>NZ_CP022743.1 GCF_002257585.1 Mucilaginibacter xinganensis | reverse complement strand
ATGAATTTTATTAAAATATTGATTTCCAACCCCCAGCGAAACATCTTTTGGAACTGCTACGGAACATCGAATATTCAAAAAAATCGTGGATAAAAAAATTATATTTCAACATTTTTAGTAATTAAATTTATGAAATAATAACCTGTTTTATGCTGCTAATTGATTATAAAATATTATATTTCGCAGTAACACAGCTTAGTTACTTATTTATTAACTATTCAAAAGTTTTAAATTTAGTTTTTTCCACATTTTAGTGTTTTACCCAAATGCCCGTTCGCCGGGGTGCCTGCAACTGTCAATTTTTAAGCCACAATAAACTTAGCAGCGCCTGATATTTTTTAAACGCCTGATTGTATAGCTGATAAATTTTTGAATAAAAATAGTCCGTCCGTCAAAAGGATATACTGACAGGGTGCCCGTGTCAGTATTCCCCGAAAATGTGGCGCAATGTGTCAGAAATTTCACCTAATGTGGCATACTGTTCTACAGCGTTTAATATATAAGGCATAAGGTTTTCTTCGCCCATAGCTGCGGTGCTGAGTTTTTGCAGGCATGTTGATACGGCTAGGTTATCCCTTGTACTCTTTAAAATGTTGATTTTTTCGGTTTGTTTGATACGGATAGTATCGTCAACCCGGAATACATTGATAGCAGCTGGCTCAGGCTCGGTGAATTTGTTTACGCCAACCAGCACCTTTTCGCCGCTTTCAATTTCATTCTGATAGATATAGGCTGATCTGGCAATCTCCTGTTGAATGTAATCCTGCTCAATTGCTTTTACTGAACCGCCCATAGCATCTATTTTATCTATATATATATAGGCAGCTTTTTCAAGTTCGTCAGTAAGTGCTTCTATAAAATAGGAGCCAGCCAGCGGATCAACCGTGTCAGTTACGCCGCTTTCAAAGGCGATAATCTGTTGTGTACGTAAAGCAATTTTGGCAGCGGCTTCGGTTGGTAGGGAGATAGCCTCGTCGTAACCGTTGGTATGTAATGATTGTGTGCCGCCTAATACGGCAGCCAAAGCCTGGTTACTTACCCTAACAATGTTGTTCATGGGTTGCTGCGCGGTTAAGGTTGAACCACCGGTTTGGGTATGAAAACGCAGCTTTTGCGCTCCCGCATCCGTAGCGCCCAGTTCTTTGGTAATGTTTGCCCATATGCGCCTCGCCGCCCTGAACTTCGCTATCTCTTCAAAAAAATTGTTATGGCAGTTAAAGAAAAAGGATAGTCTTTTCGCAAAAACGTTTATATCTAATCCTTTTTGTAAGGCAGCTTTCAAATAGGTTTTACCATTTGCCAGGGTAAAGGCTAGCTCCTGCACCGCAGTTGAACCCGCTTCGCGGATGTGATAGCCTGAAATGGATATGGTATTCCACTTTGGGACCTCTTTGCTGCAATACTCAAATACGTCAGTTATCAAACGCATGGAGGCCTGGGGAGGATATATATAGGTGCCGCGGGCAGCGTATTCCTTTAATATGTCATTTTGTATGGTGCCCGAGATCTGCTTCAGGTCTGCGCCCTGTTTTTTTGCCAGCGCAATGTACATGGCTAATAATATAGGCGCAGTAGCATTAATAGTCATTGAGGTGGTAATGTTTTTAAGCTCGATACCATTGAACAGGATTTCGACATCTTGCAACGAGTCAATGGCCACGCCTACCTTACCAACTTCTCCGTCCGCAAGTTCATGGTCTGAGTCGTAACCAATTTGCGTAGGGAGGTCAAATGCAACCGAAAGCCCCATGGTACCCTGGCTCAACAGGTAATGGTAACGTTTATTTGATTCTTCGGCAGTTGAAAACCCTGCATATTGCCGCATAGTCCACGGCCTGCCACGGTACATGTCTTTTTGAATCCCCCTGGTGAAAGGGAATTCGCCGGGTAACTCATTCATACCTGAAGGTTCAGTATAAACCTCTTTAATTTCGATATCTGACGTTGTGTTAAATTTCTTTCCGGCCATTTGATTTAAATAATAAGCTTAACCCGTTCAATTAGCGTGATGTTTAACCTTCAATAACTGACCTAAAATAATTCTTCCAAATCTTTACGTAACATGCCGGCTCCAATTTCATAAGGGTTGTCTTCTAACTGGCTCAGGCTCCCTAAAATTATCTTACTCAATTCAAGCCCTGTGGCATTTTCGGGGGCTCCTTTAATAGAGTTATTTATTATGCCCAGCGTATCTTCCTTAACATGCTTTACCACGCCCCAGGCGCGGCTGCTCACATAAATTTGTTGTGTGATGTTGTGTTGATATTCATTACGGATTTCATCAACAATTAAGCTGTACAGTTCATGGGCGGAATAAGACGGCGCATTTAAGCGGATAAGCATATTAGCAGGGTTAACCCGTTCAATAAATAAAACCAAGCGTTCATAGGCCTGTAACCGGAGTGGTAGCGTTTGGTTGCTTATGGTCTTTCTGAATTCCAGAAGTTGAATTTTTTCATCCCTGTCCAGGTATGGCTTAATAAGGTAAAAGGCTATCCAAACAATACCAAGGCCGGCTATGGTGTATTTTAAAATATCTAAAAAGTAGGGCAAAAGATTCATACAGAAAGAATGTTAAATTGAGGTCATAAATATTTCGGTTGCAGCAAAAATCCGCATTTTACCTTATATTTGTTTAGTTAATTGAAAATAAGATGAGTACTGCTGTTGAAACCGCGCAAGGTCCGGTAACATTTACGGAAGGCGCTGTAAAGGAACTTTTTAAATTAAAGGATCAGCAAGAGATTGGTGATGATTTTGGATTACGTGTCGGCGTTGAAGGCGGCGGCTGTTCCGGTATGAACTATGTTTTAGGGTTTGACCAGAAAAAAGATGGTGACCAGGAGTATATAATTGATGGCATAAAGGTATTCATGCACAAGGCGCATGGCCTATACCTTCTTGGTATGCAAATTGATTTCCAGGACGGATTAAATGCCCGCGGCTTTACATTTAACAACCCTAACGCTGCAAGCACATGCGGCTGCGGCACTTCATTCTCTGTATAAAAATATTATGATCCATAATTGAAGGGCTTTCCTGTTACGGGGAGGCCCTTCTTTTTATGAATTAATTTTTCGCAATAATTACTTAACGGCCTCTTCAATGGTTTTTGTAAAGTCGTTAAGCGTATAAGGGCCATATCCCGTTGTATGAAGCTTAACTTTACCTTCTTTGTCTAATATGATACTGGTTGGATAGCCTTTAATTTCGTATTTAGCGGCGATCTCTTTTCCGTCATCAACTATGTGATAAGAAAAGGGGTTGTATTTTAAAAATTTTTGCAGGTCTTCTTTACCGTCAAGCGCAACTGCTATAAATACAATATTCGGGTTGCTTGCATAGCGAAGGGCAATTTTATTGAGCTCAGGGATTTCTTCTTTGCAGGGAGGGCAGGCAATAAACCAAAAATTTAAAACCACTACTTTACCTTCCAGGTCTTTCGGCCTTATTTTATACCCTGCGATATCTTTTGCGCTGAAAAGGTCAAGTTTATTTCCCGTTTTAATATAGCCGCTTTCATCGGTTGGAAGCCTGAAATTTTTCATGGCGGTTATTTCCAGCGCATCTTTTTTTACTAGTGTAAATTCATCAGCCTTATCTGTCGGCTGGTTCATCAATTTGTACTTGCCGGTTACAATTAAGTTGTGCCATTCGTTATAAGCATATCGTACGCCAGCGGAATCTTTAACAATAGTATTTGAGTCTATGTTGCTGGTTCTCTTTACGATGGTTGTGGTGGTGCCTGAGGCGTTGGTCCTAGTTATTGTCCCTGTAGTTTTAACGGTCTCTACCTGTGCGATAGCTGCCAGGCAGGAAATGGTGAGTGGTATAAGCAGGCTAATTATTTTTTTCATTATCGTGCAACGTTTAGATGAAATGAAAATACAGTTTACCGGGGATATAACAAACAGAAATAATTGCATTTAAAACAAAAAAGCACCATTGCGGTGCTTTTTGTTTGTATGTTAATAACGATTACTTCAACATAAAGCTGGTTTTACCCATCGTATAGCCATCAGCGTATAGCAGCACGGTATAGGAGCCTTTTTGGAAAGCCACCGGGTTTAGCCAGTCGATAGTATATGCGCTTCCGTCATCTTTAAACTCAATAGCTGTTTTATAGGTAAACTGCAGTTCCTGTCCGTCAGCATTAAATGTACCTGAGTCGGCCCCGGTTATTAAGTTACCTGTCGGGTCAATCACACGAACATAAATGTCGTGCATCGCTTTTTCGGCTACAGCATTGCTTGCAACGGTAAAGTTTATTTTGATTTTTTTAGCAGGACTAGCCCTTTTGGTATCTACCTCTTTACCACTGCCCCTTATTTTATAGGCCACAATATCAACGGTAGCAATTTTAAGTGCCGATGCTACTTTAACCTTGGTATCCAGTTCTTTATTTTGCTTTGTTAAAGCGCTGTCTTTTTTAGCAGCAGATACTAAGTTGGTTTTTAAGGTGTCGCGTTCAACAGCAAGTGATGCATTCTGTTTTTTCAATTCTTCAATATCAGCTGTATATTTGGTAACAAAATACCTTAACTGTTTTACATCTTCCTGGGCCTTTGATAGTTCGGCTACGGTTAGCTTGCCTTTTGAAAGCTCGCTGCGTAAAACCCTGATCTTAGCCTTAAGCGAATCGTTTTTTGCCTGCAACATTGCCGACATTTTTGTTTTACCCGCATTAACTTGTTCTATTTGTGCTTCAAGGCTATCAAGTTCCGTTTGCAGGCGGGTTTTTTCATCGTTTTGGTAAACAATCTTGGTGTCAGACTTGTTTTTTTGCAGGTACAAATACACATCCGTAGCAAGCAAAGCCAATACTACCACAATAAGGAAGTAAATGACATTCGAATTTTTTTTAGGTGTTTGGCCTGTTTGGTTTTCCATAGCGATTAGTTTAAAAAGTTTTCAATAATAGTTAAATATTAGCCGCTTGTAAAATAATATGTGTTGCAACTTATTTGTTTTTATTGCGTCAATATTTATTTCCGGTATTTAAATTATTTACTCCATTTTGCATTTTAACAGTGTTGAAAATATAACGCAGATATTAACCAGGTGATATAAAAAATAGTTTGAGCCGGGCTAAAAATAAACACAATATGGTTAAAACACAAAATACGGCTAATTATTATCCTGTATAATAAAACAGCTAAGCTATGAGTTTATATCTTTGCAGCTTTTAATTATTTATTTAATGTGCATCTATCGGCAGGTACTTTTTTTAATTTTTACATTAATTATTGTTAAAGAAGCAACGGCCCAGCCTATCCTTAATATTGACTCCGTCCATAATTCAGACACCGTTGTTAAAGATATGCTTGCTCCTAAACGCGAGTTTAGAGGCGTATGGATAGCTACTGTTGGTAATATTGACTGGCCAAGTAAGCCAGGCTTAAGCACTGCTGATCAAAAGCGGGAACTGATTGACCTGTTGAATATTCACCAGCAACAGGGCATTAATGCAGTAATGTTCCAGATAAGGCCTGCTGCAGATGCATTTTATGCAAAAAGCCGTGAACCGTGGTCAAAATGGCTTACAGGCAAACAGGGGCTGGCCCCCAGTCCGGCGTATGATCCCCTTGAATTTGCCATCAATGAAGCGCACAAACGCGGTATCGAGCTGCACGCCTGGTTTAATCCTTACCGCGCAACCAATGACGGCCAGTTTTCACTATTGAGCCCCTCACATATTACCCGGATTAAACCGGAATGGTTTTTTACTTACGGAGGCATTAAGTTGTTTAACCCCGGAATACCCGAAGTGCGCGACTATATTGTTAAGGTGTTTTTGGATGTGGTTGATAATTACGATATAGATGGCGTACACCTGGATGATTATTTTTATCCTTACCAGATTGACGGCCAGCATATAAATGATGCGGAAGCATTTGCAGCTTATGGAAAAGGCTATGATAATATAAAAGACTGGCGCCGCCATAATGTGGATACACTTATAGAAATGCTGAGCGACAGCATTCAAAAACACAAGCCGCATGTTAAGTTTGGCATCAGTCCGTTTGGAATTTGGGCTAACACTTACCAAAATCCCGAAGGCTCTGATACCCATGGCGGATCATCCTACTATGAATTATTTGCAGATTCACGCAGATGGATAAAAGAAGGATGGGTTGACTATATTAACCCACAGCTTTACTGGCCTATTGACAACCGTTCTGCCGCGTTCAATAAGTTGCTGGACTGGTGGAGCAATAATACTTATGGCAGGCATTTATACATTGGGATGGCAGCGTACCGGATAAATGAGCGCAAAGTAAGCAGGTTCAAGAATGCGGGGGAAATGCCGGACGAGATTAAATACCTGCGAAAAAACCCGAGGGTGCAGGGGAGCGTTTATTTCAGTTCAAAATCATTGGTTAATAACCCGCTTGGCTTTGCTGATTCGCTTAAACAAAATTATTATCATCATCCTGCACTTCCGCCTGTTATGCTTTGGCTCGATTCAATCCCCCCAAATGCACCGGTTAATTTTACCGCCGCTACAGGGGTAAATTGCGTTGAACTAACCTGGGCCACGCCGCCATTAGCCCGGGATCTGGAACCTGTTTATGGTTATGTAATTTACCGTTTTGACGGTAAAGAAAAGGTGAATTTAAATGATCCGGCCCATATTCTGCGTATTCAATATAATAACAGTACTTGTTTTGTGGATGATAGTGTAAAGAAAGGACAAACCTATTTATATGTTGTTACCGCGTTAGACCGGCTTAAGAATGAGAGTGAACCATCACCTACAATTGCAGCAACGCCGCGCTGGAAAGATCAGCGACCAGAAACAAGAAAGTAAGATATTCTTAACTGTTCATTACAGCCCCGCAGTTTATATCTATAGCCTGGCCGGTTATTGAACTTTGGCTTAAAAGGTAGGTAACCAATTGGGCTATTTCTTCGGGATCGCTCATTCGCCCCAGCGGTACGCTTTTCATTGCCATTTCATAAAATTCCTGTTTACTAATCCCTATTCCGTCGGCAATACCCTGCAAGCCGCTTTGTGCCATATCAGTGTTTACCCAGCCGGGGCAAATAGCATTTACTAAAATATTCCGGGGTGCATATTGGGTTGCCCATGAGCGCATTAAGCCCAGTAGTCCGGCCTTTGATGCACAATAAGCGGAGTAATTGGGCACGCCTAACCTTGCTAACACAGATGAAATTATAACTACCTGCTTAACTCCGGTTGGTTTGTTTAGGTAAGGCAGAAAAGTGTTTACAAAATTGTAAGTGCCTGTTAAATTGGTGGTAATTATATCATCCCAGCGGTCGTCTTCGCCCCAGTGATTTTCGCCGCCGAGGCCCGAGTTGGCAATTAAACCATCAATTGACAATACACTTAACAAGTCGGATGCTTTTTTTAAGCTCTCTTTATCTTTTATATCGGCAATTAATATTTGATGATTGCTTTTGGTAAGTGTTTCTAAGGTTTTTCTGAGATTCTCAGCATTGCGGCCAAGTAAGATGCAATTATGGCCACCGCCACTTAAAGCTTGAGCTATTGCCCTGCCTATGCCGCTGCCGGCACCACTAATAACATATGTTTTACTCATTTTACTGTATGCTGATCAAACCAAGTCGTTTAAGCTTGTCGAGATAAATATTTATTTCAGAATCGCCCATCCCGTAAATCTTTTCAGTTTTCCAAAATTCCAGGTAAATCTCCGGTTTCGTTCTGATTCCGTAATTATAAATATCCAGCAGCTTTTGTTCAACTGCATTTAAACCATGTTCATTTACCTGCAGGCGTTTAAGTTGTGCCTTCAAAGCGGGTTTTAAAAAATGAAGGCTTCCCCAAAATATGGTGCGTGTTAAAAATTCGGTAAGTAACTCAACATCAAGGCTACTGTAAGCTTTCCATGCCTTTTTTGCCAGCATAAAATCTTCATCGCTGAGTTCCTCGCGGATGTTATCATAAAGATATTCCAGCTCTTCACCATTTAATTCGCCCATACCCCTAAAGTTTTCTTTACCCGGAAAATCGCCCGGACAAATTAAATAAACTGAGGGACGGGAGAGGTCGGCCTTCTGTTCCAGGCAGGCAATAACTCCAAGCAGGTTTGCCTGGCAATGTAAATCAAATTCAAACCAGAGGTTTATTACCTCATAATGATCATTCAGCAGGCTAAGCTGGCCGAGCATTTTTTGCTGATAATTTTCCGGATTTTCATCGAAAGTGCTGCAGATCCATTCTTCGCGGTTTTTCCAGAAACGGGCCGCTGAAATATTTTCTTCCAGCGGCCCTTCTGATAAAACCTCGCGCCAAATCACCACATCTCCATCTAGCCCTGTTTCTTCAAAGGCGGGCAGGGTAGCATCTCCGTTAAGAATGTGAAGAATGTTCATACAGGCATTTAATATTCAAGGTGCTTTACCGGCACATCGCCAGTCAGCGTATTAGTCGTTTATCGCTTTAACCCCCGGAAGTTCTTTACCCTCCATGTATTCAAGTAAAGCGCCGCCGCCGGTTGAAACATAGCTAACATCGTCTGTAAAGTTAAATTTCGCTACGGCCGCAGCTGAATCGCCACCTCCAATTAAGGAAAATGCACCATTTTCAGTTGCCCTTACAACAGCTTCGGCAATTGCTTTGGTACCTGATTCAAACTTTTCCATTTCAAAAACCCCCATTGGGCCGTTCCACAATATAGTTTTTGATTCCTCCACTACTTTTGAGAAAGCTGCTATCGATTCCGGCCCAATGTCTAAACCCATCCAGCCATCTTTTATATTGTCGTTTTTAGCTACATCGGTGTTCGCGTCGTTGCTGAAATTATCTGCAATAATTGAATCGGCAGGCAACAGTAAATTGACGCCTTTTTCCTTTGCTTTTCTTACCAGGCTCAAAGCAAGATCAAGTTTGTCAGCTTCAACCAGTGATTTGCCTATGTTTCCGCCCTGCGCTTTTGCAAAGGTGTAGGCCATGCCTCCGCCGATGATCAGGTTATCAACCTTATCTAAAAGTTTTTCTATCAGTTCAATTTTATCAGACACCTTGGCGCCTCCCATTATAGCCGTAAATGGCTTAGCTGCGCCATTTAACACTTTTTCTGCATTCGCCAGTTCACCGGCCATCAGGTAGCCAAAATATTTTGCATTAGGGAAAAACTGCGCTATAATGGCTGTTGAGGCATGAGCGCGATGCGCAGTACCAAAAGCATCGTTTACATAAACATCGCCAAGCTTTGATAGTTTTTCAGCAAAGTCTTTATCACCTTGCTCTTCTTCTTTGTGAAAACGCAGGTTCTCTAACAAAAGCACTTCGCCTTTTCCCAACGCTTTTGATTTAGCAAGCGCATCTTCACCAATGCAATCATCAGCAAATTCAATCTGCTGGCCAAGAAGGTCGGCCAGATGCGGCACTATGTGCTTTAAAGAATATTTTTCTTCGGGGCCACCTTTTGGCCTTCCCAGGTGCGACATAAGGATCACTGCTCCGCCATCTTTCAGGATTTTTTTAATGGTAGGCAGGGCCGCGGTCATGCGGTTGTCGTCGGTAATAGTATAATTCTTATCAAGTGGCACGTTAAAGTCAACCCTTATAAGAGCGCGTTTGCCGGCAAAGCTAATTTGGTCAATGGTTTTCATTTAGCAATTGGTTTTAATGATGATGAATAAGCCGTCGCAGGGCTGGGCATTATTCAGGCCTCATGTAGTTAGTTTATTATAAGTAATGTATTCAGACGCCAAATTCAGCATTTAATTCTAAAATCGGAACGTAAAAGTTAAAAAGGTGTTTTTATTAATGAAAAAATCATTGAATTTTAACATACATTACGTGATGCGCGCCAATGCCAGCGACATCAAATTCGGCAGATATAATTTCAAAACCTGTGTTTAAGTAAAATTGAAGAGCTTTTTTACGGGCATTGCACCAAACGTAATTAGCTTTTTGCCCGCGAAGATAAACTACAGCAAAATTGAGCAATTGGTTACCGATACCTTTGCCCCTGTATGCCGCAGTGGTAGCCATACCACGCAATTGGTAGCCTGTACCTGTAAAATCACCGTAACTTTGCGGATAGAAAGATGCGATGCAGGCCAGTTCGCCATTTTTATAATAACCTAAATGAAATGCCCCAGGCAACTTGTCAGAAGGGAAAATACACTCTTCGGGGGATAATTTTCCATCCCGCAACACTTCATTACGCACAGAGAGTAGTTCTTCAACGGCAATAAATTTTATCATTGTTTAATTTTCTATAGTTCAGCGCCATAAAACCGGGCATTTTTTCCCCAAACTTATTTGTGTTTTCTCCGTATAATAACATTGTTTAATATGTTTTAACTCACATTTAAACGGGTTTCCCGCTTGTAGTTATGGCTTTTAACAAATACCGTAAAAATAGCACAACTATTGCATGATATGTTAGTGTTAGATATTAAGTTTTATCATGAAATCATTAGTTTCAATAATTTTACTTTGCGTAGTTGTTTGGGGATGCGGCAAGCAAACTGATATTAAGCCAACCGACCCAGCCAAAACGGACGGTAATCCATCAACTCCAATTAAAGATACCACAAAGACGCAGGGTAAGGATGATTCGGTACACATGGTAACTTTTGTAGTTTATGCTCAAAAAGTTAAAACCAGTGTATCCGGCAAGAAATTATCACTCGCATATGACGAAGATGTTAACCTGTTTTTAACTGCGGAAGGATATCATAAAACATCGGCTATTCATTTAAAGGAGGATTTTAAACAGTCAGCCCTTGGCGCATTTGATTTCAGAACGGAGAATGCGGAGGGACAATTAACGTTTAATTACGTTGACGATAATTTAAATAACGTGAAATTTAAGTCAATAACAGATACCGTTGTAAATGGTATAAAGATGGTTAAGATAAATGTTCATCGTTTAATAACATTTTCAAAAGAATACGGTGTGGCGCAGTTGGCTGTTGACCAGCAAAACCTGTTACTGGGTAAAACCGGAGACATGTTGACCTTTTCATCATTTACCTATTACAATCAAAAAAATTACCCGGCTGTAAGCGCCGTAGCTTATGTACAGTATATCAAATAGGGTAGTTTAGCGATAAATAGATTGCTACCCTGCTAACCGGGTGTTACATTGTTAAATAATATCAGTAATTTAGACTGATATTAATTTAATAAAGGGCTGATTAAACCCTCATTCTGGATAGTTATTGATGCCCTTGATCTTCTAAAAAATATGATTGCTATTGTGCTATCCGGCGGCCTCGGAAATCAGTTGTTTCAGTATGCATTTATATACAACCAACATAAAAGGCTAAATACCCCATTTTTCCTGGTTAAAAATGGTCTTCCCATTGATCTCTACAGGTATTTTGAGCTTGAAATGAATTTTTTTTACGGCCTTGACCGTGTTTTCTTTAATCATCGTGGCTTTAAATTATTGTTTAGCCATCATTTAAGGCGGGGGTTTTATAACAGGGTTTGTAACCTTTTAACACCGCGGCATTTAATGGTTAGCATGAGTGAAGATCCGGCTGATGTTTTAAATAAAGCTCAAAACGGGACTTTGTATTTTGGCTTTTTTCAATCTGAAAGCTATTTTAAAGATTACGCGGCCGGCTTATTAAACAGGTTTTCGATTAAACGGAAATATTTAAAGGCGTACTCCGAAAAATTTAGCTGGTTAAAAAAACACACCAGCGTTGTTGTTATTCATATCAGGATGACGGATTATAAGGCAGCCGGAGAAAACGAAGAAAGCCTGATTTTGCCGCTAAGCTATTATCACCAGATAATCGGTGAGATTCATACGCCCGCAAATTTTTATGTAATAATGTCTGACGACACGGCCGCTGTTCGTAAAGAATTTGATTATCTCGAAGCGAAATATTTTTCGGGAGAAAGTGAGATTATTGATTTTCAGCTCATGATGAATGCTGATATTTGTGTGATAGCGAACAGTACATTCAGCTGGTGGGCGGCGTATTTAAACAAAAAAAAGAACAAGAGCGTTTATTGTCCAAAGCACTTCCTGGGCTTTAATAAGGGTGAAGATTACCCGGCTAAAATATACCCTGCAAATTGGGTTACCGTACCTGTGCTTTAAATTGGAAGACCAGCCTGTTTAATATCGCTGATTTTTTTTACCAGGTCTGCAAGGCGGGCAGAATAGCCCATCTCATTGTCATACCAGCCCACAACCTTTACCAGTCCGCCAACAATTGAGGTAAGTTGGGCGTCAAATATACAGCTATGGGTATTTTCCAATATATCGGTCGATACGATAGGGTCTTCTGTATATTCAAGCACATTTTTCATAGGCCCGTTGGCGGCGTTTTTAAAAGCCAGGTTAATAGCTTCAACGGTGGGCTGTTTTTTTAGGCTGCAGGTAAAATCTGTTAGTGAGCCATTTAATACAGGCACCCTAATTCCTGCGCCACCAAGTCGCCCCTCGAGGTGGGGGAATATTGCGGTAATTGCTTTGGCGGCACCTGTAGTTGTTGGGATAATTGACGCTGATGCCGCTCTTGCCCTGCGCAAATCCTTATGTGGCGCATCGTGCAGGTTTTGATCTCCGGTCATAGAATGCACAGTGGTTATATAGCCGTCAATAATACCCCAGTTCTCATCAAGTATTTTAACCATCGCAGCCACGTTGTTGGTGGTGCACGAAGCGTTAGAAAGGATAGGCGCCTGCAGGTTAACCAGGCCATCGTTTACGCCAAGTACCACCGTTGGGATTGATTTATCAGTACCGGGCGCAGAAATAATAACCTGTTTTGCGCCAGCCTTCAAATGTTGTTCAGCGCCCTCTTTAGACGTGAACTTACCCGTTGATTCAATTACAAGATCGATATTAAACTGCTCCCAGGGCAATGCTGAGGGCTTGGGCTCGGCGATAACTTTTATAGCTAAATTATTGATGTATAAGTGGTTGTCGTCATAGGTTACGCTACCTTTAAAGCCGCGATGTACAGAATCGTATTTAAAAAGGTGAGCGAGTGTTTTAGTGTCCGTCAGATCGTTAACAGCAACAACTGTTACCTGGGGCATTATTAAAATGTTTCTTAAAAAAATACGCCCGATACGCCCAAACCCGTTTATTGCAATCCTCATTTGTGTAAAATATAAGATGGCAAATTTAACTAAAATTAAGGAAGGTAATATCCTTCCAATCTATTATGAATGCGGCCTGACAAAAAACGGGAAGTAGGTTAACAGGATGAAACGGATTAAATGAACAAATTACGGAAGGCCAGGCCCTCGCGCTCTTTGGAGCGGATAAAAAAGGTTATTACCCAGTTGAACGCCAATGACATTAACACAATTAAAACGATAAGAAAAGAGTTGCTGTAGTCTTTTAATAATAATATTATAAAAATGGTTAATATATTGGCACCGGTTAAAATAAGCGTGGTTTGTAAATGGTTTAGTCCCAGTTTTAACATCCGGTGATGTATATGGTTCCGATCGGCAACGAACGGCGAACCACCGTTAACAATTCGGATCACAAATACACGGATGGTATCAAAAATAGGGCCTATAAGTATAGCAATTGTTATTGCCGGGGCTTCGGGCAATTGCTGTAGTTTACCTGTAGGTTGCATATTTACTTCGATAAACTTCAATGCCATTACTGCAGATATTAACCCAATAAGCAAAGAGCCGGTATCGCCCATAAATATTTTTGCAGGCGTTAAATTAAACCGTAAAAAGCCCAATATTGACCCCGCCATTGCAAATGAAACAGCAGCCAGTTCATATTGCTTTATGTAGATAAACAAAATTGCAAATGCTCCGTTAGCAATAATTCCTGTTGTAGCCGCAAGCCCGTCAATCCCATCAATTAAATTAAAGGCATTCACAACAAGTAAAATTAATAAGATGGATAAGCCGGCACTGATAACATAAGGGAGTTCATAGATGCCAAATACGCCGTACATTCCGGTTAATCGAATGTTGCCAAGGATTACCAGGATAGCACAAACAACAAATTGAATAACAAATTTTGTATTGGAGTTTACGCCCGACAGATCATCTTTAAGGCCCATTGCAAATAAGATAATGCAGGCGGTAAGTAAATAGTTTATCGGTAATGACTTATCCGTCATGCAGAACAGCAGTGACGTTATTGTAAAGCCAACAAAAATGGCTACGCCGCCTAGCCTGGGTATGCCGTGATCATGTTCTTTCCTGAAATGGCCAAGGTCGTCGTATAAATGGCGAAAGCGTGCTACGTGTAAAATTGAAGGAATAGCGAAAGTGGTGATAATTGTAGAAACTGCAATGATGAAAACATAATATATATACGTGTAGTTATGTAAAAACTCCATCATTTTTTAATTCCGCTAAACTCAAAAGTTAATTAGTAGTGCAAATAAATGATAATTGTTTTTTATTTCTACTACTAATTATTAACATTTCAACACTAATTTTATCTGAGTTAAAAGTATTGCATGATTTTGCGTAAAGGTTTAATTATTAGTGTTAAAACCGGAAGCAAAATCCCGTTAGTCCTCATTGCTTTTAAATCAAAGAATAATCCTTTTACGCGGTTGTTTAAATTTTTGTTGCTTTTTCCACCCGTTTTCATATTAATCATTACTTTTTTTATATAGTATGATTTTAATTTGTTGATATACAGGTATCTGAGCATTAATTCATAATCAGCGGCGGTGCCATAATTTAAACTATACAACCCTAGTTTTTCAAATAAACTGCGTTTGCAATACAAAGTAGGATGTGGAGGCATCCACCCAAGGTTAAAGCTTTTGGAAGTAAATTCGCCAGCCCGCCATTTTCTGATCACTCGGCCGGCTTTATTTATGTAATTCAGATCGCCATAAAGCGCATCGATATCGTTTTTTTTAAAGGCGTCGGCAATTGCATTCAGAACAGTGTCATCAGCAAAAAAATCATCTGCGTTAAGTAAACCTACCACATCGCCTGTTGCCAGTGTTATGCCTTTATTCATCGCGTCATAAATACCTTTGTCGGGTTCTGAAATAAAAAGGCTTAAATGGTGCTTATATTTTTCAATCACCCGGACGGTACCGTCAGTTGATCCTCCATCGATAATTATATACTCCAGATTAGGGTACTTTTGCCTTAAAATAGATTCGATGCAATAACTTATAGTGCTTTCTGCATTAAAGGAAACTGTGATTAATGAAATTTTTAAGTCCTGCACTAAGGAAAATCTATTTAAGTCGCAAAAATATGTAAATTTGAAGCTGATCCCTAATCAAACAATTAGTTTAAAGGTGAGTGTATGGGTTATAAAATTTATTTTTATTTACTTCTTGGGTTGTTTTTAATTTGTACTTCCTGTTCAACACGTCAGTACCAGGTTCTTTTCCAGCAGAAAAACGCATTGTCAGACAGCTCTTATCAAAATACTGATACTGTTGCTGAATATAAAATAAAAGCCCAGGATGTTTTACAGGTTAGAAACCTTCAGGATACCAAACTACTTGTTAATAATAACCCCAGCCCGGCCCTTAATACCAGCGTGTTAGCGAGTGGCGCTGCGTCCACTTCTGAACAGGATTTTAAGGTTGATGATGACGGTACTGTTATATTGCCTGCCATAGGGCGGATAAAAGTTGCCGGTTACACCCGCATCGAAGCTCAAAAGCTTGTAGAAGAGGCCTATCGTAAAAATGTGCTAGTTAACCCCATAATTGAACTTAAGATTGTTAGTTTAAAAGTGACCATGCTTGGCGAAATAAGGGGCCAGGGGAATTTTCCGTTAATAAAAGATCACACTTCGCTAATTGAAATGATTGGCGCTGCAGGAGGAATTACCGAAAAAGCTGACGAAACCAATATTAAGATTATCAGGGGTACAAAAAAGAATCCAAAGGTTATTGTAGTTGATTTGGGGAATATACAATCAGTTAATGACCCGAAAACAATACTTCAAAATGGTGATATAATTTATATCGCACAAAATAAACGGGCAACACGCAACGATAACTACCAAAGTTTTACAACTACCATTTTTCAGCCGGCATTGCTTTTATTTAATACGGCGTTAATTATTTTTACGCTTATTCGTCATTAAATGGAAGAAATAAGTAAAACGCAGCCAAAGCTACCCAGCCAGGAGATAGATTATCTTAAGATAGTTAAAATAATTTTAAGCCGTTGGTATTGGATTGTTGGATCGCTTACCGTTTGCCTTATTATAGCCAATGTGTACTTATGGTACACACCTAAAACTTATGCAACGGGTGCAACGCTGAAGTTTGAAGAAAAAAAATCGGAAATATCTGACCTGATAAGTGTACCGGGGGCCAATGACCGGGGGAACGTATCTAAAATTCAAAGTGAAACAATAGTGTTGCAAAGTACCGCGCTTTTGCTTAACGCTATAAAGCATTTGGATTACAGGATTAGTTTTTATGTGGTTGGGCGTGTGCTGAACCGTACCAATGAGTTATATCCGCAAAAGCCGCTGGCTATTGAACTGATAAAGTTTGATAGTTTGAATTTTTTTCATGATATGGTTACTTACAGGCCAATTAACAGCAGTTCTTTTAGCATAAGTTACAAGGTTTCAGGAAAAGATATAAAGAATACGTATAACTATAATACGCCGTTTTCGATTGGCCCAACAGCTTTTAGCATTAAATATCCGGGCTTCCTTCCAAAAACAGCAATGTTTTTATTTAAACTAAACTCGCCCGAGGAATTTGTTGGAAGGGTAAGGGGCGGGCTGCATACTGCTGAAACTGCCAGGAATTCAAATATCATCTCACTGCAGGAAGTGGATTCAAACCCCCAGTTTGCTGCCGATGCTTTGAATGCGGTGATGAAAGAGTATTTGAACTACGACAGAAACCAGCGGACACAATCGGCTTCACAAATGATCAAATTTATTGACAAACAACTTGATTTTTTGTCAAATGAACTTAAGGGATCGGATAACTCCATAAAGGATTATCAAAATAAAAAAAAGATAATGGATGTGTCCACAGCATCCACCAGGGCCTTAAGTAAGGCAACTGACCTTGAGTCTCAAAGTTCCTTGTTAAAGATAGATGAACTGGCTATTGATCAGCTTAAACAGGAAGTAATTAAAGCTAATGATAATTTGCTTCCTAACTTTAGCATAGGTGGTGTTGAACATCAACAACTAAGCGAAGCTATAACCAGTCTTAATGTACTTATTAACGACAAAAAAAACGCATTAAAAACTTTTACCAAAAACTCCCAGACTATCCAGGACCTGGATCAGCAGATTTTGCAGGTAAAAAACAATATTTTAAACAGCATTAATGCCACACACGTTTTAATAGAAAACAAATTAAAATATATACAAAGCGAGCTTGGACCTATTAACCAACAAATATCAGAACTGCCGTCGGCTGAACGGGATATGGTGGCTTTGAAGCGCGATTTTGATATTAATGATAAAGTTTATTCCTTTCTTTCCGAAAAGAAATTAGATGCGCAGATAAATAGTGCAGGGATATTGCCGGGAGCTACTATTATTGATTTTGCGCAGCCAAATTACAGCCCGGTTTCGCCTGACGAGCGCGGCGTTGAGCGTTCAGCACAAATCTTTGGCCTGGCAATAGGGTTTGGGTTGATTGTACTGATAAGAATATTGAATCCATTTATTTACGATAAAGAGACCATTGAAAGCCTTACCACCATTCCAATAATAGGAGTGATAAGAAAATTTCCGGAAGAAATTGATGAATACAGCACCCAGATACTGGCCATTAGTAAACCAAAATCCATTTTTGCAGAATCGGTGCGGTCTGTGCGTACCAACTTAAGTTTCCTGGCTACCGATAAAATAAGCAAGGTAATTTGTATCACATCGGAAGTTGCGGGGGAAGGGAAATCGTTTGTGGCTGTTAATCTTTCAAGTACTTTGTCACTCATTGATAAAAAGGTGATATTGATAGCGGCAGATTTAAGGCGTTCTAAACTGCATAAAACGTTCCATGTACCTAATGACATTGGATTGAGTAGTTACCTTGCCAATCAATGTAACGTTGACGATATTATTTCTCATTCAAACCAGGAAAACCTTGATTTTATCATATCGGGACCGGTCCCGCCAAATCCCTCGGAATTATTGCATTCAAAAAGAATGGGGCTATTGATAGAAGAGTTAAAAAAACGATACGATGTCGTTATGATTGATACCGCGCCGATTGGTTTGGTATCAGACGCGATCCCTTTAATAAGAGTTAGTGACGTTAACTTATTCGTGATCCGGTCGGGAAAATCCAAATTCTATGCAGCTACAGTTCCGCAACGAATAGCCCAAGAGTATCATTTGGACAATACTGTAATAGTGTTGAATGCATTTGCACAGGATTTGCTGCACTCCAGGTTTTATACCACCAAATTTACAGGTGATAATTACGGATCAAAGTACTACTATTACTCTGATTATACCGGGTATGAAAGCTCCGGGTATTATATAGATAAAAGTGAAAATAAATGGTGGGATATTATGCGTTGGTTCAAAAAGCGCTGATGGGATTAACTTATGGCTTTAATAAATAAAGATACCTGTAAATGGTATCCGGTTTATACATCTCCCCGTGCAGAAAAAAAAGCTTACCAGGCATTGTCAGACAAGGGAATTGAGGCTTACCTGCCCCTGCATAAACAACTAAAGCAATGGAGTGACAGGAAGAAATGGACAGAAGAGCCATTTCTTAAATCATATTTATTTGTCAGGATAAAAGAACAGGAACAGATAGAGGTGTTAATGACAAAAGGGATTGCACGCTTTTTGTATTTTTCGGGTAAAATAGCGTCTATGCCTGACAGGCAGATAGATGAGCTTAAATTATTGATGGCAAGCCCTTATGAGTTGGAGATAACAGCGGAAGATTTAAAACCCGGAGAAAAAATCATGATCAAGGCAGGGCCGCTTAAAGGGTTCATTGGCGAAATCATATCTTATCGCTCACAAAAGCAACTGGCCCTGCGCCTTGATAGCCTTGGGTACTCCATAATTGTTTATGTTGCAGCAACATTGATTGATAGATTTTAGGTTTATATTAAGCGGATTAAACGTTGTTTTTGTTTAATTTGAGGCCTTAATATAGTAGTTAGGATAAATATATAATTATTTGATAAATAATAAGTTACATAATTAAATGTGACTTACGGGGCGAAGCTATGAATATTTATAACCTATGTGCAGGATAGCAGGTATTGTGTCAAATACGTTACCGGCAAGTGAAATTAGCGGGAGGGTAGGAATAATGTGCGATGCGTTAAGGCATGGGGGCCCTGACGACCAGGGTATATTTTTAAACGAAGAGGGCAGGCTGGCATTTGGGCACCGGCGGCTTGCAATAATTGACTTAAGTAAAAATGGGCACCAGCCAATGGCTGACGTTCAGAAAAGGGCCTGGATTACCTTTAACGGCGAAATCTATAACTTTTTTGAATTAAAAGAGCAGTTAGTTAAAGCCGGTTCAACGTTCTATTCGAATACAGATACTGAAGTTATTTTAGCCGCATACCTGCAGTGGGGAACGCCAGCCTTTTCCAAATTCAGGGGGATGTTTGCCTTTGCCTTGTACGACGTGGAAAAAGCAACTACCTATTTGGTTAGAGACACATCAGGAATAAAACCGCTTTATTATCACATCAATAATGATGGGTTGAGCTTTGCGTCAGAAATTAAGGCGTTTAAAGCTGCCGGCATAGCAACCGACGCAGACCCGGCTTGGGCGATAAGGTTTTTAGCTCTGGGCAATATTCCGGAACCGTACACAACGCTTAAAAATGTATTTAGCCTTGCAAAAGGACATTATTTATCATGGCATCACCCCAGTGCCACCTATAAGATTGTCCCTTATCAAGAGGCTCCGCCCGTTTTAAATTACATAACAGACATTGAGGTTGCAAAGGAGTATATTCACAATACCTTTAAAACGGCCATAGAGCGCCAGCTTATTTCCGATGCACCCATTGGGGTGTTTTTGAGCGGCGGTATCGATTCAAGCTTATTATCCCTGCTGGTCCACGAGCAACACCGCAATCTAAAAACTATCTCCATTTATTTTAACGAGAAAAGCTACGATGAACGGGCCTATCAAAATATAGTTCTTGACCGGTTAAGCGGCGAAAAATTTGCACATCTTGTTCAACAACATGATTTTGAGACCTTTTTACCTCAAATCATAAATAGTATGGATATGCCGACTACTGATGGTATAAACTCTTGGTTTATAAGCAAGTATGCGCATGAAGATGGTTTAAAAGCGGTGTTGTCGGGCGTGGGTGCTGATGAATTGTTTGGCGGATACCCATCTTTTAATCGCATTAAATATCTTGGTTACCTGCGTAAAATACCCGCGTTATTATTCGGGGCGGCTCATTATTTTAAGGAAGACAGGTACAGGAAAGTTTCTTTTTTACAGCATGATCATCCCCTGGCCGACTATCTTTTGCTTCGGGGCCTATTTGTACCCGACGATATTGCTCAAATACTGGATACGGATGTGAGGGAGGTAAATGAAGTGCTATTCGGCGAAAACAATATGCCGGAACTTGGGCCATATAACAAAGAACATGCGGCCTGGTTTGAAACTAACCTGTATATGCAAAATCAATTGCTTAGAGATACTGATGTTTTGAGCATGAGCCATGGGTTAGAAGTAAGAGTTCCGTTTTTGGACGAGGATTTTCAGCAACTGGTGCAGCGCATAGCACCTGCAATAAGGTTTAATTCAAAGCAGCCAAAAAGGCTGTTGATTGATAGCTTTAAAGGTGTTTTACCTGATGAGGTTTGGAACAGGCCTAAAATGGGATTTACCTTTCCTTTGCAGGAATGGATGAGCAAACACCCCGAAATAAGTAATTTAAACAGGTATAAGGGGAAGCCGGCCCAAACCCTGGTGAGAAGTTTTAAAGAAGGACATTTACACTGGTCAAAAATTTTCGCGCTTTATCAGGTTCAGCTCAATAACTAATGCGTATTTTTAATAAAATTAAAAACACTACCACAATCCGTTTGAATGACTAAAAAGGTTATTTTATATACCTTACAAACCTTTAGTACCACCGGAGGCATTCAAAAAATGACCCGTACGCTTGCGCATTCTTTACACCTGCTGGCTGAACGCAACAACTGGGATTTTAAATTATGGTCGGCCTACGATTCAAATAGTGATTTAATGCCAAAGTATCTGCCCGGAAAAGAATTTAGAGGGTTTAAGGCAAACCGTGCGGATTTTGTTTTAAAAACTTTAATGCTTAAAAAAAAGCCCGACATAATTATTATCAGCCATATTAACCTGGCGCTTATTGGGTTGCTGATAAAAATAATGCACCCCAGCAGTAAAGTATGGCTTATTGCACACGGTATTGAGGTTTGGCGGCCCTTGTCGGTATTGAAAAATTTATTTTTAAAGCAGTGCGATAAAGTGATTTGTGTAAGCAAATTCACAAAGCAGCAGATGATTGTGCGCCACCGTACGGATGCAGCAAAATGCGAGGTTTTAAATAATGCTGTTGATTCTTTTATAAAATTACCGGGCGTGTTTGAAAAGCCTGCTGAGCTGCTTACCCGGTATGGCCTTACAGCGGATACACCTGTTATATTTACATTAACCCGGCTGGCATCAACTGAACAGTACAAAGGGCATGACCAGGTAATAAAAGCAATAAGCAATTTGAAAATAAAATTCCCGGGGATAAAATATATACTTTCCGGAAAATATGATCAGAAGGAAGAGATCAGGATTCAGAAATTAATAACACTGGCAGCTGTTAATGACCAGGTTATCCTTACCGGCTTTATAGAAGAAGACGAAATTACAGATCATTTTTTATTGGCTGATTTGTTTGTTCTGCCTAGTAAAAAGGAAGGGTTCGGAATAGTTTTTATTGAAGCTTTAGCCTGCGGTTTGCCTGTTGTATGCGGTAATGCTGACGGAAGTACAGATGCTATATGCAACGGTGAATTGGGCACTGCAGTCGATGTCGACGATGTGGCTGCATTGGAAAACGTTATAACAGACTACCTGGAAAACCCTTTAACAAAGGAAAAAAGAAAGGATCTTCAGCAAGAGTGTCTCAGGCATTTTAATGAAAATGATTACATGGATAAATTAGAAAAAATACTTAGTTAATGATTGATACAGAGCAGGAAGAGTGGGATATTGAACTAACGCCGGAAAACAACATGCTGGATTTAAAGCTTAAAGACATCTGGCATTACCGGGATTTATTGGTGCTGCTGGTTAGGCGCGATTTTGTGTCTTTTTATAAGCAAACCATTTTGGGGCCTTTATGGTTTTTTATACAGCCATTATTCACTACCATTATTTACACGTTTGTATTTGGCAACCTGGCCAGTATTTCGACAGATGGTTTGCCTCAGCCCTTATTTTACCTGGCGGGTATAACAGCCTGGAACTATTTTGCAGACTGCCTGGGAAAAACCTCATCGGTGTTTGTTTCTAACGCGGGGCTGTTTGGCAAAGTTTACTTTCCCCGGCTTATTGTTCCTTTAAGTATCGTGGTATCAAATTTAATCAGGTTTGCAGTTCAAATGCTGTTGTTTATTATCATGATGGGTGCTTATTGGGCCAAAGGAGCTACTTTTCATCCCAATGCCTATTTATTATTGTTCCCGGTATTGTTATTGTTAATGGCCATGCTGGGATTAGGCCTGGGGATGATTATTTCGGCGATGACAACCAAATACAGGGATTTAACTTTCCTGATCTCTTTTGGGGTGCAACTAATGATGTATTTAACTACCGTTATTTACCCGCTATCTACAGTAAAGGCTAAGTATCCTAAATACCAGTGGATGGTTGAGTATAATCCCATGACATCAATTATTGAAGCTTTCAGATACGGTTTTTTGGGAAAAGGAACCTTTACAATGCTATCACTGGCAATTACAACTGTTATTACCTGTTTTATAATGCTTATCGGGATCATAGTTTTTAACCGGGTTGAGCGCAATTTTATCGATACCGTATAATATGTCAGTAGTAATTAAAGTAGAGAACTTGTCGAAAGCTTACCAGTTAGGCGAGATCGGTACCGGTACATTATCGCGCGATTTGGAGCGTTCATGGGCCAGGCTGCGGGGCAAAGAAGACCCGTTTTTAAAAATCGGCGAGGTGAATGACCGGACGGTGAAGGGCACAAGTAATATTGTTTGGAGTTTGAAAAATTTAAACTTTGATATTCAACAAGGTGACGCAGTAGGTATAATTGGGCGCAATGGTGCGGGCAAAAGCACGCTGCTTAAGATTTTAAGCAGGGTCACAGCACCCACAACCGGCTCGGTAAAAGTAAAAGGGCGCATAGCCAGTTTATTGGAAGTAGGTACAGGGTTTCATCCGGAATTAAGCGGCCGCGAAAATATTTATCTGAACGGTGCTATTTTAGGAATGCGCAAGGCCGAAATAAAAAGAAAGTTTGACGAGATAGTTGATTTTTCTGGAGTTGAACGTTATATCGACACACCGGTAAAACGATACTCATCCGGCATGTATGTACGTTTGGCATTTGCCGTGGCGGCACACCTTGAAAGCGAGATCATGATAGTAGATGAGGTACTGGCCGTTGGCGATGCCGAGTTTCAAAAAAAATGCCTGGGTAAAATGGGCGATGTTAGCCAAGGTGAGGGTAGAACGGTATTATTCGTCAGCCATAATATGCAGGCAATACAAAAACTGTGTAGGAATACAATATTTCTTCATCAGGGTGAAATTGACTCCATAGGTACCCCTGAAAACATAATAACCAAGTACCTTCAAAGATCGCAAATTAAAAAGGCCGTTTTTGATATTCCCAAACCTGATGATAACGGGGACAATATTGGTTATGCTACTAAATTGCAAATTGAGGACATCAATAATAACATTGTCCAGGAAATACCTGTGGGCAGCCCATGGCAAATCAGGGTGTTTTTTAAAATAAATAAACGGGCACAGCACTTTATCGCTGGCTTAGGAATTAACAGTGCTACTGACATAAATATTAGAACCAGTTGGAGTACTGTTTCCGATTTGGCAGAAGGTTGCTATGAAGTGGTTTTTAAAGAGAATCATCTCATTCTAACACCGGGTACATATAACCTTATATTGGGTTTATCTAATTACGAAAGAACTGTTCACTACGTAGAAAATGTGGCTATGCTAACAATTTCGCCAACCGCCGATCTGGCATTGGATGACACGATTATCAGGCTAAATAATGTTGGTTTTATTGTTAACCCAATGTCTATTAACATCTCTCCAGTTGAAGATTTTTAACTCCAATAAAATTGTCAATCCCTTATCTTTAGTCAAAAGGTTTTAAGAAAAGTGTTTGGTCAAAACATATGATTTATAATAGAGAATCTTATATAAATGAGCCTGTTCCGATAGAAAAGGAATTAAAAATTTTATTTGAAGGTTTTGATGCACCAATCATATTTGAGATAGGCGCGTGCGAGGGGGAAGACAGTATTAAATATTCCCGCTTATTTCCTAAATCTGATATTTACGCTTTTGAACCTTTTCCGCAGAATGTGGAGATGGCTCAAAACAATATTGCCAAATACAACATTAAAAACGTTAGGCTTTTCAATAAAGCGCTATCCATAACGGAGGGTACCGCAGAATTTTATATATCCGCCGGTCGACCGGAAGGAGCAGCTGAAAGTGATTGGGAGTATGGCAACAAATCCAGTTCATTATTGCCGCCCGATAAACACACCGAAATGGTGCCGTTTATTAAATTCGACCAGAAGATAACGGTTGAAACAACAACAATTGCGGCTTTTTGCAAAAGCAATGATATTGAGAAAATAGAGTATATCCACATGGATGTACAGGGTGCAGAGCTAATGGTTTTGCAGGGCGCTGGTGAGTATATAAAATCTATAAAAGTTATCTGGCTTGAGGTGGCTAAAATTCAACTTTATAAAGATCAGCCCCTGGTAAGCGATATCAATAAATTCCTCACCGATAATGACTTTGTTTTGGCAAAAAATTGCGTGGATGACATCCAGGGCGATCAGTTATATATATCAAAATCGTTTTATCCTCAATACAAAGGCATTGTCAGAAAATTCAATAAGCCTGCTAATTCTTTACTGAAAAGGATAGGAAGGAAAATTGGGGTCATTAAATAATACAAACGTTTTTGATACTTATTAAACTACAAGGCGGCCTGGGAAATCAAATGTTTCAATATGCTTTCGGCCTGGCCTTGTCAGCAAAATTAAACACGCATTTGTATTTTGACCTTTCCTTTTTTAAACAGGACGATCATGGCCTTACGCCGCGAACGTATCAATTGGATCTTTTCAGCAAACGTGTAAACATAGCCGGCGATGGTATGATAAACCGGTTTTTAAATCCGGGCCTCATGCAACGCATCTGTAATAAAACGGGAATTGGCAAAACTACCATTTACCGGGAAAAGGCTATGAGTTTTAACCCCGATGTTTTTGCTGTAAAGCAGCCGGCATACGTTGAAGGTTTTTGGCAAAGTGAACTTTATTTTGCCCCTGTTTCAGCCTCAATAAGGAAGGCTTTAACGTTTCGGGCGCCATTAAATGAGGAATCAGCAAAAATTGCAGCCGGGCTGGCACAGCAAGCCAATACGGTAAGTGTTCATGTTCGCCGGGGTGATTACGTGAGTTCAAAAACCACAAATCAACTCCACGGCACTTGTTCGGTAACGTATTATCAAAAAGCAATAGCCCTGGTAAAAGAACAGGTGGCCGATCCTGTATTTTTCTTTTTTTCGGACGATTCCGAATGGGTTCAGCAGCACCTGTTACCTTTAACTGAAAAGGGCGTGCTGGTGCAGCACAACCTGCATAACGATAGCTGGCAGGATATGGCGCTGATGAGCAAGTGCAAGCATCATATAATAGCAAACAGCAGCTTTAGCTGGTGGGGAGCATGGCTAAACCCCGATATAGAAAAGGTGGTTATTGCGCCGGAAGACTGGTTTAATACGAAATCAGAATATTTTGTTGCAAGCAATATTGTACCTTCAAATTGGCTCAGATTACCTAATGAATAATGGGTTGATTTCTGTAATAATGCCCGCTTTTAATGCCGGAAAATATATTGAAGAGACGATAGGCTCAGTTGTTGCACAGACGTATAAAAACTGGGAGTTAATTGTAGTTGATGATGGATCAACAGACAATACGGCAGAAATTGTGAAACTTTACACCAACGAAGATTCAAGGATTCAATACATTTTTCAGGAAAATGGGAGGCAGGGCAAAGCGAGAAACACCGGAATTAAAAATAGCAAAGGTCCATATATAGCTTTTTTGGATGCTGACGACATTTGGATGCCTGATAAATTAACGATTCAGATTAAGGAGTTATCAAGTGCAAATAACATTGACTTGCTGTTTTCCCAGGGCTATTTCATAAACAACGATGAAGTTAAAGATTATAATGTATTGGTAAAGGATTGGTGGGATATAAACGACCTTGAATGCTTTCTCAATTACAATCAGATTCCGATTCTATCTGTTTTAATGAAAAGAGCCCCTTTAATAGCAGAACACTGTTTTATAGAAGAGCTGAGTGTTCAAAACATGGAGGATTATCACCTATGGTTGAAATTATTAATAAGCAACTGCAAATTCAGATCGATACCCGACAGGTTGTTTTACTACCGCATTCACCCGGAACAAAGCACGGTTAAAAATGCCGATATGGATATGCAAATTTTTTATACGTACCAGGATATTTACTATAGATACCCTGAATTAGTTGTTCAAAAGGCTATCGTTAATAAGTTAAAGTGGTACCTCTTTAAAGATGGTTTTTATGCTATATCTCTTAAAATGATATCACAATATTTTAATAGGGCTGGACATTTTTTGGTTTCTTTCCTGATAAAAAATATTTTAAAAAGCAGTAATTCTGTATCTAAAAAAATAGTATTTCATTTGATCGAAAGCTATAAGTAAATTTAGGAAAGGTAATAACGTAGAATTGAAACAAGCAGTAAAGAGTTTTATAGGTAAGTTGGTTGAAAGTCTGAAAGCTATTTATGAGCAAAACAAGCTTTATGATTTTCGCCATAATCCCAATATTACCATTGAGGCAGGGCTTACCATTGAATCTTATTTTTCTGCCAACCTGCCTGAAGATAAATTTTCAATTAAGTTCGGGTCGCATGTGCGCATTAAAAAGTACTGTCATATTTTAATGTTCCCGGGGGCCGCGTTAACAATAGGGTCAAATGTTTTTTTCAATAATTATTGTTCTATAAATTGCCTGGAAAAAATAAGCATCGGTGAAAATACCATGTTTGGCGAAGGCGTAAAGCTGTACGATCATAACCATTTATTTGGCTATAAGGAAAAGGTACTTGAAGTTTCAAGGGATCAGTTTCAAACAGCACCTGTTACTATCGGAAAAAACTGCTGGATAGGCAGCAACGTAGCCATATTGAAGGGCGTAACCATTGGCGATAACGTCATTGTGGGTGCCAATTGCCTGGTTTATAAGTCGGTTGAAAGCAATACCGTTATAAAGGCAAAGTCGGAATATATTATTGAAAGCAGCCAAAATTAAGAGGGTTTTATTTATAAGTCATGAGGCATCACGCAGCGGTGCGCCTATTGTGTTATTACACCTGCTTAAATGGTTGAAAACGAATACTAACCTTGAGTTTGATATATTACTTTTAGGCGATGGCCCGCTTAAAGCTGATTTTGAACTATTGGGTAAAACAATGGTTTTAAGCGATATTACACGGCAGCATACTTACCCGGTAAGGATTAAAAAGAAGCTGTTAAGTATCAACCAGCAGCAATTGGATAAAAGGGCGGTAAGCCAGCTTGCAAAGCAGAAGTATGACCTGGTTTACGGGAATACCATTGCGAGTTTGCCATTGTTATCCCTGTTTAAGAAGAGGCATGCTGTTAAAACGCTTTGCTGCATCCATGAGCTCTCATATGTATTAAATTATTTCTTTTCAAAAGCGTATCTGCACGAAAACCTGGGGCTTACCGACTCCATTATTGCTGTTTCAAAAGCTGTAAAAGAGAACCTGGTAAATGAATTTAATGTTCCCGCAGAAAAAATAAACCTGCATTACGAGTTTATAGCTATTGAAGATGCAGGGGTTAAAAGTAACAATTGCGGCAAAGCGGCTTTGGATATAACAGAGGAGGCTTTTGTGATAGGGATGGGCGGTACGCCAGAATGGCGAAAGGGTACTGACCTGGTAATCCCGCTCGCCTTAAAATTGACAGAACAGTATCCCGAGCTTAAATTTAAGATAATTTGGTTGGGGGCAGGTGATAACCATCCGTTTGTAAAACAACTGCTGTATGATGCCCGTAAATGTGGAATAGAAAACCGTTTGGTATTTTTAGAGAGCACGCCCGAGCCGCTGCCTTTTATTAAATTATTTGATGTTTTTGTTTTACTGTCGCGGGAAGATCCTTTTCCGCTGATCGTACTGGAAGCGGCTTTTTTAAAAAAACCGGTTATAGCGTTTGAAAACAGCGGCGGCATCCCTGAACTGTTAAAGCAGGGGGCAGGATTGGCAGCGCCCTACCTGAATATTTCAAAAATGGCCACCCTTATATACACGTTAAGCCAGGATGCTGAGCTTATTGCAAAAACAGGGAACAAGGCTAATCAACTGGTAGTTGATCATTACAATACAAATGTTGTTGCACCCGGTATTTACGCCGAAATAAATAAACTGATTGAGAGCGTTTAAAACGGTACTTAGTTTATGATCTCCGTTATTATTTGCTCCCGGTCAGCTAATCCGCAATTGTTAGCAAACATTGAAAATACAATAGGTGTGCTGCACGAGGTTATATTGATAGACAATTCGACTAACAAGTATGGCATTTGCGCCGCCTATAATGCAGGCGTTAAAAAAAGCAGGTACCCGGTGCTGTGCTTCATGCACGACGATATACAATACCATACCAATAATTGGGGTAGTGCTGTTTTAGATCATTTTAGTAGCGACGATGTTGGCGGCATAGGTGTTGCCGGAACACCGTATTACAGCTATATGCCTGGTGCATGGTGGGGGAGCGGTGTTTTTTACGAGCATATTTTGCAGTCTTCGCAAACAGATCCGGTTCCTGTTTTAAAGTCAAACATTGACAGGCAGCCTATATGGCAGGTAGTAGCCTTTGACGGGGTATGGTTTTGTGTTAAAAAAAGCCTTTTTGAGCAGGTGGCATTTGATGAAACCACCTTTAAGGGCTTTCATTTTTATGATGTGGACCTTTGCATGCAATTGCATACGCTGGGTGTAAAAATGTACTGTGTAAATGATATTCTTATTCATCATTCATCCATTGGAAGCATGAATAATACCTGGATTGAAAATGCACGTGTTTTTCAAAAAAAATGGGCACAAAAGTTACCTGCATTTTGTGTTAATACCAGCTTTAACAGCTTATGCAGGTTTGAATATAAAATTCTTAATGAATTTATCTGGATCTGTGCCTCAAACAATTGGCCCAACAGGAAAATTTATAGCCTTGCATTAAAATATCTTTTGAGTTTTAAAAAGGGATTTCTGTTTTACAAAACGCCGGGTTATTTTATAAAGTTTACCTTTAAAATGATCTTCAAAAAAGGATCGCCATTTTATTCAATATAGCTAAATAATGAAAGAGAAAGTTAGCATCGATATTATTATCCTGAGTTACGCGAAGGATGAGCATCTCAAAAATCTGACCATCCAAACTATTGATACGTTATTAGCTTCGGAAGACCCTGAAAAGATTCATTTCAATATAGTAGTAGTTGAATCGAATAAATCATTGCAGCCCTACCAGTTTGAAAACGCCATGACAATTTATCCGGCTGAGAAATTTGGCTTTCATAAATATTTAAACATGGGCATAAAACTAACAGGCAACCCTTATGTGTGCCTGTGTAATAATGACCTGATTTTTCACAAGGGCTGGGCCACCGAAATATTAAACGCCATGGATAACGACCCGGTGATGATGAGTGCGGTACCTTATTGTCCTAATTTTCATAAAAAGGAAGGTTTTGCGGAAAATGCGCCGCCATTGGAAGGCTATTTCGGCGTTTTAATAGGCTGGTGCATTTTTGTAAAAAGGGAAATATTTGACACCATCGGGATGCTGGATGAAAAGTTTGTGTTTTGGTATTGCGATTATGATTACTCAAACACCCTTGAAAAATATAAGGTAAAAAACTGCCTGGTGTCCACATCGGTCGTAACCCATTTGGGCAGCGAATCAATCACCAAAGTAGATAGCAAAGAACACCGGAAGTTAACACAGGTCCCAAGGTTTTATTTTAGCTATAAATGGCACCACCATTCTTATATCCGCTACAAAGCAGAAACCTGGTTATTTAAAATAAAAATGGCGCTTAATCTTTAATGATGCAACCCAACACAATGCGCTATAAATGAAGATCTACCTGCTAAATGTTGCCGGTATTTTGCAACCGGAAAGCCAGTCGTTTCAGTACCCTGCCCATAATAAGGACTATGGTATTGAGCAGGATTTTTTGATTTGGATTAAAAAGCAAAATGGGATAGTTACATCTAACCCTGCAGAAGCTGACTGGCATTATCTGCCTGTTTACTGGACCCGCTGGCACATTAACCATAACTTTGCTACCAATGATGAAGGATTGGCCAAATTGCAGGACGAAGTCAGCAAAGCTATAATTGACGATAAAAAGACTTTTACCATTACGCAGTTTGACGGCGGCACTTTGATTGATACAGGCGGGGCGGTTGTGTTTACGGCTGCGCGTACCATTAATCCGGGTATTGATATCCCGATTTTATGCAGCCCGCATCGCAGGCCGCCGATCCCCGTAAAAAAGAAATACCTCGCCACCTTTAACGGGTCGTTTGACACGCATCCTATCCGGATTGAAATGGCGAAACGGTTTGCGGGCCATCCGGAGATAGAGATAGGAGGCAGCCTGCCTACCCGTTTTTATAAAAGATGGCTATGGGCTAAAAATTATAATTTAAGAACTCTTGAATCTTATGTGGCGTTATGCCCGCGGGGAACCAGTTGTAACTCATTCCGTTTTTTTGAGGCGATGCAACTGGGCGTTGCACCCTGCCTGGTTGGCGACAGGGATGTAAGGCCTTTTAAAAACTTCATCCCCTGGGATGAAATAAGCTACTACGCAGCCACCGTGGACGAACTGGAGGAGTTATTAATGAATCTGGATAAAAAAGACGCGCTAAAAAAGGGGCAGAAAGCATACCAGTATTGGAAAAACGAACTATACTACCAGAAGTGGTGCAAATACATTATCAAAGAACTTGAGCAAGGTACCTGAAAAATTAGATTACATTCCGGGGTTAGATGGAATCCGTGCGCTGGCTGCTTTGCTGGTGATTTCCACACATTGGCCAAATAACAGCATCTCGCTCAAATTTGGATGGGTGGGTGTAAATATCTTCTTTGTGTTGTCGGGATTTTTAATAACCAGGATCTTAGTGAATGAGAAACAACGTGCATTTAAACAATACCTGGGTGACTTTTTTTACAAAAGGGCGCTGCGGATATTTCCGGTATATTACCTGTTTATCTTCAGTACCGCTTTAATTGTACTGCTGATCTATTATTTTGTACCGGCACTGTCAAAGGAGGGGAGCCTGCTTGCCGGCGTGAATGCCATCAGGCACGATATGCCCTTTTATCTAACCTATACCTATAACATTAAGCTTAATCTGGCCCCGTTGTTTCATTTTGGCGATTATGCAAATGATTTTTTTGGACATTTATGGTCGTTAGCCGTTGAGGAACAATTTTATCTCATATTTCCTTTTTTGGTTTATTTTTTAAACAGCAGGCAATTGAAGAAATTGGTTATCGCCATTATGATTATTTGTCCGCTGATCAGGCTTTGGGCAGCGGTAATAGGGATCCATTTGGTATCAAACAGGTACTGGCTGGGCGAATTTTTGTACACCAATACTTTTTGCCAGGCTGATGCATTGGCTGCGGGAGCATTACTTGCCTTGCACCCATTTAATATAAATTTTCCGTACCGCACTTTTTTTATCACCGCATTTATATGCCTGGCTACCGGCTTAACCTGCCTGTATTATTTACGGCATGCCGGTTATTTTTTAGTTGACGGGAAAAGCCTGGGGTTTGATTTTCCGGCCTTTTGGCTGATGGAGACCACCCCGCATTTTTTAATAAACATAAGGGCGTTTTATCAATATAGCCTGGTTAATTTATTGGCGTTTGTTTTAATAGCACCTGCCGTAATCAAAAAACCACTTTTTCCTGCTATACTTCAATCTGCACCGATAAGTTACCTCGGGAAAATATCTTATGGCGTGTATCTGTTCCATTATCCTATGAAAGCGCTTTTTGTAATTGGCGGCGGCTTTTTTGGCGGTTGGTTTACATTAACAGCAAATCCAGTAATTCATATCGGCCTCTTTATTCTTTATTTATTTGTGGTAATTATGCTTGCCCACTTCAGCTACCAGTACTTTGAGCGGAAAATAATGTTAAAATATAAACCCGGTAATGCCGTCAATTAGTTTTTTTATACCTGCTTATAATTGCGCGGGTACAATTGCAGAAGCAGTTGAATCTGTTATGCAAACTAACTTTACAGATGATGACGAACTGATCATCACAAACGATTGTTCAACAGATGACACTGTAACGGTATTGAAGGAACTGAAAAATAAATATCCGGATATAGTTTTGCACGGGCACATTAGGAATAAAGGAGGTGCTGCCGCCCGTAATACTGCGGTTGAAAACGCTAAACATGATTTGCTGTTTTGCCTTGATGCCGATAATGTTTTGGCGCCGCTAAGTATTGCACCGCTAAAGAAATACCTGCTGGATAGCAAAGCTGATGCTGCATCGTTTCAGCATCAGCATTATTTTTTGGCGGACAAGTTTACCCCTGAGTACATATGGTCGATACCCGAAGGGGAGGTTAGCGTTAAAAGCTATTTGATGGGTGATAATTCTCCCGGTCAGCACGGTAATTATTTGTTTACCAAACAAAGCTGGGTAAATGCAAAGGGGTATGCAGAAGGCTCCGGCGCGCTTGACACCTGGACGTTTGGATTAAGGCAAATTATAACCGGCGCAAAAATGGTGGTGTTGAAAGATACCTTTTATTATCACCGGCTTGATTATGCTAACTCTTATTGGATGAGTGATGCCGAAGCCAATTTGTGGTCTGTTTCAATAAAGGCTACTTATGCGTTATTCCCGTTTTTTGATATTATAGACGAAGGTTTTATTAATTATATGCTGGGCGAAGGGAAATACGATTGGTTTTACAGGCTAAAGCAGAAACCAATAGTACTCGTGAGTAAAGAAGCTAAAAGAGACTTTTATACAAAATTGCACCTGGAGGTTAAAAATGTAGCTTATCCGGGGGCTTCCTTTTTTAGTAAGGTTACCCATAAATTAAAAAGGTTATTGAAGATTAAGCAATGAAAATTTTCGGGCTATAACGGCAATATGATAGCGGTAAGATTACAGGGGAGATTAGGGAATCAATTGTTTCAGTATGCTTTTATAATGGCGACTTCGCAAAAGTTAAACACTAGCTTTTATATCGACCAGTACATTGAGTTTTCTGCTGTAGATAAATACTTCAGCAGTATAAATGGTAATCCCCAAAGCGGGCTTAAACAGCTTTTTAAGATACAGGGGTTTAAAAATATATTTAGCTTTTATCTCCGCAGGTACTACTATAACTATTTAGTACGCGCAAATAAACTTGCAGTGTGCAATTATGGTTTTAACGGTATTACAACTGAAGCAATACCCGAAGACAACCAATTGTATCTGGGCTTTTTTCAGTCGGAATTGTTTTTTGAGCCGGTAAAGCAAGTGTTAAAAAATAAGTTCAGCTTAAAAAAAAGCTTTACTGATGCATTCAGGCTTAAATATGAAAACCTGTATAAAAACAATACTACTGTAGCGGTTCACATCCGACGTACAGATTATCAAAGCCTGGAAAGTTTAAATTTAGGCGGGAGCGACCTTTCGTTACCGCTTGCATACTATGAAAAAGCACTAGCAAGGTTTGATCAGCAAAATGTTCACTTTGTGTTTGTAAGCGATGATGTAGATTTTGTAAATAGAAATTTTACCGCGATCAATAATAAAACAGTTTCGACTGATACGGAGATAATGGATTTTCAGCATTTGCTTAACGCCGATGCATGTATTATTTCGAACAGCACCTTTAGCTGGTGGGCCGCATGGCTGAATGATAAGCCCGGAAAGGTTATTTACGCCCCGCAGTATTTTTTGGGCTGGCGCATTAAGCAGGAAACCCCCCGCAATATTTACCCCGATAATTGGACGATAATTGATTTTTAGCTGTTGAAAGAAGGTGTATCAGTTATAGTCTGTTGCTACAACAGTTCATTAAGGATTGTTAAAACGCTGGAATATTTAGCTGCCCAAACTATTAAAAATATCGGCTGTGAAATTGTTTTAGTTGACAATGCTTCTGCCGATGATACAGGCACTGTTGCAGCATCAATCTGGGCCGGGCTGCAGCCAAACGGAATAGCATTCACCATCGTATCTGAACCTAAACCGGGGCTTTCAAACGCCAGGCTGAAAGGTATTTTAGCCGCTACTTACGAGTACCTGGTTTTTTGCGATGATGACAACTGGTTAGACGAAAACTATATTCAAAATGTTTACCGGCTATTTAAAGAAGAGCCGGAGGTAGGTATAATAGGTGGCTTTGGCACTGCTGTATTTGAGAATGCACAGCAGAAACCATTTTGGTTTGATACCTTTCATCAAAGTTACGCCGTAGGGTTGGAGCCCGGTGAAACAGCAATGGTTGATACCGTTTATGGTGCCGGTATAGCTATCCGTAAATCGGTTTTAGAAAATGTAACCCAAAAATACCCAATGTTTTTGGATGACCGGAAAGAGAAGGAACTTTCTGCGGGAGGCGATTCGGAGCTTTGTGGCAGGGTGCGGCTTTCGGGGTATAAAATTTTGTACACACCATTGCTTACATTCAGGCATTATATCACCAGCACACGCCTTACTTGGGCATATTTGAAAAAACTCCACATCGGGTTTGCCAAAAGCCATTTAGTACTAAATTTATATAATGAGGCGTTAACCAGTACGAGTCAGCAGTTGCCTTCGCTTTATTGGCTCAAAAAAGCACTGTATTATTGGGGTATTTATTTGAAATACTGGCCCCGCCATTATTTGGCCTATAGAACGACTGAGGGTACTAATGAAGAAATTCACCATATAACCTGGAAAAATATAGGGCTAAACTACTTTGCCTATAATTTCAAGACCAGCCAAATTTATAGCAAGGTGGTAGATTTAAAAAAGAATAGCGACGTTTAATGGCCGACAGATCTGTACTACTATTAGCAACCAATAAAAGCGAATACCTTAAGTTCGCTATTAATTGTGCTGAATCAATTAAACTGCACAACCCCGGCCTGCCAATTTTTATTGCGACCAATATTAAGCCTGATAAGCAGATTGATGGGGTGACCTTTCTTGCGGTAAATGATGACGTTGCAAAGCTATATATTGAAGCTAAGTTATACCTTGATACGTACCTGCAAACCGAGGAAACCTTATTTATAGATTCCGATTGCCTTTGTTATGACAACCTGGAACCTATATTTGAAGCCTGCCAGGGCATGGATGTCACCGTTATTGGCCGCCTTACCCCGCTTGAAAAATACTGGGGAACCGGCGATAAAGGAGCCGATTACGCAAGGAGCGAATTTTCTATTGACAATGCTATCCTTTTTAATGGCGGCTTTTACTACATAAAAAAGACAGCGTTAACCAAACTTATTTTTGACAGGGCAAGGGAAATCTCCGTTAGATATGACGAATATGAGTTTCACCGCATTAAAAATAAATGGAAGAATGAAGAGGATCTGTTGTCAATAGGTATGATCGCAAATAAACAGCTTCCGGTTAAGGATACCGGTGAATTTATGTCGGACCTTTCAACAGATCAAAAACCGAATAAGCTGAATGTTTTAAAAGGGGAAAGGGTTTTGCGCAATCCTGCAAACAAATTTACGCCGGCCAGAAGCGGGTACCCACCATCCTATTCACCCATTCTGGTGCACTTCGGTGGCAGTAATATCAAGTCGTACCCCTATGTTTCGCAGCGTTTACTGCTAAAGTTGTTTTTATCGGGACTGCCTGTTTCATTAGCGAGTTTAATTGTTTTTTTGGCTGTCCATATTCCCTATAAAACCTATCATTGGATAAGAAGATCAATTGGTTTGAGGTAAAATTTAAATGAGCGCATACCAACTATCCTTTATCATCGCTACCCGCAACCGGCTGCCTTTTTTAAAGATTACTTTAGAGAAGCTGATGTGCGCATTGCAGCCTGATGAAGAGATAGTAGTAGTTGACGGCGACAGCACAGATGGCGCAAAGGAATACCTTCAACAGCTTTTTGGTGAGGGGAAGATTCACCAGTTTGTTTCGGAACCGGATCATAACCAGGCACATGGCTGGAATAAAGCCTTGTTACTGGCAAGGGGCACCATCATAAAAAAAGTAATTGATGATGATGTGTATTCGTTTACCGCAATAAGCAAATGCAAGCAATTTATGTTGGCCAACCCGCTTGTTGATATCTGCATTTCCAACGGTTTAACAGCTGATCTGCTCGCCCCGGAAGAGATAGCAACAACCGGTAGGTTAAAATATTTTAAAGAATGGAAAAGCGGTAATGCCAATTGCTTCACCTTCAGCGATGTTTATATGCTGATAAGGAAAAGCGCCTTAAGTTACCTGGGCTTATTTGATACGCAATTTACTATGTTGGATTGGGAGTATTCTTTAAGGTGCTCCTATTTAAAAGCCAATATAGTTTACTATACCGGCTACAACGCGTTATCAGTAAATACCCCCGGAAACGTTACGTCATCGGCAGGCGCGGAAACGTTAAAAAGGGAAGGTATAATCGGCAAAGAAAAGTACGGGTATAAGGGCGATCGTTCTGATATTTCCTTGTTTTCAGAAATGAAAATTGCAATAGGGAAAGCCATTAATTACAAAGCCGGCACCCGTAACACACAAGCAGCAGCGGCGCAACCGTCCGCGGTGGCTGAAATGGAAGAGGTTTACAACAGGTTATATGATGCGATTGAAGCCTATAACCTGGGGACTGAAGCCGCATTTATTTCATAAATGAAAAAAAAAATAAAGATCAAATTTCAAAATGGCATTTTATACCACACAGGGATTTATGATATATTGAATGTTGTTGCGGATAAGTTTGATTTTGTTGAAAGTGAGGATGCCGATTACATATTTTTTGGACCGTATGGTAATGACGTCCCTCCGCCCGGCCCGTATGTAAGGATCGGGTATTTCTGCGAAAATATAACTCCAGACCTGGAGAGCTGCGAATGGGCCTTCGGGATTCCGTCTGAACAGGAAGTAAACAGTGCCAAATACAAACGTATTCAATGGCACAACTTAAACCCGGAAGACCTGGTAAAGAAAGATTGGGATGTGGAGCGGATTCTTGCATCGAAAACCAGGTTCTGTAATTTTTTTTATTCAGCACCGGTGCCTTACCGGGAAGAATTTTTCAGGCAGTTATCTAAATATAAAAAGGTTGATGCCCCGGGCAAAAGCATGAACAATATGCCATCTGTTGATAAGGTGTATAAAGGCGATAAATGGGCAGTTAAGCACCAGTTTTTATCGCAATATAAGTTTACAATAGCTTTTGAAAACTACGTTTATCCAGGCTATCAAACCGAAAAGCTTTACGATGCTATGCTTTGCCGGAGTTTGCCGGTTTACTGTGGCGACCCTAATGTTAGTGAAATATTTAACACACAAAGTTTTTTGTTCGCCAATGATTTTATCAGGACCAATGATACCAGTCTGGTTAAGTTTTTAGAAAATGCATCACAATTGAATTTTACTGATATCAGACCGCTGTATTATAAATCACCCAAACAGAGGCTGCAGCGGAAATTTAAATCAATTGGCAAAAACCTGAAAATGAAACTTCAGTTTAACAAGCTTGATTTTAGCCCATTGATAGATCAGATAATATTGTTGGATAAGGACCCGGATAAATACATGGATTATTTAAAACAACCATGGTTTAACAAGAACACCCCACCGGCTAATGTTTCCTTAAGAGCTAGATGGATAACGATTTTCTCGGGAAAGGATTAATGGATCAGGTGGATAATTCTAAACCTTTGGTTTCTATTATTATTCCCCTGTACAATGCCGAAGCATATATTGCTGATACCATCCAATCAGCGCTTGATCAGTCATGGCCCAACAAGGAGCTTATTATTATCAATGATAGCTCAACAGACAATTCACTGGCTATAGCTGCGCAATATAACGCCGCAAATGTAAAGGTATTAACACAAGAGAATAAAGGGGCAAGTGCAGCCCGTAATTATGGTTTAAGAGAAGCAAAAGGGAAATACATCCAGTTTTTGGATGCCGACGACTTGCTGAGCCCTGATAAGATTGAAGGGCAAATGAACAGCTTAAACGGGTCACTAACCCATGTAGGTTTATGCCGCGTTGTGCACTTTGAAAATGGGGAAGACTATCACAAAATAGCGCTTAAAGATGATGACTGGTTTTGTGAGGATAGCGACAATCCGGTAGATTTTTTGCTGAAACTGCATGCCGGTGACGAGGTGATGCCCGGGTACGGCAGCATGGTTCAGCCCAATTCCTGGATAACACCCAGGGCGCTTATAGACGAAGCCGGAATGTGGAATGAGTTTAGATGCCCCGATGACGACGGCGAATTTTTTTGCCGGGTGTTACTGGCTTCCAAAGGGGTTAGATACAGCGCTGCAGGCACCAATTACTATCGGAAGCATAAACATAATAACACGCTGTCGGGTCAAAAAAGTCTTGCCGCTTTTGAGAGCATGCTGTTATCTGTTGATCTTAAATATGGTTATTTAAAGGCAAAATTAAATGACCCGGTTCTTGAACGGATCTTTGCAAGGCATTATTGGGAAATTGGGGTTGCCGCATTTCCAAAATACCGGCAACTATCCCAAACGGCTATTGCGAAAGCCACCGCTTTTGGATATAACGGCAAAAAGTATAAAGCCGGGCCGCTAACCACGCTGTTAGCTAACTTGTTTGGCTGGCGGCTCGCAAGGACTATAACATATTTAAGGTACAAAATGTAAAAAGTTTACCTTTCAAAAAAGGTTCAAATAAAAAGCAATTATGATAAAAAGAATAATCAGGTATATTATCCGGCGAAACGTTGTGATTCCGGAGTATGAGGAAAAACGAGCGATCATTCTGTCATATAAAAAGAAATATAATCCATCAATATTTGTGGAGACGGGTACTTTTTTAGGTGATACCATAGAATGTTTACGTAAAGATTTTAAATTTTTATATTCTATTGAACTGAGTGAGGAATTGGCATCAAGAGCGCAGGCCCGTTTTTCGGCGTATGAAAATGTTAAAATCATTAACGGCAGCAGCGACGTAGAACTGGAGCATATTTTACGAGAGGTAAAGGAGCCCATGTTGTTTTGGCTGGATGGCCATTACTCAGGAGAGTTTACCTATAATAATGAATATATAAAAACAGCCAAAGGCGACCTAAATACGCCTGTTGTAAGCGAACTGGAGTTAATCTTTAATTCGGAATTACCGCATGTGATTTTAATAGATGACGCCAGGTTTTTTAACGGTACAGATGATTATCCTGCAATAAGGACGTTAAAAAATATGCTGAAAAAAAGTAAAGTAAAGCGGGAACTGTCTGTAAAAAGGGATATCATCAGAATAGTTCCAACATCTGCATGAAAGTAATTAAACTTACTACGCCCTGGCGGCACGACTTTTTAAAGAGTCAGCTTGATCCGGGTATAGTTGACTATAGATTTGAAATTGATAACAATTGCGATGTTTGTGATTACTGGATAGTTTGGGGCGATATTCCGCACGAGTTTGAAAAAATGACTGTTAAATGCCCGCCTTCGAACGTAATTTATATGACAGATGAGGCGCATGAAGGAAAACAGTTTAATCAAAAATTTTTAAACCAGTTCAATTATGTTATAACCTGCCGGGACGATCTGCAACACCGGAACATAATAAACACGCACGAAATTAATCAGTGGCAGCTAAGTAAGTCGTTTGCGGAAGTCAATAATCAAATAAAGATCCCCAAAACTAAAACGCTGTCGGTGGTGTGTTCCGATCTTACCATTTTAAGCGGGCACAAAAAACGCTTCTCTTTTGTTAATAAAATGATAGGGCATTTTAAGGACAGGATTGATGTGTTTGGACGCGGCTTTAACCCCATTGATGATAAGTGGGATGCTTTAGCGCCTTATAAGTACTCACTAGCGATAGAGAATTCAGCGATACCCGGTTATTTTACCGAAAAAATAACGGAATGCTACCTGGCCCATACTATGCCAATTTATTATGGCGCCCCTGACATTACAAATTATTTTGCGCCGGCTTCGCTGGTGCAGATTGATATTGAAGATTACAAGGCGAGTATATTAACTATTGAAAAGCTGTTGGAAGAAGCCCCCTGGGCGGAGCTTGAGGACACGTTGATTGATCAAAAACTGCTATTCCTTAAAAAATACCAGTTGTTCCCGGCACTTTGCAATGTTGTATCAAAATTAGATGATGCGAATAGCATTAATAAGCGCTGCACTGTAAACGGCCATGAAACCTATTATAGCAATTACAGGTTGCGGAAATTATACCAGCAACTGCAACAAAGGCTTAATAAATGAAAGGTGTTTCGGTAATAATTTGTTGTTATAACAGCGCTTTGCGGTTGCCTGAAACATTGTTATATATCGCGCTTCAAAAAGTTCCGGACCATATTCAATGGGAACTAATTGTAGTAAATAATAGTTCGGCCGATAATACTGCACAGTTTGCTGCCGAAGAATGGGTTAAATACAAACTCCCTGGTGTTGGGTTTAAAGTGGTTGACCAGCCTGTTGCCGGGCTGAGCTTTGCCCGCGAAAAAGGCGTGGCGGAGTCAATGTATGATTCTATTATATTTTGTGACGATGATAACTGGCTTTTTGACAGCTACGTAAATAGCGCTTATAACCTTTTGGAAAGCCACCCGAACTGGGGTATTATTGGTGGATGCGGAATTCCTAAGCCTGAAATAGAGCCACCGGAATGGTTCGGCACTTACAGCGGCAACTACGCTACTGGTGCACAAAGCAGCCACAACGGGGTAATTGAAGGGGACAGCCCTTATGTCTACGGCGCTGGCTCAGTAGTAAGAAAATCAGTACTGGAGCAACTTAAAGCAATGGATTTTACACCTATCGCAACGGACAGGCTCAGCGATAAGTTGAGTTCGGGCGGCGATGTAGAGGTGTGTTATGCTATTAAGCTGCTGAACTTTGATATAGCTTACAGCGAGGATTTGAAATTTTACCACTTTATACCCAAAAACAGGCTTACCGATAAGTATCTTCTTAACCTTGTTTACCAGTTTGGGTACTGCAATATCCTGCATCGTCCGTATTCATGGCTATTTAACCCAACGCTTCCATGGTTTAAGAAAACATGGGGCTGGACGTTGGCCATCAGCCTGAATATTTATTTGATCAGCCTGGTTAACACGCTCAAAAAAGGGGACTCGTTAAAAAAGTTTATTGGCAGAGTGAATGTTAACCACGCAAAGGGACGTTTAGCAGCTATTGTTAAATTGAATTCGGACATTGAAAGATATTACCGTACCATTAGTGAAAAATTTAGAAAGGCGATAGCAGCGGGTTGAAAAAAACTGTTTTAACCATAGCAACAGGCAAACCATTGTATATTAACCTGGCTGTTAATTTGGCAAGGTCATTTTACCGGTGGAATACCAATGCGGAGATCACTTTTTGCATAGTAACAGACAGCCCCGAATTATTGCCCGAAGATGTGGCGTTTAGCGCCGAAATTAAAACCATAAGGCCCGGCGAACTTGGCGAGGGCTTTTCAACCAAGTTATTTTTAGATAAAGTTGCACCCCAGGGTCAAACGCTGTTTATTGATAGTGACTGCCTGATCTTCGGGGACCTTTCATCGTTGTTCGATCGGTTTAAGGGAATGCAGGTGGCCGTGGTGGGCAACTATATTTCATCCGGCGAATGGTTTGGCGATATCAACGCGGTATGTAAAAGATTTGATGTGCCGCACTTGCCCAAATTTAACGGCGGACTTTATTACCTCGAAAATGGCGATGCCGCTGCCCGGGTTTATGAGCGCGCGCGCCTGATTGAAAAACAGTATGATGAAATTGGTTTTGTGCGGCTGCGAAACCGGCCGAATGATGAAGTGATCATGGCGTTGGCCATGCAGCTGGAAGGTATGAAGCCACTAATTGACGATGGCAGTATAATGAGCGACCCGCTGGCATGCCCGGGCAAATATCAAATAGATATAATAAAAGGAAATACACTTTTGGTTAACCCCCCGTTACCACACCCTGAACACAGGGCATGGTATCCGTTTGAAAAAGTGCACCCGCTTATAGTGCATTTTTTAGGGGAGTACACCTTGCATTATCCCTACCGGCGCGAAGTTTTCAGGCTTGAAAAAGCAGCCGATGATAAATTGACGCAGCTGGATAATTTAAGAAGTTTAATCAGGATAGAATATCCTGAACGGTTAAAATTGTTTTTTAAGAATACTTTCAGAAGTACCTACCACAGACTTTTTGGAGTAAGGAAAATTAAAAGTTCAGACCGCATAATTACCTGATGGCTGCAATGGATATTTCAATTATTATACCTGCATATAACCGTTTGTGGAGTTTGCCGCAAACAATTGACAGTTGCAGAAATAATAAGTGCCGGGTAGAAATAATTGTTATTGATGATGGCAGCAGTGATGGAACAGCGACTTGGCTGGCCCGCCAAAACGACCTGGTGATATTAAGCCAGCCCAATTCAGGTAAATGTGTTGCAGTAAATAAGGCATTTGAAATAGCCAAAGGAAAGTATATCCGTTTTTTAGATTCGGATGACCTGATAAGCCAGGGGGCTAACGACCAACAATTTGAGCTGGCCGAAGCAGGCTTTGCCGATATAGTAGTAAGCGGCTACCAATTATTTGAGCGGGAGGGGCAAATACTAAAAGTCCAGCCCTGGGCTGATACGGACGATTTTATAGCCCGGCAGTTGGGTGAAGGGGACGGGTCGCACTACTCAGCATTTTTGTTTAAAAAAGATTTTATCACGGATATAACCCACCGGCAGGAATTTGCATTAAGAGATGACAGGTTTTTTATACTGGAGGTAGCTTTAAAGGAACCTAAGGTTGCAGCGCATAAGGGTGCTGCGCTTATACACCGCGTGGCCCATCATGACAGGTTACAAATTAGCAGTGGTGTAAAACAACACCTGCAGAATTCACAGCACCTGGGCCTCTATAAAAATATATTAAACAAGTTACGCACCAGTGGAAAACTTACCCCCCGACGCATCAATGCCGCAATAAATATACTTTGGCCACTGGCCCACTGGATTGCCATTTATGATTTGGGTGAGGCTGCCCGGCTTGTTAACTGGATAAGAGCGCTCAACCCAGAATTTAAAGCACCGGAGCCCGGCTTGTTAGGCAAGTGTTATCAGAAGCTTGGTTTTGTTAATACAGAAAAGCTGTTAAGGCTTCGCCGGAAATTTTTGTTACGTTGAGCAGCAAGGCCCTGAATATTTTTTATGAAGAACCGGACCCCGACCGCTGGATAAAGTTTGACCGGTACCCGAGGCGCTGGATCAGAAGGATGGTGCGCGGTAAACAGCGGCCGGGCGGAGTAATGATGGTAGCTTTGGAGCTAATGAAGGGGCTGGATAAAATAAACGTGCCCTATCGTTTTAATGATTTCGCATATATCAAAAAGCATCCGGAAGAGATTGCCTGTATTATAGGAAAGCCCCAGTTGCTGTTTGAGCGAAAATGGGAAAATCCGGTGATTTTTGGCGCCGGGGTTTATTCGCACCCCATTGAATGCCCTGATCTTTTTGAAAAGTATCCTAATGTGAAGCGGTTTTTAGTGCCGGGCGACTGGATGGCAGAGATGTGCCGCCCATGGTATGGCAGCAAAGCCATAGCCTGGCCGGTTGGCATTGATACAGAAAAATGGACGCCGTATGCGGGGCAGAAAAGCACAGACTTCCTCATATACGATAAGATCCGCTGGCAACGCGATACATTCGGAAAAACGCTGATTGATCCTATATTGAAGATTTTAGACCAGCATAAGCTAAACTATACGTTTGTGCGCTATGGCAGTTATACCCATAGCGAATTGCAGGAAAAAATTGCAGATAGTAAGGCCGTGATATTTTTGTGTGAACATGAAACACAGGGATTGGCCTATCAGCAGATATTGGCTACAGATACGCCCATACTTGCGTGGGACCGGGGCGGTTTTTGGCAGGACCCCTACTACTACCCTGAAAAGGTAAAGTATGCGCCGGTGAGCTCCGTTCCTTACTGGCATGAAAGCTGCGGACTGAAGTTTAAGGAGATCTCCGAATTTGAAAAGCAGCTTGATACGTTTTTAAGTATGCGCGACAAGTTTAAGCCCCGTCAATTCATTTTAAATAACCTGACGCTTGAACGCTCCGCAGAAAGATACCTACAGATTTTTAATGGGGTTGAAAAAGAAATAGCTTGAAGATATTACTGATCATGGATCCGGGTATACCTGTACCGCCACCGCTATACGGCGGGCATGAGCGATTGGTACACATGTTTGCGGAAGAATATAAAAGACAAGGGCACGAGGTAAGTTTATTGGCAGGTCCCGGTTCCCACATCCCGGGTGAGTGTTATGCTTTCGGTGTAAACAACCTGGAGAGATCATCTGCTCAAAAAAGTAAGGAACTGCTGCAAGCCTGGGCTTTTCTTTACAAACGCCGGAACGATTTTGACCTGATCCATAATTTTGGACGGTTGGTTTACCTGTTGCCTGTTTTAAACGCACCCGTAAAAAAAATAATGACCTATGGGCGGCCGGTGAGCACCAAAGGAATAAAAATTGTTACCAGCCTGCCTAACCGTAACCTGATCTTCACGGCCTGCAGTAACTATTGCGTATCCACAGGGAACGTTGCGGGGAGCTGGAAAACGGTTTACAACGCTATTGACTTTTCAAAGTACCGGGTAAATGCCCGGGTTGACCATGATTCGCCTTTAATGTTTTTGGGCCGTTTAGACAAAGTGAAGGGGGCACATACAGCTATAAAAATAGCTAAGCGTACAGCTAATACTTTGTGGATAGCAGGTAATATTCCTGAAACGGCAGATAATTTGGCGTACTATAAACAGCAAATTGAGCCTTTGATTGATGGCAAACAGGTTATTTATCTGGGGGCCTTAAACGATGAGGAAAAAAATCTCTACCTGGGGCAGGCTAAAGCACTATTGTTTCCTATTGAGTGGGATGAACCCTTCGGGATGGTGATGGTTGAAGCAATGGCCTGCGGTACTCCGGTAATTGCGTTTAACCGGGGCTCGGTTCCCGAGGTTGTGAATAATGGCATAACCGGATTTATAGTAGAAGACGAAGCGCAAATGACCAACAAGATTCCGCTTTTGAAGGAAATTGACCGGGAGAAATGCAGAGCGGCAGCAGCGCAAAAATTCAATGTTACTAAAATAGCTGCCAGGTACCTTTCACTGTTTGATTACCATGATTAAAAAGATCATAAATAAAATAAAGTACGAGCTTCAGTTTAGTAACACCAGTTATTACACCCGGGTATCTGAAAAAACAAAAAAGCTAACCTACCGCAGCCTCCTGAAAAGAAAAGTTCGGTCACTGCCGCCTATTGTTTTAAAGCCCGAAAGCGCCAGCCTTACGTTAGCCACGGTTTCCAGTAAAAAAAATTTCTACGAATCGGTAGCCGCTCTTTACAGTTTTTGTTTCTGGAACAAGGATGTTTACCTGCATTACCATGAAGACGGAACGCTTACTGACAAAGAGATCAGTTTCCTGAAAAAAATGTTTCCGGGGATTAAGATATTTTTAAGGGTTGATGAAAATAAAAAGGTTAAAGCATTGCTGGAATCGAAGGGGCTGGAAAATTGCACGCAATTAAGGGAGGTATTTTTTTTATCAATCAAGTTATTTGACATGATCGTAGAAAAAACAACAGCCTATTTATTGCATATTGATTCGGATGTGCTTTTTTTTTCGAGGCCCGATGAAATACTGGAAGTAGTTGAAAAACGTAATTACAACGGCTGTTATAACCGGGATGTAAATAACTCATATACTTTTGATGACGACACGCTGGGCCGGTATCTTACCTCGCCAATGATAGACCTTTTTAACTCCGGATTACTGCTGCATAATTTTGATGAACACTTTTTCCCTTTTATAAATAAAGTAATGGAGGGCAACCTGTATAAAACGGAATCATGGCACCTGGAGCAAACACTACTGGCTATGTTCGCCAGCGAGAAAGGCAACTTTTTAGGTTTGCCAAAACAGTATGACCTGGCCCGTAAGGAGATGTTTTTAGGCAATAAAATAACAAGCGAACATTATGTTTATGGCGGGGGAAGCGCTTTTCATAAAGATTTTATCTATAAATTATATCCCCTGTTTAAAGGCAAGTGACTTTAAAAGACAATCCTGTTAAAAAAAAGATAGTACTGGTTTCGTCAGGGCAACCGGCATTGAACCCGCGGCTGGTAAAGGAAGCCGATACCCTGGCCGAAAACGGGTACGATGTTACTGTGCTTTATGCATACTGGAATGAGTGGGGAACCATTATCGACAAAAATCTTTTACCTTCAAAAAAATGGCAGGCAATACGGGTGGGGGGCGACCCGGTTGGGAAACGACTGGTTTATTTTTTTAGCCGCTTAATTACCTGGATTGCAGCATTACTTACCAGGAAAATGGGAATAAGCTATTTTTCGGAATTCGCCATTTCCAGGAATAGTTATTTTCTTATCCGTGCGGCTAAAAGCTACCAGGCCGATCTGTATATTGGCCATAACCTGGGCGCATTACCTGCAGTAGTGAAGGCAGCAAAAAAATATAATAAGCCGTGCGGGTTTGATGCAGAGGATCTTCACCGGTATGAATCATCAAGTAACGACAAAGATTATAAAGTAGCCCTGAAAGCAGGTATCGAAAACAAATATATCCCGCACGTAAGCTATTTAACTGCCAGCAGCCAGCAAATCACACAAGCTTACGACCGGCTTTTTCCGGGTAAGACACCTGTAACACTGTTAAATGTTTTCCCGGCAGGTGCGATAAGGGAGCCGGTTAAACCAAACACTACCGGGCCTGTGAAGTTGTTTTGGTTTTCGCAGGTTATTGGCAACAGCAGGGGCATTGAGGACGTTGTAAAGGCATTGCACATGTTGGCCGATAAGAATTTTGAATTGCATTTGTTGGGCTATCACTCCGGCCAAACAACAGCTTTTATTGATGAATTGAATAATGGGATTGCGAAGATATTTTATCATGAGCCCGTTATGCCCGGTGCATTGGCTGAATTTGCCGCAGAATTTGATATTGGGCTGGCAATGGAGCCGGGGTTCAGCATAAACAATGACTTTGCTTTAAGCAATAAAATTTTCACCTATATGCAAGCCGGTTTAGCAATTGTAGCAAGTGATACAACTGCGCAAAGTGCGTTGTTGTCAAAATATCCTGCAATTGGAGCTTTATACCGGAAAGGTGATGTAGGCACATTGGCAGCGCTGTTATCCGTGTTTAACAAAGACAGGAGTAAGCTTTTAGCCTGCCGGGAAGCTTCACTGGCCCTGGCGACGAATACATTGAACTGGGAAAATGAAAGCAAAAAGTTTTTAACCCTAATTACCCAAACCCTAGATAAAACTGAACGCTAAAGTTCTGATTATTTCTCCCTATTTCCCGCCGTCAAATGCTGCGGATATGCAGCGCGTTAGGATGAGCCTGCCTTATTTTAAAGAATTCGGGTGGGATGTTGCGGTAGTTACCGTAGATGAAAAATATTCGGATGTGGTGCAGGATGAATTGCTGGTTCAGAGTATCCCGGAGGATATTAAAATTTATAAAGTAAAAGCCTTGAGCAGGTCGGTAACTTCAAGGATAGGATTGGGTAGCCTTGCACTGCGTTCACTTTGGTCGTATCGTAAAAAAGTAAACGAAATTTTGCGGCATGAAAAATATGATCTTATTTATTTTTCGACCACGCAGTTCCCGGTTTGCATTTTAGGAGCATATTGGAAAAGACGCTTTGCGGTACCATATGTGATAGATATGCAGGACCCATGGCATTCTGAATATTACCGGGATAAACCCAAAGAGCAGCGCCCCGCCAAATATTGGTTCTCGTACAGGTTGCACAAATATTTAGAGCCGGTAGCTATGAAGGCGGCAGATGGGTTGATAAGCGTTTCGGCTGCTTATATTAATGATTTAAAGGCAAGGTATCCTGAAATAAAGGGTTTACCGTCGGCCACCATCAACTTCGGCGCTTTTGAGCCCGATTTAAAAATAGCTGCAGATAATAAGGGCGATTTTAAGATGCTGCTGCAAAGCGGATTCACCAACATAGTGTATGTTGGCCGCGGCGGAATGGACATGCAAAAAGCCATTACCCCTTTATTCGAGGCGGTAAAGCAGGGGTTGGCTGAAAACCCGGAAGTATTCAGCAGGCTGCGCCTGTATTTTATAGGCACCAGCTATGCGCCTGCAGGGCAGGGTAAACCTACGATATTGCCTCTTGCTGAAAAATATGGTATTGAAGAATCAGTAGTTGAAATTACTGACCGGATCAGTTATTATCATACCTTATGGACCTTGCAGCAAGCGGATGCCTTATTTGTGCCTGGCTCTGATGATCCGAAATATACAGCGTCAAAAATTTTTCCATACCTGTTAACAGGCAAACCATTGCTGGCTATTTTTAACGAAAATAGTAATGCTGTTGCAGCTATAAAGGAATGCACAAATGACGCCGTTGTTTTGACTTTTAACCAGGACGCGTCGAATTTAAATGAGGTTATCTGCCAAACGCTTAACGAGTGGGGGAACGGTAACCTGAAACACCTGACGCTTACTGATAAATTTAAAAAATATAGCGCCGAAAGTCTTACCGGGCGGCAGGTAGAACTGTTTTCTATAGCCATCAAACATTTTAGAGCAAAATGAAGAAGCTGGCCATTATAACAACCCATCCTATCCAATATTACGCCCCTATATTTAAGTTGTTAAGCCACCGGGGGAAAATAGCGGTCAGGGTGTTTTACACAATGGGCGAAAGTGCTGTTGATAAACAGGACGAAGGATTTAAAAAAGCAATTAAGTGGGATGTTCCGCTGCTGGAAGGCTATGAGTTTGAATGGATGGAAAATGTTGCGGGCAATGCGGGCTCTCATCGTTTTAAAGGAATAGTAACCCCGGGTGCAATTGAGCAGGTGAAAAAGTATAATCCCGATGCCCTATTGGTTTTTGGCTGGGCCTATCAGTCTCATCTAAAAATAATCCGTTTTTTTAACGGTAAAATACCCATATATTTCCGTGGTGATTCCACCTTACTGAATGAGGTGGGTGGCTTGAGGAAAACGCTTAGGTATATATTTTTGAGATGGATATACGGGCATATTGACCACGCCTTTTATGTCGGGAAAAATAACAACGATTATTACCTTAAGTACGGATTAAGAGAAGGAGAGCTAAGTTTTGCGCCACATGCCATTGACAATAGCCGGTTTGAAATTGAAAGGAGCAGGGAAGCAGATGAATTGCGGTTAGCTTTAGGCTTAACTAATAATGATATATTGGTTTTGTATGCCGGCAAATTTGAACCGGTTAAAAACCTTGAATTGTTGGTGCAGGCTTTCAGTGCGTTAAACAAGCCGGATGTTCATTTGCTTTTGGCTGGCAACGGCCCGGATGAGGATAAGTTGAAGGCTATGGTGAAAAGTAGCAATATCCACTTCACCGGGTTTAAAAATCAAACTTATATGCCTGTTTTGTACCAGGCTGCTGATTTGTTTTGCCTGCCTTCGAAAAGTGAAACCTGGGGACTAAGTGTAAACGAAGCAATGGCTTGTGGAAAAGCAGTGCTTGCATCAGACAAAGTAGGTTGTGCTGCTGATTTAATAGCCGGCCGAAAAAACGGGGCCGTTTTTGTGAGCAACAATGCCGGTAGCCTGCTGGATGAATTACAACAATTAACGGCGGACAAGGCCCGATTGACTAAATTAGGCTGGCAATCAAAATTGATTATTAAAGACTGGGATTTTTTACACATTGCGGAAGCAATTGAAAATAAGTTATTGAATGAAGCGCATTGACCGTATTAAACTTGATTTTACCCGAAACTGGAAACTGCCGGGAAAGGAACGACTTTCGAATTTGCTGACGCCATCTGATAAGCTGAAGGCCAGCATAAAGGAAGGGATTGTATGGTTAAGCGACGAGGACATTGCTATTTATACCAGCGCCGATAATTATATTGAGTGGACGATATTTAGTACCGGAACGTATGAAGCGGAAATAAATAAACTGATCAGGATTTCGCTAAAGAGCGGGGGGAATGCGTTGGATATTGGCGGAAACATAGGCTTACAAAGTATCCGCATGTCGCAATGTGCGGGCGCTGCCGGCAAGGTTTATGCATTTGAACCCTTAAATTATTTACAGGAAAAATTCAGACGTAATGTTTTGTTAAACAAGGCAGCAAATGTTACCCTGTTACCGTATGCCTTATCTAACAAAGAGGGGGAAGCTGATTTCACGATAAATAAAACTTCATGGAACCAGGGTACCTTTAGTTTAAACAACGCCGGTTATACGGGAACAGATCAGCAGCGGGTGTTGATAAAAGTTGCTGATGATCTCCCGGAAATCCAGTTACTTAACTCACTAGATTTGGTAAAAATTGATGTGGAAGGATATGAGTACCAGGTTTTATTAGGGCTTGCAAAAACGCTGCAAAAGCATAAGCCGCGGATAATTTTTGAGTACGATGATAATTATTGGCTGAAAAGCGGTCAAAAAATGGCTGATTGCTGGTTATACCTGCAATCTTTTGGTTACATCATGTACCAGATAACGCCGGTAGGATGTGAACTTTTAAAAACGGCAGAAGCTGTTGAGGGTGGTAATGTGTTTTGCATTCCGGCTTAATTTATGAAAAAGGGCAATGACATAACAAAATTCTTTTTGCTCTTTGCGCCATGGGCGCTTGCCATGCTCTTTGAGCCATCACCTGTTACGTCGTATTTTATTGCCTGGCTTGGATCGTTCTTTATTTTCTATGTTACGTTAACAGGGAAGATAAAGCCACTCCCTGCCGACAGAACGTTCGGTGAACAATTAATGCGGCCAATCTTTATCATCCAGATTGTTTTTGCCGGTTACATGTGCTGTACATCGATATTTTATTTTTTGAGCCTTTTAGGTTATGAATACTTAAGCAAGACAAATACCCTGTTTGCGCTTGACCAGGATGCGATACAGCTTGCGGCACAATGCCAGCGCTATTATTGCTTAGGACATGCCGCGTTTGTTTCGGGGATCTTGTTTTTTATGAATTACCCGGTTGAGAAAAAATATTATATTGAAAAAGAAAAAATAGCCAACCTGTTGTTAATGACTGCGTTGATATCATTTCCTGTTTCAATTCTGTTTTTAAGGCTGCCGGGCCTGTCGCAGTTTTATTTTCAATTGAGCTCGCTGAGTTTTATAGCCGGAACGCTGGCGCTGGCATTTGCATTGCCCCTGCAAAAAATAACGAATACGCTGATCTGTCTGGCGTTATACCTTTTTAACCTGTACCAGGCGCTTACTTCGGGATTTAAGGAGCCTATAATTATTAGCATCCTGGTTTTGGGGATTTTTTTATATCCCAATTATAAAAAAATAGTAACGGTGGTTTTTGTGCCGTTGTTAATATCGCTGTTTATATTTTTACCTGCTTACGTAAGCAGTTTCCGCGGAACAGCCTGGACGGGTGAGGAGAATGTTGACGATGCCAGCCAGATAGCATTAAATGCCGCGCTTAATAAAGATGCTGATGATAACAGCAACTGGGGGTTCTTAGTATTCAGGCTGAGCGAGATCGAAATGTTCACCAAATATGTTAAATCCACCCCTGAAAAAGTGGATTTTTACGGGTTACAGCTGTTAAAACAGTCGGCAATAGCCATAGTGCCACGGGCATTGTGGCCATCAAAGCCCATTACAGAGAGCCTGATAATGGAGCGCGTGTACGCAGCCGGTGTGGTGAATAAAAACTCGAATGTTTCGGCAAAGCCGGCTTACATAGTTGATGCTTATTTATCTTACGGCGCCATGGGAATTTTTATTTTCCTGTTTGCATACGGTGCCGTGGCGCAAATAATAGCCTGCAAAGCGGAAGAAATGTTTGGCGGTTATATTTTAGGTACAGCGCTGATTTTCAGTGGGCTGTTTCAAATATTCTGGCGGGGGCTTAGCTTCGAGTTTTTGATCAATTCAGTTTTTTGGAGTTATGTCACCATGCTGATAGTTTTTAAAATACTGCGCTCCAGAAATATATTAAAAGAAATTTGAGGGTTTTACAGATCTGCGCTGCCTACAAACCTGCTTTTATTTACGGCGGGCCAACCATGTCTGTATCTATGCTAAGCGAGCAACTGTCAAAGGCGGGAGTTTATACTGAGGTTTACGCAACCACCGCCAACGGAAAAACCGAGTTAAACGTAGCACCCAATAAGCCTCTTGATGTTGATGGAGTTACGGTAACCTACTTTAAAAGGATCACTAAAGATCACAGCCATTTTTCGCCGGCGTTGTTAGGTAAATTATGGAAAGAAGCGAATACTTTTGATGTAATACATATTCATGCCTGGTGGAACCTGGTATCACTGTTTTCGTGTTTAATCGGGCTGGTACGCAATGTTCCGGTTGTGGTGTCGCCTAGGGGCACACTAAGCCCTTATTCTTTTCAAAATAAAAATATAGGCACTAAATGGCTCATTCATCATTTGTTGGGCAAGCCAATGCTCAAAAGGAGCATTATCCACGTAACATCAAAAAGGGAAAGCGATGCTATTGCCGCTATTGTTACACCTAAAAGAATAATTAACTTACCAAACTTTGTAAAGCTGCCTGCTGAAGTTCCGGTGGCTTGTCCAACCCCTGATATTTTTAAACTGCTCTTTTTTTCTAGAGTGGAGGAGAAAAAGGGCCTTGATATTTTAATAAATGCCTTGCCGTTTTTAACCTTCCCCTACCGACTGACTATTGCCGGCGACGGCAACGTTAATTATGTGAATGAAATGAAAGCATTGGCGACAAAAAATGCTGTGGATGGGAATGTTATATGGGCCGGTTTTCAAAGTGACAATAAGTTTAAACTATTGCGTGAGCATCAGCTGCTTATTTTACCTTCGCACGATGAGAATTTTGGGAACGTGATCATCGAAAGCCTGAGCCAGGGCACTGCGGTGTTGGTAAGTCCTTTCGTTGGTTTGTGCGGCTACGTTATCGAAAAAAAACTGGGCTGGCAATGTGAACTAAATGCAGCAGCTGTGAGTAATATGATTAATTTTATTCACGGACAGCAGGAGGCATTGAACAACATCAGGGAAAAAGCGCCCGATATTATCCATACTGATTTTGACGAGGTTAAGTTGATTAAAGAATATAGGGACATGTATAATACTATAATAAATGGCTGATTATAAAGATTATGGTTTTCATAGTGCAGGGCCTACGCATAACTTTGGCTACCAGCTAAATGATTTGATCAGCTTAATTGATCAAACTAAAAACAAGTATATTCTTGACCTGGGCTGCGGCAATGGCTATTTAGTTAACTACCTTATTGAAAACGGGTATAATGCCTACGGTACAGATGCTTCTGAAAAAGGAATTGCTATTGCCCGGCAGACTAATCCGGACCGCTTTTTTGTGCAGGACTTATCGTCAGATGCTTTACCGGTTGAGTTGGCTGACAGCGGGTTTGATACCATTATATCAACGGAGGTAATTGAGCATTTATACAACCCGGAAGCATTTATTGATTTTTGTAAGCGGCAGTTAACGCCCGGGGGCGAATTGATTTTAACCACGCCTTACCACGGGTACCTGAAAAATTTAACCCTGAGCATCTTCAATCGCTGGGATTCACATTTGGATCCGCTTTGGCTTGGCGGGCATATTAAATTCTGGTCGCGGAAAACGTTAAGCCGGGTGTTAACCAATGCCGGTTTTACCGTGGTTTCATTTACAGGCTGTGGCAGGTTCCCTTACTTTTGGAAATCCATGATTATCAAAGCAAAGTTATAGTGAACGGCCAGTTTTCATTTATTATTATCACTTTCAATGAGGAGGTTCATCTGCCCCGGCTGCTTGAATCCATCAAACAACTTGATGCCCCGCTTTTTATTTTAGATTCAGGCAGTACCGACAATACTTTAGCGATAGCTGAACAGGCCGGTGCAAAAATTTTGCATAACAATTTCATAAACCATCCGGCTCAATGGGATTTTGCATTGAAAAATTTTCCGGTTGAAACGCCCTGGGTAATTTGTTTGGATGCAGACCAGGTAGTAACCCCGGAGTTAAGCGCCCGTTTGGCAAAATTCAGCGATGCAGATAACCGGGACTTAGATGGGATTTACTTTAACCGTAAAAACTTTTTTAAAGGCCGGTGGATAAGGCATGGGGGCTATTCGCCTTTTTACCTGTTGAAGATGATCCGTTTTGGTAAGGGATATTCTGATTTAAATGAGAATATGGACCACCGTTTAATTGTACCCGGAAAAACCGCGATATGGAAAGATGGCTACATTTTAGAGGAGAACTTAAAAGAGAATAAAATAAGTTTTTGGATAGAAAAGCACAACCGCTATAGCGACCTCGTAGCGCAGGAGGAAGTTGAACGGATGCTGGAGATGCGGTCGCAAACGGTTAAGCCGCATTTTTGGGGCTCGCCTGATGAACGTACGGCATGGTTAAAACAGTTTTGGTGGAAATTGCCCCGTTACGTTAGGCCGATGCTGTATTTTATTTACCGGCTATTTTTTCAGCTGGGCATATTGGACGGCCGCATTGGTGTTATCTTTCACTTTTTGCAGGCATTTTGGTTCCGCCTGATAATTGATGTGAAAATTGATGAGATCCTTAAACAGGACCAGCCTCAATTAAAAAAAACCGGCAAAAGCATCGGACCGCTCAGGTTCGTTATTACTTTCCTGGTGCTTTTTGCTGCATTTTACTATTTCAATATATTTATTTTCGGTATCACGGCGCCGGGAAACCATTACAGCGCATTTATAGCCGACCATTTGAACTACATCAGGTGGCTCAGATTGGCGCTGTTAAGAGGCAGTGTAGCGGTGCTTTCCTGGTTTGGCTTTACGGCAATTACAAATGAATATGAACTGCTGGTGGCAGGAAAAGGTGTTATAGTGTTGGTTTACTCGTGCCTGGGTTTAGGTCTGATTAGTTTTTTTTCAGCATTTGTTTTAGCTTACCCGGCAAAACTTAAATCGAAGCTGATTTTTATTATTTGCGGCATACTGGGTATTGAAGCATTGAATATTTTGCGGTTTGTGCTGCTTTCTTTGTTCTGGGGTAAAAACCAGAACCGAATAGTTGATCACCATACCATTTTTAATTTGATTATGTATGTACTTATTGCCGTAACACTTTATTTTTGGGTGAAACACAATGATGCATTGACTAATGGCGATGAAGCAAACTGACCTTTCATTATATAATAACGCACCTTATCAGCCAGGCGGCAGTGCATTAAAGCGCCTGTTATGGTATTATGTCAACTGGATTTTTTTAACCAGCGGGCTGGTGCCTTCACGGGCGGTGAAGGTATTTTTTCTTCGGCTGTTTGGTGCTAAAATAGGGAAAGGCGTTAACATAAAACCGGGTGTAAGCGTCAAATATCCCTGGCGCTTAACTATTGGCCATAACAGCTGGATTGGGGAAAATGTATGGATTGACTGCCTTGTTGATGTAGTGATAGGTGAAAATGTATGCATCTCGCAGGGTGCTGTGATTCTCACCGGGGGGCATGACTATAAAAAGGCGACGTTTGACCTGATAACCCGGAAGGTGATACTGGAAGACGGTGTATGGATTTGTGCCGGTGGAATTGTTAACCCGGGTGTTGTTGCCGCATCACATGCGGTGCTTACCAGCGGCTCAGTAGCTAATAAAAACCTTGATGCCTGGTGTATTTACCAGGGGAACCCGGCAGTGATGGTCCGCAAGAGAATTTTTAGCCAAATGAAGACAGATTGATACAGTCAGCCAAACAGGATAAAGCCGCAACCGGCTTAAACTATTTTAATACCCCGTTAACCGTTGGCTTGTTCTGCATAGTTGCACTGCTGGTGTTGCTTAATATTTTCACCCCGCTGCGGCTTATAACCGATGGCATCAGGTATCTGAATATCCTGGAATTGTTAAACGGGACACTGGATACGAACAGCAATTTAGCACATGACGTGTTACCGCATGGCTATCCGCAGCTTTTGTTTTTACTTAACAAGCTACACTTGTTAAACTCCATGTCAATTACCGCGGTTAATATATTGTGTACGCTGGTAGCCTGCTACATGCTTACAAAAGTGTTATATATTGATAATAAGCTCTTCTTTTTTTCGCTGGTGATGTTATCGTTTATCAATATCAAGCATTTTACTTTGCCGGTGTCCGACCAATTATTTGCTGCACTTTTTATATCGGGTATTTATTGCTGGACAAAATTTTTTGAAGGCTCTGTGATCTTTGTTGCAGCAGCGCTGCTGTTCACTGCTGCAAGTATTTATGTCCGCACCGCAGGGGTTGCCATAGCCCCTGGCATGGTTCTTTATCTTATTTATACTAACCGGGCAAAAATTGCGGCTTACTGGGTGCTGTTGCTTTCGGTATTTGTTGTGATTTCGGCGGCTTTAGCCGTGTTTATTATCAAACTGCCCTTTTTGCAAACCAAAGTTGATTATTTACGCCAACTGGATTTGACGCTGATGATTAAAGACCCCCTTTCGATAGCCGGCCGGTTATCATTGCATTTTAAAGAGCTTGGCGAGTTGATCTGGAATATTCCGTACAGCAAACTTGCGGGTGTTGTGACCATAAAAGGGTTTGACAACGCTCAATATTTGCTGGTTATAACAGGAGGTGCAGCATTATTTATTTTTTTTAGAGCCACTGTTAAACTGAAATTGATTGATCATTTTGCATTTTGGGTGTTTTTAACCTACCTGGTGATGATTTTTTTGTGGCCCTATTACGATACGAGATTTTTGATTCCGATAATTCCGGTGTTCGTTTATGTTTTCTTTACTTATCTGTTTAAGTTTGTGAAATCGGGCTATCTTAAAATGGCCCCTATAGTAATTTATGTGCTATTGGGATTTGTTAGCCTGGGGTATTCTGATGCTATCTCGTTAAACAACGCTTTTTTTTTAAAGCATTACGGAGCCGATAAAGAGCTTACCGAAAAATATCGGGTGCACTTTCAAAATAAAACTGTGGGCATTAAACCCACATGCAATATTTTCAGTGATAACGTATCGTATTTTTTGGAAAAATATGACAGGTAATATTAATTGGTAAATCTGATGGTTCCGCAAAAAAGTTCTTCGTATAAGATCATCCTGCTGGTAGTTGGTATTGCTGTACTGGCTGTGGGCGTAGTTCTGTTTTTTATTCCGCCGGCGCTTTTTCCAGACCCGGCGAATGGGTTTAATATATTGCGAAGTATGCGGCTGGGTAGTGGGTTTAATGTACTATCGGCACCTGATCAGAGTGATATCTCACAGAACTACGACGAGTTTTCTGTGTGGTGGTCGCCGGGACAATATCTTGTTCCATATTTTTTTAATCTTGCGGCGGATATTAATATAGGGCAGGCAATGGCGGTAACTGTTGCGCTGGCCCAGCTTTGCGGACTGGCAGGCTTTTATTGTTTTTTTAAAAAAATAGGCTTTACACCATTTATATCAGCACTAAGCTTAGTATTTATTGTTTGCCAGCTTGCTTTTTTTGTCCCTTATGTTTTTTACAATGGTGGCGAAGTATTGCTTTTCGCATTCCAGGGGTGGTTTTTATATGGATGTTTTTCATTTAAAAAAACGGGGTGGAAAATGGTGCTGTTTGTCCTTTTTTCGGGCTGGATAGGTTTCTTTTGTAAGTCCTCATTTATCTGGATGTACGTTGCCGGCCTTTTTTGCCTATGGGTAAGCACGTGCTCCTACCGGGCCGGTATTTTAGAATGGGTTAAAAAAGGTTTATGGACAGGAGTTCCCGCCGCTGTTTCGCTGGCTGCCATTTATGTGTTTTTCTTGTCAAAGGGGCAAAGTCCCGCAACTATTTCAAAAGGATTTAAGTTAAGTGCCGAAGCATTCAGCTTCCCGTTGTCAACGCCTGTTCTTTCCGGTTTTTCGCTTGATGATTTTTTTCACGGGCTGATGTATAATTTTGGCCGGCCAATGTTCAGTCATCAATGGGCTTTGGTTATTTTGATAGTTCTCGCCATTTTAAGCTTAACATTAATCTATGTGCTAGTCCGCAAAGTTCCAAACAGTAACTACCGGTTAATTATTATGGTGTTCTACTTTGGCGCAGTGCTTTTCTTTGCCATCGCCTATCTGCGGCAGCTTAATATTTCATACGAAGCGCGGCATTTTAGAATAATTGGCTTGTTGATGGTGCCCGGAATGCTTTACCTGGTGGCCCGGCTAAAACGCGGATATCAGGTAGGTTTTGGCGTTTTATGCCTGGGGATTGCCGTTTACAGCGTAAATTACCTTGTTAAAGGTTACGATATAAATCAAAACCGGAGCGCAAAAGGTGTTTCCGGAATCTCGCAGATAAATATTGATCAGTCGGCGTTAAACGCCGTTATGAAACTTGACCGCGAAAATAAAAATGCCATTTTTGTTTTTATATCAAACGAAATAGGGCAGGAGATTCTGCATAACCGGGTTATCAACCTGTCGCCCATTGCTGACGATTTAAAGATAGATATGGATGAATACCGTTACGATGGTTTTTCAGGCCCGCTTTACATCGTGTTACCTGAGAGTTACAACGGGCCAAAAGAGAAAATGATTATGAAAAGCTTTCCCGGCTATACCGGCTTCAACCTGTCAATGCTGAGCGATAACTACGTGTTATATTCAACAAACAGAAAGCGGTAACCGGTCATTTTTTCCCTCTCAAAAAAGCACTTATTCTTTTTTCAATAGTCTCGCTGTACAGGATGCTTATAAACGTTAAGCAGCAGATGAGCAAAATTGTAAAAACAAAGCCGGCCGGCATAAAGTGTTTCCCCAGTTTGTTTATCATTAATACACCTATATGCTCGTGGATAAGGTACAGGAAATAGGATGAAATCCCGATCCGTGAAATTAATGGGTTGTTTAAAAATGCTAGCTTTTTGGGATAATAGATAAAGCAGAAAAACAAAGCAAACATGAAGGTATAAATGAAATGTTCGGCAACGCCAAATCCTGTATAGAAAATATAGGTCAGGAAAAAACCAAGGCAAATTTTAACAGACAAATTAGCTTGGTTGTTGTGTTTGTATAATAAATAAAAAAGCATTCCCGCGCAAAAAAATGGAAGGAAGTACAGTAAATTGAAAAGCTGGTAAAAAAATAAATAGTTGTTCAAAAAGGCTTGTGGCAAATGAATGTGCAGCACGTTATTTTTAAGTATATTTTGCATTAAGTGGTTAACGCAAATCAGGAAAACGGAAATTAAACTGAAGTTTCGGGTAAAGTTTTTTTTATTGATGTAAAATAGAACACTTGCAAAAAGATAAAATTGTATTTCAGGCCATAAGCTCCAGTAAGATCCGCTTAAATACTGGAAACCGACGCGGGGATGCAACATGTAATTAATTAAGGCAGGATTGATGAAAGTTAAGCCGGTTGCAAAATTAGCAACCCGATGGCTCTCGGGGAAAAGTAGCTGGTTGTCAAAAAGACGGAAGATGATGAACGTTAAAACGGATGCTATCGCCATGGAGGGAAAGAGCCTAATGAGGCGTTTTTTCCAGAAAGCAGGAAAGGTTGCTGTTTTTTCGAGGGTAAAGAAAATTACAAATCCGCTGATGAGGAAGAAAAAATGTACCCCCATAAAGCCGTACGAAAAAAAGTTGTACTTATTGTTGTAAGGGTAAAGTGACGGCGAACCTGCGTATCTGGAAAAAAAATGGAAAAGCAGCACAGCCATTATGGCAATAGCCCTAAACCCGTCTAAAAGTTTTATCCGATTGCCCGGTTTTTCCATTTCAATTAACCACCATGTGCTTTTAGCGCGTTACTGCCATTAAAACGATGATAAGATAGCGATACCTTTTAATTTAAAGCTATTTGGTGATCTCTTTCCATAACAGGTCTTTTAGCTCATTGATGTTTTTCTGGGCTACTGACGAGATAAAGATGGACGGAACATCAGTAGGGAGTTCCTTTTTCATTTCGGTCATTAGTTCATCATCCAGCATGTCTGATTTGGTGACCGCCAGTACCCTTGGCTTGTGAAGCATTTCAGGATTATATTCTTTCAGTTCGTGCAGTAAAATCTGGTATTCTTCTTTGATAGACCGGTTGGTATCTGCCGGTACCATAAATAACAATACCGAGTTGCGTTCAATATGCCTTAAAAACCGGAAACCCAAACCTTTCCCCTGCGATGCCCCTTCAATTATTCCCGGGATATCAGCCATAACGAACGACTTGCCGCCCCTGTAGGCCACAATCCCCAGGTTAGGCACTATAGTGGTAAATGCATAGTCAGCAATCTCGGGTTTGGCGGCTGATACCACAGAAAGCAGGGTTGACTTACCGGCATTAGGGAATCCAACCAGGCCAACATCGGCTAATATTTTCAGCTCCAGTATGTTCCAATCTTCTTTACCTTCTTCGCCGGGTTGTGAATAACGGGGTGTTTGTTGGGTGGATGTTTTAAAGTGCCAGTTTCCCTGCCCGCCCCGACCGCCGGGGGTTAATATTCTTGTTTCGCCATCTTCCGTAATCTCAAAAATAATCTCGCCGGTTTCAGCATTTTTTACAGTAGTACCCAAGGGTACTTCCAGGATCTCGTCCCTGCCGGTTTTTCCGCTGCGTAATGAGCTGCCGCCCGAATCACCATCTCCGGCAATTACATGTTTACGGTATTTAAGGTGTAACATGGTCCATAACTGGGCGTTACCTTTTACAATAACGTGCCCGCCACGGCCACCGTCGCCGCCATCAGGGCCGCCTTTTGAAGTTAATATATCGCGGTGCAAATGCGCAGAGCCCGCCCCTCCGTGGCCGGAGCGGCAACAGATCTTTACATAATCAACAAAATTTGAACCTTGAGACATTTTTTTTCTTTTTGAGTCGGGAAAGTCCGAAAGTCAGTAAAGTCCGAAAGATGCTAAGCGGGTTGCCTAATCTTCCGGACTTTACTGACTTTTCCGACTTTCGGACTTTCGGACTTAATTAATATGAACCTATAATAGTATTGATGGCATCAAATATTTCGGTAACCGAACCGATGCCATTTATGCTTTTATATTTACTTTGATTTTGATAAAAACCGGCAACAGGCGCGGTTTTGTCGTTATATTCTTTTATTCTTTTGCGGATAACTTCAGGGTTGGCATCATCAGGCCTGCCTGAATCCTTACCTCTAAGCAGCAAGCGTTTTTCAAGCTCATCATCATTAACCTCAAGTGCTATCATGCCTGATATAGGGGCATTTTTACTCTCCAGGAGAGTATCCAGCGCTTCTGCCTGGGCCACTGTGCGCGGGAAACCATCAAAAATGAAACCTTTAGCTTCCTTATTGGCATCCAGCTTATGGCTAATCATGCCTATAACTACGGCATCAGGAACTAATTTTCCTTCATCCATCAGCTTCTTCGCTTCTAAACCAAGCTCGGTGCCCTGTGAAATTTCACCGCGCAATAAATCGCCGGTGGATAAGTGGATCAATCCGTATTTTTCTATAAGTTTTTGTGATTGTGTCCCTTTCCCAGCTCCGGGAGGACCAAACAATACCAGGTTCAGCATGCTCTTATCAAATTAAAAGCCTTTCGGTACTATACAGAAAGGCTTAAATCTTTATTTTACTTTCATAACTGAAAGTGTATTTATTATGTGCACTTGAAGGGAGTCGAACCCCTAACCTCCTGATCCGTAGTCAGGTGCTCTATCCAATTGAGCTACAAGTGCTTTTTTTATCGGACTGCAAAAATAGGATTTCTTTTTAAAACATCACATTTTTTTTGAAAAAACAATCGTTCTTTCGCTAAAATACTTAATTACCGGTAGTTATTGGCCTTTAATAAGCACTGTCTATTGGTAAAAGTGAAGCGGATGAAAGCATTCCAGGGTATAGCCTTTATGAAAACAAAGATGGCCAATTACATCTTTTGGATAACCTGCCACCTGTCATATTTGGATATTTACTTTACAGCTTCAGCAATTGCAGCAAAATCAGGCAAATCGCCTGCCGATTCAAGTACTTCTGCATAAACAATATTTTGCTCCTCGTCTATCACAAAAGCGGCGCGTTTGGATACGCCTTTTAATCCGAATACAAACTGCTCATATATGGCACCATAGGCTGTTGATACTTCCTTGTTAAAGTCAGATAACAACTCAAACTGGTAATTATTATCCTCTTTAAACTTAGCCAGCGTAAAAGGGGAGTCAACAGAGATGCCTAATATAGTTGCATTAAGGCCATCATAATAGCCAAAGTTATCGCGCATGGTGCACAACTGAGTTGTACAAACGCCGGTAAAGGCCATCGGAAAAAAGTGAAGTACTACTTTTTTTCCTTTAAAATCAGCCAGTGAAACTTCTTTTAAAGCGGATGAAAATAAGGTGAACTGCGGAGCGGGTGAACCTGGTTGTAATGACATAAATAGTTTTTTATACAAAGGAATAACAATAAAATGAATGTTTAGCCACCGATCTATAATTACAAAGTCAATTTAAAAAACTTAAAGGAGTGCTTGATTAACTAAATAATTAGTTATAGCTTTATCAAAGCTTATTTATTCGTTATGTTTAAAAATTATATCAAAACAGCGTTCCGCAGCTTATTAAAAAACAAGGGATTCACATTCATCAACGTCCTGGGGCTTGCATTAGGCCTGGCAACCTGCCTGCTTATTGTTTTTTATGTGTTTGATGAATTGAGTTACGACAGGTTCAATATTAAGCACGACAGGATCTACCGTGTAAATACGGATCTGAAAGCCGGAACTAATGAAACATCATTTGCCATAACTGCCCCGCCGGTTGGTGACGCATTGGTAAAGGAGTATCCCGAAGTTGAGAGTGCAATGCGGATTGGACAGGGGGTAAACATTCGCTTTAAAAAAGGTAATGAAGTTATAGATGAGAAAAAGGCGTTTTATTGTGATAATGCAATATTCCATATTTTCACCTTGCCCCTGTTACAAGGCGATGCTAAAACTGCTTTGACAGAAGCCAATTCAATGGTTATCAGCAAGGACATTGCCATAAAATATTTTAACACAATTGATGTGGTTGGCAAAGTAATGTTATTGGTTAGTGACAGCAGCCTGCATAAAGTAACCGGCGTTATGGAAAACATGCCTGCCCAATCGCATTTTTATGCCGACATATTACTGGGCATGCAAGCCAATAAAGATCATAGTTGGAGCCATTTTAATACCGGCACTTATATCCTGCTTAAACAAGGTGCTGACCCTGCTAAATTGACAGCCCAATTCCCGGCGCTTATCCGCCGCAACGAAACCACACCCGCATTTGATTATGGAAAATTTGAAGCAAAAGGTAATTATATCAGGCTCAGTTTAACGTCGCTTATAGACATTCACCTGCACTCCAACAGGCAGCGCGAGCTTGGCATCAATGGCAATGTGCAGTATATCTACATATTTTCGGTAATTGCCATTTTTATACTGGCGTTGGCCTGCATCAATTTCATGAACCTGTCGACAGCACGGTCAGCCAACCGTGCCCGCGAAGTTGGTGTCCGCAAGGTATTGGGCTCATCGCGCAAGAGTCTGATCGCACAATTTTTGTCGGAATCATTGATGGTAACACTGGCCGCCACGGTAATAGCTGTTTTAGCTGCCTGGGTAGTATTGCCGTTGTTTAATCAAATTTCTGGAAAATCATTAAACATAAACGCCCATACATTCACCTGGCTGTTGCCGGCTCTGCTGGTTATTATTTTGGTGGTTGGCATTTTAGCAGGCTCCTACCCGGCGTTCTTCCTCTCGGCTTTCCAACCCATCCAGGTTTTAAAAGGCAAACTGGCCACCGGGTTTAAGGGCAGTTTCCTCCGCAGCTTTTTGGTCGTATTCCAGTTTTCCATATCCATATTTTTAATCATCGGCACGTTAGTGATCTATAACCAGTTAACGTACATCCGTAATAAAGATCTCGGCTTTAACCGTAACCAGGTGCTGATTATAAAAAATGTAAATTCCATTGATCCGAAAGTGTTAAAGCAGCAGGTTAAACAAATACCGGGTGTATTAAACGCAACGTTAACGCATTACCTGCCTACCTCCAATTTAAGTGCCCTCAATTATGTTAGTTACGGCTCAAACAAGAATATTGAAACACAGTTTTGGCAGGTGGATGCCGATTATATCAGCACTATGGGAATGAAGCTAATGCAAGGGCGAAATTTCAATGAACAATTTTTATCCGATTCTTCGTCGGTAATAATTAATGAAACCATGGCCAGGATGATTGGATATAAAGGCGACGCGGCAGAAAAAATAAGTAACGGAAAGGATTATAAAATTATTGGAGTGGTGAAAGATTTTAACTTCAGCTCACTGCGTAGTAATATTACCCCGGTAATGCTGGTAATGCAACGCGACTGGATGGCGTCCTTAAGCGTTAGGGTCAACACCGCCAACTTGCCCCCGCTAATGCAACAGATTGAAAAAAAGTGGAAAGCTTTGCAGCCCAACCTGCAGTTTGACTATTCATTTATGGATGAGGATTTTAACGCCCTGTACCACAATGAACAGCGGATGGGTGCCCTCTTTGTTATATTTACAACGCTTGCCATTATTATTGCCTGTCTCGGCCTGTTTGGCCTGGCTGCCTACGCCGCCGAGCAGCGCAACCGCGAGATCAGTATCCGCAAGGTGCTGGGCGCCAATGTATCAACACTGGTGGCCACGCTCTCTAAAGACTTTATTAAACTGGTGCTTATCGCCATTGTTATTGCAACACCACTGGCCTGGCTAATTATGCAAAAATGGCTGCAGAGTTTTGCTTACCGGCAAAATATCCAATGGTGGGTGTTGGCGGTTACTGCTTTATGTGCGTTGGTCATCGCTTTTGCTACTGTAAGCTATCAAAGCATGAAGGCCGCGCTGGTTAACCCGGTGGATAGTTTAAGGAGTGAATGATGGGGAGTCTGAAGTTCTGAGTCTGAAGTCAAAAAGACGACCAATTTCAGGCTCAAGACTATTTGCTTTCCCGTATCTTTACGCAATGAAAGCGATCATAATCAGTGAGCCCGGCGGACCGGAAGTTTTGCAAATGGCAGAGCGTCCCCGCCCCTCCGTTTTGCCGGGCGAGGTACTGGTAAAAGTGTATGCTTCCGGGGTTAACAGGCCCGATGTGTACCAGCGTAAGGGTAACTATCCGCCACCGAAAGGCACATCAGCAGATATTCCCGGGCTTGAAATTGCGGGTATTGTGGCCGCTACAGGAGCCGAAGTTACCCGCTGGCACGTAGGCGACAAAATATGCGCACTGGTAATGGGCGGCGGCTATGCCGAATATTGCAGCGTGCCCGCGGCGCAGTGCCTGCCGGTACCTGCGGGGCTTTCTTTTGAAGAGGCGGCCTCGTTGCCGGAAACCTTTTTTACCGTTTGGAGCAATGTATTTGACCGCGGAAGATTAAAGGATGATGAAACGCTGCTGGTGCATGGCGGAAGCAGCGGGATAGGGGTTGCCGCTATACAAATGGCAAAGGCTTTGGGGCATACCGTTTATGTAACGGCGGGCTCCGACGAAAAATGCCGGTTTTGCGAAATGCTCGGCGCAGCAAGGGCCATTAATTATAAAACAGAAAATTTTGCCGCTGTTACAAGCCAGCTTACCGGAGGCAAGGGTGTTGATGTTATTTTAGATATGATAGGCGGTGATTATACTGCCGGCAACCTGGCGTCGCTGGCAAACGAGGGGCGCCTGGTACTTATTAACACTATGAACGGTAAGGATGCCCAGGTTGATCTTTCGGTGGTGATGCGGAAACGGTTAACCATAACGGGCTCCATGCTGCGGGCACGTGAAACAGCATTTAAAGCGGGGATTGCGCATAGCCTGGAGAAAGCTATCTGGCCGTTGATCGAAGCTGGCAGGATAAAACCGGTTATCAGCAAAATTTTCCCGGCGGAACAGGCTGCGGAGGCCCACAGGTTAATGGAAAGCAGTGCCCATACGGGTAAGATAATACTAAAGTGGGATGTTGGATCGCTATTTACTTTTCAATAAAAACAGCTGGTTTAGGCTATAAAAAACAAAGTTTATAGCGGCGTAAAAAGGGTAACCGGGCCGCCGGAAAATGGCAGTTTAAAATAGCCTCAAAAAATCTTACAAAGCTATTTTAATATTTGTTTATAAATCATAACTTTGCGCACCGAAATAGACAGTATTTTTTGATATGTAATATTTCACTACAAATACTTTTAATTACCAGGTAATATATGCCAAACATTGGAAAAATATCACGGATCATCGGTCCGGTAGTTGACGTAAGCTTCGCAGATGACGCTCATCTTCCTAAAATTTATGATGCATTAGAAATCACAAAGGAAAATGGTCAGAAGGTTATTTTAGAGGTTCAACAGCATTTAGGTGAAGATCGCGTTCGCGCTATCGCCATGGATTCAACTGACGGTCTGCTGCGCGGAATGAAAGTTGTAGATATGGAATCGGCTATAAAAATGCCGGTTGGTGAAGATATTAAAGGTCGTGTGTTTAACGTGGTTGGTGATGCTATTGACGGTATTGCTAATCTTGATAAATCAAACGGTCGCCCTATCCACGCTGCACCTCCGCGTTTCGAAGATCTTTCAACCGAAACAGAAGTGTTGTTTACAGGTATCAAAGTTATTGACTTGTTAGAGCCTTATGTAAAAGGTGGTAAAATTGGTTTGTTTGGCGGTGCGGGTGTAGGTAAAACCGTATTGATCCAGGAGCTGATCAATAACATTGCAAAAGCATACTCTGGTTTATCAGTATTCGCCGGTGTAGGTGAGCGTACCCGTGAAGGTAACGACTTACTGCGCGAAATGCTTGAATCAGGCATTATAAAATATGGTGATGCATTTATGCATTCAATGGAAGAAGGCGGATGGGATTTGAGCGCTGTTGATGCTGAAGCATTAAAAGACTCAAAAGCAACCTTCGTTTTCGGACAAATGAACGAGCCTCCCGGTGCACGTGCACGTGTGGCACTGTCAGGATTAACTATTGCTGAATATTTCCGCGATGGTGATGCTGAAGGTAAAGGCCGTGATATCTTATTCTTTATTGATAACATTTTCCGCTTTACACAAGCTGGTTCTGAAGTATCGGCGTTGCTTGGCCGTATGCCATCAGCAGTAGGTTACCAGCCAACTCTGGCAACAGAAATGGGTAACATGCAGGAGCGGATCACTTCAACCAAACGTGGTTCAATTACATCCGTACAGGCCGTTTACGTACCTGCGGATGATTTAACTGACCCGGCACCGGCAACTACATTTGCCCACTTAGATGCTACAACTGTACTTTCACGTAAAATTGCCGAGCTTGGGATCTATCCTGCGGTGGATCCCCTGGATTCTACCTCACGTATCCTTAGCGCTGCTATTTTAGGTGATGAGCATTACAACACTGCCCAGCGCGTTAAAGAAACCTTACAGCGTTACAAAGAGCTGCAGGATATTATCGCCATTTTGGGTATGGATGAGCTTAGTGAAGAAGATAAATTAGTGGTATCACGCGCACGCCGTGTTCAGCGTTTCTTATCACAGCCGTTCCACGTAGCTGAGCAGTTTACTGGCTTAAAAGGTGTTTTGGTTGATATTAAAGAAACTATAAAAGGCTTTAACATGATTATGGATGGTGAAGTGGATGAGTATCCGGAAGCAGCATTCAACCTTGTAGGCAGCATTGAAGAAGCTATTGAAAAAGGTAAAAAATTATTAGCAGAAGCGAATAATTAATGTGCGGATGCGGGGATGTGCAGATATGCTGATTAAAAGCCGTCTGCACGTTTGCAAGTTTACATATTAACATAATCCGCAAATTTGCATATACGCATATTTGCACATCAAAAGCATGACATTAGAAATTCTTACTCCCGATAAAACAATTTACGAAGGCGAGGCTACCTCGGTAACATTGCCCGGTACATTGGGATTTTTTGAGATCCTTAACCACCACGCGCCCATCATCTCTACCTTAGAGGATGGTAAGGTAATTATCCGCGGTGGCAATGCTGGTAAAGAAGAAACAATATTTATAAAGGGCGGCGTTGTTGAAGCATCACACAACAAGGTTGTTATTTTAGCCGAAGGTATTTTGCATAAATAATTTACCCCGTCTGTTAAAACTTAAGAGATCCCCGGCCGTATGACCGGGGATTTTTTGTGCTCTGCCAATACCTACACCGGCAGGTATTTATTGAGTATTTTCCCGTCTTTGTATGGCGTTGAACTTTCTAATTTCAGCAGTTTATCCGTTTTAAAAATGGAAAGCCCGCTGCCTATGGCTATCGGGTTCCTGATGATATAATATTCATCAATAAGGTTATGGCTGATGAGCGAACTAACAAAACCGGCACCGCCATAAACAAGAAGATCTTTTCCTGGGCCGGCTTTTAGCGCCTGTACTGCGGCAGCCAGGTCGCCGTTCTCCACTTCCAGGTTGCGGCCGCTGATGGCGGTTTGGGTGCGGCTGAAAACAATTTTGCGCATATTTACCATCAGTTGCGCCAAAGGTTGTTCCGGGCTGTTAGGCTGGCTATCCACGACATTTTCCCAATGATCAATAAATTCCCGGGTCATTTTGCGCCCCAATAAAATAGTATCGCTGCTGCCGGCCAGCTCAAGTACCGTATTGAAACCGGCCGGATCCCTTTCGCCGGGGAGCCACATCCAATCCAGCTGACCATCAGGCCGGGCTACAAAACCGTCCAGGCTAATTTGCATCTGTAATTTTAATTTTCGCATAATAATCTTAATTTAAAAAACGGCCACGTTTCTCTCATTATAAAAATCTGAAAACGTATTCTCATTTCGCCAGCCTGATCACGACTAAATAAGGGGGAACGCCAAAAACTGATAAGAAGAATCGTCAGTGTTGGCGTTATGCCCGCAATGCTATCAATAATTGTAAAGATGCCATTTACACGTGTTTACACTTATTCACAAATGCTGATACAATTGTATCTAACCGCATAAAAAGCCTTCAAAATTTCACTCACTTTGTTGGTAAACACCGGTTTTGCAGCTAAGAAACGGGCCGGATTGATAACGGATGACGACAGCCGATGAAGCAAATAATTGTTTTATTGATGGCCATTGGCCCCATGTTTGGCAGTTCCCAGCCTTGCCGGGTGGGAACTATTGACGGTTTGACGCGCGCTAATGGGTTTAACCAACTTATTTTGGGGCAGGAAATTAAACAGGTGTCGCATCATAAACTTTCTTACCTGGAGCAGTCGCCGGGGTTTGATGCCGACAGCTGCATATTTTACCAGTACAATGAGGATGACGTGCAGCAGATCAGCAAAGATGCAAAGATCAAATTTATAGCTGTAAGGGCATACAAATATAACATTGTTAATATTTACGTGATTTTTAACCGGAGTGACGGTTTTGAAGTATTGAATGATTTTTTAGCCCGTTATGGGCAGTTTACCAGCCGGCCCGATGCATACGCCGATGTGTTTGAATGGGATAGCAGTTCGGTTCACCTGTCGCTGAAATACCAGCTGGACATAAATTTCGGCATTGCCGTTTATACCTGCAAAGCGCTGGACGAGCAAATTAAAGCAAAAAGTAAGCAGCGCCTGTTGCAGCAAAAAACACTGGCCGAGGGGAATTGAGCCGTTGGGGTTTGGCAGCTGTTTACTTGTACAACAAGACATATTGGCTGCTTGCCTGCATAGCGTGGAGAGCAGAAAGTATCCTCGGCTCGTACGCCTCTTCCTGTAATTTATCAGATAGGACTACTTTCATTGTTCACGTACACCGTTTTATCGAAACAGGTAAATAATGAGGATGGTGCATTCTTTTTTCGTATGAAATAATTTTTGAGGTAAGGCAATCAATTGAACGATTGTTGCTTTGGGCAGAAAGACAGGAAATATGAAAGAAAAAAAATAAATAACAGGAAAAGTCTATTCACGTTTATCATATTGTTAGCTATTTTCATTCATCCGTTATTTTTGTCACCTAACCGGCGCTTTTTCATAGTCTTTTTTAGTTTGGCAAGCCGGGTATTGCATTTGGAAAACATTTCATCAACCAGGTTAGCGTTTTTATTATGGATGGCGCTTACATCTGAATAGCCAAAATTTTGCTGGAAGGAAACAGATGGCGACAAGATCATTTTATTGGAGATTATCCGGGATAATAAAATATCGGCTACAACATTATCGTCAAATGGTTCCCTAAGTACACTCTCGAATGTTTTTTTATAAAGAACCACAAATTGCGTGGCCAGGCAGGTATCCACCCAGAATCGGTTTGAGCTCACAGGGATAGCAAAGTTGAAATAACTTGTACCGCCCGACATATATTCTGCATCCTGCCGGTGCGCTTCTAAAATATTTTTTAACAAATAATCTCTTGAATAATCAGCGGTAAAGCAATGGTCATCTTCACAAATAATAATTACATCGTCGTCACTATCAATTGCCATTTGCACTACTTTTCTAAAACTCTGCCATAGGCCCACAGCACCTATTTCATGCTTACAGGCTTCCACAATTGTTACATCAAACTCAGGTCTGCCTTTAAACTGCTCTATAATGTGCGTTTTTCGCTCAGTTCGTTCCGGCAGGTTAATTACATAGGTAGGAATGCTGATGTTTTCAGGCAGTTCGACAGGAGCCATATGCAGCAGTTCCTCATTTCGGAGTTTATAAAATGCAGCTACGTCTTTTAATATATGAACATTTATTTCTGTATCCCTGAAGAGGTTTTCAACCTGCACCTGGGTATTATTCCGGGGTGTTACGTCTGAATAACCAAAACTTTTCTGTGTTGAAAAGAAGGGGAAAGAAAAATATTTATTGTCTGTCAGCGATGCAATTTTATAATCCGCAGTGTCACTCTCGTTAAAATCAGCATCCGCAATCTTTTGAAAGAATCTCCTAAATATAATTATAAACTGGGTGCCGGAAAATTCCTCCATCCAGAACAATTTTTCCGACATCTGCAAACCGCCTTTTAACGAACTTATCCCCCCGGAGAGTACATCCGCCTGCAGTTCATTAGCTTCGGCGATAGCATCCCTCAATGCTTCAGCAGAATATTGTGTCCCAAAAGCGTGATCATCTTCACATACAAGTATATAATCGTCTTTATTATCAATTGCATTTAACACGACATGCTTAATCGTGTTCCATAAACTAATAACAGGATATTGATGTACAACAGGTTCAATAACCTGTATTGCAAATTCGTCTCTTCCTGCAAATTCATTGAGTATATGTTTTTTGCGGTCGGGTCTGCTTGTTAGGTTAATTATAAAAGTAGGAATAGGTATTGGAGTGGTCATAGTATGAACTTACAAGCAGGGTTATAAAACTATAATAATAGAACCAAGATAAATGCCATTAACTTTAGCTTTAAGCGAAATAATCAAAATTAAAAAGGCAATAGCTCCTAATCAACACGGAGCTTTGTCCATTTCGCCTGCCGCTCAAGTTAATGACATTGTCAGCCATCGTTTTAGCAAGTAAATGCGGGCATAAAAGGGCTTGATGGCTCACAAATAAGGTTGGTTGCTTATGGTGTTTACTGTTTTAATAAGAAATTTATCCACCACAATTTCATCAACCTTAGGATAAGCATTGACCTCTGAGACAATAGGTGGGCCATGGGCATATGGTAGCGCAACCACCAGCTGTGTAAGTACAAACATTATTGACGCAAACGACATCGTACTGATTGCAATCAATATCCCCCTGGCAATGAGTGCCTACGCTTCCTCCAACCACGTTCCTGAGTTGTTCTCTTGTAAGCCTTCCTCCGGCGCTAATTTCAAGCGCTTCGAGTTTTAACTTTTTCATAATAATATATTTAAATTGCGCCTCTATTATCGGGTTCGGCTTTTCCCTATCCTGTTTTACCGAAGACAGGCAACTTATTGTTCTCGAGACAATTTCTTTGCTGTATATAAATGTTTTATATGTTCCGGTTTATGGTTTTTGGGGGAGGTTGCGCCCGTTAATAAGGTGTCGCGCCTTTAAATGATCAGGATGTCTATCTAATTTACCATCGGTACAATTGCGGGTAATAGGCAGGTCAATTTCGTTTATAAAATGGGTTAAAACCTGCGAAGGCGTATTTTTCATGATAAGGTTTTTTGTACAATTAGTACTTATATTAAGTTTTAATATAATTGGTATTGCAATTTAATTAAATATATGTCATAAATACAAGTATTTAAATAAGTTAGTTAAATGTAAACCATAGCCCTGCGTTTGGTGATTATCAAAGCCTGGTGGTCGATTGTTTGCATGGTTCAGGGATTGGTTATGAAGCTGTAGTTGAGAATGGGTATTGATCTGGCAACTAATCTGGCGGCTTCAAGGTTAGTATCAAATAACCTCCTACTCAAAGATTCTCCTTTTTCTGTCTCCGCAGATCTTCCTGAAAAGGGACCCTGCGCCGTGTGCCAGGGATTCGTTCGGAAATTATCCCGTGTCCTGAATCTCTGCTCACTAAGTATATAATCATCTTTATTATCAATTGCATTTAACACGAGATGCTTAATCAAGTTGCATAAACTAACAACAGGATATTGATTTGCAACAGGTTCCATAACCTGTATTGCAAATTCATTAAGTATATGTTCTTTGCGGTCAGGCCTGCTCTTCAGGTTAATAATAAATGTGGGGGTGGCTATTAAAGGGGCATATTAAATTGAAAAAAAAATGCCATTAACTTTAGCTTGGAAGAATAAGCAAAACTAAAAAGACAATAACAATTGGTCGATATAACGTTTTGCCTGTTTCTACCGTAACTCAAGTTAATGACATTAGTGGTATAACCATCATTTTAGTGTGTAAGTCCCATCGTAAAATGCGCATTTATTCGCAAATAATATTGGTTACGTAAAGGATGCACACGTGCATGAAGGGTTTAACCCACAACGCAAACATGGACATCAACAAGGCAATGCCAGCCTGATGGACATGCTACTGCCGGGCAACTATTGCTGCCGGTACCACCAGATACGACGCATACATAATTGATGCATTGATAGGTATAACCAGTACCGCAATCCGCTACTGTTTGGCAATGGCCGCCTTCGCTTCCGCCAACTACATTTCTGAGCTGTTCTCTTGTAAGCCTCGCTCCGGCGCTAATTTCAAACGCTTCGAGTTTTAACTTTTTCATAATAGTATATTTAAATTATGCCTCTATTATCGGGTTGCGGCTTTTCCCTATCCTGTTTTACCGAAGACAGGCAACTTATTGTTCTCGAGACAATTTCTTTGCTGTGTTTTTTTTAAATGTTTTTATGCTTCCGGTTTGCTGGTTTTAGGGCAGACAGCACCCTTTAATAAAGAGACTAAGGTGTTTCATTGCTATCCTATTGGTGCCCTGTTCTTTTAGGTATTTAAATAATGGCCTCCATGTTTCAGCGTGCCTGATTGTTTAAATTAGAGGGGTACGCAACTTTAACGATAAGCCCGCGGTGCGGCATATTGCAGCCGATACGCAAAATGATATGATCAGCGTATCCCGTCGATTTTTATCAATGTAATTGCCAGGCCCGTACAGACGACGTACAAAAGGTATTGATGCCAGTGAAAGATTTCTTTTCATGATAAGGTTTGGATATATTTAATACTCAGCAGTATTAAATTGTATTTATAATTGGTATTGCAATTTAATTAAATAGATGTCATATATACAAGTATTTAAATAAGTTAATTAAATGCATACCATGGCTCCCATTTTTAAACTGGAAATACCTTATTATCAGTTGTTTGAGTGGTTTTTAAATTGCTTCGGAAACGGGCTGGCTGCAGACAGTTTCCGAAGCAATAATGTGTAGTGGAGAATGGGTATTGATCTGGCCACTAATCAGGCGGCTTTAAGCTCAGTATTAAATACAAGCTGCTCAAAGATGCCTAACACCTTTGTTCATCACTACGGCATCGTTCAAAATCACATCGCTTAAAAAACCTGAACAGATGCCTTTAACTACAATAACAGAATCTTTCCCGGTTAATTTATTTTTTGATTTTAGGGTACAGAAGATGTTGGCAAAGGGATCGCCGCTTTTAATGGTAAGGGTGGTGTTTTTGGCCTGGTCTTTACCCTGTTTTAAAACCGTGCCGCTTATTTGAACAACCTTATTTAAGTACTTTAAATTGGCGCGTTTCTCGTTGGCCTGGAAATCATTTACCAGCTGTGTAGCAGGGATCACAATGGCTTGCTCGGTAGCGGCATCCCTGTGGTGTATTTTTGAATACTGGAAAACGTAATATAAGCCGCCGGCTACATTTACAGCTATAATAACTAATACACCGAATATTATCCTTTTTTTCATTTTGGTTATGATTAATGTTAATTGATTTTTTTTGGCTTAACCACCGTGAAAACCCGCGAGATATTGAAGCCGAAATGGATGCCCCCATCGCCCCATTTGCCGGTTGTTTGGGTAATAAAGCTGCTCTCGTTTATGCCGGTTGAATTGGTGAAATGAAGCTGGAAAACGTGCCCGCCTGTTTCAATATCAAATCCCAGCGACAGCGCGTTTGTGGTTCCCTCGAACTGCGTTACCTGGTAGTAGTACTCCCCGGTTAAATTCACCCGTTTTGACAGCCGCAGGCGAAAGCCGGTACCGACAGAATAAAGATCATTTGGGATGGCTTTGGAGGCCACAAGGTTATAATGAACCATGGTAGGGGCCAGCTGCAATGAAAAATAGTCGCCGAATTTGCGGGCAATAAGCACCTGGTCGGTAAAGCTGAAATGATCGGAGGAGTTAATGGGATAAGTAGCAGGCGGATCCTTTAGCGACCGCAAAACGGCCGATGCCGCCAAGCTTACCGATACCGGCATATTTACTTTGCCGGTTGATTGTCTTAACAGCCGGTATTTTACAAAGCCATCAAACTCCTTATTATAGGTGCTTCGGCCAATGCCAACTTCCAGCCGGTTGGTGATCCCGTAATCCAGGCCAAGGCGCATGGAGGCCTGGTCAAGGCCGAAGAAGTTGTACGCGCCGGTATTAATCATGCCGAACCGGTGGGATATTTTAAGGTCTAATATTCCGGCACCGGTGTTTTCAATAGACTGCCCGTTAATTAGCCGGGTGGTTTTGAAAGTGGAAGTGGTGATATCGGTTTTCTCTTTTTTCTCCTTCTTATTTTGCTCATCCTGCAACTTAAAAAGGTCAACGTCCTGCGCGGATAAACGAAAGCCGGTGCAAAGCATAAATAACAACAGTAAAACGGGTTTGGACGAAATGGCTGGGTGTTTGATTTGAGTACGTTTCATCTTATTCGTAATTACAGTTAATAGTTATTATAGCATCGTTGGCAATTTTTCCGCCGATGTAGGAGCCCGTAATTCCATAGTCCTTTATGTGAATGTTAAAGGTGCCGGTAATTGCAGGCTTGCCTTTGGTGATCACCAAAAAACCACCGGGCGCTATCTTTTGCGGAACGCCGTGAATAGTTAAGGTGCCATTGAGGTTGATGGGGTACTTGCCGTCTTTCAGAAAGTTTACCGAGGTGATATTGGTGATGAATCCTTTAAACTCTGCCTTGGGTATTTTTGAACTTTCGAGGTAGTTTTCGTTAAAATGATCTTCCATTAGCTGGTTTTCAAAACGGAAACTCTTAATGAGCACACTGAATACGATTTGCCCCGTTTTGTCAACCATTTTACTATCTACCTGGTTGTTTACGGCTGCAATGGTTTCGAGCGGGGTGCTGGCATTAAATTTAATCTGGCCGGTTTGCGTTGCATATATTTTTTGCGCATGCAGGGCCGGGCTGGCACAGGCCAGTAAAAGGAAGATGAAGGTGATTTTCATGGTTTTGATTTTTAATTGTTAGGGGATCCGTTTGTTATCCAGGCTTGAATTTTGTTGATATCGCACTGCGACAACTGCGCAGCATTTAAAGGCATAGCCGGAATGCCGCCCGTATGGTTTATTGAATTAATGAGCTGCCCGTTGGTTACATAAGTTTTTAACGAGGCGTAGGTATCTAACGCGATGCCGCCCCCGGCTGCCGCATTGCCGCTGTGGCAACTGTAGCAGTTTGCCGTTAGCACACCGGTTACTGTAGTGCTGTAAGTTACGTTGGTGGTAATACATGCAGCGGTTGATTGCTGCGGATATACCAGGTTTGCATGGTCATAGTAGCAACCTGCATTACCCGTTAAAAGGGCAGCCAAAAATAGAAGGTGTCGTATTTTCATGGTTGTGGTGTTTATTGCGGGCAACCATTGTTGATCCACTTGGTGATTTGATTGATTTGACAGTTGCTTAATTTGCCCGACTGCGGCATATTCATGGCAGGGGTAGCCGATGTGTAATTGATGGCATTTAAAAAGGCTGTTTTTAAACCTGTGCCCGCGGCTTTGGCAGCAGCATAATCACTAAGCACTACATTTCCCGATCCCGGCGCTACGCCATGGCAGCCATTGCAGTAAGTGGCAAATATTTGCGAAACGCCGTTGGTGTAGGTTATTTTGGTGGTATCGCAAATGGGCACCGCGCAGGTTTTATTTAAGGCCCCCTGGGTTATCCATGTGGCGATGGTTGACAGCTGGGCCGATGATAGTTTGGGTGAGCTTTTGGGCGGCATCTGCCCTTCGGTTATTATGGTGTAATACCTGCTTTGGCCCGGGTTATTGGCTACAATGCCCTGCATAATATTGGTATAATTTGTTAAAGCGAAATTTGCGTCCTCGCCGCGCCGGGTGCCGTCATGGCAGCCGGTGCTGGCACAATAGGTTTGGTATAAAGGCAGCACATCCGTTTTAAAACAAACTGAGTCTGACGGGGATGGTGTTCCACCGTTTCCGGAGCCCGTCCCGGAGCCTGTGCCCGAGCCTGTACCGCTGCCGGTACCGGTATTTGATCCCGTGCCGGGGGTAAGATGATCGTGCGTACACGAATAAAATACGGCGATTAATAAAATCGCAACAACTATTTGCCTTTTCATATGGAGATGGGATTAAGAAGTGTTTGCTTGTGCTTCAAATCGGCAGTTAGCCGGGTATTGCTTTGTTATGCAACCAGCCGGAATTCAAGGCAATAAAAACCCGCTCCATTTATTTAATAAATGGTTTTAGCTGTTGGTCAGTAGTATACTTAACTGGCTTCAGTTGCAGAAAAATGTCAGATTTAAACCGGTAAAGGCTAAATTTAAGTAATAAAACAGCTATAAATTGGTGTATTTCATTTCTGCACAGCGCCTTAACCATTTGTTATCCGGGTATAAGCGAGGGAAGTATCTTACGGGTAAGGAACCATTCTGTCCGTACCTGCGGCCATGTCTGGCCTGACTGATTTTTAATTCCTGCCCCGGATGGCAATTAACAAGTACTGTGAAGCCTGGTTTTATGCTTGTTCCACTTTGTGCGCATCTTTACCCTGATTTTTGTCTTTTAGGTGCTTTTACCGGTGATTTGTGGCCGGATTGGGCTTGAAAATATCGTTTAGCTTAAAAAATTAACTATTGTTACTGTTCCACTTGTTCCACATTGTTCCATTTGTTCACACGCCAAAGTGGAACAAGATTATAAACCGCCATTTTAACCCCCCGCTTTCATCAAAAATACCATAAAACAAGAAACCCGCCAGGTATCATGCCTGGCGGGTTTCTTGTTGCTAAACTGCCTCAGTTTATGGAAGTTTAACTGCCCGGTAGCTGCTGATATTGGCTAAAGGTATGTTTGAGCCGTATTTTGAGTTTATAGCATTTATAAATTGATTGGCCACAATGGCATAGCCCCTCGGGGTTAGGTGTACGCCATCTAACGAGAACAAGCCGCCGCTGATGTAATTGGATGAAAGGTTAATCCCATCAATTAATAATCCGTGTGCTTTAATGTCATTCAAGAAAGTGTACATATCAGCCACCGCTATGCCTTTTGAGTCGGCTACAGATTTAATGGTATTGTTATAGGCTGTTACATAATCCCTGGTTATAGCAACCTCGTTGGCATCAAGTACATACTGGTTCTCAATTGGGGAATACGGTGTTAAGCCGTAAGGCAGCATCCCTGCGGGTGTGCTAACCAATGTGCCTATTTTGGAGGTGGGAAAGGTAAGCACGATAAGATCATTGGCAGTAGCCTGCCTAGCAGCGTAGGTTTGGTCGCCATTATCATTACTGCTTTTGGCGTTTATATACAACGCCTGTACCGCCGGATTAGCCTTCTGTACACCGGCCAGTACCAGCCCAACCGTTACCGTATTGAAATAGGGGATAGAAGTAACATCAGGAATGGTTGCTACCACCCCCTTTTGTCCTGCGGCAGTAAGCTTGCCCATCACGAGTGAATATAAGGCTGTAAACGTAGCCTTGTCGGTAAGCACATCGCCTGCACCACCTGAGGTTGCGTAGCCCAAAGCATCGTTATTCCCCAGCCAGTTTGAAAAGAAGGTGAAGGGCTTGGTAGTCACAAAGTCAAGATAAGCGGTATTGTGTGTGCCTTCGGCACCGTCCAGCAGCCGCTCGTAAAACCCGTTAAGGTTGCCGTATGACGCCAATGTTACATGGAGCAGCTTAATGCCCGGTACACCATAGTTGTTAATAGGGTCGCCAGTGTATTTGGTATAAGTGGTTACATTGCCAAATCCCGGAATAGGCACTATACCTGTAACCGCCAGGTTAGAAGTAACAGGTGCCGTAATTGGTGAACCTGTTGCGCTAAAGCCCGTAAGGGTTAAATAGCCCGATCCGTTGGCCTGTGCCTGTGAAAATAATGGCTGTATAAAGGTGCCGCCGCCAACTGACTGCATTTGTTTGGCTATGATGGACGGATACGAATTTTGCTGCCCTTCCAGGTATAAGCCGCCGTCAGCATAACCTGAGGTTAGTGAGTTACCTACTGAGATGTACCTGGAGAAATTGGCCGACCCATGCGATGGGGTGGGGGCCTTAAATTCGGGTTTACAGGCAGCAAAGCTTAAAATAGCCGCTGCTAAAATGAGTATATTTCTAAACTTGTTCATGTATTCGGTTTTTAAATGCTACCAGTGATAAGTAAGTGATATGCCGGGTATGTAAACGTTGGACTTGAAAGTACCCGATAGTTGCGTTTCGATGTTGGTTTGTGTGCGCGATAATAAGCGTTCAAACTCAAATGAAAAGTCGATATCTAACCGTTTGGCCGCCTGGTAACCAAGTCCTGCTGTAACATAGTACCGGTTAGCATCCGGCACCTCAGGTGTTACATAGCCAGCCTGTGCAGCAGCCGATGCGTAACCGCCACCAGCCCGTACTGCCCATTGATTGTCAGGTTTATATTGCGCCCCTCCCCTTACACTAAATGCATTCTTATAGTTACGCGGCGAGTAAGTATCCTGCAGCGCAGCAGTGTTGGAAGCGTAATCAAACGCAAGTGTTTTGTAAACGCTCCAGTTAACCAAATTGACATCTGCCGCCAGTAACCATTTCTTGTTTAATGCGTAGCCTAATCCTAACGAGGTTGTTGAAGGCAACGGGATGCCGGCCTTAAAGGTATTGGGCTGCGGGAAACTTGCCTGTACAGATGCCGGTACCTTGAATATAGCGTTGCCGTCGTTAATGGTTGTGTTAACCTTTGACCGGTAATCAACGCCAATGGTAAGGCCCTTATGGGTATCGAAGTAAACACCTGCATTCCAGCCGTACCCTTTTCCGGAACCCTTAAGTTCTGCCTGGCCATCCTGGCCGCTGCTGTTGCTTAACGGGATAGCCCGGGTTAGGTCAACACTGCCGCGGTTATAAACAAAACCGGCACCAATGCTCAGCGATTTACTTAGCCTTACGCTAATAGTTGGCTGAAAATAAATAGCTTTAAGATTAAGGCTTTCAACGGCATACTTGCCCTGCCAGTTATTGCCCCAATCGGTTAGCCCGCCAAAGGGTGTGTAAACGCCGATGCCGGCTTTCCACCATGATCCTTTAGGGCCAAATACGGCATACGCTTCAAACGGTGTTGCTACCTTGTCTGACGTGTTGTAAGTGGCATTAGTGCCTGCGGGGTTAAAAGCTGATTTGAAAAACAATGGGCTTATTCCTGCCTGTACAGAGTTTTCAGGTAGTGTTACCATTGCGCCGGGGTTAAAGAATATCGATGCCCCGTCTTGTGCAAGGCCTGTTCCGGTGTGCCCCATCCCGATCTGTTTCTGCCCGGCCAGGTTTACCTGGAATCCCTGCGCAAACGTTAGTGCCGGCAATATGCACAGCATAAAGAGGAGAAGTTTTCTCATAGTTAAAAGTTTATAAAATTGGTTCGCTTATGCCTGGTTTATAATTGGATTGCGAGCACATAGCATTAAGGAATAAAAATAGGAGCAAAAGAAATTCAAAAAAAGGGTTATAGTGCGGAGATATTAGTCAAAAAGTCGGAACTTAATAATTAATTAACTAATAATAAATAGACAAGAATGTAATCTGAATGCCGGTTTATACATATAATTTAAATAAGTTTGAAAGCGCAGCAGCTCTTTGTTCCGGTTTATATACTAATAAGTGCCGTTGTTGGTTTAAATTTGGATTTCAGTTGTTTTTATGAGTAAAAAAATCGCACAATTAAGTTTTCCCAGGTTTGTTGATCTGTATGCCGACAAGTCTATCGGGACCGATTTTTTTATAACTGAAGAGAAACACCTTTTAGCTTTAAGTGAATATCCGTACCGTTCAGAGGGTTATATCATTGGGATCTGTACCCGTGGCACGGCCAAGGTAGAGGTAAATTTGCAGGTTTACGAGGCAAAGCCTGACGCTATGCTGCTGGCCACGCCATTTCATATTTTAAGGATCTACGAAAGCAGCGACGATTTTTTATGCCAGTTTGTGGTGTTTTCAAAAGCCTTTTTAACAGAAAATGCGGTTAATAGTCATTTTTTGGAGTCGTTCAGTTATTTTAAAACTTCGTCAACCCCGGTTATTTATCCCGAACACGAAAAAGCGAAGGTGATGCCGGAGATCTTTAATTTGATCCAGCAAAAACTACAACGCGAAGAACATCCCTATCGCGCCGAAATATGCCGCAGTATTTTAACAATGCTTATTTACGAGGTTGAAGCCGTTTATAAACACGAACGTGTTATTATTAACAGCAGGCAAACACGCAAGCAGGAATTAAACATGCTTTTTCAGAACCTGGTTTTTCATCATTATAAAGAACACCGCAACGTACAATATTATGCTGATTCGCTTTTTGTATCGTCCAAGCATTTAACAGAAAGTATAAAAGAAGTAACCGGCAAAACAGCCGGCGAGTGGATTGATGATGCTGTTGTTTTAGAGGCAAAGGTTTTACTAAGAAGCAATGATACCAGTATTGCACAGATAGCCGACGAGATCAATTTTCCTGATCAGTCTTCGTTCGGTAAATACTTTAAAAAACAAACCGGGCTTTCTCCTTCGGAGTACCGGGTTAAGGCTAACAGTTAGCCGGTTACCATTTTTAAGGCTCATTTTGTTTCTGCAGGTTGAATTCCTTTGTCCGAATTTTTGACCAATATCTCCGCATTTCAGCCCTTTTTTGCAGCACGTGCAAACCTAATTTTACTTTCTGAATTATATAGTTCGGCCCGGCGTGTTTTCCCGGTGTGCTATCTACCCATAAATAAACCATAAAAATGAAAGTATTAGTTTGCATCAGTCAGGTTCCTGATACTGTTACCAAAATTGTGTTGAAAGACAACAATACCGCTATAGATGAAAGCGGAACCACCTTTATTTTAAACCCGTATGATGAATGGTATGCCCTTGTGCGCGCGCTTGAATTAAAAGAAAGCGGCGTTGCCGAAACTGTGCATTTGATTACCGTCGGCAGGGCAAATACCGAGCCTGTGATCAGGAAGGCCCTTGCTTTGGGCGGCGACGAAGCCGTTAGGATAGATGCAGACAGCGCCGATCCATTTACCGTAGCCACTTATATCGCCGCATATGCAAAGGACGCGGGTTACGATCTGATTTTATGTGGTAAAGAGTCTATCGATTATCATAATGGAGCAGTTGGCCCTATGCTTGCCGAACTGCTTGATGCTGATTTTTTAGGATTTGCAACTCACATTGACATTGCGGGTAACACAGCAACAGTTAAACGCGAAATAGAAGGCGGCGAAGAAACAGACAGCGTAAGCCTGCCGGTTGTTATTTCGTGCCAAAAAGGTGTTGCCGAAGCTCGTATTCCTAATATGCGCGGTATAATGGCTGCGCGAACCCGCCCCTTAAAAGTAGTAAGCCCTGCAGAAACTCCGGCCTTAACTGTGATAGTATCCTATGAATTGCCTGTAGCTAAATCAGGAGTAAAACTGGTGGCTGCGGATAATATGGATGAGCTGGTGAACCTGCTGCATACCGAAGCAAAGGTTATTTAATAAAGTAATGATCATTTAAACTAACAGTAATGTCAGTAATAGTATTAGTAGAAAATAATGGCGGAACTATTAAACCCAAAGGGTTTGAAGCCGTTCAGTATGCCGCACAGCTGGCTCAAAAAATGGGTACTACGGCAACGGCTGTAGTGCTTGGAACCATAGCCGAAACAGAAATGCAGGCCCTGGGCCAATATGGCGCAAAAAGGGTATTGCATATTGCGGATGAGCGCCTTAATAACCTGCATGCGCGCGCCTATACCAGGGCTTTGGTGAATGCAGCTGAAAAGGAAAACGCGAGTGTAGTTGTAACGCTTTATGACTTAACAGGCAGGGTGGTGGCTCCGCGTGTTGCCACACAGTTAAAGGCAGGAATAATAGCCGGGGCGCTTTCGCTGCCCGATCTGGACAAAGGTTTTGTTATAAAAAAATCGGTTTTTTCAGGCAAAGCATTTGGCTATGTTAATATAATAAGTAACAATAAAGTAATTATGCTAGCCGCAAATACACTACAGGTAAAGAAGGGAGAAGGTGCGGCGGCGGTTGAAAAGCTGGATGTAGCGTTTGAGGCTAAAGATTTCGCAATAGTTGTTAAAGAAGTAAATAAAGTAACAGGCGAAATTCCGCTGGCCGATGCCGAACTTGTGGTGTCGGGCGGCCGTGGTTTAAAAGGGCCGGAGAATTGGGGCGTTATTGAAGACCTTGCAAGAGAGCTGGGTGCTGCTACCGCTTGCTCGCGACCTGTATCTGACGCCGACTGGCGGCCCCATCATGAGCATGTGGGCCAAACAGGTGGTACTATCCGGCCTAACTTGTACATAGCGGCGGGCATCTCCGGCGCAATTCAGCATTTGGCCGGGGTAAGTGGCTCGAAAACAATTGTGGTGATCAACACCGATCCCGAAGCTCCATTTTTTAAAGCAGCCAACTATGGTGTTGTTGGTGATGCTATGCAGGTGCTGCCCAGGCTTACCGAGGCCGTTAAGAAGTTTAAAGAACAACATCAATAAGATCTGAGAATTATGGATAATGTGTTTTTTGAGGGTGACGTGCTTTGGTCGCAAATTGATGCCAACCAGCATATGCGCCACACTGCTTATGCCGACTTTGCCGTACAGGCCCGGTTGAACATGCTCGAAAAATTGGGGCTAAGCCTCAGTACGTTGTTGCAGGCAAAAATTGGCCCCGTGCTTTTTAAGGAGGAACTGCTTTATCTGCGCGAAATTGGTATGAACGATAATATAAAAGTTACCGCCGTGGTCACAAAATTTCGTCCTGATGCCTCGCGGTGGTCAATAAGGCATGAACTGTTTCGGCGCGACGGTACAAAGGCAGCCATAGTAAACGTTGATGGTTCATGGATTGATATGGATAAACGGAAGTTAACCACCCTCCCTGACGAGTTTCGTAAGCTGTTTTTGGATGCACCCCGAAGCCATGATTGTATAGAAGAAATTCCCGAACCTAAATAAAAGTATAAATAAATGGATCAAAAGAGCGCCTTTGAAAAGGCTGTTAACGAAAGTAAAGAATTAACAAAACGCCCGGATAACGAAACCATGTTACGTTTATATAGCCTTTATAAGCAGGCTACTACCGGTGATTTGGGCGAAGATGCACCAAAGCCGGTAATGTTTGATTTTGTGGCACAAGCTAAATACGATGCATGGTTAAAGTTGAAAGGCACTTTGGCGGATGATGCCATGGCTGCGTACATAGAGTTGGTAGCGAAGTTAAAGAGCTTAGAAGAATAATCCCGCATTTTCATCATATACCGAAGTTTTGACAAATCATTCCGTGATATAGACCTTTATTATATCTGCATAGTTGCGATATTTGTTTAGTAAACCAATTACCAGGCCATTATTATTTTTAAAGTATGCTGCGGGCAATCAATATAATGATTGTATGAACTTACCGCACTGCTTTTTTAATTTAAAACTAATCAAACAAGGATATGCTTTTGTCGAAAAAATTACCGTTGCGTTTTTTGTTCCTTATGTTGGGCATGGCGCTATTAACCACAGTTGCGAAAGCACAAACAGACCAGGTAGAAGGGTTTTGGTATAATGATGTAAAAAGCGGCAAAATTCATATCACGAAGGGTGCCGACGGAAAGTTTTACGGCAAGGTGGTTTGGTTAAAAGAACCATTGAAAAATGGAAAGCCAAAGGTTGACGAAATGAATACCGACCCGCGTTTACGCAGCCGGCCCAGGTTGGGTTTAGAGGTGCTTAACGGCTTTGAAAAAGACGGAGATAATAAATACACTAACGGCACCATTTACGATCCGTTAAACGGCAAGACCTACAGCTGTAAAATAACCTACAAAGGTAAAACGCTTGACATTCGCGGATACATAGGCATTTCGCTTTTTGGACGCACAACTGTTTGGTCGCGGGCCGAACAATAAAATAATCTCCGCTCTTATTAATAATTAGATTATGAATTCTAAACGAGTTATAAAAAAAGTTGCAATATTAGGTTCTGGCGTAATGGGAAGCCGGATTGCCTGTCATTTTGCCAATATTGGCGTACAGGTATTGCTGCTGGATATGGTCCCTAAAGATGCAGCACCCGGCGACGCAAAATCAAGAAATAAGCTGGTGAATGATGCACTTGCGGCAGCGCTAAAATCTAACCCCTCTCCAATTTATCTTAACGCATTCGCCAAACGCATTACTACCGGTAATTTTGATGATGATATGCCGAAAATTGCTGAATGTGACTGGGTGATTGAGGTGGTGGTTGAACGGCTTGATATTAAGCAGCTGGTGTTTACCAATGTTGAGAAATACCGCAAAGCAGGTACGCTGGTTACTTCTAATACCTCTGGCATCCCTATCCATTTAATGGCCGAGGGCCGGAGCGAAGATTTCAGGAAGCACTTTTGCGGCAGTCACTTTTTTAACCCGCCCCGTTATTTAAAACTATTGGAAGTTATTCCCACTGCCGATACCTTACCCGAAGTGGCAGATTTTTTACTGCACTATGGCGAAAAATACCTGGGTAAAACCACCGTATTAGCCAAGGATACCCCCGCGTTTATCGGTAACCGCATAGGTGTTTTCAGCATCATGAGCATTTTGCATTATGCAGAGAAGACCGGCATCACCATAGAGGAGGTTGATAAGTTAACGGGTCCGGTAATAGGGCACCCAAAATCGGCCACTTTCCGCACCAGTGACGTGGTGGGCCTGGATACTATGGTACACGTTGCCAATGGCCTGAGCCAAAATGTTCCGGGCGATGAATCCAGAGACCTGTTCCGGATCCCCGGATATGTTACCAAAATGGTGGAGAACAACTGGCTGGGCAGCAAATCGGGACAGGGTTTTTATAAAAAGGAAAAGGTGGACGGTGCCAGCGTTTTTTATACCCTTGATTTAAAAACGCTGGAGTATCAGCCTTCGAAAAAAGTAAAGTTTCCATCGCTCGAAACAACCAAAGCGGTTGATAATTTGAGGGATAGGATGAAGATATTATTTGCAGCAACTGATAAAGCCGGTGATTTTTACCGGGCTGTATTTTTTCAACTGTTTGCCTATGCAAGTAACCGGATCCCCGAAATTTCAGACGAAATATATAAAATAGATGCCGCCATGAATGCCGGTTTCGGCTGGGAAATGGGGCCGTTTGAAAAATGGGATGCACTGGGTGTTGAAGCAACAATTAAACAAATGGAAGCCGCGGGTAATAAGCCGGCGCAATGGGTTTATGATATGCTGCAGTCGGGTGCATCGGCCTTTTATAAGATAGAAGACGGAAAAAAATTGTACTACGATATTCTGTCAAAAACCTACAAAATAATCCCCGGCACAGAAGAGTTTATCTTGCTTGATAACATTCGCTCGTCTAATACCGTGTGGAAAAATAGCGGAACTACCATCACAGACCTGGGCGATGGCATTTTAAACCTGGAGTTTCATACCAAGATGAATACCATTGGTGGCGAAGTTATTGAGGGGATAAATAAAGCCATTACGCTGGCCGAGCAAAGTTATAAGGGATTGGTGATCTCGAACGAAGGCGCCAATTTTAGCGCAGGTGCTAATGTAGGGATGATATTTATGATGGCCATTGAACAGGATTTTGAAGAACTCAATATGGTGATCAGGGCGTTTCAAAACACTATGATGCGGGTAAGGTACTCATCCATACCTGTTGTTGCGGCGCCCCATCAAATGGCTTTGGGCGGTGGCTGTGAATTATGCCTGCATGCCGACAAAGTGGTAGCACATGCAGAATTATATATGGGCCTGGTTGAGTTTGGTGTTGGGCTAATTCCAGGCGGTGGCGGCACCAAGGAGTTTGCGTTGCGGCTGTCAGACGAGTTGCAGGATGGCGATATAGAAACCAATAATTTCCGCGACAGGTTCCTGACCATCGGGCAGGCTAAAGTTTCCACTTCCGCCTATGAAGCATTTAATTATGGCTATCTTAAAAAGGGTCGTGACGTGGTGGTGGTTTCACGGAACCGCCTTTTGGCAGAGGCAAAGAAGCAATGCCTGCTGCTGGCAGAAGAAGGTTATGTGCAGCCGGTAAAACGTACAGATATAAGGGTGTTGGGCAAACAGGTGCTTGGCCTGGGTTATGTGGGAGCAAATACCATGTACAGCGGCAATTACATTAGTGAGCACGATGTGAAGATTTCACACAAGCTGGCTTATGTGCTTGCAGGCGGAGATTTGTCGCAGCCCAGCCTGGTTAGCGAGGATTATTTGCTGAACCTGGAACGGGAGGCATTTATATCGTTATGTGCCGAGCGTAAAACACTCGAGCGAATCCAGTCCATCTTAACCGGTGGTAAAGTATTAAGAAACTGATTTTATTATCAACAACGAACAAAAATGAACGCATATATAGTAGCAGCCTGCCGCAGCGCAGTTGGAAAAGCCGGCCGAGGCGGATTTAAGTTCACCCGGCCCGATACGCTTGCCGCGGAGGTTATTAAAAAACTGATGGCCTCGGTGCCAAACGTTGATAAAGAGCAGGTAGAAGATGTAATTGTTGGTAATGCAACACCCGAGGCAGAGCAGGGGTTAAACGTAGGGCGGCTGATCTCGTTAATGGCGCTGGATACCGATAAGGTACCGGGGATGACGGTTAACCGTTACTGTGCTTCAGGTTTGGAAACCATTGCCATTGCATCTGCAAAAATACACAGTGGCATAGCTGATTGCATTATAGCAGGTGGTGTTGAAAGCATGAGTCTGCTGCCTATGGGCGGATGGCGCATTGTACCTAATGCCGATGTGGCATTAACCCACCCCGATTATTACTGGGGAATGGGCCTTACCGCCGAAGCTGTAGCTAAGGAATTTAACATTGGCCGCGAAGAGCAGGATCAGTTCTCATACAACTCGCATCAGAAGGCCATCAGCGCAATTAAAGAAGGCCGGTTTAAGGACCAGATAGTGCCGGTGAGTATTTCAGAAACCTATCTTGATGACAACGGAAAAAAGAATACCCGCTCATACACCATGGATACCGATGAGGGCCCGCGCGCTGACACTTCAATTGATGCGCTGGCGAAACTTAAGCCGGTATTTGACGCGCGCGGTGTAGTAACAGCAGGCAACTCATCACAAACCAGCGACGGCGCTGCTTTTGTGATGGTGGTTAGCGAGCGCTTTATGAAAGCCAATAACCTGGAACCCATTGCCCGGTTGGTTAACTATGCCGTAGTTGGCGTGCCGCCGCGCATTATGGGCATAGGCCCGTTATACGCCATTCCTGAAGTACTTAAAAAAGCCGGAATGAAGCAGGGCGACATAGATCTTTTTGAATTGAATGAAGCTTTCGCTTCGCAATCGCTGGCTATTATTAAAGGCCTGAATCTAAACAAGGAAATAGTAAACGTAAATGGTGGCGCAATAGCACTCGGCCACCCGCTGGGATGCAGCGGTGCCAAACTTTCCGTTCAGATTTTTGATGAACTGAAAAAAAGAGCAGGTAAATATGGCATGGTAACCATGTGCGTAGGTGCGGGCCAGGGAGCCGCCGGGATATTTGAATTATTATAATAGGCAGTAAAAACATTAAAATATAAGACATGAGCACAGTAGCAGAAAAATCACATTTAAAAGGTGGTGAGTTCCTTATTAAGGATACAAGTGCAGAGCAGGTTTTTATACCTGAAAACTGGGATGAAGAACAACTGATGATCGCGAAAACCGTACAGGATTTTATTGATCAAAAGGTTGTGCCAAACCTGGATCGTATTGACAGCCAGGAAGAAGGCTTAATGGTTGACCTGGTTAACCAGGCCGGCGAACTGGGTATCCTCAGTATTTCATTACCTGAAGAGTATGGCGGCTTCGGTAAGGATTTTACAACTGCAATGCTGATCAGTGAAAAAACTGGCCCGGGGGCATCGTTCTCTGTTGCAGTAATGGCCCACACAGGTATCGGCACCTTGCCAATTCTTTACTATGGGAACGAAGCACAAAAAAATAAATATATCCCCAAACTAGGCAGCGGCGAGTGGAAGGGTGCTTACTGCCTGACAGAGCCGGGTTCAGGCTCTGACGCCAACTCGGGCAAAACCCGTGCAACGTTATCTGCCGATGGTAAATACTACAGCATTACCGGGCAAAAAATGTGGATCACCAATGCTGGCTTTGCTGATGTATTTACCGTTTTTGCAAAAATTGATGACGATGAAAACCTGAGCGCCTTTATTGTTGAGAAAGGCTTTGAAGGGCTCTCCCTAAACCCCGAAGAACATAAAATGGGGATTAAAGGCAGCTCAACCCGGCAGGTGTTTTTTAATGATTGTAAGGTGCCGGTTGAAAACCTGCTTTCTGAGCGGGGCAATGGCTTTAAAATAGCGGTAAATATTCTGAACCTGGGCCGCATAAAACTGGGCGGTGCCGCATTGGGCGCTTCAAAGTCGGTTATCACACAATCTATACGTTACGCCAATGAGCGCGAGCAATTTGGCCGGCCTATCTCTAAATATGGGGCTATCCGCTATAAGCTGGCAGAGCAGGCAATACTTGCCTATGCAACAGAAGCAGCCATGTACCGGGCAAGCCAGAATATTGAAGATGCTACTCACAGCCTGATTGAAGGCGGCATGGATGCAGCAAAGGCCAAGCTTAAGGGAACAGAACAGTTCGCTATTGAAGCAGCTATTATAAAAGTGCATGCATCAGAAACGCTTGATTATATTGTTGATGAAGGTGTGCAGATATATGGCGGAATGGGTTACAGTGCGGAAGCCCCTATGGATCGTGCTTATCGCGATAGCAGGATCAACCGGATTTTTGAAGGCACCAACGAGATCAACCGCATGTTAACCGTTGATATGATGCTAAAACGTGCCATGAAAGGCGAATTGGACCTGATGGGCCCCGCCCAAAAAGTAGCCGCAGAACTGGTGAGTATCCCCGATTTTAGTACGGAAGAAGAAGATCTGTTTACAGTTGAACGGAAAATAATAAGCAAGTTGAAAAAGGCGGTATTGCTGGTTGCAGGTGCTGCCGTTCAAAAACTAATGGCCAGCCTGGCCAAAGAGCAGGAAGTATTAATGTATGTGGCGGATATGCTGATTGAAACCTATGTAAGCGAATCGCTGCAGCTAAGGGTTGAAAAATTAGCCGGGCAGCGTGGTGAAGCCAATGTAAAAGAACAGATTGATATGATGCAGGTGTACATTCGTGATGCTGCCGATAAGATTTTTAAGGCCGGTAAAGAAGCTTTAAATTCTTTTGCCGAAGGCGACGAAAGAAGAATGATGATGGCGGGCTTAAAACGATTTACAAAAACGGACGATATCAACACTACTGCTGCCCGCAGGCGAATTGCTGCTAAACTCATCGAAGAAAATAAATACTGTTTTTAGGGATTGATCTTCATTACTGATCTTAAAAAATACTTACATGAAGAACGCGGCAAGATTATTTGATTGTATCGGCATCCAGGCAGAGAGGCCCCGGGCCGACCTGCTGAATGCAAAAGTCAATGGGGTTTGGAAGGCTAGCAGCACGGCCGGGGTACATGAAAAAATATACCAGTTAGCCGCCGCCTTGTTAGAAATGGGAATATCCGCCGGTGATGGAACTACCGAGGGCCGCGACAAAGTGGGGCTCATCAGCAGCGGAAGGCCCGAATGGCTCATCGTTGATCTTGCTGTGCAACTAATTGGCGCCATACTGGTACCACTATATCCCAATACCAGTTTAAAGGAAATTGAACAGATCCTGGCAGAGTCTGAAGTGAAATGCATTTTTGTAAGCACTGGTGAACTCTATGAAAAGGTAGTGTCGGCACGCGGGCATGTACCGTCAATGAAAGCCATTTTTTCGTTTGATTGGGTGGAGGGGTGTCCCCATTGGGAAGACCTGCTGAAGCCGTTAACCGATGCCGCGCAGCGGGATATCAATGCAATCAGTGCCGCAATTAAGGAAGATGATGTAACCACTATTATTTTTACGTCGGGCACTACCGGCCGTCCCAAGGGCGTAATGTTAACCCACAAAAATATCCTGACCAACGTTTTTTCGTCAGGAAATGTTCTGGAGCAGATCCCAATGGAGGAAAAGCGCGCATTAAGTTTTTTGCCGCCTAACCACATTTTCGAAAAGATGTGTACATACATCTATCTCTTTTATGGTTTTTCCATTTATTACGCCGAGAGTATGGATACCATTGGCTTTAACATGAAAGAGGTTAAGCCTTATATTTTTACCGCAGTACCGAGGTTGCTTGAAAAGGTTTTTGAAAAGATATTGGTTGAAGGACAAAAACTTACCGGTATAAAAAGAAAGATTTTTTTATGGTCGATAAAAATTGCCGAACAATTTGAGCATACGGGAACCAGTACCTGGTACAACATGCAGCTGGCAATAGCTGATAAGCTGGTTTACAGCAAGTGGCGCAATGCTATAGGCGGCAATGTAAAAGCAATTGTGGTAGGCAGTTCAGCATGCCCGGTTAGGTTGGAGCGAATATTTACGGCCGCAAAAATGGTTATTTTAGAAGGGTACGGCCTTACGGAAACATCGCCGGTAATTTCTGTTAACCAGTATAACCCCACGGCGCGCAAGTTTGGTACTGTTGGGCCGCTGATTGAAAATGTGGAGGTTAAAATTGCTGCTGATGGTGAAATACTTACCAAAGGCCCCTGCGTTATGGTTGGCTATTATAAAAACCCCGAACTTACTGCCGAGGTGCTGGAAGGTGGCTGGTTCCATACCGGCGACATAGGTGAATTGGACAAGGACGGGTTTTTGAAAATAACTGATCGTAAAAAGGAGATCTTTAAAACTTCGGGCGGTAAATACGTGGCGCCGGTGCCAATTGAAAACCTGATGAAGGAAAGTCCTTATATAGAGCAGATGATGGTGGTTGGCGCCGACCGGAAATTCACAGCGGCGCTGGTAGTCCCTTCATTCTCTAACCTGAAGTTGTGGTGCAAGCAGCATAAATTAAGCTTTTCGTCTGACCGTGAGATAGTGAGTAACCCAGCCGTGTTTGCTATGTTCCAGTCGATTATCGATGTTAACAATAAAGAGTTTAACCACGTTGAGCAGGTGAAGAAATTTGTTTTACTTCCTGCTGAATGGACGATTGACGGGGGCGAATTAACCCCTACAGGCAAAATAAAACGGCGCATTATTTTGGAAAAATTCAAAACTGAAATTGAACAGATGTATAATGGCGAAGCAGAGCATGTGCCCAACCCCCACTAGTATCACCCCCAATAAGCAGATGTTAAAAGCGCTTTTATACTTCATCGTAAATGAAAACATTACAAATAAAAATCAAGGACGGGGTAGCAGTTGTAACGCTAAGCAGGGGCCGCTCAAATCCCATTAATTTGGAAATGATAGCGGAACTTAAGCAAGTTATGCAGGATATTGAAGCAGATGATGCCGTGGGCGGTGTAATTATTACCGGCAGCGAAGGCTTTTTTTCGGCGGGGATCGACCTGGTGGAAGCTTACAGCTATAACGAAGAACAAAGCATGGAGCTATGGTCCGGATTTTTAAACTTGCAATCGGTAATGGTGGCTTTTAAAAAGCCAATGGTTGCAGCTATCAGCGGCCACAGCCCTGCGGGAGGGTGTGTATTGGCGCTGTGTTGTGATTATAGGGTAATGGCGTCAGGTAAATTTATCATCGGCTTAAATGAAATTCCGGTAGGGATTATAGTCCCGGGTGAAATTTTTAACCTGTACTCTTTTTGGATAGGGAAACGTAAAGCTTACCAGTATTTACTGGAGGGCAAGTTGCTTAGTGTTGAGGTCGCTTATGCAGATGGGTTAATTGATGAGATCTGCGATCCTGCTGATGTGCTGGCTGCAGCTGAAAAAAAGATCACTGCTTACATGAGACTGAACCCGGTTACCTGGCGCCAGAGCAAACTTAATCTGAGGCAGGAACTGCTGCCTGCACCTGATACTGACCAAACGGCAACATTAAACCTGATGCTTAAACAATGGTGGGCACCCGAAACCCGGAAGACTTTGCAGGCAATAATTGAAAATTTAAAATCATCGTCACTTAAACAAGCTTAATTATGGCGCAGCAACCTTTAAATAAAATGAATGCATTACCGGCCGCCGGCGGCATGTTGAGGGATGATGCTTTCAGAGGCAAAACCATAATTATTACGGGTGGCGGCACCGGGCTGGGAAAAGCCATGGGAACCTACTTTTTGCAATTGGGCGCTAACCTGGTGATAACAAGCCGAAAGCTTGAGGTGCTGCAAAAAACAGCCGCCGAAATGGAAACGGCAACGGGTGGAAAGGTTTTGGCTGTTGCCTGTGATGTACGCAATTACGACGAAGTAGAGAACGTGCTAAATTCAGCTATTGAGCAATTTGGCCGGGTTGATGCTTTGGTTAACAATGCTGCGGGCAATTTTATATCGCCAACAGAGCGGCTTTCGGCCAATGCTTTTTCTACTATAATTGATATTGTATTAAAGGGTTCGGTTAATTGTTCGCTTGCCCTGGGTAAATATTGGATCAGTAACAAACAGCCCGGAAATATCTTAAACATTATAACTACTTACGCTTTTACGGGTTCGGGTTATGTGGTGCCTTCTGCCTGTGCTAAAGGAGGCGTACTGGCTATGACGCGCTCGCTCGCTGCGGAATGGGGCCGGCATGGTATCCGCACCAATGCTATTGCACCTGGGCCTTTCCCTACCAAAGGGGCATGGGAGCGGCTATTGCCAGGCGAAATGGCTGAAAAATTTGATTTTAAAAATCGTGTGCCCCTAAAAAGGGTGGGTGAACACCAGGAAATAGCAAATCTCGCCGCCTTTCTTGTCTCCGATTTTTCGGGCTATATCAATGGCGACGTAATAACTATTGACGGCGGCGAATGGCTACAGGGGGCAGGCCAGTTTAATGGACTCGAAATGGTATCCGGCGAGATGTGGGACAATATTGAACAGCTTACCAGGTCGGCCAAAGGCAGTTGATATCGACTGTGATAACGCTGATAATTAAAAACAAAGGCCCTCAAAATAATTTGAAGGCCTTTGTTTATTATAGCTGATTAACAGGTTTTATTTGGTTTTTGTCCATTTATCCTGCAGCATTTTTATAAAATAACCGCCAACAACGCTCCTGGCCTGGAAGCCAACCTGCTTTCCGCTGTTGGTTTCATGCCAGTCGCTTAGAGGTACGCGGGTAGGGGTTTGGATGGCGAACTTGTAAACCGGTGCCACCAGTGCTTTAAAATCGGCTTTGTTTTTAGCCAGCGTTGCTGTCCACATTATCCAGTCGCTTTTTGTGTAGGTTTTGCGGCTATCCAACGGCAGTCCAAACTCATTTTGCTTGGACAAATAAAATTTAACCTCTTTGTCATAAACGGCTTGCGGAAACAGGTTTAAACCTAACATTTTATCCCAAACCATATTGTATTTCTGGCTCCAGGTACCTTTGTTGCCAAATGCAAGGGTAAAATGGTCGTCATCATTTGCCAATGTTGCCCATCTGCCGGCCATATCTTTTGCTATTTTTTTATACCTGGCAGCTGCATTTGCCTCGCCCATTTTTTCTGCTAACTGGGCATAACAGGCAATGCCTACTATAGCTTTTACTGATAAATTTGCGTTGCGTGCCAGGTGCCCCGCAAAATCATCGGTACATAATTGGTTTTTAGGGTCAAAGCCCTCGTTTACCAGGTAGCTTAGCCATTTGCCTAAGATGATCCAGTGTTGTTTTGCAAAAGCAGTATTGCCCTCGGCCTTTGCTATTGCAGCCACTAAAGTGATCATATTGCCCGATTCTTCCACCGGCATACCTTCGCCATACTTCTGGCCATTTGCCAGCGGGTATGTGCCCAAGTCATGCGCTGCATAGTTGCGCTGAAATTTGCCGCTTTCGCTAAAATAAAAAATGCCGTTCAGCATGCCCTCCAGCAGCTTTGGGTTATATAGCAAGTATAACGGGGCCGAAGGATAAGTAACGTCAACCGTATTAATAAAGCCGCCGCTAAAGTTTTCTTTCGAAAGCCAAAGCAATTTACCCTGCGGACTTTTTACCAAAGTGTGGGCCGCAACACTTTGCCGGTACGCCATTACACAAAGCTTTGCGTATTGTTCGCCGCCAGCTTTCACGGCATCTTTATACATGGTGCTGTTAAAAAGTTCGCACTTTTTAATTACTGCCGGGTAATCAGCAGCGGCTTTTGCAAGTACCTGTTCAATGGTTTTGGTTTGGGCGGTTTTCCACCATGGCTTCAAATTGGCACCGAAGTACTGGATAGGATTGATGTCGTCATAACCCATTTCAATAAATTTTTCTACAGCGTTTTTGCCAACACTACCAAAAGAGATCACCGTATTTAAAACCGGGCTGATGCCGGGCTTTTGCGCTGATTTAACATCTCCTTTAAAAAAACCTTCAACGGCATCATTAGCACCGCTTATGTATTGCGCCGCATTAAATGATTTGGGCACGGCTACGTACATATATCCCCAGTCAATGCGTAAATCGTCGCCCTTTTTTTGCAGGATGGGCTGTTCAATAGTACCGGCTTTTAACACAGATAAATTACCCGAGGCGTATTTTTTTGTAGTTACCGGCTGCGAAGCGGTGTTGCGCGATACATCAGCCGATGCGCTGAAAAATACTTTAACGGCATGTTCCTTACCGTCGTTTGCTTTTATTTTGTAGCTAATGTATGATACCGGCCTCGACATGATGCTCAAATCATTCATTAACAGCGGCGACGTAAAAGTGAGTTGCAGGTCGGTGCCGCCGCATTTAAAATCATAAATAGTTTGGGTGGCGTTCATTACCACTTTGGCCTGCTCTGCAATCTTTAAGTCGGCATGCCCGGTTGGTTTTAATTCGTCTGAAAGGCCGGCATCCAGCCATGCTTCGCCACCGGTATTGGTGCAGTGCATTGCCAAAACGTTTTCGCCTTCTTTTAATTTAGCCGCCACATCATCGGCAAGCGGAAAATATTGCAGGTCGCCATTGGCACCATTGCTAACGTTTATTTTCTCGCCGTTCAGGTAAACTTCCGCATCATCATCGTGGTGTATTTTCAGGAACAGCTTATTGATATCTTTTTTGCTGTAGTTAAATACGCGGCGTACCCAAATCTCTTTGCTTTCCCATAGCGTTTTTGCCCGGTCTTTATCATCGCTGAAAGGGGCCTTGCCTGTTTTCCACGCGCTGTCATCATATTTAAGGGCGGTCCATCCGTCGCCGGGAAGCAGTTCATTATACTTACAGGTATAAGATTCCTCGTCGGCAGCGGGTAAAATGGTTTTATAGGAAGTTGGCTCCTTGCCCATAAAACGGTAAACCTCGCCATCAACTTTTATCAAGCCAATTAATGACTGGTCCTTACCCGTCCAGTGATGCGTTGTTGATTGGTTAAGCTGGTCGGAGAACGACCAGATGCTGAAATAAGGATTGTGTGTAATTAAAGGATAGGCGGGGGCCTTGGTTGCCTGGGCAAAACCCGAGTAAGCGGGCAACAGCAAAAACAAAAAAAAGGCATTTTTAATAAGTTTGTTCATAATGTAGTTGTAAGTGTTTATTGGTAATTGTCAAATCATGCTATAAAAAAGCAGGTTTCAAATATTGGCTGCCTCAGCTGCCTTTTTATTTATCAATATTTGAAAATACCGATCTAAATACCAAGTTTTGATTAAATTAATATTTGAAATATCTTTAAATGAAAACCACGGTACTAATTTTTCGCATGCTGCTCGGGTTCCTCTATGTTGTTTTTGGCCTCGATTACTTTCTTCATTTTATTCCTTACCAGCCCTTGCATACAGGGGCGGCGGGAGCCTTTATTGCCGGCCTAAAAGGTACTGGTTACTTTTATCCTATGTTAAAAGTTATTCAAATAATTGGCGGCCTGGCTTTAATGATAAACAGGTATGCGCCTTTTTTTGCTGTCGTGCTTTTTCCAATAAGTCTAAATGTTTTGTTGTTCCATACATTTTTAGTGCCTTCCGGCTGGCTAATGGGCGTTACATTAATGGTGCCCAACCTGTTTTTAGGTTATGCCTACCGCAAATATTATAGCGGTATGTTTGTTGCAAAGCCCGTGTTGTAAGTATTAAATGTTGTTTATTTTAACGCATATAAACTATTTAAATTTCCTGAATTCCCTAACCAGGCATTTTGCTATAACGGCGTTTCCTTTGTCTGACGGGTGCAGGCCATCATAAGTAAGATTAACCGCTTTTTCAGGATAAGGATATTCATCAGTTTTAGCATTAAACGGAATGGCTGTTGATTGCGGAAATGAATAATCATGATACGTTCCCGTATTTGGATCTTTCAGCCGCTTAAAATTCACCAGTTTATTTATTTTAAGGGCGCTGTTATGGTAAAGATCAACCACCGGGATTTTTTCATATTGCCCGATGGAATCCACTGCGTTTGCAAATTGTTCGAGTGTTTGCCCGTTTTTTGCTTTGTATGATCCGTACGCATTGTTGTTATGGTCGAAAAAGTAAACAAAATCATTGCGCTGCATTGGGGTGATCAGTACAATTTTGGCTGTAGAATTTAAAGTATGCAGCTTTTCAATAATAATGCGGAATGAACCATAAACGGTGGTATTGCCTGTGTTCTCCTTATAATCATTGAGCGTTCCCACCTGCCTGCCTGCCCACCAGTCGTTGGTTCCTAAAAAAACAGAATATATATCGGCTTTTACCAGGCCCAGGCTGTCTATTTGCCTTGCAATGTTACCTGCTGTCCAGCCATTATGGCCCTGGTTAATGTAATGGATACCAGGAAGTTGTTCAGTTACCCCTGTAAGGTATCCCTTTGATACGCGGTTGCCTGTTTCATCCAGGTGATTGTTGAGGTAAGTGATGGAATCGCCAATGGCGATCCACGTTAATTCCCTGGGCTTAAATGAACTTAGCAGGCATATCGCCAATAATATTATCCCTGTTTTCTTCATGGTTTCTATTCACCTGTCATTAAAAAAACAATCATACTGCGCGATCCGTGTGCCCCCAGTACCAGCGACTGTTCAATATCGGCTGTTTTAGACGGGCCTGCAATAAATGTCCCAAAGCCATATTGGCTATCGGCTATTTTTTCGTAGGCATCATGCATAGTAGCCACTATGTTATCAATAGCTAAAACAATTACAAGGTGCTGGCAAACAAATGGTAATACTCTTTGGGGTAGTAGTTGTTCGGTTACCCACACTGCACCATTTTCGGCAATACCAAAATGCGCGCCTATTATAGCCAGCTCAACGTCTTGTAATTCATGTGGCAGGCTGTCGCTCCCTGGTTTTTCAGCCACTGCGGATAGCTGTGCTATAGTGCTGATAACCCTTTGCGGGCCTGTTGTATGTAATTTAATATATTCAATAATGTCCTGGTAATTGCCTGTCTTTACTACATGCCCGCCTATGTTTGTAAGGATCTCCGTAAATTTTTCGGACAGGTTATCCGGGGTGCTTATTGAAAAGTTCATCTCCGGTATGGCTGAGCGCTCCGGCTGGTTTGCTGACACAGCTTTTAATATTTTTTCCCTGTCCGTCATTTTTTCTTCCTGTTTTTATGGTACCATTCGCCAAATGATTGTTTTGGCGGCTCGGGCATATCGCGCTGCCTGTACCAGGTATTGAACTTGTTATTAACGGCGAAGGGAATATATTTAAGCGCCCACCTGCCAGCTTTACCGGCGGTATGATATGCTGCCGGCGACGATAATGTATGGCTCATGAGCTGCATGGCTGCTTTTTTGGCTGCCGGGGCATAACCATTTTTAACAATCACCTGCCGCCATTTATAAAGCTGCTGGTGAATATCAATTTTTACTGGGCAAACATTGGTGCAGGAACCACATAGCGTTGATGCAAAAGGCAGGTCGGCATACTTTTCCATATCAAGATTGGGGGCTAATATGGAGCCTATCGGGCCCGCTATTGCGGTATGATAACTATGCCCGCCGCTCCTCCGGTAAACTGGGCAAGTATTCATACACGCCCCGCAGCGGATGCATTTAAGCGAGTTCCGGAAATCTTCGCGACCCAGCTGTATCGTGCGGCCGTTATCTACAATGATAATGTGGATCTCTTTTCCCTGGCGCGGTTTTGCAAAGTGGCTGGAATAAGTTGTGATAGGCTGCCCGGTGGCACTGCGGGTAAGCAATCTTAAAAATACGCCAAGGTGCTTTCTTTCGGGGATGATCTTTTCAATTCCCATACTGGCAATATGGATGTCAGCGAGGTGTGCGCCCATATCGGCGTTGCCCTCATTGGTGCATACCACAAACTCCCCGGTTTGTGCCACAGCAAAATTTACGCCGGTTAATGCGGCCCTGCGGGTCAGGAAAATTTCTCGCAGGTGCTGTCTGGCAGTTTCCGTTAAAAACTGCGGATCCGCGTTGCCTTTTGGCGTTCCCAGGTGGGTGTGGAACAGGTCGCCTATTTCCTCCTTTTTTTTATGGATACAGGGCAATACAATATGGCTTGGCGGTTCTTTGGCAAGCTGTACAATCCGTTCACCAAGGTCAGAATCTATTACCTCAATGCCATTGCTTTCAAGGTGCTCGTTTAAATGGCACTCCTCGGTAAGCATTGATTTGCTTTTTACCAGTTTACGGATGCCCTTTGCCAGTAACAGTTCCAGTACAATGGCATTGTGGGCGGCGGCATCCGCTGCCCAGTGGATAATAATGCCGTTTGCCTGTGCATTGGCCTCAAACTGCTGCAGGTATTCACTCAGGTTTGAAAGTACGTTGTTTTTTATTTGCGAGGCTGTTTCGCGCAATGTTTCCCATTCGGGTAAAACATGAACAGCCTTGTCTCTTTTCTGCCTAACCCACCAAAGGGTTTCATCGTGCCAGTCAACCCGGGCCTCATCCTTATTAAAAATTGCAGCCAGTTCCGCGTGATCTTTTGTTTCTGCCTGCATTTTATTTTCCGTTTAATATTTCTGCCAGGTGCAGCACTTTTACTTTGCTGCCCTGCCTCTTTAAAATACCCTCCATATGCATCAGGCATGACATATCGACGCCGGTAATATATTCAGCGTCGTGCTGCAGATGATCTTCAATCCTATCTTTTCCCATTTTTACAGATACCGCTTCTTCGGTAACGCAAAACGTTCCTCCAAAACCACAGCATTCATCCTTCCTGCTCAGCGGAATTATTTCAATTCCCTCAACCATTTGTAAAAGCCGTCCCGGTTTTGAAAAATCGGGAGCAACAAGCTCGGTCATTTGTGAAAGATGGAGGCCCCTTTGGCCATGACAGCTCTGGTGCATGCCTACTTTATGCGGGAATTTTGAGGGCAGGGAGGTTATCTTCAGTACATCTGTCAGGAATTCGCTTAACTCATAAACTTTTTGACTTAATTCTGTGGCAAGGTTGGGTTTATCGTCACTGTGCAAATGTTCCCTTATGTGCAGCACACAGCTGCCTGACGGGGCCACCACGTAGTCAAACCCGGCGAAATTTTTCAGGAACAATTTATTACAGCCGTCTGCCAGGTGTTCAAAACCGGAGTTGGCCATTGGCTGCCCGCAGCAGGTTTGGTTTTCCGGATAAACCACATTTACACCAAGTTTTTCCAGCAGTTCCAGGGTGGCTATAGCAGCGCCGGGATAAAACTGATCCACATAACAGGGAATAAATAAGCCAACGGTCATATAGCAATTGTTTGGTTAGCCGAATAATATTTCAAATTTATAATATCGTTCGGAATAATTTTCCTGTTCCACTCTTTATGTACGGCCAGGGCCGCCCCAACAGCAGTAGCCTGCGCCATTGACGCGGCAAAAACTTCTATTCCGGGGAAAGCTTTAGCCAGCAAATGCATATACACGCTGTTCTTGCTGAACCCGCCGTCAACAAAAAGCCTTTTTACCCTTGAGTGTTTGAGCACTATCCTGGTCGATTCAACCTGGAGCTTAACCAGATCGAACATCAATTGATGGTAAGCGCAAATATCATCTTTAAATTCAGCTAAGTCCCGTTTGCCGAAACCTGATTGTTTATTGATGGTGCCGGAAGTTAACGGCTCCTGTGAACTCGCTTTTAAGTGGCTTACCAATTCCGGATCAAATACAACATTTCGGTATTTGATTACGTCCTGGTTAAAATACTCAGCAATTCTTTTAGCCTGTTGTTCGTGCTCCTGCCCCGAAAATAGCCGGGATGCTTTTACCGGCTTTCCCTGGTATTGCAGGTAACATAAACAATCGTTTGCAAGCTCTTCAATGGTAAGTGGCTCCTGGTTAAAAGGGTTCAGGCTAATGCACCAGGTGCCGGTAGAAATTAATATAAAAGGCTCGCTAAAATTCACAAGGTAGGGGATCAGTGCAGCTGAACTGTCGTGCAGGCCAACGCCAACTTTATAACCGGTACCCGGAAAAAGTGCAGGCGAAACTTTATCTGCCGGAACAATAGGGGGAAGTTTTACAGAGATTCCTTCCCGCTGAATCCATTCGTGATAACGATCTTTTTTAAAATCCCACATGCCTGTATGGCAGCCAATACTGGTTAAATCAGAACAGGCGTTCCCAGTAAGTAAAAAGCTCATGTACTGCGGCAAGTGCAGCGCATACTTTACCTTGTTAAACACTGCAGGCTGCTCTTTCTTAAGCCGGTACAACTGCAGCCCTGAATTCAGGCTGCCTAAAACAGGTGATGCGGTTTCCATGCTGAAATGTTCCTTGCCTCCGTAACTTTTGTAAAACTCATCGCTCAAGCTTTCGGGATAAGGCTTAAGGTAGTTATAGAGTGGCGTAACTGGTTTTCCATCATTACCTATGTAAACAAAACTGGCCCCGTACGCGGAAAAGTTCACTGTTTTTACCTGGAATTCTTTCATTCTGAAAACCTCGCTCAGGGAATCAAAAACCGACAGGCGCAGGCTCTCGATGTTTTCGCAAGCAAAGCCATCTTCATCAACTGTTTCAATAAAGCGCGCGGATTTTTCAAAAACTATTTTGTAGCTGTCGTCAAATAAAAATAGTTTTTTGTTGGTTTTACCAACGTCAAATATGGCTATAACTGGTATGGCGCTCATTTTTTTAAAGAATAAATCGGCTACAAACCGGTAGCTACAGTTTGGGTACCCCGCTCTTTAATCAATTGATCCCTTACTTTAAGCCTTCTGAAGGTACTTATCGGATTTAGAGCGCCGCCCATCCTTAAGCTTGCCTCCGCAATTAAAGGCCTTACATCAGTACGGTAAGCATCCTGCAATATTTCCTGGGCAAGTGCTACATCGTTATTGTTTTGCGCATCAGTAAGCGCTTTTTTATCAACTATCAACGCCTGAGCGTAGGCAATTTTAATTGCCTGTACTGATTGCAGCAGGTCTTCGATAGGGTCTTTTACATTATGCGACGCATCTATCATCCAGCCTATAGCAGTAGAATGGTTCATTCCTCTCGTGTCCATTCCTTCAACCAGTTCATTAAATATCAGGAATAGCTGGTAAGGATTGATACTGCCCACCGTAAGGTCGTCATCCCCGTACTTCGAGTCGTTAAAATGAAAGCCGGCCAGTTTGCCTTCCATCAGCAATAACGAAACTATCTGTTCAATATTGGTGTTTGGCAAATGGTGGCCAAGGTCTACCAGCGTTGCCGCCTTACCGCCCAGTTTGTTGGCTAGTAACAGCGATTGTCCCCAATCGCCAATGGTGGTAGAATAAAAGTTCGGCTCAAAAGGTTTATATTCTATCCAAACTTTCCAGTCATCAGGCAATGCATCGTATATGGTTTGCAGGCTTTCCAGTGTATTCTGAAAGGCTTTGCGGAAATTTAACTGTCCCGGAAAATTTGACCCGTCAGACAGCCAGACAGACAAAGCTTTTGAGCCCAACTGAACCCCGTAATTAATTACTTCTATATTGTGCTGAATAGCCTGCTCACGTACCGCTTTATCCACGTGGTGAAGCGACCCGTATTTGTAGCTGTGTTTTTGGTCGGGCTGGTCCTGGAAAGTATTGGAATTTACCGCATCAAAGTGAAGGCCCAGCTGTGAAGCAAGTGCCTTGATAGACGAAGCATTTTCAGGGATATCCCATGGGATGTGAAGTGAAATGGAATTGCTTGAACGGTTAAGTGCGTGGATAACACCAACGTCTTCAATTTTTTCTTCCAGGCTGCGCGGTTCGCCACCGCCAGAAAATCGCCCGAACCTTGTTCCACCTGTGCCAAGTGCCCAACTGGGTATGGCAATGTTAAAGGCAGCTAATTTTTTTAAAACAGCATCTAAACCGTTTATGCCTTCGGCAACCTGTTCAAGGTTGCGGCGGTGCTTATCAATTAATTCATTGTTGTGCTCATCAATAATATACTTCTCTAATTGCATAATTTATTGGTTATATTGGTTTTAGTGGTCTTTATAAAAACGATTGCTAACTACCTGCTTATTGCGAAGCTGCTGTAAAGATTTGTTCTTTATGGTGAATATACAATGTATCTGAAGTAAAGCTGCCAAAAAAATGGAAGATATCAGCAACAGGCTGCATATTTAGAAATTGGTTTTATAAAAGATTAATGCAAGTATAAACCGAAGTATTTATTTAACTGTCCCTGTCTGTCACGGGCAACAATAGTGTTTGAAGCATGTCCGGTTAAAGTACGATAGCGTATCACAAACCAACTGGCGTTATCAGAATTTGTATTTTTTTAATGCCGAAACGTTATTTTAGCGGGCGTTAATTTCCGGTAATACAGACGCAACCAAATTAGATTGGCTTAGGATAAATATGCCAGGCTGAAAAGTGTTGTTTATCCCATTCATAATTAATTTAAAACAGAGATGATTAATTATTACAAATACCTGCCGGTTAGCAAGGAGGATGAGAGCTGGGGGTTGTGCGTTTTAAATACGGGCTGCACGCACGTAGAGCCTGAAGGCCTTTACCCGGTAACGAGTCATCCCGCCCATTATTATTTTAACTGGGATAACGGGCGGGTGCTTAATGAATATCAGGTTATTTATATAACCAGGGGCAAAGGGTTTTTTGAATCGGACAGCAGCGCCCGTAAGGAAATAAAAGCCGGAACGATCATTATCCTTTTCCCCGGCGAAAGGCACCGGTATAAGCCCTGCAAGGACACCGGGTGGGATGAATATTGGATAGGGTTGGAAGGGGAGATCATAGATAACCTGGCGAAAAAAAAGTTTATCTCCAGAAGTAATCCCTGCCTTTACATTGGTTTTCAAGAAAGTATTTTTTCGTTATTCAGTACTATAATTGAACAAACCAGGAACGAAATTACTGGCTATCAGCAGCTTATTGCCGGCGCCGCACTTCACCTGATGGGGAGCTTTCATGCCATTACCCGGCAAAATGACATCGGACATGAAGGAAAAGAGATCATTATAAATAAGGCGCGTTTATTGTTCCGCGCTAATATCGAAAAAGGGTTTTCGGCTGAGATGGCAGCTGACGAATTGAAGGTCGGCTATTCATGGTTCCGAAAAATTTTCAAAGCATATACCGGCTTATCGCCGGGTCAATACTACATTCAGCTTAAGATTGAACGGGCGAAAGAATTGCTAACTAACCCTACAATGCCGGTTAAAGAAATTGCCTATTTATTAGGTTTTGACACCTATTTTTACTTCACTAAGCTGTTTAAAGAAAAAACCGGCATCACGCCGACTGACTACCGAAAACGGGCATTGGGACTGTAACCCTCATCCCAAAAACAAATGCAGCTGTTTTCATATCATTTGGGAGGAGACTGTTAAGGACGGTATGCTACAAATAGTTATTTACTTTAGCCTGCTGTAAGCCGTAAATTTTAAAAAAAACCAATAAAAACCTGGTGAACACGTAACATGGCCTTATAATAAGTGCCACCATTATTTATTATGATATTAATAAAACGTATAGCATTTAAAAAGCTAGCCGCCTTTGCAGCGGGCAGTGTAATTTGTTTAGGTGTGTTGTCATCAGCCGCAGCAGGCAAGGCAACGCAGGACACTACTCCCAAAATTGTAAACATCGTAAATTTTATCCGCCTGCTTGAACCGCGCGACCCGCAGATAACCGAAGAAGTGCTTTACCAAACCGTGGTGAAGCAGGTAGAGATAATGAAAAAATACCACCTTGGCGGCACGTTCCTTTTGCAGTATGATGCGCTGCTTGATAAACGCTACCAGGTACTGTTGGCGGGCCTTCCAAAAGGTTCATTTGAGATCGGTGCATGGTGGGAGATTCCGCAGCCGCTGGTTGAAAATGCAGGGCTTAAGTGGCGCGGACGTTATCCGTGGGACTGGCGGGCGAATATCGGGTTTTCTACCGGATATACCCCAAAGGAGCGTGAAAAGCTGATAGATGTTTACATGAAAGACTTTCAAAAGATCTTTGGGTATTATCCAAAATCGGTTGCATCATGGTTTATTGATGCCTACAGCCTTAATTACATGTACAAAAAATATCATATCGTGGCGTCTGCAAATTGTAAGGATCAATACGGTACCGATGGTTACACCCTATGGGGCGGCTATTGGAACCAGGCTTATTATCCAAGCAAAATTAACTCATATATGCCGGCCCAGCATGCCGAAAATCAAATTCCGGTACCTATTTTCAGGATGCTTGGCAGCGATCCTATCCGCCAGTATGATAATGGACTAGGAACAACCCGTCAGGGGGTAGTAACGCTGGAGCCTGTTTATAAATTCGGCGGAGGCGACTCCACATGGGTGAACTGGTTCTTTAAATCGTTTACCGACGACAAAGCGCTTGGCTTTAACTATACCCAGGCCGGGCAGGAAAATTCCTTTACCTGGGATGCAATGGCAAAAGGGCTGGAAATCCAGATGCCTTTAATGGCCACCTTACGGGACGAGCATAAGATACGTGTAGAAACTATGGAACAATCCGGACTATGGTTTAAAAAGAAATATAAGGTTACACCTGCAACTTCTTTTACCGTTAGCAAGGATTTAGAAGGCAGTGATTTAAAAACCGCGTGGTATGATAGTCGGTTTTACCGCATCAATTTGTTATGGGAAAATGGCAGTCTTCGCATCCGCGATATTCACCTTTTCGATGAAAAATTCCCTTCTGTGTACGAAACACAGGTAGTTACATCAAATGAGTGTACATTTTTTACGCTTCCTGTTGTTGATGGCTATATTTGGAGCAAGCCTAACCAAATTGCAGGGCTGCGTTTCAAGGTTTTAAAAGATGGGAACGAGGTTTTATTAAAAGGTGGCAATCCTGAATTTACCAATAAGGCTAATGGTACCCTGCATGTGCGGTGGCCATTAACAAATGCAGACGGAGCATTAGAATTTGATTTTACCGAAACACAAGTTAAAATTAATTTTACTGGTAAAACATTATGTAACTGGTATCTGGATTTAAATGCAGCCGACAAGACTGTTTTGCCTTTTGTTAAAATAACCCCCGCGCAAATCAATAGCCGATTTGAAAAAACCGGCTATCGACTAAAGGCCACCCGTGGGTCTTTCTCAAAGCCTTCCAACGGTTCCGTATTCAGGTTAAAGCCTCAGCAGAACAAGATTGTTTTGAATATGGCTGATGTTACAGGGAAATAAGGATATAAAAATAAAAAACAAGGAGCGCGTTAATAGCTGAAATGCACCGGGCGTGCTGCTTGTTTTACAATTAATTACCTTTTAGCGCCATATCCCAAATTTTCAAAAGTTTAACAGTTGCTTTTCCATCCGAAAAAACAGAAAGCCCGGTGGCATCCTTATCCGGGTAGATCATTGTAGAGATTACCCGTTCTCCGTTGTTGCCAAAAACTTCAAGCGATGATTTGTCAAGTAATAATTTGATGTTTACCAGTCCGTTAACTGCTTTCATTGGTGCTGTTTGTACCAGGTGTTCGGGCGATTTGTTGGCCTTTTCAGAACCTGTACAATCTACAAAAAGCACCTCCTTTTCGGCATCATAACCAACTGTCACCGTCCTGCCCGAACCTGGTTTTTCTGTAACGTTAAAGCCGGTTATCTTTGAATCATTAATACTGAACGCGGCGTCAATCCAATAGGCGTTTTTATTAAACCTGTTGCGGCCGGATAATTTTATAGCAGATGCATTTAAGTTTAAATTCTTTTTTACAAGCACCTTCCCGGCAGCATACTTTGCCAGTGCGTTGGTAACTATTGCAGATGGTAATTGCTGAAGTATTAAACCATCCGGGCTTGTTTTTAACGACAGATCATGCGGGATGGACATTTGCCCTTTCCATGGATAAGTTTCAGGTTTCCCGCTTTGCAGCCAGCCCAACAATATTTTTTTGTTTTGGGGGGCATCGCGCCAGGCTATAGCTGCATAAAACGCATCGCCGTAGTCAACAGTCAGCACCTTATCATTGGCATAGTCGCTTTTGAAAGTAACCCCGTCAAAATCACCAACAAAATACTGCATGAATGGGCCATGATCTCCACCGGCTGATACAAACAGAACCCATTTAATATTCGCAGGATTTCCATCCACAGCCAATGGCAATAACGACGGGCATTCCCACCCATTTTTTGTGAAGCCTGCCGGCCCAAAGTCGCTTAGCTTTGTCCAGTCCTTTAAATTTTCCGATCCGTAAAACCGCACCAAATGATCATCAACCATAGAAACAGTCATGATCCACTTTTTGGCGGGTGCGTACCAAAACACGTTAGGGTCCCTGAAATCACGCATGTTTAAGTCGATGACCGGATTATGCGCATACATTTTGTAGCTCAATCCGCCATCATTGCTATAGCCAATAAACTGCGATTCTTTATGCTGTTTGGGTTGATCGGCAGTAAAGATGGCTACCAGTGGGCCCCTCCCGTTTTTGCCGAAGCCGCTGCTGTTGTTTTTATCAAGAACGGCGGAGCCGGAGTAGATCCAGGTGACGGTATCTTTACTTACAGCTTCCGGAATAGCCACCGGTAAATTTTTCCAGGTAACCAAATCCTTACTTGTTGCATGTCCCCAGCTCATGTGTCCCCATTTATTTTCAAAAGGGTTGTGCTGATAGTACAAATGGAAGACCCCGTTTAAATAAATCAATCCGTTTGGATCATTAGTCCAGTTAGCAGGGGGAGAGAAGTGATAAGCGGGCCTCCATTGAGGGGTTGGGACGACCTTTTCCTGGGCAAAAGATGTTAGTGCCAGGGAAACAAGTATTACAGTTAAAATTTTCACCTTGTTCATGCCAGTATCTTATTTATATCTACTATTAGGTTTATTTATTGTTTGCGGGTAACACAGATGGGTTGTGTTTATTTACCATATCACTGTTTTTTGAGGGTTTAAGATAGTACAGGAAATAGAAAAAAATAGATGATGCTATACTTTCAACCCCAGCGTTATTAAAAATCTAAAATAATTTAAAAAAACCAAATATCAGGAGTTTATTATCATTGCGGAATTCCTACCCGTCGGAGACTTTATTTATCCCCTGAAAAATTAATAAAAATAATTATTAATTCGCTAGCGATTACTGTGTGTTTAGATTAAGCGGCTGGAAGACAATACGTTTGTGGTTTGCAGTCATTTTTGTATGTATTTAAGAAGCATTTTATGTTTGTTACAAATAGTTAAAAAAAGGAAGATGTTATATTTATATAAGGCTGGCACAACTAATACAAAAAGAATTTTTGCACATAAAGAGGCAATATTTTTCAATTTAATTGAAACTTTAATAAAGCAGTTAACGTAAGAGCGCAAATAATTTAAAAATTACCTTTAACCGGCAATTATTTGATTAATAATAATGATTTGGGACCGGAAACAGGAGAATTAAAATCATAACAAAAGTATGGAGTCCGTATTTCAACATCTCTAAGAATTTACGGCTAAATGATACGTCAAGAAACTCTGCTGGTTTACTAATCAATTTGTTGGTATAATAGCGTAATAAAGAAGTATTGTAATCGATTTCGTTAATATAATTATATTTTTCAATATTTATGCTTTTTGTAAAAAAAACACAATTAATAGCTTTTTTTTTACTCTGAAAATTAATTTTATTAGAATATTTGAAACAAATTGCACCGTAACTTTGAAATTATATATTTGCAATTGCTAAAAAAACTTAGTCACAAATTAATATTTTGTGACTGAGATCAGCGAAGCTATATGAAACAAGTAAAACCTCACTTATCCCTTCTTTTCATAGGATATATAATATTATCAACTTTAAATTCATGCGTAAACAGTAAAAAGTTGGTGTACTTCAACAACATTCCAAGAGATACCACCATTCAAATTAAAGCTACGCCCAAATTATTTAAGATCAATAAAAATGATTTGCTTCAAATCACTATAATAAGTTTGGATGTGCAGGCAATGGCTGTTTTAAATGCGGCAAATGGCTCGTCTGCAGCCAGCGCAGCTTCGTCAGGCGGTGGTTCAGCGGGCGGTCCCATCAGTGGTTACCTGGTTGATGAAAATGGAACTATTACCTTGCCGCTCATAGGCAAAATTAAAGCCAATGAATTAAGCAAGGAGGAATTAGCAACGGCAATAACGAAGGAATTGATTGATAAAAAAATTGCGCTGGATCCGATTGTTACGGTGCGCATTCTCAACTACAAAATAACCGTGCTTGGTGAAGTTGCCCGCCCAGGCGTTATTCCAGTTCCCAATGAAAAGATTACGCTTCCCGAAGCACTCGGTTTGGCCGGCGATCTAACGCCCTACGGTAAACGGGACAACGTATTGTTGATTCGTTCCAGCGGGGATAAATTGATTTACAAGCGTTTTAGCCTCAACAATGATCAGATGTTTGATAAAGATTTTTATTACCTGCAAAATGAAGACATTGTTTACGTTACGCCTAACAATGCTAAAGCGGGATTAACTGACCGCAGTACCCAGGTGCTTCCGATTGCGCTAAGTGCCTTATCGGTACTTACCCTTATATTAACTTTTGCCCTCCATCGATAGATAATACCCCTATTAATGACCAACACCCGAAAGAAGGAAAGTTCAGAGTCTATTGAGCTTGACGAATCAAAGAACTTTTTTATAAGTATTGCGCACCGGTATTTACCCTACTGGCCTGTTTTCTTATTGACATTTGCGCTGTCAGTTATTGGCGGCTGGGTATATCTCCATTATCAAACACCTATTTATGAAGCCAGCGCATCTATTGTATTAAAGGATGATAAAAGCAGTGAGCCTGGTTCCAATGTATTAGAATCTTTAAATATCTCAAGTTCAAAAAAAAATGTCGAAAATGAACTTGTAGTATTAAAATCACATTCCTTAATGCGCCAGGTAGTAAAAAATATGGGGTTATATGCCCAAATTTACCAAAAAGGCCAGGTACGAGACATTTTATCATTTCCATCCTCCCCGGTTAATTTTATTGCACTATATCCGGATAAGATTAAGAATGCTTCCCATCCCATTCCGTTTGAGTACTTACCAGCACAGGGCGTTGTTAAAATGGAAGGGAAAAACTATGCTTTAAATATTCCCGTGAGTACGCCCTATGGCATTTTTCAGATAACACGGTCAGACACTACAACAAATGCTCCGCCGCAAAATCAGGAAAAGCATCCTTTTTTCCTTCTCTTAAAATCGGTAAAGGCTGTAGCTAAAAGCCTCTCCGGTTCGTTTACTTTAAGCGCTAATTCAAAGCAATCTTCTGTTATTACATTAAATTTTGTAGATCAGAACCCGGAACGGGCAGAGAGCATCTTAAATAATCTGATAAATATTTACAGTAAAAACGGAATTGAAGACAAAAATACAATTTCGGCTCAAACGCTTGCCTTTTTAGAAGACAGGCTTAAGATAGTTACGGGTGAGCTTTCTAAGGTAGAAGGGGATATCCAACAGTATAAAACGAAAGAGGATATTGTTGATGTTTCTGAAGAAGGTAAATTGTTTTTGTCGAGCGTTCAGGCCAGCGATCTTAAAATTAATGAAATTAATATTCAGTTATCTGTGCTTGATCAGGTTGAAAAATATATCGTTCGAAAAGCCGATAACCCGGGTGTGGTGCCAGGAACTGCGATAATTACAGATCCGTTGTTATCACAACTGCTTTTAAAGCTTTATGACGAGGATCTTCAGTTAGACAGGTTGCGAAAGATTTCGGGGGAGAATTCACCATCTATCATAGAAATAAAAACGCAGATTGCGCAGCTTAAGCCAAGTATTCTTGAGAATGTTCGTACCATTCGTCAAAATTTGTTAGCATCCCGCATTCAGCTACAGGCCGATAATAACAGGCTCACCACATCATTAAAACAGGTTCCAAAAAAAGAACGGGCATTACTGGAAATCAGCAGGGAGCAGTTTATTAAAAGCGGCATTTATACATTTTTACTTCAAAAACGCGAAGAGACACAATTATCATTGGCTTCAACCGTGGCCGACAGCCGTATTGTTGATGCTGCCGAAAGTAATCCCACTCCAATAAAGCCGGTTGCAAGTAACATCTACCTTATTTCTTTAGTTATCGGTGCTTTTGCGGCAATATTCTTTGTGCTTATCCGCGAGGTTTACAGCCGCCTGGTGCTTTTCCGTTCAGACATTGAACGCGCCACTAACGTTCCGGTAATTGCCGAGATCTTGTTTGATCCCGGAAATGAGCCGATAGTGATCAGGGATGGCAACAGAACCGTGATTGCCGAACAATTCAGGTCGCTTCGTACGTCTTTAGGGAACCTTGGGATTCATGACGATAATAAGGTGATCCTTATGACCTCCTCCATATCAGGCGAAGGAAAGAGCTTTATGGCTATCAACCTGGCAATAACCCTCACCCTGGCAAATAAAAAGGTAGCCCTGCTTGAATTGGATTTGCGCAAGCCTAAGTTTCGCAAAATGCTGAATATGCCCGGTGGTGATGGGATTGCAGAATATTTAGCCGGAATGGCTTCCGTTAATGACATCATACAACCTTTGGCCGAAATTCCAAACTTATATATTCTTCCGTCAGGAGCAATACCATCAAACCCTACTGAACTGATCTTAAATAAAAAATTAGATATTTTGATCAATGAACTAAAAGCCGACTTTGACTACATCCTGATAGATTCACCTCCGGCCGGTTTGGTTACTGACGCTAAACTACTCAATACCTACGCTGATGTTTGCCTTTATATTGTCCGTCATCATTATACACCAAAAATGTACTTAAAAATGATTGATGAGATTTACATCAATGATGAGCTTAATAATTTAAATATCATATTCAATGGATTAAAGCCAAGAGGGATATTGCAGCAGGGGTATGGGCAGGGGTACGGCCAGGGGTATGGTCAGGCTTACAGCTATGGTTATACTGAAAATGTTGCTAAAACCGGGTACCGTACTTTCTTCAAAGGAATAGCCAAAATCTTTATCAAAAAATAAAAAACCTTTCAAAAAATGAACGCCGAACCCCAGGTAAATGTAGGAGTTGATAAACATTGGTATGTTGTTTATACCCGCCCGCGGTGGGAAAAAAAAGTGGCTGAGTTATTAACCCGGGTTGGAATTGAAAATTACTGCCCGCTCAATAAAATAACCCGGCAATGGAGCGATAGGGAAAAAATTGTTTCAGAACCCTTGTTTAAATCTTACGTTTTTGTACGCGTGTCCGAAAGTGAAAAATGGCAGGTTACCGGGGTCATCGGAATATTGAATTATGTATATTGGTTAGGAAAACCGGCAGTTGTTCCCGGAGGCGAAATTGAACAGATCAAATCCTTTCTGAATAATCACGGGAAGGTATATCTTCAACCGGCTAGTATAAGGCCCGGAGATAAAGTGAAAGTAACCAAAGGCGTTTTTTCAAATTTGGAGGGGGATGTGGTGGCTTTAAATGGCAAACAAGTACAAATTTATGTACAGAGTTTAGGGATAGCATTGATAGCAATTGCTACGGGTAATTTAACAGTTGTTTCTGCGTAGCATAGTGTGGTCCGGGAATGAATTATTGTAATTTATGCTTTTAAATAGAGGTAATTTATATGCGAACTAAGCAAGCACTGATAAAAAATTCTATTGTAGGCGTTTGGTCAAAGATATCAATATTGCTTTTCAGAATTATACAGGTGCCGCTGCTGCTTTCTTTTTTGGGAGTTGAAGGGTACGGCCTCTGGCTTGTCATTTCTTCGCTGCCATCATGGTTAACCCTGGCAAATATGGGTTTCGGCAGTGTTTCCGCAAATGAAATGTCTATTGCTATGGCTAATGGCGATGTCAACAAGGCAAGAAAGATCTTATCAAGCACAGTAGCCCTGATTTTTAGTATAAGTTTAATAGGGATATTATTGATTGTTTCAATCGTCCCTTTTATTCCCTGGGAAGTTTTTATTAAACTTCCTGCAAGCAGGCATAATGAATTAGCCTATACTATAATATGGCTGTCGTCATCGGTATTTTTATCGTTTACCACTGATGTACTTAGTGGCCGATTTCGCGCCGCACGAAGGGCTCATGTATCCATGTTGCTGGATAGCTTTAAGCCATGGCTGGAGTTATTATTGATGGTTATTGTACTAAGGTTCAGTGCAAGATATGATTACCTCGCTTTATCCCTGCTACTGTCAATGGTAGGTTATTTAATTATAAATACGTGGTTAAGCGGTCGTTCATTACCTTCTTTAGCATTTTCATTTAAGGCTATTGAAGTAAGTCAGTTCAGGTTGTTGTTTAGAAAAGGGATAGCTTTCCAGGCATTTCCTTTAGGCAATGCGCTGCTTTTCCAGGGTAACCTGCTGGTTATTCAAGGGGTGCTAGGGCCGGTTTCGGTGGCTTTATTTGCTACTACCCGTACGCTTGTCAGGTCTATTAACCAATTAATGGAAATGGTGAATGCCATCATCTGGCCTGAACTTAGCGTACTAATCGGTACCAACGACCTGGTAAAAGCCGCCAGGTTACACCGGATTGGGGTAGGGTTTACCTTTATCAGCTCGGTAGTTTGCGTATTGATCCTTTCCGTTTTCGGGCATAGTATTTACGAATTATGGACCGGTAAAGCGATAGCCCTGCCCCAGCATTTACTTATTCTGTTTTTGCTGCCCATAGTATTCAACTCAATATGGTACACCAGCAGTGTTGTGCATACATCATGCAACCAGCACGAAGGATTGGCTATAAGATACTTAATTGCAAGCGCATTGGCCATTATTACGTGTGGTGTGTTGTCTTATTATAAAGGGGTCGAAGGCGCTGCCTTATCCACCTTAACGGTCGATCTTATATTGATCCCCTATGTCATCAAGCGCTCGCTGAAATTAACAGGAGATACTATGAGTCAATTCATAGCGGGCATTGGACATGAAATTAAGTTGGGTATTAGTACCGCAAAACAGATGCTGCGCGTTCCTAAAAAAGTAGCAGAATAACGTTTGACCGCCATTTTAGTTCCGGAAACGCTTTTGCATAATATTTCCTTTATAAAATAGTTAAGCCCGTTAAAATACAGGATATTAAATGAAAATAGTTCAGTCCACCTGGGTGCGTTATCACCATATTGACCTTGCCCGGGAATTGCACGAAATGGGACATTTAGAACGGATCTTTACGAGTTTGCCCTGGTGGAAAGCGGATAAGGAATCGCGTGAACAGCATGTACCGCGCGGGCTGATCACCTGTAACTTTTTAATGGAAGGCGTTAGGCGCATGGGCGGAAAACTTCCGTTTTACAGTAAAGGCACGGATGCCAAACTTGCTGTTATCCACACAAAAAACTATTCGAAGTGGATTGCCCGAAACCTGCCCGACTGTGATGCTTATATAGGTATTTCAGGATCTGGGCTGCATGCAGGGAAAGTGGCGAAAAGTCGGGGAGCAGGATATATAATGGATCGCGGCTCGTCGCAAATACGCCATGCCGACAGGATATTGCGCGAAGAGCATTTAAAATGGAACTTGCCCTGGAACCCGGTGCATCCGTGGCTGATTGAAAATGAAGAAGCTGAGGCAAACGAGGCTTCACTGATAACCGTTCCTTCGCACTTTGTAAAACAAACGTTTATACACCAGGGCACTGCTCCCGAAAAGATCAGGGTGGTTCCTTATGGGGTTTCCCTGCAGGAATTCCATCCTGTGCAAACGCCGCCAGATAATTGTTTTCGGCTGGTGTTTGTCGGCCAATTCTCCTTACGAAAGGGGGTACCTTATTTGCTGGAAGCTTTTAAGGCATTTAATCATCCGAATAAGGAACTGGTTGTTGTCGGAAACGTTAGCGATGAGATCAGGCCGCTGATTAATTCGATCGGGACCGAACATGTTAAATTTGTAGGAATAGTGCCCCGGGCAGAAGTAAAACGATATTTATCCACAGCGCACGCCTTGGTTTTACCAAGTATTGAAGAAGGCCTGGCACTTGTACAGGCACAGGCAATGGCATGCGGCTGCCCGGTAATAGCAACCCCCAATACAGGTTCAGAAACATTGTTTAGCAATGAAAAAGAAGGCCTGATTGTAGAAGCCCGCAATCCTAAAGCGCTTGCAGCAGCATTTACGAGGATAGCAGATGATCTGGATTTGAGAAATGAAATGAGCATGGCCTGCCTGGAACGCGTAAAAATGTTGGGCGGTTGGCGAAGATACGCCGAGGGTATGGTAGCTGTTGCCCGGGAGGCAAAGGCACTTGTTTTATCAACACAGTAAATTAGATCGTTTAAGATATCTGCAGATATCTAAAAGCAGCATGGAAAATTATTCTTTTAGCTCAGCTGATCGTTCTCACAAGCTTCAATTTATTGATAATCTAAGAGCACTCGCTATTTTATTGGTGATTTTTCATCATGTTGGAGAAGCTTTCCCTGATGCTGATTATCTTCGTATTATTTCAAAATGGGGAAAACTGGGTGTGCAGCTTTTCTTTGTAATGTCGGCTTTTACCTTATGTTACACCGGATCTAAATTGCCGTTAAATCGCAAAGCTGCCGTTGCATTTTATATCAAAAGACTGTTCCGGATTGCACCTATGTACTACTTAGCCATAATTGGCTATTATTACGTAGCCAAAATTACTTCAAATATTGCCGGTGCCAAATCATTGGGTGATATAGTATCGTACACTAAATGGAATGTGTTATCTAACGTTTTATTTCTTCACGGGCTTTACCCACCCGGCAATAATTCGATAGTTCCGGGAGGTTGGTCTATTGGATGTGAAATGCTTTTTTATCTGCTGTTCCCGTTTTTGATGCACCTTACCCGAATTTCAAAAGGTTATTTATTAGCTATTCAGGCAGTTTTCTGCTTCGTGCTTTATGCGTTTTTACTGGCCGCTAAATTAAATGGTCATCAGGGTGTTGGTGGTGAATCCTCTTTCGCGTATTATTTTCTCGGGAACCAAATGCCAACTTTCCTTCTTGGAATAGCTCTTTTCTTTTTTTGGAGAAGTAATAAGTTCTACAATGTATTGCTTTTTGCGTCTGTTGCAGGTGTAATAGCTATAGCTCTTTTTATTTATTTTGGATCGTCGGCCTGGGTTTGGGTTATCCTTCCGCCTGTTGCGGGCGTTCTTTCCTGCCTGCTTGCTAAACTGGTTTCAAAGATTCATATAAATAAAATATTTACCAGTATTGGGCAGGTGAGCTACTCCATGTATATATTTCATTTTGTTTTCGTTTGGACAGCCATTGAATTATTAAGAAGGAGCGGATTGAATTGGGGGGCTAATTTATCTGCGATAGTGACGTTCTGTTTTGTAGTTGTGTCATCATTCCTCTTTTCAAAAATCACTTATAAATTAATTGAAGTTCCTTTTGTCAAAATAGGAAGAAATTTGGCTAACGGTATTTATTCCGGTAAAATCAGGCAACGGGAAATGGAAATTTCAGGATCTAAATAATGCCACTTTCTGTCATTTAAAATAATTAAGCCGTATACAACCCTTAATTCATTTATGGAAATTTTATTAAAAGAAATAGTTAATCCTGATAATACTAAAACCAGTATTTATAAGCGAAAAATAACCGCACCCGCGTTGAAACATATTGCAGGAGTTGACCAATTGCGGTATGTATTTGCGCTTTGGGTTTTTTTTACACATGGCGGGAATCCTCCGTTATTTGCAGGTCACGCTAAAACTCCAATATTTGATTTTATAGATCACCTTTATGGATGGTCAGTTAATGGGCAGGCTGCTGTAATGGGTTTTTTTATCGTTTCCGGGCTTTGTATCCATTATCCAAACATCCGAAGAGATTCATTTGATATAAAGTCATTTTATGCCGCAAGATTCTTAAGACTTTCACTGCCTCTTTTTGCTTGTTTGGCAATTGCAAAATTTTTGAATTTCTATCATCCGAACGGTTTTCTTAGGGTAGTGCCAATGTGGACGCTTTATTGCGAAGCTATTTATTATGTGGTTTATCCTTTTGTGTTGTGGGTAGTTAAAAAGGATTATCTTATTCAACTTATAATATCGACCGGTTTCTTATCGGTCGTGCTTATTATTATATGGTCTGATCAGAGATCAATGTATTTTCATGAGATAGGAGGGGGTGGGTTCCTAAATTGGAAGGCTGCATTATTGGCGTTTCCATGTTGGTTGTTGGGCGTTTTGTTGGCTGAGCGGCTCTCTGTCGCATCAATCATTAATAAGATTGTGAATGAAAAACATGGGATTTGGTTATGGCGGACGGGGGCGCTCCTGTTATCAGTAATAACATTTCCGCTTTATAGATATGCACTTTATTATCATTTCATAAATAAACCTATTATTGGTTTATTTTTCACTTCCCAACTAACTATACTGTTATTTGGGTTATATGCTTTTTTTTGGATAGAGCGGGAAGTGATCAATATTAATTTCGGCAAAGCATTACCGTCATACCGGTTAGAAAAAATGGGCGCTGCGTCGTACTCACTATATCTTGTGCACCTGTTGGTAATTTGGTTGTTTGAAAAAATTAGTCCGGTTTATTTTTCCGGTTATCTATCCAATTGGCTTTTGCTTTTTGTAACACTCCACATCGCAGTATTTTTGTTTTTTATAGTTTTTGAAAAACCTTCACATAAACTATCAAAATTTTGCGCTAATGCTTTGAGAAATTAATGCCAGGGCGTAACTAATCTAATGAAAAAAGCGATCATCTTTTATCCTCATATAGGGGAATACGGAGGAATAGAAAGAAATATAATTGCTTTGGCAACAGAAGTGATCAAAAAAGGCTATGTTCCGGTGGTTGTTTGTTTTTACGATCACATCAATATGTCCAAATATTTAGATGGACTGGTAACAGTGAAAATTAACGATCACTGGAATCCGTTCATTAAGTCGTTAAGGTTAAAAAGGTGGATTGACCAAAATAAGAAAGACATACTTGGCCACCCGTTCTTTTTTGGGGGGAAAGCAGGATTTTATGGCGCTGTTTTCAATGAAAACTATGTACTTCACTATACGGATCCACCGAGCTTGTTGAGCAATAAAGCGCTAAAAACAGGTTATAAGAATTTATTTTCATTGTTCAGAAATCGCCTTTCATACCTGATGAGCAGAAGCGGCATTAGCCGTGCAAAAAACTGTATCACAATGACCAATTGGAATGCGGCGGAACTGCACGCATTGTACGGAAGGCCTTTCGACGTTGTTTATCAAGGCGGTATGCCGCCCAATAGCGATGTTAACCATGCTGAGCGTTGTAAAAATACCGTATTACGTATGTTTTCCATTTGCAGGCTTACCGCGTCAAAAAATCTGGGCTGGATCTTAGAAGTGGCCAAACATCTTAAAGGCGATCTGTCTTTGTTAGGTAACAGGTTTCAATCTATAGAAATCGTTATAGCAGGCAGCGGCCCGCAGCTTGATCAGCTGAAAGGGCTAACAGAAAAACTAGGTTTAAGGCATGTAGTCAGTTTTCCGGGATTTTTGAGCGATGCCGGGGTGGAAGATCAATATAATAAGACAGATCTTTTTTTAGTGCCGGCCCGGCAGGGATTCGGCTTACCTGTTTTGGAAGCATTGTATCGCCGGGTTCCGGTGGTGATCAATAAGGAATCGCGCATTTCCGAATTACTTACCGGTAATCCGTGGGTGGCAGTATCAGGCAACAGCGCGCTGGATTTTAAAAATGCAGTGATAAGTCATATTACACAACTCAATGCTTATTATCCCGCTGAAGCAGCGCTGGATAATTTACCTACCGAGCAGGGATGGGCTGCCGAAATAGGGAAAAAATGTAAATGGTGGTAATTGAAGTTCAATTACCGGTTATCCAGCTGCGATGAACCCGCAAAAAAAATATTTTGATGAAAATTGTATTTGTTGCAAATCTTAAAAATCCAAGCGCCTCCGGACGGCAGCGGTTATGGGCAATGCAGCAATGTAATGAAGAGGTATATATTTTAGATAAAAGCCGGTTTTTGCCAAAACTTGGGCGTTTTGCCGGACATGTAGCGAAAGTATTAAAACAGCCGGCTTTAATGCACAACAGCACTGCCGTTGGAAAAGCATTGATTGAACTTTGTACGGATCTTAAACCTGACATAATATGGATTGAATGGGCCACCGACTTAAAGCAGGATGTTTTAAATCAGTTGCATCAACTTAGTCCCCGCCCACTTTTAATCTCTTTTCAGGACGATAATCCATGGGGCGACAGACACGGCGATAAATGGCTTTGGAAAAATTATTTTAAAATAGTTCCGCTGTTTGATTTACACCTGGTAAAGCGCAAAAACGACATGGATAACCTGTCAGCACTTGGGGCAAACAATTTCAGGGTTTGGCGGCATGGGGTTTATAATCCGCTTTTTCATCCGCCAACTACACCTGCAGTCAAAAAATATCCTGTAAGTTTTGTAGGAACCTGTATTGATGAAAGAGCTGAATTGGTTGAATATCTTTTGGTAAATAAAATACCGCTGCATGTTTTCGGGAATCGCTGGCGTCAAAGAAGTAATTTGCCTGAACGATTCCCCGCAAACTTTCATCCAGCTGCAGAAGGCCGGGATTATGCAGAAGTTATTCAACAGTCGCAAGTATGCCTTGGCTTGGTTTCACATTCAAACAAGGATGAATGGACAATGCGCACCTACGAGGTTCCTGGATGCGCCGGAATGTTGCTGATTGAGCGAACGCCCACTCACGAGGTGTTATTTAATGATGATGAGGAGGCGGCTTTTTTTTCAAGTCCGCAAGAGTGCCTGGAGAAGTTGCAAAACTTACTTGCCAATCCCGTCCGCTGCGATGTTATGGGCAATGCGGCATATCAAAAATGTAAGGCAAACCATTGGATGCTGGAAGACGAGATGCAACGGTTACTCAATGAGATCAGGGTTAATAAAGATAAACAAACTTTAACAAGTAGTGCTGTACAATAAACAATATATTCAAAGCTTGGGCCTTGTTCGCAAAACGTTAGTAACAATAGCGATATGTGCTTTTGTTGGTCAAATGCTTTTGGATATAAGTCTTGAAAATATCTTGTCGAATCTACTTGCGCTTGGTGCATTTGTTACCGCCTGCCTGGTTGTTTTCAGCTACCGTAACGTCAGTGTTGGTTCGGCATTATCCGCAACTGTGGTATTTTTGATGATTTCAGCAAATAGCCTCGCACCTATGATTGGTACTTTGCTGGAAGGTAACCCGATAACTGAAACGCTAACAGTTCCGGTAACTGTTTTTACGCACCGTTTGACATTTGCAGTCTGCCTCCTGTTCGCTCATTATCTGGCGGCGTCCTCATCTTCCTTAGCCATTCGCGTAGCAATTAGTCAAATAAGCAGGCGGTTAAAGATAAAAGTATTAATACCTCCTGAAAGTCTTTGGGTTGTTGGTGCTATTGGTTTATTTGCCATCCTGTTAAAATTCTTTCACCCGCCTGTGGTTGTTTCTAAAATTTTAGATGGGTTTGCTTATTTAATGCCCGCCCCGTTTCTTTTAATGTTACCCCCCTATTACAGCAAGGCGCGGATAAAAAAAGAGAAAGTAAGGCTAATTTTATACTATCTGCTGCAGGTTGTTTTTTCGCTGGTTTACAATACCAGGATGGCAATGGTGCTGCCTATTGGAATTGTTGCCTCAGGCTGGTTGCTTACGCTGTTAACAGGTCAAACCATTGTTAATCAAAAAACCATTCAAACCGGGATTATAAGGGGCATCGTCGGGCTCTTTTTAATCGGGCAGTTCGCTGACTTCTCCACTGCCATTTTGATTGAACGGGCACAAAGGGATAACCGCTCCGGCATGGAGCAGCTATCCGCAACATTCAACCGTTTTTTGGATAAAAAAGCGCTGGCAAACTACCATGATGAGCAATTGGAGTTACTTAAGGGTGTTCTGGCCGAACAGGAATGGCAGGAGAATTATGTGAGAAACCCTTTCCTCGCTCGCTTTATCCAGGTAAAATTTGATGACAATTGCTTATACAGGATAGCGTCATTCAGCCAAACGGAACTTGATATTTTAAGGGAGGTAACTATTCAAAAGGTAATGATCCAGCTACCACAACCGGTACTTGATTTATTTGCAATTGATATTGATAAAAAATATATCAGCTCATTTTCCATCGGCGACGAAATTGATGCATTAAGTTCAGGAGCAGAAGGAGGGTTTAAAACGGGCTCAATCCCTTCACATGCATTTGCTTTGTTTTACTGGGCATATCCCGTTGTATTGGTGGTTTTATATTACCTTATTTTTAGTGTATATCATGGTTTTTTTAGCCCTTTTAAAGTAAGATCCATGAAAGGGCGTCAAATTCCTACATTGGCGCTTTTGCTGGGTTTTACAATTTACACTAACATTTCGTTAGACGGCGTTGATGTTTTGGTAGGGACATTGTTAAGAGGCATTATCCAGGTAATTTTAATTTATGCAATTGCATTATGGATAATTAAACAATTAAAATTTCCGGTAAATACTAAAATCAGTAAAACAAAAAGTCAGCCAGATACATCTTCACAGCCGGATGTGGAATTGGATCCATTGTTAACTTAATTGGCAACAAGTACCCGGCAATTTTCTTTAAAGCTTTTAAATGAATTCTACACTTTTGGTTTTTGATTCTCATCCGGTTCAATACCGGGCACCAATCTGGCAAGCTATTGAAAACCAACAGCCGGGTAGTTTGCATGTTGTTTATGCTTCTGATTGTTCGTTACGCGGGCACAGCGATCACGGGTTTGGAAAAACCTTTGCCTGGGATGAGCCGATGTTATCAGGCTACAACAATACAATCTTAAATTGTGAAAATGGAGTGCCGTTGTCTAACTGGCAATCATTAACCGGCAAAGGAGTGCGTAATGTATTAAAACTTCATAAACCGGCAGCAGTTTTACTAACTGGTCTGAATTATAAGTACGATTTGGTTGCTTATTTTAATGCTTTAATTTTAGGCATACCCGTTTGGCTAAGGTGCGAAACACAGGATGAGGCTATGTCACGCACAAAATTGAAAGCCGGTGTTCGCGGCCTGTTATACAGGCTTGCCTATTTGGGAATCGGCCGCTTTCTATTTATAGGCGAATTGAATAAAAAACATTATTTAACACATGGTGTACCGGCAAAAAAACTATCCCCTGCCTTATATGGTACCGTAAATCGCTTCGAATCTTTAAATGGCGAGATGAAACAGGCGTTAAGAAGTAACGCAAGACAGGATGCAAATATTCCGGATCAAAAAATTGTGATTGGCTTTTCGGGTAAGTTTATCAGTAAGAAAAATCCGGCAATATTATTTCAAATGCTTGATTTTTTGCCGGGAGCTACACTAAATAATATTAGTTTTTACTTTATTGGCAGTGGCCCCTTAGAACAGCAATTGCTTGATTTAGCCGATGAGGTATTAAAAAAATGGGGAATAAAAACATACTTTGCCGGTTTTGTTAACCAGTCGAAAATTGCGGCGCATTACCTGGCTATTGATGTATTTATATTACCTTCAAAAAAAATGGGCGAAACCTGGGGCCTCGTTGTTAATGAAGCCCTGCAGGCAGGCTGTTCGGTGATCGTAAGTAGTGCAGTAGGGTCGTCAGTGAATTTTAAGCCGTTACAGCGTTTCCGTATTTTTGAGGATGGTAATGCAAAGCAGCTTGCTCATCGTTTTGAAGAATTGCTGAATTTAAAAAGGGATTTTAATTGGGCTGAAAGCGCGTTAATACCTTATTCAATTGAAGTTACAGCGAAAAGTATAATTAATACACTTCAATAAATTGTTGATTCTCCTTAAATGAAGATTATATTATTCGCTCATCCGTCGTTCCTTGGCCAGCAAAGTATGCCCAGGTTTACCAATATGCTGGCAGAAGAGATGCGCAAACGGGGACATGAGGTGGATATTTACTCGCCTAAAGCACTTTTTTTTAGGGTGCAGTCACCTGCTGTATTAAAAAAGTGGTTGGGTTATATTGATCAGTTTGTCGTTTTTCCGGCAATGGTCAAAAAACTAATTAAACGCCATCATCATACACTCTATGTGTTTACCGATCACGCATTAGGGATGTGGGTGCCTGTTGTTAAACATTTACCGCATGTTGTAATTTGCCATGATTTCCTGGCACAGCGATCGGCAAAGGGTGAAATCGCTCAAAACCCAACAGGCTGGTCAGGTCGAAGGTACCAGCAATTTATTTATGAAGGTTATGCTACGGCCGCCAATTTTATTTCTGTCTCAAAAAAAACCCAGCTGGATTTACACCGGTTCCTGGGGCGCGTACCAGTACTGTCAAAAGTAGTGTATAATGGTTTGAATAAAACTTTTGTTCCTATAGCTTTAAAAACTGCCCGACAAATAATGAGTAAAAAAACCGGTGTTGACACTTCGGGCGGATATATATTGCATGTAGGTGGTAACCAGTGGTACAAAAACAGGGTTGGTGTTCTGGAAATTTACAATGCATGGCGCGCTTCCGGCAATAATAACCTGCCATTGTTACTTATAGGCGTACTCCCGTCGGCAACTTTGAAACTCGAAATCGAAAGATCAGCTTACCGGGAACAGATCCACGTGCTTGCCCAAATTGATGATGAGTATATTAATGCGGCTTATTCGGGAGCGACTGTGTTGCTTTTTCCCTCACTTGCTGAGGGCTTTGGCTGGCCAATAGCAGAGGCAATGGCCTCAGGATGCGTGGTTGTAACTACCGGCGAGGCACCTATGACGGAGGTTGGCGACAACGCTGCAATTTATATTCCGTCACAACCGCTAAGGGAAAGTGAAGGAGTTGCCTGGGCGCAAGGAGCTGCAAAGATTTTAAACCAGGTGATAGATTTGCCGGAAACTGACAGGGTAAAAATGGTACAAAAAGGGCTGGATAATTCACAGCGTTTTAATACTGAAAAAGCGCTGGATGAGTTCGAGAAAATATTCCTGGAAATCCTGGCATAATTAACATTCCCATATTACTATAGTACACTACGGTTTTAATAAAATACCAGATTTAAATGCATTTGCTCCACGTAATAAACAGTATGGACCCGGTGAGCGGGGGGCCTTCCCAGGGGATACGGAATCTTAATAAGGGCATGCAGTATATGGATGTAGTGCGGGAAGTGGTATGCCTGGACTCACCGGATTCGCCTTATTTAGGTAAAGATGATTTCAAAATTCATGCAATAGGGCCAAAAAAGGGTAAATGGAATTACAGTGCCCGGCTTATTCCCTGGCTAACTGACAACCTGGGCCGGTTTGACGTAGTTATTGTTAATGGCTTATGGCTTTACAGCAGTTATGCAGCATGGAAAGCAATCCGTACAATAAAAGGAAGAGGTCCGGGTATGAAGGTACCGCGTATGCTGGTGATGCCTCATGGTATGCTCGATCCGTATTTTCAACGAGCAGAAGCAAGAAAGCTGAAAGCAATAAGGAACTGGGCTTATTGGAAATTAATAGAAAGCAAAGTGGTTAATAGTGCCGACGGCTTGCTATTTACCTGTGAGACGGAATTACTTTTAGCGCGTCAGACTTTTAGCTCTTATCATCCTAAAAATGAATTTAATGTTGGATATGGGATAGAAGCCCCTCCTTTGTATAACCAGGCGATGTCGGTGGCTTTTAATAAACTTTGCCCTGAGTTGAATGGCGAGCCATATATGCTGTTTTTAAGCCGTATTCACCCCAAAAAAGGTGTCGATTTACTTTTGAAAGCTTATATCGATTTACATAAAGAAATTAAATTGGCTGATGGGAATATGCCGAAGCTGGTAATAGCTGGCCCGGGCATGGATACCAGGTTTGGGAAACTGATACAGCAGGAGCTTGTAAACGAAACCGGGGTTAAGGGTGATGTGTTTTTTCCAGGAATGCTTACCGGAGAGGCTAAATGGGGGGCTTTTTACGGATGCGACGCGTTTGTATTGCCAAGCCACCAGGAAAACTTTGGAATAGCAGTAGCAGAAGCGCTGGCCTGCCAAAAAACGGTATTGATAACAAACCAGGTAAACATCTGGCGGGAAATATTGAACGAAGGAGCCGGTATGGTTGATAACGATAATTTAAGTGGCGTGCAAAATATATTAAAGCAATGGGTCCGGCTGACTAAAGAAGAAAAAAAACAATTTAATAACAGGGCATTAATTGCATACCAAAATTATTTTACAATAGATGCAGCTGCTAAAAAGATGTTAGAGACATTTAGTAATTCAACGCCTTTAAACTAATTATTAAAAAAATACCGCATTGAAAATAGTAATTATTCAGGGGGCATTTTTGCCGGTACCACCAATATTAGGTGGAGCGGTTGAAAAAATGTGGTTTTTTTTAGGAAAGGAATTTGCAAAGATGGGTCACGAAGTAGTTCATATCTCCCGGAAAGTCGATTCGTTGCCAATGAATGAAACTATTGAGGGTGTAAACTATTTTCGGGTTGCTGGATTTGCAACTCCGAAATCAGGGCTGATCTTAAAAATCATGGATCTTATTTATACTTTACGCGTTAGGAAACTAATGCCGAAGGATTTTGATATTGTGGTAGGTAATACTTTTTGGACACCTTTGGTATTAAAAAGAAATGCCATTTCGGCTTGTATGGTTGACGTTCAGCGAATGCCAAAGGGACAAATGAAATTGTATAAAAATGCACGTTGCTTAAGGGCCAATTCCAATTCTGTTGTTGAGGCAATAAAAAACGAATTATCCGAAAAGCATCATCACAAAATAGCAATGGTTCCTAATCCATTGCCTTTTATCCCAAAGTATGAGATAGATTTTTCAAAAAAGGAAAAGATAATTCTTTACACCGGGCGTATTCACCCCGAGAAAGGGTTGGATTTATTGATACAAGCCTATAAAAAAACGTCGCAAAACTACAAATTACAAATAATCGGTCCCTGGGAGTTCTCTCAGGGCGGCGGTGGTGCAACTTATCTTGAATCGTTAAAAGTATTGGCAGAAGATGCTGCTGTAGAATTTTTAGAACCGATTTTTGACATTGAAAAATTAAACGACCATTACATAAAGGCATCAATTTTTATTTACCCTTCCATGGCTGAAAAAGGGGAAACATTTGGGTTAGCACCGCTGGAAGCCATGTCATGGGGTTGTGTGCCTATTGTTTCCGATCTGTTGTGCTTTAAAGATTTTATAACGCATGGAAAAAATGGGCTTGTATTTGATCACCGGTCTGACGATGCCATCAGCCACATCGTTAAGCTGGTGCATTTACTGGAGAGTGATAGCAGGTACACAAAAAAGCTGGCAAGTGAAGCCCTTGGTGTCAGAGAAACTCATTCTATTTCAAACATCGCAGGCTTGTTTATAAAACAATTTGAGCAAACTGTATAAATCAGCTATGGATAAAAAGATTTATCAACAAAATTCTCCTTACGACAGCCCCTGGAGTAAAACCCAACGTATTAAAATGGTGCTATGGGAGTATGTTTGGCTCCTGTTATGTTCGTGGACCCCTAAGCCAGCAAATTTTTGGCGATTATTTTGGTTGAGGATATTTGGAGCCCAACTTTTCGGACGTCCATTCGTACACCAAAGGGCACGCATTCAAATCCCATGGAATTTAACGATGCACGACAGGGCTTGCCTGGGCGACAGGTCAAATGCTTATTCTTTGGATAAGATAGAAATTCACGAACATGCCACGGTTGCACAGGAGGTATATATTTGCACCGGCACGCATGATTTTACGCAACCTGCAAAAAATTTGATCACTTCGCCTGTAATAATTGGTGCTCATGCTTTTATAGGTGCCCGCGCATTTATTATGCCTGGGGTTACTATAGGCAAGCATGCTATAATAGGTGCATGCAGTGTAGTTACAAAAAACGTTTTGGCACACACCGTTGTAAAAGGGAACCCTGCTAAATAATATCCAATTAACTAAAATTTCGCTGGCTGTCACCACCGTTATGCTGCACGTTAACTGAAAACAGCGTTAGCGCGGGCATTTGATACCCCTCTTTTTTACTATTATCCTTAATAATTACTATCGCAATTACCTATGGTTTCTGTCCTGATACTCACTAAAAACGAAGAGAATGATCTGCCTGGGTGTCTTCAAACGGTTTCGTGGTGCGACGATATTCATGTGTTTGATTCTTATAGCAACGATTCTACGGTGCAAATTGCCACACTTGCCGGGGCCAGGGTAACACAAAGAGAATTTGATGGCTATGCCACCCAAAGGAATGCGGCATTGGATACCATTGATTATAAACACGAGTGGTTATTGATTCTGGACGCGGACGAAAGAATACCTGAAACGCTCGTAAAGAACATTGAAGAGGCGGTTAGGGTCGCACAATCAGGGGTAAATGGCTACAGGATACAAAGAAGGGATTTTTTATGGGGTACATGGCTTAAGCACGCTCAAATTTCACCCTATTATATCCGGCTGATCCGAATCGGTAAAGCCAGGTACACCCGCGAGATTAACGAAGTATTGGAAGTGGATGGCGTAGTTAAGCCATTGCCCGGTTATTTTGATCACTATCCCTTTTCCAAGGGGATAGCTCATTGGTTGACTAAGCACAATACTTATTCAACCATGGAAGCTAAACGGTGGATAGAAGAAAATGCTGGTGGCGAGAAATTCTCCTTAAAGAAAGCGCTGTTTAGCCGTGATTTTACTTACAGGCGCTATCATCAAAAGGGACTGTTTTACAAGATTCCCGCCCGTCCTTTAATTAAGTGGATGTATATGGTGATCTGGCGGCGGGCATTTCTTGACGGTAAGGCGGGTTTTACCTACGCGGCGCTTCAGTCAATTTACGAGTTCTTTATCGTTATAAAAACCCGGGAGATGTTAAATAATAAGTAAATAATTAAATCAATATACTATATGAATAGAATTTTTTAATGTATCCGGATGTTTAACGGCTTTATAATCCAACCGTTTTTAAAATAATTCCCTAATAATTAAAACTAATTAAAATTAAACCCTTGACACATCCAACAGAATATCCAAAAAACAAAACGATACTGCTGATCAGTCATAATTTTTCTCCGGAGCCAACCGGTATCGGAAAATACAATGGCGAAATGATGAATTGGTTGGCTACCAATGGTTATGATTGTACCATTATTACTACTTTTCCGTATTACCCATACTGGAAAGTACAGGCCCCCCATACCAACCGATGGTTTAAAAAAGAGGTGATAAAATATGAAGAAAGTAACACCTCTATAACTATTCATCGTTGTCCGTCTTATGTCCCCTCCAACCCAACCGGAAAAAGGAGATTAATCCAGGACTTTTCTTTCTGGACTTCGATGTTTTGGAAAGTACTTAACCTAATTATAACCAAACAGAAATTTGATCTGATCATTACCATTGCGCCGCCTTTTCACCTGGCTTACCTTGGTTTGATGCTGAAAAAACGAAATGGCAGTAAATTGCTGTATCATATCCAGGATCTTCAAATAGAGGCTGCACAGGACTTAAACATACTGTCAAGTAAGAAGTTTTTCGACCGTATTTATAGGATAGAAAAAAATATAATAGAAAAGGCCGATTATGTGAGCAGTATCTCTGATGGCATGATCCGTAAAATAAAGGCAAAAGTTGACCGGGAAACTATTTTTTTTCCTAACTGGGTTGATACTTCTTTTTTTTTCCCGCTCCCTGAAAGTGATAAGCTCAAAAGCAACTGGGGCTACCAGCCCGACGACATCATCTTTTTATATTCTGGGGCTATAGGCGAAAAACAAGGGCTTGAAAGTATTCTTTTGGCAGCCGAGGGCCTTATGGATAATCACAGGATTAAATTTATTATTTGCGGATCGGGGCCATACAAGGAAAAACTGATGGAAACTACGCAGAGCAAAAAGTTATCCAACATAAAATTTTTCCCAATCCAGGATAAGGAATTATTTAATGAGTTTTTAAATATGGCTGATTATCATTTGGTGCTCCAAAAAGCCAATGCAAGTGACCTGGTGATGCCATCGAAATTGACGAATATCCTGGCTATAGGCGGCGTTTGTATTGCAACCTCTTCGCCAGGCACATCGTTGTATAATTTAATCAGTGAGCATGATTTAGGTTACATCACAGAGCCTGATAATCACTCATTATTGTCAAAATTGATAAGCGCTTTAAAACCGGACAAATCATTTCAAACCAAAAGAAATAATGCTCTTAACTATGCCAGGCAATACCTGGATATTAATAATGTAATGAATACTTTTTTGACTGATGTTTTTGTTTGATTGTTAACTATTTATGTCTGTTTATTCATAAATGAGCAGGCTAAAGCGGAGCTTATGGTAGCTTAAGGTAAAACTTAAGCTACTCAACTATTAAAAATATGTGTTTAATTCTACTAATAATATTATTTTATGTTTAGTCGCTACATTACGTTTGTAAAAGCTATTAATCAGACTTTTGACTACCTTGTTCTAAACATAAGTATGATGCTGGCGTACTATATGGAAAACGGGGAGCACATTTTATGGTTAAGCAATCATAGGTATTTTTCAATAGTTTTAATTTTTAATCTCACGTGGTACTTAGCAGCCAGCTTAATTGGCTTGTACGAACATACTTTGAATCGAAACTCAATAAAAAATATCGTAAAAACATATTTCTTATTTATCATTTTAATATGTGCCATCCTGATTATGATCGGTACAAAATCATACTTTATCACCGGTGACTTTATACTTTATTCCTCTATTTTGTTCGGAGTTTTGCTTTGCTTATGGAGGCTGATTTTCAGGTTCATAGGCGTTGGGGAAAAATCATTGTTGTTTGATGCCCGGAAGGTGGTAATTATTGGGAATGGAGGGAGCAGCAGTGCCATAGAAGATTTTATAAGCCGCAACCCAAATCACGGGTATCAGCTTGTTGGTTTTTTTTGCGATGATAGTGAAATGGCTAAGGAAAAGGAAATGTACCTGGGCCCGGCAGCTAATTGTATAGATTATGTATTGAATAATAAGATTGATGAGATTTTTTGCACATTAACACCTTCAGAAAATAGTGAAATTGAACGGTTGATGATTAATGCAGATAAACATCTTATTCGCTTTAGATTTGTTCCTGAGTACCATAATTATGGGGTGAAGAAACTGGCCGTGCAGAGTTTTGGGCCCGGTATAGCTGTTATACCTTTAAGGCCCGAGCCACAGGAAGTTATGCTTAACCGGTTTTTTAAACGGGCATTTGATATCATATTCTCGTTATTTGTTATAGTGTTTATTTTTAGCTGGTTTTTTCCATTATTGGCTATTTTAATAAGATTGGAATCAAAGGGACCTGTAATCTTTAAGCAGTCAAGATCCGGGCGCGATAATAAACCTTTCATGTGCTATAAATTCAGAAGCATGCGGGAAAACGATGATTCAGATAAAAGACAAGCACAGCGCTATGATCATCGTATCACCAAAATCGGAGCCTTTATCCGCCGAACAAGCATTGATGAGTTGCCCCAGTTTCTCAATGTTTTAATGGGAAATATGTCTGTAGTTGGGCCGAGGCCACACATGGTGCATCATACAGTGCAGTATGCCCAATTGATAGACAAATATATGACACGCCATTTTTTAAAGCCCGGCATTACAGGCTGGGCCCAGATCCAGGGGTATCGCGGAGAAACGCCAACTACTGAATCAATGTCGAAGCGGGTGGAAGCTGATGTTTGGTATTTGGAAAACTGGTCTTTCCTGCTAGATATTAAAATTATTTTTTCAACCATTTGGATCAGTGTAATGGGAGATGAAAACGCCTTTTAACAAGTATCATTTTGTTATTGTAAAATGATCCGATAAAGAAATTCGGAGCAAGATCACTAAGTTTAAATAAACTGCTAATTTAACAGTTAAATAAATGCTTATTATAAACACGAAAATAGTTCTTTGGAACAGGAAAAGCCTATTTATAGCAATGATGTTCATTGCACAGGGTTTAAAAGCTCAAAACCAATTTCTACAATTGACTTTAGGGGCTGGCGCAGGTATCGTAACAACATATGCCAGTCCAACAACCAAGCCAAATATTGCATTCAATGGTAATGCATGTTATTATCCTTTGTCATATATGAATGTAGAGGTTGAAGGTCAAATTGGAAAATTGGGTGGAGAAACTTTTAATCAATCAGGTAATAACTTTACTAACAAATACCAGGCGGGTATCGTAGTATTAAATTTACAACTCGGAAATTTTCTTGAACGGTCACGTGATCCATTTTCAACGTTCTTAAGAAATGCTTACGTAGGCGCAGGATTCGGTTTGATACATAACCGGGTAACCAGCACAATTAACACTGATTATTATTACCACAACATTATTCCTTTAATCCCTATAAAGTTAGGCTATGAATTTAATTTAAGTAGCGACTTTGGTGCGCCTATATTGAAAATGGATCTCTCCTACAGTTTTAATTCTACTTTAGGTCGAGGCTTGTATGGAGATTATGGCCCTGTTTCGCAACCCGTTAATTCATATGGATATTTCTCGGTAAATTTAAAATATGCAATAAACCTGGAACGGTATTAAATTTATAATCTGTTTATGTTTAATAACCTAAATACACCTATCCCGGCAGAATCGTTATCGGGTATATTAATAATTCTGAAAAGTTTACTCCACTATTTAAACGGTAAATTTCACAACATTACATTCAATTTGCCTGTAAATTTTCACTTGCAAAGTCCCTGAGGTCTGCTTTAGTTAGAATGGTCTTCTTTTCATAGTGTTCAAGATGGAAGTTTTCCAGTTTTTGCAGCAGGTATTGCAAGGTAAATTTTTCGGCGACAGTCAATTTACCTGTTATCATTTTGCCTACATGATTCATATCTACAAATACCCGGAATAGTAACTCCCTTCCCTCATCAGTAATTGCAATATGCTTACTTCTTTTATCCTTTATATCATCCCATTGCCTTACCAGTCCTGAAGCGATCAATCGCCTGATAACTTCTGTGCCGGATGTTTTTTCCTGCAAGTTATGATTAATTAGTTCGCTCTTTGATAATTGGTCATGAGTAAGCAAAATAGCCAGGGCAGTAAAATCCTCGGCGGTTTGTAAAGGTGTTCCGTCCAAAGCTTTTTTAATATAAGATTTTGCGTAACGGCTCATAAAAACAAATAATCGCCCAATGTTATTGTCAAGTTGATAGGCAATATCCAATGCTGCGGTATCGCTATTTCCAAATCTCACTTCATTGTTAACGGTGTGCCCGTTAGTATTACCAACTGTATTCAGCAAAAAACCTGTAAAGTCCTGAATAGAAACTTCCCGCCCCTGGTTTTCTCCTTCCAGTTGTTCTACAAGGTTTATTAATTGATGAATGAGCTGGTATGATTTCATATTTTTAAAAGTAACTACGGCGTAATTGTGCAAATTTAATTTCTTTTATTTAGTTCCGGGTTCTGAATTTTGAACGCGGCATAGGCCTTATGGTAAATTGCTTTACTATTGCCGTCCGGTTTAAAGCTTTTTAGCAAATTTATTGTCCTGATCAGGGTGAGTTTATAGGCCGGCAACTCCGGGGCATCTATAGCAAGCATATTGGCAATTTCTTTTCCAAGCAAATAGCGCATTAATCCCAGTATGTCATTTGCAGTGGCTTTGCTTTTATTAACGGCCAGGATATGTTCTTTCAAAGATTGGGTAAGTTCTTGCCCATGTGTTGATATTGAAAACTGACGTTTTTTAATAGCACTATCCAGTTGCTGCGCCATTTTTGTATTTTGGGGTATGAGGTCTTGATTCAATCCGGTCAAATAACCAATTACAGCCCAAGCGTGCATAAACGCGGCCTGGTCAGTTTGGCTAACACTGTAGCCAAGCATCCGCAACCCGCGAATCACGATCAGGGAGAAAGAAAGATTGGTTCCGGCCATATCTTCCTGGTTAACTGGTAAACCCCACGAGTAATCCCATTTATCCATTTGAAGCGTGTAATAGCGAACTGCAGCGTGCATAATACGCACTTTCAATGCCTCTTCAAATGCTTTTCCATCTTCGCTAAAGGCATCCGGTCCCATTACTTCCCAAACAAAAACAGCTGTATCATAAAGCCGTTTGGTTGTTTGCTTGCGAATTAGTTCAGATAGATACAACACCATTGCGCCGTTAGCGGCAGTATAACAATAGGGTAGTGACAGCAAACCCAGCAAACTCATGATGATCTCAGAATGCCTGGCAAAAAAAATAGAACCGGCGTTCATTAATTTTGGTTCAGCCCATGGTGGCAGCTCAGCAGCTTTATCTATAAAAGTAAAACCTGGAAACGTGGCTTTTAATAAGTTTAAATGTTCCGTTCCGGACTTACCGCTCATCCATTGCTGTAATTGCTTTTTTCTTTCAGGATCTGCAAAAACATGCTTTATAAATTCATCGGCAGGCACGTCGCCTAATAATCTTTTAGCGTCTAAAAATTCGTCATTATAAATTCTGTGGTCGGTCATCATTAACGCATTGTATTTATAATAGCCTCCGCAGCCAGTCTCCCGCTTTTCATAGCTGCATTAATCGAGCCATTCATCAAGTAATCGCCGCAAACAAAACATTGGGCGTCTAACCTCATCGCTTTATAGTCCGGCTCATTGCTCACCTGGTCATCATTTGGTAAGGCATATTTAATATGGTAGGTTTTCAAATGTTTCCAGCTAACAGCTTTCGGATACCAGAATTTTAGTTCCGAGATCACACTTTCCTGCAATTCTATTTCATCCGCTTTGGAATGATCACCGATAAGTGACAACGATATCAGTGCGTCACCATTTTTAGAATAGCCAGGCGAGATACGGTTCATTACCGCAATATTGTTCACCAGTTTTCCTGGTAAAGTATTTAACGTAATTAATGGCAACCTAAAAGGCATCTGCCTGGCAGTAAAATACATATTGCTTACGGAATGGTGCCCTTTAACCTGTTTTGTATCGCTAATGGGCGAATTCAACTGATCGGTAGCTATGAGGATAAAGTCAGCATTGTAAGTTGATCCGCTGGTAGTGGTCGCAACACCGTCTTCGACTGCAAATACGCGCTGGCTAAACAGGATTTCATCCGAAGAAAGGCACGCTGCTAATTGTTTAGGGATCATACCCATCCCTTTTGCTGGTATAGCAGCGTCGCCCCCGCTAAACATTTTAAACACAAATTCAAACATCCGGCTTGATGTACTTAACTGATCTTCCAAAAAAATGCCGGTCATGAAAGGGCGGAAAAACTGATTCATGATTGTTCCGCTAAACCCTTCTTTTTTCAGATAGGCTACGGTCGTGATTTCTTTGTCTGAAAATATATCTTCAATGCTTTTTTGGCCGAGTTTCAGCTTCAGACGTAACATGCGTAATTTATCCGTAAACGTTGCTGCTGATGATAATAGGGTACTCATCAGGGAGCTCGGCTGCCTGATCGGATCGCCTATTCTGGTAATGCCGCTCCTGTTCAGAATTAATGCGCCGGGGTCAAACCTGCAAAGGTCCAGTGCGTTGTAGTCTAAAAAACGCTTTGCTTCGGGGTAAGCAGTCAAGAAAACCTGGAAACCACGGTCAAGCAGGAAACCATCCACTTCATCTGTTCGTACCCTGCCGCCCACCTCGTTGGACGCTTCAAGTACCAAAACCGCTTTGCCAGCCTCCTTTAAGACTTTGGCGGCAGTTAAGCCGGCTAAACCTGCGCCAATGATAATTACTTCAGCATCTTTTTTCATAGCTTATATCAGCGACCTGGTATTATCTTTTAATAAATGAGGTTCAATGCCTGGTTTGGCATAAGCCAGGCGCCCAACGGGTTGCGGAAGAAAATACGTATCTAACCCGGCTGCAGTCATCGTTTCTGCTTTGCTGTGATCTACCGTTCCATCTTCGGCAATCAAAGAATCGTCGGTTAAGATTCGGACAATCTCACCTATAACTATGGTCGTACCATTGATTTCCATATCGATAACCTCGCGAAGTTCAAGACCTATCCGGACATTGGAATTACCAACAAAAGGTGCTTTAAAGTCTTTAACATATTGTTTTTTGAAACCACAGGCATCAAATTCAGACAACCCCGATGGATAACTTGCACTGGTTTGGTGCGCCTGCATGTACCATTCGGGCAGTACGTTGTTTAAAGTATATTGCCCGGTCGATTTTATGTTTCGTAGTGTATCATTATGTTCACGTTCCGGGCGTATCACCAGGCCAACAAGAGGCGGGTTTGCACCCAGGTGAAAAGTGGAGCTAATTAGGCATAAATTAGTGATGCCATCATTACTGGTGGTACCCAGCAGATTTAAAGACCTGTAACCAATTAAGCTGTTGATCAGGCTTATTCTGTATTGTTTTTCCATTTCAGCGATTTGCTCGCCTGTTAAACTGATCATATCAATTTGTTTTTAACTTACCCAAACCACCGTCTAATCCTATCACCTGGCCAGTCATCCAGCTACTTTCGTCTGACAATAAAAACGCGATCAGATTGCCTATATCTTCCGGTCGGCCTATCTTTCCCAAAGGATGTCGTTTGGCAGATACTTCCCGTTTTTCGGGTGAACTTAGCAGGTTTTGAGCCAATGGCGTATCGGTTAATGATGGCGCTACCACATTTACCCGGATCTGCTGAAAAGCCAGTTCGGCGGCCAGTGTGATTGCCATTCCTTCAACTGCCCCTTTTGCAGCGGCAATGCTGGCGTGGTAAGGCATCCCGGTTTTGGCCGCAACAGAACTGATCAAAACAATTGATGATCCGCCGGCATTTTTAAGGGATTTAATGGCTTGCTGAATTATCCGCGCTGCACCTAAAACATTCAGCTGATAATCATTCAGAAAATCTTCTATGGTCAAGCGGTTAAATGGTTTAAGGGTTATGCTGCCAACCGAGTACACCAGCCCGTGTAATTGCTGGGGTAAGAATGTTTCTACAGTATCAATATTACCGGTAACATCTGCCTGCAGGAATTTAACATCATCCGGCCATTCTTCAGAAGCGGACCGCGATATCACATACACGTTTGCATTTTGACGGTGAAGCAGCTTAACTAGTGACAGTCCGATGCCTGAACTGCCGCCCACTACCAGGATATTTTTTCCTTCAAAGTTCATGATGCTATGTGCTTTAAAAATTCATTTTTTGTTTCTGTAACTAAAAATTGCCCGCTGTACTCGGCAGTAAGGGTTGTACTGCCTGCATCCCTGATACCCCGGCTGGATACACAGTGATGGTGCGCATCAACAATCACCGCCACATCCTCCGTACCCAAAGCTTCTTTCAGCATATTGGCAATCTGCATGGTTAGCCTTTCCTGCACCTGCGGTCTTTGTGAGCAATATTGGACAATTCTGTTCAGTTTTGACAAGCCAATAACATGCCCATTGCTGATATAAGCTACATGCGCTTTTCCAACGATTGGCACAAAATGGTGCTCGCAATTGCTAAATACGGCAATGTTTCTTTCTACCAGCATTTGTTTGTATTGAAACGGGTTTTTAAATAATGTTGGCTCGGGCTTATTCGCAGGATTCAGGCCGCTGAATATTTCTTTTACGTACATTTTCGCTACCCGCTTCGGCGTGTCTTTCAAACTGTCGTCGTTCAAATCCATTCCCAGTACCTGCATTATACCTTTAAAGTGTTTAGCGATCATTTCCATTTTGGTATCGTCATCCATTTCAAATGCATCGGGCCGAATCGGGGTATTAAAGGCAGCGTTGTAGTGTTCGTGCTCAAAGTCAGTTATACCCTGCTCAATTGTTAAGTGATTTACTGCATTGTTATTTATCATGAAATTGTGTTAGCGTTAGTATATGATTGATTGGTAGCATTTATAAAAGATCTTCTCCGGCTTTTGCGCTTTTGATATACCCTTGCACTTAGCCCCGAGTAGATCATAATATTCAGCAAGATCAGACCCATCCCGTAAAATATATCTTCAAAAGGAATCGTTAAAATCCGCAGGTTAATAATGTGTGCTGTGTTATACCAAACGATCGGGCTTTCCAGACCTGTTCCTGTCAGTAAGCCATTTACAATTAAAAAAGGCAGCAGCAACACCAGATATGTTACATAAAACTTAAAAATCCAGGTTACCTTTAAAATGTATTGTGCCGTGAATATTAATATCGCCAATGCCGCAAAAGCAGCGCAGGTGTAATCAAGCGTATGAAAACGTATCGCCATAAAGACAGATAAACCTATTAAAGATAAGCTAATGATGGATTGTGCCTTTTTAGAAACACTCACTTTTATCATGCTATTTAAACAGGTATAGGTAAATAAGCACGAATAAGGGATACATAAAAAGAAGAGTACCTCTTCAACAGGCAGGTTTCCAATATATGCTCCGGTTAAATACGCGCTGTTAAATCCCCATATTTTTAAATGGGTAAAATACATGTCCCAGGCTATAAAAATTATACCCGTAGCAATCATAGCAGGAAAAAGCGCCTGCCAGCGTTGGTAGAATTTTAGCCGCGGGTGAAACGAGAATATGAAGGGAACCAATACCGAAAAAAGATCGATCAGGAGATATGTTGATTTCATGACGAACTGTTTTTTTGTGTATTACGGAAGTATTTCATGGAAACCCAAAGCATCCCAAAGCTTTCTCCATTATATTTCCCGGTGTGTTTATGGTGCATTTTATGGGCCCGTCTGATGCTTTTTAAATACCGGTTTTCTGAATTACGAAGCACCTTGATCCGTTGATGAATAAACAGGTCATGCACAAAAAAGTAACAGGCGCCGTAAAGGGTTATACCTGTGCCAATGCAGGTCCATACCGGCAAGTGATAAAAGGTGCCGGCGGCCAGCGAGGCAATACCAGGCACGGCAAATATCAGGAAGAAAAAGTCATTTCGTTCAAGGAAACCATAATGTTCCTTAAGATGATGATCTCTGTGCAGTGGCCAAAAAATGCCATGCATAATGTATTTATGTGTTAACCAGGCTACGCCTTCCATCCCGGTGAAGGTGACTAAAACAATAGCAATGTTAATAAGCAGATTCATATTTTAATTTATTTGATGATAACTTTCTATAACCTTATCCAGGCATAGTTTAAACCAGGCCGTATATTCATTGGGCCGTTCAATTAACTCAAGGACTAAAAGATCGGTATCCATGTATTTAAAACCGGCCACTTCAGCCGGGTCTGGCTGGGGAAGCGTGTCGCTTTTTCCAATGAATACATGATCGTACTCGTGTTCAATGAGCCCGTTATCGAATTCATGGCGGTAGGTAAACTGAAATAGTTCCGTCAGTTCACAATCCATTCCCATTTCTTCTTTTAAGCGGCGATGCGCAGCGTCAGGGGTTGTTTCGCCCAAACGCGGGTGACTGCAACAGGTATTAGTCCATAACCCGCCGGAATGATATTTATCAAGGGCTCTTTGTTGCAGCAACAATTGCCCTTTGCTGTTAAAAATAAATACCGAGAAAGCGCGATGAAGCGTTCCCGTTACGTGAGCGGCCATTTTATCCATTGTCCCCCATGCCTGGCCGTCGGCGTTCACAATCATTACACTTTCTTTCACTTTTTTAGTTGTTTTAATTCTTCCTGTTTAATAACCGGCAGTATGGCCAAATAGTTAAAAATTATCTCTTTCAGTTTAGTGTCTTTATTTTCCCTGGTATTGTCCAGCAAAAAGCGTTTATCCGTGTCAAGTTCATCATTATAGCCTAAAAAAGAAGGCAGGTTGATTTGAATTGAGTAGCGAATAAAACGCATTTCCAAATTCAGTGAATCGCGGCTGAAGGCTTTTTTTATCAGCTCTTTTCCCCTGTTAAATTTTTCGAATTTAGCGAAGGGGTTCAGCGTATATTTTGCCTGGATCATTTCATTTGCACCTTTATAACAAATAAGAACAGGGGCATCCAGGCTATCAACCCGCAGCATTAACTGGTTTAGTTGAAGCGCATCTTTTTTAACCTTTGGTGCTCGCTGGTAAAGGTTACGTATCTCGCCCATGTCAATTGTTTGCACTCCCAATTGCATCAGGCAAAGCCAAAACATAACTTTCATAGTACATTTAATTTGTACCTGATTAGAGAATCAAACATTAAATAAAATTTGTGGCCGTTAGATACCCGTATCCGTTCTGACATCACCCTTTCAGCAGGCACCCTGGCAATCTTTCGAAAAAGCTGTTTGTAATATACATAAGCCAGGTAAACCCCTTTACGGCATGAGCGCGGCAATAGCCTTATTCCGTTTAACGCCTCATTTAGTTCTGTTAAGATATCCTGTTCAATAGCACGCTTGTTTTCATCAGAAAACGCCGAGAGATTAACACCTGGAAAATATGTTCGGTTTAATTCCTGGTAATCCGCATTAACATCCCTAAGGAAATTCACTTTTTGGAACGCCGACCCCAGTTTCATTGCCGGTATTTTTAAGCGTTCAAATTCCTCATTATTTCCATTAGTAAAAACATGAAGGCACATTAAGCCCACAACCTGTGCTGATCCCATAATGTATTCCTCATATTTCTCCGACGTGTATGACTGCTCTCCCAGATCCATTTCCATACTGCTTAAGAACTGACTGATCAAATCGTGCTGTATGCCGTATTGATTTACTACCTGCTGAAACGAATTGAGTACCGGGTTGATACTAATGCCCCGTTCAATAGCCGTAAAGCAATCTTTCTTTAGTTCCGCAAGCATTTGCGATTTTGGATAATTATGAAAGCTATCCACTATCTCGTCTGCAAGCCTCACAAAGCCATAGATAGCATGTATGGGTTGACGGACTTCTTTATTGAAAAAAAATATCCCCAGTGAAAAGCTGGTACTGTATAGCCGGGTAGTTTCCCTGCTGCAGGTAGCAGATAAAGTGTCAAATTTTTTTTTCATTTTTTATTTAGGTATTGTATAAGTAATTGAGCGGATACTTTACCAGATATAATAGAAGGAGGCACTCCCGGTCCTGGTACGGTGAGTTGCCCTGCATAAAAAAGATTTTTTACTTTCTTGTTTTTGATGGATGGTTTCAAATGAGCTGTTTGCATCAGCGTATTGGCTAAACCATACGCGTTCCCTTTAAAAGAATTATAATCGGTTGTGAAATCCTTAACGCAATAGCTTTTTTTATAGTCAAGTGCCGCTCTGATATCCATGCTGCAATAATCCTCCAGGCGGTCCATGATCAGTCCGAAATATTCTTCACGCAGCGCTTCGGTATCTTCAATACCGGGTGCCAGCGGCATGAGTATAAATAAATTTTCGTGCCCTTCCGGTGCCAGGCCATCGTCTGACTTTGAGGGACAGCAAACATAAAAAAGCGGCTTGGTTGGCCATTGAGGATCTTTGTAGATCTCTATAGCATGCAACTTTAAATCGGCGTCGAAAAACAAAGTGTGATGTTCGAGCTTTTCAATCTTACGGGTTACGCCCAGGTAAAAGATCAGGCTTGACGGAGCCATCACCCGTTTATCCCAGTAACCTTCATCATAATTTCTAAGTTCAGCGTCAAGTAGTTGTGATTCAACGTGGTGATAATCTGCAGCAGCAATTACGCCGTCATAACTGCTATCTCCGTATCTGGTACTGATTTTATTGATTTGCCGGTTTTCGACGTGAAGATGGTTCACCGGGGAATTGGTATGGAAAACTACCCCTTGTGCCTCACATACTTTCTTCATGCCATCAATAACTTTACCAAAGCCGCCTTTAGGATACCAGGTGCCAAGTTTTAGCCCGGCATAGTTCATCAGGCTATATAAGGCAGGGGTATCTTCAGGCATAGCGCCAAGAAAGAGAACCGGAAACTCCATTAAAGTGATCAGTCGCGGATCTTTAAAAAAACGCCGCACGTGTTTGCTGAAAGATGTGAATACCTGCAATTTAAATACGCCCCTGATCAAATCCCAGTCAGCAAATTCCAATAGCGAAAGACCTGGTTTGTGAACCAGTTTATTCATGCCCGTTTGGTATTTATAACCAGCTTCATCTAAAAAAAGCGAAAGTTGCCGGGCACTTCCATGTTCAATGGATTCAAACAGGGCTTCCAAAGCGGTATAATCTGCAGGTACATTCATAACATCATCTTTACCAAAGACGATGGTAAATCCCGGATCAAGCTGTTCTAATTCATAAAAGTCTGCCGCCTTATAACCGAAGTCATTAAAGAAATGCTCAAATACTTCGGGCATCCAATACCAGCTTGGGCCCATATCGAAAGTATAACCGTTGTCAATCAGTTGCCGTGCGCGACCGCCTGCTTCAGCGTTCTTTTCATAAACATTTACGCCGTAACCTGCTTTGGCTAGGTATGCTGCGGCACTCAGGCCGGAAAAGCCGGAACCGATTACAGCTACCGACGACTTAGCAGCATCAGGAAAATTAGTAGGAGTTTTATAGGGCTTTGGCATCAACCGCTTGTGGAAACCAGGATAATTTAATTTCCGAAGCAAATATAATGCAATATTGTATTGAATTTAACTTTATAGTATAATATTGCATTAATTTGAAAAATTGCAATCATACTCCCTGGTACATAGTAAATATAGCGGTTGATTATTCCCCTAGCGCATCTATCTTTTTCAGAATGATTTTTTTATCTGCCGGGGTTTTTGAGATAGCGAGTGCTTTTTGGAAATTCGTTTTCGCTTTCTGGTCATCAATGCCTGTATAAAGCTCACCCAACAGGGCAAAATAAAATTGATTGCCTGTCAGGTTCAATTTCTCAGCTTCAACAATCGCTTGCTGCTTACCTTTTGCTTTCGCCAGGGCATAGGTGCGGTTAAGTGCCGCCACCGGCGAATAAGCGATCTGCAAATAACGATTATACAGCTGCAATATACTTTCCCATTTCTCTTTAGTATCAGTCTTTTGGGTGCTCCAGTAGGCGATGGAGGCCTCCAGGTGGTATTTTGAAAGTGTATCGCCACTTGCTGATCTGTGTAAATAATAGCCACCCTTGAAGATCATCTCGGCGTTCCACAAGCTGGTGTCCTGATCGTCATATAAAATAATCCCGCCGGTTTCATTTACCCGCGCATCAAACCGCGATGCGTGAAAATACATCAACGCAAGCAAGGCATTAACCGGGGGCTTGTTCGTGTGCTTATTGGCTGCCAGCATTTGACAGAGCCTGATGGCCTCGAAACAAAGATCCTGGCGAAGAACTTGATTTTGGCTAACCGAATAGTAGCCCTCGTTAAACAGCAGGTAAATTGTTGTCAGTACTGCGTCCAGCCGCTTGTCAATTTCTGCTCTACCCGGAAGTTCTATTTTTATTTGTTCCGTACGAAGTTTTTCCCGGGCCCGGTATAAGCGCTTGTTGATCGTTTCCCTGTTGCTTAGAAAAGCCTCGGAAATCTCATCAATGCCAAACCCGCAAAGGATGCGAAGTGATAAACCTATCTGCGCCTCGGGTGGGATGGAAGGATGGCAAATGGCGAACATCATTTGTAACTGGCTGTCGCTGATGTTTTGCGGCGATAAGTCTATGTCACTTTCATAGCGTTCTGTAAAATTGCTCCTGACTTGCGGCGCTACTTTAGTTTGGAAGGTTAAATCGCGCTGCAGATGATTTTTTGCTTTGTTTTTGGCGACGCCATACAACCACGCAACAGGGTTTTCGGGCAGGCCCTTGCAGCCCCAGGTTTGCGCGGCGGTAAGGAAGGTTTCGCTGGTAATATCCTCAGCTATCTCCAATTGGTCGAATCCAAAGCGCCTGCACAATACAGAGACAATTTTTCGGTATTCCGACCTGAATAAATGTGGTATTAATTCCTGTTGATCCATAAACTAAAAGCCTCCGTGAAGCTACAGCGGCCTTTTAAACTTTTGGTGTGTTCCATCATTTTTGGCGATGCGGCGCACTTCCATCGTGTTCCCTTCGCCTTGCAAAACCGGGCAGCCTTTTGCAAATTCAGCCGCTTCATGTGCAGATTCGGCTTTAACTATAACAAACCCGCCTATCGTTTCCTTGATCTCGCCAAAAGGACCGTTGGTAACCATATTATTTGAGTGTACCACAAGGGCGTCGTCAAAAGGCAGTCCCGTGCCACTAACAAACTTGTTTTGGGCGGCAATACTGCCTATCCAGTCCATTGTTTGTTTCATCCAGATTTGCATTTGTTCCGGCGAGGCGATCTTCGTGCCATCCTCGTGCCTCATAATTAAAGCGTACTCGTTCATTTTCTTAAGTTTTAAGTGTTACTGAATTTATGAATTATAACCCGATAACAATTAAGCTTTTTAAAATTGGACAGGATCCTGGAAATTTATGTTAGTATGCTGTAATCCATAGCAGCAAAGGCAATTTATCGGGTAAATCACAAAGAATAATTATTAAAGGTTAATGAATTTAATTGGGTGTTAATCGCTTTTTTAACCTTGTTTTTAAGAGCTTAAATCTATCATTGCGATACCAGTTACATACTAACCCAATTCAATACTAACTTTACTATGAGAAATTTTTTTTACACTTTATTTTTTATTTTAGGTTTGGCCTTCATAGGCTGTACCAAACCTTATCACTTACCGGCGCCACAATCATTAAAGCCGGTGCCGGTGGTTCAATCAGCAAATTTCACACTTAAGGATGCTGATACCGCATACACCGCTTTCAATAGCTATTTCTACAACCCAACAGCCAGGTTATATTACAATGCCACCGACAAGAGCGGAATTGGTGCAATATGGACCCAGGCCATTTACTGGGATTTAGCCATGGATGTTTACGAACGTACAAAAAGCCCGTCCCAGTTAACAATGGTAAACGATATGTATGCGGGAGGGGCAAACCAGTATGATAATTATAACTGGAACAATCAAACTACCTGGTTTATTTACGACGATATGATGTGGTGGGTAACAGCGTTAGCAAGAGCGAACCAACTTACCGGGAATACAGCTTATCTGCAAAACGCTGTTGCGGGCTTTAACCATGTTTGGGCCGGCTCCTATGATTCCGTTGATGGTGGGATGTTTTGGGATTTTCAACACAGCGGTAAAAATGCATGCATTAATTATCCTACTGTTATTGCAGCGGTACGCCTGTACCAAATTACTAAGGATACGAGTTATCTTGCTAAAGCAAAATCAATTTATGCATGGTCAAAAGCAAATTTGTTTAATGCAACCAGCGGCGAAGTGGCCGATCATAAAATAGGCAATAATCCTCCGGGCTACCAGGATTATACTTATAATCAGGGTACAGCTATCGGCGCCGGTGTGATGCTTTATCAGGTAACAAACGACGCCACCTACCTGGCTGATGCCAAATTGGCCGCCGACTATACCCAAAACAAGATGTGCGTTAATGGGATATTGCCCGCCGAAGGCGATTTTAATGAACAGGGCGTGCTGAAAGCTATATTTGCACAATACCTAATGATGCTGATTAATGACGGCGGACAAAAGCAATATTTGGCCTGGATCCAAAAAAATGTTAATTCAGGCTGGGCAAATCGTGATAAGGCCCGCAATTTAACTTACCGCAACTACGCGGTAGCCTGCCCAACTGGTATCATACAATCCTACGAAGCGAGTAGTGTTGTAACGTTAATGCAGATTTGCCCGCCATCGCAATAAGGTATCATTAACTCACGCATGGCCATTATAGCAGCCAGGCAGATTAAAAAACTTTATAAGTGAAACACAATCCGGTATCCTGTCGGATTGTTTCACTTATAAGATCTGGTTAAACTCCAGCCGCTCACCGTCGGGGCCTGAAATATTAAAGTATTTACATCCGTTTTTCCAAAAGGGAAGAAAAACCGGTGCATCTTCAATAATGAGGAAAGAGGCGTTTTTCAATTCGCTAAATGCCAGATCAATATCATCCACATCAAAAGCAACATGGTCTATATGGCCATCTGCACGGTTTCTTATTTCGTCAAGCACTGTATCCGGCAACTGATAAATTTCAATGATCATTTCGCCTTTTTGCATCATTGCCATTTTACCCCTGCCTCCATTGTGATCAAACCCGGATGCCATTACGTTTTCAAATCCCAGTTTCTTATAAAATGTTTCTGATCTGTTTAAATCAGTTACGGGGATTCCGATATGCTGGATATGGTTGATTTTAAAATTCATAAATAATAGATAACTGGTGTAAAGGTGTAAAGTAATTAAACGTGTAAGGTGCATTTTGAAGAATGCAACCCCTGTGTTAATGCAATTTAAGAAGGCTGACATCCGTTCATAAACCGGGCTGGTTATAAACAACAACCTCAACCATCCGGTTTAATACTTGCGGCGTTTCTTTAAACATTAACGCTACGATGTTGGTTGGCTAGCAGTCTTTCATAATTAAAAGTAGAGAAAGGGCAGAGATATGGCAATAAGAAAGCCTGATATATTGCTAATAAGCTAACTATCAGGCTTTATAAATATTGTGCGGAGAGGGAGGGATTCGAACCCTCGATACCCTTTTGAAGTATACACACTTTCCAGGCGTGCTCTTTCGACCACTCAGACACCTCTCCGTAATTTGGATTGCAAAGGTAAAATAATATTGCTTTTAACAGCAATAAAAAAGCGCCGGGATAAAATGTCCGCGGCGCTTCATGAAAACTTAACTTACACAAAACTATAATCACTCGTCTTTCCAATTTGACGTTGTTAAAGTAATAGAGTGTTTTTAGAGTAAAAGGTTTAATGGCTAATCTTTGACCTGACAGGAAGGGGGACCTCATAAAAGGTCGCGGAATTTTTGCCTGGCAGACAATCGTCATTTTAGCATAATACTATTATACACCACCTGCGAACCAGCAACTTTTTACTTATGTTTGTGCGTAAAGCCCGAAAACAGGCTTCAAATTTTAAAAGCGGTAATTTAATGCTGAGCATCAACGAGATTAAAAAACCTATTGCGGCGGATATAGATGTTTTTGAGGGGAAATTTAAAGCTTCTATGCAAAGCTCGGTTCCTCTGCTTGATCGTATCACCCACTATATCGTTAAGCGTAAGGGAAAGCAAATCAGGCCCATGTTTGTATTTTTTTCGGCCAGCATTTGCGGGGGCATCAATGAGTCAACGCATCGCGGTGCCGCGCTTGTTGAACTGTTGCATACCGCCACACTGATTCATGACGACGTGGTTGATAACTCCTATCAGCGCCGCAGTTTTTTCTCTATCAACGCTTTATGGAAAAATAAAATTGCCGTTTTGGTTGGCGATTTCCTGCTGTCGAAAGGCTTGCTGCTCTCCATGAAGAATGATGACTACAGGTTCCTTAAAATAGTATCTACAGCAATGGAGCAGATGATTGAAGGCGAATTGCTGCAGGTGGAAAAAGTGCGCCGGATGGATATTGAAGAAAAGGTTTATTACGAAGTGATCAGGCAGAAAACGGCCAGCTTGATAGCCAGTTGCTGCGAATGCGGGGCCGCGTCAGCCGGGGCCGCTGATGAAATAATCGAAAAAATGCGCCTGTTTGGCGAAAAGATAGGCATCGCCTTCCAGATAAAGGATGATATGTTTGATTTTGGCACCGATGATGTAGGCAAGCCGCTAGGTATTGATATCAAAGAAAAGAAGGTTACGCTACCGCTCATCTACGCACTTAACAACAGCAAGCCTGATGTTAAAAAGAAAATGATCAACCTGGTTAAAAACCACAATGATGATCCCGCAAAAATTGCGCAGATCATCAGCTTTGTAAAAGAAACCGGCGGACTGCAGTATGCAGAAACCCAGATGAAGAAATATCAGGACGAAGCCTTTGAAATATTAAATACCTTCCCGGCGGGCGAGGCCCGTACCGGGCTGGAACAACTGGTACGCTTTACCACCGAACGCAATAAATAATGAGCAGCGAACTGATCTTTATATCAGGTTTTATCGTTTTCATTTTAATAATGCTCGCCCTTGATTTGGGCCTTTTTGCCACTCCCGAAAAACCTGTTAGCCTTAAGCGGGCCGGCATAATGAGCGCTGTATGGGTGATTTTAGCGCTTGGGTTTTATGTGCTGATATTAAACTGGGGGCACTTGCTTCACCATATCAATAGTTTGGCCGTTCTGCAGAAAGTTAATGCCGCTCATTTTCATAAACTTAAGCTTAATCCTAATGATTTTGCCGGCAGCCTGCAACTTTATCGAAATGCCCTCGGGTTAGAGTTTATTACCGGTTATGTTGTTGAATATGCTTTATCAGTAGATAATATATTTGTTATCGTACTGATTTTTACAGCTTTTAGTGTTAGCCCCAGGCATTATCATAAAGTGCTTTTTTGGGGTATTGCCGGTGCCGTTGTAATGCGGTTTGCTTTTATTTTCCTGGGTTCAACACTTATTGAACATTTCCATTGGATCCTTTACCTTTTCGGTGCGTTTTTGGTTTATACAGGCGTAAGCATGTTCATTAACCGCAACAAAGACGAAAACATTGACCCTGAGAATCACAAGGTGGTTAAACTGGCATCCCGGTATTTTTCGGTGCATCCCCAATTTGAAGGCGACAGGTTTTTTGTAAATATAAATGGCAAAAAAATGATGACGCCGCTTTTCCTGGTTTTGCTCATTATTGAGCTTACCGACCTGGTGTTTGCTGTAGATTCCATCCCCGCTATATTTTCGATCACCAAAGATCCTTATATCGTCTTCTTCTCTAATATATTTGCCATACTGGGTTTGCGCTCCATGTTCTTTTTGTTGGTTAATATTATTGACAAGTTCCATTATCTGAAGGTAGGGCTTGCGGCCTTGCTGGCATTTATCGGTCTTAAAATGCTGTTGGCTGAATATGCTGAACTAGTCGGCCTCAACACCGCGCGGTCGCTGCTGATAATTTTAGCTATCCTGTTAATAAGTGTGGCCGCCTCGTTGTTGTTCCCAAAGAACAAAGAGGAAATAAAAAGAGGCTAGAGCCAGCGAAAAAACGTTGATCTTTCGAAATAACTTTCCAATCTTTAAACATTACAACTATCCAAAGCTAAAATCATGGCAGCAAACCATCACGCAAAAATCCCAACGCTTTATGAATGGGCTGGCGGAATGCCTGTATTTGTAACCCTTTTCGATAATTTTTATGATAAAGTTTTAGCGGACGGGATCCTGGAGCCGGTTTTTAAACATATGTCTGCAGCGCACCGGTTACACGTGGCGCATTTTGTTGCTGAAGTGCTTGGCGGTCCAAAAGTTTATAGTGAATCAGAGGGCAGCCATTTTTTGATGATAAAAAAGCATCTTAAAAAACACCTTACCGAAACCCACCGCAAACGCTGGATGGAATTGCTGCTGGAAACTGCCGACGAACTGGCGCTACCGCCGGACCCGGAGTTTCGCTCTGCGTTTTTAGCCTACCTGGAATGGGGAACCCGGATAGCAGTGATTAACTCAAACACGGATGAAGTAACCGAAGATCCCGATGTGCCAATGCCCAGGTGGGGCTGGGGCGTGCCCGGGGGGCCATTTCAGGGATAGGGGGAGCGTATGTGCGGAAATTTGGAAGAGGCCCCAATAAGTTATTCTGATTTCTGACATCCGGGTTTTTCCGACTTTGGGACTAAAAACCTACCTTAGCTAAATGCAAGCGTTTGATTTCGGCCTTTTAAAAATTACTCCTTTTTCTGTACTGGATATTTTATTGCTGGCCATTATTATATACCAGCTATATAACCTTATAAGGGGAACCATCGCTGCTAATATATTTATAGGGCTTACCCTGATCTATATTCTTTACTTCATTGTTCCGGAAGAAAAGATGCCGCTACTCGCCGGGATCCTTAAAAAGGTGGCCGATGTAGGTATTATAGCGGTTATAGTTTTATTTCAGCAGGAGATCAGGCGGTTTTTGCTGCTGGTAGGTAAAAATGCTTCGTTACAGCGTAACAAGGCATGGTGGCAGTACTTTTTTGGTAAGGCACAAATTGAAAAGGATAACTACGCCCGCATAAAGCCAATAATTGATGCCTGTAAAAGCCTTAAGCAAACCCGTACCGGCGCCCTGATTGTTTTTGCAAAATATTACGACGAACAGTTTTACCAGAATAGTTGTGAAGTAATTGAGGCTAAGATCTCGAAACGTTTGCTGGAGAGTATCTTTCAAAAGAACAGTCCGCTGCATGATGGTGCAGTAGTTATTGCCGAGAATAAAATAAAATCGGCCAGCTGCATATTACCACTTACTGAAAAGACGGACCTTCCCACGCAATTCGGTTTGCGCCACCGGGCCGGTATTGGTGTAACTGAAGCTAATGACGCTACTGCTATAATAGTATCTGAAGAAACGGGAGAAATCTCTTATGCCAAACAGGGCCGCGTTAAAATGAACATCAGCTTTGCCGAGCTTGAGAAATTGCTGAATAAGGATTTTTGATTTTTAACGTTACTACTGTATGCAAGCGCTTTATTCATACGACACTTTAAACGTACTGTTCAATATAAGCATCCGCTACTTGTTGTTTACTGGTTTATTTTACCTGTTTTTTTATGTTTGGAAGAACAAGAAGTACTGGTACTCAAAAATTCAGCAGAAATACCCGGATAAACAGCACATCTTCCGCGAAATAAAGTATTCGTTTTTTACAGTGCTGATATTTGGTTTAATTATAACGCTTACCATAATAGCTGGTGCCAAAGGGTTGACACTGGTATATGCGCCTATAAATAAATATGGCTATGTGTATTATTTTATCAGTATTTTGCTAATGATCCTGTTACATGATACCTATTTTTATTGGACACACCGGTTAATGCACTGGAAGCCACTATTTAAATATGTGCATAAAACGCACCACCTCTCTATTAATCCAACACCATTTGCGGCTTACGCTTTTCACCCGCTCGAAGCGGTGGTTGAAGTCAGTATTATCCCGCTTATTTCGTTTACCATTCCTCACCACGCTTCGGCAATAGTGGTATTCGGATTCTATAGTTTATTGTTAAATGTCGCCGGACATCTCGGCTATGAACTGTTCCCAAAAGGGTTTGCCAGCCATAAAATATTTAAGTGGCATAACACATCAACCCATCATAACATGCACCACCGGCTTGTTAAATGTAATTATGGGCTGTACCTGAATTTTTGGGACAGGATAATGCATACCAATCACCCTGAATATGAAGACAGCTTTAACAGGATTGTTGAACAACGGGAGGAAGGTAAAATTATCCGTGACCAGCTTAAAGAATCCAAAAAAACCGGATTAACTTTTGCCGGGCGGGATGAAGCGCTGCCGGAGCTATAAAGCGATTAACGGATATCTTTGAATTGCTTTACCTGCTAAAATTGCCATTTCAAAACAGGGCCGACGATTTGCCGCCCCGTTTGTATTAAAATTAACTTAAAACAATCCCAACTGCCCGGTATCGTCTATATCAATATCATCAGGGTTTGTTATTTCAAAATCTATTTTTTTTGGCTGCGGTTCCGTTGGTTTTTTGGGCGATTCTGTCAATTGATCAGCTGGTTTTTTATCTTGTTCAGATGAATGGTTAGGTTCTGCTATTTTTATTTCCCGTTTTTCAACCTCAATATCTTTTGTTTCTTCAATGGTAGCTTCAACCTCTTCTTTTTCGCCGGCAGTAGTATCTGCCTCAGCTGGTATTACAGCTTCTTCTTCCGCCTCTATTTCAGCCATCAGGTCAACTGATTTTATGGGATGCTGTGATAAACGGTTACCCATGGCTTTCATTCCCTTAACATCAATCAAAGCGGAAAGATCCAGTTCAAGGGTTTCGGGCGTTTGTTCCTTACCTTTTAGCTGCTGCACTTTTACAATTGGCTGTGCCGCACGCGAGATCATTACTAATTTTGAACCGTTCTCATCGCTAATAATGCTAACCTGTTTACCTATGGCCAGGTTTTCAAATACAAACCTTTTAACCATATAGTTTTTCGATTTGCCATCAATATGAATAACCGAAAATATCCTGGCAGGATCGTATTTTTCAATCACAATCATTTTATCATCAAAGTGATTATTAAGGTCGAAGCTGGTGAGTTCATAAATGCCATTGCTTAACACCGTTAATATTTTATCGTCGCCATCAAATTCACCCAGGTATTTTCCGCGGCCGTCAGCATTCAGTCGTTTCAAAATATCATCATACCAAATCTTTCTTCCTGCCAGTGTTGAAATGCCTTTGCTCTTCAGCAGGATTTTTTTAACAGGATATTTGGTGATGATGTTACCCATAGAGCCACGGCCCTTAATGGTCAATGCGGCAAAGTCTTCGTCAAACTGTAGTTTTTTGAGCTTGCTGTGCGGCTTTAACTGCACATTAACAATTTCAGCCTCGCCGTTCGGATTAGCTGAGAAGTATAATACCCTTGTTCCTTTGGTACCCTTGGTTAAATCGTATTCTTTGTCGCGGGTAACGCCTACAACCGAAAAACGCTTTACGTAACTCACCCCGCTCTGTCCGTCTTTATAAATCATGTTGTAAACGGTACGTTCGTCATTCTTTTTAAATACCGCTACGTGGATGATCTCTTTCCCAACAAAAACTTTATCCTGTACCTTGGTGATCAGGCAGCGTCCATCCTCACGAAAAACAATGATCTCGTCGATATCTGAGCAATCAGTTACAAATTCGTCCTTTTTTAAGCCCGCACCAATAAATCCATCCACACGGTTAACATACAGTTTGGCATTTGCCAGGGCTACCTGGGCTGCTTCTACTTTATCAAAGGTGCGCAGCTCTGTTTTACGTTCGCGGCCCTTGCCATATTTTTCTTTCAGTTTAAGGAACCAGGCAATAGTATAATCTGTTAAATGTTTGAGGTGATGTTTTACCTCTTTTATTTCAGCCTCCAGGCCTTTTATCTGCTCATCCGTTTTCTTTACATCAAAACGGGTGATACTGCTCATTGGCTTATCAATCAGCTTCTTGTAATCTTCGGGTAAAATAGCCCTGTAAAACATTGGGAAGAATGGCTCAAACAGCCTGTTCAAAACTTCAAGCACCATTTCGAAGTTGCTGGAAGTTTCGTAGTCAGGATGCTTGTACATGCCTTCCTGGATAAAAATCTTAAGCAGCGAGCTGAAAAAGATCTTTTCCATTAGCTCTTTCAGCCTGATCTCCAGCTCCATTTTAAGCAGCTGGCGGGTATAATGCGTGCTTTCGGTAAGCATGTCATTAACGCTCATAAAGCGCGGCTTATCGTGCTGAATTACGCAGGTGTTTGGTGAGATAGAAACTTCACAGTCAGTAAAGGCATACAAGGCATCAATAGTTACATCCGGTGAAATTCCGGGTGCCAGGTGCACCACAATTTCCACGCTGCTGGATGTATTGTCCTCTATCTTCTTGATCTTTATTTTACCTTTTTCGTTAGCCGCTACTATACTTTCCATCAGTCCACCGGTAGTGGTGCTAAACGGAATTTCGGTTATGGCCAGCGTTTTTTTATCCCGTTCCTCAATTTTTGCCCTGATCCTAACTTTACCTCCCCGTTGTCCGTCGTTATAGGCGGAGGCGTCAGCCATTCCCCCGGTGGGGAAATCGGGCATTAAATTAGGTAAGTTGCCTTTTAGCACTTCAATTGATGCATCTATCAGCTCAATAAAGTTATGCGGCATTATCTTGGTTGCCAGTCCTACGGCAATACCATCGGCACCTTGTGCAAGCAGTAAAGGGAATTTAACCGGCAAGGTGATCGGTTCGCGGTTACGGCCGTCGTAGCTGGCCTGCCAGTCGGTAGTATCCGGGTTAAAAACAACTTCGAGTGCAAATTTTGAAAGACGGGCCTCAATATAACGCGGCGCAGCAGCGGAGTCGCCGGTTACCGGGTCGCCCCAGTTTCCCTGGCAGTCAATCAACAGGTTTTTTTGTCCTATTTGTACCATGGCATCACCGATGGAAGCATCCCCGTGCGGGTGATATTTCATGGTGTTACCAATAACGTTGGCGGCTTTGTTAAAACGCCCGTCGTCCATCTCCTTTAATGAGTGAAGAATACGGCGCTGCACGGGCTTTAAACCATCGTTAATGTGCGGAACAGCACGGTCAAGAATTACGTAAGAGGCGTAATCCAGGAACCAGTTTTCGTACAGCCCGTCGAGTGAGGTAATGTTGTGGAGTTTTTCTTCGCTATTGGCAGGTATCTCGTCTTGATTTAAATCTTCACTCATTATTAGCTAAAAAATTTTGGATGGGTAAAGATAGCTTAATTTGGAGATTTTGGAATTTGAAGATTTGAAAATATTAAGACGAATTATTAATAACTGAAATACTCTGAACCTGCTGAATTAAAATTTAAGCTTACCCCATAAAAGAATGTCCGTTTAAAAAAAATACCCGGCTAGATTGTATATTTGGGAATGCCTTTCACTTTTTCACATCCTGCTGTTGTTTTACCATTAGGGAGGCTGGCGAAAGGTTTGTCACTTACCGGTTTGGTTATTGGCAGCATGGTGCCCGATTTTGAATACCTTATCCGCATGCGGATGTTGAGCCGCTACAGTCATACCTGGCAGGGCTTTATTTGGTTTGATATTCCATTAGCCTATATCCTGGTTATTTTATACGAGATCTTTGTTAAGGATAAACTTATTACCCATTTGCCCGCAGGTATAAACCGGAGGTTTTTTAGCTTAAGGGGCTTTATAACTTATTACACACTAAAATACTTTTTGGCTATCCTGATCTCCGTTGCCATAGGTGCTGCAACGCATATTTTATGGGATGGCTTTACACATCCCGGCGGTATGTTTGTAAAGCGTTTTGCTTATTTATCGCGTATTGTTAAGGTGCATGGTTACCGGTTCTATATCTATACCCTTTTACAACATGCCAGTACGGCGGCGGGGGCATTAATTATTTTAATAAGTTATTATATGCTGCCCAGGGGCAAACTTACCAGGGCTACAAGCATTGCCGGTTATTGGCTGCAAATAATATTGGTGATGGTAGTGGTGGTAGCTATAAAGCTTGCTACGGGAATGCCATTGCATCAGTACGGAACGTTAATTGTAACGGTTGTTTCAGGGGGAGTGATTGGGCTTATTGTGGCAACGATGCTTGCAGAGCGGGTTCAACCTATGGTATAACTATCTGCAATTTGCACATCTGCACATCAATCCGCACATTTGCACATCCGCATGTGCGCACATCAATAACTATGCTTCAAATCCAGGAAAACATATCGCTTAAAAATTTCAATTCTTTTGGCATTGACGCGAAAGCCCGTTTTTTTGTTGAAATAAACCATAAGGACGATTTGGTTGAGCTTTTTATGGATCCGCAATGGAAGGCTCTTTCGCGCCTGGTATTAGGCGGTGGAAGCAATATGCTGTTTTTGAATGATTACAACGGACTGGTAATCCGCATGAATATCCGCGGCATTGAACACCGCATCAGTAAGGATGAGGTATTTGTTGAGGCCGGTGCCGGCGAAGTGTGGAATGACCTGGTGAACTTTTGTATAGCCCGCGAATATGCAGGTATGGAAAACCTGAGTTTGATCCCGGGCTCAGTAGGTGCATCGCCCATACAAAATATCGGCGCTTACGGCGTTGAACTTAAAGACGTTTTTTTTAGCTGCTGCGCTTTTGAAATAGAAACCGGTACTTTTAAAACATTTACCAAAGCCGACTGTAATTTTGAATACCGGGAAAGTGTTTTTAAAAGTGAGCTTAAAGGCCAATATATTATTGTATCGGTAAAGTTCCAATTGTCACTTACGCCTCGATTTAATTTAAAATACGGCGCTATTGAACAGGAACTGACCAACCGAGGTATTACTGAACCAACTTTAAAAGATGTTTCGCAGGTGGTGTCTCACATTCGCGTGTCAAAGCTTCCCGACCCATCAACCATTGGAAATGCAGGCAGTTTCTTTAAAAACCCCATCATAACCACCAAACAATTTACCCGGCTGCAGGCTAACTTCCCGGAGGTGGTAAACTATCCTGCGGGTGAAGGATTGGTTAAACTAGCCGCCGGATGGCTCATTGAACAATGCGGCTGGAAGGGAAAAACAGTTGGCAACACCGGAACATGGCACAACCAGGCGCTTGTTTTAGTTAACCATGGCGGAGCCAACGGAGCGGAGGTATACAACTTTTCGTCGCAAATCATAGACAGTGTGTACACTAAATTTGGCGTTATGTTGCAACGTGAGGTTAATATTATTAGTTAAATAATTTTATTAAAAATAAATTTCAACACCTTTTCCTAACCCTATAAATAACATTTTTGTTACAGTTTTAAAGTCATCCCAAAGCGTTTGTCTGTGAATTGTTATCCATAACATATTTGTTTTTCAGGTAGTTAAGTTCAATCTAAGTGTGTTTTTTACACTGTCATTTTTTTAAGCAAGGTGTTACAAATTGACAAGGGGTTGCTATTATAAAAGCCGTAAGTGGCACTATGCTTGCCTAAGTGTTAATATAAAACTTTAACATTATGACTAAGATTGAGTTTAACACCCTAGTACTACGTCAGGCAACCTCACTAAGGTCTTATGCCTTACATTTTACCCATGACGCAGATGATGCTAACGACCTTGTTCAGGATACAATGTTGAAGGCCATAACTTATTATAATAAGTTTAAAGAAGGAACAAATTTAAAAGGGTGGTTATACACAATAATGAAAAACACCTTTATTAATAACTACCGCAGGTTTATAAAAATGAACACTTTTGTTACCAAAAGTGATGAGATAAGCTCACCTAACCTGGTATTCAGTTCAACTAAAAACCAGGGCGAAGCTAAGTTTGTAATGGACGATTTGAAAAAAGCTTTAGACAGACTGCCTGCAGATTATTATATACCATTTACTATGTATTTTGAAGGCCATAAATATCACGAAATTGCCGATCATTTAGAGATTCCGATTGGCACTGTGAAAACCCGAATCCACGTTGCACGTAAGCTATTGAAGAAAAGTTTAAAAGCTTATGATAACGGCATTGCGAAACCGGTTTACGCCGAAAATTAAACGCATTTCAGTTACATCTATCTATATAAAAACAGGGCCCGGATTAATCATCCGGGCTTTTTTTGTGCCCGCCTGGCATGTGTTAACGTAAGCACAAGCATAGAATAACGCAGCCTTAAGGAAATAATCTCTTACTTTCAACGCTGTTTCAGATGCTGAACAAGTTTTCGCCGGCCTTCAATAAATAAGTTTTTCCTTTCCAGACTAATATGCCGGGCGTTTTTTGCGGCAGGCTAATCTTTACCTTCCATTGATTGCTATTCAGGGTATAGGCAACCGTCACCTTACCGTTAGGGTGGGGGATTTCGCCGGACGCTGTTTTAAGTTCGCCTAAATGCGGTTCAATTTTCACTTTTGTAAAACCCGGTGCATAGCTGTCAATCCCCAATATGGTCCTGAAAAATTCAATGTTAGGGCTTGATCCCCAGGCGTGGCAATCGGAGCGGCTGTTGGGCAGGTCGCTGATTTCGGCCCAGGTGGTAAGACCCATTTTTATGTTGTCGCGCCAAACGTTTAGCCACTTCAAATAATCGTTGCCTAAGCCGCCGCGCACCAACGCCAGGTGCATATAATATTTAAAGTAAATGGTACATTGGGTTAAAGTGGTATCCGCTAAAATGTTTTTGCTCAATGCCGTGGCTACGGTACCCTTTACCACGCCGGTTAAAATAGCCAGGGAGTTGGCATGCTGCGAAAAAATATTCTTGTCTTCCGTATCGGCATATAACTTTTTAGCCGGGTCCCAATACTTGTTTTGAATGGTTTGTTTTAACTGCGCCGCTTTGGCCCGGTATAAAGCAGCAAATACAGGCATCCCTAATTTACTTTCCATTTCGGCGGCCTGCTGATAAGCGATAAGTAATTGCAGATCGAGAATGGAAGAACCCCCTTTGCTGCCAATAGGCGGCATGCCATAGCCCCAGCTTGATGCCCAATCCACAAACGTCCAGTAAGGCGTATTTTTTAATGATCCGTCGGCTTGCTGGTATTTACTGAAAAAATCAAGCACGGTGCGGGCGCCCTGCAGCTTGTCCCTCACAAAATTGCTGTCGGGCCGGTACATCCAGTAATCGTGCAATACGCCAATATACCACAACGAAAACGTAGAAATGATCTGCGGGCTGTAGGAAGGGTGCCTGCTCAGCGTTAGCCCCTCTGCAATACGCGAATGATCCATCAGGTTAATGGCATTGCGGGCCAGCCTGTCGTCGCCGCTGTTGTAATACGATACCATCATCTGGATGCGCCCGTCGCCAATGTATTGCAGCTGTTCATAATAGGGGCAATCCATATAAGTTTCAATGGCATCCATCCGGGCGGTGCGCCAGCCAATCTCCAGCATTTTCTGCATTTCCGGGTCATCGGTTTTAAGTTTGGCATTTAGCTGAAAAGGGTAGCCTGTGGCCGTGCCATACAGATCATCAATTACCAGTGGTTCGTCTTTAGTGTGTACTATCACCCGTACGTAACGATAGGTGCGCCAGTAAAGGGTGGTAAAGGTTTGTCCGCCGGTGCCATCTGAAATAAGACTGTCTTTTCTCCCGGCAAAATCCTTACCGTCCACATCGTTCCGGTTGCCTTTTCGGGCGTGGTATTTTTTTAGGTTATCAAACAGGGCCTCGGCGTAGGTAAGCGAGATGCCGGCATCTTTTCCTTTACTGAAATTCAGTGTTACGTAAGCATTGGTTAAATAAGTTTGATCAAGCAGCAACGTCGCCGTGGTGTTTGCCGGGATAGTTACGCTTGTTGCTGCTGCCGGGAATGACGGGGGCACCGTAACGCCATCGGCCCTGCGCAATACCGGGATGCGCTGGGCGGTACGTTCCATTTGCGGCAATGAAGACGGTACCAGCATCCAGCCGAAAGCATCGGCCATGCCTTTGGGTTTACCATGATCCATCATGCCGGCATCCGGCCAGTCGGCATCTTTAAAATCGGCGGACATCCAGCCTTTTATCGTTTTACTTTCATCTACCAGCTCGCCGGGGCCGGCAACGTAATAAGCCGGGTAACCAACTCCGGTATTAAGCGGTTGATAAGCTTTATCACGGATGCATTTCCAGGAGCTGTTGGTATTTAAAATTTCTTCAGATGTTGTGTTGCCCTGCAAAATAAAGCCTGTGCGTAACGAGATCTGTGCCTCGGGCCTTAGTTCCGCCTCGTTCCATACAATGGCTGATAACGTGTTTTTTCCTGCAACCAGGTACGGTGCAAGGTCAATTTTTTCATAGTTCCAGTAATAGGTATCCCCGCGGGCAGGGCCAACAGACACCAGGGTGCCGTTTACAAATAATTTATACCGGTTATCTGCCGATACATTAACCAAAAAAGCGGTTGGTTTAGCAACCAGGTCAATACTTTTGCGAAAATAGAAAACGCCATAGTCTCTGCCCGTTTCATTTTTAGCAGCTATCCAGTAAGCGTTCCATTGTTTGGTAAGTACAACCTGACCGGAAGTTTGCGCGGTAACTGTTTTTACCAACAGCAAGCTGCAAATTAATAGTGTGGCAGTAAAAAATGATCTCATTTATATTGGTTTATAAACTACTAAATTAACTTAGTTTAGATTAAATCCATCCTGTTCCGTCCTTTAATTTTTTATGGAATTTAAACGGAAACAATACCGGCTTTTTGAAAAAAAAGGTCCCCAATACTATTTAAAAACTGTACTATTAAATCACCATGTTTTTGAATTAATTTCGCAACGGAATTGAATTAAAAAGAGTCTTAATGAGAAAAGTTTATTTATACCTGTTTATAGGCATAACGGCGATAGCACTGATGACGGTGATCGTATTTAATTTTGATCCGAACACTGAAACATGGGGCAGCTTGTTATTGGGTGCCGCCTTTGGTTACTTATTCGTCAGGATGATCAGAAACAGGAGACAAAAAAACGTAAAATAGATTTGCTCATGTTTTTTAATTTCAGGAATCCTGTAATCCTTTTTATGCTGAGCATCGTCGGCTTAATGATAGGGTTGGCGTTTAAAGTAATGCATTGGCCCGGCGGAAAACTCATAACGGGCAGCATGATTATGGTGCAGGCGATCTCAATCATATGGCTGATCATTATTGTTGTAAAATCGCCAAAGCAGTGAGGGGCTTAAGTCAGGCAGCTTTCATTAAAAACAAACCACTTTTTATTAAAACCCTTTCTTCCTCGTAACTCCCGGCTTCCGTGCCCGCGGGCTTTTTGGACGGTCGGATTTTTCAGCCTCTTCCCACACTTCATCTGCGCCATATTGCCGCGCCATTTTGGCTATCCTTTCTTCCAGTGTTTCAGTGGTTAGCTTTTCGCGGCCCAGGCTGTCAACCATAATCGGGAAGGCAAAGGGGGTTGGGCGGTCAATGGTTTTCAGGATGATGTTTTGTTTAACGATCCGTTGCAGGGCCATCCGCAGCCTGAACTCTTCCAGTTGAAATGCCAGGGCTTCGTTATAAGCCTGCCTCACCAGCAGGTTATCGGGCTCATACTCGCTGAACACGTCGAACAACAGCGAGGTGGAGGCCTGCAGGTGTTTGTTTTTTATTTGCTGCCCGGGATAGCCGGTAAATACCAGGCCGCCAATATGGGCGATATCCCTGAAACGCCGGCGGGCCATTTCATTGGCGTTAAGGCTATGCTGGATGTCTTCCAACAAGTGATCTATCGAAAAAAAAGAAGTATCCTCCAATGCCTGCTCAATAGGAATTTCTTCGTCTGTCAGCAGTTCGAAACCGTAATCATTCATGGCGATAGAGAAGGTGGCCGTTTTTATTTTGCTGAAGCGATAGGCCAGCAGCGATGCCATTCCCTCATGTACCAGCCGGCCCTCGAACGGATAGAATAACAGGTGGTGCCCCTGGCGTGACTTAAACGATTCGATCAAAAATTCGTGGCTTTGCGGTAAGTGCGAGAGCTGCGCCTGCAGTGCGAACAAAGGTTTTAAGGCCACCACTTCTTCGTCCTGCTCAATTCCGTGGGCCACTTCGTCCAGCTTGTCGCGAAATACGGCGGCCAGTTGAGATGACAGCGGCATCCGCCCGCCATTCCAGCTGGGGATCAGGCCCTTTTTTGCGTTAGATTTTTTAACATAAGCCGACATTTCCTTTATCCGGATAAACTCCAGGCTGCGTCCTGCAAACCAAAAGGTATTGCCAGGCTTAAGCTTCGAAATAAAAGACTCTTCGAGTGTTCCCAGGCTGCCGCCGCTCAGCCACTTCACCCTGATGCTCATTTCGCTGGTGATGGTGCCTATACTCAGCCTGTGGCGCATGGCTACACGGCGGCTGTTTACTTTAAATAGCCCGTTCTCTACCTCCACTTTTAAAAATTCATCATATTCTGCCAGTGTTTTACCGCCGGTGGTAATAAAGTCAAGCAGCTGGTTAAACTCATTCCAGGTCAGATCGGCAAAGGCAAAGGTGCCTTTTACCTCTTTAAACAATTCATCGGCGCGAAATCCGTCAGAAACTGCCAGCGTCACCATGTACTGAATAAGCACATCCATGGCCAGCAGCATCGGGTCGCGGCTTTCAAAAATACCTTCCTTTATCGCTTGCTTAAGCGCAGCACCTTCCAGCAACTCCAGTGAATGGGTGGGCACAAAATAAGCTTTGGAAACCTCGCCGGGAGCATGCCCGCTACGACCGGCGCGTTGCATAAATCGCGCCACGCCTTTGGGGCTGCCCACCTGGATCACCGTATCAACCGGGCGAAAATCGACGCCGAGGTCGAGGCTCGACGTGCAAACCACAACTTTCAGGGCTTCGGCATGCAGGGCCTGTTCAACCCAGTTGCGCAGCTCGTTATCCAGCGAGCCGTGGTGCATCGCCATTATGCCTGCATATTCGGGGTAATTATCTAAAATGGCATGGTACCAGATCTCTGACTGCGAGCGGGTATTGGTAAATATGAGCGTGGTTTTGCTGCGGGCCACCAGCTCCATTACCTGTGGCAGCAGTTTCAGGCCGATATGCCCTGCCCAGGAGTAATTTTCAATATTTTCGGGAATGATGGATTTGATCAATAGCTTTTTATTAAGATTGGCCCGCACCATCTTCACCCTTTCGGGCGGGAAAGTGTTGCCTAACAGCACCTCGGCCGCCTGCTCCAGGTTGCCAATGGTTGCGCTGATCCCCCAGATTTTCAGCTGGCGGTTTTCCGTTGGCAGCGGGCAGTCCTCCGCGGGCTGTTTTTTATTTCCGGTACTTTCATCTTTACTGTCTGCAAGCTGCTCGCTGCCAACTGTTGAAAGCGCTTTTAGTCTTGATAAACCCAACTCCACCTGCACACCGCGTTTGGTGCCCAGCAGCTCGTGCCATTCGTCAATTACCACTACCTGCAAACCCTTAAATATTTTAGGATACTCCTTTTGAGCCAGCATCAGGTGCAAACTCTCGGGAGTTGTTAGTAGCACTTCGGGCAGTTTTTTCTTTAACGCCTGCTTTTCAGCGGCTGACGTGTCGCCGGTGCGGGTCATAATGCGCCAGGGAAGGCCGAGTTCGTCGCACACTTCCTGCATGGCCTTGCGGATATCATTTGTTAATGCCCGCAGCGGGGTTATCCAAAGCATTAACAAGCCGTTGTTGCCCTGGGTGGTATACGTATCGGGGTGTTTGTTAATAAAATCAGCCAAAAAAGGCAGGAACAAGGCAAATGTTTTTCCGCTGCCGGTAGGGGCGTTCAGCAAGCCGGAAAAGCCATTTAGGTAAGCCGATTCCATTTCGCGCTGAAAGGCGAATTGCTCCCAGTTTTTTTTCCGGTACCAGTCACGGATAACTTGCTGCCCCTTTGTAATCATGCCAATAATATACAACGGAAAAAGCAATAAGTTAGGGTGGGAATAAAATTAATAAAGGAATTTGCCTGGTTGCTATCACTGCGCAGCCTCTCGCGCAACTGTTCTATCGTTCATCATCCCCGCTCAATTCATAACTTTTTATTGCCCGTTCCCGGTCTAACGTATTATACAATCGTTCGGGGATCTCTGAGAGCGTTGATGCGTGAACTTTATCCCCAAGGCTGTAAAACTGCTGAAAACTCATGATGAGCGGTTTCCATTTGTCCGGGTCAACGCGATTGGGGTGCCCGTCCATCAGGATTGCTTCATGCAGGTAAACTCTTTGAATCCGCAATTCAAACGTTATAATCTTGCCCCGCTGGCCGGCATCATCCGCTGCTAAACCATGGATGGCTTCAACCACGGCTTCCATTTGCACAGGACATTCCTTTACCCGGGGTGCTTTTACAGTTGCTGCATGTTGTTTGGTTAATCCAGCAATAGCGAATTTATCCGCTTCGTACCGGTATCCCTTCAATAATTTACCATCGGGCACAGGGTTTGATCCTGTAGTTTTGGCTAAACGGTTTACCGCAGCCACTTCATTTACAGATGCCAAATTTAAAACACATTGGCGGTTCAATAACAGGTTTTCAGTGGTTTTTGAGGCGGCAGCCAGGCCAATTATGCAGCGCCAGCCGAGCCAGAATATGGACGACATGGGCGCCAGGTTATCGGTACCGTTTGGGTTTTTTGTGCCGATGAGTACCACCGGTGTGCCGAAATATAAAATGGATGGTTCGCTTGCTATATGCATCATATAAGGATGAATGTTGTGATTTGATATAGCAAAACTAAGGTGGTGGGTGGAGCGGAAGAACCCGTTTCTTGCGCAGATTTTTTGGTTTACTTTGGCACGAAGGATTAATTTAAAAACAATTAAGCCGGGTTTTTGCTATAAGATAGGAGCACGAAAGTAAAATACCAATGAAAAAACGCATCATCAAATACGCGCTGTTAACTGCTTTGTCCGGCAGCTTATATAGTTGCGGGCAGCATTCGGGATCAGAAAATACAGCCAATGAAACTGCCGTACCTGCAGGTGAAGATGCTGTTGATACCAGTAAAATTGTACCCGCCGATAAATTGATAGTACCCGGGAAAAGCGCCGGAAAAATTGTGTTGAACGGTAGTGCCGACAGTTTAGTGTCGGTGTTCGGTAAACCCGATTTTTCTGATGCGGGAATGGGCAGCGTAGTGATAACCTGGTATGCAAAGCACGATACCTCGGGGTATAAAATCAGTATTTTTGCAGGCCATAATTTTGGTGCTAAGGATGAATCAGTTGCACACATCCGAAAGGTCCTGGTGACTTCGCCCGATTTTAAAACGGCAGAGGGATTAAACACCGGCCTGGATTTAACCAAATACCAGGAACACTACAAGCTAAAACAAATAAGCAGCTATACGGACAAAGGCAAAAAAGTTAAAGTTTATGAAGCAACCGGCAAAGGAATTGCCTTTGAGGTTGACTCATTATCTAACAAAGGGGTAGCCATAGTGGTTCATCAGCCAAATGACTCACGGGCTACCTACATCAACATGCATTAAAACTTTTTAATGGTTTCGGTTACGTGCGCCAGGTGGTGTTTGCTGTGCCATGCATATAAGGCGAGCGCTTTCTTTAACTGGATGGTTTCGCCGGAAGGGCGTTTAAATGATCGCTCCCATTCGTTTTCGGTAAAGCTTTCAAGCAGGGCAACCCAGTGCTGGTGCATCCCTTCCAGCATTTTTAAAGACGACTCTACGGGCATGCGGTAGTCTGGTAACAACGCCCAATCTGCCTCCTCATAAGGTTTTACCACCGGGCTATCCTCGGTTAAGGCCCATTTAAAACGGAGCAATGAATTCATGTGGCTATCGGCACAATGGTGCACCACTTGTCTTATGGTCCATCCGCCGGTACGGTAAGGTGTATCGAGTTGTTTTTCGTTAAGGTTGATGATGGCCTGGCGTAAACGACCAGGAAATTCTTTAATAGTGGTGATCCATTTACGCAGATCTTCGGCAGTGTACGACACCGGGGCTTTGAAGTCCCCGATCGGAAATTTCATTTGTTCGTCAGTCATGGGCTTAAAAAAAATTTAAATTAGGTATATTTTTAATCATCAACAAGGTTTTGGACTAATTTAGCGTTTTGTACCTTTTACCCCAATCCATGATAAAAAAACTGACGCTGCTGTTACTTATCTGCCATAGCACGATTATATATGCCCAAACTATAAAAACCGATGTGCTGGTGGTAGGCAGCGGCGCAAGCGGAATTGCAGCGGCTATACAATGCGGGCGCAGCAAGGTAAAAACCGTATTGGCTGATGGCGGCTTTAAAATAGGCGGCGGCACTGCCGAAGGGCAAATGCTGGCCGTTGATGCCGGTAACAATATCGCCTCTGGCATCTGGGGCGAATTTCGTAAACATGTAAGGGAGTTCTATCACGAAACCGCAGGTTATGACACCGTTCAAAATCATACTTTGAGGTCTGATCCGGCCACCGCAACCGCAATCCTGAAAAAGATCAGCGACACCGTAAAAAATCTGGCTGTATATCATGATGCTGTGTTTGGCAGTATAAAAAAAGATGGCGACCGCTGGGAAGTAATGCTCACCCAAAATGGCAGGAAACTGATTGTTAAGGCAAGGGTAGTGATTGATGCTACGGAGGCAGGCATTGTTGCCGCCGGTGCGGATGCGAAATTTTACGACGGATTTGACAGCCAGGCGGACAACGGCAATTTGAAATTATACCGTACTTCAATAGCCACCGGCGAATACATCCCGGACCAATCTACCGGGGATCCGGGTGCGGTAAAAAGCAATTATCCGCCATACCCGGCATTTTGCATCCCGGTGCACGCGGTTTTGGTACAGCAGGCAGAGAATATTTTGGTGACTGAAAAAGCGCTGCCCGGTGATAAGAATATCCAGTATTTACCGCTGCAGCTTCAGTTGGGGCAGGGTGTTGCAACGGTTGCTGCATATTGCGCTTTTTTTAAAACCACTACCAAACATTTAAATGTGCGGATAATACAGGGCGAGCTGCTGGATTTTAAAGGTTACCTGCTACCCTTTACCGACATTAGCCAACAGGACCGGGCCTGGCGCGCCATCCAGCAGGTTTGTTCAACCGGGATGTTGAGGGGCGGTGTGCAAAAAGCAAAATTTGTGTTTATGCCGGATTCGGCGGTGAATACGGCCGAAATACAGCCCGTTTTAACCGAGATTTACACCCGGGCGTTTTTATGGTTCAATAAAGAAAAAACGGGTGAAAAGTTTACGGTAGGCAATGCTATTTCATTTATAAGCGACTATACCCTTACCGAACCGCAGTTGCTGACCAGGAGTATGCAGAAGGCATGGAAAACGCAGTATAAATTTAAAGCAGACTTTGATATAAACCGCCCCATAACACGCTATGAGTTTGCGGTGCTGGCTAACCGGTTTTTAAACCCTTTTGCCCGAACGGTTGATTTGAGCGGGCGGCTGGTGAATTAGAAAACAGCACACCACTCCGAAGGCCGTTTTAATGCAGGATAAGGTAGATGTTTACCCTGCATAAGGATTGCGGCTAATTCCTTTATTTAATATTTTCATGAACGCCCTGCCTGTTCACCAAATCTTTAAATTTCCTGACGGTAAAAGTATGGTTGTAGCTTTTAGGCTGCAAGCGTAAAACTACCTGAGCTGTACCGGGCTTTTACGGTATTTGTTGAATGACGTAAGAGCGGGAAGGAAAAAGCGATAATGGGGCAATAGTTCTGCCAAACAATTATGGTGTTCATTCAAAATAAACTGCGGCCTTAAACTTCAATTTTGTAACAAAACAATGCGAAAATTACGAATGATTGCTGAAACCGCTATATTGGTGGTTGATTAAGCCGCATGGATGAACTCCCGTGATTACAGCCGGGAACAACTGTATCAGGCGGGTACTAAAAAAACGATATGAAAAAAATATTTACCCTGTTACTCCTAACTTATTGCACGGGTGCTTTTGCCCAAAAGCTGGGCGCTTTGTCTATTGAAAAAATAATGCGCGACCCAAAATGGATTGGCACCTCTCCCTCCAACATCCGCTGGACCGACGACAGTAAGAAAATCCTTTTTAAATGGAATCCAGCTAATGCCGATCGCGACGAGCTGTTTGCCATAACGCCCGGTAACATTAAGCCTGTAAAAGTTAGTATAGATGAACAAAAGGCCCTGGTGCCTGAGTATGGCAGCTGGAATAAAAAGCGCACGCTAAAGGTTTTTGAAAAAAATGGCGACATCTGGCTTTCTGACCTCAAAACAGGAAAAATTCAACATTTAACCAGTACTGCCGACCAGGAGAACAGCCCTGTTTTTAGTGGTGACGAAAGCAGGATAATATTTACTAAGGGTGATAACCTGTATTCGATAAAGATTAACAGCGGTGAATTGATTCAGTTGACCAACTTTACCCGGGCCGCAGCCGCTACTCCTGTAGCTGCTGCGGGCGCTGGCAGAAGAGGCGGTGCCCGAAAAGCAGCAGCTGAGCCGGTTGCCGGGAACGAACAGGAGCGCTGGCTTAAAAGCGAGCAGTTGGAACTATTTGATATTATTAAAGTAAAGGATAAAGACCGGAAGCTCGACTCGATAGAAAGCAAAGCATTTGAAACTAAGAAACTAAAGGAAATTGCAACCAGCGACCGCTCTGTAGGTGGAGTCCAGCTTAGTCCGGATGGTCGCTATATTACCTATCGGCTTGCAAAATACCCCGACGGTGTAAAAAACGCGATCGTTCCTAATTATGTAACGGCATCGGGCTTTACTGAGGATATTCCGAACCGCACCAAGGTTGGCGGCCCGCAGACAACGTTTGAATCATTTGTTTTTGATACGCAAAAGGATACCGTTTATAAAATTGTAACTGCTGCCATTCCGGGAATTAAAGATGTGCCCGCTTATGTAAAAGACTACCCGGCAGAACTGGAAAAACTTACTAAAAATAACGAGGACCGGCAGGTAAGGATCAGCGGCCCATACTGGAGCGAGGATAGTAAATATGCCGTGGTTGAAGTTAGCGCCCAGGATAATAAGGACAAATGGATTATGAAACTTGACCCGGCCACCGGTGCTTTAAGCCTGCTTGACCGCGAACATAACGATGCCTGGGTTGGCGGCGCCGGCCAGGGGAACTTGGGCTGGGCAGACAACAGTCATTTTTATTTTGAGAGTGAAGCCAGTGGCTATGCACATATTTATATGCTGGATTTGGCAAGCGGAATAAAAAAGCAGCTAACCAGCGGCAAGTGGGAGGTGCAAACGCTGCAATTATCAAACGATAAAAAAACATTTTACTTTACCGCCAATGCGGAGCATCCTGGTATTACGCATTTTTACCGGATCCCGGTAAGTGGTGGGGAGCCTGTAAAAATAACCGGTATGAAAGGTGGTAATGAGGTAACCCTGTCGCCTGACGAAAAATGGCTGGCCATCAGGTATTCCTACTCAAATAAACCCTGGGAACTTTACTTACAGGCAAATAAGCCGGGAGCAAAAGCCGTGCAGGTAACCAATTCGGTTAGCGAAGAATTTAAATCGTACCCGTGGCGCGAGCCGCAGGTGATCACCTTTAAAAACAGGTATGGCAGCGATGTTTATGCACGCCTGTATGTACCGGAGAAACAGGACCCGGCCAAGCCGGCGGTGGTGTTTGTGCACGGTGCGGGTTACCTGCAAAATGTACATTATTGGTGGAGCTCGTACTTTCGTGAGTATATGTTTAACAATATGCTGGCTGATGCCGGATACACCGTGTTGGACGTTGACTACTCAGGGAGTGCAGGCTATGGCCGCGACTGGCGCACCGCTATTTACCGCCATATGGGGGGAAAAGACCTTACCGACCAGGAAGACGGTGTAAAAATGCTGGTTGATAAATACGGTGTTAATCCTAAACATGTGGGGTTATACGGCGGATCGTACGGCGGTTTTATTACGCTGATGGCAATGTTTACTGAACCGGATACCTGGGCGGCGGGCGGCGCTATCCGTTCAGTAACTGACTGGGCACATTATAATCACGGTTATACCAGCGATATTTTGAATGAGCCTTATACTGATGAAAAGGCTTATCGCCTGAGTTCGCCCATTTATTTTGCCGATGGACTAAAGGGTAACCTGCTGATGCTGCATGGCATGGTTGACCAGAACGTGAATTACCAGGACATCATTCGCTTAACACAGCGTTTGATTGAACTGCATAAAGAAAATTGGGAGCTTGCGTCCTACCCGGTAGAGGACCATGGTTTTGTGCAGCCAAGCAGCTGGACGGATGAATATAAACGGATTTTTAAGCTGTTTGAAACTACACTAAGAAAATAAAATAAACAGAGCCTGCTGACCAACAGCAGGCTTTTGTTTTAGCTTATTCTTTAAAATTAGATGGTTATGCACAAAAACGCGCGACTGATTTGTTTTACGGTCACGCATCGGTTACGTTTTACCCACTCCGGCAATCCAAAATAATCTTTATTTCAACAACTCGCCATGTAAGGCTATTTTGTTATTGCCATAATTGAAACTGTACTCCACCTCAGCATTTAATCCACTCCCGTTAAAGTGGCAAATAATTGTTTCGGTGTGCGGGCTTTCTATATAGCGCAGTTTCAACTGCAAATCCTGGCTATCGTTCCATCCGTAACTGCCTACTACTTTATAAGGCTGCAGTATAGAGAAATCTTCGTGTGCGGCGGCAACTAAACCCGGGCCCTGCAGTTCCGTTTGGCCCGGCAGCCATTTTCCGTTTGCAAAATCAAGGTTATAGGTAACAGAATCCTTTTTTAGGGTGAGGTGGCATACACCATTGGCCGAATTAAAAGCAATTGAACGAATGTTTAAAGCGTTCGGCTTAACAGTGTATGTTTTATTGAATATGCCATTGGTGCTATTGCTTGCCCCGGCTGCCGGCGGCAGGGTTAATGCCGCCAAATGTTTGGCCAGCCTATCGTCTGCCGTTGCATTTGCAGGCAACGATTTACGCTGCATGGCTGGCAATAGGTATTTCCATACCAGGTTAAGCTCTCCCTGCATATCGCTTGTTTCGGAGGTTATGGCAATAACAGCATCCTGTTTGGGCATCACAATAATGTATTGCCCAAAAGCGCCGTCTGCCCGGAAGGCATTATTGCGGCAACGCCAAAACTGGTAACAATAACCCTGCATCCAGTCGCTCGAATCTTTTTTACTTTGTGGCGCACCTGGTGCCTGGTCTATCTTAAACGTGGTGGCTTCCGCAACCCAGGCCGCCGGCAGTAATTGTTTGCCCTCCCATTTTCCTTGTTGCAGATACAGTTGCCCCATTTTTGCCAGTGCTTCGGTCTGCACACGCAATCCCCAGCCGCCGGTGTTAATACCTTGTTTGTTTATTTCCCAGTCCATACCGGTGATGCCGAGCGGTGCAAAGAGGCGCGGCTTAAGGTAATCCACCACTTTTTGCCCGGTAACCTTTTGCACAATGGCCGACAGCATAAACGTGGCCAGCGAGTTGTATAAGAACTGGCTGCCCGGTTTATAAGTTATCGGCAGGGCCAGGAAAGCTTTTACCCAATCATCTTTTGCAGATGCGACAGCGAAGGTGGGATCACTGGATTGCCCTACCGACATGGTCAGCAGATCCTTAACGGTAAGTGCAGCTAAATAAGGTTTTATGGTGTCTGGTAAACTGCCCGGGAAAAATGAAACCACCTTGTCACTTACCGAAAGACGCCCCTCGCTCACCGCGAAGCCAATGGCGGTGGAGGTGAAGCTTTTACTGCAGCTGTAAAGGCTGTGCCTTAACTTAGGTTGGTAAGGGTTCCACCAGCCCTGGGCAACTACCTTGCCGTGCCGCAAAAACATAAAACTATGAAAATCGTGTTTGCTTTGCGCCGTTGCATTCAAAAAGCTATCAATCGCGGCAGCTGAAACACCTTCTGCCTCCGGTTTGCTTACCGGCAGGCTGTTTTTTGTTTGCGCGTAAAGCGTAACGTTAGCGAATAAAAGAAAAGCAACTGCGAGCCGCTTATTGGCGCGCAAAAATGATGAAATAAAGGTTTGCATTCAGGTAATTATTAGGCTGATAAACGGAGTGAAAATAAATATTTTTTGGTATAAAACATTTTATTAATAGAATTGAATTGAAAGGGATTGAGACTGCAAAAAATGAAACCCCGGGGTCATAGAAAATCTTTTCCATACCCGAGATAAAAGACCAAGTGTAAACTCAAACCCGGCTTAATCAGTAAAAAGTGTAAACTTTTGCAAAGCTAGACGGTTAAAACCATCAATTTTAATCAGTCAAAAAAATGAAACCCGCTGATTATAAGTAAAATAAGCGAAAAAGCTTAAAAAATACAAATTGTAAAACAGCTGATTATCAGTTACTTGCAATTTTTCTAAAATGGAAACATCTGATAATGAGCATGTTTCACAGCGTTCCACCCGTTCCGTGTGCAGAAATGGAACGCTTGCAGCCCGTTTCGGAAGAAAAAAAACAATTTTAGCCACTGCCACCACTGGTTTTTTATGACATAGAAAGTCAGCCATTATTTTATGATATTTAACCATGAAAAAAAATGGCTGGATTTTACTGTTATTTTGTTTTGCATGTACACAAAAGCCTAAGGGGCCTGTAGTAACTGTCAGCGCGTCAGATAACAACCGCTCGGTTAAATTTAAAGGGCTTGATTACGCCATTCTGAGCGAAATTAACCGCGACACAACGCGTGGGATCTGGGAAAATCTGTTGCCTGTTTACCGGATGCCTGCCGATACAGACCTGAAAAATTATCAGCCTGTTCAGCATGGTTTATATACTGTAATAGATAGTGCGGTGGTATTTACCCCTGATACGCCCTTAATAAAAGGCAAAACTTACTTTATGCGTTATTACCGGTTTAAAGGTGAAAATATTTGGGATTACATTAAAGGTAAAAAAAGGCTGGGCGGGGTAGGGCATACCGATCTGGTAATTAAATTGCAGCGGTAAAAATAAGCAGCGTTACAGTTGGGGGCTTGGCAGTAACTTCAACATTTTCAATCAACAAGTAAAAATACACTTGAGTTTTCCAAATAAAATACCTATATTTGCATTTGAATTAAAAAAGAGGGGGCGATTGTCCCCTCTTTTATTTTATCAATCAAATTATTTGAGAGATAATGAATATTGAGAAAAGAGTAAAGCAACTGGTTGAAGAAAAGATAGCCGATAAGCCAAACCTGTTTTTAGTGGATGTAAAAATGCACAGTAACGGGAAGCTGATGATATTGGTTGATGGTGATAATGGTATTGGCATTGATGAATGTGTGGCCATAAGCAGGCATGTAGGCTTCCATTTGGAAGAGGAGAATGTAATAGAAACTGCTTATAATCTTGAGGTTTCATCGCCAGGAGTTGATTTTCCGCTGGCTTCGGTCAGGCAATATGCCAAAAACATTGGCCGTACATTAGCTATAAAAATGGCTGACGGCGGCAAACGGGAAGGCAAGCTTACCGGCATTACGGAAGACGCAATTATAATTGAAGAAAAAATAAAAGAAAAAGGGAAAAAAGCTGAAACTGTTGAAAGCGTGATCCCTATTGATAAAATAACAGAGGCAAAAGTTTTAATATCATTCAAGTAGGAACCATCATGAGCTGCAGCTTAAAAAACAACTAACAAGCTCATGATAGCTTCATTGCCTTAAATGAAAAAACAATTTTAATGAAAAATGAGCAATATTAATTTAATTGATTCTTTTCAGGAATTTAAAGATTTCAAGAACATCGATCGCCCAACGATGATGAGTGTGCTGGAAGACGTTTTCAGAAGCATGATCAGGAAAAAATATGGCACCGACGAAAATTGCGACGTAATTGTCAATACGGACAACGGTGACTTAGAGATCTGGCGTACCCGAAAGGTTATGGAAGATGGTTTTAGTGAGGATGATGACCTGGAGATTGAGCTTGCGGAAGCGAAATTATTAGACCCAACCCTGGAAGTTGGCGACGAACATATTGAGCAGATAACTTTAGAAAGCTTTGGCCGCCGCGCTATATTAGCAGCACGCCAAACCCTTGTATCTAAAATTTTAGAGCTTGAGAAAGATGAGATCTTTAAAAAATATAAAGACCGCGTTGGTGAAATTGTTACCGGTGAAGTTTACCAGGTTTGGAAAAAAGAAACACTGGTGCTTGATGATGAAGGCAATGAGTTATTACTGCCAAAATCAGAACAGATCCCGGCAGACTACTTTAAAAAGGGCGACAGCGTAAAAGCTGTTGTTGATAAGGTAGATATGATGAACAGCAACCCAAAGATCATTATATCCCGCACCGCACCTGAATTCTTGCAGCGTTTGTTTGAGCAGGAAGTGCCGGAGATTTTTGACGGACTGATCACCATTAAAAAAATTGTACGCGAACCGGGCGAGCGCGCTAAGGTTGCAGTTGAATCATACGATGATCGTATTGATCCGGTTGGAGCCTGTGTGGGTATGAAAGGATCGCGCATACATGGTATTGTACGTGAGTTGAAAAACGAAAATATTGATGTTATAAACTACACCAATAATTTACAATTGTATATTCAGCGTGCATTATCCCCGGCCAAAATCACTTCTATTAAATTAGATGATGAGAAAAAAACGGCCGCTGTTTATTTAAAACCCGACCAGGTTTCGCTAGCAATTGGCCGTGGCGGACACAATATTAAACTTGCAGGGAAACTTACGGGTTATGAAATTGATGTTTACCGCGAAGCGGACGAAACTGATGAAGATGTTGATATTGAGGAATTTACTGACGAAATTGACAGCTGGATTATTGATGAATTTAAGCGTATTGGCTTAGATACTGCAAAATCTGTACTGGCATTAACAGTAGGTGAACTGGTAAAACGCACAGACCTGGAAGAAGAAACTGTAAAAGAAGTGTTATCAATTCTGCAGGCGGAGTTTGAATAAGCGTAATAACCAAAATTAAAATTGTATTTTTGCACAAAATAGCAGAGAAAGAAGTATAATAAATGTCAGAAGACAAATCCATAAAATTATTTACAGCAGCAAAAGAGCTGAATATCGGTACAGGTACTATCGTTGACTTTTTGGCAACGAAAGGGTATAAGGTACAAAAACACCCTACTACCCTGCTTGATGGCGATATGTACGGCGCACTTTTGAAAGAATTTGCTGTAGATAAAATTATTAAGGAGGAAGCTAAGCAGATCAGTATCGGCAAGATACGGAAGGAAGAGCCTGTACAGTTTCCCGAAAAACCAGCAGAGAACCGCCGTTCGCGCGATTTTGAAAATGAAGAGATCCTTATTAAAGGTATCGGCAGTCATTACAACGCGCCGCCACAAACTGAAAAGCCAAAACCTGTTGAGCCGCCAAAGCAACCTGAAAAGGTCGAAGAGCAGCATAACGGTGTTTTGCCTGGCGTTAAGATAGTTGGCAAGATAGACCTTGATAACCTGAATGCTAAACCCGCACCGGTTGAAAAACCTGTTGCTAAAATAGCTGACGAGGTTGTTAAGTCAGAGCCAATAGCAGTTCCTGAACCACCCCAGCCAGAGCCGGTAAAAGAAGTTCAAAAGGAAGTAATTCCTGAAGTTCCTAAAGCTGAAGAGGTTAAGGTAGCTGAAGTTAAGGTGCCGGAGGTTAAGCCGGAGGAGGTTAAAAAGGAAGAGGCACCCGTTGTTGCTGCGCCGGTTGAACCCGTTGCAGTCGCAGTTGAGCCTGCTCCTGTAACTGAAGCACCTGTTGCAAGCGGTGAGCCGCAGGAACCGGAAGTGATTCGTGCAAAGGCCGAACGCTTAACAGGGCCTAACGTTATTGGTAAGATCCAGTTGCCGGTTAATGCGCCAAAACGCAACCCGGTAGCCTCGTCATCAAATACCAATAGTGCAGCAGACCATAAACGCAAACGAAAACGTAAAGATAACCAGGGACCAGGGTTTAATAACCAGGGAAGCCAGCAAAATAATACCGCCAGTCTCCCGCCAAATCCTCCGGGATCGCAGCAGGCGCACGGTGGTAATCGTCCGGATTTCAGGAACAGGGGTAACAACCCAGGTGCCGGCGGCCCTAACCAGGGTGGCGGCGGTAATCGTCCGGATTTCAGGAATAACCGTAATACAACACCAAGTACAGGTCCGAAGGAAGAACCTTCAGAAAAAGATATCCAGGATCAAATTAAGGCAACGTTAGCGCGCCTTAGTGGAGCCGGTAAATCGGGCAAGTTTGCTCAGCGTGCAAAATTCCGTCGTCAAAAACGTGATGATGTAGCTGCAACTGCCGAAGAACTGGCAATGGAGAATGAACTGCAATCAAAAGTATTAAAGGTTACAGAGTTTGTAACTGCTAATGAGTTGGCCTCTATGATGGATGTATCTGTAACGCAGATTATATCTACCTGTATGAGCCTGGGCATGTTCGTTTCCATTAACCAAAGGCTTGATGCGGAAACACTGAGCATTGTTGCCGATGAATTTGGTTACCAGATTGAATTTGTAAAACCACAGGATGAGGAAGGCAGTCTTGACCAGCCGGATGATCCGGAAGATTTGGTTCCAAGGGCACCGATCGTTACCATTATGGGTCACGTTGACCACGGTAAAACATCATTGCTCGATTTTATCCGTAAAACCAACGTTATAGGCGGCGAGGCCGGGGGGATTACCCAGCACATTGGCGCTTATGAGGTAACTTTGCCAGATGATAAAGGAAAAATAACATTCTTGGATACACCGGGTCACGAGGCGTTTACCGCTATGCGTGCCAGGGGAGCCCAGGTAACAGATATTGTAATTATAGTAATTGCAGCCGATGACAGCGTGATGCCGCAAACCCGTGAGGCCATAAACCACGCGCAGGCAGCCGGTGCGCCAATCATCTTTGCTTTCAATAAAATTGACAAACCAGGTGCAAACGCGGATAAGGTGCGCGAGCAATTATCAGCAATGAATATTTTGGTTGAAGAATGGGGCGGTAAATACCAGTCGCAGGAAATTTCAGCTAAAACCGGTTTAAATGTTGACCTGTTGTTAGAGAAAGTATTACTTGAAGCGGAGTTGCTTGAACTTAAAGCTAACCCGAATAAACGTGCAGTAGGTACGGTTATAGAGGCTGCTTTAGATAAAGGCCGTGGTATTGTTACTACTATATTGGTACAGGCTGGAAGGTTAAAAGTGGGAGACCCTATACTTGCAGGCTGTTACAGCGGGCGCGTTAAGGCGTTAACCAACGAACGCGGACAACGCGTTGAATCTGCAGGCCCGTCAACACCGGTACAGGTGTTGGGTATGCAGGGGGCACCAACCGCCGGTGATAAATTTAACGTACTTGAAAGTGAAGTGGAAGCCCGTGAAATTGCGAACAAACGTTTACAATTACAACGCGAGCAAGGGTTACGTACACAAAAACACATTACACTTGATGAAATTGGCCGCCGTTTGGCAGTTGGTAACTTTAAGGAACTTAATATTATTGTTAAGGGTGATGTGGATGGATCAATTGAAGCATTGTCGGATTCGTTATTGAAACTTTCAACCGAACAGATCCAGGTTAACGTGATTTCGAAGGCTGTAGGTCAAATCTCTGAATCAGATGTGTTATTGGCATCGGCTTCTGATGCGATTATTATCGGCTTTCAGGTTCGTCCTTCCGGTGGTGCCCGTAAGCTTGCCGAGGCAGAGCAGATAGACATCAGGCTTTACTCGATCATTTACGACGCGATAAATGAAATTAAGGCTGCAATGGAAGGAATGCTTGCACCAACTTTTGAAGAGAAGATTGTTGCGAATGTTGAGATCCGTGAAACGTTCAAGATCAGTAAGGTGGGCACTATTGCCGGCTGTATGGTTCTTGATGGTAAGATTACACGTAACAGCAAGATCCGCATTGTTCGCGAAGGTGTTGTAATTTATACAGGTGAACTTGCTTCTTTAAAACGCTTTAAAGATGACGTTAAAGAGGTTTCGGCCAATTACGAGTGCGGTTTAAATATCCAGAACTTTAATAACATTGAAGTTGGCGATATTGTTGAAGCCTACGAGAACGTAGAAGTTAAGCGTAAGCTGTAATTTAAAATACTATAACTGAAAGCCCTGTAATTTTATTGCAGGGCTTTTTTATTGGATGGTATTTTTATTAAAACAGTTTAAATACCCGGTAAACCCGGGTGAGGCGCCATGCATTAATAGTTCAATGTCCAACTATCCCGCCCGCCCCGAAAATCTATAAAATACAATCTTCGTTTGTAACATTGTTATAACAATGGCCGTAACTATAGTGTTGGTTGACTAAGATTTTAAACTATAATTATAGTTTTTTTGAAATTTCCAATTTAACTGTTTGTTTATTAAGATAATCTGGCGTAAATTTCAACTTTAACCATTAAACCACTATAACCTAAATTCATGAACAAACTTACCAGCCTGTTTTTAGCAGTATTGGCTTTTTGCGTATTTTTTTGCCAAAATGTGTGTGCACAAGTCGCTTTGGGCGATAGCAGTTCGCAGCAAAATGCCTTAAACAATGCGGTAAATCTTTTTAAAACCTCATTAGGCAATCAACAAGCTATTTATACAGGTCCTGAATACTATTTCTATGATCCGCATATAAAGGGCAATGCTTATTTTAAGGAAGTAAATGGATTTACAAAAGGCTCAATTTATTACGATGGTAGTTTATATAACAACATATCAATGTTGTATGACCTAAATATTGACCAAGTTGTGATTTTGCTTCCTAGTCATGTCTCCAAATTTTCAGTTATAAAAGAGCGTGTAAAAAGCTTTGACTTTTTAGGGAATCACTTTGTAAATATCAATGCTGACTCCGTGAGCAACAACACGATATTAAAATCAGGGTATTATAACCAGTTATATAATGGCAAATGTGAGGTGCTGGGCAAATATTCAAAAAGTATCCAAACCACCACGAGCAGTATTTCAGGGCTGGAGAATTATTTCAGCTTATCAAAAGACTATTACATTAAGAAAGATAACATTTATCGCAGTGTAGGCGGGCAGGGTGCTTTGCTTGATATCCTGAAAGATAAAAAGAAGGAGTTAAAGAAATATATTAAGACCAACAATATAGTGTACCGCGACAACCCCGAAGAAGCGATGGTAAAAATAGCAGCTTATTACGACCAATTATCAAATTAATATGAGAAAAATTTACCTCGCAAGTATTTGCTTCCTGGTTTTTTTACAAGCATTGTCGGCGCAGCAGCGGAATACAAAGGTGTTTAGTGTAAACTTTCAGCAGGCAACCATTGCCCAGGTTGTGAATGAGCTGGAGTCAAAAAGTACTTATCATTTTTACTATGATCCGATGCAATTTGACAGCCTGAGGGTTACCCTTCAACTGGCTGACAAGCCACTTGAAAATATATTAGACCAGGCCTTTAAAAATACAAATTTTGTATATGCTGTTAACCAGCAGCAGGTTTTCTTAACCAGGGGGCGGCAAATAAAAAATGAACTGGCAATGGGATACTCCCGGGTGCAGACAAATACACAATCGCCGCAAACTGAGCCGGTTGCCGATTATACAGCAGAGGCGGATAAGAAAGTTCCCGACGCCACCACCGAGAACAAACTTTATGAAATAGGTATAAAAACCAATAATATAAAACCGGGCAAATCAATATTGAGTGGATATATCAGGGATATCAAGTCGGGCGAGGCCGTTACCGGGGCAAGTATATATGTCGCTAATACAAAAACAGGCGCAGCTACAGATCAGTTTGGATATTTCTCGATAACGCTGCCGCGCGGAAGGCAAACGCTGCTGGTGAGGGGGCTGGGAATGCGCGATAGCAGGCGGCAGATTATCCTTTATTCCGACGGCAAGCTGAACATTGAGATGCAGGAACAGATCAACAGTTTAAAGGAAGTTAAGATCTCTGCAGATAAAGTGGCAAACGTGCGGAGTACCGATTTAGGGGTAACGAGGCTTGATATCAAGAATATTAAACAAATCCCCACAGCATTTGGGGAGGCTGATGTGTTAAAAGTTGTATTAACGCTGCCGGGGGTAACATCAGTAGGCGAAGCTACTACCGGGTTTAACGTTAGGGGTGGGGCTGCCGATCAGAATTTGATATTGCTTGATGGGAATACCATTTATAATCCGGCACACTTTTTTGGCTTTTTTGCCGCCTTTAACCCCGATATTGTGAAGGATATAGAGCTTTATAAAAGCAGTATTCCTGAAAAATTCGGCGGACGCTTATCGTCAGTGCTGGATATTACCAACAGGGAGGGAAACAAAAAGAAGTTTACCGGATCAGCAGGGATTGGTCTGCTCACCAGCAGGTTAAATGTAGAGGGACCGCTAATTAAAGATAAAACTTCGTTTATCTTTGGTGGGCGTACTACCTACTCCGACTGGCTGCTGAAGTTGCTGCCTGAATCGTATAAGCATAGCCAGGCATCTTTTTATGATTTTAATTTGGGCATCAGTCATCAAATTAATGAAAAAAACAACCTGTATCTGAGCGGCTACCTGAGCCAGGATAAGTTTAAGCTGAATAGCGATACCGCTTATTCCTACAGTAACCGTAACATTAATCTAAAATGGAAGCATAATTTCAACAATAAGTTATACAGCTTAATATCTGCCGGTATTGACAGGTACCAGTATGATGTGTCGAGCAGTGCAAACCCTGTTAATGCTTACGACCTGGGATTCAAGGTCAACCAGTCAAACTTCAAAACAGACTTTACGTACTACCTAAGCAATAAACATACTTTAAACTTTGGCTTAAGTTCAATCCTTTATAAAATTAACCCTGGTACATTTGAGCCCAATGGGCCAAAGTCGTTGATATTACCAGATGCGGTACCTGCCGAGAAAGCTTTGGAAAGCGCTTTATATTTAGGTGATAAATATGATGTTTCAGATAATTTAACCATTAGTGCCGGCGTAAGGTTTAATATTTATAATTACCTGGGCCCGCAAACGGTGAACAACTACGCGCCTGAGTTGCCAAGAGAACCCGCCAATATACTTGACAGTACAAAATACGGAAGCGGTAGTTTTATTAAAACCTATATGGCACCCGATATCAGGGTTTCGGCCCGGTACTTGTTAAGCGATAATTTATCAATAAAAGCAGGTTATAATACGCTGCATCAATATATTCACCTGTTATCAAATTCAACTTCAATATCGCCAACAGATATTTATAAGTTAAGTGACCCTAACATTAAGCCCGAACATGGCGACCAGGTATCATTGGGACTTTTCAAGAATGCCAGCGCTAATACCATTGAAATGTCGGTAGAGGTGTATTACAAAAGGTTGAGGAATTATCTTGACTATAAAAGTGGTGCGGTACTGCTGTTGAACCATCACATTGAACAGGATGTAATTAATACAGAGGGCAAGGCATACGGAGCTGAGTTTTTACTTAAAAAAACAGCTGGTAAATTAAATGGCTGGGTAAGCTATACCTATTCGCGTACTTTCCTGCGGCAGGATGACCCATATGCCGGGGAGTTTATAAACAGCGGGAAATACTATTCTGCCAATTACGACAAGCCACATTCCGTTAATTTTAATGGCAATTACCGCTTTACACATCGCTACAGTGTTTCGTTTGATGTTTCATACAGTACAGGCAGGCCTATAACACTGCCAATTGCCAAATATGAATATGCGGGATCGGAACGGGTGTTTTACTCAGACCGGAATGTGTACCGAATCCCGGATTACTTCAGGTCTGATTTTTCGATAATTATTGAAGGAAACCACAAGGTGCACCAGTTAACCCATAATTCATGGACCATTGGTGTTTATAACATAACGGGGAGGCAAAATGCGTATTCCACATTTTTTACAGAGCAAAGCGGCGTGATCAGTGGTTATAAACTCTCGATTTTTGCCGCGCCAATTCCATTTATTAACTATAACATAAGGTTTTGATAGGATGAAATACCAAAACTTTTATATTGTCTTTTACGCATCTGTAGTGTTGGTGTTGAGCTGTAAAAAGCCATATTCACCACCGGTTACTGACACGGCCAACAATTACCTCGTTGTGGAAGGCTTTATAAATAGCGGTGCAGATTCAACCATGATAAAACTAAACCGCACAGTTAAACTTTCGGGTAATGTCAATGTAAACCCTGAACTAAATGCTGTAGTAACAGTTGAAGGGGATGATAATACCACATCCGCTTTGAGAGAAATGCCCAACGGGGTGTATGTATCGGCAGGTTTAAACCTTAACACAACGCATAAATACCGTTTAAGAATAAAAGCTGCCGGTGGCAGAGAATACCTGTCGGATTTTGTACCTGTGGTAAAAGCCCCACCAATTGACAGTATCACCTACAAAGTACAAAGTGACGGTGTAGATATCAATTTAAATACCCATGACGTGGTTACCAACACGCGCTATTACAGGTGGGAGTATGACGAAACCTGGATATTTGTATCAGCTTTTCAATCAGAATACAAATCAAATGGAGATACAGTTTTGCGGCGCGATTTAATAAACGATGAAATTTACACCTGCTGGCGAACCGAACACTCAACTGTGATTACGTTGGGGTCGTCCGCTAAATTATCAGCAAATTTGATCAGCGACGGGCCCATCACTTTTATATCCCGCCACTCTGAAAAAATAAAGCATAAGTACAGTATTTTAATAAGGCAATATGCTTTGACGAAAGAAGCTTATGATTTTTGGCAGATACTTAAAAAGAATACCGAGCAGCTGGGAAGTATTTTTGACGCACAGCCGTCGCAGTTAAAAGGCAATATTCATGCCGTTGATAACGCGCTTGAGCCGGTGATCGGCTTTGTAAGTATAGGTAGCTTTTCGGTGAAACGAGCTTTTGTTGACCAGAGGAATCTGCCTGCCTGGATTGATCCGGACGACAGCGGCTGTAAGGTTAATGCCTATTTGTACGAATATAGGGACCCGGTTACAGGAACGACTGTTAACCAGGTTGATCAATACATTAATTTTAATAAAGCCACGCGCGGGCCTATAATACCGGTTGAAGGAATTCAGCCGCCGGGGGCACCTAAACTTCAGGGTTTTTCAGGCTCGACACCTGAATGTGTTGATTGCACACTGCGGGGCACAAATAAACAACCAGGCTTTTGGCAATGAAACGATATATGAAAAATTGGAAGATATTATTAGCAGGAATCATACTATCTGTGGGGTGTAAAAAGCCATATAACCCACAGGTTATAAACTCGCCTAAAAGTTACCTGGTGGTTGAAGGGGTTATTAACACGAATGATGTAAGCACCATTAAAGTAAGCAAAACGGTTAATCTAACCAGTAGTGTAACAACTAACCCTGTACAGGCTGCCCTGACCATTGAATGTGATAACGGCAATAGTTACAGTTTAACCGAAATTAATGAGGGTGTGTACCAATTATCAGGCGTGATACTGGATAATACCCGCAAATTCAGGCTGCGGATTACAACAATTGATGACCATAAACAGTACCTTTCTGACTACGAACAGGCAAAGACCGCGCCGCCTATTGATAGTATTGGCTTTATTGTGGGGAACAATAAGCTCCAGCTTTATGCCAATACACATGACGCAAATAACGCGACACACTACTATCGCTTTGATTACGTGGAAACTTGGAAGTTCCATTCAAAATATGATTCAGGGTATATTTCTGATGGCTCAGCTATCGTTCCGCGTACCGCAGATCAGCAGATTTATTTTTGCTTTGCAAACAATGCATCAAGCACCATCCTTTTAGGATCATCGGCTAAATTAACGCAAGATGTGATCTTCCAGGCGCCGCTAACTTCCGTTGAGTCAACCTCTGAGAAAATTGAATTAAGATACAGCATACTTGTTCATGAATATGCCCTAACAGAGAAAGCGTACAAATTTTGGGATAACCTGAAAAAGAATACTGAACAATTAGGAAGTATTTTTGATGCGGAGCCAACCCAGCTTATTGGGAATATACATAACACTGCAGACGCAGCGGAGCCGGTTATTGGCTATATAAGCGCAGGCACTGTTACGTCGAAACGGATATTTATTTCCAGCGAACAGCTACCGCAAACATGGTTGCCGGCTTACCCTTATGATTGTGCGCTGGATTCAGCATGGTACGATAATCCTAAAAGCCATTTAAACCAGGTTGCAGCCTATTTGATTCCCCGGATAGAAATACCGGTGACCCCATACTTTGCAAACGGGAGTATATCGCCGGTTGGTTACCTGGCAACGGGAATTGAGTGCGTTGACTGTACGCTTAGGGGCAGCAAGCAACAGCCGGTATTTTGGAAATAGTAGTAATTAAATGTAGCTGTGTGGGCAAATGTCAGCCTGATTCAGCGTAATAATAAGCTTGTTTTTTGAACAATAAATTATTTAATAATGATAAAACCTATACAGTCAATTAAGGCTATGCTGTTAACTTCGGCACTTTTGCTGCTGATGTTAAACAGCAGGGCGCAAGTTATACAGGAAGTGCAAAATAGCTTTAATGCCTATAAGCAAACTGCCTTACAGGAGAAAGTATTTGTTCATACCGATAAAAGCACTTATTTGCCGGGCGAAATTATATGGTTTAAAATTTATTGCGTTGACGGTAATGACCATAAGCCTTTAAACTTGAGTAAAGTGGTGTACGTGGAGGTTTTGGATAACAGCCAGAACCCTATAGCCCAGGCCAAAATTGCTGTTAAATATGGCGTTGGCGACGGCTCTATCTATGTACCTGTTACTGTAAATAGCGGGAATTATAAAATAAGGGCTTATACGAGCTGGATGAAGAATTTTAGCCCGGATTATTATTTTGAGAAAAAGATAACATTGCTTAATCCACTAAAATCACCTGAAAACCTGGGGAAAGATAACGCAAATAGCTACGAGATAGGCTTTTTTCCGGAAGGCGGCAACTTAGTTAGCGGAATTGAGAGTAAGGTTGCTTTTAAAGCGGTTGGCAAAAATGGTCATGGTGTGGCTGTTACAGGCGCAATAGTTAATAATGTTAACGATACTGTAGCAAGGTTTAAGGCATTGAAATTTGGGATGGGCAGTTTTTCATTCACTCCAGCCGCCAACAATACCTACAAAGCCATTATAAAATTCAATGGGGCTTCAGCAACAAAAAGCCTGCCTGAGGTTAACAGCCAGGGATATGTAATGAAACTTACTGACAAAGGTGATCAACTGGAAGTAACTGTAAAGGGAGCCGATGGCAATGTTTATCTTTTTGCCCACACGCGGCAGGTAGTGAAAGCCGCTGAAAGCATGACCATTAATAACGGCATGGCCCGTTTTATGGTGAATAAGAGTTTGCTTGGTGATGGTATTTCAAGCATCACCATATTTAACAGTGCCAAACAAGCGGTTTGTGAACGTTTGTATTTTAAGCGCCCGCCTCAAAAGCTTTTTATCGATGCCGGGTCCGATCAGCAGCAATATGCTTTGCGTAAAAAGGTTAACGTAAACGTTTCGCCAAAAGACCAGGCGGGTAAGCCGGTTTATGCGAATATGTCAATGGCGGTTTACCGTATTGATTCGTTACAGGACATTGATCGCAGTAATATTTTTGACTACTTATGGCTTGGGTCTGATTTGAAGGGAAACATAGAATCAGCAGATTACTATTTGAAAAACACAAACGCCGAAGCTGATGAAGCGTTGGATAACCTGATGCTCACCCAGGGCTGGCGCAGGTTTGATTGGAACCGGGTGCTTGAAAATAAACCGTTGGAGTTTAATTATTTACCCGAGTATAACGGACATATTGTTACCGCAAAAATCACCAATACGTTAACCAATACCCCGGCTGCGGGCATAATGACCTATATTGGTGTACCCGGTAAAAGAGTACAGGTATATGCGTCCCAGAGTGATTCGCTGGGCCATTTATTGTATAGTACAAAGGACTTTTACGGCCCGGGCGAAATAGTAGCGCAAACCAATACCACGTTGGATACTACTTACCGGATAGACGTGCAGAGCCCGTTTTCGGAGCAGTATTCAAAAGTAACGTTACCGAAATTTGAATTTTTGAACGGTTCGCAAAGCGCACTGCAGGCACATAGTGTAGGTGTGCAGGTGCTTAATATCTATTCAGCCAATAATCTAAAGCGTTTTTTCACGCCGGTAGTTGATAGCAGCGCATTTTACGGCAAGCCGTATAAGACCTATAAACTGGATGATTTTACCCGTTTTACCACCATGGAGGAAGACCTGCGCGAATATGTATCCGAAGATAATATCGTACGGTCGAAAGGTAAATTTCATATAAAAGTGCTTAATGATCATGGCTTTTTAGATGGCGATCCGCTGGTGCTGATTGACGGGGTTCCCGTGTTCGACGTCAATAAAATATTTACTGTTGATCCCTTAAAAGTGAGAAAATTAGAAGTTATCCGGGACCGGTTTTACTATGGGCAATCAGCACATGAGGGCATCTTTAGCTTTACTACTTACAAAGGCGACCTTGGCGGCGTTGAACTTGACCCCAAAGCTGTTGTGATTGATTATGAAGGGCTGCAGTTGCACAGGCAATTTTATTCGCCGGTTTATGATTCTGAAACGCAGGCTGCCAGCAGGATCCCCGATTTCAGGAACCTTTTGTTTTGGGCACCATCCGTAAACAATGGGGGTAAGCTGTCATTTTACACATCAGACCAGGCCGGTAAATATGTCGGTGTTGTGCAGGGAATTACCGCTAACGGCGATGCCGGAAGTCAGTACTTTACATTTGAAGTTAAGTAGAACAAGTTTTTTGATTGACGGTATTTAAGCGCATCACTGTAAATTAGCGGAAAGAATACATCTTATGAAAGTAAAGAGCTTGTTTATAATTATTGGCTCCTGTTTGGTGCAATATTGTTTTGCGCAGCCTGTACAGTATTTAAAGCCACAACCGCAACTGCTTAATACCATAAAAAAAAATTTTGCAGATGCAGCCCGGCAATATAAAGCTATAGGGGCCAATTTTCAGCCAGGTCAGTTTCCGCGGAGCTATGATCCTGCGGCCGGTAAATTAATTACCAGCAATTCTGGCTGGTGGTGCAGTGGGTTTTATGCCGGAACTTTATTAAACCTGTATGAGCAGGAGCATGATCCGGCTTTACTAACCGAAGCAAACCGGTCAATGGATAGTTTGGCGAAAGAGCAATACAACACACATACGCACGATTTGGGCTTTATGATGTATTGCAGTTTTGGTAATGCATACAGACTAGATCCCAAGCCCGGCTACAGGCAGATCCTGCTTAATAGTGCTAAATCATTGGCAAGTCGCTTTAATCCTAAAACCGGCTGTATTAAGTCATGGGACTCAAAGCCTTCTGATTTTTTAGTGATCATTGATAACATGATGAACCTTGAGCTGCTTTTTTGGGCAACAAAGGAGACCGGCGATTCCACCTTTTATAAAATTGCGGTAACACATGCCAATACCACCATGAAAAACCATTACCGGGCTGATTACAGCTCTTATCACGTGGTAAACTACAATGCGCAAACCGGCGAAGTGTTGCAGCGTAAAACAGCGCAGGGCTACGCCGATGAATCTGCATGGGTGCGCGGTCAAACCTGGGGGCTTTATGGCTTCACGGTAATGTACCGTGAAACAAAAGATAAGAGGTACCTGCAGCAGGCACAGCATATCGCGGGGTTCATCTTAAACAACCCCAATCTGCCGCCCAATAAAATTCCATATTGGGATTTTAATGCACCCAATATTCCCAATGCTTTGCGCGACGCATCCGCCGGTGCTATTATGGCGTCCGCTTTACTGGAGCTATGTCGCTATACTGATAAAAGAGAGGCCATAAGCTATTTTAACGCTGCGCAAACCATTTTAAGGACCTTATCATCCCCCGAGTACCTGGCAGTACCGGGCGCCAATGGCGGTTTTATTTTGATGCACAGCGTTGGGCATTTTCCGCAAAAAAGTGAAATAGACGTGCCGCTAACATATGCCGATTACTATTTTGTGGAGGCAATGAAAAGATACCAGCAATTTTCGGATAAATGAAACATTGGATTGTAGTCGTCTCTTTTTTTAGTTTATTGGGCTTATGCGGCAGCGCAAATGCACAAAAGGTTACGCTCGACTATTACTTTAACCATGAAGTTCACAAAGGCGCTTCGGGTAACACGGAGCGGTTCCATTATTTGTGGGATGAAAAGGGAAATTCCGGGTTTTCGGTATTTGGCGATGCATTTAAAAAGACAAGAGCAACGCTTGATACGTTGGGTGCCCCGCCAACAACCGCCAACTTAAAAGGTACTGCCATATATATTATTGTTGACCCGGATACAAAAAAGGAAAGCCCGAATCCCAATTATATCAATCGAGATGACATCAATGAAATTGCAGCCTGGGTAAAAAAAGGAGGTGTATTATTAATGATGGCCAACGACAGCGCCAATGTGGAGTTGCCGCATTTTAATAACCTGGCTGGCAAATTCGGGATGCATTTTAACGATGACCTGCAAAACCACGTAACAGACGACAATCATTTTGAAGAAGGTGCCGTTGTTACAGCAGGCAACCCTATGTTTAAAACGGCAAGCAAAATATTTATGAAGGATGTCTGCTCCATAAGTCTGACAGGCCCGACTGGGGCTGCACTTAAAAACAGCGGCGGCGCAGTAATAATCGCTACAACAAAATATGGCAAAGGCACAGTGGTTGCCGTGGGCGACCCCTGGTTATATAATGAATATACAAATGGACGCCTGCCCGCAGGTTTCGAAAATGATAAAGCGGCGAACGATATAGTGGCCTGGTTGATAAAGCAGGTAAAAAAATAAGGTTGTCGGGTCGTTGATCCGGCAACCTTATTATATCGTTTTTGCGCTTTAAAAGACCCGCTTGTTGATTATTTATGCCTTAACAGGGAAGCTGCCGCTTCATCCAAAAACCATTGGATATCGCCAACTATTGGCTCAATCAGCTGGGCCGGATATTCTTCAATATCTTCATCATCTTCTATAACATGGTGTACAGCAATCGCTTTCCCTTCGCCATATACTAAAAAGGCAATGTTTTGTGCCTCGTTAATTAAAGGTGCATTAAGCGTAATGCGGTAAACCTGCTGATCCTGTAAAAAAACTTCACTTACACCGGGAACCCTATCGTGTAATACCGGCGTGTGTGGGAATAGAGAGGCTGTATGAGAATTATCCCCCAGTCCGAGTAGGATCAGGTCGAAGCTTTGTTCATCTTCATCAAAAAACTCCTCAATTTCCTCCTGGTATTTTTTTGCAGCTTCCTTAGGTTCAAGGCTGGTATCAACCGGGAAAATGTTTGCAGGTTCAATCATTAATGGCGCAAATAAGGCTTTTTTTGCCATCAGGTAATTGCTATCCGGGTGATCCTGCGGAACATTGCGTTCGTCGCCAAAAAAGAAATATACTTTTTCCCATTCCACCTGGTCGTGGTAGGATGTGGCCAGCAATTCATAAAGCTTTTTAGGCGAACTGCCGCCTGAAAGCGCAACTGAGAACTTCTTGTTCTTTTTGATAGCCTCGTTGGCCAGGATCACAAAATATTCTGCAAGTGCGGTCAGCACATCATCGGCAGTGTTGAAAACGTTTAGCATTTTTTATTAATTTATTAGCGTTTGGAGGTTAGAGCCTGGTTTGATCAGCTATTTTTTATAAAAAACAACTCATAGCCGGGCGCTAACCTCTGATTAACTATTTTTTTCCGTTAACGGGTATGGTAAACCATGTGAATCCGTCGCGGGCTATTAATGCCTCGGCAGCTTCAGGACCCCATGAGTCAGCAGAGTAATTTGGAAAATTAAGGCTCTTCTTATTTTGCCATGTGCTCAGGATCGGCATTACCAATTCCCACGCCGCTTCTACCTGGTCGCCACGCATAAACAATGTTTGATCACCCAGCATGGTATCCAATATCAGTGTTTCATAAGCTTCCGGGGCCTGGCTGGTATAAGTGCCTTTATAATCAAAAACCATATCAACCGTGTTTAAAACCATATCCAGTCCGGGGCGTTTAGCCTGTACTTGTAAACGGATACTCATTTCTGGCTGAATGCTTATGATGAGCCTGTTTTGTTGCCAGCTTTCGGCGGCTTCAGTAGGGAAGATCAAATGTGGAACATCCTTAAATTGTATGGTAATCACAGACGAAGACTGGTGCATTCTTTTACCGGTACGTAAGTAGAATGGAACACCCTGCCAGCGCCAATTATCAACAAAAAATTTAATGGCGGCAAACGTTTCTGTATTTGAATCAGGGTCAACTTTCGGCTCCTCACGGTAACCGGGAACTTCTTTGCCCTTCATCCATCCGCTGCCATACTGGCCTCTTACGGCAGAGTTTCGTACATCTTCAGGGCTGAATTTGCGCATGGCTTTCAATACGTCAACCTTGCGGTCGCGCACTTCATCAGCATTAAAGCTTACCGGTGGCTCCATAGCTACGTGGCACAGTAACTGTAGCAAATGGTTTTGGATCATATCGCGCATCGCGCCTGAGCCATCGTAGTAATCACCACGCTCCTCTACGCCCAGTTGCTCTGTAACCGAAATCTGCACGTGCTCAATATAGTTCCGGTTCCACAAAGGCTCCATTATAGAATTGGCAAAACGGAATGCCATAATGTTCTGCACAGTTTCTTTCCCCAGGTAATGATCAATGCGGTAGATCTGGCATTCATCAAAAATATTTGAAAGCAGGCTGTTGAGTTCTTTTGCGGTTTCCAGATCGTGGCCAAACGGTTTTTCTATAATGATCCGGACCCTCTTCTTATCTTCGGCCAGCTTGGCTTTTGATATATTGGCGGCTATAATAGGGAAGAAATTAGGCGATACTGCAAGGTAAAAAAGTACGTTTGATTTAGTCTTCCACTCTGCATTGTGTTTTTCAACACGCTTGCCAAATTCTTTATAAGTTTCAAAATCATTAATATCAGAAACCTGGTAATAGATGTTTTTTGAAAATTCTTCCCATTTCTTTTCATCGGCCTTGCCGCTGCGCGAAAACTGGTTGATATCATTATGCAGATTATCCCTGAACTGCTCGTCGGTAAACTTGGTGCGGCCTGTCCCGATAATTGAGAACTGGGCAGGCAGCCAGCCGTCTAAAAATAGATTATATAGGGCTGGTGCAATTTTCCGGGAATTTAAATCGCCGGTGCCACCAAAAATCACGAATATGGTAGGGTCTGATTTAATACTTGTGCTCATCTTAATAAAATTGTAATGGCTAATTAAGTAAAGTAAAATTAATCTTCGCTTTTGGGCGTCCACTGCGTATGGAACACGCCTTCTTTGCCAATAAGCTCGTAAGTATGCGCCCCGAAGTAATCACGCTGTGCCTGGGTTAAGTTCGATGGCATACGTTTGCTGCGGAACGCATCAAAATAACTTAATGACGACGCATAGGCCGGTGTTGCTACACCGGCAGCAACTGTAGCCGAAAGAACTGTTCTTGCGCCAGGTACGGCAGCTTTTATTAATTCTGCAACGCTGCTATCCAATAACAGATGGACCAGTTTGGCATCCTTTTGATAAGCGTTGAAAATGTCATTTAAAAATTCAGACCGGATGATACAACCACCGCGCCAGATTTTGGCGATATCTCCCAAATCGAGCTCGTATTTATATTCTGCCGAAGCCAGTGACAGCAGGTGCATACCCTGTGCATAACTAATGATCATGTTGAAATAAAATGCCTGCTCCAGTGCAATCAGGAACTCATCAGTATTAACGTCTAATTTAATTTCGTCCTTGCTGTAAATGTCGCCGGCCTGTACGCGTAGCGCCTTGTATTTCGACAAATCACGCATGGCCACCGCGGTATCAACTGTTGGAATTGGCGCTTGCAAGTCCATCGCTACCTGCGATGTCCATTTACCGGTGCCTTTTGCTTTAGCTTCGTCTTTAATGTCATCCAAAAGCAGGTGATCTGTTCCCGGCGCTTTGTATTTGAAAATATCTTTGGTAATATCCAGCAGGAATGATTTCAGCCTGCCTTCGTTCCATTTTGCAAATACTTCACCAATGGCTGCATTGTCAAGCTTTAAGCCTGTTTTCATTATCTCATAGGTTTCAGCTATTAGCTGCATAATACCATATTCGATACCATTGTGCACCATTTTAACAAAATGGCCGGATGCACCGGGGCCAATGTAAGTAACGCATGGCGCGCCATCAACTTTGGCGGCAATAGCTTCAAATATGGGTTTCATTACCGCGTAGGCGTCTTTATCGCCACCCGGCATCATGCTCGGGCCGCGACGCGCTCCCTCTTCACCGCCAGAAACACCCATGCCGAAGAAGTGCAACCCTTTAGCTTCGAGTTCCTCAACGCGGCGGTTGGTGTCAGTAAAGTGTGAGTTACCTCCGTCAATCAAAATATCACCTTTGTCCAGCAATGGCGTTAGTTCTTCAATCACGCTGTCAACAATTTTACCTGCCGGCACCAGCATCATGATGGCACGCGGAGTGGTAAGACTTTGAATAAATTCTTTAACATCGCCAAATCCTTTAACATTCTTCTCTTTTCCCTCATCATTCAGCGATGCTACTTTAGCGGCATCTTTATCATGCCCTGCAACAGCAAAGCCATGGTCGGCCATGTTAAGCAGCAAGCTGCGGCCCATGGTTCCAAGGCCTATCATGCCAAAAGCATATTTATCGGTAGTTGCACTCATTTTTTTTGGGGTTGATTTTCTTTTTTTAATTTTTCTAAGATCTTTTTTGTCGATTCGAAATCAGTATGCTGGTAAGCCTGGATGCCCATTTTTTTGGCAGCGTTTACAAACATTATCCTGTCGTCAAAATAAACACACTGGCTCGGCTGTGCCAAAGCAACACCCATCGCCAGGTTAAAGATACCCGGGTCTGGTTTGCGCATTTTAACCTCGCAGGAGGAGATAAAGGCATCAAACAATTCATGCAGTTTGAATTTTTTCACCCTGTAATCATTCAGTTCTTTGCCCTCGTTATTGATGGAGATGATGCGGAAGCCGCAATCTTTTTTCCACTCCTTTAGCCATTTAAGGGTATCAGGCAGTTCAACGCTCTGGCGGAAAATGAATTCTTTGAAGTCTTCGCGGGCAAAATCACGCGGATGGTTAAATACCACGGTATCCAGGTATTCGTCCAATGTAATACTGCCCATCTCATACACATTAAATATGAAAGTGTGGAGCTCTTTTACTTCTTCATAATCCAGGCCGAACTTTTCAGCCGCTTCCCTGCGCGCTTCGTGCCCCCAGCCATTAGTAAGCAAAACGCCCCCAATGTCAAAAAACAGAATTTTTACTGATGTTGCTTCCACGTTTATTTAAACTTTGCTTTTTTGATCTTCAATGGCTTGCAGCAGTTTTTCAAAAGGCTTATTGAATTTCTCAATGCCTTCGTCCTCTAATTGCTGGGTAAGTTTGTCGATGTCTATTCCGGCTGTTTTTAGTTTTTCTAAAATAGCAGTGGCGTTTTCCAAATCTTCTTCTAAAGTATTTGCTGCAACACCATGGTCGCGGAATGCTTCTATCGTTTCTAATGGAACGGTATCAACAGTTGCAGGGCCAATAAGGGCTTCAACGTATTTGGTATCTTTAAAAGCAGGGTTTTTGCTGCTTGTGCTGGCCCAAAGTAAACGTTGTGGCTGTGCGCCTTGTGCCGCCAGTTTTTCCCAGCGCGGGCCGCTGAATACCCTCTTATAAATTTCGTAAGCTTTTTTGGCTGATGCAATTGCAACTTCGCCTTTCAGCTCGCCTAAACCTTTTTCATCAAGCAATGGATCAACCAGCACATCGATACGGCTTAAAAAGAAACTTGCTACAGACGAGATATGGCCAATTTTGTGGCCTGCCGCCAAATGATCTTCCAGACCTGAAATGTAGGCTTCGGTAACTTCTTCATAACGCGGTAAACCAAACAGCAGGGTAACATTAATATTTATTCCTTTGCCAATTGATTCCCTGATGGCCTGTAAACCCGGTTTGGTACCAGGAATTTTGATCATCACGTTTTTGCGGTCAACTTTTTTCCAAAGCTCTTCGGCCTGTTTTGCAGTACCTTCGGCGTCAAGGGCCAAAAATGGCGATACTTCTAAACTCACGTAACCATCTACACTTTTCGAGTCGTTATAGACGCCTTCAAAAAGTTTGGCCGCATTTTGAATGTCGCTAATAGCTAAACCAAAAAACAATTCCTCATTGGTCTTGCTTTCTTTGGCCAATGTGCGGATATCATTGTCATAATCCGAGCTGCTGGTAATTGCCTTTTCAAAAATAGCCGGGTTTGAGGTTACCCCTCTTACACCATCTTCATCCACCAGTTTTTGTAATTTTCCTGATGAAATGATCGCGCGGTCAATAAAATCAAGCCAGATGCTTTGGCCAAAGCTGTGTATTTGTTTTACTTTATTAGTTTCCATTAGTGCGTTATTTTATAATAAATTACCTTACTCAAAATCGAGTGTTATTTGTCCTTGTTGCGACAATAAGCATACCACTTACGGTCAGTTTAATGTAGTATTAAACGGCTTAAGCCATTAAAATTTCCACGTTGTAATTGATGAATAACCCGCTTTCAATTACGCCTGTTATTGATTTTATCCTAAGTTCCATATCCGTTGAGATACTGTCAAACCAGGCGTCTACAACCAGGTTGCCATTTTCTGTAATCACAGGGCCGTCTTTGCCTTTGGCCGGTCGCAAAATAAGTTCCCTGGTCCCCAGTTTTTTCAATTCCCCCTCCACATGCAACAAAGCCTGCGGAAACACTTCAATCGGCACAGGGAACTTGCTCCCCAATTTATCTACCAGCTTCGAGTCGTCCACTATGATATAATTTACCGGGCTGCTGCTGATCAATAATTTCTCTTTGAACATTGCTCCGCCCCGGCCTTTTATCAAGCTGCGGTTTGGGTCCACCTCGTCGGCACCGTCAAACAGCCAGTCGGGCCGGTGCTCGTAAAGGCTGGTCATAGGTATCCCCAGGTTGGTTAACGCCATGCTGATTTCAACCGAAGTTGGAATTGCCTTAATGTTCAGGTTTTCCGCTTTTATTCTTTTCGCTATAGCAAACAGTGCCATAAAAACGGTTGAACCGGAACCAACACCCAGCACATCGCCATCCTTTACTTTTTCAGCAATTTTAGCGGCAACACGTTCCTTACCTTCTTTATTTATGATGGTATCAGACCAGTGCAGGTTGTTTATAAAATCACTTTGCCAGTTCATTTGCTATCTAAACTTTTTTTTTTAAGGCTTTTTTAGTGCTGGCGTATCGCCGGTCTTCTAAAAAATGACAGACTATAAAGTCTTACGCGTTCATAAACTGCTTCTTTACTTTTTATTTAATAGGCTAAACCTCACGGAGTTGTTTAAATTCCGTAAGGTTTGTTTGCTCAATATCTATTTTAACAGGGCCTTCGCTTTGGCCACCACGTTTTCAACCGTAAAGCCGAAGTGCTTGTATAGCTCTTCTGCCGGGGCCGATTCACCAAAGGTGGTCATACCCAGCATATCACCTTCATCGGTAGTGTATTTATGCCAGCCCATAGGGGATGCCATTTCAACTGCTAAACGTTTCCTGCTTGCTTTAGGAAATACAGATTCTTTGTAAGCGGCATCCTGTTTTTCAAACAGCTCCCAGCTTGGCATACTTACCACGCGGGTTGAAATACCGTCGGCTTCCAGTTGTTTCTGCGCGTCCATTATCAATGCAACTTCAGAACCTGTGGCCATCAGGATCAGGTCAGGGCCTTTGCTTCCTTCTGAAAGGATGTAAGCACCTTTTTCAAGATTAGATGCTTTGCCATATTTATCCTGGTCAAGAATAGGTAATCCCTGGCGGGTAAACACCAATACAACAGGGCCATCTTTATGCTCAACGGCAACACGCCATGCATGTGCAGTTTCGTTTGCGTCAGCCGGGCGGATAACTGTAATCCTTGGGATAGAACGTAAAGACGCCAGCTGCTCAACAGGCTGGTGGGTTGTACCATCTTCGCCTAAACCAATACTGTCATGCGTATAAACAAATATCGGGCTGATCTTCATAATGGAAGCCAGGCGGATTGGTGGCCGCATATATTCGGAGAACATGAGGAATGTTGCGCCAAAAGGAATAACCCCCTTTGTTAACGCCATGCCGTTCATTGCTGAGCCCATAGCATGCTCGCGGATACCGAAATGGAAATTGCGGCCTGCCCTGTTTTCAGAAGTGAATGAATCGTATTCTTTTAGGTTTGTTTCTGTTGATGGAGAAAGATCTGCCGAGCCGCCTATCAGGTTCGGTAGTTTTGCCGCAATAGCATTCAGCACTTTGCCTGATGCTTGTCGCGTTGCCATTTTAGGGTCAGAACCTTTAAATACCGGCAACGCATCTTTCCAGCCTTCAGGGAGGCGGCCGCTGCTTAATAGTTCATATTCTGCAGCTAACTCAGGATATTTCGCCTTGTAATCGCTGAATAATTTATTCCATTTTTCTTCAGTTCCGGCACCTTTTGCGCCCGCTTTATGGTAAAAGTCTAATACTTCAGCAGGTACGTTGAATGATTTTTCAGGATCAAATCCGAAGAAATTCTTAACCAGTTTTAACTCGTCAGCACCAAGCGGCGCACCATGTGAACCTGCAGTACCGGATTTGTTAGGGCTTCCATACGCTATTAACGAGCGAACCCTGATCAAGGATGGTTTTTGCGATTCGGATTTTGCATTTATGATAGCCAGTTCCAGCGCGTGGGTATCGTTAACGTCAGGAACTTCCTGTACGTGCCATCCATAGGCTCTGAAACGTGCGCTCACATCTTCGTTAAAGGTAATGTCAGTGCTGCCTTCAATAGAGATGTGGTTATCGTCATATAAATATATAAGGTTGCCTAATTCCAAATGGCCGGCCAGTGAAGCCGCTTCTGATGTTACACCTTCCATCATGTCGCCATCGCTGCAAATAACATATACTTTATAATCAAAAAGGTTAAAGCCAGGCTTGTTATAACGGGCTGCTAAATGCTTTTGAGCAATTGCAAAACCTACGCCATTGGCAAATCCCTGGCCCAGTGGGCCAGTTGTAACATCAATGCCGGGTGCCAGGCCATATTCAGGGTGGCCGGCAGTTTTGCTGTTCATCTGGCGGAAATTCTTTATATCATCTAAACTCAGGTCATATCCTGTTAAATACAAAAAGCTGTACTGCAGCATACAAGCGTGCCCAGCCGAAAGGATAAACCTGTCGCGGTTAGCCCAATCTGGGTTTTTAGGATTGTAATTCATGAACTTTGTCCAAAGCACATGGCCCATGGGCGCCAATGCCATTGCCGTTCCCGGGTGGCCTGAATTTGCTTTTTGTACTGCATCAGCAGATAAGATCCTTACCGTATCAATGGCAAGCGTTTCAATGTCCTGTGTATTTGAGCTCATTGTAGTGTAGTTATTTCTTTTGAATTTTTACTGGTTTGATAGTTTCGGGTGCATTGGTATTTACCCACAGTCTTGCCCCGCCTTTTATCCCGTCCACATTCGAAACAATTTTCATGTTCTTATCAAGCTTAAATGTGAGTTTGTCGGAGTTGCCGCCTCCTATATATAAATAATCATAATTGAATACAGTCTTTAAAACATCAAAAACTTTTTTCATTCGTTTATTCCATTTCTTGTCGCCCACTTTTTCAAGTGCAGCTTCACCAATATATTTATCGTATGAGTCTTCCTTGCCAAAAGGCTGGTGCGAAAATTCCAGGTGCGGTAATAAATTGCCATCCAGCAGCACTGCGGTGCCAAAACCCGTACCCAGGGTAATCACCAGCTCCAGCCCTTTTCCGTCAACTACCCCCAGGCCCTGCATATCGGCATCGTTAACCACTTTTGTTTCCTGGCCCAAAACTTCTTTCAGTTTATTGGCCAGGTCAAAGTCTTTCCAAAGCTCGTTGCTCAAATTGGGTGCAGTTTTAATTACCCCGTTCTTTACAAATCCCGGAAATCCAACCGAAATCTTGTTGTACTCAGGAAAGTCCTTCACCAATGTTTTTATTGAATTTATAACATTCTCCGGGCTTGCCGGAACAGGGGTAGGGGTCTTTTCATATTTTTTTTGCAGTTCCCCTTTTTCGTTAAGGATGGTTCCTTTTATGTTAGAACCCCCAATATCAATGGAGAGTACTTTTAATGGTTGAGGGGTTAATTTCATTAAAATTTGGTATGGCAGAGATGTATGGATAAATGAATTACAGTTTTTCGAGGTGTAAATATCATAATTATATAATAGAAATTATTAATTATGCACACAAATATCGAAGTCAAATTAACAACATTAACCTTAAGGCATTGTTTTTTTTATGTCATGCTTTGGTGGTTTTGACAATGATATTGCAAAAAAGGGTTTAAAACCGAAAAAGGGCAAAAAAGCCCTTTAATTGTTTTAAGATAGAGGTGAAAGTTATTTCCAGACTGTTAATTATCTGATAAAGCTGTTTAGCTTGTCTTTTGATTATAAATCAGCAGTACACCAATTTTGCGCTCCTGTTTTTCCACTCCAAGGCCCATGTCAGTTAGCACCTGTATCAAACTTGCAGGATTTTCGGGTTGGAATGAGAAGTTGATATCAAACTTTTCGGTGTTGCCGGTTTCATCAACTACAGGTAGTTTTCCTAGTCCGTACGATTCCAGGTAGTCAGCAAAATCTGACATCGTTATATTTTGCTCATCTATTGCACCATGGCTGGCGCTGTAGGTTCTTTTACCTGATGTATTACGCAGGTTCTTTTTAAATTTTTCGGGGTCGGTAATTTTTAAAACCCAGGCTGTTTTGCTTTGCTGTTCCACTTGTGCCTGCAGGTCAAATCTTTTTGCCAGCTCTTTTTGCAGCGTGGGTAGCAAGTCTTCTTTTTTAGCTACAATAATGTCAAGGCAATAGGGACGGTCGTTTTTGCTTTTTACGGTTTTATCAAGGATTCTTGAATAAGGAAAATCATTGTTGGCCAACCGGTAAAGAGAGGTAAGTCCAAGATTTAAACAGGTTAACCTCCGGCCGTTAAATGTGCTGTCCATTAGCCAGGTGGTACTGAGCCCTGGTGCACCTTTAATTTCGGGTAGCATGCTAAACCTGCTTTTAACAGTGTCGGCAGCAAAAAAATATTTTTTAATGATCTCCTGATAATCCATCACAACATCCTTCTTTTCAGCAAGGTGTATTTCTTTGTTGTTCAATACACTGTCAATAACTTTTTCGGTAACCAGTTCAGGGCTGGTATTTGCAATTAATTTGCCATCAGCACCAATAAGCACGCTGTGCGGAATGAGCTGGTGCGGGAAAAGGCTGGCAATATCCCTTCCGGTATCTATGGCAAACCATAGGTTTGATGGTTTAACAGCTAAAAACTGGGCGGTGCGCTTAGGTGTTTCGTCGGTTATGGTGATGATCTGTAGCTTACCGGGGAATTTTTGTTGCAGTTGTTTGAGGTGCGGCATGGCTTCAATGCACGATCCGCACCAGGTTGCCCAAAAATCAAGTAAAACAACTTTGCCTTTTAAATTATGTAGCATTGTATTCTTTACAGGGGCATTTAAAATGGTCTGAAAATTTATATCGGGAACTGGTTCGCCATTTTTAACCTGGGCAACTGCGAAGCTGGTTGCCAGGACGAGTAAAAGGGTTATTTTTTTCATGCTGATTTTTTCTTCAAAACAAGGTATAAAATCACAACGTGGAAGTTAACGCGGGTTAAGCACCGTTAATTAGTGTTAACACTTTCTTTATTAAATAGCAGAGGTGTTACTTTTATGCCAATGAAAAAACGGATCGTTTTAATTTTGATACTAATGTCAGCCTGTGTTACAGGTATTACCTTTTTGCAGCTGTACTGGAACTATCAGAATTATAAGAGTACAGTTAAAACTTTTAAGCACGATATTAATGAGGCCCTGGATAAAGCAATTGAGCGGGAAATGGACGCAAGGGAGCGCAAAATAGTTGCCCGGTTTAAAGGCTGGCTGGCTGATACAACTTTTGTAACCATTACCTGTAATAACAAAAACCGCGACAGCAATACTGTTTTTACACTTGCAGATACGCATCCTTACTTTAAAAAGGATCGTGGCGTTAGCTTCAGCATTAATGCTTTTACAGAAAAACTAAGCCATATTACCCCGAAAGCCAAAGCGGTATTTATAAACCACATGGGCGATTCTACGTTGCGGCACGATTTGAAAAACGGGTTTGTGTATTTTTACACGCAGCGGCTGGGCGATAGCCTGGTAAAGGTGGTAGACAAAAGCAGGTGCAATGCAGCGGCGCTGGGTAAATTTTATAAAGACGAACTTTTATTAAGGGATATTGATGCTCCTTTCGTTATCAACCCCAAAAAGCAAAATAATCCCCGCCCTTTCTTAACACGTACACTTAACGCGGGCTTACAAAGGCCGGCACAAAAAGATATGGTATTTGCCGGGTTTGAAAGCCCCAACCTGTATTTTTTAAGGGTGATGAAGTGGCTGATCGTAACTTCGCTGCTATTGATTAGCATCACCATATTTTGTTTTGCCTATACCGTTAAAACGCTGCTATCACAACAAAAACTGGCTGAACTGAAGAACGATTTTGTAAACAACATGACCCATGAGCTGAAAACCCCGGTTGCAACTATTAATATAGCTGCCGAGGCTATCCAGGATTTTAACCTGAGCAAGGCATCGGCTGATGAATACCTTGGCATCATCCGCTACCAGGCCGGCAACCTAACTAATCTTATCGACCAGATACTTAAAAGTGTAATTTCAGAACAGGACAGCGTTAGTCTAAATTTGTCCAAGGTAAATATTGACCAGCTAATAAACGGGATAGTACAGGAATATAAGCCGCAGTCTGATAAGGCCAACGTGATTGTTAACTATAATAATGAAGATGAAGTTTTGCAGGCGATAGCTGATAAACCGCTGCTGAAAAATGCGATAGCCAATTTACTGGATAATGCTATAAAATATGGTGGTCCGGGCTCTGTAATCAATATTGGCCGGCACATTGAAAATGGCAGCATTATAATCTCGGTAACCGATAATGGCCCCGGGATCCCGGCCCAATATCAGGATAAAGTGTTCGACAGGTTTTTTCGCGTCCCCTCCGGCGATATTCATAATGTTAAAGGCTACGGCCTGGGTTTAAGCTATGCCAAAAGTATTATTGAAAAACACAAAGGCACCCTATCATTAACAAGCAAAGAGGGCCGCGGCACAAAATTTATGATCAGCATACCATTTATATACCATGAAACAAGCCAAAGTTCTGTTGCTTGAGGACGAGTTGCAGCTTGCAAAAATAGTAACTGAAACCCTGCGAAAGCGCGATTTCACAGTTACTCATGTACTTAATGGCGTTTTGGGGCTGGAGGCAATTCGTAAAAATGATTTCGACATTTGTATTGTTGATGTGATGATGCCTTTTATGGACGGCTTTACCTTTGTTGAGGAAATTCGTAAGACAGATAAGCAGCTTCCCGTTTTATTTTTAACAGCAAAATCACAAACAGAAGATGTTGTGAAGGGCTACGATTCTGGCGGGAATGATTACCTGAAGAAACCGTTTAGTCTGGAGGAACTGATCCTGCGGCTTAATGAATTGTTGCGCCGCAGGGCCACGGGCAAGGCTCCATCAGCAGTGGCGTTAGGGCGATACACATTTGACATGAACAAGCAGGAGTTATGGTTCGGCGGGCAGTTGTCATGCAAGTTGTCGCACCGTGAAAACGAACTTCTAACGCTGCTGGTACAGCACAAAAACGAGGTGCTTGACCGTAAAGCGGTATTGTTAAAGCTGTGGGGGGATGATAGTTTTTTTAATACCCGCACCATGGATGTTTTTATCACCAGGCTGCGCAAACACCTTCAGCAGGACCTATCGGTAGAGATTATTAATATCAGGGGCGTAGGGTATAAGTTGATTGACTAAAGGTCGTTTAGTAAGTCACGCCGAACTTGCTTTAGCACCTCACAGGACCTACCGAATGGCAGGCCTAAACCTTTCACGTGATTAATTGGCTATGGGGTGCCGAAACAAGTTCAGCATGACGTTTCTTTAAATTACAGCTCTATGCTTTCGCCAATTTGAGGCAGCTTGATATTAATGCCCGCTTTGATGAATTTTTCTTCTGCCGCTTTTTTATCTATAGCAATTACCGGGAACGTGTCATAGTGCATGCCAATTACATTTTTACAGTTGATGAAGCTGGTTGCTTTAATTGCATCATCAACGCCCATAGTGTAGTTGTCGCCTATTGGCAGGTAAGCCCAGTCAAGGTTATCATCAGCAAGCAGTTTCATATCATAGGTAAGCGCGGTGTCGCCGGCATAATAAATGGTTTTTCCATCGGCGTAAATAACAAAACCGGCAGGATTTCCCCCCGGCGAACCGTCAGGCAAGGTGCTGGAATGGATGGCGTTTACCATTTTCACTCGGCCGAAATCAAAATCAAATCCGCCGCCAATGTTCATGCCGTGTGCATTGTTTATACCGTGCTTGCCAAGCCAGTTGGCTATTTCGGCAATGCAGATAATGATGGCGTCGCTGCTTTTCTGGATTGCGAGCAAATCGGCCACATGATCGCCATGCCCGTGTGAAACTAAAATATAATCAGGCTTAAGGCTATCAATATCGATGTCTTTTGCCATCGGGTTTGGGGTAATAAACGGATCAAATAACAGCTTTTTTCCGCCTGTCTCGATCATAAAAGTCGATTGTCCGTAATAGGTAGTTTTCATAGGTCAGTTTTTGTTTTTACAGGTAACCGCTGGTGGAAATACAGTCGGCTTCCTTACATAATCGTCCAAAATTCGGCATTTGGCGTTCTATAATAAAACATCCTAATGTCAATATTCTAAAAAAGGCCACCCATGCCACCAAACATATCTTTGGTTACAGCGGCCATTTCGCTTTGGCTTGCGGTATCTGCCTGGGTCATGGCCTTATTTATGGCAATAACCATGAGCTCTTCCAGCTGCTCTTTATCTGCCTCCTTTAAAAACCCCTCATCAATAGTTACAGACTGGATAACTTTGCTTGCATTAGCGGTAACTGTGATTTTGCCACCTTCGGCAGTGCCCGTTACGGTAATAGCGTCTAATTTTTGTTTCATTGCGCCCGCCATTTGCTGGGCTTGCATTAGTTTATCGAACATAGTTTATTAGTTTATTATGTAGATTTAGTGAGTTGTTGCAAAATTAAAAAACGTAATCAACCTAATCCAGCCCAATCAACCACTCACTTAAATCTTAATCATCACTTGTGTCGCCATTACCGTTGTAGGCACTTTTGCGCACTATTGGCATTCCAGCCGCTTTAAACAAATCATCAAGCTTTAATAAACTGCCGTTTGAAAGATTTGAAAGCAGCACAATGGTAATATCATCTTTAATGTCACGTAAATAAATATGCCTGAAACCATGCCACCAGCCGGTATGGTAAATTACCTGCTTGCCAGGCGCCTCAAATATCCGCCAGCCATAGCCGTAGCTAAAGTGACCATGAACCATAGGGTTGCGGGGCACGTATGCCGAATCCATAGTAGCCTGTTTTAACAAACGGCCGGCGCGCAACGCACGGTCATACAGCCAAAGGTCACCTACTGTACTGTAAATGCCTTTGTCGCCAACCGGCCCGTCTAAAAAGTTTTGTGCGACAGAATATTTCCACTGCCCCCTGTCGTGCCCAACCACATCCACAGGGATCTTATCATAAACCGCCTTTGAATAAACTGCTGTATTCAGCATTTTGGAAGGTTTAAAAATGTGGGTTTGCATAAAATCGGCATAAGACTGGCCGGTAACTTTTTCAATAATGGACCCCAGCACCATAAAATTTGAGTTGTTATACAAAAACCTTACGTTAGGTTTGTTAAACGGGCGGGGTTTGTATTGGGCTATCAAAGCCATTTCTTCCTGGTTGGAGATGCCCTTCCGCTGGTTAAGGTGTTGGGCGCGGTACAAATCGTCGGTAAAATAAACATAATTCATCATGCCCGAACGGTGTGTAAGCAGCAGGCGAATAGTTACCCCATCATACGGAAAATCAGGAAAAAACTTTTTTACATCATCATCCAGCTTAAGCTTTCCTTGCTCCATCAACATCAATATGGCAGTGCTCGTCATAGTTTTGGTAACTGAAGCCAGCTCAAACTTCGAGCTTAACTTGAGGCTGTCGCGGTGAAGGTAATCAGCCCAGCCAATTGCCTTTTCGTAAATTATTTTGCCATTTTTTGCCACCAGCACGTTCCCGTTAAAACCGCGGGTTTTATGCAGTTGCTGCATCACTTCATCAATTTTTTTATCGGCATGCTTGGGGTCGTAACTTAAAAAAGCTTTGGTATCAAACGGTGCCTCGGGGCCGGGCAGCTTGGCGCTGGTATCTTTTTGTTTGGATGAGCAGGCAGTTAAAATAAAAAGAAAAAAAGTAAATATGATGGGGGTGTACACTAATTTCATAAAGTAAAATTCACACTTTGTTAACGGTGGCAAAAGTCAGAAATTATACAGGAGTTATAAAGTAATGTTTTAATTATTTTTTCTTTTAGTTAATAGGTCTTCCTAATTTTAGCAGATGAAATACTTTCAATACCTGCTTATTGGCCTTTTTATAATTGCAGCCAGCCGCAAAACATTAGCCCAGGACAATGATGATGCCCGTGCGCTGGTTAAGCAGGGGGTAAAGCTAAATGATGAAAAGAAATACGCTGAAGCTATTGAAAAATATCAACAAGCACTAAAGCTTGACACCGGAAATTTATATGCCAATTACCAGTTGGCGTATTCTTTATTTTTATCAGATAAAGGAAAAGATGGGATTCCTTATCTTGAAAAAGTAGTGAAGGGCGACGGTAAACTCAACGCTGCCGCTTATGACCTTTTGGGACTGATCCATTTTAAAAGCAAGCAATATACCGAAGCAGAGAAAAATGCAATTGAAGCCATAAAGCTTGATCCAAAACATGCCGGCACACAAAGGATGTATGCCCTGGTTAGTTTTCATCAAAATAAACGGGCACAGGCATTACTTGGTTTCTGCAGCTTTATATTGCTGGAACCCAATACTGCCCGCAGTACTGAAGCCTTTGCAAACATTCAGCATATACTGCAAGGTGGGGCGCTTAAGCCCGAACCGGGCGAATTGGCTCCGGGTGCTATTGATGCAAATACCAGCGCCCTCAACCAGGCAATAACACAGGCCGTTGCTGATTTTAGCAAAAGAAGGTATGCCTCCGCAGCGGACCTGTTAGCGGCAGAACTGACAGCTATTTTTACAAATGTTGGACAGCTTGCAGAAAAGCAAACCGGGAATTATTTTTTCAGAACATATTTAGCCGCTTATTTTTATCGGCTGGCACAATCGCCAAATATGCCGGCAATGGCCAGGCTGGTTAGCAGCAGCACACCCGAAAGCACCAAATGGATAAAAGACAACCAGCAGCCGGTAGCTGATCTGGAAGCCTGGGTTAAGGGAGCCGAGCGGGCCTTTTAAATTTGCGTTTTACAGCTTAAACTGCGAAGCCAGTAATTCCTTAACTTTTTCCCGGTTTAGTTTTGATACCGGCACTTTTACGCCATCAGTTAGCAGCAAGCTGCCGCCATCCTCGCGCAGCCAGCTTTTTATAAACGCGGTATTAACCAGGTGTGATTGATGCGAACGCAAAAAACCATAATTGAGCAACAGCGCGGCGTATTCCTTTAAGGTTTTTGATACCAGGATCTGTTCGCCGCTGTTTAGCAAAAAACGGGTGTAGCTATTGTCGGCTTCGCAACGAATAATATCATTGATATTTACATACCGTGTTTCGCTGAATAGGGGCAAGGCAATACGGGGCTTGCTTTTATTGTCATCCTTTAAATACTCCAGCAGGTAGCCCAAACGCTCGTTTTTTTGTTTTTGATGGATAGCCTTGCGGGCTTTTTCAATTGCCCACCTAAGCTCATCAATGTCAATAGGTTTCAGCAGGTAATCAAGCGCAGCGAACTTTACAGCCTGGATGCCGTACTGATCATACGCTGTTACGAATATGATCTCGAAGTTTATTTCGCTTAATTGTTTAAGCAGGTCGAAACCGGACTGCTGATGCAGCTGGATATCCAGGAAAACTAATTGAGGGCTGTGCGTTGTTATCGCTTTTATACTCTCGTCAACATTCCCTGCGGCAGCGCATACCACTATATCGGGCGCATAGGTTTGCAATAAGTGCAGCAGATTTTCCCGGTTAGAGGCTTCATCATCAACAATAAGCGCTTTCATTTTCTACAGCCAGTTTTTCAGTTCAATGGTTATTAGGGTGCCGTTGTTGCTTTGCACGTTTTTATGCAGCAAGATACTGCTATTTTTATAGATGCCGTTGAGCAGCTTAATCCGCTCTTTGCAAAGTTTTATCCCCATACCGGTTGTGGTTTCCCCGATAAAGCCTCCGCCATTGTCGGCAACGGTCAGAATCAGGTCGGCATTGTTTTTAGCAATGCCAACGGTTATTTTCCCTTTATCTTTTAAGGTTGATACCCCATGTTTAACTGCATTTTCAACAAATGGCTGCAGCAGCATGGCGGGAATCTCAATTTGCTGGTCAATATCATCCACGTTAATATCAAACGCGAAGCCAAAACGCAGTTGCTCCATTTGAAGGTAATCGTTAAGCAGGTCGGTTTCATGCTCAATTGAAGTTAGTTCTTTATTACCGTCGTCAAGTACGTTGCGGGTAATGCGGGCAAAGCGGGCCAGGTATTTATTAGCCAGTTCAATTTCATTTTTATTCATCAGGTTTTGAATGCCAGCCAGCGCATTGAACATAAAATGCGGGTTTAGCTGTGAGCGCACCGATTGCAATTGCAGCGTTGCGATCTGCCTGTTTTGTGCTTCCGCTTCCAAAGTTCGTTTTTGCCGTTGCCGGTAGTAAGTAAACAGCAGAACGATGATAAAAGCGGTGATAAAAGCCATTAATATCACAGCGCGTAAGGGGATGCTGTGCGTAGTATCCAACGCTGGAAGTGTCGTAAAACTGATGGAGGTCGCGAGGTTGTGTAACAGCAGTATAGGTTCGCCGCCATGCTTATGGATCTTAGGCGTAAAGGTGATACTATACTTGCCCGGGTTTTTCCAAAACTCCTTATATAGAACAAGTTTGTCATTTGTTTCGCCGAAGTCTATACTGTCTGTATAACCATCAATCTCCCTTTTCAGGCTGATCCTGTAATTATAAAGCCTTTGGCCGTTTCCTATATCAAAGGATATATTTTGCAGCGAATCGCCGAGCCTTAATTTTATATCATTTGAAGCTGTGGTTTCAATAAAGTTTAGCGAGGCTGGGCGCGTAAAAACCCGTTCTTTTCCAAAGAAGAATGATTTCTTTTTAACAGACCCATGTTTAACCATATTCATAGGATAGCTTATTAGCCCGTTATCCGGAATGTGAAAGTTTCGGCTAATATATTGTATGGTGGCACCTACTTTAGCGGCTTCAACCTTGCGCCAGTCAATTAGCATGGCATCCTGTTGTTTAAAGTTTTTTACATTATAAATTTCAACCTTTAGCACCTGGCCCGGCGCATATTTAAACTGGCCTAAATAAGCATACTTAAACCGCTTATCGCTTGTGTTTTTAAAGGTTGCAGGTACCTTCCAAGTTGTTAGCTCCTGGTTGTCATTTTGTACCACCCGGTAACGATAATCAGCCGCATTTTTTTCAGTAATATCCAGTGCAGCCAGCTCAATTGAGCAGTCGCCATCAATAATTATGCTTTTATAAAACTTGTCGTCGCCCCAGTCCCGGCCTTCGTAAACTTCGCTTTTTGTTTTTCCATCATTGTTAAACCTGATACCCAGGTTACGTGCGTACGGAAAATCATAATAGTAATGATCTTTTGTGAGCTGCTTTATTTTTTGCAGCTGGTGAACTTTTGCCAGTTGATCCGGCGTGGCATGCAGCGTGTCTATCAATTTATAATGATCATACACCTCCAATTTATTATTATGCTCCATGGTGGTTATCTGACCTGCGGCGGCTATACTCATAGCTACCAGGGTGGTAATCAAAGCGATCTTTTGTATCAGCAGTTTCATTGTTTTCATATTTAAATTTCGTTTGCTGATATAAAACTGCATATCCTGCTAAATATACACAAGCAACAAACAGTAAACAATCACTGCCGATTAGTATCCGGAAGCATCGCTTAATAAAAAGGTAATGTATTAATTATATGGCAATTCAACTCAATTGACATAAATCCTTAAATTTACAAAGCCGAATCCTTAACAACATCGGCAAAGCAAACTTAAACCGGCACATGGCATTTATAATAGGCACCATATTTCTTGGGAAGGTACACGAAGTAAAGGATCAATGGATTGAAACTAAATTTATTATTATCGGGGTACCTTTGATGCCGGTTGCGTCAATGCTGGTAACTTCTTCAGCGTTTCGGGGAAGAAAAGGCTTTTCGGTGCCACTCCATCAAACAAGTATTATAGCAGGTTATGCAAGGGTATATGCCGCGATACTTGCAGTAGTTTTTCTTTTTTTAGGGACAAGGAGTGGTGGAGCGCTGTTAACAGGTATCTTATTTTTAGCTGTATGGATTTATTTCTTTTTTGTTTTTGGGCAGGAAAAAAACGAAGGAGTTGAAAGCCGGAATAAAATAGGGAACATAACCGGCTTATTCGCTCCGCCGGAGTGGCTGGATTCGTATGATGCCTATGCGATATACGAAAAAATTGAAAAGAAATATACGCTATTATTTATGGGAAGCGACTGGCTAAATGACTTGCAGCAAGGCGAGATCCCCAGAGAAAAAATACCGCTGCTCTATGCCTTGTCAAGGTATAATTATGCGCTTGGGCCAACAGATGAAAATCGCGAACTGTTTGAAAAGGCGGATGGATTGTACATTGAAGCCGATCATGTAAATCCAAAAAGGAGGGAAACTAATGGTGTAAGATCGCAAACGGAAGACTAGTTTTTGTACCAAAAAGTTTACCCGTTTACGTTTACAAACATTAGATAAAACCCTACCTTTGCGCTGCAAAAAAACATAAATTCCATGAGTTTCAGAACCGAACACGATACCATGGGCGAGGTACAGGTACCTGCCGATAAATACTGGGGAGCACAAACCGAAAGATCACGCAATAACTTTAAAATTGGGCCGGAGGCATCCATGCCAAAGGAAATTATTGCTGCTTTTGCTTACCTTAAAAAGGCTGCTGCATACACCAATACGGATTGCGGCGTATTGCCTGCCGAAAAACGCGACCAGATTGCACAGGTTTGCGATGAAATTCTTGAAGGCGGATTAGCCGGCGAATTTCCGCTGGTGATCTGGCAAACAGGGTCGGGCACACAATCAAACATGAACGTGAACGAGGTTGTTGCCAACCGTGCACACGTGGTTGCCGGCAATAAACTGGGCGAGGGTAAAACTTTCATCCACCCTAATGATGATGTAAATAAATCGCAATCATCAAACGATACGTACCCAACAGCCATGCACATTGCTGCCTATAAAATGGTGATTGATGTAACTATCCCGGGTGTTGAAAAGCTGCGTGATACCTTAAAGGCGAAGTCTGAAGCATTTAAAAGTGTCGTTAAAATTGGCCGTACTCATTTAATGGATGCAACGCCGCTTACTTTGGGCCAGGAATTTTCTGGATACGTATCTCAGCTGGATCATGGCTTAAGAGCATTAAGGAATACGCTTGATCACCTCGCTGAGCTTGCTTTAGGCGGCACAGCCGTAGGTACAGGCATCAATACACCCAAAGGTTACGATGTAAAGGTGGCCGAATACATTGCCAAATTTACCGGCCTGCCTTTTCGCACTGCCGAAAATAAATTTGAAGCACTTGCTGCGCATGATGCTATTGTTGAAAGCCATGGTGCATTAAAACAAATAGCAGTATCATTAATGAAAATTGCCAATGATATCCGCATGCTGGCTTCCGGTCCGCGTTCTGGTATCGGCGAGATCCATATTCCCGATAATGAGCCGGGTTCGTCAATTATGCCGGGTAAGGTTAACCCAACCCAAAATGAAGCTGTTACCATGGTAGCTGCGCAGGTTATGGGTAACGATGTAACCATATCTATAGGCGGTTCAAACGGGCATTATGAGCTTAATGTGTTTAAGCCGGTTATGGCAGCCAACTTTTTACAGTCGGCCCGCTTAATAGGTGATGCATGCACCTCATTCAATGATCATTGTGCGGTTGGTATTGAGCCAAACTATGCCGGGATAAAGAAACACCTTGAAAATTCATTAATGCTGGTGACTGCCTTAAACCCGCATATCGGTTATGAAAATGCGGCTAAAATCGCCAAAAAAGCGTTAAAAGAAAATCTGTCGCTCCGCGAAGCCGCCCTTGGCCTCGGCCTGCTCACCAATGAGCAGTTTGATGAGTGGGTTCGCCCGGAAGACATGATCGGCAGTTTAAAATAAGCGAACTATTACGCCTCACCCTAAATCCCTCTCCTTTGGAGAGGGGCTTTACAATATATTTCATGCAAAAGCCCTTTCGCCTTTCGCTTTTTACTGTTCGCCTGCTGGCTTTCATTCTTTTGCTTTCAGCTTTCAGCTGCCATTTTAATCCCGACATGCAAACGCCGGGGCAGGCTTACTTGCAGGGCGAGTGGCAGCAGGATTCGATAGCCGGGCAAAAGCAATTGCTGAACTATTCATTATATCACCTGAAGTTTAGCTGCGACTCGTTTGTTATGACGATCCATTCCTACAGCAAAGTAAATAGCGGTGGCGATTCATGTACCAGTAAAGGCCAGTGGATTGAATATTGCAAAGGTACCTACATCCAAAAACACGACACCCTGCATATGAAAGGCCTGTTCTGTAATGCTGATTTAACCATAAAGGATGAAAAAAGCTGTTTCCGCTATGGCGATTATGACGAGTATTTTAAGATCAGAAAAAAGGCAGATTCGCTTATCCAGTTTGCCGGCGCCACAAACGTTATCCCTATCAACGCACATTTAATTAAAAGAACCTCCTGTGTTCCAAAACCATTGTAACATGAAAATGAATTTCTTAAAAAAATTAGCTTTAGGTATCGCTATGATGTATGCTCCCCTGCAATCAATGGCATGGGGTACGCAGGGGCACCGCATTTGCGGGCAGATTGCAGATAGTTATTTAACCCCACAGGCCCGGAAAGCTATCAAAGAGATCCTCGGCGATGAGTCGATAGCCATGGCCAGCAATTGGGCTGATTTTATAAAATCGGACCCTGACTATAGTTACCTGTATAACTGGCACTTTATTGATTTTGATAAGGCATATACTTATCCTGAAATGCAGGAGTACCTGGTGCACGATACAAGTGTGGATGCCTACACCAAAATAACTTTTATGATTGCCGAGTTAAAAAAGAAAGACCTGGCAAAAGATAAAAAGCTGCTTTACCTGAGGATGCTGATCCATGTGATTGAGGATGTTCATCAGCCCATGCATACCGCACATACAGATGATAAAGGCGGGAACGACTTTAAAGTGAATTGGTTTAGTACCCCCACAAACCTGCATTCAATATGGGATTCTCAACTGATAGATTTTCAGCAGTTAAGTTACACCGAATATACCAGCGCAATTAACCATACCACGCTGGCGCAGCGTAAAGAATTACAAAAAGCACCTATTGCTCAATGGTTATTTGAATCGAACCAAATTGCTGAAAAATTATACACCGAAATAAAGCCCGGCGACACCCTTAATTATAAATACAACTTTAACCATATTGATACGCTGAACAAGCAATTGTTAAAGGCAGGCATCAGACTGGCCGGGGTATTGAATCAATTATTTAGTTGATTAGGTCGATTAAGTGAATGGTTGATTAAGTTAAAAAACTTAGCCGCCTTCAACTTAGTCAACCTGATCAACCACTCACTCCATCAACTAACTCACAATGAAACTACTAATGGTTTGCCTCGGCAATATTTGCCGTTCGCCGCTGGCGCATGGCATAATGGAGTACCTGGCCAATGAGCGGGGGCTTAATTGGGAAATAGAGTCTGCAGGTACAGGCAACTGGCATGTTGGCCAGGGGCCTGACCGGCGGTCAACCCGCACCGCCCGTGAGCACGGGATAGATATCAGCAATCAGATCTGCCGCGTGTTCAGGATCGGTGATTTCGATTACTATGATCATATTTTTGTGATGGATAAAAGCAACCTAAGTGATGTGCTTGCAATGGCGCGCAATGAGGAAGACAGGAAAAAGGTAAGCTTACTGCTGGGCGATAAAATAGTACCCGATCCGTACTATGACGATACCCAGTTTGAACCGGTTTTTCAAATGATTGAGAAAGGGTGCAAGGAGATATTAAAAAGCCTTACAGAAAGATAAAATAGTTTAGTAACACGCTGTTCAAAGCCTGAACATCGCCAGCTCAATTCCGTTTCTGAAATAATTGCCGTCGCGTTTCATGCCGATTTTTTCCAGCACACGCTGGGATGCTGTGTTTTCAAGATCGGTTACCGCAACAAATTTTGCAGCCGGGTTTACTGTTAGCATGCAGGATAAAAGGGTATCTGTCATTTCTGAAGCTATGCCTTTGCCCCAGTACTCATACCTGAAAGCGTAACCCAACTCAATGTTGTCGCTGCCATCATCAAATAAACGCAGCAGGCACATGCCAATAAAGTCATTATCCTCCGTGTTGAATAATCCCCAGCGACCGGTAACGTCGCCTGCTGGTGCAGCGTTAAGGTGCTCCCTGAATATTTGAATATGGTCCTCCCGGCTGCGGAAAGGCAGGTATTGCATAACCCGGTCATCGTCATAAAGGCTCAGGTACATTTCTTCTTCTGCGGCTTTGAACCGCCTGATGATGAGACGAGGTGTTTGGGTAAGGATATTCATTATCCAAAAATAACTAAGATTAATATATTTTTTTTTGATTTTGCGATTAAAGGCAAGCTGGGTTTTCATCATAGCCATCCGCTAATCCTAAAAATCATGGTTCAGACAATCTTACTTTTGTATCTTTGCGCCCTATGGCATCCATTAAACCATCTGTACCAAAAGGCACCCGTGATTTTTCACCCACCGAAATGGTGAAGCGTAATTTTATTTTTGATACCATTAAAGGTGTGTTTCGTAAATATGGCTATCAACAGATAGAAACACCATCTATGGAAAATCTGTCAACCCTAACCGGCAAGTATGGTGACGAAGGAGATAAGCTGATGTTTAAAATATTAAATAGCGGGGATTTTTGGAATGATGCTGAAAATAAAAAACTAAAAGAAGAGAACTTTGAATTCAATTCAAAGAACCTGGTTCCCATAATTTCCGAAAAAGCCCTTCGTTATGATCTTACAGTGCCTTTCGCCCGCTACGTTGTGCAGCATCAAAACGAGATCACTTTCCCTTTCAAGCGGTTTCAGGTGCAGCCGGTTTGGCGCGCAGACAGGCCGCAGAAAGGCCGCTATCGCGAGTTTTACCAATGCGATGCCGATGTGGTCGGCTCTGATAGTTTGCTTAACGAGGCTGAGTTTGTATTGATTTATGACGAGGCTTTAAGCAAGCTGGGATTAAAAGATTTCACCATAAAGATTAACAATAGAAAAATACTATCGGGTATTGCCGAAATTATAGATAAATCTGATAATATAATTGACCTTACGGTTGCTATTGACAAGCTGGATAAAATTGGCCTCGATGGGGTGATCAAAGAACTGATGGATCGCGGCTTTACTGCGGATGATATCGAAAAAATAAAGCCGGTGATCCTGCTTGAAGGATCAAACGCTGAAAAGCTGGAAAGCCTGCGCAGTGCATTAGCCAATTCGGCTACCGGCTTAAAAGGGTGTGATGAACTGGAAACGGTGTTCAATTATATTGCCGGTTGCCAACTCATAACTGCCAGATTAGAACTTGATATAACTTTAGCAAGAGGATTGAACTATTATACCGGCGCTATCTTCGAAGTGAAGACCAATGAAGTTGCCATGGGCAGTATAGGCGGGGGTGGCCGGTATGATGACCTTACCGGCATGTTCGGGCTAAAAGGATTAACAGGCGTGGGGATTTCCTTTGGTGCAGACAGGATCTACGATGTAATGGACGAACTAAATCTGTTCCCCCAGGCAACAAGCCAATCCACCCAATTACTGATCTGTTGCTTTGATAAGGAAGGTGAACAATTTGCCCTGCCGATATTACAGCAGTTGCGCCGAAATGAGATTAATGCGGAACTTTACCCTGCAGGCGCCAAACTAAAAAAACAACTGGACTACGCCAATAACAAAAATATCCCGTTCACCATTATCATCGGCAGCGATGAAATTGAAAGCGGTTTATTAACCATTAAAAATATGCAAACCGGGGTACAGGAAAAATGTACCGCAAATCAAATCCTTACCGTTATCAGTAAATAAGCATCAGGCGGCATGGCTGATGTACTTTACCAGGCTCCTCTTTGCAACGGGCAATAAGGTTTGTTCCAAAGGGAATGTAATATCGCTTTGCACATAATAAACGGCAGGGTTGGGCAGGTGTTTATTTCGGCGGATCAGGTCGAGTTTTAAAGCTTCAGGGGTATTAGTAATGCTCTGCTCCCAGGTGTCGACATAATTAATGTTAATACCGCGATACTTGTCGTCCTTATTTTCAAAAATGGTGATCTGGAACTCATAAATAAAATTGGTGCGTTCCCCTCCGTTCCTGAGCGAGAAATAGCCATGATAGGGCAATAGCGGCACAATACCTACCGGATCGATATTCAGCCGGCTTTCCACAAAATCATAAATCTCTTTCCCGGTTTGAATAGCCGGATCCATTTTTTGCAGGGCATAGCTAATGATCTGCTCAATTTCGCGCATAGAGTTGTCGTCGTCCACAATTTTCTGATAGGTTAGCTTAACCGCTTCAATATCCGCTTTGGTTAACCGCTGCGGAAATGCCTGCTGCAGCATGGTTTTGTTCTTTTTAAAATACAGCAGGTTGTTGAAATGGAAGATCAGGTCGGTAATCGTTGGATACAGTTTGCTCTTGTCAAAGTGGCGGTTAATCTGCTGCAGGTAATCCAGCAGTACGTATTTTTTATGCTCAAAATCTATCGAGCCTTCTATAAACCAGTTGATACCTAATGACTTCATTATTTCAAACTCCTTTCAAATAATTTTTACCATATAAACCAAACACATTTATTACCTCTCAAAATCTCCTCTTGCGGAGCGGACGCTGTCTTCGCGCTTCCTTTAGAATCCCTCTACTTTGGAGAGCGCTCTGAGTGAGGCTAATAATTCCAAAATCAAACCCACGGTAAATTAAACAAAAAACAGCAATTTTGCAATATGCCTTTAGGAACCCTTTATTTAATCCCCGTGCCGCTTGCAGACGAAGCTGCCGCTAAGTCATTTACGCCTTACCTGGTTGATACTATCAATAGCATTAAGGAGTATATTGTTGAAAATGAAAAAACCGCGCGCCGGTTTTTAAAAGAAGCAGGGCTTAAAACCCCGCAAAGCGAACTGCTGATCCACGATTATGGCAAACACAACCGGGCAGATGGCACCGCTGAGTTTTTTAAAGGATTGCAGACCGGTAACGATGTGGGAATAATGAGCGAAGCCGGATGCCCCGGTATTGCCGACCCGGGTGCGGAGCTTGTTGAAAAAGCGCACCGCATGGGTATAAAAGTGGTGCCGCTGGTTGGCCCAAGCTCAATTTTGCTGGCGCTGATGGCCTCGGGCTTTAGCGGACAAAGTTTCACCTTTAACGGCTACCTGCCTATTGATAAGGTTTTACGCAGCAAAAAGATCAAAGAATTGGAAAATTTGTCGGAACGGAACGATCAGACGCAGATCTTTATTGAAACGCCTTTTCGTAATAACCCCATGCTGGAAGAAATTTTAAAAACAGCAAACCCGAAAACGAGGTTATGTATTGCATGTGATATTACGGCGCCGACGGAATTTATTCAAACCAAAACTGTAGGCGAATGGCAAAAGAAAGTGCCTGAACTGCATAAACGGCCAACCATATTTTTAATTTTCCATAAGTTGTAAGTGACGATCAGCGAAACGCATACCAGGGTATTAATAGTTGGGGCGGGGCCGTCCGGCCTGATGATGGCTGCCCAATTATTGCGGCACGGTGTTTTACCCATAATTATTGATATTAAACAAGGGCCTACCGACGAGTCAAAAGCCCTGGCTGTACAGGCGCGTTCACTGGAAATCTACCGGCAAATGGGGGTTGTTGAACGCGTTATTGAAAACGGGCAACAGGCCGGCGGGATTATTTTTAATGATAATGGCAGCCAGGTTGCCGAATTGCCACTTGACCATTTGGGTGGTGAACAAACGCCTTTTCCATACGTTTTGATGTACCAGCAAAGCAAAAACGAACGCCTGCTGCTGGATTACCTTACGCTTAACTGCTGCCCGGTTTATTGGGAAACTACGTTAACCGCACTAACGCAAACCGCAGAAAGGGTTGAAGTTCAATTAAAAACGGTTGACACCGTTACTAATCTTACCTGCGATTGGGTTGTAGGCGCCGATGGGGCACACAGCGTAGTCCGTAAGCAATTGCAAATCCCTTTTAACGGTGAAACGTACGGGCACAATTTTTACCTGGCCGACGTTGAACTGGCGAATGATGAACTGCGGGATAAAAAGATCCACCTTTATCTGGCGAAAAAGGGGTTTTCTGCATTTTTTCCAATGCCGGAGCTCAACCGCTACCGCGCTTTGGGCAACCTGCCCGACGAGCTGAGCAATAAAGAAGGTTTAACCGTTAATGACATATTGCCGGGCCTGGATAAAACGAGCGGGCTAAACATAAATATAGCGGAGACCTTTTGGTTCACCACCTATAGACTGCATCACCGCATGGCTGATAACTTTAGGGCTCAGCGCTGTTTTTTAATTGGCGATGCCGCGCATATCCATTCCCCGGTAGGCGGACAGGGCATGAATACCGGCCTGCAGGATGCCTATAACCTGGGCTGGAAACTAGCCGGTGTTGCGAACGGAACGCTGGCTCCTAAAATATTGAGTAGCTATGCGGATGAAAGAATACCGGTGGCTAAAAGACTGTTAAGTACCACCGATAGGGTTTTTAGCATGATCATGTCTGACAGCTGGATGGCGGGCCTTATAAAAAGATGGGTAATGCCTGTTGTATTGAAACTGGCCTGGGGCAACGCAAACATCAGGGCGTTTTTTTTAAAACAGGTATCGCAAATCGGGATCAATTACCGCGACAGTAGCATTAACCTGCACGTTAGCCAATCTACCCGGATAAAAGCAGGTGACAGACTACCTTACTTTAAAGTATTCGACGAAAAGAAACAGGCGGAAACCGACCTGCACGAGTGGTGCAGCAAGCCAGGCTTTACACTCATTATACTGGGCAAGCTTGCTGAAATGGACCTGTTCTCGCTGGCCAAATGGATTAGCCAAAAATACCCGGGTATGCTTAACTTCTTCTACCTGCCCAAATCAATCAAAAATCAGGCAATTTTTGATGCATTCGAGGTAAATGAAAATCAGGGTAAATCGCTTATTGTTCGGCCTGACATGTACATTGGTTTTATCAACGATAAAATTGATATGGTGCTGATGGATAATTACATGGGGAATGTAGTCGGTGTAACCCAAGGCCGATAGTATAGTTAGAATAGCCCGAAGCAACTGATTTTATCACAGTCTGCATCCGCCGATTAAGTATTTTCCTGCCTTCCTACCAGCACCAACCGGTTGGTGTCAAAGTTTCCCTTTCATCCGTCCAGGCCGCGTGGAATATAGAATTGAGTGACTATGTGTGCTGGCACTGCGCATCCACTACCCGTGGATCATTTCAGCTTTGCCATAATTTTTTACTACTTGTGCTTCGTAAGCTAAAAATTCGGTCCAGCGTTTTTCAACGTCAATTCCATCTGCGTATTTTTTTGCCAGGCGAATGAACATGGCGTAATGGGTAGCCTCGCTGATCATCAGTTCATGATAAAATGCCGAAAGCTGCCCGTCATTTATATTTTCAGACAATACCTTAAAGCGCTCACAGCTGCGGGCCTCTATCATGGCCGAAAACAAAAGCCTGTCTATTAATTGTACGATGCGGCCGCCTCCTATGATAATGAATTTGCGCAGCTCGTTTACATAATTGTCTTTACGCTCGCGGCCCAAAACAAAGCCCCGTTGTAAAATAATATCGTGAACCCGTTTAAAATGGTCCATTTCTTCCTGTACCAGCATGGTCATTTCCTGCACCAGATCCGATAGGTTGGGGTTTTGTACAATTAAAGTAATGGCGTTGCTGGCTGCTTTTTGCTCGCAAAATGCATGGTCGGTTAAAAGCTCTTCGATATTGCTTTCAACAACGTTTTTTACCCAAAGCGGGTCGGTAGGTAATTGCAGCTTAAGAATTGTTTTTTCGCTCACGCTTGCAAAGATAGTTATTGCTTGTTTGAGTTGGAGCAGCTAGATTTAATTGAAACAATGTTTCCCAAACAAACTACCGGTATAAATTTTTACTGTCAATAAAGTCGAGCACAATATCGGGTACAAAATATTGCACGTTCTTTTTTTGTGCGATAGACTGGCGGATAAATGTTGCGGAGAGCTCCATGAGTGGTGTCATGGTTATGGTTACTGACGGGTGGCTGGCCAAGTCGGTATTTTCATAGCCAGGGCGGGGATAAACATAAATCTGGTAATCGCGCAGGATCAGTTTATAGTTCTTCCACTTGGGTAACGATACCAGGTTGTCAGAACCCATAATGAGGGCAAACTCATGCTGCGGGTATTTCTCTTTCAGGTGGGCCAGGGTGTCAATGGTGTAAGATGGCTGGGGCAATTTCAGTTCCACATCGCTTACTTCCAGGTTGGTTGAATTATCAGTAGCCAGCTTCGCCATTTCAAGCCGGTCATACGTGTTAATAAGGTCGCCGTATTTTTTCAAAGGGTTTTGGGGAGATACCACCAGCCACACTTTATCGAGTGTGGTGTAATTTGCCATGTAATTTGCTATAATTAAATGGCCGACGTGTATGGGGTTAAATGAACCGAATAGTAGTCCTATTTTCATTCGTTAGTTCATGGTTAATAGTTTATGGATCATGGTACTTTTGAATGTTTTAAAATGTTTCGGCTACGAGTACGAACCTTAAACTAAGAAGCTGTCATGAAATTCTTTACTAAATCTTCAGCTTCTGCGCATGCCGTTTGAAGATCGTAATTTTTTAGGATAATATCAAATTGAGGTGCATAATTCAGTTCTTTTTCTGCTTTTATGAAACGTTCAGCCAGTTTTTCCTTACTGTCAGTGCCGCGGCCGGCCAGGCGCTCTTTTAGCACCTCTAATGATGGCGGTTGTACAAATATGGCCAGGGCCTGGTCTTCATACTTGCGTTTCAGGTGCATGCCGCCTTCCACATCAATATCAAATATTACCGTTTTTCCAGATTTCCAGATGCGCTCAATTTCAGTGCGTAGCGTACCATAAAAGGTGCCGGTGTAAACTTCTTCAAATTCGACAAACTGTTTTTTAGCAATGCGGTGTAAAAATTCTTCTTTGCTGATAAAGTAGTAGTCTTTGGCGTGAACCTCTTCTCCGCGTGCTTTACGGGTTGTTGCCGAAATGGAAAATTCAAGCCCGGGGACTGTTTTTAACAGGTGATGTACAATAGTGGTTTTGCCCGCTCCTGAGGGTGCCGAAAATATGATGAGTTTGCCTTCTTTGGTCATTAGTTGTTGTAAAGGTTGTAAGCGTTATAAAGGTTTGAAAGGGTTATAATTTGAATAGCTTTTAACTACTGCAACGTTTACAACCTCTTCAACAATTACAACACATTTAATAACTGTTCTTTAATTTTTTCCAGCTCTTCTTTCATGCCTACAACCAGTTTCTGCATGTTGGCATCATTAGCTTTCGAGCCGATGGTGTTTACCTCGCGGCCAATTTCCTGTGATATAAAGCTGAGCTTTTTGCCATTGGCATCCGCATTTTTCAACGTTTCAATAAAATAGTTGCAATGCGTTCTCAGGCGGATCTTTTCTTCTGTAATGTCAAGCTTATCAATAAAATAGATCAGTTCCTGCTCAAAACGGTTTTGATCTATCGCTTCACGGCCAACTGCATCACTTAAAAATTGGTTAAGGCGTTCTTTTATAACCGGCACGCGCTTAGGTTCTTCAATTTCAACAAGGTCAAGGTTTTTAAGGATAATGCCGATGCGGTACTTTACGTCCTGCTCCAGCACATTCCCTTCGTCGCTCCTGAACTGCTGAAACGCAGCCAGTGCCTGCTGGTAAGCTTTTTCAGCAACTTTCCACTCTTCTTCTGATGCGGTTTCCTCTTCGTATTTTACAACCTCAGGCAGGCCCAGGGCAAGTTGTAATAAATTATTGGTGGGTTCGTTCAAATCAACGCTAACAGCTTTAAGCTGTTGGTAGTAATGTTTAAGCAGTGTAGTGTCAATACCGGCGGCATTTACTTTCGCGCTTGCTTTTTCAACGTTTATTGAAAGATTCACTTTGCCGCGTTCAATTTGCTTGCTGCAATCATTGCGCAGCTGAAATTCTTTTTCGGCAAATGTTTTGGGCAGGCGGAGCGAAAGTTCCAGGAATTTACTGTTGAGCGATTTTATTTCAACGGTATATTTTGTTCCTTCGGAATCAATACTGGCAATTCCATAGCCTGTCATGGATTTTATCATGTGCAAAGATAAGGATTAGAGATTAGAGATCAGAGGCTAGAGGTTAGGTTTTTTAAAGGGGGTGGATCGGACGTTAGAGGTTAGCTTTTTAATAGCTATAAATTCCTAACTAACCTCTGATCACTCGTCTCTAATCTCTAAGCCCAAACTGTTCGGCAAGCAGGCTATAGGAATTGAGCCTGTCTTCAAAATCCTCGGTTATGGTTATAGCAATTATTTCATCAACCTTATAATCTTCGGCCAACCAGGTTAGTTTTAGTTTTATTTCTGAGGGCGTCCCGGCTATTACCCTTGCGCGGTTGTATTTAATGCGATCCATCTCTGCTGCGGAATATTCAACATCTTTTATATCATCGTAGCTTACGGGACTGAGGCCGCCGCCTTTTTCAAACTGGTTAAATCGGTAATCCATTAATGCCTGGTGTTGCCGTATTTTTTCCTTGTCCTCCGAACAAAAAACAAATATGGCCACGTTTGCCTGCGCGGTCGCCTTGTCTGCCGAAGGCTGGAATTTGTCGCGGTACATGGCAACCGCTTCCGGCCCGCCAAACGGATTAATAAAATGAGCGAAAGAAAGGCCCATGCCAAAATGGGCTGCAAACAAGCCGCTTTGCCCGCTTGAGCTCAGCAGCCACATGTCGGGAACGGTTTGCACCTGCGGGATAGCCCTGATCTTTAACTGTGGCGTACCGGGGTCGCCGCGGTCGTGAAAGTAATTGTTGAGTTCGTAAAGCTGTTCAATAAAATCCTGTTCGCGAAACTGGTTCGAAGGATTAAGCATGGATGCGGTGATCCTGTCGGTGCCGGGTGCGCGGCCCATCCCCAAGTCTATTCGTCCGGGTGCCAGCGCTTCAAGCATACGGAAGTTTTCGGCCACTTTTAAAGCGCTGTGGTTGGGCATCATTACACCACCCGAGCCGATGCGGATATTTTTTGTCTGCGATGCCAGGTAGGCCAGCAGCACCTCGGGTGTTGAGCCTGCCAGGCTGCCGGTGTTATGATGCTCAGAAACCCAAAAACGGGTATAGCCTAACTGATCGGTATGTTTTGCCAAAGCGATGGTTTCCTGTATGGCTTGTTCGGCTGTAACACCTTTGCGAATGGGCGATTGGTCCAATACGCTGAGGCGGATGTTGTTTGTGTTCATAGTAAATTAAAACACAAAATTACGGAAGGGGATGTGGAGCGATTGTAAAGTTTTCAGGTAACTCAATCATCGCTTTTCAACCGGTTAATTACCTGTAAAAAACAGATCATTAACAAAACAGAGACGCGAACCATCGCGTCTCTGTTTTGTTATCCTTGAAACTATTAGGCGTTAAAGTGGTACAGGAAAACCACCTCGCCTGTATAGGCAGGTTTTTTCTCATTCTCAATTTCCATGGTTACGCCAATGGTGGCTTTGGTAATGCCTCTTAGGTTAACTATGGCAACAAGTTTTGCGATCAGCCTTACTTTGCTGTTAACTATAACCGGCTGGGCAAACCTGATATTTTCAATACTGTAATTGATCTGCATTTTCAAATTCTGCACGTCGGCTATCTGGTGCCAGAAATACGGCAGCAGTGATACGGTTAAATAGCCATGCGCTATGGTTGCCTTAAAAGGGCTCTCGGTTGCCGCCCTTTGCGGGTCGGTATGGATCCATTGGTGGTCAATGGTTGCCTCGGCAAACATGTTTATTTGTTCCTGGGTTATGGTATGCCAGCCCGAGGTTCCGATCTCTTTACCAAGGTGGGTCTCAAATTCGGCATGGTTTCTTATGATTATCATGTAAGTAAAGTTTGTTAGTGATTGATGCAATTGGTCTGTAAAAATAGTAAACTGCGGGATATTGCAAAATGTTTAAGTTTCGCAGTTTTTTCGAAGGCTTAAACAGGGTGAATCCTGCTTAATCCTAAAATCCTTTAATCCCGGTTCAGACAATTTACCCCACAATCCATTTACTTTTTGGCAGTAAAGACAATAATTTAACCACTATAAAAGTGAGGATGAAAGCGCAAAGGCCCATCAGCGGAATTTTAACCGCGGCGCTGGCAAAGCGATGGTCGAGCAAGGAATGCACTGCGTTTAAAATAAGGATATGAGCCAGATAAATGCCATAGCTTTTGGCGGCAATATCCAGCAGTAACCGTGTAAAAGGACTATCAGGATTTTTTATTTTGAGGTTTTTGAACATCAGGAAGGCCCCGGTTGTCATCATGGCAACGTTTATGGTTTCAAAGCCCCAGGTAAGCGCAAGCTTATTGATAAACTTTTCTGTATCCAGGCGGTGGATAAAGCCATAGGTAGTTATAGCGTAGCCCGCAATTATCAAAATGACACCGGCAGTGTAATTCCAGGGGCGGGGTTCCATGTGGTAACGTTTAATATAGTTTGCCAGCACCACATAGCCTAAAAAGCCTGAAAAATAATACAGCATTGGCGTGCGGTTCCAAAAGGTTTCGCCCCAAATGTCGGGAATCACCAGGTGGATATATGGGATAGTTAGCGTAACGGCCCATAGTACAAGGTAAAACTCCATGCTTTTTCGGCTGGCTGTTTGGATCCAGGGCGATATAATGGGGGCAAACAGGTAAATGCCCAGCAGCATATATACAAACCAGAGGTGTCCAATACGCGCCCCGTAATTGAGCGGGATATTAGCGATATTGGTAAGTGTGGTATTCAAATCTACGTAGCCTTTTGCATAATAATATAGGGCGTAAAATATACACCACAAAACAAAAGGTACCAGGATACGGCTGAACCGCTTTTTAAAAAAAGCCGGGATGTCAGTTACCGGGAAAAGAAAAAGCCCCGAGATCATTACAAACAATGGAACGGATATGATACAAATGGGATTGTACCAGCCTACCCAATAAGCATCCAAAGTATTGGTGATTTTTCCGCCATTGCCTATATAATAAAATTCGCCGGCGTGTGCCTGGATCACCATGTAACAGGCAATCACCCTTAAAATATCAAAGCCGTAATTACGCATTGCTGCAGCGTTGGTCATGCTCATTTAAATAGTAATTGTGAAAGGTACTATTTTTTTAAATATAGGAAAACACGATACCCCCGGGATAGCTGGCTTTATTAACCCATTACCGGGGCTTTGAGGGTATAATTAATTTTAAAATAAGGTAGTGGTGAACCCAATGCTGTAACTCACGTAATCCGGGTTTAAAATATAAGTTCGGCTGTGCTCAAATAAATGGTAATAGCCCGTTTCCATTACTAATGCAAAATGCGGGGCCAGATAATATTCAATCCCTGCAGATATTTTTAACGCCGGGTAGTTTCTGCTGATGCTGTTAACAGCAACGCCTGACGAGTTATTGGTAACCGCATCGTACCCCGAGCTGTTATATCCCGGCTGTATCAGCCCGTAAACACTTATTCCATTTAACTTGCGCCTGTAGCCCGCGCCCACCATGAAAAATGCAGCAGAGAGCTTTCCGCTCGTTACATTTGTGGGGAGCTGGCTTAAAATACTTTTGTAATGGTTGGTTAGGGCATCGTAATTAAATCTGAAAAATATCGCATTGGTATATTGAGGACGGTATTCCATCGCGGTATTAAGCGTAAAGCCTGATCTAATGCTCGTTTGCTGATCTCCCGACGGAATGTTGATCCCTATGGCGCCGGGAAAATAAAGGCGCGACGTGAACTTTTCTGTTTGACAGTTGGCGTTTATTAAAAAAGCCAGTAAACATAATGCAGTTAAAAAATATTTTTTGATCAAAGCCGCTTTTCAAACAGTTTTTCTACCTGTTTTGAAACTAAATTAAGGCCTAATTCTGTAGGTATTATGAAGTACGGTTTATTTCACTCATATCAAGTTCACAAAGGCAGTGTAAACCAAAAAGTGGAACCCTTTCCAACTTCGCTTTGGACGCCAATTTTGCCGCCATGTCTTTTAATAATTTCCGATGAAATATATAAACCAAGGCCCATACCTGAATATTGTCCGCCGCCGTAATCTGCGCGGTAATACCGGTCAAACAAATGTGGGATCTTATCAGCAGATATCCCTAATCCGGTATCTTTAACAGACACTTTAGCCGTATTGCCCTCTTTTTCAACTATAAAATAAATGTTTTTACTTTCGGGGGCATATTTAACAACGTTGTTTACCAGGTTTACCACCACCTGCTCAATTCTGTCTTCATCAGCATCAACCTTGAGTGTTTCATCGCCTTGCACAACAAGTTCATGAACGCCGGCGGCCCTCACATGACCGCAGCAGTCTTTAAGCATACCGGCAATTACAAAAACACTTTTGTTCAACCGCAGCTGTCCTTCTTTCATGCTGTTTACATTCAGTAACTCATCAATAAGGTGGGTTATTTTTAACATACTCCTGTTGGCCTGGTCTAAAAATCTCGGCAACATGGGCGACGGGTCATTTTTCATTCTGTCCAGTAATTGCAACGAGGCTTTAAGGCTTGTAACCGGTGTTTTTAATTCATGGCTGGCAATACTGATAAACTCATCTTTTTTGCGCAACATTTCTATCGTACTTTGTTCCGCATCTTTTTCAATTGAAACATCAAGTACGGTGCCTATAAAACGCGTAGCTTTATTATCCTTGTCAAAATAGGCTTTCCCTTTTGATTTTATCCAGCGCAGCTTTTGGTCGTTTTTGCCTATTGTCCGGTATTCCTCGTTAAACTCTCCGCGGTTTGCACCTTTTAATGTTTTATTGATTGAATTATCCGTAGCGGAGCGGTCATCGGTATGAATATAGCTTAAAAAACCTGCATAGTCAATACTGTCTGCCGGCGCAAGTCCGTATAATTCTTTGCAGCGGTTGTCCCAGATCAGCTCTTTGGTTATCGGGTTAAAATCCCAGGCCCCTATCCCTGCTGATTCAATAGCGAAATGCAGCCTTTCCTTGCTCTCTGCAAGCAGGCGTTCTGCTTCGGCAAGGCCTTCTTCAACTTTACGCTTGTCCGTTATATCATGAATAGCAAGCAGTGTAAGTTTTTCATCGGTGTAGGTATCAAACTGCCTGGCTGTTAATTGCATTATCCGCCGGCCAATGGTCGAAAATATGTGATCTACTTCAAAAGCCTTAAAAAAGCCTTGTTGAGGCAAAGTTTTTTCCAATTGTTCGCGCAAGGCGGGAATATCCCATTGTTTATTACCCAGGTCATATATAAATTTCCCCTCTGTATCCTCTTCATTCACCCTGAACATATTGTAAAAACCATCGGTAGCCCGCAATACCACAAGGTCCTTATCCAAAATAACCAACGGGTCGTGAATGGTGTTAAATATTTCCTCGGTATATTTCCGGGAATTGTTCAGTTGTTCATTCCTGTCAAGCAGCTCATTATTTACAATAGTTATTTCTTCATTGCTACTTTGCAGTTCCTCTGTTGATGTCTCAAGCTCCTCGTTCAGGCTTCGCAGTTCCTCACTTCCTGACAGCAGCTCTTCATTTGCACTTTGCAATTCTTCATTGGCGGCTTCCTGGGTTTCAGTTATTGATCGCATGTCCTCGCGCGTTTGCGTTAACTCCTTCTCCAGCTGGTCAATTTGCTGCACCCAGGCATTAATATTTTCAGGCGTATGCCTTGAGTTTAGTTTACTGCTATCAGTTAATGACGAAGGCTCTGAAAGCATACTATTTTGAAAAAGAATTAAATAGTAATTGTCTTCGGTATCTGACAGTGGCACTACTTCAATATTTACGTAGTGCCTTTCATTATCTATTTTAAATGAAATGCCCTCTTTGCGCATAGCTTCCTGCTTGGTTTTTGCTAAATGCAGCAAACTCCTAATCTCAAAACTCAGGCCTTCACGGGCCATCTTTAATACATTAAAGCTCGGCTTTCCAGGTGATACCGCCAGCCATGGGTCTGTTTTTCCCCGAAACTGTGTGATGTCGAAAGATTGATTTACCATAACCCCGGCAGGTGTGTATTTTGAAAGTAATAAGGCATCAGCCACTTTATTAATATCATTTTCACTGCTATTTTCAGGTATTATCTGGTCTATTGCTTTTAAAGTTTGCTCGCTTCTTTCGGATGTTACGGCCCTTACGCGCCCATGGGGCCCCTTTGACTGGTAAATTTTTTGAGTTTTATTTACGTGTGTAAAAATATCAGTACTTGTTCCAATAGTTTCTGATTTACCCAGCATTAAATAGCCTCGCTCATTCAAAGCGTAATGAAACGTGGAAAGTGCCCTTTTTTGCAAAACGGGCTCCAGGTATATCATCACATTACGACAACTTACTAGGTCTATTCTTGAAAAAGGAGGGTCTTTTAATAAATTATGGTGTGCAAAAACACACATATCTCTAATCGTTTTATTTACCTGGTAACTGCCGTCCAGCTTATTAAAAAATTGTTGGATCTGAAGGGTCGAAAGGCCCCCAAGGTCGTTTTGCCGATAGATCCCGGTGCGTGCCCTGGCGATAGCAATCTCTGACACATCCGTTGCGAAAATCTGTATTTTACGAGCTGATGCTTTGTCTCCAAGGTATTCCTGCAGGCAAATAGCTATTGAATAAGCTTCTTCGCCGGTGGCGCAGCCTGCCACCCAGATCCTTATCGCTTCGTTTGGTGTTTTGTGGATCAAGATGGCCGGAAGTATGCTTTCGCAAAGCACTTCAAAGCTTTGGGGGTCCCGGAAGAAATTTGTAACTGAAATCAGCATATCATTATAAAGCGCATCCTGTTCAGGCTTGTTTTCCCGCAAAAAATTGAGATACTCTTTGGGCTTCTCTATTTTAACGAGTGCCATCCGGCGCACAATGCGGCGCTTAATGGTGCTTTGTTTATAATTAACAAAGTCAACCCCTCTGCGGATCCGTAAAACCGTAAGCAGTTGCTTGAAGATTTCCTCATCATGTTCAGGTTCATTTTTTCCGATTTGCCCTTCAATAGTACCATCGTTAAAAGGCTGATTGATGGAAATTAGTTTTGACATGATTTGTTCAGCAGGCAAAATAAAGTCAACTGCGCCTGATCTGATGGCACTCCGGGGCATACTGTCAAAAGTGGCTGAGTCCTCGCTTTGCGCAAAGGTTAAACCGCCGTAAGCCTTAATCACCTGTAAGCCTACTGTGCCATCATCCAATGCTCCTGATAATACTATTCCAATAGCAAAACTTTGATGCACCACGGCCAGGGAGGAAAAGAAAATATCAATGGTTTTAACCTTTTTATTTTTTATGGGTTCCAGTTTAAGAATGCCATCTGTTGCGGTAAGTATATATCCCGGGGGAATTATATAAACATGATCGGGTTCCAGATGGATATTGTCTGCGATCAATAAAACTGGTATTTTGGTGCTTTTCTTAAAAATCTCCGGTAAATAACTATTGTAGTCGGGGCTTAAATGCTGAACAAACACATAGGCCATTCCCGATTTTTCAGGAACGGACTGCAAAAAAAGTTTAAATGCTTCTATCCCGCCCGCAGAAGCTCCTATACCCACAACAGGAAACTGATTATCTGATAATACAAGATCTTTATCTACTAAATTGGGTAACGGCATTTTAAATGATTAACAGAAGTGAGGGTAGTAGTGGGCGGTAGTGTTATTTAAACAAAAATAAGATATAATTGTTTAAATAAACGTGAAGGGCTATTTATTTAGCTTGTCACACAGTTTGGGCTCAACATCCTTCTCTTTTTCTTAAAAAACGCTCTCCTGTATTTCATTTCAGCCTTTTGGTATTAGCCGCGCGCAAATCTGTACAGATAAATGAATGTTCGAAAATAAAGGCCTATCAAAGATATTTTTTACATTTAAACTAAAAAATAGAAATGAATGATAAACCCGCCCTGTTAAATTATCCCGCACTTAACCGGAGAAAGTTTTTTGTTAATACAGTAAAAGCAACCGGAGTGCTGCTGCTTTCACCGCTTGTAAATAACGCGTCGGTCATTATTAATGTGGACGAAGGTTACACCGCAGGCCAAATAATGGACCTGTTTATAAATCAGGTGCCTGGCGGGGCTATAACCGGAACTGTTGATACCCTAAAATCCGGCAACCGGGATATTAAGGTGACGGGAGTGGTAACGGCCATGTTTGCCACAATAGATGTAATCAGGAAGGCTATAGCCCTGGGGGCTAATTTTATCATTGCCCATGAACCGACTTTCTACAATCATGCCGATGATACCGTATGGCTGGCTAATGATGAAGTTTACCATTACAAAGCCGACCTGCTTAAACAACACAATATAGCCGTATGGCGCAATCATGATTATATTCACAGTGTAGTGCCCGATGGCGTTATACAGGGTGTGCTTGATCAACTGCAATGGGAAAAATATGCCGATCAAAAAATTCCGGAGATTATTACGCTGCCTGCAACCTCGCTGGCCAACCTGGTAGGTTATGTAAAAGAAAAACTGGGTATTGAAAAGGTGAGATACATAGGCGACCCGGCGCAAAGCTGCGCCCGTGTACTGTTTATGCCGGGAGCTGCAGGCGGCCGGCAACAGATCCTGGGAATTGGACAGGTAAAGCCTGATGTGCTGATCTGTGGCGAGATATCGGAATGGGAAACTGCAGAGTATGTACGCGATGCCAGGGCAAAGGGAGACAAGATAGCGTTAGTGGTGCTTGGGCACATTGCGAGTGAAGACGCCGGATCAGAATTTATGCTCAGCTGGATTAAAAAAAACATTCCATCCCTGAAAGTGACGCGGGTTAAGCCGGGTAATTCTTTGTCGTTTATGTAGGATAGCAATTCTTTATCATTCTGAGCGCGCTCAGAATGATAAAGAAGAAGGGGTTAAAAAACTATTTTTCCGGTTGCGGTTACCAATGATGCTATTCTAACCGCATCAAAAATACGCTCCTCGGCAGTGCCTAATTTTATCAGGGAATCTTCGTGGGCATTTACGCACATTTCGCAGCCGTTAACTGCCGAGATGGCCAGGCTCATCAATTCAAAAAATTCCTTCCCGGTAACAGGCTTCATCATCAGCTGCATGCGGATCCGCGCAGGAATCTGGGTGTATTTTTCCTTTTGCGTAAAATGACGGAAGCGATAAAATACATTATTTGAGGCCAGTAATGACGCACAACCTACTGCTTCTGCTATGTCAGCAGCGTTGGCTTCCTGCTCTTCAGCATATTTGGTGAAAAATGTTGTTAAAAGGGCATTGTTGTTATTAATAGCTGTGGACAACCCAAGCAGGGCACACTCTTTTGTGCTCAAATGTTCAGATGTCAGGATGCTTGTAAAATTCAGTTTGAGGTCGCGCAGGTAGCGAGATTCGCCATTTTCAAGCAGGGTAAGGCTTTGGTTGCGGTAAGCCGCATCAATGCCCAGGCTTTGTAATAATTCGGTTATTATTTCGGTAGATTCGTTCATTATTTCTACATTAAATGGTATAAAAAATCCCCGCATCCTGTAAATGCGGGGACCTTGTATTTTAATAAATTAAACAGTAATTGTGTCTTCGCCTTTAACCCAGTTGCAAGGGCAAAGTTCGTCAGTTTGTAAACCATCAAGTACACGTAATACTTCTTTAACGTTGCGGCCAACACTCAGGTCATTTACTGATACCCAACGGATGATGCCGGTAGGGTCAACTATAAATGTAGCGCGGTAAGCAATTTTTTCATTTGGCTCTAATATACCCAGTTCTTCAGCTAATGATTTTGAAGTATCAGCAAGCATTGGGAATTTCAAATCGCGCAGGTCTGCGTGGTCTCTTCTCCATGCTGCGTGTACAAACTCAGTATCGGTTGAAGCGCCGATCAAACGGGTGTCGCGGTCGCGGAACTCACCGTAGCTTTTGTTAAACTCGGCAATTTCGGTTGGGCAAACAAAGGTGAAATCTTTTGGCCACCAGAACATTACAGTCCAAACGTTATCTTCATTCACCAAAAAGTCCGAAGTGATAGTTTCAAACTCTTTTCCTTTTTCAATACTTACAACAGCTGTTTTAGAAAACTGAGGGAATTTTTGACCTATAGTTAGCATATTTATATTGTTTTTTAATTTGCGTTACAAATATATCAATTTTACAGTGATGGTTTTATCTAAAGAATTTATATCATATAGTTTATATCTATAAATTTGTACGAATTTAATTGCTTTTATCAATATGATAAAAGTAGACTGCATATGCGTAGTCGCCTGAGCAATTTTGCAAAAGCAAGCCCTTAGAATTATGAAAAGCACAATATCCTTTTTGTCAGATCAATAATTTGTTCACCCCAAGTACAACAGTTGCTTTAATTAGAGGCGTGACTTTTAACCTTTATAAATTCATGTAAAAACTTAATTTTCAAAGCTATGCATGGAAATTTATTTTAAAACAAATGTTTTTTTAACAAACAATTCGCATCTTTGAATAACTGCCAATTATTAGCCATCTATTTGAGAAGATACTAACTTTTGTTTTACCCTATAAAACGAATTTTATGTCTATGAACTCTTCTTTAGAAAATCCAGGCACCGACCCGCTATGCCCCTGTGGAAAAGGAAATCAGTCAGACTTAGAAAGGATCCGTCGCGGGTTATTTGTTAAGACTTTTTTTTCATGGTTGCCCCTGAAGAGATACAAGTGTTACAAATGCACACGTACCAGGTGGGTGTTAAGCAAATAACGTTTTTTTTTCACCAACATAACCCATAGCTGTTTTTTATGGTTTATAAAGTAATAAAAACATACTTTTACTTTATAAACCGTTAATTTAACAGTTAACTAATTTTTCAGGAGATTTCCAATATAACTTTATGTACAGACGTAATTTTGTAAAACTTTCCGCCACAGCCGTGGCTGCTTTATTGTTTAGCCGTGTAACTTATGCCGGCGGAAGTGCTGCATTAATGAACACTCCTGATGAAGTTTGGGGACAGGCTGGGGGCGATTGGTTCCGGCTCACACGCTCAGGAGGGAAATTTAATTATAACGACGTTGAAGTGAGCATACAACCTAACAGTAACGCCAGCGGCGTTTATGTCAGGTCGCCATCAACAGCACTAACCGGGATCCGCCTTAAATGGAAACACCAAACCAATACCTCTGCGAAAGTATTGGGTGACCACTGGGAACGCACCTACGGTGATGTGGGCTGGAAGACCCCTGATGGCAATGTTAAAAACCCATGGTATGTGTTATTGAATGATGATAAACACACAGCCTGCTTTGGCGTTAAAACCGGGGCAAATACCATTTGCTGGTGGGCGGTTAACGCGGGTAGTATTGAATTGACGCTTGACACCCATTCCGGTGGATCTGGCGTTCAACTGGGTACACGCAAATTACATGCCGCCGATATTGTTACAACCGAAAGCGCTGCAACAGAAAATGCATTTGCTACTGCAACGCGGTTTTGTAAGCTGATGTGCGATAAACCCCGGTTGCCCAAACAGCCGGTATATGGAATAAATGACTGGTACTTTGCTTATGGCAACAATTCGGCAAAGCTGATAAAGGAAACAACCGCACTAATGGCTGAATTAGTAACCGATACAGGTAACCGTCCGTTTTCGGTGATAGATGCCGGCTGGGCCCAATATTCACCTTTACTGCCAGGCGACGGTGGCTGGAACGAAGACTTTTCAAAACCAAATGATAAGTTTAAGGATATGCACCAGCTTGGCGACGACATAAAGAAACTGGGGATGCGCCCCGGTTTGTGGATGCGGCCATTGTGCGCAAGGCACGATGAAAAAGCCAGCCTTTTAGCACCTAAAATCCCGGGCCGCGATGATCCCAAAAGTCCGGTGCTCGATCCCACCATCCCGGAAAATATTGAGCGGATCAAACATTATTTCGACGTTTATAAACAATGGGGCTACGAGATGGTGAAGCATGATTTTTCCACCGATGATATCACCGGTCGCTGGGGCTTCCAGATGAGGGAAAGCATTACTTCGCCCGGATGGAGCTTTTACGATAAAACTAAAACCACAGCCGAGATCATCAATCACCTTTACAGTGCCATTCGTAACGCAGCCGGCGACGATATTTACGTGATAGGCTGTAATACCATGAGCCACCTTTCGGCAGGGCAATTTGAACTCAACCGCATCGGCGATGATACCAGTGGCAAAGAATGGGCGCGCGTAAAAAAAATGGGGGTAAATACCATGGGTTTCCGCTTGCCACAACACAATAATTTTTATGCTGTTGACGGCGATTGCGTGGGATTAACTACTGATATTTCGTGGGAGAGGAACAAACAATGGATGCAGCTGCTTACCGAAAGCGGAGCCCCGTTATTCATATCTGCCCAACCGGAAGCCACAGGTGCAGCTCAAAAGAGTTTTATAAAAGAATGCTTTGCCAAAGCAGCAAAAGTACAGCCGACCGGCGAGCCGCTCGATTGGCTGACCAACCCGTTCCCTTCCAAATGGAAATTAAACAACCGGGAGGTGGATTTTAACTGGGACTAAAGAATCAAAGATAAATACCGGGAGCGGATAAATAGGGCTACGCCTTTTTATCACGCTCCCGGTTTTATTGCCCCGGGCTCAACTCTTAACTTTTACGGCAGTTTATTAGGGTTATTTTTTCCAAAACATGTAACCTTATGCGGTATTTGGCATCTCACTGGGATATATCATTTTTATGTCTTTAGTAATTACCGGCCTCACAAAACAATATAATAAACATAAAACAGGATTATCTAATTATTCCATTACCATAGAGAAAGGAATACTAGGCTTGCTTGGTCCTAATGGCGCCGGCAAATCAACCCTGATGAAAATTATTGCTACTATTAGCAAGCCAACAGCCGGCACGCTGTTTTTAGATGGCGAGGATATTGTAAATAGCCCTGACAAGATTCGTAAAATCCTTGGCTATCTGCCACAGGATTTTGGCGTTTATCCAAATCTTAATGCATACGAGTTTCTGGAATATATTGCGGCGCTAAAAGGCGTTGGTGGCGATGGTTTACGCAAGCGGATTGATATGCTGCTTGACGGCGTTAACTTAACAGCCGATGCGAAACGGCCCATAGGCACCTATTCAGGCGGTATGAAACAGCGAATAGGCATTGCCCAGGCACTGCTTAATGACCCAAAAGTATTGATATTTGATGAGCCAACAGTCGGACTCGATCCCGAAGAACGGGTAAGGTTTCGCCAGCTGATCTCAGATCTTGCTAACGATTGTATTATAATCCTGTCATCGCACATCGTATCTGATATTGAAGCTATTGCCGATGAAGTAGCCATTATGCAGAACGGTGCTCTGCTTGAAAAAGGGATGCAGCCTGATATCGTTAAACTGGTTGAGGGTAAAGTATTTGAAGCCGTTTTAAACAGTGACGACCTCGTAGTTTTAAAGGCCAAACACCTGGTTATTGATACCAGCCGCCAAAAGGAACTTACTAAAGTAAGGTATATTATCAAAGGCAATACTCCTGAACCTGCTTCACTTCCGGTTAACGCTACGTTAGAAGATGCTTACCTGTATTTAACACAAAACAAAGCCTAAACCCGTGAAATACATTTACAGTATCATCAAAGCCGACTATCTGCAGCGTACCCGCAGCTACTCCTTTTTAATAACCCTTGCAATTACAGTTTACGGTGCTTACTCTTTTGTGCCGCCGCCAACAGCTTCTTATACCACTTTAAATATAGTGGGCTATAAAGGTGTTTATAATTCGGCCTGGGTAGGATATGTTTCAGCAATGATGACAACTATCATGCTTTCTTTATATGGCTTTTTCCTGGTAAACAGCGGCATAAAAAAAGATATTGATACCGAAGTAGGGCTAATTATAGCCACCACGCCCATAACCAATTTTGAATACCTGCTCAGCAAAATGCTCAGTAACTTCCTGGTGTTGCTTACCATTACAGGTATTACGTTTTCGGTTAGCATTGTAATGTTTTTTATACGCACCAGCGGCTACCCGTTTATTATCGCAAATTTTATGCTTCCCTACCTGCTGTTTGCAATACCCGCTCTGCTCACTATTTCGGCACTGGCAGTAGTTGCCGAGGTTTTCCTGGGAAAACGGAACATTTTGCAATACATTATTTTCATATTTCTGTTCGGTGTAATAATGGCCAACGTAACAAATGCCCGCAATAACACCGTCGCTGTTTTTATCGACCCGTTTGGTGTGCGTACCATGACACACAGCATTACAGATAAAGTAAATGCACAGTTTCACGAAAGCGTCCCGGCAGTTAACCTTGGCTTTACATTTAACGCCAAACACGCGTTTAAAACGTTTGTATGGGATGGTATCAGTTGGTCAGGCATTTTCTTTTTAAGCCGTTTGGTGTGGATCTGCTTCGCATTTGGAATAGTGTACATTTCATCGTTTTTCTTTCACCGTTTTGATTTCAAACAGTCCATTAGCAAAAAGAAAAAGGGTTCAATATTTGCAGGAGCGCCCGAAATGTCGGTAAGCCCTGCTAAAAGTATCAACATAGCATTGCTGCCACCGGTTATTACGGATTATAGCATTTTTCCTTTTGTAAAAACTGAAATACTGCTCCTGATCCGCAAGGGGTCCAAATGGTTCTGGCTTATTAATGGTGCGCTTTGGTTAAGCATGTTTTTTGCTCCTTTAAATATTACTCACGCTTATTTATTGCCCGTATTATTGTTTTTGCAGGTTACCCGCTGGTCGGACCTGGCGACAAAAGAGAAAACAAACCGCCTGCACTATTTCACTTTTTCATCGTATAAACCATTGCAGCGCATGCTGCCGGCACAATTGCTGGCGGGTATTATCATGGCGCTGGCATTAACACTCCCGGTATTGGTGCGATATATTTTTGCCTCAGATATTTACCATGTTATCACCATTATTAACGGCGGTATATTTGTTGTGATGCTGGCCGTTTGCCTGGGTATTTTAAGCGATGGGAAAAAACTGTACGAGATTATGTTTTTTATGCTGACTTATTGCATAGTTGAAAAGATACCTATTGCAGACTATTTGGGCGCGATGCAGCACGATTCACGAACCGGATTTATAATAACCATGTTGCTGTTTAATTTATTCTTTGGTGCAGTAAGCTTTACGGTAAGGGGGTACCAGGTAAGGCATTTGTAGATCAGTTGCTGCTTAAGGTCTTATTGATCTGCTCCGGCTCTGAAACCTGAATTTCGGGGCGGTTTTTATACATTAAAAAAACACCGGTTACACAAAGTGGCTTGCCCTTGAGTTTGGTGTAGTCAAGGGTTACTTTATTGCCCTTTATGGCAACTGTATATTTTTGATTGGGGTAAGCACCACCCATATTCAGCAGCGTAAGGGTGTCACTAACAACACGCAGGGAATATACGGTATCGCAAAGCGTGCCTGTTTTACCCAGTTTCCTGTTGAACTCTGCCTCAGAAAAAGTGCTTTGTGCCAATGCAGCGCCTGCAAAAAACAGTGAAATAAAGGCGGAGAGTAACAGTGTTTTCATATATCAATTACGCTTAACGTGCGTGAATGTTTTACCTGGCGCTGATCTCTTTACGATAAATTTTAATAGCCCTTACGATAGAAGCAGCAATGGCATTTTGCCCTTCTTCTGAATTTAGGTACTTTTCCTCGGCATTATTGTTGATATAACCTGTTTCAACTAATACGGCAGGCATTGCACTATGCGCTAAAACCAAAACACCTTGTTCCTTAACCCCACGACTCCTGCGCCCGTCATTATTTTTAAACTGATCGTTTAGCAAATCGCCAAAAAGGATACTCTGTTTGCGATATTTTTGCATAAAGGTGTTTAAAATGATCATTGATGCAGGGTCTTTTTCATCGTATCCCGCGTAATTCTTTTTATAATCCTTTTCAATATAGATAGAAGCATTTTCACGCAGTGCTTCTATTTGCTCCTCTTTACGGTGAAAGCCATATACCAAAAGCATCACCCCTTTTTCTTTATGCGCTATTTTAGCGGTTCCTTCGGGCGAGGAATTGCAGTGGATAGAAACAAAAAGATTGGCGTTGATGCTATTGGCAATGTCAGCACGTTTGTTTAACTGAACAAATTTATCGCTTGTGCGGGTCATTACAACGTTTACATCGTCCATGGTCTTTTTCAGCAGGTGTTCCACCTTTTTTGCAATAGCCAGTGTTACGTTTTTTTCCAGCGAATAAGAGCCATGTGCACCGGGATCTTTTCCGCCATGTCCTGCATCAATCACTATAGTTTTAAACTTAAACGATGATTTGGGTACATCGTCATCAATAGTGAATGAGGTTAAAATAAAAAACAATAACAGGGTAAGGGGTACAAATACTTTTAAGCTGTTGGTGTTCGTGGTCATTTAGGTAGATAAGTACATAAATAATAAATTGTTTCAATCAATTTAATTATGCCGTTTTGCTGCACTTGGGGCATAAGCCCGTAGCGTATAAGGTGAATCCTTCGGGTTTAAATCCCTTCGGAAGTTTTATAGGGGGCAAGTTAAGCTCGTCCAGGCAGTACACATTTTTACAATTGGTGCAATTAAAATGAAGGTGCTCATCATGATGATGATCTTCGCCACAGCCCGATGAACACATGGCATAATTTGCCGTACCATTTAAATCAAAAACTTTATGGATAATGCCCTTTTCTTCAAACGCGCTCAATATGCGGTATAAAGTTACGCGGTCAATATCGCTCATTACGCTTTCCAGATCGGGCTGAGACGTCGCCACATTTTTTGCAGACAACATGGATAGCACCTTAAGGCGCGGCCCTGTTTTCTTTAAATGATGCTTTTCAAGCAGTCCTTCAAAATTGTTGTTATGCGTGTGAACCATCAGAATATTAAATAAATTACAGCTGCAAAGGTAAAAAGAATAAATGTACAACAGCAAACAGTGTGAGTTGTGTTTGATAATAAGGCGAATACATTAAATGGGCTAGCCTTTATGAGGGTGGCTGTGTTTCAAGTGAAATAAGGTGTTGGCATTCCTGCAAATAGCGGTGTACTTGTAATTAAAAAAGTGCGCTGTAGCAATCAATAAACCTCCAAAAGGCACAATAATAGCCTCGCGCCAGTTGGTGATATATAAATGGCCGGTTATAATTATTAAAAACCCGCCAAAAAGTAAAATCAGCGGTAAAACACGACGATGAGAACGAAAATAGGAGAGGCCGATAGCATAAAAGCCAATCAATAATGCAAATAGGATCATACTCCATTCTACCCAGGGATTGGCTAAAAAGCCTAAGCCCAATAAAGGCAAACTGGTAATTAAAAAGGGCACCACGGCGCAATGCACAGCACACAATATAGAGGCTGTCATCCCCACATTATCCAGCTTTGAAGAGTGCTTTGAATGATCCATGTTGCAAATATAGAAATAAATGCAACACAATTGCGTTTAAGATTGTTTGATTTTAGTCATGTTAATTTAATATTATTTTATGGTTTTCTAATAGTTTAGCAATTGTTACTTTTGCCAGCGCTAAAGTTAAGCTTTGCCCCTATGCCAACTACAACAGTAAAAAACGTCTGGAAAGAAACCTGGAGATTAACGTATAAACGCCGGCTTATCATCATTGGTACAATAATAATGCTTTCGGTAGTTTTCACCATGCCGCTTTTTTTCGGTCATATTGAAAAAAGACCGGGAACCCTTATAAACGACCCTGTTTTGGCGGCGGTTCCGCCGCACAATGTTTCGGTGCTTATTTTCGCTATCATCTGGGGTATGGTGCTGCTTACGCTATCGCGGGCGTTATATAAACCATCAATTTACATTATTTATTGCTGGGCGCTTATCCCAATCACCATTACCCGCTTTATCACTATCAGTATTGTGCCATTGGCTCCCCCCGTTGGGCTCATACCCCTGGCCGACCCTTTAACCGGAATATTTTATGGACAAGCACTTATAACCAAAGATCTGTTCTTTTCGGGCCACATAGCTACGTTAACCTTAATGTTTTTATGCCTTGAACGGAGGAACGATAAAATAATCGGCTTTTTAGCCACTATTATTGTGGCCGGTTTATTGGTAGTGCAGCATATCCATTACTCCATAGATATTTTGGCATCCCCGGGCATTACTTATATCTGTTACCGTTTAACACGCAAGTTCCTGGATAAGGATTTGGTTATAAACGTACTTACGTAAAGTATTGATATAACTTTATAGGGTTATATTCTTGAAATGCCAGATAACCATACTTTAAGCTTATTTTATTTTAACATACACGTGTTTGATATTACCCTTGCCTGATTCCCTTTCGTCAAATTCAAATTTATTGAGGCTTTTTATAAGCGGAAGCATTTTAGGATAACCGTAATTGCGCGAATCAAAATCGGGCTTCTTTTTTAATATTTGAGTACCCAGGTTACCTAAATAAGCCCACCCGTTTTCGTCGCCAAGATCCGTAATGCTGTCTTTTACCAGTTTTAGCAATTCTTGCCCCACTTTATCTATGGGCGTATTTTTAGGCGGATTTCTTTTTTTCGAAGATCTTACTTTCCTTTCCTCGTCAGCCGCAGCTTCCTCGGCTTTCAAAATTTCGATGTAGATAAACTTATCGCACGCTGTAATAAAAGGAATCAGTGTTTTCTTTTCGCCAATCCCTATCACTTTCATCCCTGCCTCTCTCAATCTTATGGCAAGCCGTGTAAAATCGCTATCGCTTGATACGATACAAAAGCCATCCACCTTTCCTGAATATAAGATATCCATCGCATCAATGATCATGGCGCTATCGCTGGAGTTTTTCCCTGTTGAGTAGCTATACTGCTGGATAGGCGTTATTGCGTTTTCCAGCAATACGGTTTTCCAGCCCGATACAGTTGGCTTCGTCCAGTCGGCATAAATTCTTTTAAAAGTTGGGGTTCCATACTTTGTGATCTCCTCAAACATTTGCTTCACGTTTGCATACGGAACGTTATCCGCATCAATTAGAACAGCGAGCCTCAGATCTTTCATATCCATGTTATGATGGTAAGTGGTTTACGGTAGTGATATTTACAACCGGGGATTCGCGGGCCGGGTAAACGTCTCCGATGGTTTATGTAAAGATATAAAAAAAACAGCCCCCACAGAATTTGCAGATGGCTGTTGTGGAATATAGCTGGTTGTTGGTTTATTTTTTGAAACGGGGCATAAGATCAATCGCCCCCTGCGCCATTTTAACTTTATAACGATAGCCGCCGTTAAAGGCATCCTCTTCTTTTAAAAACTCATGGCCTTTTTTGCTGATCCAGAAAGTTTGTGAAAAATGGCCTCCGGAATAATCTCCCTCTGTTAGAAGTTTCCAGCAGTCAATTTTTTCATCATTTAAAGTAGCTACTATTTCGCTGCCGCTTACTTTGTAAAGAATGTATTTCGGTGGATCGAGCCCAGCATCGTAAAAGTTGATTGCAAATGTTTTGCCGGCTGCCAGCGGCAGCATTTCAAACGTTTCTATATCCAGGTTCCAGTTAAAGTTTGGGGTGTTAAACGCCAGGGAGAAGTCTTTTTTAGCGTTCCCTTTCACCGTGTCGGCACCTGTAATTTTGTCGCTGTGCCAGTTATAGGCGCTCTTGATGTTTTTTACTGTTTCGGAATGATATACGGGCGCAAAGTCAGCGGCTTTATTTACCGAATATACTTCACGGTAACTGGTGGTATCGTTTCCATACCAATGCTGTGTTATGGTGAAAACTTTTTCACCGCCGCGGCTTTCAGTTTTAATGTCGCGTAACCAAAACCAAAATCGTAATGTTTTTGGCGAGGCCGGTGTTTGAAAATATACCAGGTACTGTTTAAGTCCCGGTTTTAGTACCGATGTAAGTAACCGTTTATCTTTTAAACGGATAGTATCTGTTTGCGCAAATGCTAAATTTACGGCAAAACACATTATAATGATGTAAATGAACTTCTTCATACTTGCTGATAGTTATTAATTTGATGACTGGTTACGGTCCTGGTCAATTAATGTCTTTACCCTCCTGTAATGCTTTCGCCAGTTTTTCCATCGCGTCTTTGTTGTTTTTGTTGGGTGCTATGGCTCCTGCTTTTCGAATATAGGTCAGCGCTTTTTTATAATCGCCCAGGGCTGAATACGCGCGGCCCATGCCTGCATTGGTGATGAATTCGTTAGGGTGCTTATCGTAACTCATTTTCAAAATTGCCAAGGCTTCCTTCGCCTTTTTAGCAGCAATCAGGGTGCGCGCATATCGGTAGAGCTCGTTTGAGGTGCCAAACGGCAATGCTGTTTTCATTGCTGCTTCTGCCTCGGTATAGCGCCCGAGGCTATCTAATACCATTGCTTTGGTGCTCCAGGCCTGGAAACTTTGGCTTCCGCCAAATATTTTGCTGGTTGCTGTATCCGTCCATAACAATGCCTCGTCCAGGTTTATCTTATGTTGCGCACAAAATGTGGCTGCCTGGTCAAACCCCTCCCAGGCAAATCCTTTCTCGCCCCGCAACTCCCGCTTGAACGATGCTAGCTGATTGTTTATCAAGTCGGTTTCAATCTTAAAAGGGATAATCAGTTTTTCCCATTGCAGCTGTACTATGGCACTTCCCTGTGTTTGCCCGGTAAATTCGTACTTCAGCCTTTCAACGCTTTTTTCTGCGGCAACAGGCTTAACTTTAACACGCAAAGCATCTTCTTCTGGTTTGTAAAAAAAAGCACCCCATGAGGTGGAGTTTTTTGAAAAAATAAGTGTGCATTCGTCTGCTCCGTAGGCAACAAAAAAGCCATATTTACCCGCAGGTAAAGGCTGACCCTCTATTTTAACGCCGGTTGAAAATTCAATACTGGTGCATTCATTTGCACCGGCCCGCCACGGTGCTGATTTTGACGGGCCAAATCCCTGGTAAACAAAGCCAGCGGGCACTAGTTCGCCCCAAATATGCCCCTCCCTGTTTTTAACGGCGGGCCGGCTGTAGCGGATTTCAACATCAGTAAGTCCAATTTGCTCGCTAACTGCCGCTCTTTTATTATCGCCATCAGGAAGAGCGGTTAGCTGTGCTTTAACGAGGCCGGTAAGGCCCAGCTGAATAAGGGCCATGATAATACAGGCATTAAAATTTTTTTTCATATCAAAGAAAATTAGCATGTAGTGAAAATTAATGTTGCTTAAAGATGGTTGCATAAGCATTTCTCTACAAATCATTTAAACCTTATGGCTTGTATTTTAAACGATTTGATCAATTATATCAATAGCCTGTATTTGTAAAAAGCGATGGTTTGATTGAATAAAAAAGGTGATTTATTGAAAACAGGATACCGGAATGAAAAAGCTTCGTAACTTTAAAAATGAAATTTTTAAAGTGGCAGGCAAGCATTGAGCAGTTACAATGGTTGATTTGGACGGCCGTTTTGTTTATTGTGTTTTTTACCTATTTACCTGAAGATGGTTTTTACCAGGCAGGCACGTTCGCAATTATAAACGTTGCTTTTTATGTTCTGCTTATTTATGGAAACATCAATTTCCTGTTTCCTCGCTTTTACCAGGAGGGAAAAAAGGTTCAATATCTAATTTATGTGGTGATTTTCCTGGTGGGCGGTGGTATGCTGCGTGGATACCTGATCATGTATATGGATATTCATTTTTTTGCGCAAAAGCCCACACCGATGACCATCCAAATGTTCATCTATTTTATAGTAGCCGGCTTTTTAACGTTTTTGCTCAGCTTTGTTTTCCGGATAGCCATTGCCTACTTTGCGTTAAAGCAACAGTCTGAAAAAATACTGGCACAAAAGAGCCAGGCCGAGCTTAACCTGCTAAAATCGCAGGTGCAGCCACATTTTTTATTCAACACGTTAAATAATATCTATTATGAGGCTTACCGGGAAGCACCGCGTACGGCAAAACTAATTGAGCGATTGTCAGACATTATGCGGTATTTTGTTGATGAAAGCCCAAAAGAGGAGGTTTCGGTGGCAACCGAAGTGCAGTTTCTTGAAAACTACATCGCGCTCGAAAAGATCCGGATCAGGCACGAAATTCAACTCAATTTTATTAAAGACTGTAATGCCGAACTCCGCATTCCGCCCATGCTGCTCATGACCTTTGTGGAAAATATATTTAAACATGGAATTGATAAATCAAGCAGCGAAAACGAGATCCATATTTCCCTGATTCAAAAAGACGGGTATTTATTTTTTGAAACCCGCAACAGGATCCATGACAAAACCGGCACAGGAGAGCCAAATGGTTTCGGCATTGAGAACCTGCGCAAGCGTTTAACACTATTGTATGGATCAAATTTTGAACTGGCCATTAATAACCAGGGCAATTACTTCAATGCTTTTTTGAAAGTTCCTTTAGCATGAATTTAACCTGTATAATTATTGATGATGAGCCCAACGCAGTAAGCCTGCTTGAGATATTGGTAGCCCAAAACACCAAATGGCAATTGTTATCCAAGTGTTACGATGCGTTAGAAGCTATTGCATTTTTAAAAGAGAATAAGGCCGATTTTATTTTTTTAGACATTAACATGCCGCAATTAAGTGGTATGGAGCTGGCCGGTTTACTTTCAAGGGATACCAAAATTATTTTTACTACAGCCTATTCAGAATACGCGGCCGAAAGCTACTCCTTTCAAACTATTGATTACCTGTTAAAGCCCATTACGCTTAAGCGTTTTTTAGAAGCCATGCAAAAAATAGAAGCTTATTTCAACCTGCATCCGGCTAATCAAATTGCAATTGAGGCAACAGGGAATGAGTATTTCTTCGTAAAATCGGGCAAGGTGCTCAGGAAAATACTGCTTGGAGAAATCCAGTATTTTGAAGGCGAAAAGGAATATGTACGCATGGTGACACCAACTGAACAATTACTTATTTACCGCCGGCTAAAAGAAATTGAGGAGCAGCTTAGCCCGCCTTTTGTAAGGGTACATAACTCCTATATTGTAAACTGCAAACAGATCGTAAAGATCCAGGACAACCATATTTATATCGCCAACAAACAGATTCCCATCAGTGAAAAGTTCAGGGATAAATTTATGGCGGTAATCAGCCAGCGAATTTTTTAACCGGAATTTCAGGATTAAAACATTTTTTAACACGGAAAATTCAATAGCAAGAATCCTGAAATCCTTTAATCCAATAAATCTTAGTTTATATTTGCTTCACTATGGCCAATATCTGCTTAGTTGAGGACGAACAAAAGGTTGCTGCATTTATCAGCAAGGGGTTGGAAGAACAGGGTTATAAGATCAGCCTTGCCAACGATGGCATCACGGCAAAATCTCTTTTACAAAAAGCCAGCTTTGATCTGCTGATCCTTGATGTTATGCTGCCGGACATAAACGGCATTGAGCTTTGCCGGCAGATTCGTTTTACCGACACCAAAACGCCGATTTTAATGTTAACCGCGCTTGACCAGATCCAAAATAAGGTATCAGGCTTAAAAGCCGGGGCCGACGATTACCTGGTAAAACCGTTCCATTTTATTGAATTGTTAGCCCGGATTGAAGCGCTGCTGCGCCGCCAGAAAGCAGGAGAAACAGCAGATCATTTGCTGGTTTTTGATGATCTTAAACTTGATACATGGAGCAACGTTGCTGAACGCGACGGGCAACAGATAGCGCTCACCGCCAAAGAGTACACCCTGCTTGAGCTATTTATGAGCCACCCCAATAAGGTTTTATCCCGTGAATATATTGCGGAACAGGTATGGAAAATTGATTTTGATACCGGTACAAATTTTATTGATGTGTATGTAAACTATCTGCGAAAAAAAATAGAAAAGGGTTTTAAAGGCAAACTGATCCATACCGTTATTGGCATGGGTTATATATTAAAAAGCGATAACTAAGTTTCTCCCGTACCTTAAAACCATGAAGGAGCTGGAAGCAATTAAACCATGAAAATAAAGAACCGGCTTTCACTTTATTTTACAGCTATCAGCGCCATTGTGCTGTTGATTGTGCAGGTGGTTATTTGTATCACTTTCAATTCCCTGATCCGGTCGAATTTTTATGATCAGCTTATGGACAGGGCTAATGTCGCCGCCAAATTGTACCTGGAAGCTGATGAAATTTCGGAAGACTCATTAAATCGCGTAAAAGAACATTACCTCAAGGGTTTACATAGCGAAGTAGTTCGTATTTATGATGAAAAAAATGCAGCTTCATTTATAAAGGACAAGAACCAGTTTTGGTCCAGCCCGATCATTAACCAGGTGCGCAAAAACAAAAGGGTGCAGTTTGATGAGGGGCAGCGGCAAACAGTTGGGATTTATTACAACGATAACCAGGGCAACTTTGTGATATTGGTTTCGGCAATTGATAAACCGGGGGCTAAAAGGATGCAGGACCTCATCAAATCAATGGCGGTGTTGCTGATTTGCGTTACTGCCGGCCTTTTTTTAATAAGCCGCTGGTTTGCCAAAAAAACACTGGAGCCTCTTGACCAGGTCGTTAGCCAAATGCGCCTGGTACGTGCAGGTGATTTAAGTTTACGCGTGGATGAAGGGAACGGCAAGGATGAAATAAGTGCACTCGCCTATAACTTTAACAGGCTTTTGGCGCACCTGCAAAATACCTTTGAATTGCAGCAAACTTTTGTGGTAAATGCCTCACATGAACTGCGCACGCCAATTACATCAATAATCGGCGAGATCGAAATTACCCTTAACAAACTGCGTTCTCAGCCTGAATACGAAGAGACACTAAAGTCGGTATTGGTTGATGCCGGGCGTCTTAATGAAACAATCAGCAGCCTGCTCGAATTGGCAAATGCGGATAAGGATTATACGCATCCTGCTTATAAAAATGTAGCTGTTGATGAACTGATATGGGAACTGAGCGATTACTGGACAGAGAAAACCGGAAAGGGGATGTTTGTTGTAAATATTTTGCAGTTGCCTGATGACCAGGAAAAACTACAGCTATTTGCAAACAAATCATTGTTAACCATAGCGTTTAATAACATTATTGGTAATGCCTATAAATTTTCCAAAAACCAACGGGTTCAATGCGATCTCTACGCCGATGAGGAAACCATTATTATAAAGATAATAGACCATGGTGTTGGAATAATGCCCGGCGAACTTGAAAAAGTTTTCGACTCATTTTACCGCGGCACTAATGTAAAAAACTACCAGGGCAGTGGTGTGGGTCTGTATGTAACGGCTAAAATCATCCAGCTATTTAACGGCAGCATCACCATTGATTCTATACCCGGACAAACCACCACTTTTACCATTACGTTTAACAGGTAAATTCTAATCGAATTCTAATCCCGCTTTAATTTCACTTTAACCTGGGCAGTATAATTTTGTGGTATCAAATTATACTATGTTCAAGAGGTTTGTTCTTATTATTATATTACTGCAGGCTGGGTTTTTTATCGCAACAAAGGCACAGGCGCAATCTGCCGCCAGTGATACCCTTAAGCTAAGCATTAAGCAGGCTGAAGATTTGTTTTTGAAAAACAACCTGCAGCTCATCATTCAGCGTTATAACATTGATAACGCTAATGCCCAGGTAATTACCGCGCGTTTATTCCCAAATCCTGATTTTAATTTCTCAAACGGTATCCATTCCAACGATGTAACCGACGGGCCGGCCTATAAAGATCATTCTATGGGCATTTCGCAGCTTTTTACTACCGCCGGTAAGCGGAATAAAAACATTCAATTGGCGAAAATTAGCGTAGAGCAGTCAAAATATCAATTCTTTGATTTACTAAGGACATTGAAATTTACGCTGCGGAATGATTTTTACACCATTTACTTCCAGCAGCAATCAGCCAGCGTTTATAACCAGGAGATAACTTCCTTGTCCAAAGCCTTAACAGTTTTTAAAGCGCAATATGCAAAAGGCAACATTGCGCAAAAGGAGGTTTTGCGTATTCAGTCGCAACTATATACCCTGCAGGCCGAGTACAACAATTTGCAAACGGGTATTGATACTGTACAAAGTGAACTTAAGCTTTTAATCAAAACGCCGGTGGCAACTGTTATCCAGCCACAAGCGGACAATGAATTTGAAGGTAAGGCTATAGTAGCATCAGTGCCATACCAAACAATGCTTGATTCGGCTTATGTTAATCGTTACGATCTGAAACTGGCTAAATCGGCTGTTGATTACAATAACGTGAACTTGCAGCTGCAAAAAGCAACGGCTGTTCCCGATTTCTCTCTTTCATTAAATTATGACAGGCTGGGAAGTTATGGCACCAATTTTCTGGGTGCCGGGATTGGGTTTAGCCTGCCATTTTTTAACCGCAACCAGGGCGGCATCAAGCAGGCCAGGATTGCAATTGACCAAAGCAAGGTGCAGTTGCAAAGCCAGCAGGATCACGTTGAAAGTGACGTGGCTTCCAATTACAAAAGCGCACTGCGGCTGGAGAACTTATACAACAGTTTTGACCCTGCTTTTAAAAGCGATTTTAATCACCTGATCCAGGAAGTGTTTAAGAATTACGAGAAACGCAATATCAGTTTGCTTGAGTTTCTTGATTTTTATGATTCATACAAAACTAATACCCTGCAATTAAATACACTTCAGCTTAACCGGGTAACATCACTGGAGCAGCTTAACTATGTTACCGGCACACCATTCTTCAATAAATGATTAACAATAACATGCACACCAAATATAAAATACTTACACTTTCTGTTGCTTTTGCTGTTTCAGGTATGGCTTTGCAAAGTTGCCATCATGCTGATGAAAGCCAGGAAAAGGATACCCGTTTTCAGGTTACCGATAGTCTTATTCACAGCCTGCTTATTGACACCGTTAAAGAGGCTAGCGCGCTCTCGCAAATTACCTTAACCGGCAGCATCGCTCCTGATGAAAATAAAATGGTGAAAGTTTTTCCGCTGGTAAGCGGCGTGGCGCAGGATGTAAATGTACAGTTGGGCGATGTGGTACACAAAGGCCAAACGCTTGCCATTATGAAAAGCGCGGAAATGGCAGGGTTTACCCGCGACTACGTTTCGTCCGAAGCTGATGTGCGAAACACCAAAAGGGTTTACGAGTCAACGCAGGATCTGTACAAGAGTGGCCTTGCATCACAAAAAGACCTTGAACAGGCACAGTCCGACTACCAAAAAGCCCAGGCCGAAGGTAAACGTGCTGGTGCTGTTATCTCCATCAACAAAAGCAATGCAAATGGCTACGAGGTTAAAACACCACTGTCAGGCTATGTGGTTGAGAAGAATTTGACCAATAATACCCAGGTAAGGGCCGATAACAGCCAAAACCTGTTCACCATAGCTGATCTGTCAACTGTTTATGTACTGGTTAATGTTTATGAATCAGACATCTCGAAGATCCAGACCGGCGACCCGGTGAAAATTACCACACTATCTTATCCGGATAAAATATTTGAAGGTAAAATTGACCGGATAGATAACATACTTGACCCTGACAATAAAGTAATGCATGCCCGTATAAAAATCGAAAACCCGGGCAATTTGCTTAAGCCAGGCATGTTCGCCAATGTGCTGATAAAGGCAAAATCAGGCGAGAACTTGCCCGAAGTGAGCGCCAATTCCCTTGTTTTTGATAATGATAAAAACTATGTGATAGTGGTTGACGGTAAAGCAAAGGTGCACATTCAACCGGTTACGGTTGCCAAAACAGTTGAAGACCGAGCTTACATCAGCCAGGGTTTAAAGCCCGGCGACAGGGTAATCGCATCAAGGCAGGTGTATTTGTATGAATCACTTAAGGACTGATTTTGAGGAGTTTCGGAATTCGGATGTTCGATTTCGGAATTGGTAAAATATATAGCTAAAAGATCAAATAAAAGCGGAATCGAAAATTCGACTCGATTATCCGGCATCCGAAATAATAACACATGAATAAGTTCATAAAAAATATTCTTTCATTCGCGCTCAGGAACAGGTTTTTCGTGTTTTTTGTGACTGCCCTGCTTGCTGTTGCCGGGTATATCAGCTTTAAAACCATCAGTATTGACGCCTTTCCTGACGTTACCAATACGTCAGTTACCATCATAACCCAATGGCCCGGTCGCAGCGCTGAGGAAGTGGAGAAATTTGTAACCCGGCCCATTGAAATTGCAATGAATCCGGCCGAAAAGAAGACCAGTATCCGGTCATCTTCCTTATTCGGCCTCTCCGTAGTGAAAGTTACATTTGATGATGAGGTGGACTATAACTCCGCCCGTTTACAGATCAATAACCATATTGGCGATGCCAGTTTGCCCGATAACGTAAACCCTTCCATAGAGCCGCCTTATGGCCCTACCGGCGAGATTTACCGGTTTACCCTCACCAGCAACCGCAGAACGGTAAAAGAACTAAAAACTATTGAGGACTGGGTGGTTGACCGGGAATTAAAAGCTGTACCGGGTGTTGCCGATGTAAACAGCTTTGGCGGCCAGGTGAAAACGTACCAGATCACCATTAACCCTCAAAAAGCGGTTCAATATAACGTTACACCCTTACAGCTATACGAGGCAGTTTCTAAAAGCAACGTTAATGTTGGCGGCGATGTTATTGATCAGAATGGCCAGGCTTATGTGGTACGTGGGATAGGCCTTTTGAATAATATTGACGAGATAAAAAACATAGTTATAAACAATATTAAAGGTACGCCGATATATGTGAAAACCATTTCGGAGGTTACAGAATCATCATTGCCCCGTTTAGGGCAGGTAGGCCGTGATAAAGACCCCGACGTGGTTGAAGGAATTGTGGTGATGCGAAAGGGCGAAAACCCCAGCGAGGTTATCAAGAACCTGAAGTTAAAGATAAGTGAGCTAAATAAAAAAATATTACCTGATGACGTTAAGCTGAGCACATTTTACGACCGCGAAACCCTGGTGGATTTTGCCACCGAAACCGTGTTGCACAACATGGCCGAAGGGATAATTTTTGTAACCGTAATCGTGTTCCTCTTCATGGCCGACTGGCGCACTACCCTAATCGTGTCGCTTATCATCCCGCTTGCATTGCTGTTCGCCTTTATCTGTTTAAAACTGAAGGGCATGTCGGCCAACCTTTTATCAATGGGGGCAATAGATTTCGGGATCATTATTGACGGGGCCGTTGTGATGGTTGAAGGAATTTTTGTGGTGCTTGACCTTAAGGCCAAAGAAGTTGGCATGGAAAACTATAATAAAATGAGCAAGCTTGGCCTTATCAAAAAGGCTTGTTTGGTTAACGGTAAAGGTATTTTCTTCGCCAAACTAATTATTATTACCGGTTTGCTGCCCATTTTTAGCTTTCAAAAGGTTGAAGGCAAAATGTTCTCGCCCCTGGCCTGGACACTCGGCTTTGCCTTGCTTGGTGCCGTTATCCTGACATTTACATTTGTACCCGCTTTAGCCAGCTTCCTGCTTCGTAAAGATGTTAAAGAAAAGCACAACGTATTTGTTGAGTTTATAACCAACGGTGCCATGCGGTTTTATTCGGTTTGTTTTAAGGCCCGTAAACTGGTGTTCCCTATAGCTATTGCGGCATTGGTGGTAAGCCTTGGCTGCTTTAAGTTTTTAGGAACAGAGTTTTTGCCCGAATTGAATGAAGGGGCCATCTATGTACGTGCCACCGGCCCCTTAAGTATCTCGCTAAAGGAATCGGTTAAAATGGCTAACGAGATGCGCAATATCTTCCTGAGCTTTGACGAAGTAAAACAGGTGATGTCGCAAACAGGCCGACCGAATGACGGTACCGACGCCACTGGTTTTTATAACATTGAGTTCCATGTTGATATATATCCCGAAGGCCAGTGGAAGCGAAAGGAAACCAAAGAGGAACTGATACAGCGGATGCAGGAAAAGCTCAAATTTTTCCCAGGTGTTGATATCAACTTTTCGCAGCCTATTTCTGACAACGTTGAAGAAGCTGTATCGGGTGTAAAAGGTTCCATCGTTGTGAAAATGTTTGGCGATGATTACAGGTACATTGAACAGCAGGAAGTAAGCATCTACGCTATACTAAAAGGCGTAAACGGTATCCAGGATCTTGGAATTTTGCACAACGTTGGCCAGCCCGAGCTGCAGATAGACCTTAACCAGGATGAAATGGCGCAATACGGGGTAACCGCCGCCGATGCCAATGCTGTAATTGAAATGGCCATTGGCGGTAAAGCGGTAACACAGATATATGAAGGTGAGAAAAAGTTCGACCTGCGGATCCGTTACCCTGAAGATTTCAGAAACAATGAATTATCGATAGGCGACCTTCGGGTACCTACCCTTAGTGGCAATACTGTCCCCCTGCGCGAGATAGCAAATATTAAAAAAACCACGGGTATTAGTATGATTTACCGGGACGATCATCAACGCTATGGCGCGATAAAGTTTTCTATCCGCGGCAGGGATATGGGCAGCACTGTTAAAGAAGCACAGGATAAGGTAAATTCACAGATTAAATTGCCAAAAGGCTACTCCCTGCAATGGGCTGGCGACTTTGAGAACCAGCAACGGGCGACCAAAAGATTAAGCCAGGTAGTGCCGATAAGCTTACTGGTTATCTTCTTCATACTGTTTATCCTGTTTGGGAATTTCCGCGATTCGCTGCTGGTATTAAACAACGTACCGTTTGCTATTATGGGCGGAATACTAGCCCTGCTGATAACCGGGGTTAATTTCAATATCTCGGCGGGTATCGGCTTTATTGCGCTGTTTGGTATTTGTGTGCAAAACGGGGTGATCCTGATCAGCAAGTTCAAAAGCAACATCACCGAGCTAAAACATCACACCACGTGGACATCATTCGCTGTGGCCCTGAAGGCTGGCGTTGCCGACAGGCTTCGCCCGGTGGTAATGACCGCTATGATGGCAGCCATCGGCTTGTTGCCGGCAGCTATGTCACATGGCATCGGCTCCGAGGCATCAAAACCGTTGGCTATTGTAGTTATTGGCGGTTTAATTACCAATACCATATTTAACCTGTTTGTTTTCCCTATCGTATTTTTCTGGTCGTACCGCAAAAGAGTAGAAAGCGGCGTAGTGATCAGGAATAAAAATTGACATTAATACCCCTAGTTTATATTGATGGTACCGAAGGTGGTGCAGCAAAGGCTGCACTATCCTGAGGTGTTTTTTTGACGAAGGCGGAAAGTTGGGAGACTAAGTATAGCCCGCAAGAGTTTAAAAGGGAATCTTATTACATCAACTACCAATAACTATTCAACACTCACTGTCAAACCTTCCTGCTGAAGAATTTTGCGATATACTTCTACTTCGGTAAATGAACCCTCTAATACCGCGCATTTACCTTCGTTATGTACCTTCCAGGCTATCTTTTCGGCCTGTGCTTCGGAGTAATCCAGGTATTTCATCATGCAAAAAATTACATGGTCAAATGTATTATGGTCATCATTCCATAAAATCAGGCGGTGCATTTCTTTAAGCCCCGCCAATATCTCCTCAAGGGTGAGGGTTTCTTCCTGTATTTCAGTTGGCATACGTAACTACAAAATTACTCAAAAACAATAATAAAGCACGTATAAATATGTTTTAAAGCGGTTTAAAGCCATAATTTTACATTCATGAAAGCATATCTCCCCTACTTTGCCTTTACTATACTTATTCAAATAAGTGCCATCAAGTTAAGCAACGCTCAATCAACCGCCACAGGTACATTACAAGCACCGCCCAATAATATTACTATAAATGGCTCAATTAAGGAATGGGGCGATAGCCTGCGTTATTTTAATACCGAAAAACATATAAACTATGCCCTTGCCAACGATAAAGAGAACCTGTACATGGCTATCCGGGTTAACGACCGATCAGAACAAGCCCGCATAATAAAAGCAGGCGTTACTTTAAGCATTAACACCAGGGGCAAGAAAAAGGAAAGCTTCAGCATAACTTTTCCTCTTAATACAGGAGAAGGCGGTCCCATTCTTAATCCGCTAAAAGACGATGGCGGAGATATTACAAAAGAAGAACGCGATGAACTAAAGCAGGCGGTGTTAACATCCCTGAGAGGGATCAAGGTAGTTGGTTTTAAAGATATCGAAGGCGATATGATTACTACCAGTAACACCTACGGTATCAAAACCGCCATTGACTATGACGATAAGGGTTACCTGATCTGCGAGGCGGCCATTCCCTTAAAATTACTGCATTCTGAAGATGCCATAAAAACAGAATGGGCCTTTAATTTAAAAATCAACGGGATTATCCGGCCTGCTGCACCCGAGGGAGAGGGCAGGGAGAACGGCGGCGGTCGTGGTGAGAGAGGTGGCGGCGGTCGCGGCGGGCATGGCGGCGGCAGAGGCAGCCGTGGAGGTAATATCGGCGGCGGCGCAGACCAGGCAGACCGTAATTCGCTTTCTAAATCAGAAGACTTTTGGGAAAAGTTTTATTTGGCGAAGTGATTTTGATGTGCGGATAATTTAGCCGCACATCAAAACCGCATCCTTGCCAATTATTGCACAACCCGCACTTTCAAAAAACTTGGATTAGTTTTGGAGGTGTAAATCCTTTGCGTAGCTTTCTTAAAAGCTGTACTATCACATTTCATAATATCAACAAAGGTTTGCGGGTTCCGGTCAATCAGCGGGAACCAGGTGCTTTGTACCTGTACCATTATTTTGTGTCCCTTTTTAAAGGTGTGCAGTACGTCCTGCAGCTCCCAGTTTACGGGAGTAACTTTGCCCGGGGTAAACGGCTCGGGCTTTTCAATGGAGTTACGGTATTTGCCGCGCATAGGTTCGCTGCGTACCATTTGCTGGTAGCCCGCCATCTTTACATCCTTACCCGTAAATTTATTATTTGAAGCAGTGTCCGGGTAAACGTCCAATATTTTTACCACGAAATCAGCATCGGTGCCGGTGGTTGAAACTTTCAGGTTTGCCCAGATATTGCCTGCGATGGTAACGTCATTAGCAAGTACATCGGTAGTATAGCTTAGCACATCTTTACGGTCAGCTAAAAACCGCTGATCGGCTGTCATGTATTCACGGTCCATATCCATGCTTTTATGATTTAGAAACGGAACAGGATTATTTGGGTCAGATACGTACTCATCATAGCTGTCTTTACCGGCAGCAGGAGCCGCAAATGATAATTTACCGCCCGGCAGCAAATATAGTTGCCTGTCCTCAACCTCTTTTGGTGGCCAGCTTTTATATTCGTTCCATTTGTTTACCCCGGTTTCAAAAGCGTTGACCTTAGCAATATTCATATCAGTGCCTTTAAGGTAGTGGCTAAAGAATTTAAATTCAATATCGTCCCGGTAGTGCGGACCTGTAGGCCCTCCAAAGTCAACGTCCCCCAGGTGGTCGCCCGCACCTCGTGCCCAGCCGCCATGTACCCATGGGCCCATAGTGAAATAAATAGGCGTATTAGCGTTTTCTTTAACAAGGGTTTTATACGTGTTTATGGCACCATACAGATCCTCGGCATCATACCATCCGCCGGTAACCAGCACTGCTGTTTTTATATCGTGCAGGTGAGACAGTACGTTGCGGTCTTTCCAATGCTGATCATAGTTGGGATGATCCATCATCTCGTTCCACAAGCGGATCGGATCTTTATAATACTTATCGTTTGTGTTTTTCATGGGGCCCATCTTCATGAAAAAGTCGTAACCATCATTAGTACCCGGATCAAAACGACCGCCCCGGCGCTGTGTCGGCTTGTCGTCCTGGCGATTGGTAAAGCCGGGATAAAAACCAAAATTAGCCACTAAAAAGAATGCGCCGTTGTGCCAGCCATCATCCCGCCATAAGTCGGCTATGGGGGCCTGCGGAGATGCGGCCACCAACGCCGGGTGGCGGCTTAGCAGCGCTGTTGTGGTGTAAAAGCCGGGATAGGAAATTCCCCATACGCCTACTTTCCCATTGTTATTGGGAACGTTTTTCAGCAGCCAGTCTATCGTGTCGTAAGTGTCTGTACCTTCATCAACATCATTATTGGTTTTATGAACTTCCTTTTCAGGCGTCATTTCTTCGTAAATGCCTTCGCTCATCCAGCGGCCACGGACGTCCTGGTAAACAAAAATATACCCGTCATGTAAAAACGAAGGTGAAGGGCCAAGGCTGCCTTTGTATTTATCAGTACCGTACGGAGCTACACTGTAGCAGGTGCGATCCATCATAAACGGATATTTTTTCGACTGATCCTTTGGTACATAAACCGAAGTAAATAATTTTTTGCCATCCCGCATCGGCACCTGGTACTCATATTTGGTGTATTGCTCCTTAACATAAGCAGCATCCGGATTGATCCCGCCAGGCTGGGCAAAAGTTACTGAAACTAAAAGCAGAAGGCTAAAAGCAAAAAGCAGCTGTTTTTTCATTTAAACAATTTTAAGGTTTAAAAGTAAGCATTAAAACAAAAAAAGCCATTGGTTACAGGGAGATCACAAAATAGTTACCTGATTTAGAGCGGGCTATAGTTTAAGAGACTGCCATGTGTCGTCGCTGTATGTCATCCCTGCCTAATATTTTAATAAATCGGAACGTTCGTTCCGTTTATGATATACATTTGCGGAACGATTATTCCAAATATAGAAAATTAATCATTCAAAAAATGAAAAAGTTAGCAAACAAAGTAGCAGTTATAACAGGCGCGTCAAAAGGTATTGGCGCAGGCATAGCAAAAAGCCTGGCCGCCGAAGGCGCAGCTGTAGTAGTAAATTATTCATCCTCAAAAGAGGGGGCTGATAAGGTAGTTGCCGAAATCGAGCGCAATGGTGGCAAGGCTATAGCCGTACAGGGTAACGTTTCAAATTTAGCTGATGTAACCCGTTTATTCGCGGAAACCACCAAAGCATTTGGCCCGGTTGATGTACTGGTGAATAACGCCGGGGTTTACCAGTTTGGTTCAATAGAACAGCTTACCGCTGAAGAATTTCACACCCAGTTTGACACCAATGTACTGGGATTATTACTGGCAACCCAAGGCGCGGTAAAAACATTTAATGAAAACGGCGGCAGCATCATCAACATCGGTTCTGTGGTGAGCAGCATAGCACCTGTTGGAAGTTCGATTTATACGGCAACCAAAAGCGCAGTTGACGGTATTACCCATGTATTATCAAAAGAGCTTGGGCCTAAGAAAATCAGGGTAAACTCTATCAATCCCGGTATGGTTGAAACTGAAGGCACACACACCGCCGGGTTTATCGGTAGTGATTTTCAATCGGAACAGGAGCGCACAGCCCCATTAGGCAGGATAGGACAGCCGGAAGATATCGGATTAGTTGCCGTGTTCCTTGCTTCTGAAGATTCACGCTGGTTAACCGGCGAAACATTACTGGCCGGTGGCGGTGTAAGGTAATGAGTGCCCCTGGAGTTTCAACTCCACAATCGCTTTAATTTTAATAACACTTTTAAAATGAATAGCTTTGCTTAATTATAGGCAAAGCTATTCCTGTTATGGCAAGAACGAAAGATTTTGATGAAAAAGAGGTGCTGAACAAAGCGATAGCTATTTTTTGGTACAAAGGATACAACGGCACTTCTATGCAGGACCTGGTAGATGGGTTGGGCATTAGCCGTTCAAGCCTGTATGATACATATGGCGACAAGCATACCCTATATATAAAAGCGCTAGAAAGTTATAAAACTGAGGGTGCCCTTAAAGTTTGCGCCATAGCGAATAGCCCCGGACCGGCTAAGGAGACATTTAAAAAACTGCTGGAACTGGCAGTAGGTGAATTACTTGAAGATAAAAAGCAAAAAGGCTGCTTTATGGTAAACGCCGAAGTTGAAAATGCCCCGCATGATGCCGAAGTAAGCAAAATGGTATGTGAAAACGACCAGCAGGTAGAAGATGCTTTTTACACCGTAATTAAAAAGGGGCAAGAGAGCGGGGAGATAAAAAACAGCCAGGATGCAAGGGCTTTGGCCCGATTTACATTCAACACAGTAAAAGGCATCCGCGTAACAGCCAAATCAACCACCGACCAAACCGTATTTGACGACATCATCAAACTGACCTTAGCTGCGCTCGACTAATCTTTTTGTCAGCATTCTCCCAATTAAGGACCACTATATTCCTGCTATCTGATATTTCCAGCCTTTCCTTCGTAACGGAGCTACCGGATTTTTTTTAAAAAAATCCCGGAATTCATCATATCTACAGAATTGTAATGTAATATTGGTGTTACCTAATTTAATTTAAATATTATGGGATTTAAAGGCTCCTATTTTGTAACCCATGCAACTGAATTCCAGTTGTATATTTATGCGGGTTTACTCGTGTCGCTTTGGCTTGCGGAAGGCCTCTTTTTAAACTCGCCATTTCGCAACAAGTGGAAACACTCTTTCACCAATTTGCTTTTTATTTTAACGGCGCTGCCTGTTCAGCTGTTTATGACAATTTTTCTGTTACTGGTATCCGCCTGGGTTGTACAGCACAATTGGGGATTGCTTAACATAATTCCTTATCATGGTACTTTTTTTGTGAAATATGTTGTAGGGTTTATCGTACTTGATTTTTGCGAGTATCTGTACCACGTTATTATGCACAAAGCAAAACCGTTGTGGAAATTCCACCTTGTTCATCACACCGATTTTCAACTGGACGTGTCAACAACGGTAAGGGAGCATCCGGGCGAAACGTTTGTCAGAATGTGCTTTTTAATTCTTTGGGTGTTTTTATCAGGGGCGTCTTTTGGGGTATTGTTATTAAGGCAAACTTTTCAAACAATAACTAATATTACCTCACATACAAAATTCAGGTTGCATGGATTTAGCGAAACGTTTATCGGCTGGATTTTTATAACTCCCAATATGCACCATGTACACCATCATTACCAATTGCCTTATACTGACTGCAACTACGGGGATGTATTAAGTATTTGGGACCGGATATTTGGCACGTTCGGCAAACTTGATGCCGACAAAACCGTGTACGGCCTGGATACCCATATGGATAAACAGGTTAGCAGCAGCTTTACCCGGATATTAAAAATACCGTTTGCAAAAAAGATCGGGTAGTATTTGCAAACGGTACCAGGGATATTGTGATTTCTTATTTTTCGTTTGACATGGAATAAGGAACGGCTGCTTTATCTGCTCCCCTTTGCTTATTTGGCGACGCCGACATATCGAAATTCAGGTCGGAACCGCCGAGCAGTGCTTTATGGCTCAGCCAATTGAACAGGTATGGCTTGCCGTTAACTTTCAGGCTGTTTACATACTTGTTTTCTGCATTGTTTTTTGGGGCATTTATGGTGATGGTTTTACCATTCTCCAGATTGATGGTTAACTTTTTAAATAACGGAGCGCCCAGTACGTACTGATCGCTTGCGGGGGTTACCGGGTAAAAACCCATTGCTGAAAATACATACCAAGCCGATGTTTGCCCGTTATCCTCATCGCCGCAATAACCATCGGGCGTTGCCTTATAGAGTTTGTTCATAGTTTCGCGGGCCCAGTATTGGGTTTTCCAGGGTTCGCCGGCATAATTGTACAAGTATATCATGTGCTGAATAGGCTGGTTGCCGTGCGCATACTGCCCCATATTGGCTATCTGCATTTCGCGGATCTCGTGAATTACCGTTCCGTAGTAGCTATCATCAAATGCAGGGGGTAGGGTAAATACTGAGTCCAGCTTAGCCACAAATTGTTGCTTCCCGCCCATCATGTTAATTAACCCTTGGATATCGTGAAATACGCCCCAGCTGTAATGCCAGGCGTTCCCTTCGGTAAAAGCGTCGCCCCATTTAAAAGGGTTAAAAGGCGTTTCAAATGAACCGTCTTTGTTTTTCCCGCGCATCAAACCGGTTTGCTTGTCGTAAAGGTTGCGGTAGTTTTGGCTTCGTTTTTTGTAGATGTCAATTTCGGCAGCCGGGCGGCCCAGCGCTTTACCAAGCTGGTAAATAGCAAAATCGTCATAGGCATACTCCAACGTACGGGCAGCGTTTTCGTTAATTTTAACATCATAAGGTACATATCCTAATGTGTTATAATAATTTACACCCCGGCGGCCGGTAGCATTTGGCCCCTCGTTATTAGCGCCATGTTTTAAAGCGTCGTACAGTGTTTTAATGTCATAACCGCGCAGACCCTTTAAATAAGCTTCAGCAACCACAGAGGCGGAATTATTTCCGATCATACAATCCGCATAGCCCGGGCTCGACCATTCGGGTAGCCAGCCGCCTTCTTTATAATCGTTGATAAGGCCTTCCTGCATTTCTTTGTTCATTGACGGATAAACCAAATTCAGGAACGGGTAAAGTGCCCTGAATGTATCCCAAAAGCCCGTTCCGGCAAACAGGTAGCCGGGCATTATTTCCCCGTTGTAGGGGCTATAGTGCATTTTTTGGCCTTTGGCGTCTATCTCGTACATTTTGTTGGGGAAAAACAGCATGCGGTACAGGCACGAATAAAAGGTGCGGGTTTGATCGGTTGTGCCCCCTTCCACATTTAAGCGGCTCAGGGTGTTGTTCCAGGTGGCTTTAGCCTTCTGTTTTGTTGCGTCGAAACTGTCATTGGCCAGTTCGCGTTTTAAGTTAAGTTCGGCCTGCTCAATGCTGATGAATGACGATGCTACCCGCATGTGAACCTGTTCGCCTTTTTTTGTTTTAAAGCTGATGACAGCGCCGGCGTGGTCGCCGGTGTATTCAAGCTTACCCTCATCAACCTGTTTATCATGCCAGGCTGATGCCAATTCAAAGGGCTTATCAATGTAAATAACAAGATAATTTTTGAAGTTATCGGTTACGGCACCGCTGTTTTTGGTGCTGTAGCCCACTATTTTTTGTTCGCCGGGGATAATCTTTATGTACGATCCTTTATCAAAGGCATCAATTAAAATATGTGAGCTGTCGCTTTTTGGGAAGGTGAATCTGAAGCTGGCGGCCCGCTCGGTTGGGGCAATTTCGGTGGTAACGTCATAGTCGGCCAGATAAACGCTGTAATAATAAGGTTTTGAAATTTCGGCTTTATGCGAAAACCAGCTGGCGCGTTTACTTTCGTCAATTACCAGCTTACCTGTTTCGGGAAATACCGAAAACATGCCGTAATCATTCATCCATGGCGAGGGCTGATGGGTTTGTTTAAAACCCAGGATCTTGTCGGCATCATAAGTATATTGCCAGCCATCACCCATTTTGCCGGTTTGGGGGGTCCAGAAATTCATGCCCCAGGGCAACGCAATTGCGGGATAGGTATTGCCGTTGGAGAGGGCGGGTTTTGACGCTGAACCCATCAGCGGGTTGATGAGCTCGACCGGGTCACCGACACCTGTGGGTGATTGAGCAAACAGCGAAAGCGGGAAAAGTAATGCAGCTAGTAGCGTGGCTTTTTTCATGTATTATCGTATTCTTAAGTATAAAGGCCTTGTTTTATATTATCAAATTAAATTTTTTTGTAACAGATTAGTTAAGCGGCTTACGGTGGTGTTACCTTTTTTGGAAGGAGATACGAAGCAATGCTATTGCCAGGCATCAATAATAAATGTGATCTTCTTCATAAAAAAAACTCCCGCACACAATTGCTTGTGCACGGAAGTAACCAACTTTTCCTCAAAAAAGCTCTTATCACCATTTCAAATCAACCTTTATGCCGTCGGGACTGTTGGCATAACCTAGGTACAGGGTGTTTGATGATGGGTCCCACGATGTTTTAACATCTGTAAGGGGTTGACCTTTGCTATCACTAACCACGGTCGTTTTGGGTTGCGATGGTAACAGTACACGTACACTGTTTAATGTTTTCGCAGGGCTTTTAGCCACAAATGAGTAGCTCCCGTTTTGGATATTTTCCTGATATATGCGGGATGCCGATGCCAATACCTGCGGTTTAGATTTGTCGGCAACCCGGTTCACAACGTACAGTAAAGATTGCTCGCCCGGGTTCACTGTTTTTTCGGCAAGTACGGGTAATTGCGGATCAAACAGATCAATAACCGGCCCTTTTATAGTATATGGTTTGGAGTCGGTATTTTCATCCATCACGGAAACAATATCGTAAGGACCGCGCTCCAGATACAGGCTGTTTTTAAATTCAAGGTTGCCGGCTTTTGCATTTTTTTCGTGACCCCGTTTTACAAGGTTTACAAAAGTGCTGTCGTTACCAGGCTTCATAACAAATTCTTTTGGGTTTTGCCTCACTACATATACGGCTCCGTTGCCCACCTTAAATTCCTGGTTTTGTTTGGTTGGCCTGATGCCGAGCAGCTTAAATAAATGCTGCGATGGTGCGGTGAATTTATTGCCCTTAGTGTCCCACCATTCCATAACTGATTGGTAAGGATCATCATCGCGGCCGCAATAAATTAGTACACCGCCTTTTTTTACCCATGCTGCCAGCTGGCTATGAATATCGGCAGATACCGGTTTCATGTTTGAATAACTCATCACTAAAACCTTGATATCCTTTAAGGAAGCGGCGTAGCTGAGGTTTTCCATATGTACGGTTTGTACGGGTATGCCGCGTTTTAACAATGGCAGGGTTTGTCCGTAAAAATTGGAGAACTGTGGGTCGTCAAAACCGTTATGAGTAGGAAAGCGCTGAAACATTAAGGTATTGCTCATTAACACACCTATGCTGTTTACGCCCGATACCCGGTTATCAGACTTGGGCATGCTGTTTAAAGCATTTACCATAATCTGCATCTGGGTTGAATAAAACTGCGGGATTAGTACTTTCTGATCGGTACCGGCAACTTTGTAAGGGTGGGTATAAATCCTTTCAGGCCAGGGCATAACCTCGTAGTCGGCAACCATTGGGTATAAAAGTTTGGCGGTAAACGTAGCCTGGTAATTGCGTTTATAATCGCTCCAGTCGCGGGGCCAGTCTTCAATAGGATCTGTCAGCAAAAACATTTTGCGTTTGGTAGGAGCGGTCATTGAAACGGCTGAGCCATATTCAAGGAAGGCATTTTCAAAAACCCGTTCTTTTCTTAGTCCGTTAAAATAAGTGGGTTCGCGGGCGGTGCCCGTCCATACCTGTGCTATGTAACCATCAATGCTTGGTAATGAAGCCAGGCTGGCTTCTGGGCTTACAATTTGCCATGATGAATAATTAACCAGAGAGTGTGTGGCTATAAAAACTTTAACGTTTACCCCCTTGCTTTTGCCGTATGATTTGGCGTATTCAGATACTTGTTTTATGGCATCGTAATATAAGTGGTATTTGAGTTTGCTTGAAAGGTAGGTGTTTTCGGCTGATGCATCCTGTGGTTTCCAAGGAAAGCCATAGTACTTTTGCCATTCCTGTTTAAATGGTGCGCTGTACCCCGCACGTGCCCAAAATTCAGGTTCTTCTAAAAATATTGTGCTGATGTTGGCATCAATAACCCTTTTTACAACTGCTGTTTTCATATAATCAATAAACGATTGCACGGGCACTACGTAGGGCATATTGTGGCCATGCATAATGGTATCGCCTTTAATAGTTACCTGGCCCACGCCAAGATGGTTTTTACCGTCCCACTTGCCCAAAAAATAATCAAAGTACTCGCCCCATGCTATGCCGGTCATAAAGTTTACCTGGTAGCCATGGTCGCGCCATGATTGCACGCGCTGTTCAAACGTCATCCCTGCGCGGTCATTGGCACCATAAACAATGGCGATGTCTGAGCGCACATCAATTTCGGGCATCCATGGGCTGCTGGTTTGGAAAGCCGTTTTTTCGGGCAGGGCACCGGTTGTTTGATTTTGCGCTTTTACTGTAAACGCCAGCGCAATGAGGGCGAAGAAAAATAAAATGTTTTTCATAGGTAGATTGTAGTTAGCGTCATGAACCAGGGAGCCAAAAATCAAGAGAAGCATTCAACTGTTAATTTATCTTGATTCCTGACTTCCGGGTTATGCATATTTTGTATTCTTAAGGAACGGTTACTGTTTTTACGTCCGTATAGTTGTAATAATTAAGGCCGTACGAGATCCGGGCACCAACCCTGATAAAATACGCTCTTTGGCCGGGCAATTTGCCGCCGGTGGTGGTTAACGTAATGGTTTGCCCTATAGCATCGTTACCGTCGGTGCCGTTATACCCCACATGGTTTGAGTACCGGTTGTCATAATTATTGTTGCCCACATATTTGGTGGCATTCACAAACAGAAACAGGTCGCTCACATTTTGCTGAAAAGCAGGATTGGCAGTGCCCCTGTTAAATTTAATGGTTGCGGTTATAGTGCCATCTGCGTTTAAAACCGGTTCACCTATCCATTGAATATCAAGGAAAGGTTCAACCGTAAATTTAAGGGTGGTTACACCTTTTATTTGCACGGTTTGGCTTTTATCAACAATGGTAGCGCCGTTATTGTCGGTTTGCACCAGTGGCACAAAAGGGCCCTCAACGCTCACCTTGTCAGTACCTGCAAACAGCTTGGTATAGTTAAACGTACCGTCCTGCATGGAATAGAAATAAAACGGAGTGGGGTTTGAACTCCAGCTTGTTTCAAGCATTTTTATTCTGGTACCGCCGCTGCCGGTTTCGGTTTGTACGGTTTTGCCGCCGGCATCAACCACGCTGCCGGTTAATGTTTCAGAAGGAGCGTCGTAATTATCCAGTTTTTTACATGAACTGCCGGCTCCAACAATCATGGTTATTGCTATGTAATAAAAGATCTTTTTCATTTTTTTGGTATTAATATCCGGGGTTTTGAATTAAATTCTGACTTTTTGCGATTTCGCCCTGTGGTATTTGTTCGTAATACCAGCGGCTGTCAAACGTATAGCGGGCATTTCTTTCATCCGGCCTTGCATCAAAAAAGTACTTTTTATCGATTGCAGAATAGAAAGGCATTAACACCCTGTAAATAGTTGAGTTTTGCTCCTTGTCAATGGTTCTCCATCTCCTAAGATCCCACCAGGTTTTGTTTTCGAAACCAAGCTCTTTTTTTCGTTCTTTTCTAACAATGTTGATGTCAGTTAGTGCGGCTGCGCTGGTGAGCAAATCTGCACCCGCTCTTTCACGGATCTGGTTAATTGCTATAAACGCATCCTGTAAATAGCCTGCGCTTTGATCGCCTAAAGCGTTTAATTCAACGGCAGCTTCTGCACGGTTCAATAAAACCTCGGCATAACGCAGTTCTATCCATGTTTCGTCCGAATGGTTTTCCAGCACTTCAGAAGTTGGCTTGTTAGGGTCAAGGTTTTTGCGGATAGAGAAACCCGATATGGCGCAAGTGCCATCAGCGGTAAATACACCGCTTAAGCCGGCTGGGTTCATGGTAGTTCCGTCAGGCAGTTTATAAGGGGTTTGCGCTCCGTTTGATGAAATAACCAGGTTGTCGGTTGGGTAATTGGAGGTTGAACCGGCAGGTAAAAGCCTGTTGATACCACCTGCCGTATTACCGGTATAAATACCCCGGCGAATCTCAATGCTTTGTCCTTTAAACACATCTCCGGGAAGTATAACAGTAGCCCTTAGCCTTGGCTCGGCATTGGCAAACAAATCCATTGTGTTGGTATATTCAAGGTATTTGCCACCTGCATCCAAGGTTTTTATAGTACCGTCAGCATTTTTCGGCAGGCCGTCAAACATCTCAACAAAGTCAAGCGTAGGGTTAATTTCAGACGAGTAACCGTTTGCTCCCATTAACTGGCGGGGTACGTTGTAAGCGTCGTAACCGTGTACAGACTCAGGGTAGTGATACTGGCGTACGAAGATATTTTCAGGGCTTGAAGCATCGCCAAAAAGGTTCACATAGTTTTGGTATTGGGCTGCTTTGTCGCCTGCTGCCCATGCTTTTTTGTAAAGGCTGTAGTGGCCATCTAATAAAACAGCGGCATCATAGGCTGCTTTAAAGTAGGTTACCGCTTTGCTTGCAGGTATGCCGCAAAGCCGGTTGCCGGTATTGTCAACCAGGGTAATATTATTGTATTTTGCTATGGCGCCAGCATAAAGCATGGCGCGAGATTTAAATGCAGCTGCCACGTATTTGTTGGCGCGGCCCACCTGATTTGATTCGCTCAGGTTGGCGTAAGCATAGTCGAGATCAGCAGCAACAAAGTCATATACCTTTTCTTCGGATGCACGCGGGATATTTAATTCCTCAATGCTGGTGCCGGGGTATTGCAATACCTTGTCAACCAAGGGCACGCCGCCGTAACGCTTTGCCAACGCAAAATAAGTAGCACCACGGATAAAGCGCGCTTCGCCCATCCATGATTTTACCTGGTCAGCAGAGTAGGTGCCTGCATATTTAGGCAGCGTTTCCATAAAATAATTTGCCTCGCGGATCAGTTTGTAAGCATCGCTCCAGTAGCCAAAGGTTTCCTGTGTTGCGCTGGTTTGGTCGCGGCTTAAGCCTTCACCGCTGATACAGCTGAAAGGGCTGATGATCCAGAAGAAATTTAATCCCCGGGTGGGCGAATATCTGAAATCTTCAATTGGCAGTTCGCTATAGATCCTGGCCATATAAGCCTGGATGCCGCCCTGGCTGCCAAAAACGTCCTTATCCTGGATGATATTTAAAGGCGCTACATTGAGCTTTTTACATGCCGACGTCCAGCAGATGAGAACGGACAGTATGATATATGTATATTTTTTCATGATTTTTGCGGATTACTATAATTTAACATTTACGCCTACAGAGAAGGTTTTGTCCAGCGGGTACAGGTAACCATACGTGCTTGATGGGTGCTCCGGATCAAGGTATTTCAGCTTGGTAATGGTTAAAATGTTGTAACCGTTAACAAAGATCCTGGCTCCTTTTATGCCGATGGTTTTTGCAAAACTGGCAGGAATACTGTAACCAAGTTCGGCTGATTTTAGCCTGATGTAAGAGGCGCTTTGAATATTAAACAATGAATTCTGATCAGGCACAGAACCGGTGTATGCAAAATGACCTGGTACCCATACGGTACTTGGCGCATACGGATCAGCATTCGGATCGGCAGGGTGATACCTGTCTAAAAACTGGCTTAATGCGCTGCCGCCGCCCCAAAGCGGGGTGTTTAGCTGCTCAAAGTATGAAACATCAACATCAGCAGCTCCCTGCCATAACATATTGAAATCAAAACCTTTATATGAACCACCCACAGTTAAGCCATAGGTTACCATTGGCGCGCCTGTATATGCTACCGGGTGCACATCGTTGCCGTCTATCTGCCCGTCGCCATTCCAGTCTTCGTACTTATAATCGCCTACCAGTGTGCCACGCGGTACAAAAACATTCCTGTTCAGGATATCCTGGTATGAAGTATATTGGCCGTCGGCGCCGTAACCCCAATAAGTATTGTTGTAGCGGTTGTTGCCGTTGTTGTGCCAGTTTAGTTGCGAGTTACCGGCCCTTGCCTGCACTAACGTTCTGTTTTGGGTGCGGGTGTATGAAAAAGTACCTTTCAGGTAATAATTGAAATTACCGATGTGGTTTTTGTGGTTCAGTTCAAAGTCAAAACCTTGTGAAAGGTCGCTGTTCAGGTTTTCCTGTGGCAGGTCGGCACCTACCACGCTTGGCAAGCTTAATACTTCTGTAGCCAGCAAGCCACTGCGGTTGCGCCTGAAAACATCAAACGTAACGCCTAACAAGCCGCGCCATGCGCTTACATCAATACCGGCGTCATAGGTTTCAGAGGTGTACCAGGTAAGGTTAGTGTTGGCTATGCCTTTGCTTTGAACGCCGTTAACGAATGTTCCGTCGAATACTGAACCCGGAGGAAGCTGGTTGTTCGAGCCGCCTGCAGGGTAAGTATAGCCAGTAAGGAACTGGTAGCTTGAGGCGGAGTCGTCACCCAGTTTACCGTAAGAGAAACGCAGTTTTAAGTTATCAATAAACGACAGGGCAGCCGAGTTTTTCCAGAAATTTTCTTCAGAAACCCTCCAGCCCAATGAGGCCGACGGGAAGAAACCCCATTGCTTACCCGGTGCAAATTTTGATGAACCATCATTCCTGAAACTGAATTCAGCCAGGTATTTTGATTTGTAGTTATACGTTACACGACCAACAAGGCCCCTGTTAACATTGTCATAAAGCACTCCCGGGTCAATATACCCCTGCTGGTTTAAGCTGTTACCTGCCAGTAACTGGTCAACACCTAATGAAAGTTCGCGCTGTGCGTAAAAGTTATCGCCTTTGTTTTCGCTTTCTTCGTAAAGTAATAATGCTGTCAGGTTATGGCCGCCTTTAAATGAACGGTCGTAATTAAGCGAGATTTGGGATAGGGTTGCCGGTTTGTTATAAAACTGCCTTAAAATTGTTGCCGGGGTTTGGTTGGGTACCGGGTTATAGGTGTCGCTACTGGCATCGTAGTTATACTGGTTGTATGATTTTTGATAGATCTTGTTGTCAGACATATAATAATCATAACTGTACAATGCTTTGGCGGTAAGGCCGGTTACAAATGGAACGGTATATGTAAGCGATGCTGACGACTGAAACCACTTGTTGTTATAGGTTTTATAACCATCAATATTCTGGTCGGCAAGAGCCACCGGGTTGCTGCCGTCAACCTGGCCGTTGTTTAGATAAGCGGGGTTGTTGTTGGCGTAAATTGTTTGGGTGGGTACCTGTCTCCAAAACGAACGGATGATCCACCAGGCATCCTGGTAAGGCTGGTTCTTTTGGTCCATTATACCGGTCATGTTTAAATCAACGGTAAGGTTCTTTGAAATTTTGCTGGTAACGTTTGAACGTACATTATACCTTTTATAGTTCAGGTCGCCGCTGCGCAGGAAACCGTCCTGGTTGGTAAGGCCCATGCTGATGAAATAATTGGTGGTTTCATTACCGCCGCTTGCACTCAAATTGTGCTGACTTTGCGGCGCGTTGTTACGAATAACAGGCGTGTACCAGTCGGTGCTTTTTTTGGTGCCGTTAAGATAAGGCGCCATATCGGCAGCGGTATAACCCAGGTGGCCGCCGTTTACATTATGCATCAATATTTCATTGGCCAGTGTCATGTAATCAAGTGCGCCGACAGCCTGTGGCAGGCCCGACGGCTGCTGCCAGCCATAGGTGCCAGAGTAGTTTAGCTCAAGGGTGCCTTTTTTACCGCGTTTGGTGGTAATCAGCACAACGCCGTTTGCCGCGCGCACACCGTATATAGCGGCTGCACCATCTTTTAGTACAGATAAGCTTTCAATATCATTAGGGTCAAGGCGGGTAATGTTATCACGCGGAATCCCGTCAATAACCACCAGCGGCGAGCCAAGGCCACGAATATCAAACGAGTTATCGAACGAGCCGGGCTCGCTGCTGTTTTGTACCACACGTAAGCCTGCAACTTTACCGGTTAGCATATTTTGCACGTTCTCGTTTTTAGTGGTAACAATTTCAGTTGCGTTTATTGATGAAACCGCACTGGTTAATGATACTTTTTTCTGCGTGCCATAACCAACCACCACCACTTCGTTCATGTTGGTTGCGTTTGCAGCCAGGCTCACATTAATAGTTTTAAGATCTTTTATGGTTACTTCCTGTGTGGTGTAACCCAAAAAGCTAAATACAAGCGTTTGCCCCAGAGTGGCGTTGATGGAGAATTGCCCGTCAACCCCGGTTATTGTACCTGAACTTGTGCCTTTTAATTTAACGGTTACCCCCGGCATGGGCGATTTTTGTTCATCCAGTACTACGCCTTTAATGCTGCTTGTTTGCGCAACTGCCGAAGTGTACAGGAGTAAAAACAGAAAGGATGCCATACAATACTGCAGCAACCTTTTGAATTTAGCCGGATAATGAATGCCGGGGCATCCACCATAATTGGTAAAATTTTCCTTCATAAATAAAATGGTTAATTGGTTTATAATAACTGTCCAGCAGCAGGAGCCAGGCGATAGTAAGGCTGGTTATACCTTTTGGGAATATCTTAGGCGCTGCAATTGGTGGAGCAATAATAGAGCTAACAGTATTAAAGGATGGGTTAAAAAAAGGGTTAATAACGTTAAAATTTTATTAACCGTGACGAATTAACCCATTTTTTAAGCGGGATGGGGAGGGAGAGTCAGCAAAATCGGGAGCCAGGAAAGCCTGGAAGTAAATAATTTGGAAAATGTTATAGAGATGGTAGCATAATATGCTCTGGAATCATCCAATTTACGAGATAGGCAAAAGCGCTCGTGAATTGTCTTGTAAATTTATGGACGGATATGTTTCTAGGCAATCACTCACTTCACAGTGCAAATCTTCTCAAATGGCACAGGATAATGCTCGCCCAGTGATTTTTCATACTCAGCAACAAAATCATTATAGATTTTATGAGCGTACTCAATACCTTTAATGCGGCGAAGTGCCTTCAACTTGTACTTTATAGCGCCATCGCTAAAGGGGTCGATATTTAAAATGATGCGTGCTATTTCAATGGTTCTGCGGTAGTCACCACCTTCGTAGATCTTTTTTACTTCGGGCAACAGCAAAGGCATCAACGCCTCTTCGTAACCCAGCTTTATGTCATCAAGCCATATTTCGGCTATCTGTTGCAATAGACCTCCGCGGGCTATCAGCTCCAGGTGGGGCAGGATGCCTTCACCTGCCGGTTTTGTACCGGCGTTTAGTCCTTCAATGGCATCAGCAACCACAAAATAGTCGCAAAATAGCGCGTCGCTTATTTTAAAGCAGTAGGTGTCGTTTAAAAAAGTAAGTTCCAGGCCTTCAATATCGGCAACTATGTTGCGCAAGTGGTTAATTGTAACGCCCTTAATGTTTTTTGTTTTGGCTACATCCTTATCGGGCCATAGCGTGGTGGAGATCTTTTTTGATACTACCCCATTTCCGTTCTTACTGTTTAACAGCACCAGGATAAACAACTGCTTTATTTTGGGGCTAAACATATAGGTGATGTCGCGGCTGTTTTTATCGTACACGGTAAACTCACCCAGCAGGTAAATGGCATTGGGCTTTTTTTCGTCGTCTTTTTTACTGCTGCCTGTTGCAGGTGAATCTATTTCAAAATCTCCCGGGATTATCTCAGATTTGTTTTTTTTTCGTTTTAGATATAAAAAGGCTGATATAACAATAGTAATTACTGTTAAAATAATTATCCAGCCCGGGGCCACGAATTTAAAATACCAGCCAGATACAATGGGTTGCTGTGATGCTAAATAATCTTGTTCGGTAACCGGGGGTGATGCCAGCGAATACACCCGCACTGTGGAATAATCAGGCGTTGTAAATTCCTGTATGGCGCAGTAAAAGGTTTCCAGTTTGGAGTTAAAAAAAAGATTGATATCGCTTTCAATCCGCTCGCCTTTGGCGGCAATGTTGCCGCTTACCGCCTGGTAGCTGCCATCTTTAATTGCAAACTTGTAAAGCTTTATGCTGGTTTTAGGTTTATCATGTGCGTAACACAGGGCATAAAAATACTGTTTGTCGTTTGAGATGATGAGGTTATTGGCGGCTACAAAATCTTCGGCAGGGGGTTTTATCTCCCAGCATTTTTTTATGGTGCGGGTTGTTAAATTAACCCGGTACAAATCGTAAAAGTGTTGCCCGCCAACTACCTGGTTGCCCGATTGATTGCCATATCCGCCAAAAATATAAACGTCGTTATTTTCATCGGCAGCACTGTAGCCGGAGAAAAAGCGTGGGGTGATCTTATCGCCTGTAAATTCAACTTTCTCCCATTTATCTGCAGCTTTGTTATACGCGAAAAAGTCTTTATAATACGAGTATGACCCGTAGCCGCCAAAGAGGTAAAACTGGTCCTGATTTTTATCGTAAAATATATTGTGGTGATGCCGTTGCTCGGTTATAGTACTTTTGCCAGTTACTTCCCATTTAAGGGTGGTTAAATCCAGTGCGGCAATACTGTTAGCGGGTTGTTTTTGAGCTTTTAGCGTTTCGTAAGCGTAAAGCTTATTTTCTTTTGTATTGATGATGCTTTTACCCAGGTGCAGCGGCACAGGGCAGTTGTTTTGGTAAGCCTGCGCCGATAAATTATTGTGCTGAACATCGTACGTTAGCAGCGAATCACTTTTAAAGAGGAGCAATTTTTGAGCAGCTATATCAAAATTAACGCCGGCTACTTCCTTAAACTCTTTTACAAATTTTGGCGCCCAGAAATACGATTCGTTGATGAGCCAAACGGGGTTGTCCACCATCCCCAAATCATCGCCGTTGCTATTATATACATCCTTGCCACTCCACTCATTTAGTTTAAAGGAGTAGCTTTTATTGGCATCACTCACCACCAGGTTGCGGATGGCCATTTTAGGCACATCAAAATAATGTTCGTTTTTACCGAAGTAAATTTTAGGGGTGATGGTGCCATCAAAGCTAAACCCGCCTGCCTTATACCGGGTACCGTTTATTAAAATGCCAACGGTATTTGCTTTCAGGTCCAGATCGATTTTTACAGGTATCCAATGCCGCTTTTTTAGCTGACTTGACGCAAGGGGAATCTTTATTTTATTGCTCTTGCTATCAATATTGAAATTTAAGAAAGGCGTAACATTATAGATGGAGCTGAGGCTGTAGGAATTGTTTTTGGTATCGGTGATGTTTAAAATATAGCCTAAATGCTCATTATCCCACAGCGACAGGTCAAAGCTGACCAACAAGTGACCGGAAAACGTTGGCGGATCTGTTTTGAAAACTGAGTAAGAGGTACGTTTACTTAACAGGCTATCGTTCGAGTTGAATTGCAGCCCCTGGCTTTTGCTGTTAAGCGCGGATAACAGCAAAATAAAAAGAAACACAATCTTATATACCTCAAACCGCAGTAATAAAACCTTATTTTCACTTATCATTTAATAACACAAAAACTAAAGGGGACGGTCCGCATATTTAACCTGACTAAATTATAACTTTTTTAGCAGGTTGCGTGATACGAAATTAAGTATAAAAAAACGGAAGTTAACCCTGTTTTAAGGGTTAACCATGGTGCGGAAAGTAAGGTTGATCCGCGGGCGGTTTACCCGTATTGATTTTGGCAGGCTGTGCAGCCAGTAAGTTTGGGTAACATCCTTCATTACCAGCAGGCTGCCGTTTTCCAGCATGGCTGACACGGTTTGTTTGCTGGTTTTGTGTTTGAGGCTGAATTTTCTTTCGGCCCCAAAGCTTAGTGAGGCTATGGTAGTGTTTTTTCCCAGGGACGACTCGTCATCGCTGTGCCAGGCCATTCCTTCATCGCCGTTATGGTACAGGTTCAAAAGGCAGGAGTTAAATACCGTTCCGGTAATTGTTTCAACCTGCTGCTTAAGCGCAAGCAGTTCAGCTGTCCAGGGCAGCGCCTTTTTGGTAGTACCCGAGTAGGTATATAAATAACCATCATCACCGTACCAGGCTGCCTTTCGTTTAGTAATGATGTGTTTGCCAAAAATAACGGCCTCATCATTTTTCCAGGCTATGGTATTTAGTAAAACATCGCAATAATGCAGCGCCTCCTTTAGGTTTATAATTTTACCGTGGTAGTTTACAATGCCATCATAAGGCAACAGGTTTTCGATGCTATTTTTGCTAAACAGATCCATTTTTCCATTTTTTATATTCGGCGGCCAAACAGTTTCCGCAGGGCCTGTAGCCGTGATCAATAGCTTCATTTACGCCGTAAAAGAAGATCCGGTTTTCCCGCTTCATCCGCCTGCCTGACCGGCAGCTGAGCAGCCCATAAATTTTAAGCCTGCTGTTGCCACCAAGTGTTATCTTTTTGTACCTGATGAGGTTTCTTAACTCCGGGTCGCTAATATTGCTATGGGTAACCATCAGCTTAACGCATCGTGAAATATAACCCCTAACGTATAACGGCCACCAGTGTGGAGGGCGCTTACGCCATGTTTCATGTTTACGCGGTAATACCCTTTGGTGCCTTTTACCGGGCGAAAGTTAGTGGTAAATATTAATACATCACCTTTGCGGGGTTTTAATACGATAGCTTTTGATTGCGCTCTTGGAACCTGTTCTGTTAATACAAACTCGCCGCCGGTGTAATCTTCACCCGGCTCACTTAAAAATACAACCATTTGCATCGGGAAGTAAACGTCGCCGTACAAATCCTGGTGCAGCGTGTTAAACCCGCCGGGGCCATATTTAAGGATGAGTGCGGTAGGCTTATCCTGCGTGTTATCATGGCAAAGTTGCTGCAGTGCCGCAAATGAATCCGGAAAAGTGGTTTGAATGTTCAGCACACGCATCCAGTTATTGGCAATAGGTGCAAGTTTGGGGTAAACCTGCACTCTTAACTGCTGGATGATTTGAGGCAGCGGGTATAAAAAGTATTTATACTCGCCCTGGCCAAAGCGGTGCCTTTCCATTACCACTGTTTTTCGGTAGCTGCCGGTTGCACCGTAGTTTTCAATGAGTGTATTGCATTCGTCGAGGTGAACCAGGCCGGGTATAATTGCGTAGCCATTGGTGTTCATGGTATTGGTAACTAACGGCCAATTTATGGCTTCAATTCTGGTATCTATGCTGTTCATTTTTTATGGGCCTCACCTAAATCCTCTCCAAAAGAGAGGACTTTAACTTCTAGCTTTGGCAGATATTAATTTAGTGCTTCCGACTGTGCTGCTTCCCAGCCTATTATTGCAGTTTTGCGGTTGCTGCCCCAGTGGTACTGGCCAAATTGTCCGCTCGACTGGATCACCCTGTGGCAGGGGATTAAAAATGCAACGGGATTAGCGCCCACAGCGGTGCCCACCGCCCTTGATGCGGAAGGGTGGTTGAGTTTGCCGGCAATATTGCCATAAGTTGATAACTTTCCCGTCGGGATCTTTAGCAGGGTTTCCCAAACTTTTATCTGGAAGTCGGTGCCTTTCAGGTGCAGCTTAATTTCTTCCGGTTTGCTCCAATCGTGCTTAAATACGTACAACGCATTTTGCTGGATGAGATCGACCATGGGCTGATAGGAAGCATTGGGAAATGCCCTTTTCAAGGCGGTTAAACCCTCAGCTTCGTTATTTGCAAATGCAATATGGCAGATGCCTTTTTCGGTTGATGCCACCATGATGTTGCCAAAAAGGCTTTCGGCATAACTGTAATTGATGGATAAGTTTTCCCCGCCGTTTTTATATTCACCGGGTGTCATGCCTTCAATGTTTACAAACAGATCGTGAAGGCGGCTGGTACCCGAAAGGCCGGTTTCAAACGCGGTATCGAAAAGCGTAGCCTGGTTTGCCAGCATTTTCTTGGCGTGGTCAAGGCTAATGTATTGTAAAAACTTCTTTGGGCTAACGCCTGCCCAGTCGGTAAAAATGCGTTGAAAATGGAAAGGGCTCAGGTTAACCTTTTCGGCAATATCATCAAGCGCAGGCTGATTTTTAAAGTTATCCCTTATGTATCCTATTGCATCTTCAATGCGGCTGTAATTTGTTATTTCCTGGTCTTTCATTTTAATTTTCCTTAATTGTACATAACAAAAGTACAGCGCTGAGAAAGGCAATCCTACCCGAATATTGCGGAGTTTGCCAATTTAATTTTATAAATATAGCGTACTAAAAGGTTGTTTGTAAAAGTTTTTGCAAGCGATTAAAACTGCCCGAAATCTTGTTTGATAATTGTAACTTTTATGATACCTGTTCGTATAAAGGCTAAAACGGTTTTATTGAAAATAGAAATTGCCTAAGCCTGTCATCTCTCACAATACGCGATAAAGTAATCTCCAAATTAAAACCGTAGCCATAAAAAACCATTTGAACTCAAATAAATATGCAGGCAATGGTATTTGCTGTTAATGAATATGAGCTTTTAAAATATATTTCTTACTTACTCAAACGCTGATGAAAAGATCACTACTATTAACACTTTTATTTGCATCTTTTTTTTATTTAAACGTGCAAAATGTGTGTGCACAAAGCTGGAGCACTCAAAGCCTGAGCTCAAGCTACTACCTGAACGGGATTTCGTCCGGTGCCGCCAATCAGGCCTGTGCAGTTGGGTTATTTGGTGCTATTATTACTACCAATGATGGAGGTACAACCTGGACAACGCAAACCTCTGGCACCACCAATAATTTATGGAGTACTTCCTTTGTTAGCGCTACCCAGGGGTGGGCGACAGGAAATGGGGGGATGATACTAACCACTACTGACGGGGGCGCTTCCTGGTCCACTCAAACCTCGGCTGTTACTTCGCAGTTATATGGCGTTTACTTTTTTAATGCAAATTATGGATGGGCAGTTGGTAACCAGGGAAAAGTTGAGGCCACTACCAATGGGGGAGTTACCTGGACGGCGCAAAATTCAAACTTACCAACTACAGGTCGGCCGCCACATACAACAATAGCAGCCTTACAAGCCGTTTACTTTGCCAGTTCTACCCAGGGATGGGCCGTAGGCGGATCGGGATCGATAATTGCTACCAGCGATGGGGGGACCACCTGGGCTACCCAAACATCAGGTACCACCCAAACATTAACCGGGGTTTATTTTATAAGTGCAACCACAGGGTGGGCTGTTGGCGGATCTGGAACCATATTGTTCACCAGTAACGGCGGCAGCACCTGGACCAGCCAAACATCGGGGACTACAAATTCATTAACCAGCGTTTATTTCAAAAATGCCACCCAGGGATGGGCCGTAGGCGGTTCCGGTACCATACTAACTACTAGTGATGCCGGGGCTACCTGGACGAGCCAGACCTCGGGTACTACAACCTCAATTCAAGGTGTGCGGTTTACCAGCAATGGGCGTGGATTTGGAGTGCTATACGGATCTTCGACCATCCTAACCCTGGCGCCGCCCGCGGCTACTACCATTACTTCCATCACCGGGAGCAGTGCTTATTCAAGTGCCGCTGCTGTAAATTACAACGTTACCTTCGGGGGGGCGGTTACAGGGGTTACAGCAAGTAATTTTTCATTAACAACTACGGGAGTAACTGACGCGAGTGTTGGTACCCCAACAACCGCTGATAATTTAACCTGGACCGTGCCCGTTAATACAGGAACTGGAGATGGAACAATTGGTTTAAACCTGTCTAATGCAACGGGTTTGTCACTTGCTATAAGTGACGCTTTGCCTTTTAACGGAGGAAGCGTGGTTATAGATAAAACGGCACCGGTGGTTACTATAGGTAGCCCCTCTGTGGCATCGTTAGCGGCAGGAACAGCCGATGTAACCTATAATGTTGCCTATAACGATGCGAACTTTAATGCAAGTACACTGTCAACCGGCGACATTACTTTAAATACAACAGGCACAGCAACGGGAACAGCTGCAGTAACCGGTACGGGTGCTGCACAAACAGTTACCATTACAGGCATAACCGGACAAGGCACAATCGGGATCTCAATAGCAGCAGGAACAGCCTCAGATAAAGCAGGCAATACAGCTGCGGCTACCGGCCCTTCAACAACCTTCAGTGTAATGCTGGCCGAGCAAATAACTTTTAGTGCGCTTTCTGCAAAAAACTATGGCGACATTGATTTTTCGCCCGGTGCCACCAGTAACAACAACAGCATCCCAATTACCTATAGTAGTGATAACCTTTCAGTAGCCAGTATTGTAAATGGCAGTATTCATATTAAAGGAGCAGGTACCGCAAATATTACTGCCTCGCAGGCCGGTGATGATTCAAACATAGCTGCACCGGATGTTGTACAGCAATTAACGGTTGGCAAAGCAGCATTAACAATTACTGCAGACGACCAGGTGAAAGCTTACGGCGCAGCCGTGCCGGCATTGACAGCCAGTTACAATGGTTTTGTAAATGGTGACACTCCTGATAGCTTAAGCACGCAGCCAACGCTGGGAACAACTGCAACTGCTGCATCTCATGTGTTAGGGTCGCCTTACGCAATTACAGCAGACGGGGCCGCAAGCTTAAATTATACCATTAGCTACCTGGCGGGCGCACTAACCGTAAATGCTGCACCATTAACAATAACCGCAGCTGATCAAACCAAACAATACGGAGCGGAACTTCCTGTTTTAACAGCAAGCTATACAGGATTTGTGAACGGAGATACTGCGGACAATTTAACTACTGCACCAACGCTCAGTACCACAGCTACGGCGTCCTCGCCATTAGCGGGAAATCCATATGCGATAACGGCAAGCGGAGCTGTTGACGCAGATTATAGCATTAGTTATGTGTCAGGCGTATTGACCATTATAGCAGGAAGTGACGCTACATTATCGGCCCTGGGCACCCCTGGGAATAATTTGACCCCCGTTTTTAATAGTGGTACACTTAGTTATACAGCAACCGTAACCAATGGCACCACAACCACTACGGTAACACCAACTGCCACAGATGCAAATGCGGCTATAGCGGTACAGGTAAACAACGGCGGTTATACCGCAGTAAGCAGCGGCAGCGCTTCAACCCCGTTAGCCTTAAATTTAGGCGAAAATGCAATTGACGTTAATGTAACCGCGCAGGATGGTGTGACAACAAAAACCTACACGATAACTGTGACCAGAACACCATTAACCAATGCCCTTTTAAGCGGGCTTGCTTTTGACCCATATTTTAAAGCAACTACAGTACCGGGACCCGATTATAAAAATTATTCAGGAATGGTAGCTAATTCAGTAAGTTCGATAACATTAAAACCGGTAACGCAGGATCCAACTGCTACGGTAACAGTAAATGGTACGGTGGTAAGTTCGGGCTTATCATCGGCACCAATAGCGCTGAATATCGGAGCAAATGTTATTACCACGGTGGTAAAAGCTCAGGATGGTATAACCACTAAAACCTACAGCACCACGGTAATGCGCCAGGGTAACGCGTTGCTAAGCACACTTAAGTTTAGTACGCCATTTACCATTAACACGGTAACCGGGCCAGGGTATAAGAATTATACAGCATCTGTAAACAGTTCAATAAGTTCGGTACAGGTAATCCCTTCAACAGAGGATCCAACATCGACGATAAAGGTTAACGGTGTTACGGTAGTCTCCGGCACTGCTTCTGATCCTATTGCCCTTACCATAGGCGCTAACACGATAAATACAGTAGTAACCGCTACGGATGGAACCACCACCAAAACGTACACCATAGTAATCACCCGGACCTATAGTACCCTGCTTACTTCGCTGAAGTTTAGTCCGACGATACCCGTTACAACGGTGTCTGGCCCGAATTATAAGGATTACGCAGCGACAGTTAAAAATACAGTGAGCTCGGTAACAATAATCCCGCTGGCTCAGGACCCAAGCGCAACCATTACTGTAAATGGAATAACAGTAGCTTCCGGCACCGCATCCATGCCTATACCGTTGAATGTAGGTGACAACGCGATCACAACTGTTGTAACAGCGGGAGATGGTATAGCAACCCGAACCTACAGTGTAACGATAAACCGGGGAGTGAATGCGCTGTTGTCATCGCTAACGTTTAGTCCGCGGATAACCTTAGCGACAGTAGCGGGGGTAAACTATAAAGATTACACGGCAACTGTAAACAGTACAGTAAGTTCAGTAACGTTAAAACCGGTAACCCAGGACGCTACCTCAACGATCACCGTAAATGGTACGCCTGTAATTTCGGGAACTGCATCTGCAGCTATTCCGCTGAATGTGGGTGACAATACAATTGCGGCGATAGTAACAGCAAAGGACGGCACCACCACCAATACGTATAGCAGTGTCATCACCAGGCTGGCGCCGGCGGTAGTAGCCTCCAATTATAATGCAACGCTGGTAGCCATGGCCCCGGTAAGTACGCCTGAGATATTGGTACACCAGAACGTATCGCCCAATGGTGACGGTAACGGTGATGTGCTAAAGATAGATGGCATAGCCGCTTACCCTGAAAATACGCTACAGATCATGAGCCGAAACGGAGCATTGGTTTACGAGGCGAAAGGTTATGACAATGCCACAAAAGCATTTGACGGGCATGCCAGCACCAACGGCAAGCTACAGGAGCCAGGTACTTACTTTTACGCATTAACCTATAAGGCGGGTACTGAAACTATTTATAAAACGGGCTATTTTGTAATTAAATATTAAGAGATACTAAATTATTTATAAAATAAAAGAAGCCGTTCCATAATTTTATTTATGAGACGGCTTCTTTAAATGTATTGATTACTTTTAATTTAAAGCGCTATTAAAACATTGAAAATTCAACACGACGGTTTATCTGGCGTCCTTTTTCTGTTTTGTTTGTTGCGATAGGATTTGATTTACCATAGCCTTCAGCCTGTATTTTAGATGCATCGGCACCCTGGGTTGCAAGGTAAGTTTTAACTGCTTCAGCACGTTCACGGGATAGTTTTAGGTTGGCTTCAGTCGATCCAACATTATCTGTGTAACCAGCTAATTTCAGGTTAAAACCTTTACTAACCAATAGTTGAGCAAGTTTATTTAAACTTTCAAATGAATGATCACGAATGGTTGATTTACCAAAATCAAATTCCAGGTTTTTAACAGCTTCGCTAACTACTTTTCTATCTTCCTGTGTTACATAAACCTTAACGTCGGGTTTTTTAACAGGAAGCGGGCAACCGGCACCGTCAACTTGTGTACCTGCAGGTGTATTAGGGCACTTGTCAAACATATCAATTACACCGTCGCCGTCGGAGTCAACTGTAAGCTTATCAAGTTTGGCATTGGTATTAGCCAGGTCACTAGCCAGTTGTTGGTTTTTAGCTTTTTGCTGATCAACCTGAATCTGCAGGCGTTGCTCATCCATTAAATATTCGGTACGCATTGAAGCTACCGGGTTGTGTGTCGCCAATTGTGGTTTTGAACGGCTACCCAGGGCAAACTCTAAACCAATGTGTCCATAAGAAAACCTGTCATTGGTTGAACCTGTAACTATCCCGTCAAAATTATCCGCATTAACAAAGTTAACCTGGTAACCCAGGTCAAGATTTACACCTTTAGCGAGGTCAATTTTAAACCCGGCACCTACCGGTAAATAAAACTCGTGGGTACGGGCCTGGGTTACTTCTGTTCCGTTGTTGTTTACCACGGCTGAGTAACCAACCACACCACCACCTACGGTTAAATAAGGCTGGATGGCTGATTTATTGTGCCTCCAGTTAATGTTTGCCAGTGTGAAATTTGCTGCAAGATCTACCGCATAATTAAGTTTGGTATTAAAAGATGTGTAACCGCCCGTAGCTTCATTAAAAGAAGTTACAGCACCACCAACGTTACCTGTAAGGAAATTGGCCTGAATCCCAAATGAGGGAAGGATCTGGTCTTTGATAAAACCACCATATCCAATTTTTTCGTGGGGGGAGTGAACGTCCTGGTTTTTAATGCCGAAAATAGAGTAAGGGGTTAATACGCCGCCTTCAAAACCTACAGACCAGGTACGGAATGCGCTGCCATCAGAAAACGGCTGCACGTAATCTTTAGTCATTATTTTTGTGCTATCCGGAGTTTGGGCAAATAACCTGCCGCCAATAACAAGCCCTGTTAGTAATAATGAGGCTTTTTTAAGTTGTAAATGTTTCATTTGAATTATTCTTATATAATTGATTTTATTGTTAAAATCAATTGTTCATTGGCAATAGCAGTGCCATGGGTTAAAAAAATATTCAGTTGAAAATCCGTTGGTGCAGTAAATGTGCTGAAACTGAAGTTAATGCAGGTTGTGAGGGTATTGGCTTTTGATTAGGTAAGCCGGATTTTGGATAAAAGACGTTATGTGGTAATTTGTCCTTTTTTTAATACATAATTCGTAGCTGGCTACAAAAATGATTGTACCAGGTGTGGCATTAAGTCAATACCACTGTATTTAAACGGAATCAATTATTTTAATGCCCGAACTTCATCCAAACAAAATAGCCAAGCCACAAAACTATATTTGAATATATGCCCGCTAACACATCGTCCATCATTACACCTGTGCCGCTGGGTAGGGCCTCCATTTTGCGGATAAATAATGGTTTTACAATATCAAAAAACCGGAACAGCACAAAACCTGCTAATAAGAAATAGATATTGGCAGGGATAAATAACATGGTAATCAACATCCCGGCAACTTCATCAATCACCACCCGCGAACTGTCTTCGCCCCAATCGGGTTCTACCTTATTGCTCACGTAAACGCCCCAAAGGGTTATTATCACAGTGATGATAAGCAGGTATAAGGGGTTTTGAAAAAAGGGTTGTTGCCACAACAACCAAATGAAACCGCAGGTTACTAACGCTGCATAAGTGCCGCCTCCCTTAAGAAATCCAATTCCAAAAATTGATGCTATTATTTTGTTGAACTTAAGTATCACTGTGTTCTTGTTTAGTTAAGGTCGGTATTTAACATGGTTTTTAAAATGTTGGCCTGCACATCAATATTGCTCATGTTTTGCAGGAAGTTGATGTCCTCCAGCTTTTTTAGGTCCTCTATTAACAGGGTTTTTATATCGGCAGGCATATTTGATTTCATGGCGCCGGCGCTGCTTAATAATTTGTCGTTCTTGTCATTCAACTCATGGATCAGCTTTTCTTTCTTTGAAAGATTGTTTGACCAGTCGATCCCGCTGATCCTCGCTACATCTAAAAAGATGAACAGGTTGCGCGCCGGGAAATATAAAAAGTGCCGCTCAGTATCAGTAAATTTATAAACTTCAATAACCTGGCTGCCCGATTTTAACCCGCAAAAAAACTCGGTTTTAAAATCATACTTACAAAGCAGGCCCATTAATTTTTTCTGGATAATGGCGCGGCTGTTGGTATAAACCTCGTTGTCCTTGTAAGTCACCAGTTCGTCAAAGAGCTTATTATCTATGGCATAGAAAAAATCAGGTGCAAAGCGTGAGCTGAAAGCATTGATGTTTTTGGAGAGGGGATCGTCCGGAGAATCGTCCGACAACACCTGGAACAGCTTTCGCAGGGACAGGTTGATCTTGAGCGACTGTCGCTGTTTATCGATGTTGAAATTATTTTCAGTGTAAACCGAATCGGTCAATTTCTCAACCATCTCTTTATTTACCTGGATCTCATCAAATAAGATGCTGATGTTATTCTCGTTGTTCTTTTTTATTTTCCTTAGCAGCTCAATCAGGCTGGCGGTAAATTGAAGGTGAAAAAGCTCCAGCTTGTTGATATCAAGCTCTGAATTATTCTCAAAAAGCTTGTGGATCACCTGGCTGCGTAAATAAATTTTATAAATAATATCTTCTCCAAAATAAACAGAAAGCAATTGCAGCTTACTCAGCATCCGGTTGGATTCATTTAAAATATTTATTCGGTTTTCATCCATTAATGGGCAGCCAATATTTTTTTATGCAAAATTACAAAATTACAGGGGCATTAATGCAAAAAGCCGGCATTGCGCTGTATTTAGCAATGCCGGCTTTAACAAAGGTTTATGACCTGACTAATTATTGGTTAGTCACTGTCTTTTTTAACTCGGTTTCCAGGGTTTGCAATTCGGTGTTTAACGTTTTGCGGTTTTGGGTGCCTTCTTCGTGGATCCGTTTTACTTCTGTCAACGTTTCAATAAGCGATGCCGTTGTTTTCTTCAGGGTATCCAGTGACACTACAGTTTTTTCATTTTCGCGGGCCACATCAATGCTGTTCTGTTTTAGCAGTTCGGCATTTTTTTGAAGGATGGTATTGGTGGTGTCCGAGATCTTTTTCTGCATTTCCACGTTTTCCTTTTGCCTGTTCAATGCAACGGCAATGGTAAGCTGATTTTTCCAAACCGGGATGGTGGTGGATACGATGGACTGTGCTTTTTCGGCAATGCTGGTATTGTTGTTTTGCACCACCCTGATCTGCGCCAGCGACTGTAGCATAATAAAGCGCACCACCTTTAGGTCTGCCAGCCGCTTATCAAGCCTGTTGGTGAAATCGCGCATATCGGCTATTTCATAATCGTTGTAGGCCGATGGGTTGGCATCCATTTGCGCAAGCTGCTCATTAAGTTCGGTAAGCTTTAACTGGCCGGAGATGATCAGTTCCTCCATCTGGTGGATGTAGCTTACATTGCTGTCGAACATAGTTTGCAGCGATGCGTTATCTTTAATGGAATTGATCCTGCCGGCTTTGATCTTATTGGTGATCTTATCGATGTTGTTAATTACTGTATCATACTTCTGAAATAACTTTTTGGCATCAAATACCAGTTTTTTTACAAAAGGGATATGTGAAATGAACGAGGTGAACGCATTTTGGTTCAGTTCATCCACGTCAATATAATTCAGCTCGGTCAGCAACTCATTAATGAGGCCGCCAACTTCACCAGCGTTATAGGTACGCACTGAGGTTAAAAACGTGTTACTGTACTTTTCCATTGAACTTTGCACTTCGGTGCCATAGTTCAGTATAGAGTTCACATCTTTAGGATCAATAGCTTTGCTTATTTCGCTGTACTTTTTTACTTCATCCGGGCTGATATTGGCAAGGTCAACGTTGCCTTCCTTATCCAGTTTTACCGGGGTAGTGTTGCTGATATCCAGCTTAACCGGGGTAATGTTAAGCTCGTCGTTATTTAATGTGCTGTCCATAATTTGTTTCTTTAAAATATATTGTTGTAAGCGCCCGGATCACCATTAAATAAAACCCCGGCGCTTTTTTATTATAAATAGTTTTGGCTAACAGTTTTTACGGTTTCTTCCAGCTTCCTGTCGCGGGTGGGCTCGCCAATGGCATTGAATTTCCACTCGGCGTTCTTTTTGTAAAACACGCCCATTACCATGGATACATGACCAGCAAAATCTTTACTATGCCCTATATCATAGGTAGCGTAAACTTCGTTCACCCTTTTTGGCGTGCCTTCATAAATACGGATAGAGGCAAAGGGAATAGTCCCAAAATCCTGTCCGCGAAAACTGTTTAGTACAAAGGCGACGTAATTTACCGCCGGGTTTAACCGCGAAAGATCAAGCGTTATTACTTCATTATCCAGGCCGTCATCACCATCCATATCGCCGGTAAGGTCATCGCCGCTGTGCTGTACCGCGCCATCTTTTGAACGCAGGTTGCCAAAGTAAACCACATCTATCAGGTTTTTGGCGTCGTCAAATAAAGCGCAGCTGGCATCAAGGTCAACGGCTTCTTTGGTTACCCCAAAGCCAAACAGGCCTTTTTTTTCAATAGCACCCCAGTTAATGCCTACGCAAACGCTTTGCAGCTTGCTGCCATTGCTTTTCTCCAGGCTAATGCGCTGGCCTTTTTGAAGATTGATAGCCATGGCTTATTGGTATTTGTTTAAATAATCCTGCAGGCCGCCTTTCATGCCTGCGCCAACGGCCTCAAACTTCCAGTTGTTATCGCGTTTGTAGATCCTGCCGAACTCAACAGCAGTTTCAATAGAAAAATCTTCTTCCAGTTCGTAATTTAAAAGATCAGCATTGGTTGCAGTATCAAAAATGCGGATGAACGAGTTACGTACCTGGCCAAAGTTTTGCCTGCGGTTTTCAGCTTCGTGAATGGTAACCACTACGCAGATCTCGGTAGCTTTAGGATCTATTTTTGAAAGATCGATCTTTATTTGCTCATCGTCACCATCGCCTTCGCCGGTCAGGTTATCGCCAGTGTGTTCAACAGCGCCATCCGGTGATTTAAGGTTGTTATAAAATACAAAATATTCGTCGGCCAGTAATCTCTTGTTTTCTCCTAGTACAAAAACAGATGCGTCCAAATCAAAAGCGCTGCCTGTTGATGAACTGTTGGTATCCCATCCTAAACCAATGGTAAATTTGGGAGCGCCGATATTTTCACGCTGCCCTTTTTGCAAATTAATTGCCATGTTTAATTAAGTTTTTATTGTTTATAAATAGGTTGTCCGTAATAAAGTTAAGGTTTTTGGCGTAGGCATCAATCGTATGATAGCCGTTGCCAAGCGCCATGTCATAAAGCAAATTAACAAAACTTTGGTCCTGGTTTTCAATAAAAATGCGGAAGCATTCAAAATTGTAATTCAGGATGTATTTCACTATCCGGGTATTAATGATAAACTGCCCGCTTTTGATGATCGGTTCCAGGTCAAATATAGTTTTTACCTGGTGGTAGTTCAGCAGGTTCTCAATATTAGGGTGAATGCTTTTGTTTACAAGCTCTGCAAAGTAAAGCATATAAATATCATTTTGCAGGCCGTAGGCATTAACCATTTTCATAATCATGCGCTCGTGGCTGCCGGTAATTTTTATATCATCTAAAAATAGCAGTGTTTTGCCCGCCAAAAAATGTTTATCAATATGGAACGAATCGTTACCGATGAGGTTGATCCTTTCCTCTGCATTCAACTCGCCATAATCCTCCTTATAGGTAATGGTGCGGTGTACTTTTGTTTCCTGCACCACGGGATATCCATTTTGTGCCAGCCAGCGGTTAAGCCGGTAAACAAACCATGTTTTCATGGCAAAGGTGGCCGTAGGGATAAAGGAGTAGGGGCTGGAGATCACTGCAATTTGCTGCAAAATAGGCTCCTGCTCCAGATGCGACCGGATAAAGCCGTCGGCAAGGGTGGTGCCAAAATGTTTTGCAACGGCATCATCACCAAACTTAAAGCGGCTGTAATCATCAGGGTTAAAACCAAATAATGCCGGGTTATCTATATGATGTAATGAAAAGGTGGTGTTCATTAATTTTTTAAATTAGTTATATCCAGCCCGTTTGAATTAATAAGCATGGTTTTTATGCCCGCAGCCTGAGCGCCCGCTATATCAGCCACCGGGTTATCACCCACGTGTATAATATCATTTAAATCAATTTGTTTGGGATGATTTACCTGCGCTATATGTTGAAGCATTAATTGAAAAAAGGCCGGGTTAGGCTTTGACATTCCGGCTTCGTCAGAGTAAAGCTGAAAATCAAAATATTGATCTATTTTTAATTCCACCAGTACTTTTTTTAATGTTATGCCTTTAATAAAGCCGGTATTGCTGAGTAAGCCGAATGTGCCGCCGCTTTTAGTTTTTAGATGATCGAGCACCTCAATTGTTACAGGGGAATATATTACGGGCAGGTAATCAAAAAGTAACAGTTCCATATCGGCGTAGAGCTTTGCGATATCGATGTCGCTTAGGTTTAACCGGTTATCGTTTATTAAACTGATCACCATCAGGTACATTTCCTCAGCATCAATATTCTGCCCGGTATTTTCATTAACCGCATTGCACATCAGGTCAACCTGCCTGAAAACCTGTATCACCTCTTCCAAGCTTTTATGGTATGGGTTAAAATCGCGGTGAAAGATCTCTGCCCGCCGGGCTTTAAAGCCGGGGTTTGATTTTATAAGCGTTAGCCAAAGATCAAAAGAATAATGCCGGTAATACTGCATAGGGGTAAGCTGTAGTTTTTGAATGGTTGTATTTGCCAGGTTACTAATGATCTTCGGCGTAAAGCAGCTTCAAATTAAGCTTTATAGTTCTTTAAAATCTCCAGGAAATTATCAGTGGGATGCGGATCGCCAATTGCCCTGAACTTCCACGAACCATCCCTGCGATAAACTTCGGCAAAGGTCATGGAGCACATGCCATTATAGGTGGCATCGCCGGAGAGGCTGAATTTTGCAATCTCTTTGCCCCGGTTGTCAACCGCCCGTATAAATGCATTATCAACCATGCCAAAATGCTGGTTGTTTTTGCGGCCCTGGTAAATGGCCACAATAAAAAGGATCCTGTCGAACTTTGGGTCAAGCGCGTCAAGCTTTACAATTATCTGCTCATCATCACCATCACCGGCACCTGTGCGGTTATCGCCTGTAAGCCAGATATTACCTGAGGGATGTTTCATGGAGTTGAAATAGATCACGTCACCTTCATAAAGGCTGATGGTTTTGCCGCTGCTGGTTTGGGTAGTACGGCCCATGTTGGCCACTTTGCCGTTTTTATCAAGAAGGAAAGCAATAGCATCCAAATCATACTCGGTTTCTTCCTCTCCGCCGCCAAAAAGTTTGCCTAAAAAGCCGCTGCTTTTGGTTTGCCTAACGTCCCATCCCAAGCCAATAGTAACCGACGACAGGTCGTAATTTTCGCCGCCGTCATTTTTCCTAAGGTCAATAGTTTGACCTTTTACCAGGTTTATAGCCATAATATTTTTCTTATTTTATAATTTGTCCTTTAAAATACTTGCTTAAAAAGAAGGCAAGATCCTCTTTATAACCCACGCCGGAAGCTTCGAACTTCCACTGGCCATTGCGCCTGTATAAACGGCCAAACTCAATGGCAGTTTCAATTGAAAAATCTTCGCCGAGCTCATACTTGCAAACTTCGTTGCCGGTAAGATCGTCGATGATGCGGATATAGGAATCGCGCACCTGCCCAAAGTTTTGCCGGCGGGGCTGCGCTTCATGAATGGTAACCACGAAAAGTATTTCCTGGATCTTCGAATCCACCTTAGTAAGATCGATATTAATGGATTCGTCATCGCCGCCATCGCTGTTGCCGCCTGACGGGTCATCGCCGGTATGGTGAACAGCCGCGTCGGGCGAATCGACATTATTATAAAAAACAAAGAATTCATCTGCAGGAACAAAGCGGTTGGCATCTATCATTATTGCCGACACATCCAGGTCAAATTCGTATCCTGTACCTTCGTTCGGGTTCCAGCCCAAACCCACTGTCATTTTAGATAAGCCGATATCTATTTTCTGTCCTTTTTGTAAATTGATAGCCATTGTAGTAGTATATATCTTTTATTACGGATGCGCCTGTTGTGAATTTGACGCAGTGATTTGATTTAAATTGTTGAACTAAGTTACAGTATTTAACAACTACCGATATAAATAAATTATTGTAATAATTTAATGATTTTGGCATCAAATAGCTGTTGTGCTACTTAATATAACGGTAAACAGGGGCCGGAATATTTTTAATTTATATCTTAGGGGACTTTTGAAATACCCCTGATAACGGCTTTATAACTATAATTGTAACTATGGACTTATTACACAAATTACTGGGGGAAGATATACAGGCGGGCTTGCTGGTGATACTCAACTTAATATTGATAGAAAGCCTGCTTTCTGTTGACAATGCCGCTGTGCTGGCTACTATGGTATTGGATTTGCCAAAGCACCAGCGCAATAAAGCGCTGCGTTATGGAATTATAGGTGCTTATGTGCTGCGGGGCGTTTGTTTGTTTTTGGCAGCGTGGCTTGTTAAGATCTGGTGGCTAAAACCAATAGGCGGCTTTTACCTGCTTTACCTTAGCTTTAACTATTTTAAAGGAAAAATTCAGGCGGCCAATAATGGCGGCGAGGCTGAATCGATAGACAAGAGCCAGAACTGGCTTTACCGCTCAACGGTAGGCATGTTTGGGGTATTTTGGTCAACAGTGGCGCTTGTGGAATTGATGGACCTTGCCTTTTCTATTGACAACGTGTTTGCAGCGGTAGCATTTACCGATCACGTATTTTTAATATATACCGGTGTTTTTATAGGCATCCTGGCTATGCGTTTTGTAGCGCAGGCTTTTGTAAAGCTGATGGAGAAATTTACCTTTTTAGAAACGGTTGCTTTTATAGTGATCGGGGTATTGGGCATTAAGCTTTCGGTTTCATTATACACCCATTTTTATCCCGGCACACCGGCGGCCGAAATGCTTGAAGGTAAACATGTGGATGTTTTTGTATCCATATTTACGGTAGCTATTTTCGTGATCCCGGTGCTTACTTCTATCCTGTTCAATTTCCCGAAACGGAATATAATGAAACCGGAAATAGCTGAAGAAGCAGAGGACGTGCTGGACAGGAGCTAAGGGTTCTGAAAAATTATGATCGTAAACGCCCGGCTTTATTTAAATAGAGCCGGGCGTTGTTATTCTAACACTTTTTTAACTGTTTTGAGTTCCTTTTCCCACAGTTTAATGGCTTTTTTCTCTGCTGCGATAGCCTTTACTTTATCGCCTCCCCGTCTGTACCAGTCCGCCATTTCGTGGTGCAGCTTTGCCATATCATCAATTGATGAATACGGCGGCGAGCGGTCGATTTTAGCCTGATAGCATTCAGCGCCTAACAGGTAAATTTCCTTCGGAGTAGTCAATTTGCGCGAATCGTCCTTTATGTCGTCAATAATGCTGGTGTAAGCGTACCATGCGTATGGAGATGCCATGGCCTGCTTGCCGAACTCATAAGCCTTGTTGGGGTCGGCTCTGAGTAGCGCAGTAAAAGTATATTTAGCCGTCCAAGGCGCATATTTCAACTTCGGTTCCTGTTTAACCATCTTTTCAACTACCATCAGGGTAGAATCGGGGAAACCCAAATCATTCAGGTCGGAATACTTTCCCTTATAATGGCGCACCAGGGACGCTACCGTATCATCCAAAATTTCTAAATATTTCTGACTGCTATCTGCATATTTTCTTCTTGACGATTCCGCTTCAATATCCCATGTGTTCTTTATTATTTTCTTTAAAACGGTATCGAGTTTGAGCGGGTGGCCGATCCAGGCGACTCTTCCCTGGCCATCTACCACAAAGGTAGCGGGAATATAGTCCCGATGATACGCTTCCAACCAGTCACGTACGGTAAAACTGGTGTCTTGCGAAGCTACATTGAAATCCATTTTATTACCCATTCCCTCAACAAAAGCCTTGAGTTTTTCTGCGGTAGCGCCTCTGGTTCCTCGATCTTCATGCACACTGACGGCTGAAAAAGTGACCCTGCCTTTATATTTGCGGGCTAAAGCCGAAAGATGGGGCATGGAGGCAACACAGGGAGCGCACCAGGTTGCCCAAAACTCAACTACGTACACCTTGCCTTTTTCAAAACTTGTAACAGGTGTTCCTTTAATCCACTCCCGAACGCGCAAAGGTGGGGCGGGGTCACCTAAGTTGCGGACAGCTGAAGTGTCTTTTTTTACACTGTCAACTTTAACGGACGAGTCTTTTTGCAAGTCGGTAAATTTAAGCGTTGTATCGTTTTGCGCCCGTGCAATGAGCGCTATCATACAGAAAAGGAGCAACAATAGAATTTTTGATTGCATAAATATATCTGATGCTTTGTCATGCCGCTGAGCTTTATCTGTTTGTTTTTAATTCATCTTCGTTAAATTCATTTAATGAGGCTGCCTTTTCATCAATCATTTCGCCTTCTTTAGTAAAAAGAAAATGATGCGGAAACTCTTGTGCCCAATTAAAACTTTTGGCAAATTCATTAATAAACCCCTTATCGAGTATGATAAAACAATTCTCTTTTTTTAGATGATACTTTTCTATAACAGCTATCCATTTCGTTTTATCGTTTTCAAAAAACAGCCATATTGGTTTTACTTTTGCAGAATTATCTAAATGTTGATTTTGGGAATATTGGGCGATTTCGTCTAAACAAGGTTTGCACCAGGTACCACAAAAATCAAATAAAATGTAGGATTGAGTACTGGTTTTGAATACATCTAAGTATTGAAGCTTCTTATCGTTGGTGTCAAATATTTCTGTGTTTCTTAATGTGCTGTTTAAATTACGGGAAATCTGGCTGCCTAAATTGGGGTCACTCAGATATTTTAAAGCGGCTTCCTTAAAAGGCGGGTACGTAAATTTTTCCAAGGCATAGCTGAATGATCCATTAACTTTTTGCATGCCAGTGATCCCATCTCTGAAGCAACGGAGTATTATGTATTGTTTGACTGTATCATTACAATGATCGAATTTTTCGATTATTCCGTTGTAATCTAATTTCAAAGCATCTTTATAAAAAAAATAAGCCCTGGAATAGGGCATCCAGTAATCAGGTGAACTGAACAAGTCTTTTTGTGAATGATATCCTGTAATGATCCTGTTGACATTTGTTGCGATGTTGTTTTTAATTTCAGGGTTTTTGGTGGGTTTTTTGTAAGATAGACAGAGGTCGTAAATCAGGAACCGGGTAACGTTTATGTAACAGTATTTTTTTATTTCATTTGACAGTTTTTCATCAGCTTTAATGTTTGGAAATTCCTTTAAGATTAATCTGGCGTACGAATCGGCGAGTTGATGAATATGCTTTTCTGATAAAAAAATGTCCAGGCCGTTTCGGGTGCCTATATGATTTAAAGCTGCAGAAAAATTAGCCCGGTAGGCGTCGATCTGAGGTTGAGGATGCCCGTTGTAGAGCGTAAAAAAGACGTTGCCGGAATTGATGTGGGTGGAATCTTTATAATCAAATTTAGTTTGTATTAATGTTTCAAAATTCATATTGACACTATCCCCCGGTGCTATATAAAATTCGCTAAAGCCTATTGTCAGTAATTTGGGATTATTTATATTAAATCTTATAACTTTTTTGAGATCATCGGCTGTGTCAGTTGTATTAACCGGCGGTGCAATCAAATTGTCTGTTAATCTATAGGGGTCATATTGGCCAAACGAGGTAAAAAAGCGGTCTGATTTTTTTTTTAGATTGATGACAATTACGGTATTATAACTGTTTTTCCCGATTGATTTTTTCGAAGAACTTGTCCCTTGCGAATTACAAGTTGTAATCATGGAAGATAGAGATAAAAATGTCAATAATTTTAATAAACCCATAATGATAGCTATATTGAAAATGAAGATTTCATTTAGGGCCTGTACTTACCCTTCCAATTTATTGTTGAGGAATGTGTACAAGCCCAATTTAAATTATTAACACCAATATGTTGCCTGAGTTGCAGCATTTGCACAGCAATAATTGTGACATGTTGTTCCTCCGGTAGAGGAAGAGCATGAGCCGTAACTATTATATGTGTCACCGCCAGATGAAGTACTGCTGCATATGGTAGAACAGCCTCCATTAGCGCAAGGGTTTCCATTGTTTCCACCAGGTGATCCTGCTGGTGGAACCGGCATGTAGCCACCCAATACATTTTTCATATGTGCTCTTGTAAGTACTTCTGCACCGCCTATCGCAAGCGCTTTTAATCTTAACTCTTTCATAGTCTTTTTAAATTTAATGGTTTTAAGTAATAGTTTTATTAGCTGCACGAATATCAGCCACGCAGTATGTGGCTTTGTTAAATGATTACATGGTGTATTTTGCGTTACCTCCTTTTTTATTGCCCGGGGAATTCCTGGCATGGGCGTTTTTCTACACGGTGAAAAAGTACTTTAGATCACTTACGCTGTACATTTCGGGTAACTGATAATATGTTGCCTGTCCGTTGCTTTCGTCACTGGCAAGGGCGACGAAAAAGGTTGGGGTAAATTCTATTTTTGTGCTGTCGCACCACGCCTTCATTTCGGCTATCTTGGGGGCTTGCCGGTTCAGTTCGCCATTCATCGGGTACTTGCCCGCAAACTGCCCGTAGTCTTTCGTTTCTGCAAAATACCAATCGTCCAGCGCGTGCTTGGTGACGGTTTCGTTACCTGTTTCGGCAATGGCCAGTAAGTGCTTAACCGGCGGAGTTCTATTATCGTGTTCGTCATTGGTTGCAACAAACAATATCTGCACCTGCACGTCGGGGTTGTTATCTAACAAGTCCTCCATGGGTTGGTGCGCCTTTGCGCAGGGGGTGCAGTAGGGATTGCACACCTTAATCAACTTATAGGCGGCATTGGGGTTGCCCAAAGTAATGCCCAGGCCTGCCGGAACTGCGGTTACTTCTTTCTGTTTTGGCAGCAGGGCTTCAAATACCTGCCTGTTGTGCTTCAGTTTTTGTAGCTTGATAGTAAGTTCTTTGCTTTCTTTCGCCTTTTGCAGTGCAGGCAATAGTATGGCGCTTACTATAAGCGGTATGGCAAAAGCCGCAAGGGCTTGCAAAAATACTACGGGTGTAAACAGTGTGCTAAACGGCATGATACCGTGCCAGCCGCCGATAAGCGCAGCTGCAAATTGCAAGGCAAGCAGCCCCTGTACGCCGAGGCACAGCATGCACCATTGTTTGACAATGTGCCATTGATAATAAATGGAAAAAAAAATATAGGGCAGCGCCAGTGCATTGCCCCAGCTTGCCGTAAATAGCGTTACCGGGCTGGCCAGTCCCAAAAACAGCGGCAGCAATAACAACCCCATAAAATAGCTGAATCCAACAACACTCCAACTGATGCCTGCAATTTTAGCCGCTTTTGATTGCAGCACCGCCCCGCAATTTACCTTGGTTCCGGAACTGCATATTTGATGCAAAGCCGGGTTGTACTGATCGACTTCATACCATAGCAACAAGGTACTGATGGCGCAGCCCGCCAACGTAAAGACTGAAAATATGAAGGGTAGCACGGCACCGCTGCCAACTTGCGCAAACGCCAATATCCCGGCGGAAAGCAGCAGTGCGGGTAAGCATAAAGTTAAAATATATTGCCCCAGGCGCACCCTTTTTTCCGTTTTTATTTTCTCTGCATAGTCCTTTTCGCCCGCCTTTTCCCCGGCTTGAGCCAGTAACACAATTTCCGAAAATCTGCTTGCAAAATCATCTTTGGCAATGGCTGTCCACTGGTGCTTTTCCGAATCGAAAAACCGCACCTGGCTGTCGGTTATCTCCTTCACTACGGTAAAGTACTTGAAGTCGGCTCCGGTTGCCTGTATCTGGGTTATGCACGGAAGCGGAATCTCGGACAGCTTACCGGCATCAGTCTTTATAGCCAGGTTTTCAATGCCGTAACTGTTCAGCACATCACTGATGCTTAGCAGGCTTGGGTTGTCGGGATGTTCTTCAATATCTTTTCTGAGTGTCGTAGCCGATACATCTACGCTGAGTAAAGCAGCAAGCAGTGCAGCTGTTTCGGGGCCGTTGGTCTTCGGTTCAAATAGATTAGAGATAAAGCGTTGCATTGATATGGGTTAGGTTGTTGCCTCTAAATTATAAAATTAATCACTTAAAGAAATTTTTTTTTTAAAATTTCTTTAAGGAAATATTTTTAATGATTTGCGATAAATTACATTAAGCTTTGGAGCTGCGTCGCTATCAAACACAAAAAAGCCCCGGATCGGTTAAATCGGGGCGTTCATTTTTCCGTAGCGCTGCATGAATACAATCAGCGCAATAAGGAAACTTGAAAACAGTTCTGCCGCTTAATCAGATCTGCGAAAAATCAGCTGGCACCAGCATGGTTGAGGTTATTTTGTTCACCAGCAGGGCATCGGCATAATCAGGTACTGCGCTTATTTCGTGCCACTGGGTATCGTTCACAAAATCTTTCCAGTGCGATTCTTTTGCAGCCAAGTCATCAAACGTGATCATATAGGTCAGGTTGGGCCTTTGCGCACCAATTATAGTTTCGCCCCAAAAAACCGGGTTAAAACCCAGGCGCTTAAAAATGTCAATCTCGCCCTGGTCGTTAAACATTTCAATCTTTTTTTTGCCGGCAGCTTCGCTGGCGCTCTGGTATTGGCGCAATTCAAAAATTCGCGTCTTTTTTTGAGGAGCGGTAAGGGCAGGGAAGTGTTTAAATGCCTTTAATAACGAACTTTCAATGCGCTCGTAAGCAGGTTGTGTTGCCGGGGCATTTAGATAAGCGGCGCCGCGGGCCTTAAACTGCGCGTCCTTTTCCAGTCCGTCGGTAGCCTTGCTGAAATGATCGAGGCTATTGTAGGCTGTAAGTGTAAAGATCTTTGTTTGCCCGGTGGGTTTCATTTCGGTGAACACCCCAACGTGTTTTACACCCTGGCGGTTTAACGCGGGGATGGCCGCGTCTTTTAAATAAGTTTCAACCAGTTTTTGCTGTGCATCGTCTTTTAAATTATAAACCCGCAGTTCATAATATTCTGTTTCGGTTACCGGATTATTCATAGCGTTGGCAGTACTTAAAGCGGGCAGGGCTGCAGCAGCCGCGCCGCCAATAATTGAGGACTTTACAAACGAACGTCTTTTCATGATGGGGGTTAAATTTGGTTAGCTAAGATGCTATTAAAATTTAATATTTACACCAGGGTCACGTTTGTGGCACCGCTGATTTTACCTGTATGTTATGATGAAACAATACTTTTAGTTCTCCTGTTCCGCCACTTTTCGCCGAGATGCCGGGTGGGGATGTTGTCGCCCAGTAAACGTCCCCAGGGTTTGAGGTCGTCTATCCGGTCAAAAATTATTTTTAAGACCGCAATAAAAGGGATGGATAAAAACATGCCCGACAATCCCCACAACTGGTTGCCAAGTAATACTACTATAATGGACATTAATGCATTGATCTGCACTTTTGAGGATACGATACGCGGGACAAGGATATTGTTGTCAATAAACTGGATCACTATGTAGGCTATAATTACGCCCAGCTGCGATGAGTACCCATCCTTTGTTACGGTTGCCATTAAAACCGGTAAGGCAATAGCTATGATGCCGCCCAGGTAGGGGATAAGGTTCAATATGGCACCAATGCAGCCAATAAGGATGCCGTATTTAATACCGAGCAATACCAGCGCCGTTGAATTTAAAATGGCTACAATGGTTGTTTCAATTAAAAGCCCCACAATATAGCTTTGGATAGCGCCTTTGGTTTCGCTTAAAATTTCGCCTACTTTTTTTGAGTTCTCTTCAGAGAATACTTCGTACAAAAAATTAAGGATCAGTGTTTTATACAGCAGCATAAAGAAAATATAAACCGGCAGCAGGAAAATGATGCCCAGCGTGCCTAAAACGCCGTTTAAAGTTTTACCTACTATGGCCTGGCTGTTGTTCAGGGTGTCTTTAATCATCTGATCCTGCTTTTCAACGGAGATCTTAAAGCTGCCGGCCACCCACTCTTTAAAGTGAATAGTGATAAGGGAGAACTTTTTCTCGAGCATGGGCAGCGCCTCGCCGAATTGAATAACCTGTGTGGAAAGGAAGTAAAATACGCCGGCTACCACGAAAATAGCCAGCAGCATGGCCATAACAATTGATAATGCCCGGTTTATTTTATGCTGTTGTAACCAATTGCAAAGCGGGTTGAGCAGGATGGCAAAAAAAGCAGCAAACGCCAGTGGCACCAAAATATCTGTAAGCAGCGACATGATATAGATCAATAACACAATCCCGAGCAAAACTGCTGTGCTTTGGATATAGAAAGGCTGATCTTTGATTTTTATAGACATGAAAATATTTTATGAGTGAATACGTTTGAAGGCGTATTTGTTTTAAAAATAATTTATCGCTTTGCTTTAAGTACCGTTATTAATTACTGTCGTCGTTCTTTATGCCTTTTAACAAAGCATAAATTGCCATTGCGTGGCCGTGTCCGAGCGCAAAATCATGCTTAAGGCAAATACCCCGGAGCTATTGCCGGATAATTTTTGCACCACAATAAAACCAAAATACAGGGTATAAGGTTATACTAAAAAAACTCAATTATGTTCCCGGCCAAAACAGCTATACTGTTTGCTACGGCTTATGTGGTAATATACGCCGTAGTTATTAATCTTGACGTACCGGTAATACTGGCTCCTATAGGTGCGGTGTTATGGTTGTTTGTTTTTTTATGGATGGTGTATTGCATATTAAAAGACACGCGCCGCCCTTATCCTAAATTAAAGGAAAATGAGGAGTGGGGCTATCTGGATAAAAACAAGAATGAATTGGGAATGTTCTGACCGGTAATGAGGGTAACGATAAAAAAGATATGAAAATAAAAAACTGGCAATTGGCATTGGCCCTGGGCGTTGGAGCGGCGGCTATCGCAATTAATTTTACTTCGTGTGTCTCTATCCCCAAGGGAGCAAAAGCAGTAAGGCCTTTTAACAAAGACAAATACCTTGGGAAGTGGTATGAAATAGCCAGGCTCGACTTTAAATTTGAAAAGAACCTGGATAATGTTACAGCGACTTATTCGCTTAGGGATGACGGGTTAATTAAAGTTGATAACCGTGGCTACGATTATGTTAAAAATAAATGGAAGCAAAGCGTTGGGAAGGCAAACCTGGCAGGCGACTTAAAAGAAGGGCGGCTAAAGGTTTCGTTTTTTGGCCCTTTTTATGCAGGGTATAACGTTATCGCTATTGACAAACGATACCAATATGCGCTGGTAGCCGGCAATAATCTTGATTACTTGTGGATCCTGTCGCGCGAAAAAACTATCCCGGAGGAAGTGAAAAAAGATTACCTTGAAAAAGCGACGGGCCTTGGGTATGATACCAGTAAACTGGTTTGGGGTAATCAAGACCGCGACTAATCGCATATGAGCATCTCGGAATATACTTGCTGTTTCATTAAAAAGCCCTGAAAAGCGGGCGGCTTATCAATGGAGAAAATGACCAGGGAATAGACGAAAGAATAAGTAAAAGGGCTATGATAAACCAAATAGCCATTGTTTTAAACTTTTCATGACTGGTTGCCTTCTGTTTTGCCTTTGCTGAGCCAATGGTAATAAGTACAATGGCCGTTAACATCACTGTGATATGCTCCATGCCAAAAAAGCGGATCTGCCGTTCATGTACGGCACTCTTAAAGTTATGCAGAAAGTAATTTACAACCGGGCTGATGAAATACAGCCACAGGCCTAATACCAGCTGGATGTGTGCAATAGTGGCAGTAACAATCCTGGTTTTTTCATCAGTATTTGTATAACTTTTTTTGCCAAACAAGCCCCGGCAGGCACGGTAAACAGCAAAAAGCAGGCTTGCTAAAACAAACCAGCGCACCAGTGAATGAAAGGCAAGCAGAATAAGATACATACGATCAGTTTATGCAGGGAGGACGATTGCCACTTCAAAATATTTTAAATTTTCTTCTTTATTTGGGATGAATTTAAAAACCCGGTTTTGGGGCAGGAAACCACCTAATGTGAGCAACCTTTAGGTTGCCATTGAGGCGAATGAAAAACAGTTGCGGCAACAAAGAAGTATTAATAACGGAATATGAGAGAAGCCTGGTTAAGGAACACAAGAAAGTTGCGGTAATTTAAGATGGTAGCCAGATGGCCAAGTTTTGTTACCGCGTCAATATCATTTTTTTCGATGGTTTTGAGGTAAACTATTAAAGCGAGGTAGCTTTTATTGACATCGTTCTTCATTAATTTGGAGATAAATGTCTCCATCAGGTTCATATCCATCCCCGGCGACTGGCCTAGCTGGATGTCTTCATCAGCCAGGCCGGAAAGGCGTTCCAACAGTCGTATTTGAGTTGTTAGCTTCGCCCCGGCTTTTAGCAACTGCATTTTTGCCGGGAAAAACGCATCCATATTGTATAAGAGGTCAAAAAAATTGATCAGTTTTTTTTTGCGGTAATAAAGGCCGTTTAACTCCCCCTGGAAATTCATCTTCAACAAATCCCATTCAGTGGTTTTTAGTGTATTTGTCTGGCTTTCAATTTGCTGAGCTGACGTCATTTGCGTTCTTTTTAGAATAAATTGAATTTACAAGTAAATAACCCGTACGAAAACCTGTAAAAGGTCTGATTGTACCTGTTGAGGGTCATTTTTTTTATTAAAGGATATATGGCGATGAAGCGGGCTGTCAGGAGGCGCAGTTTGGAATAAGAGACGGGCGGCATAAAAGTATTGAGCCTTTAGCGTAAAGCGGATGTGTTGACCCGGATTTGTTTTTTTAGAAATGACAGACCTTTTACAGGCATAAATTGACCGGGAACAGGGTGAACATTAATTGTTTGCTTGGTACCTTACAGTACCCTAATAGCATAACAGCCGGTTTTATATTTTGTTGAAGTAGTAATACTATAATGAATGCTGACATTTTATTTACCAAAAGCTTAATCTAGTGCCATTAAACCAAAAATTAACCCTGTTTACTTTAAAGTATAAAGTAATTGATGCTGAACATTCAATTATTGGTTATTGCGATGCGGAGCTTTCCTATTGCTATGCCAATGATGCACATTGGTACTGGTTTGGGAAGATGCCGGATCAGATAGTCGGAAAAATGTCATTACAAAACCTTCTGGGTCCTTTTCTTTATGGCACCAGCCGTGAATACATAGACAGGGTTCTGCTGGGCAGGCTGCAGGAGTTTGAGTGTCTGGTTGTATTACCCTCGGGCGAGGTGAAGAAGGTGAGAACCAAATATGTCCCGGATATAGAGGACGGCATTGTTATTGGTTTTTTTATATATAGTTTTGACGTAAGGCGATCAGATATATTAGTAAACCAAAACAAACTGCAGCCGCTAAGTAATGAAAATGCGTATGATCATTCTTCTGTTGACTACATTTTAGAGGCGGTTTTACGAGCCCTGAGGGCCAGTATATTAACCGGTTTTCCCGGGATTGTAAAGCTGGCAAAAAGATATTTTATTTCAGAAACTAAACTTAAAACTGAATTTAAGAAAGCATACCACACCACTATTTTTATTTACTATCGCAATTTGCAAATGGAGGTTGCTCACGATTATATTTCGCGGCGATTGGCCAATAAAGGGCAGATGGCGATGAAGTTTAATTTTTCAAATCCTTCTAATTTCAGTGCCTGCTATAAAAGGTTTTTAAGGGAAAAGGAACAACAGGCAGAAGAGGAGGTGAATAGTTTAAACCCACAAAATGCAATTAACCCCGGGCAATACGTGAAATTTATTGAAGAACTCCCCACCGCTGCGGCAGTAGTAAACGCAGATTTTGTATTCTTAGGTGCCAGTCAATTGTGGTATTCCGTGTTTAAACTGGGCACCTGTGATATAAAAGGGAAAAGCCTTTTTGATATTTCGCCGGATCTTAAAGTAATGTATAAGAAAGTATTTACGGAGTGTTTAAACAAAACGGTTACCCATTTGGAGGAAGAATGCCTTGAAAAAGTAGATGGCTCATACGGATGGCTGCGGTGGGACATAAAGCCATGGTACCAAAGCAAGGGTAAAGTTGGCGGGCTTTTGATCTTTGCGACAGACATTTCATCCTTTAAAATCAATACAGGCAAGGCTAAGTATTTTAATCACCTGAATGCAAGTTAGGCGTTAATATTAAGCTTTCATCCTTTAGTGTAGCTCTGCGTAACTCTTCAGGGTAACAAAAACTTGATCCAATGTCTTCCCCTAAAAGTCAGGGCTAAAGCTAAACTTGATGCCATAAGGCGAAGTGCCTGGATGGTTGAGGTAGTTAAACCTTTTGATCACATCAACCCGTAATATTTTAAAGATGTTACCAATGCCTGCGCCTGCCTCAATGTAAGGTGTACTGCCGAGGGCATAGGTGCCGGTGGCGCCGTTGGCTGCTGCCGGGAACTTATACAGGTTTGCGGAGTATAAAGGATTATTCTCATTTCGTAAGCCGCCGTATAGAATTTTAAGCGAAAGATATTCGCGCCATTTCAGATGCTCTACCAGGGGGATCTTATTCAGGAAAAAACCGTTGAATGCCTGAGTAATGTTTAATCCTACGTAATGATCGCTCACAAACTCCAGGTAGTTCATTCGGTTGTAAGCATCCGGATCATAAGCGATAGACTGGTTGGCCGTGCTAATATTAAGCAGCGGGAACGGCACCTTGCCGCTCAGGTAACCGCCCATCAGCGTTACATCGGCATAACCCAGCTGCGAAAAGTAAAAACGCTTGTAAATATTTGCACCGATATTTGTATAGGCGTAGCTGCCGTTCATTATGCCGGTAAAGCCATGGTTAATATCAACATCAAAAATGGGATATTTGCTGTATATGGTGTGGCGCTCCTGGGTACCCTGTAAAATTTGCTCGTGCGGGGCGTATCGTAAATGCAGGTCGGCCTCGGTGGTGGTTAAGTTGTGTACAACGGTGTTATTTGCATCGTTAAACTGGTAAACAAGGGTGCCTGCGGCCTGCTGGTTCCAGTTGCGGAAAGTAAGGTTATATGAAAAATGATTTTCAAAATCCTTTACATAACTTACCCTGAAAATGCGGCTGTAAAGCCAGTAATCCGTTTTGCCGGTATGGAACGAAGATAGTGCAGCCTGCCGGTTGTTGATCACAAAACTGTGCCCCGGTACATCAACGTCGTACAGGTAACTTACCCTGATATAATCATTTGGAAAACGGTAAGGAGGCGTTTTATTTAATGAAAAGTAGGTAATAAGATTATACTTTGCCAGCTTGTCTTTAGTGCCCACAGCACCGTACCCTTCCAGGTAAACGGAGGGGTTAAATTGAGGTGTGGTACGGCCGCCCAGCTGTAAACGGAGACCCTCCTGACTGTTAAACGAGAAGAACCGGCCAATAGGCCCAACCTGCAGCCCGCCAAAGGTGGCGTATCCGCCGGTAAAGGTGGAGGCTAACCACATGGTGCGCTTAAACGACGCCATTTGCTCCAGTCGGCTGATCTTTGAATAAACTTGTGCCTGCTGTCCGCTAAGTGTGTCGGTACGGTGGCTGGCCCAGTAGGCAGTATCATTCTGGTTAACGTTTGGTGCAATCTGCAGGCTTTTGCCCTCGTAAAACTGGGCAGACTGCGGCGCGTTTAGCTTGTAATTGGTGTAAAATACAGTTCGCTCACCAATAACACCCAGCCCTTTAGTTTTTGAGAGGCCAAAATCAGCAGTTACATCACTTTTATTAAGGTAATAGCGCCCGCCTGGATACTGCCCAAAATCAAGCCTGATCTTTAGGCTGCGCATAAAGTTAATGTTGATCTGCTTATTTACATTCAGCTCACAGGCTTGTACGGCGTAGCGGCCATCCATGGTAACCAGCAGTTTTCCCTCAAACAAAAGGTCGCCTTTGTTGCGGGGGGTAAAGCTTACTTCAACCAGTTTGCCGGTGGCGGTTTTTATGGTGTCGGTAATAAAAAACTTATAAAAATCAGGCGCGTGGTTGGCTATGGGGCTCAGGAACTGGTTGGTGATGATGAAAATATTGTTGGAGTAGATATCGAGGTTGTCGCCATAGAGCCGGTTAAGGTAAACGTCCAGCCCGGCGGTATCTACAAATTTGATGATGTTGATCTGCTTTTGAGCATTCAGCACCTGGATAGTTTTTGAAGGCTCTTTGCGGTAATAGTTTTGCGAAAGCTTTTCGCTGAAATAAACGGGGAGCGAGGTTTGTGCCTGCCCGTTAATCTTCAGCGTGGTATCCAGCATGAATTTATATTTGCTGAAAAAGCTGCCATTGATGAACTTTTGCGACAGGTTAAAAAAGCTTAACCCGATGCGCTCATACTGATCGTATTGCAGGTAGTCTGAGCTTTCCATTCGGTTTTCATCCTTATGGTTGATGATCTGCTGGATGAGCGAAACCGCAGGGTTGCCCTTGTTGCGGTAGCGCTGCCTTTTGGCCGATGTTATGGCAACTTCTTTTAACTGGGTTTGGCTGCTGTGCAGTTTAACCTCCAGCTCATTCAGTTGCGCGGGCTGGATGGTTTTTGTAATGCTTAGGTAACCGAGATGCGAAAAGGTTACCTGGCTGAAATTGCCCTGTGCACTTAGCCTAAAATTGCCCAGCTTATCGGTATTGACGCCTTGGCGGCTACCGGTAAAGGTTATACTGATATAAGGCAGCGGCAGACCGGTTGCTGCATCTGTAACCTGGCCGGTAACCTGTGTAACGCCGCCGGCCTTTTTAACACTGTCGGTTTGCTGCGCAGCAACGTTTAATGCCGCCAGCAATAGCCAAAGGCAGCTTAATATTTTTAGTGGCTTTCCGTTTAAAACAGTCAGCGACCCGATAATCCTTTTCGCCTGAAAAGTTAATACGCCCGCACAGATCCAAAAAATGAGTAGCAATTTATAAGTAGCGTTAAAAGTAAATTAGAAATAAAGAAACGTAATAATAAAGCGGTAAAGTATTAAAAGCTTGATTTTTACAGATTTGCAAAGATAAACTTTGATTCTGATTTGTTTTTGAAGAAGCCGCCTTTAAAATATCAGCACACATCCTGTTAATATACAAATGATTAAACCGGGATTTTTGTTTTATTTACTGCTATTATTAGCTGTATGCCGCGGAGTGATCAGGTAGCCCCTCTAAATTTCTTGCGGCAGGGGGGGGGTAGGCCCCGGCTCCACTCAGGCGGTTGTAAGCCATCATCTGTATAAAGGTGCCGATTGCCACTGATGGCGGTTGCTTCATTCGTAACGACGCTTATTTAGCTTGCCCGGTACTTCAGGTTACCCACATCTACGCCTGCAAAAAAACGGCCACTTAATCAACCTTATTAAACGCAATCATAAAACTTAAAATCTATTTGCAAATGAAACAATTAAGCGTATCTTTGCAGTCCCGAAAATGCGGGGTATAATAAACGTTTAATTAATTTAATTTAAAGCAAGTGAATACGTTAAGTTACAAAACTGTCTCAGCCAACAAAAAAACCGTTAACAAACAATGGGTTGTTGTTGACGCACAAGGCGAGATTTTGGGGCGCTTGTCTACGAAGATCGCCATGATCATCCGTGGAAAAACCAAGCCTGATTTCACCCCGAACGTAGACTGCGGCGATAATGTTATAGTTATCAATGCAGACAAGGTAAAACTGACCGGAAACAAATTCAGCGATAAGCGGTATGTTTCTTACACTGGTTACCCAGGTGGTCAGCGTTTCATTTCTCCTAAGGAGTTAATGGCAAAGCATCCAACACGCGTAATTGAAAAAGCGGTGCGTGGTATGTTACCTAAAAGTCGTTTGGGCAAAGCATTGTTTGGCAATTTGCATGTATATGCAGGCGCTGAGCATCCTCATGAAGCACAAAACCCAACAACCATTTAACTTTTAATTTAAGGAGAAAAGAAAAAATGCCAACAACAAACACTTCGGGCAGAAGAAAAACAGCTGTTGCACGCATCTACTTAACAGATGGCAGCGGTGCTATTACCGTTAACGGTAAAGATTACAAAGAATACTTCCCAACATTGCCTTTACAATACATCGTTACCCAAAGCACTGAAGTTTCAGGCTCGGCCGGTAAATTTGATGTAAAAGCAAACGTTGCTGGTGGTGGTGTTAAAGGACAGGCTGAGGCCGTTCGTTTAGCTATTGCGAAAGCTATTGTTGAACTCGATCCTGAAAAGAAACCTTCACTGCGCGCTAAAGGCCTGATGACACGTGATGACCGTATGGTTGAGCGTAAAAAACCAGGACGCAAGAAAGCACGTAAGAGATTCCAATTCAGTAAACGATAATTTAAGGAGGACAACAAAATGGCAAGAACAACATATCAGGATTTACTGGATGCAGGTGTACACTTTGGTCACCTTACCCGCAAATGGGATCCGAAAATGTCACAGTACATTTTCATGGAGCGTAACGGTATCCACATCATCGATTTAAATAAAACCTTAACTAAGGTTGAAGAAGCTGCTGCAGCTATAAAACAGATTGTAAAATCAGGACGTAAAGTATTATTCGTAGCGACAAAGAAACAAGCGAAAGATATTGTTGCTGAGTACGCAAAAACAGTGAACATGCCTTTCATAACCGAACGTTGGTTAGGTGGTATGTTAACCAACTTTGCTACGGTTCGCAAGTCGATCAAAAAGATGTCAAACATCGATAAATTGACTAAAGACGGTACTTACAGCAACCTTTCTAAAAAAGAAAGACTGATGATACAGCGTGAGCGTATTAAATTAGAAACTTTGTTAGGTGGTATTGCGGACTTAAACCGTTTACCTGCTGCATTGTTCCTGATTGACGTTAAGAAAGAACACATCGCGGTTTCAGAAGCGTTAAAGTTGAACATCCCTACATTTGCTATGGTTGATACCAACTCTGATCCTTCAAACATCGACTTCCCTATCCCTGCGAATGATGACGCTACCAAATCAATCTCATTAATTACCGGTATTATTATACAGGCAATTGTTGAAGGTTTGGACGAGCGCAAACGCGAGAAAGAAGACGAAGCTGAAAAAGAAGCAGCCGTTGCGAAAGCAAAAGCTGATGCTCCGGAAGCTATTGTTGACCGCTCTGGCGCTGCCGAAGGCAAAAGAACCCGCAAAGTAGCTGTTGAAGCTGATGCTGCGGTTGAAGATGCTACCCCGACTGCTGAATCAACAGAAGAATAATTTTTAGGTTGTAAGGGTTGTAGATGTTATAAGTGTTAAAACCTTTATAACTTTTACAACCTTTACAACTTTTACAACCCTTTAAAACATACAAAGAATGTCTACAGTACAAATATCTGCAGCCGACGTAAACAAACTGCGCCAGCAAACTGGTGCCGGTATGATGGATTGCAAAAAAGCTTTAACTGAAACCAATGGCGACTTTGAAGCTGCTATTGATTTTTTAAGAAAAAAAGGTGCTAAAGTTGCGGCAAGCCGCCAGGACCGTGAAAGCAATGAAGGTGTAGTTATTGCACGTTCATCTGCCGATGGCAAGTTCGGTGTAATTATCGAGCTTAACTGCGAAACTGACTTTGTGGCTAAAAACGCTGAGTTTATTGCTTTTGCCAACCTGATAGCTAATACAGCTGTTGAAGCCAAGCCGGCTTCTATCGAAGCACTTTACGATTTGACTATTGATGTTGACAGCACCACCGCTAAAATTGGTGACGTTATTATTGACAAAACCGGTAAAATTGGCGAAAAAATTGGTGTATCTAAATACGCAGTTGTTGAAGGCGAAAAAGTTGTTGCTTACATCCACGGTAACTTCCGTTTAGGTGTATTGGTAGGCTTAAGCGCTGCTGTTGCCGGTGCTGATGAAGCAGGTAAAGACGTTGCCATGCAAATTGCAGCGATGAACCCGATTGCTATTGATAAAGACGGTATTGATTCAACCACTATTGAGCGCGAGCTTGAGATTGCGAAAGATCAGATCCGTGCAGAAGGCAAACCTGAAGAAATGGTTGAAAAGATCTCTTTAGGCAAGCTGAATAAATTCTACAAAGACTCAACCTTATTAAACCAGGAGTTTGTTAAGGATCCTTCTAAAAACGTTGCCCAGTTTTTGAGCACCGTTGAAAAAGGCCTAACCGTTACCGCCTTTAAGCGGGTTGCATTAGGAGCTTAAATATTTAATCCCCTTCGTGAAAACGAAGGGGATTTTTTTTTGCCTCACCCTGCCCTCTTCAAAGAGAGGGTTCAGCGATGAGGCTTTTTCAAGTCCTCCCGTTTGGAGAGGATTTAGGTGAGGCGTCCAAAGATTTATTTATATGATAACAGCCCTTCACAATCTTCAACTCATTTCTGATGGCCGCATTACCGCCGGCAAGGTGGTTTTAATTTCAGGCCGGCAAATTGTTGCCATTACCGATGAAAGCGCCATGCCTGATGGTGTTGAGCAGATTGACCTTAAGGGCGCATACCTTGCACCCGGCTTAATTGACCTGCAGATTTATGGCAGCGGCGGCAAACTGTTTGCGGGAACACCGGAAGTGGATGCGCTGGAACGCATGGAAAACGACCTGCTTAATCAGGGAACCACCGGCTTTTTCGCTACCATAGGCACCAATACCAATGACATTGTGGAGCAAGGGATTGAATCGGCTAAGATTTACCGCGAACGCTGTAGAGGGAATTTCTGGGGACTGCACCTGGAAGGGCCGTATCTTAACCCGGTGAAAAAAGGGGCCCATCCGGCAAACCTCATCAAAAAAGGCACCCTTGCCGAAGTGAAACGGTGGGTGGAGCAGGCTGATGGTGTTATTAAAATGATGACCATAGCCCCCGAACTGCAGGACCAGGAAGTGATTGACTATTTGCAAGCACAGGGGATCATCCTTTCTTCGGGCCATAGCAATGCTACTTACGCCGAGGGGAAGGCATTTCTTAACAAGCCCATCCCCGCGGTAACGCACCTTTTTAACGCCATGCCGCAAATGCATCACCGCGAGCCGGGCTACATTCCCGCTATTTTTGAGGAACGCCCTTACACAAGCATTGTTGCCGACGGCATCCATGTTGATTTTGCCATGGTGCGACTGGCGAAGCGCGAACTGGGCGACAAACTGTTTTTAATTACCGATGCGGTTACAGCCGCTACCGAAGGCACCTATCAGCACCAGTTTACCGGCGACCGCTACGTAATGCCGGATGGCACACTTTCAGGGTCGTGCCTTACGATGTTAAAGGCGGTGCAAAACTGCGTGGAAAAAGTGGGCATAGAACTGGCCGAAGCCCTTAACATGGCATCGTTATACCCAGCCCAGCTAGCCGGACTGCCCCAAAAAGGAAAGGTTGCTGCCGGCTGTGACGCCGACATGGTTGTTTTTGATGCTGATTTCCGGGTGCTGGGAACAGTGTTTAGAGGGGAATATTTAAAAAAATAACTAACAGAAAAAATAACAAGAATTGCCGCTCACCCTCTCTTCCGCAAGCGGGAAAGAGGGCGAAACAGATTAAAAGCTCAACATGGGCACACTTACCCATGCGGCAATAATGGTTTAGCCTTTTTAAAGCACTATTACTTAACAAAGTAGATATAAAATTTTAACACTGATTATATTTCTATATTTTTGACCAATTTAACTACCTCATGGCATATAAAAGGATCCTACTAAAACTTAGCGGCGAATCGCTGATGGGCGATAAGCAATACGGAATTGATAACAAGCAGGTTTTACAATATGCCCAGGACATAAAAGCGGTAAAAGACAAAGGCATTGAAATAGCCATTGTTGTTGGCGGCGGGAATATTTTCCGCGGTTTAAGTGCCGAAAAATCGGGTATGGAACGCGCCCAGGCCGATTATATGGGCATGCTGGCTACCGTAATCAACTGTATGGCCCTGCAAAATGCCCTTGAAAGCATTGGCGTTGAAACCCGGCTGCAGTCGGCCATAAAAATGGAGCAGATCTGCGAGCCTTACATCCGCCGCCGTGCCATGCACCATTTGGAAGTGGGCAAAATTGTGATCTTTGGTGCCGGCACCGGTAACCCTTATTTTACTACAGATACAGCCGCATCCCTGCGGGCTATCGAGATAAAAGCGGACGTTGTACTGAAAGGTACCCGCGTTGACGGCATCTATACCGCCGATCCGGAAAAAGACCCTGCAGCAACCCGCTACGACGAAATTTCTTTCCAGGAGGTGTATGACAAAGGCCTTAACGTGATGGACATGACCGCCATTACCCTTTGCCAGGAAAACAACCTGCCCATTATTGTATTTGATATGAACAAGCCGGGTAACTTTATGAAAATTGCCGATGGCGAAGCTATTGGTACTTTAGTGAAGTAAGGGAAGGAAAAAGTATTACCTTATCCTCACCATCACACGGGGTCGGCTGGCTGTAAGGTCACCATCAACATAAAGGTTCGTTATTATCCTCACCATCGCGTCATTGCGAGGCTGGTTGCTTGCAACAGCTTCGAAGCAATCTCTACGCTATCGATGCATGGGAGTAAAAAAGGATGTGGTAGCTAATCAGGCTGGCTGCAAGGTCACCAACAGCAAAAAGGTTCGTGATTGTCCTCAGTAGAGATTGCTTCGTTCCTCGCAATGACGCGTGGAATGGGCTGGCTGCAAGGTCACCATTAGCATAAAGGTTCCTCATTTCCCTCACCATCACGTCATTGCGAGGCTGGTTGCTTGCAACAGCTTCGAAGCAATCTCTACGCTATCCACGCATGGGAGTAAAAAGCAGGTGGTAACCAATCGGGCTGGCTGCAAGGTCACCATCAGCATAAAGGTTCCCGATTGTCCTCAGTAGAGGTTGCTTCGTTCCTCGCAATGACGCGCGGGATGGGCTGGCTGAAAGGTCCCCATCAACATAAAGGTTCGTGATTGTCCTTAGTAGAGGGTTGCTTCGTTCCTCGCAATGATGCGCGGGATGGGCTGGCTGTGAGGTCACCACTAGCATAAAGGTTCGTGATTGTCCTCAGCAGCGTTTGCTTCGTTTCCCTGCAATCAAGCCGTAAAAATACCTCGTCCAAAATCCCTCTTTTTTAAAATTTCGTAATTGCACGTAACCAACCATTAATTAAATGAAGGCTGTTTGCATTTTACTGATCAGTTTTTTTACGCTTTTTACCACTTTGCCTAATAAAACAGTGGCCTACGTAGATAGCAAACGCTTTGGCGGTACCTGGTATTCTTTATACTCAATCCCCACCATGTTTGATAAAGGCAGCAGGGAAACCACTACACATTATACCTTAAACAAGGATGGCTATTACGATGTGGTGACCACCTGCATCAAAAATGAGAAAGGCGAGCTCCGCACGGTAAAATCAAAGATCTTCCGCGTTGACGGCACTACCGACGGTCAAATGAAAGCACAGTTCATCTGGCCTATAAAAATAGACTATTGGGTGGTAGATCTCGCTCCCGACTATTCCTGGGCAGTGGTGGGGCACCCTGACCACCGGTTTTTGTTTATCATGAGCCGCAAGCCCGAAATGGATAAAGCCCTGCATGAACAGATCGTAGCCAAATGCAAGGCCATGGGCTACCCGGTAGAAAAATTGGTTTCGCAGGGGTTTAAAGGGGCGGAATAAGGCTCCCTGTCATCCTGAGCGCGAGCGAAGAGTCTTCTCCTCCGGACAGGTATGCGCCTGATAAGCAGCACGCAGACCTGCCACCGTTAATATTGCTTGCAGAAGATCGTTCACTGCGTTCAGGATGACAAAAGAAGTTCCTGTCATCCTGAACAGTCTTAAATTACAGCAGATTTTTCTGCATAAACTCTTCCGTAAACTGGGCGACGTATCGGTCCACATTATTCCGAATCTCTTCCAGGTCGCGGTTTTCCAGTTTGGCGAGGATCTGCATCAGCAGCAGGTTGTTTATTTTGTTATAGGCATAGGTTGACGCAGCACTGTTGATGATGGTGGCGTTCAGGTTTGCCGGGCCATTCTGCAGGCCGGCATTTAATTTGTCGTTTTCCAGTTGATCGTTCATAACGGTTTTGGGGTATTAAATTTATGTGTTGTTAAGGAACGGGGAAGATGCAGAAAAGTTTTGTGATGAGGAGTGAAAAATTCGCTGGCGAAAAAGTTTGGAGGTTTTCTGGGTGATTTTTGGTTGCGAGGTAAAGTAAAGTACTTTATATGGAATTTTGGGGAATGGGCAAGGTTTAATTGTGGCGAATTTGCCATAATTAGAAATATGAATATTGGGTGTTTATAATTTTTGTCTTTTTATAGAGTTTGCGGCGAAGTGAAAAAATGAGGAGGCATGAAATTAACTTTGAAATTAATTGGATGCCCTCTCAGTCACAACCAGTGACACGAATATAATAAAGTCAAGCCACTTTTATAGTTTTTTCACCTTCAACTTTAGCGTAGTATAATGCCTCTGTGATATCAGATTGCGAAATACCTGACCTTAACATATAAGATGCATATTTTCTAACTACGTCATTAGTTAATTCATCACTTAATGAAATACAATATTCATAGTTGGAGTCTTCACCTAATAAAGAATTCTCCTCGATGGTTGAATAACTTGTTAGATCGATTTTGCCGCCATGAAAAGAAGGCGTAGGAATTAAAAATCTATATTTATGCCCTGTATTCTGCGGATTATCATTAATATAATTATAAACAGTCTTAGTGTCTTTACTTAGATCGCTGATGTTTCTTTCTGCCAAGGGATCAATGTTGCAAACCAAATATTTACCGCCGTTATTACCATTGTTGATATCGCATCGTGGAGTGATTACAATTAGGCTGTTTTTACTTCCCTTTTCCTTAAAAATATCCCCTGTCCAAACGGAAAAGTCACTCTTTCGTCTGTAATAATGTTCTACGGCATTGATTTGTATTTCTTCAATTTTATTAGACGCCTCTGTTTTTTTTGCAGATAATAGATTTTGATACAAAGAGCGAATAGCTATTCTTTCAAAGACAGATCGCGTTCTTTGTTTAAAATTCTCATTATTAGCACTTTTTATAGACTCAATGATTAGACTTATTTCGTCACCTCTAAACTGATCAATAAATGCTTTATGAATTTGAACAAACATTTCGCTTTCTATAAATCCATTCGGTGAGAATATGTCTAAAAATCCAGATTCATAAAATAAAAAAATCTTGTTAACAATATTTTCTAAAGAATTATGGCTTTTATCAATTTTAAAAAGTGTTCCTAAATCATCATAACCTTCAACTGTATGTGCAAAAGCACTATGAATAAAAATAGGAATTGGATATTTTTTATAATTTTCCTTTATATCGTCTAAAATGTCAAAATTAAGAGATTCGGCTTCTTCTTTCGAAACCGATAAGTCGAAAATTAGGACTTTAACTTGACTCATAATATTAGGGTCTTTTAGGGCTTTCCTAACTTCCCCCTTAGTCGCGCACTCAACAACTTTTATATCGACACCCATTTTACTAAGGGTCTCCTGATAAGATTTTCTGATGGCAGCATCATCATCGAAAGCAATAATCATATTTTAAGGTTTTAAAGGTTTAAGTATAAAAGCGGGGCCATAATCATAGTTTTCACACCATATTTCCCAATTATTTGTGCTAAGTAAACTTCTGGTATAAGCCAATCCTAAACCAGTAGCGTTTTTAACTTTCTTATGTGTTACTCCGTAATTAAAAATATTCTCTAATTCACCAATTTCTATTTTGGGACCATTATTGGATATTATCAATTCATTATCTATTCCTTTCTTGAATAGAATTTTTCTTTCATCATTCTCTACAGATTTTAACCAGTATATTGAATTATTTAAAATATTTAGAAATGAAATCCATAAATGATATTCGTGATCATTTATTTTAAACTCTCTTATATTATCATCTATATCAACGGAAATATTATAAGTTATAAAATCTTTGGTCAATAAATAACAAACTTTATCAAAAGTATCAACTGGCTTAAAATTGCTTTTTCTTGAAATTCCAATTGCCGGTTGAAGAGACTCTTTTAAATGGTCCAATGTGGCAATGGCGCTTTTGATGCCTGTCATTTCAGATAATATTTCATTTCGATCTTCAAGCTTGTTGATTCGACCAACAGGAAATTTCATTGAAAATAAACATTTGCCAATAAGCATTATTGGCTGTGACATCTCATGGTAAACTAACTCAAGTCCGCTGCCAAGAGTTGCTAACCGTTGTGAAAAACTCAATGAGTTTTCTAAGTTATCCAATGTAGTTGAAATTTCATTAAGATAAACTTCAGCTTGACTAATGACAGTTTCATCTTGCGTTATTTTTTTTATAAAATCTAAAAATCTCGAAGAATCGGGTCTATCATGTTTACTTATAGCTTTTCTTCCCAGCCCGTGCTTTTGTCTATAATTATATCTTTTTTTGCCAACTTCCAACAAAATAGATCGGAGCATTTTTTTGAACGTGATAAAGGCCTCATTTTCAAAAAATCCCTCGCGATTTGTCTTTTCGCTTAACGAATCATTTTCAGGTGAAAAAAGAAATATGTTGCCGATCAATTGATTAGTACCGATGACTGCAGTAGGATTTTGAACACGCATTTGCCCCAATTCCATCCAATCATTACCTTCATCCCCATAGGGCTTAACGCCAAAACCATCCTTTGAAACCCTCAATCCTACAATGTCGTCTAGTAAATACCCAGCGCTTCTCCTATTTGGGGCACCTAGAAGCTTCGCAAGTTTATCCAACGCATCTGGATCCCGGTCAAAAACACGTATGTCAAAATAAAACTCACCTACCTTGTTGGTGTTATTTATATCTTGGAGCACGTCGATATTTCTAGTTCTTAAATATTCCGTTGAAAAAACGTCGTCTCTTGATAACACAAACGAATCGTTGAACGAATCTTCAATTAGTCGATTACAATAATATAATCCATTAATAGATCCATCTTTTGAAACTTTTCCTAAAACTCTATAGTCGAAATTTGACAAAATGGAATATTCTTCGATTTTTATGAAGTTCCGGGTATCTCCTGCAGATCTTATTAGATTACATCCAAAGAATAATTCAAACGTACTTTCTGGAGTTGCTATCTCATACTTTTTTTCTAAGATATTTTTATTAATAAGTTCATCTTGAATAACAGAATTTAATATTAATGGCGTAATCAGAATTTTCAACGATTGTATTAAATCAATATTTTGAATTTCTGTATCTCCATTCAAAAATTCATCTTCGACTATAGTTTTGATGGAATCGTCTAATTCTTCAACGATTATTATTGTTCCCTCTTTAAAATTAGTTAGTTTATTATCAAGTAAATATTTACTTAAATCATTGTTGGAGATTCCATTTTTCTTTTTAATAACCCGTTCATCTGCAAGTAAAGCATTTGCTGAGTTAGAACTGCCGCCAGGAAATTCGATGTGACTCAGTAATGCTTCTGCTTTAAAATCCTGTCTGTCAATCACAAGCCAATTGTAATCAGACTCGTCAGATGTTTTTGTTATAACAGTAAGATATCTACCTAACGCCATAGCAGCTAATCTTCCAATCCCTTTAGATCCTAGAAAATTTCTTTGAAATATTTTACTTTTTGAATTCCCTAACCTTTTATGGCTAACCGAAGGTTGTAACCAATCGCCAAATAGCGTTTTACTATTCATTCCTAATCCGTTATCCGAAATAGCAACAAAACTCTTTGAATTGTCTTTATGGTAATTCACGTAGACTTTACAATCAGTAGCATCTGCATCATATCCATTTTTAACAAGCTCGTTGATAGCGGTTGTTGGATGACCTATTAGTTCTTCGCCCATCTGAATTATTGAGCGCGCCCCCGGTTCAAACTTATAATTATTTAGATTTTCCATTAAAATTTGCTTTTAATTGGCTTGTTTTATGCTCTATCTGTTAGTTTTAAGGATTAGATTTTGTGATTAGTCAAGTTTAGGATTTTTATATTACAATTTAAATTTAAGAATAGAAACCATAATTACGTCTGTTTAATGGAAGTAAAATTTATAAAATTTTCTAGTGAAAGTATTTTTGGCTGATACTCTTCGGGAAAACTTCCTATGTAAGGCTTGGGAACGACTAGTCTTACGCCCTCTTTATACATCTCATTCAACTGGTTTTTAGATATTCCCTGCTGTAACGTAAATAAATGTTTTATCTCAATTCTATTCGCCTCATTTATAATTTGTCGCCATCTGTCTTTGCACGTAGTCTTTGAGGCAAGGAAAATTAATTTCTGAGAATCATAATTTGAGTCATGATAATATTTCCCACCCGGGAATATGAAATCAGGTTTTTTATTATCTTCAGTGATTACTTGGGGATCATATAGTAATTCAAATTTATTGAATACTTCTGCCAAGTGAAGTTCCAAAGATTTTCCGGCGCGACTTTTCCTTCTGTTCAATATTGTATTAGCTATTTCAACTAATTCCTCTACACTTTTAAAAGGTGTTTTTATCTTTTCAGAATATACTTTAAATTCGATCGACTTAAATAATTGATATTCCGTGTCCAACCATTTTAATAGATATTTATCTGGTTCGCTTTTAATATTGTTATCTGTAATTTTATAGGATATATTATAACAATCTCTCGCATTTTTAGACAGGCTGTTAGTTGAGGGAAAATCGGTTATAAATGACTTATTGTAGGATAGGAAGCATTCCAACAAGCTATCCTCAGCATTAAAAGATTCCGTTTTTTCTATTAGTTTGTTCGTTTCGTTTGATGAAATATTAAATACAGTAAAAAAATTTTCTATGTCGTCGTCTAAAGTTAAAACAAACCCTTCGTAATAGCCCACATTGATTTGGGAAATTATCAGTAAATCTCCCACGTTATCTTCTCCTAAAAATGGAAAGCCCTTACCAAATCGCGTCAATCTGTATTCATTTCTCGTGCCGGTCCCATAGTAAATAAATCTGCTTGTGGTTTCAAACTCATTCTGCCACCTGATTGTTACAAATCGATCTTTATTGCTGCCTTTTACTCCTGCTGTTTCAAATAACAGTGAAAAAGAGTTTTTGGGGATGTAAAAGCCACTTTGGTGAGCGCCCGTCCCTCCTGCATCATTTGCCGAAATAAACTTGCAAAATGACTTGAGAGATTTTTGAACAGATAAAATGGCTTGTTCTGCAATGCTATTCATGCTGTAGTAAGTTTACAATTTCTTTTCCAACTGCCTGGATAAGTGGTGTTACAACCGAATTACCAAACTGTTTATAAGCTTGATTATCCGAAACAGGTATTCTGAAACTTTTCTTTCCTTTATTTACAGGATAACCCTGCAATGCTGCACACTCATCAGGTGTTAATCTTCTTGGGGCAGATCCGTTCTGTGGAATAAGAATTTCTGCACCATCTTTATAATAACGGGCACTCATTGTTCTGCTTATTCCATCCAAATTGACAAGGCCAAATCCAAAACCATTACCTTTTAGTTTATGCTTCTTAGCATACTCCTGCAGGTAATTCCATAAGTGATCTGACAGTGTATATTTAGGATCGACATCTTCTTTAAGAATGGATTTTATTTTTTTGTTGGCTTCAGGAAGTTTAACTAAGTTAAAGTCAAATGAAATATCCTCGCCAAAAACTTTCTTATCGAAGCCTACCATTATAGTTCTGTCACGATGTTGAGGAACAAAGTGTTTTCCATTTAGAACCCTATGATCAAATGAGTATCCCAAATCCAACAGCGTTTGTCTTATTACTTTGAAAGTATTGCCTTTATCATGAGATACAAGATTTTTTACATTCTCAAGAAAAAATGCCTTGGGCCTGTGTTTCTCAATAATTTCAGCAACATGAAAAAATAAGTTTCCCTGTTTTTCATCCTCAAAACCGTGTTTTCTTCCAAGGCTATTTTTTTTAGACACACCAGCGATTGAAAACGGTTGGCAGGGAAAACCTCCACACAGAACATCAAATGTCTTCGGGATATAAGATTTTGTTTCTTCTTTAGTTATGTCACCGAAGGGGGTTTCACCGAAATTAGCCAAATATGTTTTTTGAGCATATTTATCATATTCAGAACTGTAAAGACAAAGGCCACCTAAATTTTGTAGCGCTAATCTAAAGCCACCTATGCCCGCAAACAGATCAATAAAAGTGAATTTTTCTGCTCCCGGTTTTGGACCGGGGAACGGTATATCATTAACGTCAAATAGTTCTTTTTGTATTGCCTGATATAATACTTCTGGCTCCTGAAAATTTCCATAACTATTTTCAGTTATATCATAAGCTTTCTCTTTGTATACATCGTTTTTAGTTACCACATAATGAGTAAGCACTGCCGAGTCAAGTTCATTATTAACAATGTTTGACTTTGCCTGGGATGGTTTTGCTGCCATTAGTTAATCCCCCCTTCAAAAACTTCACTGTCGAAAAAATCTCTGATAGTCGCGTCTAGCGCACAGATTATTTTTTCAAGATTTATTACAGAAACGTTTCTTTTCCCGTTCTCTACCTCATTGACATACGTCTTATCTATCTCTGCCTTAAAGGCTAAAGCTTCCTGGGTGAGTTTTAAATTTGTTCGGTATTCCTTTATGCGCAGGCCGATTTTCTTACGAATATCCATAGCTGCAAGCTATCTCGTATTCGACTATAAGTCAATCGGATATAAGTGAACTTTGGGGATTGTTAAGAAGTTTTATGAAGCGAATTTATCAGGTTTTCAAGTGTAGCTTCGAGCGAAGATTTTTTTAATTCACATTCCCAAATGGTAATAATATTCCAGCCGGCTGCTTTTAACAAGACTTCCGCATTGTTATCATTTAAAATATTTCCGCCTATTTTATTCAACCACCATTCCGTTCTCGTTTTCGGCACTACATAATATTTGCACCCCTCGTGTCCGTGCCAAAAACAGCCATGGATAAAAATTACGGTTTTGTACTTCGGTAAAACAATATCAGGTTTGCCGGGCAGGGTTTTTACATGCAGGCGGTAGCGGAAACCATTTTTATGCAGAAACTTACGCACCAGCATTTCGGGTCTGGTATCCTTACTCCTGATGCGTGACATGTTATAACTCCGGGTTTCTTTTGAATGTACATCAGCCATAGTGCAAAAATACTACAAACTTCCACCGGCAATAGTTTCCCATGCCCCTCAAAAAACCAAATAAACCTGTTCCACTTTTGTTCCACAGTGTAAACATAGGGCAGGATTAGCGGCAAAAACAGGGGCTTTTTGAAGGTAAAAAAGCCGTGTTCCATCTTGTTCCATCTTGTTCCACCTGTTCCACTTGTTCCGCATGCAGGCGGCGGAATTGCAAAAAGGCTGTTTTTGGCGCAATTTCGCATAAACGTAAATTTCGGAATAAAAAATCTTGTTCCACTTGTTCCGCCTGTTCCGCTTGTGCACACTTGTTCCGCGGAACAGGAACAGGGATGCAGCTGCGTGGTATGGCAAGGGATTTGCGCCTTTAACTAATAGTGCTGCCACAGGTTTAGCGCCCGCCAACGGACGTTTAGGATATTACTGTATTTCCGGACTTTCGGACTCATTAATTTTTATTATTTTTGGCAGCAAAACACACAAACCGATGAGCGAACTCATTAAAAAACAAGTCACAGACGCCAAAGCACACATGGACAAAGCTATTGACCATTGCGACGGCGAGTTACAAAAGATCCGCGCCGGAAAGGCCAGTCCTTCCATGCTTGATGATATAATGGTTGATTACTATGGCAGCCCAACGCCGTTGAGCCAGGTGGGCAGCGTTAACACGCCCGATGCGCGTACCATTGTGGTGCAGCCCTGGGAAAAGTCGATGCTGAGCGCTATTGAAAAGGCCATTATGGAAGCTAACCTTGGTGTTAACCCGCAAAATGACGGGGTGATCATCCGCATCAACGTACCACCGCTAACCGAAGAACGCCGCCGCGATCTTGCCAAAAAGGCAAAAGCTGAAGCTGAAAGCGGTAAAATAGCGATCCGTAACATCCGCAAGGATGCCAATGAGAAGATCAGGAAGCTGAAAACTGAAGGTGTGTCGGAAGATGAGATGAAAGCCGGCGAAGCCGAGATCCAGAAGCTTACTGATGCCTACATCATTAAGGTTGATGTGCTTTCTGACGCAAAGGAAAAAGATATCATGACGGTTTAATCCGCCATTGCCATACTATATTAAAGGGCCATCTGCTGCTGAGCGGGTGGCTTTTTGGTTTTATTGCTATTCTTCGTGTTGGTCCGGCGTACGTCTGTCGGGTAAAGCCGCTTATTCCCTAAAATACGCTGAATGTCAAATTAAGGATAATGAGGTGCTTAGCGGTTCCCTTTTTTTATTTTTGCAAAAATAGTTACTTACTAATGAAGATCTTATTATCCTACCTGTCAAAGCACCGCTGGGTTGTTGCACTTGCACTGCTTATGGCAGCCTTAAATATCGGCTTTTCCCTGCTTGATCCTTATATCACCGGCCGCATTGTTGATGGCGTTATTGAAAAACGCAGCATACTGGCTTATGATCAGTATATCCACAACATTATCGTACTGGTAAGCATGGCCATAGGCGTTGCCATGGTATCGCGTATAGCTAAAAACTTCCAGGATTATTTCACCAATATTATTACCCAAAAGGTGGGCGCCGAAATGTACGCCGACGGGTTAACCCACTCTTTAGAGTTACCCTACCAGGTATTTGAAGACCAGCGCAGCGGCGAAACTTTGGGCATATTGCAAAAGGTGCGGCTGGATTGCGAAAAGTTTATCACCTCGTTCATCAGTATCTTGTTCGTGAGCCTTATCGGAATGGTGTTTGTGATCGTATATTCTGTACATGTGAGCTATAAGGTTACACTGGTGTATTTCGCTGCTATTCCCATCATCACGTTTGTGAGTATGGCCATGAGCCGTAAAATAAAGACCATCCAAAAGCGCATCGTATCAGAAACCACAGCCCTTGCCGGCTCCACTACGGAGTCGTTACGGAATATTGAGCTGGTTAAGAGTTTGGGTTTGGTGAAACAGGAAATTGCTAGGTTGAACAATACCACTTACAAGATCCTGGGGCTGGAACTTAAAAAGGTAAAATATGTCCGCAGTATGAGCTTTGTGCAGGGCACAACGGTAAACTTTGTGCGCAGTGTAATGGTGGTGGTGTTGCTGCTGCTCATCTTCCACGGCACCATTTCGCCGGGGCAATATTTCAGCTTCCTGTTTTACTCGTTCTTTCTGTTTAATCCTTTGCAGGAGCTGGGTAATGTGATCCTGTCATGGCGCGAGGCCGAGGTATCTTTGGGCAACTTTAAGGGAATCCTGAATACACCGATAGATAAGAAACCGGAGAAACCGGTATTACTTGAAAAGGTTAAAACCCTCACTTTTGATAACGTGAGCTTTAAGCACTTAACGGCTAACCGCAACGCGCTTAACAACATCAGCTTTGAAACCAATACCGGCGAAACCATTGCCTTTGTTGGCCCCTCAGGTTCAGGAAAAACCACGCTGGTGAAGCTGTTGGTAGGCTTGTACCAGCCGCTGGAAGGTGATATTTTATATAACAACATCCTGAGCAAGGAAATTGACCTCGACCAGCTGCGTGAGAAGATTGGCTTTGTAACTCAGGATACCCAGCTGTTCTCGGGCTCAATCAGGGAGAACCTGTTATTTGTGCGCCCCGGCGCTACGGATGAGGAATGCCTTGATGTGCTGGAACGTGCCGCCTGCCAAACACTAATGGCCCGCGCCGATAATGGCTTAAGCACCGTAATTGGCGAGGGTGGGGTAAAGGTGTCGGGAGGGGAGAAGCAGCGCCTGTCAATAGCGCGCGCTTTGTTACGCAAACCGGATATCCTGGTGTTTGATGAGGCTACGTCATCGCTTGATTCGATAACCGAAGAGGAGATCACAGAAACCATTCGCGATGTTTCGGTGCTTGATAATCACATTACTATATTGATAGCCCACCGCTTGTCAACCATTATGCATGCCGATAACATTTACGTGCTTGAAAAAGGTAAGATCATTGAATCGGGCAAACACCTTGACCTGATCGCCCAAAAAGGACTGTACTATGCCATGTGGCGTCAGCAGATAGGGGAGAAGATTAGTGTGGAAGCTTAAGGAAGAGTGTTAAACATTGATAATCCCCGTCTTAATGGCGAAGATTACAAGGCCGACCAGGTTCTTTGAGCGTGTTTTTTCAAATAATCGTGCACGATAGCCTTCAACGGTACGGATGCTGAGGCAGATTTTATCCGCAATTTCCTGATTGGAGTACTCCTGGCATACCAGGCGCAGCACCTCAATTTCGCGTTCGTTAAAGTCGGCCAGCGATTGCGTGGAACCGGGCTGGTTATTACCGGCCAGCTGCTTGATCAGGGTTATGGAAAGATGCTCGTTAAAGTAATAGTCTTTATTATAAACGGTTGAGATAGCCTCAATGATCTCTTCGGGTTCCGCATTCTTGAGCAGATAGCCTGATGCACCGGCTTTCATCATATCTACAATATACTTGTCTTCGTTAAACATGGAAAGCGCAAGTACCTTAATGTTTTTGTATTTCTGTTTAACTGCGGTTGTGGTTTGGATACCGTCCATTTCGGGCATTTTAATATCCATTAATATTACGTCCGGCGTAACATCGTTCAGCATCCCCATCAGCTGTTTGCCGTTTGATGCTTCAAGTACCAAATCAAAGTCGGCACAGTCTTCCAGCGTAGCTTTTAAACCGTTCCTGAAAATCTTATGGTCATCCGCAATAGCTAGTTTGATCCTTCCCATAATTAAGTAAATGTCGATAAATATAATTAAAATCAGTTATTATCCCATTACTCTTATAATAGTGATGGTGCCGTTTCTGGGTTTAGTATATACATTTATCTCCCCATTTATAAGCTGAACGCGGCTTTCGAGGTTTTTAAGTCCGAAACCGTGTTTAACCTCTTTTATATTAAATCCCTTACCATTGTCCTTAAATTCCATCACCAGGCCTTCAGTGTCTTTCGATACGGTTAAATGAATTATGGTAGCATCTGAATGTTTAATGGCATTGCTAAACAGCTCCTGGGCTATCCGGTAAAAGGCCAGCTCAATTTCGGGGGGTAACCGTACCTCGTCAAGCTGGATCTTATATTCCACCTGCACATTGGTACCCTTCTCAATCTTTAAGCAAAGGCCTTCCAATGCTTCTTTTAATCCGTAATCAGTAAGTACGGGCGGTAACACGTTATGAATGATGTTGCGGATTTCCTGGATACATTCGTCAGTTAACTTGCGGGTATCAGCCAGTAAAGGGTCTTTGGTTTGGCCAATTGGGCTTTTGTCAAGCCGGTGCAGGTTAAGCTTTATAGCGGATAATACCTGGCCAACACTGTCATGCAGGTCTTCGGCCAGCCGCTTTCGCTCGCTTTCCTGGGTCTCAAAAACAGCATTCAGTAAATCAGTTTGCTTTTCATCATGCAGCTTGCGCAACTCCACCTGGTTCCTGATCATTTTCCGCTGATAGATGATCACGAAAAAAAATAAAAAAATCAAAAGTATTACAATTACAAGCGTACCTGTAACTAATACCGGGATCAGGTCGTTTTCTGGAGTTGGGGCTTGCAAAGTATTCCTACGGTAAATAAAACGTTAGCAATAATGTTAGTTACATTGTGGATTATATAATAATCTTCCTGGTGCGAATTAATGATCCGCCTGAAAAGCATAAACAAAAATATATTAACCGAATAATAAAACAATACCCCGGCATTTATCCAGAATAAGCCCTGCTTTTCAATATGTATAAACTCTTGCCTGGTTAATATCTGGTAAAAATACACCAGTGAAAAAAAAATGAGCAATACGCTTAACACCGTATTTGACATGGATGGATATTCCCATATCCCCTCATTAAATATCAGGTTAAATATTAACAGCATAAATGCCAATATACTTAATATTAAAGTTGCCTTTTTTAGCAGGGGACTAAAAAAGGCAGTGTAGTAAATTGCGGCAAAAAAAACCAGGGTTAGTACAATAAATAGATGTATTGCCGGGAAATTATTAGTGACATGATAATGGCTTGCTATTTCAAAACCCGAATCGAATAATACCGAGATCAGTAAAAAGCCTGCTACAATTTTCAGTGTCTTATCCAAATTCCTGTAATTGTACAAAGCCGAAATAACCGGAAAAAAACCGGATATAATGGACAGGTACAAAATGTAAGTTACAGACATACAATTATTTTATGATAACTCTGTTGGATGCTCAGACATTAAACTTTTAGGGCAGCCGGGAGAGCCCGGGCATGGCATAGACTGTTGTCCTACCACGTCAAAAGCAGTAACCGTTTTCATTTCAGCTTTTGATAATTTCTTTTGGGCGCTGAGTGTATTCAGCATGTCATGTCCTTCTGCTGTTACACCGGTAATTATCAGGTGTCTTTCGCCACCAGCCTCACCATGTGATTTGCTGTGGGCGTGATGAAAACGCAAACCTACACATCCCGGCTGACTCAATATTTTTTCCAATATTTCCTTACCGAAAAAATGAGAATGCGGTTCGTGCGGATTCCTGTCTCTGTGATTTTTTGTCCAGCTTGCAGATAAATCTAAATCGAATTCTTCACCTTCCTTACCGGTAAGGTGAACAGGAGCCTTTGGTTTTTCCATTTTGTTTAAATAATCAGGGTTAATAAAAGTTGCAATAAAACTAATATATATAAGTTACTATTTCAATTAGTGCAAGAAGTACTGCTAAATAATTTTGCAATCAGTAATTTCACAACAAATTCATTATCAGTTATAAATGAACCTGTTTGCGGGTGGTGCTTAAAAATAATGCGTAGTTTTACGTATCAAATTCAGTGTTATTACGGCTGCTAAAAGAAGGCGTTTCGGGTAGTTCAAACGCCTTCTTTATACCATGTCAAGGCTTTATAGTTATTCTGCCGCCGTTTGAGTGGGCATTAAATTCAGGTGCGTACACACTTTGTACCGTGGTTATACCGGTTGAGAAATCGCCCGGCTGGGCTACCCGCAGTTGGTATTCAAATACATAGCTGCCTTTAGCAAGGTAGCTGATAAAGAAATTGGTGGACACATCTTTAGTAACCTGGTAATAATATAAGCCGTCCTGGTATTTATAAGCAGATAAGGCTTCCAAGGGTTCGGTGCCTGAGGGCCGCAGATCTTTCAACTGCACATATTCAAAATCGCGGTCGGCTTTCAGGTTCACTACCACTTTTAGCAAGTCGCCGGTTTTAGGCTTGTGAGCAGCATCAATGGCAATCAATACGGTCCCGGCGCCGGTCTGTTTTTGGATAAAGTATTTCCGTTCCAGCTGTATGTTTGTTTGTGCAGATGTTATCTTATCTAAATTTTCGAGATACTGCCAGTGCAGTGCACCCCAGCTGATATTGGTGCTGTTGTTTTTTATTTCGACGTTTCCCAAAGCGGGTTTAACCTGCTCATCAACCCAGTTGGTTTTCAGGTAGCCTGTTCCGGCATCTGCTTTGATGGCGGGCTTTAATTCATCCAGTGCCTTTCCATCAAGTTTTATGACTGATGCACCGTTAGCTGCGAGCAGATCATTTTCCTTTAATAACAAAGCGTAACAGGCTGCAGCGGTAGCGGTGGTGGTTTTCCAGTTGTTGGTTTGTTTATTGCGCAGCAGCCAGATCTTCATTTCGTCAACCGCTTTGGTGTTATTGCCTGCTTCTGTAAACAATTCAATCATTAGGCTCTGCGTTGCTACAGGGTCCTGGTACCAGTAATAACCGCGCTGGTTTTTTGCCCAATACATCCCCAGGTCGTTACTTTGTTGTGCGGTTTCCAGAATGGAACGCGTTATCTGCATAGTTATATTGGCCTTTTTATACCGCTGCATGGTTAAGGCAATCATTCCCTGCTCATAAACATTTTGATGCGTCCATTGATCCGATGCGCGGGTTAGGTAATCATTCAGCAGCTTTTGCATGGCGTTGCTTACAGGTTTGTTTAAAAAGTAGCTGCGGGTAAACCAGGCCTGGATCTCTATGGCATCAAGCTGCCGGGTTGCATAGCCTTTGTTTTTATTTTGCTGTTTATCAGTTACTATTAAGTGCTCATCCGCATATTTTAGTGCGTTGTTCGCTATTGCCTCCAGGTTCTTGTCGTTATTACTATTTAAATGTTCCAACTCGCCAATTCCCTGCAAAATGTGCTGTGTTATAAAACGGTCAGACCTGTCGCCGCCAAACCATGGGAAACCACCATCAGGCAATTGCATTTTTTGCAGTTTATCCAAATTAGTCTGTAGTTCATCGCTCATTTTATTAAGGTCGAACAAAAGGGCTATTCTTTTTTTCTGTTCTGATTCATTTGCGGCATCCTGCAGCCAGGGAGTTTCTTCAAGCAGTGTAGCCTTCAGTTCCTGGTTCTTTTCCAGGTTTGAGAGCAGTTCAGTGCTGTTTGTGCTTTTCCATTGATTAAACACCTGTTTAATGGCCGGTAGCCTGTTAACCAGGCTGGCCGCTAAACTATTTGCGTAGTACCTGCTAAACGTTTGCTCTGAACACTCATACGGAAACTCCATCATATAGGGCAATGCCTGCACTGCATACCAGGCTGGGTTTTGCGTGTACTCCAGTGTTAAGGTTTTGTTCTGCAGCGTCGTGCTGGTTTGATTTACAAGCCTATCAAAAGTAAAATTGCGGGTTTGCCCGGCGCGCACCATCATCGGCATTGATTCAGTAACCAGCATCCGGTTGGGCAGTACCGGCAGGGTATTCTCTTCGCCATCGGTAAATTGTCCGGCATCAGCAGTGAGGCGATAGGTCAGTGCGTCCAATCCGGCGGGAATAGCCAAACGAAAAGTAACCGCCTTATTGGTGCTGCCTGCAATTTCAAATTGCTGCGCTGCATCTGTTTGATTTGCAAATAAATTTACCGGCTGCATACTCAGGCCATTAAAAAGCTGCATTTTAACAGTGCCTTTTAATGTCTTCTCTGTTAAATTAGCCAACCGGGCCGATACTTCAATGGTATCACCCTCCCGAAAAAAGCGGGGCATATTGGCGCTGATGTTCAGTTGTTTTTGGGTAACAACTTCATTTTCAATATAGCCGGTTTGCAGCTGTTTGGTATGGGCCAATGCTTTAAAACGCCATTTGGTCAACGATTCAGGAATGGTAAATTCAACCAGGATCTCCCCTTTTTCATTTGTAAGTAGCTGCGGGTAAAAGAATGCAGTTTCGTTAAAGTTTTTGCGGATGGTAATGGGTTTGGCAGAACCTGGTTTTGGAATGGAAAGCTCCCTCAATGTCTCTTTATCGGCAGCAACTGCCATACTGGAATCAGCCATTACCTGTACCCCTGCAGCTACACCAGCCAATTCTGTATTTAAATATCCGCTGGAATTTCCTCTTATCGATACAACAGATGCAGAGAACGAAACAGATCTTTTTTGTGTGCCATAACCCATAACTACCACTTCGTTTAAGCTGTTTTTATCGGCCTCCAGCTTTACCGTTACGTTTTCGCTTTTGGTGGTAGCCAGTTCCTTGGGCAGATAGCCCAAAAAGCTAAATGCCAGTTTGCCGTTAACTGGCACCTTTATTTTAAAATAGCCATAGGTATTGGTTGTAGTAGCAATGTTAAAGCCTTTTATGGCAACAATAACACCGGGTAAGGCCAATCCGTCTTTGGCATCCTTAATCCTGCCGCTAACAACATAGCCGCTTTTAACCTTTACGGCGTTTTGCAGGTATTCTGCCTCCAGCCGTTTATCGTTAACCGCATTCACCGCGTTTTTCTTTGCTTTTTGCAGATATTCGCTATACCCGTTATTATAGCCGCCATAATAGCTGTATCCAAATAGGTTTAACCTTTCATAATCACGGGTAAGTGGGGTAAAGTAACGGTTACTGCTCATTAAAGGATAGGTTTCTGCTGCGTTTAAAAAATCGTAGCTGTTCCAGGCAAAATAATTGGGCTGGTAGTTTTCCTGCTGATCCAATTTTGCTGTCCAGTTTTGCGCAGGGGCGATATCATTTAATGATGCATCATACAGTTCAGCCAGCAGTTCGGCTGCTTGTTTTTCATTCGCCCCGTTAGTTATGCGCAGTTTCCATTGTTCCTTTTCGCCCGGCTGCAGCTTATTGCGGAAGGTCAGGAAGCTGATCTTTAAGTTTTGATCAGGGTCCGAAATAAAGATTTTTTGATAACTGCTGTATAGCCTGTTCTGGTAAATCATCATAAACTGTACGGCTACATTCTTGTCGGTATCTGCAATAGGTATTTTTATATTTTGCTGCCCTTTGTCAATAGTAATCCATTTGGACGAAATGAGCCTCGCAGCGTTATACCGCTCCATCAAAACATTTATTTTTTCATTCACCCCAACAAAAAATTCAGCCTTCTCACCCGGCTTTACGGCATTCACCACGGGAATAACCCAATTATTAAACGACGCTGGTTTTGCTTCTGCACCAACAAGATTCACATATTTTGTTACCAATGTGGTATCGCCTTTCTCATTGTGTGCGCTTATAATTACCCGGTAAGTTCCCGGTTGCTGTTTCCGCAGCTCGCCCATGTCAATTATACCGGCTGTATCCGCATTTATTTTCAGGCTATAGTTTGCTATCCTGGCAAGGCGCGGCCATTTGGCAACTTCGTCTTCATTTGCGTAAGCATAAAAAGGGAAATCATTTTCAAAATCCGTTTTGCTCATTATATGCTGATCCGGCTTTTCCCACAAACGCTTATTAAACGGGTGATCAATATTTTGCAAAGGATAAACTTCAACCGTTACCACGCCCTTTTGCGGCTGGCCGTTTAGATTATTAATTTTTACACCCATTTTTATAGGGCCTTTGGTTAATAATTGAAAAGGCAAATCATTAACTATTATAATATCATTGTTGCCTACCGTAACCATTGTTTGGGCCGAATGAGTTTCGCCGCTGGCATCGGTTACATCGGCACTTAAATTATAGTTGTAAATTTCCGTGCCTCTCCCGGGGCTTTCTCCAGCAATCGCCCTGAATTTTATAGTATAGTTGCCCTGGTTATCCGTTATAAGGGTATCTGTTTTTATTTCGGCAATAACCGGGTTATAGTTGTAACGGTTTCTCCCGCTATAATTATAGTTATCAAAAATCCTGTTTTGGGAACGTGTAATATGGTAAGCAACTTTAGCCTGTGATAAACCATAACCTGAAAATGCCATTACTGTCCCTTTTACAGCAACCGTGTCGTTTATTTTGTAGCTCTCCTTAACAGGTAAAAACGTTACCTGGAAGGTTGGCCGTTTATATTCCTCTACCTTAACACTAATGCTCCCGTATTCAGTTTCCAGTTCAACATCGCCGTTAAGCATGGCTTGCGGGATAATAAAGCTGCCGGTCACTGTGCCAAATTCATTGGTTTTTAACTTTAAGGAGCTTACTGTTTTATCGTTTACGTCCTTAAAATCCACGTTCAGCTCCTTATCGGTAATGATTTTGCTTTTTCCTTTAAAGGTTTGGATTTGTAGGCCTTTAAAATAAATGGTTTGCCCCGGGCGATAGATCTGCCTGTCGGTAAATAAAATGGTTTTATCCTCCGGGTCATCATAATTATCCGGCTCATTTGCACCCTCAAATCTTTTATTATCATTACGCAACGTATCGCCCTTAATTTGCAGGCTAATTGAAACATTGTTATTTGACGTGATCTTTTTTGCAAGATATTGTCCTTCTTTATTTGATGTGCCGCTTTCTGAGGTCTCGTTCCATTCGGATTTTTTCAGTGTAGCGTTATAAGTATAGGTACGGCCGGTCAGGTTTATTTGAACGCCGCTCAAAGGTTTGCCTGTTTCGCGCTCCATCACTCTTACTTCATCAGTTCCGTCGGGGTTAGCCCTTAAATTAAAAGCTAAGGCGCTAATCTTAAATTCGGTCATTTCTGTTAAGGATTCATCATTGCTTGCCTTATCTCTGGCTATTAATACATAGTTACCGGGTGCAAGCGCAGCTATTTTAAACTCAAAACTGTGTGTGCGGTAGTCCCCGGCATCGGCCCAGTTTATTTCATCAGTTTTTGTGGGCTTTAGCGTCCTTAGGAAGTTGAATTTGCGTTTCGTGATGTCTGCATAATTTACATCGGGCGTGGTGCTTAAGGTATTGTATTTTTTGAGCTGATCTTCAGATAGCCGGTAAATTGCGATGCCCGCCGAAGTGAGATTCCTGTAAGTAAGCAGCGCAAGAATAGGTTTGTTGGGAATATTAACTTCTTCGACCTTGGCCGAGATTTCCTTTGCCTTGATATTTTCTATTAAAGCAGCCGCATTTTTACCGCCTAAACTTTCAGGGTAGGCCCCTTCTGCTTTTTTAAAATAGTTATAAGCGGTTTTCAGGCTGTCCTGCTCTTTATAATAAGTGCCCTGTAATACCAAAGCTTCGCTGCTGATTGGATTATCGGCGAAAGTTTTTGCCGTTTTATCCAGGGCTGCCAGGTAAAGGGAGTCTTTATTGGGAACACTTGCCTTTGAATATAAAAACTTAAGCCTTTGCAGGTCGATATCCGCGAGCGCTTCCTGCTGGTTTGCCTGCAAATGAAAAGCCGTAGCCTGTTGTAAATATTTTATCCCCTGGTACCAGGTTGATGCCGTATCGGTGGTATTGATGGTTAAGTTTATAAAACCCCGGCTGTCGCCAAAAAGGGCAGGATCATTTAACAAAAAAGGCAATTTGGGCCGGGTTAGTCCCGGCTCATCGGTTAGGTAAAAATCAAGGGCGCGCTGTACCAGCAGGTCATATAAAGTTGGCCTCAAATAACGGGTGGAAGTATCGCCGTCCAAAACCCCATTAAGCATCGCTAAAGGCGTATCCTGTTCCCTTTTGGCATCAGCCAGTGATAACCCATATAGATTACCGGTTTCGGCAATTATGGTTTGCAGGTCCCATTTGGTAAAATCGGTATCCGCCTGTAAAAGCCGGCTCCGCTGGTTAAATTTATAGCGGTTTTGCTGGTAATATTTCCAGTATGTTTCGGCAAGTAAGGATTGCAATACAGGTTGCACCGGAAACTTAGCCTGCGCAATATCAGCTTTTAACCGGCTTATAATAGCTACTAACGCGTCTTCCTCCAAATACGACTGAAAGGTCATCCTGTAAATAACCGCCCTGATCTGCTGCGGTGCATTTTTATCAGCACGCGCCATTGCGTCAAGTCTATCCACTTCTTTAAGCGCTGATTTGGGTAAGCCAACATTCGCTAATGAGTCAATCCGGAAGCCAAGCCTTTCGTACTTCACCTGCGCATTTACCGCGGTAAAACAAACAACAAAACATACAACGGATAGGTATTTCAGTGTTTTAAAAGGTAGAATGGTCATAAATGTTCAGGTTAACTGTGGATGTTAGCATTGCTTAAATTTAATTACTTAACCTGTAGATGCATAACAGCTCATTATTCCACAATAAAAGTAATTTTTTTTCGGACAGACTTGCGTATCAGCAAAATTTAAAAGCAATCAGCAGCGGGTTGATCCCCGTGGCCGTGATTTTTTCGCATAAAAAAGCCCCGGTAAACTACTCCGGGGCTAACTAAAATTAAACTATAAAACTGAACACAAAACGCCTTTTTCAGAAGGTCATTGGTCATCCGTCATTAGTCATTACCTTTCGCTTCTTTGCCTTTCGCCTTTAACCTTTATCCTTTCACCTCTCCTTAACTGCATCCCATCGAAGTGCCGCAATTCAAACATTTATAACAAGTGCCTGAGCGGATGGTGGTATGTCCGCAGTTATTGCAGGCCGGGGCGTCGCTTTGTACCCCCATACTTACATCAACGCTAAATTGCTTTTTACTGCCACCGCTGCTACTCCCCGCCACCGGCTGATAAACGTTGCTTTCATCCGGGTTAACATCATTGTCGTCCATTTGCGAGTTGCCAACAATGCCCTGCTGTTCTGTTATTACGTGAACAAGGTCCGTACGGTTTTGGTATTCGTAGCCAAGCATCCTGAAAATGTAATCAATTATGGATGTAGCGCTTTTTATGTTGGCATGGCCAACCACCATACCCGCCGGTTCAAAGCGGGTAAAAGTAAATTTCTCCACGTATTCTTCAAGCGGTACACCATATTGCAAGCCAACTGAAACAGCAATAGCAAAGCAGTTCATCAGCGAGCGGAAAGTGGCGCCTTCCTTGTGCATATCTACAAATATTTCACCCAGTGTGCCATCTTCGTATTCGCCTGTACGTACAAATACCGTTTGCCCGTCAATACTTGCCTTTTGTGTATATCCCCTGCGTTTAAACGGCAGGCTCTTCTTTTGCACCACGCGCGATAGCTGGCGCATAAAGTTGGTGTCTTTTGATTTTTCCATGATCGCCATGGCCGCCTCTATCACTTGTTCGCTGGTTAAATCGCTTAGTTTCACATTGGCGGCTTGTCCTAAAACTTCTTCCACGGTTTCCAGCTTTTCATCACTTACAGCCTCTTTCTCTTCTTTAGTGTCTGATTTGGTCGATAGCGGCTGCGATAATTTACAACCATCACGGTAAAGCGCATTTGCCTTTAAGCCCAGCTGCCATGATAGCTCATAACAATCTTTTATCTCATCAACATTAGCCTCATTAGGCAGGTTAATGGTTTTTGAAATAGCACCCGATAGGAACGGTTGCGCCGCCGCCATCATTTTTATATGCCCGTGCGAGTGGATATAACGTTCGCCTTTTAAACCGCATTTATTGGCACAGTCAAATATGGGGTAATGTTCGGTTTTTAAATAAGGGGCGCCCTCAATGGTCATGGTGCCGCAGATGTACTCATTAGCTTCGGCTATTTCCTTGCGGCTAAAACCCAATGCCCGCAGTACATTAAAGTCTGGCGCATTATATTGTTCGGGCTTAAAGCCAAGGCGTTTAAAGCAATCCTCGCCAATTGTCCAGATGTTGAAAGCAAAGCCGATCTCAAAAGCAGCTAACAGCCCTTTGTCCAGTTTCTCCAGCTCGTCATCGGTAAAGCCTTTACCTTTTAAAGTTTCAATATTAATATGAGGGGAACCTTTTAACGTAGCGGCACCCTTAGCATAGTTTACAATGGTAGTAACCTCGTGTTCGGTATAACCCAAATTGCTTAAAGCTTCGGGCACCGCCTGGTTTATTATTTTAAAATAACCGCCACCCGATAGTTTTTTAAACTTAACCAAAGCAAAATCAGGCTCAATGCCGGTAGTATCGCAATCCATCACCAGGCCTATAGTGCCGGTGGGGGCAATTACGGTAGTTTGCGCGTTGCGGTAGCCATACTGCTCACCCATTTCAACAGCCTTATCCCAGGCGTTACAAGCTGCAGATAACAGGTAATCCGGGCAGTCGGCCTGCTCAATTCCCGGAGGGGCAATTTCCAGCCCTTCATAGTTCCCGGTTGAGTTATAGGCGGCATAGCGGTGGTTGCGCATTACCCGCAGCATGTGTTGTTTATTATCTTCGTACCGGCTAAAGGTGCCCAACTCCCTTGCCATTTCGGCCGAGGTTGCATAAGCGGTACCCGTCATAATAGCGGTAATGGCACCGCCGATCGCGCGGGCTTTTTTACTGTCGTAGGGGATGCCGTTAACCATTAACGCCGAGCCAAGGTTGGCAAAGCCCAAACCCAGGGTACGGTAATCGTATGATAACTGCGCCACTTCTTTGGATGGGAACTGCGCCATCAGCACCGAGATCTCCAAAACAATTGTCCAGATGCGGCAGGCATGTTCAAATCCTTTAACATCAAATATGCGTGTTTTGGGATCAAAAAAATGAGCAAGGTTGATAGATGCCAGGTTACAGGCAGTGTTATCCAAAAACATATATTCCGAACAAGGGTTGGATGCATTGATCCTTCCGCCTTCGGGGCAAGTATGCCATTCATTTATGGTGCTGTCAAATTGTACACCCGGATCGGCACAGGCCCAGGCTGCAAAAGCAATATCGTCCCAAAGTTTTTGCGACGAAACTGATTTGATGGCTTTGCCGGTCATCCTGCTGGTTAAATCCCATGGTTTACCCTCTTTTAATGCTTTAAAAAAGCTGTTGGGGATGCGCACCGAGTTGTTTGAGTTTTGCCCCGATACGGTTTTGTAAGCCTCGCCTTCATAGTCGGAGGAGTATCCGGCGGCTATAAGTGCTGCAACTTTCTTTTCTTCTTCTACCTTCCAGTTTACAAAGTCTTCAATCTCTGGGTGGTCCAGATCCAGGCAAACCATTTTGGCTGCCCTGCGGGTTGTTCCACCCGATTTTATTGCCCCTGCTGCACGGTCGCCTATTTTCAGGAACGACATTAGGCCTGACGAATAACCACCTCCCGAAAGTTTTTCGTTATCGCCCCTGATCTTTGAATAATTGGTGCCAACGCCCGATCCGTATTTAAAGATCCTGGCCTCGCGTACCCACAGATCCATTATTCCGCCTTCGTTCACCAGATCATCATCTACAGAAAGTATAAAACAGGCATGCGGCTGCGGGCGTTCATAGGCAGAAGTTGATTTGCTCAGCTCTTTCGTTGTTGGGTCAACATAATAATGACCCTGTGGCTTGCCCGTTATGCCGTAAGAGTTGTGCAGCCCCGTATTGAACCATTGCGGCGAGTTTGGCGCTGCCAGCTGCCCGGCAATGGTATAAACTATTTCATCATAAAAAATTTCGGCATCTTTTGGGCTGGCGAAGTATCCGTAGCGCATACCCCATTCCTTCCAGCACTTAGCCATGCGGTTGGCAACTTGTTTAATACTTCTTTCAGACCCGGTGCTACCATCAGATAATGGTACGCCGGCTTTGCGGAAATATTTTTGTGCAAGTATGTCAGTAGCTACCTGGCTCCAGGTTGCCGGCACTTCCACATCGTTCATTTCAAAAACGGCATCGCCCGAGGGGTTCCTGATTACCGACGATCGCTTTTCATATTTAAACAGATCAAAAACACTGATCCCTTCTTTAGTAAAATACCTCTCAATTTTTAATCCTTTGTCGTTTTCGGTAGTGGTTTTTTTGTCGATGTCGTTTCCCATTTCAATGCGTGTGAAGTAAGCAGAATTCAGTTAAGAAAAACTTTTTGGGGTTTTACGTAAATCTATTGTACATCATCATGGAATTCAATGCAGAGTTTTCCACAACCTGTGCAGAAGGTGTTCTTTTATAGTGCTGTTTATTCCAAATAACTAACATTCAATTGGTTAATGGTGTTGAAAAGTGATTTTGGGTGCTATTTTGCATGCTAATAATAATCGCTCCAAATAACAGGGGTCGATAAATTAGGTTCAGACCGAAAAAGGTAGATTTTTAGTACTTCCCGGGGTTGAAACTGACGCTGGTTTGTAGAAATCGTTAATAATTCAGACTTTAGTAAAAACGTAACACTAAACATGAAAAAACTAGTATTGATCGCATCGTTCATTATAATAGGCTATGGTGTAAAGGCACAAACGGCTGCCGCCCCCGTTAAGCTAACCGACACGGCCAAACTATATCACCCTAATGCAGACGCCAGGGCCGATATTGCCAATGCTGTAAAAAAAGCAGCAGCCGAACACAAAAATGTACTATTGCAAATAGGGGGAAACTGGTGTATCTGGTGCATCCGTTTCAACGACCTGGTTATTCATGATGCCGACCTGAATAAATATGTGCGTGATAATTATGTGATTGTACACGTAAATTACAGTAAAGAGAACATGAACGAAAAACTGCTTGCCGACCTTGGCTACCCGCAGCGTTTCGGCTTTCCGGTATTCATAGTGCTGGACGATAAAGGCAACCGGCTGCACACGCAAAACTCGAGCTACCTGGAAGAAGGCAAAGGCCACGGTAAGGATAAAGTAATGGGCTTTTTCCATGATTGGGCACCGTCTGCAATGGATCCAAAGAACTACGTGAGCACCAAATGATGCGATAGTTATTTAATGCAGCAGGAAGGTAATTTTAAAACTACATGTAGATTTTAAACGTATTTATTAATAACGGGTTAATACTAATTAAACTTTGCCCCCGTTATGGTAGTCCAAACTGATGTATAACAAAAAAGTTACAGTATGAAAACGTTAAGAATTTGCTGGGATTATTACTTCGCCAATTTAGATAAACTAAAAGGTAAAGCCTGCCAGGCGGAAGTGTATTAATTTAAATTGTAAGAGTTGTAGGGCTGTAAATATTGCAGTTTAAAAAGAAAAGGTTTTAATGAGCGGATATTTAGATAACCCGCTCATTAAAACCTTTATTTATTTAAAAAGTTGTCTGGTTTAACCCTTCCAACCTTTAATCGCATTTTCACTACTATAACCTTAGTCAATAACAGTAACCTTAAGCATATTTGTTTTGGCCTTTTTTGAAATTGGTACTGATGCTGTATTAATTACCACATCGCCTTCACTTATCAGGTTTGCCGCTTTTAGAATTGCATTAACGTCGCTTATGGTTTGATCAGTGCTTTCGTCGCGATCATAATAAAACGTGCGTACACCCCATAATAAACTCAATGCATTAAGCAGGTGTTTGTTAGCTGTAAAAATAAAAGTACCGGCTTTTGGCCTGTAGCTCGAAATTTCAAAAGCAGTGTAGCCCGAAGTTGTCATTGAAACAATACCAACGGCGTTGGTGTGCTCAGCTAAATAAACAGCAGAACCGCAAACGGCATCGCTCAGGTAATCCGGAGATGAAGAATCAGTGTTGGCATCTTTATTAGCGTTAAACGGATAACCAAGATCTTCAACGTTGCGGATAATCTTAGCCATGGTTTCAATAACTATCACAGGGAATTCACCAACTGATGTTTCACCGCTAAGCATCACTGCATCAGCGCCGTCAAGCACAGAGTTGGCAACGTCATTCACCTCGGCGCGTGTCGGGCGTGGGGTAGTGATCATTGATTCCAGCATCTGGGTAGCCACAATTACCGGTTTTGACGCCTCGCGGCATTTACGGGCAATCATTTTTTGTAAAAGCGGAACTTCTTCAAGCGGCATTTCAACGCCAAGGTCGCCACGGGCAACCATTACGCCGTCAGTTGCAGCAATAATTTCGTCAATATTATCGATAGCCTCCGGCTTTTCAACCTTTGCAATTACTTTAGCAGCTTTCCCGCTTTCAGCAATTATTTTCTTTAATTCAAGTATGTCCTGTCCGGTACGTACAAATGAAAGGCCAACCCAATCAACATCCCAGTCCAATGCATATTGAAGGTTTTCAAGATCTTCTTCTGTTAAGCTTGGGATAGATACTTTAGTGTTTGGAAGGTTAACCCCTTTACGCGACGTTAAAATACCACCGTGTACCACTTCGCAAACAACGGTATCCTGCCTGTTGGTTTCAATAACCCTCATTTGGATCTTTCCGTCATCCAGCAAAATAATTTCATCCGGCTGTACGTCCTGCGGAAAAGTAGGATAAGTGATGTAGATCTGGTTATCATCACCAATCAGCTCATGAGTAGTAATATTAATACGGGTTTTGTTAACCAGGTTAATACCGCCATCTTTTACCAGGCCTATGCGGATCTTGGGGCCCTGAAGGTCGGCAAGGATCCCTACATTGGTTTTATATTCAGCATTTATTTCACGAATGGTATCAATTACTGCTTTATGATCCTGGGCTTTTCCATGTGAAAAGTTTAAGCGGCAAATGTTTACGCCAGCTTTAATCATGGCCAGTAAAACTTCTTTTTTTGCCGAAGCGGGGCCCATTGTGGCAACAATTTTAGTTCGGTTATAATATAATTTCATACTTATCTGGTTAATTCGGCTTATAAGGTAACGTTTAGTGTACCCTTAACACTTTTAAAATTTGCGCTAAAATAAGAGATTTTCACGTGATTTTATTTTTTTAGGATCAATCTTTACTGCGGCCACAATTTCATTTACTTTATTTAAAGCAGAAACAAGGCTGTCAAGGTCATTTTCGTCGATATAATTTTTTATCAACAAAAAATAATCTGCCTTTTTCATCTCCGGTATCAGGTAACCATCGGAGCCTTTGTTGGCAATAAAGTAGAAATCCGTTTCCGTTGCCTCCCAATTATAGTGATATATTGAAAATAATACAGGTTCAGGCCCATGATGTATGTCAACTTCAAGGTCCTGAATTTTGGTCAAATTAAAGCTTAAAGCCTTGTTAATCAAATAACAAACCCTGTAATCTTTCAACGAAGTTGTAACCGCTATGAGAACAAAATCAAGATCGATCTCAAACTTTAAAAATTTCCTGTTCAAAATCATTACTTTTGCACCGGTAAAAATACAAAATCGAAACACTTGCAATAATATATTGTTGCATATAATGCAAAAGTTTTTAGATTTGATATTTATCAGAATTTATTTTTCCTTTGCACAGAATTTTTATTTAATCATTTAAACTATAAGACTATGTCTGATATCGCTTCAAGAGTAAAAGCTATTATCGTAGAAAAATTAGGTGTTGACGAAAGTGAAGTTACACCCGAAGCTAGCTTCACCAATGATCTTGGTGCTGACTCGTTAGACACCGTGGAATTAATCATGGAGTTTGAAAAAGAATTTAACGTGGCTATTCCTGATGATCAGGCCGAAACCATCGGTACTGTAGGTCAGGCTGTTGCTTACCTTGAAAAAAACGTTAAGTAAGAACTCCCCAACGCTATTAAATGGAGTTTAAAAGAGTTGTTGTAACCGGGCTTGGAGCACTCACCCCAATTGGTAATACAGTTCCTGAATATTGGAATTCGTTACTTAATGGTGTGAGTGGCGCTGCCTTGATTAAGAGTTTTGATACTGAGAAGTTCAAAACCAAATTTGCGTGCGAAGTGAAAGGCTTCGACGCTGATGCCTTTTTAGGCCGTAAAGACGCACGTAAGCTTGATCCCTTTGTTCAGTATGCCTTATTTTCAACAGAAGAAGCGGTAAAAGATGCAGGGTTAAACTTTGATTTGCTTGATACTAATCGTATCGGCGTAATCTGGGGATCGGGTATTGGTGGTTTGAAAACGTTTTTGGATGAGGTTGTTAACTTTGCCAAAGGTGATGGAACGCCACGTTTTAATCCGTTCTTTATTCCAAAAATGATAGCTGATATTGCCCCTGGCCATATCTCTATTAAATATGGTTTACGCGGACCTAATTTTTCAACCGTTTCTGCCTGCGCATCCTCAAATAATTCGCTGATTGACTCATTTAACTATATCCGTTTGGGTAAAGCTAATATGTTCATCAGCGGAGGATCTGAAGCAATTATTAATGAAGCCGGTATAGGCGGATTTAACGCCATGCATGCCTTATCAACCCGAAACGATGATCCGGCAACGGCGTCGCGTCCGTTTGATCTGGACAGGGATGGTTTTGTGGCCGGAGAAGGTGCAGGTACCATTATTTTGGAAGAACTGGAGCACGCAAAAAAACGCGGTGCAAAAATTTATGCTGAAATGATTGGCGGCGGTATGAGTGCTGATGCTTATCACATGACAGCCCCGCATCCTGATGGATTAGGTGCTGCGCTGGTAATGAGGCATGCTTTGGAAGATGCAGGTATTACACCGGCAGATATTGACTACGTGAACGTTCATGGTACTTCGACACCAATAGGCGATCCGCAGGAGGTTAAAGCAATCCAGGATGTTTATGGTGACGAAATTTACAGGATAAATATCAGTTCAACCAAATCAATGACCGGGCACTTGTTAGGTGCTGCAGGTGCTGTTGAGGCAATTGCTGCTATTTTAGCTTTAAAGAATGATATTGTTCCACCAACAATCAATCATTTTACTGACGATCCGGCTTTTGATCCAAAAATTAATTTCACGTTCAATAAAGCACAAAAACGCGTAGTGAGAATAGCACAAAGCAATGGATTTGGGTTTGGCGGGCACAATGCTTCTGTGATATTTAAAAAGTACGAAGAATAATACACTGGATGCCTATAAGTCGGTTTTACAAGCTCTATCTTTCACCAAATAGAAAATACGTAAAGGTTTTGAAAAATTTGCTCGGTTTTGTACCGGGCAATTTGTCGTTATACAAACTCGCATTCCGGCATAAATCTGTTGCGCAGAATATTAAAAAGGGGGTAAAGAACAGTAATGAGCGGCTCGAATTTTTAGGCGATGCCGTATTAGGCAGTGTAGTAGCCGAGGTGCTTTTTAAACTTTACCCGTATGAGGACGAAGGCTTTTTAACCGAGCTACGTTCAAAAATTGTAAGCCGCAATAACCTTAACCAGTTGGCCCGCAAACTTGGTTTCGATAAGTTGATTGAGTATGATAGCCGCATGTTAAATTCCTCAAGGCAGGGCTCGTTATTGGGCGATGCTTTTGAGGCTTTGGTAGGCGCTGTATATTTAGATAAGGGTTATGATTTTACCCGCAGCTTTTTGGTGAACCACATCATCAAGTCGCATGTGGATATTCACACGCTTGAGCAAACGGAAAGCAATTTTAAAAGTAAATTAATTGAGTGGTGCCAGCGCCATGGAAAAGATATTTCTTTTGACCTGGTTGGCAACGAGGAAGGCGAGAGTATGAAATTGTTTACCGTTCAGGCACTTATTGATGGTGAGGTGATGGGGCAGGGAAAAGAATTCAGTAAAAAGAATGCTGAAAAACTTGCTGCCGAAAAAGCCTGCGAAAACCTTGGGATTTAATCCCTCGACGTCCTGATTAACATTCTTGCTATTCTGAATAATTTTTAAACTACGGGAATTACGAAACGACGTGATGATTTATGGCTGATCTTGTTTCGGCTTTATAAAGGTTGGCTGGTTTAGTTGCTCCAGTTTTGTTTTGTTTTCTGATTTGTCGTAAAAATCATACGATTTCCTGATCTGTCTGATCAACTCATAATCATTCCATCCTTTAAGATCCTCGAAGGACGGCGTGTAGTACTCCATGAATTTTTTTGCAACGGTATCGGTGGTATTCGTGACCCTCATTACTAGCGCTACATTGTATCTTCGCCTTAATTCGGCATACTCAAGTTCGCCTTTTGAGAAATTTGCAAAACGGCGCGCATTGCCCGGTCCTTTTCCAAAAAGCTCGTATAGGCCGGTTAAAGGAGATGTTAAAAAAGAAGTTACAGGTGGTTTTCCGTTATAATAAATCCCCTGTTTGCGGTAATCGCTCATTATTTCGTTTAGTTCCTGTCGTTTGGTCTGGCCTTTAATAGTCACCTGGTCAAGCTGAATAACCGGCTGCATATAAACAGGAATATCTGCCTTCGCTGTTATAATTACCTTTTGATCGGTATAGTTTAATTTGCTGAAAAGCAGGGTGTCGCCAATCGCTGCATCAACTGAAAACCAGCCCAGCTCATCGCTCATTTTAATGTCTCTGCTCCGTAAATTGGTTATTAGCACCTGAGCTATTCGCTCAGTGCTTACACTTCTTGAAATAACACCCTTAACAACAAATGTTTGCTGTGCACTTGCCTGTAACCAAAGGCCGAAGCAAAGCATAGTTATTGTAACAAATTTATAGCGCATCCGGGCAAAGTTAAAGATTGTAAGCCACAGTAAATGTAAAAAAGTGTTAAAGTGGGCCACTAAGGCGCGGGCGATGCCATTTTAACGCATATGCCCGACCTTCCTCTTTTTTACAGATATGTTGGGGGCCGAACATTAATTATTGGCAGGATAGTTGTTTGGTAATCATTACACTACAAAACCGCCATTATGGAAACCACTGAAAAATCAATTGAAGTACTGAACGACCTGATAGAAATTAATAACGATCGTGTTGCCGGTTTTACCCATGCAGCGAAAGAACTGGGTGACCAGGACCCGCAGTTGAGTACCATTTTTATCGACTTTAAGAATCAAAGCCGCGAAAATGTTCACCAATTGGGCACTACCATAAATAAAAACGGGGGCGAGATAGAAATGGGAATGAGCGGTAGCGGTGCTATTCATCGCATGTGGCTCGATGTAAAAACTGCATTCAGCGGCCACGACAGAAAAAGCATACTGGAAGAATGTGAACGCGGTGAAGACGCGATAAAAAAGGCTTATGAAAGAGCATTGGATACTCAAAATGCTTTACCGCCTCATTTTATCGAAATTATACTGAACCAACAGCAAGGAATTATTGCCGCACATAACCGGATAAAAGCATTACGCGACAGTGAAGACTGAGCCTGATTGAAAGCACAAACACTTTAGACCCTTGTTATCCATAGTTATTTTATTCTTTGTGGCTATTTGCTTTCTGCAGGTATAATTAAATCTGTAGAATATTAGTTTGCGTATGTATTTAACAAGAGATGCTAATATAGATAGAAGCAATTTATATTAATCGTATCTTTGCGGTCGATTAAAAGAAATTCAATTACCAATTATATTATATCCTCGTGATCATACTCATATTTTTTCTTGCACACTGGTTTTTATCGCTCTTCTTTCAAACATTTTTTTTGCATCGTTACGCATCACACAAAATGTTTAGTACGCATAAAGTTAATGAGCGCATTTTTCACCTGTTAACTTTTATTTGCCAGGGGTCATCATTTTTAAATCCAAGGGCCTACGCTATAATGCACCGCGAGCACCACGCTTATAGTGATACTGAAAAAGATCCGCATTCACCTTATTTTTTCAGGGATGTGTTTCAAATGATGTGGCGTACAGCACAAAGCTATAAGCTTTATGAAAAACGTTTAAAAGAGCCGGACGCCCAGTTTAAAGGCAACTACCCGGAGTGGCGCCTCTTGGACTACTGGGGCTCTACTTACACCTCGCGCATTCTTTTCGGTGTTTTTTATGTAGTATTTTACATATTCTTCGCTACCCATTGGTGGATGTTCCTGTTGTTGCCAATTCATTTTATGATGGGGCCTATTCACGGCGCTATTGTTAATTGGTGCGGTCACAAATATGGTTACTCCAATTTTGATAACGGAGATAAATCTAAAAATTCAACCCCGTTCGATCTGCTTATGCTGGGCGAGTTGTTCCAGAATAATCATCATAAACGTCCTAACAATGCAAATTTTGCAGCTAAATGGTTCGAGTTTGACCCGGTTTACCCGGTGATGAAATTTATGCACTGGATAAGACTTATAAAACTTAGGGAAGCTTATATTTAACCTTGAATAAAGTTTTTAGCAATAAAAAGGCCCTGCTAAGTTCCAAACCTGGCAGGGCCTTTTCTATAGTGCCATTTTTTTTAGATAAAGCTTTTAATACTTTGCCTTGCCTTTATAATCTGAAATGCTCAGCTTTTCATTGCAAAAGCTGTATTCATGTTCCTGGTTTGAGCAGATGATTGTTAACCTGTTGGCAGCGTACTTTTCTACAAGGCTTAAATACCAGTCAACCCCTTGGGTATCTAAATTGGAAGTTGGTTCGTCAAGCATCAGCATAGGGGTGTCTGAGCAAAAGGCAAGGGCCAGCTTAAGCCGCTGCTTCATCCCTGACGAAAAATACCGGATCATTTTGTTTTTATTGCTTGCCATGCCAAGCAATTCTATCACTCCGTTTTTGTCTATCCCGGTTTTGTAGCCTTTAAATTGAAAATGGAAATCAACCACCTCGCTTAACGTAAATTCTTCAATCAATTCAAGATAAGGGGCAGCCAAACTGAGATGCTGGTAAACTTCGCTGATCTCTACAGCTTTATCGTCATGAAAATATTCAAGTTTTCCGGCAGAGGGGGCGAGGCTGCCATTTAATACCTGTAGCAGGGTTGACTTTCCAGATCCGTTTGGCCCAAGAATAGCATAGGCTTTATCATCTGTAAAGGAATGGTCAATCCCCCGGAAGATCCAGTCGCGGTTAAAACGGCGGCCAATGTTTTGAAGGGAGATTTTCATAGTCCTTAGTCCATGGTAGATGGCCCATGGTTATTTGTTAGCAGGTGAATTAATTATGCGATTTTGACAATGGTCCATGGATTACCGACCATGGACTATCAACTAACTATTTCCGAATCCCTTCATGATCCCGCGTTGTGAGTTTTGCACGAAATTAATGATCTCGTCGCGCTCAACAGTCGGGTTAAATTCGGCCTCAATAATGTCCAGCGCCTTTGTCATGTTGTATTTTTTCAGGAAAATAATGCGATATATTTCTTGGATCTCGTTAATAGTTGCTGCCGAGAACCCCCGGCGGCGTAAGCCAACAGAGTTTATCCCAATGTACGATAATGGCTCACGGCCAGCTTTGGTAAAGGGAGGTACGTCCTTACGTACCAGCGAGCCACCCGAGATCATGCTGTGTGCACCTATCTCAACAAACTGATGGACGGCCGATGTGCCGCCAATAAAAGCATAATCATATACATTTATGTGCCCTGCGAGCTGTACCGAATTGGCAATAATCACGTTGTCGCCAATAACACAATCATGTGCAACATGCACATATGCCATTAGCAGGCAGTTGCTTCCTATAGTGGTGGTGTTTTTATCAAGGGCAGTACCCCGGTTCAGCGTAACACATTCGCGGATCACGGTGTTGTCACCTACAGAAACAGTACTTTGCTCGCCTTTATATTTAAGGTCCTGCGGTGGTGCTGATATTACAGCTCCGGGGAATATGCGACAGTTTTTCCCGATCCGGGCGCCGTCCATAATGGTGCTGTTTGAACCTACCCAGGTACCTTCACCAATTTCCACATCTTTATGTATGGTAACAAAAGGTTCAATTACAACATTGTCGGCTATTTTTGCCTGCGGATGTATGTATGCCAGGGGCTGGATCATTCTTCTTCAGTTTTAGTTCTTTTAACTATTTGTGCCATTAATTCGGCTTCAACAACCACGCGGTCGCCAACCATTCCTATTCCTTTCATCTGCGCAATTCCACGCCTTATAGGGGCAATCAGGCTGCAATGAAATATAACGGTATCACCGGGCACTACAGGCGATTTAAACCGGGCATTTTCTATTTTCAGGAACAAGGTAATATAATTTTCAGGATCAGGCACAGTATTTAATACTAATATGCCGCCTGTTTGTGCCATGGCTTCAATTTGCAGCACGCCCGGAAACAGAGGTGTACCCGGAAAATGCCCGCGAAACAGATCCTCGTTCATAGTCACATTTTTTAACCCCACCACGTGGCTTTTTGTTAATTCAAGAATCTTGTCTATCATTAACATAGGCTGCCTGTGCGGCAGTATCTTCATGATCTGAACGGTATCATATACCGGTTTAGCGTTGGGGTCGTAAATTTTAATATGTTTACGGCTTCGTTCTTTTTTTATAAGGGCCTTTATTTTTTTAGCAAAGGCAACGTTTGCTGCGTGGCCTGGCCTGGCCGCCATTATATGTCCCCGTAATGGAACGCCTACCAGTGCAAGGTCACCGATCATATCAAGTAGCTTATGCCTGGCTGGCTCGTTTTGATGCCTGAGCTCAATGTTATTAAGAATCCCCTGCGGCGCTACTTTAATGTCTTTACGGTTAAAGATTTTGGCAAGATGCGCAAGTTCTTCTTCATCAACTTCCTTATCAACCACAACAATGGCGTTGTTTAGGTCGCCTCCCTTTATCAGGTCATGCTTTAGCAGCATTTCCAGTTCATGTAAAAAGCAAAAGGTACGGCATGATGCAATTTCCTTGTTAAACTCTGATATAGTTGAAATGCTGGCATGCTGGCTGCCCAATACCTGCGAATTATAATCAACCATACAGGTAAAACGGTAATCATCCAAAGGCATGGCTACCATCTCCACCTTTCGGTCAGGTTCAGAGTAATGAATGTTATAGGGAATGTGGTAATATTCGCGGTCTGCGTCCTGTTCAACCAGGCCCATGTCTTTAATAGCATCAACAAACTGGATAGAACTGCCATCCATAATTGGTGTTTCGGGGCCGTCCATATCAATCAGCACGTTATCTACCTCTAAACCAACCAGTGCTGCCAAAACATGTTCTATAGTGCTTACGCTTGCGCCGTTTTGCGAGATAGTAGTTCCGCGCGATGTATCGGTTACGTTATCACAATCGGCATCAATTACCGGTGATCCCTCAATATCAACCCGCCTGAACTTGTACCCATGATTTTCAGGAGCAGGATTAAACGTCATGGTTACGCTTTGCCCTGTATGTAAACCGGTACCCGAAACCGAAACCGGCGCTTTAATAGTTTTTTGTTTTACATTCATCTTATGAGTCATTGGGGCATTATATCATTGAGTCATTCGTCCTGGTGTGTGCTTATTGTCAAATAGCCCAATGACATAATGACTCAATGATTAATGACCTTTCTTCAATTCCGTAATTATTTTTTCAAGTTCGTTAATCTTTTTTTCCAATTCGGGCAAACGGTTAATTACAATTTGCGACCGCATGTGATTTGAATAAGGCTGCGCTGGCGAACCCATCCATTTTTTACCCTCCTCAGTTAATGACCGGCTTATGCCCGATTGTGCCTGTACCTGTGTGCCTTTGGCAACGGTTATGTGCCCCACAATACCAACCTGGCCGCCAATAATGCAATTTTCGCCAATCTTGGTGCTGCCTGAGATGCCGGTTTGCGCGGCAACCACAGTATTAGCCATTATTTCAACATTATGCGCAACCTGTATCAGGTTATCCAGTTTTACCCCTTTACGTATAATAGTGGAGCCCATGGTCGCCCTGTCAATTGTGGTGTTTGAGCCAATTTCTACATCATCCTCAATAACAACATTGCCTATCTGGCTTATTTTGCTGTAGGTACCATCGCCAACAGGCGCAAACCCAAAACCGTCGGCGCCAATTATTGTTCCTGAATGGATAATCACGTTATTGCCTATTTTACAGTCGAAATAAATTTTCACGCCTGCATACAAAGTAACATTATCGGCAAGCTCAACATCGTCAGCAATATACGTCTGCGGGTAAATTTTGCAGTTGTCGCCAATTTTAACATTAGGCCCAATATAAGCAAATGCCCCTATATAAACGTTTTCGCCTATCGTTGCCGAAGGATGGATAAAGCTGGGCTGTTCAATGCCTTTTTTATTCAGTTTAAGGGTGTTATACATCTCCAGCAAAACTGTAATGGCACTGTAAGCGTTTTCAACCCTTATAAGCGTTGCTTTAACCGGCAAGGCCAATATTTGGTCGTTATTAACAATTACAACAGAAGCAGCTGTTGTGTAGAGGTATTGCTCATATTTTGGGTTAGCCAAAAATGAAAGTGAACCGTGCTGGGCTTCCTCTATCTTGCCAAGTTGATTTACCTGCACTAAAGGATCACCTTCAACTGTTCCGTTAAGCATCAAAGCTAATTGCTGTGCGGTAAATTGCATCGGGCAAATTTAAATGTTAATAGTATAGTAACAAAATAAGTTGATTAGGTTGCTTAAGTAAGTGGTTGGTGGAGTTGCATACTTATTTTACCCAGTCCTAATCAGTCAATTAATTCTTTCTTGTAACAAAGTATGTATTTTTCCACGGTTTTTGCCAATGCCTCTAAATTCGAGTTATCGCTGGCTGCTGTTATATCTTTTATTGACCCGTTTTTCATCAAAATCTGGATGTTGCCATCGCCCGGTTTATAAGCCTTGTTTCTAATGGTGTCACAAAAAACAAAATAGGAGGCTTCGTGTGCTGTAATGCCATATTTTTTAACAGCATTTTGCGTTAAACGGATCATAAATGCGTCGTCAGGCGCTTCGTTGGTAATGTCAACCTTGTACAGGTTACGCTGAACAAGATCGGTACATAACTTTGATAAAATAAAATCAGGGTGCGTTTCCCACACCTTTACCGCCGCCATAATATCTGTATCATCCAGGCTGGCAAATGTCTCCAGGTAATGATCCTCGTTCATAAAGGCGTCACGGCTGATAGGCTTTTTCAAAAATTTGCTCAGTGCCGGGGTGGTAAAAACTTCTGTGCCCTGCAAGGCAAGTTCCCTGCTGCGTTTTAATATTTTCACCAGCGTTTGTTCTGCGGCTATTACCGTTTTATGCAGGTAAACCTGCCAATACATTAGCCTGCGTGCTATTAAAAATTTTTCGATGGAGTAAATACCTTTCTCTTCAACCACTATCTGGTCATTAACAACGTTTAGCATTTTAATAATCCGGTCAGAACTGATCACACCTTCAGATACGCCGGTAAAAAAGCTGTCGCGGTTTAAATAATCCATTCGATCCATATCCAGTTGGCTTGATACCAGTTGATGCAGGAAACGGTGGGGGTAATTATCTTCAAAAATATTAATGGCCGTGCTAAGCCTGCCATTAAACTGCAGGTTAAGCCGCTGCATTATCATGGTTGAAATATCCTCGTGCGAAATGTTTTCAACTATACTTTCTTCCAGCGCATGCGAGAACGGGCCGTGGCCAATATCATGCAGCAATATGGCAATGGTTACTGCTTCTTCTTCTTCGTTGCTTATTTCATGTCCTTTGTTCCGCAGCGTTTCAATTGCCAGTCCCATTAAATGCATGGCACCAAGTGCATGGTGAAAGCGGGTATGAAGCGCGCCCGGATACACCAGGTGAGTCATGCCAACCTGTTTAATATAGCGCAACCGCTGAAAGTAAGGGTGTTCAATAAGGTCAAATATCAGTTCCGTTGGAATGCTGATGAATCCGTAAACCGGGTCGTTTATTATTTTCTTTTTATTCAATGTAATATTAGCTGTGCAAAAATGTTAAATAAAGGTAAAAGGCGGGTCTTTTAATTGTTAATTTTTGTTAATCTCTTTTATAATCGACAACAAAACCCGTGCTTTGGGGTTTAATGTCTTTGTCTGGACCCCGATTCCTCAGATTTTAAGGATTTGCTGATTAAAATGCTTAATTTTATATAACCGGTCAATCTGTAATTTTCCTTAATCCCGGTTCAGAACGCACATACTACTTAAAAAATATACCATGCAGGATACCACTATATTATGGGCCGATGACGAAATTGACCTTTTAAAACCCCACGTACTTTTTTTGACTGAAAAAGGCTACAAGCTTACTACCGTAACTAACGGTAATGATGCTGTTGAAGCGTTCAAAAATAACCATTTCGATCTTGTTTTTTTAGATGAAAATATGCCGGGGCTAACGGGACTGGAAACACTCTCGCAAATAAAGAATATTAATAACGATGTACCTATTGTTTTGATCACCAAAAATGAGGAAGAATACCTTATGGAAGATGCGATAGGTTCAAAGATTGACGACTACCTGATAAAACCGGTAAACCCTAAACAGATTCAGCTTACCATAAAAAAGCTTACCGAAAATAAACGGCTGGTTACCGAAAAAACCACCATGGCTTACCAGCAGGATTTCAGGAACCTGGGTATGACATTGAATGAAAACCTTAGCTACCAGGAATGGGTTGATGTTTACAAAAAATTAATTTACTGGGAACTGGAACTGGAGCAACTGGAAGATGCCGGGATGCACGAGATATTGACACTTCAGAAGGCCGAAGCCAACGTTCAGTTCTGCAAGTTTATTGAACGTAATTATGTAAGGTGGCTTAAAGAGCCGGAGAACGCGCCAGTAAATTCATCGCAGTTAATAAAAAAGAAAGTTCTCCCGCTGCTTGACGGTAAAGGCCCGGTATTTTTTATACTGATTGATAATTTAAGGTATGATCAGTTTAAGATCATCAACCCCATATTGACTGAATATTTCAGGCTGGAAGAAGAAGATGTTTATTACAGCATACTTCCAACAGCTACGCAATACGCGCGTAATGCTATATTCTCAGGCCTGATGCCTTTGGATATGGAAAAGCGCTACCCTGAAATGTGGCAGAATGACGAAGATGAAGGCGGAAAGAATTTGTTTGAAGGTCAGTTTTTAACTGATCAGCTTAAACGTGTTTTGCGAAAGGACATCAAACACTCTTATCACAAAATTTTGAACATTGACGAAGGGCGAGCTTTAAATGAATCGGTAAGTAACCTGATGCAAAACGAGCTTAACGTGGTGGTTTATAACTTTGTGGATATGTTATCGCATGCCCGTACAGACATGCAGATGATCCGCGAACTGGCAAGTGACGATGCCGCTTATCGCTCATTAACCTTATCCTGGTTTGAACACTCGCCTTTGTTTGACCTGCTTAAGTTTTTGGCTTCGAAACAGGTTCGCGTTGTTATCACAACTGATCACGGCACCATAAGGGTACGTAACCCAAGTAAAATTGTGGGCGACAGGAACACAAATACCAATTTGCGGTACAAGCAAGGTAAAAATCTTAACTTTAATCCAAAGGAAGTGTTCCACATCCGCAACCCGCACGATGCCATGCTGCCAAAGCTGCATGTTAGCTCAAGCTTTGTATTTGCCAAGGAGGATAGTTATTTTGTTTATCCTAACAACTACAACCATTTTGTGAATTTCTATAATGAAACCTTTCAGCACGGCGGGATTTCGTTAGAGGAAGTTTTGATCCCGATTGCGGTTTACGGGCCCAAATAAAAAATATTATTTTTGAAAAATAATTCTGTGCGTCATTGTGCCGGAGAAGAGTAAAACTGATTTTTACAACTAGGTATTACTGCTTCTCCGGCAATTTGCGCACAAAAAATAGTATTTATGCTTTTAACCGCCACATCACCCACTCAGCTTCCAGCCGTTGCCGCTGAAATAATTTCTTTTGCAAAAGATCTCCGTATTTTTCTTTTTTACGGCGATATGGGCGCTGGCAAAACTACGCTCATCAAATCCCTGTGTGAAAGCCTCGGAACTATTGAGCCCGTAACAAGCCCCACCTTCTCTATAGTAAACGAATATATCGGTGCTAAAAACCAGATTTTTCACTTTGATTTTTATCGCCTTAAAAACCAGTCTGAAGCATTGGATATGGGATACGAGGAATATTTTTATTCGGATGCGTACTGCTTTATTGAATGGCCCGAAAAGATTCCTGAGCTATTGCCTCAGCACTACATGAAAATCAGTATCTCTGTACGCAGTGATAATTCCCGGCAGATAATGATTGAGCAAATTTAATTTAAACTTAACCCGTTTTTTGCTTAACTTCATCAGCCAGAAATTAATTCATAATGAGCTCAGGGAAATATAGTGGATTTTCGGATATAGCCAGGCAGGCGTTGATGCAACCCCAGGAATCAATGCTTGAGGTAAAAAATAAAAAACACAAACTTTATATAGGCATCCCGAAAGAGGTGTCTTTCCAGGAAAACAGGATCCCCTTAACGCCGCTATCGGTTGCTTTGCTGGTAAATAATGGTCACGAGGTAATGCTGGAGAGCAACGCCGGGCAGGCAGCCAACTTTTCGGATAAGGATTACAGCGAGCAAGGTGCCCATATTGTATATGACACCAAAAAGGTATATGAGGCTGATATCATTATAAAAATAGCCCCGCCAACCCTTGCAGAAATAGAGCTGATGAAGCCGGGGCAAACGCTTATTTCAGCATTGCAGCTATCTTCCCTCAAAGCCGAATCAATTCAAGCAATGATCAACAAAAAGATCACGGCGCTTTGTTTTGAACATTTACGCGACGAGGGTAACTCATTAAGCGTTGTAAGAGCAATGAGCGAGATCGTCGGCGCTACTTCTATACTTATAGCAGCCGAATACCTAAGTAATATTTTTGATGGTAAAGGCCTGATGCTTGGGGGGATAACCGGTGTGCCGCCTACCGAGATCGTGATTTTGGGCGCTGGTACCGTAGGCGAATACGCCGCCCGAACCGCTATATCGCTGGGGGCCGAAGTAAAAGTATTTGATCCGTCTATTTATAAACTACGCCGGCTGCAGAATAATATTGGCGCCCGGGTGTTTACTTCGGTAGTACAACCTATTGTGCTTGAAAAAGCCATCACCACATGCGATGTAGCCATTGGTGCCATGCGTGCCCAGGATGGCCGCAGCCCCTGCATTGTATCAGAAGCTACCGTGAGCCGGATGAAACCCAATTCGGTGATAATTGATGTGAGTATTGACCAGGGCGGATGCTTTGAAACCTCTGAAATTACTAACCATACGCATCCGGTTTTCCGTAAATACGACGTTATACATTATTGTGTGCCTAACATAGCGTCGCGCGTTGCACGTACGGCCACCTATGCCCTTACCAATATTTTTGCGCCTATTTTGCTGGATATTGGCGAACATGGTAGTTTAAAAGACCTGATATGGGCAAAATCAGGCATGCGTGAGTCTGTTTATATTTATAAAGGACAGCTCACCAATAAATACATTGGCGAGCGTTTCTCCATCCCTTGTAAAGACCTGGACCTTTTGATTGTTTCTCATCAATAAATATGAAGCGCGGTTCCCTGTTTATTTTTTTTGCACTCGTATTTAATATAGCTTTCGCACAGCATTATGAATATATTGACAGCTCAAAAGTGATGGGGCCTAAAAGCTACGCAGCCCGGGTAAAACAGCAGCCTGAGTTACGTCTTGTAGAAATTAAAAAATATATCCCCGCAATTGTGCTGGATATCAGGTATGCCACCACAAATAACTTTATGCACCGCAAAATGTATGAACAGGGCAGGGCATTTGCGCGCCTGCCGGTTGTGCTGGCTTTAAAAGAGATGGAGGAAGATTTAAAAAACCGCGGGCTTGGGCTAAAGATCTATGATGCTTACCGTCCTTATTCAGTAACCGTTAAATTTTATAAGGAAACACCGGATACCAATTTTGTTGCCGATCCGCGTAAGGGCTCAAAACATAACCGCGGCTGCGCTATTGATCTTAGTTTAATCGATTTAAAAACAGGTAAAGAGTTGGAGATGCCAACCGGATTTGACAGTTTTAGCCGTAAGGCTGCAGCAAATTATCCTGATTTGCCGGCACAGCAGTTAGCTAACAGGGAACTTTTGAAAAGCATTATGCAGGCACATGGGTTTAAAGTGATAGCTACCGAATGGTGGCATTATGATTTTAACGGGTGGGCAAAATTCCCCCTGCTCGATATTCCGTTCGAAACAATTTGATAATGATGATTTAAAATTGCCTGCAAACATTTTCAGCTATTAAATATTGTTATATAGATTAATAGTTGGAGGTTAAACCGTATTTTATTTTTCAATGGCATTTAAACCCGGAATGAAAGTTTTAAGCAAAGCATATTTTAAAGAGTTGTGGAAGATATTGGCGGCAACCTTTATGGGTTTTATCAATGATAATGGCCTGAAACTTAGTGCATCTTTAGCCTATTACACCATTTTTTCCATAGCGCCGCTGCTTATTTTAATGATATCTATCGCCGGGGTGGTTTGGGGTCCCGAAGCAGCATCCAATAAGCTGTATCCTCAAATTGCGCATTATGTAGGTTCGCAGGCGGCTATTCAAATCCAGGATGTGTTAAAAAATCTCCAGCTTTCCGGCAAGTCAACCACCGCAGTTGTTATTGGAGTAGTTACCCTGTTAATTGGTGCAAGCAGTATTTTTGTGGAAATTCAGGATTCGTTAAATATTATCTGGCGGGTAAAGGCCAAACCTAAAAAGGGTTGGGTAAAGCTTATTCAAAATCGTTTTATCTCCTTCTCGCTAATCATCAGCCTCGGCTTTTTACTCCTTGCGTCCCTTGTAATCAGCGTAATTATGAACGCCCTTAGCCAGTGGATAACACATTTTTTACCTGTTGTTACTACGTTGTTGCTAAACCTTATCAATTTAGGCATCACGCTCGTCATCATTTCCGTACTGTTCGGTATAATATTTAAGTTTTTGCCCGATGTAAAGATCAGGTGGAAGGATGTAAGGTCAGGTGCTTTTTTCACGTCGGTTCTTTTTATGGTGGGCCAGTCGCTGATTACTCTTTATATTCAATACACCGCAAAAAACTCCGCCTATGGCGCAGCAGGTTCCATCCTGGTTATTTTAGTATGGATTTATTACACCGCAGCTATTTTATATATCGGAGCAGAGTTTACACAAGTGTATGCCGAAGCAATTGGCAGCCACATTGAACCTGCGGACTATGCCGTAAGTGTACAGCAAACCGAAGTGTTAAAGGAGGTAGCGGTATTGCCTGCCCAAAACCCCGAACTCAAAGGCACCTTAAAGCCGGATACTAAAGGAAGTTCATAACTAATATTAATTGTGATATATTGAACTAATATGTGTCATGGATAAAAGTAATTATGCGCACCATTTCGTCCCTTACCTCGGCAACCGGGCGCGTAAAATTATTGTTCATAAATGAAAAGGCAAGTCGTTTTCCTTGCTTGGTAACAAGGTAGCCGCTTTGGTTATAGTTGTTGGAGAACGATCCGGTTTTGGCCCAGACAAATGGCTGGCCATTATCGGTTTTATAGCTTTTTTTAAGCGAACCCGTCGCCCCGCCTGCCGGAAGTAAACTGTGCACTAACGTTTCGTTTTTTATTTCAAGGATCTTGCACAGAAGCGCGATGATACTGCGTGGCGTAATAAGATTGTAGCGTGAAAGCCCTGATCCATCAACCCATTCCGGGGCATCAGGCAGGTCATTCAGGAAATGTGCCTTCGAATAATTAATTACGGAATCTGCGTTAAGCGTTTGGAATCTTGTTGATGCGCAAACCAGTAAAAGCTGTCCGGCAATAAAGTTATCACTGACCTGCAGCATCCGCTTGTAAGCAGTATCAGCATTGCAATTATAAATGGTTTTCGCATCTGTCGCAAGGGGCAGGTTTACCAAGCTTATGCGTTGCTTTAAGGTGTCCTGCAGTAAATCTCTTGTTAATTCCCCGCTTGTTTTAAATGGAATTTCCTGCCTGAAATTTTTTGGCAGCGCCATAAACGGGTAAACAAAGGTGTTGCTAAAAAAATCGCGCTTAACACTAAACCTGCCGGGGAGGTAAAGTGTATCGCATTTTAAATATCTTTTAAGGTAAGCCGGGCTTATTTGCAACGAATCGTTTGGGTCCGCATATAAAACAGCTATATTGTCTTCTATGGGCAGCCCGGTTAATTCGGGTTGGTAGTAATCGTTATAATCGTCCCAGGCCCAGCCAGGGACATAAAATTCGCCGGTATAGTTGCCGTCCGAAAAGAAAAGCTTTTTACCGCTGTTCTTTAAAAAATTCAGTCCATTAGTGCCTTTTAAAACGGAATGTAAAAATGAAGGATCGCCGGTGCCCCAAAATATCAGTGAATCATTATGTATCACATATTTTAATGCCGGCAGTGAATCGCCAAGCATTTTAAGGCAGGTATAAAAGGTGAAAAGTTTTGTATTAGATGCCGGGTTAAAGTATTTGTCATCATTAAGCCCATAGATCATTTTTTGGTTATCAAGATCATATAACGCAAACCCGGTAAAATGGTCATTCATTACCTGTGAATGCCTGAACAGTTTTTTAATTTTTCTCTTCCTTATTTTACCTGCACTGGCATCATGAAACATTGTAAGGAGACCAAAAAACATCAGCAGGATACATATTTTTCGTTGCATGGGTGTTAACTTTATATTGATTAATTTGTACATTTAGTAACCAAATATAAACGTTTGTTAATTACACCCCTTTATACCAAAAAGCACATGCGTGTTTTTGTAATGTTAATGATATTGTGTTGCTGTCATTTAACAGCAAATGCGCAATATTTTGATTTAAAAGGCAATAGCAAGCGTACAACCATCCCGTTTCGAATGATAAGGGATATGATAATTATTGAGCTGAAAATTAATAATAAAGGGCCATTTAATTTTATTTTAGATACCGGCGTTGGCCTTATGCTGATCACCGATCCCAAACTGGTCGACTCAATAAATCTTGTTAACAAGCGTACCTTAAAAATTGCCGGAATTGGGGAAGGTGATGCGTTTGAAGCGTATGTTACCTCGACTTTAGACGTCCAGATTCGGGGGCTGGTAAGTTATGACGTTGCATCGGCTATTTTAAAAACAGATCATTTTGGCCTCTCAAATTACGCAGGGATTCCAATTCACGGCCTTTTAGGGTATGAATTTTTTAACAACCTTGCGGTTAAAATTAATTTTTCAGACAGTACGCTATCTGTATCAAAGGCAAAGGATATGAGGGTGTTTTCAAAGGGAAATAGAATACCCTTCACTATTGAGGAAAGAAAACCTTACGTAGAGGCTAAGGTTACCTATGCCGACGGCGTTAAAGCAACTAATAAACTAGTGCTTGATCTTGGTGCCGGGCACGCTTTATCACTTGAAAATGCAATAGAAAAGCATGGACTCCCCGAAAAGTTTGTGGCCGCTAATCTGGGGGTTGGATTAACCGGGCCGGTAAATGGATATTTGGGGAGAGTAAAGGAAATCGCAATTGGAAGGTTTAAACTTAAAGATGTGATAACATCCTTCCCGGCTGGCGAGCAATATAAGTCGTTGGCAGTAAAGCGTGATGGTAACTTGGGTATTGGCATACTTAAGCGTTTTAATGTAATAATTGACTACCCCGACAGCGCGGTTTATTTAAAGCAGGGGGTGAACTTTAAAGCTCCCTTTGAGCATGATATGAGTGGCATGGAATACTATAGTGCAGGTGCGGATTTTGACCGGATAATTATTAGCAGGGTAGAGCCCGGATCGCCGGCAGATGCCCTTGGGCTGGAGAAAGATGATGAAATATTAGCCATAAACTTTAAGCCCGTAAAAAAAATGACCCTCGAACAGATTGATTCTTTATTTAAGTCTCAAACAGACAGAAGCCTTTTGCTGGAGATTTACCATGATAACCGTAGAGACGATGTAATATTAACCTTGAAAAGGAGAATTTGATCCTGCTTTTGATCTTTAACCATTGCAGGGCTTTACATTAAGCCACTATAAATTGTTCAGCGCTCCACTCAATTCCGAAGCCAATTATGTACTAAAATGTAACAAAAATGTTTCTATTGAAAAATGGATTGTATTTTGCATAAGTTTACACTTTAACCCTGTTATTTAAATTATTAATCACATATATGACTAAATTGATACGTGCAAACACTTATTTATGCATAACAGCAATTACTATTGCCGTTATTGCAGGTTCCTGTAAAACCAAAAAGGAGGCAGCCCAGACTGTAACCATCAAAACTACCGCTACCGCTTCGGGCTCAAGCGCCACAGCTACAATAGGCCCGGGTAAAAAAGAGGGCATAAAAAAATTCGGTGATCTTATCCCGGCAAAAACACAGGTTGATAAAGGGCTTTTTAATACTTATAAAGTTGAAGGAAAGTATTATTATGAAATTCCGGATTCGTTATTAAACCGCGAAATGCTGGTAGTTACCCGGCTGGCAAAAACACCGGCCAATGTAAAAGTGCCAAACCAGCAATATGGAGGTGAAGAGGCTAATGACCAGGTCTGGAAATGGGAGCGCCACGATAAGCAGGTATTTATCCGGGTGCCAAGCTATTCAATAAGAGCTGACAGCACTTCAGATATGTACCGCTCGGTAAAAAATTCAAATCTTGATGTTGTTTTAGCATCGTTTGATATAAAGGCTTATAATAAAGACACCACAGGCGTTGTAATTGACGTAACTGACTTTTACAATGGTGACATCGCCGCAATCGGTATTGCTGACGAGGTAAAAAAATTCTATAAAATATCCACACTGGATAATTCACGCTCATTTATTGACACCATTAAAAGTTTCCCGATAAATACGGAAACACGGGTATTAAAAACTTATCGCGCAGCAGAATCGCCGACGGATAATACGAATGCTGCAATTACATTTGAGCTAAATACCTCTATGTTGTTATTGCCTAAAGCGCCAATGGAGGCCCGTTTAAGAGACGACCGCGTTGGCTTTTTCGGCCAAAGCCAAACCGATTACGGAACTGATGCGCAAAAAGCGGAAGTAACCTCATACATACACAGGTGGAAACTGGAACCAAAGGATGAAGCTGCTTACGCCAGGGGTGAACTGGTTGAGCCAAAAAAACAAATCGTTTTTTACATTGATCCGGCTACGCCTAAAAAATGGGTTCCGTACCTGATCCAGGGAATAAACGACTGGCAAAAGGCGTTTGAAGCCGCAGGCTTTAAAAATGCAATAGTGGGCAAGGTTGCGCCAACAGCCAAGGAGGATCCGGAATTTAGTACCGAAGATGCGCGATATAGCGTGGTAAGATACTTTGCTTCAAATGTAGAAAATGCCTACGGTCCGCATTTGTCTGACCCGCGAACCGGCGAAATACTGGAGAGTCATGTGGGTTGGTATCATAATGTTATGCAGTTGTTGCGTAACTGGTATTTTGTTCAAACGGCAGCTGTAAACCCTGCGGCCCGCAAAGCCAAATTTACTGACGAGCAAATGGGAGAACTGATCCGTTTTGTTTCATCGCACGAAATTGGGCACACACTTGGTCTGCCGCACAACTTTGGTTCAAGTTACGCTTACCCTGTTGATTCATTGCGCTCAAAGACATTTACCGATAAGCATGGTACCGCACCATCAATTATGGATTACGCCCGTTTTAATTATATAGCACAGCCTGGTGATGGTGTAACGCATTTGTACCCGCAAATAGGTGAGTATGATATGTGGGCAATTAAATGGGGTTACACGTGGTTTCCCGGTAAAAAGACGGCTCAGCAGGAAAAAGAAATTTTAGACGTATGGACAAAGGAAAAAGCAGGCAACCCGCTTTATTTTTATGGGCGCCAGGGAACAAGTATTGATCCGCGCTTACAAAGTGAGGACTTAGGCGACAATGCCATGAAAGCCAGCACATATGGAATTGCCAATCTAAAACGTATTTTACCGAATATTGAAAAATGGACTTACCAGCCTGGTAAGGATTACGATGATCTGGAAGAACTTTATGGCGAAATCTTAACACAATTTTACCGTTATATGGGGCATGTGGCTACCAATATCGGCGGGTTTAATGAAAACAGCAAAACCTATGATCAAAAGGGACCGGTTTACGATTTCGTTGCAAAGAATCGTCAGCACGATGCGGTATTGTTTTTCAACAAGGAATTATTTACAACGCCATTATGGATGATAGATAGCCAGGAACTGTCTAAATTTGATAATGGTGTAATGCTTAACCGCATCAAAAGTGTACAGGTTGGCACATTAGGCAATGTGCTTTCTCCATACAGGCTGTCGCGCATGTATGATAACGAAACAAAAAACGGAACCAAAGCCTACACCGTGACTGAGTTGCTAACCGATTTACGTGCCGGTATTTTCACATCGGGCCGGCCGGATGCGTTTAAACGTAACCTGCAACGTGGATACGTTGAAAACCTAAAGAGTTTGTTAAACGATGATTTTAAGGGTATTCCTGGTGTGCCAGCTGCTGTATTGGCAAGCTATGGGGTAACACCTATCAACGCAGCGTTGTCTGATATCAGGCCTATGGTACGTGCCGAGCTAAAAGTAATTGATGCAAAGCTACCTAAAGACGGTGATGCAATTACCAGGGCGCATTACACCGACCTGCATCAGCGGATAAAAGAAGCCTTGAACCCAACCAGGCCGGTAGTTAATTTGCCGGTTGCCGGCGGTAGGGGATTAAACGATGATCTGCCGAAAAAGAGTGAATTGGAAAACTTTTAATATCAGGCGATTAAATATTTAAAAAGCATAAAAAGCCAAAACCCCGTCCTGTTTAAAAGACGGGGTTTTGTTATTTTAATACATTAAGTTACTAAATATAGAATAAAAAAAAACCTTCCCACAAAGTGCTCCTGGCTAATTGCCGATCATAAACATCGCATTCTCCAATTAAAGCTGGCTGATGTTTTCAAAGAATGCTGTTTGAAGATCAAGTAGAGATTTGACGTTGATGGATTGTCCGTAAGCGTCAAAACATAAAAACTTGGAATTTTTTACATCATTATTCTTCGATTTTTCAAAAAAATTGAATGTTTCAAAAAAATAATGATTGGTTGTTATATTGTTTTTACTGGTTTGCGACCCATTGAGCCGAAAACCAATAGCATCAATCCAGTGATGAACTTTAGTGTGCAGGGAATTATTTACATTAGCCATAGGTTAATTTTTTGTTGATGTTAAACGAAAATCATGCCATGTTGTTACTCGTACATCGCAATAATTTTAAACATTTGTTAATCAATGGCCTCCAATAAGCGTATCTTAAATTTATAAAATGGTAAGCAAATTTTATTCATATAACAACAACTGTAACTAATTTGAAAACACTTGCGTAAAAGCCGATATAACAAAAACAATAATCGCATTCGAATATGAAACCAATTAGACTTTTACTACCTATTTTATTCATATGCCTGTTAAGCATAGCGGCATGTAAAAAAGATAAAACAGCAGGCCCTGCTGGTGCAACGGGCGCAACAGGCGCACAAGGAGCAACTGGTGCAACGGGCGCCGCAGGACCACAAGGTCCCGCAGGGCCAGCAGGAGGACCAGTAGGACCTCAGGGACCAAAAGGTGATACAGGTGCAACAGGCGCCACAGGAGCTACAGGTGCAACAGGCGCTGCAGGAGCCGATGGTAAGGATGGTGCAACCGGGCCTGCAGGAGCAACTGGTGCAACTGGTGCTACGGGTGCAGTAGGTGCTCAAGGCCCAACAGGTGCTCAAGGCCCAATAGGCGCAACGGGAGCAACCGGAGCCACCGGTGCACAGGGGGTAAAAGGTGATACCGGAGCACAAGGCCCAACCGGCGCAACTGGCGCAACTGGTGCAACCGGTGCACAGGGAGCTACCGGAGCACAAGGCGCAACAGGAGCAACCGGCGCAACTGGTGCTACAGGAGCGCAAGGGCCTAAAGGCGATAAAGGTGATCCTGGAAATGCAAACGTTCAAAACTTTTTATTGGTAGATAAGGGTGTTGTGGTTGCGGGTTTAACTAAATTCACAGTGCCCGCTATTACACAGGCTATAGTGGACCAGGGGACTGTTTTGGTTTATTTACGTAACACAGGTTCAACTTCAGGCTGGTATTCTTTACCTTACTCTGAAGCAGGTCACACCATCACCTTTAATGATTACGGTGTAGGCTACATTGATCTTAAAGCTAATTTTACCCAAGCCTCAGGGATTGATTTCAGGGTAGTTGTAATCCCCGGAACCGCAATTACCACATTAAACGCGGCTAACCCTCATCTTAATGTTAAAAACTTTAACGAAGTGGCGGCAGCATTGCATTTAACCAACTAAGTATTTAAATACGTCATATTCTTAAATATATAAAGCTCCCTGGTTACAGGGGGCTTTTTTTGTTTATATGTAACAATGCTATGATTATTAATCATTTAGTGATTTTTAATTGAACATTTGCGATAAGTTAATGTCTTTAGATATTATTAACCCCCGAAGCGCATTAAAAAGAAAAATGAAATCATTACTACTTATTACAATAATTGCTTTAATTTCAATTACTTATTCTTTTGCCCAGACAGGGCGCGAAGTGCATGGCACCGTTGTCGATTCTACCAGGTTGTCGGTACCCTCTGCCAACATTAAATTAGTATCAGATAAGGGCGACAGCACAATAGCTATAGCCGATGTTAATGGAAAGTTTACTTTCCAGGGCGTTAAGGGTGCCAAATTAACCATTACCATTACTTCAATTGGCTACCAGGCGCTAAAAAGGCATTATACTTTAGATAATGCCAATACACCGTCTGATTTAGGGAATATAGTTTTAAAAACCGAATCGAAAATGCTGAACGAGGTAACTATTGTAGGCGTGGTACCTGTTACGCTAAAAGAAGATACCGTTCAGTACCAGGCAAGTGCCTATAAGGTACGTGAAAACGCGCCGGTTGAGGACCTGGTAAAAAAACTGCCGGGAGTTGATGTTGACATTAACGGCAATGTAAGCACACAGGGTAAACAGGTTACTAAAGTGCGTATCAATGGTAAAGATTTTATGGGTGGCGATGTGCAGAGCGCACTTAAAAATCTGCCGGCCGACGTAGTTGAGAATATCCAGATGATTGATGATTACGGGGATCAGGCCAATCTAACCGGTGTTAAAACTGGTGATCCAGATAAAATAATGAATATTACTGTTCGTAAGGATAAAAACTACGGTTATTTTGGTCAGGCAACAGCAGGCGATGGCAGCGACGCGCTTCCGCAGGACCAGGGTATCCCTAATAAAAACCGCTACCTGACATCTTTAAATGCCTTCAATTTTAAAGGCGATCAGCAAATTGCCGTTTTAGGGAGCATAAATAATACCAATGTGAATACGTTCACTTTCGGCAGTACCGGCGGCGGTGGTGCGGGTGGCGGCGGTGGCAGGGGAAATGCCGGGCGCGGCGGCGGCAATACAGGCAGTCTTACTACAACCGCAAACGGAACTACTCTTGCGCATTCTATCGGAGCAAATTTTCGCGATCAATGGGGTAAGAAATTATCAGTGTACGGCAGCTACAGCTTCATGGATAATACAACCAATACCATTAACAATATATCGCAGCAAAATACCTCGCCTACCAATCCCTCTATCCAGCAGCAAAACAGCAACGAAACCGACGGCAAGATAAACCACAGATTTAACTGGAATATGGAATATAAGCCTGACACAGCTAACTATCTTAAAGTGGTACCTAACTTTACGTATTCAGGTGCTACTACAAACGATTTTGAGACCGTTAATTTTTTGAGGAACGGGTCGGTAAGTTCAGCATATACATCAACCACAATAGGAAATTCGCAGTCACCTAATTATGGTTTTAACGCTTTGTATAACCATAAATTTAATCACCGCCGCAATTTAAGTATCAATGCCAGTGTTAGTTCCGGCCATAGTAATTCATTCCAAAATCCATTGTACGATTTTACAGTTGGCGCACCAACTTCTCCGGCTAACCAGCTCATTAACGTTGCAAGCCAAACTACTACATACGGCATAAACTTTTCATACCGCGAGCCCATGGGTAAGCGCTCATTCCTAGAGTTGAATTATGCCTATAACCGTTCAGTTACAAATAATGATAAACAAACAGATACTTTATTTGATGCATCGTCAGTTTCGTTTAGGAATGACAGTGCGCTAAGCACCCGTTACAATTATAACTTTACAACCAACCGGGTTGGATTGAACTACCTTTTTATCGAAAAGAAATATAATTATGTTTTAGGCTTGGGCGTGCAGCCATCTGTATTGGACGGATATTCACCGCTAACCAATCTTTCAACTCATATTTCAACGTTTAATGTCATCCCGTCTGCAAGATTTGTATACAATTTCTCACGCGGTAAGGTATTCAGCTTAAATTATAACGGATCAAGCAGCCAGCCGAGCTTTACGCAGCTGCAGCCTGTTTTTGACTTTTCAAATGCGTCATACCCAACCGAGGGTAATCCAAACCTTAAGCCGCAGTTCACTAACAATTTTCAGATAAGATATAACAATTTTAGTTTTGCAACCGGCGATGTATTTTTTGCTTACGTAAATTTACAGCAGATTCAGAACTCTGTTGTTACCAACACCATTACCTATCCACGTGTTTATGCCAGGGATCCAAGATTTCAGAATACCATCTTAACTCAATACCTTAATGCAGGTGGTTATTACAACTTAAGCACCCGGGTAACCTATCAAAAACCATGGGCTAACCGAAGGTACGTCGTATCGCTTGATGGAACCGTTAATTATACCAATAACGTAGGTTATTTAAGTAATGTAGATACTACGGGTGCTGAAACCACTGAAAAAAATATTGCTAAGAACCTGCAATTTACACCAAAAGTAAGTTTCAGAGTTGATATTACCGATCATATTGATGCACAGGTTTTTACAAGCTACAGCGTAAACAGAACCAGCAACTCAATTGTAAATCCGCTTACTGACGCTGTTTCAAATGTAAGAGCCTGGAGTTCGGGCATAAATGGAAAAAACTATTTTGGCGACTGGACCTTCAGTTATGATTACTCGCATGTTTCTAACTATGGTTACGCCTCAAGCGTAAAAGTGACAAATCCTGATATTTTGAATTTATACCTTGAACGCAGGTTCATGAAAGATCACAGGGGGACCATTCGCCTTTCGGCATTTGATTTATTTAACCAAAATACCGGTTTTTCATCTGCAACAAGCGCCAGCTCAGTTACCCAAACCCAGGTTAACAGGCTTTCCCGTTATTACCTGGCTACGTTTACGCTACGCCTGCAAAAATTTGCGGGTAAATCACCTGTGCAAGGTGATCCGGCCTCCCGCGGCTTCAGAAGGGGCGGCGATGGCGGTGGCCGTCGTGACGGGGGAGGCGGACCTGACAACTCGCCTAACTAATATAACAGAAAAAAGAGCTTCACTGTATTACAGCGAAGCTCTTTAAATATAAATAGTACCTTGATTTATTTTGCAGTTTGTGTCAATACTGAATTAATAACGCGTTCCAGATCTTCAAGGTCAAAAGGTTTGGCCAGGTAAGTTTCGGCACCGGCATCATTAGCCAACAACTCAATGTCGCTGTTTGCCGAAAAATAAATAATCGGGATGTGTTTCAGGTTTTTGCTTTGTTTTATTTTTTTTGTGGCAACAATACCACCATCGTCGGGGATCCAGTTATCCATCAGGATAACATTTGGCATAATAGCCGAAACCTTTTCTATAATATTATTGCAGTCTGCAAATGCACTTACTACCCATCCCTGTTCTTCTAAAATAAAGCTACAGATAGAAAGGATGTCTTCGTCGTCGTCAAAAATGATAATCTTCTTGTTGGGATTGTCCATTAGCTAAATCGATGTGAAGCTATAGATTCCCTGTAATAAAAACAAGTGTTTTCTTATTAATAAATTATATTTAGGAATAAAATATATTTATACGTCTAATACGCTAAATACGCGAGCGTTATGGTAAATGGCTTGTTAACTAATAGTATAATTTTATGCTGCTTTACTTGATTTTACAGGTGAAATACTTTGTGTATCGCAACATATAGCCTGGTAGTTCTGCTCATGGGTTGTAAATTAGCAGGTGTTAGCTCAGGGGATCCTGCCACAAGACAATATAAGGTTATCGGGACCATCTTTTTAATCTGAAAAAATATTAGCATTATAAGGTATGGTGCCCGGCTAAAAAAGGAATGTATTTTATAGATCTGCGAATTAGCGGGTGAATTAAACTTGTTCAATTCACCGCAATAGTGCCGGAGAACATAACAACCGGGTTGTTTTTATCGAATGATCGTGTTGCTGTTATAGTTAAATTGCTGCTGCCGCTCGCCAGGGCCTTAAATTGCCAGATATCCTTCCCGAAATCACCAATAGCATTTGATATGGGTGGCTGGTGTGTATTAGCGATCAGGCTCAATACTTTTGAATTATATTCCGGAGCGTCAAAAACATAGCCGCCATCACCCGGATTGCCAAGGGTTAAGTTTATGATTTGTCCCCTGGAAACCTTAATAGTTTTTCCACTATTACTATAATCAATCATCAATGTTTGCAGTTTAGAATTGTCAGCGCTTTTTTTGCACGATGAAATGAAAAAAACAATTGATATTGATAAAAATAGAGCGCGGGTTAAATTTATCCTCATTGTGTATAGGTTTGTTTATGGCTTTTATTAATAATACGGCCATTTTAACAAATCCGCTACACAATTCAGGTTAAATTTTTTAATCGAAAATTTCTATTTAGCTGGCCGCTTTTGAAGAGTGATATAACGAATGAAGGTTAAGCAAGGTATCCATCTTTATGGGCTTGGTTATACATGCTTTTACAAATGGATATTGATCAGGAAGCCGTTTATCTTTATTATCAATAGAGGAAGTTAGGATATATATATCCACCGGCTTTTTGATTTTTTTGTAAACGTTTTCAAAGCTTTCAAGGAAATTCCATCCGCTAAAATCGGGCATGTTCAAATCCAGGAAAACCACATCAGGTATTAGATCCAGCGTTGAATAATGCTGTTCAAAAATATCCATGCTTAATCGTGCATCAAGGCTATGCGAAGCCTTCGGGAACAATTGGAATTTATCAAACATCCTTTGCATAATGGTATGCTCTATCGGGTTATCGTCAATCACCAGGATGTTAATTTTATCCATTATATTAAAATTGAGTTCATATAATGGCGAACATGCAAAACCCATTCCAATACTTTGATGGAACGTAATTATTTAAGTATTAGCTGTGTATTTTTGTGTGTAATGTAAATACTTAATAATAAGTAACAGCGGGACGGGTAAATAATTCCCCTAAAAGACCAATCAGTCTGATAAATATGAACGGTTACTTGACAGGGTTTTAACGTTGGTCGCAATGTCGTTAAAAAAAGATACCGGGCATAATGCTTATTAACTTTAACTATCCCGCCCAGCCTTCTCTATCCAGGCTTCTGAAATTTATCGCCTCCGCCAGGTGCTCCAATTCTATTTGTTCGCTGCCAGCCAGGTCAGCAATAGTGCGCGAAACCTTCAGAATACGGTCATAAGCCCTGGCAGAAAGGCCCAATTTTTCCATGGCTCTTTTAAGTAGCGCCTGGCCCGCATCACCTATTTTGCAAATATCCCGCACCATTTGGGGGCTCATCTGAGCATTTGCATGCAGTTCGGGTTTGTTGCCGAAACGTTCGGCCTGTACATCGCGTGCTTTAATAACCCTGTTACGAATAAATTCGCTCTTTTCAGCAAGCCGGTCAGATGCCAGCTCGGTAAAATTTACTGGAGTTACCTCTACGTGCAGGTCAATACGGTCCAGGAGAGGGCCGGAAATTTTGCTTAAATACTTTTGCACTACCCCAGGCGGGCAAATGCAATCCTTTTCCGGGTGATTAAAATAGCCGCAAGGGCATGGATTCATGCTTGCCACCAACATAAATGAGCTCGGGTAATCAACTGTAAACTTGGCTCGTGAAATAGTTACCCGGCGTTCTTCCAATGGCTGGCGCATTACTTCAAGAGCACTGCGTTTAAATTCAGGTAATTCATCCAAAAACAAAACACCATTATGTGCCAGTGAAATTTCACCGGGTTGGGGGTTGCTGCCGCCGCCGACAAGGGCCACATCACTAATGGTATGGTGCGGAGAGCGGAACGGCCGGGTGGTAACCAGTGCATCGGCAGCAGATAATTTACCTGCAACTGAATGAATCTTCGTGGTCTCTAATGATTCGTATAAACTTAGTGGCGGCAAAATGGATGGCAACCTGCGAGCCAGCATGGTCTTACCAGCTCCCGGCGGCCCAATCAATATTACATTATGTCCGCCTGCTGCGGCTATTTCAAGGGCGCGTTTTATATTTTCCTGGCCGCGTACCTCGCTAAAGTCGCTGTCGTAATTGGTGAGGCTTTTAAAAAATTCGTCGCGGGTATTTACAACTTCCGGGGTTAGCTGCGTTTCGCCGTTAAAAAAGCCAACCACTTCTTTTATATTCTCTACCCCATATACTTCCAGTTCATTTACTATGGCAGCTTCCCTGGCGTTTTGTTTGGGTAAAATAAAACCTTTATACCCTTCTTTTCTCGCTTGTATAGCAATAGGCAGGGCACCTTTTATAGGTTGCAGGCTGCCGTCAAGAGATAATTCACCCATGATAAGATATTTCTCAAGGTCTTCATTCTCTATTTGTCCCGAACTGGCCAATATGGCAGTGGCTATGGTGAGGTCATAGGCCGAGCCTTCTTTGCGGATATCTGCCGGAGCCATATTTACCACTATCCGCTGTCGGGGCATCCTGTAATTATTAGTTTGCAGGGCAGCCTCAATCCGCTGCATTGATTCCCGAACCGCATTATCAGGTAAGCCCACAATAAAGTAGGCCAGCTTACCCGAGCTTATATTTACTTCAATGGTGATCGTAATTGCTTCAATCCCATAAACCGCACTTCCAAAAGTTTTAACTAACACAAATGATAAAGTTTATTCACAGCCGAAAGTTATATAATTTAATTGAGGGATAAAATATCCACGTATCAAATAACACAGTCGATTTTAATTAATACAGCAGATTGGATTAATCGGGCTTTTTCAATAGTTTTAGGTAATGAAATTCCTTACCTTAACAATATCGTTGCTTTTTCTTGCCGAGTACAGTTTCGCGCAATATACTATAACAGGGCGTGTTATTAACCAGGCCGATACCAGGCCTTTGGTAAATGCAAATGTGTTTTTGAGCAATACTACGATAGGTAACCCGACTGCGGCTGATGGTGCTTTTATATTAAGTAATTTAAAACCAGGTAAATATGAACTGGTTATTTCTTGTGTGGGTTTTGAAACCTATAATAAAACCGTCACTGTTAATAATAGTAATATTGATCTGCAAACTATTACCATTTTTCCAAAATCAATTGCAATAAGCGCGGTGACCATAAAAGCCAAAAAGGGGGGCGATTCAGACAGGCCACGATATCTTGAATGGTTCAAGGCAGAGTTTTTAGGCACTTTGACCCTTGCCAGGGAGTGCAAAATTTTGAATCCTGAATTGCTTGATTTTAATTACGACGGCGCAACCAATACCCTTACAGCCTCATCAATTGATTTTTTGATAATTAAGAACGATGCATTAGGTTATAAAATAAAATACCTGCTTAAAAATTTCATGCTCAATTTTGCAGAGGATCAAAGTCATATCTTCAGCTATTCAGGGATTGTACAATTTGAAGCAATGAAAGGTAGTCCCGAAGAGGAAAAGCAATGGCTACAAAGCAGGCAGGAAGTTTATGAAAACTCGCAGATGCATTTTCTAAGGAGTGCCCTTTCTGGAACACTGGCACAGGATGGGTTTAGGGTGTTGAGGGTGCCTGCAAATCCGCAACGCCCGGCGGATAGCATTGTTCAGGAAAAGCTTAGTATTTATCGTGCATTAAAAAATGATAAAGCTTTTCGCGATTCATTGAAGTACTGGCAAAAAAAAGCTGACCTGCCTAAATTACTTGATAAGGTTACCCCGGGACCATTAAAAAAAGAAGACTTTATAAAAGGGCCTGATAAACAGGGTATCTATAACCTGAACTTTAATGGCGACGCATTTTTTATCACTTATAACAAAAATCATTACTTCAACAGGAGCGCAAGGAGTACGCTTTCTGATGCCGAAAATAAAGACAATACGTTAATAAGCTTTGACCATGATAAATTGCTGTTTGATAAAAATGGCACAGTCCTTAACCCCGACGGCCTGGTTTATGATGGTATTTGGATGCGGGATCGAATTTCAGGCCTGTTACCTTTAAATTATGAAACACATGAAAGCAATCTGGCGGTAGTTGATAGCGCCCTGGTTAAAAAAATTATTGAAAAGGTTACCGTGTACACGGCAAACCACGTTACTGAAAAAGCATACCTGCATTTCGATAAACCGTACTACGCTGCCGGCGATACCATGTATTTTAAAGCTTATGTAACCGAAGGGCAAGATCATCAACCTTCGAAGCTTAGCGGGGTGCTGTATGCCGATTTGATAAACGAAAAAGGCGGAATCTGTAATTCAATAAAAATGCATATTGTTGGCGGCGTAGCATGGGGTGATTTTGCTTTGCCACATAACTTGTCGGCAGGGAACTACAGAGTGAGGGCCTACACACAATGGATGCGAAATGATGGTGGGAGTGCCTTTTTTGATAAAACCATGCCAATAGGTTCAACTATAATAAGTAGTAATATTGCCGAAAGCGGGGTGCTCAATCAAAAATCAGCAGTGGCAAAAGCAGATATCAAATTTTTCCCCGAAGGTGGCAGCCTTGTAGCTGGTGTACGCTCCAAACTCGCTTTTAAGGCCATTGGTCCCAGCGGTTTGGGCGTTGATGTAAAAGGAGTGGTGCTTGACAATGAAAATAATGAAATAGCCACATTCTCATCAACGCATTTGGGAATGGGCTATTTGTTTCTAACCCCGTCGGAAACAAAAACCTATACCGCTAAGGTTTCCTATGCAGGCGGGGCACAGGAGGTAATTGAATTGCCCAAAGCAGACATTAATGAAATTGGGTTTGCATTTACTGATATAAACCGTGCGTTTGCGGTAAAAATCAGCGCCGGTAAACAATGGTACCGTCAAAATAAAGATAAAAATTATACGCTGGTTATCTATTCCGGCGGGGTGCCTCAAAGTTTCACCACAAAGTTGGAAAGCCCGGAAATTAATCTTGATATCGTAAAGAATAACCTGCGTACAGGCGTTGCGACGGCAACCCTGTTTTCAGCAAATGGCGAACCACTATGTGAGCGTTTGCTTTTTGTGCAAGGTGATGATCTGCTTAATCTGTCTATAAATACAGAAAGAAAAAGCTACGAAGAAAGGACTGCAACAGGCATAAAGCTGAACGTGATAAATGGTGCAGGTAACCCTGTTCCAGGGCATTTTTCAGTAGCGGTTGTTGACGAGAGTAGGGTGCCTGTTGATGAAAATTCAGAACCGACAATTATTAATAACCTGTTGCTCACTTCCGATCTTAAAGGATATGTAGAGCAACCCGGGTATTACTTTACAAACAGAACCCGGAAAACTGAGGCAGACCTCGACCTGGTAATGCTTACTCACGGCTATCGTAAGTTTGAGTGGGAAAGGATCTTTGGTAACACGGCGCCGCTTGTTTACCAGCCCGAAAAGGGACTTAGCATTACCGGGCATGTTAATTTAAGCGGTAAGCCTGTTCAAAACGGCAAAGTAAAACTTTTTAGCAAAGCAGCCGGGGGCCTGATGCTGGACACACTTTCGGACGCTAATGGCAGATTTGTTTTTGATAATTTAACATTTGACGATACTACAAAGTTTGTGGTGCAGGCGCGCACAGCAAAAGGACAAAAAGATATTGAAGTAAAACCGGATACCAACAGCATGCAGCCGGTGATTGCCTTGAAAAATGCCCCGGGGACTAAGGATAACGGTAGTTTGGCGGCTTATGTACAAAAGAGCAAGCAGTTTTTTGATGAACAGGATAAATACGGGTATCATAAAAACGGGTATATGCTAAAGGAAGTTGTTATAAAGGATAAAAAGACAATCCAGTTTGAGCATTCTCAAAACTTGAATGGAAAAGGGAACGCCGACCAGGTGATAACCGCGGATTGGCTGGAGACCGCCGGTTATTCAAATCTATATGATGCCGTTAGGGCTAAAGCAGTGTCAATACATTTCCTGCCAGATCATAGGCTACGCTCAAATCGCACGATAGTAAGCTTTGATCCCAAAATACCTCCTGATTATATGTTGATAGTGGTAGACGGGATCCCACAACTTGATGATAAATCTACCAATAATATCCCTTACAGTCCCTTGGACGGGCTCGACGCCAGCCAGGTTGAAAGTGTTGAAATACTGCTGGGAACTCATGGAGCGGCAATTTATGGCAGTATTGCCAGCGGCGGCGCGGTGATAGTTACTACAAAAACGGGGCGCCGCATTAATAATTATTACAAGGAAGCGCCGGGTGTGATAACTGTTAAACCAATAGGTTTTTACAAGGCCAGGCAATTTTATGTCCCCAAATATGGCCATGCAGCTTCTGAAAATACCATGAAAGACCTGCGTACAACAATTTACTGGAATCCTGATATAATAACCGATAGAGACGGCAATGTTTCATTTAGTTATTTTAACGCTGATGGCAAAGGCAGTTACCGCGTGGTTATTGAAGGAATGGATATAGAGGGTAACTTAGGCCGGCAGGTGTACAGGTATAAAGTGGAATAACCCAGCCTTCAAGACTTTTATACTGATTTATAATAAAAAATTCGGCCATAAGCAAGGAAAAACCTTATTTGGGATTGTATTGATATGGTTTGTAGGAATGATATGACTTGTAATTGATCTGGCTTTATTTCCATCTGCCAGCAGCGGATTTTCATTTTCGACAAAGTAGCCCGAAAAGTAAGTGATTTTATTTATGCCGACATATTGAAATATATTATGATGCACGGCTGCATGTGATGTTAAACTTTTAATTAACTTTATATTAAATACCTTTTTAACCAATCGCAAGACTGTTTTCCTGCATCTTATTTATTATTCAATGAAGCAAAAGTTAATTATCACCTGCTTAATCTGGTTATTATTTAGCTTTGGCGCATATAGCCAGGATACAACTTTTGCAGGTAAGGCCGTGGCGGCATTAAAAAGCTTTTTATCAAACTATCCGGCCGAAAAAGCTTACCTGCACTTTGATAAGCCGTACTATGCAGCCGGGGATACCTTGTATTTTAAAGCATACGTTACAATGGGGCAGCGGCATGAACCGTCACAAATAAGCGGAATCTTGCATGTGGACCTCATTAATACGCAAAATAAAATAGACCAATCGTTATTGTTAGATGTAACCGGTGGAATAGGGAAAGGAGATTTTGCCCTTCCTGATTCGTTGCCAAAAGGGATTTACAGGGTGAGGGCCTATACGGATTGGATGCGAAATAATGGGGAGACCGGATTTTTTTATAAGGCTATTGCAGTAGGCTCATTGCTTGATAATAAGGTATCTGAAAGCGCAGATAGAAACCAACAACAAATATCTGGGAAGCCTGAAATACAATTCTTACCTGAAGGAGGACGCCTTGTAAGCGGCATCAAATCAAAAATAGCATTTAAGGCAATAGGCTCAAATGGCCTGGGTATAGCGGCTAAAGGAAAAATTACGGATGATACCGGAAAAACGATAACCAGCTTTACATCGGCTCATTTAGGTATGGGCTGGTTTTACCTTCAGCCTGAGGAGGGAAAATGCTACAGCGCCAGCCTGACTTTTGGTGATGGTACGCAAAACACCATCAATTTGCCTGATGCGGAAAAATTTGGGGTAACCTTAACCGCAAATAATGATTCCATCCAGAAAACATCGGTAGTAATTACGGCTAACAATGGAGCTTATGTCCAAAATAAAGGAAAAGATTATTCCCTGCTGATTTATTCGGGTGGTGTTGCCACCACAGTTACTACCCCGCTTGACAGCCCGGTAATAAAGTTTGATATTGCCAAACATCGGCTGCACACCGGAGTAGCTACCCTCACCCTGTTTTCACCTGGCGGAGAGCCTTTAAGCGAGCGGTTGTTTTTTGTGCAAAACTACGATGAGATAAGATTGGCAGTGAATAGTGATAAAGCGACATATGTGGCAAGGGAGAAGGTAATTGTTAAAATAAATGCAAAAAGCAGGGCTGATTCGCTAATTGCCGGTAACTTTTCTGTTTCGGTAACGGATGAAAGCAAAGTGCCGGTTGATGAAAATGCAGAAAATTCCATATTGAGCAACCTGCTGTTAACATCAGACCTGAAGGGAAATATTGAGCAGCCTAATTACTATTTTACCAATATAACCGATGAAAAACTAAAAGAACTTGATCTGGTAATGCTTACCCATGGCTATCGGCAGTTTGAATGGAAGCAATTATTAAACAATGGTTATCCGCCGGTAACATGGCAGCCTGAAACCGGTCTTGAGATAAGTGGTATAGCTAAAACAAAAGATGGGAAGCCACTGGCAAAAGGCTTGGTAAGTTTAATGTCGTCTAACGGACATTCCTTTCTGAGCGAACAAACAGATAATAACGGTAATTTCAGGTTTAAAAACTTGGCGTTTGGAGATACTACCAATTTTATTTTACAGGCTGCTACTGCCAAAGGGAACAATTCAACCCAATTAACATACACCACAAAACCAGCCCCGCCTGTATTGACTGATAACCGGCAAATGGTCCAGGATAATAATGAACCAATGTCCCTTTATTTAAAAAACACCGAAAAGCAGCAGGAGCAATTAAATATGCAGGGTTTAGGAAAGGGAACAATGCTGAACGAGGTAAAAATAAAGGCCCGGAAATCAGACCCTTCTGTTACATCGATAAGGTATGGCTTCCCTGACTATGTTCTTCATGGAAAGGAAATTGGCCCAGGGAGTCAGTTGGCTTTTAAATTAATGGGACGGATACCGGGAGTGTTGATAATGATAGTTCCCGGATCCGGATCACATTATACGGCTGTTTTGGGAAAGAATATAAGCGTTGGCGTGCCAATGAAAATAATAGTAGATGAGCGTGAAATGCGTGCTGATTTTGACCTAAACTCCCTGAGTGCGTCGAGAATTGATAAAATTGAATCCATTACTGGCGGAGTGGGGGTGTTATTGATAACCACCAAATACGGGTTACAACCGGAAGATATCATATCAACGGGCTTTTTGGCGATTAAAGCAAATGGCCTTTATAAAGCCCGCGAGTTTTACTCACCTAAATATGAAAGCACCATTTCCAGCAAATTTGCTGACCTGAGAATAACTATTTTCTGGAAACCAGAAGTTATAACTGATAAATACGGCAATGCTTCATTTGAATATTTTAATGCAGACGGCAAAGGCGATTACCGCGTTGTTGTAGAAGGTATTGATGATAAAGGAAACTTGGGCAGGCAGGTTTACCGGTACAAAGTACAGTAGTGGAATTTACTTCCTACTTTTCAAAATATTTAAGGCTTACCGTTTCGCCATCAAAAACCCCATAGCTACTGGCATACACCCATTCGCCCAGGTTTATGTAGCGGCTTTTATCGTTTAGCGGGATGTCAAGCGGCAAATGGCGATGGCCAAATACAAGGTAGTCGTAAAAATGGGTTTGTATTAATTCACGGCAAAAAACCACCAGCCATTCCTGTTCGCCGGGTTTTGGGTTATCTTTTTTCTGGCTGGCTATCCGGCTGTGGGCCGACCAATAATTTGCAACCCCAACCCCAAGATTAGGGTGGATGCGTGCAAACAGCCACTGACAAAGCCTGCTTCTGAAAAAGCCCTTTAAAAATTTGTAAAAAGTATCGCCCGGCCCCAGCCCGTCGCCATGGTGCAGGTAAAACTTTTTGCCGTTGCGTTCAATTTCAAGTTCATCGCTAATAATAGTTGCTCCCAGTTCGCGTTCAAAATAATCAAACATCCACATATCATGGTTGCCCTTAAAAAACCAGAGCTTAATGCCTGAATCTGAAAGTTCAGCCAGTTTGCCTAAAAAGCGGATGTAACCCTTCGGGACAACAGTTTTATATTCAAACCAAAAATCAAACACATCGCCCATTAAAAAAACCTCCGCAGCATCGGTCTTAATAAAGTCGAGCCAGCGCACCAAACGATCTTCGCGTTCGCGACTTGAAGCATAAGTGCCTGTACCTAAATGAAAATCGGAAGCGAAGTATATTTTATTGCGAATAGCCATTATGGCTGTAAAAATAAGGTAATAATGTTTATCTGTGCAAGCTGGAAAGAGCAGGTGATTTTTTATGAAGCATTACCCAGCTGCTGGTTGTTAAGCGGGCCGGCTTGTTCACATACCTGGTTAACAAGATCACGGGATAAAGGCTTCGTCATAAATGAGTTTACGCACGCATATTTTTTTGATTGAAACACATCAGCAGTACGGATAGACGAACTCATGATATGTACCCTTACATTCTTATGGGCATCGGCGTTGAAGGTTTCCAGCTTATCTAAAAACTCCCAGCCTGTAAGCTGTGGCATATCAAGGTCCAACAGTATTACGTCAGGCATAGTGCCCGATTCCTTATTCTCTTCTAAATAATCTAAAACCAAACTGCCGTCAAAAGTATAGGTAGCCTGCTGGCAGTTATAGTTATTATGTAATAAGCGCTGCATAATATAGTGATCTGTGGGATTGTCATCAATTACTACAAGTTTGCACATAATAATAGTTTAAATAGTTGCTAATATAAGTATTTTAAAACTAACGTATTAGTAATATTGCTATTTGTAATAATACCATACTAAGGTTTTAATGATGTCCTTCGGGTAAATAACAGACAATACTTATGCCACGCGCTCTGCAGGATAACTACAGTAATTTATTATTGTTTTAATTATTGAATTATCTCTCCGGTTAATAGCGCTAAACAATAGGGGAATATCAGGAACAACAGTGGGGAAAATATAGCGCATGATGTGGCGGATGAATTGGGATATATACTCGCCTGCATGATTGCCGGGGATGCTAATATTGCAGTACCAGCAATACATTTAGCGTTGCGGGTACTGCAATTGGTTGATAATAAATGGTTATTCAGTTGCCAGCTCGTTTTTTACCAGCAGTTTTGCGCTTTCTGCCAGCCTGATAAATTCTGACCGGTAGCCCTCCTCGTCCTTATCTTTGGCTCCTTTTGCTAAGCTGATTACCTGGGCAAAGGTTGATCGTTGTTTAAACTCTGATTCGCGCAGCAGCATCCCAAATTCTGCAACTGCAGCTGCAAACCTAAAGTCGGCAGATGTAGTTTTTAGTTCCTCAGGGCTGTCGTTCAAGGTAACCAGGCTCATTTTACTAGCCGCAGATTCCGGTTCTTTATACCGGAACTTAATGGTCACCATTTCAGCATTGCCATTACTGGTTGCCTCCGGGATAGATTTTTGATATTTAAGCGAGTCAACATTTCCGGCGTAATCATCTTTTATCCCGGCGGGTACAATCTCGTACAAGGCTGTAACGCTGTGTCCTGATCCGATATCGCCGGCATCTTTTTTATCGTTATTAAAATCTTCTTTATTCAGCATCCGGTCCTCGTAACCCAGTAAACGGTAGGCCTGAACTTTTGCCGGGTTAAATTCAATCTGAAGTTTTACGTCTTTTGCAACAGTAAATAAGGTGCCTCCAAATTCGCTTACTAAAGCTTTATGGGCTTCGGTAACATTATCAATATAAGCATAATTGCCGTTGCCTTTGTCAGCCAGTGTTTCCATCTTGCTGTCTTTATAGTTGCCCATGCCAAAACCCATAATTGATATGGCTACGTTACTCGCGCGCTCCTTAGTTATTAGTTGTTCCATATCTCCATCGCTGCTTGCGCCAACATTGAAATCGCCGTCGGTGGCCATAATTATCCGGTTATTACCCTTGGGCATAAAATTTTCTTTGGCAATTTTGTAGGCCAGCTTTATTCCTTCGCCGCCGGCAGTTGAGCCGCCTGCGTTTAGGTTGTCAATTGCGCTTTTAATGGTTAGCTTTTTATCGCCCGAAGTTGAAGGCAGCACCAGCCCGGCATTACCGGCATAAACTACAATGGCCACTTTGTCCTTCGCCCTCAATTGGTCGGCAAGCATTTTCATAGATGCTTTTACAAGAGGCAGCTTATTTGGTTCGTCCATTGAGCCTGATACATCAATTAAAAATACAAGGTTTGACGGCGGGAGGTTTTTACTTTCAATGGTTTTTGCTTTAAGCCCTATGCGCAACAACCTGTGTTTACTGTTCCACGGTGCCGAAGAAAGCTCGGTATGAATGGCAACCGGATCATTGTTGATCGGGCCCGGTAAATTGTAATGAAAGTAGTTGATCATCTCTTCAATTCTAACTGCATCAGCAGGCGGGAGTTCCCCGTTGTTGATAAAGCGTCTTATATTGCTGTAAGAGGCTGCGTCAACATCTACAGAAAATGTAGAAAGCGGGCTGGTTTTAACATTGGTAAAGCCGTTTTCAGCCATGCCTTTATAACTTTCATCTGTTACCCGCAAAGGCATAGGTAATGTAGAAATCCCTCTCAATTTTACATTGGAGGCAGCACCCAGCGATCCGCTTGATATGGCCACACCCGCTACCCGGCCCTGGAGCTGATTTAATGCAGGTGGTGACGCAGTAGCTTTGTCCATACTAATTACCGATACGCTGCCGGTAAGGTCTTTTCTTCGTTGGGATTGGTAGCCGGTTATAACAACTTCACTAAGCGTATTTGCAGCAGGTTCCAAATAAATATTTACCAATTCGCTTTTACCCAATTTAACTTTAGCGCTTTTATAACCGATATAAACAAAAGATAAATTCTGTTTTCCATCAGGTACAATAATGCTGTACCTGCCTTTATCATTGGTTTGGGTGCCTGTTGATGTTCCGTCAATAATAACCGTAACACCTGCCAGTGGCAGCCCGTCGTCTTTGCCATATACGGTGCCGCTAATGTGGCGGCTGTTGCTGTGCTTAAACCCGGTTAAGCCGGCGAAAAGTAAAATAATTAATAATAGCTTTTTCATAATTGTTTGGTTTTTAATAGGGATGCAGTAAACAACGAATTTCCATAAGCCATAAAAAAAAATTATTTTAGCCCCCCCGGAATGAATTTTTTTAGTAAACCAATTAAAACCACTGATGCAGACGATGATAAACTGCTGGCCAATTACCGCGAAAACGGCGATCTGACCCTTTTAGGCAAGCTTTATGAAAAACAAATGCCTTTAGTGTATGGGGTTTGCTTAAAATATTTGAAAGATGAAGAGCAAGCCAAAGATGCTGTAATGGGTATTTTTGAGGATCTGGTGGTTAAAGTTAGGCAGCATGATATTAAACACTTTAAAAGCTGGCTATATGTGCTGAGCCGTAATTATTGCTTAATGCAGCTGCGTGCGGGTAAAAAGATGGAGATGACAAATTTAGATGAGGTTATGGAATTTTCCCTGGTTTTGCATCCTGATGATAGTAACCGTGAAGCGGCTATGCAGGCCCTGGAAAAATGTATTGATAAATTACCCGGGAATCAAAAACAAAGTGTAAGCCTGTTTTATTTAAATGAGAAGTGTTATAAAGAGGTAACCGAATTAACCGGCTTTACCCTTAACGAGGTGAAAAGCTACATACAAAACGGTAAACGAAACCTTAGGATTTGTTTGGAAAAAGGCAGTGAGTAAAAAAGAAACTGATATATTGCTGATAAGGAAGTATCTGAACGGAGAACTTGACGCCCGTGCTATGCACCAGCTGGAAAAGCGTGCGCAGGACGACCCTTTTTTAATGGATGCTATGGAAGGTTATGAAAATGCCGGTGCGAACCAGCAGGCTCAGTTGAACGAATTAACCACCATGTTACAGCAGAGAGTTACACAAAAAGAAAAGCGAATTATCCCGTACCGGTGGCTGGCTATTGCGGCGTCAGTACTCATAGCCATTACAATAGGATTGTTTTGGTTACAGAATGACGGCGAAAAAAAGCGGCAAACCTCGGCAAATATTGTTGAGCCTGTGAAGAAAGATGCTGTAAACCCTGTAGCTACCGACACCATAGTAAATAATAACCTTGCTGCCAATAGGGCTATCCCGTTGGTGACGCCCTCACAAAAGAAATTGAGAAAACCTGGCCCAGCCAAAGTTATAGTTGCAGACAAGAGTGCAGCGGATAATGTGATAGCCAGCGTAGCGCCGGATGTTGCTGCGGATACTGCAAGCGACGAGCCAACCCCTTTAAATGAAATGGTGGTAATGGATTACTCTTCTCAAAAAAAGAAAGCTGCGACACAAAGTGCAGCAGTTGTTGATAAAAGCAAGTTAAAACCTGTGGCAGCAGCAAGAGAGCAGGCGCTGCCAAGCGCCGTTGCCGGCGTGTCAAAAACCCCTGCCGGTTCGCCATTGAGCGCACCGTCGAACAACCCAATTATTTTACAGGGGCGCATAATAGATAAGACAGATGGTATGGCTTTACCCGGAGTATCTGTAAGAATTCCAGGCACGTCGTTCGGTGCGGTTACTGATAATAACGGGAAGTTTTCCATTCCCGTAGATAGCGGTAAATCAAACAATATAGTTATTGCTTACATTGGCTATAACACGGTAAAAATAAATACACGCCATAGCGATTCATTAAAAACAATAGCCTTGCAACCGCAGGGTAACTCACTCAGCGAAGTTGTAGTTACCGGATATGGTGCCAGGAAAAATATCGAAGAATCAATCGTCAGCGCGCACCCGCGCGAAGGCTGGCATAGTTTCAAAAAGTATTTAAATGGGAATGCCGCATCGCCCGATAGTAAAACAGGTACGGTAAAGCTCTCCTTTATGGTTGACCGCAATGGCAGTATCAGCGATGTTGTTGTTATAAAAGGCTTGAGTACCGCCACAAATAAGAAGGCCATTGATTTAATAAACAATGGCCCTGAATGGGTAGGTAATACAAGCGGACAAACCGAACAGGTTACAGTCCGGATAAAATTCGCTGTGAAGTAAGTTCAAAAACCCGTGGTGAAGGGATTCAATTTCTCCATTCTACTGCTGCTGGTTCGTGTATGCCTATTTCCTGTTCTTATCTGCGTAAGCAAATACCTTTTGCAGCAATGGCGAAGTCCGCGCACTGATATTTTTGCGGATATTTAATTCTTCCTGTGCTATTTCCAAAAACAACCCGTCAATTGCTTTTTGGGTTACATAGGCACTGATGTCCGGGTTAATTTTACTTACAAACGGAATTTTGTTATACTCGTTCGCGGCATCCCCATAGTATTTGGTAGCACCTACTTTATTTAGGCTGCCTTGTATAACCGGCTTAAACGACGCAGTTAACTGTATGGTGGTGGTACGCTTAAAGTATTGCGTAGCGGCATCCTGACTGCCCAGTAAAATGTTGGTCACATCCTGCAGCGTCATCTGCTTAATGGAATTTAAAAATATGGGTTTCGCTTGTTTTGCGGCATCTTCAGCTGCACGGTTAAGTGACAGGATTACGTTATCGGCCAGTTTACCTAAACCAATGCTCCGCAGCGTTTTTTCTGCTTTTTGAGCCTCCGGCGGAAAAAGTATCTTTACAGCAGCATTTGCAAAAAAGCCATCAACGGCAGATAGCTGGTCCGAGCTTTTTGACGTGCCTATTTGAAGCGCTTCTTTTAGCCCGTTTCCTATCTCAATATTGGTAGGGTTTGATAATTGCGTTGCTCCGGCTTGCGCTATTTGGTTAAGTGAATCGCAGCTTGTTAATGTTATAAATAAAACAAGGCATGGGATAAGTAAAAGTGATCTTTTCATGGGTAGTGCTTTTAAGAGGTAAATTAGCGGTAAATATTCCAGCTGCCAAAATAAACAAATTTTCAGCAGCAAAGTTATTTAACAAACACGCTTAACAAGGCAAACACGCTTGCTGCTATAATTGCGGATACCGGTATTGTAATTACCCACGCCCAAATAATGTTTATGGTTAGGCCCCAACGCACCGCAGAAAGACGCTTGGTTAACCCAACACCAATTATTGAACCTGTAATGGTGTGCGTAGTTGAAACAGGGATTCCGAAATGTTCTGTAAAAAATAGTGTAATAGCTCCGGCTGTTTCAGCACTTACACCTTCAAGCGGGGTTATCTTGGTTATCTTCGATCCCATGGTTTTTACAATTTTCCAGCCACCGGATAAGGTGCCCAGGGCAATTGCAGAGTAGCAGGCCAGCGGGATCCAGTTAGGCATGCTATCGCCGGGCTTAATTATTTTTGCTGTAACAACAGTTACATATAAAATTCCCATTACTTTTTGGGCATCATTGCCGCCATGCGCAAAGCTCAACGCAGCTGACGATACCAACTGTAGTCTTTTGAACCATCGTTCGGCAACCGCAGGCCTCGCATTTTTGCAAATATGTAATATAATAACAGTTACTATATAGCCTATAACTAACCCGATAACAGGTGCCAATACGATATAGGCCAATATGGTAAGGATATAGGAACCGTTTACAGCACTGAAACCGTTTGCACCCATATATAAAGCGTTGGTGATTCCAGCGCCTGCAAAACCACCGATAAGGGTATGCGACGAACTGGAAGGAATCCCAAACCACCAGGTAATCAGGTTCCAGGTAATAGCAGCTATCAGGCCGGCCAGTATTACCTGCAGTGTGATGAAATTTTCAACTACTATTTTCGCAACCGTTTTCGCAACCTTATGGTCCTTAACAAAAAAGTAAACCAGGAAATTAAAAAAAGCAGCCCATACCACAGCCTGGAACGGCGTTAGTACCTTGGTTGATACAATGGTGGCTATAGAGTTTGCGGCATCGTGAAAGCCGTTAGTATAGTCAAATATTAGGGCAAGCGAAACTATAACAATTAGTATAGGTGTAACCATTAAAATAACTTAAGCGTTTTTAACTAAAATTGATTCCATTACATCGGCCGCATCTTCGCACATATCTGTAGCTGTCTCCAGTGCAGATAAGATCTCTTTATATTTTATCAGGCGGATGGCATCTTTTTCGTAAAGAAAAAGGTCAGCTACTGCACGGTCAAATACATAATCAGCTTGGTTTTCAACGCTGTTTATCCTGATACATGAATCGGCAATATTACGCACGTTTTTAAGGTCTTTTAGCTCTTTTACTGCTTTCTCAAGATCGATACTTGCCTGCAGGGTAAGTTCTGAAAGCTTGCGGATGTGTTCGTTAAAATCATCAATGCGGTACAGGCTCATGCGGTTTGCTGCCCCCTGGATATAATCGGCAACATCGTCAATTGCTGATGACAATGCATGAATATCCTCGCGGTCAAACGGCGTAATAAAGTTTTTGCCCAGTTCAAGGTGTACCTGGTGGGTAATTTCGTCGCCTTTGTTTTCCAGCTTATCAATTTGTTTAAACAGCTCTTCGCGGGTTGCCGGGTTATTTGAATTAACAGCTTCAACTAATATTGTAGCCATAGTTACCACATTATTTGCAGCCTGTTCAAATAGTGGAAAAAATATTTTCTTATCCTTCGGTATAAAGTATTGAAAAATGCTGTTTAAAGACATGATTTTAATCTGAATTTGGACAAAGGTAACTTCGCAATGTTAAGTTAATGTTAATTTTTTAGATTTGGTATGTTAGGTAAATGTAAAGTCTGCTTTGACCGCTGCAGCGTGAACCCGAAAGTTGACCCCAATCCCTCGGTACTGCGTACGTTAATGGTTTGCTCATGGGCCTCTATTATGTGCTTAACAATGGCCAGGCCCAACCCGGAGCCGCCAATCTGCCTCGAACGGCTGGTGTCTGTACGAAAAAAGCGCTCAAATAGCCGTGGAAGGTATTTTTCTTCAATCCCGATGCCGTCATCGGTAACTTCAACAAGTACCTGGTCATGCAATTCAAACAGGCTTACAGCGGTGTTGCCTTCTTCATTTCCATATTTAAAAGAGTTGTCAATAAGGTTAACCAGCACCTGTCTTATTTTTTCACGGTCGGCATTTACCAATATCGGCTCATCGTATTTTTGCTTGAATATTAATTTAATGTTATGCTGCCTGGCCTTAAGCTCCAACGACTCAAAAACCTCCTTTATAAGGTCATTAATCTTAAAACGCGTGAGGTTTATAGGGATCTCGCCCGACTCCAGCTTTGAAATTTCATCCAGGTCTTTTATCAGGTAACTTAAGCGGTCAACATTTTTTGCTGCCTTTGCCAAAAATTGCTTCGCCAGTTCCTTATCCTCAAAGTCATCATCCTGCAAGGCTTCAATATATCCCTGGATGGCGAAAAGCGGCGTCTTAAACTCGTGCGAAATGTTGGATAAAAAATCGCGGCGAAACTTTTCCTGTTTGCGCAGTTCATCAATTTCGGTCTTCTTCTCCCTGGCCCATTCCTTTACCTCAGTTTCCACATCATTAATGGGGTCTGCGCTTACATGTTCACCCAGCGCATCACGCAGGTCGCGGCCCAGTTTTAAATTATGAATGAGCTTGTAAATGAGCTTTATTTTTGAATACACATATTTTTCTATCAGGTAATAGAAAACTAGAAAGCTGGTAATTATGGTAATAAAAAAAGTTAGTAAAACATTATACCAGCTGTGCTGAAAATAATAATTTACCGCCGAAAGGGTTACAGCAACCGCCGCTGCATTAATTAAAACAAGTATGCGAAGTTTCATAATCGTAAATATACGATTAGTGATCAGAGGTTAGAGACCTGGGGTTAGTTATTAAATTGTTAAAATAGTGATTAGAGCTTTGAGACTAAAGATTAGTTGATTTATTCCGGCAGTAACTTAAATGTCGGTGACGAAAATCAGATTTCAGCGAGTAATAATTCAACCTAATCTCTGATTAGCCAGCCGCTAATCTCTTACTTCACCTCCGCATCAATGCTAACTGTAATTTCGTTCGAAAGGATCAGGCTGCTGCCTCCAATACCAAAATCAAGCCGGTTTATTTTAAAGCCTCCTTTAAAAGCGGTTGTATTACCGGTTTGTGTGCAGGTGAACGGGATATCCAAGGCCTTGGTTTTTCCTTTTATGGTAAGGTTGAACTCTCCTGTATAACTATCACCGCTTTTGTGCTTAATAGAAACAGATTTCAGTGTTATTTTTGGATAATGTGCCACATCAAAATAATTGGCATCCCTTAAGTGTTCATCCCTGCTTGAATTATCGGTATTGATACTGTTAGCGTCAACAGAAGCTTCAATTGTACTCGCGGATGGATCAGCCGGGTTAAAATGAACTTCTGCCTGTAAACCGCTGAGTTTGCCTTCTACCCCTATGCCCATATTCCTGGTCTTAAAGGTAATGGCCGATCGGGTTACCGTACTGTTCACAATGGTAAACGCACTCGCAGTTATTATAAGTAGTAATAGGGGAAACAGCAATTTTTTCATCGTAGTAATTAACGTATTTTATTTAAGGCAATTATAAACATAAGATATTTTAATTATTGGATTGGAAAAAATGCAAAGGGATTAATTGAATGCCAAATATTTAGGCATCGTACCCACAAAGCTGTATGGATGCCTAGAGCTTGTTCAATAAAATTAAATTGATAATTTCAGTTCATCTTTAGGGCGGCAATACCACAATATAGGTATTAGCGCTATCACAGCCATAGGCAGGATCCTTAAATATAACAGTACCTCGAAAAAATGACTTGTGATAATATCGCGGCCAATCAATGGTGAAAAGTTTATGCAGACGACAACGAGGATGGCCCAGGTAAGCAAATTAAATTTGTGTTTAATGGTATCCCAATTCAGCACAAAGAACCATGATATATATATAAATGCAGGTATAATATATACAAATGCATATTGCTGCTGATGTGGGTATATTAAAGGTATTATTATAAACAGATAACACATTTCCCAAAAAATCCGAACGCGGTTGCTGATAACCTTAAATGGTCGGGTATGCAAAAAAAGCAGGGTAAGCAAAATAAATAACAGCCTTGTAATATTGAGAATGAGCGTAACCTGGCTAAAATTCAGATCTAAAAAATTTCTTTTGAAGGATAATACCCCTGTGGTTTTTGTGAGATAAACAGGAATTAAGGCTACAAGGCTGCTTGGACCGTCTTCCGCTTCGATTGTCCATTCTTTGTTTAAAGGGTTGATAGCACTAAACCAGTCATGAAGCAGGCTTATATTTCTATCCCAGCCCAGATATATAGCCGGTAAAAATAAGTACAGAAGGTAAAAGAGGCAAGTAAATATGGCCGCTTTTATTTGGTTGCGATAAAACAGATAACATACAAAAGCCAGCGGCAACAGCTTAATATTGATTGCAAATGCCAGTAAGGCTGCCCCTGTAATGTAGCGCTCTTGTTTGATAAACTTCATACTTTGCAAAGTAGCCCACAATAAAAAGGTGGTCATTTGCACAAATCCAATGTCAATCAATAAAAACCTTATGGAGAGGAATGAAGTAAGAAGTATCCAGGCAAGTTTTTGTTTACTGGTGAACAGTGAGGCATCGAAATATTCAGAAGACAAGATCCAGATCCTGTATAAAAGGAAATAGGAAATAAAGATCCAGAGTATTTGAGGTACAATTACAGGCAAGCTGCTGAACGGGGCCAGTAATAATGCAAATAAAGGGCTGTAATAGTATTGCAAGCCCTGTACAAAAGGGGGCTTGTAAATATTTTGGCCGGTTATTAGCTTACCCCCCGCATATACAAATACTTCAAAATCATGGCCAACTTTGGCACACTTAAATGCATAGAAAATTGCTAAAATAAAGAGCGCTATTTTAAAGTACCTGATGTGCTTTTTATTCTGGTAGATGGATAACACGTTATGAATTTGTTTTTCCGGTCAAAAAGATCGCGTTCCACTCTAATGGTAATAAAAACGTAGAAAAAGTAAATTTCATAATGGACAATTGAATAAGGTTTAAGTTGAGTAAGAGATAGTGTTTTAAGTTATCCTGTTTTGTTTGCCTGCATCAAGGCTATTTTCTAAAAAAGGTTACCCCCACAGATAAATCAGTTTTTTTATTTAAAAACCACTGCGGCAAGATACGAAGTCTTTTTTAAATAAATTATTTAACTGTTACGATAATATACGGCAGTAATAAACCGCTGTGTATCAATTTAGTAGCCTGTAAATACTTTATATGATTGAACTATTGAAAGCTTTTAACCTCAAAATTCAACATGGGCTCTTATCGAAAACACATTAACCGGGCCTCGGTCCTTATTGTAAGCAGGGTTTATTATAAATTGATAATCGGGGGTTAAATAAAATTTATGCTGATAGGCATTAACCTTATAATAAAGCTCGGCAATCATTTCGGGTGCATAATTAAGCTTGCCATCGCCAATTAAAAAACCATACCCCCCTGCTGCAAGGTAATTGCGGTGTGGTGACGATAATCCGTTCCCAATAAAAGCAAGGCCAATTTCATCATCGCCGCGTTTCCACGATGATCCTTTTAAAACGCCGCCAAAGCTTACTGAACGGTCAATTTCGGTAAAAAACCAGGTTTCGGTATGCCCGTCATTATAGCTTGCCTTGGCAAAAACACCAAAGTCTTTACTCAGGTACTGGTCAGCACTAATGCCAAATCCATATTTATGACGGCCATAAGCTTGCGTAGTATCAATATTTGGGGAAGCAGGGTTTTGGGCTACAGCTAAGTTATAATTGCCAAATTTGCCATTGTTTCTGAAACCTAATAGGCGTAGCGTTCCCTTTTGCCCGTTCAGCGTGTAGCGCTTTTCATATTCAAGCGTCTGGGTATTGGCTTTGCCTATCTTACCATCCCAGATAGATGAATTGGCCTGGGTTACCACCATGGTAAAAGCAAACCGCAGTGTCCAGTCAGGCTGCCCAAGTTCAGTAACAGCGCCTATAGTGTAGCCCCGGGTGTTGGCCGGGTAGTCCCACGCGCCATTATCCATCAGCGCCCAGTTCATAAACTGGGTGCGCGGGTCATGGCTGAAGCTATTTCCATCAAAAAAGTCGGCCATGCCAAATTTCCCCACTGTTACAGAAAAATAGCGTTTACTTTTTAACCCTCCTAACACATTGGCATCACTTTCAAGAGTGTCTTTTTCAGTTCCCCACTCAAAGTTTTGTTTAAAATACAGGCGGGCGATATAAATTTTTGGTTCAGCTGCGCCTACCCTAAATGTTTCGCCATTTGGAAACCCGGCTATGCCCAATGTTTTGCTTAAACCCGCACCACCAGAAATCTCCGGGTTAAAATATGCCTCCGCACCTTTCCACAGACGAGCCGCCCCAAAAAATGTAGAGGTAATTGAGCTTTGTGTTTCTTCTTTGGTCGACAAGCTGTTTAACCCGCTGTAGTTGGCGCTGAATCCAGGTTTGTATTGTGTAATAATAGTTTGCTGAAAGTGAAAGCTAAAGCGTTCTTGTTTTAAGGTATCCTGGGCCTGGGCTATTTTTACTGCTGAGATTAGTAATATAAAAGAGAGTATGTGTTTTTTCATGATAAGTAATATATTAATTTAAGCAAATCTAATAATAAATTTAGACATGTCTAAATTTATTATTAGATAGCTCATTTACAACCATTGATTAAATTTATTGATAAACCAATTTTTTATGATTTGAGTTAATAAACAGTAAGTTAGCAGTATCCCTATGAGCCATGGGAAAAAGGCAAGCGGTAATGATTGCATTTTAAGCGCCGGGGCAAATCCTGAAAACGGCAAAACTATAGCAATAGCCATTATACATGTAGTTAATGCTACTACCGGGGCCGCCGCCCAGCTTTGTATAAATGGTATTTTACGTGTGCGGATCATATGTACTATTAAGGTTTGCGATAATAAACTTTCAACAAACCACCCTGTTTGAAACAGGTTTTGGTGAACGGGCGAATTCGCCTTAAATACAAACCAAAGAACTGCAAAGGTAGCATAGTCGAAAATGGAACTTATGGGGCCAACATAAAGCATGAATTTACTTATACCTGTTGCATCCCATTTCCTTGGGTTAACTATATAGTCTTCATCCATTTTGTCCCAGGGAATGGAAATCTGCGATATGTCATACAGTAAGTTATTGATCAATATCTGTATAGGCAGCATCGGCAAAAAAGGCAGCAGGGCACTAGCGCCCAGCATACTGAACATATTGCCAAAATTGCTGCTGGCCGTCATTTTAATATATTTTACAATATTGCCAAATGTGCGGCGACCATAAATAACACCCTTACGAAGTACTACCAGATCTTTTTCGAGCAGAATAATATCAGCGCTTTCTTTGGCAATGTCAACTGCGGTATCAACAGAGATGCCAACATCAGCATCCCGCAATGCGGCTGCATCATTAATGCCATCGCCCATAAAACCAACGGTATGTCCCTTTGTCTGTAAAACCTTTACTATCCTCGCTTTTTGGATAGGGCTAAGTTTGGCTAATATGCTGATGTCATCAATGCGGTTTGTTAACTCCAGATCGCTCATGCTTTCAAGCTCCTTACCCAGCAGTACATTTGTTACCGGGATGCCTACATCTATGCATATTTTTTTGGTAACAACCTCGTTATCGCCGGTAAGTACTTTAATTTGAATGCCCAGTTTATGCAGCGCCTCGATAGATGGTTTGGCCGAAGGTTTTGCAGGATCAAGAAAGCCGATAAACCCCGTAAGGATCATATTGTTTTCATCGGCTACGGAGTAGGTTAGCGGCCTTTCATCGTATTCTTTTACTGCCACCAGTAATACCCTTAACCCTTCTTCGTTTAATTTTTTTGAGATACTAAGAATGGTTTTACGCATTTTTTCATCCATCGGAATGATCGCATCACTTTTTATTTGTAACTTATTATCTACACCCGGATCAAGCGCGTTGCTGCACAAATCAAGAACTTCCTCAATTGCCCCTTTGCAAATCAACAGGTGCTTATGATTCTTTTCTTCTAAGATAACAGACATGCGGCGGCGTTGAAAGTCGAAAGGGATTTCGTCTACCTTTTGATAGGATTCGCCATCTTTAATACACGTATGAATGTTTACATGTTCCAAAACTGCAACGTCGAGTAAGTTTTTTAGCCCGGTTTGGTGATAGCTGTTAAGGTAGGCCCATTTCATCACCTCATTATCCTTATTGCCAAAAACATTTAAATGGCGTTCCAAAACAATTTTATCCATAGTAAGGGTGCCGGTCTTATCCGTACAAAGAATATCCATGGCCCCAATATTCTGAATGGCGTTCAGCCGTTTTACAACAACTTTTCGTTTTGACATGTTAACAGCGCCTTTTGCCAGGTTAGCGGTTACAATCATCGGAAGCATCTCGGGCGTTAAGCCAACCGCTACTGAAATGCCAAAAAGCAATGCCTGTAGCCAGTCGTGTTTGGTAAAGCCGTTGATAAAAAACACCAGGGGAACCATCACCAGCATAAACCTGATCAATAACCAGCTCACGCTATTAACACCCTTGTCAAAACTGGTTTCGGCTCTTTTGCCAACCAGAGTTTTTGACAAAGAGCCGAAATAGGTGTTGCTGCCTGTGTTTACGATAACAGCAAGCGCGGTCCCGCTTACTACATTAGTACCCATGAAGCAGCTATTGCTTAGCTCCAACAATGATTGCTGATCAGCATCATGAATAGTTTGGTCAGTTTTTTCAACGGGCAAAGCTTCGCCGGTTAGCATAGCCTGGCTTACAAAAAGATCCTTTGACCGCAAAATGCGAATATCAGCCGGGATCATATCTCCTGCGGAAAGCTGAATGATATCGCCAGGAACAAGGTGCTTAATATCTAGTTCACTTTTCTCTTGGTTTTTTCGCAGTATGGTCGCCGTTGTTTTCACCATCGACTTCAGTTTTTCAGCTGCCTTATTGCTTCGGTATTCCTGTGTAAAGCGCAGCAAAACACTTAGCATAACCATAATGCTGATTACGATAACTGTTTTATAATCGCGGTCGGCAGGTGCCTGGATCATTATATCGGTAATTAATGAAATAACTGCCAGCAGGAATAAGACGCCTATAAACGGATTTAAAAATGCTTCGAAAAATTGCATATACCATTTAGGCGCTTTTTCATGTGCTACCTCATTTAAGCCATAAGTATTACACCGATCCTTTACCTGGGTTGCAGTAAGCCCTTGTTCGCAACTTTCAAGTAATGAAAGAACGAAAGACTTATCACCTGCCGAGGCCTGCGTTATTCTTAATGCTGAAGTACTATTAAGATCTTGTGAAAATTGGGCGCTGCTTTTGCCTGAATGCAGTTTAACGGTGTTGATTTTTTCCCTTTTGCGCATAGTTGTAAAATTAGCCCCGGCTTAGCCGGAACAATGCGAAAGAGCTTTCCGGTTAGCAGAGGGGTGTAAATAATTGAGATATTCTACTCGGACCTGTATCCATTTTATTTGATTTTTTAATTATGTCGCAAAGTAAGTTATTAAACCAATGCAATGGAATTGCATTAGTTGGCGCATTTATCGCAAATTCCTTTAACAATAAGATTCATTTCTGTTGAAGAAAAATTAGCAGGCAATGAGACATCCGGAATTTTACAGTTGGGAAGGCAAAAAGTTTCCTTACAGGATATGCAATTAAAGTGTACATGAAGATCATGATGCTCATTTACACCACACTCTTCTAAACATAACGCATATTTTGGAGTGCCGGTACCGTCATCAATTACATGAACCAACCCTTTTTCTTCAAAAGTTTTAATGGTTCGGTATATGGTGATCCTGTCGGCCGGAGCCAGGCCTTTTTCAATATCACTTAAGCTTATGGCAGCGCTTTGTTCCAGCAGCATATTCATGACCAATATGCGCATAGCTGTTGGGGCAACATTTTTATCAGCCAGCTTTTGTTCTGTGATTGGTGTCATTCTATTATAGGGTTAGCTAATTAACCGAAGCCAACAGAACCTGGTTGTTACCGTTTTGCTCATTTACTTTATTAAAGGCAAAAATATAACATTGGTTTAAACTGTACATTCACACTCCGAATAAAACTGCTCTAAGTAGTTTAGCATAAAATTATGGCGATGCTCTGCCAGCTTTTTCCCGGTTGCGGTATTCATTTTATCTTTAAGCAGCAATAGCTTTTCATAAAAATGGTTGATAGAAGGTGCTGTGGAGTTTTTATACTCGGCCTTAGTTAAGTTAAGGTTTGGCTTAATTTCGGGATTATAAATCTCCCGGCCCTTAAATCCGCCATAGTTGAAGGCCCTGGCGATACCTATGGCACCAAGCGCATCAAGGCGGTCAGCATCCTGCACAATATCCAGTTCTATTGATTTAAAGCCAGCATTGTCAAAACCTGATTTAAAAGAGATGTACCTGATGATCTGTTGCACATGCTGAATTGTTCCCTCGTCAACATTAACGCTTTCTAAAAAATCGCCGGCGGTTTTTGGGCCAATTTCTTCATCACCGTTATGGAATTTGCTATCGGCGATATCATGCAGCAACGCACCAAGCTCAACAATTAAAGGGTTAGCCTGTTCGGTTTTAGCGATGGTTTTGGCATTATTCCACACCCGGTTAATGTGCCACCAATCATGCCCGCCTTCGGCATCCTGCAATGTTTGGCGAACAAAGGTTACCGTTTTGTCAATTAATGCTGCGTTATCCATTGTTTTGATTTTCAATTATTTCAACCTCGGCAACCGGGCTAAACAAATATACCCGCTTTGAATTTACTTCGATGCATTTATAACGCTTGCGAAGTTTTTCCTCTTTACTGAATATTCTGCCGTCCTTTAGTTTAAAAATAGCTTTTAACGGGAGTTTTTCCACGGTCACTACCGAGTCTTTAGGTGCGTCATACTTTCGGAGCGAGCGGTACAAGGTAAGATCAGAACAGCTTGAAGCAGCAGGGTTATTCAGATAACCTGTAATAGCATGTTTAATATCGGCAGGAAAAATATCCTTTTCGAAAAAAGGCTGCATCATTTTTTTAAAGTTCAGTTTCCATTCGGTTCCGTGCGGTTTGGCTTTATGTTGGTGTTCGTTCCAGGTGTGCAGGTGTGCAAACTCATGGACAGTAGTCACTAAAAACGCGTAGGGGTTTAAATCATAATTAACGGAGATACGATGCCCTTTACCGGAATGCGGGGGCCTGTAGTCACCAAATTTGGTGTTCCTGTTGCGCGAAATTTTAAATTCGCATTTAAAGTAGTCAATCCAGCGACCGATGAGCGGGGCAGCATCAGCCGGCAGGTATGTTTCAAGAATTTTTACTTTATCCAATTTTTACCTCGGTGCAAAGATAGCTTTTTGAGGTGAAAGGTTAAAGGCGAGAGGTTTTGAAAAGTAAATGGTTTTGTGTAGAAATTAGCGCGTTAATTGCGAATTGGATATGAGGCTAAAGACTTTATCCCTTAACCTCATTTCAATAAATTATAAGCCAGTAAACTTGCCACATAAGCCAGTACGGTCATATAAGCAAACTGGATAGCCGGCCAGCGCCAGTTTTTTGTTTCGCGGTAAACCACGGCTACGGTACTTGCACACTGCATGGCAAAGGCATAAAACATCATCAGCGAAAAAGCAACCGCGAGGGAGAATACCGGCTTACCCGTCTTTGGATTTTTAGCCGATGCCATCTTGTTCTGTACCGATTCTATTTTATCAGCATTGCCATCAACGCTATAGATGGTAGCCATGGTGCCTACAAAAACTTCGCGGGCTGCAAAAGAAGTGATCAGGGCGATGCCGATCTTCCAGTCAAACCCCAAAGGCCTGATTGCCGGTTCAATAACGTGGCCCAGTGATCCTGCGTAAGAGTTTTCGAGCTTTTCGGAGTTGATGGCCCGGGTCAGTTCATCAGGGCTTAGCTGTTTGGCGTACTGAGGCTGCTTGTATTTTTGGTCGATCTCTGCAAAGCGGTCACCGGGGCCGTATGATGCCAAAACCCAGAGGATAACTGATACCGCTATAATAACTTTTCCGGCCTGAAGCACAAAAGCTTTCGAGCGGTCGTACATACTAAAAGCAACATTGCTCCACCTTGGCGTGCGGTAAACAGGCAGTTCCATAATAAAATAACCGCGTTCGCGCCCTTTCAAAATTAATTTAAAGGCAAAGGCAACAACTATAGCTGATATCAGGCTAAAAACGTACATGCCTGTTAAGGCCAGCCCCGGCAAATTAAAGATCCACCAAACATTGCGATTGGGTACCACTAAAGCAATCAGCAGGGTATAAATAGGGAGCCGCGCCGAGCAGGTTACCAAAGGTGTAACCATAATAGTTATCATGCGGTCTTTCCAGCTTTCAATGGTCCGGGTGCTCATAATGGATGGAACGGCACACGCAAAACCACCGATAAGCGGCACAACAGATTTGCCGTTAAGACCTACCTTGCGCATCAGCTTATCCATCATAAACGTAACCCGTGCCATGTACCCGGTATCTTCCAATATTGAAATAAAAGCAAATAGGATGGCAATCTGCGGAATAAATACCATTACGCCGCTTAAGCCGCCTAACACACCATCAACAAGTAAGCCTGTCAGCGGCCCGGCCGGCAGCAATTGATGTAACGTGTTTTGTGCCCATGCAAACAGGTCACCGATCTTTTCCATGGGGTAGGCCGACCATGCAAAAATGGATTGGAACATAAATAGCAGGATAGCCAGGAATATTACAAATCCAAATATCTTATGCGTAAGTACCTTATCAATTTTATTGCTCAGTGTTTCATCCTGTGCTGTATCAGGCACCTTTACGGTATCATACAGCAGGTCATTAATAAAATTATACCTGGCAATAGTTTCTGTGGCCTGTGATTTTTGCGAATGAAAAGAAAACTCATGCTCCAGTTCCTCTATCCGGTCGCTTTCTTTAGCCGTTAAAAACTTTACGGTTTCGTGCTGATGCGCAAGTTGCAGTGCAAAGTAAGGGTTGTCTAGCTTTAGCTCCTGGCTTATCTGCGCTATTAACTGCGGGGCTATCGCTTTTACATCAATAGATGATTCCTGCAGAGGGATTTTATTGGCAAAGGTTATTGCTTGTTTCAACTTATCGATCCCTTCAACTTTCCTGGCTGAAATAGGTACTACCGGCACACCAAGCTTTTTAGCGAAAAGATCAATATTAATATCAATACCCGCCTTTTTGGACAGGTCTATCATGTTTAATGCAACAATAACCGGGATTTTAAGATCCGCAACCTGTGTATAAAGGAGCAGGTTACGTTTAAGGTTGGTTGCGTCAATAATTACAATAACGAGATCTGGCGTATGTGTATTCGATCTGTCAGCTAAAACAGAAAATACAATAGACTCGTCCTGGCTTTTTGGATAAAGGCTATACGTGCCCGGAAGGTCAATGATCTCGGCAGTGCGGCCATCAGGCAAGGCGCTATAGCCGGTTTTTTTGTCAACCGTAACCCCTGGAAAATTTCCTATCTTTTGATTTAAACCGGTTAGTGCATTAAACAGAGTTGATTTACCGGTGTTTGGATTTCCTACAAGTGCAACTCTTATATCGGCTTTCAATTGTTAACGTGCTACTGCAAAATAATGGTGGAAGCTTCAAATTTACGAAGGCTTAACTGATAACCGGAAACTTTGATTGAAATCGGATCTCCGAGCGGAGCCCTGCGCGACACCGTGACAGGCTCACCGGGTAAACAGCCCATTTCCATTAATTTCACCGACATCTCTAAATCAGTAAATTCTTTTACAATTCCAATTTCACCTGGCTCAAGTTCTGAAAGCGTCATATCTTTATTTAAAACTTAGGTCAAATGTAATGCTTATTTAAATTAAATACAAATAAGGAAAGTTAAATTTACAACAGGAATACTTATCTCATAATTACAATGCCGGGTGTGCTTTTGGCATCGCTGCCAACCCTTGTTATCTTGTAAATAAGTTTGGCATAAAAATAACGGCCAATCGTATTCGTCTGGTCGTTTTCTACGATGCCGGTGGTTGATATGTTACGTTCTATGCCTGCATTTTGATTGAGTATATCAAAAGCATTTAATGAGAAAGTTAAGTTTTGCTTTTTCAGCAGCGTACGCTCAATACCGGCATTCCAAATGTAAAACGAGGTGTTTGCGCTTGCAGGGCTACCCCTGAACAATCTTTGCGTAACATCGGTAAATATCCGCCAGTTTTTTACTGGCTTCACGCTGGCGGTAAAAGTATTGTAAAAGGTATAATAATGCTGATCGGCAAGAGATTGGTACGAGTTTTTAGCGTTATTATAGGTGCCGTACCCCCTTATTCCAAGTTGTAAAACGTCAATATCATAGTTACTGCCAGCGCTCAACCCTGGCGAGAAGCGACGAACAGCATTCTCATTTCCGTTTATAATGTTTACATACCTGCTAACGTTGCCGTTTAAACCTACACTAAACTTAAGGCCTTTTATTTTTGTGGGCTTGCCATAGTTAAAACCAAAATTGGTGCTGTAGTTACCATCGGTGTTTATTGGTTTTGATGTGGTAATACCATTGGCATCCACTGTGCTTTGGGTTGAGAAGCCGTTCCAGGTAGGGGTGAAGTTGCCGTATAGGTTAATGTAATAATTGTTTTTTAAATCAAAGTAGCTGTAATTGATATTTGTATTTAATGATCTGGACATTACCAGGTTTGGATTGCCTTGTTTAATGTAGAGCGGGTCGGTATTATTAAAAACAGGCTGCAGGTCTGTGGCCGAGGGCAGGTTTACATCAGTTCCAACATTTAAATAAAAGCTTGGCCCATTTTTTTTGCGGTAGGAGAAACTGGCATTAGGCACCAGTGCAAATGCATCACGCCTAACGGTGCTGATTTTATTATTGCTGGTGAAATCGCCCTGCAAGCCCAAATCTGCAACAGCAAAGTTTAGATTTACCGTCACCTCATCGGTAGATTTGTTTAAGCCCGCAGTAGTGGTGTAGCGCCAGTTACGGTTATTAAAGTTGCCGCTTAATAAAGGGTCAAGTATTTCATATTTACCGGTGACGCCGTTGTAATCCAGTGTGTATTGGTCCGCAAGCTGCCTGCGGTAATCAAAGCTTTGACTAAGGGTTAGATTTATTTTGCGCCTTGCGCTTAACTGCCTTATGTAAGATGCTGTGCTGTTAAAAAAAGTAGCGTTATTATCCTGGCTGGCTTGCTGATTAATATCATTTCCGGTTTGATTATTTGCAAAATATCGGGATGCTGAAATGTTGGTGTAATTATAATCTGATTTAGAGTAATTGCCATTTGCAAAAAAGTTTACTGATCCCTTGCCTTTGTGCAGCTTATGATTAACAGAGAACAATCCTCCATAAGCGGGGCTTGTTTTACGCCCGTTAAGCAGTTGGCTAATATTATTGATACTGTCCATCGCTCCGTTTATAGTGTTTGAGAACAGCGACGAGTTGTTTTTATTGATAGAGGTGCTAATGGATGGTTTAAGTTTAAAAGTAGTTAAACTATCCATTTTATACTCGAAATTCAAGTTTAAACGATAACTATTCAGCGTATTGCTGCCTCCTGTTTTTTGGGTGGTGAATAAATTGTTAGGGTTGTCCTGTATGTCAGCCAGTTTTTGAAGCTGGTTGTTTGAGATTACCGAAATAAAGCTGGCATTGAATTTTAGCTGTTCTTTTTTTCCATAAATATCAGCGTAGTTGATGCCTCCGCTATGGTTAGTTATTAATCCATCGTTTACGCCTGAAAAAGCACCGTTAACATTAACCCTGCCACTACTGTTAACCGAGATGGATGTACCGCCGCCTGGTGCTGAGAAGGCACCAAAAATATCCCCTCCGGTAAAATTGTTCAAATCCTCGAAACTAAATCCCGACTCGTTGACATTGTTGCTCAGGAAAAGGAACGACAATTCTTTTTTGTTATCGAAATGGTTAAGGTTAAACTGCCCAAGGTATTTGTCCTGTGTGCCGCCTGCCGCCGTCGCGTTTCCAAACCAGCCTTTCTTTTTATCAGCCTTTAGGGTAAGGTTAAGTACCTTGTCGCGCTGGGCCGTCATCAATAACCCGTGTTTTTTTGTTTTGTCTGTTTTGTCGTCCAATTACCTGCACCTGTCAATAGCGTCGGGCAGGTAAATTTTTTGTTGCCGCTTTTGGATCGTTTCCAAAAAACTCCCGGCCATCAACCATAATTTTTTTAATGTCTTTACCCGCCGTGGTCACCTTACCATCCTTATCAACCTCAAGGCCCGGAATTTTTTTCAATAATTGTTCAACGTTATCATTAGCCTGCGTTTTAAACGATCCCGCATTAAATTCAACGGTATCTTTTTTAATAGTAACAGGAGCTCTTTCGGCGCCTTAACCGCAACTTCATTTAAATTGCGGACATCCTTTGTCATGAGCAGTGTGCCAAAATCTATAGATGGTTTGTCGGAACTGATGATAAAGGAACGGATGTAATTTTTTAAACCAAGCTGGGAGATGATTAGCCTATAGCTGCCGTTTTTAAGCTCACTTACCTGGAACACTCCGTTTTTATCAGAAACGGAACTCTTTTCCAGTAACGAATCAACAGCGTTCACCACCGATACGGTGGCGTAATCAACTGGTTTATTTGTTTCGTCAACAAGTGTTCCTTTTATTTGTCTTTTTGCCGGCTGCGCAAATGCGGCAATACAAATAAAAATAAAGAAAAGAGTGGTGAGGATAAGGTGTAAGCTTTTGGTCATAACTACAAATGTAAAATATTAAACTAAATTACGAAATAATCGTAAATCTACGATAATTTCGTAATTTATAAAACGATTTAACAAAATTTAACAGTGTGGTAAAGAATTAAGCTAATAAAAGAGGAAATATGAGACGCGCTGGCGTCTACTTACGAGCTGCTAAGCCAGGTACTGTAGAAATGGTTTAGCTAAAGAAAAAAGATAATAGCAGTTCAGGAATTAAACGACTTACGCAGGATAGGCGATTTTACATGCCCAAAAGTTGGACAGCCGCATCCTTTATGAAAAATGCCGCATGATGAGAGGATGAACATCCCTAATATTACCAATAGTATAATTTTACTTTTTTTCATACCCAAATGCTTTAACGGTTATAAATATACTAAATGCTGCCATAAGTACCCCTATCATATCGGCAAACAAATCATTCCAATCGCCGCTTCGCCAGGTAAAAACGTAGGCCTGTAATATTTCAATCAACCCGCCATAGGCAGTGATAATAACGGTGATGAGGAATAATGCTTTAAACGATAAAGTACGTGGTGATTGTTGCGTAATGTAACCAGCTGATGTAAATACAGTCATCACGAAAAAGAAACCGCAATGTACCAGCTTATCGAAACCCGAGAAAAATAAAGGAGAGTCAGACACTTTGCCTAACTTCACACTACACATTAATAAAACAAATAAGGCCCACAAAATTGCGGGCCAATAATATTTAAGTGCAGCTTTCATTAAGCGCCAACAAGCGATTTATAGCTGTCGGCAGTTAGTAAAGCATCAACAGCTGAGGCGTCAGTTAAAGTTATTTTAACCATCCAGCCTTCGCCATAAGGATCAGAGTTTACCAGCTCGGGCTGTTTATCCAGTGCAGGGTTAATCTCGTTAATTGTCCCGGTAACCGGCATAAAAAGGTCCGATACGGTTTTAACCGCTTCAACGGTGCCAAAAACTTCGTCTTTAGCAACTTCTTTTCCTAATGACGAAATATCTATGTAGACTATATCACCTAATTCGCGCTGGGCAAACTCAGTAATGCCTACGTAAGCGGTATCGCCTTCAACTTTTATCCACTCGTGGTCTTTAGTGTATTTTAATCCTGCCGGAAAATCCATAGTTTTATTATTTTATGCCTCAAAAATAATAAAACTTTAAGCTAACACAATAAATAACAAGTTATAAAATTCTTTAATGGAGTGCGAACAACCGATATTGCAGTAAACTAATACCGGTATGCTTTGTTGCTAATATACCGGCGATATAAAGTTCTATGAATAAGTTAAATTGGTTTGCCATTGTTATAACTGCAGCTGTAATCATACAAGCATGCGGACGAAATGCAAATACTGACGATACATCGTTAGTGGATAGTGTTACCGTGGTTAAAAATACGCCCGGCCATCAGCGTTTTGAAGCTGAAAAGGTTGACGCTGATTTTATTGGCGAAGCCATCCGTTTTAATAGAATGGGGCTTGAGTTGGGTGAAATCGCCCGCCGGCAAGGAATCCACAAGCGTATTAAAACCTTTGGAATGGTTTTAATCGCCGATCAATCCAAATTAAATAAAAAAATTAAAGCGTTGTCTTTAATTAAAAATATCGCTGTTCCTGCTGAGCCGGAAGCAAGCGGATCGGTTATCTTAAGCCAGCTTTCAAAAAAATCAGGTGCTGACTTTGACCGGGCTTATATCTCCATCATAAATAATGAATATAAGAAAGAGATACCCATTTTTGAGGCAGCGGAAAAGAATTGCGCAGACAAGGATATAAAATCGTTTGCGATGAAAACGATGCCTATGTTAAAGGCGCACCTGGAAGCAATCAATGCCATTAGCTACAGCATGAAGTAGCAGTTAAGCGTATTGACGGTTACCTGATGGGCTTCAGGATACGGTTCCACCTTATTTTATCGAAAAATGTTCCGGTAGAATCAATACTCATCCAGGTAATCATTGCCTTGCCCACCACATGGTCCTCTGGAACATATCCCCAAAAACGGGAGTCGAGCGAGTTGTGGCGATTGTCGCCCATCATCCAGTAATAATTCATTTTAAACGTATAGCTATCGGCTTGTTTCCCATTTATAAGTACATGGTTGCTTTTAATTTCAATTTTATTGTTTTCGTAAAGTTCAATAGCCCTGCGGTATAAAACTAAGGTAGAATCATTTAAAGCAACAGACATGCCGCGTTTGGGCATCACCAGCGGACCGAAATTGTCCTGGTTCCATTTAAACTTTTCATTGTGCGGGAAAACACCAGGGTCATAATCGCCGGCTTTTTGAACCACAGGGCTTACACTTTTTATATTTGAATAGCTTTTAATGGTATTTACATAAGCTTTAGGGATAATCATTTCGAAGGTATTTGCATCTTTTTGGCCACGAAGTTCAATGTTCATGTCATTCAATACCTGCGGGTTAATGTCTGTTCCATTGGTTACCACTTCATATGATGTTTGTGCTTTTTCAGCATTCGGTGCTGCTTTACCGTTAATGAATACCTGTCCGTCTTTTATAGTAAGTAAGTCACCCGGTACAGCCTGGCAGCGCTTAATCAGGTTTGTGCGTGCATCTACCGGCCTGTCATATGATGGGTCGGCTTCTTCCGGCTTATTGAACACCACGATATCGCCCTTTTTAATTTCGGTTAAGCCGGGTAAACGGAAATAAGGAAGCTTAATGCCATCCCAATAGGTCTTGAAATTATATTTTGTGATGGTTGATTCTAAAAATGGAATTGAAACTGGGGTGAACGGCATCCGGGGCCCGTAGCTTATTTTGCTCACAAACAAATAGTCGCCGGTGAGTAGTGTGCCTTCCATGGAACCGGAAGGAATAGCATATGCAGAAAATAACAGACCACGGATAATAGTGGAGGCAATAACTGCAAATAATATGGCATCAACCCATTCGCGGGTTTTTGTTTTTTTTGATTTATTGCCGTTGGTTTTCTTTATAAATGGAAGTTTCCAGTTCATATTGCTGCGGTTTATTATTCATTTGACGATTTGATAGTTCATTTGTTACAGCGTCGTTAATTTCTTGCCCGCGCTTTATTTACAATAGCTAACTTAGCGGCTTTAATTATGAGTACGCAAAAAATAGTATCCTTACTGCCTGCTGCCACTGAAATAATTTGTGCGCTTGGCCTGGAAAAATACCTTGTGGGCAGATCGCATGAGTGCGATTATCCGGCATCTGTAAAGCATTTGCCAGTTTGTTCCGAAGCTAATTTTCCGGATAACTTAAGCAGTGCGGCTATTGATGTTAAAGTAAAAGAGATCCTTGCAGATGCTTTGTCAGTTTATACCGTTAAACGAGAGGAAATAAAGAGATTGTCGCCTGATGTGGTGATCACGCAGGCGCAGTGCGAAGTTTGTGCCGTGTCACTAACAGCGGTTGAAAAAGCGCTTGAAAATTACCTGAATAAAGCAGCACATATCATATCTCTTCAACCTGATAGTCTTGATGATATATTTAATGATATCAAAACAGTTGCAGCAGCGTTAAATGAAATTGACAGGGGCGACACGCTTGTTGAGGAATTGCAGGAAAGGGTTGAGATTATCCGCCATAAATTAAAATACAACGAAAATAAGCCTACAGTAGCGTGTATTGAGTGGCTGGAGCCTTTGATGTTATCAGGCAACTGGATGCCCGAACTTGTAAATATAGCCGGGGGTACCAATGTGTTAACCGAAGCAGGTAAGCATTCTCCTTATGTGCAATGGGATGATATCCGCCTGCAGAATCCGGAGGTTATGATCATTATGCCTTGCGGGTTTTCTATTGAGCGCACACTTAAAGAAATTGATATTCTTCTTAACCTTACCGGCTTTGATGAAATAAAGGCTGTTAAAAACAACCGTGTTTATATAGCCGACGGCAATCAATATTTTAACAGGCCCGGCCCGCGTATTGTTGATTCGATAGAAATCCTCGCCGAGATCATCAATCCAAAACAATTTATCTTTGGGTACGAAGGCGACGGCTGGATAAAATTTGCGGTTTAGATTAATTTATAACTTTAATGTTGCTTATTGTTTAAAGGTTGATCTGATACACTAAGTCAGGTTGCATTTGCCGTTTTGTCCAACGGCCTAATAAAATATTTAGCTGGTAAATAGCTTAATATTTTAACGATATTTGTCTATTGTTAATTACTGATTAGTTATAAGCCGGTTTATGCCAGCTTTGCACTTTCAGTAATAAAGCATTGATTTGATTAATTGATAGTTATTTGTTTATTTAACCCACAAGCATTAGGGTTGAGTTTGCAGCAGGCAATTGCCTGATCTGTCAGTTTAAGTTATTGATTTGTAGGGAGTGGTAGTGATTTGGAAAAAAATCCAATAGATGGAAGGTAACTTAAACAAAGGAGCGCCCCGTGTTAGGCTTAGGGCTTACAGGGCAATTGATGAGCCCGACACGTGCGAGCTATTTATTAAAGGCCATACGGCAGTTTTAACAAGTATTGGGGTAACAAAAGTTACTTCTTCAAAAAATGAATGGGCACTAAATCCGGCGGTTTTTGTCATAATTGTGGAATCGCAGGATGGCAAAACTGTATATGGCGGGGCCAGGGTACATGTTGCCGGCGGCACCGAACCATTACCTATTGAGCAAGCTACCGGCGCTATGGATTCAGGCATATTTAAAATAGTTGCTGATTTTGCAAAAAAGGGAGCGGGCGAGATCTGCGGTCTGTGGAATTCGCAGGAACTTGCCGGGTACGGTATAGGAACCCCATTGCTGATCCGGACACTCATCGCGATCTCATCACAAATTGGTTTGCAATCACTCTTCGCTCTATGTGCCCCTTACACTGTAAAGCCGGTGGTAAATTGCGGAATGGTGCTGTTAGACATCGTAGGCAATAATGGAACTTTTTATTATCCCAAGCTCGATCTGATTGCAACAGCGATGGTGTTAAAAGATGTGGGAGATTTAAGCCTGGCCAAAGAAGACGATAAATTTGCCATAATGCAAATGCGTGCTAACCCGAACAATTTAAGGATCCACGAGTTGAAAAAAAAGGAAATCACTATCGATTTTAAGTTGGATATTCCTAACCTACGGAAATGGAACCTTTTAAACGCGATAGAAACAGCACAAAAGAACTTCGTAAACACAATGGTTAGCGAAGAAAGCAGCACCTTTTTGTAAATTTACATTCATTATACCATGGCAAACAAACATTACGATATCAATTATCTGCAAAACTCAAGGCGTTTGCTGATCAACTTAAAAGAACATTCATATAGTTTTTTTAAAAGTATAAGTTCAGGAACCATTGTAGATCTTGGGTGCGGGGCCGGAAATGATGTGATTGAATTGGCGAAAATGGCCGCAGAAAATGTTAAAATAATCGGTGTTGATCATGATCCCGGAATGCTGCAGCAAGCTAAAGAAGATGCAAAGGAAATTAACAATGTTGATTTTATATTGTCAGAAGCTTATCCTTTGCCTTTTGAAGACGGAACTATATCCGGTCTTCGGACTGAACGACTGGTCCAGCATTTGAAAAATCCTGAAAAGGTATTCAGTGAGATCAGCAGGGTTTTGAAAACGGACGCCCCTTTTGTGATTATTGAAACAGACTGGAACAGTCTCGCATTTTACACTGAGCTTGCTGGAATTCAAAAGAAAGTAATTGCGTACTTAACCGATGTTAAGGTAAATAATGGCTTTGCGGCTGCTAAGCTAACCAGTTATTTAAAGCAGAATAATTTCAGAGATATCAGATTTGAAATTCACCCTTTTGTAGTTAACACTTTAAAAGAAGCAAATGAATATTTCTGGATTGAAAAGATGATTCAGGAGGCTGCACAAAAGGGTTATATCGAGGAACAGGAATACCACGCCTTATACAAAGCACTCCAGGCAGAGGATGACGAAAACTATTTCTCATGCTCCATCAACCTTGTGGTGGCTTCATGCGTCAAATAGGATCAGCTATATGTGTAAAAACTTTTTAAGGTTATTGATTGGCTGTTGCTTCCTGTTATTAAACAACAGGGCATTTGCTGATGTGATTATTAATAATGCAGAAGGGCGGGTTATGATTGGCCGGCAAATTTCGGTATTGCAAATCAATAAGGAACTTAGCCTTAAAGACGTACTATCTTCAAAAGATTTTAAAAGATGCGATAAGGATGTTCCCAATCTGGGATTTTCTGCTTTCAGCACCTGGATCAGGTTTACGGTTACTAACCAAACAAAATATCCCGATCTTCTTTTAGACCTGGCGTACCCCATATTGGACGAGGTGGAGCTTTTTACGCCCGATTCCCAAAACCAGTATCATGGCATTTTGATGGGCGAGATTAAGAATTTTGATACCCGGAAGTACAAACAGCCCGACTATATTTTTGATCTTGACATCCCTTATAGTACCACTAAAACTTATTACTTGCGCATCAAAAGTTCGGAGCAATTAATATTGCCCGTTTCGGTTAATCAGAAAAACGACCTTTGGCAATTTCTAAGCAGGGAGAACCAATTGTCAGGAATATTTTTTGGCGCCGTGCTAATCATGTTCTTGTATAACCTTTTTATCTTCTTCACGGTCAGGGATAAAAGCTATATCTACTACGTAATTTACGTGGCTTCTGTTGGCCTTACCCAATTAGGTATTAAGGGGTTTGCCTTTCAATATCTGTGGGGAAATTCACCGGCATTTGAGTTAAAAAGCGTTATTGTTTTTGCCTGTTTAGGTGCCATAGCAGCTACGCTGTTTACCAGGTCATTTCTTCTAACGCGGCAAAGGGCCCGGCGTTTTGACATTGTACTTATCATTGTTATAATTCTTCAGGCTATCGCGTTATTGATAACGCTGGCGGGTAAAGTGCAGGCTGGGTTCCAATTGATGCAGTTGTCAACCACATTGTTTGCGTTTAGTATTCTTATCGCGTCGGCTATTGTGATGCTAAAAGGCTATCGTCCGGCAAAGTATGTGTTTTTTTCATGGTCGGTTTTATTGATAGGGGCCGTCATCTTTGCGCTTAAAGATAACGGTGTTTTGCCATATAATACCTTTACAGGTTATTCCATGCAAGCAGCCTCGGTTATAGAAATGGCATTGCTGTCCTTCGGTTTGGCCGACAGGATAAATATCTTAAAAAGAGAGAAAGCGGAATCACAGGCGGAAGCCCTGGAAATAGCCCGCGAGAATGAACGAATTATACGGGAGCAAAATGTAATGCTTGAATTAAAGGTAAATGAGCGGACAGCAGAATTAAGCGAATCCAACTTTGAATTAAATAAAATCCTAACTGACTTAAAGCAAACCCAAAGCCAGTTGGTTGAGTCAGAAAAAATGGCCTCGCTGGGCCAGTTAACGGCCGGGATAGCCCATGAGATCAACAATCCTATTAATTTTGTTACTTCAAACATAAAACCTTTGAACCGGGATATCGAAATCATGTTTGAAGCCTTTAGCGTGATTGAAAATGTAAGTTTATCTGACGCCACTGCGACAGATAAACAAAAACAGATAAATGATTATAAAGAAGAACTGGATTTTGATTATTTAACTTTAGAGATCAGGCAGCTAATAAACGGAATTAACGAGGGAGCTACCCGTACTGCTGAAATTGTTAAAAGCCTGAGGATTTTTTCCCGGCTGGATGAAGACGATCTGAAAAAGGCGGATATCAATGAAGGGCTTGAATCAACAATGATCATAGCAAATAATATGCTGCATAATAAAATTAAAATAATTAAAGAATATGGTATCTTGCCAAAGATAGAGTGCTACGCAGGTAAATTAAATCAGGTATTTTTAAATATTATTGCAAATGCGGTTTATGCAGTGCATAAAAAATTCGGTGAAAATGAGGGTGGTGAAATTACTATCTCAACCAGTCATGACGACAAAAACGTCTACGTAAAGATAGCAGACAATGGGGCGGGGATGGATGCTCAAACTCAAAAAAGAGTTTTTGAGCCATTTTTTACCACTAAAGATGTTGGGGAAGGTACTGGCTTGGGTATGTCAATAGCATACAATACTATAAAAAAACATAATGGAATAATAAGTGTTGATAGTATAGAAGGTAAAAGAACCGAGTTCGTTTTACAAATTCCTATAAACTTCGCGGCGGTTGGTTAATTAATTATATTGTTCTGAAAGTTTTTACCATTTAAACTTTAAAAAAAATACTATTATCAACAAAAAATCCTAATCCTTAATGGCCGAAAAAATAAAGATATTATATGTTGATGATGAGCCAGGTAATCTGGTAGGTTTTAAAGCATCGTTCAGATTAGACTATCATATTTTAACGGCGGTAAATATTCCGCAGGCAATTAATTACCTTGAAAATAATCCTGAAATAAGAATTATTTTTTGCGACCAGCGCATGCCAGGCAAAACTGGGGTTGATTTCTTTGAGGAAATAAAGGTCACTTATCCACTACCCGTACGTATTTTACTTACCGCTTATACAGATGTAGAGTCAATTATAGAAGCAATAAACCGTGGCAATATTTTCCGGTACGTTAAAAAACCATGGACTGAAGCTGACATTATCTCGGCCATCAACGAGGCTAATAAGTTTTATATGGCCAATTCCATGTTACTGGTCAAGACTGATGAATTGCAAAAAGCCTATAATGAACTAACTAAATTTGCTTATAGCATCAGCCATGATATCAGGGGGCCACTCTCCGGAATGTTGGGCGCTATTAATTTGGCGGGCGAGATTGATCATATTGAAGAGATAAAGGAAATGTTGTTACTGATGGGGAAGTCATTAACAAAGCTGGATACTTACATTTTAAGTATGCATGATTACTATAGCCTAAAAAGAGGCGAGCTAAACATTACCGACATTGATTTTAATAAAGTTGCTGATGATTTAAAGGCAATTTATTCGGTAGTGGCAAAAGCAAATCATGTGGTTTTTAATGTAAATGTGGAGCAGCAGGATATTTTCCGGAGTGATGAAGTGCCCCTGAATATTATTTTAAATAACCTGTTGTCCAACGCGTTTAAATATCAGGATAAAAACAGTTCCGATAAAGTTGTTGAACTAAGCATTAAGGTATATAAAGGCCATGCAACAATTTGCGTAAGGGACACAGGTATAGGTATCTTAGCGAGCCATATTGGAGAAATCTTTAATCTTTTTTACCGGGCTAATTACCAGGAGGTTGGTTCGGGGTTTGGTTTATATAATGCTAAGAGCGCTATATTGAAGTTGAACGGGCATGTTGACGTTAATTCTGCTGTAAACAGAGGAACAATATTTACAATCACAATTCCATCGATATGACAGAGAGAGCCCTTTCATTTATTGTAATTGACGATAGCGAGCTGGATTGTTTTGTTATAAAAAAAATAATCCAGCACAATTACATAAAATCAAGTGTCCAAACCTTTCAAAGCGCAGAACTCGCACTTCAGCGTATACAAATAACAGATTCAGTTGATACCAGGCCGACTATAATATTGCTCGATCTGCAAATGCCTTTGATGAACGGCTATCAATTTATCGAAGCTTTTGAAAATCTCCCTGAGGAGGTCCGCAATAATTATGTGATAATTATATTGTCAATACTGCCATCTATGAAAACCATAAGGGATATCTCTGGGGAGTTTAAAAAAGAAACGGTAAACAGCATTATAGAAAAGCCGCTTACTATTGAAAAACTGGTTTTACTACTGGGACGGATAGGATTATCAATTTAATGAAGCATTTAGGAAAGTAATTTTTGCCTGAGCAAAAATTCAAGCTGTTCATTTGATACTTCCAGTTTTTGGTTGGTTACTTTTAACTCTGCTCTTTCCAGGTACTTTGCATAAGCCGATTGTATGGTTAAATCCAATTCTTCTTCATTCCATGGTTTAGCCAGGTAATGAAAAATTTTCCCCTTATTAACAGCGTCCACTACCGCTTCCATATCAGCATAACCAGTTAAAAGAATCCTCATCGGATCAGGGTATTTTTCTAAAACCTTCTCCAGGAAGGCGACGCCGGTCATTCCCGGCATGCGCTGGTCGGTGATAATGATATGTACCTTTATAGTGTCCAATATTTCCAGGGCAGCATCGCCGCTAACCGCGGTAAGTACGTTGTATTTTATCCGGAAGGTAGCTTTAAGAGAAAACAGGTTATTGTCTTCGTCATCTACATACAATACGGTTATTTTATCATTAGCCATATAAATTCAACTTCTATCGATTCTATATACTAAGATAGGCAAAATAAGTGCATTCAGCTTAATTGCCTGGCAATTTGACTTGCCGGTAACTTATAAGAAGTTGGATATATAAGCTAATAATAAGTTAAAAAATATATTATTATTTAAAAATATATTTTTTAACTTAGATATGCCCTATTTGCATTAATCTCATTATGAAAATTAAATTTGTAATAACAGGTGCTTTTGTATTGGGCATTGTAGTTGTAAAGGCTCAACAGCATCGCGCGCCTCAATCCCCACCACCGACGCCACCGCCACCTCCCGCAACGATGCCTATGCCTAAAATGCAGATGGATGTTCCTGTTAATGTTGCAGATACCGTTGCGGTGCTCAAAGAAGCTAACGACTATTTATTGAAAATAGCACATATATTAAATGACCGCGACTTTACCCTTTATCGTAAAAAGGAAGCGAAACTCGTGCCGTCGGGTAATCCTTTTGGATTGTTAAAAGTCAGAAAAAAATATTATAAAATATTTTTAAAATAAATATAAGTAGCTTATGATGACTGGGGCGAAATTAATTTTAATATTTTTTGTTTGCTTTTTTAACGCTGTCATTTCAAGCGCTAACCCTGCACAGTCAAACAATAAAATGCAGCCAAATGCCGCACTTTCATTGATGGATCGGGATTCCGAAGATTACGATCATGCCTCATCGGCTTCAGTTAATTATACAGATGAAGTTTACAATAAGAAAATCCGGGAGATAAATTTGAAGCAAGCTGAGTTTATAAATAAACACTGGCGAAAGGTGTTTAATTTACAATACATTATGTCAATGATTATATTTATTGTAGTAATATTTATTGTGCTTACCGGTTTGTTTTTATCCTATAAACAGTTCGAATTTACCCACGAGATGCTGCGAAAACATCATGATGCCAAAAGGGCAATCGTCTCGCAGGGATCCGATGCTATCTCAACAATTACAAATACTTCTGCCGACGAAAAAACTGAAACGGATATATCTTTGTCAGGTAGCAATACGTTCGAAATCAGCAAAGACGGGATAAAAATCAATTCAGCGGTTATTGGTCTTATCATCCTGGCCATGGCTATCGCATTTTTCTTCCTTTACCTAGAATTTGTGTACCCTATTCACCAGGTTCAAATATGATGGATATTTATATTTGTCGGTTGTGTTAATGTATTAATATTTTTTTGCTACCGGGCTTTTAAATAACCATGTTATTTAAAAGAAGATCATTGTTATAGTTATTAAATTAGCTTAGCTACTACCTTGAGGGATAAAACGTTATGACTGTATTTCTGTTTATTAAATAAATACAAAATATTGTTTCTTAATATGAATATTCTTATTTTTATAGAATACTAATATTGGTAAATTATTAAATTCTTAAGATCATGGCAGAGCTTGGTGATGATACCCGGAGTAGTTTTATTGATAAAAATACACCTATAGGATTTAAAGACAAAAGTACGCCCATAGGGTTGGACAATGCCCCTGAAATTGATGCCACGGCAGAAAATGAGGCAGCTGCGCCTGATGAGGAGAAACCGGAAGCGCAAGCTGAATAAGCAGGTAAAGCTGCTTTGTGCTAATTTGCCCGTCTTTTTCATCCCTTAACTGTTTAACTCATCCACTTATTTAACCGGAAAATGGGTTTTATTCTTTTTCTATGCTTTCTTTTTAATTTTTTATGCGGGCGGGTAAATGTTATTAATTCGGTAAAATTTTATGCTGAATCTCCCGGTGGCGACACGCTGAAAGTAAGGCTACTTGTAAAGCGGAGCCTTCTTGTACAATCAGTGCGGCCCGACAGTGCTTTGATTTATGCCCAACAGGGACTTGATATTTCAAGAACCATTAATTACAGTAAGGGCGAAGGCGATTGCCTGAACAGGCTGGGCGTTGTGTTGATGCAGCATGGAAAATATGATAAGGCGCTTTCGGTTTTTCTTGCCTCTTTGAAAATAAGGGAGGAGATTAAAGACCTGTCCGGCGAGTTGGCAAGCCTGAATAATATAGGCATTATCTACTCAGATCAAAACGACAATAACAAAGCCTTAAAGTATCATTTCAAGGCCAAAACAATTGCTGAGTCAATTCATGACCGGAAGAGTTTAAGCGCTATTCTTTCAAATATCGGCAATTGCTACATTAAACTTAACAAGATAGATTCTGCGTTGAATTTTGAAATGCAAGCCTATACTATTCAACAGGCAATGAACGATCAAACAACATTGCAGAATACGTTGTCAATTTTAGGGGATATCAATTATAAAATGGGGCATAAAGATCTGGCGCTTGATTATTATAGATTGAGCGTACAATATGCCATTAAAAACAACGATAAAAGCGGATTGGCCGATACCTATAACAGCATCGCCCGGTTGTACAAAAAGGCGGAACAGGCTGATTCAAGCATTGTTTATGCCGACTACGCGCTTGATGCCGCAAATAAGAGCCAATATGCAGAAGGTATTTTTAATGCCAGCGACCTGCTGGCGCATACTTATTCCGGTAAAAATGAACACCTGGAGTTAAGGTATCTTAAAATCGCGAACGCTGCCAAAGACAGCATGTTTAATGCTGAGAGAATAAAACAGATCCAGACCTTAAGTTTTAACGAAACTACCAGGCAGGAGGAAATTAGAGAAGAAGAAAAACGCGAATCTGAAAAACGGATCTTTAACCTGCAATTGATAGCCATTGCCGTCTTTATCCCGTTCTTCTTTTTAATATTATTAGTGTTAAGCAAAAGCCACACGCACCCAAAGGTGATAGAATTTATGGGTGTAACTTCGCTTTTGCTGGTTTTTGAATTTATTACGTTGCTGATCCATCCGCTTGTACAGCAGATCAGCAACCATTTGCCGGTACTTGAGTTAGTAATACTGGTAATTTTAGCAGCAATATTGGTGCCCATGCATCACCGGCTAACCCATTGGTTAAAGCAAAAACTTGTTAATGTGAAACATCATCAACCTCAAACAAGCGGAAAAAGTAAGCCTGCGGCTAATCCAGGAAAATAGTCGTGTGGTTCCCGGCCGTTATTCTCCGTTATCCTCTGTCTCCTTAATCTCGTCGTCTTTTTTTGCCTTTCCTAAACGGATCTTTGGGTTCGCCTGTGTTCCGGTAATGGTCATCGGAATCCCAAAAATACCAAAAGGGGGCAACCCCAGCCTGAATTGAAGGTTCAATACATTATCGAAACTAACCTGTCCCGAAAATTTAAGCCTGAACCCGGCCATACGCATCCTGGTTTGTTTAATGTTGATGATATTATTGGCTATAGTAGTTTCAATATTTACTTTTGAAACATCACCGCTGTCAATTTTATGATCTGTTTTATTGCTTACGCTATTAAAAAGCTTAAACCCGTGTACCGATACTTTTTTAACAGATAGTACACCTCTGCCTTTTAACGATGGATATACTGGTTGCATATTAGCGTTTAGCCTTCCTTTTAACTGGTAATCAAGTGCTACCTGCCCTGAAGCGCTTTTTGCAGAAGAGGCCATGTCATGAAATAGCCTGATCTCATTATAAGCTCGTTTTATATCAAACTCTTTAGCGCTGATATGGTAATCAAACAACGCCTTTTTTGTGCTTAGGCTGCTATAGGTGGCATCCATTGTTACAGGGGCATCAATTATGGTAAAGCCGGTTTGTTTTAAAACAATGTTACCATTGCTAATGGTCATTTGCCCTTTGGCGTCTTTCAGGTCCATCCCATTGTACCTCACTTTTTTTACATCGGCTGTAAGATTTAAATCCAATGTTTTAGGGACCATAACAACCCCTGATACAGCTGATCCGCGGTGCCCGCTTTGCGTTGGTGAGGTATTCGCAAAAGCCATAAAATCATCAACGATAAAAATAGGGCTTTCAAAGTTTAAGTCGCCTTTAAGCGTTGCGCCCGGCTTGGTCGCATACTCAATAACGTTTGAAAGCGCGCCGTTTAAGGTTATAATTGATTGACCATAAGTAGCTTTAAAAGCGTCGAACATCATTTTATCCTCTTTAAAGCTAAATTTACCGTTGTTAATCAAAAATGGTTTAGGGAAAAGGTCAGAAGTGAGCGTCACGTCTCTAACATCCATCGTACCTGAATTATGAAGCTTTGCATAATTGCCGGCAGTGGCATCGCTTTGCCTGCCTCTTAACGATAACCTGGTTTTTATTTGCCCCTTCACATTATAACCCTTAATGGCAAATACCTGGTAAATTTTGCCTATATCAAGTGTGCCCGACGAGGCGATTTTATAATCGATGTTGTCAAAGTTTTTCAGATCGGCCTTAAATGTGAAAGGCTTGCCTTCAAACACAAATGATACAGGCTTTATATTAACCTTAAGCCCCGCCAGTGTTCCGGTGCTATTGGTGATACTTGTATTTACCTGTATGTTTTGAATGGGGTGAGGGTAGTATTTAGTTTGGATTGAGCCGTTTTGCAGCACAACATTCACTTTAGTAACCGGGAAAATCTTCCTGGCTGGTAAATAATGCCCTTTGGTCTGCAGATCAGCATTAAGATTTCCGGCGAGTGCAATCCCGAGACTGTCAACAGGGTAAACTTTTTTGAGGTCGGCAAGGTTAAATTTAGCCTGCAATTGTGCATTAACCGGGAAGCCCGGCCCTGCGGTCATTTTAAAACTTCCCTTTATAAAGTTGTTCAAAACGTTTGCATTAAGGTTGTCAATATCAAAGCTGCTGTGCTGGTAGTTATTATCCGGGCACGCGGCGTTCACATTAAAGCTAATATTCTTCACTGCTTCCGGCAGCTTTGCATATTTGATGTATCCGTTACTGAATGCGGATTTTAGGTTGAATTTCGGTATGCTGGTAATAACGGTATCAACCCTTGGGTGAATGCCTCTGGTCCGCCTGATACTTGTGGCATATTTTCCCTGCGCCAGTAAGTGCAGTGCATATTGGCCCTTTAAAGTGACGGCCTTTATCCCAAATGCCATGTTCCATTTTTCAAGGTCAAGTTCGCTGTTTATTTTGGCATAAATGTCAGGCGTTTTAGCACCTTTAATTTTTAATATAGCATTTAAATAATCCTTGCCCATGTTAAAATGCAGCGAGTCTAAATTAACTTTTAAACTATCAGGATCGAGGCCGGGTAATTGTGTTTCAAAATCCATGTACAGGTTACTAACCGGTGACGGGGATTTTTGATTGTTTATATACCCGTTACGAATCTTTACTTTTAAGCTAAGGCTGGGTAGCGTGCTATCGGCCGCATTATATAAGCCCGCCAGTTTAAGCTTGATGTTCCCGGTACCTTTAACATCTGTTTTATCCAGCCATTTTAAATATTCGGGAGGTAAGGCCGTTATAATATCATGCAAATCGCTGTCATCTGAGTTTACGTTAAAATCCATACTGTATCCATTTTTCAAAAACGCAAACTTCCCTATAAAATTCACGGGCAGTTTGTTAAGCAGCAGGTCGTTCTTTTGAAAAACGAAGGCGAGTGATTTGGTATTTATCTTTGTGATGAGATCGGCATTCAGCTTTTTATTAAGTACGTAAGGCACATCAAAATAATAAAAATCTACCGATTGCATTTCGGTGTGGGTATAAAGGTCAAATACATCTTTACTCAAATCACCTTTCCCGGTATAATTAACACCGCGGGCAACAAATTTCATGGGTAACGAGCGGTCGTTATAAACAAGGCGGCTATTTTCAATCAGGATCTGGTTAATACCTAAGGACGCACTTCCGGTATCGACAGGAGCTTTGGCCTCATTTTTTGATTTATAAACGTTATAATTTACCCGCCCTAAACTGTCCGATTGGATATTAATGAAGGCATTACTAAGGAAAATTTTGTTTATGGTAAGTTTTTTTTGAAATAGCGTGCTCAGGTCAATTCCAAACGAAACTTCTTTGGCTGCAACCAGCGTGTCTTTTTGAAACGGGGCGCTGCCCTTAAGATCAAGGTCATACAGTGTAAGGGTAAGATTGGGGAAATGCTTAAAGAACGATAGTCCTGTTTTTGAAAACTCCAGTTGCCCGTTAATACTGCCATTGGCCCATTGCTTTATTTTATTGCTAACCGTTTGCGGAAATAAGTAGGGCAGCGCAAATAAAAGGATGATTAAACTCCCGATGGCAATACCGGCTATTTTGAATGATTTGAATGAGTTTTTTTTAATGGATTGGCTCATAAATATGTGTTTCCGGCAAAATCAGGTAATGCAAAATCTTGATCGCTCAATTTAGCATAGCTAAAATAGGGAAACTAATAGTAAGAGGAATATCTGTTATCGTATTTTAACGTATAGTTAAAGTAAAAAAACAATCTCTTTTTATTTTTTAAGTATCCTGAAACGTCAATAAAAAACTCCCGGTGAAACAAATGTTCAGCGGGGGTTTTTTCAAGGATGCCAATTCAAATGACGGCGAGTTCAGCCAAGCTATTATCATCCATGTTGAAATTTTCTGTTTTAGTAAGATGCTGGATGTTTAATTGACTGATGTTTAAAAAAGCAGATTGATCATATTTTAGTTTGCCTTCAGTAATGTTACCCTTAAGGTCGGCTTTGGTCTGGTCATTTAAAGATATGCTCGCTGCAAATGTGTCCATGTCCAGTTGCGCTGCCGCGTTGTTGTACAATTTTACATCCAGGTCAATGGATGAAATTTTTCCAAATGATTTTACCAGCACGTTGTCATAAATACTTAGTTTTTGAAGCTGGCTAACAGTTACCCAAACTCTAAGCCTTTGCGTGCTGTATGATGAAATTCGGAGTAAGCCATTTTGATCCTGTACCAATGCGTTGTCCGAGTAGTATTTATTGTAAACTTTTACCTGGTCAGCCGCACCGTCTGATAAGTAAAGTTCCACATTGCCATGTATTTCAATTTCACTGATGTTGCTTACGTTTGTTATGGTAGTTGTTTCTTCAAGGTTACTGCCGCTTGCCGCGTAAGATGATTGACTGATGCCTAATATAGTTGCGAAAAGGATTGCGATGGTTAAAATTGATGTTTTCATTTTCTTGTTTTTTAGTGGTTGATTTTGTGTGTTTGTTGTTTTCAATATTCAAAGCAACAAGTATTTAGCCGTCTGAAAAAACTAAATAGACCACCGCTTATACAAAATAGACCGATGCCAAAAATCAATCGTTTAGCAGTGTTTTACCAATTTATAGATGGTTTAACCGTATTAATCGTGCACAAAAAGGCTTTAATCGGTATTCACAAGCCGCCCGTCGGTTATGGAGTCTTTTACGCGTCATAAATACACTTTTTAAAATATTTTAAAAAGTTATTGAATTTTTATAAATAGTTTATATTTACTACCTCATTCACAACCTAATAATTATTTTATGCGATACTTCTGTGTTTTATTAATAATGGCGCTTTGCTTAAACCACGCTGCCCGGGCTGCTAACGAACCAAAGTTTAACGCACACGATTTGAGTATTACGTGGGAAGCACTGCAAAATGATTACCAGAATAAGCCGCAATCGCTAAATGCCATTACAATTACCAATAATGGCAAAAATGTTTTACCCGTAAGTGGCTGGAAAATGTATTTTAACTCAGCACGGCTTATTACAGAGCAAACGGTTACAGGAAATGCAATGATCAAATTTGTAAACGGCGACCTTTTCAGCCTTACGCCAACGGCAACTTTTACCGAAATTAGGCCCGGGCAATCCGTTCGCATCGAATTTATTGCCGAAGACCCTGTAATAACCGTTACCGACGGCCCAGAAGGGTTTTATATAGTTTGGGACAACCAGCCTGATAAAGGTTACAACACGGGTGCGTTCACCATTAAGCCCTTTAAACCAAATTATAAAGGGTTGATAACCCCGGCAATAATTTACGATCAGAATAAGAATATAACAAATATGCCGGAACAGCAATTGACTAAGATTTTCCCAACCCCGGTGAGTTATGAGGAAACGGGCGGGAGTTTTACAATAGATAAAAGTATTTTGGTAGGTTCCGGTGTGATTGACGATGGGGTATTTAACAAAGAAATAAGCCTTTTAAAGTCATCTATCCAATCTGTCATCAGTGATAAATTAGTGGTCCCTGAAAGTTCAAAATCTAAAAATTTAAAAGCAGCACAAATAAATTTTGTTAAGGGTTACGGCGCGGAAGGGTATTCATTAAAAGTTACCAACTATGGAATTTTTATTAGTACCTCAACCCCGGCAGGGGCTTTCTACGGCATCCAATCGCTGAAAATACTTATTCCCCCCGCCGCTTTTGCTCATCCTCAAAAAGAAATTCAAATTCCATGTGTTGAAGTGAAAGATGAGCCCCGTTTCGGTTACCGCGCCTTCATGCTTGATGTTGGCCGTAACTTTCAGCCTAAAAAGGAGATCTTCAGAGTGCTTGATGTGCTGGCGCTTTATAAAATAAACGTTTTTCACTTCCATTTAACGGAAGATGAAGGGTGGAGGCTGGAAATTCCGTCGCTGCCCGAACTTACGGCAGTGGGCGCCAAACGCGGACATACGCTTGATAGCAAACACTTTTTACCAGCCTCGCACGGTTCGGGGGGCGAGCTTGATAATAAAACAGGTACCGGCTTTTACACGCGGGCAGATTATATAGAGATTCTTAAATATGCAGATAAATTGCATATCTTGGTGATCCCGGAAATCGAAGCCCCCGGCCATGCGCGTGCTGCCATTAAATCAATGAATGCCCGCTACGATAGGTTGATTGCTGAAGGTAAAAAAGCTAAAGCAGAAAAATACCTGCTTTACGCTCCGAACGACAAATCAGAATACAGCACCGCTCAATATTGGACAGATAATGTAATTGATGTATCGCTGCCATCCGCCTATAATTTTGTGGAAACCGTAATTGGTGATATTGTAAGTATGTACAAAGAAGCCGGGGTGCCGTTAAAAACCATCAACTTTGGCGGTGATGAAGTGCCCGCCCATGTTTGGGAAAAATCGCCGGCTTACCTCGCGATAAAAGCCACGCATCCCGAAATTAAAAATACCGGCGATCTATGGTATTACTTTTACGGCAGGGTAAATCAATTGGTAAAGGCAAAAGGGCTTTACCTTTCAGGATGGGAAGAAATGGCATTGCGCAAAACTGTTTTGGATGGTAACCCTGTGTATGTACCTAATCCCGATTTTATGCCTGAACACCTGCAGGCCGAGGTTTGGAACAATACACTTGGCGGCGGTAACGAAGACCTGGCCTATAAGCTGGCGAACGCCGGGTATAAAACAGTGCTTACCTGTGTAACTAATATGTATTTTGATATGGCCCATTATAAATCATTTGACGAGCCGGGTTATTATTGGGGCGCTTTCTCTGACATTGATAAACCTTTCTCCTTTATTCCTTTTGACTATTTTAAAAACTCAAAGGTTGACCGGGATGGACTGCCGCTGAACAGGAACATATTTATAGGCAAACAACGACTGACCGACTATGGGAAAAGCAATATTTTAGGCCTGCAAAGTGCAGTTTGGGGCGAAAATATAAAAAGCACTGAACGCCTTGAATACATGCTGTTGCCAAGAGTATTTGGATTTGCGGAACGGGCATGGAGCAGTGACCCTGCCTGGGCCACCGAAAAGAGCGAAATGAAAAGCGATTCGCTTTATGAAAAAGATTGGGTAACGTTTTTAAACGTGTTAGGCAAACGCGAGTTGCCACGTTTAAGCTATTACAACGGCGGCTATAATTATAGAATCCCAAAACCAGGGGTTACGCTGCAGGACGGCAAGTATAAAGCCAATATTCAATTCCCGGGCTTAATTATTCGTTACACCACCAACGGTAAAGACCCGGATACAAAGAGCAACCTATATAACGATGCTGTTACAATAGATAAAAGCACCGTAAAATTCAGAGCGTTTGATACTAAAGGACGAGGTAGCAGCGTTTCAGAACCTGTTACTCCCTAACAAACCGTAACAAGGGCATTTGAGGTTGCTTTTGTTGCTAATTAAATTAAAACCCTGCGTTAAAGCCAATGAAATAATTGCGCAGCGGCGCAGGGTTATAATATCTGTTGCCCACGGCGTTCAGATCATTTCCCAGGCTATATTTTTCATTGAGCAGGTTGCCGGCGCCGGCATATAAATCAAATTTAGTTTTAGTGTTAACAATAAATTGCCATCCTGCTCTTGCCTGTAAAAGGTTATAGTGCGATGCAAAAACCGTATTGGCGTCAGTAAGCGGAATGCGGCCGGTATAGTTGTGTTCTGCAAATAAGTAAAGGCGTTGCGGAAATTTAATCTGTAAACTTGAAACGATCACCTGCCCCGGAACTCCGGTTAATTTATTGCCTGAATAATTTGCTGTGGCATCATGGTAATTGCCGCTAAAAGTAAATTTGTTCAGCGTTAACGATTCATTAAACTGCAGGCCCCTGATGAAGCCGGATCCATCTTGCCGGATGATCCAATCTGAAAAATACAATTCAATCCCCGGCTGGTGGGTTCCGCCTGCATTAATGTAATATTCCGTTTCGCCAGCGGTTAAACGCCGTACAATAGCGTTTTGCAAAATGTAATAGAATACCGAAGCATCTAAAAACATACTTTGGTCAGCATTGCGTAAGCGAAACCCTGTTTCATAGTTCCACCCGGATTGTGCCTGTAAATTAGTGTTGATGATATTATTCGTGGGCCTGATCTCGGCGGTTGTCGGGGTTGAATACCCGCGGCTTACAGAGGCCCGCCAAATAAAGTTATCCGTTACATCATATGAGATAGCTATCCTTGGCATCAGCTGAGGGGTGAAGTGCCGGTTGGTAAATCCCCCTTCTACATATGGATAAACGTTCCTGAAGTTATAATCATAAAAATTAAGGCTCAGTGCCGCTTCAGCATGCCAGCGCTTATAAAAGTCAAAGGCATATCGCGTAAAAAAGAAATGTTGGTTGGTGTTGATCTTGTCGAGCGTTTGGGCAGTATCCCTTATGCCTTTACGGTTACCATAGTTATTGATGTCCGCATTGGTCTGCTGCCATTCCACGCCCAAATTTAGCTTCCAGCCGTAATTGATATGTTTTTCGCTGCTGAACTCAAAATAAGTTCGCAGGCCGTAGGTGCCTTCATAACGTTGTTCGTAATTAGTGATAAACGGATTTGAAAAGTCAACATAAGTACCAAAAACAGAAAGCACATTTCTGAGCCTGTTGCTTAGGTGCAGCTCATTCACTACACCGCCCAGCAGCGTTTTAGTGCCAATACCAATTTTTTGATCAATAGCGCCAGGAGTAAATTTCGTAGGCAGTCTTGCAGATTGCGGATTAGTTTGGTACTGTGCCAATGTTAGTCCGCCGGGTGTTTGATAGTTCAAATCAGAATAAAAAGCCAGTGCGCGCAATTCGTCCTTGCCGGCATACGTCCAGCGATTTACTGCCTGGATAAAATGGCGCTGCATATAGCTGTGTTGCCGGTAACCGCCATAGCTTTCATATCCCTGGTTTAAATTTAAACGATAATTGCCCGACTGGTTTTGTAAAGCTGCGTTTTCATGCACCAGGCCATACGAGCCGCCGTTTAGCCCCAGTGATACAAAATTACTATCGGAACGCCGGTTCACCGGGCTTAATAAAACCACCCCGCCTGAATTAGCGCCAAACAAACTGCCATCAGGACCTTTCAAGATCTCGATATGATTAATGGCGTTGATGTCAATGGCATTCAGATAAGTGTTCCCGCCTGCATCTGTAAGCGGTATTTCGTCATAGTAAACCTTAACGTCCCGGATCCCAAAGGGCGAACGCAACAGGCTTCCCCTGATTGATAGCCTGTAGCTTCCCGGCGACCTTTCCTCCGCCCTTACGCCGGGCACACTGTTGAGCGCCGAAACAAATGAATTATCAGGCTGTACGCTTAATTGCGCCTTGCTGATGGTGCTTACCGACGCTGGAACGCTCAGCAATGGCTGGTCAGATAAGTAACCCCTTACAATAACAGGTTCCAGTTGTTTAATTGTATCGTTTTTATGCTTTAAAGGATCGTTTTGGGCATGAGCACCTAATGCAGCGGCAAGCGTAAAAAATAAGCTAAGGCAGTGTTTAATCATTGAAGTAATTGGGCCTCAAAAATAGCTTATTTAAATGTAAAAGTAATGATGCTTTGTATCACTCCATGTGTATGATCAACAGGAGAGCGGCCGGTATTTTCTATAGCGCCGATACCCGCCAAATCCTGTTGCTGGTGTCATCGGCCACCAATATTGTCCCATCCGGCAAAACGGCAACCCCTACCGGGCGGCCATATACTTTGCCTTTGGCCTCATCAGCAACAAAGCCGGTTAAAAAATCTTCAAGTGCACCATTAGGTTTGCCATTGATGAATGGCGCGAACACCACCTTATAACCAACCAGTTTTGAACTGTTCCATGACCCGTGCTGCCCAATAAATGCGCCGCCATGGTACTTTGCAGGAAATTTATTGCCCGTATAAAAGGCTAATCCCAGTGAAGCGGTATGCGAACCCAGAGCCAGATCCGGTGTAATTGATTTTCTTACCAGGTCAGGTCGTTCACCTATATGATCAGGGTCTTCATGTTTTCCAAAGTAGGCAAACGGCCAGCCGTAAAAGCCATTTTCTTTTACGCTTGTTAAGTAATCGGGTACCAGGTTATCGCCCAAATCGTCGCGCTCATTAACAGCGGTAAACAACACATTGGTGGCTGGTTCAAAATCAAGACCCGCCGGATTTCGCAGGCCGGCGGCATATATCTGCTCATGTTTACCATCAGGGTCTATTTCCAGGATATCAGCTCTGCGGGCTTCCACCTCCATACCATGCTCGGCATCGTTGGTTCCTGATCCTACCGAAATATAGATCTTGCTTCCGTCTTTATTGGCTCTTAAATTTCGCGTCCAATGGTTATTGTAACCGCCTGCAGGCAGGTTAAGTATTTTTTGTCCCCGGCCGGTTATCCCGGTTTGGCCGGCTTTGTAGGGATAACGCCATAAAGCGTCAGTATTGGCTACATAAAACCAGCCATTTAAAATAAGCATTCCATAAGGCTTATTCAATCCGCTTAAAAAGATCTTTTTTATATCAGCTATACCATCGCCGTTGGTGTCTCTTAGCAAGGTAACCCGGTTTGCGCTCTTGTTGTAATTTTGTGAAGCGCTTGCACCAATAATGTTTGCGCCAACTCTTTTTATTCCGCTGATTTCGGTATTGGCTTCTGATACCAAAATGTCACCATTGGGTGTTACATAAATATTTCGGGGGTTATCTAATCCATCAGCATATAAATTCACTTTAAACCCTGCGGGAGCAATGGGCAGTTTGCCTTTTGGCCACCCAATCACTTCACAAAAATTTCGTGTTGATTTCGTTTGGTAGGGAGCCGCTAATTTAACCGGTTGCCCGGACGGCGTAGTGACAGCATCAGCTTTAGCCGGATCAGGTCTTTTTAAGGAACAACCGGTAATAATTACCCCGGTTGTAATAGTGAATAATGCGTTGCGGTACCTCATCATGTAGCTGAATAGCTTAAATTTAAACCCGGAAGCTATTTTTTTGTTTTTGGAAGGGAAAAATACTGCTTTCTGTATCAACTTTGCTAATAATCAGCAGTTTTTCTAAATTTTCTCCATGGGACTGTGTAATTACACTACTTTTGAATTTAAACCAATCCCAGGCGTTATTTTCCTGTTGATGAGACCTATTTGGCTAAAATTATTTTTTCTGGTAACAGGTATGGCGTTTGCTCTGCAGGGCTTGGCGCAGGTTTGCACCGGCAGTCTGGGTGATCCGGTCATTAACCAGGATTTTGGTTCAGGTACTGGACAGGGGACAGGGTTAGGCACAGGCGTAACCAATTATAATTTTGTTGGGAATGACTGCCCCGATGACGGAAGCTACACCATAGCCAGCCACACCGATGGCTGCTTTGCCAATACCTGGCATGCTTTAGGAACCGATCATACCGGAAATCCAAACGGTTATATGATGATTGTAAACGCATCAAACAATCCCGGCTTGTTTTACACGCAAAAGGCAGACGCTGGTCAGCTTTGCCCCAATACCACCTACGAATTTGCAGCCTATATCGTTAATCTAATCCTTCCCTCGGCCTGCGGTGGCGCTTCTACCCGGCCTAATATTACTTTTTCTATTGAAACCACTACCGGCGAGGTCCTTAAGACCTATAATACGGGCGATATTGTGCCAACGGACGATGTTAAATGGAAACAATATGGAACATTTTTCACTACGCCTGCAAATGTTACCAGCGTTATTGTAAAAATGATAAACAACGCTCCTGGTGGATGCGGTAACGATCTGGCACTGGATGATATTACCTTCCGCGCCTGTGGGCCGCTTATTCAATCAGGTTTCGGAACGTCAACCGGGCAGCCTTCACAGGAATTGTGCGAAGGGCAAACGGCTACCTATACACTAAAGGCAAGTGTTACCGGCAATAATCCGGTGCTGCAATGGCAGGTTAATACGAACGGGAGTGGGTGGACAGATATAGGAGGCGCAAATACCAATGCTTATTTTCCATCATTTAATAACGCAATTAAAGGTGTTTATCAATACCGGCTTGGCGTGTCAAACGGTTCGGATATTTCATCGGTTAATTGCCGGGTTTACTCGCCGCCTTTAACCGTTAATGTAATTCCGCTGCCAGTAGTGCGACCGATTGACCCTCAAATATTTTGTGAGGGAAATCAGCTGACGCTGACAGCTACTGGCGGCGTAACTTACGTTTGGTCGGGGCCTAACCTTGCATCAACAACTCAAAATCCGCTTGTAATTAACAATGTTACCCGGGCAAATGAAGGTATTTATACAGTGGTAGCAACATCTGATAGAGGATGCTCCGCCGCACCTGTACATGTACAGGTTAAAATTGCACCAAAAATTGTAGCTGGCATTAGTAATAATATTGCAGTTTGTGCAGGTGAGGGCACACAACTCAGCGCTTCTGGAGGTTTGTACTATAAATGGACACCGTCCACTGGGTTGGATCACGATGATATCCCCAATCCGGTAGCAAGGCCGCTTGAAACTACAACTTACAATGTTGATGTTAGTAATGATGGGTGTAACGATGATTCAAAAACAGTAACCGTAACCGTTAGACAAAATCCGGTTGCCGATGGTGGTGGCAATAAAAACATCTTTCAGGGGCAGTCGGTAAAGCTGAACGGAATCATAAAGGGAGATGAAATTACCAATGTTTATTGGACACCAGCAACTGCGCTTGATAATCCTAACTTATTAACCCCCACCGCTAGTCCGGCTGATGATATTACTTATACCCTGCATATAGTGTCACAAAATTGTGGTACCGTTAGCAGCAATGTTTTTGTGCGGGTTTATAAGAAAATAACCGTGCCTAATGCATTCTCACCAAATAACGATGGCGTTAATGATACCTGGAATATAGAGGCTTTAATAACGTACCCCGAAAGTAGTATTATGGTTTTTAATAGATATGGCCAAAAAGTATATCAAAGTACAGGTTACGCTAAAGCCTGGGACGGTAAATATAATGGCGCGGTCCTGCCCGGAGGGACCTATTACTACATCATTGACCTTAAAAATAATACGCCAAAGCGTTCAGGGTGGGTATATATTTTACGGTGAGTAGGGCTTTTTGACTCACTGGTTATTTCGCGAAAATAAAATTCAAGTCTTTTATTTATAAAATTCAGCAGCATTTAATTAAGACTAATCATAAATTGTGCATTTATAATGATGGTGTTCCGCTATGGTTGTACATTTAGCAATGCATCATGAACAACATTTAAAAAGCTCCGATACTATTCGTGATATCGTTATCGGCATGTCCGATGGATTAACCGTTCCTTTTGCGCTTGCCGCCGGCTTGAGCGGTGCAGTGAATTCTTCGGGAATTGTAGTAACAGCTGGTATAGCCGAAATTGTTGCCGGTTCTATTGCCATGGGGCTTGGTGGTTTTTTGGCCGGACGCACAGAATCTGATCACTACACATCTGAACTAAAGCGCGAGTATGAAGAAATTGAACGGGTACCCGAGCAGGAAAAGCAGGAAGTAAGAGAGGTGTTTGCTGATTTTGGGCTGTCTGAACATTTGCAGCATCAAATCGCAGATGAAATGGCAAAAGATAAAGACAAGTGGGTTGATTTTATGATGCGGTATGAACTTGGCCTGGAAAAACCACTGGCCAACCGCGCTACCCAAAGCGCAATAACTATAGGTGTTTCCTACATTGTTGGCGGTATTATTCCGCTTTCACCCTATTTTTTTGAGCATGATTCGCAAACTGCATTATATTATTCCTGCGGTATAACGATGGTTTGCCTGTTTGTTTTCGGATATTTCAAAAGCAAAGTTACAGGGCAGCCTGCATTTTTAGGCGCAGTTAAGGTGCTGTTTATTGGCGCCCTGGCAGCTGCCGCTGCGTTTATAATGGCTAAATTGATTAATGCAGCGTAACGTTTTACTATACAAGCCTGCCAAAACTCAGAAAGGCAGGCAAAATTACCGGGGACGATAATTTAGAACAAAATAAATTTATCCATTTGCTCATCGGTAAACTTTAGGGTGTCAGGTTGAAAGAGCTTATTATCAGCATCAAACTCTTTGTTGATGCTGCCGATGTGGATTTTTAACGGCATTACCTGCAGGTGCATATAATGGCACACACCGGTAAAATGATCAATGCCGCGAATGTTGCCATACTTGCCGGATGACAAACCAGTAAGTGCTGCTTTTTTGTCGTAAAAGCTTTCGGGAAAATCGCAGGCATCCATAAAAACTTTTAAAACGCCCGGGAAACTACCGTTGTACTCAGGGATAATAAACAAGAATTTTTCTGTTTGCGAAACAATATCCTGTACGGGCTGAAACGCGGCACTGCGTTTACCGTACAGGTCGCTTTCAATAATATTTGCCGGTAATTGACTAAGTGAAAGTATACCTGCAACGCAACCTTTTTCCTTCAACCTTTGCTGGTAATATTGCGCCAGTTTATAAGTTGAACTGTTGGGGCGATTTGTGGATGATATGATGGTAGTAAGCATTGATTTAAACGGCATGTAGTGAATAGTGATATTTATTCACAGCAGAACAAAGTAAACAAATAATCATGTAAACACTTACGAAGTTTTGTAATCTTAGAGATGATAAATAAGTTTTTATAAAATATTTCTTTGCATTAGGCCTTAACTTTGTTTGTAAATAGGCAAAACCTGTGGATTTCTGAATTATTTAAATCTGTATCTTTATCGCGCACCAAAAAGTTTAGGAAAGTATAAAGTTCAGTTCCTATATTTCGTTGCTATTAAAACCCATTTATAAATTTTTTAACATATAAAATGAGTAAAATTATTGCTTTGGCCAATCAAAAAGGCGGTGTGGGTAAAACTACATCATCCATAAACCTGGCCGCAAGTTTAGCCGTATTGGAGTTTAAAACATTATTGGTTGACGCCGATCCGCAAGCTAATTCAACCTCGGGTATTGGGTTTGATCCAAGGAATATAAAGAATAGCATTTACGAGTGCATTATAAATCAGATCGATCCCCGCGAGGCTATTCAGAAAACCGACACGCCTAATCTCGACCTCCTGCCGGCACATATTGACCTGGTAGGTGCCGAGATTGAAATGATAAATCTTACCGATCGTGAATATAAAATGAAGGCGGTGCTTAACAGTATTCGTGATGATTATGACTTCATTATCATTGACTGTTCACCATCATTAGGTTTGATCACTATAAATGCTTTAACAGCTGCCGATTCTGTTATTATCCCGGTACAATGCGAGTATTTTGCGTTGGAAGGTTTGGGCAAGCTGTTAAACACCATAAAAATTGTTCAATCAAGGTTAAACCCAAAACTGGAGATAGAAGGTATTTTATTAACCATGTATGATGTAAGGCTGCGCTTGTCTAACCAGGTGGTTGAAGAGGTTAGAAGCCACTTTGAAGATATGGTATTTGATACCATTATTCAGCGTAATACACGATTGAGCGAGGCACCAAGTTTTGGAATTTCGGTGATTATGCATGATGCCACCAGTAAAGGCGCCATCAATTATTTAAACCTGGCCCGCGAGATTTTACGCAAGAATGGTTTGGTTAAAGAAGAAACCACCACAAACACAGCGATAGTATAATAAAAGATGAGTGCAGAAAAAAGAAACGCATTAGGAAGAGGATTAAGTGCATTGTTGAATGACTCGGAAAGTGTTAACCAAAATCAAAATCACAATAAGGCAAGTGTTTTATCAGAACCTGCAGGTAACAACCCTGGTTCAGTAAACGAGATAAAATTATCAGAGATAGAGGTTAACCCCTTTCAGCCCCGTACGGATTTTGACCAGCAGGCCCTGGCTGAACTGGCCGATTCTATAAAATTGCAGGGGCTTATCCAGCCCATTACGGTTAGGCGTTTAAATGCCCACAGTTACCAGCTGATCTCGGGCGAGCGCCGCTTTCGTGCTTCAAAACTAGCAGGCTTAACACAGATCCCTGCCTATATCCGCTCTGCCAATGATCAGCAGATGCTGGAAATGGCGCTTATTGAAAATATTCAGCGTGAAGACCTGAATGCCATTGAAGTGGCTATAAGCTTGCAGCGCATGCTGGAAGAATGCAGCCTTAAACAGGAAGAGTTAGGTGTGCGGGTAAGTAAAAACCGTTCAACCGTAACCAATTACCTGCGCTTGTTGAAGCTGCCGCCCGCTATCCAGAAATCCATTCGTGATAATGAGATAACTATGGGCCATGCCAGGGCGCTGATAACCATTGATGACCCCGCCAAACAAATATATCTGCATCAACATATTATTCAACAGGGTTTATCCGTTCGTAAAACAGAAGAACTGGTTCGTGAAATGCAAAGGTCTCCTATAAAAAAGGAAGGAAAACAACCTGAGCCGATCTCTTTCCAGGTTCAAAAAATACAGGATGACCTGGCCTCTAAATTTAGCACCCGGGTTAAATTGAAAATAGCCGGGCAGGGCCGGGGTACTATTGAGATCCCTTTTCTATCAGAAAGCGATCTTAACCGTATCCTCGAAATTATGGATTGGTAAACTTCATCCCTTTGAATCAAAAGGTTTTTAATATAACAGATGTATAAATATTTGCTGACTATCTGGCTTCTGGCCGGATTTATTTTTACTGCAAGGGCTCAAAACCCTGATACAACAGGTAAAATAGTTGTAAAAAGTAAAATGGATACGCTTAAAGCCAGCCGGCAGGACACTGATGTGGTACAGTCTAAGGTGCCCAAAATTCGTAAGGCAAAAGTTTACCATCCCGATACTTTGCATAGCCCGCATAAGGCAGTAATGAGGTCGTTAATTATTCCGGGCTGGGGGCAGGTATATAATCATAAGATCTGGAAAGTGCCGATTATATATGGTGTGCTTGGTTCATTTGGGGCAGGTATTGCCTTCAACGCAAAATATTATAAGGAATTTTTGCAGCTGTCTATATACCGGAATCATTTGGTTGTACCCGCTCCCGGAGATCCTTACTATGCGGAATACATGCAATATAAGGCGGCAAACGTCCAGGATCAGGCGATTTATGATGCCAAAGACGCTTATCGCCGTAACCGCGACCTATGCATACTGGGTGCTGTTGTTTTTTGGGGCATTAATGCGGTTGACGCTTATATTGATGCAAAATTTATTCACAGCTATACCCTCGATAATAACTTTTCGATGCGGGTTACTCCCGGACTGATCAATCAGCCGGTTACCTATGCCCAAACTTCTGCTTTTTCATATATTCCCGGGATAAAAATTACCTTTACGCTTTGATAATTATCCAGGCTGCTTATCTTGCTTAATAATCAATTAGTATGTTTGTTAGCATTATATCAAAACAATAAAAAATCAGCATGAAGATTGCGTTATTAGGATACGGAAAGATGGGCAAGATCATTGAAAAGATAGCTACCGACCGTAAGCATGAAATAGTATTAAAAATTGACCAGGATAACCAGCATGAACTTACGGCTGAAAACCTGCAACTGGCAGATGTTGCAATAGAGTTTAGCACCCCTCACACCGTACTGGGTAATATTGAGCATTGCCTTAACGCGGGCGTGCCTGTTATTGTGGGTACAACCGGCTGGTACAGCAACATACAACAATTAAAAGAACAATATGAGCGCAGCAGTACAGCTATGCTGTATGCCACAAACTTTAGTGTGGGTGTAAACATATTTTTCCATGTAAACAAGGTGCTTGCAAAGCTGATGAATAACTACCCGTATTATGATGTGCAGATAGAAGAGATCCACCATACACAAAAACTCGATTCGCCAAGCGGTACCGCTATTACCATTGCAGAAGGAATTATTGATAACCTGGATTCAAAAAAAGACTGGGTGAATGTACTTACAGCGGATGGTGCTGAAAATAGCGATGATAATGTAAAAGGCGACCAGCTACTTATCGAATCGTTCCGGATTGACGGTGTGCCAGGAACACATACCGTTATTTATGATTCAGAGATCGACTCGATAGAATTTAAACATACCGCGCATAACCGCAATGGCTTCGCATTGGGTGCCGTTTTGGCCGCTGAGTGGATCCAGGGAAAAACCGGGTTTTATTCGGTTAATGATATGTTTGACTTTAAATAAAATATAACAACGCAAGAGCGGGTAACCAATGTCAAAAGATCATTACACAGCCGAACACTAAGTTTTTCGTCCTGATTGTTGATTTCCTGGGTCACCGCTCTTAAAACTGATAATAAATTCCCAATATTGTAAACATGAACTGGAAATTCTGGAGTAAAAAGAAAGATACCCCCAAAAAGAAGAAAAGCGCAGTGCGCGAATGGACCGATGCTATTGTTTTTGCGGTGATAGCAGCAACGCTGATTCGTACGTTTTTTATAGAAGCCTATGTAATCCCCACACCTTCCATGGAAAGATCGCTGCTTGTTGGCGACTTTTTATTTGTAAGCAAGGTTAACTACGGCGCCCGCACACCTATAACGCCAATAGCGTTTCCGTTTGCACACCACACCATGCCGCTTATTAATACCAAGGCTTATTGGGACGGCATACAACTCCCTTACTACCGCCTGCCGGGCTTAAGCGATGTAAAAAAAGGCGATGTGGTAGTGTTTAATTATCCTATGGATGCGGATTCGCCATTTTACAGACCGGTTGACAAACGTGAAAACTTTATAAAACGTTGCCAGGGCGCACCTGGCGATACTTTAAGCGTTGTTGACGGGCAGGTTTATGTTAACGGTAAAGCCGCCCCCAATCCTCCGGGCGAGCAAATGGAATACAGCTACAACACCAATGGCGTTGACCTTAACCCGCAAATTACTGACGAGTTGAAAATTACACTTTATGAAGGGCACAGCTACCAGGCGATGACAAAGGAAAGCGCCGATAAGTTAAAAAGCTATTCGAATATCAAATCGTTTAAACAAATCCTTTCGCAAAAAGGCGTAACTGATCCTAACGGACCGGTTTACCCTACAAACCCGGGGCACCCGGTTGGGCCACCAAACCTGATGCTCAACGGTAGGCAGCCCGATTTTAAATGGAGCGTGGATAATTACGGCCCTATAATCATCCCTAAAAAAGGCTGGACGGTAAAGTTGGACAGCATGACCTACCCGCTTTACGAGCGTTGTATCCGTACTTATGAAAATAGCAAAATAGAGGTTAAGGGTAGCGATATATTTATTAATGGCAAAAAAGCCGACAGCTATACCTTTAAAATGAATTACTTCTGGATGATGGGCGATAACCGTCACGATTCTGACGACTCGCGCTTTTGGGGATTTGTTCCCGAAGATCATATTGTGGGTAAAGCTTTATTTATTTGGATGAGCTGGGATGATACCGCATCATTCTTCAGCAAGATCCGCTGGAGCCGGTTGTTCAGAGGGATCAATTAATTGGAAACAACTACTTTACCGGGGATTTTTCTTGTCCTCGTTCCATCCATTGTTCTGTGTTTGGCAGGGCAATGGATGTTGTTTAAAAAAGCCGGCCGGCCCGGCTGGGAAGCACTCGTTCCGATATACTCTTTTTATATAATGTTAAGGTTAAGCGGCCGGCCAGCATGGTGGCTTATCTGGCTTGCGGTTCCTGTAATTAATGTAGTAGCCGGGATTGGTGTTTATATTGATTTTATTAAATCGTATGGCAAATTTAGCATCAGGCAGCAGGCGGCGGCATTTGTGTTGCCTTTTATTTACCTGCCTAAATGGGGCCTTGAAAAAAAAACCAAATACCTGGGACCATCGGCAAGCAGGGAGTTTAAAGAAATTCAACACGAAAACTTAACAAACTCTGCGGTACGGGAATGGTCTGGAGCTATTCTGTTCGCCACAGTTGCTGCAACGCTCATTCGATCGCTATTTATCGAGGCGTATGTGATCCCAAGCGGATCAATGGAAAGTTCGCTTTTAATTGGCGATTATTTATTTGTAAGCAAAATTAACTACGGTGCCCGCATGCCCATAACGCCGGTAGCTTTTCCTTTTGCCCATCATACCATGCCGCTTATAAATACCCCCGCCTATTGGGGCGGGATCAGGCTGCCGTATTTCCGCTTGCCGGGTATAACGCATGTTAAAAGGGGCGATGTGGTAGTTTTCAATTACCCGGTGGATGCGGACTCGCCATATTACCGCCCGGTTGATAAACGTGAAAATTTTATTAAGCGATGCCAGGCAGAACCCGGCGATACCCTGCGCTTAATAAATGCCCGGGTGTATATCAATGGCAAAATGATGAATGAACCTGCGGAGGCCCAACAGGCTTTTCTTGTAAACACTAATGGAGCTCCTGTTGACTCGCTGGTTTTAAGACAGCTGCATATTGAACAAAGCCAGCAATTTGGCAATGATAATTATGAAATGCTGATGACCCGGCAAGCTGCAAGAAAATTAGGGAGCTATAGCAACGTAAAAATTGTAAGGGAATATTTTCAGCCGCTTTATACCGCTGATCCGCGAATATTTCCCCACGATGATCATTTCAAATGGAACGTGGACAACCTTGGCCCGATCATCGTCCCTAAAAAAGGCTGGACAGTCATGCTGGATAGTTTAACTATCCCATTATACAAACGGGCTATTGAAGTTTATGAATATAATAAAGTGGCGATGTCAGGGAAAAATTTGATGATCAACGGTAGACTAGCCATGGCCTATACTTTTAAGCAGGATTATTACTGGATGATGGGAGATAATCGTCATAATTCAGAAGATTCCCGCTTTTGGGGCCTGGTGCCGGAAGATCATATTGTGGGCAAGGCTTTGTTTATCTGGATGAGTACCGACGAAACTGCCGGCTTTTTACATCAAACCAGGTGGAGCAGGATTTTCAGGTTGATAAAATAGTCTGTTGCCTTGTCGGGTTTTTAATATTACCTTAAATAACAAAATTTATAACTCTTCTATTCCGAACCTCTTCGCCAAGCCGTTCAAATCAGCAACCACAGCATCAACCAGCGGGATACCCTTAGTTTTTCTTTCTTTTGCCGCTTCCAGTTCCGGTTCGCCGGGGATAATGACTTTTTGGTCGGGATCAATGGTTGATGCTGATTTAAACCTGCCGATCCAGTTATCCATGTGTATTTTAAACTCGTCTACCGGGCGAAATCCATCTACCCGCATAGCACCTACAAAATGGCCTATCCCAAGCCCGACAGGATCTGCCGGTGGCTGTAAAAAAGCAACAAATGGCGGTACCCAGGGCCCGTAATTAGCCCCTGACAATACTGCTGAAAAAATATCGACCACGGCACTTAAGCCGAATCCCTTATGGCTGCCGTGTTCCTTATCACTGCCGAGCGGCAACAGTGATCCTCCGCTTTTTAAGGCATGCGGATCGGTAGTGTAATTTCCTTTTGCATCCTGGATCCACCCTTCCGGAACGGGTTTTCCGGCACGCTGGGCAATTTCCAGCTTACCGTTAGCGGCGGCCGATGTAGCCATATCAACCACAACCGGCGGGTACTTGCCGGCCGGGAAGGCATAGCACATTGGATTGGTGCCCAGCAGGCGTTCATTGGAGTACGTAGGGGCAACCAGCGGACTAGCATTGGTCATGGCAATGCCGATCATCTCTTTTTCAACAGCAAGTAAACTGTGATAACCCGCAATGCCGAAATGATTGGAATTTCGTACCGATACCCAGCCCGAGCCATACTGTCCGGCTTTTTGGATGGCCAGCCGCATTGCAAAGGGGGCCACCACCAGTCCAAGTCCCGCATCTCCGTCAACCGTGGCCGTGGTGGGCGTTTCATGAACGATGGTGATCTTAGGGTTGGTATTTATTCTTTTACTTTCCCAAAGGCGCACATAGCCTATCAGTCGTGCAACACCGTGCGAATCAATTCCCCGCAGGTCAGCCTGTAACAATACATCAGCAGCCAGCGAAGCATGTTCGTCACTGCAACCCATAGAAAGAAAGATCTTGTGTGTGAAACCGCGTAATGAAGATTCGGAGATAAGCATCTGCAAATATAGCAGTCAGGATGGTATTAGCTGTCCAGCCATTTCAATATCTCCAGGCCTTCATTCCATTCTCCAAAGCCGGATGCCACATTAATATGGCCCGCATCGCCAATATTCACCAGGTCGGCACCCCAACTTTCCGCAAAAAGCGTGGCACGCTCATAGGTTACATAATAATCATTAGTGCTTGCCACAACTATTGATTTGAACGGAAGTGTAAACAAGGGTACAGGTTTAAAGCCGCTGGTTCCGGGCGGGTAGGTATCCGCTTCTGTGTCACTTGGGCCAACTAACAGGGCAGCTTTAATTTTAACGTTGAATTTTTACGCCCAATAGGCAATGGTGGTACATGCCAGGCTATGCCCAACCAGGATCACATTGGCCGGGTCGTATTTGCTGACTTCGTTATTAATTGACTCAATCCAGTCATCACAAACGGGAGTATCCCATTCCTGCTGTTCAACCCGCTTAAAATTAAACTTGTTTTCCCAGACAGACTGCCAATGCTGCGGTCCTGAGTTGCCAAGACCGGGGATGATGAGGATGGTAGATTGGAAGGTCATATAAAAGTATCTTATTTCTCCGTCAACACGGTAAAATTAAAATCCAACGGTTCAAAGTGGCGCACAAGCTCATCAATAAAATCCCGGCCCCATTTTACATAAAACAGTCCAAAATTTTCAGTTCGTTCCTGCAGGCTGTTTTTTGGGAAAATATCACTTTTAATATGTTCAACCTGCTCCAACCGGATATGATAGTTGCGCTTTTCAGCCTTTACCAGTTTTTTCTCCAGGTTATCAATGGCATGTTTCAGCCTGGCCTGTACCGCTTCGGCAGATGGGGCCAAAGTATTATCAATTTTATAGGCCCGTAGTTTTATCTTTTCAAAAACGCTGGTTAGTTCGCGCCATTCTTCAGCAAGCGTTAAATTGTGCGCGCTATGTTTTTTTACCCAATCGTTTTTAATATCGTCGCTGCTTTTAAATAAATCGGCAGGCTGCAGCTCCATTTTAGCAATTTTCGATGCCGTTTCCTTATTGATCACCAGTCCCGAATTGCGCAGGATAAGGATAGGGAAGTCAACTTTATAGTGCTCAAAGTTTGATTTTAGTTCCAGCCAGTAAACCACTTCGGCACCGCCGCCTATATAGGCTATGTTTGGAAGAATGTATTCCTGGTAAAGCGGGCGCATTACAACATTAGGACTAAATCGTTCCGGATAAAGGTTTATTTCGGCTTTTAATTCTGATTCGGTAAAGCTGATCTCGCTGTTTAATACCTTGTAGGTGTCGTGTTCAAAAACTATACGCTCGCGCAATCCGTCCATCAGGTAAAAGAAATTGATCTCGCGGGGATTTACCTGGATGTGTACACCTATCTCGTGCAATTTTTTATTAGTATCATCAATATGCTTAAAGCTGTTTTGCTCAATAATGTCCTGTTCAATTACTGGTGCAAATGATTGCTTAAAGCGATGATCATCCGCATCAATAATAACCAGGCCATACCGGCCAAACAAAGCGTTAACCAGGTAACGGGTAGCGTCAGCAAGTTTATCAAATTTGGTGTAGGCAGTTTCTACAATTTCGGCAAGTTCATTGGCATGGCGTTCAATTCCCAGAGCGCCTTTATACTGGTTAAGTGCCTGGCGCATGGTATCCGGGTTAATCCTGCCCGTAGCGCCCGATGCTTCGTACCACCAGTGTACTTTTTTACCGCCTATGTTGGTGTAGTTAATTTCGGCAAAGTCATGATCTTCCGACGCCATCCAGTAAACCGGAACAAAATCCTTGTCGGGGAATTGTTCTTTTAACTGGCCGGCTAACTTAATGGCGGTAACAATTTTGTAAATAAAGTATAGCGGGCCGGCAAATATGTTAAGCTGGTGCCCGGTTGTAATGGTGTAGGAATTACTGTTGTTTAAAAGGGAAATGTTGTGTTGAACCTCATCCGCCGTGGGCATATGGAGGTATTGATCAGCCAGTACTTTAACAAGAACGGAACGGTCCGCAATAACTTTTTTGTTTTTAAGCAGTGCGGCAAATCCGCTCAGATCCGGGCGGTAACCATAATATGGGCGAAGTGCAGGGACATCGTCCAGGTAATCAATAACCGTTTGGGAAAAAAATCCCGTGTCTTTGTAGTTTATACAGGCTGAGTCCATCATTTGATTTAGGATGCAGGATATTATATCCGGACTTAGGGGAACCCGGTATAAGCATCAAGCTGCCATCCACTGTTAAGCTGTCGAATTTATACTTTAAAATTATAAAATAAACATCCGATAAATCAAAAGGGGTTTATTTTACAATATGTCCATAAAGATCAAAGTCTTCAGCTGTGTCAATTTTTACATTAACAAAGCTGCCAACGGTGGCATAATCAATGCTGGCGTCAATTAACACCTCGTTATCCACTTCAGGCGAATCATATTCCGTACGGCCAACAAAGTAAGCGCCATCTTTTTTATCAACCAAAACTTTATAGGTATTGCCGATTTTTTCCTGGTTCTTATCAAAAGAAATGCCTTGTTGAATTTCCATTATGGCATCGGCTCTTTGCTGTTTTACTTCTTCTGGCACATCATCAACCAATGCATAGGCATGTGTTTTTTCTTCGTGCGAGTAGGTGAAACAGCCTAAACGGTCGAATTTGGTATCCTCAACCCATTGCTGCATTTCTTCAAAATCTTTTTCAGTTTCGCCCGGGTAGCCTGTTATCAACGTGGTACGCATGGCTATGCCGGGTACTTTATCACGAATCTGGTTTACTACGTCAATAGTTTTTTGTTTGGTGATACCGCGGCGCATGGATTTAAGCATATCATCGCTGATGTGCTGCAACGGCATATCCATGTATTTACAGATGTTGTCGCGCTCGTTCATCACATCCAGGATCTCGATAGGGAAGCCTGAAGGGTATGCATACTGCAGCCTGATCCATTCAATACCATTAACATCAGATAAACGGCGAAGCAGCTCATCCAGGTTACGTTTGCCATACAGGTCGAGCCCGTAATAGGTTAGGTCCTGTGCAATCAGTATCAGTTCCTTTGTGCCGTTTTTAGCTAAAGCTTGTGCATCTTTAACCAGTTGGTCAATAGGTGAACTTAAGTGCTTGCCTCTCATTAGCGGGATGGCGCAAAATGAGCAGGGGCGATTACAGCCTTCGGCTATTTTAAAGTAGGCAAAATGTTTTGGAGTGGTTAACAGTCGTTCGCCAATCAGCTCATGCTTATAATCGGCACCAACAGAACTTAATAGGTTTTGCAGGTCATTAGTGCCAAACCACGAATCTACATTAGCTATCTCTGCTTCAAGTTCCGGTTTGTAGCGTTCAGAAAGGCAGCCGGTAACAATTACTTTGCCAACTTTACCCTGTTCTTTAAGCTCGCTGTATTGTAAAATCGTATCTATAGATTCTTGCTTGGCATTGTCAATAAATCCGCAGGTATTAATTACAATAATATCATTGCTATTTACCTTCTCCGCCTCGTGCACCACATCAAAATGGTTGCCTTTCAGCTGTCCCATCAGGATCTCGGAATCGTATATGTTTTTGCTACAGCCTAAAGTAACTACATTTACACGTGGCTTACTGGTAACCGCAGGAGTGCTAATTGATTTTGTCCTCATCACTTATCTAAAGCGTCATTGCGAGGAACGAAGGGACCGCTGAACTATTCAGAGCGGCTCTGCAGGCCAAAGGCTGCTTCGTTTCTTTCAAGGACGGTGTTATTTAATTTTTATTGTTTAAAAAGGCTGTTCACGAACTCCTGCCTGTCAAACAACTGCAAATCGTTCATGCTTTCACCAACACCTATATATTTTACCGGGATCTTAAACTGATCCGAAATTCCAATCACTACACCGCCTTTTGCCGTACCATCAAGCTTGGTTAGAGCCAGCGCATTAACATCGGTAGCCTCAGTAAATTGCTTGCATTGCTCAATTGCATTTTGCCCGGTTGAAGCATCCAATACCAGTAATATTTCATGCGGGGCACCGGGAACAACCTTTTGCATCACATTCTTGATCTTGGTAAGCTCGTTCATCAGGCCCACTTTGTTGTGTAAGCGGCCGGCAGTATCAATAATTGCTACATCATCGCCATTAGCAACCGCTGAACGCAACGTATCATAAGCAACCGAGGCAGGGTCAGACCCCATAGCCTGTGCCACAACTTTTACACCCACGCGTTCGCCCCAAAGTTGAATTTGCGCAACAGCCGCGGCACGAAAGGTATCAGCCGCCCCTAATACCACTTTGTTTCCGGCCTGCTTAAGCTTATGCGCCAGTTTGCCAATGGTAGTGGTTTTACCTACGCCATTTACACCCACAACCATTATTACATAGGGCTTGTGGCTGCCATATTCAAAGTTTGTAAAGTCGTTACTGTTGTTTTCGGCCAGTAGTTGCTGAATTTCATCCTTTAAAAGACTATTCAGCTCAGATGTGCCGATGTATTTATCCCGGGCAACCCGCGCCTGGATGCGCTCAATAATTTTCAGCGTGGTTTTAACGCCAACGTCTGACGTTACCAGTACCTCTTCCAGGTCATCAAGCACGTCATCATCAACGCTTGATTTTCCGGCTATTACCTTGGTTATTTTTGAAAAAAAGTTATCCTTTGTTTTTTCTAAACCGGTATCCAGCGCTTCCTGTTCTTGCGGAGTGCTTTCCTTTTTTTTGAAAAAATCAAATAATCCCATATCTTTTATTGTGCAAGTGTATAGCTATGCAAATGTGCGGATTTAATACCTGATGATTGTAACGGTACAGACATAATCAATAGCACATCAAAATTGCCTCAACAAAAAAAGCCTTCCCGTATAAACAAGATGGCTTTTATATTTTGATCAAAAATTGTTATTATAATTTGCCGGCTATCGCATCCTTAACAAAATCGTTAGCTACGATTTGTTCTTTGAATGAGTAAGCACCAGTACGTGGTGACTTAGCCATTGTAATAACTTTTGAAAACTCTTTGCCTTTACCTGCTACTTTTAGCGTTGCAACTACTTTCTTTGCCATGTTTTTTTAATTAGCGTTATTAGTAAACTAGTAACAATTACTTAATCTCTTTGTGAACAGTTACTTTTCTTAAAACCGGGTTGAATTTTCTCATTTCCAGTCTTTCTGTCGTATTTTTCTTGTTCTTGGTAGTAATGTAACGAGACATACCAGGCATTCCGCTTGTTTTGTGCTCGGTGCATTCTAAAATTACCTGAACTCTATTGCCTTTCTTAGCCATTTCCTTTTATGTTTATGGTTATAATTAAATGCTGTAACAATCGCTTGTCACTAACCTTTAATTATAACCTATTAAATGTATCCTTTTTTTACAAATTTATTGATACAAGCAGTTATACCGTTTTTGCTGATAGTTTTAACAGCTGAAGTGGATACCTTTAAGGTTATCCATTTATCTTCCTCAGGAATATAAAACTTCTTAAGTTTTAAGTTTGGATGAAATCTGCGTTTGGTTTTAACGTTTGAGTTAGAAACGTTGTTACCTACTAAAGATCCTTTTCCTGTTAGATCACAAATTCTTGACATGACAAATCTTTTTAATTATCCCTTTTTGTAAAGAGTTTGCAAATATCAGGATTTTATGTGAAATAGGCAATACTGTTTTAAAATATTTTTTCAAATTGTTTTAGAGGGATAGTTTTGCACATAATTAAGGTTAGTAGTACTATGCATTAAATTAATAAAAGTTGACTTCACTGCGAAAGTGATCTGCTTTTTATAAATCCGAATCGCCTTGTTTACAGGATGTTAATGATGTTAGGGAAAATATAAATAAAACGGTTACTGTTCCAGCCTGCACGGTGGCGAATATCAGCAGGAACGAGGTTATTTTAAACTTCTTAAAATATTTTAAAAAGCTTTGATTTATTATTCGCTTCACACAAAAATTACTAATTTACGCCACCAATTTCATAGATAATGAAAACCTCAATGAAGATCTCCTCTTTTGAAGAATACAAACAAGTTTATCAGCAAAGCGTGGAGCATCCCGAACAGTTTTGGGAAAGCATAGCCAACAATTTTTTGTGGCGTAAAAAATGGGATAAAGTGCTTGATTGGAATTTTAAAGATCCCTCTATTAAATGGTTCCAGGGTGCAAAACTTAATATTACGGAGAATTGCCTGGACCGCCATTTGGAAGCACTGGGTGATAAACCTGCTATTTTATGGGAACCCAACGATCCGCAGGAACATCACCGGGTATTAACCTACCAGCAGTTGTATGACAAGGTTTGCCAGTTTGCCAACGTTCTGAAAAACAACGGTGCAAAAAAAGGCGACCGGATCTGTATCTATATGCCCATGGTGCCTGAGCTGGCCATCGCGGTGCTGGCCTGCGCCCGCATCGGCGCTGTTCATTCTGTGGTATTTGGTGGCTTTTCGGCGCAATCTATTGCCGACAGGATCAATGACGCTGCCTGTAAGCTGATCATTACCGCTGATGGTGGTTTTCGGGGTAACAAGCCAATTCCTTTAAAAAATATTATTGACGATGCGCTGGTGCAATGCCCTACAATTGAAAGGGTTATTGTGCTTACCCGCAGCCGTACCCCGGTTTCAATGATCAAGGGCCGTGATGTTTGGTGGGAAGATGAGATCCAGAAGATAGAAACCCAGGGAAATTTAGAATGCCCGCCCGAAGTGATGGATGCCGAGGATATGCTGTTCATCCTTTACACATCAGGTTCAACCGGAAAGCCAAAAGGTGTAGTACATACCTGTGGCGGTTATATGGTTTATACCGGCTATACATTTGCCAATGCGTTTCAGTACGAGCCGGGTGAAGTTTACTTTTGTACAGCTGATATCGGCTGGATCACCGGCCACTCCTATATTGCTTACGGGCCGTTAAGCCAGGGCGCAACTACGGTAATGTTCGAGGGAATTCCTTCCTGGCCAACTCCGGGGCGCTTTTGGGATATTGTTGAAAAATACGAAGTTAATATACTTTATACCGCACCTACGGCTATCCGCTCATTAATGAGCTTTGGCGATGACGTATTAAAAGGAAAGAATTTTAGTTCGTTAAGAAAATTGGGTTCCGTGGGCGAGCCTATAAACGAGGAGGCCTGGCATTGGTTTGATGAAAAGATAGGTATGGGCAAATGCCCTATTGTTGATACCTGGTGGCAGACAGAAACAGGCGGATTTATGATCTCGCCGATAGCTGGTATTACGCCAACAAAACCCGGGTATGCTACTTTGCCATTGCCCGGTGTACAGCCGGTGCTGGTTGACGAGAATGGGAATATAGTTGAAGGCAACGGCGTTAGCGGTAATTTATGTATCCGCTTTCCGTGGCCGGGAATGTTACGCACCACCTATGGTGATCATGAACGCTGCCGTACAACCTATTTTGCAACTTATGAGAATTTATACTTTACTGGAGATGGCTGCTTACGCGATGAAGATGGTTATTATAGGATTACCGGGCGTGTTGATGACGTGCTCAATGTGTCGGGACACCGCATTGGCACTGCCGAGGTAGAGAATGCCATTAATATGCACAGCAGCGTAGTGGAATCAGCAGTGGTGGGTTACCCGCATGATATAAAAGGGCAGGGTGTTTATGCTTTTGTGGTTTGTCCTAATAAGCATGGCGATGACGAACTTGCGCGTAAGGATATCATCATGACGGTATCGCGCATCATTGGCGCTATTGCAAAACCGGATAAGATCCAGTTTGTAAGCGGCTTGCCGAAAACACGTTCCGGAAAGATCATGCGGCGGATCTTAAGGAAAATTGCAGAAGGTGATACCAGTAACCTGGGTGACACGTCAACCTTGCTTGATCCAGCTGTGGTGGATGAAATTAAAGAAGGTGCGCTATAGTTTAAGCTGTTTGATGGTTTTGGCTACCGATCTTTGCCATCCTGTTTTGCTTTTCTAAAAACCAATTAATGTCCGGGATGTTATAATACTATACATCTTAAATAAAAAACATCATGGACAAATTAGAATTAAAAGGCGGCTGGAACGTGGTTAAAGGTAAAATAAAACAAGCCTACGGTGATCTTACTGACGATGACCTGGTGCATGAAGAAGGTAAGGATGATGAAACCTTAGGAAAGCTTCAGCAAAAAACGGGTAAATCCCGCGATGAACTGGTAAAATGGATCAATAGCTTATAATAAGCTTGATATCAAAGGTTAGGGGAGGCAAAAAGCTTCCCTTTTTTTGTTACAACTATTGGCCGACATATAAGTCAACAAGGGTTAATTTCTTTCTTTTAAGCAGCAAGCTTAAATCAAATATAACTAATTTTGGCACTGTTTAGAAACACTGGCCTGTAATGGCTTTCAAGTCTTTAAATAATAAATCAGCTTAATGAAAAAATCCAAACCCACCATTCTTGTAGTAAATGACGACGGAATAACCGCCCCCGGAATAAAGGCGTTAATGGATGCCATGGCCGAAATTGGCAGGGTTGTAGTAGTAGCGCCGGACAGCCCACAGTCAGGAATGGGGCACGCTATAACAATAGGCAAACCCCTGCGGTTAGACCAGGTAGATATTTATGAGGGGATGGAAATGTATCGCTGCTCCGGCACACCGGTAGATTGCGTTAAGCTCGCTGTAAATAAGATCTTTAAAGGCAAAAAGCCAGACCTGTGTGTGTCAGGTATTAACCACGGACTAAATAATTCGATTAATATCCTTTACTCGGGGACTATGTCAGCAGCTGTTGAGGGCGCTATTGAAAGTATCCCGTCAATCGGATTTTCATTAGACGATTATACGTTACAGGCAGATTTCTCGCACTGTATAAAATACGTGAAGGAACTTGCACAGCAGGTTTTAGATAACGGCTTGCCTACTGCCACGTTGTTAAATGTAAATTTTCCGGCTGGTGCGCACATAAAAGGAATAAAGATCTGCCGCCAGGCCAACGCCAAATGGGCCGAGGAGTTTGATGAGCGCATGGATCCGCACAAGCGGCCGTATTACTGGTTAACCGGTGTTTTTCAAATGAACGACAACGGGGAAGAAACGGATGTTTGGGCATTGGAGCATCACTATGTATCTGTAGTGCCGGTGCAGTTTGATATGACGGCTCACCATGCCATACCTGTTTTAAATAGCTGGGAGTTTAAGGTATAAGTGTTTACAAGGGTGGGATGTATCCGCTGGCAAACCTCGTTAGCAAATCTTTCAACTCGCCTTTGCATTTTGTAATGGTTGATACTTATGGTGGTAAACGCTCCTCTTATTAATTGTCTTTAAATAGTTCATCGTTAAAAGCTAAATTAGCGCAAATTTTAATTAACGTAAGTTCGACTACAGGCTGGCAGTGTAGTATTTGATTATCAGTTACTTACAACTGTTTTGTTTTTGGAACAAAGTGAAATAGTTGATAATCAGCATGTTTCACTTTGTTCCAGGTGTTCCACTTACAAAAATGGAACACTTTGTTGGCATGAAACATAAACCTGCGCCTCGGCTTACGGTGCTGAAGAAGGGTTGGTTTAAGTTAAGGTGACCGTTCGCGGGTGTCGAACCCAAGTTAATTGCATATTTTCTTTTGGACATTTGCATCTTATGTTAAACAAAAATGGTTTTTTTACAGGTGTTTTAGCGGGTATAATCTTCCCGGTAATTGCATGGATTACTGCTTATTACTTCAGCTACAACATATATATCATTAACAAGCCGGCGCTTCCGTTCTTTGTAGCTATTGCGCTTAACCTTATTATGATGCGGATATTGCTTAAAAAGGAGTTTGATCAAACTGCCCGGGGTATAATGCTCGCTACGTTTATTGTGATGCTGCTGGTATTCATCTTTAAAGTTCACCTGCGATGAAATATTACCTGGTAGCCGGCGAAGCTTCGGGCGATTTGCACGGGGCTAATTTGATGAAAGCCTTAAAGGAGAAAGATCCACAGGCCGAATTTCGTTTTTTTGGCGGTGACCTGATGCAGGCGGAAGGCGGCACCCTGGTAAAGCATTATGCCGATATGGCCTTTATGGGATTTATTGAGGTAGCGCTTAACCTGAATGCTATCTTAAAAAACCTGAAGTTTTGCAAGGCTGATATTGGAGCCTGGCAGCCGGATGTTTTGATATTGATAGATTTTCCGGGCTTTAATTTAAAGATTGCGGAATTTGCCAAAAATAATAACCTGCTGGTTTGCTATTATATCTCGCCAAAGGTTTGGGCCTGGAACCAAAAACGGGTGCTTAAAATTAAACGCATAGTTGATCACCTGTTTTGTATCCTCCCATTTGAAGTCGATTTTTATAGGGCCTGGGGAATGGAGGTTGACTATGTAGGTAATCCGTTGCTTGATGCCGTTGCTGATTTTAAGCCGGATGAAAATTTTATAAAAAACAATAGCCTGTCATCAAAAAAAATAATTGCCTTGCTTCCTGGTAGTCGCAAGCAGGAGATCAGCCGTTTATTGCCTGCAATGCTGGGTGTAACAGGTCAATTCCCGGATCACCAGTTCGTGATTGCAGGTGCACCATCCTTTAATAAGGGCTATTACAATCAGTTTTTAGAAGGGAAAAACATCCCGGTTTTGTTTAATTCAACTTACGATCTGCTCTACAATTCTGCTGCTGCCATTGTCGCCTCCGGAACGGCAACGTTGGAAACCGCTTTGTTTAATGTGCCGCAGGTAGTAGTTTACAAGGGGCACCCGATATCCATCGGCATTGCCCGCATGGTAGTTAAAATAAAATTCATCTCGCTGGTTAACCTGATTATGGATAGTTTGGTAGTGAAGGAACTAATTCAGGCGGACTGTTCTGCCTTGAAAATTACCGAGGAACTGAACGCAATCATCGATAATAAAACTTATCGCCTGCAGATGCTGGCTAACTATGATAAGCTCGACGAAAAAATGGGTAAACCCGGCGCTTCAGCCCAAACTGCCGAACTGATTATAAAATACGCCACAAAAAAATAGAGCCCTGCAAAATTGCAAAGCTCTATCGTTTTCACAGGTGATGTTACTGTTTTTAGTAGGTAGATAGTATATGATGGTCAGGCTACTGACAACGATTGTTGTGGTATAGCCTGTTTGTTGCTTGCTAAAAACGGATTTTTTGCCATAAATAATTTTAAGTCATGAGTCAAAATGCTCATTAATTCGTTGTCAAACTTTACCAATAATTTACTTGCGGCTGGTTTTTTTAAATTTTTCATAGGTGAGCTTATTTGGTAGTTAATAGTTTATTTAGTTTGTTTTTCAGTTTTGTCGTTTTGATTCTCTGTCAAGTTGTCTTTTCTTCTTTTCGCTTCCTTGTACTGTCTTAAAAGTTGCTCTTTGTCCCGCTCATCTGATGTGTTTGCAGGCTCAACAGGGTTTTCCCATTCTTTTTCGTTGCTTTCGCGCTGTTTGCTATCAAGTTCCATCCTGTATTGCATTTGATAGATAGTATTCCAAATTAATGCCAAAAAAGGATGGTGCATTTGCGATAAGTGCTTGTTGGATCAGATGAATTTTACAACTGTATGATAATCAGTGGTAAAGGGATTTTTAAACACTTGTTGACGGAAGTGGGTTTGCAATTATTGTATGGGTTTTTAGTACAGTAATCATAAACGGTAGTCAGAAAAACTATACAGTTGTAGTTTTTTGTATTGGTTTTGGATGATTGGCAAAATGGATAATAAGTGTAATAACTGATATGGTAATGCCCGTAATACATACGCCGTTCCACTGGTAACTTTTCCAGAGTTGTGTGGCAAAAAAGGTTCCTACAGATCCGCCAATAAAATAAGTAACCATATAAATGGTATTAATGCGGTTGCGTGCCTCGGGCTTTAGCGCGAAAATTATAGATTGATTAGAGATATGCGTTGCTTGTACGCCCATGTCCATTACAATTACACCTATTATTAAACCTATAATGCTATGCGCCGAAAAAATGAATATGATAAATGAGATCAGGATCAGTAATAATGTAAAGCCCGATAGTTTGTAGGCATCCATCCGGTCGCTCAACCTGCCCATTAATCCCGCTGCAATTGCGCCGAATGCGCCAACCAGGCCAAACTCGCCCGCTACGCTGCTGCCCATATCGAAATTTTGCTTTAATAAAAATACGATGGTTGTCCAGAACGCGCTGAAACAAGCAAAGCACAATGCGCCTCGGAGTGCTGCCAGGCGCAGTTTGGGTTCATGCCTGACAAGGTGCGCCAGTGATGCCATTAATTGCCGGTAGGTACCTTTGTAATCGGGTTCAACCTCCGGCAAAAACAAACCTACCATTGCCCACATCAGCAGCATTATACCAGCCGCAATATAGTATACGGCGCGCCAGCCAAAATATTCGCCAATGTAACCGCTAAACGTTCTTGACAAAAGAATTCCTATCAGCAAGCCACTCATAATAACGCCTATCTTTTTCCCGCGCTCGTTTGGTTTGGCCAGGTGCGCTGCCATCGGAACTAATATTTGAGGGATCATGGAAGTTGCGCCTATCAGGAAGCTGGCAATTATAAGTACATTAATTGATGCTGCTGTGGCAGTAAGCAATAACGAGGAAATAATAAAGGCAAACACAATCACCATTAATCGTTTTCGTTTTACCATATCTGCCAATGGAGCCAGGAAAAACAGGCCCGTAGCGTAACCTATTTGGGTAAGCACAGAAACCTGCCCGGCTTTTGCACGGGTAGTATGGTAAGTGCGGGCTATGTCCTCAAGCAGTGGCTGATTATAATATAAGTTAGCTACCACCAGGCCTGTTGCAATGGTCATTATCCACAACGTAAGGGGGGTTAGTTCAGGATGTTTTTTAATTGCTGCAGTGTTAGTCATAGGGTGTATTGAATTAACCGCAAAAGTGGTAAAGCATTTTTAAAATGATGTTTTATTTTCGCAATATTTTGCGGAACCGCTTTCATTAACTCCCACCTTCGGTTTTTTTTAATTCCTTTTTTGCTTTACAAAAATCTGAATTTATTAAAGAGCGGTTTTAGGTAAATTAAAAATTTAAGCTTTTTTTCTTAGGATATGGTTTTTTTTAAAATAAAACAAGATAGTGTTGATTTTATCATTATAATTTCTTTATTCAGTTGTATTTTTATTTGATAAGCCTATTTTTTTTAAAATCAATTGATTTTTTTGACTAATTTTTAATTTTTAATTGATTTTTATCAATATGACATGATATTTAAAGCTATTTTTTGTTATAAATCCTTTCATAATAGATTAATAAATATAATTTTTAATTTTTTTTTACAAATTGTTATATTTTTAACAAAATGTTTGTATTTTTGATAATCGAATAGGAGTAAATAACTTTTTTACAAATAAATTACAAAAAAAATTGATTTATATCAAAAGATAGTGTTACTTTTACACCATAAAAATATTAACAAAGTCTTCTCATAATTTAGGTTTATAATTGGTTAGTAAAGGCCCCTGCCCATCAGGGGCTTTACTTGTTTTAAAGGGTTTCTGTAATAGACTTGATTCGCTGGTTTAAATGGTAAAATAGGGTGTTGTCATCCGCCTTTTAATGTATTTTTAATTAATTATTTTTATTCTTAATAATTTGCAGAACGTATTTCATTATTTCATGAAGATTAGGCCAATTTTTCTTATCCCAATTTTGCTTTGTTTAACCGGTTTTAAAAGCGGCGAAACCTTTGATGCTTTCGCTGATAAGTTTGTGAGCGGTTATAAAGAACTCAAAATTCCGCAACTGGAGCTGAGTTATGTGAATATGCTGAAACAAATAAAACCGGCAGATCAAATTAAAAAACAGATAAATTTTTTTGAATCGATCAGGTCAGAACAAAAACAAATAGCCGTAACCAGTTTAAGCAGCAGTCAAAAAAAGGATTATGAACTGATAGCGTATGAAACCGAACTGAATTTGGAAAGGCTTGCGCTTGAAAAACAATGGAATGCAGCCGGGATAAAGGAAGTTCCGGCTACCGGGCTGTACACCATTCCTAACGGCAAAGCCTGGTATTCCTACTTTTTAAAGAACTGGCTAAGCGCAAATGTTACTCCTGATGAAATTTATCAATTCGGGTTAGCGGAAGTAAAAAGGGTGCAAGCGCAAATAAGTGTCATCCAAAAACAAAGCGGGATGGACGACGATGCTTTTTATAAGCATTTAAATGACTCGTCTTTTTTTATAGTTGATGCCAGGGTGGTGATGGTGCACTTTGAACAGACAAGAGCAGTTGTGTACAACCACCTTCATTACTTATTTAACGAACATAACATCCCTCCTGTAAGAATTGAAAAAGGTGCTAACGAAGCGATGGCCCAGGTGCCCGGATATTATGATGAAAACGTATTTTATTACAATCAATTTAACAAACCTTATAATACAAGGCAAATCGGATGGCTTTTTATTCATGAAGCGGTACCCGGGCATCATTATAAAGCGTCCATAAACGCTTCCTTAAAACAATCAAAAGTACAGCAACTATTTTATTACATGGGGCTGGAAGAAGGCTGGGGTGCTTATTGCGAAGAGTTGGGCAAAGATCTGGGAGTTTATAAAACACCGTATGATGAGCTTGGTAAATGGGAATGGGATCTGGTGAGATCAGTGCGGGTGCCTATGGACATTGGACTGAACTATTATGGCTGGACTGATGAGCAGGCACTTGCCTTCTGGAAAAAAAACATCAAAAATCAGGATGATATAGCCATGCGCGAAATTGCAAGGGTAAAACGTTGGCCGGCTCAATGCATTACCTATAAATATGGTGCCGACCAGATTATACAATGGAAACAATTGCTACAAAAAAGGGAAGGTAATAAGTTTAACATCAAAAATTTTCACGACCAGATTCTTAATCTCGGTTCGCTGCCAGTATTTATGGCGAAGGAAAGTGTGCTGAATAACGGCTAACGTAATACCAAATCGCTCTTAACCGGGTAATGGTCTGAAAGTTTTTTTTCAATGATCTGGTAGCTGCGGACATCAAATTGCGGGCTCGCCATAATATAGTCTATCTGGTAGTTGGGGAAATCGCCATTGTAGGTGCGGCCAAAACCCGCTCCTCCTTCCCGAAAGGCATTCTTTATTCCTTTTGCCATTTGATTAACAGCGTATGAGGCAGGAGTGTCATTAAAATCGCCGGAAATAATATAAGGGTAAGGGCACTGCGCTGCATGTTCTTTTATTTTTTTTACCTGGTCACTGCGTTTTATGAATGCGGTTTTTAATTTACTTCCCAATCTGCGGGCCGATGACCCATCTGTCTTACTGCCTTGTTTGGCTATACTATTCAGGTACTTATAATCTTCATTATCAAAGCGAATGGATTGCAGGTGCACGCTGTAAACCCTGAACTGTATATCGCCTTTTTTTATATCAATATAAAGACACGCATTTTCACCCATTTTATTGGCAAACGGAACAAACCCGTGCGCCACGATGGGAAACTTTGAAAAAATAGCGATCCCGATTGCCTCCTGAGTGTTGGCCACGGCGGGTTCAAAATAATACCAGGTGGTTCCCATTATCCTTAGGATGGAGTCGCGCATATCATACTGGCCTGCCTTGCGCGTGTAAAACTCCTGTATCCCTATTACATCCGGCTGGCTTTCATTAATTACCTGCAGGATCTCGTGCTTGGTTGAGATATCGTTATTCGCACCATAACGTTTAAAATTATGGACGTTATACGTCATCATATTTATCACTGTTTGATTTGGCCCGTTGGAGTAGGATGAGGGGCCATGCAACTGGAAGTTATTAAGCAATACACTATAACCTATCGCGATACATAAAACCGAAACAATAAAATACCAGTTTTTTCGCAGGATCCAGTAAATTATAAATATCAGGCTGCCTAACAACAGCGGAGGATAAGCAAGGCCAAAAAAAGCAACCACCCAAAAAGTTTTAGGGTCAACAACGGGAGCGAGGTAGCTGATCAGTAACGCAAGGCACAGCAGGCAGTTTAGCCAAAGGATTATTTTATCAAAAAGATTTAGTTTTCTTTTACCCTTCATTATTGCTCGCCCGGAATAATGTTTCTCTTTCCTGTTTATTCAGGCTGTCATATCCCGATTGTGAAATTTTATCTAATATAAGGTCTATTTCTTCTTGTCGCGGCTTTCCGGTTGATTTTCCTGAAGAATTTTTTGAGACTACTTTTAATTTGGATTTAGGCTTAAATAAGTTTGTGATTCCCGCAATCCAGTCGTTGCCTTTTTGCACCTGCTTAATATAAATAAATCCCATCAGAGCGCCCCCAAGGTGAGCCAGTTCGCCGCCGGCATTAGGTCCCACTATTCCAAAAAAGTCAATGATGATAATGAAGAGGGCTATCCATTTTAATTTAACCGGGCCAATTAAGATCAGGGAGATCGTATAATCAGGCAGCAAAGTAGCTGTGCCGATTATAATGGCCATTACACTTGCTGATGCGCCTACCAATGGAACGCTTTGATTGGCAAATAACGGAACCGTGTTATAGCATAATACAAACAGGAAAGCACCTGCCAGGCCACCCATGAGGTAAAGGCCAACAGTGCGCTTTTTACCCAGGTATTCTTCAAATATCTGCCCAAACCAGTAAAGCCACAGCATGTTGAACAGGATATGAAAAATTCCCGCATGCATAAACATGTACGTTAGCGGTGTCCAGAAATGGGTAAGCAGCGTGTGTAAATTGGAGGGTAATAAAAGATACTCCGTGCTGTAAAAATCAATAATGCCGGTTTTGAAAAAAAACTTTCCTAAGGTATCAGCAATATTAATCAGCAAAAAAACAAATACATTAATACCGATAAGCAGGTTTAGTTTACTGTCTGATCGCAGTACTTTGTATTGTATGTTTTGCCAGAGCGTGCTCATGATATTGATGCTTTATTAGCTGATAACTTTTATTCCTTAAAAAAGTTGTTGCCTGTTTCCTATTTTACAATTTACAAACAGTACCAGACATTATTTGCCCGGCTGTAATTATTGAATCCGCTGTAACCCCCAGGTTTTTATGAGGATAAAACCGAGCAGTGCACCACCCAGGTGTGCAAAGTGGGCCACCGAATCGCCGGCGTACTGACTAAAGCCGAGATAAAGCTCAATCAAAATATAAACTACTATCAGGTATTTTGCCTTTATAGGTACAGGTACAAACAACATCATTAACTCCATATTGGGAAAAAGCATCCCAAAAGCCACCAGCAGTCCGAATATTGCACCTGACGCGCCTACCACCGGTCCAAAATAAATCGCTTTTAATTTTTCCGGAACAGATGGGTCTGCAATACTGAAAGGCGGTACCGTAAAGGCACCGGTCATGGCGTGTACTTCTAGCGCTTGCACAACCATCTGTAAAATAATAGCACCGATTCCACAAATTAAATAAAGGTTCAGAAAACGTTTCGGACCAATAGAATATTCCAATATCGGGCCGAATGAAAAAAGGGCAAACATGTTAAACAAAATGTGCTGCCAGCCCCCATGTAAAAACATGTAGGTGAGTATTTGCCATACTCTGAAAAAGGGTGAGTTAAAATAAAACGCGCCAAAGTTTTTTACAACCAGTTCACTATAATTTGCATCACTCATGAGTACGAATGGTAAAAAGCAAATAAGGTTAATGATCAGCAGGTTTTTTACAACCGGTGTTAAATTAGCGAAGGGTGATTGCCTGTATGCGCTCATAGTTATAAATTATACCGCCTTCTGCGGTTATTTTTCAAATCGTTCTAAAAGTTCGTTCAGTGTAAAAGTAGTAATTACCAGCTTACCATTCAGTGCAAGATTTGGCATCTGGCAGGCAAAAAGCTGGTCTATCAATATATTCATTTCTTCTAATGACATCTTTACGCCCGCTTTTGTTGCAGCATTTCGTGCCAAACTCCTCGCCAGGCTGTCGCGCTTGTCCAGCTTTAATATCGACTGGTTATTTTTAAATCCTTCCAGTAATTGTTCCAATATTTCATGTTCCGAGGCATTGTTCAAATCAGCGGGGATACCTTCAATCACTACCGTATTTTTGCCAAATTCCCTGATGTCAAATCCCAGCGCACGAATATCGGGTAAAAGTTCTTTTAATAACTCAAAATCGCTGCTATTTAATGTAACCGATTGCGGGAACAGGCTTTGCTGGCTAATCCCGGAATGATTTTGCAGTTGTTGCAAAAAGCGTTCGTATAAAATCCGCTCATGAGCCGCCTGCTGATGAATCAACATAAATCCTGATTTTATCTGCGAAAGTATAAACCTGTTTTGAATCTGGAAAAGCTGCCGCTCGCTTGGCTTGTTTACTTCGTGTTCATCAACAGCAATGGTTTTTTCTTCATGCATCTCCTGCTGTATGCTGCTCTCCCTTTTGCTGATCTCATAAAGCGTATCCCAGTTTTTTGGAATGGGTGAGCTGCGGTAGTCGCCGCTGCTGCGCAAAGCAGGCGCTTCCCTGTCGTTATAAGTGTTGAACGGATTAAAATCAGGGTTAAAAGAAATTGTTGGCGCAACAATTTCTTCCAACGGTTTAAGCGTAACCAGGTGTTCAATGCTGTTCTCCTGGTCAAAATCCAAACTGGGTGTAATATTATACCGACCCAATGAACGCTTTACTGCCGATCGGATGATAGCATATATCGTCTGTTCGTCCTGGTATTTTATTTCTGTTTTTGTAGGATGAACATTGATGTCAATTTTAGCGGGGTCAATTTCAATAAACAGCACATACAGCGGAAAAGTATCTTCCGGTAACAGTTCTTTAAACGCCATCAGCACCGCATGATTCAAATAAGCGTCTTTTATAAAACGGTGGTTTACAAAAAAGAATTGTTCTCCGCGCGTCCTTTTGGCAAATTCCGGCTTGCCTACAAAGCCCTGCAGCTTAACCACCGTAGTATCTTCTTCTACCGGTACCAGGCGTTCATTGTAATTATTGCCGAACAAGTGGATGATGCGTTGCTTTAACGTTGTAGCAGGTAAATGATAAACTTCCTGTCCATTATGATGCAGGGTGAAAAATACCTGCGGGTTAGCCAGCGCTATGCGTTGCAGTTCATCAATAATATACCGCATTTCTACCGCGTTGCTTTTTAAAAAGTTGCGGCGGGCGGGGGTATTGTAAAATAAATTTTTGATGGATATGGAGGTACCCGGGTTGGCAGAGCACGCTTCCTGGCTTACTACCTCCGATCCTTCGATAAAAATACAAGTACCCAGTTCGTCTTCTATCCTGCGGGTTTTTAGCTCAACCTGTGCAATTGCGGCTATTGACGCCATGGCCTCGCCGCGGAAACCCATTGTACGGATGGCAAAAAGATCTTCCGCCTTACGGATCTTCGAGGTAGCGTGCCGCTCAAAGCACATGCGTGCATCGGTAACGCTCATGCCACAACCGTTGTCTATAATCTGGATTAGTGATTTTCCCGCTTCTTTTACTATAAGTTGGATCTTGTCTGCCCCTGCGTCTATCGAATTCTCTATAAGTTCTTTTACCGCCGATGCCGGCCTTTGCACTACTTCGCCTGCGGCTATCTGGTTGGCAACGGAATCTGGTAAAAGCTGTATGATGTCTGACATTTTGTAAAAATTCCCTTCAATTGCGTTTTCGATGCTAAATTAAATATTTGATGGCATAACTCAAGATATTACTCGCTTCGCCTAAAACAAATCATCGCGTTCAATCAATTTATATACCAAACGATTTATAATGGAAAAATGTGCAGTATTGACAGGATAAGTGAAATCTGCGAATAATATTAACGCCATTACTTCAGTATAAATTTAAAGGTAGGGTTTACTTTCTCACCAGGCTCTCCTACTGCTTTTTTCCATGAACACAGAGGGGCTTAGATAGTGACAGCTTCTCTGTCGGCTAAAAAGATCAAATTAATTATTTTCCCGCATAACTTTCTGCATTTGATTTTGTATATACTTTTGTAGCTTACAATTTTTAATGCAAACATATCCTATGAAGAAATTTTTGCCCGTTCTGTTATTGCTGGCAATGGCTTGTAAACAAAAGGAATACAATGCCGACCTGCTGGTAAAAAATGCCCTGGTTTATACCGTGGACAGTAAATTTAGTACTGCGGAGGCTTTTGTGGTAAACGCCGGAAAAATTATAGCGGTAGGCAATGCGGATACTTTGCAGGAAAAATATAAAGCTCGCCAGGTAGTTGATGCCGGTGGCAAACCGGTATATCCGGGTTTTATTGATGCACATGCACACTTTTATGAATATGGCCTGGGCTTGCAGGAGGCCGACCTGGATACCACAAAAAGCTGGCAGGAGGTGATAGATTCTGTGCGGTCATTCGCTGCTAAAAACCCTGAAGGCTGGATAGTTGGCCGCGGTTGGGATCAAAATAAATGGAAAGTAAAACAATTTCCGGATAAGGCTAAGCTGGATTCGTTATTTCCTGCGCGTCCGGTGATATTAAGCCGGATTGACGGTCATGCCGTTATGGTTAACCAGGCCGCATTGAATATAGCAGGCGTTAAGCCGGGGCAAACTATTATAGGGGGCAAAATTGAAACAATAAACGGCAAACTTACGGGATTAATGATTGATAATGCGCAAGGTATTATTACCCGCAAAATACCGCCGCCTACAGAGCAGGTCACTCAGTCAGCCTTTTTAGGCGCACAAAAAAACTGTTTCGCAGTGGGCTTAACCACTGTTGACGATTGCGGCCTGCCATTTACCATGGTAAACACCATTGCATCGTTACAGCACAAGGGTGCATTAAAAATGCGCATGTACGTGATGCTTTCAGATGCCGAAGAAAATTATGAATACCTGTTTAAACGGGGCGCTTACAAAACGCCATCGCTTAATGTGCGCGCTTTCAAGGTTTATGCTGATGGTGCACTTGGATCGCGCGGAGCATGCCTGTTGCAGCCTTATGCCGACCAAAAGAACTGGCGCGGCTTTTTATTGAGTCAGCCAAAGCATTTTGAAGAAGTTGCAAAAAAAATAGCTGATCATGGTTTCCAGATGTGTACCCATGCCATTGGCGATTCAGCAAACAGGGTGATCTTAAAGATCTACGCAAGCGTATTAAAGGGTAAAAATGATAAACGCTGGCGAATTGAACACTCACAGATTGTAGCACCGGAAGATGTTAAGTACTTTGGCGATTATAATATTGTACCATCTGTACAGCCAACCCATGCTACGTCAGATATGAATTGGGCAGTTACCCGTCTCGGGAAGGCTCGTTTAAAAACAGCGTATGCTTACAAGCAATTGCTTAACCAAAATGGCTGGCTGCCGCTGGGTACAGATTTTCCAGTTGAAAATATTAACCCAATGTACACGTTTTACGCAGCAGTTGAGCGCAAGGACCTGAAAGGCATGCCTGAGGACGGGTTCCAGATGGAAAATGCAATAAGCCGCAAACAAGCACTGCAGGGCATAACCATCTGGGCGGCAAAAGCAAATTTTGAAGAAAAAGAAAAGGGAAGTATTGAACCCGGAAAATATGCCGATTTTGTAGTATTGGATAATGATATTATGAAGGCAAAAGGGTCAGTATTACCTAATATTAAAGTTTTAAAAACATTTATAAACGGAGAACAGGTGTATGAGAAAAAATAAATGGCGGTTATACCCATTAATAGTTTTAGCAGGATTTGTATTATTTAACTCGGCCTGCGCACAAAATCCGCCATTCACGGGACTTGCATATGTAAATGAAGAAAAGTTGGTTGAAAAATCGACAGTACTATTAAATAATTCATCTTACCTGATTCCGTTGCAAAACCTGGATGAACAAAAAATTGCCAGTGTTCATTTCGCAAATTTGTATGCCGCCGGGTTCGATAGTCTTTTAAACAAGTATGCCAAAGTAGCGATATATAAAGGTGGTGATTACACCGGTTTAAAAAATTTGGACGATCTTTCATCAGATCTGAAGTTTTATAATACGCTGGTGGTGCAGCTAAACGATGTAGACTTAAATAATCCGCAGATCATCGACTTTATCAATAGCAATAAAAGGGTCAAAAATGTGGTGGTTGCTTTATTCGGCAGCAGGAATAGTCTGGCAAAATTAACAAATGTAACCGCCCCCGTTATTTGGTGTGAACGTGTATCGCCTGTTTCTGCCTTTTACAGTGCGCAAGCTATTTTCGGCGGTGTTGCCGTAACACAAAAATTAAGCCGTGATATCTCTCCCATATATAAAGCGGGGATGGGTTTTGTAACGGTAAAGAACCGCCTAACCTATACGGTGCCCGAAGAGGTGGGTATAAAGTCGGAAAATCTGATTGGGATTGATAATATAGCAAGCGAGGCCATGCTAAACCAGGCGACGCCCGGCTGTGTTGTTTTGGTAGCAAAAGATGGCAAAGTGATATTTAACAAAGCTTACGGCTACCACACCTACAGCAAAACACTGCCTGATAAACTGACTGATATTTTTGACGTGGCCTCAATGACCAAAATCTCGGCAACTACTATGGAAGCCATGATGCTAACTGATCAGGGTAAAATGAACGTTGATTCTACCGTTGGTTATTATCTGCCCTTAGCCCGAAAAACCAATAAAAATGATATTAAGGTGCGTGAGGTACTGGAGCACCAGGCGGGCCTTATTCCTGATATCCCTACTTTTGATAAAATAAAAGCTACAGATCATTCAACTGATTCATCAGCTTTTTTCCCCACCAAGGTAAATGATAATTATTTTTTACGGAAGGACTATTTTAAAGAGGTGATGTGGCCCGAAATGTTAAACTCACCCCTCAGAACGCGTGGACAATACGTTTACAGTGATTTGAGTATGTGTTTTATGCAACAAATTGAAGAAACACTTACTGCAACTCCGCTTAATGTATTTGTTCAGGAAGAACTTTACCGGCCACTTGGGATGCAAACTGCAGGCTTTTTGCCACTTTATCGTTTTACACCTGATCAGATCCCGCCAACAGAAGATGATAAAAAGGACCGCCATGCATTGCTTGATGGTTATGTGCATGATCCTACTGCTGCTTTAATGGGAGGTGTGGCCGGGCATGCCGGCTTGTTTGCCAGTGCAAATGACCTGGCTATTTTATACCAGATGATGCTTAACCGCGGAACCTACGGAGGTGTTCAATATATAAAACCCGAAACGATAGATCAATTTACTGCAAAACAGTCGGCAGTGAGCAGGCGGGGTTTAGGGTTTGACAGATGGGACCCGGTATCAGACCGGCATTATCCTTCGCAAATGGCATCGCCGGAAACGTATGGGCATACGGGCTTTACCGGAACTTGTGTATGGGTTGACCCTAAGTATAACCTGGTTTACATATTTTTATCAAACCGTGTGCATCCTAATGTAAGCAGCAAGCTATCCAGCCTGAACATAAGGCCCAGAATTCAGGATGTGGTTTACCAGGCGATACAAAAAGGAATGTAAAGGAAAGTGATTTGGATATTATATTTCAAACTTAGCCCGGAAATCGAATATCCGAAATCCCAAATCAAGACAAATCATTTTACATCCGGGTAACACTATTCCCATAAATTGCTGTTAAACTTGTAGTAGTGAATTAGCTTCGGTAAAAAACGTAAATTTACGCTAAAGCAGGTTCATCTCATTTAAAAAACATCAATGAAAATTGGAATAGTTTGTTACCCAACCTTTGGTGGGAGCGGGGTTGTAGCCACTGAGCTGGGCAAAGCCCTGGCCGACCGTGGTCACCAGGTTCATTTTGTAACCTATAACCAGCCCGCAAGGCTGGACCTGTTCTCCGAAAATCTTTTTTATCACGAAGTATCCGTATCTAACTATCCGCTTTTTGATTTTCCGCCTTATGAGCTTGCACTGGCTAGCCGGCTGGTTGATGTGGTTAGGTTTGAAAAGCTGGATATTTTGCACGTACATTATGCTATTCCGCATGCCTCGGCTGCCTTTATGGCCAAGCAGATCCTGATGACCTATGGCATCTATATCCCCGTGGTTACTACGCTGCACGGTACTGATATTACGCTGGTAGGCAAAGATCGTACCTTTAAACCGGTGGTTACTTTCTCTATTAATAAATCGGATGGCGTTACCGCGGTCTCCGAGCATTTAAGGAACGATACCTATAATTTTTTTGAAATAGAGAACGATATTAGGGTAATCCCCAACTTTATTGATCTGAAGCGGTTTAACCTGAAAGCTAAGGATCACTTTAAAAAGGCAATTGCGCCATCGGGCGAAAAGATAATTGTGCACACTTCAAATTTTAGGAAGGTAAAGCGTACGCATGACGTAATCAGGATCTTTGCTAAAATAGTTGAAAAGATCCCGTCAAAGCTGCTGATGGTTGGCGATGGCGTTGAACGTTCCTATTGTGAACAGCTTGCCCGTGACCTTAACGTTTGTGACGAAGTACGGTTTCTGGGTAAACAAGATGCTATAGAAGAAATACTTTCAGTGTCAGATCTGTTCCTGATGCCTTCGGAATCAGAAAGCTTTGGTTTGGCGGCGCTGGAAGCTATGGCTTGCAAAGTTCCGGTTGTTAGCTCAAATGCCGGCGGCTTGCCCGAGTTGAATGTTGACGGAGAGACAGGCTTTTTAAAAGATGTTGGCGATGTTGCAGGAATGGCCGAAAAATCAATCTATATATTAGAGGATGCAGAAAGGTTGCAAACTTTTAAAGACAACGCCCTGGCACGCGCCAAAGTATTTGACCTGGCCAACATACTTCCTATCTATGAAAATTATTATCTCGAGGTTTTAGAAAAGGTGAAACAACAGGCTTAAAACTATGAGTTTTATTAATTTGGCAGGATTTATGCTTAGGCATGTTAAATAAACAAAGTCATGAAAAAATTAATCCAATTTACTTTTACAGTTTTAGCCTTTACTGTTGTATTATCAGCTTGTTCATCATCTAAAAACGCTGTAACAGGCGCCAGTAATGTTTCCCGTGGTAAATTTACCGGTACCTGGACCATAAATAATGTTAGTTATGACGGTATAGTGCAGCAAGCCGTTCAAAATGTATTTGACCAGGCCCCGCCGCAGGATTTTGTTGGTAGTACCTGGAAACTTACTAATAGTGGTAATGGTATTTATACTTTACAAAATGGTACATCTCAAACTATATTCTGGTCAGTAAATAATAATTCGGGCAGTAACCAATTGTTTCAGTTTAAAAAACTTTTTGAAGGCGATAAAGCACAAAAAGTAACTGAAGGCTATCAGATGGTTGTAGCTGCTAATGATGGTAACAGTATGACTTTAAAATCACCTGTTACTATAGCTAATAAAACTGCTTATATTATTTACTCGTTTACAAAAACAAAGTAATACGTAAATTAATAAAACTAAAAATGTCGGCGGATGTCATCTCCTCCGACATTTTTTTTGCGCACCCGCCGTTGTAAATTATCGGTTTTAGGTCCTGAATACGCTGCATGAGAGATGCGTAAGCTGAGATAATCCCACAATTCCTAATCTGTTTTAGTACCGATAAGTTAATTCACTTTTTTGTATTTTAGCCTCATGGAGATACTCCCCGTTTATTCAAAATCACAACTTGCCCTGCGCAACGGGCAGGATAAGCCTGAAGTATGGATAGCTTACAAAGGAGTGATTTATGATGTATCACTTAGCAGGCTTTGGCGTAATGGCAAGCATTACGAACACTGGGCCGGGCAGGACCTTACACCCGAACTTGGTGACGCTCCGCACGATGATTGGGTTTTTCAGAATCTTGATGTAATAGGAAAGCTGGGATGAGGTTTAGTTATCTTTAGTTTAATCTAAGCAAAAGGGGGCCTAACACCTAAACCGCTTTGCAACCGCGGGCAACCTGGTTTCAGATGAGCCAAGTTTATGTAATTCACACCGCTGGCGCGTTCCATTTTCGCATGCGGAACACCCGGAACGATATGAAACATGCTGATTATCAGTTCATTTGCTTTTTATTAAGGAGCGAAAATATGTAAGTAGCTGATAATAAACATGTTTCATTAATATTTGTATGGAATTCATGTTATTTAACAAATTGGTTCACTTTATTCCAGGTGCCACCATTCACCACATTGGCTATTCCATTTTGCTCTAAAATTATTTTTGCTTGTCCGCTTCTTCCGCCACTTTGGCAAAAAACAACAATGTTTTTTTTGTTTCTGAATTTGGTTAACTGTGAACTAACCTTATCTAAGGGGATATTTACCGAGCCCTTTACATGGCCGCCGGCAAACTCACCCGGCGTTCTCACATCTACTAAAAAAGCGCCTCCGTTTATAATATTCTCTAAATCTACCGGTGTTGAGCCGCCAAATAACTGTTTAAGTATGTTTATCATTTTTTAAATTTTATAATCGCATTTTTCGAAATTTAACGCGATTCTTGTTCTACAATAAGCCCTGTCTATGTGTTAAACTATTTCGTCATAGGTGACCTCTTTGGAATTGGCGGGCTCTTTTTTTAACGGCACATAGCATTCGGAGCCACAACAGCCGGCGTTAAATACTGCCATAGCTGTAAAAAGCAAACCAGCCAAACCGATTAATATTTCTCCAGTAGTAATAGCCTGATATAATATTACAATACCCATTACCATACGCAAAGCGCGGCTAAATGACCAATTACTTAAAATAGCTTTTTTCATTTTCTTGTTCGGTTTATAATGCGCCTGCTTATTGCGGCTGCTTGTCTCAAATTATATTTCATAGGCAAACTTACCCCAAATTTTATGTTGCTTTGGTAATAAACGTTACATATGCAGATGCCAGCGATAATTAGCTTTTTCACATTTCATCGTAAATATTTTACTGCTGGTGAGGCAAATGTTTACTTAACTCAGGGCGATAGTGTAGCCCCGGCGTAAACCAGTGTAGCAGCAATACCCTGGAATATCTTAAATTGAAAGGTGACAAAACCGCCACCACTGATAACAATACAGCGGTGTACAACCAGGGATTGGTACTGCCTGTCAATACAGAGGTTCCAACCGACAGGGAAACCAGTTCAGCCACTATAAAAGCATAACTTACATACATAGCTGCATAAAAATAGCCGGGTTCCCTTTCATAAATCATACCGCAGTGCGGGCATTTCTTAAGCATTTTTTGCCCCGTCAAACTGTACATGGGGTTTTCATAGATTTTGCCAACCCTGCACCTGGGGCACCGGGCATGTACAATTGAGGGCCACATTTTTAATTCATTTTCTTTAACTTTATTCATGTTTTGTTTTGTCAGGCTACTTTACCTTTAGTGCTATTAAAATCTTCTCGAGCGGGCAGAATTTAGTAAAGGACGATTGCAGCAAATTAATCCCTACAAACACCGCTAACCAAATCCAGTTAAGGTTTACATAATAAGCCAAGGCAATGCTGGCCAACACCAAAGTTCCGGCAACGGCCCTTACAATTCTCTCTTTCATATTATTTATCGTTAATAATTAATTTAATTTTTAACAGGATTGTTATTTCGCATCATCTTGAAATATAACAAAGGCACTACGATTAGTGTAAGGAAGGTAGATGTAACCGTGCCCCCCATTAGTGAAATTGCCAATCCCTGGAAAATCGGATCAAACAAAATAATTACCGCACCCAATGCTACCGCTCCTGCGGTTAATAGTATAGGCGTTGTCCGTACCGCACCGGCTTCAATAATGGCTTGTTTTAACGGGATACCCTCATCAAGCCTGATGTTGATGAAATCGATCAGCAATATGGAGTTTCGTACCATTACCCCGGCGAGAGCGATAAAACCGATCATCGATGTGGCGGTAAAATAAGCGTGCAGCATCCAGTGGCCTAAAACAATCCCTATTAAGGATAATGGGATAGCTGCCAACATGACCAGCGGCACGGTAAAATTCTGAAACCAGCCCACAATCAGGATATAGATCATAATGATCACTACGGCAAAGGCTATCCCCAGGTCGCGAAATACCTCAAAAGTGATCTGCCATTCGCCGTCCCATTTCAAGCTGTAATTATCTTCCAGTTCCGGCTGATGCGTATATTCCTCTTTCAATGAAAATCCTTTTGGTACTGTTACTGTTTTTAAATGATCAGATACATCCCAAATCGCATAAGACGGGCTTTCCAGGTTACCGGCCATATCGCCGAGAACATAAACTACTTCTTTTTGATTTTTGCGATAAATGCTTTTAGGCTTGATCTGACGGGTTACTGTAACCAGATCTTTTACCGGCACTGCATTTTCCTGCATGCCGATCACTTTTAAATTCAGCACGTCGTCTATGCTGCTCTTATCGGCATCGCTTAATTGCAGTTTGATCGCGGTTTGGTTATACGCGGCAGGTTGCGAGATATTGCCAACTGCCATGCCAGATAATCCGGCGTTAACTGTTGCGGCTACCTGCGCAGTGGCGATACCATAGCGCATGGCTTTTTCTTTATTTACTTCGATATGGTATTCCGGCTGGTCAGCTTCCACCATCCAGTCTACATCTACCACATTGGATGTTTTGTTCATCAGGTCCTTCACCTGTCTGGCCACTTTGATCTGTTGATTATAGTCTGGCCCATAAATTTCCGCTACCAGGGTTGACAGCACGGGAGGTCCAGGCGGTACTTCCACTATCTTCACATTGGCATTATATTTTTTAGCGATGGCCTGGATCGGGCCCCGCACCTCTTTAGCTATACCGTGGCTTTGGATACTGCGGTCTTTTTTATCTACCAGGTTAACCTGTATATCGGCTACATTGTCGCCACGTCTTAAATCGTAATGACGCACCAACCCGTTAAAGCTGATAGGCGCTGAAGTGCCGATATAGGTTTCATAATTTCTGACTAACGCCTGCCCCGATACATAGGCGCCGATGTCTTTAGCTACCGCCTGCGTCTTTTCGAGGGTTGTGCCTTCCGGCATATCGATTACCAACTGGAACTCGTTCTTGTTGTCAAAGGGCAGCATTTTAACGGCAACCGCTTTTGTATAAAACATAGACAGCGATGCAAATAGGATCACTACAATGCTCAGGATAAAGGTCCAGCGTTTCCAGCGGCTTTCCAGCAAGGGCTGGATGGATGAACGGTATATTTTATAAATCCGGCTTTCTTCCAGTAGCTTTGGTTTGCTTTCTGCGGGAGCAATACCATGATTTTCCTTTTCGCGCAGAAAGATATAACCCAGATATGGCGTTAGGGTTAGTGCAACAATCAGCGATAAGATCATGGCAATGGATGCACCGATCGGCATCGGGCTCATGTAGGGGCCCATCATGCCGGATACAAAAGCCATAGGTAATACAGCCGCAATAACGGTGAATGTGGCAAGGATAGTAGGATTACCTACTTCATTAATAGCATAGATAGCGGCCTGCAACGGTGGCAGCTTTTTCATTTTAAAGTGCCGGTGCATGTTCTCAGCAATGATAATAGAATCATCCACCACGATGCCGGTTATAAACACCAGTGCAAACAACGTAATCCGGTTAAGCGTGTAGTCCATGAAATAGTAGGCAAATAAGGTAAGCGCAAACGTCACCGGCACCGATAAAAATACCACCAGGCCACCGCGCCAGCCCATGGCCAGCATCACGAACACCGTTACCACCACTATAGCAATAAACAAGTGGAACAATAATTCGCCTACTTTGTCGGACGCACTTTCGCCGTAATTACGGGTAACCGTTAAATGCACATCGTTTGGTAAAAGGCTATGCTTCAAATGTTCAACTTTATTTAGGATCTGTTCTGATAACTTCATCGCATCCGCACCTTTCTTCTTGGCAACAGAAAGCGTGATGGCAGGATAATTGGACTTGAAAGCATGGGTGTTGGCGACATCTGCTTTTCCGTAGCCAAACAGTACATATTGATTAGGCGTTTCAGCGCCCTCATTAACTTTAGCTATTTGCTTCAGGTAAACAGGCTGCTGCTGGTTAATGCCTACAACTAAATTGCCAACATCGTCTGACGAGGTGAGGAAGTTCCCGGTCTCTACCGAAAATGCAGTATCTTTCTGTAGCAAAGTCCCACCCGGTAATTGCATATTGCTGCCTTGTATTTGTTTACTAAGCGATAAAAAATCCACATGGTTGTCGGCCATCTTGTTCTTATCCAATAATACTTTTACCTCACGGTTACGGCCACCAATAATGTTAACATCCGATACGTCATTTATCTTTTTTACTTCGTTAGCCAGTTCCTGGCCCATCTGTTTTAGTTGGTAGTCGTCATACTTATCGCTCCATAGCGTTAAACCTAAAACGGGTACGTCATCAATGGCCCTGGTCTTGATCAATGGAAGTGTAACGCCCTGCGGCATTTTATCCATATTTTTCATCAGCTCGCTGTATAGTTTCACCAGTGACCGTTCCACGTCTTCGCCCACCTTAAACTGTGCGATCACCATGGCCTGTCCCTGCATAGAGGTGGAGTACACGTATTCTACGCCCTTAATATTAGAGATCATTTTTTCGATCGGCGCCGAAACCTTGGTTTCCACATCCTTAGGCGATGCGCCGGGATATCCAATAAAAATATCGGCCATGGGTACCTTTATTTGCGGTTCTTCTTCGCGCGGAATTAAGAACGTGCTGTACCCCCCGATGAGTAAAAAGGCGATCATTAACAGTATCGTTAATTTCGACTGTATAAAAGCCCTGGCTATATTTCCTGCAAATCCGTCTTTCATGTCAATTATTTTATTTTAACAGCTACGCCGTTGTATAATCTGCCTTCTGCGCTCACAATAAATTGTTCATTTGCTGCGAGCCCGCTTAATACCTCTACCTGATTTCCTTGTGTTCTGCCTAACCTTACCCAGCGCAGCAAGGCAGTTTGGTTGCTGCCGATGGTATAAAGACCAGTTAGCTGGTCCTTATATTCAATAGCCGACACCGGAACCATTACCTGGTCGCTGATATTTGTTTTTATGGTCTGTGCGAGCGGAATATTCACGTTGGCGTACATACCTGCAAACAGGCCTTTTTTTTCAGTATCAGGAATATGTATCTTGATCATATACTGGCCACCTGTATTTTGGGATGACTGGCCAATCTGCGCTACTTTGCCATTGATCACTTTATGGATGGCGTCGATCGTTATTATGGCCGATGCGCCTTCGTGGATCAGACTGATCTCACTTTCCGGTACCGATGCGCTTACCTGGTAGCTACCGCTTTGTTCAATAGTCAGCAGCGGCATGCCGGGATTCGCCATGCTACCTGCATCCATCATTTTTTGGGTAACGGTGCCGGCAAAGGGCGCAGTCAAATTGGTATAGCTGAGCATGGCGTTCACTTCGTTGCGCTGTTGTTTGGCAGCTTCAAGCCTTGCTTTGGCTGAACTGTATTGCAGCGTAATATTATCAAGCTCCTTGGCCGAGGCACTTTGCTGCTGATACAATGCAGTAAAACGGTCATAGTCCTTTTGGGCATTCTTGAATCCTGCATTTGCTTCTGCAATCATCGCGTCGGCCTGGGCCCTTTTTGCCAGGATATCGTCGTTGCTGATGGTCGCCAGTAATTGCCCTTTACTCACCCGGTCGCCGACTTTGACATTGATCCGGGTGATATAGCCCATTACCCGGGTGCTGATATTGGCCGATTGGGCTGCTTCTACCTGGCCGCTTACGGTTAATCCTTGTTTTGTATCTGCCGAAGGCTGGCTTACCGTAACCAATAATGCGGTATCGGCACCGGTTTGTGTATCTTTTTTTTCATTGGATGAACAGGAACTGATGATCAGTAAACCTATAACGGTAAATAGTTGTAAGGCCCTGTTGTAGTTAATGGCTAATCTCATGTTCTGATCGTTTATTTGGTAGTAGTTGAGGTTAATAATTGAATATATGCCCTGGTAACATTGACGGTAAACTGCGCCTGGGCGAGCGAGAATTTTAATTGCGAAAGCTGGGTATCAGCCATAAGTACATCAGTTGTATTTACCAGGCCCTGGTTATACCGGTTTTGTAAAATGCGTAACGATTCTGATGCCTGTTCAATAGCACTTTTTTCCTGTTCTATTTCAAACCTGGCATCTGAAAGGTCCCGGTAAGCTTTATCCTGCTCCGACTTACTCTGATCTTTTTGCTGTACCAGCTGAATAGTGAGTTTATCGCGTTCTAATTTTTGAGCTGAGATAACGTTCTTTGTTTTATTCCCATTAAAAATATTCCAGGATAACTGCAGACCAAACAAGTAAGCGTTTGCACCGAAGCCGTTTAAACGGCTATCGTTATACTGGTAATTGCCAAATGCATTAAGTTTCGGCAGATAACTCATCTGGCTCGATTTGATCATTAAGCCAGATGCTTCAATTGCTTTTTGCATGGCCATAAAGTCAGATCTGTCCGCTAGTATTTGCTTAACAGTGTCCGCAGCCGATCCTGCAGGCTGGAAATCGCCATTAATTTTATAAATAGTGCCAGTTGGCTGCCCCATTAAAAGGCCGAGATAATCAGATGCGTTTTTTATGGCGCTTTGTGCTTTGGCCCGGTTGCTTTCAACACCAGTAACATGTACTTGGGCATTTAACAGGTCCGACTTTTGAATTAATCCTTGTTTGAAATGATTATCAGTAAAAGTATAAACTGATTTTGCAGTTTGTAATGCCCCAGCTGAAACCTTTAAAGCATCGTATGCAAGTTGTAATTGCAGGTATGCTTTCTGCACCTCGAAAATCAAAGATTCTTTAGTGCGGTCCGTTTTGTATTTATAAACCTCGGTTTGTTTTTGCGCCCCCTTACGCTGATACAGCATATCTATATTGATCAATGGCTGCTGTACTTCCAGTTTAGCCATATAATCGGCAGTAGCGTTAGGATTGTTCAAAAGCGCAGGATTAAAATCACCTTGTGAAATCGATCGCTGCTCCAGTTTAAATCCAAATGAACTTAGCGGGTCATTTGTGCGCATAGCGGTATAAGAAAGATTAACCTGCGGCAGAAAAATAGCCGCTGTTTGCCTATAATTGGCTGCCGCTATACTTTCATCAATCAGGGCAAGATGAATGTCTTTATTATTAGTTAGTGTAGCAGAAATGGCTTCGTTAAGACTAAGGTATTTGGAGACTTCCTGCGCGGCAACTTTGCTGGTAAATGCATAAAAAAGGAAGCATGTAGCAACAGGAATTGCAATAAGATATTTTATCCGGCTCATTAGCTTTTTATTTGCAACAAAATTAAGGTTGCCAAAAAAGCTAAACGGTAACATTTGTTACGTTCGGAATGACGAGTATAAAAAAAACAATGGCAGTTTAGTAAGCCTTAGGAGCTTTAGCACGTGGTCCAAAACCAAGGATTAAAAATCCCCATCGTGGAATGCGAAATCTTACGTTTCCGGCGACCGTTTTATTCCCTGTAAGTATCAGACTGAAAATGTAAAAAGCCTAAAACTACTGTACCACCGGAAATGACGAAATGCGTAACCTGGCACCTCCCATTGGCACCAATGTGATACTTGTTTTCGGTTCCGCTGTTTTTACAGGACTAACCGGAAGTAACCCGCACAGGCCATATTGGTCAATCTTCCATTCAGGAATCTGTTTTCCTTTTGCTATCAGTGTTATTGGCGCATTGGTGTTAGTAAACGGATTATTATCTTTTGGCCACGCTCTTTTTTCAATGGAAAACGATTCAGCAGGATTACCTTTATTTAAAAGTAATCCGTAGTTCCATACCGAGGCGGGGTAAATCTCGAACGTTGGCCACTTTGCCGGATCGGCACTTTCCTGCCATTTGGCATCGGCAACTGCGGTTTCCCTGCTATTGGTGTTCTTTACGTACTTTTCATCAATTTTCAATGAAAATGTGAGCGGGCCATAATTTACACTTACACTATTTTTGTTCTTTTCCCATTCTCGGGTTGCAATTTTCATTGGCAGGTGCAGTGTTATCCTGTCTCCGTTTTTCCAATTATTGCTTAGCTTAATGTATTGGCCGCCTTGCGCATTAACGGCAATTGCCCTGCCATTTACTTGCAGGCTGGCATCGCTGCACCAGGCAGGGATCCGTAAGTAAATTGGAAAGGTGTTCGCCCCGGCGGTTAAAACCTTCAGCTCAACCTGGTCATTAAATGGATATTGAGTTGTAGTAACAATAGTTACAAGTTTGCCATTTCCGGCTTTTGCGGTAACAGAACCTGCTGCGTAAAGCTGATCTGCCAGCCCGTTATCCGGAGTGGCCATCCAGCTGTTTTCAGCATAATACACCCAGCCTGCTGCATGGTTGTGCTGGCAGCAACGGCTGCTGAAAGGGTTCATGTTTAAAAAAGGACCGTCATTATCAATCCCCGGTGCGTGGTTCTTGCTATCGCTAACTACCATGTTCGGTGCGGTTAAATAGCGTAGTCCGCGGTAATCGGGCATAAAAGCAGCCGGGAAGGTGTTAAATGCTACATCCTCGCAGTTATCAGCCCAAAAAGTATCGCCGGTATATTGGAGTAAAAACTCATCTGAGGTCATTTGTTCAACCATGCCGCAGGTTTCAACCGCCTGGCGCGGATCATCATAGCCCTTGCGTGCATTTTCATCAGCCCCAAACATACCACCCGGTACCTGCCCATAAATATCACGGATCAGTTTAAAGTCGGTATAGCTGGCTTGCAGGTCGGCCGGATTTTTACTTTGCATCCAAAATGTTGCAGGCTCCCTGAATGATTGGGCAACGTTTACATTGTGCCAGTTTGGTAAATTATTTGCCTGGCGCCAATTAGCTGTATTTTTATCGATTTTTGTTGCCAAATCCAGCAGCCAACTTTCGCCGGTACGGTTATATAGCCAATAAACACTGATCAGGTTATCGCCGCCTCTGCTGTTTTCCCAATAGTCTTTTAAAAATAAATTGTCGGGAACGCTCATTTCATATTTATAATAAGCGGTCATTAGCTTTAATACCCTCGGATCATTTGAATATTCATAATACGATTGCAGGCACCAAAGCATTGGCATATTTCCCCAAAGGTCGCGCCTGCCGGGCTTAGTCTCATTAAGCGGACCAAAATCACCATTGGCTCTTTGATTATTTATAACAGCATCAATCCAAAATTTTGTTTCCTTCAGCATTTTGGGGTCCTTTAGCATGTACGCCATATCGCCATAGCCTTTTAGCCAATAGGGTAGCTCTTCCCATCCATATTTACCCTTGCCGCTTTTATTTACCCATGCATTATCGGTTTTTGAAAGCCACACACTTATTTCACCCAGGTTACCGGTCAGCCCATCGCGTTGCAATTCCAGTTGCTTTTTTAGCCAGCCTTCCTGTTTTATAGCCGTTACCGGCAGCTTAATAAAATATTGAGGTGTTAGCGGTGCCTTATTTGATACATAATAACTGTTATGTAAATTGTTTTTAATTTGTTTTACAGCAATTGCTGATTGAGAAAAAGATTTTGTGCTAACTATAATCAAACAAATCAATGCAAGAGCTTTAGCTGTGGGTGAAATCATTCTCATCATAAAATTGAATTTATCGTAGTTTCAAATGTAAAAAATTAACCATCGGTTTAACAATAAACCGGCAACATATTGCAATTGTACTTTTAGCCGCAATTAGTCAATCACACTTAAGATAAAATCCTTCAGCCCCTGTTTTTGCAGTTTAACCTTAACTTTTCCCTTATAAAAACATATTTTACTTATGTTTATCTTAAGTTAGTTTTAAGCACCATGACATTAAGAAAAATATTTTTAGCCGCAACGCTCTTGTTTTACTGTAGCATAGTTAAAGCGCAATATGATTTTAAAAAAACAGACGCATGGCTTGCCGAAAATACCAGCGAAATGGGTGGAAGAGCAATACTGGTAATTTACAAAGACGGAAAAATGATTTATTCGCATGCTGTGAATGATATGAATTTGCGGCAAAAAATGGCCAATAAATATTTTGCCCGCAAACAGGGAAAGACTGCCGATCTGGATGATTATACACCATCAACGCGCCAGCCTGTTGCCAGTTGCAGCAAATGGTTAAGCGCCGCGTTAATAATGACTTTTGTTGATGAAGGCAAATTAAAGCTTACCGATACGGTTGGCAAATACCTTCCTGTTTTAACAGCGCATGGAAAAGGAAAAGTCACCATAGGCCAATGTCTTTCACACTTAACAGGCATTGAAGCACCTAAATTGAAGGAAAGTCTTGCGGAGATGAAGACAGCAAATAGCATGGATGATGCGATAGACGATATAGCAAAAATGCCGGTGGAAGGTGAGCCCGGTAAGGTGTTTCATTATAGCAACGTTGGCCTGCAAATTGCCGGCGCTGTTTTAGAAAAGATCAGCGGTAAAAGCTTTGAAACACTATTTTCCGAACGCATTGCCCGCCCGTTAAATATGAAGAATACGGATTTTGGTAAAGGCAAAGTTGCTTTACCTGCGGGTGGGGCCATAAGCACGCCAGAGGATTACCTTAATTTTTTGGTGATGATAAAAAGTAAAGGCGTTTTTAATGACAAAAGAATCCTTAGCGAAAACAGTATCACCCAAATGCAGGTAAACAGGCTCACTCCCGATATAAAAATTGCTTATACTCCTGCTGAAGCAAAAGGCTTGGGCTATGGGTACGGTGAATGGATTATGGGGGATAATACGGTTAGCAGCCCGGGCCTGTTTGGGAGCTTTCCCTGGGTTAATAACAATAGAAAATACACTGCTTTTTTAATGACATTTTATATAAAAAATACAGGCCGTAACGAACGTTACTTTGAATTGAAAAAACTGGTTAATGATGCAGTAACAGTGCAGTAAATAAAATTCGGTCATGTTTTTTGTTGATTAATTTTATTTACATTTATTATAATATTCATTATCACTAAAACCTTCAACCTATATGGAACAGCCTGCAGGCCAAAGCCGTAAAGCAATTACGCTATTTTTGCTGATCACATTTGGAATAAGTTCCATTTACTATTTTTTGGTGATACATACCGGTAAACTTGGCAGCGGTTATGGCATGTATGTTACCGGGCTAATGTGGGCGCCTGCGTTGTCAGCTTTTATCACCAGTAAAATATTAAAACGGAAAATCGCAAATCTTGGCTGGGGAGGCTGGAACAATCCCCGATATATGTTATGGGCTTACCTGGTGCCCCTGATTTATAGCCTGGTGGCCTATTTAATAATCTGGGTAACGGGCTGGGGTGGTTTTTATAACGCCGAAGCGGTAGCGCAAATTGCAAAAGCATTTGGGTGGGATCATTTGCCAAACGGAATGGTCATATTTCTTTATTTTATTTTTACGGGGATAATAGGTATGGCGGCAAGCCTGTCGACCGGTTTGGGTGAGGAAATTGGCTGGCGCGGATTTTTAGTGCCTGAATTGTATAAAAACGCCAGCTACACCAAAACCTCATTAATTGTGGGCTTTATCTGGGCCTTTTGGCATTTTCCAATCCTTATTTTTGCCGATTATAACAGCGGCACGCCTGCCTGGTATGGGCTTACCTGTTTTACGGTTATGGTGGTAAGCATCAGCTTTGTTTTTACCTGGTTCAGGCTCAAATCGGGCAGCTTATGGGCGGCAGCAATACTTCATGCAAGCCACAACCTGTTTATCCAGAACTTTTTTTCGCCACTTACAAAAGACACCGGGCACACCAAATATTTTATTGATGAGTTTGGCGCTGTATTACCGGTGATATGCCTTATTACCGCAGTTTACTTTTGGAGCAGGAGAGGGGAATTAGCCCAGCCAGGTAACGGCAGCTACCAACTTCCTGATGAAATAGCAACCCAGGGCATTTAATACCACTGCATCAAATTAAATTATTGCTAACCGCCACCTTTATCAAGGCTGCCGTATTTTTTACCTTATATTTCGACAGCATGTTTTTGCGGTGAAAATCAATAGTGGTAACATCCACAAAAAGCGACTCGGCAATTTGCGAGTTGGTATAGCCATCGGCAATCAACTCAAGTACTTCCCTTTCGCGGCGGGTAAGAGGCGGCAGGTCGGCGGTATCGGTTTTGCGCAGCGCTGTGGATACAGAACGGCTGAAATATGTTTTGCCTTTTGCCACGGTTCTTATAGCGTCAATTATTTCCTGCCGTGATGCGTCTTTTAAAACATAGCCGCTGGCACCGCTTTCGGTCATTTTACGGATAATTCCCGGCTGGTTATTTATACTTAATGCTAAAACCATTACGCCCGGGTATTTGTCCTTTACCAGCTTGCATAACTCAATCCCTGTTGTATCAGGCAGGTTTATATCCATCAAAATAACATCAGGCTGCCGGCTTTGCAATACCTGCACCAAGTTTTCGCCGCTGTTGCATGATGCTGCATATTCCATGTCAGGCTCTGCAGCAATAAACGTTCTTACGCCTTCTGTTACTAAGCAATGGTCCTCAACCTGGATGATCTTTATCATATTAAACCGGTAATTGAATAAAAACTGAAGTTCCTTTACCCGGCTCTGATTTCACATCTATATTTCCTTTTAAAAAATCGACCCGGCTCTTTAAATTTTTGTACCCCATACCCTCTGCAACTGACAGCACTGATAATTCAATACCCTTACCATCATCTTCAACTGTTATTCCTAACAGATTTTCTTTAAGTGCTATCTGAACAATTGCGCTTTTGGCGGCGGCATGCTTTACCACATTGTTTATTAACTCCTGAACAATGCGGTAAACAGCTATTTTTATAGCTTCATCGGTAGTAAGCTTCTCTATTCCGAAGCTTTGATAGGTTATTGGCAGGGCACCGCTGTTTGTTACCTGGTTGCAGTAATCTTCAAGCGCATCGTTCAGGCTCAATTTAAGCAAACTTTCCGGCATCATGTTATGTGCCACACGCCTAAGTTCGGTAATTGACTGATCCAGCATGTTCATCGTTTTTTCAAAGGCTGCAGCATTATCTGCACTAATAATCATGTTTTGTTTCATACTGCTTAAAGAATATTTAGTACCCGTTAATATACCCCCAAGCCCGTCATGAAGGTCTTTGGCAAGGCGGCTTCGTTCCGCTTCCTGCCCCTCCATTAATGCTTGTGTTGATAGAAGTTCTTTTTCTTTTTCCAGGATCTGGATCTGTTGCTCTTTTAATTCCCGCTCAGATATCAGTAGCTTTTCCTTTCGGATACTGTTATTTCGTAATAGCCAGGCAACAATAAGCAATACTGCTACTGCACAAGTTAAAACCACTATATAAATACTGCGCTTTTGAAGAGTAAGTTCCCTGATCTGCTTTTCCTTATTCAGGTTATTTATTTCTGCCTCTTTTTTTGATACGTTATATTTTGTTTCAAGCTCCTGGGTATTGATTAAGATCTGGTCAGCATGAAGTTTTGTTCTTATTGAATCTTCCAAAAGCCGGTTATGATGATATGCTGCAATGTTGCCTGTAAGCAGCTCAACATCCCCAAGTATGCTGTAGTCTTTCTCCTCAACCAAAACCGAACCGGTTTCGCGGGCAATAGCCACAGATGCCTGAAGGTGTGATTTTGCGGACACATAGTCTCCTTTATTAAAAGCGTACAGCGCTAAAAAGTAATCAGCATCGGCAATAGTTCTTTTATTCCCCGTTTCTTTACTCAGCAGCATTATCTCATCTGTATAGTTTTTTAATAAGTCATACTTTCCCTGTAATGCAAAAATATTATTGAATGCAACCAATTCACTTAACAGGGCAATCCTGTCATTTAACTTTTCGCTAATTCCTTTTGCCTCCTTTATAAGGGTTAAGGCTTTATCTGGCTCGCCCAAGTTCACATAAACAAAGCTTACGTTTAAAAGCGCTTCCTGCAGCACAATTTTATTGTTAACCGCCCTGCTAACCTCAATTGCCTTTAAACCATATTCAAGCGCTTTCTGAGGGGAATGCCCTACCGAAGAAAAGATGCCTAATATATTGGCATAAACAGCGGCAAGGTGTTTTTTGTCATCTAAACGTTCATAGACAGCAACAGCCTTTAAATAATAGGCGTAGGCCTTTTCAATATCCGAGGCATCGGTATAACATCCGGCAATATTATTGTAGGCTGCCCCTTTAAAATAATCATTATTGGTAGTTTCTGCCAGCGCTACGGCTTTTAATGCCATGTTTATTGCCTCAAAATTTTTTGCCTGCGAGCTTAGTACATCGCCATAACACGCATAGTATTTTAACAAACCTGTTTTGTTTTTTAACCGCGTAGCTATTTTATAAGCCATGTCATAATAATAAAGCGCCGAATCAGGCTTGCTACCGGCAAACACATTATAACCCAGGGCAATCAGATTGATCATTTTGGTGCTGTCGTCCATTGAGTTTTTTACGGCAGTAAAATATTTTGCGCGCTCTTTTGCGCCATCGTCCTGCGCAATGGTTTTAAAAGGGAGAAGCAGCACGCAAAAAGCAAGCAGCAAGAGGTACCTCATGTATTAGTGTATATTATATATGTAACAATGTAAAAGTGAGATTTATTTTCTCATAAAAAAACTCCCTTTTTAGGGAGTATGCTATTGGTGTTCAGGAAGATACTTTTGGATTGTGATAAGTATTAAAAGGTTATTCATTTTAATAAAACAAAACAATATTATGAAGTATTTTAAAATTTTAATTGCCACAACCGCACTGGGTTTGCTAACCCAGCTTGGCAGTGCACAGATACTAAAACCGGGCGAGATAGCAAAAGAAGCAGGCACCAGCGAAGTTAACAACACGGAAACAAGCACTATTGACAATGGCGTTAACAAAGCAGCCGGTGCAATAAAAGGCTTGTTTAAAAAGAAGAAGAAAACAGACCCTGCAACTACCGCAAATGCACCTGTCGCCCTTCCGCCGCCAACCCAGTCAGGCACCGCTATTGGTATGCAGCAAGGCCCGATAAGTGCCTACAACAACTACGATTTTGTACCAGGCGACCAGATTATATTTGACGATAGTTTTGCTGATGACCAGAACGGCGAATTTCCGGCGCACTGGAACCTGGGCGCGGGCCAGGCGGTGGTGAATACTATAGCGGGAAGGCCGGCATTTTTATTAACAGATGGTAATTATGCACACGTTAGTCCGTTAATTAAATCACCGTCTTACCTGGGCGATGCATTTACTATTGAGTTTGATAATTATAGCAGCGGCGGGTATCCCCCTAAATTATATTTCTATAACAGTAACGCCAATGCAATTGCTGCATCAAGCGACCAGGCCTGTATAACCATAGCTACGGACGTAATCGGGATTGAAAATAAAACAACCGGCCTTGATTTGCAGGGCAAGATCCCCGCAGACATTCTTAGTGAAAGGTACCTGAATAAATGGCACCACATCGCCATCGCCTACCGCAATAACCAATTAAAGGTATATGTTGACCAGTATCGCGTTGCAGTAGCGCCAAACCTGGGTACCAAACCCCATGCATTTGATATAGAGGGTATAGGCGACCCTAATAACCCTATTATAATAGCCAATGTTCGCGTTGCCAATGGCGGGGGTATGAACATGCTGGGTAAAAAATTCACCGATGCTAAAATCATTACCCACGGAATAAACTTTGATATTGATAAATCAACTATTAAGCCCGAAAGCATGGGTACCCTTAATATGATAGTTGGTATATTAAAAGATAATCCTGATTTAAAATTCGAGGTTGACGGCCATACCGATAACAGCGGCGGCGCAGCCCACAATGCAACGCTTTCGCAACAACGCGCCGATGCCGTTAAGTCACAACTGGTAAACATGGGTATTGATGGCTCGCGCCTTACCACCAAAGGCTTTGGCGACACCAAACCGATCAGCAATAACCTTACGCCCGAAGGTAAAGCCAATAACCGCAGGGTTGAATTTGTAAAACAATAAACAACAATTAAAATAAATAAACTCAAAAATCACCACAATGAAAAAGAAAGTAATGTACATGGTATTGGTTGCCGTATGCTTTTTTGCATACTCGTGCAGCACCAAAAATGACCCCACACCAACCACTACCACTTATAAGTTTATGGTTAACGGAAATACCTATACGGAAACAACGGCTGTTGATTCGGCAACTTCCATTTCAGGGGGAACAAAAGATCTGAATGCGCTGGGTGTAACAGGTCAGTCATCTGATAAATCGGCACAGGCGGCTATTATATTTTTCTGGGCAGGCACCGCGAAACCTAAAGCAGGGACATACACTATAGTTGGTGATGCTACAAAAATTGCGGCGGGACAGGTAGCTGCTTTAGTTATAGATAAAGTTACTGTAGCCAAACAGGGTATTTATGGGACTACCGGATTAGACGGCTCAACATTAACAGTTGCGGTAAGCGCGTCGGGAAAGATCTCACTCACTTTACCATCAATAGTGATCAAAGGATCCAATTTCGATAACACAGATCCTAAGAATTCAGTTATTACTGACGTTACCGGATCGATCTCTGGCAGTGTGGCCGAACAATAACATAAGTACATCTGCTAAAAACACCAACAAGCCGTGTTGTAATTAACCGGCTTGTATTTAAATCTCTGGCGAAAATGAAAAAAGTATTTTTATTAATCAGCCTGTTTTTGCTGATTTACTGCGGCCTAAAAGCGCAGCCCGCTACCTTCCCGGTAACAGATAAACAGCCTGCACTGGTCGACGGGCTTGAACTGGGTTACGTCATTAAATCGACCGAAGTAAAAGCCGTTGGTAACAAGGGTGATTTTAGTCGGTACGCTGTGAGCTTTTATGTTCGCAACACCACTAACCAGGGTAAAATAATGCTCTACAAACAGGGCTGGAATGTTCTGAATAACGTATCAGACCAATTGGCGCAGTTTAACTGTGTGAATGCAACTGGTGCCAGGTTAACATCAAAAGAAGCAATTATTAATGCCGAAGCCTGCAACGTGCTGGCAATGGTGAATGATTGCGACCCCAAAAAAGTTGACAGGATAAGGCAATTTGTACAGATAGGTTATTGGATTAAACCGGGCCAAACCATAAGCACAACCGCCATTTTAATCACGCCTTTAAATACCCTTCCCGATGTGCAGGTAACCTACCTGGCCAGCCAGCTAACACCGCTTGCGTCAGCTTCAGTAGGTGGCCCGCAGTTGGTTCCCGTAGCAGGCGGGCAATACAACCAACCGCCGCCGCCTCAACAACAACCGGTCGACGGGCTTGAATTTGTAAAGCTTAAGAACAGCTTTAATAATATGTACCTGAATAACCAGCAGGGCCCGCCGCAGGCAACAAATATTGATCCAGGCTGGTGGAGTGCGCAATGGCAGGTACTTGATATACCCAACAGCCATTATGTTAGTATAAAAAATCGGTGGAAGGAAAATTATCTGCTGGTTGACCAGCGGGGCTACGTTACGTTTACCGATAACTATGCCGACCGCGCAGGGTATTGGACCATGGAAACCACAAACGACCAGAATGTATATAGGTTCCGCAACCTGATGACGGGGGGGTACCTGTGTATTGCAGCCAATGGGGTATTGATCCAGTCGAAAACTCCTATTAACAATTTTTCCTCGGGCTGGCTGTTGGAGCAGCCTTGATAAAGGTAATCGGAACCAAATTAAAAAGATTTTAAGCGTGCTGTAAACAGTACCGGCATTAATGCTGGGTGTTGTTTTTATGGGCTGATTAATATATAAACCTAACGATAATGAAAAAAGTAATTTACACTTTGTTGTTCCTGGCTGCAGCCAATATGGCATCGGCACAGCTGTTTAATAAGTTGAAAAACAAATTAACCAGTGGCGCATCAAAAACCGCACAGAGCCAGGTAACCGGTCAGGCAGCCCCTGGCACCACAGTTGCACCAGATGGAACCGCCATAAAGTACACCGACCCTGCAGGATACGGAGTAGTTTTAATGACTTTCTCGCAGCAACAGCGCAATGCCAGCCCGGATGGGTTTGATATATGGTTTAGACGGGTTGAAGTAGTTAACAACCAGCTTGTTGCTAAAATAGCCGATTATAATATGGCCATGTATAGCTACAACAACGGACAGTTTCAAAAAACCGGCGAGACCCCTGATATGAGCATCCGCAATTCGTTGAAAAACGGCAGCGAGTGGGAGCAGCGGAGCACGGACTTTACCCAAATTGACCAGGGCCATGCGCTAATGAAGGACGGGCACAACGTGGCGTCAGGCATGATGGGCGGCAAGGCTGAGCAAAGCATGACATTTAACGGCAAACCGGTTGGTAACTTTGCCATGTTCCAAATAGCCCATAATGCCGACTCCACTATTATTGCCATAGCTGGGATGAGCGTTACAGGCGGGATGAATTACCACATGGTAGCATCAAACGGCATTCGGGTATCACTGCCAAAGGTTTACGGCACACTGCCATTGGTTAGCCCAGACGGTAAGTTTATTGGCGCTATTTCAGGAGTTGATCGGGTAGTTTATATGTCTAACGGAGCAAAACTGCCAATTAATGATATATTAAATAACCAGGTTTGGCTTCGCAATACAGGCAATGTTTTTTATATCCCTGTTAACAGCAACAACACTGTACTTGAAAGAAATGGTGCTGTTTTTTTTAAATTCAATAATCCGATTGAACCTAAAAATCTGTTTTTAAATGCCAATGAAACCGGCATGGCTTGGATGGGTTATCGTGGCCTCTATTTTTCAGATGGTACCGTGTTTGAAAACGCATCCTCGCCCACGAAGGTAGTAATCGACAATAAAGAAGTAATAGTTTTCCTGGATGTAGATCTTTCTAACGGCAGTTTATACCTGTGCAAGCACAATTTGTAGGATAATTAAACGCGTAAAACTTGAGGTAAAGTAAAAGGTAATAATAGAAGTTTATTGAAAACTTAATATTTATATAATGAAAAGATATTTGAGTATAACGGCATTTATCCTGTTATCCGCAAAGCTGTTTGCACAGAACGGGCGCGCTTCAGACGATGATCTGGCGAGGGCCATGCGTGGCGGCCGCTTATCGCTTAACGCAGAAAAAAGTGTTCTTTCGGCCAGCGAACAAACGCAGATAAACATAGATGTATATATCCCGCCTGCTACAAATAGCGATGGAGATTTTATTACAGACGGTCACCCGGTGCACATGTCTGATGCGGCACATACGCTTGCCAGTGCCGGTATACCTGTATCATACCACGCTCAAAACTGGAAGATTTTGCAGGGTGGCGGTTCATTGGACATAGTTGATGAATATTTAGTCCGATATACTGCTCCATCACAAACTCCACCGGATAATACCATGGTCATATCGGTAGAACTGATACCCACCGGGCACGACCTGCCCAAAGTGGTGCTGTTGAAAACTTTGTATTTTGAAACAGGGGATAACATATTTGCCTTTAACGTACCTGCATCAGGCATTAACGATGCCCGCTACAGTCAAAAAACCACCGGCGCTAAAGCATCTGCTACAAATCCATCAACTGTTGCAGCCATCGACCCTGCTATACTGGCCCGGATCCCGGCTGCTGACCGGGCAAGGCTGCTGGCCAAAAAAAGCCAGGTTGATGCGGCCTTACAATCCAGTGATGTAAACCTGGTGAGCCTTACAAGTAATGCAAATGCTATTTTCGACCCTGCAAATAACGTAACCGTGATAAAGTTTATAGGGCTTGGGCGCGATATGGGCCCGGGCAGCCACACGGCTGCCGGCAGCGGTGTAATGATGATAACTTATACCGGCGGGTTGACTAAAGGGGTGCATCCTTTTAACGGTAATTCAAATGCGATATATTTTACCCCTGATATACGGCCGGGCGTAAAGGTTTGCGCATGTTCAATGCAGGGAAATCAAAGCCTTCAAAAATTGCATTGCGGCGGCACCCTTACCATTACCAGCATGGATGGCGACTTTATTACAGGCACCATCAGCTCAACTGTATGGAATAACAAAACCGGGCATGACAAAATCTTTAACAGGGGTACGGTTTACGGCGTTTTTAAAATAAGAAAAGCATATTAATATACCGGCATGAAAAGAACAACGCTATCTATCCTGCTGCTGACAGGGTTATTAATTACTGTAAGTGTGCAGGCACAAGACAAAAGTTCGGCATTCAGGAAGCAAAGGCCCGAAGAAACAGCATTTTTAAATAAACTGCATAACGCGCTTTTTTATGCTTTGCCACATACTTTCCGCGACTGGACAACAGGCAAGGAAGATACAACATTTGACGCCATGAAATATTGGTGCCGGGATCCTGTTAGCTGGCATGATTGCACCGGCGATATTTTGAAAACAGTTGGATTAGGAGACCCTTACGCATTAGACTGGCAGGTGGAATTCACCATGCCCGAAGCAGAAAGCGGGGGATTGATGGGTGCTGCTGTTAGTGGTATAAAAGACTATACCAATGCACAGCAGGTGGCAGCTGCGCTTAAATCAATTAATAGAACCAAGCTGAAAATTTTTATTGTAGCGAACCTTTATATCACAGGTACCCATAGTTCGATGGCTTTGTCGTATTGCGCTAAAACGCCGCCTGTTGCCCTATCCATACCGGTGCCGACAACCCTTGCTTTAAAGGGGATCCGTTCCGCCGGGTGTCCTATTATGGATGGTGGCAGTGTAAGCCTCCACGGCGATTATTATGATACCGCCCTTGTGTTTTTAGGGAAGCCGGTTGTAGCCAAAAGCACGGAAAATACTAATGATGGATTGACAGACACCCGCTACGAACTTGCTTTTAACCGAACAAAAATTGGCAGACTGGTAGTGCAAAATATCGCCGTGCAATTTAAAGGTGATTCGGCCGATATCGATGAAGCTATCAAAATGATTGACTGGCAAAAGTTGAGTGATTTGATTGAAAGATAATTGTTAGGGATGGTGTCGCAAAGCGGGCCGGGGCGAGCCTGGCCTGCCAGCGGCCCAAAATCAATGTCTTCAATAAATATTAAAAACATTTATCCTGATACATGGTGAGCATAGCAAGTAATTAAGCATGACAAATTGTACTAATATGAAAAAACAGTTATTGCCTGTACTAACTATTATAGCCATGTGGTTCGTTCTGCCTTTATATGCCCAGACGCCCACCAAGGCCCAGGCGGAGGAAATGGCCAGGAAGATGATGACCATGACGCCTGCCCGGATGATGAAGTTTCGCGATTCGCTGATGAAAGCAATAATGCAGCAACAAGCAAAGGCGTTACCCAACGGCGACCAGTTGTTAATACAGCATCATTACGACACTACTTATACTACGGTTAGTTTTTATTATTCAAAGAAGGTAGCAGAGGCACATAGCAATGGAGGTGGCCCATCAGGCTCATCGTTTTACATATGCGCCGGAAAATCATCTAAGGCGCCCATGATGTACGAGGCAAACGGGCGCACCATAGTGCAATGCAGTATGAACCCCGTAGGCGCCAATACGGATGAAATAGACGAAATGGCCAACGGGATCAATAAGAATAAGAAATACCTTAAAACCGCCCAGGCGATCAAGAACACCGATATTGCAAGGCAGATGTCATTTTCGTCAATGTCCGTCAATGATAATTCGCTTAGCGGTACAGCCAGCGAAAACAGCGGATATACTGGAAAAGGCGGAACTACAATTACAACCACAAACCCGTCTGTAACCAGGATGTCGTTTTCATTTATATACGACCCTGTTCAGGTATTATCCACAGTAGGGTTGGGGGCTTCGATAAAAATTCACACTTCCAGCCACGACGAGAAAGGCAACCACGCTGAAAATGACGATACTGAAAACATAGGCATGAGGGCTTCAACTGATCCGCATTTTGCAAAGATAGCGGGTGCCCCCACCCAAACGTCAGGGACCCTCGACAACGCCTACCTTAAGGTAACTAAAACGACTTATGGATTTAAAATTCAATATTCTAAAACTGAGTATATCCGTGAAAATAATGCCAATATAACGGAGAACCTTACAGCAGATATTGGAGGACCGGAACAACAGTATGAGGCAGTGTTAGAACCTATGCCCGCCAGCAAATACGAAACATGGCTGCCAAAAGGTCCCAAAGTTGATGGCAGCGATGACGCAAAGGGTGACGACAGCTCGAAATTCTATGTAACGGTACACGATAAAAATAACCCTGATAAACTTTATCCGGGCAATTTTACCGTACGTTATGAATTAAAGGACATAACCCATTACAAAGGCTTTAACAGCAATTACCCGGTTTATGCCGGTAACGAAACCGCAGATTTGAAAATATGTGACAGCACAAAATATTTTTCGGCAGGTACATTTGACCCTGGCCGATGTACAGATAGCGTAGCAACCTCGGTTATCAATAATGGGAGCCTGGCCATTGTTCAGATAACGAGTATGGACTACGGCGCCTGGGGTAAGCTTACCGCCAAAGTAACGCTTGATGACGGAACTGAGCTTACCGCCAGCCCATATTACGATAAAGGCGAAACATTTATTACCATACCATTTGACCGTGATGAAAACAAAATTGCAGATGCATGGGAAAAAAGTGAAAATATTTTACACAAAGGGTACGGACTCGACTGGGATGAAGACGTTAAACCGGATAACCATCATAATGGTGACAATATTTCGCTTATTGACGAATATCGAGGGTTTTTAACCGAAGATGATAGCTACAACCCGGTTTACAAGCGGTTCTCTCCTCAGGTAAAGGAATTGATAACCCTGGGGCTGGCGAATATGAATGCGGCAGACCAACAGTATAAAAGCGCTATAAAAATGGGGGCGCTGGGTTATAGCAGGGCGTCTGGTGTTAAAGTATATCACCTCAGCAATTCACGGTATGGCCAGCGTGAACCGGGTGAGCCATCAGGGGTAACTTATGGCAGATGGGTGAATTATAATACACCGCTCCACACTTACACCCGCGGAATAGTAATAATAACCAATAGTGTGGTAAGGCCCGCCGGAGATAAAACTGTTGCGTCCACAGTGCCCGTAAATGGCGCGTCCGCAGCCGATACACGGTCTGGCGGAATATATCCCGAAGATACCCAAAACGTTGTAATATGGACAGATAACGTAGTGAAGACTTCCTATAAACCTGATGAATATTTACCGGCCAACGGTAACACTAATGACCCGAACGTGATCCGGAAAAATGGGTATTTAAGAGCGGCGAACACCGAATTTAATGTCAATATTGACCCAATGCATGCGTCTGACCTGGTTAGCCAGTATTACACTCAAAACCTTTCGCGAATTATAACCTTTACGGTTGCCCATGAGCTTTGCCACACCACTCATGTGCATCATCACCATCTTGCTGCGGGTGACGATGGCGCGTACGACGGCGTGGCGGGCTGCCCTGTGCGATATTGGCTTAATAATTATAACCCGGTAAACTGCAGCACCTGGGTGGCTATGTATATAACGGGAAAATGGAACCCTGCAACGTTAACAACGCCCTGGGGTATTAACCAGCCAATGCAGCTTTGTACCTCAGGTGATAATTGTTTTAGTCAGCTGCAATTAAAAAAACATTAACCAGCATGTTAAAAGCGGGTTATGTCAGTTGTAGAATTAATCTGTAACCAGCAATTCTTAATGTACATTAAGCATTAACATTACTGCATTAGGTATCTTTGTATATAAATTATTAAGGAGACTAAATGCAAAAGTTAATTGAGAAAATATACAGCCGTCCGGCACGCCCGGGCATGGTTGGAGATGGTTTCAGGGTGTTTAACTATTTTCCTAATGCGGAACTTACACAAAAACGGGTAAGCCCTTTTTTAATGCTTGATTTTAATGCTGCATATGATTTTGGTCCTTCAGATCATATCCGCGGGGTTGATGTGCATCCGCACAAGGGGTTTGAAACAGTTACCATTGCTTACAAAGGAAGCGTTGCCCACCATGACAGCACGGGTAACAGCGGTGTAATTAACCCGGGCGATGTGCAATGGATGACAGCCGGCGCAGGCATTCTGCACAAAGAATATCATGAAGAGTCATTCTCCAAAAAAGGTGGTCCGTTTGAAATGGTGCAGCTTTGGGTAAACCTGCCTGCAAAAGATAAATTAACCGCACCGGCGTATCAGCCTATAACCGCCGACCAAATGGGAAAGGTTGTTTTGCCTGGTGATGGTGGTGTTGTGAATATAATAGCAGGAAACTTTAATGGTTTTCAAGGGCCGGCAACTACTTTTACCCCGGTTAACCTGTTTGATATCAGGTTAAACAAAGGAGGTAATTTAACTGCTGATATTCCGGTTAGCCATAACACTATATTGCTGGTAATTGAAGGCATGGTAACCGCTAATGGCGAACAGGCAGCGGAACACGATTTTATCCTGTTTAAAAACGAAGGCGAAGAAATAAATATAACCGCTGATGAAGACAGCATCATACTGTTATTAAGCGGTGAACCGATCAATGAGCCGATTGCTCAATATGGCCCGTTTGTAATGAATACCCAGCAAGAATTACAGGTAGCTTTCCAGGAGTTTCAATCAGGAAAATTCGGGGTTCTTGAATAAACGGTGATATCCTTCTAAACACAAAAAGCGGCGAGGAGCCGCTTTTTGTGTTTTATGCTGTTACTGTTAGTTTGCGGCAGAGCTCCAACCGTCACTCCAGCCACCATTCAGGCTTGAACTTTTTGATTCTTTTATTAATTTATCATATTTAACAGCTTGGGCAGGAGTTAAAACTTCTTTAATTTTTTTGATAGTTGCAACACGTAAGGGAGCAACGTCGGCCAGCATTTTATTGGTGTTGCCGTGTTCTTTAACCTTGATTTTGTCAAATTTCTCTACAGATTCCTTATAAATGGCGCTAACTTTTTCAGTTTGCTTGTCCGAAAGGTTCAGCTGCTTTTGCAATCCTTTGGCTTTTTCAACCGGGTCGGTAACTATCTTAGGGCCTTGTGCATTACTTGCAGTTGTTAATCCAATAAACAAGCAGCATATTAACAGAAGTTTTTTCATTCTTTATAAATTAAAGGTTATTGATATGATAAATATAGTGTTCTTTTAAACCAAATGGAAATCATAAAGATATTACATGGCTTGGTATCCTGGTACAAACAATAGCTTAGTTTACTTTGGTAACCATGGGCATACAAACGGGCGAATTGGGCGAACTTTTAAATACCAGCCGTTTTAAATGAACAATTTCGGCAATGTTATTACCTTCGGTAATGTGCAAAAACTGGTTGGGGGCAATATTTTTAAAATGTTGTATGGTATGGCTGCCCGCCCAGTTTATCTCAATCTCATCAATAAATTTTGCTTTTCCAATCCCTATTTCCTGCTGCAACGGTGATGATCCGAAACTGCCTCCTGAGTTAACGTCCTTATAAACGCTTCGTTTTACTCCATTTTCTGTAAAGGTTATCCTGATATGGCTGCCAATTGCGGCTTTATTGGCTTTTACTCCTTCCAGCCTTAAGCTTATCCAGTTATTATTGTTTTGGCCCGGGTTAACATATAATGAGCTGGTATATGAATCACCCTTAAATGCGCCCCCTATTTCCGCGTAAATATCCTGTATGCCGGTATTCCTGATATCGGCAAAGGCAACGCCATGTCCTTTTTGCAGGTTCCCCATGCGTGAAGAGACGGTAACGTCGGCAAACCTCTTTCCATCAATGTTCCTGAACATTTTATTGGGCACGAGTGATTTAAAATCAGGATTTCCGGTGCCGAAATACATATCCATATAGCCGTCATTATCAATATCACCAAAATTAGCGCCCATACTGAATACTACTTTATTAAGCCCGGTTTCTTTGGTTACATTGGTGAACGTGCCGTTGTGGTTGTTTTGGTATAAATAAACATTACCGGCATTGGCCACCGGTTTTCCAAGGGCTTCAGCAGCAGAAAAATAGCCAAGGCTTTTGCCCATATTGCCATAGTCGCATACGATAATGTCACTCCATCCATCATTATTATAGTCAAAAAACCAGGTTGTGAATGTGCTTGCTGTATTTGTGCTTAATCCTGCTCTTTGAGTAACATCCTCAAAATCAACCTCGCCGTTTTTTAGTCCCCTGTTTCTCAAAAGATACTTAGTTCCATCCATCGATGACAGGAATACATCGGGCCATCCGTCATGATCAAAATCGGCTGACGTTGCGCCTTTCACAAATGCCATCACATCGCAGTGCGCCTGGCCTGCTTTATCAGTAAAAGTACCGTCGTGGTTATTGATATACAGCATACATTTATGTGTCCCGCCGGCATCGTATGTGGTGGGGTTTTCCGCACCAATAAACACATCAACCCATCCGTCATTATTAAAATCGGCCCACACGGCGGCCTGGGTAGGGTGTAAAAAGAACAGCCCGCTGGGTATGGTAACATCTGTAAATGTACCATCGCCATTGTTGCGCAATAACGAGCTTGGCTGGTTACCAAAACCCTGTGCATTCCAGGCACCTCTTAAAACAAAAATATCTTTATAGCCGTCATTGTTGTAGTCGGTTTGTTGAATATTTAAACCGCCGTTTATCCCCTTTAGCCCGCTTTGTTCCGTAATATCAGTAAAAGTTCCATTCTTGTTATTCTGAAAGTAATGCAAAGGGTCGTCCAAATCCCATCCCGAGGTTACAATATCCAGATATCCATCATTGTTAAAATCATCAACAATAACACCGCCTGCTCTGCCATTAACATTCAGGCCCAGGCTGGCAGCCATGTCAGTGAACGGTTTAATTTTAAACGCGGTGTCGGCATCCAGGCCGGGAATCAAAAACTCCTTTGGCACATTTTTGGGGTAGCCGCCCAAAGTCATATAGGCAATGTTGAGCAGCCACATCGATTCAAGGTCGTCCGGGTGGCTTCTTAAAATGGTTTGATACGTTTCTATCGCCTTTGCTGAACCCGTTTTTATAACGTGGACGCCGCCATCCTTTATGGGAAAAATGCATGACGAGCCGTTATGATTGAGCATACAATTGGTGCGTTCGCCCAGTCTCATATATGCAATCCCAATATTGGGCATCAATCCGCCGATGCTCATAAAATCCATTTTATTTACCAGATCCTCGTAAAGTTCTACAGCCTGGTTTTCTTTCCCTACTTTAATGCTCAGTGAAGCTCTTACTGCCATCAGGTTAACATTGTTTTCGTTACCCGGCAACTTTAACATTGAGTCGGCACGTGCCATTTTTACTTCGGGGCTGAAAGGGTTTTCCATGGTGTAATTTCTGTTCCGCAACTCTTTAAGAATCCCCGGCATTTTTCCCCTGGACGAGGTTCGGCTATAAGCCGTAACTATGATGATCAAAAGCAATAAAATAACTGCTCCTGCAATTTTTCTTTTAGTTGTCATAAATAATTTATTGACGTAATAAACTCCTTGATTTTTTAAAATTGTTTTTAATAGCCAGAACGGCCATTTGTTTAATGCATAACCGGCACCCCTTAATCGATATCTTTAAACAGGGGCAGGTGATTAGCAATTGCGCAGGCCTCCCTCACTATATTTATCTGGAAAGAAGACCTACTGCCAGCTTTATTGTGCGCAGTATTTAACACCGCAAAGCGTGTTGTGCCTTAATTTTGATAATAATGAGGTGTTAGCAGTTAGACCTGGGTGGTTGCTCCGGGATGTCGAGACTATGACAAATTATTTGCAACACAGGTTGTATGATTTTAATTGCAGAATTTTTATAAGGCGAATTAAATTCAAACTTGGTGAATGCAAAACTCAAATTGTCAACTACTGTGCTTTTGCCATATGGAACATGTTCCTTTTTTGGGATTTTTACCCCATCGATATTTTCGGCGTGAATTACGTTTTGATTTGATAACAGCGTAGTATCGTAGTTGGGGACGCATTTTAGATAGATAGCGTTCCTTGTTACCCGCATTTCAACATAATTGTACGACTCATCTGCAAACCGGATACTTCCACTTACCTTTTCATAAGTGGCCCATTCGCTTACACCGGGCATACTTGCGGGGATCTTTATTTCGGTAAGGTCGTTAACATTATAAAGGCCATCTTTTATCTGGACATTAAAAAAGCTATCTGCTTTCAGGTTTAAATATTGATAAACCGCTAACTGTCCGCATAAATTTAGCAGGTAAATACTAAGGAACAATATGGATAGTGTTTTTTTCAGAAGGTTTTTGGTTTGCGTTTTTAAATATCGGGTTTATAAACTAACATTCAAAATTATTTTCCCTGAATCCTGATTGCCCAATTGTGTCATAAGCAAAACAGAAATGGAGTAACGAAATTACACATGGCAACTTAAGGTATAACTTTAAGTTATTTAGGATTGTATTTTGTAATATAAATCCGATTTGAAAAGCCTGGATATTTGCTTAACAAAATAAGATATAGTTATGCAGTCTTCACATCATTTCACTAACCACACTTCATTTATCAATATTAATGATAACACAAAAAAGATAATATTTATTGCTTGTACTGCCTTTTGTTTTACACCTTTTGCGAGCCCTGCGATTGCTTTAATAATGGGCCTGGCTATTGCACAACTTATCGGCCACCCTTACCTGCACTTAAACCATAGGGCTACGCATTTGTTGTTACAAGTTTCCGTAGTTGGCCTGGGTTTCGGCATGAATATGCACAGTGCGCTGCAAGCAGGTAAGGAGGGTGTTTTATTTACTATAGCATCCATAAGCGGGACTTTAGTTTTTGGTTATTTTATGGGCAAATTTCTTAATATTGAAAAGAAAACCTCTTTCCTGATCTCAGGCGGCACGGCGATTTGCGGGGGGAGCGCCATAGCTGCTATATCTCCCGTTATTAAGGCAGAAGAAAAACAGATCTCGGTAGCCCTGGGCTGCGTGTTTGTATTGAATGCTATCGCCCTGTTTTTATTTCCGGTAATCGGACATCACCTCAATTTATCGCAAACACAGTTTGGCTTATGGTGTGCCATCGCCATACATGACACAAGTTCGGTCGTAGGTGCGGCAAGTAAATATGGCCCGCATGCACTTGAAGTTGCAACAACGGTAAAACTGGCCCGCGCGCTATGGATTATTCCGGTAACTTTTATGTCGGCCTTCCTGTTTAAAAATCAATCAAAAACGGTTAGCGTACCATATTTCATCGGCCTGTTTGTTATGGCGATGATAGCCAATACCTATATTCCGGCCATTTCAATTGTGAGCCCTTATTTGCTCATTATTTCCAAAGCGGGTTTAACGCTGACATTGTTTTTAATTGGAGCAGGGCTTTCAAGAAAAGTGTTATCGGCGGTAGGCTTCAAACCATTTTTACAGGGAACTATACTGTGGATAGCCATATCGGTATCGGCTTTGTATGCGGTTATGCATTTGGCATAGTAAGAATTACGTAACCGAATTGCTTAATCATATAAAAAGTTAAATAAATATAAGCCTTTTTATTATCCTTAAACTCATTCTCCCTTTTTCGTATTTTTGCAATTGTGAGTACGCCGGTTAAAAAAACTACCCCTTCAAAAAAAACGCCTGTAAGCAAAGTTATCCCTGCAAAAAAAAGAACCCCGGCCAACAAGAAAAAACAGAACAGCTTTTCGGTAAAGTGGAAAATAGCTTTGGCCGGATTTTTACTGGTGTTGCTTTCGCCATTTTACTATGGCTATGTAATAAAATGCTTTACCTCAACCTGGCGCTGGATCAGGGATATGGGCAGCGATCCGCATTACCGCACTTTTAAAAGCTTTAACATCCGAATTCCTGATAAATATGCTATCCATGGTATTGATGTTTCATCGTACCAGGGCAGGATTGACTGGCATAAGGTGAAGAACATGACGGAAGATGAGGTACACATTAGCTTTGCGTTTATAAAAGCTACCGAAGGTGTGGTTATTGTTGATCCGTATTTTCAGCGTAACTGGCGCGAAGGCCCTAAAGCAGGGATAATTTGCGGTGCCTACCATTACTTCAGGCCAAAAGCAAGCGGCAAATGGCAAGCGGTGTTTTTTTTGCAAAACGTAAAAACAGAAAAGGGCGATTTGCCTATGGCCGTTGATGTTGAAGAATTAAATGGCGTTGCCCCTGAAAAAATGCGCGCGGAACTGAATGCATTTTTAAAATATGTAGAGGCTAAAACTAAAATTAAACCAATAATATACTCGGGACTAAAGTTTTACCAGGATAACCTGGAAGGTTATTTTGACGACTATAATTTATGGATAGCCCATTACTATCAGCCGCAATTAAATGCGGGCAGCACAACAAAATGGAGCTTTTGGCAGCACAGTGACAAGGCAAAAGTAAGCGGAATTAATCATGTAACAGATTTTAACGCCTTTAATGGTGATAGCGTGGCATTCACTAAACTGCTTGTTAAATAAATTAAATACCTGTAATTAAGCTAATTGCAATTTAATTGCATTGGCAATGCAATAAGAATTGTTAATTAATGTTAATGTTTTTGATTACTAAATTTTTAGTTATACTTTAGTTTTCAATAAACCTAACATATGAAATTCACAATTTTACTTTTTGTTTCCAGCTTACTGTTAACCTTTTCCTCGTCGGCGCAAAACCTTTATTCGGTAAAAGGCTCGGTAATTGACACTGCTTCGAACGCTAAGCTGGCAAACACCTCCATAAGCGTATTAAATGCTAAAGATTCTACCCTGGTTAGTTTTACAAGGGCAAATGCATCGGGTGCCTTTACACTTCCCAATTTAAAAAAGGGTAAACTCATACTGCTGGTAACCTATCCCGGTTATGCTGATTATGTGGAACGTTTTACCCTTGATTCTGCAAAAAGCACGCGTGATTTCGGGCGTGTAAGTATGATCCTGAAGGCTAAGCTTTTGGCTGATGTTATTGTAAAAAGCAGCCGTGCTGCTATGAAGATGAAAGGCGACACCACGGAGTTTGATGCCAAGGCGTTTAAGATACAACCTAATGCCAAGGTTGAAGACCTGTTAAAGCAGTTCCCGGGGATCCAGGTAGATAAGGACGGCAAAATTACAGCCCAGGGCCAAACGGTTACTAAAGTGCTGGTTGATGGTGAGGAGTTTTTTGGGGATGACCCTACCCTGGTTACCAAGAATTTGCGTGCCGACATGGTTGACAAGGTGCAGCTTTACGATAAAACCAGTGATCAGGCAACTTTTACAGGCATTGACGACGGTAAAAAATCAAAAACCCTCAACATACAGCTCAAGGCCGATAAGAAAAATGGCTATTTCGGTAAGTTAGATGGTGGTATTGGCACCAATGGCTTCTATTCGGGGCAGGCATTGTTCAATAAATTCAAGGCTAAAGAAAAATTTTCGGCCTATGCCATAGTTTCTAACACGGGTAAAACCGGGTTAGGTTGGCAGGACAGCCAAAAGTACGGCGGGAGTAGTTTAGAGGTTAGTGACGATGGCGGCTTGATGTTTACCGGCGGCGGTGACGGCGATGGATTTGATGATGGCTGGAATGGCCAGTATAATCAACGGGGACTCCCTGTAGCGCGCACGGGCGGGCTGCATTACGATAACAAATTTAATAAGGACAAGGAGTCAATTAACGCCAATTATAAAATCGGGTCCTTAGAGGTTACCGGGACAAGCAACACATTATCGCAAAATAACTTACCAACCGGAACCATAAATACAGACGCAAATCAGAAATATGATAACTATATCTTTCGCCAAAAGCTGGACGCTACCTACCAGGTAAAACTTGATACCTCATCAAACTTAAAAGTAATGACTGACGGCACGCTAAAAAACAGCAAAACAAATACGAATAATGTTACGAAAAATACCCGGGCAGACGGGTCGGCGCTGAACGATAATACCAGTAATACCATCAATAACAGTAATTCGCAAATATTTAACGCAAGCGCATTCTATACCAAAAAGTTTAAAAAGAAAGGGCGCACGCTTTCGGCGCTTGTAAGTGATTCATATAAACAAAGCGAAACCAAGGGCTTTTTGAAATCAGATGCTCACTTTTTTGATGAAAAAGGCAAGCTTGATAGCACACAACAAATAGATCAGTATAAAACCTATAAAACAAAAAGCAATATATTAACCAGTAACATTACTTATACCGAGCCGCTGTCAAAAGCATCATCATTTATTTTTAATTACAGCGTAGGTATAGATAACGGCACATCAGACCGGCGGTCATTTAATGCTTCGGCACCTAATGTTTACAACGTATTGGTTGATTCATTGAGCAACAACTTTAAGCTTAACCAATTGTCAAACCAGGTAGGTGCATTTTATAATTATCAAAAAAAGAAAATCACCGTAAACTTTGGTACCAAAGTAACTGCGGTTAACTTTAACCAGGTTGATGAAGCCACCAACTATGAGTTTAAGAGAAACTTTGTAAACTGGAATCCCCAGGTTAGGGTTCAATACCGGCCTTCGCAACAAAAGTACTTTAGCGTTAGCTATCGCGGCAGCCCTACGCAGCCCACGATTGACCAGATCCAGCCGGTGGCAGTAAATAATGATCCATTGCTGGTTATTATTGGCAACCAGCAGTTAAAACCGGCTTTTGAAAACAGCTTTAACATTAACTATAACTCCTATAAGGTTTTAAGCGGCATGTCTTTCTTTGTATATGGTAATTATTCCTACACATCAAACCCGATAGTAAGCAACCAGACAACCAATTCGGCAGGTAAGAGTATTATACAATATGTAAACCTGGCTACAAAAAATCCGTCAAATTTTTATCTGGACGCCAGCGTGAGCAGGAAAGTAGGGCATACAGATCTTAACATTGGGCTTAACGGGAACATTTCGGGCAACAATTCGTATAATTTATCAAACTCCGAACTCAACTTTACAAAATCAAACACCTATTCCGGGGGTATACAGGCGTACGAATACATCCAAAAGAAATTTGACTTTAACGTTTTTTTCGGGCCTAATTATACCTTTAGCGGTTCATCGCTGCAGCCTAATACAAACAACAACGGCCGGGGGTTTAATGCACGTGGCTCATTCACGGTATACCTTCCCGGCAAGTTTCAAATTGCTTCAGATGCTGATTATCAATACCGGGCAAAAACAGAGACCTTTAATACCGACTTCCGCCGCACGCTCGTAAATGCGTCACTAAGCAAAACATTTTTAAAAGAAGATAATTTGAAATTTACCCTTGCCGCCAATGATCTCCTTGATCAAAACAAAGGATTCGACAGGACTGTAAATGCAAACTTTATCCAACAAAACACCTATACCACTATAAGAAGATATTTTATGTTTTCTGTAACCTGGGACTTTAATAGCATGGGCGGTACAGCAGCAAAAAAACAATAACTATGAAAACCAAAATCATCACAATTATAGGCATGCTGTTACTGAGTGGCAGCATGCTATTTGCCCAAAATGAGCACTTTACAACGCACGGCACCATTGAATTTGAAAAGAGTGTAAACATGTTTGCAACCATCAAAAAATGGATCACGCCTGAAAATGAGTCGTTTTTAGCCCCCCTGCTGGAATCATACAAAAAAACACAGCCCCAGTTTAAGAAGAGTAAAAGCATATTGAATTTTACTGATAACAAAACATTGGCTACCCCTGTTGAGTCAAACGACGCCGATCCTAATTCTTTTTTTAATGACGAAGCGGTTTCCGGTCAGCCAAATACCACTTATACCGACCTGGATGATAAAACCAGTATTACGCAAAAAAAGGTTTATGAAGATCTTTATTTAGTTAAAGATACCCTTCGTAAGATAACCTGGAAAATCACGGATGAAACGCGTGAAATTGCAGGTTTTACCTGCAGGCGCGCTAATGCACTGGTAATGGATTCTGTGTATGTAGTTGCTTTCTATGCCGAAAAAATACCCGTTTCTGGTGGTCCCGAATCATTTACCGGCTTACCCGGGATGATCCTTGGGCTGGCATTGCCGCATGATAATGTAACCTGGTTTGCCACTAAAGTAACAGATATGACCATAGAGCCCAAAGCCATGACCATACCAAAAAAAGGCAAGCCGGTGAATAGAATGGCCCTTTATAATACGCTTAAACAGTTGATGAAAAATTGGGGACAGGGAGCAAAAGATGAAATGAAGGCGTTGATATTATAGTGACAGAAACATTTTTATAGATTTAGCATGGCGCTGCTTATATTTAGCCGTTATTTAAAAGAATATGCTAAAAAAAGGCGAACATATTGAAGGTACACCAGCGGAATTAGAGCTGTTGTTAGTGGCGGATAAAAAGGCAAAAGTTTTTTTTGAAGCACTTTCAAAATCGTACAAACAAGGCTATTGTGATTGGGTGGGTTCAGCCAAGCAGGAAGATACCCGCAAGGTTAGGGCTGCAAAGGCATTGATAATGCTGCAAAATGAGCAGAAAACGCTAAAGACTTAACGAGGATAGGCTATTGGGTATTGAAATAATATTCCAATGTTAAACGCTTGTTTTGAATCTTTAACTTACCAAAAAAACCGCCCGATGTTCGATCTGCTGCTTAAAAATATTGACAAGTATATTCATCTGGATGATACAGAAAAAGAAAAATTCATTTCGCTGCTTCGCCCAAAAAATATCAAACGCAAACAATTTATACTTAATGAAGGCGAAATTTGTAAAAACTCGGTTTTTGTAACTAATGGCTGTTTGCGCGGTTTTACAGTAGATAAAAACGGTGTAGAGCACGTGTTAAGCTTTGCTCCCGCTGATTGGTGGATGGCTGATATGTATAGCCTGATCTCGCAAAAGCCCGGAATTCTTAATATAGAAGCGCTTGAAGATACCGAAGCCATCGTTCTGTCAAAAATAAACCAGGAAAAGCTATACCACGAAGTACCCAAGTTTGAACGTTTTTTTCGCATCCTTACAGAAAATTCATTAGTGGCTAATCAGCAGCGGATAGTTGATAACATGAGCCTAACCGCAGAGGAACGTTACAGTATTTTTTGCAAGCGTTATCCCACCCTTATTGATCATCTGCCTCAAAAACAAATAGCATCATATATAGGTGTAACGCCGGAGTTTTTTAGCAGGATGAGAAGCGCGTTGCTAAGGAAGCCATAGCCGGTATTTCAGGCTTAATGCAAGCCTGTTTTTAATAAGTACAAATTTAAATATACTGCGTACCTTATCGCATTTCTTAACCTACATCATCTTTCGTTAATAGCAACCGCCTTACCTTTGTTGTGTAAAAAATAACAGAAGGAAATAACAATGGCACATACCGTATTACATAAAGCCGAAACCCGTGGACATGCAAATCATGGCTGGCTTAACAGTTATCATTCATTTAGCTTTTCAGGATACTATAACCCTGAGCGAATGAACTTTGGCGCTTTGCGGGTATTGAATGATGATACAGTTGACGGAGGGATGGGCTTCGGCAAACATCCGCACGACAACATGGAGATTATCTCCATTCCGCTTGAAGGAGACCTGGAACATAAAGACAGCATGAACAATGTTGCTGTTATAAAAAATGGCGACATACAGGCGATGAGTGCCGGCACGGGTATTTATCACAGCGAATACAATAAGGACGGAGAGCAGCGTGTAAAGTTTTTACAAATATGGGTTTATCCCAATAAAAAAAATGTTGAGCCCCGGTATGACCAGATCACTTTGAATTTGGAAGACAGGCATAATAAATTACAGCAAATCCTGTCCCCGGATGCTAATGATGCCGGTGTTTGGATCCACCAGAATGCCTGGTTTCATTTAGGTAAGTTTGACAAAGGTATCAGTAGTGAATACACCATAAAAGGGGAAGGTAATGGCGTGTATGTATTTGTTTTAAATGGTGGCCTAAAGATAAATGACCAGCTGTTAAATACCCGCGATGGCTTCGGGATTTGGAATACAGATAAATTCAATATCACGGCCGAAACTGACACTGAGTTTTTGTTGATGGAAGTACCAATGGAATTTTAAGGTTAGACTAAGAAGGCGACAGGCCAGAAACCTTCGCCTTCTTAATTCTGATCCCCGCCCCCAAAAAAAATATGAAGACACAAATTTTGACAATAGGAAGGCATCCTGAAATCCTGCAAACCGTAGTGCGGTTAATAAACAACAATCCTGAATGGAATGCGACAGGAGTGTGCACAGATGATGAAGCCGTACTGGCATTTAGTACGCAGGAATTTAACCTGGTTTTGCTTGGAGGTGGGATAGAAGAAGAAAGTGAACAAAGGTTGTGCGATGCTTTTAAAGCATTAAAGCCTCAAATACTCATAGTACAGCATTACGGTGGAGGAAGCGGTTTATTAACTGCGGAGCTTTACCAGGCGATGGGTAAACGTTAATATTAGGAAGTCGACAGTTTACAGACTGTTCCCAACTTTTTTTCAATATTCCCCATTTTAAGCGAACTTTAAATTAAAGTTATCGTACACATGGTTTGTATAAACCAATAAATACGAATCAATCTTCTGATTCATCTGTGTATGCCATCAGTTAATGCGAATGCCAAGCGATACAAACCGGTGAAGGTGACAGGCTTTTTGCTGGCTTTTGTTTTCTTAATAATGCCCCGTATTGGTTACGCACAAAATGAGAGCCTGAAGTTTGAGCACATGGGTTCGCGCGAGGGGCTTTCGCAAATCAATGTAAATTGCATCAGGCAAGACAGCCGCGGCTTTATGTGGATAGGAACCAGGAATGGACTTAACCGTTACGATGGCTATAAATTCATTACTTTCCGCAACAACTCAAGAGACACAAACTCGATAAGTAACAACATGATCACCGACCTTGTTGAGGACCATAACGGTAATATATGGTTGGCGACACAAGGGGGGCTTAACATGTACGATCGACTTAGCGGTCGCTTTAAAAGATATTTACACAATGATCAGGACTCCAAAAGTTTGTCTAACAACCTGGTTAATCGATTAGCAATTGACAAAAATGGCATTCTATGGGTGGCGACGCAAAACGGCGGGCTTGATCGTTATAATATAAAGCAAGGTGGTTTCCAGCATCACATGCACATTGACAATGATTCGACAAGCATAAGCGATAATAACGCCCGTACCATATATATTGACTCGCAGGATAATTTGTGGGTGGGGACAGCAGTAGGCGGATTAAATCTTTACAACAGGAAGAACAATACCTTTTCAAAGTTATTGGGAATTAATCCGTTAAATGGTATTGCCGCAAAAAATATTACCTGCATTTTTGAGGATAAACAAAAGCATTTATGGATAGGAACCCAGGAAGATGGTCTTTATGTATACGATAGGGAAAAGAATGCTTTTAAACATTACCTGCACAGCGATGCCTCGCCGGGGACCATTTCAAGTAATGCCATTTACAGCCTTAATAATGATGAAAACGGAAACCTTTGGATAGGGACTGAAAACGGCGGATTGTGTATTTTAAACAGGGAAACAGGAAAAATTAATACGTACCTCCATGATGAGATTGATAACAACAGTATTATAGGGAACTCCATTTATGGTATTTGCAAAGATGCATCGGGAAATATGTGGGTAGGTGCTTTTGCTGGCGGTATTAATTTATTTAAAAAATCCACATCAAATTTTAAGTTGTACAGGCATAACTCATCGCCTCATAGCTTATCAAATAATTATGTGCTTGACATTTCTGAAGACAGGAATAAGAATATCTGGATAGGAACGGATGGAGGTGGACTCAACCAATTTAACCCTATAACAGGCACATTCAAAAATTACAAGAAGCCTGCGGCTGGAAAAAATGGAATAACCGGCAATTATGTTTTAGTATCAAGGCAGCATAAAGATGGCAAAATATGGATAGGTACCTGGGGTGATGGCGCTAGTGTTTTTGATTCTAAAATCGGCACTTTTAAAAACTTTAAAAAAGATCCCGCCAGGCCACAGGGAATAGGAGGTAATAATGTTTATTACATGCTGCATACCCGGGATGGGAATACCTGGTTAAGCCTGTTTAATGATGGTTTGGATTTTTATGATCATGCTACCGGCATTTTCAAACACTATAAATACAATATTAATAATAAAAACGGACCGAGCAGCGACAGGATTTACTCGTTATTTGAAGATAAAGCAGGGAATTTATGGATAGGGACTTCAGATGCCGGATTGGAACTTTTAGACCGCAAGAATGACACATTCACTCACTTTAAACATGACGAGACAAGAAATAGCATCAGCAATAACGGCGTAACTGAAATTTTTGAAGATAGCAAAAATAGATTGTGGTTGGGGACTTTATCAGGACTTGATCTTTTTAATCCCAAAAGCGGGAGGTTTACAATTTTTACTAAAAAGGATGGCCTACCAAGCGATATTATATATGCAATAAGAGAAGATACAGATGGGATATTGTGGATAAGTACAAATGGAGGCATAACAAGGTTCAATACCGCCGAAAAATCTTTTACCAATTATAACACTGAAGATGGTATTCAGGATGATGAATTTAAACCCCACTCGGCGTTAAAAGCTGACGATGGTAAGCTGTATTTCGGCGGGGTTAACGGATTTAATGTATTTTTTCCTCAAAATATTAAAAAGTCAGCAGGCTTTGCCCCATTGGTTATTACCGGTTTCCAGGTATTTAATAAGCCCGTAACTGTGGCGCAAAACAGCAAGGATCCGTCTCCTCTAAAGCAAAATATTACAGATACACGCAGTTTAGAACTATCATACAAACAGTCTGTATTTTCATTTGAGTTTGCTTCATTAGATTATTCTTCAACAGACAGGAAACAATATGCTTATAAACTTGAGGGTTTTGATGATGACTGGAATTTTGTAGGCAGTAAAAATACGGCATCATACACTAATTTACCCGCCGGCACCTACCATGTAAAATTAAAATATAAAAATAGTGATGGTGTATGGTCGCAGATAACTTCGCCGTTAGAGATAACTATTGTGCCGCCATTTTGGCTGACCTGGTGGTTTGAAATATTGGGTTCAGTTTTAATCATTGCGGCAATTTATGGCTTGTTCAAATACCGGGTAAGATTAATTAAGAAACAAAAAGGTGTTTTGGAACAGCAGGTTAAGGATCGCACTGAAAGCCTGGCACAGTTAACTATCTCGGAACGCAAATCGCGGGAGGCTGCCGAGAAAGCAAAAGAAGAGGCGGAAGCTGCGAAGGAAGAAGCTGAAAATGCCAATAAAGCGAAAAGTGTTTTTTTGGCAACCATGAGCCACGAAATAAGAACACCAATGAACGGGGTTATTGGGATGGCGACTTTGCTGTCAAATACGCAACTCACGGCTGAGCAACAAGATTATACAGAAACCATAAAAAGTAGCGGTGATGCACTGTTAAAGGTTATTAATGATATTTTGGATTTTACCAAGATAGAGACCGGCCACATGGAGCTGGAGGAGCATGATTTTGATTTACGTGAATGTGTGGAGAGCGTGCTGGATATTTTTTCGGGCAAGGTGGCAGCGTTAAATCTCGACCTGGTTTACCAAATAGCACCCAATATACCAGCCCGTATTATTAGCGATTCATTACGGCTGGGGCAGGTGTTAATTAATTTGGTAGGTAATGCGGTGAAATTTACCACGCGCGGCGAAATATTTATTGACGTAAAAGCCTTGAAAAGCAATGAGAAAGAACTTGTATTGGAATTTACTATCCGTGATACCGGAATAGGTATCCCCAAAGATAAATTAAGCAGATTGTTTAAAGCTTTCTCACAAATTGATTCAAGCACTACACGGAAGTACGGGGGCACCGGCCTTGGGCTTGTTATAAGTGAGAAATTAGTTAAGCTGATGGGCGGCGCTATTAATGTAACGAGTAAAACAGGCTTAGGAACCGTATTTAGTTTTACCATCAACGCACGTCCGGGGAACAGAACCGAGCGTACTTATGTGAACCTGAATTTGGAGGATCTAAAAAGTAAAACCATTTTAATTGTAGATGACAACGCTACCAATCGAAGCATTTTAGAAATCCAGCTCAAACAATGGCAGTTTACCCCCTTAGTTGCTGAATCGGGAGGCGAGGCTTTAAATATTTTAAACTCAGGAAAAACGTTTGATCTTGTTATTTCCGATATGAATATGCCGGGTATGAATGGCGTTGAACTGGCTAAGAAGATTAGAAGTGTTAAACCCGCTATGCGTTTAATTTTGTTAAGTTCAATTGGTAACGAACAAATTAGAAACGATGCCGGTTTATTTAATGTAATACTTACTAAACCTGTAAAACACCATGCGCTTTACAAGCATATTATTGAACAATTAAAGGACATTACAACAGCACCCCATGAAATGCAGCCGGTTAGTAGCCAGCTATCAAAAGAAATGGCTGAACGACATCCGATGGATATTTTAATTGCTGAAGATAATTTTGTAAACCAAAAAGTAATCTTACATATTCTTCAAAAAATGGGATACAATCCGGACGTGGCGAAAAACGGGCACGAGGTACTTGATGCGGTTTCAAAACACAACTATGATCTGATACTGATGGACATCCAAATGCCGGAAATGGACGGACTTGAGGCTACCGGGTTTATACGCCAGCATCTTATTGATCAGCCTGTTATTATTGCTATGACAGCAAATGCAATGACAGAGGATCGCGAAGCGTGTTTGAAAGCGGGCATGAATGACTACTTAAGCAAACCCATGAAACTGGGTGAAATTATAACCATGATAGAAAAGTGGAGCGGTAAAAAAAGAAAAGCCTAACTTTCTGGTTTAATCCCAGCCTTTAACGTAGCAGATACAAGCCTAATAATTGTTACGCATATACCGGAAAAACATCCCATTCTCTTCCGTATTGCGGTCTGAATGATCACAAATAAACTAAAAAAGCAATACTTTACCAGACTTAAGAAATGATCAAAAGCAGCCTGGTTCATGGTTAATACCGAAAGGTGTTTTGTTTACCCTCCCGTGTGAATGGTCAAAAGCTTTGTGTTGCAGGTATGTTTTTTGTGACGAATTTTGATTAACACGCACTTCTGAAATGATCTCAGCTTTAGCTGGCTGATCAGTTTTTACAACTTTTTTCATAATAACCTCCTTTTACTAAGATTTGGCATTAATTGGTTACACTAAGTTAACCAATTAAGTTGTTCATTTCAAAGGGTTTATTGTAAAATTTTTCCCGGCAGTATTAACCCTGTTTAAACGAAGTTTTTTGACTTATTGTGCCATCATAATACCGGATTCTCATATCACTGCCCCGGCACATTCGGTACAAAAAAAATAGGCCCACGTTAATGTTAGGCCTATTTAAATTCTATAAAAGATTACGAAGGGTTAAAGATGCTTTTATTAAGCGATTTCAAACTTAGATAAACTCACAAATTCCTGTACTCTTGCGGCAATTTCTTCCTGCGAAAGATTTACGATCTTTTCCGTACCGAATTTTTCAACACAAAAAGATGCCAGCGCTGAACCGAAAATGATCGCATTTTTCATGTTATTGAAATTTACAGTGCCAATTTTCGCCATATAACCAATAAAGCCCCCTGCGAAAGTATCTCCCGCGCCGGTTGGATCAAATACCTCGGCTAGCGGCAAAGCAGGCGCAGCAAATATTTTACCCTCACCAAACAACAATGCACCATGCTCTCCTTTTTTAATGATCAGGTATTTAGGCCCCATAGTCAGGATTTTATTGGCTGCTTTCACCAACGAGTATTCGCCCGAAAGCTGGCGCGCCTCAGCATCATTAATAGTTAATAAATCAACCATTTTAATGGTAGCCAGCAAATCATCTAACGCTATATCCATCCAAAAGTTCATGGTATCCATCACAATCATTTTCGGGCGATTTTTTAGCCTGTTAATTACAGTCTGCTGCACCTGTGGCGTAAGGTTACCCAACATAAGATATTCGCAATCCTGGTAATTTTCCGGTATAATAGGATCAAAGTCGGCCAAAACGTTGAGTTCAGTAATTAATGTATCGCGTGTATTCATATCGTTATGATATTTGCCGCTCCAGAAAAATGATTTCTCCCCGGCTTTTATCTGCAGGCCTTCAGTATCAATATGATGATTGTTAAAATCCTTTATAAAGCTTTGCGGAAAATCATCACCCACTACGGCAACAATTTTTGTTTTATTATAGAAGTATGAAGCGGCTAAACTTGCAAAGGTGGCGGCGCCGCCAACAATTTTATCTGTTTTGCCAAAAGGGGTTTCAATAGCATCAAATGCAACGGTACCAATTACCAGTAAACTCATGAATTATGTGATTAAATTTTTGCAAATATTATGATTTTACGCCACAATTGCCTCAATTTAATAATCGAGTGAAAATTTAAATGGCTTTAAGTCAGCCACTAAATTATTAATTGAAATAAAATTTGATTTTTTTTCAAAGAGTTGTTGCGTAATTACACCGGAAATGATACTTTTGCACACTCCAAAACGGAAAAGATTCCTGAGTAGCTCAGCTGGTTAGAGCATCTGACTGTTAATCAGAGGGTCGCTGGTTCGAGCCCAGCCTCAGGAGCACAAGCCCCGCACGTCTGCGGGGCTTTTTTTTGCCAAAAATGTTTTAAAAGGAGTTGTGCAGTTTTGCCTGCTGTACATATTTTGATTTGTAATATTTTCTTTACGTTAAGTGTGTTATATTGCAGCATATTTCACCGGAAGCTCCCTGATAATTGTTAAGAAATACACCGAACTGTGATTACCCATGAACTTATTCATCAAATTCAGTTTAATGACGATGAATCTGCGTTCAATGAGCTATATAAACAATATGTAGTCAAATTGTACCAGTTTACGTATTCATTGTTAGACGACAGGGAGGTGGGAGAGGAAATTGTGAACGATGTTTTCCTGAAGGTTTGGATAGGGCGTAAAAAGCTTGATTCGATAAGGAATTTACACGTTTACTTATATGTTGCCGTAAAAAATGCATGCTTAAATCACCTGCGAAGCATTTCATCGAAAAAGGTTAGGGAAATAAAAGTAACGGAAGCATATTATTTCCATTTGTCCGTTGATCCTGCCCAGCTCCTTATTGGTAAGGAGTTAAAAAAAAAGGTTGTAGATGCTGTTAACGAATTGCCGCCAAGGTGCAGGTTGATCTTTAAGATGGTAAAAGACGATGACCTGTCATGCAATGAAGTGGCAACCATACTTGGCCTTTCAAATAAAACAGTATTTGCCCAACTTACCATCGCCCTTAAAAAGCTTGACCACGCGTTGCGTACTTAATAGTTGTACTAAAATATATACCATAGAGGGCGTACTTAAATATTTTCTTTTTTTTAAATTCCGATTAAGAAAATCTTAGCTGAGCTGTGTCCTTACAGCAGAACATTAATTATTATGGGAAAATCCAGGTTTATTGAGCTCATGGCAAAGCGTGTTGGCAAAACAGCTACTGAAAAAGAGCTGAAGGAGCTAGAAATATTTCTTGACCGGTTTCCTGAATATAAAAAAATGCAAAAGGTTACTGATGCCTTAACAACAGATTTAAAACAGCAGGACCCCGCAGTAAAACAAAAAGACTTTAGCGAAGGGATTGAAGAGCTTTGGTATAAGATTAAAAATTCAGGTGAAGGGCAGGTAGTCTTCGAAAAAAGAAATGTAAGATCATTAATTTATTGGAGGGTGGCGGCAGCTATATTATTGATGCTTACTATAAGCGGCATATTTTTTTATACTAACAGGCAACTTGCTGATAATCAATTGACAAAAGTGATTATTCGCCATGTTTATGTGCCATACGGAAAAACTGCCGGAATAATATTGCCTGATGGTACAAAGGTAAAGCTTAATTCGGGCAGTACGTTTTCTTATCCCGAGACATTCTCAAAAACAACACGGGAGGTAGATCTGGAAGGCGAAGGTTTTTTTGAAGTGACCAAAAATGCTAAAAAGCCGTTTCTTGTGCATACAAATACCCTTACTGTAAAAGTACTCGGTACTGTATTTAATGTTAAGGCCTATCGTAATGACAAAAATATTGAAACAACGTTGCTAACCGGAAGAGTGCAGGTTGAATTGAAAGACAAGCCTGAGAAAAGTATAATATTACTACCTAATGAAAAACTTATTGTTGACAATAATATATCCGGAATACTTAATGCCTCTGCCGCCAATGCCAGGGAAGCTAAAATAGAATACCAGGTAACGGCTTTGCCCCGGGTTAGCGCGAAAGGTATTAAAGAAACAGCCTGGCTTTATAACAGGATAGTATTTACGAACCAAAGTTTTGAAGAGGTAGCTAAGCAAATAGAACGAAAATATAATGTGCAAATAACATTTGAAGAGCAGTCACTAAAAAACGAACAAATAAGTGGGGTATTGGAAAACGAATCATTGGAGCAGGCACTGGAAATTATTAAAATGACAACGCCGTTTAAATTCCGGATAGATGGACGGGCCATTTACTTAGCGCATATTGGAAACGCAATCAATTAATTTATTCACTCAAGCTTATATTATTATGAAAGAAACTTACTTATCAGATTCCTAAAGTGCTATATAAACAAGGGAAGAGGTGGTACTCTTCCCCCTTAAAAATCGGGACAAAATAACAGGAGTAAAAGTTTTCAGACAGCTTACTCCATTCCTTAATTTTCAAAAACAAATGTAATGAAAAAACTAATAAAGGCATTTGCGTTTATATATGCACAACCATGCTTTAAATTCATTTTACTAATGAAAGCAGCATTTTTAATAATTCTGGTTGCCTGCCTTCAAGCTTCGGCAAGTGTTTACTCCCAGCAAAAGTTCTCGCTCGATATTAAGCATAGCGATGTAAGCAACATACTTACCAAAATTCAAAAACAAAGCGATTACCGCTTTTTTTATAATTACTCGAGCATCAAAAAACTAGGTAAGGTAAATCTACAGGTAAAGGACGCTACCATTAACCAGATTTTAGATGCGATAATCGAGAATAAGCTCCCCTATAAAATAGCAGATGACAATGTGGTTATTATATATAACCAGGATGATGTTAACGCGCAGGTTACCGTAAAAGGAAAGGTTGTTGATAAAAACAACGAACCACTTATCGGGGTAAGCGTGAAATTACAGGGCACCAATTTAGGAGTAACTACGGATATTAATGGTGAGTTTTCAATAATAGCGCCTGAAAATGGCGTTTTAGAATTAACCTACATAGGTTTCGGAAAAAAAGTTGTTCAAATTGATGGGAAGACAAATTTAACGATTACAATGGATGCGTTGCCTTCCGCATTAAGCGAGGTGGTAATTGTAGGATACGGAACAAGTAAGAAAGTTGATGTTACTGGTTCAATATCAAGTGTTAAAGGTGCTGATATTCAAAATTTACCCGTAAGCTCTGCTACACAAGCTTTGGAGGGAAGGGCCAGTGGTGTGAACATTGTTCGTAATGACGGGAGCCCCGGCGCTGCGCCAAGTATCCGAATCCGTGGTACAGGTACCATTAATGATGCTAATCCGCTTGTGGTAATTGATGGTGTACCCACCAGTAACCCAGATGCATTAAGCGATATCAACCCTAATGACATTTCATCCATCGACATTTTGAAAGACGCCTCTTCGAGCGCGATTTATGGTACCAGGGCTGCGAACGGCGTGGTTTTGGTAACAACCAAAAAGGGTACATATAACCAAAAGCTAAGTACTACTGTAAATTTTTATAATGGATTTTCAAACTCAACCAAATATATAGATCTGCTAACTGCACCAGACTTATACAAATTGAAGCGGGAAAGATATACCAATGATGGCGTGGCTATTGACGCACCGTGGAACAATGATTACTACGCTGTGCAAAGAACTGACTGGCAGCGCGCGATTATGGGTACCGGACACGTAACTAACGGCGATGTTAACATTCAGGGTGGAAATGATGTATCAAACTATTATTTTTCAACCTCAATTTATAATGAGGACGGAATAATTGATAAAACTAATTTTAAACGCTACAGCACCCGAATCAATTCGGAGCATAAGGTAAAACCATGGTTAAAGCTTGGCGAGAATATACAATTAACCTATGCAGCTAATAATAGCTTTAATAATAACGACTCGCAAACGGGTTTAATATTTTCGGCATTGCGCTTTAACCCTGCTATACCTTTGATTAATCCGGACGGTAGTTATGGCACATCAAAAGCTTTTGCCAACCAGCTGGGAGATATTAACAGCCCGTATGCAACTGTACAGGAAGCCGACAGATTTAGCAAAAAATATCGGGCTTTAGCTAATGCCTTTGCAGAAATTACTTTTGTAAAGGAATTGAAACTACGTGTTAATTATGCTTTTGACGGCACAATAAACCGGGGATACAATTTTAATATTGCAGATGTAAACCAGGCCAGGCAAAATACAACTTCTACCTTAACTCAAACTGAGGAAGAGGTATCATCGCAATTGGTAGAATCCTTCCTTACTTATGATAAAGTATTTGGCAAAAGTCATGTAACGTTTACAGGTGGTTATTCTTATCAAAACTTTAAAGATTATGGCTTTAATGCTTCAAGGGTGGGATATGATGATACAGACCCGGCTCAAAGAGTACTTAACCAGGGTAACAGCCAGTTTAATTCAAGTTTACCGGTGCAACCAACTTCCCTTCAATCAGGTTTTGCAAGGTTGTTTTATGATTACGACGGCAGGTTCCTTGCAACAGTAACTTTCCGTGCGGACGGATCCTCAAAATTTGCTCCCGGCAAACAATGGGGGTATTTTCCTGCTTTTTCACTAGGCTGGAGGCTGTCTAACGAGCAATTTATTAAAAATATAACCTGGATAAATAACCTTAAGTTAACAGCTGGTTATGGTGAGCTGGGAAATCAGAATGTTGGACCATACCAATACCTGAGTTTACTAAAAATTGGCAGTACCTATGAAAATGGTGGTTATGCTTTTGGTGGTACAGGTGTAAGTGGCGCTGCTGTTACAAGTATAGCTAATCCGGACATTACCTGGGAACGTACCGCCATGACTAACATTAGCCTTGATGCAGGCTTTTTAAATAACAGGTTAAATACAACAGTAACCTGGTTTAATAAGAATACAAAAGGTATGCTTATTTCACCGCCTGTGGTAGGTTCAGCCGGTTCAGTAGCCATTCCTAATCAAAACATAGGTACGATGAACAACCATGGTGTTGAGGTAGAATTTAACTACCAGGGAGGCGATAATGGCTTAAAGTATTCATTTGGAGCAAATGCTTCATTCATTAAAAATAAAGTAACCAAGCTTAATGGCGATGGCACGTTTATCGGATCGGTAGTATATGGCCGTTCAAGCCAGGAGATCTCAAGAACTTACCAGGGGCAACCAATAGCTTCATTTTACGGATGGAAAACCGATGGCTTATACCAAACCCAGGCCGAGATAGATAATGACCCCGCCCTTAAAAACGATTCGAGAAAAAGTGCAATCAGGCCAGGTGATGTGCGATTTCTTGATTTAAACGGTGATGGTTTAATTGATGGTAATGATCGTACAACCCTGGGCAACCCTAATCCCAACGTTACTGCCGGTTTACAGGGGAGTATATCTTACAAAGGCTTTGATTTTTCGGCAAGTTTTACAGGCGTGTTTGGCGTGAGCTTATACAATGCCGACAGGATGCAGGGAATAGATCCAACTTATCCGTTTAATCTTTATGCCGAAGACTTAGGCCGCTGGACCGGCCCGGGAACAAGCAATAGCATCCCAAGATTATCGCTTGACCGAGCAAATGATAACTACCGCACCTCTGACCTGTTTGTTGAAAGCGGCAGCTATTTCAGCCTTAAAAATGCGACGTTGGGTTATACCCTACCTGTTAAATGGGCTAAAAAAGCAACTTTAAGCAGTTTAAGGTTCTACGCATCCGGTCAGAACATATTTATGATAACCAAATACAAGGGATATACGCCTGAGCTTGGATATACTAATGGCAATTTACAAAGGGGGGTTGATGTGGCCCAGTACCCTTCGGTTAGAACAATTACGTTTGGTTTAACAGCTAAATTATAAAATCATGAAATCGAAAATAATCATATATACAGTCATTGTGTTTGCGTTATTTAACAACGCTTGTAAAAAAGCGCTTGATTTAAAACAACAAGGGGTTTATACCTCAGATAATTATTTCAGAAATGAAGTTGATGCTGTTAATGCAGTATCCGGGATCTATAGCCTTTTAGAGGAAGAAGATTATATTGGCCATGCAGAAGCTACATTTGATGTTCCCTCTGATGATTACTGGCGCTCGGGCGATCATGGAGAAGATGAAGGAATAGAGAATTTAACCTATGATGCTTCAAATGCAGCAATAAGGTATCCATGGAAATGGAGATATGAGGAAATTAACCGCTCAACAAATTGCGTCATAAATATCCCTAAAATAACTGCTATTTCTACTGAGGTGAAAAATCGGAGTATGGGCGAGGCTTATTTTTTAAGAGCTTTTGGGTACTGGCGCTTAATGATAATTCATGGCGATGTCCCTATCATTACCGAAGAAGATTATACCAAACAGATTTTTAATGTTCCAAAATCGTCAATTGAGGATGTAAGGAAACAAATTGAGTCAGATCTGCTGAAGGCGGTTGAATTGTTACCTGAAAGCTATGGCGCTACGGATCGCGGCCGCGTAAGCAAAGGGACGGCGCTCGGGTTTTTAACCAAGCTTTATATGTATTGGGAAAAATTTCCCGAAGCAATAGCTACAGGCCAAAAGGTAATCTCAAATTCGCACTATGCATTGGCTGCCAATTACACTGATAACTTTACCCGTGCCAATGAGAACAGTACAGAATTGTTATTCTCTATCCAGGCAGTACAAAACGTTGTTCAAAATGATTTTACAGTATATTATATCCCAAGGCCATGGGGTGGATATGGTTTTAGCCAGCCTTTACAGGGTTTGGCAAATGAATTTGAGGCCAATGACCCGCGTAAGGCTGCTACCCTTTTGAGTGTTGGCGATAAGATAGATTTGGGTGATGGTAATGGACTAACCACTTTTACTGCCGATCTGTCGGCAACAGGCTTTGCTTTTAAAAAGTATGCTGTTTTTAACACAGCGGCAGATGGCGGTGGCGTTGACCATACCTTTGCAGTTCCGTTAATGCGGTCGGCTGATATTTACCTTTTGGTAGCAGAGGCCTTAATCCGTACGCAGGGCGCCGGTGCGGGTGATGCACTGATCAACCAGGTAAGGCACCGGGCATCACCGTTATTGCCGGCGGTTTCTGGTGCAGGTATGACGCAATTAATTCATGAACGCCGTGTGGAGCTGGCCGGAGAAGGCGAACGCCACCAGGACCTTATGCGTTGGGATAAAGCTAAAATTGTTGATATTGCGGCGATATACAACCTGCCGGTTTCAAAGGCCCCTATTGACCAGTCAAAAACAGTAACATTTATCCGCCCTAAAAATTATTATTTTCCTTTGCCACAGGTAGAAATTGATAAGAGTAAGGGAGTTTTGGTGCAAAATCCAAACTTTTAAAAATAATAATTTAATTTAAGTTGCCGGTAGCCCAGTATTCATTATTGATAAATATGATTATGTTGGCTACCGGCTTTTATTTGCCATTAAAATTCGTAATTAAAAGATTATATATAGATGAGAAATTGCTTGTTAGTTTTTATTATCGGTGTATTTGGTTTAAATGCTTATGCCCAGGTTGATCAAAAAGCTTCCCATGATTTTATTGAACGGGTTATTCCGGGTAGGTCGGCATCTTTCATTGTAGAAGCCATAAGCCAGGATAATGGCAAGGATGCATTTGAACTTGACAGCCGCGATGGTAAAATAATTTTACGTGGCAGCAATGGCTTATCTGTAGCAGCAGCTTTAAATTATTATCTTAAAAATTATACCTTTTGTGATATCGGGTGGAATGGCACAAATTTAAAACTACCGGCAAGTTTGCCCCCCGTTTCAAACAAGGTACACAAATCTACCCCATACCAATACCGGTATTACCTCAACTATTGCACGTTTAATTACTCAATGGCATGGTGGAACTGGGAACGCTGGCAGAAGGAGATTGACTGGATGGCCTTGAATGGGATCAACACACCGCTTGCCATTACCGGCGAAGAAGCTGTTTGGCAGGATGTATATAAAAGTATGGGCTTTGCCGACAAGGAATTGGCTGCATTTTTTAGTGGACCTGCATATTTTTCCTGGTTTTGGATGGGGAATATTGATGCATGGGGCGGTCCATTACCTCAGCACTGGATGGATAGCCATAAAGCATTGCAGAAAAAGATCCTGGACCGTGAGCGCTCATTCGGGATGAAACCCGTACTGTCATCATTTACAGGGCATGTGCCACCTTCTTTTAAAGACAGGTTTCCGAAGGCAAAAGTTAAAAAAACCAATTGGGACGCCGGATTTCCTGATGTTTATATTCTCGATCCGGATGATGAAATGTTTGAAACTATTGGCAAGAAATATATCGAAGCGCAAACAAAGGAATTTGGAACGGATCACCTTTATTCTGCCGACACATTTAATGAAAATGTACCACCCACCAACGATTCAACCTACCTGGATGGGATGAGTAAAAAAGTGTTCAGGTCGATGACAGTTGCAGACCCTAAAGCGGTTTGGGTAATGCAGGGGTGGATGTTTCATTACAATAATAAATTCTGGCAGCCCCAGCAGATCAAAGCTTTGCTGAATGCTATTCCTAATGATCAAATGATTATCCTTGATCTATACAGTGATGCCCACCCGGTTTGGAACCGTACCGATGCTTATTACGGCAAACCCTGGATCTGGAATATGCTGCAAAACTTTGGGGGTAATATCAGCTTGTTCGGGCGGATGCGCCATGTAGCTGCTGACCCTGCCATTGCACTTCACGACCCGGAATCAAAAAATATGATGGGGATTGGCCTTGCGCCGGAAGGGATAGAACAAAACCCTGCGCTGTTTGAATTGATGTTGGAGAATGTATGGAGAAACACGCCCATTGATGCAGATGAGTGGGTAAAAGACTATGCCCGCAGGCGCTATGGTCAAAAGGACTCCCGTGCCGGCGAGGCATGGCATATTTTATTAAATACCGTGTATAGCGGTGGGCTGACAGAGGGAGGCCCCGAATCAATAATTGTTGCAAGGCCAACAATGCGGCCGACTATCGACAGGGTATTAACCAAACTGAACTACGACCCTAAAGAACTGGTAAAAGCCTGGAGTTTACTGATAGCCGCCGCCGGTAGCCTTGAAAAAAGTGATGGTTTTCAGTATGATTTGGTTGATGTAACCCGGCAGGTGCTTGCCAATTATGCCACACCATTACAGCAAAAAATGGTTGCCGCGTACAAAGGCGGCGACAAAAACGGCTTTAAAAAATACAGCACCGCATTTTTACAGCTGATGGATGATATGGATGCCCTATTGAGTACCCGTAAAGACTTTTTATTGGGTAAATGGATCAATGAAGCAAGAGCCAATGGCATTACTGACGCTGAGAAAAATCTTTACGAATTTAATGCAAGAGACTTGGTGACCCTGTGGGGCGATAAAGAAAGCGGGCTGCGGGAATACTCCAACCGCCAATGGGCAGGGTTGATAAAAGGCTATTATAAACCACGCTGGGAATTATATTTTTCACAGCTTAATAAAGCAATGGCTTCCAACACGCCGTTTGATGATAAGGTATTTGATAAGCAGGTAAAAGACTGGGAATGGCAGTGGGTTAATAAGCATGATAATGCCTACCCGGATGCTATTAAAGGCGATGCCATTGAACAGGCTGAACTACTGTTTGCAAAATATAACAGCATCATCCAACAATCTTATTAACCCGGGGCAAGATGATTAAGAGGTTCTACTTGTTTTTAGCGGTGCTGGTTTTATTGGCTTGCAATGCCGCTGTACTTGGGCAGACGAGTAATGACCATATTTTCCCGGCATCGGCAATCGCCAAACCTTATATCGATTTTGACAGCAAAGGATTTTTGGTTAATGGTAAACGTACTTTCCTGGTATCTGCTGGTTTGGAATATGCGCGCGTACCGCATCAGCTTTGGTACGACAGGCTTTTGCGTTTAAAAAGGGCAGGTTTTAATTGTGTGGAGATTTATACCATGTGGAATTTTCACGAGCCGCTGGAAGGGAAATTTAATTTCAGCGGTGATCATGACCTGGGTGCATTTTTAGCACTGGTGAAAAAAATGGGTATGTATGCCATAGTCAGGGTTGGCCCGTATTATTGCGCCGAATGGGATAATGGCGGTTACCCTATATGGCTCAAGTTTAAAAGAGGACTAAGAGTACGGGAAGACAATGCCGTATTTGAGGAATATGTAGATCGTTTTTTTGATAAGCTGCTGCCAATAGTATTCAATAACCAAATTAATAAAGGCGGCGCAGTAATAATGGTGCAATTAGAAAACGAACATCCGAACGGATGGGGTACTATTATGCCTGATAACTACTTTAAGCGCTTGCAAAGCAAAGCACTGAACTTAGGGTTACAGGTCCCTTACTTTTTTAGCGGACTGCACCATTCAAGCGACCCTGCCGGGGATGGTAAACTTGATGATTCTAGCCGGCCAAATCCGTGGTTTTCAACCGAGTTTTGGAGTGTTTGGTATTCTCAATATGGTGCAAAACCAGCCGATGCCGGGGTATATGACCGGCGTACCTGGAAAATAATCGCGCATGGCGGTAATGGCTACAATTATTATATGGCGCATGGCGGATCTAACTTTGGATACACCAATAACGATGAGGATGCAGCGTCCTATGATTATGGTGCTGCAGTTGGCCAGGCCGGCGATCTTCGGCCGCTTTATTACACTTTTAAGCGCGCTGCCTTTTTCGCGCACAGCTTTAAGGAGATTCTTGAAAACAGCATAGATGCAACCGCTTCAATTAAAAATATTACTGCTGATTCAGGCCTAAAGATAACCGCACGTTCAAGTAAAGCCGGCGATCTTGTTTTTTTGGATAACCCGGGGGCTACTGCTTTAAAACCAAACCTTAGGGTAAACGATATCAACTCAAATATCAGGATTAGCGTTAGGCCGGGCGAGATTTATCCGCTGGTGCACAACTTCAATATCAATAAAGCTATAACCATTGACTGGGCGTTTACACGGATATACGGTATTATTAAGCAGGGAAATACCACTACAATTTTGGTTGAAGCGGAACAGAATGAGCCCGTTTCTTTACATTTTTTAGCAGCTGGTAAAATAAATGTCCCACAAAACTCAACTGAGATTAAAATAACCGGAAATAAGGTTGATGTTAACGGCACAATGAATGGGAGCGGAGTAGCTGTTGAATATTCCTTTACAACGGGTAAACAAAAGATCCGGGTATTAGCCATGAACAGAACGGCCCTGGATAAAACATGGGTGGCAGAAATGTCTTCATCAAATATAATCATCAGTGGGGTATCCTATTTAGGAAAAGCGGCGTTTAAGAATGGAAAGATCCTTGCTGATGCTGAGTATCCTTTAACATCAAAAAAAGATGGCCCTGCCATGATTTACTTTGAGAAAGGTTCCGCATTGCTGCTGAATGATAATCAAAGATCAGTAAGCGCAAAAGCAATTGTTAAATTATCATCCTGGGAAACTAAAAATGCCACTGATGCAGCAGCATCTCGTTATGATGATAAAAAATGGTTTAAAAGTTCATCGCCTTTGCAAATGGGCGCTGACGGTGATTTAACACCTTATGTCTGGTACCGCACACGATTTAGCGCACCAACAACCGAAAAATACACCATGCAGGTTGACGGCGGTGGCAACGGAACTGTGTTTATAGATGGAAAACGCGCCGCTAAATGGAAAATTCGCGATGGTGAAGTCTCGTTTGACGTAAAAAAAGGAGAGCATACGCTTGCTGTTTTTACTGCTCATGATGGCCGAGACAAGCTTGTTGCCTACCTGGGGGCTATTAATGATGTTGACCAAAAGGGCTTATCAGGCGATGCGACGCTAAAAAATGGCGGGCCGTTTATCAGTACTTTGGCTAACTGGTATTTTATAAAAGCAGCAAAGGTTGACAAAGTAAAACAAGGACCCCCGGTTTTTGATACTTCTCAATGGAAAAAATACACCATCGGTGCCGATGCCTTTGACCAGAAGGAGGGTTTTGGCTGGTTTCAAACCATTATCCCGGCACAACGGGAAGGTTTTACAAAGCTAATATTGAGTTTCAGGAGTGTTGACGAAAATGCTACTGTATTTATTAATGGTAAACAAATAAGCCATCATGAAGGATGGAACACGCCATTTAACGTTGAGGTTAATGATTCCGCTGTTCTTGAAAAACCAATGACACTGGCTGTGTTTATAGAAAATTACTCCAATGAAGGCGGGATTGATCAGCCGGTAAGAATAAATAATAGTGGCGATGGCGTTTTATTAACAGGCTGGAAAATGCGCGGTGGGCCTGGTAACCCGGATGAAACGACTGGCTGGGCTAAACTCGCCAAAAATAGGTTGCCTGATGGGCCGCAATTTTATCGCTCGCAATTTACTATTCCGGCGGTTAAGGGGCAGCATCTCATCTGGCGGGTACATACAAATGGGCTCAGCCATGGTTCCGTTTGGATTAACGGGTATAATTTGGGCCGCTATCCCGAAAAAATCGGTAACGATATAGGTATATACGTTCCCGAGTGCTGGTTAAAACAGGGTATTAATAAACTGGTAATTTATGATGAGGATGGTGAAAGGCCGGATAATGTGCGCATCCTATCAGAACAGGCTGCCGGCAGGGCGACTTATAAATTAGCAGGTAACATTAATTAAAAATTTTAGCTATATGACATTGTCCAACAACAGATTTATAACTCTTGATATTTTTAGAGGGATGACCATTTGTTTTATGATCATTGTAAATGCGCCGGGTTCCGGCGCTATTCAGTGGGCGCCGCTTGATCACGCTGCCTGGTTTGGCTTTACACCTACAGACCTGGTTTTTCCGTCCTTTCTTTTTGCTGTGGGCAACGCATTAAGTTTTTCAAAAAATAGGCTCCAAAGCAACGGTGGATTTTTAGGAAAGATATTTAAGCGTACGGTTATAATTTTTTTATTGGGATACCTGATGTATTGGTTCCCGTTTTTTCACCGCGAAAATGGAACATGGATATTTAACCCTCTTAGTCATACCCGGATTATGGGTGTATTGCAGCGGATTGCGCTTTGCTATTTCTTTGGGGCCATAATTGTTCATTATTGCTCAAAGAAAGCAGTTGTTGTTATTTCGGGGTGCCTGTTAATTGGGTATTGGGCATTTTTACTGCTGTTTGGCGAGGCTGGTAAAGAATATACGATGCTGGGCAACGCGGGCACTCGCCTGGATATCTTAATTTTAGGTAATGACCACTTATACCATGATAAAGGAGGTCCGATAGCTTTTGACCCGGAGGGGTTGTTAAGTACGTTAACAGGTATTGTAAATGTTATAGGAGGATATCTGGCGGGCGCATACATTCAGCGGAAAGGAAGAAATTACGAGTCTGTAGCCAAATTATTAATGTTTGGTGTATTGCTTATTTGCGGGGCTTTGTTTTTTGCGCAGTTTTTCCCGATTGCCAAAAAATTATGGACAAGCTCATTTGTATTGCTTACTGTGGGCATTGACCTGGTTTTATTAGGGATGCTGGTATATGTAATTGAGCTGAAAAATATAAAATGGGGAACAAACTTCTTCCTGGTATTTGGCCGTAATTCATTAGCCATTTATCTGCTGTCGGAGTTGTTGTTAACGTGCCTGCAGCTAATTTGGGTAAAACCTGACTTGAGTTTTTACGACTGGATTAACAACGTTTTTTATCAGCAAATATTCCCCGGAGCATTGGGCACGCTCGTTTTTGCAACCTGTTATATGCTGCTTTGCTGGTTTGTGGGCTACCTGATGGATAAAAGAAAGATCTACATAAAAATATAATTAAAGCTGATGCTTTTTAATTTATTAACTAATTTGATTTGAAAACTCCTTTTACGCTTGCCGTTGTTGCTGTTTTAGTAACACTTTTTTGTGGCGGCGTTTCCGCGCAACACGCAAACCACCTGCGATATGTAAATTCGTTTATCGGTACGGCCAAAAGCAACGTAGCAACCAAATGGGGCAGCGAGGGCGGTACTTATCCCGGGGCGGTAGCGCCATCAGGGTTTATACAGATAAGTCCCGAAACAACGTTTGCGAAAGGCTATAACTACGAAAATAACGCCATTTATTATTTCAGTTGTTCCGGGCACATGAGTGGCTTTCCGGAGGGCTCATCGGGTCACTTTTATGTCATGCCGGTTAATACGGACGCAGGGTTTGAAGCTGGCGGGTATTGTCGAAAGTTTTCGCACACAAACGAAACAGCAAGTCCGGGATATTATAAAGTGATTTTTGATGATGACCATACTATTGCCGAAGCAACAACAACAGTAAGAGCAGGGTTATTCCGTTTCACATTCGCTGCGGCTTCACGGCCTGGGATCTTTATTGGCGACGCTATGGAAATCAATGCTGTGTCACCCACAGTATTGCAGGCTTCAAATGGAAATACAGTTATCAATTTTACCGAAGCATACACAAATAAAAAGCGGGTTAACGGCGGCTGGATCTTCAGTTTTGAATCGCCATTAAAAGGTGAAAAAGTTATCGGTCTTAAGTTGAGCGCGTCGCCAGTTGGGTATGCAAGCGCTCAAAACAATATTGATAAAGAAATCGGTGCCTTGTCTTTTGAACAGATCCGTAAACGTACAAGTGACGAATGGCTTAAGAAACTAGCTGTTATTGATGTAATTGACGAAAACGAACAAAATAAAACCGTTTTTTACACAGCGCTCTATCATTCGTTATTGATCCCCTGGGTTATAGATGATGTGAACGGCAAATACAAGGGTGCTGATGGTGAAATTTACCAGAAAACAGGTGCCTGTCAATATGGAGCTTTTTCTCCGTGGGATACCTTCCGTTCCCTGCATCCGTTGCTTACCCTGCTTTACCCCGATAAGCAAAAAGATGTGGTTTTATCCATGCTCGATGTATATAATCAAACCGGCCACCTACCAACAGAATCCATGACTGGTAATCATGCTGTGCCGATTATAGTTGATAGCTATCTTAAGGGGATTAATGGTTTTAGCAAAGAGCTAGCTTATAAAGCTATGAAAAGTAATTTAGTAGATTCTCCATTTTTACAACCTGATATGGATATCTACCATAAAAACGGATATATCCCTTTTACGCGTTCTGAATCAGTAACACGAACGCTTGAATACGCTTATGATGATTGGGCCCTTTCGCAGTATGCAAAACAAGTGGTTCACAATGATGAAGACTATAAGATACTCTTAAACAGAAGCTACAGTTATCGTAATCTTTTTAATGCTGATGAACTTTTTTTTCTTCCCAGAAATAAAAGCGGTTTTAAGCTTCAGCCAGGTATGTCAGGGTATAAAGAAGGCGACAAGTGGGTCTATACCTATTTTGTCCCTCAAGATGCAAAGGATCTGATCAACCTGCTTGGGGGGAATGAGCGGTTTGCTTTCCGACTTGACTCCGCGCTTTCCCATAATGCCATTTTATTTGATAATGAAACGGTGTTTCATTTGCCTTATTTATTTAACCAGGCGGATAAGCCTGAATTAACACAAAAATGGTGCAGGCAGATCATGCTTGAGCGATTCAGTAATTCACCGGGTGGATTGCCTGGTAATGATGACCTGGGTTCTACCTCAAGCTGGTACGTTTTCAGTGCTATCGCCGTATATCCGGTATGCCCAGGAAGACCAATTTATGCTATTGGCTCACCGCTGTTTCAATCGGTAACGCTACACCTTCCAAACAACAAGGATTTTATAATTAATAGCCCAGGCTCATCTGTGAAAAATCCCGTTGTACAATCAATCTATATAAATGGAGAGTTATGGCCGAAATCGACTATCTCACATGCTAAGCTGACAGCAGGTGGTGAAATGGTTTTTAATATGGGGCACAAAGCCGGAAAGTGGCCGTTGAACAAAAAACCGGTTGAACTTTCGGAAACAAAGAGCAGTCCGAAATTCGAAATTTTAAGCTACTCCGTTACTAAAAAGACCGTCGAGCCTGATGAATTATTATCTGTAAAATTCTCTATTATCAACAAAGGTGCCACGGGAACAAAAACAGTTAGTTTAACAGTTAACGGAAAGCGCTATGGGGTTAAAAATTGCATGGTTGCGTCGGGAATGATAGTAAAAAATTCTATGCAGGTCCGGCTATACCCAGTAGGTAAATCTATACTAGAGATTAATGGAATGAAGCCAATGTCAGTTATAGTTAAAAAATCTAAAAAGTCGGTAGCGCATAATTACAGCGTAACAGCGCTTACTGCAACCCCAATGATTAGGCTAAATGAGAAGCAACAGCTCAATTATAACATTCAAAATATTGGGGGTATAAAAAGTGTCCTTAATATCCCGATAATTATCAACGACTCCGTGGCTTTCAGAGATACTTTAATACTTAACCCGGGTGAAACGAAAAACCTTAAGCATTATTTTGTTGCCGCAAAAGCAGGGTTTCAGCACGTTATAATTGATAACAATAAGATTGATTATAAGGTTTACATGGGTAAAAAGGAATCGCTTTTACTAGACCTGCCGTCGGTGGGAATCAATGCTGATAATTTGATAACTGACAAGTCAGGTTTTAACAATAACGGGCGAATTATATCTTCCAACGCGGAGGATACAAAAAATATTGGTGATAAATTACTTTTTGGGGACAACTGTTACGTCGAATTGAATTCTGCGGCAAGTTTAGATGAACTTGGGGAAACCATCACTATGATGACATGGGTATATCCAACATCTGTTGAGCCAGGTTTAACAGATGTTTTTACCAAAGGTGATATCAACGTTTTGCAGGTAGTTGCGGGTAAATCACTTACTTTTTTTACAGGTGGTTGGGGAAGAGGAGATTGCACTGTTGATTTGCCATCGGATTGGCTCCAACATTGGCATCATATAGCGGGTGTATGCAATGGCAAAACGCTTTATGTTTATATAGATGGCGTGTTAAAAGGAACAGCAATAACAAATCAAATCGCGAATCTGTCGGTTAATAATAAATGGATGCTGGGACGAAATGAGGAGTTTCCGTCAGAAAGGATATTCCATGGGTATATGAATGGTGCAAAAATATTTAAAGAGGCGTTATCGGAGGAGGATATTTTTAAAGTATTCAACAACGAGAAGGAATTTGTAAAAAAATAAATTAAAATTCCCTTTTTACTATCTTCATTACCAATTTTCGGCTGATATTTAGAATGCCTATGAACAGGAAAATACGATTTCTTTGAGAATAGGTCGGCAGTAATAGGCGTTGGCCGCACGCACGCCGGTAACGCCCGTAATGATCATTAGTCGCAATTTGGAAATTCTCAAACAGTTTCTAAACGCTTATTATTGATCATTATGAAAACGAAATTACCTGTGACGGTTATTTGAGATGTTTTTTATCAATTAAATTTTTGCAAGGGAATGATCGCTGTAAAGTGTTCCAAATATTAAGTATCTTCCTGAAAATTAAGTTTTACCGGTTGCAGCGTATCGTAAACCTAAAAAGCATCTGCTACGATGAGACTAAATAGCTGATTGCTTTCGGCTGATGGTTTTAACTATTTAAAGCTGTCTTTCTGCCTTCCTTAAAAACAGAGCTGTCTTTAAAGAAAACACCGATCCAAACCAATGTCGACAAAATAAACGCTGTTGGCAGCAGATGCTGGGAAATCTCTATAGCGCCTGCACCGCCAAGATATCCGCACAACAAGAAAAAGCCAATTCGCCAGGTTGCCGGAATTAAATATAAAACTACACATGTCAGTTCAAGTAAGCCTAATAAAGATAATGGGAAATAGGGGATAATACCCGCCTTTGTCAAGTTACTTACGATGATGGCAGCGCCTGCAAATTTTGCAGTAGCGCTTAATGCCAATAGTAAAGCGGGTAGCCATACCAAGATGCTTGTTGTGATCTTTTTAAGTTTCATTTTTTTTATTTGCTTAGGCTTAATTTTAGGGCAGTTAAAATTTCAGATGGTTCTACCCTGAGCCGGTAATCACCTCCCTCGGACTTAGCGAAAAGAACCTTTCCATTTTTATCAAGTATAAAAACGGCAGGCACGGGCACCTCCCTTGATTGGTCATCATAAAAACTGTAAAAATCCACGCCCAGTTTTTGTGCTTCGTCCACAGCTTCAACAGCGTTTTGAATGATTGTAGTATATAGCTTAGCCACTTGATTTCCACTATCACTTAGCACTTCGAATTCCAGGGCTTGTTTGGCCTGCATATCTAAAGAGCTATCAGGATTCTGCGATGAAATGGCTATAAAATTAGCGCCCAAGGCCTTAATATCAGGTAAGATCCTTTGATACGCGTTTAAGATCAGATTACAATAAGGGCACCAGTTCCCTCTGTAAAAAGTTATCACTACCGGACCCTCATTGAGCAAATCCTTTAGTGCAATTATTTTATTTACCGCATTGGGAAGGTGAAACAAGGGAGCCTGATCGCCAACTGATAGTTTCAGGGGAGACACGTAATCCAAAGCTAATTGGTCAGCATCCTCATTAAATACCTCTAATGATTCTTTAGAAATCATTGCCGCCAGATTCGCCTGTAATTGAATCTTTTCCTGTTCGTAAACAGGTGTTTGGTGAAATTTTGACATTGTTGTTATTTTTTAGCGTCGTTATTGACGACACAAAAATGCGACGATATCGGAAGCGAAAAAATGAATTGGATTAGGAAATAAAGTTAAACTGGTTCAACTTTATTTCTTCCTGTTTCTGATTTTACTTAGGAATTCCGTAGTAAAGCCGAGATAAGAAGCTAAGGTGTATTGAGGGACCCGGTTGGCAATAGCGGGGTATTTTTGAAAAAATTCATCATATCTTTCTTCAGCGGTTTTACTTAAATTAGATAACATTCTTTTTTGTAGAAAAGCAAAGGACTGCTGGGCGGCAATTCTAAAAAACCTTTCGAATTTTGGAATTGCTTCCATCAAAAGTTGTTCAGACTGGTAGTCGATTTGAATTAATTTGGTATCTTCCAATGCTTCAACAAATAGTGTTGCCGGTACTTGATTAATGTAGCTGTTAAAGTCACTGATCCACCAGTCTTCAATTGCAAAGGCAATCGTATGCGCTTGCCCCTTGTCGTCTGCCAGATAGGCTCTCATTGCACCTTTCACTACATAACTTCTGTACTTACATGTAAAGTCGGGTTGAACAATCAATTGCTTTTTTCTGATATTTTTCACCTTTAAAAATGAAACTATCCGGTTATTTTCGTCCTCAGTAAGTTCAATATATTTCGCAAAATGTTTTTTTATTGCCTCAAAATCATCCATGATATAAAAGTATATTTATTTTAACTATTAAAATCATGGGGTGGGTAAACCGGATCCGCATTACTAAGATGCTTAATATGAGCCGTAACGGGAAAAATGAATTTCGTTGGTCACTCTTCACTAACTTACTTTCTTTTTGTAAAAACCTGATGTAAGTACTGATGGTAACCAAGAGACAATTTGCAAATATTGTATATCGGAGTTTGTTGTTTGCCAGTGTAACAAGGTGGTCAATAGCTTCGAAATAAATATTTTGAAGGCGACCAACCGACTAAAAGATGAATAATATCCTATTATTACTAAATTTACCCGTATGAATATGACCTGTTCCCGACCATTCGGCACAATTTTGGTGACTATTACTCTCCTTCTGAATTTTATCGCTTTAAGCCAGGCTCAACAAAAAAAAAATCATACAAATAAGCAAGCTGTGGTCGGGGATACTTTATTAAGGTCATTCCAATCACCACCAGATTCTGCTAAATCGCGGGTTTATTGGTTTTGGATTTATAACAGGGTGGACAAAGCAGGTATTAAACGGGATCTGGAAGAATTTAAAGCGAAGGGTATAAGTGGCGTCAATTTGATCTGTAACGGTGGCTATGCAGGTAAAGAGCCCTTGCCGGGTGTGAAATTTCTTGGCGAAGAATGGCGCGAGCTTTTTAGATACGCGGTTAAAGAGGCTAACAGGCTGCATATTGAAATAGGCTTTAACCTTGCCGGCGGCTGGACGATGATGGGTCCATCGGTAACCAAAGACAACGCCATGAAGAAAGTTGTTTTTTCGAAACTAGAGGCTTCGGGGTCAGTTAAGTTTGACAGGGCACTTCCGCAGCCCGAAGTGGTAGAGGGCTATTATCATGATATTATGGTACAGGCATTTCCGGTACCGGATAGTAATAAACAAATCAACCCTAAAGAGATTATAGACATCACTGACAAGTTAGACGCTAATGGCTATTTAAAATGGAATGTACCAGCGGGTAAATGGGTGATTTTGCGTACAGGTTATACATTAACAGGACATCCATGGAGTAAATGGAAGGCTTATCCCGAAGGGGATACCTTTAAGGGTGGCGAGGGCTATGAGATAGATTATCTGAGCCGCGCCGCGTTAGACGATTATTTCGCTCATTTGGGTAAAACCATAATTGCCGAGGCTGGTAAAGCCGGAGGTCATTTGGATTATTTATGGTCTGATAGCTGGGAATGCGGCAAATTGACCTGGACCCAGGATTTTGCTCTCCAGTTCAGCAAATTCAGGGGTTATGATCTGAAACAGTATATGCCTGCTTTGGCTGGTTATACAGTGATTAATACGGAGCTATCAGCGCGTTTTCGTGATGATTTTGACCGCACGATCCAGGATTGTATAGCAGAGAATTTTTATGGACATTTTGAAGAGCTATGTCACAAACATGGCCTTAAAGTGGGTAACGAAGCTGGCGGGCCAAATGATATTCCCCCGCAGGACGTCCTGAAAAACTTTGGGCATTCTGACATCGTTGCAGGCGAGTTTTGGGTAAACGGCACTCGTAACGCACCGGGCGGTTATAACAAAAATCGGCGCGAGCGGCTCAATCTTAAACAAACGTCAACAGCGGCCCATGTTTACGGTAAACGCCAGGCCGAGGCAGAGGCTTTCACAGAGCAGGAAAAGGATGGCACACACTGGAGCCTTGGGCCGGGCGATTTAAAGCCTTATGCGAATGATGCTTTTTGTGAAGGTATTAACCGTTTGATGCTGCATGCGGCCACTTGCCAGCCACCGTCAGACGGTAAGCCGGGATATGAGTATTGCGCCGGGCAACATTTTACACCCAACATAACCTGGTGGGAGCAGTCGCCAGCATTTTTTAGCTACCTGTCCCGTTGCCAGTATATGCTGCAACAAGGGAAATTTGTAGGTGATGTTTGCTTTTATCTGGGCGAAAGGCCGCCCTTGCTGGCCCCGCCAAAATACCTTATCTCTACGCTTGGTCCGGGCTATGACTGCGATTACACCAATCCCGAAGTGTTATTGACCAGAATGAGTGTAAAGAACGGGCGTATTGTGCTGCCCGATGGCATGAGTTATACGCTTTTGGTATTACAGAATTGTGTTTCGCCCTCTGCGGAGATAGCTAACGAAGTTGGCTCTTATCAAAGCCTTTCGGTATCTTCCATCCCGTCTAATGCGATGTCATTACCGGTAATCAAAAAAATCAGGGAGTTGATAAATATGGGCGCTACCGTTGTTGGGCCGCCACCAGTTATGTCTGCTGAACTGAAAAACTACCCGGAGTGTGATGTGCAGGTACGAAAGATAGCTGCTGAGATTTGGGGCGACCTGGATGGTAAAACGCATACCGAGCGCCGTTTAGGAAAGGGACGTATAATTTGGGGCAAAACGCCACGGGAAATTCTTTTAGCTGACGGGGTGAAACCAGACTTTTCATTTAACGGGCAGGCCGAAAAATCAGATGAGTTCGATTATATCCATCGTAAAAGCGGTGAAACAGATATTTATTTCGTTATCAACCGCAGCAATCAACAGCAAACACGTGACTTTACTTTTAGAGTTAGCGGCAAGCAGCCTGAGATATGGGATGCTTTAACCGGTAATGCGGTCATCGCCAAAGCTTATCATCATGACGACGCGACTACAACATTATCGCTGCAGTTGGATGCTTTTAGTTCTTATTTCATCGTCTTTCGTAAACCAGTTGCCGCAATAGCTCAGGGCGCGGCAACGCGCAACTTTCCTAAGCTGGAACCGCTAGCCGAATTTGATGGATCGTGGACTGCATCATTTGATCCAAAATGGGGAGGACCGGCCAAGACTGTGTTCCCGGAGCTGATCAGTTGGACCAAACGCCGGGAAGAAGGAATAAAATATTACTCAGGGACGGCTACCTATACCAAGACATTTGATCTGTATAAATACAAAAAGGGAGAGCGGATATTTCTTGATCTTGGAAACGTGAAGGATGTTGCCGAGATACGCTTAAATGGGAAAAAGCTAGGTGTTTTATGGTGTGCCCCGTGGCGCGTTGAGATCACTGACGCAATCAAACAGCGATATAATGTTCTGCAGGTTAATGTGATTAATCTATGGGCAAACCGTGTGGTGCATGACTTAAGCCTGCCAAAAGAAAAAAGACTGACGCAAACACATGACGTTTTCCGTTTTGATATGCTAAATGTAAACACCCCTTTGTTGGAATCCGGATTACTGGGACCTGTAAAAATATTATCGGCTACGGATTAAAGAAATATTGCGGGGAACGTTGGCCAATAACTCTTCAAAAATTTATTTGCTGGTGTTGATTTGTGCTGGTAGGGTGCTAGGGAGCTTATTCTTTCAATTGATTTACAAAGTGTTATGTTTTTAATGTGTTAAGGGATGCTGAAGGAGGGATAAAAGTTTAGATTTTTTTCAAGAAATCTCTTGACAAGTAATAAAAAAAGTCACATCTTTGCAGCCCGCAAACGAGGAAGGAAAAAGGGGGAGAGCGGGGAAAGAAAAGGGCGACAAAATAAAAACGAAATAAAGTTTGCCAGAATAAAAAAGGTTTATACCTTTGCAGTCCCAAAAGAAAGGGGCGAAAGAGCCGAAAAAAGAAGGAAGTGATTCCGGGAGTGGAAGGCAGGGAAGGAAGCGATTTCCGGACCGATAAAAAGTGAAAAGTTAAGCAGCGGAAGCTGCGAAAGCATATAGCCTGACTGAGACAGAAAGGCGGCAAGTTCTTATAAGATACTGGATAATCATGTAGCGTAACGGTAACACACTGTTATGAGACGAAGAGAGAAAGAGGGATACTGTATAAAGATAATTATATACAGATTCTATTATTAATAATAGGGTCAGTGAACAAACAAAACATTTTACAATGGAGAGTTTGATCCTGGCTCAGGATGAACGCTAGCGGCAGGCCTAATACATGCAAGTCGGACGGGATTGGAGAGCTTGCTTTCCATGAGAGTGGCGCACGGGTGCGTAACACGTATGTAACCTACCCTTATCAGGGGGATAGCCTCTCGAAAGAGAGATTAAGCCCGCATAACATTTTACCCTGGCATCAGGGAATAATCAAATATTTATAGGATAAGGATGGGCATGCGGAACATTAGCTAGTTGGTAAGGTAATGGCTTACCAAGGCTACGATGTTTAGGGGATCTGAGAGGATGACCCCCCACACTGGTACTGAGACACGGACCAGACTCCTACGGGAGGCAGCAGTAAGGAATATTGGTCAATGGGCGGAAGCCTGAACCAGCCATGCCGCGTGCAGGAAGACGGCCCTACGGGTTGTAAACTGCTTTTGTACCGGAATAAACCTCATTATGTATAATGAGCTGAATGTACGGTAAGAATAAGGATCGGCTAACTCCGTGCCAGCAGCCGCGGTAATACGGAGGATCCAAGCGTTATCCGGATTTATTGGGTTTAAAGGGTGCGTAGGCGGCCTGTTAAGTCAGGGGTGAAAGACGGTAGCTCAACTATCGCAGTGCCCTTGATACTGATGGGCTTGAATGTACTAGAGGTAGGCGGAATGTGACAAGTAGCGGTGAAATGCATAGATATGTCACAGAACACCAATTGCGAAGGCAGCTTACTATGGTATGATTGACGCTGAGGCACGAAAGCGTGGGGATCAAACAGGATTAGATACCCTGGTAGTCCACGCCCTAAACGATGAATACTCGATGTTAGCGATATACAGTTAGCGTCAAAGCGAAAGCGTTAAGTATTCCACCTGGGGAGTACGCCCGCAAGGGTGAAACTCAAAGGAATTGACGGGGGCCCGCACAAGCGGAGGAGCATGTGGTTTAATTCGATGATACGCGAGGAACCTTACCCGGGCTTGAAAGTTAGTGAATTGAGCAGAGACGCTCAAGTCCTTCGGGACACGAAACTAGGTGCTGCATGGCTGTCGTCAGCTCGTGCCGTGAGGTGTTGGGTTAAGTCCCGCAACGAGCGCAACCCCTGTGTTTAGTTGCCAGCACGTAATGGTGGGGACTCTAAACAGACTGCCTATGCAAATAGAGAGGAAGGAGGGGACGACGTCAAGTCATCATGGCCCTTACGTCCGGGGCTACACACGTGCTACAATGGGCAGTACAGAGGGCAGCTACCTGGCAACAGGATGCCAATCTCAAAAAGCTGTTCACAGTTCGGATCGGGGTCTGCAACTCGACCCCGTGAAGTTGGATTCGCTAGTAATCGCAGATCAGCAATGCTGCGGTGAATACGTTCCCGGGCCTTGTACACACCGCCCGTCAAGCCATGGAAGCTGGAAGTACCTGAAGTGCGTAACCGCAAGGAGCGTCCTAGGGTAAAGTCGGTAACTGGGGCTAAGTCGTAACAAGGTAGCCGTACCGGAAGGTGTGGCTGGAATACCTCCTTTCTGGAGCAGTATCCACAAACTCTCTCTAAAAAGTTAAGTATCAGCGGAAGCTGTTTAGCTACATGACCAGGTTCTTATATATTAGTTGATTAGAGACTAGAGATCAGCGATTAGTTGAAAGACAAATCAAGGTCGAAGTCATTAATCAAATACTAATTAAAACGAAACAAAAGGAAAACCCAAAAGATGAAGCCATCGGGGTATGTGACCTTAAAAGGGAAAGCATAGGACCAGTGGCAGTAAGCAGTGGCAGCAGCAGTAGGCAGACAAGTCCTGCAACTGCAACTGAATAACTGCAACTAAATAGACAGTCCTGTAGCTCAGCTTGGTTAGAGCACTACACTGATAATGTAGGGGTCAGCAGTTCAAATCTGCTCGGGACTACACTGCAGCGCAGCTGCAGAGGCGATTAGAGGTTAGAGAACAGAGATTAGGAGGAAACAACAAATCGCTAATTAACTAATCACTAATTAACTCATCCAAAGGGGGATTAGCTCAGCTGGCTAGAGCACCTGCCTTGCACGCAGGGGGTCAACGGTTCGAATCCGTTATTCTCCACGATACCCACCAGTTGCCTGACAAGGCATGGATAATGACAAAGGCGATCCGCAAAGGAAGACCGGGGTAAAAGTTCTTTGACATATTGGAAGAAGTAAATTGAAAGAGAAGACAACAGTATAGAGGACTGTTGAGGCTTCGGAAGTTTACGAAAATGGAAGCAGGATTGTAGTAATACGATTTTGCGGAACAGGGAGTAAATGGAAGAACGCAACAAGAATCAAAAAAGCATACATACCGAGCAAAAGGCGGTATAGTAGAAGAAAGTAAGAAAGGGTACACGGGGGATGCCTTGGCTCTCAGAGGCGATGAAGGACGTGATAAGCTGCGATAAGCTGCGGGGATTAGCAAATATGAATTGATCCGCAGATTTCCGAATGGGGAAACCTAACTATTTGAAGAATAGTTGCATAAATGCGCGAACCTGCTGAACTGAAACATCTAAGTAAGCAGAGGAAGAGAAAACAACAGTGATTTCCTGAGTAGTGGCGAGCGAAAGGGAAGAAGCCCAAACCGGCTATGTTACGGCATAACCGGGGTTATAGGACCACAACATGAAACTTAAATAAAACCGGAACGGGGTGGGAAACCCGGCCATAGAGCATGAGAGCTGCGTACGGGTAATAGATAAGTGGATAGTGGTATCCTGAGTACCGCGAGGTCGGAGACGCCTTGTGGGAATTGCCGGCACCATCCGGTAAGGCTAAATACTCCTGAGAGACCGATAGTGAACCAGTACCGTGAGGGAAAGGTGAAAAGAACCCCGAACAGGGGAGTGAAATAGAACCTGAAACCGTGTACTTACAAGCGGTCGGAGCGGACAAGTTCCGTGACGGCGTGCCTTTTGCATAATGAGCCTACGAGTTACTCTTTCCTGGCAAGTTAAGTGTTTAAGACACGGATCCGAAGCGGAAAGCGAGTCTGAATAGGCGTATAGTCAGGGGAGGTAGACGCGAAACCTTGTGATCTACCCATGGACAGGTTGAAGGTGCCGTAACAGGTACTGGAGGACCGAACCGATAAACGTTGAAAGTTCCGGATGATCTGTGGGTAGGGGTGAAAGGCTAATCAAACTGGGAAATAGCTCGTACTCCCCGAAATGTTTTTAGGAACAGCCTGGCGGTGAAGTTATTAAGAGTAGAGCTACTAATTGGGTGCGGGGGAGTCAAATCCTACCAAATCCAGATAAACTCCGAATGCTTAATAAATTACGCTGGAGTGGGCTCTGGGTGCTAAGGTCCAGGGCCGAGAGGGAAAGAACCCAGACCATCAGCTAAGGTCCCCAAATTACCACTAAGTTGAACTAACGAGGTCCGATTGCACAGACAGCTAGGATGTTGGCTTGGAAGCAGCCATTCATTTAAAGAGTGCGTAACAGCTCACTAGTCGAGCGATCGGGCATGGATAATAAACGGGCATCAAGTGGTATACCGAAGCTATGGATTTGCAGCAATGCATCTGGTAGGGGAGCATTCTATTATCCGGTGAAGCAGGAGGGACAACCGACTGTGGAGGGAATAGAAAAGCAAATGTAGGCATAAGTAACGATAAGGCGGGGAGAGAAACCTGCCCACCGAAAGACTAAGGTTTCCTGATCAACGCTAATCGGATCAGGGTTAGTCGGGGCCTAAGGTGAAGCCGAAGGGCGTAGCCGATGGACAACTGGTTAATATTCCAGTACTTTTTATAACTGCGATGCGGTGACGGAGTAGTGACACTGACGCGAACTGACGGAATAGTTCGTTAAATGCTGTAGGTATATGGACTGTAGTTAAGTACGCAGACCATGCTGAAAGCAGATAGTACGCAGAACCTTCGGGGGATGTGATAGTTCAGGTAATCAGACTTCCAAGAAAACCCGCTAAGCTTCAGGTTATAAAAACCCGTACGTAAACCGACACAGGTAGTCGAGGAGAGAATCCTAAGGTGCTCGAGTGAATCATGGCTAAGGAACTCGGCAAAATGGCCCTGTAACTTCGGGAGAAGGGCGCTGGTAGCAATATTCAGCCGCAGTGAAAAGGCCCAGGCGACTGTTTAACAAAAACACATGGCTATGCAAAATCGAAAGATGACGTATATGGCCTGACACCTGCCCGGTGCCGGAAGGTTAAGAGGGGATGTTAGGGTTAAACCGAAGCATTGAATCGAAGCCCCGGTAAACGGCGGCCGTAACTATAACGGTCCTAAGGTAGCGAAATTCCTTGTCGGGTAAGTTCCGACCTGCACGAATGGTGTAACGATCTGGGCGCTGTCTCAGCCATGAGCTCGGTGAAATTGTGGTATCGGTGAAGACGCCGGTTACCCGCAACGGGACGGAAAGACCCCATGCACCTTCACTACAACTTAACATTGAAATCGGCTACAGGATGTGTAGGATAGGTGGGAGACTGTGATCTGGCTTCGCTAGGAGTCAGTTAGTCAACGTTGAAATACCACCCTTTCTGTATCTGGTGTCTAACTCCCTAACGGGAGGACATTGTTTGGCGGGTAGTTTGACTGGGGTGGTCGCCTCCAAAAAGGTAACGGAGGCTTTTCAAAGGTAAGCTCAGTACGCTTGGTAACCGTACGCGGAGTGCAATAGCATAAGCTTGCTTGACTGTGAGGCAGACAAGCCGAGCAGGGTCGAAAGACGGATATAGTGATCCGGTGGTTCTGCATGGAAGGGCCATCGCTCAAAGGATAAAAGGTACGCTGGGGGATAACAGGCTGATCTCCCCCAAGAGCTCATATCGACGGGGAGGTTTGGCACCTCGATGTCGGCTCGTCACATCCTGGGGCTGGAGAAGGTCCCAAGGGTTGAGCTGTTCGCTCATTAAAGTGGCACGCGAGCTGGGTTCAGAACGTCGCGAGACAGTTCGGTCCCTATCTGTTTGGGCGCAGGGAAGTTTGAGTGGGGCTGACCTTAGTACGAGAGGACCGGGTTGGACGAACCACTGGTGAATCTGTTATGGCGCCAGCTGTATTGCGAGTAGCTACGTTCGGAATAGATAAGCGCTGAAAGCATCTAAGTGCGAAACTAGCCACAAGATGAGACTTCCATTGAGGGTCGTAGCAGACTACTACGTTGATAGGTTACAGGTATAAAGGTGGTGACATCATAGCCAAGTAATACTAATCGCCCGAAGCTTTCTCATAGCAGGTAATTATGGAGATCAGAGACTAAAGATCAGAGATTAGGACTTGTCCTTGGAACTGACCGACTACCCTTTGATCTCTGAACGCTAAATATTGTTGTTTTCTCAATCTACTTACTTCTTTCAATAATATGTCATTGTTTATTAGTAGACAGTTAACGGCGTTTAGGCAACTAATCTCTAATTAACTAATCTCTAATCAACTAAAAATATTCAGGTGCCTATATCGGCGGTGTCCACCTCTTCCCATTCCGAACAGAGAAGTTAAGCCCGCCAGAGCCGATGGTACTGCAGTAAAATGTGGGAGAGTAGGTCGGTGCCAAATCTTATCAAGACCCTTTCATCTTTCGATGAAGGGGTTTCTTGCTTTATACCCCCCCCCGGGGTGTCTAGAGTATATCTATTTAAGTAATTTACTTTTTACTATCGTCACTACTTATTTTATCGGTTAAAAGGCTTTTCAATGCTTGTTTACCACCTTCATTATCCGGGTTTAATTCGATTGATCTCTTATACATAAAGATTGATTCCTGTATTTTGCCCGTTTTGGCCAAAGCTTCTCCATAGCTATCATAAGTATTGAAACTTGCTGGAAAAAACAAAGTATTAAGTTTCAACGTTTCGAGCGCGAGTTCGTCGTGATTAGTAAAATTTCCCGAATAAAGGAGCTGCAGGCCTAATTCGTTCATTTCGCCTTCGCTTAAATAATAATGTGCCGAATCGGCTCTTAAGCGTTGGAGTTTACAGAACGCCGCATCTACACCTTTGATTGCTAATACTTTACCATATACCTTCGTTAAAGACTTTTTACGGATAATTATAGCCTTGCCGTTAAGGATAGCCATCGTGTTAATTCCGTTTCCGTAAATGCTCCGGTTAAATGTATTATCAAAAATGATGACGGTTTGTTTTTTGGTGATATTCCTGATAAAGATACTTAAGGCGCCAGGTTGCCCACCTGTGTGGAAAACCATCTTCCCGGAAGAGCTATCAGCAAATATAAACCATCCGAGACCGTACGATGTCTTGCCGATTCCAATATTGGCAATATTATTTTCGCCATTGTTTAGTTTTGCAGGTGTAAATGCTTCATCTAGTGTAGACTTTTTTAAGAGCTTGTTGTGGTAAAGCGCATCATCAAACTTCAGCAGATCTGCTGCCGTGGTGATAACATTACCCTGCCCTATAAAGCCGCTTGCGCTAAAGGTTCTCCACCTGTATTTTGCCAGGCTATCAACATTTTGCATCTTATCCGAAAATAGAAAAGGATATTCATAGTTAACAGCCCTTTTGTTATCCTGAACGTGTGTGGCATTTTTAAGAAAATAAGTACTATTCATTTTAGCCGGTGTAAAAATGTATTGCTTTACATATTGCTGAAAGGTAATGCCTGAAACTTTCTCAACAAGAAGGGCCAGCAGGCAATAGTTGGTATTGGAGTATTGCCACTTTTCGCCCGGGGTAAAACTTAACGGTTTATTCCACATTTTTAATGATGACAATACGTCTTTGTTGCTGAATATTTTGCCGGGGTTTTCAGTGATTTGCTTTTCGTATAATTCATAATCGGGTAAACCAGAGGTGTGGGATAGGAGATTTCTTATAGTTATTTTACGGTACGGGAAATCGGGAAGGTATTTTGCCAATGGTTCGTCTAACTTAAATTTATTTTTGTCTCTTAACTGCAGAACTGCTGTTGACGTAAACGTTTTTGAGACAGATGCCAGCGAAAATTCAGTGTTATCGGTATTTGGAATATTGTTTTCAAAGTCTGCTAAACCGAACGACTGTTGATAGATAATGTTTCCCTGCTCAGCAACCAGTACATTTCCGTTTATTTCACCGTATTGATATAATGATTTAAAGAAGGTATCCAGGCGCATTCGGATGTCCTGTCCGCCAGCACGGGCGGTTGTCACCATACATAGTATCAGCAGGAACAGGGTCTTGGTAGTTGTTTTCATTTGCGATGTTTTTCCACAAATGTATAGGCCTTATTAATGAAACCGCATTTAGAAAAGCTTTGGAAAAGCTTTAGAAACCTTTAGATTTACCACTATAATCAGAAATTAATGCAAAACACAGTATTTATCATTAATGATCGTTTTTTTGTTGACGCAGAAAGAAGCGAGCTGGTGGATAAAAAGACGGGCGAAAAAAATCGCCTTGAGCCCCGTTTGATGAAATTACTCGTTCTGTTGACTGCACAACAGGGCAACATTGTAAAAAGGGAATTCATAATAAAAGAGATTTGGGATGATTACCCCGGGGCAAATGAGGGATTAAACCAGGCAATTTCCTCCCTGCGCAAACTCTTGGCGGATGAACAGAAAGCAATCATACAAACCCAGCCTAAAGTTGGTTATAGCCTGCATGCGGTAATTTCGCCGGTTGGTAAGCGTAAGCTTCAGTTGAAAAAAAAGAATGTACCGTTTATGATTGGTGCGATTGTTCTAATACTCGTGGTGTTTTTGACAGTGGATATTTATTTTCAAAGAAAAGCACTCCCGGCAACTAACCGGCAAGTAAATGAAAAAAACGATGCGGAAATATCAAGACTGGATTCGATCCGTCAGGTTTCGAAAATAAAGCTGTTATTAAAAGATACTTTAGGGCCTGCAGCTAAGGGGGATTCATTGAGGACTAAATAGAGATGTTGAGTAAATCAAACACACATCTTAAAAAAGCTGTAATCCTTTACACCTGGATTGGTTTTATTCTCCTTTAAACTTTAACCCGATCTGCCCCCTTGCAATATCCAGCATTGCAATCATCTGCCTCGACATTTCGTAACTAATAACCGGGCTTTCGGTTTTACCCTCACGGATCAATTGACAAAAGTGTGCTATTTCATAGTTCAGGCCACCGTCTGTAAAGGGTACATCAAGGTCAACCGAGCGGCCATCAAGATAATTAATGGTTGCATGGGATGGGTTCCACCAATTTTTATGAATAGTTACATGACCAAGAGTTCCGCAAATCAAGGCATCGCCTTTTCCGTGCAAGTCAAATCCGGCATATAGCTGTGCGTAACCGTTTGTATGGAGGGTTTGAAATACAGTAAACATATCAATACCTGTTTCGCCGAAGCGCCCCATTGTCTGCACTTCTTTGGTGTCACCAAGCCAGTCCACGGCTAAAAATGCTTCGTAAATACCTATCCCCATAATTGCCCCTCCTGCCAGTTCGTGGTTAAAGTTCGGGTGTTCCGGCGCAATATCAGCTACCGATGAGCCTGCCCTTACATAACCTACCGGGCCGATGGGGTCATTCAACAGGTATTCCTTTAAATTACGATATAAGGGATAAAAAGGCGGCTTCATTCCTTCCATAAAAAGCAGGTTGTGCTTTTTCGCTGCCGCAATGATTTCCTCCAGGCTTTTAAGATTGATGGCTGCCGGTTTCTCACACAACACATGCTTACCGGCTTTAAAAGCTGCAAAGCAATAATCGGCGTGGCTGTCGGGCAGGGTTGCTATATATACGGCGTCAATATCGCTTGTAAGTAATTCGTCAACGGTTTTGCAGGCGTTACCACCATGCAGGGCGGCAAAACTATTTACAGATTCTTCACGGCGCGACCATAATGAAACCAATTCATTACCAGGTACTGCTTTGAACCCCTGCATAAACCGGTGTGCAATACGCCCGCAACCAATAATACCCCATTTTATCATTTTTATTTTAAAAAAGCAGAGACGCAATAAATCGCGTCTCTAATAATGTCTTTAATAATATTCCCTTCCGGCGGCGCAGCATATAGCGCCTTTGCTATTATTGATATTGGATATAGATCGGGAAAGGCCTTTTCTTTAAAACTTCCTGTGGGGTAAGCATATGATGTGGCGCTTTCTTGATATCATTTTTGTAAAATAGTTTAAAGCCGGTGAACTGAACAGGTTCGTCACGAACAAAATAACGGTAAGTGCCTTCTTTCAGATCAGGTTCGCCCCATCCATCCATATCAATTACCATTTGAACTTCGGGACGCAGTTTGATGTTCTTATAGTTAGTTAGCATCTTTTTTGTAAAGCGGTGAACTATTAAAATTTTCGGTGGCAGGTGATTCTTTCTTACCAGGTTAGCAAGGTAATTTGATACATAATTGATGTCATCAGCATCGTAGGTGCCTATCTTTTTTCCCGGATGTGTGCCGTCTTTCATAGAAAATTCAGGATCCATACCAAAATGAACATTAGGCATACTCAGGTATTTTTCAAGCAACGGCAATTCAACCCTTATCGTGCTTAGTGCAACCTGTACATCCAAAAACACAATAGCATGTGCTTTTTTGGCAAGTTTTAACACTGTATCTATCTGTTTAAGCGGCATCCGATGACGGTATTTACCATCTTTGCCAGCGTCGCCGCTGGCTACAACAGCAATATAATGCAGTGCGGGTTGCACCGGTGTTTTTGGATCGGCTTTTTCCCAGTTCTTTACTTCCCCTTTTAATTTAGCAAGCATTTCATTTGGCGGTAATTCGCCAAGGATGCCCATTTTTTTCGCATAAAGATTACCGTAAAAAGCTACGACCCTTTTGAATGGCAATATAGCGCCTGGTAACGGATAAGGGGTGTTTTTTACGGGCCATTTCCCAGTAGTATCGCCATTGGCAAGGCGCTTCATCAGCGAGTCGTAAAGCTTTTTATCAATTGGCGGATATACCACTTTTGCGGTAACAGTATCCTCAGGTGCTTCGGCAGCAACTTTTTTGGTGGTGTCTTTTGCGGTGGCGGCCTTGTCTTTACCAGCGGGCTGGCTGCAACTTGAAAACAGCGCTAACGCGGATAGTACAAATGCAGCAGGAAGAATAATGTTTTTCAATTTCATTTATCAGATTTTTGTATATGGCAGGGGTTCTGCAAAGTAACACCTTTTTTTGTAGTTGGATTGGTTTAAATTATCAACAATTTATCAGTTTCAGGTTGTAAATGTGCAGTTTGCACATTTACACTTGTTGTCGGATTCTAAATGGCCGGTGTGCTACAACTATAATGCAGTTTTATAGAACTTCCCAAAAACTCCCAATGGTAGTTTACAACCTGCGGTGGCCTGCAGGTAAAGCTCCCCGGTTTCCAGGTTTTGAACTTGCGGATATGCACCTTTGATCAGGTTTTCAATTATCACCGACGAGAAACCAAGCGAATAGGTATTTAAGATCAGGAAATGTTCATCGGGATCCAGCAGTTGCATCACATCGGCCATCATTTCATTGATATTATCTTCCAGCTTCCACTTTTCACCGTTTGGGCCATGCCCGTAAGCCGGGGGATCAAGAATGATCCCATTATATTTTTTACCCCGCTTTAATTCGCGTTTTACAAATTTCAGTGCATCTTCAACCACCCAGCGAATGTTGGTGAGGCCCGAAAGCTCCTGGTTTTCATTAGCCCACGTAACCACCTGTTTAATGGAATCAACATGCGTGGTATCGGCACCGGCAGCCCTGGCAATCAGCGAGGCCCCGCCGGTATAGGCAAACAAGTTGAGCACTTTGGGCTCGGGCGTTTTGAATTTCTTTATATTTTGGGTGATATAGTCCCAGTTAACAGCTTGCTCCGGGAAAATCCCGAGGTGTTTAAAGGAAGTTAACGCTAACCTGAATTTAATACCCGCCTCGGGGTTTTTGTATTCAATATGCCAGCGATCAGGGGTGGCCGGGTTCTTTTTTACCCATTCGCCAGATGTTGCCGAACGGCCCTTAAATTTAATATGATGCAGGCGTTGCCACTCTGAATTGCTTAAAGCCTTGCTCCACACCGCCTGCGGCTCGGGCCTTATCAATATCACGTTGCCAAAACGCTCCAATTTTTCAAAATCACCGCAATCAATCAGTTCGTAATCTTTCCAGTGTATTGGTGTGAGGAGTTGGATCATGGTTGTTAGTGATTAGAGACCAGAGGTTAGCGATTAGATAGAATAAAACGCAAATATAATAATCTATGGCCTGATAGTGATTGAAGTTTTGTAATTGAAGGCTTTGATTCGACGAGCTTTACCCGGGTTCAACTAAGGTTCTGGCCAATAACCTTTAATCTCAGCCTATAACTTGCCTTTTGCCGCTTGCATAAACTTGCTGGCAAATACAAATGAGTTGAGTTCTTTATTGTCGGTGTGTGCTATTTCTTTATTTGAACCTTCCCACCATTTTTTGCCCTCGTGTAAAAAAACAATATGGTCGCCTATGCCCATCACTGAATTCATATCGTGTGTTACAATAACGGTAGTTATCTTGTATTCTTCTGTCAGTTCGTTGATGAGTTCATCAATCAGGATAGAAGTTTTGGGGTCGAGGCCCGAGTTTGGCTCATCCACAAAAAGGTATTTAGGCTGCATAGAAATGGCCCGGGCAATTCCTACTCTTTTTTTCATGCCTCCTGAAAGCTCGGAAGGGTATAATTTGTTTTTACCTTCAAGGTTAACTCGCTTGAGACAAAAATTTGCACGGTCAAGTTTTTCGGCACTTGTTTGCTGTGTAAACAAGTTTAGCGGAAACATAATATTTTCCTCTACCGTCATTGAGTCAAATAATGCGGAGTTTTGGAATAGCATTCCTATTTCGGTACGGATGGGCACCCGCTGGGTGAAATTCATTTCTGTAAAGTTCTGATCATCAAAAAAAACCTGCCCTTTGGTTGGGTCGTGCAACCCTACGATACATTTAAGTAAAGTAGTTTTCCCTGATCCTGACCCGCCTATGATAAGGTTATTTTTACCTGCAGTAAACTTTGCACTAATGCCTTTAAGCACCTCGTTCTCACCAAATGTTTTATAAATATCCTTTACCTCGATCATAGCATTAAACGTGTTATAACCAAATCGGCAAATAAGATCATTACACAACTGTAAACTACTCCTTTGGTAGCTGACTGTCCAACTTCGAGCGCACCGCCCGATGTGTAAAATCCCTGGTAAGCACAGATGGAAGCTATGATAAATCCAAAAACAACCGCTTTAACAAGTGCAACTCTTACAGTAAGGCCATCAAAACCGCTGTGTACACCTGATATGTAATCAGCCGGGCTAACATCGCCAGACAATACACAGGCAATCCAGCCGCCGGTTATGCCTAAGGTAATAGATGCAATAACCAGCAGTGGCACCATCGTCATTCCCGCAATAATTTTGGGGGCAATTAAATAGCCAGGCGCATTTACACCCATAATTTCCAGGGCATCAATTTGCTCAGTTACCCGCATAGTGCCTATTTGCGATGCAATGCTTGAACCTACCCGGCCAGCCAGCACCAATGATGAGATGGTTGGACTAAACTCAAGGATGGTTGAATCGCGCGCTATGCTGCCGGCAATACTGCGGGGCACCAACGGACTTGACAACTGGAACGCCACTTGTATGGTGGTGGCGGCACCTATAAATAATGATATGATACTGATTATCCCGAGAGATCCGATGCCCACAGATACCATTTCGCGCATTACTTCGGCCCAATAAACTTTAAATTTTTCGGGTTTGCGGAAACTTAAGTGCAGTAAGAGTATATATTTTCCTAAGCTATTAAACATTTAATAATTAAAATTCGGCTAAAAATACGGTTTTAAGCAATACGGTGCATTACGCAAAATCTTCTTAATTAATATTATGCCTTTTTAGTGATAAAATTGCAGAAACATTAATAGTGAGAATAACTAAAATACAAACAGTTAGTTTTGACAAATGTTACATTGGCACCATATATGCCAAAAATATACGCAAATGAAAAAATTGCATCATGCTTTAAGGCTGTTTATTTTATCAGTAATTGATTTCTTTTACAAACCCTTTAAAAAGTTTATTCCCTTGCAAACCTTCCGGTATGCTGCGGCAGGTGGTGCAAATACAGTGTTTGATATTGCTCTTTTTTCTGTTGCCTATAATTTCATTTTCAAAAAACAGAATATAGATATCGGGCATTTAACCATGAGTCCCCACATTGCATCGCTGGTATTTGCTTTTTGTTTTAGTTTGCCTTCTGGCTTTTATCTTAACCGCTATGTAGTATTCCAGCAATCCGGCTTAAGGCGCAGGAGCCAGCTTATCCGGTACCTGATAGTGGTTTTTTTCTGTATAATTTTCAACTACCTGCTCTTGAAATTATTTGTGGATTATTTTGGTTTCTATCCTACTCCATCAAAAGCGTTAACGACAGCGTTGGTGATTATTTTTAGCTATAGCAGCCAAACTTATTTCTTTTTTAAAACAAAAACTACGGACTGATTTAGTCCGCTGTAGTTGATAAGCAATTAGATTACCACAGGGCTCGGCCGTTAAACGACTTAGCCCTCTTCTTTTTCACCGCCTTTTTTCCCGGCTTTACCGAAAATTTAACCAGCTTTACCAAAAGCCATAATCGGCGCGCTTACATATAAATTAGATTTGACGTATAATATCATTGGGGATTTTTAGATATTATTGTTTGAATTAACATTACAGTATTCAAACACCAGGATAAAGAAAATGAAAAACGCACTCATAACAGCATCAACAAAAGGCATAGGCAGGGCAATTGCAATAGCGTTTGCAAAAGAAGGCATTAACCTTGCCCTTTGTTCAAGGAACGGCGATGATCTTGCTGCTTTCAGGGAAGTATTATCCGTTATTAATCCCAGTATAAACATATATACCGCTGTTACCGATGTTAGTATAAAACAACAGTTACAAGACTTTGCGCAGGGTGCAGCGCAACACCTTGGTTTTATGAGCATAATTGTTAATAACGCAGGCATTTATGAATACTCCAGCATATTGAACGACACGGAAACTACGCTTGACAAGCATGTAAATACCAACCTGATGCCTGCTTATGAGCTTTACCGTTATTTTGGAAAAACAATGATGGCGGCGCGTGAGGGACATATATTTAACATATGCTCCGTAGCATCGTTAAGCCCTATTGCTGAGGCTGGTACCTATAGTGTAACAAAGTATGCGCTGCTGGGTCTTAACAAAGTAATGCGTACCGAGATGCAGCCATACGGTGTAAAAGTAACGGCCATTATACCTGGCTCAACCCTGACCGACTCATGGAAAGATATGGAGGTTGACAAGGATAAAATGGTTTTGCCTGAAGACGTTGCATCGGCTGTTGTAAACATTTACAACATGAGTGCGGGTGCAAACGTAGATGAAATAGTAATAAAACCGACTTTCGGACAAATATAAATCAACTCAAAAACAATATAACAATGAACAAAAAACTATATCGTGATGAATACCACAAAGTGTTTGGTGGTGTTTGTTCAGGCCTGGCAGAATATTTCGAAATGGATGTTACTGTTATGCGCCTGCTATTTGCTTTCACCTTTTTTATTATGGGTGTAGGCTTCGGTACTTATATCATTCTATGGATAGTATTACCAAAAAAGGGTTACCTGTACAATAATTATAATAACCCAACGGTAGATTATACCGTGCCGCCACAACAAGCCGGCAGCCAGTTTAATACGCCGCCGCAAACCGGCAATCCTTTTGGTGGCAATCCTTTCAGTGCCAATCCATTTGAAAACGCACCGGTTGAAAGTGCTGCTCCCAAGCAAAAATCGCATGCGGGTGTTATAATAGGTTTGGTGCTTATTATGGTTGGTGCAGCAATCCTTGTTGATGAATATGATCTTATTCCTGATTTTGATTTCGGCAGGTTGTGGCCTGTAATACTGGTTGTGGTTGGCGGTTCGCTGATTATATCCGGCCAAAGAAAACAAGCCTGGGATAAAGAAGACTGGAAAGCTGGCCCCGAAAAAGAAGAACCAGCCGCTGATGACCAGGCTGCACCAACTGCTGACAACGCACCAACTGCATAATTACAGGTTCATAATAAATGAGCTAACCATAAAATAAAAATTAATATGAAAAACGATAAATTAATTCCGGGTGTAATCCTGGTGCTTATAGGAGCAGCAATACTGCTGGGCAATTTCGGATTGCTGCATTTTCGGTGGTACAATATATTTCACCTTTGGCCAATATTTTTAGTTATTGCCGGTGTAAACCTGGTATTTGCACATAATAAAACTATTTGGGCAACTATTATAAAAATAAGCGTAATGGTAATTGGTGTAGGCCTGTTGTTTTTTGGCGATTTTGGCGATCGTTATAACTTTTGGCCACGCCACAATTTTAGCTATCACAGCGATGATTTTGATGACAACAACGATGACGATAGCGACAGCAGCGGGTCGGATTTTAAAATGAGCGGTTCGGGCGCTTTTAATGAGCCTTATAACGTTAATATAAAACTTGCCCGTCTTAACATAACCGGCGGCGGTACCGCTTACAATTTATCAGATACTACCAACCAGTTGTTCAGCGCATCAACAATGGATAATGACAGCCGTTATCTTTTAACAAATACTAAAACTGACTCTGTTTATGTGGTTAACTTTAAAATGAAGGATCATAAAGGCATAAACTTCGACTCAGATAAAAACAAAGCCGAAATGCGGTTAAATTCTAACCCTATTTGGGACATAAGCGTTGAAACCGGTGCTGCAAGCCTTGATTTTGACCTGTCGAAATTTAAAATACGTGACCTTAAATTGCATGGCGGCGCGGCTTCCTTTAATGTTAAATTAGGTGCACCTTTAGCGCTAACTAATGTTGATGTTTCAACCGGGGTTTCAAACGTTGAAATAAGCATTCCTGAAAATGCAGCCTGCAGCATTGAGACGGATTCGGGCTTATCAGGTAACGATTTTGAAGGCTTTAATAAAACCCGCGACAACAACTATGAAACTCCGGGTTTCGCATCGGCCAAAAATAAAATACATATCCATATCAGCGGCGGCCTGTCAGGCTTTGCTGTAAACCGGTACTAAGTAACATTAAATAGATTTAGGCTGAAAGGTTGTAGTGTTGAAATAAACGTTACAACCTTTCGGCTTTATAGCGTTTTAAACTAACTTTGGTATGTAATGGAACCTTCTGATAATACCGTTTTTCGAGCCGTCAATACCTATTTTCTTGTTATCAATGGCAAGCCTGAAGGTCCATTTACCACGGAAGAGTTAAAACAGCACAGAATAAAGTCAGGCGACTTTGTTAAAACAGCAGAAATGGACGACTATAAAGAAGCCCATGAAATTATTGAGCTGAGACAGGTTTTAGGTTTTAAGCAGGAGGCCCTTATTCCCCAGTATTTTGGTAGTTTTGATCAGCGGTTGATGGCTTCTGCGCTTGACTGGTTTTTTGTTTCGGGTGTATGCATTGTGCTTGCCTTTATAGTTAGCTTATTCATCAGCGATGCAGCAACCCGGCTGATAGTTGTTTTGAGCCTTTTTGGCGTTATTCCCCTGGTGAAATTTATCTACCATATAATTATGGAAAGCTCGGCGAAGCAGGCAACCTACGGCAAGCAGATTTTGAAGATAAAAGTTTGCGATATGCAGGGCCAGCGGATCAGCCTTGGCCTGGCAGCGGCGAGAAACCTGGCTAAACTACTTTCCGTGTTAACCTTTTTTGTCGGTTACCTGTTCAGCTTCTTCACAAAACAACAACAATGCCTTCATGATATGATTGCAGGCACTTTGGTGATGAAAGACAGGTTGTTTTGAGTTTACCTTTCGGGTAAGCACAAAAAGTGTACTGACTATTTTTTTTACAACTACAATTTTACAACATAGGTTTTTGCCAGTAAATCATGCAACGCCTGGCGGTGTTCAGTAAAAAAGATGCTTAAAAAGCCGCTATAAAACAGAAAAATTGAAATGGCTTTACCTACACTCCGTAAAAGCGCATTCAAATAACTCAATCCCGCGCCGTCAATATCAACTACTACCAGCCGACACAACTTTTTGCCCAGGCTGCCTTTCATCGGTGATGCTTCGCAAATTGAATTGTACAATACAAGCGTAATGCTGGTAATTAGCTGCAATAAAAGAATATCTGTCACCGGCATCTTTAACAAATCGTTGTAAGACTTTAAATTGAAAACAAAACCGTTAACGGCGAGCATCCGTAACACCAGGTTCATTAAAAAGGACAGGATCACGTAGTCGATAACATAGGCAAGCAATCTCCAGCCAAACGAGGCCAGGTTATCCCCTGTTGGTAAATAAATTCCAATCGACTCAAAATAAGGATAAAATTCCGGCAGATCGCACGCATCCTGCCAGGTATCGGCTATAGATGAACGTACCCTTGTATGCACATCAATGTTCATTTTAGTTAATTCCTGGTAGCTGAACGGGCCACTTTGCTCACCATCAATTAAAATGTAATAATCTGTCATATGTAAAAGTATAAAACAACTAATTTACCTCATTATATCCTGATAATAAAAAGACTGTTTCGTGTCGGTAAAGTTATAACGAATAGTAATAAAGCGCTCAAATTTTAACTTTTTTATCTCGAAACATACAAACGTTAAAAAAGTGCAAACTTTTGTAAGAATAAAAGTGTTTATTTTTATTAGACGTGAATGTTTAGCATATAACTCCAAAAACATTCCGAAAGCCGATTGGAGGAGCGTCGAAAAATATGAATACACACCCTGTCCCCAAAAACGAAACAGCACGTGTAAAGGCGCTTCGCAATTACAATATATTAGATACGTTGAACGAGGCTGAGTTTGACCGGCTTACCGAGCTTGCATCGATTATATGTGACGTTCCTATTTCGCTGATCACCCTTATTGATGAAGACCGGCAATGGTTCAAATCTGTTATAGGCCTTGATGTAAAGGAAACTCCACGGGATATTGCTTTTTGCAGGCACACCATAATGGATACTTCGATATTAGAGGTGGAGGATGCCACGAAGGACGACCGTTTTAAAAATAATGAATTTGTACTTAATGACCCCAATGTCAGGTTTTATGCAGGCTATCCATTGATTGATACGCAGGGGCACGCGCTGGGTTCATTATGTGTAATTGATGACAAGCCGAGAGCATTAACGACTAAACAAAAAAGAGCGCTTGAGCTATTGTCAAAAGAAGCCATTTCGCTTATTATTGAGCGAAGGCAAAAAGAAGAGTTAAGAAATTTTGAAAAACTGTTTAATCTCTCAAACGACCTGGTTTTTGTTGGCGGGACGGACGGGTATTTCAAAAGAATAAATCCTGCTTTTACCAGGATATTCGGATGGACGGAAGACCAGCTTTTGAATACAAGGTCATTTGAATTTTATCATCCGGATGATATTGCCGCTTCCGAAAAGGAGTTAGAAAAATTGGGTAAGGGCCAAAGTACCGTTAATTTTTTACAGCGTTTTAGAACGAGCAGCGGAAAATATAAAGCCATCGAGTGGACATCGACACCGGAGCCTTCAACGGGTAGTATATTTGGTATTGGACGGGACGTTTCTGAGCTGATATTAAAGGAAAAACAACTTGCTGCAAGTGAAGAAAGGCAGCGCATTTTTTTTGAAAACTCACTGGGTGTTATGTTTACGCATGACCTTAAAGGGAAATTTCTTTCAATAAATAATGCTGCTGCTGATGTACTCGGCCATCCGCGCGATAAAATAATGAAAGCGTCTTTGTATGATTTGAATCCTGACCGCAAAGATGCAGTTGATGCCTACCTGGCCAGGATCCAGTTGGAAAAAAGCATAAAAGGACAAACTTCGACACCTCAAAAAGATGGAACAGTAAAAATATGGCTGTACAACAGCGTATTTGAAAATACCGGCGATCACGAGCCTTATGTGATTGTGGATGGGATGGACATAACTGATAGGTACCGCCTTGAAAAAGATTTGGTCAGAACTACACAAATGCTGGAAGAAACCAACAGGGTTGCAAGGGTTGGCGGCTGGGAGTTGGATATGGGAACCGGGAAGATCAGTTGGACGTCGGTAACCAAAGACATTCATGGCGTAAGTGCTGGCTATGAGCCGGATTTATCATCAGGGATAAATTTTTATAAAGAAGGTGAAGATCGGGAACGCATAATTAGGGTGATTGATAAAGCTATTTCGACGGGCAACCCATGGAATGAAGAATTGCAGCTTGTAACGGCCAACGGAGAGGAAATATGGGTAAGGGCCTTAGGTAATGCTGCGTTTGAAGACGGAAAATGTATCAGGCTTTATGGCACTTTTCAGGATATTAATGATTACAAGTTAGCCGAATTGGCCCTAAAAAAGTCAATGGATACCCAGGAAAAATTAAATCTTGTATTACTGGAGCAGCTTGAAGTAATACAGCAGCAGGACAAAACCATTGAAAAGATCAGGGAATTTGAATTCCTTGCTGATTCTATCCCGCAGATGGTGTGGACATCCAACGCAGACGGGAGTTTTGATTATTATAATAAACACTGGTATAATTATACCGGGCTTACGCCGGAAGAGACAAAAGAGAAAGGATGGGACACCGTGTTGCACCCTGACGACGTGAAAAATGACTTTGCCTTATGGGAACAGGCCGTAGCAACCGGGCAGCCTTACCAGTCAGAAATCAGGCTAAAAAGAGCATCTGACGCAGTATATAAATGGCACCTTGCAAGAGCATTGGCGATGAGGGACGAGAATGGCAATGTTATAAAGTGGTTTGGCTCATGTACTGATATAGATGAGTATAAAAGAGCACTTGACCTTGAAAACCGGATAAGCCAGTTTGAGGATTTTAACCGGATTGTAGCGCACAATTTACGCGGACCCGCAGGCAGTATCGATATGATTTTGAATATGATGTCGGCGTCGGATACCCGCGAGGAAAAAGACGAGTATCTAAAAATGCTAAAACAGTCAAGCTCGACACTTATTGAAACTTTGAATGAACTGATGAAGGTGCTTGAGGTGAGGAATAACCAAAACCTGCCTTATGATGACTGTGACCTTAATGACATTACGCTGAATGTAAAACAAATGCTAACCGGGCAAATCATTTCGAAAAAGGCCATTATAAGCACCCACTTCCATATAGCGGTGATGAAATTTCCGAAAATGTATCTTGAAAGTATATTCTATAACATGATCAGTAATTCATTAAAATATAGTAAAACTGATGTGCCTCCTGAAATAGATATTACTGCACAAAATAAAGCGGGGCGCATGGTACTTGTCTTTAGTGACAACGGGATAGGGATTGACATGAAGCGGCATGCCAAAAATATCTTTAAACTTAACCATACTTTCCATTCAGGGTATGATAGTAAGGGCGTAGGTTTGTTTATGACCAAAACACAGATTGAGACTTTTGGTGGTACTATCTCCGTAGAAAGTAAACCGGGGGCGGGTAGTAAGTTCACTATAACGTTTTAATGCCTATGACCTTCATTTGCCCAAAATGCGACCGCGAGTTATTAAATGAACAGCAAACGCATTACTGTGCAAGAATCAGCCTGGACGATCTGTTTAAAAATAAACCCGACGAATTGCTGTTATTATTTGATAAACTTTTGGCCGAAGTAACAGACTGGCCTGATGTTTTAGCCGGTACTACACCCAACTGCATCACTTTTGTTCACAGGCAAACATTCTTTGTTATCAGGCCGATGCAGAAGCAACTCGACCTCAAATTCTATTCTGATAAAAAGCTGGTAGATCCGCCTGTTATCAAAAGCATAGCAACTGCAGGCAGATTTCAGAACCACATCAGGCTAAGCAATATAAACGAGTTAAGGCCGCAAATATTCAGCTGGATCAGGAACTCTTATCAATTGTTATAACCCGGTAAGGTTTCGTTCAGGTAGTTATCAACAAAAAAAGAGGGTGTGATCCTAAAATCACACCCTTTTTTTTTGTTGCTTAATATTATTCTCAGATTCTTAGTAACGGTAATATTCCGGTTTAAACGGACCATCAACAGTTACACCGATATACTCAGCCTGATCCTGGTCTAAAACTTCCAGTTCAACCCCTATTTTTGCAAGGTGTAAACGGGCAACTTTTTCGTCAAGGTGTTTTGGCAGGGTATAAACTTTATTTTCGTAAGCGGCGCCATTGTTCCAAAGCTCAAGCTGGGCAAGGGTTTGGTTAGTGAACGAGTTACTCATTACAAAGCTTGGATGGCCGGTTGCGCAACCTAAATTCACCAGGCGGCCTTCTGCTAATATAATCAGGTCCTTACCGTCAATAGTATATTTATCAACCTGTGGTTTAATCTCAATTTTGGTATCGCCATAAGCGCCGTTTAACCACGCCATGTCTATCTCGTTATCAAAGTGACCAATGTTACAAACGATAGCTTTATCCTTTAAAGCGCGGAAATGCTGTTCGCGAACAATGTTCATGTTACCTGTTGCAGTAACCACGATGTCGGCTTCAGTGATAGCAGTGCCAAGCTTTTTAACTTCGAAGCCTTCCATAGCTGCCTGTAATGCGCAGATAGGGTCAATTTCTGTTACTATAACACGTACACCGGCATTGCGCAATGAATCTGCAGATCCTTTACCTACGTCACCATAACCGCAAACAACAGCCACTTTACCAGCCATCATTACGTCAGTTGCACGACGGATAGCGTCAACCAATGATTCACGACAGCCGTATTTATTATCAAATTTTGATTTGGTAACAGAGTCGTTAACGTTAATTGCAGGCATTGGTAATGTACCAGCTTTCACGCGCTCATATAAACGGTGTACACCGGTAGTAGTTTCTTCAGACAGACCTTTGATGCCGCCAATCAGCTCCGGAAATTTATCTAAAACCATGTTGGTTAAATCGCCGCCATCATCCAGTATCATGTTCAATGGCTTGCGGTCTTCACCAAAAAATAAGGTTTGCTCAATACACCAGTCAAATTCTTCGGCATTCATGCCTTTCCAGGCATAAACAGAGACGCCTGCAGCAGCAATAGCAGCGGCAGCGTGATCCTGGGTTGAAAATATATTACATGATGACCAGGTAACTTCGGCACCTAATTCTATCAATGTTTCAATTAAAACTGCGGTTTGGATCGTCATGTGCAGGCAGCCTGCTATCCTTGCACCTTTTAATGCTTTTGACGGGCCATATTCTTTGCGTAAAGCCATTAGTCCCGGCATTTCTGCCTCGGCTAATTCAATTTCTTTGCGGCCCCATTGTGCCAGCGAAATATCCTTTACTTTGAATTTTACAAATTCGGTCTCTACTGATGACATAATTCTTTTATTTTTTTTTCAAAGGTAAGGCATCACCTCATTAAAATGAAATACGGGATGCTAACAAGAGGACACAATGGTGCGAAGTTGTCCTATGGCAAGTTGTACCAGCGTGTTTTTAAGATAAATCAGCAGGGTTATGCCTCAATAGCCTTTGCCTCATGCCTGGGTAGCTTGTTCGGCTGGGCAGCTTTGTTGTTTTGTGACATGGAAAGGCTGCCGTTATAAACAGCGCCGTTCTCTACGGTCAGGGTTTGGGTCTTTATCTCACCGTTAACTTTTCCGGTGGCTTTTATTTCGAGCGAATTGGTTTGGATATTGCCGTTTACAACACCGTAAACAACCATTTCCTTGGTTATAACATTACCTCTTATCTCTCCTTTTTCACCTAAAATAAGGCCCTCATCAACCACCACGTCGCCGGTAATTTGTCCATCAATCCTTGTAAAGGCAGGCGCCTTCAGGTTGCCGTCAAAAATGCTGCCTTCACTTATCAATGTTGATATGGACTGCAAATCCAATGAAACTTTTTCTTTTTTTGAAAATAATGCCATGGTTTTGTTTAGGTTACTAATTATTAAGTGTCAGAAATTTTATAGGGTTAATTGCCTTGCCATTTTTGCGTACTTCATAATGCAAATGGTTCCCTGTTGAATGACCGGTTGAGCCTACTTCGCCAATTTTTTGGCCTACGGTAACTTCCTGGCCAACTTTTACGGTAATACGGGATAAATGCCCGTACAAGGTTTCAAAATTATTGGCATGTTCTATACGTACACAGTTGCCGTACCCGCCATAACGGCCTGCAAATACCACTCTGCCGGTGGCAGTACATTTGGCTTCGTCGCCGCGGTTACCCTTAAAATCAATACCGGGATGAAACTCTGCACTGGCTGTATTAAAAGGATCGCTCCGGTAGCCAAAATAGGAAGTTAACGCACTAACCCGCGGGTAGCCCATAGGTGTAAAGGCTACCGTATGTACCAAACGGTTTAAATATTCATCATACAAGGAATACTTTTCTTCATCGGTAAGTTTGGCTGCTTCTGCGTTACCATTGCCACCAACAGCTTTAGTAGAAAAGCCTTTGAGTCCGCGTTTTTTAAGGTAATCATTAATGGTTTGAAGTTTACCTTCGATAGACTGGATATAGTTTTGGGCGTTGTTGGGCTTTTTAACTTCAACACCGGCCACAGGTACTTCACCTTTGAGCTTGATCAATTGCGCTACCAGGTTGTGTTTCTCTTCTTCCTGTTCCTGGTTTTTATGACTCAAATAAATTACAGAAAGGGTTAGGGTAGTAATAACGGCTAAAATACCAAGCAGATAATGCTTGATGCGGCTGATATGTTTTGTTTTGATCTGTAATGTTTGAGAGCCTTCTTTATTCTTGTTTACAATAATAACTGTACTTACGTCAGACGGTTTCAATTTCATCGTAATTGTTAATTAGGGATCGCAAGGTAGCTAATCGGGCTAAAAAAACAAAATCATGTTTTTGTTAATAATTGATTATCAATGACCTATTCTTTTTCCTGTATTTTACCCGTTTCCCCGCATGTTTGTGGCCCTTTAACGTCAGCAAATTGTTATTATTCTTCTTTTTGAATTTTAACTGGTAATGATTTGTTATTTTTGTTTTGAAATTTAGAAAACGAAAAAAAATGTATCCAGAATATTTAGTAGCCCCAATGCGGGAAGAGCTTACCAGGGTTGGCTTTGAGGAGTTGAAAGATGCAGATGCAGTGACTAAAGCTATTGAAAGCGAAGGGACTGTTTTTGTGATGGTTAATTCTGTTTGCGGTTGCGCAGCAGCAAATGCACGCCCTGCTGTACGCATGGCTGCAAAAAACGAAAAACACCCTGATAAAATGGTAACCGTTTTTGCAGGTATGGAAGCTGACGCTGTGAACAAAGCACGTGCTTATATGCTGCCTTATCCTCCATCATCACCGGCCATGGCTTTATTTAAAGATGGCAAGCTGGTTCACATTATTGAGCGTCATCAAATTGAAGGCCGCCCGGCACAAATGATTGCTGATAACCTGATTGGTGCATTTGAGCAATATTGCTAAAAGATTTTTATACCTATAAAATAAAAACCGGCTCGCAATTGTGAGCCGGTTTTTTTTTATTTAATAGTTATTGAACTTTGGTCATATTAACCGACTGTCAAGCGTCATTAACTGTATTAAAAATGACAATTCTGTTTTTCTTTTTTTTTAGCTGCGTTTTTTTACTTCATGGTCGATAGTCAGCGCCTGCTCTTACTGCTCACAGCCAGCTGCCCGCTCCCTTTATAGTTTATGGTTGATAGCCGAAACTTTTTTTAACTAATCTCTGGTCTCTAACCTTAGATCACTCCGATCTTAAACTTTTAACAGGGTTTACCAGGGCGGCTTTAATGGTCTGGAAACTTATGGTAACTAATGCGATCAGGATAATGAGCCCGCCTGACAGTGCGAACATCCACCACTGCATGGTGGTGAGAAGTATTCTCCCGTACCGCAAGGTTGTCCGAAAGCCGCCGCGCGTGCTATTTCCTAAATCGCTTGATACCCTCGGAGACCATGTGCGCACCGCAAGGCTGCAACGGGGACTCCTGCAAAGGGACGTGGCGAAGATAGTAAATGTGTCGGAGGATTCGGTAACGTATTGGGAGAATGGCAGGGCCATCCCGCAGATACAGCACTACCCGCTGATTATCGCGTTTCTGGGATACTATCCCTTCACTCACGAGACTGACAGCATTGCCGGAAAACTGAAGCAACTGCGCTTCTGTCTGGGATACTCCTATGAGCAGTGCGGTGAAGTCTTTGTGGTCAATGCCTCAACAATACGGGCCTGGGAACTGTGCCATAACCTTCCATCGAAAAGCAAGCAGTCACTTATTCAAGCCCGGTGGCGCAGCCTGCCCGATTTTCTCACAAAAAAAACCACTTAATATGAAAGCACAGAAAAAAACCGCGGTACCCTCGCCGATGTCATACAATGAGGCAGTCCGGCACGCCTATGACCAAATCTTAAAAAAAGCGACGCAGCTGCTCGCCGCCCTAGAACAGGAAGAGTTGCGGTACGTACTCGAAAGAACGCAGAACGGTTCGGAGCCTCCCATCATTCTTCATGAACTGGTAAGCCCCATAGTCTACCTCCGGCTTGAATGCGTTGAGGATTCGAAACTGGTGATCCACTTCGGTGCCGAACCGTCTTCGCCGTTTCCCGAGGTGCAGGCGGTTACTGCCGGATTCCTGCGCACGCTGTTCACCCTGACCGGGAAGGCCTATACCGGAGTCAACGTTGAGGACTGCGTGAAGACCGACTGGCTGATTAATGTCTGTTCGGAGATGTTCGAGTATCTCGAAGGGCGTACCAAGTACCACACGTTTCGGAGAATTCCATACAAAAAGCGCACCCCGCAGCGAAAGCGGGTGTTAGCGGTGGCGTAAAAAAGCAATACTGCTCGAAAAGAGCGGTATTTTTTTAAAGATAATACATTCTTTATCGAAAAGCGATCGCAGCTACTTATCATGAATAGCACCCTCTCATGAATCGTGGGCCCTATGACTAAACGGTGTCTTGAAGGACTGCTTACTCGCTCCAGAATGAGCTCTAATGAATATATCCGGTAGCGGGTGTCTAACAATCAAGCTGCCTCACCGAGGCGGCTTTTTAATTCCTTCTTGGTAAGACTGATTTAGAATTGGGTAGACTAACCTTAAATGGCATCCGTGAAGTTGCTGCTCTGTCTGACAAAGATAGAAAGCAGGTCTTTACGGTTGCGGATGCCTTGACAATGGATGCCCATTAAACAACAAAGCCTGGCACCCGCCAGGCTTCCTTAAATTATTACTTATCGTTTCCATAGTCACGAGTCCGCCAGGCTTTTGACGCACTGCATCTCGCGAGAATGAGGGGCGTACGGCCTAGTCAAAAACCAATACTTATTATCTATGGTACACCCCTAATTACTCACAATCCCTACAGCTTGTACAAACAGCATCGTCACACTACTCTATCTCTTTAAAGTGGAAAACAAATTTCTAAAGTCAAATACCTTATTTCATCTTTAATCCATTCAATTTCTCTATTAATAGGAGTATCCACAATTGAAATATCTCCATTTATGTTTATTTCTAAATTAATTTCCTTTAATTTATTAGATACCAAAAAAGTTGTATTACTGGTCCACTTTGCCGTCCAAATCAATTTTGAATAAAAGAAAAATGTTGGATATGTTTTAAATAAAATAACAGTCTTCGTTTCGGATGTTTTTAGAAATTTGAAATTTACATTAAGTAAAGCATAATCTAAAAAATGTTCGGCTATCACTTGGCCTACTATCGTTTTATTATTGTTTTTCTTTGGGCCGCCGCATAATATATTTTTTAGTTGGTAGTCAATTTTTTTAATATGTTTGTATGTATTGACTAATATTTCTAGGTCAAGTCGAAGCACTGCAAATAATGCCTTTAAGCATTCAAATGCCGCATCACACAAGTAATCCTTCTTTTGATCAGAGTTAACACTTTCAAAAAAAGCAAAATCGAATTCATTTCGGATAAGATAAAGTTCTTGTCCTGTTTTTTCTCCCATTATCTCTAAACAGCTTGGCTGGTTAATTAATTTAATAAGAATTTTTTTTGTATTCTTTAGTTTTAAAGGAGGAAGAAGAAACGTGTATAAATTTTCAATTAAGCTTGAATAATTATTTAATATGTAGTCATCGTTCTTTAGAACAATTTGTATTATTATTCTTTTCTCTTTCATATTTTACTATTTAGGGAGAGGATACCATTGTCGATTTGGTGACCGTCCTCTGTGTGTCCTTGCATAAGCCGTCACTAAAACGGATTCTAATGATAAAGCCTGCAACCTGTTACTTGTTCTGGCTATTCTTACCCAACTATAAAGTCGACCAGGCTCGGCATTATCAAGCCCTTTATTTAGTCTATTGACCTGATATGCTGGTCTGGGGTTACTTCCATTATCAGTATCTTGCCTTCCAGAAATGCCATATTTTTCGGTTATCATATCACCATGCATATCAAGACTGAAAATTACATAAACTATATGCGGGTCGCTATTGTCTTTGCGGTTCCCGTTTCTTACAACTGTAGTAGTTACCGCCAATAAATCAGCTACATCTTCTCCAAGCTTGGCAAAGAAAGCGAAATACTGTCCGAGAATTTCTTCACTTCCGGCAATCCCATCAGCCGCAACGTCTTCAGGGCCTCCTCCAGCAGCTATTGTGCCAAGAGCAAAACCATTGGTCCAGTTCCTCACCTTTGAAGATAAGGATATGCCCTTTGATTTTGAAGTATCAGCGGCGGCTTTTGCATCAGCTCTTACTTTATCCTTTCCTTCTTTTGATGTTTGCCCTGCAATTTGAAGCCCCAATGCATAGTTAGTCGCATCAGGAGTACCAACGTTATCATATGTAGCATTTCCCCAATTATCATAACTTACACTCATCCCGTCCGGGTCAGTAAATCTTATGGGGTTATCCTTTACGTAATTGTAAGTTGACCATCTCCTATATATTTCCGCCAATGGATCAACATTCGTCCACCTTCCAATTACAGGATCATAGAACCGCGCGCCATAATCGTACTGTCCGAGTTCCTCCTGTAACTCCTTTTTATTGTAAAGGTATTCATTTTTCGGACTAGTTACACTCCTGTCTATTTCCATCCCAAAAGGTAGGTAATCATTGTTTTGGTAAGGTACAACAGTTCCTGTTTTTGTGCCAAAGGTTACCCGGGTATTGCCAAGGTTGTCACCAAGATAATACTCATAGTTGTATCCTGCTCCATTTGGCACGGCCTTGCCTTCCTCGGTTTGGATAAAGCTAAGTGTGTCGGTTGCGGTTCCATCGTATTGGATGCCGCCAATATAGTCGGTATTGCCGGTTGCCGAGCTCACCCTGCGCAGCTTGTTGCCTGCTGCGTCATAGGTGTATGTAATGGTTTTGCCGCCTGTTATATTTTGCGGCAGGTTGAGCAAGTTGTACCCTATGCTAATCCCCTTGCTGTTATCTATTTTTACGTTCCCGTTGCCATCATAAGTATAAGCGTGGCTGCCGGTTGGGTAACCTATAGTTCCTGCATCTAATGAACGATCGTTTATACTTTGCGCCTGGTTAGTACTGCTGTAAGCATAAGCCATGCTATCAATCACCACGTTGTTGTACACCCTGCTCAACGTATTGATATTCCCCATTACATCATAGCTTATGCCGCGCTCGGCAAAGTGGTCGCTCGATGCGCCGGATGTAAGCCGGTTCAGCCTGTCGTAGGTATAGGTAAAGGTATTGGTATTTGGCAATGCGGCGGTTCCCCAAAGCTGGTAGGCTATGTTGCCGTTGTATTGCTTGTTGGTTCCGGTATTATATTGCAATTGCAACTGGAACAGGCTTGCGCTGCTGCTGCGCAGCCAGCCGCGCTCGTTATAGGTATAATTTATAGGCTGCAAAAAGTTAACACTGTCTATGCTATGCAGGTTTTTGGCTTTTACCTGGTTTATTTCATTATAATCAATTTTACTGAGCAGTGTTTTGGTAGTTGGGGCATTGCTGCCATTCCGGATCTGCTCCCAGGTTTTTAGCTTTCTTCCTACATGGTCGTACAGGTACGTATTGGTTATGGTAAGCAACGGTACGGTTGTGCTGGTAGTGTTCCAATGCTTCCTTGTTACCGTGGTTGGCTCATTACTAAAATCATAGGTTATATTAACAGCGTCAAAGTTACGGGCATCAACGGTACCGCCAAGGTAATGCTGTGCATAGCTTATTAAACTTCTTCCCCAGTAATCGTAATAATGGGTACTCCACAACAGGTCTGCAGGGGCATTCAATACCGCCGTCTTTGTTGCCACAAGCTGCCCCCTTGTGCCCTGGTCTGTACCTGTTGGCGCGATAAATTGCGATGGCATGCCCGGTGCATTGCTATAATTGTCATAATAATTAACCGTAAGCAGTGTGGTATCACGGGTTGGCCAAGCCACATTGGTATAGCCGGTGCCGGTGGTGAGGGCAGTTTCGTACAGATTGGTGGTTATCCCCGTAAGGGTGCCTTGCAGCGCAGTTCTGGTAACGTCAGCCCCGCCGTTCGTCCAAATACCGGTCATTACCGCCCTGCCCTGTGCATCATATTTGGTGTAGATCCATTGTTTGTTGAAGTGCTGTAAACTGTCCTGCGTGGCTACGGGCTGGTCCATGTTGTTATAAACGATGTATTCCCAGCCCTTGCCGGGTAGTTTCTTTTGGATCGGCCTGCCTAGCCCGTCATACAAATACTGGTAGCAGAAATTGTTCAGCGTGGCTGTGCTGATGGCAGAAGTGCTGTCCGGCTTGGCGCCCGGCGGCAATACAAATGCCAAACGTCCCATGTCATCGTACACATAATATGTGCTGAGCTGCTGCAGGGTCGTACCCACATAATTATAAAACCGCTTTAGCAAAACGCGGCCGTCAATGTCCTTGTATTCCTCAACCGTGCCGGCCCTGCCGCTTGTCCAGTTCTCGTCTTTTGCAATGGTTACAGTTAGCCGGCCCGTGGGGTAAGTGGCGTTATTGCCCACCCTGTTTAGCGTTTGCGCTCCGCTGGGTATGATGGAAGTCGTATAAAGCGCAACCTGCCTGCTGTTTCCAGAAGTATCCGGCGCAGCATATGCAACGTTATTGTTTGAGGTATAATCCATTTTTACCGTATGCCCGCCGCCGGTTATCCCGGTAAGCTGCCAGGGAACGCCAGTAGCTCCCTGCTCAACAGGCCGGTTCAGCGGCGAGTTGTCAAACTGGGTTCTCGCATGTGCGCTGTCAATTGCCGAAACGCCCGACCAGGACGGCGGCGCCGTGTAAAAGCCCTGCTGATCCGTACTTACCGCATTGGTCCGGTAGCTGCCGGACGCGCCTGTTAAGGCGGGATAGGGCAGGTATCTGTTTATCTCGCGGCCATACTGGTCGTAAGCCTGCGGCAGGATTATGTCCTGCAAGGCCGGGCTGGCCATTACCTGGACGTTTTGGACGGGCCGGCCTAGGCCATCAACGTATTGAATGCTTTGCATCAGCTGGCAAGTGCCTTGACCCGCTAGCTGGCTCTCATCCGTAAACCCAGAAATCCGCGGAATGCCGCTGATCACATAATTACCCGTAAGGGTTGGACTGGTGGTTAGTGGCGCACAATCTACCGCCTGGATCTTTGCGACAAACGGCGCAAGGCTCCTGAAGCCCGGGGCAAGGGTTACCCTTACATTGCTGCTGTAGGTACCCGTCGTGCCTGGAGATGACAGGGTAAGCGGGCCTATGGTTTGGGCGCTTATGCTTGTTATGTACAGCAGCAGTGCTGCTGTGGCAATGTAGCGGAAACTTGAGGGGGTTATTTTCTTCATTTCTGCTGATCTTAGTTTACGGTAAGTGAAAGGTCGCTGCTGCCGGTTGCCACGGTCACGCCGTTGAAGGTGGCATTGTGACCGCTCACCGGCGTGCGGGTTCCGAACGTAAACGTGCCGGTAAAGGTTCCGTCAAAGGCTGCGACGACGGTCGCATAGGTAGAGGGCGGCACGATGAATGCCTGCGGACTGGCCGAGGCGGTGAACAGGTAGGGGCTGCTAATGCCGCTGAAGGTTACCGAGCCGCTATGACCCGATGCATTGGTGATGGTGAGCTGTACGCCGGAAGTGCAGGCGCAAACGGTATTTGCTTGTGCCTGTCCGTTGGTGTTCAGGTCATAGGAGGCTTCGGCATCAGCATCGGCTTGAGTTGAAGCATAATACCTGTTTGCAGCAACCGAATAGGTGGTTGAGCCGGGCGTGGTGCCTGCCGGGCAGTTGTTGCGCGTAAATGTGGTTGCGTTTATTGCCGCATTGCCATGCGTTTGGTCATAGAAATGGTAGCCAAAGTTTTTTACAATGTTGCCGTTCCAGTCCTTAATATTCTTTAATCGCGAAAAGGCATCGTAATTGAAATGGCTGATGCTGCCCTTGGTGTCTGCCATTCCCGTTATGCCGTTGGGGTCATACGTGTAGGTCGACATCTGCGCATCGGAGGGGTAGATGCGCAGCTCGTCAATGCTTGAGCTGCCGCTTACTGCCACTCCACTCTGCCCTGCGGGCACGGCATACTCGTAATAGGTCCAGCCGCCGGTGGCGCGGAGCGCCTTTCCGGACAGGCTGCTCCCGGCTGTTACCGTTGGCGCTGTGCCGTTGGTCCATAGCGAAACCACGTAGCCCTTGGATCTTTCCATCAGCGGGGAGCTCACCTGGCCCTGGCCGAGGGGATAGACCATGCTTCCCGTCGGCGCAGTCGGATCGGTGACTGCTGTGCCTCCGTAGCTCCATCCGCCGTGCTGCTGTGCCTCGAAGCTTGTATAGGCTGCTTGGGTACTTGCCAGCACGCTGTCCGTCGCGTTTTTCACCTGAGCAACCGGAAATTGGTACTCGTAGTCCCACAACACCGTCACTGGGGTCGCGTTGCGCGCCGTGTATTGGCCTATGTTGTTCTGCTTGTCGTACTGGTCGAGGCTGACCATCTGGACGTAGCGGGAATCCTTCGTGAAAAAGCCGCCGCTGATGGTGACCGTCGAGGGCGCGAAGTCAGTTACCGGACTTGGGATGTTCAATATGCTGACCCTGTCGGGCACTATGGTGTTGGAGATGGATCCGAACTTGAACTGATTCAGCTGTGCCGACGTTGTTGCAGCTGCTGCCGCGCCAATTTTGTATGTCTCGTTCCTTTCGATTACGTCTGCCCAGATGCGGCGGCCTGTCATTGCGTCAATAACAGCGTTGCCCGCGAAATAGTTAAAGGAATACTTGTTATTGGTAGTGCGGGTATTGCCCCTGCTGTCCACGCGCGTGATGGCGGCGACCTGCTGGTGAGTGGTATCTGCCGCATAGTCGTAGGTTGTCGCGGTGCTCACGTACTTGCTCGGGTCAGAGAGGTCGTAAATGAAGCTTTTGGTCCCGATGAGGTAGTTGTCCTGCGTCTTGATCGCGTAGCTGCCGCCGGTGAGCGTATTGTAGTCGTCCGGAGATACCTCTCCGTAGTAGGCCCTGGTAAGGGCCCCGTCGTTATACCAGGTTTGCCCAATCGCCACGCCTACCCCGTCGTACGTTGTGAGCGGGAACGCGGCGTACGAGTTCGTGTCCCTTCTTGCGATCTGGTATGTGCCGTCCGCCTTGCGCAAATAGTCGGACTTCTGTATCAGCTGCCCGCGCGCAAACGAGAAGTCGTAGATGATCGGGATGCCGGATGCCGACGCAGACTGGGGATAGTCGGAGAGGAAGTTGTAATTGTAGACCGACTTGCCGCTGTTCGCGGCAGGGGTGCCGCTGTACTCCGTTACCGCGGTGTAGGCGACAGGGTTTCCCTCTGATGGCGTCAGGCTGTAGCCAGGATCTGACGTGTAGGTCCTCACCCGCTTGGTCTTGCAGACGCCGAAGTAGTTCAGGGGCCCCGTTACGCTCACCCAGTAGCGGTAGTTTTGCAGGTGGCTGAAAAAGCCATACCCTAGCTGCCCACCGCTCCCGTCGCTTGTGACGAAGTTCGCCTTTGCGACGTCGTACTGGTACGTCTTGACCGTGGGGGTAGCGTTGACGTTGTCATAGCTCGCGACGGACCTTACCCGCAGCCCGCCTGTCAGCTGCAATGCGCCGCTGTCGTCATAATACCGGTTAGTTTGGTAGGTGAAGACCGTATGCCCGCCTGTCGGGTAATAAATGGTATCGAGCACGCCAGCCTGCATGTAGTTAGAGTCGGGCAGGCGCGTGTTGAAGCTGTCCGCCCCTATGTACAGGGAGTCCCTGATGCCGTTGGACTCCGTATAGACCTTGGTTCTTGGGATCAGCGTCTTGTTCGGAATCGAGCCGTCCATCTTCCCGTTGTAGTAGCCCCAGAAATCCTTCGAGAACGAGCCGGAGCTTGCCACGGGCTGCGCGTTGTACCTGAAGGCATAGCGGTTCACCACGCTGCCCGCCTTGTCGAGGAACTGTATCGAATCCAGCCGAAGCTTTCCCTCTATGCCGCCGACTCCGGCAAAATAGCTCTTGAAGAACTTGACGCTCTTCTGTAGCTCGTACGCCTTTAAGGCGAAGTTGTACGTATAGACGTTGACGGTGGCTAGGCTGTAAACGGTGCCTTGCATGTCAAGCCGTCTGTCCGCGGATAGCACGAACTCGACCTTGCCGTTCCTGAAGTCGATTCGCTGTATTTCTTGCTCCGTGACGCTGCTTGACACACTGCTCGGCACCTTTTGGGGAACGGTGTTGGCGTACCGTATCGGGCATCCGAACTCTCCCGGGGTGAACGTGCCGCTGTTGGCCTCGGAATCTTCGACTATCACCGTCTCTCCTGTCTGGTCGGGATTGGTAATGCCTTGGGCCTGATACGAGAAGTTTACGACGTCCCTGCCGTTTTGCGAATGGATGTTCTCGAGCATCCAGGCCGTCGGGGCCGTCGTGTTGCCGCTGCCGCTGACGAAGTACGTTTTCGTCGTCTCGACGTAGGTCTTGCCCAGCGAGTAGGTGTTCCCGTGCTCGTCCGTTATGTCGAATCCTCCCCTGCCTACTATCGACACCGGGGCCATGGGTATGAGTATTGGCTTGTAGTTGTTCCATCCGTTGAAAAAGAACTTTCCGCCATGTCCAGGAAGGCTATAGGAGTAGATGTCGGGGCGGATATCGAGATTGTGATCGCTTAGGATTCTGTAGACGGAATCGAGGCCCGCATGGGTCTTGGTATTGAGCGAAGAGATGCCCTGGTACCCGAAATATCCCCTGGAATCGTCCAGCCCCATGACGGACCGCGTTACGCTTCCGCCCGCGCTTACCGACCAGCCCGCGCCTGCCCAGCTCGCAGCGTCATCGACCCTCAGTCCCGAGGCGTGGTAGGAGAGGGTTATCGGCACCTTGATGCCTCCTGCCTCGATGGTATAGAGGGGTATGCTGATGTCAGGCAGTCCGCTGAACATGCTTACGGGGTAGTCGCCGTACCGCTCAAAGGCCGCGGAATTCGGGGACTTGGGAAATAACGTCGGCACATAGTTCAGGCTGGGATTTTGCCCGCTGGCTTCTATCGAGATCAGGCTTAAAGCAGCGCAAGCGATAATAAGTATGTTTCTCATGGCTACTTTCTCTTCAGCTTCTCAATTTCCTTTTGTTGCTCGGCTACCCTTTTGTTCAATTCCATCAGGTACAGCGTCAGCTCCTCCACCTTTTTCAGCAGCGCCATGTTCATCTCGCCCACGTTGATGCCGCCCTTCTCGAATTCCGCCGCGGTCGGAATGTCGGGCAGGTGGTGGTTCTTGTCCGTATAGGCCCTGACCTCGGCAAGCGTGGGCAGGCGATAGTCCTTCTCGAAGACATAGTCGGGTGTAGGTACGCTCGTATCGACCACGACTGATCGAGCGTGAACCGTGCCGTTCACCGTTAGCTTCTGGTCGGGATTCATCGTGCCAATTCCGACGTTCCCCGCACTATTGATGCGCATAGCCTCCGCGACAACGTCAGCGCTTGAAACGTCAAATGCAATCCCAACTTGCGACGAGTTTGCAAAAGTCAAGCCGCGCACTGCGGCATACCTGGTAGTTGGATTGGTTGTCTTATTGCCCAAAAAGCGAACTTCTCCCTGGTTGGTAGTGCCCGCGTCCGCGGTGTTGAACGCGAGAATGTTGTTGGTGCCTCCGGAAATTTGAAGGTTGTAGAGAGGACTGACAGTACCAATCCCCACATTGCCGCTGCTGCTGATGGTCATGCGCTGAAGTGGGCCATTCGCGGCGTCGCTTGTAAAGAACGATAGCTTGCCGGGAACGAACGTTGTTCCGGCGGCTCCATCCTGGCTCGCGTTGATTCGGGCGACGAAGGCATAGGCCGGCGTCGCACTTGCGTTTACCCCCTTAAAGTCAACCAGCCCTATGTTGTCACCGTCATTTGTTGTCGTCAGGCTCCCGACTGCCGTCCCCCGGGACTTGTTCAATATGATAAATGCCCCCGCGCCGCTGTTGGAGGAATAACCAGCAACGTTGACTGACGGCGCGGACGCCCCGGCTCCAACCTTTTGAATGTCAAGCGTCGTTGCGGGACTCGATGTCCCGATGCCTGCGTTGCCAGTCGCCGGAAACGTGTTCTGTGCCTTCGAGTAAAGGGCGGAGGTTACAATAATTAGCGTGGTAAATAGTCTTTTCATGAGAGCTTTATTTTTTGTTCGTTGTTTTTGATAGCCTGTTCAGTCGTTGCTTAAGCTGACTGATTTGTTGCTGCTGCTTGTCAAGGCGCCGGTTCTTCTCCCTGTCCTCCCTGTCCTTTTTGATCAGGTACAGCGTCAGCTCCTCCACCTTTTTCAGCAGCGCCATGTTCATTAGGCCAAGGTTAATGCCCTTCTGTTGAATTTCTGCCGCATTCGGCACTCCGGGTAAATGGTGGTTTTTGCTCACGTACCTCTCGAGGTCGGCAAGCGGGCTCAGGTCGTAGCCCTTGTCGAAAACGTAATCGGGTGCTGGAACAGTCGCGTCCACAGTCACCATTGTGGAATGCACGGTGCCGTTGACGGTTAGCTTCTGGTCTGGCGAGGCAGTACCTATCCCCACGTTGCCGGCGTTGTCTATCCTCATTTTTTCCGTGGAGGTCGTCGAGCCGTTGCTTGCCGTGGCAAACGTCAGGTAGGAGCCCGTGTTCGAGGAAGACCACGCCTCGGACGAAAATGAGGCGATCTGGCTCGGGTACCGGTACGTTGATCCGAAGTAGATGCCGCCAAATCCGACAAGGCCGAGCCGCTGGTCGGCTGCTGTGGGAATCGCTGGCGCAGCCGCCAGCAAGCCGCCGCCGGAGGCAGTTCCCAGCGCGGCTGCGTTAAGCGAGCGCAGCCCGGTGGTTGCGCTGGATCCCAGAATGTCCAATATAGTAGCGGGGGCAGTCGTGCCAATGCCCATGTAGTCATTGCTGCCCAGGGTCAAGACCGTATTGGCTGACTTGTTGTTGACGAAGCGCAGGTTGTTTGTTGAGCCCGTCCCTCCGACCAACGTGAAGTCGGATATGGAGCCCGCCGTCCCGGTTCGTATCCTCGCATATGAGCCGAAGCCGGTCGGGCTGTCCATAATGAGGCCGGAATTATTGGCGGACCCTATCGTCACGTACTGTGAAGGAACGATTGTAAGGTTGCCTGCTGGGTTTATCGTCAGATTGCCCAAGGAAGAGGTGGTGAACGAGGAGAAGTGAGTGGCATCATAGGACAGGCGCAGCTGCTCTGCCGTCGCCTGTGACTCGAGCTTGGCATTTGGAGAAGCGGTGCCAATGCCGACATTGCCGGTATTGGTGTTGCTGATATTGCCCGGTCCGGGCGTCCACTGCGCGCTGCATGTCGTGGCAAGCGCGATGTATGCGACGGTCGATAGTAGGAATGCTTTCATGTAATGGCGGCTTTGGTTTATTTACAAGGTATTAGGAAGGTAAACATGGCTTCCTCGCTTCCCCCTGTCGGGACGCGCGATCTTGAGAACGAGAATACGGGTTGTCAAATGCCGATTCCGGCTTTGATGAATTGTTTTCATCGTGAAAGGGTTAGATTCGGGCATCGTTATGCCCGTCAAATTTCGATCAATATAATAACTTTTATCCGAAGTTCGACGTCGAAAGTTATTTTTTTGCGCAGCAGCGTGCCCGCCCGGAAGCCTCTTGCAGTCCGGGCGGGCACGGGCTCCTGACGGCTACCTGCCGTAGGAATGGCGCCAGTACTGGTACTGTCCCCTGTCTTGTCCTGAAATAGGTTTACACAACAGTAAACAAAATGGAGAGATATTCAAAAGTTTTTGGGAGTAAATGGCAGAGTCAGTACAGTGAAGAATTTAAGCGATCAGTTTGCCGGGAATATTTAGATGGTCAAGAAGGTCTTAGAGCACTTGAACAGAAATATAATTTAGGTAATAGCAGGATCTCGGCTTGGTTGAGATCATTTGGCTGGGAGACAAAAAAGACAATTTGCCTATCTTCGCATATTATGCCAGCAAAGAGTGATCCGGGTATCCCAGCTGAGGACAGCGCATCTTCCAACTGCTAAAAAAGCAGTTGGAAGATGCTTTGCTGGAAAAAGAGCTCTATCGCAAAATGATAGAAGTAGCCGAAAGAGATCTGAAGATCAATATCCGAAAAAAGTCCGTTACCAAGTAATCCGTGAGACTAAAGACAGCTATCCTGGGGTCAGCCTGGTGAAATGCTGTTGCTTACTTGGTGTTAGCCGGCCGGCTTATTACCAGCACTTTTGGGAAGCAGAAGCTATCAGCTTCGAACAAGAAATCGTACTTAGTGAAGTAAGGAAATTAAGAGCCATACATCCTATTATTGGTGGCAAAAAGCTGTATGTTTTATTGTATTCCTTTTTGCTTGAACATCAGATAAAGATGGTAGAGATGCTCTTTTTGACCTGCTTGCTGCTCATTATCTGTTAGTTCGTAAAAGAAGACGAAGAGTATACACAACCCAATCCTTTCACTGGCTAAGAAAGTATCCGAATTGTATAAAAGAGATCATTCCCACCAAAGCAAATGAAATATGGGTATCAGATATTACCTATTACCGAACAAAAAAGGGCTCTGTTTATATTAGTTTTATCACAGATGCCTATAGCAAAAAGATCGTCGGGTATCATGCAGCAGATACTTTAGAAGCGGTTCATACGCTTAGCGCTTTACAAATGGCAATTAAAGAAAACGGCCAGTCATTAACTGGTTTAATACACCATTCCGACCGCGGAGCTCAATATTGCAGCTATGATTATGTAAAGCTATTACAGGACAATAATATTATTATCAGCATGACTGAGAATGGCGATCCTTTGGAAAATGCAATCGCAGAAAGGATCAATGGAATTATGAAACAAGAATACCTGGAACATCACATGCTGAACAATAAAGAAGAAGTTATGGAGCTATTAACAGCTTCGGTAAATATTTATAATAAACAAAGGCCGCATATGAGTTGCAATTTGCTTACGCCTGAAATGGTACATCAAAACAACATTGCTGTACAACGAAATTGGAAAAGTTATTATAAATCAAAAAATGTGGATCCGTAAACCTATTTTAGGACTAATAAATAATGTAAACCTATAACAGGATTAATCAATTAACCTGTAAACTTATTTTAGGACGATACACCCCGTCGGCCGCGGAGACGGGCGTGGCGTACGACAGCACCAGCACGAGCGAGTGCGCGTCAATGGAAGCCACGCCAATTTCCCTCGCCCGCTTTACAGATTGTGCGGTTGTGAGGTTCATGAAATTGATACAGGCTATCAGCAATACAAAAACGGCGATAATGCTAAATAGCCGCACATATTCGATCCGTCCGCCGGTTATTTCACCATTAACAAAGTTGGAATGCAGGTAAACTTCATTAAATTTTTGCAGTGCATGCTCAACCCGGTATGATTTACTGCGTTTGCTATACGTTTCTAAAATATGCGTCATTTTGCGGTTAACCGATAAAAAATCGACGTCCTTACGCAGTTGTATAAAGGTTAGCGGGCCGCTGTTATCCCAGTGTTTTGAACCGGGATATTCAGCGAGGTAAGCATCCCAGTTTATTAGGTATTCGAATTTACGCGATGCGCTTTCCGGCAGATCTTTAAAAACGGCAGTGACAATAAAGTCCTTTTTATTTTCAAAACGGATAGTTTTCCCGATGGCATTACCAGGACCTGCGAAAAACATAGTAGCCATTTTTTGAGAGATGGCAATATTCAGTGGCGAGTTTAAAGCATCATTAACAGATCCTTTTATAAGCGGATAACTGAACATTTTAAAAACATCGGCCCCGGCAAATGTGCCGCTTAATTTTAAAATTTTGTTATTGGCCCTGAATGTGTGATTGTCGTTCTCATCGCCCATGTTTATAGCGTATTCAACCTCCGGCAGTACTTTTTTTAATTCTTCACCAAGTAAGGCAGGAGTGTCATAATTGCCATCTATTTTATGGTCATAATATTCTCTTTCGTAAACTTTATACAAACGATCGCCGTTGGTGTGATACGCGTCGATACTTAACTCATTTTGCACCCATAATAAAATCAATAAACTACAGGTAAGGCCAACAGCCAGCCCCGAAATATTTATGAACGTATGCGCTTTGTTTTTTACAAGGTTACGCCAGGCGATTTTTAAATAATTCTTTATCATGTTTAGTTCATAGTTAATGGTTCATAGCCGTAAATTCAACTAATCTCTGGCCTGTAATCACTTACTCAGTCTTCAAACTATTCACCGGGTTCATGAGCGCGGCCTTTATGCTTTGGTAACTGACAGTCAGTATAGTTATAATAATAGTCCCAATTCCTGTGCCCACAAAAATCCACCAGGACAGGTCAGCACGGTATTTGTACCCCTGCAACCAACCGTACATGAAGTAATAAGCTGTAGGTATCGCTATCAGTAATGAGATGCTTACGAGGATGATAAAATCAACAGACATTAAGCGCCATAAACTGAATATGGAGGCCCCCAGCACTTTCCGTACACCGATCTCTTTGATGCGTTGTTCGGCCATGAAGGACGCCATTCCGAATAAGCCCATGCAACTGATGAAGATAGCCAATAAGGTAAAAAAACCTGCAAGCTTACCCACACGTTCCTCGTTTGCAAATTTCCTGGCATACTCCTCGTCTGTAAACCTGTAGTCGAACGGGCTGCCGGGATCGTACTTTTTAAATGCCGCTTCTATTTTAGCCAGTGCCTCACGGGTGCTCACCTTTGGATTTAAGCGAATATCTACCAGATTCCCTATGCCATTGTCCAATACAAATATGCTGGGTTTAACAGGTTCATAAGGCGAAGACATTACCATATCCTTTACCACGCCAATCACCGTAAATTTTTTACCCCAATCAATTATTTCGCCTACCGGATGTTTGAAATTCATGAATTTTGCAGCCGACTCATTCAAGATCATAGCTGAAGAATCACTTATAAACTCTCTTGAAAAATCGCGGCCATCCAAAATTTTCCATTGCGCAACTTTACCAAATTCCGGTGTTAAACGGATTGTCCCAAAATCGTCCTGCAGATCGGGAGCCTTGCCCCGCCATTTTAAACCGCTGTTGTTGGAGTAAACATCGGTTAAGGGGCTGCCCGACTCGGCCATCTCTATAATTGTACCGCTTTGAAGCAAATCGTTGCGTACTGCAGCAAAGTTTTTGTGGATTCCGTCGCTTTTCATTCCCATTTGTACAAGGCCAGTACGCTCATAGCCAACCGGCCTGTTTTTGGTATGCTGCACCTGCCTGAAAACAATAATGGTACCTATAATTAAAGTAACCGAAACAGTAAACTGCAATACTACCAATACTTTACGGGGTATTGCAGCAAACCGGCCGGCTTTAAAGGTGCCTTTTAATACCTTTACCGGCTGAAAAGACGACAGGTAAAATGCCGGGTAGCTGCCCGAAATTAAACCCGTTATGAGGCTAAAGCCTATGCCGATTATCCAAAAAACCGGACTGGCCCAAAGGATAGTCATAGTTTTATCGGCTACCTGGTTAAACCAGGGTAGTATCAATAAAACAATTACTATAGAAAACAGGAACGCAAATACAACTACCATTAACGATTCACTAAAAAACTGGACGATTAGCTGGCTGCGGAGCGATCCAACTGTTTTGCGAATCCCCACCTCTTTCGCCCGCTTTTCTGACCGGGCGGTGCTCAGATTCATAAAGTTGATGCAGGCAAGCAATAAAACAAACACGCCAATAATGCCAAACATCCACACAAATTGTATGGCACCGCCCGTGTTAATGCCATCCTTAAACTCCGAATATAAATGCCATTTGTCCATAGGATGTAAAAACACTACAGGTTTGAATGATGCACCCACATTGTCGCCCTGTGCGGCAATATTTATAGCTTTAAGCTTTTTAATCCGGGCATCAACCTTATCAATAGTTACATTTTGGTTTAGTTGCGCAAAAATCTGGAATGAGTTATTTCCCCATTGCGTTTGGGCCTGTTTTACCCATTGCTGGCTGCTTAAGTACAGGTCCCAGGGAAGTATAACTGATAGTTCATTAAAACTTGTATTATGCGGTAGGTCTTCATAAACCCCGGTAACCTTAACCAGTTGCTTATTATCAAGCTTAATGGTTTTGTCCATAGGATCATCGTTCCCGAAAATGGCTTTTGCAACTTTATCCGAAAGCATAATCGATGAAGGGTCTTTTAAAGCCCTCCTTGTTCCTTTAAGCATTTTCAGGGATAACATATCCGGCGCATCAGCCTGCATATAGCTACCCTGCATTGTTATCTTTTTATCGCCGTAGGCCAATATGTGATCATAATTCCAACTGGATAGTACCACGTATTTAAAATCACTGTGGTAATCCTTACCCAGCATAGTTCCCAATGGGATGGGCATCGCAATTTGGCTGCCCACCTTACCGTTAAACGTTTGGTGCTGCCATACCTGCACTATCCTGTCATGGTTCTGAAAGTATTTATCATAAGATAGTTCGTCCCAAATCCACAGGCCGATAAGCATTGCTACGGCCATGCCAACAGATAATCCGGTTATATTAATAATCGTATGCGCTTTATTTTTTATGAGGTTGCGCCAGGCTACTTTTAAATAATTTTTTATCATAACAGGTTTATTTGATTAATCAATAATAAAACACATGCCATTTGATTAAATAGCTTATTATCAGTTGTTTATTATTATAATAATAACTTATTGTTGTTCGGATTCGGACGGTGTCTGTACGATTTTGACGGACGAGTCCAGATCAGCGTTGTAAACTTTACCACCGGTTCAAATGGTTGCGGGCAAAAAATAAACCGGGCACTTAGTGTAACAAAACCGGCAGATTCTTCATCATAGCTTTTATAAATAAAACTTTATAATTTAGCTTAACAATTTAGTTCAAACTGACCTCATTTATCTGTTAATTATTAAACGTCATATTCATCATTATGATAAAAACTAAAACTATTTCAGCATTCGTGCTTTCAGGCCTTTTTGTGGGTTTGACAATTGCAGCCACTGCGCAGACCACACAGCCTGCAGATCCTGCATTAAAGATCTACAGGGCCACTCCTCCCAAAATCAATGATCTTGTACACACTAAACTTGATGTACGCTTTGATTATAAAAAGCGCTATATGTATGGTAAGGAATGGGTTACACTAAAGCCGCATTTTTACCCCACCGATACCCTTAGGCTCGATGCCAAGGGTATGGACCTTAAAACTATTGCGGTTGTAAAAAACGGCAAAAACGTCCCTTTGAAATTCAAATATGAAGACAGCCTTTCTGTAAACATCCAGCTGGATAAGGTTTATCATAACAATGAGAGTTATACACTTTACATTGATTATACAGCAAAACCTAATGAAATTAAACAACACGGAAGCGCAGCTATTACCGATGCCAAAGGTTTATACTTTATAAACCCTGATGGCACCGAGAAAGACAAGCCCACCCAGATCTGGACGCAAGGTGAGTCAGAGAGTTCATCGTGCTGGTTCCCTACTATAGATAAGCCGGAGCAAAAAACTACCGACGAGATCAGTATGACCGTCCCTGCAAAATATGTTACGCTGTCAAACGGTCGCCTGGCAGCGCAAAAGGTAAATGCAGATGGTACCCGCACCGATACCTGGAAACAGGAATTGCCGCACTCGCCGTATTTATTTATGATGGCAGTAGGCGATTTTAAAATTTATAAAGACAAATGGCGCAACAAAGAGGTAAGCTATTACCTGGAGCCTAAATACGCACCCTATGCAAAACAGATCTTCGGGATGACCCCTGAACTGATTGAGTTTTACTCAACCACATTGGGTGTTGATTTTCCATGGTATAAATATTCGCAGATTGTAGTGCGGGATTACGTGAGTGGCGCAATGGAAAATACATCGGCTACCCTGCACGGAGAATACGTACAGGAAACCCCGCGCGAATTGATAGATGCAGGATATGATGCCGGCCGCAGTACTATAGCCCATGAGCTGTTTCACCAATGGTTTGGCGATTTTGTGACTGCCGAGAGCTGGAGCAACCTGACTGTAAACGAATCATTTGCTGATTTTAGCGAAATGCTTTGGGCTGAACACAAATATGGCAAGGACGAAGCCGACGCACACAGCAACGATGCTATGCAAAGCTATTTAGGATCGCCTGATGCTAAAACCAAGAACCTGGTTCGTTTTCACTATAACAACGAAATGGACATGTTTGATGTGGTAACCTACCAAAAGGGTGGGCGTATATTAAATATGCTTCGCAATTATTTAGGGAAAGACGCATTTTATAAAGGCTTAAACATTTACCTTAAAACCAATGCTTACAAAACAGGCGAAGCACAACAACTGCGCCTGGCTGAAGAGGAAGCCAGCGGACTTGATTTAAACTGGTTTTTTAATCAATGGTATTACGGTGCCGGCAACCCGGAGCTGAAAATTAGCTATAAATATGATGAGGCTACAAAAACCGAAACTGTTTATTTAGCGCAAACCCAGGAAGGTCAAATATTTAAATTGCCTATGGCAATTGATATTTATGCCGGTGGCAAAAAGAACCGTTACAAAGTTTGGATGAACGATAAAGCGGATACGCTTAACTTCCAGTCGGCAACTAAACCTGACCTGGTAAATGTTGACGGTGACAAAGTATTACTTGCCAAAAAAACAGACGATAAAACCCTGGACGAGTATGCTTTCCAGTATTTTAATGCCCCATTGTACATGGACCGTTTTGAGGCCATTACTTTTGCAGCCACTCACCAGTCTGACAAAGCCGGGCAAAAAGTAATAATTGCCGCTTTAAAGGACAAATATTATGGCTTGCGGATAAAAGCGATCAAGGCATTAAATATGAGCAATGATGAAATTCACAATGCAGCATTACCCGTATTAGCATCATTGGCACAAACAGACGAAAATACCCTGGTGCGCGCCGCCGCTATCACCGCATTAGGTAAACTGAAAGCCTCGGGCAATTTAACCCTCTTTAAACAGGCATTAACCAGTCAGTCATACGCTGTACAGGGTGCAGCCCTTAATGCAATCGCCTTACTGGAGCCGGCACAATCTGTAGCGTTAGCAAAAGGTTTTGAGCAGGATAATAAAGGCGCACTCAGCCAGGCAATTGTTACAGTTTATGCTACCAATGGCGACGGTGAGCAATGGCCGTACGTTTATCAGAAGTTTAGTGATGCAGGTCCGCAGGCTAAATTTGCGCTTACCCGCAGCTTTGCCGCAATGACAGGCCGCGTTGAAAAGCCGGAATTTGCCCAGCAGGGGATTAACGCGATAAAAGATCTCGGCGTTAAATACAAACAATTTGGCATTGGCCCTTTTATTACCGGTTTATTAACAGACATTAAAACCGCACGTACAAAATTGAATGATGCTGCATCTGCAACCGCTGCGGATGATGCCATTAAAGCAGTTAATGACGCCAAGTAAGTAGCTGGCAATAAATAATAATAAGCAGTTGACGGTAGTTGATTTTTCAATGCCGGCAACTGCTTTTTTTATGACCTGTTTTTTATGCTCCCACATTAAAATTAACTTCATCCGGGTTATAAAAAACAGCTTCTCTATTTGCGGCTCTTATTTTTTAAGGATATTTGGTATTTCCTTAGTTTTTCGTGCATGTATCCACGCCTTTTGGTAGCGCCGGCAATAGAATCATCATTAAAGGAATCATCCAAAATTTTGGGGACAGCAATCCCTTGGGAACCATAGATGCCGGAGGTACCGCTAAAAAAGTAAGCGGTAAAACAAGCTATGGCGAATAATAATATATGCTCGCCGCCAAACAGTTCAACGCCCATAAAGGTACACGCCAGCGGAGTATTGGTTGCACCGGCAAATACTGCAATAAAGCCCAGTGCAGCAAACAAACCAACAGGTGCGTTTAATAAAGCCGACAAGGTGTTACCCAGGGTTGCACCAATGTAGAATAATGGTGTAACCTCACCGCCTTTAAATCCGGTTGCAAGGGTTACGGTTGTGTAAAGGGTTTTCCAAAGCCAGCTCCAGGTATCAGCGCCACCGGCGTTAAATGCGGACGGTATGGTAATGGCGCCAGGGTATTCTGCGTCCACACCAAGGCTCAGGTAGTCCGGCTTGCCATTAATAAATGTAAGCCCTATTATTATTAACCCGCCCAATACAGGGATCATCCATTTGTGTTTAAATAGCTTAAGGCAAATGCTTTTTATTTCATGCACCATGCCCGCAAACAGGGCGCTGGCCAAACCAAAAATAACGGATGCGATAATTACTTTGCCAAGTAACAGCAGATCGAAATGAAAGAAGTTATTCCAGTAGCCGGTTGTCGCCGGCATAATTGCTATGTGATATTGGGTATGCGTTACATGCCATGCACCAACGGTAATATCTCCAATTACCGCTGCTATTAAGGCCGGAAATAAAGCATCATATTTAATCCGGCCAATAGTTAATACTTCCATAGCAAAAATTGCACCGGTAACAGGTGTGCCAAATACCGCGCCGAAACCGGCTGCAACACCTGCGATGAGAATCAGTCGCATATCTGCACCGGTTAGCTTAAACCATTTACCAAACGTAGCGGCAATGCTTCCGCCTATCTGCACGGCGGTGCCCTCGCGCCCGGCCGAGCCGCCAAATAAATGAGTGATGATGGTAGTTAACAGGATAACAGGGGCCATTCTTTTGGGGACGCCGCCTCCTTCCTGGTGAATTTGCTCAATAATTAGGTTGTTTCCTTTTTCTGAAGATTTGCCAAACGTTTGATAAATGAAATGAATCAGCACACCGGCAAGCGGCAAAAAAAATAACAGCCATTTATGATCGAACCTGAAATGAATTGCTGTGGCAAGCATCCATAAAAAAAACGCCACCACGCTGCCAATAACTATAGCAACAGGAACGGTTATAATGGTCCAGCGAATCAGGTGCTTTACAATTGCAAAGTGTTCTTTAAAGGGGATAGTCCTGTTTTCGGTCATTACTGTTTAATGGCTTTAGGTTTAACAAAATGTCGGGCAATAAAAATCCATCCGGCATTTCCGGGATTTGATCAGTATTAAGTATGGAATTTAAATTTTTCACCCACAAACTTTATATCAACAAGCTTTATTGCTCTTGATTATGTTGCAGGCGTCATCAGCGAATGCGGTTTTTAAAAGGAAGACACCATTTCCTGATGCAAGGTAAATTTTATTTTTAATTTATAAAAATTTTTGGCTAAACAAATGTGTTCCCCATGCAAATTAATGTATTTGCGACATTTATTTTATTTTACTAATTTGCCTAACCAATTAATAAACATATTAGATGAAAAAACTTGCCTTTCTGTTTGTTGTATTAACAACGCTTTCAAATCTCTGCAGTGCCCAAAAAGCCAGCCACACTTTTGCGCTGGGCGACTCGACATTTTTACTGGATGGCAAGCCGTTACAGCTCATTTCGGGCGAGATGCATTGTACCCGAATTCCGCGCGCTTACTGGCGGCAACGGATGAAAATGGCGAAAGCCATGGGTTTAAACTCGATTGGAACCTACGTTTTTTGGAATGCGCAGGAACCTGAAGAAGGGAAATACGATTTTACCGGTAATAATGATATTGCTGAATTTGTGAAGATAGCCAAAGAAGAAGGCTTGTGGGTAGTGCTGCGCCCAAGCCCCTATGCTTGTGCTGAATGGGAGTTTGGCGGTTACCCATGGTGGCTGTTAAAAGATAAAGCGCTGAAAGTGCGCAGTAAAGACCCTAAGTTTTTAAAATACTATCGTGATTATATTATGCAGCTGGGCAAGCAATTGTCGCCTTTGCTGGTAACTAACGGCGGCAATATTTTGATGGTGCAGATAGAAAACGAATACGGTTCATATAGTAATGATAAAGAGTACCTGGACATTAACCGTAAAATATTCCGCGAGGGTGGGTTCAGCGGTTTACTGTTTACCTGCGACGGGCCGTCACAATTACCGGCCGGTTATTTGCCGGGCTATTTACCCGCTGTTAACGGGTTGGATAATCCGGCCGAAGTTAAAGCCCTTATCAACAAATACCATGATGGGAAAGGTCCTTATTATATAGCCGAATGGTACCCGGGTTGGTTTGACAGCTGGGGAACACCTCATGCCGGCAGTAATGCCGATGAAGATGCCAAAAAACTGGATGAGGTGTTATCGGCAGGCATTTCTATCAACCTTTATATGTTTCACGGTGGTACCACGCGCGATTTTATGAATGGTGCTAATATGAACAAAAAAGACCCTTACGCCCCGCAAACATCCAGCTATGATTATGATGCACCGCTTGATGAATCCGGCAAACCAACCGCCAAGTTTTACAAATTCAGGGAGGTGATACAAAAGCACCTGGCTGCCGGTAAGAAGTTGCCTGAAGTACCGGTAACAGGTAAAGCTATCGCAATTCCAAATATTAATTTGGTAAGCAGGGCTGCTTTATTTAATAACAAAGGCACGCCTGTTTCGGCTGCTGCACCGCTTTGTTTTGAAGACCTTAACCAGGGATATGGCTTTGTGCTATACCGCACCACGTTAAAAAACGCGGCATCCGGTCTTTTAAAAATTAAAGAAATGCGGGACTATGCCACCGTGTACCTGAATGGTAAACGCATCAGTGTATTAGACAGGCGGCTTAAACAAGACTCGCTGCAAATTACCGCAGCAAAAAAAGGAGACGTTTTAGATATACTGGTTGAGAACAATGGCCGTATTAACTACGGGCCGTTCCTGATAGATAACCGCCAGGGGATTACCGAAAAGGTTACTTTAAACGAAACAGAGCTTACCGGCTGGAAGATGTATAAATTTCCATTTAGTGATGTAAATGGGTTTAAATATTCAAATATTAAGGATACTAACGAGCTTCAGCCCGCGCTTTACAAAGGAGTATTTACTTTAAATAAAGTGGGCGACACCTATCTTGATCTGCATGGTTATGGTAAAGGCTTCGTGTTTTTAAACGGGCACAACCTTGGTAAGTACTGGAATATTGGCCCGCAGCAGACGATTTACATTCCGGCTTCATGGCTTAAAGCCGGGGTAAACGAAATTGTTGTGTTTGATGAGCTTAAGGGCGGGCATACCAAAATTGCCGCTTTGGATCACCCTATATTGAATGAGTTGCCTAAGGAATAACAACATTAGACGCAGCACTGCATCGCCGGTAAGTAATTATTATTGCTTACCGGTTTTTGCTTAACTGGTAAATGTTATAAGTGTCCGGTATATATTTCTGTTTGATATTGAAAGCTCACCATTCCATTTACATCCCACCTTGTAAAAGCATCCTGCAACACGTCAAGAAATTTTTTGCCTTCCACCGAGTTTTGCGGGGCGATGTACGATTAGGAACATACATTATTTGTTTCAGACAAACATTATATTTTCTTAAACACTAATAAAATATGCCGCTTCAAACACATGCCCCGGTTTTAAATGTTGCATATCTTCTTTTTGGCTAATGTCAACATGTTTACCAACGGTATCGGCGCAGCCAAGCCAGGGCTCAATACACACAAAATCGGCCCCGGGTTTGGCCCAAATTCCCAAGTAGTTAAAATGCGGAAATTCTACTGATAATGATTGCTCGTGTTTATCACTCTTAATACATACCTCTCGCGATTTATGATCCTTAAAAACCAGGGCATCGGCATTAAACAAATCCCTTGTTAAATAAAGGCGGTTTTTTGGTGTTGGAACGGGTTGGGTTTCACCATTAAAAAAACCATCTGCCGAAAGAAGATGCGTTACCAGTTTTTCGTCAGTTTCAAACTCCAGGTAATAATCTTCATACTTTTCGCCTTCATTGAACGGAACCCGGAACGCAGGATGGCCGCCAACAGAAAAGTAAATGGTTTTTTTATCGTGATTAATGAGTTTGTAAGTTAAGCGCAGTGCATTATCTATTAACGTATACAGAACCTGGAAATCAAATTTATAAGGGTAAACCTGCGATGTGGTTTCGCTGTTCGGGAGTGAATAAACGGCATGGACTTCATCGCTTTCCAGCAAAACAAATTCCGACTGACGCGCAAAACCATGCCTGCCCATGTGGTAGGCGTTACCCTCAACCATTAACTCGTCTTTTATTAAACCGCCAACCACCGGGAACAGGTTTGGCGCGTGCCAAGGCCAAATGTTTGGGTAGGCCTGCCATAGGTGCTCGGTTTGAGTTACTTTGTTATAAACAGAAGTGAGCTGGGCTCCCTTTGTGCTTACGGTTACTTTCAGAAATTCGTTTTCTAATAGGGCCATGAGGGTTGATGTATTGCTTGTAAAACTTTCTAAATTAGGAAATTGTTTTTAAAAAGGGAATGATGCATATCATGAGATGAGTGATTATAAAAAACGGTCCGGCTGCAGGCCGAACCATTTAATATAATGAAGTAGATTCTGATTAATGGTATTCAAACAGCGCTGGTGGTTGAGAACCTGCCCGGTTAATCGTCATCGTTCTTTTTTTTCTTCTCCAATATTACAAATGCGCTCCGTTTTGGTGCCGGCATAACTGCATTTTCTCCTTTTACATATTTCCAGATCACCTCATTAAGGGCTAAATCAGGCACAGCGTCTTCTTTGGAAAAATTAAAATGTGCTGATTTAAGGCTGCTTTTATTATCGGCAACATTACGTTGTTCCAAATTAACCTCTGCCGGTTTCAACTTGTACGAAGATAGGTCGGCCTTGCCGGTAAAGCACTCAAACATAGGCATAGCAGCTGCATCATACTGGCTCATAGGCGGCAGACCTAATATCAGCTCAATGGTGCGCAACACGCCGGATGTGGAGTACATATTATGGATCACCGCATTGCGTTTCACATAAGGGCCGGCAATATAAACCGGTGAACGGTGGGCATCAATATGGTCGGGGCCGTTTTGGGCATCGTCTTCCAATACAAAAACAACAGATTCTTTCCAGATAGGGCTTTGAGATAGGTGTTCAATAAAGCGGCCAACGCCCTGGTCGTTATCAGCAACGGCGGCAATGGGGGAGATGGCCCCTTTTTTTTGCCCGCTGGTATGATCGTTGCTAATTCTTATCGTGTTAAATTGCGGTACGGAATTTATGCTGCGGAGCGAATCAAAATCATGCGCCCAAACTTCATAACGCTTTATGTCAGTAATATCCAGGTTAAAGCCTGGTGCCTGCGCACAGTAATGGTCCTTTAACGCTTTAATATTTGGTTTGCCGTCATCTACAAACTCGCCATAGGTACGGTAGCTTATACCTGCTCTTTTACAATAGTCCCAAATATAGCCGTCGCGCGGGTCGCCTGCCTTACGGGTGCCTTCACTGTCATAATTGCCTCCGCGGCCACCATAGCTGGTTGGCCATGTTTTTTCAATAAAGTCTGTAGCGTAAGCTGCCATGCTCCAGTTATGCCCGTCGGCACTTACCTCGGCATCTACATAAAAATTATCCAGCAAAACAAATTCGTTTGCAATTGCATGCAGGTTTGGCGTTACCTTGCTGCCGAAAATACACAGCGACGTATCGCCGTTGCCCTTCGGTATATCGCCTAAAACCTGGTCGTAAGTGCGGTTTTCTTTGATGATATAGAAGACATATTTAATGGGAGATTTATCACCCCGTTTTCTTGGAATCGGGTTGCCGGCCTCACCGGCGGCATTTGCTGCAATCTTATTATTAAAAGGGGTATTGGCGTAAACTTGCTTGGTATAAGCTTTAAGTTTTGTTTCGGCAGGCTCGTCAATAAAGGAAAGTGTGCCTTTAAATAACCCACCGATATATTGTTCCCTGCTATTTACTGCACCTTTTTGGTAACCGCTGTTGTCGGTTTTTTTAACCGGCTGTGGTCCCCGTGGGTTGGCCATCGAAGTAAAGCCTTTGCCATTAGCTACCAATATTTTGTTACCCAGTATCTTAACATTTGTTGGATACCAGCCAACGGGAATAAACCCCGCACTTTTGCTGCTGCCCGGATTGCCAACGTCAAATACCGCAAGGCAGTTGTTGTCGGCATTGGCGATGTACAACATTTTTTCATTGGCTGATAGCGCCAGTCCGTTGGTGGTGGAACCGGTTAGTTTTGTGGGATATAATGTAGTGGAGAATACTTCGGCCGTTTTTCGGGTAGCCGTATTGATGACCGAAACCGAATTGTCATTAGCGTTGGCTACAAATAACCAGGTGCCTTTTTTATTCAGCAGCAACTCATTGGGGTGGCTGCCGGTTTTTATGCTTCCGGTTAATTTGCCCGTGTGGGTATCATAACAGCAAACCTCTTCGCCGCCCCAAATGGAAATGTATAAGGTTTTTTCGTCGGGGGAGAGGATGCAGCTGTAGGCCTCGGCAGGTAATTTAACGCGGTTTAATATCTTATGGGTGGCAGGTTCAATTACGTAAAGCGCGCTGTCTTCTTTAGTTACCGTGTATAAGCGGCTGTTGCTTTTATTAACGGTGATCCCCGTTGTGCAGATCTTGTTTTTTGGCCAGGAGGCGCCGAGAATTATCGTATCAGCTACGCCTATCTTTTTGTTTTGAATGGGATATGCCAGGATGCGGTTGTCATTACCGCCCGATGCGTACAGCATTTTCTCATCGTGGCTAAAGGCCAGCCCATACCATGATTTTTTGATGATCCTTTCGTCAAGCAGCTTTTCCGTTTTAGGGTCTATCAATTGGATTGATTGTGTGCTTTGCCCGTTGTTGGTAACCGCCAGCAGTTTTCCTGATGCGGAAAGCTGCATGTTAAGCGGCAGATCACCAAGCGCAAGGGAACGCCCGGCCGTACTTAGCTTCCAGCCGTTAGGTAACAAAACTTGCCCGGTTTTTTCAATCTTTCCGGGAGTTTGCGCCATTGCCCCTGAGGTTACGCAGGCCGCAGTAATACAAAAGATGAGTTTTAGTTTCATAAGGTATATGATAAAACTCAAAAATAGTGATTGATTTTGATGGATTGGTAAGGTTAACAGAAAGTTAATGTTGGCACCTGTAGTGAAGGTTCCGGCTTTATTTATCTGGCCGGATAGGAATTGGAGGTTAACAAAACGTTACTAGCGATCTTTTTTCATAGCTCTAATCATTTGCCCGTAATCCCATTTACGCAACATGGCGTTAACCGTATTAATGATGCGTTTATTGCGGGTTTCATTTGTTTTAGCGTCATTGATCCATTTTATAAAATATTCCCGGTGCGATTTTGGCATTTGATTAAAAAAAGCGAAAGCCTCCGGTTCAAACTCAAAGCAGTCGGCGAGGTCATCGGGAAGTGCTATTTTAAAGTCCTTATCCTCTTCAATACTCACCTGCAGCATGGCGCCACAGTTTTTATGCAGGGCTTTCCTGGTATCGGCTTTTAGGGGGATAATAAAGTTACCGCCGCCCATAGGCAACAACGCAACCCCGTTAATTGCTAATCCATCAAGCATGCCTTTAACCCGGAACGATTTTTTAGTGCCGGGTTTTAATTGCTGCGCAATATCTGCGGATATTTCTATATACTGCCACCCTGTTTTCTCGCCCTGTTCGGCAAATTGCAATATGATGGTGCTAAATGTTACCATGCCATTTGTAAAATATTTAATTATAGGTACTTATAGTTGATGTTAAATAAATGTAAAGTGCATTTTGTAGCTTTTAAGCTAATCAATTTGCCAAATTGTTAAATGTTTGTTAAAACTCAAAATAGTTGTAACTATTCATTTCCTGGCGCTGTCTTATTACCAAATACATAATCACAACTTAAATTACAATATTATGAAAACTTTAAAATCAATTATGCTGGGCTTAGCACTACTGGTGGTATGCGGCGCAGCAAAAGCAAATACCACCGATGATAAATTAACTGCAAATTATGCAATCAATACATTTGTTGATGCAATGACGCACGGTAAAACAGCAGGATTAAGTGATGTTTTAGATAAATCGGCCGAGTTTAACATGGTGCGGGGCAAAACAGTACTTAGTTACAGCAAAACTCAAATGCTTGAATTTTTAAACAGCAACAAAAACATTGAACAAGCTTGTACTACCAGCACATCTGTTGTTGAAAGTAATGCAAGCGTGACCATTGTAAAAGTGGCCATGAAGTTCGACGGTTTTGTACGCAATAACTATGTGACCCTTGCCAATACCGGAAACGGCTGGAAAATCACCAACGTGTACAGCACTTTTAAATAAGAATTAGTTTTAGGTTTAGTTAAATAGTTTGTTAGTAAAAGGCTCCGTGGTGGGAGCCTTTTTATTTTTAACCGGTCTTTAAGTTTTAGTAACTACTTTACGTATGGTTCAAGTACTGCTTGCCACTTATTATAGCCTTTGCTATTAAGGTGCAGCATGTCTGCTTCAAATAATGAGGAATCAGGGATAGCTGTATTGCTTTTTAAAATTGATGAGCCAAGGTCAATAAACGTACTGTTGGGTTTGTTGTTAAGGTAATTTTTTATCAGCTTATTGGCGGTTTCAACCTCGGTAAAGAATTTTGCGCGGCTGGGGCTTGGCTTTATCGACATAAAATAGATGGTGGCGTCGGGCAGTTTTTTATCGATCATTTCCCAAAGCTTCTGAAATTCCTCAAAAACAAACCTGCCGGTTTTTCCGGCGGCAATGTCATTTTCGCCTGCATAAATAAAGATCTTACGGGGGTGGTAAGGGAACAATATGTAAGGCGTGTAGTAATCAACTACCTGCCATAATTCGCATCCGCCTACGCCACGCCTAATGATGGGCTGGTTCGGAAAGCGTTGCTCCAGGTCGGTCCATTTACGGATAGACGAGCTGCCGACGAAAAGGATGCCATTTTTAGGCGGAAACTTCAGGCTGTCCTGATGCTTAAAATCCCTGATTTCGTTATCGAACGGGAAACCAGCCTGGGCACGCAGTTGTGAGCTGAGGGCAATGCCTAAAAACAGTAAAATAAATTTAGCTTTCATAATTGGTTATCATCAAACTTACTAGTTTTTTAAACTTTGCAGGTTTGTCACATGGCTTTTACCGTTATCCCTTTACTTCGGTATTTAACCTTTTCTCAAAAAATAAAAAGGGTAAAAAACTGTCAACTCCATTCATTACCCAAACAGGGCCATCGTTACAGAATAAGATAATTTCTATCGGCTGGTTTTGTTTTTTTTCAAACTCGGCCAAAACCTGCAGGCATGACCCGCACGAGGTAATGGGTTGTGAAATTTCAAACTCATCGGTAGCGGCTGTTACTGCCATGGCCTCAATAGGATCATCAGCATGATTTGCGCCCCAATAAAAAAGGGCAACCCGCTCGGCACATAAACCCGATGGATAGGCAACATTTTCCTGGTTACTGCCATGAATAATTTTACCACTTTGTAAACGCAGCGCAGCACCCACTCTGAATTTTGAATAAGGCGAATGGGAGCCTTGCATTGCTTTAATCGCTTCCAGGCAAAGCGCACGCCCGGGTTTATCCAGTTCTGTTAGTGTTTGGTATTCTTTAAATGTTATTTCCAGCTGGTGTTCAGTCATCTTTATACCCCCTTTAAAAACGGGGGGATACAAGATAAGGATTTATTCAATATGATTTAAACAAAAAAGCTTTGATAACCTTTAAAATTATCAAAGCCAATCGTTGCTTCATTCAACCTGTCTTTACACAGCAACCGGTAATTCCACACTATCAACATTCTCGGCAACCAGCGGGTTAATGCTTTCGTCATCTTTTTCAACCCTTAGGTTATTGATGATATGCTGCTGTCTTACAGGTGTGTTTTTACCCATAAAGTACTCAAGTAAGGCTTTAATATTGGCGTCTTTCAATATAACCGGGTCAAGGCGAATATCTTTTCCAATAAATAATCCAAACTCATCGGGCGAGATCTCGCCCAATCCTTTAAATCGCGTTATTTCGGGTTTAACTCCCAGTTTGGCTATGGCATTACGGCGTTCTTCATCACTATAGCAATAAATGGTTTCCTTTTTATTACGTACACGGAACAAAGGTGTTTGTAAAATAAAAACATGCCCTGCCTTTACCAGGTCGGGGAAAAACTGCAAAAAGAAAGTCATTAATAACAGCCTGATGTGCATTCCGTCCACATCGGCATCGGTTGCTATTACAATATTGTTGTAGCGCAGGTCGTCAAGTCCGTCTTCAATATTCAGCGCATGCTGCAGCAGGTTAAACTCCTCGTTTTCGTAAACTACTTTTTTGGTTAGTCCGAAACAGTTTAGCGGCTTTCCTTTTAAGCTGAACACAGCCTGGGTCATAACATCGCGCGATTTGGTGATTGATCCGCTGGCAGAGTCACCTTCGGTAATAAACAAGGTTGTTTCCTGTTTACGTTCGTGGGTTTCGTCAAAATGCACTTTGCAGTCACGCAGCTTGCGATTGTGAAGAGAGGCCTTTTTAGCGCGCTCATTGGCCAGTTTTTTAATTCCGGCAATATCTTTCCGCTCCCGCTCCGATTGCATGATGCGTTTTAACAGGGCATCGGCCACAGCAGGGTTTTTATGAAGGTAGTTGTCCAGCTCTTTTTTAACAAAGTCGTTAATAAAGCCCCGCACGGAAGGCCCTTCGGGCCCAATATTTTGTGAACCGAGTTTGGTTTTGGTTTGCGACTCAAACACCGGCTCCTGCACTTTAATAGCAATAGCGGCCACGATAGATGCACGTACATCCGATGCATCAAATTCTTTTTTGTAAAACTCACGGATGGTTTTTACCACTGCCTCGCGAAAGGCGGCCTGGTGTGTACCACCTTGCGTGGTATTCTGCCCGTTTACGAAAGAGTAATATTCCTCGCCGTATTGCTGCCCGTGGGTCATGGCTATTTCAATATCCTCGCCTTTTAAATGAATAATTGGGTAGCGGATATTTTCGGCATCGGTATTTTTGGTGAGCAGGTCGTACAGGCCGCGCTCCGAAAAATATTTCTGATTGTTAAAATTGATAGTAAGGCCGGCATTAAGGAACACATAGTTCCAGATCATGCTGTCAACAAATTCAGGAATGAAGCGATAATGCCTGAAAATGGTTTCATCCGGCAAAAAATTAATAGCTGTTCCGTTGCGTTGTGTTGTTTCTTTTTCAGGCTCATCACGGATCAGCTCGCCTTTGGCAAATTCGGCCAGCTTGGTACGTCCATCGCGGTAAGACTGTACCGTAAATGAGTTTGACAGTGCATTTACGGCTTTTGTACCTACACCATTAAGTCCCACAGATTTTTGGAAGGCCTTGCTGTCATATTTACCACCAGTGTTTATTTTGGATACGCAATCAATCACCTTTCCTAACGGGATGCCGCGACCGTAATCACGAACAGACACTTTGTGATCGCTCATGCTGATCTCGATGGTTCTGCCGGCACCCATAACAAACTCATCTATTGAGTTATCAACTATTTCCTTCAGTAAAACATAAACGCCATCGTCATAAGCTGATCCATCGCCCAGCTTACCAATATACATCCCGGGCCGTAAGCGGATATGCTCTTTCCAATCCAGCGAACGGATACTATCATCACTATAAGTTACAGCTTCTGCCATTTAAATATTATATAATTAAATTAAGGGAAAAGGATGGGCACGTTCCTTTGAACGCAAAGCCTGTCCGCCAGACAAAAATAATATTTACACGCTGAACTGGCTATGTAAATGTCCTAACTTATTAACATTGGTTAATCAGGGCTTAAATTTCATGGAATTTGCGGCTTTATCCATGTTTTTAAAAAATTCAGGCCCCTTGTCATTGGTAAAGCAAACTGCCATAATAATACCGGTATGGCTTTTTTGCAAGGTTATCAGCAGCGCATATTTATAACGCTTGGTTGCCGGTTGATCGCGAAGGTTTAACAGGTATGATTTTCCGGCGTCGGCATTGTATTTTTCCAATACCTCTGGCGGAATGTTTTTTACAAAATGTTTGTCATCGCCGGTAAAGGCTGCGGCATTTGCTTCGGCCAAAGACGAATAAGTGGAATCGGGATTGGCCTGTTCAGCACCCGGTGAATCTTTTGATTTTTCGTAACTGGCCCAGTTTTCCTTTTGCGATTTTACCAGCAGCCAGATCTCCAAATCTTTGCCCGGTAAGGCCATTGCATAATCAAACGAAAAATAATCATTGTCAGGGGCCTTTATTTCTTTAAACCCTTTTGGGAAAGTAAATATAACATTTGCAGTAGCAGCTATGCGGGTAAATTCAGCAAGCTGGGCGCTCATTTTAACAGGTTTTGCCGCCTGGCCTACAGGCTTAACTGCTGCAGGCTTTGGCTTAATTTGCGCAATATGATGCACTCCCTGCGAAAAAACAGGTGTGACAATTAACATAAGAATCGCAACAACTAGTATTTGCTTGATTTGCTTCAGAATAATCTTCATTGCAGGCGAACAATAGTTTTTAAGTAACCATTAACAGGGTGTAATAATAACAAATTTAAGATATAAAATTAAGAATTAAGTATTTAACATATTATTAATATATGACCAATTGATAGCTTGTAAGAACTTTTAATTACTGCGTATTTTTTTCATATTAGTGCTGATTTGTGCGGATAAACAACTTGTTATTTAAAGATATCGGTTTGGTGTAGCCCGCAATAAACTGTATATGATGGTGAAAGAAACCCCGCCGGTAAACAATATACGCTGAAATGAGTTTTTAAACCAATCATTGGTCCATTTTGCTATTTTAGCGCTTTTTAAACGCTTCTGCTGATTAATATGAACAGATCCATCTATAAATACCCCGCCTCGCTATTACAGGGTTTGCTGACTGCTTTTTTATTGTTCACTATCTCCTGTAAACCACATGTGCCGGAACGGGTACAATTTGAAGAAAAGCGAAAAGAGGATGCCGTTAAAGCAAAGGCGTTGTTAAAAAGCATTCAGGGCATTCGCTACACAGAAGTGAAAAGAACGTTTGACAATGGTTTGTCATTTAGCGCAGTTGGGTATCAATTGGTGCCGGAGTGGCGCATCTCTTTCCCTTCAACCGATTCCGTAAACATTTACAGCCCCAGAAAACACAGGTTTTTGAATACTCCGGTAATATTTGATCATGATTCGGTTTACAATGTTGCCTGGGCCTGGCTTAAATTAAAGTATATCAAAAAGGATAGCATTCAGTTTATGGTACTGCACGTGCACGATAATGTAATACAGGAAGAAAAGACCCATGTTTATATGACTTTTTATACCAACGATTATATAAAAAATGTGCTGCATGCCGATACCGCGAACATGTTAAAACCAAGCCGCAAGGATACCAATTTTATAAAAGCTAAGATTTTAAAGGCGCATAATACTATAGATAGTGCTTTTGCAGGTACGGAGCCAGCTATTTTAAAAGCCAGGAGCCCGCTTATCAGCATAAAGAAAGAAATTACACCTGAAGGGGATGTTGACGGCGGCATGTCGTTTGACGACTACCTTTCACCCACCTATAATATCACTATAAAAAAGGCCTATGATAATTTTAACTATATTTTCACAGCCTATGTAGATGAAAAAGGTATTCTGGTGTTTAGAAAGGCCAATCAGGCTATGTATCCGGAATTTAAAGTTGCCACCCTTGCAGCTATGACGGGGATAACAGATGGCTATTTGAAGCTGTACATGGATGTAACACCAGCCAAAACACTGGGCATCCCACATAACAGTATTGTAATTTTAAATGTAACGGGGATTAAAAAGTAATAATACCCTTAACCCATTAAAACACCTGGCTTACCCTTTTATTGGGGTAATCCAGTTTTTCGCTTTTACGTACGCCGCCAACGGTAATGTGAACAATGTTCATCTGGTCGTCGAACAGGTTATGCAGCAGGCTTACATCCACATCAACTTTTTTAACCGCCTGGATCTTATCCGATTCAAAATAAACATCGGTAGCCTCTTTATTAATCTCGAAGCCCACGTAGTTTAAATTTAAAGACGCTGCACCTGTTTTAACAAGCAGGTTACTGAGGACGTACCTTTTCACCAGCGCATCCATTGCGGCATGCATTTCGGCCTTGTTAAGGTCTGTTTTAGCGTGGAACTGTTTTACCAGGGCCGCTTCAAAATCATCTGTAAAAATAGTGCAGATCACCTCCAGTTTACTGTCCTGGTTGTTGTAACTGATGTTTGTGGTGCTTACATGGATGGGGTGAAAAGCCCCGGCTGCGTGTTTTGCGGGCACACCAGCATTTAACAGTATGTAACAATATAGTAACGGTTGATAAATAAATGCCCACATAGCGAACCCTGATTTTTATAGTTAAAAAAACGCCTTAAATTTAGTGCTTTCAACGGTTAGTTCGCAATGTTCGACTTTGCTTTTTATTTTAAGATGGGCTGGCAGCACATCATTAGTGCCGATGCCCTTGATCATCAGTTGTTTATTTTGGCCCTTGCGTGCGTATATGCCATCCGAGATGTTAAGCGGGTGCTGATATTGGTTACCGCTTTTACCATAGGGCATTCATTAACGCTGGCCCTAAGTGTGTATGATGTGATCAGGTTTTCAAGCAAATGGGTTGAGTTCCTGATTCCGTGCACCATTTTTGTCACCGCTTTAAACAATATATTTCAGCTGGATAGCAAAGGTAAAAGTGCAAGGATAAATTATTATCTTGCGTTGTGTTTTGGTCTTATCCACGGGATGGGTTTTGCCAACGCTATCCGGATCATGCTGGCTAAAGATCAAAGCATTGGTTTAGGACTGTTCGGCTTTAATGTGGGGCTGGAAGCGGGGCAGATAATTGTGGTTGCCGTTATATTACTAACCGGGTTACTGTTCTTAAACGTTTTTAAAGTTAAAAGGCGCGACTGGATCTTTTTCCTTTCGGCCGGGGTATTTGCGTTGTCGCTTAAAATGGCTTTGGAACGAATGCCGTTTTAGCCTCACCTGAATCCTCTCCAAAGGAGAGGACTTTAAAAGAGGTTAAAAAACACAGGGGGGATAGTCGACTTATGAAGGCTAATTTTAAATAATCAAGGCGCGAAGCTAAACGTCCTCTGCTTTGGAGAGGATTTAGGTGAGGCCTACTAACCCGAATGCACGTAAATAAAGGAAATCTTTCCGACTTCCGGACTTTACTGTCCTTCGGACTTAAAGAAAAACTGATCTTATAAATAATAATTAACTAAACATGAAAAAAGTTTTTACTTCACTGTTTTTCACTTTAACTATTGCCGGTTTTGTTAAGGCGCAGGATATTCAGAATAATCCCGCCAGCAACCATGGTAACAAGTTTGAGCAATTGGGCACCATTTTAAACACGCCCAATGAACAGCGCACGGCAAGCGGCGCCCCCGGTGCCAAATACTGGCAGCAGCGCGCAGATTACGACATTAAATGCGAACTGGACGAAAAGAACCTGAAACTTACAGGTGCCGAAACCATTACGTACTACAACAACTCGCCCGATCCGCTCGACTATATCTGGCTGCAACTGGATGAAAATCAGCATAACAACTTTGATAACGCCAACTATCAGCAAAGCTCGGTAATGCCGCGCGGCGCAGGTACACTGCAGTTAGACAGGGCCGAAAAATCAAACGTTGACAATGGCTATGGCGATAAAATAACCAGCATTACTGATGCCCTTGGCAAAAGCCTGCCCTACGTTGTAAATAAAACAATGATGCGTATTGACCTTTCGACCCCTTTAAAGCCGGGCGCGAAAATGATCTTTACTGTAAAATGGAACTACAAGATCTCTGACAGGATGAGCATTGGCGGCCGCGGCGGTTACGAATATTTCCCGGGCGACGGTAACTACCTGTTCACCATGACGCAGTGGTACCCGCGCCTGTGTGTTTACAGCGATTTCCAGGGATGGCAGAACCACCAGTTTACCGGCAGGGGCGAGTTTGCCTTAACTTTCGGTAACTATAAGGTGCAGATGACCGTTCCGGCGGATCATATTATAGGCGCTACCGGCGAGTGTATTAACTACGCTGCGGTGTTAAGCCCTGCCGAACTGGCCAGGTATAACAAATCAAAAACAGCAAAAGAGCCGGTTGAAATTGTTACCCTTGACGAAGCCAAAAAGAAAGAAGGCGCGCCAAGCACCGCTAAAAAAACCTGGGTTTTCCAGGCTACCAACGTGCGCGACTTTGCCTGGGGATCATCCCGCAAATTTATCTGGGACGGTATGGGCCAGAGCGTTGAAGGAAAAACCGTTATGTGCATGAGCTATTACGGAAAAGAAGCCTATAACCTGTACCGCAAGTTCTCAACCAAACTGGTTGCGCACACGGTAAAATCGTACTCAAGCTTTACGTTCCCTTTCCCTTATCCTGTTGCGCAAAGTGTTGAGGCTGCAAACGGAATGGAGTACCCGATGATCTGCTTTAACTATGGCCGTACCGAAAAGGATGGCACCTATAGCGAAAGTACCAAAAACGGGATGATAGGTGTAATTATCCACGAGGTTGGGCACAACTATTTCCCGATGATTGTTAACAGCGATGAGCGCCAGTGGACATGGATGGATGAGGGCTTAAACTCATTTATGGAATACCTTGCCGAAGAGCTTTGGGATAACAAATATCCGAGCAAAAAAGGCGCAGCTTATACCATTGTTGATTACATGAAATTGCCCAAGAATGAGCTGGAGCCTATTATGAGCAACTCGGAAAACATCGTGCGTTTTGGGCCAAACGCCTATACCAAGCCGGCTACCGCGCTGAATATTTTGCGTGAAACCATTATGGGGCGTAAGTTATTTGACTATGCCTTTAAAGAATATGCTAAACGCTGGGAATTTAAACACCCTACCCCAGCAGATTTTTTCCGCACTATGGGCGATGCCAGCGGGGAAAACCTGGACTGGTTTTGGAGAGGCTGGTTTTACGGAACCGAAGCTGTTGATATTTCTTTAGACAGCGTTAAAGTTGCCAAAGCCGACCTGAACGGAAAAATGCCGCAGTTTAACAGGAAGCCGGGCAAAGTTGATGCGCCTGCTGTTAATGAGTTTGACGATATCTCGAAGATCCGCAACCGCGAGGATAAAAACATAAAGTTTTATGTAGATAAAGATACCTCGGTACATGATTTTTATTACAAATACGACCGCGGACTTGCGGCTGTTGACACCATGAAGTTTAACAACATGGCTAAGGAGCTTGCAACCCCGCAACGCAGCGCAACTGCCGAGGCTATGACCGACGAGGATAAAACCAAGTATGCCGGCAAGTACTTTTACCAGCTTGACTTTAGCAATAAAGGCGGACTGGTGATGCCGATAATTGTTGAGTTTACTTACACCGATGGCACCAAACAGGTTGACCGCATCCCGGCACAGATCTGGCGGTTGAATGAGAAACACGCTTCGAAATTCTATGTACAGGACAAAGAGGTAGCTTCCATAAAATTAGACCCGATGCGCGAAACAGCAGATATTGACGAAACCAATAACTACTGGGGTAAAATGCCTGAGCCGTCAAAATTCCAGATCTTTAAACAAAAGGTTAATGCAGCCGCAGCGCGTGGCCAATCTGCGGGTGTAAACCCAATGCAGGTATCGGGCAGCGGTAAATAAAATAGTTACAAACCAAGGCCCATTTACAAGTCCGCTAAGCGCTTAATTGCGCTTAGCGGATTTTTTTTGAAGGGGTATAAAGTAGTAGGGGTGGATTACGTAATTGTTGATTAAGTTTACATTGCTTAGCAGGTGATTACTTGAAAGCGGACTACTCAGCACATGGGCGACAAGCCGGGGACGCTTGCGGCAGGGGAGATAAGAAAAATCAAATGGCACGACTAAATTATAACATGTACAAAAACATAAGTGACAATACATTTCTAGGCATATGCGAATTACTTATCCCTATAGAAACAATGATGAAAGAAATTTTAGCACCTCTGGGCTGGAGATTGCATTCTCCAGTTGCTGAAAGTGACGCGTTGGCAGTTGATTTTATAAAAACTGATACGTTACTATCGGGGAACATAGGCATTACATTTGATGATCTTGCTAAGAGGACAACTTTTACATTTTATATAACTAAATCTTTCGATGAGAAGGGAATACGTTATTTTTTGCGAGATTATATTTTAAAAAACCAGGAGATTATATTTTTTGAAAACAGAGTGGAAGAGCTTACAAATTTGGCATTAGAAAAGTACGATGCCTGGAATAATTACGACATAAGGATGCACGGCGAAAAAATAAAGCTGAGTTCTTATACTTGAGCTGTGTAGCAAGCGCTGGGCATAAATCAAATTGCATTGACGGGCACCTACGCTTGCGGTAGCGGAGGAAAAGAGCGATAAAGCGCCAATAACACCCACGCCAACACCCCCAACACCACACAAGCTCCCTAACCAATAAGATAAGTAAATGGGAAAGATAATATTTGAATACCAAGATTTAGAAGATAATTATGCTTTAGAAAGTGCGTGGGCTGAGAAACAAGGCGAGTATTATAAGTTATGCAATATACTATTCTATGCACCCGGATATTCTTGGGGTGACATAGTAAGTGTTGAGGATAGAAACGGTGAATTGTACGTGACTGACCTGATTGAAGAATCTGGGCATAGTACTATACGAATCATATTCTATACGAAAGAAATTATTGAACCCACAATACAGCAACTGAATGGCTTTGGGTGTACTTATGAAGGAAGCAATATTGCGAAATTGATATCGGTGGATGTTCCACTCACAGTTAATTACAAACCGATCAAAGAATTTCTTACTGAAGGTGAAATAAAGAAGTTGTGGAGTTATGAAGAGTCTTGTTTAGCTCATGAAATAGATTAATGAGTAGTCCTGAGTTGGGTTGACAGATGGTCTCGTCCGCTTTTGGGTTGATAGTTTGGAGGATTAAAAATCTTTTAATATTACCCACGCTGCCGCAAGGGTCCTCCTTATGTCCCGAAGGACAGGTCACCAACAAGTAGATAGCCATTGCGCAGCAACCTAAAGACTTTTTTATGTGTTTATACAGCAGTTTTTATTTGCTACTGCTCTTTCGTTGCTTTAGACTATAGGGTTCTTTGGCGCTTTTGGTAAATACAGTGATTAGTAAAACCCTGGATAGCCTGTCGCAAATTGGGTGTAAATTGTCGCAGACTCCCCCTTTTTATGCCTGTTTTTACCCGCACCTTTGTTAAACAAGTTAATAATGGTGGAGCAGCTACCACCTGCAAAAACGGGCGAACCGAAAAGCCAAACGAGTAGGAACACAAAAAAAAGGTTTTATGTCAGAAAACGAAGTTTCATTGCACAGAATTATTAAGGCCTCGCCTGAAAAGATCTATCGCGCATTTACCGAACCCGGCGCAATCGCGTCATGGTTGCCGCCTTATGGTTTTCTTGGTACAGTACACGAAATGAATGTCCAGGTAGGGGGGACGTACAAAATGTCATTCCGGAATTTTACAACCGGTAGCAGCCATTCATTTGGCGGGGTGTATGTGGAAATCAAACCGAATGAGTTTCTGAAATATACAGACAAATTTGATGACCCAAACCTGCCAGGTGTAATGACTACTTCTATTTGGCTTCAAAAAACATTGGTAGGTACAGAATTAAAAGTATTACAGGAAGGAATACCTTCGGTAATACCAGTTGAAATGTGCTACCTGGGTTGGCAGGAATCGCTGGAAAAACTCAATAAGTTGGTAGAGCCTGAAATACCGGATGCGTGATTAAATGCTGCCGCAAAGGGTCCCCCTTGTGGGCGGTAGGACAGATAACCAAAACGCAAAGGGGCTGCAGGACAAATTGCCTAATCCTGAAATATGTTTCCACATTTAAATCGCCTCAAAAAATGAAACACGCTGATTACAAGTAAGTTAAAATTAAACTTACAAAAGGTGCAAATTGTTTAATTATTGATTATCAATAACTTATATTCTGTTAAAAATTCAATATGTTGATAATCAGTGCATTTCAAAGTGTTCCGGGTGTTCCGCGTGTAAAGTGGAACGCTTTTGCGGCCCCAAAAAAAGAGCTTTTTACAGTAAATGCTGATTTACACCACCTTTACCCGGAGGTTATATGGCAATATTCTCCAAATACTTATACCCGCTGCCGGTGTTTATCATCAAAACTTTATCGCCGGGTTTTATCCAGTTGGTAGCTTTTAGTTTTTTAAAGGCCTGCCAGAGGGCGGCACCTTCGGGGGCCACCAGCATCCCTTCATGGCGGGCTATCTCTTTTACTGCTGCACTCATTTCCCCGTCGCCTATGGTAATGGCAGCGCCCTGGGTTTCGCGCAGCACCCGCAGGATCAGTTTGTCGGCATAAGGCTTCGGGACCCTTAAGCCGTTGGCTATGGTAAAGCCGCCGTCGGCAAATTCCGAGACCTGCTTACCCGCGTTAAAAGCAGTTACAATGCCGTTACAGCTTTCGGACTGTACGGCCACCATACGCGGGCGTTTGCTGCCTGTCCAGCCCAACTGCTCCAGTTCATCAAAAGCTTTCCACATGCCTATCAGCCCGGTGCCACCGCCTGTGGGGTACAGGATCACGTCGGGCAGCTGCCAGTTAAACTGCTCGGCAATTTCATAGCCCATGGTTTTTTTGCCTTCCAGGCGGTAAGGTTCTTTTAAGGTTGATACCTGGAACCAGCCGTTAACAGCAGCCAGTTCATTTACCAGCCGGCCGCAATCGCTGATGTTGCCGTCAATCTCAACCAAATCGGCCCCGTACAGGCGGCATTCATCTTTAAAAACCTGCGGGGTTTGTTTGGGCATGTACACCACGGCTTTTATCGCGGCACGTGCCGCATAAGCTGCCAAAGCGCCGCCTGCGTTCCCGGCAGTGGGGGTTGCTATAACGTCAATCCCCAGCTCCTTCGCTTTTGATACCGCCGCGCTAATTCCCCTTGCCTTGAACGAACCGGTAGGGTTACCTGATTCATCCTTCCAGTAAACTTCGTTATCACCAATAAAGCGTTTTAAATTTTCTACCGGGATGATGGGTGTAAAGCCTTCTCCTAGGGTAACTATGTTCTTTTCTTCAAACACCGGCAAAAACTCCTTGTAGCGCCACATGGTAGCCGGTCGCCCGCTCAAAATAGACTTATCAATGCCTGCCTGTAAATTGTAAACAGCAAACAAGGTTGATTTACAGGCCTCATTTGTGCAAACCGTATGAATAACCGCAGCATTATAGCTGGTGCCGCATTCAGGGCACGTTAAATTCGTTATCAGAGTACCTGTCTCCGTTTCAATATCACTGATCATTGTTTGTTTATTAGGCACGCAGCGCGGGCCATTTATTTATTGGGTATAGTAAAGTCAACACTTACTATCCTTTAACTAACTGCTATTCTCTAACCTCCGGTCACTAATTCTTAACCTCAAATATGTCACCCTTATTCCATATTGGCCGGGCAGGGTCTTCGGCTACCAGGTAGCCAATTAAAAAGTTAAGCTGTGCATATTTTTTACCGGCAGCAAAATTAAAGATGCCGTTTATATCGTCCTGTGGTTTATGATAATACTTTGCCCGCCACTTTGCCACAAAGTCGTTGAGGTTATTTTTGCCGTCGGCGGTTTTACTGCCGTATTTAATGTGAAGGGCCGGGATGCCGTTTACCACAAAACTGTACTGATCGCTGCGGGTAAAGCGGGCCTGCTTAGGTTCCGGATCGGGTTCAACGCCCAAATCAAGGTAAGCAGCTGCCTGGTTAACCGGGTTTATCAATGATGAATGTTCGGCCCCCAGCGCAGTAACTGAAAGCAAGGGCGCTATAATAGTTGGCATATCGGTATTTACATCGGCCACAATGCTTTTAACCGGCACTGTAGGGTGTGCGGCAAAATAACCCGAACCAAGGTCGCCCAGTTCTTCGCCTGTGAGCAACACGGTAAGAATGGAGCGTTTGGGCTTATGCCCGATGCTGCTGTAAATTTCAGCAATGCCCAACACGCTGGCAACACCCGACGCATTATCATGGGCGCCATTATAAATGGAATCGCCTTCCACCGGTTTGCCAATGCCCAGGTGATCTAAATGGGCGCTGTGTACTACATATTCCTCTTTTAGTTTGGGGTCAGATCCTTCAATTTTGCCGATCACGTTATAGCTTACTATATCCTGATAGGTTGACGTATAACTAATGTTTACACCGGCACTTATTGCGAACGAGGCTGGCTGCCCCGATTTTAACTGTGCGATGAGCGCAGGGATAGTTTTGCCGCTTTGCTGTGCTAGCGCGTTAAATACAGTATAATTAAACAGGCCCAGTGCTTTTACCTGTTTGGAGTAATAAATTCTTGAGATAGCAACCGAGCCGTCGGTATTCATTACACTATAAATGCCGCTTTTTGGGCTATTTAACTTTGCTGCAGAGTCGGTTGAGCATATGATTACACCTACTGCGCCGTGGTCCGCAGCGGCCTTTAATATGGTGGTGGGGTTCATGGTATGGGCAGATACAGACGAGGAAAACTTGTCGGGTGCGCCACGGGTTACCAGCACAACCTTGCCCTTAACATCTATGCCGGCGTAATCATCATATCCAATTGAGGGCTCGCTAACGCCAAATCCTAAAAAGGCTATCGGCGCACTCAGGGTAACTTCAGCTGTTTCCGGATTAGGATATATCACGTAGTCAACGCCGGATTTTACTGCCGGAATACTTGTTGCGCCGGTTAAGGTAAGTTCAGCACTTTTAACAAATGCCTTTCGGAATTTTACATCCTGCAGCCAGGTGCCATGTTCGCCGGCGGGTTTTACCCCCATCCTTTTTAGCCGGCTAACAACGTAATCAACCCCCATGCGGAAGCCCGGTGTGCCCGGTGCCCTGCCTTTCAGCTTGTCATCGGCCAAATAAGCAATATCTATCTTGAATTGACCGGTATCAACTTTACCCAGCGCTTGTTCAACTTCGGCACTCAATTTAATTTGCTGACTAAAAGCCGTACGTGAAACAAGTGCCAGCGTGCAGATTAGTAATGTTTTGTTGATGCGGACCATATGATGATAACGGGATTGTTTACGATTAGCCCACAAGTTATTAACTAAGCACCTTACCTGCAAGTTAATCGTAAAATTGTAACACAATTGATGGATTTTAAACACCGTATGGTCCAATTTAAAAAAAACGCGTTATCTTGTAATCACAAACCTGAATCGTATCATGAAAATTTTGCAAACCTTTTGGAGCGGCCCTGCTGATAAAGCTAACCAAAACCTGTTAAGCACTAAAGCGGGCTGGCTATCATGCGAGTATCATTGGATGAGCTGGGCCCTGAGTTGCCTGCAGGCCAAAAGTGTTTTTGGTGACGTTAACCTGGTGACCGATGAAAAAGGGAAACAAATTTTAATTGATCAGTTGGAATTGCCTTATTCCACCGTGTCTGTTAGTTTGGAGGGAACGCTTGATAATTATCATCCCGCTTTGTTTTCGCTGGCGAAAATCCATACTTATGGTACTCAAGCGGAACCTTTTCTGCATTTGGACGGCGATGTTTTTTTGTGGCAGAAGCCAGATGCTGATTTTATGAATTCACGCCTGCTGGCTCAAAATCTTGACAAAAACCTGGAGTTCTATCCTTATACATTGAACCAGATAAATCAGCATTTTACTTTTGTCCCCCCTGTTTTACAAAGGCAGCACTATGAAAATAAGGATGTGTATGGAAGTAATGCAGGCTTAATAGGAGGCAGTGATCTTGATTTTTTTAGATGGTACAGCCGCGAGGCTTTTGATTTTATAGATAAAAATAAAGATAACCTGAATAAGGTGAATACCGGCAGCTTAAACTTTATTTTTGAGCAATACCTGTTTTGCCAGCTTGCAGCCGAAAACAGGATCCCGGTTACGTACTACCGGCCCATGGTGGATGATCCTGTATTTAAGGACTATATTAAATTTGAGGATCATCCAAACGTAGCCATGGTGCACCCGGTTGGCAATTTTAAAAAATACCATCACGTATGTGATCACGTTGCCAGGACATTGAGGAGCGATTATCCTGATTATTACTACCGGATAATTGATCTGGTCAGATCTGAAGGGCTAAGTATGCGGTCGGCCATATATTACTCCCCGTTGTTGAAGCTGACGGAATTGGCACAGCAGAATCCGGGAAAAGCTGTCGAATCATCTTTTTTGCGGACAAATGCAGCAATCGATTATCTGAATAAAAAAGATCCGCAAAATCAAATAGCAGGTCTTAACAGCAATGCCCCTCCTGCTGAATTTATAAAGAATGTTAAGTTACGAGTATCCGAAGCTTCCGATTGCGATTGCCTGCTGGAGATATTCGGGTTGGAATCAGCAGCAAACGAGCTATTGGAAAAGCTATACACTGATGAAGCGACAGTAACCAACCTTTATAAAGCCGACCGCGAAAATTATAGCAACATTCGAAACGTTTTCTCATTGCCGGATGATGAATTACTCCAAATTAAGATTGGATTGCCGATACATTACAAATTGCTTAACCATAGCCTGAACTGGAAGCTGGACTATAAAGAACAGGTGCATGCACTGATACAAAGGAATTTTAATACGGAAAAGGCGGTGTGCCCGATGTTGCTCCTGCCGTCGGAGTTAGAGGGCGGTGTTAAGGAGTATTATTTGGATGAGCTGGACATGATTGTTTTTGATACCGTAAAGGACGTTTTTACGATAGCCAATTTGTTAATTGAATTGAAAACGCATTTTTCTTCGGAGGAAATAGAAGAAGATTATTTATCCTTTAAACAGTTGATAATTAGTACGATTAAAGGGTTGCTTTATGCGGGTGTGGTTGAAATTAAAATTTAGCTATTGGTTAAAATAAGTTTGTGGATTAAAAAGAATAATTCTACATTTAATATATAAACCAATTTAAAATTTAAAGATCATGGAAAAACAACCTAAGCCCGCAGGCAAATTGAGCCTGAAAACAGAATTGTCAAGGCAGGAATTAAAACAAATTACAGGAGGAGCTTTACAGCAAACCTTTTGTTCCTCTACCACCAACCCGTTTCCTAACGGGCAGCAGCCCATTGGTTGTCAGCCTGCTTATTGTTCGGCAGCGGGCCACGGATCATTTCTGTATTGTGCTTAATTTAAAAAGCCATTGAAGGGGGTGCGTTTGTAAGGGACGCACCTTTTTTATTGGCCCTGGGTTTTCCAATACATGTAGGCTATGCAGCCAATAACCATAATGGCTAAAACTATAAGGCCTGTTTTGCCTTTGCGTTTGTCCTGCCGCATCAGCCAAATTAAAAATACCACAAAGGGTACTAAAAACACGGCATAAAATATAAGAGATGGAATGTTCATGTTGGTTAGCCAGTAGCCGATGGTCCATAGTCCATAATCAGCCTTGTTTATTTTAAATATCTAATCTTGTAAAACTAAGGACTATGGTCCACGTTTTATTTACCTTGTTACATTGGCATCCTTGCCAGCGGCGCAACCGATTGATCGGTAAATTCACCCTTTAAAAACTTATAGTAACCTGCAATAGCTATCATTGCTGCGTTATCGGTGCAGTACTCCATTTTGGGAATAAAACAGCGCCAGTTGTTTTTTTCGCCTAAAGCTAACAGCCCCTGCCGTAACCCCGTGTTGGCAGATACACCACCAGCCAGGGCAATATCCGTTATATTACAAGCCATAGCGGCCTTGCTTAGTTTGTTTAAAAGAATGGTAGCTATCCGTTTTTCGACCGAGGCGCAAATATCATTGAGATTTTCCTGTACAAAATTTGGGTTAGCCGCCACATTATCCCGTATAAAATAAAGGATGGATGTTTTTAGCCCGCTAAAGCTGAAATCGAGGTTGGGGATCTGCGGCTCAGGGAATTTATAGGCGTCAGGATTTCCCAGGCGCGCATACTTATCAATAAGCGGGCCGCCAGGGTAGGGTAAACCTAAAATTTTGCTGGTTTTATCCATAGCTTCGCCGGCGGCATCATCAAGTGTTTGCCCTATCACCTCCATATCAAAATAGTCTTTAATTAAAACTATTTGTGTATGCCCGCCAGATACCGTTAAGCACAAAAACGGGAACGATGGTTTATTGTCGCCTATAAAATGTGCCAGTACGTGGGCCTGCATGTGATTTATGTCAATCAGTGGGATTTCTTTTGCCAGCGCAAATGCTTTCGCAAACGAAACGCCCACCAGCAATGAACCTAAAAGACCGGGACCGCGCGTAAAAGCTACCGCATCCACATCATTTTTGTTTACTTTTGCGTTTATCAGTGCCTGTTGTACGGCAGGAACAATATTTTGCTGGTGAACCCTTGAGGCAAGCTCAGGGACAACACCGCCATAAGCTTCGTGAATGGTTTGGTTGGCAATAACATTGCTAAGTATCTCGCCATCAACACATATAGAGGCAGAGGTTTCATCGCATGAAGATTCGATTCCTAATATTACAGGCACGATTTTTTGTATTATAAATTTTGAGTTAGTGACTTAGTAAGCAAGAAAGTTTAAATTTTGATTTATTGAACTAAATGCTAAACCTTAACTTGCAAATTATGTTTAACAAGCAATAATCCATAGCTCACTAAATCAATAACTATTTAAAAGGCAAAGTTATTAAAAAAGTACTCAAAATAGCGCTAAGTATAGTATTGGTTATTCTGTTAATTATCAGCATACTTTTGCTGGTGTTTCAATATAAGCCCGTGCAAACCTGGGCGGCCAAAAAAGCCACGGGTTACCTGTCTGAAAAATTAAATACCGAGGTTAATATTCAAAGCCTTTACATAAAGCCGTTTTCATCAATTGTGCTGGAGGGGTTTTATGTGCTGGATAAGCAAAAAGATACGCTGTTAAGTACTCCAAAACTCGAAGTTGACCTGAGCAATTTTTCATTGTTCAGCAGTATAAGCAACAAGTCTATCGATTTTAAGCTCATTAAACTGGATAATGGTTCTGTATATCTGAAAAAGCAAAGCGACAGTACCTCCAATCTCCAGTTTATTATTGATAAACTGAGCGGCGGCCCTCCTGATACCACCAAAAGTAAACCGTGGCAGGTTGTGTTTGAAAAAATTGCTATCAACAATTTCCACTTTCGCTTTAAGAACATGCTGGTGGATACGGTCATCAAAGGAATAAATTTTGACGACCTTGACGTGAAGCATTTTAGCGCAGTTGTTAAAAATATGGATATTAAGAACCATCTTTTTAAAGGCAATGTAAGCAATCTTACACTTCGGGAAAAAAGCGGGTTCTATCTTAAAAAGTTTAATGCCGACGCTACCATCGATACCAACCAGATCCTGGCGCAAAACCTTTTTATCCTCACCGACCATTCGAGCCTTAAAAACTATTTTAGGATGAAGTTTAAATCATTTGATGATGTAAGTGCTCATATTGAAGATAAAGTTTACATGGATGGGGATTTTAAATCATCAAAAATTTCCTCAACAGATATTGCTTATTTTACCAGCGGGCTGGAGGATGTGAAATTTGACCTGGGTATTGATGGCCGCATTAAAGGCTATGTAAATAATCTCAGGGCAAAACAGCTTACGGTTACAGGTGCTAAAGCTACTTACATTAGGGGCGATTTCAATTTAAAGGGTTTGCCAGATTGGGACAATACTTTTCTTGAACTGAATTTTGACCAGATAGCTACCAATAAAACCGATCTTGACTTTCTTTACAGCAATTTCACGGGTAAGCGTTATGCTAAAGTGCCTGATATTATCTCCAAATTTGGAAATGTCAATTTTTCAGGCAGGTTTACCGGGTTGCAGAACGATTTTGTAGCCTACGGAACATTTAAAACTAAACTGGGGAGGTTTGACTCCGATATTAACCTCAAAATAAATAAAGCCGGCGTGCCGGCCTACAGCGGCAAGCTTAACACCTATGCGTTTGATCTTGGTGAGCTGCTTGATGAGCAGGATCTTGGGCGGGTTACCATGGTGGCCAATGTTAAAGGCAGCGGCGATGAGCTTAAAAATTTAAACGAAAACGTTGACGCTAAAATAAGCGAACTGGCCTTTAAGGGCTACAATTATCACAACCTGGCTTTAAACGGGACTTTTATTAAAAAAGTGGCCAGCGGTAAATTGGTAATAAATGATAAAAAAATAACGCTTAACGGAACCGGGAGCGTCGACCTTAATCCGGTTTTGCCTGTTTACAGTTTTTCAGGGAATATTGACAATGCAAAACTGCATGATTTAAAACTCCTGAATGATACCATCACTTTCACCACACAGATGAAAGCTAATTTCTCAGGAAATAATTTGAATAACCTGAGCGGCGAAGCTACGCTGCAGAAAATAAGAATAGTTGATCCCCGGAATAATTACGTTATTGATTCCCTGCAAATCTCTGCAAACGGAAAAGGGCATCAAAGAGCCATTAACCTAAAATCAGATATTGCTGATGGCTTTATAAAAGGCAGTTTTGATTTGCCAACGCTTCCTTCTTATTTTAAAACCATTGTAAAGAAATATATACCATCATTAAAGACAGATATAGTAACACCTAAGCCGCAGGATTTTACTTTTAATTTAACGCTTAAAAATATCAATCCGCTAATCGCCATTTTTGTTCCGGATCTTAAAATTCCAGACCAGGGTACGTTTGTAGGTGATTTTAATTCAGAAAAGAAAAATGCAACGCTGAATGTGTATATCAAAACCATTCAATACGGTAAAACTGTTTTTCATGATTTCATTATTGATGAAGGCACTACTGATGATTATTTAGGCTTAAATATATCCCTGAGCAAGGTGAATATTACCGATAGCCTGTTTATTAAAAACATAACTATCACCAATTTCTTAAAAAGAGACAGTCTTAACTTCAACGTAAAGCTATCAGATAAAGACGCTGTTAACCAATTAGACTTGTACGGACTGGTGAATTTTGGACGAGACACTACTGCGAAGTTGCATATACTGCCTTCCGAGGTGATACTTGAACATCAAAAATGGAGGATATTAGAGAAGGTAAGAGTTAAATTTTTAGATGGCAAAACAGAGGTGCAGGGTTTTGAGTTGGCAAACGGCCAGCAAAAGGTGAAAATAGATGGTTTTGTATCAGATAATCCGGCCGATAAACTGAAGCTTACTTTTCAAAACTTTAGTATGGTGACCCTAAACCAATTAACAAAATCTGCCGGAGTCCAGTTAAAGGGTTTGCTTAATGGTGATGTTAATCTTACGTCAATTATGAAATCGCCTGGCTTAGATGCAAAATTAGCGATCGACTCTCTGTCGATGAATAATACGCTGGTGGGTGATGTGAAGATAGAATCCACTCTGGGGAATGACCGTAAGCAGGCTGATGTAAAAGTGAATATAAAAAATCGCGGACTTGAAACGATGAATCTTGCCGGGGTGTATCAAATAGGGCACGGCACAGAAGATAACCTTGATTTTGATGTAAATATGAACCAGACGGAGGCGATAATTTTTGAACCTTTTATAAAAGATCTGGTCTCGAATGTTAAAGGAACTATTTCATCTAACCTGAAATTAACCGGGCCTGTATCAAAACCAAAACTGAATGGCAATTTGATCCTTAATAATACAGGTGTCACCGTTAATTATTTAAAAACGCCATACATTGTCACTGACACTGTTGATGTGGTTAATAGCGTAGCGAAAATAAACGGGATGGTATTGAGAGATATTAAGAATGGTACAGGTACTGTTAATGGTACCGTAGATCTGAACAATCTTGCAAACCCGGATATTGAGGTTAGCGTTGATGCCAAAAATTTGATGGCGCTTAACACCAGTTTTAAAGATAATCACCTTTATTATGGTACGGCTTACGGAACCGGCAAGTTTAGTTTTAACGGGCCGGTTGATAATATGAAGATTGATATTAAGGCCAGCACCGAAGCGGGTACTGTATTTAATATTCCTCTGAATACCTCGGTAACAGTTAGTGATTATGATTTTATAAAATTTGTAAGCCACAGCGATACCACGAAATATGCTCCCAAAACGCTTGCTTTTAATGGCGTTACGCTGAATTTTGATCTTACTGTTGACGAAAAGACAGTAGTGAAAATAACTACCGATTATGGCGTACTGGAAGGGAGCGGGCAAGCTAAGGACTTAAAATTAAATATCAATAGCCTGGGCGATTTTGAAATGTTCGGCGACTTTTTAATTACTTCAGGTAAGTTTGAGTTTACAGCGAAAAATTTTATCAGTAAAAACTTTACAGTAAACCAGGGAGGTACTATCCGTTGGACAGGTAGCCCCTCAAATGCATCAATAAACCTTAATGCCATTTATGAAGTGCGTACGGATATACAGCCTTTGTACCAGGCCGCAGGGTCTCAATCGCCTAAAGGGCGCTCATTGGAGTTGGTACAGGCCGAATTGATCTTAACCAAAACACTGTTGCAACCTACCATTGACTTCGATTTTAATTTTCCGCTCGATCCGTCTATTAAAGAAGATTTGAGTACTTATTTGTCTGATAATAACAACCGGAGCCAACAGGCGCTAAGTATAATTGTAAGACGTAATTTCAGCAATGGAGCCAATAATAATTTAACCAACCAGGTATTAGGTACCGCGGGCGAGGCTGTAAGTGAATTTGCGTTTAATAAATTAAACAGCTTTATATCGCAGTCAAATATTAAAAACCTCGATTTGAATATCCGATCATTTAATGACCTCGGCGTTTCGTACCGGTTTAAAAACCGCCTTATACTTACCGGCAGTTTGTTCAATTCTACTTCAGGCAGCAGCGATTTGTTTAACAATAACACCAGCTTGTTTAACTCAAATTTTAGCCAGTTAACAAAGGATTTTGAAGCGCAGTACCTTATCCGTAAAGATGGTAATTTGAGCGCAAGATATTCATACCGGGTTTTAAACAGTACTACGTTAAACACCCTGCAAGACCAGTTGAATGTGCAGTATGTTAATGGTATAGGTTTAGTTTACCAGCGAGATTTTGACACATTTGGTGAATTTATCAGGAATATTTTCAGATCGGGACGAAGAAAAACAGCACCTGTTAACCCTACGCCGGTGCCGCCTACAACGCAAACACCGGCAGTTATTGCTCCTAATCCGGATGATGAAGATCAGTGATCGCGCATAATAGCGTGATCCATTTTATCTCTTTTTGTCCTTAAGTAAACTTCGTTATGCGGGTTTGATTCAATTTCAATCGGTACGTTCTCAACAACTTCGAGGCCATAACCTATCAACCCGGCACGTTTTTTCGGATTATTGGTCATCAAACGCATTTTTGATACGCCCAGGCTGCGCAATATTTGTGCGCCAACGCCATAGTCTCTTTTATCCATCGGGAAACCAAGCGCAACGTTTGCTTCAACCGTATCCATGCCGTTTTCCTGCAAATGGTAAGCCTTCAGTTTATTGATGAGGCCTATTCCACGGCCTTCCTGATTCATGTAAACAACCACACCTTTTCCTTCGCGGTTAATCATCTCCATCGCCTTGTGTAGCTGCGGGCCGCAATCGCAACGGCACGAGCCAAAAATATCGCCGGTAACACATGAACTGTGAACACGTACTAAAACGGGCTCATCAGGTTCCCAGGTGCCCTTTACCAGCGCTAAATGGTTTTCGCCGGTATCAGCCTGGGTATAAGCTATCATGTCAAAATCGCCCCATTCTGTAGGCATCTTTACAGATACATCTTTGTGCACCAGCGTTTCAGTTGCCAAACGATAAGCGATCAGGTCTTTTATAGAAATAATTTTAAGGTCAAATTCTTTTGCTAATACTAACAGCTCGGGCAGGCGTGCCATATCGCCATCTTCTTTCATGATCTCGCAAATTACCCCTGCAGGTTCAAATCCTGCTAATACAGCAAGGTCAATTGCCGCTTCGGTATGCCCGGTACGCCGCAATACGCCACCATCCCTGCCTATAAGGGGGAATATGTGCCCCGGACGACCAAGGTCTTCAGGTTTTGTTGCCGGATCAATTAATGCAAGCGTAGTTTTTGAACGGTCAGTAGCGGATATACCGGTTGTACAGCCCGCCAGCAGATCAACCGAAACCGTGAAATTGGTTTCATGCGATGTGGTGTTACGGCTCACCATGGGTTCCAGTTCCAGTTCCCTTGCGCGTTTTTCAGTAATCGGCGCACAAACCAGGCCCCTGCCATAGCGAACCATAAAGTTTATAGTTTCGGGAGTAGCGTTGCGGGCGGCTGTTAAAAAATCACCCTCATTTTCCCTGTCTTCGTCATCAACAACAATTATCGTTTTTCCGCTTTTTATAGCTTCTATCGCTTCGTTTATAGTGTTTAACATTTTATACAGCTTGTTTCGGTATTATTGCAGCTTTAATCAGCTCATACCCTTTTTTTACTCTTTGCAAATTTAACTGATAATAAGATCATTCCCGTCTGCGCTTTGTAAATTAGTAGCTTGTCCGGGAGCGGCAAAGAAATTTCCCAATTGATTACATATCATATAAATCAATACGAAATATGCGGTTGTCGGTTGCTTGTCTTAAATTTCTAAAAGCCTTTTAAATAATTGCATTTTATTAGCTCGCATCAACCGGTGGTTATTTTACGTTTAAACAGTTTGTTGAAAAACCGTTTGTAACTTTCCATATCAAAAATGACCGAATCCCTGGCCGCCTTGTATGAAAGAAACATGCCAATTGGTGTAATAATACAAATGGCAACCCATGAACCGATGATAGGTGACAGATCTCCATCTTTTACCGCTTTTTCACCAATGGTTGAAATGATATAATAGATCAGAAAAAAGATAACAGAAACTACCACGGGCAGGCCAAGACCGCCTTTGCGAATAATTGCGCCAAGTGGAGCGCCTATTAAAAATAAAGCGATACAGGCGGCAGACAAGGTGAATTTTTTCTGGTATTCAAGCATTGCCCTGCGGATATTATTATTAAGGTCCTTATCACGTTCTGAACGGTTTTTTAATAAATCCTGTATAGAACGCGCTTCGCTTGAAGCATTTGCGATAGCCCCCAATTGTTCGCTCAATCTTAAGTCATCAATGGTTTTATTAATGTTTTTTGTGATTGATTTGGCATATTTTTTTACCGAATCGGGCTTGGGTGTTATCGAATAATACTTAAGATAAGCAGTTATTAATTTAAAGTTTACGTTTAAACCGCTGTCAACCTGGCGCCGGGTAAAGTTTTCATTTGTTTTTAACTGACTAAGGTTCATCATTTGAAAGGCGTTCTTAAACTCATTTTCATCAGTGCGGTGCATTTTAAGGCCCGAAATGTCGAATTTTTGTTCTGTTTCCTTAAAGCGATAGCGCGTTAATACCTGGCGGATGTTAAAATTATTTCGTGCATGGTCCTCGGAATATCTTACTCCGTCTTTAAGCTTCAACACCAGGAACTCACCGTTGGGCGTGCGATACATTTTACCTTCTTTGGCAAGCAATACGTCGGTATTGTTTTCGGCCGCGCTTTTAGAATAGATCATGATGTCATAAAGCGTTTGCCCGTCCGGATCTTTTCTTTTTACCCTAATCACATGTCCCGGGAAACTGTTGCTGAAAACCCCTTCAGGCAAAAAGTTGGCTGACTTTTGCTGGCGTGCGTCATAGAGTAATGAAAAATATTTTAAGTTGGCTATCGGCAGCATATAGTCCGAAAACATGAAAGCGGCAACGCTAAAAATAACTACCACAATAAGCATAGGGTACATTGCGCGACGTAACGAAATGCCGGCAGATTTAATAGCCACCAGCTCATAATTTTCCCCAAGGCTGCCGTACGTCATGATGGAGGAGAGCAGCACAGACAACGGCAGCGCCATGGCTACGTTGGTGGCAGAGGCGTACATCATAAGTTCAAGTATTACGTACCATTCAAACCCCTTGCCGATAAGGTCATCGACGTATTTAAATAAGAACAGCATCAGCAACACAAACATCACGATCAGGAACGTGACAATAAATGGCCGAATAAACGATTTAAGCAGTAAAAGATGTATTTTCTTCATCAAAAATGACCTGTTTGGTATAACCCGGCAGCCCGAAACCTAACGCCCCGGACTGCTACATGCGTATTGTTGTTAATAACGGCGCATGGCGGTTTTACCATACAAAAGTAGGGATAAATAAATTTCTTTAAGCTCCGAGCACACTTATCAGGTATTCAATTTGATTGTCCCATATCAGCTTGCGCTCGCCGATAGTATCGTCTGTAGCAAAATCGGTAATACTGAGGGCAACATCGTTTGTCAGTTCATCCTGGATGATTTCCATTTCAAAATAGCAGGTGGGTTCATCGTCAATCCACCTGAATCGTACCAGTTTATTTTCTTTTATTGCAATTAATTTGGCCTTTTGAGGTTCGTCGTCCCAGGTAAAAGTGTAAATCTGTTCCCTTACGCTGACGTCGTCAGCAAACCATTGTGCTAGTCCATTTGGCTCATTTAGAAAGCTATACAGTATTCGCGGAGATGATTTTATTTCATACTCAATATTAAATTTCTTCTTATCGCACATCTGGGTTTATAGTTGAAATACTTAGTAAAGCTGTAAATGTTAACATTTTTTCTAAAGAAAGGGAATTTCTGCTATATTTGCAAACCTTTTTCAGAACCATCATTAATATAATCCGGCGGGGTAGCTCAGATGGTTAGAGCGTAGGATTCATAACCCTAAGGTCGGCAGTTCGATCCTGCTCCCCGCTACAAGGCCACTCGAAAGAGTGGTCTTATTTGTTTATATTGTCTGCCATGTTTACTGTTTACGCCTAATATCTACCTTGTTTAAAACAGATTTACATCGGTTTTATTTCCGATTTGACCGATCGTTTCCTATCACATAATGAATTAGCCACAAAGGGGCGTACCGTCAAATACAGGCCATGGGTAATAGCGCACACTGAAGAATTTCAAACTAAAAAAGGAAGCTATTATAAGGGAAAACCAATTGAAATCGGCCAACAGCAGAAAGTTTGCCTGTAGCATTATTCATCAAAAATTTGGCAGCTCAGGTGATTATAACCTAAAAGCGCCCGGATAAACATACCCAGGCGCTTTAAATATCATCATTAATATTATTGCTTAGCTATCTTATACAATTTTCCACCGTCAGTAGCGGCGTAAATAGCTCCATCTTTTCCAGTAGCCATGCAGCGCCAGCGTTCGTTTTTATCAGCAAGTAAACGTTCTTCGCCCACCACTTTGTTGTTTTTTATTACCAGGCGAATGATGTGTTGTCCGCTTAGCCCTCCAACAAACAGGTTGTTTTTCCATTCGGCAATGTTACCCGTATAAAACATTATGCAGCCAGGTGAAATAACCGGGTCCCAATAGTAAACCGGCTGTATAGTTCCCTTTTTTTGTTGGATTCCATCATAAACCTTCCCGCCGCTGTATTCGATCCCATAAGTAACAAAAGGCCAGCCATAGTTACCACCCGGTTTGATCAAATTGATCTCGTCGCCACCGCGAGGACCAAACTCAGCTTCCCAAAGGTCGCCTGTAACGGGGTTAAAGGAAAACCCATCCGGGTTGCGGAAACCGTAGGCATATATTTCGGGCTTAGCGTCGGGTTTGCCAATAAATGGGTTACCGGCAACCGGCTTTCCCTCTTTAGTGATATGTATGATCTTACCAGTTGTTGTGTTCAGGTCTTGTGCCTTTACGCGCATTTCATTCGCCATACGGTCGCCCGAGGTGACGAAAATATTGCCTTGTTTATCAAATAATAAACGCGAACCGAACTGACCGGCACCCTTAAAACGTGGATATGCTTCCCAAATCACCTTAACATTTTCCAGCTTTGTTTCATCGGCAGACAGTTTGCCTTTGGCCACAGCAAGTGTGGCTCCTTCGCCAGGCTGGGCATAGGTCCAGTAAATCATTCTATTTGTAGTAAAATCAGGGTCGATGTTTATGTCAAGCAAACCACCCTGGCTTTCATACTGTACGGCCGGGAAACCGGTAATAGTTTTTACAACTTTACCATCGGTTGTTAGTATTTGCATAGTTCCCGGCTTACTGCTGATGAGCAAACGACCGTCGGGCAAAACATGCATCCCCCATGGGCTATTTAGCCCGGTGTTTATAACGGTAGTCGTATAAGGGGTTTTAGTTTTAACACTGCCGATACGTGTTTGCCCCGCAAAAGCAGGTTTATAATTGCTATTCGCCTTATTTTTTTCAACAGGGTCGCCGGTTTGCGCCATAACGGTTGCGGTTACCGATAAAAGGACGGTTCCTAATATTAACGGCTTATAAAATTTTGAAAACATAGTGTCTATTTTGAATTGATCTCAAATATTACAACTTTAATGGCTATATGTTTAATTATAGCATGTTTTTTACAGTGAACTATTTAAATAAGTTCCCGATCCAGGTAATGCTATCGCATTTCAGCAAGACAAGTTAAGCATTTTTGAATAGAATAATGGTTTTGTAAATTCCAAAATTATATAACAAAGAACGACAACTGGATAGATTGGATTTCGAAACGTGGATAAACGAACGGCTTGACACATATATTAGCTATTATCGTCGCAAAAAAGCTAAACAATAAAGTTCCTTCATCTCCAGAAATGATTTTAGCCCGGGATTCAAAACCTGAATAAAAAAAGCAAATGACTACTTCTATTATCCGAAGTTTGCAACCTTGGATAATTAGGCACGTAGATTAGATCTACGCTGATTTTATACAATTAATCATAAGTTTTAATCCTCCAAAAAGTTCGACATTTCCCGCGTTTCCTCAACTTTTCATCAAAAGCCTTAAATCGGAATGTTTGAGGCTTTTTTGCCTACGAGAGATCGCACTCAGAAGCCCTAATGTCGATTTTTCAAATAATTGTTTATAAATTTAGCCCCGTTATCATATTTAACTAATATCATGAAGCACGAAGAGGTAGTTGAGGCCCTGAAAGTAATAGCAGAAAAGGGAATGGCCATTAATATCAGCAAGGAGGATCTGAAAAGCCTGCAGACCTACAATTTAATTGATGTTGCCAAAGGAGCGGAAATGGAGCGGTCGCCGGCTTGTGTATTAACAAAAAAAGGAAAAGTGATGCTTAAGGCAAATTCAAAGGCTTAGAAATAAAAGCTTATGGGTTTTCTTTAAGTCCCCAACGCAGCAAGTTACAGTTAACGCATTTTGTTTTTAATGTTGAAATTATTGTTTAGCGCTTTACCTGTTGGTTAAGCAACGGCAGCTATACGTGGATGATTATTTATTTTCCGGCCATTCACGGTAAGGCAAAGTGGCGAGGTTTGAGTTTGCATAGCGCATGTCATCTGTAACATCCCTGGTTATCCATTCTGGTTTTTCGAATTTGTCATTTTCACTTTTGAGCTCTATCTCGGCAATTAACAGGCCTTCATTATCGCTCAAAAATTCATCTACCTCCCACGTAAAGCCACCTAAAGGTATGCGGTAACGAATTTTTTCTGTGCCGTTTTTAGCGAATTTTTTCAGCATTTCAAGCCCATCAGCAACAGGGATCTCATATTCATATTCACTGCGGGTAATGCCGCTGGTCCGGCCCTTTAAGGTTATAAAGCCATGGGCGTCCGTCACCCTTATCCTTACAGTGCAATTCTCATCACTTACAATATATCCCTGCTGGTAATGTACGCCCGGCGGCTTGTCAAGTTTTTGCCACATCGCATGATCTACCAAAAACTTTCTTTCAATTTCTACACCCATAATTTTAACTTAATTGCTCTACAGCAAGTTCAACAGTAGTTGTAGCCTGGTTATAAAAATCCACTGTACTGGCTATTATATTGCTTTTTATTTTTTCAAGCTGATTTTTAAGATTGGCAAATGCTGTTTGGTTATGCACTTCGTATAGTGAAAAAAGATCAATAGCCAATACGGTATCATGCCAATCGCCAATGCTTTTTTGAACCCCGTCCAGGTAAGGTTCATTAAATCCGGCCTCCAGACCCTTGTAAACTAGCTTGTAGTTATATATCAAAATCTTAATCCGTTTGCGCGCGTTATGAAGGCTCTCGTCGAATTGGAGCGGTGCTAATGACGCGGCAATTTGTTTTAGCTGGGCCTGGTAAAAAAGGTTGATATGAAGATTGCTGACAGGTTTTATTTTTCCTTTAATGGCCTTATGCGCAAATTTTATAGCTTTTAGGTTTTTATCGCCATTGGATTTAAATGTCTCCGTACCATTTTTCATTAGTAGTTGTTGTTCTGCAACAAAACTTCCGGTGTTAAATTGATGGTCCTTACCTATTTTGACATTTATGTAGGCGTTCCTTATTTCGCCCGCCTGCTTAAAAACCAGCCTGACTGGTTTAAAATGTTTGAGAAGTGGGATGTCAACGCCTAAACTGTCCAATAAAATCAGGAATGCACGTAGTTTTTTTACCTGTACCCTAAAACGATGAAGGTTTTCCTGCTCCCCGTTTTCAATAAAAGCAGTTAAGGCGGCCTTCATGGTCTTCCATTCTTTATCAAAATATTTTCTTTCTTCCCTGCTTTTCATACTGGCAATCTTATTTAGAATTCTTTATTCCGCTAGCCATAAATACGGAACTATTAAAAGTATTGATTTAATAAAGCACCATATTACGCATATTTGTCAATACCCGCAAATGGGCTGTTATATTAAGCCGAAATTGTTTTCTGCAAAAAAATAAACGCACTGGTTACAATTTTAAAGCCGGTGCTGACTAATTGAAAAACAAGAACTTTATGGAATCGTCAATATTAGTTTTAATAACCGCCACTGCGGCGGTGATTTTACACCACAAAAAAAATATTTTACTGCGGCCCGTAATTGTGTTTGCAAGTATTTGCCGAAAACCAACTGAAACAAAGCAACGGTGTGGTAATACGCTGCGTAATTATTATAATGTTTAACCTTATCTTTGTAATATTTTGAATACGCGGGTAAAGTGATAATGATAAACAGACCTCAAGAAAATGCCAAATAAGTTATATATAGTTATTCTCGCCTGTCTTTATTGCTTCTGCATAGCTTGCAGTAAAGACAAATCTGTTACGCCTGGTAAAATGCCGCCTGCCGGTACAGATCCCAAAATTGCCCTTTATGGCGACTCAGTATTCTATATCCAAAGCGCCGATCTGTTAGTTAAGCCTGTTGTAACTAAAGCAGGCACCTATAGCAGTTTGCCCGAAGGGCTTAAAATAGATGAAGTTACCGGCGAAATAGATGTAAATAAAAGCGAAACCGGCCTTAAATACCAGGTTACTTTTACACCGGCAGATGCGAGTGGTAGCCAGGTTAATTATGTGGTTATTTCGGGAATAAATTATGAAGACAAAATTTACAATTTATCTGCCGGTGATAGCGTAGCTACGCCAATTTACAACGCCAACGCTCGCCTAACAATGCCTGACGCCGGGTTAGATAATGTTTTTGACGAAAGCGGGGGCTGTAAAAATGCGGGCATCGCAGTTGATCCCAAAAACGCCAGGATCAACCTGGCTCAAACCGTCCGAAACCAGGCAATTGATACAGGTGCCACCCAGGAAGTGAAATTAGCTTACCGTATAAATGATAAAAGCGAAAAAGCATTAAACGGCCTTAACGTGAAGATTTACTTTTACCGGAATGCCTCAGAAATTCCGCAATACCTTATTGATTTGATCAATGAACGAAAAACTACCATATTATATTCCGGTGCCATCATTCGTTCTTTTGCATTAAACACTTCGGGCTTAAAGGTAAACGTAAAGAAACCGGCAAGGCCAAGGCCGCCCTGTATTATTGTTGTTGGCAACTAACAGTATCATCATTTACCTTTAACTTATTTTTCGATATATTTAGTCCATGTATCTGGACAGGTTTTTTCGTTACGCTTTACCGGGAATTTTTTTTTGCAGTTTCCAGGTATTCGCTCAAACAAAGCCTCAATATAAGCTGATATTTAATACAGCCGAAAAACTCGCCAATACCGAAAATCATACGGATGAAACAGATGAACAGGCATTTGCGAATTATAAAAAGGTAATAACCTTATTGACTACCACCCACCTCGATGATGCTTTTCTGTTAAAGGCATATATAACTACTGGTGCCTTTCTGCAGGTACTTGATCGCCAAAAAGAAGCAATCCCCTATTTCAAAAAATCATTTGCACTAAAAAATAATATTTCCGGGGTAAATGACTCTGCACTGTTTAAACCCCTGGTATATTGCGGTAACAGTTATTACAAATTGGACAAGCCTGACTCTGCTGATTATTATTATAAAAAAGCAGAAAGTGTTGCAGAAAGCTATCCGCAGGTAAGCGAACTTGAAAGGCTTTACAATACGCTGGGGGTAATTGCTTATGCAACCGGAAACTATAAAAAAAGTACGACCTATTACGAAAAGGCTATTACCACGCTCCTCGGTCATTCAGCTTATGATAAGTCGTTACTGGTAACTTATAAAAGTAACCTGGCCACGGCCTACAGGAAATTAAAAAGGTATAATGAAGCATTAAAAATATACCGTGAGCTTTTGCTTTACAAGGTTGAAACCGATAACCTGTTTCATAATATCGGCTCCGTTTACCTGGCTTTGGGGGATGGAAAAACTGCTGTAACTTATTTAAAAAGGGTTAAGCCCTTAAACCAAAAATTATTGAACGACCTGGCGCGTGCCTATTTTATCCAAAATGATTTTAATAGTGCTGCCTTGAAGTTAAGAGAGGCTGCTGAAATGAATGCCAGGTTAAACGGCAGTCATAAAAACAGTGATTACGGCATTACGCTTAAATACAGTGCCGATCTTTTTATGCAAAAAAACGATCTTCCGGCAGCACTACAGCAATATCAGTTGGCTGTTAATAATCTACAATTTGACTTCAATTCACAAAATATTTATATAAACCCTTCCGATTTTAACAGCGTTTTTTATACGGCGGATTTATTGGAAACACTGCTGGCCAAAGCAACCGCATTTAAGTTGCTTTACACGCAAAGCCATCATACAAGAGATCTCGAAGCGGCACTGCAAACCTATCTTTCATTTTATAAGCTAGCCGACCACATTCAGCGATTTTATGAAACTGACGATGCGAGACTGCTGATCAGCGATAAAAAATACACTTCGCACCAGCAGCCCATCGATATCTGCCTGCAGCTATTCAGCCTTACAAAAAATGAAAAGTATATAAAGCTGGCGTTTTTTCTTGATGAGGAAAATAAGGGAAATACACTTTCATTAAACCTGGAAGAAAGCAAATTAAAAGCAGCGGGCAATGTATCTAAGCAATTGCTGCAACAGGAGAGGAATTTAAAGGAACGGATTACACGAGAATTATTAAAAGCATCAGCCCAATCGGACAGTGTAACCCTTGCTAACCTGAAAAACCGTGTAAATGATTATACCATCCAACTGGTAAAAGTGCAGCAAAAAATAAATCAGCAAACAGGGTTAAATAAACTAAAACATCCGGACGAAGCGAATGATATTGAGGCCCTGCAGAAAATAATACCTGGCCGAAGTGCTATTTTATCTTACCACATTGGCAATGCCGATTTGGTATGCTTCGTCATAACATCGGCCGGGCTTCATTTCGTAAGCACACCGTTACCAGCTGGCTTTATATCATTAGTAAACAAAGCTTTTAAACAAGCTCAATATCGCAATGGTAATAATAATAAGGAAATGCGAAACATCGCACAAACACTATACAGGCAGCTAATAAAGCCGGCAGAAGCCCTGCTTGACGGGAAAGAAAATTTGATGATTATTCCTGATGATGAATTAAACTATCTCCCTTTCGAAATTTTGGCAGGCGACTCGGGCGAACTGCTGTTAAAAAAATATACCGTCACCTACAATTACTCCTGTAATGTGTTGTTAAGCGGAAGTAACGCTGGATTAGCTGCCGATGCAACCAGGCTGGGCATAGCTCCATTTAATGACAAGGTGATAACAAATGGGCAAAATGTAAATGAGTGGGTTCAACTATCCGCATCGAAACAGGAAGTGGAGGCGCTTAACGGCGTTTCATTTTACAATAAGCAGGCTACAAAACAAATGTTTTTGAAACAGGCACCTAACTTCAATATCATACACCTGGCAACCCATGCCTACGCAAATGACAAAGATCCGAACCAGTCGTTTATATCTTTTTACCCTTCGCAGCCCGATTCTGCTTTTAGTTATAAATTATACCTGCCCGAAATTTACAACCTAAAACTTGATAAAACCCGGTTAGTGATATTAAGCGCCTGTGAAAGTGGCTCCGGCGAATTGGTGAAAGGAGAGGGGCTGATGAGCATAGCCCGGGCTTTTTCATATTCCGGTTGCAATAATATTATAACTTCCATGTGGAAAGCCGACGATGCTTCAACCGCTTATATTTCCGCCAAATTACATTACTACCTGCAAAAGGGCTATTCTATAGCAGCTGCATTGCAACAAGCCAAGCTAGACTACCTGGGAGATGATACTATTTCAGATGGGAAAAAGCTGACCGGCTATTGGGCCCACCTTCGGCTTACCGGGAGCTTTGAAAAACAAGATGATAAACAATATTTAACAGTTGTGATAAGCGCATTAATTTTACTTGCAGGTGCTTTGATGGTATTAAAAAGCCGGAGTCGCTTTAAGCGACCCCGGCCTAATTAACCCCTATCACAATTATTATCCATCACTACCGTGGCTCTCGCCGCCCTGGTTTTGGCCATTGTCATCGCCGCCTTTATGTTCGTGCTCGCCTTCAAACTCTGTGCCGCCTATGTTCTGCAAGTTTAATATGATTTTATTAAGCAGTGCCGCGTTTGATGAGCTGCTGATAACAATAGTTCCCGATGTTTGAGTAGCGGCAGCTAATTCGGCGGGCGTTACCCCCTGTAGTAACTCGTTTAAACGCAGGATCAGTGTTGTTTTAAGATTGGTTGTCTTGTCGATAAATACATTCTTTGCTTCGGCTTTAATTTCAAAATTATCGTTCACATCAAGCTCAACAGGAACCACTGTACCATCGGGCTTAGTAAAACTTCCTTTCAACACCAAAGGGATAGCAGCACCGGTTGTTGATTTAACAAATTCAACTTTTACCTCTATCTCGCTAAAAAGGCCGGTGTCAATGGTTGTATTTACAAAAGAAGGTGAAAGGTCAAACAGGTTAACATTTGTAAGCCCTTTTGCCTTAACTTCCTTTTTAATGCCGCCCATTTTCGCTTCAAATTTAAATTCGGCGATATTAGCTGTACCTTGTGTCCAGCTGATAACGGGTGCTACCGCAGCAGTTTGCAGGCCGGAAGCGGAAAGCGGGGTTAATGAACTGCCGGCTTTTATCCCGAATGAGATTTGCGATCCTGCGGCGGGTTTCACGCCGGTATCTTTTTTACAGCTAACTAACGCTGTTGATAATATCAAAAGAGCCGTTGCAAGTTTGATAGTGTTTGTTTTTAAAGTTTTCATAATTTCCCTTTTTTTATAGTTAGTGTACGCCAAAAGAAAGGATGTAACCGCAGACTGATTTTTTTTTAGATAGATAAACTCACCCCATTATGCTACAAAAAAAAATCCCGGTTAATGACCGGGATTTTTTAGGATGAGTATTTTGATTTTCAACATCGTCCACCAGCTAACCTTGTTGTGGTATAGGTGATCCTTATCGTTGTGTATTTTTTTAAATAGTTCCTCTGCATTTTTAGGTTGGTTGTTTTGCAGGTGACTAATAGCCAAATAATATTCAGCATCATCTTTATAACTTGATGCTGCGTCGGGTTTGTTCAGTACTACTTCAAATTCTTTGATGGCATTTGCAGGCTGTTGATCAGCAAGGTATGATAACGCTCCCAAAAAATGTTCCTTAAGAGTTATGCTGTCTTCTTTTTTCAAGTAATTGATGGCAAGTTTGAATTTTTTACTTAAGTAAGCCGTTTCAATAGCAGAAACTTTACCAGTGCCTCGTTCAATACTCACTTCATAAGACCGATAATTTTCCCGGGCTAATTTTGACGGTGATACCGAAACAAACTCATAAACCCCGAACAAAACCATGAAACCAAATAATGCCGCTGCTATCCGCATTGTGTTACGGATAAAAGGATATATACCGCGCTTGTTAATGCTTTCAGTTTCTGTATTAAGCTCCGCCATCATGCTGCCATGAACACGCGCCACCTGATGTTTCAATCCGTAATGCTGTACTACTGACTTTGCCAGTTTCATGCTTTGTAGTTCCGCTTTAATTGAAGCGTTTTCGGCTAATGTTTTTTCAAAATCATTCAATTCATCCCCTGTCAGTTCACCATCAAGGTATTTGATTATTCTGTTGTCCGGTTGTTTATTGTTAGTGTCCATAAGCCAAAGCGCTTTTAAATCGTTTAGATAAGCCGGGGTCGGCTGCGAGTATTTGCTCCAGGTTTTTCAAACATTTATATTTCTTATTCCTGAGCACCTGTTCATTTTCATAGTTCACAAGTGGAAGTATCTCTTTCATCGAAAAATTATCATAGTAATATGCCAGTAAAATTTTGCGGCACGTTTCGCCGAGTTTATCCATCATTGCCACCACCATATTTTTTGATTCCCTTTCTACTAAAAAATGACTCAGATCCCTGTCATCCACTTCTGAATCATCTTCATATTTCTCTTCCCGTGCCAGGGTTCGGCTTCTCTTTTTAAGTTCATTTAACCAGGTAAACCTGTTTAAGGTAAAAAGAAACGTTTTTATACTCGATTCACTTCTGAATTTTCCTGCTTTAATAATTTCAATAAAGTTTACAACCACTTCCTGAAATATATCTTCCGCATCCTGTTGTGATCCTTTGTTAAGTTTTATGTAATTGCTTAATACACCATAATAATTACGATACAGAAATGCTATTGCCATATTGCTAACTTGTTGTTGCTTAAGTGCTTCAATTAACTCCTCGTCGGAGAAATTCACCACGACTTTTTTCATAAATTATAACGATTAGTAAATGCTGAAACCTGTAGTGTAACCACTAATAGTTTTCTTATGGTCTCTTTCAAAATTATGTTTTAAATATTAAATACCATAAATACCTACGAGGTTTCGAAATTTGACCAAATAGGATATTATAAAATTATCACACGCGGTAAATAGATAAAATTCCATGATATTTCTTTACTTTTTTTGTTAAAGGTGTGTGATAAATATGCTATGTATCTTCATTTTCGATTTAGGAATTTTATATTTACTACTTATTATAAAGTAGGCAACCCGCTTACCTTAGTAATAAGGTTTAGGTAAAACCCCCAAGCAGCAAGTGTAAGGGGGTTTTTATAAATGCGCAAAAGCCAGGTTATTACTTATACTGTTTTAGAAATACCTGATACTTTTTTAGCTTTAATAATAATTTTAGTGTTAAAAAGCCTTACCAGGTGTATTATAACCCAACTCTTTCTTTACCTTTAATCGATACCTAATTATGAACCGGAGAATTGCCATAGCCTGTTTGCTGCTTATTGCTCTGGGAGCAAAAGCTCAGCAAAAAGTAATTCAGTTGTATAACGGTGCCGCGCCAGGCTCCGAAAAGTGGACGTACAATGAGAAAGAATATGGTACAGGCAGTGGAAACGCGCTGGTGTACAATGTTTCGCACCCTACTTTAACGGTTTATCCTGCCGATCCCTCAATAGCCACGGGTACGGCTGTGATTGTGTGCCCCGGTGGCGGATTTTATATTTTAGCCATAGATTCAGAAGGTATCGACGTTGCGCACTGGCTCAATAAAAAGGGCGTTACAGTTTTTGTGCTTAAATACCGGGTGGCGCGAAGCTTAACAGACAACCCGGGAAAGGAGTTGGGCGACAATATGAAAAAAAGTGACTTTGCAGATAAAATAAAGCCTATAGTTCCCTTTGCTATAGCAGATGGCAGAGAAGCTATTAAATACGTACGTGCGCACTCTGCTGATTATGGCATCGCAACTAACCGTGTCGGAATCATCGGGTTTTCTGCGGGCGGAACAGTTGCGGCCTCAAGTGCCTTTAACTATACAGCGGAAAACCGACCGGATTTTGCGGCTCCAATTTATGCGTATATACCACATTTTCTGCAAGGTACTGTGCTGCCGGATGCGCCTCCCTTGTTCATTGCAGCGGCAACGGACGACCAACTGGGGCTTGCCCCGCACAGCGTTGACCTTTACTCTAAATGGCTGGTGGCAAAACATCCTGCAGAACTACACATTTATGAAAAGGGAGGGCATGGGTTTGGCATGCATAAACAAAATATCCCAACCGATAGCTGGATAGAAAGGTTTGGCGACTGGCTCGGGTTGCAAGGGTTGTTAAAGGCTGCTATTGCGAAATAAATAATCAAGTCAATTGATTACGTTTATAAGATGAAAAGTGCCTTAAAGAAACTGTTTAATTTCTTTGGATATGAGCTAAGGCGAATTGATCCCTTCCCTCCGGGTGCTCCACAAAGGCCGGTAGGCAGTATGAACCTGTTGCTTGAGGATTTAAAGGCCCGTGGATTAAACTGCAGGTCAATAATGGATGTAGGTGCGCATACCGGTAGTTGGAGCATCATGGCGAAACAAATATTCCCGGAGGCAAAGTTTTGCTTAATTGAACCGCAAATTGAGATGGAGGATAACCTGAAGTTATTTTGCAGTACGTCAAATAACTCAACTTACTTTATTGCAGGTGCCGGGCCTGTAACAGAAAAAAAACATTTAACCCTTTGGGACGATTTTGCAGGCTCTTCTTTTTTACCGGTTGAGGATGAAGCCCACAAAGCGGTCGGACGGCAAAGAATGGTAAGTATGATTGCAATTGACGAGATAATTGCAACTAATGAATTTGAGGTGCCAGAGTTGGTTAAACTTGACGTACAGGGATATGAACTGGAAGCCCTAAAAGGAGCCGGGCGACTTTTTGGTAAAACAGAAGTTTTTATTCTGGAGGCTTCTTTGTTCTCTTTTAGTGATGTTACCGGCATGCCGATTTTTTCGGAAGTGATGAATTTTATGTTGGAAAGAGATTATTTAGTTTACGACTTCGCGGGATTTTCACGAAGACCTTTAGACGGTGCGCTGGGACAGTGCGATATTTGCTTTGTGAAACGGGATGGTTTTTTGAGATCATCAAACGAATGGAATTGATTCAGTAAAACCAGATCCCCTAAATGTTGTTTTTACTTAACAAAATTTCATTTGCACGTATTAGCGCTTTTTCAAAAGTATCCTTTATGTTACCTTTCCCGATCTGAAATAACAGCCTTGCCTTTTTTAATTCCTCTGTAACCTGGACACTGTCAATTTCGGAAAGGATTAGTTTTGTGCCCTTTCTTTTTATGTCTTTATTAACTTCTTTCAATACCCTGATGCCGGTGGCATCAATAATAGGGACATTCTTCATCCTGATGATCAATACCTGCGCCGGATCTTCCAATACTCTCATTGCATCTTTAAATTTATAAGCCGCACCAAAAAATAAAGGCCCGTTTATCTCAAACACATCAATCCCTTCCGGAATATCTGGCAGGTCAGGTTGTTCGTCATGCAAATGCTCCGGCGAAAAAACGGCTTGCTGTACCGAACTGCTTTGCATCATTTTTCGCATAAATAAAAACGCAGCCAATATAATCCCTATCTCTATTGCCACGGTAAGGTCAACAAGCACGGTAAGTCCAAATGTTGTCAGCAAAACAGCGGCGTCACTTTTCGAGCCTTTTAGCACATCCATAAAGTTTTCTATTTCGCTCATATTCCAGGCCACCACAATAAGTATCCCTGCAAGGGTCGCCATTGGTATAAGAGCAGCCCATTTACCTGCAAAAAGCATAATGATGAGCAACGTAACTGCATGAATTATTCCGGCAACAGGCGAGCGTCCACCATTTTTAATGTTGGTAGCAGTGCGTGCGATAGCGCCCGTTGCTGGAATTCCGCCGAATATGGAAGAAACCATATTTGCAACTCCCTGCGCTATAAGTTCTGTGTTTGACCGGTGGTTTCCGCCGATCATTCCATCCGCTACCACAGCCGACAATAATGATTCTATACTGCCAAGCAGCGCTATGGTGAAAGCCGGCCTTATTAGTTGCTGAACCGTAGTGAAGCTTACCTGCGGAATTACCGGGTGCGGCAACGATGACGAAATAACCCCAAAGCGGCTGCCAATAGTTTCAACGGGGATTTTAAAAAAATAAACAGCAAGCGTTGTAATTATAATCGCTATTAACGATCCCGGGACCTTATGCGTTACTTTTGGCCATAAAAAAACAACCAGCAAGGTAAATGCCCCAATTACTACTGCATATATGTTGGCAGAAGACAGGTGCAGCCCATAAGCCATCCACTTGCTAATAAAATCAGCTGGAACAGCCCCCATTTTTAGCCCGAAAAAATCTTTCATTTCAGATGAAAAAATGATCACGGCTATTCCTGTGGTAAAGCCAATAATGAGTGGGTATGGTATGAATTTTATAGCACTCCCTAATTTGGCAATGCCCATAATTATCAATATAATGCCTGCCATAAAAGTGGCTATAACTAAGCCGCTAATGCCAAATTGCTGAACAATACCGTAAACTATAACTATGAATGCGCCCGTTGGCCCACCTATTTGTACGCGGCTGCCCCCCAAGGCTGATATGATAAATCCGGCAATAATGGCCGTGAAGATCCCTTTTTCCGGCGAAACACCAGAGGCTATGGCAAACGCAATAGCCAGTGGTAAAGCAACAATTCCAACGATCACCCCAGCGACCATGTCTTTAAGAAACCGCTCTTTTGTATAATTTCTTAAAACGTCAACTAACTTTGGTTTAAACATCACTCATTCCCTTTTTTTAAAACCTTTAGCGCTGCGGCATAACTTATATAGCAGTGTCTGAAATCACCCGCACGCCCATACTATCCCTTTATCCACATTTTCAGTACACTGCTATAGGAGTTGTTTATCAATTGATAGCTCGGCGGAACTTGTCCTTCAGTGCAATGAAAAGTCACCAGCCTCGTTTCAGACGGCTTTTTATCAAGCATTTCGTACACAAACCGGGTATATAGCTCATATAATTCGAACGAAGTACTTACAGAATAATCTATCCGGCTGTCTGGCTCAATGTTTTCGTAAAAAGCATTATAAAAATAAAAATGATCATAGTTTCCATAGTTCAATTCTGTAAGGTTCCCATGAATGAAACTCACATTAGGCAAATTGATTTCGCCTTTTGCTTTTTCAGCAATATTATAAAGCTCTTTGCGCTGTTCTACGCCGTAGAATGTTGTTTCGGGGTGATGAAAGCCTGCTACCATACAAAACTTTCCAACACCGCTGCCGATATCAAGCACCCTGGCATTTGGAACGGCCAAAAACGCACCGGCTTTTTTGGCGATGTCAACAGCGGTCCAATGCATTGGTGATAACGCCCGGATATGTTCGGGATATAAATTGTCGAAAGCCGCATCCTTGCTGAAAAGCGGGGGGCTTAAAGTATAATAGGGCATCTTTCTTTGGTTTTGAGGGTTTTTTAAAATTCGGTCGTAAAGCAGTTGAAAATTGAAATACTTCATTGGTTATTGCTTGATCCACATTTTTAGCAGTGTATCACATGAAAAATCTACCAGTTTATAACTCGTGTGTATCTCCTGCTCCAGGCTATGAAAAGTAACCAGCCTGGTTCCCGGTGGTTTTTCATATAGGGCGTTGTAAAGGTATTGCGTATAATAAGAATATAAGCTTTCGGATAACTCTATGGTATCATCAATTTGATTTACCGGATCAAGATTTTCGTAAAAGGAATTGTAAAAATAAAAATGATCAAATTCTTTAAAATGTATCTGGGTAATGTTGCCGTGAATAAAATTTACGTTTGACAGCCTGGTGTATTTTTTTGCTTTTTCTGCCAAATCAATTAATTCCAGCCGCTGCTCCACTCCGTAAAAAGAACTGGCCGGAAAGTGATAGCCCGCCGTAAGGCAAAATTTACCAATTCCGCTACCAATGTCAAGCACCCTGGCACCGGGTTCGGCTAAAAATTCAGCTGCCTTGTGGGCCACAGAAAGGGGAGACCAATGTTTAAGGGATAATAATTGTGCTTTTTTTGGATACAGCCAGTCAAATTCTGCATCGTTCCTGAATAAGCAACCGTTCAAATTATCCATTTCTGAATTTTCATTCGATCCTAAACGTTGCCCGGCCGGTACCGGCGGAAAATGAGAAAACGGGTAACTTTTCATGATATTCAAAGTTAGTGGCTGTTTTAAAGCGTTTTACCGTATTAAATCAATGAAGAATATGATATTTATCAGTTTTTTATTTCTTTACCTTTGCAATATGAGCTTGTCCGGAATTTTTCCTATCGACCGATGGAATTTTACAACGCAATCAATACTTACAATCCTTTCAGCAGAAGATTATTCAGCCTTAGTTGCTAATCAAAGCGATTTTAAATATTTGAAGGGCGACGTTATTTTCAGGGAGGGAGCTGTTCCGTCCGGTATTTTTTTAATAAGAAGCGGGAGAGTAAAAAAGTTCAAGATTGATAACCTGGCTAAAGAACAGATCATATACGTAGCCAACCAGGGCGAGCTTATTGGTTACCATGCCGTTTTATCAGAAGAAAGATATCCTGATTCGGCAGCAGCGATCGAGGATAGCCTGATCAGTTTTATCCCTAAAGAAGATTTTATAAAAGTGTTACATCAGTCGCCGGCCTTTTCCCATCGGTTGCTGAAAGCTTTAAGCCATGAATTTACGGTTTTAGCAAACAGTATTTCTGTTATAGCCCACAGATCCGCGCCGGAACGGCTTGCCTTAGCGTTGATCGTTTTTCGTGAAAAATTTAAAGATGAGGTATCTGACGGAAAAGAAATAATCTTGAATATCTCCAGAACAGACCTCGCTAACATGGCCGGAATTGCCCATGAAAATGTGATCCGCCTGTTAAAAGAGTTTAAAGAAGAGGGTATCTTGGAAACTGATGGCAGAAAGATCCGGATTAAGGATATAAAGCAGTTGATAAAAAAGTCAAACTATAGTTAAGGCAACTCGTCTTTTAAATTGCTCAAAACAGTGGTTTTGCTTGTATCTTTCCACACTGGCGTAATAAGCTATCTACAATCATAATAATAAGCCATTATTCGTTACAGGACTAATTAATTCCTTTTTTCTAATCAGAATCGGTGCGGCGCTTCAAGCTCAAGCTGATGGTAGTTATCGTATTTATTTAGCTGGTTTTTACTGCCGCATTATTTTTTTGACTTCAAATAGGGCATTTGTGTTGCGAAGGGGCATTATTTAAATTTTTAGCCTTTATTAACGTTATTCATTAGTTATCAAAAGGCTATAAGGGAATTTATATAGGCACTTGCTTTGCAAGCGGTAAGTTACAATGTACCTCTTTATAAAAAACATGGTCAGCGTTCGCTGCAAAATAATTGTTCAATCAGAATTCGAAAAATTCGGGCTAAAATGCATAAATATAGAGATGGGAAGGATTGAAATATCTGGATTTATTACACCGGAACAAAGCCAGCTTATTGGAATTGCATTGCTTGATTACGGTTTAGAGCTGTTGGATAACAAAAAAAACATCTTAATTGAAAGAATTAAAAATGTGATTATTGATATGATCCATTATTCTGATACACCGCTTAAAATAAATTTTTCCGAATACCTGAGCAATACATTAAAGCTTGATTATACCTATCTGGCAAATATTTTCTCTGAGGTACAAGGTTCTACTATAGAACAGTTTATTATCATGCAAAAAATTCAATTTGTTAAACAATTGATAATTTATAATGAACTTAACCTCACCGAAATATCGTGGAAGCTGCATTACAGCAGTGTTGCACACCTGTCTGCACAATTTAAAAAGGTAACTGGCCTAACGCCATCGGCGTTCAAGCATCTCGACTATCAGGGCATCAGTGCCTGAAAAAGGTGTGAATTATATAACTTAAAAAGAAAGTTATGTAACGAATAGGTTACAAAGCCTGCCTACGTTTGTATATCCTGAAATCCGACCCAATAAGACTTAAGGAATTACAATTTACCCTTCAAATAAAATTTTATGAAAAAACAAATTACTACCCGTTGGAATGGCATTTTTACGCGTCAAAGCAAAGGCTATTCTTTAATATTAAAAACCATTTGCGCCCTCGCACTGCTTTTTGCAGTTTTAGCCCCGGGATGTAAAAAGGATGATTATAAAGGAGAAATAAAGGGTACATGCCCGGTTGTAGTTTCTACCGACCCTCTTGATAAAGCGGTGGACGTTGTTCTCACCAAAGCTATATCGGTAACTTTTAATACAAGTATGGCTCCCGCTTCTATTAATAGTAAAACCTTTACTATAAAACAGGGCGCTGCGACAATTGCAGGAACAATAGCGCCCACTAGTAATGGCACCGTATTTATCTTTACACCAAGCCAGCCATTATTGCCCTTTGTATCCTATACCGGTACTATTACAACCGGTGCTACCGATACTTTACATACCGCACTTGTTAAAGACTATATTTGGACCTTTACCTCCATTCCACAAGTAACATTAACAGCACTTCCGGTTGCCGGCGGAACAGTTGAGGGTTTCGGAACATTTGCCCAGGCATCAGTAGTTACTGTAACAGCAACGCCTAATACAGGTTATGTGTTCACTAACTGGACAGACAACGGCACCATAGTTTCCACAAGCTCAAGTTACCAGTTTACTATGGCCGGTAATAGGGTGTTAGTAGCAAATTTTAAAGTTATCCCGGCATCGCAGTTTGCCGTAGTATTAAACTCATCACCTGTTGCCGGCGGAACAACAAAAGGGTCAGGATCTTACAATGCGGGTACGTCTGTAACTGTTACAGCTTTGCCTAATGCAGGTTACATTTTTGTTAATTGGACTGACAACGGTAATATAGTATCAACAAGTTCAGGTTATCAGTTTATTTTGGGAGGCAACCGTAAGTTAATTGCTAACTTTAAAATCATCCCTTCATCGCAATTTGCGGTTATATTATCGTCGAGTCCGCCAGATGGTGGTTCAACCACCGGCTCAGGAGCGTATAGTGCCGGCACATCAGTTACGGTAAGCGCAGCAGCAAATTCGGGCTATACCTTTGTCAATTGGACAGATAATGGTGTTGTGGCTTCAACCAGTACAAGCTACACGTTTGCATTAAATGCAAACAGGACATTGATTGCCAACTTCGCCAAAAGTATTTATACGCTCGCTTTATCAGCCAAGCCAACTACGGGCGGAACAGTAACGGGAGCAGGTTCATTCAGCGCAGGTTCTTCTGTAACGGCGCTTGCAGTACCAAAGTCCGGATACGATTTTGTAAGCTGGACAGATAACGGTGTTGTTGCTTCAACTAACGCCAGCTATACATTTATATTAAATGGAAGTAAAGCGCTTGTGGCTAACTTTGTTGTTAACACAGTAACGTTAAATGTAACAGCTGTAAACGGTTCCGTTATTAAAAATCCTAACCAGCTGGCGTACAGCAAGGGGGCACAGGTAAAACTTACCGCAACCGCAAATGCCGGGTATGTATTCACGTCATGGAGTGGCGATGCAACAGGTTCGGTTAATCCGCTTACCGTTACTATGAATGCCAATAAAAATATCACGGCAAACTTTAAGCTGATAGCGGCATCACCGGTATTAGGTAGTATATCCAAATTTGGGGCTTTTGGTGGTAATGCAGGTATTACCAACCAGGGTTTAAATACGGTTATAAATAACGGAGGTATTGGCACAACAGCGGCCTCAACATTGGTAACCGGATTTCACGATGGGCTGACTGCTGCGGTTTATACAGAAACTCCACTTAATAAAGGTAATGTAAAAGGTGGCATCTTCACGGCTCCTCCGGCACCTGGCACTGCTACTTCTTTTGCTGTTGCATCGCAGGCCTTAATTGATGCTACCATAGCTTATAACAGTATTTCGCCGGCTTCAAAACCTGGTGGAATTGACCCGGGCGCCGGCGAATTAGGCGGTTTAACTTTAGCACCGGGCATATACAAATCTGCAAGCGGAACATTTAAAATAACCAACGGCAACCTAACGCTAGACGCTAAGGGCGACCCTAACGCTGTTTGGATATTTCAAACAGCTGCCGGTCTTACTGTTGGCATTGCGGGTCCGGCTGGAGCCAGGAGTGTGGTGATGATAAATGGAGGCCTCGCGAAAAATGTATTCTGGTACGTAGGAAGCGCGGCTACTATTAATGCTGCCGGTGGCGGTATTATGACAGGAACCATTATTTCAAGCGCCGGAACTACTTTATCAACAGCCGGTAACGCAGTACAAACGGTATTAAATGGCAGGGCTATTTCTTTGGTTGCTTCAGTTACCATGGTAAATACAACAGTTAATGTGCCTCAATAAGCAATTGGTTTAAAACCGTGTATTATATCCCCTTCGGGGGATTTATTAAAAACCGTAACAGTTATACAATTAAAAGAAAATCTTATGTTATCAACTAATAAAATACTTCAAAAAGTCATCACTTGTGTTTTGGTGACCATGCTGGCAGCCTCCACGGTTAACGCACAAACCACGTCTCCAACATGGTGGTTTGGTGCCTCCGGAGCAGCAAATTTCAATTTTTATGATGGAACAACCCAAAGGTTAAACAATTCATTAATAGCGCCAACGGCCTTCCATAAAGGCAGGAGCGTTCGTCCTTATGCGTCTATATTGGCAGAGTATCGCCCGGCAGGTATCTGGGGCGGTATGTTAAATGTTGCCTATGATGGCCGGGGCGGAAAATTTAACGATGTAGTTGCCCCTTGCGATTGCCCGGCTACGTTAAAAACAAGTACCAGTTATATCACTGTTGAACCAAGCTTGCGTTTAAGTGTGCCGGCATCAGGTTTGTACTTTTTTGCAGGGCCAAGGGTGTCTTTTAATATAAATAAGGATTTTGCATATACGCAGTTAAGGCAGCCTAATACCGATGGTGAATTAAGCGCGATGCACAAAACCATATTTTCGGGCCAGGTAGGTGCGGGTTATGATATCATGATGTCATCAGCAAACAGCACAACCAAAGTTAGCCTTTCGCCATTTGTTGCTTTTATACCATACTTTGGACAGGAGCCGCGCACCATCGAAAGCTGGTCGGTTACTACCGTTCGGGCGGGTATCGCACTTAAGTTTGGAAAGGCTAAGAAAATGATAGTTAAAGAAACTGTTGCAACGCCTGTGCCTTTACCAATGCACGATTTTACTTTTAACGTGCGTGCACCTAAAGCAGTCTCGTTAAAACGCCAGGTAAGTGAAACATTGCCTTTAAGGAATTCAGTATTTTTTGATGAAGGATCAACACAGGTTCCGGCCAGGTATGTGCTGCTTTCAAAAGAGCAGGCAGGCTTGTTCCGGGAAGAACAGCTGCAGGCAGACCAGCCTGATGATATGACAGGCCGCTCAGCAAGGCAATTAACTGTTTATCATAACATTTTGAATATTACAGGAGATCGTTTAAGATCAAATCCGGGAGCCGTAATATCACTTAGCGGTGCTTCAGCAAAAGGCCCTGAAGACGGTATAAAACTTGCCGAATCAGTGAAGCTGTATTTGGTTGATGTATTTGGCATCGATGGTTCAAGGATTACTGTAAAGGGACGTAATAAACCGGTTATCCCATCTGAACAGCCTGGCGGGACGAAAGAGCTTGTGCTGCTTCGCGCCGGTGATCGCAGGGTTGACATAACCAGCGCCTCTCCTGAATTATTAGAAGAAGTAGGCGGCGATATGCTGAAGCCTGTTCAAATAAATGCCACACAGGCAGACCCGCTTGATAGTCAAATCGTACTTAATATTGACAGTGCTGCACAGTTGCTTAAATCATGGTCAGTAGATATTACTGATGATAAAGGAATTGCTCAACACTACGGGCCATACACCCGGGATCAGGAGAGTATCCCCGGAGCCGCCATCTTAGGCAATAATCCCGAAGGTGACTATAAGTTAGCGATGACAGGTGAAACAAAGGCCGGCATGGCGGTAAGAAAAGAAGGTACAGTTCACCTTGTACGCCAGGATGAAGCTACTGCTAAAGGTTTGCGATACAGTATTCTTTATGAATTTGACAAAGGCACTTCAATTGCCAGGTATGATAAATTTTTAACGGAAGTCGTAGCCCCTTCAATAGCTGATGGATCGACCGTGATTATACACGGGCATACTGACATAATAGGTGAAGAAGATCACAACATGAAGTTATCAAGGGAGCGGGCTCATGATGTTCAAAATATCCTGGAACGCGCGTTGGCTAAAGCCGGGAAAAATAATGTAAAGTTTGAAACATTAGGCTTTGGAGAAGATATTAGTAAAGCACCTTTTGAAAACACCGCTCCTGAAGAGCGTTTTTATAACAGAACGGTTATCATTGATATTGTTCCGGTTAAGTAATAAAAAAGATTAAAAAATACAAAGAGGCCGTCTCATAAGCAATTATGAGGCGGTTTTTTTTATTAACCCGGTAGTGATCCCGCTTCTTCGTTTTTCAATATCCTGTTGTTAAATACATCGTTTATAGCGAAGATATTTCCAATTGTTATTTTGTGGTATGAATTTTTTGGTGGTGCGGTTTAATTGAAAATTAGCAAATTTTCTTTAAGTGAGAATATTCCCGCCAGCTTATTTTTTAGCTATTTCTCATCTAAAAGCAAAAAAATGCCGCCATAGTACCAATTGGGAAGTAAACTTTGTCGCCTATTTGTTTTAAATTCCTAAAGCGATGGGATATGTTAAATAAATCTTCAGCCTCCAGGATTTTAAAAAAAACCTTAATTGTGAGGTCTGTGGGCTTTTTTTTGACGTGCTGTAACATAGTGCATTACATTAAATGCCATCAAAAAAAATAAAAATCACTTCATGTTAAAATAGCGTAAAACCCGCATTGCTAATATTGAAAATAATAATAAACTTTATAAACTTAAATATTGCTAAAGCGCTGTGTGTTAATGTAGTGTTGTTGGATAATAATATTAATTGCTGGTTAGTATAGCTATGAAGTAGCCTCTTAATATAAGTACCGAATGCCTTTTAAAACCCAAACCAATGTATCAGATTTTTTTCGGAAAAAATGCCGCTGAACCGCGGCTGAAGATAGAGAAACTATCCATACTTATAGCTACACAGTTAGTAATTGCAAACAACTTTTACAACTGGTAAACGAATTGATTTACAGTAATATATAACCAGCATTACCTGAAACATAATATTTACTTATTAATATAAAAAGCTTTTCCCCCACTTTGTTATTATGAAAACACCCTTACCCTTATTGCGAAATTTTTCTTCGCCGTTAATTGCCTTAAAAAAATTGAGCATCGTCGTGTTTATGATGCTATGCTGTTTCAATAATTTGTACGCTGGTGCCATCACTTCACCCCATTATAAAAGGCTTATGAACACCCGGCTTGTTAACAGAAAAGCCGCATCAAAAATAAAATCAAACCAATTTACAGGCCCATATATCAGTTATACCAGTCCACAGACGTATGTAGCGGGGACGGCGATCACGCCTCTTGCGCCGGTGATCAGTGGCGGGGTAGCGGCCTCACCGGCTTACAGCAGCAGTACAACAACGCTGGGATCGGGCTTTAACATCCCTGCGGGGATAGCGGTAGACGGTGCGGGGAATATCTATATCGGGGACCAGAACAACAACGTGGTCAAAAAGATCCCGGGCGGCACGGGTACGCCGGTGGTTATCGGGACGGGGTTCAACACCCCAGACGGCGTAGCGGTAGATGCAGCGGGGAATGTGTATGTGGCCGACGACGGGAATAACCTGGTGAAGAAGATCCCGGTAGGTGGCGGTCCGATCATCACGCTGGGCTCGGGCTTTCTGCAGCCGTTCAATGTGGCGGTAGATGGCGCGGGTAACGTTTATGTGGCAGACCGGGGGAACAATGCGGTGAAAGAGATCCCTGTGGGTGGCGGCGCAGTGATCACGCTGGGGTCGGGCTTTGTGACCCCGACGGGCGTAGCGGTAGATGCGTACGGGAATGTATATGTGGCAGACTTTGGGAACAGCGCGATCAAGAAGATCCCCGTGGGTGGCGGTGCACCGGTGACACTGGGTTCGGGGTTCAGCACGCCATTCGGGGTAGCGGTAGACGGATCGGGGAACGTGTTTGTGACGGACTACGGGAACAAGCAGGTGAAGGAGATCCCGGTATCGGGGGGTCCGATCCTGACGGTGGGCTCAGGGTACAGTTTTCTGTTCGGGGTAGCGGTAGACGGGTCGAATAACGTGTTTGTGACAGACTACGGGAACAATGCGGTAAAAGAGATCAACCCGGTTGGGGGCTATTACATCAGCCCTGCCTTACCGGCGGGACTAAGCTTTAACAATACCACGGGCATCATCAGCGGCACACCAGCGGCAGCGAGCCCGGCAACAAATTATACGGTAACGGTTTATAATAACAGCGGCAGCAATACGGCTACCCTGAACCTGAAAGTAAACGCGGTAAGCATCAGTTATACCAGTCCACAGACGTATGTAGCGGGGACGGCGATCACGCCTCTTGCGCCGGTGATCAGTGGCGGGGTAGCGGCCTCACCGGCTTACAGCAGCAGTACAACAACGCTGGGATCGGGCTTTAACATCCCTGCGGGGATAGCGGTAGACGGTGCGGGGAATATCTATATCGGGGACCAGAACAACAACGTGGTCAAAAAGATCCCGGGCGGCACGGGTACGCCGGTGGTTATCGGGACGGGGTTCAACACCCCAGACGGCGTAGCGGTAGATGCAGCGGGGAATGTGTATGTGGCCGACGACGGGAATAACCTGGTGAAGAAGATCCCGGTAGGTGGCGGTCCGATCATCACGCTGGGCTCGGGCTTTCTGCAGCCGTTCAATGTGGCGGTAGATGGCGCGGGTAACGTTTATGTGGCAGACCGGGGGAACAATGCGGTGAAAGAGATCCCCGTGGGTGGCGGCGCAGTGATCACGCTGGGGTCGGGCTTTGTGACCCCGACGGGCGTAGCGGTAGATGCGTACGGGAATGTATATGTGGCAGACTTTGGGAACAGCGCGATCAAGAAGATCCCCGTGGGTGGCGGTGCACCGGTGACACTGGGTTCGGGGTTCAGCACGCCATTCGGGGTAGCGGTAGACGGATCGGGGAACGTGTTTGTGACGGACTACGGGAACAAGCAGGTGAAGGAGATCCCGGTATCGGGGGGTCCGATCCTGACGGTGGGCTCAGGGTACAGTTTTCTGTTCGGGGTAGCGGTAGACGGGTCGAATAACGTGTTTGTGACAGACTACGGGAACAATGCGGTAAAAGAGATCAACCCGGTTGGGGGCTATTACATCAGCCCTGCCTTACCGGCGGGACTAAGCTTTAACAATACCACGGGCATCATCAGCGGCACACCAGCGGCAGCGAGCCCGGCAACAAATTATACGGTAACGGTTTATAATAACAGCGGCAGCAATACGGCTACCCTGAACCTGAAAGTAAACGCGGTAAGCATCAGTTATACCAGTCCACAGACGTATGTAGCGGGGACGGCGATCACGCCTCTTGCGCCGGTGATCAGTGGCGGGGTAGCGGCCTCACCGGCTTACAGCAGCAGTACAACAACGCTGGGATCGGGCTTTAACATCCCTGCGGGGATAGCGGTAGACGGTGCGGGGAATATCTATATCGGGGACCAGAACAACAACGTGGTCAAAAAGATCCCGGGCGGCACGGGTACGCCGGTGGTTATCGGGACGGGGTTCAACACCCCAGACGGCGTAGCGGTAGATGCAGCGGGGAATGTGTATGTGGCCGACGACGGGAATAACCTGGTGAAGAAGATCCCGGTAGGTGGCGGTCCGATCATCACGCTGGGCTCGGGCTTTCTGCAGCCGTTCAATGTGGCGGTAGATGGCGCGGGTAACGTTTATGTGGCAGACCGGGGGAACAATGCGGTGAAAGAGATCCCTGTGGGTGGCGGCGCAGTGATCACGCTGGGGTCGGGCTTTGTGACCCCGACGGGCGTAGCGGTAGATGCGTACGGGAATGTATATGTGGCAGACTTTGGGAACAGCGCGATCAAGAAGATCCCCGTGGGTGGCGGTGCACCGGTGACACTGGGTTCGGGGTTCAGCACGCCATTCGGGGTAGCGGTAGACGGATCGGGGAACGTGTTTGTGACGGACTACGGGAACAAGCAGGTGAAGGAGATCCCGGTATCGGGGGGTCCGATCCTGACGGTGGGCTCAGGGTACAGTTTTCTGTTCGGGGTAGCGGTAGACGGGTCGAATAACGTGTTTGTGACAGACTACGGGAACAATGCGGTAAAAGAGATCAACCCGGTTGGGGGCTATTACATCAGCCCTGCCTTACCGGCGGGACTAAGCTTTAACAATACCACGGGCATCATCAGCGGCACACCAGCGGCAGCGAGCCCGGCAACAAATTATACGGTAACGGTTTATAATAACAGCGGCAGCAATACGGCTACCCTGAACCTGAAAGTAAACGCGGTAAGCATCAGTTATACCAGTCCACAGACGTATGTAGCGGGGACGGCGATCACGCCTCTTGCGCCGGTGATCAGTGGCGGGGTAGCGGCCTCACCGGCTTACAGCAGCAGTACAACAACGCTGGGATCGGGCTTTAACATCCCTGCGGGGATAGCGGTAGACGGTGCGGGGAATATCTATATCGGGGACCAGAACAACAACGTGGTCAAAAAGATCCCGGGCGGCACGGGTACGCCGGTGGTTATCGGGACGGGGTTCAACACCCCAGACGGCGTAGCGGTAGATGCAGCGGGGAATGTGTATGTGGCCGACGACGGGAATAACCTGGTGAAGAAGATCCCGGTAGGTGGCGGTCCGATCATCACGCTGGGCTCGGGCTTTCTGCAGCCGTTCAATGTGGCGGTAGATGGCGCGGGTAACGTTTATGTGGCAGACCGGGGGAACAATGCGGTGAAAGAGATCCCCGTGGGTGGCGGCGCAGTGATCACGCTGGGGTCGGGCTTTGTGACCCCGACGGGCGTAGCGGTAGATGCGTACGGGAATGTATATGTGGCAGACTTTGGGAACAGCGCGATCAAGAAGATCCCCGTGGGTGGCGGTGCACCGGTGACACTGGGTTCGGGGTTCAGCACGCCATTCGGGGTAGCGGTAGACGGATCGGGGAACGTGTTTGTGACGGACTACGGGAACAAGCAGGTGAAGGAGATCCCGGTATCGGGGGGTCCGATCCTGACGGTGGGCTCAGGGTACAGTTTTCTGTTCGGGGTAGCGGTAGACGGGTCGAATAACGTGTTTGTGACAGACTACGGGAACAATGCGGTAAAAGAGATCAACCCGGTTGGGGGCTATTACATCAGCCCTGCCTTACCGGCGGGACTAAGCTTTAACAATACCACGGGCATCATCAGCGGCACACCAGCGGCAGCGAGCCCGGCAACAAATTATACGGTAACGGTTTATAATAACAGCGGCAGCAATACGGCTACCCTGAACCTGAAAGTAAACGCGGTAAGCATCAGTTATACCAGTCCACAGACGTATGTAGCGGGGACGGCGATCACGCCTCTTGCGCCGGTGATCAGTGGCGGGGTAGCGGCCTCACCGGCTTACAGCAGCAGTACAACAACGCTGGGATCGGGCTTTAACATCCCTGCGGGGATAGCGGTAGACGGTGCGGGGAATATCTATATCGGGGACCAGAACAACAACGTGGTCAAAAAGATCCCGGGCGGCACGGGTACGCCGGTGGTTATCGGGACGGGGTTCAACACCCCAGACGGCGTAGCGGTAGATGCAGCGGGGAATGTGTATGTGGCCGACGACGGGAATAACCTGGTGAAGAAGATCCCGGTAGGTGGCGGTCCGATCATCACGCTGGGCTCGGGCTTTCTGCAGCCGTTCAATGTGGCGGTAGATGGCGCGGGTAACGTTTATGTGGCAGACCGGGGGAACAATGCGGTGAAAGAGATCCCCGTGGGTGGCGGCGCAGTGATCACGCTGGGGTCGGGCTTTGTGACCCCGACGGGCGTAGCGGTAGATGCGTACGGGAATGTATATGTGGCAGACTTTGGGAACAGCGCGATCAAGAAGATCCCCGTGGGTGGCGGTGCACCGGTGACACTGGGTTCGGGGTTCAGCACGCCATTCGGGGTAGCGGTAGACGGATCGGGGAACGTGTTTGTGACGGACTACGGGAACAAGCAGGTGAAGGAGATCCCGGTATCGGGGGGTCCGATCCTGACGGTGGGCTCAGGGTACAGTTTTCTGTTCGGGGTAGCGGTAGACGGGTCGAATAACGTGTTTGTGACAGACTACGGGAACAATGCGGTAAAAGAGATCAACCCGGTTGGGGGCTATTACATCAGCCCTGCCTTACCGGCGGGACTAAGCTTTAACAATACCACGGGCATCATCAGCGGCACACCAGCGGCAGCGAGCCCGGCAACAAATTATACGGTAACGGTTTATAATAACAGCGGCAGCAATACGGCTACCCTGAACCTGAAAGTAATAACAGGGGCCAGTAATACATATCTTACAAATTTAGCAATAAGTAAAGGTGTACTGAGCCCAACATTTGCCGCAGGAACGATCAGTTATACCGCCATTGTACCAAATGCATTTTCATCAATAACGCTAACTCCAACTGCCGGTGATCCGGATGCTACAATAAAGGTTAACGGAGCGGCGGTAGTTTCCGGCACAGCTTCGGCAAACTTGCCATTAGTAGCGGGTAAAAATATTATTAGTACTGTGGTAAAGTCATCAAATGGCGCTGCTGCTAAAACTTATACGCTTACGATGACACGGGCCGCAGCCGGGTTATCAACCAATGCACTCTTAACATCAATAAAGGTAACTCCTGCTACGCCACTGGTTACTGTGGTTGGGTCGGGTTATAAAAATTATTTCACATCGGTACCCAATAGCCAAACCAGCTTACAAGTTACCTCGGTTGTTCAGGATGCTAACGCAACTATAAAAGTAAATGGAACTTTGGTTGCATCAGGAGCGCCATCAGCAGCAATTCCGCTTGTTGCGGGCAGTAATGTAATTACTGTGATAGTTACCGCGCCGGATAGCGCAACCACCAAAAGTTTTATTATTACCGCCACGCGTGCGCCTGCATCAAATGCGACCCTTGCTAACTTAAAACCGAGTAAAGGGATATTAAGTCCTGTTTTTGCGCCAGGCACAAACGCCTATACTACTATTGTACCAAACGCAACAACTTCCATAACTGTAACACCAACGCCCGGCGATCCGGATGCTACGGTAAGGGTGAACGGTGTAATTGTAGCACCGGGCGCTGCTTCTGCAAGCCAGCCATTGGTGGAGGGAACAAATGTCATTAATATCTTAGTAACAGCATCAGACGCTATCACTACGCAAAGCTATACATTAACGGTAACCAGGGCAGCGGCCGGGCTGTCAACCAATGCATTGTTGACCAGCCTTAAGTTCTCGCCGGCTTCCACGTTTGTTACGGTAAGCGGCCCTGATTATAAAGACTACACTTCCGCCGTACCCAATAGTGAAACCAGTCTGCAGGTTATAGCTGTAGCAGCTGATGCTAACGCCGTCATTAAAGTAAATGGTATTACCGTGGCGTCGGGAGTAGCCTCACAGGTAATTCCGCTTGTTGTAGGCAGTAACATTATCTCAGTTGTAGTAACGGCGCAGGATAACGCGACCGTCAAAAGTTTTGTAACCACCGTTAACCGTGCTGCGTCATCTAACGCTAATCTTGCAAACCTTACAATCAGTAGCGGCACACTAAGTCCTGCATTTGCAAGTGCTGTAACAAGCTATACAGCAAGCGTAGCCAATGCGGTAAGCTCCATTAAAATCACGCCGACTACAAGTGATGCCGGGGCTACGGTAACAGTTAACGGCACAGCCGTAGCGTCGGGAGCGGCTTCAGCAAGCCTGCCATTGGCGATAGGTACAAATACTATTACTACAGTAGTTACAGCGGCTGATGCTTCCACAAAAACATACACGCTAACGGTTACAAGGATTTCTAATAACGCACTGTTAACCAGTCTTAAATTTTCCCCTGCTTCCGCATTTGTTACGGTAAGCGGTCCGGATTACAGGGATTATACCTCAGCGGTACCGAACAGCGAAACCAGTTTGCAGGTTATCGCTGTAGCCAGCGATGCTAATGCAACTATAAAAGTAAACGGTACTATAGTGGCATCCGGTGTTGCCTCGCAGGTAATTCCGCTTGCTGTGGGAAGTAACGTTGTTTCCGTGGTGGTAACCGCGCAGGATGGAGTAACTAATAAAAGCTTTATCACAACAGTAACCCGCGCGGCGGCCAGCATGGCGAGTCAATATACCGAGACCCCTGCCGACAGTTTGAAAACAACAGATGAAAGCTTAGTAGTACGTCCTGCGATCTCTCCTAATGGTGATGGTATAAATGATGTGCTGATTATCAGTAATATTGAAAAATACCCAGATAATAAGCTTACCATTATTAACGCCGCCGGTGCAGAAATTTACCAGGCAACAGGCTATGATAATATCAATAAAGTATTTGACGGGCATTCCAATAAAACAATGGCATTGCAAAAGCCAGGCACTTATTTTTACCAGCTGGAGTATAATGACAAAGGTAGGGCTAAATATAAAACAGGTTATATTTTATTAAAATATTAAGATAGATTATTGACAGCAAAAACAGGTTAGGGCACGCAACCCATTTGCACGCCCTAACCTGTTTTATTCTTTTATCATACGGCTGCCGTAAACCGGGCCGGCACTGTTGCCTTCCTTTGGTAATAATTTAACTGTTACTTTTTGTTTTCCTTTTGTTAGCTCAATTGGAATGGTGTAGCTGATATCGTAAAAACGGCTTTCCTTGTACTTGTTTAAATCTTCAGTTGATAGTTTTATGCCATCGATCAATATATCAAATATCCTGCCCCTGTTATCCATGCCCCAGTAGGTGTTGATAAGGGTGTTTTGTGCATTTGCGTCAACTTTCATTTCATATAAAAGGTAACCGCCATTTTCTGTTGACCGCCATTTTTTTTGATGGTCTTCGCCGGTAATAGCATTCTCGCCGCTGAAGTTATGGTCGCGTTCCGGCTGCATTTCACCAATTCGCAATATATCTGTGGTACGCGCTTCAAGTTGCTGCTGCTTTTTCTTTTGCTCATCGTAGGCCTTTTGCTGCACTGCCCATGTGCCAGGGGTAAATACATCCCAATAAACCGAATAGTATTCGTCTTTAGTTTGGTTGAAGGGAATCAGTTTAACTTCTTCCGGCTTTGACACATTCACTGTTTTGAAACTTAATTGATCTGTAGTAACCATTTGCAGCCATTTGTTTGGGTCGGTTTCGCTGGTAACAAAAACGGGAACACCTTTAAGCGGATCCGGCTCTGTATTACCCAATACGCCGGCCAGCAATACGGGGCCATAAAATATCGCGCGCCTGTTCGCATTGTCAGGCATCGCTTCTGTATAAATATTTTCAGGCGTTGTAAATTCTATTTTGTCGTTATTTCTCCATTTACGGTTTAAAACAAAATAACCCTGTGCATCTGCAATTACTTGCTGTTTTTGTCCGTTCACCTTAATCGAAGGATTTATTGCCCAATGTGGTTTTCTAATACGGATAGCCAGCGTTACCGGCTTTAAGGTACCTACTGTAAAGCTAATTCTGTCACTTGCAGGCAGGTTGCTCTCTTGTTTTAAGGTTAACCCCTTTTCTTTCCAGTTTAGTACAGCCGGTATAAAAAGGTTAACATACAGGCTGCCGTCATCGCCCCTGAAAAAAATGCTTTCATTATATTTAACATGATTCTCCATGCCCGACCCAACGCAGCAGGTAAAAGTATCAAAAGGGGTGCTGTATTCCTTTTTGCCACCCATTCTTAGAGGAACAAAATAGCACATCATGCCGTTGGTATGGTTTTGGGATGCCAGGATATGATTATATAAAGCCTTTTCATAATAATCCATTAACGGTGCCGAAGGATCAACCGCAAACAAATGCCTGGTCAGCTTAAGCATGTTATAGGTATTGCAGGTTTCTGTTGTATTTTCTGTAAGCTTATCATTCAGTTTACCGGGTTCGCCAAGATATTCGTAATTGCTGTTGCCGCCGGTAGCATAAGAGTGGTTATTAGTAACTGTTTCCCAAAAAAAATCAGCAATTGCTTTGTCTTTTTTATCGCCGGTAAGTTCATATCGCCTGGCGCTGGCAATGATTTTAGGAATCTGGGTATTGGAATGTTTGCCTGGCAATACGTCCTGCTTTTGGGCAAGGGGATCCAATATTCGTTTGTCATAAAATTTGTACGACAGATCAAGATATTTTTTGTCGCCGTTTATGGCGTATAAATTAACCAGTGTTTCTGCCATGCCGCCATACTCGCATAACAGCATCTTTTGAAGTTTCTCATCGTCCAGATTTTTTATGGTTTCACCGGTCCAATTGGCCATTTTTTTGCAAATGTTAAGGGCCTGTTTGTTATTGCAATACAGATAGGCATCCAACAGTCCTGCCATAACCTTATGCACAGTGTACCATGGCGACCAGCCGCCATTCAGGTCAAAACCCCTTGAGCGAATATTGCCTTTGGCAACTTCTGCCCAAATCGTATCTTCTTTGGGTATCGCCCCTATATAGCCGGTTTTGCGTGCTGCCTGGCATTCATTAAGTTCGTTAACAATATAATTTACGCGTTTTAGAAACTCAGGGTCTCCGGTTGATGCATAATGCATAGCTATGGCCGACAGGTAATGTCCAAGTGTATGGCCCGCAAGGCCTGATGATTCCCAGCCTTCGTACATTTTTCCCTTAGCTTTTAAACCCGAATGGGTACGGAACGCAGAGAGCAGGCGGTCAGGCTCAATCGAAAGTAAATAAGCCACATCTGCCTGCATAGCCTGTTTAAAAGGACTTTCCAATAATGTTACCTCCTTCAAATCAAAAGCATAAGCTTTTATAGCTGTTTGCGGCTTAATGGTCATTCTTGCGTCGTTATACTCAGGTAGGTATGATTGCGCGTTTGCTGTTTTAACTGTTATTACTATTGTAAAAACATACACACTTAACTTAAGCCACTTAATTGATAACATAGTTGAAGGATTATGGTAATTGTAAATCAATTTATAAAATTAGGCGGGCGAAATGGATTTTTATACCCAATAATTTCCATTTGATAGCTATATATTACCTAATTATTAATAAAACGCAGTAATTTAGAGGTAAATTGCTGAGATAGTTTCTAAATCTGCTCCAGCGTGTTAGGATAGGTTAATTAATACCAGGAGCTTAATAAGGTATTACAAACAAAAAAAGTTTTGCGTTAAAGCAAAGGTCCCAATAGGTAGCAGCTTGGGCAAAGTTTATACTTAATATCCAAATTGATTTTTAAGCCAGTCAATAATGCCCCCTTTAAATTTAAAGGAGTCTCCGGGTAAATGCCAGCTATTTGATTTATGCTTATTAGTGTTATATTTACAATTATTTATATCTTAGTATCACATTGTGTTTTTTAGGGTAGTGCCAATTATACCCGTATTTTAATATTATGCGCTTTAAAGTTTACATAACGGTTGTGCTGTTTGTTATAATGCAGCAACGCACGTATGCGCAAAATACGGCGTATCAATTTTCGCACCTTGATATTACCAACGGCCTTTCAATCAATCAGGTAACCAGTGTTTTCAAAGATTCAGCCGGATTTATGTGGTTCGGGACTATCTCCGGCCTTAACAGGTACGATGGCTACAAGTTTAAGGTGTTCAAACATTCGCCTGCTGACCCAAATTCTTTAGGTGATAATTCTATAGCAAATATTTTTGAGGGCCCCGGGAATAAGCTGTGGGTTAAAACACATAGTGGTTTTAGTGTATATAACGCAACCACCGAAAAGTTTTCAAACGATATTTCGCGTGAGTTAGGGAAATACAAAGTTTTAACAGATCAGTTATTACAAATTAAAAAAGACAGGCAGGGAAATTTTTGGTTTTTGACCAATAATGATGGATTGTATTTTTACAACCCTAAAAGTAATACCACCAGTTTTTTCAATAGTGCCGGTAACAATTCAATCGCCATCCTGCATTCAGATGCATTAACAGACATTGTTCAGGATAGCCATAACTTTATATGGCTTATTTATGCGGATGGGGTAATTAACAAACTTGATGCTAAAAATAACGAGATTGTTTTCAGTTCGGATAAGTTGGTTAAAGCTAACGGCAGTAAACCTGAACTTTATTCTGCAACGGTTGATGAGAGAAATAATTTATGGCTGTTTGCAGCCGGAAGCCCGATCGGCGTTTATCGCTACAATACCAATACTGATGCGATTGACCATTTTAGTACAGAAACAGGCGATGTAAAGCTAAACTACAACGTTATTAATAATATAATACTTGGTGACGATCACAAAATATGGATCGGGACCGACCATGGCGGCATTAATCTTTTAGACCCTGAAAACAAAAGTGTAAAATACCTTTTAAGCCGGGAAGATGATCCTAAATCGATACAGGGTAACAGCGTAGTGCTTTATAAGGATAACCTGGGAATAATTTGGGCAGGTACATTTAAACAGGGGATAAGTTACTATCACAAAAGCATCATCCAGTTCCCGCTCATCAGGCACTATGTTTCTGATAGTAAAAGTTTGCCTTATGAGGATGTTGACTGTTTTGCAGATGATGCAAACGGGAATTTATGGATAGGCACCAATGGCGGCGGACTAATTAACTACAATTCGGTAACAAAAAAGTATATACAATATAAGCACGACCCTAACGACCCTAATAGCCTGGCCAATAATATTGTGATCAGTATGTATATCGATCATGAGCACAAACTTTGGATAGGTACTTATTTTGGCGGGCTGGACTGTTTTGACGGCAAAAGGTTTATTCACTACCGGCATAACGATAATGTACCATCAAGTATTTCCGATGATCGTGTTTACAGCATTATGGAAGATTCATCCTTAAAACTTTGGGTGGGTACTTTTGCTGGCAGTACCAATATTTTTGACAGAGCCTCAAACAGTTTTTTGCATCCCGATTACAAAATGCTATCGGACTATACCGCAGTTATTTATGAAGATAAGAAAAAAAATATCTGGATAGGAAGGGATAAAGGAATTGATTTTATTGCCAATGGCAAAAGCGTAGCCAGGCATTATGTAAATCACCGTAACGATCCTAATAGCTTAATTGGCAATGATGTAAATAGCATTATTGAGGACAGCAGAGGTTTAATGTGGATAGGCTCAAAAGATGGCTTAAGTATCTTGAATGCGCAAACAAATAAATTTTATAATCTTAACGATACCAAAGGACTACCCGGCAATGATGTTTTAAAAATACTGGAAGACAAAACGGGAAAAATTTGGTTAAGCACTGCAAACGGACTGGCCAGTATAAAAGTTATTAAAACAGGTGGTGATTATAAATTTTTGATTAATAAGTTTGATGAGTTCGACGGATTGCAGGGACGTGAATTTAACGCTTATTCTGCTTTTAAAACCCGGGATGGTCAGTTAATATTCGGCGGGGCACATGGCTTTAACCTGTTCAATCCGCAAAACATAAATTTCACCAAAAACAAGCCGCAATTAGTATTCACCGATTTTCAATTATTCAATAAAAGCGTTGCAGTTGGCGACACGATAAACGGTAATGTCGTTTTGAAAAGTTCTATTACGACAACAACAAATTTAACCCTTAATCACAATGAGAACGATTTCAGCATCGAATTTGCCGCCTGTGAATATTTTAATCCCGATAAAATAGTATATCAATATAAGCTGGAAGAGTTTGACAAACAATGGCTCTCTGCTACCAACAGTACCCGTAAAGCAACCTATACAAACCTGGATGCCGGCGACTATGTATTCATGGTAAAGGCCTGGAATATAAATGATCCGGGAAATACGAGCACCATAACACTTAATATAAGAGTACTACCGCCATTTTGGAAATCTCCACTGGCTTATGTGCTTTATTTTTTAAGCATAGCCTGTCTGCTGGCTTACGTTAGGCATAAAGGCATACTTAAGTTAAAAAATGAGTTTAAAGTTAAACAGGATAAATTAGAGGCAGAGCGGAAACTTGAAAATGAACGTGAAGAAGCGCGCCGTATGCACCAGCTGGATTTGATGAAAATTAAATTCTTTACCAATGTGAGCCATGAGTTTAGAACGCCGCTTTCGCTGATCCTGTCACCAATCGACGATCTGATAAAAACAGCGGATAAACCAGAGCAGCAGCATCACCTGGTAATGATAAAAAGAAACGGAAAGCGCCTGCTTAACCTGGTGAACCAGTTGCTGGATTTTCGTAAAATGGAATACAATGAGTTAAAACTTTGCTTAAAAAAAGGCGACATTATCCAGTTCATAAAAGAGGTGTCGTCGTCGTTTACAGATGTTGCTCATCAAAAACAGATCCAGTATCTTTTTGAAAGCGACGTGAATTCATTTATTACCAATTTTGATCACGATAAGATAGAAAGGATTCTCTTTAACCTGCTCTCGAATGCGTTTAAGTTTACACCTTCGGGCGGCTACATTAGTGTGATGCTGAATTTATCGGTTCCTGAAGCTTTCGCACGGGATCAAAGAATGCTGGAAATAAAAGTAATTGATACAGGTATAGGAATACCTGCAGAAAATCAGGGAAAGATCTTTGAGCGTTTTTTTCAGGATAACATGCCTGAAAGTTTATTGAACCAGGGGAGTGGGATCGGCTTATCGATTACTAAGGAATTTATAAAAATGCATGGCGGAACCATTAAGATTGAAAGCGAACCAGACTATGGAAGTTGTTTTGTTATCGAGCTTCCCGTTGGTGATTTGCATGAGAGCCAGCCTGTTATTGAACCCAAAAAGGATGACGTTTCAATCCCTGCTCTATCTTACGCTGATAATATACAATCGACAAAGAAACTTACTGTTTTGTTGATTGAGGATAACGATGACCTAAGGTTTTACCTTAAAGATAATTTAAAAAATAGCTTTCATATAATTGAAGCAATTAATGGTAAAGACGGTTGGCAAAAGGCACTCGCTTTACATCCGCAACTTATTGTAAGTGATGTTACAATGCCGGAAATGAACGGTTTAGACCTTTGTAAAAAAATAAAGGGAGATAGCCGCACTGCGCACATTCCAGTAATTTTATTAACTGCGTTAATTGGGCAAAGTGATGAACTGGCCGGGCTTGAAAGCGGGGCCAATGATTATATTGCTAAGCCTTTTAACTTTGAGATTTTGCTCTCGAAAATTCACAGCTTGTTGAGGATTCAACAAACCATGAAGAAAACGTATCAAAAGCAGGTAGATGTGGAGGCCAAGGGTATAGTGGTGGTGTCAGAGGATGAAAAATTCTTAAAAAATGCTTTTGCCAGTATTGAGAAAAACATAACCAACCCTAATTTTTCTGTTGAGGAGTTAAGTCGTAATTTAAACCTGAGCAGGGTATCACTTTATAAAAAATTGTTAACGCTTACCGGGAAAACTCCTGTTGATTGCATCAGGACCATCCGGTTGAAAAGAGCGGTGCAATTATTAGAGAAAAGTAAGTTGAGCATTGCCAATGTGGCTTATGAGGTAGGATTTAATAACGCGGCGTATTTTGCCAAAGTATTTAAAGAAGAGTTTGGAATGCTTCCGTCAGAGTATATCATTGAGTTGAAAAGCAGAGAAAAGGAAGAGACCACAACTTAGTTAAATAATTTTAATTGAACATTGATTGAATTTTTTATCCTTTATGAAATATATATATCTTTTTATCCTTGCCGGTCTGTTACCCTTTTTTAATTCTGCATCAGCACAAAACGTAGCATTAACACCGCCTATGGGTTGGAACAGTTACAATTGCTTCGGCTCTGCCGTTCATGAGGATGAAGTAAAAGCAAATGCTGACTACATGGACAAAAACCTGAAGCAGTATGGCTGGCAGTATGTGGTGGTTGATTTTTTATGGTCGTATGATAATCCTCCGGGAAGTAACATTGGTAATCCATTTCAATTAAGATTGCAGGACGGCTCCTATGTCCCATGGCTAACCATGGATCAATGGGGGCGGCTGCTACCGCAGCCTACCAAGTTTCCCTCTGCATTTGGCGGTAAGGGATTTGGACCGCTGGCAACCTACGTGCATTCATTGGGTTTAAAATTTGGCATCCATGTAATGCGGGGTATTCCGCGCCAGGCGGTATGGGCGAAGTCGCCGGTAAAGGGCACTAATGGCATAACAGCTGATATGATTGCTGACACCAACTCGAAATGCCCCTGGATGAACCATATGTATGGGCTCAATATGAAAAAAACCGGAGCACAGGAGTACTTAAATTCTCTTTTAGAACTTTATGCGGGATGGGGTGTGGATTTTATAAAAGTTGACGACCTTTCCCGGCCTTACAGCGAACCGGAGGTTGAGGGATATAGCAAGGCCATTCAGAACTGCGGCCGACCGATAGTATTAAGTCTGTCGCCTGGTGCCACACCAGTGGCGGAGGCCGACCATGCTGTAATAAACGCAAACATGTGGCGTATGGCTGATGATTTTTGGGATAACTGGAAGGAAATAACCGGAATGATGAACTATGCAAAACAGTGGGAGGGCGTAAGCGGACCAGGGCACTGGCCAGATTGCGATATGATCCAGATTGGCAAACTATCAAAACGCGGCCCAGTTGGGCAGGAACGCTTCAGCAGGTTTACCGAAGACGAGGAATATACCCACATGACTTTTTGGAGCATCTTCCGGTCGCCGCTGATGCTTGGTGGAAATCTGCCCGAAAACAGGCCGTTTGAGCTTGCCTTGTTCAGCAACAGCGAAGTAATTGCAGTAAATCAGCTGGGCGAAAATCCGCGGCAGTTGTATGTAAAGGATGGCAAAATGATTTGGTATTCACACGCGCATAATAGTAAAGACGTTTATGTGGCCATGTTTAATTTGAGTGAGCAAACACAGGATATCGACTTGTCTTTTGCATCTGTGGGCCTGATAGGAAAAATAGCCGTTCGCGACTTATGGAAAAAACAGGATGTTGGCGTATTAAAACAAGGCTATCACCAGCAAATAAATAAACACGGAGCAGCATTGTTTAAGTTATCACCTCAATAAATAGAGAAAAGAATCCAATGTAAGGGGAAGATGTAAAACAAAAGTTTAAAATGAACTTAATTTGCGCTATCATCCTGCCGAAAAATAAACCTATGATAAAGAAAATTTTCACCCTGCTGATCTGCACCATTTCGTTTCAGGCATTTTGCCAGGATAATTTAAAATTGTGGTATAAAAAGCCCGCAAAAATTTGGACGGATGCCCTGCCCCTGGGCAATGGTCGCTTAGGTGCTATGGTATTTGGTGGTGTTAAGCGGGAACTTATTCAATTAAATGAAGCTACTTTGTGGACAGGTGGCCCGGTACGCACAAACGTTAACCCGGGTGCTTATGCCAATCTATTACTGGCAAGGGAAGCGCTTTTTAAAGAAGAGGATTACGCCAAAGCATATAATTACGCAAAAAAAATGCAGGGTTATTATTCTGAATCGTACTTGCCGCTTGGCGACCTTGTAATTACACAGGATTTAAAAGATACAATACCTTCATCATATTTCCGTAACCTCGATATCAGAAATGCGATTGCAACTACCCGTTACACCATTGATGGTATAACCTATACCAGGCAGGTAATCAGCTCGGCACCTGACCAGGTAATTGTTATTCACCTTACTTCCAGCAAGGCCGGTAAACTAAAATTTAAGGTTGGGGCCTCAAGCCTTTTAAAATATCATACAGTTGCGGTATCTGGTAATGAAATTGCATTAAAAGGTAAAGCCCCGGCACATGCGCAACCCAACTATATTGACTCTAAAAACCCAATTACTTATGATGACAGTACGGGCTGTAAGGGGATGCGGTTTGAATTACAGGTGAAAGTTTTGAGTAAAGACGGGCAGATAACGGCCGACACGAGTGGTATAGCGGTGAAAAATGCTTCCGATGTAACCATATTTCTTTCAGCAGCTACCAGTTTTAACGGGTTTGATAAATGTCCCGACTCGGATGGTAAAGATGAACATAAAATAGCAACTGATTATCTCAATAGAGTTGCTTCAAAAAACTGGCAATTGTTATTGACGCGTCATTATGCAGATTATCATCATTTCTTCAACAGAGTATCCTTTAAGCTTGCAGCCCCTGCTGATAATAGCAATGCCAAATTACCTACCGATGAGCGCCTGGTAGCTTACACTAAAGGGGCAAAAGACCCTGAGCTGGAAACTCTTTATTTTCAATATGGCAGATACCTGCTTATTTCGAGTTCGCGAACTAAAGGTGTTCCAGCTAACCTGCAGGGAATCTGGAATAAGGAAATGCGACCTCCCTGGAGTTCCAACTATACCACAAATATTAATGTGCAGATGAATTATTGGCCGGCCGAAGTAGCTAATCTTTCTGAAATGCACATGCCTTTTATTGAATTTATTAAAAATGTGGCAGTTACAGGCAGGGTTACTGCTAAGGAATTTTATCATGCAAAGGGCTGGGCTTTGCACCATAACAGTGATATATGGGCACTATCAAACCCGGTTGGTGACAAAGGGGATGGTGACCCCACCTGGGCAAACTGGACAATGGGATCGCCCTGGCTCTCGCAGCATCTGTGGTGGCATTACCAGTTTACAAAAGATAAAAAGTATTTAAAGGAGATTGCTTACCCGCTGATGAAGGGCGCGGCTGAATTTTGTGAAAGCTGGCTGGTGAAAGATAAGGACGGATACCTTGTAACAGCACCTTCTGTGTCGCCCGAAAACGCTTTTTATGATGATAAAGGAAAAAGAGCCAGCGTTTCTATCGCCACCACAATGGATATGTCAATTATTCGCGATTTGTTTACAAACCTGATTGATGCTTCGAATGAGTTAGGTGAAGATAAAGCGTTCCGCGATACGATTATTGCTAAAAAGGCGCAGTTATATCCTTTCCACATTGGTAAGAAAGGGAACCTGCAGGAGTGGTATAAGGATTGGGAAGACCCCGAACCGCACCATCGCCACGTTTCGCATTTATTTGGACTTTTTCCGGGTAACCAGATCTCGCCCGTAAACACGCCGGAACTTACCGCCGCCGCGAAAAAGACGCTGGAATTAAGGGGTGATGAAGGCACCGGCTGGAGCCTGGCCTGGAAAATTAATTTTTGGGCACGGTTGCTTGATGGTAATCACAGCTATAAAATGCTGAAAGACCTGTTACGGGCAACCAACGTAGAAGGTACTAATTACTCGGGAGGAGGTGGTTCATACATTAACTTGTTTGATGCACATCCGCCATTCCAAATTGATGGGAACTTTGGAGGTGTATCCGGAATGGCCGAAATGCTGCTGCAAAGTCAGAATAACGAGATTCAATTATTGCCGGCCCTTCCTGATGCCTGGGCTAACGGAGAAATCTCTGGTTTAAAGGCGCGCGGAAATTTTGAAGTAAGCATGAACTGGAAAAGTAAAAAGATAGTGACCGCTTCCATATTAGCGGTTGCCGGTGGCAAGTGCACTATCCGCAGTAATGAGCCCCTGACAATTGTTGGCATGCAGGTAAGATCAAACAAAACAACAAACGGGTATGTAATTGCTTTTGATGCTAAAAAAGGGGTTAGATATAATATTGCCGGCAAAAAATTTAATTGAAGAACAGCCGGATGGAGATGGAAAACACAAAGCAATCATCAAGAAGGAATTTTATTAAGCAAGCTTCGGTATTGGGGGCAGCAACATTAACTGTTCCGGCTGCGCTAAGCGGCTTTGCTTCGCCACATGACGAAAACGAAGGAAATAATTATACTTTTCTGTTCCAGGGCGACTCAATTACTGATGGTAACCGGAGCCGGAACATGGACTGGAACCATGTTTTAGGCCACGGTTATGCTTATCTAATTGCGGCTAGGCTGTGGTACCAGTTCCCTAAAAAAGGCTTCCATTTTTTTAACAGAGGAATAAGCGGCAATACAACTGCCGACCTTACCGCCAGATGGGATAGCGACACAATTGCTATAAAACCAGATCTGCTGAGTGTTTTAATTGGAGTTAATGATACCATGCATGCTGTTTATGGCGACAAAGCTTACACAATAGAAAGTTATGAAGAAGGATATAGGGAATTGCTAACAAAAACTAAACAGCAGTTGCCGGCTATTCAGTTGGTTATTTGCGAACCGTTCCTGTTGCCTGTAGGAAAAGTTAAAGAAAGGTGGGCGGATTTTGAACGCGAAATAAGCGGCAGGCAGGGAGCAGCAAAACGTATGGCCACCGAGTTTGATGCTATATATGTCCCGCTGCAGGAAAGTTTTAATAAGGCGGCCGAAAAGAACCCGCCATTTGAATATTGGCTTTGGGATGGTATTCACCCTATGCCCAACGGACATGAACTATTTGCAAGGCAATGGATAGACCATGTTGGCAAAAAATTAAAATTTATCGGGTGATTTTTAACCGGAAATATTTGCAAACGCATAAGTAGCTTATATAATTAACAAATTAAGGCTGTAGTAAACATTTGTATTATACATATTATCAATGTTGTTATCCGTTTTTGAAAAACCGGGGTAGTTTTAGCCTCCGAGTTAAACCAATTTAAAATCGAACTGCATCATACAATGCATAATACAACATCAATGAAAAGATATTTGATTAAGTCGCTTTTTTTAAAATTCTCTGCAGTGCTGGTAATTAGCCTCGCATTCTTACACCCGGTTCAGGCCTCGGTAATTTCCTATACCAAAAATGTGGACGGTGTTACTTTCAAACTAGACAAAGGCCTAATGAAAATAAGGGTTTGTAAAGCTGACATTATCGAGGTTAAATACACTATTTTTAGTGCATTCCCTCAAAAAAACTCTTTGGTGGTTAATAATAGCTGGAAGGAAAAAGCGCCTTTCAGCATCGCCGAACATGATGGGTATATTGTTATTACGACGCAAAAGCTTGATATCAGCATCAACAAAGCTACCAATGCTATAACTTACACTAACAAAAAAGGGGTGGTCATAACCTCAGAAGGGGCTGAAAATAAAAGTATGAGTGCGGCAACCATTGCCGGAATCCCTACCTATAATTGTGTTACCAGCTTTAACTCGCCCGCTGACGAGGCCCTTTTTGGATTGGGTTGCCACCCTGAAGATACCTTGTCTATCAATTATAAGGGACGTAACCAGGAAATGCTGATCAAGTATATGACCGGTGCAATACCCGTTATGCTATCTAATAAAGGGTATGGTTTGCTGTGGGATAACTATGCTGCATCAAACTTTTATGGCGCTGAGGCAGGAAATACGCAGTATAAATACGTATCGGAAAGTGGTAAAATGGTTGATTATTACTTTTTCTACGGGCCCGATTTTGATAGGATAATTGACCTTTACAGAACCGCGACAGGCAGGGCGCCTATGTATCCTAAGTGGTCCTTTGGGCTGTTCCAGTCGCAGGATAAATATACCAGCCAGGCTGAGATCCTGGGTGTTAAGAATAACTACCGTAATAATCGCATTCCGGTTGACGCAATAGTACAGGACTGGTACTGGTGGTCGCCATTGCCTATGGGGTCACATGTGATGAGCCCCGACAGATATCCTAATCCGAAAGCAATGATAGATGAACTGCACAAGGCTAATATGCATGCCATGATCTCAATATGGCCGGTATTTGGCAGCGGAACCAGGGATTTTGATGATTTGAAAAGCAAGGGGTTTTTAACAAGTATTACCTGGGATAATTTTGTTACGCATACGTTCGATAGTTATTACGACGCTCATAATCCGAAAGCCCGGGAAAGATATTGGGAACAAGCGCGGGATAGCGTTGTAAAACGTTATGGCTGGGATGCATGGTGGGTTGACCAGTGCGAGCCTGATAACGGCAGCTTGCTTGACGAGCGCCGCAAAGCTGATTTTTCTGTAGGGAAAGGAATTGATTATTTTAACTCCTATTCCTTAGAGCATTCCAAAGGTCTTTACAAAGGATGGCGCCGGGATATCCCGGGAAAGCGTGCCTTCCTGCTTATCCGGCAGTCATTTGCCGGCGAACAGCGCGGTGCGGCAACCTTATGGTCATCTGATATAACCTGTACTTTCGCTTCTTTACGCAACCAGGTGCCGCAGGGAATTAATGCTTGTGTATCAGGCATCCCGTATTGGACATCTGATATTGGCGGATATCTTTCACGTGTTGATAAGGACGGGATCCCTGATTGGTCTCAGCCGCAATACCGCGAACTTTTTACCCGTTGGTTCCAGTTCGGAACATTTAGCCCCATTATGCGCATCCACGGAAAAGGGGAACGTGCATTATTCTCAAAAAACTGGGATGATAAAACCAAGGCTATTCTTTTAAATTATGATAAACTCCGCTATCGTTTGGTGCCATATATTTATTCGCTGGCGGCAAAGGTTACTAATGAAAACTATACCATAATGCGCTCGCTTGCTTTTGATTTCAGAAATGATAAAAACGTTTATAACATTCCTGATCAGTATATGTTCGGACCTGCATTTTTGGTAAACCCGGTAACACAGCAGCTATACACCGGTAAAAATGTCGCTGATGGTGTTAAGACCAGGAAAGTGTACCTGCCCAAAGGAACCAAATGGTTTAACTTTTGGACAGGCCGGCAGCTTGACGGCGGACAGTTTATTGACGCTGAAGCCCCGATAGAAACCATGCCGCTTTATGTTAAAGCAGGTTCTGTTGTGCCTTTAGGGCCAAATGTTGAATATGCTACGGAAAAGCCTAATGGCGCTATTGAATTGCGAATTTACCCTGGTGCCAATGGTGAGTTTAAGCTTTATGAGGATGAGAATGATAATTATAATTACGAAAAAGGCAGTTCGTCAACAATCAGCTTTAAATGGAATGATAAACTACAACAGTTAACCATTGCCGCCCGCAAAGGGAGTTTTCCGGGGATGATTAAAAAGCACCTGTTCAATGTGGTTTTAGTAAAGGAAAATCATGGCGGCGACATCAGTGTGAGCTCTAAGGCAGATAAAACCATCAACTATACAGGTAAGGCAATGGTTGTAAAATTATAGGCAATGGTTGAACATATTAGTAAATGAAAAATGTAGCGTGTGAATGCCTCCGCTATTAATAACAGTTTAAATAAAATATTAACCCGAATGATAAGCATAAATATATTTAATAGAATACTTACAATTACTTTGTTAATTACTCTTTCGCATTCAGCATTTGCTCAAAAAGCCGTTATTGGTAACCCAATTGTAAAGGGTTATTATGCTGATCCGACAATAATAAAGGACAAAGGTGTTTTCTATATTTATGCAACAATTGATCCCTGGGGAGGTAAAGAATTGGGTGTGCTGGTAACAAAGGATTTTGTCAGCTTTGAGACTAAGCACATTAACTGGCCCACAAAAGCGGCGTGTACCAGTCCGACTTCAAATGGATCTATGGTATGGGCTCCATCTGTGCGGAAAGCTGCAAATGGCAAATTTTATATGTATGTGGCAGTAGGCAGCGAAATTTGGGCCGGTGTAAGTGATCACCCGCTCGGACCCTGGCGAAATGCAAAAAATGATCATACGCCATTAGTGGCAGGCAATAAGTATCCGGGTGTACATAATATTGATGCGGATTGCTTTATTGACCAGGATGGACAGGCCTATTTATATTGGGGCTCGGGGTTTAACTGGGTTAACGGGCATTGTATGGCCGTAAAACTTAAAAAGGACATGATAACTTTTGATGGTGAGCCAATAGATATTACCCCGCCTCATTATTTCGAAGCGCCGCATATGTTAAAGCGAAACGGCCTGTATTACCTGATGTATTCATACGGCAAAGCAATTGACGCCACTTATCAAATAAGATATGCTGTAAGTAAGACACCTTTGGGGCCATGGGCAGAAGGTGAAAATGATCCTATACTTTCAACCAGCCGCGATAGTACCACAGTAGGGCCGGGGCATCATACCGTTTTCCAGCAAAACGGGCAATATTATATTTTATATCATCGCATTCATCCGCAAAAAAGGGAATATGTATTGCGGGAATTATGCCTTGATTGTATGAATTTTGATAGCCGTGGGAATATATTGAAGATAAGACCAAATGGAATAAAGCGTTTTTAAGGCTATTCAATTTTACCCAGGTTACTTCACATTTGGTTTGTAAATGTAAGTAATGACACTGCTGCTGATGTATATAAAAACGTCTTGGGCAAACATAGCGCGGCTAGCATTCCCCCAAATAATTCATCACCCTCCTTTGATGGTAATAACAGCTATTGGCTATGCTAATATTGATAAATCAACTTATGATTATTATAGCATTTGTTAATGATATTTTGATAAAAATAACCATAAGTAATTGATAATCAATGCATGTTAATTTGATTAACATTTGTGCTATAATCGTTATCAATAGTGTTATCCCTTTTCTCCTATCCTATATAAATTTATCAAAATAACCAATTGTATAACGCCTGCGTCCTGTTAACGGCTAAGCTGAACTCTGTAACGTAAATGAATCAATGTTCATTACTGCTGTTGTAGTAGGAAAGAATAGCCAACAAATAACCAGGTACAACCAATTTTCTATAAAATAATTCTAAATGAACTGAAATGAAGAAAGATTTACTATTTTACAAATTAAATAGTTGCAAAAAAACACTCCTGGTTTTTTTGTTAACTGTATTTACCTGCTATTCAGCGTTGGCTCAAACCCGGCAAATATCAGGTAACGTATCTACGGCCGACGGGCTGGCCATACCTGGTGCAAGCGTTAAAGTTAAAGGATCATCTGCTGGCGTTACCACTGATGTTAACGGTTCCTTTAAATTAACCGTTCCTGAAAAGGCAACGCTGGTTTTTAGCTTTATCGGCTATTTGTCGCAGGAAATCCCTGTGGGCAGCGGAAGTGTTTACAATGTGAAACTTACACCCACGGTAAGCAATTTGAACGAAGTGGTAGTAGTTTCTGTAGGCTATGGTACTGCAAAACGTAAAGATCTTACAGGGGCAATTAGCTCTGTTAATGCCGCTACTATTGCAAAGCTACCGGTTACAACGCTGGAGCAAGCTTTACAGGGCCGCGCTGCAGGTGTACAGGTTACCAATAACGATGGAGCGCCCGGTGGTAACGTAACTGTATTGGTTAGGGGTGTTGGTAGTTTAGCCAGTAATGGTAACGGCCCCTTATATGTTGTTGATGGTTACCCAATAAGCGGAGGTATCAATAACTTTAACCCAAGTGACATCGCCTCTATAGACGTACTTAAGGATGCATCTGCTACCGCTATTTATGGTATCAGGGCCGCCAACGGTGTAGTACTGATCACTACTAAAAAAGGAAAAAAAGATGGTACGCAAGTTTCTGTTGATGCTTACACCGCATTCCAGGGGAAACCAAAACTGTACAAGATATTAAACGCGCAGCAATGGGCCACCTTAGCCAATGAAGTTGCTGATGCTGATCCTCAACATAATTTCCAGGAATTAACCAACTGGCGCGATCCGGGATCGTTGACTAATGTTGATTGGCAGAATGCGGTTTATCGCAGCGGATTAACGCAAAACTATAGCGTTGCCATACGTGGCGGCAATGATAAAGTGCAATCGTCAACTTCTGTAGGCTACTACGATCAGAAGGGCATCGTACTGGGATCGTATTTTAAAAGACTTACGCTTGGCCTAAACCTTGATTACAGCCCAACAAAATGGCTTAAATCATCAACCAGCGCCAAATATACTTACCAGGATGCTAACAACCCTTTTGGCAGTGGTAGTTTGGTTCAGTTGAGTCAACTGCCTCCAACGCTGGATGGGGGTAACAAAATGACAAATTTGATTAAAGATGGCGCAGGTAATTATGGCTTTTACAACCCTAAAAGCACTTACGTATCAAAATATGGTAATCCTGTTTATAGTATCGAAACCAACCAGTTTAAAAATATAACTAATTACTTTTTGGCCAATTCTTCATTGGAAGCTACCATAATCGACGGGCTTAAAATTAAAACAAATGCAGGTGTAAATGTTAGTGATTATTCCGGCTCTTTTTATCAGCCAGAAGACGATCGTTCAGATCAGCAGTATGGCCTGGGTGGGGCGACTCAAAATGCGCTTTACTCGCAGCACTTAAATAATACATTTGAATGGTTATGGGAAAATACCATTTCGTACGATAAAACTTTTGGTTTACATGCCATCAATTTTGTTGGCGGTGTTTCTGAGCAGGAAAACACCAACACGCTTATGGGCGGCAGCGGTATCCCTCCTAACAGTGTGATCAGGGATTTGGCACAGGTTACCAATTTAAAACTGGATGCAAACGGTAACGGACAAAATATCTATTCCCTGGCCTCGCAGTTTGCAAGGTTAACCTATAAATTTAATGACAAGTACCTGGTAACCGGAACTGTAAGACGGGACGGGTCTTCAAAATTTGAAAAAGGTCATCAGTATGGCATATTCCCTACCGGCGCAGTTGCCTGGAAAGCTAAAGAAGAATCGTTTTTGAAAAATACCGATTGGATTTCTGATCTGAAATTCAGAGGCAGCTACGGTAAAGTGGGTAACCAGGGGTCAATTGGTTTATTCCAATACCAGGGCTTATATTCAACGGGATCTGCCGCAACAAACAGCGGTAACCTGGGTTATCCATTCAATAAATTATACCAGGGTGGTATTGCTGCAATTCAGCCCTCTAACCCTAACCTGAGATGGGAAACAGATTATCAAACCGATATTGGTATGGATGCCTCATTTTTACATGGCGACCTAACCTTTACTTTTGACTGGTTTAACAGAAAATCGCAGGATTTTTTATTAACGCTGGCCGCGCCTGCACAAACCGGGTATAACTTTTTAACCCGTAACGTGGGTAGTATGCAAAATAAAGGCATTGAGATTGCGATAAACTATAACCACACCATAAATGATTTCCATTATGGCTTAGGTTTAACTGTATCTGCCGTAAGGAACAAATTGACCAGCATAACTTCCGGAACTAACTTTGTTACAAACTTCGGTGGTCTTTCTGTAGCCGGGTTGGGATGGTCAACTTTCACTGAAACCAACATTGGTCAGCCGGTAGGAGAATTTTACGGATATAAATCGCTAGGCATATTCCAAACACAGTCACAAATTGATGCTTTGAACAGTGCTGCCGCTGCTAAAAATCCTTCTAACCCATATTATCAAAAGAGTGCTACCGCGCCGGGCGACCGTTACTTTGCCGATACAAATGGCGATGGCCAGGTAACCGCATCTGACCAGGTAAGCCTGGGCAGTCCGCTCCCTAAATTCTATGGTGGCTTAAACCTGGATGCATCTTATAAATCATTTGATTTTAACGCATATTTTTATGGTGTTTATGGTAATAAGATCCTTAACTACCAGGAAAGCTCACTGGAAAGTTTCCAGAACCGCAGTTTTGTTGGGGTAGAAAACGTTAGTGTTAACTATTATCAAAACCGCTGGACGCCTACAAACCCATCAAATATTTACTCTCGGGCTACCTATAATGACGATGCTGTTGGCAGCAACGTTCCGTCAAGCGCATGGATCCAAAACGGCAGTTTCCTGAAGTTGAAGAATGTTACTGTAGGATATACGCTTCCTTCAGATATTGCTAAACGACTTTCCGTAACAAAAGTAAGGGTGTATTTCTCAACGCAAAACCTATTCACTATTACAAAATACACCGGGCTTGATCCGGAGATTGGTTTGCAAAATGGCAACGCAACTCAAAATGGTGTAGATAACGGGACGTATCCATCATCTAAATTTTACACAGTTGGTTTGAATCTGACTTTTTAATAAGGAATATAAAAATATTAAGATATGAAAATGAACAAAAAATATGTTGCACTTATTGCCCTCTTCGCGGCATTAATGGCACCGCTCGCCTGTAAGAAGAACTTTTTAGATCAAACCAATACTTTTTCTTCAACTGCTGACGCAACTTTCCAAAAATCGTCAGACGTTGTAGCGTTGGTAAACAGTATTTACGATGGTTATCAAAATAGTGACCTGTTAAAAAAATCAATCTGGTATTACGCCAATTTTCAAACCCATGATTGGTTTAACTATGGTGCCGATATTATTTGGAACAACTATCAAATTACTTCTGATTTTGGTGCACTTGCCACCTTTTGGAATAATGCTTATGTGGATATTGCGCGATCAAACGCCGCATTTGGTATTATAGCCAGCGCAAAAGCAAAGGGTATTGTTACACCGGAACTTGCAGATCGCTTAACAGGCGAAGCTTATTTCCTTCGTGGCATGACCTATTATTATTTGGCCGGGTCATTTGGCGGGGTTCCGCTTGAGTTGAGCGCGACTTCAAATGGCTTAACCCCGAGGAGTACTCAAGACCAGGTATTTACCCAGGTTGTGGCTGATATGCAAAAAGCGGAAACTTTATTATTATCAAAATCAACCTTGCAGGCAAAAGACCTTGGCCGTGCTACAAAAGGTGCAGCATATGGCTATGAAGGTGCAGCGCAAATGTGGCTGAAAAATTATACTGCTGCTTTGGCTGCATTTAACAATCCTGAATTAACTTCAAATTACCACTTAATGCCAAATTTTGCCGATGTTCATGAATTTGATCATCAGAACAACGATGAGTCTCTTTTCGAGATTCAGTTTGATGTACAGGGATCACAAAGCTGGGACGGCGGCTGGCAGAATGGTGGCGAGGTAGCGTGGATAGATGACTTTAGTTGGCCTGAAGAAATATCAAATTTTGGGTACGATTACGGAAATCCGGCACTTTGGTATTCTTATCAAAGTGGTGACAAACGCCGTGCGCTTACTATTATCGGCCCTGGCGATGAGAATGTTAGTCCTGGTATTGTTAACAAATGGGGCGGTATAAAAGGTTATCCTGCTGTAATATCAGGTTTTGCGGCCGGCGATCAGCGTTATATGGGTGATGATGGCAAGATCATTAACACCTGTGGTACACTTACCCGCCCATGGTACGGCGTATCCGATCAAAAACGTTCCGGTTATTACTGTGCAAAAAAATGGAGAGATCCAACCCTTACAGGTGGTACAGGGCCGCAGGTAATTTTTGGTTCGCAAAATCAGATCCTGTTACGTTACGCAGAAATTTTACTGTCCAGGGCAGAGTGTAAAGTTCGTACCGGTGATATTCCGGGAGCAATGGCCGACCTTAAAACAGTTAGGGACAGGGCATTTGGCGGTTCTGCACCTGCCGTTATGAAAGATGGCGCTAACTTTGATGGCAGCCCATCTACCGCAATAACGGATCCGTTGCAAATGGTATTGAGCGAGTACAGGCACGAGCTTACTGCGGAATATTCCCTGTTTTATGATCTGCGCAGGGCTGGTCCTGGGGTAGCGGCTGCTTTCATCCATACGGCTTATGGTACAGATGCCAGTTCAACGCCGCAACCTAACCCGGCGCCGGGGCCTACGCATGATGGTTTGCTTCATGGTGTATGGCGTACAGCGCTTCCTGAAGGACGCGATCTGTTGCCAATCCCTCAAAGCGCTATTGGCCTTAATCCAAACTTAACGCAAAACCCGGCTTACGGTAAATAACCCGGAAATGATATAGGACAAAGCCCTTCAATTTTTGTTGAAGGGCTTTGCTATTTTCTACAGTCGCCAAAGGTTGTTTTATTTAAACAGCCATGAATTAGACTATAAATTATGTTGTTTTTACCTTGTAAAACTTATAACCAAAAAGGAAGATCACCACGTAACAGATTATAGGTAAGTAATAAGCTTTTGCTACATCATGGTTAGCTATTAATCCCATAACCAACGGAAAAACTGCACCGCCAACTACCCCCATTGAAATAAATGAAGAAGCCTGTTGCGTATGACTGCCCAGGTTTTTGATTCCGAGGCTGAAAATAGTTGGAAACATAATGCTGAAAAAGAAGTTGATCATGAGCAGGGCTATGTAGGATGTCCAGCCTAAGCTTTGTGCTACTACTAAACACATTAAAATACTGCCGCATGCAAATGCTGCGAGTAATTTATTTGGCGCGATATACGTCATTAATGAAGTTCCTACAATACGGCCCAAGGCCATCATCCCCATAAAAATAATCATAAAATACCCAGCCTTTTCATTGCTGAAATGCATAATATCCACACCATAGTTAATGAAATATGCCCATGTGCCTCCCTGTGCCGCCACATTAAAAAACTGCGCTGCCACTGCCCATACAAAATGTGAATGCTGGTATAGTTTTTTTGACGGTGCCACATCTATATTAATGGCATCCAAATCTGTTGCAGAAGCTTCTATATGCGGGTCTGTTAAAGCGGGGATTTTTAAAAACATAAAGGCAATCGCTATGAGGATAATTACGCAGCCGATAGCTACATATAGCGTTTTGACGGAGGTAAGGTCGGTTGAGCGTACGGTATCGGAGCTCAGTAGGAAATAGGAGCCAATCGCTGGCCCAATCATGGTGCCTATGGCATTAAAGGTTTGTGCGAAATTTACCCGTTGGTCGCTCCGGCGCTGATCACCTAATGCGGCTGCAAAGGGATGCGCCACAGTTTCTAATGTAGCCATGCCGCAACCCATAATGAACAAAGCTATCCTGAAAAAAGTGAACGAGGCAGCATTGGCAGCAGGTACAAACAAGAATAAACCCGAGGCAAATAAAATCAACCCCAGAATTACACCCGGTTTATAACCAAACTTTTTTAAGAAATAACCCGCAGGGATACTCATAATAAAATAGGCCCCGAAAACGGAGAACTGGATTAAGCCCGATTGAGACTTGGAGAGATTGAGCACATTTTGAAAATGTTTATTCAGCACATCGCTCATGGAGTGCAGCAACCCCCACATTAAAAAAAGGGAGGTTACAAAAATAAAGGTAATAACAAACTTCTTTTCGGTAAAGGCTGCTTTTTGCTGCATAATAGGTTCTATAAATTGGTGAGGGTGAATTTAAGCGAAAAAATATTCAAAAAGTCAATTAGAGCAAGTTTTGTTCTATTGGGTCTTTACAACGGCTGTTAAACCTGCTCATTTTTATGTTAACAGGATGAATTTGCTTTGGGTTCTTCATACCCCACAAGGGAGGAATAATCGGTTACAGTATCAAAATCAGCATTTTTTATCATTGTAGTTAGGCTGTCGCTATAAAATTTATAGTGCCGGGCTAAACAAGTATCTCACTTGGCGAATTTTATTAAATATTAATGATGGTTATTTAGTCTTTGTAAGCTTATTTTAATAATTTTTGTAAGAAATTAATCTTGTTTTATAAATAGTTGGTCTCTATGAAGAAAAATTTAATAAAATGCAATGCTGATAGTTGTTTTTTGTGTAAAAACTGTGTTTCGGAGTGGAAGCCTGCTATCGTTGCGCACAAAAAAAATTTTAATGTCAAAAAAAATGAGATTATTTTTAGAGAAGGTGATCCTGTAAAAGGAATTTACTTTGTTTTGAACGGGAATGTTAAAGTTCATAAAAAATGGGGAAGCGATAAAGAGATTATATTGCGTTTTGCCAATAACGGCGCTATTTTTGGACACCGGGGGATGGCGGATTCGGTTTATCCAATATCAGCTACTGCCATTGAAGAGGGGATAGTTTGTTATTTTGACATGGACTTTTTTGAAAGTACATTAAAGGTTAACCACGACTTTACCTATAAACTAATGATGTTTTTTGCGAAGGATCTTCAGGAGTCAGAGAATAAAATGCGTAATCTGGCGCACATGTCCGTTAAAGGGCGGGTAGCACAGGCGCTTTATTCGCTCGAAATGCAGTTTGGCTTAACCTCAGAAGGCTTTGTTAATGTTAAGTTATCCCGGCAGGATCTTGCTTCTTTTACAGGGGCCACTTACGAAACTGTTTTTAGGGTGATCAATGAACTGACAAACGAAAAGATTATTTCACTGCGGGATAAAAACATAAAAATTGAAGATAAGCAAAGGTTGATGAAACTTACCAATGATGAGATAACTTAATATTAGTAAAGAGAAAAACCAATCGTTATTTTGCATGTTTTAAGCAAAAAGATTTTATCATGCCAGAATTGCCAGACCTACAGGTTTTTAGCCACAATCTTAACAAATTGTTTAAAGGTAAAAAACTTGAAAAATTGATATTAAGGTAAGCCAGAAATTAAATGTGCCTGAAAACAGGGTACGCGAAACATTGGAAGGCCATACCCTTGCCAATGTAAGGCGGGTAGGTAAGGAACTGCAATTTGAATTTGATAATAATCATGTGCTGGCTACCCACCTGATGCTGCACGGGCAATTGCAATTATTTGATAAAACCAATAGCCATAAATTCACTATCCTTGAACTTTTATTTGAAGGCGATAAAGGGCTTGCACTTACAGATTTTCAGAAGGCGGCTACACCCACGCTCGACCCTGAAAAAAATGAAACCCCCGATGCATTGGATTTTGATGAGCAGTATCTTGAGGATAAATTAAGCTCAACTAAAACTCCTGTTAAAACCGTTTTAATGGATCAAAAAGTGTTGCGTGGTATTGGGAATGCTTATGCAGATGAAATCCTGTACGACGCTAAGTTGTCGCCCTTCTCTCCTTCAAACAAAATACCCGCAGGCAAAGTGAAGCAATTGGCTAAATCAATAAAAAAGATACTGGAGGATTCAGAAAAGCAAATCCTAAAAAATAACCCTGATATTATAAGCGGCGAGTTTAGGGATTTTATGCTGGTGCATCAGCCAAAAAAGAAACAAACCCCGGCCGGCGAAATCATTCATCAAAAACCTGTGGGTTCAAGGAAAACTTATTATACAGACACACAGGAATTATTTGCTTAAGCCGATTTTAAATGCCGTTTACTATCGCGGATGCCCCATTCAGCCATGGCGTTTAATACAATAGTGAGGTCTTCACCTGCTTCACTCAAAAAGTAAGTTACAAAGGGCGGAACCACATTTTCTGCCTTTCTTATTACCAGGTTATCATCCTGTAATTGCTTCAGGTGCTGGATCAGCATTTTCTCAGTAACTGCGGGGATCGCCCGCTTTAATTCGCTGTAGCGTTTCGGCCCGCTCATTAGCTGGTAAAGAATAATAGGCTTCCAGTGGCCGCCAATTTTGTTAATAGCATAGGTAACCGGGCAGGGTGATGTTGCCTTATTAAAATTCCTGGTTGAGTTTTCTTTTATTTGTGTCATAGATACATACTTTGGGGTAAGTACTTGTAAAAAAGTAAGTGCAAATATACCTTTGTTCCCAACAAATAAAACATAAAATGAAAATTATAATCACAGGATCATTAGGAAATATCAGCGGCCCTTTGACCGAACAACTGGTTAAAGCGGGTCACGACGTAACTGTTGTGAGCAGCAGTGCAAATAAAAAAGCAGACATTGAAAAATTTGGTGCTTCGGCAGCAATTGGGTCTGTAGAGGATATTGAGTTTCTTACCAAAACCTTTACCGGGGCCGATGTTGTTTACAGCATGGTACCGCAGCAGGCAACTTCCAGCGACTACAAAGCCTTCATCAGGAAAATAGGTCAGAACTATGCAGTCGCGTTAAAAGCGGCGGGTATTAAAAACGTGGTAAACCTGAGCAGTATTGGCGCACACTTATCTTCGGGCACAGGGCCCATTGCCGGGATGCACGATGCGGAAGAAATATTAAATAAACTGGACGGCGTAAATATTAAACATCTGCGCCCCGCTTCATTTTATTACAATTTCAACAACAATATTGGCATGATAAAGCACATGGGCATATTAGGTGGAAACTACCCCGCTGATGCACGTATTGTTTTAGTCCACCCAAAAGATATTGCCGATGTGGCGTTTGAAGAAATTACCGCGCCTTTTAGCGGAACTACTATTCGTTATATTGCCAGTGATGAAAAAACCGCCGGCGAAGTAACTGCTATATTAGGTACTGCTATAGGGAAACCGGAGCTGCCTTGGATTCAGTTTACTGATGAGCAGTCTGTAGCAGGCATGCAGCAAGCGGGCTTATCAGAAGACGTGTCAAAAAACTTAACAGAAATGGGAACTGCCGTACGAAGCGCAATACTTTGGGAAGATTATGACAAACACCAACCTGTTTTAAGTAAGCGAAAATTTGAGGATTTTGCAAACGAATTTGCAGAGAACTACAATAAATAAGAAAAGCGTTCCGCAAACAATTGCGGAACACTTTTTTTAAATTATCACTACCTGATCAAGACCTGGTATTTTAGTGATTGGTTGTTTACTGAACTAAATGTTTGTCCTGCATTTGTGCTGTAACCTGATTTGGAGTTAACTGAGTAGCGGTAAACTAAACCGTAATTACCCTCGTTTGCGGTTGATTTCACAACTATGCAGTAAATGGTACCTTTAACCAGCTTTAGGTCAGGATGCATAAGGATGTTCTTAGCCGACCAGCTGACAGATGCGGAAGTTATTGTCAACGATTTCAACGGCGATCCTTTTGGACGGGAAGTTCCATCAGCCTTAAAAACCTGAATAGTTAGCCCCGAATCGGGGGTGTTTAATTTAAATGCCGTTAAGCTGAGGGTGGTTAAAAGTCCAGTTTTCGAAGCTTTGAATGATTGGAATCTTTGGGTGGTTTTATCAATATCGCGGTATGTTTTATAACCTGGCTGTAAAGTTAAAGTTTCAACTGCATTAAGCGCGCGTACCTTTACTGCCTGCAAACATTCCATCGGCTTGATTGAACCGTCGGCATTAAAACTTAGCGGAGCCCAGTAATAATTGGCGAGTGCTTCGTTTTTCGCGGCGTTGTTCCATAAATCACTTCCAAATAAGAAGATTGACCCACCGGCTAATTTAATAGTCGAAACAAAAGAGGGCTGGCCGCCACAGGAATTATCACTTATTTTTTTTCCTTCAGACCATGGTCCCAGCGGTGATGATGCAGTGCGGTAGGACGCTCCTGTTCCCGAACAGTAACCGCAATTAGGATCGGAATAAACGACGTAATAAATACCGTTTCGTTTAAATAGTGCAGGTGCTTCAGTGCTCCCGGTGGTAACCGTTTTTATACATACTCCTGTTCCCGTTGTGTAAGTATCATCCAGTTTTTCAATTACAATACTTCCTTTTGTCCGCCAGTCGGTATAGGCTAAGTAGCCTGTGCCATCATCGTCAACAAAGGTATCATGATCACCGTTATTTAAACCGGCAGCAGGCGCATCACTGTTTACTGCTAACCTGGGTTCAGCAACTTCTGTAAACGGGCCCGCCGGACTTTTACCCGTAAACACGCGGTAACCCGAAACGTTATCATACACGTTTATCCATAGTACATATAAGTTGGTTATTTTATTGAAAATAACGTGCGGGCGAAAACATCCATAGGTGCTGCCATTACAGCGCGATTGCCATACCGGCGTTGTAGCATCAAACAATAATCCGCGATCTGCCCAGTTAACGAGGTCAGTTGACGAATAAACTTTAAACCCACAGAAAGGGGCTTGTTTGTTTCCCCAGGAAAATCCGCAATCATAACTGGTGCCGTATAAATAATAAACGCCATTAAATAGGGCAATTTCGCCGTCGTGAGCATCAATGGCATCGCCAACCCTACTAAAGCGGATTAGCTGCTCCCCTTTTTTATTAAAATTTGTAATAGTAGTATAGTTTGGGTTGTGCTTTGCTTTATGTGATTGAGAAACAGTAACTTTAGATGAGAGCAGGATGCAGAGTAATGCCGAAAATAACATTTTGGCGCAAAGCCATATTTTGTCTAGATTCATAAAATTGATGTATATGCAGATGGATATATAAGGCTAATTTAGTTAATGAATGTTTTTAAAAATGCATTATGTCAAATACTATATATCAAATATCAATTTAGCCATATAATTGAAACTGTATTGAAATAGATTTGTACATTCCGCTTTTTTTAAATGAACAATTATAAAATACACACCCGCATATTTCTAGCCCTTTTTATGCTCATTTGCCTGTTGTGCCCCTGTTTGGCGGGAGCACAGCCGGGAAATTTGAAAAGTGGGTTTCTTAACTCTCCTGCTAGTGCAAAGCCGGGTGTTTACTGGTATTTTATGGATGGTAACATGACCGCGCAATCCATTACCAAAGATCTGGAAGCGATGAAAAAAGCAGGAATTGGCAACCTGATCTTTTTGGAAGTGAATGTTGGCATTCCGAGGGGGAAAGTCGATTTTTTAAGTGCGGAGTGGCAGAACTTGTTTAAACATGCTGTGAGAGAATCAGAGCGGCTTGGTATTGAAATAACCTTAGGGATTGGGCCCGGCTGGACGGGTAGCGGAGGGCCATGGGTACCTGTAAAGCAATCCATGCAACACCTGGTATCAAAAGCGGTAATCGTAAAGGGAGGAGACAAACAAAAAATAGTCCTGCCCGTGCCTGACCCTATGAAGCCTTATTTTGGGGAAGGCGCATTTACGCCGGAGTTAAAAAAACAATGGACCGATTTTTATGAAGATGTGGCCGTACTGGCATATCCAACCCCAGCTATTGATAAAAAGGTTAACGATATTACGGAGAAGGCGCTTTATTACCGGGCACCCTATTCATCGGTAAAAGGTGTTAAGCAGTTTTTACCATCTTTGCCATTTTATGAGCAATTACCTCCGGGTGCTATTATCCCAAAAAATAAAATAATTGACCTTACAGACAAACTGCAGGGTGACGGAACATTGAGCTGGACCGTTCCTGCCGGCAACTGGACCATCGTACGATTCGGAAGCCGAAATAACGGTGCAATAACCCGTCCCGCCCCGGTGCCGGGTTTGGGTTTTGAGGCAGATAAATTTGATACCGTAGCACTAAACGCCCATCTTGATAATTACGTCGGTACCCTGCTGAAAAAAACCGGTAAGCCTAACAGTAAACAAGCAGGTGGCTTAAAACGGCTGCATATGGATAGCTGGGAGATGGGTGCACAAAACTGGACGGCACATTTTAGGCAGGAGTTTATAAAACGCCGAGGATATGATCCGCTGCCTTTTTACCCGGTTTACAGCGGCAGTATAGTTGAAAGCCTGGAAATAAGTGAACGCTTTTTATGGGACCTGCGCCAAACTTCGCAGGAACTGGTACTTGAATATCATGCTGCCGCTGTAAAAAGATACGGGCATAAAAACGGTATGGGGCTTTCTATTGAGCCCTATGATATGAACCCGACAGCCGACCTTGAGCTTGGTAATATAGCGGATGTACCTATGGCCGAATTTTGGAGTAAAGGGTATGGTTTTAATTCATCGTTCAGCTGTTTTGAAGCAACTTCGATAGGGCATGTGAATGGCAAATCGCTAATCCCTGCTGAGGCCTTTACCGCTCAGGATAATGAAGGCTGGAAACAATATCCCGGTGCCATGAAAAACCAGGGCGACTGGGCTTTTGCGATGGGGATCAATCGCTTTACTTATCACACTTTTCAGAACCAGGTACTGGCAGATTCTTTACGGCCCGGGATGACGATGGGGCCTTATGGTGTTCATTGGGACAGGAACCAAACATGGTGGCCGATGGTAGGTTCTTATCATCAGTATATTTCCCGATGTTCATATCTTTTGCAGCAGGGAAATACGGTAGCTGATGTTTTATACCTTACACCCGAGGGGTCTCCGCATGTGTTTCGTCCGCCATTTTCAGCCATTGAAGGCGACGCTGTTATTCCGGACAGAAAAGGGTATAATTTTGATGGCTGTGCGCCGGGGCAGTTATATAAAGCAGCTGTAAAAAATGGCAGTATTGTTTTTCCGGGCGGTGCCAGCTACCGCATAATGGTGCTGCCGGCCGTAAAAACCATGACACCCGGTTTGTTAACAAAAATTGCGCAACTGGTAAAAGATGGAGCTATGGTAGTAGGAGGGCCGCCTGTGAAATCACCGGGCTTATCCGGTTATCCTGTGTGTGACGAAACTGTAAAAGAATTAGCCACAGCAATTTGGGGAACAATTGATGATGCCGGAAAGGAAAGTGTACATAGTTACGGAAAGGGTAAGGTAATTTGGGGCGGAGCTTTTGATGAAAAAATTGATAACCTTTATCCTGAGTATAGTTTAACTGCCGAATTATTAATGTCGATGAACGTTAAACCGGATTTTGAAACTGACGGAACTATCCGTTATACGCACCGGACTTCGGCCAGTTGGGATATGTATTTTGTTGCCAACCGGTCTGCCCGTGAAATTAAAGCTGATTTAATCTTCAGAACCACTATTGGGCCGCCGCAACTTTGGAACCCTTTAACTGGCGAAATAAAGCAATTGCCAGAATTTAAGGTAAAAGGCGGGCGAACGAGTGTAAGGATGAAATTTGATACTTACCAAAGCTTCTTCTTGGTTTTTGCAAAAGGGCCTGTTCCCAAATCAACAGAAACAAAAAACTTTGAGGTGACTAAAAAGTCTATTCCCTTAAACGGTTCCTGGGATGTCTCATTCAACCCTAAATGGGGTGGACCCAAATCAATCACTTTCGATAAACTACAGGACTGGACGGCAAGAGCCGAAGACGGCATAAAATATTACTCAGGTACGGCTGTTTACAAAAAAATATTTAAGCTGCCTGCAAATATTAGCGCCAGGAAAAACAGGAGAATTTATCTAAACCTGGGCGAAGTATATAACCTGGCCCGGGTAAAACTAAATGGAAAAGACCTTGGCGTATTATGGACCGCGCCATGGCGTGTGGACATTACTATAACTGCACTGAAAAAGAATAATGTTTTAGAAATAGAGGTAATAAATCTATGGCCCAACAGATTGATAGGCGATTCAAAATGGCCGGATGATGGCATAAAAGATGAAAAATGGCCGGATTGGCTTGCTAAAGGCTTATCACGTAATAGTAAACGACTGACCTTTGCCACCTATAACTTTTACGATGAAAAGTCGCAGCTGTTAAAATCAGGGCTGCTTGGTCCTGTTACCATTCAATATAGCGAGCAGTAATTTATAGAATAATGAAAGAGAATTATAAACCCGCGCTTAAAGTTGGCCTTTTTGGAATTGGCCTGCAGGCGTACTGGGAACAATTTGACGGGCTGGAACAGCGCCTCACCGGATATATTGATATGGTGGGCGGGCGGCTGCAAGGCTATGGTGCAGAAATTGTGAACCTGGGATTGGTTGATACACCTGAAAAGGCATTTGAAGCGGGTAGCCGCTTCCGCCGTGAAGAGGTTGACCTGATATTTTTATACGTTACTACCTATGCTTTATCATCCACCGTTTTGCCAGTCGTAAGCAAAGCTAAAGTGCCGGTTATTGTACTTAACCTGGCACCGGATGCGGCGATTGATTATAAAGTTTTTAACCAAATGGGCGACCTTACAGCCATGACCGGCGAGTGGCTTGCCTTTTGCTCAGCCTGCCCTGTACCTGAAATTGCAAGTGTTTTTAAACGTTCTAATATCCCCTTCTATCAAATTACCGGCATGCTGCAAAATGATCCGGTGGTTTGGAATGAAGTCGAAGGGTGGATAGCAGCAGCCAGGGTAGCCCACACCATGTATTATAACCGGCTCGGAATTATGGGTAATTATTATGGAGGGATGCTTGATATCTACTCAAATTTAACCCTCCATTGCGCAACGTTTGGCGGGCATGTTGAGGTGATAGAAGTTGATGAGCTCTCGGGGATCAGGAGCGGTGTGACTGAGGATGAAATAACTAAGAAAATAAAAACATTTTATGAGATTTTTGAGGTTCAGGCCGATTGTTTAGCCAGTGAAATAGAGCGGGCGGCTAAAACTGCGGTCGCGCTAGATAAACTTGTCGTTAAGCATCAGTTAGGGTCGCTGGCTTATTATCATAAGGGCACGGGTAATCCCGAAAATGAAAACACGATGAGCTCGGTTATTTTGGGCACTTCATTGTTAACCGCGAGTGGCATTCCTGTTGCCGGAGAATATGAAATAAAGAATGCGCAGGCCATGAAGATAATGGACAGTTTTGGGGCAGGTGGCTCGTTCACTGAATATTATGCAATGGATTTTACGGATGCTATTGTATTGATGGGGCATGATGGCCCCTGCCACCCGGTAATAGCCGAGGGAAAGATAAAGGTAAAGCCGCTGCAGGTTTATCACGGCAAAGTGGGTAATGGACTATCGGTAGAAATGTCTGTTAAACATGGCCCGGTTACTTTGTTATCTGTTGTGGAAACAGTTGACGGGAAACTGCAGCTGCTGGTAGCCGAAGCGGAATCTGTTGCGGGCCCGATATTGGAGATTGGGAATACCAATAGCCGGTACCGTTTTTCTGCCGGAGCCAGAAATTTTGTGGAAAAATGGAACGCTTGTGGCCCGGCCCATCATTGCGCTGTAGGTAAAGGGCACATTGCATCTAAAATAGAAAAGCTGGGAAAATTGCTTGGGATTGAATGTATAAAGGTTTGTTAATTAGCCGGGTAAAAAGGTATGGAGAAAATAGCTTTTAAAATGAAACTGAAGCCCGGCTTTAAGATTGAATATGAAAGGCGGCACAATGAAATATGGCCGGAAATAGCAGCTTTGTTAAAAGCAAATGGAATAAGCGACTACAGTATTTTTTTTGATGAAGATACCGATACCCTTTTTGCTGTACAGAAAGTAAAAGGCGGAACCTCATCGCAAAACCTGGGCAGCGAACCGATTGTAAAACTGTGGTGGAAATACATGGCGGATATAATGGTTGTAAATCCGGATAATTCACCAGTAGCTGTTCAATTGGAAAAAGTCTTTCACCTGGAATAAGCTGTCAATTTATTATTTTAAATGGTGATAAACCCTTTAGTCACAGGGAAGTAAAAAATAGATTTTAATTTGAAACGATCGTTTCAGTATTTCTATATTTGTTCTGTCAAAGGGAAATAACTAAAATCATAAGTAATTCTGAAACGATAGTTCCAGAAATTAAAAATTAAAATGAAAAAAAAATGAAAGATCTGACAAACAAAGTTGCCGTAGTTACCGGTGGTAATAGCGGTATTGGTTATGCATCAGCAAAAGAATTTGTTGCGAAGGGCGCACATGTGGTAATTACAGGCCGTAATAAGACTGTAGTTGATACTGCTGCTCAGGAACTCGGGGTAACAGGAATCGTTTCTGACCAGGGAAAGCTGGAGCAAATAGACAACCTGGTAGCCGAGGTGAAAGACAAGTTTGGTAAAGTTGATATATTGTTTTTAAATGCCGGTGTCGCCAACTTTAGCCCGGTTGAAACAGCTACTGAAGCACATTATGACGGGATGATGGACCTTAACGTAAAGGGTGTTTATTTTACAGTTCAAAAATTTATTCCAATACTGAACGATGGCGCATCAATTATCTTTAATACTTCGGTTAATGCAGTTTTGGGAATGCCTGATAGCGGTGTTTATTCAGCGGGTAAAGCGGCGTTAATATCACTAAGCAGGGTATTGGCACGCGAGCTTGCACCACGGCAGATCCGTGTTAATGCAGTTTCGCCAGGCCCTGTTGCCACACCATTATATGGTAAAATAGGCTTAACTGAAGCTGAGATAAATGGCTTTGGAACGGTATTAGGCGAAAGGATTTTGCTTAAACGTTTTGGGCGCCCGGAGGAAATAGCCAACGTGGTACGGTTCCTGGCTTCTGACGATGCTTCATTTATAACCGGAACAGAAATTACGGTTGATGGTGGCCTAACCGTTAACGCTGTTATTTATTAATAAAGACGCACCAATCTGAAACAATTGTTTCAGATTGGTAGCTTTGCTTATATATTTTTTAAATGGCAAGGAAAAAGGAATTTGATGAAGATGAACTGCTTGAAAAAGCAGTGGGGCTATTTTGGAAAAAGGGATATCACGCCACCTCTGCACAGGATTTGGTTGATTGCCTTGGGATAAACCGTTCGAGCATTTATAATACTTATACCGATAAAAGAACGCTTTTTAAAAAGTCGTTGCAGCAATATCAATCAAGGCAGACTAACGCAATGATAGCTGCGCTTGGTAAAGCCGATAATGCCCAAAAAGAATTAAGCCATATATTCAGCACTTTAATAAAAGAAAGCACAGAAGACAAACTTTTAAAAGGCTGTTTTATGGTGAATACAGCAGTTGAACTTTCGGGAATAGACGAAGAAATAGGTGAAATAGTTAATAAAAACAATAAAGGTGTTGAAGATGCCTTGACCAAACTAATTGAGAAAGGGCAGCAGGCCGGGCAATTTTCAACCAAAACGGATGCGCGCACTTTTTCCAGGTTTATTTTTGGAAACATTACCGCTATAAAAGTGGCCGCACGTTCAGGAACGCCAAAAACGGTTTTGGAGGACATAGCCGAAGTTGCGTTATCCGCCCTGATATAGGATCACAATAGCATTAAAAAAAACTTACGCCAATTGTCCAGCCGGTCCAGCGGGTATAATATGGATTATTTGTTGGGTGATGGTTAGGTTCAGTAAGCACATAACTATACCCGCCCACAGGTTTTTTTTGATCGGTGTAATAAAAGTTTAATGACGGGCTGACAATGATACTGAAGGATTTGCTAAGTTTAATGTTCAGTCCCGCATCCAACCGGTATAAAATATTGGCGTACCGGGCGTTACCCTGGTATAAATAACGGGCGGTAAGCTCCGTATTAAAAGCAAGGAATTTAAATATCGAAACTTCGTTACCGTAACCAAGCCCGTAAGCAAATTGCTTGTTGTTACTTTTGAGGTTAGCCCCCGCCAAAAATATGTTATACAGCCAGGGAGTCCCGGTTTTATAGAGCAGGTTGGCATCGGTAGTTTCGGTGGTATTAACAACCACTTTATGATAGCCATTTTTTACCAGGTTGATCAATCCCAGACTTACTCCTGATGAACTGTCAGATGTGTTGATCAATCCAAACTGCATCCCCCGTAAGTTTTGGGCATAATTGAACAATGCACCCAACTGTATGCCGCTGAACTTCTTATTGGCTATGTTCATTACACCGGTTTGTATGCCTGATATATTTCCGCTTGCAGAGTTAAGCGCGGCCACTTGCACGCCGTTCAATTTATTGCTTTCATTAAAACCGATTGCCAGCTGTACACCGCTGACATCGCCATGTACAGAATTAAAGCCTGCGGCGAGTTGAAAAGCGCTTACATTGGTCAGCACCTGGTTAAAGGCGCCGCCTATCTGGATCCCACGAACGCTGCCGCCTACCGTATTAAAAAGAACTGCCAGCTGGAATGATTTTACATCACTTTTATCCAGGTTAAACATTCCGATCTCGGCACCATCAACCCCTGCATTATAACCACCGATAAGGTTAAGGGAAATAGTATTTATCACTTGCCCGCTTAGCGAACCGTGTGTACTTAACCCGGGTAACAGCGAAGCCTGGAATGGCGCCTGGGTAATCAGCCCTCCAAGATTGAGCGTTTGTATTTTTTGTTTTGACGAAATAAGTAGGCGCCCTACACCTGAGTTTTCCAGTTTGGAAACATCTCCCGTAAGGTACCGGAAATTATTGTTTTCATCTTTGTCATCATAAACCTTGATATCCGACAGGAAAGTGATGGACGTGTCTTTATAATTCTCTTTACTTACTGTTAGTGTTACCGGCTGATTCTCATTTTTAACTTTAATTTCGAAATAGCCCCCGCCGTCAGTAATGACCGATTCAAGTGAACGCCTGCAATAAACACTGGCTTTATCCAACTTTTGTCCGCTATGTTCATTGCTTATATAGCCGCTAATGGTGCAATACTGATCTTCACTATAAAATTTATCGGTAACAAGCACCAGCTGCGATGGTGCATAACGAAGGATCACAAAGTTTTCTGCTTCGCGATATTCAAAACGATTGCTCAATAATTTACTGAGCGCATCCTTAACGGTTTGATTAGCTACGTGAATATTTACAAGGCTATCTTTTGGGATGAGGTTACTGTTGTAGGAGAAGCTGAATTTGCCTTTTTCTTCCATCATCCGTAAAACGCGCCCGAGCCGCTCGCCGTTCACATTCATAGTAATATTACGGTTTAATACCGGCTGCGAATAAACGGGGATTAAAATAGATGTAAATAACAAAAAAAGCCATCCTTTAAGCTGATCAGCAAATTTGAATTGCATAGCCGGCTATTTTAAAAAGATCTCGTTTCCTTCGCTTTCAACCTTTATTTTAAAGGTTTCGGCAATAATATTTAATACCTGCTGCAGGGTTTGCTCTCTAAACGTAGTTGTTATAGGCAGATTTTGTAATTGCACGTTTGCAATTTTTATATGGCTGCCATAAACCTGGTTAAGCTTATCAACTAATTGATATAAAGGCGTACGATCACACACGAGTGTTTTGGTTATATAATAATTATAAAGGCTGCCGCGGGTTTCTTTTAACTCAAGGCTGGCAGCTGCATCAGCTACTACCATTTGCCCGTGATGCAGCAATACCTGCCTGCCCTTCAATGTTACTTTTACTATGCCGGTTTCAACTATCACTTCTGTTTTGCCTTTAATATTCTTTACATTAAATGACGTTCCAACAACCGTAACCGTTGCAGTATTTATTTTTATTACAAAAGGCCTGGTTTTATCAGGAGTAACCTTAAAAAACGCCTCGCCACTCAGTTGCACTAATCTTTGATTGCTTTTGAAACGATTTGGGTAACTGATCTGAGAATTGCTGTTTAGAGTGACTGAAGATCCGTCGGGTAAACTTTGGGTTAATGCAGCTTCGCCGTTGTTGCTGATAATATTTATTTTCCAAAAGCTGTTATAACCAAAATAGCCAACTGCGCTTATTAATAATATGGCCGCTGCAACCTTTAGCCAGGTGACATTTAATGACGGTTTTAATGGTTGAGTTTCATGGTTTTTATTAATACGATTTTGAAGGCGCAACCAGGCACCATCTTCGTCGGGGCTGCTTGTTGATGCTATAAGTTCGCTTTCTTCCCATATCAGTTTAAAATCGGTATAATATTTCCGGTTGGCATCATTTTCATTTAGCCATTGCTGTGTTTCCTGGTTTTCTGCTGCATTGGTTTCACCCAGTATATATTTTACCAGCAGATCGTCAGTAATATGTTTTTTATCTGCGCTCATTTGTATAACCAGGTTATTATGTATAAAATAACAATTGGCAAAAACTCCGAAAGTTTTTCCCTTAAGATCCTTAAAGCTTTACCCATTTGGTTTTCAACCGTTTTTACCGAAATGTGGAGCTGGCCGGCTATCTGCTTGTATTTCAAATTCTCAAAACGGCTTAGCTGGAAAATAATGCGGCACTGCTGGGGTAATTCATCCAAAGCTTTTTGAATATAGGTATCCAGTTCTGCCATCATGATTTTTTCGGACGCTGCGTTTGCGGATTCATCTTCTTTAGTATTATAATTTACCCTGAAAGCGTCACGCGTTTTTTGATGCTTTAAATAATTCAGGCTTTCATTATGTACTGAGCGGTACAGGTAGGCCTTTAAGGAGCCGTCGGTTTTAAGCAATTCGCGTTTCTCCCAAATGCGGCAAAAAACATTTTGTACAATTTCTTCGGCCTGCCCGTCATCTTTCGTAAATGTATAAGCGTAAGCATGTAAAAATTTAAAATACTCCCTGAATATTTTTTCAAACGCCTTTGCATCGCCTTCTTTAATTAAATTAATAACAGTGCTGTCGCTATACTCCACTTAAAAAGGCTAATTATATCTTTCAAATATAATCGCTTTCAGCGTATCTGTTGTATAAATCACATCCCGGCGCCCGTTCGGAACAGTTATCAGCTTGCATTGTTCCTTTCGGACGCAGGGACGGTTCAGGCCAATACCGGTATTACATTTTTATAACTGGTTTTAACTTGCTTTTAATGATTATCGCTTTAATAAATTGTGGTAAAATACTGTTTAGTAAAACCATTAACTTGTTAATACCTCCCGGAATAATTTCTCTTTTTCCTAAAAACATGCCATGAATAGCTTCATAAGCCACCCTGTTTGGCTCGGTAATGGTAGCTTTGGCAATGCCTTTTAATTTGTGATTAAGTGCCAACAGTTCAGGCTTCGTATTAATTCCTCCCGGACTAAGCAGGCTAATACTGATGTTTGCGTTTTCCATTTCCAGTTGCAGGCATCGTGTAAAATAACTGATAAAAGATTTTGTAGCGCCGTAAACCTGCTTTTTAGGTACCACAAATTTTCCCGCCAGGCTACCTACATTTAACAGGTAGGCGGTGCGCTCTTCATCCAGCTGCGCTAAAAATAAATGAGTAAGCAAAACGGGGGCAATAACATTCAGCTCTATCTGTTTTTTATAAAAGCCAGGATTTTTATCTCCAAACCACGACCAGTTGCCCAGCCCGGCATTATTTATTAAAATATGAGCAGTCAACCCACTATTTTTTAAAAAATCGAATAACGAAGTGCAGCTTTCGGCAACCGTTAAATCAGCTTCAAATATTGTAACTTTTAATTCAAAGTTTTTTAGGATATAGTCTGCCAGTTCGGGTAATCCACTGGCAGGCAATGAAACGAGCACCAGGTTTATCTTTCTTGATGCAAGTTCAAGGGCAAATGATTTACCCAGGCCGTCGCTTGCGCCTGTAACTATAGCGGTTAACGGACTCATAGGTTTTTTATGTGATTAATGGTTTTTGCTATGCCTTCCTCAAAAGGTGTAATAGAATAGTTTAGTCGGTTAACGGCTTTTTGGCTGCTGTATTTTTGATCTTTTTTCAAGCGAGCGGCAAACTCGGGTAAGAATACGGGCGGCCAACCAGTGAGGGTTGTTTTTAGCAGTTCAAACCTGCTATAGATTTCAATTATTCGCTGTGGCAGTTTTACCATGCGGTAAGTTTTACCCGATATGCTTTGGAGTGTGCTGAAAAAAGTATTAAAGCTGATATCCTCGCCCCCCAAAATATACCTCTCGCCCGGTGTACCCTTTTCCATCGCTGCTATGTGGCCTTTTACAACGTCATCCAGGTAAGCGTAATTTGAAATTTGCTTGCCGGTACCGGGAACGACGCGCCACTTACCCTTAAGGTAGCTGCTGATCATTTTTCCAACGGTATTGCTATCGGTGATAGGCCCTTCGCCATACACTCTTGAAGGATTAACAGTTATTACATTTAATCCATTGGCGAAAAAATTGCGAGCCTCAATTTCTGCAAGGTATTTGGTGCGCTCATAATCAATTGCAAACCCATCAATACGAGGGTCGTTTTCGGTCATGGGGTGCTTTATAGTTGGTCCCCAAACCCCACAGGTTGAAGTATATACTACCTTATTTACAGTCTTTTCTGCCGCAAGCTCCAGTACATTTCGTGTGCCGATAACGTTGATGTTATAATAATCATTTTTATTACGGCACCACATTTTGGCTAGTGCAGCAGTATGATAAACCTGCCCGCAGCCATTCATGGCCAGGGTTAAACTTTCCCGGTTTAGTATATCGCCCTTTACGGGAAAAATATTTTTATGAGATATAAGATACCGATGGTTTAGGTCGCGGCAAAGGGCCATCACGCTGTACCCTTGTTCAGCAAGTTTAAAACACAAATTCCGGCCGATAAAACCGGTGGCGCCTGTTACTAATACTTTCATGGTTATGTAAGCTGAATTTGAATGGTGTATAACGAATGATGAATGTCAACTTTACTGCAAATGCCATTTGTATAGGTGTAATAATTGTAGTTGCCGTCGGGCAGGTTTATTCGGTAGGTGTGTTCCTCAACCTGTTTAATCTGCACAAACTGCTGGAAATTGTCAGAGTAAATTTGCGACAGGCCTACAGGTTCATGCAGGTACATCATGGTAAGGTTATTAATAATTTGTTTTTGGTTGATGGAACCTATTTTATCGTCATCCGTAAGTTGATATTGGTCGCCATTGGCTTTTGTAAACTTATCCGCCTTTTGTTTGCCATTTACCTTCCTTATGACATGTGAACTTAGCAGCTTACCATCACGGTAATGGGCATCTTCCCGGATATTTACCCGGATACTGAATATAAAACGCATCGTAACATCCGATACGATCTTTAAAAAGGTGTCATTGCCCTCTTTTAACTGCTGCAATTTCATGTACCCAACTGAATGGCCACTGTGCAGCACGTCATAATTATAGGTTTGTTCCTGCGCAAACGCAAATGAACTTAAAGTCAAAAAAAGGATGGTGACGGTTGCCTTTTTTAAAGGGGCGAATAATCGGCTTAAAGAAATGTTGCGGCTGTTTAAAAATGGCCTTCCGTATTTTTTAAAAAGCCATATGGATAGTGCTGGTATCATTTTGCCTGATTTAGTTATGTCTGATATTGTTTTTAGTACCTGTAATACACCTGTTTTATATTGTACCCCTACGTGATGCGTAAATATTTTATTTAGTCGTTTTATTAATTGTGATGCAAATGAACAGGAAAGTGCCGTGCGGGCATTAATTATTCGAAAAGTCATAAATCAACGCTACTAAATTGTTCAGGTACTGTATGGCAGTGAAAAAAACAGTTTCGCCGAAACTTCATTTAATTTATTATTTAAAACAATTGCATGATATAATGCATTATCCATCTGCTCAATTAATGATTTGAATGCCGGTATTTTATTAGCAGACAAATTGGGTTAGAGCTTGTAAGTGAAGGAATGTGTGGTATCTGCTGAATCAGATATTAACCCCGGCCTTTTATACAATAATTTTTTTCGTGTATATTTATTGCTGGTTGGTTACCAGTAGTGATTCGGGAAATTGGTCGTGATACTTCTACGCAATAGCTGTTGGTTAATGAAACTCACTGTGTATTTATGAAGAAAAGCTTTACGCTGTTAATAGGTTTGTTTTTTGCTTGCGCCGCCGGCCATGCTCAGCAGTTAAAGAACGACAGCATCCGCATTGCAGTTGAGCCTGAGTATAACAAGGTTAGTAAAACGCACCGCTTTTGGTTTGGCGAGAATTACCGGGCCTTATGGGCACAGCCTGTTAAGCTAAAAGTTTTTAGGTTGGAAGATGAAAAAGGTGGATTGAAAATTCTGCAGCAGGGTGGTGGGAAACAAACTTTGTCGCTTAGGTTGCAGGATTCCAGCGGTCAGCAATGGGTGCTCCGTACCATACAAAAATATCCCGAAAGAGGCTTGCCTCCAAAATTACGGCCAACAGTTGCTAAGGATATTTTGCAGGACCAGGTATCGGCGGCACACCCTTTTGCCGCATTAACTGTTCCGCCATTGGCTGAGGTGTTGGGGGTTCCGCATTCAAACCCGCAAATAGTTTACGTAAAAGAAGATCGGGCGTTAGGTAAATACACAAAAGATTTTGCCAACAAGGTTTTTTTGTTTGAGGAGCGGGAGCCGCTGGATGCTGAAAAAACTGATAATACCGAAAAAGTACAACGTAAGCTGAAAGAAGATAACGATAATCGTGTAGATGAAAAAACCGTATTAAAAGCCCGCCTGCTTGATATGATCCTTGGTGACTGGGACAGGCATGAAGACCAGTGGCGCTGGGAAAAGAAGGACGAAGGTAAAGGGAACGTTTATGAGCCCGTGCCCCGTGATCGTGACCAGGTTTACTATAAAACTTCCGGCGTGTTTCCCTGGGTGGTGTCTCACCAGTGGTTAAAATCAAAATTTCAGGGTTACAGCGATGAGATAAGGGACATTGACGGCTGGAACTTTAACGCGCGTTACTTTGACCGCTATTTTTTGAATCAGCTTAGCGAAGATGACTGGCGCGAACAAATTACCTATGTGCAAAAAACACTAACCGATAGCCTCATTACTGCCGCGGTAAAAAAAATGCCCGACGCCATATTTAAACTTTCGGGCAATGCCATCATTACAAAGATGAAGGCCCGCCGTGACAAGCTCATGAAGCAGGCACTTGAATACTATAATTTTATTTCCATTTATGTTGAAATTCCGGCGTCAGACAAAAGGGATAATTTCACCATTCACGAAGGCTCGGCAGGCACACTAGAGGTGACTGTTAAAAAAATAAAAAAGGACGGGGAACTCGACAAGACAACCTACCACCGGGTATTTAAACCGGCTGTTACCAGGGAAGTAAGGCTTTATGGTTTTAATGGTAACGATGTTTTTTCGGTAACAGGCGATACAACATCGCCCATAAAAGTACGCATGATTGGCGGGGGAGGTGTGGACAGTTTTTATGTAGATAAAAAATTGAATAACCGGAGTAAGCTGTATGTGTATGACCGGTCAGATTCAGCCAACGTGACACCGCCCTCATCGCAGGCACGGTTGCGCACCAGTATCGATACCGGGGTAAATAATTATAACCGCACCAGTTTCAAGTACGATAGGTTTGAGCCGATAATCCTTGCAAACTACAATACGGATATCGGTATCCTGTTAATCGGTGGTTTCTCTTACGAAAAACATGGTTTCAGAGGTGAGCCTTATTCTTTCAGGCAGGAGTTCCTGACCAATTATTCTCTTTCGCGCAAATCGTTGCTTTTTACCTACGTGGCTGATTTTAAAAATGCTATCGGGAACAACGATCTCAGGATAAATGCGCTTTCAAGGGGGCCTAATAACGTAAGTAACTTTTTTGGTGTAGGGAACGGAACGCCGTTTGTAAATGAAGGGGATAAAAAAATCACCTATTACCGTAATCGCTATGACCTGGTAACCGCTGATGTTGGATTGTACCACAGATATGGCAAATGGGTTTTAAATGCAGGGATAGGAGGGCAGTTTTATAACAGCGGCGCTGCCAATAACACCACCCGGTTTTTGAATGATTATAATGCGGCCCATCCTAATGAAGATGTGTTCTCAACAAAATGGTCGGCCGGGCTGGTAGCGGGCGCCACTTATGATACCCGTAACAAAGGATTTTTAACCACCAGTGGCGTTTACTGGAACACTACAGTTACATCAATGAAAGCGCTAACCGGATCGCACAACGCTTATACCCAGATCCAATCGGAGTTTAGCTTTTACGCTAACCCGGATAAGGACTCTGTATTGATTATAGCTAACCGCACCGGCGGCGGAACTTATTTTGGCACTGCCGATTATTTTCAGCAGGTAAAACTCGGTGGCCCGCAAACCTTACGCGGTTTCCACACCTGGCGGTTTACGGGGCGGACAATGCTTTACAATAACTTTGAAGTAAGGCTTAAAGTGCTCGATTTTACTTCGTACCTGTTACCTGGAAGTGTAGGTGTAATCGGTTTTAACGATATTGGCAGGGTTTGGTCAGCTACAGACAGTTCAAACGCGTGGCATGACGGTTACGGCGGAGGTATTTACGTGGTGCCTGCCGAGCTGGTGCTGATCCAGGCAGCGGTGGGTTTTTCAAAGGAAGGTTCTTTGCCTTATATATCTATTGGATTTAGGTTTTAGGTTTTAGGTGAATTTAGCTGCGGTAGTGACGGAATGGACTTGAATTTATATTAATTAAATCTCACTATGGTTCCCGCATTAATTATATTTACCTAACCAATTTGTTTAGCCATGAGAAGAATACGCTACTGCCTTGCATTATTTTTCATTTTTAATGCTGCGTTTTCTCAAAAGGCAGTCTTGGGTAAGCCACTTGTTGAGCCGGCAAAAATTTTGAAGGACGGGTTAAGCCTTGCTTACTATAACCGCGATTATTTAAAAACTACTGAAGATTTTACGGCTTATAATACATCATCAAGAGCTATAGACAAGATGAAATTTTTCCAGCTTTTTGCAACGGGTAATTACCTGCCTATGCGGTTGGCCGGGCCGGGAAACCAGTATCGTTTGTATAAGCTGGCTCCCAGGGTAAGTGACGATATCCATTCCGTTCTTCAGAGTTATGGAAAAACGGCACTGGCTCATTATAAAATGGAGGGCAAAAAGTTTCCGGGGTTAAATTATACTGATATTGATGGTAAAGTTTATAATTCTAAAAACACCAAAGGAAAGATTGTAGTAATAAAATGCTGGTTTTTGCACTGCCAGGCTTGCAATGAGGAAATACCTGCTTTGAACCAATTGGTTGATAAATATAAAAACCGGGATGACGTTGTTTTTATCAGCCTTGCTTTCGACCCGGTAGAAAAGCTAAAAGCTTTTTCGAAGAAGACAGTATTTAAATATGCATTGGCCCCGGTTAAAGAGTCATACATAGAAAAGGACCTTGGCACCAATGAATACCCAACCCACTTTGTAATAAACAGGCAGGGCTTAATTGTAAAAGTAGTTAATGACGCTGATGAGCTTGCAGCAGCACTAAATAATGAGGCAGGAAAGTGAACATCAGAAACAATAAAAATAATTGACTGGCTTTTTGGTTGCTAATTAATTTAATGAGCTAAATATTGAGTTCACCGCATCGGTTTTGTAGGAAGAGATATAAACTGTCGGGTAAATAAGCGTTTTTAATGCGAGGTAGCTTGTGTTACAAGAACGCACGTGAATACCATTTATACTGTGCTGGAAATAGTTTGGCGTAAAAATGCGCTCTATTTATTGAGAAGCTGTATTGGGCCAACTATTATTTTGCTCAAAACAGCCACCGCATATTTACACACAGATGCGTTTATTTTTATTGATATAAACAACCGTACCTAAAGTAATATCGTAAATATACACATGGATAAACCATTTCTCCGGTGTCGCAAATGCGGGGCAGTATTTCATTTCCCGATACAGAAAGGTTGGATATTAAGAAACTTGCTGTTTTTTTTACCGGTAAGGATATATTTTTGCGCCAAATGTAATACTTCGCGCTACCGGTTGCTTACCGACAAAGAAGCGCATAAATACCACCCGGTATAATTACTGCACGGTTTAATTACTGTTTCCATAAGCCAGCTGCATATACATTCTTACTTCATCATTAATATCCTCCGGCAGGTACATCCGGAAATGGTGGTTAAAATCGCTGCTTCCAGTTACCGGCTTTATTTTATTAAAGCATAAATTATCATCATAGGTTTGTTTAAAAGGGAATACAACATCTATGAAGTTTTTGCCGAGTTGAATAACGTATGCAAATCTTTTTCGGCTGGCAAAGCTGATCATTGACTTTGCCGGATGAAGCCTGACCTCGCCAATTTTTTGAAACTCACCTACTAAATGATTGAAAAGCGCAATGGTATGTTCCGATTTTCCATTTAAAAAGTCTGTGAGCTGTTTTTCCCTGCATGAATGCACCTGGTTGGTGTTTATAAATTCCTGATTGCATAAGGGGCACGTCCACATAGTGTTTGAAGATTGGTTGCTCAAATATAAAAAAAGCGATCCGGATCTCATCCCGGAACGCTTTCAACTAACTCTCAGGTTTTATAGATGAGGGGCTGAGCCTTTTTAAATAATTTGCGTTGTTAGTTGTTGGAGGGTTTTTTAGCTGAGCTAAAGGTTTTTACTCGCTTCTCAAACTCTTTACGGGGTTGGCCAGGGCTGCTCTGATACTCTGATAGCTTATTGTTAAAATGGCAATTAAAAACACCATTAACATAGGGAGTATAAAATACCAGGCATTAAACTCAATGCGGAACTTATAGCCTTGCAGCCATTTATTACAGCCCCAATACGCCAGCGGCAATGCTATTGTATTGGCAATTAAAATCAGCCCGGCAAAGTCTTTTGAAATGAGCAGCAGTATGTTGGCTACTGATGCACCCAATACTTTACGGATGCCTATTTCTTTAATACGCTGTGTTATGGTAATTAATGTTAAGCCGAATAAACCCAGGCAGGCTACAAAAATAGCAAAGCCGGAAAACAGGCTGAATACCTGACCAAAATGCTGCTCAACCTTATATTGCTGATCAAAAAACTCATCTAAAAAGAAATACTGGAAGGCAGCGTCGGGAAATACATTTTTATAGGTTTTTTCTATTTGTGCAATGGTTTGCGGCAAATTATTGTTGTTAAATTTAACCTCATAGTGGGTTACGCTTGAAGGGTCGATCCCTCTGATAACCAGTGGGGTGTAGTTGTCTTTTAACGAAGTTTGATGAAAGTTTTTAATTACACCTACCACTTCATTTTCAAATACCCGGCCACGACCATTTTTTGTTTCGACCAATTTACCAATGGCATCCTGCGCATTTTTAAAGCCAAGGGATACAACTGCGGCCTCATTCAGCATCATCGGGCTTTTTGAGGGATTTGTGTTAGCGCTGATCTTTTCTCCGGCAACAACATTTACCTTAAACTGGTTGAGGTACCTGTTCCCGATTTCAAGGGTTGAAAGGCGCAGATTTTTTTCTCCGGCTTGTGTATGGCGGGTGTACGACATAATATAATCAATACTTTGTCCGGGGATACTTGACGACGAGGTAACACTTTTTATCCGTGGGTCGCGGGCAAGTTCTGTTTGAAAAACGCTGTCTTTTACGGTGAAGTTAGCTGCGTCCTGGTCGGTGCCCCTTACATTTTGAGGGGCTAAAATAACCAGGGTTTGTTTCATATCCATCCCCATATTTGATGATTTCATGAAGTTTACCTGGCGATAAACTACCAATGTACCCATCATAAAGGCAATGGTGACAACAAACTGGAAAACAACAAGCGCTTTGCGGAGCGAGAGACCCTTGGTGTTGTTTATAAACTTTCCTTTTAAGATTTGTACGGGCTTATAATCTGAAAGGATGAGGGCAGGGTATGTGGCTGATAATAAAACACCACCAATCAAAACACCCAAAAATCCGAATGCAAAATAAGGGTCTTCCCATAAGGTAAAGCCGATCAGTACACCACATAGCGCGCTGAACCAAGGCATACAAAGCAGAACAATAAATATTGCCACTGCCACACTTATAACGTTCAGCAATAACGATTCGAACAAGAACTGTCTGACAAGCTGCGCACGTTGAGAACCCAGTACCTTGCGAATGCCAACCTCCTTTGCCCGTTCCATTACCTTAGCGGTTGACAGGTTTATATAATTGATATAAGCAATAACCAGGATAAGAACCGCAATGAGGCCCAGATACCAAACCAAATTCCCGTTACCACCAGCGCTGATCTCGTTAGAAAGATTAGAATATAGATGGATGTCGCCCAAGGGCTGCAAACTTAATTTTATGGAGTTAATATTTGTTTTTCCCTGTGTTGGGCTCATTGCGTTTTGGCCGTTCAAACCAGCATATTTCTTTATAAAGCCAGGTAGTTTGGCGTCAAATATTTTTGGATCCGTTTGAGGCGAGAGGGAGATGTAAGTGTATGAATCCGGGTAAACCCAATCACCGGCTCTGGCATCACCGGATACCAGGAAGTCGAATTGCAAATGAGAGTTTGCAGGCACATCCTTGAATACGCCTGTAACCATAGCTTTAATATCCGTGCCTGAAATCTGTTGCTGGATCCTTATAGTTTTGCCTACAGGCTCGCGGCTGCCAAAATATTTTTTCGCAGTACTTTCGCTAATTACAACTGTATTGGGGTTGTTCAGAGCTGTGGCATTACCCTCGGTCATTGGGAAAGAAAACAAGCGTAAAAAAGATGCATCTGCCTGGTAAATCCTTTCTTCGTTAAAAGCTGTTATTGATCCGTTGATTTGTTGCGTGCTAACCAACCCTCCCAACTTTGAGATCCTCGTTACTTCCTGCACTTCAGGGAAAGTGGCCTTTAGCGCGGGGCCCACCGCAGAATACGTTTTCGGCATATCCTCAATTACGTTACCCTGGCTATTATTTTGATGTTTAATGCGGTAGATGCGGGCGCCGTTTTTATGGAAATTATCGTAGCTTAATTCAAAGCTAATATATTGCACAATAAGCAGGCATGCAGCCATACCTATAGCGAGCCCCATCACATTGATAAGCGAAAATAGTTTTTGACGCATCAGGATGCGCCAGGCGGTTTTTAAGTAGTTTAATGTCATTTTATTTCACAGTTAATAGTTTAAAGACGGGAAATTTCCCGGTATAGCAATCAGGATCAATGGCTGATTACTCACTTTTGAGGCTTTTAGCCGGATTCATTAATGCTGCATTTATGCTTTGATAGCTTACAGTTAAAAGGGTGATCAACAATGTGCCTATAGCCGATGCAGCAAATATCCACCAGGATAAACCAGTGTGATACGTGTAGTTTTGTAACCATTTGAGCATGCAGTAATAAGCGCCGGGTGTTGCAATTACAAGGGCTATAACTATCAATAAAACAAAATCTTTAGATAATAGCGCCCAGAGGTTAAACACAGTGGCACCTAATACTTTTCGTACACCAATTTCCTTAGTGCGTTGTTCTGCCATAAAGGTAGCCATACCAAATAAACCAAGGCAACTGATAAAAACAGAAAGGCCGGCAAAGAAGCTAGCCAGTTTACCTACGCGTTCCTCATCACCAAATTTTTGTGCATATTCCTGGTCAACAAATTTGTAATCAAACGGATCTGCTGGTGCATACTTCTTGCAAATAGCTTCAATGTTGGTTAATGCTTCACTTACACTCATTTTAGGATTAATTCGAATGTTTACAATACCCGCTTCGCCGGTTAAATAAAAAATAGTAGGCTTTATTGGCTCATAGGGCGATTCAACGATCATGTCTTTTGTAATTCCCAGTATGCGGTATTTTTTATCATCCCAATTAATAATTTGTCCCACAGGATTTTTTAACCCCATATACTTAACCGCAGTTTGGTTTAATACCAGGCCGCTTAAATCTGCCGGGGTTGATCTTAAAAATCCCCTGCCATCATTAAATTGCCAGTTCACGGTGTTCCCATATTCCGGCGTTACCGCAACCGTTGCAAATTCTCCCGCAGTGCCCGCATCTTTTCCCGGCCAGTTAAATCCTCCGCTTGTTCTGCTTCCCTTTGTGATTTGGTTCCCTGATTCGGCTATTTCTATTACTGACTGTGATTGCAGCAACTCATTTCTAACCGCTTGCATGTTTTTGTGAAGCGCTTCGGAATAAGGCCTAACCATAATTAAACCGGAACGGTTATAGCCAATGGGCCGGTTTTTTGCAAATTGGATCTGTCTGAGCACAACAATTGTCCCGATAATCATGGTAACTGAAAATGTGAACTGAACAACAATAAGCACTTTTCGCGGGATGCCGGCGAACCGGCCAGCTTTAAATGAACCCTTTAACGCCTTTACCGGTTGGAAAGATGACAGATAGAAAGCCGGATAACTGCCGGCGAATAAGCCGCTGATTACCAAAAAGCCAATGCCAGTTAACCAAAACAAGGGGCTGGTCCATAATATACTAACGTGCTTTCCTGTTAGGGCGTTAAAATAGGGAAGTGTTAATTGCGCCAAAAACATTGCTGCAACAAAAGCCAGCGCTGCTACCAGCAACGATTCGCTTAGAAATTGCCAGATCAACTGGCTCCTGAGTGAACCTATAGACTTTCGTATTCCAACCTCTTTTGCCCGCTTTTCGGAACGAGCGGTGCTCAGGTTCATGAAATTTATGCCTGCCAGCATCAAAACAAAAATACCGATGATGCCAAAGAGCCATACATACCTGATAGCGCCATCGGTATTTACGCCATTTTTAAACTCAGCATATAAATGCCACCTGCTCATCGGGAACAGGAACACCTGCGGGTTTGATAATTTTCCCTGCTGATCAAGATTTTGCTTTTTGATATTTTTAATTTTTTCTGAAACTTCGGTAATGCTTTTTGATGCTACAACCTGAGCGAAAATTTGAAAAGAGTTGGCGTTCCAGTTAGTTTTGGATTGTTGAACATCGCCCGAGTTGGCATATAGTTCCCACGGAGCAATAAATGCCACATTACTGAAGGTGGTATTTGCAGGCAGATCCTGGTAAACGCCGCCAACTTTTAAATTAGTTCCATCTAATTTTATGATTTTGCCTACCGGATTTTCATCGCCAAAAAAAGCTTGCGATACTGATTGAGTAAGCAGGATGGACGATGGGTCTTTTAAAGCGTTTATTAATCCTTTATTCATGCTAAGGGTAAGCATTTCAGGGGCGTCCTGTTCCATGTAATTACCGGACACAGAAATGTTTTTGCCGCCGAACGATATAAGATGCGCGTTGGTCCATGACGATAGCACAACATGCTTGAAATAGTTGCCATACAAGTGCCGAAGCTCATAAGCAGCGGGGACAGGCATAGCTTTTAGCGAATTAACTTCGCCATTAACGGTTTGATTCTGCATTACCCGGGCTATGTTTTCGTAATTTTTGTGGTACCTGTCAAATGATAGTTCATCCACTATCCATAAACCAATTAATATAGCTACGGTCATGCCAACTGCAAGGCCGCCGACGTTTATCCCTGTAAGGCCTTTGTTGTGTACCAGGTTACGCCAGGCAATTTTTAAGTAATTCTTTATCATAATTTGGTTTTAGTGTAAAACAGTAATTATTCGCAGCCGGATATTTTTTCGATAAACTAAACTATTCAAATAAATCCTTCGTACGAGTTACTCTGATTTTAAACTGTTAGCCGGGTTAGCCATGGCAGCCTTAACCGACCGAACACTTATAGTAATAAACGCTATTAACATGGCAGCTACGCCTGCGGCAATAAATACCCACCATTGGATATTTACGCGATAAGCAAAATTTTGCAGCCATTTATTTACAGCAAACCATGCAATCGGAGCAGCAACAATTGCAGCAACAAATACCAGCAAAACCAGCTCTTTGGCCAGCATGTTTACAATGTGGTGTATACCGGCTCCCAAAACCTTTCTAATTCCAATTTCCTTTACCCGTTGTTCAGCAGTAAAAGTTACCAGGCCAAACAACCCTAGGCAGGCAATACAAATTGCCAGCACCGTGAAAATTAATAACAAATTGCCTTGCTTTTTTTCCGACAGGTATTGATCGGCAAAGTTTTGATCAAGCCAATGGTAATCTACTTTGTTTTCAGGATCAAACCTGGCGTAAACTTGCTGCAGGTAAGCCAATGCAGCCGGAATATTGTTTTTGCTCAAACGTACATACATGTTATCCCTATCATTAGTAACGGCAGGTAGGTTTAGCACCATTGGCGAAACTTTGTGCTGTAGCGAATAAGTGTTAAAATCTTTCGTTACGCCAATTATGGTTGAATAGTTGATAACACCATGATTGACACCAGTACGGACACGCCTGCCGATTGGATTTTTCCACCCGAGTTCGTTTATTAATGTTTCGTTAACTATAATGGAGTGGTTCGCGGTATCCGAAATACCTTTTTGAAAATTACGTCCCATTGCCATTTTTATTTGCATTGCGGGTATAAAATCGGGATCAACAATTAAAGACTCAACCATTTTGGTATCGGCTGCGTTGTTACCGTCCGGACCTATGTTAAAGGCATTTGAGCCGATGTCATTATTGCCGATGGGGTTACCTGCAACAGCTACGCTTTGGATCAATGGGTTTTGCAGCAATTGCGCTTTAATTTCTTCAGTTTTTGCGCGTGCACCTTTATTATGGATGTGAAAAGTTAGCATCTGCGATTTATCAAAGCCGAGATCTCTATTTAAAACATAATGCAGCTGCTGGTAAATTATGCAAGAACCAACAATCATCACGATGGTGATAACAAACTGGAAAATAACCAGGCCTTTTCTGAAAAGAATGGTTGACGATTGATTGCCCAATTGGCCTTTCATGGCCGGGATGGTTTTAAAACCGGATAAGAATAGCGCAGGATAGATGCCGCTCACAACACCCGTTACAAGTGCAAAAAATGCAAATATCAGCAACGATTTGCTTACACCGAAGTACCAAATGTTTAATGATTTGCCCGAAAGGAGGTTGAAATAAGGTAGAGCAGCCTGGATCAGCACCATTCCTGCAAGTGTAGCCAGAATAGCCAACAGGATGGATTCGAAAAAGAACATATAAAGCAATTGCGCCTTGCCAGAGCCTATCACTTTACGGATGCCTATCTCTTTAACCCTTACCGATGAACGTGCGGTAGTGAGGTTAACATAGTTGATTATCGCGATAACCAATATCAGTAAACCAACAATACCGAATATGTACATATAGGTGATATTGCCGTTATTGCCCATTTCATAGTCAAGGTTTGAATGCAGGTGAATGGAAGTAAGCGGTTGCAGTTCCATTTTATATTTTACACCGGCGAAGGAAGCCTTTAAGTGCTTGTTAAAGAAATCGTCAGACCGGGCCTCTATTTTCTTATAGTCGTCATGGTTTTTAAGTAGTACAAATGTGAAAACCCCGGCACTGGCCCATTGACCGGTATAGTTATCATCAAAGGAACGAAGTGCACTGAATTTGAAGGTTGAATTTGCCGGTACATCGGCAATTACGCCGGTTACCACGTTTTGCGAACTGCCATTAACACCAAACGAAATGATTTTGTCCATGGCTAACGCAGCATCACCAAATATTTTTTCGGCAAGGGTTTTTGTAAGCACTATGCTATTGGGTTTTGATAGGGCGGTATTGGGATCTCCCGATAAAAAATGATAAGTAAAAATGTTGAAAATTGCATTGTCGGTAAATGAAATATCATTGGCAACTATCTGTTTATCATTATATATAATTTTTCCGCCACCTTCCAGGTCAATGCGGATGGCATCTTCAACTTCAGGATAATCTGCTTTTAAAGCTGGTGCATAAGGGATGGATGTAATAGCCAGGTTAAAACCACCATTTCCCCATTTGCCATGCTGAGCAACACGAAAAATTCTGTCTGATTTGTCATTATATCGGTCGTAGCTCCATTCATCGGTCATGTATGACGCGATAATCCAGAAGGCGGCTACGCCAAGGGCTAATCCACAAATATTCACTAATGAAAAGAACCGATGCTTGTTCAGGTTTCTCCAGGCAATTTTTAAATAGATCTTTATCATAGCAGGCTTACTTGAAGGTATATGAGTGATGGAATTACAATTTCGGGCTTTTTTAGCAAATATTCAGTATACAGCCAAATCTTTATCATTAACATCGTGCCGCTATTTTAATATATTAATAATCAGCGTGTTGTATTGATTGATTGTGGGCTGTGCCTGTTGCATATCCGTACGGTAGGTGTCCGGTTTTGTTACAGCGGAAGTGCTTTTATGCGGGTGTTTTATTTAAATTGTTCAGGAGTTTTAAATGCCTGAAGGTTTCTTCAAAAAGTATGGGGACATTTAGATCATGAGGATTTGTAAGTATTTGGGTAATATTATTGAAGCAGATCTCTTGTTAATCAATATGTTATAAATCTATTAAAGATAATTGGATTACAATTATCTTTAATAGATTTGGGTATTATAACCCTGCTGTAAGCACTGCAATATATTTCCAGATAATAACCCATTATGAAAAGACGATTTCTTACACTTTCGATGGCTTTTGCCTTGATTATCTTAGGCGACGCTGAAATGGTAAATGCCCAAAAAAGTAAGCTTTACACTGCTGCCAATAAAAAAGTAACCGTATATGTTACTGCAAAAGGTACTGATGACCGAATGAAACAAATGGGCACCCTCACATTTACAAGCAATCCTCAGCCTGTTGAAACCGAAGTCGCCATATTTGTTGATCCGTCGAAAACGTTCCAAACAATGCTGGGGATAGGCGGCGCGCTAACCGATGCATCAGCGGAAACCTTTTATAAACTGCCTAAAGACAAGCAAAAGGAACTGCTCACCGCTTATTTTGATAAAAATAAGGGAATTGGTTACACGCTGGGACGCACCAGTATTCAAAGCAGCGACTTTTCAAGCGAAAGCTACAGCTATGTTAAAAACAATGATGTTAGTTTAAAGTCATTTGACGTAAGTCACGATAAAAAATACCGGATCCCTTTTATAAAAGAAGTTACCGCTGCAGCAGGTGGCAAACTTACCTTATTTGTAAGCCCATGGAGCCCGCCGGGATGGATGAAAACCAATGGTGATGTTTTACATGGCGGAAAGCTTTTGCCTAAATATGACCAGCAATGGGCAAATTTTTATGTGAAATTTATTCAAACCTATGAAAAACTGGGTATGCCAATCTGGGGTCTTTCGGTGCAGAATGAACCTATGGCCACCCAAACATGGGAGTCGTGCCTGTACACTGCGGAAGAGGAACGCGACTTTATAAAAAACTTTTTAGGCCCAACACTTTATAAAGCAGGCATGGCCGGTAAAAAACTGATTGCCTGGGATCACAACCGCGATTTAATGTATCAGCGTGCAAGTACCATTCTGGAAGATCCGGCTTCTGCAAAATACGTTTGGGGAATAGGCTTTCACTGGTATGAAACGTGGACCGGCGCAGGCATGAATTTTGAAAATGCGCGCCTGGTGGCAAAGGTATTCCCGGATAAGAAATTGATATTTACCGAAGGCTGCGTTGAGAAATTTGATTTTAACAGGCTTAATGACTGGGCGCTTGGCGAGCGGTATGGCCTTTCAATGATCAATGATTTTAATGCAGGAACAGTAGGATGGACAGACTGGAACATTTTGCTTGATGAAAAAGGCGGGCCAAACCACGTTGGCAATTTTTGCTTTGCACCCATACATGCTGACACCCGTAACGGGAGCTTGATCTATACCAATTCGTACTATTACATGGGGCATTTCTCCAAATTTATCCGCCCGGGTGCTAAACGCATTGTAAGTTCTGCAAGTAGGGATAAGCTTTTAACCACCGCTTATATTAACCCCGATGGCAAACTGGCTGTTGTGGTAATGAACAAAACAGATGAAAATATTGATTACTCGCTATGGATAAAGGGCAAGGCTGCCAAAACAACCAGCCCGGCGCATTCAATTGAGACTTTGGTGGTGGAGTAACCAATCCCGCATAAAACAATAAAAGCGGACATCAGCCGCTTTTATTGTTTATGGTTTATGGTGTATGTGTTAATCTTCTATCACCACACCCATATTGCAGAACTTATCTATCCTTTCGGTAACCAGTTCATCAATATTGCGTTCTTTTAATACTTTAAGGTCTTTCAAAAGCTGTTTCTTTAAAATAGCAGCCATGGCAACCGGATCCTGGTGTGCGCCGCCAAGGGGTTCTTTAATAACACCGTCTATCAGTTTGTTTTTCAGCATTTCGGTGCTGGTAAGTTTCAGCATTTCTGCCGCTCTTTCCTTATGTTCCCAGGTTTTGAACAGGATGGTTGAGCAATTTTCTGGAGAGATAACCGAATACCATGAATTATCAAGCATCAATACCCTATCGCCAATACCTATTCCCAATGCACCGCCTGATGCGCCTTCACCTATCACAACGCAGATAACAGGCACTTTTAATATCGACATCTCCAGCAGGTTGCGCGCTATGGCTTCGCCTTGTCCGCGTTCTTCGGCTTCAAGGCCAGGGAATGCTCCTGGGGTGTCTATTAGTGTTATAACAGGCTTATTGAACTTTTCGGCTAGTTTCATCAGCCTTAAAGCCTTGCGGTAACCTTCGGGATTAGCCATACCGAAATTGCGCATCTGGCGCTCTTTGGTGTTGCGTCCTTTTTGGTGGCCAATAAACATAGCTGTTTGTCCGCCAATAGTTCCGAAGCCCCCAATTATCGCTTTGTCGTCGCCAACAGTCCGGTCGCCATGTAATTCGATAAAATCGTCGCACATCAGTTCCAGATATTGCAGGGAGTATGGCCTTTCCGGGTGACGGGAGATCTGTACTTTTTGCCAACCGGTCAGGTTCGCATAAATCTCTTTCTTAGCGGTTTCTAATTTATTTTCAAGCTCTGTTATCGTTGCCGACATATCCAGCTTGTTTTTATCTTCAACCTGTTTTACCTTTTCTATCTGCTGCTGCAGTTCGGCAAGTGGTTTTTCAAAGTCAAAAGTAATCTTCATTCAACAATTTTATTAGTAGTGAGATGAACTTTCTATATCAATCAAATTCACACCCCTTTTGCGTTAACAAAACACTATGATGTTTTACACTTAATCAGGGGGCGCTAAATTAAATAAATCTAATGGTATTTCCGTTAATTACGTTTTTCTAACGATTCAATTTTGCGCAACTGCTGTGGCGTGAGCAAGTTTTTGGTAACCAGGTATGATTGTAAAATAACATTTCTGAGTTCGCCCTGGTATAATCCGTAACGGTTTGCATAAAATATCAACGACCCGTTATCCAGTTTGTTATATTTAAAAATACTATCCAATGTGCGCTCATTGCGGATAATTATCAAACCCATCTCCAATGTTTTGCGGCGGAGCTCCTTGACAACGGCATTTAATTTGGTTAACTGCTGCGGACTAAGGTCCAGTTCCTTTTTGTATTGCAGCGCTTTTTGCGGCGATGGATAATGATTTAATTCGGCAGCCAACGACATGTGGTAAAGATCTTTGCCATTCAATAAGGCTGTATATTCTTCATCTGTTAACGTCTTTACGGATGATTTTTTGATAGTTATGCTATCTGTTGCCGGCTGAGCTTTTACTTTAGTCAACATGAGCAGGATAAAAAGGAGATGTAAATAATTCTTCATGTTTTGTTGACTCATTCAAATTCTTGTGATGTTCATCCGGTTGAATCAAAATACATTCCAATTTAACCAGACTTTGCTTAATCAACTAAATAAAATAGCGATTGTTCAATTATAGTTTAAAAAACACCTTTTTCCTATAAAGGAAGTAACAAAGCAGCCATTCCAGCCCAAAAATGCAGGCTGAGGCCACAATAACTTTAAGTAACTCGCCGGCATTAAACCAACTCAAAATGCCATTTGAAATACAGCCGATGTAACCATTAAACCAACGGCTGCCCACAATTTCAAAAAACAGGTATATGAAAATGGAATTCATGCCTACAATGGTGAAAAAAGTTAAATACTTACGGTGGCCCAGTACATCAACCCACCAATAGCTGATAGCCAAAAACCACAGGCACCAGCCTAACGCAGCTATAGTGAATGATGTCGTTGCTATGCGTTTGATGATCGGCGTGATGTTTAACAAGTCGAACCCATAACCTAACACCAGGCAGGCCAATCCCCAAAGGATGAGCTGCCTTAATTTATGATGATTGCTGCTCAATAGCAACTTCCCGGCCAATGCGCCGGCAATGGTGTGCACAGCAGTTGGGATGCAGTTTATGGCTACCCATCCGCCATTGTTTATCTTATTCATCAGCAGCAGGTCGATGTAATTACCAAAGTTATGCTGGTCGGTAAACGGTTGATCGAAGCCGGGCACGTGCGTAAACCGGTACAATATTTCGGTGAGCACCAACAAACCTATGCATACGCCTATCTGTGCCAGCGAGCTCCACCTGAAAATGAGGAAAGCTACCAACGTGGTAAAAGAAAGCTGGGTAAGTACATCCCATAATTCGAATGATAAACCCTTCGGGCGAACAGCGTAATCCAGCACACCCCAAAAAAACAGCCAGCCACAACGTTTTAGTGTTTTTTTAAAACTCTGGTTCCAGGTGGTCCCGTTCGCCCATTGTTTATTCAATGAAAAAGCCATTGCTACCCCTGCCATAAACATGAACGCCGGCTGCACCAGATCCCAAAAGTGGAGGCCGTGCCAGGGATGATGGGTGAATTGTTCAATAAAACTATTGTGTGAATGCTCATATAAATAATCATACATTCCTGTTGATTCGATGGCCAGTAGAACCATGATAAAGCCGCGAAGAAAATCGAGGGAAAGCAGGCGGGTGGATAATGGGTTTAGTGTTTGCTTTGTAGTCATAAGCTACTTTTTAATTTTGTGGCGGGCATTATTAACGGATTTAATAAAGCTAAGCAATTATTTAAATTTTTGAATAAAGCAGTTAATTGGCTAGTCTTATTTTTTTTAAACAAACGCCTTTTTAATAAAGGATCTTTTTATTAAAGGTTTAATTTAGTTATATTAATATGTAAATATTAAGTGTAGTGATAGTGGTTTTGCTTTAAATTATATAGCAACGGAAATTCTATTATTATATATAAATTGTTATCATTATAAGTAGTTAAATTTATTACATTCGACCGATTTTAAATTATTACCGGGCGTTTACTTGAGAAAATTAACTGTTGTTTTTTTTGTTGTTTTTTTATCTGTAACCGCCAGGGCACAGAGTTACGCCACATTTGGAGCCGGTTTTGATATAAGTTCGACATTAGGATATACGGACCTGGTAAAGCAAAATCCCGGATATAGTTACGCAGCTCATGTGAGCTATAACTACAGCGCATTTGTTCCAATCTCTCTTGAGTTGCAGCGGGGAAAACTATCCGGCGGGGGAGACACTTTTACACTGGATAAAAATCTAAGAAAATATGAGAATAACTATACTGCGCTGTTCCTGCGTGTAGAGATTCAACTGGGGGAACTTTTGGATAAGGATAACACCGTCAACGATCTTTTAAAAAACTGGTTTGCCGGATTTGGTGCCGGCGGGGTATTTAGCCAGGTTAAAACAAACCGGATCAAACCTGATGGCTCACACTATAGGTTTCCCGGAAGCGATCAAAGCAGGGAGTTCATCGCCTCGGCAAGGGCCGGTTATGCTTTGAAATTTAATAACATGTTTGGTGAGCCAACCTATGTAGTCAGTATTTGTTATGTACATAATTTCGATATCGGCGATGGCCTCGACGGTTACAATGATCCCCCCTCAAAGTTTAAAAATCGCGATACAGATCATTACCGGCAGCTATTAATAGGAATTACCTATAATTTTGGCCCTATTCAAACATATTACCGGCAACGAACTTACCGGTAATATTAATTTGCTTTTAGTTTTTGCCTGCCATTTTTAAGGTGAAATAAAACCGGCTGCCTTCACCCAGTTCGCTTTCAACGCCAATTTTACCTGCCTGTGCTTCAATAAAATCTTTAGCAATAGCAAGGCCAAGGCCCGTGCCTGTTTGATCTGTAGTAGTCCCGGGCACCTTAAAGTACCTGTCGAAAATCCTTGATAAATATTGTTGATCTATCCCGCGGCCATGGTCCTCCACTGAAAATTCCACTTCATCATTGTGATGTTTTTTTACAACAAGATCAACTACCGATTTTTCATGGCTGTATTTGATGGCGTTTGAAAGCAGGTTTATAAGTACCCAGGTAGATTTATCCAGGTCGGCATGCACATCAGGAAGGTTTTGAGCGCATTTTACATTAATGGTAATATGTTTTTGCTCCGCGGTGGTTTTTAATGCCTTAATGGTATAATCGACAATGTTTTGTGGATGCGTGCTGCCAAAATGCAGGTTCAGCTTTCCGGTTTCAGCTTGCGCCATATCAAGCAATTCGGCAGTTATTTGCAATAGCCTGCGGGCATCCTCATCAATGTTCTCCAGCAGTTGGCGCTGCTCAGTATTTACCGCGCCAATACGGCTATCTTCCAGTAATTTTAAACTCATTTTTATGGATGAGATAGGTGTTTTCAGTTCGTGCGATATGGTTGCTATAAAATTTGTTTTAGCCTCATCCATTTGCTGAAACTCGGTAATGTTTTTTAAGATGATAACACTTCCTATCACTTTGTCTTTGCTTACAATTGATAATACCGCTTTTGAATAAAAGCTTTCGCGGTTATCAGCATAGATCTTCATTTTGGGTTGATCGTTTATCAGCAGGTTGCGTAAAAGGTCATTTTCCAGGGCTACATCGGGCGCATATTTGCCGGTAATACTTTTTTCGGGCAAGCCAATAAGTGAGCAAGCAACCTGGTTGGCAAATATGATCACCGATTTTTCGTCAAGACCTATGATCGCATCCTGCATGGAATTGATGATGGTTTCTATCCTTTTTTTCTCAAATAAAATACTGGCCAGGTTACTGTTCTCATATTCATCAAGTTTTAGGGTCATGGTGTTAAATGCACGGGCAAGTTCGCCAAATTCATCGTTTGATTTAAAATCCAGCTGCTGGTGATAATTGCGGTTAGAAACTTCCTTTATCCGCGCGGTTAGCTCCCGCAACGGGTTGGCAATGTAGCTGGGGAAGTTAACCACAAAGCTAAATGCAACAAGGAATAAAAATGAAGCTGTAAACGCAACCAGCAATATCGCCCTGTCTGCCGTGCCTTTTGCCCGGGTATCTTTATGATCGATGGCGTTTAAGTTAAGCTGCATTATACCGAACAGCAATCTTTTCATATCGCCTTTTAACACGGTTATTTGTGCGGGATCATTTTGTGCCTTTTTTAGTTTTTCGTAGCGTGCGCGCAAAGAGTCGGTAAGTTGCCGCTCGCCAGGCTCGGTGATGTTATGCTCCTGCTGAGTTAGGTTTTTCTCGATAAGCGTTGTTTGCGCCGTATTTAGCGGCCCGTCAGCGGCATCCAGCGCCACGCCGATGTTCTTAGTGAATACAACCGTTTTGTAGTTGTCTTTTAAGATGTTTCGGGCATCGGCAGAGAGCCTGTTCAGAAAGTAAATAGATAGGCCGCAGCACAAAAGTGACAACATGAACAAAAAGCTGAAGCCGGCGCGGAGTTTATTTTTTATAGTCATGATAGTATTACAAGATCAATATGCGTTTGTGACATTTTGTTTAATAGCTGTGTAAACACAGCTGTTTTTAAAACCAATTGGTAAAATTTAAAGTGCGGTTTTCCGAGGCATATGGTAGTAATGTCGTATTTCTCGGCTGTTTCCCAAATAGTTTTGGCAATATTATCACTTTTTATTTTCAGCACTTCGCCGCCCAACTGTGTGGCTAATTTCATGTTATTGATAAGGTGTCGCTGCGACGCCAGGTTTATTTTATCGCTGCTCTCATTTGATGTTTGCACATACAGCAGATACCACTTCGAGCGATAATAAGATGCCAGCCTTGCCGTTTTGCGGATGATGATCTTTGCAGATGCTTCATTGGTACTGATACAGGCTAAAAAAAGTTCGGCGCGCAGCTTAATATTTTTGGGAACCTCCACGTCTATTTTGCGGTTTACCTGGTGGGCAACCTCACGCAGGGCAAGTTCCCGCAATTGAAGGATCCTTTCGGCCTGAAAGAAGTTATTCAAAGCAATCGGGATCTTTTTCTCATCATAGATCTTTCCCTCCTTTAAGCGGTCAATAAGTTCATCTGCCGTAAGGTCAATATTTACAACTTCGTCGGCCATTTGCAAAACCTTATCGGGAATACGTTCGTTGATAGCTGCCCCGGTTATTTTTTCTACTTCACTGTTAAGGCTTTCAATATGCTGAATATTAACCGCGCTAATTACGTTGATTCCTGCATTTAAAATTTCAACCACATCCTGCCAGCGTTTTTCATTTTGGCTGCCTTCAATATTGGTATGCGCAAGTTCATCAACAATTACCACCTCGGGCCGAAGGTTAATAATGGCATGCAAGTCCATTTCATCCAGCTCTTTACCTTTGTAAAAAAGTTTGCGGCGGGGTATTACCGGTAAGCCGTTAAGCAACGCCTCGGTTTCTTTGCGTTTATGCGTTTCAACATAACCGATCTTTACGTCAATACCATTGCGCAGCAAGGTTTGTGCTTCTAAAAGCATGCGGTAAGTTTTACCCACACCGGCGCTCATGCCGATATAGATCTTAAACTTGCCGCGCCTCGACCGCTTTATCAGTTCAAGAAAATGCTCAACCGATTGTTCTTTGTTTTCTTCTGACATTTTTTTGGGGTTGGTATTTTTGTAAGAGGACCAAAAGCTGTGAAATTTCAAATGCTCTTACAATATCCCAATATTTTTAATAAAAACCATTGAAAGGGGATGCCTTCGCATCCCCTTCAACACGCACCTCAATCAAACCCAATTAAAATGTACGTGTATATCTTATTCTTTTTATTTAGAAAGCATAAACAGCAGCCAGTACAAATTGCGAAGCATGGTTAGTAAGCGCACCATTGCTATCAGTAAACACAGTTCCAAAATCACTGCTCTTGCTGTCAAACCTTACTTCAGGAATAATAGTTAACGGTCCGGCTTTTATGTTTGAGGTAACGGTAATACCTTTTACATTGCCACCATTATCTTTCACTTTAAAGTACTCGCCTCTTAAACCAAAGGTTACAGCAGGCGATACCGCTAATTGCGGGTACAGCGCTACGCCGTCAAAACCACCACCGTTGTTAGGTGCTTTAAAAGTAGCGGCGTTAAGCCCCAGTTTAAATGCACCGGTTATCTGGTAAGCGGTAGTAAGGTCAAATTCTGTTCCCGAGTATGAACCGGTTACCAGGTTCAGATAAGCGGTCCACCCTTTTACCGGGGCAATCATCAACTGGGCACCAAAAGTAGATACATCACCATAAGTTGTGTTATCAGCGCTTAATGATGAGTAGTAGTTCCATTTGTTGTTAAAGATACCTGCCATTAAGCTTACCTTATCGCTGAAAGCGTAAGTAGCTTTAAAGCCTGCATTCTGGAATGGCCCGTTGGTAAATAAATAAGAAGTAGAATAATTGAAATTACCGGCAGGTGAAATTACTTCGTAACCCACAAAAGTTGCCATGTAGCCTGCGGTAAGGTTAAACTTATCGGTAACATCGTATGAAACGTATAAGTTTTGGATATGGTAACCTGAAGTAGGGATAGACTGATCGCTGCGGGGGCCGAAAGACAACTCGCCTACAAAGGCTGCCTTGCCTACCTTTTTCTTAAGGGCCAGATCAATCATACCCACTGATACGGAATTGTTTTCGTTTGCAAAGCTGGTACCGATGTTTGGATGACCTGAGAAATCAGCCTTATAATAAGTATCAACAGATCCTGAAAATACCAGCGGCGGATCAGCAACAACTTTTGTAGTGTCAGAACTATTAGCGGCCTTAGCTGTAATTACAGCCGAAGCAAAAAGGCTTATCAATATAATTTTTTTATACATCTTGTTTTTTAGTAGTTTGTAGAATTGACTGAGTTTCTATTTTGCAGACCCAATCAATCCTGTTAACTTATTTTTTTAGCTCGTCAAGTGCCACGTTTAGTTTTAGTACGTTAACTTTTGGAGGACCAAATAATCCTAAAAGGGGTTGTTCGGTATGGTCTTCCACTAATTTTTCTACCTGTGCCGCAGACAGGTTACGTACTTTAGCAACACGTGCTACCTGTACTTTGGCACCGGCAGGCGACAGATCAGGGTCTAAACCACTACCTGAAGCTGTTACCAGTTCGGCGGGGATATCCGAACGTTTTACGCCTGGATTGTGCTTTAAAAACTCCTGGATGCGTTTTTCAACATCTTTTAAATAGTCTGGGTTTGACGGGCCTTTGTTTGAGCCTCCTGACCCTGCAGCGTTATAATCAACGGCAGACGGGCGGGACCAGAAGTATTCATCTTTTGTGAATTTTTGGCCAATGTTGGCATAGCCAACAACACGGCCTTTGTAGCTGATGGTTTCACCATCGCCATGTCCCGGTGTAAATTTTCCGATTCCGGCAATTGCAAGGGGGTATATTCCGGCAGTTATTACTATCAATATGATAGTCAACTTAATGGATGGCAATAAATACGTTTTCATTTTCTTTTTGATTTGATTATTTAGTAAGAGGAATTAGTGAGAAGTGAAATAAGTTGCTGATCCCACTCCTCCTATCCTGCATCTATATAAATGTTGCTATTATTAAATCAATTAATTTGATCCCTATAAAAGGTACAATCACGCCACCCAGGCCATAAATAAGCAGGTTGCGGCGTAGCAGTGCACTCGCACCTATCGGCTTGTATTCAACACCTCTTAAAGCCAATGGGATAAGCATTGGAATAATGATAGCGTTAAATATTACTGCCGATAATATGGCAGATTGCGGACTGTGCAGATCCATTATATTTAATGCCTTTAAAGCGGGAATAGATACCATGAACAGCGCTGGAACAATAGCGAAATACTTGGCTACGTCGTTAGCTATGGAGAAGGTGGTAAGTGTTCCGCGGGTCATCAGCAGTTGCTTGCCTATTTCTACTATTTCAATAAGCTTCGTAGGGTCGTTGTCCAAATCAACCATGTTACCGGCTTCTTTGGCCGCTTGTGTGCCGCTGTTCATTGCCACGCCAACATCGGCCTGTGCAAGTGCAGGAGCATCATTTGTTCCATCTCCCATCATGGCTACCAACTTGCCGCCCTGCTGTTCTTTTTTAATGTAGTTCATTTTATCCTCCGGTTTTGCCTCGGCAATAAAATCATCCACACCAGCTTTTTCAGCAATAAATTTGGCAGTTAAAGGGTTATCACCAGTTACCATAACTGTTTTTACACCCATTTTGCGCAGGCGCTCAAAACGTTCTGCAATGCCGGGCTTAATAATATCCTGAAGTTCAATTACACCCAGGATTTTCTCGTTTTGTGATACTACCAGCGGAGTGCCGCCGTTTGACGAGATCTTTTTAACATTTTCCTCTACATCTGCAGGGAAAGCGTTGCCGGCTTTAAGGGCGATGTTACGGATAGAATCAAAAGCGCCTTTCCTTACACGGATACCATCCGGTGTATCCAAACCGCTTGAACGGGTTTCGGCGGTAAACTTTATAAACACCGAATCTTTGGGTGCTATTACCGACAGTTTATCGGAGCCCTGCTGAGCCAGTTCAACAATTGATTTACCTTCAGGCGTTTCATCAGCTAATGAGCTCAGAACGCAGGCAGTGATAAAGTCGTTTTCAGCAATGCCAACGGTAGGGTAAAAATTAGTTGCCTTACGGTTACCGATTGTTATGGTGCCTGTTTTGTCAAGCAGCAGGGTATCCAGATCGCCGGCAGTTTCAACAGCCTTGCCCGATTTTGTTATTACGTTTGCCCGTAATGCCCTATCCATCCCGGCAATACCAATGGCCGATAGCAGGCCACCGATTGTTGTAGGGATCAAACAAACAAATAACGATATAAAGGCGGCAATGGTGATAGGCGTATTGGCATAATCAGCAAAAGGCTGCAGGGTAACACAAACGATCACGAAGATGAGCGTAAAACCGGCCAGTAATATGGTAAGTGCGATCTCATTCGGTGTTTTCTGGCGCGAAGCTCCTTCAACAAGGGCAATCATTTTATCCAGAAAGCTTTCGCCGGGTTGTGTGGTAACCATAACTTTTATCCTGTCTGACAAAACTTTGGTGCCGCCGGTAACAGATGATTTATCACCTCCCGACTCACGGATAACCGGTGCAGATTCACCGGTAATTGCAGATTCGTCAATAGTGGCTATACCTTCAATAATTTCGCCATCAGTAGGGATATTGTCACCTGTTTCGCAGATGAATACATCGCCTTTTTTTAACATGGATGACATTACGCGGCTCTCTTTCCCGTCAACAAGCAACCTTGCAGGTGTTTCTTCACGGGTTTTGCGCAGGCTTTCAGCTTGTGCTTTTCCGCGTGCTTCGGCAATAGCTTCGGCAAAGTTGGCGAACAACACGGTTAGCAGCAACACTATAAAAACGGTGAAGTTGTAAGCAAAGCTGCCCTGGCTTTTATTTGCGAAAGAGAATATGGTTACCACCAGCATTACGGCGGTACCTATCTCAACGGTAAACATTACCGGGTTACGGAATAATATACGGGGATTGAGCTTAATGAACGACTGCTTAAAAGCTTCCTTCACTTGATCGCCCCTGAATAATGTATTTTGATCAGATTTCATGATGAATTCTATATTTAATTATTTTAAGGAAAAGTGTTCAGCAATAGGTCCCAGTGTTAAGGCCGGGAAAAATGATAGCGCTGCAATAATGGCGATAACCGCAAAAACCATTATTCCAAAAGTTGTAGTGTCGCTTTTAAGCGTACCTGCAGATTCAGGAATATACTTTTTGTTGGCTAATAAACCGGCTATAGCCAGCGGCCCGATAATTGGTAAAAACCTGCCCAGCACCATTACAATACCTGTAGTAACGTTCCAGAAAATATTACCATCGCCCAGGCCTTCAAAACCTGAACCGTTATTTGCTGCTGATGAGGTGTACTCGTAAAGCATTTCTGAAAAGCCGTGGTTACCCGGATTGTTAAGCCATGAGGATGGTTTTACAGCCCAGTCGGCACCGGGAACGTGCATTACTACATATGACGAGATTGCGGCACCTACCAGGATGATGAAGGGGTGGAGCAGCGCTATTATTGAAGCGATCTTCATTTCCCTGGCCTCTATTTTTCGGCCAAAGAATTCAGGTGTCCGCCCAACCATCAATCCCGAAATGAATACAGCGACGATCACGAAGATGTAGAAATTAAGGATCCCTACCCCGCAGCCGCCATAAAAGCAGTTGATCATCATGCCGAAGAGCATCATCATACCGGATACAGGCATGGCGCTGTCGTGCATTGAGTTAACAGATCCTGTTGAAATTATGGTGGTCATGATACTCCAATAAGCAGAGTTGGCCGGTCCAAACCGTACTTCTTTACCTTCCATTGCACCGGTTGGCTGGCTAACTCCCATATGCGTAATCGCGGGGTTCCCATTCAGTTCGGCATTTATAGTAGGGATCATTAACAAGAGCATTCCTAACGTCATAACTCCAAAAATTACCCAGGCAAACTTTTTCTTATTCAAATAAAAGCCAAGGGCAAATACTAAACCTATAGGTATAAGTACCTGGGCAACCAGTTCAACGGTGTTTGTTAAATAATTGGGGTTTTCAATAGGATGAGCAGAGTTAGCACCAAACCAGCCACCACCATTTGTGCCTAGGTGTTTAATAGCAACCAAAGCCGCTACCGGCCCGCGTGATACATGGACGGTGTCGCCCTGCATGCTTATAAAAGTATCTTTTCCTTTGTAGCTGGTGGTCATTCCGTTAAAGGCAAAAATTACAGCTATTACAAATGAAAGGGGAAGCAGGATACGGGTGATAGATTTTACAAAGTATTCCCAAAAGTTTCCCAGTTTATCAGTTACCTTATCTTTTAATGCCCTGAAAACCACTACCAGTGCTGCAATACCTGTTGCCGCTGATACGAAGTGAAGGAACATAAAAACAAAGTGCTGTGTAAAATAGGTAGCACCGGATTCGCCGGAGTAATGCTGCAGGTTACAGTTAACTAAAAAGCTGATAGCTGTATTAAAGGCAGTATCGGGCGACTGGCCCGGGTTGCCATCCGGATTTAAAGGCAGGTGCCCCTGCGACATTAAGCATACAAAAGCATAAATAAGCCAAACGCTGTTAATGGTAAGCAAGGCATATAAATGCTGTTTCCAGTTCATTTCCTTTTTTGTGTCGATACCGCTGAAGCGATATATAAAGCGATCAACAGGGGCCATAAAATCAAGCCACGTTTTTTCGCCTTTAAAAACGCGGGCTATATAACGGCCAAAAGGAATGGCAAGCGCTAAGGTGAGCAGGTAAGTGAAAACTACACCTATAATTTCAGTGTTCATAGTTTAATAATTAAAATTTTTCGGGTTTAAGCAATACATACACCATATAAATAAATACAGCGATTGCTACAATAAATAGTGCTAACATGATGGGTTAAATTTTTTCGAAGTAATTAACTGATTTAAAGAAGAGCCAGAATATTACTATGAAACATAGTACATAGGCCAAAGTGAGTATGATATCCATATTTATTTGATTTTGTGAACGTTTAATTATTATATCGGACCAATAGCTCCTAAAACAATTGTCGATTTATATATTGCTATGTATTTCAAGATCCGTTTTTTTATAACCTGTAAGCTGTTTAATTTGGTTGCAGATGTATGTAAAGCTTTATAAATAAGTCAATTAATAATATGATTTCTGACACTTAAAACAATGATGGTTGTCATACGATTTTGAGGATATCCCAAAGAATCCACAGATTTTAAATAAATCCATAATATAACAAGAAAAAAAAGCAGGAAAGCCAAAGTGAGTATAACATCCATAGTATTTGATTTTGATGGGTGTATACCAACCAGATGCCAAAAAAGGTGATTTTTATTTATTTGCCTGTAAATTAGTTAAATATGTATTTTGTGGGGGTGGAAAAAGAGCTTTGGCTTCTCAAATTGAGCTATCATTTTGATAGGCTATTATCAATATGGATAAGAGTCAGGCTGCAAAAAGTTTAAATATATATTTTATTGATTATTTACTTATAGCCAGTAATAATTCTCGCTATTCTGGTGACCAATAAAAAAAAGGTATGTATAGTATGAATCAAGGTTTTGGCTATAAGACTGCGATGCCCTAAAATGGCTCAACAGAATTTTATGGGCGTATAATAAATTATGGTTTTTGTTAAATAAACCTCAGTAAGTCGCTAAGGTCTTTTTTATAGGTGGCGCCGATAGGGATTTCTTCCTCTTCAATCCAAAGCCTGTTATCCTGTATTTTGGTTATATAGTTAATATTTACAATGTATGACCGGTGAACGCGTACCAGGTTTTTTGCAAAGGATAGTTTCCCTTCCAAAAAGCTGAGGTTTTCACAAAACATGATATGATCTTTTTTAAGGTACAGGAAACAGTAGCTCCCGTCGGCTTTTAAAAAGCGGATATCACCAGTCATTATTTTTTTAAAACTGCCCTCATCTTTAATAAATATCGAGTCGTTCATTAAGTGAGAAAACTCATGGGCTTTTCTTGATGCCGTTTCCCTGTCGCCCGCCAGTTTAAGCGTCAGGTCAATAGCTATACTGATATCGAGTTTGGTGAAAGGTTTAGGAACGTAATGCAGGGCGCTGGTCTGGTAAATAGCTTTCTTGCGAATCCGCTCATCGGTATTGTTTGTAATGAAAATTATAGGCGGATCTCCCATTTTTTTTAGTTCAATGGCGGTGTCAATACCATTTGTATTGTTGGCCAGCTCAATATCCATAATAATGATATCGGCCAGCCCGGGCCTGAAGTTCCTGATTGCTTCTGTACCCGAAGTGAAAATCGCGGGTACTTCGTGGCCGAGGTTTTCAAGCATCATCCTTAACGACTCGGCAATCAGTATTTCATCCTCAACAACTAAGATCTTTACTTTACCTAACATGGTCCAAAGTTATAATAACAATTGATGGTTGATATACTTATTAACGTCATTTGTTAATTCCTGTTCGGGCTTTTTTGTTCGTGCCCAAAAACGGGGTGTTCACAAGGTAAAATAGCCAGTTCATAAACTCGTTACAGGGTTTATGAAGGAATTGAGTTAATTTCAATCGTTTGATTTATCAGGCTATAAAATTAGCCTGAAACATATAAAGGCCAGGTCCGGAAACGGAAAATGTTCAACCAGTAAATGTAAAATCAGACAAATAGTAAAATGATATAGATAGTTTAACCGGGCAGGAAATAACCGTTTAAACTAAAGATATTAAAGAAGCAATACCTAAACCTTATCACGTATGAATCCGAATATACATACGTGCCGCTACATCTCCTATAATTTATTGTGCCGCCGTAAAGTATTTCAAAAACAGATATCGGGGTTTTTATGCTGATATAGGATCCAAAATTGTAAAAGTCTTTTTCGGGAAAGCGGGTTATGGGCATTGCCCCGGCCCTGGAAAAGTCATGCCCTTAATTTTAAACTATTTAAAACAAGGGAAATGAAAATCAAACAATTAAGCATTGCTGCAATAATGGTTATTTCAGCAACAGTAGCGCTTAGCAGCTGCAAAAAAGATTCAAATGTAATGCCGAAAAGTCATCAAACAATTAAGCGTGCCACAATTGATTCTACTGCATTATCTGGTGGGGGCCAGGGGCCACAAAGCCCACATAAGCCTTAATAATTAATATTTAGGGGCGGCATATTTTGCGCCCCTTTTTTGTTAATTTTAGATCAGTAAATTTCGAACTTGCAATTTGATCCTTAAGTTTGTATTTATTATCCCTTATCCAACAAAATAAATGACATTATTAAAAAAAGGTTTGTTTTTATTTGTAAGCTTTTTTGTTCTGTTAGATAATGTCTATCCTTTTTTTATCCAAAATAAACAATCAACCGATTCTTTGCTAAAAAAAGCTAATTCTTCTAATGATCCATTAATAGGTTTGAAATTGGTTAAACAAGCCTTGAGCGAGGCAAAGCATACTAACAATAGAATAGGCATCATCAAAAGTCTAAACCTTGCTGCCGAATTTTATGCAGATTTGAGATTTTACGATACCACGAAAATTTTCGCTGAAAACGCTTTATTAGCTGCTGAAAAATATAATATAAACACCTACCAGGGTGACTCATGGATTTATTTAGGTAATGCGGATTATGGAGTTGGGGAATTTAAACATGCTATTGAACAGTACAAAAAGGCGGCTCTTTTTTATAAAAAAACAAATAAACTGTCTGATTTAGCAACGTCTTATTTAAATATCGGCGTTTGCGAGAGTAAGCTTTCATTATATCCTGAATCTATAAGATATTTTATGCTGGCTTCAGAAATATTTGGAAATCTAAAAGACAAAGAATATTTATCCTCAACTTTCAATTCCGTAGCTTTATGCTTCGTTGAGTTAAATAATTATCCAAAGGCGCTGGAATATAATAGGAAAGCTTTAGCTATACGGCAAACATTAAATGAAAGACTTGCAGTTGCACAATCATTAAATAATATCGGGTTTACATTTAAGCAGTATAAGAAAACAGATTCAGCGATATATTACCTCAATAAGTCGCTTGGAATGTATAAGGCCGGAAGCGATTCAAGTTCGATAGTGCTGACTTTACAAAATCTTGGTTCCTCATGGAAAGCAAAAGGTGATTTACCTAGGGCTGAAAAGTATGTTTTAAGGTCACTACATATAGCTGAAAACTATGGGATGACAGAGGAGCTGGCCCGCGGTAATGCCGACCTCGCTGAGATTTATACCCAGCAAAAGAGATATGGGCCGGCACTAAAGGCCATTAATATCACCATTACTACGGCGCAACAATTAAAGCTTCCTGAATTATTAATGGAGGCTTATGGTATAAAGTATAATTTATACAACCATGCGGGCGACTATAAAAATGCGCTGCTTTATCTTAACAAAAGGGGCGACCTAAAGGATAGTCTTTTTTCTGTGGCTAAAAACCGCACGGTTGACGAACTGGAGATCAAATATCAAACGGCAAAAAAAGAAAAAGATATCGCTGTTCTCCAGGTGCAAAACAGTCTGGGTCAAAAAATTGTGAAGCAGCAAAGTTTGTCGATCACGATACTTATTGTAGCCTCGGTTTTACTGCTCGTATTATTTGTGATAGCCTATAATAACTTCAGAATGAAGAATAAGGCTAATATGCGCATCCAACTGCTGATGCGGGACCTGCATCATCGTGTTAAAAATAACCTGCAGATCCTTTCAGGTCTTTTCACTATGCAAATAGAGAACCTGAGCGATGAAAATACGAAAATAGCCCTTCGTGAAAACGAGGCCAGGCTAACCTCTATGAATTTGATTCATAATAAATTATACCTTGACAACACCACCACCAAAATTGAAATGAACGATTATTTAACCAAGTTGTTAAATCATATTAAAGATTCATTTGCAGGGTATAAACAAAATGAAGTGAATTTGAGGATAGAGGTAGGTAATATTATGCTTGAAGCCGATAAAGCAGTGGCTATTGGGTTGATAGCGAATGAATTGGCTACCAATGCATTTAAGTATGCTTTTAATGATAGCGGGGGCGAAATTCACCTTGCACTAAAGCTGGTTGAAAAATCAAAACTATTGTTAACCCTTGGTGATAACGGTGTGGGTTTAAAAGAGGAGAATAAGAATAAGGCGCCGTCGTTTGGTTTAAGACTGGTTAACTTGATGGCACGCCAGTTGAACTCAACCCTGGTGATAAAAAACAACCCCGGCGTTTTTTACCAGATGGAGATAAATATTTAATAAGTGAATCCGTAATAGGGTTAGGAGTGGTCAGGAATGAGGAAACGTGCTGGAGCATAACGAAATTGGTCTATTTTAACGTGCTTATAACCTGGCGCTTAATTCTTTCCGTCCGGGTTCTTTTGTTATTAATTCAAACTTTTTTCAAAAAGCTTTTTGAGAACAAAAAAAACCTCCTATATTTGCATTCCTTTTTGGAATGGATAACAAACCTAAGGAGATTGCCTGATAGTATAATGGTAGTACGACGGTTTTTGGTACCGTTTGTCTAGGTTCGAATCCTGGTCGGGCAACAGTTGATATTTCGGATTTCGAATGTTCAATTTCGGATTTATTCCGGGAGAACTATCGAAATCCGAATTGTTTTTTATAATAGCTGGTAATCAGGAAATTCATTTGGATTCAACTTCCGAAACCGAAGATCCGACATCCAAACTCAAAAAATGCCTTTACAATTTAACCCGGTTAAATTATTTGCTGGTTCTGCCACACAATCACTGGCGGCAAATGTTGCAGAATGTTATGGCCGCGATTTAGGCGAGGTTGATATTTCGCGTTTTAGTGATGGCGAGTTTCAACCCCATTTTAATGAATCGGTTCGTGGTTGTGATGTTTTTTTGATCCAGAGCACCAACCCACCTACGGATAACCTGATGGAATTACTGATGATGATTGATGCCGCCCGCCGTGCATCTGCTCATTATGTAACCGCGGTTATTCCTTATTTCGGTTTAGCCAGGCAGGACAGGAAAGATAAGCCGAGGGTTGCCATTGGTGCAAAACTGGTTGCCAATTTATTAGTGGCTGCCGGTATTAACCGCATTATGACGATGGACCTGCACGCAGCACAGATCCAGGGTTTTTTTGATATCCCGGTTGATCACCTTGACGCTTCCATTATTTTTGTGCCCTATATAAAAAGCCTTGGCCTGGGTAATTTAACCATTGCATCGCCAGATATGGGCGGCTCATACAGGGCGCGTACGTTTGCAAAGTTCTTTAACGCCGAAGTGGTAATCTGCGATAAACGTCGTAAGCGCGCCAACGAAATTGAGTCGATGACGCTTATAGGTGACGTTACCGACCAGGATATTGTGCTGATTGATGACATTTGCGATACCGCCGGAACACTGGCAAAAGCAGCAGGGTTGATTATGGAGCGTGGTGCACGCAGTGTACGCGCAGTTTGTACGCATCCCTTATTGTCGGGTAAGGCGTATGAAACTATAGAGAATTCGGTTTTAACAGAATTAATTGTTACCGATACCATACCGCTGAAACACCACAGCGACAAAATAAAGGTTTTAACCACTGCGAATTTATTTGCAAGTGCAATAATGAATGTAAATGAACACGGCTCAATAAGCCAGCTGTTTAAAGTGGATTGAGAAGTCCATAGTTTATGGTCAACAGGCCATAAATGAATTGAAATTGAATAATAATAAACCATGGTATTGGACCATGGACTTTTAACATAAATAAATAACAAAAAAATGAAATCAATTGCTATTAGCGGTTCTCCAAGAGAGAACGTAGGGAAAAGAGACGCTAAAGAACTGCGTTACCAGAGCCTGGTGCCTGCAGTACTTTACGGTGGGGCTACCCAAACCCACTTTTCAGTGTCCGCAAGTGATTTGAGAGCCGTAGTTTACACGCCGGTTGTTCATTTCATCGACTTAGATATTGCCGGTACAAAATCACAGGCTATCATTAAAGATCTTCAGTTTCACCCGTTAACTGAACAGATCATTCACGTAGATTTTTTACTTTTAGACGAGAAAAAACCTATCACTATTGAGATCCCGGTTAAATTAACAGGAACTTCTCCAGGTGTTAAAGTAGGTGGTAAACTGGTACAAAAATTAAGGAAATTACGTATCAAAGGTTTACCTAAAGATCATTTGGATGCTATTGAAGTAAGCATTGAAACTTTAGAGGTTGGTAAATCTGTTAAGGTTAATGATATTAAATTGGAAAAGTTAGCTATCATGAACGCGAAAGAAGATACTATCGTATCAGTAACTACTTCACGTGCATTACGCCAGGCTGAGCAGGAAGCTGCTTCAGGCAAAAAATAAAGCCACTAACCCCTAAAGGGGAACAAGAGGTACCGCGCCGCCCTCTTTTGGGAACCACGGAATGGTAATTAACAGCGATAAGGGAAACTTATCGCTGTTTTTTTTAAAAGTAATATCTTAGCGGTTGTTATAAATTATTTGTGGCTCGGCCACGCAAATCAAAATCGACCCTTTTGGGGTCAGGGGTATGAAATATTTAATAGTAGGTTTAGGAAACATAGGGCCGGAATATGCTGATACCCGGCATAATATAGGTTTTATGATATTGGACGAACTGGCAAAACAAGAGAACGCCAAATTTTACAATATGCGGCTGGCCTATTATACCGAAATAACCCACAAAGCCCGCACCCTTTACCTGGTTAAGCCAACCACTTATATGAACCTGAGCGGCAAAGCCGTTGCTCATTGGATGAGGGAGCTTAAGATTCCCATTGAAAACGTATTGGTAATCGTGGATGATATTGCGCTTCCGTTCGGCACATTGCGCTTAAAGCCCAAAGGCAGTGCCGCCGGTCATAATGGATTAAAACATATTGAGGCAACGCTTGGACACAATAATTACGCCCGTTTGCGTTTTGGCGTGAGCGACAATTTCCCCAAAGGCAGGCAGGTTGACTATGTGCTGGATGGTTTTGACAAAGACGAACTACCGGAACTGCCTGCTTTGATAGACCGCTCGATAGAAATGATAAAAAGCTTCGCAGCCATAGGCACGGAGCTAACTATGACGCGTTATAATAGATAATAGTTTCTGCCCTGGCTTCGGTTAATTCTCCTGTTTTTATCGCTTTAAAGTAACATTAGCGTTACGTAACTAAAATGATAGTTATTTTGGCTTAAATCATTTTTTTTATGAAAAGCAGGTGAATATCTTCGCGGAAATATTCCCAAAATCCTAAATGAAACGACTTTTACTGATGGCCCTGTGCTGTTACCTGTCGGCCGCAGTATTGGCCCAACCCGCACCACCGGCATTAACTGTTAAAGGAACAGCTATCGATTCTGTTACCAATAAGCCCATTGGTTATGTTACTGTAGCTTTACAGGATGCAGTTACCAAACAATCGGTAAGGGGAGGGCTTACCAAAGACGACGGCACCTTTGAATTGAAAGCGATAACCGGCAAAAACTACCAATTATCATTGGCTTCAGTTGGTTATGCCACAAAAGTTATAAAAATAACCGGTAATACTGCCACCGTTAATTTAGGTAATATTGTAATGGCATCCGGGAAAAACCAGCTAAAGGAGGTTTCCATAACGGCTTTAAAGCCTGTAGTAAAGCAGGAGATTGACCGCATTAGCTATGATGTACAGGCTGACCCTGAAACTAAAACCCAGAATGTTTTGGATATGCTGCGTAAAGTGCCGCTGGTAACGGTTGACGCCAGTGATAATATCCAACTAAAAGGAGGAAGTAACTACAAAATACTGATCAATGGTAAGCCATCATCGTTGGTAGCGCATAATCCGTCGGATGTGTTTAAGTCAATGCCTGCCAGCAGCATCCAGAAAATTGAGATCATTACAACGCCCCCTGCGAAGTATGATGCCGAGGGGTTAGCGGGGATTATTAATATCATCACGAATAAAAAAATAGACCAGGGTTACAACGGCAGCATTAACTTACGCGATAATAGTCTTTACGGACCGGGAGGAGGTCTTTCACTCACGGTAAAACAAGGTAAACTTGGGATTTTTAACTACACGGGTTATGGCAAACAAATAAAGCGCCACAGTTCATCCAACTCAACTTTGCAAACGTTCGGTACAGATCCTACCTTTTTAACACAATCATCTGCGAGCACCAGCCAGGGCCGATATATTTATACCAGTACCGAAATCAGCTATGAGATTGATACGTTAAATCTTATAACAGGTTCATTTGATTACAATAACGGGCATAGCAGTAATGAAAGTAACCAGTTCTCGAATGAGTTTGATGCCGCCAATGCGCTGATTCAAAGCTACAGGATTCAAAACAGCAGCGCCTCAACTTATAAAGGGGGCGACTTCGGCTTTAACTACCAAAAAGGCTTTAAAAATAGTAAGGATAGGCTATTGACCTTTAGTTATAAGTTTTCAAATCAGCCAAACAGCAGCGAAAATATGAATACCATTACCGACAGGTTTAATTATGGGCTGCCCAGCTATTTGCAAAATAATAATGCAGGTACTAAAGAGCAAACCATCCAGGCAGACTATGTGCATCCATTAAAGCATATTACTATTGAAGGTGGTTTAAAGGCAATCCTGAGAAAAAGCTCAAGCGATTTTGGAACCACTGACTATATAGATTCTATAAAAAGCTACGTGCCCGATCCAAACAGCGCCAATAATTTTAACTACAATCAGAATGTTTACAGCTTGTATAACACTTACCAGTACAACTTAAATAATTGGGGAGTTAAAGCCGGGCTGAGGGCTGAAGGTACTGATATAAGCGCTCATTTTGTGTCGCAGGCAACTGATGTTAGCCGCAATTACAGTAATATTGTCCCCTCAATATCTGTACAACGAAAGCTTAAAAACGGAACAAGCTTAAACTTTGGTTTCACCAACCGCATTCAGCGTCCTGATATTTATGAACTGAACCCTTTTGTGGATAAAACAAATCCAAGATTTATCAGAACAGGTAATCCCGATCTGAAACCCGTTGTTAATCACAGCTTCGAGCTTAATTACAGCAAATTCTCAAAAGGATCAATAAACTTCGGGTTGTCTTATTCCTATTCAAACAATTCTATTCAGAGTGTAACCAGGCTGGTTGATACCGTTACTTACACCACTAATGAAAATTTAGGAAGCAACAAAAACCTGGGCTTAAGTGCAAGTTTTAACTATCCTATTACTAAAAAGTTCAATATTAATATCAATAGCCGGATTTCAAATGTTTGGATAAACGGCTTTTATAATGGCCAACAACTTAGCAATAAAGGTATCCAGGGTTATACATTTGCATACGCCGGTTACAGGATAACCGATACCTGGCGTGCCGGTGTTAATGGAGGATTTTATAGCGCAAATGTTTTACTTCAGGGAAAATCCAGCTCAAATGTGTTCACTTCAATCAGTACATCTAAAGACATCCTGAGTAAAAAAGGTTCTGTTTTCTTTAATGTGAACAATCCGTACAGTAAATACCGAACTTATAACAGCTATACCCGCGACCCTGCGTTCTACCAAACCAGCGCATCTGTAAATCCTTACAGATCATTCAATATTGGCTTTAACTACCGCTTTGGAAAGCTTAAGGCAGATATTAAAAAGAACCAGCGTGGTATTGATAACGATGATACCAAAGGAGCTTCCAAACCTGCCAGCGGAAATTAATAGCTTTGCGACATGAAAGTGTACGGAATAACCAATTGCAATACGGTAAAAAAAGCGCTCGACTGGCTAAAAAGTCATAACGTAGCCTATGAGTTTCACGATTTTAAAAAACTTGGTGTAAGCGAAGAAAAATTAAGGGAATGGGATGCGAAGGCCGGCTATGAAAAATTCATGAATAAACAGGGCCTTACCTGGAAACAACTTGACCCGGAAGTGAAGGCAGGCGTAAAAACAAGTACAGATGCTTTAATGTTGCTGCAGCAAAAAACCAGTATGATAAAGCGCCCTGTTATTGAGGATGGCGACTTCCTGTTTTTCGGCTTTGATGAAGCAGTTTATGAAGATAAGTTGATTAAGTGAGGGGATGAATAGGTGAGTGGCTGATTAAGTTGGATTAGGTTAATAGATTTTTGTTTAGTCCGAAAAGGAAAATCGAATTTACACATTAAGCTATTAGCTTGGTTCAGAAGATTTACCCTCAATGCAATCTAAATTAGTCAGCCACTCACTTAATTAACCCGATCAGCTAACACAATGGTAACAATCATTTTACCTGCTGTATCATTCCTCAATTTGTAGTATAATTGCAAATTATAAACTGACCTCAAAATGAAATTAAAACTGTTAGCCGGTTTTGCACTGGCTTTTATTGCTGTAACAGGTGTTAGCCAGGCACAGCAAACCCCCGCAGGGCAAACCACGCCGGCAGCTCCGCCAGCTTCGAACTATGATTACCATGAAGCTTTCGGTCCCTATTTTTACGGAAAAAATGGATCGGAGTACCGCGCGGCCGACGGTGAGCCCGGGCCAAAATACTGGCAGAACCGTGCCGACTATCAGTTAGCCGCTTCGCTTAACGATCAAACCAACGAAATTACAGGATCAGAGGTATTAACCTATACCAATAACAGCCCGCAAAAACTAGGCTACTTATGGATGAACCTGGAACAAAACCTGTTCAGGCAGGATTCAAGGGGAACTGCTATTGTGCCTTTGCTGGGGAATCCTCCAAAGCCAATTAGCCGTAACTGGGGCCGTGGCCAGGATTTTGATGCGGGCTTTAAAATAAAATCGATAAAGCTGGTAGGTCTTAAGGGAGCTACTACCGACCTGAAGTTCCTGGTTTCTGACACTCGGATGCAGGTTTATCTTCCTAAAGAAGTGCCCTCAGACGGTGGCCAGGTGAAATTGAAAATTGAATATTCATTTATACCACCCAATTACGGATCCGACCGTATGGGAATCCAGGAAACTAAAAACGGGAAGATCTTCCAGATAGCACAATGGTATCCCCGTATGTGCGTTTATGACGATATTTATGGATGGAACACCATCCCTTATTCTGGTCCCGGTGAGTTTTACCTTGAATACGGCGATTTTGATTTAAATATCACTGCTCCCGCCAGCCACATAGTGGTAGCGTCGGGCGAGTTGCTTAACCCACAGGAGGTTTATACGCCAATGCAACTGAAACGCTGGGCAGAAGCTGAAAAAAGTGAAAAAACAGTAATTATCCGTTCCGCAAGCGAAGTTACCGACCCGGCATCACGCCCTGCCGGTAAAAAAACATTAACCTGGCACTTTAAAATTAAGAATGCCCGTGATGCTTCATGGGGATCATCGGCTGCATTTATTATCGACGCGGCTAAAATGGACCTGCCAAGCGGAAAAAAATCAACAGCAATATCAGCCTACCCGATTGAAAGCGATGGTGTTAACGCATGGGGCCGTTCAACCGAGTATGTGAAGAAATCGATAGAATACAATTCTAAGCAGTGGTTTGAGTTCCCTTACCCTGCAGCTACTGCTGTTGCCGGTATAGTGGGCGGTATGGAATACCCGGGGATTGTTTTCTGCGGAGCTGGCGCCACCAAAGGAAATTTATGGGGTGTTAACGATCACGAGTTTGGCCATACCTGGTTCCCGATGATCGTAGGCTCGAACGAGCGGATGTACGGCTGGATGGATGAAGGTTTTAATACTTTTATCAATACGCTGTCGACCGCTGATTTTAATAACGGCGAATACAAAGGAAAAGGCAGCATGAATATGCACCGTGCGGGCGCTGCGTTTACTGCCCCCGGGCTGGAGACCATGTTAAGCCAGCCAGCTAACCTTAAAGAGAGAAATACGGGTACTCTGTTATACTCAAAACCAGGCGCCGGCCTTACCATGCTGCGTGAGGTAATACTCGGTCATGACCGTTTTGATTTTGCTTTCAGAACTTACATTGCCAAATGGGCCTTTAAACACCCAACACCTGATGACTTTTTCCGCACCATGGAAAATGCAGGCGGCGAGAACCTGCAATGGTTTTGGAGAGGCTGGTTTATTAACAACTGGCGCCTGGATGTTGCCGTAAGGAGTGTTGAATATGTAGATAACGACCCATCAAAAGGCGCATACATAACTATTGACAACCTGGAGAAAATGGCGATGCCGGTAATATTGGAAGTTAAAACCGTTAGCGGGAAAACTGACCGTGTGAAATTGCCGGTAGAGATCTGGGAGCGAAATAACTCATGGAAGTTTAAATATCCGTCAACCGAAGCTATTGAATCGGTTACCTATGATCCGGACAAAGCGTTGCCTGATTTTAACGAGGCTAACAACGTTTGGACAAAACAGTAGTTAGTGATTGGAGACCAGAGGCTAGAGGTTAGGAGTAAAAGATTAATTCCAAGGACTCCTTTAGCGTAAGCGATTTAGAAAACAAAGACCCGGCAGAAACCGGGTTTTTGTTTTTAAGGTATTTTGAGTGTTAAATAAAATAGGTTGATACAGTGTTGTGTAAAATGTTTAAGTAAAAACCTTTATCATAAAAATTAGGTTTATATTGACAGTGTAATTCATCTGCCATGCAAATAAAAATCGTTTTAGTCCTTTTCTTAAGCCTGATAGCAGGGTCTGTTAATGCGCAGGGCCTTTTAAAAGGTACCGTGTATGACAGCGGGAGCGGCAATAAGTTGTCGAATGTTTTTATAAGAGATAATAGCAGTAAGCAACTGGGTTTAACAGATAAGGACGGTAATTTTACAATTAAGACAGAAACCGGGCACCTGCTGATTTTTGATTGCCCCGGGTATGTATCTGATACTGTATACCTTGTTGACCTTGCCCCTAAAAAGGTTGAGATGATCACTAAAACCATAGCGTTAGGGGAGGTAAAGATCAATTCAAGGCGGCAGGCTTTTGATCCGCATAAAGAATACCCGGAAATTTACACCAAAAGCAAGTTATATGTACTCTCACCAACCACCTGGTTCGGAAAGGAAGCAACAAATGCCAGGCGGCTTAAAAAGTACTTTAAGCGTGAAGAAGAAGAGCGTAAAATTGATGCGGTATTTACAAAAACCTACGTAGGCAGTATTGTGCCCCTAAAAGGGACCGAACTGGATGACTTTATGCTAATGTATCGCCCTACTTATGCTTTTATAAAAGGAAACAACAACGCATCGCTGGCTGTTTATATTAATGACAGCTATAAAAAATATGCTGCCTTACCGCCGGAGAAGCGGAAACCGCAAAGCCTTACGGGGGGGAATTAGTCATTGGGTCATTGGGTCATTGGGTCATTGGGTCATTGGGTCATTGGGTCATTGGGTCATTGGGTCATTGGCATTATGTTAAGTTGGTGCTGCTGGTGAAACAATTATTGATTGGCAGCGGTTGTCATTAAAAATTTGCCGCTATGAAAAAGAAAATAATAACAATGGTATTGCTTACCGCTGCGTTTGCCGTATTAAGTACAAGTTGTGCGCCGCCAAGGCATATGAAACCACCACCGGCGCCCGGAGCGCGTTAATTAATTTTACAAATAAGCCGGCGATGGAAAAATTGCCGGCTTATTTGTTTTTACCCATATTTGGTAACTCACAAAGCAGGGGTTAAATTACTTCCATAAATGTGAAAGCCTCAATTACATTACATCGCCCCAGGTCTTTTTGTCTTTCAGCATTACCTCGCGCAGCAACCTTACCTGTGGGGCGCCATGATTGAGCACTTCATCGTGGAATTTTTTTAGCGAAAAGTTTGTGCCTTCCTGTTTTTCATAGTCAGCGCGTAGCTTTAACAGCTCTAACTTGCCTATAGTATAAAACAGGTAACCCGGGTCAAAGGTACCGCGCAGGGCTTCCTGTCGCGATGGTTTATCGCCCTGGTACCAGTTATCCATAAAAAATTTAGTGGCGTCATCTACACTCATCCCCTGGCAATGGGTTTTGATAGAAACACATAAGCGGCACAAACGCAATAAAGCATCTCCGGACTGGGTAAGCCTGAATTTGGTAGCCCTTACCGTATCGCCATTATGGCCATAACCCTCGTCGGCCATCATTTTTTCGCAGTAATGGGCCCATCCTTCAACAAATGCATAGCTGTTAAAAACCTTTTCGATCCGGGTTGCTGAAGAAGCTGTAAGGTGCAGGTATTGAGTATAATGCCCCGGGTAAGCTTCGTGGATGGTAATGTTATCTGTAGTGTAATAATCAAATTGCCCCAGCCAGTCTTCCTTTTGTTTTGCGGTCCACTTTGCGTCAACAGGGGTAACATAGTAAAAAGCTTCGGTAGCCCTGGTTTCAAAAGGACCGGGATCATCGTTTGAGGCCGTGCTGGTTGCCCGTGCAAATTGCGGAGTTTCCTCAACTTTTAAATTAACCTTGGCTGGCATGGAGACTATATTTTTATCGGTTAAAAATTTGCGGATAGCTTCCACATTTTTCCTTACTTCGGGAATCAGGTTAGCGGCGGTTGGGTGCTCCTTTTGCAGATCGCGGTACACCTCAATCGGTTTTTTATTAGGGTTGACGGTTTTAGCGGCTGCATTAAATACATCCTGCTCTTTTTTTAACTCGGCAAGCCCAATTGCCAATATTTTTTCAGGAGAAAGGGTAAGGCCTTCGCTGTAAAGCAGCATCTTTTTGTAGCTGGTTTCGCCAATAGCGTATTTGTTGGTTGCCTTGGGCAGCTTGCTTTTTTGCAGCCAGGAAACATAATTTTTTATAGCAGCAATGGCAGCGTTATTTGTAGCGTTAAACACGGTCATTAATGAGTCGTTCTTTACCCCTTTTAAGGCGATCTTCAGATCGCCGCCTAAAAAATCGGCCGATCCGTTTGCAATTTCAATGGCAGTTTGAATATATGGTTTCGCCAGCGAGTCTTTTAGATTGCCTTTGGCAGCAGTAAATACATTGGCGGCATTTTTTTCTATCGCTATAATTGATTTAAGCCGATCTTGCAGCGGCGCAAAATTGCGTTTAACATAAATACTTACATCAATTGCCTGCGCGTAGGTCATGGGGTTTTTGTCAAAAGTGCCCATATCCTCAAAATTAAAGATCTCGTTTTTTATAGCCGAACGGAGGATGCGGAAATCATAAAACTGTTTAGGGCTTAACGAGGCCGTATCAGTAACACTTAGCCTTTGATCAAAGTCTTTTAAGCGGCCAAGCTCTTTACCTATTGATTCCTTACTCAAATCTGTTACCTTACCATCATATTGATGGTATCCCAAAGCAACTCCGTTGGCGGGTCGCCAGTCAAGGTAGCCTGAAAGATAATCATCAGCCAGTTTTTGAAATGCGGCATCGCCCGAAACAGGTGTGGTAACGGGCTGTGTTTTATGCTCGCAACTTAATAAAAACGTTATGGGAATAAGCAACAGCGTCAATTTTTTCATAAAAGGATAATTGTTAAAATCGAATTTAGGGTTTAATTGCAAGTTGAGCAAGGGCTCGCAATGTTTAAGCACGTGAAAACTGCTGTTTGATAAATTCTTACCAATATTAAACTCTCCTGACAAACATTCCTGGTGTTAACTGTTATTTTGCTGGTAGCAAATCTACCTGTAATCGTCCTGCCGGCTATTAAACCCGGCAGGATGGTTCATCAACTTTAAAAGATAAATTTCATGAAAAACAAAGTATGGTTTATTACCGGATGCTCCACCGGTTTTGGTCGCGAACTGGCCAAAGAAGTTTTAAAGGCCGGTTACAGGGCCGTAGTAACATCCCGCAAGATCAGCGACGTGGAAGATCTTATCAGAGATTACCCGGATAATGCCATCGCCCTTACGCTTGACGTTACGAAAGAGGCCGAAATAAAGGCTGCTGTTGCCGAGGCTATCCGGCATTTCGGCGAAATTGATGTATTGGTGAACAATGCGGGAATAGGTTATTTTGGCGCGATAGAAGAAAGCGAAGAAGATGAGGTTCGCCGCATGTTCGAGATCAATTTCTGGGGGTTGGCGCATGTTACCAATGCGGTGCTGCCGGTAATGCGCAAACAGCGAAGCGGGCATATCCTTAACGTAGCATCTATTGGCGGCCTGGTTGGTTTCCCGGCGGTAGGCTTTTATAACGCTACCAAGTTTGCTGTTGATGGCTATTCAGATGCATTGTCAAAAGAGCTTGCGCCTTTAGGGATCAGGGTTACCGTAATCTGTCCAAGTGGTTTCCGTACAGACTGGGCCGGCCGCTCAGCCAATAACAGCAAGATAATAATTGACGATTACAAAGCTACTGCAGCAGCTAATAAGGATAATATCCGTGGCTATAGCGGTAAACAACCCGGCGACCCTGAACGCGCTGCAAAGGCCATTGTTAAGGCGGTTGAGTCTAAAAACCCGCCATTGCACTTGCTGCTTGGTAAAGCTGCATTAAAAGGCGCACGCAACAAACTGGAAGTTTTAAAGAAAGATTTTGATGCCTGGGCAGATGTTACCGAAGGTGCTGATTTTCCGGAGGGGGAGTAGTTTGTTTAATCCATAGTTGATGGTCCATAGTCCATAGCAGGAAGATGATAATGTCCTCGCAAGGACGATAATTGATAATCCATCCCGTAATTAATCCTTTTCGTTTTTAAGCCGTCCAACATACAAACACCCGCAGTTGGGTGCAGGCATTAAAGCTTAACATTATGAAAAAGAGATTTGTTGCATTTGCGCTTTTGGTAAGCGCTATAGTATCGGTAACATCCGGCTGTTATGTGGAAGGTGGATATGGCGGACATCCGCACAGGTACCATCATTACCGACATGATTATTAATATAAATAGATTGTTTTAGGATAAGTGAGTGTGTATGGAAAGCCCCGGAGAGATCCGGGGCTTTTTGGTGTGGCCATTGATTTTTAGATTGAATGATTTGGCTGATTACGTTTTAGCGTAGTGATTTTTTTTCGTACTTTTGTATAAGCGTCATCTTATGAAGTTTCCTTTCATTGCGACACAATATTTTCGTCTCCACAATAAAACAAGATTTTTACATTTTTAGGCTCGTTTTTTGATATTTATCTAGGTATAGTATTGATATATAACTTATTAACTTAAAAGCACTGTAATGACCAAAATGCATTTTGCCCGTTTAATGCCTTTTTTAAACACGATCAAAATGCATATTGCCCGTTTTTAGGGTGTTTTGAGACATGACCAAAATGCGTTTTGCCCGTTTTTACCCCCTTTTTAGACACGACCAAAATGTGTTTTTTTCATAGACATCGGGTGTTTGGGTGTAGTAAAAAGTTAATTATGAAACTTTGAGTATATTGGAGCTTGATTTAATAGTTACAACAATAAATGTCTTCCAATAATTTTTATAAAGCCTTTATCATCTCTTTACTGTTAATAGTAGCTACCAATAAGATAGATGCCCAAACGATTGCCGATTATAAAAGTAAACTGAGTCTGCGAATATACCCTGATGAGGCGCTCGTTCAAAAAGGCGGAGTTGATAGTCTGGTGTTCACTGTTGATCTGCCGGGTACCAAAACATTGCTCATGCTTGATTTACCAAATATTTTTGTGCCTGTCCAAAGAAAGGAGTTCGACAAATGGGGTATTACCGCAAGGGATGCTTTCCAAATGGCTCATGAAAATGTCGCGAAGCAAAAAATAGAAAATATTACAAAGGTTTTTGATGTTGATGGCGCGAAGGTTGAATTTAATTTTTTAGGAAATGAAGATTATGCCGCAAGCTATGCACTCAATATAGGAGCAAATAAGCCGGAACTGGTAGGCGAATGGGGCTCGGTTGTAGTAATTCCTAATAGAGGGCTGGTAGTGATTTGTAAAATAAGCCGGGACAAACCCCTTGATTTTGTTAAGTTTATCCAACGCATAAAACCATTAACTGATAGATCATACATTGGGCATCAGAGCCCGGTTTCCAAGCATTTCTTTTGGTACTACAAGGGAACGTTTACCACGATAACGGTTAATGAAACTACAAACGGAGGTATAAATGTAGTTGCGCCGCCTGAGTTAGGCGAACTAATGTCAGTAAAGAAATAATTTATTTGGAAACGCGCAGTCAACCCAAACATTCCCAACCCTTTCACCCTCTATAACTTAAACCGTAAACTTTTTTCAATAACCTATTGAAAATCAAAAAATAAGTCCGTACTTTTGCAGTCCCGAAAACCGGGTTAAAAACAAATAAACAAAAAAAGGAAGAATGCCTACTATTCAACAATTAGTTAGAAAAGGTAGAGTAGCTCTGGTTGACAAGAGTAAGTCGCCAGCGTTGGACAGCTGTCCACAGCGAAGAGGAGTATGCACACGCGTGTATACCACTACCCCTAAAAAACCAAACTCAGCAATGCGTAAAGTTGCCCGTGTGCGCCTTACCAACGGAAAAGAAGTTAATGCTTATATTCCGGGTGAAGGTCACAACTTACAGGAGCACTCAATTGTATTGATCCGCGGCGGACGTGTTAAGGATTTACCAGGTGTACGTTACCACATCATCCGTGGGGCATTAGATACATCAGGTGTAGCAGGCCGTAACCAGCGTCGTAGTAAATACGGAACTAAACGCCCTAAACCGGGACAAGTAGCAGCAGCGCCAACAAAAGGTAAAAAGAAATAATTAAAGGAGGATAGTAATAATGAGAAAGTCAAAACCAAAAAAAAGAATCCTTCTTCCTGATCCAAGATTCAATGATGTTCTGGTAACCAGGTTTGTAAATAACATGATGTATGACGGTAAGAAATCTACCGCATATGCTATATTCTATAACGCCGTTGATATTGTTGAGAAGAAAACCAGCGAAAACGGTTTGGATACATGGAAAAAAGCTTTGAACAATGTAATGCCTGCTGTTGAAGTAAAAAGCCGCCGTGTAGGTGGTGCTAACTTCCAGGTTCCTACAGAAGTTCGTCCTGAGCGTAAAGTAGCTTTGGGTATGAAATGGCTGATCAGCTATGCCCGTCGTCGTGGTGAAAAAACCATGATGGAGAAATTAGCAGGTGAGATCATCTCAGCAGCTAAAGGTGAAGGTGCCGCAGTGAAGAAAAAAGAAGATACGCACAAAATGGCTGAGGCTAACAAAGCGTTCTCACACTTTAGATTCTAAAATTAGATTACACCGATTTAATAATACGATTACACCGATTATTTATGTTTACATTTTAATAATCGGTGTAATCATTAAACCAAATTGGTGAAATCCAAAAAAAACAAAGATGTCAAGAGATCTAAGATATACAAGAAACATAGGTATTGCCGCTCACATTGATGCCGGTAAAACTACAACTACAGAGCGTATCCTGTACTATTCTGGCTTTAGCCACAAAATTGGCGAAGTTCACGAAGGTGCAGCTACAATGGACTGGATGGCGCAGGAGCAGGAACGTGGTATCACTATCACTTCGGCTGCTACTACTATCGACTGGAAATACAGGGGCCACTCATACCATATCAACATTATTGATACCCCGGGACACGTGGATTTTACCGTTGAGGTAAATCGTTCATTACGTGTACTGGATGGTTTGGTGTTCTTGTTTTCTGCCGTTGATGGTGTTGAGCCACAATCAGAAACCAACTGGAGACTTGCAAATAATTACAACGTTGCCCGTATAGGTTTCGTTAATAAAATGGACCGTTCAGGTGCCGACTTTTTAAATGTTGTAAAACAAGTAAAAAGCATGTTAGGCAGCAACGCTGTTCCGCTTCAGTTGCCAATTGGTGCAGAAGAGAACTTTAAAGGTGTTGTTGACTTAATTAACTGGAAAGGTATTGTTTGGAATGAGCATGATAAAGGTATGACCTTTACTGAAGTGCCTATTCCGGAGGATATGCTGGAAGAAGCAACTGAGTGGAGAGAGAAATTGCTTGAATCAGTAGCTGATTATGATGAGAGCCTGATGGAGAAATTCTTTGACGCTCCTGAAACAATTACTGAGCGTGAAGTGCTTGACGCTTTACGTAAAGCTGTTTTGGACGCTAAGATTGTTCCTATGGTTTGCGGTTCATCTTTCAAAAACAAAGGTGTACAAACCATGCTTGATTATGTGATGGAATTACTTCCTTCACCAATGGACGTTGATGGTATTGTGGGTACAAACCCTGATACCGGCGAAGAAATTGTTCGTCAGCCATCAGAAAAAGAGCCATTTGCTGCATTAGCGTTTAAAATTGCAACCGATCCTTTCGTAGGCCGTTTGTGCTTTATCCGTGTGTATTCAGGTAATCTTGAGGCCGGTTCATATGTGCATAACATGCGTTCAGGTAATAAAGAACGGATCAGCCGTATTTTCCAAATGCATGCTAACAAGCAAAACCCTATCCCTAATGTAGGTGCAGGTGATATTGCTGCGGTAGTAGGCTTTAAGGATATTAAAACAGGTGATACCCTTTGCGATGAGAAACATCCGATAGTTCTTGAATCAATGAACTTCCCTGAGCCGGTTATCGGTTTAGCTATTGAGCCTAAAACACAGGCTGACGTAGATAAATTAGGTATGGCTTTAGGTAAATTATCAGAAGAGGATCCTACTTTCCGTGTAAACTCTGACGAAGAAACCGGCCAAACTGTAATTTCAGGTATGGGCGAGCTTCACTTGGATATTATCATGGACCGCTTAAAACGTGAGTTTAAAGTGGAAGTTAACCAGGGTGCTCCGCAGGTTGCTTACAAAGAAGCAATTACAGGTACTACACAACACCGTGAAACATATAAGAAACAAACTGGTGGTCGTGGTAAATTTGCCGATATCCAGGTTATTCTTTCGCCGAATGATGAAGGTAAAGAAGGCTTACAATTTGTGAACGAAATTTCAGGTGGTTCAATACCACGTGAGTTTATCCCATCTGTTGAAAAAGGCTTTGCAGCTTCAATGGTAAATGGTGTATTGGCAGGCTATCCGTTAACCAGCTTAAAAGTTCGTTTAATTGATGGTTCATTCCACGCAGTCGATTCAGATGCGCTATCTTTCGAGTTAGCTGCAAAGATGGCTTATCGCGAGGCATTGCCAAAATGTAAACCGGTATTGCTTGAGCCGATCATGAAAATTGAGATCTTAACCCCTGAAGAAAACATGGGTGATGTTATCGGTGACATGAACCGTCGTCGTGGCCAGCTTTTAGGTATGGATTCACGTGCAGGTGCACAGGTAATTAAAGCTACTGTACCACTTTCAGAAATGTTTGGTTATGTAACCCAGTTACGTACCATCACTTCAGGTCGTGCTACTTCAACTATGGAGTTTGATCACTATGCTGAAGCGCCACGTGCCGTACAGGAAGAAGTAGTTGCCAAAGCAAGAGGCAAAAGAGCTGCTGCTAATGCGTAAATAAGTGATTGGTTGATTGGTGATCAGAGATTAGTTTTTGAACCCAATCAACTTTTTAAATACAATAAATAATCAATTGCTCTAACAAATAGCTCTTAGAGTAATTACAAAACAAAAACAAAATGAGCCAAAGGATCAGAATTAAATTAAAATCGTACGATTACAACCTGGTTGATAAATCAGCTGAGAAGATCGTAAAAACAGTAAAGCCTACGGGCGCTGTAGTAAGCGGACCGCTTCCATTACCAACTGAAAAGAAAATTTTCACGGTATTGCGTTCGCCGCACGTAAACAAAAAAGCACGTGAGCAATTTCAATTATGCTCATACAAGCGCTTATTGGATATCTACAGTTCAAACTCAAAAACTGTTGATGCTTTAATGAAGCTTGAATTGCCAAGCGGTGTTGAAGTTGAGATCAAGGTGTGATAGTACCGGAAGATCATATAAAAAGGCCATTCTGAAAACAGTGGCCTTTTTTAGTTATAACGTAACCATTAACTGATCTTGTTAGCCTCGCTGGATGGTACGCGCATAGTTTCTTTACCAGGATAACATGTTAAAAAAGCTCAACCTTACCGTTATTTGCCAGAAACTCCAGCCAAAGCGCCTCCAGTTCATCAACCAGTTGTGGCTTTATGGAAATGCCGGATGCCTGCGGTGTCCAGTTTTGAGCGGCGAAGTTTCCTGTTTTTAAAACATCCATTGTGAGGATAGATTCCTTATCCGGGTTGAGTAACACATCAAGAGTAATATTTATGCGATAACGCAACCTGCCATTCCGATATACCTGGTAAGGTGTTGAGGTAATAAAACCGGAAGCAAAAATACCCTTGGGCGCTAAGCCAAGCCTTACGATGTAAGCCCTGTCGCCGGGTTGAATAGTCTTATGGCTGGCTACGCTCCAGTTTTCTTCAAACTTGCCGTCAACAAGCTTTTTGATATCTTCGTCAAGTCCGGGCCATTCCCACTTCAAAGGGTTCCATCCAAACAGGTAAGCTTTCATGTTAGCTTACTTTATGATCTGCCCATCAGCTCATCTACCTTATTTCGCTCCGTTTGCAGCTCGCGGGCAAGTTTCTTTTCTTTTTCGTTAGCCTTGGCTTTGTAGTTTTTAAACTCTTCATCAAGTTCGTTATAGAGGTTTATACGGTACCTGGCTTCGCGGCTGTGGGCGCCTGATCGGAAAATGACCACAGCTGCGGTAGCACCAAGGATAATTACAAGGCCCCACATTATCAGGTTGTAGGCAGATTTGTTGATGTACATGCCAAGGAAATTTACAGAGTTAACCCTGGCGTTTGACTGCGCAAGAGATTGCTCCTTTTCACTTACGCTGCTTTGCAGGTTGCTGGTTGTTTTGGTTTGTGCGGCAAGTTTTGTTTCGGCTTGCTGTAATTTAAGGCGGTCAGCATTGATAGTATCTTTCAGATTTTTATATAGCGAGGAAACAAACGGTTCCTGGTAATGGTATATTTTGGTTAGCAAGTACTTGTATTGGCCGTTAAGCGATTTATCCCGCATCAGTATGGTATCTTCCTTTGTCGGTTTATGATATTTAAAAGGGGGGGCTTGCCTAATTTGAACAGGCGCAGGTTTAGCAGGAGGAATTTGATTAGATAAATTTTTATTGTTAGCTGAAAAAACCTGTGCGGCACCCAACAAAATTAAGGTTATAAAGGTGAATAATCTTACAATAAAAAAGTTCTTCATGGTATTAATTTAGTTCAACAATATTAACAAAACAGGAGTTTAAAGGTTTTTATTGTGCAAAAAGCCTCTTTTATAAAGGCGAATGTAAGGTTTAGTACGGAATTTTGCTACTCATACCTATATTAGCAGTATGAATATAGGCATCATTGGCTTGGGGGATATGGGGCGTTTGTACGCAAAAGCTTTTGCTGATGCAGGCTACCAGGTTTGTGGTTGCGACCTGCCCGATAACCGCGACCGGCTGGAGGAAGAGCTTTCACCATACCATATTAAAATTATGGAAAGCGGCATGGATGTATCCCGGATTTCAGACCTTATCATCTATTCTGTTGAAGCAGATAAGATGCTGCAGGTTGTTGCGGAATGTGGCTCATCGACCAAGTATGGTGCTATTGTAGCCGGGCAGACATCAGTTAAAACACCTGAAATAACAACATTTGAAAAATACCTGCCTGCTGATGCACAAATAATAACCTTTCACGGCATGCATGGGCCGGGGTTTAAGCCCCGGGGGCAAAAGTTGATCCTGATCCGCCACAGGGCAGATGGAGAGGCCTACCAGCGCATGCTTGACCTGTTTACTGCCATAGGATCGGATATCGTGGAGATGAATGACTACCACGAACATGATAAAATTGTTGCCGACACGCAGGCCGTAACCCATGTAGGCTTCGAAAGTATGGGGACAGCCTGGAAAGAGGCAGGGTTTTTCCCCTGGGAAAATGCTTCGTATATAGGAGGCATCGATAACGTGAAAATCCTGACCACGCTGCGGATCTTTAGCTATAAAGCACACGTTTACGCAGGATTGGCCATACTTAACCCTTATGCCAGGCAGCAGGTAAAGCGGTATGCTGTATCTGAGTCGGAATTGTTTAAGCTGATGATAAAGGAGGAAGAGCAGGCGTTCAGGGAAAGGCTTTATCGTGCCCGTGACTTTGTCTTCCATGAAAGCCGCAAGCCTATCATGCTAAATGATACGGTGATGAAAGAGTTTTCCCTTTCGCAAAAGCCCGAGCAGCAAAAGCCTAATTCGCACCTGAGTATATTAAGCATGGTTGATGCGTGGTATCATTTGGGCGTAAACCCTTATGATAACCTGATTTGTCAAACCCCGCCGTTTAGGCTGCGCCTGGGCATAGCCGAATACCTGTTTAAGAATGAAGAGTTGCTGGAAGAATCAATTGTTACGGCTTTGTACGATAAGACCATCCGCGGGGATGATTTAGAGTTTCATTCAGCGGTACGGGAATGGTCGTCAATTATAGGTTACGGTGATATGCAGGGTTACAAAAAACACTTTAATGATGTGCAGGCATTTTTTGATGGCAGGCTGGAAGAAGGTAACAAGCAGAGCGCTGAGTTGATAAGAAGACTAATGATGGAATAGTATTGTTAAATAACGATTCCGCCGACGTGATGAACGATCGGCGGAATCAATACTAAATTAATAACGAATTAGTTGCTGACTGCAAATAAGGTCCACGGGTACGATTTCATATCTCTTAAATATTTACCCTGTGTTTTAAAATATTCCGGGTGCTTTTTAAAGAAAGGAGCAGCCAAAAAATCAGCACCGCCGGGATGGCCCATGTGGGCCCAAAGCGACATCTTTTTAGCTAAAGCAGTGCTGCTAACTTTTCCCTGTACAGCGCCCATGGGGTAAAACGGACCTTCGCTCCATTCAGGCACGCCAACGGGGTCTTCATCTACATGGCCGTCAATTACGCAGCGGTTATTGGCTTTTTTGCCATGTACTGCATCATAAGTGTCACCTTCAATAGTTTTGCCTGTAGCTTCATCCAGTTTGCCTTTGTAATCAACAGCAACCAGTTTCTCCATGCGTAACCTGCGCGCATTTGGCGAGTTTTCATGGTTGTTCACATCAAACGTAGTTTCTTCTTTTATAAGTTTTGGGTCACTCGGAAAATTAGATCCTATAATAGCGGTGTCTTTTGATCGCCATACCTTGTAGTTTTTAAGGCCAAGTTCCAGTTTAGCCACTTCGTTGGTTTTGGTATCGCCAATTAACCAATCATTTGCATAGCCACCGTTGTTGTCCGTAGTCATTATTTTAATTACATCATCAATACTTTTGGCATATTGAGCGGCTTTACGTGCGCGTACAAATTCAGGCGTACGGGTAGTGTCAAAACCTTTAAAGCCGGTTATGGTTGTTTCAGTGATCAGGATGCCACTATTGGTTACCACAAAGTCATCTCCACTATGGATAAAACCAGGGGCGATGTCCATCAGGATATGATTTCCTTTTTCAGGTTTGATATCGGCAATTACATTCCAGCGCTCGCCAACAATATAATCGGTCCAGTTATTATGGCCAATAACAATTTTATGGTCTTTTGTGAAGCTGCCTGTGGCAATAAACGCGCTGCAGTTACCGGGTGCTTTGTTATCGCCGCTGCCGGGTTTAACTTTATTATCAAGGCCGGCAACGTAATATTGGGCCAGCTCAATGTTTGCGTTTAAGGCCGTAATATCCAACGTGTCATATTTCATGCCCTTTGCCTGCAGGCCTTCGGCAATTCCTTTTATTTCATCCTGGTATTCCTTATCTATCTTTTTCCATAAAAAACGTTTCGAAGCTGCACGGTAAAAATCCCAGTCCTTTCCGCTGCTGCTGGGAAGGTAATATTGCATCACTTTAATTAAAGTGTCAATTTCATTAGCCACTAAATAACCATGCTGGTAACCAATATCAGCAGGGGAGCCTGCCAGGTGCACATAGATCCAGCCATTTTTGTCTTCGCGGGTTGCATTGCCGAGCCGGCTACTTTTTGCAGGTGTGTTTTTACAGCTAAAAAACGCTGTTGTTAGTATTACAGCGATAAAAATTTTGATAGGGGTTTTCATTTTTACGGTCAGTTAAGTGATGGTTGAATATAGAGAAACTTAGTAAATTTTCAAAATGCAGTGAAACTAGAGTGCGTTTTTGTTAATCTTGATATATTTGAACAAATTAACCGCCTTGCTGAATTCCTTTAATGGATCAATCTTACGTTAAGCTCAGATACATTTTCCTGCCTTTTTTGATAATTAGCGTAAGCACTATAACTATCTATACTTTTTTTGACTGGCTCATTATTGTTAAACTTAATTTAATTAAAGTTGATGAAGCGGTAGTCAATTTGATAATACCTATGGTGATACCATGGCTCCCGCTTTTATTTTTGTTAAGGGCAAGGGTTAAATTGCTAAAACTGAATAATAAAGGAAACAGGGATCCGGCTACAGGGATCTTAATGGTATGCTGGATTGCGATTGCTATTCCTTTAGTGATATCCCAGGAGTATATGGTTACCGCAACAGGAAAGTTAACCAGACTGGATTATATGAGCCAGATTGATTATAATAAACCCACAAAGTATTATACAGTAAAGCGTTTTTACGTAGCCAAGGGTCTGGTGCATTTGCGGCCTGTTTTTCGTGTAAGCGGTAAATCAAACAGCGACTTCAATATGGCCATTTACGCTCCCATCCCTGTTTTTGACCACCTGTTTCCCGATACTAACATGATAACAGTTATGCGGAATAACCTGAATGCAAAAGGGCTGGTTATCATCAACGGAAAATTAAGTAACATGCAGGTTTTAAAAAGGCTTCCGGCCGATTCAATCCGTAGAATGCGTTATTTGAATCCATCATTGGTAATGCCTCAATATGGTGATGCCGGCAAATTCGGTGCACTGCTGGTATTAACCAGAGGTTTCAAAATCAAATCAGAATCCCCGCCGCCTAAAATTGCACCTGCGGCCTGGCTTGCTGTTAAGTACACAAAAACGATCAGTAACCGATTAACGGTTCAGGAAAAGGATCAAATCTACAGGGCGTTTGCAACGCAGAGCGAAACTGATTTCCGGAATATGCGTTTTGATCGTTTTATTTATCTCGACAGAATCCCATACAATAACGATTCACAGAATTACCTTGATGCAATAAAGCTAAAAGGTGATGTTGTTGATGGTTTTCCGGTTGTTCTGAAACCGGTGTATGATGTTTATTCAAATAGAAACGGCAATAAACTTGCCTGGATCTTCGGCTCGTTCGGAGCAGGGGCGGTAATTTTTTTAATTATACTTAGTTTAATAAAACTAAGGGACGGAGATCTTATCAGCATACTTAAACAACAGGTTTCGGGAAAATAAACCATATCAATGGTTACAGGGTTTAATTACTAACCTGTGAACCCCTCACGCAATCAACTATTTTCACTAAAAAACCCTGCGCAAAATATTTATAAAAAAATAACTTGCTAACTATTTGACAATTAATCTAAAATTTCTATCTTTGCCGTCCCTTAACGGGGAATAATATGTCTTGAACGAAGCCCTACTGCTTCGATGGACACAAACTAAAAAAGAAAATGTCAGGAATTATTGGTAAAAAAGTAGGAATGACCAGCATTTTCGATGAAGCAGGAAAAAACATTCCCTGCACAGTAATCGAAGCTGGCCCTTGCGTGGTAACACAGATCAGATCTGTTGAAACAGACGGATATGCGGCTATACAGCTTGCATATGGCGAGAAAAAAGAAAAACACACTACAGGTCCTTTAAAAGGCCACTTCCAAAAAGCCGGTACTACACCAAAACGTAAACTGGTTGAATTCAAAACTTTCCCGGAAGAAAAATCATTAGGTGACACTGTTACCGTTGAGATTTTCGAGATCGGTGATTTTGTGGATGTGGTTGGTACTTCAAAAGGTAAAGGTTTCCAGGGTGTGGTAAAGCGTCACGGTTTTGGTGGTGTGGGTATGCAAACTCACGGTCAGCACAATCGTTTACGTGCACCGGGTTCATTGGGAGCTTCATCATGGCCTTCACGCGTATTTAAAGGTATGCGTATGGCGGGTCAGATGGGAAATGAGCGTGTAAAGATTCAGAACTTGCAAGTTGTGAAAGTTTTCGCAGAGCAGAATCTGTTGGTTGTTAAAGGTTCCATCCCAGGAGCTAAGGGTTCATTCGTAATAGTGGATAAATAAGATGGAAGTTAACGTAGTAAATGTATCAGGTAAAGAAACAGGTGCCAAGGTGCAACTTCCTGAATCCGTATTCGGTATTGAACCAAACGATCACGCAATTTATCTTGATGTTAAGCAGTATTTAGCTAATCAGCGTCAGGGTACACACAAGTCAAAACAGCGTAACGAAATTGCAGGTTCAACCCGCAAATTATATAAGCAAAAAGGTACCGGTGGTGCCCGTGCAGGTAGTGTGAAATCACCATTGTTTAACGGTGGTGGCCGTGTATTCGGTCCGCAGCCCCGCGATTATAGCTTCAAATTAAATAAAAAGCTTAAATCATTGGCACGCAACTCTGCTTTATCATACAAGGCAAAAGACAGCAACATAGTAGTTGTAGAAGATTTTTCTTTTGAGTCAATCAAAACAAAAAGCTATATACAGCTTACCGCAGATCTTAATGTTAGTGACGTAAAGACACTTTTAGTATTAGGCGCTGCAAATAACAATGTTTATTTATCAAGCAGAAACCTGAAAAGAACTAAGGTTATCACAGCAAACCAGTTAAACACTTATGATGTGTTAAATGCAGGCAAGCTGATATTAACCACAGGTGCTCTTAAAACTTTGGAGGAAGCATTAGCTAAGTAATTATGGAAATTTTAAAGAAACCCTTACTTACTGAAAAAGTAGCTCAATTAACAGAGAAGCTTAATCGTTATGCTTTCAAAGTTGATCACAGAGCTAACAAAATTCAGATCAAAGGAGCCGTTGAGGCTATGTATGGTGTTACCGTGAAAGCTGTAAACACTATGAAATACGTTGGAAAACTGAAGACCCGCAATACTAAGGCAGGCGCCGTTAGCGGCCGCGCTGCAACTTACAAAAAAGCGGTTATTACGTTGAAAGACGGAGAAGTAATTGATTTTTATAGCGGTATATAAATAAAGAGATGGCAGTTAAAAGATTTAAACCGGTTACGCCGGGTACCCGCTTCCGCATAGATACTGATACGTCGGATATCACAACAAACGTTCCTGAAAAGTCGTTGGTGGTTTCGTCTAACACAAGATCAGGCGGACGTAACAACAGCGGTAAGATGACCATGCGCTACATGGGTGGTGGCCACAAACAAGCTTACAGGTTAATTGATTTCAAACGTAATAAATTTGATATCCCTGCAAAGGTTGCAACTATTGAGTACGATCCTAACCGTTCGGCACGTATAGCACTGTTACATTTTGCTGACGGAGAAAAAAGATATATGATAGCCCCTGCAGGTTTAGCGGTTGGACAAACCGTTTTATCGGGCGAAACAGCACCTCCTGAGGTTGGTAACACGTTACCGTTAAAAACCATTCCATTGGGTTCTATTATTCACAATATTGAATTGAACCCTGGCCAGGGCGGTACCATTGCACGTAGTGCAGGTACTTACGCACAGCTTTCGGCACGTGATGGCAAATATGCTATTATCAAATTGCCTTCAGGCGAAACCCGTATGATCCTGGCAACTTGCCTGGCTACTATCGGTACAGTTTCAAATGGCGACAAAGCAAATGCAGTATTAGGCAAGGCTGGCCGCAAACGCTGGTTAGGCCGCAGGCCAAGAGTTCGTGGTGTAGCCATGAACCCGGTAGATCACCCTATGGGTGGTGGTGAGGGAAGAGCCTCAGGTGGTCATCCACGTTCACGCAAAGGTTTATTAGCCAAAGGCTACAAAACTCGTGACAAGAAAAAAACATCGGATCGTTATATCATTGAAAGAAGGAAAAAATAATGGCTCGTTCAATTAAAAAAGGACCTTACATCGATCATAACTTAGACAAGAAAGTTATGGTACTGAATGATTCAAACAAAAAATCAGTTGTAAAAACATGGTCAAGGCGCTCCATGATCTCTCCTGATTTCGTTGGTCATACATTCGCAGTACACAACGGTAATAAATTTATCCCTGTGTATGTAACAGAGAACATGGTTGGACACAAGCTGGGAGAGTTTGCACCAACCCGTACATTCCGTGGTCACGCAGAAAAGAAAAAATAAGGCATGGAAGCAACAACAAAAATCAAAAAGTCTGTATTGATCAGACAACGCAAGGAGCAGGAAAAAGCTCAGCAAGGCGGCTCTTCTGTTGCCAAACTGCAAAACTGCCCTACATCACCACGTAAAATGCGTTTGGTGGTTGATCTGATCCGCGGTATGAACGTTGAGAAAGCGATATATACCCTAAAGTTCTTAAATAAGGAAGCAGCAATACGTGTTGAAAAGCTTTTGTTATCAGCCATCAAAAACTGGGAAGCAAAAAACGAAGGCAAGCGTGTTGAAGACAGTAACTTATATGTAAAAGAGGTTTCAGTAGGCGGTGGTCGTCAGCTAAAAAGGTTACGCCCTGCTCCGCAAGGAAGAGGATACCGTATCCGTAAACGCTCAAACCATGTACACCTGATCGTAGATAGTAAAAACGACAACAATTAATTTGAAATGGGACAGAAAGCACATCCAATAGGTAACAGATTAGGAATCATCAGAGGTTGGGATTCTAATTGGTTCGGTGGCAATCATTATGCCGACAAATTAGTTGAAGACGAAAAAATCCGTAAATATCTTTCAGCACGTATCTCAAAAGGTGGTGTATCAAAGGTAGTTATTGAGCGCACATTGAAACGTATCACTGTAACTATACACACCGCCCGTCCGGGTATTGTTATAGGTAAAGGTGGCCAGGAAGTTGACAAGATCAAAGAAGAGTTAAAGAAACTTACTAAAAAGGAAGTTCAGATCAACATCTTCGAGATCAAACGCCCCGAGCTTGATGCACAATTAGTTGCAGAAGGCATAGCAAAACAACTGGAAGCACGTATTTCATTCCGTCGCGCCATGAAAACCACAATTGCTTCAACCATGAGAATGGGTGCAGAAGGAATTAAGGTAATGACATCTGGTCGTTTAGGCGGCGCTGAAATGGCACGTACAGAACAATATAAAGAAGGAAGAATTCCTCTACATACTTTCCGCGCAGACATCGATTATGCATTAGCTGAAGCATTAACTACTTATGGAAAAATAGGTGTTAAGGTTTGGATTTGCAAAGGCGAGGTTTACGGCAAACGCGACTTATCACCAAACATTGGTGGCGCAAGCAGCGCCAGCGGTAAAGGCGGACGCCCTGAAGGCGGCGCGGCAGGCTTCGGCGGTCGTGGCGGCAATGAAAGAGGCGGAGAGCGCGGTGGCGAACGCAGAGGCGACAGGAAACCAGGCGGTGATCGCCGTGGCGGACCAGGCGCTGGCGGAAGCCGTCCGGGTGGCCAGGGAAATCGTCCGGGTGGTCCAGGCGGTGCAAATCGTCCAGGTGGAAATCGCCCGGGTGGTCCAGGAAAGAGATAATAATATTAGTAGAAAAATATATCGTAACGATATAAAAGCTTAAGAAAATGCTACAGCCAAAAAGAACGAAGTTCAGAAAGATGCAAAAAGGCAAAATGAAAGGTAACGCCAGTCGTGGCGCTGAGCTTTCATTCGGATCTTTCGGTATAAAATCACTCGAGCCGGCCTGGATAACCAGCCGCCAGATCGAAGCTGCACGTATTGCTGTAACACGTTTTATGAAACGTGAAGGCCAGGTGTGGATCAGGATATTTCCTGACAAGCCTGTAACCAAAAAACCAGCAGAGGTACGTATGGGTAAAGGTAAAGGTGCTCCGGAATATTGGGTAGCGGTAGTACGCCCCGGTAGGATCATTTTTGAAGCAGAAGGCGTACCTTTGGACGTTGCTAAAGAGGCATTGCGCCTGGCAGCACAAAAGTTACCTGTGCAAACAAGATTTATAGTACGTAGAGATTACGTAGAAGCATAAATAAAAAGAGTTGAAAGGTTGTAATGTTGAAAGGTTGTAATGTTGATTACAGCCGCCATAATGGAAACATTTGAACATTGTAACTTTCCAATATTACAACACACAAATAAAATAAAATGAAGAACTCAGAAATTTTGGAGTTGTCAACTGAAGAATTGGTTGCCAGGGTCAGCGAGGAAAGAGGAACACTCACCAAACTGAAATTTGCACATGCGGTTTCTGCTATTGAAAACCCTACCCGTATTACAAAAGTACGTAAGGACATCGCCCGTTTAAATACTGAATTAACAAAGCGCAAAGCGGCGTCAGCTTCTGAATAATTTTTTAAGCGTCGAGAAAAATGGAAAGAAATTTAAGAAAAACACGTACCGGCATGGTAGTTAGCAGTAAGATGGAAAAATCTATTGTTGTAGCTGTGGAACGTAAAGTGAAACACCCGATCTACGGTAAGTTCGTTAAGAAAACTACCAAATTCATGGCTCATGATGAAGCTAATACTTGTGGTGTAGGCGATACCGTATTGATTATGGAAACCCGCCCGCTGAGCAAAAATAAAAACTGGAGATTAGTTCAAATTTTAGAAAGGGCTAAATAAGATGGTACAACAGGAATCAAGATTAAATGTAGCTGATAACAGCGGTGCTAAAGAAGTTTTAGTGATCCGTGTGTTAGGTGGTACCGGTAAAAGGTATGCATCAATCGGCGATAAGATAGTAGTTACCGTAAAAAGCGCTTTGCCATCAGGCAACGTTAAAAAAGGTACCGTTTCAAAAGCCGTTGTGGTTAGAACTAAAAAAGAGATCCGTCGTAAGGATGGTTCTTACATCCGTTTTGATGACAATGCTGCGGTTTTGTTAAACAACCAGGATGAGCCAAGAGGTACACGTATTTTTGGCCCGGTAGCAAGGGAGTTACGTGAAAAACAATTTATGAAAATTGTATCATTAGCACCGGAGGTATTGTAACAATGGAAAAGAAACAACACACACAACCAACCAAACTTAAGATCAAAAAAGGTGATCTGGTGAAGGTTATAGCCGGCGATTCAAAAGGATCAGAAGGTAAGATATTAGAAGTAATATTAGAAAAAGGCAGAGCTATTGTTGAAGGTGCCAATATGGTATCAAAACATACTAAACCTAACGCAGCAAAACCAAACGGCGGAATTGTTAAGCAGGAAGCTGCTATAGCTATTTCAAACCTGATGCTGGTTGATCCTAAATCAGGAAAACCAACCCGCGTAGGCCGTAAAAAGAATGATGCCGGTAAATTAGTAAGGTTTGCAAAAATATCAGGAGAGGAAATTAAGTAATGGAATACGTACCAAGATTAAAAACGAAGTATAAGGACGAAATTCGTACTGCACTGAAAGAAAAATTTCAGTATAAAAGCGTAATGCAGGTTCCTAAGCTTGAAAAAATTGCCATTAACCAGGGTGTTGGTGGTGCTACTACTGATAAAAAACTTATTGAAAGTACAATTACTGAATTGACCACTATTACCGGTCAGCAGGCTGTTTCTTCAAAATCCAAGAAAGATATTTCAAACTTTAAGTTACGTAAAAACATGCCTATCGGCGTACGTGTTACCTTACGTGATAATACAATGTATGAGTTTCTTGATCGCTTAATTGCAGTTGCTTTACCACGTATCCGTGATTTCAAAGGTATTAACGATAAAGGTTTTGACGGACGCGGAAACTATACTTTAGGTGTATCAGAGCAAATTATATTCCCTGAAATCAATATTGATAAAATCAATAAAATACAGGGTATGGATATTACCTTTGTAACCTCGGCAACAAATGATGTTGAAGCATTGGAGTTGTTGAAACAATTTGGATTACCATTTAAAAATCAAAATAGCAATGGCTAAAGAAGGTGTAAAAGCACGCGAAGTTAAACGTGCTAAATTAGTAGCTAAATACGCTGAAAAAAGAGCGGCCCTTAAAGAAGCCGGCGATTACGCAGCTTTAGATGCATTACCAAAAGCATCATCACCGGTTAAATTGCACAACCGTTGCAAATTAACAGGCCGTCCTCGCGGATATATGCGTCAGTTTGGTATTTCACGTGTTACATTCCGTGATATGGCCCTGGCCGGTAAGATCCCCGGAATTAAAAAAGCAAGCTGGTAAACAGCGATTGGAGATTAGAGACCAGTGGTTAGAAAGAATAACTAACCGCTGGTCTCTAACTTCTGATTAACTATAATGAATTAACCGATAGAAGGTCGCCCGGGATGTTACCGGAAGGAAACCACTATCATAACACAATAAAATGAATACAGATCCAATCGCAGATTATCTTACAAGAGTAAGGAATGCTATTAAAGCCAACCACCGGGTTGTTGAAATTCCTGCATCAAATCTGAAAAAGGAAATCACTAAGGTGCTTTTCGACAAAGGTTACATTGCTAATTTTAAGTTTGAAGATAACGGACCCCAGGGCATCATCAAGGTGGCTTTGAAGTACCATCCGATAACTAAAATTTCTGCTATCCGCAGCATTTCACGCATCAGTAAACCAGGTTTGAGGAAATACGCAGGCATGGACAATATGCCAAGAGTATTAAATGGTTTAGGTATCGCCATCCTGTCGACTTCAAAAGGTGTAATGACCGATAAAGAAGCCCGTACACAGAATGTTGGCGGTGAGGTTTTATGCTACGTATATTAATAGGAGGAAATTAAGCAATGTCAAGAGTAGGAAAATCACCTATAGCACTACCACAGGGAGTAACTATTAGCGTATCAGCAGATAATGTTGTTACTGTCAAAGGCCCTAAAGGTGAGTTGCATCAGGCTGTTGACAGTGATATCACTGTTGAACAGGAAGAAGGAAATCTGGTTGTAAAACGCCCTTCTGATCAAAAACGCCATAAAGCATTACACGGTTTGTATCGTGCATTGATCAACAACATGGTTGTAGGCGTAACCACCGGTTACAAAATCCAGCAGGAATTAGTAGGTGTGGGTTATCGTGCAACCAATACAGGTAACACTTTAGACTTAGTTTTGGGATATTCTCACCACTATGTTTTTGAATTACCAAAAGAAATTACAGTTTCAACAACTGCTGAGAAGGGTAAAAACCCTACCATCATTTTAGAGTCAATTGATAAACAACTTATTGGCCAGGTAGCGGCAAAAATACGCTCGTTACGTGCTCCAGAGCCTTACAAAGGTAAAGGTATCAAGTTTGTTGGCGAAGTATTGAGAAGAAAAGCAGGTAAATCAGCATCTAAAAAATAATCGTCATGGCAGCTAGAGCAAAATTATCAAGAAGAGACAGAATTAAGATGGGGATAAGGAAGCGCCTTTCAGGTTCTTCAGCACGCCCGCGTTTATCAGTTTACCGTAGCAATAAAGGTATCTATGCGCAGATCATTGACGATGTAAGCGGCAAGACATTAGTGTCGGCCTCATCATTATCAAAAGATTTTACTGCAGCAGAAGGCACTAAGATTGATCAGTCAGTAGCCGTAGGCAAACTGGTTGCTTCAAAAGCTATTGCAGCAGGTATAAAAGATGTGGTTTTCGACAGGAACGGTTATTTGTACCATGGTCGTGTTAAATCACTGGCCGAAGGTGCACGTGAGGGTGGTTTAAACTTTTAATCGAAAAGAGAAATGTCAACAATCAACATAAAAAGAGTAAAAACAAGCGAGATCGAATTAAAAGACCGCTTGGTAAGCATACAGCGTGTGGCCAAAGTAACCAAAGGCGGCCGTACTTTCAGCTTCAGTGCCATTGTGGTAGTGGGCGATGAGAATGGTGTTGTAGGTTACGGGTTAGGTAAAGCTAAAGAGGTTACTGAAGCGATTGCAAAAGGTATTGATGATGCAAAAAAGAACCTTGTAAAGGTTCCTATTATCAACAGCACTATACCTCACGAGCAAATTGGTAAGTTTTCAGGTGGTTTTGTTTTCATCAAACCAGCAGCAAACGGTACCGGTGTAATTGCAGGTGGTGCAATGCGTGCCGTATTAGAGTCAGCCGGTATCCACAACGTATTGGCAAAATCAAAAGGTTCATCAAACCCGCACAACGTGGTTAAGGCAACTGTATCAGCATTATCACAATTGCGTGATGCTTATACTGTAGCACAACAACGCGGCGTTAGTTTAGGTAAAGTATTTAACGGATAATCAGTCATGGCAAAAATCAAAATAACTCAGATTAAAAGCGTGATCGATAGAAGTGAGCGCCAAAAACGTACGGTTGAGGCCCTGGGCTTAAGAAAGATCAACCACAGTGTAGAAGTTGAAGCTACTGCAGCTATCATCGGTATGGTTAAAAAAGTTAATCACCTTGTAGCGGTAGAAAATATTTAATATCATGAATTTAAGCAATCTTAAACCTGCAGAAGGTTCTACTAAAAATAGGAAAAGAATTGGCCGTGGTACTGGTTCAGGCCGTGGCGGAACATCAACCCGTGGCCATAAAGGTGCCGGATCTCGTTCGGGTACCAGCACTAAAGTTGGTTTTGAAGGTGGCCAGATGCCTTTACAGCGTCGTGTTCCTAAGGTTGGATTTAAAAATCCAAACCGCGTTGAGTACGTTGGCGTTAACCTTGACGTGTTACAAGCATTGACTGAGAAATTTACATTATCATCAGTTGATTTTGATACACTTAAAGAACATGGTTTGGCATCCCGTAATGACCTTGTTAAAATTTTAGGTCGTGGCGAACTGAAAGCCAAGTTAGAAGTTAAAGCACATGCATTTACTGCTACAGCGCAAAAAGCTATTGAAGCAGCAGGTGGTACAATAGTTAAGCTATAATTTTCAATGAAGAAATTTTTCACCACATTATCCAATATTTGGAAAATCGATGATTTAAGAGTGCGTATTTTGAACACACTCTTATTTCTTTTTATATATCGTGTAGGCTCATACGTAGTTCTTCCGGGTGTTAACGCTAATTTGCTTAGCCACCAGCAAGGCAATGAAGGCATAACAGGTTTACTCAATATGTTTGCCGGAGGATCGTTTTCACGGGCCTCAATTTTTGCGTTAGGGGTAATGCCTTATATTTCGGCTTCCATAGTGGTGCAATTATTAGGTATTGCTGTTCCGTATTTTGCCAAACTTCAGAAAGAAGGCGAAAGTGGAAGAAACAAAATCAACCAGTGGACCCGTTACCTTACAATCGGTATTACTGCATTGCAGGCTATCGGTTACTTAAAGTCGCAGATCTCACCTGAGCAAATGCTGTTGGTAAACCCATATTTCACTATTTTGAATATGTTTGTGTTAACTGCAGGTACTATGTTTGTGATGTGGCTTGGTGAAAAAATTACTGACAAAGGTATCGGAAACGGTATCTCATTGATCATAATGGTTGGTATTATCTCAGCTCTTCCAGGTGCATTCCTCACGGAATTCCAGTCACGTACGGTGGGCGCGGGTGGTTTGGTAACTTTTATTGTTGAAATTATAGCCCTTATAGGTGTGGTAATGTTTACTGTACTTATTGTACAGGGAACCAGGAAAGTAGCTGTTCAATACGCAAAACGTATTGTTGGTAACAAACAATATGGCGGCGTTCGTCAGTATATCCCCTTAAAAGTAACTGCGGCCGGAGTAATGCCGATCATATTTGCGCAGGCTTTAATGTTTATACCGTCAACAGTTGCACAGTTTTTCCCTAATGCGGCATCAAACGGCATATTAATGTCATTATCCGATTATACATCTGTGTGGCATAACGTATTGTTCGCCATATTGATCATCCTGTTCACTTTCTTCTATACTGCTATTACGGTTAATCCTAACCAAATGGCTGAGGATATGAAAAAGAACGGTGGCTTTGTTCCGGGTATTAAACCAGGACGTGCAACCGGTGCGTTTTTAGATGCGGTAATTTCAAGAATTACGCTTCCAGGTGCTTTTGCCTTGGCTATTGTAGCTGTTATACCGGCACTTGCCAGTATGATACACATCAGCAGTTCATTTGCCCGGTTCTTTGGAGGTACATCACTGATCATTCTTGTACAGGTTGTATTGGATACTTTACAGCAAATAGAAAGTCATTTACTGATGCGTCATTACGACGGGTTGATGAAGAGCGGAAGAGTTAAAGGGCGTACAGCTATCCCATCGGCAAGCGGAACAAGCGAGCCGGTTATATAAATTAACATGTCAAAGATTCATTATAAGTCTGTCGAAGAGATAGAGCTGATAAGAGAAAGTTCTTTACTTGTTTCCAAAACACTTGGGGAGATTGCGAAAGTAATACGCCCCGGTATTAAAACCATTGAATTAGATAAACTTGCAGAGGCGTTCATCCGTGATAACGGAGGGGTCCCTGCATTTTTAAACTATCACGGGTTCCCTTATTCATTGTGTATTTCAATGAATGACCAGGTAGTACATGGTTTCCCCGGTCAGCATGTGCTGGTTGAGGGCGATGTAGTATCGGTTGACTGCGGGGTGATCCTGAATAAGTACTTTGGCGATTCTGCATTTACTTTTGCCATTGGCGAGGTTAGCGAAACGGCAAAGCAGTTAATGCGGGTTACCAGAGAATGCCTTGACCTTGGCGTAGAGAAAGCGGTTGCAGGACTGCGTGTGGGAGATATAGGGCATGCTGTACAGGAACATGCCGAGAAGCATGGCTACGGTGTAGTGAAGGAACTGGTGGGTCATGGTGTGGGTTTAGAGCTGCATGAGAAGCCCGAGGTACCTAATTATGGTAAGCGCGGCTCAGGAACGAAGCTGGAAGAAGGAATGGTGATTGCTATCGAACCTATGATTAACGCAGGCAAGGCCCGGGTTAAGTTTTGGGACGATGGATGGACGGTATCAACCATTGATGGCAAACCGTCTGCTCATTATGAGCATACAGTAGCTATCAGGAAGGGGCAACCCGATATACTTTCAACATTTTCTTACGTAGATAATGTTTTAAAAGAAAAAAATAATAATTAAAATATTTTTATTAATTTTGCATCCCGGTTTTAGGGCGGATAATTAAGTAATAATCAGTAAAATATGGCTAAACAATCATCGATTGAACAGGACGGAACAATTCGGGAAGCATTATCAAATGCAATGTTCAGGGTTGAACTCGAAAATGGTCATGAGATTATTGCGCATATTTCCGGAAAAATGCGAATGCACTACATCAAAATTTTACCTGGCGACAGGGTTAAACTGGAGATGAGTCCATACGATTTAACAAAGGGCAGAATAACCTATAGATATAAATAACGAAGAGATGAAAGTTAGAGCATCCATTAAAAAACGCAGTGTTGATTGCAAAATCATCCGCCGTAACGGGAAACTTTATGTGATTAACAAAAAGAATCCGAAGTTTAAACAACGCCAGGGCTAAAAATCAATAAATAAAAAATATGGCAAGGATATCAGGTATTGATTTACCAAAAAATAAAAGAGGAGAGATCGGACTTACGTATATATTCGGGATCGGCCGCTCAACAGCTCAAAGAATTTTGACTGAAGCAGGTATTGATTTCAATACGAAAGTCCAAGACTGGAATGATGAGCAATTAGCTACCATCCGTGGTATAATTAATGATCAGATAAAAGTTGAAGGCTCCCTGCGTTCAGAAGTTCAGCTTAATATTAAGCGTTTAATGGATATAGGTTGCTACCGTGGTACCCGTCACCGTAAAGGTTTGCCTTTGCGTGGTCAGCGTACTAAGAACAACTCACGTACCCGTAAAGGAAAACGTAAAACAGTTGCTAACAAAAAGAAAGCTACTAAATAGTAAGTGATTAAAGGTTAGAAGGCTGAAATTATTTGACGCTTGCTAACCTTTAGGAATATAGAATTATAAAGAACGGCTGTACGGGTCCGGGTCATTAGATGATCCAGTAATTCGTAAGCTCAATAATCAAAAAAATGGCTAAGAGCAAAAAAGTAACCAAAAAGCGCATTGTAATTGTTGAACCGGTTGGCGAGGCACACATCAATGCTACTTTTAACAACATCATTATCACCCTTACCAACAAAACAGGCCAGGCTATTTCATGGTCGTCTGCAGGTAAAATGGGTTTCAAAGGATCAAAAAAAAATACTCCATATGCTGCAGGACAAGCTGCCAGCGATTGCGGTAAAGTGGCTTATGATTTAGGCTTACGCAAGGTTGAAGTGTTTGTAAAAGGCCCGGGCGCTGGTCGTGAATCAGCTATCCGTACTTTGCAAACTGCAGGTATTGAAGTAACTACTATAAAAGATATCACACCGCTACCGCATAACGGTTGTCGTCCTTCAAAAAGGAGAAGAGTTTAATTAACAATTTTTTTAAAGCTAAGATTCGGCGGCTGCGGGCTGCCTGATACTTTAAAAACCACAAAAAATGGCTAGATATACAGGACCAAAATCCAAAATTGCGCGCCGTTTCCGTGAACCGATCTTCGGTCCGGATAAAGCGCTGGAAAGAAAAAATTATCCCCCTGGGATGCACGGTGCTTCCAAAAGAAGAGGAAAGCAATCGGAGTACTCAACCCAGTTGATGGAGAAACAAAAAGTTAAATACACTTACGGTGTATTAGAGCGTCAGTTCGAAAACCTGTTTCACCGCGCTTCTGCTAAAGAAGGTATCACAGGCGAAAACTTGTTGAAATTTTTAGAAGCCCGTTTAGACAATGCTGTTTACCGTTTAGGTATTTCTCCAAGCCGTTCAGGTGCACGCCAGTTAGTTGGTCACAAGCATATTACTGTTAATGGCGAAGTTGTAAACATTGCGTCTTATGCGTTAAGAGCAGGTGATGTAATTGCGGTTCGTGAGAAATCAAAAACATTAGAGGCAATTACAAATTCAGTGGCTGGCCGCAGAATTAACAAATACAGCTGGCTTGAATGGGATGCTGCCAATTTAACTGGTAAATTCCTTAACTATCCAAACCGCGATGAGATCCCTGAAAATATCAAGGAAAACCTGATCGTCGAGTTGTACTCAAAATAATAACGATACTTATCTGCATTATGGTTGGCATATTCTGTCAATCATTTTTGCAGTTTAAATCAATTCAAATTAGTAAACAATAAATAAAGGATATAAATGGCAATTTTAGCATTTCAAAAACCAGACAAGGTTATCATGCAGAAGTCAACTGATTTTGATGGCACGTTTGAGTTTCGTCCGTTAGAACCAGGCTTCGGTATAACCATTGGTAATGCTCTTCGTCGTATCTTACTTTCATCACTTGAGGGTTATGCGATCACTTCAGTTCGTTTTTCGGGAGTGATGCATGAGTTTTCAACCATAAAAGGTGTTGTTGAAGACGTAACCGAAATTATACTTAACCTAAAACAGGTTAGGTTTAAGAAAACCGGTGAATCTGGTGACAACGAAAAGATATTTGTTATCATTAATGGTCAGGATGCTTTTAGTGCAGGTGATATCACTAAGTTCTCAAATAACTTTTCGGTTTTAAATCCTGATCTTGTGATCTGTAACATGGATTCATCTGTAACGCTTGAAATTGAGCTTACTGTTGGAAAAGGCCGTGGTTACGTTCCAAGCGAAGAAAACAAAAACCCTGACGCTAATGTAGGTGTGATAGCTATCGATTCTATTTACACGCCTATCAAAAACGTTAAATATACTATCGAGAATTATCGTGTGGAACAAAAAACGGACTATGAAAAATTAGTTCTGGACATTACCACAGATGGTTCTATCCATCCTGAAGATGCGCTTAAAGAAGCTGCTAAGATTCTTATCCAGCACTTTATGTTGTTCAGCGATGAGAACATGATGCTTGAAGCACAGGCTAAAGAGGAAACTAAAGAGGTTGATGAGGAAATTTTACACATGCGTAAGATCCTTAAAACTGAATTGGTAGATCTTGACCTTTCAGTACGTGCATTAAATTGCCTTAAAGCTGCAGACATCCGCAGCCTGGCTGATTTGGTTTCGTATGACGTTGCTGATATGCTTAAGTTCAGAAACTTTGGTAAAAAATCATTAACTGAAATTCAGGACCTGGTTAAATCAAAAGGCTTATCTTTTGGTATGAACCTGTCAAAATTTAAGTTAGACGAAGAATAATTTAAAAAAAAGCGATTACGGATCAGTTCGAACTTTAATCGCTTTTTTTTAATATAATAACAGAGCAGTGTACTGAGGCGATCTCACTACCCAACACTCAAATTTACAACTGAGTATTTGCATAATTCCGAGGACTTGACGGTAACGCCGTCCGACGGTATGCACGTGCCACAAACAACAAAATATAATGAGACACGGAAAAAAAGTAAATCACTTAGGCCGCACAAACAGCCATCGCAAGGCGATGATGAGCAACATGGCCACTTCGCTTATTTTACACAAGCGTATTACAACAACATTAGCTAAGGCAAAAGCTTTACGCGGATATGTTGAGCCAATTCTTACGAAATCAAAAAACGATACTACGCACTCACGTCGTACAGTATTTAGCTACTTACAGGATAAAGACGCGGTTACCATTCTTTTCCGCGAAATTGCTCAAAAAATAGCAACCCGTCCGGGTGGTTATACACGTATCATTAAGATGGAAAACCGTTTAGGTGATAACGCTGAAATGGCGATGATTGAATTAGTAGATTACAATACCGTTTACGGAAGTGATGTTGCTAAAGTAGAGAAGAAATCAACCCGTCGTCGTGGTGGTTCTGCAAAAGCTAAAACTGAAGCTCCTGCTGAAAAAGCTGCTCCGGTAGCTGAAGCTCCTTTAGCGCTTGGCGAAACGGCTGATAACGAAATAGAAATTGAAACTCCGGCATCACAGCATGCTGCTGAAGAAAAAACTCCGGAATCACCAGCTGCAAATGAAGAAAATGCAGAAAAAGGCGAATAATTAAACTTGCCTTTTGCACAATGAAAACGTCCTGCTCAATTAGAGCAGGACGTTTTGTTTTTGTACACATATCTGATTGCAGTTCAGGCTATTTTGCACAACTTTAAGGAATGTTTAATTTTATATTTCTCGCAGATTAACTTTGTTTTTTTGAATTAATGTTTTTAAATTTAGAATTATAATACGACAAAGCAAGGTGCTTTGTCTTGTTTAAACCCTAAACTGATATTAATCAAAATCACAATGGAAACCCAATTCGGAAAAAGACTTACAAAAGAAGAACTTAGAAGCGTTAAAGGCGGCAAAATTGAAGGCTGCGCGACGCAGGCAGGGCAGCTTGCGGCAGCCTATACATTAGGTTGTTGTTATTACACTACCGGTTTGGTTTTGTGCCCGCCCAGCAATACCTGCCAGTACCCGGCTAATTGCCCGGCTTACTGATATAAAAAAGACGATCTGTACTGCAGGTCGTCTTTTTTTTTGCGATAAGTCAGAAACTCAAATATTAGCGTGAGGGGTAAGTGCTGAGGCCATAGTCCCCTGTTTAATAACCTAACATCTTAAAACAATAACCACAAAATGGTATATGAGCTTTGTACCTCCATTAAAACCAAAGCCGAAACACAAATATTAATTTTATGAATTCTAATTTAGGTAAACCGCTTACAAAAAAAGAACTGAGAGAAGTTCAGGGTGGTAAGTATCCTGGTTGCGCAGTGCAAGGGCAAAATGGCAATTTCTACTCCGAAGGCTGTTGTACAGGATTGATTAAATGTACCGTTAATAATTTATGCGAGCCTGTTGGCGGTTGTCCGCCCTGCACTACTTGCTAATTGGTATATAAAGTAGTAGTTAACCGGCGATAATCTGTTTTAATTTCCGGTTGATCTGATAGGGTAGTGTGCTTTGTACCCAGTTGAAACCAAAGCCGCAAACAAACGAAAAATATGAAATCGAATTTAGGAAAACCACTTTCTAAAAAAGAAATGAAAGAAGTACAGGGCGGTAAGTATCCTGGTTGTGCAGCTTATGGGCAGGCGGGAGTGGCATACCAGTATGGATGTTGTACAGGACTATATGCCTGCGGCGGCCCAACCGGGCTTTTATGTATAGACGTTGCAGATTGTACTTAAGCAGTGCAGTAATTTAAACCGGTTTCCGGTTTCAAACACCTAAAATCTTAAAACAGTAACTACAACCGGTATATGAGCTTTGTACCTCCGTTAAAACCAAAGCATTAGAACAAACAAACTATTATGAAATCTAACTTAGGAAAATCGCTGACAAAAAAGGAAATGAGAGCAGTTCAGGGTGGTAAATATCCTGGTTGCGCAGCACAGGGGCAAAATGGGAACGCTTATTCGCAGGGATGTTGCACAGGCCTTAGCCAGTGCCCCGGCACAACACATACCTGCGAACCACCGACTGACCCTTGTTTTGATATTTTTTAATAACTGAATAAGTAAAGCTATTCCCGCGTTAAAACGGGAATAGTTGTTTTTATAGTATATTTCATCAGGCATGCACAGGAAGCACATTTACCCTTTTGCGCTAAATTAGGGCTAACTTCAGCATGAAAACCAATTGCATATCGACGTCTGAATATACAATCTGCCGTGGTATTATTTACTGCCGATATTCTGCCAACCTGTCACCATATTTTCTTTAATCACTGACGGAATAATCTTGTTCTGTCTGCCTGTTAACTATATTTTCTGCCAAAGGCATATTGGCACAACCCTTGTTAAATAGGTTATAATACAAATAATCAATCAAGAAAATATAATCATATGTCTAAAATAATTGGAATCGACTTAGGAACAACTAACTCCTGCGTTGCGGTAATGGAGGGTAACGAACCCGTAGTTATTGCCAACAGTGAGGGTAAACGTACTACGCCGTCAGTAGTGGCTTTTGTTGACAATGGCGAGCGTAAAGTTGGTGATCCGGCTAAACGTCAGGCTATCACTAACCCAACAAAAACTATTTATTCTATAAAACGCTTTATGGGTAACAACTTTAACGAAGTTACCAAAGAAGCATCACGTGTACCTTACAAAGTGGTTAAAGGTGATAACAACACGCCGCGTGTTGAAATTGGCGACCGCATGTACACACCACAGGAAATTTCAGCAATGATACTTCAGAAAATGAAGAAAACTGCTGAAGATTTTTTAGGACATGAAGTAACTGAAGCGGTTATTACCGTACCGGCTTATTTTAACGATGCACAGCGCCAGGCTACTAAAGAAGCCGGTGAAATTGCAGGCTTAAAAGTACGCCGTATAATTAACGAACCTACTGCTGCTGCCCTGGCTTATGGCCTTGACAAAGCACACAGGGATATGAAAATTGCAGTATTTGACTGCGGTGGTGGTACGCATGACGTATCTATCCTTGAGTTAGGTGATGGTGTTTTTGAAGTAAAATCAACCGATGGTGATACGCACCTTGGTGGTGACGACTTTGACCAGGTGATCATCGACTGGATGGCTGACGAATTTAAAAATGACGAAGGTGTTGATCTGCGTAAAGATCCAATGGCTTTACAGCGTTTAAAAGAGTCTGCTGAAAAAGCTAAGATTGAGTTATCAAGCTCAGCTCAAACTGAAATTAACTTACCATATGTTACCGCTTCTGACGGTGTGCCTAAGCACCTTGTTAAAACTTTAACCCGTGCTAAATTTGAGCAACTTGCTGACAGCTTAATCAAACGTACCATTGAGCCTTGTAAAACAGCATTGAAAAATGCAGGTTATACCACAGCTGATATTGATGAAGTGATTTTGGTAGGTGGTTCAACCCGTATCCCTGCTATCCAGGAAGCTGTTGAAAAATTCTTCGGTAAAGCGCCGTCAAAAGGTGTTAACCCTGATGAAGTAGTTGCTATTGGTGCAGCTATACAGGGTGGTGTATTGACAGGTGAAGTTAAAGATGTATTGTTGCTGGATGTTACCCCGCTTTCATTAGGTATTGAAACTATGGGTGGTGTAATGACCAAACTGATAGAATCAAACACTACTATCCCAACAAAAAAATCTGAAGTGTTCTCAACTGCGTCTGATAACCAGCCTTCAGTAGAGATCCATATATTACAGGGTGAACGCCCTATTGCTTCAGGTAACCGTACCATTGGACGTTTCCACCTGGACGGGATACCACCGGCTCCGCGCGGCGTACCACAGGTAGAAGTAACTTTTGATATTGATGCCAACGGTATCCTGAATGTATCTGCAAAAGATAAGGCAACCGGCAAAGAGCAGAAAATCCGTATCGAAGCTTCATCAGGTTTAACTGATGCTGAAATCAAAAAGATGAAGGACGAAGCTGAAGCAAATGCTGATGCTGACAAAAAGGCAAAAGAAGAAGTTGAAAAACTGAACGCAGCCGACGCCCTGATCTTCTCAACAGAAAAACAACTGAAAGAGTACGGCGATAAAATTTCGGCTGACAAAAAAGCACCAATTGAGTCAGGTCTGACAAAATTGAAAGAAGCTTACGCAGCTAAAAACTTTGCTGATATTGATACAGCGCAGGCTGAATTGAGCAATGCATGGAATGCAGCATCTGAAGAGATGTATAAAGCAACAGGCGATGCAGGCCAGGCTCAGCCAGGTGCAGAAGGTGGCGCAGGTGCACCAAATGCAGAAGGCAACTCTGACACTGTAACAGATGTTGACTTTGAAGAAGTAAAATAATCCCAATCTCCTAAGAGATATATTAAACTATTAACCCCGGCTATTTATTTAGCCGGGGTTTTTATTTGAGGTGAAACCAGAATAGTAATATTTGCAAACCTGATTAACGTGGATTCGATAAGAATATTTATGGAACATGTTAATTATCAGTTACTTACATCTATTTATTTTTGATAGAAAGTAAATGCCCTGATAATCAGGATGTTTCACTGTGTTCCAGGTGTTCCGCTGAGAAAAATGGAACGCTTTAGCGGCGTGAATTGCATAAACTTGCTTCATCTAAAACTACAGTTGCACGTGGTTGCAGAGCGGTTTAGGTGTTAGCTTACCTTTTGCTTATGTTGAAATCACGTTAATTAAACAAAAAAGCCGCCGGATAAATATCCAACGGCTTTCCTACTTATTTTATTAGCCAATTTCATCCGCGCGTCTGCACGTCAAAAATCTGCATATCAATCTCACGTTCCGTATTCCGGTGTTGTTACTTCGCTTTCTTCAAACTCATAGTCAGTTAAAGGCGGGCAGCTGCAGATCAGGGTCCGGTCACCATAAGTATCGTTCACACGACCAACGGATGGCCAGAATTTGAAGGCTGCAACATAAGGCAGCGGGAATGCAGCATTTTGGCGGGTGTAGGGGTGTTCCCATTCATTAGCTGTAATAACCGATGCGGTGTGTGGCGCATTTTTAAGCGGGTTATCAGTTTTATCTAAAATGCCTTTTTCTACATTGTCAATTTCATGGCGGATGGAGATCATCGCATCGCAAAAACGATCCAGTTCATGCTTCGGTTCTGATTCCGTTGGTTCAACCATAACCGTACCCGCAACCGGGAACGATACAGTTGGTGCGTGGAAACCATAGTCCATTAATCGTTTAGCAATATCAGTAACTTCTATACCAAAGTTTTTAAACGCTCTGCAATCTAATATCATTTCATGTGCGCAACGGCCATTAGCGCCTGTATATAATACAGGGTAATGATGCTCTAAACGTTTTTTAATGTAGTTAGCGTTCAAAATGGCATAGCGGGTGGCGTTGGTTAAACCTTCGCTGCCCATCATAGCAATATAAGCATGTGAGATCACCAGGATAGAGGCTGACCCCCATGGTGCTGATGACACGGCATGAATTGATTTGCCTTTGTCAATATCAACTACTGCATGGCCCGGTAAATAAGGTACCAGGTGTTTGGCTACGCCGATAGGGCCCATACCCGGGCCGCCGCCGCCGTGCGGAATGCAAAACGTTTTGTGTAAGTTAAGGTGGCAAACGTCTGCACCTATGTTAGCCGGGCTTGTTAAGCCTACCTGGGCATTCATATTGGCACCGTCCATATAAACCTGGCCGCCATTTGCATGGATGATTTCGCAGATCTCGATGATAGATTCTTCAAACACACCGTGTGTAGATGGGTAAGTAACCATTAAACAGGAAAGTTCATTTTTATACTGATCTGCTTTTGCTTTCAGATCGGCAACATCAATATTCCCGTTATCGTCACACCTTACCACCACAATTTTCATACCGGCCATTGCTGCAGAAGCAGGGTTAGTGCCATGTGCTGATGACGGAATAAGGGCAATATTACGGTGGCTGTCGCCTTTGTCGTTATGATAAGCGCGGATTACCATCAGGCCCGCATACTCGCCCTGGGCACCGGCATTAGGCTGCAGGCTCATCGCTGCAAAGCCTGTAATTTCGCTTAGCCATTTATTTAATTCATCAAATAATTGCATATAACCGCCAACCTGATCGGTTGGTGCAAAGGGGTGCATTTTACTGAATTCGGCCCAGGTTACCGGAACCATCTCAGTTGTAGCATTCAGCTTCATGGTGCATGAACCCAACGCGATCATGGAATGGCAAAGGGAAAGGTCTTTCGCTTCCAATGATTTGATATATCGCAGCATTTCATGTTCTGAATGATGCGAATTAAATATTGCATGCGTTAAATAAGCCGATTTACGTTGAAGATCTGCCGGGATAACGGTTTTTAGATTTTGAGTTAACTCATCAAAGCTTACATCATTTAAAGATTTACCTTTTACGCGGGCAAAAAAGCGTACAATCGTTTTAATATCTTCAGGCGATGTAGTTTCATCAACTGAGATAGTAACAGCCGAACCTTTATAATTAAAGTTCATCTGGTTGTTAACGGCTTCGCTATGGATAGGGCCGGCTAAAGCACCAAGATCGAACTTAACGGTATCAAAATAAGCGCCGTTCAATTGATCGTAGCCTAACTGCTTTAATGATTCTGCCAGTAAAATGGTTAATCCATGAATCCTTTCTGCAATTAGCTTTACGCCTTTAGGGCCATGGTAAACGGCATACATGCCAGCCATAATGGCCAGCAATGCCTGTGCTGTACAAATGTTGGAGGTTGCTTTGTCCCTGCGGATATGCTGCTCACGGGTTTGTAAGGCCATCCGCAACGCATAATCGCCGGCGCTGTCAATGGTAACACCGATGATGCGGCCGGGGATTGACCTTTTATATTCTTCTTTTGTAGCAAAAAATGCAGCATGTGGGCCCCCAAAGCCCATTGGTACACCGAAGCGTTGGGTAGAGCCAACCACAATGTCGGCACCCCATTCGCCCGGAGGCGTTAACAGCACCAGGCTCATTATATCAGCAACAACAGTAAGCTTAATGGCTTTTTCGTGTGCTTTTTCGGCATAACTTTTATAGTTATAAACCGCACCGCTTCCGGCAGGGTATTGAATTATGGCACCAAACATCTCATCAGTCAGCTCAACGGTTTGGTGGTCGCCAATTAGTAATTCAATACCATAAGGCTGTGCGCGGGTTTTTAAAATATCAATAGTTTGGGGGAAAACCTCTTCAGAAACAAAGAATACATTAGCGCTTTGATTTTTACGCGTGCTGTATTGCATAAACATGGCTTCCGCAGCGGCGGTACCTTCATCAAGTAACGAGGCATTGGCAATTTCCATCCCGGTAAGTTCAATTACCATGGTTTGGAAGTTCAGCAGGGCTTGTAAGCGGCCCTGTGCAATTTCAGCCTGGTAGGGGGTATATTGCGTGTACCAGCCTGGATTTTCCAGGATGTTTCGCTGGATGACACCGGGCACAATTACATCGTAATAACCCTGCCCGATGAACGATTTAAATACTTTGTTCTTTGATGCAGTTTGTTTAAGCGTATTTAAATAATCAAACTCGCTTTTTGCCGGCGGAAGATCAAGCGGTGCTTTTAACCTTATTTTTTCCGGAATGGTTTGGCTGATCAATTCATCTAATGAATTTACGCCAATAGCTTTTAACATTTGTGCCGTATCAGCTTCGTTTGGAGCTATATGACGCGACTGGAATTTTTCCTGGTAATCAATATTCAACTTCATCAAATGGGGTCAGTTATTTTGCTGCAAAGGTACAATTTTATAAAATGAGTATCAATTGCGTTAAGCTAATGTTATGTATTTTACAGTAAGATGTAATTGCCGGTAAGGCAAATTGTTTTACAGCCCGATCCCTGAAAACTTTTAGCAAAACCATTAAATGTTGCTGCCGCATATTGGTCTGTTTTGCAGTAGAAAGGTTGCCGGTATTGCCTGATTGGAAAATATTAGATGGTTTGCTGCTTTTCGCATTTTTTTATCTACCTTGGGTTATTAACCTTAACCATTAGTCACAAATAAAAAACAGCATCATAATTTGAGGATTTACACAACAGTTTAACGGGGCAATACTCATACCTATAAACTAAAATAGCGATCTGCGGTATAAGCACCCTGTACCGATAACAAAACTAGGGTCAAATAACTAAATCACTAAACCAAATGAACAAGCTAACCAGGAATGAAATGAAAAATGTAAATGGTGGAAAAGTACAATTGCCGCCGGGATGCTCTTGCGGGCCTTTGCCACCGCTGTTAACTTACGGGTGTACTTACACCCCTAACCAGATTCAATATTGTAATACAGGGCAGTATTTAATTTGCTGTAATAATGACTAACAAGAAAGAAGCAAAACAGGGTGCTTATCCTGGGTAGCTTTTTTGAACGATAAGGGCCGGTATTTAATTTAAAATGCCGACCCTTTTTTATACCAATTATTGGGTCTTATCTAAACAGCGCAAATACATTTGTATCGTATTTTCCAGCCCATAATATAAAGCATCGCTTATAAGCGCGTGCCCGATACTTACCTCATCCAAACCCGGAATGTTCGCTGCAAAATATTTAAGGTTTTGCAGGTCAAGGTCGTGGCCTGCATTTATACCGAGACCCAATTCTTCAGCCACTTCTGCGGCTTTTATATAAGGAGCTATAGCCAATTCTTTGTTTGCATGATATTGATGAGCATAAGCCTCGGTATAAAGCTCAATGCGGTCGGTACCGGTTTTGGCCGCACCCTCAACCATTTCAACATCCGGATCAACAAATATCGACACCCTGATACCGGCGTTTTTAAAAACCGTAATCATGTCAGTTAGATATTGCTGATTAGCAATAGTATCCCAGCCATGGTTTGAGGTAATCTGCCCTAAAACATCAGGGACAAGGGTAACCTGTTCGGGTTTATTAGCCAGCACCAGGTCTATGAATTTTTGCTCCTGGGAATTGCCCTCAATATTAAACTCGGTGGTCACAATTTTTTTCAGGTCAAAAACATCCTGGTAACGGATATGTCTTTCATCCGGGCGCGGGTGTACAGTTATTCCCTGCGCGCCGAAACGCTCGCAGTCTTTAGCCACCTGGATCAGATCGGGGTTATTGCCGCCGCGCGAGTTACGAAGCGTTGCTATTTTATTGATATTGACGGATAATCTTGTCATTTTTATTTCGGATTTCCGACGTTCGATTTCGGAATTTTAATAGTTTGCATTACAAAATGCTCAAATACAAACTTAAATACTTAATCCGAAATTTAGTAATGATATGGTTGAATCATTTTTTTTAAATTAAAGCATAAGTTTATATTCACACAATGAAACGGAAGACTTTCCTTATTGAGATATTCATATTAGCCGCCTCAGTTTTATTGGTTCGAATATTGGTCGTTTTATTTGGGAGACCTCAATTAGATATAAACCTTCATGATACCTATCTGGTTTTTTCGGAAAATATTGTAGGCTTTCCTGTTTTGCTGCTTATATTTTTTATTTATATAATTAAGGAGGCATTTTATAAGTATAAGCGGAGGCTTCAGAATATTATATTATTACTAAGTCTGTTTTTTATCAATATTGAAGTGTCCAAATTTATTGGATCTCTGGCTGTAATGTCTAAAAAAACAAGTCAATTCAACGGCTGGACCATTTATCCTCCACTTTCAGCATCATCATCTCATCAGCCAATTATGGCCGCTCCTCAACCTAATCCATTCGTTGGGATCACGCAAATAATCTTTTATCTGCAAATCTTTTTAGTAGCATTGTTAGTTATACTTGCAATAGTAACAGGTAAAAACTGGAACTCAAATAAAAATGTATCCTGATTATATAAAACGCCTTCTTTTAATGTTTGCCGGTTTGATTTGTTTACAGCAGTTAGCAAATGCTCAGGCCAATTATACAAAAATAACGAACTATAAGGTTTACTATGGATGGGCCAAGCATTCTCCGCAGGATTGGATGATCATCCGCCAGTTTGAAAACGATGGTAAAAGCTATTTTTTGCTGGTAAATCCACAAACGCTGGAGACTAAAATAGATGAGCCCGGCTTTTACCAGGTTAAACCGATGTCGATGGATGAGGCAAGGATATTTTTTAAAAGAACGCCTTACATAAAGGCTTTACAAAAAGCCGAAAAACAATCAGTTAATATACAGGATGCCGGTATTGAAAGCGGGATGCCCAAACAAACTGGCATAAGTTTAACTGCCGACCTTTGCCCGTCGCACAAGCCGCTTGATAAAAGGATCTTTACCGATATTATAACTGAATTTAAAAGAGTGGAACACCCGGTACCTGTGGCGCTTTCCATTACGGGCATCTGGATGCGGCAGCATCCGCAGGACCTGGACTGGCTAAAAAAAATGCAGCAGGACCATGAGATTTATGTCACCTGGATCAATCATTCTTTCAATCACCGGGTAAGCGCAAAGCTGCCCTTAAAACAAAACTTTTTGCTGGAGGCAGGTACAAATATTAGTTACGAAGTACTGCAAACAGAAATAGCTATGCTTAAAAACGGCTTGTTGCCTTCGGTGTTCTTTCGCTTCCCCGGCCTTGTGTCTGACCAGAAACTGGTGTTTGAGATCACCGATTTCGGACTGATCCCGATTGGCACCGATGCCTGGCTGGCAAAAGGGCAGCAGCCACAGGCAGGCAGCATTGTATTGATCCATGGTAATGGCAACGAACCCGTAGGCGTAAATGATTTTATAAAACTGCTGAGATCAAAGACGCAATCTATCGCCAAAAAACAATGGTTACTTTATGATTTGAGAGAGAGTGTAGATGAAGAATTTCAGGGTGAATAGGTGTTAGCCGACTATCACTTATATTATTTATGCGATTTTGCCCTTGAATAGTTTTTAATGATGTCAAAAAGCTCACCCGGGTTAAATGGCTTGCTTATCCACGAATTCATGCCACTATTAATTACCGCTTGTTTGATATCGCCCACCAGGGAAGCCGTTATAGCAATGATGGGGATAGTCGAGTACTTTTTTTCCTTCATCTGTCTGATTTTCATGGCAGCTTCATATCCATCCATTACAGGCATTTGCAAATCCATCAATATTAAATCATAATCATTTTCAGCAACCAACTGCACCGCCTTTTCCCCATTTTCAACAACATCGAACTCAACACCCCATAGTTCAAGATAACGCTTTACTACCAAAACATTTATGGCATTATCCTCGGCGAGCAACAACCTGGTTCCCCTTATAGTATCTCTGCTGTTACTGTCTTTAACAGAAACACTACCCTGTAGCTTTGTTGCAGGTGCAGCAGCCCCGGCCTTTTTGAGTTTTAGCGTAAAATAAAAGGCGGATCCTTCGCCAACTTTACTTTTAATCTTTATTTTGCCGCCCATCAACTCTACCAGTCGCCGGCAAATTGCCAATCCCAGCCCTATTCCGCCAAACTTTCGCGTGGTTTCGGTACTTGCTTGGGTGAAAATGCCAAAAACATGATCCTGTTTATCTTCGGGTATGCCAATGCCGGTATCACGAACTTCAAAATACACGCTGGAGTAGCCGTGATGCTCGACAACCATTTTGGCTGTTATAGTTACGCCGCCGGTATCGGTAAACTTTACAGCATTATTTACCAGGTTACTAATGATTTGTCCTAACCTTACTGAATCGCCTTTAACAAATGATGGCAGCTTTTTATCATAATTTAACTGCAGAGTGATGTTTTTACCAGTTATTACCGCTTTGTTGATGGCATAGATGTTTTCCAGTAATTCTTTTAAATTAAAATCAATCAGTTCCAGGATAACCATCCCCTCCTCAATTTTGCTGAGACTTAAAATGTCATTGATGATAACCATCAGGTTATCTGCCGAAAACTTAAGTAAGTTAAGGTATTCTTGCTGGTCGTCGCGAGGGTTTTCGAGTAGCAGGTTACTAAAACCGATTACCGCATTCATGGGCGTACGTATTTCATGGCTCATTACCGATAAAAATCGTGATTTGGCCTGTAATGCTATTTCCGCTTGTTCCTTGGCTTTTATCAGCTCTTCCTGAGCTCTCTTTTTTTCGGTTATAAGTTCTGTAAATAAAATGATGCCGCCAACTTGTCCGGGGGCCTCATACCATGGCTTAATTTCCCAACGCAGCCATTCCAGCTTTCCATCGCGCCTGGTAAACTGGTCTTCCTCCATTTTAAATGATTCGCCCTTGAGGCATCGGGCCATATATCCTTTCCATTCTTCAGATATTTCGTGAAAAATTTGTAAATGGTTTTTGCCAATAATGGTTGACACATCAATATTGTAGGAAGCCATCCATATTTTGCTCGCTGCAATGTAGTTATAACTCTTGTCGAGCATAGCAATTGCTGCAGGGGCGCTGCTAATAAAAGCTTCTAATTGAAGTTGCTTCATCGCCAGCTTTTCGGCATCACGTTTCTGCGTGGTTATATCCTGAAATATGCCATAAACGCGTATGCACCGGCCATTCTCAAACTCTGGCTGTCCTATGGTGCGCGTCCAAATCTCCTCATCGGCGGCGTTAATCACCCGAAGTTCCAGGTCATATGACTTACCCTTTGTAACGGCTTCTTCAAAGGCGTCCTTCAATAACTGGCGATCAGGACTTTCTTTAAAAAACTGTGCAAAATTGTCTTTATCGGGTATAAAATCCTCCGGTAATCCAAATATTTGACGGGTTCCCAGCGTCCATGTTACCTGCATGGTGTTCATGTTGATTTCCCACCCACCAACTTCTGACGAGTCGCTGGTTTTAGTTAAAAAACGTTTAACTCTTGATAGTTCCTTTTCTGTTTCCCGCTGACTGGTCATATCGAAATAACTGCCGATCATTAATAATGGTTGGTCATTATCCCATTGAACTATACGACCGGTAAAAACAAAATAGCGCTTTTTGCCTCCTTTATATAGAAAACAAACTTCCTGGGCAAAAGGATCGGTGGCATGGCTTTTAATATGGGACTGTAATTGTTGTTTGAAAAGTTCTAGATTAACGTCAGGAATTTTTTGCGACCAGATCGGCGAAGTGTTTAACTCATCTGAAGTAAAACCGAGGTTTTTCATAAGCGAAACGTCATCAAAAGGCAAATCGCCCTTTATATTCCATTCCCAACAACCCGCTTGTAGCCCTTTTTTCATGAGTTAATTGTTCAGATTCAGGTAAGATATCTTGATTTTTTATACGGAGCAGCTAAAAAAATGTTACGTTTCCATATTGCTCAATAATTAACTTTTGGGTAATTTATCGGACAGGAGTTTTGTGCGACAAAGTTTTGATTGACAATGATTAAGCTATTTGATCAATTTTCGTTTCGTTATAGGAACGCTCGAGTGCAGCAACCAGGTCTTGGATGCTTATAGGTTTTGAAATAAAATAATTCATCCCTGCTTCCAGGCATGCAGCCTTATCTTCTGCCATTGCGCTGGCTGTCATAGCAATAATACAGGGTTGCTTTTCTTTGCTTTTACGAATGATGCGGGTTGTTTCCAGGCCGTCAAGTTCGGGCATTTGCACATCCATTAATATCATATCAAAATAGTTACCGGTCATTATTTCCAATACCTGGGTCCCGTTGTTAACCACCTGTGGCGTATAGCCGAGCTTGTTTATAACCTTTGTGATAAGTTTTTGATTAATTATATTGTCTTCAGCAATCAAAATGTTCATCGGAAATTTTTCTGCGAATTGCTGAGAAAGTATTGTTGTGCCGTTTTTTTCGGATGATATGGGCTTGCTGATTGCCAGTGCTGTTTGTATCACATTATATAATTGCTGTTGTTTAACAGGCTTAAGTAATGTTTTAACAGATTCATCAGTTATTATGTTTTTTTCAAGAACGGAACAAAGCGCTATGACAGGGATATGTTTGTTAATCTTCCTAATGCTTTTAACTAGCTCATCCGGATTGGCCACCTCCGATGCTTTGCCCATTATAACTAAATTGAACTTGCTGCCGTAAGTTAAATGTTTCCATGCCTGGCTGCCGGATGAAGTACAAACCGGACTTAATTTCCATTGTTTTAGTTGACCACCTAAAATTTCAAGTGTTTTTAAACTTTGATCAATTACTAACACACGGTTATCTTTTCCGGTATTTATATCATAATGGTTTGTTGCCGATGCAGTTTCATCTGCTATGCTCGTTATATTGAACAGTACAGCAGTTCCTTTCCCTGGTTCGCTTTCTATATTGATAGTGCCACCCATTAGTTCAACAAGGCGTTCACATATAACCAGCCCCAATCCTGTACCGCCGTAGCTGCGTGTAATTGAAGCGTCAACCTGGGAAAACGCTTTAAACAGGCGTTTTTGTTTTTCAGCGGCAATGCCTATACCGGTATCTTTAATTATAAAACCAATGCTTAGGTTGTTCCCTGTTTTTTCAAGTAGATTTACCTCAACCACTATCTCACCTTTACCGGTAAATTTAATTGCATTGTTTACCAGGTTCAATAGAATCTGCCTGATCCGCAGCTGATCGCCTATTAATTTCTCAGGCACCCCGCATGAAATTTGATATAAAAGATTTAGCTGTTTTTTTGCGGCCGCTTCGGAAAATACGTCAAGCACATCTTCGATACAATTCCTGAGGTCGAAACCATGGTGATCAAGCTCCATCTGGCCCGATTCTATTTTAGAAAAATCAAGAATATCATTAATTACGCCCAGCAGGTTTTCGCCGCTGATACGGATGACATCAGTATATTCACGCTGCTCCTCATTTAGTGGCGTTTCGCAGAGCAAAGACGTCATTCCCAATACGCCATTCATAGGCGTCCTGATCTCATGGCTCATAGTAGCAAGGAAAACGCTTTTGGCTTTATTTGCCCTTTCTGCTTCTTTTCGCGCCTGCAACTCCTGCTCTTTTTGCTCTTGCAGCTTTTCGTTCAATACCTGTAAATAACCTGACTGTGCCTGTAACTCTTCTGACTGTGCCTGTAACTCTTCATTAAGCGCCTGTAGTTCTTCCGACTGGTTTTGCAGTTCCTCAGATTGTTGAACAACTTCGGACGTTCGTTCGTTAACAAGTTTTTGTAATCTCTTCCCCTGTGCCTTAATTGCGTAAATACGGTAACGGTAATAACTATATATAAGCATGCATAACAATAAAACAACAGTAATTCTGAACCACCATGTCATATAAAATGGAGGTATAATAATGATTTTGATAGTTGCCGGCGTATTGTTCCAAATGCCATCGTTATTGGCGGCTTTTACTTTAAATGTGTAGGTGCCCGGGTTAAGGTTGGTATATGTTGCTTTTCGTTGTGTTCCAACGTAGTTCCAGGTGTTTTCAAAACCCTCAAGCATATATGCATACGAAGTCATTTCGGGCAAAGTATAATTTAAGGCACTATACTCAATAGTAAAAACCGATTGTTCATGCTTAAGCTTAATTTCTTTTGTTTGGGTGATAGATTTTTTCAGCACAGAATTTTCGCCAACAGGAACTTTTCTATTAAAAAGCTGAAAGTCGGTAAATACCACCTGATGTGCATTTATGTTTCCCGAAAGCTGATACGGTACCACTATATTGAAACCTTTATGCCCGCCAAAAAGTAGGTCGCCATTCTCTGCTTTTAATCCGGCACCCATAAAAAACTCGTAACCTTGCAGGTTATTCGCTACGGTATAATTCCTGAATTGGTTTGTGCCTGGTTTAAAACTGATGAGCCCTGCGTTAGTACTTACCCATAAAAAGCCATTATCGTCCTCTGTGATACTATTTATTATGGAATAATGTGTTCCCATAGGAAACGTATACTCAGAGAATGTTTTCTTTTGGCGATTGTATAAATTTAATCCGTTGCCCAAAGTACCCACCCAAAAGTTTGAATGGCTATCTTCGAACATTGAAATAATTGTATTATTGCTAAGGCCGCTGTTATAAATATTAAAATGCGTGAAGTTATCGGCGGTTGGGTTGTATAAATTTAGCCCGCCGAAAGTGCCAATCCACATGTTGTTTTCTCTGTCCCTGTATATGGTGCGCACGTCATTATTTGACAGGCAGTGCAAGGTGTCTGCTGTTGAATATTTATAGCGTTTTATAGCTTTTGAGTGATCAAGAACTTCCAGCCCTTCGCCATCCATACCCACCCAAATCTTGCCGTTTTTATCTTCCTCTATACCAAAAATATTGGCACCGCTTACCTGGTTAGCTTTATTGCCAACGGTATAATGGGTAAAGTTTTTTGTTTTCTGATTTAATACATCAAGCCCGTCGCCATAATAGCCAATCCACAGGTTGTTTTTACTGTCCTTAAACAGCTTAAGTACATGTTTGCCGCTTACCGCGTTCTTGTTACCCGGCAGTGGGTTGTAGTGCGTAAATTTTTGTGTTGCTGTGTTTAAAAAGTTTAACCCGCCGCCGTCAGTCCCAATCCAATAACCTTTTTCATCTTCCGAAAATGATGTTACAATATTATTACTAAGGCTGTTAGGGTTATTGGCTTCTTTATGATAATAATTAAAAAGCGATAAATTGGTATCATAAAACCTCACCCCTGATTCATAGGTACCCAACCATAAAATACCACCGCAGTTTAAGATGCAATTAATAGAGTTGTTTGCTGCGGAGGTAGTTGTTTCACCGTCAAGGTACCTTGTAAATGCGCCGGTTGCTTCATCAAATAAATTAAGGCCATCTTCTGTACCAACCCAAATTTTTCTGTCCCAGCCGGGTGTTAACGCAAATACATTGTTATTAACCAATGAGTTGGTATTGCCGGACTGGTGGGAAAAGTTGGTGAAATTCCTGGTTTTTAGATTAAACAGGTCTATGCCGTGGCCAGCTGTGCCTAATAACAAGTTGCCATCTTTGTCTTTTAATAAGGTATTTAACTGATTGTCAATCAATGTGTTTTTTCCGCCGTTCAGGTATTTTTTGGTGACGCCTGTGCCATAGTTAAATTGCACTAATCCGCCACTTGTTGCAAGCCACAGGTTACCCTCGTCATCCCCGGTTATTGCATTTATATGATGGCTGTCAATCTCATTATGATTTTTGGTATAAAAAAATCTTTTAAACTTATGCGTATGTGTGTCAAAGAGATTTAGACCCGAGTATGTACCAATCCAAATGTTGCCTTTACTATCCTGGTATATGGCGTTTATGTCGGGATTTGAAAGGGTAGTGTCGTCCTCTTTATTGGGAACAAAATTAGTGAATGTGTTTAGGCTGCGGTTGTAAATACTTAACCCTTCACTGCTCCCTACCAATATATTGCCTATTTTATCCTCGAAGATTTTACTGATATTACTTGAAGGCAGCGAACCGGGGGTGTTTTTATCATGCCGGTAAATAGTAAAGCTGTAGCCATCGAAACGATTTAGCCCATCGTCTGTGGCGAACCACATAAAGCCCAAACGATCCTTTAATATGCATTTCACATTGCTTTGTGATAGTCCGTCTCCAATAGATAAAGTAGAAAATTTTACAATTTTATTTTGAGAAAATGATATACCAGTGAATGCTACTAATATTCCCGACAGTAATGCCAGTCGTAAAAAACAAGACTTTAGGTAAGAATACAACATTTACGGTTTTGCTTAAAGGAGATGGTCGTGAGAAACGCCACTTATAGGTATGATGCGCTAACCTGATATTTCCTGATTGTAACTTTAACGTTAATTTCTAAGAAAGGTTTTGGAATCAAAAGAAAACGGAAATGTTAAAGCGCTATAAATATGCATTTAAGCTATTTAATCGGTGGTGTGTACTTCGGGCGTTTGGATCTCGCTTAACGATAACGGGATCAGTTTTTTTGTTTTGAGAAAAGTAATAGAGACAATAGCCAGCGTCATCGTTCCACCAAAAATAACGGAAGTAACGGTGCCTAATAATTTTGCTGCAGTGCCCGATTCAAAGGCACCAATCTCATTAGAGGAGCCAATGAACATTGAGTTAACTGCGGATACTCTGCCACGCATATGATCGGGCGTTAACAATTGCATAATGGTACCCCTGATGATAACGCTAATACTATCAAAAGCTCCCTCTGTAAACAGGAATATCAGTGATAAATAAAAACTGCGCGAAAGCCCGAAACATATAATGGATAAACCAAACCCTGTAACCGCAATCAGCAGGTTACGCCATGGCTTTCCCATTGGAGAGAATCGTGCCATTGCCAGCATCGTTAACACTGCACCTAACGATGATGTAGCGCGCATTATTCCCAATCCCTGAGAACCTACCTTTAAAATGTCATTTGCGAAAACAGGCAGTAGGGCGACAGCACCCCCGAAAAATACGGAAAACAAGTCGAGGCTCATGGCCCAAATCAGCATTTTACTGTTAAAAACAAAATTCAGGCCTTCTTTAAGGCTTGTCCAGATATCTTCTTTTGGGATAAATACCGGTGGATACGATCGCAAAAGGTAAATAAGAATAATTGAAAGCAGCAGAAATGCAATTATAACGCCGAAAGCTATCGTTATACCGTAAAATCCGTAAATCAAACCGCCTGCCGCTGGCCCCAGTATGGAAGCAATCTGCCAGCTGGAGCTGCTCCAAGTGCTTCCGTTTGGGTAAAGTTCTTTGGGAATACTTTGCGCATATATGGTAAAGGTTGCCGGACCATAAAAAGCACGGGCCAAACCATTTAAAAATATCATGAAATATATAATAGGGATTATCCAACCTTTATGCAGGTAGGGGCTCATGCTTTTCATGGTAACAACAAATATTACTATCGAAGCAAAAAATACCAGGGAGGATATAGTAAGCAGCATTTTCCGTTTTTCAGATTTATCTGCAACGTAGCCGCCATACATAGCAATGCCAATAGCCGGCACCGCTTCGCAAAGGCCAACCAAACCTAATGCAAAGGCACTTTTTGTAAGCTGATAAATGTAAAAGCCAATAATTACAGCCTGCATCTGGTACGCGAATGTGAAGAAAAAACGCATGCCAAGGTAGGAGCGGAAGTCTTTATAGCGTAATGCTGCAAATGAATCGGGTTTGTGGATACTATCGCCTTCTTCTGACACTAATGATTTTTTTTGTGATGCGGTAAAATTACTATTTACGGGCTAAAAACAAAGCAGCCGCACTAAATTTAAAAAACCTGGTGCGGCTACGCCGTTTAAAATTACCTTGAGTTAACAAACTAAGGTGTATTATTACTCTTTTGACCTGATTAAATACCCTGCGTATCTATAAGGTAAATCAGTGAAGCCATTGACGCTGCCCCTAATTCAAGCTCACGTTTATTTACGTTTTCAAAAACATCATTTGGGGTGTGATGCACATCAAAGTAGCGTTGTGAATCGGGCAGGTAACCAATTAGTACTACGCCTTTTTGTTTTTCATTTAATGGGCCAATATCACTGCCGCCGCCACCTGCCGCAAGTGTACCCGAGCCGTAAGGCGCCAGTAATTTACCCCATTTGGCGTTGATGTTCTGAAGCCGGCCGGCAGATACGCCCTGGAAAGTAAATCCCCTGGGTGTAAAACCACCAAGGTCTGATTCTATCGCCGCAATGTGTTCTTCTTTATTCTCTGTGGCAAGTTCAGCATATTTAATGCCGCCCCTGTCACCGTTCTCTTCATTTATAAAAAACACCGCCCGGATGGAGTTTTTGGGTTTATATCCCAAAACTTTAAGCAGGCGCAATGCTTCAACAGACTGCACAATTCCGGTACCATCGTCATGTGCTCCTTCTGCCAGGTCCCATGAGTCAAGGTGGCCACCAACAGTAATAAACTTATTAGGGTTTTCAGACCCCTTCATTTCACCTACCACATTAAAGGAAGGTGCATCAGGCAACGTTTGGCAGTTTTGCTTAAAATAGAATTTAACCGCAGGCAGCGAACGCATCTTCAGCATGGTACTTAATTTGTTAGCATCAACGGTAGAAATAGCGGCCGCCGGGATATTGGCGCCATCTTTTACAACAGCTGTTGCACCCGTATGGGGAAAGTTATCGAGGCTTTCCGTTAATGAGCGCACAATTACACCCACCGCTCCGTATTTTGCTGCCGCCGCCGGCCCTGCATTACGTTGATCGCCTGCTGTTCCATAGGCCCAAAGTGTTTCAATAAATTTGGGATCAAAAGGGCGGTTAAAGAATACGATCTTTCCTTTTATTGCATCTTTCCCAAGGGTTTCCAGTTCTTTTAAGCTGTGGACCTCAATTACAGGCGCTGTTATGCCATTTTTGGGTGTAGCTACTGACATACCGAGGGCAGCAATATGTACGCTGATCTTTTTGTCGCCTTTAATAATTATTCCTTCTTCTTTAGCGCCACGCACCCAGTGCGGAACCATTACGGGCTGTAAAAAAACCCGGTCGAAGCCGTAGCTTTCCATTAACTTTTTACCCCACTCAACTGCTTTTTGCGCATTTGCCGAGCCGCTCAGGCGCTGTCCGATGTTTTTGCATAGGTAATGCAGGTTGCTGTAGGATTGTCCGTTAACCAACTCCTCATCATAGATTTTTCGGATCATGAGGGAATCCTGGGCTTTTAATACACTGCCGGTAAAAATAAGAGCAGTAAGAAGGGTAAATTTTATTTTCATTGTTGATCAGTTATGCAGTAAAGATAAAAAATATGAGGGTATAGTCGGAATGGATTTTAAGTACTTAAAAATACATTCTCTACTGTTGGGGGTTGTTGTATTATCGATACAGTTAATAACTAAAATGAAAGACTTTTTTCAATGGCTTGATACAAAAGGATTTATTTATTAAATAATATTTGCAATTAATAAATATATACCTAAATTTAACTATAAACTAAACCAATAAAATTATGAAAAAGGAAGAAAAATCATTAGGCAAACTCAGCCTGAAAAAGGAACTAACCAAAAATGAATTAAAGCAAATTGTAGGCGGTTTAAGCGGATATACCAGCTGTACAGGCGGAATTTACCAAATTGGTTGTGCCCCAGCCTATTGTAGCGCTGCCGGACATGGGTCTTTCCTTGGATGCTCTTAGTTTTTTACGCAACAACCAAACGGGCTGATTGCGAATTTTGAATTGAAAAACCCTCCTGTTGCAGCGAGGGTTTTTCAATATTATAACACTTTGTTTTTGTTTAACCTCTTGCCCTTGTTAAAAATTGTGAGCGCGTACTCCTTATGAGATTTTATCCCAGGTTAGCCCGTCCTGCTTTGTCTTAAACGAGCTATGGAGAATCAGGTTTTCTGGTGATGCCAGTTGCGGATCTTTCTCAAAAATACTTTCAACGCATTTACGCACTTTTATCAATAACTCCTGATCGGTAACCAGGTTGGCTACTTTTAAATCAAGTACCCCGCTTTGCTGGGTACCTTCTATATTCCCCGGGCCGCGTAATTGAAGGTCGGTTTCAGCTATTTCAAAACCATTGTTTGTTTTAACCATGGTATTAAGCCTTATTTTTCCGTCGTGGCTCAACTTATGGCTGCTCATTAAGATACAGAACGATTGCTCCGCACCCCTGCCTACACGCCCTCTTAACTGGTGTAATTGTGAAAGGCCGAAGCGCTCTGCATTTTCTATGATCATTACTGAAGCGTTAGGGATATTAACGCCAACCTCAATTACGGTGGTAGCAACCATTATTTGCGTTTCGCCCTTTATAAAGCGGTTCATCTCAAATTGCTTTTCGGCAGCTTTCAATTTTCCGTGTACTATACTGATACGGTATTGGGGTAGCGGAAATTCATGTGCCATTACCTCAATACCATCCATCAAGTTTTTAAGGTCAAGTTTTTCACTTTCCTGTATCAGGGGGTAAACTATGTAAACCTGCCTGCCTTTTGCAATTTCGCGTTTCATAAACCCAAACATCGCAAGTCGTTGATTTTCATAGTAATGCACTGTTTGTATCGGCTTTCTGCCGGCCGGTAGTTCATCGATTACAGAAATATCAAGGTCTCCATACAAGGTCATAGCCAGCGTACGCGGAATTGGTGTGGCAGTCATAACCAAAATATGAGGGGGGATAGTATTTTTACGCCACAATTTTGCCCTTTGTTCTACACCAAAACGGTGTTGTTCATCAATTACTACAAAGCCAAGATTTTTGTATTGTACCTTATCTTCAATAAGCGCATGGGTACCTATCAATATTTTAAGCTGTCCGCTCTCCAGCTTTTGATGCAAAACATTTCTGTCTTTTTGTTTGGTTGATCCTGTTAGTAAACCCACTTCAATAAAATCATCGCCAACAAGTTCCTTAATAGTTTGGTAATGCTGGTTGGCCAAAATTTCGGTGGGGGCCATAATACAGGTTTGAAAGCCATTGTCAATGGCAATCAGCATACTCATTAAAGCAACAACGGTTTTACCGCTGCCCACATCGCCCTGCAAAAGGCGATTCATTTGTACACCTCGCTGTGTATCCAGCCTTATCTCCTTTAAAACGCGTTTTTGTGCATTTGTTAAAGGGAAAGGGAGCTTATGGTGATAAAACGCATTAAAAATCTCGCCAATAGTATCAAATATATTGCCTTTGAATTTTTGGGTATGCAATAACTTGTTCTTTAAAAGTTTGAGCTGTAAAAAAAATAATTCTTCAAACTTTAATCTGTACTGAGCTTCGTTAAGCTTTGTGGAATTATCGGGAAAATGAATGTTTTTATAAGCCTCTGCCCGCCCGGTAAGTTTAAACTGGTTGATGATATATAGCGGGAGGTTTTCGTGAATATCATGCAGTTGCTGCTCTAATAGTGCGGCAACCAGCTTCATTATCCCTTTACTGTCCAGCGAAAATTGTTTTAGTTTTTCAGTTGAATTGTATGCAGGTTGAAGCGTTAAATTTCCTTTACGCTGCTGTACTTCAGTGCTGTACAATTCCATTTCGGGGTGCGCCATCTGGACCTTTCCGTTAAAGAACGTAGGTTTGCCAAAAAGCACATACACTTTTCCGGGAATCAGGGTTTTTTCTATCCATTTAACTCCCTGGAACCATACCAGCTCAATTAAGCCGGTATCATCCTGTGCCTGTGCGACCAACCGGCTGCTGCGTTTCTCTCCTATTATTTCTTTGTGCGTTAAACGCGCAAGCACCTGCACGTAGGGAAGATCGGGTTGGATATCCCTGATTTTATAGAACCGCGTGCGGTCAATATACTTATAAGGGAAATAATTTAAAAGGTCACTAAAATTGAATACCTGCAGTTCTTTTTTCAAGATCTCTGCACGATGAAGGCCCACGCCTTTTAAATATTCAATAGGAGTTTCAAATACCTTGGTATTCAATTAGTGATGGATTAAATAAATTCAATGATATGCTAATCTGGAGGTTTGAAAATTGAAAAATAGCAGCAGGGCCTTTATTTTTAAATTTTCAATTCAGTTACTTTAACGCCGTAACCGTTATTTCAACGTTAACGCCTTTAGGTAGCCCTGATACCTGTACCGTTTCGCGCGCTGGAAACGCTTCTTTAAAATAGGTTCCGTACACTTCATTAACCTGGGCAAAGTTTTGCATATCTGTTAAAAATATACTTGTTTTAACAACATGGCCAAAATCAATCCCGGCTTCTGCCAAAATGGTTTTGATGTTTTCCATTACCTGTTTAGTTTCAGCTTTAATATCTCCGGTTATCAACTGGCCGGTGGCTGGGTCCAGAGGGATCTGGCCTGAAAGAAATACAAAACCTCCGGCAGCAACGGCCTGGCTGTAAGGGCCTATAGGAGCGGGGGCATTATCAGTGTTAATTACAGTTTTCATGAGAGCGGGTTATTTATTAAAGCAGATGATTTTGCGAGTTTTAAAGTTTAAAATATCTATTTTTTTAAGATGAATATTTTAATCAGCGTCCAGATTATGCCAAGTAAAAACATAATTATAGCAATGGCATTAATGGTATGCATTACCTTAAGGTTAAAGCTTGTAGGCCTGGTGGGATCTTTTTTTCTAAAGAAATACATAAAACAAATATAGCGAAGCTTCAGGCTGAAATCAAAAAGCAGAAACTAAAAAAAGCGAAATGGGGGAAGGATTAGCCCCTGAGGCGAAGAAATTAGTTTCAGAAAGGGTTAAATGTAAAAAGGCTTCCCGAATCCGGGAAGCCTTTTAGTATAATTTTGTTATTAAAATTATTTGTGGAATTCAACACGACGGTTTGCAACACGTCCTTCTTCTGTTGAGTTGTCAGCTATTGGATGAGTTTCACCAAATCCTTTAACTTTAATGCGTTTTGCATCAACACCTGAGTTAACTAAGTAAGTTTTTACAGAGTTAGCACGGTCTTTAGATAAACGCAGGTTGTGAGCTGCAGTACCTTCAGATGAAGCGTAACCAGCTAAAGTAAGTGTGCTTGAGTTAGTCCTCATGTCAGCAGATGTAGCATCTAATACTGGGTATGAAGAAGTTTTCAATACTGAGCTGTCAAATTCAAACTGAATGTTTGAGTAAGCAACAGCAGTTGCAGCAGCAGCCTTAGCGCTATCTGGTTTAGGGAATACAATTGGGCAACCAGCACCATCAACAACGCTTCCGGCAGGAGTGTTAGGGCATTTGTCAAATTGATCAGCAACACCATCACCGTCAGAATCTTTCTTCAGGTCATTAACTGCAGTTTCAACATTTGTAACACGGCCTTTTAAAGCTTCAACTTCCTGACGTAATGCTGCATCATATAATTCATCATACATCATAGCAACAGGGTTTACCCACTCTAAGTTTTGTTTTGATTTTGGACCGAAAGTGTACTCTAAACCACCGTAAGTGTAAGCGTAGTGGTTAAAGGTATCGTAAGTGTTGAAACCAGAGAAGTTATAACCTTTAACAAAAGTTACAGTGTAACCTAAGTTTAAAGCTAACGCATCAGTAAGTTTGAATTTAACACCTACGCCAACCGGAGCTGCTAATTCTTTAATAGTGTTAGTTTGGATAAATCCTGCTTCAGGAGCTGTAGCACCTGGAGTTACAGCGTAAGCTGGTTTGTAGAAATCTAAACCAAGACCAGCAGAACCGTAAAAGTTTACAGCATTTGCACGGTGTAAAAAGCTAACGCTTCCGAAATTAACAACACCGCTTAATGAAACCTGGTTGAATTTGGTTTCGAAATAAGAAGCACCAAATTTGGTAGCAGTTGATCCTGAGTTACCTTGACCAGCAACGTCATCACCTTTAACTTTACCGCCGTAGTAATCTAACTGCAAGCTGAAAGCATGTGATAATTGTTGCCTTAAAGTTGCTCCGTAACCTAAAGCCGCTTTAAAGTGGTTGGTTGAGTTGTTAAGGAAAGGAACAAGGCCTGATGTTACACCAGCGTTAATTCCGATACTGAATGTGTTGTACTGACCAATACCACCAAATACTTTGGCAGTAGAAGCAGTGTCAGACATTTTCATAGTTTTCATTTTAGCGGTGTCCTGAGCCGAAGCTAAGCCAACTGCCATCAAGGAAACAAATGATAAGACGACTGTTTTCTTTAATGTAGAATAGTTCATAGTTTTAAGATTAAACGATTTTAATTGTGATTTTTTTCAAAAATAGTAATTATGTTTGATTTTGTATCCAAACACCGTTCCAAATTTTATAATTATTATACAAATAAAGGAAAAAAAATGTTTTTTTTAAATTCATAAATATTTTAAGATGAAATATCTTCCTATTAATAATGAGGTGTTTGTACATAATAGAAAAAATTTCGTTTCGCGATTAAAGCCCTGTTCTATAGCTATTTTCAATTCTAATGATGAATTTCCAAGAAGCGGGGACCAAAGTTTTCTTTTTAAACAAAATCCTGATTTTTTTTACCTGACCGGTATAGACCAGGAGCAGAGTGTCCTGGTTTTATTCCCAGAGTGTCCTAATCCACTATACAAAGAAGTACTATTTTTAAGACAAACTAACGAACATATCGCAATTTGGGAGGGCCATAAATATACTAAAGAAGAAGGTAAAATTACTTCCGGTATTAAAAGCATTTACTGGTTAAGTGAATTTGACGCGGTATTGCAGGCAATAATTAATTATGCTGAGTATATTTATATAAATACAAATGAAAACGACAGGTATAGCCATGCGGTGCCTTACCGGGATATCAGGTTCCTTGACTCATTGCGTGCAAAATACCCGCTGCACAAGTATGAACGCTCAGCACTGATCCTGCGTGATCTTCGGGCTGTTAAATCGGCCACAGAAATAGAACTGACAAAAAAAGCTTGTAATATTACCCGGGATGCGTTCATACGTGTACTTGAATTTACAAAACCAGGCGTTACTGAGTATGAAATTGAAGCTGAAATAACTCATGAGTTTTTAAGGCAACGTGCTACGGGCAACGCTTACAATCCTATCATTGCCTCAGGCAAAAATGCCATTGTGCTTCATTACGTGGATAATAACCAGGTTTGCAAAGACGGGGATGTAATCCTTTTTGATTTTGGTGCCGAATATGCCAACTATAATGCAGACATGAGCCGGTCTGTACCCGTAAACGGTCGCTTTACCAAACGCCAGCGCGACGTTTATAATGCCGTTTTACGGGTTATGCGTTCCGCCACAAAAATGATTGTTGCCGGCACTGTTTTAAACGAATACCATGAAGAGGTGGGAAAAATAATGACAGATGAACTGATCGGCCTGGGATTGTTAACCAAACATGATATTGCGAAGCAAAATCCTGATGTTCCCGTTTATAAAAGGTACTTTATGCATGGTACGTCGCATCACCTGGGTTTGGATGTACATGATTTTGCCAGCCGTTATAAGCCTTTTGAAGTGGGAAATATTTTAACCTGCGAGCCGGGCATTTATATAGCAGAAGAAGGACTGGGTATAAGGATAGAGAATAATATATTAATAACTGCCGAGGGTAATGTTGATTTAATGGCTGATATACCTGTTGAAGCGGCTCATATTGAGGATATAATGAACTAGCGTACCTTGCCGCAAACAGGGGATGGCATTATTCAGTATTATGGGTCAGCGGACCTATAAACTCATACAAATTAAATTTCGGATCTTTCAAAGCTTTGGCAATTGCTTGCTGAAGCTTTTTTTTATCTACATCAGCCATGCGCTTTTGCTGAATTAGCTGGTAAGCTTTTTCGGCAAGCAAAAGTTCTTTGCGGGCGTTCTTTATTTCAGATCTTGATTGGATAAATTGGATCACCTGGTCAATTCCCTCGTTTTTTGATGCAACGGTTTTAAACACCGGGAGTTGGGTTTCTTTATTGCTTTGGATCTTTTTTAAATTATTTACAAAAAAATCAGCATCCGGCCGGTCGCTTTTATTCACTATAAAAGCATCTGCAATTTCCATTAGTCCTGATTTTATGTTTTGGATCTCATCACCGCTTTCGGGCACTAAAACCAATAAAGTGATATCTGCAAGCCCTGCGATCTCAATTTCTGACTGCCCGACACCAACCGTCTCTACGAGTATATAATCAAACCCGGATGCCCTCAAAACATCTGTCATTTCAATCGTTTTGGCAGAGAGGCCGCCAAGGGATCCGCGCGTGGCCAGCGAACGGATAAATACATCGGGATGGTTAAAGTGGGGAGCCATCCGGATCCTGTCGCCAAGCAGCGAACCAAAATTAAAAGGTGAAGTTGGATCAATAGCCAATACCGCTATTTTTTTACTATCAGCAATTAACCCGCTGATGAGTGCGTTTACCAATGTGCTTTTACCTGCTCCCGGGGGGCCGGTAATGCCAATAACAGGCGCGTTTTTTGTAAATGACAAACTTTTTAAAAGTTCGCCGGTACCCTGCAAATCGTTTTCAACAATAGTTAAGGCTCGGGCAACCGAACGGAAATCAGTAAAATGCGGTTTAATATTAGTTGTAGCGCTCTGCATTTTATAATCGTTATAAAGGAACAAAAATATAATGTATTTAGCGTAATACAGTTTGATTAGGTTGATTAAGTGAATAGTTGATTAGGTTTTTAATAATTAATAGCTAAATGGTCTGGTCAATCAAGTTAATTATATGAAATTAGTAGATTGGATGGATTAAGTTTGAAATAGACTTTGAAGTTATTCCAGGCAACTTAATCTAACTAATGAGCCTAATCGATTAACCAGAAAGTTATATTTGTGGCTTTTGGTAACTTTTAAAGCATGAAGAAATCTGTTTTAGTCACTTTTGATTCTATGAAGTACCCTAACTCGGGTTTCTTTTCATTTGGTAAAAGTTTAGGCGAGGCGTTATTAAGTGAAAATAACGATCGTTTCGATTTTACATTTTATGTTCATAAAAGATCTACGTATGTTTTTATGGGTAAAGTAGCCCTGGTTTATTTATCCAAGCTGCACAAGTTAATTTTTCCGGGGAAAAGCAACTATCAACTGGTTCACTTTACTGATCAGTATTGCAGGTTGAGGCCGCAAAAGGCAAGCGGCAAAAAAATACTGACTATACACGATATTAACCCCATCCACGAAAAGAGAAAATCGGAAAGAAAGATTGCAAAACATATAGAGAAACTAAGACGCTATATTGCCGCGTGCGATAAAGTGGTGACCATATCAAACTTTGTGGCTGATGATATTTTAAATTATTTCCCGGAAGCAAAAGATAAGTTAAGTGTTATTTATAATGGCGCGGATAAACTTTATGTTCCGGAGGATCATGTTCCCGCCTATCTGCCCCAAAAGGTTTTTTTATTCACCATCGGCTTTATATCTGCCAAAAAGAACTTTCACGTACTGCCCGCGTTGCTGCGGGGTAATGATTACGAATTGGTGATATCGGGGGTAGAAACACCTTATAAAGATAAAATAATGGAAGAGGCACAAAAGCATGGCGTTGCTGATAGGGTTAAAATTACAGGTACCATAAGCGAGTTTGACAAAGCATGGTATTATAAAAATTGCGAGGCCTTTGTTTTTCCTTCGCTTGCGGAAGGTTTTGGGTTGCCGGTTATTGAGGCCATGCATTTTGGCAAACCGGTATTTTTATCGACACATACCTCATTACCTGAAATTGGTGGCGACGCTGCATTTTACTTCGAAAACTTTGAGCCCAACCACATGCAGCAGGTTTTAAGGCATGGGTTAAAGGAATTTCATAAAAAAAATTTGGCTGAACGCTCAATAAGACATGCGGAGCAATTCGACTGGGAGAGTACAGCGCGACAATACCTGCAATTATATGGTGAATGCTTAAGTTAATATTGAAGTTTCCGGCCAACCAATAGAAAATTATGTTTAAAAAAAGAAATAAGTTAAGTAAGTTGTGGTTAAAATATACTGACAAGCCAGCATATACAACCTATAAATGGGATTTAGCAAATTACAACGATGTACAGCAGACCAATTTTTTATTAGGAAGCAAAAAGTTAAACAGCATTGATAAAATAAAGGCTGTTGCTGATAATACAGGTAAATTAAATTTAATGCATAGCGGGAACGCCGGGGATATCATATACGCGTTACCATCAATAAAGAAAATATACGAAATAACCGGCGTACCGATTAATCTGTACCTGAAGTTAAATCAGTTGTCAAAGATCGAAGCTTTTAGATCACATCCCCTGGGCAACGTTATGTTAAACCAAAAAATGGCAGAAATGCTCTTCCCTTTAATTCGTAGCCAGGAATATATTGCCGGTGTGGAAGTATATACAAACCAGGTTATTGACATTGATCTTGATTATTTCAGGTCGGGGTTTATTCCCATGAATACCGGAAACATAGCTCGCTGGTGCGGATACATTACAGGGGTAAGTCCGGATTTGTGGAAAAAATGGCTTAATGTGCAAGCAGATCAAAGCTATTCAGAGAGTATTGTTATAGCCCGCAGCGGCCGCTATCATAACGAAACTATTGATTATTCATTTATCAATCAATATAACAACCTGAAATTTATAGGGGTTAAAAGTGAGTACGATGATATTAAACGATGTTTACCTAAAATAGAGTGGATTGAAATTGAAAACTTTATGCAAATGGCCCAAACAATAGCAGGCTGTAAATTTTTTATAGGCAACCAGTCTTTTCCGTACGCAATAGCCGAAGCTTTAAAGGTACCGCGAATACTGGAGGTTGCTTTTGATGTAATAAATGTCGTTCCAGAAGGAGAAAACGGGCATGATTTCTTTTTACAGGATCATTTTGAATGGCTTGTAAAAAGCTTAAATGGCAGTAATGTTAATTAAGCCCTTGGATTATGCCTGTGTTTAAATTTGTATACTTTATAACGGAGCCAGATTTTTAAACCAAAATACTTTAATATCATCGCTGACTTGTCTTTTTGAAAAGGTTTATCTACTTGTGTGCCTGATAAGCCCGTATGGTTAAAGTTTGCAAGCGTATAATCTTTGTAAAGAAAATGGAAATTTTTATCAGCATATAGCTCAAGAGTAAGCGCAAAATCAGCCGAAATTTTGTACAGTATGTTATACTTGTATTTATCAAATACTTGTTTGGGATAAATCATAGCCTGGTGATAGGCTCCAAATTTTGCAAATCTGTATTTATTTAAATAGCCGGCCCGTTTTTTACCTTCAGCAAATACGTTGGCGTAATAAATAGCCGATGGATCATCAAGTTCAGCAACCATCTGCGAAAATTCAGGTAAGAGTTCATCATCGGCACCTATAAAATATACCCATTCGCCTTTAATGTATTTTAAAGCTTTGTTCATAGCGTCGTACACGCCGTTATCTTTTTCACTTATCCAAGTGTTTATGCGGTTTGCATTTTCCTCCAATATTCTTATAGTGCCATCGGTACTTTTCCCGTCAATTACAATAATGTCTATAGCGGGGTATGGCTGTGCGTAAATGCTATTGAGGCAGTTTTGCAAAAATTTAGCTGCATTATAGGTAACAATAACTACAGATATGCGCCGCATGCCAATGCCTGCTGTTAAACTTTTGCCTTCGTGGTTAATCATTTTATGATACTTATATTTGCCGCTTAAAAGTATTGATAAATCAAGTTATCGATATCTCCTGCAAAGGAATGAATAATGGATATTAAGAACCGAAATTTATTTAGGATAAATCGCATTTTTTTTCTCAGGCTGCCATGGTTATTCAGATTTTTTTCAAAATTTCGAAAACCTCAAAAGCGGTTGCTCATTATTAAAACCGACGCCATAGGTGATTACGTACTATTCAGGAATTTTATTGAGGCTGTTAAAACATCTGCTTTATACAATAATCACAAGGTTGATTTATTGGGGAATGTTTTATGGCAGGACCTGGCTGTTAATTACGATGCTGCTTTTGTGGACGAATTTATCTTCTTAAAAGCCAACGACTATTACAATTCTCCCCTGGAAACTTTGAAACTAGCGTGGCGGTTATTTAAAAAGAATTATTCGGTTGTGTTACAGCCAACTTATTCCCGCACCTTGATAAATGATTCATTTGCTGCGCTCACCGGTTCGCGCCAAATCATAGGGTTTGAGGGCGATAGTGTCAGCATTCCGACGCGGTACAAAAACAAAACGGATAAATTTTACAAAGAGCGTTTGATATTGCCCCAAAGCATCCGCTTTGAGTTTGATCGGTCGAAATTCTTCTTTGAAAGCGTTTTAGGTGAAGTGATCAGCATAAAAATACTATCGATTCCCACTGAAAAGAACGCTAACAACGGGATTGTTATTTTTCCGGGAGCAGGGATCTTTAAACGGAGCTGGCAAAAGGAGCGTTTCCTGGCCCTGATTAAACGGATAAAACAGCATACTGATGCGCAAATTTATTTAGCAGGCGGCCATGGCGATGTGGGGACAGGAAATTTCATTGAAGAAAACCTCCCTGAACAAGGAATCAATAATTTAATCGGTAAAACTTCGTTACCTCAACTGATTGATCTTATTGGCGGGGCGGCGTTAGTTATTGCTAATGAAACCAGCGCTGTCCATATTGCTGTTGCTACAAAAACGCCATCGGTTTGTATCCTTGGCGGCGGGCATTTTGAACGCTTTGCACCTTACCCGGCCTATTTTGAAACCGGGCCCGTTTGTGTTTATCAGAAAATGGAATGTTTTTATTGTAACTGGAATTGTATCTACTTAACAACGGAAACGGAGCCTTACCCGTGTATTGAAAAAGTGAGTTTTGAAAATGTTTGGCAGGCCATACTGCCATTAATACAGCAATATGGTAATTAATTAATTACTGTTAGATTTGCACCTTTATATATTATAATCCTTTAATGAAGACATATTTCCGGCTGCTGTCATTTGCCAAACCAATTGAAAAGTTTGCCATTCCATACATCCTGTTCACTTTATTGTATGTTCTTTTCAGTTCAATGGTTTACCCGTTGCTGATCCCGCTTATGAATACGCTGTTTATAACAGATACCTGTAAAACAGCGGCGACTGAAGTAGTTCAACAACCTGGGTTTCTTGACATCACAGGGTGGTTTAAGTACTACATGAGCTCTTTTATTCAGAGTCAGGGCCCTTGGGGGGCATTGAAGTTTATTTGTACAGTTATTATTATTACCATGGTTTTGGGTAACCTGTTCCGTTACCTTGGTGCCCGCACGATGGAAAACCTGCGCTTACATACTCTATTGAACCTGCGCCGCTCGGTTTTTAACAACGTAATGGATATGCATCTGGGTTATTTTAATAACCAGCGTAAGGGCGATATTATTTCAAAAATAGCCTCTGATGTTCAGGTGGTACAGTTTTCAGTGACTGCTACGTTACAGGTTATTTTCAAAGACCCATTTCAAATGATCGTGTTCCTGGTTTTGCTTTTTAAAATTTCCGTCAGTCTCACGCTCGGTTCACTTTTAGTGGTGCCTGTTTCTGCATTTATCATTTCAAAAATCGTAAAAAAGCTAAAAGCCCAGGCAGTAGCTGCCCAGCAAACTTACGGTAATATGATCAGTTATCTTGATGAATCATTACAGGGCATCCGGATAATTAAGGCTTTTAACGCCACTGATTTCATTAAAAAGCGTTTTAACGATGAGAATACAAAATATTCCAGGATCTTGAGGTCTATGGCTAAACGCCAGCAATCGGCATCCCCGGTTTCTGAAACGCTTGCCATCATCATGATATCGTGCATTGTGCTTTATGGCGGCTTTTTAATTTTGAACAAACGATCAGATTTAAGCGGCGGCCAGTTCATTGCCTATATAGCTATTTTTTCGCAGCTGATGCGCCCGGCAAAATCTATTTCAGATTCATTCAGCAACATCCATTCGGGTATTGCGGCAGGTGAGCGGGTGCTTGCGTTAATTGACGAAAAACCTGCTATTAAAGATGCTCCAAATGCGGCAACACTTACAGGGTTTAACAAAAGTATTGAGTTTAAAAATGTGTCGTTCGCTTATGGCGACAGGCAGATCCTTAATAATATTAACCTGACTATCCCTAAAGGGAAGACCGTCGCGCTGGTTGGGCCATCTGGCGGCGGAAAATCGACCCTGATGGACCTGGTGCCGCATTTTATAGAGCCTCAATCGGGCGAAATCTTAATTGATGGACAAAATATAAATAATTTTACGGCCCAGTCGTTGCGGAACTTGCTTGGGGTAGTTAATCAGGAATCAATTTTATTTAACGATTCTATTTTTAACAACATAGCCTTTGGCAAAACCAATGTTACCCTTGAGCAGGTTAAAGAAGCTGCTAAAATAGCCAATGCACACAATTTTATTATTGAAACCGAAAATGGTTATGAAACCAACATCGGCGACCGCGGTACCAAGCTATCAGGCGGACAGCGGCAACGCATTTGCATAGCGCGTGCGGTTTTAAATAACCCTCCGGTTTTGCTGCTTGATGAGGCTACCTCAGCACTTGACACCGAATCGGAAAAATTGGTCCAGGATGCTTTAAACAACCTGATGAAGAACAGGACTTCATTAATTATTGCGCATCGGTTAAGCACTATACAGAATGCCGATATTATTATTGTGCTTGAAAATGGCTTTATTGTGGAACAGGGTAATCACTTGCAACTCATTGAAAACAATGGATTGTACCGTAAGTTGATTGATATGCAAACTTTTGCAGGGTAACCACATTAAAGCTATAACCTAAATATTGTTTCAGGAAGCAATTAATTGCCGTATTTAACGTTACTAGTTAGGTACTTTGCTTTTTAGTAAAATAGCTGGCCTGTTGTTATTTATTTAACATACGGAAGAGCGAAGTCTTACGCATCAATTAAAAACTACGAATTATGGGAAAAGAAAATAAAACCAGGAAGGTTACATCATGGGTTGTTATAGACTTTTATGCCACACTTAATAATTACTACTGCTAATATTCAGGATTCATACGAAAGCAGGAAAGAACAGTACATCGAATCAATCGAAGCTTGTTTAAAATATCGTCACTTTTTCCATTCCTATACCATTTTGGAGTGCGTATCAGAAAAGGAAGACTATCTTAATAAATACAATACAGTTTACAGCACCGAGGGAAATGTACATGCCAACAAAGGCTTAAATGAAATGAAACATTTACGGTCTTTTTTAAACCAAGCGGGTTTCGACGATCATCAGCCAATTATAAAGCTATCCGGGAAATACCTTGTTGAAGACGACTACTTCTTTAAAAGTGTACAAGCCCTTTGGAAGAAATATGATAGTATTTTCAAAAATGATAATGACGTTTTTGAAGGAAAAGGTTACCATACTTTTTTTTACTATATGAAGAAGGGGTTGTTTATAAATACGATTGACAGTATCGACTTTTCGGCCGGTAACGACCGCCCAATTGAATGGGACTTAAAGGATTATTTACTGGTAAATGAAAAACATATTGAGATCGACAGGTTAGGTGTGCTTGCCCGTCAGGGAACAAATTCCGAGAAAATATTTCGCTGTTAGCTGTTGTAGCGTAAAATGATTTATTGTAACAATTTTCTTTCAAACTGCTATGCATTCAGATTGTTACGTTATCAATAAAATATTCTTGTGATGTTTGAGTTTTAAGCAGTAAACGCGATAATATGGGTCAATTTGATACTTTTCCTTACCAAACAAACTCAGCCGTTTTATTTGTTATTTTTAACCGGCCGGATACCACTAAGCTGGTATTTGATCAGATAAGGGCGGCGAGGCCTAAACGTTTATATATAGCCGCTGATGGTCCGCGTTCAGATAATCCAAATGATGGGTTGCTATGCAAAAAGGCAAGGGATATTGTTAAAAATGTAGATTGGGACTGCGAGGTACAAACCCGTTACAGTGAAACTAATATAGGTTGTAAGAAAGGGGTTTCGGCAGCGGTAACCTGGTTTTTTAATAACGAGGAAGAAGGGATCATATTAGAAGATGATTGCTTGCCGGCAAACAGTTTTTTTAAATTTTGCGATACGCTTTTAAATAAATACAGAAACGATACACGCGTTAGGCATATTACGGGCTGTAATTTACAGCAAGGAAAAAAATGGGGCGATGCAAGCTATTATTTTTCAAACAGGACCCACGTTTGGGGTTGGGCCAGCTGGAGGAGGGTTTGGAATGATTACGATTTGAATTTAGAGAAATATGATCAAAGTGAGATAACCGAACTTTTTCAAAATATTTATGAAGACCCGCTTGTAGCGGAAAGCTGGGCGCAAATTTTTGAGGATGTGAAAGCTGACAAAATTAATTCATGGGCGTATCCGCTTGATTTTGCCAATTTTTTCAATAATGGCCTTGTAATTATTCCAAATCAAAACCTGATCTCCAATATTGGTTTTAGCGCCGGCGCTACTAATACCACTGAAGAAGGCAATATATACGCAAACCTCCCACTATCGGAAATTGATGAAATTATAGATCCTGTTTTAATGCTACCTGAAAAAAGAGCCGACCTTTGTATTATAAACAGGGATTTTAACATAGATCAAAGACGTCGGAAGCAGAATTCAGTAAACCGAAAAGTTAAGAAATGGCTGGGCGCGGTGTTTCGTAATGCAGCTTTATAACGGAGTAATAAAAAAGAAAATCCTAATTTTTTCGGCAATACAAGTAGCATATTTGCGTTTTACAACGTAATGCTATTAACTATTGGGCAATTGATGTGGATATCTGTTTAAAAATATAACAAACTTATTGGCATAAAAAAGCTCATGAAATAGTTTTAACAACTTATAACATGACAGCTACCTCTGATTTCATTCAAACAAGATCACCTGTATTATTTATAATATTTAACAGACCGGATACTACGGCGCAAGTTTTTAATCAAATAAAAAAAGCTAAACCAAAGCGGCTGTACATAGCAGGGGATGGTGCGCGAAATGAAAGGCCCGGAGAAACCCAATTATGTGAGGCGGCCAGGAATGTGGTAAACGAAATTGATTGGGAATGTGATGTTAAAACGCGTTTTCAGGATGTAAACCTTGGTTGTAAGGATGGAGTTTCTACCGCCATAAGCTGGTTTTTTGAGCATGAAGAAGAGGGCATAATATTAGAAGATGATTGCCTGCCCGCTGATAGTTTTTTTAGCTTTTGCGACAACCTGCTGGAAAAATATCGATATGATACCAGGGTAAGGCACATAACTGGCTGTAATTTACAGCAAGGAAAAAAATGGGGCGATGCAAGTTACTATTTTTCAAATATTACGCATGTTTGGGGCTGGGCTGGCTGGAGGCGCGTTTGGAAGGATTATGATAAAGATCTTAAGCGGTTTGACGAAAGTAGCCTGCGTTATGAAATTGGTAAAATATTTCAGGATAGTTTTATCCTGGATAGCCTGGAACAAATTTTTAAGGAGTTAAAAGCTGGGAAAATTGATACTTGGGATTATCAGCTGGGTTTTTTGAATTACCTTAACAATGGGCTGTGTATAATACCTAATGTCAACCTGATTTCTAATTTAGGTTTCGGGACCGGTTCAACGCACACAGTTAATACCGATAGCCCGTATGCGAATTTACCGGTGGGGAGCCTCACAAAAATTGTTCATCCGCGATATTTTTTACCGGAAAAACAAGCCGATCTTTTCACACTGTCGCATGATTTTAATATTGAAGAACGGGAAAGAAGACATAACCTGTTAAGAAGAAAAGTTAAAAGATGGGTAAAAGAAAAATTGATGACCAATGAGTGAAACCGGTGACAGGTGCACCTTTAAATAAAAAATCCCGACACCGGGATTTTTTATTTAAACACAACTTTTATTGATTATCTTATTGAAACTTAAACCCTATGCCCAACTGGAAAACCTCATTGCGGTAGCCGGGAAGAAAGTAGGCATTGTCATCAGTTTGCTGAAAATCAATGGTGTACCTGGCGCGTAATTCAACACTTGGGTTTATGTCAAAACCAACGCCTATTACGCCATCCAAAACCGTTCTGTCATTAGTGGTGCTATAATGATCGCGGGCGGTAACGTCAAAGCCATTGTCATAAGTGTTTGTGGTTGATATAGGAAATGAAACCTGTGGGCCAACTACAAAGTTAAAGTTTGGCGAAAGCCTGAATTTTGCCAACAAGGGTACGTCAATAAAGTTAGCGCGCTGGGTAAAATTGCCGTCGTTGGTTTGTGCTGAATAGCCTTTTTGCGAAAATAAAACCTCCGGTGCAAAAGACACAGGGTAAATAATAGGCACATCTAAAGTCAAGCCCACATGAAAAGCAGTAATTCCTGCGGTTGAATAATCGGTATTATAAGAGTCAACTGCATCAGCAAAATTGAAACCACCGGCAATGCCCACCCTAACCCGGTAAAAATCGTTCGACTGGCTGCGCGGAGCTGAACGCCTTACCGCACGGCGATGACCGTAATAGCCCTGAGCACTTACTGAACCTGCCACCAGCAGGAGTATAGCAAAAGAGAGAATTTTTTTCATAGCGTGTTTTGTTTAATTATACCTGATAGATTGAAAAACAATACAAAGGTTTATTCATTGTTGTTTTTTTTATGGCGCAGGTTAATAAAAAAACATATTTCAACTACATTTGGTAATGATACTTTGTCCACTTCGCTTAAAATGCGCATTGATAACTTTGGTTTGTTTTATTTCGATAAATGCATTCGCGCAAAAGGAAAGCTATATCCAATCGTTACAGCACCAAAATCAATGGGTTGATTCTGTATATAAAAAACTAAGCAAGAAGAAGAAGATAGCGCAGTTGTTTTTTGTACGTGCGCATACCAACCTGGGCCAGGCTTATGAGGACTCTGTTGCAAAAGTGGTTAAAAAAGAGCAGGTGGGTGGCCTTGTCTTTTTCCAGGGTGGCCCTGTACGGCAGGCCAGTTTGATAAATCGTTACCAGAAAATTGCGAAAGTGCCTTTACTGATAGCTATGGACGGCGAATGGGGTGCCGGCATGAGGCTCGATTCAACCATATCATATCCCTACCAGATGACACTGGGAGCTATTCAGGATAATACGCTGATTTATAAAATGGGGCAGCAGATAGCTTATGATTTTAAACGCCTGGGGATGCAAATGAATTTTGGCCCTGATATGGATGTTAACAATAACCCCAATAACCCGGTTATCAACTACCGTTCATTTGGGGATAACAAATACAACGTTGCGACAAAGGGTATTGCTTATTTTAAAGGGATGCAGGATGCCGGCCTTTTAACAACCGCCAAACATTTTCCGGGTCACGGCGACACCAATACTGATTCACACCTTGACCTGCCGTTGTTGCCTTTTACCCGGCTTCGGCTCGATTCGCTGGAAGGATACCCTTTTCGCGAGGCAATAAATGCTGGCATCAGCGGCGTTATGATTGCCCACATGGACATCCCGGCTTTAGATACAACCAAAAATTTACCGTCCACTTTGTCCAGGCCAATTGTGACAGGTGTTTTAAAAGACTCATTGAGATTTAAGGGTCTTGTAGTTTCAGACGCGATGGAAATGAAAGCAGTACAAAAATATTTTCCGGACGGCGAAGCGGACGTGAGGGCTTTTTTGGCTGGCAATGACATTATTGAGCTGTCAGAAAACTCGAAAAGAGCTATAAAAAAAATAAAAAAGGCGATCAGGAAAGGCGAAATTTCTAAAGAAGAGTTTAAGGAACGCGTAAAAAAAGTTTTGGCTGCCAAATATTGGGCCGGGCTAAACAATTACACGGAAACCAGCCTGGGTACCTTAACTGATGATTTAAACCGGCCGGAAGCAACCAGTCTGGTTCAGCAGTTAAGTGATGCTGCAATAACCCTTGTTAAAGGTAGTGCCTCACTATTAAAAATGGACCCGCTATTAAAAACAGCTGTAGTAGGTGTGGGGGTAACGCAAATAACTGTTTTTCAGAAAGAATTGGCGAAAAAATACGAGAATAATAGCTTGTTTACCATCAATAAAAATGCTTCACCTGCCGAATTAAATGCGCTTTTGATCACGCTTAAGGGATATGATCAGGTTTATTTAAGTGTAAATGACACCCGGCTGCGCCCCGCGAGTAAATTGGATTACACGGCTGATGTTAAACAGTTCATAAGTAATGTGGCGGCGCATAACAATTCGGTAATTACTGTTTTTGCCAATGCCTACACCATTGCAGATTTGCCTGGTATTGAAAATTGCAGCGCATTAATTGCCTGTTACCAATTGACAGATGCCCTGCAGCAGTCGGCAGCGAAAGCCATCACCGGGCAGTTGGTGCCGACCGGCAGGTTGCCCGTAAGCATAAATAAAGATTTTTTAACAGGGATGCGGGGAAGCTTGTAAGCATATCCGGTGCACATAAAAAAATTATACCTTTATTACCATGAATATTGCCAAAGAGCGCAGCGCGATTGACAAAGCATTAGATGATTACCGCGCTAAGCTGGATACCATCTCTGATGAGCTTTTTACCAAAAATCCGGAGGACGGAGGATGGTCATATGCGGAGGTGTATTCACATATACTGAAGGCTACCCTCGGTTCATCAATTGCATTGGAGCGCTGCACGCACAGTAACTGCGAGCCAACTAAAAAAGGATTAACATTACTTGGGTGTTATATGATGTTGATGGGCAGCTTTCCGCCCGTTAGGGTGAAAATGTCTGAAGCGTTAGCTGCTAAGATGCCAGCCGAAAAGATCAGTAAGGAAGATGCCAGGAATTTAATTGTGAAGTGCCGTAAGCGTATTGATGATACAGCGCCTTTGATAAAAGATTCATCACCAAATTTTCGGAGTAAACACCCGCGGCTTGGCATGCTCACGGCCGGACAATGGTTTAAATTTATTCGTATTCACCTGTACCATCATTTAAAACAATTGGGGCGTATTGAAAATAAATTTCCTGCAATGTGAAACCTTTTACATTTAACGCAGTCTTAACAATTAAATAATCTGTTTTGCCGTTATTTGTAAAAATTGTAGAAGATGCATTTTGAGTTAGCTTATATGGTTGTGGGAAGCTTACTATTTTTAGTAGTAGTATTTTACCTGAGCCCTTTTGAACTAAAAGTTAATGACGACGACGAAGAAGAGTAATTGTTGTCAGTACAACGCTCTTATATTTTGCCGGTATAACATACCGGATGGAAAAACAGCCCCCCAATTTTAATGGCAAAACGCGAAGTTGATATTGTTGTTATATCTGACGTGCACTTAGGCACGTATGGATGCCACGCCAAAGAATTGCTCAAATACCTGAAGAGCATAAAGCCGAAGATGCTTATTTTGAACGGCGATATTATTGATATATGGCAGTTCAGTAAATCATACTGGCCAGAAACCCACATGAAGGTGGTTCGCCGCATCCTAAAGTTTGTAACCGAAGGCATCCCTGTTTATTATTTAACCGGCAACCATGATGAAATGCTGCGCAAGTTTGCTGATTTCAACATGGGGTCGTTCCAATTGCTGAATAAAGTGGTGTTAAATATAGATGGCGAAAAAGCATGGATCTTTCATGGTGATGTTTTTGATGTGACTATGCAGCATTCCAAATGGCTGGCAAAGTTAGGCGCGGTAGGATATGACACACTAATATTGATCAATAGCTTTACCAACTGGCTGCTTACTGCAATAGGCAGGCCGAAAATGAGCTTTTCGCAAAAAATTAAGGCCCGGTTTAAAGAGGCTGTGAAATTTATTAACCAGTTTGAACAAACTGCTGCCGATCTGGCTGTCGAAAAAGGCTACCAGTATGTAATTTGCGGCCACATCCATCATGCCGAAATAAGGAAAATGGAAGCGACAGAAAAAACGGGCTCTGTGCTTTATCTCAACTCGGGCGATTGGGTTGAGAGCCTCACCGCACTGGAATACAACAATAAGAACTGGACCATATTTAAATATGAGCCCGCCGATTTTAACGGCGATGCTGACGAAGAAGATAAAACGGATGCGGAAGACCTGGACGCCCGCCTTGACGTGAGGATTTTATTGGAAAGATTTAAAATGGAACAGGATTGATTATTTAGTTGCAAAGTTGTAACGTTGTAAAGTTGCAATGTTGTTAGCTGCTACAATATAGGGATGATCATTTTCGCCATAAGCCTCACAACATTTCAACCTCATAACGCTTCACCATCTACATGAAAATACTTTTCGGAATACAGGGAACGGGGAACGGCCACATAAGCCGTGCACGTGAAATTGTGCCTTTGTTGCAACACTATGGCGAAGTTGATCTGCTGGTGAGTGGCACCGAGGCCGAGGTGACGCTGGCCCAACCCCTTAAATATAAATTTCACGGTTTTAGCTTTGTGTTTGGAACCAATGGCGGTGTTGACAACTGGGCCACATTTAAGCTGATGAATTTACCCCGCCTTTGGCGCGACATCCGTAGCCTGCCTTTAAAACAGTACGACCTTATAATAAATGATTTTGAACCAGTGAGTGCCTGGGCCTGCAAACTGCAAAAAATACCATCGGTATCATTAAGCCACCAATGCTCATTTGTTTCGCCTAAAACACCGAGGCCTGCCAAACGGAGTTATGCGGAATGGTTGCTTAAATACTATTCCCCAACTACCCACCATATTGGGTTTCACTTTGAGCGGTATGATGACTTTATACATACGCCTGTTATCCGCAGTGAGATCCGCAATCTGAAAACCTCAAATTTAGGGCATTACACTGTTTATCTGCCTGCCTATGATGATAAACTGCTAACCCGGGAACTGGGTAAGACCAATAAAAACTGGCAAATTTTTTCCAAACGACAGAAGACACATTATAAAAAAGGCAATGTGGAGATCTTCCCGGTAAACAACCAGGATTTTAATAATAGCCTGGCCAGTTGCGAAGGCTTATTAACAGGTGGCGGCTTTGAAGGACCTGCCGAAGCACTGTTTTTGCAGAAAAAGGTGCTGATGATTCCTATGAAAGGGCAGTATGAACAGCAATGCAATGCCATTGCGGCAGCAAGGCTTGGTGTGCCGGTAATTCATGAAATTGACGACCAGTTTGTTTACCGGGTAAATAACTGGATAAATGATGATAAAAAGGTAGTTGTTGATTTTCCTGACGAAACTGCTCAGATAGTGGAAAATATGGTAAAAAAATACGCAAGATAATCCCCTCCTGCAGCCTTTACGGCGTCATTTATAATAAAAGTGACCTTTTTGAAACTTTTGTTGGCACATTTGTGCTAATTTCGCAGCGCAAACAAAGGCTTTAATGATCAGTTTTTTTAAAGCGCTCAATCCGCTTAATATTTTATGGCTTGCAGTTATCCTGTTCATTTCACGGATAGGTTTTATACTTGTATCTCAGGATAAAACAACGTTTGCCTTTGCCGAACCCGTTGCCAGGCTGCTGATCTCGCCGGGAAATTTTCTTAACCCCGGCTCAACAGGCACCAACATATTACTTGCAGGCATAGTGGTATTTGCCCAGGCATTGTTGCTGAACCATTTGGTTAATCATCATAATTTACTTGGGAAGCCTACCTTTTTACCGGCTTTAATGTATATTACTTTATCAGGTTTATTTACACCTTTTTTGGTGCTGAGCCCACCGTTGCTATGTAATTTTTTGATTATATGGATGCTGTTTAAGTTATTCAGCTTTTATAAAAGCAACGATGCCAAGTCTGCTGCGTTCGATTTGGGAATGATGATAGCTATCGGCACAATTATATATCTGCCTTTTATATACTTTTTTTTGGCGTTGTGTGTGGCCCTCATCATTTTCAGGCCACTGAACTGGCGCGAAATTTTAGCTGGTGTTGTTGGATATGTAACCATATTCTTTTTTCTTGCGGTGTATTATTATATGAACGAAAGTCTGGGGCAGTTTTACAGCATCTGGCTTCCGCTCGGAACAAAGTTTCCTGATAGCATAAATATTCATTATTACAGCTTCCTCGTGCTGGTGCCAGTGGTAGTAATACTTTCGCTTTGTTTTGTTAAGCTGCAGCAAAATTTTTTTAAAAGTTATGTGCAGATCCGGAAGTCGTTTCAGTTGTTGTTTGTTGTTTTTTTAATTGCATCCTTGTCGTTTTATGTAAAAACACCTTTTAATTTGAATCACTTTTTATTGTGTGCAGTGCCTTGCTCGGTATTTTTTTCGTATTATTTTCTGTATGCTAAAAACAAATGGTTTTATGAATCACTGTATTTATTGCTGCTAATCAGCATTATCTATTTTCAGTTTAACAAATTTTAACTTTTATATTCGTTCAAATCACGGCTGTTATCTTAGTTTTGTATCATAATTATCATGAATTGATGATAGCCATTTAAATATCAGATTAATGAAGTTTGGAGTAGTTGTATTTCCGGGGTCTAATTGTGATGAAGATATCATCTACGTATTAGAGAAAATTATGGGCCAGCAAGTGGTTCGTTTATGGCACAAAGATCACGACCTGCAGGGCGCTGAGTTTATTGTGTTGCCAGGTGGGTTTTCTTTTGGCGATTACCTTCGTTCAGGAGCAATAGCGCGCTTTTCGCCTATTATGAACGAAGTAATTCAGTTTGCCGCAAAAGGCGGATACGTATTAGGGATTTGCAATGGCTTCCAGGTTTTAACCGAAGCGGGCTTGTTACATGGTGCATTGCTACATAATGAGAACCGTAAGTTTATTTGCCGTAACATTTATATGAAGGCGCAAACCAACAACTCATTAGTTACCTCACAGATAGATCTGGAAAGGGCGTTAAAAATACCTATCGCACATGGGGAAGGCAATTACTTTGCTGAAGAAGATGTTTTAAAATCACTATACGATAATGACCTGGTGATTTTTAAATATTGCGATGAATCAGGCCTGATCACTCCTGAAGCTAATCCTAATGGTTCATTGGATAACATAGCCGGTATTACAAATATAAACCGCAACGTGTTTGGCTTTATGCCGCACCCTGAGCGGGCAGCGGATGCTTTGGTGGCCAATGAGGACGGACTTGCCATTTTTGAATCAATATTATCACTCGTTAAAGCTTAATTGGTCTGGCGTTGTAAACTCATTGTTTTTAGTCGTGTTGACTGGAACTTAGAAGTTAAAGCTAAAGACTTAGGATAATGGAAGCAGCACTTGTTATTGATATCGGCAATACATACACAAAGATTGCGGTTTTTAAGCATAACCAAATGCTCCTTAATGAGCAATACCTGCAGCTGGTACCTGCTATCATAAATAATATCCTGGATAATTATCCCGTTGCCAGGGCTATAATTTCATCGGTAAAAAAAGATAGCCAGGAGTGGCAAGGGCTATTAGCGGCAAAAGTGCCGTTAATATATTTTAATGCAGGGATGACGAGCGGAATAACCAACCATTATTTAACCCCGCAAACGCTGGGGCTCGACAGGTTGGCAGCGGTGATAGGCGCTTATTACTTATACCCCGGTAAAAGCAATATAGTAATTGATGGTGGCACCTGTATAACTTATGATTGGGTTGACGACGGAGGGAATTATTTTGGCGGCAGTATATCACCGGGGTTAAATATGCGTTATAAGGCATTAAATAATTATACAGCCGGTTTACCGTTAATTAGCGCCGATGAAAATTTTGCCGCCGCAAGCGGAAACAATACCACATCGGCCATATTATCTGGGGTGCAAAACGGAATAAAATATGAATTGGAAGGCTTTATTGAAAGCTACAAAAATAACGGGAAAGAGATGAATGTTATACTTAGCGGGGGCGATAGTATTTTTTTTGATACCCTGTTAAAAAATAGCATCTTTGCCCCCTATATAAAAATCGAGCCTTACTTGGTTCTAAAAGGATTAAACGCAGCCATACAAACTAATAATGATTAAATATACCAGGTTTTTTATAATAATTTTACTTGCTGTTTCTGCAGTCGGAGCAAAGGCTCAATCAACGGCCACTACCAGTTCACCTTACTCCAGATATGGATTAGGGGATATCGATCCTTCGTTGTTACCTCAAAGCAGGGGGATGGGCGGTATTGCTACTGCAATTAATAAAATTAACAACTATAATACTATAAACGTACAAAACCCGGCATCATACGGCTTTATAAATTATACCACTTTTGATGTAGGTTTATACGGAAATATAGTTAGCCTGGGCCAAACCGGGCAAACAAGTGTGAGCAATGCCAACTTCAGGCTCAGCCATATTAACTTTGCTGTTCCGGTGAGCAGACGTTCTGCTTTAAGTTTTGGTTTAATGCCTTATAGCGAAATGGGGTACAACTACAAGCAATCCGAAAGCAGTCTTCATTCTGGCCTGCCAACAGACACCAACACTGTGAATTATTTGTATAAAGGCGATGGCGGTTTATCAAAAGCTTACTTTGGCTACGGTATTGGCCTTACCAAACATTTTTACGTGGGCGGTAACATATCTTACATATTCGGTAATTTAGTACAAACCAGTTCAACTGAAATTCCGAAACTATATGGCGTTTTAAACTCAAGGATAGAGCAAAGCAACAGTATAGGCGGTTTAAATTATGATTTAGGTTTGCAATACTCGTTTGATTTTGAGAATGATACCAAACACCTTACCTTAGGCTACTCAACCTCAACAGGTAACAGCATAAACAGTACAGCTTCATACATCGTAAGCCAGTATACTTATGATAGCAGCGGAAATCAAAATACCCCTGCCGACTCCGTAGTGAACCGGCAGAGTGCTAAGAGCAAAATAAAATTACCGCAAATTAATCACTTCGGGATATCATACCAATACGATAACCATTACCTGGTTGGTGCAGATTTTACCATGGGCAACTGGAGCAACCTTACCATTGGTGGTACCAATGCCGGTTTTCAAAACAGCAAAACTTTTAACATAGGTGGCCAGTACACACCAAATAATAATGCGTTACGTAATTATTTTGCAAGGGTTGATTATCGCTTAGGCTTTATTTATGATCAAACCTATCTTAACCTAAACAATACCAATATTAACAGGTATGCTGTAACTTTTGGTTTAGGCTTGCCGCTGGCACCATCGCAAACGCTTACAACTTTTTACAAGATCAACCTCTCGGCCGAAGTGGGTAAACGCGGTACGGTTGATAACGGCCTTGTTAAAGAAAACTACGTTAACATTCACTTAGGCTTTACGCTTAACGATAAGTGGTTCCAGAAATATAAGTTCCAATAAGTCGTTATTCTATCAGATTCCGGAAACCAGGAATCAGCACCATGAAAATTGGTTGATCAGGGGAAAAGAAATGAAAAACATCTATTCTAATAAAGAATTAACCGGTTTGCATTTCTTTTATCCTGATTTTTACGTTTTTGCGCACCACTTTTCCCCTGCACCTGATTTACATAGCTATGAATAATTGGCCGGTTAAGTTATCACACCTGTTTTTGCCCGCACTGTTTATATGCATGCTGATGGTAAGCGCTTGCGAAAATTCGTTGAACGATATCCAGAAAATAGCATCCAAAGAAGAAAATAGACCTATATCCCGATCCACCGGAGTTGACGTAATTTATAGCGACTCGGCAAAGGTAAAAGCGCACATGACGGCTCCTTTAATGATAGAGTTTAACGATACTCCAAAACCCTATAAGGAAATGCCAAAGGGTGTTAAAATTATTTTTTATGATGCAGATTTAAAAGAATCGGGTAATATTGTTTCGGATTATGCCGTTCAGCGCGACAAAGAAAATATAATAGAATTCCGTAAAAATGTGGTAGCCACCAATGCGCAGGGCCAGATCTTTAAATCAGAAGAACTGATCTATGACATGAATACAAAAAAAATGTATTCAACAAAAGCGGTTGAAATCTTATCGCCCGGGGGCGATGTGGTGGATGGGGTTGGTTTTGACAGTAATGAATCTTTTTATCCATGGCATATTAAACAAACAACAGCAGTGTGGCATGTTAACGAGAAAGAAGTGCAGTAAGCAGAACTTTTGATTTTTCACCAACAGTGTTTTTTAACAGATGCAAGAACGGTTTGCCGTTCGGGAATTTCGGGTTTGATTTAAAATCGGAAATTTAAAAGCGGGTTATTTGGGGATATACTTTAAGGTTTTTTTTATAATTAAATACACAAAAAATTGTGTTATAGAATTTTACTAAAAATTGTATCTTGCGCCCTCTTTTGAGAATATAAAATAATTTTACAGGTATATGGGTATTATGGGTTTTTTGCGGGAACGAATGGGGAAGATTCTCGCATTTTTTATTGGATTGGCACTGCTTGCGTTTATTGTAGGCGAGGTTGTGAGGTCGGGTGGTTCATTTTTTAGAGATGACCGGAACCTGCTGGGCGAAGTGGGCGGCGAAAAAGTTGCTTATGACGAGTACAACAAAAGGTATGAACAAAATACCGCGCAGTTTAAACAGCAGTCTGGCCAGGCTAACTTAACACCGCAAATAGTTGCATACGTACAGGAAAATACCTGGAATACTGTAATAAGCCAGATGATCCTGAACAAGGAAGTTGATAAGCTGGGTTTAGTTGTAGGCGATGATGAAACAAAATCAATGATCAGTGGAAATAATCCGGATCAGCAGATAGTGCAGGCATTTGGCAACCCGCAAACAGGCAAGGTTGACATGAATAAGCTTAATACTTTCTTAACTAATCTAAATGCTTCAAAAGCAGATGATCCGTTAAGGCAGCAATGGCGTGATTTTACCACGCAGCTAATTGAAAGCAAGTTAAGCCAAAAGTATGTTGCTATTGTAACAAATGGCTTATACGTTAATTCGCTTGATGCCAAGGATGACTACACGGCTAAAAACAAGTTGGCAAACTTTAAATATGTATCACTGGATTACGCTTCAGTACCTGATAATAAAATAACAGTTACTGATGCTGATTACCAAAGCTACTATGACGAACACAAAACTGAGTTTAAAGCGGCACAGGAATTAAGAACATTTAATTATGTAAGCTTTAACGCATCGCCGTCAAAAGCTGATTCAGCTGCAATTAAACAACAGGCTGAGAAAGTAGCGACAGAGTTCAAAGCATCTTCAAACGATTCACTTTTTGTTCAGATCAATTCTGAAACAAAAATGCCGTTGGTTTATTTACACAAAGGACGCCTTGAACCAAAGCTGGACTCAGTAATGTTTAACGCATCTAAAGGATTTATGTATGGTCCGTACCTTTCAGGTTCGAGCTATAAAATTGCAAAGCTGGTTGATACCCGTGTAGAACCGGATTCAGTAAAAGCGCGTCACATTCTTATTGACGACAAATCAATAGGCCTGGATAAAGCAATGGCTAAAGCCGATTCACTTAAAAAACTGATTGAAGGCGGCAAATCATTTGCTGATCTTGCAAACTTGTATTCGGTTGATAAAAACTCTGCTGTAAAAGGCGGTGATTTGGGAACTTTTGGCCGCGGCGCTATGATCCCTGTTTTTGATGACGCTGTGTTTGAAGCTAAAAAAGGCGACCTGAAAATTGTAGCATCACAGTTTGGCGTTCACCTCTTCCAGGTTGAAGATCAAAAAGGATCATCAAAAGTAGTGAAGGTTGCGCTAGTTGACGTGCCATTGAAGTCAAGCAGTGCTACACAAACTGCAGCTTACAGCAAAGCCCAGGCCTTTTTAGGCACCTTAACAAAAGAGAATTTTGACGCGACAGCCAAAAAAGAAGGTTTGCAATTAAAAACCGCAAGCGACGTAACAGGCATAGCAGCGTCTTTCCCAGGTGTTGAAAGTGGACGTGACATTGTTAAATGGGCATTCGGAGCAGAAAAGGGTGATTTTTCTGACAAGGTTTACATAACCGGCGACCAGTACATTGTTGCGCATTTAACTGAAGTTAAACCTAAAGGCCAGCTATCGCTTGATGCTGTAAAAAAACAGATAGAGTCGCTTGTTAAGAATAAAGTTAAGGGAAAACAGCTGGTTGATAAACTACAGGGAGCATTAAACGGCTCATCAACAATTGACCAGGTTGCGCAAAAAGCAGGCAGTAAAGTTGTTCCGTTACAGAATATTGTTTTTGCCAACCCTGTAATTCCAGGTTCATCGGCTGAGTATAAAGTTATAGGCACGGTATTCGGTTCACAGCCAAATAAACTATCAAAACCAGTTGAAGGTCAGCAGGGTGTATTTGTATTTAGTGTTGATAGTTTCATCAATCCGGCAGCGCTTACCAACGCAGTAAGAGAGAAGGATCAGCTGGGTCAGGCGCTGTTACAGCGTGCAGAGCCGCAATTATTTGATGCCCTGAAAGATAAGGCGAATGTAAAAGATTACAGAGCTAAGTTTTTATAGTAACTTTTAAAGTAATTTTGTATCCGGGATAGCGTTATGCTATTCCCGGATTTTTTGTTTTAACACCATGGAAATACAAGAGAACATAATAAATAAGGTTGCCCAAAGCGGTTTGGTTACTTTGGATCCTGCTGCGTTTTATCCCGAAGGGGAAAGGGTTGTGTACGATATAAAGGATAACCTTTTTATGGAGCTTATATTGAAGGAAAAGGATTTCAGGGAGTTTGTAAAAGGGCACGATTGGACGCAGTATGAAGGCAAATATGTTGCAGTAACCTGTACCGCCGATGCCATTGTACCAGCCTGGGCCTATATGCTGCTGGCCAACCGACTTGCCCCGTACGCCAAAGAGGTTGTATTTGGCGATGCCGACGTGCTTGAAACCGTTTTATTTGTTAAAAGCATAGCTGGTATGGATGTGGAATTATACCGCGACCAGCGGATTGTTATAAAGGGATGCGGCGATACGCCGGTACCCGTTTCGGCTTATGTGGAACTAACAAAGAAGCTTACCCCGGTAGTAAAAAGCCTGATGTTCGGTGAGCCGTGTTCCACCGTTCCTATCTATAAAAAAAGAGATTAAATGATATTTATAAGAGGAATTATTACCCGTCAATTGACATTTTGCATTATTTAGAGTCAGAGTCGTAATTGATAATTAAAACAAAACAAAATTTTGGACTTTAGACTTAAAGATTTCAACCTGCAAAAAGCAAAAATGAAGAAATATTTCCTGATCATTATTCTTATTGCTATTAGCTGCTCAAAATCCTTTAGCCAGGATATGAATTACCTTGGTGAGCCATCATTTAAGGTTGGTGAGGAACTGAGCTACAAACTTAAATATGGTTTCTTTACTGCCGCCGAAGCCCATATCAAGGTTATGGAAAGCGATAAGAAGTTTGGTGATTCAGCTTTTCACATCGTAGCGGACGCTAAAACGGCCGGCACTTTCGATATTTTTTACAAGGTACGGAACAGGTACGAAACCTATGTTGACAAAAAAACACTGCAGCCTTATTTTTATACCGAGAACCGGAAGGAAGCCAGCTACCGGCATTCGGATAACGTGACCTATGATCATAACACTGATAAGATAACAGCAGACAAAGGCGTATTCCCGATGAAAGGAAAAGTTTTTGACTTTTTATCGGCGTATTATTTTGCACGTAGTGTTGATATATCAAAACTTAAAATAGGAGATAAGTTTACTTTACAATATTTTTTGGAGGACGGGATTCATTCAATGGAGATAACCTATGCCGGTAAGGAAAAGATGGATTGTTCGGTGGGGACCTTTAATTGTTTAAAATTTAATCCCACAATTATTCCCGGGCGCGTATTTAGAAAAAGCAGTAAGCTATATTTGTGGATCACTGATGATAAGAACAGGATCCCGGTTAAGGCGCATGTTGAATTGGTGGTAGGTAGTATAACAATGGATTTAACAGGCGTTAAGAGTTTAAAATACCCGTTAAATCCTCTAAAGCAATAATAATGATAGAGGTTGGCCATGTTTTAGTGCATGAAGATGTAGTAAAAGAGAATTTTGTTTGTAATTTAAATAAGTGTAAGGGCGCATGTTGCCTTGAAGGCGATAGTGGTGCGCCGCTCAATGCTGATGAGTTGGATATTTTGGATGAGATTTATCCGAAAGTTAAACCGTTTATGAATGCCAAAGGGATTGCTACGGTTGAAAAGGTTGGCACGTATGTTACAGACTTTGAAGGCGATTACACCACACCCTGTGTTGATGTAAATAAGGAGTGTGCTTATGTGATATTTGAAAACGGGATCACCAAGTGCGCCATTGAAAAAGCTTACGAGCAGGGTGCTATTGAATGGAAAAAACCCATCAGTTGTCATTTATATCCCATTCGTATTACCAGGTACCCGGAGTTTGACGCTTTAAATTACGACAGGTGGAGCATTTGCAGCCCTGCATGCGCCTTTGGCAATGAATTGAAGGTAAGGGTTCATGAGTTTTTAAAAGCCCCGCTCATCCGTAAATACGGAGCGGAGTGGTACCAGGAGCTGGAAGACCAGGTTGCCGGGATGTAACAGCTTTCTGATGTTATTTTTTGAATCTTCTGTTGAAATTTCTAAGTATTTCTCTTGAAAAGTATGATATTTAGAAAAACTTAAAAATTGGAAATTCCTTATAACGGTCGCGCAATAATTGTTGAAAATTTTGACGGAATAGAAATAGTTGTACCCTCAAAGAAAAACACCTTCCTTATCGTATTCCTGGGGTTTTGGCTTTGCGGATGGGTTTTGGGAGAGATATTTGGCTTGCGTAGCGTCAGTTCAGACCTGTTTTCATTAGTGTGGATTTGCGGATGGACACTTGGCGGAGCAATGGCGCTAAGGGCATATTACTGGATGATGTTTGGTAAAGAGATTATAACTGTGGGGCAGGGAACCCTCACTATTGATAAACGTGGTGCATTATTAAGCAAGCCCAAAGTCTATGATTTAAGGGAATCAAAAAACTTTCGGGTTTACGAGGAATTTGAACCAGTCGGGCCGTTTGGCAACAGGAACTCCAGGGGGTTATTAAACCTCGGCGACAGTGGTACAATTAAATTCGACTACGGTTTAGAAACTGTAAAATTTGCTGATTCGATGTATGAAGCAGAGGCCAATTTTATATTAAAGAAATTACGTGATAAAAAGTATATCAGTTAGTAACTCATCTCACCGGTGTGCAGCAGTTTTAATATCCTTAACTTCTAAAATGGCTCTCGGATAGCCTAATAGCGTAACGTTTATCATTGCCTGTCCCAGTTCGGCAAGGGTGCTTACCATATTCGGCAGGATCACACGGAAAAGGGGATATAGCCAGGTGATATATTTATAATATGGCAATACGTTTTTTAACCCTTTTGTAGGGTGCATATAACCGGGGCGGAAATTAAATACCTGCTTAAATGGCAGCTTCATTAAATCATTTTCGGTTTTTCCTTTTACCCTTGCCCACATTATGCTGCCTTTCCCGGTGCTGTCGGTGCCGATGCCCGACACGTAACAGAACACCACCTCCGGGTTTAACCTGCTTAACGTCTCGGCAACGTGCATGGTTAGCGTATAGGTCATTTTATAATATTCCGGCTCTTTCATCCCAACTGACGAAACCCCAAGGCAAAAGTAACAGGCGTTGTACCCCTTAAGCTGCGCTTCAATTGCAGAAAGATCAAAAAAGTCAGCATGGATGATCTCCTTAAGTTTAGGGTGCACTACACCGCAGGGCTTCCGGTTGATCACCAAAACTTCAGTTACCCGCGGATGCAGCAGGCACTCGTGTAATACGCCCTCGCCCACCATGCCGGTAGCGCCGGTAACTATTACTTTTATGTTTTGATCCATAATTTTATAACAATAAAGTTAACTCTTTTAAATGAGTAACCTGTAAAGGCACATCATTGGGTTTCGGCGCACTAAACGGGTTAAAATAAATGGCATCCATTCCGAAATTTAAAGCGCCGTAAATATCGGCTTCCAGGCTGTCGCCAATCATTATACTTTCATGCTTTTCAGCTCCGGCTAAATCAAGCGCATGCCGGAAAATTGCGGGGTCAGGCTTATTAACACCGATAATTTCAGAGATAATTATATTGTTAAAATAGGGACCGATATTGGTATTGCCAATCTTTAACTCAGACGCTTCTTTAAAACCGTTGGAGATCAGGTGGAGTGTGTATTTATTCTGCAGGTATTGCAGTGTTTCGTGCGCGTGCGGGAAAAGGTTGGTTTTTGTAGGGCATAGCTTTACGTAATCGTCCTCAAACGCTACAGGCAAAGCATCGGGCGGCACGCCCAACTCAATAAATGTTCTTTTGAAGCGGGTTTCACGCAGTTCTGTTTTGGTGATCTTTCCGGTATGGTACTCCGCCCAAAGCTCATGGTTATTGCGGGTATAAGTTTCAATAAACAACGTTGCATCCGGCAGGCCTATCTCGTGAAGCCGATAGATCTCATACAATTCATGAAGGGTTTCTTCGGCATTTTTATCGAAATCCCAAATAGTATGATCAAGATCGAAAAAGATGTGTTTATATATTTTGACTTCGAAAATTGAATTTTGCATTGCTGATTGATTTGTAGTGCATCCAAAGTTAGGTATAAATCAATTGGCACTTTAATAGCATAGCTGTACTTGCACAATTATGACGTAGCGAAAACCAGAAATCGAAATTTCGACAGCCGAAATTATTTATTACACTTTCTCTCCGAACGCCAGATCGCCCGCATCTCCCAACCCGGGTACGATGTACGCTTTGCTGGTCATCTCCTCATCAATGGCACACACCCAGAGTTTCGCCTTTGGTAAATTAGCGCGTACATGCACAATGCCTTCGGTGCTGGCAATAACGGCAGCAATATGAAGCTCTTTAATGTTATACTGTGCCATTAATTCTTTGCAAACCTGCACGGTGGTTTGCCCGGTAGCCAGCATGGTATCACACAAAATGAGCGTTTTTCCATCCAGGTCGGGGGTGGAGATATGATCAACGTTTATAACAAAATTGCCGTTCTTTTTTACCTTGCGATAAGCGGTTACAAATGCAGAAGGTGCATCATCAAAATAATTGACAAAGCCCTGGTGAAATGGCAGCCCCGCGCGTAAAATGCCACACAGCACCGGCTGTTCGGTTATTGTATTTATTTCCGCTATGCCAAGTGGTGTTTGTACTTCGCCGGCGGCATAGGTTAGTGTTTTGCTGATCTCGTAAGCTAGGATGCTGCCGAGTTTTTCGAGGTTCCGCCTGAAACGGGCCTTGTCCTGCTGGATAATGACGTCGCGCAGCTCGGCCAGGAACTGGTTGCCGATGGTGTTGGTTTTGTTCAGGATAAAGATCATGGGCGGGAGCAATTAGTTAGTTAATCACTGTATAAAATTAAGGAAAATTAATTCTACAATCGCTGTTGACATAACGTTGTCACTATACAGTGGTTACTTTGTTTTTCAGGATAACAAAACACAGTGAATACTTGTTAAACCAATTGTGAAAGAATTATCCTGTGTCAATAAATAACTAATCTGTAATCAACCAGCTGCTAATTAACTAACTTTGTATAACACTATGGATTTCAAGATAACTTCTCAATATAAACCTACCGGCGACCAGCCCGAAGCCATAAGGCAGCTGGTTGAAGGTGTTAATAATGGTGACCCTTTTCAAACGCTGCTTGGTGTTACCGGCTCGGGCAAAACATTTACGGTAGCTAATGTTATTGCGCAAACGCAAAAGCCGACTTTGATACTGAGCCATAATAAAACGCTTGCCGCACAGCTTTATGGTGAATTTAAGCAGTTTTTTCCGGAGAATGCGGTAAATTATTTTGTATCTTATTACGACTATTACCAGCCGGAGGCATTTATCCCCACCACCAATACTTATATCGAAAAAGACCTGCAAATTAACGAGGAGATAGAGAAGTTGCGTTTGCGAACCACGTCGGCACTCATGTCGGGCCGGAGGGATGTAATAGTGGTTTCTTCTATATCGTGCATTTACGGTATGGGTAACCCGGAAGATTTTAAGGAATCGGTTTTTAAGTTTGCTGTAGGCACCCGCATTAGCAGGAACGCTTTTTTACACCGTTTAGTAGAGATCCTGTATTCACGTACCACGGCCGATTTTAAGCGCGGGACGTTCAGGGTTAAGGGCGATACCGTGGATATTTTCCCCGCTTACCTTGACTATGCCTACCGGATCTCTTTTTTTGGAGATGATATTGAAGAGTTAACCAGCTTTGACGTAAGCACGGGAAAGACAGTTGAAAAAATGACCCATATGGTTGTGTACCCGGCAAATCTTTATGTTGCCCCGCGTGAGCGCTTTACACAATCCATCTGGGCGATACAGGAAGAACTGGAAACGCGCAAAAAGCAGTTTATAGGTGATGGTCGTTTTTTAGAGGCCAAGCGCCTGGAAGAAAGGGTTAACTATGATTTGGAGATGATCCGTGAGTTGGGCTATTGCTCGGGCATTGAAAATTATTCCCGCTTTTTTGATGGCCGGCAGCCGGGTGCAAGACCTTTCTGTTTACTGGATTATTTCCCAGATGATTACCTGATGGTAATTGACGAAAGCCATGTTACTGTGCCGCAGATCAGAGCCATGTATGGCGGTGACAGATCGCGGAAGATCTCGCTGGTTGATTATGGGTTCCGCCTGCCCGCAGCGCTGGATAACCGCCCGCTGAATTTCCAGGAATTTGAAAAGCTGGCTCCACAAACATTGTATGTAAGTGCCACTCCGGCAGATTTTGAGCTGGAGAAATCTGGCGGAGTGGTAGTTGAACAGGTTATTCGTCCAACAGGGTTGCTTGACCCGGTAATTGATGTGCGCCCGGTAATTAACCAGGTTGATGATTTGCTGGAAGAGGTAGATAAGACTATAAAAATGGGCGACCGCGTGCTGGTGACTACGCTCACCAAACGCATGAGCGAGGAGCTGGCAAAATATATGGACAGGCTCGGCATTAAATGCCGCTACATCCATTCTGAAGTTAAAACGCTGGAGCGGGTTGAAATACTTCGCGGGTTGCGCCTGGGCGAGTTTGACGTATTGATTGGAATTAACCTGTTAAGGGAAGGGCTCGACTTGCCCGAAGTATCACTGGTGGCCATTTTGGATGCTGACAAAGAGGGCTTTTTGCGATCGGAGAAATCGTTGATCCAAACCATAGGCCGCGCCGCGCGTAATGACAGGGGACGGGTGATTATGTATGCCGATAAAATCACAGATTCGATGCAGATCACAATGGATGAAACGAGCCGTCGGCGCGACATCCAGATAGCCTACAACACCAAACATGGCATAACGCCTACTACCATCGGTAAATCCCGCGAGGAGATAATGGAACAAACGTCGGTAATGGACTTTAAGGGTGGTGTTCAAAAAGCTTACGTGGAAGCTGACATGGTTTCACTCGCCGCCGATCCTATTGTTGCCTATATGACCAAACCAGATCTGAAGAAGTCGATAGAAAATACCAAGAAGGAAATGCTTGCCGCTGCAAAAAATATGGATTTTTTACTGGCGGCAAAATTACGCGACGAAATGTTTGCTCTGGAAAAAATGATGGACGAGAAGTTTTAATTTGAAGAATTTTGATTTGGTGATTTGGAAATTTGAAAAATGCCAGGTGAATATACGGGTGTTTGAAATAATTGAGGATTGAGATTTGTAATCTTCAAATCATCAAATCAAAATCATATCAAATCAAAATCATATCAAAACAATTTTGCCGTTATAATATTATATTTGTAGGCTTAATTTTAATAATTATGTTATTTAGGTTATTAGATTTTCTGTTAATTGCTATAGTTGTTCTGTACGTTATAAAAATGATTGCACGTTTTATACTGCCAATGCTGTTTCAAAGTGTTATAAGCAAAGCGCAGCAGCAACAAAACCATCGGCAAAATTACCAGGACATACCCAAACCTGACGCAAAAGTTACGGTGGATTATATTCCTGGGGGTCAAAAAAATAAGGTGCCCGACACGGAAGGTGAGTTTATTGATTACGAAGAAATTAAATAATTAATGATAACCGACGAAGTATTTAAACGCAGGCGGCAGCATAATAATACCCCTGAATCTATCCTGCTGATCATCGCTAACTTTATTGTTGTTGCGGCGGCTGATACTTTGTTTTCCAATCATCACCATTTACATTGGTTTTTTTGGGTTATTATAGCGGGGTTAGTGCTTTATAACATTCTTACAATCCGTAAAAATTACGAGGCATTTGATAAGACCGATAAAATAGCCTACGCCATAAGCATCCCCGTGCTCATTCTACTTGTAATTGTTTTGCAGTAATAACGCCTCCCAATAAATCAGCAACATATAATTTACTTTCTCATACTAATTTCTATTTTTGAGGAATTAATATTATTCCTTTTAAAAAATTTAGATGAACAATTGGTTTAAGCGCAACGGTATTCACTTTTTAGTAGGTGCAATTTTCTTCGTAATATGCTTTATTTATTTTACGCCGGCATTCCAGGGTAAAACATTAGGACAGGTTGATGTAACCGGCGCCCAATCCACCCAAAAAGAAATTAATGATTACCGCGATAAAGGGATCACTATTTTGTGGACCAACCAGATTTTCGGCGGGATGCCGGTTTTCCAGATCTGGGCACCTTATCCGGATAACATCACCACGCATGTTGTATCGGCCTTAAAAACAATTTTCCCTAACCCAATTGACACCGTACTGCTGCTGTTATTTGGCACGTATTTTTTGTTTATAGTTTTAAAACTGAACCCCTGGCTTGCTGCTGCGGGCGCTTTTGCTTTTTCATTTTCATCTTACAATATTATCCTGCTGGTAGCGGGGCACTCCAACCAGGCCTTTGCCATAGCTTTTTTTGCGCCTTTAATAGCAAGTATTTTATTAACGCTGCGGGGTAAATATTTTACCGGCGGTGCGTTAACAGCTCTTTTTATGGCCATGGAAATAAGGGCCAACCATATTCAAATGACGTATTACCTGTTGTTTGCATTGGTGATACTTATAGGTATTGAACTTTACCATGCTGTAAAAGCAAAAAATACCCAGCCGTTTTTTAAAGCATTGGCTTACCTGGCAGGTGCCGGGTTAATTGCAGTAGCTATAAACGCTTCTTTGCTTTGGAGTACTGCTGAGTATGCCAAAGACAGCTACCGCGGTAAATCAAACTTAACCCAAAACACTAAAGAGCCAAGTAACGGCCTTGATAAAACTTATGCTTACCAGTACAGTCAGGGTGTTGCTGAATGCTTTACATTTTTAATACCCAATGCTTACGGCGGTGCAACTTACAATGATCTGCTGGATCAAAATTCAGCAACTGCCAAAGTATTTATTGATAAAGGACTTCCTGCGGACCAGGCAGGAACCTATGCACAACAAATTTCAAACAGTTTCCCGGGATTGTTTACCTATTGGGGCGAAAAATCATCAACCAGCGGACCTTTCTATTTTGGCGCCGTAATTTGCTTCCTCTTCATCTTCGGGTTGCTGATTGTGAAAAGCAGGCTGAAATGGTGGATTCTTGGAACAGTTATCTTAACCTTGTTGCTTTCATTCGGTGGTAATTGGCCGTATGTTTCCGATATTTTCTTTAACTATTTCCCGCTTTATAATAAGTTCCGTACGGTTGAGTCAATAATAGCTGTAACCAGCATTTGTTTCCCGATACTGGCTTTTTTAGCGGTGCAGGAGATAATCAACAGTACAGACAAACAGGCTGTATTGAAAAAGTTGATGCTCACGCTATATATTGTGGGTGGTATTATTGTTGTACTAATCGCGTTGCCAACAGTTATTTTTAGCTTTAAGCCTGCTAATTTTCAGCAGGGGATCACTTACCTTACCCAGGCACTTAAAGGCGATACCGCAATGGCGAATACCGTAGCAAATGCAATTGTTGCCGACAGGATAAGTCTTGAACGTGCCGACGCTATCCGGTCGTTGATATTTATTGTATTAACATTTGGAATTGTATGGGCATTCATTAAACAGAAATTGAGCGTTACTTTATTGTCATTGGCTTTATTTGGCCTGATAGTAGTTGACATGTGGCAGGTTGATAAACGCTACTTAAAAGAGGCTAATTTTACCGACAAACAAGATAACCAGGTGAAACCGCGGGAAGTGGATAATTTTATATCCAGGGATACCGACCCTGATTTCAGGGTGTTTGACGCTACACAGCTTCAGAATTTAAAACAGGATACTTTTAATCCTTTTTTCCATAAGTCGATAGGTGGCTATTCGGCCGCACGCTTAAAAAGGTATGACGAATTAATGGATGGCCAGATCATGCAAAATCCACCAAATCATGATGTGCTGGATATGCTGAATACCAAATACGTTATTACTGCTGATAAATCACAAAATGTGACAATGGTGTCCAATGCATCTGCCTGCGGACATGCCTGGTTTGTGAAGAGCGTGAAATATGCAAAAAATGCCGACCAGGAAATGCAGGCCATCAGCAGCTTCTCTCCAAAGGATGAAGCCATTGTTGATCAGCGTTATAAATCATCTATTGATGAAAAACAATTAAATGCGGATACCAGTGGAAGTATTAAACTGGTGAGTTATAACCCGGACCATTTAGTGTATCAAAGCGGTGCTACAAGTTCAAAAATTGCGGTATTTTCCGAAATATACTACGAAAAAGGCTGGAAAATGCTAATAGACGGTGTTGAAAAGCCATACTTTCGCGCTGACTATGTTTTACGTGCCGCGCAAATCCCGGTAGGGAACCACAAAGTAGAGTTTGTTTTCCACCCGGCATCATATTATACCGGCGAGAAGATCTCGCTTGCAGGTTCGTTGTTCCTGATACTGGCATTAGGCGGTGCGGCTTATGCCGGCGTTAAAAAAATGAAGGAAGAGGAGCCGGGAAAAGAAACACATCAGCCAAAAAAAACAGAGCCGGTGACTAAAAAATCGCCTGCAAAGAAAGCCTAAAACATTTTTATATAAATAAAAGATAGCGGTGAGTTTTAGGATTCGCCGCTATTTTTGTTTTATCTCCAACCACCATCAATCGTTCGTCCGCTTGTTCTTTAACCAATACCAGCCAAGGTTAAAAGAAATCACAAAGTGGTTTAATATGGTAGGGATGAAGCCATAATATTCCTTCATGATGCTGAACCGTTCCTGCAGGCTTTGACGGTGTTTGGTTTTTGACATGCCCCCCACCAGGTATTTGGCAACGTAACTGTTTACATTTATTATAGTTTTAGCTTTTTTCGCTGTGCGGATGATCCAATCAATGTCGGCGCTGAGCTCGTATTTATGGTTGTAGGGTTCCGTTAATGACCGCCGGATGTAAATAGCCTGGTGACTTATGCTCATGCCGTATTTAAAATCGCGCCAGGTAAATTGTTTCGGCACTTTATGCCGGCGCTGACCCAGGCTTTCACCGCTGTTGCTGATCATTTCAGTTTCACCGTAATAAATGTCGGCATCTGGATACGCAGCAAATACTTTTTCAACGGTACTGCTTTCGTAAAACTCATCGCCCGAGTTCATGAAAATCACGTAATCGCCGGTAGCAATTGCAAGTCCTTTGTTCATTGCATCGTAAATACCCTCATCCTTTTCACTGATTAGTTTTGCAACCCGGCTGCCGTATTGCTCAATAAGTTCAAGTGTTCCGTCAGTTGATTTGCCGTCAATAAGGATGTATTCAATATTCGGGTAAGTTTGATTAAGGACCGATAGCATAGTACGCTCAATATGGCTCACATTATTGTAAACAATGGTAATTACAGATAATGAGGGTTCAAAAGCCATTATTTATTTAATATATTTTGGTAAACAGCCATGTATTGTTCCGCAACTATTTCATTGGTAAAAGTAGTCAGTACCTTATTACGCGCGTTTTCGGCAAGGGCGTTGTGATTTCCGGTACCAAACACGTAATGAATTCCCGCGGCAAAGTCATCTGCTGATTTAAATTCAGCGAGATAACCGTTTTGTAAATGCTCCACCATGTCTGGAATGCCGCCCGTATTAAAGGCCACAACAGGCGTTGCGCAGGCCATGGCTTCCATAACGGTATTTGGTAGATTATCTTCTATCGCTGGCGAAACAAACACGTCAGCAAGGCTGTAGAGCTCTGCAAGGTCGGCTTGTGAACTGATTGTCCCCACCTCATAGACTTTAAAGGGGAACAGACTGGTGTCAAAAGCCTTATTCTTGCCAAAAATTACAATTTCAATATCGTCGGTACCGGTGTAATTATCTTTAAAGTTGCTGAGAGCATCAACAAGGTAAGAGATGCCTTTACGCCGGTCCATAATATTGGCTGCGCCAAACAGGATTATTTTTGCCTTTTGACTAATGTTCCATTTAGCCCTTGCCGCTGTTTTGTTCATCGGGTAAAACAGCGAAGTATCTATAGGATTTGGAATAGCCAGGATGCGAAAGCCATTTAGCAGGTTACTTGTTCGTGCAACACCAGCCAGCCAGTTGCTGCAGGTTACGAAAGTAATATTGTTAGCAGCTTTAAGCATTTCATTTTTACGCAGCCACCCGGCGTGCGAAAGGTCATCATCGCCGGCATCACGAAGCATCCAGCAGTTGCCGCACTGGCTGATAAAATTTTCACACTCGCCCGCGTAATGGCAACCGCCGGTGAAGGCCCACATATCATGCAGCGTCCAAACAACGGGCTTGCCTGTTTTTAAAATTTGTTGCAGGTTTTTTATAGAAAGATAGCCGGAGTTTGTCCAGTGCAGGTGCAAGATATCGGCGTTTGCAATGTCGGTTTCGTTGCTAATATCCGTTCCGGTGTCGGCGATTGAAAAAGCAAATCTTACTGATTTGTCTTTAGCCCTGAACCAGATGAAAGGCAGCCGTTCGTAAAAAAAATTAAATTTCGCCTTAAGCCTGGTAGTAAAACTATGGGCAATAGTGTCCACTAGCGGCTCGCTGGTCTTTTTTTCCGTTACCAATAATTTCACGTCAACCTGCTGTAATTGCAGCGCCTTTAATAACCGCATGCAGGCCGCAGGTGCACCACCCCCGGCATCAGCTGTATTTATTAAAGTTACTTTCATGTGGTGGCGCTATTTATCGCAGCAATTATAACAATTCTAAAATGAAAACTTTACTTTTGAAAGGCTCAAATACACAGCCCGGCCTAAATCCTCTGCAAAGGGGAGGACTTTAAATACATTTGGTTAAGTTTGGGCTTAATTTAGGTATCGGCCTCAATCAAATAAAAAACGAAAGCTGCACGAATGATTTTTTTTGCTTATTTATTCCAGGATTGGAGTGCCAACAGGCAAAATTTTAAAGCGCAATTGGTTTTGTTTATGTTCCGTTTGGTGCAGGCCTTTAACCGCTATACCATCACAAAAATTATCTTCTTTCCCTACTTTATGCTTTACCGCTTTATTGTGGAATGGAATTTGGGAATTGAACTGCCTCGCAAATTAACCATAGGCAAAGGCTTGTCGCTTTACCACGGGCAGGCTTTGGTAGTTAATAAGGACACTGTAATAGGTGAAAACTGTGTTTTGCGGAACAGCACCACCATTGGGCACAAGAAACTTGCAGATGGTACGCATAGCCGCTGCCCCAGGATTGGTAATAATGTGGATATTGGCGCTAATGTTTGTATTATTGGCGATGTTACAATTGGTGATAATGTGATAATAGGCGCCGGCGCAGTGGTAATAAAAGATGTGCCTGCTAATAGTGTGGCTGTTGGTAACCCAGCGAGAATATTGGAGAAGAAATAGATAAAAGGGATAAAAGCCGTTTAAGGAATATTTTATTAATGGAACAAAATTTAACCGACCGTTCGTTCTGGAAAGCCTTTTGGGAATCACGCAACGGGCTGATATTTTATATAAAACCTAACTATGTTTTTGGTAACATACTGGCCGGGCTTATTAAACAAAAAGGTGTAAAAAATGCTATTGAGCTGGGAGGCTTTCCCGGGTACTATGCTACTTATCTTAAAAAGTATGAGCACCTTGACACTACTTTATTTGATTACTACATTCACCAGGATCTTATTAACCAATTGCTGGAGAAGAACGGTCTTAAACCCGGCGATATCAATATCATCGAAGCTGATCTTTTTAAATACAAGACCGAAAAGCTGTATGATTTGGTACTTAGCTTTGGATTGATAGAGCACTTCAACAACACCAAAGCCATTATTGAAACCCACCTGCAGTTTTTAAAACCGGGTGGCGTATTGTTTATAACGCTGCCAAATTTTAAAGCAATTAACGGTTGGGTGCAGCGCAAGTTTGATAAGGAGAATTACGATAAGCACAACATCAATAGCATGGATTTGCAGCTTTTGAAAGACAGTTGCGGTAAGTTGGGCCTGAAAGAAATTGAAGTTTATTATCATGGACGCTTTACTGTATGGCTTGAAAATAAAGCAGAACGTACATTGCTCACAAAAGCATTGGTTAAAGCTATTTGGGTAGCAGGTAAGGCCTTTACCAGGATTATTCCTGTTGAAAGCAAAGCCCTTTCACCATATATCGTAGTAAAAGCGGTAAAATAGAAGTTCTGCATTTGGTTTAAACTCCTTAGCCGTGATAATCCTACTGCCTGGATTTAAACAAAAACAGCGCCCGGGTTTCCGAACGCTGTTAACGTATTTGTTTCAAAACACACCGGTTTTATAAACCGAAGGCTGCTTTTACTTTATCAACGTAATCTAATTTTTCCCAGGTAAACAATTCAACTTCGCGTTTTATTTCTTTACCATCGTGGCCTATAAATGATTTGGTTACCACTTCATTAGGGCGGCCAAAGTGACCATAGGCAGCAGTTTCGCTATAGATAGGGTTGCGCAGTTTAAAGCGGGTTTCAATAGCATAAGGGGTCATGTTAAATATGCTTTCTACTTTTTTAGCGATCTCGCCGTCGTGCAGCCCAACTTTGCCAGTTCCGTAAGTGTTTACGTAAATCCCCATTGGCTGTGCAACGCCGATAGCGTATGATACCTGCACCAATACCTCATCGGCCACGCCGGCAGCAACCAGGTTTTTTGCGATGTGACGGGTAGCGTAAGCTGCAGAGCGGTCAACCTTTGAAGGATCTTTGCCAGAGAAGGCACCACCACCGTGTGCGCCTTTGCCGCCGTAGGTGTCAACAATAATTTTACGGCCTGTTAAGCCGGTATCGCCATGCGGGCCACCAATAACAAACTTGCCGGTAGGGTTAATGTGATATTTAATAGCATCACCAAAAAAGTGAGCATATTTTGGATATTTTGCCTTTACGCGAGGGATCAGCGTACTGATGATATCGCTGCTGATTTTTTCAAGCATTGCTTTTTCTTCATCAAAATCATCGTGCTGGGTTGAAATTACAATAGCATCAATCCTAACGGGCTGGTTATTGTCATCATACTCTAGCGTAACCTGCGATTTTGCATCAGGGCGAAGATATTTAATGTCGGTATTTTCGCGGCGGATGGCAGCCAATTCTATTAACAAAGCATGGGCAATATCCAATGCAAGTGGCATGTAATTGTCGGTTTCTTTAGTTGCATAGCCAAACATCATCCCCTGGTCGCCGGCACCTTGTTCTTCCTTGGCGGTGCGGTCAACACCCTGGTTAATGTCCGGTGATTGTTCATGGATGGCTGAAAGCACACCACATGAACTGCCATCAAACATATATTCGCCTTTGGTATAGCCTATTTTATTGATCACCTCGCGCGCAATTTTTTGCACATCGAGATATGCTTTTGATTTTACTTCGCCGGCTAAAAAAACCTGGCCGGTTGTTACAAGGGTTTCGCAGGCAACCTTCGACTCAGGGTCGAAAGCTAAAAAATGATCTATCAAAGCGTCCGAGATCTGGTCGGCAACTTTATCCGGGTGTCCTTCTGATACGGATTCTGAAGTGAATAAATATGACATAAATCTTTTAAATGGTATTTTAAATTAAAACCGTCCGGTGCGCAAAATATTGGTGTTTAGCCATATTTTTTCCGGTAACAATGTAAATACGAAAGAGTAGCTTTAAAGGATTGAAGTAAAAAGAAGCAGGGTTTTAGCACTTTTTTACGTGGTTGCAATCCGGCCTGGTTAAATGAGGCATTAAATCAGTCCACTTTCAGGCAGCTAAATTAAAACAATTTTTACAAAGCCGAAAATAGATTTACTTTTGCCGGAGAAATCATATTTAGTTGGAACGGAAAGCGTTATTTATCATAAACCCCATATCTGGCGGCAAAAAAAAGGACGGCGTTCCGGAACTCATCGAGAAACACCTTGATACTAATTTATTTAGGCCGGTAATTGTTTTTAGCGACGGCGTATCTCACGCCCGGCAAATAGCTAAAGAAGCGGTAGATAAATTTGACCTTATTGTGGCTGTTGGCGGTGATGGTACGGTGAACGAAGTGGCATCTGCAATTGTAGGAAGTAATACCACGCTTGGTATAGTTCCGTTCGGGTCAGGTAATGGCTTATCTCGGTTCCTGGGTATCCCCATGGATGCTCAAAAAGCTATTGAAACGCTGGGTACAGGCAACGCAATTACCATTGATTCCGGCAAACTTAACGGCCAGCCATTTTTTAATATGGCCGGGATGGGTTTTGACGCCCACATCAGCGAAGTTTTTTCACATACCAAAAAACGCGGTTTCTTTTCCTATATAAAAACATCTATACAGGAAGTAGCTAAATATAAGCCGCAGACCTATCATATCGAAATAGACGGTAAAACCTATGAGCGGGAAGCTTTTATGCTCAGCTTTGCCAACTCATCGCAATATGGTAACGACGCGCACATTTCGCCCAATGCGTCAGTGCAGGACGGTTTGCTGGATGTATGTGTGATCAAAAGGTTTCCCTTGTGGCGCTTTGTGGAGCTAAGCATCAGGATGATGACCAAAACAACCGATAGCTCCAGGTATGTAGAAATCATTAAAGGCAAGCACATTAACGTTAAACGCAATAGCCCGGGCCCATTACACCTTGACGGCGAACCGCAAATGGGTGGTGCTGATGCCGAAATTGTGCTGGTGCCGAACTCATTAAAGGTTATTGCGGGAAGTACTTTTAAATAAGTTCGCAGGAAGCGACAACTCTCTGCGGTAAAATAAAAATCATGGCAAAAAAGAATTTTACAGGCGTAGTGTATTCAACCGACCCGGATTTTCAATACCAGGAGGATGGGAGCGGGCCCGGCGAAACATTACCGCCGCAACAGCAAAATCTGAAAATTTACCTTGAGCGTAAGGGCGGCAGCAAATTGGTTACCCGTATAACAGGTTTTGTTGGCCCCGATACTGAGCTTGAAAGTATAGGCAAAAAGTTAAAATCAAAATGTGGTGTTGGAGGCTCGGTAAAAGAGGGCGAGATCCTGATCCAGGGTGATTTTAGGGATAAGGTTTTAACGCTATTAACTACCGATGGTTATAAAGCAAAAAAGGCTGGGGGATAGGTACAGGAATTAGTATTTTATTGATTAGAGATTAGATAATATCGTTGCAAATTTTCTGTATAAGCGCAAGAAAGGCCTTGATCATAAGGCAGCGCTACCCAATCAATCTTAAAACCGCGAATCTACTTGTTACGCGAATAGCGTGTATGTGATATTTTCCTACAATGGCCGAAAAATTCAATATTTACGCCCTGTAAATCTTACACTTAGTGTATTGAATTATAAAAGATTATTTTGTTTAACTAATTGATAATAAAATATTTATATATTGTGTAAAAGGTACATTATGTAAATAAGTATCTTTATTTTCTTGTTTCTGCCGTAGTAAAAGCAGTAATTTTGCTGCAACCAATTTTACTATTAATGAGAAAAAATACTACCAATGTACCTGACCTGAGCTATTTACAGCTTGATGGGGCTATGACTGTTTTTTACCAGTTAAATACTGCTGAACTTGTTGGTGCAGCGTTAAAAAGAAACGAGGGCGTCTTGGCCGATACGGGCGCGCTTGCTATTGACACCGGTGAATTTACAGGCAGGTCGCCAAAGGATCGTTTTATAGTGGAGGACGATATTACCCGTGATACCGTTTGGTGGGGAAAGGTGAATTTTAAATTTGATGCGGAAAAATTTGATGCACTATTGCAAAAGGTTACGGGTTATCTTTCGCAAGGTGAAATCTTTGTTCGCGACTGTTGCGCATGTGCCAATGAGAAGTATTACATCGATATCCGGGTGGTGACGGAAACTGCCTATCAAAATTTGTTTGCTCACCATTTATTTTTGCGGCCTGAAGTGCCCGACGCCACTTTGGTGCCCGGTTGGACCATTATTGCCGCACCCGGTTTTAAGGCCGACCCGGAAGTTGATGGCACGCTGAGGCACAATTTTTCGATCATCAACTTTACGAAAAAGATTATTCTTATCGGGGGTACCGCCTATACAGGCGAGATTAAGAAGGGCATCTTTTCGGTTTTGAACTTTATATTACCTCATGAAAAAAAGGTACTCTCCATGCATTGTTCTGCTAATATAGGTGCAAAAGGCGATACCGCTATATTTTTCGGTTTATCAGGCACCGGTAAAACTACACTTTCTGCTGATCCGGAGCGTAACCTGATTGGCGATGATGAACACGGCTGGTGCGATGATACGATATTTAACTTTGAAGGCGGCTGTTACGCTAAATGTATTGATCTTACCGCTGAAAAGGAACCCCAGATATTTAATGCCATTAAATTTGGTGCATTGTTAGAGAATATTAATTTTATAAAACGTACCCGTACCGTTGATTTTTCAAACATCGGTAAAACGGAAAATACCCGTGTTGCATATCCTTTATATTACATTAGCAATGCAGTGATTCCGTCTACGGGGCATCTGCCAAAAAATATTTTCTTCTTAACCGCAGACGCTTTTGGTATCCTGCCTCCAGTATCAAAGTTAACGGTCGAACAAGCTATGTATCACTTCATTTCGGGCTACACCGCAAAGGTTGCAGGTACAGAAGCAGGTATAACTGAGCCTAAAGCCACCTTTTCGGCATGTTTCGGGGAAGCATTTCTGCCGCTAAATCCCGTAAATTATGCTGAACTACTGGGCAATAAAATAAAAAAGCATAACGTTAAAGTATGGTTAATAAATACGGGCTGGACAGGGGGTGCTTACGGAACGGGGAAAAGAATGCAGCTAAAATACACAAGGGCCATGATCTCGGCTGCGTTAAGTGGCGAACTGGATAATGTTAAATATACAGTTCACCCTGTATTTAACCTGCAAATGCCGCAGAGCTGCCCAAATGTGCCGGACAACCTGCTAAACCCAAGTAATACTTGGGCCGATGCCGAAATTTACAATGAAAAGGCAAATGACCTGGCGATAGCATTCATTAAAAATTTTAGACGTTATGCCCCTTTTTGCAAATCTGAGATTATTAATGCTGCTCCAAAAGTTACCGAATCTACCCTGGTAACATGAATTTTATAAACAGCGTAATTACTTAGGGTTTGAGAATAAAATACGGTATAAATGCTTCGCGCATTAAGCTGTCTTTTGCAGAAATGTGCGGTGAGATATTAACAATGACCGATTTGAGAAATCAGGGATTAATACTATCAATTACAGATGGTTATATGATTAAAAAGACCGATGGATAAAGTCACCATGTGATTTAATACAGACATTTAAACCTCCGGATAGGCTAATCAAATAAATTTGTTTTTAACCTAAGGTTTTAGTTATATTTACGCTCACAAAGCAAAATAACCGGCTTCATTAGTGCGGGTAACATAATTTTTATAAATTATTGTTTGCTATTATTAAAAAAAATGGGTTTTATTGCAAAATATTATTTGTACAAAACACAATTTTTAGTTTTCACCGTTATGTATAGCACCAATTGTGCATAACAGATGAAGCGTAGATTAAAATTTTGTAAAGAATACCTAAAAATATTTTTTTAATTCATTTAAATTCTATTTTTGTTATTCACTTTTTATATTGCATTTAACAAACTTATATTCATAAACTAAAAACTAAAACTAAAAACAAAAAGTAATGGCAAACGCACCAACAAAACCAACTAGCCCTGTTAAAAAAGAAAGCTCATCCTCAGGCATGTTTGCAACTTTAACTATTCCGGTATGTATCGGGGTTGCAATTTTAATTTACATATTTATACTGGGTGCTCCGAGTAATTATGCTGACGGCGATGTTGAAAAAGGTATTCCGACCGGTTTATTTGGAACCATACACAGAGGCGGTAATTTAGTACCTGTTATCATGTCGTATTTATTAATGGTAATTGTATTTTCTATCGAGCGTTTAGTTGTTATTGGAAAAGCTTCCGGAACAGGTAACGTTGACGTATTTGTAAGAAAAGTACAGACTGCCCTTAACGCAGGTAATATTTCAGGTGCAGAAAGCGAGTGTGACAAACAAAAAGGTTCTGTTGCTAACGTAATTAAATCCGGTTTAAAAAAATACCGCGAGATGGAGTCTGATGACAACCTAACAGTTGAGCAGAAATCATTAGCTATCCAAAAAGATATTGAAGAAGCAACCGCTTTGGAAATGCCTATGCTGGAGCAAAACTTAACTATCATTGCTACTTTGGTATCTATCGGTACATTAACAGGTCTGTTAGGTACAGTATTCGGTATGATCAAAGCCTTCGGCGAATTAGCTGCTGCAGGTGCAACTAACCAAACTGCCTTATCTGCATCTATCTCTGAAGCGTTGGTAAACACTGCGTTGGGTATCAGTACATCAGCACTTTCAATTGTAATGTACAACGTATTTACGTCTAAAATTGATAAATTGACTTACGCAATTGACGAAACTGGTTTCAGCATCGTTCAAACATTTGCGGCATCACACAAAAATAAGTAATCAACACGCTGTTGCTTAGTTTTTACCCCGGTTATCAACGATAGCCGGGGATAGTATAATCAATTTATACATTTTACATTAAAAAATAAAAAATTATGCCCAGAGTAAAAGTTGCCAGGAAAAGCACTGCAATTGATATGACAGCCATGTGTGATGTGGCGTTCCTGTTGCTTACCTTTTTCATATTAACGGCAAAACCAAAAGTTGAAGACCCATCAAAGGCAGAAGTGCCTGCTTCTTCAAAGGAAGTAACCATACCGGAGGATAACGTTTTGATGATCTCTATCGGTCAGCAAAATAAGATCTTCTTATCATTCAGTGGTAACGACGTGCGTACAGAAACCTTAAAAGCAATGGGAGAAAAGTACAATGTACCTTTTACACCTGCTGAAATAAATAAGTTTGCTAACACGGAGATATTTGGTGTTCCGATGAACCAGATGAAGCAATTTTTAAGCTTGCCAAGCGGTGAACTTAAATCTTTTGATCAAAAAGGTATTCCTGCCGACACTACTAATAACAGCGAGTTATCAAACTGGATCCTTAATGCCCGTAAGGCTGACAGGGGCCTTCATGGTAAGGATTACAACATTGCTATAAAAGGTGACAGGAACGAAAAGTATCCGGCTGTTAGTACGGTTATTAACATATTAGGACAGCAAAAACTTTTTAAGTTTGATTTAATTACGACGCTTAGAGCGGCACCTAAAAAATAAAATAAAATGGCAGAATTAGATACCTCCGGCGGGGGTAAACATAAAGGTGGCAAGGTAAGGAGCAAAAAGGCATCTACACGGGTCGATTTAACGGCTATGGTGGATCTTGCGTTTTTATTGATCACTTTCTTTATGCTTACTACTACGCTTAATAAGCCAAAGGCAATGAATTTGGCCATGCCTGACAATAGTATAAAGACAAGTCAGTTGCCTGTACCTGAATCACGTACAATGACTATTTTACTGGGTAGCCATAATAAAGTAGCATGGTTTATGGGTGAGCCGGGAAAAACGGCCCCTACAGTTGATAGCTACGGGCCAAATGGTTTACGCAAAGCTTTGATTGAAAATGGTAAGGCAGTGGCTGCTTCGCATCCCGGGCCCGATGGTTACATGATAGTTGTTATTAAACCCAGCGAATCATCAACATACGAAAACCTGGTTTCGGCGCTTGATGAGATGAGTATTACCGCTATCAAATCGTATGCTATTGTGAAAATTCTACCCGTTGAATTGGATGCTTTGAAATCACAGAATTTACTGTAGCAATATTGAAATTGCTAAGACGTTAATTAATATTAAAGCCAAAAAAAATGTTTGGATCAAAATTAGACATATTAAACCAGGAATGGATTGATGTTGTTTTTTCAGGTCGTAATAAGGCATACGGCGCTTATGAATTAAGGAAGGGTAACGGTAAAAATACCGGTAAGGCTCTTTTAATAGGCGTAGTAGTGTTTGTTGTAGCGATATCTGCAAATACCATCATTGACATGATCTCTGGATTTATCCCTAAGGGAAAAGAGAAAATAAAGATCACCAACGTGGTGCTTTCGCCGCCGCCGCCGGATTTGAAGAAACCACCTCCGCCACCTCCGCCTGAACCACCGAAACCAAAAGTGGATCAGGTTAAGTTTCCACCTATGGTAGTGAAACCGGATATCGAGGTGAAGGAAAAACCACCAACCATTGAAGAATTGAAAGTGGCCGATCCCGGACAGAAAAACCTTAAGGGGGATAAAAACGCTGCCGTAGTTATTGATGAACCGGTGGGTACTTCTGATCAGAAAGTGACGGAAGAAGATCCTAATAAGATCTTTACCTCGGTTGAGAAAGTTCCGGAATTTCCGGGCGGTATGGCGGGATTTGGTAAATATCTTGGTAAAAATATCCATTATCCTGCTGTAGCAAGAGAGAACGGAACCCAGGGTAGGGTTATAGTGAGCTTTGTTTGCGAGCGCGACGGTTCATTAACCGATATACATGTTGTACGTGGCATTGGTGATGGTTGCGATGAGGAAGCAATTCGCGTAATTAAAGCCTCACCAAAATGGTCTCCTGGTATTCAGAACGGGCGCCCTGTTCGTGTTGCATACAGTGTGCCTATTTCATTCGCACTTTCAGAATAAGGATTCAATGTTATTCAATAATAACGAGCAAAAATCGCCCGCAAGGCGGTTTTTGCTTATTTTAGGAGCAGTGGGCTTTGTTTGCGTGACCGCTTTAGGTCTCATGGTTATTTTTTGGGATGCCATGCTGCCGAATATCTCAAAAGGACAGCGGATAACATTCGGGCTTATTTTACTCGCTTATGCGGTGCTGCGGTTTTCCAGATTGTTAAAAAAGAAGCCTGATGAAGTATAGTTTAAATGTAATATGTATCAGCACTGCTTTGCTTGTTCTTTTTGGAAGCTGTAAGCAAAGTCCCAAAAAGGTTGCGGGTGTTGACCGTTCAACCATTTTTGTGGTAGATGAATCGTTTAAACCTATTGTTGATCAGGAACTTTATGTTTTTGGCGCGTTATACAAAGACGGCCATCCCAAAGTTATTTACGCCCCGGAGAATAACGCTGTAAATCTTTTATTTTCCGACAGTGTGCGGGTTTTGATAATAGCACGCGAAATGAACGCCGAAGAGAATAGGGCGCTTGCGGCAAAAAATATAAAGCCGATTGTAAACCGTTTTGCTATTGATGCTGTAACGCTGATTGTAAACCAGTCCTCCACTGATACTACTATTACCATGAGCGATATAAAAAAAATGCTTAATGGTAATACTAAAACCGACAAAGACATCGTTTTTGATAACCCTAACTCCGGTTTGGTACGTTACCTGAAAGAGCTTTCGGGCAATAAGGATTTTAAACAGAAAAATATTTATTCGCTTAAATCAAATAAGGAAGTCATAAAATATGTTAGCGAACATCCAAATGCCATCGGCATTACCGGGTTTAGCTGGCTTAACGACCCGGAGGCTGATTACGCGGAGGCTGTTAAAAAAGTTAAAATAGTATCGGTGAAAGACGACAGCAAAAAAACTTCATCCTACTATGTGCCATCTCAGCAAACTATTGCGTTAAAACAATACCCGCTTACAAGAAACCTGTACATATTGAATTTTTCGGGTAAAATGGGTTTAGGTATGGAATTTGCTGCGTTTATTGCCGGTGACAGGGGACAAAGGATAATTTTAAAATCCGGCCTGTTGCCAGATGAAATACCCGGAAGGGAAGTAAATATTGTATCAAAAATTGCGCATTAATATAAAGTTGTTTAAACTTATACATGTAGTTTTAGTCAAAAAATTATATTATTGCAATCGCTATTTGTAACAAACTAACAAAATGATACACTTTAGGTGCAGCATTTAAATAACTAAATAAATTATTAATCCGGTGGGATGTTTTAAGGGCGATTTTTTTAACCAACTAATCAAGCTTTAACCTCACTGTCTTTAAAAAACAATTTACTAAAGATGAAAATGATCAGTAAAATAGCCGGCGCAGGGCTGGGTTTGATGTTTTTAGGATCGTCGGTTTTTGCACAGAGTTTAGCCGATGCCAAAAAGGCTATTGATGCGGAGCAGTATCAGAAAGCAAAGGCGATGCTTAAAAACCTGACTACCACACAGGCCGATAAGGATGAGAACTATTTTTACCTGGGTTGGGTATATTTAAAACAGGACTATGCCGATTCGGCAAAAGCTGTATTCAACAAGGGCCTTGCGGTAAATGCAAAATCGCCGTTAAATATGGTTGGAATAGGTGCCGTCGCGCATGTTGAAAAAGACAACGCCACTGCAACTTCCAATTTTAACCAGGCAATAACCCTGGCAGGAAAAAACAGCAAGCCTTATTTATATGCAGGCTTAGCTTACTTATTACCGGTGAACGGGAGCAGCATGGGGCCAAATGGTTCGAAAATTTCTGCAGCTGATGCAGATGCTGCGATAACTGTTTTAACAAAAGGTAAGGCAGTAAATCCTAAAGATGCTGAAGTATTAATTGCCTTGGGTGATGCTTATCGCTCACAATTAAAAAGCACCGACGCTTATACACAATATAGTACTGCGCTTGCAATTGATCCGAAATCAGCTGCGGCGAACGTAGCGGAAGGCGTTTTATGGAAATATGCTGAAAACTACGAAGATTCGCAAAAGCAATTCCAGGCAGCATTAGCCATCGACCCTAACTATGGTCCGGCCTATCGCGAGATGGCCGAATTAGATGTACGCTGGGCAACAAAAGATGCTGCCAGTTACGACGCAAAAAACAAAGAAGCTGTCGAGAATTATAAAAAGTATGTAAGCTTAACCGACTATTCGGTAGAATCGCAAATGCGTTACGCTGACTTTTTGCTAAAGGCAAAAGATTATGTTACGTTGCAAAAAGTAGCTTCAGATCTTACCGCTTCTGCTAAAAGCAACCTAAGGGTTTACCGCTATTTGGGTTATGCGGCATTTGAAAATAAAGATTATCCGGCTGCAGAGGGTGCATTAACCAAATGGATCAACGAAGCTGATAAAAAGCGCTTGCTTCCTAACGATTATTTGTACCTGGGAAAAACCCAGCTGCAGGAGAAAAAGGATTCGTTAGGGGTACAAAATTTACGTAAAGCTTTAACACTTGATACCTCTCAAGTTGATATATATGGGGACATAGCCAAATCTTTATATGCATCAGGTAAATATATTGAAGCAGCTGAGGCTTATGGGGTGTTTGTTAATAAATCAAGGCAGGCCAAACTTCTTGATCACTTTAATGAAGGGTTTAGCTATTTCCAGGCCTACAAAAGCCAGTTAATTAAACAACAAACAGATAAGACTTTAAAGCCTGATTCAACGCTTCTGGCTAAAGCTGACACTGCTATGTCCTATGTTGAACGTAAATTGGGAAGTAGTCCAAATGCCCAAATTTTATATTATCATGCCACCGTTAAAAATTTCGAAGATGGTGACAGGAATAATATTAAAGGGTACGCAAAACCACTGTTTGAGCAATATATTCAATTGGTAACATCAAAAGGTGCACCTGATGATAAAACGAAGCCATTGTTAGCTGAAGCTTATGTATATTTAGGGAGCTACGCTGAATATAAAGAAAAGGATGCAACGAAGGCACTAGATCTTTATACCAAGGCAAAGGAAATGGATCCTACTAACGCCCAGGTGGTATATTACTTCCAGAAAAAAGCTGGCGGTAAGAGCAAGTAAATAATTAAAAAAAAGAAATAAAGCCTCCTGATTTATCAGGAGGCTTTATTATTGTTCACTGGGTCAACCTATTTTAGGACGATTCAACGGGAACACCATTAAGAAGTATATGCTCTTATTTAAGCTTCTAAGCAATAGCTTTGTGCAGGGCTATCTCCAAAGTCAAGCGTAACACAACTGCATACTGTGCCACATTCAGAATCTGAACTACAAGATTTCCCTGAACACACTGGATGTTTATCACCCCCTAAAACATTTTTCATTTCAGCTCTACTGAGTTTTTTTAAATTTTCCATAAATTTTAATTTGTTTGTTTTTTGCCTGGTAACGTCCAGGTATTGTGGCATGTATCACCAAAGTGCATGCTCCTTTTTTGAAAGTACCAGTATCTATTTATTCAATCAGTTATTTGTAATATGAAATGGAGGTAGAATAAGGACAAATAGCTATTAAAAGCAGTTAAAATATTACACATGCCTTTTTAAAAAATTGGCTGTCCTAACTGGTGAAAATCGTTTATTATTAATATTTGCCGGATGAAAGTCTTGATAGTAGAGGATGGGTGCATAGGATTAGGCTTTAATTACATAAAGATATTAATTTTAAGCTAATAGCATTTAATAATAAATTGTATTAATTATGTAACCATTAAAATGCTCTTGTTTTCGTATGGTTAATATACTTGAACTGGTTATTTAACTAATGGTTGTCAGGAGGCTTTTTTATTATAATCCCATTTGTATATTTGCAGCATGGAAGTACAAAGTTTGCCCGTTAATTATTTGCCCATCATTTTTCAAATGCTGGTAGCTTTAGGTTTTGTGGTTACCACTATGTTTGTAACCCATAAAATTGGCCCTAAGCGGGCTACCAAAGACAAGCTTACGCCGTTTGAATCGGGTATTGAGGTTATTGGTAATGCCCGTACCCCAATCTCCATTAAATACTTCCTGGTGGCCATCCTTTTTGTGCTGTTTGATGTGGAAGTTATTTTTATGTATCCGTGGGCAGTTAACTTCAGAGAGCTCGGCAAAGATGGTATGATAGAGATGTTTATTTTTATGGGTACCCTGTTACTTGGCTTTTTTTATGTGATAAAAAAAGGCGCATTAGACTGGGATTAGACCTCTCACCCGTTCTCTCCAAAGGAGACGGTTGTGAATAGTAAAGATGTTAGACCAACAAAAGCAAAAGTCTCCTCCTTTAGAAAGATTTAGATGAAGATTTGACAAGTTGTGTTTAGAACGATTCTAAATATAATCCGCTTATTGCATAGTGTATCTCTTACATTATAAATTGTTGTAAATTTGTAATGTTTATAGTTTAACTGTAAGTGTCTTTAATTCTTAAGTCGGCTTAAACGTTGCATAAGTAGCTTGGAGCCGGCTGATCTGCTAAAGACTTTTCAACTCATTAAGGATGGGTTTTGTATCAAATAGATCATGAGTGATATTCAAATAGTTGATGCCCCCGCAGGCGTAGAAGGAGCAGGTTTTTTTGCTACCTCGCTTGACAAAGCCATAGGTTTAGCGCGCGCAAATTCATTATGGCCGTTGCCATTTGCTACCTCATGCTGCGGTATAGAGTTTATGGCCACTATGGCTTCCCACTATGATCTTTCAAGATTTGGGGCCGAGCGCTTAAGTTTTTCGCCACGCCAGGCCGATCTTTTGATGGTTATGGGAACCATAGCAAAAAAAATGGGACCAGTTTTAAGGCAGGTTTATTTACAAATGGCCGAGCCCCGCTGGGTTATTGCAGTAGGTGCCTGTGCATCAAGCGGAGGTATTTTTGATACTTATTCTGTTTTACAGGGTATCGACGAGATTATCCCGGTTGACGTTTATGTACCAGGCTGCCCGCCGCGCCCTGAAGCTATCATCGATGGCTTTATAAATATTCAAAAACTGGTAAAAACCGAGACCCTGCGCCGCAGAAATGAGCCGCAATACCAAAAACTATTAGCTTCATACGGAATACAATAATGGGTAAATTTTCAAACGAAGAGCTTTTAAAAAAGATCAGCGATCAGTTTAGCGACCAGGTCTCCGTTATAGGCGAGCCTTTCGGTTTACTAACCCTTGAAACCGGCAGAGAGCAGATTATTGATGTGTTGGCTTTCTTAAAAAATGATCCTACCCTGCAGTTTATATTTTTAACAGATATTACCGCTATACATTACCCTGAACAGGAAAAGCAAATTGGTGTTATTTATCATTTGCATAGCCTTGTTAACAATGTGCGCGTACGCATTAAGGTGTTTTTGGCTGATGGTGACGTGCACATCCCTACTGCCACCACTTTATGGAATGGCGCTAACTGGATGGAACGTGAGACCTATGATTTTTTCGGTGTGCTGTTTGACGGCCACCCTGACTTGCGCAGGATATTAAATGTTGACGATATGACGGCTTTCCCGATGCGAAAAGAATTCCCGCTGGAAGACCCCAACCGCGTTGATAAGAAAGATTACTTTTTTGGAAGATAACAGAGATGCAGAACCATCCGGTATATACAGATAACGATCCGCAAAATGAGCTGTCGACCCTTAACTTGGGGCCAACACACCCGGCAACACATGGTGTGTTCCAGAATGTGCTGCAGCTTGACGGCGAAAGAATTGTAAGCGGAGTTTCAACTATAGGCTACATACATCGCGCCTTCGAGAAAATTGCCGAACACAGGCCGTTTTACCAGATAACCCCGCTCACAGACAGGCTGAATTACTGCTCATCGCCTATTAACAATATGGGCTGGCACATGACGGTAGAAAAGCTTTTAGGTATTGAAACCCCTAAACGTGTGGATTACCTTCGGGTAATAGTAATGGAACTTGCCCGCATCAGCGACCACATCATCTGCAATGGTGTACTTGGTGTTGATACAGGTGCATTCACCGGTTTTCTTTATATGATGGAACACCGGGAGGCGATCTATGAAATTTATGAAGAGGTTTGCGGTTCGCGCCTTACCACAAATATTGGCCGCATAGGTGGCTTTGAACGTAACTTTAATGCCATAGCTTTTGGCAAACTGCGTAAATTTTTAAAAGATTTCCCGGTTACCCTGAAAGAATTTGAATCATTATTTAACCGTAACCGCATATTTGTTGACCGTACAAAAGATGTTGCAGCTGTTACTGCCGAAGAGGCGTTAAGCTACAGCTGGACCGGCCCTTTACTGCGTGCTGCAGGGGTTGATTACGATGTAAGGGCGATGAACCCATACTCATCATACGAAGAGTTTGATTTTGAAGTACCTGTTGGCACCAACGGCGACGTTTACAACCGCTTTTTGGTTCGTAACGAAGAAATGTGGCAAAGCCTGCGCATAATTGAACAGGCTTTGGTGAAACTGGAAAAAGAACCAGCAGATATTTTCCATGCCGATGTTCCTGAATTTTATCTGCCTCCGAAAGAGGAAGTTTATAATAACATGGAAGCTTTGATCTATCACTTTAAAATAGTGATGGGCGAGGTTCCTACCCCAACAACCGAGGTATATCATTCTGTTGAGGGTGCAAACGGCGAATTAGGCTTTTACCTGGTAAATGATGGCGGACGATCGCCTTACCGCCTGCATTTCCGCCGGCCAAGTTTTATCAATTACCAGATGTATGCGCCGATGAGCCGGGGTATGTTATTATCTGATGCGATTATTAACATGAGTAGTTTAAACGTTATAGCCGGAGAGTTAGATGCTTAGAGTTGAAGAAACACAAACGACGGTTGAATTTTCGCCGGAGCTTATAGCTAAGTTTGATGATATAGTGAGCCGTTATCCCGCGGGAAAACAAAAGTCTGCCTTGCTGCCTATTTTACATTTAGTGCAGGCGGAGTTTGGCTGGTTAAGTTCCAAAGCAATGGATAAAGTAGCTGATTACCTGAAGATACAGGATATCGAAGTGTATGAGGTGGCCACATTTTACAGCATGTACTTTATGCGCCCCTTGGGCAAATATGTACTGGAGGTTTGCCGTACAGGCCCGTGCGAAATTGTTGGCGCGGGTAAAATAATGGATTACATTGAGCAAAAGCTGGGTGTTAAGGAAGGTGAAGTTACTGCCGACGGCCTGTTTAGCTGGCGTGGTGTTGAATGCCTTGCTGCATGCGGTTACGGTCCTGTTTTACAGATAGGCCCTGAATATACTTTTTATGAGAACCTAACCAACGAGTCGGTTGACAAGTTGATTGCAGATTTAAAAGTAAAAGGCAATAATTAAAATGCACGGGAAATCTTTAATCATATCAGATTCATTGTTTGCCATCACTGTTACAACAATAAGCTACAGTAACGATGGTTTCAATAAAAATCCGGTGTTTTTAAATCTCCTGGTGGTTGTAGCTTTTGCAAGCTGCATTATTAGACACATTAACTATTATAAGCTGACCAAAAAGATATATTAAGCAGCAATGGCACGTAAATTACTCTTAACACATATAAATGTACCGGGCATCAATACTTTTGATGTTTACCGTTCAAAAGGTGGTTATGCTTCGGTTGAAAAGGCTTTGAAAACCATGTCGCCAGACGAGATTGTTGAAGAAGTTAAGAAATCGGGCTTGCGCGGCCGTGGTGGCGCAGGTTTTCCTACCGGGATGAAGTGGAGTTTTCTTGCAAAACCCGAAGGTGTTGCCCGCTACCTTGTTTGCAACGCTGACGAATCGGAACCCGGAACATTTAAAGACCGTTACCTGATGACTAACATCCCTCACTTATTAATAGAGGGGATGATTGTTGCAAGCTTTGCTTTAGGCGCTAAAACTTCATACATCTATGTTCGGGGCGAAATGATGCCGCAGATCAGGATTCTGGAACGTGCTATTGCAGAAGCAAAAAACGCAGGCTTTTTAGGAAAAAATATTTTAGGCACAGGATACGACCTGGAGCTTTACGTGCAACCAGGTGGTGGTGCTTATATCTGCGGTGAAGAAACAGCCCTGCTTGAATCATTGGAAGGTAAACGCGGTAACCCCCGCATTAAACCTCCATTCCCGGCCATCGCTGGTTTGTATGGCTGCCCGACGGTTGTAAATAACGTTGAATCAATCGCTGCTGTAGTGCCCATTATTAATGAAGGTGGCGAAGAGTATGCAAAAATAGGGCTCGGTCGCAGTACCGGCACCAAGCTTATCTCTGCTGGTGGTAATGTGAAAAACCCCGGTGTTTATGAAATTGACCTTGGTTTGCCTGTTGAAGAGTTTTTATATTCTGACGAGTTTTGCGGTGGTATTGCCAACGGCAAAAGATTAAAGGCTGTAGTGGCTGGCGGTTCATCAGTCCCTATTCTTCCGGCTAACCTTTTCCTTAAAACTATTAATAACGAGCCGCGCCTGATGAGCTATGAATCATTATCTGACGGTGGTTTTGTTAGCGGAACCATGTTAGGCTCTGGCGGATTCATCGCTTATGATGAGGACCAGTGCATCGTGCGTAATACCTGGAATTTTACCCGTTTTTATCACCACGAAAGCTGTGGACAATGTTCTCCTTGCCGTGAGGGTACCGGTTGGATGGAAAAAGTATTGCACCGCCTGGAACATGGCCATGGTAAAATGAGCGACATGGACCTGCTGGTTGATGTATCTAAAAAAATTGAGGGTAATACAATTTGCCCGCTTGGTGACGCGGCTGCATGGCCGGTTGCCAGTGCGATCCGCCATTTTAGGGACGAGTTTGAATGGCATGTTACCAATGGTGCTGAAGCGGTAACCAGAAATTTTGGACTGGCACATTACGCTGATCCGTTACCGAAGAAGGAAGAGACAGTAGCTTAAACTCCTGTTTGCTGTTGAGGGAAAGAAAGCAGTCAAAAACTGAACAGATAAATTTCTGTAGTTAAAGATTGAAAAGAGAATTAGATAATATTTGACTAATATAGAATGTCAGTTAAAGTAACCATAGACGGAATCCCCGTTGAAGTAGAACCGGGAACAACTATCCTGAATGCCGCAAGGCAGATAGGGGGCGATATTGTTCCGCCTGCTATGTGCTATTATTCAAAACTGGAAGGTAGTGGCGGTAAATGCCGTACTTGTTTGGTTAAGGTAAGCAAAGGGTCTGAAAAAGATCCGCGCCCTATGCCAAAGCTGGTAGCATCATGCCGTACTACAGTAATGGATGGCATGGAGGTGCAAAATATAACCTCGCCCGAAGTTATTGAGGCACGTAAAGGTATTGTAGAGATCCTGTTACTTAACCACCCGCTTGATTGCCCTGTTTGCGACCAGGCTGGCGAATGCGATCTGCAAAATCTTGGCTATGAGCACGGCGCAGCCAAAACCCGTTATGAATTTGACCGCCGTACATTCGAAAAAATAGATATTGGCGATAAGATCCAGCTGCACATGACCCGCTGTATCCTGTGTTATCGCTGTGTTTTTACAGCAGATCAGATCACAGATCATCGCATTCATGGCATCCTGAACAGGGGAGATCACTCAGAGATATCCACATACATAACCGCTGCTGTTGATAATGATTTTTCAGGGAATGTAATTGATGTATGCCCGGTAGGGGCATTAACTGATAAAACTTTCCGTTTTAAAAATCGCGTTTGGTTTACCAAGCCTGTTGATGCACACCGTGATTGCGACCACGAAAAATGTAATGGCAAGGTAACGCTATGGTACAAAGGCGAGGAAGTGTTACGTGTTACGGCACGTAAGGACAAATATGGCGAGGTAGAGGAATTTATATGTAATACCTGCCGTTTTGATAAAAAACAAACTTCTGATTGGGTAATTGAAGGGCCGCGTAAAATTTCGCATCATTCAGTAATCAGCTCCAATCATTACGAATTTAAGCCATTGCCCGTGGTTAAAACCAACCCGGTACTAATGGAAGCCAATAAAGAACAATTTGAACGAGATACACGCTTATAATGGGACTAGCAGACATAGCAATTAAATTTGCACTGATAATAATTATATTTTTGATCAGCCTGGTTATTGCCATGTATTCCACCTATGCTGAACGCAAAATTGCGGCTTTTTTCCAGGACAGGATAGGCCCTAACCGCGCCGGGCCGTGGGGTATTTTACAACCACTTGCAGATGGTGGCAAAATGTTTTTAAAAGAAGAGATTATCCCAACCAATGCCAGTCCTTTCTTATTCATAGCGGGGCCATCGCTGGCTATTCTTACCGCCTGTATAGGCTCGGCAGTTATCCCTTGGGGTCAAACCATTATTATCGGTACGCACGTTGTGCCATTGCAGGTTACTGATATTAATGTGGGGATACTTTATATTTTTGGCGTAGTGTCCTTAGGTGTGTATGGCGTAATGATAGGCGGCTGGGCATCAAACAACAAATATTCACTGTTGGGCGCTATCCGCGCAGCATCACAGAATATCAGTTATGAAATTTCAATGGGCCTTTCTATCATCGCTTTATTGATGGTAACCGGCACGTTAAGCCTGAAAGAAATTGCAGAACAGCAGCACGGGTGGCACTGGAATGTGCTCTACCAGCCGGTAGGCTTCCTGTTATTCATCATATGCGCCTTTGCCGAAACTAACCGTACGCCTTTTGATTTGCCTGAGTGCGAAACGGAACTGGTGGGAGGGTATCATACCGAGTACTCTTCTATGAAATTGGGTTTTTACCTTTTTGCGGAGTACATCAACATGTTTATTTCGTCGGCAGTGATGGCTACCCTGTATTGGGGTGGTTATAACTACCCGGGTATGGATTGGGTGCTTGCACACACAGGGCCAACCATCGCTCCGTTGCTAGGGGTAGTGGTAATGTTTGCCAAGGTGTTTTTATTTATCTTCTTCTTTATGTGGGTGCGCTGGACTATTCCGCGTTTCCGTTATGATCAGTTGATGGACCTCGGCTGGAAGATTTTGATACCACTGGCTATAGCCAATATAATTGTTACAGGAGTTTGGATTACATTTATCAAATAAAGGGATACCGATGGAATCGTTAAGTAATAGACGTAAAGTAATTGAATCAAAGCCGCTCAATTTTTTGGAGCGTGCCTACCTGCCTGCCATTGCACAGGGCCTTGCAATTACCATGAAACACTTTTTCAGAAAGCCCGTAACAATTAGCTATCCTGAAGAAAAACGGGAGTTTTCTGAAAATTTCCGCGGGATGCACTCGCTTAAACGCGACGAAAACGGTAAAGAACGCTGCACCGCATGTGGCCTTTGCGCGTTATCATGCCCTGCGGAAGCGATCACCATGATTGCTGCTGAACGCCAGAAAGGTGAGGAGCACTTATATCGCGAAGAAAAATATGCTGCCGTTTATGAAATAAATATGCTGCGTTGCATTTTTTGTGGCCTTTGTGAAGAAGCCTGCCCTAAGGAAGCCATATATTTAGATGGCGATATTGTGCCGGCTGATTATTTAAGGAAAGATTTTATTTACGGTAAAGACAAATTAGTAGAAGCTCCCTTAAATCAATAAAGAAGTTTTATACCTTTGCCCAGCTCTTTTAAAATGGGTAAAGGTATTTTGAAATATAAACCATGAGTACATTTTACTTCATCGCATTTCTGTCTGTATTTTTTTCAATACTGGTAATTACTGCAAAAAATCCTGTACATAGTATTTTATACCTTATACTCACATTTTTTACTTTTACCATTCACTACATTTTAATGAATGCCCAGTTTTTGGCTATAGTTAATTTTATAGTGTATATGGGTGCTATCCTGGTGTTGTTTCTATATACGCTAATGCTCATCAACCTGAATAAAGAGTCAGAACCGCGCAAGTCAAACCTGGTTAAAATAGCAGGATTTATTGGAGGCGCCTGTTTTTTAATTACTATCGTTGCTGCTTTAAAAGCATGGGGCGGTTCGCACCCCGTAGTATTAACTAACTCTAACTTGGGTTTAGTAAAGAACTTAGGAAAAATACTGTTTAACGAATATTTGCTGCCATTTGAAGTTTCGTCGATATTGCTGTTGTCAGCAATGGTGGGCGCGGTTTTACTGGCAACTAAAGACCCCAAAACTGCCTGATGGAAACACTAACAAATACTATACAGGGCGTGCCGCTTAATCACTACATTTTGCTATGTTCTGTCATTTTTTCGATAGGGGTTATCGGTGTATTGATCCGCCGCAATGCTATCGTGATCTTCATGTCGGTTGAGCTGATGCTGAATTCCGTAAACCTGCTTTTAACTGCTTTTTCTGTTTACAGAGGCGATGCAACAGGACAGGTTTTCGTGTTTTTTATTATGGCGCTGGCTGCAGCTGAAGTAGCGGTCGGTTTGGCCATTATTGTAATGATCTATCGTAATACAAACTCGGTGGATATTAACGTACTGAACAGGTTAAAGTGGTAAGAGAATCTCTGAAGTCGGATTTTCGATTTCGGGTTTAAATAAAACTAAAAAATAAAAACACCCCATTCTTCCTTTAGGGAGTTAGGGGGCTGAGCATTATACTATGGACAAATACATCTGGCTTATTCCTGTTTTACCGTTAGCCGGTTTTATTATTAACGGCATTGGCCGTAATACATTGCCAAAAGCTGTTATCGGCTTTATTGGCAGTTTAATGGTATTGCTTTCTTTCGGTTTAAGCGTAGGTTTGTTTTTACAGGTTAATGCAACCGGCAAACCCATCAATGCAGATATCTTCAACTGGTTCTCAGCAGGCAACGTGAAAATCTCATTTTCATTCCTGGTTGATCAGCTAAGCTCATTAATGCTGTTGATTATAACTGGCGTTGGCTTTCTAATTCACGTTTATTCAGCAGGTTATATGAAAGAGGATGCCGGATACGGTAAATTCTTTGCTTATCTTAACCTGTTTATTTTCTTTATGCTTTTGCTGGTAATGGGGTCAAATTACCTTATTATGTTCATTGGCTGGGAAGGTGTAGGGCTTTGCTCATACTTACTGATCGGTTTCTGGTACACCAACCCTGATTATGCCGATGCAGCAAAAAAAGCATTCATTATGAACCGTATCGGCGATCTTGGTTTCATCATTGCCATATTTATTATCATGATCATATTTGGAAGCGCCAACTTTGCCGACATTTTTAAGCTTGCCGGAACTAAGGAATATGCTGCTGCTCCATATACAATAATCACCATCCTGTTGTTTGTGGGTGCGGTAGGTAAATCGGCACAGTTGCCGTTATTTACCTGGTTGCCGGATGCGATGGCAGGCCCCACACCGGTATCCGCGCTTATTCATGCTGCAACAATGGTTACCGCCGGCGTTTACATGATAGCCCGTTCTAACATCTTGTTTACCCTTGCGCCGGTTACCATGCACATTATAGCGGTTGTTGGCTTAACAACAGCAGTTATAGCAGCACTTATCGCGTTAACACAAACAGATATAAAAAAGGTACTTGCGTACTCAACCGTATCACAGTTGGGATATATGTTTTTAGGTTTAGGCGTTGGTGCTTACACCGGGGCGTTCTTCCACGTTTTAACGCACGCATTTTTTAAAGCTTTGTTATTCCTGGGTGCAGGTTCTGTAATTCACGCGGTAAGCGGTGAACAGGATATGCGTAACATGGGTGGTTTAAGCGGTAAGCTTAAAATTACTTTCATCACAATGATGATTGGTACGCTGGCTATTTCAGGAATCCCGCCTTTTGCAGGTTTCTTTTCAAAAGACGAAATTTTAGCTCATACTTTTATGCACAGCACTCCTATGTATATTATAGGTGTTATCACTGCCATGTTCACTGCTTTTTATATGTTCCGGATGATGTACCTTACCTTTTTTGGTAAGTTTCGCGGTACGCATGAACAGGAACATCATTTACATGAGTCTCCATCATCAATGACAATCCCGCTGGTAATATTGGCGATACTTTCGATCGTTGGGGGCTTTATCGGCGTTCCTGAAGTATTGGGCGGACATCACTGGCTGGAACATTTCCTGGCACCGGTTTTCCAAAAATCGACCTTACTGCTGGTAACGCCTGAATTATCAAAAAGTACAGAAATTACCTTAATGTGCATATCTGTTGGTGCAGCATTGCTGGCTATATTGTATGCATACGTTAAATATATCAAAAATGCGCACGTGCCTGTTAAGGATACCGAGGAACGCCCGGCGCTGGTTGATATCTCTTACCACAAGTTTTATATAGATGAGTTATATGATGCTATCATTCGCAAGCCGCTTGATGCATTATCAGTGTTCTTCTATAAAGTGGTTGACAAGATGGGGATTGACGGTTTTGTTAATGGCTTAGGTAAAGGATCAATTGAAGCCAGCAAAGGCTTGCGTTTGCTGCAAACTGGTAATGTTGGGTTCTACATATTTATGATGGTAGCAGGTATCATCTCTATATTAATGTATATTTTAATTAAAGCATAAAGAACGATTAGCGTTTACAACATAAAATGACGGTTAGTATTTTAATTTTTTTACCGGTAATTGCGGCCCTTGCTGTTTTATTGTTTAAAAACGGTGCAGCTAAACATGCGGCGTTAACTTTTGCTGTTGCCGAGCTGGCGATAGCGCTGTTTTTCTTGTCAGGTTTCGTACCTAACGCCAATGTTCAGTTTGGTGTTGATTTACCCTGGATCCCTAAATTAGGTATTTACTTTACGGCAGGTATTGATGGTATCAGCATGATGATGGTGTTATTGACAACCGTACTAGTGCCCCTGATTATTTTATCAACCTATAAACATGAGTATAAAAATGCCGGTGCATTTTATGCTTTGATCTTATTTATGCAGGCCGGCTTGCTGGTAGTATTCACTGCGTTAGACGGGTTTTTATTTTATGTAGGGTGGGAAGCTGCGCTAATCCCTATTTACTTTATCTGTTCATTATGGGGCGGCGAAAACCGCATTCGGATCACACTGAAATTTTTCATCTACACTTTTTCAGGTTCTTTGTTTATGCTGCTGGGTATCATTTACCTTTACCTGCATACACCTGCAAAAACCTACGATATTTTTGAGTTTTATAAATTAGGGCTCGATGCACATCAGCAGGTGTATGTGTTCTGGGCATTCTTCCTTGCCTTCGCTATTAAAATGCCTTTGTTTCCATTGCATACCTGGCAACCCGATACTTATACCGAGGCGCCATCAGCTGGTAGCATGCTGCTGTCAGGGATTATGCTTAAAATGGGTATTTACGGCGTTATCCGCTGGATGATCCCAAATGCGCCCCTTGGCTTTTTTGAGTGGCAAAGCATGTGTATTATGTTAGCTGTTATAGGTATTGGTTATGCCTCTATAATTGCATTTAAACAAAACGATGGTAAGCGATTGGTTGCTTACTCATCAATAGCGCACGTTGGCCTTATAGCGGCAGGTATCTTTGTATGGACGATAGAAGGCTTACAGGGCGCTATGATCCAGATGCTGAGTCACGGTATCAACGTTATCGGGATGTTTTTTATCTGGGATATCATCAGCAGGCGTTTAGGAACCAGGACCATCAGCGATTTAGGCGGTATTGCAAAAAATGCACCAAAATTTTCAATCGCGTTTTTAATTATAGTGCTTGGTACAGTGGCCCTGCCATTAACCAACGGGTTTGTAGGCGAGTTTTTATTACTCAGCAGCGTTTTCCAATGGAACATCTGGATGGTTAGCGCCGCCGGCTTAACTATGATATTTGGCGCCGTTTATATGCTGCGCATGTACAAAAAGGTGATGTACGGCCCAACCAATGAGCTTACTGCTAGGTTTACGGACATAAGCGGTTCAGAAACGCTGGTGCTTTCTATCATTTGCGCTTTAATTATAATTATGGGGGTTTATCCGCAGCCGCTTCTTCATATCTCCGAGGCATCGGTAACCCACTTGTTTAATGTAGTGAACCCTAAATTTCCGCAACTAAAATAATGAGTACTTTAATTATCATATCAGTTTTACCGTTAGTGCTTTTGTATTTAGGCCTGTACAAAGCTCAGAAAGCTCTGTTGCCGGTTGCTATAGCAGGTTTGCTGGCTGCTTTGGGGTTTGCGTTTTCACAATGGAACAGCAGCGCTGTGCCCATTTATCACAACATGATGTTGTTTGATAATTTTTCCATAGCATTTTCAGCTCTTACCATTATATCAACTATCCTGATTATATTTTTATCAAGGGGTTATTTTGAGCGGATCAGCAGCCATGTTGCCGAATACTATGCTATTATTCTTTTCTCGCTTGCAGGTATCATCGTTATGGTTTCTTTCTATAACTTAACTATGTTGTTTATCGGGATCGAAATCATGTCGGTAAGCTTATACATCCTGGCAGGTATCAAAAAGAGTGATTTCGCATCAAACGAAGCTGCTTTAAAATATTTCCTGATGGGCGCCTTTTCAACAGGCATTCTCTTGTTCGGGATAGCCCTTATTTATGGAGCGTCAGGCTCATTTAGTCTTGAGGTTATCCGTAACTGGGTGTTAGATCATCCACATGCTAACGATATAACACCAATGTTTTATACCGGCGTGCTGCTTATCATCTGCGGGCTTTGCTTTAAAGTTGGCGCAGCGCCTTTTCATTTCTGGACACCAGACGTTTACGAAGGCTCGCCAACGTTGATTACCGCATTTATGTCAACCGTAGTAAAAACAGCAGGCTTCGCTGCATTTTTGCGGCTGTTCTCCTCATGCTTTGCACCGCTGTCAGACTTTTGGGTGCCGGTACTACTCGTAATCACCATTGTAACATTGTTTATAGGCAATATAACGGCGCTTTATCAGCAAAGCTTTAAACGTATGTTAGCCTTCTCCAGTATTTCACATGCAGGTTACCTTTTGTTCGCTATAGTAGGTTTAGGCGCTAGCTCTGCAAGCTCTGTGTTGGTTTATGCGACAGCTTATTCAATTGCATCAATTATCGCATTTGGGGCGTTGATATTGGTGCGGCAACAATCGGGCAGCGATAACTTTGAGAGCTTTAATGGCCTTGCAAAAAAGAATCCATTTCTTGCTCTGGTATTAACGATAGCTATGCTTTCATTAGCGGGAATCCCGTTGACCGCAGGGTTTATCGGTAAGTTCTATATGTTCTCATCTGCGTTAAGTCAATACCATGTTTGGCTGGTTGTGTTAGCAGTTGTAAATGCTATCATCAGTATTTTCTACTACTTCAGGGTAATTGTGGCTATGTATTTTCGTGATGCCGAACGTACTGAGCTTAATATCCCTGTTTACTATAAATTGGTGCTTGGTTTTTCTGCTATAGTAACCATCGTTATCGGTATTTATCCTGCCTTTGTTTCACAGTTAATTTAAGCCGTTAAAAGGGAGTTTATAATCCGTTTTAAATAGTTCGAAAGAAAATTGTATCCATTGTGAAATCATTATTTCGCAATGGATATCTTTTTTTTGATCAACTTGTGTCTTCCGGAACAGTTCATCAGCAACTGCTGATCTGAAATACAATCTGTATTCAGAAGGAGCTTTGTAACATGCGAATTACAAATGTCGTTTAATATTCGTAACTTTACGATATAGTAAATGGACAATTTTTGGGATCATCTTCAAACTTTAACGGATGCTCAATCCATCATAAGCTTAGGTTTTTACTTTTTGCTTATTGTTGTATTTGCAGAAACCGGCCTGTTTTTTGGTTTTTTTTTACCGGGCGACTATCTCCTGTTCATGTCTGGCCTGTTATGCTCTGCCGGAAAGCTCAATGTATCCATCTATACACTTGTTTTATCGCTTATAGCAGCCGGTGTTTTAGGTAATTATACAGGTTACTGGTTTGGTTACCGGGCTGGGCCCAAACTGTTCAGTAAAAGCAATTCTATCTTTTTTAAACAACGTTATGTTAAGCTTGCCGAAGACTTTTACCTAAAATATGGAGGTATGGCATTGGTTTTAGGTAGATTTTTCCCAATAATTAGAACTTTTGCACCTATCTTTGCAGGTGTTGTTAAAGTTGACCTGCGAAAATTTACTTTTTATAACATTATCGGCAGCTTTGGCTGGGTATGTACCTTTACTTTAGCAGGGTATTTCCTGGGAAGAAAGTATCCGCAGATAAAGGATTATATGGAGTATATTATTATTGGTTTGATAATAATTACAACAATTCCGCTTGTTATTACTTTTATAAGACAAGTTGTAACCAACAAGCGACGTGTTAAAGAGTTAAAATAAAATAAATAAATGAGTACACTACATCCATGGCACCAGCTCTCACCTGGTGATAATGTTCCTGAAATTGTTAACGCTATTATTGAAATTCCAAAAGGTTCAAAGGCTAAATATGAAATTGATAAAGAGTCTGGACTATTAAAGCTCGACCGTGTTTTGTTTTCGTCGGTTATGTATCCTGCAAATTATGGTTTCATCCCTCAAACCTATTGTGATGACCATGATCCGCTTGATATTCTTGTCCTTTGCTCTATTGATGTTTTCCCAATGTCAATAATAGAAGCTAAGGTAGTTGGCGTTATGCACATGGTTGACAATGGCGAGCAGGATGATAAAATCATAGCGGTAGCTAAGAATGATATGTCGGTAAATTACATCAATGACCTTGCTGAATTGCCGCCACATGCAATGACTGAGATCGTCCGCTTTTTTAAAGACTACAAAAAGCTTGAAGATAAAAATGTAACCATTGAACATTTACTTGGTGTGCGGTATGCGCATAAAGTTATAAATGAGAGTTTGGAATTGTATAAGTCTACTTTTCCAGTGTACCAATAATTAATATATGGGCCCCGAGTCTGACATAAACGGTTTATATATATTACTTACCTTTTTCCTGGTGTTGCTTAACGGCTTTTTTGTAGCTGCTGAATTTGCTATGGTAAGAGTTCGCGGTTCGCAGATTGAGCTTAAAGCTAAATCCGGCAGCAAAATAGCAAAGCTTACGCGCAGTATTATGGGAAACCTTGATGGTTACCTTGCTGCAACACAATTGGGGATCACCATAGCCTCTTTAGCGCTGGGTGTAATAGGCGAAGGCGTATTTACCAATGTTGTTTTATACTTATTTAAGCTTTGCGGCTTCGAAATAACGTCGCACCTCATTATCAATCTAAGCCATGTGCTTGCATTTGTATTTATAACTTTTATAAGTATAATTTTCGGTGAACTTGCTCCTAAAACTTTAGCAATACAACGGTCGATGCGTACAGCATTGGCTGTTTCGGCACCTTTACGGGTGTTCTTTATTATATTCAGGCCAATTATTTCGGTTTTAAATTATTTATCCAATTTAATTCTAAGGGCTATTGGTATAAACCCCGTACAGGGAGAAGCACACCACAGTTCAGAAGAGCTGCAATATTTGCTGGAACAGGGCAAGGAAACCGGGGCTTTGGATTCAAACGAGCACGAACTGATCCAAAACGTATTTGATTTTAACGAACGCGTAGTTAAAAATATAATGGTGCCCCGTACAAAGATCTCGGGTGTTGACATTAATACCGAGCAGCATGAGCTGGTTCAGATAATCATTACTGAAGGTTATTCGCGCATGCCTGTTTATGATGACGTTATTGATAAGATAGTAGGTATTGTGCACGCCAAGGATATTTTGCCTTTGCTTGCTCGTAATGAGGAAATTGTTTTAAAGAACATTATTCGGAAGCCATACTTTATTCCCGAAACTAAAAAGATCAACGATTTGATGGCGGAGCTGCAGCAAAAGCGCATCCAGATAGCCATTGTATCTGATGAGTTTGGCGGTACGGCAGGAATGGTTACTCTGGAAGATATCGTTGAAGAATTGGTGGGTGAGATCCAGGATGAGTACGATGAAGAAAAGCCAATTGTTGAAAAGGTAAACGATAGAGAGTTTATTGTGAATGCACTTGCGCCCATATATGATGTAAACGAGTATCTGCCGCATGATTTGCCCGAAGATGGCGACTTTGATACTGTATCCGGCTGGTTGGGAGATATCTTTGGAAAGATCCCCGACGTGGGCGAACAAAAGGAATCAAACGGGTATAACATCACGGTACTTAAAAAGTCTGACCAATATATTGAGGCTGTTAAGCTTGAATTGTTGATAAATGAAGAAGATACTGTAGATTTACATTAAAGGGGCCTTTGAAATATAACAATCATTGTTGATTATTGCTTTCAGCTTTATACGTTCGGCTTTAGCTTTCACCCATGCAGCTTTTTTACACACCAGATATCAATCCCACGCATCCGCAATATTTTCTTAACGAGGAGGAAAGCAAGCATGCCATTAGGGTGATGCGGCTTGAGAAAGGCGATGTGGTAAAATTGGTTGACGGAAGGGGCGGCCTTTACGCTGCCAGTATTTTAGATGCCCATCCCAAAAGAACCATTCTTCAAATAAACTCGGTTATCCCGGAATTTAATAAGCGTAATCATTATTTGCATATAGCCATTGCCCCCACCAAAAATATAGAGCGTACCGAGTGGTTTTTAGAAAAGGCTACCGAGATAGGAATAGATGAGGTTTCGCTATTTATCTGCCAGCGTTCGGAACGTAAGGAGGCGAAGGTGGAGCGGCTTAACAAAATAATCACATCAGCAATAAAACAATCTATAAAAGCATACCACCCGATCTTGAACGAACCGGTTACCTTTAACCAGTTGTTAGCAAAGCCATTTAACGGACAGAAGTTTATTGCCCATTGTGATAAAGGCGAAAAAATGAGTCTCAAAAGCGGGTTATCAGCTAACGGCAGTTATTTGATATTAATAGGCCCGGAAGGAGATTTTACGCCTGCTGAAATTAACGAAGCTTTAAATAATAATTTTAAAGCCATAACATTAGGTGAAAGTAGGTTAAGAACAGAGACGGCCGCGTTGGAAGCTTGTTTTGAGGTTAATTTTTTAAATAGGCTGGGGTGATCGAAAGGAGTTGCAAATTAGTATTAAAAGTAAATATGAAAAAGGTTGTTAAACTGGCCGTTTCACTTATGTTGCTGGTAACCATCAGCAGTTTTAACGTGCCTACCTACAAAATGGCGAAGCTTAAATACAATGGCGGCGGCGATTGGTATGGCGATCGCACAGCCTTACCCAACCTCATCAAATTCTGCAATGATAATTTAAAAACCAATTTTCAGCAGGAAGACGAAGTGGTTGAAGCCGGCAGCGCGGAAATCTTTAATTACCCTTTTATTTTTATGACCGGCCATGGGAATATTATTTTTTCAGACCAGGATGTGCGCAACCTAAGGAAGTACTTAACCGGTGGTGGCTTTTTACATATCGATGATAACTACGGGCTCGATCAATTTATCCGCCCGCAAATGAAAAAGGTTTTCCCCGAGCTTGATTTTGTAGAGTTGCCGCTTAATCACCCCATATATCATCAAAAGTTCCCTTTCCCTAATGGCTTGCCAAAAATACACGAACACGATGGAAAAAGAGCCCAGGGTTTCGGGTTGATTTACAAAGGCAGGCTGGTTTGCTTTTATACCTATGAATGCGATTTAGGCAACGGATGGGAAGATTATGGCACCTACGCTAATGACACACAGGAAAATCGCGTAAAGGCTCTTAAAATGGGCGCCAACATGATCCAGTATGTATTAACCCAATAGCTCCCTTCTCATTGGGCAAAGTGTCGCTCACTTATGGTTTTTTATAAATAATCTCCTATCTTATCCTCCCAAATAAAAAGCAATATGCTCAAGGTAAAAGCTAACCGTAAATACAACTACGATATAGAAAAGAAAGGGGATGAGGTATTTATAAATGGCGGAAAGATTGTGGCTGATATCCGGCAACTGAATCCTTTGTCATTTCATGTCATCAATGAACTTAAATCCTACAATGTTGAAGTGGTAAGCTTTAGTGAAGCTGAGAAGACTGCGGAAATTAAAGTAAATAATAACACTTATATCCTTGCTTCAAAAGATCAGTTCGATATACTGCTTGACCAATTGGGATTAAGCAACCTAAACGCCGCCCAAATTAGCGAGGTGAAAGCCCCTATGCCCGGGATGGTATTAAAAGTATTTGTTAACGAAGGCACGGAAATTAAAAAGGGAGATAATTTGTTTGTGCTTGAGGCGATGAAAATGGAGAACATCATCAAAGCAGGTGCCGATGCGGTAGTTAAAACTGTTAAAATAAAACCAGGAGATAAAGTAGAAAAAGGACAGGTGTTATTACTTTTCTGATTGGTATTCAAATTACTATATAAAAAAAATGCGCTCCGTTTAGAAGCGCATTTTTTTTATATAGTTCCTTCTTAAATTACCTTGTTGCCTTATACGGCTTTGGCTTTTTAATGCTGTAGTGTGGTTTGCCTTCCGGATGGATCTCAGGTGCGCCAACCAAAGTCATAGCGCAACGGAAGCCAACCTCGGCGCTTGCATCATCCTCGTTCATAAAACGGCGTGTTGCCGGGTTTAACCAAAAAGCCATATCATTCCATGATCCGCCTTTATATACTTTGGAATGGTCGTTCACCAGCGTGGTTTTTCCATATAATACAGTGTTCACGGTGTCGTTATAACCCCTGTAATCTGCGTTATAAGGTTTGCCTGCCAGGTCATTCTTTGCGCCAGGTGCGGCAGAAGCTGTGGTAGAAGGAGCAGCTCCGGGAACTGTTGCACCAGGTGCTGCATTCGGATCTGTTCCTCCTGTACCTTGTGCCTGCTGCATTGCAACCAACTCACTATATTTCATCTTTTTGTTTGACTTTGACGGGTCCTTGATAGGGCGGCCATATTTATCTTTAGCATAAAGCCCTTTTGTAGCATCGGCAAGACGCTTATTAGTAAACTCATTACCGCGGAAAGGGTTAAAATCATCAAACTCTTCAAATGAAGTTTGGCGATAGGTGTCCTGTACCCACTCATTCACGTTTCCGGCCATATTATATAAGCCAAAATCATTTGGCGGAAATCCTCTAACCGGTGCGGTAATATCAGCCTTATCATTCAGGTATCCGCCAACACCGGCATTATCACCGGCGCCGCGTTTAAAGTTGGCCAGTATCATACCACGGGTTGATCTTTTTGCAGACCTAACGCCTAAGCCGTTCCATGGATATACTTTACCATCGTCAATGTTTTCAAACTGGGTATTGCCTATCAAAGCTAAAGCGGCATATTCCCATTCAGCTTCAGATGGTAAACGGTAGCCTTGTTTCAAAATACCATCTTCCAAACGCACGGGCCTTACAGATTTGCCGCCGCCTTTTCCGTTTGCGCCCGCTGCAGGTTTTGCATTAGGGCTAAGGTCGGGCAGCATTTTTTTACCATCAACTCCGGCACCTCTTATCTGGCCGTTCAAATATACATCAGTATTAAATGGTTCTTTATTGGCAGGTGCAGGGGTTGCATTTTTACCTTTTCCTGTGCCTCCAAGATCTTTCCATGCTACCAGGTTTCCGCGCTCACGTAAAATATTTTCGTTGGTTCGGTCAGTTCTCCACTGGCAATAATCCTGTGCCTGGTCCCAGGTAACACCTACCACAGGGTAGTCCTGGAAGGCAGGGTGTCTTAAATAGTTATCAACATAGGGCTCATTATAGGATAGGGGTTTGCGCCAAACCAATGTGTCGGGAAGTGCATTGTAATACAATTCACGATCCTGCGGATAGGTAATGCTTATCCAGTGAAGGTAGTCCAGCCAGTCCTGGTTGGCAACTTCAGTCTCATCCATGTAAAAAGAAGGAATAGTTACCCGGCGCCGTACATTATTATAATCATAAGTAACATCCTGATCTGCACTTCCACCCACCACAAAAGTACCGCCTTCAATTGGGATAAGCCCGGGGCCTGGCGAGGGGTGTGTTTGCCTGAATCGCTCATAACCACCATTTGTTTTGTCGTTATAGGCCATTCCGGTTTTTTCAGATTGCTGATGTTTACTGCAGCTGCTCAACATCGCGCCTGCGCCCAACAGTATAATTGCAGTTTTAGTAAAGAGTACTTTCATGTTCTTACAGTTAATATAAAGGGTAAATTTAAAACATTTTGCCTGAAATGCTAATTAATTGCCCCTATTCTTTAAAAGAAATTAAAACTTTATAAGCTGTTAAACGAAGAACCTGCGTTACTGGTTACAATATCAATAAATATTTCGGTGGAAAACTAATTTAGATACTTATACGTAATAGGCATCATTTAGCATATATTTATTACCTTAAATAAAAGGGTGAATTTAGCAGATGAAGTTTTTATACAGCAAAGCCATTATTATTTGTACTTCGGTTTTACTCCCGGGGGTTGCGCTATCGCAAAGCTCGGGAACCAGCACCAATGGTTCAAACTACTCAACCGCCATTCCAACTGCGGTGCCTTTTTTAAATATTACGCCTGATTCGCGTTCCGGTGCAATGGGTGACGCCGGCGTAGCCTTAACGCCCGATGTGAATGCCAATTACTGGAACCCGGCTAAACTGGCTTATTTGGAAAATAATGATAATGTTTCTTTATCGTATAGCCCCTGGCTGCGGCAACTTGTGCCGGATATCAGCTTATCCTATTTAAGTTACGCTCATAAAATAGATGACCGTAATACAATTGGTGCTTCGCTTCGCTACTTTAACTACGGCACCATTCAGCTTACGGATAATAACCAGAATAACCAGGGCACCTATACGCCTAACGAATTTTTTGTAAGTACATCCTTCGCCCGCAAGTTTGGTGAAACACTTTCATTAGGTTTAACTGCCGGATTTGTGCACTCCAATTTATCAAACGCCTACTTTGCAACGGGTGCTGGCCAGCAGGCTAAAGCAGGTAATGCATTGTCTGCCGGGGTATCATTATATTATAATCAACCGATGCAGGAATTTGGTACCGATGGTGTTTTTGCCTTCGGTGCAAACATATCAAACATAGGCACCAAGATCAGTTATAGCGATGCAGGGCCCAAATATTTTTTGCCGGCTAACTTGAAATTGGGAGTAGCCAATACCATCAATCTCGATGATTATAATCAAATAACAATTACTGTTGATTTAAATAAACTTTTGGTGCCAACCCCACCAATAAGGGATGCCGATGGCAATATTATTAAGGGTAAAGACGACAATGTATCTGTGCCCGCAGGAATCTTTGGCTCGTTTGCTGACGCGCCCGGAGGTTTTCATGAAGAATTACAGGAAATTACCATATCTCCTGGTTTTGAATATTGGTATAACCAGCTGTTTGCGGTAAGAGCAGGATATTTTTATCAAAATGCCAACAAAGGTGGGGCACATTACTTAACCGCCGGGATTGGTTTAAAATACGAAAGCTACACTTTTGATTTTTCATACCTTGCCGCAAGCCAGCAAAACAGCCCTTTAGCCAACACTTTACGTTTTACCCTGTCGGCAAGCTTTGGCGGCGATAAAAATGCGCGCAAAAGATAATGGGGAAGATTAGGGTAGGATTTGGTTTTGATGTGCATCAGTTAAAAGAACAGCATCCATTTGTTTTAGGCGGCGTTAACCTCGATCACCATGCCGGGGCCTTTGGCCATTCAGATGCAGATGTTTTATTACACGCTATTTGTGATGCATTGCTGGGGGCTGCAAACCTCCGCGATATCGGTTATCATTTTTCAAATAAGGATGACAGGTGGAAGGGGATAAGCAGCCTGATACTGCTGCAGCATGTGATGAAACTATTAAGGGAAAAGGGTTGGGAAGTAAACAATATTGATGCAATGGTATGCCTCGAAGCTCCAAAAATAAACCCGCATATCCCTGTTATGCAGGCTAATATTGCCGAAACGGCCGGGATTGATGCTGATGATATCTCAATTAAAGCCACCACCAATGAGCAGTTAGGCTTTATTGGCCGCGAAGAAGGTATTGTTGCTTATGCGGTATGTCTTATAGAGAAACATTAACCGTAGGCCTATTTCTGCTATTAGGCGGAATAACAGTTATTTGTACTTTTTTTTCGCGTAAGTAATTGCGACAAAAAAATAGTAGTGGCGTTTGCCAAATCAACAAACTAGGATAAAACGTACTTGTCTTTGCCAGAACTTCAAATTTACAATGCCTGCTCAGGCCTGTGATTAAAATGGGGATATTTTTACTTTTGATGTACAGCCTTTAATGCTCCACGGGAACGTCCTTCTTAATAATTACACTCCCGGTACGTTTTAATGCACCCCACCCGCTAAGTTCGCCTTTTAGTGCTTTACGGATAGATTTGAAAAGGACGTAGTACATCAACTGGCGCCATATAAACCGTTGGGGAATAATGTAAACCAGCTTTTTGTAATCTTCTTTTTCCATCCGGAAAGCAATAATGGCTACTAAGAAATCTATCACTACAAAAGCAACATAAAAGATCAGGATCTTGCCTGGCTTATCACTAAATAATCCAAAGATCATCATCAGGTCGGCCAATGGCGAAAACAGCGGTAAAACTATCTGGAAAAGGAGTATGTTAGGCATCCCCACCATCCCGAAATATTTGTATTTTTTATTAAAGAGTGCGTCTTTGTTTTTCCAAAAACTTTGTATTACGCCAAAGCTCCAGCGGAAACGCTGCTTTAGCAAGCCATTAAGCGTTTCAGGCGCCTCTGTGTAGGCAATTGCTTCCGCGCAGTTTTTAACGATGTATCCCTGCTTTAAAATGCGCATAGTAAGGTCGCAGTCTTCAGCGAGGGTATCATACGTAAATCCGCCCGCCGTAGATATGGCCGACTTGCGAAACGCGCCTATAGCACCCGGCACCACAGTGATACTGTTGATAAGGTCAAAGGCACGGCGGTCCATATTCTGGGATGTAATATACTCTATCGACTGCCAGCGGGTAATCATGTTATTTTCGTTGCCGACCTTTACTGTACCGGCAACTGCACCAATTTCGTCATCAGTAAAATAGGTCATTAAATGATATATGGCGTCATTTTTTAGCTGGGTATCTGCATCAATACACACTACAAATTCATATTGCGCATGGCTTATGCCAAAGTTTAACGCTGAGGCCTTGCCGCCATTGGGCTTTGTTAATACTTTTACTAAAGGGTGCCCGCCATAAGTCTCATTAACCATTTCAAAGGTTTTATCCTTAGACCCATCATCAACAAAAATTATTTCAAATATATTATAGTTTGTTTTCAGCAGGCTTTGGATAGTTGTTATCGCAGTAACTTCCTCATTATAGCCCGGAACAATTATGCTTACCGGTGGCAGGGTTGTTATATCAGCAACAGCCCGATTTATTTTTTTATCCTCGGTATATTGCCTTACCGCCAATATACCGATCAGTACTACCCGGCCCACGGCAAGGAAAATAGCTGAAAGAAACAGGTACAGCAAGAACCAGTTACCATAAAAATAAAATTGGATAAGCAGGTTGTACAATGAACCCAATACACCCGAATTTGCATCATCTTTTATGGGCGGCATCAGGTCATCCTTGGTTTTACCCAAAACATCCGCTATAGTAGTAAACTTATAGCCGTGACTTTTGAAAAAATGAATGATCTCCGGTAAAGCCTTAACAGTTTCTTCGCGGGTATCGCCGCCTGCATCGTGCAGCAGCAGCATGGATCCATTATCTTTCTGCCTTATGGTACGCGCAATAATACTGTCGGCTGTTACACCCGGCTGCCAGTCCCAGGGATCAATTGATTCGCCAATATTAATATAGCTTTGCTTGCGGCTTTCCGCTACCGGAATAACTTCAGCCAATGTTTGCGGCTCGGCATCTGCATTAAAAGGAGGCCTGAATAGTATGGTACTTCTGCCCGTTACTGATTCAATCAACTTACGTGTAGCATTCAGCTCAAGGTTTACTCTTGATATGCTAACAGTAGAGATATCCGGATGAAAAAAAGTATGATTCCCAATTTCGTAACCTTCTTCAAATTCCCGGCGAAGAATAGGGATATTCTTTTCAGCCATTGATCCTACAACAAAAAAAGCTGCAGGTACATGTTCGCGCCTTAAAATATCCAGTATGCGGGGGGTAAAATCAGGGTCGGGGCCATCATCAAATGTTAAAACAATTTTACCGGGCGCGTAACCATATTTTTTTATTACATATTTGGTTGGCAACTTAATATAGTTTTGGTTGGTTATAACAAAATTTGTTGTATCCATCCGCACATCAATTTGTCCGGGTGTTGGCGTAGTTATCAAGTCAAGCACTTCCCCGTCGCCGTCATAATTTATCTTGTTATTTAAACCTACGGAGGTTAAACGCTTAACGTCTATCCCTGTTTTTTTCAGGGAGTCGGTCGATAGGTTCTTTTGAAAGAATGTCCATAACCGGGGGTCTTCAGATCCTAATCGCCATAAGGCAACCCCACCGGTAGCCCAGTCATCAGCCTGGCGGATAATGTTGAAGTTGGTAGCGGCATCAGTAAAATACACAGTGTGATCCAGGCTATCGGCGTCAAGATAGGTGTAATGCAGGTTTGCCGACATCGGATCGAAGATGATCTTGCTGCTGTTCTCCTGCGCAATGCTTATCGCCTGTTGGTATCCCATCGCTTTTCCTACACTGCTCTCCGGCCAGTCATAAGCCCCGCCTGCCACCGTCAATATTACTTTTTCACTCGGAATGCGGGAACAAACATCGTCCAGTATTTTTTCAACCCAATGCTGGTTTGAAAGATCGCCCGCGTTGCTGTTTTCATTATGCTGATCAATAGCCATCACGAACAAAAAGTCATTTACATGCTGAAGGCGTTCCAGGTTAAATTGTTCATCATCCGGAATCACGTTTTGCGTTACTAAAAGGCCGGCAGGATGTAAGATTGCGTAAAGATCATTTTCAAATGCAATATAATTTTTGCTGTTGCGGTCTTTTATCTCGTCAAAATCAAGGTTAACACCCTGGAATTTATATTTTTGTAATTGCCGTACAATACTTTGTATAAAGCCAACCCTAAGTTTTTTGTCTTTTATAATTCTTTCAACGTCTTTACTGTCATACCCGCCACTCGCATTATTAATGTTGACGTAGTTAGACAACGTCATTAAAACAGGCTTTTTATATTTTTTATTAAGATTGATGAGCCCCGTGTCAATATTGGCAACAATGGTATCGGTTTTAGGCTTTATGAAAAAGCCTTCACTCACAATCATATCCAGTTTGCCAATGTGTTCAACTAAAGAATTATAAGCCTGGGCTTCCCAAGGTCTGTAAAATGCTGCGTTTATTCGGTCTTTATTATTGGGGCGCTTTAACTGGTGTAAATGACGAGCTATGGCCAGCTTTTGGATCTGGCTTTTATCAATTTTAAAATCCTTGAATTTTTTTGACCTTTTTAACTGGTCAAGCTCTTCCTTTGTTAGTTTTTTAGGAGCCGGGTTTAAGTTTGGTAAACTTGGATATTGTTTTGATGTTATCGTTATTGCTGCTGCTACTACGCTGGCCACCAAAACAATTATGATAACACGGCTGAGCCATTTAAAACGGATCCATCTACTCGGGGTATCAGTTTGGAAAACCTGTTTATTGGACATTGAAGTTTTTTAAATAAAATAGAATTTTACTCTTTAAGTATATAAATGGTATATTTATTTGCCTGATTTGCCTGGCTCAATAGCCGAAAAATCGACACCGCATTTGCAGTTGCCGCCACAGCTCTTTTTAGTGAACAGGTTTTTATAAATAAGTCTGCCAACGTAAAAAACTGCCGCTGCAAATAGTATCGCTATTATTACTATCTGGATATTCATGTCACAAATTTACTACAATTTATATATATACGAACAGACAACTTTAATAGTATTTGGTTTAATGTTAGGGATCAGAGACCGGAGGGTTAGAAATTAGTTAGGAATATAATAACGGAACGCTGTAGGAATTTGATTTTTTTAGACAGTAATTGAAAGCAACTGATCTCCGGTCTCTAATAAGCTAACGTCCCATAAAGGCTACTGTGCCACCTACCCAGTCAAAATCCTTGTTATAACGTACACCGATCATTTTTCCCCGGCTCAGGCGGGCAAGGTTAATGGCAAGTGTCGGTTTTTTATCGCCATTTGGCCAAAGGTAAAGCAATCTTACCTCAACCTTTACGCCGCCATCCGGCGCCTGTACTACGGGTTCATAATTTACCTTTTGCTGCAGTACCCAGTTCTCCGGATCTTTTATATTTCGAATGTCATTTTGTGACACATCAATAATTACTCCCTGCCCCGCAAATGAAAACAAAGGTTTTAGCACGTAATTTTCCAGGTCGGCGGGAATCTCATTTATCTGATTAAGGAACTGTGTTTTTGGAATATAATCGCCTTTTAAAAAAGGCATGGTAAATTTGCTTACGCGATAAAACCAGTTGGGATGCGTTATCCACTCAATGTCAAGCGGCTGCCTGATATCTACAACTTTATCAAAGATATGCGGATCGGCTGCTATTTCATCAAATATTAACCGGTTATAAATCCGTTTAATGAGTGTTTTTTTATCGTTAGCCCTGTAAAAAAGCTGGTCGCCGTCCCGCTCCAGGTCGGCTAGCGATACCACCGGAGTCCCGATAAGCTTTTGCGTAAGATAAAAATCGACTGAAGTTTTTTGTTCGGGGGCGTTTACGTCCATCAGCACAACCTCTTCCGGATGTTGGTCACCTATTATGGTTTTTTTCAGCAGATTTATATAAGAATGCTTGTCAAGCCCGCTGAAAAAAACGGTTTGATCATCGGCTATCTCAAAGTTATCCCTGTATTTATCAGCCAGGGTTACCTGAAAACCATATAAAGAAGGGAAGCCCTGTAACTCTATCAATTTTGGAATAATATTTCCTGCCTCATCCTTACAAACCCCAAAATCCAGCGCAATAAAATGAGGGTGATCGTTTTCATTGGCGACTCTCCATTTTTCCGGAATAGATCTTTCCGTCAGTTCCTTAAAGTTGGGCTGCAGAATGGTATCTACGATAGCGTTGCCTGCAGCAATCAGTTTATCACGAAAGTCATCTGTTAAAAAAACAGGGGTTTCTGCTACTCTAAAAGCGATGGACCCGCGCAATCCAGCATCCAGGTCCTTCAAAAACTTTTCGTACCTTTCTTGGGTGAAATTGGCGTTGTAGGGTTGTCTTTGAGATGAATTCATATTAGAATAATATTGTCAGACCACCCCATCTGCTTGCACTGATGACCTGTAGTATATGGTTTATGCCTCCTGTAAACTCAGTATGGCCTGGTCTAAAAAATTCGGGATCATCGTGTTTTGTGTATGTGTTATTTTGTCCGGATCTTCCAGCCGCTCCAACATTTCATTATACTTATCAATGCCGTGCTCACTCACCACCTCATTCTTCTTTTCTTCTTTCAGCAATAATGATTTTACACCTTTGGCATCTGCTTCGGGGTGAAACTGTGTTGAAAAAAAGTATTCGCTAAAGCGGATCGCCATCATGGCCCTTGGCAGGTCAACATAGGGCCTTTCCTTTTCTATAGCCTGCAGTTGCATACCCAGTTCTATAAAACGTTTTTCATCCGGGTTAATCACCTGCCAAAGCCTGGAATCCACCGAGTAAAAGGGATCGGCCAGATTTTCAAAAACCAGCTCATCCAAGGCCGCCCCGGTTTTATGAATGGGCAGCACACCAAATGACGGAGATTTCCGCATATTAATGTCGCCCAGCTGGTACTTGCGGCACAAGAGCTGAAATGAATGGCAAACAAAGAATCCGTATTTTTTTTGAGCGGTGTTTGAAAGGTTATGATCTTCCAATTTATCAAGTAATTGAAAGTATTTCTTCTCCCATTCGGTGCCTTCGCTGTCTATCGGGCTGCCCGGGCCGCCGCTTGAAATATAAATGTCAAAATTTGTTGATGGCATTTCTACTTTCTTGCGAACGTCAAATACCTCGTAGCTGAGGTTAAGCTCGTTTTTTACCTTGTATCTGTCTAATATCTCTCGGAAACCTCGCATGCCCTCATTAGCTATCCCGTCATACAGGTCAAGAATGGCAACTTTAATTTCCGGTTTTTGTGCTTGTATCATCTTTCCTAAATTCCTTTTAACGTTTGTGATGTAATATAGTCAACCACATCCACAAAGTTATTATTTTGCTGATAAACGGCCAATTGCCTGTCGGCACCCGTGCCGTGCTCCAGTATTTTGTGTACATATTGAAGGTCTTCGCGGCAGCCAAGATCATCTACCACATCGTCCACAAAATCCAGCAGTTCCAGTATTAAGCTTCGGGTATTTACTTCCATCTCTTTACCAAAATCGATCATTTTGCCGTCAATACCGTAACGGGCTGCGCGCCATTTATTTTCATTAATAAGCGCCCGGTTATAATTGATAAACGACATGTTTTGCTGGCGCAGCTTATACAATTTGGCACACAATGCCTGAAAAAGCGCCACAAAGGTCATTGTTTCATCAATCAGCATCGGGCAATCGCAAATTCGGAACTCAATGGTTTCAAAAAATGGGTGCACGCGAATATCCCACCAGATTTTCTTGGCATTATCAATGCAGTTGGTTTTTACCAGCAGCTTAATATAGCTATCATATTCCTCAATACTGCTGAAATAGTCAGGAATTCCCGTTCGTGGAAACTTATCAAATACTTTGGTGCGGAACGATTTAAAACCAGTATTGCGCCCTTCCCAAAAAGGTGAGTTGGTTGACAAGGCATACACATGCGGCAAAAAGTACCGCACCTGGTTGGCGATATGAATAGCCATGTTGCGCGACTGGATGCCTACATGCACATGTAACCCGAAAATAAGGTTCGAGCGCGCGGCCTCCTGCATCTCATCGACAATTTCAAAATACCTCGGGTGATCCGTGATCAGCTGGTGCTGCCAATGCGAAAACGGATGTGTGCCGGCTGCTCCTATGCGTAAGCCAATGTCACCGGCAAGCTGTGCAACGGTGCCGCGCAGCTTGCCAACTTCCTTGCGTGCCTCGTCGGTGTTGTGGCAAATGTGTGTGCCCACCTCCACTACAGCCTGGTGCATTTCGGCCTTTACCTGGTCTTCATGGATCTTTTGGGCACTATCGACAATTTTTTGCTCGTGCGATTTTAGCTCCCTGCTTACAGGGTCAATCACCATGAATTCTTCTTCAACACCTAAGGTAAATTCGTTCATTTTATTTAGCCTTTATAATTGGTTGGTTTTACTTTTTTACAGCCTTTTTAGGCTTTGCAACATTTTTATCCGCCGCAATATCATGGTCAATAGTACCGGCGCTTGCTTCTTTTTTATCCGCTTTTCTTTCTACTTTCTTCTCTGATGATAAAAGGTGTTCTTTAGCTGCCCCGGTTCTCACAAACTCGCCCCAGGTTAGGTTATCCTGGTCGTCTTTTTGTTTTTTTGCGCGTTCAATAGCGTAGTCGGCGGCGGTTTCAACTACCCAGTCAAAATTGTCCTGCCCAACGCTGGTTACTTCGGCGTCCGGTGCCGGGTTACAAAAGTCAATAGCGTAAGGCACCCCATCACGAATGGCAAACTCAACGGTGTTAAAATCATACCCCAGGTATTTGTTGAGTTTGATCACATAGTTTTTAACGGTATCCAAAAGTTTTTTGGCTGCAGGTGCCTTGCCATGCTCGTACCTTAAATGGTGCGGGTTACGCGGTTCATATTGCATAATGCGTACATGTTTGCCTCCAATGCAATAACAGCGAAAATAATCCTCAAAAATAATTTCCTCCTGCAGCATCATCACATACTGTTTGGTTTTATTATAGTTATCCCAGAGCTCATCAAGGTTGTTAATCTGGTAAACTTCTTTCCAGCCGCCACCGTCAAAAGGTTTCATATAAGCAGGGAACCCTACGTATTTAAAGATGCCTTCCCAGTCAAGCGGGTAAGCCAGGTTCCTAAATGATTGATCTGTGGTGTCGTCAGGCAGTTCTTTGGATGGCAATATTACAGTTTTTGGTACCGGCACGCCAATTTTAACTGCAAGCGCGTTGTTAAAGAATTTTTCATCAGCGCTCCACCAAAACGGGTTGTTAATTACGGCAGCGCCGCAAATAGCAGCATTTTTTAGCATGGCCCGGTAAAAAGGCACGTCCTGCGAAATGCGGTCAACAATTACTGCATAATCTAATGGTTCGGCCTGCATTACCTTATCAATGCGTACAAATTCAGCACTTATATTTTTTTCGCCTTTTTCATTTATGCGGTCAACAAATGCCTGCGGAAATGATCGTTCCTGTCCGAATAAGATTCCTATTTTTTTCATGGTAGTATGTTTATCTGATTCTTAATCCTAATTTCTTGTATTCTTATATCGTCGCTGCACAACCTCTAATCTCTATTATCTTATCGTAGATAAATAATGCGGAAACATTTCCTTCCACACCGGCCAGTCATGACTGGCATTTGGCCGTACATCCAACCAATGGTTAATATGTTTTTGGCTCATAATGTTTGACAGCCATTCATTATCTCCTTTACAAATGTCATTATCGGCTGTTCCTAAAATAATATTCATGTGCCAAAGTTCGGCACGGTTGCTTCCAGGTAAAAAATCTACCGGGTTATTGTAAAATACATTGTCGTCATAGTATCCACCGGTAAACTGCCGCATATCAAAAGCGCCGCTCATACTAAACAGGTTGCCTACCTTTTCGGGATGTTTTAAAGCGAAATTCGCGGCATGGTATCCACCGAAACTGCAACCAGCCGTTGCTACTTTATTTACACCGGTTTCGTACATAGCCCAGGGGGCTAGTTCATCATAAAGCATTTTATCGTACCATGCATAATTTTTTGCCCTTTCTGCCGGATGCACCCCTTTGTTGTACCAGGTAAGCCAGTCCAAACTATCGGGGCAGTATATTTTTACAAGGCCCTCATCAATAAACCAGCGCACGCTTTCAATCAACCCCTCGTCTTTGTTTTGATAATATTTTCCCTGCGACGTCGGGAACAGGATAACAGGATAGCCGCGGTCGCCAAATACCAGCATTTCAAGTTCGGTGTTTAAGTTTGGCGAATACCAGCGGTGATATTTTTCTATCAAAGCGTTAGGTTTTATTTGTGATTGTAAGATAACTTGTTTGTTTGAAAACAACAAGAGTTTAATTGGAAGCTTTTAAAAATGAGGTAATCTGGCCTCGGATAATTCCTTCCAAAAGAGAGAGAACGTAAAGAAGATTTTTGGGGACGCTCCCCATTTGGAGACGGCAGGGCAAGATGCTTTTTATCAAATCAATCTCATCAAATCGGCAAATTTTGAGATTATTAAATGATAAGCGTATTTTTGCGGCCTTAATTAATTTTACATAAAGATGTACGCGAGCTGGCACGAGATGGAGATAACTATCATTGAAAATAATATAACTATAAAATCTGATGTGCTGAAGCGCGATGTGGCATGTACACTGCTGATTCCGGAGGATAATGATATAACGGAACCCCTTAACCTACTGTTACTGAACGACGGACAGGAGGCTGAGAGCCTTCAGCTGAGAGATGCCCTTGAAGATTTAATGAGCACCAACAGGATAAAACCCGTTTTGGTAGTGGCTATCCACGCGGGTATTGATCGGTTGCAGGAATACGGTACAGCCGGCAGACCCGATTTTAAAAAACGCGGCGCCAAAGCAGCTTTATATACCGAATTTATTAAAACAGAGTTGCTGCCTGCTATTGCAAAATTAACAGGTATCGAAAAATTCAATTCAACTGCTTATGCAGGTTTTTCTTTAGGGGGATTGTCTGCCCTTGATATTGCCTGGAACAATCCCGAACTGTTCGATAAAGCGGGAGTTTTTTCCGGTTCATTTTGGTGGAGAAGTAAGGATATTACCAAAGGTTACACCGAAAGTGATCGTATTATGCACAGCATCATCAGGGATACTATTATAAAGCCCAACTTAAAGATCTGGCTGCAAACTGGCACCAAAGATGAAACCAGCGACCGCAATAAAAATGGCATTATCGACTCAATTGACGATACCGTTGACCTGATAAAAGAACTGGAATATAAGGGGTTTAACCGCCCGGCAGATGTTCAGTATCTGGAAATGGTTGGTGGCAGCCACAACACTGATACCTGGGCCAAAGCCATGCCTAAATTTTTAATCTGGGCGTTTGGAAGATAACAGCAGACTGTGCTATTTAATATGATTTAACCCCTTAAACTAATGCAATACCCCGAAGATAACCCCTGGCAAATAACTGCCGATAAACCTGTTTATGATAATCCGTGGATAAAGGTAACCGAATACGACGTTATCAACCCTTCGGGTAATGTAGGTATTTACGGTAAGGTACATTTTAAAAATGTTGCCATTGGTATATTACCGCTGGATGAAGAAGGTAATACTTATCTTGTTGGACAATTTCGTTTTACATTAGGTCAATATAGCTGGGAAATGCCCGAAGGCGGTGGCCCTAAAGGTTCTGACCCTTTAGATTCAGCAAAACGGGAATTGCTGGAAGAAACAGGGCTTAAAGCAGGAAAATGGACTGAGCTTCAGCGGCTGCATTTATCAAATTCAGTAAGCGATGAATTTGGCATTATTTATCTTGCCCAAAATCTGGAACAGTTTGATGCAGACCCGGAAGATACCGAACAACTTGTTGTCAAGAAGGTACCTTTCAGCGAAGTATATCAAATGGTATGTAATGGCACCATAACGGATTCACTTACCGTAGCAGCAGTTTTAAAAGTGCAGCTGCTGATAGCGGAAGGCGGCTTATAAAGCCGGAGTTATTGTGAAGGTAATTGTAGTTAAAAACAAGGTAAGACCTAATCAACCATTCAACCGAAAATTATAACTTTGCTGCCTGTATGAGAAAGCTTTTCGGATATATTTTATCGCCGCTTACAGTTATCGGTTTTTTCCTGGCATTGCTTATTTTTCACCCTTTGCAATGGATCGCTTATCGCTTTTTTGGCTATTCAGCTCATAAAAAGGTGGTTGATTTTTTAAACCTATGCCTCTTTAGCACATTTTACTTAACAGGTAACAGGGTAGTATTTATAAATAAGCAAAACCTGCCAATTGGCCGGCCAATTATATTTATTGCCAACCACCAAAGCCTGGCCGATATTCCCCCACTTATTTATTACCTCCGGAAATACCATGCTAAATTCATCTCAAAAATTGAACTGACAAAGGGCATTCCGTCCATTTCCTATAATTTAAAATACGGCGGCGGTGCAAACATTGATCGTAATGATTCGCGCCAATCCATTGCTGAAATAGTTAAACTGGCTAACCGGATGAAAGAGAATAAATGGTCAACCGTTATTTTTCCTGAAGGTACGCGTTCAAAAAACGGAATGGTGAAGCCGTTCCAGGTGGGCGGCATAGCAACGATCCTTAAAAAATGCCCCGAAGCATTGTTAGTTCCCATAGCAATTAACAATTCATGGAAATTAACGCAGTATGGCTTTTATCCGCTAAATACCTTTACGAAAGCAACGTGGGAGGTACTTGAACCGATAGAACCGGCAGGTAAGCTTCCTGAAGATGTGGTTAAAGAAGCGGAGAATAGGATAAAGGAAGCGCTCGGCCAGAATCACCTAACCTCCTAAAGGGGAAAGTCTGGCGCAGATTGTTAAAAAGTTCCCCTTAAGGGCGGGGCCTAGATATTCTTCCCGTCAACTATTTTAAAAAATTCTTCTCTGTAAGTATCCCCAACCGGGATCACCTTGTCGCCTATAAAGATGCGGCTGCGCTCAATACTGTCTATCTTGTTAATGGATACGATGTATGATTTATGCACCCTTATAAAGTGTTTTTCAGGCAGCGCATCTTCCATTTTCTTCATATTTTGAAGCGTAATAATCCGTTCCGCAGGAGTGAAAATAGAGATATAGTCTTTCAAACCTTCAATAAAAAGAATGTCATTAAGATAAACCTTCTGAATTTTATGTTCGGTTTTAACAAATATGAAGTCGCTTAGCAAATCCTGTTGTTTTTGCTGCGTAGCCTGGTCTGGCTGCGCCGGTGCCGCTGCGGGCTGCAATACGCCCTGTGCTTTTTGAACTGATTTAAAAAAGCGGTCGAATGCTATTGGTTTAAGCAGGTAATCAATTACATCCAGCTCATAACCTTCAAGTGCATATTGCGGGTAGGCGGTAGTTAAAATAACTTTTGCCTTACCATTGGCTATACGTAAAAACTGGATCCCTGTAAGCTCAGGCATTTGCACGTCTAAAAAAACCAGGTCAACCAGTTTTTCCTGTACTAAAGTGAGTGCTTCAATAGGGTTTGTTGTGGCCTTAACCAATTGCAAAAATGGAATCTTTGAAATATAGTCTTCCAGTATATGCAAAGCCAAAGGCTCGTCATCAACAATAAGGCATCTGATCATTTTATAAAACTAAAGATAATTCAACTGTATAGGTATCGGTTTCGTCTTTTATATCCAAATTATATTTATTTGGATAAAGCAAATTTAGCCGTCGTTTAACATTATTCAAACCAATTCCGCCTGAGGCATCGCGGTTATTATGATGTTTTTTATTTTGAATATAAAAATGCAAATGCTCCTCGTCAACATCAATCAGCAGGCGAATGGGGGTTAACGGATCATTTGCTACCCCATGCTTAAACGCATTTTCAATAAACGCAATCAATAACAACGGTACTATTTGCTGGTTCCCGATAACGCCTTCAACTTTATAATCAATATAAGCTTTGTTGCTGAAACGAATTTTTTGAAGGTCGATATAGTTTTGCAGGTATTGAAGTTCTTTAGCCAGGTCAACCTTATTGTCATTACACTCGTAAAGCATATAACGCATAATTTCTGATAGCTTCAGAATAGCCTCCGGTGTGGTTGCCGACCGTTGATAGGCCAGCGAATAAATACTGTTTAATGAATTAAATAAAAAGTGAGGGTTGATCTGCGATTTAAGGAAAGACAGCTCAGCACTGAGGCGCTGATTTTCCAGATCGCGCTGGATGCGCTCATTTAAAAACCAGTCGATCGCAAATTTTAATGCGGTACTGAGGAATAAGAAGAAAACGCTGGTAAACAATGTTCCTAAAAAATACTGAACAAAGCTTATCATATGCCCCTTACTATGCACTAATATGAAAGGTTTGAAAATAAGCCCTACTCCATATTTTCCAAGCCCGAATAATATGACAAGGATAACAACTGTTATAATGTAAATGCCGTACTGCTTTTTATGGAAAAACCTGGGCAGAAGTATAAGGTAGTTGATATAAAACAGGCTGATATTAATTGCTGAATACAATATAAATACCACCAGGATCTCCTTCATAGAGATCTTTTGGTCAAGCTGGGCTACAAAGATCAAAAACGAGATCATGATCACCCAAAAAAATAAGTGCCAAAAAACTTGCCAGCGGCTTTTCATCTCAACTAAATTAATATTTACAGCGGGCTAAAGTACTTATATTATATATAGTAAATGCTTTTGTCGATCAACGGGGCAAAATATCCGACCAACAGTTAGTTTGGCTAATAGGGCGTTCATCTATAATTCCTGTGTGTTGGTCTAAATGTTTTTAGCGGGTCAAATATTTGACATTTCTTTGTATCATCAAAAGCAATCACAATGAAAACGCTCATCAAAAATTCCAATCCGTTTATATTATTACTGGTTCCGGTATTTTTTGCCCTAATAATGGGTGTAAGTTACCAGTTTCAACAGAAAAGAGAATCTATTGTTGGCACTACTGTTCATGCTACTTCCCTTTTTTATAAAAGTGTTGGTTTAGTTAAAACTGTATGCGCAGTAGTTAAAGAAAAAGTATGGTAATTAATACCAATAACCTAACCTTTACGTTTGGCGATCAAACGGTTGTCAAATCATTATCCTTACAAGTTCCTGAAGGAAGCATTTATGGTTTCCTTGGCCCAAACGGCGCCGGAAAAACCACGACAATAAAATTGTTGCTCAACCTGCTTAAAACGCAGGAAGGCAGCATTCATGTTTTTGATCTCGAACTGGAGAGTAACCGCATAAAAATTCTTTCCCAGATCGGTTCCCTAATAGAGCAACCTGCAATTTACCTTCATTTAAGCGGCAAAGAAAACCTGCTCAACAGGGCATTGTTATTACAGATCCCTGAAAAGCGGGTTGATGAAATGCTGGCATTGGTACATCTGCAGGATGCCGCCCATAAAAAAGCCGGCCAGTACTCATTGGGTATGAAACAGCGCCTGGGCATTGCGCTGGCCTTACTTTCTGATCCTAAATTGCTGATACTCGACGAACCCACCAACGGGCTCGACCCCAACGGGATCATCGAGATTCGTGAGCTTTTAATGAAACTTACCGGCGAGTATAAAAAAACCGTATTTATATCAAGCCATTTATTAGCCGAAATTCAACGCATGGCTACCCATGTTGGCATAATTAACCACGGCGAACTGATGTTCCAGGGTAGTATTCATGAGTTGGAAGCGCTTAGTAAGCCTTCGGTTCAAATAGAAACTGACCGCACGGTTGATGCCGCTAACTTTTTAAAGAAAAACAACATCGACGTGGCAGAGGTTAACGATCACTACTTGTATGTTCCATATACATCGAAAGAAAATATGGGTGGGATCAATACGCTGCTCAACCAAAACGGCTACACCGTTTATAGCATCAACAAGCAACAACAGGACCTGGAGAAATTATTTTTAGCCATTACCCAAAACGCTTAAGCCATTATGAAAGGATTTATACTCTCGTTCAGGTCTGAATTTTATAAAACGCGTAAAACAATGGGCTTTTGGAGCGCTGTTTTACTGCCGCTGCTGCTTTGTCTGCTGCTTTTCGTAGGCTTTTTTGTAAAAGCCGATCATATGGTAAATACGCCTCCCATGATCTTGTGGTTTCAGTTTGCCGGCGCCATATTAGGTATCATGGGCTTATTGCTATTACCCATGCTTATTATTTTTATTGCCTACTCTGTAAATAATGTTGAGCATAAGGCAGATACCTGGAAAACATTATTCAGCCTTCCTATTCCCAAACTGTCGGTTTATGCGGCCAAATACTTTTATGCTTTTTTCCTTATATTCTTTTGTTTGTCTTTATTTGTGCTGTTCACCCTTGGTTTTGGTAACTTATTGAGCTTGCTAAAGCCCCAGCTGAAATTTAATGAATACAATATCGCGGATATCCTGACACAGATTTACTTTAAGTTTTTCCTGGCTTCATTAGGCATTCTTTCCATACAGTTTTTATTGAGCCTTTTATTCAGCGATTTTTTAAAGCCGATGGGGATTGGCTTTGTGTGCACCATAACAGGCAGCATCTTAGCAACAAATAACTGGGAGTATGCTTACTTATTTCCCTACTCACACCCCATGATGGCCATGCGCGCTTTATCGCAGGGGCAAGGCAAAGGCGGCAACCATCCGTCGCCAATAAACCCACACCTCACGATAGACCTGTTCACGAAAGATACCGGTGTAAGTCTTATTATAGCAGTGGTGGTTTTTATTGCCGGATATTTTATTGTGCTAAAAAAGAGTGTGAAATAAGGGTTAATTGATTAGAGATTAGAGGCTGGAGATTATGGGAGAATGCAGAATTTGCCAATCTCCTTCATCTTTTTTACTAATCTCTAACCTCTGGTCTCTAATCACTATCTAATTGGCTTCGGATACACCGGCAAACTCTCATGCCCTTTTTCATCAACAGATTGCACGGCGAAAAAGTAATTGTCTTTTGAGTAGTTGAGTGTTAAGCCTGTACCTTCCACATAAAATTTCTTTTCCCAGAAAGGGCTGGTGGTTTCACGCATCAGCACGTAATAGCCTGTGGGTTTTTTGCTTGCTTTCGGCGCTTCCCATTTTAACGTCGTTTCGTTGGTCAGGTCGCTGGTGACTACGCCAACATTTTGCGGCTCTGCAGCGGCAAAGGCCAGGTTAGCCAGCACGGATAAATTCATGCGGGCCACTTTTTGCACATAGTTAAAATCCACAAAGTCGGGCAGATCACCGTAATCAACACCTTTTTCGGTGCGGATATCCTGGTGCTGGCGGTGAAAGTCTTCATTCATTTCCGTAAACCTTACCGCGGTAAAACCCTGCTGTAAAAAAGGAACATGGTCGCCGCCGCGCAAAAAGCGGTCACGGCGATAAATCAGTTTCACATCAAGCTGGTCAACGTAACGCTCTGCTGTTTCCTTTACATACCGGGCCAGCTCGCGCGATGGGCTGTCATTCTCACCCCCCAAAGCTATTAAACTTCTTATTGCCCGTTCATCACCGGCTGCGGTTGACGGTACACCTTCACTAAACACCCGTACGCTGCGGTTATCTTTTAAATCATTTTCCATACCATGGGTATTGCCAACAATATCGTTATTCAGCATGGCGTCAACATTCCATTTTTCGGCTTTTGCGCGTTTGGCAACATTGGTTGACCCATATAAACCCTGCTCTTCACCCACCACACACATAAATATAATGGTTGACGGGAACGACCACCTGCTCATCACCCTTGCCAGTTCCATAGATACTGCTGATCCTGATGCATCGTCATTCGCGCCTGGCTCAACCGAGTTGGCATTCATCACGTCGTTTATCCTCGAATCGTAATGGCCGGAAACAATATAAACCCGGGTATCATTTGGGTCAGTGCCTTTTAATGTTGCTAGTATATTTTTAAGGTGGACAGGTTTGTCAACCCGCTCACCCTTAGGCTGAGTAAAAGTATCAAACTGTACGGTCATCCTCCCTTGCGATTCGGCGGCATATTTTTCCATTTCCGCCTTTATCCAATTGCGCGCTGCACCACTGCCTTCGGTTTTGCTGGTAGTATCGCTCAGCGTATGGCGGCTTTTAAAACTTACCAGTTTGCGAATATTCGCTTCAATATTTTTGGCTGACACCTCATCAACCATTTGTTTTATTGCCGCATCCTGCTTGATAATAGTTTGTGCCGATGCCTGAAAAATGAAAAATACAGGAATAATAAGTAATAGTTTTTTCATAAATGATCGTTATATCTTGCCTTAATATGTGTGTTTTAATCTGCGTTTTCTTCCTGCATAATGTTCCCGACCTGTTTAAAGTTGCTTTTCACAAAATGGCACCAGTCACATTCTTTTTTACCGCAGCCGGTATTAAAATCATGGGCCATTATTTTTTGATAAACCGTGGTGATTTGTTCCGTCACCGTATCAGTATCTGCCGGAGCAATTACAATTTTCTCCTTATGGTATTCCCCTTCACTAACGGGTTCAACAAATTCAAATAAGGTGCTAACCACTTCCCAGTCAAGCGAATGCTCGTTGTCTATCAGTATTTTATAAAAAACAGCCTGGCGCCAATAATCGCCACCATTGGGTGCCTCGTCGTCCGGACGCGAGAATTTATCCTTGGCATATTTTAATTTACCTGTTTTATAGTCAACCACCGTTACTTGTTTGCCGTTAAACTCTACCTTATCCAGGTTACCTTTTATGGGTACGCCTCCAACTTCAACATTTTTAATGCTTCGCTCGGTAACCGCATTTTTGTTCCAGATGGTTATATTTTGATTGTAGTACGGGGGGAGGATCTTTTCGCCGTAATCCAGCCGAAGCTTAAACTCTTCTTTGGTGAATGAGTCGCGGTTGCGGTACATATACCAGCGAAACTCCTTCATGAAGTCATCAGTAAGGGGGAATTCATTCCCATCATTCTTCAGGTTCCGGAATACTTTGTTAAGCGCCCAGTGCACCGCCTGCCCAAAAGTGGCTGACGGGCTTTTGCCCGAGGGCACCCGGATTAAACACTGAAAATAAAATTTCAGCGGGCAGTCCAGATAATTGCTCAAATGCGTTACTGAAAGTGTGTAATCCTGTAATAACTGGTTGATATAATTTCTGTCCAGCAATTCAACCTTTGGCTTGTCGGCCTCGCTAAATTGCAGTGCTGTAAACGCAATCATATCGTCAGCACTTACATTCGGGTAGTGTACCGGCAGATCGGTATCTGCCAGGATTTCCCCTACAAATTGCGACGCCTCCTGGTCCTTGCCGTTTTTATCTTTATTGGCAAAGGAAATAAAAAGGTGCTGTTTTGCACGGGTAAGGGCCACATAAAACAACCGGCGTGATTCTTCTTTTTGGGCAATATCGTCGTCGGTGGCCTGTGTTAAAGTATCCGGGTAACTAAATCCGTAATTTCGCCCCTTTCCATCCCAGATCTTTTTGGTACAGCCTATTAAAAAAACATGTTCAAATTCAAGTCCTTTTGACCCGTGCGCGGTTAAAAAATTGATGCCGTTTTCCGAAAATATAACCTGGTTTAGCGCCAGCCTGATCTTGTTTTCCTTCATAAGGTCAATGATGGCTACCAGGTCAGCAAGTTTTATTTCGGGATTTTTGCGGCTTTCATCCTTTAAAAAGTCAAAGAAATTGGTAAGCACCTGCATATACCAGCCCTTGTCAGGCTGCTGCATAATGTATTTAAGAATCCCCATTTTGGCTATCAGTTGTTGAAAAAGCTGTTGCAGCGTATTGCTGGCCGAGTAGGTTAACAGGTAGTCGATATCGCTTACCAGGAATTTCATCCGGTGATTTTTGGCTTCATCAAACAAGCCGGTTTGTACTGGTACCTTGATCTCGCTGATGTATCGCCTGAGTGAAGTTTTGGGCTCGTTGTTTTTTGAAGTCGTAAAATTTTCTTTTGAAACGGCCACGCTGGCCTTTGCAATTTCTATAGGCGGAATGTCGAAAAAATCATAATGCATTATTTCAAACAACAGTTCATCCCCGCTGTAGGGCGAGTCCAGCTCCATGGCCAGATAGCGCAAAATATTGATGATCTTTTCGCCAAACGGCAAAGTGAAAATATCAATTTTACGTTTGGTGTTTACGGCGATATTTTGCGTATCCAGGTATTGTATCAGTTCTTCAACCTGGCTGTGGTTGCGGTAAATAACGGCAATTTCACCTGGTTCGGTGCCATTGTCAAGCAACTGTTTGATTTTTGCCGCAATATCAACCAGTTCCTTGCCAGGGTTTTCATATTCGTTTATAAAAGGCGTTACGGCCAGTTCATTAAACCGGGGGTGCGCAGCTTTAAGATTTTTATCTAATGCAAGCTGGGCGGTTAAACGTTCACGGTTGTTGTTGATCAGTGCTTTCGAGATATCCAGGATCTGCTGGTTAGAGCGGTAGTTGTGTTTTAAAACTACGGTTTGCAGCGTGTTTACATAATCATTGGCAAAATCAAGAATGTTCTTCATGTTTGCCCCCTGGAACTTAAAGATCGATTGGTCATCGTCGCCCACCACAAATACGTTTGGCGTATCCCAATAATTCAAAATATACTTTAAAAGTTCGTTTTGTGAGCCGCTGGTATCCTGGAACTCATCCACAAGGATGTACTGGTAACGTTCCTGGTAGCGGCGCAACAGTTCTTCATTTTCGCGGAAGGCTTTAAGTACCCAAATGATCATGTCATCATAATCATAACGGCCCTTATCTTTCATTTTTTTATCAAAGTTGCGGTACTCGCTTACGCCAGCCAGCAACTTCTTCATCAGGTCGTGTGCCTTGTCAATATCCTTTTGTTTGGGATCGCCTATTTTTATGCCGGCTTTTGCATTTGCCCGTTTATAAATAAATTCCTCGCGGTTGGGTAGGTCTTCAAGGTATTTATTAACTGCCTTCTCAATAGTGGCCTCGTCCCAGCCTTCGCTTTTCATGGTCGAGAAAAGGTTTTTTAACCGCGGCGCTTCAAAATAGATTTCTCCTGTAAAGCGCTTTAATAAATGATCGTTTGAAAATTCATCAACCAGTTCCCTGAAAAGCATAGCCGACTCAAGGTCAGACAGGGCCTCCATATTTAGTTTGCCAAAATAGTCCAGGTTCTCCTGGATGATCTCGTTACAAAAAGCGTGAAATGTATAAATATTTACCCTGTAGGCGTCGGGTCCTATAAAATCAAAAAGCCTTTTACGCATGGCAACAGCACCGGCGTCGGTATAAGTAAGGCACAAAATTTCGTGGGCATTGGCGTCCGTTTCGGTAAGTATTTTACCTATGCGGGCAGCCAGGATCTGCGTTTTACCGGTACCCGGCCCGGCAATTACCAAAACAGGCCCGTCCATTTTATTAACGGCAGCCAATTGTTCAGGGTTAAGCTGGGCCAACGCCTGCTGGAATTTTTCGTTGTATTTATTGGGGGTAGATGGAACCATTGTAAAAGTAAAGATAACAAAAGGTTAGGCGAGATGGAAAGGATGAGTGCGATTGTATCAACCTTGTTGTGCGAATATAACCCTGAACGGGATTAATTTAATGAGCTGGGCTCTAAATCTGGATAAGTCCTTATTAACAAAAAAAGTCAGTCCTCATCAGTTCCAAATACCCACATTTACAATTAAATTGGATAATATTGTAACTATTAATATATCACAAAGTATTTTTCAATGAAAGTTGCTTTAATTACCGGCGTTACCGGGCAGGATGGTGCTTATTTAGCAGAGTTTTTGCTGAAAAAAGGCTACGAGGTACATGGCGTTAAAAGAAGGGCGTCATTATTTAACACAGACCGGATTGATCACTTATACCACGATCCACATGAGCCTAATGTGAAATTTACCCTTCATTATGGCGACCTTACCGATTCAACTAACCTGATCAGGCTGATACAGGAAACACAGCCCGACGAGATTTACAACCTGGCCGCGCAAAGCCATGTTAAGGTAAGTTTCGATACCCCGGAATACACCGCCAATGCCGATGGTATCGGCACTTTAAGGATTTTGGAAGCCGTAAGGTTATTAGGGCTCGAAAAAAAGACCCGTATTTACCAGGCTTCAACTTCTGAACTGTATGGCCTGGTACAAGCTGTGCCGCAAAGTGAAACTACACCCTTTTACCCGCGGTCGCCTTATGCCGTTGCAAAATTATATGGCTACTGGATAATTGTAAACTATCGTGAGGCTTATAAAATGTTTGCTTGTAACGGCATCCTTTTCAACCACGAAAGTCCTGTACGCGGCGAAACATTTGTTACCCGAAAAATTACCCGTGCAGCATCTAAAATAGCTATGGGTCTGCAGGATTGCCTGTATGTAGGCAACCTTTCTGCCCAGCGTGACTGGGGCCATGCCAAAGACTACATTGAAGCCATGTGGCTGATGTTACAGCAGGATGTGCCCGAAGATTTTGTTATTGCTACCGGTGTTACCACAACAGTTAGGGAGTTTATAAAAATGGCTTTCAACGAGCTGGGAATAGAAATTGAATTTAGCGGGAAGGACGAAAACGAGCGTGGCGTGATCATTGATTATGATCAGCAAAAAGTACAGGAACTAGGCCTTAATGCCGATGCTTTAAAATTTGGTCAAACGGTAGTTAAGGTCGATTCAAAATATTTCAGGCCTACAGAAGTGGATCTTTTGATTGGCGATGCAAGTAAAGCAAGGGAAAAATTAGGATGGATTCCTAAATATGATCTGCAGGCGCTGGTGAGTGATATGGTGCAATCTGACTTGCACCTTGTAAAAAAAGATGATTATTTAAAAAAAGGTGGATTTAAAACTCTCAATTATTTCGAGTAAAGCTCTATGATAAAAAAAATATTTGCAGCTGTGTTATTGCTGTCATCTGTAGTTGTAGTTCGGGCACAGTCGGTTTACCTTCCTTATTCATACCAGTTTTACCAAAAGCTTGATGCTGATGTTTACTCAACAAAAACACGGCAGCACAGTGCACTCCGGCCTTTTTTTGCTGATGATTCTTTATTAAAGCGGCACTTTGATTCATTAATGAATTATGGATCAGATGGTAAACAGCATAGTCTGCTTTACAAAAAGCTTTTTAATGAACATTTAATAGATTTTAAGGGGCAGAACTCAACCTTTTACGCCGATCTTTTGCCTGATTTTAGTATTGGCAGGGATTTTTCAGGCAAGTTAACTACAAATACTACGTCGCTCGGTTTACAGATTGGAGGTACGGTTGGCAATAAATTTTATTACAACATATCCGGGTATCAAAACAGTGCGGTAGTGCCCGAATATCTCTCAACTTATATCAACCAAACAGGTATTGTGCCGGGCCAGGCTTATGCTAAAACCTATCGCAACAACGGCTATGACTGGGAGTATATTACTGCAACAGCATCCTACACACCCATAAAATTCTTAAATATTTCTGCCGGGCGCGATAAAACATTTATAGGCGACGGCTACCGGTCATTATTATTGTCAGACGCTGCTTCACCATACCCGTTTTTTAAATTAACAGCAACATTGGGTAATGTACGGTATATGGCTATGTGGGCGGGCTTTAACGATCCGGTTGACCTGGATGCGGTTGGAAAGGACCGGAAAAAGGGAGGGGTTTTTCATTATTTGGATTGGAACGTAAGCAACCGGTTTTCTATCGGATTTTTTGATGCTGTAATTTGGTACAGCAAAGATGAAGCAGGCAACTCACGTCCATTTGACGTTACTTACATAAACCCCATAATATTTTTAAGGCCCGTAGAAGCATTAAACGGATCACCGGATAATGCATTAATTGGCCTTACCAGTAAGTACAAGATAACGGATGGTATAACTGCCTATGGGCAATTTGCATTGGACGAGTTTGAATCGTCGAGCTTTTTTTCAAACGGCGGCAGTTACCGAAATAAATACAGCTGGCAACTTGGATTCAGAGGGGCTGATCTTTTTAACGTAAAAGGACTTAACTGGCTGCTTGAGAACAATAATTCAAAACCGTACACTTATTCAGAAACCAGCCCGATCATAAGCTACACGGAAAACGGGGAAATGCTGGCGCATCCGTGGGGAGCTAATTTCAGGGAAGTGGTTGGCTTGTTGAATTACTCGTTTAAAAGATTCGATTTTTCCGGCGAGTTTGATTATGGGCACTATGGGCTGGATGTTAACGGATTAAATTATGGGAAAGATGCTTTTCAAAACTATAACAACAAGGCTAAAGCTAACGGTAACTACATAGGGCAGGGGCTTACTACCAATATGGTTTACGTTGAGGCAAAAGCGGGCTACCTGCTTAATCCTAAATATAATTTACGTATTGAACTTGGCGGCATTTTACGGAATGAAAAAAATAGCCAGTTTACAGATAAAACCTCAATGGTAACGTTAGGCCTCCGCAGCTCGTTCCGCAGTTTGTATAACGATCTGGCAAGTTATAAATCACGCTAAGCATTTAAAAAATAGTTAGCGGGCTATAGTCGATTGATTGTAGCCGTATTCAGCAGGTGATGCCTTTTAGTCCTGCTGCTCCTTTTATGAAGCTATAATATGTTTGTTCTGCTTCATACCCATGTTTTTCACCTGCATGGTTATGCTTTGCGCGTCGTAACCACATTCAGCCCACAGTTCCGGTTGTTCGCCATGTTCTATGATCTGGTCCGGGATGCCTAAACGCACTACTTCACAGTTATATTTATTATCAGCCATAAATTCAAGCACAGCGCTGCCCATCCCGCCTTCAAGGCATCCATCTTCAACAGTAATGACTTTATTGAATTTTTGGAACACTTCATGTAATAAAGCCTGATCCAAAGGTTTTACAAAGCGCAGATCGTAGTGTGCCGGGTAATAGCCTTCATCATTTAATTCGGCAGTTGCTTTTACAGCTTCATTACCAATGGTACCTATAGACAGGATGGCAATTTCTTCACCATCACATATTTTACGCCCTTTACCAACTTTAATAGCTTTTAACGGGCGTTGCCAGTCAACCATAACACCGTTACCGCGTGGGTATCGTATCACAAACGGCCCCATGTCATCATGCTGGGCAGTAAACATCAGGTTACGTAACTCTTCTTCGTTCATCGGTGCCGACACCGTCATGTTTGGTATGCAGCGCATAAAAGCAATATCATAAGCACCATGATGTGTTGGGCCGTCTGCACCGGCTAAACCTGCCCTGTCAAGGCAAAATACTACGTTAAGGTTTTGTATAGCTACATCATGTATCACCTGGTCATAAGCCCTTTGCATAAAGCTGGAGTAGATGTTGCAAAAAGGGATCAACCCCTGCGAAGCCAGGCCTGCCGAAAATGTTACCGCATGCTGTTCAGCAATGCCCACGTCAAAGGCGCGGTTAGGCATAGCTTTCATCATGAGGTTTAACGAACAACCAGAAGGCATAGCAGGTGTTATACCCATTATCTTAGGGTTTTGCTCGGCAAGCTCAATAATGGTGTGCCCAAACACATCCTGGTATTTTGGCGGCTGTGGTTTATCTGATTTTGATTTTTTTATTTCGCCTGTGATTTTATCAAACAAGCCGGGAGCGTGCCATTTGGTTTGGTCTTTTTCTGCCAAAGCATATCCCTTGCCTTTCACGGTAACGCAATGTAAAAGTTTGGGGCCGGGAATATCCCGCAGGTCACGTAACACTTTAACCAGGTGTTCTACATCATGCCCGTCAATAGGGCCAAAATACCTGAATTTAAGTGCTTCAAAAAAGTTGCTCTTTTTAAGGAGCGTGCCTTTGATGCTCTTTTCAAGTTTCTGGGCTATTTTAAAAGCATCGGGTCCAATGGCTGAGATCTTTGCAAGCACACTTGCTATATCATCCCTGAAACGATTATAAGGTTTTGATGTAGTAATATCAGTTAAATATTCCTTCAAAGCCCCAACGTTCGGGTCTATGGACATGTTGTTATCATTCAATATTACCAGCAGGTTGGAGTTTTCTATCCCCGCGTGGTTCAATGCTTCAAATGCCATCCCCGCTGTCATTGAACCATCGCCTATTACGGCCACGTGTTGCCGGTCCGTCTCGCCTTTATATTGCGACGCTACTGCCATGCCCAGGGCGGCAGATATTGATGTTGACGAATGGCCAACGCCAAAGGTGTCAAAAATACTTTCTGAACGTTTTGGGAAACCGCTTATGCCTCCATGTACCCTGTTGGTATGGAAGCTATCTCTGCGGCCGGTTAATATTTTATGGCCATAAGCCTGGTGGCCAACATCCCACACCAACTGGTCGTACGGTGTGTTTAACACATATTGGAGTGCAACGGTTAACTCAACCACCCCTAAGCTGGCTGCAAAGTGGCCGCCATTTACCGAAACAACGTCAATAATATATTGGCGCAACTCCTGGCAAACCTGCTTCAGTTCGTCCTCTTTAAGCTGTTTTAAATCTGCTGGGGTATTTATTTTTTGAAGTAAATTGCCTGCTGGTACCTGCATTTAAGTCCTTAGATATTTAACATACAAAGTACGGCAATTTATTGTAAATTAAATGATAAAGTTTTTGAATAATTAATAAATATTATCCGGGCGACCTTCACAAAACACATAACCTGTATTCCTATACCATAATTAACGAGCCAATATTAAGCAGGCCTTTTCAATTAGAGAACAGTAACAGACCGTGTTAGCAGGTCAACGAGGTAGGTCTTGCTTTGCCCGTTTATATTCAGGCTCGCTTTGTGATTTCCTAAAAATGTGATTGTGCCTGATGTGTTTACTTCGGTTACAACTGTTTCGCCGAAATGCATATAACTGGTTGTACTTGTAAATTCGGCTGCGCCGGTAATAATATCGGCTTTGCCATCTGAAAAGTCAACCTTAAGCCCGTTTAATTTATAACTATTGAAATTATAATCATATCCTACAGAAAAACCATCGCGGTAAATAAGGTTGTTTGTGGCAGATGTTATGCTGCCGTTTGTTGAAACTACCTTATAGGTAGTATCCAAAGCCTGCACCGCATAATCCTGAGTTGATATGAAACTGTTTTTAAATAACCCGGATGTTGCTAATGTAACCAAACTATCGCGTACCATATAGCCATCGGGCCTGCCGGTAGTGCAAGTGTTAACAAATTTAAAATTACCGATAAACGTTTTAGCAGTATCGCCGGCTTTTATTTTATTGTTGTAGCTGGTATCAATTGTGAAGCCACATAGCGGAACTTTCCTGAATAGAACCTGCCCTTTATGGTTTGTGGTTATGTTTGACTGGGTTTTTAACCCGTCGTTTATGTTGGTACCGCCGTACTCGCCTGTTAATCCCTGCATCAGGTTTAAAGCTATCTGTTTGCTAACGGCACTGTAATCCGTTGCCGGTACTGGAGCAGGGTTGTTTACGGATTTTTTACAGGATAAAAAATAGAAAGCGATAGCAGTAGTAAAGAGTAAAAAGCGGGTACAGCTTAATTTCATGTTAGTATTATCGTAAATTGGATAAGTGGTTGCTGCCGGGGATAACCCTTCGCCACAGCCAGCACTTATACTCCGCCGGGAATTTTTTTGTTGCTCTTTTTAGATTTATTTTTATCGATGACGCTGCATTACAACAATTTCAAGCTTTACAACTCTTAAAAATTAGTCTATTTTTGATGCAATGACGGCCGAAGAAAATTTTGAAATAAAATTGCCCCAGTTTGAGGGCCCCTTCGACCTGTTACTGTTTTTTATTGAACGGGACGAGCTGGAGATTCATGATATTCCCATTGCCAGGATCACCGATGATTTTTTAAACTACATTCACCAAATGACCAGCCTTAACATGGAGCTGGCCAGCGAGTTTATTATTGTAGCTGCTTCACTAATGCGTATTAAAGCTAAAATGCTGCTGCCCCGATACGACGCAGATGCAGAAGGCAACGAGGCTGACACCAAAGAGGATCTGATACGCAAGCTGATAGAATATAAAAAGTTTAAAGAGATTTGCGAGACGCTTCATCCGCTGGAAAACGAGCGGTTTATGCAGGAAAAGCGCGGAAATATAAAATTCGATATTGAGCAAACCGAGGCTATAGTGCAGCCCGGCGAGGAGCTATCCGAACTTAACCTTTACAAACTGATGCTGGTTTACGGCCGGCTGGTAAAAAGATACCAAACTCGCAGCGAAGAAGTTACACATACAGTAGTGCAATATCCCTATACTATAGAACAACAGAAAAAAGCCATCGGCGATTTGCTGCGGATCAACAAGATGATGGATTTTAAAGCCATTGCGGGCAACTCTGAAAATAAGGTGCATTTTGTATATAATTTTTTAGCTGTGCTGGAGATGCTGCAGCAGGAATTGATTGATATTAAGGTAGGGCTGGGGTATAATAATTTCTGGATCTCGGCAAAGCCGGAGATTGAAGGTTAGTGACTCAGATTAAGTTTCAGCGCAGTATTGGCCTTTGATATTGAGTGTTAAAAACCTGATCTCTAACCCCCAATCTCTAATCTCTTTTTCCTAACTTAGCGGCGTTTAATAATCACAATGAAAAGAGATAAATTAATTTTTAAACTGTTAGATGAGGAGCAAGAGCGCCAGGAAGAAGGCATCGAGCTAATTGCATCTGAAAATTTTGTAAGCAGGCAGGTTATGGAAGCTGCCGGATCTGTAGCTACCAATAAATACGCAGAGGGCTTACCCGGTAAGCGTTATTATGGTGGTTGCCAGGTGGTTGATGAAATTGAAACAATAGCTATTGAACGGGCTAAACAATTGTTTAACGCCGAATGGGCAAACGTACAACCGCACTCTGGTGCACAGGCAAATGCAGCAGTTATGCTGGCAGTTTTACAGCCGGGCGATAAAATTTTAGGCTTTGATTTGTCTCATGGTGGTCACTTAACCCATGGTTCGCCGGTAAATTTTTCAGGTAAATTATATGAGCCTCATTTTTATGGGGTTAAAAAAGAAACGGGTTTAGTTGATTACGATCTGCTAAAAAAGGTTGCGTTAGAACAAAAACCAAAATTGATCATTTGTGGAGCTTCGGCTTACTCACGTGATTGGGATTATGAATTCATTCGTAAAGTGGCTGATGAAGTTGGTGCCCTGGTATTGGCTGATATCTCTCACCCGGCAGGCCTTATAGCACGTGGTTTATTGAACGATCCGCTTCCGCATTGCCATATTGTTACTACAACAACTCACAAAACGCTACGTGGCCCGCGTGGCGGTATGATCCTTTTAGGGAAGGATTTTGAAAACCCATGGGGACTTAAAACACCAAAAGGGGAGATCAGGATGATGTCTTCTTTATTGGATATGGCAGTTTTCCCAGGTACCCAGGGTGGTCCGCTGGAACACATCATTGCTGCTAAGGCTATAGCCTTTGGCGAAGCTTTGAGCGACGATTATATGAGGTACATTGTACAGGTAAAGAAAAATGGCGCAGCAATGGCAAAGGCGCTTACCCAAAGGGGATACGAAATTGTGTCGGGCGGTACTGATAACCACCTGATCTTAATAGACCTGCGTAATAAAAATATTACCGGGAAAGCTGCGGAAAATGCTCTGGTCGCCGCTGATATTACCGTGAATAAAAACATGGTGCCTTATGATGATAAGTCGCCGTTTGTTACTTCTGGTATCCGTGTTGGAACAGCTGCAATTTCGACCCGCGGGATGAAAGAAAAGCAAATGGAAGATATTGTTGAATTGATAGACAATGTCATCAGCGATCCTGAAAATGAGGAAAACTTAAAAAAGGTTCGTAAAAAAGTGCACAAGCTGATGCATGATTATCCGCTTTATCGTACAAAACACACTGAAATAGACTAAGTTACTTCCTCATGCCTAAGTGCTGCCCCGGTGCTTAGGTATGCAATGTTAACTAATAGAGAATTTTGCTGTATTTATGATAATAATCATAACCTTTTACGTGTTGTAACGTATAAAGCACATGATTCACAAATACTAAATTTGAAAAAATTGGAAAATGAATTAAATGTAAATGTGCTGGTTGTAGATGATAACAATATCAACAGGCTTTTATTAAATAAGGTGTTAACCAAATGGGGTGCCCATGCTGATTTTGCGGAAAATGGTCTGCAGGCCGTTGAGAAAATCACAAATAACCATAACTATGATGTTGTTTTGATGGATGTTTATATGCCTGAAATGGGGGGCATTGAAGCTACACAGTTGATCCGCTCAAAACAGGAAGCATATTTTCAGCAACTTCCTATCATCGCCCTCACCGCATCAATGCTAAGCAGCGAAAGAAATGAAATAGAGGATGCCGGAATGAATGACTTCATCCTGAAACCATTTGAGCCCAAAAGCCTGTTCGAAAAGTTAAGCGCTTACCAGAAAGTTAAATAGGGGTAACTGAACCGCGCCAACCACCGAGTTTAAATTTCTACTCCGCATAAGCAATTGTTGCAATACTAAGCTTTAATCCTTCAATTTTAAGAAGTTGTTGGCCGCAGGCCTCCAGTGTTGATCCGGTAGTGATGACATCATCAACCAGCAAAATATGTTTGTTTTTTAGCTTTTCGGGATTTTTTATCTCGAAAACATCCTGCATATTCTCAAACCTGGCAAAACGCGATTTGTGGGTTTGCGTTAATGTTGCTTTTGCCCTTATCAAATTATTTTCTTCAACAACGGCGTTTAGTTTTGGTGCCAGGCCGTAGGCGAAGCACGCGCTTTGGTTATAGCCACGCTGTTTTAAGCGTTTTGTATGCAGTGGAACGGGAATTATAAAATCGACTGTATTAAAAACTTCTGTTTTTGCTAATTGCCCCGCAGCTATGCTTCCAAGCAGGTTGCCTATTTGCTGCATCCCGTTATATTTAAACTGGTGCATCAGATTTTGGATCTTGCCGCCTTTGGTGAAATAAAAAAGTGCGAAGGCTGCAGTTGTATTTATTTTCCCCCAAAACTGGCGGGCAACTATATTGTCGGACTGTAAGTGGAAATTTGTATAAGGTAGATTATAATGACAATCGGTGCAGATCAAATACTCGTTAGCAACCAGGCTTTCACGGCAGGCAGCACAAAGTTCCGGAAAAAGCAGTGATACAAAATCGGCCAGGTAACTGCGTTGCAATTTCATACCTCAATCTACAAAAACAGGATATAACCACCAAGTATCAGAAAAAAATAAATCAGATCCCTGTATTTTATCTTGCTTTTTTTGCTTTACCCTTTGTTGATCTTAATCATCATTCCCGGTTGTAAACTTCCCTTTTTTAGACCGTTCAATTCTCTGATCTTTTCAACGGATGCGTCGAATTTTGAAGCTATTCCACTAAGCGTGTCTCCGCTTTTTACTTTGTAGGTAACATAATTACGGCTGCTTTTTGTTACTTGCTTTTCTTCTGGTTCATCGGCAGATTCTTTTACTTTAAGCCTTTGCCCAACTTGGGCCTTGTTGCTGTGTAAATGGTTCCAAACTTTAAGGTCCTGTATTTCTACCCCGAAATTATCAGCAATATCTCTTAGTGTTTCGCCCCTTCGTACCTTATGGTATGAGGGTGTATGTTCAACTTTAACTTCGTGGTATGTAGCATATACTGGCTGTGGTGCCGGTCCTTGAAGGGCTGAATTGTTCAACGTTTCATACAGTGCAGCATATTGCGCTTTGTCTATCTGCGGAATGATCATCCGGCGGGGCGCTTTAGCTGTGCCGTTTATAATCTGCCTTTTATACGAAGGATTTAAAATGGTTAGCTGGGCAAGATCAAGCTTCAGCGATTGCGCAACGGCGCTTAAAGGCAGGTATTTGTTGACTAAAATGGTATCAGTTTTTAAAGCGAAACTGCATGCTTGCGGCACAATATTATGTTTATTAGCATAATTCATTAAATACGCCACTGCTATGAATGCAGGCACGTAGCCACGCGTTTCATTGGGGAGGTACTGGCGAACAGACCAGAAATCAGTAGCGCCACCTGCTTTTTCAATAGCGCGCTCCACATTGCTTTTACCGCAATTATAGGACGCGATGGCCAAAAGCCAGTCGCCAAACTCCTGGTAAGCATCTTTTAAGTAGGCTGCCGCTGCGTAACTTGCCTGTATAGGGTCGCGGCGTTCATCTACATAGTCATCCATGTTTAAACCATAAAGCTTTGCAGTGGTAAACATAAACTGCCATGGCCCGGTAGCACCCACCCTTGATACCGCGTAAGGGTCAAGCTTTGATTCAACAATAGATAAATATTTTATTTCATCAGGAATCCCTGCATCATGAAAAGCCTTTTCATAAATAGGGAAGTAATATTTTGTTAAACCCAACACACGGCCCATTTCATCGCGGTTTCGCATGTAAATGTCAATATAACTTGCTACGTATTCGTTGTAATCAAGCGGAATGTCTTTTTTGATTGAATCTAACCGGCGCTTGTAAATGTTGCTTTGGCTGGTTAAAGGTGCAGGCTGGTTGACTACCGGAACAATGATGGTGTCTGCTGGTATTTTCTTATAGTCATGAATCAGTCTTGAATTTTGCGGTAAAGCAGTTGAAGCAAAGAAAGAGCGAGATGTCGCCTTAACTAATTGTAATGACAGTAAACAGAAGATCAGCGTAAGTGTTCTCTTCATTCTTTAGGATTTAACTTAGCGAAATAATCAGGATATTTTACTAATATATAAACTTTCTATAGTTCAAGGAAATATTTAGAAAAATTTAATAACTCCTGTTCATCAAAATGTTTGGTCAGCAGTTGTAATCCTAACGGTAATCCTCTGCTATTATTGCCCGCAGGTAATGAAATAGCAGGTGCTCCTGTTAATGAGGCCTGCACAGTAAAAATATCTGAAAGGTACGTTACAACCGGATCTTTTTCCTGCTTACCTATGGCAAAAGCCGGTTCGGGAGCTGTAGGTACCAAAATAAAATCATACTCCTGCAAAATTGCATCCGTTTTCTCCCTTATCAGGCGGCGAACTTTTTGCGCTTTTGCGAAATAGGCGTCATAATAGCCTGCACTAAGTACAAAAGTGCCCAGCATTATACGGCGTTTAACCTCTTTGCCGAACCCTTCGGAGCGTGATTTTTTATAGGTTGACGACAGATCGGTGGCTGCGGGACTACGATAGCCGTAATGTACGCCATCATAGCGGGAAAGATTTGAAGATGCTTCGGCCATAGCCAGCACATAATAGGTCGGCACCATGTAATCCAGATGATCAAAGGCTATGGGTTTCACTGTATGGCCTTCGGCGCGCAACTTTTCGATATAAGTTACCAGCGTGTTCTTAACGTCAGCATCAACGCCGGGGCTCGACAAGGCTTCCTGCAAATAGGCTATCTTTTTTTTACCGGGAGCCTTGATGTTTTTGCTGAATTCCGCAACTTCATTATTCGCCAAAGTGCCGTCATACTCATCAGGTCCTGCCATAACTTCAAGTAAAAGCGCCGCGTCCTCTACTGATCGTGTGATTGGGCCAACCTGATCAAACGAGGAAGCGTAAGCAATTATACCATGCCTTGAAATACGTCCGTATGTTGGCTTTAAGCCAACCAGTCCGCAAAAAGCGGCCGGCTGCCTAACGGAGCCGCCGGTATCTGTACCAATTGCAGCGTGACACATATTTGCCTGCACAGCAACCGCCGAGCCACCTGATGAACCGCCGGAAACCCTGGTTTCGTCGGCAAAGTTTTTTACGTGGCCAAAATATGAATTTTCATTAGCGGCACCCATCGCAAATTCATCGCAATTGCAGCGGCCAATTATAACCGCGTCTTCTGCCAGTAAGCGCTCAACAATGGTTGACGTATAAACCGAAGTAAAATCTTTTAAAATTTTAGAGGAGGCACTCACTTTGTGCCCTTTGTAGCAAATGTTATCTTTTATTGCAATAACCATACCGGCCAGTTTGCCGGCGATTCCTTGCTTAATTCGGGCGTCTATCTTTTTTGCTTCTTCAAGGGCTTCAGCCGCAAATACTTCGTTGAAAGCATTTAAGCGCGCGTTTTCTGTAATGTTGCCGATATAACCTTCTACCAGTTTTAGGACCGTAATTTTTCCAATTGCAATCTCATTCTTTATCTCGTTTAACGAGGTATAAGACTTAGTCATGGGGCTAAAATAAAAAACTTATCCGTTGAATGTATAAATAATCAACAGATAAGTTTATAAATATAAAACATTAAAAGAGCCACTGCCGGATTTGCCGGCCTGGTTTACAACTTAAACTTTTGGTTTTTCTTCAGTATTGGTTGTTGACCCTGAAGTTGTTGTGCTGCTTTCGCCGTTTTGTGCATCCTTGAATTCTTTCATGCCTTTACCTAAACCTTTCATTAGTTCAGGAATTTTTTTACCGCCAAACAGTATTAAAATTGCAATGATGATCAGAATAATTTCTGGTGCGCCTAATCCACCCATGATTTTGTTTGTTTAATTATGATTTAATATTCTTATTATGTGTTTTTTGTTGTTCCGGATGATTCGTGTTGCGGTTCAGCCGGATGTTGTATTGCATCTTCGTGGCTCACTGTAGCATCAATTTCGCCAGCAGCCGGTCTCTTGTGCAAATCAATAGGCGTTTCGGAAACAGGATGTTCTACAGCCGAAAAATAACTGTCGCTCACCGGTATTGTATTTTCAACCGGGGCAAAACCTTCAGGATGCGCGGGGAGTTCACCCTTTGCTGTTTCTTCCTGAATTTTTGTAGCTTCTTCGGTTAAACGGGTCTCTTCCCTTTTTTCTTCGTAGCTATTTATCTGGTTGTTTATCTCGCGTTTAACGCCCTCTGAAGCATCTTTAAAATCACGGATGCCTTTCCCTAGTCCACGTGCAATTTCAGGTAGTTTCTCACCGCCAAAAAGTAACAGCGCAGCAAATACAATAAGTATCATTTCGGATGAACCGATATTCAAAAATCCCAATACTAAATTATGCATACGGATTATAATTAGCCTGCAAATATAGGCAATTTAAAATTTATAAAATTAAAACTAATTTGGCGCCAGCCATATTTTCGGATTAACAGGGTTTGTTCCCTTATATAACGAAAAACTTACAATAGCGTCACCAGTTGATGAATCAGTAGCTACCGTTCCTATAACCTGTTTGGTTGTTACCTTTTGCCCTGCTCTAACCGTTACAGATTTAAGGTTGGAGTATGCGGTAAAATATTCACCATGTTTAATTACCACCAGGTATGTGCCACTTACATCTTTAACATTTGAAACTTCACCCTGGAATACCGCCCTAACCGAAGCCCCTGCGTTTGTCTTAATATCCCATCCCAGGCTTTCATTTTTTATCCGGGTTTCATCATAGTAAATTCCAAAGCCCTGCTTAACACTTCCGTTAGCAACCGGCCATGGCAATGATCCACGATTGTCCAAAAAGTCGCTTGATAACTTGGCGGCTTCCGGTGTTGCATTTAAAACCTCGCTGTTTGACGAGTTTTTGTTGATCGTTCTCACTTTAGGGGTAGCTACTTCCCTGTTTTCGGCTTTAGCTTTTGCGGCAGCCGCAGCAGCGGCCCTGGCGGCAGCTCTGGCTTCTTCTTCGGCCTTGCGCCTTGCTTCTTCAATTTCCCGGCGAATGGTAGCTGCAATTTCTTTGTTTTTCTTTGCTATTTTTTTCTGAATGTCCTGTTGCTGTTGTTTCAGTAACCCCTCGTGCTTTGAAAGATCAGCAACAACCTGCACCTGTGCGTTTTTTTCGTCTCCCAGCGTCTTTTTTTCTTTTTCCTGATCTACAAGCAGGTTGTTTTTCTCCTTTTTGTTTTTATCCAGTTCGTTTATTTTAACATGCAGTTCAGTTTGTGTTTCCTGGATATAGTTGGCTTGCCGTTCACGGTAAGTACCTATCTGCTGTAAGTATTTTAAACGTTTATAAGCCTGGTTAAAGTCTTTGGAAGCAAAAATAAACATCAGCTTATTATAAGCGCTCTGGTTACGGTAAGTGAACAAAACCATCGCTGCGTACTCCTTCTTTAACTGGTCTAGCTGACTTTGCAGGTTACGAACAGAATGATTGCTTTCCGAGATCTGGTTATCCAGGTTGCGAACCTCAGAATTGATATTACTGATCTTTTGTTCCCGGATGTTAATTTGCTGTTTTAATAAATTAAGCTGTTTTAAAGTAGTCTTTTTATTGCTGGCAGTCTCTTGGTATTCGCGGTTAAGCTGTTCCAGTTGCTGTGTCAATGCTTCACGCTGGCGTTTTAAATCGGCACTGGTTTGTGCATGTACGCTAAACGCAGCAAAAACTAAAACTAAAAAAAATACTGCTTTAAAAATTCTCATTCTTTATAATATTATTACTCCGCTTGTTGATACCTGGAAGGGATGCTAAACGGATATTCAAGCGGCTGATCATAGTCTGCTTTTGTATAATGCAAATTAAGCTGTATTTTTTTATCTTTTACTACCGATGCCATATCTATTTGCGATGGCATTATCCTGTTTGTAGCCTGTATAAAAGCACTGTTAGTTACCAGTAAGGTTTGTGCCGCAGCCGGATTACCCAAATTGGTTTGGGTAGCTTTCATATCCGGGCCTAAAATTAGTTTATAAACAACGTCGTTTAAGTTACCTGTCAAAGTAGTGCTTCCCGCCGCCGAAACTAAATTGGAATTTTCCGTTAGCAATTCAGGTATGGCGTTACCGATTAGTAATGATTCAAGTGTTTTATAATTAACCTGCTTGCCTGCAAATTTATTAATGTAGCTAAAAGGTTTGCGCACATACAAGCTTTGAAGCCGGTTTACCAGCAGTATACTGTCAGGCGTAATCAACGCCCTTGCAACTTCAATACCCGCAATGGCAGTAACCGACACCCATATCTTATGATCGCGCTGGATCCGGATATTAAGCGTAACGTCATTGCTGCTGCCGCTAATATCAAGTTTGGTTTTAGCCTTGCCCGAAAATGTGTTGAAATTGGTTTGTTTAGTTTTAATAATAGCCAATGTAGCTCCCTTGGTATTAACTGGCTTTGCAACCACGGCACTATCAACCGCTACCCTTTTTACCAAAACCTGTTTACGGCTTTTACAGCTAAAAACAAGCAGCAAGCCGCAAATTGCTATCAATTTTATATAAACCGCCAGTCTATGGCTTTTCGTATATAAAATATTATTCAATGTATTTCTTTCCATTTATTTTTTGTTCCAATAGCGGCGACTTATCGCCTTTTTCCTTAGCTTTTTTCCAGTTCTCTACTGCCTCGTCCACATTACCCAGGTAAAACAATATATCTCCGTAATGTTCTATTTTTCCGCCGCTTTTATTGGCATCATCAGCTAATGCTTTGTCTATCCATACTTTAGCGCCCTTGAAATCTTTTTGTTTAAACAAGATCCAGGCATAAGTATCTTCAAACGAAGCATTTTTTGCCTGCAATTCGTTTGAATGTTTTGACATTTTTTCTGCCTTGTCAAGGTACTCACCTCTTAATGACAAATAATAGGCATAGTTATTTAGTGTAAAAGCGTTGTCTGGATTATAGGTTAAAGCTTTGTCATAAGCTTCATCCGAGCTTTTGTTATCTTTCAGATCGTGATAACAATCGCCAATTGCCGAATAACTTTGTGAAAGTAGGTCCTTATCCTGAAGTTCTAATGAAGTTGCATTTTTTAGGTAATCCAGCGCCTTTTTATACTCCTTCTTCTGCATCCGGGCCACGCCAACCAGGTAATTCATCCATGCCTGGTTTGGAAACAGCGAAAGTGAGTTTTCCCCATCTTTTATGGCGGCATCAATATCATTATCACCCAAATCAATGCGTACCAACTGTTCCTGTACATCATAAACCTGGCTGTTTAGGGTTACAGATTTTTGATACATTGTCTTTGCGTCTTTAAGTTTTTCGTTTTGCAGCAGCATATCGCCATATATTGCAAAAGCTTTGGCATCGGCAGGGTGAGCAATAGTAAGTATGCGGCTCAACTCAAGCGCGCTGGCCCTGGCATTAGGGTCAGGAAACCGGGGCAGATAACCCAAAACAATTTTTATTTTTTGTTCAATATCCAGTTCGGGAATAGCGAATGCAAGCGTAAGCTGTTTATAGCTAGCTTCAATATCTTTTTTATCACGGTAACTATCGGCAAGGGCCAAATGCACCAGGCCGCTGTTCGGCTTTATCTTTTCAGCAGTTTGTAAAACTTTAAGGGCCTTATCTGAAAAATTATTTGAACTGTATAACTGCGCCAGGAACAGATAATATTTTATTTGGTTAGGATCCGTGGCAATCATTTGCTCCAACTGTTTTGCCGCCAGTTCAACTTTGCCTTGTTTAAGGTATATTTTTTGCCTGTTAGCCAACAGATCATCCGTGGGCCCGCTTAACTCTTCAATTTTATCATAAACTTTTAAAGCATCGTCGTAGCGGTTTTGATAATAAAATGCGTTCGCTTTATCGTAGTAATAATCAGTTTTGTCCGGGTTGATCCTTATGAGCTCATTAAACACATTTTCAAGCTTATCAATGCTATTGTTCTTTTCGTAGCATTCGGCCAAAGCATTCCAGTACCATTCGTTATCAGGGTTAACCGTTACCGCCTTTTCAAGTAGCATCTGGGCTTCGGCATAATTGCTTTTTGATTTTTTTATGAGAGCCAGTTCGTACAACGAGGCATCATTTGCAGGGTCTATCCGGGTAACCTTTTCGAAAAGCTCGGAAGCAAGTGTGTTGTTTTCAATAGTTTTTGCAGACAGGGCCGAGAAGAAGATCTGCTTTACCATTGCGCTGTCGGTATAGGTCATCGGTTTTGCGGCAACAATCACTATTTTTTTATCCTGACCACATGCTTTTTGAGTGAGAAATAAGCAGCAGGACACAAGTATCAAGCTAGCGCAGGTAAGCTGCAACTTATTGCTATTACCGGTATTTTTTTCGCTTGCTTGTATGTTGCTCATTTCCAATCTTATTCTTTTTTGGTTGCTGACTATAAAAACCTTGATCTTAATTAAACGCCTGTATGTCCGTAGCCGCCTGCTCCCCTCGCGGTTTCGTTTAAAACTTCAACGGTGTCCCAGCTCACTTTCTCGTGGCGGGCAACCACCATTTGTGCTATCCTGTCGCCGGTGTTTATCTCAAACGGTTGATCGGAAAAATTAATAAGCAGCACTTTAATTTCGCCCCGATAATCAGCATCAATGGTACCCGGTGAGTTAACTATTCCTATTCCATGCTTAAACGCAAGCCCGCTGCGCGGACGGATCTGCGCCTCAAATCCTTCTGGTAATTCAATAGATAACCCTGTTGGGACTAATTTACGCTCCATTGGTTTAAGCGTAATAATTTCCTCCAGGTCGGCACGCAGGTCCATACCGGCGGCATGAAGCGTCTCGTACGCCGGTAAACTGTTCTTTGATCTGTTTATTATTTTGATGTTCATCGCTTGCTAAAAATAGCTTTTAATTCTTTTCCTTCTGCAATGTAAGCGCCGGTTACAAACAATAATAACAGGGCGTTACCTGCAAATATATTACGTTTAAATACACAGAAAGATAAATAAACGAATACAACTGAAATAATAATATAACTTATGTTCTTTTTTAAGTTATATGGAATAGGGTAATTTTTCTGGCCCCATAAGTAAGATAATATCATCATGGTTGCGTAGGCTGTTAATGAGATCCAGGCTGACGCCATATAACCATAGTCGGGGATGAATATTAAGTTTAATACAATGGTAAGGATAGCCCCCACGCCGGATATATAAAGACCGTATTTAGTTTGGTCAGATAGTTTATACCATACGGAAAGATTCATATAAATACCCAAACTTACATATCCAAAAAGCAATATGGGCACTACCCGTAACCCTGACCAATACAAAGCTGTTTGGGTAGTATCCTTTCCTTTTATAAAATATTTAAGCAAATCAATATTAGCTACCAGCGCCACAAATATTAAGCAAACTGCTATAACAAAGTAGTTCATTATACGGGCATATGTCTGGCTGGCATTCTTATTATTGGCGTGACTAAAGAAGAATGGCTCTGCGCCTAGTCTAAAGGCATTAACAAATATGCTAAGGAATATAGATATTTTGGCGCAAGCTACATAAATGCCTACCTGGGTAGCACTTTCTTTTACAGGGAGCAATTTGCCTAACAATATTTTATCCAGGTTTTCATTAATAAGGAATGAAAAATTAGCGATGAGAACAGGCCAGCTGTAAAGTAACATCTCGGCGAATAAGGCCCGGCTAAACTTAGGCCTCAGTTGTGCCAACTCAGGCAGTAACATCAATAATGTTGCTATGCTGGCAATAAGGTTTGACAAAAATACATAGCCAAGCCAGCCCTTTTTAAACCATGGCGTAATTAAGGCAGTGCCGGGCAAATTATGGCTGACTACATAAGGTAACACATAAATAAACGCGAGGTTAAGCCCGACAAAAATTATGATGTTTAATAATTTGATTTTACCATAATGGCCCGGGCGTCCATCTGCCCTTATTTTAGCAAAAGGAATTACACAGAGCGCATCAATTACCAAAATCCCAATAAAATACCTGGTGTATTGCACATATTCGGTAAAAGGTGTGTTAGGATCAATCTGAATCCAGCCGGTAATTAAACCACTTAACGGAAAAGTAATTAAAAGGAAAACTACTGATACCGCAAGTATAGCACCGAAAGCGTTGTTATATACAACATCTTTATCGCCAGATTTTTTATTAAGGTACCTGAAAAAAGTGGTTTCCATCCCAAACGCGAGCAATGCGTTAAGCATAGAAGCATAGCTGTACATGTTGCCGAATATGCCATACACTTTGGTAGAATATGCGCGGGTGTAAACCGGCGTAAGGAAAAAGTTAAGTACCCTGCCGGCTATGGTACTTAAACCATATAAGGCTGTTTGACCGGCAAATTTTTTAGCTGTTGACAATACTTAAAGGATATTAATTTTAAAAAGCAATTGTTAGCGGCTCTTTTTTACAATCTCAAAATTACGATAGTTTTTCAGTTCACCTTCATTGGTTTCAATGGAGGTTATTGTTGCATGCTCAGAGCCTTCATTGCACCACTCCAGAAACATTTCGAGCGAAAGGCTATCACCTTCAGCTTCTATAGTAACATCGCCGTTAAGTTCATTTTTTACAAAGCCTTTTACGCTAAGCTGGTCGGCAACGGCTTTTGCCGCCGCCCGCAACGAAACGCCTTGTACAGTGCCTTTTATAATTATATCGAGGTGTTTCATTTTGGTTGTGCTGAGTTGTAAGGGATAAATTAGTTTAAGATTGCAAAGTTAATAAGATTTGCTTTGCCCCTATGGATAAGTTTCGGGAACTATCAAACGTTACAACAATTACGGGTTCGCTAAGCTAATTTCTTTACCTTGGTTTCCGGTGTTATTTTCTGCCCGTCGAGGCCGGTTATCAGATTTAAGCCAGGAGTTTTGCCGGGCTCAATGGTGCCTTTTTCGTCATCAATGCCTAAATATTTTGCACCGTTAAGGGTTCCCCATTCTATTAATTGTTTTGTTGTTATGGATGGGAATTTTTCTTGTATGGTACGCATTTCACTTAAAATACACAACTTATTGTTTGACGCAAGGCTATCAGTACCAAGTGTAATATCATATCCCTGCCCTATAAACAGTTCTATTTTAGGTAAAACACCCTCAATATAAAGATTTGCATTAGGGCAAAAACAGAAATGAACTTTTTGGTCGAACCGTTTTAGGAAATAGATATCTTTTAAGTTGGTGCAGGTGTTGTGTACCAGCAAAATGTCCTGCCTGGTAGTAAGCAAAGGCAATATAGACTGTAGCGAATTACGGGCCTGCGGCTTAAAATAGGAAATGTCTATGCCGAAACGTGCGTACAGTTCATTAAAACTACCCAGTTTATACCTGTAAAACTTGTTTTCGTCTTCGCACTCCTGGTTATGAATACTGATTAGATTATGGCCGTTATCGCAATGCTTTTGGATCAGCCTAAATAGCTCCTTTGATACCGAGTAGGGAGCATGTGGTGTTATGGAGCAGGGCTGTGGTTTAAATTCATTAAGCAGTGAAAGAGCATTGTTAAATACTTCGGTGGCCCTGTCAGGCAAAAAGCCAAATGTTTCAATAAAACTATGATAGTATAATTTGCTATTTGCCTTAACGGGGATTGTGCTATTGGTATTTGAAATATCGCCCACGGCTACAATACCGTTCTCATGCATCTCTAAATCGGCTTGTTCAGCCGCTTCCAGCACCCTGGCATGATCAGCCCCCCGGCTTTTTTGAATATCAATAATAAAATTAACCAGCCCTGTACGGCGGTCAATTTTTCCCTTTAAATGGGAGAGTTCTACATGGCAATGTGTGTTAACAAACCCGGGACATATGATACCACTAACCTGTTCAACAGGGGCATTAAATGTTTCCGGTAATAAATTAGGATCAATAACGGATATTATTTTCCCAAAGTCATCAACAGTCACTATTCCATTTTTAATTGGATCGGCACAAACAGGATAAACGTAATCGGCTTTAAAACTTTTCATTCAAGTATTGCTAACACTTCTCGCATTTATTAAACTAATCCAACCACAATTAATTACATTAACTTTTAGTTATTGTTTTTTAAATATAAAGGAAGTTAATAAAAAAAAGATATTTTTTTTATTTTGTACCTTTGCACCGTGATTGATACAAAAGAAAAAATAGATATCCGAAGCCTTGATCTGCAAGCTTTACAGGAACATTTTGTCCAAATGGACGAAAAAGGGTTCAGAGCAAAGCAGGTTTATGAATGGCTTTGGAAAAAATCTTGCTTTTCTTTCGACGAGATGAGTAATATTTCAAAAGAACTTCGCGCCAAACTTAATGAGAATTTTATTATCAACAACGTTAAAATTCATAATTCACAGTTTAGCGCAGATAAAACTATAAAAAATTCTTTTATTTTACACGATACTCATTTAATTGAAGGTGTTCTGATCCCTACTCTCGGGCGAATGACTGCATGTGTATCATCACAGGTAGGGTGCAGTTTAACCTGTAAATTTTGTGCGACGGGTTACATGGAGCGTAAACGCAACCTAAATCCGGATGAAATTTATGACCAGGTTGTTTTAATTGATAAGCAGGCAAGAGAAAACTATGGCATCCCGCTATCGAATATTGTGTACATGGGCATGGGCGAACCCCTGCTGAATTACAAGAATGTACTGGAGTCGGTTGAAAAGATAACTTCGGAAGAAGGGCTTAACATGGCGGCAAAAAGAATAACCGTTTCAACAGCAGGAATCGCTAAGATGATCAAGAAGCTGGGCGACGATCAGGTGAAATTTAACCTTGCCCTGTCATTACACGCAGCCAATGATGCCAAGCGGAACACGATAATGCCTATTAATGAGCAAAATTCGCTAAAAGCATTGGCCGAGGCTTTGAAGTATTATTATGCTAAAACCAAAAACCCGGTTACTTACGAATATATTATTTTTGATGGTTTTAATGACAATATTGAAGATGCTGCCGAATTGGCGCAATTTTGCAGGCACCTCCCATGTAAGGTAAATATTATTGAATATAACCCCATTTCGATGGCTGCATTTATTAATGCCGGCGAAGATAAGGTTGAGGCTTTTGCCGACTACCTGAAAAAACAAGGTGTTAATACACATTTACGCCGTAGCCGGGGTAAAGATATTGATGCTGCTTGCGGACAGTTGGCTATAAAGGAAGAGGCGAAGGCTTAAGACACCAGGAATTTTTAAGAAAGATATAATGTGAGGTGTTTTGCGAAAGTGGAGCACCTTTTTTGATTCCGAGAACCGGGACAATTGATTGTAAAACGATTTAGGATACAATTATTTTTTTTTTATTTAACTAATCGCCAATCTCCTTAAATAGCCTCAAAATCGAACTTTCGAAACCCTAAATCAAAATAATCCTTACTTTTGCACTCCAGTAACTGAGAGAAGATGAACAAACCCACCCGTAACCAGGATGCGTTAAACTACCATTCAAAAGGCCGTCCCGGAAAAATACAGGTAATACCTACCAAGCCCACCAATTCACAACGCGATTTAAGTATGGCTTACTCGCCGGGCGTTGCAGAACCATGTTTACGTATCGCAGATAACGTTGATGACGTTTATAAATACACCGCAAAGGGTAACCTGGTTGGTGTAATTACAAACGGGACAGCAGTGCTCGGGTTGGGCAATATTGGCCCTGAAGCAAGCAAGCCGGTTATGGAAGGTAAGGGTTTATTGTTTAAAATTTATGCCGATATTGATGTTTTTGACCTTGAAGTTAACGCCAAAACTGTTGATGAATTTGTAAGCATTGTAAAAGCCCTTGAGCCTACTTTTGGCGGGATAAACCTGGAAGATATTTCTGCCCCCACCTGTTTTGAAATTGAACGCCGGTTAAAAGCGGAAATGAAGATCCCGGTGATGCACGATGACCAGCATGGCACGGCAATCATATCCGGTGCGGCATTGATCAACGCCTGCGAGATTCAGGGCAAAAAGCTCGACAAAATAAAAATGGTGGTGAATGGCGCCGGTGCCGCGGCTGTTTCCTGCTCAAAAATGTACCTGGCACTTGGGGTCAAAAAAGAAAACCTGGTGATGTTTGATGTGAACGGTTTAATTACCCCCGTCCGAACTGATCTGGATGATATAAGGCTTGAATTTGCCACCACCCGTAAAGATGCTAAGACACTCGCAGAGGCAATGAAAGATGCTGATGTATTTGTTGGATTGTCTGCAGGGAATGTGGTTACACCGGATATGCTGAAGTCAATGGCGAAAAATCCTGTTGTTTTTGCAATGGCTAATCCTACTCCGGAAATAGCTTATGACCTTGCCGTAAACGCGCGCAAGGATATAATAATGGCTACCGGCCGGTCTGATTTTCCGAACCAGGTAAACAATGTTTTAGGGTTCCCGTATATTTTCAGGGGGGCGCTGGATGTGCGCGCTACTGCCATTAACGAGGAGATGAAGATAGCTGCGGTTAAGGCGATAGCTGACATGGCAAAAAAGCCAATTCCCGAGGCTGTTAACCTGGCCTATAACACAACTAACCTTAAATTCGGTAGGGATTATATTATCCCAAAACCGATGGACCCGCGGTTAATTACCGAGGTGTCTTCAGCCGTTGCAAGGGCTGCTATGGAGTCGGGTGTTGCCCGTAAAGCCATCACAGATTGGGATGCCTATACGGAAGAACTAAGGTCGCGGATAGGGATCAATGATAAGCTGTTGCGTAACCTTACCAATAAAGCCAAGTCAAACCCTAAACGCATAGTTTTCGCTGAAGCGGATACCTATAAAATTTTAAGGGCTGCCCAAATAGTAAAAGAAGAAGGTATAGCCACGCCTATCCTGCTTGGTAATGTCAGCAAGATTAGGCAGATAATGAAAGAGTACGATATAGAGTTGGGCGATGTTCAAATTATCGATCCGTTAGAGAACTGTGAGCGGATGGATGAATATGCTGAATATCTGTACAACAAAAGGCGGCGCAAAGGGGTATCGGTTTATGAGTCGAAGAAGCTAATGCACGACCGTAATTATTACGGTGCGTGTATGGTGCAGTTTGGCGAGGCCGATGCTTTAATCTCGGGGCTGACTAAGGATTATGTTACCACCATTAAACCTGCCCTGCAAGTGATAGGTACCGGCGATGGCGTTAGCCGTGTAGCGGGTATGTACATGATGATTACAAAAAAGGGGCCCGTATTTTTTGGTGATACTACCGTAAACGTAAACCCGTCAACACAGGACCTGGTAGACATTACTGTGCTGATTGAAAGATCAGTGAGGAAATTTAATATCGACCCGAGGGTGGCTATTCTTTCCTACTCGAATTTTGGGTCCAATCACGGGCCGATTCCGGAGAAAACTATGGATGCTGTTCGCATTTTACATGAAAAATACCCCAATATGATAGTTGATGGGGATATGCAGGCTAATTTTGCTTTAAATGCTGAACTGCTTGCCGATAACTTTCCTTTTTCAACCCTGAATGGCAAGCCTGCGAATACGCTGATATTTCCAAACCTCGAGTCGGGTAACATTGCGTACAAATTATTGCAGGAAATTGGCGGTGCCGAAGCTGTTGGTCCTATATTACTCGGACTGAAAAAGCCAGTGCACGTATTGCAGTTGGGAAGCTCGGTTCGGGAAATCGTGAACATGATTACCATTGCGGTGGTTGATGCCCAGGAAAAAGGAGATGAAGAGGTGAAAAGCAAAAAAAAATAACCGCCGGAAAATAAAGTATTGCAAAAGGTATTAAATGAGCGCTTTAAGCCGCCCTTTTGATATCGGTTGTTCCTTGCTCGATTTTTTTAAAACTTAAGCCTTTTACTTTTTACCTTTACGATAAATTGTTTAAAGAAATAAACCTTATTCTGTCAAAAACCTGTTACCTTTCACCTTTCATTTTTTAATTGAAAAATGGAACTATCTGATAAATTATGTACGCCTATATTGACGGTAAATTAGTTTTTAAAAGCGCTGCTTTTGTGGTGATTGATGCAGGTGGGGTAGGCTATCACATCAATATTTCACTGAATACTTATTCAAAAATTGGAAGCGGCGAGCGCTGCAAGCTTTTTACCTGGTTGCATGTAAAGGAAGATAGCCATACTTTGTATGGTTTTGTTGATGAAGGTGAGCGGCGTTTGTTCCTGCATCTTATCTCTATTTCAGGCATCGGGCCCAATACGGGCCGGATGATGTTGTCATCAATTACGCCGGAGGAAATCCGGGATGCGATCATATCCGGTAATGTTGCATTGATCCAGCGCATAAAAGGGATCGGCCCGAAATCAGCGCAGCGGGTTATCCTTGAACTACAGGATAAGTTGCGTAAAGAGGGTTCAGATACGTTAAGTACAGTGCCTTTAAATAAAACAGTACGCGAAGAAGCGTTGTCTGCGCTGGTTATGCTGGGTTTTGTCCGAAATTCAGTTGAAAAGGTACTAGATAATGAAATAAGCAAAAATAATGATTTAACTGTCGAACAGTTGATTAAATCTGCCCTAAAAGCTTTATAATTACGTTAATTTTTTACTTGAGCCTTGATTAGAACCTTTACTCGCAAAGCTGCTGTATTTATATCATTTATTTCTGCATTTTGCGGGGCTGGAAATGCGTTTGCCCAGACATCTCCCGGCACAAAAAAGGATTCTGTAAAGGTTCAGATCCCCGGTAAGATCACCGAGTCGAAAAATTACCGCTTGCGTGAGGGTGCGCTCATCAACGACCCCATAAATCTTGTACGTACTTTTGAGTATGACGCCGTAACCAACAGGTACATAATGTATGAGCGCGTAGGCAACTTATTATACCGTCCGCCGCAGTACCTTACTTTTAATGAGTATTTACGGTATAAGGAAAAGGAGAACAGGCGTGATTATTTTAAAAAGCTTTCAGATAATTACGCTTATGAATCGCAGCAGCCCGGTTTTATCCCTCCGATAAAACTCAGGAGCCAGACGTTTAACCAGATCTTCGGCGGATCGACCATTGATATAAGGCCGCAGGGATCTGCCGAGGCTATTATGTCAGGCCAGATCAATAAAAACGAAAATCCACTTTATAACACCAAGCAGCGCACCCAATTTAATTTTAATTTCGACCAAAAGATCCAGCTAAACGTAACCGGGAGCATTGGCGATAAATTAAAAATCACTACCAATTACAATACCGATGCACAGTTTCAGTTTGAGAACCAGATAAAGCTTGATTATACAGGCAAGCCTGACGAGATCATTCAAAAAATTGAAGCAGGTACCGTAAGCATGCCATTAAATACTACGCTTATTACCGGGAGCCAGGCACTTTTTGGGGTGAAAACAAAGCTGAAATTCGGCAGGCTCGATATAACGACCATCTTGTCGCAGCAGCGGTCGCAGTCAAAAACAATCACCATCACCAATGGTGCACAGCAAGGACAGTTTAAATTTACCCCTGCTGACTACGAAGCAAACAGGCACTTCTTTTTATCGCAGTTCTTTAGAAATAACTACAATAAGGCGCTTTCAAATATTCCAATCATCTCATCAAATGTAAATATTACCAAAATTGAGGTTTGGACCACCAATCGTACCAACAATACCACCGACTCACGCGACGTACTGGCCCTGATGGACCTCGGCGAAAACAAGCCATATAACACAACATTGATACATGGAGGTCCTGCGTATTCGGGCTTACCGGCGGGTTTCAAAGGCCCCGGCTTTCCGCAGCAGTCAAATAACCTTTTGGCTAATTTACCGGCGTCGACACGATTAACAAATGATCCGCAGAATACCATAGGCAGCTATTTCAAAACAACAGGAGGATCAGACAACTACACCAAACTTACCTATGCCCGTAAATTAACAGCTAAGGAATTTACGCTTCATCCGCAGCTGGGTTACATTTCGCTGAATTATCCTTTAAATAATGATGAGGTGCTGGCGGTTGCTTATCAATATACTTATAACGGGGTACAATACCAGGTAGGGGAGTTTTCGAGCGATGTGCCTGTCGATCCGAATAATCCCAAGGTGTTATATGTAAAACTGCTGAAAAATCAGCTGTTGAAAACCAGTTTGCCTACGTGGAAGCTGATGATGAAAAATATTTATTCATTAAACTCTTTCCAGGTTAGCCCTAAGGATTTTAAGCTTACGGTAACGCGGCTGGATGATAAGTCAGGTATCGAAAAAACCATTATGGAAGAGGGGCAGAATACCAAAAGTAAACTTTGGCTGCAGCTTACGGATCTTGATAACCTCGATCAGCAACAAAATAAACAGCCCGACGGCTACTTTGACTTTTTAGAGGGTATAACGATTGATTCGCAAAACGGAAAGATCATTTTCCCGGAACTGGAACCGTTTGGGTCAGATCTGGCTAAACAGTTCACTGCGTCAGAATCGGACCTGGCCAAGCGCTATGTTTACCAACAATTATATGACTCAACAAAAACCATAGCGCAGCAGTTTTTTCCGCAGCTTAACCGCTATTTGATAAAGGGTACCTATACGGCAACCGGTGGATCAGAATACCAGTTAAACGCCGTAAATATTCCCCAGGGATCAGTAGTAGTTAATGCAGGCACGTTAAAACTTGCCGAAGGAACGGATTATACCATTGACTATGGTGCAGGAAGGATCCGCATTCTGAACACCGCACTACTTTCATCCGGGCAGCCAATTACGGTTAAGGTTGAAAATAATGAGTTGTTTGGCGTGCAACAGAAATCGCTGTTTGGATCCCGGTTTGATTACAAGGTAAATGATAACCTGGCAATAGGGGCAACCATAATGCACCTTACCGAACAACCAATCACTCAAAACGAGATTATTGGTGAGGAGTCTATATCAAATACCATTTACGGGTTTGACGTAAATTATAATGCCAATTCAAGGTTGTTGACCAGGCTGGTTGATAAAATTCCTTTTATACATACTAAAGCCCCATCGTCCATAAGTTTCAACGGTGAGTTTGCGCAATTGTTACCAGGCAGTCCTTCTGTACTGAACTTTGCCGGATCAAAGAACGGGACATCATACCTGGATGATTTTGAAAATAGTCAATCGGTAATTGACGTAAAAAGTGCAAATAGCTGGCAGATTTCGGGCACGCCGCAGTTGTTCCCCGAGTCGCAGTCATTTAACGACCTTAGATATGGTTATAACCGGGCAAGGCTGGCGTTTTATAATATTGACCCCATTTTTTATACTGGCAGCAACATCCCGGTTAGCCGCAATGAACTGTCAAACCATTATGTAAGGCAGGTGCTTCAAAACGAAGTGTATCCATTTAAGCAAACGCCAAGCGGGCAGCCATTAAATATAGCCACTCTTGATTTAGCTTTCTATCCAACGGTAAGGGGGCCGTACAATTTTACAACAACCGGTCTTAATGCTGATGGTACGCTGCTTAATCCAAAATCGCGCTGGGGTGGTATTGTCCGCGGGATAAACGCAAATGATTTTGAGTCATTAAACGTGCAGTATATTGAGTTTTGGGTGATGGACCCTTATATTTATAAACCAAACTCAGCGGGTGGAGATCTTTATTTTAACCTTGGTAATATCTCCGAAGATATATTAAAAGACGGCCGTAAAGGGCTTGAAAATAGTTTACCTGTTGACGGTAACTACAGCAATACTGATGAAACCACCTGGGGCCGGGTATCAAAGTTGCAGCCGGTTGTAAATGCGTTCGACAATGATCCAGCCTCCCGTAAATCGCAGGATGTGGGTTTGGATGGATTAAATGACGCTGACGAGCAGAAAAAATTCTCATCGGTAGTCCAGCAGGTTAAAGGCGCGCTGAATGCGCAGGCCGCCAATACATTTGCGGCGGATCCATCATCTGACGATTATCAATATTACCAGGGCCCCGACCTTGATAAAACGGGCGCAGGCATCCTGAAACGTTACAGCAGGTATAACGGTACAGACGGCAACTCGCCAACGGCAGAGCAATCACAGGCCCTACTTGGTCTGCAAACATCGGCTTCAACATCATTGCCCGACGGTGAGGACATCAACCATGATAATAACATGGACCAGGATGATGAATACTTTCAGTACAAGGTATCCTTGCGCCCTGCAGATTTGGTGGTAGGCAAAAACTTTGTCAGCGATAAGGTTACTTCTGCAGTTAAGCTGGCAAACGGCACGACGCAGGATGTTACCTGGTACCAGTTTAGAGTGCCTATTACCGCTTACCAGCAGGCTATTGGCGGCATCCAGGATTTTAAATCTATTCGCTACATGCGCATGTTCATGACCAACTTTGCAGACACCGCTGTGCTTCGTTTTGCATCAATGCAACTGGTGCGCGGCGAGTGGCGCGCTTTTAATACCGAGAATAACCCTAATAATGTAATTGCAGACCCATCGTTGATTAACCCGCCGCTTGATAATTCAGTACTTGATGTTGAAACTGTAAATATTGAAGCAAACGGTAACCGCCAGCCAATCCCATATGTTGTTCCTCCGGGTATTACCCGCCAGCTTGATTATAATAACATCCAGGCAAATACCAGGCTTAATGAGCAGTCGCTTTCATTAAAGGTTACAGACCTGCGCGATGGTTACTCGCGTGCTGCTTTTCGTTTGTTTAATAACGACCTCAGAAAATACAAGAACTTACAAATGTTTATCCATGCGGAAGGCACCCAGTTAAGGGACGATGATCTTAGCGCATTTGTACGCCTTGGGGTTGATTATGTTGATAACTACTACGAGTATGAGATCCCTTTAAAAATAACCCAGCCCGGTACCTCCGCGCCAACTTCTATTTGGCCAGATGTAAACGAGCTTAATCTGCAGCTTTCATTATTAACCACGGCAAAACTTGCCCGTAACAACGCACGGTACCAGGGCAAACCATGGCCGCTTACTATGCCTTTCACGGTAACTGACGGGCGGAATAAAATTACCATTGTAGGGCAGCCCGACTTGAGCCGGCTAACTGCGGTGATGCTGGGCGTGCGGAACCCGTTAAAACCGGCATCGAACTCCAGTAATGACGATGGCCTTAATAAGGATGGCACGGTTTGGTTTGATGAATTGCGATTGACTAATTTTGATCAGAAAGGTGGGTGGGCCGCCACTGCCAGGGTGAATGCCAAGCTTGCCGATTTTGCCGATGTAACGGTTTCGGGCAGTAAAACTACCGTTGGCTTCGGCTCGCTTGATTCGCGGTTGGCCGACCGCAGCCTGTATGATAACCAGGTTTATGATGTTGCCGCTAATGTTGAGCTCGGTAAATTCTTCCCTGATAAAAGCGGGGTACATATCCCGGCCTATGTTAATGTATCATCACAAGTCAGCACTCCGCAATATGACCCTGCGTCGCCGGACATTACTTTAAAACAAACACTTGCAGCAACGAATGATTCGAAGAAACGCGATTCAATAAAGACCGCCGCCGAAGATTATACACTGCGAAAGAGCATCAGCTTTACCAATGTGCATATCGCTAAAACAGATCCGAAGGCAAAAAATCATGTTTGGGATGTTTCTAACCTCAACGCAACCTATTCCTATTCTGAATACCAGCATCATGATTTTACAACACAGAACGACCTGGAGAAAACCTACAAGGCTGAACTGGACTATAACTATACCAACCAGCCTAAGTTTTACAGCCCTTTTAGTAAGGTAATTAAGAACAACCTGCTTGCGCTGCTGCGCGATTTTAACTATAGTCTGTTGCCGTCGCGTTTAAACTTTAGCATCAGTTTTGACCGTTTTTATTCAGAGAATACTTTAAGGAACAACAACCCAAACAACTTTATTCCTATCCCAACCACATTTAATAAAACCTTTAACATTACCAGGGTATATGGCATCGGCTGGAATTTATCAAAGTCGCTTACCATGGATATTGATGCCACCAACCTCTCGGTGGTGGACGAGCCTGCCAGCCGCGGAACGGATGGCTTAAAAGTGGATACGCTTTGGGAAAACTTAAAACGGCTTGGGCGTACCACAAACTACAACCATACCATCAACTTTAATTATACGGTGCCGTTAGCTAAAATCCCGGGGCTTGATTGGACCAGCATGGTTGCCCGTTACAGCACGCACTTTAACTGGCAGTCGCAGCCGCTGTTTGCTATTAACGACCCTCAATACAGCATAGGCAACAGTATCAATAACTCACGTACCATTCAGCTGAACCCATCACTGAATTTTGACCAGTTTTATAAAAAATTAAAGTTTATAAAACGTGCAACGGGACCGGATAATGCAAGCGGCATCAATAAACTGTTGGTAGGCCTGTTAACAAGCATAAAGAACATAAGTGGAACTTATACCCGTACAGAAGGTACGTTTATCCCTGGTTACCTGCCCGAGTCTAACTTTTTTGGACAGGACTTTAACTATGGTGCACCGGGTTTGGGATTCCTGCTGGGCAGTCAGGCCGATTTGCGCCAAAAAGCCATCGCCAATGGCTGGATCAGTACAGATACGCTTCAAAATCAACTGTACGTAAAAACACTTAACGAGGACCTGCATTTAAAAGGAACTTTTGAACCGTTGCCTTACCTGCGGATAGAGCTGCAGGCCTTTAAAACGCAGGATCATACTTATCAAACTACTTTTAAATCAATTGACGGGTCAAATAATATTCAAAACCTTAGCCCCATAACTTCGGGCGATTACAGTGTTTCTTATTTAACTATTGCTACCGCATTTTCAAAATCAAAGGGTGTTGACAATACATCGCCAACATTCCAGAAGTTTCTTGACAACCGGGCGGTTATTTCGCAACGGCTGGGCAGCCAAAACCCTAACTCCACCGGAACACCTGTGGGCGGGTTTAGCGACGGTTACAGCGCCAACTCGCAAAATGTATTAGTGCCGGCATTCCTGGCAGCCTATGCAGGTAAAGATGCCGGTAAATCAGGGTTGGGCCAGTTCCCCAATATTCCAATCCCCAACTGGCAGATCACCTATAACGGGCTAAGTCACGTTCCGATGTTTATGGAGTGGTTCGATTCTTTTGACGTAACGCACGGTTATCGCTCAACATACAGCGTTTCGGGCTTTACCACCCTTTTACAGTACCAGGCAGCCAACGGCGCGGTAAGCTCGCGCGATGCCAATAACGACTTTTTGCCTTTTTACCAGTTCTCGCAGGTTACTATTTTTGAACAGTTTGTACCCCTGATAGGTATGGCAGCACGCTTTAAAAACAACATGACCGCCAATTTTGAGTACCGAAAAAGTCGTTCCTTGAGCCTTAGTTTATTAAACAGTCAGTTAGCGCAACAAAATCAAAGTGCGCTGGTTTTCGGCTGGGGTTATCATGCAAAAAACTTCAGGTTCCCTTTTGGGCTGATGGGCGGCAAACAGGATAATGACGTAAACTTTAAGATTGATTTCTCTTTACAGGATAATAAAACACTCATCTACCGGGCCGACGTGCAGGCAGCCGAAATTTCGTCCGGTGCGCAAAATATCACGGTCCGCCCGTCAATCGACTATGTAATAAACCAGCGTTTTAACTTAAATGTATTTTACGATTCGAACATTACAAGGCCATATACCTCACAAACTTTCAACACCGCATTTACCAATTTTGGCATCAATTTAAAGTTACTGCTGCAATAGTTGGATAAAACAGTAGGTGTGGATTACACGATCAATATTTATATTTAGCTTAAAAATAAAAAGGCATGTCAATAAGCGACTATTTCCTGAAGCAGGATGAGCAGCGCAGATCTTTGATGCACGCTATGCATGAGCTCATTATAAAGAATGATCCAACTGTAACAGCTGCCATTGGCAGTATGATGGGGAAGGAAATGATAATTTATAACGATAGGGGCGCTTTTAAATATGCGCTTGCAGCGGTAAAAGATTATATGTCTTTACATCTGATGCCCATTTATGTTGATAGTAAGCTTCGCATAAGGTACATGGAACTATTGCCCGGTGCCCGTTTTCAAAAAGGGTGTATAAACTTTAAAGATGAAACGGCTATGCCGCTCCAAATTGTAGCAAACTTAATCAGCGATTGTTCAAAAATTGACATGGTAGCCATTAGAGAGGATTATCTGAAAAATAAAAAAAAGAAATAATAGGGTAATACAAAAACCGCCATTACAGCGGTTTTTGTAAGAAATATATAGAAGTTAATTAAGTGTAATTTTGCGAAGAGGATACTTAATTCTGCCTGCTTAACCTGCCTGAACCAACAGTGCGGGTATCACTGATGGTCGCATTGCCATTGTAAACCACATTGCCCGAACCTACAATGCTAGCCGAAATGCTTTTGTCAGCACCCAGGTGCGCATTGCCCGATCCGGCAATTGCGACACTTGCGGTATTGGTTTTAAATTCTTTACCGTTCACATCGCCCGATCCGCTGATGGAGATCTTTGTTTCGTCAGCGCTTCCGGTAAGGTTAATTGAACCTGAACCACTAAGCACAACGTGGAAATCGCCAGCTTTTACGGCCGATGAAATACTTCCGGAGCCGCTTAATACGACATTGACCTTGTCCCCGCTAACGGTGCCTTCAACCTTAATTGAGCCGGAACCCGCATTTGCCAGGCCTGACAATGATTTTGCAGTAATATAAATATGAATCGGCCCATAGTTTTCATGGTTCCAATTATCATGGTGCCTGAATTTTACCTGCAGGTGGCCGTCCTCAACTTTCGTTTCAATTTCTTTAACCGCATCCGCATCTCCCTGGATCTTTAGACTTTCGGTTCCGTTGATTTTCACATGAACATCGAATGCGCCGCCGGATGCAATTGAATTAAATCCCGAAACCTGTCGCGACTCTTCGGATTGTGCTGACGCTTTGAGTGTAGCTGAACTAAGCAATACAGCCGCAAATAAGGTATATGCTATTCTTTTCATAATGTTTATTGGTTACTTTAATCATAAGATGCAATTGGATTAGGAAATGTTGCACGGAGAGGAGATAAAACTCAGGAATTTAAATAAGATTTTGGAATAGGCTGATATTCAATTAAACAACAACAGGTATTCGGCTAATGTGGTTAATGAACTTCGGTGTAACTTGAAATTAAATTTATCAGCTTAATCATTACAACTCCGCTTTTGCATTCTTTCTTATTTCCTTTTGCAGCTCACGCTCCGCCCGTCGTTGTTTCCGCAATTCTTTCCTCAGTTTCCGGTCTTTTTTATTTTGCTTTTGTTGGTCCTGCATGGTGGTAACTGCTTGCTGGGTTTTTTTATCCAGACCTATCGAGGGCTTTATCCCGCTTAATAATGTTTGCCATAACGTTTTAAAAAAAGCTGTTTCCGGGGTGCGTGAATAGTTTACCCATGCAATTCGCGGCTGGGCACCTTCGTTATCAGGATTGTTATGTTTTAGGATAAAGATGTTAGCGAACAAAGAAGCGAACATTTTCTTTTTCAGCTTATCATTACTGGTATCGGCTTTTAATAATGATACTTTGACATCGTTGTACAACATCACAACCTTTCCCCTTGATGCCTTTTTATCTGCCTGGATATCAAAGCTGAACTCTTTAAGCTTACCCGAGTTAACCTTAACCATTGCAAGGGGCATAACTGCCGGATTTAACGCCTGAAGATTCATGGGGCCCAGGTGCCCCTTATAATTGAATGAATGGTTTTTATCAGTTAAATTGAAATTAAAGGTGGTGTTAAGTTCTCCCCGGTTCATGAAATACGTAGTAAGCCGGACGGTGCTGATGTTGTTTTTTTTAAGGGCAGCCTTATTATTAGTAATATTAAAAGCATGCCCGCTTGTTTTGTTAAATTCAAGCGATCCGGTTTGTTTTGATTTGGCGTTATACTCGTTATAAATAACATTCATCCTGCGGATCAAAACAGTATCAATCCTGATATCGGCACTGATGCTATCAATGGCTGCGTTAGGGAAGCTTTTGATCTTGTCTTTTATAGTTTTTGATTGATTAGGATTGGCGAATATCTGGAAAGTACCGTTACTTATCGTAAGGCCAGCGGCGGATAAGATCCTGTATTTATGATAACTCAAAAAATCGAAATGGTTTAACTGCGCCGAATCAAGATTAAGTGTGAAACGATCTTTGTGGCTTTTTGAAAAAAACACGCTGGTATCTGCCGGTTTTATAATCAATCCATTAATATTCAGCTGTGACCTGGAGGTAGATAGCTTAACAGATTTTATGCTGTAGGAATACAGCCCGCTTGCCGTTTTGCCCTTGTAGTTATTCAACTCGGCGGTTATATCCTTGCAATAAAGCAGGCGTGACCGGTCGGTTTGTGTGGCGGAGTCAATCAGGAGGTCGTGTGCGCTGAAGTTCATTTCCTTAAGCTGCGATATAGCCAGCTTATGACCTGAGTAATCTTTATAAGTGAATTTTACATCGCCCATTAATATATCACGGATATGAATATAATGCAGGCTTTTTGATATTTTTTGCCATGCCGTCCGGTTATCTTTTACAACGGTATCGCGGGTATGATTAAGCTGGTAACTAACATTAAGCTCGGGGTTGTATAACATTACCTGCCCTATATTAAGCCTGTGCCTGAAATAAAGTCCGATAGGGTGAATGTGTGAAAGGACCAGTTTTTTTATGTGTAGCTCAACAAGGTTATTGGGGGCCAGCCCGGCTTTCTTTTTTATGTTATAAACGGCTGTGTCAGGTTTTAGGGTGATATTGAAAATTACGATGGTGCCCCGGAGTACATGCAAATCGGCCGATGAAAAATCAATTTTATAAAGACCGTCGGAACTGGTTGCAACAATGTCTTTGACCTTTGCCTCCAGTATTGGCGACCAATAGCTATTGATAACTAAAGCAAGAACCAGGACAAGCGCGGTAACACCCAGTAATATGGCAATGCTTATTTTTTGCCACCTATGCTTTAAATATTCTAATACCATTAATTACCATTGTTTTGCTTAGCTTTTTCAAGGGAATCTTTCTTTACCTGTTTGGCTTGCTTTCTTGCTTCCCGCTTTGCTTTGCGATCAGCCTTAAACTTATTAAATTTATCCAGTAAATTACTAACTTTTGTAACAGCAGTATTAACTTTATTCTCTGTTTTTTTATCAAAGCCAACACTTGGTTTTAACCCATCAAGCAAACCCTTATACAAAAAGCTAAAAAAAGAGACGGTAGGCTCTCTTTTTAAATCAATCGGGCCCGGCCTGAAAACGCCTTTTTTATCGGGGTTATTGCTTTCAAGCACAAGGTTATTAGCAAGCATGGATATTAGGCCTTGTTTTTGAAGTCCGGCCTTTCCGTCCACTTTCTTCAACAATTGAATATTGAGGTTTTTATAGTAAAACTCAAGGTTTCCCTTGCCGCTGTAATTACTGGCATCCACGTTGAATTTCAATTTCTCTATATCGGCCGACTCAACATGTACCAGTGCCAGCGGCTTTACCAGTTTATCCAGTTTCCTGCCGTCGAAGCTTCCTAGCTCGCCGGAGTAATTAAATGCACCATCTTTAGCAAGCAGGTTAAATTTAAAGTTTACTTGTAAAGGCGCCGCATCCATAAAACGGGTACTAATGTAGGCCCGCATGTATGGGTTTACTTTTTTCTGGTCGTCGTCATTGGTTACATTTAAAATATAGCCATTGGTGTTTTTAAAAATTATCTGTCCGGTGTAGCCGGATGTTGCATCTGTTTCAGAATAGTTGATGTTACCGTTGCTGATATTTATCCTTTTTAGCTTCATGTCCAGCGAAACGTCTTGCAGTGCCTGGTGCGGGTCCTTACCAATTTTACTTGTCTTTTTGCCTTTATAAGCATTATTGGTATAGATCAGCACATCCGGGGTATTGATATTCATTACCCCCGCCCACAATACCTGGTCGCGTAAAAAGGTCTGAAGATCGATATCGTCAATAGTTATCTGCTTAAATTTTAAAGTATAAATATCGCCCGGCTGGCCACTCACTTTGTAAAAATCAGATCTGTTGTACCTGGGCTTAAATGAAATGTTATCCATCACTATTTTTCGCTGTGCGGTAGAAAAATAGATTTTTTTAAGACTGGCCGAATACATACTGTCCGGAGTTAAAATATCGTAGTCGTGTATGGTAACTTCCACTCCTTTGGTGTAGTAAAAACGGTCTGGTGCCTTATCAGATAATGAATCAATGGCAATATCAGAAATATGGATGTCCAGGTGCTTTAACGCTGTGTGTTTGGTTACCGGGTGGCTTTTATTAATGTAATTAAGGCTGATATTATTCAACGAAATAGAGTCAATATGTAATTGCTTAAACGTTGTTTTAAGAATTTGGTAGGGGGTTTTAGGTTTGCCCACTTTTACTGTATCGTTAAATTTATAGCGCTTATTGATGATGGTAAGCTCGGGCTTATCAATTGAAATATTATCAATGTTCAGGATCTTTTCCTGGTAAGCCCTACGTGCGCCAACGTTTTTGATCGATAGTTTTTTAACACTTAATATAAACAGGTTATCGGGTGCTTTTTGCAGGGCCACCAGCTTATTATACACATTGGTATCAGGCACCAGCTTAAAATTATAAACCGATGCATCTCCCGATGTAAGATTAAGGTCAAAATCCGAGTATTCAATATGGTATAAGCTGTCTGTTGATTTTAATACCAGTTCTTTAAGCTGTGCCTGCAACAATGGTTTCCAGCGGTTTGATGCGATGTATTTATTATAAAAGTAATAACCTGTTCCGGCAAGCAATACTACTATCGCCAATAGATAAAAAGGCCATTTTTTGATTTTTTTAGGTTCTATATACTGTTGTTCCACTGGTGTTTATGCTGTTTTTTTTATGAACAACAGAAATTTAATTTTGTTAGATGGTAACCTGATGGTTACAAAGAGTATGCAAGATTATTAGCGGCGCGGGCCGATCTCAAATCCTTTATAAAGCCTGGTAAAGGAACGCGTTCACAACGTTTTTTAATAATTCAAATAAATATTCCGGCTAACTAAATATCTGCCAATCTGTCACACTGTAATTAATTTTTATGTATTTTTGCAGACTAATTTTTACAATGATGATGGATTTGCTTGTTCCGGATAAAGCGCACGATGAAAGCAGACAAGGTGAGGCTTTGTTGTTGGAACCTATTAACGCCAATAATAACGGTCGTAAATTATACATTGAAAGCTATGGCTGTGCCATGAATTTCTCTGATAGTGAGATAGTAGCCTCAATTTTATCTGAAAAAGGGTTTGAAACCACATCAGACTATAAGGTAGCTGATGTTATATTTATAAATACCTGCTCCATCCGTGAGAACGCCGAACAGCGCGTGCGTGCCCGCCTGAGGGATTTTGCGATTGCCAAGGTGAAAAATCCCGGGCTGGTAGTAGGAGTACTTGGCTGTATGGCCGAACGGCTAAAATCAAAATTTTTGGAAGAAGAGAAGCTGGTTGATGTGGTTGTTGGACCTGATGCCTACCGTGACCTCCCTAACCTGATTGAGCAGGTGGACGGCGGCCAGAAAGCGGTGAATGTGCTTTTATCGCGCGAGGAGACTTATGCCGACATCAGTCCCGTGCGTTTAAACAGCAACGGGATTAATGCTTTTGTATCGATAATGCGGGGCTGTGACAATATGTGTTCGTTCTGTGTGGTGCCGTTTACGCGCGGCCGAGAGCGTAGTCGCGATCCGCAATCAATTGTTGCCGAATGCCATGATCTGTTTAACCGGGGTTACCGCGAGGTTACCCTGCTTGGGCAAAACGTTGATTCCTATAAATGGAAGGCCGAAGGCCAGCAAACAGGGGCAGAAAGCGAAAAACCGGTTTTAGGAATGGATCTGCTGGACAGGGTGCTTGCTTCGGGCGAGGATTTTATAGAATTACAAAACCAGGTATCGCATTCAGGCGAAGGTGTAACATTTGCTAACCTGTTAGAGAGGGTTGCATTAATAAGCCCTGAATTGCGCGTTCGCTTCTCGACTTCCCACCCTAAGGATATAACTGATGATGTGTTACATACCATTGCTAAGTATGATAACATTTGCAATTACATCCATCTGCCTATTCAATCAGGTAATAGCCGGGTGTTAAAATTAATGAATCGTACCTACAACCGCGAGTGGTATATGGAAAGGGTAGCGGCAATAAACCGTATTATTCCTGAGTGCGCCATATCAACTGATATCATTACCGGTTTCTGTACCGAAACAGAGGAGGAGCACCAGGAAACCCTGAGTATAATGGATCATGTGCAGTTTTATTTTGCCTACATGTTTATGTATTCGGAAAGGCCGGGAACCTTAGCCGCCAAGCGTTATGCCGATGATATTCCTGAAGCAGTGAAAAAGCGCCGCCTGCAGGAAGTAGTGGCCAAGCAGCAGCAGCACTCACATGAAAGGCTCAAAAAGTTGGTTGGCACAACCCAAAAAGTATTGATTGAGGGATTTTCAAGAAAATCAGAAAAAGATTATTCAGGCAGAAGCGATCAGAATACGGTAGTTGTTTTCCCGGTAGCGGAAGGTTATAAACCTGGAGAATATGTTAACGTATTGGTTGAAAAATGCACAACAGCAACGCTAATAGGTAGCGTAGTTGAATAAGTTGGATTGCGTTGAAGAAGCCGACAAGTACAATTAGTTTACAAATGGTAAGCCAAGCGAACTGACCGTCCGATTCAACTACTCACTAACCATTATGGAAGTACAAGAAATTAAACAACGTTTCGGAATCATCGGCAGTTCGCCTTTGCTTAACCGGGCTATAAATATAGCTAACCAGGTAGCACCCACTGATATATCCGTTTTAATAACCGGGGAAAGTGGCAGTGGTAAGGAAGTGTTTTCGCATATTATCCACCAAATGAGCCCGCGTAAGCACGGGCCTTTTATTGCGGTAAACTGCGGAGCCATACCCGAGGGGACTATTGATTCGGAATTATTTGGGCACGAAAAAGGTGCCTATACCGGTGCAGTTGGCGAACGTAAGGGTTATTTTGAAACCGTAAACGGCGGTACCATTTTTTTAGATGAAATTGCTGAAATGCCGCTGGGCACACAGGCCCGACTGCTAAGGGTGCTTGAGTCGGGACAATATATAAAGGTAGGCTCATCAAAGGTTGAGAAAACCAATGTACGCGTAATAGCGGCTACCAACGTTGATGTTTACGATGCCGTAAAAAATGGCAAATTCAGGGAAGATCTTTACTATCGCTTAAACACGGTGCCGCTTCGTATTCCGCCGCTGCGGGACAGAAAGGAAGATATTTATTTGCTGTTCAGGAAATTTACTTCTGACTTTACCGATAAATACCGCACACCGCCTATTCAGCTGGATGAGGAGGCACAACAGGTACTCATTAATTACTCGTGGCCGGGCAACGTAAGGCAGCTTAAAAATATGGCTGAGCAATTGGCTGTGCTGGAGCGCGACAGGATTATCACCGCGCAAACACTGCTCACTTATATTCCGCTTGAAATGGGTGGTCGTAATTTGCCCATGCGTGTTGAGAACCAGCCCAAAGAGGATTTCTCTGAACGCGATATATTATACAAAGTGCTGTTTGATATGAAGCGCGATATGGTTGAACTGAAAAAACTGGTGGCCGATATTATCGAACACGGAGGTATTTCTATTAATCACGCCAACCACTCGCAGGCCATAAATCAGCTTTACCGGGATATTGAATTACCTAACGCGCCTGAAGCGCAATTTACTTTGCAGCAGCCCGTTATTAGCAATAATAACAGTAATAACGCCAATCCCTATAATATAACGCACGATGCCGAGGAGGTGGAAGAATCACTTTCACTGATAGATAAGGAATCAGACCTGATAAGGAAAGCATTAAAAAAACATAAGGGAAAGCGTAAGCTGGCGGCTAATGAGCTGGGTATTTCAGAAAGAACTTTGTACAGAAAAATAAAAGAATTAAATTTATAATTAAATGAGGAGAGTAAAGGGGTTAGCAATTACGCTTATCGGTTTTATTTGGGTTTTACAGGCATGTACATATAAGCTAAGTTTAAACGGAGCTTCAATTCCGCCAAATATGAAAACCATAAGGGTTGACTTTTTTGAAAATACTGCTCCATTGGTTGTAAATAATTTAAGTCAGCTGTTTACTGAGGCGCTAAAAAGCCGGATAAGGAATACTACCCGCTTAAGTATTGTAACCGGCGAAGGGGCTGATGCAGTATTATCCGGCACAATTAGTGATTATAATATAGCGCCGGTATCGGTACAGGCCACAAATAATAACACAGCGCCCACTGCCGATCAAACCCGTTTAACTATAACTGTAAACGTAAAATATGTATATGATGCCGATAAAAAGCTTAGTTTTGAACAACAGTTTTCAAAATATAAAGATTTTAAGGGCGCTATTGCCCCGGTTGAGCAAGCGTTGATAGCAGATATTAACAAGCAGCTAACCGAGGATATATTTAACAGGGCTTTTGCAAATTGGGATTAATTCGTAGCTTTCAATAACAGTGGATCAAAATTATAATAACAGTCAGAACGAATTTTTATGGACTTTGTTAGCTAACCCAGCAGGTGATGCGCAGTCATATAATTATAATTTACAGCGGCTGGTTAATGATTTTCCGCAAAGCGGGATCTTACAGGCTTTGCTCGCACACTCAAGCGATGAAAAGAACCTGAAAAAAGCAGCAGCCTATTTTAATCCTAAAGCGCTTTATAAACTTATCAATGCTCCTGCATCGTTAATGGGAGTGTCTGATGAAAATATTATTTTTCCGAATGGCAAAAGGTATGCAAGCATATCCCATACCGAACCTTCGGATGTAAACCCTGCTGAAAATTATTTCAGCGACCATACCGCCACAGTAACAGAGACTGAAACAGCAGCGCCCGCTACAGATGTGCAGTTCGGTATAGCGCATGAATTTGCCCAACCCGAACCTGAAGCGCATTTGGAAACAACGGGGCATGAAATTTTAAGCAATGGGCAGATTGATTATTTGGATCAAACCAAGGTAGCCGAACAAGATTTAACGGCGTCAACTGAGAACGGGGCTCTAAATGAAAGTCTGCTTAAAGAACCATTTCCAGCAAATGCTGTAGAAACAATATACGAGGATGTAAACGGCATTGCGGGCGAAAACACCGCTGCTATACCGGGTGGACATTCTGATGTAGTAAGTGAGCATCAGCAGCCTGATGAAACACCGGCTGAAGTGTCGCTTGCTGATACGGCAGTACCTGAAACAGTGATCCCGGAAATGGAAGTTCCGCATATGGAAGATTCTCTGGCTGCACATACCACTGAAACAAAGGAAAGTGCGGCAAATGAAGTAAAGGATGACGTTGAAAATGCGGCCGCCTATACAGAGCCGATTATAAATTATGCTTTTGGAATGGGGTACAGGATGCCGCCTGACGGGGAAGCGATAGCTGGTGTTGCTGGCGAAGGTGCACCTGAAAACGTGACCGCTGAGCCTGCCGCGACTGACGAGATTCCTGAAGTTTCCTATGACTCAAATACTGAAAACCAGGTTGAAAGCAATGTTATTGAAACGCTTTCCCCGGAATCGCCAAGCCAACAGCAACGCGTATTTGCCGATCCCGTTACTGCTGAATATATTGGTTTCACGGCAGCGGCAGCTGAAGCCCGCCGGGCTGAGCAGGAAGCACCGGTATCAAAACCTGATGGGGCGGAACATTCACCGGAGGTTGCACAGGTTAGCGCTGACGAGCCAAATGATCACAGTGATAAAATCGATACAGTTGACCGTAAACATGAGTTAACAGCTGAAGCTGTTGATGAGGTAAATGGTAACTTAAGTATTGAGCCGGACATCATTAGCAATATAGCTGCCACTGATTATTTCAGGTTCGACCAGGCATTTGGCGGGCACGAGGAACAAGCGGCGGTAAATGAAACAGAGCCGGTTGTTCAGCAAATCCAGGAAGCGGTAAACTCGGAGGCGGACGACGCTGATCAGCAGGATGTAACGAAATATAACGACGAAAAACTGCCTTACAGCTTTTTGTGGTGGCTGGATAAAACGCGTAAGGAGCATGCCGGCGTGTACCAGCCCTATGTCCCTGCGGTCGACGAAAAGAAGCGTAAAGCAAAAGTAAAACCGGGTACAGACGAATTGCAGCAGCAGTATTATGAGAATATTTTTCATATAACTTCGGTTGAGGAACTGGACAAAATAACGCCGCCACCGCCACATGAAACTTCCGGATTTACCCCTAAGCTTAAAGAGCAGGTGATTATTGAACGTTTTATACAGGAAGAACCGCAAATACGGCCCCAAAGCAGTGATAAGCTTGATAATGAAAATAAAGCCAAAAAGAGTTCGGAAGACAGGGACGAACTGGTATCCGAAACATTAGCGGCTATTTATTCCGACCAGATGCTTTATCATAAGGCTATTGCCTCTTACAAAAAATTGATGTTGAGATTTCCGGAAAAAAGCCGTTACTTTGCGGAAAAGATTGAACAGTTAGAAAAGAAAACCAATTAATATAAAAAGAAATGTATTCATTATTGTTGATCATAGCGATCATTGTGTGTGTCCTTTTAGTGCTAATCGTATTAATACAGAATCCTAAAGGCGGCGGTTTATCCTCAAATTTCTCAAGTTCATCTCAGTTAATGGGCGTACAGAAAACAGGCGACTTTTTAGAAAAAGGTACCTGGATCCTGGCTATCTCTTTAATGGTTTTATCAATGGCTATTAATGTTGCCGTAAAAGGCGGCACTGAAAAGAGCGATAACCCACAATTGAAAGAGCAGATTGACAAGGCTTCAAAACCGGTAGCTGCACCATCTACAACACCAGTAACCCTGCCATCGGCACCGGCTACACAAAAAAAATAACAACAAATAACTCAACGCATATAAAAGGCTTTACTCCGGTAACTTACCGGGGTGAAGCCTTTTTAGTTTGAATGCTTACTGACATCATGGCATTAGGGTGTTAAACTATCATTAATTATAAAAATCTAGCCAGCCTTTAAAGTGACAATTGAACAGATAATATGCCAATTTTGAAGTTTGAGCTTGCTTGGCATAATTGATGATAAACACTAGCAGAACTTAAATTAATATAAAAATTAATAATTGTACAACTATGTCATTAAACATTAAACCTATCGGAGACAGGGTAGTAGTGGAAGCTGCTCCGGCCGAAGAGAAAACTGCTTCGGGAATTATAATCCCGGATACTGCAAAAGAAAAACCTCAACGCGGAACCATAGTTGCTGTAGGCGACGGTAAAGTTGATGAGCCTTTAACTGTTAAGGTTGGTGACCAGGTTTTATATGGTAAATATGCCGGTACTGAAATTACCTACGAAGGCAAAGAGTATTTAATTATGCGCGAAACTGATATTTACGCGGTATTATAAGGTTGAAAATGTTATACACGTTGTAATGGTTGGAAATTTAACAACCGCTGCAGCAAATACAACTTTTACAACTATTTAAACACTATTCAAAACAAACAAACATGTCAAAACAAGTTAAATACAATGTTGAAGCACGCGATGCTCTTAAACGCGGTGTTGATATTTTAGCTAACGCAGTTAAAGTAACATTAGGCCCCAAAGGTCGTCACGTAATTATTGATAAAAAATTCGGTTCACCTGCAATTACTAAAGATGGTGTTACCGTAGCAAAAGAAATTGAGCTTAAAGATCCTATCGAAAACATGGGTGCTCAAATGGTAAAAGAAGTTGCATCAAAAACTGCTGATATTGCAGGTGATGGTACTACTACTGCTACTGTATTAGCCCAGGCTATTGTTACTGCAGGTATTAAAAACGTTGCTGCTGGTGCAAACCCAATGGATTTGAAACGCGGTATTGATAAAGCGGTTGCCAAAGTTGTTGAAAACTTAAAAGCGCAGTCGCAAACAATTGGCGAAGACAATAACAAAATCAAACAGGTAGCTTCTATTTCGGCTAACAATGATGAAGTTATCGGTTCGTTAATTGCTGAGGCAATGGAAAAAGTTGGTAAAGACGGAGTAATTACTGTTGAAGAAGCCAAAGGAACTGAAACTGAAGTTAAAACTGTTGAAGGTATGCAGTTTGACCGCGGTTACCTTTCCCCATACTTTGTAACCAACGCTGATAAAATGGAAGTTGAGTTGGAAAACCCATACATCCTGATCTACGACAAAAAAATATCTTCAATGAAAGAGTTATTGCCGATTCTTGAAAAACAAGTTCAAACCGGCAAACCGCTTTTAATTATTGCTGAAGATTTAGATGGTGAAGCATTAGCTACATTAGTAGTTAACAAGATTCGCGGCTCACTGAAAGTTGCTGCTGTTAAAGCACCAGGCTTTGGTGATCGTCGTAAAGCAATGTTGGAAGACATCGCTATCCTTACCGGTGGTACTGTAATTTCTGAAGAAAGAGGTTACAAACTTGAAAATGCTGATCTTACTTACTTAGGTACAGCAGAAAAGATCATTGTTGATAAAGATAATACTACTGTTATCAATGGTGCAGGTAAATCAGAAGAGATCCAGTCTCGCGTAAGCCAGATCAAATCTCAGATTGAATCTACCACATCTGATTACGATAAAGAAAAACTACAGGAGCGTTTAGCTAAATTATCAGGCGGTGTTGCTGTGTTATACATAGGTGCAGCTTCTGAAGTTGAAATGAAAGAGAAGAAAGACCGAGTTGACGATGCTTTACATGCAACCCGCGCGGCTGTTGAGGAAGGTATTGTTGCAGGTGGTGGTGTTGCTTTCATCCGTGCCGTTGAATCATTGAAAGACCTTAAAGGTGCTAACGAAGACGAAAATACTGGTATCCAGATCATTCGTCGTGCTATTGAAGAGCCGTTACGCCAGATCTGCGAAAACGCAGGTATCGAAGGTTCTATCGTGGTACAGAAAGTAAAAGAAGGTACAGCAGATTTCGGTTACAATGCACGTACTGATAAATACGAAAACCTGATTGGTGCGGGTGTTATTGATCCTACTAAAGTAGGTCGTGTAGCTTTAGAGAATGCAGCTTCAATTGCAGCAATGTTGTTAACAACAGAATGTGTATTGGCTGATGATCCTGAAGATGCTCCTGCTGGTGGTCCACCGATGGGTGGCGGCGGCATGGGCGGCATGATGTAATCAATCCGTAAGCCAAAATCATGGGTAGCAGCGCAGGACGTTGAAAAACTCTCCGAAAACTGAAGACCTATGATTACATATTAAAAGAAAACCCCTGTCTGTTTTATCAGACAGGGGTTTTCTTTTATAGCACACCCGTTTGGTCACAGCAAGGTAAACGGACTGTCATTTGTTAATCAAATGATTGATTAAGTAAAAATAGGGTTACAATAAGCAGTATTTTTGTACAGAAAATCAGCGGCACAGCAAAAAGGCACAACATTTGAATGTACACTTATACCATGAAAAATTTAACAGAAAAAGCAAAGCATATTCAAATCCAAATAGTGGATTGGGTGTTTTTTAAAGGTCCGGAGCTCTTTATCACTATCTACGGTAAATAATAATTATTAATTTCGCCTTTTGTATGAGTAAGAGGCTTCAAAATTTTTACGATCAGGGATATGATTGGTTATTGATCAACGGAACGAGATTAATAATTGGGGTTATAATATTAATAATTGGTCTTAGGATCATCAGATTTCTCAGGACGCGGCTCCGCGACCGAATGAGTAGGCAGCAAGTACATTCTTCATTACAGCCATTTTTTTTAAGTCTTGTAATTACCGGTCTTTATATAGCACTTATAATCCTGGTATTTTATACTATCGGTTTTCCGCTAAGTGTTTTCAGCACTATTATCGGCTCCTTTGTTGTTGCAGCGGGTTTAGCGCTATCTGGCACGTTCCAGAATTTTGCGGGAGGAATTTTAATATTACTATTGAAACCTTTTGACCTGGACGATAGCATAGTTGCCCAGGGCCAGGAAGGGAAAGTAATATCTATACAGATCTTTTACACCGTATTGCTTACTGCTGATAATAAAACCGTTATTATCCCCAACGGTAAGCTGTTTAACGAGGTAATAGTTAACGTTACCCGGGAGGGCAAGCGCCGCCTTGATTTTGACGTGAAACTTGCCTACGCAGCTGATATTGATAAGGCCAAACAGGTAATGCTGGACGCTATTAAATCAACAAAAAACGTTTTAACAACCCCTGCAGTAAGGGTAGGCCTCATCGGGCTGGATAGCGACAGCATCAGGATCACCGTAAATGTGTGGGTAGAGCCTGCTTACTTCTTAGATGTTAAAATTGCACTGATGGAAAAAATAATTAAAGACCTGGGTGCTGCCGGCATCAATTTTCCAAAACCGGGTTAATATCAAATCTTTTGCCTTGCTTTAAGTTCCAGGTAGCGATTGATGGTATTAATGGTAAGATTTTGAGGTGTGGTTAAAATAGACTGGATGTTATACTTGGCCAGTTCCTTTACAATCAGTTTTTTGTCGTATTCAAACTTTTTGGCAATCGTTTGGATGTAGATGCCTTCAACGTCGGCCGCAGGCTGTTCACTAACCTTTTTTAACTCCGTATTTTCGAAAAAGACCACCAGCAGCAGGTGGAACTTCGCAATGCGTTTTAAGAAAGGTAGCTGCCGCTCCAGGGCCGACAAACTTTCATAATTCGTAAAAAATACCACCAAACTGCGTTGCTTGATCACATTGCGGATGGTGGCATACAGCAGTTCCATATTTGTTTCAAGGTAGCGTGTTTTTTCTTTGTATAATACCTCCAGGATCTTATTGATTTGGGTAGGGCGCCTGTCGGCAGCAACTACGGCCCCTATTTTTTCAGCTACTGTAATCAGGCCTGCTTTATCTTCTTTCAGCAATGCGATGTTTGATAAAACAAGGCTGGCGTTAATGGCATAGTCCAATAGGGTGAGTCCTTCAAAAGGCATTTTCATGGCCCTTGATTTATCAATTACACAATACACGTGCTGCGATTTCTCGTCGGTATATGAATTGGTCATCAGGTTGCCCTGGCGCGCTGTAGCTTTCCAGTTTATAGTGCGGTAATCATCGCCGGGGACATAGTTTTTTACCTGCTCAAATTCAAGGCTGTGTCCGAGCCGGCGGATCTTTTTTATCCCGATTTCTGATAAATTATTTGATATCGCCATCAGCTCATATTTGCGCATCTGCAAAAACGAAGGGTATACGGCTAATGTTTCGCCCTGGCTAAAATTATACCTGCGCCTGATGAGCCCCAATGCCGACATCACATATACCCTGATGGCCCCAAACTCGTATTCTCCGCGCCTGGTGGGCCGTAAAATGTAATTAATCAGCTTTCGTTGCTGTGGTTTTAACGTGGTTTTGAACCAGATATCTCTTTTTTGAAACTGGAATGGAATTTCGTCAATTATCCCCACGTTAATGTTAAACGGGTACCAGTTCTCCAGGTAGATACCCAGCTCATTGTCATCACTGTTACTTAAACGCTCTGGCGCGTGGCGTTTTGCAAAAATACCCTTCGAAACCTGGTACAGCATTACAACATCAGCAATAACGAGCAACAGCAACGTGAAAAACGCCAATTGGGGAATTATGCCCAGCCATGGAAAAAAGAAAGCAAACAAAAACAGCACGACGCAGCTGCCAAGCCCGGTAAAAAGGCGGTTGGTAAAAAACAGGTCTGTATAAAATAATTTAAAAACTTTTTTCACTTATAATTCTCTTAACATCAGGCAAAAGGGTCTTGAATTTCCCTTTATCTCTAACCCCTGGTTACTAATCTCTTACCTTGGAACTTCAATCTTCTGGATTATTTGTGCAATAACATCATCGGGCGTAACGCCTTCCATTTCCTTATCAGGCGTTAGCATAATCCGGTGCCTTAAAACCGGGATGGCAGCTAAAGTAATATCATCAGGCGTAACAAAATCGCGGCCTTTAATAGCTGCTAAAGCTTTGGCTGCATTTACAATTGCCAGTGACGCCCGCGGCGAACCGCCAAGGTATAACGACTTATTATTACGGCTTTCGTGAATTATCCGGGCCACATACACCAGCAGCTTTTCATCAACATGTAATCCTTTAACCTTGTTGCGAAGTTCAATAATATCCTTTGCAGATATTACCGCACTGATATGACTCAGCTGATCGGCGGTTTTTTGCTGATGTTGTTGTGTTAGTATAGCAATCTCTTCATCAAGTGACGGGTATTGAATCTCTATCTTAAATAGAAAACGGTCAAGCTGCGCTTCCGGTAAGCGATAAGTACCTTCATGCTCAACCGGGTTTTGGGTGGCCAGTACGATAAAGGGCTCATCCATTTGGTAAGCTTTACCATCAATAGTGAGCTGGCGTTCCTCCATCACTTCGAAGAGGGCCGATTGTGTTTTTGCCGGGGCACGGTTAATTTCATCTATAAGGATGATGTTGCCGAAAATAGGACCGTGCTTAAACTCAAATTCGGTAGTTTTGGGATTAAAAACAGATGTACCTAAAATATCTGAAGGCATCAGGTCCGGCGTAAACTGAATCCTTGAATATTTGGCATCAATTGATTTTGCAATAAGTTTGGCAGTTAATGTTTTGGCCACGCCCGGTACACCTTCAATCAATATATGTCCGTCAGCAAGAATGCCGGCAATTATAAGGTCGATACTTGCTTGCTGGCCCACAATTATTTTAGAGAGCGTGGCTTTTATTTGCTCAACGGCGGTGCTCAGCTTGCTAAGGTCAGTTCTTTGTTCAAATATTTCGTCTTCCATAATTACCTGGCTTGTTTATAAAATTTCTCTATTAGTTTATTTAATTCAATCAGTTCGCGGTCGTTCACTTTTTCCTGTACGGTTATATATTTCAAATAATTTACCAGTTCGTTAGCAAACATAGGCTCGAGGCCGAGTTTATTGGTGATCTTTTCTTTAAATTTTTCATGGGCTATAGCGGTCTTTATTTGGTGTTCATCACGCAGCCATGTTAAAAGGTACAGGATTTTTTTCTGTGCAATGTCGGCATTGTCGCGTTGCTCGTAATACACGTGGCCCACAACCGTCACAAAATCTAATGTAGCATTACTGAGCGGTTCAATTACAGGAATAATGCGCTGCCTGCGTTTAATTTCATAAAGCACAAATACCAAAAGGCTGAACAATGCTATATAATAAGCCCATTGTAAAGTCGGGATGCTTAAAAACAGGCGCATAGGCGTGTCGTCGCCTCTGTCGCCCTGTGTATAATATTCGTCCAAAATTATTTGCCTGGTGCCTTTTATAAAGGATAAAGCAGTTGCAGCATAAAGGGCACCGTCGGGCTTTAGCAGGCTATAATTGCTGAACAATTTGGGGTTGGCACACAGATATAAATTACCCTTACCAAATACATATTTAATAAAATTGGCTTTATGGTCTGCATTTTCGCTTAAAACAACTGCATGCAGGGTGTCAAACTTTGAAAAGTAGGAAGTAGCTACATCTTTATCAATGCTCAATGGTTTATGCGCCTCCAGGTTGGGGCTGAGGTACCTGACCTGCTGCCTTTTTGAAACCAGGTTATAAAAGGTTTTAGTTTCGATGCTCAGTTTTTTTTCAAATAGTTTGCCAAAATATTCAGCCGATATAAAAACGTCATTACCTTCTTTTAAATATTTTATCAGCTGTGAATAGTCGGGCTGCGAAAAGTCAACGCCGGGACAGATAATCAGGTAGCTCGCTTGTTTAATTGAATCTTCGGCAATTACGTTGTAAACAGGCTGCCGGTAAGTACTGATGCGCGCCCCCGGAAAAATATCGTTCAGCCTGTTGGCCAATATATAGGTTCCGTAGGGGATCTTATCCTTGCTGCTTAGCGTTTCCGTCCAGTCAACTGCCTTGGGCTGATTAACTTTGGCAACTAGGTAAATGATCAATAAAATAGTACCAATAATCAGGTAAATTTTCAGGCTTCTCATGGCAGTTGTTTTTTAAAGTTCTGAAAAAGTAGGTCGATGCTGGCAAATGCCTGTTTGTTGATTGCAAAGTTGCCGTACCAAACATATTCAAACTGCCGGGTAAGTAAGCCAAATACCTGTTTTTGCTGAGGATCAGTTAACTCGTAAAGATAAGTCGTGTTGGTTTTGTCAATTTGCCATTGTATTAATTTTTTATCATTGAGCTGTTTTAAGCATCTTAAATAAAGCAACCTTACAGCAAGCCTGTAATTATTTTGTGCAATGGCTTTTTCAATATCAGCGTCAAAATTTATTTCGTGAATATTTTCAAGCGATTCGCTATAAGATAAATTAGCCTTTGCCGCGTCGCCCCGCCAACCGCGCGAAAGATCAATTCCCAGGGATTTAAATATTACATACACCAAAAAGGCCGCCGAAATACCTAATACCAGGTACTCAAGGAACTGGCCGCCAAACGGAATACGGTTAAACAGCCGGGTTATTGCATCCCAAAGCCACCGCCAAAACAGGGCCCATAACGAAGGTTTGCCTACGCCTTCTCCTTTATAGTCAAAGTCTTTGTCTGCGCTTAATTTATCTAAAGCTTTAGTATCAAATTTCTTAACTGTAACTTTTGAACTATCAGGCAGTATTTTTAACGGGATTTTTTTAGGCGCCGCAAAAGAGATGCCCCATAAGGACAGCACAAAAAACAGGGTGCAAAAAACAACGGGTAACCTTAACATACATTAATACTCCTCAATGGGTAAATTCAGGTTATTGTCAACGCTTTTACCAAAGTTTTCAATACGTTCAATCAAACTCATACCATCCTTTTCTTCGGCAAGACTAAAATAGCAAAGGCATACAGCAATTGAAGGAATAGTATAGGCCAGCATTAATATATTACGTAATGCACTGAAAAATATAATCAGCGGGATAGTAAAACTCTTAAGCGACAGAAATTTGCCCCCCGCTGAAATAATAGTTATAGGCACGCTTGCGAATGAACCTGCAACCCCCACTATTAGTGACGTTATGAAAATAACACCAAATACCTGCCACCAATTTTCTTTAATAAGCCTGAAACTTTGGTTAAAAGCATAACGGAACGATGTGTTTTCGATAACGATAATTGGAACAATAAGCGAGAGTACAGGCATAAGGTAAAATCCGGGTATCAGACACAGGATAAAACCAACCATAAACAGTAAAATTATCAATATACTGCTTCCCAGCACTCTCCAAAAATAAAATCTGAAGTATCCCCATACTTCGGCAATGGTTGGTTGCACTTTGTTTTTCTGAAGATAAACAGAAATGTAACAAACGGTAACCAAGTGGATGCCGGCCTGGGCTAACAATAAAGATAGTGCACTTAAAAATGCACTGAGCAGGTAAGCTATGTTAGTGCTTTGAAAATCATCAGGTTTACTACTGTACATGCTGGTCATTTTCAAATAGGTAAAGGCAGTTGTAATGGTCCCCAGCACTAAGAAAAAGCCGCATATTAAAAAAAGCGATGAAAATAACGGTTTATAGTTTTGTTTTAAAAAGGTAAAGCTATCGTTTATACTTTGGCCAAAATCCCGCGAGCGTCTTAATTCAATAGGTTGTTTCATTAACAAGTAAGTTATTGTGATTTAGTTTCCGGTTAAGGTTTGCTGGATATAAAATTACATACCAGATAATAAAGGTAAGGGAGCAAGTAAGAATTAAAAGGCTTTGCCAAACCGGCATTTCCGTATGGCGTGTTACAAACCCTTCAAAAAATGCTGCCGTAATAAATATAGGGATTATGCCAATGGCTATTTTTAACCCGTCTTTCGCACCGTTCTTTAACGATATTATCCTTTTATAAGTTTTAGGAAAAAGCAGGCTGTTGCCTAATATCAAGCCCGCGCCACCGGCAATTATGATGGCGGATATTTCGAGCGTGCCGTGCAGCCATATTACCAATATGGATTGCCACCCTAATCCTTTGCTAAAGAAATAATATTGGAATGATCCCATCATAACCCCGTTTTGCATCAACTGGTAAACGCTGCCTACTGACAAAAAAATACCCATTACAAAAGTGTAAAGCTCCACCTTAATATTGTTGAGGGCTATCATTACGAACATCAAAAATGATCCGCCTTGCTTATAAACCCCAAACGGATCGCCTTTTGCAATATTTTGGTTCGTCATGTTCACATAATCATCACCCATTATAAGCCGCACAAAAGTATTATCATACCGGGCAGACAATGCCCCCATAAGGCTGAAAACGGTAAAAAATAAAAAAGAATAGAGGAGCGGCTTGCGGTGTTTATAAAACACCAGGGGTAACTCATATTTCCAGAAGGTTATAAATCGACTGGTTTTTTCTTTTTTATTTTTATAAATGGACTGATGAAAAGCAGCTGCAAGACCGTTCAAATATTTTGTGGTATTTGATTTAGGATAAAAGGTTTTGGCGTAAGCCAGGTCGTCGGTTATGCTGATAAACGATGCTGCAAGCTCGTCAGGGCTTATCGACTTCGCGTTTTCGTAATCTTTCCACTTTTGCGTGTTTTGTTTTATAAACAAGGCTTCGCGCATTTCTATGCTGTAATTTTTGTTTAAAGTAATTACAAATTTTTAAACTACAGCCAATTTATAAATAACAAATTTATATTTGTTACAAGATGGAAACAATTACAGTACATACCGCTCAGAATATTGACATAGACTATGAAGTTGGCGGCTTAGGCGAACGGATTTTAGGTTTGCTGATAGACTATGCGATTTTTATTCCCTTTACAATTTTGGGCGCTATTTCTTCATCGTACATTGGTAGCGGTGCCGGAGTTTACTTTATTGTTTTAGGAGTGATATTTGTGTTTTACGACCTGCTTTGTGAAACTTTTTTTAACGGGCAAAGCTTTGGCAAACGGGTAATGAAGATAAGGGTGATCAGCCTGGACGGTGCCAGGCCCAAATTTAGCCAGTATTTACTGCGCTGGTTGTTCAGGTTAGTGGATTTTGGTATCACCGGTGGCCTGGCCGCACTTATTACAGCAGCATTGAGCGAAAACGGGCAGCGCATAGGCGATATGGTTGCCGGAACGGTACTGGTACGGACCGTGCCCCGTACAAAAATGGACAACCTGGTTTTTAAAAATGTTGACAGTGGCTATGAACCCGTGTTTGCCCAGGCAGGCCAGCTAAGTGATAATGACATTAGCTTAATTCATGAGGTGATCCAGAATTTCTTCAAAACCGGTAATAGCACCATTGTTTATACACTTGCCGAAAAAGTGAAGGCGCATTTGGCGGTAACTGTTCCGGCTCAAATGAATAACCTGTTGTTTTTGCAAACGGTCGTAAAAGACTATAGCCACCTCACCGCTCAGGCAGATGCGCTATAATGACCGTACAAATTCCAGATTTTGATTCCATAGCTTACCAGTATTATGCTGCCGACGAGTATAAAAAGAGTTTTTTTTACAATGTTCTTTGAGTTGTCCAGTCCGCAGAATTTGTCGGCTATGCCGTAAAGAAAAAATAGTAACAAGGGTATAGCGGCTGGATATAACATGATGCTTTTTTGAAAGTTACCCTGCATCAGCGCAATTAATGAACGCTGGAAGCCGCAGCCGGGACAATCAATCCCTGTTAGATATTTAAATGGACAGGGCAGTAAATGATTTTGCAGCCACTTAGTAAAAACTAACCGGCTGCAAAATATTTGTATAGCAGTTAAGTTTTGCAACATTAAGCCTGCGGCGATGGAGGATTGCCAAAGGGATCTTTATAATCTGATGTGTTAAACGGATTTGTTGGTGACATCAAACCACCGGCTTCCTTTGCAGATGGCCCCAAATACTTATAACTTCCAAATCCAAGTACAGGAATAAAAACATACGGGAGCAATACCAATCCGACGGTAAATCCCTCACTCTGTCCAAAACTTTTACTCAATAAGTTTAGCGCCCAAATTGCAAAGATAAAGCTGGTACAGGGGAATAATATTAAGAAGATCCACCATATTGGTTTTCCAACTATTTCAAGAATAATAATAGTGTTATAAATCGGTATCAGCGCTGCCCACCCGGGTTTACCAGCTTTTTCAAAGGTCTTCCACATACCTATGGCTGTAATTACATAGACAATTAAAATAGGAATTAAAAAAGCAAGAAAGAATGCTGCAAACATAGCGGATGGACCCGCGTCAGAACCATAATTTTCCATTGTGTTTTTTGGTTTAAAGTTTAAGAATGATTTAGTTACCTAAATATGAAAAAAAATAATTGAAAACCAATTAAATTGAAAATTTATAATGACCTTCTGTTGTTGTAAGTTTGCAGGTAATGGTAAGGGAGCAAATTTCAGTATTCGATATTTTTAAAATAGGGATAGGGCCCTCAAGTTCACATACACTTGGCCCGTGGCGGGCAGCACAGCAGTTTGTGCAGTCGCTTGAGCAAAAGGATGTATTGCAGCTGGTTGAGCAGGTGAAGATTTTACTTTACGGATCATTGGCTAAAACAGGCCATGGCCACGGCACCGATATAGCCATTTTGTTAGGTTTAAGCGGCGATGACCCCGTTACTTTTGAGGTTGATCAGGTTGGGCCTAAAACAGAGCATATCAAAAATTCGCGATTGCTTAGTCTCGCAGGAAAAAAAATCATTGAGTTTGACTTTAATGGAGATCTGCTGTTTTTGTATAATGAAAGCTTGCCTTTTCACCCCAATGCCGTAACGTTTCAGGCGTTTTTAAGTAATGGAAATGCTATATCTGAAACCTATTATTCTATAGGTGGGGGGTTTGTGGTTAAGGATGGGGCCGAAGGGCTGCAAAAAGCAGAGGTTGATTTGCCTTTTCCAATTGATACTGCCAATAATTTGCTGCACTGGTGCATGAAAACCGGGCTTAAGATCTCTGAAGTAGTGATGGAGAATGAGCTGGCCTGGCGCAGCGAACAGGAAACCTTGCAGGGTTTATACCTTATTTTTAAGGAATTGAAGGAGTGTATTTACCGGGGATGCCATACTCGGGGCACCCTGCCGGGCGGGCTAAATGTTGCCCGGCGTGCGGCCAGCCTTAATAAGCGGCTTATTGGCAATCATACCTATAATAATTTTGATGAATGGATACTGGCCATCAGGGCTACGGGCAATAGCTTTCAAAATACGCTGGATTGGGTGAGCTGCTTTGCGTTGGCGGTTAACGAAGAGAATGCCTCTTTCGGGCGGGTTGTTACAGCGCCTACCAACGGAGCAGCAGGTGTTATACCTGCGGTTTTGGCATACTATATTGTTTTTTGTGATGGCTATAAAAATGAACGCATAGTTCAGTTTTTACTTACGGCGTCTGAGGTAGGCAGTATATTTAAAAAAGGGGCCACCATATCGGCGGCTATGGGCGGCTGCCAGGCTGAGATCGGCGTTTCATCGGCAATGGCTGCCGCGGCGCTTACAGAATGTTTGGGCGGTACGCAACGGCAGGTATTAATGGCTGCGGAGATAGCGATGGAACATCATCTGGGCCTAACCTGCGACCCAATTGGCGGACTGGTGCAGGTTCCCTGCATTGAGCGTAATACAATGGGCGCTATTAAGGCCATCACGGCATCGCAACTGGCACTGCAAACCAACCCGGACAACGCGAAGGTAAGCCTTGATGCCGTGGTTAGAACCATGTGGCAAACTGCGCTGGATATGAATTCAAAATACAAGGAAACCTCAGATGGCGGACTGGCTATCAATATCCCCATTAGTTTGCCGGAGTGTTAATTGGGGGGAACCCTCCCTAAATTCAGGTGTTATACTTACGAATACTGATTTTATATGCGAAAATAGGCTTAGCGTCTTGTTATCCTAAATCTAATGTGCTAAATTAGTGGTCATTATGACAAACGACCGCCGCGTATTCCTCAAACAAGCAGCAACCCTTGCCGGTGCTTTTTCTGTAAATAGTCTTTTTAACCAGGCGCATGCCGCCGAATGGCAAAAGGCTTCACAAAAAATCAACCACCTTACCCCGGCGCAAGCCGCGCAGGATGAGGATTACTGGAGTGTTATTCAACGGTCGTTTACCGTAAATCCAAGTATTATCAACCTTAATAACGGAGGTGTTTCGCCTTCGCCGCTGGTTGTACAGCAGGCCGTGGAGCGCTATAACCAGCTGGCCAACGAAGGGCCTTCGTATTTTATGTGGCGCATTCTTGACCAGGGGCGCGAGCCGCTCCGCGAGAAACTTGCCGGCTTAGCCGGCGTAAACCCCGAAGAAATTGCTATCAACCGTAACGCCACTGAGGCATTAAATACCATTATATTAGGTTTAGACTTGAAGAAGGGTGATGAAGTTGTGGGCACCAAGTTTGATTACCCTCACATGGTACAGGCGTATAAGCAGCGGGCTATGCGTGATGGCATAGTTTACACCCAGGTGAGCCTTAATTTACCTTCTGAAAATGATGACGAGCTGGTTAAGGCTTATGAAAGTGCCATTACCTCAAAAACTAAACTACTGCACATTACTCACGTAATAAATTGGGTTGGGCAAATAATGCCTGTGAGAAAAATCTGCGATATGGCGCACGCCAAAGGTATTGAGGTTATAGTTGACGGGGCACATTCCTTCGGTCTGCTTGATTTTAAGATCCCGGACCTTGGCTGTGATTATTTTGGTACCAGCCTGCATAAGTTTCTTTCGGCACCCATAGGCAGCGGGATGATGTGGATTAAAAAGGAAAAGATAGAGAAAGTATGGCCGTTGCCCAGCAGCGGCGAACCGCATAGTAAGGACATCAGAAAGTTTGAAGAACTGGGTACCCGCAGTTTCCCGATAGAGCAGGGGATAGGAGAGGCTATCAATTTTCATGAGGGAATTGGCAGCAAAAGAAAAGAAGAGCGCATCCGCTATCTTAAAAACTACTGGGCCTCAAAGGTACAGCAGATCCCTAAAGTTAAACTGTACACCTCATTAAACCCGAAATACTCCTGCGCCATTTGTGGGGTCGGTATTGATGGTATGACACCTGCTGAATTAGATACGGCGCTGTTCAATAATTATAAAATCCATATCGTGGGGATAAATATTGAAAACATCAGTTGCGTACGCGTTACGCCGCATGTTTATACCTCCCTGCACGATCTTGACAAATTTGTGAAGGCAATTGAAGAGATTGCAGCAAAAGGTAAAACCAGTGGAAGTAAATGAATGTAATGTACAGCAAGCTGTTCCATTTTTTTGGGTAAAGAACATAGACGCCTCGCTGAATTTCTATATCGGCGGGCTTGGCTTTGAACTTAAAAACAAATGGGAGCCAAGCGGACGTATTGAATGGTGCTGGCTGCAGTTGGGCAAAGCTTCAATAATGCTGCAGCAACATTTGAATGAAGGCCCCAATGCAGTTATTTTTCTTGATAATAAAAAGGGTGTCGGCATTTCCATTAATTTTACTTGTAAGGATGCTATCAAATTGTATCACAAATTTCAGGAAAATGGTGTTGAAGTAAGCGAACCCATGGTGGGTAATGGCTTATGGGAGATATTGGTTACCGACCCGGATGGATACCGCTTGTTTTTTGAAAGTGAAACAAATGTGCCCGAAGAAACCAAATATTCTGATTGGTTAAATAGTGAAGCTTCAAAAAAATAGAAGAGTGCGCTGTTTATTTCTCCCCCAGCCTTGCTTTTACGGAAGGTTCCAGCGCTTGTACCCATTGCAAATACATTTTACCTGAAGGGTGCAGGCCGTCCGGTGCAATCAACGAAAGGTCCGCAGCTGCCAGCCTTGAGATGGCTGTTATATCTATATAATTCTTTACGTGTGCTTTAGCAGTTTCTTCGCGGTTAATGGCATTAAACTGGTCAATATCCGGGCCTATTATACTGTCTCTGCCGCCGGCAAAAGGCGTAACACCCCAATCGGGTATAGAAAGCACAAAAACCCTGCTGCTATCTCCTTTTGCAAACTTGATTGCTGTTTGCAAAACCTGTGCAAATTTTGTGCGGTAATTGTCTTTACTCTGATTCTGGTACTGATCATTAACCCCAATAAGCAGCGTAACAAAGTCGTACTGTTTATCTTTAAAGGTGCTGCGGGAAATTGCGTTTATCAAGTCATCGGTGGTCCAGCCCGTAATAGCAATAATGTCGGGCGGCTGCACATCAAGCATAAATGAATTTAACAAGTTGACAAGCTGGTAGGGGAATGATTCTGCCTGTGGCACAGACTGGCCAATGGTATATGAATCGCCCAGGGCAAGATAGGTGGCAGGAGTTGTCATAGGTTTTGTTGTTGTGGTATCAATTGCAGCAACCGGGGCTGAAACTGCTGCTTTTTTGGTGCAGCCCGCCAGTGTGGTTATCGCAATCAAAATTATTTGTAATACTTTCATAACATCATCTCCATATTGAACAATACGGAAATATGATGTGTTAAGATTTCTTTTACTTCATTAATATCTACCTCACGCCCCAATTCGCGCTGCATACTGGTAACGTCTTTATCATCTATGCCGCAGGGTACTATGTTTTTAAAATAATCGAGGTTGGGATTTACATTAAAAGCCAGGCCATGCATGGTTACCCAGCGGCTGCAACGAACGCCCAAAGCGCAGATTTTTCGTGCGCGCTCATTGTCAGCATCAAACCAAACACCGGTGTAACCCGGGTGCCGGCCCGCGGTTAAGCTATAATCAGCAAGGGTTAATATAACGGCCTCTTCAAGGGTGCGCAGGTATAAATGGATGTCGGTAAAAAAGTTATCCAGGTCAAGAATAGGGTATGATACTATTTGTCCAGGTCCGTGATAGGTGATGTCGCCGCCGCGGTTAATAGGATAATAAACCGCGTTTTTATCTTTTAATCCCTGTTCGTCCAACAGCAAATGTTCGGGTTTCCCACTTTTACCTAAGGTGTAAACGTGCGGATGTTCGCAAAAAACCAGGTAGTTCGGCGTAATTATTTCTTCCTCGTCATCAACGCCTGCTGCTACTTCACGGTTGCGGATCTGAATTTTAAGATTAACCGTTTCAGCAAACAGGGATTCCTGTTTATCCCAGGCTTCTTTATAGTCAATCAGCCCCCAGTCCTTAAAAATTACCTGTTTGTTTTTCATTAAAGTAATTGTTTTATCCCTTTACGTAGCCAACCATATAATCCTGGTATTGCAGGTAGCCTACCGTGTAGTTAATATCAGTTTCGCCCTTCAGCAGGCGGGCATCCACCCAGCCATGGCCTTCAAAATTAAATGGCTCCAGCAGAATATTATCAGCAAATGATACTTCTTTTTGGCCAAAGCACTTGTAAACGGCTTCCTTTGCGCACCAGCAAACATATAGCTGGTTAATCTTGTCGGCGTTATTAATAAATTCAAGCTCTTCCTTTCGCATAAACTTGTGGGCTATGCGCTCAACTTTCTGCTTAATCTGTTCTATATCAATCCCAACGGGCGCTTTGCTGATCATTACTGCTGCATAATCAAAGGAGTGGCTTAAAGAGATATGGTATGGAAGGTTTACGAGGTAAGGTTTTCCATGTGCGTCAACCTTGCAGTCAATATACTCTTCAGTGCGCAGCATTTTACGCAGCAGTACACGTGTACCTAACCAATGCAGGTTACGTTTGCCAACTTTGAGGCCTTCATAGTGGGCCTGTTCCTGTTCGTCTAAACGCAGCTGGCTATACAGTTCATCAGCTTCCTCCTCAATCTTCCAGAGTGCAAATTCCGTATCGTCATCAACCTGCTGTTGGTATGCTATAGCCATAAAAGTAAAATTGCAAAAAGCATGGCAAACTTATATCAAATAACACTAAATTGTGTTTCTTTTTGTTAATAATACAACCAATTTAAATAAAATTACGTGATGCTAACCGAAAAACTTACACCTGCACAGGTTGAGCAATATAACCGTGACGGCTATGTGGTGATCAAAAATTTTTGCACCGCCGCCGAAATTGAAAAATTGTACCACACCGCACTGGATGACAATGCGATGCGTAACAACGCGCTTGACCTTAATGACCAAACCGGCAAAAAGACCCGCCTGTCTTTATGGTTCACGCCCGGTAATGACGTTTTTGGCTATTTAACGCGGAGCGCAAGAATGGTAAGTATGGTAAAGCAGCTGCTTGGCGATAAAGCGCCGGTATGCCACTTTCATTCAAAACTTATGCAAAAGGAGCCAAAAATAGGCGGTGCATGGGAGTGGCACCAGGACTATGGCTACTGGTATAAAAACCAGTTTATGTTTCCTGATGAACTGATCAGCATAATGGTTGCATTAACAGAAGCCAATAAACAAAACGGCTGCCTGCAGGTTATCAAAGGCTCGCACAAATTAGGACGGGTTAATCATGGTTTTGCTGGTGAGCAGGTAGGTGCCGATATGGAAATGGTAAATAACGCCCTGAAAACAATGGAGCTGGTATATGTTGAACTTGAACCCGGCGATGCGCTGGTTTTTCACAGCAATTTGCTTCACCGGTCAGAAGCTAACCTGTCTGACAGGCCGCGCTGGTCAGTTATTTCCTGTTATAACCTGCAATCGAACCTGGCTTATAACGAAACGTCAACTTCTTATAAAGTTCCGGTTAATGTAGTGCCTGACGAGGCCATATTGCAATGGGAACCGGAATCATTATCAAACGCCGATTTTTTAAAAAAAGAGAACGATCCTGCTTTGAAAGAAACAGGATGGGAAAGTGTTTGATTTGAAGATGCATTGATTTGAAAATTTGAAAATGCCTTGATAGTTTGCGAATAAAGCATGAATTTAGGGCTTTTAACCATTATAACAACTACAACCTTTACAACCATAACTAACCAAAAATTATGAACATAGCCATGCTCGGTTCGGGTTTTATTGCCCGTTTTTATGCAGACTCATTAGTAGCACAACGCGGAAAAGATACTTTGATAAGTGTTTACTCCCGCAATATTGATAAGGCAAAAAAATTTGCTGACGATTATAAACTCTCGTTTTTTAGCGATGATATGGACGAAGTTTGCGGTCGGGCCGATGTGGACGTGGTGATCATTTCACTGCCAAACAACCTGCATGAAGCTGCCGTGGCTGCCTGTGCCAAAGCTAAAAAACATGTGCTTTGCACAAAGCCGCTTGGCCGCACCGCTGCCGAGGCTAAACGAATGCTTGACCTGGTGGAAGAAGCCGGTATTATGGGCGGTTACCTTGAAGACCTTTGTTATACACCTAAGTTTTTAAAGTCGATGAAGTCGGTTAAGGATGGCAGTATAGGTAAGGTGTTATGGGCAAAATCGCGCGAGGCGCACCCCGGCCCGCATAGCGATTGGTTTTGGGATAACGAACAATCAGGCGGCGGTGCAATGGTGGATCTGGGATGCCATTGTATTGAAATAGCGCGTAATTTTATTGGTAAAGAGATCAGGCCGGTTGAGGTAATGTGCTGGACGGCAACGCAGGTACATCCCATAAAAGCGGAAGACAGTGCCATTGGCCTGATAAAATATGCCAATGGATCAATGGGGCAATTTGAAGTAAGCTGGTGTTTTAGGGGCGGCATGGACCTGCGCGATGAGGTGATGGGCACAGAGGGCACCATTTGGCTCAATAGTTTTTTGCGCACCGGTTTCGAGATGTTTAGTACCGGCAAAGGCGGATATGTTGCTGAAAAGGCCGAAAGTAACAGCGGCTGGTTGTTCCCCGTGGGCGATGAGGTGCATGAGCTGGGTTACACCAACATGTTTACTGATATGTTTAACGCCATTGAAAACAAAACGGAACCTCTTGAGACATTTTATGATGGTTATATAGTGAACGCCATAATTGATGCTGCATACCAATCAGCAAAAACCGGCCGCTGGGAAGCTGTGCAAATTGAAGGCTGGCGTGGCAGTACCGATGCAGACAGCGGCCCGGCAACAACATCGTACGATGAAAATTATTTCCTGATCAAGAAAGAGATCCTGCCCTCAGGCGAGCATAAACTGATATTAAAGCATAAGGTAACCGGCGAAGTATTGGTGAGGGAAATTACTGCCGGTTGAGGGTGCCACTCCCCGCATTAAAGGCTCCCGGATTTTTTGTCCGGGAGCCTTTGCATATTTAAAAATAGCGTAAAAACCGAATTTACTTTCCACATCTCTCCAAAACAATTGTTGGTAACATAACATTGCCATGCCCGGCAATTAGTTATAATTTAGCCCCTCTTTTACAGGGTATCATGATATTATCGGACAAACGGATTTTAGAGGAAATAGAACAGGGGCAAATTATTATTGAGCCCTTCAGGCGCGAATGCCTGGGAACAAACTCTTATGATGTGCACCTCGGTAAATACCTGGCTACCTACCGCGACCGGGTGTTGGATGCAAAGCTCCATAACGAGATCACCTACTTTGAGATCCCGAAGGATGGCTTTGTTTTACAACCCAATACCTTATACTTGGGTGTAACGGTTGAATATACCGAAACCCATAGCCACGTGCCTTTTCTGGAAGGCAAATCAAGCACCGGCCGTTTAGGGATTGATATCCACGCCACGGCGGGCAAAGGTGATGTTGGCTTTTGCAATACCTGGACGCTGGAGATCTCCTGTACCCAGCCGGTAAAGGTTTATCCCGGTATGCCTATTGGCCAACTGATCTATTTTGTTGTAGAGGGCGAGATCGAAATTCTTTATAATACCAAAGGGAATGCCAAATACAACACGCCATCCACCAGGCCGGTAGAGAGCATGATGTGGAAGAACCAGTTTTAAGCAACTGTGAGTGACCAGGCCGCAATAAAATCAAAAAGTAAGATTCTGAATGCTTTTATTGTAACATAATTAATACTGTTGATTATGGAGTTGTTTTTTGCGCTAAGAGATATATCTTTAAGGCAATAAAAACATATTCAACCTGGCCTTATGTTAACACACAGCAGATCTCACATCTCTGATCTTACGTTCAAAAAATCAACACCATATTTATTGGGTTACCCGGGCTTTGCAGGCAGCAATAATAAGCCGGAATTTAACCTGTTGATGATCAAATCATCCGGTACGAAAAGGACAGTGGTACCCGCTGATCCAATATGGCTGCATAACGGTTCCCGCTGCCTTAATTATACCCGCTCCCCGGTTTAAAATGCATGCTTTAATAAGTACATAGAAGATACTTCTCGCGAAAGTAAAGGAGCATGCCCTTTAAAAATACATGCAAGCCTAACGCCGGGGGCGCAGATCCGGTAAAATTAATCAATTCTTAATCATTTTATTTTATGTCAAAATTTAACAAGCTCAGCAGAACTGAGATGAGAAATGTAACAGGTGGGGACCAGAATCCAAATTGCCATATAGTTTGTTGGGGGGTGGGAGGTATCATTGATCAGTTTTATACAGCAAGCTGTATTCCCGACCCTGTGGAGCAATGTCATGCAATTTACAAGGATTATGCTACTACCAGTGCGACATGTAGCTGCAATCCCCCTGCATAAGTAGATGGCTGTCAAACCCAACTAGTACCAGGTTGGGTTTGATTAATTAATAAATATAAAACTAACTTAGATTTTCTTATGTTAAAAGCTGTTTTAACTGTAATTATTTTGTTGCCCTTAGCTGTAATTGGCCAGATAACTATAAAAGGGCGTATAGTTGGTTCACTGACTACCAGGCCGATAGCGGATGCAAGCGTATTTTTAAGTAATGCGACCAATGGTGATAAAACCGGAAATGATGGCGTTTTTACATTAAAAAATGTTAAGCCAGGCAAGTATGAACTGGTAATTTCTCACGTCAGTTTTGACACCTACAAACAAACGATAACTGTAGAAAATAGCGATATAAATTTGCCGGATATTACGCTATATCCAAGAGCAATATCTTTAAATGAAGTAAAAATAAAGCCCAATACAGATCCGGACTGGAAAAGAAACTACGAATGGTTTAAGGATGAATTTTTAGGAAAATCAACCCTTGCTAAGAATTGTAAGATACTGAACCCCGAAATGCTTGAACTGGCCTATGATGAGAAGAATGGTATTCTGACGGCTTCGTCGGCAGATTTCCTGATAATTGATAATAAAGCACTTGGTTACCGTTTAAAATATCTGTTATCAAACTTTGTGCTAAACAATTATGACGAGGCCAATAAAAGCTTTTCTTATGCCGGGTCTGTATTTTTTGAACGGCTTAAAGGAACAGCTTATGACGAAAAAGAATGGGCAGCAACACGCCAGGACATTTACGAAGGTTCACAGATGCAATTTTTACGCGCGGCTTTAAATAACAGGATAGAACAAGACGGTTTCAGGGTGTATCGGTTGGCTGTTACAAAAAATCCGCAGCGTCCGTCGGACAGTGTGCTCAATGAAAATATAAGGGTTTATACTTTGTTGAAAAACGATAAGGGCGCCAACAATTATAAGGATTCGCTTAATTACTGGATAAAAAAAAGGCGCCTGCCGGCCGTTATTTCACAAAAGCTTTTAACAACTCCGTTAACAAAAGCGGAGCTTTTCAAACAAAGCAGGCAACACGGCCTGTTTGAATTTACCTCAGGCGGTACCGACGAGTTATTTATAAGCTATAATAAATATCATCACTTCAGTACCGCGGCAATTAGCCATCTTTCAGATAACGACAATACATACGCAACACTTGTAAGCTTTAATGAGCCCGTGGCATTCTTTGATAGTAACGGTTCGGTTACTAATCCGCGTGGTTTAACTTACGAAGGTGTGTGGAGCAGGAACCGGGTTGCAGCGCTGCTGCCCGTGGATTATGAGCCGACGGAAACAACTGCACCCGAAGCAGACAGCACGCTTATTAAAAACATCAATACTAAATTAGATAACTACACGGCGAGCCATATAACCGAAAAAGCCTACCTGCATTTTGATAAGCCGTATTATGCTGCCGGTGATACCATTTATTTTAAGGCCTACGTGACAAGTGGCAATAAACACGAACCATCAACCCAAAGTGGAGTATTGTACGCAGATCTGGTTGGTCCGGATAATAAAATCAGCAATTCCATACAGCTGCAATTGAAGCAGGGCAGTGCGTCGGGCGACTTTGCCCTGGCTGACACTTTGACTAATGGCAGCTACAGGGTAAGAGCTTACACCAAACTAATGCGGAATGAAGCGGTATATTATGATCAGAGTGTGGCAATAGGCTCAATTAACCGATTGCCTGAAAGCGGCAGCATAAAAAAGGACCTGAAAAACACCAACCCCGATACCCGGTTTCTTCCCGAGGGTGGCAGTTTGGTAACGGGAGTGAAATCAAAAATAGCATTTAAAGCAATTGCAACCAACGGGTCAGGAATTGAAGTAAAAGGAACAGTACTAGATAATGACGACAAGGAAATAGTTGATTTTACATCCACTCATTTGGGAATGGGATATTTTTACCTGACCCCGGCAACAGGTAAAACGTACAGGGCCAGGTTAACTTATACAAATGGAAAACAAGATATTGCTGAACTTCCGCGCTCTACCGATAATGGGATCTGTATGGAGATAACCGGCGAAAACAGGTCGCTCAATATGAAGGTAAGCTGTAGTAAGTTATATTATCAAAACAACAAAGATAAATTATTTACACTAATCACCTATTCGGGCGGCTCGCCATTTAGCCTTAGTTTTAAACTGGATAAACAGGAAATTGTACAAACCCTTTCAAAAAAGGACCTGCGTATGGGAATTGCAAGAAGTACCTTGTTTTCGGCCAATGGAGAACCCCTTTGCGAACGCCTGCTCTTTGTTCAAAACGATGACCTATTGAAAATTAATATTAACAGCGACAGAACAGTTTATAACAAAAGGCAAAAAGCGAGTATTCAGCTTAAGATAAATAATGGTGGCGAACCTGCTGCGGGAAGTTATTCTGTTTCTGTAACCGATGAGGATAAGGTAAAAACTGATGAAGCAGCAGAACCAACAATCATAAATTATCTTTTGTTAACCGCTGAACTAAAAGGATACATAGAGCAACCCAACTACTATTTTACTAATATCAGTGATAAAACAGTGGAAGACCTTGACCTGGTAATGCTAACGCATGGCTACCGCAGCTTTGAATGGAAAAAGATATTAGAAAGTAGCGCTGGTAATGTAAAACAATTGACTTACCTGCCGGAAAAAGGGTTGGAGATAGCGGGATACGTCAAATCAAAAGGAAAAGCTGTGCCAAACGCCAGTGTAAAGCTGTTTACAAAAGGGAACAACGGAATTATACTGGATACTACCGCTAATGAGAATGGCAGGTTTGTATTTGATAAACTGAGCTTTGGTGATACCACAAAATTCGTTCTGCAGGCAAGGGCCGCGAAAGGTGGAAAAGAAGTAGATATAGAGGTGGACAAACAAGTTGAAGTACCAAAAGTAGAAGCTATGGTTACATTTGGTGGGCAAAAAGAGGAAAATAACATTGTTGCTTATGTGCAAAGTAGCAAGCAATTTTACGAAGAACAAAAGAAGTACGGTATCAACCAGCAGCCATTAATACTAAAAGAAGTACTAATAAAAGATAGAAAAAAGATAGAAAAACATGTTGCTCATTCTGATAATTTAAACGGTAATGGGGCTGCTGACCAAATTATAACTGCAAAGGAGTTAGAAGATTTGCCATGCAGCAGATTAATAGATTGTTTGCAGGCTAAACTTTTAGGAATTGTATTTTCAGATGGGATGCTTTTTGTGAAGCGTCTGCAAAATACTGACCCTACAAAAACCAGCCTATATAATATACCAATGTTAATTATAGTAGATGGGACAGTAGTTGATTACAATATTTTTAATTCTCTTAATTCAAATGATATTGAGGGTATTGAGGTGTTAATGGGACCGCATTTTGCCGCAATTTATGGCAGTCAGGCCGCAGGTGGAGCTTTAATCATCACCACAAAGCGAGGCAGAAAAACCAATAACTATTACCGCTACGCGCCCGGTGTAGTAACCTTTATGCCCAAAGGCTTTTATAAAGCGCGCGAGTTTTACTCGCCGCAATATGATAACCCCAAAACCAACCAAAAAATAACCGACCTGCGCAGCACCATTTACTGGAACCCTAATATAATAACAGACAAAGATGGCAAAGCCTCCTTCAGCTATTTTAATGCGGATGGTAAAGGAACTTACCGTGTAGTTATTGAAGGGATTGACGCTGATGGTAATTTGGGCAGGCAGGTGTACAGATATAAGGTAGAGTAGGCGTTAGAGAAAATATACCGCTAATTGTCGTTAATGCAGCTTTTTTAATACTTTTATAGGGGATGAAATACCTGGCCTTAACCCTTTTATTCTTTTTAATTTCGATATGCTGTTTTGCCCAAATAACAATTAAAGGCCGGATCGTTAGCAATACTGATAACAAACCGGTAAGTAACGCAAGCGTGTTTTTAAGTAATGCGACAATAGGGGATCATACGGCTGCTGACGGCAGCTTTACGCTGACGAATGTAAAACCCGGACAGTATAATTTAATTGTATCAATAGTTGGGTTTGATACCTATAAACAAAGCGTAACTATTGGTGAAACCGCTGTTGCTTTGCCTGATATTACCATTATTCCCAAAACAACAACCCTAAATGAGGTTATTGTAAAGGTAAAAAGAAGCGACCCCGAGCGGGAAAAATATTTCGAAAAATTCAAAGAGGAATTTGTAGGCAGAACGGCGCTTGCTGCAGATTGCAAAATCTTAAATCCTGAACTGCTCGATTTTAATTTTAAGGCCGATAGTGATATACTTACTGCTTCATCAGTGGATTTTTTAGAGATTCAAAACGATGCACTTGGTTACAAAGTAAAATACATGGTGAATGATTTCACGCTGAGGGTTAATACTGACGGTATAAAAACTTTGAAATATACCGGGTCAAACATGTTTGAAGAACTAAAAGGAACTCCATCACAGCAAAGGGTATGGCAAAGACAAAGAGCGGATGCGTATGAAGGTTCTGATATGCATTTCTTTCGAGCTGCTATTGCTGACAGGCTGGAAGAGGAAGGATTTCTTGTGATGCGCATGAAACTGAATTCACAAAAACCCGCTGATAGTATTATAAAAGCCCGGATGGATTTTTTCAAAAATTTAAAAACCAGTCCCCAATATAAAGATTCATTAACACGATGGACCAGGCTATCAAAGTTACCCAGGTACACTGGTGAATTGGTACCAATGAACAGAAAAGATATCATTCGGGGGCCCGACCGCTACGGTTTTTATTCGCTGAGCGGTAATTATGGAATGCTTTACATCAACTACAATAAATATCATCGTTTCGATAAAAGCTACATCAGGCTGGGAGGGACCTCGGCAAGTGGTAATACTTTGATAGCTTTTAACCAGGGCGATGTTTTATTTGACAGCAACGGCGTAGTTGCTGACCCTCGTAGCCTTATCTATGAGGGGGCATGGGCCCGTAAGGGGGTTGCAAACCTGCTGCCTGTTGATTACGAAGATGTGAAACATGCTGGCTACGCTGCAGGAGCGCCAATAAATGCCTTGATTAGTAAATTAAGAGTTTTTGCCGATAGCCTGAAGATTGAGAAGTCTTACCTGCAGTTTGATAAACCTTTTTACGTGTCAGGAGACACCATTTACTTTAAAGCCTATGTAGTGCAGAGCGCTCAACATATACCAACGCAATTAAGTGGCGTATTAAATATTGATCTTATAAATCCGGCCAACAAAGTAATCCAATCGCTGAAACTAAAGCTAAATGACGGGGTAACGTGGGGAGATTTTACGCTGGCTGATACGTTGAAAGGGGGCAGCTACCGGGTGAGGGCTTATACCAACTGGATGCGCAATGAAGGAGAAAGCGCTTTTTTTGAGCAGGTAATTCCCGTAGGTAATATGGCAGCGAAAAGTGTAGCCGGAAGCAGCGAAGCAAAAACTGTAAAACCAATTGAAAAAAACGTGGCGGTTAAAACAGACCTCCAGTTTTTCCCGGAAGGCGGCAGCCTGGTAGCAGGTAATTACTCCAAAATAGCCTTTAAGTCCATTGGTCCGGATGGACTGGGAAAAGAGTTAAAAGGCACCGTTACCGACGACAGCGGAGCAGCGGTTTGCACATTTGCATCAACACATTTGGGAATGGGGGTATTTAATATGGTACCACAGGCCAACAAAATCTACAAAGCCAGCATTACCTATGCAGACGGCTCGACCAATAGCCTTGACTTACCCAAAGCGGTAACCAATGGCTATACCATTAATTTGAACAATAGCAATCCTGATACCATCAGGATAAGGATAACCGGGGGCAGCGAAAGTTCCCTGGATAAATTAAGCCTTGTTGCACAGTCGGGTGGCACCGTGTATTACGCTGCCGAAAATAACTCTTCAGCAAAATTCTTCTCGGCAGTGATCCCAAAAAGCAAGTTTCCAACCGGTATTGTGCAGTTTACCCTTTTTAGCCCCAATGGTGAGCCCTTGAATGAACGGCTGGTGTTTATTGAAAACCATGATGAATTGAAGCTTGATTTAAGCAACATTAAAACAAGCTATGCACCAAGGCAAAAAGTAAAGGTAGAACTGGAGGGCAGGGACAGGGATAACAAGCTGGTAACCGGGAGCTTTTCGGTTGCCGTAACGGACGAAACAACGGTACCCGCAGATACCCTGAATGAAAACACCCTATTGTCAAACCTGCTGCTTACGTCTGAATTAAAGGGATCGGTTGAACAACCCAATTATTATTTTACAGGTAGCAGCGCAAAAACACAGGCAGACCTGGACGTATTAATGTTAACACAAGGCTACCGGCGGTTTAGCTGGAAACAGGTTTTAAGGGATAACCCCGAACCCATAACCTATCAGCCGGAAAAGGCCATACAGATTTCAGGTACCGTAAAGAAGAATGGAAAACCGGCAGCAAATGCTAAGGTAACTTTATTTAGCAAAGCAGGTGGGATGTTTATGCTTGATACGCTGACGGATGCGAATGGAAAGTTTGCCTTTAAAAACCTTTTGTTTGCGGACAGCACAAAGTTTGTAGTTCAGTCAAAAGTACCTAAGGGCCAGGATGCGGTAACGTTGGAAGTTGATACGGTTTTATCCCCGCAGTTAATCATCAAAAATATGAGTGACAATGCAATCAAAACAACTGCGACGGCGGATATGTCTGCTTATCTCATTAATCAAAAGCAATTTTACGAGGAACAGCAAAAATATGGCATCAATAAACACGCTGTTGTGCTACAGGAAGTAAAAGTAGAAGCCAAGTATCAGCCTAAAATTCCTCACTCCCAGAATTTAAATGGCTCTGGAAACGCCGACTACGTTTTAACGGCTAAAGACATTGAAAGATTTATATGTGGGAGACTTTCAGATTGTTTGGAAGGTGTGTATTGGCTGCATTTTATCAATGGTGTACCTAGTGGAGGGGCCGTAGTCATCGATGGTACTTTTGTAGATCCTGAAGTTTTTGCCGATTTAAGACCTGATGACATAGAGGGGATTGAGGTTGTCCGTGGACCGCACTACGGTGCTATTTATGGATCAAGGATGGCAGGCGGAGGATTAATTATCACCACAAAAACAGGCAGAAAGACGAACAACTATTACCGCTACGCACCGGGTGTAGTAACCTATATGCCCAAAGGCTTTTACAAAGCGCGGGAGTTTTACTCACCGCAATATGATAACCCCAAAACCAACCAAAAAATAACCGGCCTGCGGAGCACCATTTACTGGAACCCTAATATAATAACAGACAAAGATGGCAAAGCCTCCTTCAGCTATTTTAATGCGGATGGTAAAGGAACTTACCGTGTAGTTATTGAAGGGATTGACGCTGATGGTAATTTGGGCAGGCAGGTGTATAGGTATAAGGTTGAGTAAGTGTTAGAGATTGGAGGTTAGTGATTGGAGATTAGTTCGAATACAATCTCTAACCTCTAATCACCGCTTTCCGGCACATAATCAACGGGTAACAGTTCGGCTATTAACCTGTGCCCCCAGTTTCCGTCAAAAAGAACGCTTAGTGGATTGATGATAATGCCATTATTGTCAAAAAAGGCATTCTTCTCGTTAAAAATTACCGTTGTTGTTAAGGGATCATCCAGAAACTGCGGTGTATTTATTATCGCATTGGATTCATTTTGTTTTAAATGGGCTCGTTTTTTATCATACATTACGTACAGGCAATCGCTAAAGGTAAGGGCGTATTCTCCCTGCACATCGGTAAGCTTCACAAAATCATTAACATCAAGCGGGATATTAACCAGGGTGCTTTTGAAGGTCGCACCCGGGCCTTTGTATTCAGGGTCAGGTTTCCTGATCAGGCGAAGTACTTTGAACCCTTCTGCGGGAAATCTGTTGGCAATTACTGACCGGAGAAAGTGCATGCTTGAACCCTGGTAGGCACTTAGCCGGTTTTTTTGCCATTTTCGTGTTTGCGATTTTGAACCGGCAAGTTCCCCGAACGAAGCCGTTCCCGCATAGTAGTTAATATTGCTCACCCCGTCACTTTTAAGCTCCTGTAACTGGTATTTGATGGTGTACCCCAGCGCTTTATTTTCTATCTCTAAAAAATCATCCGAATGGGCGGTGAATACCCTTGTTTTACTGTCATAATCAAGATCAAGAATAGCTTCTATATTTTTATTCACTATTTTACATTGCCTGGCATACTCCGAGTTACCGAAGAAATATTGCTTAAATTTTTCATAGTTTTTTGACCAGTTGCCTTTGGGTTTGATGCGGACTTCCTGCAACATCATTACTTTGGGCTGAAAGTTGATATCCGGCAGTTTAATATCGGCGCTAACCATAATTTGCTGGTGCGAGGTTTCATAGCCCAGGCTTGATACCACCAGGTCATACTGCCCCGGCCTTACGCCATTTATGGTAAAAATGCCCTTGTCATCTGTTTTACTGCCCGCAACTGCATTGTTTAAAAAAACGCTGGCGTTTGCTACGGGTGTTTTATCAGTACTGTTTAAAACCTTCCCACTAATTACATATTGCGCGAAACCGGCAAGCGGGAGTAAAAACAAAATAAAAAGAAGCGATTTTATCATATAAATTAACTAAGTAATTAGTTTAAGCAAAAATAGAAATATTTTTAACTTTCTTCGTCTTTGATTTTTGCACCTTAATTTGCTGCTTATTAAATAATTGTGGTTTGTTAACCAGGATTTTTGACGGGTGACAAAAAAAATTATTATTTATATTAAACCTTTTTTAATAACGTTGTTCTTATATATAAATTAACAACATACTTATGAAAAGAATCTTATCAATCATTGGCTGCGTTATAGTATTGGCGGCATCTTCATGTACTAAAAAGTATATTACTCCCAATCCTAATCAAACCATTTTGCTGACTGTTAAATCAGCTGCATGGACTACTACTGACGGCGGGAAAACATATTCTGCAATCATAGATGCGCCTGAAATTGACAGCTATTTTAATGACCATGGCGGTGTACTGGTTTATTTTTCATTTACCGACGGTGTGTATGAGCAGGTTCCTGAAGTTTACCAGGGGATATCGTACAGCTACACCCATAACCAGGGTAGTATTGCGCTGTATGCTCAATCGTCAGATGGTATTACACCCATTACAAGACCCGATGATACGACTGTAAAACTATTACTGATCGAATCCAATTAGAAATTAGCGTAGTCCGGCAGCCTTAAAATTCCGGAAGACCAAAAAAAATCCTGTGAGCATACGCTTTCACAGGATTTTTTCTTTTTGAAGACCTGCAGGAAAACCAGGCTCCGTAATAAAAAATGATCTTTATTTCTCCATTTGCTCAATCACTTCCTGGGTTACGCCTGTAAAGGAGAAACCACCATCGTGAAAAAGATTTTGCATAGTTACCATTTTGGTAAGGTCAGAGAACATGCTAACGCAGTAATCGGCACATTGATCAGCGCTGGCGTTGCCCAGCGGGCTCATTTTTTCTGCATAGCTTATAAAGCCATCAAAACCTTTAACGCCTGATCCTGCTGTAGTGCGGGTAGGCGATTGCGAAATGGTATTAATGCGTACATGTTTCTTTTTGCCGTAGTAGTAGCCAAAGCTGCGGGCAATGCTTTCCAGGTAAGCTTTGTTGTCGGCCATATCGTTATAATCGGGGAACACACGCTGTGCAGCAATGTAAGTAAGGGCCAGTACAGATCCCCACTCGTTTATAGCATCCATTTTCATGGCGGTTTGCAATACACGGTGTAAGCTAAGTGCTGATATATCTAAACCTTTATGGGTAAAATCGTAGTTGTTTTCAGGGTAAGGTAAACCTTTGCGCACGTTAATGCTCATCCCTATGGAGTGCAATACAAAATCCACGCCGCCGCCAAAATGTTCCTGCGATTTGGTGAACAGGTTTACCAGGTCGTCATTACTGGTAACATCGGCACCAATAATAGGGGCATTACATTCTTCACCCAGTTTGTTTAATTCGCCCATGCGAAGTGCAATAGGGGCGTTGCTTAAAATAATTTCTGCACCTTCCTGTACAGCGCGCTGTGCCACTTTCCAGGCTATTGATTGCTCATTCAGAGCGCCAAAAATTATTCCTTTTTTACCTTTTAATAAGTTGTAAGCCATTTTAATTATTTTGTTTAGCGCGCTAAAATTAAAATTAATTATTGGTATTGAGAATTTTCGCCCTCAAAGGCAAAATAAAACATAAGGCGCTTGCGAACTGATTAAGCATTGCCATACACAAAGCACGTAAGAATGTAAATTTATAGAAGCGATAAAAATCTCAATCAATAATGAAAATTAAATTAATTTTTAGAACGCGGGCGTGGCTGCCTGCGGCGGCTCTATTTGCAACGGGTAAAATAAATCAATAATAATGTAGCATTCTACATATTCCTGTATCTAACTTTCAAAAACAAACACAGTAAGGGTGAAAGGAATAAAGGATATTAGCGCCATTGGCTATCAAAATAAGTTTTTATGTGATAGACAACTTAAGCAATTTGCAAAATAGCTCATTATGTTGTTTGAAGATATATACCGCGACTATTGGAACAAGGTATTCAGGATCTGCATGGGTTATGTTAATGATGCCGATTGGGCAAAAGATGTTGCACAGGAAACTTTTATCATCATATGGAAGCAGCTGCCAAAATTCAGGAACGAATCGGCCGTTGGTACCTGGATCTTCCGGATAGCATCAAACAACTGCCTGCGGCAAATAGAAAGGCAAAGCCGGATGCCCAAAACTGAGTTGCCGGAACAGATTGAAGATAAAGCAGATCCGGATAGGGAATGGCAAAGCAAACTTTTGTATAAATGTATTGCGGAGCTGCCCGAAACCGACCGTATTATTATTTCACTGGAACTGGAAGATGTTAAGCAAGCAGAGATCGCCAAAATAACCGGACTATCTGAAAGTAACGTGCGGGTTAAAATATTCCGGATAAAAGAAAAGCTGACTCAAAAATTTAAACAATATGAGCGATAACATAGATTTTAAACAGCTGTGGAGCAGCGGAAAAGCCACCGTACCCGATGTAAGTGAGATTTTTGCAAAGGCTGACCAACTCAATCGAAAAATACGGAATAAGATTTGGCGGGGTAATATCATATTATCATTAACCATCATATTTATGATATTCATCTGGTGGCATTACCATCCGCAACTAATCACTACCAAAATTGGACTTACCCTGGTTATTCTTGCGATCATATCCTTTTTGATCTCAACCAACCAGATGTTCCCGCTATTGGCCAGGACGGATGAAGAAACAGACAGCCAGCATTTTTTAGAACAGATGATCCGTATTAAACAAAAGCAGGAGTTTTTAAATAAAACGATGCTCACAGGTTATTTCATCTTTTTATCAATTGGCCTTTTTCTTTATATGATTGAGTATGCCGGTCGGGGAAGCTTAATATTTCAACTATCAGCCTACGGAATAACGTTTGCCTGGATAGCCTTTAACTGGTTTTATATCCGTACCAAAACCATTGAAAAGCAGCAAAACGCTATTAATGATATTATTAACAGGTTGGAAGCTGTGAATAAACAACTGTTAGACTAGAATTCCAATAAAGGCATTTTCGTTTCTGATTACAGTGTTCATTATCAGTAATTTACAAAGCGACTAAAATGTAAATACCTAATAATCAATATGTTTCACTTTGTTCCGGGTGTTCCGCTTGTAAAAATGGAACGCTTTGCCGGCGTGGATTCAAAAACTTGTGCTACATCTCAACGCTGTTGTAGAAGGGGGTAGGTGACCTGACCGTTTGCTTATGTCGAACTCACGTTAAATTAAATGAACGGCGAAGCCCTCTTGAACACCTTAAAAAACAAACATTCTGTGAAAAATTATGGTTTTAAAAGATAATGACAGTGATTTCGAAAGAAACTACTGCCCCAAAAGTTCCTTTGCATTTTGCAACGCACTTTCGCCGGGTTTATCACCGCTCAGCATTTTGGCAATCTCTAAAATCCGTTCTTCTTTATTTAACTGTTTAATGCGGGTATAAGTGGTTGCGGCCTCATCATCCTTATAAACAAAGTAATGGCTCTGGCCCTTGCTGGCAATTTGCGGCAGGTGTGTTATGGTTATTACCTGTAAATTATTAGCCAGTTTTTCCATTATCTGGCCAACCTGGTTAGCTACCTCACCGGATACGCCGGTGTCTATCTCGTCGAATATTATCGTTGGAAGCGCAGTGTTTTGCGCGATCAGTGATTTAATGCTCAGCATCAGCCTCGAAAGCTCGCCGCCTGATGCTACTTTACTCATTTCCGACAAAGCATGCCCTTTATTTGCACTAAACAAAAAACGAACCCTGTCAAGTCCGTCAGCACTTAAACCGCCAAACTGGGCATTGTCAGCGGCAAGCGTCGTGATCTCTATCTTGATACTGGAATTATTCATTCCCATTTCGGATAGCGTTTTTAAAACCCGTTCCTCAATGGATGGAATCACTTTTGTACGGTTTGCGGATAACTGTGCAGCCAGTTTTTCAAGCGCTGTTTTATCCCTATCAAGCGCTGATTTTAATTTCTCAATGGCTTCATCGCCAAACACAGCCTGCTGTATTTTACCCGACAGGTCTTCCTGCAGCTGCAAAAGCTCGGCGTTGGTGTTAACACGGTGTTTCTTTTGCAGGTTATAAATCAGGCTGAGGCGGGTATTTACTTCTTCGGCTCTGGCCTCATCAGTATGTGTGCGCTGTTCAATGTTCTCTATTTCGGCAGCTATATCCTTTAACTCTATCGTGGCGCTATCCAGCCTTTGGTGCAGTTCAGCAATTTGCCGATTGAATTTTTCGAGGGATAAAAGCTGGTGTGCAGCCTCGCGTAACTGTATAATGGCTGATGCTTCACCGTCCTCCATTAAAAAAAAGGCACCCTGCAGGTTTCGTTTAATCTCGCCGGCGTTATTGAGCGAATAAAGTTCCTGTTCCAGCAATTCCTGCTCGTCTGCCGAAAGCCCGGCCTTTTCCAGTTCCTCAAATTGAAACTGGTAATAATCAAGGTCTGCCTTTGCTTTGTCGCTTTCGGCTATTAATTGCTGTAATTTTGAAGTGTCTTTTTTATACGTCCTGAATTTGGCCCGGTAATCGGTCAGCAGTTCTTCATGTTTTGCAACGGCATCAACAACCAGCAGCTGGAACCCGGGATCGTTAATTTCAAGGGTAGCATGTTGCGAATGAATATCTATGAGTTTTTCGCCCAGTGCTTTAAGCGAATTTAAATTAACCGGGGTGTCATTTACAAACGCCCGTGACTTTCCATCAGCCGAGATCTCGCGCCGTAAAACCGTTTCGACCTCATAATCGAGATCGTTATCCTCGAAAAAGTTTTTTAAATGAAATGCGCCTATTTTGAATGTACCTTCAATAACGCACTTTTTTTGCTGGTTAAAAAAATAGCGGCTCTCAGCCCGCTGGCCTAAAATAAGCGAAAGCGCACCTAAGATGATCGATTTACCTGCGCCGGTTTCCCCTGTAAGGATATTTAAACCACCATCGAAACTGATCTCAAGGTTGTCAATTAAAGCGTAATTACTAATACTGAGCTTCTGAAGCATAAAAAAGTACCCCTGTTTTTGAAGGTACTAAATTAAGGGTTTTGTTTGATTAAGTGAGATGGAGGTGGCCACCTGACGACTTGTTTTTTTAACATTTTGTTTGTTTAACAGGTTGCGGTTGCTGAATGCGTTTTAAATAAGGAAACCCCTTCCATCTTTAAACGAAAGGGGTTGGCAGGCTTTTCAATTGTTACTTATGGACAAACAAGAGATTGAACTTATTAAAGATCATCTGACGATTCTGATTTATCTGCCTTTTCTTTTCTTTCAGCTTTATCGGCTTTTTGAATTTTTTCGTGCCGGTCCTGTTTATCAGCTTTTTCTAACTTTTCCGATCTGTTATCGCCGTCATTATAGTTAAAATCAAAACTAAAGTTCATTTTTGATTTAAGATATTTGCGGTATTCAGGGCCGTTAATGTAAGCAGTCATCTTTTTTATTGCCTGTTCCAGTAGCCGTTGTTCATTCTTAATCTCGGGATTATTTTGCAGCTGGTCCATTTGGCGGCCCAATCGTTCCATTTCCTTTTGTTTTTCTTTTACTTCGGGGTTGTTGTAAGCGTTTCTTAAACTATCGCCCAACATTTGGATCCGTAGGTTTTGCGCCTTAAATTCCGGTGACTCATAGTGAGCGCTTACTTGTTCTCCCATTTTTTTAAGCTCGTCCTGTGTTGTTTTAACACTGGCAGGAATATGCGTTTCCAGTTCAGTCTGGTATTTTTTATAATTAGAACTTTCGCGGTCACGGTCGTCGTAATTATAGTTGTCCGGGATCCCGTACTTCTTTTTCAAATCATTGTTCAGTTTTTTAAACTCCGGTGTGCTGTAATAAGCGCTAATCTGGCGGCCTTTTTCACTCATTTGGTTGGTTATGGCTTTCATCTTGTCGTTCTCTCCAAAGTTTTTCGAATAATTTCTGCTGGCCGCTGACAACTCATCCTGAAGTTTTTTCAGCTCAGGACGGCTATAAAAATCCTGTACCTGTTTACCATCCTGTTCCAGATCGTGTTGGGTTTGCTTGAAAGCATCGCTCTGATAATATTGGGTAACTGCCTTTGAATGTTTTTGTATTTCTGCGTTTAAGGCATCAAGCTTTTTGTCGCCATTTTCATCAGCGTAACTATCCGTGCCGATAACATTCCCATTGGTGTTAATGGTGTGGGTTGATTTTTTTACAGCGTATGTTTGCCTTAAATGCGCTGATTTTTTCACCGCGGCCTTCCGGCCGGTATCCGCCAGTATATTGTTAATTATTGGAGTTACTGCTTTTATAGATATTTTCCCTTGCGCTATTTCGGGGTTAAGCAGCGCCATGGCGCCTATGCCAATGGTTAATATAAGCACGACCAACAATGTTGGACGCAGGCTTGGTGGTTGTTTTTTAGTTTTCATGATTCTTTCAATTCTGTTTAATAATTGGTACTTGTTGCCTGTTGCGGCCAGCGCTAGCTGCCAGTCGTTTTGGCGGGTTTGCTCCAGCTTTAATAAAGCCTTTGCGTAGGTGATCGGGTCTGCGGTGGCCTTTACAACCAGGTCGTCGCAGCAATTCTCACGTTCTTCGTTTATTATCTTATTGATAAGCAGGGCACATGGATTAAAGAATAGCAGCACTGAAATAACCTGCTGCAGCGTATTTATGAGGTAGTCATTACGTTTAATATGGGCCAGCTCATGTAATAGTATGGCCTCAATTTCATCTGTTGACAGATAGGTTGTTAAAGCAAATGGTAACAGGATGACGGGTTTAAAATAGCCAACCATACAGGGCACATCAACCAGTTTACTTAAACCTACCTTTACATTTTTTGGGATATTAAACACCTTCGTAAACTTATTTACAGTATGCTGGAGGGCAGCATCACTGCCTATATTTTGCTTTATAGCGTTTGTTTTTTTATGGGCTCAAATAAGCCTGCCGGTGTTGAACAACAAACCGATAACATATGCAGTTGCTATGTAGGGAAGATATTCTTCAATACTATAAAAATAGCGTACGCTTTGATCGCTAAACTGGCCGATGCCCGACGGCAACTCAGCAAGCAGCGGCAATATGGGTAGCTTTGAAGGCGCTATAGCCAACCAGTTGTAAATATTTATCTGGTTTATAAACGTGTAGCAAAACCAACCGGTTATAGCTAACAGGCTTACTGCTGCGAACAGATACTTTTTTGAAGCAGACAATTTTCCCGAAAACATTAACGCTAGCCTAAGCACAAAATATATCAGCAAGCCTTGCCATAATGAATGGATTATCGTGATCCCCAAAACCTGGCTGATGTTGTACAAAATATTTTGCATTGTATTAAAGCTCAGCGTAAATGTTATCCTGGTTATTTCTGGTCTTCTTTAACAGTCTGATCATTCTTTTCATCGGTATCCTTTGGCTCATAGGTTTTTATTCCGCCAACCGAATCTTTTAAGATCCATTTTTTGCCTTTCATGTTCTTTCTCCATTCAGGGCTGTTAAACTGTTTTTTCATCAGCTCGGCTTGTTTCTTCATTTGTTCCATTTGGCTTTTCCACTCGGGGCTGTCAAACTGTTTTTTCATCAGCTCGCCTTGCTTCTTTACCTGCTCCATCTGGTTTTTCCATTCAGGGCTGTCGAACTGTTTTTTCATCAGGTCGCTCTGTTTTTTTATTTGCTCCATCTGGTTTTTCCATTCGGGGCTATCGAACTGTTTTTTCATCAGTTCGCTCTGTTTTTTTATTTGCTCCATCTGGTTTTTCCATTCGGGGCTATCGAACTGTTTTTTCATCAGTTCGCTCTGTTTTTTTATTTGCTCCATCTGGTTTTTCCATTCGGGGCTATCGAACTGTCTTTTCATCAGTTCGCTCTGTTTTTTTATTTGCTCCATCTGGTTTTTCCATTCAGGGCTGTCAAAATGTTTTCTCATTTCTTCACCCTGTTTCTTCATTGCAAGCATTTGGGTTTTCCATTCGGGGCTGTCGAATTGCTTTTTCATCAACTCTCCCTGCTTTTTCATCTGCTGTACCTGGGCCTTCCATTCAGGGCTATTGAAATGTTTCTTCATTTCATCACTTTGTTTGCGGATGGCTTCCATTTGATTTTTCCATTGCGGGCTGTTGAAAAATCTTTTTACCGAATCAGGAGCATCACTATCACCATCATAATTTTCTCCAAAAAACTCATCTTCGTTGGTTTTTGCAGTTTTTTCGGCTTTTGTTTTTTTGCTCTTGGCAGCAAGTTTTCTGTTGTGTTTATTTTTTATAGTATCAACAAGCAATAAATGCTGGGTAGAATCAAATGAAGAAGAAAGTGCTATAAATTTGATATCACTTGTTAAAGATGATTTTACAGCTGCGATTGTGGTTTTACCACTAGTGGTTTTCGGATTAAACCAGGCAATACAGCTAACCGTACCGGCCAGTAAAAACAATGCTATAATTAAATGACGGATGCTGCCAATGTGTTTTTGAGTTTTCATAATTCTTTCAATTCTGTTTAAAAGGTGGAATTTTTGCCCGGTAGCTGCCAGCGCCAGTTGCAGGTTTGAGCCCCTGGTTTCCTCAAGCTTTATTAAAGCCTGTGCATATATTAAAGGTTCGCCGGTTTTTTCGACAACGAGGTCGTCGCAGCTGTTTTCTCTTTCCTGATTTATAATTCTGTTAATTAATTGGGTAAAAGGGTTAAAGAAAAGTAGTACCGTAATAAACTGCTGCAGCAGATTTACGAGGTAGTCGTTGCGTTTTATATGCGAAAGCTCGTGTAATAAAATAGCTTCAACTTCATCGGCCGATAAATTGACGCATATGGTAACAGGTAAAAGTATCAGGGGTTTAATATAGCCAAATACACAGGGTACATCCACCAGTCCACTGAATTTTACTTGGACGTGTTTACTGATATTAAGCTTTTTTGCATAGATAGTTGTTAACTGCTGTAGCTGTCCGGCCGGTAGTACAGATAGCTTTATTTGCCTTATTTTATTCCATTCTGTAGCGAGCCGGGCGATATTTATAGTTAGGCCTGTAAAGTATATGGCTGATATAAAAGGCAGGTACCGCGAAATAGCATAGTACCAGTTTTGTTGGTAATATGAATTAGCAGGCAAATTTAAATAAGGAAGCAATGGTAACGCATTACCGGGTTTTATGGTAACCCAGTTGTACGCCCTGAACTCGGTAAATAAAGTATAAACAAAGCATACCAATATGGTGAGCATGGCAGCAATAGCCAGGTTGTATTTTTTTACGGCTGTTAAAGAGTTGATGCCGGCAAAAGCTATCCTTAAAATAAAGTACACCAGCAACCCCTGCCACAGCGAGTGGATAATGGTGATGCCTAAAATCTGGCTTATGTTGTACAATATAGTTTGCATTGTTTTAGTTAATTAGAGACTAGAGGTTAGAGATTGGTTGCTATCCCGTGGCTCGAGTCGTTTACTTTTTATGATTTATTACCTGTTTTTTTCTAATCTCTAATCACTTCCCCTCAAACTGTTTCAAATAGTCCTTTATAGCATCAATTTCGTCTTTTGATGCCCGGTGATGGCCAAGCGCCTGGATCACCAGGTCGGACGTTGACCCCTTAAATACAGTTGATATAATTTTATCAATGGCGGTTTGCTGGGCCTGTTCGCGGGTGATCAGTGCTTTATACAAATGCGTTTTTGCAGATGTATCGCGCTCTACCAAACCCTTGTCATGCATTATCTGCATCAATTTTAAAGTGGTAGTATAGCCGGCATCTTTATTTTTTGCTAATTCCTCATGCACATCGCGCACGGTACACTGGCCTTTTTTCCAAATCACCTGTAATATTTCAAGCTCGCTTTCCGTTGGTTTTATTTCCATTTTAAATAGTTGTACGAATATCTTCGTACAAAGATGTACGATAGATTTCGTATTTGCAAATTATTCGTGAACTTTTTTTGAAAAGACGCGTGGGGAGAAGAGAATGTTGCAGAAAAATTTAAAAAATGACAGACTTTTAAGCGATACAGCTTTTCGGCTATCAACGATAAAATCGTTAAATATGAAGTTGCTTATAACTGCTATTACTTCTGTAGGGCCCGGTATTTAAGCCCGTTTGCAGGGTCTGCCTGGCTGAGGATATTCATGGCTTTTACGCGGTCTTGCGGATCGGCTTTGGAAAAAATGGAGACAAATTCATCGCTTTTTGCTGTGAAAAATACCAGCGGGAACATGCTGCCAAGGCGCTGCCGGTCAACTTGTGCCAGAGTGGGTAACAGGTCTGAAATAGCTTTTCGGCCATTATTCACGTTGTCTGACATCTGGTCGAGCCCATTTCTGTGGTAGTCGTACACAAATTCGCGTAACGGCTGGTAAAGTTTGCTATTCAGGTTTTCGGCCAGCCAATAGCGGTTGTTGTTTCCGTCAAATGCTTTCCAACCTTTATTTGAAGACGTTTGCGCGTTAGTTACTACCGTTTGTGCTGCCGCAAAGTAAGGCGTGCCACCCAATTTTGAGAACGAATCATAATCCATACCTACTATAACATAAGCATAAAAGGCCATTATCGAACTTAAATTACCCTGGAAATTTTGGTCGGTGTAGTCAATGCTTTGCCCTTCGGTATAAGTAAAATCAACATCCTTATCATTAACGTTTAACAAGGTTGATGTGTAGGTGGCTCCAAATACGGGCCTTGACGATTGAACCTGCAGCTCGCCGCTGAAAGCGCTGCTACCGTCCCATGATGTTATATTTAAAATAAAAGTACAATCAATCCGCTCTGCCGGTAAAATCACATCGGCACTCCACTTACGGCCATTCAAAAAATCTTTCATGGCTGTTTCAAGCTGCTGAAAAATTCTTTTATTAGTTGATTGTATTTTAGGTGAAACCACCTGAATGCGTGCATTTAAATCTTGTGCAATGGCTTTAAAGCCTAAACAAGCTAACAGGATGTAAATGCTAAGTGCTTTCATTTTTTTATAAGTTCAACAATTTTGGTACAAATATCATGGGCAACATCTTCTTTGCTTTTAAGGCCGTATGCTGTTGTTTGCAGGTTGCTATCTATTATGGTTATTTTATTGGTATCTTTTTTAAAACCCGCACCTTCATCGTTTAGCGAATTTAATACAATAAAATCAAGGTTTTTCTTTTGCAGCTTGCCAACCGCATTTTTTTCTTCGTCATTGGTTTCCAGGGCAAAGCCTACCAACAGTTGGCCGGGTTGTTTTATTTTACCCAGCTCGCCTAAAATGTCGGTTGTTTTTTTAACATTGATAGTAAAACCTTTCTCCTGCTTTTTGATTTTCTGATTGAGCGGGTTAACCGGGGTATAATCGGCTACCGCGGCGCTCATTACACAGGCGGTTGAGTTTTTGAAGTTTTGCAGGCAGGCTTCCAGCATTTCGGCCGCCGAAACAACATCTATTCGCGTGATGTTTTTTTGTTTACTTGTTTGTGCCGATGGCCCTGCTATCAAAGTAACGTCGGCCCCCAGCTTAGCCAGTTCATCAGCAATAGCGAAGCCCATTTTACCTGATGAGTGATTACCAATAAACCGAACCGGGTCAATAGCCTCGTAGGTTGGGCCGGCGGTAACCATTATTTTTTGATCAATTAAGGGAAGTTTTTTTTTGAGATCTGTATTGATAAAGGCAGCTATCTCTTCAGGCTCAGCCATTCGTCCCTCCCCATGCAGGCCGCTGGCCAGTTCTCCTGTGCCTGGCGGCACAAGGATGTTTCCGAACAATTGTAGTTTGCTGATATTATCCTGTGTCGCGCTATGCTTCCACATGTCAAGGTCCATCGCCGGTGCAAAATATACCGGGCACTTTGCCGACAGATAAACCGCCATCAATAAATTATCGCAAAGGCCGGTGGCCATTTTGGCAAGGGTATTGGCACTGGCCGGCGCAATTATTAAAATATCAGCCCATAGGCCTAATTCAACGTGGTTATTCCACTCGCCTGTTTCGGGGACAAAATAATCAACCAGTACAGGGTTCTTTGATAATGTGGATAGCGTTAGTGGCGTAATAAAATTAGTGGCATCGGGCGTCATGACCACCTTTACGTTTGCTCCGTTTTTAACCAGTAGCCGTACCAGCGTTGCCGATTTATATGCTGCTATACTACCACAAATGCCTAAAACAATGTTTTTACCTTGCATGCCCCGGGCCCTAAAAAGGGTTATAAAACTTAAAATTAAACAAAAAAACTCCCTGATAGGAGTTTTTTATACTTTGCCTTAATTATTCCCCTTTGGGAGAACCAGGACTATTGTTCTTTAGCCGGGTTGCGGTAATAAACTTTATCCTCTAAAAATTCCTGGATAGCTACCAAAGAAGGTTTTGGAAGTTTTTCGTAATATTTAGAGATCTCAATTTGCTCGCGGTTTTCAAAAACTTCTTCCAGGTTATCGTTTGATGACGCAAATTCAGAAAGCTTTTGGTGCAATTCTTCTTTTACATTGTTCGAGATCTGGTTAGCTCTTTTTGACATAATTACAAGCGACTCATAAATATTGTCGGTTTTTACATCTAACTCACGTAAATCGCGGGTTACTGTGCTGCTTGCAACAGCAGGCTTTGTAACTGTATTGTTATTAGCGTTCATATCTTTTTAATTTGGGATCTTTTTATCGTCGTTTCCTTTTTCAGAAGGGGGCTGCGTTTTTACAGAATCTTTTTTGGAGATTTTTCTAAACAACTTCTCGTTGTTTTGCGCTTCAGCAAGTACCCTTTTGGTATTAGCTATGCCGTCCTGGCTGTATTTTTTATACCTGTTTGCGTCAGGTACAAACTTGCTTTTTGGATATTTCTCAGCAAACTGGTCTGCGTAGGTCATCGTTAGTCCAAAACGGTCTTCCTGGTAAAACTCGCTGCTGTGCTTTGCATACTGGTATTGTGCTTCAATGGTTAAATATTCAAGCTCTTCAGCAAATTTCGTATCAGGGTAATCACGTAAGGTGTTGTTAAAAGCAATAACTGCAGCCTGGTAATCACCAATGGTTAAATAAAGCTTGGCGTTTGAATATGATTTCGTTTCAAGTTTATCGCGCAGGGTCTGTATCAGTTTGCTGGCTTCAGCAACACGGTCACTTTTAGGGTACAGGTTTATAAATAGCTGTAAACCATCAATAGCTTTGCTGGTATTTGCCTGGTCAAGCGAAAATATCGGTGAATCAAGGTATAAACAGTAAGCGTACATAAACCGGCACTCCTCAGCCCTTGGGCTTGAAGGATAAGTATCGGCAAATGATTTAAAGTGATAGCCTGCTGCGGTATAGTCTTTTAGTTTATAATTTGCATAAGCATTATAATAAAACAGGTCCTCGGCACCTTCATGACCGCGGTAACGTACCGTTAGGTCATCAAATAAACCTAACGCTTTAGTGTACTCTCTTTTATTATATAATTTAATAGCTTCCGAGTATTTTTTGGCATTATCGTTACTGGCCTTCAGTTTTTCATATTTACTTTTACAACTGCCCAGTATAATCATTAATACAGCAAATACACCGGCTAATAACGTTAGTTGTTTTTTAAACATTTTGCAAAGATAGTTGAATATTATAAATCAGTCAATTATTTATTTATATAGCCCCTGCCCCCGGCAATATTGCCCCTTGAGGCAGGTAACGGGCGGGGCACGGGTAATTACCGGCTAATATATGACGCTTGTTTTGCCTGCACTATATATATGGGTATGATTTAACATCTTTTAACAGTGAGCGCGGGATACTTTAAGGCATTCAACAAACTAGGGTTGCTTTTTACTGATTTTTGCGTTAAATGCATTTGATTCTCCTTTCGGGATAGTAAGCGAAGTCCAATTTTCTGCGGAAATCATTTTAGCGATATATACCATCTGTCCTACATGGTAGGGGAGGTGTGCCAGCTGGCGATTGATAGCTTCAATTACGGTATGCGCTTCCCCCCGTATATATATAGTATGCATAAGATCCTCGCTGGTAAGTTCGTCTATACTATTATATATACATTGCCATCCTTTTTGCCATAAAGCCAACAGTTTCTCTTTTGAGGTAAGGTTATCTTCAAATTCCATATCACGATTGCGCGATTGTTTTTCACCGTCGGTGGTTAAAAAATCAGTCCACCGCGAGATAGAGTTGCCCGCGACATGTTTCATTATAATAGCGATACTATTCGATTCTGTGTTGTATTGCCAGTGTATTTGTTCGTCGGATAGCTTTTCAATAGCGCGGTCAGCCAAATTGTGATAATAATGAAACTGTTTTTTAACACTTGATAAGTAATTATTACCTCCGCTTTCCATAAGATGCTTTTAATTTTGGTGCTTTTTTAATTTCTGAAGATACCTGGCCTGGTAAACAGGATGTAATTTCAGTTTTTTTTAATTCGTTTCACGATTATATAACACAAAATTTAAAAGAAGAATGCACTTATCCTTAAAAATAAGGCATGCAAGCTGTATTTTATTCATGACGAAATTAATAATATATAAGTATTAAGGTTTAACTGCTTATTCTTTCAATTGATTTACAAAGTGTTATGTTTTTAATGTGTTAAGGGATGCTGAAGGAGGGATAAAAGTTTAGATTTTTTTCAAGAAATCTCTTGACAAGTAATAAAAAAAGTCACATCTTTGCAGCCCGCAAACGAGGAAGGAAAAAGGGGGAGAGCGGGGAAAGAAAAGGGCGACAAAATAAAAACGAAATAAAGTTTGCCAGAATAAAAAAGGTTTATACCTTTGCAGTCCCAAAAGAAAGGGGCGAAAGAGCCGAAAAAAGAAGGAAGTGATTCCGGGAGTGGAAGGCAGGGAAGGAAGCGATTTCCGGACCGATAAAAAGTGAAAAGTTAAGCAGCGGAAGCTGCGAAAGCATATAGCCTGACTGAGACAGAAAGGCGGCAAGTTCTTATAAGATACTGGATAATCATGTAGCGTAACGGTAACACACTGTTATGAGACGAAGAGAGAAAGAGGGATACTGTATAAAGATAATTATATACAGATTCTATTATTAATAATAGGGTCAGTGAACAAACAAAACATTTTACAATGGAGAGTTTGATCCTGGCTCAGGATGAACGCTAGCGGCAGGCCTAATACATGCAAGTCGGACGGGATTGGAGAGCTTGCTTTCCATGAGAGTGGCGCACGGGTGCGTAACACGTATGTAACCTACCCTTATCAGGGGGATAGCCTCTCGAAAGAGAGATTAAGCCCGCATAACATTTTACCCTGGCATCAGGGAATAATCAAATATTTATAGGATAAGGATGGGCATGCGGAACATTAGCTAGTTGGTAAGGTAATGGCTTACCAAGGCTACGATGTTTAGGGGATCTGAGAGGATGACCCCCCACACTGGTACTGAGACACGGACCAGACTCCTACGGGAGGCAGCAGTAAGGAATATTGGTCAATGGGCGGAAGCCTGAACCAGCCATGCCGCGTGCAGGAAGACGGCCCTACGGGTTGTAAACTGCTTTTGTACCGGAATAAACCTCATTATGTATAATGAGCTGAATGTACGGTAAGAATAAGGATCGGCTAACTCCGTGCCAGCAGCCGCGGTAATACGGAGGATCCAAGCGTTATCCGGATTTATTGGGTTTAAAGGGTGCGTAGGCGGCCTGTTAAGTCAGGGGTGAAAGACGGTAGCTCAACTATCGCAGTGCCCTTGATACTGATGGGCTTGAATGTACTAGAGGTAGGCGGAATGTGACAAGTAGCGGTGAAATGCATAGATATGTCACAGAACACCAATTGCGAAGGCAGCTTACTATGGTATGATTGACGCTGAGGCACGAAAGCGTGGGGATCAAACAGGATTAGATACCCTGGTAGTCCACGCCCTAAACGATGAATACTCGATGTTAGCGATATACAGTTAGCGTCAAAGCGAAAGCGTTAAGTATTCCACCTGGGGAGTACGCCCGCAAGGGTGAAACTCAAAGGAATTGACGGGGGCCCGCACAAGCGGAGGAGCATGTGGTTTAATTCGATGATACGCGAGGAACCTTACCCGGGCTTGAAAGTTAGTGAATTGAGCAGAGACGCTCAAGTCCTTCGGGACACGAAACTAGGTGCTGCATGGCTGTCGTCAGCTCGTGCCGTGAGGTGTTGGGTTAAGTCCCGCAACGAGCGCAACCCCTGTGTTTAGTTGCCAGCACGTAATGGTGGGGACTCTAAACAGACTGCCTATGCAAATAGAGAGGAAGGAGGGGACGACGTCAAGTCATCATGGCCCTTACGTCCGGGGCTACACACGTGCTACAATGGGCAGTACAGAGGGCAGCTACCTGGCAACAGGATGCCAATCTCAAAAAGCTGTTCACAGTTCGGATCGGGGTCTGCAACTCGACCCCGTGAAGTTGGATTCGCTAGTAATCGCAGATCAGCAATGCTGCGGTGAATACGTTCCCGGGCCTTGTACACACCGCCCGTCAAGCCATGGAAGCTGGAAGTACCTGAAGTGCGTAACCGCAAGGAGCGTCCTAGGGTAAAGTCGGTAACTGGGGCTAAGTCGTAACAAGGTAGCCGTACCGGAAGGTGTGGCTGGAATACCTCCTTTCTGGAGCAGTATCCACAAACTCTCTCTAAAAAGTTAAGTATCAGCGGAAGCTGTTTAGCTACATGACCAGGTTCTTATATATTAGTTGATTAGAGACTAGAGATCAGCGATTAGTTGAAAGACAAATCAAGGTCGAAGTCATTAATCAAATACTAATTAAAACGAAACAAAAGGAAAACCCAAAAGATGAAGCCATCGGGGTATGTGACCTTAAAAGGGAAAGCATAGGACCAGTGGCAGTAAGCAGTGGCAGCAGCAGTAGGCAGACAAGTCCTGCAACTGCAACTGAATAACTGCAACTAAATAGACAGTCCTGTAGCTCAGCTTGGTTAGAGCACTACACTGATAATGTAGGGGTCAGCAGTTCAAATCTGCTCGGGACTACACTGCAGCGCAGCTGCAGAGGCGATTAGAGGTTAGAGAACAGAGATTAGGAGGAAACAACAAATCGCTAATTAACTAATCACTAATTAACTCATCCAAAGGGGGATTAGCTCAGCTGGCTAGAGCACCTGCCTTGCACGCAGGGGGTCAACGGTTCGAATCCGTTATTCTCCACGATACCCACCAGTTGCCTGACAAGGCATGGATAATGACAAAGGCGATCCGCAAAGGAAGACCGGGGTAAAAGTTCTTTGACATATTGGAAGAAGTAAATTGAAAGAGAAGACAACAGTATAGAGGACTGTTGAGGCTTCGGAAGTTTACGAAAATGGAAGCAGGATTGTAGTAATACGATTTTGCGGAACAGGGAGTAAATGGAAGAACGCAACAAGAATCAAAAAAGCATACATACCGAGCAAAAGGCGGTATAGTAGAAGAAAGTAAGAAAGGGTACACGGGGGATGCCTTGGCTCTCAGAGGCGATGAAGGACGTGATAAGCTGCGATAAGCTGCGGGGATTAGCAAATATGAATTGATCCGCAGATTTCCGAATGGGGAAACCTAACTATTTGAAGAATAGTTGCATAAATGCGCGAACCTGCTGAACTGAAACATCTAAGTAAGCAGAGGAAGAGAAAACAACAGTGATTTCCTGAGTAGTGGCGAGCGAAAGGGAAGAAGCCCAAACCGGCTATGTTACGGCATAACCGGGGTTATAGGACCACAACATGAAACTTAAATAAAACCGGAACGGGGTGGGAAACCCGGCCATAGAGCATGAGAGCTGCGTACGGGTAATAGATAAGTGGATAGTGGTATCCTGAGTACCGCGAGGTCGGAGACGCCTTGTGGGAATTTGCCGGCACCATCCGGTAAGGCTAAATACTCCTGAGAGACCGATAGTGAACCAGTACCGTGAGGGAAAGGTGAAAAGAACCCCGAACAGGGGAGTGAAATAGAACCTGAAACCGTGTACTTACAAGCGGTCGGAGCGGACAAGTTCCGTGACGGCGTGCCTTTTGCATAATGAGCCTACGAGTTACTCTTTCCTGGCAAGGTTAAGTGTTTAAGACACGGATCCGAAGCGAAAGCGAGTCTGAATAGGGCGTATAGTCAGGGGAGGTAGACGCGAAACCTTGTGATCTACCCATGGACAGGTTGAAGGTGCCGTAACAGGTACTGGAGGACCGAACCGATAAACGTTGAAAAGTTTCCGGATGATCTGTGGGTAGGGGTGAAAGGCTAATCAAACTGGGAAATAGCTCGTACTCCCCGAAATGTTTTTAGGAACAGCCTGGCGGTGAAGTTATTAAGAGGTAGAGCTACTAATTGGGTGCGGGGGAGTCAAATCCTACCAAATCCAGATAAACTCCGAATGCTTAATAATATACGCTGGAGTGAGGCTCTGGGTGCTAAGGTCCAGGGCCGAGAGGGAAAGAACCCAGACCATCAGCTAAGGTCCCCAAATTACCACTAAGTTGAACTAACGAGGTCCGATTGCACAGACAGCTAGGATGTTGGCTTGGAAGCAGCCATTCATTTAAAGAGTGCGTAACAGCTCACTAGTCGAGCGATCGGGCATGGATAATAAACGGGCATCAAGTGGTATACCGAAGCTATGGATTTGCAGCAATGCATCTGGTAGGGGAGCATTCTATTATCCGGTGAAGCAGGAGGGACAACCGACTGTGGAGGGAATAGAAAAGCAAATGTAGGCATAAGTAACGATAAGGCGGGAGAGAAACCTGCCCACCGAAAGACTAAGGTTTCCTGATCAACGCTAATCGGATCAGGGTTAGTCGGGGCCTAAGGTGAAGCCGAAGGGCGTAGCCGATGGACAACTGGTTAATATTCCAGTACTTTTTATAACTGCGATGCGGTGACGGAGTAGTGACACTGACGCGAACTGACGGAATAGTTCGTTAAATGCTGTAGGTATATGGACTGTAGTTAAGTACGCAGACCATGCTGAAAGCAGATAGTACGCAGAACCTTCGGGGGATGTGATAGTTCAGGTAATCAGACTTCCAAGAAAACCCGCTAAGCTTCAGGTTATAAAAACCCGTACCGTAAACCGACACAGGTAGTCGAGGAGAGAATCCTAAGGTGCTCGAGTGAATCATGGCTAAGGAACTCGGCAAAATGGCCCTGTAACTTCGGGAGAAGGGGCGCTGGTAGCAATATCAGCCGCAGTGAAAAGGCCCAGGCGACTGTTTAACAAAAACACATGGCTATGCAAAATCGAAAGATGACGTATATGGCCTGACACCTGCCCGGTGCCGGAAGGTTAAGAGGGGATGTTAGGGTTAAACCGAAGCATTGAATCGAAGCCCCGGTAAACGGCGGCCGTAACTATAACGGTCCTAAGGTAGCGAAATTCCTTGTCGGGTAAGTTCCGACCTGCACGAATGGTGTAACGATCTGGGCGCTGTCTCAGCCATGAGCTCGGTGAAATTGTGGTATCGGTGAAGACGCCGGTTACCCGCAACGGGACGGAAAGACCCCATGCACCTTCACTACAACTTAACATTGAAATCGGCTACAGGATGTGTAGGATAGGTGGGAGACTGTGATCTGGCTTCGCTAGGAGTCAGTTAGTCAACGTTGAAATACCACCCTTTCTGTATCTGGTGTCTAACTCCCTAACGGGAGGACATTGTTTGGCGGGTAGTTTGACTGGGGTGGTCGCCTCCAAAAAGGTAACGGAGGCTTTCAAAGGTAAGCTCAGTACGCTTGGTAACCGTACGCGGAGTGCAATAGCATAAGCTTGCTTGACTGTGAGGCAGACAAGCCGAGCAGGGTCGAAAGACGGATATAGTGATCCGGTGGTTCTGCATGGAAGGGCCATCGCTCAAAGGATAAAAGGTACGCTGGGGATAACAGGCTGATCTCCCCCAAGAGCTCATATCGACGGGGAGGTTTGGCACCTCGATGTCGGCTCGTCACATCCTGGGGCTGGAGAAGGTCCCAAGGGTTGAGCTGTTCGCTCATTAAAGTGGCACGCGAGCTGGGTTCAGAACGTCGCGAGACAGTTCGGTCCCTATCTGTTGTGGGCGCAGGAAGTTTGAGTGGGGCTGACCTTAGTACGAGAGGACCGGGTTGGACGAACCACTGGTGAATCTGTTATGGCGCCAGCTGTATTGCAGAGTAGCTACGTTCGGAATAGATAAGCGCTGAAAGCATCTAAGTGCGAAACTAGCCACAAGATGAGACTTCCATTGAGGGTCGTAGCAGACTACTACGTTGATAGGTTACAGGTATAAAGGTGGTGACATCATAGCCAAGTAATACTAATCGCCCGAAGCTTTCTCATAGCAGGTAATTATGGAGATCAGAGACTAAAGATCAGAGATTAGGACTTGTCCTTGGAACTGACCGACTACCCTTTGATCTCTGAACGCTAAATATTGTTGTTTTCTCAATCTACTTACTTCTTTCAATAATATGTCATTGTTTATTAGTAGACAGTTAACGGCGTTTAGGCAACTAATCTCTAATTAACTAATCTCTAATCAACTAAAAATGTTCAGGTGCCTATATCGGCGGTGTCCACCTCTTCCCATTCCGAACAGAGAAGTTAAGCCCGCCAGAGCCGATGGTACTGCAGTAAAATGTGGGAGAGTAGGTCGGTGCCAAATCTTATCAAGACCCTTTCATCTTTCGATGAAGGGGTTTCTTGCTTTATAAGCCCTTGGCTTGATCTCGGACTAGCCGCAAGTAACTCCTCGTTTTACCTTAGCCTCCTTTCAACTAATCTCAGGCCTCTAACCACCAATCTTTAATTTTAATACATGAAACAAATACAACCAATTGAGGTTCAGTTAATATGAGAAGTTTAATTTATATTATCGTTGTTATCCTGGTAATCAGCTGGCTGCTTGGCGGCTTTGCCTTTCACGTTGGAGGAGATGCTATTCATTTGATCATTGTTATAGCAGTAATCCTGTTACTGTTAAATGTATTTAACGGTGGTGGCAGATCAGAAAGAGGCCGCTGGTATTAAAATCAAACACTGCAAGCAGTAATAGCCTTAGTTCTCGCGGACAAGGCTTTTTGTATTTTAGGAAATGAGCTGCGGCTGCCGAATATTGCGTTTGCTTTATAAGAATGACGGGATTGGATAGTTTATTTGTCTTCCGATGTAGCATGAGGCTGAAATTCTACTGATAGTACTTTAGGCTTAATAATTGGAGGGGTAAAAGGTTTGCCGATTATTGTGATAAACGACAAACCTTTGATAATATTGAGATTTTACCCTTGGCCAACCGTTGTCTCTGCTTTCTTTTCCTTGTGGTTTTCCCTTTTTATTTTTTCCCAGGTAGCATACTGTTGTTTCTGCGTATCGTTTAATATTGCAAATACACGTTTTTTGGTTTCAAGCTTTATGCTGCGGGCCATGAGCTGTTTTTGTTTTTTGTCGGTCGTAACGACACTTTTTAAGCTGTCCATCCGGGTAGCCATGGTTAAGAAAGCGGTTTGTACCTGCGCAGCCTGTGCCTGACTTAAATTAAGGTGTTTCTGCAACGCTTTGGTGTGCTGTGCTGCACGTTGTTCAGGTGATTTCGCGGCTATCTGGGCCCCTGCCACATAACTTAATCCTATGATAAAGGATAATACTAAAACTAACTTCTTCATTTTTTGGTTCTTAATAAATTACTAAAGCTTTGACTTTGCATGGGCCGGAAAGTTTAATGGCGATTTAGGTGGTTAGTTTTTACAAGTTTTTCGCTAAACATTGCTGTAACCTTCCAGGCTTAAATACATTGTTTCCACCTTAATAAATGACAAGAGCGGGATTTCAATAGTCAGCAGGTTTGTTTCTCAAAAAAAATCCCGGCGCTCTTAACGCCGGGATACACAAGTTATCAAATCGTGATATTTTTATATGATACTGTAGTTTATTAGCTTCAGGTAACCTCAATCATAAACTTTATATAATATCCAGTCGTGGGTTTCATAAACACGATGGAGTTTAAGTGCGCTGTTTGACTTCTTAATCACAGGCACATACCTGTTATTCAGCTGTGTAAAGCCGCTAACTTCGTTCTTTTCAGTCGCCAGTAATATATAGTCGTCGTACTTGTCAGGTGCTTCAATAGCACTCAAGAACTGGCTTTGGTAAGGTAGTGTTAATTTTTGAAGGCCATCTTTATCTTTAGTTAAAGCTACAATTGGAAAAGCAATCGCATCGTCAGCTAAAACGCGCGTGCCATCAGGCAATTTGCTGATATAATCGGCAAGGTCCTTATTTTCATCTTGGTGGGTATCAGCAGCCCGATTAAATAAAACCGTGATAAAGTTTTGTTCTTCAGCTATCGATGAGTTCTTCATGAAAATGTAGCCGGTATAAACTTGTACCAATGCTAACAAAGCCACAAGAGCTTTTAAAACTGTTTGATTTTTTATAGTTTGCGCTTTATATAAAATGCAAAGCAAGGCAAGCACAACAAATATCAGGTAGTACTCCTGCACCAAAAATACCTTGTCGTATTTAATGTGCAAAAATTCAATAAATGCAAACGGAGTTAATATAGTAAGCACTTGATACATGCTGTTTTTAAATAAGAATATGGCGACCAGGATCAATGGGCAAAATAACAGGACTCGCGCTGAGATTAAAATTGAGGTTTCCGGGATCTGGTAAACTGTACCGGTTGACAACTGGGCAAAACTGAGTTTATCAGACAACACCGTCCAGGTGGCATAGGGGCTTTCGCTAAAATAGTTCAGATCCTGCGCATGGGTTAGGTTTAGCAGCTTATAACATATGATGCAGGCCAGCGGCAGCACAAATAAAATAATGTAAAGGGCAAATGTTTTATTAACGAGTTTACGGCGAAGCGATGGATTATTGAAGCTGATAAAGAGCCTGAAGATAGATTCCTGCTCGCCCAGATTTAAACTTTTTACGGTGATTGATAACACCAACGGGATAAAGAATAAGGTAAGCCAGATGAACTTATAATCGCAAAAAATAAGCAACACCAAACTAATACTAGCTAAAGACACGTGGAAAGTGGTATTGGAGCGGTAAAACTTTAACAGGTTAAAAAAGAACATGAAGAAGAATACCAGCACCAGTGCAATTGACTTGCCTGAACAGGCCGCATATAGTATACCAGGGTGCAATATAAATATGATCAATAAGACAAACAGGTAAACGTCGTCTTTTGCCCTGTTTAGTACAGCGCGGCCGATTAAAAAAAACAATATCGCAGTGCATAGCGCAGATGCTATTACCGGGGCCAGTATAGTGCTGATAGATGAAAATATGAAAGACATATAGAAAGGCAGCATAGGAGCCGTTAACCCCATCACCTTCAATCTGTTGCCTGAACCATGCAGCACTATCATTGTTTTCTCTACATAAAACATGGCTTCCTGGCTAAAATAGCCAAGCCCGTTTAAGTAAATACCTAATACCAGGTAATAGACCGCCAGCAGTATGGTGATAAGTAACAGATATTTGGATTGATTTCTCATTTAACAACGTTTGTTGGACTGTTAACTTTACTAAGTCCGTGTTCAGTTTTCTCCCAGTAAAAGGGTTTCACTATTAGCTGATATAGACCTTTAAAGGCCGCAATGGAGTGCATTAACCAATACACCGGGTTGGCGATTGAAAATAGGATCAGTTCGTAATAGCGCCGTTTAAATACGGCCATCATGTTAATATATATCATTAATATGTTACCTACCATTAGGTTAAATATCGACATAAACAGGATCCAGTCCGGGAAAAATGTACGGATAGTGGAAAGGTCAAATACCAGGTAGCAAATGAAAATAGCCAGCAGAAACGGATATACCAAAAAGGTTAGAGGGGTAGCTCCAATAAAGAAGTTAAAGCCAAGGAAACCTTTCCAGCCCAGTTTTTTCCATAACGCCACAGGGTTGCGCATGTGCACCAGGTAAGTTTGCATATAACCTTTGATCCAACGCGAGCGCTGGCGGATCCAGTTAAACGGTTCGTTATTTGCTTCTTCGTAGGTAGTTGAGTTTACCACAGCAATTTTATAGCCTTTGGCATAGGCCCTCAGACCCAGATCGGCATCCTCGGTTACGTTAAACGGATCCCAGGCACCAAGTTCAACCAGCCTGTCCAGCTTAAAGTGGTTACTGGTTCCACCCAATGGAATTGGAATATCCAGTGTGTCCAAACCTGGCAGCATGTAATCAAACCAGTAAGAATACTCCAGCGTAAACATCCGCGTAAGGAAATTCTCATTACGGTTAAAGTAGTTCAGTGCGCTTTGGATACAGATGTAGTTTGACGGCAGCTTACTAAACATGGATACCACTTTCTTTAACTGGTCGGTATCCGGGATGTCTTCCGCATCATAAATGGTCAAATATTTACCGCGCGAGAAGTGGAGCCCATAATTACAAGCTTTTGGTTTTGTTTTTGGCATGTGGAACGGTACCACAACTACCTCAAAGATAGCCGGGAAGTCAAGGTTCCGCACAGCGTTAAGTGTTTTGTCGTCATCCTCTTCAATCAGCAATTTTATGTCGAGCTTTTCGCGGGGATAATCAAGTGCCTGTAAGTTCCAGATCAGTTTTTTTATTAGTTTATCCTCCTTGTAAACCGGCAGCAAAATAGTATAAATAGGTAACTCATCATCAACAATTTGCCGCAAGTCATCACGCGTTACTGCCTGGTGCAGCTCAAATCGCGATCCGGTGAGTGCCAAGAACAACTTAAACAAGATCGCCACCAAAAAGAACGTGCTGATGATCATGTTGATGATGATAGAGGTGTTTTTGAAACTAACCACCAGCCCGATGGTAACCAAACCCAACATGATAAAAAGGAAGGCCAGCTGGCCAGAAGAAAATGTTATAAATGCTGAGCTGTCCGGATCACGGTTTAAAAGCTCAAATACAGCCGATTTAACATATTTATCGCCGATGAGCTTGTGACTCAGCCAGGTGATATCCAGATCAGATGCTAGAATGATCTCCACCTCACAATCGTAAGTAAACCTGATGAAATCAAGGAATAGTTGGTTTGAGGGATCAGCCATTATAGTTACAACCCTGCCGTTCTCTATGCGTAAAGGCAGTGCAGCATGCTGATCGGCAAACTTTAATTCAATTTTACTTAATACTTCGGGGTCAAAAGGCAGATCCCTTATCTGCTGAAATACATAACCTGCATTTGTTAAGGAGCGGTCGTAATTTTTTCGGGAGATGTATCCGTAATTGAGGGCTATTTTTACAAATGACAACCCGGTTTTAGCGGATAAATCATTAATCTTTTCCCGATCTTGCCAAGATATAAAACCATCATTAACCAAAAGTTCAGGAATTGACATGTTATTTTTTTCAGTAAAATGTTAAAATAATTTTTTTAAGTAACCTTAGCCCTGTAAGGACCAAGGTTACTTATGTGATCAATTGAAAAGTGACCAAAAATTAGTCGTTATATAATTCCTGTGATCTTTGAACTCTTGAACGAACAAATAGGAATGACAGCAGGATCAACACCAATATACCAAGTAAGATATACAGATTATAAGTTTCCCAAAATTTGGTGATAGCGCTCTTGGTATCAATATATTCAAGGTTTTCGCTCGTTTTGTTAATGTTGAACAGGTATTTATTTGAGTTAACATCGGTTACGCAAACATTACTTGACAGCGTTGAAAGCTGTTCGGTAATGGAGCGTGACGCTGCCAAAAATGCTTCCGAAATATGTGTGCCGGTTGCGGTAAGCACCAGTGTTGCATTATTGCTGCGCCCGTAAAATATCTGGGCAAGGCCGTTTGATGTGGTGTCAGATAATGAATAAACTACCTTGTTATTTTCGGTGTTATATAACCGGAAGTTTTGATTAAACTGAATAGGTGCATCAGGAAATTGTTTCAATAAAGCATCATCCTTGCTTAATAAGGCTATGATGTTGTATTTCTTAAGGTCACCTGCCGGAATGTCTGTTGAATATGAAAATTCAGGGAAGTTATTTGAGTTAATGTTGTTATTCAGTTCGTAAATAATTTCACCAATGGCACCTGCAGCATATTTTGCGTAGTCTTTTGATACAACTATGCGGGTAGTACCTGTGTTAAATGCCTCAGGATATTGATAAAAGCTGAGTTCGCTTGATATAAAAGGATTTTTTGACTCAAGGTATGATTTATCCACATCAATCTCGCCAAAGAAATTAAGGAAGCTGTTTTTACACAACCCGTTAGTTGGGAAAAAACGGAATTCAGTTTCAAGCGTATTGTATTTGTGGTGCTGATACCGGTTAATAGTTACCGAGGTGTTTAATTTACCAGATGCGTCAAGTTTTTCACTGCTGATTAGCAAGCCATTAAGGTAAATGTTAAAGTACCCCCTGTCACCAGGGTTTAATCCGCTATAGTTACCTATAAACCTGATCTCAACTTCTTTAGGTGTAAAGTTAAAATCGCTGTTTTTAAAGGAAAAAGCGCTTTTTAACGAGCCGATACCTGAAAGGAAATCGCTGGTACCGCCAATTTGTTTGAGCGAAAGTTTTGAACGGTTTTCGTCAATATTTTTAAAGTAATCGTTCTGAGCGTGATCAATCAGCAGGTAGTCACCGAAAGTTGAATTCAGGATATTGATATTACCCAAAGCGGTAATCGCTTTTTCGTAACCTGCATCATCACCACCGCTTACAAATAATATTTCAGATGGAACAGCTGTTGTAGCAACAGTTTTATGTGCTACCATAGTACCTCGTTCATTAACCATCTGGGTTATGGTGTCTGTTGCAGTGGACATTGACTTCGCCAGGTAAAATATGCCCTCGTTTGATTGAGGCGATACTTTGATCAGCGAACGTTTGTCGTCAGGGAGCCGTTGCATGGTACCAACCTGTACATAGTTTTTAATACTGTCAGGCAACTGGCCGGCTTCAAAAACACTTATTTTTTTATTGGAGGTTCTTTTAAGCCTTGCATAAGCCCACGCCACAGCTTTTAAATCTTTTAAACTTGGATCTGAAGGGTAAACAATAGCTCTTTTTGAATCAAAACAATTACTGATATTAACATCATTTAAACCAGTTTTTGTGTTTTTAATTAATGACAGGTATGAATAATCTTTTACCTTAAGCCACATGCCCGGGTTGTCAAGGTCCTTACAAATGTCGTCGCTAATAGTTAGCAGCGTTTTGATTTGTATCTTCAGAAACTTATCAGGCGAAATGTCTTCACGGCTTAAATTAAGTGAAACTTTCTGAACACTGTCTTTTGTGAGATGGGCACTGTAAGCGGGTTTATTATTGATAATTATATTTATAAAGGAATGTTCCTTTAACAAGGCCTGCGAGGGCTCAAAATACAATACCAGCTTGCTGCCGTTTATTTCTACGGCGGGCGAAATCTTAACATAAATAGAACTGGCGCCGCTCATTCCGTAAATGGCGTCGTCACTGTGCCCTAATGATTTAAAGGACACAATACTCTGCGCCAATGATGCCTTACTTAAAAGAAATACAAGGGCTAATAAGGTAAAAAACTTCTTCATTGGTGTCAATATTAATTTATAACGTAAAATTCAACTTTAAAATAATTTCCGTGGTCATCACTACGGTAAGATAGTTCGCCGCCCATTTCCTGGGTCATTAGTTTCGCTATAGAAAGCCCCAGCCCTAAACGGTTTTCTGCATGTTCAGATGCCTCGCTTAAGGCAGTTAACTTATTAAACATTGCGGATAGTTCTTCTTCGCCAATTGGAATGCCTTCATCAATTATTTCAAAAACAAACTTTTGGCGCTGTAAGCTGGTTACAACCCTTATATTGTTGTTGGTTTGTGAAAATTTAATGGCATTTGATAACAGGTTTTGGAATACTTGCCCGGCGAAAACGCGGTCAAGATTAACATTTATCGGCGATTTTTGAATGTTGTCTATCAAATGAATGTTCTTCATCTGTGCAGTTTCTGTTAATCCCTTAAATACATGCTGAACTTCTGCATTGATGTTAAATACCTCCAGTTTAAATCGCATCTCCGGCGACTCAATCTCCTTCACATCCATTAGTTTGTTCAACAGGTATTGCATTTTATCTGCTGATTCTGAAATATAACCTATTAGCTCTACCTGGTCGGCACTCAGACGGTATTCTTCATCTTTAAGCATATTATTACTCATAATGATGGAGCCTGTTAAGTTCTTCAGATCGTGCCCTGCAATATTTATAAAGTTGTTTTTCTGATTGTCAAGCTTGCGCAGCTGCTCGTATTGCGCATCAATAATGTTGTTTTTTTCGGCGATGTCGCGGTTTTGGCCTTTAAGTTGTTCGTTTGATTTATTGATGAGTAATTGCGAACGTACATCCCGCTGAATTATCTTGTAACGGGCACCCGGCACGAAGCAGGAGATCAATGCAATAACAAAAAAGAATTGGCCGCCGTTACTAATGACAAGATCAAGCGTGTACTGGCTGAACAGTTCAAAAAATACAGCCAGCAACAGCATCGCTATCAATGCTTGTAAAACCGAATTAAACGGCTCCCAAAATACCATCAGGTTAAAGAACAGGAATATGGCGCCGTATAATAAATAATAGACGTTTAACTGTTGGATATCAACTATATTACACAATAGTGCTGATGTTATAGATATAATAAATAGCGAAATATGTAATAAATACCTGAAATTGTAGTTTTTACGTTGAAATAGGCTGTAAAGTGCCAGTATAATAAGGTCTGTAATTATACGAACAATGAAGAACTGCAACCAGACACTGCTGGCAAAAATAAAATCAACAATACTAAAAAGGGGATAAATGAATAATATCATCCAAATGATATTATTCGTCTGATACCAAGCCTTTTTTGAGATTTCTTTTAAAAGTTCTTCTTTTGTTAATTGAACAAGCATTCTTTGTTTCTTAAATTATGATAAGAATTTACTATCGATAAATTTAATCTTATAAAGTAAATCAAAATATTTAAATCGTTTGTAAACATGTTTTGCACATATAAACATATTGTACCTATTCAAAGACGTTTTATAAAAAACATATTTATACTTATGTTAATTACTAACTTCAGTGTCTTTATAGCAAAAAGTAATCCAACCCCTCCAATTTCCCGGTTATTGGCTTTTAAACGGGCTAAAAGCCTGGATAACGGAATCTCTATATCCTGGTATGAACAAACTTGGAATAAAGAGGTTTTAGCTAAAACGCCCTTAAAACCTGCCGATTTTGTTCTTTTAAAACAACTCGGTTTTAAAAGTCTCAGGCTCCCGGTTGCTTTTTCCCACTTTGAAGCGCAACAGATACCGGTTGAGCAATTATTTACCCACATTGATAAATTTGTTAAACAGTGCAGCTTTTACGGCTTCAAGGTAATAATTGATAACCACGGCGGTAGTTTGAACGACTCAAATTTCAGTGCAGAAACCCAAAAGCTTATCAATTTGTGGACTAAACTCACCAAACGATACCTGCACGTCAATCATGATGTCCTGTTTTTTGAGCTTTATAACGAACCCCCGCACATGAATCCCCAGATTTGGAAGGACGCTGCCTACAACATTGTTACCGCAATCAGAAAGGTTGATAAAGAACGTACACTCATCATAGGCGCTTCAAATTATAACAGCATTTATGAATTGAGCCGTTTTGTACGGCTTGCCGATGAAAATGTTGTGTACACCTTTCATTTTTATGAGCCTTTTTTATTTACACACCAGGGCGCGGAATGGGTTGGGGACCAGGAATCAACCGTAGAAGTGCCTTTTCCTTATAATACGGAAACGTTTCCCCCAATCAATCCAAAAGCAAAAAACACCGATGGTGAGAAAAATTACAACAAATATAAGTTTGATGGCAACGAACAGTCGGTGCGGGATAAACTGCAAATTGTTAAGGCCTGGTCTAACAAATATTACGTGCCCATCCTTTGCGGCGAGTATGGTGTGTACAATAAATATGCAGACCAGCATAGCAGGTGCCTTTATATAAAAACAGTACGGCTTACGTTAAATGCGCTGGATATACCCGGTATGATTTGGGATTATAATAGCAACTTTTCTATTTTTAACGGGCGGCCGTCACTTAACACGCTGCCCGACTGCATGAAAGATGCGATAGGGTACAACATGAAAAAATGATGAATTTATTGTGGTTATAAATAGCTAACTTTGAACCATAATAAGTTGTTATGAAATTTTTTGAAGAAAAGCGGCGCGAAGTGATGATGCATATTGAAAGGTTCATGCTTGAAAAAAAGGATGAATACTTAAAGCCCGTTGATACGATTTGGCAACCTTCTGATTTTTTGCCTGATTCGTCGCGCGATACTTTTTTCAGTGAAATTAAAGAACTCCAGGAAAGTGCCGCAGGCTTATCATACGATCTGATAGCCGTTTTAATAGGTGATACTATTACTGAAGAGGCATTGCCAACTTATGAGTCATGGTTAACCATGGTTGAAGGGGTATCTCGCGATGAAGCTGGTGGCTGGATGCAGTGGACCCGTCATTGGACCGGCGAAGAAAACCGCCACGGCGATTTGCTGAACAAATACCTTTATCTTTCTGGCCGCGTAAATATGCGGATGATGGAAGTATCAACCCAATACTTAATTTCTGATGGCTTTGATATCGGTACAGGGCACGATCCTTACCGCAACTTTATATACACATCATTCCAGGAACTGGCTACCAACGTTTCGCACCGTCGGGTTGCATCGCAGGCTAAGAAGCATGGCGATACGCTGCTGTCAAAAATGTGCGGTGTAATAGCCAGTGATGAGGCACGCCATGCCCGCGCTTATAAATACTTTATTGAAAAGATTTTTGAAGTTGATCCGAACGAAGCTATGCTGGCGTTTGAGGATATGATGCGCAAAAAGATTGTAATGCCGGCTCATTTTTTACGGGAGGTTGGTTTAAAAATCGGGCAAACCTTTGGTCACTTCACCGATGCTGCTCAACGCCTTGGCATTTATACCGCTGTTGACTACGTTGATATATTAAAAGAACTGATTGAAGACTGGCATATTGAAAGCCGGGTTGACTTAAATGAGTCAGGCGAAAAAGCCCGCGATTATATCATGAACCTGCCTGTACGTTTATTGCGTGTTGCCGAAAGGATGAAAAACCCGGGGCTTGAATATAAGTTCAGCTGGATAAACGGTTGAGTTCATTTAGGGAGCAGGTATAAATTAAAATTAATAGGTCCCTGGGGTAAAGCCTCCGGGATTTTTTATTTTGTTATAATTCTTTGCTGAATAAACAACCCCAACATTTGTTATCCCTCCAACGTTAGCGAAATACCCCCTTCGCCGGATAATTCTTCGAAGAGTAAATTGAGTATTGACTCTAACGTTATGGAGTTTACGTCATCAACGTAATGCTCCGAACGTGTAATATGCAGTTCGGTTCCGCTTATTTCAATCCGAAACAAAGTACCCTCATAAATTTCGGGCTGTGAAATTTCTACCGCATTATTACTGTTTTTAATAATAAAGCTAATGTCGCTTTGTTTTTGCCCGTGAAACAAAGGGTTTAATTTTTGCTGCAGCAGGTTAAGCAGTTGATCACTTGTTATAGTTTTATGGAGATCTAAAATTTTCCTGGCTGGTTTATTACTTTAATAATTACAAGTACCCGCTTATATTGTTTCGATATGGTAAATATCGCCAGGCAGCCACTTCCGTATCCGGCATAAATACCGGATATTTACTCATCAAACATCAACTATATGAAATATAAATTATTGGGCCGTTCAGGCCTTAAAGTTTCGGAACTGTGCCTTGGAACTATGGGTTTTGGCACCGAGGCAGGATGGGGCGCTGATAAGGATACCAGCTTTAAAATTATGGATACATTTGCAGAAGCTGGTGGTAATTTTATAGATACGGCCAATATATACAAGCTGGGCACCAGCGAAAAGATAATTGGCGAATATATCAGCAACCACGACCGTGATTACTTTGTGCTGGCTACCAAATATACTTTAAAAGATAACATCACCAATCCCAACGCATCAGGTAACAACCGCAAAAACATGATGCGCAGCGTTGAGGAAAGCCTGAAGCGCCTTAAAATGGATTTTATTGACTTGTTGTACCTGCACATATGGGATGATATTACCCCTATAGATGAAGTGTTGCGCGCGATGGATGACCTGGTTAAACAAGGGAAAGTAAATTATGTGGCTATCAGCGACACGCCGGCATGGGTTGTTGCGCAGGGAAACACGCTTGCCGAACTGATGGGCTGGAGCCGGTTTGTAGCCCTGCAGGTTGAATATAGCCTGCTTGCCCGCACACCTGAGCGTGAACTTATCCCGATGGCCAAACACTTTGGCATTACCGTTACTCCATGGGCGCCTTTGGCGGGCGGTGCCTTAACCGGCAAATACCTGCGCGGCGAACAGGGTCGCATCAAGCCTGAAAGTGTAAGGCTAAACGATCACAGTGCTGAAATTACCAGGGCTGTAGTAACCATTGCTGACGAGATCGGTATTTCGGCCAGTAATGTGGCTTTAAAATGGACTACTCAACAGGGATTTTCATCTATCCCGATTGTTGGGGCTACTAAAGTTGAACAACTGGCAGATAACCTTAAAACCGTGGATGTTGAATTAACCGCTGAACATTTAAAAAGACTGGACGAAGTAAGCGCCATTAAACTCGGCTTTCCGGGAGATTTTTTCAGAGAAGATGCTGTGCGGATAAATTCCTTTGGAGGTTTTTTTGAGAAGGTGGAAAAAAGGGCCTGATAGATAAATAGCCTTAGAAACGATTAAACCCCTGTTTTGAAGTTTTAAACTTTTAAACAGGGGTTTTTACTTTAGTGACGAGGTTTAGGGGCGCAATAAAATTAGTACTAAAATGATGATAACGCTAACCGTATTTTAACCCAATTTATGCGGGTGTTTTCCGCATCGATTTTGCGTAAAACCCGCAATTGTTAACCCGTGATATCTGTTTGTTGTCCAATAATTAAATATTGAATATTGGTTATGGGTTGGGGTGTCAGGGAATAAATAGGCTTAATAACCTCTTAAAATTAAAAACCCCGGAATGACACTGCACAACGGGGTTCTTAATTTTAATCAGGTTTTATTTTACTTCTGCTCTTCTTCTTCAGGCTTTTTATTCTCGCCTTCGGCTTTGCGGGCAACAATAGTTATTTCACCAGATTCTTTATCATAATCAACTTCCATGGTATCGCCTTCTGCAAGTTCGCCTTTAAGGATCTCTTCTGCAATCGGGTCTTCCAGGTATTTCTGGATGGCACGTTTTAATGGACGTGCACCAAATTGTGAATCATAGCCCTTATCAGCAATAAACTCTTTAGCACCTAAAGTAAGCTCAATTTTGTAACCTAAAATATTAACCCTGTTGAATAGGAAGCCCAGCTCAATATCAATGATTTTGAAGATTTCGTCTTTACCCAATGAGTTAAATACGATCACATCATCAATACGGTTCAGGAACTCGGGAGCGAAAGCGCGTTTCAGTGCGTTTTCAATTACACCCCTTGAGTGTGAATCGGCCTGGATAGTTTTAGCGCTGGTAGTAAACCCAACACCCTGTCCAAAGTCTTTCAGCTGACGGGCACCAATGTTCGAGGTCATGATGATGATAGTGTTCCTGAAATCAACCTTGCGGCCTAATGAATCGGTTAACTGTCCTTCATCTAATACCTGTAACAGGATGTTAAATACATCAGGGTGTGCTTTCTCAATTTCGTCTAATAATACCACTGCATAAGGTTTGCGGCGTACCTTTTCGGTTAATTGTCCTCCTTCTTCATATCCAACATAGCCCGGAGGCGCTCCCACTAAACGTGATACAGCGAATTTTTCCATGTATTCGCTCATGTCAATCTGGATCAATGCATCCTCGGTATCAAACATAAAACGGGCAAGCTCTTTGGCAAGCTCGGTTTTACCAACACCGGTAGGGCCCAGGAATATAAACGAGCCAATAGGCTTTTTAGGGTCCTTTAACCCGGCGCGGGTACGTTGTATAGCCCGGGTTAATTTTTTAATCGCGTCATCCTGTCCAATAATTTTGCTGCCTACGGTAGCCGCCATGTTCAGCAACTTAAGGCTATCGGCCTGGCCAACACGCTGAACCGGGATCCCGGTCATCATGGAAACCACTTCAGCCACATTATCTTCGGTTACTGTGTAACGTTTTGATTTTGTTTCAGCTTCCCAAATTGCTTTAGCCTGTTCCAATTCTTCCAGCAAATGCTTTTCAGTATCGCGTAATTTGGCAGCTTCTTCGTATTTCTGACTGCGAACAACCTTGTTCTTTTCTACTTTTATCAGCTCAATCTTTTGCTCAATATCCAAAATGTTTTGAGGCACGTGAATGTTGGTTAAGTGAACGCGTGAGCCCGACTCGTCCAAAGCGTCAATAGCCTTGTCCGGTAAAAAGCGATCGGTAATATAACGGGTAGTTAAATTCACACAAGCATTGATAGCTTCGGGTGTGTAGGTAACGCCGTGGTGTTCTTCGTATTTCTCTTTTATCCGGTTCAGGATCTCAATGGTTTCATCAGGGGTAGCCGGTTCAACCATCACTTTTTGGAAACGACGGTCTAACGCACCATCCTTCTCAATATATTGACGGTATTCGTCCAGGGTGGTAGCCCCAATGCATTGAATCTCACCGCGTGCCAAAGCAGGCTTGAACATATTTGAGGCGTCAAGCGAGCCGGAAGCACCGCCCGCACCAACAATAGTATGGATCTCGTCAATAAAAAGGATCACATCCGGTGATTTTTCCAGTTCGTTCATCACAGCCTTCATCCGCTCCTCAAACTGGCCGCGGTATTTGGTACCGGCAACAAGCGAAGCAAGATCTAAAGTAACTACGCGTTTGTTGAACAATACACGTGATACTTTACGCTGAACAATCCGCAATGCTAAACCTTCGGCAATGGCAGATTTACCAACACCGGGTTCACCTATCAATATCGGGTTGTTCTTTTTTCTGCGCGAAAGAATCTGTGATACCCTTTCAATCTCTTTTTCTCTGCCAACAATAGGGTCTAACCTGCCATCTTCAGCAGCTTTGGTCAAATCGCGGCCAAAATTGTCAAGTACGGGGGTTTTTGATTTAATGTCTGACACCTTTTTAGGCTGGCTGAATGATTCTTCTTCTTTAAAGTCATCATCCCCCCCGGTTGGTGAGCCGGGCATTTCGTCGGTTACATCGTTTTTATGCGACTCTACCTCGCTTTTAAAAATTTCGTAATTCACGTTAAACTGCATTAAAATTTGTGATGCGATATTATCTTCATCGCGAAGTATGGAAAGCAATAAATGCTCGGTTCCAATTACATCGCTTTTAAAAATTTTAGCTTCCAGGTAAGTGATCTTTAATACTTTTTCTGCCTGTTTTGTCAGCGGGATGCTGCCAATATGTACGTTTGTTCCTATAGTTCCTTTTACGGCATCCTCTACAGAGCGCCTTAATTTAGCTGTATCAACAGTTAATTCTTTCAATAATTTTATTGCAACACCATCCCCATCCCTTATCAATCCCAGCAAAAGGTGCTCAGTTCCAATATAATCATGCCCCAGGCGCAAGGCCTCCTCTCTGCTATATTGTATAACGTCTTTAACCCGTGGCGAAAATTTAGCTTCCATATATATCCTTCCGATTTATGAACGTCCTAATGTATTAAATTGTTTTAATAATCCGGACGTGTTGTTTTACACATATCAACAATATTATTGCCAAGTTTTTTGGTTGCACCTAAAGCAGACATTGCCGTGATAAACCTATTACTAAACTCAAATTTTGTTTAGCAATTTTATAAATAAAACCAACAATCGCAACAGATTCCTAAAAAAAAACGTGGATTTATAGCTTTTTGATATAATTATGATCAATTGGTTTAATTATAGATACGTTTATGACAACAACAAGGTACCAATGGCAGTTAAATAATTATTAATATGACATTAAGGCATAACTACGTTGCCGGGTGCGATAGTTAATTAATTTCTGTCACCCCGCTTACTTTTCTGCCCGCTTCAGCATAAACGCCAATTCCTCCTTGTCCGGTAATCTTTTATGCATCGCCCTATTGTCAAATACCATAACCTGGCTCTTGCTGTTGTTATATTTGGGCCATGCCGGCAGGTTAGCGCTGTTTGGATTTCCGTTTTTAATAAAATTAACCCAATAACCTGATACCTGGCTGGCCAATAGCCGGTCTTCAACTTTCCAGGGGCGGTGCAGAAATTTTAAGTTATCCATTACATAAGCAACCTCCCCGGTGTGGAAAGCGCCATATTTTTCAAAATCGGGCGTGGCGGGCAGCTTATGCTGAAAGTAATAAACATAAACGGGTTCTTTTGCTTTTTGTGCCTGCAACGTTGCCCATTTATAACCCGACATTGCAAATATCATATCCCTGCTTAACTTGGTTTGTGAGCGGGCGGCCTCTTCATCAGTACCGGCGGTAAAGTATTTAAAAAATTCGTCCGCATCACTGCCATATTGGTTTTTAGCTTCTTTTATAAAATCTTCTTTAGTTTTAAAAGCGCTTACAAATCCTTCGTCGGCATTCCAGCCTATAAGTAAGGGTACCTTGTTTTCCTTTCCTTCTGCAAAAATTTGCGAAACAGGCTCCGGCAAAACGTAACCGTCAACAATTGGGGCGTATCCACCGGGGATTTTCATCAAATCTGCCGTAGGAACTTTCCGTAATTCATCTAATGAATTTACATGCAGGGCTGCCGCAAGTTTGATTCCCTGTTGTTCCGCATCGTGCAGGTTGGTTGATTTGATCATAGGGTTTGATACCATTAACGAGCCGCTTTCGGCAATAGCTTTGTTGAACAGGCCTTTTGCCGCAGGGGATGCAACCAGGCAATTTACGCTCATGGAGCCAGCCGACTGTCCGGCTATGGTTACGTTGCCAGGGTCGCCGCCAAAGCTGGCGATGTTTTTTTTAACCCATTTCAACGCCGCGATCTGGTCGAGCAGGGCATAATTCCCGGACGCCTTGTCCGAAGATTCCTTAGTAAGTTCAGGATGGGCCAGAAAACCAAAAACACCTACACGATAGTTGATGGATACAAAAATTACTCCCTTTTTTGCCAGAGCCTCACCATCATAAATCGGCACAGCAGCGCCACCACTGCCAAATCCGCCGCCGTAGATCCAGACAAAAACCGGCTTTTTTACACCTATGGTATTTTTGGCCCAAACGTTAAGGTAAAGGCAATCTTCGTCAATAGGTTGTTCGGGAATAAGGAACTCGTTGGTGTAAACGCCGAAAGGTACCGGTTTTGGCTGCATGGGGCTGGGACCAAACGCGTCACATTTTTTTACGCCGGCCCAGGGTAAAACAGGTTGGGGTGCTTTCCAGCGCAGCCCGGCAACAGGAGGAGCCGCAAAAGGGATCCCTTTAAATGACATTACATCGCCCGATGCACTTTTTACGCCGGAGATTTCGCCGCCATCAACGTGGATAGTACCTGGTAAAACTATGATTACTGTTTTAAATTTAAAAGAATAAAACAGAATAGCAGCTGCGACCAGTAATGCGCACCCTGCAAAGGCGGATATTTTTTTCATTAAAAAAGGTTATAATGTGTCTTGGTGACGCAATATACTATTTTTAGTTAAGTCCGAATGCCGCGTAAACTGAAAAAAAACTCAAGGGTGGAATTAAGTATAGCACTTAAATTTGAAAATCTCTTTTTGATTTGCTGGTTTTTTGGCCTGGCGGATAAAACTTTATGTTTAAATCACTTTTTAATATTATTTAAAAAGTATAATTTGCAGCCAGATATCCCAGCCAATAAACCCTTTATAGAATAAATATGAAAAAACTATCCTTAGCGTTGTGCTGTTGTTTTGTTTCTTTTTTATCGTTTAGCCAAACTACAAAAAATGCACTGGCTATAATACCCGAACCGGTAAAAACAATAACTAAGCCCGGTCAATTTATTTTACCCAAAAATGTAACCATACAGGCTCCTTCAGGTGCCGGAACAACACAAGTAACTGATTACCTTAAAAAGAAGCTGACTGGTGCAACAGGCGCAATTGTTACGGTGAGAAGTAAATTTGCTGCTGCGGCAACAATTAAGCTGGTGCTGGCAACATCCGCCGATGCTGAACTTGGTAAAGAGGGCTATCACCTTTGGGTGGGTACCAAGGGTATTGTGATAAGGGCTACCGATCCGGCAGGTTTATTTTATGGCGTACAAACGCTGATGCAACTGTTGCCAAAAGAGATTGAAAGTACCGAAGTACACCACATTAAATGGACCGCACCTTGTGTTGATATTACAGATTATCCGAGGTTTGCCTGGAGAGGGTTAATGCTTGATGTGTCGCGCCATTTTTTTACTAAGGAAGAGGTAAAACAATACATCGACCAGTTGGTGCGCTACAAATTTAACTTGTTACACATGCACCTTACTGATGATGAAGGCTGGCGTATTGAAATTAAAAGCCTGCCACGTTTAACCACGGTTGGTGCTTACAACGTTAAAAAAGTGGGTGAGTTCGGCAACTTCTCGGCCCCAACACCTGATGAACCGCGCACTTACGGCGGGTTTTATACCCAGGATGATATTAGGGAACTTGTACAATATGGAAGAGATCGTTTTCTGAATATTATGCCCGAAGTTGATGTGCCGGGCCATAGCCTTGCAGCTGTAGTGTCATACCCTGAACTGTCATGCACCCCGGGCGCTGATAAATACCAGGTACGCTCCGGCGAGCACATGATGGATTTTGGACCAACAGGCATCAAGGCGCTGGTTGACAACACGCTTAACCCGGCCAGTGAAAAAACCTATGAGTTTTTAGATAAGGTTATGACAGAGGTTGCACAGCTTTTTCCGTTTGGTTATATCCATTTGGGCGGCGATGAGTGCGCAAAGAATTTCTGGGAGCAAAGCGCCGATGTTAAAGCGCTGATGCAAAAGGAAAATTTAAAGACTATGGAAGAAGTGCAGAGCTACTTTGAGAAACGGCTGGAAACAATAGTTGAATCAAAAGGCAAGAAATTTATGGGCTGGGACGAGATCATAGAAGGGGGCCTTGGCCCTAAAGCTGCTGTAATGAGCTGGCGGGGGATAAAAGGCGGTATCACGGCATCTAAGCTTGGCCATGAAGTGGTGATGAGCCCAACCACGTTTGCCTACCTGGACTATATGCAAAGCGACCGTGTAATGGAGCCACATGTATATGCTAGCCTGCGCCTCAATAAATCGTACCAGTTTGACCCGGTTCCTGACAGTGCAGACGCCAAACTTATACTAGGCGGGCAAGCCAATTTATGGACCGAACAAGTATTTAATTTCAGGCAGGCCGAATATATGACTTGGCCGCGCGGTCTTGCTATTTCAGAATCTGTATGGTCGCCAAAGGACAAGAAAAACTGGAATAACTTTTATCCGAAGGTTGAAAAACATTTTGCCCGGCTTGATGAGGCAGAGGTAAAATATGCGCCAAGCATGTACGATCCCGACTTTAAGCCAGGCATCAGCGCAGATAAGAAAATAAGCGTTGAGTTAACTAACGAAATTCCGGGTCTTGATATTTATTACAGCTTTGATAATTCATATCCCGACAGGTTTTATCCCAAATACACTGCGCCAATTGAAGTGCCAAAAGATGCCACGCAATTAAAGGTAATTACCTATCGCGGTAAAGAGCCGGTTGGGCGTATGATCAGCATGCCGGTTGCTGAACTCAAAAGAAGGTTGGGGAAAGCAGCGGAATAGTTATTAGCTTGATTATTTATAATCAAGCACTTAGTCCCGGGTGATAAGTTGTAAAAGTTTTTACCGACTTTTGGCTTACAGTCCGGGACTTTTTAGTTTTACAAAATATACAGCTATGAAAAAGATAGGATATGTTGTTGCTTTATTAGTTATTGCAACCTGCATTTATGCTTTTACTTTAAAACTTGCACCCTTCCGCCCGCAGATTAAACTCACCCATATAAAGAAATTTGTTTTTAAGTCGTTTGTAGACTGCAATATGTCGGAAGTTTGGGTGGGTGATAAATTTATGATCTTTCCCGGTAAATACGGGGAGGACCCATTGTGGGGCCCGTCACACAATCTTAAATACGCAGCCGGGAACACTATTGACGAGGCTTTCAGTACCAAAGAAAAGCATTTTATTGAACCTAAGTTACCGCCAAATGCCGCACCGGGAAATCCGGGTCTGCACGGTGCCGTTTGGTTTGAGTCAGTCTACCAGGACGTAAAAGACACATCGGGCCGAACCTTATTTGCGCTTTACCACAATGAAAATTATCCTGAAACACTCCCTTATGACGCGGTTACCGGTAAGGGATATAAAAATGTGAAATGGCCGCAAGGCTTAAAGGGACCTTCATCACCTTCGGCAGTGTGCCGCATCGGTATTATGAAATCCACAGACGGCGGCCGAAGCTGGGAGAACCGCGGCATCTTTATCGAAGACGAGCAGCCGCGCCTCATCCTTCGTCCTAACAATACAGCGGCAAATTTTGCCGGCGGCACGGGCGACCCGTCGGCTGTCGCAAACGGCGAATACCTGTACCTGTTTTACGGTGAATACGGCTATCCCGGCGTATATAACGAGAAGACCTACCATCCTGATGAGGAGTGGAAAGGCCAGTGCATCAGTGTAGCGCGGATTGCCCTGGCTGACCTGTACAACCCTGTTGCGAAAGCGAAACGATGGGGAGGCAAGGCATTTACCGTACCTTACAATGGAGTTGGGAAACCAGTAACCGCTATTCAGATTCCATTGGCAGCAGGTGGCGGCCCCGCATCATCGCCAAAGGGTAAATACTACTGGGGGCCATCTGTAAGCTGGAATACCTATCTTAACTGCTGGGTAATGCTGATGGCCAAAGCGGAAGGTCCGTCATGGAAGGGCAGCAGCATTTATGTGTCATTCAATAGAAATCACGACCTCGGCCGCGGCAGCAATTCGCAGCAATGGACCAAACCCGTGCTGCTGCTTAATAAGCCGGGGCATACGCTTTGGTACCCGTCGCTGCAGCCTCTAAACGAAGAAGCAAACGCAAAAAATAAATACTCTTCCTTAAAAATGGGGCAAAAAGCCAGGTTGTTTTTTAAGGATAATGACGGGGATAAGAATGATTATGTTTCTGAATATACGGTGGAGTTCGGAAAGTATTAAAGGCAATTCAAATGAATTGACTTCAAAGAACTGCCTTTTCCCTAACACCAAAGCCATGTCTATTATCCAGCCTTAGGAGCCTTTTTATTAGCCAAAGAAAAAATTAATTTAAATGACCAGCCACTTATAGTTTTATTATAAAAAAGGTTTGTGTCTTTAATGTCCAGTGCGTTGTAATTTGTTCCTTCGCCTTTGGGGATAGGTTTGTTTTCGTAAGAATCAACAATATAGTCACGCAGCTGGCTAATTCTGCTCACGTCATAAAATGCTGCTACCTGGAGGTTTTCGGTAATAAAATACCCGAGACCTATGCCGCCATTTATATTTTTATTAAAAGAAACATCCGGCGCAACATTTACCAGGTCCAATGCTAAATTAATGGATAGATGCTCCCAAAAGCTGACACCAGTGAGACCCTGAACGCTTTCATCCAGCTTTTTTGATTTTAAAAAATTAGCTTTACCTTGATTTTCTAATGAGTCATTTTGCCTGTCAAAATGATATTTCTGTTGGATAAGTGAATTATAAACTGAAGTTTTTGATTGCTTTACAAAAGTGTTAGCATTCTGATCCACTGCTATCTTACCCAGTTTAACCATAATAACTGATGATATTACAAAAGCCTGTTTACTTAATGGCTGTAATTTTAAATTATGATCTTTGTCCGTTGTGAGTGAATAGTCGTAGGTTCTGTCATGTGTATGGCTGTATCCGGCTCCAAAGCCAAAGGTTACGCCGTTTAAATCAGCTGTTTGTCCAAAAGCTAATCTTATAGAACTTAGCAATATCAATGTAAATATTATTTTTTTCAATGTGATAAGGTTTTTTGCCTACTCTGAATCCGTTTTCGGCGTTCCCGGTTTAAATACATCCCTAACTATCGGGATTGTAACTGTTTAAATTACAATACCGATGCAAATGCTTTTACTGAATCTATTTCCCTCGTTCTAAGCATCACTTCTCCACCATTACTGTCTTTCCCGAAAGAAGTGTTTCCTTCATAGCTTTTAAAGGTTTGCCCTTCTACGATCCATTCGAAAAAGATGCCGGTATGGTCGCAATGATCGTCATTGTCCCAATCTTATAGCACTATATCTCCCATTTGCGGGTTCTCGGTCAAAAGTTCCAGTTTTTTCCGGTGCTCGTAACCTGCCTGGTAGCCCGCATACCCTTTGGGCATGTCAATGTAACCGAGCTGGTGCAGCGCTTTAGTGTAAACCCAGCTAACGAATATGGCGCACCACTTTTGTCCGTTTAGGCCGAACCAATCACCATACTTTGTGCAATTTGAGCCCGCGGGACTCTCTTTTGTTTCGACTTGTGAAGCCTCAACATCAATAATTGTTTGACGTGACATTTTTAAAATTTTAGAATAATTGTGAAAAGCCCCGCACGTTAACACAACGACGCAGGGCAAACGGTCAATTGCAGATCTTACCGATTATAGCGTCACCCGCTGAAATTACCGTGCTGATAATAACTTTTACTACAGGGTTGCTGATAAAAGTGGCAAGTAGTTGCAGGCCTTCTTTAACAGTTGGCCATAAATTGCAAAGCTTGTTGTGATCGGCCGCTGCGGCTGCAGTTAAGGTGATGTTGTTCACGTTGGCTGAAATTTCGCTCGTTTCCATGAGTTTAAGATTTTAAATAAGTTTTAATACCTCAAATTTCAGCAGGAAAACAAAATGATAATACCGTAAAAAAGCCCCTTTTTACAAGGTGATTTTACGGTAGCAAAAAGGGTTTAAACCCGTTGTAGATGTGATAGTTAGTGCGGAATTTTGGATTATTAAATCTCAAATTAAATCACTAAATTTATCACAACTTAAACCTTAACAACAATGAAAAAATTAGTATCTGTAATATTTGCTGTTTTAATGACGTCTTTGTTTTTTCAAGGCTGTAAAAACTCTTCAAAGACAGCACTATTGCAAATTTCAAAACAGACTGTGTTTACGACATTAAATGGTATTGACGCTGTAAAAGCGGGTATGATGATCCAACATTTTAAAGATTTTAAAGGTAGAGATCGAAGCCCGATGCCCACGTCTGTATGGTTTAGCATAGAAACGATTAACAATATCGATACCCTATTGCATGCAGAACGTAAAACACAAACAGAAACGGATACTACAGATGGGGTACGTATTTATTTTGTCAGTGACCCTTCTATTAGTACCACGCAACTTAAAACTTCAGTCCTTTTAGTCTCAACGAAAAATGATGATTCATTTAAACAGCCACAAAGTCGGCATCGCGATTATTACAATCATCAGGCACTTTTTTTAAATTCCGGCGCAACTGGTACTATAAGTTATGGCAAAACACCCGGAGCGTTGCTATATGAAACATCTTCACCTTGCTCTTTATCAGACAACACCTGTATTAATTATTCGAAGCATTATGTAAATTGTGCTGACTCTTATGTTTGGGTGAGTAAACAGGGAAAAGACACTGTCAATACAATCAGTGAATGGTTCGATTTAGATTTCATATCTTTTTTAAATAACGGACTTCATAAGAACAAATTAGATGGAGTAAGAATTTATTTTGCAAAAGGATATAAAGACCCCCTTTATACAAATGAAAAGGACGTTTTTGTTTTAGTGCCAACTATAAATGACAATGGAACTCATAAAGACTATTATAAATGTTTAGAGGACTCAAAAAAATGGTTTGATTATGACAAAGGCGAACTTTGCCCTTTCAATTGTAATTAATTTTTAATTTAGTACTTAAACGCCAATGTTAATTTATCTCACCCTAAACACAACTATTGAGATTTTTTGCCTTGTAACTGCGTTCATATGTTTAAAAAACGATAAAAGCTTCGCATGGAAAGGAATGATAATATATCTTTTTATCACATGTGTAACTGAATTAGTCGCCATTTATTTAAGAAAGCAATTACATCACAATAATCAATGGCCTTATAATATTTCTATAATTTTTGAGGCAACATTTATCAGCGTGATGTTTAATGAATTATTCAGCGAATATTTTAACAGCAAGCCGGTCATTATTGGCGGGCTTGCTTTACTCGCAATTGTGTACGGCTATGATGTATGGGCACACCATTTCTTGTTATTCAGAAATCTAACAAATGATACACTTAACAATGCGACTAATAATGCCATGTCAGTTATTTTTTCGCTCTACTCGTTTTATTATTTCTACCTGCTGCTAAAGGACTATAAGCCGGTAAGTTTAAAAACATCCGCAAGCTTTTGGTGGGTAGCAGGAGTATTTTGCTACTATTTTGGTTCAACGGCAGTCAACTTATTAAGAGATAAATTACAATCACCATACTTTGATTTTTTGCCCTATATGCTGCTTGTTTCAATTTGGATTATTTACGGCTGCTGGAGCTATTCATTTATTTGCAGAAGATGGGCAACAACGAGATCAAACAGTTAGTAATAACAGCCACGCTTATTTTTTTGATGGCGCCTGCTTTTGTATTGGCTTACATATTTGTTTACAATAAGCGCAAAAAAATGCATATAAAAGAAAAAGCCCTCATGCAGCTAACTTTCGATGCAGAGATTACCAAATCCCAGCTGGAAGTGCAGGAGCAAACCATGCAAACCATTGGTGCCGATCTGCATGATAATATTGGCCAGCTGCTGAGCCTTACCTCGTTAACGCTCAATTCAATTGAGCTGGAAAACGCGCCGAAAGCCAGGCAAAAAATTGATGCGGCTATTGATTTGACGGTCCGTTCTATTAAGGAAATGCGCCTGCTGGGAAAATTACTACAGGGCGATCAGCTGATAGTGCTGGGTTTATCCGAAGCCATCCGGCATGAAATTAACTGGATAGAGAAATCCGGAAAGTACCAGGTTAACTACATCATTGAAGGAGAAATGCCTGCTGCTAATAGCGGTGACAAGGACCTGATTCTGTTCCGGATCTTACAGGAAGTACTCAATAATATTATAAAGCACGCACAGGCCACGCAGCTGACTATCAAGTTGGATTACAGGGAGCCATCACTGCAATTAGTAGTGATGGACGATGGGATTGGTTTTAATCCTGATACCTTGACTGCCGGACAAATAGGTATGGGTCTGCAGAACATTCAAAAAAGGGCCGGGATTATTGGAGGGTACGCTGATATTAGCTCACACCCGGATAAAGGAACTACGATCACTGTTTTTATACCATATCCATAATATGCAAACAGACCGGATACTAATAGCCATTGTTGACGACCATACGCTTTTCAGGGATGGCGTGGCTTCGCTTATGAGGGAATTTAAGGAGCTGCAAGTTGTTTTCGAAGCCGAAAATGGCGAACAAATGCAGCAAATGCTGACCAAGCATCCGCTGCCGCAGGTTATTTTAATGGATATAAACATGCCAGTGATGGATGGCTATGACGCCACGAAATGGCTTAGGGAGCATTACCCGCAAATAAGGGTTTTAGCGCTTAGCATGTTTGAAGAGGATAAGGCGGTGATCAGGATGATAAGGAGCGGAGCCGGGGGATATGTGTTAAAGGAATCAAAACCCAGGGAACTGTTGGAAGCTATAAAAGCCATTAATGAAAAAGGCGTGTTTGTTAACGAGATGGTTTCGGGGAAGTTGCTGCGCAGGGTAGTGGGCGACAGTACGCCTGATTTTTCGAGAAAGGAATTTGAATTTTTAAGGTTGTGTTGTTCCGAATTAACCTACAAAGAAATTGCCGAACAAATGTTTGTGAGTCCCCGCACAGTTGACAACTATCGAGAGGCCCTCTTTCTGAAATTAAATGTGAAAACCCGCACAGGCCTTGTGCTGTATGCTATCCAAAATGAAATATTTAAATTTTGACGCATTGTGCGATTATTCCACCCGAAATTGTTTTGCCTGCACCTAAATAAACTTTTCCACACCCTTTGATTAACTTTTTGCGTAAAACAGCACAAATTAGGTTTACTTTAGAAAATTAAACAATATTTAAGCGGTTTGTCACAAAAGTCAGTACAAAATTATATTCCGGCCTTAACAGGAGTACGCGCAATGGCGGCTTACCTTGTTTTTATCTCCCATTTTGCTTACGTTTTTGACGGTGGTTTTCCGCAGATTATCCGGCGTTTTTTAGGGGAGTTCCATATTGGGGTGAGTATTTTTTTCGTGCTTTCCGGCTTTCTGATCACCTTCAGGTATTACCACAGCTTTCATTTAACTACTGACTGGTTTAAACAATATTTAAAAAATAGGGTGGCCCGTATTTACCCTATGTACTTCCTGCTTACAGTAGCAGCCTTTGTTTATTATTTTATCACCAAAGATCAAAGCATCACCAAGGGTTCCTCAAACCCTATAGGGCTGTTGATTATGAATGTGACGTTTGTGAGGGGCTTTTTTTACCAGTATTGGGATACCGGGATTGCGCAGGGCTGGAGTTTAACAGTAGAGGAATGCTTTTACTTTTCGGCACCCATTATTTTCTTAATCGCAAAAAAATACCACAAGTTTTATATCCAGCCGGTAATTATTACGCTGTTCGCCATTGTAATGGTATTCATTTTTCGCAACCTTAACTGGCATGGCTTTTTTGGCAACTTTACCTTTGTAATGCTATTCACCTTCTTTGGCAGGTGTTTTGAATTTTTTGTGGGTGTACAATTGGCGCGATACGTATTAAAAAATGGGTTTGTACGTGCTAATAAAATTAGTTTTACCTATGGCGGTTTTGTACTGATATTTGTTTGTGTGTTTGTAATGGCGCTTCAGCCTGTAGTTAAGCCATGGGTGGCAGGTTTGGAAACGCCGGTGGGCATTATTACCAATAATTACTTTTTATGTGTAATGGTGGCCTTGTTTTTTTACGGGATCCTTACGGAGGATACAATATTTAAAAAATTGCTGGCCAGGCCATTTGTAGAACTGCTGGGCAAAAGCTCATACATCTTTTACCTTATTCATTTGGGGTGGATGTATAACCTTATTCACGACAATATTAATAAACTAAATGATTACATATTTACGCTGTACGACAAGTGGGGTAAAGACTGGCATTCGCCGTTTGAGTACGATAGTTTAAACCTTCTGCTCATTTTTATCGTATTAAACGCCGTTTCGATATGTTTATTTAAACTAATTGAGGAACCGCTAAATCACTACATCCGTAAATCTGACTTTTTAATAAAGTATAAACCACGGCCCAAAGGCATTGAAGATTAAGGATGAAATTGGCAAACGGATATAAGATATAATGAAAAAAACCTTTACGTTTTTCTTTTTAGCAAGTTTGTTTGCATTTTTCATGCTCCCGTTAAAAACATTTGCAGGCTTTCCTATCGGTAAATACCGCAATGTGGTTGTACCTACATTTTCTTACTACCACCAAAAAGACAGGTTTGATGATAAAGACCACGTTATCAAAGGGGCTCCGGGTACGGGCTTTACTTCGTACTCATCAAGCCTTTATATAGGATACGGAATCTCGCGCCGGCTTGACCTTATTGCAACCATCCCTTATTTATACCAGCAAAATGTTATAGCACCCGGTAATAAACTGGTTGATGCAGGTCTTGGCGATATGACGGTTGGCGTAAGTTATAACCTGGTTAATTTTAACTATGTCCGGTTTCTTTCGGTTGGGGTATCGGCTATTGTTCCGCTTTATAAAAGCTATGATGGTGTTTCGCCGCTGGGGCTGGGTAACTATGGTACCGAAGTTAAGCTGATGTATTGTGGCAACCTGCCTAAAGATGTGGCTAGCAAAGGCTATTTCAACATGGAATTTGCCTATCGCAGATACTATGACACCCAGGGCCCGGACCAGATCAGCTTTACCGGAACAGTAGGTTATCCCATAACCAAGCACAACCAGTTAAGTCTTGATATTTTGCTTTTCAGGTCATTCAGTTCAAACAAAGCATTTAACAATAACATTTTTGCGGCGAGGGACTATTCATTTTTTAAACCGCAGCTAAACTTTGGGCACACGTTTACCCGCAGGTTTTCCATGTTTGTTGGGGGCTTTTATATTCCTTTTGGCGTAAATACCGGCGTGGGTTATGGTGGTTCTGTTTTAGGGGTTATAAAAATATAGTTATGAAAAGGATCAGCTATTTAATTATATTGTTGTTTACAGGCCTGCTGGCATTTTCATTAAATGTTGCGGCGCAGCCTGCCGAAACGGAAGAAACAGGGGATGTCGTGCTGAAGGCGATCCCTAAAAATAAGAATGCTATCTTCAAAAGCACTGAAGATATCAGCTATAAATTAAACGTCACCAATAACACCAACCAGTTTCAAAAAGGGCAGATTTCGTACATCATTACAACGGATGAAGGTAAAAAGGTGTCGGTGGATTCAGTTAAACTGGCTCTTAACGGTAACGCCGGTAAAAATATCCAGATCAGCATACCCCGGAAGAATTCCGGCTTTTATCATATTGACTTTATTGTTACCCTGCCTGATTATGACGATACTATACGCCGTGTGTTTGGGGTAAACCCGGAGCAGATCAGGTCGCAGTTGCATAAGCCTGCAGATTTTGATACCTTTTGGAGGCAGACCCGCGAGCAGCTGGCTAAAGTGTCGCCAAATTACAGGGTACTGGAGCGTAAAGATCTTTCGACCGTTGATAAGAAGGTTTACGCCGTTGAAATGCATTCTTACGGAGATTTATTGATCAGGGGTTGGCTGGTGATTCCGCGCGATGGAAAGAAATTTCCGGTGCATTACCGGGTGCCCGGCTATGTGGTTACCTTAAAGCCCAACATGGATAATGACGACTTTATTGCTTTTGATATCAACGTTCGCGGAAACGGGAACAGCAAAGATGTGATCAACCTGGGTACCGATACCTATTCAGTAGTAAATATTGATAACAAAGACAGGTACATTTACCGGGGTGTTTATATGGATTGCCTGCGCGGACTCGAATTTTTATATGCACACGCCAACCTTGGCATTGACACCAGCAAGATTTTTGTAGAAGGCGGCAGCCAGGGGGGCTCATTGGCATTGATAACGGCAGCATTGGACAAACGTGTAAAGTTGCTAACCATGCAGGTGCCGCTGTATGCCGATATTCATGACAACTACGCCATCTCGGCATCTTACCGTGAGCAGGTGTTCCCCTTTAAAGTGTTCAGGAAATACCAGGCTACGCATACCGGTTTTTCGTGGGATAAGTTTTTCAGTGTTTTTGATTATTACGATCCGCAAAATTTTGCGCCCATGGTAAAGTGCCCGGTACTGATGGGAATAGGGCTGCTGGACAAGTTTTGTCCGCCGCGCTGCAGCATGGCGCTGTACAACCATATTGGGAGCGGTAATAAAGAATTTGTGTGTGTACCAAACTCCACACATGAGGTTAATTTTAATTATTTTATGTTTCAAAACCTGTGGTTACGCGAACAATTAAGGATCCCTTAGGCAGGGATAAGTGTTGAATTGTTTACCCACTTATACTAAAGCAGGTGCGTTATTAAGGGGTTGAGCAGTCATTTTTCAATCCAAAAGGGTATTTAATAAGTATATTAGCTTAGCCGGTGGCTAAAAAAAATGGTTTCGGCACGGTAATAGTAATACGTAGCAGTTAAAAAGTGTTCACCGGCGGCTGCCGGTTATAAGCCAAAGGCGGGCGTTAAGCGCTTTTGCTAATTAATGAGTTTAATTATGATGTTAAGATTTACAAATAAATTACTGGCTATTGCCTGTTTCCTGCTTATGCTGGCAGGGACTCAGCAGGTATTTGCGCAAAGCGACGACAGCGGTACTGTGAATACCATTGTTACTACCAACAGTAATGACGGCATTTTCAGTTCAACGGCATCTTATACATTTGAAGTTAAAAGTACTTACAATACCATTCAGCAGGGCCATATCAAATACGTGGTAACGACTGAAGCCGGTAAGAAAATGAAGGCCGATTCTATCCGTGTAAAATTAGCCAAGCAAGGCTCTGCAACTTATAATTTTAGCATTCCTGGCTTAAAATCGGGTTTTTATAAAATAAACTTCATGATCAATGTAACTGATTATGATGATACTACCCGGAAAGCTTTTGGCATAAGGCCGGAGGAGCTGCGGTCGCAATATGGAAAGCCAGCTGACTTTGAAGCGTTTTGGACAAAAACGCGCCAGGAACTGGATAATGTTAAACCCGAATTTAAAGTTACCGAAATGCCCGACTCCAGCAGAGACGGCCGTAAGGTGTTTTTGGTAGAAATGAAATCGCTTGGCGGTATAACCATCAGGGGCTGGCTGACCGAACCATCTTCGAAAAATAAGAATAAAAAATTCGCTGTGATGCTGGGGCTGCCCGGTTATCAGGTTGATTTAAAGCCTTTATATGGGAAAGATCCTGACATTGCTATACTTTCTTTAAATATCCGGGGGCAGGGAAATAGCCGCGATGTGATCAACGTGCGCAGGGAAACCTATATCACCCTGGGGATTGAGGATAAAAATAAATATGTGCTGCGAGGTGCCATTATGGATTGCATCCGCGCTGTTGATTTTATTTGCACTAGGCCCGAGCTCAGGCACGATAACATCCTGGCGGTTGGCGGCAGTTTGGGCGGATACCTTTCTATTGCAACTTCCGGGCTTGACAAACGTATAAGCTTTTGTTCGGCCGCTAATCCTATACTTAGCGATATCCGTAATTTGGTGCCCGAAGTTGACTGGCCGTTTAACGATATCAAACGATATGTTAACACAAGGCCTGGTTTAACTTTTGAAAAAGTGTTAGATAATATGGACTATTTTGATGCTAAAAACTTTGCATCTGATATAAAATGCCCAACGCTTGTTGGCTTGGGTATGGTTGATAATATTGCACCTCCAAATACGGTATATACACTTTACAACGGTATCCCGTCGCAAAAACACCTGATCATATTCAGGGATTTAGGGCACGAGATAGGCAAAAAGTACGTTGTATATGAGGGGCGCTGGATGCGGGATACTTTTGCATTGTTTTAACATTACCCATAAATCATGAGCCTTTTGAAGACAATTACTAAATTTTTATTTTCTACCTTAATAATTTTTGCTGGTGCCTGTGAAGTAAGTTTCGCCGATGGCGGGTTTCCTACCCGGCCGGGCAGATTGCTGATAGCACCGTCTGTAAGCTATTTTTTCGCTAATTCGCAATGGGATTCAACGGGCGTGAAAAAAAGGTTTGACAATAACGGCAGGTTTTCATCAGTAGGAGTAACCTTATACGCTGAATATGGCATAAGCCGTAAGTTTACCGCAGTTGCTTCTGTTCCATTTGTATATAATATGTACAGCCAGAACATAGCGCCAACAAATACCAACAGCTCAGGCCTCACCGACCTTGAAACAGGTTTAAGATACTACCTCGCTAATATTGATTTTATTTACTATTTCTCTGTACAGGGTACAGCTATCACCCCGCTTTATTCCAATAACCAAAGTTTGGGTTATGGCCAGGAAGGAGCTGAATTAAAGCTGGCATTTTCAGGCACCGGGCATCTTGGCGGCTTGAGTACTTATTTTAACGCGGCAGATGGGGTTCGCCAATATTTTGGCACCAACGGGCCTATTCAAAACAGGTACAACGCCACATTTGGATTAACGCTTGACAGCGACTACAAAAACCAGGTATCGGCAACCTTGAGCGGGATTTACTCGCAAAGTAACGACAAAAGGTTTTCGCCAATTCCGCAAACCAATAAGGATTTTTCTTTTTTACAGGCCTCAATAGGTTTCGGCCATTCATTTACGCCTGAAACATCTTTGTTTTTAAGCGGGGGCCGGTTCTTGACCGGCCGTAATACAGGTGTGGGGACATCGGTATCACTTGCATTTATTTACAGGCTGGATTACCGGTAAATAAAGATTTTCAGCCGGCATTTTTGAGGGAATAATTATCCATTTAAAAATGCCGGCTGAAAAACTGTCAATTGCAGGCTTACTTCATTTGCCCAAACAATTCCTTGATCGCTTTTTCACGGTATTCAAAAATCTGGTCAATTTGTTTGCGAACTAAAATTGCGTTACCAAGCCGCCCGATGATACCAAAAGGGAGAGCATAATTCAAAATGTCGGTCATTATTACGCCGCCTTCAACATCTTTAAAGTGATGCTGATGGTGCCATAAGGCATAGGGGCCAAAACGCTGTTCGTCAACAAAGTATTGTCCTTCTTTTACATGGGTGATCTCGGTCATCCAGTTCATCTTTATCCCCAGTAACGGCGAAATTATGTAAGTGATAATCATCCCAGGGTACATTTTGGTATCGGCAGAATAGTCTGACGTTACTACAAAACTCATTTCTTTTGGGGTTATTTTTGCCAGGTTTAATGGCGATGAGAAGAAATCCCAGGCCTTATCCAGGCTGATGGGGATTGCAAGTTCGGTTTTTAAAACGTATGTTTTCACGTTGTAAGGTACGGTAATATAACCGCAATGGTTTTATATAAACAGCGTAAATTAATGTAAGCAACGGAAAACCAAAGAAGTCCTGCAACAAGGCTTGCGGCACGTGTCAGCTACGTTAATCCAATACGCATTTCCAATAAATTGGGTGTGAAACCGGCTTTTTCGTAAGCTTTTCTGGCAGGCAGGTTCTCGTTATAAACTTCCAGCCTTAATTCCGTAATGTTATGCGACACCGCCCATTGTTTAAGGGCTGCTAATATTTTATGATTTACACCCTTACCGCGATGCTCCGGCTTTACGTACATAAAACCAAGGTGGCAGTATTTAGGGTGTTTAAGATACACCTTTGAATCCTCCATCCGGGCATAGCCAGAACCAATTATTTCATTATCGAGTTCAGCTACTACAATCTCCACGTGGGGTGCAGTTATCATCCATGCTATATCATAGTAATGGATCTCGCCTTCTTTTAAAGTAGGGTCAAAGGGGCGCTCTGCAGCTATGATTCCCTGCTCAAAGGTTAATAATACATCAAGGTCACCGGGCCGTGCCTTCCTGGTAATAATTTGTTCCATATTTAAATTACCGGTTAGTAGCGCTCGCTTGTTGACATTGGCAGATCTCTCCTGGACCATTCGCTCCACGAGCCTACATATAATTTAGGTTCGGTAATACCGGCATAGGCCATGCCCAAAAGTGTATGGCAGGCGGTAACGCCCGATCCGCAGTGTACAATCACCTCATCCTGTGCCACGTCCCCAATCGCGTCCAGGTACATGCTGCGCAATATTTCGGCCGGTAGGTATTTGCCATTGCCGTCCAAATTTAAAACATAAGGCAAATTTACAGCACCGGGGATGTGTCCCGCAATCTGGTCAATAGGTTCAGTTTGGCCTAGGTAGCGCGGCGTTTCCCTTACATCAATAACCAGCCTGTTTTCATCTTGTGCCGCAGCACCCGCTTCCTCAATATCAACGGTGCCTGCATAATAACCATGGGTATGGTATGCTTTAACCGGCACCGGGGTGTGCGCGCCTGTGCTCAAAACAACATTGGCTTTAATGGCAGCCTGTAATCCGCCGTTTAGTACCTGCACCTGCTGGTGTCCAATGGCTCTCAGCATCCACCATAAGCGTGCTGCACTAAAGGCGCCTGATTTATCGTCATAAATAATTATCCGGCTTTCGGGGGTGATACCCCAGGCAGCAAGTAAAGCTGCAAAGGCCTCAACATCGGGCAAGGGGTGCCTCCCACCTATGGAAGCATTGGTAACTTTGGCTGCAAGGTGTTGATCAAGATCTGCGTAAATAGCATTTTTTAAATGCCCTGCCAGGTAGCGCTGGTAGGAATCCTGACCTCCGCGGGAGTCGATAAGAATGGTGTTAGCGCCGGCAAAAGCCGGATCGTTGATTTCAATGAGTGGCGACATAGCTATTTCGATATCTAAATATCAAATATAGGCACACCGCAATGGTTTTCGCAATTTTACTGAACCATTTTATTGGCGCAGTACGAACTGGCAAAAGCTTCGGGCTTGGCTTTAAACACAAAGCCCATGCTTAAAATATACCCCATAGCTTCGTGCAAAGCCTGGTTTGATTTAAACATCGGATTGGTGTTAATGTCGGCATGTACTTCCAGGTCAACATCATACAGGTCAAGCAGGTCGCAAAGTTTGTAGGCAATGTCAATTGATTTTTGAACTTCAGAGAGCATTCTTTCCTTAATGCTCATTTTTTGCCCCGTACGTTCCTGGTGGATGAACATGAATCCGCCGCGTTGCTCACGCAAAAAAACAATTACCGTTGCAAAATCGGTTACTGTTCCTTTTACCTGCGAATCGGTACCAATACATACTTTGAGCTTGTTGCCAAGGGCGGCTTCCCGCTCAATGGCCTTTTCTACTTCTTCTAAGATGGGCGAATTAATGATTTCGCCGCTAAATTTTCTCCAGGTCATAAATTTATTTTTAGGTTAAATTTTAGCTGACCTTTTTACGGTCTATAAAAATAAGCGATAACGTTCCATATAAACGTGAATACAATGTGATTTATTTGTTAACATTTAGCTGAATATTAACAGGTTGCGTTTTTTTACAGGCTTTTAGCTATAAGTGAATCCTCCGCCACCTAAAAAAAATGATTTAAAAGCCAGTTGTAACAATTTAAAATAAATGCCGTCAAAAAATCATGCTGCCTTAAAAATCTCATAGCCACAAGCTCTTTGCGTTATCATTATTATAAAAATTGAATATTTACTAATACTTTTATTGATAAAATAATAAAACTGACCACATGAAATTTGTAAAGTACGTTTTGTTTGCAGTGCCGGCTGTTATTGCTTTCGGTTGCAAGCAGCATGAAAAGGATACGTCGGCTGAAGCGCCAAAGCGTACCGTTTTTTTTGATAAAACAGGGATGGACACCACCGTTAAGCCCGGCGATAACTTTTTTTTATATGCCAGCGGCAGCTGGATGAAAAATACCAAAATTCCGCCATCAGAAACGGGATGGGGTTCGTTTTATGTTTTATTTGATGACAATGAAAAAAACCTGCACACCATTTTGCAAGATGCGGCTAAGCAGGATAACAAGGCCGGCAGCAATGAACAAAAGGTAGCCGACCTTTATACCAGCGGAATGGATACCGTAGCGATTGAAAAGCTGGGATATGAACCCGTTAAGCCATTGCTTGAAAAAATCAATGCCGTTAAAGATTACAAGGACCTTTTGAAACTTTCGGCTGACAGCTATCGCGATGGCGACGGTTACTTATTAGGTTTTTACGTATCTCCTGATGACAGGATCAGTACTAAAAATATAGCACATTTTGACCAGGCTGGTTTAAACCTTCCAAACAGGGATTATTATTTTAATACCGACGCTGCGTCGGTTAAAATAAGAGCGGAGTATGTTAAATACATTTCAAGGTTGTTTGTGCTTACCGGCACGGATACGGCAACGGCCAATAAAAAGGCTGCGGCTATTTTAAAGCTGGAAACAGAGATTGCCAAATCGCATCTTACCCCTACCGAACTGCGCGACCCGGTTAAAAACTACAATAAATTTGTGGTAGCCGACCTGCAGAAGCAAATGCCGGATATTGATTTGAAAGAAGTATTTAGCCATTTAGGCCTGAAAGCAGATACCGTATTAGTGGGGCAGCCCGGCTATTTTAAGTCATTGGATAATTTGCTAAAAACGCAGCCCATTGCCGTTTGGAAAGATAAACTGGCATTTACAGCTTTAAGTAATGCGGCGTCCTATTTAAGCAAGAGCTTCAGAACTGCAAGTTTTGATTTTAACGGCAAAATCCTGAACGGCCAGAAACAACCGCGCGACAGGTGGAAAACAGTTACCGACAACGTGGACGGCGGATTGGGTGAACTGTTGGGCCAACTGTATGTTGAGAAGTATTTTACCCCAGAGGCCAAAAGCAGGATGCTGGGCTTGGTGAACAATCTGATAGCAGTTTATAAAGACAGGATTGAGAAGCTGGACTGGATGAGCGCGGAAACAAAAAAACATGCGCTTGAAAAACTGGCGGCCTTTACCAAGAAAATAGGATACCCTGATAAATGGAAAAAATACGATGATGTTGAGATCAGCAAGGATGCTTACTACGCAAACATGGTATCGGTAGGGAAACATAATTATAAGGAGATGATTGAGAAAGTTGGCAAGCCGGTTGATAAAACCAGGTGGGGAATGACGCCACCAACGGTAAATGCTTATTATAACCCAACCTTTAATGAAATTGTATTCCCGGCGGGCATTCTCCAGTTCCCGTTTTTTGATAAAGATGCTGATGATGCCATTAATTATGGTGCCATTGGCGCAGTAATAGGCCACGAAATGACCCACGGCTTTGACGACCAGGGCAGGCAATATGATAAAGATGGCAACCTTAAAGACTGGTGGACAAAGGAGGATGCTTCCAAATTTAAGGCCAAAGCGCAGGTAATGATCAATCAGTATAACCAGTTTACTGTTTTAAATACCCTGCATGTGAACGGCAGCCTTACACAGGGCGAAAACCTGGCGGATATTGGCGGTGTTGCTATTGCTTACCAGGCATTTAAAAACACCCCTGAAGGTAAAAGCGACAAAAAAATTGATGGCTTTACCCCAGATCAGCGCTTCTTTTTATCGTACGCACAGGTATGGCGCGTTAAAAGCACAGACGAAACCATGCGGATGCGGATCAGTGTTGACCCACACTCGCCGGAGATGTACCGCGTAAACGGACCGCTCTCCAATACACCTGCATTTTACCAGGCATTTGGCATTAAGCAGGGCGATAAAATGTACCGCGAAGAAAAAGACCGCGTGAAGGTTTGGTAATAAGGTTTATTAAAAGAGCAAATGCCATCCGGTTTCGGGTGGCATTTTTTGGTTAAAGTAGTTATTGATTCAAAATCCCAGGGTGTTGTTTTTCTGGTAACATTCACTACTTTTAGCTATTCCAATTCATAAGCTATCGCTAAATTATATGAGAAAGTATTTACTGGCAGTAATTCTTTTAGGTTTTGCTTTTAATGCAACCTGTGCAGATACGTTGTCTGTTTGTTCCCCTTCAGGAAAAACATGCGTCAGGATATGGATGAACAAAAGTTTGAATTACTGTATTTATGTAAACGGTATTAAAGTGTTGAACCCTTCGGAGGCTGATATGCTATTAAGTAATGATCAAAGTTTTTCATTTAATAACAGGATTAAATCGCATGCCATAAAATCGGTGAATAATGAAATTATCTCCCCGGTGCCCGAAAAAAGGAAAAAGATCAAAGATGTTTACAACCTGTTGCAAATATCATTCACTAAGCCTTATAAAGTAGAATTTCGCGTGTATGATGATGGGGTGGCTTACCGCTTTGCTGCTTCATTTAAAGATTCTATAACGGTAAAAAATGAAGTAGCTTCATTCCATTTTTTAGCAGGTTCCTCGGCCTATTTCCCGGCGATCCATAAAAGGGATGATGCCGATGTTTTTCATACCAGCTTTGAAGAACAGTATCCTTTAAGAAAACTTGATTCACTTGAAAATACAGCGCTTGCCTACACACCTGTTCTGGTAGCCCTGCCCACCAATCCGAAAATTGGCATTATTGAATCGGACCTTGAAGATTACCCCGGGATGTTTTTAAGCGGAACCGGCTCGCCTGTTTTAGTAGCAAAATTTGCAGCCTATCCCCTGGAAGAAAAAATGACGGGTGGTGAATATCCGCAATTGTTAGTGACAAAACGGGCCGACTATATCGCCAGAACAAAAGGTACCAGAACTTTCCCCTGGCGCGTGTTGATGCTTGCTGATGAAGACCGGCAATTACCTTCGAACGATATTGTTTACCGGCTTGCTGCTCCTTCCAGGATTGGTGACGCCTCGTGGGTAAGGCCAGGCAAGGGGACCGATGAATGGACCATTAACGTTAACCTTTTTAACGTTTCTTTCAGATCTGGTGTTAACACGGCGTCGTATAAATATTATATTGATTTTGCAAAGAGATTTGGCTTTGACAGGATAATGATGGATGCGGGCTGGAGTGATAACCTGGACCTCTTTAAAATTAATCCTGAAATTAATATGGATACGATAGTAGCTTATGCAAAAGAGAAAGGGATTAAAATAAGTATGTGGACTTTGGCCCATACATTAAACCGGCAGCTGGAACCCGCCCTAAACCAGTTTAACAAATGGGGCGTAGATTTTATAATGACGGATTTTATAGACAGAGACGACCAAAAGACCGTGAATTTTTATTACCGTATTGCCAAAGCCTGTGCCGACCATCATATGATGATTATGTATCACGGGGCTTATCCGCCGAAGGGCTTTAACCGCACTTATCCCAATAATGTTACCAGGGAAGGCGTACTTGGCTCTGAGAATAATATTGGCAGTGACCGGGCATCTCCGGGGCACGACGTTACGCTGCCTTTTACCCGGATGCTGGCCGGGTCATTTGACTACGAGCCGGGTATGTTAAATAATGCCACCAAAAAAGGCTTCAGGCCGATTGAAGGAATGGTGATGAGCCAGGGCACGCGCTGCCACCAGCTGGCCATGTTTGTAGTATATGATAACCCGATGGAAATATTTTCAGGCAACCCGTCACAGGCCTGGCTCGAACCTAAATTTACCGAACTGCTGGGCAGCCTTCCAACTACATGGGACCAAACAAATGTGCTGGACGGCAAAGTGGGGGAATATATAGTTACGGCAAGGCAAAATGGCGACAACTGGTTTATTGCCGGTATGAGCAACTGGACGCCGAGAGATATAACTGTTAAATTTGATTTTATAGATGCGTCAGTTAAATATAAAGCAACAATTTGCAAAGATGGCGTAAACGCTGACCGCTACGCCGCCGATTATATCTTAAATGATATTAGCATAAAACAAAATGATATAATTAAAATACACCTGGCGCCGGGCGGCGGTTTTTTAATAAAACTGGTAAAAGAATAGAATTTCGATATTATTCAATTTATCTTATTGATCACACCGGACCAAGCATTTATTTTCCTCTAATCTATGCCTCGAAAATTAAAAATATAAGCAATCTTCAACCCTGCAACAGGAGTAATCCCATTACCCGTAGATTCTATATTGATTACCGTGGTAAACAATGATGCTTCTATGGTGCTGTGCCTGTCGAGAATTAAATTTACGCCACCCGCCGCGGTGCCGCCAATGCCTAACGCCGCTATGTCTTCATTTCCGCCACCTGCATAAAGTATGGGGCCGGCTTTTGCAAAAACGTATTTGTTAAAGCAATATTTACCCATTGCGCCAAGGTAAAACAAGTCGATATTTGATATTCTGCTATTATTGAAATTGGCGGGATCGTAATAGATCCTGTTCTTAGAATTCAGCCTGTCATATCCAAAATTTGGAACTATGGCCCATTTATCACTTATGGCTATATTGCCAAGCACCTGGAAACCGCTGCCCCAGTTATAATCATCGGAAAATGGCTTATTGGGGCCATAGGCTAAGCCAATTCCGCTTCGGGCCTGGCTGTAGGATTTTACACTCAAAAATATTAGGGGGATAATCAGAAGTGTGCTTAGGTTATAGTTATACTTCATTGCCAGTAATAACGCCGTAGTAAAAGGTTTAGTTTTTCAATTCCTTTTTAAAAAGGATGTTGCTTTAAATACCCCATAAGATTTAGATTTGACAACCTTCAAAAAAGTTGTCAAATCTAAAGTCGGCGTTATACCGTTAGCTTCTTATACTTGATTCTTTTCGGCGCTACATCACCTAAACGCTTCTTCCGGTTTTCTTCGTAATCAGAATAGTTGCCTTCAAAAAAGTAAACCTGGCTGTTGCCTTCAAAAGCGAGGATGTGCGTACAGATCCTGTCTAAAAACCAGCGATCGTGGCTGATCACTACTGCGCAGCCGCCAAAGTTTTCAAGGGCTTCCTCCAGTGCACGTAAAGTATTTACGTCGATATCGTTGGTGGGCTCATCCAGCAATAAAACGTTTGAGCCTTTTTTAAGGGTGATGGAAAGATGCACGCGGTTGCGCTCTCCACCTGATAAAACGCCTACCTTTTTTTGCTGATCTGCACCGTTAAAGTTAAAACGCGATACATAAGCCCTAGAGTTAATGGCCTTGTTACCTACCATTATGGTTTCCAGGCCGCCGGTTACGTTTTCCCAAACCGATTTGGTGGGGTCAAGGTCGTCATGCAGCTGGTCAACATAACCTAAAGCTACGGTTTCGCCAACACGGAAAGTACCGGCATCAGGCTGGTCCTGCCCGGTGATTAGGCGGAAGAGCGTTGTTTTCCCCGCACCGTTGGGTCCTATAATGCCAACAATACCAGCAGGAGGAAGAGAGAAGCTCAAATTATCGAACAATAATTTATCTCCGTATGATTTGCTTACGCCATTGGCTTCAATCACCACGTTACCCAGGCGCGGGCCGGGCGGGATAAACAGCTCCAGTTTTTCTTCCCTGTCTTTCGTTTCTTCCGACGCTAACTTGTCGTAATTGGACAAACGCGCCTTTGATTTGGTGTGACGGCCTTTTGGCCCCATGCGCACCCATTCCAGCTCGCGCTCCAAAGCTTTCTGGCGCTTGCTTTCGGTCTTATCCTCCTGGGCTAATCGTTTGGCCTTTTGGTCCAGCCATGAAGAATAATTGCCTTTCCATGGAATGCCTTCGCCGCGGTCAAGCTCCAGGATCCATCCGGCAACATTATCAAGGAAGTAACGATCGTGTGTTACTGCAATAACAGTCCCTTTATATTGTTTAAGGTGCTGCTCCAGCCAGTCGATAGATTCAGCATCCAAGTGATTGGTAGGCTCATCCAGCAACAAAACATCCGGTTCCTGTAATAACAGCCGGCACAATGCCACACGGCGGCGCTCACCACCCGAGAGTACAGAAATTTTTGCATCCGGGTCAGGACAACGCAGCGCATCCATGGCGCGTTCAAGCTTTACGTCAAGCTCCCATGCGTTTACTGCATCAATTTTATCCTGAAGTTCGCCTTGCCTGGCCATCAGCTTATCCATTTTATCAGCGTCGCTGTAGTATTCTTCCAGGCCGAATTTTTCGTTGATGTCTTCGTATTCCTTTAGCAAAGCAGTGGTTTCGGCTACGCCTTCTTCAACAACTTCCTTTACGGTTTTATTGGGGTCCAGCTCAGGTTCCTGGCTAAGGTAGCCCACGGTATAGCCTGGCGAAAAAACCACCTCGCCAATATTTGTTTTATCTATGCCGGCAATAATTTTTAATAAGGATGACTTACCGGAGCCATTTAATCCTATAACGCCAATTTTAGCGCCATAAAAAAACGATAGATAGATGTTTTTTAAAACTGTTTTTTGCGGAGGATAGACTTTACTAACCCCTGCCATTGAAAAAATGATTTTTTCGTCTGCCATAAATATTTCTTTTATTCCGGTTTGAAGGGCTAAATTAGTTATTTGTTAATTAAATTGACGGAATTGAATGGATTGAAAATTACAAACCGCTATGAGCCGGCCCTCTTTCCATATTTGCTGATTTTTCCTGTTGCCGGATTAATAATCAATCGACTATTTTCCTATCTTGCAATTCAATTATACCGGTCTTGATTCTTCATCACCGGAAACCAGTTAACCAATTGTTATCCTTAACCTAAAGAATATGTCGTCTGATCGCAGAAAATTTATAAAACAGCTTGGCAGTACCATAGTGCTTACTTCTGCCTCTCTTTCCGGTTTTGCAGCTATTGAAGATCACGAAAGAAGGCTGCTGCAGGCCCAAAAACGATACAGCTCAAATGATAAGATAAGGATAGCCACGATAGGGATGGGGATAATGGGGTTTAATGATACCAATGCTGCCCTAACCTGCCCCGGCGTAGAGTTAGTTGGCGTATGCGACCTTTACCAGGGCCGTTTACAACGCGCTAAAGAACTTTATGGTAAAGATATTTTTACCACCAATGATTACCACCAGGTGCTTGACCGAAAGGATGTTGATGCGGTGATTATTGCAGCCAGCGATAATTGGCACAGCACCATAGCTATTGATGCCATGCACAAAGGAAAGGCTGTTTACAGTGAAAAGCCGATGGTGCATTATTTAAGCGAAGGCCTGGGCGAGATAAAAGCCCAGCAGGAAACCAAAGCCGTTTTCCAGGTGGGAAGCCAGCGCGTGAGCAGTATTGCTTTTCAAAAAGCGAAAGAATTATACCAGGCCGGTGCCATAGGGCAGATCAACTCTATCGAGGCTTCGTTTAACAGGCAGAGTGCGCTTGGCGCATGGCAATACACTATTCCGCTTGATGCCGGCCCGCAAACTGTTGACTGGAGCAGGTTCCAGGCAAATGAAAAAACAAAGTTACCCTATGACAGCAACCGGTTTTTCAGGTGGCGCAATTACCGCGAATATGGTACGGGCGTTGCAGGTGATCTTTTTGTGCATTTGTTAACGGGAATCCACTTTATAACAAATTCCAAAGGGCCTGATAAGATATACGCCATTGGCGGCACCTACTTTTGGAAAGACGGCAGAAATGTGCCTGATGTAATGACAGCTATTATAGAATATCCCGAAACAAAAGAGCATCCTGCTTTCCAGGCCAACCTGCGGGTAAACTTTATCAGCGGCGAAGGTGATCGTTCTTCTACCAAGATCATCGGGTCTGAAGGGGTGATCAACCTGGAAGACGACCAGGGTTTTACCATCCATAAAAATAAAATGCCGGTTGCGCCCGGGATAGGCGGCTGGGATTCGCTTTCAACTTTTCCTGAAGCCATGCAAAAAACGCTGATGGATAATTATAACTCAAAGTATTCGGCGGCTGACCAGAAAACGCCTGTTATCCCGGGTGTAACCTATAACTCTCCGCAAGGTTATAATTCTTCGAACGATCATTTCGCCAATTTTATGGATGCTATTCGTACCGGCAAACCCGTTGTGGAAGACGCTGTATTTGGTTTCCGGGCAGCTGCACCTGCGCTGGCCTGCAACGAAAGCTATTTCCAGAATAAAGTGATTCACTGGGATGCCGAAAATATGAAACTGGTTTAAAGGGAAAGAATAACGGTTGAAGATTTGGGTCAATAATCATTTCCCGGATCTTCAATTTTTTCTGTAACTAAGGCCGTCCTCCTATTTTATTGATGATGAATTTTCTGCCGAACAGGCCGGCGGCTATAAATAGCTTTTGGTAGCTATGTTATCAGGATCAAAAAATCAATAATTTATCAAATCGCTATAGCATTAGCAATAACGATGCTAAGGGGCATCCCGCAGCAATAATTTATTAAATAATTATGGTCGTTAGATTCGGTACAATCAAAATTGCTCATTAATTATATTAACTAAATAATAGTTACAAACTATTGCCTGAAAACGGCCTGTGGAAATCTGCTTAAAAAAAGCACATGAAAAATATTCCACAAAGCGCTGCCGGCCAATTCCCGGTTTGAGTAATTTGGGGATTTTATCATGAGGTTGGTTAAAAACAAATTAATGTTGGCGTTTAAACTCAGCTACCGCTTTTACGTGTATATTTAGTGCTTAAAATTGCACCTAATAAATATGAATAAACTTTACGCAGCAATAGCCTGTTCTTTCTTGTTGCTGTGCTTCGCTCCTAAAGCTTCCGGGCAGCAAATTCCTGTTAATGACACTAAAAAAAAGGATCTTGCCAATCTTTCAGCCCGGTCAAACAGTTCGTTTATTATTAACCATACCAGCGCATTGGCGCTTGCTAAAAAAAATGGCTGGCTTATAAAAAGGAAGACTAAAAACGGTGGAATTATTTCACTGCAGGGGGTTAACAGCCTCGGCTTCCCGGTTTACCTGAAGACTGACAACAATACCACCGCTGCCGCAACAACAAATACCAATACCGTTCAGCCCGGTGGCATCACAGGTTTAAACCTTTCGGGATCGGGAACGGCTGTCAATAATAAACTGGCCATTTGGGATGGCGGCTCAGTTTATAAGGGGCATCAGGAATTTGCCGGTAAAACCATAACATTGCACGATTCTTCAAGCGGAGTAATTGACCATGCCACCCACGTATCCGGTACCATGATAGCCAAAGGGGTATATGCGCCGGCAAAAGGTATGGCCTTTAACGCCGCGACCTTACAATCGTATGATTTTGATAACGACGTAGCAGAAATGAGTGCCGCGGCATCAGGATTATTGCTTTCAAACCATTCTTACGGCGATGCCGCGGGGTGGTATTTTAACGACTTTGCAAACCATTGGGAATGGTACGGACTACCCGGCGATAGTGTGGATTATAACTTTGGTTTTTACGGACAGCGCACACAGGACTGGGATAAAATAGCATTTAACGCACCTTATTACTTAATAGTGGAGTCGGCCGGTAATAGCCGGGCAGATAACGGCCCCGCCGTAGGGCAGGATTATTACGGGTATCAGAGTAAAGCCAACCAAACCCTGGTTGACAAGGGCCCGCGGCCAGCCGGTATAAGCAGCAATAACGGGTACGACATTATTTCTACCACGGGTAATGCAAAAAATATTTTAACCGTAGGCGCTATAAACCCTCTGCCAAACGGCCCGGCAAATGCAAGCGATATCTCCATTTCATACTTCAGCAGCTACGGCCCAACTGATGACGGGCGCATTAAGCCTGATATAGTGGGCGATGGTGTGGATGTATTATCAACGGGCAGCAGCAGCAGTACATCCTATTTAACACTGTCCGGAACCTCCATGTCGGCACCCAATATAACAGGTTCGTTATATTTATTGCAGGAATATTATGCGCAGCAAAATGGCGGCAAATTTATGCGGGCAGCAACCCTTAAGGGGTTAGCCTGCCACACCGCTTTTGATGCGGGGAACGCCGGACCAGATTATATTTATGGATGGGGTTTGCTCAACATGAGCAAAGCAGCGCAGGCTATAACTGATAACAATGGCAAAAGCCTGGTAAAAGAAAGTACGCTGCAGCAGGGGCAAAAGCAAACATTTAACGTAATAGCTTCAGGCAATGGCACACTGGCCGTAACCATATCATGGACGGACCCTGCAGGGACTCCTACTGCCGAGGGTACTATTAATAGCCGGATACCGAAACTGGTAAATGACCTGGACTTAAGAGTGGGCGATGGCACAACCACTTTCAACCCCTGGACGCTCGATCCTTTGCACCCATCGGCATTAGCAAAAACAGGTGATAATATATTAGATAATATTGAACAGGTTTATATTCCGGGTGCAGTGCCGGGTATGGCTTATACCATAACGGTGTCGCACAAAGGAACTTTGCAGGGCGGCTCGCAGGATTTTTCACTGATAGCAACTGGTGTAGGCGGAAGCGCCTACTGTGTGTCGAACCCTTTATCAACCGCCGACTCGAAAATTAACAAACTAGCCCTGGCCAATTTGAACTATACCGCGCCTGTAGGCTGTACCGGCTATTCCAACCATACTGACATTACCGTTAGCCTTGAGCAAGGCAAAACTTATCCGTTAACTATTACCCTGGGTACCTGCGGCTCAAATTTCAATAAGGCGGCAAAGGTTTACATTGACTGGAATGGCAATGGCGTTTTTGATGCGAATGAACTGGCAGCAACTACCGGTATTATTAATGCCACTGGCACTTATACAGCAAATATAAGTGTGCCTGTAACCGTAGTGCCGGATAACTACAGCCTGATGCGCGTAGTGCTTGGCGAAACGAACGATACCGCGGCCATTAAGCCCTGCGGCACATATGCCAAAGGCGAAACCCAGGATTATAAGGTGCAGTTTTTGCAAACAGGTACAGATGCCGGGGTAACAGCAATTGTTAGTCCGGCCGCCACAGGTGCATGCCCGGCAGCTACCCAAATTACCGTAAGTTTAAAAAACTTTGGGCGGCTGGCTATCAGCAATATCCCGGTTTTGGTAACAGTTACTGCTCCTGATAATACTATAACAACCTTAAATGAAACTTACGCCGGTACCCTGCAACCGCTGGAGCAGGAAGATTTTATCCTTAACAGCCCGTTTAATGCAATAGCGGGATCGACGTATAAAATTACAGCAGCCACCAACCTGGCGAACGATGCAGTAAGCGCCAATAACCAGGTGACCGAAACGGTAACCATCAGCGTGCCACCGGTACCATCGACACTAACGGCATACTATTGTGCAGACAGCAAGCAATACCAGGTTGCCGGCACAGGCGATGGGGAGTTGCTTTGGTACCGGAATATTAATGATGCTGTCCCGGTTGCTTACGGCACACCTGCATCCATTGCGCAGGCGCCTGTTAACAGTACTTATTATGCCGGCCTTAATGATTTTACAGGGAGCATTGGCCCTGTTACAAAAAATGTATTTACAGGTGGCGGCTACAACCAGTTTACGCCATACGTTAGTGTAAGTACAAAAATCCCTGTGATTATTGAAAGTGCGCGTTTGTATATTGGCAATGCAGGTAAAATTACTTTTACCGTTGCCGATGCCAGTGGCCGTGCGATATCATCAACCACTATAAATGCTGCAGCCACCCGCACCACGCCATTGGCGGGTCCCCAGCCTGATGATCCTAACGACCAGGGTGCGGTTTACAACCTTAACCTGTTGCTGCCTGCCGCGGGAAATTATACCATAAACGTAACTTATGATAACACGGCAACTATCTACCGCAACAATGCCGGCGTAGCCGGTTATCCTTTTACTATTGGCAATATCTTCAGTATTACTGGGAATAACGCTACGTCAGGCACTGACACGGCGGCTTATAAAGGGTACTACTATTATTTGTACGATATTAAAGTAAAAAGTGCAGGCTGTACTTCGGCGGTAAGGGTGCCCGTGGTGGTTAGTAAACCTGTCATCAGCCAAAACGGAACCACCTTAAACTCAAGTATAGGGGCAAATAACCAGTGGTACTTAAATGGAAAAGCAATAGCCGGGGCAACGGGCGCAAACTATACCCCTGTGCAAAGTGGCAATTACCAGGTAGCACTGATTTTTGACGGGTGTACGGTATTTTCTGATAACTATGTTTATATCATTACTTCAGACAACACAGGCAACAAAACCGATATAGGTTTGATAACCTTCCCTGTGCCCGCCAGTACGCAGTTAAATGTTTTGTTTGCAGCTAAAAACAACGCCGACCTTACTCTTTCAATTATAAATGCTGCCGGGCAGGTAGTTTACAAAAGACTGCAGGCTATTGTTGCAGGTAACTTTAGCACGATAGCCGATGTTACCAACCTTCCGCCGGGAAACTATATCTTAAAAGTGCAGTTGGGGCAAAAGGTTTACAATACTAAAATTATTATTTTGAGGTAAGGGAGAGACTCCTTGAGTATGTAAGTTAAAAAAGTCCGAAAAGAAAAGCAAAATGCTGATTACCTTCCGGACTTTTTTTAATTTACTATTAAAAAGTGTACTTGATTCCAAGACCGGGGGCGATATCAAAAAACGGCCCGGTTGCCAGTTCTGCCCTTGGGTTAAGATCAAGACTTACTGCTATTGGTGATTGCGGGATCACGTATTCTAACCCTAATACGCCGTCGACACCAAGCAAAATGTGGCTGTTGTTGTAATATTGATCATCGCCGTTAAACCGGCGGTAAAGTCCGCTGCCGATAGCGCCTATATGCGCACCGGCACCATAGTAAAATTTCAGTTCCTTTACGCCGAAAGCCTCCTGGTGAATTTCGTATAAACCGGTTATCACTACACCATGCGACCGGAAGCCTAACAGCCCTTCGAGCGCAACATCATTCGTGGTAAAATATTTGGCAGAGATGCCGTTTTCATAGCCGCCAAATTTTAACCCTACGGCAGTTTTATATTCCTGGGCATTTGAGCGGCTGCTTATAAGTAAAAATGAAGCGAGGATAAATGAACATACAAGTAATTTTTTCATTTCGATAAATAATTTTCAAGGGTTTACGCAATTATTATCCGGATAATAACCGGATAATATTACAGATATGTAAAAGCAGATAACGGCAAAACGAGTATTTTATTGGTATTACATGGAAGTGTTGGTATAAACACTATAACAAGGAGCTGATTTTCAAGTGAAAATAAATCACATATATTTTACCGGGTTTATATAAATAATATTTGCAAGCCTGAATCAACGCTGCTGCTGTTTAAATAAAGCGGCATCTTCACTTTTTAAATCTAAATATGATAAATTAGTCCGATTAATTTTTTGAATGATATGACCTTCCCCTACAACTTGAAGAAAGTTACTTTACTGGCGCTTAACACAGTTTTATTACAGTATGCATTTGCGCAGGAGCAGTCACCAAAAAAAGCTGACGGTCCTTACCGTAATGGAATGGTGGTATGTGCAACCCCGGAGGGTTCAAAGGCAGGGCTGGATATCCTGAAAAAAGGAGGTAACGCTGTTGATGCTGCTGTTGCCGTGCAGTTTGCACTGGCCGTAACCCACCCTGAAGCCGGGAATATAGGTGGTGGCGGTTTCATGGTGTACCGGTCATCAAAAGGTAAAACCAAAACACTTGATTTTAGAGAGAAGGCACCGAATGCAGCCAGCGAGAATATGTATTTGGATAGTGCGGGGAACGTAATCCCGGACATGAGCCTTTATACTCACCAGGCTTCAGGGGTACCCGGATCTGTTGACGGGATGGTTTCTGCATACAAAAAATATGGTACGCTTAAGTGGGAGGATCTTGTACAGCCGGCAATTGACCTTGCACATAACGGATTTAAAATAACAGCCCGACTTGCCCGCTCCCTTAACCGCGAGGCAACCCAGTTTAAGAAGTTAAATCCCGGTAAAACCTATCTGCTTAAAGACAGTGAATGGAAAGAAGGCGACGTGCTGGTGCAGGAGGACCTTGCAAAAACGCTTGAGCTGATCCGCGATAAAGGGCGGAAGGGGTTTTATGACGGTAAAGTTGCGGATGAGTTGGTAAAGGAAATGAATAACGGAAAGGGCATTATTTCGAAGGCTGATCTGAAGAAATATCATTCTGTATGGCGCAAGGCTATCACGGGAAGCTATAAAGGCTATAAAATTATTACTATGCCGCCGCCATCGAGCGGGGGAATAGCGCTGCTGCAATTACTGCACGCAGTTGAGAATTATCCCTTACATCGCTGGGGATATAACCGGGACTCGACTGTGCAGCTGATTGTTGAGGCCGAACGCCGCGTGTATGCCGACCGTTCAAAGTATTTGGGCGACCCTGATTTTTATAAGGTACCGGTTGACAGCTTACTAAAACCAGCGTACATAAAATTGCGAATGAGTAATTTTAGCTGGGACGCCGCCACACCCAGCAGCGCTATCCAGCCAGGATCATTTGTGGGTTACGAGAGCGATCAAACCACCCACTTTTCTATTGTTGACCGAGAAGGTAATTCAGTAGCCATTACTACCACGCTGAACGACTCCTTCGGATCAAAGATATTTGTTGCCGGGGCCGGCTTTTTACTGAATAACGAAATGGATGATTTTAGCTCAAAGCCCGGCGTTCCCAATATGTTCGGGCTTGTTGGCGGTAAGGCTAACAGCATACAGCCCGGCAAAAGGATGCTGTCGTCAATGACGCCTACCATCATCGAAAAAAACGGGAAGTTGTTTATGGTGGTGGGTACGCCCGGTGGGTCAACCATTATCACTTCGGTATTTCAAACTATTTTAAATGTAATTGAGTTTGACCAGGATATGCAGACCGCTGTTACCTCGAAACGTTTTCATCACCAATGGTTACCTGACCAGATGAATATTGAGCGAAATGCTTTCGATGCTGCAACTGTGGAAAAGCTCCAGAAAAAGGGATATAAAATAATAAACGGCGGTGTCGGCGGCAGGGTAGATGCTATCTTAATAAAAGATGGCTATTACGAGGGTGGTGCTGATCCTCGCGGGGATGATGCCAAATTAGGATGGTAGGTGAATTTTAGTTGATAGTCCGGCACAAACGATTGACAAACAAAGCGTAAGCCTGCGAATTGTTAAGCATATAAAAGATACAAACCATGGTGTGTGTACCATGGCTTAATGACACAAACTATGAGCAACCAGATAAAACACCAGGAAACTATTGATTATTTTTTGAAGATAGTTTGGCAAACTGTAGCCAACCGGTATAACCAGGTGGTTACAGAGTTTGGTATCACGCAATCTATCGGTTATTTGCTCATCAATATTGATGAAAAAGAGGGGACTACAGTTTCGCAGGTTGCGGCGTTGCTGGGCTTAAAATCAACCAGCCTTTCCAGGATGCTGGCCCAGCTGGAAAAATCGGGCTTGATCTACCGCGAATCAAATGAGGGCGACAAGCGCTCGGTTAAGATCTACCTGACACCGCTCGGCAAAGAAAAGCGCCACCAGGCCCGGGTGATCGGAAAAAAATTCAATAACTACCTTAACGACCACATTAGCGAAAATGACAGGGAATACCTGATTAAAATGTTGAAAAAGGTAAATCAGCTTACGTTGAACTTTAAACCCGACGAATAACCCATTTATCAAGATGAAAAAAAATATCCTTTATGGCATTATTGGCAGTCTTTTAATGATGATGACCGCTGCGGGTGCAATGGGGCAGGATAAATTAGTAGCAGCAGAAGTGGCGCTCGGCGTTAAAAAGATCAGCCTTGGCAAGCCGGATCAATTTACGCCGTACGGGTTTTGTGATGAAGCACCGATGAAGGGTGCAATGGAACAGTTGCCCGCTGCAAAGCTTCCTTTTAACATTAATGATATTAATATCAGCATTACAGGCAGGGGAGTAGTTGTTGAAGTCCCCCTGTCAGACACGGAACAGCTGTATGGATTCGGATTGCAGATAGGTTCATTTAACCAAAACAGGTTAAGGAAAAAACCTATCGTTAATGATAATCCATTAAATGACCTGGGATATACCCACGCCCCCATGGCGTTTTATATTTCAAACAAAGGGTATGGAATATTGATCAATACGGCCAGGTATACCACCTTTTATTGCGGCACAACTGATAAACTCACCAATAGGCAACCAATGGTAAGCAAAGACAAAAATGGCAACTCGGTTGAGGAACTTTATAAAAACGACGGTAAAGCCGGCAGCAGCGTTACGGTAGACATTCCAGGGGCCAAAGGGATAGAGATATATGTTTTTGAAGGCCCTGAATTACTGAACGTTTTGCAGCGCTATAACTTATTTTCAGGCGGCGGCGCGTTGCCTGCTATATGGGGGCTGGGCGTTAAATACCGGGTTAAGGCTGATTTTAACCAGCAACGGGTTACACAAATGGCGTCGTATTTCAGAACCAGCCAAATTCCCTGTGATGTGCTTGGGCTTGAGCCTAAATGGCAAACAGCTGCTTATTCCTGCTCCTACGTATGGAATAATACGCTATTTCCTTCTCCCAATTTGTTAATTAACAGTATGCGTCAACTCGGGTTCCACATCAATTTATGGGAGCATGCCTTTGTATCGCCTAAATCGCCTTTATATGAGCCGCTAAAAACCAAAGCCGGTGACTATTTGGTATGGAACGGCCTGGTACCTGATTTTGCAGATCCGGCTGCATCAAAAATGTTTGGTGATTACCATAAAGAAACTTTTATTAAGCAGGGCATAGCCGGGTTTAAAATGGATGAATGCGATAACTCCAACCTGGCAACGGGAACCTCCAATTGGAGCTTTCCGGAACATAGCAGCTTCCCATCGGGGATAGATGGTGAGCAGATGCACCAGGTTTTTGGAATTGTTTACCAAAAGGCCATTTATAAAGTTTATAAAGAACTCAACATGCGTACCTTTCTTGATGTAAGGGCTTCTAACGCATTTGCTTCCTCGTACCCTGCGGCATTATACAGCGATACTTATGTTCACCAGGAATATATTCGGATGATTGTTAATTCCGGGTTCTCGGGGTTGATCTGGTCGCCCGAAGTGAGGGAATCAAATTCTGTTAAAGATTTGATGCGCCGAACTCAAACGGCTGTTCTGTCAGCTCAAACATTATTCAACTCCTGGTACCTGGAACACCCGCCCTGGCTGCAAATTAACAGGGACAAAAACAATAAGAATGAGCTGATGCCCGATGCTAACAAGGTGGAAGCAAATATCCGCACCTTGCTGAATTTCAGGATGAGCCTGGTACCGTATCTTTATAATGCTTTTGCTGATTACCGGTTAAAAGGGATTCCGCCGTTCAGAGCGCTTGTTGTTGATTATCCAAACGACAAAAAAACCTACAATATTTCTGACGAATACCTTATTGGCCAGGGAATTCTTGCTGCGCCATTAACGGAAGATGCCGACGAACGAAAGGTTTACCTTCCGGCAGGCGACTGGTATGATTTTAATAATAATAAAAAGTACGAGGGCGGCAGGGAATACACCATAAAAACCGGGTTAACAGAATTACCCATTTTTATTAAATCCGGTACTATTTTGCCATTGGCTAAACCTGTTGACCATATAGCGCAGGATACCCAATTTCAAATCACTTGCGTGGTATATGGCGCCAACCCGGTAAACACTACGCTTTTTGAGGATGATGGCATTACTTTCAATTATCAAAAAGGTGGTTTTAATGTTGTGAATTTATCCTGGGTAAACAACAAGGGAAAGGTAAAAAGAACGGGAGATTTTAAACAGGTAAGGTACCGGGTAACTGACTGGAAGTTTGTTTTATAGGCGGTACTGTTATTCAATTTATTCTGAACACATAATCACAAGGCCGCCACACGTTTATTACAAAAACCGCGTTATTCAGTAGCAAAAACGTATCTGGTAACGTAGGGATTTAGCAGCACTTTGCTAATTAATTGTTAAAAAGTGTTAAGCTGCCGTTTTTGAATTATAAAAGAATAAATTTGCCGATTGAAACACAAGATGCCGGTTTGCGGCGATGCGCGTAAGGATAATGGCAAATGAACTGAATGAATGATAGGATGAACAGAATACTGTTATTTTTTTTGTTTTTATGTGTTTGTTTTGCCGGTTGTTCAAAAACGAACGATGTGCCTGCGCAAATTAGGGCCCAGCTTGCAATTGATGATAAGCTGATAGCCGATTACTTGCAAACTAACGGACTTAGTTCAAAGGCAACGGTTATTGATTCGGCAGGGGTTTCAACGGGGATCCGTTATATAATTGATACGCTTGGCTCAGGTAACGACCTTTACACAAGCTCAACACAAATTACGGTGGGATATAACGCAATATTGTTAACCACGGGTAAAGTGGTTGTATCAACAGATCAGTTTCATCCCTCGTATATATTGGGGCAAACCATAAGGGGATGGCAGTTTGGGGTGCCCAAGGTAAAAAAAGGTGGTACCATTACCCTCTATTTGCCGTCGCACTATGCCTACGGGCCGTTTGCGCAGCCAACATTAGGGTTGCCGGCAAATGCATTGCTTATTTTTAAAATAAAAGTTTACGATATAACCAACTAACAAAAAAGGATCAGCACATTATATTATAAAGGTATAAAAGGTGCAACGAGGGCTGAATTAGCCTCACAAACAACAAATAACAAATGAGACAAAAAATTTTTACCCTTCTTTTAATTTCTGCAATAGGTTTAGTATCATGCCGGAAAGATAAAATTGAGCAGAATATTAAACAATATGATGACAGCCAGATCCAGAGTTACATTAGCGCAAACGGGTTAACCGGGATGAAAAGGGATACTTCGGGCGGCGATACCACAGGGACCTACTATAAAATAATATTACCGGGCAATATTCAGCCTAACGAAACCAAGCTTACCCCGGTTGATTATCCTGACCAGGTAGCGCTTGTGTTCACCCTGCGTTCAATGGATGGCAAATACGTATCAAGCGATACCATTTCAAACCATATTGACGACTACCTTGGGCACCTTACATCTGACGGGTTGCCATACGGATTAGAACTGGCCATTAAGAATATTGTGAAATATAAAGGTGCAAGTGCGCGCCTTCTTATTCCATCGCACCTGGCTTATGGTGTTAACGGTTACGGTTCAGGAAGTTCTTCAAATGCAAATACTAAAATTGCCGGTAACCAGAGCCTTGATTACTATGTGCACATTATTGACAATTTTAAAACTTATGATGATCAGGTAATTAAAAATAATTGGGACATCTCAACCTACACCAGGAAAGAAAGTGTATTATTACCGGGTAATTTTTATTACTACAAGATATTAACCCCAGGAACAGGCACCAGTGTAATTACATCAGCGAGTTCTTTTACATCTACCTACACAGGGGCATTACTTAATGGAACTGTATTTGATGGCTCTAATAATGGAGATAATGTAGCAACATTAACTGTATCATCATTGGTACAGGGGGTTCAGGAAGCATTGGAACAAAATATTGTAGCAGGTACAAAAATTTCGATGATCATACCGTCAACCTTAGGTTATGGCAACGGTTCGGCCGGTACAATACCTATTAATAGTGTGCTGAGGTTTACCTTTGTAATTGGTACCGTAACGCCATAACTATTTTGCGAGGGCTTCTTTAAAAGCCGCTAAACAACGGTCGCGGGCAAAAGCGTGGTCAATAATGGGTTTTGGATACTTGCTGAAGTCAGCATATTCCGGAACCCATTTTTTTACGTATTCAAGTTTTGCATCAAATTTTTTAAGCTGCGATTCAGGGTTGAAGATCCTAAAGTATGGCGCTGCGTCGGTGCCGGATCCGGCAGACCATTGCCAGCCGCCTACATTGCTTGCCATTTCATAATCCAGCAGTTTGCGCGCAAAATAACGCTCGCCCCAGCGCCAGTCGATCAGCAGGTGTTTGCTTAAAAAACTGGCCACCACCATGCGTACGCGGTTATGCATATATCCGGTTGTATTCAATTCGCGCATTCCGGCGTCCACCAGCGGGTACCCTGTTTCGCCTTTGCACCAGGCTTCAAATTGCTTTTCGTTATTTTCCCATTTTATCCGGTCATACTCCGGTCTGAAAGCATGATCGGCGGTGTGCGGAAAATGATATAAGATCATCATGTAAAACTCGCGCCATACCAGTTCGTTCAGCCATGTTTTTTCAGTAAATGAGTTTACGGCAGCTGCCAGTTCGCGGATGCTTACTGTACCAAATCTTAAATGCAGGCCTATATGCGTGGTGCCTTTTATGGCCGGGAAGTCCCTTTTTTCGGCGTAATGCGCAATCAGTTCTTTGTAGTGTATTTTTGGAAACTCCAGTCCGCTTATTTCAAAGCCCATCTGTTTTAACGACGGGAGATAAAGCGCTTTGGTTTGGTAAAAGTTTTTTAGGTACTTTTTATTTGGATACGCTTTTAAGTAAAACGGGGTGAGTTTTTGATACCACTTGCGCATATAAGGGGTGTAAACGGTATAAGGCTTACCATCGTCCTTAATTACCTCATCCCGCTCAAAAATTACCTGGTCCTTATAGGTGTTGAAGGCGATGCCATGTTTTTCCAGCTGTGCTGCTATGGCTTCATCCCTTACTTTAGCATAAGGCTCATAGTCGTGATTGGTATAAACGGCGGCAATTTTGTATTCTTCAACCAGCTTTTTCCATGCGTTTTCAGGTTTATCAAATAATACCAGCAAGCCGCTGCCTTGTTCTCTCAGTTCTGCGTCAATAGCCGTAACGGTTTCGTGGATAAAGGTTACCCGGGCATCATCTTTATCTTTCAATTGGTCCAGGATCGCGGGGTCAAAAATAAAAACAGGTAAGACCGGGTCGCCGCTTTTGAGGGCGTAATATAAGCCAGCATTATCATCAAGGCGAAGATCGCGCCTGAACCAGAATATTGAAACCGGGGTTTGTTTATCCATAAATTTCTTTCAAAGCGAGGCCAATTTCAGGGTATTTAAATTTAAAGCCCGCATCCTCAATTTTTTGTGCCGATACTTTAGTGCTGCCTAACACAATAGTGCTCATTTCGCCCATCAGTAGTTTTAAAACAAATGCAGGCACATTTGGCGCCCATAAGGGTTTATGCAACTGTTTTGCAATGGCCTGTGTAAGTTGTTTATTGGTAACAGGGTTAGGGGCTACCATGTTATATATTCCTTCAAATTTTTCATTTTCAATGGCAAGCAGGTATATGTCCACAACATCCTGCCAATGGATCCAGGGCACCCATTGCCTGCCGCTGCCCAGCGGCGAACCAACGTAAAGCTTAACAGGCACCTCCATTTGTTTTAAGGCACCACCGTTGTCCAGCACCACGCCGGTTCTGAATTTTACTATTCGCAGGCCCAATTGCAGGCCTTCATCAACGGCATCTTCCCACTCAATGCAGCATTTACCCATAAAATCGGTATTGGGGGCACTCTCCTCCGTCATTAATTCATCGCCGCGATCACTATAATAACCAATGGCAGAGGCCGACACCACTGCGTTAACATGGTGTTTTTTGGTTTTAAGTAATTGATATACCAGGCCGATGGACTTGGTCCGGCTGTCGATGATCTGTTTTTTTCGCTCGTCTGTCCACCGCCCGTCGGCAATGCCAGCCCCGGCCAAATGAACTACCAGATCGGCATCAGCGACACAACGTTCGTCTATTTCGCTCTTGTCAACATTCCATAAATAGGTTGTTACCTGCGGATCGTTACCCGGTTTACGGCTTAAATGGCTTACGCGGTAACCCTTTGCCAGTAATTGTTTAGTAAGGTTGTGACCGATAAGCCCTGTGCCGCCGGTAAGGAGAATGCTTTTTGAGTTCATTGTTGCTGGTTCATAAGTCATAGCGAAAAATAGTAAATAGAACAGCCGTTATTTGTTATCATAGAAAAGTGAAATGCAAGCTGAATGGAGCATGGACTAAAATAGCTGCCGTGAACCATCAACTACCAACTAGATATTCACACTATCCGAAACAACAACTTTGCTGCAAAGTGGTTTTGCCCAATTGTCGGCAAATAGGACGTGGGTTGGGTCCACCTGGTAGGCTTCCTGCGCTTCGGGGCTGTCAAATAAAAGCAGCAGCGAAACGTCGTAAGAGCGGTCAACTACCGAACGAAAAGTCTCCGCAGGCACACCGATATGGATCTCGCGGATATGGGGTATAGGCAGCAACGTGTTTAACCCGTCAATTAATAGTTGTTTATCGGCTTTGTCTTTAAGCCAGAAATGTACGTGGTGAACAAAGGTGTTTTTGAGAAGCATGAGAAATGATATAATTAAAAATAGATGACGCAATTTGGCAATAATTTTCTTATCCGGTATTTTTCTGTCTCGTCAATAGGATTGTTTTCTAAATGTAATTCCTGCAGTTGATAAAGATTTTTAATTTCATCAGGGACCGAGGTGATTTTATTACTGCTCAGATCAAGATAAAGCAGATTATGAAGTGCGCCTATTTCTTTCGGAAGTTTAGTTAGTTTATTAAAATCTACATATAATAAGCGAAGGTTTTGCAACCGACTAATCTTAGAGGTAATTTCATTTACCTGATTAGATGCCAGGGATATTTCCTCAACGTTCCGCAGCCTGGTCAAGGCCACCGGAAAATTGTTGAACTTGTCTGCCATTAGACAAACGGATATGACATTATTAAACTTTGAAAACCCTGATGGCAATGATTTTATCCCTTTATCATAAATATATAGTTTTTCAACTTTTGACGGGTCTTTAATGGCGGATTTAAAATCTTTGAAATCTAGTAGCTTTTCAAATCTTCGGATATAGCCCCAATAGGAGTGGTTAGCCTTGTGTTTAGCAATAAAAGGGTAAGTTTTGTTATCAGTAGAAGTCCAGTTTCCTGAAATTATATCCTTGTCAGCGGCAATCCAACCTGCAAAATTTCCGGTAATTTTGCCAGTATTCGTTTTTTCGGCAAGGGTAATAGTGTTATCTGAATTGATTGTCCCGCTCAAACTTAATGATCCATTCTCTGCTTTGTAATAATATAATCCATTAACCGACAAATTTTTAGCTATAAGGAGGTTTAGGTAGATGGGCACTTTATGGCCGGGATTAATTTCGATATAGCCTTCATAAACGTAAGTGGGGTAAAAATATTTATCCCGCGAGTAAACGGCGTTGGTAACCAGAATGAGAAATGAAAAAAAAGTTAAAATTTTCATATTGCGGAGGCGTTCACCAATTTAACAATATTTGACAATACACTAAAATTTATTAGAAGTTCAAAAATATTACACTGCTTCCTCAAATTTTGTGATCTGCTCGGCCATCCCCTTAAAAATAAAAATATGGAAAGGGAACATTAGCGCCCAATACAACCTGCCCCATAAGCCTTTGGGTCTGAAGGTGGCTATCTGGCTCAAAAAAGTTTCGCCGTGGCGCTCAATTATTTTAAATTCAAGCCAGGCTTCGCCGGGTAATTTCATTTCAGCATACAGCAGGAGGCGCTTGTTCAGTTTATCTGCCAGTAAAACCCGCCAAAAATCAATGGCATCGCCGGGCGAAATATTAATGTTGCTGGTTCGGCCCCTCCTGGAGCCTACACCGCCAGCCACCTTATCCAGGAAACCACGCAGGTTCCAGATCCAGTTCCAATAATACCAGCCACGCTTGCCGCCAATAGCCCACAAATTATTTAAAACCTCCTGCACGTCGCGCTTAAAGGGTGTTTTTACTTTGTATTCAAGTGTGCCGTTTTGAGGGACTTTAAACTGATCCATAAAGCCCGGTTTGAGGTAACCCCGGTTTAGTGCATCTTTCCAGCTGGAGGCAATGGAGTTTTGCTCGATTTTTACAAAAGCAAGTTCAAGTGCTTCTTTATAGGTGAGGCATTTACGCGGTGCTATTTCATCAATAGCGTGGTCTTTAACAATGGTTTCGTTCTTCATGCTGTCCACAAGGCTTTGCGCCAGGGTATAGCTGGTTGAAGTAACAAAATAAAGCCAATAAGATGATATTTTGGGCGACAGGAACGGAAGTGTTATGATATACCTTTTCAGATTTCTTACTTCGGCGTAGGTGAGCATAAGCTGCCTGAACGTTAGGATATCGGGCCCGCCAATGTCGAACGTGCGGTTAAAAGCTTTTTCGTTCAGCAGCACACTTTGCAGGTAAGCCAGTACATCGCGAATGGCAATGGGCTGGCATTTGGTGTTTACCCAGCGTGGTACTGTCATAACCGGTAATTTTTCGGTAAGATCCCTGATAATTTCGAAAGACGAACTGCCTGAGCCTATAATAATTGAAGCCCTCAGCACAGTTAAAGCAGCGTTGCCTTCCAGCAGAATAAATTCAACGTTTCTGCGCGATTTTAAATGTTTCGAAAGGTTATCGTCATTGGTGATACCGCTTAAGTATATTATTTGCCTGCAGTTGGTTTTGTTGAGCGACTTGATGAAGTTACCTGCTGAAGCGGCTTCCAATTCCGGAAACTCTTTGTCCCTGGTGCCTGTCATGGAATGCACCAGGTAATAGGTTGCATCAATATCATCCGGAAACGGCTCGATGCTTTCAGGTTCCAGCAAATCGCCGGTAAGTAGGGTAACGTGATCGCTGTAATCACTATTTTCATGAAAACGGCGCTTGTCGCGTACCAGGCAAACCACGTTATGGCCCTGTTCCAGTAATACCGGGATCAGCCTTGTTCCAATATAACCGTTAGCACCTGCGAGCAATATCTTCATAGTTATTTAACAAGAATTTCGGCACGCTGTTTTTAAAAAGCTATAGCGCCCTCATTTTATTCCCTTTGGCTTCATGGGTAACTTCTGCAAGGCCAAGTTTTTCCATCAATGGCGGGATATATACGCCAAAGCGGCCACGCAGCCCCTTCTTTAATCCGTACCAGCCCCCAATAGGGTTGTTTTCTGATCGTCCCCATGCTTCAACGGTTCCTGCTTTTGCAGGTTTCTGTTCATCAGCGCCGCCAAGGTCCATCCAGTCGCCGTGTTGTTTAAGCATCTGGTGAAGATCGCTAAGGCAGCGGATGTCATAATGCAGTATTGTTTTACCTACAGTGCAAACTAAAACTTCCCGGCCATCCTTTTCATCAACGTGCATGGTATAATCAGAAGACAGTGGCGGGGTTTTAAGCGGCGTGGGGCTTGTCTTGTTTCCTATTTTATCTTTCATAGCGGTTAAATTGGTTTAATAAAGATAAAGAATAAGACCTGAAGGTTTACGCAAAAAAACTAGCTACCACAAATTGCACATTAAAAATCCCTAACCGTGTTTAAGCAAACTGCTCCACAACGTGCGGTTTATAAGTATCCGTTTTAACTTCGGCTTTCAGCTCATGCAATATGTTGTATAACCCAAAATTGGTTCGGTTTACATAAATAAAATGCTTAACGCCGCGTGCCTGTTTAAACTCGGGCATCTTTGAAATCTTTTCGCCAAAGCCATATAGTTCATCAAAAAAATCCGTTTGACTAAAGTCAAAATGATCTGTTATATAGGGCTTGGCAAACAAACCGATCATATGCCTGTACATTTTGTAATAGAATTCAATTTGAGCAGGGGTGTCATTGGCGTGGATCATCTCCAGCTGTCTGAATGCTTTAATGGTTTCTTCCCGGTTATCCATCAAACTGGTGGAGGTGAGTGAAAAGAAGGGATAATAAAAGTCTTCGGGCATTTCTTTAATGCAGCCAAAGTCAATAACACCAAGTTTGTTTTCGGGAGTGATCATGAAGTTGCCGGGGTGCGGGTCGGCATGTACTGCGCGAAGCTCGTGTTGCTGAAAATTATAAAAATCCCAAAGGGCCTGGCCAATGGTATTGCGTAACTCCTGCGATGGATTGGTTTGCAGGAACTCGCGGAGGTGCTTACCCTCCAGCCAATCCATAGTAATGATGCGCTTGCTGGAAAGCTCTGGATAATATTGGGGGAAAACTACATTTGCAAGGCCGGCGCATGCAGTTGAAAATTCGATGGAGCGGCGTACTTCCAACTCGTAATCCGTTTCTTCCAGCAGCCGTTCTTCAACTTCGCGCATATAAATATCCAGTTCCTTTTCACTCATGCCCAGCATCCGGAATGCAAAAGGTTTTACCAGTTTAAGGTCAGATGAAATGGAATCGCCCACGCCGGGATACTGGATCTTAACTGCCAGTGTTTTGCCGTTCAGTTCAGCCTGGTGAACCTGGCCTATTGATGCCGCATTTGATGATCGCACGTTGAACTTATCATAGATCTTATCCGGCGTTTTGCCGAAATATTTCCTGAAGGTTTGCACAATAAGCGGGCCCGAAAGGGGGGGCGCGTTGTACTGCGATTGTGAAAATTTATCGGTGTAAGCCTGGGGTAACAGGTTTTTGTCCATGCTGAGCATTTGGGCCACCTTTAGGGCGCTGCCTTTCAGCTCGCTTAATGATTCGTAAATATCAGATGCATTATCTTCGTTCAGTTCACTCTTATCCATTTCGGGATTAAACAGTTTTTTTGAATAATGCTTGATATAGTTACCACCAATTTTAAAGCCGGTTTTTACAAACTTGGCCGAACGCTGTACTTTGCTGGTGGGGATACTGTTTTGTTCTTTCGGTGTGTTGTCAGTCATTTTGATCTTTCTTAAATAGCAGGGCAAGCTTTTGTACGGTTAGTTCTGAGTAATCATTAATTACCAGGTCAACCGGATGTAGTTCATCTGCCGCAAGTCCTGTAGTAATCGCGACAACTTTCATGCCTGCCGCGTTTGCGGCTTTAATGCCGGCTAATGAATCTTCAAAAACTACGCAATTAACCGGCTCACGGTTTAGTTTTTCAGCGGCTTTTAAAAATATTTGAGGGTCAGGCTTTGGTTTGTCAACCATTGATGAATTTACGATCTCATCAAAATCATCCCGGATGGGTACTGCATTTAGTATAAAGTCGATATCCTCAACCGTTGCTGATGTCGCCATGGCTATTTTTATACCGCTGTTTTTCAGCGCCGTTAAAAAATTCTCCAGGCCATTTACGGGTACTAAATATGGCGCATATAACTCGCGGTAAAGGGACTCTTTTTCTTTTAGTAAACTTTTTAAACCTGCTTCGTCCTTATCAGGGAACAGTACCTTTAAGGTTTCCATAATGGGGACGCCGCTTATTTCGGTGTAATAAGTATGCCTGCTTAATTCGCCTTTACCGTGTTTTTTAAAAAGCGCCTGCCACGATTTAAAATGGTAAGGCGTATTGTCAACAAGAGTGCCGTCCATATCAAATATGGCAGCAAAGGTGTTATTAGTTGCTGCCAAAACCCATCCGCTCTTTTAGTCCGCCGTTTTTGGCCAAAAACTTGCCATACTCAAACAGGTTATCAATAGGTGACCGCTGGAAAAGGTCGAAGGTAACGTTGATGCCTTTTTCAATAGCTTCATCGGTTTTTTCAAAACCTGTTGAATTATCGTTGATCCAGAAGTTTAGCACAAATACCAGCTGTACCCATAAGGCATCTTTATAACGATTGCTGAAAAATTTACGTTCAGAAAGCTCATTAGATTCAAGCCCTTCCAAAATAAGGTCGTTACAGAAATTTTCAAAAACATCTTTCATTCCTGTAAATATTTGTGGGGTGCCGAATGTTTTAGGCTGTTTTTTTACGCTGTAAACAACAAAGCTGCGGCTGCCTTTTAGTAATTCAAAAAAGCTGTAAAAGAATGATAAAGCTTTTTCTCTGGCCGAATACTGGCTCCAAACGTCCTGGCCTTTAATTTCGGAAATTGTTTTCACAGCGAGGCCGGTCCAGATGCTTTGTTCAATGGCATCAAACGATCCGAAGAAACGATAAAATTCCTCTTCGGCCATTTTGTTTTTTTTGGCGAAAACATAAACCGATTTGGGCTGCTGTCCTTCTGTTAATACAAAATCTATATATGCTTTTTGGATGCTCTCAATAGTAGCCATGGTTGATAGGATTAAATATTATGATATAAAAGTATGACAATGCTTTCACTCAAGTGTCATACGTACGTATATAAATAAACGGTTAGATGTAAGGGTTATTACAAATATTCCCAAATGATGCCGCGGATGCCGTTTTATTATAATATATTGACAATGCATTAATTGAAAATGTTTACGTGATGTCAAATATTGGTTACGGCTTTTTGTAACTGGTAAATAAATTGCAAATTTGTAAACTACAAATCAGTTAACCCCTGCTTAACTATGAGTGAAAAAACGATATTGGTGTGGTTTAGAAATGATTTACGGATCCATGATAATGAGATATTATTAGAGGCGGTACGTAAAGCTGATAAAGTGCTCCCGGTATATTGTTTTGACCCTTTTTACTTTAAGCACAATCCTTCGGGCAACCCCAAAACCGGCAATATAAGGACCCGCTTTCTTTTAGAATCCGTGGCTAACCTGCGAAAGAATCTGAAAAGTATTGGGGGCGAACTTATAGTCCGCATAGGCAATCCTGCTGAAATAATACCGGGACTTGCCGAAGAATACCAGGTGAGTGAAGTATATCACCACCGGGAAGTTGCCCACGAAGAAACCGAAATATCTGAGCAGGTAGAAACCGCCCTTTGGAAAATAAAGCTCAATTTAAAGCATTTTATAGGCCATACACTCTATCATAAAGAGGATTTGCCCTTTCCTATTAAAGATATTCCTGATAGCTTTGCCGTATTTAAAAAGAAGGTGGAACGCGATAGCAATGTACGCCAATGTGTGGCTACGCCCGAAAAGGTGGCAGTGCCGGTAATTACAGATGCCGGCGTATTACCCACGTTACAAAAACTGGGCTTAGAACAATTGGTTGACGATATTCGCGCAACTATGAAGTTTAAAGGAGGCGAAGATGAAGCTTTAGCACAACTGCATGATTTCTTCCTAAACAACTGCCATGTTGTTATCGGCAAAAAAGGCAATACGATCAACCTTTCCAAATTGTCGCCCTGGATAGCTTTAGGTTGTATCTCGCTCAGACAGGTATATTGGGAAATTATTAAAAATCAGCAATTAAATAATACGCATTACCCGGGTATGTTGCTTGATCTTTTATGGCGCGACTATTTTAGGTTTATGTTTAAAAAACATGGCCAAAAGTTTATTGCGGTTAAAAACCCTGAGGATGAATCTGCCGATGTTATTGACGGCAACCTGCTTTTTGAAAGCTGGGCACATGGTGAAACCGGTGTTTCACTGGTTGATGCTATTATGCACGAACTGAATGCCACAGGCTATATCAGCAATTACAGCAGGCAAATTGTTGCGGGATTTTTGGTAAATGAGCTTAAGGTTGACTGGAAACTGGGCGCTGCCTACTTTGAAGAAAAACTGATTGATTATTCGCCGGCCAGCAATTGGGGAAACTGGGCATTTATTGCAGGCGTTAATGATGCCCGCGAAAGCCGCTATACCATTGCCGCCCTGCCCACAGCAGAACAAGCTGGGAAAAATGATTATATAGAAACCTGGCTGCCAGCTGTTAACCGGGATGATTACCGGGCGTATGCGGTTAAATAAGCTGGCGTTTGTGTAATAAATAAACTAATTTTTCGTCCAATAGTTATCATGAACTCATTTGAGCAGTTTACGCTTTTTATTGGTGCGCTTGCAATTCTTTTCGAAGGATTTTCATACCTCCGCGGGTTTATTGAGAAGCTGCTACACTGAGTTGGTTACCTTTCTGCTTAATCATCAATTAATTCTCCACATTGTTTATTACCGAATTTGCGGGTATGGTGAAAGATTTTAACAATTAAATTAAAAGTTTATAAGCCGATATGCTTACTTTTGTACCGTTTTAAAGAATGGTTTCTCATGGATCGCCTCAATTATATAAACAGCGGGAACGCTGCATACATTAATTCCCTTTACGAAGCATATAAACAAGACCCGGAATCTGTTGACTTTGGCTGGCAGAAGTTTTTTGAAGGATTTGACTTTGGTAAGGAAACACCAACACCTGCTGCTGCTGTAACCCCCGAAACTCCCGAACATTTCCTAAAGGAAATTAATGTGCTTAACATGATAGATGGTTACCGTACACGCGGCCATTTATTTACAAAAACTAACCCGGTACGCGAAAGGCGCAAGTACTTTCCCGGTAAAGAATTGGAAACTTTCGGGCTTAGCGATGCTGACCTGGATACCGTTTTTACTTCAGGTGTTGAAGTTGGCCTTGGTGCAGCTACCCTGCGCGATATCCGCCAGTTACTGGAAGATACCTACTGCCAGTCTATAGGTGCCGAGTACCGTTACATCCGTAATCCTATAAAACTGAAATGGTTTGAGGACAGGATGGAAAGCAAACGTAATACGCCGTCGTTTACAGTAGACGAAAAAAAGCTGATGCTGGATAAGCTGAACGAGGCGGTTGTTTTTGAAAACTTTTTAGGAACAAAATTTCTGGGGCAGAAACGATTTTCGCTTGAAGGTGCTGAATCATTGATCCCGGCATTGGATATGGTGATCCAGAACGGATCAGAGCTTGGTATCCAGGAATTCATTGTAGGCATGGCTCACCGCGGTAGGCTTAACGTACTTACCAACATAATGGAGAAGCCTTACAAAGAGGTTTTCTCGGAATTTGAAGGGAAGAACTTTGACGAGGATACCCCTTTTGGCGGCGACGTTAAATATCACCTGGGCTACTCAACGGATGTGGTAACCAAAGGTGGTAAAAAGGTGCATTTGAGCCTTTGCCCCAACCCGTCGCACCTGGAAGCGGTTGATCCGGTTGTTGAAGGCCTAACCCGCTCAAAAATTGACTTTAAGTACAATGGCGACCATTCAAAAATAGCGCCGATATTGATTCATGGCGATGCTTCGGTTGCCGGACAGGGCATTGTTTACGAAGTACTACAAATGGAAAAACTGGATGGCTACCGCACCGGCGGAACTATCCATATAGTGATCAATAACCAGATTGGTTTTACCACCAATTTTAAAGATGCCCGCTCAAGTACTTATTGTACCGACGTGGCTAAAACAGTGCTTTCGCCGGTGTTTCACGTAAATGGTGATGATGTTGAAGCACTGGCATATGTTGTAAACCTGGCTATGGAGTACCGCCAGGTATTCCACGAAGACGTGTTTATTGATATTTTATGCTACCGCAGATACGGGCATAACGAGGCTGATGAGCCAAAATTCACCCAGCCTTTATTATACAAGGCTATTGAAGCACATCCAAACCCGCTGGAGATCTACAAACAAAAATTGCAGAAAGAAGGCAGCATTGATGCCAGCCTGGCTTTGGAAATGGAAAAGAAATTCCGTGCCGAGCTGCAGGTTAAGCTGGATGAATCAAAGGCCGAAGATAAGTTTACCGAAACTGTACATATGTTTGAAGGTGCCTGGCAGGGTATGCACTTAGCTACCACCAGGGAGTTCTTTACACCTATAGATACTGCGGTTCCTGAAAATGAATTGCTGGAAATAGGAAAGAAAATCACTGACCTGCCAAAAGGAAAAGAGTTCTTTAAAAAGATAGAAAAGCTTTTTGACGAGCGCCGCAAAATGGTGGACAGTACCCATGTTTTTGACTGGGCCATGGGCGAGTTGCTGGCTTATGGTAGTTTATTAAAAGACGGACATCCGGTTAGGTTAAGCGGAGAGGACGTGAAAAGGGGAACTTTTTCACACCGCCACGCAGTATTAACGCTGGTTGATTCGGAAGATGAATTTATACCGCTTGAAACCATCAACAGCGAAGCAAAACTTAGTATTTTCAACTCACTGCTTTCGGAATATGGGGTATTGGGTTTTGAATACGGGTATGCTTTGGCTAACCCTAATGCTTTAACAATATGGGAAGCACAGTTTGGCGACTTTTTCAATGGCGCGCAAATTATTGTTGACCAGTATATAGCCAGCGCCGAAACAAAATGGCAGCGTGGTAACGGCCTGGTAATGTTATTGCCGCACGGTTACGAAGGGCAGGGCCCGGAACATTCATCGGCACGTGTTGAACGTTTTCTTGAGCTTTGTGCCGATAGCAACATCCAGGTAGCTAACTGTACTACGCCTGCAAATTTCTTCCATATCCTGAGAAGGCAAATGCTGAGGGATTTCCGCAAGCCGCTGATCATATTTACGCCAAAAAGTTTGTTACGCAGCCCTAAGTGCGTGTCAAAACTGGAAGAGTTTACCGGTGGTAAGTTCCATGAATTGATTGACGATACTTATGCTGATCCTAAAAAAGTAAAGCGTGTACTGCTTTGTACCGGTAAAATATATTACGATCTGCTTGAAAAGCAACAGGTGGACAAACGCAAGGACGTAGCTATTGTGAGGGTGGAGCAATTGTATCCAACCCCGGTTGTTCAGATCCTTAAGGTAAAGGCTAAATATGCCAGGGCCACTGAGTTTATATGGGTACAGGAAGAACCGGAGAATATGGGCGCATGGCCATATATTTGCCGCAAGTTCCATAACGATAACGTGATTAACCTTAATGTAATTTCGAGGCATGAGGGTAGCAGTACTGCAACCGGTTTTGCCAAACAACATGCTGCGCAGCAGTTACATATTGTTTCAAAGGCATTTGAAGCGCCAGCAGGCAAGCAAGTAAAGGCAGCAGTAAAAGCAACGGCCGAAAAAATGGCCAATGTTGGAGTAGATTAATTTAATTTGAAAATTTGATGATGTGCCAATTTGAAGAGGACTAATCTTCAGGCTACGTACTCGAATTTTCAAAATCAAAAAAATATTAATTTGAAAATTTGGATGTGCTGATTTAACGGTAAATAAACACCAGTGGCATTTTCAAGTTTTCAAATCAACAAATTTTCAAATTGAAAAAATGAGTTTAACTATCAAAGTTCCGCCGGTTGGCGAATCAATTACCGAAGTAACTTTATCAAGCTGGCTGAAAAAAGATGGCGACGCTGTAAAGATGGACGAAGTAATTGCCGAATTAGAATCAGACAAGGCCACTTTTGAGCTTACCGCCGAAAAGGCCGGCGTATTGAAAACCGTAGCCAAAGAAGGCGATACTTTAGCGATTGGAGCTGTTGTTGGCACTATTGAAGAAGGCGGTGCTGCTGAAGAAAGTAAGCCGGTAGCCGTTGAAAGCAGCAGTAAAGAAGCTGCAATAGCAGCACCAGCTCAGCCTGAAGCAGCACAACCTTCAGCTGCCGTTACTACTGCTGAAACCTCTCTGCAGGTAAAAGTACCAACTGTTGGTGAATCTATTACTGAAGTAACGCTTTCTAGATGGATCAAAAAGGATGGTGACGCTGTTGCCATGGACGAGGCCATTGCCGAACTTGAATCAGATAAAGCTACATTTGAACTAACTGCCGAAAAAGCAGGTACATTAAAAATTATAGCCAAAGAAGGCGACGTATTGCCGATTGGCACGGTTGTTTGCACCATTGAAGGTGCAGGCGCGTTAGTACCCGCAGCTACTGCTGCCGGAGCATCGGCACCTGCCCCTGCAACAGCTGCTACCAATGGCAAAGCAACTACCTATGCATCGGGCACACCGTCTCCTGCTGCTGCAAAGATCCTTGCTGAAAAAGGCGTTAATACTGCTTCTGTAACGGGAAGCGGCGTAGCAGGCAGGATAACCAAGGAGGATGCGCTATTAGCCGAAAAAGTTTCGGAAAACCCGCAAGCCCCTAAAGAAATGCTGGGCACAGCAGCCCCGGCTGCCAAACCGGCGGTGGCTGCACCGAAGGCTGAGCCTGTTGCCGCAGGATCGAGGTCCGACCGTCGCGAAAAGATGTCCTCATTACGTAAAACGGTTGCCAAGCGTTTGGTAGCAGTTAAGAACGAAACTGCGATGCTGACCACGTTTAACGAGGTTGACATGGCGCCAATCATGGAGATCCGCAGCAAATACAAAGATAAATTTAAAGAAAAACATGGCGTAGGCTTAGGCTTTATGTCATTCTTCACCAAAGCAGTTTGCGAGGCATTGAAAGACTGGCCGGCTGTTGGTGCACGGATTGAAGGCGAGGAAGTGGTTTATAGCAACTTTGCTGATATTTCAATCGCCGTATCTGCTCCTAAAGGTTTGGTGGTTCCGGTGATCCGCAATGCGGAAAGTATGAGCCTTGCCGAAATTGAAAAGGCTGTTGCTGCACTTGCTGTAAAAGCCCGCGAAAACAAGCTCACCTTAGAGGAAATGACAGGTGGCACGTTCACCATTACCAATGGCGGTGTGTTTGGCTCTATGATGTCAACACCGATCATCAACTCGCCGCAATCAGCCATATTGGGTATGCACAACATTATTGAGCGCCCGGTTGCCGTAAACGGACAGGTAGTTATCCGCCCGATGATGTACCTGGCGTTATCCTACGATCACCGGATAATTGACGGCCGCGAATCGGTAAGCTTCCTGGTAAGGGTAAAACAATTATTGGAAGACCCAGCAAGGTTGTTGCTGGGAGTATAGTCAAACTAGTTTAAAATATATGAAACCCGGTTTAGGCCGGGTTTTTTGTTTTGATAAAATAGTATATTTGTGTATGGCAAAAATAATTAAAGTTAATAAGTTAACGGGCCGGAACAAACTCGATGAGGAGTTAACAAAACTCCCTAAGAAAAAAGCACCCATGGATTTGAGTAAATATTTTGGTAAAATAAACTTTGGTATTGATGGTTTAGCCTATCAATTGAAAACCAGGGATGAGTGGAGATAGAATTGTTGTTGATACTTCATTAATTATCAATCTATTTAACGGAGTTAATGAAGTCAGGGAATTAATTACAGGTCGTAATTTATTTGTATCAATAATTTCTGAAATAGAAGTTTTAAGTTTTCCTAATATAACTCTCGGAGACTCTGAATTACTAAAATTTTTTTTATAAGAGTGTTATATCGTTGGCATTGAGCCTGCTATTAAGGATATTACAATAGATTTAAGATTGAAGTTTAAAACAAAATTGCCTGATGCGGTTATTGCAGCAACTGCAATTTATTTTGACTTGCCTTTGTTCACGATGGATAAAGGATTCAAAAAAATAACCGACCTTCAAGCAGTAATATTATCTATGTAATTTATAACCTATTCTGCCATAGAAATAGTAACTTAAGCAATACTCGAATCCTTTAATCTTAGTTTATATCGCCCGTTTCAACGCCATAATATAGCCCATGTGTAACCCATCATGAAATGGCAGAAAGTTAATGGCATCTTCAACGCTCGCCAATTCAACGCCATAACGGGTAGTAAAAGCGGGATATTCTTTAAACAGGCTTTCTTTGAAATCTGTTTCTAATTGATCAATAGTAGAAACCAGAAGGGCTTTTATTTCTTCAACTTCGGCTTCATTTATATGCCCTTCCGGTTTTGTGCCTGGTTTGTATCTTTCAAAAAAACTGTCGTCAATCCTGGCTTCAATGCCCGATCTTTTATAGCAGATCCCCTGCTGTGCGGCAACCATGTGCCCAAGGTTCCAAATAATGTTATTTATAAAACCTTCGGGTACCTTGTTTAATTGTTCGTTGCTTAATCCTTCTACCAATTTAACGGTACTGGCCCGAATCGTTTTTATTGTTTCAATTGCTTTGCTCATGATGTTTTTATGTTAAGCTAATTTGAGAAAATAATTTTAATGTAAGCCCTACTTACACTTTTTGCCTTAAACCGTTTTATTATACCTTTACGGCGTTAATACTTGTTATATAAAATGCCGGCAGCCACTTTAAATAAGTCACTTCATTCTAATAAGCTTATCTGGTATTTTCTGTTGGGCTGGACGGTGCTGAACATTATCCAGGCGTGTACATTAGAACTTCAGGGCGACGAGGCTTATTACTGGATGTACTCGCGCTATTTAGATTGGGGCTATTTTGATCATCCACCTATGGTAGCGCTTTTTATCCGCATAGGTGACACCATCGTGCATAACGAGTTTGGATTGCGGCTGATTACCGTGCTGACAAGCTCACTCTCTATCTACCTGCTGTGGCTTACCTTAAAACAATACGCGGTTGATGCTTTGGCCTTTATACTGGTTACATCCGGCTTATTCATTTTTCATATTTACGGGTTCACCACCACGCCTGATTCGCCGCTCTTCTTTTTTACTGTATTGTTTTATTATCTGTATCAGCAATATCTTCAAAATGATAAATGGGGGCTTGCCGTTTTACTGGCCATAACCGTTGCCTGTCTGTTATACAGCAAATACAATGGTATTTTGGTTGTTGGCTTTACGTTACTGGCAAATGTAAAAATGTTAAAACGTGGTACGTTTTGGGGGATAGTTGTTTTGGCTGTGGCCTTATATATTCCGCATATTATCTGGCAGGCCAACCATGGTTACCCTTCAATTAACTACCACCTTTATGAGCGGTCGGCAGATAAGTACAGTTTTTTAAATACCTTTTCATACCTGCCGGGGCAACTGCTCATGGCTGGTCCGCTAATTGGGTGGTTTTTGTTTTATAAGGCCTATACTGTAAAAATAAAAGATGCTTTTATCCGCTGCCTGCTGGTAAACTGTTTAGGTACCTTACTTTTCTTTTTTATAAGCAGCGTAAAAGGTGAGGTACAGCCCCAGTGGACGTTTATCCTGTTTGCGCCGCTGGTTATGCTGGTACTCATTCATTTTAAGCAGCAGGGGGGCTGGCCCAAATGGCTGCTGCCTTTGGCGTTAGTTAATGTAAGTATTATAATTATTGTGCGGGTAATTGTGATCAGCGGTGTTGGTTTTGCCAAAACTTACGGGCATTTAAAAAGCTATTACGGCTTTAAGAACTGGGCGCATATAGTTAAAGAAAAGGCAGGCGACAACTATTTGGTGATGAGCGAGGGCTTTCAAAATCCCTCGAAATATAATTATTATACCAACAGCCTTAAATGCTTTGCCTATGACGATCGTTTTTATCGTGTTACGCAGTTTGATATCTGGCCAATGGAAGACAGTATTCAGCATAAACGCGTGTATTACCTATCGGGCGCACCTATAAAAGACCTTACAAAAGATACTATAAAAATTGAAGCCGGTAAATGGTATGGCAATTGGGTAGATGATGTGCGTACCTATCAGAAGGTGATTATTGCCACCGATTCGCTGAAAATTACCACAGCGCCGGGGGCAACTACAAATTTTGATCTGACGATAACGAATCCATACCACCACGCCATTAGTTTCAGCGATAGCGGCTATACGCATCCCGTTAAATTGGAATACTGTTTTTTTAAAGAAAATGAGCTGATTGATGCTAAAGAGGCCAAAGACACCTATAAAAAAATAAGTTTACAACCGGGTGAAAGTGTTCATTATACTTTTCCTGTAACTTCGCCGTTGGAAAAAGGGAATTTCAGCCTACTTTTTTCCTTACGGACCGAACCATTCATCGGAAGTAAAAATAGCCGTGTAATAAAATTAAGCGTTAAATAACATCCCCCTGCATGATAAAGAAGTTTTACCTCATAGCCTTTCTTTCACTATTAACCAGCACCGCAGCCCTGGCGCAAAGCCTCGACATCCATTTTAACGGGCTGGGCTTTTTGGACAACCGCGAGTATAAAGACTTTGTCGCCCGGTCGCGTACCTACTCGGGAACCCGTATAGCGCTGGACCTGGGCCTGAACCTTGATAGCCTGAATCATTTTATTGTCGGGATTGACGGGATCCACGAATTTGGTGCCAAACCATACTTTTTAAAGGTAAACCCGGTTGCGTATTACAAGTACGAAAGTTCAAAATGGCTGTTTGATGCGGGCGAATTTCCGCGCGAAGGGGTAATCAGCAATTACCCACGGGCATTATTGAATGATACCCTGCGCTATTACCGCCCTAATGTGGAGGGCTTGCTGGCGCGATACCACAATGAACACTTTACGGAAACCGGCTGGATAGACTGGGTAAGCCGCCAAACCGTTACCGACCGCGAGCAATTTTTATTTGGCTTTGAGGGTAAATGGAAACCGTCGTTATTTGGTCCGTTCTATATCTCCCATTATGTGCTGATGATGCACGATGCGGGAGCGGAAGTGCTTTTACCTAATGATCATATTGGGGATGACGGTGGGGCCCAGGTTAGACTTGGACTTGATTTTAGCCGCAAGCAAACAACATTTGATTCGTTGTCGTTTGAAGCAGGCGCAATGGCATCCTTCCAGCGGAAGCGGGGCCTTGGCGGGGCCAAAACACCGGTAGGATTTGTTTCCAGCGCTTATTTAAGCTATCACCGGTTTGCAGCTTTTGATGAATTTTATGCAGGCCAGGGCTCGGAGATTACTTATGGGGATGCTTTTTATGAGAAGAAATTTTATAACAGGCTCGACCTGATCTTCACACCATTCCTGTTTAACCATATCAAGGGACAGTTTATCTTTAGCATTCACCGTACACCGGGCTTTACCAGCAACCAGGAAGCCTTTAGGGTAACCTATGATTTGGGTAGGAAGGTGATAGCAAGGTTTAAGGACTAAACCCGGATTAAGGGGATTTATCGCGATCTGAACCAGATTAAGGGATTTGTTACGATTGCCGATATACGTCAGGATCAGAAAATCATTTAGTCCCCTTAAATCCGGTTCAGACTATAGCGCCGATCCCTGCACAACTCCTCTTGAGAGGATCTTTTGATCGATATAATATTGGATCTCTGATTTTTTGAGTCCCCAGTTTGGCGCTATTAATAGTTCACGGTCGCTTAAACCAAAAAGGCGCTGAATCACAATGTCCGGGCGCACCCGGGGTAACAGTTCGCACAAAAAGTCGGCATATTCATCAATGCTGAAAACTTTAAACGGTTCGCGTTTATATTTTACGCCCATCACGGAGCCCTCAACAATATGCAGGTGGTGAAATTTCACAAATTTTATCTGCGGAAAGCGGTTGATCTCATCCGCATAGCGCAGCATCATTTCTTGCGTTTCCCATGGAAAACCGAATATGGTATGTACGCAAACATCAAGCTTGCTGTTCTCTACCAACTTTAACGCTTTAACCAGTTCCTGGTGATTACATCCCCGGTTTATTTGCGCAAGGGTTTCATCATAAATAGACTCCATACCCATTTCAAGGTCAACATCAAAGCGGTCGGTGTAGCTTTCCAGCAGGGCTATTTTCTCTGCATCAATACAATCAGGGCGGGTACCTATTGAAAGGCCCACAATATCTTCGGTTCCATAGCTCAGCGCCTCGTCGTACATCATTTTTAAATAATGTGCCGGGGCATAGGTGTTGGTGTTTGGCTGAAAATAGATAATGAACTTATCGGCCTTGTTGCCAGTGCGGGCGCGCTCCATACCCTGGATCACCTGCTCGCGTACGGTAGGCGCATTGCGGCTTACCGATGGCGTAAACGAATCAACATTGCAATAGGTGCAGCCGCCATAACCTTTTGAGCCATCGCGGTTGGGGCAGGTAAAGCCACCGTCAACAATTACCTTAAATACCCGGTGACCTTTATACTTTTCTTTTAGCCATGGGCCGTAATTGTTATAGCCTTTTTCCCAAATTGCTGTTTCTGTTGCCTGCATTGCGGCAAAGATACAGATTTTTGAGGTTTGATTTAAGTTGACGGTTTGCAGCGCAGTGAAGCCAATTGAGTGTGGTCAGATATTATTTGAATAATATCGCAATGCGTTTTTGACTTTATCCTTCCCAGGCGTTTGATAGTTGTCACAATTGCCCCGTTTAATTGTCGTTATGTCCCATTGTGGTTAAAATGCCAATAGGTACCTTTATTCTAAACCAAAAAAGCAAAATTATGTCAACTACTATGGGAACAACGGGGCAAGCGATTACACCATTTTTATGGTTCAACGGCAATGTTGAAGAGGCGGTTACTTTTTACACAACTATATTTAAAGACAGCAGGGTAGGGCACCTGCATCGCTTGCCGGCAGAGGCGCCCGGAAAAAGCGGGAAGATTATAACCGGTAATTTTTTCTTAAACGGCATGGAGTTTATGATTTTGGATGGCGGACCGCAGTTCACGTTGACCCCGGCCATTTCATTTTTTGTGAAATGCGAAACGCAGGAGGAAGTGGATCATTACTGGGAGAAACTTTCAGAGGGTGGAAAAAAAGACCGTTGCGGCTGGCTTACAGATCAGTTTGGAGTATCGTGGCAAATTGTACCCAACGCGCTGGGGCGGTTAATGGGTGGTCCCAATCCTGAAAAATCTGGCAGGGTGATGAACGCAATGATGAAAATGAATAAACTTATTATAGCAGACCTGGAGCAGGCTTATAACGGATAAGTTAACGGCCTCACTCTGCCCCAGTCAAAGGGAGCGCTTTTGAGTAGTATGGCATTTATATTTACTTAGAAAAGGGGTAGGTGACGCTTTGTTTTATTATGCAAGCATAGCTTTTGATGTATTATTTATGCTAATTTTGCAGTTTACTAATTATAGCCTGCATGGAAAGCATTGCTCCTTACAAATCCAGGTACAAGATCCGTTTTGTAACTGCCGCCTCGTTGTTCGACGGGCATGATGCTACTATTAATATTATGCGCCGGATCCTGCAATCATCAGGAGCGGAAGTGATTCACCTGGGGCATAACCGCTCGGTTGATGAGGTGGTTAATTGTGCTATCCAGGAGGATGTGCAGGGCATTGCCCTAACCAGCTACCAGGGCGGGCATGTGGAGTATTTTAAATACATGCATGATTTGCTGAAGGAACGCGGTGCCGGCCATATCAAGATTTTTGGTGGTGGCGGCGGGGTGTTTTTGCCTGCCGAAATTGCAGAGCTGCAGGCCTACGGCATAACGAAGATCTATTCGCCGGACGACGGCCGCACGATGGGCTTGCAGGGGATGATAAATGATATGCTGGAGAAATGCGATTTCCAGAACAAAATAAAGCTGAACGGCGAACTTAAGCACCTGCCCGAAAAAGATATAAAATCAATTGCTACCGCGATAAGTATAGTAGAGAATTACCCCAAGGAGGCAGACGCCTTTTTGAGCGAGGTTCATAAAATAATCAGCACCGTAAAAACGCCAGTTTTGGGTATTACAGGTACCGGCGGTTCGGGTAAATCATCGCTGGTTGATGAAATAGTGCGCCGGTTTTTGATGGAGACGGATAAAACCATGGCTATTATTTCTGTCGATCCGTCTAAACGCAAAACAGGCGGTGCCCTGCTTGGCGACAGGATCAGGATGAATGCCATTAACAATCCGCGTATCTATATGCGCTCGCTGGCTACCCGGCAGGCCAACCTGGCCCTCTCCAAACACGCGCAGGAAAGCATTGACATTTGCAAAGCTGCGGGTTACGATTTGATCATCGTTGAAACATCAGGGATCGGGCAATCGGATACGATGATCACGGATTATTGTGACTTGTCACTGTATGTAATGACCCCTGAGTTTGGGGCAGCCACCCAACTGGAAAAAATAGATATGCTTGATTTTGCCGACCTGGTGGCCCTTAATAAATTTGATAAACGCGGCGCTTTGGATGCCATAAGAGATGTACGCAAGCAGTATAAACGCAACCACATGTTGTTCCAGGCTAAGGACGAGGAGATTCCGGTTTACGGTACCATGGCATCGCAGTTTAATGATCCGGGTATGAATACCCTGTTTGTTGCGCTGATGAAAGCCATTAAAGCAAAAACAGGAGTTGATCTTATTGGCGCACATGCGGCTGCAGAACACCAGGGCGAATCAGAAAAGATCTATATCATTCCGCCAGACCGGAACCGCTACCTTGCCGAAATTGCTGAAAGCAGCCAGGCCTACAAGGAATGGGTAAACACCCAGTGCAAAATAGCGCAGCAATTGTTCCAGTTGGATGGCGTAATAAAATTATTGGATGCAGAGAAACAGAATATTGCATCCTTACACGATGTGAAAAACCACCTGGAAGAACAATTGCATGGTGACTGTAAACGCCTTTTAAGGGAATGGCCCGGAACAGTAGCAAAATACAAGGCTGAAAACTTTATTTATAAGGTTAGGGATAAAGAGATTAAACAACCACTTTATTACACCTCGCTGTCGCAACTGCAGATCCCCAAGATCTCATTACCTAAATATGAAGCATGGGGGGATATTTTACGCTGGCTGCTTACCGAAAACGTGCCGGGCGAGTTTCCATACGCTGCGGGCGTGTTCCCTTTGAAAAGGGAAGGCGAGGACCCTACGAGGATGTTTGCAGGCGAGGGCGGTCCGGAACGGACGAACAAGCGTTTTCATTATGTTTCGCTTGGTCAGCCGGCACACCGCTTATCTACTGCATTTGACTCGGTTACTTTATATGGCGAAGACCCCCACACCCGCCCGGACATTTACGGTAAGATAGGCAACTCGGGCGTGAGCATTGCTACGCTTGATGATGCTAAAAAATTATACTCTGGCTTTGACCTTGGCAGTCCGTCAACTTCCGTATCCATGACTATAAACGGCCCCGCGCCAATGCTGCTCGGCTTTTTTATGAATGCGGCTATTGATCAGCAATGCGAAAAATATATTAAAGAGCATAAACTGGAGCATTTGGTTGAGGCAAAGTATAAAGAACTTTATGACGACAGGGGGCTTACAAGGCCGGTGTACCAGGGCCTTACGCCGGCGGCCCACTCCAAAATAGAGGGGGTGAAGGAGTTTGGTTATGAGACAGGAGATTCACGTATTTGGGAGGTGCTAAAAGAAAATTCGAGATCAAATAGAAAAAATCAAACTGAAAGTGAGAATATCTTATGGCAGCAATTGAGAAATAACCAAACTGGTTATAAGATCAGGAGACAACATGCTGTAGATGGCTACATTGCTGATTTTGTTTGCATATCTAAAGGACTGGTTATTGAAGTTGACGGTGGTTATCATGAACTATTAAAAGAGGAAGATGAAGTGAGAACGTCAGTTTTAAACAGTGAGGGTTTTGACGTTATAAGATTTACAAACCAGGAAGTAATTAACAATATAGATCAGGTAATTCTGCGCATAAAAGAAGTGCTGGCTAAACAACCTGAACGGAAAATTTACTCTTCTGAAAATGGTGGAGCGCCTCACCCTGCCCTCTCCAAAGGAGAGGGTTCTGAAGAGGAAAGGTCCGAAAATGATAGGAAAGTCCTCTCCAAAGGAGAGGGTTCTGATGAAGAAAGGTCTGAAAATGATAGGAAAGTCCTCTCCTTTGGAGAGGATTTAGGTGAGGCTGGTATGCTGCCAAAGGGTAATAACGGACTTGGTCTTATGTTGCTTGGCCTTACTGGCGACCAGGTCTTACCACCGGATGTTTACGCAAAAATAAAAGCTTATGCTATTGCTACCGTTCGTGGCACCGTACAGGCGGATATATTAAAAGAAGACCAGGCACAGAACACCTGTATCTTTTCTACAGAGTTTGCGTTGCGGATGATGGGTGATATCCAGCAGTATTTTATAAACGAAAAGGTTAGAAACTTTTATTCAGTTTCAATTTCTGGCTATCACATTGCAGAGGCCGGGGCAAACCCGGTAACCCAACTGGCTTTTACATTATCAAATGGTTTTACCTACGTGGAATATTACCTGAGCCGCGGAATGCATATTGATGATTTTGCACCCAACCTGTCTTTCTTTTTCAGTAACGGTATCGATCCGGAATATTCGGTGATTGGGCGTGTTGCAAGAAGGATCTGGGCCAAGGCCATCAAAAATAAATATAAGGGGAACGACCGTTCGCAAAAATTGAAATATCATATTCAAACCAGCGGCAGGTCGCTCCATGCGCAGGAGATTGATTTTAACGACATCCGTACCACACTGCAGGCTTTGTATGCCATTTATGATAATTGTAACTCGCTGCACACCAATGCATACGACGAAGCGATCACCACGCCTACTGAAGAGTCGGTGCGGCGCGCAATGGCTATCCAGCTGATCATTAACCGTGAGCTCGGCCTCGCTAAAAATGAGAACCCGATCCAGGGTGCATTCATTATCGAAGAATTAACCGACCTGGTAGAAGAAGCTGTATTGGCCGAGTTTAAAGCCATTAACGAACGGGGCGGAGTGCTGGGTGCCATGGAAACCATGTACCAGCGCAGCAAGATCCAGGAAGAATCGCTTTATTACGAAACCCTTAAACATACCGGTGAATATCCTATTGTAGGGGTAAATACCTTCCTTAATAAAAAGGGATCGCCAACTATTGTACCCTCAGAAGTGATCCGTGCCACTGAAGCGGAAAAGCAATACCAGATTGAAGCGTTGCATGATTTTCAACACCGGAACGAAGCAGTTATCCCGCAGTTATTAAAAAACCTGCAACATAAAGCCATAGCTGGCGAAAATATTTTTGAAAGCCTGATGGAAGCCTGTAAATATTGCTCGTTGGGACAGATCTCGCATGCTTTGTATGAGGTAGGAGGGCAATACAGAAGGAATATGTAGGTTGATAGTGATTAGGGATTAGAATGGGAAGTTTGTATCTTGCTTTATAAATTTTTTCAAATGCCCAATCTATACATTATAGCAGGCTGTAATGGTGCCGGGAAAACAACGGCAAGCTATACCATATTGCCGGAAATGCTTAATTGTAAAGAGTTTGTAAATGCTGACGGTATAGCTGCAGGGTTATCTCCTTTCAATCCTGAAAAAGTTGCTATAGAGGCAGGAAGAATAATGCTAAGCAGGATTGATTCGTTACTGGATGACGGCGTAGATTTCGCGATTGAAACTACATTAGCTTCAAAAAGCTATGTATCCTTAATTAAAGAGGCCAGCGCTATTGGTTATAAAATAACACTGGTCTATTTTTGGTTGAGTTCTCCGCAAGAAGCAAAGCAGCGGGTTGCAACACGGGTGAGTAAAGGAGGTCATCACATTCCGGATGATGTTATTGAACGGAGATATATTAAAGGAATTTATAATTTAATACATCTTTATTTAAATATTTGCGACTATTGGGCAGTTTTTAATAACGAAGCCGGTAGGCCTGAAATAGTTGTTTCCGGCGAGTTTAATAACCCCCAAATGATTTTTAATTCAGATATTTGGAAGAGAATAAAAAAACAAAGCGATGAAACCGGAAAATATTGAATTGCAAAATAAGATTATTGAAGGTGCAAATAAAGCCTATGTAAAGCTGCTGATATCCAGCGCCGAAAAAAAACAAAGCCTGGTAATAGCGGATAAAGATGGTTACATCCAACATGTTCCTGCCAGGGAATTATTGAAAAAGCTTTCAGAAAAATAAATCTCTGAAAGCTTTTAGGGTTTATTTCGGCTCTTAATTTAAACTATCCTACTTCTTCCTAACAAACTCATCCATTACCGCCTGGCGGATTAACGCCGGTGGCAAAATGCCCTGCGATAAAATAAAATCGTGGAAAGCCTGTGCGTTAAATTTATTGCCCAGGGCTTTTTCTGTGTCTTTTCTTAGTGCTATCATCTTGGTAAAGCCATAAAAGTAACTGTTGGCCTGGCCGGGGGCATTCAGGCTGTAGCGTTCAACTTCCTGTTTGGCAAAGGCGTGTGATTGTACCACATCGGTCATCAACAGGTTCAGTGCTTTTTCCTGTGTTATGGCGCCGGCCTGCAGTTCGGGATCTAAAAATGCACGGGCGGCGCGCAGCAAGCGGTAGTCCAGTGATACCAGCTGGCCTTCCACCGGCATAAACGGACGGGTAATATATTCTGAATATAAACCCCAGCCTTCTACATTGGTGGAGTTAAATGCGTAAAGGGCACGTGCCTGTGAAACGCCTTCTTCCACCATTTTGTCAAATTGCAATTCGTGACCCGGGCGGGCTTCATGTGCTATAATGGTCCATGAGGCGGCATCAAAGGTAAAATCGTCGTATTTGTCAACTTTTTCACCGGGTGCCGGCGGCATGTTCAATGGCAGTACAAAAACGCCGCGCTGGCCTGTATTATTTAAAAACGCCGGCGGCACCATGTGCGGCGCAGGCGACTGTGCAGTTTCTGCCTCACTTGCCAGCCTGATAATTGCAGGGCGGTTTGGTAGGGTAACCAAATGCTGTTCGCGGATGATCCCTTCAATGTCGGCCAAATGCCTTTTATAAAGCGGCATAATCGAGTCGCCAATGATCTGATTCTTTTTAAGGTATTTTATTACTTCCCGGTAATCGGCTGATGGCAGGTTGTATTTTTTTGCGATCTGCACGGCCAGCGGCTTCATTTGGTTCTGGATATCAGTAAAGGCAGCATGCGCCAGTTTAGCAAGGTCGGCAGGCGGGATATCAATTCCATAACCTTCTAAAGCAAGTTTATATTCTTCGGCAGGCAAGCGGAAATCGGTGCGGGCTTTCGGCAATACGGTGGCTTTCACCCATACGTCATAATCTTCCAGTTGTTTTTTTATGGCGGCGTACGCTTTTTCGTAGCCGGTTACATTATACTTTTTAAACAACTCTTCAATGCCGCTCACCATGCTGGCATTGCGTGAAAGTTCAACCTCCATAGCCTGTTTTGAAGGGTAGATCATTCCGGGCTTGCTCAATTGCTGCAGGGTACGTTCTTTATAGATGTCGCTTGTTGGTGCATATCCTTTTTGCAATCCTGCATATTTTACCAGGCGGATAACGGCAGCGGGGCGGCGCTCTGCCGGGGTTTGATCATCAAGCAAGGCCTGCAGGCCACCGAAAACTGTGGCCGTAGGGTTAAGGTATGACACCTCCTTAGCCCGGCTGAAATCCTGGCCCCTGAAACCCAGTTCCGATTGATTGATCAGGATATCAAGGTCCTGTTTTATTTTTAGGTCTGTTTCCTGTTGTTTAGCAGCCTTGAGCTGTGCAACGGCTTTTTCCCGTTCCCTGCGCTGCGCTAAATCATTTGCTAAAGTAGGTACCGCTATAAGTGTGTCATAAAAAGCCAGGCCCTGCGATGAGCCAAACTCCGGTGAATATTTTTCGTCGAGATCAATAAGGATCTTGGTGTAGCTGTTTGATTTGGCTATCCATGTTTTGTCGCCTGTTTGGGCTTTGGTGGTAAAAGGCTGTAAGGCAAAAGCGCCTATTGCTACAGCATAAATGGCTTTGTTTTTCAATGTGGTCATTTTTTAAGTTTCCCGACTATAAAAATATATTTAAGAACGGTATGAAACGAAAAATTTCAATAAAAGGCACGGTTTTTTCAATTACTGTGCTGCTTTGAATAGTTAGGGGGGGTAAAGAAAAATTATTTTATAGTAATTGATCAGGAGAACGATCAGCATCAAAAACAATTCCTGCTGGCCCAAAGCTTTATGCTGGCTCAAAATATCCAGGTGCTGCAATACCATTCACCATGGTTTAGTATGGATAAACCAAGCGATATTTTATATGGTGAGCTAATTGCTAAGCGTTATCTAAGAAGATTTGAGTAGAGTCCCAGTTGTTAATTCGTTCCTTTTACCGGTGTGGGCGGCGGCTGATTTAAAAGGAACCGCTTGTGAATAACTGCAATTTCTTCTGCTTTTAAATTTGATGTTTTCTTTAAAATGCCGTCGAAAAATGCAACCTCTTTATCGCTGGCCGGGCAACCTACGTTGTCTTCAGGAGTGGCTATAGTCGCACCATCTTTTGGCATTAATGAATTGGCAAGTACGTTGCCTTTTGCATCAAGAACTAACCAGAATGGCAATCCCGATTTTTCGCCACCAAATTTTTTCATTGCATCCATGCCGCCGGGATTTTCAAGATTGGCTTTTGCCGGCTGCTCCATCACGTCCAAATGAGCAATTACATAATTTGCGTTGATCATTTTGCTGATAGACGGATCATTTAACGAGGCATCCATTTTTTTGCACCAGCCGCACCAGGAGGCATGAAACATTAACAGTACTTTTTTATTTTCTTTAGCAGCCTGCGTATAGACGTCTTTCAATACCGTTTCAGCGGTTGGAAGTGCAGTTTGCGCTATTGCAGCCGAACCGGTTAGCATAAAAAGAGCGGTGATAAGGTGTGATATTTTCATAATGACTAAATATAGGCATTTTTTATTATTGAGCAATTTGCAGGTAATTCAGTAAATCTGCTGTACTTATTTCTCCCTCATTTTTGCCCTTAACCCAAATGCTGATTCCCACTTCATCCTTAATTAATTGCAGGCGGCCTTTAAATAATTGATCCTCATTTGATTGGATAAAACTGCTGAGTTCTTTTTTTGTGGATTTTCGGCAAACGTTTTCCACTCCGTTGATATAAACTATTAACCGCAGCTTTTTAGTATCATTTTCAATACTCAGCGTATGGCCGTTTTTAAGTTTTATAATATGCATTTAAATTATTGTAACTATCTGAAATACAAATGCAAATGAAGTAAATAATTATCTTTTTTAAAAGTGCCTGAAGGAGAATTCAGGTGCAAATAGTAATCCACAAACGGATTACACAAGTGTTAATAACTTTCGTGGGAGAAAGTGGAGTAAAGTGGTAAAAGAACTCTAATTTTACACTACAATTAATGCCATAGTTACAACATGTCCTATTTAACCGGCGAGTTTGAGTGTAAATTAGATAACAAAGGGCGAATGATGATCCCTGCGGGCCTCAAGAAAAAGCTTCCAGAAGCTGAGAAAGAGGGGCTTGTGATCAATCGTGGCTTTGAGAAATATCTGGTGATATACACTAAACAAGAATGGGATAAGAAACTTGATGAACTGAACAAACTTAATCAATACGAAAAGAAAAACATAGAATTTATAAGATATTTTACCCGGGGCGCGACGGAATTGAGCGTAGATGCTGCCGGAAGGGTGAATTTACCGCAAGGTTTACTGGATTATGCAGGTATTGGAACAGATGTAGTGTTAAACTGCCAAATGACGAAAATTGAAATGTGGGATAAAGCGGCATATAATACGATGATTGAAAACGAGCCGGAGAATTTTGCAGCGCTGGCCGAAGAGGTGATGGGCGACAAAAGAAGGGAGGGCGGCTTATGAGCGAATACCATACCCCGGTAATGCTGAATGAGTGTATTGAAGGCCTGGATATTAAACCTGCCGGAACTTATGTTGACGTAACCTTTGGCGGCGGCGGACACTCCCGCGAGATCCTGAAGCATTTAAATAAAGACGGGAAGTTGCTGGCGTTTGACCAGGACGCCGATGCAAAACAAAACCTGTTGGCAGATGACCGGTTTGTTTTTATTGATCAGAATTTCCGGTACATGAAAAATTTTTTGCGCCTGCATGACGCCGTGCCCGTTGACGGGATCCTGGCTGATCTTGGCGTTTCCTCATACCAGTTTGACCAGGCAGAACGCGGGTTTTCTATCCGTTTTGATGCGGAACTGGATATGCGGATGAACCAGCAATCAACGCTGAACGCTAAAGAAGTTTTAAATACTTACCCGGAAGCCGAGCTGCACCGGATCTTTGGCATTTATGGTGAAATACAAAACGCCAAATCGCTGGCGAACACTATTGTAACGGCACGCCTAAATGCGCCCATTGTAACCGTGGCTGATCTGAAGAACGCGATAGTGAACCGAATTCCGCGGGGGAAAGAAAATAAGTACCTGGCGCAGGTGTTTCAGGCTTTGCGCATTGAGGTAAACCAGGAACTGGAAGCATTGAAAGAATTTTTGACCCAGTCAGCATCGGTGCTGGCTCCGGGCGGGCGGCTGGTGGTGATGTCATATCACTCGCTGGAAGACAGGCTGGTGAAAAATTTTATAGCCAAAGGAAAATTCAGCGGCGAGGTAGAAAAAGATTTTTACGGAAATGACAACAAGCCTTTTGATTCGGTAAGCCGCGGGGCTGTCACTGCATCAGAAGAGGAAATAAAAGATAATAACCGGGCACGGAGCGCTAAGTTAAGAATAGCGGTAAAGAAATGACAAACAGGCTGCGTACACAAATTGAGGAAGAAGAAGCTGAACAGAAAAAGCTTATTGTTGAGGAAAAACGCAATGACGAGTTTCCGGACAACTTTCTTACGCAATTTTTTACAAAAGGCTTTTGGAGTGCCGAATCGGCTACAAGGGCACTGCCATTTGTTTTGTTCATCGCTTTTTTGGGGATGTTATATATCGCCAATATGCACGTAGCCGAACGTAGTATCCGAGATATTAATAAAATAAGCAAAGAAGTAAAGGAGCTTAGCTGGGACTATAAAACTACAAAGGCTGATCTTGCTTATAGAAGTACACTTACCGAGGTTGCTAAACGTGTTGACACGCTGGGCATAAAAGAATCGTTGCAGCCACCACAAAAAATAACAGATGCGGAGGTGAAGAATGAGCATTAGAAGAAACATACTGTTACGGGTTTACCTGGCTTTCGGGTTGATATTGCTTTTTGCAGGAGCTGTAGTGATCCAGCTTTTTCGCGTTCAGTTTGTGCAGGGCGATAAATGGAAAAAAATGGCTTCCACGCTTTCTACACGTTACCAAACAGTTGAAGCCGCCCGCGGCAATATTTTTGCAAACGATATGAGTTTGCTGGCAACATCGGTGCCCGAGTATGAATTGCATATGGACATGTTTGCCCCCGGTATTGCGGACGATCAGGATTTTAATGAAAATGTGGATTCGCTGGCGATTAAGTTTTCGCAGCTGTATAGCGATAAGCCGGCCAGGGAATATTCCAGGATGCTGCGCGACGCCCGGAAAGATGGTTCGCGCTATCAATTGATCCGCCGTAAAGTAACGCACCGTGAGCTGACACAAATTCGCAAGTTCCCTATTTTCAGAATGGGTAAATATAAAGGTGGGCTGATAGTGCTTGAACAAAACCGGCGCGTGTTGCCTTTTAGGTCGCTGGCGGCACGTACCATTGGTTATAAAAACGAAAATGTTAAGAATGCGGTAGGTCTTGAAGGTGCTTATGCCAGCTATATTAATGGTGAAAGCGGAAAGCGCCTAATGCAGCGGATGGCAGGCGGCACATGGATGCCTGTTAATAACGGCGAAGACGAAGTAGAGCCTAAAGAAGGCGCAGACATCATTTCAACCATTGATGTTAACTTCCAGGATGTTGCACAGGATGCGCTGAAAGCGCAGCTGGAAAAAACGGAGGCCGATCATGGTTGCGTGGTTTTAATGGAGGTTGCTACCGGCGAGATAAGGGCCATCGCAAATTTTACCCGTACAAAGGATGGTAATTATGAAGAGAAGCTGAACTATGCCATAAGTAATGCCGCTGATCCGGGTTCAACGTTTAAACTGGCCACTTACATGGCCCTGTTTGATCAGCATAAAATAGATACAAATACCATTGTAAACGCTGAAAATGGCAGGTACAAGTTTCCGAAAGGGCCAACAATTACTGACGCGGAAGCAGGGAATTATGAAATGACCGCAAAAAAAGCATTTGAGGAATCATCAAATGTGGCGGCGGCAAAATTCGCAGTGAGGTATTATAACGATAATCCAAAGGAATTTACCGACAAGCTGTACAGTTATCATTTAAACGAAAAACTGGGCCTGCAGATCCAGGGAGAAGGTGCGCCGGTGGTAAAAAATCCAAAAAGCCGCAGCTGGAACAAATATTACACCCTGCCTGAAATGGCTTATGGTTACGAGATGAAGATTACCCCGCTGCAAATGCTCACTCTTTATAATGCTGTAGCAAACAACGGTAAAATGATAGCGCCGTTGCTGGTAAAAGAGATCCGCAGGCTGGGCAATACGGTTGAGCAGTTCCAGGCAAGAGTAATTAACGAAAAAGTGTGCAGTGATGCCACGCTGGGAAAAGTAAAAAGTTTGCTTGAAGGCGTGGTGAGCGAAGGTACAGGGAAAAACGTGATCAAAAATCCGTTGTATAAGGTGGCCGGTAAAACCGGTACGGCACAAATTGCTAACGGCTCGGCGGGTTATGGTGTTAAAAAGACATACCAGGCTTCTTTTTGCGGATATTTCCCGGCTGACAAGCCTAAGTATTCAATGATTGTGGTTATTAACCACCCAACAAAAGGCGATTACCTGGCAGCAAAGGTGGCGGGCCCGGTATTCAGGCAAATTGCCGACAGGGTATATGCCAGTGACCTGAACATGAGCCCGGCTGGCCCTGTGCATTACGTGGGTAATTCCAATTTGCCGCAGATAAAAAAAGGAAATGTAAAAGCCCTGAAACAGGTATATACCAAACTGGGCGTGAAGCCGCTATATGCGGCAAATAATGCAGCCGCCAATGGTGTTGACACCAGTAACGGTATTGCTTTTGAGGATGTAAGTTATAAAAGCGGCGTAGTGCCTGAGGTAAAGGGAATGGGCTTGAGCGATGCTTTATATGCCCTGGGAAATGCGGGTTATAAAGTGGTAGCACGGGGAAGTGGTGTGGTGGCAAACCAATCGGTAACCGCAGGCAGCATTACTCCAAAAGGATCAAAAATAATAATTGAATTGCGATGAGATATTTGAGCGACATAATAGAAGGACTTGCATTTACTGAACTACAGGGCAGTGCTGATATTGAAATTACGGCCATAGTTTTTGATTCGCGGAAAGTTATTCCCGGGTGTATGTTCGTTGCGGTAAAAGGTACGGTGGTTGACGGGCACGATTATATTTTACAAGCCATTAATGATGGCGCCGTGGCGGTAATTTGCCAGGAACTGCCCGCGCGCGTTACCGGCGAGGTTGATTTTTTAATGGTAGCCGATTCATCTGTTGCACTGGGCATTGTGTCAGCTAATTTTTATGATAACCCGTCCTTAAAACTAAAACTGGTTGGGGTAACAGGTACCAATGGTAAAACCACTATTGCTACGTTGCTTTATAAATTGTTTCGCGATTTGGGTTATAAATGCGGCTTATTATCAACCGTTGAAAACCAGGTAAATGGCGAGGTGATCCAGGCTACGCATACCACTCCTGATCCGGTTGAACTGAATAAGTTACTGCATGAAATGGTGGAGAAGGGGTGTGATTACTGCTTTATGGAAGTTAGCTCGCATGCTATTGCACAGCATCGCATTAGTGCTTTGAAATTTACCGGGGCGATTTTTTCAAACCTGACCCACGACCACTTAGATTATCATAAAACATTTGAGAAATACCTGAAAGCCAAGAAGGCCTTTTTCGATGGGCTGCCGTCTAATGCATTTGCATTAACCAATATTGACGATAAAAACGGCAATGTAATGCTGCAAAATACAAGCGCCCATAAAAAAACCTACGGACTGAAGAGTATGGCAGACTACAAGGCCCGCATATTGGAAAACCAGTTTGAAGGCCTGCTGCTGCAAATTGATAACGAGGAGGTTTGGTTTAAAATGGTGGGGACGTTTAACGCATATAACCTGCTGGCAGTTTATGCCGCAACTATGTTGCTAGAACAGGATAAAACCAAAATATTGACCAGCCTGAGCAAGCTAACCGGTGCCAAAGGCCGCTTTGATTATATCGTGGCCCCAAACAAGGTGATAGGGATTGTTGATTACGCGCACTCGCCTGATGCTATCCAGAACATATTGAGCACCGTTCACGATATCCGCAAGAATAATGAAAAGGTGATAACAGTGATTGGCTGTGGTGGCGACAGGGATAAAACCAAGCGCCCGGTGATGGCTAAAGCTGCCTGCGAATGGAGCGATAAAGTAATACTAACCTCTGATAATCCCCGCTCGGAAGACCCGGCGCAGATTATACGGGATATGGAAGAAGGCGTTGATCCGGCTTTTAAAAGGCATACACTAAGTATTGTTGATAGGCGGGAGGCAATAAAAACTGCCTGTATGCTGGCAAACCCGGGTGACATAGTGGTGGTAGCCGGAAAGGGGCATGAGAAGTACCAGGAAATACATGGAGTGAAAAATCACTTTGATGATATGGAAGAGTTGAGTGCAATTTTTAAAGACTTAAATTAATAGCAGACCATGAACCAACGACCATGGACAAAAATATCAGGGGAATTATTTTCAAAATCAGTGAAATCATAAAACAGAATGCTTTATTACCTATTTACCTGGCTTAATAAAAATTACACTATTCCTGGTTCGGGGGTGTTTCAATACATCACTTTCCGTACGGCAATGGCTGTAATTACGTCGCTGGTAGTAACCACGGTGTTTGGCCGCAGGCTGATTGACTATTTGCGGTTTAAGCAGGTTGGTGAAACGGTGCGTAACCTGGGTTTGGAAGGGCAGATGCAAAAGGCCGGTACCCCAACTATGGGCGGGCTCATTATCATATTAGGAATTCTTGTCCCTACGCTATTGTTTGCAAAGCTTGGCAATATCTATATCATTATGATGCTGGTTACCACGGTTTGGCTTGGGGGAATCGGCTTTTTGGATGATTATATTAAAGTATTTAAAAAGAATAAAGAAGGCTTAGCCGGCAAGTTTAAGATTATCGGCCAGGTTGGGCTAGCACTGTTTATTGGCTTTACCATGTATTCTAACCAGGATATTGTGATCCGCCAGGAAGTGAAGTTACCGGTAAAGTATGATGCCCCTGTTGATTTTCACATGCGTGGCAATACGCCCGTTTATACACAGGACATCAGGTCGACAAAAACAACCATGCCGTTTTATAAAAACAATGAGTTTGATTATGGCAAGGTATTAAAGTTCATCGGTGCCGATTCTGACCACTATTCGCTGCTGGTATTTATGTTCTCGGTGATCCTTATCATCACCTTTATATCAAATGGTGCAAATATAACCGACGGCATAGATGGCCTTGCAACGGGTACATCTGCCATTATTGGCATCACCCTGGCTATCCTGGCCTATGTATCGGGTAACACGGTGATTGCGGATTATCTGAACATTATGTACATCCCCAATTCGGGCGAACTGGTAATTTTTGCCGGTGCTTTTGTTGGAGCATGCGTTGGCTTTCTGTGGTACAATTCATACCCGGCCCAGGTTTTTATGGGCGATACGGGCAGTTTGGCAATAGGGGGAATAATAGCAGTATTTGCCATTATGATCCGTAAGGAACTATTGGTACCCCTGTTGTGCGGCGTTTTTGTGATTGAAAATTTATCGGTAATTATCCAGGTATCCTGGTTTAAATATACCAGGTTAAGGTTTGGAGAAGGACGCAGGGTGTTTTTAATGTCGCCCTTACATCACCACTACCAAAAAAAGGGGTTTCATGAAGCCAAGATCGTAACCCGGTTCTGGATCATCGGCATCCTGCTGGCAATAGTTACAATTATAACGTTGAAGCTGAGGTAGGGATCGGAGATTAGTTAAGAAGGAAGTAAAAAAGACCATAGATCATTGACTTTGGGTCATGGACAAAAGAATAAAAATGGAATCAAAAAAACTCATAGCAATTCTTGGGGCCGGCGAAAGCGGGGTGGGCGCGGCTTACCTGGCACAGCAGCAGGGGTATGATGTTTTTGTATCTGATTTTGGCGGTATTGCTGATAACTATAAACAGCAGCTGCAGGACTGGAATATTCGTTTTGAAGAAAAGCAGCACACTGAAGATGAGATCCTGAAAGCTGTTGAGGTAATTAAGAGCCCGGGTATTCCTGAAAAAGCGCCTGTTGTAAAGAAAATTAAGGAAAAGGGAATTCCTGTGATCTCGGAAATTGAATTTGCAGGGAGATATACCCAGGCAAAAATAATTGGGATAACCGGCTCAAACGGAAAAACGACAACAGCCAGCTTAACCTATCACATATTGAAAAATGCAGGGTTAAATGTTGGCCTTGCGGGTAACATAGGTAAAAGCTTTGCCTACCAGGTTGCAACGGAAAAGTTTGACCTGTACGTTCTTGAGTTAAGCAGCTTTATGCTTGATGATATGTTCAGCTTTAAAGTTGACATAGCTGTGCTATTAAATATAACACCCGATCATTTAGACCGGTATGATTACAAACTGGAAAACTATGCAGCGTCAAAGTTTCGCATCTCTCAAAATCAAACAGCCGTCGACTATTTTATTTATTGTGCCGATGATCCGGAAACAATTAAGGGAATGGAAGGCAGGAGCTTTGCAGCGCAGCAGTTACCATTCTCTATCGAAAAAAAGATCGAACAGGGAGCATATCTCGAACAGGACAATATTGTCATTAACACTCACCAACAACATTTTCAGATGTCAATAAACGAATTAGCGCTACAGGGTAAACATAACATTTACAACACAATGGCATCAGGTATAGTAGCAAAAGTGCTCGAACTGCGCAATCCTTCTATGAGGGAAAGTATGGGCAACTTTAAAAGCATTGAGCACAGGCTGGAGTCGGTTGGCAAAATATCAGGCATCAGCTTCATTAATGATTCAAAAGCTACAAACGTTAACTCAACCTGGTATGCCCTTGAAAGCATGACCAGCGACGTGATACTGATACTGGGTGGTGTTGATAAAGGCAATGACTACAGTATGCTGAAAGACCTGGTTAAGCAAAAGGTAAAGGCGATAGTTTGCCTTGGTAAGGATAACAGGCGCATTCATGAAGCTTTTGAAGACGTGGTGGATGTGATAGTCAATACGCATTCGGCGCAGGAAGCGGCACAGGTATCATACCACCTGGCAACCAAAGGCGATACTGTATTGCTGTCGCCGGCATGTGCCAGTTTTGATCTGTTTAAAAATTACGAAGACAGGGGCAGGCAGTTTAAGCAGGCGGTGAGAGAATTGTAGGTAAGGAAATAGTTGATGGCTCATAGCTCACAGACTAAGTAATAGTTGAAATAACAATAAGAGAAATAGTACGATGCACAGAATACTCAGTAATACAAAAGGAGACCGGTGGATATGGCTGATAGTCATATTACTTTCAATGATCTCGTTGCTGGCCGTGTACAGTTCCATTGGTACGTTGGCCTATTCGCGAGGGGTTGGGGCCGAGTCTATTTTGATGAAACACCTGGCCATGATTATTGGTGGCCTTGCGCTGATGTATATTTCGCACAAGCTTGATTATCGTTATTATGCAGGGATCTCGAAACTATTAATGATCATCACTATTCCATTGTTGCTATATACGTTGTTCTTTGGGTCGCATATTAACAATGCAAGCCGCTGGATCGCCATCCCCGGAACAGGGTTAAGCTTTCAAACATCGGATTTGGCCAAGCTGGCGCTCATTACTTACCTGGCACGTACCCTGTCGCGTAAGCAGGAGAATATAAAGGACGTTAAGCAATCATTTATCCCGATAATGGGTTCTGTTTGCGTGGTGTTTGCACTGATAGGCCCTGCAAATTTATCAACGGGTTTAATGTTATTCGGGGTGAGTGTGCTGTTGCTGATAATGGGCAGGATAAGCGTTAAACAAATAGCGGTAGTATGTATTGCGGGGGCCATATTATTAGCCGGAATTTTGATGCTGGGTAAAAGGAGTGCTACGCATATGTCCAGGCTAAAAACCTTCTTTCACCCGGAACAGGTTGACGAGAGTAAACTATTCCAGGGAAACCATGCTAAAATAGCCATAGCTACCGGCGGTATTTTTGGTAAAGGCCCGGGAAAAAGCGACGAACGGTATTTTTTACCCGAGGCATTTTCTGATGAGATTTTTGCCATAATAATTGAAGAATACGGGCTATTTGGCGGTTTGGTGCTGATGGGTTTGTACCTGTTTTTGTTATTCCGCTGTATAAAAATAGCCACCAAGGCACCAAAAGCGTTTGGTACGCTGCTGGCGGCCGGCCTTAGTTTCAGCTTAACCATACAGGCATTTGCCAATATGGCGGTTGCCGTTGGTTTAGGCCCGGTAACGGGGATTCCGCTGCCGCTGGTGAGCATGGGCGGAACCTCTATATTATTTACCAGCATAGCGTTTGGTATTATACTATCGGTTAGCCGGGACATTGACGAGCCCAAGAAAGTTATAGTGGGCGAAATAAAGGAAGTGGCGATAGCGTAGTGTTAGAGAGTAGTGAGGTAATTGACATATAAAGTTACGAAAACAAGCCGTCAGGCAACAATAAGAGCATTAAAAGTAAAATAAGAAGAGGTGAAGTCAGGTAAAAAAATAATCATTAGCGGGGGCGGTACCGGGGGACATATTTTCCCGGCTATCGCAATTGCCAATGCTTTAAAAAGTTTGGATCCTAAAACCGAGATCTTATTTGTTGGTGCAAGCGGCCGGATGGAAATGGAGAAGGTGCCGGCGGCTGGTTATAAAATAATTGGACTGGAGATTCAGGGCATACAGCGTAAATCTATCTTAAAGAACCTGATGTTCCCTGTAAAACTGCTGTTGAGCGTCAGGAAGTCGCTGGAGATTATAAAGGAGTTTAAACCGGATGCAGTTGTAGGCGTGGGCGGTTATGCGTCGGGGCCGCTGTTATATGCGGCATCATTAAAGGGAATACCTTATTTGATACAGGAACAAAACTCGTATGCTGGTATCACCAATAAATGGTTGGGCAAAAAAGCAAGAAAGATCTGTGTTGCCTTTGACGGCATGGAGAAATTTTTCCCTTTTGACAGGATCATAAAAACAGGTAATCCTATCCGTAAGGAATCGGTTAATATTGCCGGGAAGCAAATGCAGGCACTGGAACTTTTTAAGCTTTCGGCCTTTAAAAAAACAATATTGATAACCGGCGGCAGCTTGGGCGCGCGTACTTTAAATAATAGCATAATGGCCGGGCTTGATAAGCTGATAGCCGCTGATGTGCAGGTAATATGGCAAACCGGGAAATTCTATTATAAAGGGATAATTGAAAAACTTGGCGAAGACTACAACCCCAATGTGCGGATCATGGAGTTTTTGAACCGGATGGATTTGGCCTATGCAGCGGCCGACGTGATTATATCAAGGGCCGGTGCCGGGACAATTGCCGAGTTGTATATGGTAAAAAAGCCGGTAATACTGGTTCCTTCGCCAAACGTGGCCGAGGATCACCAAACAAAAAATGCGCTGGCGCTGGTAGAAGCCCATGCCGCGTTTTTTATAGCAGACAGGGATGCTGAAGTTAACCTGGTTGATAAGACTATTGCGCTTTTAAATGATAAAGAACTGCAGCGAAAAATGAGCGACAATATTGGCAAAATGGCGATGCCAAATGCCGATGATGTGATTGCAAAAGAAGTGTTTAAAATGATAAAGTAGTTCAAAGCAGAAGAAACGACTAATAAATAATAATACAATCAGTGAAGTCATCAGGTAACGGGTGGCGTCACATCATAAATAATAAAATGGAACTAAGCAGCATAAAACGGGTTTATTTGGTGGGGATCGGCGGAATCGGCATGAGCGGGTTGGCCCGGTACTTTCATCATTTGGGTTGTGTTGTTTGCGGCTATGATAAAACAGCCACTGATTTAACCGGCGATCTGCATAACGAAGGCATCCGCATAATTTTTGAAGATCGTACAGACTGGATCCCTTACAGCTTTCAACAGCCTGATGAGGGTACGCTGATTATTTATACACCGGCTATTCCTAAGGACTCGGCAATTTTAAACTTTTTCCGTGATAATAATTTCGGGCTCTTTAAAAGGTCGCAGGTGCTGGGTATCATCAGCCAGGGGATGTTTACAGTGGCGGTAGCCGGTACCCATGGCAAAACTACCACATCAACCATGGTTGCCCATATTTTAAAAGATTCTGGTAAAGACTGCTCCGCATTTTTGGGCGGACTTTCAACCAATTACCACAGCAATGTGCTGTATGGTAAAAATAACATAGTGGTGGTTGAAGCTGATGAGTACGACCGTTCATTCCTTACCCTGCATCCTGACGTTGCTATTGTAACCTCAATGGACGCTGACCATTTGGATATTTATGGCGACCATGCGCATTTAACGGAATCTTTTCAGCTATTTGCATCGCAAATAAAGCCCGGTGGTACACTGATTCATAAAAAAGGATTGGATTTAAATGCCGGTTTTACTTATGCCGTGGAGGCTGAAGCAGATGCCACAGCATCAAACATAAAAATAGAGAACGGCGATTTTTACTTCGATTTTAATAATAGCAACACCAGCATACCCGATATCAGAATGGGGATAGCCGGAACGCATAATATTGAAAATGCAGTTGCTGCAATTGAAGCCTGCCTGATTCTTGAAGTGCCTGCTGCCGCCATAAAAAGTGCGTTGGGCTCATTTAAGGGTGTACACCGCAGGTTTGAATATGTAATAAAAAATGATCGTCAAATATTTATTGATGATTATGCGCATCATCCCGAAGAATTAAAGGCGGCAATCAGGTCGGTTAAAAAGTTATACCCTGGTAAAAAGCTTACCACTATTTTTCAGCCGCATTTATTTACCCGCACACGGGATTTTGCCGATGGCTTTGCAGCGGCGCTTGACCTGTCGGACGAGTTGATTATCCTGGATATTTACCCGGCGCGCGAGTTACCGATTGAAGGCGTTAACGCCGGGATGATACTGGAGCGGATGCAGCTGCAAAACAAGCGGCTGGTAAGCAAGCAGGAAGTTTTAAATGTTATAAGAGATGAAAAGCCGGAACTGCTGCTTACAGTGGGTGCCGGCGATATTGATACCCTGGTTCAACCCTTAAAACAAATTTTGCAGGATGTTTAAGAAGCCAATCTGGAAGCGATTGCTGATAAGCCTGGCCTGGATAATAAGTTTCGGGGGGCTCATTGTATTGATGAGTTTTATCGAAAGAAAAAAAGGCGAAGTTTTATGTAAGGATGTGAAGATTTACATTCCCGGGAACCAGTATTTTATTGACCGCGAAGAGGTGGACAACATTTTACAGGTAAACAGCAACGCACTTATTGGCCGCCGGATGGAACTGATAAATATTAACCTGCTGGAAAAGAAATTGAAGGCGAACCCATTTATTGAGTTTGCAAAGGTTTACACCGATATGGATGGGATTATTAACGTGGAGATTAGCCAGCGACAACCCATTTTAAGGTTAATGAACCGCTTTGACCAGGATTTTTACGTGGATCAGCATGGGTTAAAAATTCCCTTGTCAGCAAATTTCACAGCCAGGGTAATAGTAGCCAACGGTTACATTGATGAACTGTTTGCCAACCATGTGGACAGCCTGCACACCGCAATGGCCAGGCAGCTGTTTAAAACGGCAGATTATATAAGAAGAGACTCGCTTTGGGATGCGCAAATAGCGCAAATATATGTAAACAAAGACCATGAAATTGAGTTGATACCGCGGGTAGGCAACAACCGCATCCTGTTGGGTGACGCCGACTCGCTCGACAATAAGTTTCATAACCTGCGTGTGTTTTATAAAAAAGCCCTGCCGCTGGTGGGTTGGGATGCCTACAAGGTGATAAATATTAAATATGCCAACCAGGTGGTTGGTGTAAAAAACATAATGCTAAAAGCAGACTCTTTAAAAGCGAAGCTGGCTGCTAAGGACTCAACAAAATTGATTAGGGATACTATAAAAAAGAATTAATATGGACAAAACTTCAACTCTGGAAAAAAGCTCACCAATAGTAGTAGGATTGGATATAGGGACCACCAAGATCTGTGCCATTGTTGGGCGCAGAAGTAAAAATGGCAAAATAGAGGTGTTGGGTATTGGTAAAGCTGAATCTGCCGGTGTAACGCGCGGCATGGTTTCAAATATTGATAAAACAGTACAGGGGATAGCCATTGCTGTGGATGTTGCGGGTACGCAGTCAAACGTAGAGATTAAAGTGGTGAATGTGGGGATTGCAGGCCAGCACATCAAAAGTTTACAGCACCGCGGGCTCATCACCCGTCGTGATATGTCAAACGAGATCTCTCGGAAAGATATTGATAAGCTGGTTGAAGATATGTACAACCTGGTGATGCCTCCGGGCGAGGAGATTATCCATGTATTACCGCAGGAGTTTACTGTGGATAATGAGCCGGGAATAAAAGACCCGATCGGTATGGCAGGGGTAAGGCTTGAGGCTAACTTCCATATTATTTCGGGTCAGGTTACCGCCATAAAAAATATAGTTAAGTGTGTAAACAAAGCCGGTTTGCAAAGTGAGGAACTTACGCTGGAGCCTTTGGCGTCGTCAGAATCTGTATTGAGCGATGAAGAGAAAGAAGCGGGAGTGGTGCTGGTGGATATTGGCGGCGGCACAACCGATGTGGCCATTTTTCACGAAGGCATTATACGCCATACCGCAGTTATCCCGTTTGGAGGTAACAGCGTAACAGAAGATATCCGCGAGGGTTGTTCAGTAATGCGCAACATTGCCGAGCAATTAAAGGTGAGGTTTGGATCGGCCCTGGCAGACGAAAACAAGGAGAACGAGATTGTTTGTGTGCCCGGCTTGCGTGGCCGCGAACCCAAAGAGATCTCTGTTAAAAACCTGGCGTTTGTGATCCAGGCGCGCATGGAAGAAATTGTAGAGCATGTGTATTACGAAATAAAATCATCAGGTTACGAGAAAAAACTAATAGCCGGTATTGTGATAACCGGTGGCGGCGCGCAATTAAAACACCTGGCTCAGCTGGTTGAGTTTGTAACCGGTTTGGATTGCCGCGTTGGATACCCTAATGAGCATTTGGCAAAAAATGAGGCATTGCCTAAAAATATTTACGAGGAGTTGCAGAGCCCGACTTTTGCTACAGGGATAGGCCTGCTGATAAAAGGTATCCAGAAGATGGAGTACAATGATTACGTACCGGCCAATGAGGATATAAAGGTTGAAAAAACAAGATACACCGAAGATAAAAAATTTGGTTTACTGGGCAAATTATTAGAGAGCGGTAAACGTTTTATTAAGGATGATATTAAGGACGAGGATTTTTTAAAGTAAGCGAATTGTAATCTTTCCACATTGGCCCGATCTTTCCACATATTGACAAATGTGGAAAAGTCTTGTTGAAAAAGCCTTAATATTACGATAGAAAAATCTGCTTCTTATTCAATTACATATAATTGAATAAGTGAGTATTAGCTCAAATACAAAATAAATAACATGCTCTTGATAGTTTCATCAACTATATTGGGCCAATTGTACAAATGAAAAAACAGGATTATGCATTTTGAGATGTTAAAAGAAAAGTCGTCAATTATTAAGGTAATTGGTGTTGGCGGCGGCGGGGGTAATGCGGTAAACCACATGTACAGACAAGGGATTACCGGCGTTGACTTCATTATTTGCAATACCGATGCACAGGCGTTGGAACTAAGCCCAATCCCTAATAAAGTACAATTAGGAGCAAGCCTTACCGAAGGGATGGGCGCAGGCTCAATACCCGAAGTTGGTAAAAATTCGGCGATAGAAAATATCGATGATATAAAGCAAATGCTTGGCTCAAATACCAAAATGCTGTTTATAACAGCGGGCATGGGTGGCGGTACAGGTACAGGCGCAAGCCCTATTATAGCCAAAGCGGCCCGTGAGCTTGATATATTAACCGTGGGTATTATAACCACACCTTTTGCATTTGAAGGCAAGCGCCGTAAGCTGCAGGCCGACGCCGGAATGGAAGAGTTGAAAAAACACGTGGATTCGTTCCTGGTGATCTCCAATGACCGGCTGCGCCAGATCTTTGGTAACCTTACCCTGGGTTCTGCATTTGCACAGGCTGATAATATTTTAACTACGGCTGCAAAAGGTATTGCCGAAATTATAACGCTGCCCGGTTACATCAACGTGGATTTTAAAGATGTACGCACCGTGATGAAAGACAGCGGCGTATCAATAATGGGAAGCTCATCTGCCGAAGGCGAAAATCGCGCTTTAAAGGCCGTTGAAGGTGCTTTGTCATCGCCATTGCTAAAAGATAACGAAATTGAAGGTGCAAGATATATCCTGCTGAACATCAGCTCGGGCAGTAAAGAGGTAACGATGGATGAAGTTAGTGTTATTACCGACTACATACAGGAAGAGGCCGGTTTAGCTGCCGACCTGATCTGGGGTAATTGCATCGACGAAAATTTAGGAGATAAATTATCTGTTACTATAATTGCTACCGGTTTCCAAACCAAGGATGAGCGCGAAAAAGAGCAAAGCAGCAAGAAAATTGTTTCAATGCTGGTGCCTGAGGTGGAACAAAAGCCAAAGCCGGTAAACGAATTTATTACCGCTGTTAAACCTGATGCGGTTGCTGAGCCTTACATGAAAACTGCTAAGGAAGAGCCAAAACAAACGGGCCTTTTTGACCTGTTTGCAACCCGTAACGAAGAACCTGCGGTGGTAAGGTTTGATTTGAATGTTGAAGAAAAGCAAATGTCAGAGCCTGACGCTGCCGATGCTTCAGAAATGACTTTTAAGATTGCTGAGCCCGTAACAAGCTTTATGCAGACCAGGGAAGAAAAACTTCCGGAGCCTGAAAAGGAGCCTGAAGTAATTGGCGCGGATGATCATAAAACAAATGAATCAATAGAAGAGCAGTTGCGTAAATCGCGCGAGCGGATTATGCGGCTTAAAGACCTGAGCATGAAATTGCGCAGCGGCAATATCCAGGAAATGGAAAATATCCCGGCTTACAAACGTAAGGAAATTGCACTTCAGCAAACCCCTGCTTCAGACGAAAGCCATGTTTCAAGATTTTCATTATTGCCTGATAACGAAGGAAATACAGAAATAAGGAATAATAATTCATTCCTGCATGATAATGTGGATTGAGGTTAGATAATAGTTAATGAGAGGCAAGAGATTAGTTGCCTGGTGTCCGGGTTTAAAAGTTTATGAAACAAATCCCTAATTTTATTTAAATAAAAGGCCCTGCAAATTTGCTGGGCCTTTGTTTGTTTAGGGAGAGATTGGCTTCAATGTACTATTGCGGATTTTCGTTATCCTTCGGCGGTAAAAAAACAATCTTTAATCAATCAGTCACTAACCGTTACTTTATAGCCTATTATAAAAAGTAATAATGGTTGTTTCTGCGCGTTTTAAGGGCTATATTTGTATTTTAAACACATTAAAAAATATCAGTTTGGATATATTTAATAAAATATCGAAAAACATGGGCGGCCCGCTTGGGCAGCACCAAAAATGGTCGCATGGTTATTTTTCCTATCCAAAGCTGGAAGGCGAAATTGGCCCTTATATGATGTTCAACGGCAAAGAACATTTGGTTTGGAGCTTGAACAACTACTTGGGACTAGCTAACCACCCGGAAGTTAGGGCTGCCGACGCACAGGCTGCAGCTGATTATGGAATGGCTTACCCGATGGGTGCCCGCATGATGTCAGGCAACTCAATCCACCACGAGGAACTGGAGCAGGCCCTTGGCGCATTTGTTGGTAAAGAAGATGCTTTTTTGCTGAACTATGGCTACCAGGGAATGGTGTCAATAATTGATACACTGGTTGACCGTAATGATGTAATAGTTTACGATGCCGAATCACATGCCTGTATTATTGACGGGTTAAGGATGCACATGGGTAAGCGCTACGTTTACCAGCACAATGACATTGAAAGCTGCGAAAAACAACTGGAACGTGCAACTAAGCTTGCAGAGCAAACCGGTGGCGGCATATTGCTGATAACCGAAGGTGTTTTCGGCATGTCGGGCGCGCAGGGTAAACTGAAAGAGATTATAGCACTGAAAAAGAAATTTGATTTCCGCCTGTTGGTTGATGATGCGCATGGCTTTGGTACCATGGGCAAAACCGGCGCCGGCACGCATGAAGAACAGGATTGTGTTGACGGGGTAGATGTTTACTTTGGTACTTTTGCCAAATCAATGGCGGGAATAGGTGCCTTTGTGGCTGCTGATAAAGAGATTGTTGATTACCTGCGTTATAACATGCGTTCGCAGATCTTTGCCAAGGCGCTGCCGATGCCAATGGTAATAGGATTAAAGAAACGCTTTGAGCTATTAAAATCGCAGCCGCAATTGCGTGAAAAACTTTGGGAGGTTTCCAACACGCTGCAGAAAGGCTTGCGCGAGCGCGGCTTTAACCTGGGGGTTACCAATACCATGGTTACCCCGGTGATACTGGAAGGTGACTTATATGAGGCAACCGCGTTAACCCGCGATCTGCGCGAAAATTATGGCATCTTTTGCTCGATAGTGATTTACCCGGTTATTCCTAAAGGACTAATCCTGTTAAGGCTGATTCCAACTGCGGCGCATAGCCTGGAAGATGTTCAGCGCACGCTGGATGCCTACAGCGAAATGGCTGAGAAATTAAAAGCCGGTTTTTATAAAGAGAATAAATTGGTGGTGGCGTAGAGAATTAACTGGTCTTGTTATTATATTTATGAGCCTTTCGGATTTCCGGAGGGCTTTTTTGTTTTCTGTATCTGACGGGGCTCTCGCAGAGGGCCCTGCGTTGGATGAAGTTTTAAAGAGAGCTATAGCTGCAATACCACTGGACGAACGGGTGCCTTAACACGCCTGCTGAACCATTATCCTCCCTCAGACTCACTTTTGAAATTAATTTAAAAACTCCTTCAATTATCCGGCCTGCTTTTTTATTTTTACCGTTTACCAATTAAAAACAAAATGCTATCCCGAAGGAATTTTATCAAAATAAACGGTGTAACCACCGCAGGTCTTGGTCTTGGGCTTAGGCCCGGCTGGTTTGCAGCAACTGCTTTTGAAAGCAAGCGCCCAAAGCTAAGCGAACGCAAGTTTACCAGCAAAGCGGTTGAGGCGACTATTAAAAACGTAAAGGCGGCCATAAAAGATCCTGAACTGGCGTGGCTGTTTGAAAATTGTTACCCCAATACTTTAGATACGACAGTAAATTATTCTGAGAAGGGCGGCCGTCCTGATACTTTTGTTATCACCGGTGATATCAATGCCATGTGGATGCGCGATTCATCGGCACAGGTTTGGCCGTATTTACCGCTGATAAAGAACGACCCGGAGCTGAAAAACCTTATTAAAGGTGTCCTTAACCGCCAGGCGGGCTATATTCTTGTTGATCCTTACGCCAACGCTTTTAACGAGGGCGCTACCGGCAGCGAATGGGATAGTGACCGTACCGATATGAAGCCGGAACTGCACGAACGTAAATGGGAGATCGACTCGCTGTGCTACCCGGTAAGGCTTGCCTTTAACTACTGGAAAATTAGCGGAGACAGCAGCTTTTTTGACGATACCTGGAAAAAAGCAGGCAAGACCATTGTAGCTACTTTTAAAGAGCAGCAGCGTAAAAACGGAAAAGGGCCTTACCATTTTCAAAGAAAGACCGAAGTGTCAACTGACACCGCCCCGTTGAGCGGCTACGGCAATCCTGTAAAGCCTGTTGGCTTAATCTGTTCTATCTTCCGCCCCAGCGACGATGCCACCATTTATCCGTTCCTGGTTCCGTCTAACTACTTCGCGGTGGTAAGTTTGTATCAAATGGCGGAGATGTACCAGAAAATTGCGAACGATTCGGCTATGGCAATTGAGTGTAAGGCTTTGGCGGCCGAGGTTGCGCATGCCCTACAGAAGTACGCCACGGCACAGCACCCCATTTATGGAAAAGTGCTGGCTTACGAGGTGGATGGTTACGGCAACCAGTTATTTATGGACGACAGCAATGTGCCAAGTTTACTGGCGCTACCTTATTTAAACGCGCTATCGGAGCATGACCCGCTTTACCAAAATACCCGTAAAATGGTGTTAAGTACGGCTAACCCTTACTTTTTTAAAGGCAAGGTTGCCGAAGGGATCGGCGGGCCGCACGTAGGCCTCAATTACATCTGGCCGATGAGTATAATTATGCGCGCTTTAACTTCGAACGATAAAGCCGAGATAGCCCAGTGTATTAAATGGCTTAAAAATACCCATGCGGGCACAGGTTTTATGCATGAGTCGTTTAACAAAGATAATGCGACTGATTTTACCCGGAAATGGTTTGCCTGGGCAAATACTTTATTTGGCGAGTTAATAATTAAGGTGCATAAATATCACCCGGATTTGCTGTAAAAATGACGCAATGAGCATGCGTTGATAATATTTATGCCGCGCATAAATGAAATATTGAAAGAAATTTAAACGAAATTTTTTCTTGTTTTCAATAAATATGAACTTTATATTAAAAAACTGTAAAATAATTTAAGTATAAAAATATATGTTTTTTTATTATTAAATTATTAAGTATTATTTAATATGTATATAATAGGCTTTTTTAGCTGAAAATGTTGAAAAAAACCACTTTAAAGGCATTATTTTTCTTTCGTAAAAATTTTTAATTAAGAAAAAACATTTTAGATTAGCTTCATAAAACAATAAACCTCAATATTAACAAAAAGGAGTAACTGAAATGAAAAAATTTACTGAAGTAAAGGAGCTGATTGCCTCTTTGGAAGCAGATGCAGACAAGTTTTACAACAAGGGTAACAGCGCAGCTGGTACACGTGTAAGAAAAGGTATGCAAGACCTGAAAAATTTAGCGCAAGCAATTCGTCTTGAAGTGCAGGATGCTAAAAACAAAGAATAAGTAAAAGGCGTTTTACTTTAATGTTAAAAGGCCCGTTTGGAAATTTCCGAACGGGCCTTTTAAATTTGATGGATATCTTAATAAAGCAACGTTTATTTGCCGGTAATGCTGTTGGTTTGGCTGATGATTTTCTCAGCGGTGCCGCTGCTTACCTGTACCAATGGTAAACGTACGGTATCGCCGCAAATGCCTAAATGCTTAAGCGCAGTTTTTACGCCTGCCGGGCTGCCTTCAACAAACATTAAGCGTGTAAAGTCAATTAATTGCGAGTGGCCTTTTTGTGCCGCTTTGAAATCGCCGGTGAGGCAGGTCCTGATCATGTCAGACATTTGCCTGGGCAGGGCATTGCCCACAACAGATATTACGCCTACACCGCCTAAAGCTATCATTGGCAAGCTGATAGGGTCATCGCCAGAGATCAATAAAAAGCTTTCAGGCTTGTCGCGCATGATCTGGTTCAACTGGTCAAAATTGCCCGATGCTTCTTTAATACCGATAATATTCTTAAAGTCATGTGCCAGCCTTACCGTAGTTTCCGCACTGATGTTGCTGCCGGTGCGGCTTGGTACGTTATATAAAATAATTGGCAACGGCGCTACTTCAGCAATAGCCTTATAGTGCTGGTAAATGCCTTCCTGGGTTGGCTTATTGTAATGCGGGCTTGCCGAAAGGATGGCATCGTACCCTGCAATATTAAAGTCCTTTATTTGTTCAACAACTTCGTGGGTGTTATTGCCGCCAATGCCGGCAACCAGGTTAATACGCCCGTTAACAGCCTTTGCAGTGAATTCCCAAACTTGCTTTCGCTCATCATTGCTCAGGGTGGCGCTCTCACCGGTGGTTCCCAGTGAAACGATGTATTCCAGCCCTCCGTCAATCAAATAGTTGATGAGCTTTCCTAAAGCTTCGTAATCAACCTGTCCGTCTGCCTGAAAAGGAGTAACTATGGCAACTCCAGTTCCGTGAAATTTGTTCATGTTAGTTATTAAAGGGCGCTAATATAACAATAGTTCATAGTTGATGGTTCATGGTGCCCGGTTTTTTTGTGGCGAAGAGGCTGGGTTTTGAGTTATTACAATGGGCGGCCTTATACCAGCAACAAAAGATAGCCGGCAACTGATCCGCCTAAAACAATAAAAGCGCTGTTGACCTGCCTGAATTTTAGCAGTATAATAATACTGGCTCCCGCTATCAGGATTCCCCGCCAGTTGTTAAGATTATCCTTACCCAGCTGGTAACATACGGCAATGATCAGGGCAATAGCGGCCACATTTACGGCATTTAAAAATATGGCGAACATTTTTGAACCGCGCATTTTGCGTACCAGCGGGTTAAGCAGGGCAACAAATACAAACGATGGAAGAAAGATGCCGATGGTGGAAATAATGGCCCCGTTTAGCCCGTTAACCTGAAACCCTATGAAGGTAACCGACGAGAAAACTGGCCCGGGCGTAAACTGGCCCACGGCAATAGCATCAGCAAGTTGCTGGCGGGTTATAATGCCTTTTGCAACCAGCTCTGAATCAAGAAACGCAAAAAGTACATATCCGCTGCCGTATAATATAGCGCCGATCTTTAAAAATGATAAGAACAAACTGACGTTAGCCGGGCTGAAAAAGCCAGAGCCTGCTGGAGCAGCTAATGGTATAAAACTTAATAATGTGTTCTGCCTTTTTAACCTGATTGCGGCCAGCGCCATCGCTACAAACCCGGCCCCAAACAATAGCAGTACCTCTGAGTAGCCGAGCAGGCTTAATACCAGGGTGGCAATGCCGATGATCCCCAGTTCAACGGTTTGTAATGATTTTTTTGCAAGCGGGTAGATGGCAGCCAGGATAACCGCTATGATTGCCGGTTTAATGCCATAGATAAAAGGCTGAACCCGGGGAAGCTGGCCATAGCTTTTGTAAAGCCATGCCAAACAACCGGTTATTAAAACTGCTGGCATAATAAAACAAAGCCCGGCAACTATCAGTCCTCTCCAGCCGCCGCGTTCATGCCCTATGTGGATTGCCATTTCGGTGCTGTTGGGGCCGGGGATGAGGTTGGTGGCGCCAATAAGGTCAAGAAAATGCTGGTCGGTAAGCCATTGTTTTTTCACAACTACTTCCTGGTGCATCATAGCAATATGTGCCGCCGGGCCGCCAAAAGCGGTGGTGCCCAGTTTCAAAAACAATAATGCTATCTCCTTAAGTGACGTTGCTTTCATGCCGGGCTAAGATACCACTTACCACATAAATTTGCCCTTAGGGCCGCCGCCAAAAGGTTAAATTTATGTGATGTGCAAATTAAATTTTAGTCAGGAATTCTGTTTGCTTTAGCCCGGCGCATCAGTTGAACCGCGCACCAGGCTGTAAATATTTTATGATTTCGTGCGTCAATCTAAAAGGGCAAGGCTTTCCTCGGCTATGAGGCCGCTTTTGCAAAACCCAAGCAAGTGCGGGCCCTCCAGCTTCTCGTAAAATTCGCGCAGGTCGCGGTCGCTGCCGGTTTTGCGGATAATGATGCACCCGTTACCCATGCTGCTGATTACTGCCCCATACTTTTGCAGCACCGACCAAAACGGCGGACCCGCAATCTGCGGCGCAAGGCGAAAAAATCCCACCTTGTCAAGGTTAACTTCTCCAGGCAGGTAGCCGCTGGCCCGGTAAACTTCAACTATCTTTTCCAGCCTCCGCAGCAGCAGCGGCAATTCATTCAGCGGTACAATGGCCTCCACGGTAATCATTACCAGGTTATTAACGTCGGTGCGGGAAACGTTGACGGTGTTTACCAGGTAGTTTTTTTTGTTAAACAAAATCAGGATCTGGCCCAGCAAGCCTTTTTTGTCTTCTGAATAAATGGCGATGATGCAATGGTCCGTGGTGGTGTCTGTTGTTTTCATGATTAAAAAGCGGGTAAAAAAAAAGCCCTCCGGTTTGGGAGGGCTTGATGTTATGATTTGTGAAATTACATACGATCAGGTGACCCTCAGGCGGCTTACAAGGAGAAGAATAATCACAATAATGCTGATAGCTGCTAAAGAAGCAGCTGCCAGTGTATTAATGACTATTGATTTTGTATTACCCATGGGATGCAGGCAAGGTATGATTTTAAATTAAATACTGCAAATGCGGTTTTCCGTCTTTAAAAACTAAAACCGATCCTGATGGCCGAGTTGGTATTACTGCCGCTGTTGAACGATTTGCCGTACATCAGCCTGAAACCCAGGTACTGCACGCCTACGCCCAGCTCGGTATAATTTTTAAGTTCGGGGGTTGACAGGTAGTTGATGTCCAAAATCTCCTGCAGCTTCAGTTTCCTGATGAGCGGGATCTTATTCAGGATAAAGCCGGAGAAGTTTTGTTCAACATGGCCCTCAATATATTTGGTGAAGGTGCTGTAGGTGTAATAATTCAGTAGCAAAAAGTTGTTGATGCCGGTACCTGTAAACAATACCTGGCTGCCAGAAAATTGCTTATAGTCAGGAAAGAACACCCGATTGTTATTTAAAAACTTGCCCGCACCAATAAAGAAAGAGGTTTGCCCAAAGGGGCCCGCATTGATATTTGATTTTGAAATATCAGCTGTAAGCAGGTCGTAATCAACATCGGAACCAAGCACATTTTTTATGCCCTTTGTATAAGTTAAGCCAATGGTGGGATATTTTGAGGACAGGTATCGCCTCCCGGTAGGATAGGTTTCATATTTGTCGCTAAAATCATAAGTAGTTCTTACAGCCACCTTGAACGACTGGTTATCTGCAAAAAGCGGGCTGTCATAAGCAGGAGTGAAGGGGTTATTTGAGGTGTAATCCCTGTTGCCCGGGTTGAAAAAACTGTAGTTTGAAGCGTTGCTGAGCGATTTGCGGTCGGCCCATTCCACGTACCCGCTTGCCATCCAGCCGCCCGTTATGCGCTTGCCGGCCGACAGCGAAAGATATTGCTTTTGATAAAGTTTCAGATAGTTCTGGCGCTCAAACAAACTATAAAACGTATTAACCAGCGGCGAAACAGGTGTGCGGTTGTTAATGTCCACTATCTCGGAGCCTGCATTGATGGCCAGGTTATAAGAGCCTGCCGGGACGGCTGCATAAACGGCCCCGGTTAATTTTTTATTGGAAAAGCCATATCCGGCCCTGGCGCCAACCAGCAGGTATTTGTTGGTAGTGCTGTCGATTTGCTTGCTGAACGACGCGCCGTAGTTGAGATTAAAGCCTTGTACGGTGTTGTATCTTATGGATGGTAAAATAGCATCAAGGTTATAATATTCATGCGCATACCGGTTAACGTGCCGGTAATTTTTGTACATCAGGTCAACCGCGCTGAACTTATTGTTCACTTTATCAAGGGAGTCCAGGTATGGTTTGGATTCGCGCTTTTTGGCAAGTATGGCCTTTTTGGTATAATCTGTTTTTTCTTCGTCGGTTAGCGGTACCGGGCGTTCATTTGCCCAGTAAGCTGAATCTTTTTTATTGCTTTCTTTGGTAACCAGCATTACTTCAGAAAAATCCTTCTTGTTAAATTTAGGGTTCAGGTCATAGTCCTTATAAACCGAAATAAAATAGCCGCCAATTTTAAAGCTGAGCAGGCCTCCGGTAAACTCAAACTTAACGGAAGATGGCATCCATGCCTGCTTGTTAACCGGGAAGAACTGTTCACTAACTTTAAGGGTATCAACAAAATTGATATTCTGTTTTTTGGTGATAAAAAAGTCGAGCCCGTAGATGCGCCAGCTATCCTCTAAAATATAAATGTATCCCTGGAAACATGCATCATAACTGCGTTTTGGCGTAACCTTTATCTTGTTCACAGTTTCACCATTTTCGGTGGTAGCGCCTATGTATTTATAGTTGTAGTAAAACATGGCGTTGTCCGCAATGGGCGATACCAGCGGGCGAAGGCTCAGGCCGTCCCAGCGTTGCGTGTTCTCATAAAAATTAACCTGGATATCAGAGGCGCGGTTGTAACTGAAAGCCTGGTTACTGCCCGATACCTTTGACGAAATGAGTTCCTCGTGCACCTTATCTGGTCGCATAAAGCTGTACTTTGATTCAGATTCAGAAAGATAAACAATGCCGCGGCGATTGGAATCGAGGCCCATTTCGCGGGTAGCCTTCTGCACATCAAACCCCAGAAATTTTTTAGGGGCGGCCAATAGTTTTTGCAGTCCCTTTATATAAACTTCGCAGGTGTAGGCGTCAACCTCGTTAAGGTGGTTTTTGCGTTTTTTTATCGCATTTCTAATAATTGCATAGGCGGGGTCCTCGCCGCCTGCTTTAACCACCACCTCATTAAGCTGGTACGTTTCAGTTTGTAAAATAATGTCCACGGTCTGGCTTTTGGCCAGCTCAATTTTGCGGCTTAGCTGTTGGTAGCCTACCGCTTTATACTGAACATCATAAGTGCCGGGTTTTAATTGCAGCCCGTATTCGCCTTCGCTGTTTGCAGATGTGCCTTTGGTGGTATTTTTTATGTAGATGCTTGCAAAGGGGATGGCCTTGTTATGATCGTCAGTAACCCTGCCGCTTATGGTAACTGTTTGTGCAAATGCGCTAAAGTATAAGGCAATAAAAAAAGTGAAAGGTATCGTGAATTTCATCCGGTAGGTTTTTTTGCTAAGGTCAAATAATTTTATTGAACCCGGGCAGCCGCTTTTGTTAATGTTTGTTAAAACTGTTTGATGAGCAAAAGCCGCATGTGTTACATTTTAACTAACAAAAAGGTAATATGTAATTGATGTTGGGGGAATAGGGGGGGGGAAATAACTATCTCTCATAATATTACAGATATAAAATATCTGTAAAAAAACAAAGCCTCCGCACACTCGCTGTTTGGAGGCTTTAACCTAAACCTTATCACAATAGGCAGGCAGGAAGCCCGCCATATGAAGTAACAAATATATAGGATTAAATATTGTAATTGAAATTTTTGTGTTAAAATGACACAATAAATTTAAAAGTATATTTATATATGAAAATGTATAACTTAAAGTTAAAATTACAGTAATTATATATTGCCTTAACGGATGATTTGGAACAACTTTCAGTATGTTATAACCATTTATATGATGGATTAACCAAAGTAGTATTTATCCGGCGCAGTAATAAAAATACACTCTGTGATTGCGGAAAAATTGATGTGAAGTTAATAGGAATAGCGTAATTAATCCCACCCCCCAAAAAAAAGTTTGATCGCCTCACCCTGCCCTCTCCAAAGGAGAGCGTTCTAAAAAAGCGCGAAGTTCACGCCCCCTCCTGTTCGGTGACACCGCCGCGGAAACTTATTTTTTAATGATAGGATGGCCAAATGCTTTTTAAGTGAGTAATTTAAATCTAATTTATCCTGGCTTGCATATTTTAAGAAATAAATAATCGCCTTTTTCATCATCAAAGGACTTTTTTACCGCGTCAAATTTTCCATTTGTAATGTCGGCGGAGAGCATATTTGCCCCAAAGGCAACTTCCTCATTCGATGAAAGGCTTGCGAATGAAGAGATGTTTTGTCTTGCATTATTGTTTAGATAAAAAGAAGGGTTGCTTTTACCAGAATAAAGAAATAAATCTTGCAAATCATCCTGAACAAAATAAGGTAGTTCCAAAGAAAGTTCAAATCCGGCTGTATTCGCAGCCTGTGTTATATCAGCTAACGAGGGCATCTGTTGTATAGCGTTCTTCATCATTAGCGGAAAGTAATGCATAAGCCAGTAATTTTGCATCTGTTCAGCAGTAGCTGTAAAAATAATTAAGTGGCCTCCGGGCTTTATGACACGGTATATTTCTTTGAAGCTTTTATTCAAATCCTGCCAATGATGTATGGTAAGTGTCGCTATTGCTCCTGAGAAATAGTTGTCTTTAAAGGGCAGATTCTCGGCAACGCCAATAGTCCAGTTAATTTCATCATTTTTAGAATAAGCGACAGCCAGCATTTTTTCAGATGGTTCCAATCCCTGTATTGTTATTCCGGATTCAAACAAGGCGATCGTATAATTGCCCGTCCCGCATCCAATATCTATGTATTTCAAGTCTTTCTTTGGCGCTAATAAGTGCAAAAGTTGCTGAACAATAAATGGATCCGCTTTTCGCGTTACATTGTAACTGCTTCCGATAATGTTATAGTTGGCCACTTAATTAAAGAGATATCAGGCTAATTTAATCAGGTTAAAGTAATTATAACTTCGATTTTATTTTTAGAAGAATCTTATCACAATAGTCATGCATTAAGCCCGCGATATAAAGTAATAAGTTATGATTGATATATAATATATTTTGCGTTAAAATGATGAATTAGTTACTTCAACAAAAAGTGCTCAATGATATTTACGTAAGTGCCGGGTTCCTCAAACATAGGCGCATGGCCGGAATATTCCATCTCTACAAATATTGCATTTTTAATTAGCGAGGCTACTTCCCTGCCATCTGCCGGAGGGTTCAATCCGTCATATTTCCCACTGATGACCAGTGTTTTTGCCGTTATTTTTGAGAGGTCGTTTCTGAAATCAAAAGCACCGATAGCTTTATTGGCAGCATTAAATTGTTCGGGGCTTAGCGTGGTTTCAAAGATCTCCAAATGGTTTTTCATCAGCTCAGCATCATACACCATATATTTTAATAGCTTCAAAATAGTGAAGTGCATATCCAAGCCTTTAATCGCTGCTTCATTTTCCTTGAATAACCGCTGTATAGACGAGGTAAGCCCGTTTGATTTGGTAACGGTCAATATCAGTTTATCAATACGTTCGGGAGCCGTGATCGCAACCAGCTGCGCAATATAACTGCCCATAGAAACACCGAGCAAGTGCGCTTTTTTTATGCCAAAATGATCCATGATCGCCAGAATGTCATTCGCATGATCGGTAATGGTAAATTGTGATGGTTTGTCTGACTGCCCGTGACCACGGCAATCCAGCGCAATGGTTTTAAAGTTTTTTGATAGCGGTTCAATCACCGTTCTTAAATGGGCGTGGTGATCTCCCCCTACGCCATGTATCAAAATAACAGGGAAACCAGCCCCTTTAACTTCGACAAAAAGCCGGATACCATTTATTGTTATAAGTGCCATATAGTTAACGATAGATTATATTTGTGCCGCAAAGATACCCCAACTGAAAATTAAAAAATTAAACTACTTTAATTTTGACACCCGGTTTTCAATTGATCCGGTTAATTGCATATTGGTAAAAAACATATTTTAGTGAATGCCTGTAGTTAGTTATAATCAGCAAGTGCCCGTTTACCCTTTGGAGCCGGATGAAACCGGGAACAAATACTTTAGGGTGTATAATTTTGAAGGTAGCTTACCCAACCACTCCGACCTTTTGATACCGCACCGGAAAGATCACTACCTGGTAGTTTTTATGCGGCAAACCGGCCGCCGCCAGTGGATAGACATGAAACCTTACGCCCTGAAGGAAAATACGATTTACTTTACCGGACCCAATAATATTATTGTAAAAGAGGAATTTGAACGGCTCTGGAGTACCGGCATCGCCTTTACAAATGAATTTCTCTCGTTGCAGGAAAATGCGGCATTAAGCAAACTGCCGCTGATCCAAAATCCCCAAAACATTCATGAACTGCTGCTTACGCCGCCCGATATAGATTTTGTAGAGGACCTGCTGGCAAAGATCAGCGCGGAGTACAGGCGCCCAAGTGAATGGCAGCAGCGCATGCTTACCGCACACCTCACGGTGCTGCTCACCTATTTAAGCCGGCTTTATACAGAACAGTATAAAGACAGCGAACCTTCTGCGGATAAGTTGCTGCTGACGGGTTTCCAGGAGCGGATCAATGCCTGTTTCCGCGAATTACGTGAAGTTGGTGACTATGCTGCATTGCTGAATATTTCGCCGGGGCATTTGAGCGAAGTGGTAAAAATACAAAGCGGTAAGCCGGCCATTAAGCATATTCATGACAGGCAGGTACTGGAGGCACGTAGGCTGCTGTTTCATACGGCTAATTCTTTAAAAGAGATCGCCTTTGATCTCGGATTTTCGGATGCCTCGTACTTTAACCGCTTTTTTAAGCGCGAAACGGGCCTAACCCCTGCTGAATATCGCGCCAACATCCGTAAAATGTACCATTAATACCATTGGATGTGTTTCAGCCAGCAAAAGTTTGCGGAGTACCTTTGTACCGTAAAATAAATATTTATGAAAACAGTACTGATAACAGGAGCAAACAAAAGCATTGGCTTTGAAACAGCCAGGCAATTATTACAACAAGGCTATTACGTTTACCTGGGTTGCCGCAACCTGGCGAAAGGAGAGGAAGCCGTTAGCCGTTTAAAGGCCGACGGTTTGGACCACGCAGAAGCCATAGCGATAGATGTGGATAATGTTGAATCGATAAAAGCAGCCCGCGAAATACTTGGCCATAAAATTCAGGCGCTGGATGTGCTGATCAATAACGCAGGGATTGCGGGGAGTTTCCCGCAGCCGCCCTTAGAAACACCGGTGACCGAATTTAAGCAGGTGTTTGAAACTAATTTTTTTGGCGTCGTATCCGTAACACATGCGTTTATTGACCTGCTGCGGATGTCGCCGGAGCCAAGGATCATTAACGTTACTTCGGGCCTGGGTTCGCTGACATTACATAACGACACCAACTGGAAATATTATAAAATTAAGCCTGCCGTGTATATTGCATCAAAAGCTGCGCTTAATGCCTATACCATTTCATTGGCTTATGAATTGCGCGATACCAGCTTTAAAGTGAATGCCGTTGATCCGGGGTTTACCGCTACAGATTTTAATCACCATACCGGCCCGGGAACTGTGCCTGATGCCGCTGCAAGAGTGGTAAAGGCTGCCGTTTTAGGCCAGGACGGGCCGACAGGTCAATTCTACAGCGATGATAATGCGCCCGAAACAGGGATTAGTCCGTGGTAATTATTCAATAGCTTATGATAAGTAAAGTACCTGAGGAATGATCCCCGGTATTTTACTTATAGCAAATTACCGATAGGGTGCAACATAATTGCATGAAGAGGCGTCTAATAACCAGATATGAAATACATATACTTTATCGCATTCGCTTTTTGTTTCCCTTTGTTCGTTAATGCACAGCAGCGCAGTTTTACCACTGTTTACACTGCTGACATAGACCGGTTTTGGATAGCCTTTGACAGTGTAGCCACCACCAGCGACACCGCAAAGCAATTAAACTTTATTCAAAAGCTTTATGTTGATAAAGGTACTGAAGGCCTGAAGGCTTTTATGAAGGCGCGCGATTACAATGCTAAATTATGGGTGGCGCTTATTCATAAATATCCTGCATTCTGGAAAAGCATAAGAAGCAACACGCTGCTGGTTAAAGGCCAGGTACCTGCTATCAATAAAAGCATCCAAAATTTTAAGAAGTTATATCCCGAAATGAAGCCCGCTAAAATGTATTTTACTGTGGGCGGCCTGCGTTCAGGCGGTACTACGACTAACGATATGGTTTTGGTAGGTACAGAAATAGCCACAGCAGATAAAAATACCGATGCTTCGGAGTTAAACGATTGGTTGAAAAATGTTTTTAAAAACCAGGAAAGTTCAAATCTTGTTGCCCTAAATGTTCACGAATATGTTCATACGCAGCAAAAGCCCGGTGAAGGTAATTTGTTACTGGCTCAAACTATAACAGAGGGTGCCGCAGATTTTATTGCCGAATTGGTTACTCAAAGGAAAAACAATAGTGCTTATATGCTTTATGGCCGTGCACACGAAAAGGAGCTGAAGGAAAAATTCCGCATCGAAATGTTTAGTACGGCCACCGGCAATTGGTTATACAACGGTTCCAGTAGCGCTCATGCAGACCTGGGCTACTTTATGGGATATGTGATTTGCCAGGCTTACTATCAAAGTCAACATGATAAGAAGCAGGCAATTAAAAAAATTATAGAGCTGGATTATACCAATGAGCAGCAGATAGCCGACTTTCTCAGGCAGTCGGGATATTACACGGAGCCGATTGATAAGCAGGAGCTTTTGAAGCAGTTTGAAAGCTTACAGCCCGAGGTTGTTAGCCTGTACCCCAATGTGAACTTGATGGAAGATGTTTTGCCAACGCTGACGGAGCTAACCCTGAATTTTTCGGAACCAATGGATAAAGGTTATTCCATCGCTTTTGGTGAAGGCGGGAAAGACCACTTTCCCATTTCTGGAATAGCGGGATTTTCGGATGATCGCAAGTCGTTCAAGCTGAAGCTTAACTTACAACCAGGTAAAACATACGATTTCGTAATTAACGGAAACGGATTTAAATCTAAAACGGGGTATCCGCTTAAATCCTATACTGTTCATTTCAAAGTGAAGTAGGCGGGGCTTAATTTAGTACAACAGGCAGGTTGGTCAGATATATAGATTAAGTTTAAATTATCTCAATCATTTTAAACAACTCCGCATCGCTGATGATAGGAATGTTTAGCTTTTGGGCTTTCTCTAACTTAGCCGGGCCCATGTTATCGCCTGCTACCAGGTAATTGAGTTTAGCCGAGATGCTGCTCAATATTTTTCCGCCGTTTTGTTCTATAATGTCTTTAAGCTCATCGCGCGAATACTTTTCAAAAACACCGGAGATGATGAAAGACATGCCGCTCAGTTTTTCACTCGCCAGGTTTACTTCTTTTTCAACGGTAATAAACTGCAGGCCATAATCTTTTAGCTTTTGAATTTCGGCTTTATGGCCCTCATCGCTAAAATATTCAAGAATGCTCAGGGCAATACGTTCACCAATTTCTTCGGCTGTGATCAACTCATCGAAGGATGCCGCAGCAAGGTTGTCGATATTTTTAAAGTGGGCGGCAAGCTTCCTGGCTACGGTTTCGCCAACATATCGGATGCCGAGGCCGAACAATACTTTTTCAAAAGGCATTGTCTTTGATTTTTCAATGCCCTCCAGCATGTTGTTAATGGACTTTTCGCCAAAGCGCCCCATCTTTTTCAGTTCTTCACTGTGTGCGTTAAGGCCGTAAATATCACTGATATGGCTGATGAATTTATTTTGATACAGGGTTTCAATGGTTTCGTCGCCCAGTCCGTCAATATTCATGGCTTTGCGGCTGATGAAATGCTGCATTTTTCCAACTATCTGCGGCTGGCAGCCTTCTTCGTTAGGGCAGTAGGAGGCCGCTTCGCCTTCTTTGCGGATGAGCGCCGTGCCGCAAACCGGGCAATGGGCAATGTAACGGATCGGCTTTGCCGACGGGTCGCGCTTGTCAAGGTTTACGCTGATGATCTTGGGGATGATCTCGCCGCCTTTTTCTACGAACACCCAATCATGCTCATGCAGTTTAAGGCGTTTTTCAATTTCATCGGCATTGTGCAGGGTGGCGCGCTTAACGGTAGTGCCGGCAAGCTGTACCGGTTTTAAATTGGCAACGGGCGTAACCGCGCCGGTACGGCCAACCTGGTAGGTTACCGCCAGCAGCTCGGTCTGCACCTGCTCGGCCTTGTATTTGTATGCAATGGCCCACCGCGGGGATTTGGCTGTAAAGCCAAGCTCCTGTTGTTGGGCGTAACTGTTTACCTTTATTACTATGCCGTCAATATCGTAGCTTAAACCAAAGCGGTTTTTGTCCCAATAGGTAATGAATTTAAAAACGTCTTCAATGGTTCCGCAAAGCCTGCTGTTTTCGTTGGTATGAAAGCCCCAGCTTTTTACGGCCTGCAGGCTTTCCCAATGGGTTTTAAACAAAAGTTTTTCGGTGTACAGGAAATACATGAAGCAATCCAGCGGACGGCGCGCCACCTCGGCCGAATCCTGCATTTTTATAGTGCCAGATGCAAAGTTGCGCGGGTTGGCATACTGCAATTCGCCGTTTTCAAGCCGCTCGTTATTTAAGCGTTCAAAAGCTTTCAGGTGCATAAATACCTCGCCCCTGATCTCGAACTGGTCGGGATACCCGCTATGTTTGAGTCGTTTGGGAACGGTGTTGATGGTGCGGACGTTGGTAGTTACATCATCGCCCTGGATGCCGTCGCCGCGGGTAACGGCCCTAACCAGGCTGCCGTTTTCGTAAGTAAGGCTCATGGACAGGCCGTCGAACTTTAATTCGCACACATACTCAAAATTATCACCTATGGCCTTGCGGATCCGCTGGTCAAAATCAAGCAGTTCCTGCTCATTATACGTGTTGCCTAATGACAGCATTGGCCACCGGTGCCTAACGGTTTCAAATTCTTTGGTAATATCGCCGCCTACCTTTTGGGTAGGTGAATCGGGGTCAAGAAATTCAGGAAACTCCTTTTCCAGTGCGTTCAGTTCTTCCAGTTTTTTATCAAAATCAAAATCGGCAATAGTAGGCATTGCCAGCACATAATAATTGTAATTGTGCTGTTTTAATTCTGATGAAAGAGATGCTATTCGGGTTTTTGCTTCGGCCGGTGACATATAAGCGAAGATAAGTTTTAATTTGAAAATTTGAAGATGCGATGATTTGAAAATAGCATAACTGAATTTTTAAAGGTTTTTAAACCCTCGCTGTTCTGTATCGTCATAATGAAAAAACAAAATATATTCTACTATGAAAAAGTACGGAAAAATATTAATGCTGGCATCCGCCATCACCTTATTTGCAGCTGCAAGCAGTAGCGCGCAGATTATTGTAAGGGCGCGCCTGGGTCGTCCGCGTACGGCAGTTGTGGTTCGCCCGCTGCGGCCTTCGCCGCGCCACGTTTGGGTATCAGAAGAATGGGCACCTGCCGGCGGAACCTATGTATATCATCAAGGATACTGGGCAGAGCCGCCACGCCCGCGTGCCGTTTGGGTGCCCGGCCGCTGGAGGCATCACCACCGGGGTTATGTATGGGTAGGCGGTTATTGGAGATAAGAGGCTCCCGATAATAAACGGGAGAAAAAAAGCAGCCCGGACTTTTAAGGTTCGGGCTGCTTTTTTTCTCGTTATAAGTTACTTACCGGCAGTGTTTACATCGGTATTAAAGGTCATCGGGATGGTCATTCCACCCGGCACCTGTGGGTTATCAAGAATCTGCATATCGCCCATCATGGCCTGTTTCATTTTTACTTCGCTGATCCAGCCGGTGGCTTTATCCACCCGTATATCCGAAATAATGGTTCCGTTCAGGTTGTATTTGATGGGCATGCTGTTAATCTTTACAGAACCTGCATTTTTATCGGTGGTAATGGTGCCGTCGCCGTGGATAACATACATCCCCCCAACTACATCTGCAAGGGTATAAGTAATAGCAACCTCCGCTTTTGCGGGGCTTTCCAGGCTGGTTTTTATGGTCCATTTATCATCTTTGGCAACGGGTCTGTCCGGAAAAATGGCAGTGCCCATTTCTATGCTTCCCTTAAAGGCATTTGGCCCGAACGACTGCATAAATTGGGCTTTAACCTGTTCTTTTTTGGCTGCATCAATCTGCGGAAAGCTTTCCATTGCAGCAGATACCATTTTATCAATATTTTGAACAGACCTGATCCTGCCGGTTTTAGTCATCTCCAGGTTAAACGACTTGTTCATCATTGCGGCAATAATGGTGGAGGGGATATCCTGCGGATCGCTCTTTTTTGAATCCATGTCGACGCTGTTGCCAGCCATATCCATTTTCATACCCAGCGACTGGTAACTTACTTCCATGCTATAAACAGAATCGGCAATGCCGGTTACCTTAAATGCCATTTTGAACGTGAAGGTTAAGTTTATGGCGTTTTGCTGGCCGCTTATTGTTTGTTTAACTGCCGAGCCGGCTGTGGTGGTAAGATAGTAGGTGCTGCCTTTGGTAAGGTTTAATGCGGGTTTAAATTTTTGCGCAAAACAAAGCTGTGCCGCAATGCAGCAAAACAGGGTGTAGGTAAAATACTTCATGAGTTAATTTTGATTTGGCTAATATAGTTAAGCTGCGTGAAAAAGAGGGGGAAGGAGGTTTAAAATAAGAATAGCCAGGCTCTCATCCCCGGCTATTCTCAATTATCATTAATTTTCACTCTGCCACTTATACGGCAGGAATGAAACAGGGTTTCAAAAAAAACACAAAAAAACTCCGGCCGGATGGCAGGAGTTTTAAATATGGTATTTTACCAATAAAAATAAAGAATAATGGACTGTTAATGCAGTCTTCTTTCCCTTATCATGTTGATGCTTGTTCTGATAATGAAGAACACCGGTACCGCTTGTATGGCTATCCCGATAATGGCTAATGTGCTCATGATATTATGCTATTGAGAGTGAACAGATAGTGATAATAATTTACGCATAAATAGCGGCAAAAATCATACCTGTAAACATAAAAGTGCCATGGCGCAATTGTGAGCGATGTTTATTGCTTTTAGCGAAAATAGCAGATGGGAATAATGCGAATTTTGGGTATTTTATTTCTCGTTATGGGGAAAATTATACCCATTTTATTTGAAAATAAAATCGTGCCATTGTTGATTGTTGAACTTATTTGTAATGTTAAAGTTACAAATAAGTTCATTTATGCTGCAATATAACTATAAATTAATTATTTATCAAAAATTAAATAGGTTGCCGGCATTTTAATTATTGCTTTATAGGATATTATTATTGCAATACCTATACCAGTAAGCAGCAAGCTGCTTATTAACAACCTGCTGCTTCAGATATTTGGTGGCTGGTTACTTTCCGCTGATGTTGCCAACAACAGGGCCCTTTGCCAGCATTGACTCTTTAATGTATCGTACCGGGGCGTTGCCAAAACTCAGAAACTTTTCATTAAACTCTTTTAATTTATACTTATCCCCAAGTTTCTTTTTGTAGGCTTCCCGCAGGTCCATTATTTCTTTATAGCCTGTAAAATAGCTGTCCAATTGTACGCTGCTCACGCTTACCCTTTTCCATTTGCCTTCGGCTTCGGCCTGTTGCTGAAATGCTTCGCGGGTTAGCAGTTTTAAGGCATCGGGCCTTGTCATGCTCAGGGCGTGAACGCTGTAGTCTAAAATAGTGTTACACACTGAGCGCAGGTGAAATTTATACCACATTAGCCGCATCTCGGGGTCATCGCCGCCAAAGCCCGCGTCCAGCATCATCTCCTCGCTGTACACGGCCCAGCCCTCCACCATGGCCCCATTACCAAATATCGACTTAATTAAGCTCGGTGTTTTATTGGCATATATCAGCTGTACATAATGGCCCGGAATAGCTTCGTGAATACACAGGATCTGCAGGGTATAGTTATTGTATTCGCGCAGGTAGCTTTCGGCCTTGTCTGCCGGCCATGCGGCCAGGCTGCCTACATTAAAATAAGAGTTTCCTTCTTTATCGTATGGCCCGGGCGAACTCATGGATGCGCCCGCTACCCCCGCCATATAGCCAGGCTCTTTACGAACAACCAGTGGTTTTGAAGGGTCTAACGTTAAAAGGTCCTTTGCTTTTACAAAGGCAGTAAGTTTCGGGATCTGCTTTTCAATAGCAGACTGGAATTCGCCCTGTTCAGCATGTTTTGACGACAGCGTATCAATTACCTGTGCAATAAGTGTTAAGGAGTCGGCAGGCATGGCTTTGGTGCCAAAATATTTAGGCCATAGCTTTTTGCTGATCTTCGTCATTTCGCGGTGCAGGTATTTCTTGCGCTCTACCGCTGCATTAAAAATCTGCTGTGCGGTTGATTCCGACTGGATCTGGTATTTGAATTTGGCGTCGTACAGGTCTTTCCCCAACCTGAAGCTGCGTGGTTTATCATTCTTCAAATCTTTTAGCCAGGCCGCATAAGCTTTAATAGCGTCGGCCGAGAGGCGGGCACGGTCGAGCATTAATTTTTGCTCCGCCTGTGGTACGGATGATTTTTTTAAAGAATCGGCAAAGTCTTTTTCAAATACGCCAACGCCGCCCAGGTGCTGATCGGCAGCCAAGCTGGTGAGTTCGGCAACAGGGTTTCTTATTTGTTTTTCGGCAGCCTTATAATAAGCCGGGATATTGATCATTTTTTGATAAAAACTGCGTAACCGCTTATTGAGCGGCGCATAATGCTCGTTCAGGATGGTGGCAAATGTGCCAATAACATTGTATTGCGACGGGTCCCACTGATAGGCCTTTAACTGTTGCAGGTTCCATTCAATTTCCTCCATCTGGTTTTGCATGATGTGGTAATCCATTCGGTTCGCGTCCGACAAGGTGTTTACCTCAAACCTGCTCAGGGAATCTATCTGTACTTTGGCAAATGTGATCATCTTCTCCCTGTTTTTATCATCGGGAACAAACAGCAGGCTGTCGTATTTATGATAGCCAATAGAAGTGGCCCAGTCGGGGTTAAGTTTCCAAAAACCTTCTAAAAAGGAGTTTTCATAAATATCAAATGCAGCGTCATCCTTGCCCTGCAGCGGCCCCTGGGAAGCGTCTTTTTTACAGCCGGTAAGCGCGAAGTAACAAAGACAGGCCATGAATAGTAGTTTTTTTATCACTGGGGTATCTGTTTAAAGTTTAATGGATAAACTTAAAACTTTTAAGCGAAATAAATCAAAAAGAATATGGCTGCGGGCACATCAATTTTGCAGCACCGTTAAATCCGGTGGTAAACTTGTTTTTAAATAGCCGAACTTATTTTTATGATATTTGTTAAACAATTATACCAGGTGTAAAAACAGTAAATACGAAGCTCATGGATAACCAGCATAAAACACTCATAAACGAACTGTCGAAATTGTTACTGGGCGGTAGCGCACACGCCTCCTTTAGCGATGCGGTAAAAGGATTAACCCCCCAACTGCGTGGCATAAAGCCCGAAAATATGCCTTACAGTATCTGGCAGCTGGTTGATCATATCAGGATAGCCCAATGGGATATGCTGCAATTTAGCAAGGATGCTGATCATCAATCGCCAAAATGGCCTGATGATTATTGGCCAAAAGAAAGCGAACCTGCTGACGAAGACGCATGGAAAGGGTCAATTGAACAAATTGAAAGCGACCTGGATGAATTTATTGAGTTATTGGAGCATAGCGATATTTACCAGCCATTGGAACATGGCGACGGGCAAAATATTTTGCGCGAAGCCCTGCAAATGGCAGATCATAACGCTTACCATATCGGCGAAATTGTAGCCATAAGGCGCTTTTTGGGCAACTGGAAAAGTTAGTTAACGCAGGGTTTACGCTTACCTTAGCTTGTTGATAAACTCCACAAGAGCCGGGATCAATTCGGGTTTTAGCGGCAGGTCGGGTTTGCTGTACGTCGCCATGTTTTGTTCTTCATCTGCGGGAGCTTCTTTTAAAATATGGTTCATGTTTTTTATCTCGAGCAGGGTAGCTTCTGATTTTGCTTTTTTTAGGCGCTGCCCGTTTTCAGCAGGAACGGTTTTGTCAGTTGTTCCCTGGATGATCAATATTGGCAGCTTAATTCGTTTTATCCCCCGGATAGGATCGTAACGGCACCATGACATAATAAAGTTCTGGATACTGGGCCGTGCAATGTAATAAAGCGCAGGATCGATATTAGGGGTCATTTTTCCTTTTCGCAGACTGTCAAGAAAGGTTTTTAACTCATCCTGTAAAAACTGCGGCTTTGATTTCATTTGTTCTTTAAGGATCTTATCGCCATTGTCAGCGTTCCATTCCGCGCTGATAAAACCTTTAACCGGGGAATCGTTTACGGCAAGTGCCGCTACCAGGGCGCCTTCGCCATGGCCGAACAATACCACCTTTGAAAAGCGCTGATCATCGTTCAGCATATTTGCAAGACCCATAGCATCATCGCTGTAGTCCTCTATCCTTAATTCTGATTCTTTGCTTTTGGTCATACTTGCACCAACAAGGCGCTTATCATAGCGTACGGTCGCTATGCCATTTTTACCTAAATCATTAGCCAATATTTTATAGGTATTTGCTGATATGCCCGTTTTTTCATTGTTACCGTCCCTGTCGGTAGCGCCTGCATCGGCAATAATTATAACAACGGGGATTTTGCCCGATGGGTTTTTAGGCATCACCAGGGCTCCGGAAACAGTACCTGTCAATGTTTTTAATAAAATAGGGGTTTCATCAAGCGATGGATCAAATGCAAAACCTGCTGCAATCTTATCTTCGGTGTAGGGGCTTAACAATAATCCAGTTAGTTTATTTTGAGCGTTTAACGCCAGGTTTAACAAAAATGTACTGTTTTGAAAGGTGGCCTTATAAATGGCAAGTGTTTGTGTGATCTTTACAAATTCGGTTTTGAGCAGGCTGCCGTATTGTGATTTTAACTGGATGGTTGTGGGTTTAAAATTACCGATAGGCAGGCTGGCCTTCATCTCGGGGCTAAACATGCTGAAAATACTGTCGGGCTGGTCGTGATTGTAATATTGGGTAAATTTGGTGACCGCCGTAACATAATTGGCCGGTTCGGCCTGTGCAATAGCTTTTCCGGTTAAAAGCAATGTAGCAACAACAAATAATATTTTCTTCATTTAAGTATAATCAGACAAGGAAATTTGCAATCCCGAAATTAGTAAAATTAAGCTGTTTTTTGCTAAATGTAAACAAATTAGCATATACAGTTCCTAATCCTGCTCCTTGAAAACAAGCGTCATAGCTATAACTGCGAATGGCCCGTAAAACGTACAGGCCATCGGCTATTTAAATACTTTATTTTGTTACGGACTATAAATACAATGCCCATTTTTTATAAAGATCGCTACAGATCTTCATTACATCGCCCTGTGGCTGCGTCGCAAAGGGTTGGTCTGCAGCAGTTTTATCCGTCCACTGCCATTCAAACTTAACGCGCAGCTTGTCAAATTCTTTCATATCCGGCGGTGTTCCGGCATTCAAGGTTTTTCGCAGGTAGTTAAAAAATAACTCCCAGCGCGGTTTGTAATAGGTTTTTATCAACCCGGCCCAATCCTTTGCTGCATAATCGGTATTTACGTTGGCCTCGCCGCCCCAGGTGGTGATCAATACGCGGGCGTCCTTTTCGTAAAAGTTCTTTTCAGCAGTTGTGTTGCCAAAGGCGCGGGCTTGCCCTATCCAGTTTCCTAATAACAGATCCTGCTGGGTTGAGGCAACCAGGTCCACATCATCGCACAGCGAAGTGAATAGTTTGGTGAATTTTTCAAATGACCGGGTATCCTTTGCATAGTAGGCTTTGCCGATACTGTCGCGAATTGCGGATGCAAGGTTAACAAGTACCTGTTTTTCAACCAATGCCAAATCTCTGCGGTAATTGGGCGATGCTTTTGAAGCGGAGTCAGCAACAAAAAATGATGGCAGGATATTGCTCAATGCGCTGTAATCGTAATTGCTTAATGAGGAGTAATCACCGTGCCCTTTCAGCATCGGCTCGGACTGAACGATATTTCCTAATCCAACGCCTGATACCTGTGCGTTATATACTACGGGCAAAAGCTTTAACCAGGCCGATTGCGCAACCACGTCATGACGGCCGCTGCGGCTGTCGGCATATTGTTTCATCCAATCGTTTACGTTTGCAGCATTGGCATTCCAGGCGTAATCAAACAGCCATTCAAACATAAACTGGTTAACCCCGAAACCTTCAAGCGTGGTACCAATGCCATCCATTTGCCGGTGGTTAGGATCTTTTTCGGCAGCGGGCAACAGTTTGGCCACCTTTAACAGCGGGGCCGCCAGTTGGGTATTGCCACCAAAATTGCCCAGGTAACACCAAATATAGGGGGCATTAAAAAAGGCATCGGTTGCGCGCCAAACTTCGGTTTGCTCGCAAAAATAGTCCAGCAACAGCATTTTATTCGGCGGCACGGCCTTTATCATGGCTTCCAGGCGCGGGTTGGTCCAGTGTTTACGGTCGTAATAAAAAGTCCAGCCCATTTGTACCCAAACGGCATTCGGGTCAATGGCTTTCATGCCGCTGTATATGGTTTTTGCCACACTGGCCAGGTAGGCGGGTTCCCAGCTGGGCGGGTTCATCTCGTTGAATGGATCGGCACCGTAATAGTGATTAGTGCCCAGTAATTTTTCCTGTTCGCCGAGGTAAAGTTTCTGAATTTTAACAAACAGGGGATCCATCGGATCGAGGAAAAAAGCATCGTTCTCCGTCCCGGTGTCATATGAGCCAAGGTCGGTAACTTTCATTTTTGGGAACTTTTTTACCAGGTCTTTGGGTACATGGCCGGCAAATGCGGGCAAAATAGGTTTCATGCCCAGGCTTCTTTCCCTTTGCAGGATTTGCTTTTGCAGGGTAAACTGGCCATCAATAAAACTTTGCGGCAGGGGGCCGAGCCACCTGTCCAGGTTGCCCATGCGCTGCCACGGCAAATGCGCCGGGCCGGTAAAAAACGCGCGGCTCTGCTCGTCGGTCATTCCGAATTTTTTCCATACCCGCTGCCAGATGTATTCCTGCCCGGTAATAGCCAGCGGCATGTTGATGCCGTTAAGTGCCATCCAGTCAATTAAATGTTCCCAATCACGCCATTGCCACCAAAGGGTAGTATAGCCAAATGTGCAATAGTTTAGAAAAAAACGTTTATCAAAACGGCAGGCCTGCCCGGCAGGCTGGTCAATTACCGGTAACTGCGCCGGTACGTTAATTACGTCATTGGCATACCAGCTTACCGAGATGTGGCAATAGGTTTTAAGGTAATAGTTAAGCCCTTTGGCCATTGACAGTGCGTTGGTGCCTTCAATAACTATTTTATCTCCCTGGCTTTGCACATAAAAGCTATCGCGGCTGGCTTTAACAGGAATAGTTTTTAATATAAAATAAGATGATTTACCGGGAAGAATGCGGCTGATGATTCCTTTAACTTCAGTATTATTGACGCTGTCGGCCACTGGGGCTGATTTTGCTTTGAGCAGATTTAAGCTTGTTAATGAAAGTAGTGTGATTAAAAAGAGTTTTGCTGCTTGTGTGACGTGGCTCATTATTTAAATTAATTTCTGTAAACATAATGAACAATATTTCAGCACAAAAAAAAATGGTGACTGCTGCTAAAAGCAGGCAAAAAGTGGGCATAAAAGGATAAAATCCGGTTAAATACAGGATGCCCCGGCAGGAATTTTATTTATTGCTGATACACAACGTTAAGCTAAAACTTTTTAATGTGTTATGTACTTATAACACTATGGAATTAAGCACACAAATTGCCTGGTTGTTTTTACTGGCTATTCCCATTGCATGCATAGCATGGACGGTTACCCACGAGGAGGTTTTCCGCGAGCCGCGGGATTATTGTGTAAGCCGTTGCCACACAGGCAAAACCATTGCCGAACGAAAGTTTTTTTACCTTTTTACCTGCGAGTATTGTTTTAGCCATTACGTTACCCTTGCTATGCTGCTGCTTACCAATTACAAATTATTAATGACCGATTGGCGCGGCTATCTTATTGCCGGCTTTGCGCTGGTATTTGTGGCTAATATTTATATGAGCCTTTTTGCGCTGGTTCGCATCGATTTGAAAAAAGTGCGTTTGGAAACTGAGATTGAGGAAAAAAAGAAATAGGGCGACGTTAAACACTCCGCCCTATTTTGATTCTTATTTTAGCTGATCAATTACATTACCAGCTGCTCAAACAACCTGTTCAGCGTGGCTAAAGCGTCTTCGCTTATGCCGGGGTGTACTTTTGAGGTTTGCAAAACAGTGCTGCGGGTGGCGGTGAGCCAGCGAAAGCGCGATGCCTGATCCAATTGGCCAATTGGCCCTGCATCTTTGCCGCCATGGCAAATGCGTTCAAATGAGCACAAGTGTTTTTTTAATTCTTCAAGATCCAAACCGGGATGGCAAGCCTTCAGGCGCGCCTCATCCAGCAGGTATTTTGTTTGCAGGAATTTTTGTTTGGCGCAAAATAAGATCACCCCGATATTTAAAAATTCTTCCCGTTCTACCCTTGGTACCACGCGGATAACGGCATATTCAAATAACTGCTTCTGCTGCATTTTGGGCTCCTTTTACAAAAAAATCTGAATGTGCTATACGGGTTATTAAAAAATGGGCGTACGCATCGCGGTAATGCTGCGGTGTTTCAAAAGCCAGTTCGCCGGTGAGCCATTCGTCAGGTACCAGGTTAACTATATCACGGATCACTTCGTCTGTTAATATGGTGCGGAATTCGGCGTCAACCTCATCCAGCAGAGTTGCGCGCTGTAACAATACATGGTCTTTGATCTGTAAAAAAGGTTTTTTTGCAGCTTCTTCCCAGTTTTGCCAGGAATGGTGAAAATATAGTGCGGCGCCGTGGTCAATTAGCCAGAGCTCTTTATGCCACATCAGCATATTGGTATTGCGCGGGGTACGGTCAACGTTGGTTAGCAGGCAATCCAGCCAAACTATTTTTGAGGCAAGTTTATGATCAATGTTAACTACCGAAGCATCAAAAGTTATAGCGCCCGACAGGTAATGCAGCGCCAGGTTAAGGCCAACACTGGCTTTTAACAAGTCCTGGATCTCTTCGTCAGGTTCGGTACGGCCAAAAGCCTCGTCAAGGTTGGCAAAAACAATTTCAGGTACTTTTAATCCGCAGGCACGTGCAATTTCGCCGCCAATCAGCTCAGCTATCAGTGCCCTGGCGCCTTGCCCGGCGCCCCTAAACTTTAGTACATATAAAAAGCCGTCGTCAGCCTCGGCTATTGCGGGTAACGAACCTCCTTCGCGCAGGGGTGTAACGTAGCGCTGCACATTTACTGTACGCAACCGGGGTTTACTGTAATTCATAAAATAATGGTTTCATTAATGCCCTTATGGCCGGCGGTAAATTTACAGGAATAAAGAACGTAATCAAACTGCGGGGTTTGTGCAGAACTATAAATATTAATTAAAATTAAAGTATTGATTAACATTTGGTAAGTTTACCGGAAAGAAAATAAACACTGCTGTGTGACACGGTTGTACGTAATACAGGTATGAAAAGGATTATGATACCAGCTGTCGTACAACTTTTATGTTTATTTTTCGTAAAATCGACTTTAAAAAAAAAGTGATTTTTGCTGTGATGTTGCGGCAGATTTAAAATTACGTTTATAGTACATTTCTACACTATCTATTAATGAAGATTATTTTTGGATGCTTATTGGCAGCGTTCCTGGCCGTACTGTTTAATAATGTGCACGCGCAGGCAGTACTTTCAACCATACATGGGAAGGTGCTGAATGAACAGCATACCCCCGCCGAAGCCTCCACTGTGATTTTGTTAAAAGCCCGTGATTCGTCTATTGTAAGTTCAACCGTTACCGGCAAAAACGGAAAGTTCAGGTTTGAAGATGTGGTTGCTGATGATTACCTGCTGCTGGCAACTGCTGTTGGTTACGTTAAAACATATTCAGGCCCTTACCGGATTGACAATAACGAAAACCACGGCATAGGTGAAATAAACTTACAACAGGCAACCAACCAGCTAAAAGAGGTAACCATTTTAAGCAGCAGGCCCCAAATTGAAGTAAGACCGGGAAAAATAACGTTAAATATCCCCAATAGTTTAACAGCCGAGGGCAATTCTGCCTTTGAGATATTGCGGCAAGCGCCCGGGGTACGGGTTGATAACAGCAACAACATCAGCATAATTGGGCGGCAAAGCGCTTTGATTACGATTGATGGCAAAACAACCAACCTTACAGGTGAAGACCTGGTTGCTTACCTGCGCAGCATCCAGTCGAACATGATTGAAAAAATTGAACTGATAACCAGCGGGTCGGCCAAATACGATGCATCGAGCGGGGGTATAGTGAACATTGTCTTAAAAAAGGGTAATAATATAGGCTCCAATGGTACTATTTCTGCCACTGCCGGTTATGGAAAATACTACAAAAGCAATATAGGCGTCAGGTTTAACGACCGTATGGATAAGTTGAACCTGTTTGGGAGCTATAATTTTACGACCGATAAGACCTTTCATAATTTTGTAACCGACCGGATCATTGATTTCAATAATTTGATCAGTAATTATCATGTGGATTATAAGGGCATTCAAACCAGTGAGAATAATACGTTTAGCGCAGGCGCTGATTACACGGTTGCCCCAAACCATACTATTGGTTTTTTAATTAACGGGTTTGCCCGGCAGGATGATTTTGCAAAAGATAATAAGCTGAACATCAGCAACGGAGGGGTGCTGGATTCCATCATCACCGCTGAATCAAAGCTTGGGCGGCATATTAAGAAGATAAATTATAACCTAAATTATAACGGCAAGCTTAACAAGGCAGGCAGCACGCTGTCGGCCGATATCAATTACACCACTTTTAACCGCAGTTCGTCTGAGTATATTACCAATGATTTTTACAGGGCCGACTGGAGCCCTTACCGGGATGCCGTTTTGCTTGAAAACCTTTCGCCATCAGCAATCAGGATCTGGCTTTCGAAGATTGATTTTAGCACCCCGCTTTCAAAAAACTCAACTTTTGAGGCCGGTATTAAATACAGCCATGCTTCCAGCAATAATGATTTGATTTTTGGGCCGCAGGTAAACGGGCAATATGTGCCTGACGCTGATTTGAGCAATCATTTTTTTTATACCGAAGTTGTGGATGCAGGTTATGTGAACTATCAAAATAAGTTTAACAAGTTTTATATTACCATGGGCTTACGCGGCGAACAAACCGTTGCTAACGGCAACTCGGTAACTATGGATACCAAAATAGACCGCAGTTATTTCGATTTATTCCCGCAGGCGCAGTTTACTTATAAAAGGGACAGCAAAAACGAGTTTTCGTTGAGTTATAACCGCGGTATTACCAGGCCGGCCTACGAAGAAATTAACCCCTTTTTATACTATGTTGATCCGTACGATTACAGGGCGGGCAATCCAAACTTAATGCCGCAGTATTCCAATTTAATTGAGCTGTCGCACACGTACAACAAAACCATTATAACAAGTTTATATACGTCTATAATAAGTAACGCATACGACTTTGGGTTTTACGAACAAAACGATGCCACCAAGGTTAACGTAAAAACACAAATCAATTTTGGAAAAATCTACAATTATGGCATCAAGTTTTCGGCGCCGTTAACAGTTAATAACTGGTGGGAAGCTTATTTTCACGCTGATGCATCCTATCAGCGGTATGTGGCTTACCCGCAAAACGGCAACCTGAATAAGGGTACGCAGGATATTATTTTGAACACCATTCAAAGCTTTAAAATAAGCAAAACCCTATCGGCCGTGGTTTCGGGCGAATATGAATCGGCAAACTTTTACGGGATCAATCAAAACAAGCCACGTTACCGTGTTGATGCCGGTTTGGGTGAGCAAATGTTTAATAATCGCGGTAGTTTAAGGTTAAATGTGTCTGATATATTTAATACCCTGCGCGACAGGAGCAGCGTGAACTATCAAAATCTTAACTTAACGGTAACCGATAAACTGGAGAGCCGGATTGCGCGGCTTACCTTTACTTACCGGTTCGGAAAAACTTCGGTAAAAACCATTACCACGCACCGTACAGGTAACGAAGAAGAGCAAAAAAGGATAAGCCTTGGCGGCGGTAACTAAACAGAAACGCATCATTACCCCGCGTGCCCGCTTAGCATGCTGGTAAAAATAATAGCCAGCACAACCATGCTGATGCCCACATACAGGTAGTCTTTTTCCAGTACAAAGCCCAGGGTTGAAAATACTACCCTTAGTATAGGCGTGGCAATTAATAAAATTATTCCCAATTGAATGATGGCCTGTCCCTTTAGCTGAAAGGAGGCATGCAGCAAACTCCCGGTATTTTGAAGAAAAGGAGGGATGCCCTTAAAAACCTTATAGTTTGGGATAGAATGCCCGTGACGGTACAAAAACAAGATTCCGCCAAAAAAAACGATCCCCATAGATATGATCATACCGGTACGCAGCACCTTACCTATAAGCGATTGTATGTCTGTGTCTTTAAATTTCATTAGTTTGTAGTTAGCCGTTCATAGTTGATGGCAGCTGCATTTGTTTATTTATCCAGGCTGATGTTTGCCTTTTGTTTTTCTATTTACTATCAACCCAATTAAATATTCCCTGTAATTCCGTTATAAATCATTTGTCCCGCTAAAAAGGATACCACAATGGCAAATACCCACCTGAGCCAGCCTGATGATTTGGTATGTACCAGTATTTTTGAGCCGGTAAAAGCGCCAAACAATACCCCTATAACAACCGGCATAACCAGGCCCGGGCTAATATAGCCGCGTTGCAAATACACTACCGCACTTGCCGATGCGGTAACGCCTATCATAAAATTGCTGGTAGTGGTTGACACCTTAAAAGGGATGCGCATAATGGTATCCATTGCGATAACTTTTAATGCACCCGAGCCAATGCCCAGCAGCCCCGAAATAACGCCTGCAAATGCCATCATAACAAAACCGCCGCCCACGTTACGTACACTATATTCAACCGGGCCGGCAGCAGTGGGGTAACTGCTGTTAAGTTTTAGTTTAGCAGCCAGGTAGCTTTTTTCAGTGATAATTTGCTCCGCCTTTTTGCGCAGAGAAAGTATTGCGGAAAAAAGTAAGATAACGCCAAATAATATAGCAATATATTGAGTTGGGATATAAACCGCCAGCATGGCACCGCACATGGCACCGGCAGTAGTGGCTATCTCTAAAAACATGCCGAGCCGCATATTGGTGATGCCTTCCTTTACATAGGCAGCCGCCGAACCTGACGAAGTTGCAATAACCGATACCAGCGACGCACCAATGGCATAATGGATATCAACCTTGAGCAATAAAGTAAGTAGCGGGATAATTACCACACCGCCCCCCAGGCCGGTTAACGATCCCAGCAAGCCTGCAAAATAGGAGCCAATAAGTATAATAACAGTAAAAATAATTACCGACATAGGCACAAAAAATAGGATGCTGCTAAAGTAATAATAACTTTTTTTAAGCGCTTACTTTAATGTTTGTCTATAGATTTAGTGGAGGTGTAAGTAGCATGCTGTGCCCTGCTCACCACCAAATAAAATTACAATATAGTAGCACGCCGCAGCCCTGCAACTATTGCGCATTGTGTACATTTGCTGCTGAATATATGAGTTACCCAAGTTTAAAAGCCTGTGTTGCCGATCTTGAAAAACATGGTCGGTTGATCCGTATTAAAGAAGAGGTTGACCCTTACCTGCAAATGGCCGCCATTCATTTGCGTGTATTTGAAAATGAAGGCCCGGCTATCCTTTTTGAAAACATAAAAGGCAGCAAGTTCCCGGCGGTATCCAACCTTTTCGGGACGCTTGAAAGATCTGAATTTATTTTCAGGGATACCCTGGATAAGATCAAAACTTTGGTCGATCTGAAATCTGATCCGCTGAAGGCCATAAAAAATCCTTTTAAATACGCTAATGTAGCGCTTACGGCATTATCGGCGCTGCCCATGAAAACCGGCAGCCGCGCGCCTGTAAACTTTGCCAAATGCAAAATAAGTGACATCCCGCAGATAGTAAACTGGCCGAATGACGGCGGCCCGTTTGTAACCATGCCGCAGGTTTACACTGAAGACGCCGATAAGCCGGGCATTATGAATGCCAACCTGGGCATGTACCGCATCCAGCTGGCCGGTAATGATTATATATTGAATGAAGAAATTGGGCTGCACTACCAGTTGCACAGGGGGATAGGTGTACATCAAACCAAAGCAAACGCGAAAGGCCAGCCATTAAAGGTGAGCATATTTGTGGGCGGCCCGCCATCGCACCCGGTTGCGGCGGTAATGCCATTACCCGAAGGTTTGTCAGAAATGACTTTTGCCGGTGCGCTTGGCAACCGCCGTTTTCGCTATTTTTACGATGAAGAAGGTTTCTGTATTTCGGCGGATGCTGATTTTGTGATAACCGGAACCGTGATGCCTCACGATAATAAACCCGAGGGCCCATTTGGCGATCATTTGGGATATTACAGTTTAAAGCACCCTTTCCCGCTGTTAAAAGTACATAACGTTTATCACCGCAAGGATGCCATTTGGTCGTTTACGGTTGTTGGGCGTCCGCCGCAGGAAGATACCAGTTTTGGTGCCCTGATCCATGAGATCACCGGCTCGGCTATCCCGAAGGAAATTCCGGGTTTGCATGCGGTAAACGCAGTTGATGCTGCGGGTGTGCATCCTTTACTGTTTGCCATTGGCAGCGAGCGTTACACCCCTTACAGCGATAACGAAAGGCGTCCGCAGGAGATCCTCACCATTGCTAACCACATCTTAGGCAAGGGGCAGCTGAGCCTGGCTAAATACCTGTTTATTGCCGCCCGGGAAGATGATCCTCAATTAAATGTTAATGATATCGGCGGCTTCTTAAAACACATCCTGCAAAGGATAGACCTTACCCGCGACCTTCACTTTTATACCAACACCACCATTGATACCCTTGATTACAGCGGCAGCGGACTAAACTCAGGCAGTAAGGTGGCCATTGCCGCAGCAGGGCCGGTAAAAAGAGAACTTTGGAACGAACTGCCTGCGAACTTTGATTTGCCGCGGCCTTTTGAAAAATACAAAATGGTAATGCCCGGCGTGCTGGCTGTTGAGGTGCCTAAAAATATCCGCACCAGCGATATGCCTTTGATGCTGGAGATACTGGATGAACATTTGCAGGATGCCGAACTAAGCGGCCTGCCGCTGATGGTATTTTGTGACGATGCCGGGTTTACGGCACAAAGCATCAATAATTTTGTATGGGTAACCTTTACACGCAGCAACCCATCGCACGATATTTATGGCATTAAAAGCTTTACCGAACATAAGCATTGGGGCTGCAACGGCCCGCTGATTATTGATGCCCGCATTAAGCCACACCATGCCCCCGTGCTGGAAAAAGACCCGGCGGCTGAAAAGCTGGTGGATAAGATGGGCGAAAAGGGCGGCGCACTGCACGGAATTATTTAAAGACCAGTGATTTGTTTAATAACGGGAATGAAAAATTTTATAAAGAATACAGTTATAGTTTGTTTGTTAATGAGTGTTTTCGCCTGCAAAAAGCCGCAGGATATTCCTCATTATACCGTATCAAAAGTTTTTAAAACAGATACGGCCACTACGGTAAATGTGCACATTGCCAACCGTTTTACCAGCGCCCAGCTGCTGCTGATTGCCGGTAAGGTGAAAAAGGACAGTGCGCAGATCCAGAACTTAAACATCAGTTTCCTGCTGCCCGGCAATACCGAGACCAGCGCCGGCGAAAATAGCTATTACGCAGCAGCCAAATTTATAAATGCAAACCAGGTAGCCAGCTACGATACCTTGAAGGATGATAACGGCAACACCGTGCGCCTTAAAATATTTGGCATGAACCAGCAACAGGCTAAACACCTGTTATCGCTGCAAAGCAAAGAGATTGCTAACAAAAACATATTGGGGCGTTTTATTGACGATTACAACCATACGGTTATTATCCCCTTTAACGATCCGCTTGATCAAAAAAAAGAGATCTATATTATTGAGCTTGATTCAGCAGCGAGAGTAGTATCGGCCACGGTACCTGTAATAGTTAAAGAAGGAAACCTTGAAAAATGGCTGGTTACCCAGCACGGTGATTATATGACGGTGAAGGATAGTGTGCTTACCCAATATGCCGCAGATGGGTTGGGTGTGCCCTTTAACAGCATAAAAGCGGGGATTTGATCTGACTCTTTTCCATAAGCGGTAAAGAGCAGGGGATATTTTTTTACAACCATTACCTTAAATGCCCCCGGATGCTTTATTGAGGAACTTTACAAAATTGGCCAGTTCGTTTTTTGTTTTTGTTCCGGGGTTTAGCGCGGCAATCCGTGCGGCAACTTCGCGGCCCTGGTCTATTTGCTGCCTGCTCCATACTTTGGCGGTGGTGCGGTTTAAATAATACAGCCCATTGATAACGCCGTTTGATGACATGGTTTTTATGTTGTCGGGATTGTAAAGGTTTAACACCAGCGTTATGGCAACAGGTGAGGATGCATAGTTTTTCTCCAGTTCGCCCACGGCGCTGGTTCTGTCGGGTACGCTCAGGGTATCTATTTTTGAAACCAGCGCTACGATGGTACCATTGCCAATAGTAGTCAATCCATTTTTACCCAGGTTTTGCAGCACCTTATCGGTTGAGGTTTGCAGGCCCGCAAACAGCTTTGTTGATTCGGCATCCGTTAGGGCGAGGGTAATTAAGCTGCCGGCAAATTTGCTTTTTCTTTTATCCGTGTCGGTGAGGTCCTGGTAAAGGCTGAAAACCCACTTGTAACGCTCTACTTTCTCGCGCGATTCCTCAATGGTGGTCGACCGCTCTTTAAGCTTATCTTCCAGCCCGTCAATTTTAGCTTTGTTGTAGGCCGTGTAAATGGTTAATGCCACTGTAATTATAGAGGTGATAATGCCGAGCCATACCGAGATATTGCCCGTAAGTGGTGGCTTATTGCTTTGCTGGGTGGCCGTTGCGGGAGCTTCGTTTTCTGCCGGCATAATTGAATTTAAGGTAACAGGTTGTAAATAAGTAGCTTATTTATCGTAAATTTAATAGTTTACTTTAAGGTTTACAAACATTAAATAAAAATCAACCCGGCACCGGCAGTGCAAACATTGGAGCTTACCAGCATCAAAAGAACTGCTTCTCACTAATTCGCCAAAAGTTAAATTGTGTTAAAGAAAGGCCTTAAAATGAGCCCTGAGGCAGGTTTAGATTATATTTATCACGGCTATTGCGGCAATGGTCGGCACTGTTGGTGTGGTTGCAGCTGTTTGCTTACCCTTTTTTAATTGACGTTTTTTTAACTATGCTGAAACGATTAAAGCCGGCGGTGATAATTGAGTTTTTTATACACCTGCTTTTTTGGGCTTTTATTACCATTACGCCCATCATTTCAAGGCCTTACCCGGCCAGTGCGCGGCACCCTTTTTTTGAGCCACAGCATTTTGTGGTGCTCAACCTGGTGCTGGCCATCCAGTTTTATTTAAATGCCTTTGTGCTCATCCCGGTGGTGCTCAATAAAAATAAAAATATAGGCTTGTACTTTGGTTTGTTGCTGCTGTCGTTCACGCTGCTCGACCTGGTGATCATTTATACCCGCCCGCATTTCCCTTTGCCACCGCAATTTGCCGGTGCCCCGCACCGGCCACCCTTTGATTTTAACCTTTTTCCGCTGGCTGCCATTACCGCTGCCAGTTTCGCTTACCGGTACCTGGCCGATCAGTTTAAAATCATTAACAACAAACGCGATATTACCAACGCTGCGCTGGTGTCTGAACTGGCTTTTTTACGGTCGCAGATCAGCCCGCATTTTATATTTAACGTAATAAACGGGGTGGTGGCCTTGTCGCGTTTAAACCCTTCGGCGGTAGAGCCTACGCTGATTCAGCTTTCAAAGCTAATGCGGTATATGCTGTATATAACTGATGAAGAAAAAGTTACCCTGCTGCAAAAGGAAGACTACCTGCGCAGCTATATTGAGCTGCAGCAATTTCGCTTCCGAGATGTGGTAAGGCTCAATGCTGAATTTGCTATTGCCGATCCGCAGCAAACCATTGAACCCATGCTGCTGATCCCTTTTGTGGAGAACGCTTTTAAACACGGCACCGGCGATGTTCAGCAGCCCGTGATAGACCTGACACTGCGGACAACTAAAGAAAGCTTAAGCTTTATGGTTAGTAACAGCTATAACCCCGCCGAAGAAAATAAAGATGAAAGCCATGGAATTGGCCTGAACAATGTTAAAAGAAGGCTGGAGCTGCTGTATCCCGGCAAGCATAGCCTTATTATCGATAAAACTACAAATACGTATAAAGTAACCTTAAAACTTCAATTTAAATGATGCGATGCCTGCTGATAGATGATGAACCCCTCGCGCTTGACCTGCTTGAAGATAACCTGAAGTATGTAAACTACATACAGGTGGTGGGCCGCTGCCGCACAGCCGGCGAGGCGATGATTATGCTGCAGGAAGAAGAGATAGACCTGTTGTTTTGCGACATCCATATGCCGGGCCTTAACGGCTTGCAGCTGGTGAAAAGCCTGGTTCAAAAACCCATGATTGTGTTTGTTACCGCGTATGAAAAGTTTGCCATTGAAGGCTTTGAGCTGGATGTGATAGATTACCTGGTGAAGCCGGTGCCGCTGGAGCGCTTTTTAAAAGCATGCAACAAGGTAAATATGCTGTTTGAACTGCGTAAACGGTCGGCAGATGATGCACAGCTGCGCAAGGACCATTTCTTTTTATATGCCGATTATAACCTGGTAAAGATCAGCTTTAAGGATATTGAATACGTGGAGGGGCTGAAGGATTATGTAAAGATTAACCTGGCTAACCAGCCCAAGCCGCTGATATCACGCACCAGCATCAAAACGCTGGAACTGCAGCTGCCGGCAAGCCATTTTTACCGCATCCACCGGTCGTACCTTATCAATGTGGACTATGTAATGCACATCAGGCGGGGCAAAATTAAAACCGCCAATGCCGAGCTGCCTTTAAGCGATAAATACCGCGACATGATCCACAAAATGACGAGCCGGGAGCTGGAACAATAAAGGCACATCTGCGGGTTTCATCTGCACTTTATAACAGCTCATCTCATTTATTTTCGGGAGCGGGCGGTATGCTGCACTTTCGGTTGACTGAAATCAATCCGAATGAAGAAACTGATACTGCTATTGATGATCCTGGGGTTTAGTTCATTGGTTTATGCCCAGCAAACGCAAAAGATCCTTAAGAAAAACCGCATTAGTAAATTTTTTACCTGCCCGCTGGATATGTTCCTGGATACGCTGGCTGCGGACTACCATTTAAATATTGTTTTTGAACGCGACTCGCTGCACAAGATGGATATAGTGGAGCACTTTTTTGATGAGTCGCTGCAGGACGCCATATCCCAGGTGTGCAGCAAAAATTCGCTGCATTACTGGATAGAAGCAGGCGGTGCCATTTACATCCTTCAAAATACGGACGACCTGGACCGGCTGCGGAAATTAAACAGGCTGAACAATATGGCATCGGGCGCTATCCAGGCGGTACAGCTGCCTGCGCCCAAGGCCCCGCCGGCGCACTTTATGTTCAGCATCAGCGGCCGCGTGATCAACCAGGAAACGGGCGAGCCCCTGCCATCGGCCACGGTGAGGGTAAGAAATACCGACATTACTGCAACCAGCCGGAACGACGGTAACTTCATCCTGTTCAATGTGCCTTCAGACACCTGCGTGGTAGAAGCCTCCTATTCGGGGTTTCAGCCAGACCGGGTGCGGCTGGATGCCAAAAAGATAAAGGAAGAGGTATTGTTGGGCCTGCTACCGGCATTGAACACGCTTAACGAGGTTACCATTACCGGCAAAAAAAGTGGTGTTATGAACACCGACGTTAAAAAAGTAGGAGTGCTGCAACTCTCGCCGGCAAACCTTGATAAGCTGCCGAGCCTGGGCGAAAAAGATGTGCTGCGCGCCTTCCAGCTGATGCCGGGGGTAAGCGGTACCAATGAATCCTCATCAGGCGCTTACGTAAGGGGCGGCACACCCGACCAGAACCTGGTGGTTTTTGATGGCTTTACCATTTACCAGGTTGACCACCTGTATGGCTTTTTCAGCGCCTTTAACAGCAATGCAGTTAAGGATGTGCAGTTGTATAAGGGCGGCTTTTCATCGCGTTATGGCGGGCGGCTCTCCAGCGTTACCGAGATCAATGGCAAGGACGGCAACAAGAATGAAAGCAGCTTTGGGGTTGATTTGAGCCTGTTAAGCTTAAATGCCTTTGCCGAAATACCTGTTAACGACAAATCAACGTTAGTACTTGCCATCAGGCGGTCATACCAGGGCCCTTTATATGATAAGATCTTTAATCAGTTTAATACCTCGGCTGTTAGCAGCGGCGGCCCCCCCGGTGGTGGTGGTGGCGGGCCTGGCCGGGGCGGCTTCGGAGCGGAACAAACTACCCCCGCATCGCACTTTTATGATGCCGACATCCGCTATACGTATCATATAGACAAAGAGAACGTATTAACCTGGAGCTTTTACAATGGCAACGATAAAACCGATAACAGCAGGGCGCTGCAAATTCCATCATCACTGAGTTCCAGCACCGGCGGTATCAACATTACCGATTACACCAAATACGGCAATACCGGCACCAGCGTTAAATGGTTCCATAAGCTTAATAAAAAGGTTTACTCAAACACCTACCTTACTTATTCATCGTACTTTAACGACCGCAACCGTACCACCTCGGGCACCACTACCGACAGTAACGGCGATTCCCAAAGCTTCAGCAACGGAACGGTAGAGCAAAATAATTTAAAGGACGCGGGCGTAAAATCTGAATGGGCCTGGGAAATGAGCGACAGGCTGAAGCTTGAATTTGGCGGCTTTGCCACGCATCAGCAAACACAATACAACTACACGCAAAACGATACCGACAAGCTGGTAAACCAGCACAACAATGCCTTTTTGGGCGGCGGCTATGCCGAACTTGGGTATGACCCCACCAGCAAACTGCATTTACAGCCCGGTTTGCGTACCACTTACTATGGCCCAACCGGTAAAGTGTACCTGGAACCCCGCCTTTCGGCCAGTTACGTGCTTAGTGAAAATTATACACTTAAGGCGGCTACCGGACAGTTTAACCAGTTTATAAACCAGGTAACCCGCGAGGATATTTTAAACGGGAACCGCAATTTTTGGGTGCTGTCAAACAATACCAGCATCCCCGTGGGCAGTGCCAGGCATTACATGGCCGGGGTAAGCTATGAAAACGATTTGTTTTTGATAGATGTGGAGGGGTACTACAAAACTTTATCGGGCCTTACCCAATATACGGTTAGGCAAACCGGGTTTTCGCCGGGGTCATCGGCAACAATGGTGCAGGATTTTTATAACGGCACCGGGCGGGCAAAGGGCGTTGAACTGCTGATCCAGAAAAAAATGGGCCGCTACACCGGCTGGCTGAGCTATACACTGGGCAGCGCCGAAAACAAGTACGCCGTATTTGGCAACAACTATTATGCAGCCGACCAGGATGTGCGGCATGAATTTAAGATCATTAACATGTACCACTACTACCGCTGGAATTTCTCGGCAGTATGGCTCTTCAGCACCGGGCACCCTTATACGGCACCGCTCTCGTCGTATACCATATCATCGCTTGACGGCGGTACCACCACCGCCTTCAATGTGGGGGCAAAAAATGCCAGCCGCCTGCCCGATTACCACCGGCTTGACCTTTCGGCAACGTACGACCTGATCAAGATCAGCGGGAACAAGATCGGCAGCATAGGCCTTTCACTTTTTAACGTTTACAATCATACCAATATCTGGTACAAAGAATACCAGCTGCAAAACTACCAGGCAATTACCACTGATGTAAGTTACCTGGGCTTTACCCCAAACATTACGCTAAGCTTAAGATGGAAATAAAGAGATACAAACTAAAAGCCATGCTGCTGGGCAGCCTGCTGGCCGTTACCCTGTATGCCTGCAAAAAGGAAAACGTAACCACCGCGAGCGTTAATTTACCGGTAGTGGAAGCTTACCTGATGGCCGGCAAACCCATTACCATAAAGGTTTATCAGCAAAAAGATATATCCGATACCGCCAAATACGGGGCGGGCATAAAGGGACTTCAGCTTTCAATAGCCGATGGCAGTAAAACGGTGGTGCTTACCGAAACTAAAGCCGGTACCTACGTTTATGCCGATTCGACCTTTTTAACTGCGGGCAAAACTTACAGCTTAAAGTTTAGCTATTTAACTTACGCGGTATCGGCAACAACGGTTATGCCTGCAAAGCCGCAAAACTTTGCCACACGGGTTTCCACCATTACCATTGACGGCCTTACGGGCAGAAACAGCGCCACTGATACCCTAAACCGGTTTACGTGGACCAACCCCGACTCGTTAAACCACGTGCTGCTGTTTAATAACCTGGATGGTATTGACTTCCCCACGGGCAGCTTTGGCAACCGGTCGGCTAATTTTATAATGAATACGGAAAGGGCCGCAGCCTTTGAGGTTACCCAGCGGCCATTTAGCTATTATGGCCATTACGACGTGGTATTGCTGCGGGTAAATAAGGAATATATTGACCTGCTTACCAGTAACAGCGCTAATTCCACATCGCAAAGCCTGGCCAGCCAGCCTACCAACGTACTTAACGGGTTCGGTATATTTACCGCCATGCAGGCAGATACACTGAAATTTAACGTGTTTTAAAACGGCGGCTACTTTTTGCGGGTGGCGGCAAGCAATTCATTTTGGCGGATGCGCTCCAAAATAATTTTGGTGATGAGCGGCTCCGGAAGCGCATCAGCGGGGCTAAAGTGAATAGTGGTACCTGATACCTTACAGCCTTTAAGCTCGTCTTTCATGCTTTTTACCAGCTTGGGGCTCATGGTGTACAGGCTGCAAAAATCTTTGGTAACGCCAATGCCCACCAGCATATAATGGTGCTTAAAGCAGTGCACCTGGTAACTAAAGGTTTCTTCGGCATAGGGGGCGATGGAGAGCACCAGGTTGCGCAGGGCGATGAGGCAGGGTTTAAAACTGTCTTGCTGCTTGTTGAGGTACGAATTAAATAGCGCCAGCCCATCCATATTTTTAATATTAAGCCCGGGATATTATCAAATTTAACCTATTGCCATTGTTAAAACCAATAGCAATTTATTTTTTTTTCAGCAGCTGCCTTACGTCGGCTTCGGTGCCGGTAAAGGGGCCCGGATGTTCCATTTTAAGGCTGGCCATTGCGGCTGCAAATTCGCCCGCCGCCTGGATGCCTTCCCCTTTAATGCGGCTGTACAGGTATCCAGCCATGTAAGTATCGCCGCAACCGGTAGCGTCAACAATTACCTTAGGGCGATAGGCCGGGATGGTATAAATCTCGCCGCCGCTTAAAATGAACGATCCGCCGCTGCCATTGGTAACCACCACTTCAGCCACGCCCCATTCTGCCAGCAGCCGGGCACCATTTTTAGGGTCGTTAAGGCCGGTGAGGGCCTGCAATTCGGCAACGTCGGCTTTTACGGTATGGGCATATTGCAGGGCTTCCTTTTTTTGGGGCCAGTCAACCGCGCGCACTTTCTGGTTCACCACTTCGCGCAGATAGCCCTGCACGTCAATGCTCACCCTGCTTTTTGAAGCCAGGGTTTTGATCAGGTTTAAATCAATATCATCGGCCAGCAGCGGCCCCAGGTGAAATACCTTTGCGGCTACGTTTTCAAGCTGTTCCACCCCGAACGGGTCGGCTTTTTCCAACACATTCTGGGTGCGCTCGTCCTGGTTTTCGGCATAAATATTTTCAAAATACACGGTATGGGCACTGGGCTGCACCTTAACTTCGATGCCTTTGGCACGCAGATCGGCCACGTAATGGATCTCGGCAGGGGCCAGGGCGGTAACCAGCAGGTAATTGATTGGCAGCTGGCTTACCGCGCACGAAAAATAAAAAGCGGTGCCGCCGGGCATGTGCATGGTGGAAGTGGTGGTTACCACCTTGTCGGAAGTGATGTGGCCTATACAGCAAAGATCAATCATAGGGCGTGTTTGTAATTTGGCAAGATAATAATTTTTGCCAGATGTGCATAGGGGAGGTGATAAGGTCAGTGATGCGGGACGCCGATATACCTGTCCTGCGTTTATACCCCATTCCGCCCGCCTGTCCAAGCATTTTGCTTGGATACCAAAAATTTAAGCGTCCCGCTTAAATTAAAAACCATTGCTATTTTTAAAATAAAAGCCCATATTTATTTCATGTCACGCAATGCCTCAACCGACGAGCTTTATTTTGCAACCTTTACCGTAGTAGACTGGATAGACGTTTTAACGAGGCGGGAGTACAGCGATTTTATTATTGAAAATCTTCAGTATTGTCAGCAACATAAAAACCTGAACGTCTATGCCTATGTGATCATTACAAACCACATACACCTTGTGGCAAATGTCAGGGATGGCTCGTTAGGAGAAGTTTTAGGACGTTTTAAATCATATACTTCTAAAAAGCTTTTTGAACTGATCGCCAATAATGCAGGTGAAAGCAGGCGGGAATGGATGATTAAAGCGTTTGAACACGCCGGCAAGTATAATCCGCTAAATGAAAATCATCAATTTTGGCAGAATGGGAATTACCCGGTATTACTCTATTCGCCGGCGGTTATCGATCAGAAGATCGATTACATTCATGAGAATCCGGTAAAAGCGGGATTTGTAGGTGCAGCACATGACTACTGGTATAGCAGTTCTAATCCGGAAAGCCCGTTGAAGATTATTTATTAATTTGAATTTAAGCGGGACGCTTAAATTATTGTCATTCAAGCAAAATGCTTGAACGGGCGGAATAACGGCGGAATATTACAGTCTATGCATTCTTTCTTTTTGTGGCGATTAATAATTAATTTAAGCCGATGAAAGTTTTGCACCTATTAACCTATTTTATCAATAGCATTTTTATAAAAAGTCTGTTTATAAGCATTCTATCGATAATGCTTGTTGGTAATGTTTTAAAAACAGATAATACCAATGCTTTTAAAATTATAAAAGGGCTCATTTTGGTTTATGCCGGATTGAATATTAGTTATTACTTTATAGCCTACTTTTCGCCTGCCACAAACGTTAGTTTTTTGGGAAGAGCTACGGACTACTACGGTTTCGTCTATTATATAATGCTTGTGCCCAACACGCTCTTTCCTTTATTGTTGTTGTTCAAAAAGCTGGGGCGTAATAAGTACGTGTTGTTGACCCTCTCGTTTTTAATGAATCTTGGTTGGGTAATTGAGTTTTTTATTATTGATATTACAGCCTTGCAAAGAGATTATATGGCTACCCAACTTTCGTTAAACTTTTTGTGGTTAATTTTACTACAGGGTTTGTTCATAGGCTCCGTTATATATGCTATTGGACGTGCCGTTAAACCTAAAATGCTTAAAACAGATACTCCTACATCTTGATATAGACCAAACCTGGCAGGTATTGCAGGCCACCCGCCTGTCCAAGCATTTTGCTTGGATACCAAAAAATTTAAGCGTCCCGCTTAAATTAAAAACCATTGCTATTTTTTAAATAAAAGCCCATATTTATTTCATGTCACGCAATGCCTCAACCGACGAGCTTTATTCTGCAACCTTTACCGTAGTAGACTGGATAGACGTATTCACGAGGCGGGAGTACAGCGATTTTATTATTGAAAACCTTCAATATTCTCAGCAACATAAAAATATGAACATCTATGCCTATGTAATCATGACAAACCACATACACCTTGTAGCCAATGTGACGGATGGCTCGTTAGGAGAAGTTTTGGGACGTTTTAAATCATATACTTCTAAAAAGCTTTTTGAACTGATCGCCAATAATGCAGGTGAAAGCAGGCGGGAATGGATGATTAAAGCGTTTGAACACGCCGGCAAGTATAACCCGCTAAATGAAAATCATCAATTTTGGCAGAATGGGAATTACCCGGTATTACTCTATTCGCCGGCGGTTATTGATCAGAAGATCGATTACATTCATGAGAATCCGGTAAGGGCAGGATTTGTAGGTGCAGCACATGACTACTGGTATAGCAGTGCTAATCCGGAAAGCCCGTTGAAGATTATTTATTAATTTGAATTTAAGCGGGACGCTTAAATTATTGGCATTCAAGCAAAATGCTTGAACGGGCGGATGCGGCAAGATAAATCCAACCGCGGCAGTTTACTCACCCTGATGAATCCAAATGTATTTCTTGCCGTTCCAGCAGATCACAGCTACCGGATCTGGCGCTATATTCTCCAGCATCAGTAACTCTATACCTGGTCTTTTTAACTTTACGGTTCGGCTTCCAGTGATATTGTCATCTTTATCGAAAGTTGTTTCGTAAACAACTTTATCCCGGTAAAGCTTCCACTTCTTTAGCCAATTTAAAAAGTTGTCAGATCCATTACCGAAATTGGTTCCCGCTCCAAAAACGAACCATTCACCCGTGTTGCCATGAATGAGCAGGATGCCGCCTTTATGGGTTTTGTTTTCTGTTACAGGTACAGCTATGTCAATTACACCGTCTCCGTTAAAGTCAGCTTGCAGAAAGCCTGGTTTAAGGTAAGGTTTGATTTCATACCGATCATTCAGGTGATGCTTTTTAAATGATTCCAGAAACCATTGAGGCATCGTGCTTGCTTGTGCGTGCGAAAAAACAGACGTAATTAGCAGTACTGTTGTGACAATGTATTTCAAATCTGCTGAAATTTAGATCGTCCAAATATAACACTTGGATTGAACTATATATGTAGCTACTTTCACTGGTAACTGCCACTACCTACTACTGCTGCTGCTGTTGTTGCTGCTGAATGATCTCCATATACTGCTGGTAGCTGTTTTTTGGGGCAGAGGATACGATGGTTACTGCGGGGTTAAGTTCGGTCTGATCGTTATTGTTTAAAACGTTTTCGTCATCAACCGATACGGCCACTTCCAGCCGGTGGTTGGATGATCCTTTATAAACCCCTTTTACCGGCGAGCAATCCGAAAAATTACGGCCCACGGCCAGGCGTACATGGGTTTCGTTGGCAATACAGTTATTGGTAGGGTCGATGCCGAGCCAGCCATAATCGGGGATGTAGGCTTCGGCCCAGGCATGGGTGGCACCTTCGCCGCGCATGTTGTTGCGGCTGGTGCAAATATAACCGCTCACATACCGGGCGGGGATCTGCACCATGCGCAGCATTTCGGTAAGAATATGTGCAAAGTCCTGGCAAACGCCGGCCTTCAGCTTCCAGATCTCGTCGAGCGTGGTATCAACGCCGGTAACGCCTTTTATGTAGGTAAAGTTGTCAAACACATACTGGCAAAAGCGCAGGGCAACATGGTAAGGGGTATCGTCCTTTGTTTTTTCCTGGTCCACAATCAGTTTCAGTTCATTAAGGCCCTCAAAATATTCCTGCTTTAAAAAGTCAATGTAAGGCACTACAAACTGCAGGCGGCGAAGGTCCTCCCACTGCTGCGAGGGGAAAATGTCGCTTACGGGCAATGCGCGGTGCCGGGTAGTTACCCATATTTTTGAGTTAATGGTAAGCATGGTATGCTGCTGACTGTAGGTAAAGCTGCCTACCTCGTTGCCGTAATAATCAATGTATGTATCCACCTGCGGGTTGCCGGTAATGTTAAGCTCCTGCTTAATAATGTCCTGGTACTCATCTTTTATGGGGTACAGGATAATCTGGTTGGCACTGTCGCGCACGGGGCCCTCATAAATGTAACGGGTAATATGTTGAATTTCAAAATCTGGCATGGCAGTGGTATTATCGTATTGTTTTTAATTATGCGGAGAGGTTTCTTTATTAATCTCCCCTAATCACTAATCTCCGTTCTCTGGTCACTAATTCCTAACTATTCGCGAAATAATGGGCATTCAGTGCGTTTCCTATTCCGTATAGCTCCTTGCGGATCTGTGTTAAATACTGGTGCAGCCCATCCTGCTCAATACTTCTTACCGAGCTGTATTTGATGCGGCTCTGCAAGCGGCCAATCTGGAAAGAAAGCTCCCTGAAATCGTCGGCGTTGCTGTTGTTTTTTAGCCTGTCGAAATACCGCTGGATGTTGTTCACCGAGTAGATCACCGACCGCGGGAAATCATTGTTCAGCACCACCTGCTCCAGGATGTTGCTGGCCTCAAAGCCCTCGCGGTAGGTTTTTAAATAAAGCTCGTATCCGCCCAGCGACAACAGCAAATGCTTCCAGTAGCTGGTATCGGTAAGCAGGTCGGGGTTATCACTTACGGAGCCGAATTTGGTATCCAGGATATCCACGCTCTGGATGGCGCGTTCCAGGTACTTGCCAATGTTCATAAAGCTGCGGCCCTCGCCGCGCTCCATGGTGATCTCGGCGGTGCCGTAATACAGCATCACTTGTTTAATCAGGATGTCGAGCACGCCGATCGGGTCCTCCCGTTGCAGGGCCTTCTCTATTTTAGGGTCCTTAACGGTATGGTAATATTCGTTAAGACATTGCCAAAGGTCCTTGGGGATGTGTTCCTGCACCCCGCGGGCATTCTCGCGCGAGAGGGTGATGATGTTTAAAATAGAGTTGGGGTTATCCTTGCCGGTAACCATATATTTTAATACCGCCCGGGTGTTGTTGTCCAGGCGCTCGGTCTCTTCCTCGCCCTGCCCGGCAAAAATCCTGATCACCGGTGCCCAGGTAAATTCCTGGATGGTGTCCTGGCTCGATGCGTAGTTGATCTTCAGCATGCGCAACATACCGTCGCTGCGCTCAATGTATCTGCTTAACCAATAAAAACTTGCTGCTACCCTGCTTAACATGTATTTGATTTATTTAGTCCATCGCCAATGGACGACAGACCATAGTAATGATATTTATAAGTTTTTATCCGCTGCCATGGACCATCGGCCATGGACTATCGACTTTCTTTTAACTGTATTCCCCGCTGATTACTACTTCTTCACGCCAACACCCACGTGTCCTTACTGCCGCCGCCCTGCGAGCTGTTCACCACCAGCGAACCTTCTTTAAGGGCCACCCGTGTAAGCCCGCCCGGTACAATCTCAATACCATCGGGGCCGTACAGCGCATACGGCCGCAGGTCTATCCGGCGGGGCTGTAATTCGCCCTGCATATAGCACGGTGCCGACGACAGGCTGATGGTGGGCTGCCCTATAAAGTTACGCGGATCTTTCATAATCTCCAGCTTATATTCTTCAATCTCCTGTTCAGTTGCCGCATGGCCCATCAGCATGCCGTAACCGCCGCTGCCATTGGTTTTTTTGATCACCATTTTATTGATGTTTTGAAACACATGGTCGCGCTCATCGGCGTTGCCCAGCTGGTGGGTAGGTACATTCTTCAGGATCGGTTCTTCATTTAAATAATAGCGGATCATCTCGGGCACGTAAACGTACACCGCCTTATCGTCGGCCACGCCGGTACCAATGGCATTTACAATGGCTACGTTGCCCTTGCGGTAGGCACCCATAATGCCGGCAACGCCCAGCATGCTGCCCGGGTTAAACACCAGCGGATCAAGGTACTCATCGTCTACACGGCGGTAAATTACATCCACCTGCTGCAAGCCGGTGGTGGTTTTCATATATACCTTATGGTTGTTCACCACCAGGTCGCGGCCCTCTACCAGCTCAACGCCCATCAGGCGGGCCAGCGTGGTATGCTCAAAATAGGCCGAGTTATAAATGCCCGGGCTCAGCAGCACAATGGTAGGGTTGCTGATTTGCCGCGGCGACAGGGCCAGTAAATTTTTGTATAAGATGGTAGGATATTCCGTAACGCTCCGCACGCCGCATTGCGGCAGCAGATCGGGGAAGAGGCGCTTGGTGATCTCGCGGTTCTCCAGCATGTAGCTTACGCCGCTGGGGGTGCGCAGGTTATCTTCCAGCACATAAAAGGTGCCGTCATAATCCCTGATGATATCTATCCCGCTGATGTGCACATAAATGTCATACGGCACCTGCAACTGGTACATCTCCCGTAAAAAATGCGGGCACGAGTAAATGATATCTATCGGCACAATGCCGTCTTTTATAATAAACTGGTTATGGTAAACATCTTTCAGGAACAGGTTAAGGGCCGTTAGCCGCTGTTTAATGCCGCGTTCAACAAAGGCCCATTCATCGGCGGTAATTATGCGTGGGATAATATCAAACGGGAAGATCTTTTCGATGCCTTCGCCGCTGTTATACACCGTAAAGGTAATGCCCTGGCTCATGAACAGGCGCTTGGCCAGCTCTTCTTTCTTATTCAAATCATCTGCCGACTCTCCCGAAATATATTCTATTACCTTGCGGTAATGGTCGCGCACGTTGGTGTCCGCGCCATACATTTCGTCCCAAACGCCGCTTATGGGGCTGTATTTATCAAAATAACCAGATTCCTGCATACCTAAAAACACTAAAAATTATAATATAACAACAAGTTATTTTAAAAACCGTAATTTATGAAGTGTTTTTGTATAAAAGCGAATTATTTGACATTTATTTTAAGATATTTTTAATATAAATTGATAATAATACTAAAGTTGGCAATGTAAACAAGGTAAAATCGCGATTTTAGTATCAAAAAAGCAATTTTTAACTTTAAGTTTACTATAGGGGAGCGTGAACCCGCCATGGATTGGCGTTAACATCGCGTGCAGATTTACCCACCCGGCCGACGCTGCGTCAGCCAATAATAAGCCTCCGTAACGCCATTTGTTTGCAGCAATTTTAAAATCCCCATGCAACCATTTTTTACGGGTTGTCGTCTTGCAGGTATATTAAACATCAAAACATTATGAAACCTGTATTTTCACAATTAAAACGCATTACCTTAATGGCTGCCCTGCTTATGGTTGCCGCATTTGGCACACAGGCCCAAAAAGGCACCAAACTTATCGGCAACAAACCGCGGTCGGGTTCGGCAAGGAGCAGCTTTGATTTGGCTAAGGGCAACCAGATCGGCATTAAGATGAACGCCGGCAGCAAACCTGTGCAGCTGCTAAAGTTTAATTTCGACATGGATAACGTCAGTAACGACAGCCTGCAATTTAAAGTAAACATTTACGAATTTAACAACGTGGCACCCGGCAAAAACCTGGCAACCACACCCATTTACGGCGCGGTACCCAAAGGCAAGAACCGCGTAACCGTAGATCTTGAACCGTATAACATCACCGCAAAAAACGACATCCTGGTAGCTGTTGAATGGCTGCAGACTTATCATGGCGACAATCATTTTGCCATTGGCCTGTTTAATGGCGGCACTTACCACTTTGAAAATGGCGAATGGAAAAAAATGTCAGTAGCGGGCGTTGATTTTAACGTGCTGGTGCGGAAGAAGTAGTTGGCCGTTGGCGTTGAAGTGACCTGTTAAAACTACCGGACACCGGAGGTTGGTTAATTTCCGGTGTTCGATAATTGCTGATTAGTTTATCTTTTTTAGTTTGTAGGTATAGGTGTTTTGTCCGGCGGTTTTGATCATCACCAGGCTGTCGGATTTTGTGCTGTAACTGTAGGTGCCTGATAATACCAGGCCGAAGTCGAAGTTGGCAGGGTGCGCCAGGCTGTCAACCAGCTGAATGGTATTACCGCTGATTTTAAAAGATCCCCTTGCATCTGCGGCGAAAGGCGAACCTTCGGCGGCAGAACTGTAACGGCTGCCGTTAAAGGTTACTGTAATTGCATTGGTGATGGGGCCGGTACTAAACGGGTCGGATTTTTCGTCGGCGATGAAACGGCCGCTGTATTTGGTGGCAGGCAGCGTTGGGCCGGTGCTGTTGTTTTTATTACAGCCAAACAGTATAATTGCCGCTGCCATCAGGAGGGGGTATTTTAGCTTCATAACCTTGGTTTTTAATACATTACGCAAGCGGTTTGCACTTTGCTACAATAGCGCTAAATAATTTGTGCAGGCAGGTAGGGTTATTCCCAAAGGCTTTTTGGCCACCTTTGAATCTCCACCCAAAGGGAGACTTTAGCTGCTGTTGGCCGGGCAGGTTCGCATCGTTACAAGGGCGGGCTTACGATCCTAACCGGCACGTTCATTTAAACTATTTTGATGATGCCCGGATGCCTCACCCTGCCCTCTCCAAAGGAGAGGGTTCTAAAAAAGTGGCGATCCTAACCGGCACGCATACTTAAACTATTTTGATGATGCCCGGATGCCTCACCCTGCCCTCTCCAAAGGAGAGGGTTTTAAAAAGTTGCGACCTTAACCGGCACGCATACTTAAACTATTTTGATGATGCCCGGATGCCTCACCCTGCCCTCTCCAAAGGAGAGGGTTTTAAAAAAGTGGCGATCCTAATCGGCACGCATACTTAAACTATTTTGATGATGCCCGGATGCCTCACCCTGCCCTCTCCAAAGGAGAGGGTGCTAAAAAAGTGGCGATCCTAACCGGCACGCATATTTAAACTATTTTGATGATGCCCGAATGCCTCACCCTGCCCTCTCCAAAGGAGAGGGTTTTAAAAAAGTGGCGACCCTAACCGGCACGTATACTTAAGTTATTTTAAGGATTCCCGGATGCCTCACCCTGCCCTCTCCAAAGGAGAGGGTGCTGAAAAAGTGGTGATCCTAACCGGCACGCATCCTTAAACTATTTTGATGATGCCCGGCAGTAGCGCGCTCACTACGGGGGCGAGAATGGATAAGGCAACTTTAAAGCTTTCCAGCGGCGTTTCGGCGATCAGGAATTTTGCTGAAAGCTTTTTTCCTTCATCTGTATCCGGCACATTCCTTACCATAAATGCCCCTTTGCTGCGCAGGCGGTAATAAATGGGCAAATACAGCAAGGCCAGGTACAGGGTAAACACCATGCCGTACATATAGGCAAATTCCTGCGGGAAAATGCCATTTTTGTTGGTGCCGGTTACCTGCACCTCTTGTATAATGGCGCGCCGGAGTGCATCCGTGGTTAAAATAGACAGTACAATTATTGCCGCATCAACCGACAATAAAAACTTAAGCCGCCCCCTTAGCAGCGAAAAATTGCTCGCCGCTACCGCTAATTTCCCGGTTTCCATACCCGCTACGTCATCCGGCAATGCGCCAATTGCGTCGTTAATGAGCAATTGCCCGCACATGGCTGCCAGGCCGGTAAGCAGGCCGATACAAATAAATAGGTTAAGCACACAGGGGTGGTTCAGCAGCACATGGCTGTCTTTTAAAAAGGTAAATAACATCAGCACATAGTGGTTTTGGTTAGTGACCGACATAAAAATGCCGAGCAGCAAAACAACCAGCATGGCATTGCCTATATTGGTCCATTTTTGTCCGAACATGCTGTAAATATCCCGGATGGTTTTTAATACCACCGGGGCCAGGGCCATTGCACAGGCAACGGTTACCGAAAAAAGTACCATCCAGATTAAAAACGGGGTATTATAAGTCAGGTACAGTTCGGCATAGTTGATTGTAACATCCGGTTTTGGCAGTTTGGCCGGGGCGGGAAGCTTCATGCTGTTGGGATGAATTACCACCCGCAGCGTGTCTATAAGAGCAGCTTGTCCGCTGATAACCGTTCCGGATTCATCTTTCACCGCCCAGTGCTGAACGCTGTGGGCGCTCATCTTCAGGTCCCAGGTCAGGTAGCTAATGGTGCCCATTAATCCGGCTGCGCCAAGTAAAATAATCCATATAATGTGCCTGGCACGCGGCAGCTGTTGTGCTTCCATGTTTTAAGGTTAAGGTGACAAAAGGTTGTTAGCTAAAGATAATAAATATTTACAAATATTATCCGGTGCTTACAATTTCCCCGCTGTCGCAGGCGTGTCGCTTGTCGCCCGTTGCTTAGTAATCTGCTGACACGTAGTCCGCTAATTTAGTAATTCAAGTCCGGCAGTTATATACAAATCAAACAATTTGGTAATAATAGGCATTGTCCTGCTTTGCCTGATGGCTACCTGAACGCGGGCCAAAAGCCGAGGACGGTTGCGGCAGCGGGGGCAGAAAGCCATTTTTTATTCCGCTACTTAACAGTCGAAGCTTATATATTGGAACTAAAACGTAGTATAAGTTCGCTTTTATTGAATAGTTGCATTTGACCATAATTTTTGACACACCAACAAAATGGTAAAGTATTTTCATTGTGTCTTAAAGTCACAGGAATATGTGATAATTTATTACTGCTTAATTCGGAAACGATTTTACTTAGAGCTAAAGTTCCCAGACTTCTAATATTGTCTTTCAATAGTATGTGTGGATTATCCACAATAATTTCTCTGCAAAATTTATTTAATTTTATTTTATCACTGCAATTTTTAAATGTAAACATGATTTGTCCATCCCTAACTCTTCCACTGTTTCTATAATCCTTTGCAAACTCTTCAATATTTTTATAATATCTATCATCCCAATTAGGTTTTGAACGCCAATTTGTAGGATTATCTTTGGTTATATAAACATTCTGGAAATCGGGAAGTGTTAAAATTTTTAAATCAATCTTAAACATGATAGGCCCATAAGGACTATTTCTATTAAAGTGCTGGTGTAGGTCTAACCCATCTAAAAAAATATCATCCCAGAGCCCATATTCCTTATCAATAGGATCAGAGTTTTGAACAGTTTGTGGTAAATTATTATCCTCTACAAACTTTCGAGTTAGCAATGCATTATTACGAATAAACGTAATGGATGTTGCCATAGTATTTACATGATGAAATGATTGTATACCTTTTTTTATCAAGATTTGATAGATACTTTTAGAACTAAGAGCGTATTCTTCAATCATGTCTATTGATTTTTTTTGCACCTAATAATTTTGTGTTTATTTCTTCAGAAGAGTACATTATCTCTCCAAAATGCTTTAATTGAATATCATCATAATTATAAAAATTATTGAGATGCAACTCTTTAATAAAAGAAAATAGTTTAACTGAAATAGAAAGATTGTATTTTTCTGAATAATATAAAGTATTAATTACACATAATGGGTAATTCGGGTTTGATTTATATACATAATCTAATTCTTTGTATTTCAGAAATCTCGGAAAATGTTCTGAGTAATGGAACTCCTTTTTGCTTAGAGAGAAAATAATGGTAGAAAAGTTAAAAAAGGCTGTTTCAGGGATTTTTTTTTCTAAACTAAAATTTAACGTCTTTTGACGATGTTGGAAAGCCCATGTGTCTTTAATAAACCATAAATCTAAAGGTCCAGAAGGAAATAGTATTTTAAAGCCGCCAAAACTATTTTTAGTGATAGGTAATCCTTTAAATTCTTCATAAATATTTATTTCACCACCAATCACAACATCAATATCTCTTTTAAGATAAATATTTAAAAAATAGTTCCGAATAATCCCGCTAAATAAAAACACATCAGTTTTTAGACATAAAAGATCCAATTTTTCCATAATATCTTCATGAATTAGATCGTGTAGATATTTGTAAAAACGTGGACCAGAAGAATCTATATTCCTTTTTATGTCAATTAATTTTTTGGCCACTCAATTTTTGATAATGATCTAAAGCATATTGATCCGTCATCCCGGATATAAAATCGACAATAACTCTTAATTTATAATAATCAGTTAATTCCTCGAAATTGGAACATTTTGTTTCGAGCATAGCTACTTTGACAGTACTTTTAGAAATTAAACCCACGGCTCTATTCCTATAATCTGATTTTTGATGAAAACAAAATTCGATATAATAATCCAATAATCCTGTTAATACAGAGTGCCCCGTCAATTCCAGTGACATAATGTCCTTGTGAGAAAAAATATGTTCATAGCAAAACAATGCCAATTTTTTTGCCAAGTTATGTGTGTCATCTTTAATTAATTCTAAGTTATATTCTCCCTTGCAGATTTCTTCCAAATTGTCAACGAAATTTTTATCGGCTAAAATCACGAGACGCTTTATTAATGCTAATCTGAGATTTACCATTTTGGATATTTCGCTTTTAAATTTACTATCAATATATTCAAAGGTTTCCAGCATCCCTGGAATATCGCTTAATTTTTCTTTAACAAACTTATAGTCGTACCATTTTTTTTTGTAGCCATCTTCGATATCCATAACTAAATAACAAATTGAATCTGCTGCTTCCATTATAAATGACAAGGGATGACGTATAATTTTATTTTTAATTAAAAGACCGCTACCCTTAGCAATAGTATTCAAATAGTTTTTTTCAGACTGAAAAACCCCACGTTTTTTTTGCGATATTATATTGTTATTTTTTTCTCCTGTGTTTGGGTATTTTAAATAAGCAGCCAGAGTACCAAAAGTTAAGTTTAAACCATATGCATCATCTAAAATCTGTAATTTAGTTAGTAGTCGAAAGCCTTGTGCATTTCCATCGAAAAATATAAAATCTTCTTTTTCTTCTTTTGTCAAAGTGAATTTTTGGAGCGGCTTATTTTCATTTGATCCAAAAAGTTTTTCAAAATAAGTTTGGATAACAGTTTCTCCGAAGTGTCCAAATGGAGGATTGCCAATGTCGTGAACCAAACATGCATTTTTTACTATTACAGGTATTTGCCTTAATAAAGTAGATTTTTCCTTTTTTACTTTATTTATAAATAAATCATTTTCACATAAGTTCAAAGATAATGAGTGCCCAACTGACATTACTTCCATTGAATGGGTTAAACGTGAATGAATATTATCATCGGTAGTCAAGGGGAAAACTTGTGTTTTGTCATGCATTCTTCTTGTCGCAGGGCTAAAAATAACCCTTCCAAAATCACTTTCAAATTCGTTCCTGAAATCTGAGGTCTTATCTCTTTTGGATACACGAAGCCTTTTTGTATTTAAATATTTTTTCCAGTCCATCTGATTAAGTTTAGGATTGTCGAAAGTAGATTAAATTTATAACTAAATGTACCTACTTAAACTATAAGACTTAATATTTAGCATATGCCTTACTTAAGAACAAAATATAAACACTATTTGCCGGGAGTGTTTTGATGTTTTCCTATTTTACTTTTTTCCTTTTAAAACATCATAAAACATGTAACGCAAATACTCTTTTGTCTCAAGGTTCGAAACAATCAAGTCCACTTTGTTCATTAGCACAATTAACTCAGATAATGAATTGATTTTATTTTGGAGAAGTTTGGTGATAGTTACTTTGTTTTTTTTAACATCAATATTTTTAGCTGCTTCCACTTTTCGAAGAAGCAAATGCCTCAACTCATCGGGTTTATTTATATTTCCAAGTTCGCCTATATCGTTCATTACCTCTGTTTCTGCCTGTTCTATAAAATCATTTAGGCTGCCTAAATATTTAAAAACCGTATCAGTTTTAAAATTATGTTGAATTGAAACTAATTCCGTTTTTAGTTTTTCAGGTTTAACATAAACTTCATGTCCATTTGCAATTATTGAAAATACAGCTGCAAATTTCATTGCTCCTCGCTTTATTTCATCATTAGACATTTCAACAATAAATTTTACCTGACCAACACCTTTAATATTTTTTACTCCTGTTTTTTCGAAAAATACATTTATGACAGATTCATCGTATTCCGCTCTATTAATTTTAAAGCTCAATCCTTTTGAAGTCATTAAATTCTTTAGTGATATTATAGCTACAAATAAAGAAAACCTATTCCCGTAATTGTTATAGTGGCTTGTTGAAGTTATAGCACGAACATAAGTGCCCTCTTGATCTTTTAGTAACCTGAAGTTTTTATTAAAATCATTTGAATTATGGTAATGCTCATTAAGATGATCAATATTATCTTTTAGCAGTCTAAGATGGCCTTCCTTTTGGCAAAATTTGGCAAATGTATCTAACTTATAGGCACTCTCGAAGTAGTCGCTTTTTGAATTGTAAACTGTTTCGGCAATGACAACCTTTTCCTTATCTTCTGATGTTTGATCTTTACTTAATAAAATATTAAGAATAGCTGAACCAGATTCAGTAAATCTATTTAATGAAACATCAGACAAATTTACCTGGTAGTCGAACTTTTTAAACTGTTGATCTTTTGCTAATATTGAATTGATAAGCGTATTCAAGCCCTTTAGCGGGATTATTTCACTTGACTCTACATCAATTTTAAATAAATCGATTAACTGATTGTAGTATTCTGTGCCTTCAATTAGCTTCAACGATTTCTTGATAGTCACTAAAGTGTTGTCCTCATCAAGCAATTGATGTTCCAGGAGTTGTTTATAAAATTTTGACATTGTAATAAGTAATTAGGTTAATGGTTTTATTAAAGATTTTAAAACCTGTTAATAATTTATCTGCCCTAAGCTACTGTTTTTAAGGAGAATATCAAATTTCGAATAAATACATCAAATATTTTTGTACTATTGGTTTTGTCGCCAAATCCCAAATGGATAAGAAGAATTAACGAATCGTTGTCCTCAGTAACATTAAAATTTTAAACTGACTTTAGAACTCCGTTGAGTCCCCTCCGCCTCCCCAGCGTATTTACCGCGCCGCTCATTAGCACGTTCATCGGCTTTCAGCATAGCCATTTCTTTTTGGTATTGTTTGTAGAGGGCAAAGTTTTTGCCGGTTACATGCATGGGAGTGCCGGGGAGTGGTGGATGGTTATTTTGCTCCGTAAAGACAACATCGGGGCCTTTGCGCCCATCGTGGTTCGACAGGCTCACCATGACATTCCTTTCGCGCTCATTGGGGCCTTTGCGCACATCGTGGTTCGGCAGGCTCACCATGACATTCCTTTCGCGCTCATCATGGCCTTTGTGCACATCGTGGTTTGGTGGGGTTAACGTGAAATTTCTTTCGTGCTCATCCGTTTGTTGTGTCGGGTGGGTCAGCGGGTTATTGGGCGCAGACTTATCGGCGGGTTCGCGCGGAGAAGATCCTTCACTGTCGTTCAGGATGACAAGAGAGGCGTGCGGAGAAGATCCTTCACTGTCGTTCAGGATGACAAGAGAGGCGTGCGGAGAAGATCCTTCACTGTCGTTCAGGATGACAGGGGGGACGTTATTAATTGTTCGCATTTCAGCAGCTTCGGGGCTTTTGCGCACATCGTGGTTCGGCGGGGTTAACATTACATTTCCGGCGCTTTTGCTGCGCTCTGTAGGGGCATCGTCAGGGCCTATGCGCATGTCGTGGTTCGACAGGCTCACCATGACATTTCTTTCGCGCTCATCCGTTTCTTCGTTTTTCGTCTGCACATCCGCAAATTCCTCACCTTCCTCACATCTTTCCAGCCGTTTCAGGGTGCGGAATACGGTGGTGGTGGCCAAGCCCAGCCGGGCGGCGATCTGGCGGATGGTTTGGCCCTGCTTTTTCAATTGCCCGATGCGGTTTTGGGTGTTTTTGCGGTATAGTTCGGTATAAGGGGTAAGGTGGTCGGTTTCGTGGCCGTGCCCGCCGAAGCGGAAATGCAGGAAGTTGCTTTCCTTTACTATTTGGCCAAGACAAATATTTTCGGCACCGTGGGTTTCGCTGCTGCTGCGCTGCTTGATCTGCTTAAGGTAACGCAGCCCGGGCGACTGCTGGCTCTCGCCGATGGCGAAGGCGCTGTCGGCAAAGTTGATGAGCATTTTGCTGCCCTGCAGGTCGTTGCGCGACAGCGGTTTGGCGGTGTTGCGCTTGGGGGTATGGGCCAGCACCAGGATAGAGACATTGTATTTGCGCTTAATGTTTTGCAGGTACTGCATCAGGTTTTGCGCCCCGGCGGCCGACTGGGTGCCATAGCGCAGGCAGGTGATGTTATCAATGATGAGCACCTTTGCCTGGTAGGCCAGCAGGGCGTTCTCGATCTCGTTATTAATAAATTCTTCATAGCTGCTGAACTTGTTTTGCTTGGCAGAGCAGGGGTTGAGCTGCGCGCGGCAAAAGTTTTTGGTGAAGGGGTATTTGCCGTCGGCGGGGGTGCTGTAGCGGTGCTGAAACTGCGCGTCGCTCAGCTCAAAGTCGAAATACAGCACGGGTACGGCGGGGGCGTCCATTTGCAGGGGCGCTATGGGGCGACCGCGGCTGATGCTGTCGGCAATTTGTACGGCCAGCACGGATTTGCCCACGTTGGTATCAGCAAACAGGATGCATAGCTCGTCCCGGTGCCAGAACTTGCCGAACAGCATGGTAGGTTCGGGGATGGGGGTATGGTCCAGCAGCCAGTCTTCGCCGGTGCGGATAATGAAGGCGCCGTTATTGTCGTACCGGTAGCTGTTACCGGCTGCGGTGTCTTCTTCTTCGTCTTCTTCCTCTGCGGGAAAGTCGTGAGGTTCGGGTTCGGGCAGGGGCAGTTCATCGCCGGGCAGGAGGTCGGGGTCCATGCCGGCGGGCAGGGGCGGCCGGGCGGCGTCGCGGATGCTTTCGATTGCCGCGGGGCGTACGAAAGGGATGTAAAGGGGTTCTTTGTTTTGCTGCTTCATGGTGTGGGTGCGCGGGATGCGGTGAGGGATAGCGCTAAGATCGGGGTTATTTTGGAGAGAAGTGCTGACAGTGTTTTGTCAGTAGTGGGGGAAGGGTGGGGCGGGGGGCTGGCAGCAATGGCGTAAATGCATTGGCGTTTTGACTCACCCCGCCTGGTCTTCGCCGGGCGACCCTCTCTGCTGCGCAAAGAGGGTTGGGGAAGGGTTGGGGATTGTATCCGTTGCCGCCGGTTTATTCTTGTTCCGTTTGTTCCACTTGTTCCGCCTGATCACACTTGTTCCGCGGGACAGGCTTGCTGCTGGTGTTCGGTCTTTGCTGTCCTTTCTGATTTTTGAGCTACATACAGGGTCAAAAAAAGACCCGCTGTTGTGGCGGGCCTTTCGTTTTGTAGGTAGATTTGAAGTATTTTGTGCTTATCCTTTAGGCTTCAGCTGCTGCGGACCGCCGCCGGTGGCTGCTCCGCCTTGCGGGGTGCCGCTGTCGTCAGGGGCGTTGTCCTGGTCCTGCTGCTGGTTGTCCTTTTTGCGTTTTTGCGGGATGCCGTTGTTACCAAAGCGGTATGCGAGGGTAAAGATGGCTGTTCGGGTTGAAAACCTGCGCTCCGATACCTGGTTCGATGCAAAGTATGGGGTATTGATGTTGATGTCTGACCGAAACTTGCGCGTGTTAAAGATGTCGCGCACGTTGCCGCTAAAGCTCAGTTGTTTGGTAATGTCGTACTTCACACCGCCGTCTAAACCGTACATGGCCTTCATCTTACCCTGCGGGATCACCTGTGGCCCCTGGTAGTCGCCGCGCAGCTGGATGCCCAGCTTTTTGAACGGTTTGTAGTTGCCGGTAAGGTTGCCGTTCCATGCATAACCCGATGTGGTGGTTAAGCCAAGTGCGGGGTCGCCGTCAATGTGACGGTAGTACACGTTCAGGTTCGCGGTAAAGTCCAGCGCTGCGCTCGGGCTCACCTTTGCTATCAGCTCGTATCCGGCGTTTGATGCGCTCTTGATGTTCTCGAAGGTAGTTAGCGTGGTATCCAGGTTGGTTGGGCTCAGCGGGGTTGTAATACGCTGGATGTTGCCGTTGGTAAGCCTGTAGTACAGGGACGAGGTAAGCGTAAGTGTCTTCCAGTAGTTGATATAGCTCAGCTCGAACGAGTGGGTGTCCTCGGGTCGTAAGTCGGGGTTACCCTGCTGGTAGTTGAGGCGGTCGCTCTGGTCCAGGAACGGCGAAAGCTGCCTGTCGCGCGGGCGTGACACCCTGCGGCTGTAGCTCAGCTGCAGCGTTTGGTCCTCAGATAGTTTCTCGCTCAAAAACACGCTCGGATACACGCGGAAATAGTCCTGCTTGTGCGGCACGGTCACGCTGTCAACCAGCGAGGTGCGGATATGGGCATCTTCCAGGCGCAGGCCAACCTGTAACCCAAAGTTGCCGAACTGGTGCTGGTAATTGGTATAGGCCGCGTTGATATTCTCTTTATAGATAAAGCGGTTGCTCAGGAATGGGTTATAGTCGAACCCGCCGCTGGTATTGTTCAGGGTATCCACTACATAGTTGTCGTCGCTGTTGTTGATGGTGCTGCGAACGCCCGCTTCCAGCTTGCCATTGGTAAGCGGCAGGGTGTAGTCGGCCTGGATGTTCCAGTTCTTACCCTTGCCCACAGTGGTGTTGTTCTGCTGGGTAAGCAGGTACGATGGGGTGATGTAGTCGTTATACTCGCTTATCAGGTTGTCAAAGTTGTTGTTCTTATCGGTGCCATAGTTCACATTAGCGGTAAGTTCCTCGCCCTTTTTCTTGTACTTATGGCTAAAGTCCATGTTGAAGTCGAGGTTGGTGCCGCTGCCGTTAGAGGCGTTGTTCTGGCCAATGCGCTGCTGCAGGATGCCGTTCTGGGTAATCAGCGTGCTGCCGGTTTGAAGGCGGTCGCGGTCGCGGATGTTCACGTTTGTCGAGAAGCCCAGGGTGGTTTTAGGGTCGAGGTTAATATCGATGCCGCCGCGGATGTTCTGCCCCGTGAATGTAAACTGCTGGTTCTGCACCTGGTTTTGTGTTTGGTTGATAGAATCGGCAATGGTGGTCTTATTGCTGAAGCCATCGCCAACGCGGGTGCCCTTGCGGTAGCTGTAGTTGGCATAAACGTTCACCTTGCTGTTCTGATAAGCAATACTGGCGTTGCCGTTATAGGTGTTTTGGGTACCTGCTGATAAGGATGCAGAGCCGGTAAAGCCTTTTTGCACGTTCTTTTTCAGCACAATATTGATGATGCCCGACTGGCCCTCCGCGTCGTACTTGGACGATGGGTTGGTGATCACTTCGATGGTCTCAATAGAGCTGGCCGGGATAGACTGCAGGATATCCGCAATGTTGCCGCCGGTAAGCGCCGACGGTTTACCGTTGATAAGTACCCGCACATTGCTGGATCCGCGCAGGCTGAGGTTACCATCTACATCCACCTGCACCGACGGTACATTGGCCAGCAGGTCGGTAGCTGATCCGCCCTGGCTTACCAAGCTCTGCTCCACGTTGAACGACTTCTTGTCAATCCCCAGCTGGATCTGGCTTTTCTGGGCGGTTACTACCACTTCCTTCAGCAGGCCCTTGCCCTGGCGCAGCTTGATATTGCCCAGGCTAATGGTGCGGTTTGCCGGGGTGATGCTGATACTATCCTTCAAAAACGACAGGTAGCTTACGTATGTTGCCCGCAAAAGATAACGGCCGTCCGGGATGCCGGTGAGCGAGAAGCTGCCGTTCAGGTCAGTCTGCATGCTCTTTACAGGATGATTGTCTGATTTGTTAACCAGCGAAACGGTAGCCAGTTCAAGCGGCTGGTTAGTAGCTGCATCAACCAGTTTGCCGGATATAGTTCCGCCATCCGTGGTTTGCTGTGCTTTCAGGTTTATAAATGAAAATATACAAAGCGTAAAAAAGATGGATTTTATCAAATTCATGCCGCAAAAATGACCTTTTTCCATTTTGTACAGGAACAATGCTTGTAACTTTGTTGATATTTTAAGGTAATTTTTTGGTGACGCTAGTTTAGCAATAGCGCTGGAAGTCACCGTAATGGCAACGGTATCAACAAAAAGGAACCCTGGTCTTTCAGCAGGATTCCTTTGTTATGTTTTGGAAATGGAGGTTACAGTTTCTTAACAGTAGCCAGTATGTCTTCAACTTTTGGGTCCTTTTCAATGTATTTTACCGGTTTGCCAATTTTGTCATAAAAGGCAATGTACGGGGTAGTAGCAACATGGTAATATTGCTGAACCTTGTAGGTATATCCTTCGGTGCCTACTGTCCAGTTAGGGTACTTTTTAAGGTCAAAATCGCGGGCAAATACCTGTATGGCTTTAATCTGCTGCACAAATGTGATCATTACCACCTGCACATTTTTAAACTCTTTCATGTGCGTTTTTAGCTCATACATCATGTGCTGGCAATGGCTGCAATCCGGCGCGAAGTAGATGATCATGGTAGCCATATTCTTCCTGAGATTTGCAGGGGTTATGGTAACGCTGTCTGTAGTGAGTATCTTGTAAGGAGGTATAGCAGCCGGAGGGGTAAAGCTTTGTGCATTGGTGCAGCTAACGGCTGCTATAAGGCATAAAAAGAACACTAATTTCTTCATTGTTTTTAATTGTAAGTTCACAAGGGGCATATATACGACATTTTTACTTTTCAAGCAATTCTAATTGCCAGGCAACATGCTCTTCCGTCACAGGGAACAACGCGTTATTACGGATTGTATGATAAACGGCATCAAATAAACCATTATAGTTGCCTTTTGGGGCCGGCAGGTATTCAACATTCCTTTTATTATCAGGGCCCATAATTACCAGTTTACCGTTGCTGCCTTCAGGTTCAATGCCGAAACCGGGGTCAGTTGGCATCATGCCGTGGTCAAGCTGGGCCTCTTGGGTATCACAGCGTTCTTTTACGAAGCTGCCAAGTGTTCCGTAAACTGCAAAGCCCGGCAGCACTTCGGCCATTAGCAGGCCCGAGGTTAAATACACATTTAACTGATTTGGATATTTAAGGTGATAGTTGAAATAATCCGGTACTTCTGATCCTTCCCGGTAGATGCCGGTGGTTTTTTGGAAGCTTAACGGTTTGCCAAACAAGGCTATAATGTTGTCAATAAGGTGGGGCCCCAGGTCATAAACAAGGCCATTGGCTTCGTTCTCCTTTTTCTCTTTGAATGCTTTCGGGCTAAGGGCAGTCTTGTACCTGTCGAACCGCATGTGTACCTCTATCAGTTCGCCCAGCCTGCCGCTTTCAATCACCTCTTTTACCAGCATAAAGCCGCTGTCGTAACGGCGGTTTTGGTAAAGCATCAGGTGCAGGTTCTTTTCTCGCGCTAAATCAAACATGATCTTAACTTCAGCGCCGGTTGCTGCCGCCGGTTTTTCCAGTAAAACATGTTTGCCGGCGTTCAGCGCTTTTATCGTAAAGTCGAAATGAGTGTTATTTGGGGTGTTTACTACAATGAGTTCAATTTCATCATCGGCCAGCAGCTCATCGATAGTGCTATAACTCATCACATCAGGGTAACGCGCTGCTGCTTTTTTCTCATGCCGCTCCACTATGGCTTTTAAGGTAAAGCCTGGATTAGTAGTTAAAAATGGCGTATGAAAAATGCGGCCTGACATTCCGTAGGCCATCAGGCCGGTTATAATAGGTTTTGACATCGTGCTAAATTAGTATAAATTTGAAACTGAACATCAGAAATCGCCTTCCCCAATCGGGCTGCCATCCGGCATAGCGACGGGCTGGGCCGGTTTAAATTGGGCCGGTTCTTTTTCAAACGCACTGATCTGCGAAAGTCCGAATATCAAATTTGCTTTATTGTTGGTATTGTCGCCCGCCGAACGGAGGCTGATGTACATCCACCGTTTTAAATCGTCAATAGCCATCAGTGCAATTCCCCGAACGCTTTCAGGAGCACGGGTATTGGCGGCAAGCGTTAATAACTGTTTTAAGGTTAAATTGTTCACCATTCGCTGTAATTCGCCTTTGTAGCCGCCTTGTTGCGGTGTTTTCCATGTAGCAGCAATTAGCTTGTCAATTACAGCAATTAAGCCGGGCTGATTAACATCCCTTGAATTGTATTCAACTAACCGTGCGGCCCGTTCCGGCTGTAGCATGAACGATAAAGTGGTTGCTGCCGCAGATTCAGCAGCAGCCATCGGGTCGAACGTAAGCCCGGTGCGAGATTTAAACAGCTCCCTTGTTCTGGGATAACCATCCGGTCGTGGTGGAATCTTTTCCAGTAGTTTTTCGGGGAGCGCCAATGCATTGGGGCTTATGGTAAGCATCAGTGCATTAAAGGCTTTCCACTGCTCGGCCGGCGGAACGAAACGGGTAGTTGGCTGCCCGTCGTTTTTCACGGCATACGTATAGTACAGGCCTCCCAGCATTTTGGAGGCAGCCTCAACCTGGTAGCGGTGGATAAGATATATCGGTACTAACGGCTCCTCTATTGTTGCCATTGGCGCGTTCTGCCTGATAGCTTTCTCTGAAAAATTATCAAGCAGTTTCCTGCGAATATCCATTAACCGGTTCAATTCGTCGGCGGCGTTTTTGCCATTGTCCCATAAGTGGGCAAGGGGGTGCGCGCCGCCTTCGGGCCTTGCGTCCTCATCGGTTATAAACAGTTGTCCCTGTTTCAGTGTTTCGGTTAAAATGCTATTCAGTGCATCATCCTCATTTGTTCCCGCAGGGAAATCCTGGTATCCATATAAAATGGCCCGTTTATCCCAGGTGCCAATTTCGGTGGTATAAGCATTCGAAAGGTCAATAGCGCCATCGGTACCCATGGTGAATGCCGGCGGCGGGTAGTCCATTACTGATGCCCTGTTATTGGTACTTGCCGCAAAATTGTGCTGCAGGCCAAGTGTATGCCCAACTTCATGTGCGGCCAGCTGGTGCAGACGGTCAATAGCCATTTTTAACATTTTACCGCTTACAGGTTTCCCGTCCTCGTATGGTTGCAGCAGGCCCTCGGCAATTAAGAAATCCTGCCTGTCGCGTAGGGAGCCTAACGATACCTGCCCTTTTATGATCTCACCGGTGCGCGGGTCATCAATAGAGGCTCCGTATGACCAACCTCTGGTTGATCTGTGAATCCACTGAATAATATTGTACCTGATGTCCATCGGGTCGGCATCTTCCGGCAACAGCTTTACCTGGAATGCATTTTTGTACCCGGCAGCTTCGAAGGCCTGATTCCACCAGGCTGCACCCTCCATCAATGCGGTGCGCACAGGTTCGGGCGCGCCACGGTCAACGTAATAAACAATAGGTTTTACCGCTTCGCTCATCGCCGCCGAAGGGTCCTTTTTTTGAAGGCGATGCCGCGTAAGCATATGTTTAACAATGGGTTGGTCTATAGGCGTGGCATAATCCATGTAGCTCATGTCATAGAACCCCGAACGCGGATCAAACTTGCGTACTTTGTAATTGTCATCCGGGAGCTTAATGAAGGAGTGGTGCATCCTTACCGTAACTGAATTAGGGTCGGGCGTAACGGAGCTTATTTCGCTGCCTTTGGCCTTACCGTCTAACGTTATAGTGGCTTCAAATTCCGAGTTTTCAGGAAAGCCTTTGGTATTTGGCAGGTAAATAGCCGAACGCGATTCATCTAAATTAAAATTTCCCTGGTCGCTGCTGCCCAGGCGGTCGGCCAGGTGGTGGCTGTCGCGCAGCAAAAAAGGGGTAAAATCTATCAAAACTTTATCCCCATCAATCGCTTCGGCTTTAAAGCCCCAAATTACCGATTGTGCAAATGCTTCTTCAACCGACTTTCGTTCATCCGCATTATTGCTCACTGCCCTGTAAGCGTAATTTGGCTGTATCAGCAGGATCTTTGGCCCGCTTTTTACAAATTTAACAATGCGGCTGTCGCCAATTTGGCCTCTGTCCAGCCCCAGGTCGTTCGAGCCAACGCCTGAAGGTAAAGAGTTTACGTATAAAAATTCGGTATTCAGTTTATCTACCTCCAGCAAAACGCGGCCGGTATTTTCGTCCCAGTAAAAATTGAAATAACCGGTGTATTTGGTTAGTCCTTTCACTTTTGATTCAATGTCGGCAGGTTTTTGTGCATTTACCGCTGTGGCCAAAGTAATTGCCAGTAAAATAAGGAAGTATATTTTTTTCATTGTACACTATAGGATTGTTCAATCTAAAGTATTAATTTTAATCAATATAACCCAATTGACAGGTATATTAGCATAACCGGACTGATAACCAGCTTTACTTTTTTTAACAAAACCTATACAATTATTCACAAAAGGAATATAACCTTTGGAGTTTTGATGCGTATAAGGTTTATCATAATTTATTTATATGGAGTTTAATAGCAGATCCGTTAGTATATTGCTTGTTGATGATGATGAAATAAACAACTTCATTTCTATCAAGTTAATTAAAAAAGCGCTGATGAATACAGAGATAATGGCGTGCCTTAACGGTAAATATGCTATTGATCAACTGGTAGAGATTCAGAAAGGTGGCCCCGAGAAATTTCCCGATTATATTTTACTTGACATTAATATGCCAATTATGAATGGATGGGAATTTTTGGACGAATTTAAACGGCTGAATCTTGATCCCGCGGGCAAATGTAAAATTTACATTATTTCGTCATCGGTATTCAGTAACGATATTAATAAAGCACGCTCATACCCGCTGGTTAAAGATTTTATCTCAAAGCCTTTGAACGTTGAAAAAATAGTTGAGCTTTTCAGAGTTGAAGATCCGGCTTAAGCAGGAGTAACTATAAAATGATCATCACTGTAAGTAACTTTACCAACGCATAACGATTTTGCGTGATAAAATAAACAAGTCCATCCTTCTGCCGCTGCTATTTTTCCGTACTCTTCCCTAAGCTGCATCGCTTTTCGCCCGTCGTAGTCATACTTCGCTATAAATTTCCTTATCAATTGCTCAGGTTCAGGTAATTCATCGCCACCAAAAAAACACTTATCACCTTCACTTTCAATCCATATTACCATGTGGAACGGTGCATGCCCCCCGGAATGCTCATACCTTATACCCGGTTTAAACTCACCGCTTCCCTCAACCAGTGTCAATTCAATATTTCCCTGCAACGCCTCAAAAATTTCCTTGTGATAGGATGAGGAACTCCCCGAAAGTCCTTTTTCCCATTCTTGTTTTTGAATTACGTGGTGCGCTTTCGGAAAGCTGGGAACCAGTTTGCCGCCGCGCTCAACCACAAGGCCGCCCGAATGGTCAAAATGCAGGTGCGACATAATTACAAGGCTCACTTCGTCAGGATCAAAACCTGCGTTGCGAATGTGCTGATGGATAAAAAGTTCATCGCGCGTGTCTTTATAACCAAGGCCGGTATCTAAAAGAATAAGATCGGTATCCGTTTGAACCAAAAAAGGGTTTACATGAATAAATAATGACGCGGGCCTGTCTTTCGCACTATCCGTCTCTGGGTTAAAAGGAATAAACTTTTTAGTAGCATCAACAGAGTATGAGCCTTCGCCCAGGGTGAATATTTTCATTAAAATATTATTTAATTACAAATTGAATAACCAATATCCAACGGTGAATATCAAATGATGAGGTGAAATTGTATGTGTCGCCAACTCAGAATGCCCGCTCCACTCAGGGGTTCATTGTTCAAAGGTCGTTGTTCATTATTAAATAATGAATTTTCCTAATCTCTAATCGCTGGCTTCTAATCTCTAAACCTAATCTCTATCTTTACCGTTTTTAAGCTACAAAGATATGAATAAACGGTGGGCTGTAAGAGCTAAGGCTGACGAAGATGAAGTGAAGAGTTTGGCTGCCGCGTTAAATATTGATCCCGTTTTAAGTACCCTGCTGATAAACAGGGGGGTTAAAAGCTATGATGAGGCCCGGTTGTTTTTCAGGCCCGACAGCCGCCACCTGCACGATCCCTTTTTAATGGCAGGTATGGAGCAGGCCGTGTTGCGGATAGAGGATGCAATAGCCGCCGGAGAAAAGATACTGGTGTACGGTGATTATGATGTTGATGGTACCACCGCAGTATCACTGGTTTACAGCTTTTTTAAAAAGTATTGTCATAATCTTGAATATTACATCCCTGACCGTTACCTGGAAGGATATGGAATCTCGACCAAAGGAATTGACTATGCATATGAACATGGCTTTTCTCTCATTATAGCGCTCGACTGCGGCATCAAGTCGGTTGATAAAATAGCTTACGCCAACACAAAGGGTGTTGATTTTATCATCTGCGATCATCACCTGCCTGGCGATGAGTTACCTGCTGCCGTAGCTATTCTCGATCCTAAACAAGCCCATTGCCAATATCCTTTCAAAGAATTGTCAGGCTGCGGCATTGGCTTTAAGCTGATCCAGGCGTATGCCGAAAAAAATAATATCCCCTTTAGCGAGGTGGATTGCTACCTGGACCTGGTAGCTATTAGCATAGCCTGCGATATTGTACATATAACAGGAGAAAACCGTGTGCTTGCGCATCTTGGCCTGCAAAAGATAAACAGCAATCCATGTATGGGTGTAAAAACGCTGATGGAGGTTGCGGGCAGGGGTACTTTTTATACCATATCGGATGTTGTTTTTCTATTGGGCCCCCGTATTAATGCCGCCGGGCGCATTGACGATGCCAAACACGCGGTTGAACTGCTGATTGCCAGTGAAGAAATTGAGGCCAAAGAAAAAAGCGAGTTGATTAATATAAGGAACACCGAGCGCAAGGGGCATGACCTTTCTATAACCGACGAGGCTTTGGGAATGATAGACAGCGATGAGGTACTAATTGGCCGTAAATCAACTGTTTTATTTAATGAAAACTGGCATAAAGGTGTTATCGGCATTGTTGCATCGCGGCTTACCGAAAAATATTACCGCCCAACTATTGTGCTTACCCGCTCCAACGGCCATGTGGCAGGTTCGGCGCGTTCTGTTTTGGGATACGACCTTTACGAAGCGCTTTGCGGCTGCAGCGACCTGCTGATTCAGTTTGGCGGGCATAAATACGCCGCCGGGCTTACCATGCACCCCGAAAATGTGGAGGCATTTGCAGCAAGGTTTGAGGAGGTGGTAAGCGCTACCATAAAACCGGAACAATTGATCCAGCAGATACAGATTGACGCAGAAATACGTTTAAACCAGGTGGAACCAAAGTTTTTCAGGATCCTGAACCAGTTTGCGCCTTTCGGGCCCGAAAATATGGCGCCGGTATTCATAAGTAAAAATGTGTATGTTAGCGGTTATGCGGCCATGGTGGGTACTAACCACGTAAAAATGACGGTGATGCAGGATGATTCCGCCATGTTTGATTGCATTGCGTTTAATCAGGGCGAACATTTGCCGCAACTGAAAAAAAATATGCCTTTTGATATGTGTTATACCATTGAAGAAAACGTTTGGAAGGAAAAAAGGACCATACAATTGAATGTAAAGGGAATCAGGTTTAGTGAGTAGAGATTAATGGGAAGGTTCATAGTTAATGGTTCATAGCAGGGAAACCAGTATAATAAAAAACTCCGGTGAAATTCTAATAGAAATCAGCGGTAAAATCATAAATAAATCAGTATAACCGGTGAATTTAAGAGCAGAGAACATATTAAAAAGATACAAGCAGCGTACCGTTGTAAACGATGTGAGCTTCAATGTTTCGCAGGGCGAAATAGTAGGATTGCTTGGGCCTAACGGTGCCGGTAAAACTACCTCGTTTTATATGATAGTTGGGCTGATAAAGCCAAACGAAGGAAAGATTTATCTGGATGATGAAGATATAACCGGCGACCCGATGTACCGCCGCGCACAAAAAGGAATTGGCTACCTGGCGCAGGAGGCTTCGGTATTCAGGAAGCTTTCGGTAGAAGATAATATAAAGGCCGTTTTAGAAATGGGTACCATGCCCAAAGACCGCCAGAAAGATAAGCTGGAAGAGCTGATAGATGAGTTTAGCCTGCACAAAGTGCGCAGAAACCGCGGCGACCTGCTGTCGGGAGGCGAGCGCAGGCGTACAGAAATTGCACGTGCACTGGCTGCCGAACCTAATTTTATTTTGCTTGACGAACCTTTTGCCGGGGTTGATCCTATTGCCGTAGAGGAGATCCAGGCAATGGTTGCCAAGTTGAAAACCCGTAACATCGGCATCCTGATCACTGACCACAATGTGCAGGAAACACTTTCCATTACTGACAGGGCTTACCTGCTTTTTGAAGGGAAACTGTTGGAATCAGGCGTGCCTGAAGTGCTGGCCGCTAACGAGATGGTGCGTAAGGTTTACCTTGGGGCAAATTTTGTGTTAAAAAGAAAAGTATTCAATTTTGAGGCTAAGAAGGTGGTGAGCGGAGAGAATGGAGAGTAGTGAATGGTTGGGCCTTTTTTTGAAGTCAAAAAAAATAATCTGATATTAAAATATTATTAATCAATAATTCACAAAATCGATAATTCAATAATTCAATAACCACTCACAACTCACTATTCACCACTCATCACCACATGACCATTTTTAACTCTGTTTTTACCTGGTTTATGAAAAAGCGGATCCACCAGATCGAGCTTTTTATGAAATACCCCAATGAAGTACAGGAAGAATGGTTTGAGCAATTGATCTCCGGCGCAGAAAGCACCGAGTGGGGGCGTAAATATGATTATAAGTCAATCGTTCACCTGGCGCAGTTTAAAGAGCGGGTGCCCATTCAAACCTATGATACACTAAAACCTTATATTGAGCGGATGCTGCGCGGCGAGCAGAATGTGCTTTGGCCGTCAGAGATCCGCTGGTTCGCCAAATCGTCAGGCACTACCAGCGACCGCAGTAAGTTTATCCCCGTAAGCGAGGAGTCGCTGGAAGAATGTCATTTTAAAGGCGGAAAGGACCTGCTTACTATCTACTTTAACAATAACCCCAATGCCCGCATGTTTACCGGGAAGATCCTTACCCTCGGCGGCAGCTACAAGGTAAGCCAGCTGAGCGCTGATACCTCTTTTGGCGATCTCTCGGCAGTTTTAATGAAAAATTTGCCGCTTTGGGCCGAATTGCACCGCACGCCGCACATGGATATTGCCCTGCTGGAAGATTTTGAAGAGAAGATTGAAAAGATGGCCTATGCCACCAAGGATGTGAACGTAACCACCCTGAGTGGTGTACCCACCTGGAACCTCCTGTTGTTTAAGCGCATCCTGGAAATAACCGGGAAAAATAACCTGCTGGAAGTGTGGCCCAACCTGGAACTATATTTCCACGGCGCGGTAAATTTTACGCCCTATCGCGAACAGTTTAAGAAACTGATCCCCAAGGACGATATGTACTACCTGGAAAATTACAATGCGTCCGAAGGTTTCTTTGGTATCCAGGACACCCGCGAGCCCGGCGAAATGCTCCTGATGCTGGATTACGGGATCTTTTACGAGTTTTTACCCCTGGAGAATTTACACGACGAACACCCCAAAACCCTTACCCTGGATGAAGTGGAGCTTGATAAAAACTATGCCCTCATCATCAGCACCAATGCCGGCCTTTGGCGGTATATGATAGGGGATACCATCAAGTTTACTTCTTTGGCGCCTTTCCGGATCCAGATAACCGGGCGTACCAAGCACTTTATTAATGCTTTTGGCGAAGAACTGATCATAGATAATGCCGAACGCGCGCTGGAAGAAGCCTGCCTGCAAACCGGCGCGGTTATTCGCGAATACACGGCTGCCCCAGTTTATTTTAATGGGGATGAATGTGGCGCTCATGAGTGGGTGATTGAATTTGAAAAGAAACCTGCCGAGTTTGAGCGCTTTGTGGATATTTTGGATGAAACCCTGCGGCGCGTTAATTCCGACTACGACGCCAAGCGCTTCAAAGATCTGGCGCTGCGACGTCCACTGGTACGCAAAGCTGCGGAAGGTACTTTCTTTAACTGGATGAAGGAAAAAGGAAAACTGGGCGGTCAGCATAAAGTACCACGCCTGGCCAACAACCGGGAATATATTGATGAGATCCTGAAAGTGATGGAGTTGGTGGGGTAGGTAAACTTCGCGCCGAAATAAAAAAACGTCAGAGCTACGCAAAGCAATTACATACTATCCGGTTTTTATTACGCTGACGGTGGTCGGCTGGATTGATGTACCAGGAACGATTATTGCGAAGAGTTTATAAATAACCTGGAGTATTGCAGAAAAAACAAAGGAATAAAAGTATATGCTTATTGCATAATGAGCAGCCATATCCACTTGGTAGTTGCCAATGATGAGTCAAATTTGCCTGCAATTATTCGTGATTTAAAAAGCTACACAGCAAAACGTATCATCCAAATGATAACTGACAATCCAACCGAAAGCAGACGCGAGTGGATGTTGCATTTATTTAAATACTTCGCAAAGTTTCATAATCAAAATAGCGAATACCAGTTTTGGCAGAAAACTAATCACCCTATTGAATTGTACAGTAACGGCGTTTTTGATCAAAAGGTAGACTATATTTATAGAAACCCGGTGGAATCAATGACTGTTAATGATGAAAGTGCATATGTTTATAGCAGCGCAAATCCGGATTCGCCATTTAAAGTTGATGAAAGTTAATTTTTATGGCAGGCCTGAGGCCTGCTGATATTGGTCACCCGACTGGAGCCGGGCGACTGCGGATTGGTAGATAATAAAAAAAAGAAGCGCCGTCGCCCGGCTCCAGTCGGGTGACCGATATAAATCGGCGTCCCGCCGAATCAATGAAATGGCAGGTGAATTGAACTGCTCAGTAGCTAAATTAGGTGCGCTGCATCATCATGCACCCTTAATCCTCACAATAGCAGTTTTCCATTTATCCCTGTCGTGAATTACAAATTTTTCTTTGCCCCCGGCAGTTGTTCTAATTTCCAGGCCGGCGGGGATAATGCCATAAATATTATAAAACCGAACCTCTTCCACATCAGCTATGCCAATTTCAAATTCGTGATTTTGGATATTGAACCTGTGCGACTTAAATTGAACCCTGTCATTTAAAAGGTATAATTTGCCGCCAACCCCTTCACCATTTAAAAAATGATTTGCACCATCTGAAAGTACTATCGACTCATCAGCATTAACCACAATTTGGGTTTGCTTATCAATCATTTTTGAGGTAATGAAGAAATAGATGCCCGTACCAAAAAGCAGGCCTGTAACCAGACCGTTTATTGCGCCGGATGCTAAACCGTATTGCAGGGCAAAAAAGCCGCCCATAAAGCCGCCAAATAAACAACCGGAAATTACAGCTCTTATCGTTCTCATTATAGCATCGGTAATGCTTGTTAATACAGCAGATAAAACTATTTAATATTTTAATTGAAAAGCAATTAAATTGGCTTTATTTAAGTTATGGAAAATGTTTTGTAATGTGCTGTAGCGTTGCGTTTTATAGCTTCGTATTAGTGTTAATTAAACGGGTATGAAAATATTTTTATTTATTATTTGCATTGCTGCCGCTGTTGCAGGATGTAAAAAAGGAACACTCAATCCGTCGGCATCATCCGGCTTGATGGGTACCTGGGAGTTAAGGCATTATTCAGGCACCCTTGCAGGGGTATCAATTGAATATCCAAAGGGAAATGGTAAGCTGGTACAGTTTAGTGCCGACAGTACCTACAAAAGGTTCACCAACTTTAAACTGGACAACCAGGGCACTTTTAAAATAGTAAAAAATGGTGTTACCTGGGGCGATATAAAGTATGATGCTTTGTACTTAGGGCCTGATCAGGGTCCGGATTTCATGATTTTAAAACCCGATTCGCTCATTATCGGCAATACTTTTGCAGATGGGGTAACCTCCCTGTACCTGCGTCAGAAATAAATTATACAATAACCTATGAAAGTTTTTTTAGGTGTTTTTTTCGCCGCCCTGATAGCGGTTGCCTGTAAAAAGGAATCAACAGGCGCTAAAATGAAAAATAGCGCAAACAACAGCTTGTTTGCACGCTGGGAACTCAGGGTGCTTAGGGGCGGTTTGCAGCCCGACAGGAATTTTGCACCGGGTAATGGCAATATGCTGCAGTTTAATGCCGACAGTACTTATGCCTTCTATCAAAACAATAATATAACCAGCCAGGGTACATTTCACATTGTACCCAATGCCTTTGTACAGGGCCCCGAACCCCCCGACCTTATTTATTACGATCACAACACCAGCGGCGAGGTGCTTTTTCTCAAAAATGACACATTAACTATAGGCAGCAGTGCGGCAGACGGACCATCGTACGTGTATGTAAAAAAATAACCCGGCATTAGCTTATTGACACAGCTGCCAGATCTTTACCGCTTCAACTGCTTCTTTAACATCGTGCACGCGCAATATATTTGCGCCACGGGTTAAAGCAATGGTATTTAATGCCGTTGTCCCATTCAATGCTTCGGCGGCTGTGATGCCAAGCTCGCCGTAGATCATTTTTTTGCGCGAGATGCCAACCAGTATGGGCAGCTGCAGCAGGTTAAACTCCGCTAACCTGCTCATCAGGGCATAGCTGTGCTCCGCTTTTTTGGCAAATCCAAAACCGGGATCAATAATTACATCGTTTACCCCCAGCTGTCGCAATTGTTGATACTTTTCTGTAAAATAATCATACACTTCGGCGAACACGTCGTCGTAGCCTGCCAGCTGCTGCATGATTTTTGGATTGCCTTTCATGTGCATTAAAATGTAAGGCACCTGCAAATGGGCAACAGTTGCAAACATATTGGCATCCAGTTGGCCGCCGCTAATGTCATTAATAATGTGTGCCCCGGCTTTAATAGCGGCCTCGGCAACGCCTGCCCTGAAAGTGTCTATTGATAGTATGGCTTCCGGTAGCCGGCGCGCAATGGCTTCAACAACCGGCAGCAGGCGGTCGGTTTCCTCGTGCTCGGTAATATCATCAGCGCCGGGCCGCGAGGAGTAAGCGCCAAGGTCCAGGAAATCGGCTCCCTCATTTATCATTTTATCAGCCTGTTGCAGGGCCGCTTCCGTACCAGGCTTGCGGCTGCCGGAATAAAAGGAATCGGGTGTAAGGTTAATTATGCCCATCACTTTAGGTTCGCTTAAATCAATAAGTTTACCCCCTGCATTTACAGTTGCCTTTTTACGAAAAAATGTATCTTTAGCCATTCCAAAAGTTGAAAACGTTGTGAAAGTTTTGAACGGTTAAAATTGGTTAACCTTTTCAACAACCACAACATTTATAACAAAATGAAAAACGACAAATCTGCATCACAAATAGTATGGGTTGCCCGCATTTTGGTAGGCCTGCTTTTTATCTTTTCGGGCCTGGTAAAAATTAACGATCCGCTTGGTTTTTCGTACAAGCTGGAGGAGTATTTCGAGGTTTTTCATATTACCTTTTTAAACGGATTTGCACTTACCCTGTCAATAGTGCTGTGCGCACTCGAAATTATCCTGGGGTTTGCCTTGCTGATAGGGGTACGGTCGGTGTCGGTGGCCTGGGGATTGCTGCTGCTCATCGTCTTTTTTGCGTTTTTAACTTTTTACTCCGCCTATTTCCAGGTGGTGCAAACCTGCGGCTGTTTTGGCGACGCTATACCGCTTACACCGTGGCAGTCGTTCAGTAAAGACCTGGTATTGTTGCTGCTGATCATCCTGATCTTTGTTAACCGTAAAAATATTCAGCCGCTGTTTGCCGCAAAAACCGGCGATAATTTATTAATTGCCGCTACCGTAATTTCATTGTGCTGTGGCTTATATACCTATAATTTTTCGCCGGTTGTTGATTTTCTGCCGTATAAAGTTGGTGCAAACATCCCGGCCGAAATGGCAACCCCTCCCGGTGCCAAACCGGATGAGTACGAGCTTACCTACAACCTGAAAAACAAAAAGACGGGCGAAAAAAAGGTAATGACCAATACCGAGTACCTGAATACCAATATCTGGAAAGATAATAACTGGGAGGTAATAGGCCAGCCGGAAAGCCGCCTGGTAAAAAAAGGTTTTACGCCTAAGATCCGCGACCTTGCTATCCAGGATGCCGAGGGGAATGACTACACAAAAGAGATTTTAACAAACCCATATAATAACCTGGTTATAGTGGCCTATGACCTGAAGAAAACAGATGATGATGCCATTGGTCGCTTAAATGCGATGGCTGTGAACCTGGTACAAAACTTTAACACGCGCACGGTTTTACTTACTTCAAATTCACACCAGTTTGCACAGGCATACAGTAAGCAGCACCATTTAATGTTCGAGATCTTTTACGCCGATGAGGTGCCCTTGAAAACCATGATGCGCGCTAACCCGGGTGTCCTGCTGTTAAAAAACGGCACTATACTGAATAAATGGCATTACCATTCCATGCCCAAATATGACGACCTGGTAAAAAAATATTTCCGGGAATAAAACAGATGATCAGCTACTTAATCAGAAAGCTATTGTACGGACTTGCTGTGATGCTTGGCGTTGTGGTGGTGGTGTTTTTCCTGTTTAATATTTTACCGGTTGACCCCGCCCGCATGACCCAGGGTCAGCGCGCTGATGTTCAATCACTGCAGGCTATCCGCAAGGAGTTTGGGCTGGATAAGTCGGTGCCTATGCAGTTCGTTTATTACATTAATGACCTGTCGCCCATAGGCGTTCACCTGGATAATAAGGAAGAGCAGCAGCGCTATCATTATGCAAGGCTGTTTAGCGTGCCCGGGGATAAAGTTTTAGCCCTTAAATGGCCCTACCTGCGCCGGTCTTATCAAACGCATAAAGAAGTGGCGGTGCTGCTGATGGAGGTGATCCCAAATACCCTGGTGCTGGCCACCACCGCAATGATCTTCGCTATTATTATTGGTGTTTTTTTGGGTGTGATCAGCGCTGTAAATCAAAATACCTGGATAGATAAGCTGGCTGTTGGCCTGTCCACTTTGGGGGTGTCGGCCCCGTCATTTTTCGCAGGCATCATCATCGCCTGGATCTTCGGCTTTGAACTGAGCAAATATACCGGCTTAAATATGTCAGGCAGCCTGTACAGTTACGATCCGTTTAAAGGCGAAGTGATCAGTTGGAAAAATTTAATACTGCCAATGGTCACGCTGGGTCTGCGTCCGCTGGCAATTATCGTACAGCTTACCCGTAATGCCATGCTGGATGTGCTGGGGCAGGATTATATCCGTACGGCAAAAGCCAAGGGACTAAGTAATAACGCCATTATTTACCGCCATGCTTTAAAAAATGCGCTCAACCCGGTTATCACCGCCATCGCTAATTGGTTTGCCTCGTTGCTGGCAGGTTCTTTTTTTGTGGAGTATGTATTCGGTTATAACGGCCTGGGGAAAACCACTGTCGATGCGCTCGAAATGTCGGATTTTCCGGTAGTAATGGGCTCCATCTTATTTATTGCTTTTATTTTTGTGGTGATAAATATCCTGGTGGATCTGCTGTATGTTTGGGTTGATCCGAGGGTGAAGCTGAGTTAAAGTCCATGGTCTATGGACTATGGTCAAAAAAAGTAAAAATGAATAGTTTAGAAGATAATAGTACAGTTAATAACGGCTTGGGCTTAATATTCCTGATCGGCTTTATGGGTTGCGGTAAAACTACTTTGGGGCGCAAGCTGGCAGCCAGGCTGGGATATGAGTTCATGGATCTTGATCATATCATGGAAGCACAGGCCGGGATGACCATCGCCGAATATTTCAGCACGCATGGCGAAGACGCCTTCCGCAAGCTGGAATCTGAAGTCTTAAAACAAACCGAATACCCTGAACATGCCGTGGTCTCAACGGGTGGTGGCTTACCCTGCTTTTTTGATAATATGCAGTGGGTAAATGCACACGGCAGATCGGTGTATATTCAACTCTCCCCAAAAACTTTGGCCGACAGGCTGGAGCATGAAAAAAATAAACGCCCCCTGCTGCGCGAGAAACATGGCGAGGCACTGATTGCTTTTATCAGCGAAAAACTGATTGAAAGGGAACCGTTTTATAAGCAGGCAACTTTTGTTGCCAACGGGTTGAGTTTAACGGCAGAGAAGGTTGCGGAAATCTTGAGCACTACGGCCATTTAGTAATATCCATTCTATTATCTAAAATGGCAATAACCGTAATCGTTTTTTTTGAAACGCGTTAAAAAACCGAGAGTTGCTTACTTAAAACTGCCCGATGTATATTTTTGCCTTTTATACTTTTTGGGTATAACTTTGGGAATGCGCAAACTATATTTTCAAAAATTATTAATATCTCATAAAAGTTATCAACTTCTCTTTGGGTGAACTTATGTAGAAGATAATTTTTTATGGTAATGGCATCGCTTTCTGCACGATTGGTGTAAAGGATTTTTAACGAATTTTCATCCATTCTTCAAATTATGCCAAAATTTTTCAGATGTAACCACGCGTCCATTCTCCGCGTCATCAATCCCTTCACTTATGTGCTGTTTTTGTGACGCAGATAAATTATCAAACCAATCGTTTTCAGATTTTGTATTTCTGATACTATCTAAAACTGTGAGCATATTTGAATCAGAAAGCTGTTCTATCCAGGCTATCAGATTTGATTTAGTCTCTTTTATTTCAGCTACAGACATAAAACTTTTTAAGTAAATTTAATAATTCTATTTCAAATAAACCCCATCCTCTTCGCCGGTTTCATCCAAAACAACTTCAACATGTTCTTTCAGTACGGTTGAAAGGGCAATGCCCGCGTAATCAGTGGTCATGGGGAACTTTTTGTGGTTGCGGTCTATCAACACAGCGGTACGCAGTTTTTTTAGGGGCACATCCCGAAAAACACCAAAACCGTAGGCGAGGGTTTTGCCGCTGTTCAATACATCATCCACTAAAATAACTACCTTATTGCTGCAGTCCTGCACATCAAAATCAATAATAGCTTTAAGGCTGGTGCTTTGTTTGTCCAGCTCAATACCTATCATTTTGCTTTTAAACGGTGCAATATCATCCAGTACGCTTTTTATCCTTTTGGCAATTTTATCGCCGCTGGGCAAAATACCTGCAATCAGGATCTCTTCTTCATCAAAATTATCTTCCAGGATCTGGTAAGCAATCCGGTCTATCTTCTGCTGGATCTGCTGCTGGTTCAATATAAGGAGGTGTTTATCTGGCATTGCTTTATGGTTGTATAGCTGTAGTGCTGTATTGTCGATTTCTAATATTTTTCGGTCCGATTTATAGAAGTAAAATTAACCATTTAACAATACAACCCTATAACAATTCATCTATTATTACTTAATATAGGGCACATAAACAAAATTTGCCCCTTCCGGCACCACCACAAATACGCACATGTAATCGTGCGGGTTTTTGTAGCTGCTAATAAAGCGCTCCTTCAGGATCTCTTTGATCACGCCTTTTTCTACAAACTCTTCAAGGGTAGATGCATGGATACTCCACTCGGTGTTCAGGTCAAAACGATCCAGGATCAGTTCGCCTAAACTTATCTCGTGCTGGTGTGCTACAAATATAGGGTAGCTGGAAAGCCCCTCCACCATAATTTCAACAGCTACCTCGCGGATAGACTCATTGAAAAATTTCAAATCTTTCTCCAAACTCAGCAGCGGACTCTCCTTTTTAGGTCCGTCCGGGTTATTTCTATCTTCATTTAAAAGTTCTTCCGGTTCCATATTATTTGTCTGAACCATGATTTACATGATTCGTGGATTTCTTGATTAAATAATTTACCTATTGAAATTTTTCCTGCCATGGTCTATTGTCTATGGTCCATGGACTAACGAATAGCTATGAACCATCACCATGAACTACCTCAACACCAGCAACACCACGTTCTCCACATGCTGCGTATGCGGGAACATATCAACCGGCTGGATTTTTACCGTGTCGTATTTCTCCTTCAATACCAGCAAGTCGCGGGCCTGGGTAGCTGCATTGCAGCTTACATAAACAATTTTTGGCGCTTCAATTTCCATCAGTCGGGCAACCACATCGGGATGCATCCCCGCGCGCGGCGGATCGGTAATGATCACATCCGGTTTACCATGTTCGGCCACGAAATCAGCTACCAGTACATCTTTCATATCCCCGGCAAAAAATTTGGTGTTGGTGATATTATTTATGGCCGAATTGATTTTTGCGTCTTCTATAGCCGACGGTACATATTCAACGCCTATCACTTCACGTACGCTTCCCGCAATAAAATTGGCAATGGTGCCGGCGCCGGTATAAAGGTCATATACCAGTTCATCACCTGTAAAGCCGGCAAAGTCGCGGGTTATTTCATAAAGCTTTAAAGCCTGGATAGAGTTGGTTTGGTAAAATGATTTCGGCCCGATGCGGAATTTTATGCCGTTCATCTCCTCGTGAATATATTCCGGCCCCTTAAAGGCAATAACATCCTGGTCAAAAATAGTATCATTCTTTTTTTGGTTGATGATGTACAGCAGGGAAGTGATCTCCGGAAAATTGCTGTCGATATAGCTCATCAGCTTCTTTACCTGCTCTTCATCTGTATAGGCAAAAACTACGATCACCATCACCTCGCCGGTTGATGAGGTGCGTACGATCAAATTGCGTAATTCGCCTTCATGGCCTTTCAGATCGTAAAATGTATAACCTTCACGGATCACAAACTCACGGATACTGTTGCGCAGCGTGTTTGATGGCTCGGCCTGCAGCCAGCAATGGTTTACATCCAGGATCTTATCAAACCTGCCCGGGATATGAAAGCCCAGGGCATTCATATTTAGTTCTTCGTTGTCGCGGCTCTCACCGTCATACAGCCAGCGTTTGTTGCTGAAGGTATATTCCAGCTTGTTTCGGTAATATTTATCAGCAGGCGAGGGCACAATGGCGTCCATGCCGGTTACATCAATTTTAGCCAGCCGGGTAAGCGCATCCGCTACCGATTTCTGCTTGAACTTTAGCTGCGCTTCGTACGTCATGTGCTGCCATTTACAGCCGCCGCAGGTGCCAAAATGTTCGCAAAAAGGTTGGGTGCGATATGCCGATGCTTGTTTTAATTCGGTTATTTTACCTTCGCCAAAGCTCTTTTTACTTTTATAAACCTGTACGTCAACAATATCGCCGGGTACGGCTTTGTCAACAAAAAGCACGAAATCATCGGCTTTGCCTACACCCTTGCCTTCTTCGGCAATGTCAATAATGGTAACGTCTTCAAAAAACTTCTTTTTAGCAACTTGATTCATGAGGCTGCAAAGGTAGGAAATGTTGACAGAAGTTGTAAATGTTGTAGTTTTTGAAAGGTTGTAAAGTTGAAATGTTGGTACGGAATGCGTTTTTAGCCCTCTTTACGACTTGCCGAAGAGAGGGCAGGTTGAGCGAAGCAATGACCGGGTGAGTAAATCTGCGCGCGATATTCACGCCAATTCATTCACGCGAATTCATTCACGTCAATGCATGGCGCATAATTTACTCACCCGGCGACACTTCGTTGGCCGACCTCTCTTCGCCTGCGGCGGAAAGAGGTGGGGGAACTTTCTCACCTGAAAAGGTCCAATGCACCGACGTAGTTATCGCCCTGCGATAACATCACCCAGAAGTCCGTGTGCTCACAGACTTCTTTAGAACAGGTCTGCATAAATATCCAATTAATTTGAGCAAAATGAATTATGGTTGACGGTAGATCCACCGTCAACAGGGAAGAGAAAAAGAGCGCAATCAAATAAACATATTCAATATTATCTGCCAAAAATCATCTGGCTCAACAGTGGTTATGTCAAATTGCGCATCAATCATGTCTGAAAATTCAATAAGCTCCCGACTCATGGTAAAAATGCTTTAATATTACAAATTACGATAATTATATACCAAAAACCAAATTGGTATTATGTAAAATATGTTAAATAATTATAAATTTTCAGTGGCTGATTTGCCGTCAACCGGTATGATTGATTTTAGCTTGTAAAACAAGGTCCCTGCACCTATGCAAACACAGTTGCACAGCATTAGGTAAAAAAGTTCATCTGCGTTAGAAAATATATCTGAAAACACAGCCCTGAATGAACCTGCCGTTAATAAAATTCCGGTTATAAATATCAAGGGTTTCCATAACCGTTCATAATCACAGAGGTTTACAATAGCTTTTATTATTAACATAAATAGCAGCCAGGTTAATAATGAGAATATTAGTTGAACCAGCATCAACAGGCAACAGATCGAAATGGACTCGGGCACATCAACCGCATTTATTAAATGCGAACCTTTCATTGTTGAGGTAACAATTAAAAATAATACAGGAGCAACAACTACGCTGGTGAGCCAAATGTTTAAACTGTAAGTCAGGGAATTGCATTTCATAAATTAATTGATTTTTTTAAAGTGACAAGGTTTAGGGCGGGCAGAACGCTCTCTGCCCTGGATTTTTTACTGCCTGTCCCAATTAATCTTGCGCGAGAAATACATCAGCATCCCCACAATTATAAATAAGGCCACGCTGCCAATTATCAATGCAAAATCTTCCAGCTGAATGATCACAAAAATGAAAACATAAAACACCGATAAAATAAAACCGAACAGCAGGGCCGCGTTCAGGTTTTTAAGCAGGGAGCCAATAAACGTGGTAATTAGCCCTACGGTCGCGACGGAGGCCACCAGGTAAGCCGGGTTAAAACCAATCTGCTCAGAAAACGAGAGCAAAAGCGAATAATAAATGATCATAGCCGCGCCTATCAGCAGGTAATTAAATACATGAACCTTTTGCTTGCGAATGATCTCAGTAAGAAAAAGGGAAATGAACGTCAGCATTATGATCAGTAAGGCATACTTGCTGGTGCGCGTGGTTTTTTGATACTGATCAACCGGTAAGCGCAGCTTTACGCCAAATGATGCATCGGCTTCTTTTTTATCATCGCTTAATAAAGTATCGTTGCCCACCCATTGCTGGGGGTAGGGCCGGTTGTAGTAGAGCATGCGCCATTTTGCCGAGAAGCCACCGCTACCTACCACGCGGGTGTCGGGCAAATACCGGCCGTCAAAACTTGGACTACTCCAGTTTCCTTTTGCTTCCACATCGGTTGTTTTGCCAAGATGTAAAAAGCTTAATTCCTGGCTGCCTTTTAAATCCAGCGTAAAATCAAAAGGGATTTCGCCCGTTTTGGCTGTTAAATTAACATTTGCCTGCAAGCCGCTGCTGAATGGCGAGTGGCTGTCAAAAATAGGCTCTGCCTGTGGTGATTGCCCCGCAGCACTTATTACAGGATTGGTTTTCAACCCTTTCAAATCAGAAATGCTAAATGCAATGCGGGCTTTTTCAGGGAGCAGCTGATCCGGGAGCAAATTTAGCGCGGTCAGATCGGCCGGTGCAAAGTTCCCCGATACCTTTACAATGGTATTGTAAACCACTACGTCAAATATTCCGCGATGAAGGACTGCTGTCTTTAACTCCGCTTTAATATGCAGGTTGTCAGGCAGTACATATAAATTCTCCATCACATCTTTCTCCGCCTCTTTCTGCGAGTTGTCCATGTATTTAACATGTTTTTTGTACGGGATAGTTAATACCGGCCCGCGGATCAGCTGACTGGCCGACCATTTGTCCGACACATCCCGCATCATTTCGTCCTGGCGCGTTGCCCGCTCTCTGATCAGGTTCTCTACCAGCGAGGATGGGATCAGGAGTACCAGCACAAGTATGCCGATAAAGGCCAGTTTCACTGTTATTGATTCCTTTAACCAGTGCATAAAGCCACGTTTTTCTTCAGGTTGTTCTGTCATGATCTTTTGTTTTAAAGTACTTTGTATTTCAAAGTAAATAGATAAAAAAATAGTTCTTATTGCTCAATAATTTGTTTTTGCTTTGCCCCGGCCACAATAAGGTAAAGGTTTAAAGCCAAAAGCCCCATCAGCCCCAGGTAAGAGATCTTTTCAGGTAAGGTGCCCCTAAATCCTTCATTGATCCCGTTGTAGGTTACCCACAAAATGAACAGGATATTGCCACTGATGGCGGCAAAACGCATCAAAAAAGTTAAACTTTTGTTTTTCATACGGCCTGGTTTTTGTAATAGAAATTTATTTAGTTTTCTGCTGTTTAATTAATTGCTCCAACGCGTCCAGGTGCATCCGGAATGCTTTTTTTCCTTTCTCTGTAGATTCATAAGTGGTGTTAGGCTTACGTCCTAAAAATGATTTATGCACCAAAATATATTCCTCTTTCTCCAGCGCTTTCAGGTGCGAGGCCAGGTTGCCGTCAGTAGTGTCCAGTAGTTCTTTAAGCGAGTTAAAGTCATACCGGTCATTCACCATCAGCACACTCATGATTTGTAACCTTAGGCGGTTCTCAAATGCTTTATCAAGTTTATCAAAGGGGACTTTCACCTGTCGTATTTAAAGTACATCATGCTGCCGTAAACAATATGCAGCACACCAAAACCAATGGCCCAAAATAGCAAACCGTACCCGGGTAAGCAAGCAGCGATAAGGCCTAAAATTATTTCACAAAGGCCAAGGTATTTAACCATGGTGAAAGTGAAATTGCTGGCGCTTACTAAGGCTAAACCGTAAAAGATTAATGATGAGGGTGAAACGATTCCGTAGTAACCGCGAAAAAGGAATATTAGAATTAGTATCCCCCCCGATACTAAAGGAGTTGCCATATGAAAAAGCAGCGAACGACTTGTACTGCTCCAAACACGCTGACCTTTTTGTCTTGCTTTTTTACGTGTTAACATTATGCCACTAATTAGCGATGCTATTAGTACAAATAAGCCGATCGAGGATAGTGTTAGTAAAAGTGAATTAATATCACCATCCCAAAATTCTGTAGTTGATGGGTCACGATGAATGTAGGGGTCAATAGGGATTGAATTATCGTAAAGAATGAAATAAGCGAGTGATGCACCAATCAGCGCATAAACACCTGCCAGGATCCCCGAGAGGCCGCTAAGGGAGATGAATTTGGAGGATCGCTCCATCAGGTTACGGATGGAGGCCAGCTCATCCTGAATTTCGTTTTCTTTCACTTAAAAGTACTTTGTTATTCAAAGTAAACGATAATAGTTGGATTGTGCAAATATTATTTCGGATTTATAGGATCGAAAAATCGAATTTCTGATTTTACCGCCATTGTTGGTGTTGTCACTATTGGTGTCCGTAAGAATCAAAACATGATAAATTAACCCTTTGTCATCCTGAACGCAGTGAAGGATCTTATCCAACTGATAAGTCGTCGCCATACTTGTCCTGCGCTCATGTCCCGCATAGAAGATCCTTCGCTTTCGCTCAGGATGACAAATTCATTCTTCCGAACACCCCGGGTGTTGACACCAACACCAGGTTGATGATCAGTTGGCCATGAAGCCTTGAAATGATAGCCTCACTATTAAAGTCTCTGATTTCACCACTTACTCAACTTTCACTATTTCAACTAAATTTTTTTTACAATTCAGCAAAATATTATACTTTTATAATACTAACAACGCCTTGTCCGATAGCTATCGCCCCCAAAATGAATTTGAACACAAAACCTGCTTTATCAGTTAATATAATTGCAACCTGCCTGCTGGCGCTAACCGTGCTGGTGTCATGCGGCAAAAAACCACAAATTAAGCCGGATAAGCCGGGAAAAACAGACACGACCACGCATGTAGATCCGCCGGCAACATTAACTGCCCAGGTATCTACCCTTACCGGTGCTAACGTAAGTTTTACACCTCCTTTTAAGGCGATAACAAACATTGTGATTGATAAAGCAGGAAATGCTTATGTTTCTGATTTTATTACCAATACAATAGATAAGATCACCCCGGATGGAACGGTATCTGTTTTTGCAGGCGGCGGCGATCTGTACAAGCCCGACGGAACCGGTACCAAAGCGTCTTTCCTTAATCCTGCGGGTATGGCCTTTGATTCAAAGGGCAACCTGATTGTTGCCGACAGGAACAATTATACCATTCGTAAAATTACCCCTGACGGAGTGGTTACCACCATTGCGGGGCAGCAATTGGTGCACGGCCAGGCAGACGGGCCTGCAGCACAGGCTACTTTTTATTTTCCATATTATGTTGCTGTTGATGTAGCTGACAATATTTACATTACGGACAACAACCGCCTCATTCGCAAGCTGTCAAATAAGGGTATCGTAAGCACCATAGCCGGGGGTGATTCAGAGGGTTATGCGGATGGTGTGGGCACTAAAGCCCTGTTCAATTATCCGCTTGGTATTGTGCTTGACCCGGCAGGGAATATTTTTGTAGCCGATGCAGGGAATGGGCGGGTAAGAAAAATTACACCATCCGGAACGGTAACAACCTTTGCAGGCGGCAAAACAGGATCAAAAAACGGCGTTGGCTCAGCGGCGGAGCTAACCGGTGCGTGTGGTATTACCATTGATAAAGCAAATAATTTATTCGTTGCCACGGGATGGTACAACCAAATCAGGAAAATTACGCCGGCAGCAGTTGTTACTACGGTAGCGGGTACCGGCCAAAAAGGTACAGACAACGGCCCGGGGGCAGTGGCGACATTCGCGTATGCGATGGATCTTGCCTTTGATCAGTCGGGAACCTTATATGTAGTTGATGCCGACGGATATGATGTGCGGAAGGTAACGCCTGCCGGCATAACCAGCACCTTTACCGGCAATTCACCCGTGCCGGTAAACGGGTTGCCAGGCGTGGCAACGTTTTACAAGCCAACCGGTGTTGTTATAGGTGCCGATGGCTATATTTACGTAGCCGACGCTGGTAATAACATCATCCGTAAAGTTTCGGCAGATGGCGTGGTAAGCACCTATGCCGGTAGTGGCGCGGCTGCTTTACGCGATGGAACACTTGCAGCGGCTGCATTTAATAATCCAACCGGCATAGCCGCCGACCAGGCGGGCAATTTATTTGTAGCCGACTCTGCCAACAACGTTATTCGCACCATCAGCAACAGTGGCAGTGTGGGCAGTATTACACTTTTTGTTAGTTCAAACGGAGCTTCCGGTCCGTTAAATTATCCTGTTGGGGTAGCAGTTGATGCAAAAGGAAGTGTTTTTTACAGCAATACTGCCTATAACACCATCTGCAAAATCGCTGGAACAGACATAAGCACATTTTCGGTAGGCAATAACCCCGGGGTTACTAACGGGATGTTTTTTTACAAACCATTTGGCGTTGCCGCCGATGTTAAAGGAAATATCTATGTAGCAGATGCGGGTAACCACCGCATTTGTAAGCTAAATGCGGATGGCCTGGAAACTACGCTTGCCGGCGTGGCTACGGCAGGAAACAGCCCTGTTGCCGGTACTGCAGACGGAACGGGCATTACTGCTTATTTCAACAACCCTAAAGGCCTGGCCGCCGACACCGCCGGGAATATTTATGTAGCTGATACCCGGAATAATAAGATCAGGAAAATTACACCCAAAGGCGTAGTTACTACTATAGCCGGCACAGGTGCCGCAGGAATAAACAACGGAACAGGAAGTAATGCTACATTTAATTCGCCGTCGGGCATTGCGGTTAACGCAAGCGGTACAATAATTTATGTTGCGGATACCGGTAATAATTTAATCAGGAAGATCACATTTAAGTAACAAAAGACAAAGCATCGGTAAATCTGCTGATCCCAAAAATTGCGGGTCAGAACAATTCCGAAATCGAAATTCGGGCTTCCGAAATCCTTTAAATAGTAATTGCTGCCTTAACCAAATAGGGGAGGATCTCTTTTTGAAAAGAAACAAAGTTTTTGCGCACATCGCTGTCACTTACCGAGGTAAAGGCAAAACTGAATACGATGCTTTTGCTGCACTTTATTAAAAAACGCAGGCGTTGCAGGTAATTCTCCTGTTTGCGCAGATCGGGCAGCTGTGAAAAAACGCTCACCAGCATTTCTTCCAGTTCGTTTGAAAGGTTTTTCAGGAAATCCTGTGAGTTGGTTGATTCCCGAATAAAATCCCAGCCGATAAACTCATTACACACGGTGTAGCTAAGGCGGCAGGTTTTCATGATCAGGATATTTAAATGAGCTTCCTCGTCCATCCCGGGGGTATCATGATGGATCAGGTCGTCAACGCTCAGCTTTATATAATCCATCAGCAGGGAGTGCAGAACGTCCTCTTTGCTGTTAAAGTACTTATAGATAGTGGCTTTGGCAATTTTTGCCTTTTTAGCAATTTCGTTTACACTGGTCTTATGGTAACCGAACTTTCGGAACAACTCCTGCGCGGCGCGCTTAATGCTTTCTTTTATTTTATCGGGTTCCATGTCAGTTACCTGCAAATATCTCAAAATAACCGGCATTTACTGCATACCGGTTGCGGAATGTGGCTACAAAGGCTCCTGAAATTGCTATATCACTAATTTGATACATATATTTCAAAAGAATTGGTAGTAACATAGTAGGATCGCAGCGACTTGGTTGCGGGCGCTTTTACCGGCAGCCCGTCCGATAACGAAAATTTCGATCCGCTGCAGGGGTCGGTAGCGGTAAAGCCCGATTCATCGACGGTTACAGCACACTTTTTTTGCGGCTGATAGCTACTGCACCGGTCGTAAGCAACATATCGCCTGTCGGGCGTACGGTACAGGATCAGCCCTGCAACACCATAACCCGTTATTACCACGTAGCCTCCGCTGGCATTTAACGCAGCTAAACGCGGATCTGTTAATGATGCCTGAAAGTTTACCGGAACGCTTGGTACAACGTCGCCGCTTTTACCGCAGGAAAGAAACGCTAACGGGATAATTAATAACAGTAATAATTTCTTCATACTATATGATATCTGACTGGAATTGCTTCAAAAAACGGACATCGTTTTCAGAGAATAAACGCAGATCACGGATAACATATTTTAAGTTGGCAATTCTTTCTATCCCCATACCAAATGCAAAGCCGGTAAATTTCGCGCTGTCAATACCGCAGTTTTCCAGAACGTTCGGATCAACCATGCCGCAGCCCAGGATCTCCACCCAGCCGGTGTATTTGCACATGTTGCAGCCGCTTCCGCCGCAAATGGTGCAGGAGATATCCATTTCGGCGGATGGCTCGGTGAACGGGAAATAGGAAGGGCGGAAACGCACCTTTGTACCATCGCCGTAAAGTTCCTGTACAAAATGATAAAGGGTTTGTTTAAGGTCAGAGAAAGAAACATTCTCATCAATATACAAACCTTCCACCTGGTGAAAAAAGCAATGCGCACGCGCCGAAATGGCTTCGTTCCGGTAAACCCGGCCCGGCATAATGGCGCGGAAAGGCGGCTTGCCATTCTCCATCATCCTAACCTGTACTGACGAGGTGTGGGTGCGCAGGGCAATATCATCCTTGCCATGGTTCTTTTTAATAAAGAAGGTATCCTGCATATCCCTTGCCGGGTGTTCTTCCGGAAAGTTCAGTGCCGAGAAGTTATGCCAGTCGTCCTCAATTTCCGGGCCTTCAGCAACCACAAACCCCAATCGTTTAAATATATCAATGATCTCGGTGCGGATGAGCGACAGCGGATGGCGTGAGCCCACAGCAAAACCATCGCCGGGAAGCGTTAGGTCAATGTCGGATTTTGTATTTACAACATCAGATTTAAGGCTTTCCTGCAGGCCGGTGTATTTGGCTTCGGCCAGTTGTTTAAACTGGTTAAGCACTTTACCAAACGTGCGCTTTTCCTCGGCCCCTACAGTTTTAAACTGTTCAAAAAGGTCTTTAATAATTCCTTTGGTGCCTAAAAATTTGATACGGAATGTTTCCAGTTCCTCCGCATTGGCAGGTAAAAAAGCGTTAATCTCGGCGGTATATTGATCTATTTGGGCTTGCATTATAGTATTTTTCTTAAAAATTCCTCGGCGTTAAGCACTGGGATGTCAAACTTTTTGTAATGTTTTATATTTCGGCTAACAATCAAATCGCATTTGTTTTCTTTTGCAATGTGATATTGGATGCTATCTTCAAAATCTGCCTGATTGGCAATAATTGCTGAATTGATATGGCTTGCTTCAAAAGGAACAACGTTAATCAAATCCATTATATATTTAATTGAGGTTATAGCAACGCTTTTGTTCAAATTTTTTGAAATAATATAATGAACGTTTGCTAAAATCAATGTAGATGTATTTAACTCAATTATTTTTTTTATGTCATCTGTAAGCAGCGTCCTGCTGTAAATGAAAAAAGGTTCTCTGTTAAGTAATAAATCTAAAAGTATGTCACTGTCAACAAAAGCTTTTTTATAAATCATACTTTTCTTTTAAATACTCATATTTGGCATCCCAAACATTAATATCATCTGGCACTTTCCCTTTTAATATTCCACTGAGTGCTTTTATTTTGTCTGAGACTTCTATCTGTCTTAGTTTTTTAACAAAAGGGTCTTCCTCATCAATTTCGTCTTTTTTTGTTATATCGGCCAAAAAGTCTGAAACAATTTTTGAAATACTCGTTTGATGTTTATAAGCATATCTCTTTGCTTTTGCAATTCTATCAGGTTCGATACTCAATGTTAACTTTGCCATAATAATAACTCTATACGTACAAATATAACAAACTCATACGTGTTATTTTATCACCCCCAACTCTTTTCCAACTTTGGTGAATGCTGCAATAGCTTTATCCAGGTGCTTGGGTTCATGCGCTGCGGAAATCTGCACCCTGATCCGCGCCTTACCTTGCGGAACTACCGGGTAGTAAAAACCAATCACATAAATACCTTCGTCTAGCATTTTAGCGGCAAATTCCTGTGCCAGCTTGGCCTCGTACAACATCACCGGCACAATAGGATGTACACCCGGTTTAATATCAAAACCAGCTTCGGTCATTTTTTGGCGGAAGTATTGGGTATTGGTTTCCAATTTATCGCGCAGGTCGGTAGTTTCGCTCAGCATATCCAGCACGGCTATTGATGCGCCGGTAATTGATGGTGCTAATGTATTTGAAAACAAATACGGCCTCGAACGCTGGCGAAGCATGTCAATAATCTCTTTACGGCCTGATGTAAACCCGCCTGATGCACCGCCCAAAGCTTTTCCAAGCGTGCCGGTAATAATGTCTATCTTACCCATTACACCCTTATGCTCATGGGTACCTCTTCCGGTTTTACCCATAAAACCCGAGCAGTGGCTCTCGTCAATCATCACCAAAGCATTATATTGTTCGGCTAAGGCACAAATTTTATCCAGCTGCGCAATGGTCCCGTCCATGCTGAAAGCGCCATCGGTAACAATAATACGGTGGCGGCAGCCGGCGGTAATTTTAAGCTTTTCTTCCAGGTCGGCCATATCGTCGTGCTTGTAGCGCTGGCGCTGGGCCTTGCACAAACGTACCCCGTCTATAATGGAGGCATGGTTCAGTTCGTCAGATATGATAGCGTCCTGCTCATTAAACAGGGGTTCAAAAACACCGCCGTTGGCATCAAATGCAGCGGCATATAAAATGGTATCCTCAGTTCCTAAAAACTCAGCTATCTTTTTCTCCAATGTTTTATGGATATCCTGGGTGCCGCAAATAAACCGCACGGACGAAAGGCCATAGCCATGGGTATCCATAGCCGCTTTTGCAGCCTCAATAACTTTAGCGTTATTTGAAAGGCCCAGGTAGTTGTTGGCGCAAAAATTTATTACTTCTTTACCGCCCTGTACGGTGATATCGGCACCCTGCGGCGATGTGATGATGCGTTCCCGTTTATATAAACCGGCATTTTCAATATCGGCAAGTTCCTGTTGTAAAACCGGCTGTAGTGTGTTGTACATAATGTGTCAGTTATTATTGGGTGCAAAATTACAATTTTGATTTCGGATGTCAGATGTTCGTTTTGGGATTTTTAACCCCTCATATTAGTTAATTATTTGGATGGTGCTGATTTTGATTGCCTGTGCTATGATTCACCTTTCGGACTTCCCGAAAAATTCTTATTTTTGCAGCTCATTTCACACCGTTTGCAGCGGTATTGATGAATTTTATGGAAAAATATAATACACTCCTGTACTATTGTTATTCAACAATAGCAGATGCGGAGCAATTTGCTGCCGATCATTTAAAATTTTGTAAAAGTTTAGGCTTAGCCGGGCGCATTATTGTGGCGGAAGAGGGCTTGAATGGTACTGTTTCAGGCACGCCCGAAGCCTGTAAAACGTATATGGATACTCTGCATGCCGATCCGCGGTTTGCAGATATCGATTTTAAGGGTGATGAGGTGGATACGCCGTCGTTCGTGAAGATGCATGTACGGTACAAATCAGAGATCGTACACTCAGGCCTGCGCGATCCGAACATTATTAACCCGCAACAAAAAACAGGCAAATACCTGGAGCCAAATGAGTTTTTGGCGATGAAGAATGCCGAAGACGTAGTGATCCTGGATGTGCGCTCAAACTACGAGCATAACCTGGGCAAATTTAAAAATGCCATTACGCTTGATATTGAAAATTTCAGGGATTTCCCGGCAATGATCAATGAACTGGCGCAATACAAAGATAAAAAAGTGGTAACCTACTGTACCGGTGGTATCAAATGTGAAAAAGCATCGGCACTATTGTTGCATGAAGGTTTTACGGATGTTTATCAGCTGCATGGCGGTATTATAAAATACGGTAAAGAGGCTGGCGGCGAAGACTTTGAAGGTAAGTGTTATGTTTTTGATAACCGCCTTTCGGTTGATGTGAACAGCATTAACCCGGTAGTGATCTCAACCTGTTATAACTGTGGGAAAACCACACCAAAAATGATCAATTGCGCCAACCCCGAGTGCAATGAGCATTTTACCCAGTGCGATGAGTGCGGCGAAAAGATGGATGGCTGCTGCAGTGATGCCTGCAAGGAACATCCGCGCAAAAGGGTTTACGATGGTACAGGGTATTACGTAAAAATTCCGCAGCCGGTAAATGTTGCGAAGAAAGCTAAAGTTCAATTGGCAGAATAAACTGTGTTAATTTCCTATCTTCACATCGTCATTGCTTTGTTCCCCGTAATGACGCATGGCTAATTTACCTTCATGTAATTCTATGCGTAAAGCACTGCTGGTTTTTATTTCAATATTTATAAATGTCGTAAGTGTTACTGCTGCCGATATTAAAAGTATTGGCGTTCCTTACGTACAAAATTATACCAAGGCACTTTATCAGTCGGGCAATCAAAACTGGTCAATTACCCGCGACGAGCACGGCATTATGTATTTTGGCAATTCCGAGGGCCTTTTAACCTTCGATGGTAAATACTGGCAGTCGTACCCTATGCCTAACGGTCTTATCGTGCGCTCGGTAGCTGCTGATGGAAAAGGCAAGGTGTACTCGGGCGGCTTCGGCGAATTTGGCTATTGGGAAACCACCAGGAACGGATCGCTCAAATATTATTCCCTCACCAAGCTGGTCCCACAAAAATACCGGCCCGTTAACGAAGAGATCTGGAAGATCTATGTTGATAACGGGCAGGTGATCTTTCAGTCATTCGGCTCCATTTATGTTTACAGTCAGGGCAGGATCACAGTGATAAAAGGCTTAAACCCTTTCCTCTTTTTATATAAAACCGGCGGCAGGTATTTTGTGGAAGAGGTGAATAAGGGCCTGTTTGAACTAAAGAACAACAAGCTTGAATATATTGAGGGCAGCGATAAAATGGGTAACAGCGGCGTATTGTCTATGTTGTCCCTGCCCGGTAATAAATTTTTGATCGGGACGGCGCGCAACGGCTTATTCATGTACGCCAATAAACAAATAAAGGAATGGAACAGCCAGGCCGGCGATTTTTTGAAAACTTATCAGCTTAACAACGGCGTATTGCTTTTAGGTAAGTATATTGCCTATGGCACTATTTTAAATGGCGTAATTATAATTGATACGGCAGGCAATGTGGTGCAGCACATCAATAAATCAAGCGGGTTGCAAAACAACACCGTGTTGAGTTTATTTGTTGATAAGGAACACAACCTGTGGACCGGTCTTGACAATGGGATTGATCGCGTTGAAATCAACTCGCCGCTTTATTTTTATTTTGATAAAAGCGGCCGTTTCGGTACCGTTTACTCCAGCATCATTTTTAACAACAAGATCTACTTAGGAACCAACCAGGGGCTTTTTTACAGCGATTGGGTTTCAAACGGTAATAAAAGGCTGTTCCAGTCATTTGATTTTAAGCTGATTCCCGGGTCGCAGGGGCAGGTTTGGGAGCTCTCCCTGCAGGATGGCCGCCTGCTGTGCGGGCATAATACGGGTACTTTCCAGGTTAATAGCAGCACTATCTCAAAAATAACGGGTATAAGTGGCGGCTGGACAATAAAAAAACTCAACGCAAACCAACTGATTCAGGGCACTTACACGGGGCTGGTGGTTTATAAGAAGGATAATGCCGGCAATTGGGTGTTCGATTATAAAGTGGATGGCTTCGGCGAACCCTCACGTTACGTGGAGCAGGACAATAAAGGGCAGATTTGGGTGAGCCATGCATACAAAGGTATTTACAAGGTGGCGCTAACAGCCGACCTGAAAAAGGCCGCTTCCATTAAATATTACGATAAAAGATCAGGGTTGCCGGGTAGCTACAATATCAACGTTTTCAACCTGGATAACCGCATGGTGTTCTCGTCCGATTCCGGCTTTTATGTTTACGATGATATTAGCGACCGGTTTTCAAAGTACCAGCAGTTGAATAAAATGCTGGGTACCTTTGCATCATCAAACAAAATAATTCCGGCGCTGGGCAAAAGATATTGGTTTATTAACCATGGCAGGGTAGCCCTGGCCGATTTGTCCACCCCGGGTAGGCTGAGTATTGATTCGAACCGTTTTAACATCCTCGATGGCCGGATGGTTAAGGATTATGAGAACATCAGCCGCATCAACAGCTCTATCTCCCTTATAAGTGTTGACGACGGCTTTGTGATTTTGAATGATGAAGATGCCTTACAGCAAACGCACACCAAACTGCCAAACGTGCTGGTGCGCCGCATTGAGAATATAACCGACCGCATTACCCCAATTACGGATCATGGCGACCAGGGTGATATTGAGATCCCTTACGCGCAAAACAATATCCGCATCTCTTACTCGCTGCCATTTTACAGGCAGGAGAAAGTTAAATTCCAGTATTACTTGGAAGGATATTCAAAGCAATGGAGTGATTGGAGCACACAAACCCAAAAGGAGTTTACCAATCTTAACCAGGGAACCTACACTTTTAAAGTAAGGGCTAAAATAAACGAAGAGAACATTTCGCCGGTTACCACACTCGTCTTCACCATTCTTTCGCCATGGTACACCAGCAAAATAGCTGTATTTTTTTACTTGCTGCTGGTGCTTTTAGCTTACTTTTTAGCTGTTAAATATTACCGGCTCAAGTTAAAACGACATCAGAACCATATTCACGAAAAACTGCAGCGGGAAAAAGAAGAGTTTTTGAAGCAGGAAGCACTGGTTAACGAGCAGGAAATAGTAAAGATAAAAAACGAACAGCTGCAGGCCGACCTGGCTGGCAAAAGCCGCGAACTGGCCAACTCAGCCATGAACATTGTTTATAAGAATGAGTTGCTGCAAAAAATAAGCGATGAGATAGCGCACCTTAAAGACAATTCAGGCAAGCCACTGGCAGATGAGCAGCTGCGCCGCATCCAAAAGGTTATTGACGAAGGTATGAACGATGAGCGCGACTGGAACATATTTGAAAGCAGCTTTAACGAAGCGCACGAAAACTTCTTTAAAAAATTAAAGTCGGGACATCCGGATCTTGTACCAAATGATCTGAAACTTTGCGCTTACCTGCGTATGAATATGAGCAGTAAAGAAATGGCATCTTTATTAAATATTTCCTTACGCGGTGTCGAAATCCGGCGATATCGCCTGCGTAAAAAGCTCAATTTGGAGCATGATAAGAATCTTGTCGAGTTTCTCATTGAGCTGTAACACTACATCATTACCTCTCATACCTTATTTAAAACGAAGTAGCAACTTACTTTACAGTGTAGTATGTATTTATTACACTAAGTAAAATATAAACAACTGATTTGTAAATAGTTGTAACTTTTGTAAAAATTAATTGAGCAAGTATATGTGGCAGTGATGTAATAATGTAGAGTTATATTTTTTGTTAAAATAGTATTATCTCATCAACTTCGACCTACAAAAAAAACCAATTTTTATCCTACTTTCTTAAATTTTAATTAACCACTATGAAGAGAATTTTTACAATCTCAGGGTTAGTATTGTTATGTTTCCTATTTATGAATGCTGCAATTGCACAAAGCATTACCGTAAAGGGTAAGGTTACAGATGCAAAAACAGGCGAAACACTTATTGGTGTCAGCGTTGCAGTAACCGGAACATCTACAGGTACTCAAACCGACGTTAATGGCGCGTTTGCGATTAACGCTCCATCGAACGCAACTTTAAAGGTATCCTACATCGGTTATGCCACATTACAAGTTGCTATAAACGGACAGTCAGCAATTGACATCAAACTACAACCGAGCACTAACGAACTGCAACAGGTTGTGGTGATTGGATACGGTACTCAGCGAAAGCTTGATAATACAGGTTCAGTTTCGTCTGTTAAAGGTGTTGAAATTTCCAAACAGGCCTCAACAAACGCATTGAGTTCATTGCAAGGCAAAGTGTCTGGAGTTAACATCACAAATAATGGTTCGCCGGGTTCATCTCCTCAAATCAGCATCCGTGGTTTGGGAACCATTTTTGGTAATGTAAGCCCGCTATTTGTTGTTGATGGCACCTGGTATAGTGATATTAGTTTTTTAAATAACAATGATATTGAAAACATTACTATACTAAAAGATGCTTCAAGTACGGCTATTTATGGTGTACGTGCAGCGAATGGTGTTGTACTTGTTACCACAAAACATGGGGTAAAAGGAAAGCCGGTAATCACTTATAACGGATATGTAGGCTTTCAGGCAGCTACAAACCAGGTGAAAATGGCCAATGCTACCGAATATGCTACGGCTGTTAACGAGTTAATAAATTATAGTAATAAAGGCGTTGCTGCTGCCGATGCTAAACCGCCATTATTTGATAATCCGGCAAGTTTTGGAAAAGGAACTGACTGGTATGGACAGATCCTTAGGAACGCTTTGGTAACCAATCACCAGGTTTCATTAAGCGGCGGTAGTGATAAAGTTACCTATAATTACTCTTTTGGCTATTTAGATCAGGACGGGCTTGTTCGCAATAATAACTACCAGCGTTACACCCTGCATTTTTCCAACGATTTTACACCGATTAAGGCACTAAAAGTGGGCTATAGTGCAAACGGTGTATTTAGTACATCTAAAGATATTCCGGGTGGTATTTTTCACCAGTTATATTCGGCTGCGCCAACATTACCGGTATTTTACAAGGACGGTGCTTACGGCGATCCAGCTGATTATGGCACAGGTAACGGTAACAACTTTAACCCGGAAGCTACATTAGACTTTAATAATGCCAAAACAATCACTCACCGTTTAACAGGAGACGTGCATGCCGAATTAGCAATATTAAAAAATTTAAAATTCAGAACCAGTTTCGGTGGTGATTTAGGCCAGGTTGAATCAAGGATCTACTCACCGGTTTATAAAGCAACGATAGCGCAGACCAGGACTATTTCAAACCTGGATATTACCCATAATGAAACCCGTAACTGGATTTGGGAAAATACGCTTACTTATGACTACAAGGTAAAAGATCACAAGTTAACCGCTTTGGTGGGCTATAGCGCTCAAAATAACCGGGTTTACCAAAATGAAGCAAAGGCAGATAACGTGCCGTACAGCTCAAGCGGTAATCTGCACACCTCATTTCCTGACGGTGCAAACGTTACTTTTATTCCTACAGCTGCTGATCAGTTGCACACCCGCACCTTATCGCAATTTGGGCGTGTTAACTATTCATTCAAGGATAAATATTTATTGAATGCTTCAATTCGTCGTGACGGAGCCTCTCAATTTTATCCAAATCCTTATGGTTGGTTCCCATCAATAGGTGGTGGTTGGGTAATTACCAATGAGGAATTTATGAAAGGGCAGCACATTTTTGATAATTTAAAACTGCGTGGAAGCTGGGGTAAAGTAGGTAACTCTGTAGTTCCTATCAATCCATCGATACAAACTGTTTCTGCCGATCCTTACCTTACAGCTATTTTTGGTAATCCACAGGTTCCAACCCAGGGCGGAAGCATAAACACCGTTGTTCCTCCATTTATAGTTTGGGAAAAAGGGGTATCAAGCGATTTTGGTATCGAGGGAGCGTTTTTAAACAACAGGTTATCGTTCGAAGCTGATTACTACAACAGGAGAACTGAAGATGCAATATTTGCAATTCCTATTCTTGCATCAGTAGGTACAAACAGCGGTTCAATTATAGGAAATCAGGCTACTATTCAAAACAGAGGTTTTGAGTTTGTGTTGAGCTGGAAAGACCAGCCTACCAAAGAGTTTTCATATTCATTTAGCGGTAATATAGGTGTAAACACTAACAAAGTGCTTGATGTGCAAAGTGGTAAAAATCCAATTTACAGTGGCGGAAATGGCATTGCTAATGGCAATTTAGCTACGCGTACTGTTGTTGGCGAGCCAATTGGCGAGTTTTACGGCTATAAAGTTACCGGTGTTTTTCAAACCGTTGCTGAGGTTGCAGCGTCTAACCAAAAGAATGCGCAGCCCGGGGATTTTATTTACCAGGATATGAATGGAGATCATTCAATTGATAGCCGTGACAGAACTGTACTTGGCAACCCTAATCCAAAGATTAGCTATGGTTTTAACACTGCATTTACTTACAAACAGTTTGATTTGGCAATAGACCTTCAGGGCGTTGCTGATGTAAGTGTTTATAATGCAAACATTGGTTTCCGTTTTGGTAATGAAAACTTCACCCAGGATTTTTATGATCATCGCTGGCATGGGGCGGGTACTTCTACAACATATCCGTCAACAAATGTAGGTTCTAATGACAATTCAAAACCAAACTCATTCTTTGTTGAAAGCGGAGCATATTTTCGTGTAAGAAATGCACAGTTAGGCTATACTTTACCGGGCAATTCACTTAGAAAATATGGCGTGCAAAGAATAAGGTTTTATGCCAATGCCCAAAACGCAATAAACATATTTGGGTATAAAGGTTTTACACCTGAAATTGGCGGTGGGGTAGGTAATTTGGGTATCGATTCAGAGGTTTACCCTTTGTTTGCTACTTACAATTTTGGTGTTAACGTTACTTTTTAATTTGAATAACGATGAAGAATAGTAAAAAAATATTGCAGAAGGCGCTTGGAATAAGCTTTCTTGTATCAATTACAATATTCCAGGGCTGTAAAAAGAGCTTTTTGGATGTAAACCCCGCGGGTAATCAGGCAGCTTCACAATTTTGGAAAACTCAGGATGATGCTACAAAGGCTGTTAGCGCTATGTATGCCAACCTGCACGAGTGGACAAATATTGCATTTGCACCTATTGCTGTCGAAAGCATGGGGTCTGACGATGTAGAAAAAGGAAGTACTGCCGTGGACGCAGCGTTTATGAACGACTTTCACAATTTTACAGCAAACTCAGGCGAAGGTCAGATCGCTGATTTTTGGGGTGGCGAATATAAAACCATCAACTTTGCCAACCAGGTTTTAGACAATGTACCCGGTATTAGCATGGATGCAACATTAAAAAACAGGTACTTGGCTGAAGCTAAATTTGTAAGGGCTTGGGCGTATTTTAGACTGGTAAGAGCTTTTGGCGATGTGCCGTTACGTTTGCACGTACCAAAGGGGGCTTCTGAATATAATATTCCGCGCACACCAAAGGCGCAGGTTTGGGCTGCAATTGAAACAGATTTAACCGATGCCGCTGCTGTATTGCCGCAATCATACGGAGCTGCTGATATAGGCCGTATTACTAAGGGAGCTGCGTTAACCTTGCACGCTAAAGTTGCTATGTATCAAAAGAAATGGAGTGATGTGCTTAACTTCACTAACCAGGTAATGGGCTTGGGTTACACACTGTTTCCTAACTATGAGCAGATGTTCAGAACCAGCAATAAAAACAATTCCGAATCAATTTTTGAAATTCAATGCGCGCTTGTTCCAAATAATCCTGATGCTTCAAACTCGCAGTATTCACAAGTACAGGGGGTTGATGGCTCCACAGGTGGCGGATGGGGCTTTAATGTACCCAGCGCGAGCCTTGTTGCTGCCTACGAAGCTGGCGATCCGCGAAAAGATGCGACCATAATTTTCAGGGGCGAAACAACTCCCGAGGGGGATGTTATCCCATCAAACGGAAATAGTAGTATGTACAACCAAAAATCATACGTGCCGTTTAGCCAGTATGTATCAGGCTACAATGAGGGCTGTCAACAAAACAAAATTGCATTACGCTACGCCGATGTATTGCTGATGAACGCTGAAGCTAATAATGAACTGGGCAGTTCGGCCGCTGCTTTGGTTCCATTGGAATTGGTTAGGGCGCGTGCAAGGTCAGGTAATGGTGCGGTTTTACCTAAAATAACTACTACCGACCAGGCAGCGTTGCGTACAGCAATTTATAACGAAAGAAGGGTAGAGTTGGCTTTAGAATTTGACCGTTACTTTGATGTAATCCGTCAGGGAAGAGGTGTGGAAGTTTTTGGTTCAAGAGGATTTACAGCAGGTAAGAACGAAGTTTGGCCTTTGCCGCAAAACGAAATTGATTTAAGTGCGGGAACTTTAGTTCAAAACCCTAACTATTAATTATCATAAAAATATAAAGAGATGAGAACAACAAAAAATATACTTATAGCAGGAGCCACGGCTGCTGCTGTAATTTTCACTATATCCTCATGTCAGAAAAGTTTTGATGCAAAAACATACGCGCCATCAAAACCACTGCCTAAAATTGAAGGGTTTTCAAACTCAAAGGATGTGGCTGCAGCGAATTTAGTTGCATACTGGCCATTTAACGGTTCGCTTACCGATAGTGTTTCGGCAACAAATGGTGTTGCAACTGGTACCAGCTTTACCACAGGTGTTATTGGCAAGGGCTTGCAGGGAGCAGATAATGGTTACGTGGTGAGCGATGTACCCGCAGCTGTTAAAAGCCTGCATGACTTTACGGTAAGTCTTTGGGTAAAGACGCCTCAAAACACAAATGCGCTGGGCGTTTTTGATATCGATAACGACCAGGCAGGCGGTGCAGGTTTTTGGGGGAGCCTCGCTATATTCTTTGATAACGGTGGTTCGGCTACAACCGGGATATTGAAAGTACACGCATTTAGCATTACAGGTAGCGAAGCCGGCAAAGACGCCTGGGAAGGTGGTTATACTGTTGACAATCCGTGGAACACTTGGATTAATATTATGGTAAGTTATAGCGACGCCAGTTCAACAGTTAGTGTATATTACAATGGCGCAGTTGCGGGGATTAATACAGTAAATGGTTTTGCTCCCCTTGATTGGTCAAAAGCCAAAAAAATGGTTTTTGGAACCTTACAGTTCCAAACTACGCCGTCACTTACCGCTAATACAGGCGCTCAACCATGGGCAGGTTATTTAACAGGGTCAATGGACCAGGTGCGAATTTATAATAAAGCGTTATCCACTTCAGAAATAAGGGGATTATACGGTTTAGAGAAAGCCGGAAGGTAAACAGTTGATTGATTGTGAGGTTGCCTGGGTAATCCGGGCAGCCTCTTTTTTTAAAACGGGCAGGTATAGCTGATAAAAGGATGAAGTATTTTAAAGTTTATAGCGGGTTATGGCTATTGGTGATATTGATGGCGTGCAGCAAGGGAAAAACAGTTACCCCGACACCACCGGCTCCCCCGGTGCCTGCCTCTTTCAGTTTTAATGCGTTAAAAGTAAATGGTGTGTATAACGGTTTTACTTATGTTAATGTAAATACTAAACCGGTTATTAAAATATCATTCAACGCGCCGGTAAATCATACCTCTGTAACCGGCAGTGTGAGTTTGAAAACTAAAACAGGCACGGCAGCAACGTTTAGCACCACTTATGAAAATAATGATAGCACCATTGTTATCAACCCTGCAGCCTTGCAGCCCATAACCCAGTATGCGCTGGAAGTATCAACCGGACTGCTGTCATCAGCAAATGGTTCGCTGCAATCCAGCCTTGCTATAAAGCTGACTACCGCTATTGATTCAATAAATAAATTCCCTGTTATTTCTGATGATCAGCTACTGGATCTGGTGGAGAAACAAACCCTAAAATATTTCTGGGAATTCGGGCATCCCACCAGCGGCCTGGCGCGCGAGCGCAATACCTCGGGCGACGTTGTAACCACCGGCGGATCAGGCTTTGGCATAATGGCTATTGTTGCCGGCGTAAACCGCAGCTTTATTACACGCGCCGATGGTTTGGCCAGGATGCAAAAGATCGTATCTTTCTTAAAAAATACCGCTCAAAAGTTTCATGGTGCTTTCCCGCACTGGATGAATGGTGCCACCGGCGCAGTAGTTCCCTTTAGTGCGCAGGATGACGGTGCTGATTTGGTAGAGACCAGCTACCTAATGCAGGGGCTTTTAACTGCCCGTCAGTATTTTAACGGGGCCGGCGTTGCCGAAACCGGATTAAGAACAGATATCAATGCCATCTGGAATAATGTGGAATGGGACTGGTTCAGGCAAAACAACCAGAATACCTTGTTCTGGCACTGGAGCTCCAATTATGCATGGTCATCCAATATGCAGGTTAATGGCTGGGACGAAGCATTAATAACTTATGTTATGGCCGCGTCATCCACCACGCATACCATTCCTAAGGTTGTTTATGATAATGGCTGGGCGCTAAATGGTGCTATAAAAAACGGGAACACTTTTTACGGGGTTAAATTACCACTTGGCCCCGACGCTGGCGGCCCTTTGTTTTTTGCACAGTATTCATTTTTGGGCATCAATCCAAATGGTTTAGCTGACGCCTATGCCAGTTACGATGTGCAGAACAAGGCACACACGCAAATAAATTATAACTATTGTGTAACCAACCCTAAAGCTTACAATGGCTACAGTGCGGATTGCTGGGGATTAACCGCGAGCGATATTGAAAATGGCTATACGGCGAGTTCGCCCACTAATGATGTTGGCGTTATAGCACCCACAGCGGCAATAGCTTCGTTGCCTTACACACCAACACAATCTATGCAGGCTTTAAAATTCTTTTACTATAAACTGGGCGACAAAACCTGGGGCCAGTATGGGTTTTATGATGCATTTAATTTAAATACCACCTGGTTTGCCGACTCATACCTGGCCATTGACCAGGGGCCAATAATTGTAATGACCGAAAACTACCGGAGCGGCCTGTTGTGGAATTTATTTATGAGCTGCCCCGAAGTTAAAACGGGCATGAAGAAACTGGGCTTTACCAGCCCTAACTTATAGACGCTGAGCCGTGCGCTAAACAGGAGCGGTTTAAAAACAGCGAAGTTAAAGTGCTGCCCTTCGGCTAATGAGGCGCGATGTTATTACTGAACAAAAAACAATGAACCAAAACTAATGAAGAAACTAATACTGCCCATATTAATATTATTAACTGGTTTTGCAATGGCGCAACCGCCCGCTGCAAAAGAGGATGCGATTAAGCCCGTAGGGATCATTAAAAATCTTACCGACAGCGCCTTGCTTGATGTTGTGCAGCGGCAAACTTTCCGGTATTTCTGGGACTTTGGGCACCCCGTTAGCGGCCTTGCCCGCGAGCGGAGCAATGTGGCTTACGACTACGGAAACGAAGTGGTTACCACCGGGGGATCGGGCTTTGGAATTATGGCTATGATTGTGGCCGATCACCGTAAATGGATCACGCACGAACAGGCTGTGAACCGGATGCTGAAGATGCTGTTGTTTTTAAGCAAGGCTGATTCTTTTCACGGTGCATTTCCACATTGGCTTAACGGAACTACTGGTAAGGTAGTACCTTTTGGCCGTAAAGATGACGGTGCCGATATTGTTGAAACTTCGTACCTTTTTGAGGGGCTGCTTTGCGCCCGGCAATATTTTAACGCCGATAACCAAAAAGAGGATCGTATTCGGGGGATGATAAACGGTTTGTGGAACGACATGGAATGGAACTGGTTTACCCGTGAGGGCAGACCAAACTTATACTGGCATTGGTCGCCCAACAATGGCTGGGCCATGAACTTTGCTATCCGCGGCTTTAATGAGTGTATGATCACCTACGTGTTGGCCGAATCTGCAACCCGGTACCCGGTAAGCGCAGACATTTATCGCGATGGATGGGCGCAAAGCGATTTTTTTAAAAACGGCAATACTTATTACGGGCATAAACTGCCCCTGGGCTTTCCTTACGGCGGCCCGCTTTTCTTTTCGCAATACACTTTCCAGGCGCTTAACCCAAAAGGTTTAAAGGATGATTATGCCGACTATTGGGAGCAGAATTTAAATCACACCCTGATTAACCATGATTATTGCGTTGATAACCCTAAAAAATTTAAAGGTTATGGCGAAAACTGCTGGGGATTAACCGCAAGTGATAATTTTGAAGGTTATAATGCCCATGCCCCAAATAACGACCTCGGCGTGATCACACCTACAGCAGCCTTATCGGCGTTTCCTTATACACCGGAATATTCGATGAAGGCACTGCGTCATTTTTATTATGATTTGGGCGATAAGATCTGGGGTGAATATGGTTTTACAGATGCATTCAGCGAATCGCATAATTGGTATGCAAAATCGTATCTTGCCATTGACCAGGGGCCGATTGTGGTAATGATTGAAAATCACCGCAGCGGCTTAATCTGGAACTTATTTATGAGCTGTCCGGAGGTGAAGAACGGTTTGAAAAAACTTAACTTCCAAAGCCCGGCGCTGAACTAATTATAAAAAGAATTTTTGTTATCCTGCGCGTGAGCGAAGGATCTTATGCTATGGACAGGTATGCTCTTTACCTGTCCATAGTTAAGGTACGATGTATAAGATTCTTCGAGCGTTCAGCATTACAAAATATTTGAACCAAAATGAAAAAGTATCTCATTTGCTTTACCATTTGCCTGTTACTGGCAGCTACGTCATCAATCGCGCAGCAAAAACAAAAAACCTACTGTAACCCGATAAACATTGATTACGGTTATACCCCCATTCCCAACTTCGCGACACAAGGAAAACACCGCGCCACAGCCGACCCGGTTATAACCATGTATAAAGGTGATTATTACCTGTTCTCCACCAACCAATGGGGTTACTGGTGGAGCCACGATATGTACCACTGGAATTTTATCTTCCGGCATTTTTTAAGGCCTGAACACAAGGTTTATGATGATTTGTGTGCGCCTGCAGTTTTTGTACGTGGCGATACGCTGATGGTATTTGGTTCCACTTATTCGGCAAATTTCCCTATCTGGATGAGTACCAACCCGAAAGCTAACGAATGGAAAGAAGCTATCCACGAGTTTGAGCCGGGTGGATGGGACCCCGATTTTTTCAGCGACGATGATGGTAAACTGTATATGTACAATGGCAGCAGCAACACTTATCCATTGTATGGTGCCGAGATAGATCCTAAAACTTTTCATTTAAAAGCCTATCGCAAAGAAATGTATTTCCTGCAGCCGTTCCGTTATGGCTGGCAGCGTTTCGGTGAATACCTGGACGATACCTTCCTCGACCCCTTTATTGAAGGTGCCTGGATGACCAAAAACAATGGCAAATATTATTTGCAATATGGCGCCCCCGGCACCGAGTTTAGCGGCTATGCCGATGGGGTAGTGGTGGGCGATAGTCCGTTGGGGCCCTTTACGCCGCAAAGTATGCCGTTTAGCTATAAACCCGGCGGTTTTGCCCGGGGTGCGGGCCATGGCAGCACCTATACTGATGCATGGGGTAATTACTGGCACATAGCTACTATTGTTATTGGCGTTAAGAATAGTTTTGAACGCAGACTTGGGATCTGGCCTACCGGGTTTGATAACGATGGGGTAATGTACAGCAATACCGCGTTTGGCGATTACCCTACCTATTTGCCCGATGGAAAAGAAGACCATTTAAAAAGCCGCTTTACCGGCTGGATGCTGCTGAACTATAACAAACCGGTTTGGGTTTCTTCAACGCTGGGTGGTTACATGCCAAATAATGCTGTTGATGAAAGCATAAAAACCTACTGGAGTGCCAAAACTGGGAATGCCGGCGAGTGGATAACCAGCGACCTTGGTAACGAAAGCACCGTAAACGCCATCCAGATAAACTATGCTGATCAGGATGCAACCATCCTGGGTAAATCAACCGACACTTATACCCAATACAAGCTGTTTTACTCTTCTGACAATAAAAAATGGAAGATGCTTACAGATAAGAGCCGGAATAAAACAGATGTACCGCATGATTATATTGAATTGCCTCAACCTATAAAGGCACGTTACATTAAACTGGAAAATGTGCACATGCCAACCGGCAAATTTGCCATTAGCGGTTTACGGGTATTTGGAAACGGGGGAGGGGCCAGGCCGGATACCGTGCAGGGCTTTATAGTATTACGTACTGAAAAAGATAAACGCAGCGCCTGGATAAAATGGCAAACTGTTGATAACGCTTTTGCCTACAATATATACACCGGAACAGCGCCCGATAAGCTTTATAACTGCATCATGATCCACACCGCTAACGAGTATTACTTTAAAGCGATGGATAAAGAAAAGCCCTATTATTTTCAGATAGAAGCCATTAATGAAAACGGCGTATCAGAACGGACTAAGGTTATGAAAGTAGAGTAATGTATTGATAAATACGTGTGGCATTGTAGATAGTAACGAAGCCACACGGCTCATTTTCAGGATAAAAGTAATTATTTACCGAAACCTATTATTAAATTTGGGATATTAGGCCACAACTATTTGCTGGTTTTAATGTTTGATACGTATGAAAAAAGCTTTTTCCCTGTCTCTGCTGCTGTTTATCTGCCTGATATTTCCGATTTTTTCAAAAGCTCAAAGCCACTCTTCATTTGATCGTGGCTCATTTATTGCAAAGGGCGATACACTGCCTTACCGCATCCTGTTCCCTCAAAACTTCGATCCGGCAAAAAAATATCCTTTAATCCTGGTGCTGCATGGCGCTGGTGAGCGCGGGAATAATAATGAATCGCAGCTGCTGTATGGCACGGGGCTGTTTTTGAAAGATACCATCCGCCAAAAATATCCTGCTATTGTGATTTATCCGCAATGCCCTGCCAACGGCTGGTGGGCCAATAATAAATTTGAGGAAGATTCCCTGACACATAAAACCAGGTTTGTTTTTACTGTTGGTGATCCGCCGATCCCCGCCATGAAGAGCCTGTTGGGGCTGATAGATCAATTTTTAGATAAGCCTTACGTTAACAAGCACCAGGTTTATATCGGTGGCCTGTCAATGGGCGGAATGGGTACCTACGAAATCATCGGGCGCCGGCCTAAATTATTTGCGGCAGCATTTGCCGTTTGCGGCGGCGATAATACCAATAACGTAAAAAAATACGCAAAAAAAGTACCGCTATGGATCTTTCATGGGCAAAAGGACAGCGTAGTTCCCTACGCACATTCTGAAGCTATTGTAGCAGCTATAAAGGAAGCTGGCGGCGAGCCGTTATATACCCTTTACCCCAACGATGACCATAACAGCTGGGATGATGCCTTCAGGGAACCATTGCTGATCCCATGGCTGTTTTCGCACAGGAAGTAAATATAAGCTAAGCGTAGTTGCTAACGAATTAACCGTGCTGCAGCTAATTACCAGTGGCATATTATTGCTCCTTAGGTTTGGGCGGAATAAACCTCGGCTTGTAAGCAGGTTTCTTTTCGGTGTTTTCCGTTGCAGCAGGGGTGTCATCCGCAGCAGGGGTTTCCTCTTTAATTTCAGCTTTCGGTTTTGGCGGTACAAACCGGGGTTTGTAGGCCGGTTTTACTGGTACGCTTTCAGCGGACTGTGGGGCAGCAGCATTTTCAGCAGGTGTACTTTCTTCGGCTCCTGCTTTTGGCTTCATTTTAAACCTTGGTACAAAGCCGGCAGGTTTTGCGGCTGCGTTCTCGGCAGCGGGTAATGTAGCTTCAACTGAAGAAGGCAATTCTTCCTTTTTGTCGTCTGTAACTGGTTTTGGCGGTGAAGATGCCCTGAATTTTGGCGTAAAACCGATTTTAGGCGATGTAGCAGCTGCGGGTGTTTCTTCGCTCTTTTTATCTTCAACCGCTGGCAAGGGTGCCGCGGCAGCTTTGAACCTCGGCGTAAAACCCACTTTGGGAGTGGCTGCTAATGCGGGTGTTTCCGTTAAACTATCTGTAATGGTTTGTTCGGCCAGCGGATTGGCAATCTGCGGCTTTTCGGTTTTAACTTCAGGCGCCAGCGGGAATTGCCGCCTTGTTTTATTGAACCAGTATTTTTTGGTGTGATCAAAGCTTTTTTCGCCCATTTGCCCGAAATGATTTTTAAATTCATTAAACAAACCCGGCTCTGCCTTTTCCAGCGCAACAAGGTCTATTCTCTTCTTTTTAAAAAACTCATCAAAAGTCATAATTGGAACAGGCTAAAAAGAAACATCAATATCAAGCTGATTAAAATGGATGCCGTTGTCAATTTGAGTCCAGTCTTCGCGCTCCTCGTCGGTAGCGTTTAGCAGCCTGGGGAAAAAATCCAACGGAAAAACCTGCTGTTTCCCGTTGTTCTTTTCAACCAGCAGCAAGCCATTGGCAAAAGTTACCTTTACCTTTTTTTCCTGTTTACGTGAGGTGAATAGTGGCATAGTTTTAATTTGAAAATTTGGTGATGTGTTGATGATGGACTTTATCTATCAATAATGCGGCCATATTTCCAATTTGAAAACTTGATGATGTGTTGATTTGAAGATTTAAATTTCCAAACTGGCACATCTTCAAATCAAACTTACTCCGCCATGTTATGATACACCGCCTGCACGTCGTCGTCTTCTTCCAGGCGGTCAATCAGTTTCATTATATCAACAACCTGTTCTTCGGTAACTTCGTGGAATGACTGCGGTACACGCTCCAGTTTGGCCGATTTTACTTCGATGCCAATTTCTTCCAGCATCTTTTGCATCTTGCCGAAATCTTCAAAAGCGGTATGAATCACGGCAATATCGTTGCCGTTTTCATCAGCCTCAACAAAAAGATCCTCTAAACCGGCATCTATTAGTTCAAACTCAAGTTCTTCCAGGTCGCGTTCGCCGGGTTCAAACGTAAAAACAGATTTACGGCTGAAAATAAAATCAAGCGAGCCGGTTTTACCCAAAGCTCCGCCATATTTGGTAAAGTAGCTGCGCACGTTGGCAACAGTACGATTGGTATTGTCAGTAGCTGTTTCAACCAATACGGCAACGCCATAAGGCGCATAGCCTTCGTAAACCAGCTCTTCGTAATCTTTTTCATCACGACTGATTGCGCGTTTAATAGCCGCTTCAACCCGGTCCTTCGGCATGTTAACGGCCTTGGAGTTTTGAACAGCCGTTCTTAAGCGCGAGTTGGTGTTGATATCGCCACCACCGGCTTTCACCGCCATTACAATTTCTTTTCCCAAACGGGTAAACTGCACCGCCATTTTGGCCCAGCGCTTAAATTTTCTTTCTTTACGGAATTCGAATGCTCTTCCCATTGTTTTAGTTGTCCATGGTCCATGGTTGATAGACCATAGCAAAAATTTCTTTCGACTATGGTCTATCGACTATGGACACTGCGAATATAATATTTGTTTTTAAAACCTTTTGTCTTTCAGCTTTAACCTTTCACCTCAAATAATAGTCTTCAAATTCACCAGCATATCCGCTGTCATCTTTGCCAGGTCAAATTCCAGCTGCCAGCCCCAATCTTTTTGGGCATAGCTGTCATCTATTGATTTTGGCCAGCTGTCAGCAATTGCCTGGCGCGGGTCGCTGTCAACATAACTCATCTCAAAATTGGGGATATGCTTTTTAATTTCATCAGCCAGTTGCTCAGGGTTAAAGCTGATGCCGCCCAGGTTATAGGACGAGCGGATGCTCAATGTATCTGCCGGGGCATCCATAAGGGTAATAGTTGCCCTTATCGCATCGTCCATATACATCATAGGCAAAGCAGTGCCTGCCGATAGAAAGCTTTCGTATTTGCCTGTTTTTAATGCTTCGTGAAAAATATGCACTGCATAATCAGTAGTGCCGCCGCCCGGGTTTGCGCGCCAGCCTATCAGCCCCGGATAGCGGATACTCCGTACATCCAGCCCGTATTTTTCAAAGTAGTATTCGCACCAGCGCTCGCCGGCAAGCTTGCTGAAACCGTAAACGGTATTAGGGTCCATTACGCAATACTGCGGCGTGTCATGCTGCGGCGAATGCGGCCCGAAAACCGCAATGCTGCTTGGCCAAAAAACTTTGGCCACTTTAAATTCTACCGCAAAATCAAGTACTGACAGTAAGCCGGTCATGTTAAGGTCCCAGGCCACTTTAGGTTTTTGTTCGCCTACGGCAGATAATATAGCGGCAAGTAAATACACCTGCGTTGGGCGGTGTTTCTCAAAAATATGGTGAAGGTTGTCCCTGTCCAGCACGTTGGCTATTTCATAAGGCCCGCTGTTGCGGATGGCGTATGCCGGGCTTTTAATATCCGAAGCTATAACCGCTTCTGCACCGTGAATATTTCTTAATGCTTTTACCAGTTCGGTGCCTATTTGCCCGTTTGCCCCAATGATCAGGATCTTTTCACTCATACAATTGCCAGTTAAACGGCAAAGGTAAAAATTTGTATGAATTTAGAAGTTGATTAGGTTGGATTAAGTTGATTAAGTAAATGGTTAATGAGGTAAAATAGCTGTTGCAAAACAAACTTAATCCGGGTAAGTCAACTTAACCTGGTTCAGCCAATCATCCCCAGTAAAAAGGTAGGCAAACAGGATTATCAAGTCAAAAAAAAATCACATCTTTGTCTAATTTTTAATTATTTAATAACAAATAAAACAAATGAAAGTCGCAGTAGTAGGTGCTACCGGTTTGGTAGGCACTAAAATGTTGCAGGTTCTTGAAGAACGCAACTTCCCCGTTACAGAATTAATCCCCGTAGCTTCAGAAAAAAGTGTTGGTAAGGAAATCACTTTTAAGGGTAAGCAATATAAGGTGGTTTCTGTTGAGGATGCGATAAAACAGAAGCCCGACGTTGCCATATTTTCGGCAGGCGGGAGCACTTCTTTAAGCCAGGCGCCGCTATTTGCAGCTGCCGGAACAACCGTTATCGATAATTCATCAGCGTGGCGCATGGACCCTACCAAGAAACTGGTAGTGCCCGAAGTTAATGCCGATGTATTAACTGCTGAAGATAAGATCATAGCAAACCCAAATTGCTCAACCATCCAAATGGTAGTGGCCTTAAAGCCATTGCACGATAAATATAAAATAAAAAGGGTAGTGGTATCAACCTACCAGAGCGTTACCGGCACCGGTGTAAAGGCCGTGGATCAGTTGTTTAATGAGCGTAACGGTATTGACGGCCCTAAGGTATATCCTTACACCATCGACCTGAACGTTATCCCGCAGATTGATGTATTTACAGAAAATGGTTACACCAAAGAGGAAATGAAAATGATCCTGGAGACCAAAAAGATCATGGGCGACGACAGCATCCAGGTAACTGCTACTACGGTACGCATCCCGGTGATGGGTGGTCACTCAGAATCTGTAAATATTGAGTTTTTGCATGATTTTGATTTGAGCGAAGTCCGTGAGCTGCTGGCGAATTCGCCGGGCATTGTTGTAGTTGACGATATAGCCAACCTGAAATACCCGATGCCGCTGGATGCGCACGACAAAGACGATGTTTTTGTAGGCCGTTTGCGCCGCGACGAAAGCCAGGAAAAAACCCTAAACTGCTGGATAGTATCAGATAACCTGCGTAAAGGTGCTGCTACCAATGCTGTGCAGATAGCAGAGTATCTGGCGGCGAAGCATTTGATTGGCGCGGTAGCAGAGGTTAGTTAATTGGAGACTGGAGATTAGTTTTCTATTCTTTGAGATATAAATGATAGGGATGATCGGGAGATTATCCCTATTTTTATTTAGGGACTTTTCTAAACTGAAGCCCTTGAATCGTACAAGAATCGAAATACATTATAACTTTCTTTTATACTGTTTCCTTATCTTTGAAGCCATGATCTCCTTTGCTCACCGTGTTTTTATGGAAGTTGCTGCCAATTTGAGTTTCTCAAAGGCGGCGCAGGTGCTGTTTGTAACGCAACCTGCCATCAGCAAGCACATCAAGGCGCTGGAAGATCAGTATAAAGTACCGCTTTTTGAGCGCAAGGGAAACAGTATTTCGCTCACCGGGGCCGGCCAAAAGCTCAACGAATACTTGCAGCAGGCCACCGAAATTGAGCGTAAAATTGAATATGACCTCTCGGTATTGAGCAGTCTTTCACAGGCTGCCGGGCATTTGCGGCTTGGGGCCAGCACTACTATTGCCCTGTATATTTTACCCTCTATCCTGTCCGGCTTTCAGCGGGAGTATGCCAATGTAGATGTACAGCTGGTAAACCGCAATTCGGAATATATTTTAAATGCCCTGCTGAACCACGAGGTGGACATTGGCATCATAGAGGTGGATAACAAACTGACCACAGTATCTTATACACCATTTATGAGCGATGAGGTGATCCCGGTATGTTCGGCTAAGAGTTCGCTGGCGGGGAAATCGTTAACATTAAAGCAGTTTATTAAAACCCCGCTTGCGCTGCGCGAACGCGGATCGGGAACTTTAAACGCCTTACTCAAATCCTTATCGCTGGTGCACATCAAGCCTGCGGACCTGTCTGTTAAGATCCGTTTGGGCGGTACCGAAGCATTGAAGAACTTCCTGCTGGCCGATCAGTGTCTCGGCTTTATGCCCCGCCCGTCCATCATTCGCGAACTTAAAGAAGGCGACCTGGTTGAAGTGCCCGTTGATGGTTTAAAAATAACCCGCGATTTCTTTTTCATCCGCCGCAAAGGCACCGAAGATTATGGATTGACAGGTAATTTTATCAATTATGCGCTGCAGCAAATCAGGGGGTAATTTGGACCGGAATTTAGAGATTTTAAGGATTAGCCCGACGCCAGCCGAGCGATAAGGAATCACTAAAATCCTTTAATCCCATAAATCATGGTTCAGACAACCTCGCCATGGCAATTCTGACTTTCCTAAAACCATTTCCGCTACCACTTGTAATTATATATAGATTAATTTACATAATTAAAAATCAATAAATATATATACTATGTAAACTTTAAGTGGGAAAAAAGTTGTGATTCTTACCGAAGAAGGATTTGAACAGGTAGAACTTACCAGCCCCAAAGCAGCGCTGGAGGCAGCGGGCGCTACGGTACACGTAGTATCACCAAAGAGCGGCAAAGTTAAAGCATGGGACCAAACCAATTGGGGGATAGAAGTTAACGTTGACCGGCAATTAAGCGATGTTAGTCCGGATGATTACGATGCACTGGTATTACCCGGCGGCGTTTTAAACCCTGACAAACTGCGTCAAAATAAAGAAGCGGTGGCTTTTGTATCGGCATTTTTAGATGAGGGTAAGCCGGTTGCAGCTATTTGCCACGGGCCGCAAATGCTCATAGAAACCGGTATGATAGGTGGCAGGACATTAACCTCGTTCCCATCCCTTAAAACCGACCTTAAAAATGCAGGGGCGCACTGGATAGATGAGGAAGTGGTTTCAGATCATGGTCTTGTTATCAGCCGTACGCCAGCCGATCTTGAAGCTTTCAACAAAAAAATGATAGAAGAGATTGCCGAAGGCGTTCATGCATGATGATAACCTCGTAAATAGTTGAAAGGGTTTGTTGGGGAGGGTTATTTTCCAACCGCTAACAAACCTTTCAACTACTACTTACTTAACTAATTTCCCCAATATCCCGGCAGCAACCGGGTCCGTAGGTTCGTAGGCGTTTGACAGCACTACGATGGCTATATTTTTTTCTGCGTTGAAAGCCAAAAAGCTGTTGCTGCCATAGGTACCACCGTTGTGAAAATAATAATTTATTCCATTTACCACCATGGTATGCCAGCCCAGGCCAATTTTTACATCCCTGTTGAACGTAATTTGGTGGGTTAGCTCAATGGCTTTTGAAAGCGAATCTTTACCGGGATGCATGTTAGCGCTGGCATATTTTAGCAAATCATTTAAAGTGGACCGCAGCGCACCGCAAGGGGCTAAAACGTCAAAATCCCATGCAAGGGTGGGTTGCCCGTTTGAATTGTAAACCGATACAAAACGCGGCGACAGTAAAGGATTTAAATATTGCGAAGTACTGAGCATTCCCAGCGGTCGCGTTATTATTTCGCCAACCATCTGCTCAAACGTTTTTCCGCTTACATATTGCAAAATACTACCCAGCAGGCCTACGCCCAAATTTGAATAAGCATACTTTTCGCCTGGCTTGCTGTTAAGCCTGCAGGTTTTTAAATAACTGTACATTAACTGCTTGGTATAATCCTTATACGGATTAAACTGATCGGTCATGTAGTCTTTTAAATTATCCGGAACGCTGACTAACCCGGAGGTATGGTTGATGAGGTTAAGCAGTGTAATACCTTTAAGCGACTGGTTAACCGCTACCGAGTCGGGTAGGTATAGCGTTATCGGGTCGCTTAGTTTAACTTTTCCCTCGTTTACATACCAGGCCAGCAGGGTTGCCGTAAAGGTTTTGGTAATGGAGCCAATCTCGAAAAAGCTATCCGGGTTTGGTAATTTACCGGTACCCTTTTTTGATTCGCCATATTGATAGATCTTTGTTTGCCCGTCCTTAATAATGCCGATGCACAAGCCAACCGTATTCGCTTTTTGAATGTAGGTGCGGGCAACGGTATCCACTTTTCGGTCCGTTTCGCTAAACATGGGGTTAGTGGTGGCTACCAGCGCAGTTTTGTTGCTTACAGGTTCGGTGTAAGGTTTAAAAATAAAAGTCTCTAATTTATTTTTCTGATCAACGCTGATAAAAATCTGTAGTTTGGTACTGGCGAAATTAACTTTGTAGGTAGCCAGGCTGTTGTTCACAAAGCTCACCAGCGATGTTTCCTTCATTTCACCAAGCGGAAATAGCTGTTTTACCGCAATGTCGCTAAACGCAGTTATGCTGATCTCCTCCTGAAAGGCATTACCCGACAGATTGTAAATGGCATCAGCATTTTTTTCGTTAAAGTACTTTTTTACCAGCGTAAATACCGAATCAACCTTTTTTTGTTGCAGGCTTTGTGCTGATACGGTTAATGACATGGCGGAAAATAAAAGAATGATAATTGCAGACCTCATAAAATATTGATTCCTAATATAACGGTCTTATATTGAATTTAATGCAGGGGATTAGTTAAGCGGATAAATTTTCGTTCGTTATAGATCCATAAAAGCCGGTAAAATACAGTTCCGCCTATTGTGCCGGCTATATAGGTGTAGCCAATAAAATTAAGCATATGGGAGGGCTCGTCTGAAACATATTTGATCATGTTTTTAATAATGAACATAGCAGCAATGCTTATAATCCCACATAACACAAATCCAAAGAACACGCCCCCGTAAACCAGGGAGAATTTTATCAGCCCTTTTTTTCGGGTTTCCTCCCAGCTTTTAACAAAAGCTATATTTCTAATATCTACTTTTGTTAATCCTCTTAGCCTTAGCTTTTTCCGTTCTTCAATATTGGTTTTGCTTTTCTCGTTATCAGCCGCGTAGCCAAGCAAGTACAACGCAACAATAGTTAATGAAAATGTATGCTTACTGAAATAAACATCGTATAAAAATGCAAATACAGAGCAGGTAACAATTAAATCGAAACGATGTTTTTTTATAAAGCTTAATACCGTTTCCATTGCAAATTAATGTTGTTATTACGGTGTTTGCCCTGCCAGCAAAAACAATACGGCCATACGGATAGCCACGCCATTTTCTACCTGGTCCAGTATAATAGATTGCTTGCTGTCGGCCACATCGCTGGTGATCTCTACGCCGCGGTTAATAGGGCCGGGGTGCATCACAATAATCTCTTTATCCAGTGAGTCGAGGATCTGTTTATTTAAGCCGTAAAGCATGGTATATTCCCGTAGCGACGGAAAATATTTAATATCCTGGCGTTCCAGCTGGATGCGCAGCATATTGGCTACATCGCACCAGTTTAATGCCTTCATTAAATTATGCTCTACCTTCACCCCCAGGGAGCCAATATATTTCGGGATCAGGGTGGTGGGGCCGCATACCATCACTTCGGCCCCAAGGTGTTTAAGGCACAATATGTTTGACAAGGCCACGCGTGAGTGTAGTATATCGCCTACTATAACTACTTTTTTACCAGCCACATCGCCCAGTTTTTCGCGGATAGAAAAGGCATCCAGCAAGGCTTGGGTAGGGTGCTCATGCGCACCGTCTCCGGCATTTACTATCTGTGCTTTTACATGTTTGGAAAGGAAGATGCCTGCCCCGGCGTAAGGATGGCGCATTACCACCATATCAACCTTCATTGCCAGGATGTTGTTTACCGTATCTATCAGTGTTTCGCCTTTACTAACAGATGACGACGAGGCGGCAAAGTTTACCACATCGGCAGATAAGCGTTTCTCCGCCAGCTCGAACGAAAGGCGTGTACGGGTTGAATTCTCAAAAAATATGTTAGCAATAGTAACATCACGCAGGGACGGGACTTTCTTTATCGGCCTGTTCAAAACCGTTTTAAAGTTATCCGCAGTTTCAAATATCAGTTGAATATCTGCCGGGTTCAGATCCTTAATTCCTAAAAGATGTCGTGTGCTTAGTCCTGCCATGGGTTGTTAAATATCGGATTTCGGATGTTCGATTTTTCGTTATTGTTTCGCTCCTTAACGGCACTCAAGAAGGCTAAGCCGTTTCGGATCTGTTATATTTTGTTCTATACTTTGTCATTGCGGGGAACGAAGCCATAGCGAACTGTGCAGGTCCGGCTTGTAAACCGGGGTTTGTTTCGTGCCTCGTAATGACGAGTGTTTATTGATTTAAATTTTATTTTGTATCAGATATCAGCGTTATCCTGTCTTCGCCGTCGGTTTCAATCCAGCTTACCACAACTTTTTGCGATGCAATGGAATCTACTTCAATACCCACGTAATCTGCTTCAACAGGGATGTGCCTTGAATAACGCCTGTCAACCAATGCCAGCAGCTCAATCTTCTCCGGGCGGCCAAATGCCTGCAGGGCATCCATTGCTGCGCGGATGGTGCGGCCCGTCCAAAGTACATCATCCATCATGATCACCTTTTTGCCCTCTATAATAAAATCTATTTTAGTTTGATTAGGCACCAGCTGGTCGCGGCGGCGAAAATCGTCGCGGTAAAAAGTAATGTCAAGATCGCCCTGTAAAATGGTTTTACCGGGTAAAATTTTGCGGAGTTCTTCGGCTATGCGTTTGGCCAGGTAAATGCCTCGCGGCTGGATTCCAATGAGCACCGATTCAGAAAAATCATTGTGATTTTCTATTAATTGGCGACATAAACGTTGTAATGTTATTTGAAATTTTTGACCGTCGAGCAGCGTAAGATTTTGCATCGTAAGGGTGGATTTGGGCAAAGGTAATAATTTTAAGGATTAGTTGGAAATAGAGATTAGTTAATTGGAGAATCGGGATAGGTGCGTATGGTTACCGGCCTGTGATATTATTTTTTGGTTAGTGATATTTATGTAACTTAACCTCGTTTAACTGACTTATCAATTATACTTATTAAATGAACTTTTTAAACAGGAGCCTTATTGTTGCAGCTTTGGTTTGCAGCACCGGGATGCAGGCCTTTTCGCAGGCTGAAAACGCGGCACAGAATTTACCAACCGATTACCTTACCAAAGAATTTCATGCCGGGCGCAGGCAGGCTTTGCGCGATATGATGCCGGCAAATTCTGTTACAGCCATTTTCGCTTACCCTGAACGGGTTTTCTCGAAGGATGTAAACTATGTTTATCACGCCAATCCTGACCTGTATTATTTCTCGGGCTATAAAGAGCCTGATGCTGTTTTGCTGGTATTTAAGGAAATGCAGACGGACGGCGAAGGTAGTTATAATGAAATGATCTTTGTGCGGCATCGTGATCCTGCACAGGAGCAGTGGACCGGCAGGCGGCTGGGTGTTGCAGGTGTAAAAGCACAGCTGGGCTTTAAAAGGGTTTATAACAGTGATGAATTCGAAAAATTCCCTATCGACCTTAAAAAATTCAAAACCATATTATATGACGACCTACCTGATGATGCAAGCGGCAGCTTAAAGGAATTAGTGGCCACATTTAAATCCAAAGGCGATATAAAAGATGTGGATAAGCGTTTATTGAGTGACCTGAACCTCATTAGCCAGCGCGGAACCCCTAAAAATATTGACCGGATAATGGCCTACATAAGACCGCGTTTGGATGGCGAGGCCTACAAGAACAACCCTTTGATCCAGGAACTGGTGGCCAAACCGGATTCGGCCACGTTAATGGATGTTAAAGCGAAAATTGACGCCAACCCTTCGGGCCTGGCACTTTTTGAAAAAGCAACGGTTGAGCTGCGGGGCGTTAAAACGCCTGAAGAACTGGCGCTGCTAAAGAAATCTGTCGAGATCTCAAGCATTGCCCATGCCGAAGCCATGCGGGCAGTTAAGCCGCAAATGTCTGAAACAGAGCTGGAGGGCATTATGCTGTATGTACATAAACATTACGGTGCCGAAGATGAGGGCTATCCGCCAATTGTTGGTGCCGGTGGCAACGGCTGTATTTTACATTATGAAGAAAATAGCGCTACAAAAGTAGATAACCAGCTGGTGCTGATGGATGTAGGTGCCGAATACCACGGCTACAGTGCCGATGTTACCCGTACCTTCCCGGCAAATGGTAAGTTTACCGATGAGCAACGGGTAATATACCAGGCGGTTTATGATGCGCAGGAGGAAGTATTTAAACTTTGTAAAGAGGGAGTTAATTACAGCAGCCTTGAAACTAAAACCCGCGAAGTGCTGTCAGCGCGGCTCATCGGGTTGGGGATTATTAAAGACGCTAAAGAGGTGGGTAAGTATTACCCGCACGGCGTATCGCACCACCTGGGCCTTGATGTACATGATAAAGGTGATTACAGCGGCGACCTGAAAGCAGGCATGGTAATTACTGTTGAGCCTGGCATTTATATTCCTGCCGGCAGTCCCTGCGATAAAAAATGGTGGAATATTGGTGTGCGGATTGAGGATGATGTTTTGATAGGGAAATCCCAGGGCACACTGCTCTCCATTGATGCACCGCGTAAATGGCAGGATGTGGAAAAAACTATAGCCGAAAAAAGTATTTTCGACGGCGGCCGGCTTTTCCCGGCATTGAAATAGCTTTCAGAAAAGCCGTTATAGGATGCCTTGAAAAGTATATTGAAAATAAGATTACCCGGTTGAAAGATCTGGTAATCTTATTTGCTCCGCAAAACGCAACCGCTACTTCAGCTCATCCAGTACCCTGAATATCTTTTCTTTTATGGCCCTGCTGCTGCCGTTGTAGTTATTCACCATAATAGAGAAGCAGAGTTCGCGCCCTTTATAGTTATGGTACCCCGCGTAGGTAAGCACGTTCAAAATGCTGCCACTCTTCATTCGCATATCGTTGTAGGTAGGCAGGCTGTCGTAAAAATCAGCAAACCAGGTTTCTTTTTTTGCAGATTGCAGGATGGTAGCCAGCGTTAAGGTGGTCACCCTGTCGCCGGGCGAAAGACCGCTGCCGTCAACAATATTTAAGGAGTTGGGATCTATCCCCCTGGCTTTCCAAAAGGCCTGTTCCACCTCAACGCCATTCATGGTTGATGGTTGTTTTCCAGCTTTCCAGGCAATAGTTTTGAGCAATTGCTCTGCATACAGGTTAATACTTTTGTGGTTTAGCCAGTAAATGATCTGGCTTAAACGCGGCGATAGCAGGGTAGTTAACTTGGTGGCTAACTGCGGCGCGGTTAATCCTTTTGCGGTTAAAGTATTGGATGATTCCGGCTCGTTGCTTACGCCGATCCCCAGTTTTTTCAAGGTATCCATCAACCTGAAGGCAGCATCATAAGCCGGGTCGGGGAGGGCTGCGGAAATGCTTTTTTTGGTTTGATCCCGGGCATAGGTGCCGCGCAGGTACATGGTTTTGCCGTTAACGGGTAAAAAGGCATAGGCATTATCACCCGTGCCCGATGGCGCATTAACTAGCTCGCTTTTGAAACCGAGGTAAGGCATTTCGGGCACTTCGCGCAAAATACTTACCGGGCTGTCAATTGCGCCGGTCTTTAATTTTATATCAAACTGGTTTTCGCGCCAGCAAAGGCCCGATGTGCCCGCACCGTAATAATTGCCCACGTCCATCCAGATCCAGCCCTCGGGGATAGCCTGTGAACCGAAGATGGAATCATCGCCGATAACCCGCCCGTTAATTTTTTTGATCCCTGCTTTTTTCAGCGCGTCAACCATCAAGGCAAGTACATGGCCCTCATGGGTGTTTTCATATCGCCAGCTGCCTAGGGTAGGGTCGCCGGCACCTTTTATGATAACATCCCCGTTCAGCGTGCCATCGCTGCCGATGGAACCGCTATAACCGAATCGGGTTTGGTATTGAAAATCCTTCCCCAGCAAATTAAAGGCTGTAATTGTGGTTATGGTTTTTAAAGTTGACGCCGTGGCCAGCCCCATATTAGGGTTAGCGGTAAAAACCTTTTCGCCTGTTTTGGCATCCAGCACGGTAAGCGATACCGATGCATACCTGCACTGGCTATCGGCCTGCAGCCTGCCAAATGCTGATTGCAGCTTTTGATCCAAAGGCTGGGCAAAGCTGTGCCCTGTAACAAAAATTAAACTAATCAGCCAGCCCTGGTGTATCCTCATTTGTAGAATTTCGTTGTGCGATATAATAAATAGGAATGCCGATTAATACAATGATCAGTCCCGGCCAGGTAAAGGCAGGTTTGTAAATGATCAGCAAAATACAAAATGCAATCCCCATTAAAATATAAATGGCAGGTAATACAGGGTAGCCAAATGCTTTGTATGGTCTTTCTGCATCGGGCCGGGTGATCCTTAATTTGTAAATGCCGATAATGGTAAGCACGTAGAAGATTACCACTACAAAAGAGATCATATCCAGCAGATCGCCGTATTTGCCGCTCATGCAAAGTACTGACGCAACAATTGCCTGGATCCATAAACCAAACTCAGGTACGGCTGCTTTGTTTAGTGTTCCTGTTTTCTTAAAAAATAACCCGTCTTTAGCCATGGTATAATACACCCTGGCACCTGCCATAATCAAACCGTTGTTGCAGCCAAAGGTCGAGATCATGATCATCACAGCGATAACGTAGGTTCCCACGTTCCCGAAAATGACATGCGACGCTGCAACGGCAACACGGTCCTTATCGGCTGTTGCAATATCATGCAGCGACAATACGCCCGTGTACATCACATTGGCTGAAACATAAATAATGGTAACTATCAAGGTGCCTAAAAACAAGCTTAGCCCAATATTACGTTTGGGGTTGCTCATTTCGCCGGCAATAAAAGTTACGTTGTTCCAGCTGTCGCTACTAAAAATAGAACCTACCATTGAAGCAGCAATGGCGCCTAAGGCGGCTGCAATTGTTAAAGTACCGATGCTGCCATCTGCGTTAAGCTTGTGCATATCCCAGGCGTGGCTCCAGTTGGCATGCCATACATCGCCCTTAAAGGCTAAAAAACCAAAACCAATCAGGCCGAACAAACTCAGCAGTTTGGTAATGGTGAATATGTTTTGAATGATCTTGCCGCTTTGAACGCCTTTGGTGTTGATAAAGGTAAGCAGCACAATAACTACGATAGAAACACACTGCGCAGCACTGATGGTAAAGTGCCAGCTGCCTATCATGGTGCCGAATAATATATTATCTTCACTTACCGCAGGTATTAAATAAGCTGTAAATTTTGAGAATGCAACACCCACCGCAGCAATAGTGCCGGTTTGGATCACCGCAAAAAAGCTCCAGCCGTATAAAAAGGCAATCAGCTTATTATATGACTCTTTCAGATAAACATATTGCCCGCCTGCTTTTGGAAACATGGCGCTCAGCTCGCCATAACTAACGGCAGCTGTTAAGGTCATAAATCCGGTAATTAGCCAAACCGCTATAAGCCAGCCTGCTGAACCTACGTTTCGGGTAATATCGGCACTTACTATAAAAATTCCTGAGCCTATCATTGAGCCTGCTACCAGCATTGTGCCGTCAAGCAAGCCCAGTTCATGTTTTAATTTTGGTTGTGTTGATTTTGTCGTCATCAATAGTTTATGTTGAAAGTTCTAAACTATTCAAAAAACTTTAATATTGACACGCTATTGTAAAGAAATTAATTTGCTATTTTGCGCTACCAATTATAATTTAAGCCAATTATAAAACCGCAATACTTATAACAAAATTTAAATATGGATCTATTAAACAATTACTTAATTTATTTAATTCCTGTCTTCGGGCTCATCGGGATTATAGCGATGGCAATTAAAGCCGCATGGGTTACTAAACAAGATGCCGGCGATGGCGATATGGTAACCCTTGCAGGTTACATTGCAGACGGTGCCATGGCGTTTTTACGTGCAGAATGGAAAGTGCTGAGCTACTTTGTGGTGGTTGCAGGTTTATTACTGGCATGGTCTGGCACCACAGTAGTAACATCAAGCCCCGTTATTGCTATCTCATTTGTCTGCGGGGCATTTCTTTCAGCATTTGCAGGTTTTCTGGGGATGCGGATTGCTACCAAAGCCAACGTACGTACCACGCAGGCCGCACGTACCAGCCTGGCAAAAGCTTTGAAAGTATCATTTACGGGTGGTACCGTTATGGGTTTAGGTGTTGCCGGACTTGCAATTGTAGGTTTGGGATCTTTGTTCATCGTGTTTTATCAATATTATGTTGTGCATGTTACAGGCAGCAGCGTTAATGGCGAGGCCATGGCAAAAGCACTTGATGTTTTAGCAGGGTTTTCATTAGGCGCTGAATCCATAGCCCTGTTTGCCCGCGTAGGCGGAGGTATTTATACCAAAGCGGCCGACGTTGGTGCCGACCTTGTAGGTAAAGTTGAAGCCGGCATCCCTGAGGATGATGTGCGCAACCCCGCAACCATTGCCGATAACGTAGGTGATAACGTAGGCGACGTGGCCGGTATGGGTGCCGATTTGTTCGGATCGTATGTGGCTACCATGCTTGCTACAATGGTGCTGGGCCGCGAAATTGTATCACATGACGCTTTTGGCGGTATTGCACCTATATTGTTGCCAATGGTGATAGCTGGCTTAGGCTTAATTTTCTCCATTGTAGGCGCTGCCTTTGTTAAAATAAAAAATGAAACCGACAGCGTACAAAAAGCACTAAACCTGGGTAACTGGATGTCGATCGTATTAACAGCGGTTGCCACTTATTTTGTAGTGCAATGGATGCTGCCAAATGACGCGTTCCACATGGTACGTGATGAAGACGCCGGGGGCGCTATAAAAGCGGGCTCGCTGGTGTTTACCAAAAACGGTGTTTTTATGTCGATAGTGGTAGGGTTGGTAGTAGGTACCTTAATGTCGATAATTACGGAGTATTATACTGCAATGGGTAAACGCCCGGTACTAAGCATTATCCGCCAGTCGTCAACAGGGCATGCCACCAATATCATTGGCGGTTTAGCGGTTGGAATGGAATCAACCGTGCTGCCGATTTTAGTTTTAGCATCAGGCATTTATGGCTCATACCATTTTGCAGGCTTGTATGGCGTTGCTATCGCTGCAGCCGGTATGATGGCGACCACCGCCATGCAACTGGCTATTGACGCATTTGGCCCGATAGCTGATAATGCAGGCGGTATTGCCGAAATGAGCCGTTTACCCGAAGAGGTTCGTCACCGTACAGATAACCTTGACGCCGTAGGTAACACTACCGCAGCAACAGGTAAGGGGTTCGCTATCGCATCGGCAGCATTAACCTCCCTGGCCTTATTTGCAGCCTTTGTGGGTGTGGCCGGTATTGAACATATAGATATTTATAAGGCAGATGTACTTGCAGGTTTGTTCGTGGGCGGCATGATCCCTTTTATCTTCTCGGCATTGTGTATCTCGGCGGTGGGCCGTGCAGCTATGGCGATGGTAGAGGAAGTAAGGCGCCAGTTTCGCGAGATCCCCGGCATTATGGAATATAAGGCTAAACCCGAGTATGAAAAATGCGTGGCCATCTCAACCAAAGCATCTATTCGCGAAATGGTTGCACCGGGACTTATTGCTTTAATTACGCCGATCATCATCGGTTTTGCATTTGGTCCGGAGGTTTTGGGCGGATTGCTGGCGGGCGTAACCGTATCCGGCGTATTGATGGGTATTTTCCAGAGCAACGCGGGCGGTGCATGGGATAATGCTAAAAAATCGTTTGAAAAAGGCTGTTTGATCAATGGCGAAATGTATTACAAAAAATCAGAGCCGCATAAGGCATCTGTAACAGGTGATACCGTTGGCGATCCGTTTAAGGATACTTCAGGCCCGTCAATGAACATCCTTATCAAACTCATGTCTATCGTGTCGCTGGTGATCGCACCGCATCTGCACAAGGATGTGAGCCCAACTGAGCGCGTTCAAAACGAACTGCAGCAAAAATCACATATAACGCATGTGATTAAGGCTGATAAAAAAGCTTAAGATAAAGGGACACTGAGATGTGTCCCTTTTTAGTTGAATCTTATTGGGCTGATTTAAAGTGACAGCATTAAAATCGGTTATTAACCTGAAGTAGCTGCTGAGCTTGTTTAAACTAGTTCCCTTCCCGGCAGCCAATCAGGCTGTTTTGGTGTAGTAGAAAACTTTTATTCCAACTAAGCCCAATATCATGCATTTTATTGCTTTTTATACATCCTTCCGCCTTTGAACACCATAAAAACAGCTTTAATATTATCGGGGTTGTCCAGCGGGTTTTTATCAAGGATCAGCAGGTTGGCATCTTTACCCTGTTCTATTGTACCTATTTGATTTTCAAGACCGAGTGCTTTGGCCCCGTTTAGCGTTGCGGCGATGAGTGCATCTATAGGTTTGAATTGGGCTTCGGTAACCAAAAGCTTTATTTCCTCCTGTACAAATTGTTCCTGGTCGTCATCTGTTCCGGCAGATATGATGACACCGGCCTTATATGCTTGCCTGGTAAGGCGTTTGCCGATCTGATAGTCGTACTGCATCGTTTTATCACTTTCGCCCCACTTTTTGTAGGTAAGCAGTGTGGCGTCAAGAATAGTGTGTTTGGTTACCATAAGGCGGAACAATACAGATAGATCGGGGGTAACTTTATCCCAATAGGCTGCATCATGGGTTTGGCTTTTCCATTCCTTAGGAACAATGCTAATAGTTTCATGCAGTAACAGGGGCGCATGAGAAATGGAGCTTACCCCGGCGTCGGCCAGGTTTGAGGGAATGGCATCCTGTAGCCAGGCATGCCCCCAAACAGTAAGATGTTGTTTGGCTGCTTCGCTGGTAATCTTTTGAACCAGGCCCGCACTAAGGTTAGCATAAAGTTTGATACCGGTTGCGCCGGTGCCTTTTGCCTCAGCAACGGCGCGAATAAGGTCGGAAGAATCGGTGACTGCGCGCATGTAAGGCATTTTGCCTGGCACTCCACCGGTGGTGGCAGTAGCGGTACGCGGATCGGTAAAGAATTCGGGGCCGGCCATTAGGGAAGAATAGTAAATATCCGGCGAATTAATGTCGCCTGTTCTGGCGTCGCGCGACAAGCCGGCGAGCGTGCGGGCATCCCCGGCCATATCTCTAACCGTGGTAATTCCGCTGTAAAGCATATCATTTAGTGTTGCAAGCGCGTGTACCCGGTTGTCGATACCGGACGGGTCGGTAGCCATGTGAACGTGGGTATCAATCAGGCCGGGAATAATGTATTTGCCTTTAAGCGGTATTATAGTGAAATTGTACGCAATCGGTTGGCTATTATCAGGAAAGATAAAGCTGATGATTTTGCCTTTCAAAAGAATGGTTTGACCTGTTAGTGTTGCCTGATGATTGGCATCGATAATTGTAACCCCGGTTAGCGCGACATCGCCGAAGGCTGTTTGGCTATAAGCCGGCGTACACGCTATAGATACCAATGTTATGCACAGTGCCATGATTGATTTTTTCATCGTAAAAGATATTTAGGATAAATATACAACTGCTGGTGGCTTTACCAATGATGCACAAGCGGTGCTTTTATTTAGCAATTCAATAATCCTGCAAAAATATTTTAACAATTGATCCTCACTTTTATTCCGAAAAATACCCCAATCCCATTGTTACATTCGGTGCTTTATGTTTTAAATAAATTTAAGTATGTTTGGAAAACTGATCTTATAATTAAAACATGAAGGTATTTGTAAAAAAATCTCTTGAACAATTGATGGCCACTCCGGAAGAAGGGGCCTCAACGCTTAAACGAACGCTTGGAGCGGGCAATCTGATTGCCCTTGGTATTGGAGCTATTATTGGTGCTGGTCTTTTTGTAAGAACAGCCGCAGCAGCAGGTGCCCACGCAGGTTCTGCCGTAACCATATCATTTATTATTGCAGCAGTAGGTTGTGCTTTCGCCGGCTTATGCTATGCGGAATTTGCGTCTATTATCCCGATTGCAGGTAGTGCTTATACGTACGCGTATGCCACTATGGGCGAAATAGTTGCCTGGATAATTGGATGGGCCCTTATACTGGAATATGCCCTCGGTGCAGCCACCGTATCAATAAGCTGGAGCGAGTATCTGAATAATCTCCTCGGGCATCGAATACCGTTCGAATGGTGCCACTCGCCCATGGAGTCCGCCATTATCAACAATGTTACACATACCGGCATTATTAACCTGCCAGCATTGCTGATCTTATTTTTACTGTCTGCGCTGTTAATCAAAGGCACACAGGAATCAGCAACAGTTAACGCTGTTATCGTATTTATAAAAGTGGCAATCGTATTGGTATTTATTGCTATCGGATGGCAGTTTATCAATCCTGCAAACCACACACCGTACCTTATCCCTGCAAACGCGCCACCGGCAATTTTGCCAGATGGTACAACTTACTCTTATTTGCCATTCTTTAACCATGGCTGGGGTGGGGTACTTACCGGTGCAGGTATCGTGTTCTTTGCATTCATCGGGTTTGATGCAGTTTCAACTGCTGCTCAGGAAGCAAAAAATCCCAAAAGGGATATGCCTATAGGCATTCTGGGGTCGTTGGTTGTGTGTACTATCCTGTATATCCTGTTCTCATGGGTATTAACAGGCGTAGCGCCATACCAGGATTTTATGCGTGCAGGTAAAGAAGCTTCGGTAGCTTATGCTATCAGCCACTACATGCAGCATTATGCATGGTTGTCAACACTGGTAACCGTTGCTATATTAGCAGGCTTTTCTTCAGTTATCCTGGTAATGTTGTTGGGCCAGTCAAGGGTATTCTATACTATGTCAACAGATGGTTTATTGCCAAAAGTATTTTCTGACCTGCATCCAAAATTCAGTACACCTTACAAAAGCAACATGATCCTGTTTGTTTTTGTAGGTCTGTTCGCTGCATTTTTACCTGCAAGCATTGCCGGCGATTTAACCTCTATTGGTACCTTATTTGCATTCGTACTGGTGTGTATCGGTGTAATGCTGCTTAGAAAAACTGATCCTGATCTGGTGCGCCCATTCAAAACGCCGCTTGTACCGCTGGTACCCATACTTGGTATCCTGATATGTGCAGCTATGATATTGAGCTTGCCACTTGAAACGCAAATCAGCGCGCTGGTTTGGATGTTAATAGGTCTGATTATTTATTTTGGCTACAGCAGGAAGCATAGCAAACTGGGCAATGTGGCCGATATATTGCCTACAGCTTCAGATTTTGAAAAGAAATAATTTGCTAAACCGGGTCTTTAAATGTAGCGTTTAAAGTTCCGTTCATTAAATAATTTAACCATAATATTGAAAAGGTTCCGATTTATCGGAGCCTTTTTTGTTACATTGCTTTTTTAAAAAGTAACCCACCATTCGCCTCAGTTTGCCCTCGCTGAAGGAGAGGGCTCTGAAAAAGGCGAAGTTTAAGTTCTTTCCCCTGGAGAGGATTAGGTGAGGCTAAACGATACACTGCTTAATGAAATCGGATAAAAACCTTTGGATCTTAGTGCTCGTCTGCGTTATTAACTCCCTGGGTTTTGGCATCATAGTGCCGGTGCTGTACCAATACGGCAAAACCTTCGGGCTTACCGGCACAACCCTTGGTATCCTTACGGCTTCGTTTTCTATTGCACAGTTTTTTGCTACGCCCATCCTGGGTTCTCTTTCCGATAAATGGGGGCGAAAGCCATTGCTGGTCATCAGCCTGGCGGGTACCTGTATTTCGTTCTTGATGTTTGCCGGGGCCCGCACATTACTGGTGCTTTTTGCTGCGCGCATCCTTGATGGGTTAACGGGTGGCAACGTATCCGTTGCGCAGGCCATGGTGGCTGATACAGCTACCCCACAAAACAGGGCAAAGCGGTTTGGGATCTTAGGGTCGTCGCTGGCCTTTGGTTTTGTAATAGGGCCTTTTGTTGGCGGGGTGTTTACCAACCTTAGCCCGCAGGCTCCTTTCTTTTTTGCTGCGGCCATCTCGTTTGTTGGCACCTTGCTGGCGCTGCTTTTATTAAAGGAAACCAACCCAACCAGTAAAAAGACAAGAGCTGGAAAACGCGATAAATTTAAGTTCATAATGCTTGTAACCACACTTAAACGGTGTACCATAGGTACCGCAGTGTTTATAGGGTTCCTGCTTACCATGGCGCAGTTTACCATGATCATTGGTTTTCAAACGTTAAGCGTCGATGTTTTAAAGATCACGGCTACGCAAATAGGTTTATTTTTAGCCGCGTTTGGGGTTTGCGGCATCATTATGCAACTGTGTGTTCCATTGTTTACCAAACTCATTTCGTCCAAATCACTTATTCTTATCCTGTCAACCATTTTATGCCTGGTTGCCATGTTTTGTTCGGGTTTAACCTCGGCTTTTGTGCCTTATGCCGTTTGTACGCTGGTTTATGCGCTTTTCAATGGCTTGCGGAACCCTATGCTGAACGCAATAATTGCCGATAATATCGACCAAAAAGAGCAGGGCCAGGTGTTGGGCATCAACCAGTCGTACGCCTCAATAGGGCAAACACTGGGCCCAATAACAGCCGGATTAGTTACCGTTATTTCCATTCATAGTGTTTTCTTCTTATCTTCATTGTATATTTTAATAGCGCTTATATTAAGTTTCAGGTTAAAGAAAAAAGAATAACACCCTAACGCCATGCATCCACTGATTTTAAGAGAGATCATATCCGTAACGATGATCCTGTTTGCGATAATTGATATCCTGGGCGCCATTCCGGTAATTATTGAGCTGCGCCAGCGGGTGGGGCATATCGAATCGGAGAAAGCGAGTATCGCAGTGCTGGTATTAATGGTTGGCTTTTTATTTGGTGGCGATGAGTTACTTACCATAATCGGCCTTGATGTTTCATCTTTTGCCATCGCCGGTTCATTAGTGATCTTCATTATAGCGATGGAAATGATACTGGGGATAAAATTGTTTAAAGAGGAGATGTCAACCACGGCATCGATTGTGCCGCTTGCCTTTCCGCTGATAGCAGGCGCCGGAACCATGACCACCCTTTTATCGCTTAAATCTCAATACCAAACCCAAAATATTTTGGTAGGCATAGTGCTCAATACCCTTTTTGTTTACCTGGTTTTAAAAAATGTAAAACTGCTGGAGAGGCTGCTGGGCGAAACAGGCGTGAATATCCTCCGTAAAGCGTTTGGCGTAATATTATTAGCTATCGCGATAAAGCTGTTCAGAAGTAATACACATTTGTAATTTCAAGATGTGTTGATTTGAAGATTTGAAAATGAATTTATATTTTCATTTAAATATAAATGATGAAAGATAAGAATCTACATCATTTTTTATGAGCAAATAAGCGGGATGGTTTTGATCTCGTAAGAACTTTAAATAACCTCCGACTAAAGAACCAATCTCACCTCCTGTGGATGCGCTGCTGATTTTTAGTTTAATTTCATCAATTACATATTCATAGTGAGTATGCAGTTTGCTTTCAGCAATTGCTAAAATTTTAGTATAATCCATCTTTCATTGTTCTATTAATATTCGGAATTTAACGTAAAATGTCTAAAACCGGCTGATGCTAATAAATTTCGATGGGTGTAGAGAATTAATATTTAAGCCCCAATCAGCCTCGCCACAAACATCGTATCGGCCTTGCCCTCATAGCCCTTCAAAACCTTACTCTCCGCTAATTTCAATCCAAGTTCCCTTACAATAAAATTAACCACATCCTCATTCTCTGCTTTAAAGGCCGAGCAGGTAATATAAATAAGCGGTTTGCCGGGTTTTAGATATTTAACCACGTTACGAACAATATTTTGCTGTAGCTTTTGAAAGAATTCTATGCTGTGGGTTTCAAACTGGCTGATCATCTCCGGCGTGCGCCCCCAGGTGCCTGAGCCGCTGCATGGAGCGTCAAGGATAATGCCGTCAAATTCATAATCATGCATTAACAGGTCGTTGTTTTGGGTTAGGTCCAGCAGTTTTTTCTGGTATTTGGTAAGCCCTGCCTGTTGAAAACGCTCATCCAGATTGGAGAGGATAGATTCTCGGATATCTGATACCACCAGCTTAATATTTGGCTCCAGGTCGTGCAATAAGAGCGATTTTCCGCCGGAGGCCGCACAGGCATCCCACCAGGCATCCCATTTATTAGGCTTAAAGAATTGTGCCGTTTGCTGCGACGATTGGTCCTGCACTTCATACCAGTGCTGGTTGGGGAATATGGTTTCCAGCCGGGTGCCGTTTGGCAGCGAGATGCAATTGTTGCCCTCATCCTTAAATATAATCCCCGATGCCGCCAGCGCTGCCTTCACCTGTGGTTCGTAACCTTTATGCACGCGGATAAAAAGATCTGGCTGATTAAAAAATGAGCGTAAAAAAGCTTCCTTATCTATCCCGGCAGAAAGCCGGTCTGCCCATGGGAAAACATCATTCAAATTAAACTCGGGGTGGGTAGTTTTTACCATCGCCAGTTTTTCGGTAATGCCAAAGCCTACACATGCTGCCCAGTCGGGCTTAAAGTGCTGTAAAAAAGAATTAAGTTGTGTGTTGCACAAAAACTCGGCAACAAAAAGGCGTTCATCCGGGGATACGTTCGGCAGCGCCCTGCCCAGGCGGAAGTAATTATACATCAGCCGGCTGGCAATGCGCCTGTCGGTTGAGCCCATTTGTTTGTTTTGACGGTAAAAGCCCGGTAAAAACTTACTTAGAGGCGTTTCTGCCGGATACTCATCCAAAATACGCTGAAACGTTTTAAGCTGATTTATTGCCTTCATTCTACCTTTTTCAATTCAAAGTTACTGTATTTATAAATGCTGATGTGCGTGTTAACCCAGCCCAGGCCCGGTTTTTTCTGAAAATGAAAGTTGTTGTGCAAACCTTCAAAGTCTTTACCTGCCAAATTCTTCACCTCACCGCTGCCAAGTAGCTGTCCCCAATAAAGGCCTTCATCAAAGCCCTTAAACGCATAAGTTGTAGGTTCGGCATTATACTCGCCCCGGTAATCTTTTATGAAGGTTACGGCATTGGCCGATTTATAATCGATATGGTCGGTAACGGTAACATGGGTATTTAGGCGCTGCAGCAGGTCGGCCTTTAAGAAGGAAAGATTTACCCAGCTTGGGTGGCCAAATACAGCCAGCTGGTAGCTTCTGCTTAAAGTGTCGAGGGCACGCAGCGTAACATTCAAAAAATGCTGGTCAGTAGCCGGGATTATAAAAACGTTTTCGCTGTTTGCTGACAGTTGCGGAATGAGCGAATTTAACTGACCGTGAATAACTGTTAAATAAACCAGCTGCACATGTTTTTTGCTTAAACTGTCAGTTGCTTTTTTAAAAGGGATCAAATAATCATTTTCCTCGCTGTAGCCCGATTTTAGAATGAAGATCTTCTTTGGTTTTATTCTGTCATTAACATATTTTGCAGCACCCCAGGCATGGTATTCAAGCGGGGGCATCATGGTAACCAATTGCTGATTTTTTATACCGGCAGGCGATGCAGCTGACAGGGGGGATACCACCGGCTGGCTGCTATTTGGATAAGTACTGGTAAAGGTTTTGATGTCATCAGGAAAAACAGGGCCGACAATCAGGTCGCTGCTGCGCACGGCGGGGTTAAGTGCCAGGCTGTGCGCCTGTGATTTTTCGCCTTTTGAGTCAAATACCTGCAGTTTAAAATTATAACCCTGCCCGGTAAGCGAGTCAAGGGCAAGTTTAAAGCCCCTGTAATAATCAAGGGCTATATCTGCTTCTTTTAAAGTAACGGATGTGTAAGGTGATCCTGGTCGTAAATGATCCAAACCAAAAGGCAGGAGCAAAGCAATGTTTGATACCTTGGGTGCTGCCGGGTTAGCTGCTTTTTCAACCGGGGTTTTAACCGAAGGCTTACCGGCTTCGTTTTTTTTTGGCTGTACAGCTACGGACCGCACTTTTGGGGAACATGCCGCAGCTATAAGCGCTATAATTAAAAACGTTAACCACTTATTCCCACTCAATAGTGGCCGGTGGTTTTGAACTGATATCATATACTACCCGGTTTATACCCTTTACATTATTTATGATCTCGTTACTGATCTTTGCCAGCAGGTCATAAGGCAGGTGACACCAATCGGCAGTCATTCCGTCTAATGATTCCACAGCGCGGAGGCAAATAACGTTCTCGTAAGTACGTTCATCGCCCATAACACCTACCGATTGTACCGGTAAAAATATGGAGCCCGCCTGCCAAACTTTATCATAAACACCGCCTGCCCTTAAATTGTTGATATAAATCGCATCGGCTTCCTGTAAAATCGCAACTTTCTCGGATGTAACCTCACCTAAGATCCTGATAGCCAGTCCCGGACCCGGAAAAGGGTGACGGCCTAAAATATTCGGATCAATGCCTAACGCCGCGCCTACACGCCTCACCTCGTCCTTAAACAGGGTATTAAGTGGTTCAACAACCTTCAGCTTCATAAAATCAGGCAAACCGCCAACGTTGTGGTGCGATTTGATGGTAGCAGAAGGCCCTTTTACCGAAACCGACTCAATAACGTCGGGATAAATGGTTCCCTGGCCAAGCCATTTTACGTCCTGAACTTCATGCGCAGCATCATCAAAAACTTCAATGAAAACGCGCCCAATAGCTTTACGCTTTTTCTCCGGATCGGTTAATCCTGCCAGCGCATCATAAAAACGCTGTTTGGCATCAACGCCTTTTATATTTAAACCCATGTGCTGGTAGGAGTCCAGCACACTCTGGTATTCATCCTTACGCAAGAGGCCGTTATCAACAAATATACAATGCAGGTTTTTGCCGATGGCATGGTGCAGCAATACCGCCGCAACCGATGAATCAACGCCGCCTGAAAGGCCAAGCACTACTTTATCATCGCCCAGCTTTTCTTTAAGGGCCGCTATAGTGGTTTCTACAAATGAATCTGCTGTCCAGTCTTGTTTGCAACCGCAAATATCAACCAGGAAATTATGTAGCAATTGTTTGCCGTCTGTACTGTGGGTAACTTCAGGGTGAAACTGGATGCCGTAGGTTTGTGTACCCGTAACCTGGTAAGCTGCAACCTTTACGGTATCTGTACTGGCAATTACCTCGAAGTTAGCGCCGATGGTAGCAATGGTGTCCGCGTGCGACATCCAAACCTGTGAATCAGGCTGAATCATCCGGAACAACGGGTTCTGTGCATTAATATATTGCAGGTTGGCCCGTCCGTATTCGCGGGTGCTTGATGGCAATACCTCGCCACCATGAAAATGCGCCATATACTGCGCCCCATAACAAACGCCCAAAATAGGCAGGGTGCCATGAAATTTTTCAAAATCAAAAGTAGGCGGGTTTTCCTGGCGAACCGAATAAGGGCTGCCTGAAAGGATGATACCTTTTACACTGCTGTCAACTTCTGGAAAATGATTGAAGGGGTGGATCTCGCAGTAAATGTTGAGCTCCCTGACACGGCGCGCAATAAGTTGGGTGAACTGCGAGCCAAAGTCAAGAATGAGGATTTTTTCTTGCATGGGCAAAGATAGAAATTTGGTTGGTGATTTGAGGCAGGAGATTTGAGAAATTTAGGAATTTGGATTTCGGATTTCGGATTTTTGACACGATGCAATGCCAGCAGTCAGTAATCTCGCGTCTCAAGATATACGGGATTATAGAAAAAACGATGATTATTTTCTCGAAACTAGGAATTATAAAGATATGAAAAAGCCTCTAACGATAAATCTACCGATTGTCTCGATAGCCCATTACCATTCCTATTTAGAATTAATATTACCCCATTTCCGTATCTCTCAAAACTTACAATATCTGAGTGATTTACTTCTATCGAGCGACCGTTTTTATTTCTTAATATATAACTCATATCTGATACATTTCAGTTATTGATAAAGATATAAAATAAATCATTAATCCTATAAAACTTCAATAGAATTGATTGATTTCACCTAGGTTAGGCTCCCAGACGGGTCGAAGAAATTGACAAATTGATTTAGATTTAATCGGCAAGTTATCAATATAAAACGCCATTGATTCTAAAATTAACTTTCAATATATGTATCTTTATATATGGCAGATATTGAAAAAATCCTTGATAATTTAAACATCCCTAAACAGATTATTGATAAGAGTGAACAGCTTTTAAAAGCTTTGTTTGGCCAGTCATTTGATGAAATGGGCGGGATAATAGCTGACCAAGTAAAACTCCGAAGGTTTAAAAATCAAATCAAAATTTTTAGTAAAGCACAGGAGATTTTGAAAGAACATAAAATTGACCCTAAAAAAGTTTCCTTGAAAGTATTAGCCCCTTTAATTGAAATGAGTTCTTATGAAGAAGAGGAAACTTTACAAGAAAAATGGTCAAAGTTGGTTGCACATGTCTTAAGTGGAAATTCAGATATTATATTTCAGCAAAATTGTATCTCAATTTTAAGTAAACTTTCGTCGGACGAGGCAATACTATTAGAAGGGCTTTTTAAGAAATTGCAACGCCGAAGAATTGAAAGACATAATACGCAATTGAAACGATATCATCAAAACGAAGCGCATTATCCAAATAGTAAAGGGAATGTCTATCCTAAAAAGCCTGATGAATATTCGATTACAAGTTTCGAATTCAATATTGCGAGTTATGCGAAAGAAAATAATATCAGCGAGAAAGAATTGTATTTCAAAATTTCAAATCTAATAACATTAGGTTTATTGAAGTGGGAAACCGATGTCCAAGTGGAAGCTACCAAAGATAATGACGATCCTGATAGTGATATCGATGTCGAGGTCTATGTCTATAACGATGAAGCATTTGTTTTTACATCAATTGGCGACAGATTCATAAGATTAACAACTAACATCTGATTATTTGTTTAAAAGAATGTAACGATGATTAATAAATAATTTTCTGTAATAACTCACAACAAATTTATCTTAAAAACCATTACAAATACTGCGAATAGATCCGTTAAAAACAATTAATGACCTATTACTCCTACCAAGTTCAATATCTCCAAAAAAAGCTTTATCCAAAAGATTACCTGGTTACGCAAATTATCATGTCCAAGAAATTTATTGATGATAATTTTGCAAGCAACACATACAACAGCAGGAATAGTTTAATGCAGGCATGCCTGCTACGGCTTTTAATGTGGACGATATTAATATGGAATATGAAAGGCTTAGCAGTTTAGGGGTTGCATTCAGTATGGAGCCAACTCAAATGGAGCCTGTAACACTTGCTGTATTTGATGACACCTGCGGAAATAATTTGCAGATTTACCAGCTGTAAATTTTAACCGCATGCCAGTAACTACCCGTCTCGCCACGTTAGCGGACATCTCACAACTCAATGAATTGATAGCCCTTTCCGTTCGCGGATTGAGTAGGGGATACTATACCCCAACGCAAATTGAAAGCGCTATTAAATATATATTTGGTGTAGATACACAGCTGATAATTGATGGCACTTATTACATTGCCGAAGCAGAGAACGTAATAGTTGGCTGCGGCGGATGGAGCAAACGCAACACTCTTTATGGCGGCGATCAGCATAAAGAAATTGAAGATCCATTGTTAGATCCTGAATATGATGCCGCGCGGATCAGGGCCTTTTTCGTACACCCGGATTATGCCAGGCAGGGGATAGGCAGGCAGATTATTAACGTTTGTGAGGCCGCAGCAGTAAGTGCCGGTTTTAGCAGTTTTGAACTTGGCGCTACTTTGCCGGGTGTTCCGTTATATAAGGTTATGGGTTATACGGCTGTTGAAAGGATTGATGCCCCTTTGCCGGATGGCGAGGTGCTGGAGATTGTAAAAATGAAGAAAGGCTAATTTTAACACTTATGAAGTTTTAAAACTTCATAAGTGTTAGGTTAATGATCTTAAAAGTTAATCCCGATATTGATGTTTGATACACTGCTTCTCAGCGCCGAACCGGTGTTGTCTTTTACCAGGTCTGTTACTCCGCCTTGTCCGTTAAGCTCAATAAAGAATTTGGCTTTTTCAGCAATCGGGAATTTAATGCCAATACCAACGTCCAGGCCTGCGTCAGCTTTATTAAAAGCATCTTTTAAATCAGTGTTTGTTGCTGATTCCTTTGCATTCAGCAAGATGCCAAGGTAAGGGCCAAAGTTTAAATACCAGTTTCTTGTTCTCCCAAAATGCCAGTTTGCCATTACGGGGATGGTGATGTAATCTAATTTGTAATCGGTGGTTACGGCGCCATTGCTCCCGCCAAAGTCTATATAGCCGTCGTTCCAGCCTTTCTGATCATAAACAGCTTTGATTTTGATGCTCCACCGGTCAGAAAAATAATGATCCATAGAAACGCCGACATTGAACCCACTGCGGTAAGCCGAGTTAGTGTACTGGCTGGTGGTAACGGTGGCCGCATTATAGCCAATGTTTACACCAAATTCGTTAGTGCCGGTTGTTTGTGCAGATGCGGTTGTGTAGATACCCAATACAACCAAAAGTGTAGTGAAGATTTTTTGCATAATTGTGATTTTTAAGTGCCGCAAATGTAAGCAGTTCTTCGTGATATGCAGCTTTAAATAAAATATGGCACAAATACACCTGGAAGGGAAAATTTTAAAAATGATTACAAGCAGATAGAATAGCAGCGGATAAGTTACGTTTGGGTATTATATTTGGATCGGAACATCAATTATGTTAAAAAATATATTGTTACTGGTATTTATTGTTTTGGGGAACAGTGCCGTGCGTGCGCAATCTGCTGATTCTGTTTATAATCAATACCTCGATTTTAACCTTGCGCGTTTCCAGGGCGAGAACGAAAAATTGGTGAGCCTTGGCGAAAACCTGTTACCCGCTGCCGGTAAGTTACCTGAAAAAGCCAGGACAAATTTTTATTTTGCCATAGGTAAGGTTTACGAGGATAATAACCAACCTGAAAAAGCCCTGATTTATTATGAAAAGGTAGCCGCAGCGGTTCCTTATTATTACGTAGTTCACCGGGGAATAGGATATATTTTTTTGGAGCAGGCCAAAGACATTAAAAATAAACTGAATGCGGCGAGTGAGCCGGCAGCAATAAAAAAACTAACAGCCGATTATAATGCAATAGCCCTGAAAGCACTGCCCCATCTTGAAAAAGCCCAGGCCTGTGATCCAAGCGATGAAACCCTCGACGAAATTAAATCGCTTTACAAAAACATGAAAAATACCGAAGGGCTTAATACGCTCAATAGCCGGTTGAAAGAACTGGGCACCCATTGTATTGATATTTTAGAGGACAAATAAGGGGGGGGGCTTAGGCCTTATCTGCTGCGGCAGGTTTCATCTTTTTCATAGCCGATTTTTTGTCTTCCTGGCCGCCGCCTAAAAGGTATCCCCAGGGTTTAAGGCTTTCAACCCTGTCAAAGATTATTTTAAAGATCGCCATGATCGGGATAGACAGAAACATGCCCGACAGTCCCCAGATCATTTCACCCAAAATGATGCCTAAAAAGGTGATGAGGGCATTCAGTTTTACTTTTGAACCAACAATGGTTGGCAGTAAGAAATTTGAATCAACTATATGTATGCCCAATACAGAACCGGCAACCAAAGCGGCCTGGTTTACGCCGCCGGTGGCAAATGTTATTAATGTACCTAACAGTAACGCGGTAAAAATACCCAGGTAAGGGATCAGGTTAAATAAAGCCACTATGATACCCAGCAAGACGGCATATTTTGCCCCTATCAACCAAAATGCCGTACAGGCAAGGCAGGCAACTACAAACATTTCGAGCAATAGACCCAGTATGTATTGCCTTAAGATGCTCTGAATGTTTTCAACTATATCACGCACGATTGATTCATAGTTGTCCGTAAAAACCCATATGATAAAATTTATCAGGATGCGCCGGTAAAGCAAAATAAAGAAGGAGAATATAAAGATAAACGTATAAAAAAGCATCAGCGACGACACCGCGCCGAACGTGGTCCCAAGCACATCTGTGCCTGACGCAATGATCTTTTGCGTGGTACTGTTCACATAGCTCATCTGCTTTTTAGCGGTAATATGAAAAGCGCCGTGGATCCAGTCTTTAAGATCATCGAGCGATTGGCTTACCTGGCTCTTTAGCTGCGGCCAGTCACTTGCCAGATTGGAGATTTGTGCACCTACCAGATAAATAATAATGCTGATAAAAGCCAGCAATAAAATGATGGAAACGATTGAAGCAATTGCACGTGGCAGCCGAAGTTTTTTTTCCAGGAAATGAGCAATAGGGAAGAGCAGGATGGCAAATAAAAATCCAAATATTAAGGGGTCAAGCACCTCCTTTCCCTGTACAATGATATATCCAAGCGATAATATGCCGATGAGCACCAGCGAGAGTCGTTCATAAAAAGGGTGTGCAGGGGTTTTTACGGCCATAAAGGGGATTTATTTTGTGATATGAACACAATTTTAATTTATTAGTTTGAATATAAGGATAAATGAATGATAATATTTTTTCATCAAGAAAATAACGGCAGAAAGGTTGCTCCGTTACCAGCAGAAAACAAGCAATAGCAATAGGTTATCAGAAACTCGAAAAGAAGGGGTGAAGGTGGCTAAAAAGAAATAGTAATTACCTTTTAAGAGAGTTGCGCAATGTCGCATCTCTCTTAAAAGGCAGATGTCCTGCAGATAAGATCCTTCGACGCTCAGTACGATAAAAGGAACGGCAGATTTTTCAATTACTCGCTCTTAAGCGCTTTTATCGGGTTGGCAATGGCAGCTTTTATTGATTGAAAACTTACCGTTGCTAAAGCTATTACTATCGCCACCAAGCCGGCCGCAGCAAAAATCCACCAGGTTATTGTGGTGCGGTAGGTGAAATCCTGAAGCCATTTGTTCATGGCCCACCAGGCAATTGGCGATGCAATTACGATAGATAAGGCCACCAGCTTTATAAAATCAACAGAAAGTAAGCGGGTTATGCTCTCTACACTTGCACCCAGCACTTTACGAATGCCTATTTCCTTGCTCCGCTGCTCGGCCATAAAGGCGGCTAATGCAAATAAGCCAAGGCAGGCTATGATAATTGCAAGTATGGCAAAGCTTGTGAATATATGCCCCATTCGTTGTACATCGGCATACATAATGATGAAGCGCTCATCTAAAAAAGTATAGCGGACAGGCTCTGATGGCGAGAATTTCTTCCACGTGGCCGATATTGAGGCCATTGTGCTTTGCATTTTAGCCGCATTTACCTTTACGGTTACGATAGAAGGACTGATGCCCCAATGCAAAACAAGCCCGCCTATCGGGTCACGCAATGATTCAAAATTAAAATCTTTAACAACCCCTATTATAGTACCTGTATTGGTAATTTTTGTCCCTAAGGGGTGTTTAATGTTGAGTTTTTTTGCCAGTGTTTCGTTGATAATTATCGCAGTTGAATCTGTTGTCACGGCGGGATCGAAATTCCTGCCCTCAGCTAGTTTTAAACCCATGGTTTTCAGGTAATCATTATCAACCACCCATGATTGGCCGCCCACACCCGCATCAATTTTTTCCCGGCCCTCAACAGTAAATGTGTTCCCGTTGCGCTTGGTTCCTTCAACCGGCAGGTAATCGCTGATAGATGCACTTTTTACGGATGATATTTTCAGCAATTCGTTCTTGAAATTCTTTACGTCATTGCCAAGTATATTTGCACCCTGTATTACAACCACCTGGTTTTTATCATAACCAAGGTCCTTGTTGAGAATAAACTGCATCTGGTTATAAACTACTATGGTGCAAATAATCAGGATTACCGATGTAGTAAACTGAAATACCACCAGCCCGTTTCTCAAAACTGAATTTTTGCTGCCTGAGCTTATTGAACCTTTTAAAACGCTTGCCGGTTTAAACGCCGACAAGTAGAATGCGGGATAAACCCCTGCAATTATCCCTATAATAAATGCCGCTATCACTATTATCGGGATAAGCCAGGGTGAACCCCAGGGTATAGTTAAAGATTTCCCGGCAAGTATATTAAAATACGGTAACAAGCCCAGTGCTAATATTGTTCCCAACGCAAACGACAAAAAACTAAACAGCATTGACTCTGTAAGAAATTGTTTGATCAGGCTCACCCTTGTTGAACCAACAACTTTTCTCAATCCTACTTCCTTCGCCCGGTTTGCAGATTTGGCAGTGGAAAGGTTTACAAAATTGATACAGGCAATAACCAATATAAAGCCAGCTACAGCCCCAAACAACCAGATAAACCTGATATCACCATGAGAGCCGGGTATATCGTATGATTTAAGATGAATGTCTGAAATAGGCTGCAAATCAATAGTGGCGTGAGCAAATAACGTTCTGGCCGCTTTAAACCCAACGTTTAGCAAGCCGGGGATTATATAGTTGTTCAGCGTTACATTGGTTAGCTTTTTCTGAAACATAGCTATATTTGTTCCTGGTTTAAGCAATATATAGGTATCGTAATTGAACGCCGCCCAGTCGGTTTGTTCCCCACGCCATAATTCCTTGCCCGTCATGGTAAGGAAGAAATCAAATTGCAGATGAGACGTGGATGGGAAATCCTGAATCACTCCACCTATTTTGTAAGGCTGTTTAGTATCGTTATTCAAATACATGATTTTCCCAACAGGGTTTATACCGGGAAAATATTTATCAGCTTTCTTTTTAGTAATCACCATCGTAAATGGTTCTGCAAGCGCGTTGCTTCGGTCACCATAAACCATAGGGAGTTTAAGCATATCAAGCAGAGCCTGATCGGTATAAGCAAACCCTTCCTCATGGTTGTTTTCAGCCCGGTCAGCACGCCTTAATTCATTACTGCCTGCACCATCAAATAAAGCGCTCGCCATGATCCTTGCGCTCTTTTCTACCTCCGGAAAATTTGACTTTACGGCAGCAGAAAACGGAGCGGGAAACGAGGGGCCCCGCTGAACCTTACCGTCAATTGGCACCGTGCTTAATATACGGTAAATCCGTGCGGTATCCGGATAGCTCTTATCATAATTAAGCTCCTCCATTATATAAAGCCCAATTAATAAACACGCCGTAATACCTAACGCAAAACCACCGACCTTAATGGCGGCATACATTTTTTGCTTTCGTAGTTGACGAATAGCTATTTTTAAGTAATTCTTTATCATTGTATTGGTCATTAGTCATTGTGTCATTAGGGGCTGTGGGCAGGCATTAGAAGAGGCTTACTGCCCACCCGCAAATAGCCCGCTGCCTACTCATTCTTCAAGCTCTTCACCGGGTTTGCAAGCGCAGCCTTAATTGCCTGCGTACTTATAGTTAACAATGTAATTACTATTGCCGCCACTGCCGATATAATAAATACCCCCGGGCCAACAGTAACATGATAATCATACTTCATCAACCATTTTTGTAAAAAGTAAAACGCTATCGGCGACGCGATCACACAGCTAATGATTACCAGCAGTAAAAAATCTTTTGACAACAACATCCACACCTGGGTTACAGTTGCGCCTAATACTTTTCGCACGCCTATTTCTTTGGTACGCTGCTCGGCAACAAATGCCGCAAGGCCAAACAAACCAAGGCATGATATAAATATAGCCAGGCCTGCAAACACGCCTGCAAGTTTTCCAACAAGCACTTCTTCGCTGAATTTGCGGCTATACTCCGCATCAACAAAACGGTATTCATAGGCGTAAGCGGGATTATATTTATTGAAAATTTTTGCAAGTTTCGCTATTGCCTCATGCGTTTTTACCCCTGCCGATAACCGGTAATTGAGGCTCCATCCGCCGCCATAAGCAAATAAAGTTGGATCGGCGGAGGCATAAGGTGAATTCATCAGGGCATCTTTTACTACACCAATTACTTTATATTGCCTGCCGGATTTGGTGATTATTTGCCCAACTGGATTTTTTAGGCGAAGGCGTTTAACCGCAGCCTGGTTAAATATGATGTTGGCTGTGTCGGTTTTTGAGTTTTCAATAAAGTCCCTTCCCGACTCCATTTGCATTCCCAGCGTTTTAAAATAGTCGCCCGAAACAAAAACATACCCCATTTCAACAGTTTCACCAGCGTATTTACCCGGCCATTGGTCAATGTCGCCATGCGAATCAACCCCGGTTGCGGGGCTTGAAGCTGTAGTTACAGATTGTACCACTCCGCTTTGTAACAATTCGTTTTTAAGTGCACGGTAGTTATGGTCCAATTCATCGTTCATATTCGAAGTCATTAACCTGTTAACGTTATAACCTGTGGGGCGATCTTTACCGAATTGTATTTGACGGTAAATTACTACCGTGCTAATGATGAGCGCAATAGAACAACTAAACTGTGTTATTACCAGCATCTTTCGGGAGATAGAGGCTGACCGGCCAACTTTTACAGTCCCTTTTAAAACCTTAACCACGTTAAATGATGAAAGATAAAATGCAGGCCTGCTGCCAGCTAACATCGCAGTAGTTAATACGCACCCGAGCATTATCAGCCAAAAAACAAAATTATTGAACGGGATACTGATTATGGTGCCCGTAAGCGAGTTAAATGCAGGTAACGCTAACTGCACAAGCAGTATTGAAAATAAAAATGAGATAAAAGTAATTACTGCCGATTCAATTAAAAACTGGAAGATCAGGTCTTTCCGTTGTGAGCCAATAGCTTTCCGTACGCCCACCTCCCGCGCTCTTTTTTCGGAACGGGCGGTTGACAGGTTGATAAAATTGATGCAGGCTATGAGCAATACAAGTGCGCCGATGATGCTAAAAATGCGTACATATTGAATAAAGCCATCAAGAGCCTTCCCATTTTTATAATCAGCGTAAAGGTGCCAGTCGGCAAGCGGCTGCATAATTACATTGGAATGCATTGCATTTACGCTGTTGGTTTCTGTTTTTTCTATATTTTTTATTTTAGTTGCCACCTGCGCATACGTAACACCGGGCTTGAGTTGAGCGAAGATCTGAAACGAATTATATGAATAGCCCCCAACGCGTGCCTCCTTTATATAAGCCTGTGTCAGTTCGGCATAGCTGAATGGGACAATATAGCTAAACTGCAGGCTTGAGTTGGCCGGCAGATCTTTTAAAATAGCCGTAACTTTTAAATTATCCTTATTGTCAATTCTAACCATTTTATTCAAGGGATCGGCGTTGCCAAACAACGCTTTAGCGGTTGATTCAGACAGCACAATGGAATATGGTTCCTTTAACGCAGCTTCTACGTTACCGCTTATTAATGGAAACCTAAACATCTTTAAAAAATTACCCGCCACCTGCAACCCCACCGGAAATAATTTTTTATCACCAACCAGCAATCCATGAGGGGCCGTCCAGTCAGCTTCAGCAACTTGCTCAAATTCAGGAAGGTTACGGAGGGCGCCGGCCAGCTTTAACGAAGTAGAGCTAAAGGTTAAAGTATCACCATTACTGTTAAAATTTCGTCGTACCTGGTACAGCCGTTCACCATCCGGTAAAAATTTATCAAAGGAATACTGGTAATTAACCCATAGCGCAATAAGCAACGCAACGGCCATACCGGCGCCTAAACCTACAATATTGAGTGCGCTGTAAACCTTATTGTTAAGAATATTGCGCCAGGCGATCTTTATATAGTTCTTTATCATTTAGTTCATCGTTAATGGTTTATAGTTCATAGGCAGACCTTTAATTTCTGCCTGCTGCCAGCTCGTTACTGCCAACTTCTTCCCCTTACTCCGTCTTAAGGCTCTTTACCGGGTTCATCAATGCCGCCTTTATGGCCTGGAAACTCACGGTAAACAGTGCAATAAACATGGCAATTACGCCTGCCAGGGCAAACATCCACCAGCTTAGCGGTATGCGGTAGGCGAACGCCTGCAGCCATTTGCTCATTCCATACCAGGCTATTGGTGTTGCAATAATAAATGATACGATCACCAGCAATAAAAAGTCTCTTGACAATAACTGAACAATGCCGCTTACGCTCGAACCCAATACTTTGCGGATGCCTATTTCCTTGCTGCGTTGCTCGGCGCTGAATGCGGCCAAACCAAATAATCCCAAACAAGAAATAAAGATAGCAACCAACGTAAACGAATTGATGATCTGCGATAAAACGATCTCGGTTTCATACTGCTTTTGTACTTCACTGTCAAGAAACGAATAGGTGAAAGGCACTGCCGGCAAATCCTTTTTCCATATAGCCCCCATTTGGCTTAATAACATTTTATAATCTTTACTGCTGGTTGATACTACCATACAGGAGAAGTTACCCGGGTTTTTATCATAAACCAGCATAAACGGGCGCACGTCGCTGTGCAGCGAATTATAGTTAAAATCTTTCATTACTCCGGCAACAGTTACGTAAGACGCCGGGGTATTGCCATATTGTGTGTAAAGCCTTTTGCCAGCAGCATTTTGTTCGTTTAAATTGAGCCTTTTGGCCAGCGTTTGGTTAATTAGTACTTTCCCCGAGTCGCCGGGCATAAAATCCCTGCCGCTGATCAGTTTTATACCATTTGTTTTCATAAAGAACTGGTCGCAAGCTATATTTTGGGCATCAATTGCTGTCGCCATATTGCCACCTTCGGGATAAACCCCATGATCATGCATTACAAACTGGCTGAGATAATTATCGGCACTTGAAACTGCTTTAACGCCGGAAAGTTGTTTCAGATCATTGGCCAGCACAGGCATTTGCGTTTGCGCATCATTGGTATAAAAGTTGAAAACCAGTTTCTGATCCTTGTCAAACCCGAGATCTTTTGATTTGATATAATTTAGCTGACTGTAGATGATAATAATACCTGTAATAAGCACAATGGAAAGTACAAACTGGAATACCACGAGTGAGCGCCTGATGCCCGCTGCCGATACTTTACTACTAAAATTGCCTTTTATAACTTTAATAGCCTCAAAAGCCGACAGATAAAAGGCCGGGTAACTACCCGCAACCAAACCTGTAACCGCCACAAGCGAAGCCAGCATTAGCCAAAGGCGATAATCGGCAAAAAATGATAAGCGAATGTCAGTGTGCGTTATACCATTAAGGTATGGTAGTGCCACCCATAATAATGGTAAAGCTATAATCACACCAATAAATGCAAGCAGGAATGATTCGCCGAGGAACTGTTTGATCAGATCAAACTTGCCTGCGCCAATAACCTTGCGTACGCCCACTTCTTTTGCCCTTTTTGATGCCCTTGCTGTCGACAGGTTCATGAAGTTGATACAGGCTATCACCTGGATCATAACTGCTATCAAAACCAGGATCAGCAGGAACGAAGGATCGGCAGTTTTGCTGGGCTCAACGTCATAACCCGCTGTGGTGTGGATAGCTGAAACAGGTTGCAAATGCAATTCCTTTTGCATGCCTAATTGTTTCATTTTTGATCCGGCATACTTATTTAAAAAAGCAGGTAGCTTTTTCTCCAGCGCAGCGGCATCGGCGCCCGGGCGCAATTTTATGTATGAAAAAAGAAAGTTATTACCGGCCCATTCGTCATCATTGGCAATTGACGCGCCAACAGCACCACTTTTCATACTGATGAACATATTGCCCTCCAGGTGCGAGCGGCCCAGGCTCTGATCAATTACCCCGGTTACTTTAAAATCATGTTTTCCATACGCGTCGTTGATATTTATTATTTTACCAACAGCCGCGTCCCGGCCAAAAAGTTTTTCGGCAGTTGACTTCACTAATACGATGTCGTAAGGTTCGTCCAGCGCATGCTGTACATGGCCTTCTACAAAATTATAGCTCAAAACGTCAAAAAAAGTAGAATCGACATAAAAGGCCCCCGTTTCATAAAACGACTGTTCTTTATAACGCAACAAATGCTGCTTTGCTCCCAGCATATCGGTTTTAACCGCCCTGGTATATGCGGCTACTTCGGGGAAATTGCTTTTCATGGCAGGTGCAATTGGCGGCGACGATGCCGCACCGTGGTGCTTATCGCCCGTTAATACCAGGTCGGTAGTTAGGCGATATACGCTTTTAACATCTTTATGCTGCTTATCATAACTGTACTGATTTTGCACATATAGCAATATATATAAGCAGCAAAGAGTACCTGTGGCCAGGCCAAAAATATTGATAAAGCTGAAGGTCTTATTTTTCAGCAAAAAGCGAAGTGCGGTTTTTAAATAGCTCTTTAACATACTATTGGGTTCATTAGTTCACTTATTATGGATGCCGGCAGGTTGAAACCGGCAACCGGTAAATAAACAGTCTAAGAAAATGCCAAATACTTATATTATTAATTATCAATTACTTATACTCGATTTGTAAATTTAAGTTGTTCGATTTTGATACAGTGAATGTTCGATAATAATAAGCTTTGACCGCCCGGGAATAGCATGAAACCGATTTGTGATGATGAATAAGATTTCGATGATTGAAGCCGGTTTTATACTTTAGAGAAATAATCCTCTCTGATATGAAATACAGGCTTTTATTATTACTGATTATCACCGCCACGGCCACATTTGCCCAAACAGATCCGAGGCTCACCATCAAACTGCAGGAGGCTGTTAAAGGTTTTAATGGGCAGATTGGCGTTTACGTGCATAATTTAAAAACAGGTAAAACGGCGGCGATAAATGCCGATACGCTTTTCCCTACTGCCAGCATGATTAAAGTAAGCATTCAGTGCGGATTGATGGACAAGATAGAAAAGGGTGAAATGCAGTATAACCAAAAACTGGTTTACCACGATTCGCTGTTGTACCCGGGCGAGGATATTTTAGGATCATTCAAAGATAAGGATACCATTGAAGTAAGTAAAGTGGCCATGTTAATGATTACTATGAGCGATAATACAGCCAGCGTTTGGCTGCAAAAACTGGTAGGCGGTGAGTACATCAATAACTGGCTCGAAAAAAACGGGTTTAAGGTAATGAGGGTTAATTCAAGAGTGCCGGGGCGCGAAGCAATTCGTGCAAAATATGGCTGGGGAGTTACCACGCCTTATGAGATGTGCCGCTTGTTCACGCTCATCAGAAAGGGCGAGGCGGTGAGTGCGGGGGCCAGTGAGCGCATGTACCGCAACATGGGCCGTATTTATTGGGATGACAAAGCAATATCACAAATTCCACCATTTATAGAAACAGCCTCCAAACAAGGTGCGCTGGATGAATCAAAATCAGAAACCGTGTTGGTAAATGCCCCGCATGGCGATTATGTATTTTCTATTATCACAAATCATAACAAAGACCAGCGGTGGAAGCCCGATAATGAAGCATCAGTGCTGATAAAGAAAATATCTGCGTTGTTATGGCATTATTTTGAACCTGAAAGCAAATGGAAACCAGCCGATGGCGTTGAAAAATACATGTTGAACGAGTAGATGGATTGACGGGATTATATTAAGTTAACCAGGCTAACAATCTGTTGATTTTTTTGGCGTTAATCGTTAAATATTTACAACTCTAATACCGTACAGCCCGTTTACAACTTAATCAACAAAAAAACATAAATAACCGCAATAATGAAGAAAAATCTATCCGCAGCCGCCACAATTTTCTTCCTGTTGCTTTTTAGCGTGCAACTGCATGCACAACCGGCTGTCGAAGGTGATTATTTCACCTCGTTTGACGGTGCAAAGATTTATTATGAGGTGAAGGGTGCAGGGTATCCGGTGGTATTGATCCACGGTTTCTCTGGCACGGGGCAGGGATGGAAAAACTGCGCTGTTTATAATGATCTGCTTAATGCAGGTTATAAGGTTATTCTTATAGATCAGCGGGGGAACGGGCGGTCAGACAAACCTCATACAGATGCTGGTTACGAAAATGATGCCGAAGCAAAAGACATTATGGGCCTCGCTACCTCTCTTAAACTAAGTAATTATGATGTTGTAGGATACTCCCGGGGTTCTATTATTACTTCACGGTTACTGGTTTTAGATAAACGCCTGCATAAGGCTGTTATGGGCGGCATGGGCGATGCCTTTACCAATCCAGACTGGCCACGCAGGGTGCATGCCTATAAAGCTTTAATGGGCGATACGTCGCTGCACGATGTTGATGATATGGTGAAATATATCCGCGCACAACATTTTGATGAACTTGCGCTGGCTTACCAGCAAAAGTGGCAGCCCTCAACCAGCAAAAAGGAACTGGCGGCTGTACACAAGCCTGTTTTAATTATCCGCGGCACAGCCGACCTGGAAAACGGTTCAGAAACAGGCTTAAATAAACTCATTCCGCGTTCAGGTTTAAGTTATGTGCCCGGAAACCACAACACGGCCATTAGAAATCCTGAATTTTCTGAAGCCGTAACAAGTTTTTTAAAAGATTAATTACCTGCTGTATATAAAGTAATAAGTTTTGCCGTTATCTGGTTGTTAATCAGTATGCAAAAAAGCCCCCGTCAGTTTAAATATCAATGAGAAGATTTTATGTATTCCTGATTTTTGGCTTATTACCGTCTTTATTGATAGCTCAAAACCCGATTGACAAAAGCCATTTAAATATTGATACTACCGGGCAAAAGGACCTGATAGATATAGTAGGGACACTTTTTAAATCACAGTCGCGGCCTATTTCGTTAGATGAAAAAAAGAAGATCTATTTTTCTTTTTTACCCTTGTCAACATCCATACCGGGCGGCGGTACGGCCCTGGTAACTTCAACTACCGCAGGCATTTATCTGGGCGATAGAAAAACCACCTACCTATCTACCATTAGTTTTACGCCATATTTTAATTTAAAGGGCAGGTATGGTTTACCTGTGCGATCAAGCATTTGGTTAAGCAACAACAGCTGGAACATACAGGGCGACACCCGCTTGTTGGTTTATCCTCAGTACACATGGAGTTTGGGCGGCGGCCAGCCCGAAAGTTATAAATTGCTGGTTAACTATAATTATGTACGTTTTTACCAAAGTGCGCTTAAACGGATCACACCTTACTTTTTTGTTGGAGCAGGCTTTGATCTGGATTATTACCTGGATGTTGAAACCAGTACCACTAACCCGCTAATTAATTTCAGCAAATACAAATTCGGCACATTAAATGACAAAAGCTTCAGTTCATCAGGCCCAACCGTTAATTTACTATATGATACCCGTAAAAATTCGTTAAACCCTTTTCCCGGATTGTACGCGAATGCCATTTACAGGTACAATACTACTGTAACGGGAAGTAACAATAACTGGCAATCGTTATATGTTGATTTCCGGAAATATGTTGCCCTTACTGACAAAGGGCCGAAAAACATCCTGGCATTTTGGAGTTACTATTGGTCGACCTTAAATTCGGGGGCTCCGTATCTTAATTTACCGGCCATAGGGATGGACCCCTACCAACGGTCGGGCAGGGGAATTGAACAAAACAGGTTCCGGGGGAAAAGGCTGGTGTATTTTGAAAGTGAATACCGCCGTGACCTTACTGAAAACGGTTTGCTGGGCTTTGTGCTTTTTGCAAACATAAATTCTGCAAGTCAGCCGAGAAGTAACCGGTTTGTTTATTGGAACCCGGCCGGTGGTACCGGGCTTAGGCTAAAGTTCAATAAAAAATCCGACACCAATATCTGTATGGATTATGGCGTAAGCAGGGGTTATTCTTCCTGTACATTGAGTTTGGGAGAAGCTTTTTAACCTCTTTTTGAAATATACATAAAAATTTATAACTATTTATTTACCAAAACCAAACAAAATTCCTTTTTTTTCTTTTAAATAGGCATGAATAAATTCTGGGGAGTAATTATATTTTGTTTGTTGCCTTTTTGCCTGCTGGCGCAAACACCCACTGATACGGCAAATGTTGTAGTGGATACCACAGGTCAGAGAGACCTTATTGACATAGGAACCAAGTTGTTTAAATTGAAAACCAGGCCTTATCACCCTGAAAAAAAGCAGGTGTACTTTTCAATTTTACCTATCTCGACGTCCGTACCCGGTGGCAGTAAGGCCCTGGTTACTTCAACCACTGCCGGCTTTTATTTGGGTAACCGCAAAACAACTTATCTTTCAAGTGTGACTTTTGCACCCTACTTCAATTTAAAAGGCAGGTATGGCCTGCCTATCCATTCAAGTATCTGGACACCAGACAATGCCTATAATGTGCAGGGCGATACCCGTTTTTTGGTATATCCGCAATACACCTGGGGGTTGGGTGGTAAACGCGCCGAAGATGAGAAGCTTTTAGTTAACTTTAATTACGTGCGCTTTTACCAAAGCGTGTTAAAACGGATTAAGCCTTATTTTTACGTTGGGTTTGGCTACAACCTGGATTATTATTTCAGTATTAATACAAAAAACAATACCAATACCACTTCATTAAAAGATTTTACCGGCTATCAATATGGCACTTCAGGTGACAATTCATTTTCATCGGGACTTACGTTGAATGCGGTATATGATACAAGGCAAAACTCAATTAATCCTATTCCGGGTATTTATGGCAGTTTTATTTACAGGCACAATGCCGGTTTTATGGGCAGCGATAATAACTCCCAATCTGTGTACATCGATTTTCGCAAGTACATATCGTTAACAAATTCAGGGCCTAAAAATGTTTTGGCTATGTGGAGTTACTATTGGACTACGATATCAAGTGGCACTCCATTTTTAAATTTACCGGGTATTGGGAATGATCCTTATCAAAGGTCGGGCCGCGGGATTGAGCAAAACCGTTACAGGGGCGAAAGCTTGCTTTATTTTGAGGCAGAATACCGCAGGGATATTACAGCCAACGGATTGTTCGGCTTTGTAATTTTTACCAACTTTAACACCGCCAGCGAACCAAATACCCGACGTTTTGCGTATATTAACCCAGCGGCAGGTGGAGGCCTCCGGATAAAATTCAATAAAAGGTCTGACACTAATATTGCCTTGGACTACGGATTTAGCAAGGGATATAATGGACTTATTATTGGCCTTGGAGAAGCCTTCTAAGTAACTTTTTTACTAATTTGGCAATTATTTAATTATTAATACAATAATTGCGCTATATTTATCCGGAGTAACATTTAACACTTAAAGGTTTTATTTACATCCATACTTTTTTTAATTTGATAATTGTGCATGGCAAAGCGTATTTTAGTGTTGGATGATAACCAGGATATACTGGATATAGTACACGAAACATTAACCTACGAAAACTTTGAGGTACAGAGCACTTCAAGAAGCGACGCTGTTATTTCGTTGGCAGAAACTTTTATCCCTGACCTTGTTATTTTAGATTATCGAGTTTCAGGTTTAAATGGTGGCGAACTTTGTATGCAATTTAAATCTCACCCCCGTTTTAAGAATATTCCGGTAATTATATACTCAGCCTACGTGAATAACAACAGTGAACTTTTTGCTTATGGCTGCGATGCCATTATCAACAAACCATTTGACTTAACAGAACTGGTGGAAAAGGTCAACAACCTGTTGTAGCACCTTTGCAACATTACAAAATGAGTTGAAATATAAATTTCCGGAAGCACGTTAATGAAACAAATCTCCTGTTTATTGCCCTTCAAAAGCTTTTTTGTGCCAAATGTAAAAGGCCTTGTTACGTAGGTTTTACAAAAGTAAATTATTTGCAGTCGGCTTGATTTGAGCTTATTCACCGCTTTCAAAAACAGTCATTTAATTCATTTTTTTGAACAATAGTTTAGTAATCTGAACACTGTTTTCAAACAAACGTATTTACAAATGCCTATTTAGCACTGGCCGGCAATTTTGATAAATAGTATTTATAAACAATTGTTTTACGATAATTAAAGGGAAGTTTACCTTTAGTAATTGTAAACTTACCCGTTGTTAATAAAGTTCAACTGCCTAATTAACAGAACTGGTACAGTAATTGTTAATTTATGGATAAGATATTGCTGATGCAGATAACGGGCAGTGTAGATATTATGTTGCTATTATAAAATAAACTATGCTTAATAATACAAAATGAGAAGGATATTAGCGGTGGATGACGATAAGGACATACTGGAGATTTTGCAATTTATACTCGAAGACTCTGGTTACGAGGTAGAAACACTTTCAGACGGGCATTTTTTGTTTGAAAAAATAAAGGAGCACACCCCTGATTTAATTTTACTTGATATAATGCTCGGTAATATGGATGGGCGGGATCTTTGTAAAGCTGTAAAAACTGCTGATGAAACCCATGATATCCCCGTTATATTAATTTCTGCGAGTCACAATGTGTCTGACTCGATGAATCAGAAAGGCGCTCCGAACGCTTTTATAGCCAAACCATTTGATATCGACGATTTGCTCTCAACCATAGAAATGCAGTTGGCAGCTGCTTAATCGTTCAATATTTAAACATTAGTATTGCGCTATTTAATTCCCAGCACTTTCAATTCCTTATCAATCCTGTCATTCCATTGCTGCTGTATTAACGTATGGGTACCATGAACGGTTTCTTCATCGTATTGCTTTTGGAGATTAGTCATTTCGCGATAAGCATCCAGGTATTCTTCATTGATAGGGCCGTCGTAATTTGCCGTGGTTAAATGCCGCCCTTTTATGGTTTGCTTAAAATGTTCAGATGCTATTTTAGCAATATCAAAATGCCTTTGTTCATGGTTTAAGCTGTAATCATTTTTGCTATACGCTTTAACCCAGCTTGCGCTTTTGGGTAAGCAGGTTTTAACAGCAATATGCAGGTTTATTATTCCATTAATAATTTCTGTGTGCTCGTCATATCCCAATGTCGGAAAAACCTCAGCTTCGTAATTGCTGGCAGGTACCTTTGATTGAAAATCAGCCCAGGTCAACGGTCGTTTAACACTGTAATAGATACTGTCGCCTTCCGGTGTTTCCGCATAATCTGCAAAGTTAACCTTAACGCCGCGGGCGAGTTTGATATTAGCCCCGGACTGTGTATTCATCCAGTTGTTTATATATAGTAATCCATTGATCATTAGGCGCCGCAGGGTTGGTTCTATATCACCGGCACGTACAGCATCCCTGTTATAAACTGCGTTGCCGTTATATTTTGCCAGATATATCATATCGTCTTCACCCTTGTCAAGGTTAAACGAAAACGACACTTCTATCCGCCCTTCTACCATTCCGCCCTCTTTTGCCTGTTCTTTTACACTTATCTTTTTTAGTTTGATAATCAGCGGAAGCAATTCAGCATTGCGGGGCACACAGTTATTGATGAATTTTTTAACAGCGGCCAAGGTGCCTCCTTTCAAATCAACAGCGCGGGTTTTAAATGGTAAGCCTTTTGTGCCCGTCGCTAACGATGCAACTGGGCTGCTGTCGGTCCTCGCATCTAATACGTTAGCAACATAAAACTCGCCGGGGGTAACCGGCAGGCGCTCATCAATTAAAGTAATAACATCATTTTGGTTGGAGCTGGATTGGGCGGAGCAAACCACCACAGCCAAACAGAAAAATATAGCAACGGGTTTAATCATTACTAAATATAAACGTTTTATACCTTAGGCTATTATGTGTTTCAAGCCGGCTAACCACTAAATAATTTCAATAAATTCAAACATTAGCTGCTGTCTGGTAATTATTTCTAATATCTGATAAAGTTTTCCACACCTATACCACGTAACATTTTAAGTCCGTTAAAGAAAATGTTCTCCACACTATGTGAATTACTATTGTGGAATACCTTTTCAGGTTTCGCTATTTTCGCAAATCGTTAGTTTGCTCCTTATGATAAAACTTAAATACACATTTTTTCTTGTACCTCTGTTTTTTGTTTTAACAATACATGCCCAGCAAAACCAGGCTTTTGACGTTTATCGCACTTACCATGCCGCTATGGAGTTGTTTGGTAAAAACAAGTACGTTGCTGCGGCCGAACAATTTCGCTTGGTTGAAACTTCAAGGATTAAAACCAGTACGCAGCCAAAGTTTGAATCTGAGTTATCGGTAATTAAAGAGAACTCGCAATATTACGAAGCGCTTTGCGCACTTGAATTGGGAAATGACGATGCCGAAAGCATGTTTCTCCGCTTTATCAAGGAACATCCTGAAAATCCATTAACAAAACTGGCCTATTTCCAGATTGGTCGTTCCTATTCACGACAGGAAAAATACACCGATGCGTTGCACTGGTTTGATAAGGTGGAGGCAAGTGAACTAAGCGGAAGGCAAAATACGGAGTATAAATTCCGCAAGGGCTACGCCTATTTTGCTACTAACGATTATAAAAGCGCCCAGGCCCTGTTTAGCGAAGTGAAAAACACCCGCTCGCCGTTTACCGATGACGCTGTTTACTACTTTGCTTACATCGCTTACCTGAATAAAGATTACCATTTGGCGCTGGTGAATTTTGAGCGTTTAAAGAACTCCAAAAAATACGAAGATAGTTACCCTTACTATATAACAGCGGTATATTTTTTAGATAAGCGTTATGACGACGTACTTAATTACGCTGTTCCTATTTTAAAAAACACACACCAGCAGCACGAAACTGAAATGCTGCGCATCATTGCAGCATCGTACTTTGCAAAGGCTGATTATGACAATTCCGCCAAGTACTATGGCCTGTTTGAAGACAGGGACCAGGGTAAAACGCAAAACACGCAGGATAGCTACCAAATGGGCTATACCTATTTTAAGGTTGGCAATTTCGGCAAAGCAGCCTCCGAACTTGAAAAACTGCAGCAGCAAAATGACGTTTTTAGCCAGAATGGTAATTACACGCTTGGTAACGTTTTTCTGAAAATGAACAATAAACAAAGCGCACGCAGTGCTTTTTTTGCGGCATCGCGGTTAGACTTTGACAAGCAACTGCAGGAAGACGCATTATATGAATATGCCAAATTATCATACGAGCTTGATTTTAACACCCAGGCGCTTGAAGCTACCCGGACTTACCTTAGAAACTACCCGCGATCAGGCCGCACCGATGAAGTGAAAACTTTATTAGGCGAGGAACTACTTAACTCACATAACTATAAAGAGGCTGTTGAGATCCTGGAGCCAATCCCCAACAAATCTGCCAGCGCGCAGGCGGCTTATCAAAAAGTTACTTACTACCGCGGTCTTGAATTTTATAATGAACGCGCTTTTGAAAATGCGATAGGTATTTTTCTGCGTTCGTTAAAAAACCCGGTTGATAACAAAATTGAAGTGATGACTACTTACTGGATGGCTGAAGCTATGTATGAAGTACGGAAATACGGTGAGTCTGTTCAGAACTTTGAAAAGTTCCTTGATTTTGAAGGAGCGCGCGAAACCAATGTCTACAACTACGCAAATTACGCATTAGCTTATGCTGCGTTTGGCGATGAGCAATACAAAAAAGCCGCTGTTTATTTCCAGAAGTTTTTACAGGGCGAGCAAAAAGACGCCAGTACGACAAATGATGCAATGACCCGCCTGGGTGACAGCTACTTTGTGATGAAAAACTACAGTCGTGCGCTTGAATATTACAACCAGATAATTGAAAAACACGCTCCGGGTCAGGATTACGCTTTGTTTCAGCGCGGGATGATCCAGGGCCTGCAAAACGCCCCTGATACTAAGATCGCCACGCTTACAGATCTGCTCGGTACTTACCCAAACTCAGATTATGCGGATGATGCATCATTTGAGATAGCCTATACTTACTATTTAAAAAACGACGGCGACAGGGCAAAAACAGGTTTGCAGGATATGATAAAGAAATACCCAAGCAGCAGCTATGTGCCGCGGGCATTGGCAACCCTTGGTGTTATTGACTACAACGCAGGCAATGATGATCAGGCGGTTGAATCATTCAAGACGGTGATCAAAGATTATTCATCATCTGAAGAAGCTAAAATGGCGCTGAAAGAGATTGAAAAGATCTATACTGACAAGGGCGATGCGCAAACCTTTATTAATTATGCTTCCACAACGCCTATTGCTAACTATACCGCTGCCGACCAGGAAAGCATTATGATAACAGCTGCTAATAACCTTTATGTAAAAGGCGACTGGCAGGGTACCGTTGGAGCAGTAAATGCTTATTACGATAAATTCCCGAATAAGCCGATCTATGAGAAACAGGCAAGATTTATCCGCGCGCAAAGCTTTGTCAACCTGAACAGGCTTACCGAAGCCGTTAACGATTATAACGTGATCTTGAACGACTGGACCAGCCCATACACAGAGCAATCGCTGATCAGCATGGCGAAACTGTATATCAATCAAAAGAAATATAATGAGGCGGTGCCTTTTCTTAAAAAACTGGAAACCAACTCCGAGTATAAAGCTGACTATACGTTTGCAATAAACAACCTGTTGTTTTGCTACGCGCAAATGGAAATGCCTGACGATGCTTTAAACTACGTAAAATTGGTGCGGGGAAATGAAAAAACGGCCCAGGAAGATAAGTTTAAAACAGGCCTTTATGCCGGGCAAGCTTATCTGCAAAGGGGCGATACCACCAGCGCTGTGAAAGAATTCGATTATACCCTTACCAACACCAAAACCGTGGCAGCGGCCGAGGCAAAATATAACATTGCCGAAATTGAATTTGAAAGGGGTAAATATAAGGCATCACAAAAAACCTGCTTTGAGCTGATAAAGGACCTGCCCAACTATGATTACTGGGTTACGAAGACTTTTATTTTGCTTGCGGACAATTACGAGGCATTAAAAGACAATTTCCAGGCTAAAGCAACGCTGCAAAGTGTTATTGATAACTACAAGGGAGATGATGATATTTTGCCAACAGCCAAACAAAAGCTGGATCAGCTATCTGGTGGAAAAACTGATCAGAAACCAGCAGGAACAGATGAAAAGAAAAAGGATAACAAAGAATAAAAATGAGACAAGCAATGAACTTTAAATATATATACACGCTGCTTACCTTAATTACAGTTTTATACTTTGTTCCTGCAAACGCGCAAACAAAGCATAAAACCAAAAAGCCGGCGCAAAAGGTTGCGGCAAAAAAGCCGGCAGCAAAACCTGCGGAAAAAAAGCCGGCTAAAACAAAAGTAGCTCCGCAAAAAAACAATGCTAAAAGTTTAGGTGATGCAGCTACCAGGATTGATACGTTAAAAAAAGGTGGTAATGATGGTTTACAGGGTAACCTGTCTGAAGAGATCGTAGTTACCACTGCATATAAACCGGTATTGGCTGATGCGGTGAAAATCAGGCGTAACCCTGACCTGGAAGATAAAACGCCATTTAAAGCCCCATTGGTTTATGTTCCCGTTGATAAAAGATTGGAGCTTAACACCAGTATAAAACAGCTGGATGCTATGAAAAGGCCTGCCGAGCAAGATTCTTTACCCACCAATAACTATGTAAAAGCCGGGCTGGGCAGTTTAAAAACAACTTATGGCGAGGCGTATTTTGCCAATGGCCGTGACGAAGCATTGCAGGTAGGTGGTTACCTGAAACACTTTGCCCAAAACGGGACCATGTACAAACAAAACTCGGCTAAAGAAGAGGTTGGTGTATTTGGTAAAAGTGTTGGCGACGAAAATAACATTAGCGGAAGGATCACTTATAATTACAACAGCAACTATTTTTATGGCTTTGATAAGTACAATGCCCCCGCTGTTTTACAGGTAGATAAACAACATTTCAGCACCATAGGTGCCGAGGGTGAACTTGCCAAAAACTATAAGGATGTTGAAAATGATTTCACCTATGCAGTGAAGTTAAAAGGATATGCATTCAGCGATGCTTACCAGGCCAGGGAAAACAACCTGGTGCTATCGGGCTTTTTTAATCAAACTATCAACCAGTTTTATACCGGCTTAGCGGCGTCGCTTGACCTGAGCACACAGAAGGATAGCTTATACGATCACAACAATAGCTTGATAAGGCTTAACCCTTACATTAAATTCCAGGGAGATAATTATAAAATTGATGCGGGTGTAAACATTGTTGACCAGTTTGGTTACAAATCTGCTTTCTATATTTTCCCGGCCGCCAGGGCCGAGTTACAGGTGATCCCTAAATATGTTCGTATTTTTGTGGAAGCCAAAGGCGATGTAAATAAATCATCTATTCATGATTTTGCAATGCTTAATCCCTACCTGGGGCAAAATATCGATCTCACCAATTCAATAGATCAGCTTGATATTGCTGCCGGTGTAAAAGGCACGATAGCACCGGGGCTTGGATTTAAGGCTACCATATACCGTAATGAAATTAAAAATATGCCGCTATTTGTGAGCGACTTTAATTTTGCGACCGGCTACAACAGGTTTAAAGTGATATATGACGGCGGTCGTTCACGTGTGAGCGGGCTCACCGGCGAACTGGACTATAAGGTTTCGGATGATGTTGATATTTTTGGCAGAATTGAATTTAAAGACTACCAGATGGCAACCGTTAGCGAGCCCTGGAACCTTCCAAAATTTTTGTTTAAAGGTGGTACCGTTTTTAACATAAATAACAAGATAACGGTGTCAGGAACGCTGCTGATCCGCGGTTCAATAACGGATCCATACCAGTTTCCCGCTACTGCAACAACAACTGCCAATGCTAACATCAACTCGTTTGCTGATTTGAGCGGCGCTGTTGATTATAAGGCTACCAATAGGTTTTCGGTATTCATTCATGTAAATAATATATTGAATGCCAGCGGCCAACGCTATTTATTTTATCCTGATTATGGATTTAATATATTTGGCGGTGTAGGGTATAGTTTTTAAGATTTGCCTGTCCGGCACACCGGGTTTTGATATTTTATAATAAAGCGTACTTTTAGCGAAATGAATTTAGCCGATTATTTAAGAGAATTATTGGGGCAGTACGAGGAAGTAAGCGTACCCGGCCTCGGCTATTTTGTGCGCGAACGGGTGAGCGGATATTATGACGACAACGAAGCCAGGTTTTACCCTCCTTATCATAAGGTGAAGTTTGTGCCCGAGCCTAAAGAGGATGATACTTTTGCGCAATATGTTGCAGATAAAAAAAATATTTCGCTGGCATCTTCCAAATACTTTACAGAGAAATTTGTTGGTAAACTTCGTGAGCAGGCTTCAACAGGCAAGTACCTTTTTGCCGATCTTGGCCTGTTTTATGCCGACCAGGATCAGCTTATTTTTAAAGCTAACGACAGAATAGCCGATGACCCGGAGTTCTACGGCTATCCGATTGTTAACATTTACAAGTTAAGCCCATCAGCAAGCCAGCAGCCCGCAAAGCCAGCTGTCACAGAAGCTTCACCGGCGCCGGTGTTTATTTCAAAACCTGTGGCTGCCCAACCGCACGAACACGACAGTTATTTTGAAGATGAACCTGTACAAAAGAAAAGGAAAAATATCTGGCTGATTCTTTTAATTGCATTAACAGTTATAGTACTTGCCGTTTTTGGTATTTACAAATTTTACCCGGAAGCATTTGATAAACTAGGCGCTACTTACCAGCGGATGACCGGTAAGGCAGATACCGTTGTGCCGGTTTACAGGCACGAAGAGAATACTGACTCTATTAAGAAAGCACAGCCTGTACCCGTTAAAAAAGATACAGATATAAAAAAAGCACCAGTTGTAACTTCGCCGCCGGTAGTTGCATCAACAAATAACGCTGCAAAAACTGACACGGTTGTACATGTACGTTACGAAATAGTTGTGGGCAGCATAAAGCGGAAACGGATTGGAGCTGCTAACGCGGAAGTAAAACGTTTAAAGGACAAGGGCCTTGACGCCAAAATATTAACAGACGCACCCGGTCCGCTGTTAAAAATATCTGTGGGTACTTTTGCAACACAAGATGATGCGGACACCAAAATGGCTGAACTAAAAAAAGCAGCAAAAATCGATCAAAAATCATACATAATACCAATAAATTTTTAAGATGACATTACTATTTATACAGGCTACCGACACTGCAAATAAGCTTATAGACACCGCCAAACAGGCGGGCCAACAACTGGCAGCCCTGCCCCAGCAAGAATTGCGTTTTGGCGATTTGCTGATAAAAGGCGGTTGGGTAATGGTCCCGATAGGTATTTTGGCGGTTCTGGGCCTGGTGATATTTTTTGAAAGATATTTTACCATTCGTAAAGCCTCCAAAAACGAATCGAACCTGATGATGCAGGTACGTTCAAGCATTATTTCAGGAAACCTTGAGTCGGCTGTGGCCATTTGCCGCAACAGCAATACGCCATTGGGCAGGATGCTGCAAAAAGGCCTTTTAAGAATTGGCCGCCCCATTAAGGATATTGAAGGCGCAATTGAAAACATCGGCAAGCTGGAAGTATCAAAACTGGAAAAGAATATTGGTATTTTGGGTATAGTTGCAGGTATTGCACCCATGTTTGGTTTCCTGGGAACCATTGCCGGGGTTATCAAAATTTTTTATGATATCTCAAAGACGGATAACATCAGTATGGGCGTTATATCCGGTGGATTATATGTTAAAATGGTTACCTCGGCAGCCGGTTTATTTGTAGGTATTGTGGCTTATGTGTGTTATCATATTTTAAATATGATGGTTGATAAAGTGATACTGAAGCTTGAAACCGATGCCATTGAATTTATTGACCTGTTAGAAGAACCGAGCAAATGAATTTAAGAAAAAAACAAAGAGGGGTATCGGCCGAGGTGCATACATCGGCAATGAATGACATTATGTTTTTCCTGCTCCTTTTTTTCCTGATCGCATCAACGGTGACCAATCCGAACGTGGTAAAGTTACTACTGCCTAAATCATCATCGGGCCAGTCGGTTTCTAAAAAAACCATTAATGTATCCATCAGTAAAGATCTTCAATATACCGTTGATAAAAAGGTTGTTGCTGTTGCTGACCTGCCAACCGTTTTAGCCGGCTACAAAAAAATGGCTACAGAACTTACTATAGTTTTGTATGTTGACAAAACTGTGGCTATACAGGATGTGGTGGCGGTAATGGATGTATCGCAAAAATTAAATATTAAAATGGTTTTGGCAACAGAACCGAAATAAGAAGTTTTAAGCGGGTAGCTAGTAGTTGGCAGTTAAACATATTGCTGCCAAATAATAACTGCAAACTGCGAACCAAAACTGCTAACTGAACATGTACCAGGAAGAAGAAAATAATTATCCCAAAGCATTTTTAGCAACGGGCGTTATACTTGCCGTTGTAATTGCATTGTGCTATTTTATTGTTTTCATAAATCCGCCGGTTCAGCAGGATGGTACCGGTGGCATACTGGTAAACTATGGTACGGTTGACGAAGGTATGGGTACCAATCAATCAAGCACCGAAGAGCCATCCGTTGCGGAAAAGGCAAATAAAACTCAGCCAACAAAGGTAAATACAGCCCCGCCTACCGAACAAAAAACGCAGGAGGATAACAGCGACAAAAAAGTAGTAACCCAGGGCGCAGAAGATGCGCCTACAGTGGCTGTTAATTCAAAAAAGCAAAGTCAAACGGTAGCTACCCAGCCGGTTAAACCGGCAGCTAAAGCAGTTGTGAACCAAAACGCGCTATATAAAGGGGCTACCAATAAAGGCGCAGGCGAGGGCGATGGCACTGCGGCAACCCCCGGTAACCAGGGGAGCAAAAATGGATCGACCCTGAGTGATAATTATGGGAAAGGTGGATCGGGCAATGGTTTAAATATGCCTAACTGGAGCTTTGTGAGCGCACCCGACCCCCAAAATATTCACCGGATTCCGGGTGTGGTTGTGGTTGATTTCGTAGTTGATCAAAACGGCAACGTCATTTCGGCAACCTCAAACAGAGCCAAAACCCGTGCAGACCTGAGTTTAATAGAAGCCTGTATCAATTCAATAAAAAATACAAAATTTACGGCATCCACTCCAGCATCGGGCACCCAAAAAGGGCAATATACTTTCAGGTTTAAGGTGGATTGAGAATTAGTCCGTTGACGATAGTCAATAGAAAATGGTTTTTTATGAAGATTGAATTAAATTTGCCGATGTCTTGGGACTATCGACCATGGACAACTATCCAACCATGAACTACGCGGAAACCATTCAATATCTTTATAGTCAACTACCTCTTTTTACCCGCGATGGCGCATCAGCCTATAAAGCGGACCTAACCAATACCATTGCGTTATTGAATAACCTAGACAATCCGCAGCACAAGTTTAAATGTGTGCATGTTGGCGGTACAAATGGCAAAGGATCAACATCGCACATGCTGGCAGCGATATTACAGATCGCAGGTTATAAAACCGGGCTATATACTTCACCCCATTTAAAAGATTTCAGGGAACGTATCCGCATAAACGGGCAAATGATCAGCGAGCAACAGGTTATTGATTTTGTTGCGACCCAGCAGCACCATTTCAACGAAATTCGCCCCTCTTTTTTTGAAATGACGGTTGCCCTGGCATTTGATGTTTTTGCTAAAGAGCAGGTTGATGTCGCCGTTATTGAAGTTGGCCTTGGCGGTAGGCTGGACTCAACCAATGTGATAACCCCGCTGCTTTCTGTGATCACCAACATAGGATGGGACCACATGAATATTTTGGGCGATACGCTTCAGCTGATAGCAGCCGAAAAAGCAGGGATTATTAAGCAGGGAATCCCGGTAATTGTTGGTGAGTACCAGGAGGAGGTTGCCGACGTGTTTATATCCAAAGCCAAAGCTTGCAAATCAAAAATTACTTTTGCTTCGGAGGTGATGACGTCGAAAATAAGCGGTCAGCCATCTGGAGCTATAGATCAGGGGGTAGAAGGTAATGCGAATGAGTTTTTAAATATAGAACTTAAAAGCAATCAACTAACTGCTAATCGCCAGCAGCTAATTTCTAATATCCAACTCGACTTAACAGGCACCTACCAGCTTAAAAATATAAAAGCAGTACTATGCGCTGTTGATGAACTGCACACACAGGGCTTTATAATTACTGATGAGCACATAAAAACTGCGTTGTGGCAGGTAAAAACCTTAACAGGCTTACACGGCCGCTGGGAAGTTTTAAGCACCAACCCACTAACTATTTGCGATACCGGCCACAACCCGGAGGGCATGCAGGAAGTGCTGCAAAATATTGCAGGTGTAACATATAACAAGCTGCATTTTGTTTTAGGTGTGGTAAATGATAAAGATATCAGCAAAATTTTAACCATACTCCCAACAAATGCCCTTTACTATTTTTGCAGGCCCGATATTCCGCGTGGCCTTGATGAAAAAAGCTTATGGCTTAAAGCTGAAGGATTTGGTTTGCATGGCGACACCTACCCATCGGTAAAAGCAGCACTAGCAGCGGCACGGCAAAATGCCGGCCATGGCGACCTGGTTTTTGCAGGCGGGAGCACTTTTGTTGTGGCAGAGGTGGTCTGACCTATCCCTTCCGCAAATCGCGGGATAAGCCATGAAAAAAATAATTTACTTCGGTTATTTATTTAAAAGTCTATTTTTACTTTAGTTAAAACCAACTCAACCAAATTTATGACTTACGTACCTGCAGAAAACCGATACGAAAAAATGCAATACCGCCGCTGCGGAAAAAGCGGCATCAAGCTTCCGGCGGTTTCACTGGGTCTGTGGCACAATTTCGGGCATGTAGATGTTACCGAAACCTACCGCAAAATATTACACCTCGCTTTTGATAGCGGCATCACCCATTTCGATCTCGCCAATAATTACGGCCCTCCTCCGGGGTCAGCAGAAGAAAACTTCGGTCGCATTTTGAAAGAAGATTTTCGCGGCTACCGCGACGAAATGATCATCAGCAGCAAAGCAGGCTATACCATGTGGGATGGCCCCTATGGCGACTGGGGATCGAAAAAGTACCTTGTATCCAGCCTTGATCAAAGCTTACAGCGAATGGGGCTGGAATATGTTGATATATTTTACCATCACCGCCCGGACCCGGAAACACCGCTTGAAGAAACGATGGGTGCACTTGATTTAATAGTAAGGCAGGGAAAAGCACTGTATGCAGGCATTTCTAACTACCCGGCCAGGGAAGCTGATGAAGCAATTGCCATTTTAAAACGGCTGGGCACGCCATGCCTCATCCATCAGCCCAAATACTCCATGTTTGAACGTTGGGTTGAAGGGGGATTACTTGATGTTTTAGAAAAAGATGGTGTGGGCTGCATCCCGTTTTCGCCGCTGGCACAGGGGTTATTAACCAATAAATACCTGCACGGCATCCCGGCAGATTCAAGGGCGGCCAAATCAACAGGTTTTTTACAGGAAAGCCAGGTAACCGAAGAACGTATAAGCCAGATAACGCGACTGAATGAGATAGCCCTGCAACGCGGACAAACATTGGCGCAAATGGCATTAGCCTGGTTGCTAAAAGATCATAGGATAACCTCTGTACTTATAGGTGCAAGCAGGGCTGAGCAATTAGCTGATTCATTAAAATGCCTCGACAATATTGAATTTTCGAAAGAAGAATTGGCAAAAATTGAAGAAATATTAAACTAAGATTTAAGGATAAAAACAGTGGGCGTTAGTAGAAGCATCAATTAAAAGTTTCTAACCCGACTGTTTCGTTGCTCTCTATAAAAAATATGTCAGAAGTAAACTGGGGAATAATAGGTTGCGGCAATGTAACGGAAAAAAAAAGCGGCCCGGCATTTAGCAAAATTGCAAATAGTAAGCTCATAGCGGTAATGCGACGCGATGCGGAAAAAGCTGCTGACTACGCCCTGCGCCACGGCGTTGGCACCTGGTACAGTGATGCTGATAAACTGCTGGACGACCCCAATATTAATGCTGTTTATATTGCTACCCCACCGGCATCGCACATGCCGTATGCCATAGCTGCCCTTAAAAAAGGTTTCAACGTTTATGTAGAAAAGCCCGTTACGCGTAACGCAGCTGAAGCCCGAATGATTGCTGAAGCGGTTAAACAGCATCCGAATCAAAAGCTAACCGTGGCCCATTACCGCCGGGGTGTACCAATGTTTTTAAAAGTGAAACAATTACTTGAAAGTGGGCTTGTTGGCGAGATCCGTACCGTACAAATCAGGATGTGGCAAAGCCGGAAAGCTGAGACGGCAGCCGATGTAGCCGATAACTGGCGCGTTCATCCCGAACTATCGGGCGGTGGCTATTTTCATGACCTTGCGCCGCACCAGCTTGACCTGATGCTGTTCTTTTTTGGGGAGCCTGAAAAATACCAGGGATTCTCTTTAAACCAGGCCGGCGATACCCCTGCGGACGATAATGTTAGCGGGCAAATATTATTTAAAAACAAAGTGGTGGTTAATGGCTCCTGGTGCTTTAATGTTGCTCAAAACCAAAGAATAGACTCATGTGAGATTGTTGGTACCAAAGGGAAAATAACTTTCCCTTTCTTTGGTAACTTCATCAGCTGGAAAACCGATGAGGACGAACAAACGCTAACTTTCATTCATCCTGAACATATCCAACAACCCATGATAACCAAGATTGTAGCCTATTTTAACGATGAGGGGCCAAACCCATGTTCAATAGATGAAGCAATAACATTGATGGATATTATGGATGCGTTTACTAAAAATAAATAATGAAACCGTTTAATCCTGCCTTATCCGCCTGTACCAAATGGTGCCGAAAAATCATCAGGGGCGCTGTTTACAGGCAAAGCTAATTTATTATCACGAACCAACTTATGATAACAAGTCCATTGGCGAATTTAATAAAGCAATTGACGCTTATATCTCATCGATACTTAAGCGGAATTTTGAAATTAAAAAGGACTTGTTGACCTTTCAGATCGGCATGAAATAATAGGAACGCGGGACAGGTACATTAACGCCCCGTCCCAAGTAAACCATTATTTACTGAAAGTCCTTCACTTCATTCAGAACGGCAAAGGCGCGTTCTACCATAAAAATAGTGGTACTAACCAAATCGGCGAAATGTAATATGGATCGTAATAAGGCTGGTAATATTCTACAGTTTCTTCTTCAACAACGGTAGTAGTGCCGCCACTGTTATTTGAGTTGTTATTATTTTGTTTCTGCTCTTCCTCCATCAGCCTGATCATCAGCTCCGATCCCTGGTTTATCATGTCAACCATCGCATCTTCGCCAACTTCATCGGGCTTTATGGCGGTGTTGCAAATCTCCTCTATCTCATTCCATGCGCTATCTGACATCAGGTTGTTTTGCCAGCCGCTCACGTTGGTATCAAACCGGTTTTCGTTAATGAACGACATAAAGACAATCTCAGCGGGATCAACTTTTTTAAACAGGGCCACTGCAATGCGCAGGTCGTCAAAACGTTCGTCATTTGTGTAGTCAAACCAGGCGTCATCCGTATCAAAATCAAAATACCTGTCAAAAGCAAACTCTCCTTTTTCGAGATCAACAAACGAGAAAACGTCATAAACTTTCAGGTATTCGGTATAGCGCTTCATAAAGGTGTCAAATATGCCGCGGCCTTTTGAGCTCACCTGGTAGATTGAATCCCGGGAGATTACATACCCTTTTGCAACCATTTCGGCAAACAAAGGTTGCAGCACACTATCATCGCCATAAGCGTTGCTGCTAAACTGGTGGGTGCCGTTTATCATTTCATTTAAAACAATGATGGCTTTAAATGTCTTTTTATTATCGCTTGATAAAGAAGTGTTTTTTCTGAGTTGAATAGTCATGTCTATAGTTTAGAAGGATCACAATGATCCTGTGACTTTAAAAAAGCATTAAATTAATTACCTCCTGCGGCCAAATCCGCCGCGGCTGCGGCCAAAGCCCGACCTGCTGCTGGAACTCCGGCTGCCAAAACCGCCGCTTCTTACGGGGCTTGAGCTGCGGCTGCCGAATGAACGTTGGGATCTTACAGGCTGGCTCAAACTGCTTCTATTACTGGCTCTTGATGACATAGCAGGCGAAGTAGTAGGCCTGAAAGTAGTATAAGTGCGTGTACGGGTGTAATATGAAGGATAATACCCGTAATGATACATCGGCATATAATAACTATGCGGGCGCATCAGGTAGCTTAACAATAAAAAATCGGTGAAGGTGAATGACGAGTGATAGTAATTGTTATAACCCACATAATTGGGGTTACCCTGTATGTTCAAATCGGCTGTGCTGTTATTGGCCGCGGGGGTAACATTAATGCTTGCCACGGTTACGGATTCGCTGTTACTCACATCGTCAATTACTTTCAGCTTGTTATTATCACCTTCCTGCACCTTTAGGTAATCAATGTTTCCATCTTTATCCAGGTCCAGGTTGTTGATTTGGTTAGCAGGGTTATTTATTGCTTTTTCAAGCGTCTGCGGGTCAGTGCTGGTTTTTACAAACTGGGCAAGTTTATTTACATCAAAGCCTGCCGTAGTATTACTCTCAATGGTAACATTGTTTTGCTGCGGTTGATTTTGATTACAGGCAGATGCAAGTAATACTAAACCGGTTAGTGCTATGAATATTTTTTTCATAATGTTTTGATGATATGTTATATGCCGGTTATCGCAGTTAGTTTTGGCGCCGGCCTGCTGTTTTGTTTTTATTTATGTTGTTTAGATACCGGTGTTGGCACTGATGTTACAAACAAATTTAAGAATTATTGAAGGAAAGTCAGTAAAGTCCGAAAAGTCCGAAAGTTAGCGTGTTCAATATTTTAAAATCAACCATGGTTTTACTATAATTGTTGCCCGGTAATACCAGCCCGGTAATTATAAACTATAAATTATTAAAATTGAGAAAGATATACCTGGCTATCCTATTGTTTTCCTGCTGTTTTTCGGGCATGGCCCAGCAGTCCGGAACAACAGCTGTAACCCGTACCATATTTGCATACGGCGGCAATTATAACAAGCAGTTTATGCGGTACGTTATTGCTTTAACCAAAAAGAAGGATCCCAAAATTTGCTTCCTGCCGACAGCCACCGGCGATAACGCCAACTATATTATAGCCTGGTATGCCGCCTGTGAAGAATTGCCGATGCGGCCTTATGTTCAACGGGTTTATGTAGCATCCTATACGGATAAAAAGACTTTTGAAGAAAACCTGCTGAGCATGGATGCTATAGTGGTTGGCGGGGGCAACACCCTTAATATGATGGCGATATGGAAAGCCCAGGGAATTGATACCGTATTACGAAAGGCCTACAACAAAGGGATAGTTCTTGCAGGCGGCAGCGCCGGCTCGTTATGCTGGTTCCAGGGCGGCACTACAGATTCACGGCCTAAGGATCTTTCTATTGTGCAGGGTTTAGGTTTTATCCAAACCAGCCATTGCCCGCATTACCACAGCGAACCGCTTCGTAAGCCCCTTTATTTCGAAAATATTTTAAAAGGCAGGTTAAGCCCCGGCTATGCTATTGATGACCTTGCAGGGATAGTATTTGAAAATGAAAAATATGTAAGATCAGTAGCCGTTGATGAAAAGAGCAATACTTATTTTGTTTCTGTAATTGATGGGAAAGTTGATGAAAAATTGCTAACTGTGAGGGAGATTTTGAAGTAGAGGTTAGCGGACCAGTGATCAAAGATTAGTAAGGAAAAGCGATAGTAAACGGAGGTTGGCAGTGGTTTTTACTTGTCATCTAATGCTGCTGATCCTAATATCCTGCCGATAGATTGAAATTCTTAGTTTTCAATTCTTCCAAATCCCTAAAATCCATTAATCCCGGTTATCTTTGCAACAGACTATGAAATACCTGCGCTGGCTTTTGTTGCCTTTTTCGTTAATCTATGGGTTGGTTGTTATTATACGGAACTGGCTTTATGATGCCGGGCTGTTTAAAAGCTACCGGTTCACCAAGCCGGTAATATCTGTGGGCAACCTTGAAGTTGGCGGCGCAGGCAAAAGCCCCATGACGGAGTACCTCATTCGCCTGCTGAAATCAGATTATAAGCTGGCCACATTGAGCAGAGGGTACGGAAGGGAAACAAAGGGATATATCGTAGCTGATAGGGAAAACCGGGAATCAGGGTTCAACAATCAAGGACCTGCTACTACTAAGGCTCCACTCTCCAGGCAAATAGGAGATGAACCCGCCCAGTTTAAACAGAAATTCCCGGATATAACAGTTGCTGTTTGCGAGGCAAGGGTAGAAGGATTAAAGCAGTTGCTGCCCAATCACGATATAATATTAATGGACGATGCTTACCAGCACCGGGCCGTTGAGCCGGGGTTAAGCTTTTTGCTGTTTGATTATAACCGGGTTAATGCGCCGCACTTTTTATTGCCGGCGGGCAACATGCGCGAGCCCATGAGCGGGCGGTGGCGCGCACAGGTGATCATTGTATCCAAATGCCCGGCATCACTAACCGACGCTGAAAAAACGGATATCGCGCACAAAATTGAACCTTTGCCTTACCAGCAATTATTTTTTACATCAATTGCCTACCAGGGCCTGCAAACGTTAAGCGGAAAGCAGTCGGCTTTAACTATAGACAATGATACCACTGTGTTTTTATTAACAGGGATAGCTAATGCACAGCCGCTGCTGCAATACCTAAGCAACAGCACACCGCATATAATTCATCACAATTATCCCGACCACCACCCGTTTACCTTAAAAAATATCGCTAAACTTGTGGCTGAGTTTGCTGCCCATCCGGCACAAAAAAAAATAATTGTTACAACAGAAAAGGATGCGCAGCGTTTAGATGAATCCTGGTTAAACCAGGTACGGTCAACTGATGGGCAGCTCCCGGTTTTTGTGATCCCGATAAAGGTGGAATTTTTAAACGGTACAGGCCCGCAGTTTGACAAAATTGTTATTGAATATGTTAGAGAACATACAGAAAACCACAGCATACATTAAAAGCCGCATTGGCGATTTTGAGCCTGAAGTAGGCATTATATTGGGAACGGGCCTTGGCGCACTGGTGAACGAAATTGAAGTTGAAAAACAGCTGATGTACTCCAATATTCCTGATTTTCCAATTTCGACACTTGAATTCCATTCAGGTAAGTTAATCTTCGGTACGCTAAATGGGGTAAAGGTGGTGGCTATGCAGGGCCGTTTGCATTATTATGAAGGCTACAGCATGCAGCAAATTACCTTCCCGGTGCGGGTGATGAAAATGCTGGGCATTAAGACACTTTTTGTTTCAAATGCCAGCGGTTCACTTAATCCTGATTTTAAAAAGGGCGACCTGATGGTAATTGCCGACCACATTAATTTACAGCCGCATAACCCGCTTACCGGGCGTAACGAAGAGGAGCTTGGCCCGCGTTTTCCGGATATGAGCGAACCCTATAAACGCGACCTGATTGACAAAGCACTAACTATTGCAAAGGCAAACAATATTAGGTGCCACAAGGGAGTTTATGTTGGGGTTACGGGCCCTAACCTGGAAACAAAGGCGGAGTACAAATACCTGAGGATAATAGGAGGGGACGTGGTAGGGATGAGTACCGTTCCTGAGGTAATTGTCGCACGGCACATGGGGCTTACCGTTTTTGCCATTTCAGTGTTAACGGACGAAGGTTTTTCAGAACAATTACAGCCTGTAGCGCTTGAAGAAATACTGGCGGTGGCACATGAAGCTGAACCAAAAATGACATTGATACTTAAAGAGTTGATAGCCGGTTTTTAATGCTATATAAATTAAAATATATTCTTTTGCTGTTGATCTGTGTTTGTACGCAGGCTGCCTTTGCGCAAATTCAACGCGGTAATGATAACTATCCACGGCAGTCACAGCAGCGCATCAACCTGCGCGATACCGGGAGAACATCAGGCAAAAAACTTACGGACGACCAGATGCTTGATTCATTACGGAAAAAGCAGGACAGGAAGAAAGACAGCGTTGTTTTTAATTCGAAATTTATCAGGGTAACAAACGAAAGGTTATTGAGAGATAGCACTGTACTGTTACCGCTGGATACCGGGATTTATAACTTTGAAAACTACAGCCCGCTTTTACAACCCCGCAGCCCTAAAATAAGCCTTGGCAATACGGGTTTACCTGCCCGCAGCCTGTTGTTTGAGCCATCGCGCACCATTGGGTTTGAGCCGGGCCTGCATGAGCTTGATCCATATATGCTAAAGCCCGAAAATATAAATTACTACCGCGCCCGTGTAGCCTATACACAGCTATACCTGGTAGGCTATACTGGGGTTAAAGAACAGATCTTTAAAATAACCCATGCACAAAATGTTAACCCGCAGCTCAACTTTGGCTTTAATCTAAATTTCATAGGCTCAAGGGGATATTACAGCAATTCGGGGGTTTTATCACAAAACGTAAGTGATGTTAACGCCGCCGTTTTTACCTGGTACGAGTCGAAAAGTAAGCGGTATAACCTGCTCACCAACCTTATTTATAACAATGTAAAAGCGCCCGTTACCGGGTCTATCCTAAACGATTCTATTTTCGTTACAGGTTCGCTTTCCAAGCCCTCGGAACAAGTGCGCCTGCCCGCATCTTATGAAAACTGGAAGGGCGGCTCTTTTTACCTGAAACAATCTTACTACCTGGGGCATATTGACAGTGCAAGCAACGGAACTGGAAAAGCAACTATATTGCCTACGCAGCGCCTGTCATACACATTGAAATACGAGGCAACAAAATATGAATACCTCCAAAATGGTTATGATACTTACAACGTGTTTCCCGATTATTACTATAGCGCAAACAGATCGCGCGATTCACTTTCGGTAACGCACCTGCAAAACGATTTTTCGTATAGCTTTTACCTGCGAAGTAAATCTGAAAAAGCCGTCAAAAATGAATTGAAGCTTGATGTTGGGCTTACACAGGATATTTACACCTATGGGCAATTTGTGAGTGACACCACCCTTGATCAATACGGCAGCAGGGTTGTGCGGCCGCTGAAGGTACAGCATAACTCGTTTCAGGATTTAACGGTGAAGGGCAGAATAAGCTATAAATTGAGCGATAGGGCCGCGCTGGAAGGCAATGTTCAACAAATAGTGCAGGGACGCGATTTTGGCGATTTCCTGTACGATGCGAAACTTACCCTTGCGGGAAATGATAAGGCCGGAAAGATAATTTTAGGCGGTTACACCCAAAGCAGTACGCCACCGCTGGTTTACACCAGCTGGAACTCCAACCACTTTATTTTTAACAACAAGTTCAGCAACCAAAAAACCAACAGCGTATCTTTTAACTATGTTAACATGCCGCTAAAGCTTGATTTGAAAGCGGAATACTTTTTAATAACAGATTACCTGTATTTTACCGCGCAGGACAACGGGATTGATGCCCATCCGGCGCAGATCAACGGTTCAATAAACATGATCAAACTAAGCGTTGGTAAAAGCATTGCCTGGCGCAGGTGGCATTTTGATGATTACTTTGTTTATCAAAAAACAGATTACCAGAGCACATTGCGTACCCCGCAGTTTTATAACTATGCCAGCGTTTATTATAAAGCATTGCTGTTTAATGTGCTTTACTCAAACATAGGCATGGATGTTCGGTACAACAGTTCATACGTAGCGCCTTCATACGCACCCGGTTTAGGCCAATTTTATAACGGGGCTAATGTGAGTTTCTCATCATACCCGGTGGCAACTATATTTATAAAAGCAACGCTGCAGCGTACTAATCTTTTTATAATGTATGATTATGCCAACCAGGGCCTTTTCAGCAAGGGTTACTATACAGTAAACCGTTACCCCCAACAGGATGCAGCACTTAAAATAGGTATCTCATGGGCGTTTTATAATTAGCGATTAGCTAATTATAGGTTAGAGATTAGTTAATCGACAATGTAGGCATGTTAAAACTAACAAACTACCGATGCATATTTGGTGTTAGGTTGCAAGGATATCAGACAATATCCTGAGACAATTTCTACTAAGGTTGCACAGCGCAAATCAGAAGTTTGAAATACCGCACCCTGGATTTTCTAATTCCGAATCTCTGACCTCTAATCAACTAACTCACGTTTTCTGCTTCTTCTTTTTTGCTGCCGGAAACAGCACATTATTTAAAATAAGGCGGTATCCGGGAGAATTGGGATGCAGCTTCAGATCAGTTGGGGGGTCACCTACAATGTGCTGGTAATCTTCAGGGTCGTGGCCACTGTAAAAAGTCCATTGACCTTTGCCGTATTCGCCGTGGATGTAGCGGGCCTCGTTACTGCTTTTCGTCTCGCCCATTATGGTGACGCCTGGTTTAAGCAGGGTTTTATTGTAAGCCGTGGTAAGGCCCATAAATCCTTTTATCACCTTGTCGTGGTTTTGCGTTAACATGCTGGGCACTACATCCCATTTTGCCGAAAAGTCGAACAGGGTAAAAAAGTCCCGGCTGCGCTCCACCTGGCGGGTAGTAGTTACATCAATATTGCTAAACTGGTGCGACATGGGGTTCATATCCAGCGTAAAGTTCTTAAATGCAAACGTTTGGCTAAAGTCAAGTTTTGATTGCGCTGCAGGATCAGCCGCATCGCCGTCGAACATCTGTTCACAAATGTCGGTGTTGGCAGCAGCCAGTGCAATATCAAATGTATCGGTACCCGAGCACATAGCGAACAGGAACCCGCCACCGGCGCAAAAGTCACGGATATGTTCGGCAACTGCCAATTTCATTTGCGATACTTTTTTAAAGCCTAGTTTGTGCGCTGTAGCCTCCTGGATTCTGATGTCGTCGTTATACCACTGTTCGTACCTGAAAGCGCCGTAAAACTTACTGTACTGGCCTGTAAAATCCTCGTGATGCAGGTGCAGCCAGTCATATTTGGGCAGATCGCCCTTTATCACTTCTTCATCGTAAACCACATCATACGGAATTTCGGCATATTTTAAAACCAGTGTAACGGCGTCATCCCACGGCAGTTTGTTTTTGGGCGAATAAACGGCCATTTTTGGGGCTTTTTCTAATTTAACCACATCCATGTTTACTGAAGGATCACTCACTTCGGCTAATACCTGGTTCACCTTTGCATCTGCCCAAACCTCGTAGCTAACGCCACGGATCTTACACTCATCCTCAATCTTTTTATCATATTTCATCATAAAGCTGCCACCCCGGTAATTGAGCAGCCAGTCAATCTCTTCACCGTTCTTTAACGTCCAGAAGGCAATACCGTATGATTTAAGGTGATCTTTTTGCGCGTCATCCATTGGGATTAGTATGGAGGCGGCCCTTGTTAGGGCAGGTAAAAGGGTAAAAGCTAAAAACAGGATAGTGAAAGCAGAAAGGCGGCGTGTAAAAAAAAAAGGTGAGCGGTGTTGTTTTTGCATTTTGCTAATCACTTTTAGTATGGTTATTAAGGATACTAATATCAAATGTAACGAATATTCAAATACAGTATTGTTAATGGTGATTTTTACCTTACGCTTTACTTTATACCCTCTTTTAAAAACCTTTTGCCTTTCCCCTCAAATTATTACCTTTGCCTACTATTTTAGAGAAAAAATGAGCAAAGCAATAATCAAAACCGAAAAAGGCGACATGACCGTTGAGTTTTATGACAAGGATGCACCTAACACAGTAGCAAACTTTCTTGGCCTGGCAAAGTCGGGATTTTATGACAACGTAACGTTTCACAGGGTGATCCCTAATTTCGTGATCCAGGGCGGCGATCCAACCGGTACAGGTGCAGGCGGCTCAGGAACGAGGATTGATTGTGAATTAACCGGCGATAACCAGTACCATGATCGTGGTGTGCTTTCAATGGCTCATGCAGGCCGTAATACCGGCAGCTCACAGTTTTTTATCTGCCATAGCCGCGATAATACCGCGCACTTAGACAGGAACCATACTGTATTTGGTAAAGTGGTTGAAAACGTTGAGGTAGTTGACGCTATTCGTCAGGGTGATAAAATTTTAGGAATTGATGTTATTGAGGGATAGTGATTAGGGGTCTGAAACTATAGATTAGATAAAATAGTTTCTGCATCAATCATTACATTATAAAAATAGAAATGAATTTACAGGGAATTGTAGCCGTATCAGGTAAGCCGGGCCTATGGAGAGCATTGGCTCAAAATAAAACAGGCTATATTTTAGAAAGCCTTGATGCGCAAAGAACCAAGCTGATTGCCAATTTATCAACAGCTAAGCTGGCAGCGCTTCACGAGATTACCATTTTTGGCCTGGATGACGATATTAAGCTAACAGACGTTTTTGAGCGGATGAAAGCCTCATCAAGCGTTCCGGATACTAAAGCTGATGGAAAAAAGCTAAGGGAATTTTTCAGGGAAGTATCGCCTGATCATGATGAAGAAAAAGTTTATGCTTCGGATATGAAAAAGATCATTAGCTGGTACCAGATATTAAAGGATATGCCGTTGTTTAACGAAACCGATCCTGCAGTTGCTCCCGCTGAAGAAGCAGCCCCGGTTGCTGAAGAACCTGCAAAGGTTGAAGCAGCAGAAACTGAAGTAGCGCCGGCAAAGCCAAAAGCAAAAAAAGCAGCAGCAAAAAAAGCATAATTTCAATGTAGATGCACAAGGTATTTGTGTATCAGAAACAAGAAAGCCAGAAGATCTATTCCTCTGGCTTTTTTACGTTGTATAATATCTTTAATTAGCAATCTACGTGCTTACATTCCTCTTCTTCAATTTCGGGTTCAAATGTAGCATGGTTAATATCCAAATGTTCAAGGCGGTGCCGCAGGTCCTTTTTTATGTTGTTAAAGTTTGCCAGTAATTCCTGTTTGATCACCAGGTGAGCGGTCAGTGCATTTTCAGTTGTACTAAGTGCCCATACGTGCATGTGGTGCACATCAATAACTCCTTTGCATTTCATCAGTTCAGCCTTGATCTTTTCCAGGTCCATTTCCTTTGGAACACCATCCATCTCCAGCCTCAGGCTATCCTTAAGCAAGCTCCAGGTGCCTTTTAATATCACAATAGCAATAACCAGGGACACTACACTATCTATCCAATACAGGTTTGTAAAATAGATGATCACACCTGACACCACCACGCCGAAAGATACGATAGCGTCAACTGCCATGTGCAGGTAGGCGCCTTTAACATTCAGGTCGGTATCCTTATCTTTTACAAAAAGCCATGCTGTAAACGCATTAACGCCTATGCCTATTAAAGCTACCCACGCCATAGTGCCACCCGAAACTACTTCGGTGTGCATAAAGCGCGTTATAGCTTCATAAATAATAAAGCCCACCGCCACAAACAAAATTACTGCGTTAAAGAACGACACAATTATAGTTGACCTTTTGTAACCGTAAGTATATTGACTGGTTGAGCTTACTTTGGTAAGTTTAAAAGCTAATAACGCCAGGGCAAGGCTGGCAACATCACTCAGGTTGTGGCCGGCATCGGTAAGCAACGATAGCGAATGCGTGCTTAAACCAGCAATTACTTCAATAACTACAAATGCCGAATTTAAGATGATACCCCATACAAAGGCGGCGTTAAGGTGATCAAGCTTGGGGGCATGATCATGGTGATGATGATGTGAATGATCGTGACCTGCTGACATGCCGTAAAAGTAAGAAATTAGTCCGGAAGTCGGAAAGCCCGGAAGTCGGAATATAAATAGACTCAATATCTTGCGTCGCCGGTTATCCTTAAAAAAATATAAGGTATAATATGCCCAGCATCAGTGCGTATTTTACACAATAGTATAAATTAATGTTATAAGCTTTTATCCGCTTGCCCACCAGCCTGATGGAATATACATACCTGAAAGCTTTGTTAATATTTCCGGTTTTGTCTTCGCCCATATTTGGAGATACGGCCGCCGCCATAATAAACCAGCCGAAGAACTTATTCCAGCCGCGTGCAAACATGGTTTTTACAGGGCGCTGGATGTCGCAAAAAAGAATGATGCGATCAATATCCGTTTTGTTTTCTGCATAATGAATATAAGTTTCGTCAAAAATTACATCTTCACCATCTTTCCAGGCATAGCTCTGTCCGTCAACCACAATATGGCATTGATCGGAATTTGGGGTGATCAAACCCAGGTGATAGCGTAACGAACCGGCATACGGGTCGCGGTGCATCAGCAATTCGCTGCCCGCCGGCAATACCGCAAACATGGCGGCTTTTACTTCGGGGATGCCCTTGATCAGTTCAATAGTTTGCGGACAATACTTTTTTGCGGAAGGATGAAAGTCATCGTACCATTTTAAATAAAAACGTTTCCATCCCCGCCGAAAAAACGAGTTAAAGCCCATGTCGTTATACTTGTCCGAGCCCTTGATCAGCTCCTCGCGCTCCAGCTGCAAGGCTTCATCCCTGATGGTTTGCCAGTTGTCTTTTAATAAACGTAGTTGGGGAAAGTTTGCTGATTTGATGTAGGGTTGGTTTTCCACTCCTGAAAATGCATACATCGGCATATTAATCGGGGCCATAAATGTTGAATGGTCTGTTAACTGCCTGAAAAATTTAAACCTCACCTTACCCCTGTAATGAACAATGATGGTGGATATGATTAAGATGTAGAATAATACAAACTTAAGGGATATAAGTTCGGTAATTACTGTATGCATGCGTAACGCTTTTTTTACAAAAATAGGGCACTGGGGTACACAGAGGGCATAGTTCACAACCAATAACGGAATTTTTACAGTTTGCTGACTATTTTTTTAATTTGGTCAGGCAAACAGTTATTGGTGGTGATAAGGTTCACCTTTAATTATGGTAAAGGCGCGGTAAAGTTGCTCCGTGAAAAACAGGCGCACCATTTGATGGGAAAAGGTCATAGCGGAAAGCGAAAGTTTATCATTGGCGCGCGCGTAGACCGAAGCGTCAAACCCGTAGGGCCCCCCAACAACAAAAACAATATTAGCGACCGAACCAATCGCTTTTTTATCAATATACGCTGCAAATTGCTGCGAGCTTAACTCCATTCCTTTTTCATCAAGCAGCACTACATGATCAACAGGGCTGATCTTTTTAAGAATGAGCTCAGCTTCTTTGGTTTTTTGCTGGTCCTGGGTTAAGGCTTTGGTGTTTTTTAACTCGTCTAATTCAATAATGAGCAGTTTGGTATAATGCTTTAACCGCTTTACATATTTTTCAATCCCTTCCTTTAAATAAGCGTCTTCGGTTTTGCCAACGGTTAGGAATGTTATCTTCATTTCAGCTAAAAGAGGTTTTAAATGCTATAAGGCCTGCAAAGTTAGGTATAGTTTTAAATGTTTATAAAGCTAAAAGGCTGAATTGTTGTAATATTGCCCGTGTTTAGGTTAATAGTTAAATTAGGCCCACTCAAACCCGTACCACTCTCATAATTTCGATGGATATAATAACAGATTACCAGCAAAAATCGGACTTTGCGCAAAACGAAGCCGATAAATATAAACAACTTGCTAATAACTACTCTTTGTACAGGTTAGGGGTGTTTGGGCTGTTCATACTTGCCGTATGCATAGCTGTTAGCCTTGATCAAATTGTTATTGTAGCCATTTCATTAATACTTTTGATATTTTGGTTTAGCTGGCTTATAAAAAAACAAAACAAATACGAGACGCTAAAAAACTACTTCATTGATCTTAAAAAGGTTACAGATAATGAAATAGATTCGATAAAAAGCTGTGCTAATATGTATGATAATGGTGCCATGTTTAATAACGATGCGCACTATTATACATCAGATATTGATATATACGGTAATTACTCCCTTTTTAAGCTGATCAATCGGTCAGCAACTTTCCCTGGTATGGTTAAATTGGCTGCCTGGCTGCATAAACCGGCAACTAAGGAAGTGATTTTGTTGCGTCAGCAGGCAGTAGCCGAGATTGCCGGTAAAAACGATTGGAAGCTTGATATCCAGGCGCACCTCCTGTTTTCATTAAAGCAACAAAAAGAGCAGATTAAAAACCTGTTGGCATATTTAAAAATTCCGGTTAAAATTAATGGTGAAAAATGGTTGATTGTTTATTGCACGCTAGCCCCGTTTATTTTGCTGGCTACAGTAATAACGGGTGTGTTTTACACAAAGGCGTTTTACTTTTTGCCTGTTTTAGGCTTGTTCAATTACCGGCAGTCGTCTTCACGATCGGATATTGTCGATAAAACCGACCTGATAGCCGGTAGGATAGGGGCAACGCTTAAGCATTTTGTTCAAGCTTTTAAGAGCATTGAAAATGAAAAATGGGAATCGGTTTATTTAAGCGGAGTATCTAGCCAAATAAAAAATATAAATGGAGATGCAATCTCATTCCGGATTTCACAACTTTCAACGCTGATCAACAAGCTTAACTCCCGGCTAAACCTGGTAGTGGATATCATAATGAATGTACTGTTTGTTTGGAACATCCGCCAGATCATCGCTATAGAAAAGTGGAAACTTAACAACCAGGAAAGTTTAGAGACGGCATTTGATGTATTGGCCGAATTTGAAGCTGTAATAAGTCTTGCATCCCTGCATATTAATTATCCTGAATGGACGTTCCCACAAATTGTCGATGGTGCCGGTTATACTTTGTCAGGAAAAAACCTTGCACACCCGCTTATTAATGCCGGCAAGCGCGTGGCTAATGATTATGAACTGAATGATACTTTTAAAATAGATATTATTACCGGCTCAAATATGGCGGGTAAAAGCACATTTTTACGTACCATCGGCATTAACACGGTGTTGGCGCTTTGCGGTGCGCCTGTTTGCGCATCAGAAATGCAGGTATCGGTTATCACTATCATAACTTACATGCGCATTAAGGATTCGCTTAATGAAAGTACATCAACCTTTAAGGCGGAGCTTGACCGGCTGCAAATGCTGCTTAAAGCTGTTGAAACTGAGAACAAGGTTTTCTTTTTGATAGATGAAATGCTGCGCGGCACCAACTCGGTTGATAAATACCTGGGCTCAAAAGCGGTAATAGAGCAGTTGATCAAGAAAAAAGGGGTAGGCATGGTGGCTACGCACGATCTGCAGATAGCAGAGCTTGAGCAGTCGCATCCGGATTATGTGCGCAATTTTTATTTCGACATCCAGATAGTAAACGGCGAAATGCTGTTCGACTACAAGATAAAAGATGGCGAATGCAAAACCTTTAATGCGTCGTTACTGCTGAAGCAGATAGGGATTGATGTGGAAGCTTAGGATAGGGTGCGAAGCAAGAAACCAGGAGCCAGGAATTAAGACAGGAAGATAAAAACTATAGGACTTAACACAATTTGCAGAGACGAAGTTTGTGTATCCTGGCCGGCAAAGTGTTCCATTTTTTCACACGGAACGGGTGGAACAAAGCGAAATATTCTGATTATCAATAACTTAATTATTTATTAAAGAATAAGTAGAAGCAAGTATCTGATAATCAATGTGTTTCACTAATTGGTATGTCGAACGTTCACTTAATGACATTTCGCTTAGGGGGAGAGAAGCAGGCTTATACTAGTCAGGAATCAAGACAGAAACAAACCCACCATCAAACAAAAAGAGCCAGGATTTATTCCCGGCTCTTTCTGTTTGATGGAATCATGACCTATAATAGTCTTGAATCTTTTTGAAGGCTTATCTGCCGCCGCCGCCGCCCATGCCGCCGCCCTGATCACCTTGTTTCATGTCATCATTGTTAACGCCTTTTTTAGGCGCGTTAGGGTTGCTGAAGCTAAGCTTTCCAAAGGTATAACTAAACGTTAAGCCAAATGAACGGAAGGGCATCTGGAAGCTGCTGGATTGTTTAAAGCCGGGGCTCTTTAAGTCTGAATTAAAGCTTTTGTATTCGCTGAAAGGCTCAATAGCATTCACCCCAATTGCAAGTTTCTTTTGCATAAATTGCTTTTTAGCCCCTATGCCAAAAATACTGAATGTTGGTGTTGTACCCTGTATGGTATGACGTGGCGAGTTGCCAAATACGAATGCTTCTGCAATATAATCTTTTGGCAGCGTTAAACTTGCGCGTGCAAAACCGCCATACTGAATATAGGTGCCATTTTGCGTTTGTTCAAGATGGAATACCCCCGAAGGGTCTGGCTTGTAGGTAAACGCATTAACACTCATAATAATTGTTAAAGCTTTAATCGGATTGATAGTTCCAAAAATGCTGCCGCCAAGAGAATTATTTGCGCCAATGTTTTGATAAGTTGTTAATGTACCGCCCTGTGCTATGCCATCAACAACAACTGATATTGGCCGTGCAATGTTTTCAATCAGGTTAGTAGTGTGCTTATAGTAGCCTGAAATGTTCAATATTGAAGTCCCGATGAAGGAATTATAATCCAATTCAACAGTCTGCGAAACTTCCGGGTCCAGTGTTGGATTACCTTGAGTTTGGCTTTGGATATTAACCTGGCTCACAAACGGATTCAGGAACTGTAAGCTTGGCCGGGTTATGCGTTTGCTGTAAGCCAGTTTTATAGTTTGCTTGGCATTAAGTTGCTTTTGAATTGTTAAGCTTGGCACAAGTGTGTTATAGTTTTGATTAAACGGAGACAAATTCTGTGTTGCATTAATGGGTTCGCCTTTAATATCCGTATTCTCATCCCTTACACCTGCCATAACCGACCACTGTTTCGGCAGCGTCACGGTAAACACTGTATAACCCGCGAATACGTTTTGGTTGTATTTGTAAATATTTGATAACGAAGGGTCAAATGTAAAATCTCCGGATTTATTGGTGTCATCATAGTAATTTGACGTACTGTTTATCCTCCTGAAAATACTCTTGCCACCGGCTTCCAGCTTAAGCGTTTTGCTTATAGGCAGGGTGTAGTCTGCCTGTATGGTATATTCGTTATTTTTACCGTTAAGATTGTTTTGTATATTATTAAAAACCGCAGAATAAGTGTTGGTATAATCAGTTATCCCGCTGCCATGGCTCCATTGGGTTGACAGGTCAAGTTCTTCACCTTCTTTTTTGTATTTGTGCGTGTAGTCAAGGTTCCAGTCGAAGTTGCTGAACTCGTTATGTTGTTGCAGGTGATTGTCATAAGGTGTTGCAGATTGGGTTGAAGTATTGCCGTTTGTATTAAAATTAAAATCCAGCAATTTAAACGATGAGGTAATGCTGTTAAAAGCGTTAAATTCATAACCGGCACTCACAGAGCTATTGGTGGCATGCCTGGTAACCCGGCTGGTACCATGGCTGGTGGTGTGCGTATGAACCGTATCCAGATCAATCTGCTGATCAAAATTAGTTATAGAAGTTTGCGGCCATGTTAAGTTACCGCCAAGGTTGGCCGAAAAATTAAAACGGTTTTTGTTGTAATTCAAATTGAAGTTACCATTGTTTTGACGGGTGCCCACAGCGGTATTTACCGATCCGCTTATGCCTGAAACATTTTTGGATTTTGTAATGATATTGATGATACCGGCCGAACCCTCAGCGTCGTATTTTGCAGACGGCGAGGTAATAACTTCAATGCTTTTGATCTGGCTTGCAGGAATGGCTTTTAATACGTCAGAAAGGCTGGTTGAAGTAGCACCGGATGGTTTGCCATTGATCAGCACACGCACGTTCTGATCACCGCGGACAGATACGTTACCGTTAATATCAACTGCAACCAGCGGCACTTTGCCCAATATATCCGTTGCGTTGCCGCCTGCTGCGGTTATGTCCTTCTCCGCATTGTAAACAATCTTATCAATTTTGTTTTCAATTAATGCTGTTTGTCCGGTAATTGTAACCTCTTTTAACAATTTTGCGCCCGGTGACACAATAATGATACCCATATTATTATCGGGCTTTGAAGCCGTTGTTACAACGGGGTCAATAGTTTTACTGGGGTAACCGATAAAAGAAATCACTAACTTGTAATTTCCAGGTTTAACATTATCCAGCTTAAAGTTTCCTTTTTCATCAGTGATACCACCGGTGATAGGCGCTTTGCCGCCGCTTCTGTAAAGGCCCACAGAGGCATAGTCAAGCGGTTTTTTGGTGAGGGAGTCAATAACATTGCCGGAAATTTTCCCCACTATTGTTGAGCCACCACCGCCTAAACCCACCTGGGCGTTTGCGGTAATAAAAGAGCATAGTATTGCTATAATTATGTAAAAACGTTTCATTTATTGATGATTTTTGTAATTGGAGGCGAAAATAGATTAAATGTTACAAGCAAAGTGTGATTATTTAACAATCAGGCCTAACTGTAACAAATTAGTTGCAATTGGCTGCTAACATACTGTGTATTAGCTACACTGTAAACGGGCGGATAAGGGTTTCAATATTATATTTCGCCTTCTCTTTTCCTCAAAAACCATTCTAGCGATAACAGCAGCACAATTACCACAAAAATCCATTTTACGTCAATAACATCACTGTAGTGTTTGTCCTCATAAACCACAGTTTTTATATTGTCGTTTTTTTGGATGAGGCCTGCCAGCTGGCCAACTTGTGCAGGTTGCAGCATTTGGCCGCCGCTTTGTTTTGAAATGGTATTTAGTAACTGGTGGTTAGCCGCACTCTGCCGCGATTCGAGGTTTAAAGGTTTTACGGTTAGCTGCCCTGCGGCGGTAAATGATTTGGTGCCGTTTTTTGTGTTAGCTGCATAGGTGTATTCGCCTACAGGCAAAGTGCCGGCATCCAGCTGATAGCTTTTATCATTGCGGCTAAAAAGAAAGCTGTAGGTTTTCCCGGCAGCGTTTTTTAATTCAATCCTCACATCAGGCGTATTTACCAGTTCAAGCGCATCGTTGTAAAGCTCGGCGTTGATCAATATGTTTTCGCCTTCATCAAAAACATGTTTAGGGGTGTAAACAATAAATCGCTGGCGGTTTGCATTGGCAGTAAGGTATTGTACAGCCTGGCTAAACAGTTCTTCCAGTGCATGGTGACTGCCATAAGCCTGGTATTCGGCAAGTTGCCAGCGCCATAAACCTTCGCCGGTAAGTATACCTGTCCGTTTGCCCGCCTCATCCCCAAAACATAACAGGGGATAGGTAGTCTCTACTGCGCCTATCCGCTGCTTTAGCAGGGTGCCGCCGGCAGGAGTCGACCCGTAACTTCCATACGGTGCCAGTAATGGGGGCAGCGCGCTTATTTTTCTTCTGGATGAATCGGACAAGGTAAAAGCCGCAAAATCTGTTGCAGGCTGGGCAAATACCTCCTGCATTTCCATCCTGCCGGCGCTTATCTTTACTACTTTTTGATTGTTATTGAAATTACCGAGGTCTGTTTGCGCACCTACCACGTACCAAAGCGGGACTTTACTTTTCAACAGGTTCTGTATAGCGCTATTACTGGCTGCAGATAACTGGTATAGGATCACCAGGTTATAATCTGCCGGCTTAATAGCTGCCATTTCAGAAACGACGGTTGCTTTTACCTCGTAATTCTTATTGTTTTCTATGCTTTGGCGGATTACGCTGATGTCGGGGTGAGGGGCTTCAAACAGCAGTAAAACCTTTTGCCGGGCATCAAGCACATCTACATAAATTGTTTCTGAATTGTTGGCGGCTGATACCTCATTTTTTACAGGGGCAATACTGATATTAAACCTGCGCAGTCCCTTTTTCCTGGCATTAAGTTTTAGTGTTACCTGTTTTTGGAAACTGTTAGAGGTTACCGGGATGTCCTGTGAGCTTACCTGCCTTCCATCTTCTGTAATAGTCAAGTGGATATTCTCGCCTTTGCTTTGATAAGCTTCTGCTAATACCTCCACCTCAAAATCATTGCCTAGGAGGGCCGTTTTATTGTAATTGACATTGCCGATGAGCAAATCACGTTTGGCGACTGTATCGCCAAGCGCAATGGTATAAATGCTGTTCTTAAAGTTCCTGGCTTCGTATTGCGGGTCGCTGCCCTGGTTATACAAACCGTCGGTAGCTATTACCAGTGCCCCAATGTTTTGATTTACAAAGCGGTCATTTAGCTGGTGTAATGCATTCGAGAGATTAGTTTGTTTACCGGTAAAGCTTTTGGACAGGCCGTTGCCCAGGTCTCTGTCGAAATGAAATTCCTGTACATCGTATCGGTCGCCGAGTTGTTCCTTTAATGCGGAGAGTTGGTCAACTACAACATTTTCCGTTTGAGCCCCCGCTAAATCTCCCCCGGTTGGGGAGACTTTAGCTTCGCCCGGTGTTCTAAACATTTTGATTGATTGCGAATTATCCTGCAAAACCAGCACCAATGGTTTTTGAGGGTTATAGCTTACCGATTTCACCAGCGGCGAAACCAACAGCAAGGCTATAATAGTTACCGCTATAGCGCGTATTGCAAATAACCCATACCTGAATTTATTGGACAGATTTACCGGCTGCCGGTAAAATAACCAGGCATATAATAAACCGGCCACCGCGCAGGCAGGTACCCACCATCCCGAAACCGTTCCCCAAGTGATTGAAAATAAAAACAGCATATCTGTAAGCCAAATATGCTGTTTTTAATTTGAAGAATTTAATTTGAGGATTTGAAAATGTGTTGATTTGAAAATTTAAAATTTCTCAAATTCCGAAATCCCTACAACATTCCACCATCAACAGGAATTACCTGCCCGGTGATGTATGAAGCCATGTCTGATGCCAGGAAAACGCAGCAATTGGCCACATCTTCTGTTTCGCCGCCGCGTTTAAGTGGAATAGCCTGCGCCCAGCCTTCAACAACTTTAGGATCCAGCACTTCGGTCATTTCGGTTTTTATAAAGCCTGGGGCTACCACGTTGGTACGGATGTTGCGTGAGCCTAATTCCTTGGCTATTGATTTTGAAAAGCCGATGATGCCAGCTTTTGAAGCCGCGTAGTTAGCCTGGCCTGCATTACCCTGTACACCTACAACAGAACTCATGTTAATGAATACACCGTTGCGGTTTTTCATCATGATTTTTGATGCAGCCTTGGTAACGTTAAATATTGATTTTAAGTTAACATCCATTACCTCATCCCATTGGGCTTCCGTCATGCGCATCAGCAAACCGTCTTTGGTTATGCCGGCGTTATTAACCACTATATGCAGGGTGCCGAAATCGGCGATAATATCATTGATCAGTTTTTCGGCCTCATCAAATTTTGATGCGTCAGAGCGATAGCCTTTTACCTGTGTGCCAAAGCTTTGCAGTTCCTGTTCAAGGGCTTGTCCTTTTTCAACAGATGATAAATAAGTGAAAGCTACATTAGCGCCATGCGCTGCAAACTTTTCTGCAATTTTACGCCCTATCCCTTTTGATGCTCCCGTGATAAGTGCGGTTTTTCCTTCTAATAATTTCATGAAGTTTAGAAAATGATTTACGAGGGGCGAAGATACTTATTTAGTCCGAAAGTCGGAAAAGTCCGGAAAGTAGGGAAGATAAAAAAGTTTCGGGTTTGTATGGACGTTTAATTTCTCCGGTATGCTTAAGTCTCGACACAGAGTCCCATTTAGGAGTGATCGCAAGGACCTGAAATAGCTCCTTGTAATATTATTTAGTGTTTGGGATTTTAAGACACAAATGCTACCTTCGGATAAATGAAACCTGTTATAATTATAATCACAAAATATGGCGTGATATTATTTTTATGGGTACTCTTGTTATGGTGGGCATTATTTTTATCTCCATTTGACGTGCCGGAATATGTTCCATACACACCAATCAAGATTTATGGATTAGCTTTTACTGCTTTTACTCTTACTATTTTAATTCTTTCACAAAAGGAAACTTTGAGAAAACTCCCGAATTTAAGTATTGTGGAATTAGTATTTATTGGAACCGCTATTTGCTTTATTATGGAGATATTATTCCAATTTATACAGTCGTTTACATTAACTTCTGACAAATTACGCTACTTCATATCAGGGGTAACATTCACTACTATCTTGGGGGCTATATTGTCTTTCTTCATAGCTTTCCAATTAAAAACAAAACGGACGAATCGGCTTTTGCTTTTTATAGCTATATTTTTTCTTCTATTTAAAGGATTGAGTATGATATTCCCATCAATGATAGCGAAGTGATTAAATAAATATAGGTAATACAATAGGTGCGACAATCTGCATCGGTTACAAAACCGTGATAAGTCAATTAACTTTACTATACTAAAAAACTAGCATAAAAATAAGACTGCTGATATATGGTTATTTCCTATCCGCAATATAACCCGAATACGAAGATACTGGTATTTAGAGAGTGGATAGAAAATCACGACGAATGCGGAACTGGGTGGCAAAGAGAGTTTTGGTTTACGAGAATACCAGGTGGTTGGAAGGTTTGCGATGATATTACTTCTTTAAGGCTCTGAGTTTAATTTTCCAGTATTAGCACTCATACTGGCGTTATAACTTTTTTTCTTCCCAACTTTTCGGACTTCCGGACTTTCCCGACTCTATTCCCTATATTTGCCCAAGTTCTTTACTTTATTTCAACAGTGAGGTTCCCCGATTTTTAATCCGGGATGAAAAAGGAACCGTGTGTAAATCACGGGCTGTCGCGCAACTGTAAGTAACACAAAAGGTTGTTGCCTTTACCAATGTCCATTGCCCTGCCAAAACGGGGCGAGAAGGACGGCAACAATGTTACAAGCCAGGATACTTGCCCCCTGTTTAAGACAATGCTTTCGCGTTTTGAAGCAGTAGTCAGAGTATAAAGCATTTTTACGGGTATTTGTATTCCTGTTGCTTGCTTTTGTCTTTTATTACAATTCCTCCGAAAGCATACCGAAAACCGTAAGGAGCATTAAGTCAAATTAATGTTTAACCAAAAAAGTTTTATGCGTATGCTCAAAAACAATCCCGGGTACCCGCGTATGGGTGCCCATCGTGAACTTAAAAAGGCCAGTGAACAATACTGGGCCGGCAAAACAACCCGCGACGAATTATTCGCCGTTGCCAAAACAATCCGCCAACAAAACTGGAAATTGCAGCAGGATGCAGGTATTGACCTGGTACCCTGTAACGATTTCAGCTTTTACGACCAGGTGCTTGACACCTCGCTGATGCTTGGCGTTATCCCGCAACGGTACAATGCTGTTTTAACCCAAAATGTAAAGAATAAAGAGATCGACCTTTACTTTGCAATGGCGCGGGGCTATCAAAAAGACGGACTGGACATTACCGCCATGGAAATGACCAAATGGTTTGACACCAATTACCATTACATTGTGCCTGAATTTACGGCAAATCAGCAGTTCAGGCTTTTTTCTGAAAAAGTATTTGATGAGTTTAACCTGGCTAAACAGGTAACCGGCATTATTCCAAAACCGGTTTTAATTGGCCCGGTGTCGTACTTGTTATTGGGTAAGGAGAAAGAAGGCGGTTTTGATAAGATAGATCTTATCAAAAAGATAGTTCCCGTTTACGCAGAGGTGTTGAAACGATTAAAGGCTCATGGCGCTATTTGGGTACAGCTGGACGAGCCTTTCCTGGCACTTGACCTTTCACAGAAAGAAAAAGATGCATTTGTTTATGCTTATACGGAGCTGAAGAAACAGTGCCCCGAAATTAAGACCCTGCTTACTACCTATTTTGAAGGGCTTGGAAAAAATACCGGGCTTGCTGTTAATTTACCGGTAAGCGCCCTGCACATTGACCTGGTAAGAGCGCCGAAGCAACTGGACGCAGTACTCACCATTATCCCCGAAACATTAAGCTTGTCGCTGGGTGTGGTTGACGGGCGTAACATCTGGAAAAATGATTACATCCGCTCACTGGCGCACATTAAAAAAGCAATTGCCGTTGTTGGTAACGAGCGGCTGATGATAGCGCCGGCCTGCTCCCTGCTGCATACCCCATTCGACCTTGACCTGGAGACTGGCATCAACCCCGAAATAAAAAAATGGATGGCCTTTGCCAAACAAAAATTAAACGAGGTAAATGAATTAAGCAAGATTATTGACGGCGACAATGAACTGCTGAAAGCCAATATTGAGGCTGTCTCTACCCGTAATATATCTAAACTGATCCACAAGCAGGAAATAAAGAACAGAACGGCTGCTATTACAGTGGCGGATGCTGAACGAGCGAGCCGGTTTACCTTACGGCAGAAAATACAACAGGGTAATTTCAGGTTGCCGCTGTTCCCCACTACTACCATAGGCTCTTTCCCGCAAACTGACGAGATCCGCCAGTTAAGGGCGAGGTTAAAAAAAGGTGAACTGAGCACAGCGCAGTATGACGCAGAAATTGAAAAAGCTACTATTGATGCCATCCGCTGGCAGGAGGAGATCGGGATAGATGTTTTGGTGCACGGCGAGTTTGAACGCAATGATATGGTTGAATATTTTGGCGAACAGCTGGATGGCTTTCTATTTACAAAAAACGGCTGGGTGCAAAGTTACGGCAGCCGCTGTGTAAAGCCGCCGGTTATTTACGGCGATGTCAGCAGGCCGAAGGATATAACGGTGCGCTGGAGCAGCTTTGCACAGGCCAACACGCACAAATTGATGAAAGGTATGCTGACCGGCCCGGTAACTATCCTGCAATGGTCGTTTGTGCGGGACGATCAGCCGCGGTACGTTACGGCTAACCAAATAGCGCTGGCTATCCGCGACGAAGTGGTTGCGCTGGAAAAAGCCGGTATAAAAGTTATCCAGATTGATGAGCCTGCTATCCGCGAAGGCCTCCCGCTGCGCAAAGCAGACCATGCCGCTTACCTGGATTGGGCTGTAAACGCTTTCCGGATCTCGGCAAGCGGCGTCCGGGATGAAACACAGATCCACACACACATGTGCTATAGTGACTTTAACGACATTATTGAACACATTGCCCTGATGGACGCGGATGTAATCACCATTGAAACCTCGCGTTCGCAAATGGAATTGCTGGAAGCGTTTTCAGATTTTAAATATCCGGCAGAAATAGGTCCCGGCGTTTATGACATCCATTCGCCGCGCATTCCCGCTGTTGCCGAGATGGTGAGCCTGCTTGAAAAAGCCGCTGCTTTATTGCCCGTTGAGAATATTTGGGTAAACCCTGATTGCGGTTTAAAAACCCGCAAATGGCCCGAAACACAGGCCGCGCTGGTAAATATGGTGGAGGCGGCAAAGGCGGCCCGCGAAATATTCAGCAAACAAACTGTTAACTAACATTTACACAAAGCCGTTCGGGTAATGCTGAACGGCTTTAATATAATTATGATGGACCTGGAACAAAGAACTAAATCAGCCGAAACAAGAATTTTTAAAGCGGTATTCCCCAATACCACCAATCATTATGATACCCTGTTTGGCGGCACGGCCATGCACCTGATGGATGAGGTAGCATTTATTACTGCTACACGCTTTACCCGCAAAACCATGGTAACCGTATCATCCGACAGGATAGACTTTAACCGCGCCATTCCCGCAGGTACCATAATTGAACTGGTAGGCAAAATACAGCACGTTGGGAACACCAGCTTAAAGGTATTGGTAGAAATTTATGTGGAAGAAATGTACTCTTTTGAGCGGGAGAAAGCCATAACCGGCACCTTTACTTTTGTGGCTATAGGCAAGGATAAAAAGCCGGTAAAGGTAATTGACTGATTTTAAATATTAATGTCGGTAATCATCATCCGGTATTCTTCCTTTAACTCCAGCAAACACTTTGCACACATACAGCCTTCATAGTTTTCGGCGATATATTGCACCTCGTTTAAATTAAGCTGTACCGCGCTGCACTGGCATTTGGTGTAAGCGTTTGCCTTACATTCTATGCCGGTTCCGCAACGTTCGCATGGGATGATCTCGTGTTTAATCATGTTTTTAGATCATAGTCGATGGACCATGGACGATGGTATTATCAGGCTTCAAATTTACAGATTATAGTATCACTATTAAGTAAAAAGACCATAGCTAAATTCAAAGATTGCTCTCCCGAATTTAACTATGGTCTATCATCCATGGGCTATGGACTAATTTTTATTTATGCAGAGCAGGTAACACAGCCTTCTTCCATAGAGCATGAAGGGCCTGCAGGTACGTCGTTAGTTACATCAGCAACTACATCTGGTATAACAGCGTCCATGTTTTTGCCGCCCTGGTTTTCAACTGTAAATTTAACCGCTTGTGATGCTGCCTGTGTACGCAGGTAATACATACCTGTTTTAAGGCCTTTCTTCCATGCGTAAAAGTGCATTGAAGTAAGTTTGGATGCATTTGGCGAGTTAATGAACAGGTTTAACGATTGCGACTGGCAGATATAAGCGCCACGGTCGGCAGCCATATCAATAATGGTACGCATCTTTATTTCCCAAACTGTTTTGTACAGTTCTTTAACCTCAGCCGGGATCTCGGCAATGTCCTGGATAGATCCGTTTGCAGTGATGATCTTATCTTTCATCGCACCGGTCCATAAACCAAGGTTTACCAGGTCGCGCAGTAGGTGTTTGTTTACGATAACAAATTCTCCGCTTAATACACGGCGGGTGTAAATGTTTGAAGTATATGGTTCAAAGCACTCGTTGTTACCCAGGATCTGTGATGTTGAAGCAGTAGGCATCGGCGCAACCAATAACGAATTGCGTACACCATGGTTCATTACATCCAAACGAAGGTTTTCCCAATCCCAGCGGCCGCTTTCAGGTTTTACATCCCAAAGGTCAAACTGGAACTTGCCTTTTGACAGAGGTGAGCCTTTAAACGTTTCGTAAGGGCCATCTTTAATTGCCAGGTCTTTTGAGGCCGTCATGGCAGCAAAGTAGATAGTTTCAAAGATCTCTTTGTTCAGTTTTTTAGCACCTTCGCTTTCAAATGGCAAGCGCAGCATAATAAATGCGTCTGCTAAACCCTGTACACCCAGGCCAATAGGGCGGTGGCGTAAGTTTGAATATTCAGCTTCTTTAACCGGGTAGTAGTTACCGTCAATAATCTTATTAAGGTTTAACGTAGCCTGGTAGGTTACTTCATATAACTTATCGTGATCAAACATGCCATCTCTTACAAAGCGGGGTAATGCTAACGAAGCAAGGTTACAAACCGCTATTTCGTCCGGAGATGTATATTCAATAATTTCGGTACATAAGTTTGAACTCTTTATGGTACCAAGGTTTTGCTGGTTTGATTTACCGTTTGCAGCGTCCTTGTATAACAGGTACGGGGTACCAGTTTCTACCTGGGCGTCTAACACCGCAAACCAAAGTTCCTGTGCTTTTACCACCTTGCGGGCACGGCCTTCTTTTTCGTATTTAGTGTAAAGGGCCTCAAATTCTTTTCCCCAGCAATCTGCCAGTCCTGGTGCTTCGTGCGGGCAGAATAAGCTCCACTCTTCATTTGCTTCAACTCGCTGCATAAACAAGTCAGATACCCAAAGGGCATAAAAGAGGTCGCGGGCACGCATTTCTTCTTTACCATGGTTTTTGCGCAGGTCAAGGAATTCAAATATGTCCGCATGCCATGGCTCAAGGTAAATGGCAAATGCACCTTTGCGTTTGCCGCCGCCCTGGTCAACATAACGGGCGGTGTCATTAAACACGCGCAACATTGGGATAATACCGTTGCTGGTACCGTTGGTGCCGCTGATGTAGGAGCCTGTGGCCCTTACATTGTGGATGCTTAAACCTATACCACCGGCGCTTTGTGAGATCTTTGCAGTTTGTTTTAATGTATCGTAAATACCATCTATGCTGTCGTCTTTCATGGTTAACAAAAAGCATGATGACATTTGAGGCTTTGGTGTACCGGCATTAAACAGCGTAGGGGTTGCGTGTGTAAACCAGCGCTCGCTCATCAGGTGATATGTTTTGATCGCACTTTCCACGTCCTCTTTGTGGATCCCCACTGAAACACGCATAAACAGGTGCTGCGGGCGCTCGGCTATTTTACCGTCTATCTTTAAAAGGTATGATTTTTCAAGGGTTTTAAAACCGAAGTAGTCAAATCCAAAATCACGGTCATAGATAATGCTGCTGTCTAAAAGCTCAGCATTTTTTTCAATTACTTCCCAAACATCATCAGCCAGTAATGATGCGTCTTTCCCTGTTTTAGGATCTACATAGGTATGCAGCAAACGCATGGTTTCTGAAAACGATTTGATGGTATTTTTGTGCAGGTTTGATACCGCGATACGCGAAGCCAGCAAAGCATAATCAGGATGCTTGGTAGTTAACGAAGCGGCGGTTTCTGCAGCCAGGTTATCCAGCTCAGAGGTGGTTACACCATCAAAAAGACCTTCGATAACTTTTTTAGCTACATCAATCGGGTCAACCAATTGAAATCCATAACACAGCTTCTCAATACGCGCTGTAATTTTGTCAAATTTTACCGTTTCTTTTTTTCCGTCTCTTTTAATTACGAACATTCTGGGCCTCCTGATTCTCCGCCCCTGTGGCGGAAATTATTGTTAATTATTATTTATTGATCACTGACTTGTTTTGTTTAGGGATAGAGCGGGTTATAAAAACAACCCCCATATCCGCTAATCATTTTGACTAAAAATCCTCGTCTAATGAGAACGCTTTGCTTTCCTGTGAATTTAACACACCGCTTTTTTGGTAGTCGCCCACTCTTTTTTCAAAGAAATTTGTTTTTCCCTGCAACGAGATCATCTCCATAAAATCAAACGGGTTTGATGCACCGTAAACTTTATCGTATCCCAGTTCGCCCAGCCACCTGTCGGCTACAAATTCAATATATTGGCTCATCATTTTAGCATTCATACCAATCAGGTTAACCGGCAGTGCCTCGGTGATAAACTCTTTTTCTATTTCAACAGCATCGGTAATAATGGCCGTAGCTGCTTCTTTTGATAGTTTGTTATCCAGCATTTTGTACAACAGGCAGGCAAACTCGCAATGCATACCTTCATCTCTCGAAATCAGCTCGTTGCTAAAGGTTAAGCCCGGCATTAAACCGCGTTTCTTAAGCCAGAAGATAGAACAGAAGCTCCCGGAGAAGAAAATGCCTTCAACCGCTGCAAAAGCTACCAGGCGCTCGGCAAATGTTCCGTTGTTGATCCAGCGCAAAGCCCATTCAGCTTTTTTACCTACACATGGGATGGTGTCAATGGCATGAAATAAGCGGTCTTTTTCAGAAGGATCCTTAATATAAGTGTCTATCAGCAACGCATAAGTTTCAGAGTGGATATTTTCCATCATGATCTGGAAACCATAAAAACAGCGCGCCTCAGGCAGTTGTACCTCGCTCATAAAATTCACAGCAAGGTTCTCATTCACTATACCATCACTTGCGGCAAAGAATGCCAGTACGTGCGAAACAAAAAAACGTTCACCGTCATTCATGTTCTCCCAGTGCTTCATATCGTCACTAAGATCTATCTCCTCTGCGGTCCAAAAGCTGGCCTCGCATTTTTTATACATTTCCCAAATTGCGGGATACTTAATAGGGAGAATAACAAAGCGGTCCTTGTTCTCTTTTAGTAATAATTCTGTTTCCTGTTCCATGCACTTCTTTGTTTTATTTCAGCTTGTTTTATTATCCCTTTTAAGTTTTTCATTGACGACCCGCTGGCAGACAACAATACCATAGCGTTAGTTTGCTGTTTTGTGGGTAATGATATTTACCCACCCTAACTACTTGTATCTCAACCTCACTAATCGCTGCCAAAACTACTTTAACATTTGTTCGTCAACCATGCCTGAACATGGTTTCCTTTTTTTATTACCGCTTAGAAATTCCGGTAATAACAGACAGTGTTGAATAACTTATTATCAAATATAGGTTAAGCGTTTTAACGGTGATAATCTAAGTTTTTAACATCACCTATAAGTTATACACAAAACATATCCTTACATTAACAATGCGCCTTTTTGGGTGCATAAAACCTGTTAAAACCGGGTGTTAAAAACTATTTTCGGCGGCGTTAAAAAACTTTTCCGGAAAGGCTCAATGGGCGTTCGGAACAAATTTCATCGATACCGAATTTACGCAATGACGAACGTTTTTTGGGGTTAAGTATTCCCCTTCGAAAACATGGCCAAGGTGTGCACCGCAATTGGCACATACAATTTCAACCCGGCGTCCGTCGGCGTCCGGAACGCGTTTTACAGCACCGGGGATCTCATTATCAAAACTTGGCCAGCCGCAGTGCGATTCGAACTTTGATTCGGAAGTATATAGCGGCGTATCGCACCTTTTGCATACGTATAAGCCTTGTGCTTTATTGTCTAACAATGCGCCGGTAAACGGGCGTTCAGTTCCTTTATGTAATATGATATATTCTTCTTCGGGCGTTAATTTATTGTATTCCATTGTGTTATTGGTGAATTAGCGATTTAATGAATTAGTGATTGCGGAATTTGATGACTTTGATCTTAACACATCTTTCTTTCGGCCTTTACTGACTCCCGGACTTTCCCGGCTTCTTATATAAATATACGACAAATTGCCGGCTTAATTGGTTTGGCGGGAGGAATTGACATGGGGCTGACAGGTGATAAATTTATGGCCAGACAACAATAAAAAAGGGTTGAGATCCCACAAAAAAAATCCCGGCCAAACTGACCGGGATCTTATAACATACTTGCAGCTAAAACCTTTATGCTTTCGCCATTTAGCTTTAACCGCTCTTTTTAAGCTTTCTTCGCTAATTCTTGTGCCAATGCCGCTCCAATTTCAGCTGGTGATTCCACCACGCGGATACCGCACTCGCGCATAATTTTCATTTTTGCTGCTGCGGTATCATCGGCACCGCCAACAATTGCACCGGCATGACCCATTCTGCGGCCCGGAGGCGCTGTTTGGCCTGCAATAAAGCCTACCACAGGTTTAGTGCCATTTGCTTTGATCCATAGCGCTGCTTCAGCTTCCATGCCACCGCCAATCTCGCCTATCATAATAATGCCGTGGGTTTCAGGGTCATTCATTAACAGCTCAACCGCTTCTTTGGTGGTTGTGCCAATGATGGGGTCGCCACCAATGCCTATAGCTGTAGTGATGCCTAAACCTGCTTTCACAACCTGGTCAACCGCTTCGTAAGTTAAGGTACCTGATTTTGAAACCACACCAACATGGCCTTTTTTGAAAATAAAGCCGGGCATGATGCCAATTTTTGCTTCATCAGCGGTGATAATACCGGGACAGTTAGGGCCAATAAGGCGGGTATCGCGGTCTTTAATATATTCTTTCACCATAATCATATCCTTTGTTGGGATACCTTCGGTGATACAAACAATAACTTTAATGCCGGCTTCAGCCGCTTCCATAATTGAATCGGCTGCAAATGCAGGCGGCACAAATATGATAGATACGTTGGCTCCTGTTTCTGCAACAGCATCAGCTACGGTGTTAAACACCGGCCTGTCAAGGTGTTGCTGACCGCCTTTGCCCGGGGTTACACCACCAACAACCTGCGTTCCGTACTCAATCATTTGCGAAGCGTGGAAACTGCCTTCTTTACCTGTAAAACCCTGAACTATTACTTTTGAATCTTTATTTACGAGTACACTCATTGGATTTTTTTATTTGTAGCGCAAAGCTAAAGTTTTTGCGCGAATGTCAAACCCTGTAATTATCTAAACAGGAACTTTTTTACATGAAGATTAAAGTGACGGAAACCCGGCAAAACCAAAGTTTTGAACAGTTGTCATAGTATTTACATCATTTTATTATTTTAGCGCTGCACTACATACCTTATACCTATGAAAAATATCAACAGAATCATTGCATTGCTTACCGCCTTTTTATTATTCAATATAGGCGCCTATGCGCAGTTGGGCGGCCTTGGGAAAAAACTGCTGGAAAAAGGCAGCGATATGGCATCGGGAGGCGGATTAAATAAGATTTTAAAGCAACCCCAGGCCATAACCACCAGTTTTAAAGATGTAGATAAAACCGGTTCAAAACCGCCTACATTTATGGAAGGGCAGGAGGCACAGCCGCTGTACCTGTTACCTAAAACACCCGCCGGTGGTTTTAAGCTTTGTGCCGGATTTTATGAAATGACCAACAAAAGTTACTGTTTGCATGCCGGCACAAGGGGGCCAAGCAGCGGAGATGGTTATATGCTTGCACCCGTACTGGGGCCCAAACGCGATGTTGTTATTTTGATCTTAAAACATGGTGAAACCCATCCTGAAGTAAATCAGCACAGTATCCAGATTCTGTTATGGGCCATTATTGCGCGCACAAAGTTTGCTGATTTTGGTAACGATATTAAACTGACTGCCACCAGGCTCTTATCGCCGCAGGAATTGCTGATGCTGGAAGGCGGCGCCCTTGGCGTATTGCCGGCAAGTGTAATGGATAAAGCAAAAGATCAGCTGCCACCTGCTGTTCAAAGTATTTTTGAGGCCGAAAATAATATCAGGCGACTGGCCGCTTCGGGCAATTCATCGTACGAAGAAATGGAGAAATATGCGGTGATTGCAGGTTTGGCACCGCAACCGGATCCTGAGGTTCCGTCGGGCATCTGGTCGCTGCACCCGGACGGGTATTACATTCGTTTTTACCCGCATGGCTACCAGCGAACAACCGTACAGATCTATGTACCGCAGGAACTGATCAGCAGCAAGCCCGACCTGGTGTATGACGCACCCAACGGCATTGCCTGCCCGGCAAACGTAGGTGCCCAGCGATTAGCGCAAACCAATGAGCCGCTTAACCCGGATTTCACAAAGAAATTAAAAACACCTTGTAACCTGTAAATATTCATCCTGATAAAAAAAACTTTTTGTCAGGATGAACATAGTGAAGAATCTTATACGATAGATAAGTCGCAGCCAAGTTTATCCGCATTAAATCGCACGCAGAAGATTCTTCGCTCTCGCTCATAATGACAAAATATACTTTTTACCCATCCGCCTTTAATGCGGCAACATGCTCTGCTGGGCTAAACTCCCCCTCGCTCTTCGCAATTACAATAGTTGCAATGCCATTGCCAATCATATTGGTGATGGCCCGGGCTTCTGACATAAACCTGTCTACCCCCAATAATATGGCGACACCCTCTACAGGGATGATCTTTATAGCGGCCAGCGTTGATGTCAATACGATGAAGCCCCCGCCGGTAACGGCTGCCGCGCCTTTTGAGGTGATCATTAGTATGCCGATGAGCGCTGCTTCCTGTTCCCAGGTGATCGGGATCCGGAATACCTGTGCCAAAAATATAGTAGCCATTGACAAATAGATGGTGGTACCATCGAGGTTAAACGAATAGCCGGTTGGAATTACCAGCCCCACAACCGATTTGGAGCAGCCAAACTTTTCCATTTTTTCCATCATCAGCGGCAAGGCCGACTCAGACGATGAGGTGCCCAGCACAATAAGGATTTCCTCCCTTATAAATTTAAGGTACTGCCAAAGGCTGAATTTATACAGCCTGCAAATGATGTTTAATACCACAAAAATAAACAGGAACATAGTAACATAAACCGAACCCATCAGCAGGGCCAGCGGCTGCAAAGTTTTAATACCGTAAGTACTGATGGTATAGGCCATGCCGCCAAACGCGCCAATTGGAGCCACCCGCATTACCATGTGCATAATGTTAAAAAAAACCTTTGATAGCTTGTCGAAAAGGTCGATCACCGGCTGCCCTGTTTTCCCCATGCGGCTTAATCCAAAGCCAAACAATATGGCAAAGAACAGGATCTGCAGAATGTCCCCTTTTGAAAAAGCTTCAAACACGTTACCCGGGATAATATGGGCTATAAAATCGCCCCAATGCATCTCGGCGGCGGCTTTTTGGTAAACTTCCAGTTTTGATTTATCGGTGGCAATATGGCTTACAAAACCTTCGCCCGGTTTTACAATGTTGGCTACTATAACCCCTATAATTAATGCGAAAGTGCTTACTATTTCAAAATATAACAGCGCCTTGCCGCCAACCCGGCCCACTTTTTTCATATCGCTCATGCCGGCAATGCCCAGCACAATGGTGAAAAATATAATGGGTGCTATCAGCATGGTTATTAAGCTGATGAACATCTTGCTGATAATTTGCGCGGTTGGCCCGAATGATTTAAAATACAGGCCCACAATAACGCCCAGTAAAATACCGGTAATTACCTGGAAATTTAGGTTGAGTAGGACTTTCTTCATTTAATAACAATTATACGATTTACCATTTACAATAAGTAGCTGGTATTTTTTAAATAGAAAAAGCTCCCTTCAAATGCTGAAGAGAGCTTTCCTTTTTCTTTAAAATATTGTTTTTAGCCTACAACACCTGTTTGCAGGTTAACGTTATAGGTTTTACCGCTTATGGTTATGGTTACCTTATGGCCAGGCAGGAATGTGATAGTTCCGGCGTAGGCCCAGCTGCCTTTAGGGCCGGAGCCTTTTGTAGTAAAGGATGCAGTGCCGCTGATAATATCGCCGTTTGAATCAATAACCAGGTTACTGAGCACATAACTAAAGCTTCGGGTTCCTGCTCTTTTTGTGCCTGTTTTAAAGACATAAGCACCTGTTTCGCTCAGCGAACCGCTCAGTGAAAAATTAGCGGTGTCAACTTTCGGATCTAATGATGCCAGTGTAATGTTTTCCAGGATCGTTGCTGATAAGCCAATTTGAGGTGTTGATACCTTAATGGTCAGGTTGTCATCTGTCGAGAAACCGGTTAAGTTATCGCCGGTACAGTTAAAGCTGAATTTAATATGGCCTGCAACTGAAATGGAGCTGTCAGCACCTGCTGTAACAGTTTCATTTAAAGTGGTATCAATTACCAAACCGCAAAAAGGGTTATTTAAGCTTTGCATTACACGGCTGTTGATGTGTTTTTTGGTAGCAAAGCCTGAAGGTGCATTAAGGCCCCCTCCAAAGTTTATCCCGGTGTAATCACCAAATAAATTTTGCGAAAGATCAAGCGCCACCTGGCTGCTCACCTCGCTGGCTGAAAGCGCCGGGCCGGAAGCGTCAGTACCTGATTTTTTACAGGCTGTGTAAAAAGTAGCTACGCCTGCAAGCAATATAATTGAAAGTATTACTTTAAATTTCATGATAATAGTTTAGTTTACGAGATAATAGTTTTGGTGATTAATTATTAAATGTTGTACGTAGCTGTTAATACTTTTGTTACGCTTAAAGATAATTTAAATTGTGCAGTGTTTTCGTGTTGGTAAATAAATATTTTTTTTTTGATCAAAATAAATGGCTTGAGAAAAAGGGGGCACTTGCGACGTATTGATTGTGGAATTAATTTCCGGTTTTTATTCCCCGTTCCCCAACTTTATATCACGTTATTGCTGCGGCTATTCAGTGAAAAAGCTCCTTCCGGTTATCCGAAAGGAGCTTTTTGAGTTTTTTAGCCGGGTAAATTAAGCCGGTGTTACCGCTCCGGTGGTCAAATCAACCCAATATACTTTGCTCAAGAAAGTTAATTTAGCTTTATGATTGCCTAAGAAAACGATAGAGCCGCTGTAATCCCATGCACCACTATGTGTTTTGCCAATTGATTGAAAAGTAGCTGTGCCGCTTGTGATGTCAAAATTGTCATCAGCATGTACATACAGATCACTGAATGTGTAGATGTTGTGAACTGATGCCGAGCTGTTTACATAAACAGTGTATTCGTTATCAGCGTAAGATTTAAGTGTGCCGTTTAATGAGAAGTTTGAGTTGTTGCTGTTTAAGCCACGTACATGATAATTTTGCGCAAGGGCATAGGCAAATGTGTAACCGGGGCCTTTTCCTACAGTAGAAATTGAATCCAAAAGGTCGTAGCCTATTGTTTTACCTTCATTACATACAAAAAAGTAGTTGATATTACCGGTAGTATGTGACCTTACCGTATCACCCTGGCGATAATCTAAATTTAAGCTGCTATCTCTGTAAAAGCCGCATTGTACATCTGTACTCTGTAATTTAATTTTTGAGGTTGACATCAGGTTCGGAGATATTTTGATGCCATCTTTTAAAGCTGCGCCACCAAGGGAACCGTTTAGCGACTGAACAAGGTTTTTTGCTATTGCAAGGCTTGCTTCGTCAGTATTTTTGCTTGAAGCGGGTGTACTATTATCTACTTTTTTACAAGCTGAGTAAAAAAATGCCACGCCCATTAATAACGGAAGTGTGCTGCGTAAGTTTAATTTCATAGTATTATTGTTTGGTTTTGATTAGTACAGTAACCAACGCAATAAGCATACCATTAAACGACAGTGATGCAACAACGTGCCTTAGACTTTTGTTAGGGAGCCGGTGAACAGGTTGATGAGATATACCTTATTTAACAAAGTTAATTTAGCTTTATTATTGCCGATGAACCGGATGTATCCGCTGAAATTCCATGCTCCGCCTGCAGTAACCCCTTTCGATTCAAAGGTGGCTTCACCGCTTACTATTTCAAAGTTACCGGCAACTTGTATTTTCATGTTGGTGAAATGGAAAATATTATGCACTGCGGATGATTTATCGGGTTTAAGGTTATAATCAAAATCGACCCATGATTTTAATGCACCGTTCAAGGTATAGCCAGAGTTTCCTTCTTTTGAAGTACTTACGCTGTAATGCTGAGAAACCAGGAAATTAAAGTCGTACCCGTGGCCTTTACCTGCTGATGTTAATGAATCTGAAAGATTGTACCCTGTTGGTTTTTCCGCTGTGCTGTCACAATTAAAAAAATAATTCACGCTGCCTGTTGTATGCGTTTTAATTGAGTCGCCCTGGTTAAAATTAACGTTTAAGCTGGTATCAATAAAAAAGCCGCACTGTAATATACTTTGTAGTTTAATTTGGGGGGAGGCGGCAGCAATGAACGCTGATTTACCAATACCATCCCTGATGCTGGCCCCGCCGTACATGCCTGATAGTGATTGAACCATATTTGAAGCAATTGCGGCACCTATCGCGTCGGTCTCGGGAGTAGCCGCTGCCGGTTTGATCACGGTGTTTTTACAGGCAGAATAAAAATAAAACACCAGGATCATCGATAATAACGTCCATAATTTAATAAGGTTCAGTTTCATTTTGTTTGGGTCCGGGCTGGCAACAAGTACCGGTTTAAATGTAATGAATTAACGAATTGATTTATTAAGATTTGAAAAAAAGATAGCCCACTTCTCAAATTTAAAAGCCCCAGGATAAAGCAATTAGCGCTTACAATGGTTGCGGCTGAAATTAAAACTGCTTAACCGCTGTAACCTTCCGGCTGTTAAAATAACTGGAATAACGGCACCCGGCATAACAATTACAACTTGTAACCACCCTTACAACTAATTTTATTAATTTCGTAGCCTCATACGCGTAATTAATAAAATGGACTACCAATTTAAAGATATAGAGAAAAAGTGGCAAAAGTTTTGGGCTGATAATCAGACCTTCAAGGCCGACGATGCAACCACAAAACCCAAATATTATGTGCTGGATATGTTCCCTTATCCGTCAGGTGCGGGGCTTCATGTTGGCCACCCGCTGGGCTATATTGCTTCTGATATTTTTGCGCGTTATAAAAGGCTTAAAGGCTTTAATGTATTGCACCCTATGGGGTATGACAGCTTTGGTCTGCCGGCCGAGCAATATGCTATACAAACCGGGCAGCATCCTGCCATTACTACCGAAGCTAATATTGCGACCTACCGCCGCCAGCTGGACCAGATAGGTTTTTCTTTTGACTGGAGCCGTGAAGTGCGCACCAGCTCGCCCGATTATTATAAATGGACGCAGTGGATCTTTATGCAGTTGTTTAACAGCTGGTACAATAAGGATGCTGATAAAGCAGAATCTATATCCAAACTGGTGAGCCATTTTGACCAAAACGGATCAGCGGGTATAAATGCCGTTTGTGATGATGAAATAACAAGCTTTACCGCTGCCGGATGGAAAGCCATGAGCAACCGGGAGCAGCAGGCCGAACTGTTAAAATACCGCCTTACCTACCTGCGCGAAAGCACCGTAAACTGGTGTGCCGCCCTGGGTACCGTACTAGCTAACGACGAGGTAAAAGATGGCTTTAGCGAGCGCGGCGGATACCCTGTTGAACAGAAGAAGATGATGCAGTGGAGCATGCGCATTACCGCCTATGCCGACCGGCTGTTGAAAGGCCTGGATACCATTGACTGGCCGGAGCCTTTAAAAGAAATGCAAAGAAACTGGATAGGGAAAAGTGTAGGCGCTTTGGTTAAATTTCAGCTTGAGAAAGAAACCAATCTGCAATCGTTAACCTCCGGTAAGTATATTGAGGTTTTTACCACCAGAGCAGATACCATTTTCGGAACCACATTTTTAGTGCTGGCTCCAGAACATGAGCTGGTAGCATCGTTAACAACTCCTGAGCAAAAGGGTGATATTGAAGCCTACATAGCGCAGGCGAAAAAGAAATCGGAACTGGAACGGATGGCTGATGCCAAAACCGTATCAGGTGCGTTTACCGGCAGTTTTGCCATAAACCCGGTTAACGGCGAGAAAGTACAGATTTGGATTGCTGATTACGTTTTAGCTGGCTACGGTACCGGAGCAGTTATGGCCGTACCATCAGGCGATCAGCGCGATTATTTGTTTGCAAAGCATTACAATTTGCCAATAATCCAGATTATCGATCAACAAAAAATAGAAACCGAAGCAGACCCTACCAAGGAAGGGTATTACGTTAATTCAGGCTTTATTAATGGTTTAACTTATAAAGAAGCAACCGCTGCCGTTATTGCAAAACTGGAGGAAATTGGCGCAGGCAAGGCAAAAGTAAACTTCAGGATGCGTGATGCCATATTTGGCCGCCAGCGCTATTGGGGAGAACCCGTGCCGGTTTATTTTAAGGATGACCTTCCCCACCTGATTGAAGAAAAGGACCTGCCTTTGGTATTGCCCGAGGTGGATAAATACCTGCCTACTGAAGATGGTGAACCACCATTAGCCAGGGCTAAAGAATGGAATTACAATGGTTCTGAATATGAACTAAGCACCATGCCGGGCTGGGCAGGATCAAGCTGGTACTGGTACCGCTATATGGATGCCCGTAACGATAATGCATTTGCATCGAAGGAGGCTATAGCCTACTGGAAAGATGTAGATCTTTATATTGGCGGCAGCGAACATGCTACCGGGCATTTGCTTTACAGTCGTTTCTGGAACAAGTTTTTGAAGGATCTTGACCTTGTAGTTGAGGAGGAACCTTTCAAAAAGCTGATTAACCAGGGGATGATCCAGGGAAGATCAAACTTTGTGTACCGTTTAATTGATGAGGAAGGCCGCGGCACCAATACCTTTGTTTCGCACGGATTAAAAAATCAATACAAGACATCTGACATTCACGTGGATGTGAATATTGTTGAGAATGAAATATTGGATATAGACAAGTTTAAGACATGGCGACCGGAATTTGAGGATGCCGAATTTATACTTGAAAATGGCAAATATATCTGCGGTGTTGAAGTCGAAAAGATGTCAAAACGGTACTACAACGTAGTTAATCCCGATGATATTGCAACGCGTTACGGCGCCGATACTCTGCGGATGTACGAAATGTTTTTAGGCCCGCTGGAGCAAAGCAAGCCATGGAATACCAATGGCATTGAAGGTGTGTTTAAATTTCTGCGGAAGTTTTGGAGGCTGTTCCACAATGATGCATGGGAGTTCAGCGTATCAGCCGGCGAACCTTCAAAAGCGGAACTTAAAGCCTTGCACAAGATCATTCGCAAGGTGGAGGAAGACGTGGAGCGCTTTTCGTTCAATACTTCTGTTTCCAGCTTTATGATAGCCGTCAATGAACTCACCGACTTAAAGAGTAATAACAAAGCCATTTTGCAGGATATGGTTGTTATCCTCTCGCCCTATGCACCGCACATCTGCGAAGAGTTGTGGACCTTGCTGGGTAACGAAGCCGGGACGCTTTCTTACACCGTATTCCCTAAGTTTAACAGCGCTTATTTAGTGGAGGATGAGTACGCTTATCCGATCTCTATTAACGGAAAAACTAAAATGAACCTCAATATTTCACTAAGCCTGGAGCCGAAGGATATAGAGCCGTTTGTTTTAGCCAACGCCGATGTGCAAAAATACCTGGATAACAAAACTCCTAAAAAGGTAATTGTTGTTAAGGGACGTATTGTAAATATTGTGTTATAGCTATATCCAAAAATGCCTGGTTTATTTTGACACCCGCTATAAATGTGAGGCGTCAAAATAAATTGGTGTATGGCGGATTGGGGCGGGGGTACTTGTGAATGATCTAAACGAATTGCAACCGTAATAATACCCCGTATAAATGCCCAAATCTTTAATGTCAGCTGAACCCCATGAGAAAAGCAAACTATTCGGTTTAGATCACCTCAGGGCGTTTGCCATTACCTTCGTCGTATTTTTCCACTACCAGTTTTTCGGTCACCCCGGCTGGGTTAACATCATAGCCAGCTTTGGGTGGACGGGGGTTGACCTGTTTTTTGTATTGAGCGGTTTTTTAATTGCAGGGCAGCTTTTTGCCACGGTTGCTAAGGGAGAAGCCATTCCCATGCGGGCGTTTTTTATCAAACGGTTTTTCAGGATAATTCCCCCGTATTTATTGGTGCTTGTTCTTTATTTTTCATTCCCGCTTTTAAGGGAATGGGGGCATCCATCACCTCTATGGCGCTACCTTACCTTCACCTTAAACTTCGGACTTGATCTGAAGCAATACGGCACATTCAGTCATGCATGGTCGCTATGTGTGGAGGAACAGTTTTACCTGGTGCTGCCATTGTGTTTTTGGTGGTGTGTGCGCTTCAAAACCGGGAACAAGATAATCTGGGTTTTCCCTGCCTTATTTGTGGCCGGCTTTGTGATCCGCCTTTTTTGCTGGTACTATTTAATGGTACCAAAGCTTGGTACCGACGCTTTCGGGGCGGCCTGGAACAAGTTTATCTATTATCCAACCTATAACAGGCTCGATGGATTACTTACAGGGGTAGCCATAGCCGGCTTATTTACCTTTTATCCCCGTGTTAAAACTCACGTCAACCAGTTCAGCAATGTTTATATGCTTGGAGGACTGGTGTTGTTAGTGCCGGCTTATTTTGCAGGTACCCCTTTTCAAAGCTTTAGCAACTCCATATTCGGATTTCCGATGGTTGCTATAGCATACGGTATAATAGTGGCAGCCATGATATGTCCTGCCAACATACTTTATAAAGCCAAATCGGTTGTTACGTCACAACTGGCAACCTTATCGTACGGTATCTATCTCTCGCACAAAATAGTGATCCACGTTACGCAAGCGCAATTGACAAAAGTTGGGGTGGACAGGGATAGTAATTTGATGATGATCTGTAGTATGGCTGCGGTGGTAACAGGAGCGCTGCTGATGAGATATTTGGTTGAAAAACCGGCGCTAAGGTTAAGGGACAAGGTATTATTAGGGCGGTTGGCAAAAAAAGACGTTGTCAGGCCAATTGTATCCAGTTAAAAAAAACCGGCAAAGGCAATTAATGTAAGTTTGCCGATGGATGCTTTTACTCTTCTTCCTTCTTTTCTTTTACTATCACAAACACATCCTCGTTATCCTTTTTCATCAGGTACTTTTCGCGGGCGAATTTCTCCAGTTTTTGCGGATTTGAGGTAAGTTCGTCCAGGTCTTTCGCTACCTTTTCAGTTTCTTTCTGGTAAAAATCGCGTTCCTGCTCCAGTTTGTTCACTTCCTGGTGATATTGGTATTGAGAGAAAAGGTCATTCTTATCAAAGAAGATCATCCATACCAAAAAAGCCATAGAGATTAAAAAGTATTTGTTTTTAACCAGGTTGATCAGGCGTCTCATTTGCAGTAAAGTTAAAAATTTCATCTAAAGCTATTTAAAAAGCACCGGGAATGCAAATATGGTTATCAACTTGTTAACATGGGGTATTTTAGTTATAAAAATTGTAAATGTTTTAGGCAACCTGCAGCAGCAGATACTATAACCTAAAACATTTACAACGCTATATAATTAAAATTAATCTCTTCGTGCGCTCCGATTGCCGCCGCGGCTTGCACCACTCATGCCGCTGCCGCCCGAGGTTTTACCGCTTGCACCACGACCACGATCGGCCCTGCCGAAACTGCGCCCGCGTTGCTGGCCGCCACCGCCGCCTTTCTTTTGGCCTTCAGCATGTTTTGCAACTATGCTTTGCGGGCTCATAGGGTAGGGGTGTCCTTCCTCAACCGGGATCTCTTTTGCAATCAGCTTGTGGATATCTTTTAAGAATTCAATTTCTTCCTGGTCGCAAAACGTTAATGCTATGCCACTGGCTCCGGCACGGCCGGTACGGCCAATACGGTGAACATACGTTTCAGGAATGTTTGGGATCTCGTAATTAATAACGTGCGTAAGCTCGTCAATATCAATACCCCGCGCTGCAATATCCGTTGCAATTAACACCCGGGTAGTGCGATTTTTAAAGTTTGTTAATGCACGCTGCCGGGCATTCTGTGATTTGTTACCGTGAATAGCCTCGGCAGTAATGCCTATGCGTACCAGGTCTTTCACCACCTTATCGGCTCCGTGTTTGGTGCGGGTAAATACCAGTGCGGTTTTTATCTCTTTATCTTTCAATATATGAGCAAGCAACGCTCTTTTGTCGTTCTTTTCAACATAGTAAAGCGCCTGCTGTATGGTATCTGCAGTTGATGAAACCGGGGTAACTTCAACTTTTTCAGGCTTATTCAGTATGGTATCTGCAAGCTGCTGGATTTCTTTTGGCATGGTGGCCGAAAAGAATAACGTTTGCCTTTTGGCAGGCACTTTAGCAATAATCTTTTTAACATCATGTACAAAACCCATGTCAAGCATGCGGTCGGCTTCATCCAGTACCAGCATTTTAATATGGTCCAGGTGAACATACTTCTGGTTCATCAGGTCCAGCAAACGGCCGGGGGTAGCTACTAAAATATCAACGCCTCTTCTTAAGGCTTCGGTTTGCGGGTTTTGATTAACACCGCCAAATATTACCAGGTGTTTTAAGCCGGTGTGTTTGCCGTACGCGGCAAAGCTTTCGTTAATCTGGATAGCCAGCTCGCGGGTTGGGGTTAATATAAGGGCCTTTATTGTTTTTTGTTCTTTGTGCTGCAGCCTGTCCTGGTATAATAACTGTAAAATAGGAATAGCAAAGGCAGCTGTTTTGCCGGTACCGGTTTGTGCGCAACCCAGCAGGTCGCGGTTTTGTAATACAATAGGTATGGCTTGTTCCTGTATGGGGGTGGGGGTTGTATAACCCTCGGTTTTTAGAGCCCGTAAAATCGGCTCAATTAATTTTAAATCTTGAAATAACATGTAATATTTTTAATATATGTGCTAACGCGGTTGCATAAGCGGATCTGAAGAGTCGTCTGATAAATCAAAACCGTAAGCTAACGGGTAATTAAGCGCAAAGATACGCTTTTAAACTAAGATTTGTACAAATAGCCGATTATAGGAGTTTGGAGTGACGGAAATTAGTCGCACAAGTACCTCGCTAAGCTTGCCGTTCCTCCACCGTGGGTTCCGTAATAAGCGCATCGGGCTTCTTAAAAATGGCATGAAACACAAGGATGATCATCCCCAGCATAATAGATACATCGGCCACATTGAAGATGCCCGTTTGGAAGTAACCAAAGTTAATGTGCATAAAATCGGTAACGGAGCCATATCTTATCCGGTCATAAATATTCCCGAAACCGCCGCCAACAATCAGGATGACGCTGAATAAGGTGGTGCGCGTAAGCTCCGTCGTTAAGACAAAAACAAGTCCGCCAATTACCGCCAGCAGCGGCAACAGGTTAAGCAGTACCATTTTTACCGGGGAAGACAGGTTATTGCCCACACTTAAAAATGCGCCTGTATTTTCAACCTTTAATAAGGTGAAATGATGGTCAAGAAAAGTAACCTGGTCATAATATTGCAGCTTTTGCCGTGCAATGGATTTGGAAACCTGGTCGCAGCCTATGGTAACGCTTAGCAACAGCAGGATAACAAGAATTTTTAAAAGACTCTGAGCTTTCATGAATTGGTTTGCTTCCGTTATTGTAACAAATAACTTACAGAAAGTAAATTTAGTGTATAAAAACTATAATCGCCAAAAATAACTTACCGGGCTTGTTTAAAAAAGAGTAAAGCCGACCAGCATTTATTAAGCGATGCCTTAGAATTGCCCGATTTTATTATCTTTAAGCAGCAAACTGATCAGCATGAAAAAAACTTTACTCTTTCTGTTATTCATCTTTAATATTTTCCTTTTGCGTGCACAAAACGGCACGCAGCCCATAACGGTTACGGATCTCACTAAGATCGTTCAGCTTGGCACGGCATCCTTTTCACACAATGGGAAATGGGTGGCATTTGTAACCAAATCAATAGTTGCAGATGATGATAAGAAAAACGAATATGCCTATCACACAAGGGTTTGGCTGGTTCCTGCTGATGGCAGCGAGGCTCCGCGGCCGTTAACTGCAGAAGCCACCAACGGCAGCCAGCCGGTATGGTCTGCCAATGATGATCAGATTGCCTTTGTGCGGACAGTGAAAAGCAAATCGCAAATTTTCCTGCTCTCCCTGAAAGGAGGCGAGCCGGTCCAGGTCACGGCTGATAAATATGGAGCAAGCTCCCCGCAATTTTCGCCTGATGGCAAAAAGATCTTATACTCGGTTGGCTTATCTTATACCGAATTACTGAAAGATTCTGTGCTGAACCCCAACCGCGGCGTTCCGGCCTGGCCTGTGGAGAAGCCTGGTTTCAAAGCTAACCTACCCCAGTCAAAAGCCAAACAAAATGCCGATGGCAGCCTTGATGAGATCCGCGCCTTTTTAGCGCAGGATGAAGCAGACAACAAGGTAAAAACCTTTAACAAACTTAATTTTGAAGGCGAGGCTACTACCGAGCCTGAATTCAGCTTTAACCATTATTTTATTACCGATGCCAAACCGGGTTCAAAGGGGATGGCATTAACGCACGGTTTTCAAAATTATAACGGGGCAGTGTTTACACCGGATGGTAAGACCATTATTTTATCTGCGGGCGCTGATAGCCTGACTAACCCTGACCGCACCAGGGTAACAGCTATTTACAGCATGCCGGCTGCCGGTGGCGCACTAACACCTTTAATAAAAGAAGCAGGAATGTCATTGAGTAATGGTGAGGTTTCGCCGGACGGAAGGTACCTGGTTTACCAGGCCGGTAAAGAGATGACCATCAGTATTTCACAATTACTGATCTACGACTTTAAGGACCCGGCTAAAAGGATTAGTATTCCTGTGGACAGGGTTATAACCGGTACAGTATGGTCGGCAGACAGCAAGTATTTGTATTTCACCGCACAATCCAACGGTAGTGCACCGGTTTACAAAGCAAGCGTAAGTAACCCTAAACCGGTTATGCTTGGAACTTTTGATGAAGGATTGGGCAATTTGGATGTAAGCAAAAAACAGCTGGTGTATGTTAAAACCGAAGTTGCCAACCCATTTGAATTGTATGTAAGCGATTTAAACGGTAAAGAAGAGAAGCGGTTGACCTCATTTAACGCCGACTGGATAAAAGATAAAAAACTAAGCTTCCCGGAGAAGAAATATTATACTAATAGCAAGGGCTTGAAGGTGGAATATTGGGTAATGAAACCCACAAACTTTGATCCTAATAAAAAATACCCGGTAATGCTGCAGATCCACGGTGGGCCAACTGCCATGTGGGGGCCGGGCGAGAATACCATGTGGCACGAGTTTCAATATTTTTGTGCTAAAGGATATGGTGTGGTTTACGCAAACCCGCGTGGTTCCGGCGGCTACGGGATTGATTTTACCAAAGCAAATTACCAGGACTGGGGCGATGGACCCACCGAAGACGTGCTGGCCGCCCTTGACGGCGCCTTAGCCGAAGGCTGGGGAGACAGCAAGCAAACAGTGGCTACAGGTGGTTCTTATGCAGGTTATTTAACCGGCTGGCTTGCGGGGCATACCAAGCGCTTTGCAGCTATATCATCACAGCGCGGCGTGTACGATCTGACTACATTTTTTGGTGAGGCCAATGCCTGGACACTGGTGCCGGTATATTTTGGCGGCTACCCCTGGGAAGAGCATACACGGGCAGTTTTAGCTAAGGAGTCGCCTTTTACTTATGTAAATAATATAACCACTCCATACCTGATCATCCACGGTGAAACTGATTTGCGGACAGGGATTGTGCAGGGCGAGATGATGTATAAGGCTTTAAAAGTATTAAACCGCCCTGTGGAATATGTACAGCACCCGGGCGGGACCCATGAGCTGGTACGATCAGGCAATGTAAGGCAGCGGATAGACCAGATGCTGCGCATCTATGAGTTTTTTGAACGGTATATAACACATTGATCTCCAATAAAACAGGCTGCCCTTTTGAGACAGCCTGTTTTTATTATTGTTAAAGTTGAACTCAATCAACCACTCACTTAATCAACCCAATCAACTATTTCTTTTTAAAATACTTGAAGTTTTTACCGATAAACTTAGCGCTTTCGCCTAATTCTTCTTCAATACGTAATAACTGGTTGTATTTAGCGATCCTGTCTGAACGTGATAATGAACCGGTTTTTATCTGGCCGCAATTTAAGGCAACTGCAAGATCAGCAATGGTTGAATCTTCAGTTTCGCCTGAACGGTGGCTCATTACCGAAGTATAGCCATTAGTTTGGGCCAAAGTTACCGCGTTGATAGTTTCGGTTAAAGTACCTATCTGGTTAACTTTTACCAGGATAGAGTTAGCCGTGTCTTCATCAATACCTCTTTGTAAACGTTTTACATTGGTAACAAACAAATCATCACCCACTAACTGTACTTTACTGCCAATTTTGTCGGTTAATAATTTCCAGCCTTCCCAATCATCCTCAGCCATACCATCTTCAATAGAGATAACAGGGTATTTTTCAGTTAATTGAGCAAGGTATTCAGCTTGTTCGGCACTGGTGCGGATAGCACCTTTTTCGCCTTCAAACTTTGTATAGTCGTATTTACCGTCTTTGTAAAATTCAGATGCCGCGCAATCAAATGCAAGGCAAATATCTTCACCTGGTTTAAATCCGGCTTTTTCAATCGCTTTTAAAATGGTTTCAACACCATCTTCGGTACCTTCAAAAGTTGGTGCAAAACCGCCTTCATCACCAACGGTGGTTGTAAGGCCGCGGTCATGTAAAATCTTTTTAAGGTTATGGAAAACTTCAGTACCCCATTGTAACGCTTCAGAAAAAGAAGAAGCACCAACCGGCATGATCATGAATTCCTGGAATGCGATAGGGGCATCAGAGTGTGAACCGCCGTTAACGATGTTCATCATCGGGATAGGCAGCGTGTTAGCATTTACACCACCAATGTAGCGGTATAAAGGCTGGCGGCTTTCCTGTGCGGCAGCTTTGGCAACAGCTAATGAAATACCTAAAATGGCATTTGCACCTAATTTGCCTTTGTTTTCTGTACCGTCAAGTTCGATCATTAAGGCATCGATACCATTTTGGTCAAAAACATCAACGCCCTGTAATTCCTTGGCAATAACATCATTTACGTTAGCAACGGCCTTAAGTACGCCTTTACCCATGTAAACAGATTTATCATTGTCGCGAAGTTCAACAGCTTCGTGTACCCCTGTTGATGCACCTGAAGGTACAGCAGCACGGCCTAAAGCACCATTTTCTGTTAAAACATCTACTTCAATAGTAGGATTACCACGCGAATCAAGGATCTGGCGGGCATGGACATCAATTATTAAGCTCATTTGATTGGTAATTAGTAAATAAAAACAACTTAGTGTTAAATGTACACTAATTTAATATAGTTTTCAAATATACAACTTCAATCAAATAAGTGTAAAGATTATTAAATGATTTAACCAATTATTGAATGATTTCACCGATTGGTAACAGGAAATTAACACAAATTTGGGTTGTACGCCAGGTTGAGGGAGATGTTTTCGTCAAGCAGTAATATCCATTTTTTAAGTTATTTTAGCCTTTGGTGAAATTGAAATCATGGAAACCTATTTTCACATAGTTTAAAACTTATTTATGATTTACGTTAACGGGAGGCTTAAGCTGATAACTATTATTATATTATTCCTTTTTAGTAATGCGGTAAAAGCGCAGGTCCCTTTAATTGAAAATGCTATTGATAAACTGGATAGCTATAAAAGTTTTAGCTATCAATATGTTTATAAGCAAAAAGAGGTGTTCAGCGATCCTTTAATAATAAACGAGAAATTTGTTTTATTAAAAGTTCCTGAAGATAAGGAAACAGGCTATTTTTTTAAACATGAAAACATGTTCGGTGATATGAAACTTCCGGCGATAGACCTGTATAAAGGGAAAAGCTTGATATTATTAAACCTAACAGATAGCACTTACGATATATCAAAAGGACAGGTACAGGTTTTTTCAGGATCATTACCTGGTGAATTAAATTGGATAAAAACGTTCTTAAAGAAAAAGCCCTCTGCAATTATACACTTAAGTGATACTGTATATAACGCTATTAACAGTTATCATTTAATTATTAATACCAAAGACACCACTATCAACAAGGAGCATCTGTTTGTACGGATACATTTGTTTATCAATAAATTAACGGGTTTGCCTGTTGGTAAAGTTACCAGGGCGAGGACAGCTGATTTTGGAAAGGAAGCCACCAACTACTATACCGAAGAAAGTTATTTTAATTATAAGATTAACCAGGATGATATTAATCCGGATTCTTTTGCAATACCTGCAGGTTTTCATCCGCCTAAAGAAAAAACAAAAGCAGAAATAATTTTATCGACACCATTAGTTGCAGGTACGATGGCACCCGATTTTACCTTACACGATACTGATGGTAAAAAGATGTCATTAGCACAAATGAAAGGAAAAATTGTATTAATGGATTTTTTCTTTATTGGCTGCGGTGCTTGTATGCGCGCCCTGGCACCATTGGATAGGCTCCACGAAAAATATAAAAATAAGAACTTTATAATGCTAAGTATTAGCGACAGAGACGGCAAAAAATCACTCGCGGCATTCAAAAAAATTCAGCGCATAAAAAACCAAATGTATCCTAATGGCGGCGATGTGACTAAATTATATCATGTTACAGCCGGCCCTACTTTTTATGTTATCGATCCGAATGGAAAGATAGCAAGTGTTATAATTGGGTATCCTGACGATTTTGAAAATAAAATGTCAGCTATAATTAACAAATTATTACATTAAACTATCAATAAATGTAATACCAGGATAATTTTGAAATAGGAAGTTCGACTATTGACCTCATTTTATTCCCACCTAAACGTTTTAACAGCCACCGCATAGATCACAATAAACCAGATGCCCAATATCATTAGCTGATGGGTTACATCGCCAAGGCCGGCCCCTTCAAATGCTACTTCGCGCATGGCATCGTTAAGGTAGGTTAGCGGGAGCATTTTACTGATGGTTTGCAGCCATGCCGGGAATGCGGTTACCGAGAAAAATGTACCCGACAATAAAAACTGCGGCATGGTGATGATGTTGGAAATAGGGGGTACGCTGCTTTCGTTTTTGGCAATGCCCGATATAACGAAGCCGAAGCCCATAAAAATAATAAGCCCTATGGATGCCAGTACTAGCATATTCAGTACCGTTACAACACCGTGGATGAGCGTAAAGCCAAACCAATAATGCCCAACCAAAATAATAAACACAGCTCCAAGTAGTGAAAATACCAGCCTTGCCAAAGCCTCGCCCAAAACAATGCTGGATTTTTTTACAGGAGTAGCAAAGAAACGTTTAATAACCAGCGTTAGCCGCAGGCTTAAAAACACAAAGGCCGTACCAAATACCCCGCTGCTTAGCAGCGAGAAGCCCAGCATGCCCGGCAGCAGAAAATCGATATATTTATACTCCCTGCCTTTAATAGTGGTTGAACGTACTTCAGCAACCGCAGGCGGGGCGTTATTTCCATAACTGTTAATTTGATAGGTTAGCGTGGTTAAAAGGGTTTTAAATACACTGCCCTTTTGCGCCGATGCATTTGAATATTGTACGTTAAGCGTATAAGGCGGGCGGGTGTTGTTTTTTTGGATATCAATTATCGCCGCAATATCGCCCCGTGAAAGGCTGGTAGCCATTTCGGTGGTTGTTTTGCTGGTTATTAAATGTACCAGCGGATTTTTTTTCAATGCGCTGTACACTGGCCCAGTTGTATCGCAGGTTTTTGCTACAGCTACATCAACCGAGATCCCGCTACCACCAATGTTGGCAAATACCACGATGAATATTAGCGGGAAAGCCAAACTAAACACCACTGCCGAGGGGCTACGGGTGATGGAGCGGAAACTGGCTTTGGCAATAGCCATGGTTGCTTTAAAATTGCTGTATTTTTTTTGTTGGTTCATTAGTTTACTGGTTCAACAGGTTGTTCATAGTTAATGGTGCATAGTTCATAGCAGAAAGTCGGTTGTTTTGTTAGTGCCGGTGAGCTTACTGCCAACTGCACACTCAAAACTGTCAACTTTTTCCTACCCTTCCCGCCATTCCTTGCCGGTCATGTTTATAAAAACGTCTTCGAGGTTGGCCAGCTTAACTTGTTTTTTTCGCTCGAAGCCCGATGCTACAAGCTCATCAATAAAATGGTTGGGGGTATCAATACCTATAATGTGCCCGCCATCAACAAAGGCTACACGGTCGCAAAGCTCTTCGGCTTCATCCATGTAGTGGGTGGTAATTACCACGGTAGTGCCAGCATCGCGTATCTCGCGGATCAAATCCCACAAGTTGCGGCGTGCCTGCGGATCAAGCCCGGTAGTGGGCTCATCCAAAAATATGATGCGCGGGTTGTTGATCAGGGTAGTGGCTATTGAAAAACGTTGTTTTTGGCCGCCTGAAAGGTCTTTATATTTTGCTTTCGCTTTATCTGTGAGCGCTACTTTTTCCAGCATCTCCAGCGGTGTTTTTTCAATGCCGTATAAACCGCAAAAAAGGCTGATGAGCTCAGACAGGTTTAGGTTTGGGTAATAACCTGCGGCCTGCAGCTGCACGCCTATGATCTGTTTGATACTATCGGCATCTGTCTCAATGTTAAAACCATCAACAGTGATCTCGCCGCTTGTTTTGTCACGCAGGGTTTCAATTACCTCCAGGGTGGTGGTTTTACCGGCACCGTTAGGGCCCAGCAAACCAAAGATCTCGCCCTCGTAAACTTCAAAGCTAATTCCCTTTACGGCGTTAAAGTCGCCGTAGTTTTTAACCAGGTTTTTTACTGTAATTATAGGTTTTTCTGCCATGCTGTAAAAATGCAACGGATTAATGAATTATCAATGAGTTTTTAAAGTAAAATATAAACCCCTCCTGTTTAAAGAGGGGTTTGAATACCAGTTATCCGGCGCTTTTTGCAACATTTTATCATAATTTTATTAACTGATCAAATGACCGATGGAATGCATGATGGATACTAAATTTTCGGCAGCTTTTACAGCCAGGTGGATAAGTTGTATTGCAAGTATTGTTTTCATAACAAGGATTGATTTATGGCTCAAAATTGCTATCAGAATGGCCTTTTGCATAGCAATATTAGGCGAACTGCGGTAAAATGTCGGTGAATTGTTGGGGCATGGCGATGAATATCGTCGAAATTTAGGCGGGCACTAAAACTATCGGCAGAATATCCATACCTTTAGGGAACGAGATTTTTCAACCTGTAAACACCTTAAAATAAGCCCATCATGAAAATTACGCTACTTTTTTTTGCTTGCGCAATTGCGTTATCGTCCTGCCAGATGTCTGTTAAAAAAACGATAGGGGATGATTCAGCAACCAACAAAACCTATACCGTGCCCGAGGACAGTGCCATTACAAAAGCTGTGCACGATGCCTATGCCGCCATTAGTTTTAAAGAAGGGGAAAAGCCGCGGTACAGCGAAGTCCCCAATTATTTCGTTCCCCATGTACAGTTCATAAATTTCCGTACGGATACTGCACAGATTTTCAACATGAAACAGTTTGAAGACCTGTTTAAAAGCTTTTTGGCTGAAACCAATACACACATGTTTTATGAAGAGGAAATATTTGGCCGCACCGAACAATTTGGCAAGGTAGCGCAACGGATTAGTACCTATGTTACCTACCTTAACACAAGAGATAAGCCAGCGGAACGCGGCGTAAACAGCTTCCAGCTTATAAAAACGCCAAAAGGGTGGAAAGTATCGAGCATTATTTGGGATGTGGAGAAACCCACGCTGAAGGTGCCGGAATATTATTTGAAGAAATAACAATAATTACAATATTTGGGATTTGAACAAACAGGAGACGCAAAATGTTGCGTTTCTACGTTTTTTATTCCCGCTCCATTAAACTATAAACTTCCTGCATGTAAACGGCCTGGTCCATTGCGGCGTGAAAGTTTTCCCATTGTTCGGTGGTAAAGGTAAGCTGTAGATCGTTAACGGGGGTGCGCATTACAATCCGCTCCTGGCCATCGGGAAAGGGAAACGAATGTGAGGTAAATTCCAGCTCCTCTGCAAAGTTTTTAAACTCAATAAATTGCCCGGTTGAAAAACTCATGATGAAATTGTTGTGCCAAATAAAAATGCAACGGCATTCTGCACACCTGCTGATCACGGATTCTCCTACCTGGCTTAATACTTTGGTGTCGCACATAGTGATGTAAATTAATTTGTGCCTGCCCTGTACAATGTCTTTTTTCACAGGAGCATTTTAAACAGGGCAGGACTTTGGATCTTTAACTCCTTATTAAGTAGTCTGCTATTACTTTGCGGGTTTCTTTTTTGTTTTTCTCTGTATCCCATTTTTCTTTTGCCGACTGGTCGGCAAGGGCAAATAACTTTTCGTACAACGGTTTGCCATTTATTTTGCCCTGCAGTTTCAGTACAGTCTGCCCGCTGTAAATTTCATCCCATACCTGCCGCACGGCGGTCCAGTACGGTTGCTGCTTTTTCCACCAGCTTTGTGCAAAGGCAAATTTGGCGGTATCAACGTGGGTAAACTCTTCATAGCCTTTCTCTCTTACCAAAACCCTGTCGCTATTATCTGTTCTTACAACTTTTTTATTGTCCTGTTCAAACATCCAACCGGTAGGAGTAAGGTAAATCCGGTTTCCGCGTTGCAATACATTATAATCGCCACGTTTGGTAAACTCCCTTCGTGGCAGCGGCGAATCGCAATCACTTTGCCATTGGTGTTTCCCGTCAACATGCACCCAGGTGCCAATACTTTCGTAACGCGGCCCATCATCCACCTGGAAAACCTTTTGCACCCAGCGCCCTTTTACATCGGCATCATTTAGCCTAACGTTTGCCCAGGTATTATCTTTATTAAATTTTAATAACTGCGCTTCTTCGTAAACCCAATCTTCGCGCCAGTGTTTAATAACAGCACTATCGCCGGTTAACAGCAAATGCTGGATCACTATCTTGTTTTTGGAATCCTGTTCAATAACTGCCATTTCGTAACCGCTTGCATGGTAACGGGGATAAAATTTGTAACCCGTATCGGCCGTAAACGTTTCGGCATAGTCAAAAGTTACTTTGTAAAAACCGCCAAGGGAAAGGATGGCTTTCCTGTCTTCATCAAACTTAGTTTGCGCTTTTAGCGTTTGCTGAAATGTGATTAGCAGGATAATAAGATAAGTGGCTTTTTTCATTATATCGTTTTAGAGTTGCTGCAAATAGTTGAACAGGAGCAAAGTAAAACCTTATTTAGAATAAATCCAAATAAAAATAAAAAAGATTTATGATCAGGCACTTAAAAGCATGTAACATAAAAAAGCCTTACAAATTTGGTTTGTAAGGCTTTTTTATATCGTAAAGACTCAATATTTGTGTCTCCTTTATAATTAATTATCTCCAGACGCAAAGTATTGCGTCTCTACAGGGGTTATTTCATCAACTCAATAAAGTCATCAAACAAATACCTGCTATCATGCGGGCCGGGAGATGATTCAGGGTGATATTGTACCGAGAAAGCTTTTTTACCCTTTACGCGGATACCTTCTATTGATTGATCGTTAAGGTTAACGTGGGTAATCTCTACCTTGTTCGAAGCTCTCACCGCTTCAGGCACTACACCAAAGCCATGGTTTTGCGAAGTTACTTCACAATGATTGATGATGATATTTTTTACGGGGTGGTTTAAGCCGCGATGGCCGTTAAACATTTTTATGGTTGGGATGTCATTTGCCAGCGCCAGTAACTGGTGACCAAGACAAATACCGAACATAGGCTTTTCAGATGCCAATACTTTTTTAACTGTTTCAACAGCATAAGGCATGGCCGACGGGTCGCCTGGGCCATTGGAGATAAAATAACCGGCAGGGTTAAAATCTTTCTCCATTTCCTCGAACGTTGTTTTTGCGGGGAATACTTTTGCGTAAATATCGCGGTCGTCAAAGTTGCGCAGGATGTTTTTCTTTACACCCAAATCAAGCACGGCTACCCGGTAAGTTGCATTTTCATCGCCAAAGGTGTATGATTCAGTAGTTGAAACCTTTGAGGAAAGCTCCAGCCCGTCCATTGAGGGTACTTCGGCCAGTTTTGCTTTCAGTTCTTCAAGATCCAGCACCTCTGAAGAGATAACGGCATTCATTGCACCTTTATCGCGGATGTGCCTTACCAGCTGGCGGGTATCAATATCAGAAATGCCAACAATATTTTGTTCCTGGAAATAGTCCTGGATAGATTCATCCGCCTGTTTGCGGCTGTATGCGATGTTGTAGTTTTTACAAACAAGGCCGGCAATCTGGATCTGGTTTGATTCAACTTCCTTGTCGGCAATACCATAATTACCGATGTGTGCATTGGTGGTAACCATGATCTGCCCGAAATAAGAGGGATCAGTAAAAATTTCCTGGTAGCCGGTCATGCCGGTATTAAAGCAGATCTCGCCGGTGGTGGTTCCCATTTTGCCGGCAGCTTTACCATAAAAAACAGTTCCGTCAGCCAGTAATAATACCGCAGGTAATTTGGTGAAATAAGTCATTGATCAAAAAAATTGAATGGTTAAAAAGCCGGTTTGCCTGGTGCGGCGCTCCGTGAAAACAGACCGAAATATTGAAGTGGGTTACTTCCTGATTCACGCTGCAAAGATAGGAAATGATTTCGGAAGTCGGAAGTTCGATTTTGGATTTTTTTGAATGAAAGCTATTGAACTGTTTACAGTAAAAATAAAAATTTACCTGCTCAATAATCCTGAACCTGGACATTGTAAAAGGAAGGGCCTTACCGCATGCCTTTGAAAAGCAAAACAATCATGAAAAATTCGAAATATCTCTTATACATTTGCACATCAAACCATAACCCATGTCAATTCATAAAGAGGTTAAAAGAATTACAACGCATATTCTGCAGGAAATGAAAAGCCGCGGCGAAAAGATCGCTATGCTTACGGCCTATGATTATTCAATGGCGGCCATAGTGGATGAAGCCGGGGTAGATATTATATTGGTAGGCGATTCGGCATCAAATGTAATGGCCGGTCATGAAACCACGCTGCCGATCACGCTCGACCAGATGATCTATCACGCGTCATCCGTTGTTCGTGCGGCTAAAAGAGCATTGGTTATTGTCGATCTGCCTTTCGGGTCGTACCAGGGCAACTCAAAAGAGGCACTTAATTCGGCTATCCGCATCATGAAAGAATCTGGCGCGCATGGCGTAAAAATGGAAGGCGGCGTTGAAATTGCTGAGTCGATAAGCCGCATTCTTACCGCCGGCATCCCGGTGATGGGGCATTTGGGTTTAACACCACAGTCTATTTATAAATTCGGAACATACACCGTGCGGGCAAAAGAAGAGGCCGAAGCACAGAAGTTACGCGAAGACGCTTTGAAACTGCAGGAACTGGGTTGTTTTGGCGTAGTGCTTGAAAAAATTCCGGCCCTGTTAGCCAGACAGGTAAGCGAAAGCCTGAACATCCCAACGGTGGGTATTGGCGCCGGCCAGCATTGCGACGGGCAGGTACTGGTGATCCACGATATGCTGGGCATTAACAAAGGCTTTTCACCACGATTTTTGCGTAAATATGCTGATTTGCACCAGGTGATGAACAGCGCCATAAAAAGTTACGTTAACGATGTAAGGGCTAAAAACTTCCCGAACGAGAAAGAGGAGTATTAGGGGAAAAGTCCATGGTCGATAGTCCATAGACCATGGCGGGAAAGGAAGTCCATGGTCGATAGTCCATAGACCATGGTAGGAAGGAAAGTCCATGGTCGAAAGTCCATAGACCATGGTGGGAAGGAAAGCTCATGGTCGATAGTCTATAGGTGGAAAAGCTCAGGAATTGATACCATGGTCTTTCGTCTATGGTTCATCGGCTAAAAACAAATTACAATGTCCAAAGTCAATATTAAATATATCAACCACGAAATAACTGATGCCGATATCCTTTATGAGGATAATCATTTAATTGCGGTTAATAAGCGCGCAGGCGATATTGTGCAGGTGGATGATACGGGCGACGAATCGCTGGATGAAAAGGTAAAAAAATACATTGCCAAAAAGTATAATAAACCCAATGGTGCGTTTTTGGGTGTGGTGCACCGGCTGGACAGGCCCGTTAGCGGCGTTATTCTTTTCGCAAAAACCAGCAAGGCGCTCGAGCGGATAAACGCCATGTTTAAAGGCCGCGAAATGCATAAAACTTATTATGCCGTGGTGCGCAACAGGCCGCAGCCCGAAGCAGGTAACCTGGTGCATTGGCTGGTGAAAAACCCGCAAAAAAACGTGACCAAAGCACATGACCGCGAGGTTGCCGGCAGCCAGCGTGCGGAATTGAATTATAAATTAGTAGGCGAGCTTAATGGTTATTATTTGCTGGAAGTTGACCCGATAACCGGCCGCCCGCACCAGATCAGGGTGCAGCTGTCAACCCTGGGCTGTCCTATAGTGGGTGATAATAAATATGGTTACCCCCGTGGCAGCCTGCGTAAAAGCATTTGCCTGCATGCCCGCAAACTGGAATTTACCCATCCCATAAAAAAAGAACCTATCCGGATTATTGCGCCCGTGCCGCATGATGGTTTTTGGGAACGGTTTGAAGATATGATGGTGGGGGAGTAGTTACAAAGTTTATTTTAAATCCCTTACAACCCCAGCACCTGCCGCCAGATCCTTTCATCTACAAAAACGCCTTCTTTTAAACTCTTTTCCCTGGTTTTCAAAGTGTTTTCGCCTGGATAGGCTATAGCGCCGCCTTCATGTTCAGGCCTGCTGGTTTTAGTATAGTTAATGATCTCTTCAATAACCTGTTCGGTATAAGCATTGCTTTCGGGTTTTATACAGATGAACACCTGCGAAACGCCCGATTCCTGTTCGCTTTGGGTAATTTTTGCCGTTGAATTGCCCTCGCTCAATACCGCGGCCAGCAGATCGAGCACTAACGATAGCCCGGAGCCTTTCCAAAAGCCAACCGGCAATAGTCTTTTTGATTCCAGTATTTCGGCGGCGTTGGTACTCAAATTACCTGCTTTGTCATATCCGCCCGGCAGCGGCAGCGCTTCACTATTGTTTTTATATTGATTTAGCTTACCCACGGAATATTGGGAAACAGCCATATCCAGCACCACATGCCCACCTCTTCGCGGGACTGCGATAACCAGCGGGTTGTTGCCCAAACGCGGGTCTATACCACCCCATGGGGGCAGGTTGGCTATGGTGTTGGTAAAGCAGATCCCTATAAGGCCGGCATTGGCAGCCTGCCAGCCATATGTTCCGGCCCGCATCCAGTGGTTGGTGTTTTTAAGGGCGATGCAGCTTATCCCGTTCGCTTTGGCCAATGTAATGGCCCTGTCCATACAAAAGCGGGCGTTTAATATCCCAGGCCCTAAATTGCCGTTCCAGCGTTCCAAAGCTCCAAACGCAGCTTCTGCTGTTGGCCCGGCACCCGGTTTTACAAGTCCCTGTTTTACAAACTCAACAAAAACAGGGAAACGGTTTAAGCCATGCGTATAAACCCCGTCGCGGCTGTTCTCCGCAAAAATAGTAGCACAAAGGTTTGCTTTTTCCCCGCTGAAATTTAACGAAAGCAACACCCGCTCAAATTCTGATTGTAGTTTATTAAATGTAACGCGCATAGGGTAAAGTTAGAAAGTAAAAATGGAACCTTACTGATTTATACTTAAAGAACCATTTCAGTACTTCGCGTGTTCCATACTTTCGGGCTGCCTGCATAATAATTTGAGCTTAAAAGCAGTTATACTAACTCCCGTGCTGTTAATACAGCCGGAATTTTTATTTTTGCGGATATATTCCTGATGAAAAAAAAATACTTGTTGCTGTTATTGGTTGTGGTTGCGGGCTTTATAGTTAACTCCTGTAAAAAAACCGGTCAAAACCCTATAGAAACGCTTTTTACCGGCGGTACCTGGCAACTGGCATCTATCGAGATCACCCAATACACAGGCAACACCCAGATTTCCGATACGACCATAAACGATACCTGTTCACAATTTTTTACGTTTAAAACCGACTTTACGTGTACGTATGCAAATTTTAACTGCTTCTCGCAGCCGGTTTCATCAGGTAAATGGTCACTTACGCCTAATAAGCTTTTTTTAATGGCCGATATGACCTGCGATAGTACTTCCACGTTATCGGTTAAGCCGTTTATCAACGCGCAGATCATCAATCTTGGCCAGTATTCAATGGTACTTAACACCGGCGATATAGCACCCAATTACTCCCTTACCCGGCCCCGTAAAATTGTGAAGTACGGGTTTATCCGGCAAAAAATCTCAGGCGCTAACTAACGCGTTATTGTAATTTATTTAACAGGCAAATCAGGTAATTAAAGATTTAAAAATGGCTTAATTGCTGTACCGGCAAACAATTGTTGTGGTTAAAATCTTATATTTGGGCAGTTGTAAGGGTTGTTTTCCTGACGATAAATTATTTTAGGCGATAGGTTAACGGATAAGATTATTTCATCACCACAAAAAGTACCGGATTTTAATGAAAAAAAGAATTGCCATTTTTGCTTCAGGTTCAGGATCAAATGCTCAAAAAATTATGGAGTATTTTAAACGCAATGCCGAGGCCGAAGTTGTATTAGTGCTGACCAATAACCCACAGGCTTACGTTTTACAAAGGGCCGATAATTTTGAGGTGCCTTCACATATTTTTACCCGGAAAGAGTTTTATGAAACCGACGATGTGATCAGGCTGCTTAAAAACCTGCAGGTTGACCTGATTGTGCTGGCTGGTTTTTTATGGCTGGTGCCGGTATCATTATTAACGGCATTTCCTAACCGCATTATAAACCTGCACCCTGCATTGCTGCCGAAATACGGCGGTAAAGGTATGTACGGCGATCATGTACACAAAGCGGTGCTTGCCGCTAAAGAAGAAGAATCGGGCATTACCATTCATTTTGCAAGCGACCAGTTTGACGAAGGCGAGATCATACACCAGTCGAAATTTAAAATTGAACCCGACGATAACCTGGAAGTTGTGAAATTTAAAGGCCAGCAGTTGGAACACCAGCACTTCCCAAAAGTGATTGAAAGTTTGCTGAAGAAAATGAAGAGTTAATTTTTAGTGATCGGCGGTTAATTAATTGGAGATTAAATGCCAGATGGGAATAGGAAGATTTGTTGCTGATCTTGAAAAAGCTCATTTCTGAATATAAAAGTTTTACATCCTATAAGTTTTTTAGGTATAAAATGGGAATGATAAAAAAGTTAAAAAAAACTAAGTTCCAATCCTTAATCTCTAATCACTAATTCCTACCTTTGCGGCTCAAAAAACTTCCTGTAAATGAGCGAGTCAGTGCAAATAAAGAATGCTTTAATTTCTGTTTACTACAAAGACAATTTAGAGCCGATAATCAATGAGTTAAACCGCCTTGGCGTTAATATATATTCAACCGGTGGAACGGAAACTTTTATCCGTAACCTGGGTGTTAATGTGATCCCGGTTGAGGATCTTACTTCTTACCCGTCCATATTGGGCGGTCGTGTTAAAACACTGCATCCCAAAGTGTTTGGCGGTATTTTGGCTCGAAGAAACTTCGAAGGAGATGAGCAGCAGCTGGCACAATTTGAAATCCCTGAAATTGATTTGGTGATAGTTGATCTTTACCCGTTTGAAGAAACGGTAAAATCAAATGCCGAAGAAGATGAGATCATTGAAAAAATTGATATTGGTGGTATTTCGCTGATCCGCGCAGCAGCAAAAAACTTTAAAGATGTAGTGATAGTTGCTTCAAAAGCCGACTACCCGGTGCTGGAAGACCTGCTGAAAACGCAGGGTGGCACAACCACTATTGATCAGCGCCGTGCATTTGCGCACAAGGCCTTCAATATTTCATCAAACTACGATACCGCTATCTTTAAATACTTTAACCAGGAAGAGCCGTTGCCGGTTTTTAAAGAAAGTATTCAAACCAGCCAGGTTTTACGTTACGGCGAAAACCCGCATCAAAAAGGTACTTTCTATGGCGATCTTGATGCCATGTTCACCAAGCTGAACGGCAAAGAGCTGTCATACAATAATCTGGTTGACGTTGATGCTGCCGTGGCTTTGATTGATGAATTTACCGAGCCTACCATTGCTATTTTAAAGCACACCAACGCCTGCGGTATTGCATCGCGCAATAACATTAAAGATGCATGGGTTGATGCTTTGGCCTGCGATCCGGTTTCGGCATTTGGCGGCGTTATAATTGCCAATGGCGAGGTTGACGCAGCAACGGCTGCCGAAATAGATAAAATATTTTACGAGGTTTTGATAGCTCCGGCATTTACCGATGAAGCCGTTGAAATACTAAAAGGCAAAAAGAACCGTATTATACTCATCCGCCAGGCGGTTCCATTACCTACCAAGCTGTTTAAAACGCTGCTGAATGGTGTAATTGAACAAGATAAAGACGCGGTTATTGAGGGGCCAGAGCAAATGACATCAGTTACAAAGAAACAACCTACCGAACAAGAAAAACACGACCTGTTTTTTGCCAACAAGGTAGTTAAACATACCAAATCAAACACCATTGTTTTTGCAAAGAACGGCCAACTGATGGCCAGTGGTGTAGGACAAACTTCGCGTGTTGATTCGCTGAAACAAGCAGTTATAAAAGCCGAAAGCTTTGGTTTTGATTTAAGGGGAGCGGTTATGGCATCTGATGCTTTTTTCCCTTTTCCTGATTGTGTTGAACTGGCTGCTGATGCCGGAATTGTGGCTGTTTTACAACCCGGCGGCTCAATAAATGACAAGCTTTCTGTTGAAATGTGCGATCAGAAAAACATTTCAATGGTAACTACCGGCGTACGCCATTTTAAACATTAATTAATTGAATAACTGTGCGGATTTATTCGCTTTAAATAGCTTACATTCGTAAAATTCGTGCCGTTATTACTAATTTTGAAGCTTATTTTTGAAATAACACCAAATGGGTCTATTTAACTTTTTTACACAAGAAATCGCCATTGATTTAGGTACCGCAAATACCCTCATAATACATAATGATAAAGTTGTTGTTGATGAACCGTCAATAGTAGCTTTTGACCGCACTACCAATAAAGTAATTGCCATAGGCCGCCAGGCAATGCAGATGGAAGGCAAAACACACGATAATATTCGTACCGTAAGGCCGCTTAAGGATGGGGTAATAGCCGACTTTAACGCTGCTGAGCACATGATCCGCGGGATGATCAAAATGATTAACCACGGTAAGGGCTGGTTCTTCCCGTCATTGCGGATGGTGATCTGTATTCCTTCGGGCATTACCGAAGTTGAAAAACGTGCCGTACGTGACTCGGCCGAGATTGCCGGGGCAAAAGAAGTCTACCTTATTCATGAGCCAATGGCTGCTGCCGTAGGTATTGGAATTGATGTTGAAGAGCCTATGGGTAACATGATTATTGATATTGGTGGTGGTACCACTGAAATTGCCGTTATCGCGCTGTCAGGGATCGTTTGCGATCAGTCTATCCGTGTGGCAGGTGATAACTTCGACTCTGATATAGTTCAGTACATCCGCCGCCAGCATAACATTATGATTGGTGACCGTACAGCTGAAAAAATTAAAATCGAGGTTGGTGCCGCATTGCCTGAACTTGCAGACCCGCCAACAGATTTTGCTGTACAGGGCCGCGATTTAATGACAGGCGTACCCAAGCAGATAATGGTATCTTATTCAGAAATTGCACACTGCCTTGATAAATCGATCTCGAAAATTGAAGAAGCGATTCTTAAAGCATTGGAGATCACCCCGCCGGAGCTTTCGGCAGATATTTATCAAACCGGTATTTATTTAACAGGTGGCGGCGCCTTGCTGCGCGGCCTTGATAAGCGTATTGCCGCAAAAACCAAATTGCCGGTTCACGTAGCCGAAGATCCGTTGCGCGCCGTAGTACGCGGAACAGGCACAGCCCTTAAAAATATTGGTAACTTTAAATTTTTAATGCAATAGTCTGGTGAGTGGGGAGTAGTGAATAGTGAGTGGTCTTTAATTTAAATCTTACTCAACTCATTCACCATTCACCGCTTACCACTCACCACTCACAATTCTCTAACAAATGCGCAATCTCCTGATATTTATCACTAAGTATAACGCATTCTTTTTGTTTATTATTTTCGAGGTTTCGGCGCTGCTGGTATATATCAAATACAACTCTTTTCAAAAGGCCACTTTTATAAATTCATCAAACTCAGTTACCGGAAATTTATATGCCCGCATCAGCGAGTTTAAAAGCTATCTGTCACTAAAAGATAACAACGATAGCCTGGCACGTGAAAATGCAAGGTTGCGTAACCAGCTTAAATCGTCGTTATATGCCGATACACTTAATAAGCACAAGGTTAATGATACCGTTTATAAGCAGCAGTATGAATACATTGTAGCGCGGGTAATCAATAATTCAACCAACAGGGCAAATAACTATATCACTATAGATAAAGGGAGTAAACAAGGAATTACTAAAGGGCTCGGGGTAATCTGCAACGCAGGTTTGGTGGGCAAAGTGGTATTTGTTTCCGATCATTTTTCGGTGATCCAGTCGCTGCTTCATAAAGACTCTCAATTCAGCGCCATGTTAGCTAATAATAAAGAGATAGGGTATATTCAATGGGGCGAGGAGTTTAATCCGCACAAAGGTTTACTGCGGGATGTATCAAATAATGCGGTGCCGAAGGTTGGGGAAAAGGTTGTGACATCAGGCTATTCGTTATTCCCCGAAGGGATCCCGATAGGTACCATCAGCAGCCTTAAGAGTAAAGGTGGCGGTGTTTCATTAAATATGGATGTGGCCCTGGCCGTTGATTTTACCAAGCTGCAATATGTTTACGTAGTTGATAATAAATTTGCCGCAGAGCAAACGGGACTGGAGGCTCAGCAAAAAAAGGATGAGTAAGCGCATTATAATTAATTTTCTGAGGTTTATTGTACTGGTATTTATCCAGGTTTTTTTGTTGAAGAACATTAATTTATATGATCTTTCAACCCCTTACCTGTATATCCTTTTTATCCTGCTGCTGCCTTTCGAGGTGCCTAACGTTTTGCTTTTTGCACTGTCGTTTATCCTGGGGCTTACCATTGATGCTTTTTACGATACCCCGGGCCTGCATGCGGCTGCCTGCGTGGTACTTGCCTTTGTCAGGATTTTATTCATCAGCATAACTGTTCAAAAAGATGGGTTTGATAACGAGCCCGAACCTACCTTAAGCATAATGGGTTTGCGGTGGTTTTTAGCCTATGCCGTTGTGCTAACCTTTGTTCACCACTTTTTTCTCCTCAACCTCGAAGCTTTTAGCCTTTCGCAAATTGAATTTACAATAAGCCGCATTTTATTGAGTTCTGTATTTACCGTGTTTTTAATACTAATTTCGGGTTTGTTATTTTTCAAGAGAAAAGAGCGTAAATGAACAGTTTTTTTGAGCGACGCTACATTATAGCCGGAATTTTTATAGCCATAATTGTTGTACTGCTGGCCCGGCTGTTCTATATCCAGATAGTTGATCCTAAATATGCCATATACGCCGGTAAAAATGTGTTAAGGCAAACCATCGTATATCCTGCACGCGGCCCTATATTAGATCGTAACGGAAAGATCCTGGTGCAAAACGAGCCATTTTATGATATCATGATAACCCCGCGTGAGGTTAAGCCATTTGATACCGTAGAGTTTTGCAAGCTTTTGGGGATTGACCGGGATGGCTTTAACAAGCGCTGGGTAAAAGCCTGGAAGTACTCACCGGTGTTAAAGTCGGTATTTGAAAAACAACTTACCGCGCAAACTTATGCCTCGGTGTCTGAACGGCTTTCAGAATTTCCCGGCTTTTCGGCAATCACCAGGTACCTGCGTAACTATCCCGATTCTGTTGCCGCACAATTCCTGGGTTATATTGGCGAGGTGCAGGATAAGGATATCAAACACTCCAATGGCTACTACCATCCCGGAGACTTTATTGGTGTAACCGGTGTTGAAAAATCATACGAAACTGTGTTGCGCGGCCAGCGTGGCGTTAGTAACCAAATGGTTGACTCGCGCGGTACGCTGAAAGGAAAGTTTGCCAACGGGCTATATGACACTGCGGCTGTGCCCGGCCAGCGTTTAACCTCATCGCTTGAACTGAGCATCCAAAAGCTGGGCGAAAAGCTGATGCATGATAAGGTGGGGAGTATTGTTGCCATTGAGCCCTCAACCGGCGAGATTCTTTGCTACGTGAGCAGCCCAACTTACGACCCTAACCTGATGGTTGGCCGCGAACGCGGAAACAATGCCGCAAAAATGTACGCCGATGTTTACAACCCGTTTTTTATAAGGCCGGTGCAGGCAAAATATCCCCCGGGTTCATCTTTTAAGCCGTTAAGTGCACTTATTGGGTTAGAGGAGGGGATCATTACTCCGCAAACCAGTTATTACTGCCCCGGATATTACCAGGCGGGTAACCGCAGGGTTAAATGTAATAATGGCGAAGCACACGGTTTGGTTAACTTAAGCAGCGCCGTTGCCGAATCGTGCAATGGTTATTTTTCTATGGTGTTTCAAAAGATAATTGATCACAACGGCACACACCAAACAGAAGCAAGCTATAAAACATGGCGCGATAACGTGAAGAAATTTGGTTTAGGCACCCGCCTTGATCTGGATGTGCCGGGCGAAAGCCGTGGTAATGTGCCAACACCTTTGTATTATGATAACCTTTATCATAAAGGTGGCTGGCGTTCAAGCACTATTATTCCGCTTGCTATCGGGCAGGGGGAGTTGCTGGCTACGCCTTTGCAAATGGCTAATCTTGAATGTACCATAGCCAACCATGGTTATTATTATAAGCCCCACCTGGTAAAAGCAATAGGCACTCAAAATGTTATTAAACATGAATATACTGTAAGGAACTACGTTGGGATAGACTCCCAATACTTTGAGCCCGTAATAAACGGGATGCAGGCGGTTATTGACAGAGGTACAGGTATCCGGTCAAAAATTCCCGGCATCATCATGTGCGGTAAAACAGGAACCGCTCAAAACCCCGGCGGCGAAGCGCACTCTGTATTTGTTGCCTTTGCCCCGCGTGAAAACCCCCGGATAGCTATTGCAGTAGTGGTTGAAAACTCTGGCGAAGGGGCGCACTGGGCAGCTCCAATAGCCAGCTTTATAGTTGAAAAATATTTAAAGGGAAGCATTTCCCCGCGTGAATCTGGGATAACGGTTGAGCATTTTGCCAACGCTAACCGCCTGCCCGATTCTGCCCTTTATTACAGCCGATTCCGGAAGAAGATATCGCCAAAAGATACCGCCAAAAAGCAGAAGGCAGATACTTTGAAAAAGCCTTTGAAAGGCCTGAAAGGCGCATCCCGTCAAAACAAAAAAGATTCATCAACCAGGCTTTTAGCCGTATTACCGGGGAGGAAAGATGATAAATAACCAGCGCAGCTTTTTTTTTAATGTTGATTGGATAACGGTATTCATTTTCCTGGCGCTGTGTACCATTGGCTGGTTCAATATCCATGCGGCGGTGTATGACGAGCGTTACCCAAGCATTATCGACTCACATACCAACTATGGCAAGCAGTTTACTTTTATCATTGTTGCGGTGTTGGTAGGCGGAGTTATCCTTTTGCTCGAGAGCAGATTTATTACTGCCCTGGCACCTGCCTTTTACATTATAACCTTATTATTGCTGGGTATTGTTTTGGTGGTTGGGCGCAACGTGGGCGGTAACCAGGCATGGATTAGCCTTGGCGGCGGTTTCAGGCTGCAGCCCTCGGAGTTTGCCAAGTTCTCTACCTGTTTATTACTGGCGCGTTATTTAAGCGGGCCCAATATCAGGGTAAGCGAACCTAAGTCGTTTGCTATTGCCGCTACCATCATAGGGGTGCCCATGTTCCTGATTATGATGCAGCCGGATATGGGCTCAACGCTGGTATTTTTATCGCTGGTGTTTGTGCTGTACCGCGAGGGGCTTTCTCCTTATTTCTTAATCATAGGTGCGTTGTTCATTGCGCTGTTTGTTACCTCGGTTTTGTATCCGCCGCTGGCTGTTATCGGGGTTATAGTGGTTATCACCCTTGCGGTTATCTTGTTGTTCAGGCGCAGTAAAAAGGTTGTTTATACCATGCTTGCCGGTTTGGCAATTTGCATTGTGTTTGTGTTTAGCGTAAAGGTTATTTACAACAGCGTTTTAAAGCCGCACCAAAAGGTAAGGATTGATATTATATTGGGGATTAAGAGCGATTTAAAGGGAAAGGGCTACAACCTTAACCAGTCAAAGATTGCCATTGGTTCCGGTAAGATGTGGGGCAAGGGCTATTTAAAGGGCACACAAACCAAATATTCATTTGTGCCTGAGCAAAGCACCGATTTTATTTTTTGTACCGTAGGCGAGGAGTGGGGCTTTGCAGGATCGTTAACCGTATTGGGGCTGTACCTGTTTTTGGTGCTAAGGCTAATCCTGATCGCTGAACGGCAGCGATCGCCATTTTCCAGGGTTTACGGCTATGGCGTGGCTTCTGTGATCTTTTTCCACGTGATGATCAATATAGGTATGACGATTGGTTTGGTACCCGTAATAGGGATTCCGCTGCCGTTTATCAGCTATGGCGGGTCATCCTTATTGAGCTTCACCATCCTGCTGTTTGTGTTGCTTAAGCTGGATTCTAACCGTATGGGGATTGTTTAAGTAAGTTTACAGTTGACAGTGGAATATCCTGTTAACCGCTAACTAACTAAGCGTACCTTCTTTTCAGCAGCGCGTATAACTTTTCGGCGGTAGCTGGTTTGCTTTCCCAGTTGTTTTTGGTTACGTAATTGGTGTTTAAAAAACGCTGGGCTTCTTCAAACGTGTTAAATCGGTTCAGGATCTCTATAGCTTCGCTGTAAGCAAGGTTGTACCCGTTAAACAGGTCTTTTACATACAGCAATTTATCATTAAGCGTAATGGCCAGCTTAATATCGCTGATGGGCTTAATGCTTAACTGGTCGCTTTTTGAGGCTGTTTTATCGCCCTGTTGCGATGATATTTGCTGATTGCGGGTTATTACTTCTGCTTCTCCGGCATCTTCCTTTGCAGGTGCTGCACTAATCACTTCGGCTTCACTGGTTTGGGCAAATGATTCTTCTGCCTTTACTTCCTCAATAACGGGTTCAATAGTTTCGATAGTGTGCGGTAACGTAACCGCTTCTTCAGTAATCACCGGCGTTTCTGTTGCTGCGGCTGCCGGTGTCTCTTCAGTTTTTTCCTCTTCTTTTTGTTTAACGGCAACTGCACCGTCTTCTTCATCTTCCCATGTTTCAGCCTCGTCTAAGATCAGTTCATGACGGATGGTTTCCGGCTCTTCGCGGATGAACGAATAACTATCTTCAGGTGCCTGCGAGGTGAAGTCGAACTGCGGAGTAATGTGTTCTTCCGGCTGTTTGGCAGCAGGCAATTGTATCACCGGTTTTTCTTCGGGCGGCTCCGGCAGGTTGTTGATCACTTCAACTTCAACCGGTTTAGCCTGCGGTTTTGGCATCCTTAATCCTCTCAAATCAGCTCCCGGTTTCATTTGCTGAACAACGGGTTCAAAAAACTTTTGCTGGTAACTGGTTTCGGGTTTTTCAATAACAGCGCGTTTAGGTTTATTTTGCAGGTTAAGTTTGCACAATATTTCAATATGGTCTGTTAAGAAATGAGCGTTAGCAACAAAAAGTTCAAGTTCCAGGTCATTTAAATTATCAACCGTGGTTTGCAGGTATTCATATTGTTCACTTAGCTCCTGTATAATGCCACCTATCTTTTTAAATACTTCCTTTTGCTTCATGGATCAATGTTGGGAAAATGCCAATCAAAAATAAGATTAAATTCTGATATTTGTGGTTTGAGATTAGTGATTAGAGGTTAGGGGTTAGTCAAAGACGCATTATTGCGCAAAGCTATCTCTCTGTTTTTCTTTCGTATTTTGGGGGATTCCCGATTTTTGGACTAGCTCATTCAACTATTAATAATCAGCGATTTGGTGTTTGTAGAAGATATATTTAAGCGGAGAAATGAACTGGGGGGCAGTATAGAAGTGGTTTGCGGATCGATGTTTTCAGGCAAAACAGAGGAGCTGATCCGCCGGCTTAACAGGGCGAAGATAGCCCGATTAAAAGTAGAGATCTTTAGTCCGAAGGCCGATACCCGGTATGATGAAAATGCTTTGGTTTCGCACAATGCAACCTCTATTCCTTCAACCCCTGTTGAGAACGCGTCATCCATATTATTGCTGGCCAGTGATGTGCACGTGATAGGGATTGATGAAGCGCAGTTTTTTGATGAAGAGCTGCCTGATGTGTGTAATATCCTCGCCAATAAAGGTATCCGTGTAATTGTTGCCGGGTTGGATATGGATTTCAAGGGCCGTCCGTTTGGCCCGATGCCCGCCATTATGGCTATGGCCGAATCAGTAACCAAACTGCATGCTGTATGCGTGCGCTGCGGGAACCCTGCCTTATACTCGTACCGCCTGCTGCCCGATGAAAACCAGGTAATGCTGGGCGAAAAGGAAAGCTACGAACCCCGCTGCCGGAGCTGCTACACTAATTTGGAGGTGTAATTTTTCGGGTCACCATAGCCGTGTATGATAATGTAAAAGCTTGGTTTTTTTATGTTGTTAAACTGTAATTGGTTTACCAATAGATTCCTTTTGAAAGAATAAATTCACATACTATAATTTCTGTATCCAGTTCAACAAATACAATTGTGTATTTTTTCTTGTACGGAATGCACTTATACCCCAACGAGCCTCTTTCAGGATCTCTGCATATTCTATAGCCTTTTCTATTATCACCCAGATGAGTTATGAAATCGTAAGCATCATCAGTGAACTTTTCAGCAGTAGCTAAAAGACTTTCTGATTCAAGAAAAAATGAAATCGCTGCAATGCTTTCGGCCGCAGATTCGCGGATAATTATTTTTCTGAAGCCCATTCATTAATAAGCTTTTTACTGTAAGCCCTAGCCTCTTCAACAGAAAAGGTTTTTTCCGGCTTCCATTTTAATGCCGCCTTCTTTTGCAGTTCCTGGTAATTCTCTTCAGACAAAAGCACATATTTTTTTTTATTGATTGTCAGATGTGTCATAGCTTGATGTTTATATACGAAAATAATAAAAATCAAAATCAAATCCAATGGCTACTTTCTATAAGCTCGCATTTCGCCATTTTGGAGATGGTTAATTGTAACAGTATTTTTTACAAAAAAAACACATCAGCCTAAAACAAAACCAGCACCCTTGGTTGTTATTAAACAATAAAGGAGCTTGTAAGGTTATGGCCAAAAAGATATTGGTTATTGAGGATGATAAAGACATTAGGGACACTATTGTTTACATATTGGAAGAGCAGGGGTATGAAGTGCTTTCATCGGGCGACTCAAAGATCCTGGGAAAAGTAACGGAGCACAACCCCGGCCTTATCCTGATGGACAACTGGCTCACCGAATGGAAAAGCGACGCCAATGGCCAGCAGCTGAGTAAGGAGCTGAAGACAAACCCGAAAACACAGCACATCCCTATAATTATCATATCAGCAGTAAGCAACGTGAAAGAAATTGCCGAAGAAGGTCTCGCTAACTCCTACCTGAAAAAACCTTTCGACATGGACGAACTGATTGCGCTGGTGAAACAGCATGTGATTTAAGCAGCCTGAAAATTATTGAAGAAATTGGAGTTGTCAAAACAAATTACCTACCTTTAGGCACCAATTTTAACGAAGAAAATAAATGAAAATCAGGAATTTGTACTTATTGTTTGCCTGGATCTTGCTGGCAGGTGTTATTTCATGCTCAAAAACCCCCTCTGTTGACAAGGGTTCCGGGAACGTTCCCGATCCTAACCCGACAGCTAAAGATGTACCGGCAGGCGCTAATGATGGCGTTACTTTTATAAACGGCGGTAAATCGGCCATTTTTAATTTGTATGCACCCAATAAAAAAACCGTTACCCTTACCGGCGATTTTAACGGCTGGTCGACCGATGCCAAATATAACATGACCAACTCTACCGATGGCAGCCGCTGGTGGATCCAGATAGATAACCTTGACCCCAATACCGAATATGCTTACCAGTATTATGTGGATCAGTCGTTTAAAATAGGTGACCCTTATTGCGAAAAGGTACTTGACCCGGATAACGACAAATATATTGATGCCTCCATATACCCCAACTTAAAAAGCTATCCCACCGGTAAAACAACCGGCATAGTGAGCGTAATGGAAGCTAACCAGCCCGCCTACAGCTGGACTACCAGCACATTTACCCGCCCTGAGCCTAAAAACCTTGTAGTTTACGAATTGCTGGTGCGCGATTTTGTGGCCACCCACAGCTATAAAACCGTAAAAGATACCTTAAACTATATTGCCCGCCTGGGCGTTAATGCCATTGAGCTGATGCCGGTAAACGAGTTTGAGGGTAACGACTCATGGGGCTACAACCCCAACTATTACTTTGCCCCTGATAAATATTATGGCACCAAAAACGACCTGAAAGCGCTTATTGACGCCTGCCATGCCAAAGGAATTGCCGTAATACAGGATATAGTGCTTAACCACTCCTTCGGTTCATCGCCTATGGTACAGTTGTACTCAAGCGGTGGGGTGCCCGCTAATAACCCCTGGTATAATACCGTGGCTACGCACCCTTTTAACGTGGGGTACCAGTTTAACCATGAGAGCCCCGCTACCAGATACTTTGTTAAAAACGTAGTGAAGTTTTGGATGCAGGAGTATAAGATTGACGGCTTCCGTTTTGATTTGGCGAAAGGTTTTACACAAACCAACAGCGGTAGCGATGTTGCCGCCTGGGGTAATTATGATGCCAGCCGGGTTGCCATCTGGAAGGATTACAACAGCTATATTAAAAGCATTGACCCTAAATTATACGTGATACTGGAAGACTTTGCCGGCAACCAGGAAGAAAGCGAACTGGCCGACCAAGGCATGATGACCTGGAACAATCAAAGTTTTCAGGCAGAGCAGGGTTTAATGAGCTATAACGATGCAGGCGGCTCGTGGGATATTTCGGGCTTGTTTTATGACAGGTTTAACTTTAAAAACCCTTATGCGCTGGTAAGCTATTTTGAAAGCCACGATGAGGAACGCCTGCAATTTAAAAACGCCGCCTATGGTAACGCCAGCGGCAGCTACAGTGTAAAGGACCTGGCAACCGGCCTTAAGCGCGACGAACTGGGTGCAGCCTTTATGTTTTCATCGCCGGGACCTAAAATGCTTTGGCAGTTTGGTGAACGCGGTTACGACGTAAGTATTGATAACGGCGGAAGGCTGGGGGATAAGCCCGCCCATTGGGAATACATGAACGATGCCAACCGCAGGCACCTGTTTAAAGTGTATTCGCAGATGATCAAGTGGAAGATCAACAACCCGGTGTTTACCAGCACTACATTTAATTACAGTTTAGACGGTGCAGTGAAAACCATCCAGCTAACCGATCCGTCAAACAGTATTGAGGTGGTGGGTAACTTTGGTGTGGTGGCAAACACCGCCACCATAACTTTCCCGGCAACAGGTACGTGGACAGACAACTTTACGGGTTCAACCATCAATGTAACATCATTGGCTTATACGATGACCCTTGCCCCGGGCGAGTATCATTTATACAGCAAAACAGCGCTGCATTAATAAAAAACTAAACTAGGGGAGTTTACAGCCGGGTGCTTATTCAATTGAGTAACATCCGGTTTTTTTGTGTTAATACCCCTTGTCATTCTGAGCGTGAGCGAAGAATCTTATCCAATTGATAAGTCGCCTTCATACCTGTCCCGCGTTGAGGATTCTTCGCTCACGCTCAGAATGACAAAAAGACTTATTTAAATACGAAGGATAATTATGCCAATTCCGGGCAGGCAATTATTTGGCTTTCCATTTGGCCAATTCAGTTTTAACCTTATTGATTTTTTCTGACTTGACCTTACCCATATTCAAATTTACATCTTTTTTCAGCGTGTAATAATTAGCAATAGTTAATAGGTAAGGAATTCAATACAAGCTTCGTGCGATCTTATTTCGTCAGCAATTTTGAACCATAGGGTCTACCTCTTTGTAGAAAAAACAATTCCGCGGTTCTTTGCCTCGTAGAGGCTACCCATTATGCGCTGTTCAATACCTGCCTAACGGTTAAGGGTAACCTCTACGAGGTAATAAAAGAGGGGGGCGATTTCTACAACGGGATAGACCCTACGGGTCATGCCTAAAACAACACCCTTCCATTATACAATCCACCATCGACCATCGACCATGGACTATCGACTATCGACCATGGACCTTCCCCAACCCTCACGGCTAAAATCCCGCTACAACCTGTCAAATTATAGTTACTAAACCTGCCTTGCCGCGCCTATTTTTATCATGCATTAAATTAACTTATATTTCGCCTGGTAATAATTAATCCTGTAGCCGCATGTATCGCAAAAAAACCTCGTCAAATTTTATCCTTCCTGTTATTTTATGTTTTGTATTTTTTAGTTCCACCGGCAGGCTGTCGGCACAAACAGCGCCTAAGGCCATGTATGAGCAGGCCAGCGAAGTATCCGGACTAATTATCCAATACGGGCAGGATATGAATGCCATCCGCGATTTTTATTCGCCCTACACGGCTATTGACGGCTACTCCAATCAATCGGTACAAACCTCGCCCGAAGAGCGTAAACGCCTGATAGAAACAGGTAACGAATATCTTGAAAAGTTGAAGCAAAGCGATTTTGAAAGCATGAGCATTTATGGCAAGGTGGATTATACCCTGCTTAAAAAACAGATTGTGTTTGACCTTGGCGCACTAAAGCTTGATGAAGACGAATACAATAAGATAACCGCCTACATCCCCTTTGCCGAAGAGATTTACCAGCTGGAAAAGAAACGTCGCCGCGGCATTTCGGTAAACGGGCAGGAAATTGCCCTGCAGCTTAATAATATTATAAAGGCGGTAAAGACGTCGCAGGCATCGTTTGAAGCCGTAAAATCGCTGGATATGCCGCTGGCACGCAAGGGCAAGGCCGCTGTGCTGGGGCTTAAGAGCCGCCTTAAAAGCTTTTACGATTTTTATAACGGCTATGATCCCGACTTTACCTGGTGGATGCCAAAACCCTACCTGAAGCTGGATACCGCTTTAAATAACTACGCCACCTTAATAATGGGCAAGGGCAAAATAAACACCACCCAAAAGCCCGATAGCAGTGGCATTAAAGGCGTTCCTGTTGGGCACGATGAACTGGTGCGCCAGCTAAAGGCCGAGATGATCCCTTACTCGCCCGAAGAACTGATAAAACTGGCCAACAAGGAATTCGCCTTTTGCGACCGTGAGATGCTGAAAGCCAGCAACGAAATGGGTTTTGGTAACGACTGGCACAAGGCCCTGGAGAAAGTGAAGAATAGCTACGTACCCGCCGGCAAACAGCCCGAAGCCATCCTGAAATTATACAACGATGCGCTGAGCTTTATTAAAGCGCGCGACCTGATCACTATACCGCCGCTGGCCGAAGAAACCTGGGGCATGACCATGATGACGCCGCAGCAGCAACTGGTGAACCCTTTCTTTTTGGGTGGCAGCGAGATCATTATCAGCTACCCCACCAACACCATGGATGAGGCCGACAAGCTGATGAGCATGCGGGGCAACAACCCTTATTTTAGCAGGGGTACCGTGCAGCACGAGCTTTTGCCCGGCCACAACATGCAGTACTTTATGAACAGCCGCTACAAGCCATACCGCAACATGTTTTATACCCCGTTTTGGATAGAGGGATGGAGCCTGTATTGGGAATTGTTATTATACGATCAGGGCTTTGCCAAAACACCAGAAGAACGCATCGGGATGTTATTTTGGAGGATGCACCGTTGCGCCCGCATCATCTTCTCGTTAAACTATCACCTGGGCAACTGGACACCACAGCAATGTATAGACTTTTTGGTGGATAGGGTAGGGCATGAACGCGCCAATGCCGAGGGCGAAGTAAGGCGCTCGTTCCAGGGCGGGTATAGTCCGCTTTACCAGGTGGCCTACTTAACCGGTGGCCTGCAGTTGATGAGCCTTAAACGCGAACTGGTTGACGGCGGTAAAATGACCTACAAACAATTTCACGACGCCGTAATAAAGGAAAACACCATGCCTATTGAAATGGTACGCGCCACCCTCACCAACCAGGCATTGACAAGGGATTTTACCACGCAATGGAAGTTTTATGATTTTGGGAAGTAGAGATTAGAGACTGGAGATTAGAGATTAGGTGGGGATAGAGGTTAGTTGCCTGGAGATTAGAGATTAGGTGGGGGATAGAGATTGGTTAATTAGAGATCAGAGATTAGGTAGGGGATAGAGATTAGTTAATTAGAGATTAGATGGTGTTGGTGGTTAATTCTCTCCGCACGACCCGCCTAATCTCTAATTAACTGATCTCTAGTTAACTAGTCTCTAATTAACTAACCTCTAATCAACTAACCATCACTCCTTCACCTTATCCCAGCTATCCCGGTTAAAGGCCAGCACTTTGATGGCGTTACCGCTTGCATCCATGGTGAATTTTAACGGAAACAGGGCCTCTTTATTTATAAACTCGTTATCGGCTACTGCTATAAACGGGATCTCTTTATCGTCCCAAAGCTCCTTGAGTACCAGTCCGTCGGCGGTGGCGGTTATGGTTAAAAAAGTACCTTTTCGTTGATCAAACTCATACTTGCCTTCGTAAGTCTTTAGCTTGGCGGCGGTAAGTTTAATGGCTGTTACGGGCACATAGTTTTTTACCCTGGTAAGTTGGTCTTTATCCCCCACGGCAGCCCCGGTAACTTCGCCGGCAGCGCTTTTGGCGAAGGTAACAGGGATCTTTTCATCGCCGTCATCGTCCAGTGTTTCAAAGGCAAGATCGCCTTTGCGGGTTAATACAAATTGCTTATTTGCGTCAATAACTTTGGCAAGCAGGGTTTTATTGGAAACAGTAATTTGTACGTAACCATGTTCGTTGCTTTTAAGCTGGTAAATGCCTTCAAAGGCTTTCATGGGGGTAGTATCGGCAACTGTTGTTGTTTTAACCGCCATGGTGCGGGCCTTAACAGGATTGATAAAACACAGGCTTAATACAATAAAGGGCAATAGCAATACATACCTGTACAGCCGGGTTGAGGGGTTTTTTTGCAGATGGATCATGTTGGATAGGTTTATTTAGCTGATAACGTGCGGATTGACAATTAAGTATTTAATGGGGTGAATTGTTGCGATGAACCATTTAAGGGGCGGGGAGGGTATCGGTTATGCGCTGTATCGCCTGTATCGCTGTATCGTTTCACCGCAACAATACACGCGATACAGTAAACCTGTGGTGTGTAAATAAACCTGTCCTCCTGAGCATAGCGAAGGATCTTCAGCAAGCGCTATTCCCGGCGGAAAGGTATGTGGGCGACTTATCGGGCGAATACCTTTAGCGCGCAGAAGATCCTTCGCTATGCTCAGAATGACAAAAAACTGTATCGTGTGTATCGTCTGTATTGTTAGTTGGTGGCGATACAGACGATACAGTTTATTAGTTTTTAATTAAATAAATCGCCCAATGACTTATAATTGACGTTAATCATGTATTCAGGTTTATTGTTATTTCTAAGTATGAAAGAGCTTTTTTCAAGCTTATTAACAATATTACGAACCTTTCTTTTATAGACTTCGTAGCCCTCAAGTATAGCTGCGTTACCTTTCTTTATCCAAATTTTGCTTCCGATTTCATTCGCACTGGGATACTTGTCAAGGCTGTAAGTGTTTCTTTCATAAATAAATGACAAAACATCCTTGTAATCTTGATGTAACGCGACGAAATTATGTCCATATTGCCCTTCCAATTCCCTGTAAAAACTCTTTTTAAATAAATTACGATCAATAATGAAAACGGAGTAAATCTCATCGCTAATTGAATGCCTAATAATTAGGCCAGCTTCTTGAAGCGATTGAATTGCTTGTAGATGATTATTATCTTTAGTAAGCAATATAGTGTATCTGTCTTGTTTATTTAAATTCTCTGATTTGTAAAGATATGTTAACACACGTTTTTGATCCAATGTGATATCATATCCTTCTAATTTTCTGGTCAAATAGCCACTGTATGATTCAAACAATGTGTCCATTGTTTCGTCAACTAATTTCCCTTTCGGGATATACAGTGACAATTCATCCCAAGAATGAAAAATGTAATAAGGAACATCTATCCTATCCTCTAAGCATGCGCCAATTACTGAAGCCATTCCCCAACCTTTACCTTCATATTTATTATAAACACTTAAAACTTTAGCTAATTTAGGATTATTAGCTTTTGGATTTCCAGATATAATTCTTCGGACAGGAACGACATTTTCTAAATCAATTAAGAGAAGCTGTTTTTTAAATCTTCCAGGATTTCTAATTTGAATATGTTTGCCTGGAAGTATATTTATATTTACGTAATGATCTATCGCATAGTCCCTATGGGCTAACGAATTGTTAATGCACTCTCTTATTAGTCGTTCGGGATATTCAAAAAGTTTCGTGCCGCCTCTTTCGTTTGAAATACCAGTTTGTATATTTCTATAAACAAAAGCTAAGCTTTGTTCCATTAATTGAATAACGGTATTGTTGATTATTTTTTTATTTTGAGCTATATCAATAGTTACAGGGCTGTCAACGTAAGCGTCGACTTGTGAGCGCCAATGTAATTTTTCACCAGGTTCCGAACCGCAAACTAAAACCCCTAAAATTGTAGGAATATCTTCCCTGGTCATTCCATTTCTTTTAAGAAATGATTTCGCCTCATCAATTGATGATTTTATATTTTCAATTTTTACTTCACTATTTAATAGATGGATGTAGTCATTCAGTCGATTTACATCTAAATCTTCAATTGTTGAATTGGCAACTACTCTTAATTCCCTTGTGTCAATTAGTTCAGCCTTGTATTCTCTTTGAGACTGAATTTTAATATCACTAAGCTTGTGATCACCAGATATTAATCTTTCATAAGCACTTCCGCCATAGTAAATGTACTTTTCATCATCCGGCAATCCATCAATATAAATGACTAATAGTTGTCCATCTAAAAACTGTCTTGTTTCATAGTGTAAGTATTCACTGATATCTTTTTTTGCCCCATAATCATCTATGTAAGCATCTTTAATTGTCTTTAATTTGTCCTCGTTATTAAAATCGAATCCTTTGAAAATATATCGTTTATTCTTTTTGTCCTCAAGTATTCCGACAATAATTATCCCTCCATTCGTGTTAAGATAAGCATTGGCAGTTTTAAAAACCTCAGTCCATTCAGAATTATTATGACTGTTGTCCTTTATTTCAACCTTTTCATTTTCAATTATTAAAAACTCATTATTATGTATACAGTATTCTATTTGCTGTAGTATGTCATCAACTACTTTCATAAGCGTCCTTAATTAAAAAACTGAATTCAAACCCAAAGTAAAAAGAGTAATCAATTCTTCAGAAGAAAATCTACAGGGTATTCAATTTACATAAAAGTATTACTTTTTTTCATTTCTACTGCTTTAAGAATAATATAGATCATAATTTTAATTTACCAATCCATTTTTTCTTTAAAATTTCTTTACTAATACAGAAATATTCCCTACCTTTACCAGCGTTGCTTTTCTGCAATAGTTAAGCCGGGTTTTACCGCCTGCTTATCATCAGCATTAAAATAATATAGCCGTTTTTGTATCACTGTATCGCTGTATCGTTTCCATGTAGCAATACAGACAATACACGCGATACAGTACAAGCCGTAAACTACTTAATAAAATATGCCAAACAGCATACTAAACACAATTATATATTTCTTTAAAACCTCTTTATTTATGTCACATCCGCAAAACGTACCGCCAGCCGGCGGGCAACAGGGCATCAATCCCGATGTTATCCGCCAGGAGATAGCCCGCCTGCTGCAACCTGACGCAGACCAGCCCGACCAGGGCAACCAATTATTCCGCCTCCGCAGCGCCGCCGACTGGATGGAGCGCGCCAGTAAACGCCCGATCCCCAAAATGCTTTTCGGCGAGTTTTGGTTCCAGGGCGAGCTGTGTATCCTGTTTGCCGACAGTAACCTGGGCAAGTCCATCCTTGCGGTGCAGGTAGGCGATAGCATCAGCCGGAACGAGCAAATAGGCCCTTTCAGGCTGGAGGCCGGGCGGCAGCGCATCCTTTACTTTGATTTTGAGCTGGCCGACAAGCAGTTCGAGGCGCGTTACTCGTCCAATTACAATTATCATTACAGCTTCACCAACCATTTCCTGCGTGCCGAGCTTGACCCTATGGCCGATGTGCCCAAAACGTTTGCCAACTTCGAAGATTTTCTGAACCATCAGCTGGAGAACCTGGTGGTAAGCACCGGGGCAACCGTGCTCATCATCGACAACCTAACCTATTTGCGCAGCGAAACAGAACGTGCCAAAGATGCCCTGCCGCTGATGAAGCACCTGAAATCGCTCAAAAGCAAGCATAACCTGAGCATCCTGGCGCTGGCGCATACCCCCAAACGCGATGCCGCGCATCCCATTACCCGCAACGACCTGCAAGGCAGCAAAATGCTGATGAACTTTTGCGACAGCGCATTTGCCATTGGCGAGAGTGCAAAAGACAAGAGCATCCGCTATGTTAAGCAGGTAAAGCAGCGCAACACCGAGGAGGTTTACGGCTCGGGCAACATCTGCCTGTTTACCATCAGCAAGCCGTACAACTTTTTGCAATACGAATTTATGGGCTATGGCCGCGAATGGGAACACCTGCGCCAACCCGAAAAGGAGGACCGCGAAGCTTTAAGAACCCAGGCCGCCGAACTTAAGCTACAGGGCAAAAGCTTCAGGGAAATTGCTGCCGAAATGGGGATAACGCATACAAAAGCGGAAAGGTTGCTGAAGGAGGGGCAATAGTCGATAGTCCATAGTCGATGGACCATAGTCCATGGCAGAAAGACGATAGGCCATAGACGATAGCAAATTTACTGTAAAATTCTTCTATGGACCATCGACCATGGACCATGGACAGCTAACCCAATAACCCAATGACACCACCACCCCGTTATACCTTGCAACCTTACAAAGGCATGTGGAGCCGGTACACCTGTCCGCAATGTCTCCGGCACAAAGTATTCAGCCGGTATATTGATATCGCTACAGACGAACCCATTGCCGATGATGTGGGCCGGTGCAGCCGCGAGGTAAACTGCGGTTATCATTATAAGCCTTCGGAATATTTTAGCAAACATGGAAAGTCCATAGACGATAGACCATCGACTATGGACTACCGACCCCTCACGTACCGGGATTTTGAACCATCGTACCTGCCCAAACGTGTGATCGGGCAAACGGTGAAGCATTATGAGCAGAATAATTTTGTGCGATACCTTGTCGCAAAGTTTGGCCGGGAGGTAGCTTACGCACAGGCACAGCTTTACCTGGTAGGTACCTCGAAACACTGGCCCGGTGCGTGTATCTTCTGGCAGGTTGACAAAGCAAACAGGGTACGAACGGGCAAAATAATGCTCTACAACCCCGAAACCGGCAAGCGGGTAAAGCAGCCGTTTAACCATATTGCCTGGGCGCACTCCTTAGTTGGCAGTAAAAATAAGGAAGCGGGGCAGCGTCATTCGGACTTCAATCTTAAACAATGTCTGTTTGGTGAGCATTTATTACAATACCAGCCTGCAAAAGCGGTGGCAATATGTGAAAGCGAAAAGACGGCGATTATAGCATCCGTTCATTATCCCGAACTGTTGTGGCTGGCGGCGGGCAGCTTGCAGGGCCTTAATGCGGGCAAGTGTAAGTGCCTTGAGGGGCGCACTGTTATTTTAATGCCCGATGTTAATGCGTATGATTTGTGGGTGAACAAGGCAGCGCAGCTGTCGGCAGGCTTGCCATCAGTAACGTTTAAGGTGATGCGCCTGCTGGAAAACATAGCCACCCCGCAACAAAAAACCGAAGGCTGGGATCTCGCCGATTATTTATAACGATCTGCTGTATCGCGTGTATCGCCTGTATTGTTGTATCGGTGGGATTGGCGATACAGTACACGTAAAATAATAATTTCACCACCAACGGCTGCACCACAACTTGCGTAAGAGCAACCTCACCAACCCATTCCCAGCAATAACGCGCGCAGAAATAAGTAAGCCACCAAACAAGCCTAATCTCAAATTAACCAATCTCTAATCAACTAATCGCTAATTAACTAACCTACATCCTCGTCAAGCTAAACTCGCCGCTGAGGGAGTAATCAAACTTTTGGCCGGCATTGTCAACAGTGAAGCCCGAGCCGGTGAAGGTGCCCCGCACCAGGCCGCCCTTAAGTGGCATAGCCGTTATGGTTATATTACCGCCCTTTAGCTCAAAAGCAGGCACTTCCGGGTAGTTTGAGATCATGAGAGACAAGTGGGCAGAATTATCATCAAACGGAAAAACTTTCTTTTCGGCAGCGGTGATCACCCCGCTTACTGAAAGTCGGTCGTCATTTTTCTCGTTACCTGCGGCATAAAAAATAGTGAGCTTTCCATTTTTGTCAACCGGGTACAGCATCCCGTCGTGGTTTTCATATTGGGTGGAGAAAAACTCTTTGCGGCCCTTATATTCTACCACAACATGAAAGGTAGCGCCAGATACAATAGGGGCAGGTTTCTTGCCGGGTCTTCTTTGAGCAACAGCAGCAACCGCGAATAACAGCAACAGGAGGGTGATAACTTTAGTCTTCATAACGCAGGCAGGTGATTTAAGTGTTAATGCACAGACAATATTATATCTTTTGCATCCACTATTTACCTCCCTTTTAGGGTAGCTTTTTCCCGCGGTAACGCGCTGCAAGAGCAATCCAACCCTTACAGTAATGACTTGGCGGTGTAGTTTAACCGGCTAACTAATCAACTAATCTCCAGCCCCAACTGATCTCTAACCTCTAATCAACTAATCAACTAACCTCCAATTAACTAATCCCCAATCAACCAACCTCTACTTCACACTCCACTCATGGATGCCTGCTGAGTTATCAACGGGTAGCTGTACCTCCATTTTAAGGGCGGTGGTTTCAACAGTCTCAAAGTTTAAAACGTTGTAGGCGTCTTTACTGATCACATACGGCGAAGTGGTTTTTACGGGCACCCATTGGTCGCCTTTTTTGTAATAGACTTTGTATGATACCGGGATGCGGCACCCGCCCCAGGGACCGTCGTCAAACCAGTAAACCTTTGATTCGGATACGGTATGCGGCTTATCAAAATCATACTGCACAAACTCGGCGGTATTTTGCTTTGGCCACCAGTGCAGGTAAGGCATATTGGCATCTTTTGAGTCCTGCGGATCGTACTGATCGTTTAGCGCCTTCAGCATCCGCTTGTTGGTTATAGAGCCCGATACCTTGCTGGTGCTGGCAATAGTGGGCGCAGGTTTGGGCATAGAGGCCGATGCTTCGTAAGGGATCCAAACGGTCATCTCGCTCGGTCCGCGGTTAGCCCAGGCGTAGTAGGGTATGGCGGTTACCTTTTGGTCGGTTTCTAAAAGTGTGCTGCTGTTAAGCTGGCGCTTGGTGCTTTTACCTTCGGCGGTAATTACTTCAATGCCGTTCAGCATTTCGGGTTTGTAAACGGCATTGCTTACGGCCATTTTATTTACGGTGATGTTTTGTACAGTACTGTCGCGGTTGTCAGGGCCTTCCAGGCAATAAACAATGGGGCCGCGCTGAAAGGCAAAGCGGTTAACATCGGCCTTAACCAGGTTGTTGGCTACTACCTTTTCGGTTTCCATAGGCAGGTTCATGGTAACTACGTCGCCTTTTTTCCATTTACGGTTAATAACGGCGTACCCTTTTTCGGTGGTGTAGTTAAACACTTTACCGTTTATACTGATGACCACGGGGTCGGGGTGCTGATCCATAAAGGTGTACAGCCCACCCGGAACAGGTTTAGCCAGCGCCCAGCCCGGAATGCGCACCCTAAGGGTAAAGTTGCTGCTTTTGGCGGGGTTAAGGGTTAGGTCAACCTTGCCTTTCCAGGGGTAATCGGTGCTTTGTATAGTGTTCACTTTGCCGGCAGTAAGCATAATATCGCTGCTGTTGCTCATAAACAGGTTTACGTAAAGGTCGTTTTTATCGTGCGCATAAACGTAACCCGGTACTGATGGTAAAAAGCGGGTCATGTTACTGATGCAGCAGGCACAGCTAAACCAGGCGCTGCGCTGGTGCTGCCCCATTGAAGCCAGTACGTTTGGATAAAAAAAGCGGTTGCCGGTGAGCGATACGCCCGACAGCAGGCCGTTATATAAGGTACGTTCTAAAATATCAATATACTTGGCGTCGCCATGCAGCAAAAACATGCGGCTGTTCCAGTAAACATTGGCAATAGCCGCGCAGGTCTCCGCATAGGCCGACATGTTGGGCAGCTGGTAAGCATCGCCAAAAGCCTCGCCGTTATTGGTTGAGCCTATGCCGCCGGTAATGTAAAGCTTCTTGTCAACCGCATCGTCCCAAATATCGTCAATGGCATGCAGGTATTGCTGGTTGCCGGTTAGGGCGGCTACGTCGGCCATCCCGGTGTACATATAGGCTGCACGTACGGCATGGCCCTCGGCCTCGTGCTGGTCAACCACTTTTTTGTCAGCCTGGTTGTACGATTCGCCCTTAGGGCCGCGAACGTCTAAAAAGAACTTAGCCAGGTCCAGGTATTTTTTATTGCCGGTAACGCGGTACAGCTTGGTAAGGCCCGTTTCCACAATCTGGTGACCGGGATATTCTTCTATTTTACCATAGCCAAAGGTGCGGGTAAGCAGGTCGGCATTTTTTATGGCGATGTTCAGCAGCGTGCGTTTGCCGGTAGCCTGGTAATGGGCAACAGCGGCTTCGTACAGGTGCCCGGCGTTGTATAGCTCATGGCTCAGTACCTCTTCGTTCTGCCAGCGTTTTTCGCCAATCCACTCATGCGGTTTTTTAGCGTTCACCGTGCGGAAGGTGTACAGGTAGCCGTCGGGTTCCTGCGCTTTGGCCATAATGCCAATCAGGGTATCAATATAGCGGTCAAGCTTTGGGTTGCTTTTAACCTGCATGGCGTACGATGCGCCTTCAATTACTTTATAAATATCGGTATCATCAAAAGGGAACTCGCTCAGCTTATCGCCGGGCTCCATTTTAGCTGCGCGCAAAAAGTTATCAACCCTGCCATTGGCCTTGCATTGCGCCAACACGTAGGGAATGGTAACATTGGCATTAACTTCCATTTTAGGTTGCCAAAAACCATCGTTAACATGCACCTGGGTAAAGGGCACAGGCTGAATAGGGTAATCCCTTTGTTGTGCCGATGCAGGGGCAATGAAGCCTGTCGAACCTAAAAAGATAAAAAAACAAGAGCGCACAAAATTGATTTTACCGGGCATAGCAGCATTTTATTATTGTAAGCTAAAATTAAGAAAGCTGCTTAAGCTTTACTAACTATAATTTGGCTAATTGTAGCGGTATTTTACCGATGGTTGGCGCTATATCGGTGCGGATGGGGTAAGATTTTATTGCAACCTTTATGGGCAGGTTAATTACGATAAAACAAAAAGCTGCTCGGCGGCTAAAGATTTACAGGCAACAAAACACTCGTTACGGATTATAGCAGGCAGGGTATCTTCATTCTTAAACTTAAATGCCGCTATTCCGCCTTCAAAATGGTAGTGGATATGGTGCTGCAGCTTATCGTGCCGGGTAAGTAAACCGTCGGCGCTGCGGTTGGTAAACCAGGCGGCATAGGCGCGCTCTATATCCGCAAGTTTGTTGTTGAATGCCTCAATAATGCGGATGCAAGCCTGCGCTTCATCACCAATATAAAGGATGTTATTATAATTGATCAGGTTCATTAGGGGAGCTCTGTTCATTATTAATAGTTTAATCGGGGGCAAGGTAGGCACCTATTATGAAATTGCAATGAAAGTGGTAATAACCTGATATTAAAATGACGGTTTAGAAGATATGGTGTTAGGGGAGGCAGTAACAATCAATCATTATTTGTTTTTCTGCCTCCGGTATGTCTGTATTATAGTGCTGTTTTACAAGCTTTTATTCAACTCTATCTGCGCTTGTTTCCGGTTGATAATGCAGCCCGGGTGTAAGCCAGTGCAGCAGCATGATCCTTGAATACCTGAAATTAAAAGGCGACAGCAAAACGCCTACAGATAAAATAATGCTTACATACAGCCAGGGGTTGCTGCTGCCGGTTAACACATGTATGGCCACGGCCATGGTTACCATTTCGGCTACAAACATAGCGTAGCTTACCAGCATGGCCACATAAAAGTACCCCGGCTCGCGCTCAAAAAGTAAGCCGCAATGCGGGCATGTTTTGTTCATTACCTGGGCTTTAAAGCCGTACATAGGTGTGGCAAACATATCGCCCCGGCGGCAGCGCGGGCATTTTCCGTGTACTATAGCCGGCCATGCAGGCAGGCTTTTTTGCTGGTTAGTCATGATGGTTGTGCGTTAAAATATTTTTTCTGAATTCTTCGGGCGTTATACCTTCGGTTTTTTTAAAAAACTTGGTGAAGTAGGAGTTATCGCCAAAGTTAAGCTCCATAGCAATTTCGGTAATGGTTAGTTCGGGATTGGTCAGCAGTCGTTTGGCTTCCAGTAAAGCCCTGTTCCTGATCAGTTCGCCGGCCTGCTTGCCCAACAGATCTTTACAAACCGCATTTAAATGATTTGGGGTGATGTAAAGCAGGGCAGCATAATCCTTTGGCAGTCTTAATTTTTTGTATTGCTGCTCAATAAGTTTCCTAAAGTTTTTAAGCAAGGTTTGGTTGTATGATGCAGGGCCCTTGGGGTTTGCACCTTTAAACCGGTTTACCAATATAAATACCTGCAGCATCAGCACCCGCATCAAATCGGTGGTTTGTTTTGGCGAGCTTTCCCATTCCTTAATGATCTCTTCAAACAGGTTTCCTATTTTTTCACCAGCGCCTGCAGGCAGGTTAATTACCGCTTCGCTTACATCGCCGCTAAAAAAGGCAAACCGCTCCAGGTAGGCCGTATCCAGCAACAACGACTGGAAAAACGTATCGGAAAAATTAATGATATAGCCATCGGTAAAGCCTTCAAAGCTCCATGAATGTACCTGCCCCGGCACCATAAAATAAATTTGGCCGGGCTTTACCTCAAAATCTTCAAAATCTATGTTATGTGTTCCTGCGCCACCGGTAAAAAATACCACATGGTAAAAAGTGTGCCGGTGGGCGGCATACAGGTTTTTATGATGTTCCAAATAGGGTGCAAAACGGCTAACCATGATGTCATCCTGCCTGAAATCAGACAAGGTGCAAATATCATAAACCGGTGTGCCTTGTAACATGATACAAAACTAAATACAATATCACCATTACTAATGGTATTATTTATAAGTTTTGTGGTACTAATCGGGGAATGTTGGTCAACTTGAGCGCAAATACAGGTGTAGCTTAAATCGGTGCTAATTCCTGGCCCTCAATTGCCTGGTTTTTTTGGCTGTTTTCAAATACCCATTTATAAATAACATCTTCCAGCCGTTCAATAGTAAAGGGTTTGCTTACAAAATCATTCATGCCAGCTTTCTTACAGCTGTCTTCGTCTTCGCTAAGCACATTGGCCGTCATTGCAATAATAGGCGGGCAGTCTTCACCGTATTTATTAATAAGGTAAGCTGCCGCCTGCAGGCCATCCATCTCCGGCATCTGGATATCCATAAAAATAAGGTCGTACTTTTTTTGCCCGGCCATTTCAATAGCTATGCGCCCATTGTCGGCAATGTCAATATCATGCCCTATCTTTTTAAACGTTTTGCCGGCAATCAGCTGGTTCATCTTATTGTCTTCGGCAAGCAAAATATTTAGCGGGCGGTATTGGTATGCAGCCTGTTTATGGGTATGTTCAACAACCGGCATATCAACCGAAACTATTTGCAAAGGAAGTGAAAAACTAAAAACCGAGCCTGCGTTTTCCCTGCTTTCGGCCCAAATCCGGCCGTTCATCATTTCAACCAGTTTTTTACAGATGGATAAACCCAGCCCGGTGCCGCCGTATTTGCGCAGCGCAGTAGTATTTACCTGGGTAAATGGCTTAAATAATTGTGACAAAGCTTCTTCACTGATCCCGATCCCGGTGTCCTTTACACTAAAGGTAACTTCCTGCAAATCAGGGGTGAGGTTAACTGCCGTTACGTTAAGCGATACCGAACCTTCGTCCGTAAATTTTATAGCATTGCCAATAAGGTTAACCAATATTTGCTGTACCCGGCTTTCGTCCATTTTTAAATAGCCGGCCAGGTTTTTGTCAATGTTGCAATTTAAAGTGATGTTTTTACCCGGGGCAGATAAGCCTGGTTTACTGATTTCGAGTGCTGTTTTTATACAATTTTTTATGTTTACCGGCTTTGGCTGCAGGGTAAGCTTATCAGCTTCAATTTTTGAAAGGTCAAGAATATCACTAATGATGTTGATGAGCAAATTACTGCTCGATTGCAGGGTTTGCAGCAGCTCGCGCTGGTCAGCGCTCAAGTCAGATAATGAGAGCAATTGTGCCGTGCCTATGATGCCGTTCAGCGGGGTGCGGATCTCGTGGCTCATATTTGCCAAAAAGTTCGATTTGGCTACTGTTGCATCTTCGGCCCTGTTTTTAGCTGTTGATAAGGCAACCTGTGATGATTGCAGTTCGTTGCTTTTTTTTATCAACGCGTTTTTGTCCTTTTCATGGCTCCTTTTTAAAAAGCTTACCAGCAAACCTGCCATTAAAATGTTTAGTATAGCTGATGAGATCAGGTCGGCCTCTTTTTGCGCTGTATTTTGAGGCTGTGTTACCCATTGCGGAAACTGTCTTTCCAAGAGGTAGCAGCCATAAAAAACCATCATTAAAAAACCGATATAGTAAAAATGATACTTGCGTTTGAGCAGCATCATTATTAAAACAATCATAAAAACACCTACCATGGTAGTTGAGCCTTCTATCCCGCCGTTAAAAAACCATCCCGGTATCAAAAGCAATATGCCGGCGGTAACATAGCCAAGTGCCATATTTTCTGTATAACCAACATACTTGCTGCGGTAAAAAGCAAGTGCACACATGGCACAAATAAACAACTCAATGAGCATTAAATACAATGGAAAGCCAAGCAGGAAATTATTCGCAAGGCCAACTGTCATGCTGAATGCCAGGAAAAGGCATATAAAATTAAATAGCTTATTCTCCAGTGTTAAACGCGGGTTATCAAACCCAATAAATTGCCTTAGTTTTATTATAGCCCTCATCAATTATCACTCATGCTGTAAAAAAATTATTTGGAGTCGTTCACCTCTACCCAAAAACCATCCGGGTCCTGCAGGTAGATCTGTTTTACGCCGTCGGCCCTTAGTTGTATTTTTTTGGGCTGGCCGGTCCAGTTGCTGTAAGATACCTTCATTTCATCCAGGTGGTGTATAAATGCATCTAAATTGGGCACACTGAAACACAGGTGGATGCCGATATCATGTACGGTTGTTGGGCATTCGCCCTGTATAATGTGTAAGGCAAGGCCTTCGCCTATTTTAAGCCAAACATGCACCGTATCTTTAAACGGATGATGAATTTCTTTTAGTTGGATAACATTGCGGTAAAAATCTGCTGTTTTCTTTAGGTTTTTAGCGCATAAAGCGGCATGGTTAAATACCGGCTGGTTAACGTTTTGTGCGTTGCTTTGCTGTGGTAAAACAAATGCAATCAGCATTATGAAGAATATTATACGGGTTAATTTCTGAAGATTTTTTTTAAAAAGCGGGCTCATTTTTAGGTTGTTTAGTCAATAAACATAAAAAATAAATGTCACTAACCGGCAAAAAGGGGATAATTTATCAAAAAGGGCAAATATAGCCCCATAAATTGTAATTACCAGGCTAACCGCGATTTGATGTTAAAATCAATAGGGGCTGCTGTAATGGTATTGTGGTTATTCCAGTCTTCAATATCAATCAGGCCGGGCATAGTTTGGTAATGATTATCATTATTTGAGCATTTAACAACATACCCGATGTCTGACACCCGCGCTATGATGGGGCGTGCACCGCACTCCCTGCATAACCTGCAATAAATTGACCCCGGTATGTTCACATATCCTTTCATACCTTCTTATTACGGTATTGATGAACAAGAAGTTGCTGAAAGAGTGCCTTTTAAGATAAAATTGCTAAAATATTAACTATAAAGCACTTGAAAGGGCCTACAGGCATGAGTTAATTTACTTACCTGATAATGGTTACCGCTCCTGCCAATGGTTTTTTTCCATCTTTAAGGTCAATGATATAATAGTAAGTGCCAACAGGCAGTGCGCTGTTATTATAGGTGCCGTCCCACGCTTTAGCGTATCCCGTAGATTTATAAATTAGTGATCCGTAGCGGGAAAAGACGGTGATGGTGCAATAAGGATAGCCCTGCAATGCCGAAATATTCCAAAGGTCATTTATCCCGTCGTTATTTGGCGTAAATGTATTTGGGATTACTATAACACATTGACTGAAGGGATTAAGGCTAACCATTATGGCGTTTGAAGTTACGCTGGGGTTAGTTAAACATTTGCCGCTGCTGTTTACAACGCAGGTAACCATATCGCCGTTTGCCAGGGAAGCACTGCTGAACAAAGGACTATTGGTGCCGGCAGCATTGCCATTAACCAGCCATTGATAAGTGATATTGGCACCGGGACCTGCCGGGGTAGCGGTAAACTTAATTTCGGTGCCGGCGCAAACCGGATCGGTTACTGATGAGGTAATGGTAACCGCTTCGGAAACCGGCGGGTCAAGCGTGAACACCGCCTGGTTTGAAACTGCTGTAGGGCTGCTGGCGCAGGTTATGCTGCTGGTAAGCACGCAGGTTATTTTGTCGTTATTGTTTAAATTACTGCTGATGAACTGTGAATTATCTGGTCCGCTGTTTTGCCCGTTTACCTTCCATTGGTAATGCGGGGTGGTTCCGCCATTTATTGGGGTGGCAGTGTAAGTTACCGCAATGCCGGAGCATTCATCAAAAGTTGCAGGCGATATGGTTACCGAAGGGGTATCTCCGGTTATAACTGTTAAAGGCTGCGGATAGGTTGACGTACCATCCGCCGCTGTAATAGTTGTGGTTCCGGCACCGGTAATATGCACTTTACCTGCTACTATGGTTGCAACAGCAATATTGCTGCTGGTATAAGTTATAGCCGAGCTGCTGGTTGCGCCGGGGTCAAAATCAACGTCGCATACCGTTTTATCGGGGATAGGTGGAAAGGTAATGGTTTGCGAATCTGTCACCTTAATATCAACGGTAGTAACACTGCTGCCATAGATATTATAGGCAGTAACGGTGTAGGTGGTTAGCGGCGATAATACATTAGGCGTGCCGCTGATGACACCTGTAGCATCATCAAAAACCAATCCTGACGGCAGCGGTTTGTCAATTCGGTAGCCGGTGGTGTAAACGGTCCTGATCACATTGTTTTTTGAATCGGCTACGTAAAGTTTTCTTGCCGCGTCAAGTGCGAGCCCCTTTGGCCCGAAAAAGCTGGCTACATTTCCCGTATTGTTTAAAGCACCCGGACTTCCGCTGCCAGCCAGTGTAATTACATTGCCATACGGATCAATCATCCTCATCTGGTTGCCGCCAAAATCAGAAATAAACAGGTCGCCAATATCATCAGCCACTATGCCCCAGGGTTTATTAAAGCTTGCCGATAACAAAGCACCGTTCGTTCCGCCTGCCGAACCGGTACCTGCGTAAGTACTTACAGCACCTGCGGGCGCGATCTTTCGGATCAGGTTATTACCCGAATCAGTTACATAGACATTTCCTGCTGCATCAACCGTTAGGTTTTGCGGCGCATTAAATGACGCAGATGTGCCGGTATTGCTGTTGATACTCCCTGTGCTGCCGTTGCCTGCCAGGGTGATCACATCACCGGCCGGGTTTATTTTTCTTATTAAATTATTAAAAGTATCGGCAACATATAAATTTCCGCCACCATCAATGGTTATACCGGTGGGGTTATTAAAGCTTGCCGATGTGCCGTTGCCGTCTGCAGAACCCACAAACTTTCCGGCAACGGTTGTTACCAGGCCACCCGGCGTTATTTTACGGATGCGATTGTTTTTTGAATCGGCAACATATAAGTTACCTGCTGCATCAATTACAATACCGCCCGGGCCGTTAAATTCGGCTCCAGCCCCTGCGCCGTCTGAAAAGCCGGGGCTGCCGCTGCCGGCAAATGTAACCGATAAACCGGTCGGGCTCACCTTGCGGATAAGGTTGTTGTTAAAATCGGCCACATAAACATTCCCTGCAGCATCAACCGCAACCGCCGAGGGCTGGCTGAATGAAGATGTTAACGCATCGCCATTATTATTGCCATTTCCCCCTGACCCCGTTAACGTAAGTGTTTGCCCGAATTCCCTGGCAGGTACGGCGCTGCCCGTGTTTACCGGCACCAGCGGCGTTATAGATTGGTTGATATTGTAAATATTGGGGGTATTGTAACTGATGGCGGGCGGCACATTGGCAGCCTGGTTAATTTTAACGGTGATGGTAACCATAGCACTGCTGCTGCCTGCTGCATTGATACCTGTTATGGTATAAATAGTTGTAGGCCAAACGGTTGTTGGTGTTCCGCTAATTTTTCCTGTTCTTGCATCAAATGTTAACCCGGGCGGCAGCTTTTTATCAATGGTGTAGCCGGTTGTTATAATTTTCCTGATCACACTGTTGGCAACATCGGCACATAGCATATTACCGTCGCCGTCAATAGTTAGGCCATGGGGCGTGTTAAAACTTGTCCCAAGGTCAAAGCCGTCCTGTAATCCGGCCACCCCGTTACCCGCAAGCGTGGTTACTATGCCCGCAGGTGATATTTTCCTGATGATATTATTTCCTGAATCTGAAACATAAAGGCTGCCGTCAGTGCCAATAGCCAAGCCTTCTGGGCCATTAAAACTGGCTGCCGCACCTATTCCGTTAGCATAACCTTTCTGGCCATTGCCGGTAAATGTGCTTACCATACCCGAAGGGGTTATCATCCTGATGAGGTTGTTATTATAATCGGCTATATATATGTTTCCCGCAGCGTCCATTATCATATAGTTGGGGCCATTAAACAGGGCGGTGGCACCCGGGCCATCTACCCAGCCTGCAGTACCTGATGCCCCGGCGACAATACTTACAACACCGGTTGTACTTACTTTTTTTATCGTGTTATCTGCATAGTCTGAAATAAACAGGTTTCCAGCCGCATCAATCAAAATACCGTTAGGCTGTTTGAAAATTACACCCGGTAACGTACTTACTGCACCACCGGGCGTAACTATCCTGATGCATTTATTATTTGAATCAACTACATAAATGTTACCATCGGCAGCTATAGCCATTCCTGCGGGTGCATTAAATAGGGCTATGCTTCCCTGGCCATCTGCAAAACCAAGGGTACTGCCTGCAAGTGTTGTTACTGTGCCGCCGGGGGTAATTTGCCTGATGAGTTTATTGCCATCGGTAACATAAATTAGTCCCGACGCATTTCTTACCAGGTAATTTGGAAAAGCAAAGCCCGCAGTATTACCCGTACCGTCCACCGATCCTCTGACTGCGTTACCAGCAAATGTTGTAACCTGGCCATAAATGTTTGGCGGAACCGGGCCACCTGTATTGGCTGGCGTTAACGTAGTAATTGGTGTGTTCGGGATATAGGTATTTACAGCCGGGTTGTAACTGATGTTCGGAGGCAGTAGTATTGCCGCATTAACATTGATCCGGTTGATGTGACGTGGCTGACTACTTATTTTAGGTGACTGCCCAAAACCCTCACCGATCAATAACCAACTTACGATCAGTACAAAAAAAACATTAATCGGTTTATTGCGGCGCATACTCACTATTTTGTCTAAATACCGCAAGCCTGGGAAAGAGCCATTAGGGAAAAGTTATTTTTTGGATGTCAGTACTAAATTATGTTTTTTGAATAGATCAATAAATATAATGTTTTTATATAATTTTAGTAGCTAAATATTTGCAATGCAACCTATTACCAATCAAAGCCAGTTTTTAAAAATAAAATGGGCATTTACAGCACTAGCCGTAATTGTTGCGTGGTTTGCTCTTGTGTTGCAGTTTACTGTTTCAATCCCTGCTTACCTGGCCGCCGGGCGCTCTCTTTGCAGTACACTTGTGCAATTATTTAGTTACTACACTATATTAAGTAACCTGCTGATGGTGATTTGTTTAACATTTATTTTAACAGCCCCAAAATCAGCAGTGGGGAGGTTCTTCTCCAGGCAAACGGTTTTAACAAGTATTGCGCTTTATATAACTATTGTGGCGCTTATTTATAATGTGGCCTTACGCAATATATTACACCTTGACGGCCTTTTTAAACTGGCCAACGAATTGCTGCACGTAGTAAACCCCTTATTGTTTATTATATACTGGTTTGCATTTGCGCCCAAGCAGGGGTTAAAATACCGGCATGTTTGGGCCTGGCTGCTGTTTCCTTTTATTTATTTTATCTACGCGCTTTTCCGGGGGGAAATTACCGGCGATTATCCATACCCGTTCCTTAATGTTTTAGAATCAGGATATCAACAGGTATTTATAAATGCACTCATACTTTTACCTGTAATGTGGGGGCTGGGCGCGTTGTATGTTTTAATAGCCCGCCGCATAAGCAAAGCTAGATAACAGTTGTTTTATTAAAGGTTACGAAAGGAGTTAATATCGCCCTGGTATTGTTTTCGTATTAATCCTTTTGGCATTGTAATTGTCATATTGGTACATCTACGTATAAAGTAAATTTATGAAAAAGTATATTTTAAGGGTTATTGCGTTGCTGTTACTGGTATCTGCCACCCTTCCAAGCTGTTCAGTAGAATATCGTGAAAGACACGGTCGTCATCATGATAATGACGATCATCGTGATCGTGACCATGAAGATCATGATCACCATTACCGGAACTACTAATAAAACAACAAAGCCTCCCGCAATTACAGGAGGCTTTGTTGTTTTATACTGGCTATGTGCTTACTTTTATTTTGTTACTAATACCCAATCCACCAAAACCTTCGCCTGTCCTGCTTTAATTTTGCTTACCGTTGCCGCTGAGATGCCGTAATAAGGCGCTTTAACTTTATTCACCCCACCAGGGTAGCCGCCGCCAAGTGCAAAGTTCAGGATAAGAAATTTAGGGTTATCAAAGGCCCAGCGACCGTATTTTTCAACCATCGCCCGGGTTACAGTGTAGGTTACCTTGTCGTCAACTTTAAAAATCAAACTATCGTGTGTCCAGTCTACTGAATATACATGCCATTGGGTAACGTCGGTGCCTGCCGGGAAAAAGGCCCTGTAAGCTAAAGGGGTATTACCAAAATAACCCGGCCCATGTAAAGCATTGCTGGTCCAACTGCTGTCGCCAACAGTTTCCATCACATCAATTTCGCCGCAATCCGGCCAGTTGCCATTGCCCAGCGCCCAAAATGCAGGCCACAAACCAGCCCCCGCCGCCATCTTCATTCGTGCCGATGCGGTACCGTAGGTAAATTCCATTTTATGCATGGTATTGATCCTGCCCGAAAGGAAATCATATTTTTTATTTTCTTTACTGGTATAACCCGGTTGATATTTGGCTTTGAGCACCAGGGCAGTCTTAGCGCCCTCGGTACTTGCATCATTTAACAAATAAACGGTTGACGCCGAATCAACATAAGCCTGCTGCTCATCATTAACGGTGTTACCCGTTACCTCAACGTTCCACCTGGTACGGTCGAGTGTTTTCTGGCTAAAATCTTCAAAGAAAATAGTATCAGTTTTTTTAGATTGATGCTGTTGGGCTGTTGCGGATGCTACCGTAAGCACCGCCGCTATGGCTGTTAGATGAAGTGGTTTCATTTGGTTTTAATTGGTTTATAAAAATAGCATAATAATGCCAAAATTACCCGCATAGTTATGTTATCGTATTCTATTGGATTATACTTCCCTACCTATTCAAAGGTAAACCAGGTGTAATCTTCGGGTGCAATGGTAAACTTAATATCAATTGTATAATCACGGTTTAGCCTGTAAGTTGTAACGGCGCCATCTTTTTGCTGCACTTTAGCCAAGCTTGTTAAGCTGGTGTAATACAAAGGGATTTTTACCGTCCGTGTTATTGTTTCTTTAGTTGGGTTGTAAAGCATCATTAACCCTTTGGTTGTTAAAGCCGGGTTTACGTGGAGTATGCCGTCCCAGTCCCTGCCATCGGCACGGCGTAAATGGATTATATCTGAATTAAGGATCTTCCGGTGTTTTTTATACCAGTTTATGGTTTTGATTACCAACTGCTTAGTTATTTCGGTATCATATAACCTCGGCCCGCGGTAACAAGCCTGGATACCCGCTCCATAATATTGCATCATTAGCTGTTCATAATCTTTAAGGTGATCAGCTAATGGCTCTAACGTTGCCGCAGCACCGCCGCCCTGGTATTGAGTAAGCGGCACAAAGCCCCAACCCATTGAGGGTGATTTATCCCAGGTGCCGTCAAAAATATTCTGCCGGTTTATGATCTTTTGCTGTGCCCTTGGCAGCGAAAAATTTACTTCCCGATAGCCTAAAGCTATTTTATTGCTGCCATCTAAAAAATACCAGTCGGGGGCGTTTATGTAAACACCATGTTGTTTCAACCAGTGGTAAAGCCCTTTCTGGATCTCCATTTGCCGCCATTGCGAATCATCCGCTCCTTTATGGCCGGGGTGGGTTGTTGAAGCGCAAACATCACCGGGGTAGGGGCCGTCGTTTTCAAAAATATCAAAACTGGTAACTTCAAAAAAGTGTTCAATATTATCCCTGTACCATAGGCCCCATTTGCTGCCAAAGCAGGGCGCGTTGCCAAAATAGGCGCCGCCGGGTTTGTTTGTTTTTGGGTCAATAACATCCGTTTCCGGGTTAATTGAACGGGAACTGAATAAACTGTAACATCCAATTTTAATATGCCTGCTGTGTGCATATGCTGCAATTTCCTTCCATCGTTTCACATTGGCGGCGGTGGTGTCTTCTATATTTAAATGGCTGCCAAAACTCAGAATCAGTGCTTCATAGCCAGTTGCCGCGCATTGGTCAATTGCGGTGCGCACTTCTGTATCAGTTTTGCTTACCAGGTGCATAAATATGGGGTTCTCCAACGTCCACGGTGCTACTGCGCTGTACATCCGCCTTACCGCCATTCCTCTTGCTTCACGGTCATAACTGCTCATCAACAATTCATGGGTGCGTATAGATTTGAAATTTTCGCCTGGTGCCAGGATTATTCCCGGTGCTTTTTCTTCATAGTTCTCAAATAGTACGGGTGTTTTAAAGCTGTAATGCACCTGCGATGTATAACTTGAGTCTGTTTTCCAATGCGATGTTTGGTCGCTCTGCGGATAACGCATGGCGTTGTTAAATGCGTAGTTGGTTTCAAAATAAATGCCCTGCGGCTTTTTCATCGACTCAAAGCTGCCATCAACGGCACTATCCTCTTCTACCATGCCAAGCACTTCGTTAACTACCTGGTTAAGTTTAATTGAGGTGCCGCCTTTATTTTCAACTTGCAATGATTTCACAATAAGTGGAATCCCGTCGTAGATCTCGTAGGTCACCTTTACTTCAATACCGGCCAGTTCTGGTGCGGCTGCCTTAAATAAAAATGAAATGGTTTTTCCGCTGCCGTATCTGGACCCTAAAGTCCAATTGGTGCTTTTATATGCAAGCTGCGGTTTTATGGGCGCTATTTCAAATGACACATATCTGAAATCCTGTGGTCCTGCGGTAAAGTTGTCCACCCATTCCGGTAATAAGTAGGCTTTTTCCAGTTGTCCTTTTAATCCGCCGATATTATATTTTTTGCCGTTTATAGTGAGCCGTGCTTCTTCGCTTACCGCTCTTAACAATTGTCTGCCCGTGGTGAGGTTGGTATAATCGGTGCAGGCAAGATTAGGCGTCGTCCTGAAAATTCGTTTTACAAGGCCATTGTATAGTACGATATCTTTGCCGTTGGCACTTTTATAAATCCCTGCTTTTGTAGTAATGGGGTTTACCAGCCAATCTTGCCTTGCTGCCGGATGTGTAGCCTCGTTCCATACCGGCAGTTCCTGTGCGCGGGCGGTACTGGTTACCAGTAAGGTAACGGTTAATAGTATTGCTTTAAGTTTCCTCATCCCGGGTTTATTCATTGTGTACAGCTGCCGGGTCGCCTTCCAGTTTCAGGCTTTCAGTATGTATGGCATTCATCAGCTCTTCAATAAACTCCGGCGACAAGCCTTCTTTTTTACCGGCCTCCTTTGCTTTGTCAACCACCTGCTTAAACCGGGCAGCCTGTAACGGCGCAATATGATTTTTTGCTTTGTAAGTGCCTATTTCCCGCACAATTCTTTCACGTTCGCCCAGTGTTTTTATTATCTGGTTATCAAGCGAATCAATTTTTACTCTTGCCGCATTAAATTCTGCGCTGGTATTTATAGGTTTTAATTGCGCATGTGCCATGCAGGCCAGCAGGCTAACAGCTATTGTTAATAAAACACTTTTAAGGTTTTTCATAATATATAATTCCGGTATGGCTAAAATCAGGATAAAAAATTGAATTTTAAGTAAGTCTAAATGGTTTGAGAACGGTTGCTATAGCGGGTTTTTGCTAATACAATACAAGTTTACAATAGGGATTACAGCTTTTACACTGCATTGCCCGTTTTTTTTTGTTTTTTTAATCCTTTTCCCACTTTTTCAATCAAACATGTAACCTTATGAAATTACGCGCCGTAGAAGAGGACATAATTTGATAAATTATATTTTACTGATAAATTAATTGAGTACTGAATTTTATTCAACCCAAATCATGGAACACAAATTGAACACCCTGAAAAATGATGTTAAAAACGTTTTTGTAGAAGGAAACGCTAATCCGATACAAATGGCACGTGTATTTGTTATTATGGCAATCCCGCTCATCTCTGTGTTTTTAATAGGAGCACGCCATATCATCTACTAAATCAATAAAAACTTATAAGCTGCCAGCTTAGGGATAGCGAAGAATTTAATAAAAGGTTTATATGTGTGGAAATGCCGGGTGTATAATAAAAAGCCCTGTAACGTATGCAACCAATTGTTAAAAGCTTTGAAAGAAACTACCTGCCTGCGGCCCCGGTTATACTGAAGTTTATTGGGGATAGGGTATAAAAGCAAAACAGTCGTCACCTCGCGTAACAACTGTCTGCTCCCTAACTAAACTAACTAACCGTTTGTTTATAACTATTTTGCCTTTTTTACCGGGCAAATTGTAATTCTTTGCATGTAAAGAATTATAAAATTCGCTTTACTTACCCTCGTTATACCGGGCAAGGGCTGATTGAACCAACGGTGCGTTTAAAACCTGTTTGCTTTTCAGCAATTTTTATATGAACCGGTTACAGGTTGAAAGCCCCTTGCTGTGTTTCAATGATTCAAAATTAAGTGATGGAGAATGAATTGCAGGGAGTGATTATACGGTATTTGCATACGTAGTTTTACGTAATTTTCACCAATCTGCTTTTACTAAATAATTGATAAGAAGAATGTTACCGGTATCCCATTGCCTGCAGGTTAAATAATTCGGCATAGCGACCATCCTTAACCAGCAGTTCGGCATGGCTGCCAATCTCAATAAGTTCCCCTTTTTCAAGCACCAATATCCGGTCAGCCATTCGTACTGTACTAAAGCGGTGAGAAATAAGCACTGCCGATTTGCCCTTGGTAAGTTCGGCAAAGCGTTCAAAAACGGCATATTCAGCCCTGGCATCCAGTGCGGATGTGGGCTCGTCCAATATTAATAATTGTGCATTACGCATGTAAGCGCGCGCAAGTGCTACCTTTTGCCATTCGCCGCCTGAAAGTTCAACACCTTCGGCAAAGCGTTTACCCAGTTGCTGGTCATAAGCGCCGGGCAGTTTTGCAGCGAGCATATCAGCCAGGCTTTGTTTGGCTGCCGCTTCAATTAACGGGCGGTTTTCCTTTTCGTTGATGTTGCCAACGGCTATGTTTTGAGCAAATGTCATCTGGTAGCGTAAATAGTCCTGGAAAATTATGCCCACATTCATCCGCAGATCGGTAAGATCATAATCACGCAAATCATGGCCATCCAATAAAATTCTTCCCTCGGTCGGGTCGTAAAGCCTGGCAAGCAGTTTTACAAGCGTTGTTTTGCCGGCGCCATTTTCGCCAACCAATGCAAGTTTTTCGCCGGGGTGTAAGGTAAAGCTTAAATGACGGTTTGCCCATCGGTCAGAGTTGGCATACCTGAAGCCCACGTTTTCAAAAACAAATCCTTGCTGAATAGCTTCCGGAAAAGGCAGCGGATTTACAGCGGCTTTTATTTTAGGCCTGATCTCAAAGAACTCAAAAAAATCACGCAGGTAAATAGCGCCCTGCGATACGGCGGTAAACCGGCTCAGGATTCCTTCGAGCAGGCTTCTTAACTGCCGGAACGATCCTGCGAGGAAAGCCAGCATACCTATAGTGACGCTGCCTTCAACTGCTTTTATAATAATAACCACATAAGCAGCATAGTACCCGATGCTGCCCATCATGGCGAAAAAGGTACCCCATAATGATCGTTTTATCGATAGTCGCTTGTTGTCGAGATAAAACTTACCCGAAAGCTGTTTGAACCGATCAATTATAAAACCCGAAAGATCGAAGATCTTTACTTCTTTAGCTGTTTCATCACTGGCGCCGAGGTAGCGTACGTAGTCAAGCTCGCGGCGTTCGGGTGTTTGGCCCCGGGTAAGCGCATAGCTTTGATCATTAAAGTACGATTCGCCTAAAAAAGCTGGGATAATAGCGATCAGCAGTAAAATAATTAGCCACGGATTAAAGGCCATTAATCCCGCGGCCAGGAAACCCATGGTAATCAGGTCCTGCACCTGAGTCATTACCTGCGATAAGAGCAAGGTGCGCCCTATGGTTTGCTGGCGGGCCCGTTCAAGTTTGTCATAAAATACAGAATCTTCAAATTGATCAAGGTCCAGCGTGGCGGCATGCGCCATTATTTTTACTGAAGTATGGTTGCTGAACAGATCGCCAAGCAGGGCATCAACCAGGGTAATGGCCCGGCTTAGTCCGTCGGTTAAAATGGCAAGCCCAAATTCAAGCCCCACCAATTGCCACAAATGCCCCGTATCGGCATGGTGCTGGTGGCTTAATACAATAACATTGTCAATAATAAGCTTTCCGACATACAGCAGCGCCACAGGCATTGCCGAGCGGATTATACGCAACAGCGAATTGGTGATAGTAAATGTTGGGCTGGTTTGCCACACTAATTTAAAAAATGCGGGCAGGTTGTTAAGTGCTGCCAGTCTGTCTTTTAAAGTTAATGGCTCTGTACGTATATTTTTTGGCGGGCGGGTAGTCAAATTTTATCCTTATTTATTAATCTAAGTAAAATTACAAAATAAACGGACAGCGAACGGATTGACGCCTTTATTGTGAAGCAGCAGTGACAAAGCGGTTATAAAATACCTGCGTACTGTTAATCATGAATTGATGCTTAGTCTTAAGTTCTAAGTCGGAAAAAAGATAAAATTTGAATTAAGACTGTTGAATTGGCACTATAGATTTATTACCTTGCCTTACCTTACCAAAACAATCATAATGGGCGAGTTTACAGTATTCAGCATTGTAGGGCTTATCATCATATTTTTAAGCTACCTTATTAAATATAAAAAACAGGCACACCTTATATCAGGCTATAATGAAGATGAAGTTATTGATAAAGATGGCTTTTGCAATTGGATTGGCGGGGTTTTGATGTGGCCCGGCATATCTGCAATTGTTGCAGGTGCTCTGCTGTGGAAGTTTCCAACTATGGAAATGACTATTGTACTTGCTTTTGCTTTAATTACAATTGTAACAACAATATTTGCAGTAACTGGCGGAAAAAAGTATAAAAAAAAGGCTGAGGTTTTTGAACCATGATTAAAGGGCTAAAAGGTAGCCATGATCCTCAGAGAAATCCGCAGTAATCCTTAAATTCCTAAATCAGGTAAATCATGGTTCAGACAAAAAAATCTTCTATTTTTGCCGCTCAATAACAAAGCATGAGCGCATCATTAAAAAACCAATTCGACAGTATAATATTTGATCTTGATGGTACCCTTTGGGATAGCACCGGGAATGTTGCCCTTGCCTGGCAGGCGGCAATAAATGAAGTTGATTATATTGATGAGCTGATGACGGTAGAAAGGGTGCGTTCCATAACCGGGATGACGTACGATTCGATATTTGACAAGTTGTTTCCCAACTTAACGCCTTCACAGCGGGCAGAAGTACAGACACTATGCGGCAAACACGAACTTGAAATTTTACATCAAAAGGGTGGTGAGCTGTATCAAGGCCTGGATGAAACTTTAAACCAGCTGTCAAAAAAATACAAGCTGTTTATAGTAAGCAATTGCCAAAGCGGTTACATTGAGGTGTTTTTTAAGATAAGCCAAATGGAGCATTATTTTATAGGGCACCAGTGCTTTGGCACAAAAGGAAACCCCAAGGCCGAAAATATTAAAGATATTGTGACAGACCACAACCTTAAAGCACCTGTTTATGTTGGGGATACGATGGGCGACTATGACTCGGCTACAAAAGCAGGTGTGCCGTTTATTTTTGCTGATTATGGTTTTGGCAAGGTTGAAAATGGTCAGGTAGCAACGATTAGTAATTTTACCGGCTTACTGGAAATGTTGTAGCACAGCGTTACTTCGGGTGGGCTGTCAACCCTATCCTATAAAAAAACTGCTATAGGTGATTCAAAAATCACTATTTTTATGGTGACTTAAATATTAACCGGCTATGGCATCATCAAATAAATTTTCGCGGCGCAGTTTTATCCGTACAGGTTCGTTGGGCATTGGGGCATTAGCACTGGGGCCCGCCTTATCTGCATTTGCTTTATCCCCGCTTAAAGCAAAAAAGAAACTTGGGATTGCTTTGGTTGGTTTAGGTTCCTATAGCAGCGGACAGCTTGGTCCGGCGCTGCAGCATACTAAAGATTGTTACCTGGCCGGGATCGTAACGGGCACACCGTCAAAGGCAGTTGATTGGGCCAAAAAGTATAACATCCCTAAAAAAAATATCTATAACTATCAAAACTTCCACGAGATAGCCAATAATCCTGATATTGATATTGTGTACATAGTGCTGCCGGTGTTTATGCACAAAGAATACACTATAAAAGCGGCGCAGGCAGGAAAGCACGTAATTTGTGAAAAGCCAATGGCCCTCAATGCTAAAGACTGCGACGAGATGATTTCAGCCTGCAAAAAAGCTGACAGGTTGCTTTCCATTGGTTACCGTCTGCACTTTGAACCTCATAATATGGAGATCATGCGGCTCGGACAGCAAAAAGTGATGGGGGAAGTTAAGCATATTGATACCGGGAACGGTTTTACCTACAATGGCGACCCTAACGCCTGGCGATTGAAAAAAGCACTTGCAGGCGGCGGCGGCTTAATGGATATGGGCATTTATAGCATCCAGGGATCGCGCTATACGCTGGGGCAGGAGCCGGTGGCAGTGAAGGCAACCCAGCAAAAGTTACGCCCCGATTTTTTTAAGGAAGTGGATGAAACTGTGTTTTGGGAGCTGGAATTTCCGGGTGGCTTGAGAACTACAGGGAAATCAAGTTATAATAATGATTGGAGCTATCTGAAGGTTGAGGCTGACATGGGGAATTTTGGACTTGGTCCCGCTTATGGTTATGGCAGTATTGAAGGCAGTGTGAACGGAGCACCCATGAAATATCCGCAAATTGTACAGCAGGCAGCCCAGATGGACGACTTTGCCCAATGTGTACAACTTAACAAACCGAGTCGCGTACCGGGCGAAGAAGGCCTGAAAGATATGAAAGTAGTTGATGCCATTTATAAGAGTTTGGACTCGGGGAAATGGGAGAAGATTGGCTGATGAATTTGTAGTTGTTGTAAGAGTTGTTTAGTTTGAAGAAAAATAATTATAATTACTCAGTACCAATCAATAGCAGAAAGCACCAGTCAAAATCGTTCAGTTTTTAACTAATCTTTAACCTCTAGCCTCTAATCACTAAAATATGCTTTTTCCCGAGGATTTTTTGCACTACGTATGGAAGTTCAGACTTTTTGAACGGATGGAATTGCAAACTACCGGTGGGGAACAATTAGAGATCTTTTCGGCGGGTATGCATAATTCAGATTCGGGGCCCGATTTTCAAAATGCAAGGATCAGGATAGGGGAGACCGTTTGGGCCGGCAATGTGGAAGTGCATATTTCATCGTCCGACTGGCAAAAACACGGCCATACTACTGATGATTCTTACAGTAACGTAATATTGCATGTAGTTTATAAAGACGATAAGCCGCTGGTGCTCGCCAACGGTCGCAGGGTGCCCACGCTCGAGCTGCAAAACCGCATCCCTGATGAGCTGCATAGCAAATACCACAACCTGGTTTTTGGTAATCAGGTAATCATTCCCTGCGAAGCAAACATTGGCGGTGTTGACGTGCTTACCATGCACAACTGGCTTACCCGTGTACTGGTTGAGCGGCTGGAGAAACGTTCGGCAGCGGTGATTGATGCACTTAATATTAATCGTGGCGACTGGGAGGAAACATTTTACCAGTTTTTAGCTGCAAATTTCGGCTTTAAAACCAATGCGCTGCCATTTGAACTCCTGGCAAAATCATTACCTCAAATTACACTGGCAAAAAATAGGAACAGCTCGCTTCAAATTGAGGCGCTAATATATGGGCAGGCAGGCTTTCTGGACGGTGATTTTAAAGACGAGTATCCTTCAAAACTTAAAAGTGAATATGAGTTTTTGCAAAAAAAATATAAGCTGGTGCCCATTGAAAAGCATTTGTGGAAGTTTATGCGGCTTCGGCCGCAAAACTTTCCAACAATAAGGCTGGCCCAGTTTGCTGCGTTGGTGGTGCAGGCCAATCATTTATTTTCAAAGGTGCTTGAGGTAAAGGATGTAAAAGCATTGCGGGATTTGTTTTCAGAAATAAAAGTTAACCCTTACTGGGAAACACATTACAAGTTTGATACCGAATCAGCCCCATCTTCAAAAAATATGGGTGCTTCATCAATTGATATATTGCTGTTAAATACATTGGCGTTATTTTTGTTTAGCTATGGTAAACACAATCAAAGTCAGCATTATATTAATCGCAGTTTGAAGTTGTTGGAGCATTTACCAAACGAAAACAATAATATTATAACAGATTTTGCTAACTTAGGAGTGAAAATAACCACTGCGTTTGAATCGCAAGCGTTGCTTGAACTAAAAAATAATTACTGTAATTATAAGAAATGCCTGCAATGCGGCGTTGGTAATAGGATATTAAAATCAGGTTGATATGTTGCAAAAGATCCTTACTTTTTTTGAACGGTACTCTTTCGGGGTATGTACTTACCTTGGCGAAAAGTTCAATGTTTCTATTGGTAAGATCAGGTTATTCTTCATCTACTCATCTTTCCTTGCGGTAGGTTTTCCACTCATCTTCTACATATTTGCCGGTATAGTGCTCGATATCCGCAAGTTTGTAAAAAGAGTACATACCCGGGTTACAGACCTTTAGTAACTTTTAAAAAATAAAATCCCTGCTGTTATTTTAAGGTCAAAATGATCACCGTTATTATTCTCTCCTTTAATGCTTGTGCGGCTATCGCGTTGCTATGCTGTTTATTTCACGTCACTTTTTTGTTCGTTTTCGGAGTAACAGCAATAAATTACTCAGTCAAAAACAGGTCATGATTTCCCGGTTATCGAATTTTTAAGTATTAGTACCAAACATTTATAATGTTTTCCGGTTAAAAAAGTTGCCCTTAAGTTATTTAACAAAGTATAATTTAATCAACTATCAAATTGACGCTAAAAAATGGCCAAGGTCTTAAACATATTTTATTCGTACCCTGCTTATTGCTATTCGTTTTATTTTCGGGTATCAGCGCGGCAGCTTATGGACAAGTTTCTGCCCCGGCTGATTCATTGAAAGCGGATTCGTTACGTATTGCCCGGAAAAATATAAAACCAGCAGATAATCTCAATAAGCAGTATGACATCGGCGATCTCTACGGCGACTTATTCCATCCCCATAAAGTTCCTGATTCTCTTCATAAAAAATCAGGGATCACCATTATACCTAATATTGCTTCAAACCCTACTATTGGTTCGCAAATAGGAATAAAGGCAGTTGCAGGGATTAAATTGGGGAGCGATCCCAATACCCTGCTGTCAGTTGCTTCAACCTCAGCTTCCATCACCACCAAGGGGATCATTTATTTTTATATTAACCATAACGTTTTTACGCCCGGTAATAAATGGAACTTTCAGGGCAGCCTGGTAGCAGCAAAAACAGTTTCGCCCGATTTTGGGTTGGGTATTGGGCGCGGAAATTACGATAGCGAGGAAAATCATGTGTTGAGCGACCCTGAACGTAAGGGGCATGCCTTACATTCTTATTATTTTAACCTCAGGGAGAAGGCATACAAGCAGGTGGTTAAAAACCTGTTTTTAGGTGCCGGTCTCTCTTTCGATGTACGGCGAAGTATCACAGAGAAAGGTGATACGGCAGGCAAATTAACGCCTTCGAAAGTTTACAATAGCAGGTATGGCTTTCCGCAGGATCATTACTCAGCAAATGGCTTTCTGTTTAACGCTGAATATACTACCCGAGATAACCAAAACCGTGCTTATAAGGGGATTTACGCTGATGCCGGGTTCCGGATTAATCAAACATGGATAGGGAGTACCAAAAGTTCGGTACAGTTTACTACAGATTTCAGGAAATATTTTAGCCTGTCTGAACGTAACCCCGAACATGTTATCGCTATTTGGAACTGGGGATCATATCTCATCAGCGGCGCTGTACCTTATCTTGAATTGCCCGGATCAGGCCGCGATGTTAACTTCCGAAGCGGACGGGGATACACCGTAACTTATTTTAAAGGTACCCAGTACAATTACTCCGAAATAGAATATCGCTTCCCGATATTAAGGAACAAGTTCATCAGCGGGGTTACCTTCTTTAATATGCAAACTGCCAACGATGAGATGGGTACCAAATTATTCCAGGTTTGGCAGCCCGGGGGCGGTGGTGGTTTGCGCGTGCTGTTTAATAAAGCTACGCGTACCAACTTATGCCTTGACTATGCTTTTGGCAAATATGGTTCAAAAGGATTCTTTTTGGGCTTGAATGAAGCTTTTTAAAAGCTATTTAATCGGTTTAATATGTATCACCTGACCTCCGCCTGCCGCTAATATCATATTTATAACAGTGTGTTTATCCAATTGCTTTGTACCCTTAGTCAAGTGATTTAAATCTGGGTCGGTTGCCGGTGCATCGCTGTAAAACTCAGCTGTGTATTTGCCATCCGGTAAAAAATCTAAAGTATGCGTTATGGTACGAACTTCGTGATTGGTAATTGCGCCAACATACCATTCATTACCCTTTCTCCGGGCAATCGCCAGCCATTTGCCGGGTTTGGCATCAATCACCCGTGTTTCGTCCCATGTAGTAGGTACCTGTTGTATAAAATCAAATCCCGGCTGATTAATGTATGCTTGCGGATCGTCACAAACCATCCCCAAATTGTTTTCTAATACCACATACATTGCAAGCATATGACAGCGTGTACCCTGAACAAAGGGTCTGGTATAATGTACCTTAAATTGACGCGCTGACGCTGCGTGGAACCCGCCTAAATGATAATCTGTTGATCCGGCCAGCATTCGGGTAAAGGGAATATCGATATCAGCATCAGGTGTCACCACATCACTCCACTTGTCGTTCTCGTAGTTCAGTGTACCCTCACGTGTAAATTCGTTAGGATAAGTTCTGCTGGTGCCTGTCGGTTTATAGGCCCCGTGAAACTGGATGTGCAAATGGTGTAGTGCTGCCTTTTGTAATATTTCCTCCTGCATGTTCACCATTTCCTGATCATCGCGATCCATAAAATCACACATCAACCCTTTTATACCCCATTTTTCATATTGTGCAAATGTTTCGTCCAGTTTTGGATAAAGCGCATAAAAATGTACCCAAACCCTGATTCCAACCCCTTTTTTTGCTGCCGAATCACAAAGCTGCTGCATGTCCAAACCAGGCACAGCTTTAGAAGGATCAGAATTCGGGCCGGGCTGAAACCCCGCACCATCATTTACGTACCACTCGTGCAAGCCGTATTCAACCACCGAATGATACTCAATTCCATATTTGGCACAAAAATCAACATAATACATATTGGTTACGTAATTATTTCCCGGGGCATTAATGGAATCCGGCACCACGTCGCCATTCCACCAGGGGAAGGTTGTTTTGCCGGGTTTTAGCCACGAAAGATCTTTTATTTTGCAGGGCTCATTCAAGTTGGTTAGGATATTCGATTCAATAAACGCGCCTGGCTTATCGCTGATCATCATCACCCGCCAGGGGCTGTTATGTGGTAAAGTCGCTTTTACTTTTAGTTCTGTTTGACGGGGTAACGGCGAAAGGCGGGTTTGTAAAGCGCCGTTATGCTTCATCAGGTACATGCCTGCGTAATCTCTAAGCGCGGCTTCAGTAATGGCCATGTACAATCCTTTTGGATATTCAAACAAAGCGGGCAGGTCAATTAATGTATCTTCCTTTAGGTCATTGAGCTTTGTTTTGGTATAAATGCCCTCGTGCGATGTGGTATAGTTTTCGCGTAAAAGAGCCGTTACTTTTGGATTTTGGGTAAGATTAAAGCTGTTTACTTCGTCAGTAATATTTACCGCGGCAGGCCACCCCTTTTGTTTTGGGATTACATACCTGAAAGCAGCACCGTCATTAAATATGCGTACCTCAACATTTAATGTTCTCTTGGCCCCCCCTTGCTCAGTTACCGGAATAATTACCCGGTTACATTCGCTGTGCACTTTGCTTGCCTTGCCTGTTACCAATTCGTAATCTTCCGTCAGTTTTTCAATCTTTGTTGCACCGATAAAAAGCGTGTGGTTAAACATTCCTCCTTCCTTAAAAGTGATCCTGAGCGGAGATTCATCAACCATCAGTACGCCCTTATAAAATACTTTATAGTATAATCCTTTAGCGTTGGTGCTTAGCGAGAATTTTATTTTCGCGTCAGGCGATGTTATGGTAACTGGCTTTTTTGCCAATGCATTTAGCTGTCCAAAGGCAAGCAAAAAAATAAGAAGGGCAGATTTTTTTAAGGTCAGCATGGTTAAATGGTTTGATACGGAGAGGTATAACCAAATGTAAGCTGAAATAAAGGAGATTTCAAAAAAATAAAAACCATAACGGGGTACGCAGCAAACTCCCTGAATAAAGATCGCTGCAAGCTGACCATTACCCATTGGCCCAATGGAGTTTGCCTTGTACCCCGTAATGATTTATCCCGGTTAAGGTTTTTATAATAGCTTTCCTGTAGTAACGGCTTCCTGTAAATTACTTACCCTGAAGCGTGGTTTATAAATGTGGTTTGATAAACGTTTCACCCATTTTGCTTCGTATCCAAACACTGTCCGGATCACTTTAACACTTGCAGAGCCGGTTGGATAACCATACTTATACCAACTGAATTTAGATTGATCAACCCTAAATTTTTCGGCAAATTCAGCTAAAAATAGGTCTATCTCTATATCAACAATGTCAAGGTCAAGATCAATGCTGGTATCAAGGCTCAAAGCACCTGCATCTATTTTCCTGATCTTGTACTTTGTGCAATAATCAACTATAAATTCTTTTAACTGAGGGTGTATCTCTTCCATTTTGAATTAATAGCGTTGGCATTATTTGAGTTATAAGACGATGATATTTCAGGAAGGTTGCATCAAACCGATATTTTTTAAATAAGTTGATACCGATAAATTAACTTTAAACAGGATATGATAACGGCTTCCGGAATACTTTAAATAAATATACGAATAATTTCGTATATTATTGTGGGCTATGATAAATTTTTTTTGGTGACATTATTTTAACTTACATTCAATAAAAATATGACCGTAATTTACAGCTTGCGGGACAAGCTGTGGGCTACACGTACTTCTCCAGCACTAACAATTCAATAGGCTGGCGGGCAACTCCAAATTTTTTATCAACGTGAAAGGGAAGAACTTCGCCGGTTGCCTTGTATCCGCGGCGCTCGTACCAGCTGATCAGCTCATGCCTTATGCTGATAACAGTCATAGTTAACGTGTGGCAGTTAACCTGTTTGGCATAAGCTTCAGCAGCCAGCAACAAATCGCGGCCAATCCCCTTACCCTGCAATAGCGGCGAAACACTGAACATGCCAACATATAACTTATCCCCGCGAACTTCCAGGTAAACACAACCGTTTATAAGGTCGTTTTCATCTGTGTTTTTTAATATGGTAACAACCGGGTCGTTAAAATAACCGGTTAATGTTTCTTCATCAATCCGCATACCGTCAAGTAAATTGGCTTCGGTGGTCCATCCCAGTTTCGAGGTTTCACCACGATAGGCACTGTTCACCAATAGGTTAAGTGCAGGTACGTCGGTTTGAAGGGCTTTGGTTACAGGCATAAATTATTTACAAGGTCACAAACCTAAAGTTTTTGATTCCTACTGCAAAAAATTGTGAAAAATCAGCTTAATAAAAATGTTATGATATAGCATTTGAATCTGCAATATACCCTTAAAGTATCTCTGGGTTACAAGTTTCGGTAGTCTTCCCTTACCGGACTAAAAATATCAATTAACCTGCAGTCGGTAATCGCAGTGCCGCCATGCCACACATTTGAAGGGATTACGGCAAATAAACTGGAATCAAGTTTTTGCGGGATGTCATTAACCGTTAGCTCAAATTCGCCTTCAATAACAAATGAACATTGTTGGTGCACATGCTTATGCCGCGGTACGGAACAACCAGCCTTAACCTCAATAAAGTTTATGGTATTTGTTTCAGTATGAATTAATTTTGAGAAAAAGCCGGGGGCTATTTCTTTGGTCTCAATGTCTTTAAAGTAACGAAAGATAGATGTGTCCATTGGTTCTTAAATTTCAATGGTAAAGGTACTACCTTTATTTATTTCGCTCTCTACATTTATTGTTCCGTTAAGGCGTTCAATAAATTCTTTAACCAGCATCAGGCCCAGCCCGCTGCCTTTTTCTTTATTTGTACCTAAAGTTGAGGTTGCATCACCTTCAAATAAGGTCCGGGCTTTTTCCGGGGGCATCCCAACGCCGGTATCCTTTACCCACAAAGTTGTTTTTAAGCCGGTTTGAGTTACATCAATGATTATATGGCCATTTTCGGTGAATTTGTTGGAGTTGCTTATGAGGTTGCGTAACACAAACTCCAGTGCCCTTTCATCAGCATGAACTATAGTTGCATCAGGCACATTATTAACCAATTTATTTCCCTTCGCCTTGCTGCTTAATCCCTCCGAACCAAAAATACCCTCAACAACAGCATGCAGGTTAAAATCTGTTAACTGAAGTTGCCCGAATTTTAAGTGCATTTTCCCCCAGTTCACTACATTTTCAACCATTTCTATGGTATTATTCAGCTGGCCGGCAACCATTTTCATCATTTCGGCGGCCTCTTGCGCATCTAAAATGTCTGACTGCTTTAGCTCCATAATATTTTTTATAGATGCCAGTGGATTGCGCACATCATGTGCCAAAATCGAAATTATTCTTTTTTGAGTTTCTGTAAGGTAATAAAGCTCTTTGTTTTTAATCCTTAGTTCGGCAATTTTTATAACATTATTGGCAAGCACCTTAAGCCCAAAGCGTTGTTTTTCAGAAAGCTCACCCGGGGTCCGGTCAATTACGCATAAGGTACCAAGTCGGCTGCCATTGCTGGTAACCAGGGGCATGCCCGCATAAAAACGGATAGAAGGATCAGTTGTTACCAGCGGGTTATCATTAAAACGGTCATCCAGTATGGCATCCCTAACTTCAAATAGCTGGTCCTGTAATATGGCGTGGCTGCAAAACGACACATCGCGGTGTGTTTCGTTCACATCAAGCCCAATCCTGGCTTTAAACCACTGCCGGTCGGTATCTACCAGGCTGATCAGCGAAATAGGGGTGTTACAAAGCAGCGACGCAAGTTTTACTATTTCGTCAAATTCAGCTTCCTGCGGCGTATCCAGCAAACAGCTGTTGTGGAGCGTTGAAATACGGGTGCCTTCGTTTTCGGGGATAGGGGCAGAGATCATTACCTTGTTATTTAAATGTGTTTTATCTCATTTAATTCAAAGATAATAATTATGGTGTACACAAGTTTCGGGCTGGGTAGATACATGCCTTTTACAACTCTAAAGAATTTGATTTTACTGGTGACGTTGCATTTCATTCCTTGTTTTGATTGGAAAGACGCAATAGGAAAATATTTTTTTTGATAAATAAAAACAGGAAGGCATAAATTAAGGTTAAATTTATATCGGTTTTACAACCATTAATTATGGCATTTATTGATTATTACCAGGTATTAGGTGTCGATAAAAAGGCATCAGATAAAGATATAAAAGGCGCCTATCGTAAGCTTGCCCGCAAGTACCATCCCGACCTTAACCCGAATGATGCGGAAGCCCATAAAAAGTTTCAGCAGTTGAACGAAGCGAATGAAGTATTAAGCGACCCCGACAAGCGCAAAAAATACGATCAGTACGGCGAAAATTGGCAACACGGCGCTGAGTATGAACAGGCAAGGCAGCAGCAAAGCCGGCAGCAACAAAGCGGGGGGCAGTATGCAGGATTTGAAGGGTTCGGCGGCGATGATTTCTCAGATTTCTTTCAATCCATGTTCGGCGGTGCACAGAGCGGCGGCGGCCGCGGGGGGCAGACTAAATATCGCGGTCAGGACTATAATGCTGAACTTCGGCTTGGCTTAAAAGAAGCGGCCGCAACACATAAGCAAACCTTAACGGTAAATGGTAAAAATATCCGGATAACCATTCCGGCGGGAGTAGAGAACGGGCAAAATATTAAAATTGCGGGTCATGGTGCTGCGGGTGTAAATGGCGGACCTGCCGGCGATCTGTACATTACATTTCTGGTAGCTGATGATCCCGGCTTCAAGAGGAAGGGAAGCGACCTGTTTGCTAATGCTAAGCTGGATATATACACAGCGGTACTTGGCGGCGAGATAACAGTTGACACGCTTGACAGTAAAGTAAAGATTAAAGTGAAACCCGAAACGCAAAATGGAACAAAGGTGAAACTTAAAGGCAAAGGGATGCCGGTTTACAAAAAGGAAGGCCAGTTTGGCGATCTGTATGTAACCTATGAGATTCAGGTGCCCGCTAATCTGACCGAAAAGCAGCGCAAGTTATTTGAGGAACTTAAGGAGTTAAATGCTCCGGCAGCCTAAGTGAAGCTGGCAGCTGGCAATAAAGGTTAATAAATGATCCATCAGTGAACCATTAAACTAATAAACCAATGGTAAATTTAATAGCAACCACAGAGATCTGCACCTATCATGATGTGGAATATACTTTTATAAATTCGCTGGGCGAGGCGGGGTTGTTAAAGTTAAAAATGGTTAAAAAGAATACTTACATCCCCGAAACAGAGTTACAGAAGCTGGAAAAGATGATCAGGATGCACCGCGAGCTTGATATAAACGTAGCTGGCATAGAAGCCATAGTCCACTTGCTGGACAGGGTAGAACGGATGCAGGAAGAGTTGCGGGTATTGCGCAACATGTTGGGGTAATCATAATTGCAGGCAAATACGCTTTTATATTTCTTATGTCGCCTACTCCGTTCGCGGCATATCGGAAACCATTGATTTTTATCTCCTGGTCAAAGAAAAGCTTACGTTGGTCAAAATAGTTTTATTGTTTGTGAGCGGGGTGTTTTCTTTATGAAAAAAAAGAAAACAATGGAAACCACACAACGCCAAACCTATCTCGACTGGTTAAGAATCATATCCATACTGGGTGTATTATTTTTTCATTCGGCCATGCCTTATGTAGCCGAAGACGGCTGGCATATCAAGAACCACGAAACCAGCAACCTCATGATGGAATCAAATCATTTTTTGCACCTTTTTCGCATGCCGCTGCTTTTTTTTATTTCAGGTACAGTAAGCTATTACATGATGCAGCGGCGATCTGCTTTAAGCTTCATCGGCTTACGTTTTCGCAGGCTTTTTATCCCATTGCTGGTGGGTATGTTCATTGTAGTGCCGCCGCAAATTTATATGGAACGGTTGGCGCATGGCTACAAAGGCAGCTTTTGGGACTGGTATCCGAGTGTATTTAATTTTGTGCCTTATCCTAAAGGCAGCTTTAGCTGGCACCACCTTTGGTTTATTGCTTATTTGTTTATTTATGATCTGCTTTTTGCACCGCTGTTTTCATGGATGATCTCGCCCAAAAGCAATGGGTTTAAACAAAAGCTGGCTGCGCTGGCGAACGGCAAATGGGTTTATTTACTAATGTTGCCCGGTATTATATGGTTTATATTGCTGAGCGGGAAATTACCCGAAACCAATGACCTGGCACATGATGGCTGCTACTTTGTTTACTGGTTATTGTTCCTGCTGGCGGGCTTTGTCTGCATCCTGCAACCTAAACTTATGGACAGCCTGGAGCGCAACCGTCGCTTTGCTTTGAGTACGGGGTTTTTGACGCTGATGATATGGGAATGCATGAGGTGGAATAAAGTTGAGCCCGGGTATTCGAACTGGCCATTTCAAAGCAACTTATTCAATTATTTGTTTGTAGCTTTAAGGCCAACTATTGCCTGGGGATGGGTACTGGCATTGGTGGGTTACGGCAAGCATTACCTCAATCGCAAGCATGCCATACTTAATTACATGAACCAGGCAGTGTATCCATTCTACATCCTGCATCAAACGGTGATCGTGCTGGTGGTTTATTATATCGTGCAAACTCAAAATGAAAGTATCCTGTCGAAATATATCTATACGGTTGGGATCACTTTCTTTGTAAGTGTGCTGATTTACCACCTGTTTATCCGTCCATATGCTTTAACAAGGCTTTTGTTTGGTATGAAGCCTAAGGACATACCTAAGCCGGTGATGCAGGTGGAAAAGGAAGATGCTAAACCTGTGGTAGTGTTATCTGCATGAATTTGTAATTTAACAATATGAATTTTTTGAAAAAATATATATTCCCTGCCTTGTACGGCTTGCTGGTATATTTCACCGTCAGGCTGCTACATGATACCGATATTAACCAGCGGTTTTGGGAAAGGCGGTTTTATATCAATGCCGTGGAGATGACCTGCTCGGCCATTGTAGGATATTTATCCATTTATATTTTCCGAAGATTATTTAAGTATTATGACAAGCGCTGGCCGTTACAGCTATCCTACTGGGGAGTGGTGAGGGAACTTGTGATATTGGTGGGCGCCAGCCTGGTATTGGTCAATGTGATATTTGTTCCGATGGATATGGCCCTGCACCGGGGCGACTGGAAAGCCTGGTGGATACCTTGGGCTGATGTGGCAGACATCAACATGATCCCAACCTTGTATGCTATTATTTATTATGGCATAGCGCGTAGCAGCACCTGGTTAAAGGCCTATGTCAATAATAAGGTGCAGTTAGAAAAGTTAGCTAATGACCATCTGGAAACCGAACTTAAATTTCTGAAAGCACAGTATCACCCACATTTTTTATTCAACGCAATTAATACCATTTATTTCCAGATGGATGAGGATATCTGCGGGGCAAAAAACAGCATCGAGAAGTTTTCTGAGTTGTTAAGGTACCAACTGTATGATCAGCAACAGCAGGTGCCGGTAATAAATGAGCTGGAATACCTGCAAAGCTTTATCGACCTGCAGAAAACAAGGAGCAGCGATAAGCTAAAAATGAAAGTTGCGTTTGATGAAGGTTTAAACGGACAGCAGGTTTACCCTTTATTGTTTTTGCCGCTGGTTGAAAATGCTTTTAAATTTATTGGTGGAGATTATGAGATGGCTATTACTGCTCAATTGTCTGGAAATGAGATTGTTTTCCGCGTTGAAAATTCGGTTCACCCGATTAAGCAACCGATGAACACAAACGGCAGCGGTATTGGCCTTGATAACTTAAAGCGCAGGCTTGATCTTTTATATCCCAATAAACATAACTTGCTCATCGTTAACAACTATAATAATTTTTTTGGCGAAATAAAGCTGCAATATGAATAACATAACCTGCATTATAACTGACGATGAGCCTTTTGCACGCAAAGGATTGCAGGGTTATGTAGAAAAAATTGGGTTCCTGGAGTTAAAAGGGGTTTGCGAAGATGCATTGCAGTTGAGCGATCTGTTGCAAAAACAACCGGTTGACCTGCTTTTTTTAGATATCCAAATGCCGCATATTTCGGGCGTTGAGTTTTTAAAAGCACTGGCCAGGCCACCCAAAGTTATCTTTACAACCGCATTTGAAAATTATGCCATCCAGGGGTTCGATCTGGATATTATGGATTATTTATTGAAGCCAATAAGCTACGAGCGTTTTTTAAAGGCTGCCTGGAAAGCCAGGGATTATTTTTCTTCAAAGGAGCAGGCTCCCGCCACTGTGCCTTATATTTTTTTGAAAGTAAACGGGAAGCTGGAAAAGATAAATTTCGACGAGATCCTGTTTATAGAGGGGATGGAAAATTACGTAGCTGTTCAGTTGCAAAACAAGAAACTGATTACGCACAGCACCATCAAAAACCTGCTTGAAAAACTACCTAAGGGGCAATTTATACAAACGCACAAATCGTACATTGCAGCAATAAATCAGGTTGATACCATTGCAGGCAATACCCTTCACATTAAACAATACCAGGTGCCGGTTAGTAAGTTTTTAAAAGAGGTAGTGCTTGGGCAAATAATAAAGTAACTTGTAGTGGACAACAATGTTAATCGTATCATTACTGATATTATTAAAAGATAATCTGACAGAAACCTTAGCTTTAAACACCTCTTACAAGTATTATTATGAATTTTGATATAGACAGGCAAACATTAAATGATTTGGCAATATTTCCAAATAACAACGCCCGCCAATCTATATTTAATCTTTTTAATCAAACAAGTACAATTGGTGGTAACGAAGTGTTACAGGATATGTTCAACAATCCGCTTATTGATCCTGTTCAAATAAAGGAAAGGCTTGAAGTATTTTGGTATCTTCAGAAACACAATATCAAAATTAGCTTTAATAGAAACGATTATGATTTCGCGGAATTTTATTTGAAAAAGCATTATCATGCTCAACCATTTTCAGCTATAACCAGGTTCTTAGAAAAAATAATTTATGCGTTTAAGTTTAATAATAACGACTATTACGTAATCCAAACCGGCATAGAAAATATGCTCTCAATACTTAATGGTTTAATAAAATTCGCGGTTGACCTGCAAGGCAATCTGCCTAAAAAAATCCAGGAATTCCGGTCAATTATTTTAAATACCTTCCAGTCAAAAGAATTTGAATGGCTAAAACAACTTATCAACAAGCCTAATCGCAACGCTACGGACATAGCGAAAGCAGACCACTTTTTCAGGCAGTTAGCCTTTGATCGGGTTAAGATTTTGTTAAATGTCGCTTACCAGTTGGATGTTTACCAATCGGTTAATCAAAGTGGGAAGGCCCTGGGTTTTACATTTCCGGTGATTAGTGAAACCGGCGCAACTGGAGTAATTATTAAGGGCCTGTTCCACCCGTTTATTGCGGACGCTAAAAGTAATGATATTGAGTTTAGTCCGGGCAAAAATGTTTGTTTTATTACAGGGACTAATATGGCTGGAAAATCCTCTTTGCTTAAATCGATCGGAATTGCTGTCTATTTATCGCAACTGGGCCTTCCGGTGCCGGCAAGCAGTATGGTAACATCTGCATTTAACGGTCTGATTACAACCATTAACCTTGCGGACGACCTGGAACAGGGACATAGCCACTTTTATAAAGAAGTATTGAGGGTTAAACATGTTGCCGAAAAACTAAATCAGTCAAAAAGTATTTTCGTGATTTTTGACGAACTGTTCAGAGGGACGAATGTTAAAGATGCTTATGATGCCTCTCTTGCTATAATCGCTGCCTTCGCAGAAGTAAAAACCTGTTTCTTTGTAGTTTCTACACACATTGTTGAGGTTGCTCATGAATTGTCATCTATTGAAAATATTAATTTCCGGTATATGGAAACTATTTTCGAAGATACAAACCCGGTAAACAGTTATAAACTTAAAGAGGGGATTACAGAAGAGCGCTTAGGAATGTGGATTGTGAAAAACGAACGTATTTTGGAAATTATAAAGGACGCTTTAAAATCTTAGTATGCATTGGCTGAAACAGCATCGTCATTAAACGAGTCAAGGTTTTTCGGAATTTAAGAGTTTTTGATACTAAAATATGGGGTATTATTAATTATTGGTTCGCCTGCCGCAGTTTTAGTTTAAATTTGATTAATCATATATATCAGTTAATATGCCTGAAACCGACAACGGAAGTGTAAGCCTTAGTACCAGTGTTAGTGGTATTGCAACCATAACCTTTTATCACCCGGCTCAAAATTCATTGCCTGCCGCTTTGCTTGATGACCTTACTGAAAAAATTAACCAGGCGGGGAACGATACCACAACCCGTATAATTATATTAAAAAGCGGCGGCGACCGTACCTTTTGTGCCGGCGCCAGCTTTGACGAATTATTGCAGATAAAGGATAAAGAAGCAGGGGCGGCTTTTTTTTCGGGCTTTGCGCGGGTTATTAATGCCTGCCGCAAATCACCCAAAATTATTATTGCACGTGTACAGGGAAAGGCCGTTGGTGGTGGGGTAGGCCTTGCAGCAGCAGCAGACTATTGCCTGGCTACCACGTTTGCATCAATAAAGCTAAGTGAACTGGCCATTGGTATAGGCCCGTTTGTAATATCGCCCGCCGTTATACGCAAAGTAGGTTTGCCCGCATTTTCACAATTAACCATTAGGGCCATTGATTTTCAGACCGCGCAATGGGCTATGGAAAAAGGCCTGTATAATGAGGTATATCCGGATGTTATTTCATTGGATGCAGCGCTTGATACCCTTACCGGTAAACTCGCATCCTATCATCCGGAAGCATTAAAAGGCCTGAAGGAAATTTTATGGGAGGGTACTGAAGATTGGGACGCTTTATTGCACGAACGTGCTGCTATAAGCGGTGAACTTGTACTGTCTGAATTTACGCAAAATGCCCTAAATAGCTTTTTGAAATCGTAAAACCATCCTAAAGCATTACCGTACAGTACGTAACTAAGTACCTGAAAAACGTTGCTTTTAACAACTTTTGCCCGTTTAAGCCGTATAAAAGGTACGTTACGTAATTATTATGTTACTTTTATTTGTAGCATTTGGTATTGCTTATTATCCAAGGTTTAATAGCTTTACGTAGTTAATAAGAGTTTATTTTAGCACATTCTGTTATTTTTATTATATGTTTTATTGGTTATTTACTGCGGTTGTATTCGCTGCCATCCTGATTGGTTTTTACATATATAATTATTTTGATAACCTTAATACCACCCGGAGAAATTTGGAAAGGATTCAAAACAAATGGGGCAGGCCGGTAAATGCCAGGCGAAACTTTAAGTTGATTGCAACCTTGTTAAACGCGTATGAAGGCCCCTGTAAAATAACCGGTACCATAGCTGACGACCTTGACCTCAACAATATCTTCAACTATATTGACCGGACAAACTCCAAACCCGGAAAGCAATATTTCTATAAAAGACTTTTTACTCCCGACACTGATTTTGAAGCACTATTAAAATTCGATAAAAAAATTGACGCCCTGAACATGCCCAGGCCTGACCAGGAACGTATTGAGCTTGAACTGGCAAAGCTTAACAGCCCTGATGCCTACTTTTTAGCTGAGCTATTTTTAAAAGAGCATGAATTTTTGCTGGTACCGCTTATGAGCCTTTACATCCGCATTTCGGGTTTAGCTATAATCGGGCTGGTAATATCGTTGTTTATAGCGCCTAACCTGGTATGTTTTATGGTTTTAATAGCGTTGCTTATTGGTAATGTTGCGTTGCATTATGGTACCCGTAATAAAATATCCTCTTATACCCGGTCATTACCGCAGTTAATGATCTTGCACAACGTGGCAAAACGTCTTACCAAAAAGCTTGCCATGGAAAATGATGAACAGGTAAGGATCAGCTTAAATTTATTAGCCGGATTAAACCGCACACTAAACCTGGTTAGTTTTGAGAGTAAGCTTGCGGGTAACCCCGATAATTTGAGTTATGCGGTTTACAAACTGATAAAGCTGCTTTTTCTGTTAGAACCTTTAATGTTTATTACTTCTGTTAAAAGGATAAACAAATATCGCGGCGATATTGAGGTGCTTTACAACTATGTAGCCGAAATTGATATGCTTATCGCTATCCAGTCAGTTAGGATTGGGCTGCCACACTACAGCAAGCCTGTTTTTTATACTGAAAATATGCAGATGGATCTCAACGATATGTTTCACCCGCTTATTTATAATTGCGTGCCTAATTCTATTCATACCCGTACAGATGAGGGGGTGCTGATAACAGGTTCAAATATGTCGGGCAAAACTACTTTTATCAGGTCAATTGCTATCAACACGCTTCTGGCGCAAACTATTTATACTACCTGCACCAGTGGTTATAAAGCTCCATTATTAAGGCTTCAAACCAGTATCAGGACTACCGATGATTTGGGTGAGCATAAGAGTTATTTCCAGGCCGAGGCGCTATCTATACTTGATATTATTAATCAAAGCGGCGGCGATGAGCCTGTAAAGAGTCTTATCATCATTGACGAAATATTCAGGGGTACAAACACTATTGAGCGGATTGCCGCAGCAAAATCAGTGCTTACCTATTTAACTGATAACAAGAATTTTGTTTTTGTGTCAACCCACGATCTGGAACTGGCCGAATTATTGGATAACGATTACGCTGTTTATTCTTTCGAAGAAACCGTTAATGACACCCGCCTTGTATTTGATTACAAGATGAAAACTGGCGTGCTTAAAAATAGAAACGGTATTGCTATATTAGAAACCATTGGCTACCCCGAAACCGTTGTTGAAGACGCTTATATCGTGAGCGAGGAGCTAAAACGGAAGTATGTTTTATAGCAAGCGGTAAAGCAGCAAATGACAAAGGGCTTATCGGGAGAGGGAATCTTTCAATAAGCCCTTTTTGTTTAAATGCACTGAAGTTGCAGGGCGATTTAAACTTTCCACAAAGGTAACTCAAAGTAAAAGGTTGAACCTTTGCCTTGTTCGCTTTGTACGCCAATTTGGCCATTATGGTAATCAATGATCTCAGCAGAAATGTAAAGGCCCATACCCAAGCCGCTGGTCATGTACTTTTTGTCTTCAACGCGGTAAAAACGCTCAAATATCCTGTCTATCTGCGCAGCAGATAACCCAATACCAAAATCGGTAATGGTCACCCTAACATTGTCATTATCGGTTGATGTTTGAATGATAACATCTTTGTTTTGCGGCGAGTATTTTACCGCGTTATTGATAAGGTTCATCAATACCTGTTCCAGCCGCTCAGAATTTCCCTGTACTGTATAGTTATGTCCATCGCGGACAATGAAATTGCTTTCCGGGTGTATATGTGCAGCGTTTTCAACGCATGCCTGTATCAATTCAGTCAAATTAACTTTCGAAAAAGCATATTCCAGTTTTCCAGCCTGGATTTTGCTTACATCCAGCAGGTCGTTAATAAGGCGCTGCAGCTTATTTATTGATATGTTAGCTTTTTCAATATACTGTTTTACAGCCGCCGGTAATTCATCGCGTTTGTATGAGGAAATAAGTTGTAAATAGCCCTTCAAGCTTGTTAAGGGCGTTTTAAGTTCATGGCTGGCTATCCCGATGAATTCATCTTTGCGGTCCATTTCCCTTTTTTGATCCTCAATATCTGTAGCCGTACCTACCCAAAACACAATTTCATTCTTTTCATTTCGCATTGGCACTGCCCTGTTTAAATGCCAGCGGTATGCACCGTCAAAACCTCTTTTATAACGGTTTTCAACTTCAAATACTTCGCCTGATTGTAGAGATGATGAAAACCGGTCCATGGTAGTTTGGAAATCGTCAGGATATAACACACTTTCCCATCCGGACTTTTTTGATTCTTCCTGGCTAAGGCCTGTGTAATTATACCATTGTTCGTTATAATAGTCAACTTCCCCGTTGGGGAGGTTGGTCCACGTCATTTGCGGAATGTTGTTAGCGAGATACTTAAAACGTTCACGGCTTAACAAAAGCTCGTTTGTGCGTTCCTTTACTGTATCTTCCAGCTGGTTGTTTAACCTTTCGGTTGCCAGGTGGGCAGCTGCCAGCTGCAGGTTTTTTATCTTTAGTTGTTTTTCAGTTTCTTTAAGTATTGAAAGATCTGTTAATATCAGGCTTAAAGAAAGGCCCTCATCCAACTCAAGCGTATTACAGGATAGGAGGCAGGGAATGCGGTTTTTATCCGTGTTAATAAGCAAAATCTCTTCTTTGCAGTCTTCCTCCCAGGCATTTGCTATTACTTCGTCGTAAATATCACGCGACTCTGGCGCTATGAATATATCGAACGTAAGGCCAATAGTCTTTTCCAGCGGCATACCAACCATAGTTGCAAACCTCGAATTGCTGTATAATATAAGCCCTTCGCGATTTACGGTTACAGCACCTTCGTTCATTTTTTGTATAAATACCCGGTAGGTTTGGTCGGCTGTTTTTAATGTGTAAAGCTGGTGTCCGTCCCCGTCATTAACTACTAACGCGTCTATCTGCCCGGTGCGAATTGCTTCAATGGTGTCATTGGCTTCTTCCAATTGCAGCTGAAGTTCTTCGTTATCGTTTAATAACTGCTCATATGTTATTTTTGGCTGTTCCATATTATTGCCTTGATGGTAAATTTAGTGCCCGCAGTATCTTGTCAGTATTTGACATGTCGCCTATTAGTTTTTTTTGTGGCGAAGGGGAACTTTTTATAAGCATAGGTATAGCTATCAGCTGTTCGCTTTCTGCAATTAGCGGTTGCTGGTACACATCCACTATTTCAAGCTCATACCTGTTTTTAAGGTAAGTTTCACAAAACTCCTTAATGTTTGAAATTGCCCGTGTTGAATTTGGTGTAGCGCCGGTTACAAATAAGCGCAGACGAAAAATGTCATCATCGGGAAAATTATTGACAACTGGTGGCACTTTTGGTAGTTCCGTCATTATAAGTTTATGTTAGCTGGGCGGATATTTAGGCCTACCAATACTTTTTCTTCGTTTGATAAATCACCGATAATTTTACGTATCGGCTCGGGCACTTTGCGTACCAGTGTAGGTACTGCAAAAATCTGGTCGCCCTCTGCAAGCTGTGGTTGAACCAGCAGGTCAATAACTTCAATTTTGTATTCACCTTCTAAATACTCTTCGCAATATTTGTTAAGGTTAGCCAATGCGGTTTGCGATTTTGCAGTTTTGCCGGCTATGTAGAGCCTCAACTCATACTTATATCCTTTGGTTTTCATTAATTCTTTCCTTTCCCGCCGTTCTGCTCATTATCGTCGCGGCGTCTTTGCAATATTTGCTGGCGGTTACTTTCAGTTACCTTTTTAACCAGTTCTTCTTCTATATATATTTTATTTAATTCTTCTTCAGCCGATTCAAACTCGCTTTGCAGGCTCGCTATCTTGGCTTCCAGTACTTTCTTTTTGCGTAACACCTCGCGGTCTTTCATGCCCATAGCGTTGTTACGCAAAATTTCTCCGGTCCGTTCCTGTAATTTCTGTGCTTCACGCGCCGAGCCTGTAAGTACGCCGTCAGGGCCCAGGTAAACTTCAACCAAATCAATACCTTTATCAGTTATGATAAATTCCCGCACCTGGTTAGAGTGTTTCATCCCGCGCGACTTCATGATGTACATACCCCGGTTGCGCTCACCATTAAATTCAATATCCCTAACCAACAGCCATGCATCAACCAGTGATGATACCCCTTCGTCGGTTTGTTCAGTTACTACGGTATTTAAAGTAAGTGCCGTAAATAGAACCGTAATTTGTTCTTCCTGTAAAAAGTCAATCAGCCTTATCAGCATTGCTTTTACCTCGCTAACGGACCCCACAGTTATTAAATTCGTGATCGGATCCAGTATAACAGCCTGTGGTTTAAAAACTTTAATTAGCTTATGCATGGCTACTAAATGCTGTTCTAACCCGTGCAGGGTTGGGCGCGACGCCATGAATTGCAGCAAGCCTTTATCGACATGCTTTTGCAAGTCCATATTGATGGAGCGCATGTTGCGGATAATCTGTTTTGGCGATTCTTCGAAAGCAAAATACAGGCAACGATTTTTTTTGTTACAAATTTCGTTGGCAAAACAGGCAGCTATACTGGTTTTACCTGTGCCTGCTGTTCCCGAAACCAGTACACTTCCTCCTTTGAAAAAACCTTTACCGCCAAGCATCTTATCCAGCGCCGGGATTCCAGATGATACCCTTTCTGTTGACACTTCTTTTTCGAGCTTCAGTGAGGTAACCGGTAGGACCGAGATACCGTCCTGGTCAATTAAAAAAGGGTATTCATTTGTTCCGTGTTCTGATCCACGGTATTTCACTATCCGTAACCTGCGGGTCGAGATTTGGTTAATCACCCTGTGATCAAGCAGGATCACGCAGTCAGAAACATATTCTTCCAGCCCCTGGCGGGTAAGGGAACGTCCATCCCCGCGCTCACCGGTAATAATTGCAGTAACCCCTTTTTCCTTTAACCAATGGAAAAGTCTGCGTAATTCAGCACGCAGTATTGCTTCGTTGGTTAAACTTGAAAATAGATTTTCAATGGTATCCAGCACAACTCGTTTTGCGCCTATGCTGTCAATAGCGTAGCCCAAACGAATAAATAAGCCGTCGAGGTCAAATTCACCGGTTTCCTGGATCTCGCTGCGATCAATGTGAACGTAATCTATTTTTAATTTTTTTTCTTTCTGTAACTGCTCCAGGTCAAAGCCCAGGGAACCCGCGTTCATGGTAAGTTCAGCCGCTTTTTCTTCAAAGGCCATGAAAACGCCCGGTTCATCAAATTCCATCGCGCCTCTCACAATAAATTCCAGCGACAGCAACGTTTTTCCGCATCCTGCCTCACCACATATTAACGTTGGACGACTTGTAGGGATACCTCCGCCGGTTATTTCGTCCAGCCCGTTAATACCAGTCGGTGTTTTACTAATCTGTGGGTGAAAGGATATCTTTCTATTTTTTTTATTCTCTTTAGTCATTTATATAAAGTTGTATAACTGTATAAAAACATCTCAAATATTAATCCAAAGAATAGTTTTTATATTACAATTCAATTATGTCCTTATTTTCAAATAATAAGAAGTATAATAAAAACTACGCAAAATTGTTTTTGGTAGTTTTGAAATTTATAAACGGGTTATATGCTGATTTATAATTTTAACTATAGAAATAATATATATCCTGATAGTAAATAAAAAAGCAACACTTGGTGTGTTGCTTTCATTAAAAGTGACTAATATTTTACTTTATTTTAAAATTTATAGGTAACTCCGGCACCAAATATTTGTTTGGTTTGCAGAAGGGAGTGGTATTCGTTGACACCATTTTTCATCACGGGGATCTGAGCGTTCGGGTCATTTATCAATTCAACGCCTGCGTTTACCGTTACCAGTTTATTCACCTTCATGAAAATATTGGCAGTGTAGTCCATATAGATATCTCCGGGCTTTTTCAAATAATTGGAGTATAGTTTCAATATGTTTTCAAAAGCAATGTTTTCAAACAGGTTTACTTTGTAATAAGCATCCAGCGAGGCTCCAAATTGAAAAAGGCTCTTTTTGCCAGGGGTAACCCCATATGACCCTATGGAAGAAAGGGAGTCTTTTTGCACTACGGTAAAACGGCCCGCAGCCGGCGACAGGTTGATTCTGAAGTTGTCAGACCTTTTATAAGCAAAGCCGGGCCCGAATGTTAAATAGGCAGGCGCAAATGGTGCAGACAGCAATGTCCTGTTGCCGTCAGCATCGTAATTATAACCTTTTGTAAACTGGGTTTGAAAGTTGGCATAAAAAGTATAAAGCCAGTATTTTGATGCCTGGCGGCCCAGTAGGCTGTTTAAGATGATTCGGTCGTCATTTTTACGCCAACCGGTTCCGTTTTGCTTGCTGATGCCGTACCCGGCTATGGCCTTATTGTCCCAGCTCCATACACCTTTTTTATAATTAAAATCATAATCAAGCACAATGTTGGCTGCAACTGAGTTTACCCCGCCAGCTGCCCAGTTTGAAAATGAGCTTTGGTTTATAAGCAATGTGTTTTGGCCGTGTATGGTCCAGAATTTTGTGGTGTCTTTGGGCGGTGTCGTTTGCGAATAGCCTGTAAGGCAAGTAAATAAAAATGCGGAAATAAGAAGAAAATGTTTCATAGGCAGGTTGTTATTAATAATTTATCTAGTGGCAAATTTATAAAATTGTCTTAAAAGTCTAATGCGAAATTATGATGCGGTGATTCACCGTGCAAAAAAGCGACAATAGAAAGGGGATATAAGGTGCGTGAGCACAGTAATTGATACCGTGCTGTATTTACAGGGGTACATGCAAGGCGTGGGTTAAATGCTAACTGATTATCCATCAAATAGCATTTTTTAAGGAGTAATTTAGTTTTTTTAATTAATAAATATGCTTACTTTTAAAGCATAAACCTAAAACAATGTCACAAACTAAATTTTTCTCCAAAGATGGAGACAAAGTAACTCCCGAAAATATTGGCGAGGCTATTCAACAAGCTATTGAGATAGAAATTGCAACAATCCCCGTTTACCTATATACTTATTATTCTATAAACCGCTCGCCGGATCAGGATACTATAAGCGGATCGCTGGTACAAAAGTTGGTGGCGAAAGGAAAAACTGTTAAAGAAGCAAGTGCAATAGCCTTAGATTTGTCGGCCGCGATCATGGTGTTCTCTAACAAAGCCGGAGCGCTGATTATGAGTGTAGCTATAGAGGAGATGCTGCACATGGCGCTGTCGTCAAACCTTAAACAAGCACTCGCCGGCTTACCGGAACTGGCGGGTAAATCTCCTTCAAAATGGCCGGCTTGTTTGCCGGGTCATATTCCCGCATTTGATATTAACAGAGCAAAGCTTTCACAGGATCAGTTGATGACTTTCCTGAAAATTGAGAGTCCTGATCCGCTGCCTGATCCAAAACTGCTCCAGGTGATACAATACCGCACCATCGGAGAGTTTTATGATATGATATTGGCCTGTGTTGAAGATAACGACCTTCAATTCAGAACATTTTTGCCGCAGCTGGTAGAAGGAAAAGGCTATTATAACCAAAATAATATAGATACAATTTATTACGACAAGGAACATAAACCTCACTTTACTAACCAGGATGACAGCGGCGACCTGGTTTATATCCGTGACAAAGCTTCAGCCTCGAAAGCAATAAAATGTATTGTTGAGCAAGGTGAAGGAGCTAAAGCAAAAGGATTAAATCCTGACGGTTCTGTTGATTGCAGTGCTGTGGTGCCAGGCGATTTTGATGATCCGTCGAAAAAGGAAATGTCGCATTTTGAGAAGTTTGTGCAAATTTATTGCACCTATAAAAGCTTAAATAGCAAGTTTGCGGCGCTTGATATCGGCATCAATGATATAAACGAGTATTTTGTTGTTAACGTGGCCGAGAACCCGTTGACCAGTCACTATCCCGCTAATATTTCACCGGTATCTGATTTACTTAATGCTGTATATACCTACTTGTTTGTAATGGTCGAAGACTGTTACGTACAATCGGGTAATACGCAATGGGAGATTTTTATGTTTGGCATTCATAAATCAATGATCTTTATTTTGAATTCAATTTGCGGTGATATTATGAAGCTGAGTTATACCTCACCTGTTGACGGCAAGGTTTACGCAGCGGCGCCAACATTTGAGGATTACCCGTTCGGCTTGTTATCAAGTCCGAAGGCGCAATTGATAGACCTGTTTAATACAGCGGTAGCAGTTTACCCGGCAATTAGTTACCTAGGGCAGCGCATCCAGGATCTTCCTGACGTTCCATTGCATAATTAATAGTAAACCTTAATTAACAGATTAAACCATCACTAAAAATATAGCATATCATGGCTACTATAAAATACTCACCAAACCTATCATTATGCGGCGGCCCGGCACCTGCCCCCGCGCCGGCTCCAACGCCTTCAGTTACAGCAAGCACTGCAGCCCCGTCAGTTGAACTACATGTTTGTATGGGCTTAAATGCATGCAAAGGGCATGACCGTTATGCAACCAATAATTGCGCAGGTACCGGTTATTGCGCCACCGCGCAGCAACACAATTGCCAAACCCTTAATAATTGCCGCGGACAAGGCGGCTGCGGGCTTTATGGCGATATTGAAGCGCAGGAAAATCCGGGTAATAATGAATGCGCATGGCAGGGAAGCTGTGCTGTACCCATTCAGGCTGAACGTTTCAGAACAATGGGCCCGGAAAGAGGTAAAAGCGTATGGCTGCAGGCCCGTAAACTATTTGAACAAAGAATGTTAAAGGCTAAAAGAAATTATGGTGATGCTCCATTTAAATGCGGCCCGCCTCAAAATTGGCTGGTATCGGTGTTAGGGTCTTATGATTCATGCGGTAACAGTGGCGATAAAGTTTGCTCTTTTGGTTTTAATGATCCTGCCGGTCATGGAAAGAAACTTTGTGAAGGCGAAAAAGAGTAACTCACAACATGCCCACTCATCTCTAGCAGAGGAGTGGCTAAAAAGTTATTGAAATTCTAAAGGCGTGAAGCTAAAATCACCTTTCCCGGCGAGGTTTTAGCTGTGGCAATGGATTAACAGGATGATTGAAAAAAAGGAAAAATATAGTGATTTGATAAATAGCTTGCCTAACCCCGGGCTTGGCCTGGGGTTACGGAGCAAGCATTTTAATTACATCCTTGATCATAGCCCGGCGGTTGACTGGTTTGAAGTGATCTCGGAAAATTTTATGGATTCCGGCGGCAGGCCACGCGATGTTTTGAAACAAATAGCAGCGCGATACCCGGTTGTAATGCATGGGGTATCACTGTCCATAGGCAGCACAGACCCGCTAAATAAAGAATATCTTACCAAACTAAAACAGCTTGCCGCCGAAGTAAAACCGCTCTGGGTCAGCGACCACTTATGCTGGACAGGTATTAACAGCCTGAATACGCATGATCTTTTACCGGTTGTTTTAAATGAGGAATCATTAAAAAACGTATGCTTGCGAATAAACGAGGTTCAGGACTTTTTACAGCGCCCCTTAGTTTTTGAAAACCCCAGTACGTACTTAACCTTTAAACATTCAACCATTCCCGAATACGATTTTTTACGCTACATGGCCGAAGAAACCGGCTGCGGCTTACTGCTTGATGTAAACAATGTATACGTATCCGCCTTTAATAATGATTTTGATCCTGTGCACTATATTCATCAATTACCCCATCACCGTATTGTACAGATGCACATAGCCGGTCACCAGCATTGCGGCACCCATATTATTGATACACATGACAGGCAGGTGGTACAGGATGTATGGAGGCTGTTTGCTTTGGCGTGGCGGCTTACCGGCGGTGTGGCTACCTTATTGGAATGGGATAGCAATATCCCGGATTTTGAAGCTTATCATACAGAGTTGTTAAAAGCAAAGCAGCACATGAGCGGTATTTTGAATCAAGAATCCGGCCCCGAAAAATTAGAGTATAATAATGATGCTATATCAAATCCGGTTAATTTTTTAGTGAATGATATCGTGGTTAATTAGTTATAAATGCGGCAAAGCAAAGTAAATAATGAATTCAAATAACGCATTTTCTTTAACTGAATTGCAAAATTGGATGCAGGGTATGCTGGTGCACCATATACCTGTAGATAACAGTAATACAGAACAAGTTGTTGCAATTGAAAATGTGGTTAACGCATCCCAAAGGCTAAGTGCAGTAAGGCATCTTGATATTTACCGGTATAGCTATATCGCCAGGCTAAGAGCCTGTATGCACAGTCAGTTTAGCGCTCTTGCGTTTGCTTTGGGTAATGAGTTGTTCGAACTGTTTGCCGATCAATACCTGGATACCTACCCTTCCCACAGTTATACACTGAATACCCTTGGCGAAAATTTTGCTACTTTTTTACAGGAGACGCGACCTGACGCCGGCCTTGAACAAAAGGAAAACTGGCCCGATTTTATGATAGAACTTGCCGGGTTTGAATATGCCCTTTCAGTTATATTTGATGAGCCATCGGCCAACAACAATACAATTGCTACCATTGATACTGCCGACGATTTACTAACGCTTACACCTGTACTGCACCTCTTTCAACATCAGTTCCCCATTTGCAGTTATTACCTGCAGTTTAGCCAGGGAGCACTGCCTGAACTGCCTTTCCCTGAAGAAAGCTATTGTGCGGTTACCCGCCATAATTTTAAGCTTGGGCTGTTTACTATAAGAGGGGCGCAATACTGTTTTTTAAAAAGCATGCAGGGCGGCAATACGGTTGATGGGGCCATGAATTACCTGGTAAAAACTTTTAACTTTCAGCGGGCCGGTATTGATAGCATCTGGCCGGAATGGAAGCGTAGTTTTATTGAGGCTGGTTTTTTTGAACAAAGGCAATAAGATCCTTAAAGAATGGTATAAAACATAGCAATAGCTGCTGCGCCCATAGCGGCAAAAGTTGCCCAAAGAATGGTTTTAGAGAGCCAGCCGCTTTTAAACTCACCCATTATTGTGTCGTCGCTTGAAATTTTAATAATCAAAAACAAAAGCGGAACTGCCGCAACACCGTTTAATACAGCGGCATAAACCAATGCCTTAACCGGGTTAATCCCGATAAAATTTAACAGCAGCCCTACAACGGTAGCGGCAATAATTATACTGTAAAATCCTTTGGCCTTGTTTAGTTTTAAGTTAAGGCTTGCTTTCCAGTTAAATGCTTCGGCTACCGAATATGCGGCTGAACCCGAAAGTACCGGGATTGCCAGCATCCCTAGGCCCATAATGCCAATAGAAAATATCAGCTTTGATAAAAAGCCTGCATGTGGAAAGCTATGCACCAAAGGCTCTATCGCCTTAGCAGCGTCAGCAGCTGTTTTAACATCGTGCACACCGCTGTTATGTAAAACCGTAGCCCCAACTACTATAATGCACCAGGTAGCAAATTCAGAAAATATCATCCCGAAAGTATTATCAAGCCGCATCCGGTGTACGCTCATCCAACTGATCCTCGGCTTCCCTTTGGTCAACAGGTGTTTTTCTTTATCCTCTTCCACCTCCTGAGATGCTTCCCAAAAAAACATATAAGGCGAAATAGTGGTGCCTAAAACACCGGTTATAATAAACAGAAAAGCAAAGGAGAATTCAAAATGAGGGGTTATCGTTGCTTTTAAAACGGTAACCCAGGGCTGCTGTACTATAAATACGGTAATTGGATAAGCAAGGAGTGTAATTGCCAGCCACTTCAGGATTTTTGAATAAACCTTATAATTTGTATATACCTCCAGCAGCAATATGATTGAAGTAAATACCAGGGTGAGTACAACAAAAGGTATTGGTACAAGCAACTGAGCGGCGGCGGCCATTGCCCCCAGGTCGGCACCTATATTTATCACATTGGCAATAACTACTAACGAAACTACGGCATACAAAACACCGCTGCTGTAGCGCTCCTTAACTATTGTGGTAATGCCCTTGCCGGTTACTAAACCTATTCGGGCGCAGGCTTCCTGTACGGCGGTCATTAAAGGGAGCATATAGAGTGCGGTCCACAACTGGCCGTAACCAAACTGGGCCCCTGTTTGTGAATAGGTAGCTATACCTGATGGATCATCATCAGCCGCCCCGGTTACAAGGCCGGGACCAAGAATACGCCAAAAACCTTTAATTTTAGCTGCAACCCCCGTTCGTTTTTTCATATAGGATAATGACAGGTTGAAGTTAAGGTGTTTATTTGGCTTATCACTATTTGTGATCATCAATATGATGATTACTTAGCAGGTAATAGCCTTATAGCTCCATAAAATAATCCGTCAGCGATTTAAAATCATCAAACTTTAAATCATAATCTGCTGTATCCCCGAAGCCGTAACTCACAAACACAAACGGAACACCTGCCTTACGGCTTTCGTCGCCGTCGCCGGCAGTATCGCCAATGTACACGGGGCTTTTGAGGCCGTGTTGATCCATCAATAATTTTATGTTATGATTTTTAGGCATAAAGTTTACTCCATGGGCAAGTTCATCCGTAATATGTTTATCAATACCCGCCCAGTCAATAAACAGTCTGATGATGCCTTTGGCACAGTTACTCAATATAAAAACCGGGTATTTTTCAGCCAGTTGCTGCAATCCTTCTTTAACACCATCATACAAAATGCCGCCCATCTGTGGCAGCAGGCTGCGCCGCCTCTCGTTAACCGTAGCGTAGATAAACTGGCGTTTCTCGTCGTCAAAGTCAGGCATAATATGGGCAATAACTTTTCGGCCCTCCATGCCAACCATTTTTGCCAGCTCATCACGGGTAACAATAATGTCTATCTCCATTTCCCTGAATATCACATTCCACGATTCGGCGTAGGTATCAACGGCATCCCAAAGGGTCCCGTCCATGTCAAATATCAGGCTATCGGGTTTTTGCATAGCTTTTGTTTATGTATTTAAAGTTGAATTTGGTAAACCAAAAAAGATCCTGCTGCCTGCTTTTTTACAAAGCCAATAGCTTCGTAAAGGCTTTGGGCCGTGTAGTTATCTGCTGCGGTTTCCAGCTTCAGGTAAGTTGCGCCATTATTGCCTGCAAATTCCATGGCCATTTTTATCAGGGCTTCGCCAATGCCCTGTTTACGAAAAGCAGCATCAACAAACAGGTCATTAAGTAACCAGTTTCTTGTTGCCTTAACTGACGAGAGCAGCGGGTATAGCTGTGTAAATCCTGCCGGCGTCTGTTCGCCGTTATCATTAGTTAACGCTGCAAAAATTACTGATTCATTATTTTGCAGACGTGATTTTATAAAATGCCCGGCCAAATCCAGGTCTGAAGGCTGTTTATAAAATACCCGGTAACTATTGAAAAGAGGGATAACCAGATGATAATCAGAAATCGTTATTCTTTTAATTTGCATAGCAGTTTATCAGTTAGGGTACAAGTCGATCGCCATTTGCAAAATGCTGTCGATCATATCAATTGGAGCATCCTGCTTTGCATCTATTTGCATCGTTTTCATCCGGGCGCGTTTTTCTATGATCAATAACGGGTGATCGATCTTCCTGCCTTCAACAATACCGAGGTAGGGATTATGAGTTTTTCTATTGATCCATAAGTAGCAGAACATTTTTCCTTTGTAGCAGTAAAACGGCATGCCATACTTCCATGATTCGGTGATGTTCGTATCGAAATTCAGGATGTGTTCCCTCAAAAACAGGAGGCAGCCTTTTGCAGGTTCATCCTGGTTTAAAAAGAAGTTATCAATAGCGCGGAGCATGTTAAATACTTACCACCTGGCTCTTAACTTCTTTATCGAAATTTTCCATTACCAGTATAGCTGCACCTATCAGTTCGGCATCAAAGCCCAGTTCTGACACCAATAGTTCAGTACCGCCCGAAAGACGGGGGATACAATATTTATGCAAAGCCTGCTGTATGGGTGCTAAAAGTATTTTCCCAACTTTTGCACCGCGCCCGCTTAACACAATAGCCTGCGGGTTCATAATATGGATCAGTATAGCCAGCGCCTTTCCTATCTTATAGCCCGAATCTGCAAATAGTTCAATTGCAAACTGGTCGCCCTTGTTGGCCGCGGCCATTATTGCATCGCCCATTTGCTTGCTTTGCGCATCGCCGGCTATTTTAAGGCTGGTAACCCGTCCATGTTTAATTCCTTCAATGGCCCTGGTTGATACTACCAGCATAGACGCTTCGGCTTCCAGGCATCCCCTTTTTCCGCATTCACACAGCGCGCCATCCTCTGATAGCGGGATATGGCTAAATTCGCCTGCAAACCCGTTTCGTCCTCTGAAAAGTTCACCATTTACAATCATACCCAGGCCAATACCCCAGCTCAGGTTTATTACCATCACTTCTTTTTGCCATTTGGCTATGCCGAATTTTTGTTCGGCAAGTGCTATCAGGCTCGAGTCGTTGTCAATGTATGTAGGTAAACCGGTTTCATCGGCTATATATTGCGACAGGCTGCTGTCGCCGGTTTTAAGGTAAGTGTAATTGTTGCCTTTAACCGGATCAATAAAGCCGGGCATCCCTATCCCTATCCCGGTGATCTTTTCTTTAAGTATTCCGCAATTGTCGAGATATTGGTTAATATGATCAACAAGAGTATGCACGGCATAATCGTTGCCGGCAAGCTTCAGTTCAAACATCATCATATCAGCAACCGGCTGGTTGCGCAGGTCAACCAGCTGAATGCGGGTATTCATCTGGTCCATAGCTACAGCCAGTATATACATGGCATCGGCATTAATGGCATACATCAGCGGCCGGCGTCCACCGCTGGATGGGGCGTAGCCCTGTTCAACCACGAAACCTTTCTCAATTAATTCATTAAGTGCCTTGGCTATTGAAGGGATACTTTTATCAAATAATTCACTTAGTTCAGCACATGACATCGCCTTGTCAAAATAAAGGCATTTGGTTATCATGTGCTTAAGCTGCATGCCCTTTACACTTTTAGTTTTAAGTTCCATTCAATAATATAGTGTTAATAAGCTCATCGCTGCGTGGCAGCAGGTTTATTTTCTTCTAAAATTAGGAAAAATGCAGAAATATCCAAGCAGCAATAAACTATAAGTAAGCATTAAAATTAATTTTTTTACGGCAAATGAGGTGTTTCTGCTTACTAAAAAGTGTTATCAGAAGCTCGGAATCCGGTCTTTATATTCGTGGCATGTTTTTAAATATCTAATAAAACCTTTTGAATCAATTATTTATCAATTAGTTTATCTCCGGCTATCATAACTTTAAAAAGGCAGGAATTATTAACCTGACTTTTCTGCAAATGGAATAATTAAATACTTTCTTTATGAGATATATAATTAACTATTTTGAGTTGTGATGGTACTGTTAAAGTTGGTTGTATCCTGTTAAATCTATTTATCGGTTGCATGGAGTGTTTTATTGGGAAGACAGCAATTAAATCCAGCCTCCGAAATCCTTTACTTCTCCACCTCAAACTCTTTCTTCAGCTTAATATCCTCGGATGACTGCCCGATCATTACCATAAATTTGCCGGGTTCTACCGTCCAGTTCATGTTTTTATCCAAAATAGCCAGGTCATCAGGATGCAGGGTGAAGGTTACCGTTCTTTTTTCACCGGGATTGAGGCTGATTCGCTCAAAGCCGCGCAGGTCATATTCATAAACGGTAACGCTACTGATCTCCTGTTTAAGGTAAAGCTGTACCACGTCGTCGCCTTTGCGCTGCCCGGTATTAGTTACATCAACGGTTACGGTTACATCGCCCTGCTGATTTTCTTTTTCGGGCGATACCTGTAGGTTCTCATAAGTAAATGTGGTGTAACTTAAGCCGTAGCCAAAAGGATACAATGCGCCGTTTACGCTGGTCTTGCCCCAGCTATTTGAACCGTTCTGCCCGGCCTGTGAGCCTGGTTTAAAAGGGAAGTTAAATTCAATCTGGCCAACCGTTTTCGGAAAGGTAATAGAAAGCTTGCCACCGGGGTTGTTGTCACCAAATAAAGTTTCGGCAATAACCTTACCACTTTCAGGGCCGGGGAACCATGCTTCCAAAATAGCAGGCACATATTTGTTTTCCCAGTTTATGGTAAGCGGCTGTCCGTTTATCATTACCATTACTACCGGCTTACCTGTGGCCTGTAATGCCTGGATCAGTTTTAGTTGACGTCCCGGTAAATTTAACCCTGTGCGCGACAGGCTTTCGCCCACGCGTTCCACATCTTCGCCCACTACAGCAATTACCACATCGGCATTTTTAGCTGCGGAAACGGCTGAATCTATGCCTGCCTGTTCGTTAGCGGTAAGCGGGGTTTCAATAATTTCGCTCTCCGGCCAGGTAGCGTCAACTATATTACAGCCTTTAACATAAGCAACAGTGGCGGAACCCCTTACGTAGTTTTTTATCCCGTCAAGCACATTGGTAACCGGGTTATGTGATGGGCCGTAACGACTGATGGCGTAGTTTTTTTCGGCAGCCAGTGGACCGGTTACCAGTATATTTTTAATTTTTACTTTATTCAACGGTAGCAGGTTACCCTGGTTTTTTAACAGAACCATGGCCTCGCGGTTCATTTGCAGGCCCATGCCAGCTGATGCTTCGCTGTGCACAATTTTATCAGCCGCATTTGGATCTTTTACGTAGGGAGAATCAAACAAACCCAGCTTGAACTTTACCCGCAGCACATCGCCTACCCGCGAATCAAGCGTTTTCATACTGATCCTGCCTTCTTTATAAAGTTGCCGCAAGGGCATAATGTAAGTTTGCGGCATACTAAAGTTAGTGCGCACATTTAAACCAGCTTCAAATGCCTGGCGCACAGCTTCCTTAATATCGCCTGCTACATGGTGTTTGCTATACAGGTATTCAACGGCTTCGCTGTCAGAAACCACATAGCCATTAAAGCCGAATTTTTGCCGGAGCAGTTCCGTTAAAAAATAGTAGCTTCCTGTTATTGGTTCACCGTTCCAATCATTGTAGCTGCTCATTACACCCAGCGGGTGTGCTTCCTGGATCACCCTGCGAAATGGATATAAGTAAAGTTGGTACATTTCGCGCGGTGCCACATGCGGATCGGTCCGTGCGGCGCCGTCGCGGCCGCCCTTGGGCACGCTGTAAACCGCGTAATGCTTTAAAGTTGATGCTACGCCTTCTTCCTGGATCCCCAGCGTCATCTGTTTACCCAGTTCGGCTATTAAAAACGGATTTTCGCCATAGGTTTCCACCACGCGGCCCCAGCGCTGGTCGCGGGAAACATCCAGTATTGGCGCATAAACATTGGTATAGCCCAGCGCCTTTGCTTCCTTGCCTACGGTTTGCCCTGCGCGGCGTACGAGTTCCTTATCCCAGGTACTGCCAATGGCAATAGGGGCGGGGAGTGGCGTTGCCCGGTCGTGGTTGAGCCCGTGGATACCTTCGTTGGTGAAATCAACCGGAATGCCCATTCGGGTTTCTTCAACAAACCATTTTTGGATAGTATTTATAGCTGATGCATGTTTGCTGTACGGATAGGAATATTGTGTGGGGGCATCATCCGTTTTTGAGGTTAAGTTATTCAGTTCTTCATCAATATTAGCAATGCCATCTTTCCAAACCTCGTTTTTCCATGATGGTGCGGGCATTTCTTCTTTCAAAACCCTCTTGTACCCATACAAAGTAGCCAGCTGGCATGTTTTTTCTTCAATCGTCATCTGGCTCAGCAGATCCGTAATTCGCTTATCAATGGTTTGCGACGGGTCCTCAAATACATCCATCTTACCATTCTTATTAAAGTCAACCCAGCCTTTGTGATAAATATTTTTCGATTGAGCAAAGGTGAAGAAGCAGTATGGAAGGAGCAACAGCACTAGCAGTTTTTTCATGAGGACAGGACAATTGGTTAATTCAAATATATGAGTTGTGTAGCAGATACACCATTAGTGCCTGTAAAAAAAACGATGGGGAAAGGCCGCGAAAGGGCAGAATTTGATAAGGGAAGTTTGAATTGGCAGAAGTTAATCAGGGCCAAACCAGCTATCTATAATATTGGCATCACTATTGTTTTAATATTAAACATATATATATGTTGGATGCTCACTAAACAACTGCTCGGCTTTTTTATGCTGTTTTTAAGTACAACCGTCGCCCTAAAAGGACAGGCTTTTAAGCCTTCTGAAAGGATTTGCGGGAAGTGGGAGTCTAAAGACAAAGATTTAAGAATCAATGTTTACATGGAGCAAGGTCAGTTTGTGGTGAAAATAGCATGGTTTAGCGACACTGATGGAAAACCTATGGATTACTGGACAGACAGGCGTAATCCTAACCCGGCATTGCGCGGCAGGAAAATACTTGGCATGAGCATTTTGCGTAACCTTGAATATCACCCCAACACGGATAGCTGGGAAAATGGGATGATTTACGACTCGAAACACGGCCGGGAATGGAATTCATCGGCCTATATTGATAAAAAAGGAGAACTAAAGGTAAAAGGCTACTGGCACTTTAAATGGATAGGTAAAACCATGACATTTACCCGGATTAAGTAAAAAAAAAGCTCAAAGCATTAAGGGTTAACCTTTCGCTTTGAGCTTTTTTTTTTAATTGGGGTTAATTAGTTTGCTTTTGCGAATTCGCCGTTAGCTTTAACAGTAACTTCATCACTTAGCATTGGCGAACCATATTTGCTGCCGAAGCCAAAGTCAGAACGTTTGATGGTTCCTGTAACCTGGAAACCTGCGTCATCAGCTTTGCTCATTGGGTTGGTAATAGTACCACGGTACCAAAGTTCAAAACTAACTGCCCTGGTTACACCGTGTAAGGTTAAATTACCGTTTAATTTATAACGGTTAGCAGCAGAACCTTTGCTGATACCTGTACTAACAAAAGTAAGGGTTGGGAAATTTGCAACGTCGAAGAAATCGCCTGATTTAAGGTGGCCATCGCGTTGGTCGTTTGCGGTATTTACAGAAGAAGCAGTAGCGGTCATGGTAAATTTAGCATCGCTAAAATCTGGTTTTGTAGCAACTACAGTAGCAGAAAAATCTTTGAACTCACCATCAACATCAGAAACGGCTAAGTGAGTAATGGTAAATTGTAAGCGTGAGTGTGCTTTGTCAGAATTCCAGGTAGTTTGTGCAAACGCAGCCGTGTTTAATAAAGCTGCTGCTGCTAAAATAAATAATTTTTTCATGATTGTTTTTTTGTCTTTTTTGAGATTTAATTTCTTTGTCACAAATGTAATACAAAGATTTATCTGTGCAATCAAAAAAAGATGTTTAAACATCTTTTTTACAATTTGGTGATTGGGGGGATGGATTTTACAGCGAAAACAACTGATATCAATTGGCTTTACTTAAACGGCAGATAAAACAATGCAGTTCAATTTCGCGTTTTATATATTTGTAAAAACATCTATTATGAAATTCAGGGAACTTGGAAAAACCGGCGAAAAACTGTCAGCAATAGGATTAGGCTGCATGGGAATGAACCATGGTTACGGAACATTCAATGATGAAGAATCAATAGCAACCTTAAACCTTGCGCTTGACCTCGGAATCAATTTTTGGGATACTGCTGATGTTTATGCCAACGGCAAAAATGAGGAGCTGGTATCCAAGGTTCTTTCCGCCAACCGTGATAAGGTATTTATAGCGACAAAATTTGGCTTCAGACAAAAAGAAGGCGACGCCGCTTTCCCGGGAACTGCGGGATCTTATTTTGACGGATCGCCGGCTTACCTGAAAACAGCTGTTGAAAAAAGCCTAAAAAGGTTAAATATTGAAACTATTGATCTTTACTACGCTCACCGAATTGATCCTAACGTGCCGGTTGAGGAAATGGTTGGTGCAATGGCGGGGCTGGTAAAGGAAGGGAAAGTAAGATACCTGGGTTTGTCAGAAGCATCTGCGGCATCACTGCGCAAAGCCAATGCGGTGCACCCCATAGCTGCGTTGCAGAGTGAATATTCTGTCCTTACCCGCGATGTGGAGGCTGAGATATTGCCCGTATGCCGCGAACTCGGAATTTCGCTGGTGCCGTTTAGCCCTTTATCACGGGGGTTAATTACCAATACATTAAATATTGACGAGCTTGGCAGTAACGATTTTAGAAAGACTTTGCCCCGTTTCAGCGACGATTATAAAGACAATAACCAGCAGCTTGCGGCTGCCTTTTCCGAACTGGCCGCACAAAAAGAATGTACACCTGCGCAATTAGCCCTGGCGTGGGTACTTGCACAGGGTAACGATATTATCCCGATTCCTGGCACTAAAAAAACAAAATACCTGCGTGAAAACGCGGCCTCGGTTAATATTGAGTTATCGGCTGCAGATTTAACGGATATTCAGCATACGCTTGACAAATACCCTAACACGGGGATGCGCTATGGTGAAGGTGCATTTAAGTTGGTTAACAATTAACCGTTAAAAAAAAGAATGTGTTTTAACGGGTCGGTTACCCCGTTAAAACACCCCCTAAAATCTGGGTTATAATACCCTCCTTAATTATTTGTATCCCATGGCATTAGCGATTAGCTTTGTTTTACTAAACCATGGGAGCGATAGAAGTAATTATAAGAGATCAGGCCTACCGGATTATCCGCAATGATGCAGATAACTATACCTTTAGCGTATTTAACTATGCTACCTGCCATATTATTGCCAAAAACGATTTTGGAATATGGAAACGTGTGCAACACCTGTTTGGTACCGAGATCATCCCGATAGACGAAATTGGTGACATAATTGACAAAGATTATACGCCATGGCCTGCGGCGGATGGGGAGTCGCCCGAAAGAAGAAAGACGGGAAGCTGATAGGTATTGAACCCTTTTCCTGGTTGAACTTAGCAGCATAGCAAATAATACTGCTTATAAATAATTGCCTATAGACATCCTTTCCGGTGAGAGGGCAAGGATCTATATATGTTGAGTGCCGGCCCCTTTTCGCACAGAGAAGGGGCTTGTTTTATAAAGCAAAATTAGATTCAGAATAATTAACGTTTATTTTTTTGAGTCGTCAAAATGATTTTAGGGAGAAAAAGTCAGCTACTTTTTTATTGAATTCAGCGGCGTGTTCAATCAACGTTCCATGCCCCGAATTTGGTACTACCCATAAGTATCCGTTTTTGATGTTCTGGAAAATTAAATTGGTGTGTTCAACCGGTATCAGGTCGTGATCGCCGCAAATAATCAGCGAAGGGCATTGAATGGCTTTTAATGCTGTAAGCGGTATATTTGGCTGTACCCAATCCAGCATAAATATCTTCCAGTCGTTTTTTTCTTTGGCGGTATTACGCGGCTTATCTTTGTCCTTATTGTATTGATTGCGCATATCTTTCCATAGTGAGGGAATAAGCGCAGTTGAATCAGGCCATAAATTGGCTCCTGTTGATGCGAATTTGATCACTTTATTCGGGTAACGCATAGCGAGCAGGATGGCGTTTATGCCGCCATCGCTCCAGCCAATTACGTAGCTTTTTTTGATGTGCAGGGTATCGAGCAGGGCCGAAAAATCATCAGCCATCATTTCAAAGCTTAATGAATCCCTGCCGTCGGTTGATTTGCCATGGGCGCGGCTATCTACCGCAATAACCTTATATTTTTTGGCAAAGTAAGGAATGGTTTTACTAAATGCCGAAATGCTGCCGCCATTGCCATGGATCAATAACAGCGGTTTGCCTTTACCATAGATCTCGCAATACATTTTAATGCCTCGGATATTGTAATATTTACCTGCCTTCGGGTTATTGCCGTATGAAACAGGCTTTTGCTGGCAATTGCAAAATGAAATTGCAAATTGAAACGCACAAGTTAGGATCAATAATTTTTTCATAGCGTGCCGTATTTAAATATAAAAATAAGTATCGGAATTAAAATGGCAAGTGCCACACCTAAAGGTACCCAAACAGGCTTTAACCTGTAAAGTGTTTCCTTGCCAATAAAATTATTCCAAAAAAAAGCGTTCATAGTGTAGCCGCCAATCATCCCTAAAAATATTCCTGCCCCGGTTGGCAAATTTAAGGTTTGCGCAAGCACTATGGTAAATGCAGTATAACCAAGTCCAAACAATACCACAAGTAACGCTTTGCCCGTTTTTTCAACCTTGGCAACATTAATAGCCAGCATTACAGACGCAAAAAAAACGCTGAAAAGAATGGCGAAAACGTAAACAGCGCGTTTAGAATAAAAGGCCGGGGCAGCAGGGTCCTCCACTTGGTTGTTGCCGTCGCTGTATTTAAATAAGTTAATGTTTTCCTGTCCGCCTGCAGCAAGTTCTCTGCGCGCCTGCATATCTTCAGCTATTACTTTCAGCTCTTCATCTGAAAATTCAACGCCTCTTATTTTTAATTCATCAACGGCAGCTTCTACTGTTTCCGGTAAATATTTTTCGCGATTATCAATACAGTAATGAAGTTCTTCGTCTGATTTTATGGCAGCACGCAACTTGAAATTATCATCCATTGTTTAAATTTTCAACAGGGGTTTACATGGCTAAAGTAATTATAATTTTAAGGGCGCAATATTAATTTTGAAGGTATTTACAACCGGGTACTCCTAATAAGATTTTGCTCCCGGTTATAGTTATCCTGTTAAAAAATTATAGCTTTAGCAGTAAATAGTTAACCTGTACAACAATACAAAACTTATGCAATCTAAAGTCATCGCCATACCCCAAACTGCCGGCGAAAGAATAAAATCAATTATTGGCGGCTCATTAGGTAACCTGGTGGAGTGGTACGACTGGTACGTTTACACTGCTTTTTCCTTATATTTTTCAGGTGCGTTTTTTCCAAAGGAAAACGAAACCGTTCAGTTATTAAATACAGCCGGGATCTTTGCCATCGGTTTTTTGATGCGGCCCATAGGTGGCTGGGTTATGGGTACCTTTGCCGACAGAAGAGGCCGGAAAACGGCACTTACTTTTTCGGTGTTGCTGATGAGCGTTGGCTCGCTGATAATTGCCGTTACACCAGGGTATAAGCAAATAGGCGTGGCGGCGCCTTTGTTGCTGGTTTTGGCCCGAATTATCCAGGGGTTAAGCGTTGGTGGAGAGTACGGCACCAGTGCCACCTATCTTAGTGAGATGGCTACCAAAAAGCATCGCGGCTTTTATTCAAGCTTTCAGTATGTAACGCTTATTATGGGGCAACTTTTAGCACTGGGGGTGTTGGTTTTATTGCAGCGGGCTTTTTTAACTGATAAAGAATTGCATCAGTGGGGCTGGCGCATTCCCTTCGCTATAGGTGCTGTTTTGGCTATAACCGTAATGTATTTAAGACGCAGCCTGCATGAATCAGTTAATATTGACGAAAAAGATACCAAAGCACGATCAAATCGCGGTACTATAAAAGCGCTGGCGAAACACCCAAAAGCAGTCTTAACGGTTATTGGTTTAACTATAGGGGGGACTGTTGCATTCTACACGTTTACCACTTACATGCAAAAGTTTTTGGTGAACACATCGGGTTTTTCTAAAAACAGCGCTACGTTAATCTCCACACTTACCCTTGTTGGCTTTATGCTGCTGCAGCCGTTGTTCGGATTATTGTCAGACAAGATAGGACGTAAACCACTGCTTATCGGCTTTGGTTTACTTGGCGCCTTAACTACGGTGCCTATATTAACGGCGTTAAGCCATACCAAAGATGTTTGGATAGCTTTTGCCCTTATTATGTGCGCACTTATTATAGTAAGCGGTTACACCGCTATCAATGCAGTGGTGAAGGCTGAGCTTTTTCCTGCCGATGTGCGTGCGCTGGGTGTTGGTTTTCCTTATGCTATAGCGGTATCGCTATTCGGCGGAACAGCTGAATACATTGCCCTTTGGTTTAAAAATGACCAGCACCAGGATTGGTTTTACTGGTACGTCACCATTTGTATTGCGTTGTCGCTCATCCTGTATATCACGATGAACGACACACACAAGCATTCAAAAATTGAGGATTAAACAGCCGGATTTGCCGCATAAGCTTTCCAAAGCTCGTCAACCGTTTTGCCGGTTAGCGTCTTCCATGAAGCGTCGGTATAGGTATGCTTCCGCATCTGGCTGTCCATTTCTTTTACCAAACCTGGTTTAACTTTTTTCTCTATCCAAACTAAAAAACGGGCAGTAATGCGGTAAGCGTTATCATAGTTTTGGGTTGGTTTATAATCTGGCAAGGTCCATTTTGCGGCTGCGTTGTTTACTCCGAATTGGTTGCGGGCATAATCGGCAATACCTTCTGTTAACCATCCTGGGCCAGTACTTTCGCCGTAATCCTGCACAATGTGCATTACTTCATGTGTAACCACATCAATATCTTCCGGGCGTTTGTGTAACCAGGTAGAAGCTATGGTAACCTTGCCATCGGCAGTTGCGGCCACACCTTTGTAGCTGGTATCTACAACCATTTTAACATCTTTAAGCGTAGCGGGGTTATACTCTTTAGCCAACTCGGGGTAAACTATATAAAAGGTTTTTACCAGCCTTGTCAATTCTGCTGTATCCAGCGTAGCGTCGTAATTGGTCAAGGTTAGCTTGTAGCCGTTCTTGTTATAAACCCTGGTACTTATTTGAGCATTAGCTGCTGTTATAAAGCAAAGTAAAAGGCCCGCCGGGAAGAATATTTTTTTCATTTATTACGTTATTCGTTTAAGCCGCAATAATAGGGATTTATGCAGCCGAATTTGTATTACCGACATGTAAAAATATAATGACGATGTGTTTTATCGGTAACAATAAACGTTTACTACATTCAAAATAACATTTCAATATTATATTCCCAAAAACATTAATTTTGCCCCTGCATTTTATGACAGATATAAAAATATTATATGAACAGGCTGTTGGTTTATTACAGCAACTGATAGCTATTCCATCATTCAGCAGAGAAGAAGATCTTACTGCCGGTCTGATAGAAAATTTTTTAAAGGATAAAGGTGTTGAAACCCACCGCAAGCTGAACAATATTTGGGCTTATAACAAATATTTTGATGCAGCTAAACCAACCATACTGCTCAATTCACACCACGATACGGTAAAACCAAACTCGGGTTATACCCGCGACCCGTACGATGCTGCTATTATAGAGGGAAAGCTTTATGGGCTAGGTAGCAATGATGCCGGCGGGTGCCTGGTATCGTTGATCAATGTGTTCTTGTATTTTCACGAAAAACAAAACCTTAAATATAATTTCTGTTTGGCTACCACTGCTGAAGAGGAGATTTCGGGCGTAAACGGTCTTGAACTTATTATCCCTGATCTTGGTCCGCTTGATTTCGGGATAGTTGGCGAGCCTACGCTGATGCAGCTGGCAATAGCCGAGCGGGGCCTGATGGTACTGGATTGTGTCGCTCATGGCAAGGCTGGCCACGCCGCCCGCGAAGAAGGTGAAAACGCCATTTATAAAGCGCTTGCTGATATTGAATGGTTCCGCACGTTTCGGTTTCCAAATGAATCAGAAGTTTTTGGGCCGATAAAAATGTCGGTTACCATTATTAATGCAGGGTCGCAGCACAACGTTGTGCCGGCAAGCTGCACTTTTACTGTGGATGTAAGGGTTACTGATGCTTACCGGAACGAGGAAGTGCTGGAGATTATCCGACAGCATGTAAGTTGCGAAGTAACGCCGCGTTCCATCCGACTTAAGCCATCAAAAATAGACCGGGAACACCCTATAGTGCGGGCCGGAATAGCTTTAGGCAGAACAACCTACGGATCGCCTACAACCTCCGATCAGTCTTTGCTTGATATTCCTTCGTTAAAAGTTGGGCCCGGCGATTCGGCGCGGTCGCATACTGCAGACGAGTTTGTTTACGTGCATGAGATAAGAGAGGGGATTGAATTGTACATTAAAATGCTGGAGAGCATTAATTAAGTAATATTTATTACAAAAGCAGTAAGTTTGAATGCTCCGCAACGGCAGCAGGACTAAATATATCAGCATGGCTAAGATCTGGCAAAAATCAGTTACAGTTAACGAATTAGTAGAGAGTTTTACCGTAGGTCGCGACCGCGAGTTTGACCTGCAAATGGCTGCTTTTGATGTGCTCGGGTCGCTTGCACATACGCAAATGCTGGAAAGCATAGGTCTGATGAGCGCTGATGACCTGGGACTGGTGCAAAAGGAACTGAAGCATATTTATAAAGATATTGAAAAGGGTGATTTTATTATCCAGGACGAAGTGGAGGATGTGCACTCACAGGTAGAGATGCTGCTTACACAACGGATTGGCGAGGCGGGTAAAAAGATACACAGTGGCCGCTCACGCAATGACCAGGTACTGGTTGACCTCAAACTGTTTTTCAGGCACGAACTGCAGCAGGTTGTTAAGGAAACCACCACGCTGTTTCGGCAGCTGATTGAGCTTAGCGAGGCGCATAAAAATATTTTATTGCCCGGCTATACACACCTGCAGGTAGCTATGCCTTCCTCATTTGGGTTATGGTTTGGCGCTTATGCCGAGAGTTTGGCCGACGACCTTGAAATGGTACTGGCAGCCTATAAGATCACCAATAAAAATCCTTTGGGTTCGGCTGCGGGGTACGGTTCTTCGTTTCCGCTGAACCGGACGCTGACCACAAAGTTACTGGGGTTTGACAGCCTGAACTACAACGTGGTTTATGCGCAGATGGGGCGTGGTAAAACAGAAAGGGTAATTGCGCAGGCATTGTCGTCAATAGCTGCAACGCTGGCGAAAATGGCAATGGACCAGGCTTTATATTTAAGCCAGAATTTTGCTTTTGTAAGCTATCCGGATACGCTGACCACCGGCAGCAGTATTATGCCCCACAAAAAGAATCCCGACGTTTGGGAAATTATGCGTGGTAAATGCAACCGGCTGCAGGCCCTGCCAAACGATGTGGCTATGATGACCACTAACCTCCCATCGGGCTATCATCGTGAACTGCAATTGTTAAAGGAATTACTGTTCCCGGCTTTTACAGATCTGCGGAACTGCCTGCATATGGCAACCTTTATGCTTCAAAATATTACGGTTAATCAGAATATATTAGACGATCCTAAATATGCCTACCTCTTTAGCGTTGAAGAGGTGAACCGAATGGTGTTGAACGGGACCCCTTTCCGCGATGCCTACAAACAAGTTGGCCTTGCTATTGAAAAAGGCGATTTTAATCCGGATAAACAGGTAAATCATACCCATGAAGGCAGTATTGGAAATTTGATGAACGGTGAGATAACCGCAGCGTTTGATCAACTGGTGAGCAACTTTGATTTTGGAAAGGTGGAGCAGGCTATTAAAAATTTGGTTTCGTAGGGAGCTCTTTTCAAGCCCATGTAAACACCTCAATTAGATTAATCAATAAAGAACCATGAACGGACAAAACAGAAACGATATTTATCCCGGCCTTGAGGTGGAGATCATCCTGAAAAAAGATCAGCGCTCGGGTAAAAGAACAAGGGGTTTTGTTAAAGACCTGCTCACCAGTTCGGCGTTTCATTCGCGCGGAATAAAAGTGCGTTTGGAAGACGGGCAGGTGGGGCGCGTGATAGAAATTGTAGAAGACTAATTCTTTGCCGAAACTTTATATCTTAGCGTTTTATCACTTCCGGCGTTGGGGTATTTCTCAGCATCCGGACTAATTTACAGTATGGCTACTCCCCTTAAACCCAGCAGGAATTTATTTTTTCGCTTAGATGCACACTATCGCCTGATGATCTCGCTGGCGATTTCTATCATCACATTTTTCGTGATCCACAGCAGGTTTGAATTACCAACTTTGATCTTATTTACCTGGATAAGTTTCGCGCTGTCTGTAATAATAATGGATTGGATAATTATTGCAACGTGTCATCCGCGCGAAGTGCGTAAAATAGCTAAACTGCAGGATTCCAGCCGTACCGTTATATTTCTTTTTGTTTTAGCAGCCGCAGTTGCCAGTATGGGCGCTATCGTCTTTTTATTAAAATCAGCTAAAGGACATTCAGCCAGCGCACAGGGGCATATTATTTTGGCTATTGGTGCCGTAGGTATTTCCTGGTGGTTGGTGCACACTATATTTACTTTATTGTACGCGCATTTGTATTATGACTCAGATACAGATGACGGCAAGAAAAGAAAAACTGGCGGTCTGGATTTTCCCGGAGGGGAAGAGCCAGACTACCTGGACTTTGTTTATTTTTCTTTTGTTATCGGTATGACTTTCCAGGTTTCGGACGTTGTTATCAATTCACGTAAAATACGCCGTTTTGCCTTAATGCATGCATTACTTGCCTTCGCCTTTAATACAGCGATTGTAGCATTAAGTATTAATGTGATCTCGGGGATGGTATCTCAGTAATCACGGCAATATTTAACATTACTAAATCGTGTCAAATAAACCTTTGTCCCTGTCTAAAAAGTGCGGACGCGTCAAATTTAGTCCAAGTTCTTTATTGAATTTTTCAACCACGTAATCGGCCAGTTCCGGCGAGTAGCGTTCATCGTGCTGGTGCATAAAAAACCAAACAGATTGCAGCCCCATTTGCCGCCATTGTTTTATGCGTTCAACCCATTCATCACAGCGCGCATAATCAGTAGGATGGAGGCTGTTGCCAACAAAACGGATAAAGGCGTGGGGGGTGGGCAGTTCCATGTGCACCACATCCCTGCGGCCGGAAGCATCTGTTATTACGGCGCCAATTTGCAATTCATGCAGCAGGTTGAATATAGCTGTCCTGTTTTCGGAATTGGCAAACCATTCTTTATGCCGCAGTTCAAGGAAAACGGGCACATCTTTTGGTAATTGCTCCAGGTAAGCCTTTAAATCGGGCAGGCTTTTTGGGGTGAAGTTATCGCCAACCTGCAAAAAAAGAGGCCCCAGTTTATCGCCGAAGGCCATAATACCTTCGTAATATTTGGTGGTTATTTCATCCGCATTTTTTAACCTGCGGATATGGCTGATGCTCTGCGAAAACTTAGGGCAGAATTTAAAATCCGGGTTAGCATCCGCTTTTTGCTTCCATTTGGCAATGGTTTCGGGCGGGTAAACGTTATAAAATGTAGCATTAAGTTCAATACAATCAAAATGCTTTACATACTCATCCAGGAAAACGGCATCTTTTGTTTTGGGCGGATATATTTTACCCAGCCATTCTTTACGTCCCCATTTGGCGCAACCTACATGTACCTGCAGGGGCTGATCGCTTTTGGCCGACTGCAGCGTTTTAATCGTAAATTCAGAATCAGGTGGAAGCGTAAAATCTACTTCAATTAATTCCTGCGGGCTTACTCGGCCAAATTCCATTTAGTTTATAGTTAATGGTTGATAGTTTATAGCCGGAAGCAATTGTTTTATCTTCGGGCTTTTAGTAGGGCTAAATTAATAATTAGTTGATTAGGCTGAACTGTTAAATATTTATTATCAGCTTCCCGGTAACTCAATCAGCTCAATTTAATCCCCTGCAACTTAATTAACTATCCCACAACGGCCTTAAAAAGCGGAGCTTTCCTTTTTTTCGATGCCTGCTCATAAGCATAGCCTATTTTAATCAAATCTCCTTCTTTATAAGCCGTGCTGATAAACGAAATTCCTACCGGCAAATCATAAGCAAAGCCCATGGGTACAGTGATATGCGGATATCCCGCCATGGCAGCCGGCCCTGAAAACGAGAAGCCGTTGTCATAATCGCCATTTACAAGGTCAATACAAACTGCAAAGCCGTTTGTGGGCGCGGCAATTGCGTCAAGTTTATTTTCCTTTAATAAGGTATCAATGGCATTGCGGGTAATCCCGTTTGTTTTTTGAACAGCATCGAGGTATTCTTTTTCATACAGCCCGCCTTTTTTATCCGCCAGCTCCAGGGTCTCCTGCTTAAAGTATGGCATGGCTTTGGCCTCGTTTTTTTTGTTAAAAGCAATCACATCAGCCAGCGATTTTATTTTGGAGTTAGCGTCTGCTAAATATTTATTCAACCCGTCTTTAAACTCATACAGTAATACCGTAAAACTATTTTTCCCCGCTTCCTTTAATTGTTTATACAGTTCCACTTCAACAATAGTAGCGCCTTTGCTTTTTAAAGTGTCAATAGCCTGCTGGAATATGGCGTCCATTGCCGGGCTAACCTTCACGCCATCTTTTTCAACCCCTATGCGTTTACCCTTTAAGCCATCGGCATCTAAAAATTTTGTATAGTCCGGTGCGATTTTTCCCTTGCTGGCAAGGGTGTAAATGTCCTGCGGGTCTTCCCCGGCCAGTGCACCCAATAAAATGGCGGCATCCCGAACGGTGCGCGCCATGGGGCCGGCTGTATCCTGCGTTTTTGAAATAGGGATAATGCCCGACCTGCTCCATAAACCTACCGTAGGTTTAATGCCTACCAGCCCGTTTACTGAGGATGGCGAAACAATAGAACCATCGGTTTCGGTACCGATAGCTACGGCACATAAGTTTGCTGATGCGGCTGATCCTGATCCCGCGCTTGATCCGCTTGGATTGCGATCAAGGATATACGGGTTTTTAGTCTGTCCGCCTCGGCTGCTCCATGCGCTGGTAGAATGCGTGCTTCTGAAGTTGGCCCACTCGCTTAAGTTGGTTTTGCCAAGCAGCACTGCTCCTGCCTGCCGTAATTTATGGATAATAAACGCATCTTGTTTGGCGTAGTTGTCAGCAATGGCTAATGCCCCGGCGGTGGTGTGCATATTGTCGCCGGTGTTAATGTTATCTTTTATTAAAACGGGGATGCCATGCAAAGGCCCGCGTACTTTGCCTGAAGCGCGTTCTTTATCCATTGCATCGGCCATGTTAAGTGCATCCTTATTTACTTCAATAACCGCATTAAGTTTAGGGCCGCTCTTATCAATTTCATCTATTCGCTTTAAGTACATTTCGGTGATGGAACGCGAGGTATATTCCTTACTTTTCATCTTTTTCTGCAAAGTATCAATAGTGACCTCATTTAGTGCAAAGTCATCGGGTTTGTCAGCAACAGCGCTATCCGGCTCTTTTTTTGATGATACCAGGTTACATGAAGTTGCGGCCAGTGTTGTTAAAGTTAAACCCGCCAGTGAGCCGGTTTTCAGGAAATTTCTTCTTTGCATGATAGTGTTTGATTGACAGCTACAATTAACGAAAATTTGAAGAATTAATAAGCAGGTAACAAAAAAATCATTTACTCCCTAAAGTGTTAAGGTTAAGTTTAAATGAAACTGAAATATCCGCAAAAATTTTATAATGTCAGAAAGTATTTAGATATTTGACTAAATATATAAATAGAATTTGAACGCGTTATTTAAGGCACTTAATGACTCAACAAGAAGGGAGATCCTGGAACTGTTAAAGGAGAAGGATTTGACTGCCGGCGAGATAGCAGAGCAATTTAATATCTCAAAACCCAGCATCTCGCACCACCTCGATCTGTTGAGGCAGGCGGGGCTGGTGGTATCGGTTAAAGAGGGGCAGTTTATTTATTACTCTTTAAATACTACGGTAATGGATGAGCTGCTTAAATGGATAATGGGATTGCAATCACCTAAAAATTAAATCACGATGAAAAAATTTACGCTTATAGACCTGTTGGCGTTGCTTATTTGCCTGTTGCCGCTTGGTTACCTTTTATATGTTTATCCCACGTTACCGGCAATTGTGCCTTTACACTTTGGGGCGGATGGCAAGCCAAATGGTTTTGGTACAAAGGGCCAGTTGTTTATGGTACAGGGTGTTTTAGTTGGGGTAGCCTTTTTATTATACCTGCTTATGAAATTCCTGCCATCAATTGATCCTAAAAAGCAAGTGAAGAACGGGGAGAAAACATTTCAAAAGCTCGGTTTGGGCCTCACTATATTTTTAGCGGCATTAAGTATAATTATTACGTTTGCCACAATTGATAAGCAATTCAGGATAGATAAGTTTATGTTCCCGTTAATGGGGTTGTTATTTGTTTTTTTGGGCAACCTGATGTACAGCATTAAGCCAAACTATTTTGCAGGAGTACGTACCCCCTGGACGCTGGAAAATGAAGATAACTGGCGTGCTACCCACCGTTTAGCAGGGAAAGTATGGGTTGCCGGAGGGTTAATAGTAACCGTAGCTACGCTGGTTTTTCCGGCGCCTGTAAGCACCTTTATATTTATACCAGCGATATTAATAATGTCATTCATCCCTGTTATTTACTCTTACATTTATTTTAAACAACATCAACCCAAAAACTTATGAAGAAGCTATTGATCTGTGTTTTTACACTACTTGCAGTTAACCGGGTACATGCGCAGGATATAACCGGCAGTTGGCAGGGCTCAATAGCCGTAGCCGGTATCAACCTTCGCGTGGTTTTTAATATTGATAAAACAGCTAATGGCGGTTATAAATCAACATTTGACAGCCCGGACCAAAAAGCTTTCGGCATAGCGTGCAGTAAAACAATACTGGTTAAGGACAGCCTTTATATAGAAATAGCAGTAATTGGCGGCGGTTATAAAGGTTTGTGGGATGGAAAGAAAAGCATTACTGGTATTTATACACAAGGCAGCGGGAAAATGGCCTTAAATTTAAAGCACATTTCGGCCGACGAGAAAGCGGCATTGAGCAAAGATCCGGTTATGCCCCAAACGCCAAGGCCACCCTTCAATTATGTGAGTGAGGATGTTGAATATGACAATAGTGACAAAACCCTTCATTATGGCGCCACATTTACACGACCCGTGAGAAGCGGCAAATATCCTGCGGTGATTATTATCAGTGGTAGCGGTACGCAAGACAGGGATGGGAGTATTTTTGGACATAAATTATATTGGGTTCTGGCCGACTACCTCACCAATAATGGTATAGCCGTTTTAAGGGTTGATGACAGGGGAGCGGGCAAAAGTTCATTGGGCAGCAATATAAAAGATGTAACCAGTCTTGATTTTTCGTACGATGTGGAGGCCAGTTTAAACTACCTGGAAACAAGGCCCGATATTGATAAAAAACATCTGGGGCTCATAGGCCACAGTGAAGGTGGCATGATAGCGCCCATGGTAGCCGCCCGACGAAAGGATGTTAGCTTTATTGTGATGTGGGGCGCATCAGAAGTGGGTGGGGCCAAAATAAACACCGAACAAAATGCATACCAGCTAAGGAAGATTGGCGTTGACAGTGCCGCAATTAATGCATTTGTAAGCCTCAATACCGATGTGCTAAAGCTATTTGCAGTATCGCCCAGTGTGGAAGCCCTGGATACGCAGATCATACCGGTATTTGATGCCTGGAAAAAAGTGCAGACCCCCGAAGCGCTTAAGGCCTTACATGCTACCGATCTAACGGCGCAGGATATTTTTAAGCAATACAATACCCTATATAACATGCCATGGATGCGCTACTTTATAAGCTACGATGCTGAAAAAGACCTGGCTAAAGTGAAATGCCCGGTGTTGGCCATAAATGGAACAAAGGATACCCAGGTTGACGCCGAAAGTAATTTAAGTTTGATAAAAGATGTGCTCACTAAAAATGGCAATAAAAATATAGAGGTAAAAGCTTTGCCGGGACTTAATCATTTACTGCAAACAGCGCAAACAGGTGATCTGTCGGAGTATGAAAAAATAGACGAAACCATGTCGCCAGCGGCAATGAAGATAATTTCTGACTGGATTAAAATTCACGTAAAATAAATGCGTTAATATTAAACCGGGTTTAGGAGCAGGAGTATAAAACAGAAAAAATGGTGATCAATATAGTTTCATATTGAGATTGTCTTTTTAGTTTTGTTTTTGAAGTTCCTGTTCAAAAAATCGCTTTTAAGCGGTCCACGGTCTTTAATTTGATTTTAAATCCTTATGAAAAAAAGTTTTCTGTCAGTACTTTTAACGCTGATATTCTTAATTCCTTTAGGTGCAAGCGCGCAGCAAAACGGGTTGCGTCAGCAAATTAGTGACATCATTAAGCCTGCAAAAGGTATTGTGGGCGTATCAATTTTGAACCTGGAAAGCCGGGATACGCTGTCAGTTAACGGCGATGCCCGGTTGGTGCTGCACAGTGTTATGAAGTTTCCGATAGCGCTTACCATGTTGCATTGGGTTGATTCGGGCAAACTCACGCTCGACAAAATGATCCATATAAAGAAGAAGGATCTGCCAAAGAATTACAGTCCGCTGCGCGATAAATATCCCAATGGCAATGTGGATGTATCTGTGAGTGATTTGTTAAGCTACATGGTATCATTGAGTGATAATGATGCCTGTGATATTTTACTAAAGTTGATTGATGGCCCAAAAACCGTGCAGGATTATATGCTTAGGCTCGGTATCAGGGGCATAGCCGTAAGGGCTACTGAGGCCGATATGGCGTCGTCATGGGAGCTACAATACACCAATTGGTGCAAGCCTAAGGAAGCAACCCTGTTGCTTGATAAGTTTTATAAGGGCGAAATACTTGCAAAAAATACAACTGCGTTCCTGTATAAAATACTAACTGAAACCAGCACCGGCCCGCACCGTATCAAAGGCCTGTTGCCGGCCGCAACGGTTGTTGCCCATAAAACAGGTACATCACCAACTAATGCCGAAGGTTTATCACCTGCTACAAATGATGTTGGCATAATAGAACTGCCTAACGGAAAGCACCTGGCTATATCAGTTTTTGTATGCAACTCAACTGATAATGAGGCCACCCGCGAAGCCGTGATTGCAAAAATTGCTAAAGCCGCCTTTGATTATTATTCCAAATAATTAATGCTCCTTTCCTTTTTCGTAGAGATGTGCTTTATAGGATCTCTACGGAAATATTTACCATTTTTTGATTCATTTTTTGCATTATGGCCGGGATATGAAAGCATCCCGCTAAATTGTTCATCAATAAAATAAATTGATGAAAACCAGCGCCAGGAACTTAATAAAATCAAGTAAATACGCTTTCGGTATTGGGCGTCCCCAGGGCTAATTCGTGCCATTCTTTTTCTGCGTTTTTTTTATCATATTTACTGTCTGACCTCATAATTTATTACTATGAAGAAATTATACATTCTTGTATTTCTTTTTTTTCCGTTTATAACTTTTGCCCAAAATGCCGATTCGGTGTGGTTTGTTAATAATTACATCAAAAAGGAAGTCACCATTCCGGCCCGTGACGGTGTGAAGTTATTTACCTCCATATACGAACCAAAGGATCGATCAGAAAAGCACCCCATATTGATTACACGTACGCCATATTCCTGCGCGCCGTACGGAAAAGGCTATCGCCAGTATTGGTACAGCTATATGATGAAATATTGCCGCGAAGGTTATGTTCTGGTGATCCAGGATATCCGTGGCAGGTGGATGAGCGAGGGAAAGTTTGAAGTAGTGAGGCCCTTTAATCCCAATAAAAAAACAAACAAAGATATTGATGAAGCGAGTGACACCTATGATACCATAGACTGGCTGGTAAAAAACGTTGAAAATAACAATGGTAACGCTGGCGTAACCGGAATTTCGTTCCCGGGTTTTTTTGCCACCGAGGCGGCTTTGAGCGGGCATCCGGCACTAAAGGCTGTTTGTCCGCAGGCACCCGTAACTGACAGGTTTTTTGGCGATGACGACCATCACAATGGCGTATTATTTTTAATGGATGCATTTGACTTTCATGTAGGCTACGGCTTTAGTCAGCCACACCCGCAACCCAGCACAAAGCCTGCAAAAACTTTTCATATTCCAGGAGATGACAACTATGCTTATTACCTGAAGATGGGGGCACTACCCAACTTTACCAAAATAACCGGCGACAGCCTGGAGTTTTGGGATAATATGATGAAACATCCAAACCTGGATGCCTGGTGGAAGGCACGTGATACAAGGTCGGGCATAAAAAATGTAAAACCAGCGATGCTGGTGGTTGGCGGTTTGTTTGATGCGGAAGACGGCTATGGTGCATGGCATACTTACGATGCATTGATTAAACAAAGCCCCGCAACAACCAGTAAATTGGTTATGGGCCCGTGGTATCACGGTCAATGGGCCAGTAAAGACGGTACCCATCTCGGCAATATCATGTTTTACAGCAATACTTCAGAATGGTACCAGAATAACATAGAGGTGCCCTGGTTTAACTATTATCTAAAGGGCAAGGGATCGCTTGATAGCATCAGCATGGCTACGATCTTCTTTTCCGGCGAAAATAAATGGCATAAATTTAAGCAATGGCCGCCTGCTGATGTAACGCCAACACCGCTTTACCTGGAAGCTGATGGGAAGCTCTCATTTACCAAAACAGGCGCATCAACTTTTGATACCTACGTAAGCGACCCGGCCAAACCGGTACCTTATGCCGAAAAGGTGCACTTTGACCGCACGCGGGAATACATGACCGACGACCAGCGTTTTGCTGCACGGCGTACCGATGTGCTGGTTTTTGAAACAGATACCCTGCAGAATGACATTACGCTTGCCGGCCCGCTGGTTGCTGATCTGTTGGTGAGTATTTCAAAAACCGATGCTGATTTCGTAGTCAAGCTGATAGATGTTTTGCCGGACGATGCCGCAAAGAACCCGGTTACCCGGTACCCAATGGGCGGCTACCAAATGTTGGTGCGGGGCGATATTATGCGCGGCAGGTTCCGCAACAGTTTTTCTAAACCGGAAGTTTTCGTGCCGGGGAAGCCCGCACAGGTGAAGTTTACGCTGCCTGATGTTGCACATACTTTTAAAAAGGGACACCGCATTATGGTGCAGGTGCAAAGCAGCTGGTTCCCTTTAGCCGACAGGAACCCACAGCAATTTGTTGACATCTACCACGCAAAAGATTCAGATTTCGTGAAAGAGACCATCAATATTTATCATGACCAGTCAAAGCTGATTTTACCGGTTTTGAAATAGAAGCAGTTTATAACAACTCTAATCATTTATAGCAATGAAAAAATTATACTTTCTGTTCACATTAATTTTCCCGGTTATGGCATTTGCGCAAAATGCCGATTCTGTGTGGTTTGTTAACAACTATACCAAAAAAGAAGTAACTATTCCGATGCGCGACGGTGTGAAGCTGTTTATTTCGGCGTACCTGCCGAAGGATAATGCTGAAAAACATCCGATCCTGATGGAGCGCACACCATACTCCTGTGCTCCCTATGGTAAGGACAAGTATCGCCCGTTTTGGGTGAATCACCTTATTCAATACTGCAAAAAAGGGTATATTATGGTGATTGCTGATGTGAGGGGCAGGTGGATGAGCGAGGGGCAGTTTATGGATGTTCGCCCGTTTAACTTCAATAAGAAAACCAAAAACGACATTGACGAAGCCAGCGATACTTATGATACCATAGATTGGATGGTGAAGAACCTTGATAACAATAACGGCAAAGTTGGCGTGTTTGGAATTTCGTACCCCGGCTTTTACTCAACCATGGCATCTTTAAGTGGCCACCCCGCATTAAAGGCAGTTAGCCCGGAGGCACCTGTAACAGATTGGTTTGTTGGCGATGATTTTCACCATAACGGTGCTTTTTTCCAGATGGATGCATTTGCCTTTTATGCAGGCTCCGGCTTTGGCGCGCCACACCCTAAACCCACCTCGGTTGCCGCTAAAACATTTGACTATCCTGACCATGACGGCTATTCGTTTTACCTGAACGCCGGGGCATTGCCAAACCTTACCAAACTGGCCGGTGACAGCCTTGTTTTCTGGAACCAGATGATGAACCACCCTAATCGCGATGATTGGTGGATGGCGCGTAACGCACGTGTTGGGATAAAAAGTGTAAAACCTGCTATGCTGGTAGTAGGAGGGATATTTGATGCCGAGGATTGTTTTGGTGCCTGGAACACCTACCAGGCTATTGAGAAGCAGAGCCCGGAAACCAATAACCGCCTTGTAATGGGGCCGTGGTACCATGAGCAATGGCGCAATAATGATGGTACGCATTTGGGTAATGTGCAATGGGGAAGCAATACCAGTACTTATTACGCAGATAATATCGAAATTCCCTTTTTTGAGTATTACCTGAGAGGGCGGGGCTCCGTAGATAATATCAGCAAAGCAACCGTATTTTTTACCGGTGAAAACCAATGGCACCAGCTTAAGCAATGGCCGCCGGCTGATGTACAGCCAACCAACCTTTACCTGGAACAAAAGGGAAAGCTTTCATTTGATGCGGTAAATACCTTTGCACCCTCATTTGACAGTTATGTAAGTGATCCCTCAAGGCCGGTACCCTATACCGAAGATGTGCACTTTAACCGCACCCGTAATTATATGACCGATGATCAGCGCTTTGCTTCACGCCGCCCTGATGTACTGGTATATGAAACCGGCGCGCTTGATAAGGATCTTACCTTGGGCGGCCCGGTAGTTGCCGACCTGATGGTAGGCATTTCAAATACAGATGCTGATTTTGTGGTAAAGCTGATAGATGTATTTCCTGACAGCGCCGGCTACAACGACGTAGATATTTATGCCGAAGCTGATGCCACCGCAAAAGTGCCAATGGGAGGGTATCAAATGCTGGTCCGCGCTGAAATTATGCGTGGCAGGTATCGCAACAGTTATTCAAAACCCGAGGCTTTTACACCCGGCAAGCCCACCCAGGTAAAATATACACTGCCCGATGTTGCGCACACTTTTAAAAAGGGCCACAAAATTATGGTACAGGTACAAAGCAGCTGGTTCCCGCTGGTTGACCGTAACCCGCAGCAATTTATTGATATATACCACGCAAAAGACGAGGACTTTTTGAAAGAGACCATCAATATTTATCACAACCAATCAAAAATTATTTTGCCGGTGGTAAAATAATCACAACTTTTTAAGGGCTTACCCAATGTTTGGGTGAGCCTTTTCTTTTTAAAATGCCGATGAGTTATATTAACTATTATTTTGCCGGTGGTAAAATAATCACAACTTTTTAAGGGCTTACCCAATGTTTGGGTGAGCCTTTTCTTTTTAAAATGCCGATGAGTTATATTAACTATCTGTTAATCAGTAATATAAATAATGCGAGTTCGGCAAAGCCAAACTGTTGCCTAACATCTGCATTTCTCTACAACCGCGTGCAACTGTAGTTTTGGATGAGGCAAGTTGTGTATCCACGCCGCCGGAGCGTTCCATTTTTGCACACGGAACACCCGGAACATAATGAAACATACTGATTATCAGTGAGTTTTATTTTTATCAAGGAATAAATTGGTATAAGTGACTGATAATAAACATGTTTCATTATTATTTATACCGAATTTACGTTTATGATTTTACAGTTGTGGTAAGTAATAAGAATCATTCTAAATAAATATCTTAAAAAGCTTTGTTTTTAGCGTTGTCAGGTATACATTTGCGACATTATTTATAATTAGTCTAAATAAAAGCAAATGAAAAAAACTCAACCCAATCCTTTTTTAGTATTCACGCTATTCTTAATACTGTTTACAATTATTATTACACCCGATCTTTTTGCACAACAACCGTATGGAACGGTTAAAGGTAAGGTTGTTACCGCCGATAAAAACGCTGCAGATAACATTGCAATTGGATTGATGGGTACCCGGTATGGCACCAGCACCAATGGAAATGGCGATTTCGTTTTCAAAGCGCCAGCCGGTGCCTACACATTGATTATTTCCTATATAGGTGTTGAAACCGTTGAAGTTCCGGTAACAGTTCTGCCGGATCAAACCGTTGATGTTCCCTTAATAACGGTAAAGGCCAGTATGGCGCAGTTGAGCGAAGTGAACATTATAGCGAGCCGGGCTAACCGGTTTACCCGGAAGATAAGCACTGATGTTGGTAAAATACCGTTAAGCAATCTCGAGAATGCTCAAAGTTACGCCACAATAACCAATGAACTGCTGAAAGAACAACAGCTATACACCGTTGATGATGCACTCAGAAACGCACCGGGGGTACAGAAAATGTGGGATGCAACCGGGCGCGCAGGAGACGGCGGTGGTTATTTTACGCTCCGTGGTTTCCCAACGCAGACGCGCTTGCGCGATGGTGTAGCCGGGTTGGTTACCAGCAGTATTGATGCGGTAAATATTGATAAGATAGAGGTTATAAAAGGCCCTTCTGCTACCTTGTTTGGCAGTGCTTTAACTTCTTTTGGCGGGCTGGTAAACAGGGTAACAAAAAAGCCTTATGACACCCTCGGTATTGAAATTGGGCAGGCTGCGGGTAATTACGATTTAAGCCGTACCAGCCTTGATTTAAACACACCGCTTAGCAAAGACAAGAATGTTTTGTTCAGGTTAAATTCAGCTTATAATTATGAGGGTAGTTTTCAAAACTATGGTAAGAGCCGCAGTTTTGCAGCAGCGCCAAGTTTATCTGTTAAGGTAAGCGAAAAGCTTTCATTTTTGGCCCAGGCCGAGTTGTTTTACGGGCGCAGTTCCGCCAAACCTTTCTTTTTCTTTTACTCCACGCCCAGCCAAATGGGGATCAGCAAAGTAAGCCAGCTTAATATTAATTACAACCAGGCCTACTCCAACGATAATGTAACCCAATATTCAAGGAGTGCTAACTATTTTGCACAGGCTAATTATAAATTTTCAGACAAGCTTACCTCGCAAACACTTTTCACTTCGTCAAATAGTTTTTCAAATGGCGCCAGCCCATACTATTACCTGGTTACAGATGCAGTAGCCAATAGCTTTGGCGCACCGGATATTGCCGGCGATAATAATTATATCCTTCGGTATGATCAGTCCACCCGTAACAGCAAACTCAATACCACCGAAATACAGGAAAACCTGAACGGTGATTTTAACATAGGCGCTTTACGTAACCGCTTTGTGCTGGGGCTTGATCTGCAGCATGTAAATTCAAACCAGGTTTTTTTCGGCAACTTTTACGGTGTTGCTCCTATCAACAGCTCAACTTTTGATTATGGCGCATTTAACAAGCAACTGGTTGACGCAACCAATGCAGCTAACCCTTTAACTGCGGCCAACACTTACACCTATATCTATAAAACGGATACTTACAGCGCTTACGTATCTGACGTGCTTAACATTACTGATCAGCTAATCGCGTCGGCAGGGGGCAGGCTGGATCATTACGAAAATAAAGGAACTTATAATTTTGACCATGTACAACAGACCAGGCCGTTCAACCAAACAGCGTTTTCACCAAAATTTGGGTTGATCTACCAGCCTGTAAAAGATCAGCTTTCGTTTTTCGCCAATTATCAGAATGGTTTTGTAAATCCGGGCGTATTTACCAACGGTAATAATGAGCCTGTGGTAGCCAAATTACAAAATGCAAACCAGGTTGAGGGTGGCTTTAAATTAGCGTTGTTTAATGGCAAGCTTAACGGAACTATCAGCTACTACCGTATCAACCTGACAAATACCTTACGTGCAATTCCGAACTCGCCGGTATATGGGCAGGTACAGGATGGTACGCAAACCAGCAAAGGATTTGAAACCGAAATTATTGCCAATCCTTTTTCAGGTATTAATATCGTGGCCGGGTTTTCTTACAACGATTCGAAATATACCAGGGCAGATTCAGACGTTATTGGCCGCCGTCCAAACACTGCCGGCTCGCCATATTTGGCTAACCTGTACATAAGCTACCGCTTGCCGCAGAACGTGGTTAAAGGGTTGGGTGTAGGTATTGGTGGCAATTACGCCAGTGATAACAAAATAATAAACAGTAACAGCCAGGGTACTTTCTCACTGCCATCATACACACTTTTTAACGGATCGCTGTTTTTTGACCGGTCAAAATATCGCCTGGGTTTAAGCGCCAATAATATAACCAATAAGCATTATTACACGGGCTACACCACGGTTAATCCTCAAAAACTACGTCAGTTTGTTTTAAGCGCATCTTATAAACTTTAGGGATGACCTCTTTTAAAAAGACTATACTTTTTATGCACCGCTGGCTTGGTTTTATAACCGGGCTGGTGGTGTTTATTGTAAGCGTTACGGGTTGTATCTTCTGTTTCCAGGACGAGATCCAGGATGCTGTTCATAGCTACAGGAAAGTTGAATTTAAAAACGGCCCTTATTTGGCACCATCGGTTTTAAAGCAGACTGCCCTTAAGAGCTATCCCGGCGGTACGGCAAACTATATTTATTATTATGGTAAAGACCGCCCTGCAGCCGTACTCGTAAATGAGCCAAAGCTTGGTTTACAGTATGTATTTATGAACCCGTACACAGGCTTGATTACGCATACTGAAAACCCACAGACTAACTTTTTTATTATTGTTGAATACATTCACCTCTACCTGTTATTGCCACCAAAAATTGGCAGTTTAATAGTGGGCATTTCTGTTATCCTATTTGTTTTGATCATGATAACGGGTATTGTGCTGTGGTGGCCAAAGCGTAAAACCGATCGGAAACGCAGCTTTACAATAAAATGGAATGGCCGCTGGCGACGGGTAAACTACGATTTGCATAACGTGCTTGGCTTTTACGCCACTGGTGTAGCTATTATTTTAGCTGTAACAGGGCTATCCATAACGTTTAACTGGATGCGCGACGGGATTTACAACACGGCTAATCAGGGCAAAATCTATACTGCAGAAAAGACAGCCCCAAAATCAGACTCACTATTAAAAGTTATAACGAAAGGTAAACCGGTAATAGACCGCGCATTTGCAGAAGTGCAAAATAGGTCGCCGGCGGCCCAAATGTTCTTAATTTATGAAGACAATGCTATGTCAGGTGCAGTAGGAGTAACAGCTTATGCCAAAACCCTGCATTATTACAAAAGCGACAGCTACACTTTTGATAAATACAGTGGAAGACAGCTGCAGTACTTACCTCATACCAGCAAAAGCCCCGGAATGAAAATGAACGACATGAATTATGATATTCATGTGGGGCAGATTCTTGGAATAACAGGTAAGATCATTGCTTTTTCAGCCAGCCTGATTTGCGCCGGATTACCGGCAACCGGTTTTATTATATGGTTTGGAAAACGGAAAAAATCAAATAAACGCAAGCATGGGGCCGTAATAAGCCACCCGCCTAAAAACAAATTTGCCGGTAAATGAGGGTTTAGTTATTCCAGCAGCAGTGCATCTTCATCGTCGGTTAGGCTCAGTTGAATCACGTCGCTTCCGGCGATCCCTTCTATTGATCCCTGGATGTGAGCGGCATTCAGCAACACTTTTTCCAGCTGCTTTTCGCGGGCCTTCCAGAGTTTTTCCATCGCATCTCGTTCTTTTTGAATACTCATCCGCATACTCAAAAACCCCTCGCGGATGGCTTTCCATTGTTCGCTGAACTCACTGCTAATCAGGTAATCGTATAACAGGTGCATTTTATCACCTTTATTATCCTGGGATTTTGCAAGGTTACTCAGCTTCAGGATACCATCCCGAAGTATATATGCTACGGCCCTCACTTCATCAAATGAGCAGATCCATACGCCATCTTTCTCACCAAAGCAATCCATCCCTTTAGGGTAACATTGGCTCACTATTACTGCTACATCAACGCCAATGCTGCGCATGTCTTTCTTTAATTTTTCTATCCAGTCGGCTCCGAAATCTTTGGTACGCTTGCTTTCATAAATAATCCGCCCGCATTCCTGGCCAAACTGGTTACGCACGGTTTGCACACAATCAGCTCCCCGTACGCCCTTACCAACCTCGCTGATTACATCAAATGGAAAATTTACGCGAAGCAAATCCTCGAGGATCAGTTCCTGTGCTTCACCCTGTAACTGCATTGAACCTTGTTCAGCTTTGCGTTTCATCTCTTCGGCCAGTTTTTTCTGGTCGTCAAGCTGCTTTTCCAGCTCTTTAACTTTCAGTTGGTAGTCGGTATCTTTGAGGTTGAATTTCTCTGATTCCTGTTTTCTTATTTGCTCGGTAAGCTCATTCCGCTGTTCCTGTAGTTTCCGCTGCAGCGCCAGTTCAAGTTCCGCCTCCCTGTCAACCAAAGCTTTTTCCTTTTGTAAAAACTCCAGTTCTTTTTGCCTGCTTAATTTTAATTTCTCCTCTTTTTCATTGTTGCTGTTTTGCAGCATCAGCATTTGATTCTCAAAATCAGTGGCTATAGATTTACGCAGATTTTGCTCAACAGTAAGCTGCAATTGCTTTTTTTCTTCGGCAAAGCGCTGTTCAAACATTTGTGCCTGCTGCTTTTCCCTCGTTACAAAATCATTTTCCTTTTTACGGTATTCCTCTTCTTTTTGCTGGGTATATTCCTGCATTTTAACCCGAAGTTCCTTTTTGTACTCTTCGGCCATCACTTCTTCTATAGGGAACCCAAATCCACAGCTTGGGCATTTAACTTCTGTTGCCATATTTTAAAATAGAGTTTAAAGGTAAGATGTTTGTGCAGGGATTGGAAATGATATTTTAGTTCACGGTTGGGAAAGGTAATAGCTCATGGGGCATTATACACAGTTCATGGCAAAAAAACAGAACTGCAGCTACCATGAACTATCAACCATTTTACAAGCACAACTAACAGTAATCTCCTTAACTCTCGTGGAAACTCCACGTGTTGCCATCAGGATCTTTAACCGGCAGAAATCTACCCCAGGGCGTACTGTCGATTTTACCCACGCTTATACCTTTTTCCGTTAGCTCCTTAACGTCGTCTTCAATATTTTCGGTTTTAATAATAAAACCCTGCACACAGCCGGCTGGCATTTCCGGGAACCAGTTTACAAGGGTAATAGAGGTGTCCTGGCCGGGGAAACCCATTTGTACCCATTGCTGCCCGTTGCCAAAAGGTGCTTCTACAATAACTTCGAATCCAAGCTTTTTATAAAAAGCCTTTGCCCGCGCCTGGTCGGTAACCGGGATGGAAATAATTTCAATTGCTTTCATTTTTATGGTGGTTTAATAAATTCTCTAAATTTTGCAGCTTATTTCTCCAGAATTTGTTAAAGAAGTTAAGCCATTCATTTATTCCGTCAAAACCATCAGGTTTTAATTCACAATACCGTTCGCGACCCCGGTCTGTTATTAATATCAGCCCGGCATCATACAAAACCTTAATATGTTTGGATACTGCCGGCCTGCTCAGATCAAAGTTACGGGCAAGCGTATTAATGCTTAGCTTTTCTTTGGTAAGCAGCATCAAAATTTGGCGCCTGCTGGGGTCGGCAATTGCCTGAAAGAGGTCTAATACAGCTCTCATCTAATTTTATCTAATATTTTACCCAGGCGGCGCGAAATATCCTTTTTCCACCCGGCTTCCATAAACATCAAAGTATCTCTGTGCATTACGTTAAATTTTGGGGTTACTTAAATATATAGGTAACTTTTAGGTTACGCTAATAAATTCTTTTTTTTTTGGTAAGTTGGTTTAATAACTATATATTTAGTTTTAAATTCTAGGTATGAAAACTTTAGCTATAATCATTCTCACCTGGGCGGTTTTCAACATCCAGTCGTCTGCCCAAACAGCAAAACATGATACCTTGCTGATCCAAAAGATAGATTCCATGTTTAAGGCGGACCAGTTTTGGCGCAAGGAATACGCTAAAGCCGTAAAAAAAGTACCGACACAATACGACCAGGAAACCATTGAAAGCAAATGGGCCGAGAGCGATAGCATAAACGAGGTAAAGGCAAAGGCCATCATCAATAAATATGGCTATCCTGGCTATAATTTGGCAGGGGGGAAGTCCGACACTTTCTTTTGGATCATCCAGCATTGCGATGATGATATCCCGTTCCAGGAAAAGGTATTACGGCTGTTAAAAATTGAGGTCGCGAAAAATAACGCCAGCAAAGAGAATTATGCCTATTTGACTGACCGCATTTTAGCGAATAAAAAACAAAAGCAGATTTACGGTACACAGGTGCGCACTGATCCTAAAACCCATAAATCGACGCCATTGCCTTTAAAATACCCCAAATCTGTAAATGCTTTAAGAAAAAAGATGGGGATGGGAACGGAAGAGGAATACCTGAAAAGCTTTCAATAACAGTAACCAGCGCCCGTAACGCTATTAATATTATGCAGGTGCTATTGACTGTTGAAACTTTTAATTAATAGTGAAATCCGCCCCCAATAACCCCGTACAAACTAAATTTCAGTTTTTGATACAACCAATCAATTTTATTTTAAATTTGAAACGCGGTTGATCGGAAATACCATCAAAGCCGCCCAATTATATACCGGTTAAACCAGATATGAAAAAATTACTTTTTTTTACAGCCTGCTGCCTGGCTATGGCACTGGGCTCGTCTGCACAAATTCCTGCTTTGGATCGTGTAGAACCTATGTTTTGGTGGGTAGGGATGCATAATCCTAACCTGCAATTGATCGTACACGGCAACAATATTGCAGCCCGCAAAGTAGAGCTGAACTACCCCGGCGTAAAGCTTGTTGCGGTGCACAAAGTTGAAAATCCGAATTACTTGTTCCTTGATCTGCGCATTTTTTCAGGGGCAACACCGGGAACGTTCCCGATAAAATTTATTAAAGCGGGTGAAAAGCCATTAACTTATAGTTATGCATTGAAAGCCCGCAACCATTCGGCAGACCGGATTCAAGGCGTAACCGATAAGGACCTCATGTACCTGATTATGCCTGACCGTTTTGCTAACGGCGATAAAAATAACGACTCGTTTGCAAACATGCGTGAGCAGGGAATCCACCGCGATTCTATGTTTAGCCGGCACGGGGGCGACCTGCAAGGGATAATGAACCACCTGGATTATTTGAAAGACCTGGGTGTTACCGCCATTTGGTTAACCCCGGCTGTTGAAAATGATGAACCTGCCGCGTCCTACCATGGTTATGCGGTAACAGATCATTATAAAATTGATGCACGATATGGTACCAACGAGCTGTATAAGAAGTTTGTGGACAAATGCCATAGCATGGGTATGAAGGTAGTGATGGACCTGGTGCATAATCACGCCGGTACCGAAGGTTATACCATACAGGATATGCCGATGAAAAGTTGGGTGCATCAATGGCCAAAATACACCCGGTCGAACTTTAAGTATGAGGCGGTAATGGATCCGCATGCATCGGCTGCGGACCGCAAACAAATGCTTGATGGATGGTTTGACCGCCGCATGGCCGACATGAACCAAAATAATCCATACCTGCAGAATTTTTTAACGCAAAACCATATCTGGTGGATAGAGTACGCTGGTGTTGACGGTTTAAGGCTGGATACTTATCCATATAACGACCCGGCTTATATGGCAAAATGGGCAGTAGATGTTAAAGCCGAGTTTCCGCGGATGACTATTTTTGGTGAAGTGCTTACGCCATTGCCGTTTACGCAGGCTTACTTTACCCAGGGCAACACTGTAAACCGTGGCTTTGATACCCATTTACCCGCGGTAACTGATGCTGCTGTAAAAGACGCGATTTATGAAGCCCTGAACGGCAACGATGGCTGGGACAGCGGTGTTACCCACCTGTATGATATACTGGCACAGGACTTTATGTACCAGGATGTTACCCGTAATACCATATTTTTGGATAACCATGATATGAGCCGTGTGCTGTCAGTTGTTGGGGAGGATGTAAATAAATATAAGTCGGCTATGGCTATGCTGATGACCCTGCGCGGTGTGCCGCAAATGTATTATGGGGATGAGATCCTGATGAAAAACCTAAGCAATCCTGATGGTTTGGTGCGGGAAGATTTTCCCGGCGGATGGGATGGTGACAAGAAGAATAAATTTACTGCCGAAGGGCGCAATGAAAAGGAAAATGACGCATTTAACTACGTGCGTAAATTGGCTAACTACCGGAAAAATACGCCTGTTTTGCAAACCGGAAAAATGATACAGTATCTCCCTGAAAATGGAATATATGTTTACTTTAGATATGATGATAAAAAAACAGTGATGGTAGTTTATAACAGCACTGATAAAGAGCAAACTACAGGCACCGCCCGTTATAACGAACGGATAAAGGGCGTTAAAAGCGCTAAAAACGTAGTTACAGGCGAAAATGTGGACCTTGATAAGCTGACTTTGGGTGCAAAATCAACATTGGTTTTAGATTTGGCTAATAGCAGGTAATTTAGGATTTAATAATTGAACGATGATTTTTTGACAATTAATTAGGGAATTTGTAAAAATGGATACCTTGGGGTAATCTGTAATTAACTAAGCGCTAATTAATTAAATTTGCGAACTAAATAAAATGAGTAATATTAAAGCCTGTATTTTTGATTTGGATGGGGTTATTGTTGATACCGCCGTTTATCACTTTAAAGCCTGGAAAAGATTAGCTGATGAACTCGGGATTAATTTTACAGAACATGATAACGAAAGACTGAAAGGCGTAAGCCGTGTACGCTCTTTGGAAATAATATTGGAACTGGGCGATGTAACTAAAACCGAAGCGGAGCAGCAGGAACTGGCGACCCGCAAAAACGCCTGGTATGTGGAAATGATAAACCGCATGACGCCTGCCGAAATATTGCCTGGGGCGAAAGAATTTTTAGAAGCTTGCAGAGCAGCCGGAATCAAAACGGCATTGGGCTCGGCCAGTAAAAATTCGGACACCATACTGGCAAAAATTAATATGGCCCACCTGTTTGATGCCATTGTTGACGGTAACCATGTAAGTAAAGCCAAACCTGATCCGGAAGTGTTTTTAAAAGGCGCCGAAGCCCTTGGGGTTACGCCTGCGGAATGCGTGGTTTTTGAAGACGCTATTGCAGGTGTTGACGCAGCCATAAACGGCGGAATGAAGGTAGTGGGCATAGGTTCGCCGGATGTGCTTAATAAAGCTGACCTGGTAGTGAGCGGGTTGGATAAAATGAGTTTGGAGAAATTAGATAAATTATAAAGTTAAAACCCTTGTCGTTGCAATAAGAACTAATAAATTCCTTTTGTCATTCTTCGCTCTGCTCAGAATGACAAGCGCTTGCAACGCTCGCAATAACAAATATTTAAAAGATACAAAGACACAATTATAATAAAGAATGAAGGACTACATTGAAGTTGATGAGTGGAAGATCATTGAAGAAGGTTTTAACCCGCATCATAATAAAGTATCCGAAAGTATTTTTAGCCTTGGAAATGGCAGAATGGGACAGCGGGCTAATTTTGAGGAAGCATACAGTGGTGAAACCCTGCAGGGTAATTATATTGCGGGGGTTTACTACCCTGATAAAACCCGTGTAGGCTGGTGGAAAAATGGTTATCCTGAATACTTCGCAAAAGTACTTAACGCTGCCAATTGGGTAGGTATTGATATTCATATTGAAAACGAACAGCTTGATCTGGCCAAATGCGAAGTAATAACCTTCAGGCGCGAGCTTAATATGCAGGCGGGTTATCTCAAAAGAAATTTTACTGCAAAAACGGCATCCGGCAAAATTGTTGAAGTAGAAGCTATCCGTTTTTGCAGCATGGTTGATGATGAAGCCGGTGCTATAAAATATACCATCACCCCTTTGAATTTTTCGGAATCATTAACTATCACCCCGTTTATTGACGGCGATGTAGTGAATAAAGACTCCAACTACGATGAGAAATTTTGGGACGAAATAAAAAAAGAAAGCTGGAATGACGGTGGTTTCCTTCAAATGCGCACCAAAAAAACAGGCTTTGAAGTCGCAACCGGGATGTTGATCAGCGTGTTACAAAATAACGCCCCCGTAAAGCTGAACACCCAGGCCGTAACCAAGGAAAAATATATAGCTGCGAAATTTAAATTGCAGACAACTGAAGGCCAAAGCATCACCATCATAAAATATGCCGCTAACCTTTCGTCGCAAAATTACGCGGCTGCAGACCTGCTTATAAAATTAAAAGAAACCTTAGTGCGCATTAGCAAAAAAGGTTTTGAAGCGATGCTGCAGGAACAGGCTGCCGCCTGGGCCGAAAAGTGGAAAATGAATGATATCATTATTGAAGGGGATGTTTCTGCACAGCAGGCTATCCGGTTTAATATTTTCCAGCTTAATCAAACTTATACGGGTGAGGACGACCGGCTAAATATTGGCCCCAAAGGGTTTACCGGCGAAAAGTACGGTGGTTCAACCTACTGGGATACCGAAGCTTATTGCGTACCTTTTTACCTTTCAACTGCTGATCAAAAGGTTACAAAAAATTTGCTGCTTTATCGGTATAAGCAGCTTGGCAAAGCTATTGAAAATGCAAAGTTGCTTGGCTTTAATAATGGTGCTGCCCTGTACCCTATGGTAACCATGGATGGTACCGAATGCCATAACGAGTGGGAGATAACTTTTGAGGAGATCCACCGCAACGGCGCTATTGCTTACGCGATATTCAATTATGTGCGTTATACAGCTGATGAAGCTTACCTGGCCGATTATGGTTTGGAAGTGCTGATAGCTATTGCGCGTTTTTGGTCGCAAAGGGTCAATTGGTCTGCCGATAAGCAGCAATATGTAATGCTGGGCGTAACCGGGCCAAACGAGTACGAAAACAACGTTAACAACAACTGGTACACCAGCACGCTTGCTACCTGGTGTATGAAATATACCATGGAAGTGGTTGCAATGGTGAAAACAGCTGACTCTGCAAAATATGCCGCCCTGGTAGCTAAGATCAGCTTTAAAGAAGCGGAAGAAACTGCCCGTTTTAAGGATATTGTTGCAAAAATGTACTATCCGTATGACGGGAAGCAACAGGTATTTTTGCAACAGGATGGCTACCTTGATAAAGAGCAGATCCTGGTTAAGGACCTGCCTGCAGTTGATCGCCCTATTAATCAAAAATGGAGCTGGGACAGGATCCTGCGTTCATGTTATATCAAACAAGCCGATGTTTTACAGGGGATCTATTTTTTTGAAGATCAGTACGACCTGGAAACCATTCGCCGTAATTTTGATTTTTACGAGCCGCGCACGGTGCATGAATCATCACTATCCCCATGTGTGCATGCAATCTTAGCCGCAAAATTGGGTGATGAGGCTAGGGCCTACGAATTTTACCTGCGCACAGCACGGTTAGATCTGGACGACTATAATAACGATACAGAAGATGGTTGCCATATCACCTCGATGGCAGGTACCTGGATGTCGGTAATTGAAGGCTTTGGCGGAATGCGGGTGATTGACGGCAAGTTGTCGTTCCAGCCTTTTCTTCCGGCTAAATGGCAGTCGTTCTCTTTCCATATCGGTTTCCGCGGTACTATACTTAATATAAAAGTAAGCAAGAACGGTGTGCAGATAAAAAACCTGTCGGGTACTGAAACCAGTGTTTTGGTTTATGATAAGGAGCAAACGGTAAAAGCAAATGATGAGTTATTGGTTGAGGCATAAATGATAATGAAATGCTGAGTGATAAGACAGGAAAATTTGTAATGTTAGTTTGGGCAATGCTTATGCCCTGCCTTACATTTTCGCAATCAGCCCATCCGGCAAAAAAAAGAAAAATGGAACAACCATCAACTGATCATAAATTAATTATATACCAGTTAGTACCCCGTTTATTCGGGAATACTAAAACGGTTAACAAGCAATACGGCACTATTGAAGAAAATGGTTCCGGCAAGTTTAACGACATCAGCGACAAAGCTTTACAGGCCATCAAAAGCATGGGCTTTAGCCATGTTTGGTTTACCGGCGTAATTGAGCATGCCACCATGACGGATTATTCCGCTTTTGGAATTAAAGCTGATGATCCTGATATTGTAAAGGGGCGTGCAGGATCTCCTTACGCTATAAAAGATTATTACGATGTTGATCCCGACCTGGCGGTTGATGTAAAAAATCGGATGGCTGAATACGAAGCTTTGATTAAACGGACACATGTAAATGGCCTTAAGGTTATTATGGATTGCGTACCAAACCATGTGGCCCGTACTTATTCATCAGATGTAAAACCAGCCGGCGTTAGGGATTTTGGCCAGGATGATGATACCACGCAGGCATTCAGCGCTAAAAATGATTTCTATTATATTCCTGCGCAGCGCTTTGTGGTACCCTCAGGATATAATCCCGGTGGCGATGAATTTAAAAGCCCGCTAAAGGATGGTAAATTTGATGAGCATCCAGCAAAAGCAACGGGTAACGATGTTTTCAGCGCATCGCCTTCAATCAACGATTGGTTTGAAACCATGAAATTAAATTATGGAGTGGATTATCAGAACAACCATGCACAGCATTTTACACCAACGCCACCGCTATGGAATAAAATGTATGATATCCTGGATTTTTGGGCTGCCAAAGGTGTGGACGCTTTCAGATGCGATATGGTGGAAATGGTGCCATTTGAGTTTTGGGGATGGGTAATCCCTAAATTAAAAACTAAATACCCCGACCTTGTTTTTATCGGGGAAGCCTATAACAGCTCACTTTATAAAAAATATATTGAAACAGGCAAATTCGATTACCTGTATGATAAAGTTGGCCTTTACGATGCGATAAAAAGGTTAACGCGTAACGAAGCAAATGCAACAACATGGGATATTAACCATGTTTGGCATAACGATAGCAATGGGATAGACCAGCATATGCTCCGCTTTATGGAAAACCATGACGAGCAGCGCATAGCCTCTGCTGATTTTGCAGGCAACCCGTGGCTTGCGGTACCGGGTATGATTGTTTCTGCAACATTATCAACGGGCCCCGTGATGGTATATTTTGGCCAGGAGGTAGGTGAACCGGCCAAAGGCGCCGAGGGCTTTAGCGGGAATGATGGCCGGAGCAGTATATTTGACTATTGGGGAGTACCCGAACATCAAAAATGGCTTAACAATGCAAAATTTGATGGTGGGCAGTTATCTGCGGATCAAAAAAAACTCCGCGATTTTTACGGTCGCCTTTTAAACGCTGTGCATAGTAACGACGCGTTAAGAACCGGGAACTTTTATGAGCTGATGGTAAATAATGAGCGTCAGCCGGGCTTTAATACGCGGCTGTATATTTTCCTTCGTTACACAGGCAAACAACGTATATTAGTAATAACCAATTTTAACCGGAACGAACAAACCCTGACCGTTAAACTGCCCGATGATTTGCTTAAGCAATTGAATTTGAGCGGTGCCAAAGAGTTTAAGGATTTGTTAAGCGGAACCAATTACAATACAACTAATATAAATAATGGAATTGAGCTAACATTACCGGCATCTAGCGGAATGTTGCTGGAATTCTAACCGGGATTTAGGGATTTGATCGATTTAAGGGATTTGGAAATTGTAACTGAATCCTGAAAATTCGGGCAATGCCTTAATCGTGTCACTAATGACTTAATGACCAATTATAACTAAATAATTATGGCAACACACGGCATTTTGCAAAAGCCCAAAATGAGTTTTTGGCAGATCTTTCACATGAGTTTTGGCTTCCTGGGGATTCAGTTTGGCTTCGCTCTGCAAACCGGAAATGCCAGCCGCATCCTGCAAACATTTGGTGCCGATGTGGAACATTTGTCGTGGTTCTGGCTGGCAGCACCGATAACAGGGATGATCGTTCAGCCTATTATCGGGCACTACAGCGACCGGACCTGGAACAGCCTTGGCCGCCGCAGGCCATATTTTTTAACCGGCGCCATATTATCAGGCCTGGCCTTATTTTTTATGCCTAACTCATCTATGCTGGCCGCTATTATTCCACCTATAGTAGTTGGTGCGGGTATGCTGATGATCATGGACGCATCCTTTAACGTAGCGATGGAACCTTTCAGGGCGCTGGTTGCCGATAATCTGCCGGATAGCCAGCATGATGCTGGTTTTTCGATGCAGACCTGCCTGATAGGGGTAGGCGCGGTAATTGGTTCGTGGTTGCCTTATGTATTTGCCAACTGGCTGGGGATTGCCAAAACGGCTGCACCCGGCCATGTGCCCAATAACCTGCTATTTTCGTTTTACGCCGGTGGCATTGTGTTAATAGCCAGTATTTTATGGACAGTTTTTAAAACAAAAGAATATCCGCCGGAAGAATATGCCAAATTCCATGAAGCGGAACCAAAAGGCAAAGAAAAGAAAAGCGGGATAGCAGAGATTATTTCGGACCTTGCCAATATGCCAAAGGCGATGAAACAGTTAGGCTTAGTGCAGTTCTTTTCGTGGTTCGCGCTATTTTCTATGTGGGTATTTACCACCCCTGCCATTGCAGACCATGTTTATCATATCCCGGCAAATGATACGTCGTCTGTAACTTATAACAATGCGGGTAACTGGGTAGGAGTGTTGTTCGGGATCTATAACGCAGTTTCGGCAATTTATGCGTTGCTGCTCCCCAAAATAGTAAGGTACAGCAGCCGTAAAAAAACACATGCTTTCTCGCTTACAATGGGTGGCCTGGGATTGATCTCTATCTTTTTTATCCAAAACGATTATTTGCTTATATTACCTATGGTTGGAATAGGTTTAGCCTGGGGCAGTATCCTGGCTATGCCTTATGCCATACTTTCAAGCACCATCCCGGCAAAAAAGATTGGCGTTTATATGGGCATCTTTAATTTTTTTATAACCTTTCCGCAAATTGTTAATGGCATTATAGGAGGCCCTATTGTAAAGTATTTTTATAACGGACATGCTATTTACGCATTGGTAGTGGCGGGTGTATTTATGTTTTTGGCGGCTTTATCTGTTTTAAGAGTTGAGGACGGTAAAGAGATCCAAATAATAGAAACCGCCTGAAATAATGCTATAATCTGATTTTTGTAAAACCGCAAGCATACTTCGTATTTAACTAAACACCTGGCCTAACACCAAAAAAAGGTTTTATTTAAAAACGTATTATTGTATCTTGCGTATAAGATACACATTGTACATATTTGAGGGATAGAGACTAAAATTTTTTAATGGAAGAGAATATAGTAAATCAGGAACTGCTGGCTAATAGATTAATTGAAGAAGAGGAAGAAGAGTTTCATCACCTTAATAATCCCGCTGATGGGATAAAACCGATCATCAAAAAATACCTTGGCGTACCCAACAGGGCTGATCAGCTGGAGAATAAGTTTTATTTTACAGATGGTGATGCAAAAGTTGAGGTTACTGTAGTTACGGATGAGATTATAAGGGTGAGATTGGCACCCCACGGCGTTTTTTTAGAGGAATTTTCATACGCCGTACCTAAACTAGAGCAAAAGGCTATAGTTTTTGCCTTGCATGAAGATGAAAGCGAGTTTCGCGTTTCAACAAATGTAGTAAACTGCCATATCCGTAAGGATGATTTTTTTATATCCTTTTCCGATAGCCAAAACCACATTACAAGTACCGACGCTGTGCCTATGCATTGGGAAGAGAACGTTAAGTTTGGCGGCTACTACGTTTACTGTACTAAAACCTGCCATAAGGAAGAAAGCTTTTTCGGGCTTGGCGATAAACCTACCGAGCTTAATTTGCGCGGTAAACGATTGAAAAACTGGAACACGGACGCCTACTCATTTGCCTGGAACCAGGATCCGCTGTATCGCAGCATTCCTTTCTATATTAGCTTAAATGAGGGAATAGCGCATGGTATATTCTTCGATAATACTTTTAAGGCACATTTTGATTTTGGTGCCGAGGACACCACCAAAACAAGTTTTTGGGCTGATGGCGGCGAACTGCAATATTATTATATCCACGGTCCGCATATGATGGATGTGGTAAAAAGCTATCATTTACTAACAGGTACGCACCCTATGCCGCCGCTTTGGGCGCTGGGCTATCACCAGTGCAGGTGGAGCTATTACCCCGAAGCAAAAGTGAGGAAAATAGCCAATGGCTTCCGCGAAAACAAAATCCCCTGCGACGGGATCTACCTCGATATTGATTATATGGATGGGTACCGTTGTTTTACCTGGAACCGCAAATATTTCCCTGATCCTAAAAAAATGATCAAAGAGTTAGCGGCAGATGGCTTTAAAACGGTGGTTATTATTGATCCGGGGATTCGTGTGGATGATAATTATGCGGTATTTAAGGAGGGGAAGGAGAAAAAGTATTTCTGTCGCCGTTGCGATGATTACTTTATGGAGGGGCATGTTTGGCCGGGTAGATGCCAGTTTCCTGATTACACCAATCCCGAGGTGAGGGAATGGTGGGGAGGTTTATTTGATGAACTTGTACAATTAGGCGTAGCCGGGGTGTGGAACGACATGAATGAACCTGCCGTTTTTGGTGCAGGTACTTTTCCTGATGATGTCCGTCATCAGTATGATGGTTTCCGCGGATCGCATCGCAAAGCACACAATGTTTACGGCATGCAGATGGTACGCGCAACTTATGAAGGTTTGCGTAAGCTGATGAAGAACAAGCGCCCCTTTACCATAACAAGGGCAGGTTATTCAGGCGTGCAACGGTACTCTTCCGTGTGGACGGGTGACAACGTAGCATCATGGGAGCATTTGAAGCTGGGTAACATCCAGATGCAGCGCTTATCAACATCAGGTATCTCGTTTTGCGGAACAGATATAGGCGGTTTTAGCGGTGAGCCCGACGGCGAACTGTTTACCCGATGGATTCAGATGGGTACTTTTTCACCCTTTATGCGGGCGCATTCTGCCGGCGATACCAAGGAGCGGGAGCCATGGAGCTTTGGCGCGCCCTTTACTAATATTAACCGTAAATTTATTGAGCTGCGTTATCGCATGTTACCTTATTTATACTCTACTTTTTGGGAACATCATCGCTATGGTTTCCCTATCTTAAGGTCGGTAGTGATGCAGGAGCAGGATGAGATCAGCAATCATTTCCGACAGGATGAATTTACTTACGGGGATAAAATCCTGATCTGTCCTGTTTTGGAGCCGGGTCAGCAAAGTCGTAAGGTATATCTGCCAAAAGGCAAATGGTTCAATTTCTGGACTTATGAGATGGTTGACGGAGGGCAGGAAGTGACCGTGCCTACGCCATTGGAAACTATTCCTGTTTTTGTTAAAGCAGGATCTGTTATTCCAGAATACCCTGTAATGCAATATGTGGGCGAAAAGGAAATAGAAGAAGTTAAGCTTAATATATACTATAGCAATTACGAGGTGAACTCATTTTTGTTTGAAGATTACGGCGAAACATTTGCTTATGAGCAGGATATTTACCTGGAGAAAAAGTTTGTAGTTAGCGGTAAAAGTACTGTTTTAACGGTTCAGCAAACGATGGAAGGGCTTTATACCCCACGCTATGAAAGCTATCATTTTAATATTATAGGATTACCATTTGCGCCAACTAAAATATTGGCCGACGGCAAAGATGTTCCATACAGCATTGACGAAAATAAATGCGTTGAATTTAAATTTACCAAAAACTTTAAGCAGATTGAGATAGTTAAATAGAGACGGGTGATGAGCGATTAGTTGAATGCGAAATAATGATAAACTTACAAAGTATTTAAAACTTTGTAAGTTTATCATTTTATAAAAAGAAATCCTCAACCTCTTATTGCTATATTTGTTTATAACCAATTATACACGCTTACTTGACATCTCACAGCCGTTACGGCTGCTCTATACTATGGCAAAAAAACACGATCAAACGGAACCTGCACAGCCTGCGGCTAAGTCTGCGGCAGCAAAAAAAACAGTTAAGCCAAAGGCAGATGTTCCGAAAGAAACAGTTGCTAACGCTAAAATTGCAGGTAAAAAAGTAGCAGCAGCCGGGCCAAAAGCCGTGGCAAAAAAAGAGGTAGAAGCTAAAGCAATTTTAAATGCGGTTGAGCCCTACAGTCGTTTTACTGATTTTGATATTGCATTATTTAAATCGGGTAAGCACTACAAGCTATACGAAAAGTTTGGTTCACACGTAGTTGAATTTGAAGGTGTAATTGGAACTTATTTTGCCGTTTGGGCGCCTAATGCGCAGCATGTTAGCCTTATAGCAAATTTTAACGGCTGGAATCGCGAGTCGCACCCCTTGTTTGTACGATGGGATGGATCAGGAATTTGGGAAGGATTTATCCCAAATGTTGGCGTAGGCGAAACCTATAAATATTACATCAGATCATCAACCGGCGAAGACCTTGAAAAAAGTGATCCTTTTGCATTACGCTGGGAAGTTGCCCCCAAAACAGCATCCATTGTTGCCGATACTTATTATGAATGGAAAGATGTTGAATGGATGGCTGGCCGTGAAGGTCACAACGGACTTAACAGGCCCTATTCAGTTTACGAGATGCATATCGGCTCCTGGGCCAGGAATCATGAAAGCCCGGATGAATTTTTAACATACGATCAGCTGGCTGATAAATTGGTGCCGTATATAACGGAAATGGGCTTTACACATGTAGAGTTTATGCCGATTATGGAGCATCCCTATTATCCAAGCTGGGGTTACCAGATCACCGGTTTTTTTGCTGCTTCATCACGCTATGGCACCCCACAGCAATTGATGTACCTTATTGAGCAATTACACAAGGCGGGGATAGGGGTGATACTGGACTGGGTACCTTCGCATTTTCCCGGCGATATCCATGCGCTTTATAATTTTGACGGAACACATCTGTATGAACACGCTGATGTACGCAAAGGCTTCCATCCCGACTGGAAGTCATATATTTTTAATTACGGACGTAACGAAGTTCGTGCGTTTTTGATAAGTAACGCTATTTTTTGGTTAGATAGGTATCATGCCGACGGCTTGCGTGTTGACGCAGTCGCGTCCATGCTATACCTTGATTATTCGCGTAACCATGGTGAGTGGGAAACAAATATCTACGGAGGTAATGAGAACCTGGAAGCGATCTCGTTTTTGAAAGAATTTAACGAGGCTGTTTACAGCATGTTTCCGGATACACAAACCATTGCCGAAGAGTCAACTTCGTTTACAGGGGTAAGCCGCCCTGTTTATACAGGCGGGCTGGGCTTCGGAATGAAATGGATGATGGGCTGGATGCACGATTCGATCAAGTATTTTTCAACTGATCCCTTATATCGTAAATATCATCACAATCAGATAACCTTTAGCCTGATCTATGCGTTTACCGAAAACTTTATGCTCCCTTTCTCGCATGATGAGGTAGTATATGGTAAAGGATCAATGTTGCGCAAAATGCCAGGCGATGAGTGGCAGCAATTTGCCAACCTGCGCTTGCTTTATAGCTATATGTTTACCCATCCCGGTACCAAGCTGCTGTTTATGGGGGCTGAGTTTGGGCAGGGAACGGAGTGGAACTACCAAAATTCGCTGGACTGGTATTTACTTGAATATCCAAATCATCAGGGGATAAAGGCCACTGTTAAAGCGTTAAATCATTTATACAGGGATGAGCCTGCATTATATGAAAAAGGTTTTGAATGGAGTAGCTTTGAATGGGTTGACGGCGGTAACTCAAACGATTCTATCCTGATCTATAACCGTAAAGGGCACGATGCCGAAAATGACCTTGTTGTCGTGCTCAATATGACCCCGATAACCCACCATGGATACAGGATTGGCATGCCGTCTAAAGGTAAATGGAGTGAAATCTTTAATTCAGATGCGAAAGCTTTCTGGGGAAGCGGTGTCGAAAATACTAATCCGTTAGCTACCGAGCCAGTTAGCTGGCATGGTAGGGATAACTCCATTATGATAACGGTGCCGCCTTTAGGAGCCACAATATTCAAAAAAACAGCTGTGGCACCTGCTAAGTACGAATTGAAAAAATAAACGGAAAAACTTAATTGTACAGCGACGGAACTTTTCTTAGGTGATTAACGTAATAGTTATAATCGATTCTTTAAGACGTTTCGGTTCAGCATTATGAGTAATCCAAAATACCGTTCATTGTACCTGATGATAGCCTTCGCCGGATTTATTTTCCTGGCGTATGACGTACTTATCGCGTTTCCGGATATTAATCCGCTCAGGGTGTTATTAATAGCATTCCCGGATATGGTTTTCTTTTATCTGGCTTATAAAACTTACCCTGTTGAAGAGTACGCAGCTGCCAATAGCGGTCGTAAAATTAAATCGTACTAATAGTATTTGTTTTAATAACTATATTTGAATTCGGCAGCTTTAAACCGGCTATAAAATGTGCCCGGTTTAAAGCTTTTTTTTTAAAAATTTGCTTTAAGAAAGGCTGCTTTTTAAAAACAAATCAATAAAGGGCTGGGTTGTAAGTAAAAACTAAATAGTATGAATCCTAAATATCTTGTCCTTTATTTAATAGCCGCCACGCTTGCCTTAGCTTTAACTATTTACCAGGCGGTAACTACCTACCCCGTGTTAAATTATCCACGATTGGTGCTTAACATTATTATCTCTATTTTCTTTTATTACCTCGCTTATAAAACCTACCACGAAAAAAAGGACCAGGAATTGATGTAAGCGTTATCCGTTTCGAATAGCTGTCAGCTCGTAAACGGAACCTTTTGTTGTCGGAAATTGTACGGATCCATCCTTCAGTTTTTCCATTTTTATCTTTTTTCCATTTTGCGTTATCTGGAATTTTTCTGCTGCAAATAAATGACACGTTTGTCCCTGTCCTGATAATATTTTTACAGATAATAATTTATTATGCTGCCACTTTATATCAAGCTCAAATGCAGCCGTAGTGCGTACCCCTTTAAATTCACCTGTGTCCCACTCGGTTGGGAGGGCAGGCAGCAGGTCAATTACACCATGGTTTGATTGCACAAGCATTTCGGTGATAGCGGCTGTTATCCCCATAGTGCCATCAATTTGCATGGCTCCGCTGCATTTGGCGAAAAGCTGAACGAATGTTTCGTCTTTAAAATATCCTTTCATTATCGAATTTGCCCTGTCTCCATCGCGTAACCTGGCCCATAAGGCGGTTTTCCACACCCGCGACCAGCCGCTGGTGCCATCGCCACGTTTATTCAGTGTCGTTTTTATGGCGTCAATAAAGCCCGGCGTCTGTTTTACCGAAAATACGTTTCCGGGATATAATCCGTACAACGGAGATACATGCCTATGCTCTTTTTCAAGCTGCCCCCAGTCTTCTGTCCATTCCTGTAATGTGCCATCTTTACCAATTAACTGGGGGCGCAACCTGTTTTTTGTGGCATTTACCTTCGTTATATAATCGCCATCCAGGCCCAATACGGCTGCAGCCTTTGAATAATTAGCAAACAGGTCGGTAATTATCTGCATGTCAATTGATGATCCAGCGCAAATGGTTGTGCCAGGAACTATACTGCCGGTAGTTTCATCAAAGTAGGGCTCGTTGCCGGGACTTCCGGTAAAGTTTTCCGGGGAAGATGAAGGGTTGGTGACGAGCCATTTTTTCTCAGGGTCTGTAACCAAGAAGTCCATAAAGAAATCAACCGATCCCTTTATTACCGGGTAAATATCCCGCAGGTATTTTTTATCGCCAGTGTATAAATAATGGTCCCACAGGGCATTGCACAACCATGCACCACCAGTGGTGAAAGTGCCCCATGTTGGCCCGTCCATAGGGGCTGCTACCATCCACAAGTCGGTGTTTTGGTGTGAAACCCAGCCCCGGCAATTATAATTTTCTTTAGCCACCTGCGAGCCCTGATCCGTAATGTTTTTCATTAGCCCGATCAGTGGCGCTGCACATTCCGAAAGGTTTGCTGATTCAACCGGCCAGTAATTCATTTGCAGGTTAATGTTTGTGGTATATTTTGAATCCCAGGATGGGTTCATATCATTATTCCAGATTCCCTGCAAATTTGCTGCCTGCGTACCCGGGCGCGAAGATGAGATCAATACATAGCGGCCAAACTGGTAAGCCAGCGCAGCCAGCTCCGGGTCGGGCGTTATGGTATTGCTTGCAAGCCTTTCGTCCGTAGGCGCCCATGAATTTGCGGTAACCGGTAATTTAAGGTTAACCCTGTTAAACAGGTTCCTGTAATCTGCCAGGTAACTTGCTTTAATACTTTCATAAGATTTCGCTGCTATGCCTTCCAAATAATCGTTCACCCTTGTATGTTCGTCGGCGCTTATATCTTTATAGTTCACAAAATTTGTTGCGGCGGCAAAGTACAGGGTTATGGCATCTGCATTTTCAACAACCAGGTCGGTGCCGTTTACAAATACCCTTCCGCCTTCGGGTATGGCTTTTAAACGCGCCTCGTACCTTAACTTACCGGCAACACCTAAATAATCGGCAGACTTTCCGGTAAGCACCAGGCCGTTGTTGCCAAGGCCATCCATTTTAAAGTAATCTGTTGCGTAGTCTGAGTGCTGCTGGTTGCGCACCCCTCTTAAATTGGCGGTAAAGGAAATACTTCCCGGTTTGCTGGCTGTAAGCCTTACGGCAATAATTTGATCCGGATAGGATGAAAAAACTTCTCTTTTATAGGTAACGCCTCCGCTGTTATAGCTTACTCCGGCAATGCCGGTTTCCAGGTCAAGCCAGCGCTTGTAACCGGTAACACTTTTTGTTGATTCGAAATGGAACACGAGATTGGCAAGCGACTGGTATTTTTGCTGTTCTACAGGATATCCCATTAGCTTCCGGCCAAAAAGTGTTTGCGCTTCTTTAAATCTCCCACGGAAAACCAGGTCTCTAACCATTGGCAAATACTTGTAACCACCTTTAACTACAGTGGAGTAGGGTCCACCCGTCCAATAAGTATCCTCGTTCAATTGGATGGTTTCATCAGCAGCATCGCCATATACCATGGCGCCCAGGCGCCCGTTACCAACAGGGATTGCATCGCTCCATTTAGCGGCGGGTTTATTAAGCCAAATAAGGGCCGCAGGGTCAAAGCTGTGCGAATCTATTTTTGCCGGAATATCAACATTCTGTGCCAGGATTACACCCCCTGAAAAAAGTAAGAGAAATATGCAGTAAACGGTTTTAAATTTCATACGCAGTCGGGTTTTAGGGTGTTCCCTTTTTGATGTACTAAATTTAAAAAAAAGAACCCTAAAACAGAACTTGTATTACTGAAAACAAACTTGTTGTGTTTACCAAAATTTTAGAATGTCACCAATAAATTTGAAGGGGTGCAGGCAATTCAAAGTAGTTAAAAGTTATGTCCTTTTAAGTTTTTTTTGCCGTCTTTCATCATCCGGATCAATTTTAAAAGGCATTTGGGCCATTTGCTTTACATATTCCTTGGGCAAGCCGGCATTTGTGGCAAGTTGCACCAATCGGGCGTGATACCAATCAAATGGTAACAAATGTGTATTTAATGCGTGGGGTTGCGCTACAAAAGCTTCCGCCATGTGGATTTTATCATCTTCGTCCAGGCAGCTAACATGTTCCAGCTTAAAATCAATCTGCCAGGCCCCGCCGTTATAAAAATTAGAGCGCTCGTTGTCATTCAGCTCAATTAATAAGCCCCAAACAACTGCCAGCGGATCAGCAGACGGGGCTATATTAGCCTTTGACGATTGGTCGTCAGCGGTTTTATTAAATACGAAATTATAACCGGGCAGCCTGGCTACACCGATCTTTTTGGCAGATGGAACCGTCTTCGCAAATTCGTTTACATCCATATAGGCCGCAAAAGCAAATAATACCATAATTAATAAATGAGGATAGTTGCGTTTTGTTTTAACGTTATGCGCGAATAGTATATTATCAATGAAGAAATCCTTATTGATGACGAATGGCTAACATGTATGCGTATGAGGTAATCCGGACGGGGCATGATAAGCGACTGCCCCCAATAAAGCCTGTAAAGAAAAGCCCCGGTTTTGCCGGGGCTCTGATATAATAAATGTGGTTTTGTATTAAACTTTACCTAATTCCTGTACCAGGTCAATTAGTTTGTTTGAATAACCCCACTCGTTGTCATACCATGAAACAACTTTTACAAAGTTATCATTCAAAGCAATACCGGCTTTAGCATCAAAAATTGATGTGCGTGAATCACCTTTAAAATCTTCTGAAACTACATCATCTTCAGTATATCCTAAAATACCTTTCAGGTCACCTTCTGAAGCTGTTTTCATTGCAGCTTTAATTTCTTCGTAAGTTGCACCTTTTTTAAGGCGAACGGTTAAGTCAACAACAGAAACGTCAGCAACCGGAACACGGAATGACATACCTGTTAATTTACCCTTTAATTCAGGAATAACCAATGTTACCGCTTTAGCTGCACCTGTTGATGAAGGGATGATATTTTGGTATGCGCCACGGCCGCCTCTCCAGTCTTTAGCCGATGGGCTGTCAACTGTTTTTTGAGTAGCTGTAACGGCGTGTACTGTGCTCATTAAGCCTTCTTCAATACCAAAGCTATCGTTCAATACTTTAGCGATAGGAGCAAGGCAATTGGTTGTACATGATGCGTTTGATACGATAGTATGCGCAGCAGTTAATTTTTTATTGTTAACACCCATTACAAAAGTAGGGGTATCATCCTTTGCAGGAGCACTCATTACAACTTTTTTAGCGCCGGCATCGATATGTTTTTGTGCGGTTTCCTGTGTTAAGAACAAACCTGTTGATTCAATGATGATTTCTGCACCAACCTCGTTCCATTTAAGGTTTGCAGGGTCTTTTTCAGCAGTTACACGGATAGTTTTTCCGTTTACTACTAAATGACCACCTTCAACAGCAATGGTGCCCTTGAACTGACCATGGGTTGAATCGTATTTTAACATGTAAGCCATGTAATCAGGCTCAACAAGGTCATTAATACCAACAACTTCAATGTCTGGTCTTTCAATTGCAGCTCTGAATGCCAGGCGGCCAATACGGCCGAAACCGTTAATTCCTATTTTCATGATTTTTAATTTTTACTTGAATAGTACGTTAATAAATTATTTATGGGTTCTTTAATGATTGTCGCAATTTTAAGATTTGCATCGGCAGCGGCTTCTTTTAACTGGTTTTGAAAGCCTGCTGCAACGGAGCCTGCAAAATACAAAAAAGCTTCCGGATGTTCATCATGCAAGGGTAATAAATAGGTTTGCATCAACTTGTCGAAGCCGTTTTTTATAATACCTTTTATGTAGCTATCTTCCTGGTTTTCAATAAAAAAATCGGTAAATGAGCTTAAGTAAATAGCGGGCTGCTTTTGCCTGTAAATCTTTTCGAGCAATGTTTTACGTTCAGGATCATATCGCTGAACGAACTTTTTTCGAATGTTTTCAGGCAGCGTTTCATTCATATATCCTTTCACCAATTCCCTGCCAAGCCAGTTTCCCGAGCCTTCGTCGGCCAGGATATAGCCAAGGCCATAGTTGTTTGGGGTTACTTTTTTGCCGTCATACCAGGCCGCGTTAGTTCCGCTGCCTACTATGCTGATTATTCCCGGCGAGTTTTTGCAACAAGCGATAGCAGCGGCAGTAATATCATGCTCAACTGTTATTTTGCCGAATTTAAAGAATGCTGAAAAAGCGTTGTGAACTATGTTTTTAAGCTCGGGCGAGAAGGAACCTGCACCAAAAAAATAAATGCGCTTAATTTCTTCTGCGTGATGAATGAGGTTGATGTTTTTGTTAAGCAGTTGTATAATGTGCTTTTCGTCATTAAAATACGGATTTATGCCGCTTGTTTTAAATGAAGCAATTGTCCGCTCCTTGTCGAATAATCGCCATTCAGCATAATTAGATCCGCTATATACAACTGCAGTCATTAATTTATATCGAAAGTATTTCAGCCATCTGCATCAAATCTTCCTCGAGTTTAAATTCATGTTGGTTAAGGGCTTCTTCAAGTCCTGTAATTTTAATGTGGTTAGCTTCAAGTCCCACCATCATTTGCGATTTTCCGCTAAGTAACGCATTTACAGCGGCAAAACCCAAACGGCTGCCCAATATCCTGTCAAATGCCGAGGGGCTGCCGCCGCGTTGCAGGTGACCTAATATGGTAACTTTAACGTCGTACGATTTTACTTCTTTTTGTACTTTTTTGGCAATATCATAAGCGCCGCCATTTTTATCGCCTTCGGCAACAATAACAATGCTGGACGATTTTTTATTTGACGATCCTGTTTTAAGATTTTTTATCAGGTCTTCAATAGCCGTCGCTTTTTCAGGCAGTAAGATGGCCTCAGCGCCGCAGGATATACCGGCCCTTAAAGCAATAGCACCCGAATCGCGGCCCATAACTTCAACAAAGAATAACCGGTCATGTGCATCGGCAGTATCGCGGATCTTATCTATCGCTTCAATTACTGTATTGGTGGCGGTATCAAAACCCAGGGTGTAAGTTGAGCCGTAAAGGTCATTATCTATAGTTCCGGGTACGCCCATAACGGCGATATCGGGAAACTTTTTCGAAAACCGCAAAGCGCCGGTGAAAGTTCCGTCGCCGCCAATCACTACCAATGCATCAATACCATGCTTTTTAAGGTTCTGGTAGGCTATTTCCATTCCTTCGTCAGAGCGGAATGGCAAACAACGTGCAGTTTTTAGAATGGTGCCGCCAAGGTTAAGTATATTACTAACCGAACGTGCTTCCATGTCATACATATCATCTTCAATAAGCCCCTGGTAGCCACGGCGTATGCCAACAACCTGTAATTTATTGTAGATAGCTGTTCTAACTACCGATCTGATACAGGGGTTCATACCCGGAGCATCACCACCCGATGTTAAAACTGCAAGTTTCGATATTTTATGCATCTTTAGGATTATTTGTAGGCACGAAGATACTGTGTAAAATTTACACCATTAAATTTAATTTTTTTTTTTACATTAGCGCTTAACCAATTATCTTTAAAATTAATACCCTAAAAATACGCGGTTTGGAAGTTACGCTACCTACATTTAATTCAGTATTTTCAATTGATTGTGTAATATTTGGTTTTGAGGCAGGAGAGCTCAAAATATTACTGATTGAAAGAAACCAGGAGCCTTTTAAAGATTGGCTTGCTTTACCAGGCTACATAGTTGAGCAGGATGAAAGTATTGACGATGCTGCTGAGCGCATCTTATATGAGCTTACCGGTCTGCGCGACCTGCACATGCAGCAGTTTCACACGTTTGGCGAAGTAAACCGTCACCCGCAGGGTCGGGTAATAACCGTGGCGTACTACGCCCTGATTCGTATAAACGGGCAAAAGGAATTACGGCCGGTTACGCAGTATGCCCGAAAGGCTTTCTGGCACCCCGTTAATGAACTGCCTAAGCTGGCATTTGACCACACAGAGATATTTGAGACAGGTTTCAATAAAATCCGCCGCCGCTTAAACTACCAGCCCATTGCCTTTGAATTGCTGCCTGAAAAATTTACGCTTACGCAACTGCAGTCGCTTTACGAAGCTGTGCTGAACAAAAAGCTTGATAAAAGAAATTTCAGGAAGAAAATGCTGAGCTACGGGTTTTTAAAGGAACTAGATGAAAAGCAGAAAGGTGTATCCTACCGTGCAGCAAAACTTTACAAGTTTGATCGCCGGAAATATGCCAAGATCTTTAATAATGAATTAAACCTGGATAAGGTTAGTTAATTAAAGACTGGAGATTAGTTGTTTTTAGTCCGAAAGTCGGTAAAGTTTGAAATGAAAAAGAAAGGCCCTTGCAATTTAATTGCAAGGGCCTTGTATATTATTGCCTATCTGAAACCTCTAATCTCCGGTCTCTAGTCTCTAATCAACTAACTATAACTGATGCGCCATTTCCAAATGGAACTTCACCAGGTTGTCTATAGGTGAGCGGATGATATTACCTACAACCATTCCGTTTTCAACTACCAGTTCTTCCAGTACGTTGCGGAAATTGTAGCCTACCGAACCAATGCAGTTGAAGGAATATTTTTGATAATCAGGATAGTGGGTTACCAGATTCCGGAAAAAGTCTTCGAACGAGGTACGCACTAAGTTTCTTGAGTATTCAATATGTACGTTGTTGTCATAAACAAATTTGCTGAAACTTGCGCAAAAGCGATTGGCACGCGGCTGGGTATAAACCTGCTCATTTACATCATCAGGTGTAAGTTTGTATGTTTCCCAAAAAAGGTTACGTACCGGTTCCGGCATATAGCCGCGCAGGTAATCAGTAAGTAATTTTTTACCGATGTAGCATCCGCTGCCTTCATCACCCAGGATGTAGGCACCAGAATCAATATTCATTACTACGTTTTTGCCATCATAGATACAAGTATTGGTACCTGTTCCCAATATGGCTGCAAAACCTTCGTTGTTGCCTAATAATGCCCTGGCCGCAGCAAGCAGATCATGGCCTATGTTGACCTTTGCTTTGGTAAACACCGCTTCCATCGCTACTTTAACAATATCACGCATTTCGTCGGTTGAACAACCTGCGCCATAATAGTTTACTTCGGTGATCGCATCTTTTTCCAGATCGGTCGGCAGGCTTTCTCCTAACGACTGAATAATGTAATCAGTACTTGAAAAATAAGGATTGTAACCTTCGGTATTGAAGTAAACTTTTTTTCCTTCTTCGGTAACCAGACACCAGTTTGTTTTAGTAGAGCCACCGTCAGCAATTATGATCATAAAATAAGTTTATTAAAAAAATCGGTTAAAAGTATGATTTACTTATTGTAAATAAAACACTTTATCTTTTTAAAAAGTAAATTTCTTCATTTTAAATTAATGCAGTATTCTTTCTTGAAATTTAAGGCATATTCAACACCACCAAATCAATACTATTAATATTTAAGTTTGTAAAATCACCCGCTAATTAAAAATATAAATGTATTGCTTTATGAGGCAATTGGTTTATAATTGTTTGCAATTATATATATAATTTAACAAATATTACTAAGCAATAGTTTGAATAATGAAGTTAATTAAAATTTAATGTTTATACACTATGTTAAATGTGAATTTATTGTTGTTTAAGAAGTTTTCACGTGTAACCTTTACCCGGCCGATGAAATTAAGAAACGATACACTTGATTTTTCAGGCAGATTTTTGCATATTTGCACCGCGAAATCTTAATAAGGACACTGGAGAGGTTCGAAACTCCCCGATGCACTTGTGAAATTTCAGATGGTCCTATAGCTCAGCTGGATAGAGCAACAGATTTCTAATCTGTAGGTCTCTGGTTCGAATCCAGATGGGATCACAATTCTTAAAGGCTTCTTGGTTACTCCAGGGAGCCTATGTTATTTTATATGGGGTTCTAGGCATGTTCTGTGCTGTTTTTACTGACCTGTTAGTTAATTCATGTGTTGTATGCTTGTTATCGACTTTGTTGCTTTTTTGTTCGTGGTTGATGATTTTAATCTTAGTTTGGCGCATATTGATCAGCAGTGTAACACAAGCAAATATGTAGGTTAGAATAGTATTGAGATATTTAACTATCAGGTTGCTTTATATATTTCAGCTCTTAACTAAAGGTATACGCCCAACCTCGCAAGTATATCAAATAATCTTAACCTTACAACACAGGTATTGCGTTAGTATTACCTACTTTGATACTTGTCAAGGCGAAAGTCCTTTCAATTATTGTAAAATATAAATGAAAGTAAACTAAAAGAAAGCCGTGATTCTCGTGAGGTCAAACGCCCGAAATTGTTTATTTTGGGCAACTCATAATGAAAGCAAGTCACGTAAAATTAAGGCCCTCAATTCTAATTTGCTTGTTAATTCCATTTTTTTTGTGGGGGCATTCTAATAAAAATGCTCATGGCTTTAAAATCTACGAAAAAATAAAGCAAAAAACAAAGATCCAAGCAAACCATCCGGATCATGTTAATACTATGATCTCCCAAATCCAGGCAAATTGTAACGATATCAATTGGGCATCCTGGGGTGCTTTTACCGGCTCAAGTGCAACCGGCACAGTAACTGACGCAGACGGAAGCCTCGTTAATGTAACGATGACATCTAATTTTACTTTTGGCGCGTCTTCCGGGATCTATAATTTCTCAAAATTCAATGGCTATCCTTCCCCGATACCTAATGCACAAGTTCCGCAAACAACATGGTCAAAAGGCGCTGGCGGAACTACCACAATGTGTTTTTCAAAAACTGTTACAAATCCGGTATTATTAATAGCATCATTAGGGAATTCCGCAGGCCTGAGCAGCAAACTTGACTTCTCGCTTCCGTACGTCGTTTTATATGATGGAGGGGGAATGGTTTACAATAGTAGTACGTCTTTAACGGGTACCGAGGGCTATGCGATCATCATGTTTCCCGGTGATTTTACCTGTGTAACCATAAATTCAACCACCGAAGAGTATTATACCAATATTACCTGGGGATTAAGGCCGCCACCTTTCCCTATCAATATACAGGAAAACACCACTGCCTGTGGCGATGTTACACTTACTGCAAGTGGCGGGGCTTCTTATTTATGGGACGGTGGAGACAGCCCCAATAGCGCAACAAATACATTTCACCAAAGCGGTACCTATATTGTAACGGTTATCAATGCCGCCGGGTGCACCACCTCAGCTTCAAAAGCTATTACAGTTACCCCTGCTAATATTCCACCGCCGGTAATTTCGGGTAACGCAAGCAACTGCGGCAGTGTTACACTTACAGCATCAGGAGGTGTATCTTATATGTGGGATGGGGGCGATACACCCAATAGTGCAACAAACACCTTTCGCCAAAGCGGCACCTATACTGTAACAGCTACCACTGCTTCCGGTTGCACCGCTACAGCTTCAAAAGTTGTTACCGTTAATAGTCCTCCGGTTCCGGTAATTTCAGGCAGCACAAGCGGTTGCGGCACCGTTACACTTACCGCCAGCGGCGGCGTATCTTATTCGTGGGATGGAGGCGACAGCCCCAATTATGCAGTCAATACTTTTAGCAGCAGCGGTATCTACAATGTTACTGTTACCGATGCAAATAACTGTACGGCAACTGCAATGGCAACTGTAACTGTAAGCCGTGGAGTATCCCCATCCGTTAATATTATGGCAAGTCCGTCAAATACTATTTGTCCGGGTACGCAGGTAAATTTTACTGCAAACGCGGTAAACGGAGGGACTTCTCCTGTATTGGAATGGTATAAGAATAACGTTGCTGTGGCATCCGGCCCCATTTATTCGGCAACCGATCTGGTAAATAATGATGTTATTAAATGTGGCTTAACCAGCAACGCCGCATGTGTTGCACCTTTAACAATAAGCAGCAATGCAATTGCCATGACCGTAAATGAAATACCAACTATTTCCATTGATCAAAATGCGGTAGTCAACGGTTCAGACCCGGTTAGGTTAAGTCCGGTAATTAATGGCGATATTAAAACATATTTATGGACACCCGCAACAGGACTAAGCAACGCAGCCATACCAAACCCATTGGCTGCGCCATCATATACCACTACTTATAAGTTAACGGTTATATCGACAGCCGGTTGCGAGGCTGAGGCCAGTGTAACAGTTAAGGTTCTGAAAAATGATATTATTATCCCTAACACCTTTACGCCAAACGATGATGGTATTAACGATACCTGGAATATTACTTATCTTTCAGATTACCAGGACGCCACAATTGACATTTATAATAGGTGGGGTCAACATTTATTTCATTCAATCGGCTATATCAAACCCTGGGACGGTACCTATAATGGCAAACGTTTACAGGTTGGTACTTACTATTATGTTATTGATCTTAAATATAATAACTATAAGCGCAGGAGTGGCTGGGTAGCTATTTTGAGGTAAGCTTGTGTTTTATAAGCTATCCATCAGCTCAACTGCAATAGTAATAACGTAGTGTTCGTCGTGCTTGTGCGGGTTGTAAGGAATACTCAGGACGTGGGCCCACATAGTTTTTGGCGATAGGGGCAAAGTGTTGGCTATATCTAAAATAAATTTGCCTTCGTTACTGTCCAGTGAAAGGCGTAATGCCTGTTTATCATTTAACCAGGTCAGATGCCGATTTCCAAAAGAGGTATCCCCATCATTTTGATGCCGGATCGCATACCCTTGTTGCTTTAACTTCAAATTCAAAGCGGCTTCGATCTGCTCAAAAGCATGAATGATGGTTTTTGTGGTGGAACTATCACTGGTATTCATGAAACCGAAGGTAAGGTATTCCAACAAAAAGAAAAATCCTGATTTTTCAAAATTACGTTGAATTAAGATTTTTTGGGTACAATAACCCCAATTTTTCGCCAATATTTACCATGAACATAGTTTTTAAATTGCTAAATTTGGAGCTTCATAGCACACTTCCTGTGTGCATTGTGATAAGGTTTAGGTTAAAATCCCCGAGCAGCGAGTGTAAGGGGATTTTTATTTAAAACTGGTCTCTGTTTATTACTCAAACTTTAAGATTAGATTATTTTACCCTAGTACTTTAAGTTGAGCTATATTGATAGCGGACAAAGATTAAACATTTGCTTAACATACCTTTAAGTATGTAATTAAATCTGTAAGTTTAAATTTAAAATATAGGTTACTGTTATTATGCCCGAAAAGAAACCAATACCTCCTGAAACCACTAAAGAATTAACTTATACCGAAAAGGTTTGGTACACCGTAGGCATAGTTGCCATAGTTGCTGTGCTTATATTAATAGCTCGTGTGGCTTTTGGCGTATTGCTGATGGCACTTGCAGGTTGCCTGATCTCAATTTACTTTCATGGGCTGGGCGATGTTATTGAGCGAAAAACAAAATGGAAGCGGCTTCCCTGCATGATTATCTCAATTGCCGGGTCGTTTATTATTTTGGGGTTTTTGCTTTGGTTTATGGGTAGCAAAATTCAAATTCAAATTTCACAGTTGAGTGATACCCTGCCGCTCTCGATTGGAAAATTAAAACTCAGTCTTGACGAAACGCCTTTAGGCCGCAAAGTACTTGAGGCAACATCCGGCGGTAGCTCCGAAAAGCTTTTTGCAACAGCCAGCCAGTTTTTTAGCACCAGTTTTGGCGTTTTAGGCAATATGTACATCATTTTGTTTTTGGGGATATTTTTCACGGCCAGTCCATCCCTTTATAAAGACGGGCTGGTACTGCTGGTCCCTCCTGACCATAAAGAATTAGCCAGACGCATTATTAACCGCACCAGCCTTACAATTAAAGGATGGTTAAAAGGAACGATGTTCTCTATGATATTGTTGATTGTTTTGATGCCCATCGGCTTAAGCATAATGGGCGTTCCGCTTGCACTTGTGTTAGGACTGTTGGCTGGTATTCTTGTTATTGTGCCCAATTTTGGCTCGCTTATAGCTATGATCCCCGGGGTATTGCTGGCCTTTACTATCAGTACCAATACTGCAATTATAGTAGCGCTGATTTACATCGGCGTCCAAACATTGGTGCAAAATATTATAGCACCAATAATTCAGAAAAAAATGATAAACATGCCGCCGGCATTAACAATTGTAGGGCAGTTGATTATGGGGGTACTTGGTGGCGCAATGGGCATCATAATGGCAGTGCCTGCGCTGGCTATAATGATGATATTGGTTGATGAGATCTACGTTAAAAAAATCAACCCCAAATAATCATCACTGCTATTACATCCTCATTCTTAGTGATACCGACCTTCCAAGGGCCTGAACCAATTCAGGATCTAATGATTTTAGTTCGTCTTTTTGTATCCAAACACGCTTGTCGTTTTTTATCAGTTGTATTTTTTCACCGTTTACAAGTAACTGCAATTCAGTAGTGTATTGGTTAATAATCTTGCTGTCAATAATCTGGTAAATATAATCCTGATCATTAAAAGTTATTCGCAGTGGCAATCCCATGTTCTAATCCTCGGTTGTAAAGATAGCCTTTAATGGCAAATGAGTGCAAGCCCATTTTAAATATTTCGGTTAGCATAACTCCAGAACCAGGCAGGAGCGATTGTATTTTTTATATCCTGTACATTTTTTCGTAATACTCATCAGCCATTCTGCCGGCTTCAAATGCCGGAACAACATCCGTAGCTGCACTTTTAATAACAGTTATCCATTTTGCATGGTTGTGATAATACATGGGAAGAACCGTATTTTCAAGTGTATCCATCAGGTTGCGGGCCTCCAATGTGTCTTTTTCTTCCACAGGCAGTTTGTCATCAGCAGGTTTTATTACAAAGCTATTCTCCTTATCTTTTGCAAACTCGGGCACCCAGCCATCCGGCAGGGATACATTAACGGCGCCATTCATAGCGGCGGTCATTCCGCTTGTTCCGGAGGCCTCGCGGTACATCCTGGGGTTATTAAGCCATACATCAGCACCTTTTTTTAATAAGGCTGAAAGCGCCAGTTCATAACCGGTAAGCACGGCACAATTGGCAAAAGGTTTTACCTTGCTTATTATTTGGTTAAACAGGTCGATAGATGAGTAATCTTCAGGATAAGGTTTTCCAGCCCATATTACTTGTACCGGGTAATTTTTGTTTTCAATAAGAGTAATAAACCGGTCCCAATCGCGCATCATTAAATCTGCACGCTTATAGCCGGCAAAGCGTCTTGCCCACACAATGGTTATAATATCAGCACTAAATAACTTACCGCATTGGTCAGCTACGGCTTTAAACAGTAAGCGCTTCATTTCCTTTTTTCTGGTGGTAATACCCTGGTCATCATCCGTAGTTATGGCCTGCTCCAGTTTGTCATCTTTCCAATAGCTTTTATTTTGCGCGTTGGTTATAGCAGTTATTTCGCAGATACCGGGATTACTTCCCCACATCTTCCGGGCCACATCTCCGTGAAGTTTTGAAACACCATTGGCTTTGCGTGCAAATTTTAAAGCAGCAAGTGTATAATTAAGCCTGTCGCCATCCAAACCCAATATTGATTTTACTTCATGTTCCTGCATGTGGTAAAAAAACGACATTTCCTTTAACAGGGCGTAGTCATGTTCTTCATTTCCGGCCATTTCGGGTGTATGTGTAGTAAATACAACCCTTTTTTTCACTTCGTTTAGATTATTGTATTTGGCATAAAGGTAAAAATTGAGCGGGAGGGAATGCCCTTCATTCATGTGATAAACAGCGGGTTCAATTTTTAAAATATCAAGCAGCATGGCTCCGCCAATTCCCAACACTATACTTTGTGCAATGCGGGTGGTTTCGTTAGGATCATATAACTGGCGCGTAATGGTACGCGATTGCTCATCGTTCTCCGGAATGTCCGTACTCAGTAAAAATAGTGGTGCCGAGCCAAATGTTTCGGGTTTTAGAAGGTATGCTTTTACCAGCACAGGGGCATCATGTATGGGTACGGCGAAAATGATGCCTGTATCCTGCAAAAAGGAATACTGTTTTTCAATAAACTCGGGTTTCATTAATGCATTACCATCACGACCCTGGTCGTAATAACCATATTTCCAGAGCATGCCAATTGCCAGCAGGTTTTGCTTTAGCTCATAGGCGCTGCGCAAGTGCGATCCTGCTAAAAAGCCAAGGCCGCCACTGTAGAGTTTAAGGGCTTGGTCAATAGCAAATTCCATCGAAAAATAAGCAACAAGCGTATCGTATTTTTTGTCAGGCGCGTAGCCGAAAATTTCATTCTTTGTCATCATACAAAAATTCAACCGTAATATAGCTGCTTAGTTTGATATAATTAAAAAATGACAATTGAAGAAGATGATTGAGTGTCAAAACGGGGGATTAGCACTTCTGGGGGGGCGGGTTTCTATTGAATATCCTTAAAGTCAACAGATTTTCTGATTTTTGATGATTCCTTAACAAAGATCATATCAGTTTGATAAAGTACCTCGTCTTTCGTTCTTCTTTCGTCGCAGATATCAAATAACACAAAACCTATGTTTTTGAGGAAGATAATTACATCAGTAAACTGCGGCGCTTTGTAATTATAGTTTAAAACGCTTATTTCCAATAAAACAAACTCTGTTCTTTTTAATAGTTCGGCAGCACCCTTTAAAACATCAATCTCGGCCCCCTGTACATCCAGCTTTAGAAAACAGTTGGCAGGCATTTTGTATTTCTTTTCAACTATTGCATCGATGGTTTCCATTTTTAACAAGACTTTTTCCCGGGAATGATCTGAATTTTCCTGGTAAATGCTTGATCCGGTCCCCATTTGATAAAACTCAACACCATTTTTTTCAACATCCCCCAACAATGAAAGCTCCATGCTGACATTATCAAATTTGCTGATAACTGCCTCCAAAAATGTTTTTTGAGCTACTTGCGGCTCAATCATAATAAACTTTGCTCCGGGAAATATATTTCTGACGTTCTCAGTCCATTGGCCAAATAAAGCCCCGGCATCGATTACAAGGTCGGGATTAAACCCGAGTTTTTTCAGGTTAGCGATATGATGATACATATCGTAAAAGGGTAGTGAATTCAAACTTTGCAAGCCGAAAACAATTGCAGATGCCTTGTATGCTTTGTTCCTCAGTTTTGCCGGTAAGATATTTATAATTTTTTTGAGAAGTTTCCTTGCAGCCATAAATGTGGTATTTTTCTCTACCCTGTGCTGGTAAAGATATAAAAATAAATAGCTAACGGTTAGCCTCTAAAAAACGTAAAAGCCTTATCAATAAGATAAGGCGCATAGCCGCAAAAAAATAAATTCAAACTAAGATGCTAGCAGAAAATGCAAACCTAAACGCCACCCAAATGCAAATCCAAAAGTTATAGAACAAAAATTAGCGGGCACTGACTTATTAAGCCTTTTTTTCGGTGTGGCTTACGTAGTAAAATACGATACCAACAAAAGTAAGAATGATGCCTATAAATAAAGGCCATTCCGAAACCTGGTTTCCGCTGCGATCAATTGTCATTGAATCAGAGTCAACCGGGTTAACTACACCCCTGTAGTAAATAATTAAGCCAATGGTTACGATTATACCAACTATAATAAGGAGTATGCTTACTTTTTTCATTCGTCAATTTATTAAACAAAACTGTTTATCAGTCGGGTGTAAAGGTATGATTATTTTGAAATTTTCAGATCATCAAAGAGAGAAAATTTACCATTAGTTAGCGAAACTATTGACTAAGGGGCACGTATAAGTAAACGTAATTAATTAACTGTTACTGCCATGTTCAAACATCCGGAAATTGAAGCAATTTTAATTGGAGTTGGTGCAGATCTATTTAAGCCGAATTCGGTGATGCTGCAAAATGCCGAGTTGTTATTAAATTATATAGATGACATTAACCTGGAGCGGCCAGGGAAATTTGAACTCACTGCGGCCGATAGCCTTTATCTTTTATGGAACGCGGAAGGCTTGGAGTTTCACCTGGAGTGCCTGAAAAATGGAAGAATTTTTTACACCTTTCGTAAAGGTGGTTATGGTAATGCCACCGGCAGTGCCACAATTGATGAATTTATCCCCATGCTCGAAAGCTACCTGTTAATAGGTATCAGTTAGCGCTTATCCAGTTTTTTGTTTGCTACTTTGTAGTCCACTTAAACCATTTGATTCCGAGTACAGTAAACACTATGGTGTAACCAAGCGTTGCCAGAAGCGCCATTGAGGCATTTTTGTTCCATTGCTGCGGTTCCATGCCTGCTGCCAAAATGGTTTTAACCGTGCCGTATGGCGACCATTGTACCACGTTGTGAAATTGTGTATCTGTACTGAACTGGCCGTACATCCCCCCCATAATAAATACAAAATAAACCAGGCGCACGGTAGAGTTAACAGTTTCCGGGTTTTGAATGCGCCCAACTATCATTTGGCCGAGGCTAAGGTATAAAGCCCCGCAAACTATAGCGGTAAAATAGGTTACAATATATCCCGGTGCCGTAAGGGTAACCTGGTCATATGAACTGCCTGCAATAAAAATAGCGGTTGTCACCATCAAAATCATGGTCATTTGAACCAGCAGGCGGCTGGTCATTATTGACCATGACGAAATAGGCGCCACGCGTAAACGCTGAAAAATCCCTTTATCACGATCACGCGCAATACTGGTGGAATAGCCCATAAGGCCGATAGCTATAAGGCCAATGGTAATGCTGTTTGAAAGTACAAAGGGGCCACCAAACCGTGCTACAAACGGCTTCCAGGTGGTCAGGATAATTACGGGTACTATAAGCGTTAAAATAACTGCACGCCTGTTGCGCCATTGAGTAGTAAAGTCGGCCCGTAAAAGTGTTTTAAAAACGGTGGATATTTTAGGTATCAAAGTCTCCATAAAGGAATAGTTTTTTTGATATTTATGAACGGATTGCCTTGCCGGTTAGGGCGATAAAAACATCTTCGAGAGTGATCCTTCCCCTGCGCGAAACCGCAACAACTTCGGGGTCGTCTTTATATTTATCAATCATGCCTTGCGGGGTATCAACCGCTATAACTTTGCCATGATCAATAATGGCAATCCTGTCACAAACCGACTCTGCTTCTTCCATCGAGTGGGTGGTCAGCAAAACTGCATGGCCGCGCTCACGAATAGCCTCAATCCGTTCCCAAAGCTGCCTGCGCGATTGCGGGTCGAGCCCGCTCGTAGGTTCATCGAGTAAAACCAGCCTGGGATTATGAATAGTAGCGATAACAAGCGATACACGTTGCTGCTGTCCGCCGGAAAGTTCACCGAATTTTTTATTTGCCGAGCCTTCCAGGTTAATTTCTTTTAAAATATTCATCAATTCGGCTTTACCCGCAGGTACGCCGTAAATGCCGGCGTACAGCTGCAATACTTCAATTACAAAAAGCTCGGCCTGAAAACTTGTTGACTGTAACTGCACACCCAGGGATGCCCGGGCGTGCAGCTGTTTTGAAACGGTATTGTTGCCGTTAACTATGATAGTGCCCGCCTGCGGTTTTAAAAGCCCCTCTATTGCACTTAGGGTACTGGTTTTGCCGGCGCCATTTGGGCCCAACAGGCCAAAGATTTCGCCCTTTCGGACGTTGAATGAAACGTTTTGAACCGCGTTGAAATTGCCATAGCTAACGCTTAGGCCGTCAACGGTTAAAGTATACGCTGCCTGTTTATCCATTATTTAGTTTTTGTTACCAGCGTACAGTACTACTCCGGCTTAACTTCGGCTGTGGGGTCTTCCTTATCATTAACCTCCCTTTCAACCGTTATTGTACATTCTGTAGCTAAAGCAGCAATTGCACCAATCGCAGCAAATATAGGTGCCAGTAGTACACCCACCAAGCCTATCGCCAGCGGAAAGTTCATAATCTCTTTACCCGATTTATCAGTGATGGTGATCCTGGTAACGTTACCTTCATGTATTAGTTCTTTTATTTTTCCAAGCAGGGCCTCGCCGTTAACGGAAAATGTTTCTTTAGTTGTCATTTTGTTTATTGGTTAAATGTGTGAAGTTTTAACTTAATATGCTTTTGAGACATATAAGCAACAAAATGTTACAGTGGAATTAAAATAATACTTCTTTGGCTATTTGATAGCGTTAGGCAGTTGTTCGAAAGCACTATCGGCCCTTTTTAAGGATCAACCATTGAGCCAATTGAGGATCTCGGTTACTGTGTCCTCATAAAAAAGTTTATAGGTTTTCTCGGTAACATATCCTATGTGCGGCGTTGCCAGCACATTATCCAGTTTACGGAAGGGGTGGTTTGCCGGAAGAGGCTCGGTGTCGTAAACATCAACAGCGGCGCCGGCTATTTTCTTTTGCTGTAAGGTGCTAATGAGCGCTGCCTCGTCAATCAGTGGCCCGCGTGAAGTATTTATTAAGTAGGCAGACGGCTTCATAAGATCCAGGTCAGTTTGTTGAATAATCCCTCTTGAGCGGTCACTTAATACCAGGTGGATGGTTACAAAGTCAGCTTCTTTCAATAAGGTTTCTTTACTCACCAACTTTACGCCTGCAGCCGCGGCTTTTTCTTCGGTTAAATTTTCGCTCCAGGCTATAACATTCATATCGAATACCCTGGCGTATGCCGCTATTTTGGCGCCGATATTACCCAGTCCGATTATCCCGATAGTTTTTCCGATCAGGTCTGTTGCGATGGTGGTTTGCCATAAACCTTTGCGAAGGTTTTCGTTTTCAAGCGGAATGTTGCGCGCAATTGCCATTAGCATCGCCCATGTAAACTCTGGTGCGCCGCTGCCAATGTAGCCGGTAGTTTTTAGGGTAATGCCCAATTCAGCAACAGCTTTCTCATCTATTGATGCATTGCGCCGCCCGGTTGAAATGATTAGTTTTAGATTAGGCAGTTTTGAGAGGATCTGCCTGGTTAACGGTGTGCGCTCGCGCATTACGCAAACCACCTGAAATGGCAATAACCGTGTTATAACGTCATTTTCATCAGCCAGGTGATCGTTAAACACCGTCACATTGGCGCGCTGCCTGACAACCGACCAGTCGGCCAGGGTAAAGGCTACATCCTGGTAATCATCCAGCACTGCAATTTCTATTCTTTCGCTCATGGTTCTATTGAATAAATCAGGAGTCAAACTTATGAAGTTTTTAAAATATCGTGCGCTTTATAACTTCACGCCCCTTAAAAATTGCTCAATGTCCATTTGCTTTTTGCCCTCTAATTGTACATCAGTTAGGTAAACATGTCCGTCACCCGCTGCAAATTTTAAAAAAGTTTTATTGTCGGATAAAAAACCACCGGGCTGGATACCCGGTTCAGCATTTTCAAATTTGGCGTGGAATATTTTCAAAATTTTACCATTGAGCATGGTATAGGCAGTAGGCGAGGGGCTTAAACCGCGAATTTTGTTGTAGATACTTTCAGCAGGTTGCTGCCAGTCAATCAAACAATCTTCTTTAAAAATTTTAGGGGCGTGTTTTAACTCAACGCCATCAAGCAAGGCAGATTGGGGGTGCTCGTTATACCGGCCGCTTTCAACGCCTTTAACTGTTTTTACCAACAAACCAGCGCCTTTGTTCATCAGGCGGTCGTGCAGGTCACCAGCGGTTTCGTGGCCGGTTAAAGTAACTTTTTCGGTGAATAAGATATCGCCTGTATCTATTTCATGTTTCAGGAAAAAAGTGGTAACGCCACTCTCTTTTTCGCCATTTATCAATACCCAGTTTATAGGGGCTGCACCACGGTATTGCGGCAATAAGGATGCATGGAGGTTTATGGTGCCGCGCGGCGGCATATTCCAAACCACTTCGGGCAGCATTCTAAAAGCCACCACTACCTGCAGGTCGGCACGCAGCGATCTTAATTCTTCTAAAAATTCCGGGTTCTTTAATTTTTCTGGCTGCAAAACTTTTATGCCATTTGCCACTGCATATTGTTTAACAGCCGATTCATTTAGCTTCTGTCCGCGGCCGGCAGGTTTATCCGGAGCGGTTACAACGGCAATTATATTACATCCTGCTTTTACCAGGGCATCTAATGATGCTACCGCAAACTGGGGGGTACCCATAAAAATAATCTTCATATATAGATAAAAACGCTAACTCCTAAAGATAACAAAAAATAAGCATCGGGGCAAGAAACTATTCCCGCCTTAACCCGGCCCAATTTAAAGGAAAGGTGCATTAAAGAATAGTTTTTATTGCTGTTTTTGGAGGTGGACCATTTAGCAGATCAGTATTCAAATATTTCGTAATTGCTTACTGGTAAAGTAAATACTTTAGCCGCATGGTTTTGTAATTGCTTAATGCTGGCTCCCAGCCGGACCTTATTTCGGCTTCGCTTTTACCGGCTTCAATTTGCTTACGTAGTTCCGTTGTGCCTGTCAGCTTCGTAAAGTAGGCGTTAAAAAAGTGCTCCTTATCGGGGAATGCTTTATATAGTTCAATCAGCCATGCCAGGTTAAGTTTACCATCAGCGTAAATGGTATTTGTATCATAATTTTTCAGGTCGAGCCCATAACATGTTTTGTTTTTTTGAGGCGGATCTTCACTCATGCCTTTGATACTTACCGGCGTGAATGCGTATGTATATTTGCCTGTAAGTGCCGGATGCCCGATCTGTAAAAAAGGTTGCATAGTACCCCTGCCGAGGCTTAAGGTTGTACCTTCAAACAAACATACTGACGGGTATAACAAAATTGACTTATCTGTATTTAAATTGGGCGATGGGTTTACCGGGAGTACATAATGCGAACTATGCTTGTAATTAGCCACCTTGATTATTTTTAGTTTGCATTTTTCATGGTTTGTTAACCATCCCTCGCCGTTTAGCATTTGGGCATATTCCGCAGTGGTAAGCCCGTGCACAACAGGGATAGGGTTCATGCCTACAAATGAACGGTAAGCGGTATCCAAAACAGGCCCGTCTACATAAAAGCCGTTAGGGTTTGGCCTGTCAAGTATCATCAGCTCAATATTATTTTCGGCACAGGCTTCCATTACATATTGCAGGGTTGAAAGGTAGGTGTAAAACCTGGCCCCCACATCCTGAATGTCATAAATCAATATATCTATTCCCTTTAAATCTTCGGCAGTGGGTTTAAAGTGTTTGTTGCCGTAAATAGAAATTACGGGCACCCCTGTTTTAGTATCCACGCTGTTATTTACGTCGGTACCATTACTGGCATCGCCTCTAAAACCGTGTTCCGGTCCGTAAATTTTCTTAACAGCTATGCCAAGTTTTACCAGGCTATCCAGGCTAAGCGTTTTGTTTTTACCTATAATTGAGGTTTGGTTAATAACCATTCCTACGTTTTTTCCCTTAAGGTAATTTATATAAAGATTGGTTTGGTCGGCAGCTGTTATAACCGGTAATTTATTTGCGGTAGCGCCGGCTAAAGGGCTATAATTGCTTTTTTGGCCCGATACGGCACATGATAGTAAACATGCAATTATTGAAAATTGTAGAAAAAGCTTTATCCTCATCATAAATAAACCGCTGGTGTTATTTAAAGTTTGCAGGTTTTTAACAGCAAAACCGCATATTTGCGAAGGTACTAAAAATCCATGTCGCATTGAGTTTCGCCTATTTTATAGCTAACCGCATAACTTTTAAATCTAAACGCACATTTTCAAAACTGATTGTGCGCATAGCTATTCTTGGCATTATGCTGGGTTTAGGTGTTATGATATTAACGCTTATTATAGTACGGGGGTTTAAGCAGGAGATAAGGGAAAAGATTAGAGGTTTTTCCGGAGATATCCAGGTGGTGAAGTTCGATCTTAATAATTCATTCGAAAACTCCCCGTTTAAAGCTGATAACAGCTTTGTAAAAAAGGCGCAGCATATTGACAACGTTGGTGGCGTAACGGCCTTTGCCACAAAGCCCGGTATTATTAAAACCAGCACCGAAATTGAAGGCGTGGTATTAAAGGGGGTAGAGAGAACCTATAACCGCGCGTTTTTTCAAAAGAACCTGGTTAGTGGTAAAGTGCTTGATTTTACCGATACTGTTGAGGCTAAAAAGCAGTTGCTCATTTCTCAAATAACGGCCAACCGTTTAAAGCTTAAGGTAGGCGATAAGATTTTGATGTATTTTGCACAGGAACCGCTGAGGTGGCGCCCGTTTACCATTACAGGAATTTACAGTACAGGAATTGAAGAGATCGATAAGCAGTACGTTGTAGGTGATCTGTCGATCATTAACCGGCTTAATAACTGGAAACCTGATGATATTGGAGGTTACGAGATCAGGTTGAATGATTTTGATGAGATCAATTATTCCGCAAATAAAATTGATGATATATTGCCGGCCAAACTTAAATCTTACACGGTAATGGAAAGCTTTGGTGTAATCTTCGGCTGGCTTGATCTGCTTGATGGCAATACCAAGGTGGTTTTGGTGTTAATGATACTGGTTGCGGTTATTAATATGATCTCCGCCCTGTTAATCATGATTGTGGAACGTACCACCATGATTGGCATGTTAAAAGCCATGGGCGCCAATAACTGGGCCATTCGAAAAGTATTTCTTTACAACGCATTTTACCTCATAGGCCTGGGGATGCTATTTGGTAACGTTTTTGGCTTGGGGATAGGTATGTTCCAGGCACAAACCCATTTCTTTAAACTCGACCAGGCATCTTATTACATGAGTTTTGTGCCTATTAAGTTCAACTGGATAGAAATATCAATTTTAAACATAGGCACGCTTATTATTTGTTTACTGGTGATGATCATCCCGTCTATGCTGGTAACCCGGATTGAGCCGGTAAAAGCTATACAGTTTAAGTAGCATTGCAGGTAATAGCGACTAAGCTTTACAGTTCTGATTATGATTAATTTATCCGGTAGCTAACGCCGAATCTAAATAATTCGCTGTGGGCCTGGTATGAATTGTCGCCAATGATATTCGACTCATAATTGGTTACGCCATGTGCGTATGATGCCGTTACTCCAAAACGATTATACATTGCAGCTAAGCTAAGCTTAAGCCTTACATCGGTTGGGGCGTTAGGTTCTCTATAATTTGTTTTGTAAGTAGTTTGGTCTCCGGTGGTTTTTGCACTCCCCCTGTCGTATAAACTTAAGTTAAAGCCCAGGTCAAGTCCCGGCATCAGGTCTAATTTTACTCTTTTAATTATAAACCTATAGCCCAGGTAAGGGCTTAAGTTAATATCCTGGGTTGTTAAATAAGTTTCTCCTTTGGCAGGAAACGGAGCGTAATTAAAGTTGTAATCAAGATAATACTGCGGCGTCACACCAGTAATATCAACCTTGCTTCGCAGCCTGTCAAAACCAGTTTGTACACCCGCTATAAAACCGCCCTTTGCAATATATTGCGCCTGCAGGCCCAAACTATAGCCCAAACCGGCTTCTTTACCGTACGGGTTGTTAGTGTAAGGTGTTGCACCGGTATTAATAATTGTTTGGGACGTGGTTGAGGTGCCAGCAAAATGGAGCAGCGCAGCGCTGGTTTGCACCGACAATTCGATTTTCTGAGCAAAAACGTTGGTTAAAAGAAAAAAAAGTGATAAGGTTAAGGTAAGTTTTTTCATTTGTGTGGCGATTGGAAATTCAGTTTCAGGTTTAAGCCGCCGGCACCAAATTTGAGGTTTTGCGAGCCCATACCGTCAAGCGGGTATTTTAAAAAAGGCTCAATAATAAGCCGGTTTTTACCAAAGGGGTAGCCAATACCAAACGCCACATTTAATGTTTTTGCAAAGTAAAAGCTGCCGAAGTTTTTTCCGGTAGTTTCATCCTGTGTTTGCTGCAGCTTTTCAGAAAGGAACGATGGGTAGTTATACTTGTAGGTATATGACTCGTCAATAAAAGTACCTGAACTTAAACCCATAGAGAAGTAAGCATCGCTTTTTTGAGGGTTAAACTCATATTTTATATTTATAGGGATGTCAAGCCCGATAAGGCTGGCATTATAATTCCTTATTTTAGGTGTCGATGATGCCGTAAAAGCCATGGACGCATTGGTAACAGCCGACGGTACGTACAGGTTACTTTTTGCAGAAGCTACGGCGGATGGAAAATCGGTATAACTCAACGAGTTTTGGGCAATGGAAATGCCCGTTACCAGCTTCAGGTTTGTACTGATCCTGATGTCAGACGTGAAGCCCGCCCCGGCATTCACCTGGTTATCGCTCCCTTTGGCGTAATTAAAATAAGTGGCTGCATATACCGCAAACCTAACTTTTTGGTTTTGGCTTGCGTCTTCCGTCTTTTTAGCTTTTTCCCCTTTATCTTCATTAAACATGGCAATAATTGATTTTATGGGTTTTTTCTCCTGCATTGGAACCGGCTGCTGCTTTTCGCCGTTTGGCTCATTATTTACCGCCATTTGCGGTGCCATTTTATTTTTATTAATAAATATATTTGAGCTGTCAGCTGTTGCTTTAGCAAGTCGCAGCGATTTGCTGATACTATCATCATATGCAGGCGCCCGGTTTGTTTTAACACGCGACTCACCGGACTGCATTGGAGCACCTGGAAGGGTAACAGGGCTTAACAGCAGGGCCTGATAGCTGACTGTCGCTTGTGTTTTACCGGGGTGCTTTTTAACCGGTGCTGTATGTTCACCAGTGGTGTCTTCCTGAATTTTTTTGACGGTTAAGTTTTCGCGTTCCGGATATTTTAACATTTTAACCACATTGTTTTTCGGTGCAACGGGCCTGTTTATCATCCATAAACCAATGCCTAAAAACGCCAGCAAAATTGCAGCCGACGAACCCCACCAGATCCAGGCAAGCCCACGGCGCTTTGACTGCTGCTCCGGAAATTTTTCCCGCAGCAGCAACCAGCCCTCATTGGCAGAAGGGTCTTCGAAATTGTGGAACACCTCCTTTATGTGGTCCCTTAAGTCGTTATCCAACTGATCGTCCATGGTTATGCGCTTCTGATCGTAATATATTTCTTAATTTCTCTTTAGCCCTGCTCAGGTAAACCCTGGACGAGCTTTCAGGTATTGCCAATATTTTAGCTATTTCATCATGCTTATAGCCATCAATTTCATATAAATTAAAAATGGTGAGTTGAACAGCCGGTAGTTGCTGCATCAGCTTTAATATATCCTTTGCGTTTAAATTTTCAATGGTATTGCCTCCGTTGCTAACCGGCATTGCATTGTCAATCTCAACATGCAGTTGAAATTTCAGCTCTTTGCGCCGGCGGTCAATAGCTGTATTAACTATAATAGTGCGCAGCCATGCTTTAAAAGGCCTGTCGGCATTATAGCTTTTTATGCTGTTGAATACCTTAATAAAAGCATCGTTAACTACCTCCAAAGCGTCATCGCGGTTAATGCTGTAACGCAGGGCAATACCCATGGCATAGCCATAGAACTGCTTATAAAGCAGTTCCTGGTATTTTAAGCTGCCTGTTTTGCACTTGCTAATTATTTCATCTTCAGCAATGCCCCGCGGTTGATGCATCAAATGTGTTTAATTCAGCTCAAATTTACTGTCCTTTTACATCCCTTACGAAACCAGGAAAAAAATCGCTACAATAAATTTAAATTTAGTTTGCCGGAATAGTTGAATGGATTTGCCTGGTTGATAAACAAGCAACAATTAGTTCTTTTTCTTTAAATCATATTGGAGCACCAGTGTATCCCTGGCGCCATAGGCTACCATCTGGAAAATTGTGCCGTCATATAAATAAGTATATACCCCGGTGAGGTGTGTTTTTGTTACCGGTGCTAAACTGGAATAAGTGTTGTCGGTAAAAATTGCGGTACCGTTGTCATTAAAAACATAAGTGCCTTTGCTGCCTGCGTGCACGGTAGCTGTGTCGCCGGTTACCGCATAGGTAGCCGTAGAAACCGGCGATATGTAAAGGTTAATGTTTGTTTTAACGGTATCTATAGTATTGTCTTTATGAATATGTAAAAGCCTGAATTCGCCTGTGTAATTACCATCGGGTATTGGCTTGGGTGCTGATTTGGTGCTTCCTGCAAGGCAGCCGCTCATAAATATTGCCACAAAAGGTAACAGGTATAGTAATCTTAGCTTCATAATTTTGGTTTTAACTGGTTACGTTAATTTTTTATTCAACGCTACAACTATCGGCATATTTTAATTTTTTTTGGCTTCTTCCCAAAATATATCCATTTCGGCAAGGCTCATGTCCTGTAACTGTTGTCCGTTTTCGGCGGCTTTTTGCTCAAGGTATTGAAAGCGTTTTATAAATTTACGATTTGTTTTTTCTAAAGCATCTTCCGGGTTAATATTTATAAACCGGGCGTAGTTAATTAACGAAAAAAGCAGGTCACCAAATTCTCCTTCGGCTTTTTCATGATCAATGGTGCTTTCGTCTTCGGCATTAAACTCGTTTTTAAATTCCTGCAGCTCTTCTTCAACCTTGGCCCATACCTGCTTTTTTTCTTCCCAGTCAAACCCAATTCCGCGTGCCTTTTCCTGAATGCGCGATGCTTTTACCAATGCCGGTAATGATGCCGGCACGCCTCCCAATACCGATTTATTACCCTCTTTAAGTTTGATTTGTTCCCAGTTACGCTTTACATCCTCTTCATTCTGTACTTCAACATCGCTGTAAATATGCGGGTGCCTGTTAACCAGTTTGTCGCAAATGCTGTTCAGCACGTCTGTGATATTGAAATCATTGGTTTCTGATGCTATTCGGGCATAAAACACCAGATGTAGCATAATATCACCCAGTTCCTTTTTAATTTCAGGCATATCGGCACTTAATATGGCGTCAGAAAGTTCATAGGTTTCTTCAATAGTTAAATGACGCAGGCTTTCAAGCGTTTGCTTTTTATCCCATGGGCAGTTAAGACGCAAGTCGTCCATAATAGTAAGCAGCCGGGTAAAGGCGGTTTCGGGTGTTGATGCAGTTGATGGCGGTGTTAGTGGCATAAGTTATTAGATCACGAATTGCACGATTTTTTGTAAAAATAAGGTTTAAGTGTGAAAGATAGGAAAGCCTGTTGCGCTAAAGGTGAAAAGTTTGCCGGCAGGCGATCAAGCATTTAAAAATAAGTAACTTTAATTATAAAACTAATATGTCGGTTATGCCTGGGTATGATCAAATTCTTTACGCAATTGAAGTCCATTCCGTTGAGGGCATCCGTTCGTATTTTCAGGAGGGTGGTAGTCCTAATGAAATCCATTATGGGATCCCTCTTTTTACAAGAATGGTTGAGATGTACACCCGTACCCCCCGTTTTAAAGATTGTGTAAAAGCATTTATTGATGCAGGGCTGGAGTTTGACGATGGTGCCCTGCTTGCTGTTTTTGTTGATGATGCCGAAAAGTTAAAAGAATTGATTGATAATGATACAAGCCTTATAGATAAAACCTGGTCGCTCTTCAATAATACTTATACTCCTTTAACAGGCGGCACGCTGCTGCATTTCTGTGCAGAATATAACTGCATTAACTGCGCAAAAGTATTGGTTGAAAATGGCGCAGATATAAATGCCAGAGCGGCGCTTGATGAATTTGGTTTTGGCGGGCACACGCCAATTTTCCATACGGTTAACCAAAATAACAATAACTCTGGGGCAATCCTGAATTTTTTGCTTCAAAACAAGGCGGATGTACTGATTACCCTTGATGGACTGATATGGGGTAAAGGTTATGAATGGGAAACGTTTATCCCTGCCGTAAACCCCATCAGCTATGCCATGATGGGATCATTACCCCAAATGCACCGTGACGAAAAAACCGTTGCGACCGTGGTATCGTTACTGGTTAAAGCCGGGTTTGGAATTCATTACACCCCGGTGAATGTACCTAATGCTTATTTAAAAAGGGGATAGGCTGCCAGATTTGAAATTTGATTGATTCAATTAAAATGTTGTACAACTTTAAATTATTGCCTTATTAATGCACAGTTAATTTTAATATTTTTACTTAGCAAAGTATTCCGTTAAGTGTTATAATTATGATAAAAAAGCTACTTTTTTTAAACCTGTGTTTACTGCCGGTACTGGCCTTACGAGCACAAACCATAAATCCGCAATTTTCGGGTACATCAATAGCTCAGCCGCAGCCATTTTTGTTTACGCTGAATACCCTTAACCCGGCTGCGCGCGGCTGGAGCCTGAACTATTCGGGCGGGTACGGGCAGCGTACCGTTACACCCCTGGGTTATGACGGGGTAGATCAAAACCTCTCTGTTAAGGGATACCTTGGTAACCAGTTTACCCTGGTGGCATCAATGGGCGTGGGGTTTGGCAATAACGGTAGGATTAATAGTTTACAGCAAGCCGAGGTGCTGCGCGATTTTATAGGCGGCAATTCTGTTGAAGGCGTAAGGGTTGGGGCAAGCCTTGGTTTCAGGCGCGAGTTTAACAGCGATAAAGTTGCTTTAAGCCGTATAGCCGCAGCTTTTGAGAACTTGAAATGGAAGCTTGGTGCTAATGTAAGGTTTGAAAAAGCGTTTGATAAGAACCGGGATAATTTAGATGTGATCAGCAGCATAGGGATTCACAGGCAAATTAGCGGACAGCTTTTTGGTGGCCTTGAAGCTATAGGGCAGGACATTGAAGGTTTTTGGCAAACAGATGAAGCAGAGGGCGGCGCAAGGGTACTTATTGGCCCTTCATTAAATTATACGCCTCCGGCATCCCGGTTTTCATTTACATTGTGCGGCGGACCTATCATTTATGCAACCCGCAGCGTAACCACGTTAAATGAATTTGCGGTGCGTGATCTGCCTTCAAATAATGGCTTCACCATGAAATTTAATGTCGGGTTCAGGTTGTAAGTATAGCCTGATATTTTCTCATCTTAATCCTTAAGTTTTACTGCCCGCAGCATTTCCCGCTTCCCGGGCGCGCCGGGGGCTTTTTCTACTTTGCAGTTTAATGCTCTCAACGCCCGTTTTAAACTACCGGTAATGGCGTAAGTAACAAACACACCACCCGGTTTTAAGTATTTTACGGTATGGGCAATAGCTGTTTCGTCCCACATTTCGGGCTGATAGGCGGAAGCAAACGCATCAAAGTAAATAATGTCATACAGTTGTGCTGATTGGAATGCTAACAGCGGCAGATGCACAATTTCCAACTGGCACAATGGGTTTAACTGAACTTTATTTACTAAAGCAGTGGTATAATTGTCTATAAATTGTTGCCACAAATCTGCCGGAATATAGGTATCATATCCTGTTTGGTTGATCATCCCTTTTGTTAATGGATAGGCTTCTATTCCTGTGTAAGCGAGGGGAACGCCTGCCTTAATGCCGGCATCAGCTGTTAGTAAAAAATTCAGCCCGGTGCCAAAGCCAACTTCCAATATAGATACAGACTCCTTCGGAGTGTCAGCTCCACCCATGAAATATTGAAAGCCTGCATTTATAAAAACATGCCGGCTTTCCTGCAAAGCACCATGCGTTGAGTGGTAATTTTCGCCAACCTGCGGATTAAAAATGGTGTTTGATCCGTCGGCAGTACGTACTATTGTGAGCTGGTCATTAATTACAATCATCAACTAAAAAACTACATTAACTATTTACAGCGAAATTCGTTACTGCTTCACCCAAATCATAAACCGGTACTGTATCTATATCACCTTTTATAATACTAACCCCTGCTGCCGAACGGTAGCCCGCAGCACAATGTACAACAATAGGTTTATCGGTTGGGATCTCATTGATCCTTTCACGAAGCTGCGGAAGCGGAATGGTAATGGCGTTTTTGAAAATAAGGCCTTCTGCCGTTTCTGTATCGTTGCGCACATCAATCACTGTATAGCTGTCTGTATGGTTCGTGAAATCGGAAAGGTCCAGATCGGACATGGTTTCAGTGGCTGAAGCAGGAATAAGAAGGGCGCCTTTAATGTTTTTTTCGTAACCGATTTTTGCAGCCTTTTTTATCATCATATCTAACTCGGCTTCATCAGCGGCAACAAGGTAAAAAGGCTCACCAGGGTTAACTATTGATCCAAGCCAGGTTTCAAACTTCTCACCGTTTTGCAGGTTGATTGCGCCTTTCAGATAGCCTTTACGAAAATCAAGCTTTGGGCGGGTATCAATAATTAGCACACCTTTTTCCAGCACTGCATTTTCATTAAGCTTTAAGACGCTTTCCACACTATTTTTAAATGAAGGAGCCCCTTTTTTGTTAAGCTCCACATCGTGCCCAAAATATTTGGGTACAAAAGGCTGGTCGGCAATAAGCGTTTTAACAAACTGTAATTCGTCCATCAGCTGCAGGGCATAGTTTTCACGCAATTCGCGCCCGATGGTACTTTGCAGATCGGGGCTCATATTTTTACCACATAATGAGCCTGGACCGTGTGCGGGATAAACTATTACATTATGCGGAAGGTTCATTAATTTACTGCGTGTAGAGGCGTACATCTGCCTGGCCAGTTCCTCCTTTTTTGCGGTAATATTTCCAACGTTTTCACGCAAATCAGGGCGGCCAACGTCGCCAACAAACAAAGTGTCGCCGGTAAAAATTGCGCTTTCTGTTCCTTCTTCATCTTCAACCAAAATACAGATCGAATCGGGCGAATGGCCGGGGGTATTTATCGCTTTAAGTTTAATATCATTAAGCTGAATCACATCGCCGTCATCAAAGCTTTCGTGCGGATATTCAGCACCTGTAAGCTTGCTTGAGTAGATAACAGCCCCGGTAGTTTGGTGAATTTCCAGGTGCGAGCTTACAAAGTCGGCATGTGGATGCGTTTCTATCACGCCCACAATATCGGCATCGTGCTGTGCTGCAAAATCGTAATATGGTTGTGGATCGCGGGCCGGATCAATTACAATCATTTTGCCGGTCCTTATAAGGGCGTAAGAGCCATGTGCTAATCCTTTGTCGTAAAATTGCTGGATGATCATTTGCGTGCAAAGATAATGTTATTTCGGATTTCGCGATTTAGTTTTGGGCCACGGTTGTTTAATATGACGCTCGTTTAATCATTTGCATTTCCGAATCTAAATGGCAGGAAAATATTTATTTAAATTTCACTGCCGGTGTAATTAAACCTATACTCAAAATAAATCTAAAATCGAACATCAGATTTCTGGAACTATCTCAAATTTCTTCCCGTTTTACCAACAAAAACTCGTCGCCATCTAGAGGAAGGTAACCGTACTCATAACAAAAATGATAGGTTTTACCGTTGCCTGTCAGATAACTACGGGTGTGGTAGTCAAAATCAAAGCCTTTGGCAGACAGCTTTTTGCGGGTGGTCTTTGTTTTGCCGCCGGGATTTAATTCTTCAAGAATCCGCCGGTTGCGCTTAAGGATATTATTGACATTGCGTACCAGGTTGTAACTGCTGCTGTTAAGCTGGTTGTTGTAATTGTTGCGGCACAGATCGTTACAGAATTTTTTATCAGCCCTGCCATGTAATGGAAGGCTGCAATCAAGGCATAATCTTTCCTCATTCATCAGCTAAAGATAAATAAAATATTATCCGTTTGCAAACGCTTACAAACGGAAATTGTCGGTTATAAACGGTTAATAACCGGGTAGGGTTGATGACGATGCTCACCTTCGTATTGTCAATTAAAACAAAAAAAGTAAAAACATGAACTCATTAAGAAACAGCGTACGCCTGGTAGGTAACCTGGGTATGGATCCCGAAGTAAAGAACTTTGACAACAACAAGCAACTGGTTAAATTTTCATTGGCAACCAATGAAACGTACAAGAATGATAAAGGTGAGCGGGTAACAGAAACACAGTGGCATAACCTGATAGCATGGGGCAGCCAGGCAAAATTTATTGGCGACTATCTGAAAAAGGGCGATGAAGTAGCCATCGAAGGCAAGTTAACCAACAAAAACTGGGTTGATAAGGATGGCAATAAAAGATATATGACCGAGGTTGTGGTTAATGATTTTATTAAACTAAAAGGTTGAGACCGACCCAAAATGTAACATAAAATTGCATTGTTTGCGCATGGCGAACAATGCAATTTATAATGAGTGAGTAGCATGTTTAATCTATGCAGACGGCGCAGGGTTTAAATGAAACATAAAGCCTCCTTTCAGCCTGGTTAATCTTCTCCTTTTAAATAAATGGTTTTTTCAACAATGGTGTGGATTACCTCATCAAGTTCCTTTGCTGTAATATCGAGGTGGTTAATTATCTCCCTGTTAAGGGGGGTGTCTAAATGTCGGAGATCAAATAAGTTTACCAGGCCTAAAATCGTAGCGACGGGCCTCCTTATGTCGTGCGAACTGATAGCAGCGATTTCCTGGAGCCGCCTGGTTTGCTCTTTAACATGGTCCTGGGTCCTTTTATTTTCGATTAAAACACGGAGAATATTTGAGGTACGCTCAATCATCCGTAATTCTTCGTTCCTGGGCTCGCGTTTCTGGCTATAATAAACCGCAAAGGTGGCCAGTACCTGTGAACTGTTGGAACTTATAATTGGAGTTGACCAGCAAGCCTTAATCCCGTGCGGCAAAATGAGTTGCCTGTAATCATCCCATAAAGGGTTTGTTTCAATATCTCTGACTATTACCTGGCTGCGATGGTACGCTGCGGTGCCGCAAGAGCCTGCTTTGGGCCCTATTACAATACCATCTATTGCCTGGCAATATGCAGCGGGCAGGGTTGGCGCAGCCAGGTGCGACAGCTTTTGCCGGGGTTCGTCCACTTCCAGGACAGAGCAGATCATATCGGGAAATATTTCCTCGATACCTTTAAGCAACTCATTAACGGTTTGGGATAAGGAATATAAAGACGAAGCGTTTAATTCAAGTACCTTTTTTTCAAGTGCCAGTATCAGTTGCTGGGTTTTTATATTGGTAATATCCCTAATAAACAGGGCTATTTCATCTTTGTACGGATATATATTTACCCGTAACCACCTGTTAAAATGAGTATTGAAATACTGAAGCTGGGTAGATAAGCTGCCTTTAAACGCAGTTTCAAATTCAGCAAGGATTTTTTCCGTTATCCCCATGTTTTCCAGCTGCCTGAAATTTAAGCCTTTAAGTTCTTCGCCACTTATTCCCGTTATAGCCTGGAAGGCGGGATTAAAGGATGTAATTTGCCAGTTATTATCAATAATAAGAAAGCCTTCGTTAAAACTTTGAATAATATGCTGGATATTATCCGTGGTGCCTTCATACTCGGAATTATTAAAGCCGCTTGTTAAATTTACACCTATTGCATATACCAGGTTATCAACTGCATTCAACATCAACGACCAGCGAACGTTATAATAGCGGCCGTTTTTTGCCCTGGTGCGGGTTTCGAGCCCTGTAGTTTTGTTGTTAACCGATACGTTTTTAAAAAGTTCTTCGCGTCTGTTTCTGTCAGCAGGATGAGAAAACTCGTAAGCTTTTTTCCCATGCAGCTCTTCCTCTGTATAACCGAGTACTTCTCTTAAAGCAGGATTAGTTTTTACAATTGTACCCTCCCTTGTAAAAAGACAAAAAAAGTCACTGGATTGATCGAAAAGAAAAGTAAGATTTGATCCCATTTCTTACAGCTTAAAGTGTAAATACGCTCGGTGCTTCATAAAATTAGGGATATTTGCTGACAATACGCAATCCGTAAATATTAATTTTGCCCGTTAAGGGGTGCTAACCGCAACCGGAAGTACTTTGCCGTTGTAAAATTTATGCCCGGTAACCGAAAAATCTGCAATGTATTTGCCCATTTCGAAAGCCATTACCGGCGACTCATAACCGGGAAAAGCTGTTTCCAGCATTTCGGTTTGTGCAGAGCCTAATGCCAGACAATTAACTTTTATTTCCTGTTCAGCAAGTTCAAGCGCCAGGCACTCGGTTAAGGTATGCAAAGCAGCTTTACTGGCCGAATATGCGGCAAGACCTGCGAACTTGAGGCTACCCTGGAAACCTCCCATGCTGCCAATATTTAAGATGTGTGCACCTTTGGGCATTAGCTGAATCAGCGCTTGTATAATACGCACGTGACCTATGAAATTGCTTTGCAGCATTTCTACAAAGTCTGATTCAAGCGTTTGGGCAAATGGTTTTTTAATTAGTACGCCCGCGTTGTTAATGAGTATATCAACACGGTTATCAAAGTTGCTGCTTATAAATTGTTGCAAACCCTGGTAATCATCATGTACAATATCAAATGCCAGGGCAAATATTTCCGCATCAGGATTTAAACCATGCGCTATTTCAAGTAAGCGCTCCAGCTTTTCCTGCGATCGGGATAGCGCGATCACTTTATGCTTACCTGATAGTATCAACTCCAGGACTGCTTCAAATCCCACACCGCTGCTGGCGCCAGTTATAATTATATTCATAGATTTCGTAGTTGTCAGGCAATTTTACAAACAAATCGCTAAACAACCAATTTTTGCTCAACAGGGTTCTTAATTAAATAAAAGCCGTCGGTAATCAGTTTTTTGCAATCAGGCTCGGTATTAGCCTTTTCCTCTAAAAAGGACCTGATCTCTGCTGCCACGGCAGGTTCCGCTTCTTCATGCTCCAGGATCTCCAATATTTCCATAGCGCAAAGCCAATCGTCATGATGATATTTTTGAAGCATTAGCCAAACGTTACCCAAAAAGCCAAAATCGCCGCCGTTGTGCCTGCGGTTGCGTACCTGCTCATAAAGTTTGTGCAGTTCGAGCGTGTTTTGGTCATAGGAAGCATGATGCGTTGCCATGTTAGATTTGTAAACTATTTCCAAAAACTCCTCCTTATCGGCCGCGCCACAAAAAACTGAAACTATTTTTTCGCCAACGGCCATATCATAAACGCCCCATTCAGGATCAAATAATAATTCTCCATTTTTGCCGGTTACCGTGCAGTTTATAAAAGTAATCAGTTGCGTTTTTCCGTTTGACGAAAGGATCTCTTTTACTTCTCCGGCAACTGTAATTCCACTCTCAAACCATAACTCCGCGCTTTTGCCCCGTTCAATCCCAAAATAACCAAGTTCATAAGCGTTCAGGTCTTCTAACGGCATGGCATGGCCCTTAAGCTTACCAACAGGCGAGCTAAAGCCATCTTTATGGTGTTTTTTGCCGTGGCCTTTCAGCTGTTTGTTATCAATTGATAATGCCGATGCGCCGTGCGTTTTTACAAATACTGGCTCATTATTCTGGTGTTCAAATTCAGTGAACGTACCTGATACCTGCAAGCCAGAGCTGTACACTGCAGTGCAGGTGTTTTTACTTTCGATAGCTTTTTGTAAACCAAAGGCTCCGCCTTTTCTGAATGACATGGTATCAGCGAAGGTTTCCAGTACATCAATCAGGTTTTGAAACGTAGGCGTTACAAATAGTTGCGGCTGTGTTTTTGTGATGTCGTAGGTGTAATTTATAGCATCAATGGTGTAGGGAATCTTTTTAATGTCGCAAGTCATGCAACTTACACTTTCCCCAATGGACGATAATAAACCGGCACCATAAATTTTAGGATTTTCCAGGCTCCCGATCAGGCCGTATTCTACTGTCCACCAGTGAAGGCGGCTTAGCAGGGCCATTTCAGATGGCTCGCCCATATTTTCCTGGCGGTGCAAAAGTACTTCTTCGGCTTTTTTAATTTCATGCTCATCTGCATCCGGCATTTCCTTTAATATGGATAATGCCCTTATGGCTTCGTACAGTTCAAAATCCTGGGCCGAGAACATGGCTTTGGCACCTATCGAACCAAAATAACTCAGGTATTCATGGTAATCTTTATCTGCTATGATAGGCGCGTGGCCTGCTGATTCATGGATAATATCGGGAGCGGGGGTATATTCAATATGCTTTAACTGGCGAATGTCGGCAGCAATTACCAATACACGGTACGCCTGGTATTCCATAAAGGCAGCAGGCGGGATAAAACCATCAACAGTAACGGCACCCCAGCCTATTTTGGCAAGCGCATCATTCATCTCCTGTAAACTTGGGATCTTTTCGATAGACAAACCTGCTTTTTCAAGCCCTGGGATGTATGGATAATAGGCTACATCTTTAAGGTAACTGTAGTTTTGCCGCATAACGTAGCGCCATACTGCGTGGTCAACAGGGGTGTAATGTTCATAGTGCTGATCAACTATAAATTGTTTTAAATGCGCGGGTAAAGCAGCTACCTGCTGGTTACTAAAATCATTAAAACTGGCCATCAATCTTGGTTTATTAGAAAAAACAAAATTATGGAATTAAGTTGAATGGTTGATTAGCCCCTTTGATTGACCGGCGGTATTTTTACAAAATAATTGAGAACTATCTGGTTAACTGGAAGGTTAAATTTATTTTGCCATAATAAAAAGCGCAAATTAAATTTTGTTAGCGGCAGGATTGGATGGCTTATCAATAGTCAGATCTGCTGCCGGGGGTAAACCCTCCTGGAGCCTGCCCGGCCGTATCACATAATAAACACCAAATAATGCTACCACAAGCGACAATAAATAAAACGAAGTAGCCAGGAAGATAGCCAGGTCGGGAATCATTGGGAACACAGTTGAAAGCTTGGTGAAAATAGCCTCCCGTGCGCCGGCACCACCTGCCGTTATAGGAATAATAGATGCCAGTGCAGAAATTAAAAAGGATAATAAATAAGGAGAAAATTTACCATTAAAACCTGCCTGGTGAAATTCAGGCTGGCCTAAAATTACACAAATTATGGTAAGCAGTTGTAACGATTGCAGCAGCAACGCTTTAGCGTGAGCCTCAAAGAACCTGTGGGTATAATCCCTGAAAAACTTGTAGGCTACAAAATAGTAAACTATAGAGCCGGCTACAAATATTCCCAGCGGGATTCCGATGTGAATATCTATTTGAGGGATGAGGAAGATTAACGCCACGGTGATTAAGCCTATGGCCCAAAGTCCGCTCAGTCTGTCGAACATTACCGACCAAAACAGCTTTTTAACCGGTGTTTTGTAGGTTTTATTGATCAGGTACATCTTATACCCATCGCCACCGATACCACCGGGCAGAAGAAAATTATAAAACAGGCCCAGGAAGTATAGCCGTAAATTATACTTAGGGTTTAGGTTTAATCCTATTGATTTAAAAAAGCTGAGCAATCGCCATGCAGATACGATCATTGACGAAGCAAGGCATACAAATGCAGCCAGCATCCACCAGTAATTTGCCTCAAACAGCCTGATCTTAACTTTATTAACATCAACCTTGCTGAATACCCAGATCAGTAAAGCTACGGTTACTGCTATCTTTAAAATAGTTTTAACAACGTTCCAAAAGCGTTGCTTAGGCGTTTTGGGTTTTATCTCCTCTTCCGCTTCGTTTACTATTGCTTGTTCAATGCTGGTCATGGGCCGCAAAGGTAATAAAAAGACAACACTTGTGAATTTTAAGGAATCTTATAGCCGTCGATAAGACGCTTATAAGGCTTAATTGGCTTTTTTATCCAATTTCTCTAACAGGGAAAGGATCTTATCCAGTTTGTCAATTTCAATGGAGTTGAGTTTTTCAAGTAACTCTTCAATCTCCACTTTAGCCTCGCAATTTGTTTTATAATCAGCATCAGCCTGGGCGCGGTCACGCTCGCTTTGGCGGTTTTGAGCCATCATAATAATGGGAGCCGCATAAGCTGCCTGGGTTGAAAACAAAAGGTTCAGTAATATAAAGGGATAAAGGTCCCATTTATATTTAAATCCGATAACATTTAAGGTCATCCACACTGCAACAATCAGCGTTTGGATAATAATAAAACGCCATGAACCCATGCCGTTTGCTACAGAATCGGCAAGGCGCTGGCCAAATCCTAACGACTCCTTGTGTGTTTGATGCCAGGTTTTAGAGTGATGCTCCATAAGGGGGGTTAAATTTTAATTTCTGTTGCTAATATAAATAAATATTAGAAACAGGATGCCCCGCAGTTTGAGTTGATGAAGTATTGAAAACCAAATACTACGGGTATTGAATTACATATTTCATTTTTATGATAAACTTTTATAGTTTAGACTTGGGAATATTTACCCGATACATTTGTTTTAAAGAGCTAACTAAAGCGACTATGCAAGATGATATGATCCTGGAAACCATATCGGTAACCAAAAATTACTTTGGCGATAAGTCTTCAGGTGTTAATAATGTAACCATATTTATTCCCAAAGGAAAGATAACTGCCATAGTGGGCGAGAGCGGAAGCGGCAAAACTACACTGTTGAATTTACTGTTTGGTTTAATGCAGCCCGATAGCGGTGAGGTTTTTTTTAAGGAAGAACGCATTTTAAAACGCGAGGAAAAGTTGCAGCCCGCACACGAAGCTATGAGGCTGGTTACCCAAAATAACCAGGATATGGATATGAACGCTACGGTATGGGATAGTGTACGGTCCGGGTTGAGAATAGGCGAGATAGGTGTTGATACTGAGGGAAAAAAGATTACCGACTCGCTGCATATGCTTGATATATTTCCGCTGAAAGACCAGCCGTTTGGAAAATTAAGCGGCGGCGAAAAGCAGCGGGTTACTATAGCTAAAGCGTTGATCAGTAAACCCGAAGTTATCTTGCTTGATGAGCCTTTTAATCAGGTAGACGCCACTTACCGCGAAGGACTTCAGCACGACATAAGGCATATTGTAAAAGAGTGGGGGGTAACCATTGTGCTGGTTTCGCATGATCCGGCGGAGATCTTATCAATGGCCGATGAGCTGATTGTGCTGAAAGAAGGTGAAATTGTTGAAAACGGCAGTCCCGAAGAGCTTTATAATTCGCCCAAACTTTTATATACCGCTCAAATATTGGCCAGCAGCAGCCAGCTAACAGCAGACGAAGCCCTGAAATGCGGGATCAAAAGTAAACGCGGCACTGTGGTAGTGTACGCCGAGCACGTTAAAATAGGCAAGGGCTTCGGTAATAAATGGACCGTTAAACAGATCCTGTTCAAAGGTTTTTTTGAGGAATTGATTATTGAGCGTGATCGGGTTGTATTAAGAGCCAACAATTACACCAAAGGTAAATATACGATAGGCAGTAAAATCAGCATCACTGTTGATGATTACTTTGAATTTGGAAAATGGGAAACGCCCGCCCGCTCCCTGCCAAAGGGCCTTTAAGTTGCCTGTTGTGGTGTAAACGCCAGTAATTAGTTTATGACTGTTTTTGCAGCGGCACGTTATTACGCAGTTTTTTAGCGTACCGGTTTTACGTTGTTTAGTTATAATAATCATTCTGCCGCCCTTAGCTGTAGTTTTTCTTTTCTGTACTTTGCCAGGTTGATGAGCAGCACACTGCCAAGAATAATGAATAAGCCTGCCAGTTGTGTAAATGAAATGTGTTCCATGGCGAACACTACTCCTAAAATTACTGCTATGACCGGATTGACATACGCATAAGTGCTTACCTGTGTTGCCGGGCGAACCTGCAGTAACCAAACATAAGCGCTATATGCCGCTATTGAGCCGAAAATGATGAGGTACAATACAGACAGCCAGCCGCTGGTTTGAATGCTGTGAAAATTAAAACCGGCATATTCGTTGTGGATGAAGCTTACCGGGATATACACAAGGCCCGCGCTTAACATTTGCCAGGCAGTGCTTACAGTCGAAGAGCCAGAGGTTGGCCTGTGTTTTGAAAATAACGATCCGCCGGCCCATGAAATGGTTCCCAACAACAGTAAGAGCATCCACGGTAATTTTGAAGCACCGCCGCCCGCAAATATCTTTTCAATCTGCTCGCTGAATAATATAATAACGCCGGCAAACCCAATTACCAGCCCAACTATGGTAGCCTTGTTTTTAAAGTTGACGCCCCAGTTTGGCTGATCGAGCAATACAAACCAGATGGGGGCGGATGAAACCAGGATAGCTACCATGGCGCTGGGTAAAGTTTGTTCGGCCCATATTACAATGCCATTGGCCACGAATAATAAGAGTATTCCTGTTACCGCAGCATTCATGATATCCCGTTTCACAAAAATCTTTTCGCCTTTAATCAAGCACCAGCCCATCATCAGGAGCCCGGCGATTGTAAAACGGAAAGCTCCCAAAAAAAACGGGGGCATTCCACCCTGTTCGGCCAACCGGATAAAAAAATAGGTAGAGCCCCAAACAATATAAACGGTTGCAAAAGCAATAATGACCAACAGCGGCGGGGCTGATTTTTTGGAAGATAAAGGCATGGGTTTATAATTTTTCGGGTATAACCAATTGTTGCTGTTCCTTAACCGTTTCGAGCACTATGGTGGTGCGGGTGCTTAAAAGGTTGGGTATTTTACTGAACTCGTTCCGCATTAAATGCATCAGGGAGGCAGAATCATAAGTACGAACTTTTACCAGGTAACAATCGTCACCGGCAACATGGTGCACTTCCTGAACTTCGGGGATTGTAGCCAATTGTTTGGCAGTATCATTGCAGCCCGGGCCATCAGCCGCTTTCATAAAAATAAAGGCTAACATTTTTTGCTGCAACGCCTCGGGATTGATGCGCGCTGTGTACTGCCGGATCACATTTTTTTGTTCCAGCTTTTTTACACGTTCCAGGATACCCGAAGGCGCCATGCCCAGCTCGCGTGCAAGGTCGGCATTGCTGATACGGGCATTCTCCTGCATCAATCGTAAAATATGCAGGTCTGTTTTATCCAGTATGATTTCTGTTTCGTTAATCATACGGTAATATTACGTTATTTTAGAATAATATTCAAAATAGTATTTTAAAAAATGAATTTAATTCGACAAAATTATATTTAACGCGTTTGGATGTCTAAATTCTGCGTGTTGAAAGCGTTAGGCGTAGCGCTTCATATCTTAATTACTTTGTTGTTTTTGTCTTTAGCTTTATGCTCCCCGGGCTTCGGGATATGCTTCACTATAAATATTAAAGCGTGGGCAATAACTTTCAAAGCTTTATATGAGAAATGAACAAATGGTTTCATCACCGTCCAGGTGTCATTTAAAGTATCCATTTTAGTTACCGGTTTTTGTGTTGGGTTTTGCCCTATTCTCCTGTTGTTTTGCTGTGTCATGGTAGTTTGTTTTGTATGCTCCCTTTATAAAGCTTAAACCGTGCCAGTCTTTTTTCGCGCCCAAAATTGTTACACCTTTAATGGTGTACATTGTTTATTTTTAACCTAACCAAAAGTTATGAAATCTACCTTCCAAAAAATAATGGCTATTACTTTGTTGTTTGCGTTTATTGCGTTAACTAAAGTATTGGCTCAAAATCAGCCGGTTGTAAAAACCAACAAAGGTTACATCCGTGGCGAATTTGAAAACGGAACAGCTGTTTTTAAAGGCGTGCCTTATGCTGCGCCACCGGTAGGCGCTGCAAGATATTTACCACCGGCCGAACATGTTGCCTGGAAAGACACTTTGCAGACGCAAAAATTTGGGCCGATAGCAACACAACCCGACAGACGACAGGTGCTGGGAACAGAAGACTGTCTTTCGTTAAATATCTACACGCCCAAAACCGATAACAAAAAACGGGCGGTATTGGTGTGGGTGCACGGCGGAAGTATGACTGCCGGCGCCGGAAAAGGTGAAGACGGACATGCCTTTGCCGATAATGACGATATTGTAACGGTAACTATAAACTACAGGCTTGGCGCTTTAGGCTTTTTGTACTTGGGCGATTTGGATAACCGTTATGCCCAATCTGGCAATAACGGCTTGCTGGATTGTGTGATGGCGCTTAAATGGATAAAACAAAACATTGCCCTATTTGGCGGTGACGCCAACCGGGTAACTATAATGGGTGAATCGGCAGGGGCAAAGTTGATCAGTGCTGTACTTGTTTCGCCAAAATCAAAAGGACTGTTTCAGCAATATATTGCTGAAAGCGGATCTGTTCAATGCATCAGAGATACGCTAACTGCAAAAAATGAACGCCTGAAAATCTTAAAACAATTGGGCCTGGGTAAAAATGATGCCCGTAAGTTGCTCTTGCTCCCGGCTGATTCTATAATTAAAGCCCAGGCAATAGTATGCGCCGGTATTGGTGGCAATTCGTTCTTTGGCCCTGTTTACGATGGTGTTACCATTACAGGCGATGCTTACAAATATGTGGCAGATAAGGATATACCGCATATAAAAGCGTTAATAGGTACCAATAAATATGAGGCCGCCTTGTTTATTAATGGCGATGAAAAGTTAAAACACCCGGATACGGTAATTTTAAGGGCGCTGTTTGGTGATGATTATCCCATGGTTTACAAAACTTTTAAAGAAGAGCTTAATACAAATACACCTTATGATGCTGCTGTAAAAGTAATAACCCAATACATGTACCAAATGCATAGTTATCGCTTTGCCAAAGCGCTTTCACAAAATGAAATTCCTGTTTGGGTGTACAGGTTTGATTATGATAACGGCAAAAAATATGGCGCAAATCACGGGGCTGAGCTTCAGTATGTATGGAACGACCCCAAATTAAAAGCTGCGGAAGCAGAAAGGCAGCAACTGGCTGCGGCGATGCACCGTACCTGGGTTTCATTTATAAAAAATGGCAATCCCAATAGCGCAGCATTACCCGCCTGGCCGCGTTATAAAAATGAAACCCGGCAGATAATGACCTTTGATAAAGTGAATAAAGTTATTACTGTAAAAGAAGTTTTCGATGATAAGTCTTTCCCCTCGCAGGTGTTTATGCTAAAGGGGAAAAACTCCGATTAGCTTTAACACCAGTTCCCTGACCTAAGCTTCTGCTTTTTTTCGCTTTAAAGTTATTACAGTAATCTCGGGCCAGATGCCCAGGCGGCCGGAAAATGCGAGGAAACCGAAACCGCGGTTTACGTACAGGTAACGGTTCTTTTCGTTTACCAGTCCGGCCCAGTCAAGGTAGCGGTATTTTACCGGGCTCCATTTTAAACCGCCGGCTTCAACCCCGAACTGTGCGCCATGGGTGTGCCCTGAAAGCGTTAAATGGATGTTGGCCGGGTTGTAGCGTACCTTTTCCTCCCAATGAGTAGGGTCGTGCGAGAGCAGGATCTTAAAGGCATCTTTATCTACACCCTCCAATGCTTTATCCAGGTCGCCCAACTGGATGAATCCTTTGCCCCAGTTTTCTACACCTATCAGCGCAATTTTCTGGCCGTCTTTCTCAATCGCTATGTTTTCATTCAGCATTAAACGATAACCCATTGTTTGGTGGTGTTCTTTCAATTTGTCAAGGTTTGCTGATTTGTGCGCCGGGCTGTCCCATTGAATATAATCCCCATAGTCATGATTTCCCAGTATGGAGAACTGCCCATAGGGCGCTTTAAGCTGGCTGAAATTGGGGATGTAAGGTTCAACCTCCCAGGCGGCATTGTTTACCAGGTCGCCTGTAAAAACAAACATATCGCTTTTTTGCGCTTTAGCCAGGTCAATACCCCGCTGCACAGCAGTGGTATTATCAAAACTGCCGGAGTGAATATCTGATAGCTGGGTAATGGTAAATCCGTCAAAAGCCTCGGGCAAATCATCAAAATAAAGCGTGGTGCGGTGTACTTTGTAATCGTATTTTCCTTTCACCATGGCGTACAAAAAGCCAGTAAAGGGGAATGCTGCAGCCAATACGGCAATCTCGCTTATAAATTTACGCCTTGCCGGAAAATAAGGTTCAATTGCCTTGCCTTCGGGCCTGGTAATATTATTTACTACCCCATAAAACAGGCGGCCGGTATCGCCTAACAGCAATATCACCACAAAAAATATCTTGGTTACAAAAAAGGTGAGGAAAAGACTCAGCATCCACTCGTGAAAAGGTATCATCCCCCGGGCGGTGCTAAAGCTGCCGAAACCGCCAATAAAAAGTACAGTTACACCTACAGAAATTAGCAGGAAACCCCATTTAACCACCCGCCGGAAACGTTCTGATTGCCAGTCGAGGGTTAGGGTTTTGAGGCCGTTAAAAACATACCAGTCTAACAAAAGGCTTATAAATGCAATAATTAAAAATATCTTCAAAAAACCACCGTTGTGCATAATAATCAATTAAAAGCCTGCAATTTATAAAAGGAAAGATAATTGAAGGGTAAAATAAGATTCGCTTCCTGCCAATACAGACGATTGTACCAGGCGTAAATTTTAATTTTTGTTAAAATTTATAACAATTACTTTCCGGAGGGATCTGCAATGCCACAGGCATTTAGTTAAAATCGCTTAAAAGCTTTATTTCATTTCGGTACAAGAGGATCTTGCCGTCGTTTTCCAGCTGTTTCAACAGGCGCGATACCACTACCCTTGAGGTGGCCAGTTCATCCGCAATTAAGTAATGAGATACTTTTATAAGGTTAGAACCTGATAAACGCTTTTTTTCTTTGAGGTAAGCAATTAAACGATCATCGAGTTTATGAAAAGCAATACTTTCGATTGATTTTAGCAGCTCCAGGAAACGCTCGTTAAAGCTGCGCATAATGTAGTTTTTCCAGCCAGGGTATTTGCAGAGCCATTCATCCAGCTTGGTGTGAGGGATTGCTACGAGTTCAACATCTTCTTCGGCTATAGCCTTTACTTCACTTTTTTTGGCTTCAAGGCAGCAGCTATAAGCCATGGAGCAGCTTTCACTGCTGGAAAGGTAATATAAAAGTAGCTCCTTCCCGTTTTCATCTTTTTTGAGCACTTTCAAAGTTCCCTTGATCACTATGGGCATCATGCGGATGTATTTACCGTAATCCATAATTATATCACCTTCTTTAAAGGTCATTAATTCTCCAAACTGCCTGATCTCCGCGATAAGGGCGGGCTCAAACGAAGAATCAAAAATGTTTACTTTATCCATACTGCTAAGTTAACAGGATAATTACGCGCCGCTATATTTCACGATTAAATTTTAAGCAAGGGACATAAACAGGAATAATTTGAAAAATTAAACAGCCAATAAAAAAGGCCATTCCGCCTGATAAACGGGATGGCCTTTTTTTGATGCGTACTGGTTGAATTAAGATTTTTCTTCGGTTACCTTGGTAACTTCAATGGTATCGCCGGTTATTTTACCGTCAACACTAACATTTTTTCCGGCGTATTTTAAAACAGATTTTTGGTTTGATACTTTATAAACTTTATCGCCTACAACCAAAACCGCTGCAGCACCGCTTTTCAGGCATTTTTTTGCACATGCAACACGAGTTTCCGGTGTACACATAGGCGTTTTACTTGAGGCGCACATGGAATCGTCAATATATCCCTTAAGATGCCCCGTATCAATTTTAAATGCGAAAGAGGCGCTCATGGATAAAGCTACCGCCAATACTAATAAATACTTTTTCATGATTTAATTTGGTTTAATAATTTGATAATCAAATATAACTAAAATTAAAAAAGATTACCATTTGTTAATTAATGTTTGTTGCGGAGGTTATTGCTTAAACTGATCGATATTCCTTTCTGGTTTGATTTATTAATTAGCTTAAAATATTAATTTACGATGTTAAGCCCGTTTTACCAGGAAGCGTTTGCGCAGCCATTCGCGAACCGGCTCATCGTATAATTTAAGCGATGCATATGCGATGGCAATGCTGGTAACAAACAACAACAGTCCAAACCAAATTCCGTAGCCGAAAGGCACTTTGTTTTTTACCACCCAGCCGGTGTAAAGATAAATTAACGGGTAATGGGTGATGTAAAGCGGATATGAAATACTGCCAAAAAAAGTGCACACTTTGGTTGCAAACCTGCTGGTTATTTTACCGCCGGCGCCAATGGCAACTATAAGCGGAAACACAACTATAATAGCGAATGATTCATATACGCCATTCATCCAAAGGTGTTCGCTGCCTCCGATCCTTGGAATGGCCAGGACAATGGCAATCAGCAAGCTGCACACTGCAAAAGCACCTTTAATATGGATCAGTTTACCCATGCGGCACAGCAACACGCCAGCAAAAAACGGATAAAGCAAGCGGGCAAAACCGATATGAAGTTGGGGTGCGTTAAGGCTCCATCCGCCAATAACATCACCTTGCGGCCCCATCACTAAATATTGGATAAGCAGCAATGCAGACAGGATTACAAAAATGGCAAGCACCTTCTGCGAAAACTTACGAATAAAAAGTGCGTAAAGAATATTAGCTATATATTCAAAAAACAACGACCAGGCAGGGCCATCCAGCGGATGCATTTCCTGCCAGCCGCGGATATCCATTGAAACAGGCAGCGGAAGCATGGTAAAACCTACCAGCATAACCAGCAGCAGTTGCCAAAGGGGTGTAGTACCAATTATAGGGAACACGGGGGAGGCCTGGAAATAAAACAGCGCCGCGCCAATAATGGTACCTACAATAACCATAGGCTGTAAACGGATGAGCCTGCGTTTATAAAAGTCCCACTGGGTCATTTTTCCCCATCGGTCATCATACGCATAGGCAACCACAAAACCCGATAAAAGGAAAAAGAAATCGACCGCTAAATAGCCGTGATTGATAATTTGATTAAAGCGGTTGCCTGAATAAGTTTCGAGTACATGAAAGGCAACTACGATCAGGGCAGCTACCCCGCGCAATCCGTCGAGGATTTCATAATGGCTTTTTGATTCAAGATACGCAGGAGTTTTAGTCATAAAACAGTTTAAATTGGATACAGGGATGGTTTTATTGGTTTATAATTAGTTCGCTATAACAAACTCATTTTGAACCCACAATATGCTTTTATTTTATTGAAATTACAACCATTGGGAATTCGAAATAAAAAATACCGGGGGGGGGTATGAACCGCTGTTTGCAATGAATAAGTTAAAGGCTCCTTTTTAAACTAATGCTTAGGCATACAGGCTATAAACCGGTGGTTTTGTAGTGCTCCTTTTAATCAATTTCCGGGCTTCGAGATCTAATTTAACCGTTTCGCCATACCATTGTGCATTGCCTGTGAAATAGGTGTGGATGCGCGCATGAAGCGCTTCCATTAATTCGGTATGGGTAAGGCTGTCAGTTTGCAAAATTTCCAGGATCGCCGACCTTATCGTTTCGTATTTCTCCAACGAAATCGTTTTATTCTGCTTGCCAATTTCAGGATGCAGTGTTTGAATTTTGGGCTCTTTCATTTTGTAGTTACTTACCGAAATTGAAGCGATTACCCTGCTAATTTACAAAATTAGGGTGTAAACAGAAAAATCACAAAAAGGTCATTTAATAAATCAGATTGGTATATCGGGAAAAGTCGATATACCTTTGTGGCATGGACCAGGTAGAAATTTTTAAGGCGCTTTCAAACAAAACCAGGCTGCAGATATTGAACTGGCTTAAAGAGCCGGAGCTCAGCTTTCCTGCCCAGGAAGTTTATGGTTTTGCCGATGGCGTTTGCGTTGGCCAGATCCAGCTAAAAACAGGCCTTACGCAATCTACCGTATCAGAATATTTGTCTACTTTACAACGGGCCGGGCTGGTGACAGCTACCCGTAAAGGACAGTGGACCTACTACAAAAGGAATGATGAGGCGTTTGCTGCCCTCAGTAAAATTATCGAAACAGAAATTTAAATAAACATAAAATACATGAATACAGAAGGCTTATTCAGGCCGTTCAGCCTGAAATCATTAAATATAAAAAACCGGATAGTAATGGCGCCTATGACGCGCTCATTTTCGCCAAATGGCATCCCAACAGCTAATGTTGCAGCCTACTATCGTAAAAGAGCAGAGGGAGAAGCGGGCCTGATCCTTTCTGAAGGTACCGTAATTAATCGGGTGTCGTCATCAAACGATGCCAATATTCCCCATTTTTATGGAACGGAAGCACTTGCCGGCTGGAAAAACGTAATTGATGAGGTGCACCAGGCCGGTGGGTCAATGGGCCCGCAGATCTGGCACATGGGTGTTATGGACAACCACCGTTCAGGCTGGCTGCCTGCAGAGCCTTTTGAAGGGCCATCGGGGTTAAACCGCCCGGGATTTAACAATGGCAAAACCATGACTGAAAGTGATATTGCCGATACCATTGCTGCCTTTGGACAAGCCGCTGCAGATGCAAAAAGCCTCGGTTTTGATTGTGTTGAAATACATGGCGCCCATGGTTATTTGATAGACCAGTTTTTTTGGGAAGGTACCAATGAACGCACGGATTTATATGGTGGCAAAACTTTGCCCGAACGCAGCCGCTTTGCGATAGAAGTGATTAAGGAAGTAAGAAAAAGGGTAGGAGACGACTTTGCGGTAATTATACGCCTGTCGCAATGGAAACCGGCCGCTTATACTTATCAGCTTGCTAAAACGCCGCAGGAGATGGAAGCCTGGCTTAACCCGCTGGCCGACGCAGGTGTTGATATTTTCCATTGTTCGCAGCGCAGGTTCTGGGAGCCTGAATTTGAAGGTTCGGACTTGAATTTTGCGGGGTGGGCTAAAAAGATAAGCGGCAAGGCAACCATTACGGTTGGCTCGGTAGGGTTAAACGGCGAATTTTTGGCTGCATTTGCAGGCGAAAGTTCACAGCCAAGTTCGCTTGACGAATTGATGAGAAGAATGGATCGCGGCGATTTTGACCTGGTAGCAGTGGGACGCCCGCTATTGTCTGATCCTTTTTGGCCCAAAAAAATCCATGAAGGGCGCACAGATGAGCTAAAAGGTTTTACCAAAGAAGCGCTTGCCGAATTGGTCTTGAGGTAAAAAAAGGTTTTTATTCATTATTAAAAAAGCGGGGTATATTTAGCATCCCGCTTTTTTGCTTCAGGTGAACGGGCACTACCTTTGGTAGGATTTGTAACCGGACAAATAGAGGGGAACGTTACCCAAGCCGTTAGTAAACAAATTTTTACCCTTAAAATGGGAAGCAATCATTTAATTTCCAGTACTTTATAAGTATATTTGAGTATTACTCTCTGTGTTTTAAAACCTTAAAATCATGAAAAGAGAAAAATTTATTGCGGCAGCACTGGCAACCGCTGCGTTCCCTTTAGTTGCTAAGTCTTTCGGTATGCTGGGTCAAACGGGCCCGGGCAAAGGGTTTAAAACGGATAAGGGTGCGGGAAGGCTGCATGGTCATATTAAATTGAAAGGTGTAAATTCCAATATTATGGATGTTAAAGTATCCGGGACCGACACCAACGGGAATATGGTTATTTTTGAACAAACAAGTCTTTCGCAGGGAAGAGGAACCCCCTTACATATCCATCATGCGCAGGATGAGGTTTTTTACGTTTTGGAGGGGGACTATTTTTTTAGAGTGGGGGATGATAAATACCACCTGTCTGCCGGCGACAGCATTTTCCTGCCGATGAAAGTTCCGCATGCCTGGACCCAGGTTTCAGCGAAAGGAAAAATGACGGTTATTTTTCAACCGGCAGGTAAGATGGAAAACTTTTTTGTTACCCTGGCAGGGTTAGATCATGAACCAGACCATGATGAACTCGTTACGCTTTTTGCAGATAACGGAATGCAGATTGCCGGTCCGCCGTTAAAAATTGAATAAAGGTTAAGCGAGACCGATAGCGCTTTTTTTTACCAGTCAAAAATAACTGGAGCTATAAATGCCCCGCGTGGTTAACACCAGGGTGAGAAACAAAAAAGCCTCAAATCTTTCGACTTGAGGCTTTTTAACTGAAGGTAGCCCCAACAGGACTAAAATCGAACCAATTTGAAGAAGACTTGCTGCGATTGCCGATAATTAGTTTATTATCAAAACCATGCAACTTTTATCCAAAGAAAAATGCGAAAGCTTCTTTCTGTCGAAAAAAGGATCTCTCGCTTTTTGCTGGTATCCCCTTATGTGAGTAGCTATGGATCTAACGGATCTAAAGGGTCCATGTGCAAACTTTCATAAACCGGGTAAAAAACAACATCATGATTCGAAATACTTTTTTTATCCCGGTAAGGTAAATATCCCAGCTCATGCATGTTTCTTTTATCAAAAGTATCCTTCATTACACTGTCGTGCTGGCTTTTACTGGTAATAAACAGGGACGGCTTATCGGTCGGCATGCCGTAACGGATAATTAAGCGATCGGCATTCCTGAAATTGGTTGTGGTATGGCGCGCGTGAGGATCAATAATAATTGCATCGCCGGGGATGCCAAATTTTTTCATCAGGTATTTCTTCATCTCGATGGCTTCGCAATACGGGCCGCGGAACGGATAGCAATACCCACCGCTGGTAATAATAAAGGGGGCCATTCCTTTGAGGTAACGCGCGGCGGCAGCATCGCAATGGATTTTGTTATCCGGGCTTACGGGGGTGGTATATAACTCGGGGCCGTTACCCGGTATCACGATTGCCGCGTATGGGTACTTATTCCATTGGGTCGTCTTAATTTTAGCAACAGCTGCCTTATTATCGTTTTGCTCCATCGGCTCAAACCGGGCCGGCTCATCACGGTCATTGGCATCCATCAAATGCATGGCGACAACCAGCGATGGCTGATAAAAGAGCTTTATTCCGTTTGCTTGTTCATCAAGCAACGAAAACATATCCTTCATCACTGTTCGATAATAACGGCTGGAAACTACGTAGCTGGCAGTATCGATGCGGGGGTAACGCATTTTTTTGCCGAGGCCAAACTGGTTGATAATATAGTTTATGCCATAAACGTATTGTCCCCAGGCTTTTAAAAGCAGGTCGGCATTGCTTAGGTCGGCAAAGCGCTGGTAGTATCCTGACGGGCGCAAATGGTTGTTAATCATTTGATCAAATATCGCCTGGTGGCTTTTATATAAGGAGCTAATATTTTCGGCCAATTGCACAGAATCTTCCTTACTGTATTTAAACCCGCCAACTAACGATAACGGGTGCGTACAGGTATCTGTTGCATGGCTTTTTAGCAAAGCCAACCGGTCGGCAAATAATTGCTTAAAATAAGCATCGCCTTCAATAACTGATTTAACGGCAGGTGAATGGTCTAATACGGTGAGCAGGTAAAAATCTTTATCGGCCACCAAATTATCCGAACGCAGGAAGTGGTAGTTTTTATTAAAACCGGCCTGCGCCATGCTGTTAACAACACAAAAAATCAGCAGTATTGCCAGGGATAACCGGCAATAATTTTTTATTTTCTTCATAACTATTGTCTGTTTATTAAGGAGGAAACTGAAATTAGCTTCCTCCTTATATTCTGAAAAAGAGTGTTAATAACCCGGGTTCTGGTACATTTTTACCGGGTCTAACTTGGTTTCATTGAATGGGATAGGATAATACCTGTCTTTGGTGGTAAAGTTTGACAACAGCGCTGAGCCAAAGTTTGCCTGGCTTTTGTTCCGGAAATAAGTCACCAGTTCGTCGGTGGTGAAAGTCCTTAGTAAATCAAACCAGCGATGATGCTCAAAGGCCAGTTCGACACGGCGTTCATGCAATATGGCCAGCTTCAGTGTTGGATAACTGGCGCTGTAAACCGGGTCGACTGATGAAACCTCATAGGTTGGCATACCTGCCCGTGCACGTACCATATCCAAATACTGAGTGGCAACGGCATTGTTCCCTAGGTACATGTTGGTTTCGGCCAGCATCAGTATAACATCTGCATACCGCATCAATATCCAGTCATTTCCGCCATAACCATTCTTACCGGCACCCGAACTTACGTCCCTGAATTTGGTTACATACCAATCCTTTACGGTTGATGCGGCAGCATATTTAATTGAAAATACCATACGGGGATCACCATTTTCATATTCATTTACCAAGTCGTGCGTTACATTATCCCCAACACCAGTTGATGGCTTTTGCGAATTAATAGTTTCGCCTATAGCCTGGCTGTTGGCGGCTATGCTTGAGCTGTAAACAGGATCACCCTGGATATTTACAATCTGCCAGATAAGTTCAGGGCAGGTAGATTTCTTAGTTACATCAAACACATCACTGTAAGGTATATCACTCAATCGTCCAAAGGTTTTTGCATTGTAAGCGTTTGTAAGATATGTTAAGGCGTTGTTCAGGTTGTCGGTTTTAGTTGCAGCATCCAATGTAGTTGCCATGGTTAAATATACCTGTCCAAGCAAAGTGTTTACCGCAGCCAGCGATATACGGCCTATTGTCCCTGCAGACTGGGTAGCCGGCAACGGGCTATTAGCGGCATCTTTTAAATCAGTTACTATCTGGGCATACACCGTTGCTTGTTTGGTCCGGGCGGTATTGGCGGCAATGTCTTCAGTTGTGGTAAGTTGTTTGGTTACCAGCGGAACATCCCCCCATTCGCGCACCAGGTGAAAATAAATCAGCGCCCTTATAAACTCGGCCTCTGCCTTATATTTCTGTTTGGTGGCAGGGTTAGCAAATGAAACCTTATCAATATTTGACAACACAATGTTACAGTTTGAAATAACGGCATACATGGCGAGCCAGTGCGTATATAAATAACTGTTAGTTGGTATCAGCGAGAAATTATTGAATCCAAAAGGCTCACCTGCGTTTGATTGGTTATCATTGGTTCCGGTATCATCAGAACGCTGGTCGGTCCATAAATCGCTGCTTTCGCCTATTGTGTTACCGCTTCTTAATAAAGAGTAACAGCCATTAACCGCCAGTAAAACATCGTTTTCAGTTTTAAAGGAATTGCCAATTGCATTGGCGTCAGGATCATTTTGCTGTAAAAAATCCTTTTTGCATGAGCCCAGGACAAATAACGCTGCCAGGCACAATAACTTAAATTTTATATTCTTCATTTGCTTTCAGAATTGTTTTTTAATTAAAAAGTTGCTTTAACCCCCATGTTATACGAACGCACCAATGGATATACACCGTAATCAATACCGGGGGCAAGGTTGGCACCTTGCGAACCGGCGTAGGTATAGTCATAATTAACTTCAGGATTATAGCCTTTGTATTTGGTAATGGTGAAGGCATTATTAACCGCCCCGTATATTTTAAGCCCTGTTAAACCCAAATTACGTGTTATAAATGCCGATTTGATGTTATAGCCTAAAGTCATGTTGGTATTCCGTAAAAACGAGCCATCCTGTAAATAAAAGGTTGACAGCCTTGTGCTGTTACTTTGTGTGCTGCCGCGTGAGGCCCGGTAAACAGAGCCGTTGCCGGGATTGGCGGCATTACGGTAGTGTTCCGCAACATCGGCATACTGGTTGCCCGAGCCCTCCATGTTGTACAGATAGTAATCCTGCCCGTCAAGCACCTGGTTGCCGTATGAGCCTGCAAAAGCCGAGCTGAAATAAAAATTCTTATACGTTGCACTGATGGCAAAGCCATAAGTAAACTTCGGATACGGGTTACCGATGATGCCGGCGTCTTTGCTGTTAATTACGCCATCGCCGTTAACATCTTTAAAATAAAGATCGCCTGCCTGTAAAGGGGTGGTTGAAAAGGTAGAAATAGGCGGGCCAACAATTTTATAACCGGCAGGGTACGAATGGGTGGTTGAGTTGTAGTTGGCCCGGTCAGCAGCAATGTTGCCGAGATCAGCTGCAGTTACCATGCCTGCTACCTGGTAGCCATAGAACATACCTATTGGCTGGCCTGTTTCTGTTATGCTGGTTAAATAGGAGCGTTCGGCACCGTTGGTGATCACTGTATTATTACCGCTGAGACCTAACACCTTATTGCGGTTTATTGAGATGTTGCCGCTGATATTCAAGCTGAAATCATTAGTGGCTATTGCTTTCCCATCAACCTGGATGTCAAACCCTTTGTTACTTACTTTTGACCCCGACCCTAAATTTGTAAGGATAGTTGAGCTGCCTGAAACTGCCGATATAGGCTCATTAAATAATAAATTGTAAGACTTGCTGAGATAATAATTGGCGATAATAAACAACCTTCCCTTTAGCAGCCCCAGGTCGGCGCCAAAATTAAACTGGGAGGTGGATTCCCAACCCAGGTTGGCATCCTTGATATTGCCGGCGGTTAGTGCGGACGATAATGAGCCGGTGCCGAACACAACGTTTTGCGGCGAGCCATAAACGCGCTGGGTATTGTAATTGCCTATATTGTTATTACCACTCAGGCCCCAGCTTGCACGTAGCTTAACAGTTGATTGATCACCAAGCCAGCCATGGTAAAACTTCTCGTCTGACAGGTTCCAGCCGGCCGACACGGAAGGAAAAGAAGCATAACGGTTTGTTGCACCAAAGCGTGATGAACCATCGGTACGGAAGGAAGCCGAAAGGAAATACCTGCTGTCGTAATTATAGTTTACTCTTGCCAGGTATGATAGCAGGGTATAAGTTTGGTCACCGGTTGCCTGCACGCCTTCGGGCGGGCTGCTGGTTATTAATGTGATCTGGCTTGGGGCGGCACCGGTGATATTTGGAACATTATCATTCTGAAAGCCTGTTCCCTGTACGGTGAGTACATTATTAACCGTTTTTTGTGCGGTATAACCTACCACACCGTCAAAATGGTTCTTCCCCAATTGCTTTGTATAATTCAGCGTAAACTCACCTAGTTGGTCCCTGTAATCAATTGTTTGGCGGATGGCTTTTGCTGCGGCTATCGATTGGGATGAGTAAGGCGGGTTTGCACCGTTACTGATACTGGTGGGCAGGTAGTAGTTATAATTTTCGGCATAGGTTTGCATGCCTAGGCTGGCATTAAAGGTAAGTCCAGTTGTAATGGTATAGTTGGCGTGCGCGTTATAAGTGGCCCTGTCGCCCACGCGATTTATTTTTATCAGCGTAGCGGTGGCAATGGGGTTTTCAATTGATTGATAACCATATGCCGTGGATTGCGCGGCCGCTACGTTTGTGGCTATGCTGCCATCAGCATTATACGCAGGTAAAAACGGCATATAAATCAGTGCCCCAAAAGCGGGGCTGTGGTCCCACCGCCCATCCTGGGTTTCCTGGTTGGTGTTTTGTGTAAACGATATATTTGCCCCTGCTTTAAGCTTTGTGCCGATGGTACCATCGACATTAGCCCGCAGGTTAATTTTTTGCTGACCGGTACCCAGCATAATGCCCGGCTGGTCCTGGTAGCCGGCGCTCAAATAATAGGCCGTACCATTTGAATTGCCTGTGAACGACAGGTTGTGGCTTTGCGCCAGCGCGTTACGGTACAATTCTTTTTGCCAGTCGGTATTAATGGTTTGATGAATGGGCGTTTGTGAAGTAAAATTATACAATGTCGCGGGGATGCTTACCGAAGCCGCATTACCTACGTTTGCAATACGGGTGGCGTTAGGATCGGAATACATGGCATCGTTCCAGGTATGGCCTGTGGTTACCCAAAGGTCATGGTATGAATTATTGCGACCGTCAATTACCAATTGAGCAAATTGATCTGCATTTAAAAGATCAACCTTTTTTGCCAGCTGGTTAATACCCGCCTGGTAGTCATATTCAAACTTGCCTTTTGAATTTTGTTTAGCGCCATGCTTTGTGGTAATCAGTACCACGCCACCTGCCGCCCTAGAACCGTAAATAGCCGCCGACGCCGCATCTTTTAATATATCAATCGATTCAATATCTTCCGGATTGATGAACAAATCGTTACCTGCGGCATATCCGTCAATTACATAAAGCGGGTCGGAACTGGCATTGATTGAGCCCACGCCGCGTACGCTGATTTTGGTGCTTTGATAAGGCGCACCGGTTATTTGAGAAATCTGTACGCCCGCCACTTTACCAACAAGCGCTTGCCCTACGGTAGGCGCCGACAAGTTCAGTTCATTGGCCTTCACACTGGCAACTGCCCCGGTAAAATCGCTTTTACGCACAGTTTGATAACCAATTGCCACTACTTCGTTAAGAATATTGGCGGCAGGCTTCAACCTGATATTAATCTCAGTTTGGTTACCCACAACTACTTCCTGGCTGGCATACCCAACAAATGAGAACACCAAGGTTGCGCCCTGTTCAGCAGTCACGGTGTATTTCCCATTTGCATCCGTAGCTGTTCCTTTGCGCGACGTTTTTTCATAAACACTTACCCCTGGGAGCGGGAGGTCTTTCTCATCAACAACGGTACCTGTAATCTTGACCTGGATCGGCTGAACCGTTACGGGCATCTTTGGCGCTGCAGGCGCTTTTTCAACTCTTATCAGCACATGGTATTCATCTACCTGGCTAATCGTTCCCCGGTAGTCTTTTAATATCTGCTGCAAAACCTGGCTTACGGTTTTGTTAATAACGTGTAGTGACGCACGTTTCGTAACGTCCACGGTATTGTCATACCCAATAATAAATGTTGTCTTGCTTTCGATGATATTAAAAATCGCCTTTATTGACAAATCCTCGGCCATGATGGAGATCCGGGTATTATTAATGGTTTGACCTTCTGTTGCGGAGGCCGGGATCACAAAAGTGAATATTAACAGGGTGGTTAAAATTAAGGGCAATATTCCTGTGGTTATCCCCTTTAATAGCGAATTTGAATGCCTGATTCGATAAAAATTTTGCATTTTTGATTTAATTTTAATGATTGCGTAATCGTTTAAATTGATGGCGCCGAATTCTGCGCAGCCATGCAGGGGATGCTGAAACATTCCCTGCGTTTGGTGATGGTTGTTTTACTTCATGCTTTTATTGGGCTTTAAATTAATTTGTATGGATTTGTTGATTACCTGGTAACTCATGCCTGACAGCTTTCCAAGGACTTTTAACACATTTGAAACGGGCTCATTATTAAAGCTCACAGTATAGCGGCGGTTATCTGTATGGCCATGCACGTTAACGGTTACCCCGTACCATCTTTCAAGGGTGGTAGCGATTTCACCGAACGAAGCATTGTCAAAGCGGAGCTGGTTTTTCCTCCAGGCAGATACTTCGATGGTTTGTGTATCATTTAAAATAGCCCGCCGGCTATCCTTGCTATAAATAAGTTGCTGGTTACGGATAATTGATTTTGGAAATATGGGTGCTTCTTTACCTGCATTCTCTTCTTTTACGTTAACCTCGCCGCTTTCAACAGCCACTTTAACCAGGCTTTCTTCAGCATAAGCTTTAACGTTAAAGGAGGTACCTATGTCGGTTATGATAAGCCTGCCCGATTGAATTGTGAAAGGATTGGTTTGATTGTGCTTTACGATAAAAAATCCTTCGCCAGTTAGCGATATTCGCCTGTTGGTAACGCCAAAACCGGGCGAAATACGAAGTGTTGAACCTGAATTAAGATAAACCGTTGAACCGTCAGGCAACGAAAGTTGCTTTTTAACACCCTTTGGTACCGAAATCAGCGTGTAGCCAGCCGGAACTTTGGGAGCTCTGCTGAATGTTTTGTAAAATACCAGGCCAGCCCCAATAAGAAAGACTGCAGCAACCTGCAACCAACGTGCGGACATTCTATTCCTGGCTGGGTGGCTCTCCAACATGCTGCCAATTTTCCGGTCCATCTGCACAAATAGTTCAGCGCTATGTTCTTTGCTAAAATCTTTTTGTTGTTGGCTATCGAAAGCCGCGAACCAATCTTCAACCAGTCGCCGTTCTTCAATACTGGCGTCGCCCGATTGATATCGTTCAAATAATTCCTTAATTCTGCTGTCCACTAATGGTATTTTGGTATAGCACGTGCAGCGGGGCATAATGTCCTTTAAGACAACGTTAACAATAGGTTACTTTTAATGCAGGTGGTTTTAAAATTGAAGAAACAACCAGTGAAAACAAAGAAAAGACAGCACCAACAATTCGGGATGGGTGCTGCGGAGGTTTGATTTTAAACGTTTTAATGCTTCAGATACGTTATTGCGAACCGTTTTTTCGGAAATATTCAAGATCCCGGCAATTTCGGCATTTCGCCTCCCCTCGTTCCTGCTTAAGTTATAGCAGTTGCGCATAGTTTCGGGCAAGTGCTCAACAACGTTTACAATGGTGACGTTGAGTTCGCGCGCGAGCCGGTGATCTTCGGCCGAATGTTCCAATTCCGAAAGCTGTTGTAGCAGGTACCCTTCGCCTTTTATGCGAATGCTTTGTTTTCTATAGGCCGAGATTACATGGTTACGGCTTAAAACATATAACCAGGGTCTAAAATCTCTTAATTCAACAAGGCGCTCCCGTGTGGTCCATAAATTTATGAAGATATCCTGTGTTATGTCCTTTGCGTCGTCCCGGTCCTCAAGCCTTGCGACAACTATGGCGTAAACAAATGTTTTATATCTGCTATAAATCTCATGAAAGGCCGCCGAATCACCATCACTGCATTTCCTCAACAGCAATTGTTCTGATAAATTTTGATATACCATATTGCCCGGATGATTAACGCAGCAAATCTATCAGGCTAATGCTTATCGGTTATTAAGCTTATATTAACAAAAGAATACTTTTGCTGTTTATTTATTCACCAGCCTATATATATACAATTGACATTGTTTTTGCGGGAAGATGTAACAGCAATTCCCTTATTGCGCTGACCGGTAAATGCAAATCCCTCCAGTTCATCCGCCCTCGTATCAATATCGACTTCTTTGATAACCTGTTGCTGTCCTGTTTGAATTGATTTTTCAAGGTCCAGAAAGCTAAAACGCCACTTACGGCCCTCGATTTGATTTTGTATCAGTACAATGATACCCTCGTTATCAAGCCAGTACAGGTTTTGTACCCACGGTGTACACGTGAATTTCTTATATAGTACGCCGGGTTCGCTCGTTTTTGAACAATGGCTTAGCCGTTCTGGATCATACAACCTTACCTCGTTCCCATGATTACCATAGTCTGCGGTTGCCACGTACCATTTATTATGATATTTAACATATTCCGGCCTGGTGCCCTGGATACAAGCGTCGTCTTCAATCGTTTTTAGGAGGTTGCCGTCCAATGTTCCAGTTTTCCACAAACCTTTCCAGTTGATACAATAGATCAGGGCCTTCCATGTCGTCTCGCCTTTTTGCGGCTTTACAGAATTCCCCATAAACACAGGCAAATCACCGTGCCGGGCAAGTCCTGTGGGGTGATTAATTACATTTTTTCCGTCAACGGTAAGCTTACACTCTTTGTGATCATAAACCAGCGTATCTTTATTAAAAGAAAACTGCCTCATCATTCCGACCTCGCGATCACCATACAAAAACGCCTTTCCCTGCTGGATGGATACTCCCTGGCAGGCGCCCAAGGAATCAATGGTAGATACCTTTGATATGCTCATGTGGATAACCGGCTTAAACAACAACGACACTATAATGGCAAATAGTAAAATGGCGGCAGCTTTCATTTAATTCTTTTTCTGTCAGCTATAAATAGCCGGTTAGCGGGGATTTATAGAAATTCCACTTTGCAAATTGAATTGTTAATTATTGTATTAATGTTAAGCGATTATTATCTCAATCCATTTTTGAGGCTGATTAAAGATTAGGTATTGGATAGACTGCGTCACAATGCCCGTTCAGGAACGCTGGAAACTTACGAGGGGTAATTAACAAGGTTAGCGGTGTGCTAAAAAGGAGAACGGGAAACATTCTTACCTTTTAATATCAGTTAATTTGAATTGTATCCGCATCGTGGGCACAATTCAAAATAAAAAAAAATCCAATTGTGGATTCAACGCGTGAACAAAACGCTAAAATTTCGATTTGTGCTACCCTTTAGGCGCAAAACAAACTGTCTAAAAAAAACAGTATAAATTAATCAACAATTTTCAATCGCTTTTTTAACTGTGTCGTAAAGTTTTGCTTATGAGTTTGTTAAGGGATTAAAAAGAAACACGCTTAAAAGCGTGTTTCTTTAGGTAGCGGGAGCAGGACTCGAACCTACGACCTTCGGGTTATGAGCCCGACGAGCTACCAACTGCTCCATCCCGCACTGTTCTTATTGCAACTTTTTCATAACTTACCCTTGTCAATTCATCCGGATAAAAAAGCCTTTAGTCAGGAAGACTAAAGGCTTTATTTACCTAAGGTAGCGGGAGCAGGACTCGAACCTACGACCTTCGGGTTATGAGCCCGACGAGCTACCAACTGCTCCATCCCGCACTGAATTTGATATGTTGCGATCCGATCATAACTTCGGAAAGTTGCTTCCAATTAGCTAAAATGCAATTTGCACTCCGTTTTAATTGGACTGCAAAGATATAATTCGTTTCTTTGCAGTCCAAATATTATTTTAATTATTTTTTTATGGCCCATAAGGCAGGTTTCGTAAGTATAATTGGCAAGCCCAATGCAGGTAAATCAACATTGATGAATGCACTTGTGGGTGAAAAAATGTCGATAATAACTCCTAAAGCGCAAACAACAAGGCACAGGATACTGGGCATTGTTAACGAAGAGGACTACCAGATAGTTTTTTCAGACACCCCCGGTGTTATTAAACCACACTATGCTTTGCATGAAAGCATGATGCACCAGGTTGATGGCTCCATAGTTGATGCCGACCTGATTTTGCTGGTTACCGATATTTATGAAGAGTACGATGAAACGGATGTGTTGAAAAAGCTGGAAGGCTCATCGGCACCTGTAGCGGTGCTCATTAACAAGGTTGACCAAAGCGATGAGGAAACTGTAAAGGCAAAGGTTGATTTTTGGGAAGAGAAGCTGAAGCCGAAAGCGGTTTTCGCGATATCGGCCCTGAAGGATTACAATGTGCTGGCGGTAATGAACTTTGTGATTGAGAACCTGCCGGAGCATCCTGCCTATTACGAAAAGGACGCGCTGACCGACAGGAACGACCGCTTTTTTGCGTCGGAAATGATCCGTGCGCAGATCCTGAAACAATACAAAAAAGAGATTCCTTACAGCACCGAGGTTATTGTAACTGCTTTTGTGGAAGGCGAAAAGCTGCACCGCATCAGCGCTGAAATTATTGTTGAGCGCGATTCGCAGAAAAACATAATTATTGGCAAGGGCGGCGAAATGCTTAAAATTGTAGGTACCTACGCCCGCCGGGATATGGAAGAGTTTTTTCAGAAAAAAGTGTTTCTGGAGATGTTTGTAAAGGTTATTCCTGATTGGCGCAGCAAGAAAAATTACCTGAAGAAATTTGGGTACGAATAAACGGGAGCCAGGGGGCAGACAAGCATAAACCGGGATTTAATACAAAATTTAATAAATACTTATTAGGGTTAGGTAAGGTGAAGGAAAGCTAATTGCAGCTATCTTTATTCTTGTTTTCCTGATCCTTGAATTTAATAATAAAATGAGCAATATAGTAGCCATAGTGGGCAGGCCCAACGTAGGCAAATCAACTTTATACAACCGTTTAACTGAAACCCGCAAGGCCATAGTCGACGATTTTAGCGGGGTAACCCGCGACAGGCATTACGGTGTTTCTGAATGGGTTGGCCGTTCATTTACCGTTATTGATACCGGGGGCTATGTAGCTAACTCGGTTGACGTATTTGAAGCCGCCATTCGTGAGCAGGTAATTATTGCCATTGAAGAAGCAACTGTAATTTTATTTATGGTTGATGTTACTACCGGTATTACCGACCTTGACGATGAAATTGCTACCCTGTTGCGCAAAGGCAAAAAGCCTGTGTTTGTAGTGGTGAATAAGTTGGACAACACCAACCTGCTGGCCGATTCGATGGTGTTTTACAGCCTCGGACTTGGTGAGCTTTACAACATCTCTTCTATGACAGGTTCAGGCACCGGCGAACTGCTGGACGAAGTTGTTAAGCATTTTGACGATGAGCCTACTGAAGAAAACCAATTGCCAAAGTATGCAATTGTCGGACGGCCTAACGTAGGTAAATCATCTATCATCAATTCATTAATAGGCAAGGAACGAAACATTGTAACCCCGATTGCCGGCACCACCCGCGATTCCATTCACATTCATTACAACCAGTACGGGCACGATTTTATGCTGATAGATACTGCCGGTTTGCGTAAGAAAACAAAAGTTAAGGAGAATATAGAGTTTTATTCGGTTATGCGTACCATTAAAGCGCTGGAAGAAGCCGATGTAGTGATCCTGATGATTGATGCTGTTGAAGGAATTGAGTCGCAGGATATCAATATCTTCCACCTTGCCGAAAAAAATAAAAAAGGTGTGGTGATTGTGGTGAACAAGTGGGACCTTATTGAAAAGAACAACAAAACCATAAAAGTTTTTGAAGAGCAGATCCGCGATAAAATAGCGCCGTTTACGGACGTGCCTATTGTATTTACCTCGGTTACTGAAAAGCAAAGGGTTTTAAAGGTGATTGAAACTGCGAACCTGGTTTACCAAAACAAGATCAGAAAGATCCCAACCTCGAAGCTGAACGAAATTATGCTGCCGATAATTGAAGCTTATCCGCCGCCATCCATCAAAGGGAAATACGTTAAAATAAAATACATTACGCAGATTGCAGGAACATCGCCCATGTTCGCATTTTTCTGCAACCTGCCGCAATACGTTAAAGAACCCTATTACCGCTTTATTGAAAACAAAATAAGGGAGAACTTTAACTTTAACGGAGCACCGGTACAGGTTTGGTTTAGACAAAAATAAGTTGATTTCGGATTTCGGATGTATGATTTCGGATGTCGCACATCCGAAATCTGAAATTAATGGATAGCTTCCACGGCTTTAGCCAGCGTGTTATCGTTGCTGTTTATGGCCTCATAGTAAGCATTTTCACCCCATTTAAAGCGTGCGGCAGCGGCCTTTAGCATCGTTTTTATCATCGGTTTGGAGATCAGCAATTCGTGCGAGTCGATACTTTTTATGCTTTGCGAAGCGTATAGGATAAAGTTATCCAGCTCATCATTACTCACTGAATAATCTTTCATAAAAGTATCCGCAGTACCAAACTTATTGAGTTGCGGCTGCAGCTTATCAATGGTGTAGGCCGTAAATTGCTGCTGATCGCTCAATTGCTGTAGCAGGTATGTATTTTGGGTGGTATCAGCAGGAACAAAAATATCGGGCATAATACCACCGCCGCTAAAGACCTTTCGCCCGCTCAAGGTACGGTAGGGGGAAGGCTTTTTAAAAATACTGTCGTTTAAATTACTTTGGGCGGAGAACAATTCGCCTTTGCGCATCCGTTCAGCAATTTCGTTGTGATAGCTGTCAATACCTGCTTTATATGATTTTTGGATAGACCTGCCTGATGGGGTATAATACCTGGCGATAGTAAGGTTTACGGCTGAACCGTCGTTAAAGGCAAACTGTTGCTGTACCAGCCCCTTGCCGAACGAGCGGCGGCCAACTATCACGGCGCGGTCAAGGTCTTGCAGCGCCCCGGCAAGGATCTCACTGGCTGAGGCAGAATATTCATCAATTAAAACAGCAAGCTTACCTTCCTGGAAAGTTCCTGAATCCGTAGCGAAATAGTCGCGGCGTTCTTCATGCACCCCTTTGGTGTAAACAATCAGTTTATCTTTTTTTAGAAACTCGTCGGCAAGCGCGGTTGCAGTGTTGAGGTACCCGCCGCCATTTTCGCGGAGATCAAGCACCAATTTTTGCATGCCTTTTGCCTTCAGCTTGCCCAACGCCTCGCGGAAGTCGGCATCGGTGGTTAAGGCAAATTTACTGATCTTGATATAACCAACATCAGCAGTGGCCATATAGGCAGCATCAAGACTGCTGGCATTTACATAGCCGCGTTTTAGCGTATAGTTTTTTTTTATGGCAGAGTTAGGCGGCACAACCGAAACCAGCAAAGCTGAATTTTTTTCGCCCCTTAATGTTTTATTAACCAATTGAACCGTAAGGTGTGTGCCTGAGAATTTTTTATTATCTACATCAATAATGCGGTCACCGGTGGTAAGCCCTGCTTTTGCAGCGGGTCCGTTGGCATACACCTGGGTGATAACCAGGGTATCGCGCAGCAGCTGGTATTCCAGGCCAATGCCTGTAAAGCCGCCGGCAAGTCCTTCGTTTATGGAGGTAGCTTTTTGTTCGGGCAGATAAAGGGAATGTGGATCAAGGTTTTGCAGCAGGCCGTTAACGGTAGCGCCTTCAATACTATCTACATTTACCGAATCAACGTAGTTTTGCCTAACCAGGTTCAGTACTTTCGAGATCTTGTCGTTTTCATCCAGCGACAAGCCGAGGCTTTGATGTAACAGGGTGCGATTACTGATAAATATGCCGATAGTGACACCCAGTAAAACCAATATCATTGTCCTGAAAATTATTCCCGCGGCCCTTTTCATATTATCGTTGTGCCACAAAGTTAAGGATTTGTTTTAACACATTTAAGCTGCCGGCGCCGGGATATGACATTGAAAAATATTATTATACAAAGTGGTAAGTACCGCATCTCATTTCTAAAAGATTTTCCTCAATTTTGTTAAATGGAAACCACAACGGAAAAGGAGTCGCTTTATAATCACCTGGAGCAAATGCAGGTGTCCGAGATCCTGGAGCATATCAACAAAGAAGATCAAACAGTACCGCTTGCCGTAGCAAAGGCGCTGCCGCAAATAGAAAAGCTGGCCACCGCTACAGCTGAGAAAATGAAGGAAGGCGGCCGGTTGTTCTATATTGGCGCCGGTACCAGCGGCCGTTTAGGCGTGGTTGATGCGTCGGAATGTCCTCCAACCTTCGGCGTTTCGTTTGATACCGTTGTGGGAATTATTGCCGGGGGTGACGGCGCCATCAGAAAGGCGGTAGAATTTGCAGAAGATGATGCCGAACAGGCCTGGAACGACCTGTTGCGATACCAAATAAATGATAAAGATGTGCTGGTGGGAATAGCCGCGTCAGGCACTACGCCATACGTTATTGGCGGCTTAAGGAAAGCAAATACGCACAATATTACAACGGGGTGCATTGTTTGTAATAGTGGCAGCCCGGTTGCAGCCGAAGCCAAATACCCGGTTGAGGTGGTAACGGGTCCCGAGTTTTTAACAGGATCGACCCGGATGAAAGCAGGAACCGCCCAAAAGCTGGTGTTAAACATGCTGAGCACCTGTGTGATGATCAGGATTGGCAAAACAAAAGGTAATAAAATGGTGGATATGCAGTTAACCAACAATAAACTGGTTGACCGCGGAACCCGCATGGTGATGAACGAGACCGGGCTTGATGAAGAAACGGCTGCTGCATTGCTGCTAAAATATGGCAGTGTGCGCAAGGCGGTGGAGAACGTAGGGAATTGATTAATGTGCAGCCTGATTGCTGTGCAGAAATGCAGCCGTGCGAAGTGGAACTGATGCGCGGATTAAAAATTGAAATTAGAACATGCACGAGATAGAACCATATTATAAATGGCGCGATGATTATGTTGCTTCGGAGGATGAATATTCTCCTTTTTATGCAACGCAGTACAATGAGTTTGAGTTTGACAAGCAGATCTATAATTACCTGCTGCACCCGCAATGGGATTCGTTTGGCTCAAACACACTGTACATGAAGGTGCTTTTTGCCGATTACGAAAAAGGCTATTCAATTATTGAATTTATTGGGGAATGGAATGATGCCATTAACAATGATATTATGCTGATGAAGCGCGAGATCATAGAGCTGATGATAGATAACGGCATTAACCATTTTATTTTGATAGGGGAGAATGTGCTGAACTTTCACTCGTCTGACGATTGTTACTACGAAGAATGGTTCCAGGACGTGGAGGACGGCTGGATAGCGGGAATCAACTTCCGCGATCATGTAATTGAGGAGTTCAAACGCAACAACATTGATTACTATATCAATTTCGGGGGAGCATTGGACGACCTCGGCTGGCGTTCATTAAAACCGATCCAGGTATTTAAGCAAGTTGAAGAGCAACTGACAAAAAGGCTGAATTGAGCATTTGGGTACGGGTTTTGAGTTACAATAGCCAGTTAAACTATTGGTGATTTTTCAAGTCTATAATGGAAGTAAAAAATGTTTTACAACTTATCTAAATCTCACAGCAATAATTAACTTTGACTAATAAATCATAAATAAAAAATGGAAAATAATAATCCTGACTACATTTATAAAAATGTAATACAAATTAACGAAACCGACAGTACCCGCAAATTTCTTGCGAATGTATTTATCTGGATGTTTGTGGCTTTGGGAGTATCAGCTGCATGCGCGTTTTTGTTTGCAAATTCACCGGTGCTTTTTCAAATGCTGGTTGATACAACTACTGGCAAAATGACTACACTGGGCTATTTGGCCATGTTTTCACCACTTGCGTTTGTGCTTTTAATGAGTTTTGGTCTTAACCGGCTCTCATACCCTGTGCTTTCAGTATTGTTTTTAGCTTATTCTGCTGTAACAGGTATTAGTTTGAGCTTTATCCTGTTGGCTTTCACAGCGTCTTCCGTATTGGGTGTATTTATTACCTCGTCGGTAGTTTTCGGGATAATGGCTATTGCAGGTTACACCACCAAAACAGATCTTACCAAGTTCGGCTCTATCCTGATCATGTTTTTAATTGGTATAGTAGTGGCTTCACTGGTAAATATGTTTCTGCACAGCTCAGGCCTCGATATGATCATCAGCTACATAGGGGTTGCAGTATTTGTAGGCTTAACAGCTTATGATGTACAGAAGCTGAAAAATATAGGTGCCGGTTTACAGTACGGCGATGCAACTGCTTCAAAAATGGCATTGATGGGTGGACTGACCTTATATCTTGATTTTATCAACCTGTTTATTATGCTGCTGCGTATTTTCGGCAGAAGAAGATAATCAGCTTATAGCTTTAATATCATGCCGGTAAAAAGCTAGCTTTTTACCGGCATTTTTATGGAATATAATGTTGCCGTGGCAATTCCTCATGTTGATACTGTCCTCACCCGGCTAAAAGTTAAAGAAGTTGCAGTTTTGCAGGCAAAGCTGGTTTGATACAAAAAGACCCGGTTAATATGCATAAAAAAATGTGAGAGCTGCCTAATAATTGAAGAGGCGCTAACGATTCACATTTTTAATATAATTCATCACAGCATCTTTAAAGCTTAAACCGATAGGTATATTTTGAAAGCCGGTTTCGATAGTATTGCCGTTTACGGCAGTAATGATTGTTACAGGAACTATAAATGATCGGTGCACTCTTAAAAAATTATTTCCAGGCAGCATATTTTCCATTACTTTCATGGTGTAAGGGGCTACTATTACTTTGTCTTTAAAATGCAGTTTTACATAATTCTGCATGCTTTCTATTAATAGCAAATCGTCAAGAATTATCTTAACCAGTTTATTTTCAACCTTGATAAACAAATAATTTGCCCGATGACCCGCATCTGAAGCAAGAGGCTTTTGCATTTTGTCATTCACCTTTTCAAGCGCCTGCATTAACCTTGGTAGTGATATTGGTTTTAAAAGGTAATCAATCACGTTTAAATCATAGCCTTCCATAGCGTATTTATTATAGGCGGTGGTGAAAATAACCATGGGCGGTTTTTTTAGCGAACGCAGAAAATCGGTACCTGATACCATAGGCATTCTTATATCCAAAAACATGAGATCAATTTTTGAAGTATGAAGGGCTTCATAAGCTTCCATTGCGTTTGCGCAAAGTTTTACCAGGTTGTAATTACTTATGCCCGCCATATAGGCCTGTAGTAGCTTACGGGCCTGGGGTTCATCATCGGCAATCAGGAAATTAACTGTTTGCATATTTCAAGTTTAACGCTGTAAAAGTCACTGTTTTTGTCTACAGCCAAAGTGTAATTGTCCGGGAAATAATAATTCAGTCGTTTTCTGACATTCTGAAGCCCGATTCCAGGCTTTCCAGGCAGGTTATGAAAGCGGTTTTTGGTTTTTAAGGTTACCTTTTCGGGGCTATTATCTAACACAATCTCAATAAACACCTGTTCGGTTGCTAATGAGCCACCGTGCTTAAATGCGTTTTCAATAAACGGTAAAAAAATAAAAGGCGGAGCCAGGTAAGAAGGATCAGTGTTTGTAAGTTGTATAGCGATATCTGCCTGCTGATCAAATCTAATCCGTTCAATGGCTATATAATTATTCAGGAGGTCAATTTCCTGAGTCATGCTGATGTATTCGGCCTCGCAGTCGTAAAGCGAAGAGCGCATAAAATCTGCCAATTGGTTAAGCAGGCCCACAGATTTTTCTTTTTCGTTTTGAACGATGTACGATTGCAGGTTATTTAACGTATTGAAAAAAAAATGCGGGTTTATTTGGGCCTTTAATGTTGATAACTGCAATTGCGCGTTTTCTTTTGCCAACCAGGATTGCTTTAGGTTAGATTGGTATGCATATCTTATAAATTTAATAACCAGGGGAATGTATATCACTTCAAGGAAGCTGGGAATGCTGCTGAAAAAAACCTTTGCCACAGCTAGCGGATTAAAATGAGCGCCATACAAACGTTTCCAAAAATCGTTACCTACAACCCAGGTTTGTTTAAGGTTATACCAGTTTACAATAAGGCTTACCTCATAAGTGCGGAGCGCAATAGCGATAACATAATACACTGAAAACAGCAATGCGGCGTACAGCCATTTATGCTTTTGCAATAAAGGGACTATGCCATACACAAGCGGATAAAATAAAAATAGGCAATAGCCTATACCTACAAGGTTTACAGAGTAATGCTGCTGTAGAGTAATTCGAAGTGTTATGCTTTCCTCCATCCAAAAAAACAGGAGAAAAAACCAAAAGCCTGCATGCAGGAATATTCTATACCGCCAGTCGGTAAATGATTTATCCCAAAATATTTTAGCACGGTTCATTTTTTGAAGCTATATAATTCCTGCTGGATTTAATAATTTTAATTACCAATACGTATTTCGGGCTGATTAACCTGGGTTTTATCCTGACGAATTCAATCCTACATTCTAAAAAAACGGTTTATACTTCTGCAAGCCTGTTTAACTTCTAATATGCAATAGCCGGTCAACAATATTTTAGTTTAAAAGCCTGGTGCATTTTCTTTAACCAAAATTTAAAGAAATGAAAAAGTATTTGTTTATTACTGTCGCGCTGTTTGGATTCAGAATGGCAGTTATTGCCCAGGTTAGTACCATCAGCCCGGAAAAACCATCAGTTACTGACGAAATCGCCATTGGCTATAATTGTACCGACGCCAACGCATCACTTAACGGCAGGGAGCCTGTTTATGCCCGCATAACTACCTGTTTGCGTGATGGGGCCACTAATAACTTTCATGTTTTAATGGCCGGCACCAACGGAAGGTTGGCTGCGCAATTTAAACTGCCTGTTAGCGCTGCCTCATTTAAAGTGGAATTTTATACTTTAAATAAAGATGATGATAAAGCCGGATTTAACAAACTGGTGTATAAACCAAATCATCAAACCGAAGTTGAGGGTGCCTACATGGCCGCTTTGTTTGATGATAATCCGGATAGCATATTTCGGAAAGAATTAGTGCACTACCCGGATAATTATTTAGCCTGGGCCAAATTTATCAATGTAGTAGCAATGATTAAAGACCATGCCGCAGGTAAGGCCCAGGTTGAGGGGCTGATAAAAAAACTGACTTTATCAATTAAAGCCAGTAACCACCCGGATGCGGGTCTTTTAGCTGCGCTATGCATTGGTAATGCCAAAACCGGCAACCTGGCCGAAGGAAAAAAATATTTGTATCAGCTTTTTAGCAAATTTCCCGAAAATGAGGAAACGGCCTTTGCTTTTAGTATTTACAACTACGAATATTATAAAAGCAGCCGAAAGGATGTGGAAGAGGATATCAGGACGAAGCTGAAAGAAATATTTATTGCACACCCCGAAGCCGGAATTTCCCGTGATATAAACGTTTTCTATTATATTAAAGATGACAGAAAGATCCCGGTTGCAACATTTGAAAAAGTTTTGCTGCCACAATATGAAAACGATAAAGTAAGTTATTATGCTCTTACCAGCATGCCGGAACTCTATATTGACCGGAACGAGAAGCTTGACTCTGCCGGGCGCATGCTCAAAAAAGCTATTGCGCTTTTCCAGAGCGGAGGCATCAATCACCGGTACAGATTAAACTATAGCCACTACCAGCAAGATGTGCCACTAATGTATATGGATTTAGCTAAGATTGATTTGGCGCGCAAAAACTATCAGGATGCAGTTACCAATAGCTCCGCCGGCATAGCGCTGTTAACAGGTGGCAGTGCTGAAGGGAATTTTATGCCTTTATTATTACAATTGCGGGCAAACGCTTATAAACAAGCCGGAAATGCCAATCTTGCTATGGAAGATTATAGAAAGCTGTACAAATATGGGGTTTTGGCGGCCCTTGATTCTATGAAAATGTTATTCCCGTTTTGCAGTTTGAAGCAAAAAACATTTGCCGAATTCGTTACTTCGTTGAAACCCAGCGGTGCGCAATCAACTACTGCCGAAGAACGGGTTCCTGATTTTACTGCAAGCGATTTAGCAGGAAAGCCGGTGCATTTATCAGATTTTAAAGGCAAATTGGTTGTTTTAAATATATGGAGTATAGGTTGCGGGCCGTGTATTGCCGAAATGCCGGAGCTGAATAAGCTTGTTAAGCAATTTAGTAGTCAGCCAAACGTGGTTTTTATTGCTTTATCCGGCGATAAAACAGAGAACCTGGTGAAGTTTCTTAAAAGCCGGGAGTTTAATTACAGGGTGCTAAATAATGCCCCGAAACTGGCGGATAGCTTTCAAACTAATGCATTACCTGTGCATATGGTAATTGGTAAAAATGGTGAAGTCATCAGTCAGTCAATAGGGGCCAGGGACAATATAAGAGATTTTTTGCAGCAGGTGATAAATGCGAATCTTTGATGGCAGAAACTAGTAAAGTCGGCCTGTCCAACGATTGAGATCAGATTTTAGCGCTGTTTTTTCTTATCCTATGACAACTAAAACCTATTGCAAATTGGCTGTTTATTGCGCATCTTTGTGCTGCTTATGGAGAAAGACGGAGGGATTAGACCCTGCGATGTCTTAGCAACCTGTACTTACAAGGTGCTACATTCTACTCGGCAGCCAAACGGCCCGGGAAAGATAAGCGAAAGTCAAATTAACACCCGACTTTTCGAGATAAGCTTTTTACAGTTTGCAGTTTTAAGTAAGCAGTTGGCAGTTATCATTGTCCCTGTTCTACTTTAGGCAATTGCAGATTGTTGACAGCAAACCGGCAACTAAAAACTGCCAACTGAACGATATGGATATTAGAAAAGAATTAGAGAAACGCATCCTGGTAATTGACGGTGCGATGGGTACGATGATCCAGCGGTACCAATTAACGGAAGCTGATTTTCGTGGCGAGCGTTTCCGTGATCATAATACAGACCTGCAGGGGAATAACGACCTGCTGAATATTACCCGTCCTGATATTATCAAAGCTATTCATGCCGAATACCTTGATGCCGGAGCAGATATTATTGAAACAAATACCTTTAGTACACAACGGATCTCGCTGGCAGACTACAACCTTGAAGAACTGGCATACGAGCTAAGCTATGAAGGCGCACGGATTGCCCGTGAGGTTGCCGATGAATATAATACTAAAAATCCGGCTAAGCCCCGTTTTGTTGCAGGTGCTGTTGGCCCCACAAACCGTACAGCCTCGTTATCGCCGGATGTAAATGATCCGGGGTACCGTGCCGTTACTTTTGATGACCTTGCCGGAGCCTATTATGACCAGGTTAGGGGATTGGTTGACGGCGGATCGGACATGCTGCTGGTGGAAACCATATTTGATACGTTGAATGCAAAAGCCGCCTTATTTGCCATAAACCGTTATGCAAATGAATCGGGTAGGCATTTGCCGGTGATGATTTCCGGCACCATTACGGATGCGTCAGGACGTACCTTATCCGGCCAAACGGTTGAAGCGTTTTGGGATTCGGTAAGCCATGCCAACCTGCTTTCGGTAGGTTTAAATTGTGCGCTGGGTGCTAAAGAAATGCGCCCGCACATCCAGGAACTATCCCAAAAAGCCAATGTATATATCTCGGCTTATCCAAACGCGGGCTTGCCCAATGAGTTTGGCCAGTATGATGAAACCGCGCACGAAACCGCGCACCAGGTGGATGATTTTATAAAAAACGGGCTGGTTAACATAGTAGGCGGCTGCTGTGGCACAACACCGGAGCACATTAAATGTATTGCGGAAAAGGCTGCCAAATATCCGCCCCGCCGCATTCCGGAAATTGAGCCGTACATGCGCCTTAGCGGTTTGGAAGCAGTAACCATAACCCCTGAAAGTATTTTTGTGAACGTAGGCGAGCGTACCAATATTACCGGTTCGCCCAAGTTTTCCAAACTGATCCTGGCTGAAGATTATGAAGCAGCCTTAACCGTTGCCCGCCAGCAGGTGGAAGGCGGTGCCCAGGTTATTGACATTAACATGGACGAGGGCATGATTGACTCGGAAGCGGTAATGGTTAAGTTTTTAAACCTGGTGGCCTCAGAACCGGATATCGCCAAATTGCCGATCATGATCGATTCATCAAAATGGACGGTTATTGAAGCCGGTTTGAAGTGCATCCAGGGGAAGGGTATAGTTAACTCTATCTCGTTAAAAGAAGGAGAGGATAAATTTAAGGAACAGGCCCGCAAGATCCTGAGCTATGGTGCCGCCACGGTGGTAATGGCGTTTGATGAAACCGGCCAGGCCGACTCGTTACAGCGCCGGATAGAGATCTGCAAACGATCATACGACATTTTAGTGAACGAAGTGGGTTTCCCGCCGCAGGACATTATTTTTGACCCCAATATTTTAACCGTCGCCACCGGGCTTGAAGAGCATAACAACTACGCGGTTGACTTTATAGAGGCTACCCGCTGGATAAAACAAAACCTGCCGCATGCCAAGGTTAGCGGGGGGGTAAGTAATATTTCGTTCTCGTTCCGCGGCAACAATACCGTGCGCGAGGCAATGCACTCTGCATTTCTTTACCATGCTATAAAAGCCGGTATGGACATGGGCATTGTAAACGCGGGGATGCTGGAGGTTTACCAGGAGATTCCGAAAGACCTGCTGGAACTGGTGGAGGATGTATTGCTGAACCGCCGCCCGGATGCTACTGAACGCCTGGTTGAATTTGCCGATACCATAAAAAGTAAAGGCAAAGTAATTGAACGCGACGAAGAATGGCGCAAGGGTACCGTGCAGGAGCGTTTATCGCATGCGCTGGTTAAAGGGATTATTGAATACCTTGACGACGACGTGGAAGAAGCCAGGCAGGCATACGCCAAACCGCTGGAAGTAATTGAAGGGCCGTTAATGGACGGTATGAATATAGTTGGCGACTTATTTGGTGCCGGTAAAATGTTTTTGCCGCAGGTGGTAAAATCTGCACGGGTAATGAAAAAGGCGGTGGCCTACCTGCTGCCATTCATAGAGCTTGAAAAGCAAAGGGTTATTGATGCCGGTGAAGACAGCAGCGGAAGCAGGGCTAACGCAGGCAAAATTTTGATGGCTACCGTTAAGGGTGATGTGCACGATATTGGTAAAAATATTGTAGGTGTGGTATTGGCCTGTAATAATTTTGAGGTGATTGACCTTGGGGTAATGGTTCCCGCACAACGAATAATTGAAGAAGCTAAAAAACAAAATGTAGATATCATCGGCCTCAGCGGTTTAATAACGCCATCGCTGGATGAAATGGTGCATTTTGCAAAAGAGATGGAACGTGAAGGCTTTACCATCCCGTTGATTATTGGCGGGGCCACCACCTCGCGCATTCATGCGGCCGTAAAGGTTGCCCCCAACTACTCGGGCGCGGCTATCCACGTGCTGGACGCGTCAAGAAGCGTTACCGTTTGCAGCAGCCTGATGAGCAAGGATAACCGGGATGCCTACATCCGGGGGATAAAAGAGGAGTATGAAAAAGCCCGCGAAGCACATTTAAATAAAAAGTCTGACAAGCGTTTTGTTAGTATTGAAGAGGCCCGGAAAGGAAAGTTCCAGATCAGCCTGGATGGTGATGTTGCTCCAAAGCCAACATTTACAGGTACCAAAGTATTTGAAAACTATCCGCTGGAAGAATTGCTGCCATATATTGACTGGACACCATTTTTTCATACCTGGGAATTGCGCGGCAGCTTCCCCAAGATTTTTGCCGATAAGTTTGTGGGGGATGAAGCTAAAAAGTTATATGACGATGCACAGGTATTGTTAAAACAGATTGTAGCCGAAAAGCTTTTACAGGCGAATGGGGTAATTGGTTTTTGGCCGGCAAACAGCGTTGGTGATGATATTGAGCTATACACTGACGACAGCCGTAAAACATTACTAACCCGCATTTATACTTTACGCCAGCAGGCCGAAAAGGTAAAGGGTGATCCGTATTATGCACTTTCGGATTTTATTGCCACAAAAGACAGTGGCGTGCCGGATTATTTTGGCGGATTTGCCGTTACCACAGGCCTGGGCTGTGATGAACTGGTTGCCAAATTTGAAAAGGATTACGACGATTACAACAGCATAATGGCCAAAGCCCTTGCCGACAGGCTGGCAGAAGCCTTTGCCGAAAAAATGCATGAACTGGTACGTAAGGAATACTGGGGTTACTCAAAAGGGGAACAGTTAAGCACTGATGACCTGATAAAGGAAGAATACCAGGGGATTCGCCCGGCACCGGGTTATCCCGCCTGCCCGGATCATACGGAAAAAACTACGCTGTTTGAAATATTGAAGGCTGAAGATAATGCCCACATGCACCTTACCGAAAGCCTGGCCATGACACCGGCTGCTTCTGTAAGCGGGTTTTACTTTGCGCATCCGCAGGCCAGGTATTTTGGTTTAGGGAAGATTAGTAAAGACCAGGTAGAAGATTACGCAGTGAGGAAAAATATGCCACTGGAAGATGTTGAACGGTGGTTAGGACCGAACATAAATTATTAAAGAGTTCGATGCTAGGGACGAAGCAACCCCGTAGCTATGCATAACCGCCTTGTATAGTTCGCGATTGGTTCGTTCCTCGAAATGACAAGATTATAAACGCTATTAAATATTTGACCCGAACAGGATCACGATGAAGATAACCGAACATATTGCTAATGCAAAAGGCAAAACGCTTTTTTCTTTCGAATTGATACCGCCTTTAAAGGGCCACAGCATTCAGGGGCTGTATGATGCAATTGACCCGTTAATGGAGTTTAAGCCGCCATTTATTGACGTAACATCGCTGCGCGAGGATTTTATATACAAACAGCATGAAAGCGGTTTGCTGGAGAAATTGAGCTACCGCAAGCGCCCGGGCACTATTGCTATTTGTGCAGCTATAATGAACAAGTATAAGGTTGATACCGTGCCCCACCTGTTATGCGGCGGTTTCACAAAAGACGAAACCGAAAACGGCCTTATCGACCTGGAGTTTTTAGGGATAGAAAATGTGCTGGTACTGCGCGGTGACGCGCGGATGGGGGATGCGTCGTTTGTGCCTAATCCCAACGGCCACAGCTACGCCACCGACTTGTTGGGCCAGGTGGTGAATATGAACAATGGCATCTACCTGCATGATAACAGCGGAGAAAATTTGAAAACAAATTTCTGCATCGGTGTTGCCGGTTATCCCGAAAAGCATTTTGAGGCGCCGAACCTGAAATCAGACTTTAAATACCTTAAACAAAAGGTAGATATGGGTGCCGGGTTTATTGTTACCCAAATGTTTTTTGATAACCAGAAATACTTTGACTTTGTGAACAACTGCCGGGCTAACGGTATTAACGTACCTATTATCCCCGGTTTAAAACCCATCACCACCTCGAAGCAATTAGTCAACCTTTCAAAAACCTTCCATATTGATATGCCTGATGACCTGTGCGACCTGATCCACGACTGCAAATCAGAAAAGGATGTAAAAGATGCCGGTATTGAGTGGATGATCAACCAGTGCAAGGAGTTGATGGCTTTTGGCGTTCCTGTATTGCACTTTTATACCATGAGCAACGCCGGACCTACCAGGAGAATTGCGGAAGCGATTTTTTAGAAAAGCTTTAAAATAAACTCGGGCAAATGCACCGTGGGTATTGTTATAAACATAAAGGCCCGCTGAACAGCGGGCCTTTATGTTTATGCATGAATTTAAAACCTACCAAACCCTAGTCCTGTCTTCCGGCTTTTTATACAACTTATCGCCCGGTTTAACCTTAAAGGCCTTGTACCATGCATCTATGTTTGTTAGCGGCGCTATGGTGCGGTACTGCTCCGGTGAGTGCGGGTCTGTCAGGATGCGTTGTGCAGCGGCTTCGGGGCGTTGCGAGCTCCTCCAAACCTGTGCCCAGGAAAGGAAAAAGCGCTGATCAGGTGTAAAGCCGTCAATTTTTTTATCTGACTTACCTTCTTTAGTTTTCTTAAAAGCTGCATAAGCCACGTTTAATCCGCCAAGGTCGGCCAGGTTTTCACCAAGGGTGAGTTTGCCATTCACGTGGATGGTATCAACCACCGTAAATCCTTTATATTGTGCCACTACCTGGTCGGCACGGGATTTAAACTTGTCAGCATCATCTTTTGTCCACCAATCGCGTAATGTACCATCTGCATCATACTGGCGGCCCTGGTCGTCAAAACCATGGGTCATTTCGTGGCCGATCACCGCGCCGATACCGCCGTAATTTACAGCGTCATCTGCACCAAAATCAAAAAATGGGAACTGCAGGATCCCCGCAGGGAAAACAATTTCGTTATTTGTCGGGCTGTAGTAAGCATTAACCGTTGGCGGGCTCATTCCCCAGCGGGTTTTGTCAACAGGTTTACCTAATTGGCTAACGTTATAATTATACCTCCATTGGGCTATCCTGCGCAGGTTGCCGGCATAATCGCCCCTTTCAATCACTAAGCCATCATAAGCCTGCCATTTATCGGGGTAGCCTATTTTAACAGTGAATGCTGCCAGTTTTTTTAAGGCGCGGGCCTTTGTTTCGGCACTCATCCAGGTTAGGTTTTGAATGCGTTCGCCAAGCGTTACTTTAAGGTTATTCACCAGGTTTGCCATATATTGTTTGGCTGCTGGCGTAAAATATTTTTCTACATACAATTGTCCCAGTAACTCACCGAGGCTGCCGTCAACCAGGCCCGAAATGCGTTCATCGCGTGGTGCCTGTACTTTTTGCCCGCTTAAGGCGCTGCTAAAATTAAAACTTGCATTAACAAATGGAGAGCTGAGCGCTGACGCGGAACCTTTTAAAACGTTCCATTGCAGGTAAACCTTCCAATCGGTAACCGGGGTTGCAGCCAACTGGGCGTCCAAAGCTTTATAATAATCGGGTGCCGAGACGATAACAGTATCCTGTCCGTTAATTTTCATCAGTGGCATCAGTTGTGCCCAGTTAAGATGCGGGGTGATCTTGCCGAAATCATTTACGGACAATTTGTTATACGTTTTATTAGGATCGCGCATGGCAACCCGGCTTAGCTGTGCTTTGGCAATGGCGGTTTCAATAGTAAATATCGTTTCTGCATTTTTTGCCGCCTCTGCATCGCTTGTGCCGGTCAGCTTAAATAAAGTTATAATATACCGCTTATAGGCAGCCTGGATCTTTTTTGTGCGCTCATCCGATTTTAAATAATTGTCGCGGTCAGGTAAGCTGGTGCCGCCCTGCCCAAAGCTCAGGATATTTACGTTTGGATGTTTGGAATCCTGGCCTACGCCAAAACCAAACAAGGGGCTACCCACGCCATTGCTACGTTCATAAACGGCTTCTTTAATTACGCCGTCAAGGTCAGTTATTTTTGTAACGCGCTCCAGGTCGGGTTTTATAGGGTCGTAGCCGCGCTGTTCAATGGCCAGGCTGTCCATCCCGCTTGCATACAAGTCGCCAACACGTTGTTTAAGGCTGCCCTTTGGCTGTCCCCCCGTTTTACTTACATTGTTTAATATTCCCAGCAGCCTGTCAGTGTTTTCCTGGTGAAGAATACTGAAACTTCCCCACCGTGTTTCTTTGGCCGGGATAGCGTTGTTTTTTACCCAGTTGCCATCGGCATATTCAAAAAAATCATCACCGGGTTTAACAGCGAGATCCATATTGGCCGGGTCGATATATTTTTTGAGGTTTAAGGAAAGGTCGGGAGCTTTTGGTTTATCCTTTGTTTTTATGCCAACCTGCGCAAAAGCGGCTGATGACAGGCATAACATCCCCATCAGCATAAAATTCTTTATGTTTTGTTTCATATCAGTTACTAAAAACTAAAGTTAACAAATTCAGGATGAAGCCTGCAAGCACAGGCAGCACAGGATGTTAGCGGTTAAACCACTTAACAAGGAAAGAAGACTTCGCTCTTTTAAGCATTTCAAGCAAAAAGCGGGGTAATGCCACTGTTTTCATACCAATTGAGGAGGCTTTATGATATAACTTTTTAATTGTAAAAATATTGTGGCAGGAAAAATTGTCGATAGTGCATGGGTATAGTTTATTTTTTTTTCACTACGGTCCCTGGACTATCGACTATCGACTGAAAAAACCATGAACTATTATTAAATTTGCACCCTTATGAATATTGCTAAAACATACCTGCCCCAGGAAGCCGAAGAAAAATGGTACAGTTACTGGTTAAAACACGACTTTTTTAAATCGGTACCTGATGAACGCGAGCCATACACAATAGTAATCCCGCCGCCAAATGTTACCGGCGTGCTGCACATGGGGCATATGTTGAACAATACCATACAGGATGTACTGATCCGCCGTGCAAGAATGAGCGGAAAAAACGCCTGCTGGGTACCCGGTACTGACCACGCCAGTATTGCTACCGAAGCAAAAGTAGTGGCCATGCTGAAGGAGCGCGGCATCAGCAAAAAGGACCTTACCCGTACCGAATTTTTGGCCTACGCCTGGGAGTGGAAAGAGAAATATGGCGGTATTATACTGGAGCAGCTAAAAAAATTGGGCGCATCCTGTGATTGGGACCGTACGCGGTTTACCATGGAAGATGATCTTTCAGATGCGGTTATTGAAACCTTTATTCATTTTTATAAAAAGGGCCTTATTTACCGCGGCGTTAGAATGGTGAACTGGGACCCGCAGGGGAAAACTGCGGTAAGCGATGAAGAAGTTATCAGAAAAGAGGTTAATCAGAAGCTATATTATATAAGGTATCCGTTATTAGGAACGCAAACGGCTAAATCAGCAAATCATAAAGGAGAAGATTTAGACTATGTTGTTGTTGCTACAACCCGCCCGGAAACAATAATGGCTGACGCAGCAATTTGCGTTAATCCAAATGATCCAAGATATCTTAATTTACATGGCCGTCAAGTTCGCATTCCGTTAATTGATAAGGCAATTAATATCATTACCGATGAGTACGTAACCATGGATTTTGGTACCGGCTGTTTAAAAGTAACGCCTGCGCATGATTTGAATGATTATGAGCTGGGCCAGAAACATAACCTGCCGGTTATTGATATCTTAAATGATGACGGAACGCTTAACGAAAAGGCACAGATCCTGGTAGGCGAAGACCGTTTTATAGCACGTAAAAAAATAGCCGCTTTGCTGGAAGCTGATGGCTGCCTGGATAAAATTGAAGAGTACAAGTCGCAGGTAGGGTTTTCAGAACGAACCGACGCTGTAATTGAACCTAAGCTTTCCATGCAGTGGTTTTGCAAAATGGAAGAGATGGCGAAACCAGCGCTTGATTATGTATTAAAAGGCGAGATAAAACTGATTCCCGATAAATTTGTAAACACCTACCGCCATTGGATGGAGAATGTAAGGGACTGGAACATCAGCCGGCAGCTTTGGTGGGGGCAGCAGATCCCCGCGTGGTATTTACCAAACGGGCAGTTTGTGATTGCAAAAACCCGTGAAGAGGCTTTTGAAGAAGCCAAACTACTCACCAATAACGGCTTACCGCTCACTCCTGAAGACTTAAAACAGGACGAGGACGTACTTGATACCTGGTTCTCCTCATGGTTGTGGCCTATTTCGGTATTTGACGGGTTTAAGGATCCGAATAATGCAGATATCAACTATTATTACCCAACCAATGATTTGGTTACCGCGCCTGAGATCCTCTTCTTCTGGGTAGCCAGGATGATAATGGCGGGACATGAATTCAGAGGCCAGGCGCCGTTTAAAAACGTGTACCTTACCGGGATAGTTAGGGACAAGCTTGGGCGTAAGATGTCAAAGTCATTGGGTAACTCACCTGATCCACTCAGTCTGATTGAAAAATTTGGAGCAGATGGCGTTAGGGTAGGCATGCTGCTGTGTTCACCAGCCGGTAACGATTTAATGTTTGACGAAAGCTATTGCGAGCAGGGACGTAATTTTGCCAACAAGATCTGGAACGCATTTAAACTGATCAAAGGATGGGAGGTTGATGAGAACCTAAAGAACGAAAACCAGGTTGCTATTGATTGGTTTGACAGCAGATTTAACCAGGCTTTAACGGAAATTGAAAGCAATTTTGAGCAGTTCCGCCTTTCAGAGGCATTAATGGCTACCTATAAACTGGTATGGGACGACTTTTGTGCCTGGTACCTTGAAATGATAAAGCCGGTTTACCAGCATCCCATTGACAGGGAAACTTATACCAGCACCGTTGCTTTTTTTGAAAATATTTTAAGGATTCTGCACCCGTTTATGCCCTTTATTACCGAGGAGCTATGGCATGATGAACTGTTTGGCGCAAGGGCTGAACTGGATTGCTGCATTGTTGCCCAATTACCAAAATATGGGCAATATAATACACGCCTTTTGGATGATATTGAAATTGTAAAGCAGATTATTACACAGGTTAGGAATATTCGTAACTCAAAACAAATATCACCGAAAGAAAAGCTGGAACTTTCTGTAAAAGCAAACTCGGGGGTCGATTACAAGCAGTACGAATTAATTATTACGAAACTTGGCAATATCGGTACATTTGACCTGGTTACTGACAAAGTGCCCCAGGCTGCAGGCTTTATGATCTCAACTGATGAGTTTTACGTTCCATTGAGTGAAACAATTGATCCTGTTGAGGAGTGTGCAAAACTGCAAAAAGAAAAGGATTATCTGCTTGGATTTTTAAAGGCAGTTAACTCAAAGTTAGGAAATGAGCGCTTTATGGCCAATGCGAAACCGGAGGTTATTGAAGTAGAACTGAAGAAGAAAGCCGATTCGGAGGCTAAATTAAAGATCATTGAAGAAGGGCTTTCGGCTTTGGCTTGTTAGTTGTATTGGTACTTGCGATAAATTTATGATGAGCAGGGGGTATAAATTTTTACCGCCCCCTTTTATAACTTATTATTAAATTAACTTTAACAAGTAAGTGCCGATATTCAATGAGTAAGAACGCAGGTTTTTTTAACTTTTCTATCCGGAACATAATTTCGGAAGATCAGTCAATTCTTATACAGGCGAGGATCCGTTTACTTTACTTTGGTTTTTTTATAGTATTTGCCGCAGTTGCCGGTTTATTTTTCAGCGTTTATCTTCAACACCTTCGTCTGCTTACCGCTACTTCGGGCTTTACGCTGTTGGGTGTGGTAGTTTTATTTAAATACCTTACCTATAAGCCGCAATGGCGTCAAATCTCCCATATCTTATTGTTTATAGCCACTTTCATTAATTTGAGCAACGTATTTGTTGTGATACAAAAGGTTGATATTATAACCATACAAATGATATTGCTGGTGGTTATATTCAGCTATTATATGCTGGGGCATGGCTGGGGATTGTTTTATTCGCTGCTGAATATTATCCCGGTAATGGTGTTTTATGTTTTGGACTATAACGAAAGTTACTTTATTGCCTTCAGACCTGAAAATATTGATCAGGCAACTATTATCATTAGCATGTTTGCTAATTTTATAATTATTGTTTTTATCCACAGCCACTTTTACACCGCATTTTTTAAAAATATAAGACAACTGGAGCAAACCAGCCAACGCCAAACCATACTGAACAGTGAATTAGAACTGGCAATTGATAAAGCCGAAAAATCGTCGCAAATCAAATCAGAGTTTTTGGCAACCATGTCGCACGAGATCCGCACGCCACTGAACGCCATTGTGGGGATGAGTAACCTGATGATTATGGCCCATCCGAGAGATGATCAAAAGGAGAATCTTAAGGTACTTAAATCATCTGCAAATAACCTGCAGTCTATAGTAAACGATGTGCTGGATTTTAATAAAATAGAAGCCGGTAAAGTAATATTTGAGCAGGTGAAATTTAACCTTGTTGACCTGTTGCAAAATATTTGCGGGGCACAACAGCGAAAGGCAGAGGATAAAGGAATTACGTTTGAGCTAAAAATAGATCCGATACTGAATGACAGGGTGCTGCTGGGCGACCCCACACGCTTAACACAGATATTATTGAACCTGGTGAGTAACGCTATAAAATTTACCAGGCAGGGTAATGTATATGTTAAAGCTTTTTGCAATGAGGATCGCGACAATAAAATGAGTATATCCTTTATAGTAAGGGATACTGGTATTGGGATTGATAAAAACAACCTTCAATTTATTTTTGAGCCATTTACGCAGGAGTCTATAACCAATACCCGTCAATATGGGGGAACAGGGATGGGGCTGGCCATTGTAAAGCGCTTGCTCGAATTACAGGGTGCACATATTGCGGTATCGAGCAAGATAGGCGAGGGGTCGGAGTTTTCATTCAGAATGGATTTTGGCAAATCATCGGCAAGTATTGCTGAGATTGGTGAAAAACATCCGTTGTTGCAAAATACAGAGGCTTTAAATACGCTTAAGGTGCTGATTGCCGAAGATAACCCTGTAAATGTATTGCTGATGAAAAAATTGCTCTCGAAATGGAAAATATTGCCGGTGATAGCTGAAAACGGGGAATCGGTGGTGGCTGTTTATGAGAAGGGCAGCTTCGACATTATTTTGATGGATCTGCAGATGCCGGTGATGAACGGATTTGATGCCGCTATGGCGATAAGGAAACTGCCGAATGCTGAAAAAGCAAAAGTACCCATTATAGCACTTTCAGCGACTACGTTACCGGATATTGAGGAGCAGATTTTTAAGGCGGGAATGAACGATTATGTTTCAAAGCCGTTTAAGCCCGAAGAGTTAATGGAAAAGGTACAAAACCTTGTTTTTTCTTTTGCTGCTCACAGCTCATTATAAAAGGGTAATTCGTTAATAAATTGATAATTGCGGGTGTTAAAATCAATGCGGCAAAAGTAGTGTTGCAGCCCGTTGCTGACAGCAAGCAGGTTTACTTTGTGAACCATATTGTACCGGGCAACCTGATCGAACGTTTTTTGATCAATTGTTACTGACGGTGCCTTACACTCTACCAATAATATTTTCTCGCCGGCTGAATTGTAAACCACAACGTCTGTACGTTTGGCCATGCCATGCAGTTTATGGCCGCCTTCGAGCTTTATAAGTGATTTTGGGTATTTTTTTTGGTTGATGAGGTATTGTACAAAATGCTGACGCACCCATTCTTCGGGGGTGATGACGATTTCCCTTTTCCTGATTATATCGAACAACGTTAACTGGCCGTTCAGGTTGGTTATTTTAAAAGGATAGGGTGGGAGGTTAAGCGACAGCAACAGATCCATGATGCGAAAATGAAGAATTTATGGGTGTTAACCTAATGTTTAATTGTGATTAGTGAGTGGCTGATGAGGTGAGTGGTTGAACGCGGGAAGGACTGGTTAACTATAGTATTTCAACTATTCAGCACTCACCACTCACCAAAAATACTTAATTTGCGCACTGAAAATGACGGCGACCGATATTATAAAAGATCTTAAGAATAAAAAGTTTAAACCGCTGTACCTGCTGCACGGCGAAGAGCCTTATTTTATTGACCTTGTGGGTGAGTATGTGGAGCGTAAACTCCTTTCGGAAGCGGAAAAGGGCTTTAATCAAACAGTTTTATACGGGAAAGATACCGACATTATGACCGTGCTTAATGCTTCAAAACGGTACCCCATGATGGCCGATTACCAGGTTGTGCTGGTAAAAGAGGCGCAGGATATGAAGTGGGGTAGTGACGATACTGATAAAAAGGGAATGAACCCTTTATTAAGCTACCTGGAAAACCCGCTGCCAAGCACCATCCTGGTTTTTTGTTATAAGTATGGTAAGTTTGATAAGCGCAAAAAAACCTATAAAGCCATTGAAAAAAACGGGCTTATCTTTGAATCGGCAGCGTTGTATGACAGTAAGATCCCTGCATGGATTGAAGGTTTTATAGCTGATAAAGGGTACAAGATCAACCAGCAGGCATCGCTGATGCTTTCTGAATATTTAGGTAACGACCTGTCGAAGATCTCGAACGAACTGGAGAAGCTTATGCTGAACGTACAGGCAGGGCAGGAGATCACCCTAAAACATATTCACGATAATATTGGCATTAGTAAAGAATACAATGTATTTGAGCTGCAGGCAGCGCTGGGCCGCAAGGATGCTTTAAAGGCCAACCAGATCATTAATTATTTTGAGGCAAATCCAAAGGCCAATCCGATAGTACTGGTTTTAGGCAATTTGAACAATTATTTCAGCAAGGTGCTTACTTACCATTATGTTAAGGATAAATCGCCCCAGAATTTGGCGCGCGAACTGGGCATCAGCCCATATTTTATAAAAGACTATGAGCAGGCTGCACGCAGTTACAACTACGCCAAAACCATGCAGATCATCAGCTACCTGCGCGAGTACGACCTGAAAAGCAAGGGGGTGGATTCAAACACCGGCCACGGCGGTTTGATGAAAGAGCTGGTGTTTAAGATTTTGCATTAATAAATTTCCTTTCCTTATAATCCGCTCGCGTGCTAAAGTTTAAGGGTTGTGCAAAATATCTGTTTATTTCGTAGCGGGAATTTTTATTTCAGATTTGAAGATGGGTTTTAATAATAAATTAAATTCTATTTATATATTGCAGCATGTATCACAAATTAAATAACCTTAAATCAATACTGCTGTTAACAGTATTTTTGGCTTTGGTTGCAGCCTCATGCAAAAAAAGCAATACCAACCCGCAAAATTCCGTGGGAATCTCGCTGAAGCTTAACGGTGTGGCCAAAACATCAAGTGTTGTATTGGCCGATTATATCAAAAGCGAAAGCACGCTGCAGGTTATGGGCAAATTCGGTAATTCAGGAGTGTCATTAATGATTAACAATATCAAAACAGGAACTTTTGACGTTGCGAATGGTGATGTAATTGCTACCTATTCAAACACAACTAATTTTGATGATACTTACATTGGGTTAAGCGGCAAGGTTGTGATAACATCGTTCACCAGCGATATGGTGTCCGGAACCTTTGATTTTACAGGAAATACGCCCGACAGCAGAACAGGAACTATTACTGAAGGGAAATTTACAGCTAAGTTGCTGGTTCAATAAAAACCGTAAAAACTTGAGTGAGTTATACTAAAATATACTAAAATAGAAATGTCGTGCTGGTTACAGCCCGACATTTCTATTTTTAGGGAGTTGCTGGTTGCCGGCCATCAGGCCTTGGCTACAAACTTATCTATCCCTACTCTTACTTTATCATTTGGCTCGCCTTCCATTTCAAAGTAAAGGGTTACTTTTCCGTCTTTGCCTTCAATCGTCATGGTGAAGGTTTTTTCCTGTCCGTCGCGGTCTGTCGAGGCTTTGATAACGGTTTTCCCTTCTTTAAAGGGCACTTTCCAGTCGCAGGTGGTTGATTTAATAATGCCGGCAATTTTATGCTCGCCGTTAATAGATACGTCAACGGTTGTTTTACTGATCTCGATCATTGCGCTTTCATCTTCGCTGCGGGTAAGTTTGCCGTCAGCATCCAGGTGATCCGTTTTTGATGAGTTGAGCACAACACTTTTGTCGCATTGTGCAAAGGTTGCTGTGCCTATGGCTACCAGCAGCCCAAGGGTTAAAATTATCTTTTTCATTGTGCTTTATACATTAATTACAGTGGTTTATGCCTTTTCCTCAAACTTATCAATGTAAACGCGCACCCTGTCGCCGGGTTCGCCTTCCATTTCAAACAGAAGGGTAATCTTGCCACCCTTGCCCTCAATGGTAATAGTTACTTTTTTCTCTTCGCCATTTTCATTGCTCATTTTTAAATGCATAACACTTTTGCCTTCTTTAAAAGGGGCGATCCAGTTACATGTATTTTCTACAATTGTGCCGGTCATTTTATGGCCTTCATTTACGTTGATATCAACCGTGGTTTTGGTTATATTAATTTGTGCTGTTTCGTCAACCGTGCGGGTAACTGCGCCGGCTTCATCTAAGTGATCTGTTTTTGATGAATTAAGCACAACACTTTTGTCGCATTGTGCAAAGCTTGCTGTGCCTATGGCTGCCAGGAGCCCAAGTGTTAAAATTATCTTTTTCATGATTTATGGTTAGTTGTTGGTTTAAGTTTTTAGCTGATTTTTCTGTTGTGTTAGTTACTTCCCTTTTAAGACATTGCTGATGCCATTGCACATATTTTTAATGCGCAGGTAGGATGCAGTGGAGTTTTTGTGCTTATTTATTCTTATGCGCAATTCGCCCGGCGACTCCTTTACATAAAAATTGGTTTGATCGGCCAGGGTAGTGTTCACATCAAAGTAGTCATGCGATGAACGGAAGAGGGAGTTGGGCCTGATGCTGTGGTTAATGTAATCCTGTACCCTGCCGGTAGCAGCTTCGCTAAATGAAGCTGTGTAGGTGTAGGCATCATCTGTTTCGGCCACTGCGATAGTGATGTCATCGTTGTTTCGGGTAAATTTTGCCCAGCCTATAAAAAGGCTGAGTGTAACCAGGCAGGCCGCGGCTATAAAAAAGCTTGTTTTCATTTTGTTGAGTTTAGGATTAATGATGTTATTGACAGTTTTAAGTTAATGGTGTTATTCCTGTTCGGAGTGCTTTTTTAATAATATGTAACAAAGATATATGTTTAGTACAGTAATATGCAATACATAGTTCTGTTTATTTTTCATTTTTCTTTTAAATACTTGTAAATGAGGTTTATAAATTTATCTTGTTACTTTTTTATTAGTGGTAAACTTATCAATAAGGCGGTCAGTGTAGTTGATTTAGGAAAACCTGAATGTACTTGCAGCTAGCTTTCTATAATTATTGTCATTTTGTTGGATTACTTTATTAAACACTAAACCAAATTATGTGTTGTAACGTATACCCATTAAATGGCAATTTGACATTTAATATGCTGTTGTCACGGAAAACTACCCTAACTAGATGATTGTTGAAGAAAAAGCTTTACCTGAGGTTGCCCGTTTTATAGAGTCTGATCTTGAAAGTGATCCCGAATTATCGGAAATTGTTGAGCTTGCTTCTGCTGTAACTTACTCGCCTTACGCATTGATTATACTACAGTATAACGAAACTTTACATTTAAAAGTTAGAAAAGGTATCGATCTGCTCCAGATTTCGGCTGAAAACAGCTTATGTGCCAGTTTACTGGCGCAGGATGGATTAATGATGGTTAGTGATACCCTGGCCGATGAGCGTTTTGTAAATAATGCCAACGTATCGGATGGGCTGGGGATCCGTTTTTTTGCCGGCGTACCTCTGGTTATGCGGGACGGGCAAAGTTTTGGGGTGCTTGCAGTTTATGATGTGGCACCCAAGGCGCTTGATGATCACCAGCAACTGGTTTTAAAGATACTCGCCAGTCAGACCATGAAGGTACTCGAGCTTAAGTCGCGCGTTTATGAACTGCAAAAAAAGCAGCTGGAGCTGGAAGAACAAAAACAATTTAACAACGATGCGTCTATCCGCCTCCGCTCTTTTTTTGAAAGCTCCAACAACTTTCATGTATTACTTGGGAAAAGCGGCGAAGTGATTGATTTTAATAAAACCGCGGTGGCTTTTATCAGCCGGGTTCATAACGCTGTGCTGCAACGGGACGACCAGTTTGTTAAATACCTGCACCCTGCCTTTGTAAGCACCTTTTTAACCCGTTACAATGAAGCGCTGGAGGGAAGCAAATCGTTTGAAGAAGGATCGACAGATTACGACGATATTGGCACCATCTGGTGGGAAGCTGCTTTTGAAGCTGCGAGGAATGATGATGATGAAATTATCGGGGTATCGTACCTGATCCGTAATGTAACCGAACGAAAGCTTAAAGAGCAGAAAATAGTTGAGCAGAATAAATCGTTGTTAAAAATAGCCCATATCCAGGCACATGAGTTCAGGGCACCGCTCACCTCTATTATGGGCTTGATGGGCCTGATAAAAGGAGAAAATTATGAGGCTCCGCGCGAGTACCTGGAATTGCTGGATGACGCGGTGAATGCGCTTGATGATAAGATAAAGTCAATTGTTGCTGATATAGACAATACCATCATCAATCCTTACATCGCTCATTATCAATAGTTAGTATTTATATTGATCAGAAGATCGATTGTGTTATGGGAATCCGGTAAGCGCAGCACTTGGGGGGCTGCTCATTAATCTAAGTTCCAATTTGGAAGGTGCAGTGAAGGAGATTTATTAATTTTTATTTAAGCGGGATTTAGGGGGCTACACGGATCCGTATTTATCATTGTCAACGTAATCTTTCATTGCAAGTTCCCTGTATTTATCAAGTAGTGCTAAATATTTATCCATCCAGTAGTAAACTGAATCTTCATCGGTTTTGTCCGGAGCGTGGGCTCGTTTTTTTTCGGGTTGTTTGGGTTTCATTTCCTTTATCCCGGGTATTTCTTTGGAGAAATCATACCCTATTATCTTACCTGTTTTTATAAGATTTTCATAATCCATCGTCTCCGATTCAAACCAATTATACAACGTACGGCGGCTTATCTTAAGTGTTCGTGCTATACTGCTGATACTTTTATGCTCATCACGGATAACTTTTTCTAAAAGTTGCCCATGGTGTATAAAATGAACTTCGCTATTCCCGGCAGGGGTGCTTTTATTGGACAAGGTTCTCATATTCAACAGGCTAATTTTAAACCATCAATGCTATTAACCAGAAAACAAAATTTTACCGTAATAGTTTTTAATTGTGAGTTTTTGTAAAATTCCGGGTGTAAAATTTAGGTTAGTCATATCCGCAATTTTATCTAAATATATAAAAAATGCTTCAATAGATGCGATCATGTAAAATTTATTTTAGCTGAACTTTTGCTATTTATTGCCAGCACTTTATATTGGCATCCAGGTAAAATGCCTGGAACGGACGGCATGTTTGAACAGGCGGACGTGCGACGCCTGCGCTGAAGCTCAAATTTATCCCCTCCCAAAACACTTACCCGCAATCTTTGTTGAATTACAATCCTCATAAAAATAAGCCTGAATATAACTTGGAAAATAAGAAACACATAGCAATCATTGGCGGAGGGCCCAGCGGCCTGTTCATGTTTAAGCGGCTGGTGGAATCTGGCAGAACAGACCTTGCCATCACGATATTTGAGCGTAAAAAGAAGTTGGGCGCTGGCATGCCCTACAGTGCTGAAGGCGCAAATGACGAGCATATTACCAATGTATCCGGCAATGAGATCCCGCTGCTGGTTACGCCGCTTGCCCGGTGGATAAAAAACGTACCGAAAGACACGCTGGACAAATTCCACATCGACCCAAAACGTTTTAACGAATATAAAGTATTGCCGCGCCTGCTGTTCGGCCAATACCTTACCGCCCAGTTCGACCTGCTGCAAAAGCTGGCCCGGGAAAAAGGCATAGATTATGAGATCCGTTACGACAGCAACGTAACGGACCTGATCGATCACCCGGAGAAGGAAATAGTCACGGTTGAAATAGCTGGCAACGAACGTTTTGAGTTTGACCAACTGATCATTTGTACCGGGCACAACTGGCCGCACAAGTACGAGGGCATAGTGCCCAATTATTTTGATTCGCCTTACCCGCCAATAAAACTGGCGCTGCAGCTGGACCACCCGGTAGCTATTAAAGGCTCCTCGCTTACCGCTGTAGATGCCATCCGTACGCTCTCGCGGCATAACGGGACCTATGAAAAAAAAGAAAATGGTATCCTGTCCTATAAGCTTTCAGAGCAGAGCCCAAACTTTAAAATGGTGTTGCATACCCGTAACGGGATGCTGCCAGCGGTACGGTTTCATTTGGACGATTCCCATTTATCGAACAACTCGCTGCTGAGCAAAGAAGAGATAGCGGCGCACATTGCTGCCAACCAGGGCTTTTTATCGCTGGATTATATTTTTGAAAGAGATTTTAAGGCCCCGATCCGCGAAAAGCAACCTGAATTTTACGAACGCATTAAACACCTAAAGCTGGAAGAATTTGTTGCCGCCATGATGGAGCTGCGGGAGCGCCTGGATCCATTTCAGTTGCTCAAAGCAGAATATGCCGAAGCAGAAAAATCCATCAGGCGCAGGGAATCGGTTTACTGGAAAGAAATGCTGGGCGTATTGAGCTTCGCGCTGAACTATCCTGCCAAGCATCTGTCTGCCGAGGATATGCAAAGGCTGCAAAAATCACTGTCGCCGCTCATTTCTATTGTAATCGCCTATATTCCGCAAAGTTCGAGCGAAGAATTACTGGCACTGCACCAGGCGGGCGTGTTGGACCTGGTGCCGGTTGGAGATGACAGCCGGGTTGAACCATCGCCCGAAGGTGGCGCCGTTTACCATTATACCGATGAAGGCGGAACCGAGCAAGCTGTGCATTTCAATACTTTTATAGATTGTGTAGGTCAGCCGCATTTAGCCTTCGAGGAATTTCCGTTTAAAAGCTTACTTACCGCGAGGACCATTACCCCCGCGCGGCTTAAATTTCGCTCGGCCGAAGAAGGGGAAAAGGCAATGGCCGAAGGAAAAGACGTGACCCGCGATCAACACGGGGACTACTATTTAAAGGTTTCGGGTATCACCATTAACGACCATTTCCAGGTGGTTGACGCGTACGGCGCTTTTAATAACCGGATCTATATCATGGCGGTTCCGTATATTGGCGGCTATAATCCCGATTACTCCGGGTTGGATTTTAGCGAGGAAGCTTCATCCACCATTATTAAGCGACTGTCAGCATGAAATTGTATTTGTTATTATTAGGTGCCGAAGCGCCGGGACGAAATATTGAGCAGCATGATTATTTCTTCGGAATTGCGAATGAGCTGAAGGACCTGGTACCCGACCTGAGAGCCTTTTGGCCCGAAGCAGGTACCACCCTGCATGTGGACGGCTGGCGCGAAGTGGCTAAAGTTGACAATTTTTCGGTGAAGGTAGTTTTGCAGGACGATGAGATCCCGCCATCGGCAAACAAATTATTTTTCCTGAACCTTGGCGGCTACACCACCGACAAACTGGAAGAGCAACACTATATCGTACTTACCGTGCAGCAAACCCGTGCACTGGCCGTACAGGAATCCAAAAAAAGCTTGTTCTTTAAAACCAATTCGCTAAAAGGTATTGCTACAGCGCACATTGATGAAAAATATGGTGTGGATGTAGATAATATCCATCAAATAGAAGACCTGCTTTCACCAACTTTCAAAGAAAAATATCGGATTGTTATTGGCGACGGCACAGCGCTACCGGATGACGAGGTTCATTTAGGTTATTTTAAGCTGGACAAACTTAAATGACGCCTGCCGAACAATTAACCCATTGGGTGAAGAAGAAATATGAGGGCAGGTTACTAAAAAGCACATACAAACCCTATTTCATCCATTTACAGTTCGTGGCTGAACAAGCCGGAAAGGCTACTAACCTGGGCTACGAGATCGGCCTTTGTCATGATATTTTTGAAGATCTCGCTATTACGCCGGGGGAATTAATTGCAACGCTGATTGGCTTTGGATACGCGGATAGCGAAGCCGGCCATATTGCCGCCTGCGTACAGGAACTCACAGATTTTTTTACAGCCGCTGCCTATCCAGGTTTGGGCAAAAAGGAACGCAAAGAACGCGAAGCTGCACGGCTGGCGACGATCAGCCCGGCCGCGCAAACCGTTAAATATTGCGACCTGATATACAATATTGACTGGGTAATGCAATATGACCGCGAACACGCAAAGAAATACCTGAAGCGGAAACAACAGCTGGTAATTGATATGGTAAAAGGCGATGAGAGCTTACGTCAGAAGGCACTGCAGCTGATTTGGAATTCGTTGGGGGAAATATAATATGTATGATAAAGGTTATAAATTAGCACAATGAACTTGAAAACCCTCCTTATCACCATATTATTATTGCCTACACTTGCAAAAGCACAAATCCCGGATACGCTGGCAAAAAAAATAACCATTAACGGTTTCTGCCTTTGTAAAACTACACTGTCAGATCTAAAACAGGCAAACACCGATTTAAAACAAGTTGACGTGGAGGAAATGGACCTTGCCAAAGGTTGCTATGGGCAGGATTCACGATATGTAGCCGGCACTGGTTATAGTTCTGGCAAACAACCCGGCCTTATCTTTCAAAAAGACCAGGAATCAAACTACGTGAGCAAGATCAGGTTAACCAGGCAATTTAAAGGGCGTTTGCCCGATGGGCAAGTTATTGATTTAAGCAACCTGCTTTTAAAAGATTTAATAAAATTATATCCTCAACTTAAAGATAAATGGGGATCAAGGGGTTGTTCCGGGTACTGGAATTTCTCAAATGATACCATTTCTTTTTATGTTAAAATCGATCCAAATAAAAAGCCACAATTCCCAATTGATGAGGCTTATTATATGAACAAGCCTGTTCAGGCGGTTGATTTAATGATGTCGTGCTACAGCCTTAAAAAAGACATGCCGGAAATTGTTTTTGAAGAGAGTGCTACCGACCCGGTTTTTTTTATTGATAGCGTAAGAGTTAATAAACACGTATTACAGAATTACAGGCCTGAGGAAATTGCTTCGGTTACCGTATATAAAGATTCAAGTGCGATAAAAAGAATGGGACCAGCAGCAAAAAACGGGCTCATCTATATCGAAACCAAAGACTTCGCCAAAAATAAGTACTGGAATTATTTTAAGTCGAAATCAGATCAATATGGCAAACTTGTACCTACCGTTGAAAGTGATGTACATATCCAGTACATACTTAACAAAAGGGTACTGAAAGAAAACTATGAAGGCGACCTTGCAGCAATTAACAATACAATTTTTAAAGGGTTACAGATAATAACAAAGCAGCAGTTAATAAAAGATTATGGTGTTACCGATAAGGAGTTTGGCGTTATTATAACATCTGAAATTCCCGCTAATTTGCATAACGGTAAAAATAAGTTCTGATAAAATCAATCATCCGCATATCCTAAAACACAACAACCATTCTGCTTGTCTCTAAATAAAAAACTGCTCTGCTTTGCCGGGCGGCATCGCCAATTAAATTTGTACAATCAGCGCGTCGTCAGGTGTTAGCCCTTTGCTTAATTTATGAATGCTGGCCAGTGTTGTTTCGGCAATCTGCGACAGCGCATCTTCGGTAAAAAAGGCCTGGTGGCCGGTAACCAGCACATTTGGGAAACTCAGCAGCCGCTGTATGGTGTCGTCTTCAATGATACTTCCTGAAAGGTCTTTAAAAAACAAGCGTTCCTCCTGCTCGTAAACATCGATGCCAAGGTTAGCCAGTCGGCCCGTTTTTAAAGCTCCGATAACAGCGTGAGTATCAATCAGCGCTCCCCGGCTGGTGTTAATCAAAGTGGCTCCCTGTTTCATTTTGCCGAGGCTGTCCTGGTTAATCAAATAACGGTTATCGGGTGTAAGCGGGCAATGCAGCGATAGGATATCTGCCTGCCGCAGCACATCGTCAAAGGTGGTATATTGTACACCGGCAGCAACCATTTCCTCATCCTTAAACAGGTCGAATGCCAGTACTTTGCACCCAAAGCCCAGCATAATTTTACAGAAGGCCTTCCCGATTCGCCCGGTACCTATAACCCCCACTGTTTTTCCATGCAGGTTAAAACCTAAAAGTCCGTTGAGCGAAAAGTTTTGTTCCCTTACCCGGTTATAGGCTTTGTGGGTTTTGCGGACGAGCGTTAACAGCATAGCTACCGCATGTTCTGCCACCGCTTCGGGCGAATACGCCGGCACGCGGCACACCGTTATCCCGTACTTTTTTGCCGCTTCCAGCTGTACATTATTAAACCCGGCACAGCGCAATGCAATTACCTTTGCACCTTTGGCTGCCAATATTGCTATTACTTCGGTTGTCAGCTTGTCGTTTACAAACACACAAACTGCAAAGGTACCCTGGTCAACCGCATTAACAATGTGCGGGCCGAGGTGTGTTTCCAAGTACTCCAGCTCAAAGCCATAACTGGCATTATGCTGGTTAAACGAGGCGATATCATAAGGCTTTGCCGAAAAGAAAAGGACTTTTACAGGTGATGCTGACATGCGGGTAAAGGTAAGGGAAAATGCCGCAATATGGGCTGGATATGCGCAATGATTGGGTGTTTGGCACATTCCGAGTCGTTATGTTAAGCCGGTTGCGTGAACATCGCGCGCAGATTTACTCACCCGGTCGACGCTTCGCTGGACCTGCCGTCCCTTTGCTGCGCACAAGGAGGGCTAAAAAGCTTAACATTATATACACATAAACAAAAAACGCCGCGAAATAATATTTCACGGCGTTTTTTGTTTAAGATCCTTCCTGGTATAATACCCCGAAATATGATTAAGGGTGAACAGTATTAGCAATTAATGTAACTGCTGTTTGCGCCAATAATTTGCCGGTAACTTTAGCGCCCGTATTGAGCGAGATCAGCGTTTTACTCAGGATATTGCCGCTGAAATTAACAGTTGTTCCGAGCGTAGCTTTACCTGACACTACCCAAAAGATATTTTTAGCTTGTGCACCGCCCTTTAAGGTAATAGTAGCACCGTTATTAACCGTAAGGTTTTGCGCAATCTGGAACACCCACACATCATTTGGTCCGCCGCTTAATACAACGCCTACGTTGGTTATTAAAACGCCTGTGCTCCATTTATACAACCCCGGATGTAAAGTCTGGCCGCTGATGTTTCCTGCATACTTTTGAACAATAGGTGCAGGGAAGATCAAACCATTTGCTGTAGTAAATGCGGTTTTCATATCACTAACAGCTGTGGTCATTTTTGAAGGGGTAGGTGGCGCGTAGTTGGGCCCGTAAACTTTCCCGGTTACAATAGGTGTTGCAGAGAACTGGTTAGTGGCATCCATTACCAGTCCAAATCCGGTTATGGCCGTTGAGGATATGGGGCTCACGCCAATATCGCCTTTAATGGCCGTAACCCCGGTAGTGGAGATCCCCGTTTCACTTAATATGGTAAAATTACCGGCAGTTCTGAGGTTTAACGGTGCCGGACTAATGGAGCTGCTTGCATTAACTGCGGTTGCGCTTAATGCCTGGTTTGCCGATAACGACACATCGGGCGAAGGGTTTGAACTTTCTTTATTACACGCTGTTGTAAGCACAAAAAGCAGCAATACGATAGAACAAACGGGAACCAGTACTTTAAAATTGCTCCGGGCATGAAATCCCTGGATGCTGTTTTCAATTAAATGGCGATTTTTACTCATGATTTAATGATTTAAAGAACGGTGAATTTTTGAAGGTTTAGCCTCCTGGTGAATCCTATCCATTACAAAGCGGGTGCCTTCATTGAATTTACAGTTGTTGCCAATCCTATTTACATCTGGGTTTACACGTCCCCTTTTGCTGTCACAACGCCTGCTGGTTGATATCAGGACGTATTCTTTAAGGGAATAATTTAATTTAAACAAAATATAATTTATAATTGGGTGAAAAATGTAAGCTATATTTAAAAATGACTATGCTTAGTTTAATGGACTAAACTGTAGTCGTTTAACTAAAATTGTACGTTTGACACTAATAAATGAAGTTTGGCGCTGCAAAAACAACCTGCCTCAACCCCAAATCTTCGTATATTGCCTTGCCAGCCACCAATACACATCAACCTCATGACATTAACCAGATCCCGCATTTACACATCCCTGCTATTAACCGGCTTTATCGCCCTTGCCACGCAAACAAATGCCCAGGACATTTACGCAGCTCAACGGCAATCCTGGCTCAAAAAGGCAGCGCGATATAAGCCGGTATTAACGGAAACCATCAAACATCCCGCCGGCATGGTTAAGCTGGAAAAGGATGCCGCAGCATTCCAAGGCTGGAAAATGGTGCCTGCGGGAGGTGTTGAACAATTTTACAACACGCCCATTAGTCAAAAAAACACCGGCATGATAGTCGATTTTGGCGAGCACCTGACGGGCTACTGTACTTTTACCCTAAAAACCCTGCAGGGCGATATGGATGCGCCGCTGCGCTTAAAGCTCACATTCGGCGAGGTGCCTGCTGAACTGGCGACTCCTTTCGACCCGTATCCCGGTGGCTTAAGCCGCGCCTGGCTGCAGGATGAAACGGTTACTGTTTCAGTTTTGCCGGCAACCATCACTATTCAACGGAGGGTAGCGTTCAGGTATGTAAAGATCGAATGGCTGGGCTCGGGCGGTTACGGGTTGGGGTTTACAGATCTGCAATTTAAGGCATATACCTCGGCTACGGCAACGCCGCCGGAGCTGTCAGCAACAACCTCGCCCATCATAAAAGATATTGACCGCGTTGGCCTGGCCACACTTAAAGAGTGCATGCAAACCGTTTATGAGGACGGCCCCAAGCGCGACCGCCGCTTATGGATTGGCGACACGTATTTGGAGTCGCTGGCTAACTTGTATTCCTTTAAAAACGATGGGCTGACAAAGCGCTGTTTGTATTTATTGGCCGGCCTGTCCAACGAAGACGGCATCCTTAACGCCGATGTATTTGAACTGCCCGAACCGCATCCGCAAAAAACTCACTTATTGGATTATTGCTTCCTGTTCAATGTGGCCCTTAAGGAATATGTTGCCGCAACCGGCGACAAACAGACCGGGCTCGACCTGTGGCCAGTCGCTAAAAAACAGCTCGACATTGCCAAAATGTACGCCGGTGCCGATGGCATGATGGACTATGTAAAAGCCGGAAAGGAGTGGTGGGTGTTTTTTGACTGGAAGGACGGGCTGGATAAACAGGCGCCGTTACAGGGCATCACTATTTACACCCTTAACCAAACTTATGCGTTGGCCAAATTATTGGGTAAGGAAAATGAGGTGGCAGAGATTCCTGCGATGGCAAAAAAATTAAAGGAAGCTGCCCATAAAAACCTGTACGACAAAGCAACCGGGCTGTTTGTGAGTGGCCCAAACAGGCAAGTATCCTACGGCGGACAAGCGTGGATGATCCTGAGCGGCGTAGCATCGAAAGCTGAGGCGCAAAAGGCTTTAAAAGTATTACCAACCTTTATAGACGCGGTGCGTCCCGGAGCGCCCTATATGTACCATTATTATATTGCGGCGCTGATTGAAAGCGGTTTAAAAGCCGAAGCAAAAGCAGCGCTAATTGACTATTGGGGTGGCATGGTAAAAAAAGGTGCGGATGCGTTTTGGGAAGTGTATGATCCAGCCGACGAGTTTAAATCCCCCTATAACTTTTTCCCGGTTAACAGTTATTGCCACGCCTGGAGTTGTACACCGGTGTACTTCATCAGGAAATATCCGGAGATTTTTCAGCAGTAAGCGGCTGAACTGTAAGAACGTGTAAATTTATACGGCTTTGCTGACTATCATTTCATCATAACTGCTTAGGCTTTATTTCCTCAGCATTTTCAACGATCTCTAATATTATGGCATCTAACTTAATAGCCGCAGTTAGCAAATAATTTAACAGCTCATCTTTTTCCGACTCGGTTAATACTTCATTTTTTAAAACATTCATTAACCCCAATATATTAGCAACATGAGGCCGCGCTAGGTGCGATTGCTTCCATGCTACTGCCCTTAATTTTTCATTTTGCTCCTCTATAGCTTTGGAATGAATCAGCCGCTCGGTAATGTCCTTAAAATATACCGACAAGCCGTTTTTAGATGGGTAAACCGTTACATCAAACCATCTGTTTACAGCCGGGCTTAACGTTTCAAATGATTGTACAGTTTTTTCTCTAAACGCCCTTTTGTAATACACATAAGTAGCCCGTCCTGGTAAATCGGGATATATTTCTCTCAGGTCCCGGCCAATAATTTCTTCGCGGGGCTTATTCAGAATAATTTCCGCCTTTTTATTCCAATAGTTTACTACCCAATTTTTGTCTATCGCAAAAAAACCATCGCCAATGCTTTCCAGTATGTCATTTCTTTCTTTGTAAGAGCTGGTTAATTTTTGTTCTGCTAATTTTTGTTCTGTAACATCCCGCTCAATAGCAATCCACTGGGTAAACCACCCGTTTTCGTTTGCTATGGGTGTAACAGAAATATTTATCCAAAATTCCTCACCACTCTTTTTATAATTGATAATTGTGATCTCGCACGATTGCCATTTACGCATCGCCTCGCCAAGCCGGGCCAGCTCAGCCCGATCACTTTTTGGCCCCTGCAGAATTCTTGGCGATTTACCCACAACCTCGGTGGCTGTATATCCTGTCATTTTAGTAAATGCGTTATTCACGTATATGATACGTGGCCCCGGCTCATCAACTGGCTCAGCTTCGGTTATCAAAACCGAATCGTTGGTATTGGTAATTACCGATTCCAACAATTTTAGCTGCCGTTCTTCATTTTTCAATTCGGTAATATCATGAACCGACCCTATCAACTGTACACAATTATCATATTGGTTTAAAATGGGTGTAACAGTTACTTCCCCAATTTTAGTGCCTGTAGGGTATGATGTAGTTTCGGTCCATGTAACCTTTTCTTTACTACTTATTGCTTGTTTATACTTAGACACCGCTAGGGTTAACGATGGTTCGGGAATAATATATTCAATATATTTTCCTGTAACTTCGCTTTCCTGAATACCTGTGATATCAGTAAACGCTTTATTGACAGACATAAATTTAAAACGATCGTCTGCTTCGACGCTAATCACAAAAATTACATCTTTAACATTGTTATAGATAAGAGACAACTGCTGTTGGCTATGTAACAGCTTTTGTTCGTTATCTTTTATCTTCTGTAAACCAGCTTCCTTTTCGGTAACATCGTTACACACAACCATCATGCAGTCCTTGCCGGCATAATTGATTGCGTAGCCCGAAACCTCGGCTTTAATAATCGTGTTATCTTTTTTCAAATGCTCATACACCCCAAACTGGTATGCCCTATCTTTATCAACAAGCTCTTTAAGTATCTTATTAATCTCTTCAATATCTTTTTTTGGCCTATAATCATGTATGGTCATGCTTAAAAATTCGGCCCTGCTATATCCATAATGTAAAATGGCTATTTCATTTACGTCAAGTATTTTATAGCTGGATAACTCATATATAAGCATTGGCAACGGGCTCTTGTCAAACAGCACACGGTATTGCAAGTCGTATTTCTTAGCTTTTCCACGCTCATTGGTTGGTTCTGAGCCGCCCACCCCATCCTTATTTTTTTGTAAAGAAGTATCAATTCTTTTTGACATAATGTTATACTAACCTTAGGAAAGGCGAATAAATTTACGAATGAGCGTTTTAAAAATGACAAAAAATGAATTTTATTTTGAAATTGAACTTTGTTATTTCTTTTATGATTGTTCAGAAACGCACAAGACTTTTGACCATGGCGTTAGCTTCATTTTTTGTAAACATTACCGGTGGAACCTGCGCCGTTTACCAGGGATGCGACAGAAATTTATAACATGCCAAGAAATTCCGCAAACCACAATTAAATACCCGGAGATCTTTCAACAGTAAGCAGTTGAAAATTATCCACCTTATGAATTATATTTGAGGGTGCTTTTGCAGATATGGCCCGCAAATTTACCTTAACTTAAAAAGAATTGATAGTATGAAAAACGCCTCTGGGATTGCCCAATTGGTTTTAAGATTAGCCCTGGGTATCGGATTTATACTTCCGGTGATGGACAGGTTAGGTATGATGGGGCCCAACGGTTCGCCCGGCGTATCATGGGGCGACTGGAAGCACTTTATTGATTATACAAACACATTGCTCCCGTTTGCCGGCCGGCCAATTGCAAACATCATGGGACTGGTTGCTACGCTGTCAGAGGCAGTGTTTGGCGTCTGCCTGGTAGCAGGTTTTAAGATCAAACAAATCGCATTAGGCGCAGCTATTCTTACCCTGTGTTTTGGCTTGTGTATGGCGATATTTTTGGGAATCGGGGCGCCGTTTAACTACCCTGTATTTGTATTTACAGGCGCAGGATTAGTGCTTTCCGGCATTGGTAGTTATCGCTGGAGCCTTGACGCATATTTGCCAAATAATAAATGACCAAGCCTCAGCGGGAATTAAATCTGGTTTAAGTTACGATGCGCTAAACTTATACCGGGGGTGGCTGTTGTGTTTTTTTGATTTAGTCGATAGTCTTTCACAATCTATTTTTTTGCTCCTGCTGCCAGCTGCCCCGTCTTTAAAATATCGCTTAGGGACATTACATAAAAGATATTGCCATTTGCTGCGGCTTTCTTTTGTATTATGAAACGCATGTTGCCTTTTGCATAAATGGTTTTGCCTGATTCGGGGGCAGCGGCTTCGCCGGGCACATAATCCATGTCTTTTACGGTTTTCACCGCTAGCTGGAATTCGTCTTCGCTGTAGGTGATCCGGCCTGCGCTTGCAACCTGGCCACCAATTGCGCTCAATATATAGCTGTCGGTTTGATCCTTAGTTTTGTATTTATACAGATCCATGGAATAGGTAGGCTGCTGAATGGTCTGCTTGCTGAATTGGGAATAATTGTGGTCGGTAAAGTATTTTCCGGCGTCGGCAATAGTTAGCGAATTGAGCCCGGAAAGGCGCGTTATTAAATTAGTTTCATCAATAATAACCTGCGCCGATGCACCCGTTTTTATAACAAGCATAAGCAGCACGATAAGGCCGGTGCGTAAAATTGTCTTCATGCTCAAATATAAAAAAATCAGCAGTATAATTGGGTTGGTTTCGCAGGCAGAATGCTTGCTGTATTTTTTGCCCCGCAGGTCTCCTAAAAGGGATCGTGTGCCGCCTGCCCGGTATGCGACAGAAATTTATCCCGTGACAAAAAAATCTGCAAACCATAACGAGGATCCTCTTCGACATACCCTGCTGAGACAGGGGAATTAAACCATTGAACTATCTCCGGATTATAGTTTTTTGTATATTTTTAACTCATGATTCTTTTCGAATTCAGCTTTTACAGTTCGCTGCTGCTAATTTTTTTTGTGCATGGTTTGGTCTATGCAATATTACTACTTCGAAAAGGCGTCAACAACGAAAGCACAGCGGATAAATGGTTAGGAATATTTTTGCTGCTTTGCGTTTTGAACATCACCCCCTGGATGGTGGGATTTGCCGGCTGGTACGATAACCAGCCCTACAGGGACTTTCTGTTTTATTTCCCATTTCAGCATCTATTTTTCATTGGCCCGGTTATATTTTTTTATGTACAGAGCCTTCTTAATCCCGCTTTCCAATTTGGCCGGAAAGAATGGCTCCAACTGCTACCGGGGATATTATATCTATTGTTCACCCTCATCATGTTTGTTACAGACAAGCTGATACTGAAGAAATATTTTTTCCTCGCCGGTGGAACCGACCCTGATTTCGACAGTTGGTACCAATATACCGGGTTTATATCTATGTCAGTTTATTTTCTGCTTAGTCTCCGTTACTATATGATCTATAAGAAAATAATTGTGCAGGTGATAAGTTATGCTGAAGTGGTTTTGTTTAGTTGGGTACAAAAGTTTTTAATTGCTTTTTTATGCATGCTTTTATTAAAGCTATTATTTTTTGCCGGCATGCAAATTCCGGTATTCAGAAAACTTTATTATGTAGGTCCATGGTGGCAATATTTTTCATTCGCCATCGTGTTTTATTACATAGCTATAACCGGCTATTCCAATTCAATTGACGCAAAAATATCTTTTAAAATTAACCTGTTGGAATATCGAAAAGCAACTTTATTGCTGGCTCCCGTTTTATCGTTGCAAAATGATCAGATCATTGAAGATGCGCAATTGATTGAAATTGATTTAGGGGAAACGGAAAGGCAGGATGAGGAGGAAAATATATTTCTGATGGAATGGCGGTTAAAAATTATTCAATTAGTTGAAAATGAAAAAATTTATGAAGATCCGGAATTATCGCTAAATCAAATGGCAAAGCAGTTGCAAACCAATGCCAGTGTACTCTCCAAAGCCATAAACCAGGGTTTTGGCTTTAATTTCAATGATTTTATAAATCAGTACCGCATTGAAAAAGTGAAACAAATGCTGTATGCCGGTGAACAAAAAACAAAAACACTTTTAGGAATTGCATACGACTGCGGCTTTAATTCAAAAGCAACTTTTAACAGGGCCTTTAAAAAGGCCACCGGTTTAAGTCCTAAAGACTGGGTAACAAAGGAAAATAGCTAACCGTCACGTATAAATGCGCATCTTTATTAGGGAGATTCCCTAAAAGATAGTTTAATCCTTGCTTATTTTGCTAAGTCGAAAACCGCATTGTAATAAGTAGTGTCCTTGTCACTAAAAACTAATCTGCGGTTTGGCCGTTCCTTAAATTCAAATTCGCCATTTACGGTAAATTTTATTTCGGCGAATTTATAGCCGGTTAGGACGGTTGTAGTTAAAGTATATAAAGAATCCTTAACCAGGGGCTTTAATAAAAGATCTTTATCCCAGCTCAATGGATTGCCATTCCCCCGTATGCCAACTGTTTTAATGTCTTTAATATGGTGTACCTTTAGTTTAATTACTATGGTTTTTTGATATGATTTTTGCACGCAGCTGCTTGCCAACCATACCAACAAGGTGATTGAGATAAGGTGATGTTTTTTCATGCTTTTATTTTTTTTGAGATAAGGTGATCTAATCCAAAGCGCCCGCTGCCCAATACCATCGTAAACAAGCTTACCCAACCAAAGCCGAGTGCAGGCAGGGTATTCCAGGTGCCGTTACTCCACTGCTGCAAAAAGATTGCTACCATCATGGTGCAAAAAATCAGAAAAGAGAAAACCCTTGTTTGCAAACCCAGCAGTAAAAAAATACCCCCTACAGCTTCGCTAAAGGCACCCATCCATGCAAAGAATATGGGAAACAGCTTAAAAATGCCACCATATTGGGCTACATCGTGCGGAAACCAAAATGCAACCTCAAAAAAGCCAAGGTTATTGTCGGCAGGGCTCCACGGTAATCCAAATTTTGCCGCGCCAAAATTTGAAGTCAACAGGAAACCGCAAACCAATCTTGGGATCATCAAAAGGGCATCCTGCCACCAGTAGGGTAATAAAATAGGGGAGGTTAAGCGTTGCAGCAATTTCAATAGTTTTTTTTTTAATGGCATATAAAAAGTATTTGTTTTTGGGTTTTGAAAGCTCTTTGATATTTATAGATAATTCCTGTTTTGGCTTATTTTTTTTTCCAACTATCAAATTATCTTACACAAAGATTGGAGGATACTGAACATCAGTCGCCGCAAATGATAATTTGAGACCTATTAAAGAGATTAAATGAAATATGGAAGGTATTCGATAGCGATCTATCCCATTCCAAATAAATGCTGCAAACCATGACGCAGGCTCCTCTGCGAGAGCCCCTGCTGAGGCAGGAAATTGCCGCCAAACTCTTTTGCTTTGATTTAGTGATTGGTGAAACATATTGATTATCAATAATTTACATCGATATAGTTCTCAATAAATGGTTAAGTATTTGATAGTCAATATGTTTCACTTTGTTCCGGGTGTTCCGTGTTTAAAAGTGGAACGCTCCACAGCCATATTTTGCTGCCTTTCTCATTTTGCCTACAAAAATCCCCGGTTAGGCTACGTACGCCCATTGTCGGTTGCCCACCTTTGCGGTGTTAATAATTTTTAATATTAAATATGGAAAATCAACATGGAATTTCAGGCACCGGCGCTGCTGCACCGGCTCATAAAGTCTGGTTTATCACGGGCACGTCCCGTGGGTTTGGACGGGTTTGGGCCGATGCTGCCCTGAAGCGCGGCGATAAAGTGGCCGCAACAGCCCGCAGGCTGGAAAGCATAGCCAACCTTAAGGAAAAGTACGGCGACAATGTGCTTACCCTGGAGCTGGACGTAACCCGGCCCGAGCAGGTAAAAGCCGCAGTGGCGCAGGCGCATGCCCATTTCGGGCGGCTGGACATTGTGCTCAACAATGCAGGCTATTCGCTGGTGGGCACCATTGAGGAGGCCAGCGCGGATGATGTAAAGGCGATGTATGCAACCAACATCTTTGGCGCAATGGCGGTAATCCAGGCAGCACTGCCCTTGCTGCGCAAGCAGGGCGGCGGCCATATTTTGGGTACGTCAAGCAACCTTGGCCATGTAACGCTGCCGGTTATCGGCTATTACTGTTCGTCAAAATGGGCATTCGAGGCCATTCACGAAAGCTTAGCCCTGGAAGTTAAACAGTTTGGAATTAACGTAACCATTATTGAGCCGGGCGCTTATGCCACCGAGTTCGGGAGCCAGGAGTCGTTAAAGTTCGCACCAGGCATGGACATTTACGAAAACTTTAAAACGCAGTTTTTCGGCAATTTAAGAAGCATGGAAAGGGGGGACCCAAATGCAACCGCTGAAGCGATCTTTAAAGTAGTGGATGCTGAAAACCCGCCTTTGCGGATTAATTTGGGCAGCAATAATTTGCCATGGGTGCGCACCGCCTATGCCGAAAGGATGGCAAGCTGGGAAGAATGGGATGCTGTTTCTGCAGCGGCGCAGGGTACTCCAAAGTAATCTTTAGGTAAACAATTAATCATACCCGGTAATGAGATGCATTGCCGGGTATAATTGCTTTAACTTTAATAAATGAAAAAGGAAGAGAACAGCCATGTTAATATGGAATCGTTAACAGATATGCACCGGGCCTTTGGTTTGCCTGCGCCCGCACATCCGTTGATCAGCCTTGTAGATGGGGCAACCAACCGCCTCATTTTATCAAATATGCCCCAATCTAATGTATTGCATTTTTACAAGATCTCCTACAAGCCAAGCCTGGGCGGCAAGTTAAAGTATGGCCAGGATTATTATGATTTTGATGAAGGCGGCCTGTTATTTGCCGCACCTAACCAGGTTATTGGCAACCACGGCAATAATGATGGAGAGATCTGCTCGCAATATACCTTATTGATCCACCCGGACTTTTTGTGGAATTATCCATTGGCAAAAAAGGTCAAACAATATGGTTTCTTCTCTTATGCGGCTAATGAGGCCCTGCACCTGTCGGATAAGGAAAAGGCAACTATTTTTTCCATTTTCAAAATTATTGAAGAGGAGTTGAACAGCCGGATTGATGATTTTAGCCAGGATGTGATCATTTCCCAAATTGAGTTGCTGTTAAATTATGCTAACCGCTTTTACAAGCGCCAGTTTATTACCCGCAAAGCAGTAAGCAATGACCTGTTACAGAAGCTGGAAGATGTTTTAGACGGATACTTTGAGAACGAAAAATCCTTAAACCAGGGAATCCCCACGGTTCAATACCTTTCGGAAAATTTAAATATCTCGCCAAGTTATTTAAGTGATATGCTGCGTTCCATGACCGGGCAAAATGCACAGCAGCACATTCACCATAAACTGATAGAAAAAGCAAAAGAGAAATTATCAGCTACCAGCCTGTCGGTAAGTGAGGTTGCATACAAGCTGGGCTTTGAACATCCGCAATCTTTTAGTAAATTGTTCAAGACAAAAACAAACCTTTCCCCATTGGAATTCAGACGATCATTTAACTAATATGGCGGCAGATCTATCCAAAATAACGATCCACATGGTTTCGAGTCTTGACGGCTATATCGCCAAAAAAGACAACAGCGTTTCATGGTTTGAAACAGCCGACCACTATGAGCAAGGCGTTAATGTTACGGAACAGGATGCAGCCGCATTTCTGCAAACAATAGACTGCTACGTAATGGGTTCCCGCACCTATGAACTCGCGCTGGAACTTTCAAAATCGTACGGGTGGCCTTACGGGGAGGTGCCGGTTATTGTACTCACCCACCGAAAGCTCCCGGTTGACAGGCAGAATGTTGAAATGTATTCGGGCGACCTGCACCAACTGGTGTACGACCGCCTGAAACCAAAGTATAAAAATGTTTGGCTGGTTGGCGGCGCTGAACTTGCCATGGATTTTATCCGCTTAAACCTGGCCGATGAAATACGGCTGTCAGTTTTACCCATTATTTTGGGCGATGGATTACGCTTTTTCGACCAAATGATACCGGAACAGGCACTACACCTTAAAAACGTAACCGCCTATAAAAGCGGGATGGTGGAACTTCATTATGAAATAAGGAAATAACACAGGAATTACAGCGGGATTTCCGTCTCCATAAAATTACAGACTGATAGCTGCACGGCTGAAAAAATAGTAATACCTTCAGCGCCTGATAACGCTATTAACTGATCGATAATGAAGAAAATGTTTCTCCTGGCATTGCTATGCGCTTTCGCCGGCCGCTCGCTGGCACAAATCCCCACAAAAAGTTACGCCGACGATGAAGGGTTTGCCCCCAGGGACCATAATGTTAATTTCACGCGGCTGCGCTTACAGCTTGCATTACAACCCGCTGCCTCGCACATCAGCGGCACGGTAACACACTATTTTACGCCGCTGCGCCCCACGGTAGATTCCATCTACCTTGACGGTATAAAAATGACCTATCAAAAGGTACTGCTTAATGGCAAACCGGTTAAATACCATGCCGACAGCGCGGGCATTACTATTCTTCCCGAAAAACCCTTACACTGGAACCAAACAGACAGTTTAACCATAACTTACGAAGCCAATCCGCGCCGCGGGCTTTATTTTATCGGCTGGAACGATAAAAACAACCTGAGCCGGAAACAGGTATGGAGCCAGGGCGAAGCTACCGATAACAGGTACTGGATCCCGATGTACGATGACCGCAACGATAAGATAGTTTCTGAAATGCTGGTTACGTTTGATAAAGGATATAAGGTGTTATCTAACGGAAAGCTTTTAAACGTTAAAAACAATACAGATGGCACCAATACCTGGCACTACCTGATCAGTCACCCGCAGGCGCCTTACCTGATTATGCTGGGCATTGGTCAGTATAATATCAAGGAAACACATTCGGCGTCAGGCGTGCCGATGCACCTCTATTATTATCCTGATTGGGCAAACCGGGTTGAGCCAACCTATAAATATGCTGCCGCAATGGTTGATTTTTACGAGAAGGAGATCGGCTTAAAGTACCCCTGGGAAAGCTACTCGCAAATACCCGTTCAGGATTACATGTTCGGGGCCATGGAAAATACCACTGCTACTATATTCGGTGATTTTTATGTGTCTGACGCACGACAAGCCCTGGACCGCACTTATGTTGCAGTTGATGCGCACGAACTTGCACACCAATGGTTTGGCGACTATGTTACGGCCAAGAGCGATGCCCACCAATGGCTGCAGGAAAGCTTTGCCACTTATTATGACCAATTGTTTGAGCGCGAGGTATTTGGTGAAGATTACTTTGCATGGTCGCGCAGGGGCAATGGAAACGCGGCAATTGACGAGGCACAGCGCAATAAGTTTGGGATAGCCCACAGCAATGCCGGCGGCACTTTTATCTACGGGAAAGGCGCTTACGTACTGAATATGCTTAAATATGTGGTAGGGGGCCGCGAAGCTTATAACAAAGCGATTAAACACTACCTGGATCAGCATCCCTACCAGAATGTGGATTCGCACGACCTGTTGAATGCTTTTGAGGAGAGTACCGGCATGCAGCTGGAATGGTTTTGGGATGAGTGGCTGTACCGCGGCGGTGAACCACATTACCATGTTACTTTAGACGAGCAGACATCACAAACCGAACTTGTGGTAGCTCAAACACAGGAACCAACCTCTTTAACCGGATATAGTAAAGGGCTGTTTAAGATGCCCGTTTGGATAGAACTGCACTATGAGGATCACGCTGTAGTACGTAAACAGTATTGGATCCAGCAGCAAACAGAGGTGATCAGAATTCCTTCATCCGGCCATGGTAAACTGGCGTTCGTATTGTTCGACCCGGGAAGCGAAGTGCTTAAAACCGTAAGCTTTGCAAAGCCATTTTCCATGTTACAGGCTCAGGCAAACGGTGCTGATCAATTCATGGATCGGTATGATGCTGTTTCCGCCATGCGAAATACAACTCCCGACAAAAAACGGGAAGCGCTTTTAGCTATTTACCATCACGAGAAGTTTTACCCGATTAAAAACGAAGTGCTTTCGCAACTGGCCGCTGATACTTCAGCCGGGAGCATTTCGCTGTTTAAAGCAGCATTTGCTGATGCGGATGTTAATGTAAGAAAGGCTGCGCTTGCACGCGCGAACCTGCATACCGCCGCATTATTACCCGGTGTTGAAGCCATGCTGTCCGATTCGTCATACAGCATTATAGAAACGGCACTGCAAAAGCTTTCCGTTGCACAACCGGCAAAGATGGAAACCTACCTGAAAACGACCCGGGGAATTGAAGGCAACCAGGATAAGAATGTACTGATCAAATGGCTTGAACTGAGTTTCTTAGCGGAGAACAAAACTCAATATGCTACCGACCTGGTGAAGCTTACCAGCGGATCTTACGAGTTCAGGACCCGCACCGGGGCCATGATGGCATTGAAGCGCCTGAACTGGTTTGATAATGAACTTACAGAAAACCTGGTTGATGCGATATTGAACCCGAATGACCGTTTAAGCGGCCCGGCAACAGATATACTGAAGTACATTTACGCGCAGGATAAATACAAAAAGCCCATTAGCGACTACGTAAAAGCGGGGCATTGGGAAAACTGGCAGAAAGACCTGCTGGCCGGCTTTACCAAATAACCGGCGGATTTGAACCGGGAACTCGCTTAAAACAAGCTGCTTTGTTCCGTCCCGCCGCCCGATAACTCATTTTGATAAACGCGGATCAGGCCGATAAGGTCTGATCCGTATTGTGCGGCCTTTTGCGTGCCTACCCCTTTGATACCGCTTAATGCTTTTAGTGTGGCGGGTAGTTTCTCTGAGATTACAGCCGCTGTCTTTTCTGATAGCACCATGCCGGGCATGATCTTTTCTTTTACGGCTGTATCTTCCCGCCAGCTCAGGATCTGCTCATAGAGCTTTTCATTAGGAATGGCGTTCAGCGCTTTCAGGTAAGACTTATCGTACGATTTGATCTTATTTTCAGCGAGCGACAGGTAGCCGGCTGTAGTAAAAGGGTTTTGCGAAAAGTGTCCCAGCAAACGCAGCCGGTTCATCAGCCAGATCATCAGCTGGTCAGCTTTGCCGGCCTTATCTTTTGAATCGCCAATCAAAACCGGGAATTGCCGATGCAGCGTTTCTGTCGCGGTGCGCAACTTTTCCAGGAAATAGGCGGCGGCCGGCATACTCCGGTCGGGCTGTAACTGCCGCAGGTATTTGTCTGCCACGTCCAAAACCTGGGTTTGCAGTTCAGGCAGCAAGTCGTCAAAACTCCGTGCCCTGGTTTGCAAGGGCCTGAAGTTGAACAACTCCTGCAGCAGGTACAGGCGGTACAGCTCCCGGTCGCGCTCCAGTCTTTGCCGATCCGGCTGCAAGGCTTTAGCCTGTTCATTAAAGCGGCCAACCGCCGGGTCGCCGATCATATTGGCGGCGGTGATAGGGTTGCGCAGTACCATTCCGGCCAGGCTGCGGCAGCGGCTCAGGGCTACGTAAGCCTGCCCGTGCGCAAAGGCCTCACTTACATCAATAATGGCTTTGTCAAAGCTTAATCCCTGGCTTTTATGGATGGTGATGGCCCAGGCCAGTTTCAAAGGCACCTGCGCAAAGCTGCCGGCATTAGCTTCATTAATAGCTTCCCCTTCCAGTTGGTACTTTACATTTGTCCATTCCACAGCCTCTACTGCTATCTCTCTTGCTTCGCGGCCGCATTGCACAAATACAGTATTTCCAGAGATAGCAGTCACGGTACCGATCTTCCCGTTATAAAACAGCTTTTCGGCCGAACCGTCATTTTTCACAAACATTACCTGCGCCCCGATCTTGAGCTTCAGGTTTGTTTCCGTTGGATAGGCATCCCTCGGGAACTCACCGCGAATGGTGGCTTTAAATTCAACTTCTTCGCCGGGCAGCGTTTCCAGCAATTGCTGGTTCAGGTGCTGGGCAATGCCGTTGTGCGTAGTTAAGGTGATATAGGGATCATCAGCAGATGGCCTGAAGTCTGCCACATACCGTTCATTCAGCAAGGCCAAACTGGTGGCGCTTATTTCCTGGTTGCGCACCTCGTTCAGGATATCCACAAAAGCCTGGTCCTTTTGGCGGTACACATGATCCAGCTCAATCCGCACGTAGGGAGCTTTCTGCATCACCAAACTGCTGAAAAAATAAGGCGTGGAATAGTAAGGCCTCAGGATGCCCCATTCCTCTTCACGGATGATCGGGCTTAGCTGCGACAGATCACCGATGAGCAGCAGCTGGACGCCGCCGAAAGGATGGGCCGAACCCTTTACATTGCGCAGGATCAGGTCTATCTGGTCCAGCACATCGGGCCGTACCATACTCACCTCATCAATCACCAGCAATTCCAGGTTCAGCAGCAGCTCCTTTTTTTCCGGACTGTAATGCACCTCCGGGCGCTCGGTGCCCCCTGGAAGCATTGGCCCGAAAGGTAGCTGGAACATGGAATGGATGGTCATGCCGCCTGCATTAATTGCTGCCACACCGGTAGGCGCAACCACAGCCAGTTTCTTTTTAAGTTCCTGTCTTATCCGCTGTAAAAAAGTGGTTTTGCCCGTGCCTGCTTTACCCGTAAGGAACACCACCGTATTGGTCATTTCCAGGTAATCATAGGCGAGCTGCATCACCGGGTTCATGTCTGCCATCTTGTTTGCAATGTTACTATAATCATCCTTAAATATAATGGATTGTGGAAAACGCCTTTTTCTGTTTTAAAAGCGCGAAGAAACAAGTCCGTAAGCCGCCGCCCCGCTTGTTCCGCGGAACAAGTGTGATCAGGTGAAACAAACGGAACAAATGGAACAGGATTTGGCCGGTGGAACAAGTGGAACAGGTGTGGACATCAACCCGAAACCAATGCCCGGCTCCTTAAAATATGATATGCATCAGCAAACCCGGTGCCTGCCGTCATTTCTCCCGGCCATGCAGTTGATTATTCTTGTAGTACGAAACGGACTTGTGTTGTAAAACAATAGTATGCCGCTCATCAACTACAAATAAACTACTGATATGAACACCATAATTGTCACCACAGATTATTCGCCCATTGCTGAAAACGCCGTGGCTTATGCCGCGGCAATGGCTAAATATTACAACGCCAGGCTGCTGCTTTTTAATGCTTTTAAACTTTCTGTGCCTGCCTCAAACACCCTGCTGCCCTCATCGAGCATTACGGCGCTTGAAAAGGAGAACAATGACCGGTTGAGGGCTGCTGCCGAACGTGTTGCTGCTGAATATGGCATCATAGCCGGCCATGAAACCGCTTATGCTTTTGTGGAAGATAACATCAAAGCACTGGTAGAAAAACACAACGCAGCACTGGTAATTATGGGAATGGCGCCCGAAAGCCGCGAACAGGACATTTTTGGAAACACCACAACAGCCGCTATCGGCAAACTGGATTTTCCGGTACTGGCGGTTCCCGCCGGCGCTGTATTTCGCGGCCTTGATAAAGTGCTGCTGGCGTGTGACGTATTGCATGATTCCCCTTTGCAGGTACTTTCAGGCATTAAAGAAAAAATTGGCGATCTGTGCCCGGTAGTGGAGGTTTTTTATGTACACCAGGATATCGGGAAAACGGACACTGAAATCCGTCGGGAAAAGACCGGCGACATAACTTACCTTTATAAAGATGTGCAGTCCGACAACATTGTTAAAGCGATAAAAAACGAGGTTATTGCCTCATCAGCCGATTTGCTGATCATGGTGCCCGGCAAATACGGTTTCTGGAGTTCGCTGGTGCATCGCAGCAAAACCAGGAAGATGGCTTCAGGCTTAACTATTCCTTTACTCGCTGTTCCCCATCCGGTTTGCGTAGCTGCCGGGTAATCCTTTATTTTTTATTTTTTTAAGCGAGGGATTATTACACCGATCAGAAAGGTTTAGTGCCGGTTGTTTTATTAAGGTGAAAGCACTTTAGGTCTAAGTTACGCGATGCTAAACTTTGACCAGGGGAGCATTTTACCTGGCAGATAAGAATTAAATAATGATCTTCAACGCGCTTCGCCATCAGCGGCGATTTGTTGATTGAGGAGTTTATTAGCAGGGCTGATCTGTGAAGTTATTTCAAGTTCCTGCGCTTAAAGCCAGCTTTTGCTACAGTATTTTTACGGTTATAAAAGGTGCGCACAATACACGATGCTTCAACGGCTGAATTTTTATCCTGCTTATCCCTGTATCCCGAAGGTACCCATTCCGGCCTGATCTGATTGCGCTTCATTTCATTATATCATTCGAAGTTAGGGTAATTGCGGTGTTGTTATGCTGTCCCGGTTATAATTCTCCAAAGTCTTAGTTAATTGCTGCTTAAGCTGTTTTACCAAAATGCGCGGCCCTAAAACCCTCATTTTCGAGCCGAAGCCCAACAACTCCCGTTCCAGCTCAAAATTCAGGATCACCCTAATGCTGAATATCTTTCCCGTTTCATCTTCGCTCAATAGTTTTTGGGTATGGTGCAATGGCTTGGTTATCACGTAAGGCGCATTCGCAGCATCTATCCAAAAAATCACCTCGCAATCGCGCTGACCGGGAGATTTGGTTACCCCAATACAATCATTATAATAGGTTGCCAGGTCGAGTGTCCTGTTCTCCCGGTATTTTTCATCGTGTTCTTCTATCGCCTGGATCCTGTCTAAAGCCAAATTCATGATATGGGCATTGCGCTTGTGTTGCATGCCCAAAACAAACCAGCGATTGCGGTATTCTTTTAACAGGTACCCGCTAAAGCAAAAAGTACTTGCTTCCCTTGCTTTGAACGACTGGTAGGTAATGCAGATGGTTTTCCTGGCTACAATGGCCTTACGGATCACCTCTATCCATTCCAAACCTTTCAGGTTATCGTTCTTTTCAAAGTCAATTACGGGTGTGCTTTGCGTTTTTTGCGAATAGATCTTGTCTTCCAGTTTACTCACCATCTCGTTCAGGTCGGTAAAATGGTTAAAGCCTTTAAACTGCTTTAACAGGCTTGATACTTCGCTCAGCACCTGCATGTCCTGTTGGTTAAGCGGACTGTTGGTAATGCTGTAATTCTTATCGCTGTACGTATAATACTTTTTGTCAACCACCACAATGGGTGCCTCGTAACCCAATTTGTTGCTGCGCATCATTTCCAGGTCTGCCTGTATGGTGCGGCGGCTAACACCCGTATCAATGCCCTGGTATTCATAAATGGCATCGCCGCAGGCTTCTATCAAATCATCCAGCGTCCATTTTTTGAAATGGTTTTGCAGGCATTGGTCAATGGTGCGGTAGCGGATCAGGGCGTTGCGGTTAACAGGCATATTTTGATATAGGATTTCGGATGTTCTATTTCGGATTTATTTTTTTTATGTATTTATCAGCCAAATAAGTCCGATCAGACCAATAAGTATCCCCCAATACCTTACTTCTATCCACATGAAAGTATTTTTTCTTTTTTCGCGAGGCAATTTGACCGTGCGTACTACTATTATGCCTTCCGTTACTTTTTTACGATTACTATCTATAAAGAATAAGATTACACCCGATAGTAAAAATGTAATTGCACCTATATATTTATCATTCCATGCAAAACCATCTGCAACTGTAAATAGAATTAAACCCACGAACATCGGTGCAGCCAACACCCATATGCCTTTCCCTTTATAATGTATTAAATGTGCAATCATATTTAAATATACCCCAACTGTGATATTTTTTTTGATGAATTTATTAAATTATTTTTTACTACGCAAATACGCTGCGCACTTGGTGTTTCTCTTTGTAGTGTCGAAAGGCTGAACGCGTTCACGAACGCCCCCTCTCCTGATCCGGGGAGAGGGGTTTTAGCCCGGAGAATTTAAATTGTTAAATGATACCTTTAGTATTGATATAATGGAAAAGGAAAAAATAGGCAACAACGAGTTAAAGGCATTAGGCATTAATGATGTGGAAGTTTTGGTAAACTTTAGTCGCGTGGCTAATGGTTTGCTAAAGCACAATGTGATGGCCAAGCCAGAGATGCTGGCCAATTTGGAAGCCCTGATTGACGACCCGATGCCCTACGCCTTAAAGAAGGGCGGCAAGTTTAAAAACCTGGCCGAAGATGTGATTGCCATGCGTAAAGAGGGCAAGTTTGTGAAGCAGGAGCGGAGCAACTTTAAACTGAAAGAAGAGATAGCTGAGTTCCCGGTATGGGGTTTGGAAAACATTGAGGTAGGTGCTTTAGCGCAGATGCGTACAGCAGTTCAGTTACCCATTGCCGTTGCAGGCGCTTTAATGCCCGATGCGCACCAGGGTTATGGTTTGCCCATTGGTGGCGTGCTGGCTACCACGGCCAATACCATTATTCCGTTTGCGGTAGGGGTGGACATAGCCTGCCGGATGTGTTTAAGCATTTTTGATCTGCCTGCCGAAGCTATTGATACCGAAACCGACAAGTTGAAAACCATTTTGGTGGATAACACCTATTTCGGGATGGGTTGCACTACCAAATCGTACTTTGACAGTTCACTGTTTGACAGTAAGACCTGGGGCGAAACAAAGCTGATCCGTACACTTAAAGATAAAGCCTATGCGCAATTAGGTACCAGCGGTACCGGTAACCACTTTGTGGAATGGGGCGAATTGGATATTGCCGAAGGCGCTTTGGCCGAGATCCCGGCCGGTAAGTATTTGGCTTTACTTTCACACTCCGGCTCCCGTGGTTTTGGCGGTAGCGTGGCCGACTATTACAGCCGTATCGCCATGACCAAAACCAAGCTCCCTGCCGAAGCCAAGCATTTAGCCTGGTTAGATCTGGATAAAGACGAAGGGCAGGAATACTGGATTGCCATGAACCTGGCCGGCGAATATGCCAGCGCCAACCACCACGAGATCCATAACAAAATTGCCCGGGCCCTTGGTGTTAAGCCCATCAGCATGATTGAAAATCACCACAATTTTGCCTGGAAAGAGCAACTGGCCGATGGTACCGAGGTAATGGCACACCGTAAAGGCGCAACCCCGGCAGGCGAAGGTGTGTTAGGCATTATCCCTGGCAGCATGAGTACACCCGGCTTTCTGGTCCGCGGTAAAGGTGATGCAGCCAGCATCAACTCCGCTAGCCACGGTGCGGGCAGGGCAATGAGCCGGAGTGCGGCTTTTAAAACGTTAGATAAAGCCGTTATTGCCGCCAACCTGATTGATAAGCGCATCACCCTGATGGGTAGCGATATGGACGAAGCGCCGATGGCTTATAAGGACATACACACCGTAATGGCAGCGCAGAATGATCTGGTAGAAGTATTAGCCATGTTTGAGCCGAGGATTGTGAGAATGGCGGATGCGAGGGAGAGGCCGGAGGATTGAGTTTTTAAGTCTTAAGTTCTGAGTCTCGAGTTTTAAATCCTTATTTGACTTTGAACTTAAGGCTTCGGACTTTGAAAAAAAGCAAGTGTCACCCTGAGTTTAGAGCCTGCTCTGAGCTTGTCGAAGAGAAGGGCGACACGGTGCAGGTCCGTTATGGTTGTTTAATTGCGATAGTCTGAAGACTATATGCATAGGGGGTCGAAGTCTCCGACTTCGAACAGCAAGGGTCGTTCGTGAGATTTGTGGTCAAACGCTTTGAAATTTAGGTGGAATGTTTCAGATCTAATGTACTGGACATTCTTTGGACAACTACTTGCTCTGAAATATTCTGCCGGTCGGCTCTTTAATTAGAAAATTTTGCCATTAATAGTAGCGGCGTAAACCGAGTCAGATTATACAATTATCATCAAATTAATATTTTGATAAGATCCAAGCTTGCTTAATAAGCGATTACGATAGACAATACTTTCAGCAATTGTTGGTAATCAAAACCATTAATAACGGTTTCCTTCATTAACGCAACACTTTGCATTTGTTGCTGATTGTCTAAACTAGACATTAGGTGGCCCTCTAAAATGCCAGCTTCTTCGTGAACCGTATAACTAACAATAAGCGTAGCCAGCACACGGCAATTAAAATGTATTTGCCATACACTGGTCCTACCCATTTTCTCGTAACGCCTGATCAATAAATTCTTTGCAATCAGATAACGATAATAAAACACCCTGATCTGCCGAGGCGTTACACCCTTGTATTTAGCGATACTGACGCGCAAAATATCAACCTCATCATTGCTCAACTTATTCAAAGGTGCGTTATTTGCCGTATCTTCAATAGGCGCGCTCTCGGTCAAAGGTTCAGACCCCTCAAGAACATCCATAGCAAAATCCGGTTCCTCATAAGACCAATCTTCTTGGTTTGCCAATTCTGAGTCAATAACCATCTGATCAAAATCATGATCCCGGATTTGCTGAGAATATCTGCCATATTCGCGATTGTTGTCACTGGTAAGAATAGCGGTCAGCTCATTCGCCTTTTCTTCTATACGGTCAGGTTTCGTAAGCGCCAAGAAAAACTCATCCGATTCACTCAGAGATAGATTCCCTAGCTTAAGCCCGGCAATAAATAGCTTGTCAATATATTCATTGACCATCGCATTTAAAGCTTTACGCAGTTCATTTTCCTTGCCAGCTTCTGCTTTATCCAATGAAACCAAAGCATAGTATTTCATTTTGATTGCTAGTTTCAATATCCGCTCATCCACTGCGGTTACGACAACTATCCTTTCAGCTATTTTCGGATCTTCCAAAAGCACCCGTAGTGAATCAATGATCTGTATGGTTTTGACCTCATTACAGCGATCAATATCCTCAACGAATAAAATGATCTTGCGGTCTTTCAACTTCCGTTTAGGTATCCAGGTTTTCAATAAAGTCAACGTTTCCTTTTGTATCTCCGCCTGAATACCGAGATGTTCCTTGAACGAGTGTTTCGTCGAATACTTTAGGAATAGATCTTTAGCCTTAGCGCTATACTCTTTTTTAGCAGAAACAAATAAGGCATAAGCAGTAGTACAAATGGCAAGCGATAATCCAAGCCGGTTAAGCAATGTCTCCAGATCCTTATTCAACTGGCTGAATAACTCCTTTGACAATAGCCAGGCAATACCACCAGCTGAGATAATTCCGATAAACTTGAATAAAGGCCAAAGCCCTTTGCGCCTTATATTTAGCCAGAAGACGCGCCCAATGCCGATGAGCCATTTAATAACTTTATAAGATACGTCTGGTTTAAAATAAGCCTCGGCAAGACACTCATATAAATAGGCCCAAGTGGCAGGCGTGTCCTGGTATTTCCAAGCATGATAGTCTACTTTGATAAATTTCTTTCCAGCCTTGAGCTTCTTCCAGGTCTGGTCGATCAAAAAAGTTTTACCCCGTCCCCATTTACCAAAAATACCGATCATCGAACCTTGCTCGGCCGGCATCATTGTAATAATTTCAGCCAATTCATCAGCTAACTCGCCAACACCCAATACGCCATCAATTTCCTTTTTATCGCGAAATTGAATATCTGCCTTTTTAAAATAGCGTTTATCAGGTCCTGGCTTTTTACCTTCAGATTCAATCACAACATTACTCTCAACACTATCTTCAAATTCCTCTTTACCATTGATCCCTAATGAGCCAAGCAAGCCTTTCAGCCCCACAAAATCCAAAACAATACCTTGTTCCTTATCAGCGAAAGGCAATAAGCCCGGAACCAGCATGTTCTGTAATTCTATCTGACTACTGGTATTCCGTAAAATCGCGATAGTCTTCGTTAAAGCCAACTCTCTGAAATCTCCCAGTACCGACGCGGAACAAAGCACCACAGGGTTGGGGTTGCGCTGATATTCGCTAATCAAACGACGTCGTTCGCCCATATGGAGCCCTGCATGGATAACCACTGCTAGTCCTTTATTTGTTTGATTAAGCTCTTCTGCAAAACGTTTGGCAAAAACCACCGAGGGACAATAAACAATAGCTTTTTGATCTTTATTCTCAGTCAAAAATATACGGGCGGCTTGTATTAAATGCGGCTGATCATCAGGAAATTGATCATTCTCCGCAGTTTTTTGAAAATCCGTAAAAGAAATTTGTTTAATAAACAAAGGCAGTAGTATCTGATCATTAATAGCGTCTGATACGCTATAAGCCCAGATAGGATCGCCGAACCAGTTACTTTTTCCAGGATGGTTAACAAAAGCGATCTGAATAGCCTCTGAATAGCTGGCTAAGAATGATTTGAGCGAAGGCTGATCCGGACCAATGTCCAACGAAATAATGACATCAGGCTTTCTTTTCATTTCTCGCAACCTCATCCGCTTATTATCATGCAAAGACTGTAAGGTGCAAACACTGATGCTGGGCTCGTCCGAATTTAAAATACTAAAATCATCTATAACGAGATAATCGCTCTGATCTGCCCTGAATTGGGCTAGTAACTGCTGCTGCAAAGCGCTGCTACCAGTAATCACGAGTACTTTGCGACTGTATGGTTGGAATATTTCTTGCAACTCGGCGATGACCCCGGCGATGACCTGGTATTTACCTGTTCCGGGTGCCATAGCGATTTGCAAACGCCTAACATCCTTCTTTATATTTTCGGTAATAACGTTTACGGCGCTTTGCTGATGAGGAAACTGATCGGGTGATTTCATGAAGGCTTAGAAAGAATTCTCTAAGATAATAATTTAACAAACATTAATAAGCCCTTGCTGAGGCGAGTATCAATTCCGATCATTGCGCTGAGGGTACTTGTGACCTTATGCCCTCCTCACCCCTGCTGTCCGAAGTTTACAACTTCGTACGATTATGCTTGTAGACTCTAACTACACTGACGTTTTCATTTTTTATTAAAATCTAAAATAATCCCATCTGCGCAAATACACTGCGCAGTACCTCTATTTCTTTGTATCAACATTAAGAAATAAAGGAGGTTCACAATGAAATTCAACCTGTTAAGCAAATTCAGAAACCAGACCGTTAACCATGCGGGCGAGAAAGCCTTTGTGCTGTCGCCGGAGATGGAACTGTACACCGCCGTAGTTACCTGGAACTTGAACGACTCGTTTTATGAAAAAGACCAGGAGCGTTTAGTACGCCTGCAAAAACTGATACCCGCGTGTAACCCTGTGTTTGTGGGTAAACTGGCTGTATACGCCCGCACTAAAATGTATATGCGTTCAGTACCACTGGTGCTGGTTACGGAATTGGCTAAGCTACACTCGGGCGACAATTTGGTCGCCCGGGTTACCGATGGCGTGATAGGCCGTGCGGACGAGATCACCGAGCTATTGGCCTGCTATGAATTGCTGAACGAGCGCAAAGGCACTAAAAAACTGAACCGCCTGAGTAAGCAGTTGCAAAAAGGTTTAAGCACCTCTTTTAACCGTTTTGACGAATACCAGTTTGGTAAATATAACCGCGATGGCGCCATTAAACTGCGCGATGCCTTGTTTTTGGTTCACCCAAAAGCAAAGGACGAATTGCAACAAGTGCTGTTCAACAAAATAGTGAACGGCGACCTGCAAACGCCTTACACCTGGGAAACAGAGCTGTCGGCCTTAGGTCAGCTGAATTTCGACAGTGCGGAGGCGAGGGCAGAGGCGTTCCGCGCTAAGTGGGAAGAACTGATAGACAGCGGGAAGCTGGGCTATATGGCCCTGCTGCGGAACCTGCGCAACATACAGGAAGCCGGCGTAAGCTATGCGCACTTTGAAAAAGTATGCGCTCGTTTAGCCAATGCCGATGAAGTTGCCAGGGCAAAACAGTTTCCGTTCCGTTATTTGGCCGCTTACCGCGAGCTGATTAACCCGGTTATTACCAAAGTGCCTGCGCAAAACCTGGTTAATAAGCTGACCACTTTAATGCAGGGCCAAAACAAAGGTTACACTGGCGAGTTGCTGGATGCTTTGGAAAAAGCGGTACAGGCAAGCGCTGCCAATATAAAAGGCTTCGGTTACGAAACCTGTGTGCTGTTAGCGTGCGATGTTTCGGGGTCAATGCAGACACCGGTATCGGCTAAAAGCAAGATATTGTTGTATGATGTGGGCTTAATGCTGGCCATGCTGTTACAATCGCGTTGTAAAAACGTGGAGGTAGGTATGTTTGGTGATACATGGAAAACCATTGTGGTACCGCGTAACAACATCTTAGGTAACGTACAGGAGTTTTATCGCCGCGAGGGCGAGGTGGGTTACAGCACCAATGGCTACCTGGTTATCCAGGATCTATTACAACGCAGGGAACAAATGGACAAGGTGTTTCTGTTTACCGATGCACAGTTATGGAACAGCAATAACACTGCCGACCATATCCAAAACCTATGGTTGCGCTACAAGGCAGAGGTATCGCCAAACGCGAAACTCTACCTGTTCGACCTGAAAGGTTACGGACAAGCGCCATTGCAAATATTGCGCAATGACGTTTACCTGGTAGCCGGCTGGAGCGACAAAGTTTTTGAGGTGTTAGCTGCTTTGGAAAACGGAGGCTCGGCATTAGATGCTATCAATAACATAGAACTGTAAACCAGTATGGGGAAGCTAACGCCCCATAATTTTAAAAGAAATTAAAAAATAAGGATGCCGTAGAAACGGGTTACTTCGCTACCATTTGTGGGGGCTGGTCAGTATAGTGTAAGCTAAACTGTGGGTTCGAGTCCCAAAGGCGTGCCCCCGTCCCGCGTTCGCCTGTTGCTCCTTATAAAAAATAAAAGAAGGTGTCGTAAATAAGTCTTACTTCGACCAGGGAACCGTTGCCGGGCTATATGCTACCGGCGGGATGAATGGCTTATTGTTTTTTGCCCTTCTTTTTAGAGAAATTGAAAATAAAAAAGGTGTCGTAAATGAGTGTTACTTCAATCATAACGTCCAGGTCGCCGGTTCAAGTCCGGCCTTCGGCGTCACGCTATTGCGAACGCCGCTGTAGCTCAGATTGGTTAGAGCAGGAACACCGCAAGGTGTATTTCACTTGTTGTTTTTTACCCTTTTTAAGAAATTAAAATATTAAGGTGCCGTAAATATGCGCTACTTCGTGTCGCCGGTTCGATCCCGGCCTTTGGAGCAAAGACCATCGATTGAAAAATTGGTGGTGTTTTTTATTAGAAAGATATTTCGATTTGGCAAAAGCAATAAATATTTGTCAGATCGTTAAAATATTGAGTAGAATTGGTTCGAGCCCATCAATCAAAATATGGAAAAATGGAATTTTGCAAGTTTAAAGACCTAAACATCGTTAAAAGACCGACCGTATTATTTACCAAATGGTAAATAAACTGCCCGCAATAAATTCGATATTTAACTTATGGAAGAGTTTATCAATTACATATTGAAGTTTGGCAATCTGAATAAGCAGCAAACAGATTTCCTTATGAGCAAAGCAAAAACGCTGGAACTTCATAAAGATGAATATTTTTCGGAAGCCGGAAAGATCCCCCGGCAAGTTGGATTTCTTCTGGAAGGGGTAATTCGTTTCTGCTATTACAACAACAAAGGCGAAGAGATCACTCATTCATTCAGTGAAGAGAATCATTTTGTTTCGGACCAGCAAAAGTTTGAGGCACAAGTGGTAGCTTCTGAGTATATACAGGCTGTTACCAATTGTAGATTGCTTGTTTTTTCAAAGAAAGACTGGGACGAGATCGGAAATACAATTATTTGCTGGGAAGCTATAAAAGGTCTGATAGAAAAAAATTGTTTGTTAAAAACGATTGAAAGAAGGAGCCCATTAGTTTCAGAAGATGCAACCACCCGTTATTTATCTTTTATTGAACAATTCCCTGGCCTTGTCAATCGTATTCCTCTTTCTCATATCGCCTCTTACCTCGGGATCACTCAACAGTCATTGAGCAGGATAAGAAAAAATATCCGTTGAAATTGCTTTTTACCAAATGGTAAATGGTTCCAATTTTTAGATACCAACCTTTGCATCATTATTTTAAATAACAAAAAATGAGCAAAAAAGTTGTTTTAATTACAGGAACGAATAGCGGTTTCGGATGGCTTGCCGCCAAGTCCGTTGCGGCCTTAGGGCATAAAGTTTATGCTACCATTAGGGATACCGAAGGTAAAAATGCTGACAAAGCAAAAGCCTTGGCACAGGTAGAAAATGTTATTGTTTTGGATGTGTCACTAACTGATGAAACAAGTATAAAAAACGCTATTGACGCGATCATCGCAAAAGAAGGAACGATTGACGTTTTGGTAAACAATGCCGGTGCCGCGATGTTCGGTGTAGCCGAAAGTTCTACCACTGAAGATGTGCAGCGGATGTTTGATATCAATGTCTTCGCGCCATGGAGATTGGTAAAGTTAGCATTACCGTTTATGCGTAAACAATCAGAAGGCTTAATTATTAACGTTTCAAGCGGATATGGCAGATTTTCCTCTCCTTTTTCTGTAGTATACAGTGCTTCAAAGTTTGCTTTGGAAGGTTTAAGCGAAGGCTTGCATTATGAATTAAGACCTTTAGGGGTTGATGTAGCTATTATTCAACCAGGTGCTTTCCCTACGGAAATGTCGCAAAAGATGCAGGTTGGTTCTGACGCATCAGTTGCCGACGATTATAAAGTGATTGCTGATGTTCCCAATAAAATGTTCGCAGCCATTGGACAAATGTTTGAAACTGCTAAGCCAGACCCCCAGGAAGTTGCGGATGCGATAGTAAACCTGATCAGTTTACCGAAAGGTCAACGGCCATTAAGGACGGTTGTTGATTCTTCAACAGGAGATATCACTAAAAGGGCCAACGATGCCGTTAAAGTTGAATTCGAAAAAGTATTGACGGCATTCGGGATGGAAGATCTGTTGGTGTAAAAGATTGTTATTATAAATGGCGATTTCAAATGCCTCCAGTCAAACACTTATTAGGTTGGTAAAGTGGTTTTGGTTGTGCTCATTTAGGGCCAACTAAAACCGCTTCAATTCATTTAAAACAGCGATTTGATCCATAAATGGGTTCGAATTATGCCCAGTGTGGGGAGCAATCCATTGTAGCTCAGTTGGTAGAGCAGTTAGCCTTTGGCTCTGCGCATATTGCCCATCGCCCTTAAGAAATAAAGAAGATGCCGTAGATCAGCGTTACTTCGCCTGTCACGCAAAAACCAAACGCTGGTTAATTTTAGCTCTTCTTTTAAAACCTAAAAAAGGTGCCGTAAACTGGTGATACTTCGGTATGACGTTTCCTTCGGGAAAAGGTGCAGATTAAAATTCTGCCTGCGGGTAATTGCAGTAGTCTAATTATAAAAAATCTCACTGGTTGCTTTTTGCCCTTTTTTTTAAGCATAATGAAAGATGCCGTAGGCGGTTGATACTTCGCTGGTGAAACCGCATAGGCGGTAGGGTTCGACTCCCATAAGACACCTGCCGGTTGTTGCTCTTTCATTTATATTTTTGCCTTTGTCTTATTAAATTATTAATGAGACTATCCACCGGCCATATTTAAAAACTTCTGCCGCCTTATTTTATAGCAAACGGCTGCAATAATTTAAGCACCGCTTTTTTTCTGATCAGCATAGTCGGTTCCATATAATTGATTCGGCTTCAGGTAGAGTACGTTTTGCTGAAAGTCAAACACGGTATTGAATCTTTTTAATACATCACTGCCCAAATAATGAACATTTACGCCTGGCATGGGTTTACCCTGCGTCATGATTTGCGCCGGAATATTTTTGAGTTCAAATTTGCCAATTTTCAAACTTTCCAGGTTAGCCGTGATCACGGGTATTTCATTTCCTCTCGTCCCGTGCATAATGATCTTTTTAATGATCTTCATTTTTCCGGTCGGAAATAGCGACGCTGTCAGCGCGTCGTTATCCAGCATCACCGTTCTTTGGTAACCCAGGTCAAAAAAGAACAGACTTTTGCTGGTGGTGCCGTTCTGTGAGATCTTACTTTCAATAAAGGGTTTGTTCTTAATAAACGTAATGTTGAATTTGGAATAACCGGAATGCAGGAGCTGGCGGGGCATTTTAGAGTGGACGATCATTCTATGGTGGTCGTAGTCTAACTCAACAATCATTCCATCAAACAGGTTCCATCCCAACAGGCCGTCAACTTCGTTGCCGGCTACTGCTATATCGTAGATCTTGCTTTTGAAGATCTGGGTGCCTACCTGTATATCATAGGCAGTATGATAAAGCTTAGGCATCGATCTGACCTTTTGCTTTAAGCCATCAATTGTAATACATACTTCAGTGGCACCACTATCAAAATTCAGCAATAAGGAGTCAGTGCCGTTAAGCACCACAGGCAGGTAGTTAGTGTTGAATTTATTAATAAAAAAGGGGATGGTGTCATGAAACTCTGCCGTTAGTTTGCTGAGGTCTTTCGTCTGGGGACTTTGAATCCTGGTGAGGCAGGAATCTTTGCCATTGAGCAGGACAATGAAATCTTTGTGCTGCCCGGGCCTTAGCTGAAAGCTGAGGGAATCCACATCTGTCCTGAACTTTATAATTTCAGGCCCGGTCAATTTCCCGGTTAAAAAAATATCAGGCTTTATTTTGGGGTTGATATGCCAATCTGTTACCGCATTATGCTGCTCATAAATTTGGGCCTGGTTTGAGCTGGCGCGAATAACGGGGATTTTGTTTTGGGAGAAGCCGGAAATTGAGATCAGCATTAACAAAAATGCAAGTTTGATTTTCATGAGCAAGTGTTTTAGGGTAGAGGTATTAAACCGCGCGATGCCTTGTTTTTGGTTCGCCCTTAGAAACTTACGCCTAAAATACAGCAAGTATGCTGCTTGCGAAACCAACCCGGTTAATTTATTTTAGCTTAATGGGTAAAACAGCAGCATGTATAAACTCATTGCAGGACTAAACAGTAATTTTTATCCCGCTAAAAAAGTGAAACACACTGATTATAAGATATTTACTAAAAGGAACGCGAAGGGGCTAAATTTTTTAATGCTTGATTATCAGTTAGTTATATTATGCTAAAAATGTAAAATATTGATAATCAACGTGTTTCATGGTGTTCCACTTTGTTCCGCGTGAAAAATGGAACGCTTTGCCGGGAAGCTTAGTGCTTTGGTGTAAACCCATAGAACCAACTTTTAAAAAACAAGCGACCGTCCTTTTGAGACAGCCGCTTGTTTTTTTACTATAAATCCGCTAATACAAATTATTTTTTCGCAACCCCAAATACTTGTTTTACCGCATCAAGGTAGGCATAACCATGTTGCTTGTCCGGCTCAAGGTAACTGCCTTCTGCCCATTCGTTCCAGGCATTTATGGTGATGAGCTTTGGTTGATTTGGATGATCGTCTGCATACTTTTTAGCTGCAATTAAAAAGCGCTTAAAGTCTGCCGGGTTGGCATTGGTAACCATACCCTGTAATTTGCCCGGATATCGGGGATTAGGGTCCCAGCTAATGGAAACATGGGGAAAGAACGGCACGGTAAAATCCTTGCTGAATTTAAACCAGCCCTCCATTGCTTTATCGCCCCAGCGGTCATACCGGTCCATCGGCACATAATGGCACCACTGGTAGTTGGTAAGGCTTTTAAGGCCCAGATCCAAAACGGTATTGTTTTGCGTGCTGCTGGTATCACCGGGCGTGGCGGACAGGCCGCTTGGGATGGCCGCCCACAAAACACCCTGCAAATGCAAACCGGGGAAACCGGCTTCCTTTGTTTTTTGGGTGAAATAATCCAGTGCCTCTTTAGCCTCCTTAATACCGCCCAGTCCTTTTATAAATGTAGATAATTCGTAAATGCTGAACACGGGTTCGCCGTTAATTTTATAGTAATTAGGCTGGCTGAAAAAGTCTTTTATCACATGGGCTATCATGGTATTAAAAGTAGCCCTGTCAACCCCGCCGCGCCAGTAGATCTTACTTTTATCAACAGCTGTATAATCAAGATAGCTGTTATGGTCGTGGTTGGCCCACATTAAATAAAATTTCATTTTATTCCTGTTGCGCGCCCCCAAAAAACCTTTGCTCACACCATTTTCCAGGAAAGGCTTTCCGTCATACCAGTACCAGTCATATATAAACACATTTATGCCGTGTGATGCGGCTGCATCAATTTTTTTCTCCATCACCTTCGGATCTGCCTCGTTGGTGTACCCCCATAAAGGGACATGAGGCTGATTGTGGCCCGAAAATTTTGGTTTGGCATTGTAAATGGCTTCCCATTCGCCTTTGCCGTCCTTAAATACGCCGATATCTTTAAACCGCGTATCTGGCTGATAGGCCGGCCATACGTAAGCTGCAACGTCATAATGCCGCTGCTTTGCTGGCTGGGCCTGCAGGGCCATCATGCTTACGGTATAAAAAAGGGTTGCAAATAACAATCTTAAAATCCGTCCGTTCATTTTTGCCATCTTATTTGTTATGAATAAATTTTTATGCTCAATTGTTCTCTAAAATATTCTTTACCGATATCCTATCCGTAAAGATTGCCGGGCTTATGGTAAAATTAAAGCGTGGGTTGCCGTTTAAACCGCAGCCCGGCGCTTTAATTTTAAGATATTCCATTAACGTGTATCCGCGGTTGGCCCATTGTTGTTAATACCCGGGGTTTTCAACCAGATTTTTATTATTGGATGTTCTGCCAACAGTTAATGGTAAATAATAATTTTCTGCCCTGAACTGCGGGATGTTTGATGTACCATCCACGTTCTTAATAATTTGTATTTGATATTTTCCTGTGGCGCCGTCAAGAATGTAACGGATCCCCGACCAGCGAACGGATAAATCATTAACAGCTGTACGCCACCTGCGCACGTCCCAGTAGCGTTGGCCCTCAAAAGCAAGTTCAACCTTGCGTTCATGATGGATTTGATCCCGTGTTACGCTTCCTAAGAGCGCTATCCCTGCCCGGCTCCTGATTTGGTTAATAGAACCGAGGGCGTCAGTTGTATTTCCCAATTCGAACGCAGCCTCTGCATTGTTTAGCAGAATTTCGGCATACCTGAAAATCAGCCAGTCCTGGGCTGAAGTTGCCCAGCCGCTGTTGGCCCCGGCCATATTATCGTGGCTTTCGTCTAAATACTTCAAAACGCCAATCCCGGTTCCCTGGTAATCCTGGTCGCCGGTGGCAGCTATACCATTATACGCGCCGCTTGTTATAATTGACCCGTCAGGGCGGCGGATACCCGCATGAAAATCGAGCTTGTTTCCTTTCCAGCTTGTATTCTGTGTGTAAAAGGTAGCATAAAAGCGGGGGTCCCTGTTGGCCCACAGCTCTTCTGTCGACATTATTTTACTTTCCACAGCTGTTCGGTCTAAGGCCCCAGGGGTGCCGTCTGTATGCTCAAAGGACTCGGCCAGTTCAAGGTAAGCCTGCTCATACAGGCCACGGCCCCAGGCTTGCGGCCTTGGACAATTGAAAAAGTCAACGCCCCAGCCGTTGCCGCCGGTAGCTTCATTCACATTGTCGTGGCGTTTGGCAAAAATTACTTCGCTATTGTTTTTAACCAAAAAGATATTTCTAAAATTAGTCGATTTATTGGCGTCGAGATTGTAAAGTGCATATTTGCCGCTTTTAATGATGGCCTGCGACGCATCGTATGACGCCTGATAATAGGTTTTAGCTGCTGATGCGGGTATGCCTACCACTCCATTTAACTGAACTGTACCAAACTGGGCGATACTTCCCGCATACAATGCTGCGCGGCTTTTTAAAGCAAGGGCAGCATATTTTGAAGGCCTTCCTAAATTATCGCCGGCAGCCACTTCGGGTAAATCACTGGCACATGCATCAATTTCTGAAATGATAAAATCATAAACTTTTTGCTCGGTATCCCTTGCCGGAAAAAGTGCTGATTGCGGCTCGCTGATATCCTGAACAGCGGTGATCAATGGAATGCCACCATACCTTTTAACCATAGAAAAGTAACAGAATGCCCTCAGGAACCGGGCCTCGGCCAGTTTTGATTTTACCTGGTCTGCCGGAAGGGGAGAAGCCGGTAATTTTGCCAGGAATTGGTTGATTTCACGTATGGTATTGTATCCCCACCAATCCAGTAAACCGCCGTTAATATTTAAATTGCCGTATTTATAGGTAAATGCGTTACTTGGGTTCCAATCTCTGAATTGTGGGAAGCTTTCGTCAGAAACGTCGTTGATATCAAAGGCATGCCAGCTTCCGTCGCCATCAAAAGAACCACTCGCGTTACAATCATTTCCCAAAACAGGCATGTCGTAATAAACCTGGGTTAGATAAGCATTAATCAATGCAGGATCTTTGAAAACGTCAGCATCTGATATGATATTAAGGGGTTGTTTGTTTAAAACTTCCTTATTACAGGAATAACATGCAGCAAAGCTGATCAGTATGATCAGTGAAATAACTTTTTTCATAATATTTTAATTTATAAAGTAATGTTTAATCCTAATGAAATTGTCCGCTGTTGCGGGTAATAATATCCTGCCTGGCCATTCGGGGCTTCAGGATCAATTTCATATTTTGAAAGCGGATTAATGGTCAATAAATTAGTACCTGCAAGGTAAACTCTCGCGTTGCGGATATTTGCTTTGTTTAACATGCCTTTTGGCAGGTTATAACCTATGGCCAGGCTCTTTAAGCGCATATAGCTTGCCTTTTTAAAGTAAAGGTTATTAAACAGGCTATTGGTGCTGGCGCCTGAAATTCTTGGGCTAGCATCGGCCGAATTGTTACTTTCCGTCCACATATTTTTATAAAAGGCCTGCGAATAATTTAGGCCCCCATGGTATAAATTAACCGTGGTGTAGTAATTAAAGGCACCTTGAAAAAGAGATTGCAGGTCGAAGTTCTTAAATTTAAGATTTATGGTGGCACCGGTCATCCATTCCGGCACAGTACCGGTTCCTATTTGCTTTTGATCACGATAATCCAACTTTCCATCGCCATTTACATCCACAAATTGAATATCACCCGGTCGTAAGGCCGCATTTCCACCGGGATAAGTGAATTTCAGGTTATCTATTTCCTGCTGGTTGGTAAACAGCCCGGTAGCTACGTAGCCAAAAGTGCGGTCTGTCCATTGTCCGGACAGTTGATAAAGTCTCCGCTGGTCCGGATCGGTAAAATCCTGCTGCTCATAATGCTTCCATTTTGCGCGCGTCCATGAAATATTTGCACTTACCTGGTAGCTTAATTCTCCCGCACTTCCGCTGGTACCCAAACTGAAGTCGAAACCGCGATTGTTTTGGCTATTCAGGTTTTCTGCCGGCAGTACGGCACCGAATGTATTTGGTAGCGATAATACTCTTGTGGCTGGAATTCCCGAAAGGGTTCGGTAAAACACTTCAGCGGTACCGAACAATTTTCTATTGAAAAATGAAAAGTCGGTAGCCAGGTTGTAAATATTTATTCGTTCCCAGGTAAGGTTTGGATTGGCAAGTCCGGTAGATGCGATGCCAGCCTGTGTGCTATTGCCAATAAGCCATTGGCCGCTAAACTGATAGCCGGTAAGGTATTGAAAATCACCTACGTTATCAATTCCTGAACTGCCATAGCTTGCCCTAAACTTCAGTTCGTCAATGTTTTTTAGGTTCTTGATAAAATTTTCCTGGTCAAGCCTCCAGCCCAATGAAATACTTGGAAAGTATCCCCATCTTTTATCGGATTGGAATTTCGCAGATGCATCCGCCCTGATCGTTGTTTCAAGGAGGTACTTGCTTTTGTAAGAATAATTGAAGCGGCCTACATAACTCGCGCGCCCCATTTCAGAGGCTGAACTGTTGGCCAGACTTGTGGTAACCGCGCCTGCGTATAACTCCTCAATAGCGGGCGTTAAAAAATTGTCCCGTCCGGCTAACAGATAGTTAGTATTGTAATCAATCACTTCGTAAAGCGCAAGTGCCGAAATATGGTGGTCACTATGAAACACATGGTCATAGTTCAATGAGAATTGCCCGGTGATGTTGCGGGATTGCGATTCCTGGTAAGTTAGTTTAGCCTGTGAACCAAGTGAGCCGGCCAGGGTGTAGGCCTGTGTTGCATAGTCGTAGGTGTAAAAACTATAAGGCTTTGAAAAGTTTTTGTCGGTGGAGTACGTCTTATCATAATTTACAAAAGCCTTAGCACTTAGGCCGCTAATGGCAGGTATCTTATAAACAGCAATAAAAGTACCCTTCATGTTTTGTGTGTTCACTTTGTCGTAACCGGCTATATCTTCGTTTGAAACAAGCGCGATACTGCCCACTCCCTGCCCGTTGGCGTAAGAATATTTGCTGGGATCAGGTAACGTTTCAGGATAGATAGGTAAGGAGTTCCACAAATCCTGCCACAGCGTGTTAACGCCTATGCCCTGGCCACGTACCGGCTGCGAATTAGCCTCGCTTACTGCTGAAAGCAATAGTTGAACAGATAGATTCTCATTAACTTTCGCATCTAAATTTGATTGCAGATTGTACCTGTTGTAGTCGCCGCCATTTTTCTTCCACATGGGAGATTGGTTAAGATAGCCGAAAAACCCAAAATATTTGATTTGCTCACTGCCGCCTCTAACAGACAAATTTTGCTGCGTTTGCGGTGCCAGGGCCCGGGTTGCAACTTTTTGCCAGTTGGTGTTTGGATAAGCGGGATCGCCACCTGCATTGTATTTCTGAATTTGTTCAGGCGTGTACGGCGCGGGCTTTCCCTGGTTGGTGTAAAACAGATTGGTTATCTCTGCATACTGAGCGGAATTCACCGGCTTTGACATCAGCGTATTACCTTGTAAGGAATAAGATGAATTAAACGTAATATCCGGTTTACCTTCTTTACCGTGTTTGGTTGTTACCAATATCACACCGTTACCGGCACGCGCGCCGTATATGGAGGCGGCTCCGTCTTTAAGGATACTTAAAGATTCTATCTGGTTTGGGTCAATGTTATTAAAGTTTGATTCAACGCCATCTACAATCCATAACGCCTGGCCAAAACCACGGATACTGATTACTGCCTGATCTGCACCCGGCTGCCCTGTTGACTGCAGTGAGACTAAGCCGGGGAGGCGTCCGGCGAGTGTATTAATCGTACTGGCAACGGGTGCCTGGGTCAAATCTTCGCCTTTAACGGCAGATACTGAACCGGTAAGGGTGGCTTTCTTTTGCGTTCCGTAACCAACTACTACTACATCGTTAAGTGTGCCGGTCTGCGGGGCGAGCGCCACATCTAGTGAGGTTTGCCCGGCAACCGGTATTTCTTTACTTGAATAGCCGATAAAGCTAAAAACCAGTACTGCATCGGTTTTTACTCCCGAAATAGTGTATTTGCCATCGGTTCCTGTTACGGTACCCAGTGTAGTCCCCTTAACCTTGATGCTTACACCTGGTAATGGCTGGGCCTTTTCATCATTAACCTGTCCGGTAACGGTAATGGTAGCCGGCACGGATAATGTACTTGGGTTTATCTTGTTTTTAATGGTAATAATTACATTTTGGTTTTTGATGACGTAGGTAAAAGGCTGGTCCGCAAAAGATTCAACCAGCACTTTGTCCAGTGGCTTGTTTTTTACGTCAATAGTAACCCGGCTTCCCTGGTTTATCAGTTGTTCATCATAAAGAAAATGATAGCCGCTTTGGTGGCTTAAGTCTTCGAGCAACTGCTCAAATGAAACGTTTTTAACTTTCAACGTTATATTTTGTCCGTAAGTAGCTGCTGTAACGTGCAATAAAGCGCACATACAAAAAACAAACGTTAGTTTCATTTTTAAGATTATGTTAGGGTAATTGCAGGGAAATGCCCTGCAAAAAAAAATTGCAAAATTTTTATACATTTGGATGTTAGGTTGATTGGTAATTGATTGTTTAAAGTGATCTCTCCATTCACCTGATACAGCAGTTATGCTGTTAAACCAGGGGCGGTGCAACGTTCCTGGTTTTTATCAGATAGTATTAGGTAATTTTATTTACATATTACTGTTATCCTCCTTCCGTCTATTTTAAATTTTGCGATACCTGTTAATTCCAGGTAATTCAATAGTTCAGAGATATTTTCAGAACGCGATACAGAGCCTCCCAAAAATTTATTATTTACGTTTCCGCTGTATTCCACGTCTGCATTATACCATCTTGCGATCTTATTCATAGCTGTTTTGATATTCTGTTTTCTGAATGAGAAGTATCCGTTCTTCCAGGCCACCGCGTCCTCAACGTTAACATTGTGAATGGCGATATTCTCGGCATTGGGATCAGCAACAGCCTGCTGACCAGGGACTAAAAAGACGTTATTGCGCCCGGAAGTTAGCGTAACCGAGCCCTCAAGTAACGTGGTATTCACCGCTGGCTCATTTTTGTAAGCCATCACGTTAAAATGAGTACCCAGTACCCTGATGTTTACATTCTCTGCGCTAACAGTAAACGGAGAATTTTTATTCTTAAAGATTTCAAAATAAGCTTCACCGTGTAATTCAACATGTCGTTCGCTGCCTTCAAACCTGCTTGGGTATTTCAGCGACGAAGCGGCATTGAGCCAAACATTGCTGCCATCGGGCAAAGTAACCCTAAACTGCCCGCCTATCGGGGTGGTTATGGTGTTAAAGGTTACTTCGTTGTTTTCGGCGTCAGCTTTATTGGCGGCAACGGTGTAGGAGATCTGTCCTGCTGCATTCTTTGTTATAGTTGTATTTCCCTGAACAGCCAGCTTTCCGGTAGTTGTACCATTCAGTAATATTTTCTTACCGTTACCAAGTGTCAATACGGCCAAATTGGTCCCGGGAACCATCACCTCTTTTTTTTCAGCCGCTTTCCTGGTCAATAGCTTAGAATCACTGACCTGGCGGCTAACAATATATCCGCCTAAAATAATTAGTGTAGCTGCTGCTGCTGATTTAAATGTCCATGATTTGAAAAAGCTTGTTTTTGTTTTTTTCTGCTGAATCTCGTTATTCAGCCGCAAAAGCATGCGTTTGCTTACACTGTCCCGGTCATCAGGATACTCGGCATCATCCAGATTTGTTTTTTTATACAAATCCAAAAGCTCCTGCTTATCACTGGCGGTAATGGAACCATCTATATATTTTTGGAGTAAATAGTTAATTCTTGGCTTATCCACGATGTAGTTAACAATTGGTTTATAACTACATGTTGTTACCAAAAGGCATTTACCCTATATGGGATCTTAAATTTATTTAAAATAGCTGGTTTCTATAGTCATGCTTTAAATTTTCACCATAAATCAATTAAGGATTAAACTCAAACTAAAAAGTATTGGGATAACTTGATTAGGTTGGTAAGGAAGTAAATGGTTAAATAAGATGATTTAACCGGGTTACAATTTAAGAAGATTTAAAAGCTCACGCGAAATCACCAATAATATACCGGTAGTTTCCAGGTTACCCCTGATGATTTTTAAAGCCCGGGTTAGATTTGCTTCAACACCTTTCTCCGAGATATTCATTTGAGATGCGATCTCAGCGTTTTTCATTCCTGAATTACGACTATATTTGAACACCAGCCTGCATTTTTCCGGCAACTCCTCCACTAAACCGTTAATATATTCCTGTAAAAAAAGCGCGTCCCATTTCTCCTCCTCCAAACTTATTTCAGAGTAATTGAAATTTATTTCAGCCAGTTTATTTCTGCGCTGTTGCTTTTTATAATTTTCAAATACCGCAAACTTAATTTTTGTGGCCAGGAACCCTCCTAAATTTGAGATCGGAATGTGCGATTTCAGATCCCAAAGCGAAATAAAAACTTCATGCACAATATCTTCAGCCAGGAACCTGTCTTTCGTATGGTTCCAGGCTATTGTTAACATTTTCTCCCAATATCTGTTATAAATTTCTGCAAAAGCCGCCTGGTCCGTTTGATGTAGGCGGTTAATCAAATCCTGATCGGAAAAAACAATACAATCGGTCATGCTCGTCGGGGGTAAAAATTAATTCATATTCGATTTTATAGCCAATCAACAGTTTGCTTTTTCAAACAGCCCTAAAGGCTTTACTGTATTTTTTTTAACACGGACATATTGGTTTATAGACTGATACTTAAAATAATATAGCGTAAACGCCGGAAAAATAAATTTCAGATCTGTGCGCCTGCTGTTTTACGGTAATAATAATTGGTTATAACGAAAGTATTTTTTCCCGGTCGCATAACTATCCTGTACTGTCTGAACAACAATACGCTAAATCTTCTTTTCTGATTAAATGAAACAGACGGAATATTGATAAAAAGTGATCGTAATAAAACCTGTACGTTCTCAAAGGTCTATAATCCTGTACTGTCTGGCCAACAATACACTAAATCTTCTTTTCTGATTAAATGAAACAGACGGAATATTAATAAAAAGTTATCGTAATAAAACCTGTACGTTCTCAAAGGTTTATATTAATTTGGGTGGGAGTACCGCACTCAAATCTTTTATTGATTATTAAAAATTCCACCAAACCGCTTTCTTGGGTGGGTTACCCAATGTATAAGGCTCCCCAATGCGCGGAACGTTTAGCTGTATTCCCAACTTTTCGGCAGCGGGCAGGAGTTTTTCTATAGGTTCATTCCATGGCTGATCAGCTTCTTCAAACTTGGCCCAGTGAATAGGCTGCAGCAAACGGGCCTGCAGGTCAACGGCCGCCTGGGCGGTCTGTCCAAGCCAAAGATGGGTCCATGGCCAATTCGGGCTGTACTGTCCGCATTCCAGCAGTGCCAGGTCAAATGGGCCATATTGCTGACCTATTTGTTTAAAGAGCGGGCCATAACCGCTATCGCCGCCATAAAAAAGCCGGTAGTGACCTGTTTGTATCACGTAAGATGCCCAAAGTGTTTTATTTTCCTTTGCATACGTACGGTTGCTGCGGTGCTGCGCAGGCGTAGCGGTTATCCTGAGGCCCCCAGGCAACGTGGCTGATTGGTTCCAATTCAGTTCGATGATCTTTTTAGGATCAAACCCCCAGTACACCAAATCTGAACCTACACCCATCGGTACTACGGCTATTTTGATCTGGTCTTTCAGTTTTTTTAGCGTACGGTAATCCAGGTGATCGTAGTGGTCGTGGGAGATGATTAGCACATCTATCGTCGGCATATCCTTAGCGTGGTAATGCTTTGTGCCCTTAAAGGCTGTTATCAATCCGGGTACCGGCCCGGCATGGTTGCTGAAAATAGGATCGATAAGTATATTTCCCTGCCCGGTTTTGATCAGCAAAGACGAATGGCCAAACCAAACGATGGTTGGTGCAGTAGCAGGGAGTGTCTTTAAATCGGTTTTAACCCATGGCAGGCTGTGAGAAGGCTTGATACTTTCAGGGCGGCTTTGTAGCATAAACTGCAACCAGCTGCGCTTGATGGTCGAGTCAGCACGTTCAGCCAGATTTTCGAAACTTCCATTTTTGTAATTAGGCAAAACCTCCAAACGGGCAAGTTCCCCGCCCTCCGGGTTTTTCCCCAGCGACTTTACCATCCCGCACCCTGCCGCAACTGTAAGTAACAGCGCAGCTATCCCCATCCTCAAATACGCGTATTTCATAACCTAACAATGCAAACGCTTAAACTTATCTTATTATTATTGACTAAAACATAGCCGATAACGGCCTTTTATATGCTAAGATATCTCCGGTTGTTTTCATGTGGATTCAAACCAGGCACTTAAAGAATAGAAATCTGTTGCGCTATCCAGCTGAGCTGTTTTTTAATGATGCTCCAACGGGTGAGGCTAACTGTATGGACAATGAACTTAAAAAAACACTTTTGACTTAAAGCCTCAGGCTGCATTATTTTAAATATATTTGTTTGAAAAAGAATTAATTATTCCTTTGTTTTTTGCTGAAACCGAACACCTTAACCCACCTAAATACAAAACACAATGCCTGAAAAAATAAAGAATGTATTTATCCTGATGCTCGAGAATCATTCCTTCGATAATATCTTTGGGCGCTCGGGCATACCCGGAATAAACGGGCTTACCGGAAACGAGACTAATTCATATAATGGCAACTCCTATCCAGTTACTCAATTTACGTGGGACAGAATGCCATCTGATCCCGGCCACGAGTTTTTGGATACGCTGGAACAACTCTGCGGACAGGATAATTGGTGCCGGGCCTGGCAACCCGGGGATACTTATCCTCCTCCTGGGCATACCATTGATAATTCCGGATTTGTCGCGAACTATGCAACATCCATTACCGAGCAAACAAAAATAGTGCACACCTCGCCGCCGCCTCTTATTGATATCGGCGATGTGATGTCGTACTTTGATACGGCTACACAATTACCGGCCATTTACGAGCTTGCAACGCAGTTTGCTGTGTGCGATAATTGGTTTTCATCGTTACCCGGACCCACATGGCCAAATCGCTTTTTTGCTTACGCGGCCTCTTCCGGCAGTATGGACGACAGCCCCTCAGGCTTTGAACAAATAATGCACGAACGGTTTAAGGGCTACAGCTTTCCGCACGGATCGATATTCGACCTGCTAAAAAAGGGTAATTACCGCTTATATCAGGATAAATATTCCAAACTAAGCTTCCCGATTGTACAGGCGCTTAAAAACATCCATTGGAGCGAGCTGAACGACGTTAGCAGTTTTGCTGAGGATCTTAAGAAGGATTATCATTATCCTTTAACCCTGATAGAGCCAAATTATGGCGATATTTTTTTCGACACATATAGGGGAGGGTCATCCCAGCACCCGATGGACGGTATGCACAACGGCGAAGCACTGATAAAGACCGTTTATGAGGCTATATACAACTCTCCGGTTTGGGAAAACAGCTTGCTCATAATTACCTACGATGAGCATGGCGGCTTTTACGACCATGTTGCGCCACCGCAGGCACCAAAGCCCGAGGATGGCGCAACCGGTTTAAGTAAACACGGCTTTGATTTTTCGCGCTACGGCGTAAGGGTGCCTGCAGTAATTGTGTCTCCTTATATCCCCGCAAATACGGTAAGCAATGTTCTTTATGATCATAGCTCCATGATTAAAACCGTTACTGAAAACTGGGGACTGCCTTCCTTAACCAACCGGGATAAGCTTGCCAATAGCTTAAGCCCATTGCTGACATTAGATAAGCCACGCGATAAGTCCGACTGCCCATCATCGTTAAAATTAGCGCCTGATGCGGAAACTTCAAACTTTGTTATAACACAGGAAAAGCTTGCCTTGCTTGATAATATGCCGCTGCCCGATAGCGGTAATACTTTAGGTTTTTTGCAGATAGCAATCAAAGTAGATTATGAACTTGGCCTGCAAACCGAAACCAACAGCTATACACAAAATACCGTTAAAAATCCTTCGACTATGGGCAACGCTGGTAGATATATCAACTCAGTACTTGAAAAATTGCAGTCGGCAATCAAGGCTAAATAAATTGAAGCGGGGTTAAAAAAAGGCTTAAAAACCTGTTTGGGTATTTGAGATTTGCATGCATTTGCAAACAATTTGCACGCACTTTGAAAGGACAGGAAAGTTAGGGGCAACAAAAAATGCCTTACATATCTCTAAGAGGCTTTTGTTATGTGGGAGTTACTGGATTCGGACCTTGTATGTCAATCAGAGCCGGAGCAGGACTAATCTCGAACCGCTTTGCAGAAGAAATCCAGTTTTTGTCTAATAGTATCTGATTGATTCGAATCCCGTTGGGATTTGTGGTCACAATAGCACTATAGTAGCTTAAGCAGTCCTTTTTAACTAAACTTCTACTTTTATTGTGAAATAATTAAGGTTTAAAAAATTGGAATGAACTCCCTGCATCACAGGGAGCTACTTAGTAAAACTAACTATATTCAGTTTTTGGATTCCGTTCAGGATATTATCATTCGCTTTTTAAAGCCGGTTTTGTTCTGCTTTTGTGCCACTATTATTGTGTTGGGCTTTTTTGGTGTTTGAACCAAATGAACGGCTATATGATAGTTTGATAATGGGAAAATTGTGTGATTCAGCCTGGTAATTGGTTTCAACGTTGCTGTTAAAATTATCGGTAACCAATTGGCCAATATGGTTTTGATAACTGGCCCCTCGAAACAGATCGGATATGCTCAGTTTGAAGCTGCCGTTTTGATTGGAGAGTTCTTTTTTTACGTCTAAATTGAAAATAGCAATCCCATTCGAACGGGAATCACCGCTATAAGACGGCGAATTATAATAGCCGGAAAGTTCAATGGCGTAATGAGCAGTCGGCTTAAAGCTTTCTGTAAAGTTGAAGCTATAGCTATAATAGCTTTTTTGCAGCAATTCAGAATAATAGCTGATCTTATATTGGTGATAGCCGCCGATAAAACCATAATTCATTCGCCACCAATTAGTGGCCTTAACTGGAATCGTAGTCTGCAAAACCAGGTTGTTTTGCCAATCCGCATTTTCAGGGGTCAGATAAATTAGCCCGCTGGTAGGTCCGGGCATCACCTGCGTGCCTAAAATTGGGTTGGTATCGCGGCTATACAGCAAAGAAAACAAAAAATCATGCGTATTATAAGCTAGTTTAAGGTTATCGGTAATGGTTGGTTTTAAGGCCGGGTTGCCCGTAAACACGGAAACCGGATCATTGTATGCGACATATGAAGCGAGGTCAGCAAAGGACGGGCGACTGATGCGTTCAGTATAAGACAATTGCAGTTCATCCGTAGGGTTCAGTTTTCGCGTGATAAAAACACTTGGAAACAGCTTACCCAAACTACGGTCCACAAAATATTGCGCGTTGAGCGAATGGGCTGTCGTATTGCGGGAATATTCAAACCGGGCGCCGCCGAAAACGGTGGTAAGGCTATCCAGTTGCCAATTCAGGTCTACGTATGCCGCGCCGATTGCTTCCCGTGTAGCGAGATCGTTCGATGTACCTGCGCCAACGGGTACCCATTCGGCACCTACCAAATTTTCAATGCCCGCCACACTTTGGGTATAAGTATAGGTACCCTTGAGCCCGCTTTCTAATTTTAGCTGCTTGCTAAACGAATTGCTGTAATCCAATGCGGCTACGCCTACCTTTATGTTGGAATTAGCCAGGTTGCGTTGTGTCGGTTTAAAAAGGCTGTCGCTGAAATTGCTTTGCACCTGGGTAGGACTATTACTGGTATGATCGAAGTAATCCAAATCGAGGTTGAGCTTTTGATATTTACTGATAGCATGTTCTAAATAAACACTTGGATGAAAATAGTAGGTATGGCTAGTGCCGGTGATAAACGAACTGTAGTTTAGGCTGGAATCGGTCAGCGCATAACTCCCAAAGTTGTGGCTATTATTTTGATAGGTGCCGATGCTATAATCGATATTGCCGCCTATCATTGTCCTATCACTAGCCCGATAGCCGAAACCTCCGCTAAAACTGTTATAATTACTTAAAGGTTTGGATTGGCTATGATAATCAAGGGTTGTCTGGCCTCCGATAATAGGTGCGTTTTCTGTGCCCTTTGCCAGCAATAGTCCGTAACTACGGTCGCGGTTGTAGCTGTAGGAGGCATGCAGACTCAGCTTACCGCTATTATGGTTGAGGCTAATATTGGCAGATGCCTTTTCGCCTCTACCATAACCCGCTGAGGCCGTCAACGATCCGCTGGTACCGGGTTGCTTGCTTTTTTGGGTTATAATATTGATTAGCCCTGCATTGCCGTCTGCATCGTATTTGGCCGGCGGAGTTGTGAGCAATTCTATTTTGTCAATATCGTCAGCTCTCATGTCTTGCAACAGTGTTGCCACGTGGTCTGCGGGAAGGCGCAGTAATTTACCATCCAGCATCACCATTACCCCGCTTTTGCCGTTCAGGCTGATTGCATTATTTTGCGCGTTAATGACCACCCCGGGAGAACGTGACAGTACTTGTAAAACAGAACTACCCCTGGTCATCAGGCTGTTTTGTGGATTAACAACTAAGCCGCCCAACTGCTGCGCTATCAGCGGTTTGGTTGACCGGATGACTACCTCGCTCAATTGATGGTTGGCAACTTTCAGCATGATTGTACCTGCATCATAAAACCGTTGTGCTGAATCAATAACGATAGTGGGTGATGTGTAAGGGATATAGCCCATGCTAATAATTTTAATAAGATAAGTACCGTACGGTGCGGCGGCCATGGAAAAGTTGCCTTTTTTATCCGACAGGGCAGAGCGCACCAACATACTGTCCGTGCTTTTTACCAATAATACGGAGGCATATGGAACTGCGCTGCTGTCGGCAATAACAAGCCTGCCGCCTACCTGGCCTTGTGCAAACGTGCTTAATAATAATGCGCAAAGAATAAGTCTTAACATTTTCATACCCAAAGAAGGCATGCGCCTGCAGTGTAAAGAAATCCGATTGCTGAACAGTAGTTATTGATTGACGAGCTGCAATAAACAGTAGCATTTGACAATTGAAACAACATAAACAAGCCCATAAACCGGTCATCCTTTGCACGGTGCATTTCGTCAATTAAAACTAACCACTCGAATATGCACTCAGAGAGTTAATTATTTTAGTGCTAACTTTATGGATTATGGTATCCATGATTTCACGGCAAAGCTGGTTTATAAAATATAAGCTATACCATCTTCTTTTTTGGATGTTGTATGACTACGCGCTTTGGGCACTGGCCATCGACAGCCCATACAGCGTGCTGCATACGATATTTTTCTCGGTCTATGCGATCAAGTTTTTAGCTTATGTTATACCGCCAGCGTTAGGGGCATATTTCAATTTGTATTTTTTAATTCCCCGCTACCTCGAAAAGCAGCGCTACAGTTTGTACCTGTTCTACCTGGCGCTTACAATTATTTTTACCTCGGGATTGATTACCACTGGTTATTATATTACCGCCTGGCTAAGTGGCAGCACTGCCGAAAAAGTCTTTGGTATTGCACCGACGCTCGATGGTTATTACCATTTAATCAAGGAGGAACCTTTCCGGTTTACCTTAGGTGCGATAACGCTTGCGATGAGCATTAAGCTCACCAAAAACTGGATCGAAACAAAGGCAAGGCAACAGGCACTGGAAAATGAGAAACTGGAAACAGAATTGAAATTCCTGAAGTACCAGTTTAACCCTCATTTCTTATTTAATAGTATCAACTCCATCTTCTTCCTGATCCACAAGAACCCGGATATGGCCTCCGCTTCGTTAGCCAAATTCTCCGAACTGCTACGGCACCAACTATATGAGTGTAACGACCAGCAAATTGCATTGGATAAAGAAATTTCCTACCTGAAGAATTTTATCGAACTGGAAAAGCTGCGTCAAAACCAAAGTTTGTCTGTTAATTTGAATATGGAGCCTTTGGCCGTAGCTTATATGGGAATTGCACCCTTTATCCTGATGACTTTTGTAGAAAATGCTTTTAAGCATGTATCCAAAGATAAAGATCGCAACAACTGGATAAATATCGATTTGGCGGTGACCGGGACACTACTTTATTTTAGCGTTATCAATAGTACCTCAGAAATTCTGGCAACTGACCTGATCAATTACGGAGGTATAGGTTTAAAAAATGTAAAACGCAGACTTGACCTTATTTATCCCGGCAAATACCAATTGGATATCGAACAAACAATTGAAAGTTTCGGCGTAAAGCTGGAGCTGCAATTAAAACAATTGGAATTAACACCTTTTATACAATCGATAGCCGAACTAACATGATCAATTGCGTAATTATAGATGATGAGCCGTTAGCGCGGGAGGGGTTGGCCAGCTATGTAAGGACGGTAGATTTCCTTAACCTCAGCGGTGTGTGCGAAAACCCGCTTGAACTACTGCCGCTAATTGATCGCGGAGCGGCTGATCTGATCTTTCTCGATATCCAGATGCCCAAAATGAATGGTATCGAGTTCCTGAAAATCCTGCAAAAACCGCCGATGGTGATTGTCACTACCGCTTATCCATCATTTGCCCTCGAGGGCTTTCAGTTAAACGTACTGGATTATTTACTAAAACCTATCACCTTCGAACGTTTTTTTAAAGCAGCGGCCAAAGCCAAAGACTATCATAAGTTATTAACCGGTAATCCGGCAAAACAAGCTGAAGATTACTTCTTCATCAAGTGTGCCAGCAAGTATGAAAAGATATTTTTCGACGATATCCTATATATTGAGGGAATGCAAAACTACGTGATGATCTACTCCACTAAAGGTAAATATATGACCATGCTTTCGCTGAAAAGCCTGGAGGAAAAATTGCCGGAAGGAAACTTTATCCGTGCGCATAAATCCTTCCTGGCTGCCATTGTCAAAATTGATGGCATTGAAGGCGGAGAATTATTTATTGGTAATAGCCGCATTCCAATTAGTAGAAGCTATCGCGAAAAAGTAATAGAACGTGTTGTTTCTAAAAGGCTTTGGGATAACAGGTAAGGTGTACTATATGGCCGCTATTAATTTTACTAATTAAAAGTTGATGGTTCGAAAAAAGTCCAATGAGGAGAACTTATCGTATCCAGATACAATGTATTTGGCTGTTTTTTTGATAAATTGGAAAAGAAAGCCTTATTTGCAACTCGAAGATTGATATCCGCAAACGTAATTCAGGTTCTGTAGATGAAGAGCGGAGAAGCCAATAAGAATAATCGCAGCTTGCCCATAACAGTAAGTGCGATCAATGCACCAGTTTTTCCAATTGCACATTGAAGTTTGCACGGGTGATGCCAGTTATTTTCTCCAACGCCTTGAAATAGTTGGCGTTCCCAGCCTCTTTTTTACCACAGCTTAGAAAGGTGATCACGTTTGCAAAACCTTGTTCCTTTTCAATCTTTTGACAGATCAGCGCGTCAAGTACATAATCAGCATAAAGTGGGGTTCTCACCCCACCAAACTTGCGGTGCTCGTCAAAAGCTTTGAGCCAGTTATGATCAGCCCCCATGTATTGTTTAAAATTTTGCAAAATATCATCCCAGGTATAGATACCCCAACTACCGCCGTATAAATAGGCACAGGCCTCATCTATCGGACGATTGATAATTTCAACGTTTACTATATGGTGTAGACGGTCATGCCAAAGATCATGTAAGTCGAAGGCCACCACGTCATTGGTTCGCGCCCCTATCAGTATTATGCAGGCCCCTTCATGGTACCAGGATTTATTCAAACTGCCAATGCCGTTATAAGCAATTTTATATTCCTCGCCGAGCAAACCCATCAGGTCAGTGAAATTATCATGGTAATAGACCTTCGTCACGTACACTGGAGCTTTCAATTTACGGTCAAAGGACTGGGCTGTTCTAATATACCTGTACAGTAGTGGTGTTTTTTCCTTGCTATTTCTGTAAAGAACAAAATCACCTGTTTTTTTTATTTTCCAGTTTAATGTGTTACGCCGAAGTGGGGAGCTGAAAAAATACGCTTTGCCTTGTGTTTTAGCGATAAGCTTGAAGCTTGATCGGAACGTGCCATCTTCAAAACTGGAAAGCTGTATCAAGAAGTCCAGACTGTCAATTGGCGATATATTGACTAGTTTAAATTTCATACCCTCCATCTCGTCAAGCAAAGCTGAAGTCTCAATTTGAAAATCAGGATCTATACCCGATCTTTTTTCAATTAGATTATTCAATGATTTGATTAGTATCACACTGTCTTCAGGGAGTTTGATATTTCTACCTGCAACTACTGATTGACTGAAAGATAGCGTAACAAATGCGAGTTGAATGATCAACAATAAGGATATTCGATTCATGAACGGAGCTTTGTTAAAGCTAATGAATATTGTTGCAAATTATGGTGAGGAATTCTGCCATTTTGAATTAGACTAACTATGCCTTTTTTTATTTTTACAAAATTACGACTGGTTGTAAACTACAAAAACCACTTTTATATTATTACCAATATTAAACAACTTTTAATAAATACCTAGCATGGTTGACATTCCGGGGATATTGACCACCTGATTCCGTGGCAAAGTGACAGGTAAGCGAGTAGCTCATCAGCGGTGTAATCATTTGTTTTACCTGTTTCCAGGCTTCTTTGAAAAGCATGGTACATGCCGAAGAACTTAAACTTCCGCATTTTGTTCAATATGTTGCATTCAATTTATGGGTTGTTTAAAAGGTTATTTGTAATAGTCTCCTCCTCTGATATTATCACGGCTGGGTGTACCATCCCATTGATTGCAGTTAACTGTTATTCCAGTTGTAAGCGTGTTGTTACGATTGTAAGTTACGCTAACCACAATAGGGTAGAGGTTGTCCGACTTTGGCCTCTTGTCGTTAAGAAGCAACTTGAAGATAACCATAAATTGGAGTCTATTGTTACCTGAATGTACTAACGGCGTACTAACACTGTACTATCAGATATTGCCTGTATGATTGCTCCGTAATAGTGCAAACAACAAAAACCCCTTAGATTATCTGTAAGAGGCTTTTTTGGTGGGAGTTACTGGGTTCGAACCAGTGACCCTCTGCTTGTAAGGCAGATGCTCTGAACCAGCTGAGCTAAACTCCCTTTTTGTTGTGATCCTTTTAACGTTTTGAGCAGTGATGTTCCGTCCGTTTTGGGAATGCAAATATAGGATGTATCTGCTATTTTTCAAAAAATATTTTACTTTTTTTATTGATTTATTTTTGAGCAATAAAACCTGCGCTGTAAGTATATTATTAACAGTTACTTATAATTTAAATAAAAATTGGTTATGCCGACTTTTTTAGGTTTCAAGAGGTAAATAAATAATTTGTCGCAAATTACATGGCAATATGCTGGTCGGCACGCGGGTCATCCGGGAGAATTTCCATTTCGGGGAAATCAATATATTCGGCGTACCACTGGATGGCTCCAACTACATCAAGCGCGTCTTCAGCTACAATATTTATGGTTTCAAAGGCATATAGTTTCTTTTTGGCGTAACCATAAAGCTGTATTTCGTTGCTATCGGGGTGAAAAGTCTCCTCATTAAGGCAAAATACCCGTATTTTTAAATGGGTGTCCCTGGAGTGAATAACATCCCTGCAAGGATTATTCGGATCGGTTGCTAATAAATATACATTGTAATCCATATAAGCTTAACAACATTATTAGGTTATGGTTTACAAATTATTAGCGATGTTGTGATGTGAAAAAGAAAGGCAATTGTGCGGGAATTACACGGTTAATCTATTTGTGTAAAATTATTCCATTGGGGCGAGTAAATAATTCCTCGTTTTGTTTTCTCTATAGGAAAAGCAAAGGCTGTTTATAGGCTTTTAAATAATGTTTGTTTAATGGCATTGCTTTTGAGTTAATTAAGATGCCCCCCTAAAGGGTTGTTTTTCATAGGTAGATGTAGGGCCGGAACACTGCGAGAGTTTTCCGGTCTTTTTTTCTCATTTTCAAAACTCCGTACAGTCCAATAATTTACAGTCGTTATTTTTCGTCGACGCTAAATTTTTTATTTCCTCAGTTACTCCTGATCATAAGTTTAAAACCCTTAAGAATAGTCCCTTACGTTGTGTTAATTAGGTTTCAAATAACGAAACAATTTGTCGAATGAGTGAGTTTTCTATGTATTATTTCACTAAATATTAAACTCCTGTTCTTTTAATTAAAAAGCCGAAACCGCCCTCAGTGAAATCTACGTAAGTACAACAAATACCAATTTTTTGATAATTAAACATTCACATCTATGAAAACAGAAGAACTAAAAAACGTAGATAGCGCAAACATGCCCAGGCGGTCATTTTTACGCTATGCCGGTGTAGGCGCTGCTTCCGTTGGCCTTTTGGCTACGGCAGGCTGCCAAAAAGACCACATCAAAACTTATAATGGTGTTGATATTGGTTCGGGTGATACCGGGATCCTTAATTACGCTTACGCGCTGGAACAACTGGAAGCTGCATTTTACTCTGCTGTGGTGGCAAATCCCTACACAGGAATGTCTGATCACGAAAAAAAATTACTGACGTCAATCCGCGATCATGAAATTTTACACAGGGAATTTTTTAAAGCAGCCTTAGGATCGAGTGCGATAATAGGGTTAACTGTTGACTTTAGTTCCCTTGATTTTAAAAACCGCATCCAGATTCTGGCTACAGCTAAGGCATTCGAGGATTTGGGCGTTAGTGCTTATGGTGGTGCAGGCTACCTGATCACTAACCCGGATTATTTAACAATAGCCGGTAAAATTGTATCGGTAGAAGCAAGGCACGCCGCCCTGATCCGTGAAATGATCAGCCCGGGAAGTTTTGCCGGCAGCGATGTGGTTGACAGTAATGGACTAAACCAATCTAACGAGATTAAGGTTGTTTTACCTATTGCCAACACCTTCCTGAAAACTAAAGTGAGTGCGTCTAATTTTGGATATAAAGCCTAATCAACATCGCCATGAATTTAATTAATATTATAGAACAATTAGAAACCGTTGATCCCGAAATAGCCGAACGCATGAGTCCGCGTCGCGCTGCGATCAAAAATATAACAAGCTTTGGTTCAAAAGTAGCTATTGCTGCGTTGCCAATGGCATTTGCAACCGTGTTTAAAAAGGCTTATGGCGCAGCTGCTCCGGCAGCAGTGAGCGATGTTTTAAACTTTGCTTTAACGCTTGAATACCTCGAGTCTTATTTCTACAACCAGGGGGCTGCGGCTTCAGGGTTAATCCCCAATAATAATTCAGGTTATGTGGCAGAGATCCAAAGTGATGAGAACCAGCACGTGGCGTTTTTGAAATCTGTTTTGGGAACGGCCGCAGTTTCCATGCCTGCTTTTGATTTAACTGCGGGCGGGGCGTTCCCAACCGTATTGTCAAATTACGATACATTTTTGGCAGTTGCCAATGTGTTTGAAGATACTGGTGTACGCGCCTACAAGGGGCAGGCACCAAATTTACTCGGTAATCAGGTGGTTTTGGGTGCCGCGCTTTCTATTCATGCAGTTGAGGCCCGCCACGCATCGGTTATCCGCCAGATACGCGCATCCCGCGGAGTTGACATCGCTCCCTGGATAACCGGAAACGCAGGCCTGTCAAACGATACCGGTATCGGCGCTGCAGTTGATGCAAGCTATGCAGGTGAAAACAATGTAATGCAGGGCGGTGTTGATGTAACCAAGTTACCTTCAATATATGGTAATTCTACCGCATATGGCGTTGCGGTTGAAGCATTTGATGAGCCATTAAGCATGGCTGCTGTTTTGGCTATTGTAAAACCGTTCTTTAAATAATAATAAAAGGAATGATATTTAAACCGGGTGCTGCTTTGGCCCCGGTTTTTTTATTTGCGCAGCGCTTCATGGCCGAATCTTAGCAGCTCGCTTGCACTTATAAAACCTACCGTTCCTAAAACCGGCTTTCCTTTTTTATCAAATATAATAAGGGTAGGGTAGGCGCGCAATTGCCAGGCCCTGGCCAGCTCTGGCCCCCTGCCTTTCTCCATATCAATAGAAACATTTACAAAATTGCTGTTGTAAAACTCAGCAACTTTATCATCTGTGAAAGTTCGCGCCTTAAGCATTTTACAGGGTCCGCACCAGGTAGCGTAGGCATCAACAAAAATATATTTGTTTTGCTTTGCAGCTTGTTTTAACGCCTCATCCCATGAGTCTTCAATAAAAACAATATGCGACGGGTTTTTATCTGCTATAATAGCAGGATGATGGTAAGTGCCTGTAAAAGCTAATCCGGCTACCAGCACCAGCTGCAATGCATTTTTAAAAAGTGCCGATTTAAAAAGATATTTCATGTTTACAATTAGGTCATAAAAATAGCACCTGTAACATAAAGATCACTACAGGTGCTGTTTTTTTTGCATTTAATTTATAACAGCCCCTTATTCGTGATTAGGGCGATGCTGTTGCTGCTGCTGGTGCTGTTGTGCTTGCTGCTGCTGGCGTTGCTGTACCTGTTGAGCTTGTTGCTGCTGGCGCTGTTGCGCTTGCTGCTGCTGACGTTGTTGAACCTGTTGTTCCTGCTGCTGGCGCTGTTGTGCTTGCTGCTGCTGACGTTGTTGAACCTGTTGTTCCTGCTGCTGCTGGCGCTGTTGTGCTTGCTGCTGCTGACGTTGTTGAACCTGTTGAGCTTGTTGCTGCTGGCGCTGTTGTGCTTGCTGCTGCTGACGTTGTTGAACCTGTTGAGCTTGTTGCTGCTGGCGCTGTTGTGCTTGCTGCTGCTGACGCTGTTGCTCCTGCTGCTGGCGTTGTTGTATCGGCTGCTGACGCTGTTGCTCCTGCTGCTGGCGTTGTTGTACCGGCTGCTGACGCTGTTGCTCCTGCTGCTGGCGTTGTTGTATCGGCTGCTGACGCTGTTGCTCCTGCTGCTGGCGTTGTTGTACCGGCTGCTGACGTTGTTGAACCTGTTGCTCCTGGCGTTGCTGTCCGGGGTTAACAGCCGGTCTGCCAGCAGGCGGTGCCTGTCGGTTAGGTACCGGGTTAACGCGCACAACTTTATTATCAGGTCTTGGGTCTCTAGCAGCTTGCGCCAGGCGTCCTGCGTTAACTCGATTGTAGGCTGGTGCGCCATTACCCCTGTGTGCTATTGCCTGGTTAGGGTTTTGCTGCCTGTAAGCATTGGCATCAACAACCCTTGCAGGCTGGGCGTTTGGCGTCCTGTTTACTGCAGGCCTGTATATATTCAATGTGTTGTTTTCAACCCGTACAGCGCCGGGCCTTCTGTCATTGTTTATTTTGTACACAGGTACTTCCTGGCGGGTATAGCGCCTTACATCGTCTCTGCGTGGGCCGGCAATATAAGTTACATTATTGTTAACGTATGTGTTGTTAATAATGGTAGTGTTGCGTATTATGGTAACTGATCTCTGTGGCGCTACATAATAATTATAAATATTTGGCCTGTTTATGTATTCCTGCGGTGCGCAAACCCAGTAATTATCGGGCACGTGGTATCCGCCACCAAGAGATATATTTATGCTGATGCCCGGTTGCAAAGGTGCCCATCCATAATAGCCGCCACCATGTCTCCAGCTAACCCAGGCTGGAGCCCAGGTATGACCCGGGATCCATTCCCATCCATAATAATCGTCATAGCGCCAGCGGCCATAATGGAAAGTGGCCCATCCCCAACGGTAATCAGATACCCATGTGTTCCCATAGTCGGTCATAACCCAATGGCCGCGGGTTGCATAAGGCCTGAAGCCTTCTTCGGCATTAGGAACCCATACATTGCCATATTGCGGATCGCTGATCCAGGTACCATCGGGCTCCAGGTCATCATAAAATTCCTGGTCTGAAATATATTCGTCTCCCTGCGCCTTGCTTTGTTTTGGGGACACTGCTAAAAGTAACAAGGCTAATAAGCCTGTTCCCCACAATTTATTTAATGTTCTCATAGTTATTCATATTTACCGGGTGTCTTCACCTAAATTGATTCGCCTTTTTTAAATATTTTATTGGTATGACTTTAAAAATCATAAAAGGTAAAGTCCGCAATATTGTTTTATGGAAGTCCTATTTGTATATTTTTTTTACAACTATTTTTAATTTAAATAGTTTTACAAAATAAATAGACCCAAAAAATATGATAAACATTCCGAGACTTGATCTGAATTTATATACGGAAGGAACCAGTGGGGAACGAAAACAATTTTCGGACGAAATAGGTAAGGCATTTAACGAAACAGGCTTTGTAACTATCACTAACCATGGTTTGGATAAACAGCTGATAGATAAATTATATGAAGATATAACGGCACTTTTTGCATTACCTGACGAGGTAAAGTTAAAGTACGAGATCCCGGGCCTTGCAGGCCAGCGCGGCTATACCGGTAAACAAAAGGAAACCGCTAAAGGCTTCACGGCACCTGATTTAAAGGAGTTTTGGCAGATTGGACAAACAGTAACCGATGATGAAAGCCTTAAGGCAGAATACCCTGATAATTTAACTGTTGGAGAGTTGCCGTCATTTAATGAAACCACTTTGCAGGTCTATAAAAAGCTGGAATGGATCGGTCAGCATTTATTACAGGCAATAGCCGTATATTTAAACCTGCCGGAAAGTTACTTCGATGGTAAAGTGCATAACGGGAATTCCATACTACGTACGCTGCATTATTTCCCTATTACCAACCCTGATGCTTTGCCTGATGATGCGGTACGTGCCGGTGCACACGAGGATATTAACCTGATCACCCTGTTAATTGGTGCCAGCGCTGATGGGCTGGAGGTGCTTACCCGTGATAATGACTGGTTTCCGGTAAAGGCTCATGGCGAAGATTTGGTTGTTAACGTTGGCGATATGCTGCAACGGTTAACTAACAATCAACTTAAATCAACTACGCACCGCGTAGTAAACCCGCCGCGCGAGCTGATGAAAAATTCGCGTTATTCGGTACCTTTCTTCCTGCATCCCAAAGCGGATATGAGCTTGGCCTGCCTTCCACAATGCATAGATGCAACCCACCCCAAACAATATGAAGATATTACGGCCGGAGCCTATTTAGATGAACGACTGAGGGAAATTGGCTTGAAGAAATAAGTTTTAGAGATTGGAGGCTTAAGGTTAAACATTAAGGATCAGGAAGTAGATGTTTCACCGGCTGGCAATCTCTAATCTCTAACAATTACCTCCAACTAACTGGCTTCCATTTTTCAACTAACCGCTATTCACTAATCTCCAATCACTATATTTGCGCTCATGGAACAAAATTTGTTTGTTTACAACACCTTAACACGCAAAAAAGAAAAATTCGAACCGCTGCACGCGCCCCATGTAGGCATGTATGTTTGCGGGCCTACCGTTTATAGCGATGTACACCTGGGCAATTGCCGTACCTATATCTCTTTCGACCTGATATTTCGTTACCTTACTCACCTGGGTTATAAAGTGCGTTATGTGCGCAATGTTACCGACGCTGGGCATTTGGAAGGCGATGGCGGCGATCAGGGCGAAGATAAGATCTCGAAAAAAGCAAAACTTGCCCATTTGGAGCCCATGGAAATTGTACAAAAGTACACAGTAGGTTTTCACGACGTAATGAACGTGTTTAACATTCTTCCGCCCAGTATAGAGCCCACTGCAACCGGCCATATTATTGAGCAAATAGAGATGGTAAAGGCCATTATGGATAAGGGCTACGCCTATGAAGTTAACGGTTCAATATATTTTGACGTTGAAAAATATAATAAAACCCAGGATTATGGCATTTTGAATGGCCGTAACCTGGAAGATTTGTTAAATAATACCCGCACACTTGGCGGACAGGAAGAAAAGCACGGTAAGCTTGATTTTGCCCTGTGGATAAAAGCAAAACCTGAACACCTGATGAAATGGCCTTCGCCATGGGGTGTTGGCTTTCCGGGCTGGCACCTGGAGTGCTCTGCAATGAGCAATAAATACCTGGGCGAGCAATTTGACATTCATGGCGGCGGTATTGACCTGGCGCCAACACACCACACCAACGAGATTGCGCAAAACGTAGCAGCTTGTGGTAAAAACCCTGCAAATTATTGGCTGCACACCAATATGCTCACGGTAAATGGCCAAAAGATGTCAAAATCTTTAGGCAACAGCTTTTTACCTCATGAACTTTTTTCGGGCGAAAATTCAATCTTAAAAAAAGGTTACAGCCCTATGACGGTGCGGTTTTTTATGTTACAGGCTAATTATCGCAGCACGCTCGATTTTGGAAACGATGCTATGGAAGCTTCTGAAAAGGGATTTAAGCGCTTAATGAATGCTTTTAGCCTGGTTGACGGATTAAAAGTTTCTGCCATTACCGAAGTTGAAATACAGCCATTGCTTGAGCGTTGCTATGCTGCTATGAACGATGATTTTAATAGCCCGGTATTAATTGCCGAGCTTTTTGAAGCCAGCCGGATCATTAACTCTGTACATGACGGTAAACTGAAAATTGACGCAGCTAACCTGCAAATGTTAAAAAATTTGATGAATACTTTTGTGCTTGATATATTGGGCCTTAAAAGCGAACAGGCAGCAAATGACGACCTGCCGAAAGTACTAAACCTGGTTGTTACCTTACGGAACGAAGCCAAAGCAAACCATGATTACGCAACATCAGATAAGATAAGGAATGGCTTACAGCAGATAGGCTTTCAGTTAAATGATAGCAAAGAAGGTACCAACTGGAGTAAAATTTAATTCGATAAATTACGTTACAGCTTGGTTGCGCGGCCTCAAAATTTAATATCATTTTGTGAATCGCTTACAAATAATTATAATTTTACCCTGTATATCTATAAAAAACAATGAAGAAAATATTATTAGCCGCTGTTATATTAATTGGCGTAAATAGCGTATCAATTGCACAAAGTACTGAACCAGTTGATGTAAATAAAGTTATTGAAGCTGAAAAAAACTTCAACAAACTGGTTGAGCGCAAAGGAATAAAAAATGCATTTTTAACTGTTGCCGACCCTGAAGGGATCGTTTTTAAACCGGATGCTGTTAACATAACTGAATTTTACAACAATATTGACAAGCAGTCTGGTTCATTGAGCTGGAAGCCTGATTTTGCCCGAATCTCCGGCAATGGCGATCTTGGGTTTTCTGCAGGCCCATATATTTATCAAAACGGCAAAACCGACGATGATAAGGTATATGGCGACTATGTTTCTATTTGGCGCAGGGACGCTGAAGGTAAATTGAGATTATTAATTGACCTTGGCATACAACATCCAGAGCCTGAAAAAGAAGCTTTGACTGATTTCAGGAGTCCGGGTGCAGATAAAAAAGTAGCGCCAAGTAAAGATCCTTTCAACGGAAAGAAAATCATTCTTGCCACTGACGAATTGTTTAACCATTCATTGACCATTTCTGCACTGGCAACTTATAAAGAATTTTTGAGCCTTGAAGGTCATTTTTATTTCCCTGGTTTCGATCCTCTAACAGGCCGCGAACAGGTAATGAAATTTCTTAGCAACGAAGGTATTTCTATTAGTGCCGAAACGGTAAACGCAGGTCGCTCAACCAGCAACGATCTTGCTTACACCTATGGAAAAGCCCGTATAAAAAAAGGGAATATATTAAGTAACTTCAATTACGTTCGTGTTTGGGAACTTGATAAAAATCACAAATGGAATGTTTTGCTGGAAGCGTTTTCAGCCATAGAAAATGAGTAATTAAACCAGGATTCAGCTAAAATTAAGAGGCCGGTATTTTACCGGCCTTTTTGTTTTTTAATCAATTGAGTATAATAATGTAACATTCAGGTAATATTGTTGATAAACCGATGGTTGTTGATAACCTTTTACAACTGTTGCGGCACGTTGCGCGTAATAGTGTTAATTAAATAATGATTATGGCCGATTTAAACAAATTCCAGCGATCAAAAGAGCGAATTACCGAAGTCCTTAAGTATTTAACAGCTACCACCGGCACTGATCATCAAACAAACCCTTACGTTTATACGCTTCAGCAGTCCATTGTGCTAATTGATAATAAAATAGAAGAACTTATAGCCAGTGAGCCATCGGGAAATCAGTTTACTGATTGAAGCACCATACTGCCTGCAAGTTTCTCTTTTCTGTACGTTTCTGATTTTACAAAGCGCCCCAGCTTTGGCGCAAACCATTCTATTACTTTCATATTGATTGGGATACCTATCCCCATAATTTTAGCTTTAAAATACGAATCGTAGGTTATCTTAAAACAATCAAAGGTGCCCGCATCGGTTTTTACCGTTTCGCTGTTTTCAACCGTTCTTTTGGTCATATTGATTTGCATTTCGGAAAATTTACTTCCATTGTTCATTACCGAAATTACTGCCGATCCGTCTTCCAACTTATCGCCAACCTTCAAATTAAGCGGATAGGTCAGGTATTTACCGTCGCCTTCAAACTGCATATTACTGAATTGTTTTGATGAGGATGCCGGGATAAATGACTTCATATCTATTTTGATGGCCGTGCCGCTGCAGGTCATGTCAAAATCGCCGGTGCCTATTGTCTTCCCGTTTTTATCAGCCACCTCGTTGTGATAAGTAAGGGTTGACGCGTCTTTTTTTACTGAGGAATAGCTGACAGAGCCCTGGTTATTACCTTTAGCATCTAAGTTGGCATAAACAAATTTCTTACCGTTACCGGAATTGATAAACTGATCGCAGGTTTGGGCATAGCCAATAGTTAGTACCGTAACCAGGCTTACCATTGTGATAATTAACTTTTTCATAAGGCAGATTGATAATTGGTGAAATATGACAAAGTAAATTTAATATTTTTTCATGAAATAAATACTAATCGTTTGAATTCCAGTGTGTCAGCTTAAATATTAAAACATATTGGCTAAATGTTAAATCATTTACAGCTTTTGTTAAAGTATGTTAACAGGTGTTAAATTTTAGCGCAGAATGAAAAATTACACGGAAATTGGTGTTGTGATCGGGCATTTACATTACTCCGGTCTTTAAAACAAATACTAAACAAAACCTAATGACAAAACTTTACACATCATCCCTTGTGCAGTATAAAAATATAAACAACATGCTAGGTTGGCTGTGCTTTGCAATTGCTTCAACCACTTATGTCCTTACGTTAGAGCCATCCGTTAGCTTTTGGGATTGCGGCGAATTTATATCATGCGCCTATCGCTTACAGGTTTCGCACCAGCCGGGGTATCCTTTATTTGCCATGCTGGGTAAAGCGTTCTCCTTACTGTCGTTCGGCAACAATGCCAAAGTTCCGTATTTCACCAATTTAATGTCGGCGCTCGCAAGCGGCGCAACTATTATGTTTTTGTTTTGGACGATAACTGCACTGGCCAAAAAGCTGCTTAACAGCAAAGACGGGTCGGCCGAAGGTCAGCAGCTATACCTCATTATGGGGGCGGGGTTGGTTGGGGCGCTGGCCTTTACTTACACCGATACATTTTGGTTCTCCGCTGTTGAAACCATCGTATTTGCTTTATCATCATTGTGCACCGCAGTTGTTTTTTGGGCGATATTAAAGTGGGATGCGCATGCAGATGAAGCTGGTGCCGATAAATGGATTGTGCTGATTGCTTACATTGTGGGCCTTTCTATTGGTATCCACTTACTTAACTTGTTAACTATCCCAGCTGTTGCCATGGTGTATTATTTCCGCAGGTATAACAACATCACCCTTAAAAGCGGACTAATGGCTTTTTTAATAAGTATTGTTATACTTGGCCTGGTCCAGTTCGGTATAAGGGGATACACTATTTATTTTGCAGCCTGGGCCGACCTCTTTTTTGTAAATACTCTTGGCCTCGGCTTTGGTAGCGGCGCGGCCGTATTTTGTTTGTTATTAGCTGGTGCTATTGCAGCGGGGATCTGGTACAGCATTCGCAGTAAAAAGCCAATGCTAAACATGGTGCTTTTATGCCTGGCCTTCATTTATTTCGGCTATAGTTCATTTGTTTATATACCCATAAGAGCTACCGCCAATACCGATCTGAATAATTCCCATCCTGACAATGCCTTTACCCTGTACAGCTACCTGAACCGCATTCAATACGGAGAAACCCCTTTGTTGACAGGGCCTTATTTTGATGCTAAGATTATTGATCAGAAGGATGGCGGCGTCATTTATCAAAAGGGCAAAACCAGGTATGAAAGTGCCGGCCGAAAATCAGATTATGTGTATGATCATAATACCTTTTTGCCGCGTATGTGGAGTACGGAGTCAGACCCGTATTATGCACAAAATGTACAATTCTATAAGCAATGGCTGCAACTGGCCGATGGGCAATCGCCCACGTTTGCAGACAATATGAAATGGATGTTCAGCTGGCAGATGTACCAGATGTATTTCCGGTACTTTTTGTGGAATTTTGTTGGTCGTTACAATGAAATGGGAGGGCAGCAAAGCACCGAAGATTTAAACGGTAACTGGACAAGCGGTATTTTTGATGGTAGCAAACATCTCCCCAAATCAATAAAGCAGGGAACAAACTATGCACCTTTGTATGCGCTGCCATTTGTATTGGGTTTGTTGGGTGCAGCCTATCATTTTAAACGTAAAAAACGAGATGCCCTGGTCATTGCCTTACTTTTCTTTTTTACGGGAATAGCAATAGTATTATATGTCAATCAAAATTCGCTGCAACCCCGGGAACGGGATTATTCTTACGTGGGTTCATTTTATGCCTTTGCGATCTGGATAGGGTTGGGGGTAATTGCCCTGGCCGAAATTGCCCGTTTAAAGCTGAATGCAAAGTTTGCTGCAATCGGCTCCTTTGCCATATGTATGCTCGCTGTACCTGTTTTGCTGGCTTTTAAAGAGTGGAAGGGGCATGACAGGTCGACAAAAATGATCGCGCATGACATGGCATATAACTTTTTAATCTCATGTCCCAAAAATGCTATCCTGTTTACTTATGGCGATAATGATACTTACTCGCTATGGTACGACCAGGAAGTTGAAGGCATCAGGCCGGATGTGCGCATTGTATGTTTGAGTTTGTTTAGCGGCGACTGGTACATTCACCAGATGCAGAAAAAAATGAACCAATCTGCGCCGCTGCCCATCACGCTTAACTTTGACAAGTATAAAGCAGGAACCCGCGATGTCATCTACTTTAACGATGCCAAAATACCCGGATCTGTAGAGGTGAAGGATGTATTCGATTTTATAACATCTGATGATAGTCGCACCAAAATAAGTTACCAAAGCGGCGATGTGTTAAACTATTTGCCAACCAAAAACTTTAAGCTCACCATTAATCCGGATGAGGTGGTAAAAAAAGGGGTGGTTACCCCGCAGCAAAAGGATAAACTTGCCGGCGCTATGGAATGGAAATTTGCGGGCAACTACGTTACAAAAGATAACCTGGCCATGATTGATATAATGGCACACAACAATTGGGACAGGCCAATATGTTTTACCACAACTATGGGACCCGATAACATGTTTGGCTTGCAACCTTACCTTTACAAAGAAGGCTTTGTGTATCACCTCATCCCATTTAAAAACGATACGGCGTCGGCAGGGTTCACTAAAACCAATAGCCTGGTGATGTACGATAATGTTGTGAATAAATTCAAATTCGGTAATTATAAAAAGGCTAAATATTTGGACGACGTATCATTAACCCAATTCTATTTAACCATGGAATTTACTTTTAGCGACCTGGCCCAGGGGCTGATCAAAGACGGGCACCGTGACCTGGCTTTAAATGCCATCCATAAATTTGATGAGCAAATGCCGGATATTAATCCAGACATTGATACTGCTACCCATAAATTCTTCCTTGCGGAAACTGCATATAATCTTGGGGATAAAACGCTGGCTACAAAATATGTAAAAGGCGTTGCAGGCTTTATTTCAGATCAGCTGGATTATAATTATAATCTTCTGAAAGACAATAAGCCGAATATCGACCATCGTACCGTTCAGCTTGGTATTCAGCTGTTAAATAGTATGGCCGATACCACACGTGATAACAATGAAATGGAATTGAGCAAACAATTGCAGGCCCAACTTAAGGATTACGGCAAGAAATTTGCTGTATTAATGCGGTAATACCTTTTATAGAAAACTTACGAAGATTATTCCGGAAAATCCCAAAACAGCTCAATTATCCGGTTAAACTTCGTAAGTTTATCTTACTTATAAGCCTTTCATGAAAGTATTATTCCTGCTCTTTACGCTATTGTGTTTTGCCTTTTATACCAGTGCGCAAACCAACGAAGGGACATTTAAAGCAGATCTGGGTGCCGGTTATGCTATTCCCTCCCAAGGGTTTGGCGTAAAACCAGGAGTGACATTTGTTGCTGAACCCCATTATTATCTATCGCAAAATTTTGCGCTGGGGTTAAGATTTGAAGGCGCGTTGCTTGGATACGAAGCACAGTATAACGATGAGCTTTTTTCGTTCTTCGGATCATCGGCCATAACTAGCGACTATTATTTTACAAAAGGACGCACCCGCACGTTTTTAGGCATAGGTACCGGCCTTTTTACAAGGCATTATATATTTAATGAATACGATTATGAAAATGATCAATTTTATACCTCGGGCTATGGCGCAATAAAATTAGGTTTTTTAGGGCGGATAGGATTAGAAGCCGGCCACATCAGGATTGCGGCTTCATACAATGTAATTGGCGCAAACTTCAGCTATTCCGCATTCACCATTGGCTATATTATAGGCGAATGAGTTTTTTTAAAGAGTTGCTCATCGGTGAATTTTTTTCCTTGTTTATTTTATTTTTTTACTATTCAGACAACTGGCATGTTAATAGCTACGTATTTATAAATAAATATTTATGCCCTTTATATCAGCAACCGCAAAAATAGACTTACCCTATAAAACTGATCAATTAAAAGTTAAACAGCAGGCCCTGGAGTTATTTTCTGAAAACTTTCCCGAAGCTAACCGCCTGATCTTCGCCTTTGATAACACGGAGATCAAATACCGGAACTTTTGTAAACCGCTTAGTTATTACGCCAAACCGAATACTTTTGAGGAGAGAAATAAGGAATACATAAATATTGCTTTGGATTATTCTGTACAGGCTGCAGAAGATTGTATAAAAAAGGCAGGCATTAATAAGGAGGACATTACAGATATTCTTTTTGTTTCTACTACCGGCCTTGCTACTCCCAGCCTTGATGGGATGATCATTAATCGTATGCGGCTCAACCCCCATGTTAACCGGTCGCCGTTATGGGGGCTAGGCTGTGGTGGAGGCGTTTCAGGTATGGCAAAGGCAAATACAGTAGCCAAAGCAAACCCGAACGCTGTTGTTTTGCTGGTTGCAGTGGAGTTGTGTTCGTTAACCCTGATAAAAAGTGATTACAGCAAAAGTAATTTTATAGGTTCAAGTCTTTTCTCAGACGGGATTGCGGCCTGTATCGTAAAAGGCGACAATCACAAAAATGATAGCGCAGTTAGCTACGTTGACGCATCGAGTAAATTATATTATGATTCATTGGAAGTAATGGGCTGGGATTTCCAGGACACAGGCTTTAAGGTGCTGTTTTCAAAAGATATTCCCTCATTTATCCATGAGCACATCAAAGGTGATATTGACGAGTTTTTGGCGAAGCATCAGTTACGGATGAGTGATATCAAGAACTTTATTTTTCATCCGGGGGGGAAAAAGGTGCTGGATGCTTACCAGGATACGCTGGGTGTAGAGGGCGATTTTTTGAAAACAACCCGCGAGGTAATGAACAATTATGGTAATATGTCAAGTGCTACCGTGTTATATGTGCTCGAAAAATTTATGCGCGAGGGCTTTCAGAAAGGCTACGCCTTGATGCTTTCAATGGGTCCCGGTTTTTCGAGCGAAATGGTGCTGTTGCGGATTAGTTGATTATGTTAGATTGGGTTGGATTGAGTTGATTATGTTTGAGCTCAAGTTAAGACCCGACAAAAAGTAACTTAATCAACCACTCACACAATTAACTTAAAAATGTACTTCATCATATTCATATCGTTACTGATCATCCAACGCCTTTCGGAACTGGTTATAGCGCGCCGTAATGAGAAATGGTTATTAAGCCAGGGAGCTGTGCAATATGGGCAAAATCATTACCCTTTTATGATTGCCATGCATACCCTGTTCATAATTTCAATAATTGCCGAGTATAATTTAAAGAGAGGGACGGAGATCAGTTGGCTTTTCCTTGGCGTTTTCCTCGCAGTCCTGCTATTTAAATTTTGGGCACTGTCGTCATTGGGGAAATACTGGAATACAAAGATCTACCGTGTTCCCGGAGTTTACCCGGTAAAGCGCGGTCCGTATAGGTTTTTAAAGCACCCCAATTACATAGAGGTGGTGTGTGAAATAGCCTTTATCCCGTTAGTTTTCCATTTGTACTACACAGCTATAATTTTCACCATTTTAAATGCCGCTATGCTGAGTGTAAGAATTACGGTAGAAAATAAGGTTTGGGCAGATGTCTGAGACTAGAGGCTGAAGATCAGTAGGAGAAAAGTTTAACTGATCTTCAGTCTCTGATCGCTAATCACTACCTCCGCTCATCATACACGCCAAATTCAGCTATGGAAGGCTGGTGGTCTGATTTTTCAATCCACATCCTCACCTTGCTACCCCAAACACGTTCAAAACGGTTAACTTTTACGCTTTTGTTATTTTCACCATCAAAAAGGGTTTTCCATTGGCCGTTTGAAAAATATTCTAAACGGTATTTGCTGATGTTGGCCTTTTCCTCGGCTATACTGATGGCATTAAAGGCCTTATCTTTATCAAAATCAATTTCGTACCAGGGTTTATCAACGGTAGGATTGGAAACCCACGACGATGTAAAATCGTCATCGTTAGCCTGGTCCATAATGTTGCTGTCATCACTCCAGCTTGAGCTTGCCGGTTGTTTTTTAGCGATATTTGATGAAATGATTGGGGCATCAAGTTCAGGTAGTTTTTTAACGGAGCCTTCATTGTGCCATAATTTACCTATTTCTTTTAACGCAGCCAACGCATTGTCATCAAACAAACCGTCGCGGTTAGGGGCAACATTTAATATGAAATTGCAATCAACATTGTTTAAAGGAATAATGGTTTCATTAACCAGTTTTGCCGCATCTTTAACAGGCTCATTCGGGAAATTGGTTTTCCAGAACCATGCTTTTTGAAGCGGAAGGCAGGCCAAAGCAGGCATGTGGTTGCTTTCTTTAGACACACGCTGACCAGCACCCATTTCGTAAGTTTTTATATCAGTGTAGTACAAACCCTCGGCAGGGTACTTGGCGCCGTTAAGGTCCATTATTACGCAGTTGGGCTGTAACGATTTTACCAGGTGATAAATATCATCAAACGGTATATCGTCATAAGTAATACGCGACCAGGGGGCATCCCAGCCGTCAATGATCAAAGCAGAAATCTCTCCGTAATTACTGAGCAGTTCAGTTATCTGTGCTTTTACCATAGCGATATGTTTAGGCGTGATCATGTTGGGGCGCAGGCGGTGATGCGTATCCAGTATAGAATAATATAACATCACCTTTAATCCGTTCTTTCTAAAGGCATCTGTAAACTCTTTAACCACATCCTTTTTTAAGGGACTGTTCATTACGTTATAGTCGGTTGTTTTGGTATCCCAAATACAAAAACCGCTATGGTGTTTGGTAGTTAAACAGCCGTAGGTCATATTGGCTGATTTTGCAGCCTTTGCCCACTGGTCGCAATTCAACTTTGTAGGATTAAATATCGCCGGTGATGCGTCCGGGTCAGGCCAATCCTGGTTCATATAAGTCGGAATATTGAAATGGATAAACATTCCGAACCGCAGATCAACAAACTGCTGCTGGAGTTGTGACAATGGAGCAGTTGCTTTTGAGGCGGAATTTTGAGCGGTACCAATATTTGACAGATGCAAAAAGGACAAAAAAAGGAGGCAGGAGATCAGTTTTTTATTCATTCCCAAATCTATAAAATTTACGAAAGCTGTTTGTAGCAGATAAATATTTTTTTAACCAGTAAAGTCCATCCAAAATCTTATAATTGCATAAACCTAATTTGTACAATGGCAAGCTTTTTCTCGAAATTTAATATCAAGCTACTGGTAATTCATTTTATTGCGTTATGGTTTTTCATCTACGCTTTTCAAACGCTGGCCTACTTATACGATTTTAATTTCCTGATCTTTTTGCCGGTTGAAGCCCGGATAAACGATGTGCCGAGGGTGAATTTCGACATGAAATTAGTTGCGCAAGCCGGGTTAGTTGGCGCAATTGCCGGGTATATCATTTCGTGGCGCATTTCGTTAAAACGCAATTGGTTTTGGTTAAACTCCGTACTAATATTTGTTTTAATTTATGTGTTAAAGCTTTATGACCTTTTAGGCTGGAGCAAACTGCAAAAAGTTTTCCTTTTACCAGGGCAGATCTTCAGGTTAAATACCCGTACATTTTATGTTACCAATGGCCTTATAATGCTTGCTATTGGTTGCTGCCTGCTATTTTCGGAAAGGATAAAAGATTTTATTGATGGGAAGCGAAATGTAACCGGTAAAGGAAAAAATATAGGAAAAATAAAATCAGCCAAACGTTAAATAATACGTCAGGCCATTCAGCCTGCTTTTTGGCTTGTAAAGAGCATATTCTTTCGCCGTCCCAATTTTTAGCTTGGTTATTCCAAATTTTATTTCGCTTATAGCTAGCTATAAGCAGTTTAAAATCTTATTTTTAGCGCCTCAAAATTGGCACAATAGTTCAGTTGGTTTTGAGTTAACAGGAACAGGAAAATGAAGGTTTTAAAATTTGGCGGAACATCAGTTGGCAGTCCTGAAAGGATGAGGAAACTCCTTGATATTATTGATCCGTCCCAGCGGCAGATAGTGGTACTGTCGGCAGTGTCCGGTACCACAAATTGTTTGGTTGAAATAGGGCAGGCATATTTGGAAGGTGATAAAAATAAAGCAACAGGCCTTATCAGTGCATTAAAAAACAAATATGAAGTCTTTATAAAGGAACTGTTTGTCACACCCGAATACCTTCAGCAGGGTAAAGAAGTAATTAACTATCATTTTGAACTGCTCAGTAATCTTGCTAATGACCTGTTTACCTCCATTGAACAAAAAGTAATACTGGCGCAGGGCGAACTGCTCTCCACAACATTATATCATGTTTATTTAAAGGAAATTGGTGTTCCATCGGTATTGTTACCCGCGCTGGATTTTATGAAGACCGACGAGGATAACGAACCGGTTGTTGAATACATAACCACGCACCTGTTGCCTCTGCTGGATAAACATCCCGATAATAAATTATTTATAACCCAGGGTTATATTTGCCGTAATAGCTTTGGCGAAATTGATAACCTGCGCCGCGGTGGCAGTGATTATACCGCGTCGTTGATAGGAGCGGGTATCGGCAGCGAGGAAGTTCAGATCTGGACGGATATCGACGGGATGCACAACAACGATCCGCGGATTGTTAAGGGGACCAGGCCTATAGCGCAGCTTTCGTTTGATGAGGCGGCTGAGCTGGCTTATTTCGGTGCAAAGATCCTGCATCCGCAAAGCGTATTCCCCGCTCAAAAATATAAGATTCCGGTACGCCTTTTAAATACTATGGAGCCCGCCGCTCCGGGAACGCTGATTTCGGCAGCGAGCGAGAAGGATGGGATCAAATCAATAGCTGCCAAAGATGATATCACGGCCATAAAGATCCAGTCAAGCAGGATGCTTTTGGCGCATGGCTTTTTGCGCCGTGTTTTTGAAGTTTTTGAACGGTATAAAACATCAATTGATATGATAACCACCTCTGAAGTTGCCGTATCGCTAACCATTGATGACACCACCTACCTGGAAGATATTAAAAAAGAGCTTTTGGCGTTTGGGACAGTTGATATAGATACCTGTCAAACCATTATTTGCGTGGTGGGCGATTTTGGTGCCGAGAAACATGGTTATGCTGCCCGCGTGCTGGAAGCCATAAAACATATCCCGGTGCGAATGATCTCTTACGGGGGCAGCGACCATAACATGTCCTTGTTGGTAGGTACCCCAGACAAAGTTGAGGCCTTAAGAAGTTTACATAACAGGCTTTTTTAGCCCCACCGGGTTCTTTCCAAAAGAGAAGATTGTAAAATGTGCGGAGCTATGATCTCTCCTTTCGGAGGGGATTTAGGGGAGGCACTAATTAATAAGATAGAAAATGTTCGATAAAAATACCATAGCCCGTTTACAAAGTTTAGAAACGCCGTTTTACTACTATCACCTGGATGTTTTGCGTAAAACGTTAGAAGCCTGCAAAGCGGCATCATCAAAACATGGTTTTCATGTGCATTATGCAATGAAAGCTAATTTTAATCCGCTTGTGCTTGATATTATAAGAGAGTACGGCTTTGGGGCGGATTGTGTTAGCGGTAACGAGGTAAAGGCTGCCATAGCCCATGGCTTTGGCAAAGAAAATATCGTTTTTGCAGGTGTCGGCAAATCTGACAAAGAAATAAACCTGGCGCTTGACGAGGATATTTTTTGCTTTAATGCCGAATCTGTCCAGGAGCTGCATGTTATAGACGAGCTGGCAAAAGCCAAAAACAAGGTAGCTAAAATTGCTATCCGTATTAACCCTAACGTTGATGCGCACACCCATCATTTTATAACAACCGGGCTTGACGAAAATAAGTTCGGCATTAATACCTGGCAGTTGCCTGAAGTAGCCACAGCATTACGCAATTGCGCTAACCTGCAGTTTCTGGGTATTCATTTCCATATTGGCTCACAAATTACCGATATGGAAGTTTACAAGAACTTATGCACGCGGATAAACGAGATCCAGGATTGGTTTGAAGACCGCGGCTTTACCATAAAAGTGCTGAATACAGGCGGCGGACTGGGTATTGATTATCAAAATCCGGATACCAATAGCATCAGCGATTTTGAAAGCTATTTTAAGGTTTTTAAACAGTTTTTAAATGTAAAACCCGGTCAGGAGGTTCATTTTGAACTGGGGCGCGCACTGGTTGGGCAAAGTGCTTCTTTAATTTCAAGGGTGCTATATGTTAAAAACGGTCAAAAGAAAAATTTCCTGGTTTTAGATGCCGGTATGACAGAACTTATCCGCCCTATGCTTTACCAGGCTTATCATTTGATAGAGAATTTGAGTAGGAAGTCCGAAAGCAAGGATTCACAAAGTTACAAATACGATGTGGTTGGGCCCATTTGCGAGAGCACGGATTGTTTTCAAAAGGACGTTGACCTGCCAGAATCGTTCCGGGGCGACCTGATTGCTGTGCGCACGGCAGGTGCTTATGGTGAGGTAATGGCTTCGTCATATAATTTGAGGGATAGGGTGGCAAGCATTTATTCGGAAGAATAATAAGTAACAACTTAAAGGTTTAGTAAGCATGAAAAAAGCAATTGTTGTAGGCGCATCATCAGGCATAGGCCGGCAGCTTGCTGTTTTATTGGCTGCCAATGGCTACAAAGTTGGTATAACCGGCAGGCGTGACCAACTGCTGCTAAACCTTCAATCAACAAACCCCCAACAATTTATTGTATCCATTTTTGATGTAACCGATGTTGACGCAGTTCCGCAGCAACTTAAGCAGCTTACTAATGAACTTGGCGGGCTTGATCTGCTGGTGGTAAGCTCCGGAACAGGTAAAATTAATCCGGCGCTTGATACAGGTATTGAACAAAGTATTAACACGTTAAATGTTGCAGGTTTTACAGCCGTAATAAACTGGGCATTTAACTTTTTTCAAAAGCAGAGTTTCGGTCATTTAGTAGCAATTACGTCAATTGCCGGCGTTAGGGGCAGCAGGCAGGCACCGGCTTATTTTGCATCAAAAGCTTACCAAATAAACTACCTGGAAGGCTTAAGGCAAAAAGCAAAGCAAACCAAATTGCCAATTTATGTTACAGATGTGCGCCCCGGTTTTGTGGATACAGCTATGGCAGCAGGCGAGAACCTGTTTTGGGTTGCACCGGTTGAAAAGGCGGCATTACAGATCAATAAAGCCATTGAAAATAAAAGAGATGTGGTTTACGTTACCAAACGCTGGCGGATAGTGGGTTTCTTATTTTGGATCTTACCTAAAGCTATTCATAAAAATCTTTAATAGAAAACACCGGGATACATACTTATTAAAAACTTGCTTCCATCTTTTGGTCCCTTATCTCTATCCGCTAACTCAAAACTTATACCCAAATCGTACAAAAATATTACTGCCCACTTCAAAAGTGCCGAAGTAATTTTTAAAAGTGATAAAATAGCTTGCCTTGGGATAGATCTTCCGAAACATTCTTGAGGTTGAAGTCTCATCACTATAATAGGTGTCATCCAAATTGTTATGCCCAACAGTAGTGCCTAAAAAGCCCCTGATGCCATGCTGGAAAGTATTGTCATTTCGATTGTGAAAGATCACTTCAGTTGTTAGGCCGATAGAAAAAAGATCTGTTCGCGGGTCAACATAGTAGCCACCCTGTGCATTTAATGATTTTCTGAAGTCAGCATAACTACCAAATTCATGGCTGTAAGCAGCTTCCATCCCGATAAACCTAAAATCCACATTGCCCGAGGTTACAAACGCATTAGCCGAAAACCTGCCGCCCACAGCACTAAAAAATTTATCGCTAAAGTATTCGGGCTGAGTTTTGTCGCCCGAGCCATTCTGGTAATCACCAAAAACAGCAAAGCCGCCGTAAGCGATATTAAAATTATTGAAAACGTGGCCGCGGCTCATGTTAACCTGGCCGCTGATCAACAGGTCATTCAGATTAGTATTGGAATAACCGCCAAGCCCCGCCGAAACATAAGTTAATGACTTAGCCGTATCAAAAGATGTAGGTTTTGGTTGATAGGCGATGTCCTGGTGATAAAGCGCGGGCGTATAAACATGAGAGCAAGAGGCAAATAGTATGACAACAGCCAGCAAAGGGAGTAAAAATTTCAATTTCATAATTCCGGGTTTACTACGCTAAAGATATAATATATTTTAGCGCAGGTACGCAATAAGGTTATGCAACGCTACAGCCTTTATCTTTATTGCATCCTCCCCGGACGCTAAACGGACGTTAACTGATGATGGATTTCACTGCAGCGTCTTCATAATCTTTAGCAAAACACAAGATATTGTTAAGATAATCAAACTCATCAATTTCGTGGGTGGTGGTTATAACCACGGTTTCCATGCCAGCATTAGCCGCCGCCTCTGCGCCTTTCGGTACATCTTCAAACACAATACAATCCATCGGGCTAACATTTAACAATTCAGCCGCTTTTAAATAGGTTTCGGGGTGGGGCTTGCTTAAAATAACATCATCGGCGCTTACTATTGCTTTAAAATAGTGCCTAAGGTTAAGATTGTCCAATACAAAATCAATATTAAAAGGGATGGCTGCGGAACCTATTGCCATTGGGATGCCCTGCTGGTACGCTTTCTCTAAAAACGTGTTAAGTCCGGGTAAAAGCTTTAGGTGTGGTAAAAATTCAGCCTGGTATTTCTTTTCTTTTTCCAGCGACAGGTGTACCATTTCATCCATGGTAAAACGGTCGGGCCCAAACATTCTCACCAGCACTTCGGGGTTTTTACCATACATCTGCGGTTTTACTTCATCCCACGTAAAGTTGCCCCCCAGCTCATCATTAAAAAGTGTTTGCCATGCTCGGGTATGATAGGTCATATCATCAATCATGGTGCCGTTAAGGTCGAAAATAAAGGCCTTCATGTATATAAATTAGCATACAGACTGTTTAAAATAACAGTCGTCATTTTCGGCAAAAATAATGTTTAATAAAATAATGGCGGAATAAATCTGAACAGTATTGTTAAACGTATTTAATTATAATTATTATAACCTGAATAACAGTACGTTAATAACCCGCTAACAGGGGATAGTTAAGATGTGGCTAAATAATTAAGGATAGCGCGCTGGGGCGATATGTGCGATTAATTGATTTTTAGCAAAGCCCGTTTAGCAGTAGCTGAAGGGCTTTTTTATTTTATGGCTTTTCACTTCTTTGCCTTTCGTGTCAAAACAAAATAGTTGATTTGCAAATAATAATGACTACCTTGCCGCCTTTAATAAATAAAATAATGCAAAAAGAAGGAACAGTAAAATTTTTCAATGAAACAAAAGGTTTTGGATTTATTACACCAAGTGCTGGTGGCCAGGACGTATTTGTTCATTCAACAGGTCTAATCGATGAAATTCGTGAAAATGATAAAGTGGAGTTTGAAGTTGAAAACGGAAGAAAAGGCTTAAATGCGGTAAATGTAAAGGTTATTTAATTATAATATAATCATTAAGCGTACAGGCATTCATTTTAAAATGGATGCCTTTTTTGTGCCTTTTACCTCCGTGCCGGACGGGACATAGTAACAATACTTCTGTTTAAAGCTCTGCTTTGCAAAGCGGTTAAGTAAAATACAAAAGAAGCATTTTTAAAAAATGAAAACAAAACACTGGCATTGTTCTTGTATTAAGGTAATCATCTAAATTCAGAAAATATGAAAGATCAGACAAGAGTTATAGCAGCACTATTAATAGGAGCAGCAGCGGGAGCAGCATTAGGATTATTGCTGGCACCGGAAAAAGGTGAGAAAACGCGCGAAGATATTGCCGATTATATTAATGACCTGGTTGAAGCAGCTAAAGACAAAGCGCAAAATACATCGAGCGGTATTAAAGAATATGGTAATACTATTTTTGACAAAGCGCGTTCAACATTCAGCGGTATAGCTGACACAGTGTCTGATTACAGAGACACTGCAGTTGAAACTGCAAAGGGAAAAGCCAGCGAACTTAAAGATCGGGCACAATCTAAATTTGACGAAGCTAAATCGACCGTTAAAAATGGAGCTAACGACCTGAATCATTCAGTTCAGAATTCCTAAATATTCGATTTGATATCATAAACAAAGAAACCCGGCTATAGGCCGGGTTTCTTTGTTTGGGGCAGACTTAATCCTTTTGCCGCCTTAGGGTGTATTATTTAGCAGTCCATTTATTATTGCTTTCATCAGCATCCATAAATATTCCACCATCAATTACTACAGAAGCAGCTGTTTTGGTGGTTTTAATATTTACAGCTATTTGCTTTTGATTATGCTCCCAAACGGCCGGAGTTTGGTGGAAAGTTGTAGTAGTGCCATCGGTATAAGTTATCTTCACATCAAAAGGAACTGCGAAACCGCCTATATTTTGAATCGCCAGCATGTAGCCGCCGGTTGCTTTGGTTACTTTTTGTAAATTAAGGTCGATGTAGCCGTTGCTGAAGAACCAGTTGTTAAAGAACCAGTTAAGGTTTCTACCCGATCCGCTGCTCATGGAGTTGAAATAATCCCATGGAATAGGATGTTTTCCGTTCCAGTTGTCCATATAAGTATGTAGCGCTTTTTTAAACAGGTCATCACCAAGCATATCTTTTAAAGCAAAATAGCTTAAAGATGGTTTTCCGTAAGAGTTGTTACCAAAACCGCCCCTTAATTCACTGGTAGGGGTAATAATCGGCAGATCTTCGGCAGTTGAACGATCATGGATCCATTGGTTTACCCGGAAACCTTTGTATAACTGTTCAGCCTTTTCTTTACCTACTTCTGAGGTGCCTATTAACAGCTCGAATGTTGTGGCCCACCCCTCATCCATAAATGAATAACGGCTTTCGTTTATCCCCATGTAAAATGGGAACCAGGTGTGTGCAATTTCATGGTCCTGTACAAATTGTGAAAACCCGATATCGTCCGTATGGCTGTCATTCACCATCATCGGGTATTCCATATCGGCAAAACCCTGGAAAGCGGTCATTTTTGGAAACGGGTACGGAACACCGGGCCAGTTTTGTGATAACCAGCTTAACGAGTGGCGCCCTGCCTGCACAGAGTGATGAAAGTCAGCTGCTGCATCTAAAAATGCTGCCTGCATGCTTGCTCTTCGGCCCGTTTTAGTATCCACGATGGCGCTGGCTGCGTCCCAGTCGTAATGATCACTTACACCTACGGCCATGTCGCTGATATTATTGGCGGTCCATGTCCAGGTATTCGTGCTATTTTGTGTCGTTATGTTTTTCTTTGCCAGGTCCTCTTTTGTGGCAATATGGATAGTTGAATCGCTGGTGAAGGATTTTTTCAGCCTTTCCGCATATTCAGGCTGGAGAACCTGGTTAGCATTTTGTAAGGTACCGGTGGCCCAAACCAAATAGTTTTTAGGAACGGTAACATTAAGGGTATAGTCGTTAAAATCGTTATAGAACTCCTGCGCATCTAAAAAGGGTAGGGTGTCCCAACCGTTATAGTCATCATATACTGATACACGCGGATAAAAATAAGCCATGTAATAGGTGGTTGAGTCTATCATGCCTTCGCGGCCACTTTCTTTGGAGATTTCGAAGTGCCAGGTAATGTCCAACTTTACAGAATCGTGGGGCATTAACGGTTTTGGCAGACCTATCATTTGGTTGGTATTGGCTGCCTGCTTGTTATTCCATGGCTTTTTTGTTCCGTTTATAAATATCGAGTCAACCTGGACACCGGGTGTAAGGTAATCATCACTGGCACTGCCAAAACGGGCAACTCCAGGGCGGTGAATGTTGAGAATCAGTTTCATATTCAACCTTTTCAGGGTATCAGGGCTGTTGTTGAAATAAAAGATCTGCTCAACGCCTTTTATGTTCCTTTCGGGCGGCAGTGCGGTGATAGATATGTTATAGCGGCCGTGATTTTGCCAATAATTTTTACCTGGTTTGCCATCCATTGCCCTTGTTCCTTTGTTAAAGGCGTGCTGAATATCGCGCGGCATGTACAGGTTTTGTGCCTGGGCCTGGAATAAAACCAGGCTGCAAACAGCACCTACAATAATTGATTTAAACATTTGATGTAAAATTTTATGAGCAAATAAACAGATTTAAGCCAATATTATATGGAGGAAATAAAATAAAAGACAATTTATATGGTATGAGACGCATGGAAATTGAAATAATTACATTTCCGTTAAAAAAATTAACACTTAACTATTTGCAGAGCGATAAATATTTTTTTAATTTGCACCAGTTATTTTAATAGGGGTATTAAATAACTAATTTCTAACCATCTGCCTTTGGGCAGGTGGTTTTTTGTTTTTGGGATTATACTGATTGAAAATGATTTGACCGGAATGATCCTTAGGGTTAAAACCCAATCAGTGTAATGCCAATATATTCGGTATAATCTCTTAATAATTAGTGTAATCATGAAATATAAATTAGGCGACTTTGTGCGTTTTGTGGACGAGAAAATGGAGGGCTTTGTAACCCGTATTATTGACGACCAAATGATAGGGGTAACCGGCGACGACGATTTCGAAATCCCGGTGCTGGCCAGTAAGGTTACCACGGTGCATGGCTACGTACCCGCAGGCAGTAAAAAAGAGGACGAGGCAGAAGAGCCGCAAACACCCGTTGGCGATTTTAAAGTCAAAGGTGTTTATATAGGTGTAATAAACGATCCGAAAGCTAATTCAGTGGTCCATTTTTATTTGGTTAACGACACCTCGTTTCAGCTGTTGGCATCATTGACAACAGAAAGGACAAATACTTTTAAAGGAGAATACAGCGGGCTGGCCGCGCCAAACACAGCAACAAAAATTTACTCGGCGCAACTGGCAGACCTGCAGCTTTGGCCGAAATTTGTTTTTCATATTGTTTATCATACTAAACATAACACCGAACCGCCAGCGCCCTTGGTTGTTAATGAGAAATTTAAGGCGAAGGATTTTTCAGGTTCAAAAAAACTGATCCCGATCCTTAAAACCCAGGGCTGGTTAATTCAGCTGGATGAGCCCGACCTGGTAATAGATGCCCAAAAACTGAAGGAAAGTTTTTTTCAATCTCCGGATGAGAAGGCCGTTGTTGACAAACCAGGTACCGAGGTTGACCTCCACATAGAAAAGCTGCGAAACGATTACCAGTTTTTAAACAGTGGCGAGATCCTTAAAATTCAACTTGATCATTTTCATAAAGCGCTTGATGCTGCCATTGTACACCAGCAGCCTGAAATTATTTTTATTCACGGCGCGGGCAACGGCACTTTAAGGCACGAGATTCATAAGCTATTAGGCAAGCACCAGAAGATCCAGACTTTTATGGATGCCAGGAAAGAGAAGTTTGGCTATGGCGCCACCAAGGTAGTATTGAAATAAGGTTATATAACAGCGCAGGTCATTGGCCTGCGCTATTTAATCAAAAAACAACAGCGGGCTGGCTCTGCGCAAACCTTTGCACAATCCGTTTTTAATAGGTAAGTATTTATTAATTTAGCATCCCTTACCATGCTATAATGAATAAATATTTTTACTTATCCGTTTTTCTCCTCGTCTGTCAGCTTTCTATCGCGCAGCAAATCAAATACACTACAAAAAATAATGATTGGGATGCTGATTCGCTCGGTAACCACAGGGTGGTGTTAACGCTTCAAAAAGCCAACACGCATTTAGCTAAAGCTATCATTAACTGGCGGCGCAATGATCATCACCCGGAAACGAAACAACTGTTTATCGTTGATTCCGCATCGGGTAAAAGGGTAATGAATGTGTCTGTAACCGGCATTAACCGCGAAAGTTGTGTGCTGTATTTTGAGCCTGATGCCGGTAATAAAAAATACTTTGTTTATTATTTGCCGTATAAGGTTGACAGGAAATCAAATTATCCCAACGTTAAATACATGAAGGCGCAACCTACCGCTGCCGATAACTGGTTAACTACTATTCCCAATAGCAGCGACATAGAAGGCGCAACAGTTGAATCCATCGAATCTGTAAACGCCATGAACAGCTTTTACCCTATGGAGGTGATAGCGACAGAAACTGAGGTAAACAACCTTATTTCGCAAAATTCAGGCAGAACCTATTTGGTTTTCCCGGAAGACAGGCAGTTTGTTATAAAAATGAAACATGACCTTCCTCAGCGATGGATCACGACCGGTGTAAGAAACGTTTTTAACGGCGAAGCAAAACGGGGTGAAAATTATACCTATCAATTAGGCATTTACCCAACAGCCAAAGATTTGAATGGGGTAAAAATTATTTTCTCTGACCTGAAAAACAAATCAGGGCAGGTGATTTCATCAAAAGTAATGTCTTGTATTAATAACGGGGGAACCGATTATAGGGGAAATTCGTTTACTAAAGAAGTTGATATAGCTAAAGGCGATGTTCAAGCCATGTGGTGCCTGGTAAATATCCCGGCAACAGCCGTTGCTGGTACCTATGAAGGTACGGTAACTATTTCGCCAAAAAATGCGGAGAATACCAAAATTGGTATCCGGATAAAAGTTGAAAAGGCTACAGCCGTTAAAGGCGGAATTAATGAACCACAAAGGGAAACCCGCCTGGCCTGGTTAAACTCAACCCTGGCGCAACAAAATGATGTAATAAAACCCTATATCCCGCTGGTGGTAAAAAACAACACCATTGCACTGTTGGGCCGTAAGGTAATACTGGATAAAACAGGCTTCCCGAAAAGTATCCAGACTTATTTTACGCCCGAAATGACCTCGTTTTCAAGCATAGCCAAAGAAGTTATTGCCGCGCCAATTAAGCTGGTAGCAGAAAATAATGTTGGTGCTGAAAAATGGCAATCAAAAGGGGTGAAATTTACCGAAACACGGGCCGGCACAGTTAAATGGGACGCTGTTAACACCGCTGCCAACCTGCAAATGGATGTATCAGGCACTATTGAGTTTGATGGTTTTGCTTCATACATGGTAAAGGTTACGGCTTTGCATGATGTGGATTTGAAGGATATCAGGATGGAAATTCCTTTTAATAAGGAGGCCTCCAAATACATGATGGGGCTCAATTTGAAGGGTGAAAAGCGACCTGATAGCTACGAATGGAAATGGGATGTGCCGCATAAAAACCAGGACGGCGCATGGATTGGGGATGTGAATGCAGGCCTGCAATATTCGCTGCGGGATGAAAATTATGTGCGCCCACTTAATACCAATTTCTATCTTCAAAAACCTTTATTGCTGCCAACTTCATGGGGCAATGATAACAAGGGCGGCATCAGGATCAACGAGAAGGATAACCATGTTTTGGTAAGTAACTATAGCGGTGCCCGCACAATGAAAAAGGGCGATGTACTATATTATAATTTTACCTTACTGATTACGCCTTTCCATCCGATAAATACAGATTTTCAGTGGGCAACCCGCTTTTACCATAAATACAGTGCCCTTGACAGCATTAAGCAAACCGGGGCAACCGTAGTTAACATCCACCACGGAACGCCGATAAATCCTTATATCAACTATCCGTTCATCAGGTGGCGCCAAATGAAAAGTTACATTGATTCGGCGCATCAGCTGGGTTTGAAGGTGAAGATCTATAACACCGTACGCGAATTGTCGAACAGTGCTTATGAAACCTTTCCGATGCGCAGCCTTGGGCACGAGATTTATTCGCCCGGCAAGGGGGGAGGTTATTCATGGTTGCAGGAGCATGTAGCCGACGATTATATTGCAGCCTGGTATGTGCCGGAATATAAAGATGCCGCGTTAATAAACAGCGGGATGAGCCGATGGCACAACTACTATGTGGAAGGCATGAACTGGCTGGTGCAAAACGTAGGCATTGATGGCATTTACCTGGACGATGTGGCATTTGACCGCATTACCATGAAACGGATTAAACGTGTGCTCACCAAAGATGGGCATCCAGGTATTATCGACCTGCACTCTGCCAATCAATACAACAAAAGCGATGGCTTTAACAACAGCGGGAACCTTTACCTGGAGCATTTTCCATATCTGAACAGGCTTTGGTTTGGCGAATATTTTGATTATGAAAAAAACTCACCTGATTTCTTTTTAACCGAAGTATCGGGCATTCCGTTTGGTTTAATGGGCGAAATGCTGCAGGGAGGCGGCAACCCGTGGCGTGGAATGATATACGGGATGACCAACCGCATGCCATGGAGTGATAACGCCGATCCCCGCCCCATCTGGAAGGTTTGGGATGATTTTGGCATGCAAGGCACTAAGATGATTGGCTACTGGGTCGAAAAAAATCCGGTAAAAACCAATAATCCGGAGGTGCTGGCAACCATCTACAAAAAAGAGCGTAGTGCGCTGGTATCTATAGCCAGCTGGGCAAAAGATGATACAACCATTAAATTACAAATAAACTGGAAAGCCTTAGGCATTGATCCGGCAAAAGCAACCATAACAGCCCCTGCAGTCAATAACTTTCAGCAGTCCGCAAGCTTTAAAGATGGTGACGAAATAAAGGTTGAAAAGGGCAAGGGCTGGTTGCTGGTGTTAAAAGAGGAAAAATAAAAAAATATCTGCGTTATTGAGCCTTGTTGCTTACAGCCGGGCTCGATAACGCACGGATATTACGAATCTGGTTGCTTGCAATTAAGGATCGAGGCAATTTCTGCGATTATAATGTTAACCTGCTAAATGTCTCTGGTCAACTAAACAGCTGTTTTACGGTCTCAGCTGTTCGTGCTTAGCTCATGTTGGTGGTTTGCATTAATTGGAACATAAAAATATCACGGTAACTTATCCAGCTCCACTTCCGGCATTTTACTGTTTGCAGGCCTTTCAAATAGCGTATTGCGGGCGGTATAATTATTAAAGAAACCGCAGTTTTTAAGGTAAAAAGCATCGCCCTCTGTACCGCCTGCAAAATCCATTCGGTAGCCTTTGGCACCGGTATTATCATTGGTAAACTTAGCTTTGGTCAATTGCATCCATTTACCGCTTTCGTCAGCAACCCATTGATTGCTAAAGAGTACTTTACGGGTCATAGTTCCCTGCTCCGGCTCAAAATTCTCTAAAAAGGAGTGCAGATGTTTCAAGTAAGTATTGGTTTGCGGGCGGCTAAAGCTGGCTATCAATTGCCATTTGCCCAGCTCCGGAGCAAAAAACCAGGTGGTATAAGTAGTATGGTTATTGCCATCGGGCTTAACCCGCACTAAAAACTTATAGGTATTACCGGCCTTCCAGTTATACAGCAGGTAGCTTTGTCCGCCCGAACCCTCGCTGCCAAATTCGCCGGTATGCACGTTGGCGCCTTTTTTAAGCATTACAATTTTTTTATCATCCGGAATGTCTTTTGGGTTATCGGTTACAAACGGGCTCCATACCGAAAACAGGATATGTCTTTCAGCAGGCGAGTTTACCTGCATCCCGAAATAGCCTTCGCCAAAACCATCAGCCATAAAATAGGAACCCATTACGTCATTGCCAACCGGTACGGTAACTTCATTATAAAACCATTCGGCATTCATTTTCTCTGGCACAGTATAGTTTAAGTGGACGGATGGCCCCCTGCGACCCCAATAAAAATAATTGCCCTCGTTGTTTTTTACATAAGCAGTTTTGCCTTTGGTTGCGGCGCCGGATAGTTTTATGCTGCTTACATCCGCAAAGCTTTTTCCCGTTTTACTAATGCCTTTTATCTCTATAACCAGGTAGCCGGTATCTTTAACGGCCCATTCGCCCACGTAATAATCCTTTGCCGTATTGCCGGTAACAGTTACTTCTTTCGTCTTTTTTAAGGCCGATACCGCAATTCGGCTTGTGCCATCCGCTACTTTAAGATTTAGCCATAGTTTAAGACTGCCCTTATCCGTTAAGCGAACATAAGTGTTAAATCTTACCTGCTGATCTGCCCAGTCTGCAATACCATCATTAGTTACGTTCCCGCCGATGGTGTCTTTGGCTATTCGCCATGAGTTACCACCTATGGGGACTGTAATCAAGCTGTCTGTACTTTTTATTGTGTTGGTGTTTGGCCGGGCTTTTCCTGCAAATGCCGTTAACGAAAACCCAATAAAGGCTAAAAGTGAGATTCGGGTACTTACTTTATTTAGTTTCATTGTTTGATAGTATAGGCCTTTTATAAAGCTGATTACCTGAATACAGGTACAGTTTAACATTTTTGACCTAAAATATATCCAGGTCATAGCTTATATAGTTCGGCGTTAATTTTTGGTGGTCGGCTATTTTTCCAGTATAAAAGTAATATTGGTCCAATTAGGTGCTGCGGGGCTGTGAATAGTCTCCTTAATTACCCAGCCTTCGTCAAGGTATTTATTTACAAAAGGGATCTCGTAAGCAGAATGACGGTTGGTAACCGCTTGTTCGTACACATTTATATTTACAGTTATTACTTTTTGTGCCATGTTGTTTTTTAGTTTTCAACCAAAGGTAAATATTTATAGTGCTATTACAGGTTTTTTGGATTTGATTAAAGAAACTTAATAAAGAGCCATTAACTGCAACGGAAAAATTGTCCATCAACATGCGTCTATCATCCATGTTATAAAACTCAGGGCTGTTGCACATTTGTATTGTCAATAACGACGAAACAAAAACAAAAAAAAATGACACGTTTAAAAGCAATTAGCCCCGATGAGGCCACAGGAAAAACAAAAGAATTATTTGATGCGATACACGGTAAATTAGGTATGGTGCCCAACATGATGCGTACCATGGGTAACTCACCTGCCTTGCTGGAAGGTTATCTTAATTTAAGCGGTGCATTAAGCCATGGCAAACTGGGTGCTAAAACAGGCGAGCTGCTTGCGCTGGCGGTATCTGAGCAAAATAACTGTGACTATTGTTTATCTGCCCACTCATTTATAGGCGAAAAGCTGGTGCATATAGATACCAATACCTTACAAAATGCCCGTAATGCCAACGCTGCTGATGCAAAAACAGACGCCATATTGAAATTTGCCACAGTATTGCTTAACAAACAGGGCCTGGTGAATGATGCAGATGTTGACACAGTAAAGGCAGCAGGTTTAACAGACGGCGAAATTGGTGAAATTGTTGGCCATGTAGCATTAAATGTTTTAACCAATTACTTTAACAATACTGCAAATACAAGTATTGATTTCCCGGTTGTGCACGCAGGGCAGGTTGCTTAAGCTATCCACAAATCTCATAATACGGTAAAAGTTAGGCTTTGGCGGCTTAACCTTTGCTGTATTAGCTAATTTTAAAAAATATCAAAATGGAAAATAAACGATACCCCTTGCCGCCCTTTACAATGGAAACTGCACTACAGAAGGTGCAAGCCGCCGAAGATGCCTGGAATACCAGGGATCCTGAAAAAATTTGCCTGGCTTACACGGTTGATACCGAATGGCGCAACCGTACTGATTTTGTAAACGGGCGCGAAGAAGTAAAGCAATTTTTAAAGGATAAATGGGAAAGGGAGCTTGACTATAAGCTTAAAAAAGAACTTTGGGGTTTTAAGGAAAACCGTATGGCGGTAAGATTTGAATATGAATGGCATAACGCCGAAGGGCAGTGGTACCGCAGCTATGGCAACGAATTATGGGAGTTTGATGAGAATGGCTTAATGAAAAAGCGTTATGCCAGTATCAACGACCTGGAAATAAATGAAAACGACAGATATTTATAATCTTCAGGGTTAAAAAACTGGCGGTTGTGGTTTTATGTTATTAAGTTTGATTTAAAAACAGCATACCTCCATTCCCTCACTAATTAAACCGCAACAAAATGAACTATCCGGAAATTGCTTTTTCAGATGCTTCCAAAAGTTTCCAGGAGCGCTATGGCAGCAGGGCAAGTTATGCCCGCATGGAGCCTTATAAAACTACTGATGGTTTAACAGAAAGTGAAACAGATTTTATTAGTCACCAGGATAATTTTTACCTGGCAACCATTGGCGAAAATGGGTTTCCTTATATCCAGTTCAGGGGTGGGCCTAAAGGGTTTTTAAAAGTTTTGGACGATCAAACGCTTGGGTTTATTGATTTTGGTGGCAATAAGCAATACATCTCCATAGGTAACCTGGTTACAAATAATAAAGTATCCTTGTTTTTATTGGATCAGGCGGCTAAAGCAAGATTAAAGATTTTTGCGGAAGCCGAGGTATTGGAACTTAAGGATTATCCGGAATTATTTGATCGGCTTAATCTTGAAAACTATAGCTTTAAGCCCGAGAGGATCATTCGTTTAAATGTGAAGGCCTATGACTGGAATTGCCCGCAGCACATTACGGAACGATATACACTTGAAGAGATCCGGGATGAATTTATGGCACAACATGAATATATTAACAAGTTACGCGAAGAAAACGCCATTTTAAAGCAGCGGTTAAAAATTTTAGATTAGTTAATCAGGCATAAAAAGGCTGTATCATAACCTGCCAATATTTAAATATAACCACAACCCACATGCTCAATATCCAAACTGCGTTTACCTTGGTTAATCCGCAAACAGGCAACCTGGCTTTCAGGCTATTTTCGTTTGATGATAATAGCCAGTTCGATCATTTGCAACGCCATAACTTTTACACTGTAATTTGGGTTACAAAGGGCAGGGGAAAGCTGAGGTTCAATTTCTCGGAATATGATTTTGAACCAGGCACCTTGCTGGCTTTTGCTATTTATCAGCCCTTTATGATAATGGCTGATGCTGCGTTTGAAGGTGTTGCCATAAATTTTCACCCCGACTTTTTTTGTATTCATAAACATGATAAAGAGGTATCCTGCAACGGAGTTTTATTTAACAATATTTACGAACCGCCTTTTGTGATGGTTGATGAACCTGCTGCCGCTATTTTTAAAATGGTGCTGGGGCAAATTAAAACGGAAATGCAGAACCCGGCGGTTGCGCAGTATGAATTACTGATGTCATACCTCAAAATATTTTTGATAACCGCCGTAAGGTTAAAAACAGAACAGCAGCCCGAAGCAAATGAAATTTTAATAGACCGTAAAGAGCCGTTTATACTTCAAAACCTGAAGGATGCCATAGAAACCCATTTTAAAGAGAAACATTCGGCCAGTGATTATGCCGATCTGCTTAATATTTCGGCAAAGGCATTGGCTAAAATAGCAAAGGCACATTTTAACCGTACTATTAGCGATATGATTGCCGATCGCATTATTATTGAGGCCAAACGCGAACTGTATCTTACCAATAAGCCTGTAAAAGAAATAGCTTACGCACTGGGTTATAATGATGAATATTACTTTAGCAGGTTCTTTAAAATCAATGCTGATGTTTCGCCGCAGGTTTACCGTGATACAGTTGGTGCAGGACGGGCGATGGTAGCCTGATCTTCTATTTAATGGGATGTTGTTTTCTTGTTGAGTTACCGGGATAAGACCCACTTTCAGTAAGGCTTGATCCCAATCTCAAGCTTACGTAAAATGTAGTACCGGAGCCGGGTGTACTTTCAAAAGTTATTTTTCCGCCTTGGATTTCGGTAAATTCTTTACACAGCAACAAGCCTAACCCAATGCCTTTTTCATTCTTTGTACCGAAAGTCGGTGCTGTTTTGAGTGAAAAAATCTCGCTTTGTTGTTCAAAAGATATCCCCAGTCCGTTATCTTTGATCACGATGCAGCAAACGTCATCAATGGTTTCTGCTGATACAGTGATACAACCACCCGGGTTGGTAAATTTAAGGGCGTTATTTATAAGGTTTCTGATTATTAATTGCAGCATATCTGCATCAGCCAAAACAAAAACCGCATCGTTCAATTGATTTATTACCTGGATGCCTTTTTCTGTACCTACAGTTTGATAAATATGAAATGTAGATTCCAGTGTTTTTTTTAGATCAAGGTTAGTTAAGTTTACAGTTACCCCCTGCATCTGCGATCTGCTCCATGACAATAGGTTTGCCAACATTTGTTGCGTATTCTGTGTAGACTTTAACAGTTCTTTTTGTATAGACAACCGTTCGCCCTCATTCAGTTTGAATTCTGAAAGAATCTCCAGGTAGTTTTGAATAGAAGCCAAGGGCGAGCGGAGGTCATGTGCAAGAATAGAAAACAGCTTGTTCATAGTTTCGTTCGCCGCTTCCAGTTCCGAAGCCTTTTCTTCAACCAGTTTCTTTTCACCATGGTAGTTTTTTCGTACGGCTACGGTAACCATGAAAATGAAAAATACGATGAAAATATACGTAAAGCCGAAATCTATAAAACGGTGTTTGTTGTCGGGATAGGTATCAATTATTATCCCATGATAATTGTAATCAACCACGAGTAGTGTTGAAACCAATAAAATATTCAGCGTTATCCAAAACCAGTACTGTTTAAGCGGGATGATGGATATGGCGAGGAAGTGGGAGAGTAAAAAAATCAAAAGAGAAGGACCGTTGATGCCGGAATTGTATTTGTAATTTATGATAAGCAGCACCTGGCTCGCGATCAAATAAACAACAATAGCGGTGTTCAAACGATCTTTGAAACGCGAGAAATAATAACAGAGCAATGAGATAGTAAAAAATATCGCCATCAATATAACAAGCTGTTGAATACCGAGCAGTAAGTTTAAGACGGCGGTAAAAAACAGGCAGGTAGCAGAGGCCAGGCATATTGCATTAAAAATCCGTGCCTCTAAGGAGAAAACAGGTGGTAAACCGAGACTTTTTTTCCAGAAAGATTGCATAACTTTTATAGCGGATTTTAAATTTAGGGTTTAATAATTACACTAATAGTTTTAATAGGCAATAGCACATCAATCCTTAAAAATAACACTAAAGGTTTGAATATCAATAATAATTGTAAGTTTTGGTAAGTATTATCTTTTTTAATTATGACTCATAGCGTCATGTTGGTTGAAATTGATTAATTGGTAATTAAAAAAAACAATATGGAGTTTATTTTCTTGAAAGGGCTGGTATTAGTTATCTTTATGTAGAAAATAACCTTATCCGAAAATGAAAAGTATTTAAATAATTTGCTTAATTGCAGTATAAACTCAATTATGAAAAGGCTTACCCTGTGCTTGCTATTATTCAGCTGTTTGGCCAATGCACAGCAAAAAATCAAATGGCCGCACCATAAAAAGGCGGTAATAATACTCACCTATGATGACGCGCTTGATTCGCAGTTAAAAATAGCCGTCCCTCAGCTGGATGCTCACCATTTCAAAGGCACATTTTTTTTAACAGGAGACATTAATCACACAAATATTTCAAAATGGCGGGCGGCAGCCGCCGAAGGGCATGAGTTGGCCAACCACACACTATACCACCCATGCAATAGTGAAAATATGCCGGAGAACCCTTTAAATGCCTCAGAAAAGTACTCCATCTATCAAATAATGCGCGAGATATATTCTATGAACAACCTGCTGTTTGCAGTAGATGGTAAAAGCGAACGCACTTATGCTTATCCATGTACCGAAACCCAGGTGGGCGGAAAAAGTTATGTTGATTCGCTTCGTAAATCGGGCCTTATAAAATATGCCCGTATCGGCGGAGATCATGATGCCATTATTACCGATTTCAAAAAGCTCGATCCCTTATTAGTTCCGTCATACGGACTTGAAGAAAAAACGCCTGGCGCTAAACTGATAGACTTTGTTAACAAAACTGAACAAAGTGGCGGTATGGGGGTTTTTATGTTTCACGGAGTAGGCGGCGATTATATTACCACAGCAGCGGATGCACATAAAGAATTGCTCAGCTATCTTGCAAAAAACAGGAAAGATATTTGGGTTGCTACTTTCCAGCAGGCAATGGATTATATTTCACAGGCAAATAAACAAGATTAAGCCATTTAGGCTTTAGCAATATGTTTAAAAAACTTAAAAGTATTTTAATTGGCACGGGGCTGGTGTTAGATTACATTTACGACAATATCCACCGCGTGATAGTAGGTGTACCGCGTTTAAAGCGATCGCAGATAACAGCGCATTTATTTTTAGGCAGCCAGTATAACCTGGTTGGGCTGGAAAAGTTAAAGGCCCTGGGTGTTACTGCTATTGTAAATATGCGGGTGCATAACGATTACAGCGATGCCCAGCATGCGGGGATAAAATACCTGCACCTGCCTACTACTGATAATACGCCACCGCCATTGGAGGTGCTGTTAAAAGGAGCCGATTTTATTGACCGCGAAATAAAAAATAAGGGCATAGTTTACGTACACTGCCGGCAGGGGCTTGGAAGGGGGCCAACAATGGCAATAGCCTACCTGATAAAAACAGGGCTTACTTACCAGGATGCCTACCTGATGATAAAAAGGGTGAGGAAATTTATAAATCCCAGGCCGGGGCAGGTAGCAAAACTGAAAGAGTTAGAGGCATATTACAATAATCTCCCCTGATTTTTTTAATTTTCAGAATTTGGTACCGTAGTCCTTATAGCCTGTGTAACCACGCATCCCCTGTTTATTCTCCATGGACAAGTCAATTTATGCAGGCTGATGAAAATATCTTATTTTTAAAAAATCTTTACCCGCTTATGCCCCCTGCCAAAACCGAGAACATTGACTGGATAGACAACCTGCGAATTGTAGCCCTTTATGCTGTAATTGTGCTTCACAGCACCTCGCTGCTGCTGATGCAATATGGAAAAGTTGCAATGTCCTACTGGTGGGTAGCCGACTTTTTAAACGCTGCGGTGCGGTTTGCGGTGCCGGTTTTTGTAATGGTTACCGGTGCTTTATCACTGCACAGGGAGTATGAAATTGGTGGGTTTCTTAAAAAACGACTGCTGAGGGTGGTGGTGCCCTTCCTGTTCTGGAGTTTGGTTTATGTATGGTATGCCCTGCACAACGAAGAGATTGCCTTTACCAGCGACATCTGGGCAAATATCAAACTGGTATTGCACCAGTTAAAATATGGCAGTTCCTACCATTTATGGTATGTGTACATGCTGATAGGCCTCTACTTTTTTATGCCGGTTATCGGTAAATTTGTGCGGCATGCGTCAGAAAAAGAGATCCTTTATTTTCTGGTGGTTTGGTTTGCGGTGATGCTCATCACACAACCTTACCTCGTGCGTTATAATCCATCGGTTGATATGCATTACTTTGCCGGCTTTGCGGGTTACCTGGTGTTGGGACATTATTTAGCTTTTAAGGATTTTAAAGTAAAACATTTACGATTGTGGATGACCCTTCTTTTCCTGTTCAGTATCGTGCTCATAGCAATAGGGTCAAGGCTGGTGCTTTTGGGGCACCGGTGGCCGTCAACCATGTTTTTTGAACCGGTTAGTCCGCCCATTGTACTGCTGGCGGCAAGCGTATTCCTCATTTTTAAATTGTCAGCACCTAATTTATCACCAATTGTTCTGCGCATCCGTGACTTTGCCGGCAGCTACAACTATGGCATCTATCTCGCCCACGCACTGGTGCTGTATTTTTTGGAAGGTCCGTTTGGCATTAGCTACAAGCTTTGCACACCCATTATTGCTATCCCGGTCACTGCGCTGGTCTGTCTGGTAATCACATTGCCTTTGGTATGGGCTATAAATAAGATTCCTTTTATAGGAAAATGGATTTCAGGCTGATGTTAACCAGCGGGATAAAAACCCCGGATAATTCGTAATTTTTTAAGAGATTTGTGCCCTTGCGAATTCTGCTCATTTTATTTGAATGAATAAACTAACTGAAAGTAATGCGGCCCGTTCTGCGGCCATAATAATTCTTATAACTTTTGTGGCCCGTTGCTTTATCGCCGCTTACACAGGGCTGGGTATTGGCGAGTCTTACTATTTTAGGGGAGCGCTTAATTTTGATTTGAGCTACTTTGACCAGCCGCCTTTATTTTTTTGGCTGAGCGGCATCAGTGTAAAAATATTTGGATTAAATAATTTCGGGCTCCGGTTTCCGGCGGTATTGCTGTTTGCCGGTACCAGCTGGCTGATGTTTTTGGTTACTAAAAAAATATTCACAGCCAAAGCTGGTTTTTGGGCAGTGGTAACCATGAATTTAAGCGCGGTTTTCACCGTGGCTATTGCCTGCTGGTTTCAGCCCGATGCGCCGCTGATGTTCTTCTGGATGCTTGCTACCTACTATATTGTTCAGTTGATGGTGAGCCCAGGTGCCGAAAAATCGGAAGCTACCCGCTACAGCCGCAAAACCTGGTTGTTATGGCTGGGAGTTGGAGTAAGCATGGGTTTTGCCACCTTGAGTAAATACCACGTGCTGTTTTTATTTGCAGGGGTATTTCTGTTTGTGGTAACCAATAAAAGTCAGCGCCATTGGCTTCGTCATCCCGGGCCGTATCTGGCGGTGTTAATCACTATTATTATGGCGTTCCCCGTTTTGTGGTGGAATGCCCATAACGGTTGGGTGTCGTTCATTTTCCAGGGCTCAAGAGCAGGCGCTAATACGGAGCATTTTAAGCTGCATTTTGATTGGTTTTTTCGCAGCATAGGCGGGCAGGCTGCATTCTTGTTACCATGGATCTGGTTCCCAATAGTAAGGCAGCTGTATATTTCGTATAAGTTGCGTAAACAGCTGCTGGCCTATAGCTTTACGTTTTGGATGGCCATATTGCCCATTGTGTTTTTTACAATGGTTACGCTATGGTCAAACCTGCAATTCCATTTTCATTGGCAGGCGCCCGGCTATATGATGATGTTTATACCGCTTGGTTTTGCTATTGATAAAAGCTTAAGCAGTGGCGACAAAAGGGCCAGGCTTAATTGCCGGTGGGTTAGCTTTTCTGTGTATTTTACTATTATTACCATTGGGGTGCTTGGCACACACATGGTTACCGGTTTTTGGCAATGGTATGGCCCCAAATGGATTGTTTACCAACTGCACAAGGATAATAACGACCCTACTATACAAGGAGTTGATTATACCGATATAAAAACCCGTTTTGATAAAGAGGGCTGGACAAACAACCCCAATGTTTTTATAGGTACACCGCGCTGGTGGCTTACCGGCAAGGTTGACTGGGCGCTAAAAGGGACGAAAGATATAATGGTGTTTAACAGCGATCCGCGTAACCTGGCCTTTATGGTTGAGCCTAAAAAGTTGTTAGGGAAAGATGCCATTATAATAAGTGACCAGGAACAACAGGATGTTAATGCAGATGCCAAACCATTTTTTGATAGTGTTACCCAACTACCGGATATCAATATAGTCCGGAGCGGAAGGGTAGAATACAGGCTGCAGGTTTTTTACGGAAAAAACTTTCATGTGCCAGCTGACAAGCGTATGGACTTGCCATTGTACAGGCAATTAATAGGTTTACCGCCGTTTGGAAAATAAAGAAGCATTTAATTGCCACGAAGTAGGAATCACAATTTCACTAATAATAGCCCTAATTATACGAATGTTTTTTTTGAGTTTAAGAGACCAACAAACCGATATCCCCGCTATCCAAAATTCTTTTAATTTAAATCAATTTGCGAAATTGGTGTCCGTTCTTTTTCTTTTATTCCCTTTTTGTCTATCGGCACAAAATATCAGCATCATTCCTCAGCCAAGGTCAATAGTAAAAACCAATGGCCGGTTTGAGCTTAATAACCGTACTATTATCGGCATGAACAACGCTTCACTGTTGAAGCAGGCCTACTACCTTAAATCGGAACTCGAGAAAGCAAATGGGATAGCCGTTACTGTTGATAAGGACGAGGTTAAAGCATTGATAGATTTACAGCTGGTTAGCGCTGATGAATTACCCGGTTCATACCATTTAACTATCGAATCAAATAAAATCACAATTACCTCAGCGGGGAACGAGGGAGTTTTTAATGGCGTGGTTTCATTGCTCCAATTGATCAGGACACAGCCGGTAGGGCAAGTGGTGAATTTGCCAACATGCGAAATAAACGATGTGCCGAGGTTTCAGTGGCGTGGTTTTATGCTGGATGAATCCCGCCATTTTTTTGGAAAGAAAAAAGTGGAGCAGCTGCTGGATTGGATGGCTTTTTACAAGCTAAATAAATTTCACTGGCACCTTACGGACGTTGATGGCTGGCGCCTGGAGATAAAGAAATACCCCAAATTAGCCACGGCAGGAGGGATAGGCAATAAAACGGACACGCTGGCTGATGCGCAATATTACACCCAGTCAGAAATTAAAGAAGTGGTTGCCTACGCGGCCGATAGATTTATAACCGTTGTTCCTGAAATTGATATGCCGGGCCATGCAACGGCGGCAAACAAAGCTTACCCTGAATATAGTGGCGGGAGTATCAACAAATACCCCAACTTTACCTTCGATCCGGCTAATGAAAAAACATACCAGTTTTTAGGAGACATCCTTAAAGAAACCAATTCAATGTTCCCCTCAGGAATGATTCACCTGGGCGGTGATGAAGTGTCACTGGGGATGCAGGCATGGGCCGGCCGGCCGGCCATTATGGACCTGATGGCCAAAAACAGGTTCACATCTCTGGCTGATCTTGAACATTACTTTTTCCGCCGGATGGCTGATTCGGTTATTAGCATGAATGATAAAGTGCTGTGCTGGGATGAAGCTGCCGATGCTGACCTGCCCGCTGATAAAACCATAGTTTTCTGGTGGCGGCAAAACGTACCCTCTCAGTTACAACTGGCACTTCAAAAAAAATACCAGGTAGTACTATGCCCAAGGCTGCCCATGTATTTTGATTTTGTACAGGATAAAAGCCAGGTATCCGGCCGCAGGTGGAATGGTACTTTGAATAGCGTTAGCAGCGTGTATAATTTCCCGTATAAAGAGTTCCCTGCTGATCAGTTAAAGTCCGGGCAAATATTGGGAATCCAGGCAAACCTGTGGACGGAGCTGGTTGGTTCTGAAAAACGTTTGGATTACATGGTTTTTCCAAGGATGGCCGCATTGGCAGAAGCGGCGTGGACTGATTCAGCTGGAAAGGACGAAAACTCATTTAATGAACGCCTGCGGGCTGATTTTGTACTGTATGATAAAGCCGGGATCTATTATTTTAACCCCTTTGATGTTTCAATACATCCAGAGGCTATTGATTTTGCTCCCAAAATTATAAAACCACAGGTAAGAGCAAAGATGCACAGACATGAGCGAAAAACAAAAGTGCGTGGGCACCACAATAAAAGCACTCATACTAAAAACGGTTCGAAAAGACATCATTCCAAAGCTGCTAAAAAGCGAAAACACCGTTAAAGTCCTGTAAACCGCACTGCAAAAATTGGCTTAGTATTTTCGTTATTTTCATTAAGTATTAAAGTTTAATAGCATTACTTTTAACTGTATATACCAAAGTAATAATTATTAAAGAAATACTGTTTTGAAAAGCCACTCCTGTAATCCTAAAAGATCTGTTTTTATAATCTTAACTGCAGTTATACTAATGCTAACAACAGCGGTTAATAATGCCTTTTGCCAGGCTCAGCTTGAGCCCTGGGGTAACATTACCGGCATTCGTAACCACGGCCAGCTTTTTGACTTTGAATCGGGAATTAAAGTGGTAAGTACCGATCCTAAACATGTAAGTACAACAGCTAAAGAAAAACAACAACCCCACTATAGGCGTATTGCTGACGATGAGCAGGAGGTTACTACCTGGATAGATAATTTGCTTTTTAAAGAGAATGTTAAAGATGATGGTACCGGAAAAATTAAGGTAACTATCCAAATGACAGCGCACAAGGATACGGTTTTGCAGGGGGTGTATTTCTTTGTGACATTGCCTGAATCTTTTTTAAACAGCAACCTTAGATATGATGATGGCAATAAGCCCGAATTGAATCATTTGGTAAAAGCAGCCGGGGTTGAGTACGATGATAATGCGAGGCAAATTGAGTTTGAATTAGACGACCGTAAGCTAAGTGTTCAGCCGGATGAGAAGTCGTTGATAATGGTACGAACCATGTTGGTTAATAATCGAAAACAGATATTCCTATACATACCCTTAAAACTTGGAGGGATAACAAACGGAGAGGTGGTTGAAAAGCAATTTTCCATTAAAACCTCGGCAGATATTGATAAAACCCCCGTTTTGCTAACCTTAAATACTTCGCAGCAGGGTCGCGCATTTGACGGGCTTGGCGGTAATTTCAGGCTTCAAAACCCTAAAACAGACCCGCAGGTTATAGATTATTGCCTGCAAAACCTGCGGGTGGCCCAGGGACGGGTTGAGATGCCCTGGAGCTTTTGGCAACCTGAATTAAATACTGATCCAACTGTTGCTGCCACGTCGGGTGGAATTCATCCTGCCGTAAAAAAGGCGATGGAAATGGCACATCATTTGGATAGTATAGGCATCCCTGTTATTCTTTCAGCATGGTTTCCACCGGATTGGGCGGCTGAAGGCAAGCTTAACTTTCGGCCGGTGAATGGAGTTTGGGGAAATAAGCTGAATAAAAATAATATGGATGCGATATATAAATCCATCGCTGATTATATTATTTATTTGAAAAACAAATATGGTACCGAGGTAAAGCTGTTTTCGTTTAATGAGTCTGACCTGGGCATTAATATCAAGGTAACTGCACAGGAACATGACGACTTTATTAAAGGATGCGGGGCTTACTTCGCTGCACATGGCCTTAAAACAAAAATGCTGCTGGGCGATAATTCTGATGCGACAACTTATCAATTCATCTATCCCGCTTTAAATGATCCGGATGCCCGGCAATACATCGGCGGGGTGTCATTCCATTCCTGGCGGGGATGGGACAATGTAACGCTGAAAAAATGGGCTGATGCTGCTAACCAGCTTGGCGTACCCCTGCTCGTAGGTGAAGGAAGTATAGATGCGGCGGCATATAGTTACCCGGACATTTTCCAGGAGCAAAACTATGCGCTGCAGGAGATCAATTTATACACACGGTTATTGGCAATTTGCCAACCGGCCTCCATACTGCAGTGGCAATTAACAGCAGATTACTCTCCATTGATAGGCGGAGGGATTTTTGGCAACACTGAACCACTACACCCCGGTCAGCGGTTTTGGAACCTCAAACAGTTGTCAATTACACCCAAAGGTTTATTTGCTATGCCAATAACCGGTAACAAACCTGTTGTTTCATGTGCGGCTTTGGGCGATAACACCAAAGGTGTTTATGCTGTTCACCTGGTAAATAATGGCGCCACTGGAAAGGTGATATTAACAGGATTGCCTGTACGCCTAAAACGTTTTGATATTTATATCACCAGTAAGGAATTGAATATGAAAAAAGGTCACCTGCTGCGGGTAAATAACGGCAGTGTGACTTTTGAATTACCTGCCACCAGCTATGTAACGCTAATAAGCGGGTAACGACTGCAACAAGTTAAAACACCCTGTCAGATGATAGGCAGGATGTTTTAACTTAAATAAAATTACTGAAAATGGTTTTATGGATTAGTTACACTGGTGTCCTGTGCTAAAACTGCATCATCAGGCGTGCTTGCAAGATCATTATCAAGATTGTATAACGCATCATCGTTAGCGTTTGCTCCACCAGCTTTCCTGATCTTGGCAAGCAGGTCAAGCGCCATGGTTTCTTCTTCGGTTTGCTCTTTTACAAACCATTGCATAAAATTCCACGTAGCCCAGTCTTTTTCCTGCAGGCTCATATCAACTATGCTGTAGATATTTGATGTATTCTCTACTTCAGAGGTAAATACTTTCTCAAAGCAGTCGTTCACACTTAACGGATCAGGCCCAGGCGCAGGTATTGCAGTTACAGCAACCTTACCGCCCCGTTTTAAAATGTATTCAAGAAATTTCATCATGTGGTTGCGTTCCTCGCTGGAGTGACGGAAGAGGAAATTTGCAATACCGTCGTATCCTTTATCGCTGGCCCATGCTGCATAGCTTAAGTAAATCTGTGCATTATGGGCTTCGTTGGTCATCTGATCGTTCAGCGCTTTCGCAAGCTGATCCGAAAGTCGGTTAGTGTTCATAATATTTTATTTAAACACTAAACTGACAATGAACTAAAATGTTTATGATAATTAAATAAGGCCCGGCAAAATAATTGCGGGCGCTACAATCCTATAAAAACAGGTATGCTTATTTAAAAGCGGAAATATGATTGTTTTTGATGCTAAGAATAAATGATTTACCTACGCTTATTTTTATGCTCCTGTTTAGCAGCATTGCTTTAATAGCCTCGTCATCCTTTAAAGCTTCGTACAGGTCACGTGCAACTGCCGACCCGCTGATGTTGTTGGTTACTTTGCCGTTCTCTAACGCTATATTGAAAGTATAACCTGATTTTCCGCGGTCGCCTGCAGATTCAAAATCTGTAATGTTCAGTTTAAACTGCTGTTCTTCGTTAAGGCTTCTTTTTAAGTGCAAACGAATTACCGGGATATACCTTTTCCAGGTAGTTAAGTATTTTCTTTCTTCCATGTAATGCTGTAAAGGTATCATAATTTACATAGGTATCAGCCAAAACAGGCATATTATTCGCTCCGCGGCTTCTTTTTGAGAAGTGTAGAACAAGTTGGCGGCGCAATTTGTATAGTAAATTGGCACAATAGCACCCCTTAGGGCTGGCTAAAGACTGTTAAATTTGGGTAAGGTCAAATTAATACCGGATGCCATAATGAACTTAAGCACCTGTAATAAAGGGCATAGCTATTACAAAAGCAGTGAATGCCCTACTTGCCCGGTTTGTGAACGGCAGCTTAAACCTGAAGTTGGTTTTATCACTGATCTCCGCGTGTGAAAGACGGGCGCTAATGGGTAAAGGGACAAGCACATTGAAGCAACTGGCGGAATTTAGGAACTAAAATTTTAAAGTGGCATGGAATTGGTCCTGCCTCAATGCTTAAACTACAAAATACTTTATCCGTAGCTGGACTATCTTTAAAAATCATAAATAAGCATTCACATACATCTACCAATAAACAATCAAATTATGTTCAAAAACACAAAGGCATTTAGTGGTTTCTCAGTAAACGACATGCAAAAAGCTAAAGATTTTTACAACGGGAAGCTTGGTATTTCCATTACAGAAAACCAGATGGGAATAATGACCCTGAAATTGGCCGGAGGAACTGATGTAGTAGTTTATCCCAAACCTAATCATGAGCCTGCAACATTCACTATCCTTAACTTCGCAGTAGCCGATGTTGATAATGCCGTTGATGGCCTTACCCAACTCGGAATTAAATTTGAACAGTACGATTTTGGCGACATTAAGACCGATGAAAAGGGCATTATGCGCGGTAATGGGTATGGACCCGACATCGCCTGGTTTAAGGACCCTGCGGGGAATATTTTATCGGTGTTGAAGGAGGGTTAATATGCTTTAATATAACCCATAAGAATAGACTACACAGCTGCATATTAGTATTCACAATAAATGAAAAAATATATACAATACCCAGGTGTGGGCTATAACGCAACAGAAAAGGCTGATTATATTAACCACAATAAATGAGAATGGCATAACCGGGGCTCCCCCCGGTTATGCCATTCTCAACTAAACTTAAACAAATAAAAATTTATTTGTCCCACCAAACCCTTGCTTTAGGGTTAAAGGTATTTGAGCCGCCATAGTTAGCTATTGCAGCATTAACATTAGCACCGTTCAAAGAAAATTCACTTTGAGGATACGGCATTTTACGTGGTATTGTTTGCGATACGCTGGCCGGATTTGGCACTAAAGCCGGGTAACCCGTGCGACGCCAGTTTGCCCACACTTCATCAGCATCAAAAACAAATCCCGAAACCCAGAATTCTGTATTAACCTGCTCAATTTGTTGTTCAGCCGTACCTGTTAGCGGGTTTTGAGCTAAATAGCCAGTAATTTGATCAGTAGTAATGGTTGGGCTGGTAGGTAGCAAGCTTAAAGACTGCATGTGCGCTGTTACACCTGCTGCATAATGTGCAGCGGCATCGCCGCTGGTATAACCACGCAAAATAGCTTCTGCCTGTAAAAACTCTACCTCGGCATAAGGGAAATCAAAAAACGGTGTGGCCTCAGTACCGAAAATATCATACCTGATACGAACGGTTGCTGCCGGATCACTGGCGTTAAAGCTATAACCTGCAAAGTCATTAATATTATCTGAGGTTATAACTCCTCCGCCCGAAACCTGCTTGTCATAAATAGCGCCATAATATTTTAAGCGTGGGTCGCTGCTGTCCTTCATGTGGTCAACCAGTGTCTTAACCAGGAAAAAATGCTCCACACCATCATTGAGCAAAAAGTTAAAGCCATTTGGCAAAGCTACACTGTGCTTTAAAACCGGCATATCATCGTTGCTGGTCATTACACCATCGGCAATTGCTTCTTTAACCAAAGTCGCGGCCTGGGTGGGGTCAATTTTAATCATCCGCATCCCTACGCGCAAAAGCATAGAGGCTGCCAGCTTTTTCCATTTGGTTGCATCGCCGCCATAAAACTGGTCACCTCTTACAGCCTGAGTGCTATTGCTGCCTAATAATGTTATTGAAGCGCGGAGTTCGGTAACAAAGTCTGCATAAATGGTTTGCTGCGAATCATACTTTGGCGTAAATATGCTTTGGGTTAAAGCCTTACCTGCCTCGCTGTATGGAATATCACCATAAAAGTCTGTAAGCTTTTGATATACATAAACCCTCCAGATTCTTGCTGCTGCATAGGTTGATGCAAGGTTGGCCTGTGGCTTTAAAACCGGGATAACATATTCAAGATTATTTAACACTGGCCTGTAAAAGTTGTTCCAATAGCGTGATCCAATATCGTCACTCTGTACATAAGTTGTGCCTGACCAAAACGAACTATAACCATATTGCATAAATGAGTGGCAATAGTTTGTGCGCCCCTGCATATCCTGGTCAGTTGTTTTAACAAGTGCGTCGGATAATAACGCCCCCGGGTCAACAGCGGTTACGGCGTCGGGGTTTAAATTGTTTTTAGCAAAATCCTTTGTACAGCTCGTTAAAACGGCCGCTATAAAAAGGAAACTTAATATTTTATATGTTAAATTTTTCATGATTTTTCCTTTCAAATAAAATTAAAAGCTCAGGTTTAAATTAAAGCCATAGGTTCTGCTTGTCGGCAGGCCGCCGCTGTCATAACCAAAGCCCTGGTTAATACTGTCTGAAGCCTCAGGATCAAAAGTTGGCAGGTCTTTCCTGATAAAGAAAAGATTGCGGGCTATCAGCGAAAATGTAGCGCTCCTTATAAAGGTTTTGGTCAACAAATTCTTTGGTAAGCTGTAAGCAAGTGAAACCTGGCGAAACTTAATAAACGTTCTGCTGAATATATTTGACTGGTCAATGATCTTATCTGCATTACCATTATCATTGAATTGAATATATGAACTGTATGGTAATGTATTTTTAGTATAAACCGGTGCTGAAGCAGTACCTGTATTAATCACCCCGCTGGGGATATAATTACCATCACGACCGAGTAGCGATGCTTTTGAGTTACCGAAGTAATTGGTCCATGTAGCGCCGGCTTCATATACCTGTCCTCCAAACTGCCCGTCGATCAGGAAGCTGAAAGAAAAGTTTTTATAGGTAAAGGTGTTGGTTATACCGCCAGACCAATCAGGATTTGCGCTGCCCAGGTAAGTTTCGTTTGCGTTTTTTGCAATGATAACCGAATTAGGCGTACCTGCATCGCCAGTCTGGGAGTTTTCAGGCTGATAAACTATCTGGCCATCAGGTGACCGCTGATACGAAGAGCCGAATATTGAACCAATAGGGTATCCAACTTTTGCTTTAATGTTATAATAAAAATCAACACCGTTAGCCGATACAGATGGTGCCAATGCAGTAACCTTATTCTTATTCTGGGCTGCATTCAGACTTACATTCCACATAAAGTTTTTTGTTTTTATGGGTGAGCCCGAGATTAGCAATTCAATTCCCTTATTATACATTGAACCGGCATTAAAATATAAAGAATTAAATGTTGTGGCATTACTGATGGTTGACTGCAATAAAAAGTTTTCTGATTTTTTATAGTAGTACGCAAAGTCAAGCGAAATGCGGTCATTCAAAAACCTAAGCTCAGTACCAATTTCTGTTTCTGTTGTTGTTTCAGGTTTTAAGCTTGCCGGCGGAACTGTAGAGCCAGTTAACTCGGCATTGGTAATTCCATTTAAAGTTGGCTGCAAAGTAAAGGTTAGGTCAGTTAAATAGGGTATGGGGTTGCTGCCTGTTTGGCCTATTGATGCTCTTAACTTACCAAACGACAATATTTTAGGATCAATTTTGAACGCATCGGTAAATACGTAGCTTAAATTAGCTGATGGATAAAATAAATTTACTTTAAAACCGGGGCGGGTTGAGGCCAGGGCTGAATACCAGTCATTACGGCCGGTTATTTCTAAAAATAGGTAATTGTTATACCCAAACTGTGCTTCGCCAAAAACAGAATTCGTTTTAGAATTTGGCCCGTGGGTTTCTGTTGGTGCATTTATGTTTTTGCTGTTATTAAAATTAAGCAGGTTAGGATCAATAAAGTTATACGAGTAAAGATCCAGCGAGTACTGCTTTGAGTTTTGCAGCTCGGCACCCGCAAATGCACTAATAGTAAACTTTTTAAATTTGTTGTCATAACTTAACATACCACGTAAATCAGTACGCTGCTGCTGTATGTTTGTGGTTCTGTAAACCCCGCCTGTATTTATCACGTTATTAGGGAAAACCACAAATAATGCATCGGTATTCATGTAGTCAATACCACCGGTAACATTAGCATGTAAGTGGTCGGTAATATCATAAGTAATATTTCCCGATGATAAAACGCGGTTCTGTGTCTGGTCGTTTTTTACCTTTTCTAACTGCACATAAGGATTTGCATTGTAGGTTGATACAAAGTCGCCATTTGGCTTTTTGTCATCCAGCAAAGTTATATCAGTAGTGTTCGCAATACGCGGATAGCTTAAGCCTAAAGAACCACGACCATCACCACGTAAAAGTGGGGCATTTAAGCGCAGCGTTCTTGAAAGGTCAACCTTAAAGTCGGTATGTAGTTTTTTTCCAAAGTCCTGGTTAAGCCTAAAAACACCATTATATCTCTCATACCCCTCATTAGGCGTTGGCGAATTATCTCTCGTATCAGACAAAGAAACCCGGTATGAGCCGTTATCAGTTCCCTTTGTCAAAGCAACAGTATTGGTAGTTGTCAAGCCGGTTTTAAAAAACCTGTCAAACTGCGTCGCAGCTTTTTGTGCTACATAAGGCTTGGTTTTTCCGTCAATATCAATAAAAGGCTGCCCCTGTATCTTAGCACCCCATGACCACCCCGGTGCATCGCCTGAGTTATCTTCAAGTTGCCCGTAAAAAATAGGATTGCTGTAATCGTCAGCGGTATAAAGCCTTCCGTAAAAACCACGGCCATAATCATATTGCAGGTCATCGTAAGGAACCATTTTTTCGAATACAGTATTGCTGTTAAAAGTAATGCCTACACCCTGTCCTTTTTTTCCTTTCTTCGTAGTGATCAGTATAACACCGGCTTGCGCGCCGCCGCCATAGAGTGCAGCTGCCGAAGCTCCTTTTAACACACTAATGGTTTCAATATCGTCAGGATTGATGGATGATAAACCATCGCCCGGATCAGAACCACCGTATACTTTACCACCATCGTTTGTGTTTTCTCTGGTAGTGCTATTGATCGGGATCCCGTCAACCACATACAAGGGCTGATTTGATCCGGTAAAGGACGAGTTTCCCCGAAGAATAATCCTTGACGATCCGCCCGGGCCATTTGGCGGCGATTGAACCACTAAACCCGCAACTTTACCTGACAATGCGTTAACAAAGGTAGGCTCACGTGTTGTCGACACTTCTTCGCCGCCAACCTGGGTTATTGAATAGCCCAAACGCTTCTCTTCCTTTTTCACACCAAGAGCTGTTACCACTACTTCATTCAAAACACCTGATGGTGTTAATGAAATAGTTAATGGGGTATTATCAATTACGGTTACCTCTTTGGTCTGATAGCCGATGTAGCTAACAACTAATACACCGCCTTCAGGTATATCAATGCTAAAGTCACCTTTTACGTCAGTAACAGTACCTGCCTGGCTGCCTTTTACTTTTATCGATGCACCTGGAAGTGGCTGTCCGGCTTCATCAATAACTTTACCTGTTACATGAGCTGCATTTACATTTACGCCAACAGGAGTTATAACTACCAGGTGATTTTGTAACTCGTTATAGGTGAAACCTGAGTTTGCCAATACCTGGTCAAGCACAGCGGTTACTTCTGTATTTTCAACGTTAATGCTTATTTTTTTTTCGCCGGGGATTTTGCTTTCGCTGTACACAAAGTGATAGGAACTTTGCTTTTCGATACTTGATATTATTGTTTTAAAACGCGCCGATTTAAGGTTAAGCGTAACCTTTGTTTGCGAATAAGCATCCGCCACAACATTTAAATTAAATACTAATATTAGCAGTAGTGTTAATTTCATGATTAATATAGACTTAAGCAGCCAATACTTCTCCATTACACCCATTTTGGGGTGTTTAAAAATTTTCATATTTTTACTGAATTAAAGGTGAATAATTGCCGTAATCTGTACCAGAGATAAGCGGCATAATTAACTTTAGGAATCATCTTAAGCGGGGATTACCATCAAAGGAGGTTCCCGCTTTTGTTTAAGTAATTTTTTCTTTTGTCATAAGCATTATGGTTGTTTAGTTTAGTTAATATATAAATACAGTTGAGTTTTCTATTCTATAATTAAAGTGCTCTATCATTTTTAATGCGTCAAGCGCTTCAGGCAACGTTTCTTTTTCAAACATTCCGGTAAACCTGTATTGCTTTACCCAGGCGTTTCCAAATGTTATATGCATTCCATACCATCTTTCTAACTGGTCAGACAACTGGCTAAAATCTTCGTTGCTGAATACCAGCTTATTTTGAACCCAGGAGGTTTCAATTATTGTTTTATCATTGTTGGGATAATAGGTTAAATTGGTTAGGGTGTATCGGGTGCCCTTGCCAATACTTTCCGGGGAGGAGGAATCGGCGGTTAAGGTGGATTTTTTTCTTGTGGATATTTTGCTCTGAACTATAAGCTTTTCTTTAGGTTTCAGAATAATCCTGTCTGACGGGCGATCGTTAAGCGTTACTTCTATTGATCCCCTTATCAGCGTGGTTTCGCTTAGAATTTCATTTTGGTACGATTTTACATTGAATGCTGTACCCAATACCCGTACATTCATTTTATTTGTGTGGATGATAAACGGGTGCTCATGATCTTTGTGTACATCAAAATAAGCTTCGCCGTCCAGGTAAACCTCACGGGTTTTACCGCTGAAGCTATCCGGATATTTTAATGTGGTTGCTGAATTTAGGGTAACAATGGTGCCATCAGCCAGTGTTATAATTGATTTTGTTGTAGGCCTGGTGGTTTTTTGCAGCCATTTAATTGCAGCAAGGTCATTATCAAACTTCGGTACAATTACATATTGATAAGTAACAACGCTTATTATGGCTATCATAAAGGCAGCAGCGGCATACCATGCCCTAAGCCTGAATTTTCCCCGCGGTGATTTACCTTTAAATTCATCAATTCTTTCAACCTGAGCCACATTTTCCTCAGATTTGATCCTTTCCATTACCTTTTTAAACATGACAGCATTAGCGGCATATTCAATGCTGTTTGTTTTCCAGTAATCTTTTAAAATCTCCCGCTGATCACGATATTCCTTATTATCCTGCAAAAGCTGCTTTAACTCTACCTGTTCATCATAAGTGAGTTCGTCGCTTAGTTCTTTTGTAAGCAGCTTAATAAATCTATCGTTCACCATAAAGCGGAATATTCCTGATTACGGTAAAGACAATATTTTTCTACGAATTGCCTACAGGCCTAAAAAAAATAATTTAATTAAACTTAACAGCAGCACAATATTTAAAAGCGCTTCGTTGCTTTTCGAACTGTGGGCAGGGGTTAGATAATCAGACAAAGAAATACTGAGTTTTTTTACGGCCCTGAACAGCTGAGTTTGTACGGTGCGGGGAGAAATGTCAAGGATTTCGGCTACTTCTTTGTATTTGAGGCCATCTTCTTTAATAAGTCTGAAAATAATACGGCACTGTTGGGGCAAGGCTTCAATAGATTGCTCCATTTTAAATACCAGCTCCTTTTTTTCAAACGCTTCCTGCGGATTAAAGGTATTAACAAACTTTAGTTCATTAGTGTCTTCAATTTGAACCAGGTGTATATTTGAATATTTTTTTAGGTAATTTAACGATTGATTTTTTACCGCTACAAACAGGTAGGTATCCAGGTTTTGAATATCAGCCAGATTTTTCCGGTTTATCCAGCACTTAACAAACACGTCTGACACTATTTCTTCTGCCGCTTCATTTTGATGAATATACATCATGCAAAACTTGATAAGTGGTGTATTTAAAAGATAAAAAAGCGTTTCAAATGCTTTACAGTCATCAGTAGTGCTGATGCGTTTCCACAAATTTAAAATATCAACTTTTCTATCTTTCAAAATATTAAGAAATAAAACTGAGGCTGGACAAAAGTTAATAACAACGTAACAATTATAATATATTAAATTTAATATTATACTATTATAGCCTGAAAATTAAAATTTTAAACAATTATTACGATGTGTATGTAGGCAATTTCGCGTAAAAAAATGTCTATGTGGGTGAAGCAGTAATAGAGGTAAATGGTGGTAAAAATTAACAAGGTATCAACCAGTAAACAAAACTGTATAATTATTATGAAGAAATTTTTGTTTATACTGATGCTTGCATTGGTACAAGTATCGCATTTGGCAGCGCAAGCTCATGTAATGTCAAAAACCTACGTGGCTCCTTCAGATCCGCAGGTACAAAAAAAACTGGCAAGCTGGCAGGACTTAAAGTTTGGCTTATTTATGCATTGGGGCACTTACAGTCAATGGGGCATTGTTGAAAGCTGGAGCATTTGCCCGGAAGATGAAGGATGGACCCAAAGGAAGGGCCCTTACAGTGCCGATTACAATGCCTATTTAAAGGCCTACGAAAATTTGCAAACCACCTTTAACCCAACAAAGTTTAACCCTGATAAATGGGTTACTGCTGCCAAACAGGCAGGGATGAAATATGTAGTGTTTACTACAAAACATCACGATGGCTTTTGCATGTTTGATACGAAGCAAACCGATTATAAAATCACGAGCACAAAAACGCCATTTTCAACTAACCCGCGCAGTAATGTTGCCAAAGAAATTTTTAACGCCTTCAGGAGCCGGGATTTTATGATCGGGGCTTACTTCAGCAAACCCGACTGGCATTCAGAAAATTACTGGTGGCCCTATTTTCCGCCTAAGGACAGGAATGTAAACTATGATCCGGCCAAATATCCTGAGCGCTGGAAAAAATTTAAAGATTACACTTATAACCAGATTCAGGAGTTGATGACAGATTACGGTCGGGTAGATATCTTATGGCTGGATGGCGGATGGGTGCGTCCCCAAAAATCAGAAAGCAAGCCTGACGAGATGCTGCCGAGCGATAAGTACAATCAGGATATTGATATGCCGAAAATTGCGGCTATGGGTCGCGCTAAACAGCCGGGGCTGATTGTTGTTGACCGTACAGTAACCGGCGAATATGAAAACTACACAACACCCGAGCAAGAGGTGCCAAATAAGCCGCTTGATCACCCATGGGAAACTTGTATGACCATGGGGAATTCATGGAGCTATGTTCCGAATGATCATTATAAATCTGTTAACCAGATTGTGCAGTTGCTTGTAAAAATTGTATCGCGGGGTGGTAGCCTGCTTATGAACGTTGGGCCCGGTCCGGATGGCGACTGGGACCCTGTTGTTTATGACCGCCTGGCCGGCATAAGCAAATGGATACAGGTTAATGGCGAAGGTATTTATGGAAGCACTTCTATCGCGCCTTACTCGGCTGACAATATTTATTATACCAAAGCAAAGCATAGCAATACAATTTATGCTTTTCAATTATCGGCCACTGATAATGTTACTTTAAATCCCTCGGTTAAAATTCTATTAGATAGTGTCAGTAGGATTAAAAAAGTAACGCTTTTGGGTAGTAAGCAACACCTAAAATGGAAAATGAATGACGGACAGTTAATAGTAGCCATTCCGGCGTCACTTCAAAATATAAGTACTTTACAACATACAGCAACCTTTAAAATTGAGTATTAGCGGCTAACATATTATCAAAAACAGCACATCGTACTTCACATACGTTTTTGTAGACAAGGTAATATCTGTGAATGATGGTAAATTGCTTTCGCCGGGCGAAAGTATAACCGGCGGTATCTAGAAAATATTTTTCTTTTTGCAGCTATGAATATTATTCAAACGTATTGGCCATTTTTATAATTTCTTTAACCCGGCAGGCATCGGTTACATCAGTGCTATATTCATCACCAATGGTATCACCCATAATGATATGGTCGTTTTTGTATTTCATCTTACTTTGTATATGAACCCTTGCAGACGAATGTACTTCGGTAGCTCCGGTAAAACGTACAAGGTCGGCCACATTTGCCTCACTTACACCGCTGCCGGGCATTATCCTGATCCTGTTGGCCGCTTTACTTATTAAACGGGCAATATTATATGCGCCTTCCATTGCCGTGCTTTTGCCGCCTGATGTTAAAATACGCTCGCAGCCCAGTTCAATTATGTCCTCCATTGCCTGGAAAAGATCAGAGCACATATCAAAGGCGCGATGGAACGTAACGCCCAAACCCCATTGTTTTGCCAGGTTTATCATTTCGGCGCAGCGTTCTTTATCAATGGTGCCGTCCTCATTTAACATACCAATTACAATTCCGTCGCAGCCCGCCTCAATACAATAGCGGATATCAGCCATCATGATATTAAACTCCAGCTCGGTGTATAAAAAGTCACCGCCGCGCGGCCTTATTAATACATATAGTTTAATGTGAAGCAGCTTCCTTGCCATTAGTATTTGGCCGTAGGAGGGGGTAGTTCCGCCTTCAAATAAGTTTTCGCAAAGTTCAACACGCGTAGCTCCCCCGGCTTGTGCTGCCACAGCTGAGGTTACCGAATTAGCACAAACTTCAAGCGAAACAGGGTTGCCCATAGCTGACTGTATATTAACGTTCATAGTTTGTTGATGATAGTTCATAGTTAGGCTGACTATAAACTTTTAAATAGATAGTTCAATATGGTATAACGTAATTTGTACGGATGTTAGTCGGAAAGGTTTTAATTTTTTGCCGTTCTTTTTAAGTAAAAAAAGCATCCAATTTAGCATCAATAAAAACTTTTTCCGGGTATTAGCAAGTCCTGCTTTTCGGCGTTGCATACTGCAAACGAAAAACCTTTTTGAATGGCATAAGCGCCGTATTCTCCTTTTTTATTGATAGCCAAAAAGCCAACCTGGATATTCTTGGCAGTGTCGGGTTTCTTTTTTATAATGCGGTTAACAGCCTCTTTACAGGCAGCCTCGGGCGAATAACCCTGGCGCATCAGTTCCACAACCAAAAAGCTGCCCACGTTACGGATCACTTCTTCGCCAACGCCGGTTGATGTTGCTCCGCCCACTTCATTATCCACGTATAATCCAGCACCAATCAGGGGGCTGTCACCAACGCGGCCATGCATCTTAAATGCCATTCCACTTGTAGTGCACGCACCTGATATATTGCCTTTAACATCAATAGCAAGCATGCCGATTGTATCGTGATTGTATTGATTGCCGGGAGCATGCTGTTTATTCTCTATGTTCATAACAGGCGAGTATTTGGCTGTTTTAAGCCATTCTTTCCATGCTTTTTCAGATTCAGGTGTCAATAAATTTTCTTTTTTGAAGCCCTGCTCAACAGCAAACTGGGTAGCCCCCTCGCCAACTAACATTACATGAGGTGTTTTTTCCATTACCAGCCTTGCCACAGATATGGGGTGCGCGATATGCTCAATAGCTGCTACTGAACCGCAATTTCCGAATTCATCCATAATACAAGCATCAAGGCTAACATGCCCGTCGCGGTCTGGATAACCTGCCCGGCCAACGGTATGGTTGTTCATATCGGCTTCCGGAATTCTAACACCTGCTTCTACCGCATCTAAAGCCCTGCCGCCTTTTTCAAGCGTTTTCCAGGCTTCCTTATTGGCAACAATCCCAAAGTCCCAGGTGGAGATTACCACAGGTACGCCTGCAAAAGGGGCCATCGTTGCAGCCCTTGCAATTTTAGAGGTTGATAACGCTGCCAGCGAGGCGCCTGCAGCCGACATTTTTATAAACTTACGGCGGTTATACATAGCCGCTAATATAGAAAATTGTTTGCATAACCCCTTTTGTATCTTTTTTGGTATAAAAGAGAATTTATAGGGCGAAATTTAATTATAACGCTGTTTTAAGCCTATTCAAAATCCTGCGTGCAATTGTGGCAATGCCAGTTCTTCTGCGTGTAAAATGGGTTGGCAAGGTTCATCATTGTATTCAAAAAACCGTCCCCTTTATCTTCAGTAACACTACTCACATTGGTGGATGCACAAAATGGACAAGTTACGTATGTGTTGTTTTCATCATCAATTTCAATATGGTCGTTTTCATGCAGATCGCCTTCGTTTGCCAGTATTTCACGGCAGCGCGCAACATCTTTTTCAAAAACTTTTAGTTTTACGCCCCCAACTGCCTGGTTGTATATCGGGTTACCCATCACAATGTTTTCATCGGCAATAAAACAGGCAATTCCATTAGCCTCAAGCCTGCTGCGAATGATATGCGCAAGCATAGGATCATAGTACGACTCAAATGTTACTATTTTATCGTTTTCGAGGCTCATTTATGCAAAATAATAAATTTTGCACTAAGATACCGGGTTTTTATTTAATTTGGATGACATGAACCGCATTGACAGAGTTTCGGCCATATTAATTCAACTACAATCGCGCAGGGTAGTTAAAGCCAGTGATATTGCTGAGCGTTTTAATATCAGCCTTCGTACCGTTTACCGCGATGTGAAAACTTTGGAAGAAGCCGGCATCCCGATAATAGGGGAGGCAGGTGTGGGGTATTCTATTGTTGACGGGTACCGCTTACCACCCGTAATGTTCACAAAAGAAGAGGCTACAGCCTTTTTAACAGCCGAAAAATTTGTGGAAAAGCTAACAGATGCCTCAACAGCAGAGCACCACAATTCGGCCATGTATAAAATTAGGGCTATATTGAAAACTGCCGAGAAAAATTTGCTGGAAGATATTGACGGTAATATTGAAGTGCTTAGGAACCATAGTCAGCTGCAGGTTGAAAATAAGGATCATATCCAAACGCTGTTAAACAGTATCGCCAGAAAAAGTGTGCTGTGTATTAATTATTTTGCCGGCCACAGCCATGAACATACCAAAAGGGAAATTGAGCCTGTCGGCATTTTTTTTAAAGACGGTTATTGGCATCTTATTGCCTATTGTCTGTTAAGAGGCGCTTATCGCGATTTTAGGATTGACCGAATTAATCATATTGAACCTGCCGGAAGGGTTTTTACCAGCAAACACCCTACTTTAAAGGCTTATATAGCCCAAACTGTTAAAGAGCAGGATCTTGACCTGGTGATTATAAGGGTTGAAAAAGAAATATCCGGACATCTTGATTATCAAAAGTATTATAGCGGTTTTGTGTCTGAAAAAACAATTGGCAACCAAAAGGAAATGACTTTCCTCACCACATCGTTAGAAGGCTTTGCCCGATGGTTCATGATGTTTGGGGACCAGGCCGAAATTATCAGCCCTGACACACTGAAAGAGCGGGTGGGAAGTATAGCATCGGCAATAGCTCAAAAAAATCTTCAGCTAACAAACTCCTACTGACATAGGGCTGTCACTTGCCGTGGGTTAATTTGTATAAACAAACTAAGTCATGGAAGTAAAAATAATTATTTTTTGGGTGCTGATCATCGCATGTGCGATTCCCGGATTAGTATTCGGTTTTAAAAAATTCAGCGGAAATAAACAATCTGTTGCTCATTTTAAGCATTGGGGATACCCGCTGTGGTTTATGCATTTTTTGGGCCTTACCGAAATAATCTGTAGCTTAATGATGTTTTTTAATGCAACCCGGATGTATGGTATAGCCATATTCGCCATCCTTGTTATAGGTGCTACTTATACCCATCTAAAATACGACGCTAAAAAGGAAGCTGTGAAGCCGTTATTGGTGGGTTCACTAGTAATGATCATTTTTTTACTCACCTTTTGGATTAGATAATATGAAATATTGGATAGTTGTAGCCTCAAAGGATCACATCGTCCGGGGTGTTGCGGACGGCTTTATGCAGGCTAACCATGGTAAGCAGATGCCATTAAAACGAATGGCTGTTAATGATTGGGTGGTGTTTTATTCTCCCAAACAAAGCTATGCCGGTACCGAGCCCTGCCAGGCTTTTACTGCAATTGGTCAGGTGGCTGATGGGCAGATTTACCAGTATAAAATGGCAGACGACTTTATCCCCTTTCGCAGAAATATAAAATACAGCAACTGCAAAGAAACACCGATTGCACCGATGATAGACAAACTCGATTTTATAAAAAATAAAACCTCGTGGGCTTACCCGTTTCGTTTTGGTTTTTTTGAGATCGGGGCGGACGATTTTAAACTAATTTACGAGGTAATGGTTGATGATACACACCAGAAGCCGGAGGCCGTTAACACATAAACCACTTATAATTTAAACCATTAAAATATGAATACATTAACGTTAAAAACCACCATTAAATTTAAGGCGCCTATTGCCGAAGTTTGGAAAGGACTGACTGATCCCGCAATGGTTGAACAATACTTTTTTGGAACACGCCTGCACTCGGACTGGAAAGTTGGCGGTCCGATAACCTTTAGCGGGGAGTGGGAGGGTAACAAGTACGAGGATGGAGGGATTATTCTTGATATTGATGCGCCGAAATTTTTAAAATATACTTATTGGAGCAGCATGAGCGGTACAGAAAACAAGCCCGAAAATTACAATAACATCACCTATGAACTGGATGAAACAGCGGACGAAACCACGTTGGTAATAACCCAGGACGGCGTGAAAAACCAAGAGGCAGCCGACCACTCCGAGCAAAATTGGCAATCGGTTTTTGATGGACTTAAGAAAATTATAGAAAAATAATTATTTTATGTAATTATTTAATTGATCTTTATAAATAATTCATTAAAAGTTTTTTATACTTCAATATAACTTATAGTGGTAGTGTATCAGTTTGAAATATCAACGATTTGCTATTGTGCTTGACCGATTAAGTATATACCTTTGGTTATGGCAAAGAAAGATTTAAACCAAAACGCGTTTTTTATCCTTGAACAGATAACAAACGAAAACTCTGTAGAGCATACTAAAAACGAAGCGGCTGTTGCATTAGGCAGATTAGGCGGCTTAAAAGGCGGCAAAGCAAGAGCGGAAAGTATGACACCGGAAAGGCGCAAGGAGATAGCTAAAAAAGCAGCTGAAAAGAGGTGGGGTAAGAAAAGCGAATAACTTCATATTTTGTATTGACAATTGCCATAGCGTATATAAATTAAAGTTTATATACGCTTTTTTTTATTTATAAAAAACCAATAGAATAATTGATAATGCCAATTGGTATTTATATATTTACATTATTAATCGCAATACGATATGGATATAAAAGATTTATCACCAGAAGTAAGAGCAATCATGCTTAGCTCATTAGAGGCTACGATAGCTGATTATGAGCGTAAAATACTTGATGTTAAGATCGCTATAGCGCATCTTGCAGATGGATTAAAACAACCAATACAAGCAATTCGTAGTAACTTAGATAAACCAATAGTCAATAAAGCGACAAGAAAAAAGAGGGATGGTGGTTGGTTCGATAAAATACAGGCGGTTTTGGAAAAAGCAACAGCGCCATTAACAAGCCGCGAAATATTAAACGCTATAGCTATAGAATTTCCAGAGGTTGAAAACAATGCCACTTCTATGGGTTCTTTATCGCCTGCTTTAAATTCAAGTGCAGATAAAGGTGAGTTAATAAAAAATTATAAAAAAGGTTCATTTGCAACCTTTGAGTTACCTAATAAAAATGTAATAAACTTTAACAATGCAGTTAATCAATAAACAAGAAAGGCGACCGAAGTCGCCTTAATATGATACTGGGTGAACGCTACGGTGGTTATTATACCAAACCTGAAAGATTGAGCCCTTTCAGACCGTAGTTATAGCCCTATGAACGCCATTTGATGGGGGTTGTGTTTAGACGCGCGCCCCCTAATTGGCATTTTTGCTTACTCAAATATAAGTAATTCTTTCGGAACTTTCATCCGGGTAAGCCATTTTATTTAAAAAAAAGTTTAAAATATTTTGAATTAAAATGAACTTTATGCTTGACCGATCAAGAATAAGTATTATATTTGTATATGAATTCGTTAACAACACAACAGCGCGTACAGATTTTAGGATACCTTGTAGAGGGTATGAGTTTAAGAGCAGCTTCTCGTTTGAGTGGATGCTCTATAAATACTATTACAAAGCTACTGGTTGATACAGGCAAAGCATGTCAGCAATTCCATGACGAAAACGTACATAGCTTAAACACTACACGTGTTGAGGCTGATGAAATTTGGAGTTTTGTATATGCAAAAGATAGCCATGTTGATGAAATAACCAATACAAGCATAGATAAAGATAAAGCAGGTGATATTTGGACTTGGACTGCAATAGATGCCGATAGTAAATTAATTGTTTCTTACTATGTAGGAGATCGTAGCGGTGTATCTGCAACCGAATTTATCACAGACCTTAAAGGTAGGTTAAATAATAGAATTCAATTAACTACAGACGGTTTAAAGGCGTATGTTGATGCTGTATTATCTACATTTGGTCGTAAAAACATCGACTTTGCTCAAATAAGTAAATCATACGGTTCTGACAATCCAAGAGGTGATAAAAGAACAGAACGCCGTTATAGCCCTGCACCATTAACTAAAACAGAAATTAAATCTATAGCCGGATTTCCTGATACTCGTTATATAAGCACTTCTTATATTGAGCGTCAAAACTTAACTATGCGTATGCACATGCGTAGGTTTACACGTTTAACAAATGCCTTTTCAAAGAAATTAGAAAATCATTGCTATGCCATTGCATTACACTTTGTTTATTATAACTTCTGTAAAATACATAAAACATTACGCGTTACTCCTGCAATGCAAGCGGGTTTAATGAAAGATGTAATGACATTAGAAGATATTGTTAATCTTGCTAAAATAGAGGCACCTAAGAAACGCGGAGAGTATAAAAAGAATAAATAAAACTAAGCCACCTAAAAAGTGGCTTTTTTATTACCTTTAAAAATGCCTAATGAAAACCCTAAAACCGAATTGCAACTACTTCTCAATGATGAAAAATGTACCCTTGAAGATATAGAACAGTTCCACGAATTATTGGATGGCTCTATTAATGATTTGATAGATATAAGGCGAAGGATTGAAATTGAAAGAAATAAAAGTCCTTTAAGAATAATATAATATCTATTTTGAGAGGCTAAACCAAAGCCTCTTTTTTTATGGAAAAAAAATCGCATTTTGAAGAAGCAAAAGATAACCCTTTATTTAAATTGGATGTAGTTTTAATGTTTTTGTGGATACATGATAAATTTACATATACAATAGACGAAATACACAATGGCGTACTTACTGAAATAAATTCAGATGATAATGAAATTAGCCTTATATTAAAAAAATTAGATAAGGATGGATACGTAACTACATTTGCTGGAGATAAATTTAATCCTGATACAGAAACAACATCCTATATTAATCAGTTTTGCATTACTTTCGACGGGAAGATATTTTTGAAACAGGGCGGTTACAACCTGGAGGATATACGTTTTCGCGAACAAAATACGAAATTGGAAACCTTGAAATCCGACCAAATAAAACGGGACGAGTTTCTGAAAACTCTAACAATTTGGATTGCTGTTGGTTCTGTTCTTTCCGCCTTCTATTACTCAATTGAGATATATAAGGAATTTCATTTATTTTTACATCAACATGATTTATATTGGATTTGGGAAACAATCCCAAAAAGAACGAAATAAACTTTTTCATAATTTAATTTCAAACTGATACACTACCCTTATAGTAATGATAGCAAAAACCGAAATAGCGGACCAAAATCAATTTTTCATTGCCGGCATTTCGGTAAGAACAACCAACAAGAACGGGCAATCAGCAAAGGATATCGGCGAACTGTGGACGCGCTTTATGGATGAAAACCTGGTTGAGCAAATTACGGATAGATTATCCGATGATACGTACTGCGCCTATTTTGATTACGAAACGGATGACAGAGGCCCCTACACCGCGATATTTGGTTGCAAGGTGGAATCGCTCGGCAAAATTCCCGTTGGATTTACAGGCGCTGCAATTCCGGCAGGTACCTATAAAATCTACTATTTATCAGGTGAGTTTCCCGCCACCATCGGTGAAGGCTGGAAGGAGATTTGGGCAAGCGATGTGAAAAGAAAATTTACCGCAGACTACGACTTTTATGAAGCGAATCCTAAAAGCTTTGAAGAAACAGAAGCGAGGATTTACGTGGGGATTTAACAACTTACCGTGCCAATATCATTAAAAAGGCGTTACTGCAACCGGCAGCAGAAGATAGTTAGTAGTATAGTGGCAGTTGTTAATAGCAATAGCTTACTTTAGTGAGCTATTGCTATTGATTTTTTTAACTTAAACGAATTACCTGGTAAAACTCAGTCTTTTGCCAGGCCCATGTTCAATTAAGCTTCCGTTATCCCACACAATATTGCCGGATACAAGGGTATAAGCAATTTTTGATTGAAAGGTGGTGCCCTCAAACGGGCTCCACTTGCATTGGTATAAAATGTTGTCTTTGTTAACTTTCCACGGTGCATTTAAATCGGCCAGTACCAAATCTGCCCAGTACCCTTCGCGAACAAAACCACGTTTTTCTACCTGGAAACAGATGGCAACGTTGTGGGCCATTTTTTCGGCAATTTGTTCCAGACTTATCTTACCCTGGTGATATAATTCCAGCATAGCAGGCAGGGCATGCTGCACCAGCGGGCCGCCCGAAGGAGCCTGTAGGTAGGGTAATGATTTTTCTTCCAGTGTATGGGGCGCGTGGTCGGTAGCTATTACGTCTATCCTGCCGTTCAGTACTGCTTTTAAGATCCCGTCGCGGTCATGCTCTTTTTTTACGGCAGGGTTCCATTTTATCAGGTTGCCTTTTGTTTCGTAATCTTTATCGGTAAACCAAAGATGATGGATACAGGCTTCGGCAGTTATTCTTTTATCTTTAAGCGGGATAGAGTTATCAAAAAGATACGTTTCTTTTTCGGTGGAGATATGCAAAATATGCAGCCGCGTGTTGTGCTTCTTCGCCAGGTCAACCGCCATTGATGAAGAAATGTAACAGGCTTCGGCACTACGGATCTTCGGGTGAAGCCTAACCGGAATGTTCTCCCCAAGCAACTGCTTATAATGGTTCAGGTTACTTCTTATGGTAGCTTCATCTTCGCAATGGGTTGCAACCAGCATGGGCGAATGCGCAAAGATCCTTTCGAGCGTGGCTGGATCGTCAACCAGCATGTTCCCGGTTGATGATCCCATGAAAACTTTCACGCCGCAAACGTTTGCGGTATCAGTTCTTAATACCTCGTCAATATTATCATTAGAAGCGCCCATGAAAAAGGAGTAGTTGGCCAATGAAGTACGGGCGGCTATATCGTATTTATCTTGTAGTAATTCCTGTGTTAAGGTATTCGGTACGGTGTTAGGCATCTCCATAAACGAAGTTATGCCGCCGGCAACAGCCGCTCTTGATTCGGAATGGATAGTTGCTTTGTGGGTTAACCCTGGCTCACGGAAATGAACCTGGTCGTCAATGCATCCTGGAAACAGGTGCAGCCCTTCTGCATTGATCTCTTTATCGGAAGCTGCGTCAATTTTTTTGTCTATGCGTTCGATAAAACCATCTTTCACTAAAACATCAGCCACAAACTGCTGATTTTCATTAACTATAGTAGCCGATTTTATAAGGATTGAGCTCATAACGCAAAGATAGGTTTTTGGGTCCGAAAGTTGAGCAGGTCAGTAAAATCGGAAGCCGGAATGTCCGAAAGATGGAGTTGTATTGTACATCCCACAATCGCCATTCCGGCTTCTATTAAATTCGAAATCGAAAATTCGGCTTCCGAAATTCAATTATTTTCTTCCCCAAAAATAGTTGAGGCCGAAAGAGATATTATCATTAAGGCCTAAATGGAAGGTGCTGTCTTTAGTTTGATAATCAAGGTTATATGACACGCCGCCGAAGCCAAGGTTTACGCCTAGTTTAGGGGTAGGGAAAAATACAAAATTAGGGGTGCCACCCAGGCTAAACGTTCCATATTTAAAATAGGTGGTATTGTTGATCGTACTTATACCAAACTCGGGGAAAAAGCCAAATTTATCGCTAATCATAGCATAATAACGTGCATGCACGCCAATGCCTAATACGTCGTTGTGATATTTGTCACTTGAAGTATAGTTGTTGCTGGTGTTTGTGTATGAATGATAATCAGATGTTTCTGTTCCTGCCTGGCGTGAATAAACCGGCTGGATACCGATTGACCATTTATCGCTGATAAAAAATCCAAATTCAGGCCTGAAACTGAAACTGCTGATTTTACTGGTGGTGTAAATAGTGTAGCCTTCGGTAAAGCTGTAAGTAGTAGAGGAACCATAGCTGCTGTAATCATAACTTAAGCTGCCGCCAAGATAATATTCACCTTTATGGGTTTGTGCAGTGGCTGCACTTAAACCAGCGATAATAAAAATTGATAATGCGAGTAATTTTTGTTTCATGTAATTAAAATTTGATGCAAGATAAGTGCTAAAGTTAATTATTACGCTATGAATAGATGAATAGCTACAATGTGTCGATGAAATAGTTGTGAAAAGACTAAGAAAGAAAAAAGTTGAAACAAGCGCAATATGTCTACTATTTGAGAAATGTTCTTGATTTAACTTTCTTTTCGGCATACCGCCTTCCAGGCTTTACTGACTTTTCCGACTTTCGGACTATAAACCCTATCTTTGCCCGATGGGTGTATCGTTCGAAGATTTTAAATTTAACCGGCAAATATTAAATGCCATAGCTGATGCCGGTTATACCGAGGCTACGCCTATCCAGGAAAAAGCTATGCCGCCTATAATGAACGGGCAGGATGTAATGGGAATAGCGCAAACAGGCACAGGTAAAACTGCTGCTTATGTTTTGCCAATCGTTATGAAGCTTAAATATGCACAGGGTGACCATGCCCGGGCACTTATTGTGTCGCCAACGCGCGAACTTGCCATGCAGATTGAAGAAAATGTAAAAACCTTTGCGGCCAATACGGATCTGCGAGTGGTAGTTTTATATGGCGGACTGGGCCCTAAAACGCAAATTGAGCAAATTGGCAAGGGGGTTGATATTATTGTTACAACGCCCGGCCGCTTTATGGACCTTTACCTGGCTGGCCATATAGTTACTAAAACCTTGCAGGTGTTGGTGCTGGATGAAGCCGATAAAATGATGGATATGGGCTTTATGCCCCAAATTAACCGGATTCTTGAAGTTGTGCCGGTAAAAAGGCAGAACCTGCTTTTTTCGGCAACCATGTCTGATAAAATCCACGAGTTGTCCAATAATTTCCTGGAGTTTCCTACAATTATTGAAGTAACGCCGCAGGCTACCCCCGCGCAAACGGTTAATCAGCATTTGTATTTTGTGCCCAATGTTAAGACTAAAATCAACCTGCTAAAAAAATTGCTTGATGTAGAGGATGATATAAAGAAACTGATCATCTTTTGCAAAACAAGGTTGGCGGCAGAAGACGTTTATAAGTTTCTGATCCGCAAATTTGGTGAAAAAGAAGTTAAGGTTCTTCACGCCAATAAAGGACAGAATACCCGCATTAATGCCATTAACGCCTTTAAGGCGGATGAGGTAAAAATATTGGTAGCTACTGATGTCGCCTCGCGTGGGATTGATGTAAGCGATGTGAGCCATGTGATAAACTTTGATGTGCCGGTTGTAATTGAGGATTATGTGCACCGGATAGGTAGAACCGGAAGGGCTTATCAGTCGGGCGAGGCGATAACCTTTTGCAGCCCGCACGAGGAGTATTATATCCGGAAGATTGAAAAATTGATAAAGCAGCAAATCCCGGTAACCGATATTCCTGCAGATGTATTTATTGAGGTAACGCCTTACGAGGAAAAACAGGACCAGGCAAGAGAGGTGGATATGCAGAAGAAAAAGGAAGACCCCGACTTTAAAGGTGCCTTTCATGAAAAGAAGACATTAAGTCAGCATAAAAAGTTTGATGCCGCCAGGGCCAAAGCCACGGGCAGCCTGAATGTGAAAAGAACAAAATCGCCAAAATCATACAGAAAAAAACGTTAGCCCGAATATGAAGCTAAGACTTACCCCCCTGAATTTTGCAACCGCATTTTTAATGGTTGTTGCAGTTTACAGTTGGATCTATGGTGTGCAAATTTCAGGCACGCATTTTAAAACAATGAGCACTGCGGTAGGGTGGATTTTTATACTTTTTGCAGTTGTAGTGTCATTTATGGATATAATGTTCCGCAATTTCTTCCCGGCTACCAAAAAATTATGGATAGTAGAGCTAAGCTTTATAACTTTGGCGGCTATTATATTTTTACTTGTTAAATAACTTAAATAAATGAAGACTGCTGAAATAAAGCTTACTATAGAACTTGACGATAACAACGTTCCTGAAAATATTATGTGGGAATCAACAGATGCGCAGAACAAAGAGGCTTTGCCTGTAAAATCAATGATGCTGGCATTGTGGGATCAAAGCTACAAAAATACCCTTCGCATTGATCTTTGGACTAAGGATATGCCCGTTGACGAGATGAAACGCTTTTTTTACGAAACCTTACAAACCATGGGCGATAGCTTCTTACGCGCAACAGGCGAAACAAATATTGTTGAGGACCTGCGCGATTATTGCGCCCACTTTGCTGATAAAATGGAAATTAGCCAAAAATAAACAATGCGCCTGAATACCTTATTTTCCTTTGCCGGCTTTATCATTCTTATTGCCGGTACCTACTGCCCTGTACTGCATCCAATTATCGGTAACTGGGATGTTTACGATGGCAATAAGCCTTATGGCATAGTAATTTTACTGGTGGCGGTAATAGGCATACTGGGCACTGTATTTAACCAGTTAAAAATTACGCGCGCCGCAGCCTGGGCATCCCTGTTGCTGGTGATATTGTTTTACCTGGCGGCAGTATTAAAAGTTCATACTTCCTTCAACTTTATTCCTTTCAGATCGGTTGCTGCTTATTTAAGCAGCAAAATAAAATTTAAATGGGGCTGGTATTTATTATTTGGAGGCCCTGTTATGGCACTTGCCGGTGTGATCTTTTCAGGAAAACCTAATTTTAATTACGTTGAAGCGCAACAGGCAAAAACAAAATAGCCATAATTTGTTTTATAAGAATTAAATCAAATCGCACTGAAAAAGAAGGAGGGTAAATGACTGAAAACATTGTCAGTAAGTTTATTCTTTTCAAATCTGTTTTAAACCAATTTACAAAACTTCACTTGCCTGTTACTACAGTAAGGGTATTTAAAACATAAATTATTTAACATATTTGTATTAGCTTAAAAAAAACTAAATGTTAAAATTTTCTTTTCGCCAACAAGTGCTTGCCGGCTTTGCTGTGTCGGTAATAATGGTGTTTATGGTTGGTATCCTATCCTACAAAAGTATCAACCAGCTTGAAAGTGATTCAAAAATGGTTGAGCATACCCAAAAGGTAATAAAAACCACAACTAGCCTGCTGCAATTGTTAACTGACGCCGAAACAGGGATGCGCGGGTATGCGGCAACCAATAAGCCGGCCTTGCTTGAGCCTTACAACAAGGCTTTGCCAAATATTAAGAATGCTATAGAACAACTTAAGGACCTTATTGCTGACAATCCAATCCAGGTTAGAAGGGCTGACTCATTAGCAGCTCTTATAAATACCCAATTAAACATTCTGAAAACAAATATTGAGGTACGTCCAATACAGGGATTGGATTATATGGTTGCCAATAACATGTTTGTAAATGGCAAGCATAACATGGACGACATTCGTGCAGTTATTTCGCACATTCGGAATACCGAGGATAATTTGCTAGCAATCAGAAAGGCAAGCTCACAGTCGGCATCATCAAAAGCTATTGATATCATTATAGTGGGTTCTATTGTTTTTCTGGTGATTATAGTCGTTTTGTTCTTTTACATTCAAGGTACTTTTGAACGACAGAAAGAAATTGAGCAAAGGGTAACAGTTGCCAATGGTGAACTTGAAATAGTACTTAAAGAAAACCGGAATAAAAACTGGCTCTTAACAGGAACCGGGAATATTAATGAAAGGATGCAGGGGCAGCAAAGTGAAAGGGAACTTGCCGGGAATATCCTCACAGAAATTTGCAATTATACCAATGCTATTACCGGGACTTTTTACTTATTTAATGAAGAGGAACAACTGCTTGAATTGTATTCATCATATGCATTTAATAATCCCGATGCGTTAAAGAAGATCGTAAAGATCTCTGAAGGATGGTTGGGGCAGGTAGCAAAAGATGAAAAAGCGGCAATTGTAAAAGGTAAATTGAATGAGAAGCTTGAGTTAGGTTCTTCATTAATTTACCAGGAAATAATTGAAAGCTTTATTGTTCCATTCTTTTTTGACAAGAAATTAAAAGGGGTTATTGAGATTGCATTTGCCAATGAACTGGACGAGCGAAGCAGCGATTATATTTTAGCAGTTGCGGATGATATAGGCATTGCTTTTAATACAGCGCAGGCACGTACCATAATGCATGAGTTATTGTCGCAGGTGCAGCAGCAGGCCGAAGAGCTTGAGGCGCAGCAGGAAGAAATGCGTGTAACCAACGAAGAGTTGCTCACCAAAACCGAGATGCTGCAGGCGTCAGAAGAAGAAATGCGTGTGCAGCAGGAAGAGTTGCGCAATACTAACGCCGAGTTGGAAGAAAAAGCAAGTTTGCTTGAAGAAAAAAACCAGGCCATCGAAGAGGCCCGCAAAGCAATAGATGCAAAAGTGCTTGAACTGGAAACAACCGGCAAGTATAAATCGGAGTTTCTGGCAAATATGAGCCATGAGTTGCGCACCCCGTTAAATAGTATCCTGGTATTGGCCAGGATATTGAAGGATAATAAACCGGCGAATCTTACCGAAGACCAGGTGAAGTATGCCAGTGTGATATTTAATGCCGGTAATGACCTGCTTACCTTGATCAATGATATTCTTGATCTGTCAAAGATTGAGTCGGGTAAACTGGAGATGCAAAATGAAAATATAAAGATTGCAGATATTTTGCATGATATGGAAATGTTGTTTTCCGAAGTGGCACGCAACAAAAAAATTGATTACAACATTACTATAAGTAAAGAGCTGCCAAAAACCGTGTTTACGGATAAGGTTAGGGTTGAACAGGTATTGAAGAACCTGCTGTCAAACGCCTTTAAGTTTACATCTGAAAATGGTTCAATTACCGTCAGCGTGGTTCCTGGTAAGGATGGCAATACTGTGAATTTCTGCATAAAAGATTCAGGAATTGGTATCCCGCTGGAAAAACAAAAAATAATATTTGAAGCATTTCAGCAAGCAGACGGCTCAACCAGCCGCAGGTTTGGCGGTACTGGGCTTGGTCTGTCAATAAGCCGGGAACTGGTTACTTTGCTGAGTGGCAAAATTACCCTAACAAGTGAAGTAGGGGTAGGAAGCGAGTTTATACTCACTATACCTTTTAAGGCAATTATTGCTTTGGATCCGGTTGTAGAAAAGGTGCCCACTGTTGAAACATTTGTTCCGGATGCACAGTTTTTAAAACCGGCAAGCCAGCTTGTTAAAAAGAACAACAGGGAACCGCTGGTTGTAATTGTTGAGGACGATAAAAACTTTTCAGACATTCTTCATGATTACTCCCGCGACCACGGCTATAAATCAGTAATGGTTTATGAAGGTACTAACGCGGTTGAAATTATAAAAGAAAACCAACCCGATGCAGTGATCCTGGATATTATGCTGCCTGGTAAGGATGGCTGGCAAATATTGAAAGAGCTAAAACAGGATGAGCAAACTATGCATATTCCTGTTCACCTGATGTCGGCGGGCGAAGCAGCAGCCAATCGCGTACTTAAGGAAGGTGCAATAAGCTTTCTTAAAAAACCGATTGATACCAACTCGCTGGATAAGCTGTTCAACGATATAATGCATCAGACCGGCTCTGTGTTTACGCAAATATTGTTAGTTGAAGACAACAAAACACAGAGCCAGGCGCTGAATGATATGATGCAAAGCCAGGGTATTACCGTTGATCAGGCGTTTGATGGCGAATCGGCATTCAGAATGCTTCATGAAAAGGAGTACCAGTGCGTAATACTTGATCTTAATCTGCCTGATATTTCTGGACTCGACTTCCTGGATAAGATAAAGGCAATTGAGCGGTTTAGATCTTTGCCGGTAATTATTAATACGGCTATGGAGCTGGATAAAACTTCTGTTAGCAGGCTGATGCAGTATGCGAACGCGATGGTGGTGAAAACTACAAAATCTGCTGACAGACTCATTGACGAAGTTAATTTGTTTTTGAACAAGGTTCGCGAATCATCAGACCAACACACTGACAATATCGCCATATCAAAAAATAAAGTAGTATCGCAAGGTAAAGACGTTATAAGGGGTAAAAAGGTGTTGATAGTTGACGACGACATGCGTAATATTTTTGCACTAAGCAGCGCACTGCAGGGTTACGATATGATTGTTGAAATAGCCAATGACGGGCAGGAAGCTATAGACAAACTGGAAGCTGTTAAAGATATTGACCTGGTACTTATGGATATTATGATGCCCGTAATGGATGGTTATGAGGCAACAAGATATATTAGAAAGCAAAACAAATGGGCCCGGTTGCCTGTAATAGCCTTAACGGCGAAAGCAATGATGGACGACCGTGAAAAATGCATAGCAGCGGGTGCTAATGATTATATTACAAAGCCGGTTGATATGGACAGGTTGGTATCATTGATGCAACTTTGGCTGGGGAGCTGAATATGAATATTTCTTCAACAGGTTTAACAACAGAGCAAATTGCTGAACTTATTGATCTTGTAAAAAAGGTTCACGGGTTTGATTTTTCAGATTATTCAAAAGCATCCTTAAAAAGGAGGCTCAGCAGAATAATGATGATTAAAAAGCTGGAGTTTTATGATTTGAAGCACAAATTGGTAAACGTTCCTGAATTTTTCCAGGATTTTTTAGAAGAGATCACGGTAAACGTTACTGAAATGTTTCGGGACCCTTCATTTTACAAGGCGCTTAATAGTCAGGTTATTCCATATCTTTCAACTTACCAGCATATCAAGATATGGTCGGCGGGTTGCTCCTCCGGTGAAGAGGTTTATTCACTTGCGATTTTACTGGAGCAGGAAGGACTTAAGAATAAATCATTTATTTATGGTACCGATGTAAACACAGTAGTTTTAAAGGAAGCACGTTTGGGGATCTACAGTTACAGGAGCATAAAAACATACTCTGAAAACTATGTGTTATCAGGATTAAAAGGATCGCTTACTGATCATTTTACCACCCTGTATGATGCTGCAAGTATCCATAGCGAATTAAAAGCGAATACCCTATTCTCTGTTCATAATTTAATATCTGATAAGGTCTTTAACGAGTTTCAGCTAATTAGCTGCCGTAATGTTTTTATATATTTTGAAACGCAGCTGCAGGAACAAATACTGGAGTTGTTTTATAAGAGTTTGTGTCCGCATGGTTTCTTGTGCCTCGGCAGTAAAGAAACAATCAGATCAGATGCCTTTAAGAAAAAGTTTAAGGCAGTAAATCAAAAGGAAAATATTTACCAGAAAATTGGGTCTTGATAAAAATATAATTGACCGTTGGCACAACTCTGAAATATTGTTGTTAGGCGGTTCCGCGGGCTCTTTTAAATTGCTTTTCAGCTTAGTGAAATTATTTCCCTCCAATTTAAATAAGACGGTTATCATTATAATGCACCGAAAAAAAAATTTCGTGAGCGAAGTTGAAAAACTGTTTGCCAAAAATAGCCGTATGTTTCTCAAAGAAATTGGTGATAAAGACGAGATAAGTAGGAACGCCATTTATATAGCGCCTGCAAATTATCATGTACTGATAGAAAATCAGGATCAATTTAGTCTTGACGTATCAGAGGCCGTATGGTACTCAAAGCCATCCATTGATATTACATTTGAAAGTGCCGCTGAAGTTTTTAAAGATAGATGTACAGCGATATTATTGTCAGGCGCAAACCAGGATGGAGCGATGGGGCTGCTGAAGCTCAGAAATGTGGGCTCGCTAACCATTGCGCAAGATCCTGCTGATGCAGAAATGCGCGAAATGCCTGCGGAAGCTATTAATATTAATGCTGCTGATTACGTATTAACGGGCAGCCAGATTTTTGAACTTTTAAAAGAATAATATAATACCTCATTTTTGATGACCCCTGTTAATATCCTTGTTGTTGATGACCGAGAAGAGAATATCATTGCCCTAAGTGCTTTGCTTGACAGGGATGATATATGCTTGTTTTGTACAACTTCACCAAATGAAGGGCTGAAGATTGCCTGGGAAAATCAAATTTCAATAGCGTTGATAGATGTTCAAATGCCGGAAATGGATGGGTTTGAATTTGTAGAGATGCTAAAATCAAACCCGCGTACCAGAGATATAATGGTAATATTTGTTACTGCTATATCCAAAGATGCAAAATACGCTGTTAAAGGCTTTGGAGTAGGTGCCGTTGATTATCTTTATAAACCTCTTGAACCCTCAATAACCGTAGCGAAAGTTGATTCATTCATCCAACTGGCCCGGCATCATGCTGAAATAAGGATGAAAAATGAGGAACTTCAAAACATGGCCGTGGTGGTAAAAAATTCTGCTGATATTATCTGTACTGCAGATGCGCAGACTTTTCTGATCCAAAATATTAATCCCGCGGTTGAGAAAATAATGGGCTTTAAACCAGTTGACCTAATTGGTACCAGTATTTTGAATTTTACTATTGATGAGCAAAATGACTTATTTTCCGAAAAGCTGGCTGAAATAGTAAGGGAGAGCCTTCATTCATCTGTTTCTGAATTTAAGTTTAAAACGTTTGACAGTACCATTATTTGGGCTGAGTGCAGGGTGGCTTATCGAAATAAGAAGTTGTTTTTAAATATCAGTGATATTTCTATCCAGAAGAGTTACGAAGATCAGCTTATAAAATCAAAGGAAAGTGCTGAATACGGTAAAAAAGTGAAAGAAAACTTTTTTGCAAATATGAGTCATGAATTGCGTACGCCGCTAAATGGTATTATTGGCATCACTAATCTCTTACGCAATACCGGGCTCAATGAACAGCAGAGCGATATGATCGATTTGCTGGAGCTCTCGTCCCAATCACTGCTTGGTGTAATTAACGATGTGCTAGACATTTCAAAAATTGATGCCGGGAAGTTTAAAATTGTCCGGGCACCCATCAATCTTAATGAGCTGATAATGGCATTATATAGCCTGCTCAAGTTTAAAGCAGACGAAAATAATATAGAATTTTTATTGGATGTTGATCCGGCTACTCCGTTAAATTTGATGATTGATTCGTTGCGTTTGAACCAGATTTTAATGAACTTGTTAAGCAATGCCATTAAATTTACTGCGCAGGGTTATGTGAAATTAACCGTATCTGTTTTACAAAAAGAAGAAAGCAGGGCACAAATAAAATTCACGGTTGAAGATAGCGGCATTGGAATTCCGGCTAACAGGCTTACCAGCGTATTTGAATCATTTGAACAGGCTGAAGATGATACCGCAACAAAATATGGCGGTACGGGACTTGGCCTGGCTATCGTCAAAAAACTGGTTGAATTAAAAGGAGGCGAGCTTACACTCAGCAGCGAGGAAGGCAAAGGAAGCACTTTCAGTTTTGTTAATTGGTTCACCATTGTCCACAAGACAAATGAAAAGGCTGCCAACGCGGAGGAACCCATGCTTGAGCCATTTGAAAATGTGAATGTTTTGGTAGCGGAAGACAATCTGGTAAACCAATTTATGATGGCAAAAATGCTCAAGGACTGGGGCGTTGAGTTTGAAATAGTTGATGACGGGAGGAAAGTACTTGAAAGACTAACGGTGAAACATTATGACCTTGTTTTAATGGATACCCACATGCCTGAACTAAATGGCTACGAGACAACGAAGATTATCAGGGCCAGTTTTGCCGAACCCAAAAACAGCGTGCCTATATTGTCCTTATCAGCTTCTGCGTTTGATCATGAAAAGGAAGAGGCGCTTACAGTGGGAATGAATGACTCACTTTCAAAACCCTTTAAACCATTTGAACTACACGAGAAGATAAAGACTTTATTGGCGAAAGAAAATGAGTTAAAGATCAAGCACAGCTTGCCCCACGCCTGACACCCGGGCCTCATGCGCTAAAAGCCATTGTTTGCGCCAAACTCCGCACCCAAAACCAGTTAAACTGCCGTCAGAGCCGATAACCCGGTGGCACGGAACAATTATCAGTAAATGGTTTTTGCCATTTGCTGATGCAATTGCTCTTATACCCAAAGGGTTATTCATTAATTTTGATTGCTGCCCGTAGCTTATAGTCTTACCAAAACCTATTTTGGTTAATTGCGTCCAAACCTTTTGCTGAAAATCCGAACCTTGTTGCTTAACCGGCAAATCGAAGACTGTTCTTTTTCCTGCAAAATATTCATCCAGCTGTTGCACGGCTTTTTGCAGTAAAGCTGTGTCAGCCGGCGTTACTTGCTGTTCCTGGTCAAGCGCGTAAACTGAAGTTATAAAATCTTCGTCTTCGGTTATACGTAAAATACCAATCGGGCTGTTATAGTAAGCTGCAGGCATTTGTCAGTTTAAAATGTGTTGTGGTAAAGGTTGCAATTTTTTTGGAAATGTTATAGCTAAGTTATCAGCGGGTTATAAATGAACAATCAGCTAAAACATTATCTTTGCGGCATGCAGCTCATCAACCAAACCATTAATCTTTTAAAAAAGGAAATTTTATTGGAATGGCGTTCCAAATATGCTTTTAATGGGGTGCTGTTATATGTGGTGTCAACCGTATTTATCTGTTATATAGCATTTAACTTAAATCCAGGTTTTATGGGCAGTAATGGCTATCCAATAGTTTGGAATGTATTATTCTGGATAATTATACTTTTTGCCTCTGTAAACGCTATAGCCAAAAGCTTTATGCAGGAGAGTAAGAGCAGGTTGCTTTATTATTATTCAATAGCAAGCCCGCAGGCTATTATCCTGTCGAAAACTATTTACAATATCTTGCTGATGACGCTGCTAAGTGCTCTGGCGCTGCCGGTTTATATGTTGTTTTTTAATAACACTATTGGCGACCCACTTTTTTACTTTTTAGCGGTTCTGCTCGGCAGTATTAGCTTTTCTACCGTTTTTACCATGATCTCTGCCATTGCTTCAAAAGCGGGTAATAACGGAACGCTCATGGCCATATTAAGCTTCCCTGTAATTATACCGGTTATACTCATCCTGGTAAAGCTTAGCAAAAGCGCGATGGACGGGATTGAAAGAAGCTTAAGCTATGGCAATATTGGTGTGTTGCTGGCCATTAACGTAATCGTAATTACAACCTCCCTTATTTTATTCCCCTTTTTATGGCGTGATTAAGGTAGTGAATGTAACTTTTTTGCTGTTTAGCTTTTGCACATTGCCTGTTTGCGGACTTGCTGACTTTTTTTCATACTTAGTTCATAAATAATCCGTTTTTTAGCATCTTCAAAATATATTGTAATAGTAACAGATGCGATTTCCCTGGCTCAGCCTGATTTGTCTAATTTTTCCGGTGATAACCTTTGCTCAAAGCGGAATTATTACCGGTACAGTAACCAATGCCGAAAGTAAAAGCCCATTACCCCGTGCCAGTGTATTTTTAAGCAACTCATCAGTTGGGTCTGCAACCTCTGAAGATGGTAAATATGTTCTTAACGGCATCAGACCGGGTCAATACACTTTAACAGTAACCATATTGGGGTACGAGGATTATTCGAAAAGCATACTTGTTGGCCGCGAACCTATAAAAATGGATATAAGTTTAACGCCTAAGCCAATGATGCTGAAAGAGGTGACGATAATATCCGCAGCGGACTGGAAAAAAAACTATGAGGCATTCAGAAAGAGCTTTATAGGTACCGATGAAAACTCCAAAAATTGTGTCGTCGTAAACCCGCATGTACTCAACCTTCAATTCAATCGTACCAAGCAAACGCTGGAGGCAAGTGCAGATGAGTTTTTAGTTGTTGAGAATAAGGCATTAGGCTACCGCGTAAAATTCTTACTTAAGAACTTTATAGAAGACAGGGTAGCGAATATTGTGGCTTACGGCGGCGAGCGGTTATTTGAAGAGTTGCCAGGCAACGCCGCGCAGAAAAAGAAATGGCATCTAAAACGGGAAGAAGCTTATTATGGTTCGGCAATGCATTTTTTTCGGTCGTTATATACCAACAAATTAAATGAAGATGGCTTTGTGATGTATCATTTAAACCGGCAGCTTAACCCGAACAGGCCACCGGAAGATATTATCAGGAAAAAGGCCAAAATGTTTTATGAACGGCGAATGGCTGATTCATTAAATTATTGGAACAGCTTATCAACGCTTTCAAAATATTATAAAGAAACACTTAATAAGGTGGCTGTTTTGCCTTACGAAGTATTGAACAACACAGAACAGCAAGGCATTTACGCAATACATTTTCCAAACTACTTATATGTGGTTTATACAAAAAAGCGGGATGAAGTTTATAACAAAGACCTGTACCGGCCCCTGGATATGCCAAACTATGAAGCCACAGTGCTTACCTTATTTGAGCCTAACTATGCATTGTTTGACATGAATGGTATTATAGTTAGCCAGCCGCCGTTACTGGAAGGGGCATGGGCAAAGGCAAGGCTATCAGACCTGTTGCCGGTTGATTATGTGCCGGATGTGAAGTGATGAGGGGAGTTTACCAGGTTGATTAGGTTGGATTGAGTTGATTAGGTTAATACAAGCGTAAGTATGATCATGCCGCAAAAAACTTAGTTAGCTCAATCCAACTTAATCAACCCAATCAACCAAAAAACACTACATTTGTGCTCATAAGTAATATGAAATTTATATATCAAACCTGGTGGAAAGTATTGGCAGTAATGGTCATTCTTTACACCCTTATTGCCGGGTTTTTATTCGGTGTGCCGACGCTTCCTATTCTTCACGAAACTATAAGGAACACTTATTTCCACGTGCCTATGTGGATAGCTATGTTTACGGTTTTTACAATTTCGGTTGTCTATAGCATCAAATATTTAGGAACGGGTAAAGAAGAATACGACCTGATAGCCGTAGAATGTGTAAACACCGGTACGTTTTTTTATGTCCTGGGATTAATTACCGGTATGATTTGGGCAAAATACACCTGGGGAGCATTTTGGAGTAATGATCCTAAACAGAACAGCGCTGCTATTGCTTTTTTGTTATACTGCGCCTATGCGGTGCTCCGAAACTCAATTGATGAGGAGCAGAAGCGCGCTAAAATTTCAGCAATATATAACATCTTCGCCTTCCCTATAATGGTAGTGCTCATAATGGTATTGCCGCGAATGACAGATTCGCTGCATCCCGGTAATGGGGGTAACCCGGCATTCGGTAAACTGGATATGGATAACAGGATGCGTGTGGTGTTATATCCTGCATTTATAGCCTGGAGTTTTATAGCTATCTGGATCGCATCGTTACGCTATCGCATCCGGTTAATTGAATACAAAAAGAACGAAATAAGTTAACATGAAAAAAACATCTCTTTTAGCACTTTTGCTTTTGAGTTACATTGCTGTATTTGCGCAGGGGAACGGTGTGGAAATGGCGGATGAGTTACGCAGCTCGGGCAAAATATATGTAGTGGTAACTATAATAGTTATAATTTTTGTTGGCCTGGCCCTTTATCTGTTCTCGATAGACAGGCGATTAAAAAAAATTGAAAAGGAAAAATAGTTAGAAATAGCCCACGATTAATTTAAATATGCACGTTAATGTAATATTATGCATGCATAGTAAAATTGACAATAATTAATTTGCGATATTGATAAAAAATGTAGCAAATTTGTGCACTTTTTTAACGATTTAATAATTATCAAATAAAATTTATGGCTACCACTAATTCAGCCGCAGATCAGGATACCCACTTTTTTGGTGATGTATGTAAGAATTTTGATTATGCAGCGCAATTTACCAAACATGACTCTGGCTTGTTAGATCAGATAAAATCATGCAACAGCGTTTACCGTTTTCGTTTTCCCATCCGCAGAGGTAATGGATTTGAAGTAATTGATGCCTGGCGCGTTGAGCACTCACAGCACCAGTCGCCCACTAAAGGCGGTATTCGCTACAGCGAAATGGTTAATGAGGATGAAGTAATGGCGCTTGCCGCGTTAATGACCTATAAGTGTGCTATTGTGAATGTTCCTTTTGGCGGTGCAAAGGGTGGTATCAAGATCAATCCTAAAAACTATACTTTACAGGAGCTAGAAAACATTACCCGCCGCTATACCGTTGAATTAATTAAGAAAAATTTCATAGGCCCAAGCATTGATGTGCCTGCGCCAGACTACGGATCGGGTGAGCGCGAGATGAGCTGGATTGCTGATACTTATGCAACAATGAATCCGGGTCAGCTTGATGCTATGGGAGCCGTTACAGGTAAGCCAATTGCTTTACATGGCATAGCAGGGCGCAAGGAAGCAACAGGCAGGGGAGTGGCCATAGCCGCCCGTGAGTGTGTGAGCGTTGGTGAGGACATGCAGAAAATAGGCTTGCTACCCGGTATTTCAGGTAAAAAAGTTATTGTGCAGGGTTTAGGTAACGTGGGTTACCATTCGGCTAAATTTTTGGCGGAGTTTGGTGCCGTAATAGTTGGATTGTGTGAGTTTGAAGGTGCTATTTACAATGCCGACGGATTGGATGTTGATGCTGTTTTCCAGCACCGTAAAGCTACAGGTTCGATTTTAGGTTATGCTGGTGCCAAACAGGAATTTAAAAATTCATTGGAAGGTCTTGAGCAGCCTTGCGATATTTTAGTTCCGGCAGCGCTCGAAAATCAGATCACTGTAGCGAATGTTAAAAATATTAAAGCTAAAATAATTGTTGAAGGTGCTAACGGACCTACTTCTCCGGAAGCAGAAGCTATTTTTTACAGCAACGGCGGCCTGATTATTCCGGACATGTATGCCAACGCAGGCGGTGTAACGGTGTCATACTTTGAATGGCTTAAAAACCTTTCGCATGTTGCGTTTGGCCGGATCAACAGGCGGTTTGAGGAAAATTCAAATCTAAACCTGGTAAACATGGTTGAAGGTATTACTGGTATAGCCTTAACGCCGATGCAGCGTTCAACCATCATAAAAGGAGCATCGGAACTTGAACTGGTAAACTCAGGTCTGGAAGACACTATGATCCGCTCATACCACGAGATAAGAGAGATCTATAAGAACAACCCTAAAATTGATACGCTGCGCAGTGCCGCAATGGTGGGTGCTATTAACAAAATAGCAGTATCATACCAAAATTTAGGCGTTTGGCCATGATCAAATAATTTCTTATTGTTCTTTAAAATGGCCGGGTATGTAAATGTTCGGCCATTTTTAATTTGTTCTTTTCCAATTTGTTAGATTTCTCGTTTTCAATAAAATTCAATAATTTTAATTGATCATATCGATTTTGGGATGTTTAAAAATTTATGTGTTTTATTTTTACTCATAAGCTTTAAAGCGCTTGCCCAAACACCGAATATTGGTTTTGAAGACGGTACGTTCCGCAACTGGCAATGCTACACCGGGAAGATAGATTCCCTTGGGAGTATTTCGTTAAATCCCACTGCTGCTATTTACAACCGGCATACTATTATAAGCAAACAACCATCGGTATTGTTAGACCCCTACGGTAAATTTCCTGTTGTTTGCCCCAATGGTAGTAACTATTCCGTCAGGCTTGGTAATGATGCAGCCGGGGCTCAGGCCGAGCGGGTTTCATACACATTTACAGTTCCCGATAGAAAATATTACAGTATAGTTTTTAATTATGCGGTTGTTTTAGAGAACCCCGAACATCAGCCTTTTCAGCAACCTAAATTTACAGCGCAGGTTTATGATGTTACGGATGATGTTTTTTTGGAGTGCCCCTCGTTTAATTTTGCGGCATCTTCCAGTTTGCCGGGATTCAAATTGTCAACAGTACCGGGCGCAAAAGGTGAAAGCATCTATTATAAAGACTGGTCTACAGCTACTATTGATCTTAGTCATTATGCAGGTAAAGTTATCAGCCTGGTTTTTACTACCAACGATTGTACAAAAATCAGGCATTTTGGGTACGCGTATCTTGATATTGACGAAAATAACGGCAACTCAATAGCCGGCAATGCCTATTGTGCAGGTCAAACCTTTGCAACTTTGTATGCGCCCAATGGGTTTGCATCTTATGTGTGGTATAATGAAGATCTGTCCAAACAGGTGGGCACTGGCCAAAGTTTAAGGATTTCGCCGCCCCCACCGGATAATACAGTTTACGCAGTAAAAATATTTCCGTACCCCGGGCTTGGTTGCATCGATACGATGTTCACCACTGTAAAGAGAATTGACGAAGGGTTTAGGTTAAAAGTAGCTGATACGGTTTTTGGGTGCCCTGATGAAGGCGTAAACCTTGCAGATCCTAAAGTTACGGCAGGGAGCAGTCCGGGCACCATGCTAAGTTTTTTTAAAGATTCTTTGGGAACCAGTTATTTATATGACCCCGAAAGCGTCAAAATTACCGGTACCTATTACATCCAGGGGCTCAACAGCGAAGGCTGTATGAACATATTACCGGTACATGTGGTAGTTGGCCTGCCTGAACTTACTGTTGTTGATCCCCAGCCGGCCGACTTTCCCACAACAGTTGATTTGTCAAAAACATTTATACATAAGGCCGGGCTGACTTATAGCTACTATGCTGACGCCGGCGAAACCAAGCCGGTAAATGAGTACTATGCCGTAAAATACGGTGCGGTTTATTATATAAAAGCAACCAGCAGCCAGGGTTGTAGCCGAACGGTTGCTGTAAATGTGGTGATCCATCCACCCCCCCCTTATAGCATTACTGCTCCAAATACATTTACGCCGAATAATGATGGTATAAATGATAGCTTCAGCATCAAGCTCAGTGGCTTTGTTACTTTCGGAAATGTAAAAATATTTAACCGGGCAGGGCAGGTGGTGTTTACCGGGAAACATAATACGGACTTTTGGAATGGTACCTATAATGGACAAAATTTACCGCCTGGTGTTTATTATTGGTTATTTGAAGGCGTGGATGATTACCGGCAGCTCAAAATTCACCGGGCTGAATCCATTACCCTGTTGAGGTAGTTATAAAGAACGATTCTAAATAGCATTAATCTGCTGTAATAAACATTATTACATTAACGTTTCGTATTTTTGTATCTCTAAATGTAGGAGATAGACCGGTTATGAAAAAAAGTTCAATATTTGGGTTGATTGTAATTGCTATCGCGATAGCAACTATTATCACTACTTACTCCAGTTCAAGTACTTACGGATCATTTAGCGACGCTAAAAAAACAACAGATGAATTGCACATAGTTGGCCACCTGGATAAGAGCAAAGAACTTTACTACGATGCTACAAAGGACGCCAACTACTTCTCGTTTTTTATAAAAGATAATAAAGGGGAGGAATGTAAGGTGATCTTTACCGGTACCAAGCCACAGGACTTTGAGAAATCAGAACAAATAGTACTCACAGGGCGCATGAATGGCAAGGAATTTCATGCATCTACCATCCTTATGAAATGCCCTTCAAAGTACACTCAGGACAAAGTGGAAGTTACAGAGGCTAAAGCTAAAACAGCCCAATTATAAAATTATTTAATGGATACAGTTTATAAAGGTGAACACCTTTTACCCGGGCATTTAGGCCAAATATTTGTTATTCTTTCATTCGGTGCAGCGTTACTATCAACCATAAGCTATTATTTTGCTACCACCAATACCAATAAGCTCGATAATTCGTGGCTTCGGATGGGGCGTATTGCATTTTATTTAAATTCGCTTTCTATCCTGGGTGTTGGTGTAATGCTCTTCTATGTTATTTATAATCACTATTTTGAATACCATTATGCCTGGGCCTATACTTCGCGTTCATTGCCGGTTTATTACATTGTTTCGGGTTTCTGGAATGGGCAGGAGGGTGGCTTTTTGTTGTGGACATTCTGGCAGGCGGTTTTAGGCAATATCCTTATATGGCGATCAAAGTCATGGGAAAAGCCGGTAATGACAGTGGTTTCCTTTTCTCAGCTCTTCTTGGCTTCCATGCTTTTGGGTATTGAGGTTTTTGGTGCAAGAATAGGCAGTTCGCCGTTCCTGTTGCTCAGAAATGCTGTTGAAGGGCCAATATTTTCACGTGCGGATTATCTTTCTTTTATAAAAGACGGGCAGGGAATGAACCCTTTGCTGCAAAACTACTGGATGGTGATTCACCCGCCAACGCTGTTTTTAGGTTTGGCTTCGGTAGTAGTTCCGTTCGCCTACGCAGTTGCAGGCTTGTGGCAAAAACGTTATAAAGATTGGATAGTACCTGCGTTATCATACGGCCTGTTTGCCGCCATGATATTGGGAATAGGTGTTATTATGGGGTCGTTATGGGCTTATGAGTCACTTAATTTTGGTGGCTTTTGGGCTTGGGACGCAGTTGAAAATGCATCGATTTTTCCGTGGCTGACGCTTGTTGGCGGTCTGCACGTAATGATCGTGTATAAAAATACCGGGCATTCATACTTTACGGCTACGTTGCTGGTATTATTGAGCTTTATAATGGTGCTGTATTCGTCTTTCCTTGCACGAAGCGGCATCCTTGGCGATACGTCAGTACACTCGTTTACTGACCTTGGTATGTTCTGGCAATTGGTCTCCTATATCCTTGCTTTTCTGTTCATTTCCGCCTGGCTTTTAATAGTCCGCTGGAAAGAGCTGCCGATTACCAAAAAGGATGAAGAAACTTATTCGCGTGAATTCTGGATGTTTGTAGGGGCAGTATTTCTTGGCCTTTCCTGTTTTCATCTTGTGCTGGTAACATCCATACCGGTATGGAATGCCATGTTTGGTACCAAAGTTGCCCCCCCAACAGACTTGGTAGGCCATTATAACGTGATACAGTCGTCATTTGCTATGGTTATTGTTATTTTAATGGGCTTAAGCCAGTTTTTAAAGTACAAGAAAACCGATGCTACGCGATTTTTTATCAGTACCGCACTTTACATGTTGTGCGCAGCATTAATAACTACACTCGTAGCTTACGTTTCCGGATTATACAAACTGCACTTTGTATTTATTATGGTGATGTTTGGTTCCATCTATTCGGTTTTAGCCAATGGAAAAGTATTATCAGATGCATTGAAAGGTAAGTTTAAGCTGGCAGGATCGGCGGTAGCACATATAGGTTTTGCTTTAATGCTGATAGGCGCGCTGATAGCTGCCGGTACTAGGAAAGTGGTATCAAACAACGAATCGGGCACTATAGCGGTAAAAGGATTTGACAGGGGCACTGCAGACGCAAAAGTAGGCGGCGATGTACATGAAAATATAATGATGTACAAAAATGAGCCGGTTAAGATGGGTCCCTACACCGCTACTTACATTGGCGATTCTGTATCTGCTCCCAACTTCTATTATAAGGTGGATTATAAAAGGTATGATAAGAACGGAAAAATAGCGGAAGAGTTTATACTAAAGCCGAATGCACAGATCAATCCTCAAATGGGTTTAGTATCGTCGCCCGATACCAAGCATTATTTGTTTCATGATCTTTATACGCATATTACCGCTGTTCCTCAACCGGTAGCTAATTCAGCCAATGCTGACGGAGGCGCTGCACATGGAGAGGAAAATGATGATAAAAATTACGAAGAGCCCGTTCCGCATGAAGTGGCAGTGGGCGATACCATTCCGTACAGGGATGGATATATTATCCTTAAATCATTAAACAAAGAGGCGCAGGTACAAAATATTCCGCTTACCGGTAATGATATAGCTATAGGTGCCAAACTCGAAGTGGTAACGCACAACAAAACTTACCAGGCCGAGCCGGTTTACATGATTAAAAACAAAAGTGTACTTGACTTTTCAAGGAAGGTTGAAGATGCCGGTTTAAAACTGCGCCTGTCAAAGATCATTCCTGATAAAAACAAAGTTGAGATTATTGTTTACCAGCAACCGGTTAATAAAAAGCCTTACATCGTCATGCGTGCACTTGATTTCCCTTATATCAACTTCTTGTGGTCAGGAACAGTAATTATGATCATCGGGTTCTTAATGTCAATTTCAAGAAGGAGTAAGGAATATAAGGCTGTTTAATATTGGTTAAATGAAAGATCTATTCGATCACCGTGAAGATATTGCTTTGCGTGGGTTTGCCGTTATTGAGAATCTCTATAGTTCTGATGAAATAACTGAAATCATCAATCTTGTAAACCAAGCTGATCAATCCAACTTAACTTTCAGAAAAACTAAGGGTCTGTTCGCCATCCGTAGATTTTTAAAAGAAATTCCCAGAATTAAGAAATTAATACTTAACGGCAACTTACAATCGCTAATATTAGAAGTATTCGGCAATCAGTACTTTATTGTAAAATCTATATATTTTGATAAGCCTGAGCAATCAAACTGGTTTGTAGGCTGGCACCAGGATCTCACCATATCTGTAGATACCAAAGCCGAACTTCCTGGATTTGATTCCTGGACGGTGAAGATAGATCAATTTGCAGTACAACCCCCTCTCAGTATACTTCAGGATAATTTTACTATCAGGATTCATTTAGACGACACCGATGAGAACAATGGCGCATTAAAAGTTATTCCCGCTTCTCATCTTAAAGGTATTTGCCGGTTGGATGGGCTCGATTGGAAAAACGGAACCGAAACCACTTGCAATGTAAATGCCGGAGGAGTAATGGTAATGCGCCCTTTATTATTCCACGCGTCTAATAGAACTATATCCGATAAACAGCGAAGAATAATTCATATTGAATTTAGCAGGCAGGAGTTACCTTCTGAAATAACGTGGGCTGAAAAAGAGGAGAAAATAAAATAAAAGGTTGCATAGCTACTCCGATTCCAAAGTCCCGTATTTTACTCAACAAAAAATTACTTTAAAAGATCTGGTTTTTATTCCTTCTTCAAAAATTCAACAATTTTCGCATTCACTTTAGCGGGTTGTTCAAGATATGGCAAATGCCCCGCATCAGCTACGGGGAAGAAATCTACATTCAATACACTCCGGATGGAATCGCTATAGTTGAACGGAACGGTATGGTCCTCTTTTCCCCATATCAGCAAGACGGGTTTGTGTGCGCTGGCAAGGCAGGTATTAGCCGCCCTTCCATTGTAATCGTAGTTGTACATCGTAGAAACCAGCGCGTTCCTAAATCCTTTAAATTGCATCTGCGGTTTATATTTATTCACCCAGTCGGGGTGACGACCGGGGTATTTGAAATCGGCCAGCTGGCCGTTAGCGCGGTCATCACCATGGGTAGCTTCCTGGTAATCGGTGTATAGTTTGGGAACTGAGGGCGGGACAGATGGATAAGCGGGATCAATCAGTATTACCTTATTAACCATTTCGGGGTATTTACAGGTAAAACTGGTGACAACCTTTCCTCCGTGTGAAACTCCGGCTAAATTAACAGGGCCTTTTAAATGCAATTGCCTGATCAGTTCAAACAACTGATCCAGGTACAGGTCCTTACCATACACTACATCCGGCCGGTCTGAATATCCCCGGCCATACTGATCGTATCGCAAAACCCTGAAACCCTGCTTTACCAGGTACTCGTAAGTACCGTCCCAGATAAAGTAAGGCACACTGAACCCATGCACCAGTATAACTGCCTTGCCGGTATCGGGGCCATCAATTTGGTAATGTGTAACACCCTGCTTTAGTTTTATATAGCTGCCGCCAGTGCCTTTCCTGTCAGTATCTGTCAATTCCTTTTTTTCCATATCTCCCCGCTTGTACATAATTACAGCGTATATAGCGGTAACAACCAGTAAAAATAAAATTGTAGTAAAGATCAGTTTAAGTAATTTCATGCCCTGAATAAATGAGATAAGAATAAATAATTTACCAATTAAAATTAGCGGAAATATTTGTTTTAATATCATGCTTAATAACAATACCATGCGCATTACAATAATAGGGTCAGGAAATGTGGCCACTCATCTTGCAGCGGCGTTTAAAAATGCCGGTCATTACATTGTTCAGGTCTATAGCCGGGACATGCATAACGCTGCATTGCTGGCTTATCACGTGGGAGCAGAAGCAATTGACAGCCTGGAGCAGATAAGCAACGAAGCTGATATGTTTATAATAGCGGTAAAAGATGATGCAATAAAAGCTGTCGCAGCTGCATTAATTAAACATGAAAAATTAATTGTGCATACCTCCGGCGCTACAGATATGGTAGTGTTAGAAGCGTTAACAGCAAATGCCGGTGTTTTTTACCCGTTGCAAACGTTCAGTAAAACTAAAGAGGTAGATTTTTTAACCGTGCCCCTTTGTATTGAGGGCGCTGGCGAACCTATTACCAAACAACTGGTTGAACTTGCACAAACCGTAAGCAATAATGTTTACCGGGTAAATTCTTCTCAGCGTAAAGTGCTGCACCTATCAGCTGTGTTTGCGTGCAATTTTCCTAATTACCTTTATGGTGCTGCACAACAACTGCTTGCGGAGCAGGGGATGGATTTTGAGATGCTGCGCCCCCTGATTTTAGAAACAGCGCAAAAAGTGCAGATGCACCTCCCGGCTGAAGTGCAAACAGGGCCCGCAGTTCGTAACGATGAAATTACCATGGCCTCACATCTGCAAATGCTTGCTAATGAACCTGATCTGTTTGCAATATACAGTCTGTTAAGTCAGCAGATTATCAAAAACAACAATGCCGGTACCCAACACGGGTAATTTTGTTACTTTTGCTGAAATGAACATTTTTAAAGTTAAGATAAGCTTTGAGGAAAAGGGTTTGGAAGGTGTTGAATTGCCCATTGCCGAAGGTGAATCTGTATTAGACGTTTGCCTGGAAAATGGCATTGAACTGCAGCATAATTGCGGCGGCGTATGCGGATGCAGCACCTGCCACGTTTACGTAAATAAGGGAATGGATAATATTCAGGAGATCTCTGACAAGGAAGAGGATTTTATTGACCGGGCAGTAAATCCGCGGATTAATTCGCGGTTGGGTTGCCAGTGCGTTGTAATCGACGGCGATATTGAAATAACCCTGCCTGATCAGAACCAGTTCCTGGGTCACTAATACCGGTTTAGCCGATATTGGTTTTACCGTTTTAAATCGAATTAGTTTTAATATTCAAGAAATGACAGACGAAAAATTCAGCCTCCCCATCCACTGGAACGATCATGAAGACATTGCTATAGAGCTTTATGAAAAGTTTGGTGATGATTTTGGCGAATCAAAAATATACCGGATTCGTTTTACCGATCTTTTGGAGTGGGTGCTTTCGCTTCCTAATTTTGCAGGCACACGTGAGGAATCAAATGAAGGCCACCTGGAACAAATCCAGTCGGCTTGGGTTTATGAGTGGCGGGATAACCAATAAGGGCAGTTAAATTTCTGTTAATTAGTGAAGCTATGCTCAATCGGTGAAATTAATGATAATCGATTCAATCAAAAAAAATTAATTAGTGGAATCATTTTTATCCAAGCTTAAGGAAATAACTACGTTAGTTTTTGATGTTGACGGCGTATTGACCGACGGCTCTGTTTTTGTAACAGATGACGGACTGCAGAGTCGCGCTTTTAATATTAAAGACGGCTATGCATTACAGCTTGCTGTTAAATGCGGCTACAACGTTTGTTCGGTGTCCGGCAGCCGCTCAAAAAGTGCGCTGCATCGTTTAAATAGTTTAGGCATTCGGGATGTGTATATGGGTATTCACACCAAAGTGGAGAAGCTTAAGATCTACCTGGAGGAAAAAAGCATCAGTCCCGAGAATGTGTTGTATATGGGCGATGATATTCCCGACCTGGAAGTCATGAAATATGTTGGTCTTCCGGTTTGCCCGGCCGATGCTGTTGAAGAAATTAAAGCGGTGAGCAGATATGTTTCTCCTTTTGCTGGCGGCAAGGGCTGTGCCCGCGATGTTATTGAAAAAGTGCTGAAGATCCAGGATAAATGGATGACGGAAGAGGCGTATAGCTGGTAAAAGAATAAGTACAAATAGTTGATTGTCCATAGACCATAGCCAAACTAAATAAGCAAATAAACCAATAATTACCATGGTCGATGGACTATCGACCCAAATAATGAACTTTCCCCCAATAATACTCGCATCCAAATCTCCGCGCCGGCAGGAACTCTTAAGCCTGATGGGTGTTGAATTTCGTATTGTTTTGAAAGAGGTTGACGAGTCATTTCCCCCCGGTTTAACACCCGAAGAAGTGGCGGTTTACATCGCCACAAAAAAAGCTAAAGCATTTGACGAAACTGTGGGTGATGAAATAGTGCTTACGGCCGACACCATCGTTTGTATTGATGACATGATCCTTGGCAAACCCGAAGATACAGATCACGCCGTTGAAATGCTGAAATTACTTTCAGGACGGATGCATAGGGTAATAACCGGGGTATGCTTGCTGCACAAGCATACCTATCACAGCTTTTATGATGTTTCGGAAGTTTATTTTGGTAAGCTCACCGAAGAGGAGATCATTAGCTACGTAACCAAATGCCAGCCTTTTGATAAAGCCGGCTCATACGGCATCCAGGAACGAATTGGTTTGATCGGTATTGAGCGCATTAATGGTTCTTATACCAATGTGGTTGGGTTGCCCACCGAAAAATTATACAGAGAACTGGTAAAATTGTAGAGGCGCGGTCCATCGCGCCCCTACAAATAATCTATTTTATATTTAACGCATTATTCTTCCTGTTAACGTCCGGTAAGGCGTTGTCAGGATCAACCGTAACACTTTCAACTGCTGTAGTGGTTGGGATAGTGAAAGTTATAACCCGGTTTTGCAGCCAGGTTTCCACCGGGAAATAGGTGCGTTGTTTGGTGCCATCTTTTAGTTTAACTTCCACGGTGAAAGGCATTGCCATTTGTTCCTTATTGGCAACTGTTATACTAATGCCTTTTGTATGGTCTTTATCTGCGTATTTTGCATCTATCAGGGCTATATCAAGCGGCCAGTTATTATAGAACCAGCTTTTCCAAAACCAGGACAGATCTTCACCCGCGCCGTTTTCCATCGATCTGAAGAAATCGTCAGGCTGCGGGTGTTTGAAGGCCCATTTACTGATATAATTTTTAAAAGCATAGTCGAACCTGTTTTTGCCCAGGATTTGCTCCCGGAGCAGTACCAGTCCGAATGCAGGTTTGAAATAGGTAAGCGGATGACGGTATTTTTCGGAAATGGCATCTGCTGCAGTCATAATAGAAGGCGCATTTGGATCCTGAATTATCGGGATGATCTCATCAGCCGGGTTGCCGCCGCCAGGTGCATATTCGCCATCGCGTTTAGGTGCGTACTCGCCATGATTAAACTCATCCGAAGCATAGATATCAATGAAGGTGTTAAAGCCTTCATCCATCCAGCCAAAGCGACGCTCATCACTACCTACAATCATTGGGAACCAGTTGTGGCCTATCTCATGTGCGGTTACCCAATACAGTTCTTTGCCTTTATCAGTAATTCCGTCGAAAACAATTCCGGGGTATTCCATACCACCGGCTATTCCGGCTTCATTAACCGCGCAGGGGTAGGGGTAAACAAACCATTTTTCGGAGAAATACTCTATAGATTTTTTAAGATATTCAGTTGCCCGGCCCCATGCTTCGTTACCCGCGCTTTCAACAGGGTAAACAGACATAGCAAATGACTTTTTACCGCCAGGTAAATTAACACGTGCTGCATCCCACACATAAGCTTTTGATGCGCCAAAGGCCACGTCACGGGTGTTCAGCATTTTGAAGTGCCAGGTAAGGTTGGCTTTGCCTTTAGGCCGTGATGCCGGGTTAGTTACCTCGTTCACATCCCTTATCATAATTGTTTTATCGCTATTGCGGGCAGCCGTCAGCCTGCTTACCTGCTGCTGGGTAAGGACTTCCGTTGGGTTCATTAATTCGCCTGATCCGGCAACTATCATATCTGCAGGCACCGTAACTTTATAATCAATATCACCATATTCGAGATAGAATTCACCGCTGCCCAAAAATGGGAGGGTGTCCCAGCCGCGGGTGTCATCATAAACACACATGCGCGGAAACCATTGTGCTATTTCGTAGATCTTGCCGTTTTTGGTGTCAACATAATCTGTCCGGTTGCCGAAATTACCGGGAATAACGTATTTATATTTTATGGTGAAATTGATTATGCCGCCTTTTGGTGCAAGTGCCTTGGGGAGGCGGATCTGCATCCGGGTATCGTTAACAACAAAATCTGCCTTTGTGCTTATAGTTCCGTTGGTGATGGTGATCGATTCTACCTGGTATCCATCTGTATGCTGGTTAGGGCCGGGTGTAAACCCGGTTACAAAATTGGAGCGTGCCGTTTTTTTATAGGTATTCTGGTCCATTTGCAGCCACAAAAACTGCAAAGCATCAGGGCTGTTATTGATGTAACTGATGTTTTCGGTGGCGGTTAAGGTTTTGGCGGTGGTGTCAATCAGTGCATCAATGGTATAATTAACATGATTTTGCCAGTATTTAAGTCCCGGTTCGCCATCGGCAGCGTGAAATTCGTTACCTTTTTCGCTATAGAAAAGAGGTGAAAAAAGTTCGGCAGGCTGATAGTTTGAGGTGATGGTATCGTTAGTATTATTTGCCCGGCGTCTTCTTTGTGCCTGAGTGGAAATTACTAAAAGTAAAAGAACGGCGGTGCCGATAAATTTTAATTTCATGAGATGGGTCAGTTATTGAACTGCAATATACAAATGATGCCGCGGAAATATTATTTGATCTGAAATTTGTATTCTTCAGTCCATCATCTCCGCCAACACCCCTTCCTTTAATGAACTTGTTGACATAACAACCTTATCAATCCCCAATTTATTTATAATGAACCGGGTTAGTATGGATGCGGTTACAATCATATCAACCCTAACAGGGATAATGGCTTTATTGCTTAAGCGCTGCTGGTGCGATGAAAGAATGAGGCTTTCAATTACTGCTAAAAGTTCATCCTTCTCAAAATCATAGTGTTTTGTTTTTTTTAGGTCGAATGAATGCCCTTTGCCAATTTCAATAAGTCCGGCGTAGCTTTCAAATACCCCTGATGAACCTATTATGTTTTCAATTCGATGAGCAGCAGCAACTGTAAAAAGATCTTTTAAACTATGCTTTAAATAAAGGTTAAGCGCAGTAATTGATTCGGGAGAGATGGGATCTGTCCTGTGGAAGTTATCCATTAGCCGGGCCGCACCTATCTCAAAGCTTTGTTTCCATTTTACCTGCTCATTATCGCAAATAATAAATTCTACACTTCCGCCGCCTATATCTACCACCAGGCTGTTATGAGCAGATAAGCTCCCGGATGCTTTAACACCTTTATAAATATAAGCTGCTTCGGCATCGCCGTCAATAATTTCAATAGCTATGCCCGTTTGAGCTTTTACCTGGTTAATAAAATCCTGTCCGTTTGCCGCATTGCGCAGGGCTGATGTAGCAATAGCCCTAACCTGCGTTACATTGTTATCGAAAATAAGCTGATGGTACCGCTGCATGCTTTTAAGGCCACGCTCAAATGCCACAGGCTGGATAAAGCCTTTATTGATGCCGCCTTCACCAAGTTTTACAGGATCCTGCTCATGTACAATTTCTGTGTATGCAGAAACATTTCCTTCAACTATCAGCAAGTGAAACGTGTTGGTGCCCAAATCCATAATGGCTATGCGTTTGTTCATGCATCTAAAATAAATAATCCCTTAAATTGTTTAGCATTTAAGGGATTTTATAATCTTTCTGTTTTCAAAACTTTTCTTTCGAAATCGAACGCCCGATTGGGAAGGTAGCACTACTCTTTATAAAAGAACCATTTAACCAGCTCTTTATAACTCGCTTTTTTGCCGTACATTAAAATACCAACCCGGTAAATTCTTGCCGCAACATAAGTGGTAAATAAAAAACCGATCACCAAAAGGGACATTGAAAGGGCGAGCTGCCATGGCGGTACGCCGAATGGAAGCCGCAGCATCATAGCCACCGGCGAAGTGAACGGAATAATAGATAACCATACTGCCAGCGGGCTATCAGGCGCCCTGAATAAAATAGTTACAGACAACATATAAGTGAACAACAAAGGCAGGGTGATGGGAAACATAAACTGCTGGGTTTCTGTCTCGCTGTCAACGGCTGAACCTACTGCCGCAAAAAGTGCGCTGTAAAGCAGGTACCCTGCAAGAAAATAAAATATAAAACATGCCAGGACTTTTCCAAAAGGGATGGTTTGCAAAACGGCCAGGGCGCCCATTATACCGTTTGGCGAGGAGGATAATGAATGCCCTAAAATTTTGGTTGAGATAACTGAAAGGATGATCCATGCGCTAAACTGCGTAAGTCCCACCAGCCCAACCCCGATAATTTTGCCCAGCATTAATTGAAATGGTTTTACCGACGATATGATAACTTCTATTATCCTGCTGGTTTTCTCTTCAATAACGCCGCGCATAACTTGGGCACCATAAATAAACAGCGCTAAATAGATAAGGATGGCACAGGCTATCCCTACACCAATATTGGCGCCTAAGTTTGTTTTATTGTCGCCGGTTTCGGTTATTTCTACCGTATTAAGCGACAGGTTGCTTTTTATAGAATGCAACAGTGCTGTATCAATATGATTTTTGATCATGCCATTGTTCAAGGCAATGTCATTCATCTGGGTTTCTATTTTTTCAGTAAGCGTAATGCCAGGTTTCTTTTTTGAAAGGATATTGATTGCATCCTTTTTGGTATAGTTGGCAGGGATTTGTAATGCTGAAAGGTTTTCATCTTTTTTCAGCTCGGCCTTTAACGCTGTTATCGATTGTTTGGTAGTCTCAAATTTTAAGTTTTTCTGGTCCTTAAATTTGCCGGCAAAAACCCCGCTTTCATCAATAACTTTAACAACCTGCTGTTCATTTAGTTCTGTGCTGTTTTTAGCCACCAGTCCAATAACGGCCCCCATACCCAAAATCAAAAGCGGCACCACGAAGATCATGATGATGAACGATTTCTTTCGCACCCGGGTAAGGTATTCACGCTGTATTATCAGTAAAACTTTGTTCATGGCTTAACGGATTAAATTTACTTGTTCTATAAAAATTTCGTTCATACTTGGAATTACCTCCTGCAACATATTGATTCGTGTTTTTGGTATGAGGTATTGCAGCACATCGTTGGAGTTATTATTGCCATTTAGTTTTATTTTGATGGTTTGCTCGTCTTCACCGCCTGAGTGCTCTTCAATTACTTCAAATGGTTGTGTTCCGTTAAATGTTAATTGAGGCCCGTTATATTCAACCATGTAAGTGGCGCTGCGATACGAATTGCGGATACTTTTTACCGTGCCGTCAAGAATTTTGTGCGATTGATGAATCAGCGCTATAGAGTCGCAAAGTTCCTCTACTGATTCCATGCGGTGGGTTGAAAATAAAATAGTGGCGCCCTTGCGGTTGAGCTCAAGGATTTCATCTTTAATTATTTCGGCATTTACCGGGTCAAAACCACTGAAGGGTTCATCCAGTATGATCAGGTCCGGCTCGTGCAATACGGTTGCAACGAACTGCGCCTTTTGCTGCATTCCTTTTGAAAGCTCTTCAATTTTCTTTTTCCACCAGGTTTCCATTCCCAGTTTATCGAACCAGATTTTTAGCCTTCGCACAGCTTCATCGCGGCTTAGTCCTTTTAACCGGGCCAGGTAGATCATCTGCTCGCCTATTTCCATTTTTTTATACAGCCCACGTTCTTCGGGGAGATAACCGATCCGGTCTATGTGCGATTGGTTCAGCTTTTGGTCGTTAAAGTAAACTTCGCCGCTGTCCGGAGCAGTAATCTGATTAATGATGCGGATAAGGGAAGTTTTGCCGGCGCCGTTGGGCCCCAGCAGGCCAAAGATCTGCCCGCTTTTAACTTCAAGGCTTACATCGCTCAACGCCCGGTGACCGGCGTATTGCTTAACAATATTGCGGATGCTTAACATATGGAAAGGTTATAGTTTTGTAATTTGTGTTAAGATACGAAATGCTTAAGAATGTTACATTTTTTAAATAAATGCATGTAGGTGATGGTAACAATCCTTCGAATTGATGCTTTTTAGTTAAGCAAAACACAAATCTAAGTACGTTTTTTATATTTTAATCCAACCGGTTATTTCTGGCTTGCTAATCAACTGATGATTTGTGTTAAAGCTATTTGGAACGTGCTGCCAAAAATGAGATAGGTATCACGCGGCGACACTCTAAAATGCAATACCTGATACAAAATTCTAAGAAATTCATTTTATAGCGCAATAAATGAATAATATTCACAAATTATAAATGATAAAGAGGTTTGTTCTCTGCTGATCGTTTGCGTTGTAGTAATTTATTTAATTTTTGTTGCTTTTGATTGCTATTTATTTATAAAATGAATTAAGCTATAAAAATATTGCATTTATTAGTAAAAAAACCAGTGTAAAAAATATAATATGACGATTTTAAAATCAAAATGTGACAGGTTTTTAATTTTTTTATCAATAAAAGCAAAAAAAAATAATTTTTCAATACTTTGAAACGTGTATTTTTTTAAATTAAATAAAAAAATAATACTCTTAATTTAAGATAGTGTTAATTAAACACTAAATTTCTGTCATTATTTTTCCAAAATAGTAATTATTTTAAAACTATTGTAACATAATTTTTACACGACTATCTTGGGTTAACTATTAACTGACAAATTAATTAACACATGAAGAAACAATTACTTAACAGTATTTTTTTCCTTTTGCTGGTATTTGCATGTAACCATGCTTACTCACAAACCCGTACTGTAACAGGTACCGTGGTTGCAAAAGATGACGGTTTACCTATCCCCGGGGCAACTGTGGTAGCAAAAGGCTCCAACAACGGTACACAAACCAACGCCCAGGGAAAATTCAGTGTAGCTGTTCCCGCCGGGGCAACTACTTTAACATTTTCATTTATCAGCTACAAAACAGTTAGTTTACCTATCCCGGCAAGCGGTGTTTTGAATGTTACAATGGTTTCTGATTTTAAGGAACTCAACGAAGTTGTAGTAACAGGTTCTGGCGTGGCTACCAGTAAAACAAGATTAGGGATCTCAGTTGAGGCTGTTTCAGGCAAAGCGCTTACTTCATCACCACAGGCCTCAATTGATCAGGGCCTTGTTGGTCAAATTCCCGGTGCGCAGATTTCATCTGTTGATGGTACACCGGGTGCCAGAACCAATATTTTATTACGCGGTATAAACACTGTGCAGGGAAGTACTGCTCCAATGATCCTGGTTGATGGTATTGAATCAAGAACAACTGACTTAAGCCAGCTTGATCCTACTACTGTTGATCACCTTGAGATTGTTCAGGGTGCTGCCGCGTCATCAATTTATGGTGCACAAGGTGCAAATGGCGTTATCCAGATCTTTACCAAGAAAGGGAAAGTTGGAAAAACCCGCATTGATGTTATATCAAGCTACAGCGCAGGTAATTATATAAACCAGGGGAATGTGCACCAGGCAAAATTAAGCAGCTTTAAAGTTGATGCAAACGGAATTTTCATTGACGCAAGCGGAAATCCTATTGTTCGCGATGCGGATGGCAGGTACCAGGGCATCCAGTGGGCTTACGGAGCAGACCCCGGCAATGGTAACCCTACAGCTATGTCTAATCCGCTAAATATTGCCCACCAGCAATATGGTACCAATTTAAAGTACTACGACCACCTGGCTCAATTATTCAAAACAGCATATACCTCAAATAACAGTGTTGCTGTTTCAGGTGCGAACGATAAAACTGATTATAACTTAACGGTTTCAAATAATCACCAACAAAGTAATATCCGCAACAATGGTTATAACGACAGAACAAACCTTACCTTAAATTTAGGTACCGAACTATTTAAAGGATTTACACTTCGTTCGGTGACACAGCTTATCTACACCAAAAATACGCTTAACCCAAATTACGGGATAGGTAATGCAGGCGGTATATTTGACGTACTCAACGCCTCGCCATATTATGACTTTAACCAGAAAAATGCCGACGGAAGCTATCCGTTATCATTAAATTCAGGTACAGTGAGTGTGAACGGTTCAAACCCTAACTATTATACCCAGTGGGCAAACCGGGTGTCTAACCGCGAGGATCTGTTACAAAGCATAATGGCGGATTATAAGATCAATAAATTTATTACATTAAGTGCCAAATATGGCTTAAACTATCAGCATACCGATCAAAATATAATCTTCAAAAATCAATCGAACACGTTAACCGCGCAGGATTTGGGTTCATATTATGGTTTTTTTGCGGCTAATCCGAATGGGGAGCTTGATAAAAATACCAGCACCACTGTTTTTCAAAACTTTAACGGTTCTGCAAATATCAAGACTGATTTCCAGAAAGACTTCCATATCAACCTGCCGATCACAACCAGTACATTGCTGGCTTATGACTACCGCAAGAATGTTGACAAACAGTATAATACTTATGGTTTAGAGTTGCCTCAATATGCAATCTATAACTTTCAGCAAACTGCAACCCAGGCTGTATCGTACGATTATACAACGCCATTCATCACTTACGGGTTTATTGTAAACCAAAAAATTGATTTTGGTGATTATGGCGGTATTGGTGGTGGTTTCAGAAGCGATTATTCATCGGCTTTTGGTGGTGGTTCAAAACCGTTCACTTTTCCTAACGTAAACGGTTACATCAGGCCATCTTCGTTTGATTTCTGGAAAAACTCAAGTCTTGGAAACGCAATTCCTGAATTTAAGCTTAGAGGAGGTTTTGGTGAAGCGGGTACACAGCCAATGCCGTTTGACAGATATCCAACCATAAACCCACAAAATTTGGGTTCGGCGTTAACATTTAATTTACCGACTTCGCTTGCAAACCCTGATCTGAAGGTGGAGGTTTCAAAAGAATATGAAATTGGTACCGATATCGGTATTAAAGGAGCTTCCGGCAATTGGTTCAGCGAAATTAATGTTAGCGGCACCTATTGGAACCGAAAAGCCAATAATGTTATATACAGTATTAATACAGCGCCTTCAACCGGTGGTAACAAAATTTTAACAAATGCCATCGGACTGGCGTCACATGGTTTCCAGGCTTCGTTAAATATAGGAATTTTAAGGAGCAAGGATTTTAACTGGCATTTTACTACCAACTTTAGCAACGAAACTACCACTATTACCAGCACAAGCGGTGCCCCTATTATCCTGTCAACAGCTGCGGGAAGCACCCAGGAATCTCTGATCGCCGGACAGAAAATCGGCCAGATCTATGGTAATAAAGCTTTAACAAGCGTAACCGAAACAAACAGTGCAGGTGTACCGTACATTTTGCCTGCAGATTATTCAAAATACACCATTGTTGATGGCAGGGTAGTGAATATAGCTACCAAAGCAATTCAATTCGGAAGTGAGGCACTTCCTTTAGGCGATCCAAACCCTAAATTCAATGCGTCGTTTATTAATAACTTCACCTACAAGGCGCTATCTTTCGGTTTTCAGTTTGACTGGGTTTATGGCAGCCACCTTTATAACCAAACAAAAGAATGGCAATACAGAGATGGTATCAGCGGCGATTATGATAAAGCGGTTAACATTGGCGGTACAAGCGGTGCTTATACTGCTTATTACCGCAGTGCCTATGCTGATATTATTGGTGCAAGAAACGGTGCACGTAACGGAACTAAAGATTACTTTTATGAAGGGTCTTCTTTCCTTAGGTTAAGAAACATTTATCTGGGTTATGATTTCTCTAAATTAATTGGCGGAAAAGTGTTCAAAAGAGCGGTTTTAACTTTTACGGGACGTAACATCTTGACCTTTACCAAATACACAGGCTTTGATCCGGAAGTTAGTTCCGGTGCTTCTAACTCGCCTTTCGACAGGGGAGTGGATCATGATTCAACGCCTAACAGCAAATCATATCAGGTCGGTTTAAATCTTGGGTTTTAATTGAATTTTAATCGAAAAAAAATGAAAAAATATAAATATATAATAACATCGGCTATAATGGCCGGCATAGTTGTGTCCTCATCATGCAAGAAGCAATTGGATGTTAAAAACCCCAATTCACCAACACTTGAGCAGGCAAAAACGGAAAGCGGACTTACTTCTCTTGCATCCGGAAGTGTGTATATTAATGGATTTGTTAATGGTGATGGTTGGTTAGGCGACAGCTTTTTCTCGCTATGCTATGGTTACCATGAATTACTTGCCGATGACGTATCAGCACAGGCATCCAATCAAAACGTCAACCTGGTTAACGTGCCAGAATATGCTATATTGGATGACGGCACAAAACTGACTAATCCCCAGCCGCAAATTGCGAATTTGAGGCTTAATAATACCCGCGACAAGCAGGGTACCAACATGTTTTACTACGAGTGGCAAAGCATGTATGGCCTAAACAACGCCGCCAACCAGATTCTTGCACTTGCAGGCACTGTCCCATTGACAGGTGATGCCGCAACAAAACAGGCCACTTATAAAGCATGGGCATACTGGTGGAAAGGTTATGCTTATGCAAGGTTAGGTTCAGTTTATTACGCGGGAATTATCAATAACTCCATAAGCGCAACCAGCAATGTATATGTTCACAGCGCAGCTTTGATTGAGGAGTCAAATAAAAATCTGCAACAGGCCGCTTCTCTTTTAACTTCTATCAGCAATACTGCAACTTATACCACTTTAATGCAGTCTTTATTACCTACTTTTTTCCAGGTGGGTAATGCGCAGGCGCCAACGCCGGCAATGTTTGTGCGTAGTATAAATACTTTATTGGCGCGTAATCTGCTGGTTAATACCCGCACGTCTGCTATGACAGCCGCTAACTGGCAAGCTATACTTACGTTAGTAAATTCAGGTATCCAGTCTGGAGATAACGTATTTGCCGGATGGAGCACAACCAATAACTATGTGTTTTCTGCCGGTGGCGGTTCAGTTGCTGCCAATACTTCTGGTGATGAAACAGCAAGTAGCTTTACGATAAGTGAGCGGTTAGTGCAGGATATTAAACCTGACGACAAACGTTTAGCCAAGAACTTTTTACAGGTTACGCCATTTGTTAACCAGGTGGGCGGTTTTACTTTTAGCACCAGGTGGAAGCTATATGATGCCAAGCTTGACGCAACGCCAAACAATGGCGCGCTGCAGATTGCTGATAAAACACCAGGTAACCAGGAAGTTTATATGGCCGGCAGCTACGAAGAAAACGAATTGATGAAAGCCGAAGCGCTAATATACACCGGGCAAATTGACGCCGGCTTAACCAGTGTTGATAATGTAAGGACTTACCAGGGTGCAGGCCTTCCAAAAGTATCAGGTACTGGTTTAAATCAGGCTCAGGCATTGGAAGAGTTGCGTAAAGAAAGGCGCCTGGCTTTATTGTTCAGGGGTACTGCATTTTACGATGCACGCAGATGGGGAGTTATTTATGACATTTCCAAAGGCGGTGGCCGCACCAATTGTGTAGTTTACACCTCAGAAGGCAAATTAAATACTCACGTAACCATTAACTATAACTTCCTTGATTACTGGGATGTTCCGGCTGATGAGTTTGTATTGAACCCGCCTGCCTCAGGAAGTGCACCAATCAAAAATCCAAATTAATAAGGGAATCCGTTCCACATAAATAGTAGTTAATTAGCCGTTCCGGGTTTCCGGAGCGGCTTTTTTTATTACACGGCGATTGATGGAAAAAGGTGATTGACTATAAAAGTAATTCACGATATTTTGCTTCGCATACGAAACGTTGGGAGCGCATATTGGACCTTAATAAATTGTATAGCTGCTTACCAGGTTCAATAATTTAAGCAATGGCAAACGATACTTGCTTTTTTTTGGCAGTAGGATTTAGGTTAAACAGTATAAGTTACTTTGGCGTTAGCCGTAATAAATTAGCCAGAATGCTGATCTTTATACTCCCTTTGCAGCGTGCGCGCCGTTTGGCTGCTGCTATCATGGCTCCAGCCCGGAGGATTAAGAAAGTATTGCAGTTTAATTTTAAAGGTAGGCGCCTTTTTTACATCAGCGAGCAAAGCCTTCCATTCGTGAAAAAGAATGTTTACAGGGCCAAGGTCATCCGGTTGATGGGTTAGTCCATATTTAACCGGCTCAGGCAGGTTTTCTTCGCGGAAGGTACCAAACATCCGGTCCCAGATAATTAATACCATGCCCATGTTTTTATCAAGGTAGGGGATATTAGAGGCATGGTGCACCCTATGGTGCGATGGCGTTACAAATATAAGCCCGTACCATTTTGGTAAAGGTATTTTATACTGCGTGTGCACAAGGTTGCCATAAAGCTGGGTAATTAAGTAAGCGTAAAGGATATCGACCGCATTGAACCCCATAAGGGCCAGGGGCAGGTAAAAGAATACCCGGTAAAGCGGTTCAAAAACAGTAGAACGGAAACCGGTAGTGAAATTAAAATGCGTTGAGGAATGATGCGTTACATGTATGGCCCAAAAAAGGCGGCAATAGTGCCCGGTGTAATGCAATGCCCAATACAAAAAATCCTGTACCACCACCAGTACTATCCAGTAAATAGCGGTATTATGTATTTCAATCAGCCTGAATTGCCCGGCAAAATTAAGTATAAAAAAAGTGCTTCCGCCCACGGCAAGATTTAGCAGGAAAGCCAGCGTGGTTAAATAAATATTGGTAAGGGTGTCTCTTTTTTCGTAATAGTGGCGGTTTTCGCGATAGCTGAACCACATTTCAAGCACGGTCATTACTACTAATAGTCCTACCAATAGTATTGCTGTTTCTTGTCGTATGTCGGGGTGGAACATATTTATTCAGAATTTTAGACCTTCAAGTGCTCGATTTCGGATTTGCAAAATCTGCTTGCTCGAAAATAGAACACTTGACTATAAATTATAAAGCTGCATACCAGGCTAAGCTTTCGCAAAGTTCGGCATCTGTACATATATTATCAAGGCTGCATTGGCCTATGCTTGTCAATAATGTGCAATTTATTTTTCCGTTTTGGTTCTTTTTATCTTTCAGCATAATGGCACACAAGGTTTCATAATTAGCAGCCGCCAGGTTATACTTTGGGTACAGGCTGTTGATTACCGTTACGATTTCAGTTAAATGATCACTGCTTAGTCCGGTTTTTTTATGCGACAGATAGGCCTCACAGATCATCCCCAACGCTATGGCTTCACCATGGGTTAAAGGATCTTTGTCATTTATCAGTGAATTGGTTTCAACCGCGTGGCCAATGGTGTGCCCAAAGTTAAGGGCCTTACGAATTCCGTTTTCTTTAGGATCTTCAATAACAACTTCATTTTTGATCTCAACAGACCGGTAAATCAGTTCGGCCGAAGGTATGCTCAGGTCGCTGTTTTTTAATGCTGCCCAGTAAGCGGCATCTTTTATAAGACCATGTTTAAGCATTTCGGCAGTTCCTGACAGTATTTGCCTTGCGGGTAGTGTCTTTAAAAATTCATCTGCGATAAATACCGCCTTTGGCTGGGTAAAGGTGCCGATGATATTTTTAATATTATCCATATCTATCCCCGTTTTGCCGCCTACAGAGGCATCTACCTGTGACAAGAGGGTAGTTGGAACGTGCACAAAATCTATCCCACGTTTAAAGGTTGAGGCAGCAAATCCGCCCATGTCGGTTATCACGCCGCCACCGAGGTTGATCAGAAGGCTTTTACGATCCGCTTCGAAATCAATCAGCATTTTCCAGATCCCGATGCAAAAATCAATAGTCTTGCTTTCTTCACCAGAGTTAACTTCTATAATATCAAAGTTTTCATGCCCTGCAAACTGTGCCTGGATGAGTGGGAGGCAATCAATTGAAGTATGCTCATCTGTTAATATAAACGATCTTGAATAATTGCCGGCCTTAACAAACTTTTCGAGTTCCGCTATACTGTCCTCGAAGTATATGGGGTAATTATCGCTCTGAATGGTTTTCATAATTATATAACTCTGATAGTTTCACCCCTGAATTCAACTGTATCTCCTTTTTTTACCTTAAGACGTTTGCGGTAATCAATATGTCCATTATACATCACTTCGCCCTCTGTAACAACTATTTGCGCTTCGCCGCCGGTTTGCACCAGGTTCACAGCTTTTAACAATTGGATCATGGGGATGTAGTCGCCGGTAACTTTAAATTCTATCATCAGGCAACAAAAATAAACTATTCAACGAATAATGAGATATTTGGCTTGCAATTTATAATTTTGCAAACTGGTTTATATTTCACAGATCATAATTTAGGGTTATTTCCCATTTATTATCAACTGTTAAATATGAATCATGTACTAACTGACCATGATCGAAAAAAACAACTTATCCTTTGAAAATACGGAGATTGCTTTCCGTCATTCTTCAAATTCCGACCTTAAACGTGCGTACTGGTTATTCAGGGTGATCAACGTTAACTTTTTAGTTAAAATAGGGCCTCCAATTACTAATTGGGCTATAAAAATTGGCCTGCCAATTAAGGGACTTATTAAAGCAACTATATTTAAACATTTTTGCGGTGGCGAAACCATTGCTGAATGTGATAAAACCATAAAAAACTTAAATATTGGTGGTGTAGGTACCATCCTTGACTATTCGATAGAAGGTGAGGACGACGAACTTGTGTTTGATAATACCCGCGATGAAATTATCCGCACAATAGAAAGGGCCGCAGTGGATAAAGCGGTACCCATTACGGTTTTTAAGGTTACAGGCGTGGCCCGTTTCTCGTTATTGGAGAAGCTTGACGCAAAGGCACAACTGAGCATAGCCGAGCAGGAGGAATGGGAAAAAGTTCAGGCCCGGGTACTTGCTATTTGTGAAAAGGCACATTCGGTGGGCATACCAGTAATGATTGATGCCGAGGAAAGCTGGATTCAGCAGACAATTGATATGCTGGCTTTGGACATGATGCACCTGTATAATGCAGAAAAGGCGATAGTTTATAATACCTACCAGCTATACCGTCATGATAAACTGGCCTCCTTAAAAAACGACCATGCTATTGCCGTTAAAGGTGGATTTATATTAGGTGCCAAACTGGTTCGTGGTGCCTATATGGAAAAGGAGCGTAAACGCGCCGAAGAAATGGGATACTTATCGCCGATTCAGCCTGACAAACGATCATCAGATAAAGACTATGATGCCGCTCTTGATTATTGCACCGATCATATTGAAACGCTTGCTTTTGTTGCAGGGACACATAATGAAGAAAGTTGCCGCGTATTGGCCGAACTTTTGGATAGAAAAAAAATTGATCATAAAAACCCGCATGTGTATTTTTCGCAGTTGTTGGGTATGAGCGATAATTTGAGCTTTAACCTTGCCAACTCCAACTATAATGTTGCAAAATATGTTCCTTATGGGCCTATTAAAGCTGTTTTGCCGTACCTATTCAGGAGGGCACAGGAAAACACCGCTATTGCCGGGCAGATGAGCCGGGAATTAAGCTTGATTGTAAAGGAGGTTGAAAGGAGAAAGATAGCCCGGTAATTAATTTTGTTGGTCCGGGTTTCAATCAGTTTGTTATACCCAAAGTGCAGCTATCGCACATACAAGTGCCGTTGTCATAACTAAAACGCCGAGTTTTAAAAATACCCACGCACTAATGCTTATTCCTTCGCGGCGCAAGGCTACCAACCATAAAATGGTAGCAAGGGAGCCCGTAATAGAAAGATTTGGCCCCAGGTCTATACCTATCAGTACGGCACTTTTTATGATTTCGGGTATGTGGACGGCCTGTAATACGTTCCCTGCTATCAGACCGACAGGCAGGTTGTTCATCAGGTTACTGGCAACGGCTATAATCAATCCGCTGCTCCACGTTGTGTCGGTAACAGAATTGGCTGTACCCTGCTCAAGCAAAGCGGCAAGGGTATGCGTTATACCTGTTTTATCAAGCGCTTCAACTATCACAAACAGCCCCGCAACCAGCGGCAGTACCGACCATGAAATCCCCTTCACGACCGACCATGGATTTTTTTTAGCCCGTAAAATTACGATTGCCGATGTAAGTACGCCGGTAATAGCTGTGGGCAAGCCAAGCTGAACATCAAATGCCGAAGCAGCAAGCAAAATTAAGGCTGTAGCAATAATGCCAACTATTGCCGTTTTCCCGCCCTGTGAAAGCGCAGGGATTTCTATTTCTGTTGCTATGGGTTGCTTTAATTCATGTCGCTGGGTATAGCGTAACACAAAGTAAGTAACTGTAATGGCAGCAATGGATGGCAAAATATAGGTTGGGAGCCAATGTAACAACGATGGCATATGGCTGCCGTATATTACCAGGTTTGCAGGGTTGGATATAGGCAGAACAAACGATGCTGCATTGGCAATAAAAGCGCAGATCAGTAAAAAAGGAAGCGGCTTGTTTACCTTAGCTGCTTTAGCCGCAGCCGCTACGGCCGGGGTGAGCACAACTGCTGTTGCATCATTTGATAAAAATGCCGTAACAAGAATACCTACCAGGTAAATCAAAAGAAAAAGCCTGCCCGCTGATCCTTTAGCCTGCCTTGTGGCATGCGCAGCCAGCCAGTCGAATAGTTTCTCTTCTCTTGCTGTTTCAGCAAGCAGCATCATTCCGGTTAAAAACAGGTAAACATCGGTGCCGTTATTGATACCGCTTAGGCCTTCGGAGGGCGAGATAAGCTTTGTTGCTATTAGTAAAATGGCGCCGGCTAAAGCCCAAATAAATTCGGGCACCTTAAATGGCCGGATAATAACGCCTGCTATAGCTAAAAATGATATGATCCAGATAAACAGGTGTGCCATGTAATATTTGTCAAAGATGTAAATTCAGATGAAAAACAGAAATAACGACAGATGTTTTTTATTTATGAAGTTTTTCCATAACCTGTTGCGATATTTCAATGCTCAGCAGGAGCGGCTTAGAGGTAATTTTATGAAAACCAAACAAATGCGCCAATAAATCCTTATCTTACAAAAACTTATTTTATTTATGGCAGCAAAACTTCCGGCCACAGTACTTCAAAAAGAGAATTTTAAGACCAGGTTTTCTGAAATAGTAAAAGGCAATGACAATATAAAAGACAAGTACACTATCCAATTTTTTGATACTGCTGTAAAAAGTAACTATGTAATTAATGGATTGGACGGAAAATCAATGAATATTATTCCCCATTTATCATTTGATGAACTGGAGAGCTACCGTGATTTGAAAAATCATTGGCAAAGCAAATAGCTAAACGCTTTTATGGCTGGGTGATTTAAGCCGGGCCATTTTTCAACAACCGTTGCAGCGGCGTTCCTGATTGCCTACATTCGGCCCCATTCATGAAAGTAATCATCGCCGAAAAACCATCTGTTGCCAGAGAAATTGCCAAAGTTTTTGGCGCCACCACCAAAAAGGATGGCTATATGGAGGGCAAAGGTTATACTTTTACCTGGGCCTTTGGGCATTTATTGCAGCTTGCCCCACCGCAGGAGTATGGGTTTTACGGCTGGAATGTTCAAAACCTTCCGATGTTGCCCCCAAAGTTTAAGCTTTCTATAAGGAAGGTAAAAACCAAAGAAGGCATGGTTGATGATCCCTCTGTAAAAAAACAACTGGATATTATTAAAGGGCTTTTTGATGAAGCTACAGAAATTATAGTGGCTACGGATGCCGGGCGCGAGGGAGAACTTATTTTCCGCTATATCTACTACTATTTAAAATGTAAAAAGCCTTTTAAGCGTTTGTGGATCTCCTCGCAAACTGACGAAGCCATTAAGGAAGGATTCAGGAACCTTAAGCCGGGATCTGACTACGATACGCTCTTCAATTCGGCGCATTGCCGTTCACAGTCTGACTGGCTGGTTGGGATGAACGCCACGCAGGCGCTCAGCTTATCGTCAGGCACAAGAGCTGTGCTTTCGCTGGGGCGGGTGCAAACCCCAACGCTGGCAATGATCTGCTCCCGTTTTTTGGAAAATAAGAATTTTGTGCCGCAACTTTATTACCAGGCTGCTATACAGGTAGATAAAGAAGGGCAAACCTTTCGTGCAATGTCTGTTGAAAGCTATAAAACAAAGGAAGAGGCGCAAAAGATAATTGATGATGTTGAAGATGTTGCATCAGGATTTCCCACCGGCGGATACGTTATTAATGTGGAAGCCAAGCCCCGCAAAGAGCCGCCGCCGCTGCTGCATGATTTGAGTAGCTTGCAGCAGGAAGCTAATAAAAAGAAAGGGTTTACTGCCGACCAAACGCTTACCCTGTTACAAGGCCTTTATGAAAGCAAGCTGGTTACCTATCCACGTACAGGCAGCAGATATATAGGGGATGATGTATTTGCCGAAGTACCTGCATTGCTCGCCAAATTTACAAACCATCCTGATTTTGGTAAACAGGCAAACTTATTGCTGCAAAGCAAGCTGAACAAACGTAGTGTTAATGCCAAAAAGGTAACAGATCACCATGCCATATTGCCTACAGGGGAAACGGCACACCAGCTAACTCCGGACAAGCAGGCCATTTATGACTTGGTTGTTGGCAGGATGCTGGAGGCATTTAACCAGGATTGTATTAAGGAAGTAACTAAGATCACCGTAGAATCGGGCAGTAAATTTACGGCCAGCGGAACCGTGATCCATACTGCGGGGTGGCGCGCGATATTTAATGAAGCCGATGAAGAGAAAAAAGACGAAGAGAATGCATCCCTTCCAAAAGTTGTGCAGGGCGAACACCTGCCGGTAACCAATAAGGCCTTATTAGAAAAACAGACCAAACCCAAACCGTTATATAATGAAGCCAGCCTTTTAAAGGCCCTGGAAACAGCGGGGAAAGAAATAGATGACGAAGAACTACGCTATGCCATGAAAGAAAGCGGACTGGGCACACCCGCAACCCGCGCTGCAATAATTGAAACCCTGATAAAAAGAGATTACATCCTGCGCGAAAAGAAGAACCTGGTGCCAACAGCTACAGGTCTTTCCGTTTACAATGTGGTAAAAAGCCAAAAAATAGCACAGGCAGAACTGACGGGTACCTGGGAAAAACGGTTGGAAGAAATTAGGTCCGGTGCCTCTGTTGCGGACTTCCAGGAGGAGATAAAAACCTACACGCGTACCATTACCCGTGAGCTATTGCAAGCCGGCACTTTAATGAAGAATACCTAACTAAAATCTACGTTGTTTTTAAAGGAAATACCAGCAACGGGATTTTTTGTAGCGATAATGCTTCTTTTGTTGTGCTTTTTTGCAACAGCCGTCCGAAAAATGAATGTTGATGATGGGAGAGGGCCAGTATGCCGGCGTCGGTTTCTTCGCATAAACGGTTCAGTCTTTTAATCACGTTGTTTCCGCGCACGTTTTTGTAGACGATGTGTGAATAGGTTAGTTTTGACACTTCTGCTTTAAGAGAAAACTGCAAATCCTTTTTATATTCATTGTTTTTACCGGGCAGTGCTACGTGAACAATCTCCAGCTCAAAATCGAATAGCTTCGCCAGATTAACAAGGTATTGAATGGCTACTATATCTTCGGCCTCAAAATCAGTAGCAAAAACCACTTTAGTCAATTTTTGAAGATTGGACTCCATGGGGACAACTAAGACAGGGCAAGTGGCTTTTTGCATAACGGCGTTGGTGTCGCTGCCAAGTAATATGTGTTCAAGTGAACTGCCTGACCGGGCACCCATTACAATTATTTCAACGTTTTTAGTTTCAATAAGGCTTAAAACATTACCGCCGAGGCTGCCTTCACCAAGCTGGCAGCTGATCACCGGTTTATAGCCATACTTATCTAGCTTGTCAATAAAGGGTTGCAGGTATCCGGCAAGTTTATCTAAATGTGCTCTGCTCTCTGCCTCAAGTTCAATGGAAGCGTTGGAAGCCAGCGGCCCGCCTTCATAATTGGGAATCACTACAGCTCCAAGGAAGGTATGGTATAACAGCAGGTTGGCATTCAGCTTGCCGCCGAATATTACACTTAATTCTGCCGCATGGGCAGCATTTTCAGATAAATCAGTAAGTACCAGGATATTTTTCATGGTCTGGATTAATAAAGATTGTGTAATCCAAATATTCAAGTAATCTGCTTATTATTAAATGATTGCGGTCATTTATCGGTTTGATTAAAAGCACTATATTAAATTAGCCTGACTATCATATAGCTAAGATGATTGGTTCCATGATGCAATTGTCTCCCTTTTCTCCATAACAGCAAGGTAGCCTGCTTCAAATATTTTATCCGCATATTTTGTTTCAAACATAGTGTAACCGCCAAGGTAGGGTTCCACAAAAACATCACAAAGCAATGAATTTATTAACACAGTATGCCCAATGGCCAGGTGGAAACATTTTTCCATTACTTCCAGCCGTCCCCATTTTTTAGGTTTGTGGGGGTAAAGTTTGTTTACGTGTGAACCTATTAATTTATCGCACTTGTCCCTGATGCAGCTTGCCGGTAAATTATCCAGCACGCCGCCGTCAACATAGTACAGCCCGTTAATGTTAACCGGCTGAAATATTCCCGGAACGGCCGTTGAGCTAACTACCGTTTCAAATAGCGGGCCCTTTGAAAAAGTAGCGGATACGCCACTATCCAGGTCGGTGGCTGTTACGTACAAAGGGATTTGCAGTGCGCCGAAATCATCAACAGGGATGGCTGACCTTAATACCTCCCTGATGCCCGCAGATGAAAAAAGACCCACAGGAGATAACACGGTTTTTAACACACTGAAGGAGCTATGTTCCTTCACCATCTCAAGAATTTTTAACGCAGAGTTGCCGGCAGCGTACAGCGCGCCAATTAGCGCACCGGCACTGACACCTGAGATCACCCCCGGACGGATGTTCATTTCCTCCAAGCCATGTAACAAACCAAGATGTGCAATGCAGCGCGCGCCTCCGCCCGAAAGTACTAGTCCTGTTTTCATATAGATATTTACTATTAAACTTTTCCGGACTAAGTTAATACACTTATCTGATGTTGCTTTTGTCCGGCAACACAATATGTGAAATGAAAGCTGTAAATTAGCAATTGGTCAAAAAGGTTTATTTTACCTTTATATGCTGTTAATGTCCCTGAAAATCATGCAAAATAACTGGCTGAAAAGCATACTGTTCTTCGTTTTGGCCAGCGTATCGTTGAGCAGTTGCGGCCAGGGCGAAAAGAAAACTAATCCTGTTGATTCATTAAAAAAAAGCTGGAGTCAAACTATTCCCGGTAATTTCAGTGATCAGTCTAAAGCTATTTTTGATAGCACGGAACTTGTTAGCTTTATAAAAAATTACCCTGACTTTAAACCCTACACTGCTGATATTGGCGATTTTTATAAAAGGAGGAAGTATTCCTACGCGTGGTTTAATGACGGTGTGCTGATTGAGCAGGCAGGCAATTTGTTTAGCCGGGTAAGTAATCTGCAGGATGAGGGCGTTTATAAAAGCGCGCCTTATCAAAAAGTACTCGACTCGTTAGTATACAATAGTAAAAAGGAAGGTACTGACGTACAATTGGAACTAATGCTTACCGCACAATATTTTGTATTTTCGAAACTGGCCTGGAACGGTATGAGCAGTACTGTAAGCAAATCTTTAAACTGGTATCTACCCCGAAAGAAAGTAGCGTATAACGAATACCTTGACAGTATTCTAAAAATAAAGGGTAAGGCGGCGCCGGCAACTGAGCCAGTTTATCGCCAGTATGAATTGTTACGTAATTATTTAAGTAAATACAGGAAGCTGGATTCACTGGATAACTGGCTCCCTTTTACTATTAAAAAAGGGTCTGTTAAACCCGGGGATACTTCGTCAGTTATTCCGCTTGTGAAGGCTCGTTTATATAAACTTGGAGACTATCATGCAGATACCGTAAATAATAACTTTGATACTTTGCTGGCGACGGCTCTAAAACATTTTCAGGCACGGCATGGCCTTATTAACAACGGGTTGCTTAACACCGCTACTGTTGCTGAATTGAATGTGCCGTTGAAAAGCCGGATTAAGCAGCTGTTGGTGAATATGGAACGTTGCCGGTGGCTCCCCCTTAGCTTAAATTCTGATTACCTGGTGGTGAATATTCCGGAGTTTAAATTACATGTTTACCATGCTGATAGCTTATTGTGGAGCTGTAACGTGGTAGTGGGGCAAACAGTGCACCAAACTACCGTGTTTTATGGTGAGATACAATACATTGTATTTAGCCCTTACTGGAACGTGCCACCCTCCATAGTACAAAAAGAAGTGCTGCCGGCAATGAGGAAACGAGCCAATTACCTGGCTAAAGAGCATATGGAAATAACCGGTTACAGAGATGGGTTGCCGGTTGTGAGGCAAAAACCAGGTCCGGAGAATTCATTGGGACTGGTGAAATTCCTTTTCCCTAACAGTTATAATATCTACCTGCACGACACGCCGTCTAAATCGTTATTCAGTGAATCATCAAGAGGTTTTAGCCACGGGTGCATCCGCATACAGGAGCCTTTTAAATTGGCTACTTTCTTACTAAAAGATTACCCGGCCTGGAGTACAGCCAAAATAGACCAGGCAATGGACTCGGGCAAAGAGCAAACCGTAACGCTAACTAAAAAAGTGCCCGTATTTATTGCTTATTTCACTGCATTTATCGACCGCGACAACACTTTAAATTTCCGGAACGATATTTATAACCACGATGAAAAGCTTGCTTCAATGATCCTTTCAGGCAAAGGGGATTATTAACATAAAGCTGTTTTTTTAATTCAATTAGTTGTTGTGTTTTCTAATCGTTCCTTATTGTTTTATGATAAGGGTCATAATTCGCGGTGACCCGTGTCATTTAGTACCATTGCTTTATCGGGGATATTTGTAATGGTGTCAGTTTTGTTATTACTGTAGAAAACTACCGTAGGCAAATTTGATTTAAATAAAATAGTCATGAATAGTCCGGCTTTCAAGAATGCAAACGGAGTTGTAAATAACTGGTGGCTGATGCTGCTTGCAGGCATTGCCCTTATTGCCTTAGGGATAGGAACCATCGCATCGCCGCTACATGCTTATCTGTCATTGAGCCTGGTATTTGCCATAGGTATTTTAGCAGCGGGGATATTTGAAATTATATTTTCTCTTTCAAATACAGCAATGATTGGCTGGGGGTGGGCAATACTTGGCGGAATAGTGGATTTGTTAATAGGGGGATATTTGATCGCTTTTCCCGTAATTACAATGGTTTTGTTTCCTTTACTTGTCGGATTTTGGATTCTGATCCGCGGTTTTATGGCGGCCCGTAGTGCGTTTGAAATAAAAGCGTTTGGTTTGCCGGGCTGGGGCTGGTTGCTGCTAACCGGCCTGGTGATAATCCTGCTGGGTATTATGATTTTGTTAAATCCGGTATGGGGGATTGTTAATATTATTATCTGGACAGGGTTGGCTTTCATTGTCGGCGGCGCGTTCCGTATTTATCTTGCTGTTAAGCTAAGCAGATTAAAATGATAACCAATTCGATTCTGCTTGTTATGATATTTAAGTTTATATTTGCCACTAATTGAAAAAGCTTGTTGCCATATTATTTTTAACCCTTTACATGCTTTCTGCAACTGAGGCCCATCAGTTGCTTAAACTGCCTGCTGTTTTTAAACATTATGCAGAGCATCAAAAGGAAAATAAACACATCTCTTTTCTTAAGTTTTTAAACATGCATTATATGCATGGCAGCCCTAAAGACAAAGATTACAGGAAGGATATGGAACTTCCGTTCAAAAGCGCCGATAATTGCTCGGCCTCGCTTTCGCCCACTTTTATTAATGTAGTTACACAAGTTTTTATCAGCAAGGTAATAGATATCCCGGTAAGTACAACAAACACCCATCGGGAAGACTTCATTCCGTCTGCTTACATCTCCAATATCTGGCAGCCGCCAAAATCCTGTTAATTAATTCAAAATTTTAATTAATCACCGGTTGTACAAACTGTATTGCCGGGTGTGTTGCGCTTTATTCCGCAGCAGTTAAATCACTAATTTAATTTTATTATTATGCTTAACAGGATAATAGCTTTTTCCGTTCGGAACAAGCTCATCATCGGGCTATTTATATTTGCCCTTATTGGTTATGGCAGCTACCAGGTTACCCGGCTGCCTATTGATGCCGTACCTGATATTACCAATAATCAGGTACAGGTTATAACGATAGCACCCTCATTTGGAGCTACCGACATTGAACGGCTTGTTACATACCCCATTGAACAGGCCAATACTAATATTTCCGGAATGAAAGAGATCCGGAGTTTTTCAAGATTCGGGCTTTCGCTGGTAACCATTGTTTTTGACGATGCTACCGATATATACTGGGCCAGGCAACAGGTTGCCGAACGGTTGCAAAAGGTACAGTCGCAAATTCCTGCCGGAATAGGCTCGCCAGAATTGGGCCCGGTTAGTACTGGGCTTGGCGAAATTTACCAATATGTTGTGCGCCCGAGGCCGGGCTTTGAAAGTAAATACAATGAAACAGACCTGCGGACAATTCAGGATTGGATAGTTCGACGCCAGTTACTAGGCGTAAAAGGAATTGCCGAAGTAAGCAGTTTTGGCGGTAAGTTAAAACAATATTCAATTGAAGTTGACCCGAATAAACTGCTTGCCCACAATATTACGATAACCGATGTTTTTAAGGCGTTGGAAAATAACAACCAGAATACTGGTGGTGCTTATATCGAAAAGGGACCGACAGTGCTTTATATACGTACGCAGGGGCTTTTCGGCAGTACCGACGATATTAACAATACGGCTATTAAAACTACAACTGGTGGGGGCCCGCTGTTTATAAGGGATGTTGCCGATGTTAAAATTGGTTACGCCACCCGGTATGGAGCTATGTGTTATAACGACCAGGGCGAAGTGGCCGGTGCTGTAGTAATGATGCTAAAGGGCGCAAATAGCAGCCAGGTTATTAAAAATGTAAAAGAGCGTATTGCGCAAATTCAAAAAACGCTGCCTGAAGGTGTGGTGATTGAACCATTTCTTGACCGCACCAAAATGGTCAACAACGCAATTGGCACTGTAGCGAGAAACCTTTTTGAAGGCGCGCTGATTGTTGTTTTTGTTTTGGTGCTGTTCCTGGGGAATTTTAGGGCCGGTTTTTTGGTGGCTTCTGTTATTCCACTGGCTATGCTGTTTGCCATTATAATGATGAATTTATTTGGCGTCAGCGGAAACCTGATGAGCCTTGGCGCACTGGATTTTGGGCTTATTGTTGACGGGGCGGTAATTATTGTTGAAGCCGTTATGCACCGCTTAAGTCATAGCAAACATTTTGCAGGTACCAACAAAATTGACCAGACAACCATGGACGCAGAAGTAAACGGCTCTGCGAGTAAAATGATGAACAGCGCTGTTTTCGGGCAAATCATTATCCTGGTGGTGTACCTGCCCATTTTTACTTTACAGGGGATTGAAGGTAAAATGTTTAAACCCATGGCGCAAACAGTGGCCTTTGCGTTGCTGGGGGCTTTTATACTTTCTCTTACTTACATCCCTATGATGAGTTCGGTGTTTTTGAGCAAGACAATAAAGCACAAGCCAAATTTATCAGACAGGTTAATGGCCTGGGTTGAAAAAGGATATCAAAGCGCGTTAACCCGGGTGGTCAATTTTCCAAAATCAGTATTAGCCGGAGTGATCGGGCTGTTTATTATTGCGGCTTATGTTTTAACCACGCTGGGCGGTGAGTTTATACCGGCGCTTGAGGAAGGCGATTTTGCTGTAGATACCCGGGTATTAACAGGCAGTAGTTTAAATACTACTATAGTTAACACACAAAAAGCAGCACATATTTTAAAAACACAATTTCCGGAAGTAGAAAAAGTAGTTACCAAGATTGGCAGCGGGGAAGTGCCGACTGACCCTATGCCGATGGATGCCAGCGACATGATGGTGATTTTGAAACCCAAGAAAGAATGGACATCAGCCAAATCATTTAATGAACTGTCCGAAAAAATGGGTAAAGCTTTACAGTCCTTACCAGGTGTAACTGCTGGCTTCCAGTTCCCGGTGCAAATGCGTTTTAACGAACTGATGACCGGGGCAAGGCAAGACGTGGTGTTAAAAATATTTGGAGAGGACATGGATACCCTGGCCCGATATGCTGCCCGGTTGGGTAATATTATAAATACGGTGCAGGGTGCTAAAAACCTGTATGTGGAGGCCGTTGGCGGTATGCCGCAGGTAATTATAAGCTATAACCGAAACGCCATTGCTCAGTATAACCTGAATATTTCTGACATCAACAAAGTGGTGAACACTGCTTTGGCCGGCCAAAGCACCGGAACGTTATTTGAAGGTGAAAAACGCTTTGACGTTGTTGTACGCATCAGCGGTGAACAAAAAAAGGATTTAAAGGATATTCAGAACTTGTTAATACCCACATCGCAGGGAACACAAATTCCGCTTTACCAGCTGGCTGATGTTCAGATTAAAGACGGGCCTAATCAAATTCAGCGTGAAGATGCCAAACGAAGAATTGTGGTTGGTTTTAACGTTAGAGGCAGGGATGTGCAAAGTATTGTAAACGAACTGCAGGCCAAGGTTGATAAGCAACTGAAATTCCCGACCGGCTACTATGTGACCTACGGCGGAGCCTTTGAAAATCTTAACGCGGCTAAACAACGGTTAATGATTGCGGTGCCTGTTTCTTTACTGCTGATCTTCCTGCTGCTTTATTTCGCCTTTAACTCTATTAAGCAGGGCTTGCTGATCTATTCGGCAATTCCGTTATCTGCCATTGGCGGCATCCTGTTCCTCGCTCTGCGGGGCATGCCTTTCAGCATCAGTGCAGGGGTAGGGTTTATAGCGTTGTTTGGTGTAGCCGTACTAAATGGCATTGTATTAATTGCAGAGTTTAACCAGTTAAAAAAAGAAGGGTTGACCGATTTGAAAAGGATTGTACTAATGGGTACCAAGGTGCGGTTGAGGCCGGTGTTAATGACGGCTTTTGTTGCATCACTTGGTTTTTTCCCGATGGCCATTAGCAATGGTGCCGGTGCTGAGGTACAAAGGCCATTGGCTACGGTAGTAATTGGTGGATTGCTGATAGCTACTTTTTTAACCCTTTTTGTTTTGCCTGTTTTATATATGTTATTTGAAGGCGGTTTGAAAAAGAGGAAAAATAAAACCGGTAAAACAGCCGCCGTTGCAACCATACTTATGGTACTTGCAGCTTCCGGCACTGCATCTGCACAGCAAACTATTAAACTTAGTGCCGCAATTGACACCGCTTTAAAAAATAATCTGCAGGTGAAAAATGAGCAGTTAAAAGTACGGTATCAGCAAATTCTGATAAAAACAGGGGCCAATATTCCCCAGGCTGTGTTATTTGCGGAAGCCGGGCAGATCAATAGTGTTTATACCGACACCAGGTTTGGCATTTCGCAGTCCTTCAGCTTTCCATCGGTTTATACCAAACAAAAGGAACTGCTGCGGCAGGAATGGAAAAACAGCGTACTTACTGCTGCTGTTAAGGAGGCCGATTTAAAGAAACAGGTTTCGCAGGTATTTTATTCCTTTTTGTACATCAATCAAAAAAAGCAGTTATTGAAATATGCCGATAGTATTTATACTGAATTTTTTAAAAGGGCAGAATTACGGTTAGCAAAAGGCGAAAGTAACATACTGGAAAAAACAAGTGCCGAAACAATGCTCGGGCAAATCTACATGCAGTTAAACCAAACTAAACAAGATTCAGCCGTGTTACAATTGCAGTTTCAGTTGTTGTTAAATACCAGCACCCCTTTTGTTCCAGACGCAAAGGCATTCAAGATGGAATTGCTTGTTTTGCCTGACACCGGGGTATTGAAAGAGCATCCTGTCATGTTGTCTATCGGGCAGCAACAGCAAATAGCAGCTGCTGCCTTGCAGGTGGAAAAAAGCAAGCTTTTGCCTGATCTTTCTGTTGGGTACAACAACGTTAGTATGAAAGGCATGGGTGCCGATAATAAATTATACAATGGCGCTTATCGTTTTAGCGCTGTACAGGCAGGTATCGGAATCCCTATATTTTCAAAGGCGCAGCAGGCGAAAGTAAACAGTGCAAAGCTAAATAAACAAATAGCCGAAGCCAGCTTCGTTATAGGGCTTCAAAATATAACCACGGAGTATAGTTCGGCTTTATTCCGGTATCACAGGTACCTTGAATCAGTACGGTATTATGAAAGTAAAGCGCTAAAAAATGCTAACCTTATTACCAGCACCGTAAACATGCAACTGGCCGCAGGCACAATCAATTACCTGGAATGGGTGCAGTTGATTAACCAGGCCACAACCGTTAAAAACGACTATGTGGATGCTGTAAAAAGCCTTAATGACGCTATTATACAACTTAATTATTTCGCTAATAAATAAAATTATGAAATCTATCATATCTGTAATCGCCATAGTTTGCTTGTTATCAGCATGTGGCGGTAAAAAAAAGGCCGGGGACGAAACTGCGCAGCCGGTTAATCCAAATTTGGTTACGTTAACTAATGAGCAGTTTAAAAATGCTGCACTCCAAACCGGCAAAATGGAGCAAAAGGAAGTATCTACTATATTGAAGCTTAACGGTAAAATTGATGTGCCGCCACAAAACATGGTGTCTATCAGTGTTCCTCTCGGTGGCTATTTAAAATCAACCGCATTGTTACCGGGTATGCACGTGATTAAGGGCGATGTAATAGCCGTTATGGAAGACCAGCAATACATCCAATTACAGCAGGATTATCTCACCGCGAAAGCCAAAATTATCTTTCTGGAAAATGAATATAAACGGCAGAGGGATCTTAATCAAAGCAAAGCCAGCAGCGATAAAATTTACCAACAGGCCGAGGCTGACTACAGGAGCCAGCAGGTATTGGTAACTTCACTTTCTGAGAAATTAAAGCTGGCCGGGATAAATATTAAAAGCATTAATGATACACATATCAATAGAAGCGTTAATATTTATTCACCTATCAGCGGTTATGTTTCTAAGGTGAATGTAAATATTGGTAAGTATGTATCGCCTACTGAAGTGCTTTTTGAATTGGTTAACCCAACAGATATACATCTTGCATTAAAGGTATATGAGAAAGACCTGGACAAACTATTTATTGGACAAAAAGTAACAGCCTTCACCAATAATCAGCCCGGTAAAAAATATCCCTGTACAATTTTATTAATAGCTAAGGACTTATCGGCCGATAGGAACGCAGACGTACATTGCCATTTTGAACTGTTTGATAAAACACTTGTACCCGGAACTTATATGAATGCGGAGATAAGAGTGAAAAATCAAAAGGCCAATGTTTTACCTTCGGATGCATTGGTGCAATATGAAGGCAAGCAGTTCGTTTTTAAAGTAATGGGTAATCGTCAGTTCGAGATGACCGAAGTTACCGCCGGGGAAAGTGAAAATGGATATACTCAAATTTTGCAGGCAGATAAAGGGGATTTGATGAATGCGGGGTTTGTCACAAAAGGCGCTTATTCATTGTTAATGATGATGAAGAATAAATCTGAATAACTACCTTTTTTAAATTCTTTAATAAAACAAAACCACGATTTAGGATCCTAAATCGTGGTTTTGTTTTATTGCGCTGTCAAGGGACAAAATGATTCTTAGCGTTTCATCGCTCTATCCATCTCCACCTTTGTGTCGCGTTCTTTCAAAGTTTCGCGTTTATCAAAGGTTTTTTTACCCTGGGCAAGGCCTATTTCTAATTTGGCAAAACCACGTTCACTGATAAATAATGCAAGTGGCACAATGGTTAATCCTTTTTCTTCGCCGCGGGTTTGCAGCTTTTTCAATTCTTTTTTGGTGAGCAGTAATACACGGTCGCGTTTGGCTTCGTGGTTGTAGAACGATCCAAAGCTATATTCGGCTATATGCAAGTTTCTGACATATAACTGGTCATTTATAAATGTGCAAAAGGCATCATTAATATTGGCTTTACCATCCCGGATAGATTTGATTTCGGTGCCCAGTAATTTTATACCTGCAATGTATTTATCAAGTATATGGTACTCAAAATAGGCCTTTTTGTTCTTTATATAAATATCCTGGTTCATCAGTGCAAATATGCAAATTATTTTTGGCGGAGTAAGAAAGGCCGGCCTCGCCAAAATTTAGCAAGCTTTTGGGCAATCAGAACTTAACAGCTTATGAAATTATTCCCGGCTTAACAACCAGAACAGGTACATTTACAAGGTGTCGTACCGTATTAACTGTTGTGCCAAATATCAGGTCCTTTAAAGCGCGGTGCCCATGCGAGCCCATTACTATGAAATCGATATCGTCGCCGTTTACGATTTTGGCTATTGAGCTTGCTGCGCTGCCGTAACCTATTTGCGCTTTTGCTTTATACCCAAGTTTTATTAATGCATTAACGTAAATATCGAGGTTGTCCACATCGCTTTGCGTTTCATGGTCCATCACCTCGGTGCCATAATACCTTGCGCCTGCGGTTTCAACTATATGGATCAGCGTGTAATGTGCCCGTTTGCCGCCCTGCATTATAGCGTTCCTGATGCAATCGGTATCGTTTGTTGAAAAATCAATGGTTACGGCAATGTTATGGTAGGTAATAGGCTCTACGTTTTCGATAGTAGATGCCAGCCCGTGCGGTACCCTTGCCGGTTCATCATTATGTTTAAATAAAATGGGCCTTAAAAATACATACAACAACAATACACCAATTCCAACCACCAGGGGCGTTACAAGAATATAGATCCATGGTGCGGAAGATGGATACTGCGTTATCCAGTCGCCAATTTGCTGGTAAACCAATTTTGCATTTAAGCCTACAATTAAAACAGCACTTGCCCAGGCCAGTACCTTAACTTTTAAACTAATGGCAAATTTACCCATCCGTTTTTTGTTTGAGGTAAAGTGAATTAGCGGAATCACCGCAAAACCCAATTGCAGGCTCAATACTACTTGGCTTAATATAATGAGGCTGCCCAGTCCGCTTTCACCAAAGTAGATAATGGTAAAAACCGCAGGAACTATGGCCAATACCCGGGTTAAAAGGCGGCGCAGCCAGGGCTCAATACGCAGGTTAATATGCCCTTCCATAATTATCTGCCCGGCAAGTGTGCCGGTTATAGTTGAGCTTTGGCCAGAGGCTATTAATGCGATAGCGAACAGGGTAGGAGCTATGGCTCCGAAAATGTGTTCCAGTAGTTTATAGGCATCCTGAATTTCGGCAACCTTAAAGTACCCGTTTTTATAAAATGCCGCTGCTGCCAATATTAAAATGGCAGCATTTACAATAAATGCGAGATTTAAGGCAATTACCGTGTCAAAAAGGTTGAATTTAATGGATGATCTTATGCCTTCATCAGTCCTTGTGATCTGCCGGGTTTGTACCAGTGATGAATGCAGGTATAAGTTATGTGGCATTACCGTTGCGCCTATAATGCCGATGGCTATATATAAAGCGCTGCCACTCAGGTTGCCCGGGATAAATCCTTTTGCAACCCCGGCAAGATCCGGCCCTACTATAAACATCTCTATTAAAAAAGACACACCGATTATAAATATCATCGACATAATGAACGCTTCGAGCTTACGCATCCCTTTGTTCATTAAAAACAGCATCAATACCGTGTCTGTAATGGTAAGTGACACTCCCCATATAAGCGGCAGGTGAAACAAAAGTTGTAAGCCAATAGCCATGCCGATGATCTCGGCAAGGTCACAGGCAATAATTGCTATTTGAGCTAACAGGTAAAGGCAGAAATTTACAAAACGGGGATACGCGTTTTTTGAAGCTTGTGCAAGGTCCAATCCTCTAACAATGCCGAGGCGTGCACTTAACGATTGCAAGAGCAGCGCGATGAGGTTTGATGCGAACAAAACCCATATCAGCCGGTAGCCAAATGCACTGCCGCCTGCAATGTCCGTAGCCCAGTTTCCCGGGTCCATGTAACCAACACTTACCAGGTATGCCGGTCCCAAAAATGCAAGCACCCTTTTCCAGCCGGTTTTGCCTTCGGGATTTACGGAACTATGAACATTAGCTAAGGAATTGGCGGGTTTGTTACTCATAAGGTTATTAATAAATTATTCGCTACCTCGCGGCTTATTTGAACGGTTTGGTTTTCTAATTGCAACACCACTGAGCGATCAAACGCTATAATATCTTTAATAGTTATTTTCTTTCCAATGGTTAAACCCTGTTTTTCCAGGTATTGTAAAAAAGCTGATGAGTGCTCACGTACGCCGCAAATAACCCCGGTAACATCAACATCAATTGCGGAAACCGGTTTCAGGTCATGCAATTTAAATTTTCCGTCACAATCCGGAATCGGGTCGCCGTGCGGATCGTATTTTGGATAACCCATAAATTTATCCAGGCGATCAATCAACTCGGTGGAGGAGATATGTTCCATCTCTTCGGCCATTTCATGTACCTCGTCCCATTTAAAATCTAATTTTTCAACCAAAAAGAATTCCCAGAGGCGGTGCTTCCGGATAATATTCACAGCAATTTTCTCACCGGAAGCCGTAAGCGTAACACCTTGGTATGGGGTGTAATTAATGAGTTCCTTGTCGGCCAGCTTTTTAAGCATGTCCGTTACCGAGGAAGCCTTGGTATTCAGCAATGATGCGAGCTGGTTGGTGGCAACATTTTCTGCGTTCAGGGCCAGGTGATAGATAGATTTGAGGTAGTTTTCTTCGGCTAAAGTATTCATTTAAGCAAATCTAATTAAATATTTAGACAAATCTAAATTTTAATAAAAAAAGAATTTATTTCGGTTAAAGCTCTTTTTTGAGAAATTTTATTTCGCAGAATGATGAAAAGTATATATTTGCACTACTATGGCCGCTGAATTAGATAAAATAGACCTCCAGATATTAAAGATTTTACAAGAGAATGGAAGGATAACCAACCTTCAACTTTCGAATGAGATAGGGCTTTCACCTGCACCCACTTTAGAGCGGGTAAGAAAGCTTGAAAACGCAGAGTATATAAAGAGCTACCACGCCCTGGTTGATGAGGAGAAATTGGGACTTGGGATAAAAACATTCATCCAAATCTCACTTGATTTTCATCAAAAAAATACCATCCAGACATTTTTGGATGAGATTCAAAATATAAAGGAAGTTACCGAATGCCACCACGTAACGGGTCAGTGTGATTTTTTACTGAAAGTGTATGTACGCGACATTAAATCGTATGAGCAATTGATCATGGAAAAGATAAGTCGCATCACTGTGGTTAAAACTTTCCAAACCATGATGATCATGTCAACCAGCAAAAAAGAGCCGATTGTGCCGCTTGAATATTAATTGGATTTGAAGATTTGCCAATTTAACGATGAAATTAGTTTCCGTAATTTACAAATCTTCAAATCAACACATCTTCAAATCAATGTATCTGCCAGTCCACAGGCTTCTTCCCCTCTTTTATCAGTATTTCATTGGTTTTTGAAAAAGGCTTAGCGCCAAAAAAACCGCGATCAGCCGAAAATGGAGACGGGTGGGGCGATTTGATGATATGGTGTTTTTTCCCGTCTATCAGTTCGGCTTTAGCCTGTGCAAATGCGCCCCAAAGAATAAAGATAATACCTTCTTTTTCATCCGAGATTTTTTTTATCACTGTATCAGTAAATGTTTCCCAACCTCTTTTTTGGTGTGAGCCTGGTGTGCCCGACCGTACCGTAAGGCTTGCATTTAATAAAAGCACACCCTGTTTGGCCCATTCTGTTAAATCGCCGTGACTGGGTGTAATAAACCCAGGGATGTCAGTTGAAAGCTCTTTGTAAATATTTCTTAAAGAAGGCGGAATAGTGATCCCTTTTTGTACCGAAAACGACAGTCCGTGTGCCTGATTTTCACCGTGATAGGGATCCTGCCCTAATATTACTACCTTGATGTTGTCAAAAGGTGTTGTGTTAAAAGCATTAAAGATATCAGCGTTTTTAGGGAATATTTTGTGCCCTGCGTCCTTTTCTTCTTTCAGAAATTTACGCAGGCCGGTCATGTAAGGTTTATCAAATTCACCGCTTAACACTTGTAGCCATGATGGCTCTAATTCTACTGCCATAAATATTTATATTGATGTTGATTAAGCGTACAAATAAACGGATATTTGCATGCTAATTTATAGTATTACAAAAGATGTCAAATATAGTAAGGTTAATTATTGCCTGTGTAGTTTTAGGTGCAGCAGTTGCACTTTGTGGCTTTGGCTTTTGGGGCTGGGGCATACTGGTTTTGTTTTTAGGTGGTTTTGTGCTGTTGAGCTACTTTTTTAATGAGAACATGATCATTTCCCAATGGTTTTTGCGCAAGGAGAAATCCGAAAAAGCTGAGGAATGGTTATTGAAAATAACAGATTATGAAAAGCAGTTAAACAAAAGCCAGTGGGGCTATTATAACTTATTGATCGGCTTGGTTGAGTCACGCAAATCACCGTTAAAATCTGAAAAATATTTTAAGAAATCGCTTTCATTAGGCATGAAAATGTCGCATAATATTGCGCTGGCAAAATTAAGCCTTGCGGGTATTGCAATGGCCAAACGTAACAAGCCCGAAGCGCAAAGATATTTGCAGGAAGCATCTAAAGATGATAAGAACAAACTACTTACCGAGCAGATAAAAATGATGAAGGCCCAAATGGGCCAAATGGATAAGCAGGTGGTGAGAGGCGGTTATCGCCAGTTTTAAGTCGGATAAAAAAAATAGAATAAAAGGGACGCGCTCAACGCGTCCCTTTTATTTTTCTTCAATCGAGCTGTAGTAGTCGGGCTCAGTAGGGTGATATTGGTTAGGTGTTACATACCTGTCAGCAATAAATGAACTTTCATCAGTAGGATTAGCCACCTCTACCATTTTTAATAAGCTCCTGATAAACGACAAGTTAAAATTGCTTCTGTTTAGCTTTATCAGGTATTCGTTTTCTGTTATTTCTAATATTGAGTTTGTCATAAGTATTTTATTATGTGTTATTTACAATATTAAGCATCTGTAAATACACTAAAGTGTTATTGGTTTTATCATTTGGTTAACAAATTGTTATCAATTATGGCAAGAGAATGTTACGAATGCATTGAAATTCAGGCTGCTTAATTCTTTATATTTACCAGTCAATTTTTTAATAACCCGCCTTTTTTGAATTAACCTGTTATGAAATTCTTATTCCTGATTTTTGCGGCATTTTTTATTATTCCCGCAGCTAACGCCCAGCTATCGACCTCAAAATTATTCGGCGACCACATGGTGCTTCAACGAAATCACGATTTGCCGGTATGGGGTAAAAGCTCAAAAAAGGCGAAAATAAAAGTTAGTTTAAATGATCAGTCGGTTATTGTTAGGGCTGATGAACAGGGGCACTGGAAAGCTGTGCTGCATCCGATGGGGGAAGGAGGGCCCTATATCATGACGATTGCTTCAGGCAAGGAAATTATCACCTATTCGGATATTATGCTGGGTGAGGTTTGGATTTGCTCCGGACAATCAAATATGGAATTTCAGCTTAAAAATGCCTATGGCTATAAGGCTGAGCAAAAGGTTGCTGCCAACGTTGCCGTCAGGCAGTTTCATGTTCCGAATAGGGTAAGTCTGCTACCGTTAGCTGATCTTGCCGGAGGGCAATGGACTATTGCTGCTGCTAATACCATAGGCGATTTTACTGCTGTTGGCTATTTTTACGCCAAACAGTTGGCGCAAAACCTACATGTTACTGTGGGTTTGATTAATACCAGTTGGGGCGGCACAGAAGCTGAAGACTGGATCAGCCGGGAAGGAATGCTGACATCGCCTGAGTTGAAGGATCTTGTACCGTCGTTACCGCAAAGCGATTCGGAATTAACGGAAAGAACAGACAGGTTATTAAAAGCATGGGCCTACAATAAAAAACCGGTAGTTAATTATACCCCGGATGAACTGGCCGTCAAACCGGCTTATTTTTTTGAAAACTGGCAGCATGGAAATGTGCCCGGTTCGTGGGAATGGATGGGTAAGTTGTATTCTTACCGTGGGCAGGGATTTATGCAACGTACCATCAGCCTGGATAGCTCATACGCGGCAATGGCCTCAACTGTTGCGCTTGGGGTTACTGATGCAGATATGACCGTATATATTAATGGTAAGCGTATTAACAAAGATGTTTCAACAGCCGACGCCCGTTTCAGTGTGCCTCCCGGTACATGGAAAGGCGGTATGAACAGCCTGCTGGTTAATTTACAATCGGCACAGAAAAATCCTTCGTGGTTCGGACTAGGACTGAATGGCACCGGGGCCAATGATTTAAACGTGCGCTTTGCAGATACCTCGATTAACCTGGCCGACGGCAACTGGCGCGTAATGCCTGACTTTGGTAAACCTTATCATTTTGATTTTTTACCTAACAACAGTGCGTTTACTTTATATAACGGGATGGTTAACCCGCTGATACCTTTTGCAATTGCAGGGGTGATCTGGTACCAGGGTGAATCAAATGCAGACAGGGCTTATCAATACCGCACCGTATTCCCCTTACTGATTACTGACTGGCGTAATAAATGGAAGCAGCAATTCCCGTTTTTATTTGTACAGTTATCTTCCTTCGGGCCTTCCTATAGCAGTAATTTTGGCAGCAACTGGGCCGAACTGCGCGAAGCGCAGAACATGGCGCTGCAACTGCCAAATACGGGCATAGCGGTAACTACTGATATTGGTGATCCCTTCAATATCCACCCTAAAGACAAGGCAGATGTTGGTTATCGCCTTGCAACTTCATCATTAACAAATGTTTACCATTTACCCGGCTTTTTTCAAAGCCCGCTTTTTACAGCTGTTGATTTTGAAAATGGATATGCCATGGTGAATTTTTCGCATGCCGAAGGTGGACTAATGGCAAAGGATATTTATGGGTATGTGAAAGGATTTGAACTGGCGGGAGCCGATCGTAAATTTTATTATGCCCAGGCTATTATAACGAATGATAATAAAGTTAAAGTGTGGTGCAGCGCGGTACCTAACCCGGTGGCGGTACGTTACGGATGGACAAATTCACCCATTGATGCCAATCTTTTTAGCAAACAGGGCATGCCGGTAAGCCCTTTCAGATCAGATACCTGGGATGGCGTTACGGTAGGGCATAAGTTTGAATAGCCTGGAAATTGAAAAAGCGATTAGCAAAAAAGAAGCTGCTTTTTTGAAGCAGCTTCTTTTTTATATAATGTGTCCCGGTGTTATTTATACCGAAAAACTTTCTCCGCAGCCGCAGGTTCTGCTTGCGTTAGGGTTATGAAAATTAAATCCTTTGCCGTTTAATCCGTCAGAAAAATCAAGTTCAGTACCGGCAAGGTATAGGAATGATTTCATGTCGAGGGCAATACGAATATCGCGATCTTCAAAAAATTGATCTCCCTTTTTCATTTCGTTATCAAAATCAAGGTTGTATGATAAGCCTGAGCATCCACCCCCCTGAACAGATACCCTTAGAAAATACGAAGCATCCAGCCCCGAATCCTGCATCAGGTGATCTATTTTGCTTTTTGCTTTGTCAGTTATTGTTATCATTTTTTATTAAGATTCAAGAATCAGGAAAGCAGGAGTCAAGAAAAAATTAGTCTTGAATCCTGGCCATTTAATGCCTTGCTTCTGTTATTAGTGATGTACTTTTTCGCTTTCAATTGGTGCCATACCGTTTTTTACGCGGTAATCATTAATTGCTGCTTTAATAGCATCTTCCGCTAATACTGAGCAGTGAATTTTTACCGGTGGCAATGCTAATTCTTCAACAATGTCCATGTTGTCAATCTTCATGGCATCGTCAATGCTTTTGCCTTTAAGCCATTCTGTAGCTAATGATGATGATGCAATTGCCGAACCGCAGCCAAAAGTTTTAAATTTAGCATCGGTGATCATATTGTTGTCATCAACCTGGATCTGCAGGCGCATAACGTCGCCGCATTCAGGGGCACCAACCAAACCGGTACCTACTTTGTGGTTACTTTTGTCTAAAGTGCCCACATTGCGGGGGTTGGTGTAATGATCGATTACTTTTTCTGAATAAGCCATATCTTTAATTCGTTAATTTGAAAATTTGTCAATTTGAAGATATTACTCTTCGTTTATATTTTATTGTGATGGTGTATTAACTTTCAAATCTTAAAATCAATACATCATCAAATTATTTAGTGTTCAGCCCATTCAATTGAGTCAAGGTCAATTCCTTCTTTAAACATCTCCCAAAGCGGAGAAAGTTCGCGGAGGTGGGTAACTGCCTTTTTGGTTACTTCAACAGCATAATCCACTTCTTCGTCAGTAGTAAACCTGCCTAAGCCAAAGCGGATAGAGGAATGTGCCAGGTCATCTGATAGACCTAAGCTCTTTAGCACATAAGATGGTTCCAAAGAAGCTGAAGTACATGCTGATCCTGAAGATACAGCCAGATCTTTCATTGCCATCATTAAGCCTTCGCCTTCAACGTATTTGAATGAGATGTTGGCCACATGTGGCAGGCGGTGTTCTATATTACCGTTCACATAGCTTTCTTCCAGCTGGGTTAACTCTGCCTGTAACCTGTCCCGCATAATTGACAGGCGTTTTGCTTCGCTTTCCATTTCCAGTCCGCAAAGTTCACATGCTTTACCAAGACCAACTATGCCGGGTACATTTAATGTTCCTGAGCGCATGCCGCGTTCGTGGCCGCCACCGTCCATTTGGGCAGTAACTTTAACCCTTGGGCCTTTACGGCGCACATATAATGCACCCACGCCTTTAGGTCCGTATATTTTGTGTGCCGATAATGCCAACAGGTCAATTCCATCGCGGTTAACATCAACCGGGATTTTGCCAACTGCCTGTACTGCGTCTGTCATAAACAAAGCGCCGTATTTGTGGGCTATAGCTGAAATTTCTTTTATTGGCTGTATAACGCCAATTTCATTATTGCCATACATTACAGATACCAGGATGGTATCGTTGGTCATGGCTTGTTCAAGTACTTCAAGGTCTAATATGCCGTCTTCCTTAACAGGCAGATAGGTAACACGGCCACCCAGTTTTTCAACGTGTTTACAGGCGTCAAGCACGGCTTTATGCTCTGTAACCGTGGTTATAATGTGGTTGCCTTTTTCTTTGTACATCTCAAACACACCTTTAATAGCAAGGTTGTCTGACTCAGTAGCACCTGATGTAAAAATAATTTCCTTATCGCTGGCACCAATTAATTTAGCAACCTGCTCGCGGGCGTAATCAACACCTTCTTCAGCTACCCAGCCAAACGGATGGTTCCGGCTTGCAGCATTACCAAATTTTTCATTAAAATAAGGCAACATGGCTTCAAGTACCCGTGGGTCCATTGGAGTAGTAGCGTTATTATCCAAATATATCGGAAGATTCATAGTCTTAAATATTAACAATACAAATGTAGGCAACATTTATTTAAAATCATTAAAAATAAGGCTTAAAATACCCTAACACAACCAATAATTTACAATATTTGGACATGAACAAGATAGAGCATATTGGAATTGCTGTGAACAACCTGCAAAGTGCCGGCGACATTTATGAGAAATTGCTCAACTCACCTGTTTATAAAATAGAGGAGATACTCTCTGAAGGTGTAAAAACAGCTTTTTTAAAAGTTGGCACTAATAAAATTGAGTTACTGGAAGCTTCAAATACGGAGAGCCCTATAGCCAAATTTATAGCTAAAAAAGGGGAGGGGATCCATCATATTGCGTTTGAGGTTGACGATATCAGGGCCGAAATGATGCGTTTAAAGCAGGAAGGATTCGTGTTGTTGAATGAGGAGCCAAAGCAGGGGGCAGATAATAAATTGGTGTGTTTTGTACACCCAAAAAGTGCGAATGGGGTACTGGTAGAGTTGTGCCAGGAGGTGAAATAAGGAGTCTGCACAGAAGTGCCGGAACTCCTATCTTAGAAGATTTTTGCGACTGCCGGGATCGCAGATTATTAAATAACGTGAATTTGATATAAATGTTAATGAAACATGTTTATTATCAGATACTTACATGTTTTTATTCCTTGATAAAAAGCAAATGGACTGATAATCAGCATGTTTCACTGCGTTCCGGGTGTTCCGAATGAAAAAATGGAACGCGCATCGACTTGAACACACAATTTACCTCATCTAAAACTACGTCTGCATGCCGTTGTAGCGAGGTTTAGTTGTTACGCCTCCTTTTGCTTATGTCGAACTAACGTTAAATAATAAAAATAGAATCAGGCAAATCCCGATATCTGTTTAATCCCGGCTCCAGATACCCTTTTGAACAACAATCATCCAAAAATAACGTATATACAGGTGTAAGTCGTTTTGAACGAATTAAACAAATTAAATTATCATGGCTGTTGTCGGCCTTTCAGTTGAAACGGATAATTTGGGAATGAGGAAAAGGAATTATACGATGCGCGGAATAACAGCGATAATGGCCATGGCATTATTTACGATGTGTGCCAAAAAAACTGCTGGAGTTGAAACGGGAAAACCGGCCGGCGATACAACAATTGTCATCAATCCCACAAATCCCACCGATCCTATAATTGATTGTACTTACACGGTACCTGCATCGCAATGGCAGGTTGACGGCGCTAAAATAGCTGCCGGGTCTGTTTTATGTATTCCTGCCGGAAAAAGAGGTGCGTTACTGTTGAAAAATCTTAAAGGTACCGCCGACAAACCAATTATTATTATAAATAAAGGTGGGCAGGTGACTTTTACCGCTGCTGCCAGCGCCGGTTACACGTTTAAAACACAAAATTGCCAGTACTTTAAAATAATGGGTAATGGTGCTCCCGGCATAAAGTATGGGTTGGTGGTAAATGGCGGTAACATTGGCATGACGATGGATGACCTTAGTTCGGATTTCGAAATTCAAAATATTGAAGTACGAAATAGTGGGTTTGCAGGTATCATGGCAAAAACAGATCCTACCTGCGATGTTACAACACAACGCGGCCATTTCACTATGAAAAATGTTTTTCTGCACGACAATTATGTACATAAAACCGGTGGCGAAGGCTTTTACGTAGGGAATTCCTTCTATAAAGATGGGGTGTCCGTGGCTTGTGGCAACGTTTTGCCCCACGATGTGGTGAATGCCAGGATCTACAATAACATTACCGATTCTACCGGTTGCGAGGGCATCCAGGTTGGCAGCGCTGTTTCCGGATGCGAGATTTACGGCAACACCGTTAAATCACCGGGGAGGACGCCTTTTGCCAGTGGTCAGAACAATGGGATTCAAATAGGCGAGGGTACGGGCGGAAAATGCTACAACAATCTTATTAAGAACGCACCCGGCAACGGCATTATAGTGCTGGGGCTCGGCGATAACCTGGTGTTTAATAACTATATCCTCAATTCGGGGGATAACGGCATTTTTGCAGATTCAAGATATACGCCCGGTCCTGGTTTTAGGTTCATAAACAATACCATCGTTGCCCCGGCGTCAGACGGTATTAAATTAGATTCCGAAACCATCCCGATGAATACCGTTATTAATAATGTGATCATAAATCCGGGGTCAGGCACCGCGGTGTTTAAAAAGAGCAGCATCGTTAAGGTAACAGTATCATACAATTACACTAATAAGGACATTAATACCTGCAGATTTATCGACTATCCTAACGGCGACTTTCATTTACAATCCTCATCCCCGCTTATCAATGCCGGGGCTGATGTGTCATCGTATGGGGTAGTTTTTGACTTTTATAATAGTACACGCCCATCGGGTAATGGTTTTGATATTGGGGCGACGGAATTTAAATAAGCTGTTGATTTGGGTTGCCTCTGACCACTATTTTAAAATACCTTTTTCATATTAAATAATTATTACTACATTTGCACCTCTTTTATAAGGAAGTTATAACACAATGAAAAAAGATCTGCACCCATCAAACTATAGGTTAGTTGTATTTAAGGATATGTCGAACGAATATTCTTTTATAACCAAATCATGCATCGATAGCCGCGAAACCATAAAATGGGAAGATGGCAATGAGTATCCGCTGATTAAATTAGAAATTTCTCATACTTCACACCCTTTTTATACTGGTAAAATGAAACTGGTTGATACTGCAGGGCGTATTGATAAATTCCGTACCCGTTACAACAAAAAGTAATTTTGTTTTTTCTATAAAATATTTGCAAGTCTCCCGGTACATCGGGGGACTTTTTTTATTTTTGCACCATGGCAATTATCTTATTCGACGATAACGCACATCAAACGCTTCTACCCTTAACTTTTACCCGCCCTGTTGCCAACCTGCGCATCGGCATCCTTACTATTGCCGAAAAGTGGGCCAAATACTTAAAACAGGATACTTCTTATTTTACCCAACCCTGGCTGCAGGGCAAGTTTCCGGTAAAAATTGAGCAGAATAACATCTTTATTTTTGGTGGTGTTTGCCCGGATGAACAATTGCTCGAAGCCATTGACCGCCTGCAAAATGGTGAGGCTTTAAAATATGGAGATCAACTGCTTGCCGTTAAATTAAATGCTGTTGACGCAGCCGGTTTCGATCCGCGTAATGATTTTTCATCTGTCACTGTTTTAGATAATACCCCGGTGATTATCAGATTTCCGGAGGATATTTTCAGAAAGAACGATATAGAACTCCGCAAGGATTATAAATTACTTACCAACGGGCGCAGCAGCGCTTCAATTGGTGCTACTAATATTATAATAGGCGACGATTTTTTTGCTGAAGAAGGAGCCATTGCCGATTGCTCAACCTTTAATACCACAAATGGCCCCATTTACCTGGCCGCTAATACCGAGGTTTGGGAAGGTACCCATATTCGTGGAGCTTTTGCCATTTGCGAGCATTCGCAGGTTAAGATGGGGGCCAAGATCTACGGCGCAACAACCGTGGGCCCTTATTCAAGGGTTGGCGGCGAATTGAATAACGCGGTTATCTGGGGTTATTCATCAAAAGGCCACGAAGGGTATCTTGGGAATGCCGTAATGGGCGAGTGGTGCAATATCGGCGCCGATTCCAATAACTCCAACCTTAAAAATAACTATGATGATGTGAAGCTGTGGGATTATACCGCACAACGCTTTAGAAAAACAGGACTGCAGTTTTGCGGCCTCATCATGGCTGATCATGCCAAATGCGCCATCAACACCATGTTTAACACGGGTACGGTGGTAGGTGTAAGTGCCAATGTTTTTGGCGCAGGCTTCCCGCGGAATTTTGTTCCTGATTTTTCATGGGGCGGTGCGCAGGGTTATGAAGTTTATTCCATCAAAAAAATGTTTGATACCGCCGAAAAGGTTTTTGCCCGCCGGGATCACCGCGAATTTGATGATAATGAAAAGCACATATTAAAAACCGTATTTGAACTAACTGAAGAATTCAGAAGGTTTTAGGTAAGATTTGGAAGGTTTATAGTGGGTGTAAAATAATTTCAGCCACTGTACACCTAAAACCACATCAACCTTTACAACCACCACAACAAAAAACAAACCAACATAATAATACAATCATGAGAAAAAAAATTGTTGCCGGAAACTGGAAAATGAACCTCGACTATAACGAAGGTTTAAGCTTGTTTTCTGAAATAATAAACATGTTTAAAGACGAGGCTACCGGTAAACAACAGGCCGTTATTTGCAGCCCTTTTATTCACTTGCACAGCATAGCGCAACTGGCAAAAGGCTATAGCAACATAGCTGTGGGTGCGCAGAACGCACACCAGGCTGAATCAGGCGCATATACAGGCGAGATTTCGGCAAAAATGGTAAAGTCTGTTGGTGCTGCTTATGTTATTTTGGGGCACTCGGAGCGCCGCCAGTATTTTGGCGAAAGCAATGAACTGCTGGCAAAAAAGACGGATACCGCTTTAAAGAACGACCTAACCCCAATTTTCTGTATAGGCGAAACTTTACAGGAAAGAGAAGCTAACCAGCATTTCGATATCATCAAAAGCCAGTTAGTTGAAGGAGTATTTCACCTGGGCGAAACGGAGTTTTCTAAATTAGTAATTGCTTATGAGCCGGTTTGGGCCATAGGGACCGGCGTAACTGCATCATCAGCGCAGGCGCAGGAGATCCACGCATTTATTCGTAAAGAGATTGCGGCAAAATACAATCAGCAGGTGGCTGACAGCACAACCATTTTATACGGTGGCAGCTGCAACCCCAAAAACGCGCCTGAGCTTTTTGAACAGCCCGATATTGACGGCGGTTTAATTGGCGGTGCATCGCTTAAATCACGCGACTTTATTGATATTGTGAAAGTATTTAATTGAGTTAGAAAAATTAGAGGCGAAAGATCAGAGATTAGTAAGTATTGAATGTAAGCTAATCTCTGGTCTCTGCCACCCTCTAATCACCATCCCCAAGCATGAAAAAGCTACTAAAAGTAATCCTGCCGCCTTTTATCGGCTTTTTTATCTTTTTTACGGGGGTACGGTACAGCTCTGTTTACTTTCAGTTAAAAATTGACGAAATGGGGTTGGGTAACCTAAAAAGTTTCATGGCTTTTTATCGTTATACTTTACCGCTGCTTTTTGTGATAGCTCTGCTAACCCAGGTGTTAATAATTGTACCCGTGTGGCGGGGAATGTTGGCTAAAACGGTGGCCGACAAAATAAACATCATCCTTGATCTTTGTTTTATTTGCCTGTTATTTGCGCTGGGCATAGGTTATGCCATTTGGGACCCTCAGGCTGGTATACATAACCTGGCGAAACTGGTTGGTTTTATGCTGGCTGTACAATTAGCATACTGGTTAATTAACCTTGTGATTCTTTTGCTGCTTGAAGAAAAACCTGAAAAGCATGAAAGCCAGGAAGTCGCCGAAACAGAATAGCGCGCTCCAGTTGCCTTTTGGTAATTTCAAATCTTATATCTGATCAAAAATGAACTATTACGAATTGCTTTTTACTACCATAACTACCGAAGACTATCAACAGGACCTTTTGATAAACGCTTTGGGCGAAATTGGTTTTGATACTTTTGAAGAGCTTGATTTTGGTTTTAAGGCGTATATTCCTGTTGATGATTTTAACCGGGAACTGCTGGATGAGATGCTACTGTCTTACCGTGACTTGTTTGCTTTTAGTTATGAAGTAACGCTGATCCCGCAAAAGAACTGGAACGAGGTTTGGGAGAGCAATTTTGAACCGATAGAAATTGGCAATCAAATTTTTGTGCGGGCTACCTTTCATCAGCCAAAGTCCCAATTTCCTTATGAGATAGTTATCGACCCTAAAATGGCCTTCGGTACAGGGCACCATCAAACCACGGCTATGATGCTGGAACTTGTACTTGAAAATGAGTTTGCCGGCAAAAAAGTGCTGGACATGGGCTGCGGAACCGGTATTTTGGCTATCATGGCTTCAAAATTAGGTGCTGCGGAAATTACCGCTATTGACTACGACCCAATTTGCTATGCAAGCACCATTGAAAACGCCCAGCTAAATCATATAGAAAATATCACTGCACTTTGCGGCTCGAAAGAAGTTGTCCCGGAGGAAAGTTTTGATATTATTTTAGCCAATATTAACCGCAATATTCTTATTGACCAGATGGAGCGCTACAGCCAGGTGTTGAAAACCGATGGTGAAATATATTTCAGCGGATTCTATGAAGCCCCAGACCTTGACATCATTACCGAAGAGGCCCGCAAATATGGACTGAAGTACATCAGCCATAAAAAAAATAAAGACTGGGTAGCTGCGAAATTTGTAAAATAGATATTGAAATTTAACTGTAAGTATAAGTAATATTTAAATAGACTGCGGGATAGTAATCTGCAGGCTATTTTGCTTTTATAAAGCCTTAAATCGTAATATAAAACCGCTGGATGGTGCACCGATGCGTTTCCGATATTCATTAAATAGCTAATTCGCTGAAATACTTTTTGTTTAAATAATATCGCCGTTAAATTTATACCGTTTAACCTTAAATTCTGCTGTGATTTTTATATTTTTAGGAAGATAATATGTGATGTACCTGACGAAGTATTTAATTGCGGGCGGTAACTTTGTTTTAACTTTTAGACCCAAATGGTCAAAAGTATAATATTAAATTCTTAGTAATGAAAACATATCTTGTTCCAATTGATTTTTCGGAAACCGCGGCTCATGCCGCTGAATTTGCTGCTGCCTTAAGCCACCAAACTGAGGTTGAGCATATCGTTTTGCTTAATGCATATTATGTATCCGTTTATGAAACAATGCTGCCCAATCCGGATATGGTGTTGGTAACGGAAGAAGAAGTTGAACGTAACGCTGCTGAAAGACAAAAAAAACTGGAAGATTTTAAACAAGAACTGCAAAAGAAAGTAAGGCCTGGTGTGCAAATAAGCACCCGTTTAAATCGCACACATTTGGTACGTGCTGTTGTTGAGAATATTGCCAGTAAAAAAGCAGGCCTGGTGATTATAGGAAGCAGGGGAAATAGCAGTAACGATGACGCTAAGATAGGCAGCCACGTAGCAGATATTTCAAAAATAAGCAGTGTTCCGGTAATTGTAGTGCCTCCCGCCTGCGCCATTGAGCAAATAAAAAGAGTTGTTGTGGCTTGCGATTTTAATAAAGTTACGTACGTGGGGCCACTGGAGCCGTTGCTGGCACTACTTAAACGAAGAGCATTTGAGCCGCTCGTAGTTAATATTTCCAATAGGGGAGCTAACAAGGATGCGGAAAAAATAGCGAAGCAAACGGTACTATATGAGGCGCTTATGCCTTATTATCCTAAGTATTATTTCATTGAAAATTCAGATATTATTAATGGAATATTGCTTTTTGCCAAGAAAAGTGACGCTCAAATAGTGATAGCACTCCCACATAAATATAGTTTCCTGCAGTCGTTGTTACATACTAGTGTTTCAAAGCAATTGCTGGAGAGTTCAGCGGTTCCTGTTTTATTATTAAAATAAATTACGAAGCAATAAATTTAATAATTAAATGCGTATCTTAGGTATAATAATAATTGTCAATATATAAGATTTTTTAGTGCAATAATGTATCTTCACAGCGAAATAAAATATTATTTAAAATAGTTGATAATTAACAGGATATTGAATATAATTGTAATAAAAATTAACTATTGCGAAATCTTTTAACCTTTAAGACTAAATGAAGACACTCGGAAAAAAAATCAGGTTACTACGCCACCAGAAAGGATGGAGCCAGGAAGATGTAGCTAAAAGATTGGATATTTCTATTCCGGCTTTTTCGAAAATTGAAACAGGAATTACTGATATCAATTTATCAAGGTTAGAACAGATAGCTACGCTGTTTGAAATGACGGTAGTTCAGTTACTTACGTTTACCGATTCAGAGCAGGATCAAAAAGCGATTAATGAATTGGAGACCATTAACAAAAAATTAATGGATCGCGAAACAGAAGTTATCGATTTACAAAAAAAGGTCATTGAATTATTTGAAGAGTTAAGGCATAACCGGGTAACCGCCTGATATTAAATTATAGAAAATCAGCGGTGATTTACCTGAATTGACTGTAATGAATAGCTGCGTTAATTGTAAGGGAACATTACCTGATGTGTGCAATGCAACAATATCAGGTGCTTTGGGAGATTACTCAAATATATAACGCATCGTTAAATGTCGTTTGCCAAATTGTGCTCCCATAGCCTTGTGCATGGCAATCATTTTATCGTTAAAATCGCCAACCCAGGATAATTCAAGTTCGGTGTACTGATTTAAAGGTAAAACATATTCTCCCAGCGTTATGAATAGCGCAGACTCTACACCATGGTTCTGAAATTTTTGTTTGGTCCCCATCACAACTGCCCGCATCCGAGACACCCCTTTCCATTTATTATATAGAAATTTAAGTTTGCCAACCAGGTTGAGCTTGCCCTTTAAAGACTTTATCATTGGGTTTGCGTCAGGCAGGATGATCATAAACGCCGCGGGTTCATTATTAATATACGCAAACCAGATCAGGTTTTCGTCCATAATGGCTTTCATTTTTTTAAAGCTTTCGGCAATGGTTGCATGTGTGATCGGGACAAAATTTTCAAAATCTTTCCATGCATCGTTATAAATCTCCATAAAATCGGCTGCAAACTTTTCAATTTCACCTGCTTTTAAGTGTTTAAATTCATATCCCGGCTTTTGTGTAACCCATTTTGCTATTTTGTAAAATCGTTCAGGGAATGGCTTTAAAATATCTAAATGGTTAGTTATTTGCGCATAAAGTGTTTTAAAGCCATAGTTTTCAAAAAGTGCCTGGTAATAGGGCGGATTATAATTCATCCCGTAGGAGGGAGGGATAAATCCTTCAACCAACAGTCCCCAGAAATTATCATTTTCACCAAAGTTTATCGGCCCGTCCATGGCCTGCATTCCATTCTGCTTCAACCACGTCTTAGCGGTATCAAACAATAAAAATGCAGCCTCCTTATTGTTTATACATTCAAAGAAGCCCATACCGCCGGTTGGTTGGTCGTAATTATAGGCTTTTTTATTATTTATAAAAGCCGCCACGCGACCGATTAATTTCCCGTCAGCATCGGTAAGTACCCAGCGGGTGCATTTTCCATCTTTATGAAAATTGTTTTTAGCCGGATCAAAAACCGCCTCAATATCGTTATCAAGCGGGCAAACCCAGATTGGGTCGTTTTTATAAATTATCCTGGCGGTATCTAAAAATGTTTTTTTTGTGGCTTTATCCTTTACTTCAGTTATAATCATAGGTGTATTTTGCCTGAAAACGGCTAATATAAAAAAAAGCATCCGCAGGCATGGCCCGGATGCTTTAAAGTAGTTTTTATTTTTTAAAGATCAATAATCGTCGTCGTCATCGTCATCCCCATAACTTTCAAACCCTAAGTCGTCTAAAGGGCCATCAAAGTCATCGTCATCATCATCTACCTTTTTCTTGGGTTTCTGATCAAGCGTGCTATCATCATCTTCTTCTTCCTCGCCCGTGTTTTCAACTTTTTTAGTTACAGGTTTTTTTGGAGTTCCCATTGCCATGATTTTTTAGTAAAACTTTTTTCATTAATAATTGCGCCTAAGCACAAATAAACATATTCGGTTGGTTGTATTTCTTAGTAAAAATAATCAAAATCATTTTCATTAAAAACAGCAAATTCAAAAAAAATATTTTTGTTTTGTTTATAAGGGAATTGCGGATTTTTATTCCGATTGTTCGCCAATGGAAACGGTATTATCGGTAAAATCTTTCATTTGAGGCAATTCACTAATGCTATTTATGCCAAAATAATCCATGAAAAGACTGCTGGTACCATACAGTATGGGCTTGCCTAACGCTTCTGATTTGCCTACAATGGCAATCAATTCTTTCTCCAGTAACTTTTGAATGGAGTAGTCGCAGTTTACCCCACGAATTTGTTCAATATCGGGTTTGGTTACCGGTTGTTTGTAGGCGATAATAGCGAGTGTTTCCAGGGCGGCCTGGCTCAGTTTCTTTTTTGAGCGCTGCGCCTGAAGGAGGCTGATTACCTGGTGGTAGTCTTTTTTTGTTAAAAATTGATAGCCGTTGCTTATTTTAACTATCTCAATGGCAAATTGCTTATCGTTGTATTTATCAGTAATATTTTGGATGCACCTGTTTATTTCATCCTCACTAAAATCCTGGTTAAAAGCTGATTGCAGGCAGTAAAGGATCTCCTCGGTACGGATGCTTTGTTCAGATGCGAATATAAGTGCTTCTATATACTGTTCGATGTTGTCCATTTCAAGCCCGAAAGTAGTGAAAAGTCCGGATGTGCGGAAGCCGCTAAAGGCCGAAATACACGCTAAAGGTAAAAAATCATAGTATCTGCTTAGCAACGGACTAAAGTGCTTGTTAAAAAGTAAAGTCCGTAAGCAAAAGTGCTTTCTACTTTCGGACTTTACTACCTTTCGGGTTCCATTAATAATTTATCACCTGCTCTTCAATAGCGGTCGGAATTTCGCGCCAGTCGTACTTTTGGGTACGTAACTGCGGTTCAAAACCGGCTTCTTTTATTGATTCCTGGATGCCCTTTGCTGTAAAGCGGTGGGGGGCGCCAGCAGCAGAAACTACATTTTCTTCTATCATTATTGATCCAAAATCATTTGCACCGGCATGCAGACATAATTGTGCTACCTGTTTACCTACCGTTAACCATGACGCCTGGATGTTTTTGATATTTGGCAGCATGATGCGGCTTAGCGCTATCATACGGATATATTCGTCGCCCGTAACGTTATTGGTAATGCCTCTCACTTTACGCAGCAAAGTGCCGTCGTCCTGGAAAGGCCATGGGATAAAGGCAACAAAGCCATAAGCGCCTTCAGGTTTTTCCGACTGTACCTCGCGGATCCATACCAGGTGTTCAAAGCGTTCTTCAATGGTTTCAATATGGCCAAACATCATAGTTGCAGAGCTCGGCAGGTTAAGTTGGTGGGCTGCGCGCATCACGTCCAGCCATTCCCTACCACCGCATTTGCCTTTGCTGATCAGCCGGCGTACGCGGTCGTTCAATATTTCAGCACCAGCGCCCGGTAATGAATCTAAGCCTGCGGCCTGCAATTCTCTTAAAACATCAATGTGGCTCATGCCCTCCAGTTTGGCAACGTGGGCAATTTCCGGCGGACCTAACGAGTGCAGTTTTAGCGTTGGATATAGTTCTTTAAGCTGTCTGAAAGTATCGGCATAAAATTTTAGTCCCAGATCAGGGTGATGCCCGCCCTGTAACAACAACTGATCGCCACCATAGCGGAAGGTTTCTTCTATTTTTTGCTTGTAGGTTTCAATGTCAGTTATGTAGCTATCCTCGTGACCGGGGCGGCGGAAAAAGTTGCAAAACTTGCAATTGGCTATACAAACATTTGTGGTGTTCACATTCCGGTCTATCTGCCAGGTAACTTTGCCATGTGGCACCTGGATCTTGCGCAGCTCGTTGGCTGTGTACATCAAATCGGCGGTGGAGGCATTTTTATAAAGAAAAACCCCTTCTTCCTGGGTCAAAAAATCAAACCGCAAAGCGCGTTGCAACAGATCGGCTGTGTTCATACACAAATATACTAATAGACACGAACCTGCACGAATTTATGCGAATTTCACGAATTAATTAACACAGAGTTGACGAATCAGCGTTGCGCTTTTAAATTCATTGAATTTGGTTTAATTAGCGAAAATCAGCATTGTTTCCCTTTATCCAGCCTCAAAACCTTCGTTACACTATCCGGAATTTCATGCTGATAGTGAGTTACATAGATCAGTGTAACATTGCTGAGTCTGCAAATGGTATCAACCAGGGTTTTAAAGTGATGTTGCTGGTGTTCATCTAGACCCTGGCAGGGTTCGTCAAAAATAAGGAGGTCGGGGTTTTTTGTCAGTGCACGGGCCAGCAGGCATAGACGTTGAGCGCTAGCAGGGATGTTTTTTAAGAGTACGCGTGCATATTTCTCTATCTCCAGGGCTTTCATCCAGCGTAAAGCGGTATCGGCTTTCGCTTTTTGTGATGGACGGAATAAGCCCAGCGTATCATAATACCCGGATTCTATAACCTGCAAACAGCTGTTATCAGTAGGGAAATACTGGTGCAGTTCGGGCGATACGAAACCAATTTTGCTTTTTATATCCCAAATGCTCTCGCCGGTGCCGCGTTTTTTATCAAATAAAACTAGATCATTTGCATAAGCTTGCGGATTATCCGCATTTATTAAACTAAGCAGGGTTGACTTACCAGCCCCGTTTGGCCCGAGCAGTGCCCATCTTTCGCCGGGTACAATTTGCCAGTCTATTTGATTTAAAATAACTTTATCACCATACTTTATAAACACATTATCCATTTTAACAATATGCTTATAGGTTATTTTCGCCGTTTTTGGGTTTAATAAGGTTTTAAGCTCTTCGTTGTCAATTACATCGGTATCATCCTGCATAAACCAAGCAGGTTTAAACTCATCTTTATTAAGGCTTTTAATTATTGCACCCTCCTGCAAAATGGCAACATTGGTTATTGCATCCGGAATTTCATAAGGTGACGTGGCCATAATAACTGTTATTCCAGATTGAATGATCTCATCTATTATGGAGTTAAAATCCTTGCGCGTCTGCACATCCAGCCCGGTTAGCGGACTATCAAGCAATAACAAAACCGGCGATTTCAATAAAGCTGCTGCGAGCATCAGTCTTTTGGTTTCTCCGTTTGATAGCTTGATGATCTGTTTGCTCAATAACTCAGCAAGCTTTAACAGCCCGGTTGTTTTTTCAAATGTCCAATAGCCAGCCTGCCGCAAAACGGGCGTTACCGCGCGAAGATATTCTTCAACAGTAAGAGTGTCTTCTGAGTCTGACGAATTATAACGTTGCTGGTAGTAAAAGTCGGCTGTGTTCGAAAGGTTCTTAAAGTGGTGTTTGGGTTCAACAAGCGCCATCAGCTTATGATGGGTAAGTTGTGCGTCGGCATTTTCGGCATGGCTTTTAAACTCCTCAAAAAAATGCCACTCAATTTCTCCTGCGGTAATATTAAACCTGCCCGCTATGGTATGCAGCAGTGCACTTTTCCCTGATCCGCTTTTCCCTATTAGTGCACAGTTTTCGCCTTTGTTAACTGAAAAGTTTAAACCTGTAAAAAGTATATTATTTAAAAACCGTACGGTTGCGTTGTTTATTGAAATTAAAGATTGCTTCATTTGCCAGTTGTTGCCGGTAAAATTAAATATCTATCCGGATAAGCCGGAAATTAATTGGATAGGCGAGTGCGGAAAACTATGTAAAAACAAAAACGCCCGGCTATTGCTAACCAGGCGTTTCTGCTTTTAGAAAAAATGAGATTACATTTTTTTCTTAGTAGTATCAGTCATTTTTTTAGCTGAATCAACCATTTTCTTAGCTGTATCAACCATTTTCTTAGCTGTATCAGTCATTTTAGCTGAGTCCATTTTAGCTGAGTCCATTTTAGCTGAATCAGCAGCAGCTGAATCAGATTTACCTTTACAAGCTGCGAAAGAAACTGCAATAACTAAGGCTAAAGCGCCCATTTTGAATGAATTTTTCATGTTAATTTTCTTTTTAAGTGATTAAATAGTTTAACCTTAATACCAGTAAAAGCAAAAGGTAACCCATGAATTAAAAAAAAATCAAGGATTACCTTTTAACAGATAAAAAACTAAAAAATTAACAGAAAAATCAGTTAAGATTATTTCTTTTTAGTAGTATCTTTTTTAGTGGTGTCAACTTTAACAACTGTGTCTTTCTTTACAGTAGAATCAACTTTAACAGTAGAGTCAACTTTAACAGTTGTATCACCACCATCTTTTTTTGCACTACCACCACAAGCAGCAGCAGAAACAGCAATTACTAAAGCAACGAAACCTAATTTGAATGAATTTTTCATTTTTTTTATATTTAAATGTGAGTGTTTGTACTATTAATACTGCAACCTTGAAAAGGTAACCCAAAAAAATAAAATAAAAAATATAAAATCTATAGTTATTGTAGCTTTATCAAAATCAACGTTTCTTTTACGGGCTGATTAGCTAATGCAATCTTTGTTTTTGGCCTTTTTATGATGGTTTCTTCCGCTGTTTTGTTGGTGATCTTTTGGATTGCTGTACCGATCTTCCCGTCAGCTATGCGGTTGCAGGTTTTAATGCTCAATGTTCAGTTGGTTTTTTAAATGTGTGGGCCGTGACCGTGTAATACAGCGAATAGATTTAATGTTTTGTACTACAATTGTTTAGCCGGGTTACCCGGCAACTAAATCGCATAATGCGCGCCAATCAACTACCTTTAGAGAAAATTATTTAGTTTTATTTTTTTTTTATCAATAATGGGTTACAATTTCGCATAAATAGTATTAAGTAGTGAGTAAAGAGTTAAACGGCGGGGTACCAACAGATAGTGAAGTTATCCTTGGGATCCTTAATAATTCGGAAAGTGTATTGAAAAGGCTGTATTTGGCCTATTTTCCGATGATATTACAACTGGTGATTAATAACAACGGCAATGCTGATGATGCTAAAGACATTTATCAGGAAGCCATAATTGTTCTTTATAATAAAGTTAAGACGGGTGATTTTGAATTAAGCAGTAAGCTTAAAACTTATATCTATTCTATTTGCAGGCGGCTTTGGCTTAAAAGGCTTACGCAAATGAACAGGTATGGTGGCGATATTAAAGATTTCCAGGAGTATTTGTCAGTTGATGATGAAACGGAAAAAAATAATGAGCGCGATATCCAGTTTAATAAAATGGGTAATGCCCTGCAGTTATTGGGCGAACCCTGTAAAACTATTATAGAAGATTTTTATATCAATAACAGGTCGATGCAGGAGATCTGTGAAAATTTTGGTTACACTAACGCAGACAATGCAAAGACCCAAAAATATAAATGCCTGCAACGGCTGAAGAAATTATTTTTTCAGCAAAAATAAGGAGAGCAAAGCGATGAGCGAGAATAACCAGTTAACCGAGACAATTGAACGTTATCTTAATGGCGAGATGACCAAGGCTGAGCGTACCGCTTTCGAAAAAATCCGGAGCGAGGACCCTGCTGTAAATAATAAGGTAGCCGAGCATAAGCATTTCACTAACCTGATTAAGCAGTATGGCGAGCGCCTGGAACTTGAGAACCGTTTGAATGCCATTCATGACGAAATAGATGTTCATGCATTAGAAGAAGAGCTGATGATCCACCCTTCGTGGATTGTACAAATGTGGCGAAACCACCATTCAAAAATTTCAGTAGCTGCTTCTATTGCCATATTTGCGGTATTGTGCACCTTGTTTTTTACCGGCTATTTAAACAACAGGGAATCAAACTACCTGCAATTAAGGGGGGAGATCAATAAGATCAACCGCGCTACCAACCAGTTGAAAACTCAGGTTAATAGCCTTAATCCGCCGCACACCAAAATGGTTAACCCGGGTAATTTTAGGGGAACAGGCTTTGCGATCTCTTCAAACGGATATATTGTTACTGATAATCATGTAATTAGCGGTGCCGACTCTGTTTACGTTCAGGGTACTGATGGTAAAGCATACCGTACTAAGGTAATTTATACCGAACCACAATCAGATATTGCTATTTTGGAGATTACCGATCCGTCTTTCAAAACATTGGGTACCATACCTTATGCATTTAAGAAAGCGGAAACCGATATCGGGGAAAATGTATTCACTATTGGTTTTCCGCGTGATGCTATGGTTTTAGGCCCTGGTTACTTAACTGCGAGCACTGGTTTTAAAGGAGATACCACACAATATCAAATATCGGCTCCTCTTGATTTTGGTCACAGTGGTGGCCCGTTGTTTGACAGTAAGGGGAATATCATTGGCATTGTTAACGCTAAACAAAGCCACGTAGAAGGTGCAGCCTTTGCTGTTAAATCAAGCTATTTACTGAAAGCGATAAAAGATATTCCTGCTGATTCGCTAAACAAAACGTTGAATATAAATAACAAAAATGTACTTGCAGGTTTAAGCCGGGTACAGCAGATTAAAAAATTGCAGAACTGCATTTTCCTTGTTAGGGTTTATAATCAATAAAGATCCCAAAAAACTATCTATATAGTTCAGGGCGCTTTGAGTAATCAAAGCGCCCTGTTTTTTTGCTCCATTTTATCTGACGGGATGATTTAAAGGGTTTTTTATATCTGCAAATTGCGGAGGCTACCTGTCTACCTCGCCCAAAACAAAGTCGATAGAGCCTACAATAGCTATCAGGTCGGCTATCATTACCCCTTTAGCAATTTCGGGCAATACAGACAGGTTATTAAAACTTGGCGCCCGTGCTTTTACCCGGGTAGGGATCTCGGAGCGTCCATCAGCCATAAAATAAAAACCAAGTTCGCCCTTTGCCCCTTCACATCTTACATAATAGTCCTGTGCTTTTGGGGTTATCTTTCTCGGCATTTTTGAGCGCGGATCAAAATCGGGGGTGCGTTTTAATTCATTTTGCAGCCGGCTGAGGCATTGTTCAATCATTTTAAGGGATTGTTCAATTTCATCAACGCGTACCTTGTAGCGGTCCCAGCAATCGCCCACGGTGCCCATAGCACCTTTGCCTACCGGTATTTCAAATTCAAGTTCGGGATAAACAGAATAATTGTCAATGCGGCGGAGGTCCCACTTAAGGCCTGATCCGCGCAGCATCGGGCCAGAGCATCCGTAGTTAATGGCTACATCGAGCGGCAGCACGCCAACATTAGCTGTACGGCTTATAAATACCTGGTTATCGGTTAAAAGCTGGTTAAGTTCAGCCATTTTGGGCTTAAAATAGGTTACAAACTCGCTGCAACGCTCTTCAAAACCAACGGGCAGATCGTAAAATAAACCCCCAACCCAAATGTAGTTGTACAGCATCCGCGATCCAGAGGCCCATTCCAGCATTCCCATAATATGCTCCCTGTCTCTAAAACACCATAAAAAAGGCGTGAACGCTCCAATATCAATACCATAAGTGCCAATAGCTATCAGGTGTGATGCAATGCGGTTCAGTTCGCACACCAGTACCCGGATGTACTCAACGCGTTTCGGAATGTCTTTATCTATTCCCATCATTCGCTCAACACCCATAACAAAAGCATGGCTGTTGTTCATCGATGCCAGGTAATCAAGCCTGTCGGTAAACGGAATGGTTTGCTGGTAGGTTAATGATTCTGCATGTTTTTCAAAGCAGCGGTGTAAATACCCAATATGCGGGATGACTTCCTTTACGATCTCGCCGTCAGTTATCAGCTCGAGCCGCAATACACCATGTGTTGACGGGTGTTGCGGCCCCATGTTCAATACCATGTCTTCGGTGGCTGCACTAGCTATCTTTTGATAGTAATTATTTAAAGCGGCGTCGTATTTTGGATGAGTGGTCAATTTAATTTCGGATGTTCGGTGTCGGATTTATTCCGGTTCCAAATTTAGGAAATTCCTATTCAAATGGTCGTATTTAATTACTGGTCGGGAACATTATTAAATAAAAAACGCCCGCAGCTATTTAACCGCGGGCGACTGATAAACTATAATTACTGACCCCGAATTGGAACTTTCGAAATCAAACTATATTATTTTTAAGCCCAGCTTTCCTTCATTTTGCTGCCCTGGGTGGCCAGCCATGCGTAACTATACATAGCAACTGCTTTTGCTTTACTCTGGCGGCTTTTAAACGTCCATACATCTTTCATAAATTCTTTATGGTTTTTGCTGTCGAGCGTATCAAAGGCCACAGATATGGTTGGCGTTAAGGAGTAGGCAGTATGCCATAACCCGAACGGAATAAACAGTGTTTCGCCGGGGCCCACCGTAAAATTAATGGGTGTGGCATGCTTATATTTTGGAAACTTTTCAAAATCAGGCTCAAAAACATTTAATTCTGAACGCCACGGATCCTCAGGACGGGGATAAAGAAACTCATCCTGCCCGCGCGGGAAAACGGTAAAGCGTTTTTCACCATATAGCTGTGTAATCCATGAATTTAAATGGTAGTAATCGATATGTAAATAAGGGAATTTACCACCCGGGCCGCCAACAAACAGTTCGGTTGCGCCGCCCCATTTGCCTATTTTGAACATCTTATTTTTTAGCCAGTTTGATGTGGCATAATTCAGGTCCAACGGATCGAGCAGTGGCATTAACTCTGGCAATGTGCCCGGAATATCAAATATTATAGGGTAGGGGGCAGGTTTTTCAACGGTGCTGGTTTCAACCATATCCATTATGTCCTTCATTTTGTAGGAGGTTCCCCTGCAATCTGTTTCCCTGTCGGGATAATTTTCTCTGAACCAATCGGGCGTAAAAAGCCCGTTAGCCTTCCAAACCTTTGACGCATTAGTAAAAACCAGCGGAATGCCCGGCTTATAATGCTCTTCCATAAATTCTTCGTAGGAAATATTATCTCTTCTTATAATTTCCATTGTGCCATATCAGTTTAGTTGATCACTAAGATTGTAATGGCTTTTACGTGAAAGAAATTAAAAGGTTATGGTTAGTTATTAGAGACCAGTGGTGAGAGATTAGGTGATAGCAGCAACGACAGCATGTTAAAGAAGGTCTGACAGCAGGGAATAACAATGTAATTATTTAACATTTATAAGCCAGCCGAAACTAATCGCTTAATCTATCTTAATTCCCTTGTAATATTCTGCTGTTTTGTAATCCTTCCGCAGGGGGAAGCCTTCCCAATCGTCGGGTAGCAGGATGCGGCGAAGGTCGGGATGGCCTTCAAAAAATATGCCGGTGAGGTCGTAAGCTTCGCGTTCATGCCAGTCGGCGGTGCGGTAAACTGACGTAATGCTTGGGAAGGTTGGCAAATCGTTCAGGTCGCGGTTGTTCTCCACACTAGCTTTAAGGGTTAACTGTGTTTGAAAGGGGATAGATGCCAGGTGATATACAACACCAAAGCGTTTAGCTTCGATACCATAGTCAACCCCGGTTAAACTGCTTAAAAAATCAAAGTAAGTGTTTGCATTGTTGCGCAGTTCCAGGCAAACCCCGGTAATTTGCCCGGGGGCAATAAGCAGGGCGGGCTGCAGCCCGCCTGTTTCTTCGCCAACAATTACTTCAGCGCCAAATTTTTCAATAAGTAATAACTTAATCTCTTCAAAGATCATGGTGCTAAACGTACTTTTTTCCAGCTTTTGCTATCCATTTTTTTGTAAACTATCCTGTCGTGCAGGCGGCTCTCGCGGCCCTGCCAAAACTCTATCACCTGGGGCTTAACAATATACCCGCCCCAAAACGAAGGCTTAGGCACTTCTTTTTCGTTATATTCTGCAGCTGTTTCTTCCCATTTTTTTTCTAAAACATCACGGCTGTCAATTTCCTGGCTTTGCGGGGAAACCACCGCACCAATCTGGCTGTTTTTTGGACGCGAATGAAAATATTTTTCAGACTCTTCCTTACTTACCTTCTCCAATGTGCCTTCAATGCGCACCTGGCGTTCCATGGAAGGCCAGAAAAATGTTAGGGCACAAACAGGGTTCTTGGTGATCTCTTTGCCTTTGCGGCTCAGGTAATTGGTGAAAAAAACGAAACCACCATTATAAACACCTTTCAGTAAAACAATCCGGGCAGAGGGGCGGCCATCATGGGTTGCCGTAGAAAGCGTCATGGCATTTTGTTCGGGAAGGTTTAATTCCTGTGCCTCGCTAAACCACGCCTCAAACTGTTTTATTGGGTCGGCTTTGGTGCTGTTTTCTGATAACGACGCGACGGTGTATTCTTCCCTCGTGTTCTGTAATTTTTCATGATCCATCACTGCAAACTTACAAATTAAAAAACAGAACAAAGTGGCAGAAAGCCGCTGTAAAAAATCATGACAATAAAATAATGTTAAGGAGAACTTTCTTTGAGAATTTATCGTTAATAAAGTTGAATTTAAACCGGATTTGTTTAAGCTTGATGATTGACTTCGCGGTTCACGCCTCTTTTTCAAACACTGAACATATTTTTGTAATAGTTGTTAAAAGAATAAATTTATAGTTATGCTAAACTCTATACCGGCTGCCGCAGGACGATTACTTATATCGGAGCCCTTTATGATGGACCCCAACTTTAAGCGGGCTGTCATTATCCTTACAGAATACTCCGCAGGCGGTGCCATGGGTTTCATTTTAAACCATGCAAGTGAATATTTACTGGGTGACATTATGCCTGAGCTATCCTACTCCGAAATTCCTGTATTTGTTGGAGGGCCGGTAGCAGGCAATACGCTGCACTTTATACACCGTTGTCCTGAGAAAATTGCGGACGGCATTGAATTAGCCGAAGGTATATTTTCGGGTGGTGATTTTGAAGCTGTGAAAGAATTGATAACCAATTACCAGCTAAACGCCGATGAAATTAGGTTCTTTACAGGCTACTCCGGCTGGACACCCGGGCAACTGGACGATGAAATTACCGGCGACAGCTGGATTGTAGCTAACAACCTAAATGTGGATACCCTGTTTTCAGACAACGAAGAAACCCTTTGGCGCGAAGTAGTGATAGGCCTGGGACAGCGATATGCACATATTGCTAATTTTCCCGAAAATCCTGCTCTTAATTAGTTGGGAATTAGAGACCAGAGCTTGGAGACTAGAGATTAGGAAAAATCTTACATAGGATTCAACAAATCTCTAGTCTCTACCCTCCATTTCTTTTGCAGACTCTTCCACCTTTTTCTTCAAATCATCTTTAAAAGCGATCAGGTTTTTGACAATCTGCTCATCGGCGGTTGAAATGATCTGCGCGGCTAAGATCCCTGCGTTTTTTGCGGCATTAAGGGCTACCGTCGCAACCGGGATGCCGTTTGGCATTTGAAGGATAGAGAGAATAGAATCCCAGCCGTCAATTGAATTGCTTGATTTTACAGGGACGCCAATAACGGGCAAATGCGTTAACGACGCCACCATGCCAGGTAAATGCGCCGCGCCGCCTGCGCCTGCTATTATTACTTTTAATCCCCGTCCTGCTGCTTCGCGGGCATAGGTAAACATCCTGTCAGGTGTGCGGTGGGCTGATACTACGGTAATTTCATAGTCAACGCCTAATTCTTTTAATACATCTGCAGCATCCTGCATAACATGAAGGTCAGACTTGCTGCCCATTATAATGCCTACTTTGGGGTGATTCATAGTTAATGGTTGATGGTTCATAGCCGAAAGTTGTGAAGTAGTCGGCCTATCACCGGTATAAATCTATTTTATTAAAAACTCTTTTGATTAATTGTGGCTATAAATTCTTACCCTGAACTATGAACCATCAACTACTTAACTTATCACTTTCAGTGTCGCCTGCACAAACCTTGCCTTTTCAATCGCTTTTTCCCTGTCGGCATCAATAATGGTTACATGCCCCATTTTGCGGAATGGTTTGGTGAGCGCTTTTCCGTATAAATGTACATAAACGCCCGGGCATTTTAGTACCTTTTCAATGCCTTCATACACGGCAGGGCCCTCATATCCGGCTTCACCTAATACGTTTACCATAATGGCATTATTAAGGCAGGCGGTATCGCCCAGGGGCTGGTTAAATATCGCCCTTAAATGCTGCTCAAATTGTGAAACTACATTACCTTCAATACTCTGGTGCCCGCTGTTGTGCGGCCTTGGCGCAAGCTCATTAACCAGTATTTTGCCGTGTTTGTCTAAAAACATCTCAACTGCCAACAAGCCTACAATTTTCAGGTCCTCTGCAATCTTAACAGCTATTTGTGCTGCATCCTGCTGTATTTCAAAAGGCAGGGTTGATGGCGAAATTAAAAATTCAACCAGGTTAACCTGTGGGTTAAATTCCATTTCAACCAGCGGGAAGGTCTTTACCTCGCCGTTTTCACTGCGGGCTACAATTATGCCTATTTCTTTTTCAAAATCAATCCAGCGTTCAATCAGGCTGGGCTCGGTAAATGCTTTTTCCAGGTATGATTCATCAATAACCTTATAAACGCCCCTGCCATCATAACCATCTCTTCTCAATTTTTGAATATATGGAAAAGGGATGTGGCTTTCTTTTAACTGCGCTGCTGATGAGATCACCTGGAACTCGGCGGTAGGGATATTGTTTTCCTTAAAAAACTGTTTCTGCAGTCCCTTATCCTGTATAAGCCTGATAACCCGGGGCTGCGGATAAACTAAAACGCCTTCTTTTTCCAGTTGTTCCAGCGCATCAACATTTACTTTTTCAATTTCAATGGTCAGCATGTCAACTTTTTTGCCAAAGTTGTACACGGTTTCATAATCATTTAGTGATCCGACTACAAATTCGTCGCAAAGTTTGCGGCAAGGAGCTTCCCGGTCGGGATCAAGCACCTTTATTGTTACGTTGTAATTTATTGCCTGCTGTATAAGCATGCGCCCAAGCTGGCCGCCGCCTAAAATTCCTAGTTTAAGGTCTCCGTAAAATGCTTTCATTATAATGGTGCAAGTTTAGCCTAAATCTTTCAAAAAGCCTAAATGATATGGTAACGGATTAATAACTTATCCATTCTTTTTAACCAGTTTATAATAGAAAATGGCGTGGATAATAAAAAAGACAACGCCGGTTAAGATATAAAATATGGTATCAACGCTGTTTAAGGGCAAAGTAAAATTGGTTAAAATAAAAGCCAATGGCCCCGAAAAGTATAAAAACAGGCGAAAAACCGGCTTCATCCAGATGGAAGGGTACGCCAGGAACAACGCGGGCAGGGCCATCATCAGTAATATACCGTTCAGGTAAAACGCGCCTACCATTATCAACTGCACAGCGTGGCCGTAGTCGGCGCCTTTGCGGGTTATGCCATAATAGGCACTGAAGATCGCTATCGAAATAATGAGCGATAAAATAAATGTTTTGAAAAGATTTAACAGGATTGTTTTACCCATAGTTGATAAAATAAAAAAACAAATTTCATGATTTTTGTTGAGGTATAAAGGGGTGGATATAAAAAATAAAATGGCGGATAGGGTATTATAAGTTTGCTGTCATCAAAGCAGTATTAAGCTGCGGTTCCGGCAACGTAAGCGGTTAGAAACCCATATATTTGCCCAGTATTAACGATAAAAGTTCTTTATAATGAAAACTAAAATAGCCGTAGCTAACGGCGATGGTATAGGGCCTGAAATAATGAAGGCCGTGCTTCGGGTTTTTGAAGCAAACAACGTTCCCCTTGAGTATGAATTTGTTGAAATGGGGAAATCATATTTTGATGCCGGACACTCCACCGGGATGACAACTGCCGCTAAAGAAACTATAGAAAACCTCGGCATCCTGTTTAAAGGGCCTATGGAGACCCCAAAAGGAAAAGGTGTTAAAAGTATAAACGTTACCGCCCGCAAGGTTTGGAATACTTATGCCAACCAGCGCGATTTCAGAACACTCAAAGGGGTTGAAACTGTTTTTTCAAAAGCCGGTATCCCTATCAATCTTACCATCATCCGCGAAAATATTGAAGATACTTATGGCGGCATAGAGCATTTGTTGACCTATGATGTTGCCGTGGGCCGGCGGATAATTACCCGGCCAGGTTCGGCACAGGTGATCCGTTATGCTTTTGAAATGGCTAAACGAAAAGGCTATACCAAACTGGCTTGCGCCCACAAGGCCAATATCATGAAACTTACCGACGGGCTTTTCCTGGAAACGTTCCTGGAAATAGCAAAAGAGTACCCGGAGATTCAATCGTCGGATATTATTGTTGACGACCTTTGTATGAAGCTGGTTACCCAGCCGCAAAATTTCCAGGCTATTGTTTTAACAAACCTGCAAGGCGATATTGTGTCAGACCTGTGCGCAGGTTTAGTTGGCGGCCTTGGTTTTGCGCCATCGGCTAATATTGGCGATAATATTTCCATTTTTGAGGCTGTACACGGTACAGCGCCCGATATTACGGGCAAAGGCATAGCTAACCCAACCGCTTTAATGCTGTCGGGCATATTGATGCTGCGTTACATGGGCTTTACAGAAAATGCTGCCACCATTGAAAATGCCTTGCTTTACACTTTGGAACAAGGGGTACATACCGGTGATTTTGGCGACAAGTTGAAACCATCGGTTGACACCAGCGGTTTTGCTGATGCGGTTATTTCGAATTTGGGCATGATCCCTGCCGACGGCGGTGTTGTAGCCCAGGCTAATATGCAGTTGAAAGCCAATGCCCATCACCACACCCTCACAAAAAATAAGCTGACGGTTACAAAAGGTATTAAGGAAGAAATGGTTGGGGTAGATGTGTTTGTGGAAGCCGGTAACCTGCAGCCTGCTGAACTGGCGGCTTTAGCCAAAAAGCGCTTAACTGATAACTTTGATGTGGTGATGATCTCTAACAGGGGTACGCAGGTTTGGCCGACAGGTTCCATATTTACAGAGCTGGTTAATGAGTACCGGGTGCGTTTTGAGAAGAAAGCGGGTAAAGAGGTTAGCCAAAAGGAGTTGCTTCACATAGCCGCCGCCTTTTCTGAAGATGTTAAGGTATGCTCAGTTGAGTTCCTGATGAAATTTGGTGGTAAGATAGGTTATACGCTGGCCCAGGGGCAATAAGCAAAATTTCCAAAATATATAAATATGCGGTTTGACGATAATTAAGATATCGTCAAACCTTTTTTTCAATGCCTTTATTATGCTGATACCCACCCGCATTTTTGCCACAGGTACGCTCAATAAAGTGTTTTTATGCTGATGATCTTATGGCATACGTTGTAAGTAAGTGCCTCAAACAGGTTGTCAGTAAAAAAATCTTCGGCACTATCGCCCAACTGCCAGCGCCGCCAGGGTATTCGCATGCCGCCAAATAACCCCCGCAGACATTTATCTAAATAGCTGGTTAATAGCTTCTTTTGAGTCATAGGATTACTACCATCAAATATTTAAGGAAATAAACCTATTTAGCCCGGATAAAAGTGGCAAAATGGGAGGTGTAATTTGCTGGTTTGGTTAAAAAAGGGAGAAATAGGTTCATTTTAACTTATTGTTTATTAATTGTTTGTACGCGTTTTTTTATTTCTTTAAAACTATACAGTGTGATTTATGGTTATAACTACTGAATTAATTAAAGCATGGCATTAATAAAGATGCCGGGTAACAATGCTAACTAATAACCATTAATAAATTATTTAACATGAAAAAATCGTTTTTAATTATAGCAGCAGCTATATCAATAGGATTGGTATCAAATAATGTATTTGCGCAAACGCAACCAACGCAGCCAAAGCCGATGCCAACACAGCCGGCTCCAACGCAACCTGCGCCTACGCAGCCCGCACCAACGCCTGCACAGCCTCCGCAAACAACTACACAGCCACCTGCAACCGCTACCCCGGGTGCAAAGGCCGATTCAGTGAAAGATATTCAGGCTACATTAGCCAACGTAGCAGACCTTTCAACATTGGTGGGTGCAATTAAGGCAGCAAATTTAGATGCTACTTTACAGGGTGCTGGCCCGTTCACAGTATTTGCGCCGGGTAATGCTGCATTTGCTGCCCTGCCTAAAGCAAAGCTTGATAGCCTGATGAAAGATCCCACTAAACTGGCAGCATTGGTAAAAGGCCATGTAATTGCCGGTAAGTTTGATAAGGCCGCAATTATTAAAGCCCTTACTAACGCTACCAAAACGGCGACATTGAAAACTGTCGACGGGCAAACCATTACCATTGCTGTAGTGGATAAAAAATTGCAGCTTAAGGATGCACAAGGCAATACTGCCGAAGTAACTTCATTTGATACGCCTGCATCCAACGGCGTAATCCATGGAATCAACGGTGTGTTGATGACTAAATAATAATTGTAAGCTTCAAAGAAAAGCCCGGTACTGTGCAACAGTCCGGGCTTTATAATTGAAACCCTATTGGTATGCTAAAATTATATTACAGGATTTGGGCTGATGCCATCATTTCTCAAAAGAAAAATAAAGCCGGGAACACCAGCTGGCAGCTTTATACGCTGGTACCTATTTCGGCACTGCAGGGAATTAATTTGCTCACGATATTTTACTGGCTGCGAATAATTGTGAGCCGCCAATTGTTGTTGGCTATGCCGGTGAATATTTTTAATGCCCATCCATTAAATAGTTTCATATCCGTATTGGTCACCTTCTTTATTCCATTTGCTATTTTGAATTACCTGGCTGTTTTTAGTAACGAAAGGTATAAGCAGGTTATAGAAACTTATGGATCACAACAGGGAAAGTTATATAAGAAGTATGCACTAATTTCAATCGGCCTGCTAATTATCCCGGTGGTAATTAAAGTGATGTTTTTCGAATGATACTATTTCATGTATGCATCGAGAAAAACAAAAATACTTTTACGAATATACGCGTGTCAAACATTGCCCTCCTGACGCTATGACGGGCCGCCTGTGCACAATGGCTAATCGTGACCTGGATGAAGCCTTTTGTTTACATTGCCTCCGGTTTAACCAACAAGATATCTATTAATCTCTAAATTTATATTTGGTACTCATTCACAATAAAAATACCGCATTGCTGGTTACCTGGCAAGCGGTATTTTGTTTTTAAAATAATATTACAACATAGCGTTTTGGCTACCTAAACGCTGGGCACGAGTAGGCCTGTACGCTTTTAGCCGACCCGTCATACTCGCGCCAGAATGCGCGCTACTTGTTAATAAATGACTTATACTTTGAATGTTTCAAAATAAATTTTCCTTTGTAGAGCCATTTGTAAAAAGGGTAAAAAAACGTATGTGATTTAATAAATTGCACGTCATTATACTTTAATAAGTACGTAATTGAAAAAATCAACTTATCCTTAAAAAAATATTCAGTAGTCTCATAATCGCCTTTTAGACAATTTAAATATATATCCTTAAAATAATTTATATCTGAATTTATATCAAAGTATAAATTATTTTCACCAACCCATAGACTGACGTGATCTTTTAAAATGTTTAAAATAACAATTGTATCTGAATCCATTTTATGAACTAAATAAATTGTCATAAGTTGCCCATCAGCTTCAACAGAACTTTCATTACTTAAGGTATTTTCATCAATCTGGTTAAGTAACATTTCAATATTGTCCAATATCCAAGATTGAAATTTGGATTTATTTGAATTTCTTTTTAATTTATCAATATCTAACATTATTTTTTCTAACAAATCTAAATGGATTAAATGAATTATCTGAATATCCTTTCCAATCTAATGGATTTAAAAAAGCGTGTAAATTGAAGGAAGATGTTGCTACGTTTATATGCGGCACTTTTTTTATAGCCCCCGCAATATTTCTTCCCCTCTGGCGCGAGTATGACGGGCCGCCTGCGCGGAATGGCTACTCGTGACCTGGATGAAGCGTTTGGTTTACATTGCCTCCGGTTTAACCAACAATATATATTAATCTCTAAATTTATATTTGGTACTCATTCGCAATAAAAATACCGCATTGCTGGTTACCTGGCAAACGGTATTTTGCTTTTAAAATCATGCTCCAACATAGCTTGTTGGCTACCTGAACGCGGGACACGAGTACGCCTTTTCGCTTTTGGCCGACCCGTCATACTCGCGCCAGAGGAGGAATATTTTTAACGCCCATCCCTTAAATAGTTTCATATCCGTACTGGTTACCTTCTTTATTCCATTCGCTATTTTGAATTACCTGTTGATTTTTAATAACGGCAGGTGTAAGCAGGTTACAGAAACTTATGGATCACAACAAGGAAAGTTATATAAGAAATATGCGTTAATTTCAATAGACCTGCTGATTATCCCGGCTATTATTAGGGCAATGTTTTTTTAACGCTATTTCATATACATATCTAAAAGCATGAAAACGCTTTTACGGATATTATCTGAATCGAACATCACCCCGTAATGGGGCGCGTCTTTAACAATTATCAATTGGTTTTTAACCCCCGCTTGTTTTAATCGGCTGCTCATCAGTTCAGATTGGGCTGGATTTACCGACTCGTCTTTTTCGCCCTGGACAATCAGGAATGGCGGATCATTTTTATCTATATAGGTTACAGGGCTTGCCGTTTTTGCCAAATCAGGGCGACTGGCAACTGTTGCTCCCAATAATAGGGTGATAGGGGACTTAGCGTCGGGGCTGTCGTTACCTTTAAGGCTTGCAAAATCAGCCGGGCCGTAAAAATCCAGGCATAGCTTTATTTTGAACTTCGGTTTTTCACCGTTAGGATAAAATTCTTTGATGTTGTTATTGTTTGAAACCGCGAGTAATGAGGCCAGGTGCCCGCCCGCAGAAAAGCCGATCAATGCGATGCGGTTTTTATCCAGGTTGTATTTAGCTGCATTATTATATAAAAACTCCACGGCCTGGTTGCAATCCCTGATCTGCGCCGGGAACACAGCTGTTGTACTGTACCGGTAGTCAATTGATGCTACGGCGTACCCACTGTCGGCAAAAGCTTTCAGGGTTTTTGTCATGTAGCCCATATCTGCATATTTATCATTCAGCATCCATGCACCGCCATGGATCCATACAATAAAAGGATAGGCTGACTTTTTAACCGGTGGCAGGTAAATATCAAGCAGATGCTTTTTTAGCGTATCATTGGCGTAGGGGATATCACCTATTAAGGTAGTGCCGGTTGGGAAGATGGCCAGTTTTGGGTTGATAGATTGAGCGAAAGAATTATCAATTAAACTGATAATACAAACCAGGACAAGAACAATATTTAATATTTTTTTCATGGCTCAAAAGTTTTTTAACCTATCAAATATAATGACTAACGGATTGAATGACTGCTGACGTTTTTTTACGAAAGCTATAAATATTAAAGGTTAAATCTTTGAAAAAAAATATTTTATCTTTAGGCTTTGATTAAGGCACATTGGGGTAGTGTATTGAAGATGAGATGGTTTTAAAGATAAAAAAATGGGAAACGGCCAGCATAAGCGTTGGGTAAAGAGCGCACATTTTATCATTACTTTAAGTTTCCTGGCGCTTACCGTTAGTGGCTATGTTATCCTGATGTCGCATCCCCGGCTTTATTGGGGCAAGGCAGGCAACGATCTTACGCCGGCATTGTTCGAACTGCCCATCAGCCGCAATTACCACCACGGCGGCTGGGAAAAGCGCATCCAGTTTAAACACCTGGCTAATTCGCAAATAAGTGCAGTGCGCACTTACAATATTTTTAACCAGAACGGCTGGGGGCGCAGTACCCATTTCCTGGCGGCATGGTTTTTAGTAATAACAGGTCTCATTTATTTATTCACCGGTATTTTCAGCGGTTATTTCCGCAGCAATCTGGCGCCACAAACCCGGGAACTTAGTTTTAGGCTCTTCTGGCAGGATTTCCTGAGCCATTTCCGCAAGCAAGCATACACCGGGGGCCAATATGGGCTGCTGCAAAAAATCACCTACCTGGCGGTTATATTTTTCCTGTTCCCGGTTGTTATCTTGACCGGCTTCACCATGTCGCCCGCTATTACCGCATCCTACCCCTTCCTGCTAAAAATATTTTTTGGCCATCAATCTGCGCGTACCATTCACTTTTTTTCTGCCAGCGCGCTGCTGTTATTTCTGTTGGTGCATGTGGTAATGGTTGTCAGATCGGGTTTTAAACGAAACGTACTTGCAATTACTTTTAGCAGCTAACCATGAAAGAAAAAAAACGCATGACCAGGCGCCGGGCCATTTTTGCAGGGATTACCTCAGCCGGCGCACTGCTTCTTTCGGGATGCTTAAAAAAGATGCCTCCCACTTATGGTAATTTGCTGCGTATGGGGGATAACCTGACCTATATGGCCCAGCGCGGCTTACTTTCGCAGCGGGCATTGGCCATGGAGTATCAAAAAAGCGATATAACTTCGTTTCCGGTTACCGATATCGGCGACCCTGCCGACCCGGCCAGCAAGGCCGCTTATAGCAAAGAATACCAGGAACTGCAACGCTATAACTTTAAAGACTGGGCGCTGTCCGTAGAGGGTTGTGTAGCCAAACCGGGCAAATATTCAATGGAGGAGTTAAAAAAACTTGGAGAGCGCACACAAATCACCCGTCATACTTGCGAAGAGGGCTGGAGCGCCATTGCCGAGTGGACCGGCGTACCACTGGGTACCCTGTTGCAGCATGCCGGTATTTTACCGGCTGCACGTTTTGTGTGTATTTATGGTTTTGATAACTATGGCGAGAGTATTGATATGTTAGACGCTTTTCACCCCCAAACTATCCTGGCGCATACGATGAACGGCGAAAGCCTTCCTGCCCGTAATGGGGCACCCGTTCGCTTACGGGTAGAGACCCAAATTGGCTATAAAAATGTTAAGTACCTGCAGCGGATTGTAGTAACCGATAAATTTGTCGACGCCGGGCCCGATATTTCCAATGGGTGGTCGTGGTATACGGGGATATGATTTTCATTACAACCTGCTGAGTTCTTTCTGTTAGTTGTGGTAAAAACCCAATCAATAGGAAGTTATACCCTTTCTTCAACTTCCGGACTTTCGGTCTTTTCCGGCTTCCGGACTCCCCCTAACAATTTCTCCCCTTCAATTTTTTTCTGCAACTCTAATATAGCGCCTATTAGTGCTTCCGGTCTGGGTGGGCAGCCCTGCACGTATACATCAACCGGGATCACCCTGTCCACGCCTTTTACTACATGGTAGCCATGCTGCCAGTAAGGCCCCCCACAGTTGGAACATGAGCCCATTGAGATTACATACTTGGGCTCGGGCATTTGCTCGTAAAGGCGTTTTATGCGTTCGGCCATTTTAAAGGTAACCGTCCCTGCGATAATAATAACATCCGCCTGGCGGGCCGACGGGCGGGGGAATACGCCATACCGGTCAAGGTCGTAGGTAGAGGCAAAAGCCCCCATAAACTCAATGGCGCAGCAGGCTATGCCGAAGCTTAAGGGCCATAAAGATGATAACCGCGACCAGTTAAGCAGGTCATTCATTTTGGTTATTATAACGCCGCCGTTCTCACTTGTCAGTTCACTGCTCATTGCCAGGTTTTTTAAAAGTTGGTTTAAACATGGGTTTTCTTATTGGCTGCGTTCCGGGTGTTCCGCTTGTTCCACCTGTTCCACTTGTTCCGGGTGTTTCATTTGTTCCTGCTGTTCCCTTTGTTAACACTGTTTCAAGTGGAACAGATGGAACAGGTGTAAGCGCAAATGCCCTTACTTTGTAAACGCTTTGTTCCGCGTTCAGCTTTTCATAAAGTGATTTCGGAATAAAAGTATCGGTTGTTGGAACGATTGGCTTCGGTTTTATCCAGTCCAGGTCGCCTTTCACCCAAACGTACACCAGCCCCAGGATCAGGATCCCTAAAAAAATAAACATTTCTGTCAATGCCAGCCATCCCCAGCGTGGCTCATAATTGTTGATCTCGTGACTGCCAAACACTGTAGCCCATGGAAAAATGAAAACCATCTCGACATCAAACAACAGGAACACCAGCGCTATCACATAAAAGCGTGAATTAAACGGCAGCCATGCGTTGCCTGTTGTTTCTTCGCCGCATTCGTACGACGTAAGCTTTTCAGGATTGGGATTATGGGGTGCAAGCAGCTTATTTATAGAAAAAGCCACGCATACCATTATTATTCCTGTAATAAGGAAGATAAGTATCTTTCCAAATTCTGATATTTGCGACACTTCAGCCATGACAGCAAATTTAACAAAACAAACAGATTTTGACGCTATAATTATTGGCGGCGGCGCCTGCGGACTAATGTGCGCCGTACAGGCCGGCTTTTTAGGCAAGCGAACGCTGGTGATTGAGAAAAATGAAAAGGTAGGTGCCAAGATCCTGATCAGCGGGGGCGGGCGGTGCAACTACACTAACCTGTATACCTCGGCGCAGCAGTTTATTTCAACTAATGAGCATTTCAGCAAATCAACACTTTCGCAATGGACGGTTGAGGATACCATCAGCTTTTTTGAAACCTATGGCATAACAGGTAAGGAGAAAACCCTTGGTCAGCTTTTCCCGGAGAGTGACAATGCCCGGGATGTGGTAAAGGTATTTACCTCGCTATGTTTAGATTTGGGGCAGGAAATCTGGACCGGTGCCGAAGTAAAAGAGATAGAACAGGCTGAAGGTGGCTTTGTTGTTTCAGTAGAACGAGACGGAAGAACGGAAAGCCTGGTGGCGCCAAAGGTGGTGATCGCCTCGGGTGGTTTGCCCATCCCCAAGATGGGTGCTACGGATTTTGGATTGCGAATGGCAAGACACTTTGGCCTGAGAATTAGTGAAACCGCACCGGCGCTGGTACCGCTTACCATAACCGGCAAAGACCAGCCCTGGTACGAGCAGCTATCTGGTAACAGTATTTTTTGCCGCGTTTGGAACGACAGGATCAGCTTTGAAGAGAATATCCTGTTTACACATTGGGGATTAAGCGGCCCGGCTATACTGCAGATTTCGTCGTATTGGCGACCTGGAGAATATATTTATATAGATTTGCTGCCTAACCACAATATAGGCGAGCTGATAAAACAGGAGCGGGAAGCAAATGGCAAAAAAATGCTGCTCGCTTATCTCGCAAACCTTTTTACCCGCAAATTTGCAGAGGCGCTGAGTGACAAATTACCCGTTGATAAAAACCTGGCATCATTAAGTAAAACCGAGATAGAAAGCATCGGCCAATTGATCCACGAGTTTAAGGTGAAACCTGCAGGAGATAAGGGTTATGATAAAGCAGAGGTGATGCGCGGCGGCGTAGCAACAGACGAACTGTCGTCAAAAACGCTCGAAGTTAAAAAGATCCCCGGCATGTATTATGGCGGAGAATGCGTGGATGTTACGGGCTGGCTGGGTGGTTATAATTTTCAATGGGCCTGGGCAAGCGGATTTGTGATAGCGCAAAATTTATAAACCTGAATCTTATAAACCGGTTGTAAACTTTAGTATGGTTTTTAAAAAAATAGTCGAAGAAATTAAAAGGAATAAAGCTGTTTATTATTCTAAAAATATTCTGCGTCAAATTATCCCGACAATATTTTACCAGCGCTCATTAAATAAAAAGTTACTATTAATCGGCAGATACGATAGTAACACAGTGCATGACCGCGTAAACTACTACAACAAACTTAAACAGCCAACGCCAATAGGGGATAACGCTACGGTATTAAAAGAGATGCAGATTTTTAAGAGCCCCAAAACCTATAATTTCGATGCTTTTGAATATCTGCGTTATTTTAAAGGAAGCCTTAGAGCTAATTTTCTTTTTGGAGATATTACTCATATCGCCAATGTGCCGTCCCTGCAAAAAAGCAGGCCCATAGCTGGCGACAATTCAAACGCCGTGTTATTGAAGCTGGATAAAAAACGCCATTTCTTTTTTGTAAAGGATAAAAAACTGTATAGCGATAAAAAGAACATGTTGATTGGCCGCGGCACTATATACCAGCCACACAGGGAAAAATTTATGGAAATGTATTTTGATAATCCGTTATGTGATTTGGGGCAGGTGAACAAAAAAGGTGGTAATTTGAAATGGCTCAAACCGCCTATTTCTATTGATCAGCACTTGCAGTATAAATTTATTTTAAGTTTGGAAGGCAATGATGTTGCTACCAACTTAAAATGGATTATGTCGTCAAATTCAATTGCGGTAATGCCAAAACCGAAATATGAAACATGGTTTATGGAAGGGCGGTTAATTCCTGGTTTCCATTACATAGAAATTAAAGACGATTATACTGATCTGATTGAAAAACTTAATTATTATGCGGGGCACATTGACGAAGCCGAGCAAATTATAAGCAATGCTAAAGCTTTTGTAACACAGTTTCTTGATCAGCAACAGGAGGCTGTTATATCCCTGCTGGTATTGCAAAAGTACTTTGCCAAAACCATGCAGCAAGTTTAATTTTTCCTGGCAGCTTTTACCTGGTTAAAATAATTGATCAATCGGTCGATATTGGCCAGCATATAAACTTTGGCATGGATTTTTTCAACCACTTCCGGTTCATCGCCCATTATATCAGTCATTACATCCTCAAAATTTTCGTTGGTTAGCCGCTTCATTTCGGCGGTGTTGGCACCATAATAGTAAATGGTCTTTTCATTTCCGCCATAGCCTCCGCCGCCAATAGGGATGGATAGCCCTCCGCTTACGCCGCTTCCATAGCCGCCTGTGCCAATGCCTATTCCGGGTTCAAAGCCAATACCCGATCCGCCGATACCGCCTTTTCTACCTTTACCTCCACGGCTCATATAAAGTTTAATCTCATCATTAATTACTACCTTAACAAAATCAAATTCATTTTTTGTCCAGGCTTCGTTTCCCGGTGCGTGTGCAACAACAAAGCTGTCCCTGCCGGTTACAAATGATTTCAGGTCGCTTGCACTTAGCTTAAAGGGGTTTGTCTTGTCATTCTCCCTAAACTCAATGAAGCCCTCGCCTTTAATGGGACCTTTGGCAGATGGGTTAACCCGGATAAAGCCGGCTTCGGTATTTCCTTTAATATCCGTGAAACGACCGGGCTGCCATTTAGCTGACTGTGATTTTGCTGATATAATTGTCAGCATCAAAAATAAAATGATTAAAATTGAGCGCATAATAATTAAAACACAAATAACGCATTTTTATAACATTTAATATGATTGTTGATCTAAGAAGCGATACTGTTACCAAACCTACTCCGGGAATGCTGGAGGCGATGTTTAATGCCAAAATAGGTGATGACGTATTTGGTGAGGATGAAACCGTAAACACACTGGAAGCAAAAGCTGCTGATATGTTCGGTATGGAAGCCGGGATCTTTTGTCCTTCAGGCACCATGACCAACCAAATCGCCATAAAATGCTTCACCCAGCCGCTTGATGAACTAATTGCGGATCAAACCGCGCACGTGTACAGGTACGAAGGTGGGGGCATTGCTTTTAATTCAAGAGTGTCAACACGCTTATTGAACGGTTACCGCGGCATTATTACTGCCGAAATGATTGAACCTGAGATCAACGCGGAGAATATCCATTACCCGCACAGCAGCCTTGTTGTGCTTGAAAATACGGTGAATAAGGGCGGGGGCAGTTGCTACGCACTTGAACAAATAAAGCCAATAGCTGAGCTTTGTGAAAGCAAGGGACTAAAGCTACATCTGGATGGTGCCCGCATTTTTAATGCATTGGCACATACGGGCGATAGTGCAATTGATTATGGCAAATATTTTGACGGAATCTCCGTGTGCCTGTCAAAGGGATTGGGTGCCCCGGTTGGTTCAGTATTTTTGGCCGATAAGGTTACTATTAAATACGCCCGCAGAATCAGGAAAGTTTTTGGCGGAGGTATGCGCCAGGCCGGTTTCCTGGCAGCGGCTGGTATTTACGCGCTCGACCATCATGTTGAGCGATTGAAAATTGATCATTCCCATGCGCAGATCCTGGCAGAGGAACTTGCCAATTGCGGTTGGGTAGCCAATGTATTACCACAGGAAACAAATATAGTGTTGTTTGATACGGTTGAACCGGCCAGCGTGATTCTGCAAAAGCTGGAAGAAAAAGGCATAAAAGCCTTGTCAACCGATAAACACCGCATCCGTTTTGTATTACATCTCGACGTACACCCGGAACAAGTGGAATATACCGTTAATGTATTGAAAAGCCTGTAAGCTGAAGTCCTGAGTTTGGCGTTACAAAGGACTTCAGATACAGCACTAAGATTTAAGCAGCCTGTCGGCCGACTGCCTTTCAACCATCCATTCAGGGTACTCTTTTGCTAACGCGCTTACCTCATCAAGTTTGGTAAGGTCATCTGCAGATAGTGTTAGCTGGGTTGATTTGACGTTTGCATTGAGCTGATCGACGTTTTTGGCGCCGATGATGGTACTGGTAACCCCTTTTTGCTGACGAACCCAGGCCAATGCAACTTCGGCGATCGAAACATTGTGTTGCTTGCCAATGGCTGTCGCCTCATCAATAATATCGTAGGTTTTATTTTTATTAATTGGAGGGAAGTCAAAAGTATCCCGTCGGCTGCCTTCGGCTTTCTCTGAATTGCGGCCATATTTGCCGCCAAGAAAGCCGCCTGCAAGCGGGCTCCACGGCATAACTGCTATGTTTTGATCAGCGGCCAATGGCAGCAATTCCCGTTCAATATCGCGGGCGGCCAGCGAGTAAAAATACTGCAGGCCAATAAATTTGTTCCAGCCATGTTTTTCGGCAATAGCAATTGCTTTCATTACCATCCAGGCCGGCCAGTTACAAATAGCTATGTATCGAACCTTACCTGTAAGCACAATGTCGTTAAGCGCACGTACAGTTTCCTCAACAGCAGTTTTGGGGTCAACACCATGCACATATAAAATGTCGATGTGGTCCATCTGTAAACGTTTCAGGCTGTCATCAACAGATTGAAAAATGTGATAGCGCGAAAGTCCCATATCGTTTACGCCTTCGCCCATACGGCCGCGCACTTTGGTAGCAATTACCAGTTCGTTGCGGTTAAGGCCAAGATCTTTTATTGACTGTCCGAGCAGCTTTTCAGATTCCCCGAACGAATAAACGTTAGCTGTGTCAATAAAGTTGATGCCAGAATCTACTACAACCTTCATTAGGTCGTTTACACCATCCTGTTGTATGGTGCCAATAGCTTCCCAATAGCCTTTACCACCAAAGGTCATGGTGCCGAAGCAAAGTTCAGACACCATCAGTCCGGTGTTTCCTAAAAAATTGTATTTCATAAGTTTGCTGATTTGTATGGAAGTAAAATTCCGCGTTTATTGGTTAAGAATGGTCAGCTGACCGTCAAAAACGAAGTCTAACCATATTCATGTTTACCAGCCTTGTTTTATTTCGTTTATGTTAACAAACTTATCATCCCGGCGGTTGTTGTACCATTAATGAACCGTTTACTAACCAAACTTGAAAAAATAGGGCGCGATCCTAAATCAACTGCTAAAGCTGTTGGCCTGCGCTATGTATCAGATGCCACGCCTGGCTATACCCGAAAAAAATCAGGCAAAGGCTGGAGTTATTATTATGCCGATGGCAGTTTGGTTAAAGACAAAGAACTGGTAACCCGTTTCAACCGGTTGGTTATTCCGCCGGCTTATACAAATGTATGGATCTCCCCTTACGACAACGGGCATTTGCAGTTTACAGGCACGGATGCAGCGGGCCGAAAACAATACCGCTATCACTCTGGCTGGAACAAAATTCGTAACCAGTCCAAATATCACCGCATGCAAACTTTTGCTGCCTATTTGCCGGCTATCCGCAAACAGGTGGACAAGGACCTTGCAAGGCAGACCCTGGACCATGATAAATTAGTGGCCCTTGTGGTACGGTTAATGGAACTCACCAGCATCAGGATAGGGAATGAAGCATACAAAAAATTATACGGCTCATTTGGCTTAACCACATTGATGAACCGCCACGTGAAAGTTGAGGGTACGCAAATAAATTTTGAATTTAAGGGAAAAAAGGGCGTTTACCACAAAGTGTCCCTGCAAAGCAGAAAGCTGTCGCGGCTGGTAAAGCAGTGTCGCGAGATGCCTGGAAAGGATCTTTTTCAATATTATAATGCTGCCGGCGAACGCTGCACCATCGGATCGGGCGAAGTGAACAATTATCTCAAGGAAATTACCGGCGAAGATTTTACAGCAAAAGACTTCCGTACCTGGGCAGGTAGCATAAGTGCCCTTTATGCCTTTAAGCAAGCCGGCGAATTTGAAACGGTTACCGAATGTAAACGGAAAATTGTAAGTGTTTTGGATGAGGTCGCGCTTAATCTTGGTAATACCCGTACGGTCTGCAAAAAGTATTATGTGCATCCCACTATTATCAAAAGCTACGAAGACGGGGCAATCTTTAAATACATTAAAAACATTGACGAGCATAAAGATGTCGATGCATCGGATTTGAATGTTGCTGAAAAAGCGCTGCTTGAGATACTGGAAAAAGAAAAACTGGCCGAAGCCAGTTAGGTTGATTAAGTTAGGTGATATAAATTGGATTGAGCTGATTTGGAGATATCATACAAGAACTATTAACTGACCTTAGTGCTGGTGCTATAACCTTATCAGCTCAATTTGAATTAATTACCTGCTCTTTCGGGTCACTATAAATACGATACCGTTTTTGGCTTTTTCACCGTAAAGTTCTTTGGTTTCATCATCTGTTTTAAGCACCATTTTGTCAATGTCAAATGCTGAAAGTTTTTTCAAATCAGATACAGATGCCATTTTACCATTGATGATCACCAGCTTATCAGAAAGGTGATTGAGGCTGAACCTGGAGTTTGAATTAGCAAACGTCAGGTTTGAATTATAATTAACAACGCCTTTAATGTTATATGGTTTTGCGTTTAAATGGCGGGTGGTCCCGGTGTCAAGAGAAAAGGTATACCTCACCTGAGAGGTGTCCCAGCTTTTACCGCTGGAATAACCCTGTACAATTACATCGTTTTTTGAGTTTTTGCGTAACGTCAATGTTGCGGGTGTAGTTCCGTTTTTAGTTACGATGTTGAAAGCCTGAACTTTGTTAGCACCGCTGTTTGACCCTGTCACTGTTATGCTATTGTCCGAATCATCATTGCCGGCTATATTGCCCGAACCTGATGAACTGCTACCAACAATCATTACCTTGGTTAAGCCATTTGGTTTTGTTCCGGTATCGCCAACACCTGCTATAACAGGGGGATTGCCACCCTTGCCATCTAATTTCTCTTTGAATTTTCTGCCTGCCTCAGAGTTAATTGTGGTGATACAAATCACCCCTTTTTTGTCATCTATGCCGGGAATGAATTTGTTAAGGTTAACACCACTGTACACTACAACGCTCTCAATTTTACCGGGGTCAAGTGCTTTCAAATCGTTGCGGGTTGCTTTAACGCCATCTATAATGTAGTTTGCAGAATCATTTTTGCCGTCAACTCTAATAAAAAATTTACCCTTTCGTATGGTATCTGTAACTTTCGCTGCGGGCATGTTTAACCAGTTGCTTTTAACCGTTAAATTAATGCTGGCTTTAGCTTTATTACCAGCAGTGCTTTTTATCGCACCTATAGTTAGCTTGTTTTCAACAGCTGCTAAACTCTTAACAACAGGGGAGGATTTTTTAATAAGTGCCGCTTTTGAAATGCTGAAAACCAATAATAGCACTACCACAGCCGGAACTAAAAATGCGTAACGGGTAAGGTTGAATTTAGAAGATCTTTTTGCGTTCATCATGATAATTCTTTTTTTTATGGTTGATATGTTAAAATGGTTTACAATCCCCTGCGGCGCGGCAGAAAAGCTAACATTTACCAGGCTATATTGATACTGCTTGCTATCTGTTCCGGTGTTCAATATCCTTCTGTCGGTTATAAACTCTATGTTTTCTCTAACTGCTTTTTTCATCAGCCAAACACCTGGATTGAACCAATAAAATATGGTGCTAAGTTCCGCCAGTAACACATCCAGCGTATGCCATTCACTAACATGGATCTGTTCGTGTAATAAGATTGACTTCAGGTCGGCCGGGTCATGCTTTGCTGGATTGATATAAATGCTTTTCCAGAAAGAAAATGGGCCGCTATCACTATTGATGAGTCTTACCTCGTGATCGTAGATCTTAGCCGCTGTTGAGCTGCGGTAAAGCTTGTACAATGAGTAAAGCTGCACCATTAAGCGTAAGGCAAACAAGGCTATACCTGTCCATAAAACCACTTCGGCCCACACCCAATAATCAGGTTTGGCTATGGGTTTAACCAACGCCTTTGCAGGTACCTGCCAGTTAAGTACTATAACCTGCACCGGTTTTGCTATTTGCTGGTGATTCTCTAAAAAACCGGAAAGGTTTATTTTAGGGTAAATGGTAGCAAATAATATTGCTGCAACCAGGTAAATACGGTTTAAAGTATAAAAGGTAAGGTGCCTTAACACCAGGTAATAACCTGCACAAAACAACAGTAGGGCAATATTTACTTTAAACAGGAAAACGAATAAAGCGGGCATAGCGTTTAGGATTTAGGGTTTTCAATAAGTTTTATGATCTCTTTCAATTCATTGGCACTGATCTTTTTTTCATTGGCAAAAAAAGTAACCAGGTTTTTGTAAGAGTTTTCAAAGTAATCGCTCACAAAGCCGTTCATGAATTTCTTTTTATAGTCCTCCTCCAGTATTACCGGGGCATAACGGAACGAGTTACCCATTTTTTCGCCCGCTACAAACCCCTTGCGCTCAAGGTTTTTTACGGTTGATGCCAGGGTGGTGTAGGGTGGTTTAGGCTCTTCCATCAGGTCAAGAAAATCTTTTATAAAACCCTTGCCGCACTGCCAAACTGCCTGCATTGCTTCTTCTTCTTGTTTTGATAACTTTTCCATCTTTTTACGATTGTTTCGTAAATCTACGACTAATTCGTAATAAACCAAATTTATTTTTATTTATTTAAAAATCAATTGGTATCAGCTGGTGTTGTAATGAAAAAGTTACGCTGTAATAGTTTATATCTTTATTCTTTGTTGGAACATTCAAAGTAATGTTATATTTTAGATGACTTAATCATGACAATATGTTGATCAACAAAAAGATTTGGGTAACATTAGGTTTAGCGTCAGTAGTTTCAATTGTAGCGCTCACTTCCATGGCCCCCGACAAGGAATTTAAAAACCTTAAAGTGCTGCCTAAGCACATTACAGACCGGCAACTTGACCAGGTAATGGATGAGTGGTCTCATTCATTGGGCGTGCATTGCAATTTTTGCCACGTACGCAACGAGGCCGAAAAGAAGATGGATTTTGCAAGTGATGCCAAACCCGAAAAGGAAATGGCCCGCAAAATGTATAAAATGATGAACAAGATCAACCAAAAATATTTTGAGGCAAAAAAGGATTCACTGGGTATGGTGATGAAAAGCGGTGTTAACTGTAACACTTGTCACCACGGCGAGTCACACCCTGAAGTAAAAGTTCCTGAACGCAGAAGAGGCCCGGGTGGCCCTCCTCCGGGTGGTGCACCTAGCCCCGGTGGCATCGGTGTTCCGCAAGGTGATCACAAACAATAAAATAACAAACACCCTTTAGCCTTAAGTTAAAGGGTGTTTTGCTTTATACCAATTATGAACAACGTAATAATTAGAGATGCACGCGAGGATGACCTGCCGGCGATGCTTGAGATTTATAATGACGTAATAGTAAACACAACTGCAGTGTATAGTGAGCAACCGCATACCCTGCAAATGCGGAAAGACTGGTACTATGACCGGGTTAACAACAACTTCCCTGTATTTGTGGCTGCTATTGATGGCAAGGTAGCCGGTTATTGCAGTTTTGGGCATTTCAGGGTTTGGCCATGTTACCGCTATACCGCTGAGTTGTCCGTGTATGTGGAAGCCTCGTTCAGAGGAAAAGGGATCAGCAAAATTATGCTGCAGTCATTAATTGACGCCGCGCTCCAAATGAATATACACGCATTGCTGGCTGGCATTAGCGCCGATAATGAAATAAGTATAAACCTCCACCGTTCATTCGGTTTTACGGAAGTAGCTCACTTTAAAGAAGTAGGGTATAAGTTTAACCGCTGGCTTGATCTTAAATTCCTGGAGTTGCTATTAACAAATGTACCGGTAACTACTTGACGGTTCTTTTGATATATTTATTATATAAATACTCTGCGTAACCCACGCTAACGTAATCAGGGAATTTCCAGTTAGGATACCTTGTTCTTTTTAAATGTTTCAGGTAGCTAAAAAACAATACTCCGATTATTAAAATAACGCCAAGTACCATAAGCACTTTCACAAAAGGAATTAGAATATTCATATAAAGGGGTTTTCCAAGTATTTTTCGATTTTTACGGAAATATCAGCCCTAAGGTTACGTGATATTTGCTGTTTGTAGTAATATTTAATTTAGCTATTTATAATAATATTTTACAATTAGTTATGGAAGAGTTGTGGAACGGCTTATTTCTTCAACGTTCATAAAATTCATTCAATTCTTCTAACTTTGAATTGTCTATGCAAAAAATCCTTGTAGCTAACCGTGGCGAAATAGCCTTAAGAATTATGCGCTCGGCGCGCGAAATGGGTATTAAAACAGTAGCTGTTTATGCAGATGCTGACCGTAATGCGCTCCATGTACGCTATGCTGATGAAGCTGTACATATAGGAGAATCACCATCAAGTAAGTCATACCTTGTAGGAAGCAAAATTATTGACGCCTGCCGCAAAACAGGGGCCGAAGCTATTCATCCCGGGTATGGTTTTTTGAGCGAAAATGCCTCATTTGCCCGCCAGGTTAGGGAGGCGGGGTTGATTTTGATCGGCCCATCGCCCGAGGCAATGGAAATAATGGGCAACAAGCTGTCGGCAAAAGCTGCGGCGCTAAAATATAATATCCCCATGGTACCGGGAACAGAGCAAGCTATTACAGATATTAATGAAGCTAAACTACGCGCTGTCGAAGTGGGGTTTCCTATATTAATAAAGGCTGCTGCCGGCGGCGGCGGAAAAGGGATGCGGGTTGTTGAAAACGTAACAGAGTTTGAAGAACAAATGCACCTGGCCGTATCAGAAGCTGTTTCAGCGTTTGGCGACGGCGCTGTATTTATTGAGCGCTATGTATCGTCGCCGCGGCATATAGAGATCCAGGTGCTGGGCGATAGTCATGGAAATATCCTGCATTTGTTTGAACGCGATTGCTCTGTGCAGCGCCGCCACCAAAAAGTAATTGAGGAAGCTCCTTCGTCGGGACTAACGCCGGCAATTAGAGAGCAGATGGGCAAATGTGCGGTTGATGTAGCAAGATCTGTTAATTACACGGGCGCGGGTACGGTGGAATTTATAATGGACGAGCAATTAAACTTCTACTTTTTAGAAATGAATACCCGCCTGCAGGTGGAACACCCAGTTACTGAGCTGATTAGCGGGGTTGACCTGGTAAAAGAACAGATAAAAATAGCAAGGGGCGAAGCCATTAGTTTTAAACAGGAGGACCTTAAAATCAACGGGCACGCTATAGAGCTGCGTGTTTATGCGGAAGACCCTGACAATAACTTTTTACCGGATATTGGTACCCTGCAAACTTATGTTACCCCAAAGGGGCCAGGGGTTAGGGTAGATGATGGCTTTGAACAGGGAATGGAAATCCCAATATATTACGATCCCATGATTGCCAAGTTGGTAAGTTATGGTAAGGACCGGGAGGAAGCCATTGAACGAATGATTCGCGCTATTGATGAATACCATATCACCGGGATAACAACAACATTGGGTTTCGGAAAGTTTGTAATGCAGCATGAAGCGTTTGTGTCAGGTAACTTTGACACCCATTTTGTAAAAAAGTATTTTACCCCCGGTAGTCTGCAAAACGATGCTGATGATGAAGCAAAGATAGCTGCCATGGTATTTGAAAGACTTTTAGGTGAGAAGAAACTAAAAATTGCTGCCGTAGCAGATGGCGAAATTTCAAATTGGGTTAAGAACAGGCGGTAGGTTTCAGCATGCATTTTTAAAAAGTTTGTAGTTAGATCAGGCTGTTTAGCTCATCAATAAACGCTGCCTGGGCACCGTTTATCTTCAGTTTTGCTTCTTCCAGATCAAACCAACCGGCCCGGTCAACCTCCGGAAACGATTGTTTTTTACCTGATTTTGGCGGCCATTCTATCTCAAAAAAATTGCTGGTTATTATATTGTGATCTATATTGCCTTCCATGGCCCAGGCAAACACGCGCTTGCCGCTTTTTAGTTTTACCGGTGTTAGCGGAATAAATTTGCCTTCGCCTACTGGCTGTCCGGTTTCTTCTTCAAATTCGCGTTTGGCGGCAGTCAATGCCGCTTCATCATCCAAAAATTCCCCTTTGGGGATCGACCAAACACCCATGTCTTTGTTTTTAAAGAATGGTCCGCCGGGATGAACCAGGAAAAGCTCCACCGCGTTACTTGTTTTTCTATAAAGCAGGATACCTGCACTTTGATTTGGCATGGGTAAGATTTGTTGTGAAGTTAATAAACACAAAAACTATTATACCTAAATTTGGATTAATATTAGTTATATTACCAATATGATAGATAATAAGTTTACCAGCTTTAAAATAGTTGGTGATTTTAATACCGATGTAAGAAGTCTTTATGAAGCCTGGGCCACCACAGCGGGAATTGAAAAATGGTTTTTACGGAAGGCTAATTTTTATACTGTTCCACGCCGCACCAGGGAGCCGGAGGAGTTTATTATGACGGAGGATACTTACGAATGGTATTGGCACGGCTATGACGACACTGCTGTTGAAAAGGGGAGTGTGCTTGAAGCCAACGGCACGGATTCATTAAAGTTTACCTTTTCGGGCGGCAGTATCGTTTCTATTTATATTTACAGCCGCAACGGGGTATCCATAGTTGAACTTACCCAAACAAACATCCCGGAAGAAGCTGATCTTTCAAAAAACCTGTATGTGCAATGCCAGATAGGGTGGACGTTTTACCTTGCCAACCTTAAATCGGTGATTGAAGGAGGTATTGACCTGAGGAACAAACGGCTTGAATTGGGTAGCAGCTTTAAATAAAATAGCTGGCCGCCGAAATAGTTTACAGGTATCTATAGTTATAATTAAGCTCTTTTGTCTATAAATTTAATAGCTTTCCGGCTGGCTTCGCTGAATTGCATTTTCAGGATCTCTTCGGTCGTAATATACTTAATGTGCGGACTAACACGCAGTCGGGCCTGTAAATATGCCCGAATGCGGTGATCACACTCTTCGGTCAGTTCGGTGGGGACTACATAAAGTGATACCTGGTCCATCCCGATGTCGTTTGTAGAAACCTCTATTACAAAATCAAGGATCTCTTCACGCTCGTTCAGCAGGTCGAACAGTGCCGGCGGATAAAGTGTTGTGCCCTTAAATTTTATCATTTGTTTTTTACGCCCCATTATAGGCGAAAGACGCAAGCTGGTGCGGCCGCAGGCGCATGGCTCGTCAAAATACATGCACATGTCCCCGGTTTTATAACGCAGCAGGGGCATTCCCTCAACGCCTAAAGTAGTAATGGTTACTTCTCCGGGGGTTCCTGGTTCCACTTGTTGGTCATTTCCGTCTAAAAGCTCCACAATAACAAGTTCAGGTTGATAATGGCCGCCTTTACCTTCGCCGCATTCTGTAAACGCAGTTTGCATTTCGGTGGATGCGTAAGTAGAATATAACTGGATATCCCAGTTTTCCGTTATTTTTTTTCCAAGGATGTTTAATGAGAAATCAGTATTCCGGATGTTCTCGCCAATGCAGATGGCTTTTTTAACCGATGTGCTGCTGATATCAATCCCTGTATCTTTTGCGTACTGAATGAGCTTCAGAATAAATGAAGGAACAGCAACAATAGCAGTTGGTTTTAACCGCTGAATGGTCTCCCACTGCAATGAGGGGACTCCGGGGCCCAGACGGATAATTCCGGCACCTATTCTGCGGATGCCGAGATAATAGGCAATCCCGGCCATAAATTGTCTGTCGAGGGTAAGCATCAGTTGGTAAGTGTCTTCAGCAGAACCGTCGGCACACAAAAAGGAATTGTATTCATTGTAAGCCAAACGGTCAAGGTCGTTTTCAGTAAGCGCTATGGTTACTGGCCGTCCCAGGGTACCGGAGGTAGAGGTATATTCGATCACTTTATTTCGCGGAACACACAAAAAATCATCATTCCGTTGCTGAAGGTCATCCTTAGCGGTGGTTGGAATTAATGACAGGTCATCCAACGTTTTTATGTCGTCAATATTAATACTATGCTTTAAAAAGAGCTCCCTATAAAATGGGGAATGGCGGTTAACATATGCCAGCAGTTCCTGCAGCTTTTGTTCCTGCATTAATGTTATTTCCGGTGCCTGTTGCTGGTTTCGTTCCTCAAAAATTGCCATTATGTATCTGATGCTAACGCTATAGCTCTTAATTTAAATAGGATGATAATATAATACTTCTGAACCTTTATAAACTAATAATGTTTGTTATGGTTTAATATCCGGGCCAATCAGCCACCAAATTTAGCAAAATGTGTGATTTTTTGCCATACGATGATAACTCTGCGGATTAACCGGGCCTGGAAAAGTCAGGTTGACTTAAATGATGGTAAGCCGTAATTGCAATACGGGTTAAAACATCTGTTTAGTACAATTGTAACGTATATAAAATAGTATGGTTAAACGTTCATTGTTAATTGCAGGAATATTAGGAGTTTCAATGTTTGTGAAAGCTCAAAATATAAAATATAAGGACTTTGTTTTTACAGAGGTAACACAAACAAATAACCTTAGTTATGCTCCGGCTGATACACCAAGGGAAAATAAAGCACATTTATTTGATCTGTATCAGCCTAAAGATGATAAATCAACGGGTAGGCCGCTGATCATCTGGATGCACGGAGGCGGCTTTAAATTCGGGTCAAAAGAGGCTAAAGGGATCAGGTTATGGAGTAAAACTTTTGCGCAGCGCGGATATGTATGTGCGGCCATTAGTTACACGCTGAGTAAAAAATTTCCGATCTTTAATTTTGATGAACTAAAACGGAGTTGTTACTATGCGGTATTGGATGCCAAGCAGGCAGTAGCTTATTTTAAGGAACATGCCAAAGAATATAACATAGACCCTGACAGGATCATCCTGGCGGGTAATTCGGCAGGTGGGATGATGGCGCTCAACGCTGCTTACAGCACGAATGCGGAACTGGCAAAATTTGCAGGTGTAACCGGTAATACCGCAACTAATAAAGAGCCGTTAAAGGTTGCGGGTGTAATAAACCTGTGGGGAGGTATTTTTAACCTTGATTGGCTAAAAAATGTACGGGTGCCAATTGTTAATATTTACGGCAGTAATGACGGCACCGTTTCACCAACACACAAAGATGCCCCTTTATATGGCGGCGCGGATGTTCATGATAAAGCGGTAGCGTTGGGGATACCTAATGACCGCAAGATTTTCGAAGGATATTCACATGAATTGCAAAAGCATTTTAATCCTGTTTTTTCAGGCGGTAAGGAAACACAGCAGCGCTGGCTGGAAGCCGGGCAGTTTGCAGCTGATTTTATGTATAAAACGCTATTTAAATAACGGCAAAATATCAAAGGTCGATAGCTGTTTTCGAAACATAATATTAACTTTAATGTTAACAGATAAACAATTAACAAAAACCGCTAAACAATGAAGTATTTAAAAATCATCTTAGTAGTAGCGTTTTTAACTTTTAGCTTGGATTTTGCGCAGGCAGAACCACTTACATTAAAGGTTGAATCAACGTTTTTACAGATCAGGAGGCCGCCACCGCCGCCGCCTCGTCCTCCACTGCCTTTTAGCAGGCGACACCGCAGGCGTCATCACCGGGCACGGATTCATATCCGCTTGCCTAAGCCGCCACCACCACCGCCGGCACCACCACATCCATAATATACCAAAGCCCTTTAATAATTTTGAAGGGCTTTATTTATACCAGTATTTATTGGTTTAAACCACGTTAACCGTTTGCCGACCGCTTTGCTTGCGCCGCTTCCACAACTTTATTAGCTGGTACAGAACGCCCGTGGTGAACAACGCCACCAAAATTAACAACCCCATTTGGATAACAGGAGCATTGGGGCCGTCAGCGATAGGCCCGCTTATTGGCAGCCGGGTAAATGTTTCCACTATGGCCGGGATAAATGAAAGGAACAAAGTAAACGACATCAGGAATACCTGGAGAAAAGCTGCTGTTTTACCAAGAAATTTAAACGAGGGTGCATATATGGCTATAGGTAATACTATTAAAATAACCACAGCAAGATTGTGTCCTGCAGTGGGGTGCCCGGTACGCATAATAGGCAAGCCTGTAAGGCAGGTAATTACCGTTAAAACGATATAAAGCTTTCCCCGATTGTTTAAAGGGTTAATCTGCCCGTCGCTAAAGAGGGCATAAAAGGCAGCAAAAATTGCAATGATACTGATTACTGTGTGAATAATTCCCAGGATTGATAAGTGATTCGGCATGATCTTGTAGTTTAAGCGTTAACAGATGCTTAAATATAACAAAATTGACACTTTATAAAAATCACTTTGTTAATTCAAATTTTAGCACATTGCCAGGTTGAACTTTATCTCCTTCGTTGGAGATATAAAGGTTGTTTGAATTATCGAACGTCATTCCCTCGGGCTGATGAAACGTGCGTGGGTTTAACGTATAAACAGCTTTAACAACCCAGTTAGGGTCGGCTACAACCAATAGTTTATTTACCGATGAAAGAATATACCACTCGCCGGTTTGCCGGTTTTTGCTCAGGGCTGAAGGGTGAAAGGTTATTTTCTTTGTTCCGGTAAGTTCTTCAATCTTCTTAACGTCTATGATGAATTTGCCGTCGCTTTGTAAAGCCCCATCTGCTGATAATTTAAAACTGAATATGGTGTTGGTCTTGCTGCTTTTCTCCATTGCACAACGTTTGCATAGCGCATAAATCAACTGGCTTGCATCATCCGCGAATAGCCCCTCATATTCGCCCTTTGGTAGTAAGCTATCCAATTCTTTAACGGCAGGCTTTGCATTTTTTACATCCAAAGGGAAAGTAAAGAGCACGCCATCGCTGCGCAGCATTACAACCTGGTTGCTGATAATAGCTAAATCTTCATAGTCACCGCTCTTTCCAAATTTTATGGCCGGCACATCTTTGCTGCCGGGTTTAAAGTAAAATAACTTGCCGTCCTCGTCCTGTTCTACAAATAAGGTGTCGGGGTTTCCTTTATTAAATGCTATTCCTGATATCTCTGTCAGATCGTCTGGCATATCGTATTTCACAGGGTTGCTGAAGTCGTAACCTTTAGGACTCCTGGCCTCTTGCTGCCCTACACAGCTAACGAAAAACAAGCAGGTAACTGATAGTATAAGAGAGATTATCGGCTTTGGCATATTGGATATATTAAAGTAGCTGGTTATAAATACCATTAACCCGGCAATTTGTTTAAATAGAAAAGGCCCTTTATAAAAGAGCCTTTTATCATAGAATTAAAATGATTTTATTTCTGCATTACCATAACGCCGTTAAGTACCAGGGTGCTACCGCCGGCTGCCTCAATGTTATAAACATTTTGCACGCCGCCTGCATGTTCCGTTTTTCTTAAAACGGTGTAGGTTTCATATTTACCGTTCTGCTCGTTAAGGCATAATACCCGCTGGCCAATAGTTACTTCACCAATTTTAAAACTGCCTTGTTTAGTTAGCATTGGGTGATTGGGTGTAGCTTTAAGCACTTTGGTATTCAGGTTAATATTGATGGCCGTTGCGGTGTTTTTTTCTTTTGCCGAGATCAGAACCAGTTCGGTGATAGCATAGTTCTTAGCCGCATGTACGGTTAGTTCTTTTACTTTAATAACGGACGATTTGTTTGTTGCCGGGTCAACGGTAATTACTTCATCGCCGCTTTTTACATCCTTGATCATTTTTTTTGCGCCGTTGCTCATGGTCACCTCTTCATCGCCGGGGAAGCAAATGTCGTTACCATAAGTTGCGGCTTCTTCTTTAAGATCTTTTCCGTTATTTAAAACCTTGTATTGCTGAAAGCTCATCTCTTTTGACAGGACGTAGGATAGTTTAAGGATATAGTTCTTTTCAATCTTGTTGATGTCGTCAATATCCTGGAAATATTTAGCCCATACTTTTGCGTCAGCTGTAAAGTCGGGCACCAGGGCCTGGTACTTTTTACCGGTTTCGCTGGTGTAAAACACCATCAGGCCAATTTCCTGCATGCCCTCTTTCGCAATTAGCTTATAAAGGTCTATGCGTTTTTTAAGGCCATCGCCGCCGGTTATAAAATAAGGTTTGCGGTTTTCATACCTGTCAAGGATGTAAGCATTATCAAACTTAACATAGGTGTCCTTGTCGAGGTCGGCAACAGTGTAAGTTAAAGCTTTGTTGTACTCGTCCAGTGTAAGCGGGCGTGGATTCACAGTAGCTTGCTGCGCTTTAGTGGTTAAAGTAATTATAAATAAAGAAATTGTAAGTAATAAATTACGCATGGTATTGAGTTGTGTTTTTTTGTCATCTGAAATGTAGCAAATGATCTTGCCGGATAATGCCAGCAGCCGTAAACGGGAGCCACGACTGCTGGTATTAAGATTTATCACTGTGTACAAAATGACAAAGTTTTATTTTTATGATAATTGTTTAAATGCATCAGCAAATGCCTCCATTTCATCCATGCGGCCAATGCTTACCCGACACCAGTCTGCTCCGTTCAGTTTCCAGTTTCTGATCCCGACTCCGCGTTTCATCATTTCGCCAACAAATTTCGCCCCATCCATTTTTAACGGGAACATTACAAAGTTTGCCGATGACGGAATGTATTCATAGCCCTCTTTCTTCAAAGTAGCGTACAAAAATTCTCTTGATGCGATGGTCTTTTTAAGAGCATCCTGTAAAAAGTCGGTTTCGCGGTAACCTGCAATTGCAGCGGCAATGGTGGTAGCCGAAAGATTGAATGCGCCGCCGGTGTAAATAGAAAGTGCATGAATAGTATCGGGCTGAGCTACAATATAGCCGCAGCGTAAACCGGCAAAACCATAAAGCTTGGAGAAAGTGCGGGCTACAATAATGTTCTGACCTGCTTTTACGCCGCCAATTAATGTAGTGGCCTGTGGATCGGGCAGGTAATCAATATAGGCCTCGTCAACAAATACCATTGTTTTTTTTGATACACGCTCACAAAAGGCTTTAAGTTTATCGGTATCAACTACGGTACCGGTTGGGTTGTTAGGGTTACAAATATAAACCAGGCCGGTATTGTCATCAACCTTAGCTTCCATAGCGTCAAGGTCTAGTTTATAATCTTTTGTTAACGGTACTTTTACCCATTTTCCGCCATTACGCAGGGCGCTGGTTGGCAGATCATCATAAGACGGATCGCCGGTGATAATGCTTTTTCCGCCTTTGCTGTAATGGATAGCAGCCGCAAGCAGCAGAGCAGAAGATCCCGAATTGAGCATGATATTACTTTGGTTGATGCCTTCATACGCCGCAATTTTTCCCGAAAGGGTTGATAGCTGCATAAATGCGTACTGATAGCTGGTATCCAAAGTTTCCTGGATAGCTTTTTTTGCCGCCGGCGATGGGCCGAAAGGATTTTCGTTGGCAAGCAGCCGGGCCTTTAACGCCGGTGCTGCATCTAAAATTACAGTTTCGTCGGTAACAGGCTTTCCGGCGAAGCCCATTTTTCGCATTACGGGCATTGCCGCTAATTTATTAATCGTTCCGGATGCTAAGGCCAGTCCCCCGGCCAGTAAAGCGCTGGACTTGATCCAGTTTCGGCGGTTAAGTGAGTTTGCCATGTCAGTTTTTTTAAATTATGAGTAAGTAAGTCAGTTTATCCTTTAGTTGTTGTTGCCGGGTATTGTACCCGCTGCTCCGTTACACGCCCATGAATTGCCGTTACCACGCTCCGTGCCGATTCAAAAGCACCTGCCATCCATGCATTTAGGTAAGTTAAATGCTCGCCGGCGAAATACACCTGTTTATCGGGCTTTAATAATACCGGGTATTGTGTTTTGCGGGTTTCGCTGCTGTAAACTGCCCATCCGCCCAAATTGTATTTTGTTTTGTGCCAGCTTACCGAAAAGGAGCTTTCAAATTCGGCATCATATTGCGGGTGAATCAGCCTTCCCTTTTGCAGGGCAAGCTTTTCGCGGTCGGCGTAGCTTAGCTCACCTGTGCGTTGTGCTTTTTCATTAAAATTATAATAGCCCAGCAGGATGCCTTTTTTGCCCATATAATCATATGAAGGGTAAAATACCTGCGTCAGATCATTGTTGGTGTGGGTGATGCCGCCGTATATATGCTCATCTTCCTCCCAAAAGCGCCTTTTAAATTGCAGGCCTATTTTCCCTGTTTGGATGTAACTTATATAATCAATGGCCCGGCTAACATCCCCCGAAAAATTATTACTTATATTACTTAAAACAGGCAAGGGGATGGTGCAGATACAAATGTCGCCCTCGATCATGTGTTCGCCCTGCGCATCTTTATAGGTAACCTTTACGCCATTGTCAATATTGGTGATATTTGTTACTTCGGCACCCAGTTTTAAATTGGGGTCAATTTTTTTCTGTAGAGCCTTCGCAATCTGGTCCATGCCACCAATAGCCTGGAACATAGTCATTTGAAGTTCGTAGGTGTATTCGGCAACGTTATAAAAATCAGGATCCATTAATCCCGACTGGATCAGTTCTGCCAGTTTATGCGGATCAGCTATTTTTCCCGGTTTATCACCGGCACCCGGATTTTCAATGTAACCCCTGCGTGCCGATGCTTTGTACAGCCTGTCAGGATCAAGGCCGCCTTCAGCCATCAGGTATTCAATTACTTTTTCTGAATCTTCTTTGCTTAGCCCGGTATCAAGGCTGCCATGGTCAATGCTTTTTGCGAGCAGTTCTGTCATATATCCCCTGATATCGTTATGCACCTCGCGAACACGGATCTTTTTATTGGATAGCGGTCCTTTTCCTTCCGCAAAATAATAAGAACCTTCGTTAACGTTGTTGTAAACCTGAAGCGGGATGCCCAGTTCCCTGCAGTAATGCATGGTAAGCTGGTGGTTATGGGGGATTCGTGAGGGGCCCGCATTAAAATACTGGCCTTCATCAAAACGGGCGGTGACGGTGGGTTTATCAGTTTCTGTGTTGACGCTGCCATTTTTAACGCTCCAACATCGGCCGCCGGCACGCTCACGCGCCTCCAGTACGGTACAATTATATCCTAATTTATTAAGTTCGTAAGCGCAGGTCATTCCGGCCAGGCCACCACCCAAAATAATAATCTTTTTTCCTTTTCCGCTGCCGGTCAAGTTAAAAGCATGGGCAGGTGCGGCCTGCAACATGCCTAGAGCAAGCATAGCCGGATAAGCGCCGCCTGCAAGCATAGCGCCTTTGCTTAGAAAATTTCTCCTGGTTATCGTCTCCAATGTTAAATAAGTGATAGTATTCGGTTGTTATAATAGGCTTAAATTTATGTTATTTTTAACAAAAACCCAATTTTGTTGATAAAATATTGAAGATATAAAATATTAATTACCCTTTTTTGAAAATATGGTGATTAACAAAGGTAATTTTCAGTTAGTGTGAGATAGGATTTGGTAAGAAGTATCACATCTTGTTAGTAATTTTATCAACCCTGAAGCTAATATCCTTTAAATTCAACTTTTATCGTTTACACCAATCTTTGTATGATGAAACTTTACTTTCTAGCCCCTAGGCAAAAAGTGTTAGCATTTGCGTTAGCCGCATTACTTAATCTCTTGCTTGTTTTTCCTGCGTCTGCCCAGCAGGCCAACCAGCAATGGCACTACACTATGGATGTTGACCCGGCAGCGAAAATTGTGCATGTAGGCTTGGAACTTAGCGGCAAACTGCCGGATACCATTATATTAAAAATGCCCACCTGGACAACCGGCTACTACCAGTTTATGAATTTTGGAAAAAGCCTGTCTGCTTTTAGTGCCACGGATAGGGCGGGCAAAGTCCTTGACTTTAAGCAGCAAGACCAAAACACGTGGAAGGTAGCTGTGCCAAAAAACAAAACGGTTGTGCTTAAATACAATATTGAAGCGATCCGAAACTTTGTTGGTGGTAATTATCTGGATACTGCACACGGCTATTTTTCGCCTGCAGGATTATTCCTGTACGCAGATAAAAATATTTTGCAGCCGGTTACGGTTACGGTTAAACAATACCCCGGCTGGACGCATATTGCAACCGGTATGGACGTAGTGGGGAAGGATTCTTCAACTTTCAAAGCACCTGATTTTGATGTGTTGTATGATAGCCCGATCTTGATGGGTAAACTGGAAAAATTACCCGGTTTTAAGGTTAACGGCATTCAGCATGATTTTATCGGCTACAAAATGGGCGAGTTTGACCGGCAGCCGTTTATGGACGACATGAAAAAGATTGTCGAAAGTGGTTCTGCTATCATAGGTGAGATCCCTTACAAGCACTACACGTTTTTAGGCGTAGGGCCGGGCGGCGGCGGCATTGAGCACCTCAACTCGGCATCGGTTGCTTTTTTTAACAAAGGATTAAAAACGCAGGCCGAAAAAATGCGCTTGTATAGTTTCCTGGCACATGAATATTTTCATACCTACAACGTAAAACGGATCCGTCCTATAGAGCTCGGCCCGTTTGATTACGAAAAAGGAAATAAAACTGAGATGTTATGGGTGTCTGAAGGGTTCACTGTGTATTATGAATATTTGATTATCCGCAGGGCGGGTCTTACCAATGCACAGGAAATGATAGGCCAATTAAGGGGTAACCTGTTGAACTATGAGAACAAACCAGGCCACCTGTTTCAGTCTGCTACACAAGCCAGTTTAGAAACCTGGAGCGATGGGCCAAATGGGCGTGTTGCCGACGAGTTTAATAAAACCATATCTTACTATGACAAAGGGCCAGTGCTGGGCCTGATGCTTGACCTTAAAATAAGGCACGAAACCCAAAACCGTAAAAGTCTTGACGATGTAATGCGTAAATTGTATTACACTTACTTTAAAAAGCTTAAACGCGGCTTTACCCCGCAGGAGTTCAGGCAGGCATGTGAAGAAGAGGCTGGCGTACCTTTAAGCGAGTTATTTGAATATGCAGCTACTGTTAAGGAGGTTAACTATCATCCATATTTTGCCTACGCCGGGCTTGATATTGATGATAACTGGAAAAAGCAGCCGGGGGCATGGAGCGGTATTACTGCAGGAATTAAAAATGATGCGATACAGGTTACCGACGTTCAATATCAATCACCGGCGTGGAACAGCGGGTTGCGGATAAATAACAAAATTGTTAGTATTGACGGACAGCCAGCCACCCTGGAAGCATTAAAGGCGATAGCTGCAAACAAGAAAGATGGCGATATAGTAACTATGGGAATCGTAAAAAATGGGCAGCCCGGCGAGGCGAAAATTACTTTAGGAACCCAAAATGCCCGTAGTTTTGAAATTAAGCCAATCGCTAATCCGGATGCTTTGCAATCGGCTATTTACAAAAGCATTTTTGAGGCTGGTAAATAGATTAGCTAGCGTTCAAATTAATTTAGGTTACACTGACAACAGTTTGACCTTTTTTGTTTTTAAGAGACTTAATATCGCTGTTGTATGGTTAAAAAACGATATATCGTGAGTGTTATACGGAGGATTGTATTTTAATTAATTGATATATAGTTATTTATGTAATGGGTAGCATTATTGTATTTCTTAATCGTCATTATAATAATCACCATTTAATATTATTTAGCTATGGAACAGTTTATCTATTTATTTACAAGAATCGCCCTGGTGGCCTGCCTGTTGGTTATTGGTTACCTTTTTGCGATCCCTGAAAAAGAGTCAGCCGAAGAGTGGGATATATGGTAGTTTAAAAGTACCCGGCAACGTATTTTAATTAATTCTGTTAAACAAACCGCGTTTTTGCTTATTTTGTTGTCAATTATTTAATCGTAAAACGGAGCTTACAAAAACCTTATGCTATTAACCGCTACCAGATCATCTGCCAAACGCATGGTAATTTTAAAATACTTGTTCATTGTTGTTCTTGGCGGAATAAGTTGCAAGGGGTTTTCCCAGCCTCAAACCAGTCCTGATAGCATCAGCGTAGCTATAGAGCCCGATTATAACAAGGTATCAAAATTGCACCGGTTTCTGCTGGGCGAGAATTACCGGAGATTATGGTCAGAAAAGGTTAAGCTTAAGATCTTTCACTTGGCGCAGGAGAAAGGCGGTTTAAAGATTCTGCAGCCGGGCGGCGGAATGCAGACCAAGTCACTCAGGCTGCAGGACTCAAGCGGACAGGAGTGGGTATTGCGCACCATTCAAAAATATCCGGAAAAAGTACTGCCCGCTAACCTGCGTCAAACAATAGCTAAAGATATCGTTCAGGATCAGATTTCAGCAGAACATCCTTTTGCCTCTTTAACAGTTCCGCCTTTGGCCCAGGCGCTCGGCATCCCGCACGCACACCCGCAAATAGTTTATGTACCTGATGACCCTGCATTGGGGAAATATCGTAAGGACTATGCCAACCAGGTTTTTTTATTTGAAGAGCGCGAACCATTGGACGTTGAAAAAACCGACAATGTTGCAAAAGTATTTGGAAAGTTAGCGGCAGACAATGATAATCGGGTGGACCAAAAAACCGTTTTAAGGGCCCGCCTGCTTGATTTTTTACTTGGCGACTGGGACCGGCACGAAGATCAGTGGAGGTTTGAACGGATTAAAGACAGTATAGGTGTTTTTTACGAGCCGGTTCCGCGAGACAGGGACCAGGTTTATAACAACTCATACGGTGTGCTGCCGTGGTTAACATCCAGGCACCTGTTTATGGCTAAGTTTCAGAGCTATGGCGATCATATCCGGTCGATAAACCGCTGGAACTTAAATGCGCGTAATTTTGACAGGTTTTTTTTGAATGGCCTAAACCAGCAGGATTGGGAAACACAAATTGCCTTTGTACAAACACAGTTAACCGACCGGGTGATAAAGGATGCGGTTAAGGCAATGCCGGCAAATATTTATGAGCTAAGCGGTGCCGAAATTACAGCTAAGCTAATTTCCCGTAGAGATATATTAAAGCAGCAGGCCTTAAAATATTACAGGTTCATTTCGGCAGTTGTCGAGATTCCCGCAACAGAAAGCAGGGAACATTTTGATATCACTAACCTGGCATACGGGCAGGTGGACGTAAAGATCAGGAAACTTAAAAGGGACGGAAGGTTAGAAAGAGTTACCTATCAGCGGGTTTTTGATCCATCGGTAACCAACGAGATCCGGCTTTATGGCATTGGCGGAAAAGATGTGTTTGCCTTGCACGGGGCAGTGTCTTCGCCAATAACCGTGCGAATGATAGGAGGGAAGGATGAGGATACTTTTACAGCAGATAGTAGTATTAATACAAAGGGAAACCGATATGTTTATGACCGCTCTGACAAAATTAATACGTTTCCAGCAGGCGCGCAGGTTCATCTGCGTACCTCAACCGACACCGGAGTTAATAACTATAATCCGCTTGGTTATAAATACAATTTTTTACAGCCGCTGATATTAGGCAGTTACAACAGTGACTATGGTGTGCAATTTCTTGCAGATTTTATTTATCAGAAGCAAGGCTTCAGAAAATCGCCTTATGCCTTCAGGCAAAGTTTAATGATCAATTACGGCTTTGGGGCAAACTCACTACTGCTGAATTACACGGGTGAGTTTAAACAGGTGATTGGTAAAACCGACCTTCTGATCAATTTATTGTCTAAAGGCCCCAATTACCAGAGCTACTTTTTTGGGCTGGGCAACCAAACACAATTTATAAACAAAGGCGAAAAGAAGAGAGCTTATTATCGTAATGTATATAGTTTTTTAAACGCTGATGTGAGGTTGAGGCATGCCTACGGTAACTGGACAGCCAGTGGAGGTGTTTTGGCGCAGTATTATAACGGCGATGAAGAAAGCAATCATAACAGGTTTTTAAACGATTACAACGCGGCGTATCCTAGCCAAAAGGTATTTGCCCCCCAGGCCAATGCAGGGCTGATTGCAGGGCTGGTTCTTGATACCCGAGATAAGGGTGTAGTGCCGCATAACGGAATCCTTTGGAACACTACAGTATCGGCGTTAAAAGGGCTCAACTCAGCGGCGCACAGTTATGGACAGGTGTCATCTGATTTTACCTTTTTTATAAACCCCGACAAGGACTCGATACTTGTGATAGGTAACCGGATTGGGGGCGGCACAACTATTGGTAATGCCTCCTACTACCAGCAACTGCAGCTTGGTGGAATTCAAAACCTAAGAGGGTTTTACGTCGGTAGGTTTACCGGAAAAAGTATGGCTTATGATAATTTCGAGGTTCGCCTTAAGTTGTTTGACTATGCATCTTACTTGCTGCCCGGCACACTCGGGCTGGTGGGTTTTAACGATATAGGAAGGGTGTGGTCACCAGGCGAAACCTCAGCCCAATGGCATGACGGGTATGGCGGAGGGTTTTATCTGATCCCGGCGCAACTGATTCTTGTACAGGCTGTTATTGGTTTTTCAAAGGATGGTGCATACCCTTATATTTCTGCCGGGTTTAGGTTTTAAAATATGCAATTACATCGACAATGGCCAGCTGCTATGGATCTGCACCTCAATCAGCCCGAGGTATAAACAATACCACGCAATCATTTGAAGGATGAGTAATTCGCGATGCTTCTTATAACCTTTGGTTTCGAACGCCAGTGTTTCATCACCAGCAGTAACAAAAAAGCGTTTTTCTCCTGAACTTGGTGTAAATCTCGATTTTAGAAGGTCAAATACCTTAATCTTTAATTTGCTTTGCGGGTCGTGGATCGTTCCGTCTTTTGCCGCTTCTGTTTTCGAAATTGATAATAGGTAGTTTTCCATGGCAGTAAATTTATCGGGAGCCATGCTGCAATTTTAACTCCAAAACCAGCCAAAAAATCATCTTTGGCTGGTTTTACGGGAGTTTATAGGGAAATTACGAGTATTTTGAGTGAAATAGACAGACATTCAATATTGAAAAACATCCCAATGTTTATACAATAGTGTCATTTTTATTGAACAATTATTTAAAAAACTAAACCATTGCAGGGATCTTATTGCGGAGTTCTTCATAAAGAAGAATAACTTTACGCTGCAGGTTTGCTATTTCAGCTTCGCGGTCAACAATTTTCTTTTGGGCAATAGTTAAATGTGAAACCTGTGGTTCAGTGCCTTCGGCATCCAAGGCTAACAGGTTAATTACGTTCACTTCGTAAATGTTGGCAATTTGCTCCAGCCTGGATAAGTTGATATCGGTAACACCGGTTTCGATCTTTGAAAACGCAGGAATTGAGATCCCAAGTCGGTTTGCTACCTCTTCCTGGCTCCAGCCACGCTGATGGCGTATAGCCCGGATGTTTTTTCCAACAGATTTGTTGGTCTTCTTTTTAGTGTTGTCTGTCATGTTAGTTTGTACAATAGTTTAATTTACAATTAGGATTGTAAATTATATAGACAAACTCTATGCCATATTAATTAATGGGCAAAATGCTTTTGCTGTAGGATTAATAATTGCATTATGCGGGAAATGTGGGGAATCTTCTCTACAGAAATTAATATAATCTTTCTTAATTGTTAACAATACGTAATTTGGCAAACTTTAAAAGCAATTGTTTTTGGCCAATTTCTTTGAAAAATATAGTTGCTTTTATATCGGGTTTGTTGCCTTCAAGGGTTAACACTTTACCATATCCAAATCTCTCATGCTCAACTTCCATACCAACTTGTAATCCAGTTGTGTCAGACGGTGCAAAACCTGCTGAAGGTACGTGTGCCTTGGCCAGTATCGAGGTGGTTTTTACCGGCGGTGCCTTAGGTTTTGAAAAGGTATCGCCACTGGCGTTCCCGCTGCTGTTCTTGCTGGTCCACGCAGTGCGCTCATCACCAAAGAACGGGTTGTTGCTGCTCGCCGGCTTGGCTGTAAAATCAAGCTCAAGATACTGTGCGTCAATTTCATCCAAAAAGCGGCTTGGCTCGCAGCTAATCAATGTTCCAAACTTAAAACGACTGGTGGCGTAACTAATGGTTAACTTACTTTCGGCGCGTGTAGTTGCAACATAAAACAGGCGACGTTCTTCTTCCAAATCGCTGCGGGAGTTGAGTGACATTTGCGAAGGGAATAAATTCTCTTCCAGACCAACCACGTAAACCTGCGGGAATTCCAGCCCTTTTGATGAGTGGATGGTCATTAATGATACCGTATCTGCATCTTTGTTCTTATCATTATCGTCATTAGTTAACAACGCTATATCCTGCATAAAAACATCCAACCCTTTTTCTTCAAGGTCCTCGCGTTCCGAAAACTCCTTAATCCCGTTCAGCAGCTCCTGTATGTTTTCATAGCGGTTAAGCCCCTCAACTGATTTATCTTCATAAAGGTCTTTCAGCAAGCCCGAATGCTGTGCAATATGCAGCGCAGCTTCATAAGCCGACAAGTTTTTGACAATTACCTGGAAGCTCTGGATCATGGTGGCAAACATGCTCACCTTGCCTGCTGTTCGCCCGTCAAGGTATTGAGAGGCGTTAATGATTACCTCAAATGGTGTAACCTGGTTTTTATCAGCACTAACAATAATATGGTCAACCGTGGTGTCTCCTATGCCGCGGCGCGGATAGTTGATCACACGTTTTATAGCTTCTTCGTCGCTAGGGTTAAAGGTGATCCTGAAATAAGCTATCAGGTCTTTTATTTCTTTTCGCTGGTAGAAGGAGAGGCCGCCATAAATCTTATACGGGATCCCCAGTTTACGCAGCGCCTCTTCCATTGAGCGCGATTGCGCATTGGTACGGTAAAGTATGGCAAAATCATGCCAGTTAAGCCCTTTGGTGCTACGTTGCTGCATTATATCTTCAGCAACCAGTTTGCCCTCTTCGTTATCGCTGAAGGCGCGCATTACCTTTATCTTATCGCCTGCTTCTTTCTCGCTAAAAACCCGCTTTTTAAGCTGGTCTTTATTATTGGCGATAATGCTGTTGGCTATATTTACAATGTTTTGGGTTGAGCGGTAGTTTTGTTCCAGTTTAAAAACCTTCAGATCCGGATAATCCTTTTCAAAATTCAGGATATTCTGAATATTGGCCCCGCGGAAGGCGTAGATACTCTGTGCGTCGTCACCAACTACGCAAATATTCTCATTAACTGCGGCCAGTTTTTTCACAATAAGATATTGCGAAAAGTTGGTATCCTGATACTCATCAACCATCAGGTATTTAAACTTGTGCTGGTATTTGTTAAGTACTTCGGGGTGCAATTTTAGCAGTTCGTTGGTTTTGTAAAGCAAATCGTCAAAATCCATGGCACCGGCGCGGTAGCATCGGGTAGCATAGTTTTGATAGATAGTGCCTAACATGGGCCGTTTGGTAGCAATATCATCCGCCTGGATCTGGTCATTCTTCTGGTATTCCATCCACGATACCAGGTTGTTCTTGGCAGCCGATATCCGGTTAAGCACCAGGTTTACTGCATACAGCTTATCATCAAGGTTCATTTCTTTAATAATGGCCCTTAATACGCTCTTGCTGTCATCAGTATCATAAATGGTGAAGTTGCTCGGATAGCCTATTTTATCGGCCTCAATGCGCAGCAGCTTTGCAAAAACAGAGTGAAAGGTACCCATCCAGATGTTTTTGGCATCGGGGCCAACTATTTTGGTGATCCTGTCACGCATCTCGCGGGCAGCCTTGTTGGTAAACGTTAGTACCAGGATGTTAAACGCGTCTACCCCTTTGTTGATCAGGTGCGCCACCCGGAAGGTGATCACCCGTGTTTTGCCCGATCCTGCACCGGCAACTATCATTACCGGTCCGTTTATTTGTTCAACTGCTGCCCTTTGTTCGGGGTTTAATCCCTGTAAGTAATCCAAATTCTGTTCCTCTTTTCTGCAAGGGCGAAATTAGGATTTTTGGCGGAAAGCGGAAAGGAAGAATTCAGGAATTTGGAACCGGGAAGCACAAAGTTGGAACTTTCCTGTTCCGCGGAACAAGTGTGTACATGTGGAACAAGTGGAACAAAGCACAGTCTTACTGAAATTGCATTTTACCCGAAATTGAGCTAAAAATAAGGTTTTCGTTAAAGTGGCAGATGTAAACGGAACAAGTGGAACAGGTGGAACAAGATTTTTTGACCTGAAATGGGAAGCTTTTTTGTACACCCCGGTCCGATTTTCATAATGGTGGAACAAAAGTGGAACAAGCTTTTTTCGGATAACGAAGTAAACTTGTTGGTTCGATATTCGATATTAAACGTTCTTTTAAATATTCCCGTGATAATAATACTTATCCGCAGTGGTTTTGGCTAAATCAAAAGCAGATCCGGCTAAATCAATGCAATGGATGACCGCGATATTTGTATCATCAAAATTGGTAAACTTATGAAAGTATTTGTTACAGGAGCCACAGGCTTCATTGGTACTGCTATTGTGCAGGAATTAATAGGTGCCGGGCACCAGGTGCTGGGCCTTGCCCGTTCGGAAGAATCGGCTGCTAAACTCAGGGCAGCGGGTGCTGAAGTGCATCGGGGCGATCTCGAAGATCTGGAGAGTTTGCGGAGCGGTGCAACTGCGGCAGATGCCGTGATCCATGCCGGTTTTATCCACGACTTTACCCGGTTCGCGGCAGTTTGCGAGGTGGATAAGCTGGCCATTGAAGCCATTGGCCAGGTGCTGGCGGGTTCCGACCGCCCTTTTATCGTTACTTCCGGTACTGCGCTGGTTAGTCCCGGAACGCTGGCTACCGAAGATATTATTCCGCCTTTTAACCCGGCCTGGCCGCGGGCGTCTGAACAAGCCGCGGATGCTTTGGCAGCCCAGGGCGTTCGTGCGGCTGCCATACGCTTATCACCATCAGTACACGGCGATGACGACAAACATGGATTTATTCCCATTCTGGTCAATCTTGCCCGCGAAAAAGGTGTTTCCGCTTATATAGGGGAAGGGCAAAACCGATGGAATGCGGTACACCGGCTGGATGCCGCCCGTTTATTCCGCCTCGCTTTGGAAAATGCTACCCCCGGCGCCCGTTTTCATGGTGCTGCCGAAGAAGCCATTACCGTTAAAACCATAGCCGAAGCCATCGCCAAACAACTCAATATGCCGGTGGTATCTATTGCCCCGGAACAGGCTGGCGAACATTTTGGTTGGTTCGCACAGATGGCCGCGGTAGATTGCCCTGCTTCCAGCAAACTCACCCGCGAAAGGTTGAACTGGCACCCAACTCACGCTACCTTACTTGCCGATATTGAACATGGCGTTTACACAAAATAATAGTTATGAAAATTATTGTAACCGGGTCGTTAGGAAATATCAGTAAGCCGCTCACAAAAATATTGCTGAGCCGGGGGCATGCGGTTACCGTCATCAGCAGCGATCCAAAAAAACAGACGGAGATAGAAGCTTTGGGTGCAACGGCAGCCATCGGTTCTATTGCCGCCGTGGACTTCCTGGCCGAAACTTTTACAGGTGCAGATGCCGTTTACGCGATGATTCCGCTGAGTTATACCGAACCTGACCTGACTGCCTATTTACGCCGAATGGCGCAAAATTATGCGCAGGCCCTTAAGCAGACCGCCGTGAAGCGCGTGGTGGTAATGAGTGGTTGGGCCGCAAACCTGGTGCAGGGTGAAAATGTTGAGGATGTTTTTGATACGCTGACCGATGCCTCCATCACTATTATGCGGCCTGCATCTTTTTATACCAACTTCTACCAGTCTATGGATCTGATCAGGGGCAAGGGGCTAATGGGTAAATTCCTGGCCCTGCGCTATTCCGGACTTTGGGCACTGCTTAAGCGCAAAACAGGCCTGCTGATGGGTAATTACGGCGGGGATGACCGGACTGTTTTCGTTTCTCCGCTTGATATTGCGGATGCCGTAGCAGAGGAATTGTTGTTAAAGCCGGACGGCAAAACCATCCGCTATGTGGGCAGCGAGGAAATGACCTGTAACGAAGCGGCGCGGATTATCGGCACTGCGGTAGGTAAACCCTGGTTAAAATGGGTATTACTTTCTGACAAGCAAATGCTGCAGGGCCTGAAAATGGCTAAGGTTCCGGAAAAGCTGGCCGAAACCCTGGTAGCAATACAGGCGGTGATGCACAGCGGAAAGACTCTGGAAAATTTTCACCGGAGCCAGCCCAAAATGGGTAAAGTAAAACTGGCAGATTTTGCCAAAGAGTTTGCCGCGGTTTATCGTAAAAAATAAGTATATTGTAATTATGAACAGCCCCCAGCCTTTACGGTTCAAAACCATTACCGAATATCACCGGGCGGCAGGATTGCCCAAGCCGGAGCACCCGCTGATCAGCCTGGTGCGGATGGATACCGTTAGGCCGCCAATCACCGAAGGTTCGTTCAGTATGATCTTTGACTTTTATTCCATCTCGCTGAAAAGGGTATATAATGCCAAATTTAAATACGGGCAGCAGGCCAGCGATTTTGATGAGGGCGTATTGTTCTTTATGGCGCCGGGACAGGTATTTGGTATCGAGCTCAGCAAAGAGACACGGCACCGGCCGGAGGGCTGGATGATCCTGATTCACCCGGATTTTATGTGGAACACAACATTGGCGAAGACCATTAAGCAATACGAATTTTTTAATTATTCGGTTAACGAAGCGCTTTATCTTTCGGATAAAGAGGAAATGATGCTCAACGGCATTGCTGACCATATTGAACAGGAATATCACGCCAATATCGATCGTTTCAGCCAAAACGTGATCATCGCGCAGCTGGAACTGCTGCTCACCTATGCGGAGCGGTTTTACCAGCGCCAGTTCATTACGCGAAAGATTGCCAACCACGAGATCCTGACCCGGATGGAAGACTTGCTTTCGGGCTATTTCAACAGCGGCGCATTGGCTAAACAAGGTTTGCCCAGCGTGGCCTACATTGCCGAAACTCTTAATATTTCGCCCGGTTACCTCAGCGGTTTACTGAAGTCGCTCACCGGGCAGAGCACCCAGCAGCACCTGCACGGCAAACTGATTGAGCTGGCCAAGGAAAAACTGTCAACCACCAACCTGTCCGTTAGCGAGATCGCTTATGAGCTGGGTTTTGAGCACCTGCAATCCTTCAGCAAACTATTTAAAACGAAAACAAGTTTGTCGCCGCTGGAGTTCAGGGCGTCTTTTAACTGAACAAGCTTCGTTTTGGTATTTTCTTAGCGAATTTTTAAACTTGTTGCCAAACGCAAAAGCTTTATCAAACAAACCCCCGGCACTTTATAAGCGTGGCTTGGTTTGTCACAAGCTTTTTGTTATTGCGGCTAAGCGACATGCTTAGCCGGACGGGGGTAATGGGAGGATTTACATTGGAAAAATAGATTATTGCGAATCTTTTTTTTAAAGAAAGTGAATAAACCAAAAATAAAAAATGGCACGATTAAACTATAACATTTATACGCATATCAGCGACGATTCCTTGATAAGCACAAGTAAAATGCTTATTCCGGTTCAATCCATTATCTATAATATTTTAAAACCTAACCGTTGGAATCAATACAACGACGTTTCAACAAGCGACGCTTTAGCCATTAATTTTCTGAAAAAAGAGTCGATATTTCGGGGAAACATAGCAATGATGTTTGATGATTTGCCGCAAAGATTAACTTTTACTTTTGGTGTAACCAAATCCTTCGACGAAAATGGGGTACGCTATTTTTTGCGCGCATATATTTTTAAGAATCAGGAATTTAGCTTTTTTGAAAACAGGGTGGAAGAGCTCACGAATTTGGCTTTAGAAAAGTACAACTCCTGGAATAATTACGAAATAAGAATGCATGGCGAAAAAATAAAACTGAGTTCTGATACTTAAATCGTGTAGCGAGGTGCGAGCATATATTTTAAATTAATTTGATCAGTTTTTTTTCACAGTTTAAATTAATCTCACGATTTTTTTTAATGAAATACCGCTCCGCAGTCGCTCGGTTGCAGCCGAGTGACAAATATTATCCGGCCTCTGGCCACCAAGCAGCGCTTGCTGTTTTTAAAAGCTGAAGTCTATGACTCTTAACGACGTTATAAACTGATTTTCAAGTGCAAAAGCTTCATTCAAGTTATTGGGGACAATGCCAACAAATGAATAAATAACCTTAATGTCTAACCCCACCCTTTCTCCCTGATTCAACGATTTGTTCCATCGACCAGCTATTATATTTTCCCAGCGCTTCATTGATAAATTTTAAGATATCACTTTCAAAAAAATCAAATCCCTTATGCTTAAATACGGCGCAAGACAAAAAATGCCTTAGATAATAGTAATCATAACTCTTTGAAACGAAAAATTCGAATGTTATGCTGTCAGGAGCATCTTCAAATAAAATCCCCAGGTTTCCCAAAAAAACAGAATCATTTATTACAAAATTAATTGTCAATCCGTCAGCTGCAATAATGGGGTCTTTCAAATTCCACCCGCTGCCTTTCAATGCTTGTTCCATTTTCAACTCGATTAAAACAAGTTTGTCTCTAATAGTTAAGTATTGAGTATCATTGATATTGGTATAAACATTGTAATTTAATTTTTTCATCTAAAAATATTAATACTTAAATATCGTAAAATCATTCCGCAGTCATCCGGCTACAGCCGGATGACAAACATTATCCGGCCCCGGGCCGCTAAGTGTGTTTGTTGTTTTTAAAATCCAAAAGCTAATCAATCTTATCGAAATTATAAGGTGATCGTCAAATGGAAAACTAATTGGTGACAACACCCGCAATCGCATATCACGGTTCATCTACATCCAAACCAAAACTGCGGCTAAAGCCAGCACAGCGGGCAGCATTTGTTTAACAAGGATAGCTTTTCCGGCTGTTAATCCGCCATACAAACCGGCAATTGTAACGCAGCCTAAAAAAATAGTGCCACATTTTTTGCCCATAACGGATCACCAATCAGTAACGACCATATAAGGCCCGCCGCCAAAAAGCCATTGTAAAGCCCCTGGTTTGCGGCAAGCGCCCGGGTGGGTTCAAATAGTTCTGCCGGGAAGGTTTTAAATGTCGTCCGGCCTTTGGTTGTCCATGCAAACATTTCTATCCATAAAATATAAATATGTTCAAGGGCAACCAATGTTATTAAAACTAAAGCGATAGGTTTCATGGCGATAAACTGGTTTTTATAAATTTATGGTAAATCTTTAATATCCTGCAAAATAAATAGCAAACACAAAAAAGACCCGCCTTTCTCAAAGCAGGTCTTCTTAATTCTATCATCCGAAATCACGCCTTTGTTGGCGTTGTCACCAACAAAACGCTAGGTTGTGGTGTGGCAGTTGCTGTACTCAGCATGCTGCTGATTCTCAAATGCAAAATCTTCATCCAACTTGTTGGTGACAACACCAACAAGGGCATAAAATAGCAAACACAAAAAGACCCGCCTTTCTCAAAGCAGGTCTTCTTAATTCTAAAAATCTGAAATCGAACTTCCGATTCCGAAATCAATCAATTATTTTCCCCAAACATTGTTCTTGCGGTCAACATCAGGCAGCTGCCTGTCCGGATCAACCTCAAGCGACTGGATGGTTACCGTTGAAGGATAAATAAATGTCCAGACACCGCCACGCTGCCAAACGTTTACCGGCAGGTGCAGGGTTTCGGTTTTGCCATTGGTTTGGATGATCTTCAGATCTACCGGCATGGCCAGTTTTTCTTTATTAACCAGGGTAATGAGTGCACCATTGGCGGCATTGCCTTTTACATAGGTAACCGATTGAATGGCCTGGTCAAGCTTGTCGGTGGTAAAGAACCAGGGTTTAAAGAACCAGTTCAGGTCTTCGCCGGATGCATCGTTCATGGCGCGGAAAAAATCATAAGGCAGCGGGTGTTTAAATGCCCAGTGCTTAATGTATTCGTTAAAAGCATAGTCAAAACGGTCGGCACCTAATACTACATTGCGCAAAATGTCCAGCCCTAATGATGTTTTGTTATAATACTGGCCATAGTCGTTAAGTCCCATTGCCTCCGGAGCAGCCATCAGCGGGTCTGTCGCCCTTGCCATAAAGCGGGCAATGCCGTTTGATGGCCTGGCTTTGGCATCAAAATATTCGCCGTTATTGAATTTTTCGGTTGAGTACTGGTTGATAAAGGTGTTAAATCCTTCATCCATCCACATGTATTTACGCTCGTTTGAGCCTACGATCATCGGGAACCAGTTGTGGCCGATCTCGTGGGTTACATCGCCCCATAGTGCGCCGTTTTTAAGATCACTTAAACAGAAGATGGCGCCAGGGTATTCCATTCCCAGCGCTACGCCTGATACGTTTACGGCAGAGTTCCACGGGTATTCAAAATATTTGGCCGAATAGATCTCGATGCTGTTTTTAAGGTACTCTGTTGAGCGGCCCCATGAATCGTTCCCGGCACTTTCGGCAGGATAGGCGCTCATGGCAATGCCTTTACGGCTCGATGGCAGGTTAACTTTTGCACCATCCCAAATAAAGGCGGTTGACGCGGCCCAGGCAATATCGCGGGTGTTCTGCATTTTATAGTGCCAGGTTAAAGTGCCTTTAAATGGATGTGTGGCAGCCTGGCCAACTTCCTCCGGCTTAATTATCATTACGGTCTTATCGCTTTTGCGCATTTCTTCGTAACGCTTTTGCTGCTGCTCGCTTAAAACCTGCGCTGCGTTTTGCAGGTCGCCTGATCCTACAACCGTCATGTTTGCAGGGGCGGTTATGTAGTAATCAAAATCGCCGTACTCGCAATAAAACTCGCCAAGGCCCATATAGGGCAGCGTGTTCCAGCCTTCTACATCGTCATAAACGCACATGCGCGGGTACCATTCGGCAATTTCGTAAACATAGCCGGCTTTAAATTTTTTGCGTCCCATCCGGTCGGCACCATAAAACGGGATTGAAAAGCTATAGTTAACCTTCACCTGGATCTTTTCACCTTTGGGCCCCATAGGGGTTTTCAGCCTGATCTGCATCCGCGCATCAGTTATCACTGGTTCTGTTTTGTAGGTCTGTCCCTTGTAAGTTACCGATACCGACTCGATACGATAACCGCCGCGGCTAAAGCCTTTAACGTCAAAACGGTCGCCGCCGATAGGAGTGGTGGCGCCACCGCGCGAATCAGGTTTAAAAAGGTTCTGGTCCAGCTGCAGCCATAAATGATCCAGGTTATCGGGGCTGTTATTGGTATATGAAATGGTTACTTCGCCGGTAACGGTAGTATCCTGTGGGGTTTCGTTAAGCGATGCCTTTATCAGGTAATCGGCACGGTTTTGCCAGTAATGTTCGCCGGGCTGCCCGCTTGCCGAGCGTGTACCGGCACCGGTTACCGGCCAGGTGATGGGGCCAAATGCATCCAGGTGGTTATATTTTATAGAGTCGGTTTGTGCCGATGCTGAGCCGGCAGCCAGCAGTATGCCCAGCGCACCGAGGCAGTGAGTTAGTGTTTTAAAACGCATTTTGTATTTTGATAATTTTGGGGCCAAATTAGGCAAATAAAATATGAATATGATAATTTGTATTGGGGATGATACAGAGGGGGGATAGTTGATTAAGTGAGTGGTTTATTGGGTTGATAGGGAATAATGAAAAATATATCACTAAAAGACGTTATGTTGTCGGTGAACTGAAAAATGTTACATTTCTTAATGGGAATTATAATGCATAAAAATTCATATTTTTGTTAATATGGAATCCATTCTGATACATCCCGAAAGTGCAGAACAGTTGAAAACTGTTAAAGCTGTCTTAAAAGCTTTAAAAGTTCAATTTGAGCCCCAGTCTAATGTTTTACCCCCGCAGGTTTTAAAAAGCATTGAAAAAGGTATTAAACAATACGAAGACGGGCAAACAATCTCTCTTCAGGAGTTTACTGAAAAACATTTTTCTAAAAAATGAACGTTGAATTAAGGTTCACGCTGGAAGCAGAAGAAACGTTCGACGCATTAGTTACTCAACTGCAAGAAAAATGGGGAGATCGTTTTGTAGTTAAATTTGAAACCAAAGTTTTAAAAGCTCTTAAAACAATAGCAAATACCCCGTTTCTTTATCCTGTAGCTGAAGAAAATACCGGAATTAGAAAATGTATTTTACACAAAAGCTGTTCAGTATTCTACAAAATAAACGAGGACAATATTGTAATTATATGTTTTTGGGATAATCGTCAGGATCCAATATTTTTCTAAACATCAATCACTTTCTCCCGTTTTGTAAAACTTTTATCAAATCCAATTGATATTAATTCAAGTGCATTTAATATTTGCAATTTAGCCGCCTAATCAACCGCTATGAATCAACTCGCCAATTCTACCTCGCCATACCTGCTGCAGCATGCCAATAACCCGGTTAACTGGTACCCCTGGGGGCCCGAAGCCTTAAAAAAGGCCAAAGCCGAAAATAAGCTTATCCTGGTAAGTATAGGCTACTCCGCCTGCCATTGGTGCCATGTAATGGAGCACGAAAGCTTTGAGGATGAAGGCGTGGCCGAGGTTATGAACCAGTATTTTGTCTGCATAAAGGTGGATAGGGAAGAACGCCCGGATGTTGACCAGGTGTACATGAGCGCTATCCAGTTGATGAGCGGCCGCGGCGGATGGCCGCTGAACTGCATTTGCCTGCCCGATCAGCGGCCTATTTATGGGGGTACCTATTTTCGAAAAAACGAATGGACCAGCCTGCTGTTTAACCTGGCCGATTTTTACAAACAAAAGCCCGAAGAAGCTGAAGACTATGCCAAAAGGTTAACGGAAGGTATAAAGCAATATGAATCCGTCCCGTTTGTAAAGGAACAGCCCGACTACACCCGGGGGGACCTGGAGCTGATCATCAAAAACTGGAAAGAATATTTTGATAAAACGGAGGGCGGCATAGGCTCGTCGCCCAAGTTCCCGATGCCCAACAACTGGCAGTGCCTGGTGCGCTATGCGCACTTAATGCAGGATGAGCAGGTGGCTAAGGCGGTGAAGCTCACCCTTCACCAAATGGCTTTCGGGGGTATTTATGACCATGTTGGGGGTGGGTTTGCCCGTTATTCGGTAGATGGCAGGTGGCACGTACCGCACTTTGAAAAAATGCTGTATGACAATGCACAACTGGTAAGCCTGTATTCGGAGGCATTTACCTGGAACCCCGATCCGCTTTACCGGGAAACGGTTGGCGAGATCGTTAATTTTTTGCAGCGGGAACTCATGTCGCCTGATTATGGCTTTTATTCGGCGCTTGATGCAGACAGCGAGGGTAAGGAAGGCAAGTTCTACATCTTTACCAAAAAAGAGATTGATGAGATTCTCGGCGGCGCTGCCGAATTATTCTGCATCTACTATAATATCACCGAAGATGGTAACTGGGAGGAAGAAAACTCCAACGTGCTGTTCAGGAAGGAAAGCGACACAGCACTGGCCGAAAAACTGGGAACGTCCGTTGACGGACTTCTCAATAAAATAACAGCGGCTAAACAACAGGTGTTTGAGGCGCGAAGCCAACGCGTACGCCCGGGCCTGGATAACAAGATCCTTGCATCATGGAACGGGTTGATGCTGAAAGGCCTTTGTGAGGCTTATCGTGCATTTAACCAACCTGAATACCTGCAACTTGCTTTAAATAATGCCGGGTTTATTTTTGAGAACCTGGTAAATGATGCTGACAGGTTGTCACGCATCTATAAAAGGGGCGAACAGAACCAGGTAGCTTTTTTGGATGATTATGCAAATGTGATTGACGGGTTGATTGCCTTGTACGAAGTTACTTTTGATGAGCAGTGGCTAGTGCGCGCAAAAAAGCTGGCTGATCAGGCTATAACGCATTATTATGATGCTGAAAAGGGGATATTTTATTATACCGCTGCCGATGATGAACAACTGATAGCCCGTAAGGCTGAAATTATGGATAGTGTTATCCCTGCATCAAATTCGGTAATGGCACGCAGCCTGAAAAAACTTGGCTTATTATTTGACAATACCGGGTATGAAGAAATAGCGGCGCAGTTATTGCGAAACATTGTACCGCATTTGGCACGTTATGGTTCAAGTTATTCAAACTGGATCATACTGCTGATGGAAGAGGTGTTCGGTATTTACGAAATTGCCATAACCGGCAATGATTTTGAAGAACGGCGCATGGAAATAGAAAAAAATTACCTCCCCAACAAAATAATGTTGGGTGGTAAAAAAGGAAGTTTACCTTTGCTGCAGGACAGGTTTGGTGCTGTTACACAAATATTTATTTGTAAAGACAAAACCTGCGGATTGCCTGCTACCGACGTAAAGTTTGCACTGGCCGGTATTAACGGATTTTAAATATAAGGTCCGGCTTACATGGCTTAATACATAAATAAGTAATCAATAAAATAACATCATAATAAACCGGAAGTGTCCTGATTTGATCCGTTAGATCTGCTGAATCCCGGTCCAAACACATTTACAATGAAAATTAACCCACAACACGTAGTGTCATTAACTTACGATCTGTATGTTGACCAGGACGGTGCTGAAGTATTGCAGGAAAGCGCAACAGAAGAGCAACCGCTTACTTTTTTATATGGAGCAGGACAAATGCTTCCAAGGTTTGAAGAAAATTTAAGTGCCCTTTCAACAGGTGATACTTATGACTTCCGTTTAACTGCCGAAGATGCTTACGGCATCTACGACGAAGAGGCTGTAGCCAATTTGCCATTAGAAATGTTCAACGAAAGCGGCGTTCCGGAAATAGGAACAGTGATTCCTTTACAGGATAACAATGGCAACCGTTTCCAGGGCCAGGTAGTATCAGTAACTGAAGATTCGGTAATTGTTGACCTTAACCACCCGATGGCAGGGCAGGAGCTTCATTTTAAAGGCAATATCCTTAATGTACGCCCGGCAACTCCCGAAGAGTTATCACATGGCCACGCACATGGTGCCGATGGTCATCACGCACACTAATTCTTAATGTAAAGGCCCAATGCTTTGTGCCCTAAAATAATTAAGTAACAGGGACATCAGATTTGATGTCCCTGTTACTTTAATGTTGACCCTCTGATAATCAATTCCGGTTTAATACTTATTGTTTTAGGGACAACCGATGCCATTGTTTGCTCCAGTTCATCAAAATATAAATTTGCTACCGCTTTACCCATATCAACGCTAAACTGATCAATAGTGGTAATTGAGGGACTGGTGATGGCTGTAAAAGCTTCATTTGAATACCCGCAGATTCCTAATTGCGATGGTACTTTTATGTGCAGGTCATTGGCAACCTCCAGTACCCCAAGGGCCGAGAAATCAGATGTTGAAGCAAAAATAGCATCCGGGGCAACCGCAAGTCTTAATAATTTCCTTGTTGCTTCGGCGCCTAATTCTTTTGTCCAGGCGTTCTCCACTATAAAAGCTTTATTGACCGGGATATTGAATTTTTGGAGCGCCCGCAAATAGCCCGTTTTCCGTTGCCTGAAGATATTCAGGTTTTGCGGCCCTTCCAGCAAAGCTATTTGGCGGTATCCCTGTTCAATTAAATGGCTTATGGCCTCAAATGCCGCTTGTTCGTTGTCGTTTATAACTTTTAACGTCTCCAGGTCGTCTGCCACGCGGTCAAACTGGATGAGCTGGATGCCCTGGTCTATCACATTTTGTAAATGATCGTAGTTGTAGCTGTCTGCCGAAACCGAAATTACAATACAGTCCACACGCTGGTTAATCAGGGTGGTAACACATTTTACTTCTTTGTCATGCTGCTCATCCGACTGGCAAATGATCAGGTTATAGCCTCTTTGGTAAGTGATGTCTTCAATTCCTGCAATTACATTGGCAAAAAAGTTTTGATTAATGCGCGGCACAACAACGCCAATGGTTTTGGTTTGCCCCATTCGTAGGTTTGATGCCAGCGTATTGCGCTTATAATTCAATTCGGTGGCTGTTTTCAGTACCAGTTGTTTGGTGGCTTCATTTACGTAGCCATTGCTGCTCAGCGCCCTTGAAACTGTAGAAGCAGTTACATTGAGCTTTTGAGCAATATCATAAATGGTTACACGTTTCTTTCGGTTCATAAATCTTTGTAAAGATGATAAAATATTTTTCTGCAATCGATTGCATATTGAAAAATTAAATTAAATTCGTTGCTTTAAACAAATTATAAACAGCCCCGCTTTGGGCTAATTCATCTTCATCATGTTATTGTTAGGGATTGATATAGGCACGTCCTCGGTAAAAGTTTCCATAGTCGATGCTTCATTACAAAAAGTATTGGCAGCTGCACAGTACCCGGATGCGGAGTCGCCAATTATAGCGTTGCAACCCGGCTGGGCCGAGCAATCGCCTGAAATGTGGTGGGAACACGCGCAGCATGCAATCCGGCTTTGCCATCAAACAGCAGCTTATAACCCGGCAGATATTGCGGCAATAGGGATAGCCTACCAGATGCATGGCTTGGTGCTGGTTGATCAACATCAGCAGGTGCTTCGCAACAGTATCATTTGGTGCGATAGCCGTGCGGTAGCCATCGGCGATAAAGCTTTTGAGGCGATAGGGCCGGAACGCTGCCTTTCGCATCTGCTCAACTCGCCCGGAAACTTTACCGCGTCAAAGCTGGCCTGGGTGAAAGCGAATGAACCGGAGATATATAGTAAGATAGATAAGATAATGCTGCCGGGTGATTTTATTGCCATGAAGCTTACCGGCGAGGTTACCACATCGGTATCAGCCTTGTCTGAAGGGGTGTTTTTTGATTTTAAAACCAATAGCATTTCAGAAGACGTTATCAATTACTTTGGTTTTGATGAGGCGCTCTTTCCTGTTATCAGGGAGGTATTCTCGCCGCATGGTAACCTTTTATCGTCAGTGGCACAAAAACTGAGTTTAAAACCGGGCATCCCGGTAACCTATAAATCGGGCGATCAGCCTAATAATGCCCTTTCATTAAATGTGCTTAACCCCGGCGAAGTTGCAGCAACAGCAGGAACATCGGGGGTGATCTATGGGGTTACAGATCAACTGGGTTATGATCAGCAGTCGCGCGTTAACACCTTCGCCCACGTAAACTACACCGAACAGCAGAAGCGCCTCGGGGTGCTGCTGTGTATCAACGGAGTTGGCAGCATGTACAGGTGGTTAAAACAGGTGTTCGGGCCGGATGAAAGCTACCTGCAAATGAATGCCGGGGCAGCCGGGGCACCATTGGGCAGCGATGGCTTGCGCGTACTGCCTTTTGGCAACGGTGCAGAGCGGATGCTGAATAACAAAATAGTTGGCGCCCATTTTCATAATATCGATCTGAATATTCACGGCCGTAACCACGTGGTAAGGGCCGTACAGGAAGGGATAGCGTTTGCCTTCAGATACGGACTGGATATTATGCGCGAAAACGGCATGAACCCAACCATTATCCGCGCCGGCAAAAACAACTTATTCCTGAGCGAATTATTTACCCAAAGCTTTGTGAATATTACCGGTGTACCGGTTGAACTGTACAAAAACGACGGAAGTGTGGGTGCAGCGCTGGGTGCGGGCATAGGGGCGCAAATCTTTTCATCGCCGAAACAGGCATTTGAACACATGCACCCGGTGCAACTGGTTCAGCCATCAACCCAACACCTTGAACCCGCTTACCAGGAATGGAAAGCCTTACTTGAAAAACAATTAACAAACTAAATAAATCGGTATAATCAATCTATAAAATCATGAGCATAATAACAGGTGAAAAAGAATTTTTTAAAGGTATAGGCCAGGTAAAATACGAAGGACAGCAATCAGATAATCCGCTGGCATTCCGCTGGTACGACGAAAATAAGGTAGTGGCCGGCAAAACGATGAAAGATCATTTGCGTTTTGCCTGCGCTTACTGGCATTCGTTTGTTGGCAATGGCGCTGATCCGTTTGGTGAGCCAACCCACGTTTTTGCATGGAATGAAAAATCTGATGCGGTTGAACGTGCAAAAGATAAAATGGATGCTGCCTTTGAGTTCATTACCAAAATGGGCATAAACTATTACTGTTTTCACGATGTTGACGTGGTTGATTATACCAACGATGTGAACGAGAACGACCGCCGTTTACAGGCATTGGTTGATTATGCCAAACAGAAACAGGCGGCCAGCGGCGTAAAATTACTTTGGGGAACTTCAAACCTGTTCAGCAACCGCCGGTATATGAACGGTGCGGCTACCAATCCTGATTTTCACGTGCTGAGCCACGCGGCAGCGCAGGTAAAAGCTGCTATTGATGCAACTATAGCCCTAGGCGGCGAGAATTATGTTTTCTGGGGCGGAAGAGAAGGTTACATGACTTTACTGAACACCGATATGAAACGCGAGCAGGAGCATTTTGCGAAATTTTTACATACAGCAAAAGACTATGCCCGTAAACAGGGTTTTAAAGGCACTTTCTTTATCGAACCAAAGCCTTGCGAACCAACCAAGCACCAATATGACTACGATGCTGCAACGGTACTGGGCTTTTTGCAGAAATACGACCTGCTTAACGATTTTAAATTAAACCTGGAAGTTAACCATGCAACCCTGGCAGGCCACACCTTCCAGCATGAACTGCAGGTAGCTGCCGATTCAGGTTTGCTGGGTTCAATTGATGCCAACCGTGGTGACAACCAGAACGGCTGGGACACGGATCAGTTTCCGAACGATATAAACGAGGTGACCGAAATTATGATGATCATACTGGAAGCAGGCGGTTTCCAGGGCGGGGGTATTAACTTCGACGCTAAGATCCGTCGTAATTCAACTGATCCTGCCGATCTATTTTACGCTCACATTGGCGGTATGGATATTTTTGCGAGGGCGTTAGTTATTGCTGATAACATCCTCCAAAAATCTGAATACCTAAAATTGCGTAAAGACAGGTACGCTTCATTTGATGCCGGTAAAGGAAAAGATTTTGAAGAAGGCAAGTTGTCATTAGAGGATTTGCGCGCCTATGCAATTGATAATGGCGAGCCAAAAACCATCAGTGGTAAACAAGAATACCTGGAAAATTTGATAAATAGATATATATAGTTTATAATTGTCAAACCAACATATAAAAACCTAATTTTAGTAAACAATGAACCTGAAAACCCTCTCGTATGGCGATTATGCTGTATTCCTGATCTACTTTATTATCGTATCCGGCTATGGCTGGTGGGTTTATAAACGTAAGCATAACGCCGATGCCACTTCTAAAGATTATTTTCTGGCAGAGGGATCACTTACCTGGTGGGCTATCGGGGCTTCATTAATAGCTTCAAATATCTCGGCTGAGCAGTTTATCGGAACAAGTGGGTCAGCCTTTAAAATGGGCCTGGCCATTTCAACTTACGAGTGGATGGCTGCTATTACGCTGATCATTGTAGCGGTATTTTTTATCCCGGTGTATCTTAAAAATAAGATTTTCACCATGCCGCAATTTCTTCACCAGCGTTATAATGGAACGGTAGCAATGGTAATGGCTATCTTTTGGCTGTTGCTGTATATCGTGGTTAATTTAATGTCTATTTTATACCTGGGCGCGCTGGCAATCAGCGGCATCTCTGGGATTGACATTCACCTTTGTATCTGGTTGCTGGCAGCGTTTTCCATTGTTATTACATTGGGCGGGATGAAAGTTATTGGTTACACAGATGTTATCCAGGTGGCTGTACTTATTTTAGGTGGACTGATGGCTACCTATCTTGCATTAACGCTTTTGAGCGAAAAAGAAGGTACCACAGGGCTGTTGAATGGATTCAAAATTCTACATTCCGAAGCTTCTGATCACTTCCACATGATCTTTAAAAAGGACAATCCAAATTATATGGACCTTCCTGGATTAACCGTATTGATAGGCGGCATGTGGATTACTAACCTTAACTATTGGGGCTGTAATCAATACATTACGCAAAGGGCGTTGGGCGCTAATCTTAAGACAGCAAGAGGCGGTATCCTGTTTGCGGCTTTCCTTAAGCTGCTAATGCCGGTTATTGTGGTATTGCCTGGTATCGCCGCTTACCTGCTTTATCAGAAAGGAATGTTCCACCAGGAGATGATGAGCTCATCAGGGGTTATCGATCCAAATAAAGCTTACCCATCATTACTAAACCTGTTGCCTACCGGCCTAAAAGGACTGTCGTTTGCGGCATTAACCGCTGCTATTGTTGCTTCGCTTGCGGGTAAGGCTAATAGTATTGCTACAATTTTTACGCTCGACATCTATAAAAAAGCCATTAACCCCGATGCTACCGACAAAAAGTTAGTGGTTTTGGGTAAATGGTCGGTAGTTGTGGCTATGGTGTTGGGTATTATTTTATCCGAACTGATAGGTAAAGCACTGATGGGCGAAGGCAAGCAGGGCTTCCAGTATATCCAGGAATATACCGGGTTCGTTTCACCTGGCATCTTCGCTATGTTTATTCTTGGCTTCTTTTGGAAAAAAGCTACCTCTAACGCAGCAATGTTTGCTACCGTGGGCGGTTTCATCTTCTCCTGCTTCTTTAAGGTATTACCCCGTTTTGCCGATCTGCGTTTCCTTTCGCCTTATGGCTTTTCAAAACTCGCATTGCAGGATGATAAGGTGACCAGCCTTTATGAGATCCCTTTCCTTGACCGTATGGGTTTTGTATTTATTATTTGCGTGGTTGGAATGTTCATCATTTCCAAAATTGATCAGGCGAGGGGTGTTACAACAAACGGGCTTGAAATTGACAGTTCAATGTTTAAAACTTCAAAAGGTTTTTTAGCGGGTGCACTTATCATCACCGGCATAGTGGTTGCTCTTTACTCCATTTTCTGGTAAAAAATACCCTTAACGCAAAGACATATAAGAGCCGGGAGATTTCAATTTTCCGGCTCTTTTTTATTTATGAGGTCTTGATTCTTGCATCTTCACGCTAATCCCTATTTTTATCGCAAATAATCATATTATCATGTTCAGTAATTTAGAACAAACTTTTCGCTGGTATGGCCCTGCTGACGCTGTTACGTTAACAAGCATCAGCCAAACAGGGGCTACCGGTGTGGTAACCGCGCTGCATCATGTTCCCAGCGGCGAAGTGTGGAGCCTTGATGAAATAGAAACCCGTAAAAGTGTGATCCAGGCTGCGGGGCTCACCTGGTCGGTGGTGGAAAGTGTTAACATTCACGAAAGCATTAAAACGGCAGCCGCCGACCGTGATCAGTACATCGAAAAATATATAGCAACACTTAAAAATCTGTATAAAGCGAACGTTAAAACAGTTTGTTACAATTTTATGCCGGTGCTTGACTGGACCCGTACCGATATTGATTATCGCCTTCCCAACGGTGCTTCGGCATTACGCTTTCATGCACCTGCGCTTGCCGCGTTTGACCTTTATATTCTTGAACGCGAAGCTGCATACATTGAGTTTAATACTGATGAACAAAAGGCTGCAAAAAAATATTTAGACGGGATTGGCAAGGATGCTAAAAAAGCGCTTGTTAAAAATGTCATGGCCGGTTTGCCCGGTACAGATAAGGTTTTGACTATAGCAGAATTTAAGGATCATCTTGAAAAATATAAGAATATTGATGCCGGAATGCTGAAACAAAACCTTGCTTATTTTCTGCAGGCAATAATTCCGGAAGCAGAGCAACTGGGGATAAAAATGTGCATCCATCCTGACGATCCGCCGTTCCCGATATTTGGCCTGCCGAGGGTGATTTCAACAGAAGCAGATCTTGAATTTGTGATAAATGCATCGCCATCGGGCAGTAATGGGCTCACGTTCTGTACGGGGTCATTAGGTGCAAGGGAGGATAACGACTTGCCGGGAATAGTTGACCGCCTGGGCAAACATATTCATTTCCTCCACTTACGTAATGTACAGCGCGAAGCTGATGGAAGCTTTTACGAAGCCAATCATTTAGCGGGGAGTACTGATATGTATGCCGTTATGAAAAACGTGATACTGGAGCAAAAGCGGCGGGCCGAAAGCGGGAGGGAGGATATTGCCATTCCGATGAGGCCTGATCATGGGCATAAGCTTCTGGATGATTTTAGCTATAATACTTTTCCCGGATATTCAGCAATCGGCAGGTTAAAAGGCCTGGCCGAGCTCCGTGGTTTAGAAATGGGGATAAAAAGAGGTTTATAGATCAAATCGTAGAGACGCAATGTTTACGTCTCTACGATGATGATAAGATGTTTCCGTCAAACGCCCCGCCAACGGGAATCACATTTTTACCAATATGCAGTTGGTGCCGCTCAATTCTGTCAACCTTTAATTTGTTAACGATGTAGGAGCGGTGTACCCTTGCGAAAAGCTCGGCCGGCAATAACGAAACCACCTCTGTAATGGTAAGCCGCGACATAATCCTGTGGCCATCATTCATAATGAAACTCATATAATTGCCGGCGCCTTCAAGGTAAAGCAAATCGTCGAATATGATCTTTATTTGCTCATAACCTGCTTTTATAAAAATACTGGCAGCAACTGTAGGCGCTTTTTGTTTAAGCAGTAATTGTTCATTCGCTTTATGGCAGGCTTTCAAAAAGCGGGTAAAGGCAAATGGCTTCAGCAGGTAATCAATGGCATTCAGTTCGTAGCTGGTTACCGCGTGCTCGGCATACGCAGTAGTGAAAATAACCAGCGGTTTTTGCTGAAGGCTTTCCATCAATTCAATGCCGGAAATATCCGGCATTTTTATATCCAAAAATATCAGGTCCACGGATTCTTTCGCCAAATAGTCTATGGCCTTAAATGCATCTGTGAAATATTCGGCCACCTGCATAAACGGTACTTTGGCAGCCAACGATTTGATCACTTCCAGCGCAAACGGTTCGTCATCTATGGCTATGGCTTTTATCATTAAAGGTATTTTTCTATTTCGGTATAAAGTTCTTCACCGTCGCTCGGTTGTTTGGTATCGGCCAGTACAAGTTTGCCGGTTTTGTCGAAAATAAAGTAGCTTGGATATAGCCGCTCCTTTTTTCCGGGCAGCAACTCTTCCCAAAACTGTTGGATCTCGCTATTGCTTTTACGCAAATGTATGCCGGTTATCCCGTTCAGCCTGATAAATTTTCTCCAGTCGGCGTCCTTTTCATCGGCGTCCATATCCAGGTACACAAATACTACATCTTTATCCTTAAAGCGCTGTTTTAGCCTCGGATTAAAGGTTAGTTCCCTTTTGCACGGGCCGCACCAGGTTCCCCAAACGTCTAAATATATTACTTTTCCCTTAAAGGTATTCACCACTTCGTAAATAGATTTTACTTTGTCATAACCTGCAAATACATCAATATTTTTAAGCTGTTCGTTTTGTCTGCCCAATAACTCAAGCGTATTTACCCTGCGCTGTAATATCGCCATATAGCTGCTGTTGGGGAAATTGGTTTTAAAGTCGTCCATCAGCGGTGTAACGTGGCTGATATCTTTTTCCCGGCACTCTTTCCAGATAGCCTGGGCAAGATATTGTTCGGCTACACTTTTGCTAAAGTACTGCTTCATCAAATACCATCGGATATAACTTTTTCCATTTCTTTTAACCACCGCAAACGCGCTGTCAAGTTCCATGTGGTAAACTTTCCGGAACGCTTCTTTGCTGCGCACATCGGTTGGTTCGTACTGCATAAAGATCTTGCTATCCAGGTAGCTAACGTAGTTTTCAACAAAATAATAGTACCAGGGGCCGGCAGGAAATGTTTTTGGGTTGGGTTGCAGACCATCAAAATTTCTGATAATAAATTCACCAACCATTTTTTTATCGGCAGGCATAACACCACGGGCAAAGTAATTGAGCTCATTATAAGCCTGGTAATATATTTCCGATTCGATCAGTTTTTTATCATTGGCGGCTATTTTGGAACCTTTTACACGCGCAATATTTTCGTCCCTGATCTTAAACCACGGCTTTACCAGTTTCTCCTGTAGTTCAGCAACCTGGAGTTTGGCATAAGGATTGGTTTTGTAATCGCCCTGCAAAAAGAAGGGTGGTTCAGTCAGTTTGGCCTGGTAAAGCAGCTTGTTTTCTTCAGCGCCCGTGCCGCTGAAGCCGGTGATCTTCCCCACCGAATCAATCAATAAACTAAGAGATTTCCCCGGGCTTAATAAAATAGTGGTCATTTTATTCTTGTAATAAAACGTGGCGAATTTTTGTGTCGTCACCATAATTTTATCAACAAACCCGCCCTTATCACTAATAGGTATCCTTGTATCATTTTCACTGAAATTGCCATAAACTAACGGGATATTTAAAGTGATTGAATCAGTGCCTTTAAAGTTTTTAATGCGCCCGCTTAGTTTAAATTGGGCAAAGCTATTGAGGCTGGCCATTAACATAATGACCATTAATGTAATTTTATTTTTCATTTTTCTAATATTTTTGGACAGATAGTGTTAGGGAAAGATGGATAAAAAACTCCTGCGTATTTTGCCGGATAACCAGTTCATGTTTGCCGGGATAAAGTAGCGCCAGCCGTTGTTTTACATTTTCAAGGCCGGTGCCGGAGTGATGGCGCTCCGGATCGTTTTCTTTTGGGGGATGAATACTGTTGTGTACATCAAGGTGCAGCATATTACCTTTTTTAAACAGGTTGACAATTATCCATGATTTGGCTTTCAGGCTAATGCCATGCTTATAAGCATTTTCAACAAACGGGATCAGCAGCATAGGTGCGATCTCATCATAGCCTGCAATATTCTCAATACTCACTTCAATATTTATATTGGGCGATGAAGCTATCCGGAGGTTTTGCAGGTCGATATAATTGTGCAGGTAGCTGATCTCGCGGCTCAATGCTATCTTATCCTGGTTGTTTTCATGCAGCATAAAACGCATCATATCGCCCAACTTCTGGATGCCCTCACCTGTTTTTTCTGCATTTTCCATCAACGCTGTACCGTAAAGGGTATTGAGGGCATTAAATAAGAAATGCGGATTGATCTGCGAACGTAAAAATTGCAGCCCCGCATTTGATGTACCCAGTTCTGTTTTTAGGTTATTAAGTTCAGCACTTCTTTCTCGTTTTACTTTATACAAATACAGGCTTATCGGAACGATTACAGCAATCTGTATCATCCAGATAAAGGAAAATAGCACTACAAAACTTAGCCCTGAGTATGACGCTCTGGCAGAATAAGCTCCATTGAAGGGAATGTTGATAGCCAGCGAGATCAACACGATCATTAACCAAAATGGCCCGTTTTCGTTCTGCTGGTAATATTTTGGAATAATGTGATAAAAACAAACAAGGTAGATTATAAAACAGCAGGGGATAATGAGCGCGAGGAAGAAAGCAAACCCCCAATAAGGCTCAAAAACAGCAATGCCAAACATGGCAATTCCCCATAGTAATAAAAACCAAATAATATCGGTAACAATAGTATTAGTTTTCCAGGAAGACTTTGCCTGTTTCAGTGTTAATGCCCAAAATACAAATTGTTTAAAAATTACGTACCCTACTATTGCCGCGTTTACGGCAACGGCTACACCTAATTCCCTGAATAGCGAGTCAGGCAGTACATTGTCGTCGTAAGGCCTGTCAAGGCAGTCTTTTAAAACAAAAAGCCCCCAGGTAACCATTATGCCCGCAATAATGGTTAAAAAAGCATTGTACCACTTTTGCGCAGTGATAAATTTGTTAGGCAGGGAGCAGGCCACCCAAATAAATGAGGCATACACAGTTACATATACTATGATAAATGGAAGCATATAGTTTACGAAGAAATTGAAATGGAGCCCCTTCTCCCTGAAACGGGCCATACCCCAGGCGTTTTCCGAATAGCGTCCGGTCCAATAGCCGTTAACTGAGCCAAATAGGCTATAAATGGCTATCAATAATAAAACAGTTGCAATGCAGATTTCTATGTTCCTGAATTTCATGATACAAGCATACCACGCACTTAGCCGTTTTTAAAATAAATGTGATTAAGGTGAAGAAAAATGTGACGAATTCAGTTAGTTTAAGTTGATAGTTCAGGCATAATGGCTGAATATCCGTTTTAATTGCGGGAATGACCAGCTAGTAAAAATCCAGACTGCCGTCGCTTTCAACAGAGCAACGGATAAAAATACGCGATAAAATAGGTTGCCGGTTTAAAGTTGCCGGCACAAATTGTTTATTTTCTTCGCTAAAAAGCGCAAGGGACAAACTTATAGTTTGGGTGTATTGATACGCTCGTGATACCAGGTGTACCTTGTAATCTGCAAGCCTGCCGCCCGGGCTTACCAATAGTTCAACAAAAGCATCAAAATAATTCATATTAACGCCTTCCGTATCAAACGGAACTTTAAATGCGTTTACAAATGGAATAAAGCCATAGTAAATTCCGCCTGGCTTAAGCGGTCGGGTAAGCCTGTCTGTAACCTTTATCTCCCCATCAAATTTAAACTGGATGTCAGTTGCTGTATCAAGCGGTGCCAGGAAAAGAAACTCGCTTTTGTCGAAATCGTATTTTTCATTTAGCCTTCCTTCTTCATCATAAAAAGTCCAGATGCCGCTGCGTACACCTTTACTATAATTGCCACTGGCTATTAATGTTCTGCGTTTATAAAACGCCGTGTAAGCACCAACTTTGGTTTTTTCATCTGTTTTTAAAACCTTGTACCGCTCAATGACCGAACCCGTTAACCAGTTTTTTTTGTTAACAGTATCCTGTGCAAAACAATTGCATACATAAAACAGGCTTATAACTAAGAAAGAGTAGTATTTCACATTATATTGGTTTCTGCCAATATAAAACAAGTGCAGCCAAATTCAAAAAATAAAAACAGACCGGTTTATTTAGTGCTGTTTTTTGCTAAAGCAGTTATACACCATATTTTAATTGCTGTATCGCTATGGCGATTTATTTAGTTGAGGTTAAATTTTGATTATAAATTTAACTTGAAAAATTAATATTATCCACTATGTTAATAGTTGAAAAAATTTGTACCTTTTGCCGTTTTTTAAACTTTTTCCACAACAACTTTTAGGCAGCATCAATCGTATTAATCCGCCATGAGGGTTTTTATACTATCGTTATCACTGCTGTTGATATTCAAAATATCCGTTGCTCAAATGGCGGCAGGTGGCCGATCACGGAGTGCCGATACGACCGCAGAATATACACAGATAGATAGCTTAAATAACACAGCCTACAATATATATCTTACAACTCCGGATGCCGCACGTAAATTGGCAGAAGATGCGCTTTTACGTTCTCAAAAAGTAGAATATGAATTAGGGAAAGGCCGCAGTTTTTATAATATAGGGCTTATCTACTGGTCGCAATCTTATTATACGGTTAGTTTATTTTATCTTAACTCGGCAATTAATCATTTGCCGGTAACCAGGCCCCTTTATCTTTCCGATTGTTTTAATGCACTTGGCCGTACCTATGCAGATTTGGGTAATTACAACGAGGCGATCGTCAATTTAGACAAAGCGTTACGCCTGTCCGGTAAAGACAGTGGCCGCCTTGCCGAAGTTTTTAGCGAAAAGGCCTACGTTTATTGTGCCCTTAAAAACTATAATAAAGCCATTGCTGATGCCCGGTATGCCCTGCAATTAAACTCAAAAATTAATGCAACGGGTAACATAGCGGTATTATATGCCCGCTTAGGTACAATTTACAGGTTAAAAAAGGACTATCCTTCAGCGCTTAAACATGATAGTATTTCATATGTGATGAGCAAAGTAATGCTTAACAACCGTTTAAGGGCTAAATTATATACGGAATATGCTGTGGTTTATAAGGAACTTAATAAATATGATCTTGCAATTAGCTACGCAAAAAGAGGGGTGAGCCTCGCGGATAGTATTGGGGTTTTCGATGCTGAAAAAGAAGGATATAAGGTTTTAGTGGGAAGCTATGAGCTGAAAAATGATTTGCGGAGCGCGTTGATTTATCAGAAAAGATACGCCGGTATTAGCGATAGCGTAACTGCGCTTGCCAGGCAAAAAACCGTCAGGTTGATCCAAAACTACCATACACTCAATTCAAAACTTAATGATATCAAGTTAATGGAGATCAGTGACAGGGAAAATAAGTCGAAAATAAAGGCCCAAAACAGGTTGATCCTAATATTATTGCTTTCATTGCTGGTTTTGGTGTCAGTGCTGTTCGTTACGTTTTATCTTTATAAACAGAAGAATTTATTAAGTAATAAGCTTAGAAAACAACACAGCGCTTTGTCGGCTCAAAAAGAACTGATTGAGGTACAAGCCGCTAATTTGCAATCTGTTAACGGGCTTAAGGACAAATTGCTTACAGTGATAGGTCACGATTTGCGCACGCCTGTTGCCAATATGGGTAATATTATTGAGATGTTTAATGATGGTTACTTAACAGCTGCTGAAGTAAGCGATTTAATGATAGAAATAGGCCCGGTTATAAAAGGGGCGGAGTTAACACTCTTAAACCTTACAGAGTGGGCGGGGAGCCAGATAAAAGGAAGGAATATAAACTCAACCAATGTTGATGTGTTTTTACTGGGAGTTGAAATGGAACAAACCTTTATGCACCAGCTGCAAATAAAAAGTATCAGCTTTGTTAATAATGCGTACGCCGGGCGGGCAGTATTGGCAGATGAGAACCATATAAAAGTTATTTTACGTAACCTGGTAAGCAATGCGATAAAGTTTACCGGCAACAACGGTAACATTACCCTGGCCACCCAATTTGAAAATAACACCATAATCATCAGTATCAGTGACACAGGCAAAGGAATGAACCTTAATGAAATTGAACGGTTGTTTTCAATCAATACCCACTTCTCCCATTCCGGTACTTCGGGAGAAAGCGGCACGGGGATAGGACTGTTATTATGTAAGGAACTTGTTGAGCTAAATGGCGGGAAATTGGCTGTGAGATCAGCTGTTGGCAAAGGCAGCACTTTTTACTTCAACCTGCCTTTAATACAAGCCTATGTTTAATTAATATAAAATAATTTATTTTTTTTGATAGATATTTTCCTGTTTGTAAAATAATTTAAAAACTTCTCAAATCATACCTCACGATATCGCCAAGGCACTTTTACAGACATTTTCATGACAATTGCAGCCTCGCTTTTGTGTTACCTATTCATTACGGTTGTGTTTTAATTGCTTCCGGTAATGAAATAATACCTACTTTACGATGTTCTATTAGTGTAACAAATATAAACAAACTCTTTTTCCCTCAGTAATAATGGCTTTTTTAAACACAGTGCTTGAACCACCTGCGTACGGGTGGAAAGACCAATTTGGCGAACTTTCGAAGCCTACAAATGGTCAAATTTTAAAGGAATTCTTTTCAAGGCTTAACGTGTTTAAATCAAAAAAGAACTGGTTATCGTTTTTAAGCTGGATGCTGATCGTGTTTTTAACACCTTTTTTAGGCTTATTCATTTTTAAGTACTTTTCAATAACCGGCCTGGTTGTGGCCTTTGTTTACAGCATGATAATTATGGGTACCCATGGCACTATATGGCACCACCGCTATTGTACCCATGGTGCATATAAATTCAAAAACAATTTTTGGCGGTTTGTAACACAAAACCTTACGCTTAAAATAATCCCTGAAGAAATTTACGCGGTTTCACACCACGTGCATCATGCGTTATCTGATCAGCCGGGCGATCCGTATAACGCACAGGGCGGTTTCCTGTACTGTTTCCTTGCCGATGTAAACCATCAGCCAATAAATCGCAGCATGAGCGAAAAGGATTACGCTAAGTGTGTTAATTTAATGAAGCACACGGGGGTTACCACCAATAGCTATAAGCAATATCAAAAATGGGGCACTTTAGTGAGCCCGCTTCGCACCATTACCGGTATTATTTTGAACTGGGGTTTTTGGTTCGCAGCGTTTTATTTAATGGGAGGCCCTGCTTTGGCTTGCGCCGTGTTTGGTTCGGCTGGTATCTGGGCCGTTGGTGTGCGTACTTTTAACTTTGAAGGCCACGGTAAGGGCGAGGATAAGCGAAGGGAAGGGGTAGATTACAATCGGAATGATATGTCAATAAACCAGATCTGGCCCGGATATGTTGCCGGCGAGTGGCACAATAATCACCACCTTTATCCTAAAAGCGCCCGTTCAGGTTTTAAGCCTTACCAGGTTGATATGGCATTTTACTACATAAAATTTTTAAGCATCATTGGGGCAGTTAGCTCATACCGCGATTCGAAAAAGGAATTTTATGCGGACCATTGCAAAGTGGTTATTGATGACAAACAAGAATATGTATCACCGCCAAAGAGTGTTTTGGTGACAGATTGATCCGTAAAAAAATATTAAATTTCAATGCGAAGCCCCTTTATGAGGGGCTTTTGCTGTTTTACAGTACAGGATATAACAATATTATTTGTTTTTTGAAAAAGTAGGCGATTGTTAAAAAAGTATTACATCAATTACAAATGGATTTTTAACTTAGTAAACCAATTAATGTAATTTAATCCTAAATAACCAATGAGACTAAAAGTGTTTTACTTTTCTGTTTTTCTTTTGGCTTGTACTTTTTCATCGCAATACGCAAGCGCCCAAAAATCAGCTTTAGGCATTTTTGATGGGCAGGGCGATGTAGGGATTGTAAAACATAAAGGCAGCGCTGCTTACGATCCCAATCAGCAGGTTTATAATCTATCCGGTTCAGGCGCCAATATCTGGGCCAAATCAGATGCTTTTCATTTTGTATGGAAGCGCTTGAAAGGCGACTTTATTTTACGCACCAATGCAGCATTTGTCGGTAAGGGCGTTGAAGCTCACCGTAAAGTTGGATTAATGGTACGCAACTCGCTTGATTCAAATTCCAGGCATGTAAACGCCGTAGTGCATGGCGATGGCTTAACCTCGCTTCAATTTCGTAAAACCGTTGGCGGCGAAACTGAAGAAATGAAGTCTGCCCTTACGCATGCGGATGTGATCCAGTTGGAGCGACGAGGTAATAAATATACCATGTCGGTAGCCCGCAAAGGCGATCTTTTTGTGGAAGAAGCGATAAGTGATATCGATTTGGGCGACGAGGTATATGTGGGTATTTTCATTTGTTCGCACAATGCCAATGTTACCGAAAAAGCAGTATTTAACAATACCCGGATAGTTGTACCCGCACCGGTAAGTCTTGTTCCATATAAGCAATATTTAGGCAGCGATATTGAAATTCTTAATTTAGAAACACAGAACAGCCGCATAGTTTACCAGTCGCCAAAATCCCTGCAGGCACCCAACTGGATGCCGGATGTGGATAAATTGCTTTATAACAGTGAAGGCTTGCTCTACACATTCAATTTAAAGACAAATAAGCCAACAGTGTTTAATACCGGTTCTGCTAAAAATAACAATAACGACCACGTGTTATCTTTTGATGGCAAATGGTTAGCTATAAGTAGCGCTGATAAAACTGGGAATTCTATTGGCTGGGTAGTGTCAACCAAAGGTGGAGAGCCGCGCCGGCTGAACGAAATTGGCCCCTCATATATGCATGGCTGGTCGCCTGACGGTAAGTATATTGTATTTTGTGGCAACAGGAATAACGAGTATGATGTTTACCGGATACCGGCTGCAGGCGGTCCCGAAGAAAGGCTAACCAATACACCAGGGCTTGATGACGGACCTGAATACTCACCAGACGGAAAGTATATTTATTTTAACTCTGTTCGCAGCGGATTAATGCAGGTTTGGCGCATGAAGGCCGACGGCAGCGAGCAAACACAATTAACCAATGATGATTATAACAACTGGTTTCCCCACGTTTCGCCCGACGGGAAATGGATACAATATATTACCTTCCTAAAGAGTGAGGTAGCCCCAGGCGATCACCCGTTTTATAAACATGTTTATTTAAGGATTATGCCCGTAGGCGGAGGCCCTTCAAAAGTTATTGCCTATCTTTATGGTGGGCAGGGAACCATTAACACCCCATCTTGGTCGCCTGATAGTAAACACCTGGCATTTGTAAGCAATACCAATTTGCTATTTCCAGTATTTCCAACAGCAACAAATTAAAACCTAAAAAACAATGAATTCATCACGCAGAGAGTTTATAAAAAACAGCGCATTGGTTGTTGCCGGTGCAGCTTTATTACCGAATGCTTTATTAGCAGAACCTAAAAAACTGGTTAGATTAGGCGTACAGCTTTACAGCGTACGGGATGCCATGGAAAAAGACCCTATGGGTACCCTTAAAAAATTGAGCGAAGGAGGGATAAAGCATGTTGAGCATGCTAATTATATCAACCGCAAATTTTACGGCTATTCAGCTAAAGAATTTAAAAAGGTATTAGACAGTCTTTCTTTACTAATGCCAAGCGGCCACACCGTAATGACTGCCCTGGATTGGGACAGTTCTAAAAATGACTTTACCGATAAGTGGAAATACACTATTGATGATGCTGCAACTGTAGGTCAAAAATATGTAATAAGCCCCTGGCTTGACGAAAGCCTGCGCACAGACATGGACGGGCTGAAAAAATTTATGGATCAGTTTAACAAATGCGGCGAGTTGTGCAAGGCACAGGGAATGAAATTTGGCTATCATAACCACGATTTTGAATTCAGTACAAAAATTGGCGATGGTAACCTGTATGATTTTATTCTTACAAATACAGATCCTTCATTGGTAGCGCAGCAATTAGATACCGGTAATATGTACGGTTTGCCCGGTGGCGATGCAATGACGATGATTAATAAATATCCTGGCAGATTTGAACTGATGCACGTAAAGGACGAAATAAAAACCACCACCAAAGGCGAAATGGGGCATGGATATGAAAGTACCGTGCTTGGCCAGGGGGTAATTAATATTAAGGATCTTGTAAAAGCTGCCCGTAAAAAAGGCGGAACATCCCAATTTATTATTGAGCAGGAGTCGTATCAGGGCAAAGATCCGGTTGATTGTGTAATAATTGATTTACAAATGATGAAAAAATGGGGTTATTAATAGTATTATTTTAACTTACAGCATCTTTTGAGGCTTCCTGTGTATTGAGATATTCGGGAAGCTTTTTATAATGGTAGCCATTACATACCCCGGGTAATTTTTACCACTGTTAATTTGCATTTTAAATTAATAAATGTTAATTATACATGATTTTTTTGCTCAACCAATTTAACCCTAAATGAACCGGCGTACCGTAATAAAAAATCTGGCTTTGGCAATTGGCGGGGCGGTATTGTTGCCGTCGTGCATACACACTAATGGTACTGTTTATTACCAGCTAAAACACGTTAATATTGATGCCGGCCAGCAAAAATTAATTGCAGATGTTGCGGAAACTATTATTCCAAAAACAGACACGCCAGGCGCGAAAGACCTGAACCTGCCTGCATTTGTTTTGAAAATGATTGACGATTGTTATGATAAAAAAGGGCAGGAAGCATTTGTTACCGGGCTGATTGCATTTAATGACATGATAAAAAAAGAACATGGCGGCGAATTTGGTGCTTTGAACAGTAAACAGCGTGAAGCCATACTTACAGGCATTGAGAAAAATGCTGCAGGTGCACCCAAGGCGCATGGCGGCAAATCCAAACCACAAAAAAATACAGGCCCTGACCCAATAACTGCTTTTTACTGGGGGGTAAAGCAGCAAACCATATTTGGCTACACCACTTCCCAATACTTTATGACCAAACAAATAGTTTACGAACTGGTTCCCGGACGATACATTGTTCATTACCCGGTTAAAAAACTTAATCTTAAGTCGGCTTAACTATGGCTAATTTAAATGTTGACAGCGTTAAGGAGCGTACGTTTGATGCCATCGTCATCGGCTCGGGCATCAGTGGGGGCTGGGCTGTTAAAGAGCTTACCGGTAATGGGTTAAAAACCCTGGTGCTTGAACGCGGTCGGGATGTAAAGCATATAAAAGATTACCCGACTACCAACAAATTTCCATGGGAATTTGAACATCACGGACAACTGCCTTCGGCGGTTTTGGAAGCCAATCCAATTGCAGGCCGCTGTTATGCTTTTGGTGAAGATTCAGCCCACTTTTTTGTTAAGGACAAAGAGCATCCCTATGTGCAGCAAAAACCTTTCGACTGGATCCGGGGATACCAGGTAGGGGGTAAATCATTGTTGTGGGCCCGCCAAACCCAGCGCTGGAGCGATTTTGATTTTGAAGGCCCGGCAAGAGACGGTTTCGCGGTTGATTGGCCAATAAGGTATAAAGATCTGGCCCCATGGTATAGCTATGTCGAGAAATTTGCAGGCATAGCCGGTAATAAGGATGGCATTCCCGAACTTCCCGATGGTGAATTTTTACCCGGATTTCCTTTAAATGATGTGGAGCAATACTTTAGTGATCACGTTAAGAAAAATTATAAAAACAGGCATGTTATTAGTGCCCGTTGCGCACATCTTTCAAAACCAAACCAAATTCATATTGACCAGGGGCGTACCCAGTGTCAAAATCGGGACCTTTGCCAGCGTGGTTGCCCGTTTGGTGGTTATTTCAGCAGCAATGCATCCACTATTCCCTGGGCACAAAAATCCGGTAACATGACCCTGCGTCCTTTTTCGGTGGTTCAGTCTATTATTTATGATGAAAAAAAGGGAAAGGCTACCGGAGTTCGTGTTGTTGATACCAACACCAAAGAGACGATTGAATATTATGCACGGGTAATATTTGTAAATGCAGCGGCTTTAAATACCAACCTTGTATTGCTAAATTCAACATCCAGCCGTTTTCCTAATGGTTTCGGTAATGATAGTGGTGTGCTCGGCAAATATGTTGCATTTCACAACTATTCTGCCAACATCAGTGCTGAATATGATGGCTTTAAAGATTGGACAGTTGATGGACGCTCGCCAACAAGTGGCTATATCCCCCGTTTCAGGAACGTTTATAAACAGGAAACTGATTTTCTGCGTGGTTATGCCGGTGGTTTTAGCGCCTACAGGTACCAGCAACATAAATATGATGGCGTTGGTGCGGGTTTAAAAGAAGGTCTGGTTAAAGGTGAGCTGAGCCCCTGGTATGTGGGTTCGCACATGATGGGCGAAACGATCCCGAAGGAAAGTAACCATGTAAGCCTTGACGCTAAACTAAAAGATGACTGGGGTGTGCCGTTGTTAAACATGTCAATTGATTACGACGACAACGACGAAAAAATGCGGAAGGATTATATAGAGCAGTTAACAGAGATGTTTACAACTGCCGGCTTTAAAAATATCCGGCCACAAACAGATCACCGTGCCCCCGGATTGGATATCCATGAAATGGGGGGAGCCCGTATGGGAAACGATCCGAAGACGTCAATACTTAATAAATGGAACCAGGTGCATGCCTGTAAAAATGTTTTCGTTACTGACGGAGCTTGCATGACGTCAACCTCATGCCAAAATCCGTCGCTCACGTACATGGCTATAACAGCACGTGCTGCAGACTATGCCGTAAGCGAAATGAAAAAAGGAGAAATATAGGATGATTTGCAACTTGCAATTGATGAAATATTTATACAAATTTACCGGAAATCGCCGTTTAAACGCAATAAACACATTATTGTGTTAAAAAAACACAATGAATATTTGTGCAGTAATTTTTTGTTCATACATTTAACAATTAACCAATTTATAAAATTCATTAACCTCTTATTTATTAATATATGTCTGCAAATACTTATGACGCCATTGTCATTGGTTCAGGGATCTCGGGCGGATGGGCTGCTAAAGAGCTGACCGAAAAAGGTTTAAAAACCATCATGTTAGAGCGGGGCCGGAACATTGAGCACATTAAAGATTACGTGAACGCCAACAAAGATCCCTGGGAGTTCCCGCACAGGGGAGGCCGCACACAGGAAATGATTAAGGACTATCCCGTTCTTAAGCGCGATTATCCGTTAAATGAGACTAACCTCGACTATTGGGCAAGTGATAAAGACAGCCCTTACACCGAAGTTAAACGCTTTGACTGGTTCAGAGGGTATCACGTAGGCGGCCGTTCGTTAATGTGGGGAAGGCAATCATACCGCTGGGCCGACATTGACTTTGAAGCTAATTTAAAAGATGGTATAGGTGTTGATTGGCCTATCCGTTATAATGATCTGGCTCCATGGTACAGCTACGTAGAGAAATTTGCAGGCATCTCAGGTAATAAGGATCACCTTGCTATTCTTCCCGACGGCGACTTTATGCCGCCTATGGATATGAATATTGTTGAAAAAGATGTTTCTAAACGTTTGATGGAACATTATAAAAATCAGCGTGCCATGGTTATTGGCCGTACGGCTAATATTACGCAGCCGCTTCAGGCTCGTACCAATTGCCAGTACCGCAACAAGTGTTGGTTGGGATGTCCGTTTGGGGCGTATTTCAGCACACAGTCATCTACATTACCTGCTGCAATGGCCACTAAAAACTTAACGGTACGTCCGTGGTCAATAGTTACCAAGATCCTTTATGACAAGGATACTAAAAAAGCAAAAGGGGTTGAGGTGTTGGATGCAGAAACAAACCAAACTTACGAGTACTTTGCTAAAATTGTATTCGTTAACGCATCAGCTTTAAACAGTGCATGGATCTTAATGAATTCAGCCACTGATATATGGCAGGATGGTTTAGGAAGCAGCAGCGGCGAGTTGGGTCACAACGTAATGGATCACCACTTAGGCGTTGGGGCTTCCGGAACTGTTGAGGGTTATGAAGATAAATATTACTTTGGCCGCAGGGCTAACGGGATCTATATACCACGCTATAGGAATCTTAATGGTGAAAAACGCGATTACATCCGCGGCTTTGGCTACCAGGGTAGTGCTGGTCGCGAAAACTGGGCTCGTGACATTGCCGAAATGAATATTGGTGGTGCATTTAAAGATGCATTGACTGAACCGGGTACATGGGGTATGGGTATAGGCGGCTTTGGTGAAACATTACCATACCACGAAAACAAAATTACCCTTGATAAAACCAAAAAGGATAAATGGGGACTGAACGTACTGTCGTTTGATGTTGAAGTTAAAGATAACGAGCGAAAGATGCGTATCGACATGGAGAACGATGCCAAAGAAATGCTGGAAGCAGCAGGTGTAAAAAATGTTCACACCTACACCAGCGAAGGCGTATTGGGCCGTGGGATCCATGAAATGGGTACCGCCCGCATGGGTCGTGATCCAAAAACTTCAGTATTAAATGAGTGGAACCAGGTTTGGGATGCAAAGAACGTATTTGTTACGGATGGCGCGGCAATGGCTTCAACAGCCTGCCAAAACCCTTCTCTAACGTATATGGCTATGACAGCCCGCGCTGCTAACTATGCTGTTGAACAGTTAAAAAAGAACAACATCTAAACCTATTAAAAACATACTAAACTGAAAACTATGGCTGAAGAAAAAGAAACTACACCAAAATCAAACCCTTCACGGAGGGAGTTTCTGAAAACCAGTACAGTAGCTGCCGCCAGCTTTATGATAGTACCCCGCTTTGTGCTGGGTGGTAAAGGCTATACCGCACCAAGCGACAGGTTGCTGATTGCCGGCGTAGGTGCCGGAGGTAAAGGGCAAAGCGATATTGCTAACTTTTACAAAAGCGGCAAAGCTGAAATAGCATTTTTGTGCGATGTGGATGATAGAAGATCGGCTAAAAGCCGTTCTGACTTCCCTAAGGCAAAGTACTATAAAGACTGGCGGGAGATGTTTGAAAAGGATTCCAAGCATTTTGACGCAGTGTCTGTTTCAACGCCCGATCATAACCACGCTATCATAGCTTACCACGCAATGCAATTGGGTAAACACGTTTACGTGCAAAAGCCTTTAACGCACGATATTTGGGAGGCCAGGATGTTGACTGACGCGGCAAAGAAGTATAAAGTTGTAACCCAAATGGGTAACCAGGGTTCATCAAATGACGGTACCCGCCAAATGTCTGAATGGTATGATGCCGGCCTGATTGGTGACGTGCATACCGTTTACTGCTGGACAAACCGCCCTGTTTGGCCGCAAGGCATAGCATGGCCACCGCCACAGCAAAATATTCCAAAAGAACTGGATTGGGATCTGTGGTTGGGTACTGCACCTAAAAAAGATTACGTTGATAAATTGGTTCCGTTTAACTGGCGCGGCTGGTGGGATTACGGAACGGGTGCACTTGGCGATATGGGTTGCCACCTTGTTGAGGCTCCGTTCAGGGTATTGGGTATCCGTTACGCTAAGGATGTACAGGCAAGTGTGGGTAGTGTTTATGTTGACGAATTTAAAGAAGGACACTTCCCTGAGAGCTGCCCTCCGTCAAGCCACATTACTTTAACTTTCCCTAAAACCGAAAAAACCCAGGGTGATGTTACATTGCACTGGATGGATGGTGGTATTCAGCCTGAAAGGCCGATAGAGCTTGGCCCTAATGAAGATTTTGGCGGCGAGCAAGGCAACGGTACCCTGTTTATAGGTACAAAAGGAAAAATGTACGCAAGTACTTATTCTGACGCTGCCACTTTATTGCCAACGGCATTAACAAAAACAGCAAAAGCGCCGCAAAAATGGGCACGTGTGCCGGGGGGGGCTGATGGACACTACGCGCAATGGGTTGAAGGTTGTATAGCCGGATATGGTAAAACTGAGCTCAGTTCATCGTTTGATAAGGCCGGTCCGCTTACTGAAGCTTTATTAATGGCAAATCTTGCGGTTCGCGGGCATGAGCTAAAAGGCGGAAGGATAAAATTGGTATGGGATAACGATGCCATGAAGATTACAAACTTTGACGCAGTTAACCAGTACGTTAAACGCCAGTACCGCGAAGGCTGGAGCATTTAATAAGTGTGAATTAGTGAGTGAGCGAATTGGTGATTTATTTTAGTCAACAGTCCAGCCGGCCACTAATTCACTGATTCATTCAATCACCAATTAAAAAAATCTAATTAAAATGAATAGAAGAGACGCCATAGGAAGAGTTGCCCTGCTAATGGGCGGTGCTGTGATAGGTGCCGAATTCTTTATTTCGGGCTGTAAGTCAGGTGCCGGAAAAGTTGAGGACCTGTTTGTTGCTGATAATGTTGCTTTTTTAAACGAAGTAGCAGATACCATTTTACCTACTACAACCTCACCGGGTGCAAAAGCTGCCAATGTTGGCCATTTTATGGCTGTAATGGTGCAGGATTGCTATACCCCCGATGATCAGAAAGTTTTTCTGGAAGGTATTTCAAAACTGAACGACGCAAGCCAGAAGAAATTCAGTAACAAGTTCATGGCCCTTACCCCACAACAGCGCACAGAGTTGCTTGTTGACCTGGATAAAGAGCAAAAAGAATACACCGCCAAAAAAGATAAAGATGCGGATGCTGATAAAGCCAGCCATAAAGGCGATAAGGACTACAAAGCTCCGGAAGTGCCAAACCATTATTTCAGGATGATGAAACAGCTTACATTGCTGGGCTACTTTACCTCTGAAATTGGTGCTACCAAAGCCCTGCGCTACATTGCCGTGCCGGGACATTATGACGGTAACTTACCTTACAAAAAAGGCGATAAAGCCTGGGCAACCTGATAAGGTAGTTGAATGGTTGATTAGGTTGAATGAGTTGATTAAGTTTTTTATAGCATACAGCTCATCCGGCCTAATCGGCCTATTCTAACCCAATCAACTTAATCTAACTCAATCAACTTTATAAACTCAAAAAACAACACATGGCTCACAGGAAACTCCGCATGGGAATGATAGGCGGGGGTAAAGACGCATTTATAGGCGCTATTCACCGGATTGCCGCTAACATGGATGGCTTAATTGAATTGGTATGTGGTGCTTTAAGCATACACAAGGAAACTGCTATAGAAAGCGGTCGCATTCTTTTTTTACCCGAGGACCGGACTTATACCAGTTACGAGGAGATGATTACGGCAGAAAGCAAATTGCCTGCGGATAAAAGAATGGATTTTGTAACCATAGTTACCCCAAATTTTGCCCACTTTGCCCCGGCTATGATGGCGCTCGATCACGGTTTTAACGTGGTTATTGAGAAGCCTATCACCTTTACCCTTGATGAGGCAAAACAGTTGAGAGAGAAACTGGAAGAAACCGGCCTTATGTTATTACTTACACACACCTACTCGGGCTACCCGATGGTGAAGGAAGCAAAACAGATTGTAAAAGGCGGTTCGCTGGGCAAAGTGAGAAAAATTTATGTGGAATACATCCAGGGCTGGCTCAGCAAACTTTCTGAGCGGGAAGGAAATGCACAGGCTGCATGGCGTACGGACCCCTCAAAATCAGGTAAAAGCGGTTGTATGGGCGATATTGGCACACATGCCGCACACCTGGCGGAGTATATCTCCGGTTTAAAAATAACCCAGTTGAACGCTTCATTAAATGTAGTTGTTGAAGGCCGGATGCTGGACGACGATGGCGCTATTTTATTGCGTTTTGAAGATAAGGCTACAGGGGTACTTACCGCATCGCAGGTTGCTGCAGGCGAAGAAAATGCGCTTAAAATTCGTGTTTATGGCGAAAACGGAAGCCTTGAATGGGCCCAGCAGGAACCAAACACGCTTACCTTAAAATGGATAGATAAACCTGCGCAAACCATACGAGCAGGCGGAAATTACGGCGACAGGGAATCAACCTATGCGGTGCACAACACCCGTACACCAGGCGGCCATCCGGAAGGCTATTTGGAAGCATTCGGTAACCTTTACAGAAACTTTGCCCTGTCATTACAAGCTAAATTAAATGGCGAACAGCCAAAGGCAGAATGGCTTGATTTTCCGGGAATTGAAGATGGCATAAGAGGTATGGCATTTATTGAGAATGTTGTAGCTTCAAATAACAGTAACGAGAAATGGACTGATTACATTGTTTAAATCTACGGATTTTGGATGTGCGGATTTCTTGAATATATGTTGATTTAATGATTTGAGAATGGTTACGCGTTACTGTTACGCAAGGACCCTGTTTCATTTACTTAATTAAACGATTATCAATACTGATCCGTCATCCACCAATGATATAATGATCAATGACGATTCTACCAACGACTAACAAAAAATGACTACAATTAAAGGACCGGCAATATTTTTAGCACAATTTATAGGTGATACGGCACCGTTTAATAGCCTGGAGGGGATTTGTAAATGGGCCGCAGGGCTTGGATATAAAGGGATCCAGATGCCAACACTTGATCCGCGTTTTATTGACCTTCAAAAAGCAGCAGAAAGCAAAGCTTACGCTGAAGAACTGAAGGGCGAGATAAAATCATACGGATTAGAGATCACAGAACTTTCAACACACTTACAGGGACAGCTGGTAGCTGTAAATCCTGTTTATGATGATCTTTTTGATGGTTTTGCGCCTGAAAACCTGAGAAAGAACCCAAAAGCAAGGCAGGAGTGGGCCGTTCAGCAACTGAAATATGCTGCTAAAGCTTCACAAAACCTTGGATTGGATGCTTCAGTAACTTTTAGCGGCGCATTACTTTGGCCCATGGTTTACCCATGGCCGCAAAGGCCTGCAGGTATAGTTGAAACGGCTTTTACCGAACTGGCTAAACGATGGGAGCCCATTTTAAATGTTTATGAAGATTGCGGCATTGATTTATGTTATGAAATTCACCCCGGTGAAGACCTGCATGACGGGATCACCTACGAAATGTTTTTAGATAAGGTGAACAATCACGCACGTGCTTGCCTGCTTTATGATCCGTCGCATTTTGTATTGCAGTGCCTGAACTACCTGGAGTATATTGATAATTATCACGAACGGATAAAAATGTTCCATGTTAAGGATGCTGAATTTAATCCTACCGGCAAGCAGGGCGTTTACGGTGGTTACCAGAACTGGATAGACCGCGCAGGGCGTTTCCGCTCATTGGGCGACGGCCAGGTTGATTTTAAAGGTATTTTTAGCAAGCTTGCCCAATATGATTACAAAGGCTGGGCTGTACTTGAATGGGAATGTGCCCTTAAGCATCCGGAGGATGGTGCGCGTGAAGGGGCCGAGTTTATTAAGAACCACATTATCCGTGTTACTGATAAAGCTTTTGATGATTTTGCCGCGTCAGGATCTGATGAAGCATTTAACAGGAAAACACTTGGTATTTAATTGATATATTCATAGCGGTAAACCAATTACTAAACTATTATAACCTCAAATTATTAAAATGCAATCTATTAACCGTGCTCAACTGTTCAGGGCTAGTTGCCTGTCGCTTTTAGTTACCTCGTTATCATTCGGTATTCGTGCCGGTATTTTGAATGACCAGGGTGTAAGATTTCACCTCAACGCATCAGAACTCGGAACAATCGCGGCCACTGCTTTCTGGGGATTTCCATTAGCTATTATTGTAGGAGGCTTTATTGTTGATATTATCGGTATGAAAAAGTTGCTGGTATCTGCATTTGTGTTTCACCTTGTGGGTATTTTGCTTACAATTTTCGCAAACGGTTACTGGACTTTATTTTTATCCACCCTTTTGATAGGTATTGCCAATGGCACGGTTGAAGCTTCCTGTAATCCACTGGTAGCATCACTTTTTACGGATAACAAAACCACTAAGCTTAATCATTTTCACCTCTGGTTTCCTGCCGGGATAGTTATAGGCACATTGTTGGTTTTTGGTTTGGATTCAACACTTGCACATGGGGTATCACCAAAACCTTACTGGATCTCCCAGGTTGAGATAGCTGCAATGCTTATTCCTACTTTAATTTATGGCTTTCTGTTCTCTAAATTGGAATTCCCGGTAACGGAGCGTGTAGCTGCAGGGGTGAGTACAAAAGATATGTATAAAGCATTAATTAATCCGTTGTTCCTGTTTATGATAATTTGCATGTTTGGCACCGCAATAACTGAATTATTTACTAACCAGTGGACGGACGTACTTTTTAAAACGGTTACTGATAATGCGATCCTCATATTAACGTTTGTGGCCTCCGTGCAGGTTTTAGGCAGGGCCTTTGCCAGTCCGATTGTTCATAAACTGGCACCACAGGGAGTTTTATTAATTTCAGCTATCCTTTCGGCTTTGGGTATTTACCTGATGATTCATTTACATGGAGATGCCATTTACTTTGCAGCCGTTGTTTTTGGACTAGGAGTCGCTTTTTTCTGGCCATGTATGATCGGGTTTGTAGCGGAAAACCTGCCGCGTACCGGAGCCGTTGGGCTTAATTTGATGGGCGGCGCAGGCATGTTCGGTGTTTCCATATATATGATTTTCATGGGGGGCTACTATGACCGGATCATGGCGCAAAAACTCCCTTCGGGCGCTAGCCTTGATGCCTACCGTTCCGCAGCAGGGGGGACCGATATGGCTAAGGCCTTTGACGCAGCCAGGTCTGCTGCGGGGCCCGAAGTATTGAACACTACGCTTATTATACCGGTAGTGCTGATTTTTGCATTTGCAGGGCTTGTAATTTACATGCGGTCAAAAAATAAAACAGAACCATTAAAAACGGCGGTTGTTTAGAAACAATAAAATATTATTATTGTAATTTATTAATCACCATAAATTAAACACTAGTACACTAACAATGAAAAAAGTTTTTGCAATACTATTTATTTGCGCAGTTATTACTGCTTGCGGAGGAAAGACAAAATCGGGAGACGGGACAGACAGTTCTGCTACAACAACTGCAGATCAATCAGCTAAAGCCCAGCAACCCAATGCGGATACAAGCGCTAACAATACCGGCGCAAGTAAAAACGCGGGTGACGCAGCACCGGCACTTAAGTTAATTGCAGCGGCTGATTGCGCTACCTGCCATAAAGAAGATGTTAAAATAGTTGGCCCTGCTTTTAAAGATATTGCAGCTAAATATCCGCCAACTGATAACAACATCAACATGCTGGCCGACAAAGTAATTAAAGGTGGCAAAGGTAACTGGGGCGATATCCCTATGACACCGCACCCTAGTCTTGCGCTTAACGACGCCAAAACCATCGTTAAATACATTTTATCCCTAAAAAAATAAGTTCCTAAAAAATTAAATTGCTAAGCAAAAACAAACCATGACCACTACGATCAGAATCAAGTTATCTACAATGATGTTCCTGGAATTTTTTATCTGGGGGGCATGGTTTGTTACTATGGGCACTTACCTAACAAAAACGTTAAGTGCAACGGGCACACAAAACGCCGGTGCTTATGCTACGCAGGCCTTAGGCGCTATAATCGCACCGTTCATCATCGGGCTTATTGCTGACAAATATTTTTCGGCGCAGAAAATACTGGGCGTTTTGCACCTGATGGGTGCAGCTTTGCTATGGTACGAAACAACTGTGCCATCATTCGATGGTTTTTACCCGGGCATATTGGCTTACATGGTAATTTATATGCCAACACTTGCATTGGTTAACTCTGTTTCATTTAAGCAAATGCAAAACCCAAGCAAGGAGTTTCCGTGGATCAGGGTTTTTGGTACATTGGGTTGGATCGTTGCCGGTGTAATTATAGGTTGGCTGGGCTGGGAGCAAAGCGGAACGCTTGTTTTAACCTTTAAAATGGCGGCTATCGCCTCTGTAGCGTTAGGCTTACTAAGTTTTACTTTGCCTGACACCCCTCCGGTAAAAAAAGGTCAAAAAACTTCTCTTGGCGATATCATCGGGTTGGACTCTATTGGCTTGCTGAAAAATAAATCTTATTTGGTATTTTTCCTTGCATCTGTGGCTATTTGTATCCCATTAGCCTTTTACTATAATTTTACTAACCCGTTTTTAAACGAGGTAGGTGTTAAACGCGCTGCCGGGATCCAAACGCTGGGCCAGGTTTCTGAATTTGCCTTCATGGTTGCCATGCCTTTCTTTTTTGTAAGGCTGGGCGTTAAAAAAATGCTCGCAATGGGTATGCTGGCCTGGGCTTTACGCTATGTGTTTTTTGCCTATGGCAATGCCGAACATAACTATTGGATGCTGATTGCGGGTATAGTTATTCATGGTGTATGTTATGATTTCTTTTTCGTTACAGGTCAAATTTATACAGATAACCTTGCTGGCGATCGTTTTAAAAGTGCCGCCCAGGGATTTATCACACTCGCAACTTACGGCGTAGGGATGTTGATCGGTTTCTATCTCTCGGGCCCTATAGTTGATCATTGGCAAACCTCTGCTACTACACATAATTGGCAAACTATCTGGCTGATTCCTGGAAGTATAGCGGCAGCTGTTTTATTACTGTTCCTTATATTTTTCAGGGATAACAACCAGCTACAAACCAAACCGGGACTGGATATTGAGGAACCTTCTGCACAAACGGAAATTTAAACTGAACCAATTATATGGCATTTACACAAAACAGGAGATCGGCGATCAAAAATATCGTCGCCGGAACCGCAGCTATCACAGCCACCGGTATGCTAACATCATTTAAAAAAGAAGAGATGCAGGAACAACTGTCTGACAAGCTTAAGGGCAATATCAATCATTCTGTTTCGCCGTGGTGCTATAATGAGCTTACGCTTGATCAGCTTTGTGTAGTTTCCAAAGAAATAGGGATTACAGGAGTTGACCTTTGCGGCCCTAAAGACTGGCCAACGCTTCAAAAGCATGGGATGCATTCACCCATGTGTAATGGTGCCGAAATTAACCTGACCGATGGTTTTGGTGATACCGAGTTTCACGAAAGATTAATAAAGCAATACACCGAGATGATTCCGCTGGTGGCCAAAAATGGGTACACCAATTTAATTTGTTTTAGCGGAAGCCGAAGGGGAAAAGATAATGAAACAGGCTGGAAAAACTGTGAAACAGGGTTAAAGCAGCTCCTTCCGTTAGCCGAAAAACATAAAGTGGTTTTGTGTATGGAATTGTTGAACAGCAAAATTGACCATAAAGACTACCAGTGTAATACCTCGGCATGGGGCGCTGAACTGGCAAAAAGGCTTGGTTCAGAAAACTTTAAATTGTTGTACGATATTTATCACATGCAGATTGATGAGGGGGATATTATCAGGAACATTACAGATCATCACCAATACATCGCCCACTTTCATACCGGGGGGATTCCCGGAAGACATGAAATTGATGATACACAGGAACTTTACTACCCTGCGGTAATGAAGGCAATTGTTGCTACCGGCTTTAAGGGTTACGTAGGGCAGGAGTTTGTTCCCAAGGCGAAAGATAAAATAGCTTCGTTAAAAAAGGCTATACAAATTTGCGACGTTTAACAGGCGATTAAACTATCCGGATTTAAAACACTCTACACTAAATAAACAACCAAATGACAACCAGGAGAAAATTTTTAACACAGGCCGGGCTGCTATCTGCCGGCTTGATGATAGCGCCGCGGTTATTATCAGCAAAAGGAACAAAGGTTGCAGGCTTGCAACTGTACAGCCTGCGCGACCAGCTGCCAAAAGATGTGAAAGGTGTAATAGCCAAAGTAGCCGCCGCAGGGTATAAAGAAGTTGAAACGTTTGGCTATTCAAAGCAAGGCGGCTTTTGGGGCCTGGATGCAAAATCATTCAGCAGCTTGCTGAAAGACCACGGCCTTACCACCCCAAGCGGGCATTTTGGGATGGACGAGTACTTTGTTCATGGCAAAACTACCGAACTTGAAAGTTATATTGAAGCGGCAAACGCTACCGGCATGACCTACGTTGTTGTACCTTCAATTAACGGCGAAGTTTTAAAGAGCGCTGAACAGTTTAAAGAGGTTGCCGCCAAATTAAACAAAGCCGCTGAGCTGTGTAAAAAATCAGGCTTGCAACTGGGTTACCATAACCACAATTTTGAGTGGAAACCAATTGATGGTACTACTTTTTACGACACCATTTTGAAGGAAACTGATCCGAAGCTGGTGCACATGGAAATGGATATATTTTGGGTGGTTCGTGCCGGGCAGGATCCGGTTAAACTATTCAGGGAGCATCCGGGCCGTTTTGCATTGTGCCATATAAAGGACAGGGATAAAAAACAAACTGACTTAAATACCGAAATAGGTAAAGGCAGTATTGATTTTAAGGGCATTTTGAGCCACGCTAAACTTGCCGGTTTAAAACATTTTATTGTTGAACAGGAAAATTATATAAACATTGATCCTTTTGTAAGCATTGCTGAAAGCGCCGCTTATGTAAAGAATGTATTGCATGTTTAAATAGTTAACAGGCTGTAAGCCTTATCGGTTCAATTTAATCCATTAAAACAAAAAAATGAAATACTCAATTTTATTCACTGCAGCATTAACGGGTAGCTTTTTTATGGCGCACGCCCAACAGGCTAAGCCTGAAGATACCGAAATATGGGAGCCAATTCCGAAGGTGGTAACACCTGGCAGCGCCTTCAGGGATGCGCCTTCTGATGCTATAAAATTGTTCGACGGTAAAAACCTGGATCAATGGGTACAGGTTGACGACCAGTCGCCGGCTAAATGGGATGTTAAAAATGACATCCTGACTGTAAACAAACATTACGGAAACATCGAAACCAAACAAAAATTTACCAATTACCAGTTACACATTGAGTGGAAAGTCCCTGCAAGTATTACAGGCTCGGGACAGGCCCGGGGTAACAGCGGGATTTTCCTGGCTTCAATAGGAAAAGGCGACGACGGTTACGAATTGCAGGTTTTGGATTCATACAACAACAAAACCTATGTTAACGGTATGGCAGGCAGTATTTACAAGCAAGCTATTCCTTTGGCTAACCCCGGAAGAATGCCCGGACAATGGCAGACTTATGATGTGATTTGGACGGCACCAACTTTTAACGAAGACGGTACTGTAAAAACAACCGCACACGTTACTGTATTCTTTAACGGCGTGTTGGTTGAAAACAACTTCGAATTAAAAGGCCCAACTAAATATATTGGCAAACCCGAATATATTAAACATGGCCCTTCTCCAATAAAACTACAAGCCCACGGCGACAAAAGCGAACCTCTTAGCTATCGCAATATTTGGGTTAGAGAGTTATAATATTTAATTCACAGTTGGCGGCTCATACTTTATATTTGTGGACCGCCGGCTGTGAATTTTTTATTTTCCCGGTAAAACATTATCTGCACATCATGAAAAAAAAACTTACAACAGCTTTATTGCTGCTGGCTTCCGCCTGTAATTTAGTTAACGGCCAGGTGAAAAAAGCGCCGGCGTATCCGCTGATTACGCACAATACTTATTTCAGCATTTGGTCTATGACGGATAGCTTAAATGCGCACCCTACGAGGCACTGGACCGGCAAAGACCAATCGTTAATAGGAATGATTAAAGTGGATAACACCACCTATCGTTTTTTAGGGAAAGATATGCCGGCCTTTACTACGGTTTTGCCAGCATCAGATGAGATGACTTATAAGTGCCAATACACAGAGACCGAACCTGCGAAGGATTGGCAGGAAGTGAAATTTGATGATGCCAAATGGAAAACAGGAACAGCTCCTTTTTCTGACGATAAGAAACAAGCGAAGACGTTGTGGGCGGGTAAAGATATTTGGGTGAGGAGAACATTCACGCTAAATGATTTGAATATAGACAGGTTATTTTTAAAACTGTACCATGACGACAATATTGAAGTTTACCTGAACGGTGAAAAGATCTTCAACACCGTGGGGTGGACCAGTGATTTTAAGATGATCCCGCTTAAAGACAAGTTTAAAGAGAAACTGCTAAAAGGTAAGAATGTATTGGCTATTCATTGCGCCAACACCGCCGGTGGCGCCTGGCTTGATGTGGGGCTTGCTAATGAACCAAAAGCGAAGTCAACAGGAGTATTGCTTGCTAAACAAAAAGATGTTACGGTAAATGCTACGCAAACCATCTATGATTTTGAATGTGTTGGTGTGGATTTGAAAGTAACATTTACCTCGCCGTTGCTGATGAATGATTTGAATATTTTCGCGAGGCCGGTTTCATACGTTAGCTATAAAGTAAAGTCAAATGACGGGAAAAATCACAAGGTAAAAGTATATTTCGGTGCATCAACCGGTATAGCCGTGAACACACCGGCGCAGGAGGTAACTACGCAGAAATACCTTACCCAATCGTTATCAATCCTTAAAGCAGGTACTGTTGCACAGCCGGTTTTGCAGAAAAAAGGTGATGACTTGCGGATTGATTGGGGGTACATGTACGTAGCTGCTCCGGCTGCAGAAAATGCGGTACAGTATGTAACGCCGCAAAGCGATGCTGTAAATTCGTTCACCGGGCAGGTTATAAATACAAGCAGCAAAGTCACCAAAGGGCGCGGGCTGGTATTAAATACAGTGCTTGATTTTGGTAATATTGGCGGCACAGCAAAAGATAAATTTGTTGAGCTGGGATATGATGACCTGTACTCTGTTCAATACTTTAAGCAAAATTTAAAACCATGGTGGAAAACTGCAGGCGCAACCATAGAGAAGGAATTAACCACGGCTGCTACTGACTACGCTGCTGTAATGCAAAAATGCGACGCCTTTAATAGAAGCATGTACAATGCAGCACTTAAAGCCGGCGGAAAAAACTATGCAGACTTATGTGTATTGGGTTATCGCCAAAGCATTGCGGCTCACCAATTGTTAAAAAGCCCGCAGGGAACCACGCTGTTCTTATCAAAAGAAAACTTCAGTAACGGCTCAATTAACACCGTTGATGTTACTTATCCATCGGCCCCGCTGTATCTTATTTATAACCCGGTATTATTGGAAGGGATGTTGAACGGGATTTTCTTTTATTGCGACAGCAAAGCCTGGGGTCGTGATTTTGCGGCGCATGACCTGGGTACGTACCCGCTGGCGAACGGGCAAACCTATGGCGAAAATATGCCTGTTGAAGAATCAGGTAATATGATAATCCTTACCGCGGCTATTGTAAAAGCAGAAGGAAACGCCTCCTATGCAAAAAAACACTGGAAAACACTGAGTACCTGGGCTAACTACTTGAGCGAAAATGGCTTTGATCCGGGGAACCAGCTGTGTACCGATGATTTTGCGGGCCATCTTGCACGGAATGCTAATTTATCAGTTAAAGCAATTGTAGCCTTAGGTGCTTATGCAGACATGGCTGATAAACTAGGCCAAAAGGCGGTAGCACAAAAATATAAAGCTATTGCTGTGGATATGGCTAACAGGTGGCAAAAACTTGCCGATGCCGGCGACCATTATTCGCTGGTATTTGAAAAGAAAGATACCTGGAGCCAAAAGTATAACCTGATATGGGACAAAGTATTGGGCTTACACTTATTCCCCGCGCAGGTATATAAAAAGGAGATCAATTACTACTTAACCAAACAAAACGAGTTTGGTTTGCCATTGGATAGCCGCAAGACCTACACTAAATCTGACTGGATTATTTGGACGGCTTCCTTAGCTGATAATCCTAAAGATTTTAAAGCGTTGGTTGACCCCGTTTATAAATTTGCAACTGAAACCACATCCCGTGTGCCGCTTAGTGATTGGCATGAAACTAAAGATGGTAAGATGGTGGGTTTCCAGGCCCGCAGTGTAGTTGGCGGTTATTTTATGAAGTTATTGGAAACCCAATGGGTTAAATAATTAGCCTGTTTTAACATTTTACAAAAAGGGATGACGAATTGATGATTTGTTATCCCTTTTTGTTTGATGCTGATAATTACCAGGGCAGTAGAAATAAAAGGCTACTAAGGAAATAATTAGTTACCGGCAGTTATAAAGTTGCCCCGGCTTTAAATAAATTTACGCCATATCCGATTATAAAATTCTTAAATTCACCCAAATTAAACTAAATATGAGTTCATCTTACGTTGCCCGGTATTATTATCTATTGATTTTTTTAACTGCGCTCCTTTGCGTTGGCACAAGCGGATCAGCCAGGGCGGCTGATGGTTATTACTACCAGTTGAAGATCTATCATTTAAAAACCCAGGCACAGGAAGACCGTTTGGACAATTACCTGCAAAATGCTTATTTGCCAGCCCTGCACCGCGTAGGGGTAAAAAGTATCGGTGTGTTTAAACTGGTTGAGGCGGATACTTCAGGCAAAAAGGTTTATGTGTTAATACCCTATAAAACGTTTGAGCAGATAAAAAAAGTCGATCAGCAATTATCTGCAGATCAGCAGTACCTTGCCGATGGCAAAGATTATATTGATGCCGCGCATAACGAAGCCCCTTTTAACCGCCTTGAAACTGTTCTTTTGAGCGCTTTCCCCAAAATGCCGGCACCTGCCGTTCCTGAACTTACGGCAAACAAAACCGACAGGGTTTATGAACTGCGCAGCTATGAAAGTGCGACAGAAAAATATAATGTGAACAAGGTAAAGATGTTTAACGATGGTAACGAAGTTGCGCTTTTTAAGCGGCTTGGATTTAATGCCGTTTTTTACGCTGAAGTATTAGCAGGAAGCCATATGCCAAACCTGATGTACATGACTACCTTTAACAACAAGGCCGACAGGGATAAACATTGGGATGCCTTTTCAAATGACCCTGAATGGAAGGTGCTTGTAGCGAAAAAGGAATTTCAAAATAATGTTTCAAAGGCTGATATCTTCTTTTTGCACCCAACGGCTTATTCTGATTTTTAATGCAACTGAAAAAGCGCGATTACGATGCTGTTGTAGTTGGATCTGGGCCTAATGGTTTGGCGGCTGCTATTTTAATGCAGCAAAACGGATTGTCGGTTTTATTGCTCGAAGGTAAACCAACGATAGGCGGCGGCTTGCGCACTGCAGAACTTACCCTACCCGGTTACCTGCACGATATTTGTTCAGCAGTTCACCCGCTTGCTGCAGCGTCGCCGTTTTTTGAAACGTTGCCATTGGCTGCGCATGGGCTCGAATATATTTATCCTGAGATAGCTGCGGCCCATCCATTAGATAATGGCACTGCTGCCATCCTGACTGGTTCTATTGAAGAGACTGGCCGGTTATTAGGGGCAGATGCTGATACGTACCTTAAATTGATGCAGCCGGTGGTGAAAGACTGGCCTGTCATAGCTGCCGATGTTTTGGGGCCCTTGCACTTTCCCATGCACCCGATAGCCATGGCGAGATTTGGCTTGCCTGCCTTAACATCGGCGAGTCACCTGGTAAAGCGTTTTAAAACACCTGAAGCGAGAGGTTTATTTGCAGGTATGGCGGCACATGCCATTCAGCCACTAAGTAATTTGGCTACCTCTGCGATTGCATTGGTTTTAATGGCCAACGGACATTTAAAGGGATGGCCTATTCCCAAAGGCGGGTCAAATCAAATAGCCAATGCTTTAGCCTCTTACTTTGTATCAATAGGCGGTAAAATAGAGACCAATACCTATATAACTTCATTAAACCAATTGCCATCTGCGCATGCCTTTTTGTTTGATGTTACGCCAAGGCAGTTGCTTAAAATTGCCGGCCACAAATTCTCGCCGTTATACAAATGGCAAATGGAGCGATACCGGTATGGGATGGGCGTTTTTAAGGTTGATTGGGCGCTGGATGCACCTATCCCGTTTAAAGCGGCTGAATGCGGTAAAGCCGGAACCATCCACATTGGAAATACATTTGAAGAAATAGAAGAAGGTGAGCAGCAGATTTGGGATGGAAAACATCCGGAAAAACCATATGTTTTGCTGGCTCAGCCCAGTATATTGGACTCATCCCGCGCTCCTCAGGGCAAACATACTGCATGGGCATATTGCCATGTGCCTAATGGGTCTGAAAAAGATATGACCGCGACAATAGAAAACCAGGTTGAGCGGTTTGCTCCCGGTTTTAAGGATACAATATTAGGCCGCCACACGATGAATACCGTTCAAATGGAAGAATATAATCCCAATTATATTGGCGGCGATATCAACGGCGGAGTAATAGATCTCGGCCAATTATTCACACGGCCTGTGCTGCGATGGTCGCCTTACAAAACATCTGCAAAAGGGATCTATATCTGTTCATCCTCAACCCCGCCCGGGGGAGGTGTACATGGTATGTGTGGTTATCATGCTGCAAAACGGGCTTTAAAGGATGTTTTCAACCGGCGATTGGTAAGCTAAACCTTCTTTTAATATTGGTCCAATTTCTATTTTTTTTTCGCTTTTTTAGTTCGGTTTTAAACTTTTTGTCCGATATCGATCACTTTTTAATTTTCATTTTGATATAAATACCTGAAAATCAGGTTTTATACTTTGGTATGGCTATTGCAAGTAACTATGCTATACAAGGTACTATAATGGATAAGGAAATTACACAGGAAGTTACATCGCAACGAAAAAGAAAAACGGTTGGTATTGTTTTAATAAGCTTAACGGTGCTTATTGCTTTAATATGGATAGTCAGAACAACATTAAAATCATCCATAAAAAAATCAGAAATAACAACCGCGGTTGTTGAAACCGGCAATATTGAAAATACGCTGAATGCCACCGGCGAGGTGTTGCCGGAGTTTGAAGAGATCCTGACCAGCCCAATAAATGCATCTATAAAAAATGTGATTATGGATGCGGGTAAAAAAGTAAATGCAGGTCAATCAATACTTACACTTGATAAATCAGCTACGCAAACCGATTTCGAGAAACTTAAATTTCAGCTGGAATCAAAACAAAATGAAATAAAAAAATTGAAGCTCGATCTGAACAAGAGCTTTTACGATATCCAGTCGAACAATGACATCAAAAAGCTGCGTATTGATAATCTTGCCGATGCAGTAGAAAATGCCAAACGTTTATTTAAAGCCGGCGGTGGTACCCGCGAAGGTATTGAGCAGGCGGAACTGAATTTAAAGGTTGCGCAACTTGAAAAGAAACAGCTTGAAAACGAAGTGAAAAACAAGCAGCAAACCATGCAGATAGAGATAAAGGAGGCCGAAATAGCAGCCGATATTTTAAGCAGCGATCTCGTGGCGCAGCAACGTAAATTAAACCTTGCAAATATTGTGGCTACCCGGGCTGGTGTGGTAACCTTCGTTAACCGTAATATAGGTGCGAACGTGCACGAAGGAGAATCATTAGCCCGGATTGCCGATCTGGGCAGCTTTAAAGTGCAGGGTAGCATCTCTGATAACTCGCTCGATCAGCTGCATACCGGCTTACCGGTTATTGTGTTGATAAACGAAGTTCAGTTACGCGGTCATGTGGTAAATGTATCCCCATCTATCCAAAACAGCATCATTTCGTTCGATATCCAGTTGGATGAGCGCAACAACAAACAGCTTCGGCCAAATATGAAAGTAGATGTTTACCTGGTGACAGCGACCCATAATCATATTATGCGCGTTGCAAATGGCCCGGCTTTTAAGGGCCCCGACTTGCAGGATATTTATGTAGTAAACAACGGCAAAGCTGAAAGGCGCACTGTTCATATAGGCCTTACCAATTTTGATTTTGTGGAGATTAAGGACGGCGTTAAACCGGGCGATGTAGTGATCAATTCGGATATGAGCGGGTATAAAAATTCAAAGGAGATAAGTATTAATTGAGGGTAGAGATTAGAGGTTAGTTAATCAGAGATTGGTTAAGCGCAAAAAAATATACAATCCTCGAATCTTAAAAATCTTAGTTCAGAAATAATGAAAATTCTATACACAATATTACTTTTAACTATCAGTCTCAACGCATTTTGCAGCGGGGAGGCTGATTCAACAAGGCTTACTTTGAAGGAGGTGGTTGCCATGGCCAAAGATAATTCTATCGCAGCCAAACAGGCCGTTACCACCCGCGAAACCAAATACTGGCAGTGGCGTACCTTTAAATCAAACTATCAGCCGCAGTTATCATTAAATGGCAATTTGCCCGCCTATAGCAAGACTAGCACCCCGGTTGTACAGCCTGATGGTACCATAATATTCCAACCAATTCATTATGATAATTCATCCCTAACATTAAACTTCAGCCAAAGCATAACAGCAACCGGTGCTACTATTTATGGGCAAACCCAAATGCAGCGCTTTGATGATTTTGACAGGAACAGCATTTTGTATAATGGCGTTCCTTATGCAATAGGTTTTAGTCAGCCGCTAGGTCAGTTCAACAGCCTGAAGTGGGATAAAAAGATCCAGCCCTTGTTATACAACGAAAGCAGGCAGGCTTATATTGAAGCGCAGGAGCAGATCTCCATAACTGTAACCGGCTACTTTTTTGATCTGCTGCTTGCCCAGGTAAACCTGCAAACAGCCGAAGCAAACCTCATAAATACCCAAAAGATCCTGAAAATAGCTAACCTGAAGTTCGACCTGGGTAAGGTGTCAAAAAATGAGATCCTGCAGTTACAGCTGGAGCAGTTGAACGCAAAAAAAGCGGTAGGCACAGCCAAACGCGATATGGAAATTGCCACCCTCAACCTTCGCAGCTACATAGGACACGAAGGCGATGAAAAAATTGTGTTACAGGTGCCCGAAACCATCAGCCAGATGAGCGTAACAGCCGACAGGGTTTTGACCGAAGCATTTGCAAACAGGTCAGATGCTATCGCTTTTATGCGGCGTATTGCCGAGGCAAAGCGAGACGTTGCCCTTGCACATGGCCAAACGGGATTAACAGCTACGTTAACGGCCAATATCGGCACGTCAAATTCAGCGAAAAATATTGTGGGGGTTTATCGGTCACCGCAGAATCAGCAACTGGTGGAATTACAGTTCTCCATTCCGGTGCTTGATTGGGGACGGTCGAAAGCTAAAATAAAGACTGCAGAAGCAAATCAAAAGTTTACTGAATACTCGGTTGAGCAGGACAAACAGACTTTTAAGCAGCAGATAGTTACCCAGGTATCGCTGTTTAACGTAATGAAAGATCAACTGGCGCTTACTGCAGAAGCTGATAGTATTGCATCAGAGAAATACAAAATAGCCAGGGAAAGATATGTCTTGGGCGACTTAAGTATAACTGACCTCAGCATTGCTTTCCAGGAAAACGACCAGGCCAAGCGCGATTATGTGCAGTCGCTCCGCGATTTTTGGAGCGCCTATTACCAGTTGCGCTATCTGTCACTTTATGACTTCGAAAAGAACGAAAAAATAACTTGTAAGTAAGGGGAAAGGTAAACGGGGAAAGGTAAAAAGCCAAGGTAATTTTTAAGATCAGAGAAATGTAGAACATTAAACAATACTTAAATCAAAGAATAAAAAGTCACTAATTCACCAATTTAATAATTAAACAAATGATAAGCTTACAAAGCATCGAAAAAGTATATCGTACCAATACGGTAGAAACACTGGCGTTAAACAGTATCAGCCTTGAGATAGCCAAAGGAGAATTTCTTTCTATTATGGGCCCTTCAGGTTGCGGTAAAAGCACGCTGCTCAATATAATGGGCCTGCTTGATTTGCCATCAAAAGGAGCCATTACGATAGCTGATCAAAAAACAGATCACCTGTCAGACAAACAGCTGGCACATTTTCGCAATCAGAAGCTCGGCTTTATCTTTCAAAGCTACCATTTGATAAACGACTTGCAGGTATTGGACAATGTTGAATTGCCATTGCTTTACCGCAATGTTTCTGCAAGGGAGCGGAGACAGCTTGCTACTGAAGCGCTTGAAAAAGTGGGCCTTTCAAATCGTGTAAAACATTTTCCTAATCAACTATCGGGAGGACAAAAACAGCGTGTAGCTATAGCGAGAGCTATAGTCGGTCGCCCGGAAATTATCCTGGCAGACGAGCCTACCGGTAACCTTGACAGCGCCATGGGTAACGAAATTATGGACATACTGATGCAGCTTAACCAAAAAGATGGAACTACTATAGTAATGGTTACGCATGATGAAAATATGGCGCACAAAACCCATCGCTTGGTTCGCTTATTTGATGGTTCACAGGTTCAGTAGTCAATCAGCCTAAAAAATTAAAATTATGCTTAAAAATTATTTCAAAATAGCCATAGCAGTTTTACGAAGGAGAAAATTCTTCACCTTTATCAGCTTGTTTGGGATCAGCTTTACGCTTACCATCCTGCTGGTATTAACCGCCTTTATTGATAAAGTGGTAGGTGACAGCTATCCTGATAAAAAGCGCGACCGCTCATTATATGTGTCCCGGATCCAGCTAAGTATGAAAGATGGAAGGAGTTCAGGTCCCGTGTCATTTTACCTTTTAGATCACTACGGCCGCGCTTTGAAAACCCCTGTTAAAGTGGGCATCTCATCGGGCTTTAGCGGCACTAATACCTATGTAAATAACAAGAAAATTGCAGTAAATTATAAATACACCAATGAAGATTATTGGGACATAATGGAATATGATTTTACCGAAGGTAACGCATTCAGCAAGCAGCAAATTGATAATGCCGATAAAGTTGCTGTAATCTCGGAAGATATGAAACGAGAATATTTTGGGGATGTGTCTTCGGTGGTAGGCAAATATATTGAGGCCGACAATGTTAAATACAGGGTAACCGGAGTGGTGAAAAATGTACCTATAACCAGCTATATGGTTTACAGCGATATATACCTGCCATACACGGTAGCAAAAACCGATTTCAGGAAAGATAAGGGTTACCAGGGCGGTTTTTTTGGCGTTTTCCTTGCAAATTCAAAAGCGGATGTCTCTAAAATGCACAACGAGTACGAGGATATGGTAAACAGGCTGCCATTGCCACGTAAGGAGGTAATTAAAATATACAGCCACGCCGATCCCTATATCCGCAGTTATCTTGACGCCGGTGATGAACAGCATTCCGGTATGACTATAGCGATTACGGCAATCAGCATTTTTGCTTTGCTGGTAATGCTGTTACCTACGCTCAACCTGGTCAACATTAATATCACCCGTATAATGGAGCGCTCTTCGGAGATTGGCGTGCGTAAGGCTTTTGGAGCATCATCACGCACGTTGGTTTACCAGTTTATTGTGGAGAATATTATACTAACGTTATTAGGGGGGCTTATAGGTGTAGTACTATCGATTATTGCATTGCAGGTGCTAAATGGTGCCAACCTGATCCCGAACCTGGTGTTAACATTAAACTTTACTGTCCTGGGCATTGGCTTGCTGATATGTTTCTGTTTTGGCCTGCTCTCCGGTGTTTACCCGGCCTGGCGCATGTCAAAACTGAACGTAGTAACCGCGCTGAAAGCGCAATGAAAATTGTCAAATCATTTAAATTAAAATATTATGTTCAAGCATTTATTTAAACTGATATGGAATAAAAAGAAACAAAACTTTTTATTAATGTCCGAGATGTTATTCTCATTCCTTGTACTCTTCGCGGTTTTTACTTTGGGAGTATATTATTATAGCAACTATAAAAAACCAATGGGTTTTGAATATAAAAACGTTTGGGTAGTAAGCTACAATAATGCCTTTAAAACCTCCAATACCGATTCGCTTGATACTTATTACGAAACGCTGAGCCAGAATTTAAGGGCATTGCCCGGCGTAAAGGAAATAAGCTTTTGCAGCGATAATGTTCCGTTTTCTCAAAATTCCTGGGAGGGCGGCGCAAACTATAATGGCAAGCAGGTAGGTGGAGTAAACCAATATACTGTTGATGACACGTATAACACCACCATGACAACGCAATTGCTGGAAGGCCGCTGGTTTAATAAGGCAGATATGGTTGCAAAAAATCAGCCCATTATTATCAGCTCAGACTTAAAGGAGAAATTTTTTGGAACCGGCCAGGCCGTAGGAAAGCTGATTGGCGACGGTGACCAACCCGGTCATGACAAGAAATTAATGAAAGTCATCGGTGTGATACAAGGAATTAAAGCAAATGGCGATTATAGGCCTGCCGGCTATGGGGTTTATCACCGGGTGGATACGGGCTCGTACCATTGGCTCGGACGTATAATGGTGCGCGTTAATGAGGGTACCACGGCTGCTTTTGAAGCGCGGCTTTACAAAATTTTGGCCAATTATATGAAAAATTCGAATGTGGAAATTGAACACCTTACCAAGAAGCGGGTAGAGGCTAATTATTTTACGGTTGTGCCAATGATAGTTCTGGGTATAGTAGGCGGGTTTTTAGTAATTAACGTGGCTTTGGGGCTGTTCGGTGTGCTTTGGTACAACATTAACAAGCGCCGTGGCGAGATTGGTTTACGCAGGGCTGTAGGCGCAACGGGTAGTTCGGTATCAACGCAACTGATAACAGAGTCAATGATTTTGGCAACGCTTTCCTTAATAATAGGGGCTTTTTTTGCAGTGCAAATGCCCTTGCTTAACGTATTTGATTTAGCGGCGGGAATTTACCTGGTAGCGATGGCTCTTTCCATTATATTTATATACCTGCTGGTATTTTTATGCTCGCTGTATCCCGGTAAGCAAGCCGCTGCTATTTATCCTGCGGTGGCGTTGCACGAGGATTAACACCTGAACCGGGATTGTGCGGACTAAGGGATTTTTTGGATGTTGTTTAGCATTCCGGGGTATCCGATAAATCGTCTGATCCGCTTAATCCCGATTCAGAATAATTATACTTGTACTAAATTATGATATTAGTAATTGACGATGATATTGCGGTAAGAACCTCATTACTCCTGTTGTTAAAAGACGAGGGTTATGATGTAGTGGACTGTGCTGAACCAGCTACGGCTATAAAAAGTATAAAGAAGAACGAGCCGCAGCTGATCATCCTTGATCTTAATTTTTCTAATGATACCTCGGGCAGGGAAGGAATGCAGTTGCTTGGCCAAATTAAAGAGCTAAATTCCTCCATTCCTATTGTTTTGATAACCGGCTGGGCAAGTATCGAGCTTGCTGTGCAGGGGATGAAGTTGGGGGCCAATGATTTTATTAATAAGCCATGGAGTAATGATCATTTGCTGCAATCGGTTAAAACGCTGCTCGACCTGAAAGAAAAAAAGACCGAACACCATACCCGTAAGCAGCTTGATAAAACCTATAACTTTCAGCACATAATTGGCGAAGACCCTAAAATGCTGAATATTTTAGAAACCATTGGCCGGGTAGCCGGCACTGATGCATCCATATTAATAATGGGAGAAAGCGGTACGGGAAAGGAGTTGATAGCCGAAGCTATTCATCAAAATAGTTTACGTAAAAACAAGCCGTTTATAAAGGTTAACCTGGGCGGCATCTCCACCTCGCTATTTGAAAGCGAAATGTTCGGCCATATGCGCGGCGCCTTTACCGATGCCCGTTTTGACCGTACCGGCAGGTTTGAAATGGCAAATAAGGGAACTATATTTTTAGATGAGATAGGCGATCTTGATGCCGGGAGCCAGGTAAAGCTGTTACGGGTTTTACAGGATAGAACCTATGAAGTATTAGGCAGCAGCCGCTCCAAAACTGTTGATGTTCGCGTAGTTTGCGCTACCAATAAAAACCTGAACGAAATGGTAAGCAGAACCACCTTTCGCGAAGACTTATTATACCGCATAAATTTAATAACCGTTTATTTGCCGGCCCTGCGTGACAGGCCAAAAGATATCCCCTTACTGGTGAATTACTTTATTGATAATTTAAAAGAAATTTACAGGCGGCCGTCACTTTCGGTAGCACCCGGTGCTATGAAATGGCTGCAGCAATTACCTTTACCCGGTAACATAAGGCAATTGAAGAATATTGTGGAACGAACTATTTTAGTGAGTAAAAACGATGAGTTGGATATCGACGATTTTCGATCGCAACTGGAGCTGTCGCCTGTTAAAAAGGGGGATATCCAGCTGCCGGGCATAGGAACGTTGACGCTGGAAGAAGTTGAGGTTGAGATGATAAAACGGGCAATGGAGTATCATAAAAATAAAATTGCAAAAGCAGCGGTATCTTTGGGCCTTACCCGCAGCGCTTTGTACCGCCGCCTGGATAAATACCAAATCCCTTATGATGAGGCTGAGGACTAAATATATTTTATTTGTTGTAATACTGCACCTGGTAGCATTAGTGCTTACCTATTTTATTTTTAATAAGGATAAGATCTGGTTTATTGTTTCAGAGGTGTTTGTAATTATTTCAATAGTTATAGCAATACAGCTGTACAGGCAGTTGATCCAGCCTTTAAAAACCCTGATGCAGGGTGTGGATGCGATAAAGGACCGTGATTTTAATGTGAAATTCCTCTCAACCGGCAAGCATGAAATTGACCAGCTAACGGATGTTTACAACCAGATGATGGATGAACTGAGAACAGAGCGTACCCGGCAGGAACAGCAGCATTTCTTTTTAGAAAAGCTAATATTTACATCGCCAACAGGGATTGTTATTTTAGATTATGACGATAAGGTGCAGCAAATCAATCCAAAAGCATTGCAAATTATAGGATCAGAAGCAAACAGGGTACTCAATTATCCTATTGATAAACTCAAACATCCATTATTTGAACAGATAAAACTTATACGATCGGGCGAAACCGTTATGGTTAAAGCTGATGGGATAAATAACTATAAACTCCAAAAATCGCATTTTATTGACCGTGGGTTTTCCCGGCATTTTATTATGATAGAGGATTTGACCGCCGAAATTGTAGCCGCCGAAAAGAATGTTTATGGTAAAGTGATCCGGATGATGGCGCATGAAGTTAATAATACCGTTGGCCCTGTAAACTCTATCATGCAGTCGGCCTTGAAAACTGATCAGCTATGGGCAGGCCACAAGTTCAACACGCTGAAGGATGCATTGCAGGTAGCTGTTGACCGCAACCAGAATCTTAATTTTTTCATGCGAAACTTTGCCGAGCTGGTAAAACTCCCCCCTGCAAATAAGCAACCCGTTAACCTGCATCATTTAATCACCTCGGTTGCAAAATTGATGGGTGTTAAAGCACAGGAAAAGCAAATCGAATTTGAGTTTGTTTTAACAGACGGTCAATTCACAATAATGGCGGATGACCAGCAGATGGAACAGGTGTTGATTAATATTGTTAAAAATGCAATTGAAGCAATTGAAACCGGAGGTCAGATTACTTTTACCACTACCGCCAACCGGAAAAGTCTGGTAATATCTGATACTGGGGCAGGTATAAGTCCGGCGCAAACGGCTAATCTTTTCTCTCCTTTTTTCAGCACCAAAAAAGACGGGCAGGGGATAGGCCTAACCCTGGTAAGAGAAATTCTGGTTAACCATGGTTTTGATTTCTCATTAAAAACTATAACTCGCGAGAAAACTGATTTTACTATAACATTTAGCTGATACTTTTATTCCCTTTAGTTTTACTGATTGATAATTAGTTTTTTATATTTATTAAATTTTAAACCTTAATCTTTGATAAATTATGGAAACTAAACCATTAACCAAGTATGTTGCTGAACTCATCGGGACATTTTGTTTGGTATTATTCGGCTGCGGTGCTGCTGTTGTTGCAGGGGCAAACGCGGATGGAATTCCCCCATCCGGAATTGGACTTTTAGGCATCTCACTGGCTTTTGGCCTTAGCGTGGTTGTAATGGCTTATGCAATCGGGCCTATATCCGGCTGTCATATTAATCCTGCCATTTCAATTTCAATGCTGGCAGCGGGTAAACTGAGTTTTAAAGATTGCGCAGGTTATGTAATAGCTCAATGTATCGGGGCGATTTGCGCCTCAGGGATCTTGTATTTATTGTTATCCGGCAAACCAGGTTTTTCAATGGGCGAATACGCGCTTGGTGCAAATGGGTGGGGCGAGACATATTTAGGTAAGTATTCTACCCAATCAGCCTTTATAGCCGAAACTGTATTTACATTTTTATTCCTTATTGTTATTTTTGGAACCACAGCAAAGCGAGCCAACCCAGCCATGGCAGGCCTAGCTATCGGCTTGTCGCTTACCTTAATTCATTTGGTAGTTATCCCTATAACCGGTACTTCTGTAAATCCGGCACGCAGCCTTGGTCCGGCATTATTATCCGGTGGTAAAGCGCTTAGCCAGCTATGGTTATTTATAGTCGCACCAATTTTGGGTGGTCTTTTAGCAGCTGGATTTTGGAAAGCCATCATGGAGGAGAAAGATACGATCGTAAGCAAAACTGTCGAAGTACACGAAGATATTTCCATCAACAGGATTTAATATTTCTTTGAACCATGATCGCATTTTTTGTGATCATGGTTCAATTTTAGCTTAAGGCAACCAATCCCATTGCGTTCGCGTACTGTAATAAGGGTATATAATCCAATCAATCACAGTACATCCTTAAGCAATTGAAGCAAATTTTAGCAGATGTTTCAGCTATTTTAAATAGCCGGGAAAAGATTAAGCTATATAGGCTTATCGTCTTCGACCTTTTTATTGGGCTGATGGATATCGCGTTTTTAGCAGCTTTGCTGGTTGTACTAAATATTTATACAAAGAATGCTATACCGGCTCAACTGTCTTTTCTACCAAATTCGTGGCTAAACCCTGGTTCTTTATGGCTCATTGCTGTTTTTTTTATTCTTTTTAGCGGCAAGAATATTTTCGCTTACATGGGGTTGAAATCGCAGCATCATTTTTTCTACGGCGTATCATCAAGGTTATCAAAAAGGAATTTGTTAAATTATTTATCGGGAGACTACGGCCGTTTTGTCGCTGTTGATTCTTCTGTTCAAATCAGGCATATCAGCCAGCAACCTATTGAGTTCAGTCATTATATCCTAACCAATATTCAGCAAATTGTATCGCAATTTATACTGATTTTTTTTACTATTTGCGCCATATCGTTTTATCATCCCACCTTATTTCTTTTGTTGTTTGTGCTTTTGCTGCCGCCGGTAGTTTTACTGGGATGGCATATTCGCCGGAAATTGAAAAGTGTACGCAGCCAGGTAAAAATCGCGAGCGAGAAAACCCTGCAACACCTGCATGAGTCATTAGCCGGTTATATTGAAAGCAATATCTACGACAAAAATGAGTTTTTTTCGGGCCGTTACGCAGCTTATCAGCAACAGCTAAATGAGAATATAGCCACCCAGCAAACCTTACAAAGTCTTCCACCACGGTTGGTGGAAATCTTCGCCGTTTTTGGCTTTTTAATATTGATAGCAATCAATAAGCTTTCGTCAAGCGCACCGCCGGTAAATATTCTTACTATAGGCGTCTTTATGGCTGCAGCTTATAAGATCATTCCCGGTATTGTGAAAATTCTGAATAGTTCGGGCCAAATAAAAACCTACCAGTTCATCTTATCAGATCTGCTGCCTGATGAGCGCAGCGCAAAGCACCATCCGGTCCAAAAAACCACCAATACAGTCAACTCCGTAAGTATTGAAAATGTTGGTTTTAAATATAAAGAGCAGGTCATTTTAAAAGGCCTGAACGTTAAAATAAATCCCGGAGATTTCATTGGGATCTCGGGGAGTTCAGGTAAAGGAAAAACAACTTTAGTTAATATTTTACTTGGCTTTTTACAAATGGATGAAGGCCGTATCTGCATCAATAATGCAGTATCAGGGGAGGAAGACAGGGTGCTTTGGCGCGACAGGATCTCATACGTTAAGCAACAACCTTTTTTAATAAACGATACCATACTTAAGAACATAAGCCTTTCAGATTATGACTATTGTCAAAAAGGACTGGAATCGGCTATCTCATGCAGCGGGGTTGACCAGTTGCTGGACAACTATCAATGGGGGCTTGATAAGATGATTACCGAGAGTGGAAAGAATATAAGCGGCGGCCAGCGGCAACGGCTAATGCTGGCAAGAGCATTATATCATGATTTCGACCTGTTAATTCTTGATGAACCGTTTAGCGAAATGGATCAGGCATCAGAAAGTGAAATCTTAAGGCGCTTGCAGTGTTTTACAAAACAGGGTAAAATGATCCTTTTTATAACCCATAATAAGACCAGCCTCGGGTTTTGTAATAAAGTAATAACATTTGATGAAGCATAAGAAGCAAACATTGGTAATTCTTAGTCCTGGCTTTCCAAAAGATAAGTCGGATACGGCTTGTTTGCCGCCGCAGCAAGTCTTTGTAAAAGCGTTGAAAGAAGTTTGTCCCGGGCTTAATATAATTGTATTAACTTTTCAGTATCCCTTTTTTGCGTCATCATACGAATGGCACGGGGTAACGGTAATTTCAATTGGGGGTAAAGACAAAGGCCGCATCTTTCGGTTATTAACGTGGCGAAAAGCATGGCTGGCGCTAAAACTACTGCACCAGCAATATCAAATAACTGGCTTACTGAGCTTTTGGCTTGGCGAATGTGCATTTGTTGGGAGTCGTTTTGCTAAAAAGCATGGTTTATTACATTACAGCTGGTTGCTGGGGCAGGACGCAAAAAAGTATAACAAGTATTTTAAATGGATAAAACCTAACGGCGAACAATTGATAGCACTTTCGGATTTTATTGTAAAGGAGCTGCAAAAAAATTATGGTGTAACACCGCTGCACGTGATTCCGGTAGGTGTCGATACCACTTTATTTAGTGCAGCGGCTACCCGGCGGCACATCGATGTTTTGGGGGCGGGGGCATTAATTCCGTTAAAACAGTACCATCTGTTTGTAGAATCAATAAGCTATTTAAAAGAATTTCATCCGGGTATTAAAGCGGTGATTTGTGGCAAAGGCCCTGATCTTGACTGGCTGCGATCATTAACGCACGCAAAAGGGCTGGATAATAATATCACATTTAAGGGGGAATTGCCGCACAAAGAAGTACTGAAGCTAATGCAGCATTCAAAAGTATTCTTACATCCGTCCAACTACGAAGGATTTGGAGCTGTATTATGCGAAGCGCTATATGGTGGGGCACAGGTGGTTTCATTTGTTAAGCCCATGGAAAAAAATTACCGGCATCACCATGTTGTGAACAGCCATGATGAAATGAATACCAGGTTGCTGTCGCTCCTTAATGATAAAAAATTAGATCATGAACCGGTTTTGATGTGCACTATACAACAAGTAGCAAAAAACATGATTAGTTTATTTGTTGATTGACGTTGCCCGGTTTTGCCGGCTATCAGGATATAAGAAAAATTAGTCTTTAAACCAACGTCTTCGCAATGTTATTGATCTTACTGGCGATGGCAGGGAAGGATAGACGGTCCCTAAAATAATTCAAACATAATTCCCGCTTTTCAGCCAAATTTAATTCCCAAATTTTATCTAAGGCATCCAGTAAACTCTTTTCGGAACCTGCTTTATACAACAAACCGCACTTACCATTGTCTGTTATCATCCGGAAAGATGGTATATCCGTTACTATGGGTATACATCCGCATGACATCGCCTCGCTCACAGCTGTACCGCTGCCCTCATAATGCGAACCGGAGATTAGAAAATCAGCGCTGTTAAACCAATATAACAACTCCTCGTGTTCAATTTTTCCAAGTAGTGTAATTGCAACTCCATTGGGGTGATCTTTAAGAATGCATTTTATGTCGGCCAGCAGTTCGTCTGTATGGTATATCATGTATAGGCGGGCGCGGGGCTGTGTTTTCATGTATTCCAAAAAGCCCTTCACCACATTTAAAGGGTCTTTATTCTGATTTAGCCGGCCCACCCATAAAAAAACAGGATTGCCGGATGCTCCGGTTTTCTGCTTAGCTAACTGTCTGTTAATAGGACGAAAATTTGAAGAAACTTCCATTACTTCGCGAATTTTTTTGGCCGATGAAATATTACCGTTTTTTACCCAATCCAATCCGATGTCCATTGATGCAAACAAATAGGCGTCGATAAAGAGGTCTGCCAATTTTTGCGCATATTTTTTAATGCCGGGCATCGGCTTTTCCGCATGATGATGGGCAATGATCTTCGTTTTGCCATTTAATATAATACCCAGTTGAATTACCTGGAGCGGATTATGTAGGCCCTGTATAATAACCACATCCGGGTTGAGTTTTTTTACCAGCTTGTTTATTTTCCGCGCGAAAAATGTTTTCCTGTCGCCAGGCTTTACAAAAAGGTTTTGTACGCCTTTGTAGCTATATTGCCCTTCATAATTTATTTGGTTGATACTATAAACGGTATTTTCTTCAGCCAAACACTCCAGTATGCCGGTGTATCCTTCAATCCTTTTTAACCAGGCCTCAGGCGAGCTAAACTCCAATGATTGTGTGTATCCGACTGAAACGTATCTCATAATATCAATTATTCGCTTTTAAAAAGTATCTATATCTGCTGATGTGAATTTAATTTTACCTGTTTGCAAATCATCACCTAAAACCTTGAATATTACCGGAAACGAAGGGGTCGAATTAAAGCGCATGGCAAATAAACCGTGCAGCGTTGTACCCGGGGACGTATGAAAATGAATTTGCCTGATGCCAAGCTTTCGGGCCAGTTTTTTTAAAGTGTAGATCATGTCATCGAAATCATCTGGCTGCACTAAAATGTCCCCAATTAAAAGTATTTCGCTAAATTTTATCCATAATAATGAATTGCCTGTTTGAAGAACGCTTGTATTTCCATAAGCTTTATATTTTAAATAGGACTCATCGCGGTAAATACCACCGTAACCGTTTTCAAATACAGAATTACTGATGCCGGTCTGTTTAGAAAAATAATGGGTCAGTGTATGTTGTTGGTATTTGGTATAAAGCTTATTTAGCAGGGGTATTTTACCCATAATCGTCTTGAATGGGAAACTCCCGGCATGGATAATGAAACAATCCATTGTATGGGCCACCTGCCAGTCAAGTTTGTTTACAAAACCGGGGAGTGAATTTTGATTAGGAAACCCAAAAAGCAGCCGGATATTTAAATCACGGCACAATTGAAAAGTAGTAAGTGCGAGTTCAATAAATAAGCCCTTATTTCGATGGTCAGGGTGAGTCATTGTATCTGCTGATTGTGCAGCCAGGATAATTTCCCCGCCACATTTTATAAAACATGGAATCACTGCATAAAAAGCTATGGGAACCCCTTGTGGGTTATACGCCATATATCCGGTGTACCCAATGCCCGTAAATGCGGTGTTGTATTTTTTTGCAAAGTAACCCGGCACAACCTGTTTATTATAAACAATGGTATAGAGTTTTTCGACTTCACTTAAATTCGAGGCATTTAACCGTTCTACTGTGTGCAGGCCATTTTCACGACGGTTACTCATAGCTGCCTTTCACTGTTGCGCACATTTGATTAAAGACGGATATAAAAGGATTTACAGTAAAACGTTCGCGCATAAAAGGATCATCCTTGTCATCCGGCGAATTAAAATCAGTAGCCAGCAGCTGTTTATATCCTGCATTCTTTGCAGCAGCAATAACCTGATGATTATAGGAGCCATAAGGGAACGCAAAGCCGGTTATATTTTTTTCAATAATATTTTCAAGGTATAGCTTTGAAAGTACCAGTTCTTCGGCAGCATCGGTGATATTTATCCGTGCCAGGTCATTGTGGTAGTAGCTATGGGCGCCAATGGTTACGAGGTCAGATGCGGCGAGTGATGCTATCTCAGCGGGTGTCATTTGCTTCCAGTAGTCCTCATCGTTTTTTCGGTTTTTAAATGGAATAATGGAATACAATTGCTTCATTATCTGTCTTTTTTTTTCAAAACCACATCCACGAAGCTCGTCAGCCAGGTTTACACCGTCCACGGTGGAAATATATTTATTAAAGCGATTTTTAACATAATGAGTGTCGCTAACGGTTATTTTTGAAGGGCCGTATTTTCCTGCCATCGCCAAAAAATCATTCCATAAAATGTCATAACCTGCGGCCTGTATCGCTGTGATAAAAAAGGTGGCAGGTATTTGATACTGTTCCAGCAACGGCAACACATACTTATGATTATTTGCAAAACCGTCATCAAATGTTAGGCAGATGTTGAATTTATCTGCACTGAATTTTTGCTGATAATAATCTGCCAGCGAAATAATATTAAAGTGTTTTTTGTAAAATTTAAGGTGGGCCTCAAAAGTTTTCCTGGTGATAAATAACGTGTTTAATTTAAGGTGGTCTTGCCTGCAAATTCCGTGATAAACCATTATCCTGCATCCGCGTGCTTTTTGGTAAAAACGCCTGTAAAATCCCAGCTTATGCCCGATATCGGTCAAAATATACCGCGCTTTTAGATGTGCTTTTGAAGCTATTTTCTGTGGCAGGTTCATATTTGCACCAATTCTTTAGCAGTGACAGGAAAGTTAGCGTCAGGACAGTAATCCCTTATGTTATTAATAAGCGCTGGTAGGTTGCCTTTAACATACTTGCAGGCACCGTCGAGATAAATTTGGCTAAATCCTTTTAAGTCTGTCTCGGGTAGCTGGGGCAATATCAACTTGTCAAACAACCTTATCCCGCCGTTGTGAATAACCATTAAAAGGTCGGTCGGGGTAGTAGAGAAAAAATTATTTAACCCTGTTTGGTTTTCCTGCTGTTTTGCAATAACCAGATCCGCAGCAAGTCCTTCAATAATGCCACCCGAATTTAATTGCCAGGTGCTTGCGGCTGTTTTATTTACACTGTGATAAAGCTCCTCATCACTCAATAATCCCGTCTTTCGCGCTAAGCTCAAGTGCTCCCAAATGTTCCAGCTGCCGGTCAATGTCGAGTCGGTTCCAAACAATATCCTGGTGTGTTTTTTTAACTCATTTATATCAGCAGTTTTGTTCAATAAAAAATAATTCGATTCGGGGCACCATACTAATGCTTCGAATTTCTCAGCCTGCTTTGCCGACATGGCTACCGCATGAACGCCCACCAGTTTTCGTCTGAATAGGTTGAATTTTATAAGCAGATCAATCTCTTCAGATGAGATAGCGTCGATCCCCTCACCGATATGAATATTTACGGGGATCGATTTTTTTACCGGGTTATTTAATTTTCGTCTCCAGTTCTTTTCAAATTGTACAGAGTGTAAACAATGGCTGTTTTCAAAAATGTTGATCAACGGGTTTTTTAAACCGGACCTTTCGCCATGATTAACTACCGTTGTAATACCACATAGCAGGTTTTTATACATGCCCCATTCAGATCGCAGCAAGGCAGGGATTTGGAGTACCGCTGCTATTTCGTTATGGTATTCAGCATGAAGATGTTTTCCCCATTCAGTATAATTATTATAACTTTTATTGCCAAGTTGCGGAAATAGGTTAAAATCCAGGTGATCATGAGAATTCACCAGGCCGGGAAATACTATAGCCTTGTCAAATGAAAATTGATTTTGTTCGTGCGGCATTCGGTCTGAATCAATAGTAATTTCAGCGATCTTACCGTGTTCAATCCGGATATTTACCGGCTTGTTGCTACCAACCATATTTACATTCCGCAGGATCATTAACCCCTCCTGAAATGGATCCCGTAAATGATTGGGAACCCCTTAAATTTATCATAAACATGTAACGCATTTTGCTGCTGGTAATAATGCTTTACCGATTCATCAACCCGCTTCTCAACCTCTGCAGCAACAACGAAATTGCATTTTAAAAGAATCTTTTTGAGGGCATCAACGGGGTGTACAAAGTTTCGTACGGCAATATGTCCGTTATGATGTTTAAAAGTACGTTGCCCGCCTGAAGCCAGCACGTTGGGGTGAAAGTCAGTTATAACGATGTCGCCGGTTGGCTTTAATAAGCGCGACCATGATTGAAGCGCCTCTTCAATGTTTTCAATATGCGCAATGGTAAGGGTAGAAAGGATGACATCGTAACTATCGCCTGGAATCTCTGAAAAACGATTATTTGTAATTGTATGCGCCTTTGCAGCAGGGAATTTTTCTTTTAATTTGTGGAGCATCCCCGGCGATACGTCAAAGCCGGTAAGACTGGCCGGATCCTGATTCAAAATAAAAGGCCAGTGCCGCCCGGTGCCACAGCCAATATCGGCTACATCTTTACCATTTACATCAGCGGAAACGAGGAGTTGGCTGAGCAGCAGTTGATCAAGGTCAAGCATAAGGTTGCCCGGCTGATGATCATAACTATCGGCCCATATATCATAAGCTTCAACTACGGGCCTTTCTTTCACTGCGGAAGGAAAGATGTTTTTTGGAAGATATTTTTTTAGAGACGCTATCAAGTTGGTTTGTGATTTAAACTGTGCCCGCAATTGTTTTGGTATAAAGAATACGTGCAATTGTTTATGATGGTTGCCCGACTATTTATTTGATAAACCAGGCAACCCGGCGTTTTAACGCGGCGTAACTACTATTGAGTAATTGTTAATTGGGGTTAAATTGATTTTGTGTGAATGATTTCTCCGTAAGGGCAATACCGGCGGGATAAAAGCCGCCGGTATTACGGAGAAAGCCCCTTGCTATAAATTGTGAAAAGTTTAAGATGAATAAAATATTATTGTTTAACCCTAAAAGCGCAATCAACAAATACCGCATCCCAAACTCCATTTTAAATATTGCGGCTTCGGTTGAGGGAAAATATGATTGGGTAATAGTTGATGGTAATTGTGAAGCCGATCCTTTAAAAAAAATAGAATCTTATTTAAACACCGGCGAATTCAAATACTTAGGGTTTACAGTAATGCCCGGCCCGCAGTTGCGGCAGGCAATTGTTGCAGCCAAAGCGGTAAAAGAAAGGTTTCCGCATACCACCATGATCTGGGGGGGGTATTTTCCTTCCAACCAGCCCAACGCGGTGCTTTACTCCGGTTATGTCGATTTTATTATCAATGGTCCGGGCGACCATGCTTTTCCTAATCTAATTAATGCCCTGGAGCATGATCAGCCTTTTGAGTTTATAAAAAACCTGATCTACAAAGCGCCTGATGGCAGTATCTCTAAAACAGCTAAGGAAGACCTTATAGACCAGGATTCCTTACCGCCCTTGCCTTATGATAAGCTGGATACCTTTTATCCGGTTACCAAATTTTTGGGAAAGACTTATTTAGGTGAAAAAACACTTGCTTATCATTCCAGTATCGGTTGTCCGTTTACTTGTTCGTTTTGTGCGGTGGTGCCAATTTATGAAGCCCGGTGGAAAGGAAAATCTGCTCAGGCAGTTTATAAAGATGTTAAATACATAAAGGACAAATGGGGTGCTGATGCTATTGAATTTCACGATAACAACTTTTTTGTGTCAGAAAAACGGGCTGTGGAGTTTTCAAGGCTGATGAAGGATGAAAACATGACCTGGTGGGGAATGGCCAGGATTGATACCATGAGCAAGTTTAAAGATTCCTCCCTGGCTGCTATCCGCGAGTCTGGCTGCAAGATCATCTTCTTTGGTGCCGAAAGTGGGAATAATGAAGTGCTGGCACAAATGGATAAAGGCGGAACGCAAACGGGCAACCAGATCATTGAATTTGCCGGGCGCCTCAAAAAATTTGATATCATTCCGGAATATTCATTTGTGTTGGGTACCCCAGCCCCAACGCCTGAAAAAGTACAGGCCCAGATTGATTTTGAGATTGATTTTATTAAGAAAGTAAAACAGGTGAACCCTAAAACCGAGATCATTATTTACACCTACAGCCCTGTGCCTACGGAGGGTTCTGAGATGTATAAACAAGTGCTGGCGAGTGGTTTCAGGTTTCCGCAAACACTTGAAGACTGGATAAGCCCGGCCTGGGAAAGTTTTGACTTGCGGAAAAATCCGCTAACGCCATGGCTTACCCCCGATATGATTGATAAAATAAGAAATTTTGAGACGGTGCTGAACGGGGTTTATCCAACAGTTACTGACATCCGGCTTAACCTGATGAAACGAAAGGCTATCCAATTGATAGCAGCCTTGCGCTACAGGATTAATCTTTATAAATATCCGTACGAAATAAAGCTGCTGCAAAAAGTTTGGAGGTACCGTCAGCCGGAAACGCAGGGATTTTAAAATACACATTAACCGTGGTTGAATATAATACACAAAAGAACGATAAGAAAGCTCCAGGTGATAATTTTGGCGAGCTGTATATTGATGTAAGGTACAAGGAAGGCCGTGTATTATCAGATGGACAGGTTATGTTTTTGCCCGATATTGAGCCAGGACATATGCATTTTAACGAATGGCAGATCAGGAAACGATCATCCCAGAAACTGGTCAATTATCTGAAAATAAAAAACAGGCCATTGGATATTTTGGAGATAGGATGTGGAAACGGCTGGCTTTCATCAAAGCTGGCATCAGTCAGTAATTCGACAGTGATTGGGTTAGATGCTAACGAGCCGGAGATTATGCAGGCAAAAAGAGTTTTTACAAATGAGCGGCTCCAATTTATCCGTAGCAACTTTGAGCCGCAATTTTTTAAAGGGCGGAAATTTGATATCATTTTGTTTGCAGCTGCCATACAGTATTTTCCTTCTTTCAAAAACGCTATTGGCGATGCACTATCATGCTTAAAAAACGGCGGCGAGATTCATATAATAGACAGTAACTTTTATAAGCCAACTGAGATGGTAAATGCTGCAAAACGTACAGCGGCATATTATGCAGAGCTTGGTTACCCGGAAATGGCAGCCCACTATTTCCAGCACTCAATTACGGCGTTACAACCATTCAATTATAAGATCCTGTTTAATCCGGCAAGCCTTGTTAACAGGATAATTAATAAAAATCCCTTTTACTGGATTTTAATCAAACACTGAGATATGAGCCGGCAGTCACTATATGAAACTTATAACAGGTATCGCACTTTAAAAACAAGTGTGATATCGGCGCTGCCGGTTGTTATTTTAATGCCCCACAGCGCCTGTAATTGCCGTTGTGTTATGTGCGATATTTGGAAAGACAACAAAAACCTGAAGCAACTCTGTGAAGCCGATATCGCAGGGTTACTTAACGCACTAAAAAAATTCGGAACACAGCAGGTGCTAATGTCCGGTGGAGAAGCTTTATTAAACGCCAACTTTTTCAGGCTGTGCGGGATACTTAAAACGCAGAAAATTAAAGTCACTTTGCTTACTACCGGCCTTACCATAAAAAAAAATGCTGATGAGTTATTGAGATGGGTGGATGACCTGATTGTTTCGCTGGATGGCGATGAGTTGCTACATGATGCTATCAGAAATATTCCAAATGCATTTTATAAACTTAAAGAGGGGGTTCAATATATTAAAGCTATAAACCCCGGTTACCGGATTACTGCCCGCACCGTCATTCATCGCCTCAATTTCAGGAATTGGGAAGCAATAATTAATGAAGCAAGGGCGATGGGAATTAACCAGGTTAGTTTTTTGCCGGCTGATGTAAGCAGTCATGCCTTTAACAGGCAGATGGCATGGGAGGAGCCGAAGCAACACGAGATCCTGGTATCAGCGAATGAATTATCCCAATTAAAGGAGGTAATAATGCGTATAATCAACAAGGACGATAATTTCACTACAGGTTTTATTGCCGAATCAAAAGAAAAAATCATGGATATTCATCGCTACTATGCAGCTTTTTACGGCTTAAACCCTTTCCCGTTTAAAAAATGTAATGCGCCCTGGGTATCAACGGTGATTGAAGCTGACGGAAATGTACGGCCTTGTTTTTTTCATGAGGTGATCGGCAATATCAGAGATTCATCGCTAGATGTAATTTTAAATAGTGAAACGGCGGTTAATTTTAGAAGAACACTGGACATGAGTAAAAATGCTGCCTGTGTTAAATGTGTATGCTCGTTAAATCTTTCGCCGTTTGCAAAACTCGCATAATTAAAAAAGTATGAAACGCATCTTATTTTCACACTCTTACTTTTTACGTTTTGATCCTAAGCAATGGGCTTTAGGGCAACCTTACCCGCCTTTGGGAACAATATATGCTGCTGCTTTAATGCGTAATAACAGTTATGACGTATCCCTTTTCGATACCATGTTTTGCAGCCATCCTGATTCAGTGAAAAACGAGTTGAGAAAAAGCAAACGGGACTTTTTTGTTTTGTACGATGATGGCTTTAACTACCTCACAAAAATGTGCCTTACCAATATGCGCGAGGCGGCATTTAGCATGTGTAAAATTGCCAAAGCCGAAGGTTGCACTATAATTGTTTCGAGTTCTGACTCAACCGACCGCTATGAGCAATATTTAAATGAAGGTGCTGATTTTGTAATAATAGGAGAGGCTGAGCATACTTTGCTGGAGCTTACGGATCATCTTTCAGCCGGTTTAAACGATTTTAATTCGATAAGAGGATTGGCCTTTATTAAAGATGGTAATATTGTTAAAACACCAGGCAGGCCTGTATTAAAGGAATTGGACCAATTACCCTTACCCGCATGGGATCTGGTGGACATAAATGCCTACCGGGAAATGTGGCTGAAACATGCGGGGTATTTTTCATTAAATATGAGCACTACCCGTGGCTGTCCTTTTAAGTGCAACTGGTGCGCCAAGCCAATTTACGGCAATCGTTACAACTCAAGGAGCCCGGAAAATGTGTTAGCTGAAATCAAGATGTTAAAAGCTAACTTCCAAATGGATCACATTTGGTTTTGTGATGATATTTTTGGACTTAAACCCGGTTGGGTACAGCAACTTGCTGTACTGCTGCAACAGGAGAATATAAAAATTAGATTCAAAATTCAGTCGCGTGCAGACCTGCTGGCGGATGAAGCGACAGTGCAGGCGCTGGCTGCATCCGGATGTGAGAATGTTTGGATCGGTGCAGAAAGCGGCTCGCAGAAGGTCCTTGATGCTATGGATAAGGGAATTATGATAGCGCAGATTCGGGAGGCTACTCAATTGATGAAAGAGAACGGTATTAAGCCTTCGTTCTTTATTCAGTTTGGCTATCCTGGTGAACTTAAAGAAGATATTCGGCTTACAATTAACATGATTAATGAACTTTTGCCTTTTGAAATAGGGATTTCTGTTTCTTATCCTTTACCCGGAACATCGTTTTATGAAAAAGTAAAGGCTGATCTGAAGAAAAAGACCAACTGGACGGATTCCGACGAAATGGCGCTGATGTTCAGTAACACATTCCCGCCGTCGTACTATAAACAGCTTCATAAATACGTACATCAGAACTATCACAAGCATCTGGCAAAGAATAGCCTTGTAAACCTGCTGAACAATCCATTTAGCGTTGATATCAAAAGCATAAGGAAAGCTGTTTCAATGCTGTATCATGCGCCTGCAACTTTAATTGAAGGGATAAAACTTAAAAAGTTGGAGGAGGCCTGATGGACAATAAAGGGGGAGCTATTATGGAACAACAGGCGTCATTGGCTTTTACTGCCCAATCGCCGGTTTTTGATGAGCTCTATTCCGGTAACACCATTATTAAATATAAACGGGAGCGCGTTAGGAGCCATGTTTTAAAGTTTTTAAAACCTGGAGGCACTATACTTGAACTAAACAGCGGTACAGGCGAGGATGCATTATTTTTTGCTGGAAACGGTTATCACGTTCATGCTACAGATATCTCCGCAGGCATGCAAAACGAGCTGAAAAGGAAAGTGGCGTTGGCCGGCCTGCAGGAGCGCATAAGCGCAGAAATATGTTCTTATACGCAACTGGATCAGTTGAAAAATAAGGGCCCGTTTGATCATGTTTTCTCTAATTTTGCGGGATTAAATTGTACGGATCAGCTGGATATAGTGTTATCGTCGTTTAACGGCCTGCTGAAACCTGGCGGGACGTTAACACTGGTTATCCTGCCCAAATTCTGCCTGTGGGAAACACTAATGGTATTTAAAGGTAAGTTTCGTACCGCTTTCCGGCGGTTTTTTAGTAACGATGGCAGCAGCGCACACATTGAAGACGTTTGTTTTAAATGCTGGTATTATAACCCATCTTTTGTTATAAATCAGTTAAGAGATCAGTTCAGCCTTTTGGGGATTGAAGGACTATGTACCATTGTGCCGCCATCATATATGGAGGGGTTTGCTGAAAAGCATCCGTCCGTTTACCGGTTCTTGAAAACAAAGGAAGATAAGCTGAAAGGCTCATGGCCATGGAAATTCATAGGCGACTACTATATCATCTCCTTAAAGAAAAGATAAACCTGTTATACTCCCCCAAATAAATATCGCGCTCAATGTCCTGCGTTAAGATGGCAATTTGTAAAGATAATTACCTTAAATGTGCAACAGTATTTTCATAGGTTTGTAAAACCTTATCCACCCTACATTGGTATCTCCCCAATAATTTATTTTGGAAGTTTTCGGGGTCAGGTTTTGCAAAATGCTTACCGGTATCCATTCCCATAATAATACCATGGCTGTTTAGTTTTTTTTGCTGCGTCTTTTTTTGCCACCTGCCACTGGTGATTTTCATTAGCATATCGTCAAGCCTGCAACCTGCTGCGTTGTTAAATAAGGCTTCCAAAAGACGTTTCAAATAAACGTATTTTACCGGTTTTGCAGAAGCAATCCTCATGGTTTTGTTAGGCAGGTAATCTCTTGTCCACGCGTTTTTTGCGTAAAATTTTTCAAATATCAAATCGCCCTGCAATGGTATTAAGGTGGCGATTTCTATTGCGGTATAAATATTTTTTTCTGCAATTTCCAGGTTATGCTCATCTATGTAATAATTCATGCAAAACAGGTGCTCTTTGTTTGCCAAAAAAGTAAGCTTTTTAAAGCAGTGCATTAAGGTACGCGCTATCCAAAGTTTGTTTTCGGCTGTAATTATAAAAAGGTCAATGTCGGAATGGTCATCTGCAAAATTCTTTGACAAAGACCCCGAAATAGCTATGCCGCGTACAAAAGGAAAACGAATCAGGAAGTTTCCAACTTTTTCGGCTGTCTTGATTAATTCGGCTGCTTTTTTGTTTCCCCCATTTCTGCGAATAACCAGGTTATGTTCGTTTTTTAGTGTGTAAAATTTATCAAACCGGTATATTATTTCGCAATTCAGCAGGGATTTTAAAGCTTCTTCAAAAACGTTAAAGTCGTACTTGTTTTTCAGGAACAGGAAGATTTCCGCGCGTGACAAAGGATAGTCAAACAGGTCAAAATAAGCGAGGGTCTCTAATATATTTTCTTTAATCACAAACAAGCTCTTGTTAATTGATGTGTAGGGATGATGTTGCATTTGCAGGTTATATTAAAAGAAAAGCTTTATAATAATGACGGGTTAATTAACGTGTTGGTTGCCAGCGTTGGCAAATATTTATAGCGATTTTAATGACTTTGAATTTAGCTTCGGTACCTGGGTAGAGAAAATAAAAAAGGCGTAAAAAAATGCGTAGTAAAAGATCCCTTTATCAACGTCGAGTAAGTTTTCTGAAAAGGAAACCGTTGTAATAATCAATAGAAAAGTGATAAAGAGGAGGTCTCTGTTCTGAAACGAAAGTTTGAGTCCGAATGCCAGTACAGCAATGTAAATAATTAAGCCTATGATGCCCGATTTGATCAGGAAACTTAAATACTGATTATGGGCGTTAAGGTTGTTAAGGAATGAATTATATAGTTTGCTGTTGAAAAACTTTTCGTGTAAAAGGGGTAGTTCAGAACCTGTTCCATGACCCTGTAGGGGGCTGCTTTCTATCAGTTTAACGATGACCTTCCATCTGGCTAACCGTGAATCTAAAACGTCATTCGGCTTTGCAGGGGATAGATCAGTGGCTAGCTCAGTAATGTAGCGTTCCCTGAACGTATTTGACAATAATATGCCCGTAAATGCCAAAAGTGAAAGCAACGCAGCCGCTAACACAAATCGACGACGTTTTATTCCTTTTAATAAAGTGAATGGAACAATGATATTAATAACAATAAGCAGTGCAACGCATACCGACTTTGAACTGAGCTGGATAATTCCGCCTGTGAGCAGAAGGCAGCAACACAAATAGACTAACTTATTGCGAAGTGCTTTTTCCTTTATCAATAATGACAGCAGGAATACCAATGATAAGGCAACCTGCATGGAGAAAAAGGTAGCATGCATATTTATCGGTTCCGAAAAATTGTGATTGGCAAAAAAACTTGAAAACAGCATAGAAACAGGTAACTTATAGTACCTGATGGTGATTAACGCATTGACATAGAGGTATAAAATAACTGCGGTACAAACCAGCGAAAAAAATAACATTAAGTTGGGTCTGTATTTTTTCAGGTCGAGCGGATTAATGCAAAATAGTATGGGAACAATAAATATGATTACACGCCGTCCCAGTTCGGTAAATGCAGGCTTGGTGTCGACGGTATAAGTAATACAGATTAGCGTTAAAAAGAACACTGATTGCAATACCAGTGTCTTTAAGGTGAATATTGACCTGATGGAATTTTTATTGAGGTGGATTAAACTGTGAATGCTAAAACTTATTAAAATAAGGTGGCTGTAAAACATGTCAAACGGCAGCGAGGCCATTAACAACAGCAGGTGATAATAGCTTATTTTATTAGTGAGTGTATCATCAATCCTGAATAATTCGTTCATAGTTTGAATTATTATGACACTCAATAATAAATTGTTCGTATTGGTCGATGATCTTCTCCCAGTTAAACTGGAATTTGATTTTATGCAGGTTATTGCTCACCATCGCCCTTTCAGGCGCTGTTCTTTGTACGGTTTCAACAATATTCCTTACTTCTTTGGCATTCGAGAAGTAAAATGCATCCGCATTTAGTACTGATTTATTAAAGGGATTGTTGTGGGCGGCAATTAGCGCCTCGCTTGCCATCGCCTCTAACAGGGAGGGGTTGGTGCCCCCAACACTGTGACCATGAAAATAAAGATAGGAGTTGTTTTGAAGGGCCCGCACTTTACCGGTATCAAAGATGGACCCCTTGAATTCAATACGCTCATCGTTTTTAAACTTGTGGGTAATGAATTTTCCAAACCTGTTTCCGGTGTCGCCTAATACTTTGAATTTTCTGTGAGAACTGCTGTTATTAAAGCCTTCCAATATGGTTTCAATATTATTTTCAGGCTCCATACGGGCCATCAATAAAAAGTAATCTTCCTTCAGGGCTTCCCTGGTATGCACTTGTTCACGCTCCGCTTCCGAAAACAGGTCGGCCCCGTAAGGAATATATTTGCTATTGATGTTGTATTTTTCGTTAAGGTATGTTTTAATCACCATTGAATCGGAGATGTAGAACTGGCTGTACTTTACTGCTAATTTTTCGGCATACTTTAAAAATTTTTGAACTTGTGGCGAGTACTTGGATCTTTTCCATTCCAGCCCGTCCATATTGGTAATAATGGTGCTTTTTGGAGGATATAATTTGCCCCAAACAGAACTGCTGGTATAACCCATTATTAAAATGGCGTCAAAATTCCTTTTTCGGGCATCCAGCAAACAATTTAAGTCGTAAACAAATTGCCCTGCCGTGCCAATCAAATACTCGGGATCAAAGCAATGCCTTATTTGAACCCCGTTCCAACTGGCTTCTTTGTACGGATGGTTATGGGAATTGTAAACGGTAACAGCATGTCCCCGTTTAACCAATCCCTCTGAAACATATTCTGAGATATGCTCAAAGCCTCCATAGTAATTTGGAACGCCCCGTGTACCTAATATTGCTATTCTAAGTTTCATGCTATAGCTGCTAATTGATATGCCTTTAATGTTTGGACTGCTGCCTGTTTCCAAGTGTAGTTATTTAGTATTCTTTCCAGTAAATCGTTATTAAAAGGTGCCACACTTGCTTCTTCCACCGCCGCCAGTAAACTTTCCGGGCTTGATGGATCGCAGTAAACTGCGTCGTTACCAAAATAGTCCCGGGTGTCGCCTTTATCAGTTATTACTATGTTACACCGCATAACGGTTGCCTCAATAGAACTTAAACCTGTAGTTTCAAACCAGCTTGGTAAAATGTGGACTTTAGCCAGCTGGTAATAGCTCAATAAAACCGGCTGCGGAATGCGATCAAGAAATATGATGTTGTCCGCCGCTGCGGTTCGGCACTGCTGGTAGTATTCCTGTTGATTGGGCGCTGGTGCGCCAATTACTACCAACTTAAAGCGGCTGTTATTTAAAGCCTTAATTAAATTAAGCTGGTTTTTGCGGCCTTCAATCCTTGCCACGCAGATTACCAGGTTGTTGTCTTTTTGCAGGTGCGGGTTAAACGGGAATTTTTCCGGGTTAATGCCGTTGGGGATAATGGTATAGTTAACCTTGCAGGGATAGCTTTGCCGGACGCGTTTATACTCTGATTCTGAATTTGGAAGCACCATATCGGCCCGCTTTAGTATTTCTATAATACTTTTTCGCTGACCTTTCCACAGGTAATCAATGCTGGATAAATGATCTTTCCCCAACAGCCAGCGTGCAACGGTTTTAAGGTACTCGACGCTATCAGCCGGCAAAAGGGTAAATAATGCTCCCAAACCTTTGCGGTTGTGTTTATAGTAATCGCCGTAAGTACACAATATGGTAGAGATTACGAATGGTTTTTTGGCCATTTTGCTGTGGTGCAGGATATCTGCCGGCCTTATCAGGTTGAAAAAATGCAAAAGATCATATTCCTCATAAGGAATTATCTCCTTTGATAGCAGGATATCAACCGTAACGCCAAGGCCCGTCAATTGGCGCGCGGTTTGTATCACCTGCACAGTATCGCCACCGGGCACGGTATATAATGTAGATCTTGCTATAAAGGCTACTTTCATTGTTATGCAATTAAAATTTGCCCTGGCTAATATTATGCAACCAGGTTATAAATCTTTCGGGGAAATAGCTTACGGTGTAAATCAAATAGTTATCCAGACGGAGCGGATGTAGACTGATGGCTCTTACAATATTTAGCCTCGCTTTTTCAGGCTGGTAATTATTGAGCAGAAATTTTTTGCCGCACAGCGCATAGTAGGCTCCATGTTTGATTTTAGCAGAGTATTGCTTCCCGCCGATCTGGTAAAGTTCATTTCCTTCGGCCTCAGTAATCATCTTGTTTTTTAATGTTGAATACTTAATTGACCGGAATTTACGAGTTCGCCATTTTTCATCAATCGTGATCGATTCAGGGTTTAAGCGTACCTTTATAAGGGCCTGCGATAAATTGCAGGCCTTTTCATTTTTTAAGATGTTTACCCATAAAAAATGGTCCTCGTAGGTATAGGCGTGTTCGTTATAACCACCATTTTTAACAACAGCATCTTTCTTGTAAAATACACTGGAGTGGATAAATGGACATATCGTGTATTTTAATTGTTGGATCTCTTCATTTAAGTGTCCTTCGGGATGGTGGGTGAAAATGTAATGGCCATCGGCATCGATATAGTCAACCGCTGAACCGATAATCGTGTACTCAGGGAAGGAAGTGATAAAATCATACTGGATTTTGAGGCGATTGGGCAGGCAAACGTCGTCGGCGTCAAACCTGGCAATGTAGTTGGCCCGGGCATGAGCGAGTCCTGTATTTAAGGCAGATGAAACGCCCAGGTTTTCCTGGCTGATCAATATAATCCGGGGATCATTGAACGAGCGGACTATTTTTTCGGTGTCGTCTGTAGATCCATCATTAATTATTAAAAACTCAAAATCTGTGAAGGACTGCTCCAAAACCGACTTGATAGCTTCGCGGATATATTTTCCGGCATTAAATGCAGGCATTAAAACGGTAACCTTCGGATTAGGCAGATCCATAATTTAATTGCGATTTGTTAGTGGTTTCTTTGATATTGAGTAACAGCAGGAGTTCAAAAAATACAATTACAGACAGTTGCTCAAACCAATAGTCGGTAAAAAACAGCATCAATAAGATCAGCAGCAATGGCAGCCCATAAGTGAGCGTTTTATAGTATTTGGCAAAAAAACCGGCATAATAAAAAGTAAATAACAGCAGGCCCAATAAACCGTATTCGGCTATTAATTGGTCATAAACTGAATAGGGGCTGTTCGTTAGTGAGCGTAGTCCGGCGGTTTTACTAAAAAAGTACAGATAGATATCAAGGTGATTTGTTAAAAAATCGTTGCTGATATAAGTATGTTTTACAGGGTATCCCCCGGCTATTCCGAAACTGGTAGTTCTGAAGGCCAGCTTGGACGAAAAATTACCGATTCCATCGCCGGTGAATATTTTAGCGGGGTGTTGTTTAAGAAATAAGGCGGTTTGTATAAAGGTGAGTATTTTACCAGGCGAAGATGGTTTATACTCCCGGGCAGATAAATGCAATTTTTCTTTGTGCTCATCAATAAAGCTTAACAATCGTCGTTGCTCAGTAGTTGTATCTGTTGCTTTTTGATAGGGTAGCAAATTTATATCAGGCGTATCAATAATTATCCTGCCCATTCCCGCTTTTGGAAGCGCGGCCAGCGCTGGTTTTAATTTAACCCTTGTTGTGGTTAAATTTCCAATACTATCCAGGTAGTGCCTTGCAAACTTTTGCCGCGTTTCTTCGAGGGAAGGAACGTTGCTACAAACTATCGGTACAGAAGTTTTAGAAAGCGCCGGATTGGGGGGGTGGATAGCGTCTTTAAATGTTTCGCCGATATAACGGTCGTTTTGAGGCGAAATCTTCGCCATAAAAACCACAAGCAGCATCACACATATTACAATAAGGCTCTTTTGATTGCGGCTGGTCCTGAAAACAAAGAGCAGTGCAAGTGTGAAAATTAACGCCATATTAATGAAGTTGCTGCCGGTAAACAGCAACACAACCATGCAAACAAAAATCATGGGGGTGTTTTTTCGCGTGAGGAAATAAATAACCCCAAAGGCATTTAAAGCCGCATTGGTGGTGGAGGTGTCAAAAGTTAAACCTTTGATATAGTCGCCGGTACCTATAAAATATTTTTGATGATCTCCCTGGTACCTGAACGGATTAATGGCACCCGTTTCGAATACAATTGCGGCGAAGTTGCCGAATGAGAAAATTGCGTTAGCAATAAAAAACACGAGGATGGTGCGGTGGATGATTTCGGTGTCATTAACCTCCACTGCCAGTTTAACCTGGTGAATAGCCAGCAAACTAAGTATCCAAAACCCCATGCCCATAAAAAAAGTAAGCAGGTAGTTTGGATTCCCATATCCCCGGTTAATTACCAGGTCAATTAGTGGTATGGCAAGTATCAGCAGGTAAAAAAGCGGTAACCTTGAATTTTTAAAGCTAAAGCCGAACTTAAAATCGAATCTAAGCAGGTAAACCAGGATGATAGCAAAAATTTTTACGCCTAATTTTACATCTAAAAACAGCATCAAAAACAATAGTAATTTCCAATCTACCTGGTTTATCACCTTTTTAAAATTAAAATCAGCAATACTGTTAAACATTCGTAATCAATTAATCAACCGGTAAAAAACAGCCAATTTTTCTGCTGCTTTATAAAAGTAATTACTGCTTTAAAATTGAAAGGGTTGCCTGTGATGAGGCATAAAAAGGCTGTTTTATTGAATAAATACAATCAGCAGTATCTTCATCTTTATGCCTTTAAAAACTATTTTAGGGTAAAGGCAGCCAAAATGGCTTATGGTACGTAACCAGTATGGATATAAGGCGGCAAGGAAAAAGATTATACTAAATTTGATTAAACCTAAAATAGATAGCATTGGTTAAGAATAGGCTCTTGGTAAAGATTTTCTCGTCGGGGTTACAGGCAATTTCAGTCCAGCTTCTTGGCGCTTTGTTCTTTTATTTTATTTCAATTTTTATTTCAAAAGATGAGTTTGGAATAATAAGCTGGACAAATGCCGCATCTGTTTTTATCACCACGTTGCTCGGTTTCGGCCTGGAGCAGGTTGTGGTACGGCGCATAGCAGCTTCACAACGATCAGACTGGGCGGCAGCAGCTTTTTTTTTGCATTCGCTTACAGCTTTCTTAATTACCTTTTTGTTCCTGTTGTTACTTAATAACATGGTTAAAAGCCATGCGGCAATTTACAGGCAATTGCCCTGGTTCTTTTTAGCGCAGGGGCTGGTGTTTTTAGGCGTACCATTGAAACAGTTTTTAAATGCAAAGGAACAATTTACCCCATACGGTATAATTGCTGTGGTAAGTAATATTTGTAAAATAGCGGCGGCCTGGCTTTTAATGATTGAAGGGGAGTTACATTTAAAAACAGTTTTAATTATACTTATTTGTACGGCTTTGTTTGAGTTGACTGGTCTGGCGATCTATCTTTTAACCAAAACGGATTTTAGTTTTAAATTTCATTTTAATGCCTATACCAAATTAGTTAAAGAGTCTGCCGCGCAATATGTTTCGGTTGTTTTTGATATCAGCCTTTCGCGGATGGATTGGATCTTGCTGGGGATAATGGCTGGCAGCAGCGTTTTGGCTGATTATAGTTTTGCATACCGGGCATACGAATTGGCCAGGCTCCCTATGCTGATTTTAGCGCCGTTGATCTTACCGCGTTTTTCCAGGTTGTTATCCTTAAATACTAAAATTGAAAGTGAATATCAACAGTATCTCAACTCGTTTTATATCGTTGAGATGTTTTTTGCTGCTGGTATTCCACTTATATTAAATATTTTGTGGGTGCCATTGCTCGGCATGTTAACCAATGGCAAATATGGGGTGTCAAATTCGTGGGAGTTTTTAATATTATCGCTTTGCATTCCCCTGCAATTCTTCATTAATATGCTTTGGTCGTTAAGTTTTGCCGCAAAAAAATATAAGGCTGTTTCGTATATCACCGTTACCTGCGCAATAACCAATATCCTTTTAAATTTAATCCTCATCAGCAAGTGGGGTGGGTTAGGGGCATCTGTCGCATTTTTCGCTACCACTGTTTTACAGGGTGGCTTATATTTCAGGCTTGTTCGCAGAGATATTATAAGCATATCCTTACGACCGATAATTGTTTTTGCCGGAGCCGCTGTAATTGTTTCTTTGGTTACAACCGGTCTTCATCTCCATTTCCTGGTTCAGTTGGCGGTTGCATTGGTTTTATACCTTGTTTTATGCGTTGCGTTAAAGTTGGTTAACAAACAGCATCTTTATAATTTTAAGCACTTACTCTCAAAATGAACATATTATACCTGTGCGATGAATACCCGCCCGGTAAACATGGCGGAATAGGAACTTACGTAAGCCTAATAGCCCGGCAAATGGTAAAACTGGGGCATAGCGTAACGGTAGCTGGTTTATACAGCCCCGGCTATGGCGGCGAAGATGAATTTGAGGACGAAGGTGTAAAGGTATACCGGTTTAGAAGGGGCTTTGACTATAAATTATTCGGTAATGAAACGTCGTTCCTGGCCCGAATTGGAATTCGCCTGTTGAAGGATTCCGGATTGATGGACCGGGATATTAAAAAAAATCTGCTCTCCTATAAAAATAAACTGGAAGCATTAATCAGCAGCCATCATATCGATATAATTGAAATGCCTGACTATAATGACTATATTAGGTTTTGCAACATTTATATCCCGTTTCCAAAGCTGCCGGTGCCAATAGTTATTAAGTTAAATGGCTCATTAACTTACTTTGCACAAGAAGCAGGTAAAAGCTTGCCGGCGCATGTTAAAGAAATGGAACAAGCCATTTTTGAGCAGGCGGCTGCAATATCCTCCGCAAGTAAATATACCGCTGAAAAAACGACTGCCTGTTTCTCTTATCCCAATAAAATCAGCGTTATTTACAATGGTATTGCAACAGATTTGCCCTATCGTAATCTTCCCAAAAAAGAGCAACAGGTTATATTTACAGGTACCCTGGTTGAAAAAAAAGGGATCTATCAGTTGGCCAAAGCCTGGAATATTGTCAATAAAAATATGCCCGACGCCAGGCTGATGATTTTGGGGAAAGGCTCAAGCCAAGAGGTAAGTTCTTACCTAAGCAATGAGGCGAAAGGTTCGGTGTCGTTTTTGGGGCATGTTGCTGCTGGCAAATTGTATGAATATTTATCGGCTTCTGTAGTAAGTGTTTTTCCATCTTATGCAGAAGCATTTTCTTTGGCGCCACTGGAAGCAATGGCATGCAGAACTGCAGTTATCAATTCAAACCGGAGTTCGGGCCCTGAACTAGTTGACGACCGGATAAACGGATTGCTTGTAAATCCGGATGATGTGGACCAGATTGCATCTGCTATAATATATCTTTTAAAAAATCCGGATGTTTGCGAAAGATTGGCAAGAGCGGGTAATGAAAAAGTTCAAGATCAATTTGAAATCACGAAGATAGCGGCTAAAACCATCCTTTTTTATGGTGAGGTATTAAACAAAAAGGAATGATTTTCTATGCGGTTTTGTATTCTACAACAAGGTCGTTTTTAACCAATTCTGTTTGGTTTACCGGAAGGTTTTCTATCTGGCTCAAAAAAAGATATTTACGCCTGGTGTTTTTCATAATAGTTGCAGCAATAACCCAGCCTGCGCGACCATCCAGAAAACCGAGGGAAAAAATATAATTCTTAAGAAACCCGAAAATAGGCGAGAAGTAAAGCTTCACTATCCCGGCCTTTTTTCCGTCCCTGAAATATTTTTCAGCACTTAGTTTTGCATAGTAGCTGCATTTAAGGTCAAATTCGCCGGCGCCTTTTGCAGAATAGTGGTGGATATGGCCTTTGATTTTTTTCTTCCGTACATATTTGGGCAAGGTTAATTTTTCGTGGATCAATGTTTCTGACCATTTTACCAGTTCGCGGTTAAACAGGCGGATATGATGGTCCCTTCCCCAGCTTCCAAAACGAATAAGTTTACCACCAAAGTGCGATCTGAATTTTATATCATAAACGACATTTTTATCCTTAAAGTTTAAATTTTGAATAGCGGATATCAGCCCATCATCAGGAACTTCGTCAGCATCGATACTTAAGATCCAGTTATACCTGGCTTCATCTGCCCCTTTGTTTTTATTGGCGCCGTAGCCTTCCCACGTTTTTTTGTAAACACGGCAACCGCTATTCGTGGCCGCGTGTAGTGTGTCTTCCTCAGGGCCATTATAAATAATTATAACATCATCAGTGATCTTCCTGGCATTTTCAATACAGCCCTCAATTATATCAGCCGTACTTTTAGCAATAATAACAACAGAAACCGGAACCATTTAGTTAAATTTAAATGCCTTTTAGCAAGTGTATCTGTAAATTATATCGCGCATTTAAATCAAATGGTTGCCTTTAGTAAAGAAATTTAATTTGGTGCCTCGAAATTGCAGTGCAAATAGCTGGTTTTAATGACTTTACAGTGGGTATTGGTGTTGTGTTTAATTAATTGATAATGAGTTGTTTATTTTGTTTGTTATTTTTTTTATACAGGCAAGGCAACCTTTTTTTTAAAATCAACGTGATAATGTTTAGGTAACGGGAATTAACAAATAATAAGAAGATATAACCCAAATGGGAGAAGAAGAGTTACATCAACTTATCGGGGGCTGTATAAAACAGGACAGAAAATGCCAGAAAATGCTTTACAAAGCTTTCTACGGTTTTTCTATGGGCATCTGTTTGCGGTATACAGGTAACCGTGACGAAGCAGCTGAAGTAATGAATCAGGGTTTTTTCAAGGTTTTTACACACATTCAAAGTTTTGATACAAGCAGGCCGTTTAAAGCCTGGCTCGGAAAAATAATGATGAATGTTTCCATTGATCATTACCGGGCAAATCTCAAAATGGCATATACAGAAGATCTGGATCAGGCCGAACATATCAGCGATGGTGATATAGCGGATAAAAACCTGAACTATAATGATCTTTTGACAATGGTTCAAAAGCTTCCCCAAGCCTACAGAACCGTATTTAACCTTTTTGCTATTGAAGGTTACTCGCACGAGGAAATTGCAACAATGCTTAACATAAATGCAGGAACGTCAAAGTCAAACTTGCATAAGGCCAGGCAAAAGCTGAAGCTAATGATATTTAAGGCGGATACGCCTGTTAACAATGCTAATTATAATAAAGGCATGGATTACACCTCGATAGTTGCTATAAAGGCAATTAACATGAATGGGGTGTTTATAAACAAAGGTATTTGAGAATGAGTACAGATAACGAAAAGAGATTAGATGATCTTTTTAAAAAGAAGTTGGAAGACCCGGTTGATGAGATCAGGTACGAGGAGGAGGATTGGGATGCCCTTGAACAAATGCTGGATAAGCCTAAAAGGAAAGGCATTATCTGGTTGTTACCTATGCTGGGTGCTGTAGCGGCCATGCTATTGCTATTTTTAGGTTGGTGGGCTTTCAGGCCTAAAACCAACACACAGCCAAACAAAGATCAAATGCATGCAGCCATCAAACAGGCAGGAGGTGATACAGCTGCAGGTAAAAGCAGTGCCCGTGGGTTGAAAAATACAGATGGGGTGTTGCAAAGGCAGGCAAATGTACAGCCAAAGCCAGCTGATACTTTATCAACTCATAAGTTAGTACAGCAAAGCGTTACACCAGGGCAAAAAAAGCTGGCTAATGCCGCTTACGCTACAAAAGTCAAAACTAATAAAACAATGCCGGGCTTACCATCACGCGGTTTGTCAGGGGACACTGCTTTTAATGAAAAAATCAATAGATATAAAGCCGGCGGAGGCGTTAATGATGAACTAATAGCAACAAATTCGGCAGCTATTTTTAGCCTTCCTTCTACCGCAGCGCAACCGGTTAGGCAAATTGATCTTCCAAGGCCGGCCTATGTGGCGCCGGCTGGAGTTTCTGCAATAAAAAGCAGTAAAAAAGGAGGTTTTCGTCCGCAATATGCTTTAAGTGTTGTAGCTGCGCCTGATATAAATGGAGTTGGCTCGTTCCAGCAAAGTAAATTGGGAACCAATATAGGTTTAATGTTTGCCGCAACAGTGTCTAAGAAGTTTACCATAAGCACAGGTGCACTATACTCCGTTAAACCATACCTTACTAATTTCAATAATTATAATACGGGTTCGGCTTATAAATTCCCTGCTAATCCGGTAAATGTTACAGCTGATTGCCGGATGCTGGATATTCCGTTAAATGTTAATTACCAGCTTTACCATAAACAACAAAATAAATTCTCTCTTGGAACAGGCTTATCATCTTACATTATGTTGCACGAAAGCTACAAGTTTAATTATAATTACGGTGCATCAGGCCCTTCAGGTTACAATGTGGCTAACCCTGGGAAATACTTTTTTGGCGTAGTCAATTTAAATGCCACCTATGAAAGGCAGCTTAATTCAAAGGTAGGGATAAGTGTACAGCCGTACCTTAAACTTCCGCTGTCAAACGTTGGCTACAGCCAGGTTAAATTACAAACAACCGGCGTAGCGGTAGGGCTTAGCTGGAACTTAAATTCGTTAACAAAACCCTAGAAAATGAAACATATCAGTATTATTTTACTTGCCTGGATGATGAATTTCCAGGCAGGGCAGGAGCTCTATGTCTGTAAAAATGCCACTATCAGCCTTTTTTCGAGCGCTCCTATTGAAGATATAAAAGCTTCAACCTCAACAGGCGTATCCGTTTTAAATACAGCAACGGGCGAATTAAATTTCAGTGTGGCTATCGCTTCGTTAAAATTTGAAAAGTCTCTAATGCAGGAACACTTTAATTCTGACTATATGGAAAGTGACAAATATCCCCGGGCGACTTTTAAAGGTAAAATTGCCGAAAAAATAGATGCCGCCCAGGATGGCACTTACCCGGTGAATGTTACCGGCGATCTGACAGTGCACAACGTCACCGCGCATAGAACTATCCCGGGCACACTTGTAATAAAGGGTGGGGTTATCAGCATGAAATCGGAGTTTATGGTGAAATGTGCTGATCACCATATTGATATTCCCAGAATTGTATTTCACAACATTGCCGAAACCATTAAGATCAATGTTTCAGCCACTTACACCGCCAATAAATAAATCACCCTATAAAAACTTCACACATGAAAAAAGGTATAATCCTGTTAAGCTTCCTGTTGGTTAGCTTTAATATAATGGCTCAAAAGGCCGAGGAATCAAAGAAAACAACCGCCGCCGATTCGCTGCTTAATGCAATGAACAGCGACGGGCAATCCGGCCCGGTTGTTATTTCCAAGTCATCCAGATATATTTTATCACAAAGCTCCGAAACCATTAAAAAGAAAAACCTGAATTTTTTGGTAATCCATCGATTTGGCGACTTTGCCGGAAAAAATGGTGGCGGGCAAACTTATTTTGGGCTGGATGCTGTTGCAGATGTTTATCTGGGGTTTGAATACGGTATTTCTGACAACCTGAACATTGATATCGGCCGCAGCACAATTGGGGGGCTTGCAGACCTTGAACTCAAGTACGCCTTATTGCATCAAACCGCCAACGGCTCATCACCGTTGGCCATAACGCTGATTGGCGAAACAGGTTTTAGGCCTTATGGTGTCAATTTTACTGCTTTTTCTGATAGGGTTTCATACTTTGCGCAGGCAATTTTCGCAAGAAAGTTTTCTCCCGGATTATCCATTCAGGTAGCGCCATCTTATGTACGTAACAATACCCCGATTCCTTTTGTGGTCGGTAATGACCTTGATTTCGTATCGCTATCAGCAACCGCCCGTATAAAAGTTACCAGGCACATGGGTTTAATAATTGATTACGCGCATCCTTTCTCCTCTTTCCAAAAAGATAAGATCAATGGGTTTTCAGACCCGCTTGGCTTCGGTGTCGAAATAGAAACAGGCGGGCACGTGTTTACCATGAATGTTAGCAATGCGCGTGCAATTAATGAAATTAATTATCTCAGTGGTACCCAATCCAGTTATGGCAGAGGGCAATATCGTTTAGGATTTACAATATCCAGGATGTTTGACTTTAACAGCCATAAGGAAACAAAAAAAGAATAATAACTTAACGAAATACAATTTGACTAAAGTGGGCCTTATTGTATGAGGCGGATATTTATTACGGTCGAAATAGATGCAGTTTTTGTTTTCAATATAATGTGTTTAGCTTAGCAGTAGCACCAAATAAGCCTAACATATTTTATGAAGACCACGCCGTTAATCTGTTTTGTATTTGCAATATGCGTTATTACTTCCTGTAAAAAAAAGATACCGGCTGCTGACAATACTGAATGGCGCACTTATGCCGGTTCGAAAGAAGGGAACAGGTATTCGTCAAACACAGAGATAACCCCGCGCAACGTTGGCCAGCTTAAAATTGCCTGGGTGTTTAGCTCTAATGATAAGGATAGCGCTAACCGGAGCCAAAATCAGTGCAACCCGGTAGTGATTGACGGTATTTTGTATGCTACCAGCCCAAAACTTAAGCTATTTGCGTTAGATGCAGCTTCGGGCGTACAAAAATGGATGTTTGACCCGGCCAAACAGGATACTTCAAAAAAGGATGATCCGCTGGCTTATTATAAAGTGTCACGTGGTGTAGTTTACTGGGCGGATGAAAACGGCGATAATAAAAGGATCTTTTACAGCGTTGGCTCAAAAACTTATGCCATTGATGCTGAAAACGGACGGCCAATCAGCAGCTTTGGTAAAAGGGGATATTTAGACCTTACAAAAGACCTTGGAAAAGAAACAAACTCTTTTGTTTCGGGCACAACACCCGGCGTTATTTATAAAGATGTTTTAATTGTAGGTACCCGTGTTGCAGAATCGGAAGATGCGGCACCGGGGCATGTACGCGCTTACGATGCTCTCACCGGTAAACTTCGTTGGATCTTCCACACCATCCCGCATCCGGGTGAAAAAGGGTATGAAACCTGGCCCGACAAAAACGCCTGGAAAAGTTTAGGCGGGGCTAATAACTGGTCGGGTATGGCGCTTGATGAAAAGAGGGGGATTGTATTTATCCCACTGGGCTCCATAGGCGGCGATTTTTACGGGGGCAACCGTAAAGGCGCAAATTTGTATGCAAATTCTTTGGTGGCACTTGATGCGGCCACCGGCAAATATATCTGGCATTACCAGGTAGTTCATCACGATCTCTGGGACCGCGATCTCCCTGCAAATCCTAACCTGGTAACCATTAAGCATGATGGTAAAACCATTGATGCGGTAGCGCAAATTACAAAGCACGGCTTTATTTTTATGTTCGACCGGACTAATGGCAAGCCCATATTCCCGATTGAAGAGAAGCCTGTACCCCAAAATGGCTTACCGGGTGAGGAGGTTTGGCCAACCCAGCCCATCCCAACCTTACCCCAGCCTTTTGCCCGCCAGCATTTCGGAGTTGAGGACGTAACCGACATCAGCCCCGAAACACATGCGCTGATGCTTGCCAAATATAAACAAGTGAAATATAATGCCATGTTCTCACCCCCGTCTAAAGATGGCGGATGGATTTTTCCTGGCTTTGACGGAGGCGGCGAATGGGGAGGGGCGGCGGTTGACTCTGAATCTAAAATTATGTATATCAGCAATTCCGAAATGCCCTGGGCACAGGTGATGATAGATGTACCAAAGAACATTAACGATCATACTATGCAGGGTATGGGGCATGCCATTTATAATAAATATTGTATTGCCTGCCATGGTGCCGGGTTAAAGGGGAACGGAACGTCGTACCCCTCATTGGTTAATATTAATAAAAAGTATAATGAAGAGCAGGTAAGCGGGATCATTGCAAACGGGCGAAACATGATGCCTTCGTTTAAACAGATCCCGGCAGATGAAAAAAAAGCACTCCTGGCTTTTGTGTTAAAGCTGCCTGAAAAGGAGCCGGCCAACCGGCAAATAGCTAAAGAGCCCGTAAGTGATAAATCGGCAAATATAGCGCCTTATGTGATGAATGGTTATAATCGCTTTTTAGATAAAGATGGCTATCCTGGCATTAAACCGCCATGGGGCTCTCTAAACGCTGTTGATCTAACCTCGGGAAAGCTTTTATGGAAAGTCCCCCTGGGTGAATACCCGGAACTTACAAAAAAGGGAATCCCGATTACTGGTACCGAGTTATATGGCGGCCCGCTGGTAACCAAAGGCGGCCTTGTTTTTATTGCTGCTACAAAAGACGAAAAGATCAGGGCGTTTGACAAACAAACCGGCAAGCAGCTGTGGGAAGCAAAGTTGCCCGCTGCAGGGTACGCCACGCCCGCCACATACGCAATAGGCGGCAGGCAATATGTTGTGATAGCTTGCGGCGGTGGAAAGATCGGCAGCAAATCAGGCGATAGCTATGTTTGTTTTGCTTTGCCCGCAAAATAGCTATGTTTTAATATTATCTTCTCAACATTCATTTGAATTTGATATTTTGTAAACTATTAAGAATGCATTATGGAGAAAGGGCGTTTAGAGGCGTTTAGCGATGGTGTTATAGCTATTATTATCACAATTATGGTTTTGGAGCTTAAGGTGCCGCACGGTGCGGATATCAAGTCGTTGTTGCCATTGTATCCTGTATTTTTAAGTTATGTGCTCAGGCTTTATTTACGTAGGGATTTACTGGAACAACCATCACCATACCTTACAGGCCGCAAAATCGGTAAACGGCGCAATTCTATGGACGAATATGTTGCTGTTGTTCTGGCTTTCATTAATTCCTTTTGTTACAGCCTGGATGGGTGAAAATCATTTTGCACAATGGCCGGTTACCTGTTATGGAATTGTGCTCATCATGTGCTCTATATCCTATGCAGTTTTTATGATGGCGCTGGTTCGTCACCACGGCCGGGACTCACTGTTGGCACATGCTATCGGTAAGGACAGGAAGGGGAGTATCTCCACCGTTATTTACGCGCTGGCAATTATTGCTTCTTTTTTTTCATCAAAAATAAGCGTCGCATTATATATTCTTGTGGCCTGTATCTGGTTTATTCCCGATAAGCGAATAGAGAAAAAGATCGTGGTAAATGAACCCGCTTGCGAATAATCATTAGCCATCACTTCGTTAAATTAACGTGAATTCGATATAATTATTGATTAAACATGCTTATTATCAGTTACTTACGGTTGTTTATCTCGTGATAAAAAGCAAATGCGCTGATAATCAGCATGTTTCACAGTGTTCCGGGTGTTCCGCATGCAAAAATGGAACGCGCTAAGCAACTTGCATATTGCTTGCCGCTTGCCAAACGCGTGACTTTGCCCCAAGGGAAAGCCAAAGCGCCAATATACAGCCATAACTACCACCGCGTTCTACCCATTCAAATATTTCATAGTGAGGGTAAAATAGTTCGCTGATCATTTTCCAGATTAAAAAAACTAAAAGTACCGGGCGTATGGGTTTTAGCAGTACCGCTACAGCGGCTGCAACCTCAAAAGCACCTATGATGTGCGCTGTGTTTACCGGATCATTAAAACCAAGCATCGCGTATTGCCCGATCAATGATTTTTTGACGATCAGGTTGAGCCAACCATGGCCCGCGAGCAGCAGGAACACCACTACCTTTAAACAGGTTATTCCCTTTGCCAGCGTACTTGCATCAGGCATAAAATCCGGATCAATTGGGGTAAATAAATTTTTAAGGTTTAACTTAATACCGCCCGAAAAAATTAAAAGCGCCAGCGGTGCACCAAAATTTCCGGCGCGTTCAATAAGTTCTGCAAATGGCTCGCCCGACAGCGGGCGTAATGATGCCGTAACTATGCCCCAGGCAACAAGCCACAGCGGGATGATTCGTAAAGGAGAAACCAGCATTATTATGCCGCATACAATATCGAAACCGCCCACCCATGGCATAAGCTGGTAAGCCATTGTTTTGCCTACCCCGAAAACCGCGAAATAGTTGCACCAGATCTCTTTGGTAATAATACCAAATGATCCGTGCCCGATAAAGCACATTGCCACCGCAAACCGCAATGTATAATGGATTTTTTGTTGAATATTAAGGTTCAGCATGTGATATATAAATATAAGCTCCGTATCCTTTTGTTACGGAGAAAAGTGATCAAAAATGTTAATTTAATGGAGTTTAACAAAACATTTTTGGAGGCTGGTGAGGGATGGTTATATAATTTTTAACGTGGTCAAAATTGCCTGTGATGCTATTGCCTTGTAAAGTAACCACAGTCGGCGAAAACCTGAACAATACAACAGGGTAATTATAATTGCCAAGGTCAATTGATTTGCCGAAGGGGACATGATCCTTTTTAGTTACCGGGATATCGGAAATCTGACTGGCGTTAATAATGTTTTGGTTAAATAACCTTGTCTTTTCGTAATTCGGAACGCACATCAGGTAAATGGTGTCCTTTGTTAATTTAAGTTTTACGTAATTGTAACAGGTATTTTTAAATTGGATCTGCCCGTTTATTTTCTCAAACGAACTCCAGTTTTGTGCTAGCGCAGTGTGTGCGGGTACTTTTATTTGTACCAGGTCATGCACGTTGTAAAGGTTTTTGCTGATCTGGTCATTGAATAATTTATCAGACCGGTAAACAAAATATTGATAAAGCACCAGATGCCCGCAAATGGTAAATATCTGCAAACCAAGTAATGCTATGGCTATCAACTTTTTCAATTAGTCAGTTCAATTGGCTATTGCTAATGTATCAGAAAATAATTAAACATTAAAAATTTATCTGCAAATAAAAACGTTCGGTAAAGCCCGGATGATTTGCCTCGAAAAACAGAAAAGGCAGCCATTTTGTGGCTGCCCTTAAATATATCAAGATAGTTATTTGCAGTTAAAAATGAACCCCAATACCAAATGTCGATTGCAGTTCGCTGATCGGCTGTTTGGTTACCAAACGGCCATTTGTTCCAAGAGCTGATACATCACCGGTAGTAGATACCTTAATACCGTCAGATTTTACGTAGTTAAGGCGTAAGCCAATGTCCCAGCCTTCAGCAAACTCCCAACGTAGGGCGGCATTGCCCCCATAAGCAAAAGCAGAACCTTTTGAGCTGTTTTGGGTAATGGTTTGTTGTGCAACATTTCCGCTGGATACATAGATAGTAAGTTGCGGAGTTGACGAGCTTTTAACTAAACCGGCATCTGCCCTAAGGTCAAGAATAAACTTACCGTATTGAAAAGAGTATTGCGGGCCACCCATGAAATTTAAATTATGGTACCTGTTAACACCCTGAACCAGTGTAGAATTTACTTTAAGCGTACTGTTATATCCATCGGCAAGGATTTGAACATCAGGAATGCTGAGTTCGCCCTGGTCCTGGAAAGAGAAGATTGCGCCAAATCCCAGGTTCTTATAAAAATAATATGCACCTTCTAATCCGAATGTTGCGCCACGCCTGGCAAAACCAGCTTTGTTGTTTTCGTAGGTCTTTTGCGCAAAATCACCCATCGGGTTTGAAATACCGCCTATAAGTGCCAGGTAGCTTTTAACGTATTGTTTGGTGTCGGTATCCTGTGCTTTCGCGTAAAAAGAGATAAGTGTAATGATTGAAATTAGTGTAAGTGTTTTTTTCATTTTATGGTGTAAGGAGCTTTTTTATTTATGATTATTTAATATTGCAAATACTGTTACATCGGTAATGCAAACGTGTAAAGGAATACAAAAGTATTCATATTAATTCTTAAAAAATGTTAAATATTGGCTGCGATACAGCCATATTTATTAAGGCGCTAAAATAATGCTAAATAATCATTCTGGCAGTAATTCTTTAAACTTCTTAAACCCGGTGCAGTTTGCAAGCAATTTCATCATTAAAAACGATCACCTTATACGTAAAAAGATGATCGTTTTTTAATGATGGCTCTATAAGCGGTAAGTTTTATTGCGCGTCCCAATACATTCGCGACGTGATTTTATCTCCCCCTGTCATGCCGGCTACCGCAGCATTGTAATTAGCCGTATTCACCTGTTTATCAACTGAAGAGTAATACATCCTTCTTGGTATGGCTCCCGGCGATTGGCTGCCTGTGTAAGTTACCGGTTTTAAAGCAGGATAGCCCGTGCGCCGATAATTGGCCCACGCTTCATACTCGTTAAAAAATGTGCATGCCCAAAATTGGGTATTGATCATTTCCAGCCCATTGGCGTCGTCATAGGGGTGAGCCTCTAAATAGGTTGTTGCATCGTCATCGCTAATCACGCCTGCATCGCCGAACGCAGCCAATTGCGTTATTGCCGCATGCACGCCATTGTTGTAATGTTCTTCCGCATTGCCAATACCCCATCGTTTGGCTGCATCAGCCAATAAAAATTCCGATTCCGCATACGTTAAAACTAAAGTCGGGGCGGTTGCGTTAAAAATAATCGGGCTTGGGCGCGAGTATAAATTTATATTACCCAGGTATGCGGGCGGGCCCAGGTAGCTTAGAATGCCATGGGGTGTGTTTCCTGCGTCATAACCATTTGGCAGCCCATTTTGGTCAGCAGGGTCAGCAGAGCCGCCGGTCGGATCGCCCCCGGCTGAAAAATCCGGCGGGTACACGTATGACAGCACTGGCAACCGTGGGTCGCTATTATCTTTCAAAAAGTCGATAAAAGTTTTGCTGATCTGCCCGGATAATTGGATATCTCCGTCTTCGCCTATGCCTCTGTAAATCCTGTTTATGGTTAGCGGATCATTTGTACCATGCGCCACAATAGCATTGTCACTGTTACTCTGCATGGTTTTGCCGGCTACCCTGGTTACATAAGCTTTTGCTGTTTCGGGCTCAACTTTAGTTAAACGCATAGCCATCCGCAGCAGCAAAGTGTTGCCGAATCTTTTCCACGCACCTATCTGGTCGTCAGCACCTGAATAGAAAAGGTCTCCTGTTGGTTTATCCGCATTTGCATCAAGACTATCCGTTGCTTGTTCCACTTCCTTTAAAAGATCAGCGTATATATCCTTTTGTTTATCATATTTGGGGAAATAAATGCCCTTATTATAAGCTTGTCCTGCCTGGAAGTAAGGGACATCACCATAAACATCCGTTATCCGCTCAAAAGCCATTGCCTTAATTATCCGGGCTATTTGGTGCAGGTTTTTGTATTGAGGTTTACCAGCTGTGATGGTATAAAGATCAACCGCGTTTTTTATGGTTGATGTATAAGTATGATCAAAAAACGATCCCCAGCCGCCACTGGTAGGTGCCCCGAGGTATTTATCGCCAAAATAATAAGGCGATGTAGAAGCCCAATGCTGTATCATGCAGCCCGCTCCCTGTATCTCTGTTTCTTCCACTTCAATAGCATTATCGGTGCTGCCGGTATAATACAGCTGCGTTGCGGTCAAAATATTATTCGGATTAAATGCATCCACAGATACCGAATTAGGATCGGTATTGGTTTTTATCAGGTCCTTCTTGCACGAAGCTAAAGTTGTTAATATAACAGCGCTTGCAAGGATATATTTGGTTTGTAATTTCATGTTAAGCAGTTTGTTAATTTTATCAATCATCATGTTAAAACTTCACATTAAGGTTAAGCCCGAAGGTCCTGGTGTAAGGTACTGTAGCCTGTTCAATACCCTGCGGCCCGTTTGAATAATTTGATTCCGGATCAATGTTGGGGGTATGTTTCATAATGGTAAGCACATTGCGGGCAACCGCGCTTAATGTGATGCCCTGTATTTTATTATTGAATACGGTGGCCGGGAACGTATAACCTAATACAATTTGTCTTAATTTAATGAAGCTGTCGTTATACAAAAACATGGATCCATTGTTACTCATTGCAGCATAATAATCTTGTGGATTAATTTGTTCGGTACCGTACTTTAGGTCACGGCCAGGTAGGGTTTGTTTCGAAAGGCCGTAGATATAGCCATAATAGTTAGTCCCTGAAAAAATCTTACCGCCAAATTTTCCATCAATAAGAACCGAAAGGTTCAGGTGTTTATACCTAAAGTCGGTAGTAATACCGGTTGTCCATGGACTTATGCCTGAACCCAGATCCTTGTAAGTAGCAAGGCTCGGATCCGGAGCTCCGGTCTCAGGATTAATTATTGGCTTGCCGCTGGCGTCTCTCGCAGGATCTAAAGCGAAAATTTGGTAGGCGGATTTTCCAACCACCTGCGACATGTAAGCTATTCCATTGCCTTCATCCTCTCCTGCACGCGAATAACCAAGCGGGTAATTTGATGATCCGTTAGAAAGTGATAATACCTTATTGTTATTATAAGTTATGTTTAGTGTCTCGGTCCAACTGAAATGCTGTGTCTTAACCGGCACGCCCGAAACCAGGAACTCAATACCCTTATTCTGTATGGTGCCAGAATTTAATAAAACAGCGTCATATCCGGAAGTTTTTGAAGTTACAGCGGGGATGACTTCTTTACTTTCCTTTTTGTTATAATATGCTATGTCAAAATGCAGCCTGCTTTTAAAAAATGAAAGTTCAGTGCCAATTTCAAACTCCTTTGCAGATGAGGGTTCTAATGCTGAATTTGGGACGGTTCCTCCGTTAGATATATTGCCTATGGCATGTCCGCTTAAGTTGCCGATGTTGTTATAGCCTAGTAATGTTTGGTAAGGGGAGTCCGCTTCGCCGCCAACATTGGCGTATCCCAGTCTCAGCTTGCCAAGGTCCATCCATTCTGCATGAAGCAGTTCAGAAAAAACGAATGAGCCGCTCAAAGACGGATAAAAGTAATTTGTTTTACCCGGTGCAAGCGTTGAATACCAGTCATTGCGGCCGGTAACCGTTAAATACAGATAGTTTTTGTATGACAGATCAAGCGTTCCGTAGAGTGATTTATTAACTACTACCGGGTTGCTTTCATACTCAGTAGGGCTGGCAAGGTTGCCAACTGTATATAAATACGGTGTTTCAAATGTATTTCCTGTTGCGTCAAGCTGGTCGACAACGGCTTTTCTGGAGTTGGCACCGATCAGTACATTGGCGTTAAAATCTTTTGTTACTTTAAAAGATTTGCCAATTATGGCGTCCATGTTCAGTTCAGTTGATTTAATGTGCTCCAGTGTCATTGCTCCATCCGGCTGATAGGCGGTGCCGTTGGGCGTTACAATGGTGTTAATATCGCCAAAATAATCTTCGCCTACTCTAAACTGCAGGTACAAGCCATTATCAAAGGTGTATTTAGCATCTGCCGAACCGATAAAACGGTTGCGATTGGTATTATTGATGAACTTATAAGCTACAAAATAAGGGTTAGTAGTGTATGCATCATCTAAAAATTGATTTTCTGAGCCATCAGCTTTGTACCCGGGATACAGCGAAGTAATGTTTACGTTTCTTGGAAGAAACATCGGGGCAAAGTTTAAACTCCCGGCGGCGTCTGACACGCTTGGGCGATTGTGTGTAAATGCATTTATATATTGAGCCTTTAACTGAAGGTCCAGGTGTTTATCTAATTTGTAATTGGTGGATAGCGAAAACGATTGTTGCTGATAACCCGCATTCGGAATAATACTGTTATTATGAAGATCGCTTGCGGAAAAGCGGAGGCTTCCATCATCACCCAGCGACTTGCTAAAAGAAACAGTGTTGGTAGCAGCACCACCATTTTTGTAAAATCGTTTCATATTGCCTGGGACATAGGAATATGGCCTTTGAACACCATCAAACTGAAAAACCGAAGAGCCATCCAGCGGAGCGCCCCAGCTGGATAGGCCCAATTCAAAAGCTTCGCTGGCATTTGCAGGTTTTAAACCTGCGGATCCCTGTCCGTACGTCGTTTGCCAGTCGGTATTGTCAATCACGCTTTCAATAACATAGTTGGAGTTGAACTCAACTCCGGTTCCTTTGGCGTTCTTACCGGATTTTGTTGTGATAAGAATAACGCCTTTGCTGCCGCGATAACCATATAAGGCAGAAGCGGCCGCACCTTTTAATACCGAGATAGTTTCTATATCATCCGGATTGATGTTGATGGTGCCGTCACCACCGTCTGCTCCGCCGTAACCGCCGCCGACGTCGGTTTGCCTGTAGTTGCTGTTTTGCATTGGGATGCCATCTATTACATACAATGGCTGGTTTGACCCGGTAATGTCTGATATACCACGAATAATGACATTGGCTGATCCGCCAGGTCCGGTAGCTACATTACTTACGTTAACACCAGCCACTTTTCCTTCCAGGCCATTAACAAAATTTGTTTCGCGGGCTTCAGTAAGCGACGACCCTTTTATTTCAGTAACTGAATACCCCAAAGCGCGTCTCTCTCTTTTAATGCCCAGAGCAGTAACCACCACATCTTTTAATTGCTCGGATGATGGCTGCAGTTTTACGTTTATTACGGCCTGGTTTGCTATAGGCACTTCTGTTCGTTTGTAACCTATGTAAGTAAATACTAATGTAGTGGAAGCGTCAGCCGCTATCGTGTAGTTTCCGCTGGCATCTGTAAATACACCTTTGGTAGTTCCTTTTACGCTTACAGTAACGCCAATAAGGGTTTCATTTGTTTGGGCATCAGTTACCTTGCCGGTAATTGTGGAAGTGGTGTTTTGCCCAAATACATTACCGCAGAAAAGCAAAATAAGTGTTGTTATCATGACTTGGTTTTGCAGGAGCAGTAAAGGTTTTTGAAAGTAAAATTTTTTTCTCATAGAGCGAGTTTTGGGGTTAAAAGCTAAATTTTTTAATTTGAGTGTAATTTATAGGTAAGAGCGACACCTAAAGTCAACATTAACCAGAGAGGTAATGATGAAAATATGGCAGGTACAGTAAATATAATGTTAAAATCAAATCAAAAAATTTCAAATCAAAAATATTTTGTACCATATTCGTTACGCGTTTATCATGTAACAATGTAATAATTGGGGTTGATTTAGGTATTTGCTTATCAGCTTTATGTTAATCTTTAATAACCTTGATAAACACACAAATATTATGCAAAATCGGGAGGAAAAAGAGCTGATAAATGCCGTTATGAAAATAGCACATTATCTTGTTTTTATCACTTCCCTGGTTGTTTGTGCTATGCTTATTATAATTACGGTGTTAGTTGCAGGCGTTTCCTCAAACACGTGGTCCTACCGTAAAGTTCCTTCCGTACCGTCAAAATCGTCGATAATAATAAAACCGTCAAACCCGGTCGCAACTGAGGTTTGGAGATCGCCCGCTCCGGGAACAATACCTGCCGGCAAAGCAGGTGACCAAATCAGGTATGGCGGTGAGCTTATAGCGCACACAGCAAATTATTTTGGGCCGAAAGGCACTATAGCGCAAATCAGCAACGGAATGAATTGCCAGAATTGTCACCTTGATGGCGGCAGCAGGTTGTTTGGAAATAATTTTGGAGGGTTTATAGCAAGTTATCCTAAAATGAGTAATCGCTCGGGCAGAGTGGAGCCGGCAGCCGAACGAATTGTTGAATGCTTTAACCGGAGTTTGGGCGGTAAAAGTCCGGATACTGATAGGAATGAAGTGCGGGCAATGCTGGCTTACATGAAATGGATGGGAGGTGGTGTTAAAAAAGGCCAAAAACTATATGGGAGTGGTACCGAAAAGTTGCCTTATTTAAACGTTCCGGCCAACGCGGTTAAAGGTAAGATAGTTTTTTTGTTGAAATGCAAAAGCTGCCACGGTGATAAAGGGGAAGGGCGATTAGCGATAGACCAAAGGTCATATCTATATCCGCCATTGTGGGGAGAACATAGTTACAATGATGGGGCGGGAATGTTTCGTGTAATTAATCTTGCCGGTTTTGTAAAAAATAACATGCCGTATGGCGCAACTTATAAAAGCCCGCAATTAACTGATCAGGAAGCTTGGGATGTTGCTGCTTTTATAAATTCACAGCCGCGCATGCACCGCAATCAGCATTCCGACTGGCCGGATATTAAAAGAAAACCGATAGATTTACCGTTTGGCCCATATGCTGATCCATTTAGTGAAAAGCAGCATAAGCTGGGGCCTTTTAAGCCAATTGAAGCATTCTATAAATCACTTACCTATAAAAATAAAAACTTATGAAAAAGTACATTTTAATAGCCGCAATATGCTCCTTACTCACACTTGTAAAATCGGCAAATGCGCAAACTGACGCAGCAGCCTTCACAGGTGCGCAACCTAAATTGGAACATTACGATGCGTTATATGTGCTGAACTCCAGCGATGAGAAGAAGATTCGGGGTACGCTTCGCAATATGGATAATGCACTGGAAGACCCACGACTTAAAGGAAAGCTGCACATTGAACTGATAGTTTTTGGGGATGGTGTTGCAGTTTACATGAAATCGGGATTGTTTGAGCAGGCTTTGAAAAGTTTACAGGCAAAAGGAGTGGTGTTAGCAGAATGCAGCAATACCGTAAGGGAACGAAAAATAGATAAAAATGACCTGTTCGATTTTATATCGTATGTGCCGAGCGGAAACGGCGAAATTATTTTGCGACATTTTGATGGATGGGCTATAGTACACCCATGATTTAAGATCGTTGTTTTTATCATGTGGTCCGATTTTTTTTCGATGATTAGTTGGCGAAACACTCCATTTGGATGATTGGCAATATCTTAAATTTGAATAACACCGATGAACGTATTAAATATATTTTCTTTTAGAGTGTTTATTACTATAGGTTATTACCCAGGTACATTGAGTGGTAAAACTTACCAAACCTTTTAATTAACTGATAATTGTTTAGATATTTACCCATTAATAGGTATAAGAAATATAATTGAGTAAGCTACGCAGAGATAAGGATAATACTTCAGGAGATCATGCAGTTATTTTTGAAGGGGTTACTATTGCAGTCCTAACCGAGACCGTTATATCAAAACACAGTATTGCAGGCATTTACACAGATCAGGTTGACAGCCGACATATATTTCCTGTTGAGCTTGCTATTAATAAGGGCGTATTTACCAATAAATACTTAAAGACTGCTTATCCGGATGTGACCGTGACCCAGGAAAGCGGTCAGCTAAATTTAGTATGTGAGTGCAGCGATAAAGGCGAACTCCTTTGTGAACACCAGGCCGCAATATTATCTGCCATAGTTAAAAGGGATGAATTACGTGTTTTCTTCGACGAAAGCCTCCGTTACGAAAAGCTTAAAAAAATTGCTGTTGATTACGGGATGGAACGGGAGGCTAGTCTTGACCGCTTTTTTAAAATAGAATATGCAAATGGTCAGCTTAATATAAGTCCATTTTCAAACTCGTTAACAGCTGTTACAAAGGAGGCACTTGGTCTTTTAACAACTATCGTTGTTCCTGCCATAGTGCCCTTAGATATAGAAGAAAGTACAGTAGTTGTGGTACTTAAGGAACATAAATATTATAAATACCTTTTTGTTGAATTGTATAAAGCGGGAATGAGTAAGGAGGGGAAAATTAAAAACCCGCTAACCGCCGTTCCGCCGCTCGATTTTATTTGGACAACAGAAGACCCCAAACAGCTGAAATTTTTCACTGGTATTCATAAATTTCAAAATCACTTGAATAAAATAGCAAGCGACGCAGATATTTTAGCATTGAGAGCGATAGTTAACAATCCAATGGAATATGATTTTTACTATCATGACAGTACGATCTCTGAAAATGTAACTGCCGGCTCTATTATGCCGGTAAAAGTGGGTTTGCTTAATGGGGACGTGAAATTAGCTGTTGAACCCCGGGAGCCGTTTTTTGAATTATCAGGCACCCTGGTGATCAATGATAAAATTTATGAAGTAAAAGACCTGAGACTAAAATTTACCTATTTTATATTTAACGGAGAAGATTTATACCTTGTAAATAACCTGCAGCAACTTAATATAATTAGCCTGTTAACAAAAAAACAGGACAATTTGTTGGTACACACTTCCAAATTTGATGAGTTCCGAAAGCAGCTGTTAGTAAAGCTGGAGGATAAGGTAGCGGTTAATTATAAGCATATCCCGCTTGCAACACCCTTACAGTTAAAGCAGCAGGGATTTAATAATGAAACGGAAAGGATTATCTACCTTTCTGATTTCGGCGCACATGTGATGATTATACCGGTTATGCGCTATGGTGAAGTGGAAATTTCAGTGAGAACCAAAAAGCAAATTTATTCTGTTGACAACGGTGGGAAACAGTTTTTGGTAAAACGTAATGATGACGATGAAATCAACTTCACAGCGTTATTGGTTAAGCAACATCCCTTTTTTGAGGAGCAACTGGATAACGACCTGGATTACTTTTATCTGCACAAAAAACGATTTTTAGATGAGGATTGGTTTTTAAATGTATTTGATGAATGGCATAATAAGAAAATAACTGTACTTGGCTTTAATGAGCTGGAAGGAAACAAACTAAATCCGCATAAAGTAAAAATTAACATAAAGGTATTAAGCGGTTTTAATTGGTTTAATGTTGCTGTAAACGTTCAGTTTGGAAAAAAAAGGGCTGCGCTCAAGCAGATTTACAGGGCAGTAAAAAATAAGACAAAGTATGTGCAACTGGATGACGGCACCACCGGTATTTTGCCTGCCGAATGGATTGAAAAATTCACTGGTTATTTCAATTCAGGAGAAGTTACTGACCAAATCCTTCAAATTGCTAAAACTAACTTTATGGCTATAGATCAACTGTTTGACGCGGCAATGCTGGACGAGAAAGTTAAGGATGAAATCAGCGTGTATCATCAAAAACTTGACAACTTTGATAATATCAAGCCCGTTGCAGTTCCTGTTGGATTTATAGGGAGTTTGCGACACTACCAGCAGCAGGGTTTGGGCTGGCTCAACTTTCTGGACGATTTTAACTTCGGTGGCTGCCTGGCTGACGATATGGGCCTGGGTAAAACTGTACAAGTTATAGCGTTTATACTTTCACAGCGGGCAAGGGTTAAACAAAATACTAACCTGGTTGTAGTGCCAACCTCATTGATCCATAACTGGCAGCAGGAGATTCAGAAATTTGCACCTTCTGTAGCAATACACACTATTTATGGTTCAGGAAGGATAAAAAGCATTGCAGATTTTGATAATTATGAGATCGTCCTAACTTCTTATGGCACCTTGCTCTCAGATGTTGTTTTCCTGAAGGATTATGCGTTTAACTATATTTTTCTTGATGAATCGCAGCAGATTAAGAACCCCGAATCGCAAAGGTATAAAGCGGCCCGCTTATTAAAATCCCGTAACAAGGTGGTTCTCACGGGTACACCTGTGGAAAATAACACCTATGATTTGTACGGTCAGTTATCATTTGCCTGCCCCGGTCTGCTTGGAAGTAAACTGTATTTTAAACAGATTTATTCATCGCCCATTGATATGTTTAAAAGTAGCAGGAGAGCGACGGAACTTCAGAATAAAATTAGCCCATTTATCCTGCGGCGAACCAAGAAACAGGTAGCGCCTGACCTTCCCGAAAAAACCGAAATGGTGCTTTATTGTGAAATGAAGCCCGAACAGCGTAACATATATGATGCTTACGAAAAGGAGTTCAGGGATTATATTTCTGCCACTACAGATGATATTTTGAAGAAGACGCCGATGAATGTTTTAAAAGGCCTTACCCGGCTCCGGCAGATCTGTGATTCTCCGCTTCTGATAGAAGGAGAAAAAGTGCCCGGGAATGCTTCCGCCAAAATTGATGCGCTAATGGAGGAGATTGAAGGTAAAATGCCGCAGCACAAAATCCTGGTGTTTTCGCAATTCGTCTCAATGCTTAACTTGATAAAAAAAGAACTGTTGGGCCGCGGTATAACTTTTACCTGCTTAACAGGCCAAACCCGAAACCGGCGCGCGGTTATAGAGGAGTTTCAAAACAATCCGGGAATAAAGGTTTTTCTGATCAGTTTAAAGGCGGGAGGGACCGGGCTAAATTTAACTGAAGCTGACTATGTTTATCTTGTTGATCCATGGTGGAACCCAGCTGTAGAGAACCAGGCCATTGACCGTTGCCACCGGATAGGGCAAGATAAAAACATAGTTGCCGTAAGGCTTATTTGCCCGAGTACAGTTGAGGAAAAGATCCAACTGATGCAGGAATCAAAACGAGACCTCGCCAATAGTCTTGTAAAAACGGACACTTCTTTTATTAATTCCTTTTCAAAAACGGAACTTTTAAATTTGTTGAATTAAATTAAAGAATTTTAAAACAAATCCATACTTATGTTTGTATTAGCAGTGCTATTTGTCTGAATAGTATTAATTTTGTGTATTTTGTGATTGGTAAATACATGAAAGTATAATAAAAAGGTAATATTGTCTGTTTTATCATGTTTATATATAGAAATACTATATTTTTTTAAGTAAACACCGTTAATTTAATGTTTAAAAAACCATTGCCGGCGGAATAAAATTTTTGAGTTACCTTAAAAATAGCTACTTTTAGCGCCGAATGCTCTTTTTAAATTGCAGCAAAATAAAAACGCAAACATCAAATATGAGAAAAAAACTATCCCCCAATATATTTTTATTTTTAGCTTTTATAATAACAATAAGTTCATGTGTTAACAGAAAACAGATAGTTTATTTTCAAAAGGGGGCTCATAAATCTGATACAATAGCCGCAATTCAGGCGTATGTTCCCAAAATACAGCCGGGAGACATTCTGGGTATCGCAGTGGCATCTTTGAACAGTACTGCAAGTGGTTTCTTTAATCCGTATTCAGCTTCTGGTGCTGATGCCTCCGGATCAGGAGGTGGAGCAGCATCGGTTGCTACTGCTGCGCCTGGTTTCTTGGTAGATTCTGCGGGCACCATAGAGTTGCCACTTATTGGGCCCTTGAAAGTAGCCGGTCTGAACACATCACAGGCCAGGGATTTAATAAAAAGTCATTTAACCACCTATCTAAAAGAACCAACCGTTAATGTGAGGTTTCTTAATTACAAAATTTCAGTATTAGGTGAAGTTGCACATCCCTCAGTTTATATAATCCCAAATGAGCGAATTACGATAACAGAAGCTATAAGTATGGCGGGGGACCTTACTATTTATGGTAAGCGCACTAATGTGATGGTGATAAGGGATGTAGATGGAAAGAAAGAATTCGGTTCTATAAATCTCAACGGACGTGAAATTTTCAATTCTCCATACTATTATTTGCATTCGGGCGATGTTTTATATGTAGAACAAGGAAAAGGTAAAATTGCAGCCAGCGACGAGGCCTTTAGAATTATACCATTAGTTCTCACTTCCCTATCGGTTATAATCCTTGCTATTTACAGGTTTAGATAATTCCTTTTTTATTAATCAATATAGAATATATTTATAAATGAACACAGACAGTGAATTTAATATTGTTAATGAAGAAGAACCGCAGATAAATTTCCGTGAAATTTTATCCAAATATCTCCATCATTGGAAATGGTTTATTCTATCCCTTGCGTTGTTTCTTGGGCTTGGCTTTTTGTATGTAAAGATCACGACTCCTTTATATCAAGTTGAAACGGACTTGTTGATAAAAGAAGACAAGAACAATTCCACATCGGGTGGAGACGATATTTTGAAAAGTTTAGATCTCTTTTCTTCTGATAAGATCATTGATAACGAGATCCAGATTTTAAAGTCTTACACTTTAATGGAGCAGGTTTTTAAAACTCTGGGTTTAGATGTGTCTTACTTTTTAAATGGCAATACAAGAAAAGTTCCAATTTATGAGCATCTGCCTTTCCATGCCGAACTTTTAAAACCTTCTCTTAGCTCGTATACGGATTTCCTGAAAATTGAGATAGTAAACGCTACTACGGTTAAAGTTAACGGAAAAAATTATTTGTTTAACCATCCCATTAAAACCGAATTAGGGATCATTTTATTGACGAGTTCCGGAGTCGATGCTAAATATTTTAATACCGAGATTGATATCCATTTTAATAAATTCTCAAGTCTTTACCAGGGCTATAGCAATAACTTAACAATAACACCAGTAAGTAAGGAAGGGACTGTATTAATTATTACTTACGAAGATGCAATTCCTAAACGGGGAGAAGACATTCTTAACAGATTGGTATATGAATATAACAATGCTGCCGTACAGGATAAAAATAAAGTAACCTCAAGTACTTTACTATTTGTTGAAGATCGTTTAAGGAAGTTGGCGGAAGAACTGGGATCGGCAGAGAAAAATGTAGAATCATACAAATCAGCCAATAAAATAACTGACATAAGTGCGCAGTCGCAAATCTTTATGCAGGGCGTTCAACAAAATGATGTTGACCAAAACAAGATAAATATTCAGCTGAGCGTTATTAGAAACCTGGAAGAATATATAAATAACTCAAAAGGACAATCGGGAAGATTGCCTTCGATGCTGGGAATTGAGGATCCCACTCTTTTGGCTTTGGTTTCTAAACTTGGCGATGCGGAGCTAAAAAAGGAAAGCTTATTACAAACCGTTCCGGAAACAAACCCTATCGTAATTTCTATCAATGACCAAATAAATTCGCTTAAGGCAACTATTGAGCAATCAGTTAAGAACCTTAAATCGGGATTGATGGTAACGCAGCAACAGCTTAAAAACCGGAATAATACCTTTGAATCCATTATAAAGCAAGTTCCGGCTAAAGAACGCGGTTTAATTGATGTGATGCGCCAGCAGGACATTAAAAATACGCTTTTCACATTTTTGCTGCAGAAACGTGAGGAGCAGGAAATGTCATTGGCTTCTAATTTACCGGATAGCCGTACCATTGATGTTGCAAGGAGCACCCCATTCCCTGTAAAGCCGGTTAAACCTTTATTAATGACCATTTTCTTTTTTATAGGACTGCTGCTACCAATTGTAGTTATTTATTTGAGAGAAGCATTAAATAATAAGATTACCAAACGATCTGACATAGAGCGCTTAACTAAAGTGCCAATTTTGGCCGAAATTGCCCATTCGGACGATTCGAGCCAGCTGATCACTGTCGATAAGCCGCGTTCAATGATATCGGAGCAAATTAGGGCATTAAGGACAAATTTGCAGTTTATAAGCGCTGAGGCCAGTCATAAGGTGTTGTTATTTACATCAGGTACAAGCGGTGAAGGTAAATCCTTCGTTTCTTTAAATTTGGGTGCAAGTTTAGCTATGTCCGGAAAAAAAGTAGTGATTTTGGAGTTTGACTTAAGGAAGCCGAAGCTTCATGTGGCGCTGCAAATGGAGAATGAGAGGGGCCTGTCTAACTACTTAATAAGTGACTATAGCTACAAGGATATTATTAAGGAAATTCCACAACAGCCGGATTATTATATCATTACAAGCGGTCCTGTTCCGCCTAATCCCGCTGAGTTACTGGCTAACGGGCGAATGGATTCTTTGATTCAGGATTTGCAAAGGGATTTTGATTTCGTAATCATTGATGCCCCTCCTGTAGGATTAGTTACAGATGCTCAAATTTTAAGTAAATATGCTAATGCAACGATGTTTATTGTGCGGCATAACTACACATTTAAAAAGCAAATTGTTTTGATTGACGATTTTTACAGAAACAAGAAATTTGCCAATATAAATATCATTTTCAATTCAATTGATTATAGCTCGGGTTATGGTTATGGCTATGGTTATGGCTACGGCTACGGTTATGGTAATGGTTATTATCATGAAGAAAAACCAAAAAAGAAATTGCTTTTTAAAAGAAAAAAATAATAACCAGTTTGGTTATAAACGCGGACAAAAAATATAAATGAGATTTGTACTCCGGCAAAAATGGTGGATTTAGATAGATTAAAATATTCGAGAATAGGTGTTGTTGGTTTAGGGTATGTTGGGTTGCCATTAGCGGTTGAGCTTTCAAAAAAATATGTTGTGGTTGGTTTTGATATTAGTGTATCAAGAATTAAGGAACTTAACAATAATTATGACCGGACGTTAGAGATTAACCGCGAGATACTTCAAATGGTTAATAATGCGTCAAATGACAGGATAACTGGATTACATTGCACTAACACTATTGAGGATATAAGAGACTGTAATATTTTTATTATTACTGTACCAACACCTGTTAATGATGACTACCGCCCCGATTTAACATTATTGTACAAAGCATGCGAGACTATTGGAAGCGTGTTAAAAAAGGGAGATATTGTTATATTCGAATCAACTGTATACCCCGGCGCGACTGAAGAAGAATGTGTGCCGATATTGCAAAAAACATCAGGATTAACTTACAACGTTGATTTTTTTGCTGGTTATTCTCCCGAAAGAATTAACCCTGGCGATAAGGAACACACCGTTTCAAAGATAATGAAGGTAACCTCCGGATCTACACCGGAAGTGGCGGAATTCGTTGATCAGCTTTATCAAACTGTAATTACAGCAGGAACATTTAAAGCAAGCAGTATTAAGGTAGCTGAAGCCTCAAAAGTAATAGAAAATACCCAGAGGGATATTAATATAGCTTTTGTAAATGAGCTAAGTAAAATATTTGGACTAATTGGAGTGGATACCAACGATGTGCTCAAAGCGGCCGGTACAAAGTGGAATTTTCTGAGGTTTAAACCCGGATTAGTAGGGGGCCATTGCATTGGAGTAGCGCCCTATTACATAGCGCAAAAAGCGATAGATGCCGGTTATAATCCGGAATTTATTCTAGCTGGCCGCAGGCTTAATAATAGCATGGGGCTTTATGTGGCCGATGAGGTTACTAAGCTAATGTTACGTAAAGGGCTGCATTTAGCAAAAAGTAAAGTTTTGATCCTGGGTTTCACATTTAAAGAAAACTGTCCGGACATCAGAAATACGAGGGTAATTGATATTATAAAACAATTGGAAACGTATCATTTGGATGTTGTTTTACATGATCCATGGGCTGACCCGGGGGAAGTACAGGAAGTTTATGGGATATCGTGCAGTAATAAACTGCCGGATGGTGAAAGATTTGACGCGGTTATTTTAGCAGTGGCTCATAAGGAATTTGAAATGATAAATATTCGTGATTACGTTAATGATGAATCTGTAGTTTACGACGTAAAGGGCGTACTATCAACTGATTTCGCCGACGCCAGGTTATAGTTAAATTGATTTGACGTTAAAAAACTATCAAGAATAAAAGGTAGCTACAAGTAGATATGCTAACAAATATTAAATACTATTTAAATAAATAATAATTAAATTAGCTCAACTAGTAAGCTGCCGAAACAAAAACAAACACACTTTAACAACAAAGACATTATGGAATATAAAAAACCAAAGGTTATTGCCGAAATAGGATGCAACCACAAAGGCGAATATGAAATAGCTATTGAACTCTTAAGTTTGGCTAAAGAGTGCGGAGCTGATGTGGCAAAGTTCCAAAAAAGGAATAATAAAGAGTTGTTAACAGAGGATCAGTATAATGCTCCACATCCAAATCCATCAAATTCATATGGAAGCACTTATGGAGAACATAGGGAGTATTTGGAGTTTTCTGTAGAACAACATAAAGGCTTGAAAGAACATTGTGATAAAATCGGGCTGGAATATTCTACGTCTGTTTGGGATGTAACATCAGCCAGGGAAATGATTTCATTTAAGCCAGGCTTGTTAAAAGTTCCATCGGCATGTAATAGCCATTTCGAGATGCTTGCCGTGTTGAGAGATGAATATGAAGGAGAAGTTCACCTTTCGTTCGGCATGACCAATAGGGATGAAGAAAGAAAAATTGTTGAATTTTTTGAAGAAACTGATCAGGCAAAGGGAAGATTGATTATTTATTCTTGCACATCAGGATACCCCGTACCTTTTAAAGATGTTTGCCTTTTGGAGATCTCGAGGTTGAAAGATGAATATGGTGATAGGGTAAAAGATATCGGATTTTCTGGTCACCATCTGGGGATTGCTATTGATAACGCCGCTTTTACTTTAGGCGCTACCTGGATTGAAAGACATTTTACCAAAGACCGTACCTGGAAGGGGACTGATCACGCTGCTTCATTAGAACCTACAGGACTTAAAAAGTTATGCAGGGATCTTAAAGCAACTTATGAGGCTTTGGGTTACAAAGGTGAAGAGATATTAGATATAGAAAAGGTACAAAGAGAGAAGTTAAAATTTAGAAAACAATGAGTACACTTGCTTTTATACCTGTAAGGGGCGGAAGCAAATCAATACCATTAAAAAATATAAAATCATTTTGTGGTAAACCGTTAGTTTACTGGACAGTTAAAGCCGCTCATGAAGCTGTAGGTATTGATGAAGTGATAGTTGCCACAGATAGTGATGAAATAGCTGAGGCTGTTTCCGGTTTTGGTTTTGAGAGCGTGAGAATTTATAAAAGATCTGCTGAAAACTCCAGCGATAACTCCTCTACTGAGAGTGTTATGCTGGAGTATATTCAGAAATTAAAGATAGATAAAAACGATACGTTCATACTCATCCAGGCCACCTCTCCTTTGTTGGTAAGCACTGATCTGGAGAAGGGCCTGGCCTTGTCTTCAAACGCCGCTTCTGTGCTGTCATGTGTTAAGAGTAAACGGTTCTACTGGACTGGCGACGCAAATCCGGTTAACTACGACTTTATGAACAGGCCGAGACGACAGGATTTTGACGGCCTTTTTATGGAGAACGGAGCCTTTTATATCAGTAAAATAAAAGATATTTTACAAACGAAAAACCGAATTTCCGGAAAAATAGCTATTTGCGAAATGCCGGAGTATACCGGTGTGGAGATAGACGAGGAGGCCGATTGGATTATTGCAGAATCGTTGATGAAACGATTTGTTTTACAAAAAGAGCGGGCGCGGTTGAAAAATATTAAGCTTTTTGTAACGGATGTTGACGGTGTTTTAACTGATGCCGGGATGTACTATTCTGAAAATGGTGATGAACTAAAAAAGTTTAATACGCACGACGGAATGGCCTTTCAACTGCTCAGAGATCAAAATATAAAAACAGCTATTGTTACTTCTGAAATTACAAAGCTTGTTGAAAAGAGGGCAGCGAAATTAAAAGTGGACCACTTATACCAGGGGAAAAAGCATGGAGGCAAATTAAGTGCTGTATTAGAAATTTGTGACAAAGAAAATATAAGCCTTTCAGAAGTTGCATACATCGGTGACGATATAAATTGTTTCCAGTTGTTGAGTGAAGTGGGGGTGGCAGCTTGCCCTAATAATGCGTTGTCAAAAATTAAGAACATCCCTGGTATCATAAAGCTAAGTTTAAACGGGGGGGAAGGTGTCGTTAGAGAATTTGCCGAATTGATTTTGGATTGAAAAATCACTATATGCTGAAGAAAATTGCACTTAAAATATTTGACAAACTTCTTGAATATCATGATGCGAACTATTATCAGTCATTAAGAAGAAAATATAATATAGCTCCAGATTTTAGGTTTAACGGGAAGCATGTCCAAATATATGGCAACGGCAAAATATCAACCGGAAAAAATAGCTATATAGGGTCATTCTCAACAATTCAATTGCATGAAGATTGCGAAGTAATCATTGGCGATAATTGTAGAATTAGTCATAACGTTAGAATATATACGTCAAGCCCTGAGCCAGATCAGGATTTTAATGACCTCACATCACTTAAAATCAAAAGAGGTGATGTGGTAATTGGAAATGGTGTTTGGATTGGTGTTAACGTTTTTATAAATCCAGGTGTTAGGATCGGAAATAACGCTGTTGTAGGAGCAAATAGTGTCGTTACAAAAGATATTGACGAAAATACAATTGCAGGTGGCGTCCCCGCTAAAGTGATAAGGGTTAAAAAAGACTAAATGCTAAAAAAGCTATTTTCACATACTGCTATATACGGACTTGCGCCACAAGTTTCAAAAATTGCCGGGTTCCTGGCTTTGCCACTAATTACTAAGCAACTTACATCTGTTGATTATGGCGTGTACGGGTTACTTACTGCTTACACCACAGCTATTTCAATTTTAGCTATTTTAGGTCTCCGTTTGGTTTTAGTTAATAGCTTTTATCATTCGCCAAAACAGTTTAAATGGTATTGGCGTCAGCTTTACGGTTTTTTAAATATTTGGAATGTTTTTTTTGGGGCTCTGCTGGGGCTCCTTATTTACGCAATTATCCCAGTTGAGGCGGCTTCGAACACCTGGAAAATAGTTTTACTTAATATCGGCCCGGTTGTGTTTTTTGGGCAAACATCTTTGTTAGGACTAACTTATTATCAGCTTAAGCAACAGCCTATGCAAATAGCCGCAAGAAGTATCTTTTTTGGCTTTTTGTCTGTTGGCCTGAATGTGCTGCTGATAGCCCACTTTAAAATGGGCTATATGGGTTGGTTTTGGAGTAATTTTATTACAGGAGTTTTAACCAATGCCTCTTATTGGTATCCGCTTAATATCCGTTTAAAATTCACGCCTATCTATAATTTTAAATGGAGGCTGATCAAGAGAGCGCTAAAGGTGAGTATGCCTGTTATACCTCATCATTATTCGTCGTATTTGCTTGATAGCTCGGACAAGGTGATTATGAACTTTTATAAAGTTACAACCGGTGATATCGGTAAATATAATGTCGCTTATAGTATTGGCAATATGTTTTCCGCCTTAGGTGTGGCGGGAGGCTATGCTATTGGCCCTTTAATGAACGAAAAATATAAAAAAGATGATGACAAAGGTGCCCGTAACCTGGTGTTTATATTACAGCTAGCTTTTTTTTACACTTCATTTATTGCCTGCATTTGGATGAAAGAGGTTTTTCATTTAATGATAAGGAATCGTGAATTAAGCCAAATGTATCCGCTGGGCATTGTGATAGCAATGTCATACAATTACAGGCCCATTTATATGGGCGCAGTAAGTAAACTTTTTTACAAGGAAAAAACAACATTCTTATGGAAACTTACTTTAACTGCCGGATTGATAAACGTAGTGCTTAACTTAATCCTGATCCCTTTTTATGGTTATCAAATCGCGGCTTACACAACTTTTGCCGCATTTATGTATATGGCTTATGCCGGTTACTATTATAAAGTTTTTAACGAAATAAATAAAGTAAAATATTACCAGGCTTACTGGTTGATTAGCACTTTAGTGCTTACTGTTGCAGCCTATTATATTGTAGAATTAAATATCTATATTAAAGCTTCGGTATCAGTTGGATATTCTGTTATAATAGGATTGCTGCTTTTAAAATTCAGCAGGGAGATTTAGCGATATGGAGTTTGATAAAAGAGAAAAATTAATTGGTTTTTTAAAAAGGATTGAAAGAACTTACCCCATAGATAAATGGACGCATAACGGCATTAATCTTTGGCCGGTTATTAAGATCAGTATATTTTTCATCAACTACAGCGCAATAAAAACTGCTAAATCGGCAACGCTTAAATCGAGAATGGTTTCAGTTTTTAAATCATTGAAGCTGGATGCACTTTATTCATTTTATTGGTTCAAAAAAATAAAGGTTAACGAAGCTAAATATGTTTTTTCAGGTTTTTCACGCCATAGAGTAATGTGGAAAGAATCCTTCTATAACAGGTATTTTGATCCAATGATGGATTATATAGATGAAGTACAGGGTGAGAAAAGCATTATTTTGGAATACGATAACAAGATAGAGAAAAGCTATTATAAACCTGAGCGGGTTCATTACCCCGTTAGGTTGTTTCACTATTTCAATTTTACTACAAAAAAAGTAAAATTTGAATATCAACAATTAGAACGTTTTGACGAATTACTGGCAGAAATAAAACAGGAAACCGATGTTGATACTGAAAAGTTAATTTCCAGGATCTCAGCTGAATTAACAGGTGTTAGTAGCTGGAAGTCGCTTTGGGCATATTTACTGGCGCAGATTAAACCCAGTTATGTATTCGTTTTATGTTATTACAATAGCCCCATGTATGGGTTGATACTGGCTGCCCGTGAGAAAGGAATAAAAACAATTGATATGCAACATGGTGGTCAGGGACCATTTCATTCTGCCTACAACTACGAGAGAATAACAGGAAATAAATGGGACCTTTTCCCGGATTATTTTTGGACATGGGATAGGTCTTCTGCCGACAATATCGAAAAATTCACTAAAAACACTTCGCATTTGTCATTCCTGGGAGGGAATCCCTGGATAGCATATCTAAGGGATCAAAATTTTGAATTAACAAAAAACGGTAAGAAAATTATAATTTACACATTACAAACTAATTTTGTTCCTGTTTTACATTCCTATATTATTGATGCTATAAAAGAATCGACCGGCGATTATGTTTGGTGGCTACGCCTGCATCCGCGTATGGCCGAAAGTGAAATAAATGAACTCCATCAAACCCTCAAAAACGAAAATATCAATGATAAAGTTGAAGTAGAGAGGGCCACAGCACTGCCGTTACCTGTAATTTTATCTAATTGTGTGGCACATGTTTCTCATTTTTCAGGAAGTGTTGTTGAGGCTGCGTTAATGAATGTGGCTGTTAATATTGTGATGGGCGACATTGGAAAGAAGTTTTTTAAAGAGGTTATTGATCAGGACGAGGCTTTATTTTTTGATACCAATGCTGACACAAACCTATTTGCATTTATAAAGGAGCATGAAAAGGCAAATTTAAAACGAGGAAACGGACGAGATGAGGAAATAAATTATAAACACGGCCTTCAGTACTTTAATTAATTTATTACGATGAAGCACTTTTTTAACAAATTGAAGTTTTATATTTATTATAAGTTTTTGCGTTTCAATATAATATCTGTTACCAAAAATTCTGTAATATCAACGTCGGCCAAGTTGAAAAAGGTGTTGATAAATGGTAATGTAACTATAGATGACGATGTGATTTTGCAGGCCGGGGTTACCATCAATTGCAGCTCCAAAATATCTATAGGTAGGTTTACCGTCATTAATGGTCCCAATACAGATTTTTATGCCGCTATAAATCCTATTAACATCGGATCGTTTTGCAGCGTCGCCAGAAATGTGTCATTTCAGGAGTTTTCACATTACACAGACAGGATTACTACACATTTAATCTTAAAACATATTTTTAAGAAGCAAAATAAGGATATCACTTCAAAAGGCGCTATTACTGTTGGTAACGACGTTTGGATAGGAGCTCATTCTGTTGTTTTATCAGGCGTAACGATTGGTAATGGAGCGGTAATAGCGAGTAATAGCGTAGTAACTAAAAATGTACCTCCTTACGCAATTGCCGGCGGCTCGCCAGCAACTGTAATACGCTACAGGTTTGACGAAGAAACAATTTCGCTTTTAGAGGGAATAAGATGGTGGGACTGGAGTATTGAAAAGATAAAAAACAACGAAGATATCTTTTCCGACTCGTTGGGGAACATAAAGGAGAGGTTAAAGCAACTAATATAACTGGTAAAAACAGACGCTAACGTAACTTTTGCTTTTTCCGATCTTAAAAGGAAATAACATAAATACTAACCCCAGGTAATGGCTAATAAAGAAAATGTAAAAACAAATATCTTATTCGTGCATCATGCAGGTGGGTTTGGAGGTGCGCCGAAAAGTATGAGTTACATTATAAAAAATTTAGATGTTAACAGGTATAATGCAACTTTAATAAATATAGTAAAAGGTCCGGTTAACGAATTTTTTGAAAATATTCCGGTTAAATTAATAGTAAACAATAAAATAAAGGCTTTTCACGGATCTACTGTGGTTGAAAAAAGCCTTAAGCTTTTTATTTATAATTGGGTGTATTTAATTCCCAGTGTGTTGCGGGCAACTAAGATAATTAACAAGTTAAAACCTGACCTTATTCATCTAAATTCGACCTGTTTATTCGCTTTTTCAATTGCAGCCAGGCTAAGCCGGGTTAATCCAAGAGTAATATGTCATGTACGTGAACCGTTAAGAAAAGGATTATGGGGAGCTCCGCTAAGGTTTTTCTGTAAAAAAAATGTGGATGGGTTTATCGGCATCAGTCAATTTGATCTCGGGTCGTTAAATATTTCAAATTCAAATTCAAATCAAAGGATTAAGACTAAATTGATCTATAATTTTGTAAATATAGATGAGTATTCCCCTGGTATTTCTAAAAATACGCTGCGTAAAAAATTAAATATAAAAGCCGGAGAAATAGTTTTTCTATACATGGCGCGCTTTGCAAAAAGTAATGGTTGGGAGTTTCTGATTGAGAGAGCTAAGGAAATGGTTATTGAACACCCAAACTTTCATTTCGTGCTTTTGGGGTCGTCTGCAAAACAGGCAGAGGAAATTGCAGCGCCAGGTAATGTTCACATAGAACAATTTACAAATGAGGTAATCGATATTCTGTGGGATGCAGATGTATTTGTTTGCCCGTTTATTGAACCGCATTTCGCGAGAGGCGTGATAGAAGCATCTGCTGTTGGGTTGCCTATTTTGGCATCACAAATAGGCGGCGTTGATGAATTGGTTAAAGATGGAGTTACTGGCTTTTTATATAACAACCCAAAGCAGTTTAATAACTATGCTATCCAATTGGGTAATAATATTGAGTTGAGGGCCCAGCTTGGTAAGAACGGGCGGTTATTTGCTGAAGAATGTTTTGAGCAGACGAAAAATTTGAAAGAGACATACGAATTCTACAATGAAATATTAACTGACAAATAGTTTGCTAAGATATTTATGGAAAGGTTAATTGATTTATTTTATAAGACTTACAACATCATAAAATTTAGGATGGCCGGCGTTTCATTTGGCAAGGCACTAAGGGTTAGTGGAAGTATGAAGTTAAGCGTTGGAAAAAACAGTGCAATTACCATTGGTGATAATTTTCAGCTAATCAGCGGCAGGATGTATAATTCAATAGGGCGAAATATTAAGAGTTGCTTAAGGGCTGATGATCAATCTAAAATAGTTATAGGCAAGGGAGTCGGTATGAGTAATGTATGCGTGTGGGCAAAGGTTAGTATAGAGATAGGTGATTATGTTAAAATAGGAGCCGATACTATTATTGTTGACTCTGATATGCATTCATTAAACTACCTGGAGCGACGAAATCAGCAAACAGATGCTGTTAATGCTAAAAAGAGACCTGTTAAAATAGGGAATGACGTTTTTATAGGCACCAGGTCGATCATTAATAAAGGGGTAACCATCGGTGACAGAGCAATAATTGCGGCAGGTAGTGTTGTTACCGCTAATGTGCCAGCTGATGAAATATGGGGCGGAAATCCAGCAGTATTTATAAGAAAGTCAGAATAGTATTGATATGAAAAAGCTTTTTTATAATCTTCGTCTTACCGGCCATCATTCAGAATATGTCGGGCATTTGATAGATTATCTAGGTCTAAATAAAGATGATAACAGATATATCTTCGTATTACACCCGGAATTTTCAAATAAATTTCCGCAAATTGCTGATAAAGCCAAACAAATTGAAAATGTAACCTGGATAACTGTCACCGCCGATGAATATAGAAGCATAGAGGGGGGGGGGATGTTAAAAAAAACCTTTTCAGAATATCAGTTAATGAATAGGTATGCTGTTGATAATAAAGTAGATGCCGTTTGTCTTTTATATTTTAACACTTTCCAGCTGGCGTGTGTTTTTTACAGACCAAGCTATAGTATAAGCGGTATATTATTTTTGCAATTTTTCAGAATGGAACAGTCCGGCTTAAGAGAGCGGATTAAATATTATAGGAAATACTTAACAACATTAGGTTATTCAATAAATCCGAAAATTAAAAGCGTGTTTATATTAAACGATGCTAAGGCGGGTAAATATCTTAACAACACTTTTAAAACCGCTATTTTCAAAATGCTGCCCGATCCTATACCAGAATTGTTACCAATGGGAAATTTCGATATTTACGCTCATTATAACATTGAGCGTGGGAGGAAAATCTTTCTTCATATTGGCGGATTATGTGACAGGAAGGGAACATTTGAAATTATAGATGCGGCTCAATTTATTACCGGCGAAAACCAGGCTAAGGTTGCAATCCTGCTGGTGGGCAAGCCGGCCAGCGACAACACGGGTGAAATAATAGCGACAAAGATAAAGGATGCTGAAAATAATACTAAAGTACAGGTTATTTGGGATAATAAATTTATTTCAAATCCAATGATGAAAAGTATTTTTGACCAATCTGCTGTTGTATTGATTCCTTATAAAAACACAGAAGCGTCCAGCGGCATCCTCGGGCATGCAATTGCAGCTAATAAAAACGTGATAGCTACCGGCAAAGGTTTAATAAAGGAGTTAATAGAAGAAAATAATTTCGGAGTGCTTATAAAAGAGGTAACTCCTGGTGAAATTGCATCTAAAATAGAATCATTTTTACCTTTACAATCAGATACCCATTTTTCATCAGCGTTTTTGAAAGCGCACACGCCACAAGAATTTGCGGAATTAGTTATCTTAAATTAAATAAATATTGGAAAATAATTTAAAAATAAAGTCCGTAGCCAAAAAGGCAAATATGCGAACAAACTTGCTGATTTTGGGCTTGTTTTTCCAGGTTTGGGCCATCAACGGGTTTTTTGTAGGCGGAAATAAGCTTAAACTAGCTTTATTGGGAATGGGGTTTATGCTAATCATAACCACAGTATTCACTTTGCCGAAAGGGGTTAAGTTTATACGGTTTACTTTTATTTCGTTTGTGTTGTTTTTGTCGTATTTGTTTATTGCCATTTTGTCCAATTCTAATACAACCGATAAATTGACGGTTGTATTCGATATAGTCTGCTTCTTTCTGCTGTTGTCGGGATATCTTATGGTAAATAATCTGAAATACTTTAGTCAGGCAAGCCCTAAAATAATAGTAATGATTACTTTGCTTACAGTGCTGGGGGTGTTTATGTACCTTAAATATCAGTCTGTTTTAAATGAAAGTAATTTAAACAGCAGATCGGTGGTCGAAACTGGGAACGACAGTGATATTAATGCCATTGGTTTGGCTTATACAAATTCAGTAATTTTCTTCATCCTTTACTATTTTTTAATTTATTACGATTTGAAAAAATGGTTGCGATGGTTTGTGATTTTAAGTATGGCCAGTACTATATTTCTGATATTTTCTACTCAATCAAGGGGAGCGCTTATCTACATCACCCTGATTTTGATTATAAATAATTTTTATCGGCTTAAGTCGATGAAAAATATTTTGAAGTTTGTAGTTTATTTCATTGGATTTATTTTTGTGGTGATAATATTCTATTTCCAGGTAGTTAAATCGATACCCGCTCTGCAAGCTAAGGTTGACGGCGCTATTGACAGATTTGGCTTATTATCAAAAGTAGCAAATAAGGGCGATGCTAAAGCCGATCAGTCAGCTTATCAGCGAACGCTTTACATCCAGGATTTTTATAACAATTTAAAAGATATTATATTTTTTGGGAAGGAAAATTATAAGCCTTACCCGCACAATCAATTCCTGGAAATTATTATGCGATGGGGAATCTTTTTTGGAATGCCATTGTTGTTTGTTTCGATTGGTTGTTTTTTTAAATCAGTCAGGGTATTAATGCGCGGAACAACAGTAAATCCTTTTATTAACATGGTAATACTGCTGTTTTCATTTGCTTTTTTACAATCCTTGAGCAGTATGTCTTTAGATGTAAACAGGATTCTTTGGTTTGGCCTCGGATTTATTGTGGGATTACCCAGTATCTACAAATTAACTAAAAAGAAGGTAGTGCTGCGTTAAAAGATTTTTTTCGTATTAACTATCATTTGATAATTATTGTTAATAAACTGTTTTATAATGAATCTGGCTCCTGTAATAGTATTTGCTTATAATCGTCCGCATTATCTTGAAGAAACATTGCTGGCTTTAAAATGCAATAAAGAAACAAAAGAAAGCGACTTGTTTATTTACTGCGACGGACCTAAAATTACGGCAGACGAGAATACGCTTGCTTTAATTAAACAAGTAAGGCAGCTTGCTCACCAAATAAGCTGGGCTAAAAATGTGTACGTCGTTGAAGCAGAGGGTAACAAAGGCTTATCCAGGTCTGTTATCACGGGGGTTACCGAAGTTGTTAATAAATACGGCAGGGTTATTGTGCTGGAAGATGATCTGGTAGTTGGGCCTCATTTTTTGCAGTATATGAATGATGCATTGGAAAAGTATGATGGGGAGACAGAAGTAGCATCAATTAGCGGGCATAACTTCCCGATAAGTAACGAATTTAATAAAGAAACGTTATTTCTTAGGTCAGCCACAACGTGGGGTTGGGCTACGTGGAAAGGGAGCTGGGATTTATTTAATCCCGATGCTGAAGAGTTAATGAATTTGATCAATGAGCAAGGTTTGGTATACGAGTTTGATTTTAATGGCACTTATCCATTCTACAGCCTGCTAAAAAAGGTAAAAAATGGGAAAATTAGTTCATGGGGCGTATGTTGGTATGCAAGCATTTTTCTGAATAAAAAGCTGACACTGTTTCCGTTTGTTTCAATGGTGAAGAATATCGGAATGGTAGGAACAAATATCAATTCAGACAGCACCAGGTTTTTAGGCGACAGTTACTATAATGGTACTATTGCGGAATTTGAACATGTGATTAAAGAAAATCCTGCTTTTAGGGCAGCATTGATAGCTCATTTTAAAGCAAACAAGGGGAAAGTATTTACACTGGTTAATTTGAAAAAAGTTTTTTCAAAACTTATTAAAAAAACTATTTGAGGATGAAGCAATTATTTTTTTTATTAAACAGGTTGATAATTAAAGGACTTTCTATAATAACCACAATTTCAAATAAAAGTCAGATAACCTATTCAGGCAAAGTAACATTTGGGCATAAGGCTAGTGTATTTAATATTCAAAAGGATAAAAGCAAAATTGAAATTGATGAAAACTCTCATATAAAAGGTGAATTAACGGTTTACAAGCATGGCGGACGGATAAAAATTGGAAAATATTGCTTTGTAGGGGAAAATACTAAAATCTGGTCAGCAAAAAATATATCAATAGGAGATCGCGTTCTTATAGCTCATAATGTTAATATTCACGATTGTAATGATCATCCTATAGATGCTAATGAAAGACATCAGCATTATAAAAGCATATTGACGACCGGGCATGCGGATGATATAGCGCTTAACGAGAAAGAGATAATTATTGGAGATGATGTATGGATTGGTTTTAATTCAACCATTTTAAAAGGGGTGACAATTGGCCAGGGAGCAATAGTTGGTGCTTGCAGCGTAGTTACAAAAGATATACCGGCTCACACCATCGTAGCAGGAAACCCTGCAAGAATTATAAAATCAATTGTCGAGCGAAATGAACAAGATAGTTAATTATTTATTAAACAGGATTTTAGGAGTTACTAAAAGATATAGCGCGGTTTTACAGGCAGGCGACAGTAAATTTTTACCTAATTTTTCGATAAATAAAAATCGATCGACCAGCTTACAAGAGCATAAAGTTGTTATCGGCGATAAATGTTTGTTGGGAGTATCGGTTTTTCTTGAAACACCGGAGGCTAAAGTTGAAATTGGAGATAGGGTTTACATGGGAAATTCGTCCATTATTGCCAAAACAGGCATTATTTTAGGTAATGATATAATGGTGGCATGGGGTGTTACGTTTTATGACCACGATTCGCATTCACTTAATTATAAAGACAGAGATATGGATATTCAACAAACTTATGCTGATTATTTAAGCGAGAAAGGGAATTATTTAAAAAATAAAAAATGGGACGTTGTTAATTCGAAACCAATTAAAATAGAAGATCATGCCTGGATAGGTGCCGAGTCAATGATTCTAAAGGGTGTTACAGTTGGTGTAGGAGCTATTGTTGGTGCCAGGAGCGTTGTTACAAAAGATGTTCCACCTTTCTGCATCGTTGCAGGTAATCCGGCTAAAATTGTCAGGCAGCTAGAAAATAATTTGTAAATTACTGCAAGAATTACAGAGATAATTTAAAAATATATTTATTCAAACAAAATCAAAAAAAATGAAATTAGTTAAAACCCCTCTTAAAAGATTAAGTTTTGTCTTGTTAAATGTCGCCGCTTTTTCACTCACTTTAAGTTGTTCAGTTAGGGCGCAAAGCAATAACCAAAAGTTATACGTTTCTATTACAGATGTTAGCCCTTCAGTTAAAACATTCTTTGATAGTAATGACATAAAAGCGGTATATACATTTAACATCGTTGGCGATAGCTATCAATCAGTTGATACTGAAAAATTAGCCACTGAAATAAAAAAACGGTATCCGAATGCTTCTGATAGTGGGATTGGTGCACTCGATTGGGAGGGCAAGCTATTGAGCTCTCTTGTAAGTTTACCTGGCGGCAGGCCGGAATTTCAATCTGCCCTTAATTCTTACATAACGATGATACAAATGGCAAAAACACTAAGACCAAATGTAAAATGGGGATATTATGCAGTGCCTTTTTCAAGGTATTACAATAGGAGTAAACTGGGTGACGATTTAAGTAAGATTGAACCTTTACTTAAAGAGTGTGATGTGTTTTTCCCTTCTTTTTATCAAAACTATAAAGACGGAAGTATTGGAAGAGATGACAATGAAAAGTTCGCTTTTGAAAATTTAAATGCTATTTTACCTGTTGCCCAACGAATGCATAAGCCTGTATTGCCATTCGTTTGGTATCGCTATCACGTTAGTAACCGAAATATTGGCTTGCAGTTAATCCCCAGCGACGAATTTGAAAAGTATTTAAATTCGATATTATCAGTTAATTACAATGGTAAAAAAGTTTCAGGGCTGGTTTGCTGGAGTGTAGATAGCTATTATTTTAAAAAGAAATCAAAACCACTGCTTGATGAGATGAGCGTAACGGGTGGTCAGGATTTTGACAGCTATCATGATGCATTAGTTACCAAATATACCAGCGGCATGTTGAGATTAATGAAAAGGAAAAATCAGTAATTCATCAGAATTGAAATTCATGTCAGCTTATATAGACAATATTTTTTTCGGGTTGTTTATATAAGTTGATATAATAAATGCAAAATATTATTGATTTTTGCTTTATTTTTGTTATTATTGAACTAATTGTTATTCGTGCCTGCGAATTTCATATTTATATGAAAACTTGATAAACATATTGAATGAAAATAATTGTTATTGGTTCCCAAGGTTTTATCGGTTCAAACGCGTGCAGATATTTCAATGAAAATGGGAATCAAACCTGGGGCTGCGGTGTGTCAGAAAATGTTGATGATCCTAATTATTTCCAGGTTGAACGCTTTTTCCCTGACTACAACAATATTTTTAAGTTACGGCAATTTGATATCTGTATTAATGCATCAGGATCACCAGGAGTGGGTTTCTCAATGGAACATCCGCAGGATGACTTTCGGATGAACGTAACAAATGTTTACGCACTGGTGAATGCAATAAGGCTCTACAACCCCGAATGCAAGCTTATTAACCTTTCAAGTGCGGCCGTTTATGGTAATGCAGAAAAGTTACCGCTTACAGAAAGAGCTGATTTGAAGCCACTTTCGCCTTATGGTTTTCATAAAATGCTCACTGAGCAGGTAGTAAATGAGTTTCACCAAATTTATGGAATTGCAACATGCTCTTTCCGTATTTTTTCCGCTTACGGGCCGGGGATAAAAAAACAATTGCTTTGGGATATATACCAAAAAGCTATTGAAAGTAAAGATGGTTATGTAAACCTTTTTGGTAAAGGAAATGAAACCAGAGATTTTATTTTTATAGAAGATTTATTAGATGCAATTAATTTGGTGATAAATAAAGGTTTATTTAATGGCGACGTGTTTAACTTGGGCTCAGGTAGCGAAACATCTGTGGAAACGGTAGCTTCTACTTTTTTAAACATCATTAATCCATCGCTACAAGTAAAATTTAATGGAATTCAAAAACACGGCGATCCATTATTTTGGAAAGCAGACATAGGCAAATTGGCGTCATTAGGTTTTATTCCGGCAACACCCCTTGAGTCCGGGCTTAAGAGATATTTTAAATGGATAGAAAAGGAAAAAAGCAAATAGGGATTTTATTAGTTTCGAATGATATTGGTGTTGTTTATTATCTATTAAGTATTGTTAAAGCTATAGGGTATTTATCGGAAGATAAGAGACCCCAAATAATATTGTTATACGCTGATAATTGTAAAAAATTTCTTGATCTGTTTCAATATGAATTTTTGGTTTATAAAGAAGTCGATTACAATAAAAATAAAAAGAGTAAATTTTTACTTTCATTTTTCTTACGGAAAAATTTATTTGTTGAATCAATAACAAAATTCCATAAGTTAGATGGTATTTTCCCTTTAATGGATATACCGGTTAGATCAAATGAATCGGAGTGTAAAGTAGTATCCTGGATTCCTGATTTTCAGCATAAATTTTATCCGCGCTTTTTCTCAAGGAAAAATCTTTTTCTACGCGAAACGCGGTTCAAGCAGATTATTGATAAATCTAATGCACTAATATTATCAAGCGAAGATGCATATAGCCATTTAAAAAAATTCTATAGCGTTGACAATAGTAAAATCAAGGTAAATGTAATGCCATTCGTTTCGATGATAAAGGATTTTGGGCTGACTGATTTCGATATCTTAAAAAAAAAATACGACATAACTACCCCATATTTTCTGGTTTCCAATCAATTTTACGCGCACAAAAATCATATCATCGTTCTTAAAGCGATAGTTGAGTTAAAGAAATTAGGAATGATCTTTACGGTTTTTTTTACCGGGAAGACAGATGATTATCGTAATCCGTTGTTTTATAGTAGTTTAACCGACTATATAGCCAGCAATGATATAGCTTCACATGCTAAAATATTAGGTGTAATTCCAAGAGAGGATCAATTAGGGTTACTCAAAAACGCCCTTGCTATTATCCAGCCAAGTAAATTTGAAGGATGGAGTACAATTATCGAAGATGCAAAAACGCTTCAAAAGCAAATCATATGTTCAAATATTGAAGTGCACTTGGAGCAGTTGGGAGAAAATGCATTTTATTTTAATCCGGATTCGGTAGAAGAGTTGTCAGAAAAAATTGTTATGTTTTTGCAAAACAAAAGCGAGTTAAAGCCTGTTTTTGACAACTACCACGAAAGAATTGAAAAATTTGCCAATGAGTTTTTGAATGCATTTTGAGATAAGATTTGCATTTTAATGTTATTCCCTACGTCCTTATTTTCGTTATTTCGCATGAGGGACTAAATGATGAGCACGATAATCATTTATTTAAAAAACAATTTTTACAGTCTTAATATATAAGCGGATGAAGGATATAAATAAATCCGACAATAATTTGAATCACAAAACAACATCTATTTCAATAATCACTGTATGTTATAATAGCGAAGCTACTATTGAGCGGACCATAAAGTCGGTACTACTGCAAGACTACACTCCAATAGAATATATTATAATTGATGGCAATTCAAAAGATGGAACACTGGAAATTATAAAAAAATATCGGAAGAACATAACCAAGGTTATTTCTGAACCTGATAAAGGGATATATGATGCCATGAATAAAGGGATTGAATTGGCAAGCGGTGAAATCATCGGAATCCTCAATTCTGATGATATTTATACTTCTGACACAATCATATCTGAAATTGTCGGGCAATTTGTTAAAAGAGATATTCAGTTACTTTATGGTAATATCACATTCTTTAAAAACAACCCCAATAAAGCTATTCGTACCTGGGTAACTAAGCCTTATTATGAAGGCTTTTTTGAGCATGGGGAGGTAGCTCCACATCCATCTCTATTTGTAAAAAAGGAAGTTTATAATAAAATCGGAACGTACCAATCTGATTTTAAAATCACATCAGACTATGAGTTCATGTTGAGGGCATTGCGGATAAATAATTATAAATCATACCATTTTAATAAATTTATAGTAAACATGCAAATGGGCGGAGAGAGTACCAAAAGTATCAAAAATATTATGCAGGGGAATAAAGAGATAACTATTTCATGGAAAATTAATGGCATCTCGCCTCCTATTTATTTTTGGCCATTGCGCATTTATAAAAAGATAAAGCAGTATTTTAGTTAAGGTGCGGAAATTCTGGTAAGCAAATTGAGGCGCAAAGAAGTAATAAGATCTAAAAATATATTTTGTTAAATTAAGTTTTTAGAATTTCTGCATATGCCACTTTCTGCAAATGGGAGGCTCACTTTATCGAAATAATTTGAACAAATAAATATAAAATATAATTAACGATAAGATATTATTTTTAATAATTAATATTTGCCGGGTATTTTGATGTTATGATATCGTAAGTAATTAGCTCGGAATGAGTTTTTCATAATAAATCAATCAGTTGTTGATGGGTTTTAAAAAAAATTAGCAAAAATCTTATATATTTCGTATTTTTATAAAAAGATAGAGTTTAATTATTTAGCTAAATAACAGTCATATGAAAAAGTATTTACTATTTAATAAAGTGGTTCCGCGCTGGGTTATAGTGATATTAGATTTCCTAATTGTTGCTGTTTCATTTTCTACATCGTACTTCATCGTATATCGTTTTGAGTTCATAAATATATTAAGGGGGTACTTTTTTATATATACCGATTTGTACTGTGTGCTTTCTTTGGCCATAATGTATTTAATGAGGATTCATACAGGGCTTATACGTTATTCAAATACCCGGGATGTGTTACGAATTTTTAGTGCTGTATTTTTGTGTTCCCTGGTTTATTTGCTTGTAGTAAATTTTTGGATTTTACCGCGCTGGCCCGTTAGTAGTGTTACCATAAACATGATAATGCTTGTAAACTTTTCAGTGTCCAGCACATTATTGATTTTATTGCGTACAGCGGTAAAGAGCGCTTATTATTTTATAAATAACTATTCAAATACAACTAAAACCGTGGTACTTATTTATGGATCAGATACAAGCGCGGTTCTAGTAAAACAGGCATTGGAGAGTAGCGTAAAAACTAATTTTTCTGTGATAGGCTTTGTTGATGATGATCCTAATAAAATCAATAAAGAAATTCAGCAGCTTAAGGTATATGATATTGATAAGCTTGATAAGTTGATAGCAAAACGTAAAGTGAATAAGCTTATAATAATGAATCATCATCTTGATGAAGAGGCCAAAAAAATCGCACTTGAGAAATGCCTCGCACTTGGCATTCAGGTGCTCACTGTGCCGCCATCTGACCAGTGGATTTACGGAAAGCTTAATATGCAGCAGATAAAGGACTTGAAAATTGAAGACCTGCTGCAGCGCAAGCCAATTCAAATTGATACTACAAAAATTTCCGAAGACTTACAAGGCAGGAGGGTTTTAGTAACCGGTGCTGCAGGGTCAATTGGTTCTGAAATAGTACAGCAGGTTTTAAGCTATAAGCCAGGTGCTATCATTTTATGTGATCAGGCTGAGTCGCCTTTGCACGAGCTTCGGCTTTTGGTAGAGGAAAATTTCCCCGATGTGCCGATAAAAATATTTATAGCTGACATCAGAAATTATGCACGTATGCGGAAGCTGTTTGTTGACTATAAGCCCGAAGTAGTATTTCATGCCGCCGCGTACAAGCATGTACCTATGATTGAAGAGAATCCGACAGAAGGGGTATTGACCAATGTAATTGGCACCAAGTATGTCGCTGATCTTTCTATCGCGTTTGGAGTTGATAAATTTGTCATGATTTCCACCGATAAAGCTGTTAATCCATCAAACGTTATGGGCGCAACAAAGCGTATTGCTGAAATTTACATCCAGTCGCTTAAAAATGATCCGGACAATAACGGACATACCCGTTTTATCACCACAAGATTTGGCAATGTACTGGGATCAAACGGCTCAGTAATTCCGCGATTTAAGGCCCAAATCCAAAAGGGCGGGCCGATAACGGTAACTCATCCCGAGATTACACGTTATTTTATGACGATACCTGAAGCTGTGCATTTGGTGTTGGAAGCGGGAACTATGGGCACCGGTGGGGAAATATTTATCTTCGATATGGGCGACCCGGTAAAAATTACAGACCTCGCTTTGAAGATGATAAAGCTTGCCGGCTTCCAGCCTGAAAGGGACATTAAAATTGTGTACTCAGGATTAAGGCCAGGCGAGAAGCTATACGAAGAATTACTAAATGATGGTGAGAACACCATGCCAACCTACCACGAGAAAATAAAGATCTCGCAGGTCATAGACTATTCTTATGATCAAGTAAACAGCGATATCAGCGAGTTAATTGCATTAAATAAGCAAAACGACGCGATGGGCGTGGTAAACAAGATGAAAGAAATTGTTCCCGAATTTATCAGTAAGAACTCCGAATACGAAGAGCTTGATAATAAAGATGTTTCGGTTGTTTAGTAATTCGGTAGGATTAAGGCGCTTAGATAAAAAAGTAAGAAAATTTTGTTGGGTATAATAACCCCCTTAACAAAACATTACAATAGCAATTTACCCATTTGCTTTGTTAGATTAATTTCATTCTTAAACCGTATTTTTGCGGGCTATGAAGTTTCCAAAATTTGCTGACCTGATATTATTTGAAGATGATGATATAATAGTGGTTAATAAGCCGCCCTTTATAAGCTCTCTGGATGAGCGTGAAGGTGGCGAAGTTAATATGCTGCGTCTCGCTAAACAATATTCGGAAGATGCACAGATATGTCACCGGTTGGATAAAGAAACCTCTGGGGCTTTAATTATAGCTAAGAATCCCGAGGCGTACCGTAATGTATCAATGCAGTTTGAAAAGCGGCAAGTAAAAAAGGTTTACCACGCCATTATTGACGGTACACATGTGTTTGAAAACTTGCTGATTGACTTGCCCATATTAAACGTTGGCAAAGGCAATGTAACTATAAGCAGGCAGGACGGCAAAAGAGCTGAAACTTGGTTCCAGTCGCTAAAGTATTTTAAACATTACACATTAGTGGAATGTCGCCCTGTTACTGGTCGAATGCACCAGATCCGTATTCACCTGGCAACACAAAGGGCTTCAATCGCAGGAGACGAAATGTATAAGGGCCAGCCAGTTTTTCTTTCAAAAATAAAGCGCAAGTATCACCTTGGTAAAGACCAGGAAGAGCATCCTATAATGAAACGGTTTGCGCTGCATGCTTATGAGGTTAGCTTTAAACTGGTCGAAGGGAAAGATATAACTATTCACGCTCCTTATCCGAAGGACTTTGAAACATTATTGAAACAGTTAGAAAAGTTTGATAGTTAGTTTCTCAGGTTGATCATATCAGGTAGTGTATTCTGAAAAACTGCTCGTCTTGATTCGTGAATCCTTTTTTTACAGGTAAGCTAATGCCTCTTTGGGGATAAACTGGCTAACATCGCCATTATAACGCATAATTTCACGTACGATACTTGAGCTTATAGACGAATACCCAGGTTTACTAACAATAAAAATACTCTCAATTTCCGGGTTTAGTGAATGGTTCATTTGCGCAATCGCTTTTTCGTATTCAAAATCCGAAACGGTGCGGATGCCGCGGATCATGTATTCTGCCCCTATGCTTTTACAAAAATTAACGGTTAAACCTTCATATGCCACAATATGAATCCTTGGATCAGTCTCGAATACAGCCCGCAGCATTTGCTCTCTTTTTTCAACACTTAATAGCCCGGCTTTTGTGCTGTTAACACCGATGCCGATATAAACCTTATCAAACAGGCTGACCGACCGCTTTACGATGTCAACATGTGCCTTAGTGATTGGATCAAATGATCCGGGAAAAAGAGCGATCTTCATTTTAGCGCTTGTTTATCAAACAAATTTATAAATCATTATCTAATATCGTCAATTAATTGCGACCAGCTAACTTAATAATACCGTTACCCAATTTCCGGATGTTTATTAGTTAGCTTACACTAAATATATCACATCGCAACTCTTAAGCGCTAAGGTGCGTAATAAGCTTAATTTACAATTGATGAAATATTATATAAAGCTTTTACGACCTAGGGACTGGGCGAAGAACTTTTTTCTTTTTGTACCATCTTTTTTTGCAAAGTATATTTTTACTTCAGAGAAAATATGGTTTCTTATAGCCGGCTTTGCTGCGTTTTGTTGTATAGCAAGCAGTATTTATATAATTAATGATTATCGCGATATCGACGATGACCGTAAACACCCTGTTAAGTCAAAACGTCCTTTAGCGTCGGGAATGGTTAAGCCGGTTTACGCAATAATTATCTTGGTACTTCTTTTAATTACCGGGATTGGATTTGCTTTCTTTGCAAATCCGTCGCTTGAGTTTTTACTGGTGCTGGCTGTGTATTTTGTGGTTAACCTGGCTTATTCTTTTGGGCTTAAGAATATTGCTATCCTTGATATTTTAATATTAGCTTCGGGTTTTGTTTTCAGGGTAAAAGCTGGCGCAATTATTACACATGTGGACTGTTCGGAGTGGCTAATTATCATGACCTTCCTGCTGGCGTTGTTTATGGCAATTGGCAAACGCCGGGATGACTTGCTATTAAAGGAAGCGTCAGGTGCTGAAATGCGAAAATCAGTAACAGGGTATAACCTTGAGTTTTTAAATACTATGCTGGGACTTTTTAGCGCCATAATTATAGTTGCTTACATAAGTTACACGCAGTCGCCAAAAACAATTAATAGGCTGGGTACCTATCGTCTTTATTATTCGAGCGTTTTTGTAATAGCTGGCATAATGCGTTACATGCAGTTGGTTTTTGTAAAACAAAATTCAGGGTCACCAACAGATATACTTTATAAAGATCGTTTTATACAAACAACTATTCTTTTATGGATAATTAGCATTTATATCATATTGTATTTATTGCCAAGCAGTCCGATTTTTAATTAATGACAAATGTATTTCAGGGAAGTTGAAGATAAATTGATAACAATATACTTAGTTCAATGAAAACAAAGATCGCCAACTGGGGAAATTACCCTGTTATAGAAAGTAAAGAAGAACGCTTTGTTTTCGCGGATCAGCTGGACACCCTTATCAAGGATCAACAGCCATTTATTGCCCGAGGTAACGGGCGGTGTTATGGTGATGCATCTTTGTCAGCAAGAACTATATCAACACTGAAATTTGACAAGGTTCTTTCCTTCAATGCTGATGCCGGTTTTTTTGAATGTCAGAGCGGTATTACTTTAGACCAAATACTCGCTGTTATTGTACCTAAAGGCTGGTTCTTGCCGGTAACGCCCGGCACTAAGTTTATTACAATTGGCGGTGCCTTGGCGAGTGACGTACACGGGAAAAATCATCACGTTGATGGTTCCATATCCAATCATGTTATCGAATTTGATATGGTGCTGGCGTCGGATGAGGTGGTCACCTGCTCACCGGTTAATAATTCGGAATTATTTGAAGCTACCTGTGGTGGTATGGGGCTAACCGGGGTTATTACCCGGGTAAAATTTAGGCTTAAGAAGATTGAAACGTCGCTTATCAGGCAAAAGCAGGTAAAGGCGGCAAATCTGCAGGAGCTGATTGAACTTTTTGATACCTATAAAGATTATACCTATTCAGTCGCTTGGATTGATTGTCTAAAAAAAGGAGCGCATTTTGGCCGCAGTATTTTGATACTGGGCGAACATGCAACAATTGCCGAAGTTAATGAAAACCAGCGCAGCAATCCATTAGCACTGCCAGTAAACAAACAAATAGTATTTCCGATAAATATGCCTGGATGGGTGCTCAACAAGTTTACCGTTAAGGCATTTAATTTTTTATACTATGCTAAAAACTTAAAAAAGGAAATAAACAATATAGTATCATACGAGCCTTTTTTTTACCCGCTTGATAAGGTTTTGCACTGGAACAGGTTATACGGTAAAAAGGGTTTTGTGCAGTATCAGTTTGTATTACCACTTAATGCCAGGCAAGGCCTAGTCGAAATTATGAACAGAATTTCTGACGAAGGCCTGGGCTCGTTCCTTGCGGTATTGAAGGTTTTTGGAAAGCAGGAAAGCATGATCTCGTTTCCGAAAGAAGGCTACACATTAGCTTTAGACTTTCCGATACGTAAAGGCCTTTTAGATTTTTTGGACGAATTGGATGAATTAGTGCTAAAATACAACGGGAGGTTGTATATGTCCAAAGATGCAAGGATGAAACCTCAGATGCTGACTGGTGGTTACCCTGAGTTGGAGAAGTTTAAATCAATCATAAAAAGATATAACCCGGATGGGAAAATTAGGTCTGTTCAGTCTGACCGCTTACTACTAACTGAAATTAAATAAAATTCATGGAAACCGTTCTTATACTGGGTGCAACTTCAGACATCGGCATAGCGATTGCAAAGAAATTTGCCGCTCAAAAATATAATATACAGTTGGCAGCAAGAAAGGCCGAACAATTAGTGGCTATTAAGAGCGATATTGAGATTCGTTACAATGTTGAATGTACCGCACATGAGTTTGATGCCATACACTATCATACCCATACTTCTTTTTTCGAAAATTTAAACCCGAAACCAGATATTACGATATCCATTTTTGGTGCAATGTATGAAGAAGATAATGCTTTTGACGAGTGGGACTTAACTCAAATGATGATAAATGTAAATTATACCGGGGTTGTTTCAATATTGAATATCGCAGCAAAGTTTTATACCGGCCGTAAAAAAGGAACTATTATAGGTATTAGCTCAGTGGCAGGCGATAGGGGGAGGGCTAGTAAACTTATTTATGGGAGTTCTAAAGCGGCGTTGTCGGCTTACCTTGATGGGTTAAGAAACAAATGTTTTAAAGATAATGTACATGTTATGACGGTTAAGCCTGGATTTGTTTATACCAGGATGACCGAAAATTTACCATTGCCAAAGGCACTTACATCAACACCTGATGAAGTGGCTGATATTATTTACAGCGCTTTCAAAAGTAAGAAGAACACCATTTACATAAAATGGTTTTGGCGATATATTATGTTGATTATAAAAAATATACCTGAATTTCAGTTTAAAAAAATGAAGTTGTGAGAAAAATTGCATTTTTTGATTTCGATGGAACTATTACTACAAAAGATACATTGTTTGAGGTAATAAAATACCAAAAGGGGAAAGCTGGTTTTTACACTGGCTTTTTGCTTAATTCACCGGTTTTAGTGGCGCTTAAATTGAAGTTGATATCAAACCAGGCCGCGAAGGAAAAAATACTAAGGTATTTTTTTAGAGGCACAGAGCTTAAAGTCTTCCAGCAGGGCTGTGATCAGTTTATTGATCATGCATTGCCATCTATGTTACGTTCAGGTGCCATGGATGAAATAAACAGGCTGAAAGCTGCCGGTTTTGAAATTGTTGTGGTGTCGGCATCGCCTTTAAACTGGATAAAAAAATGGACCGTAGCAGAAGGGTTGGGTTTAATTGCTACGAGATTGCAGGAAATAAACGGAGTGATTACCGGCAATATAGATGGCATAAACAATAATATGGAAGAAAAAGCCTCGAGGATAAGGGCCCAATTTAACCTCGCGGAATATGAGGCAATTTACTGTTACGGCGATTCAAGTGGTGATAAAGCCATGCTGGCCCTTGCCACAAAGGCATTTTACAAGCCTTTCAGAAATTGAAATATCTAGTCGGTGAATAGGTTTTAACTAAAGTGTCTATCTTGTATTTAGCTGGCTTACTTTGTCTTTTTCAAAGTTCACCAGGTAAGTTTTTTTTGTTGATCCCGAAAGACATGAGTGTGTAAGAACCATTTTTAAACAGCACTTTGTTGCTTGCAAAAGCAGGTGTTTTTAACTTTGCATAATCGCGGTTGGTCAGCAAAACTATTCTTACTTTATAAGCATTAAATAATTCAACAGCACTTGCCGGGGAACCCGAACCCAGATAATTGAGCATGGTGTTCCTATCACTTTCCCGCTGATCGTAACTGAGATATGGATTGGAGAAGTACGTCTCTACTGATACCATTTTTATAGCTGTGGGCATTACCGGAAATAGTGATAAATCATGCTCACAAAGCAAAACATTATTTAGCGGTATGTTTTTTTCAATAAAATTATAGATTTCAATTTTGTCTTTTTCGTTTCCTTTGGCAATTGATTCGGCTCGCGATTCCTTGAAATCCGTCCGGTTAATATAAATAGGAAAATAAACCATGCCGTACAGTAATACCGCAGCTATAAACAAGTTGTTTGATGATTTTAGCTTACTGAGCGCCGGAATGCTGGTGATCAGGATTTGGAAAAGATAGATAAACCCAAATGCAAAGAAAATAGATTGCAGGGACTTAAGGTAAAAAAAGTAATGAAAAGCCGGGATGGTATCAGGAAGATGGATGATATTAAGGCGGTCGAGTGTTGGTACAACCGATTCATAAACATACATGAATATCGTAATAATGAGCCAGCTGAATATAATTTGGCGAATAAGCTTGTTATCCTGTTTTTTATAGAACCATATTCCGCCAATTATAGCGATCAGCAAGCTGAAAGTAATATTTGTTTTCAACATGGTTACTGATGATTTTCTCTCAAAAATACCTGGAGCGCATTCTAATATGGCTCTGTTTACAAAGTGGAAATGATATTTTCCCCAAACGAAGTACAGAAAGGGCGAAGCACATAGTAAAAAGGGTATGGCAGCAACAATTCCCTGTAAAAGGTATGTTTTAATGGATTGATATTCCTTTTGCCTTATTGCTTTAATGATTTTTTGAAGCTGCAACGAAATCAGTATTAAAATGATTAAGATGGCTGGTGCTGAATGGCCAAGGAAGGTTATCCCAATTGATGCGCCAAGCAATACGAACCACCTAATTTGCTGCGTTGAAAAGGCCTTGTAGCAAAAGATAACATTTATGTAAAACAAAAATTGTACAAATGAGTCGGATATTAGCCACGGTGAATAGGTTGCAGCTCCCCAGCAGGGTAGATTGCCGGTTGCTAAAAAAAGAAAAGAAAGCAATGCTGCTAAAGCTGTTTTTATATCAAACAGTTTTGAAACCATTATAAAAAACGCAAGAGGGCTGATAATATTTAAAAAGGCGCCTGCGCGCGCTACAACGATATTGATAGGAAGGCCCGTAAGTTTTACTATTAGAGTTTCGGTTAAAAAAAGCAGGGGGTTGTACCACATATATTGGCCCGCGTAGTTGGCGTCCTGCCCGTAATGGCCGTTAAGAGTAGTCCGGATATAGGCAATGTCACGGTCAAAATCGGGTTCGTTGGCCCAGTGAAGGTCATGTACTGTTCTATAACACTGCACAAAGGCAGCAAGTATCATAATAATGCAGGCTAACCAATATTTTGTATTATCCTTTAACTGCATGCTTTGGGAGTCGGCTATAATCATTAGGGGGATGATTTTTTATAAATTATTATAACCTTTTATACTGCCGGTCGTGCATTTAAGTTACATTTAGTTGTCAAAAAATGAAAACGATGAATGTCCATATTTTCGCTGTTCAGTAAATGCAGTGTGATTGCTGAGATTTTGCAGCGATTGATGCTCAACTATGAGTAAGCCACCTGGCGAGAGCAGGTTTTTCTCAAATACAATTTTTGGGATCTCAGGGATCTTATTCATATCATACGGCGGGTCGGCAAATACAAGGTCGAACTGTTCCGTTTCCAGCTGCAAATATTTAAATACATCGTCTTTAAATGCTTTTATACTTGACAAACCATGTTGGCGGGCAGCATCTTTAAGATAATTTATACAGTGAATGCTGCGGTCAACAGATATTACCTGTTCTGCCCCACGCGAAGCAAACTCCATCGAAATATTTCCGGTGCCGCTGAAAAGGTCAAGCACTCTGATGCCTTCGAATTCTATTTTATTTTGCAGAATATTAAAGAGGGCTTCTTTTGCAAGGTCGGTAGTTGGCCTAACCGGGAGATTTTTGGGCGGATTAAGCCTCAATCCTTTTAAACTACCTCCGATGATCCGCATAATGATAAAGCGGCAAGTGCCAGGAATTTATGTGAAGCCATTTGACCGGGTAATTCAAGTATCTTCATACTGTTTAACTCGATTTTTGGATAAAAACTGGCCAGCCTTGCCAGATTTTTATCTCCAGGTATAACATCACCACTTATTACAAGAGTGATGAATTGTGGTTTTAAATTCAGTTCTTCGGTTACGAATGTGGTAAAGTATGCAAGTTCATCATCGCTTTTAAATTCAAAAGAGTTGTAAAAGCGCAGTGTGTTTAAAGCAAAATAAAGAAATTGTACCCTTCCGGTACTTATATCCAGGTATAAGTTATTGTTTTGGGGGATACTTTTCTCAATAGCTTTTATCCATCCTTTAGCGGTATAAACTGTATTTTTCAATCCGAATTTCTCTACTAAAGAAACCAGGTAATCATTTGTTTTATATATGATAGCGTTTACGTCGTCAAGGTTTTGAGCAAATACTTTGTCATTGTCCTTAACATCGAGAAAGCGGGCAAAACCTGAAACGTGCTCTTCTCTGAATAAACTATTAGGGATAAGGGTTAAACCCGACGCTGGCATCCCGATGATTACTTTTTTATAAGTAGCCGACAACAGGTCATTTAGCGCCATTGGTTGAACAAGTTCCTGCAAATCGCAGTTTTGGGCCGAAACCAGTAAGTTGGTTTCATTAACAACGGCGTAACTAAATGACGTTGCCTCAATTTGTAGTAATAAAGTGTAACTGTAAGCCTGGTACAGGTTAAAGTTATCGGTATAATTGTTGTTGTCGCTCATGCAGATAAGCAAAAGTAATTATTTTTTGTTATTTGCTATCTGCTATCTGTAATATTAACAACCTTATTGCTTTAGCTTAATTTATTAACCAATTGCTATTATTGACGGCCAGATTGAGTGACAGAAACTGACCTAAAGGGTAATTTTTGTTCATTTGCCGGGCTATCTGCAGCTTTATTCCTCTTAAAATAATTCATTACAGCAGGTTGCAGCCAGTTTTCAAGGGAGTAGGCTATTGCCAGGATGATAGGTAAACTAACCAGCACATACAGAAGTACATTATGAAGTAATTTAGAAAAAACGAACAAAACTGTATAATGCGTAATATATAGGGGGTATGAATATTTACCCATGATTGCGCCCGACTTAGTGATAAAATTTTTCACCCTGATTTTTAAGTTGAAAACGTCGATCAGGTAACCAATTCCCATATAAAGATATGGGAAGGTGCTGTAAATAATGGCGTTTTTTAGGGGCATATACCGAATGGTAAGTGCTGCAATAACAAATACGGTGTGAGGAACAACTAAATAGATCATTTTAATTTTCCTCCCTGCGGGTGGTAGTTGCAGGCAATACCTGAAAAAAGGGATCGCGAACAGCGAAAAAATGAAATACTTAAGCGGATCATAGAAATTTGGTGAAAACTGCATCCTTGAAATTAACGGCAGTATCCCCAGGCTAAAAAGAACGGTATATTTTTCTACATAAAAATAATCGCGGTACTGGTAAATGTAATATCCAACTATCCAAACAGAAGAGAACGCGAATATAGCAATGACGTGGGTTAGCGCATCGCGCTCTAACCTGAAGAAATAGAGCGGTATAGCTATCAATGAGAGAAGGAACCAATAAAACATTACCTTTTTTTGATTGCGGCCAATGGTTAACGCAAACAAAACGTAAAAGGCAACCTCAAAAGACAAAGACCATACCGGCAGGTTGCTTTGAATACTGGCAACAATGTAACCCATATAATCCTCCATGGTGCTTACTACAAAAAAGTTACCAATGATAGTCTTAAAAGAAGGGAATGCGGTGCTGGTAATATACAATGCGATAAATGCCAATAACATGCCAACAACAAACTGGGGGTAGATACGGATAAACCGATTTCGTATAAATTCAAACCTGGATTTGGGTTTTTTGCTTTCTGACAGATTAATAACCAGGCCAGATAACATAAAAAACATGATCAGGGCGTCGGTACCCCAATACGCGGTTAGCCTTGTCGGGTGACCTGTGGGAGCAAGAAAAGCAATATGCCAGCCTAATATAAATACAGTTGAAACTCCTCTCAGGAATTCGAGGTAAATTTTTTTCATAACGATGGTTATAGAATCCGCAAAAACCTTCCTGCATTCTTACGGATACCCGGGGATGTAGGTTGCATTTCGGGGTTTTAAATCAGTATTGCATTATTAAATGAGGTCGTTATAACCAGATGCTTGTTGCTGTGTGGTAATAGTCCGGCGGCCGGTTATCGGATTTTGAAGAACAGGCGTTGTTAACCGAACCGTAGCATATGAATGGTGGTACCCGTTAATTAATTCTTAAATTTACCCTTGTAATAAATTAACAAAATCAGCTACCCAACTAATGCCCGCCGATAATATTCAAAAAGCATTTCCGCACGAAGCCACGCAACAACAATTGGAACTGTTTGGCAAGATTGATGAGTTTTTGCTAAGCAATAATGGCTACGAATGTTTTATTTTAAAAGGGTACGCCGGTACGGGCAAAACCACTATAGTAAGTGCGCTGGTAAAGGCTTTACGCAGCTATAACTTTAAATATGTATTGCTGGCACCTACCGGGCGCGCAGCAAAGGTGATCACGGCTTATTCAGGTAGAAAGGCTTTCACCATTCATAAAAAGATCTATCGTAAAAAATCAGCGGCTAACCTTGATGAGGGTTTCTTAATTGGAGATAATATTGCAGAAAATACACTTTTTATTGTTGATGAGGCTTCAATGATATCTGACGATATTGGTATCGGCCAGAAAGCCTCGCTGTTATATGACCTGATAAATTACACCTATAATACAAAAAACTGTAAACTGATGCTGGTTGGCGATACAGCACAGTTGCCGCCCGTGGGCTCAGATGACAGCCCGGCCCTCAACCCTAAATTTATGAAAGACAGGTTTGGCCTTGATATATTTACCTATGAACTTACCGACGTGCTGCGCCAGCAAAAAGACTCGGGCATATTGTTTAATGTTACAAAGGTTAGGGATATCATTAGACGTGGCAAGGAAAAGATGCCTCAGATAATTACCAAAGGCTATAAGGATGTGTACAGCATGAGAGGGGATATGCTTGAGGAAGGGCTTAATTACGCTTATAATAAATATGGTAATGATAATACGCTGGTTATTTGCAGGTCGAACAAAAATGCGAATGCCTATAATCGGCAAATTAGGAACCGGATTTTGTACCGCGAGGAAGAGCTTACCGGGGGCGACCAGGTGATGGTGGTAAAGAATAACTATTTCTGGATGCAGGAAAAGGAAGAAAACAGTACCGGGTTTATAGCCAATGGGGATATTGCCCGCATAAAAAAGGTTCGCCGCTTTGAGGATATGTATGGTTTTCGCTTTGCCGATGTGCAGCTGGAATTTATTGATTACGCAGAAGATCCGGTTATTGACTGTAAGATAATGATGGATACCTTGTATTCAGAGGCACCTGCTTTGTTGCAGGACGATCAAAAAAGATTTTACCAGGAAGTGATGAAAGACTATGAGCATATTCCCAATAAACGAGCTAAGTGGAACGAGCTTAAGCAAAATCCTTACTATAACGCACTGCAAATAAAATTTGCCTACGCGATCACCTGTCACAAGGCGCAGGGCGGGCAATGGGATGCGGTGTTTATTGACCAGGGGTATCTAACGGAAGAAATGGTTAATACTGATTTTTTGCGTTGGTTTTACACTGCATGCACCCGTGCTGTTACGGAACTTTATTTGGTTAATTTTAACAAGCAGTTTTTTGTTAAAGGCGAAGATCCGGATTGACTTCTTTTTATTCCGGAAGTTAGATTAAAAAGGTTTAGTTAGTAATAACTTATCTATTCAACTAATTTATCAAAGGCGTGTTGTACCGCAAGGATGAAATCAAAAACTTTTATTTATGTTTCTTTGGCTGTTGATTTGCTTATTGCAACATCAAAATTTACTGCAGCTACATTTACCGGCAGTTCGTCAATGGTATCTGAAGGGGTTCATTCTATAATTGACGCTGTAAGCCAGCTTTTGATTATATGGGGGATTAAAAACAGCAGGCGTAAAGCGGATCTTAGCAGGCCGTTTGGATACGGGAAGGAGCTGTATTTCTGGTCATTTATAGTATCATTAATGATATTTGTTTTGGGCGGATGTGTGTCCGTTTACCAGGGAGTATTGCGGTTGGAGCATCCGGTACTTGATGATCACCAGGCCTGGGATTACAGTGTTTTGATTATAGCATTTATATTTACCTGTGTATCCCTTTATTTTACAGGAAAAGAATTTAACAGGCAACGCGGCAGCATTCCATTTTGGAAAGCAATAAAGCAAACCAGGGACTCATCAACAATCATCGTACTTTTAGGAGATGTAGGCGATTTGCTGGGATTGATAGTTGCTTTTTTGGGAGTCTTTTTAGGCCACCTGCTTAATAACGCTTACTATGACAGCATTGCATCAATGACTATTGGTCTGATAATGGTGTGTATTTCGGCGGTGTTAGTGCGCGAAAGCAAGAGTTTGTTGCTTGGCGAATCTACAAGCCGCAAAACGCTCCGGAAAATTATAATGCTCACCCAGTCTGACATCGCTGTTATTAAAGTAAAAAAGCATTTCAGTACTTACATGTCACCGGAAGAGGTTTTGTTGCAATTGAACACAGTTTTCAAAGATGATTTAACTACGCGCCAGATTACCGATGCTATTGAACGCATCACTAAAGCCATTCAAATGGAATTCCCTAAAATAAAACAGATCTTTATTGAGCCGGTCAGGGAGTAACAAACTCTTGGCAACGCTGCGTTTTTATACCCATTACTTCCGGGTATATCTAATATCCTGTACTCACAACCGTACGTTTTACCAAACAACTTTTACAGTCACCGTACAAATAAAAGCAGCAAATACTTTGGCACGGTTTTTAAGTGATAGGTAATACATTTAACTAAAAAAACAACACTATGAGATCACTACTTTATATCATCGCAGTCATTATGATAATTGGATGGGCGATAGGGGTATTTGCGTACTCAGCAACAGGTTTAATTCATGCATTATTGGTAATTGCTATAATTGCATTTCTTATTGGAATTATCAGGAACCCGACAACGGTCTGAAATAATTATTCATAAATAAGTTGAAAACATTGAGGGCGGTCTTTAGAGATCGCCTTTATTGTTTAATAAAATGTACTTTACTGTTATTTAATTTGACAGTATTTATCGGCCCGATGGTCGGTCACTAATAATCCGTATGTTTATAATTTCTTAAACAATACTATGCAGGAAACTATTTTATCCCGCCTGGAGGCATCGCGTAAAGAATTATTGGATCTTGGTTTACGCAATCCTTTACTTAATTACAAAACATCAAAAGCCCGCGGGTTGCACATTATACAGGAAAAGTCGGTTTTTATATATGACATACTGGCAAAGCAAAATAAAGCAATGACATTTTTGGGGCTTCCTGAAAACCCAAACGGGGAAGAGGGGACTTTGTTGCCTGTGCTTTCGCAACCCGAACTGCAGGAAGCTTACCAGGATACCAAACTTCAAACCAGTGAAAATGATGTTAAACTACAGGTAAAGCTTTTAAATACTTATTATTTTGCGCGGACAAGCATCGAAGAGCAAGGTGTCAACTCGTTATATCTTTCACTGGGAATGTTAAATTGGTATGAGGATGGTAATAACGGGGATGTAAGGCGGGCACCACTGCTGCTCGTACCTGTGTTACTGGAGCGGTCAAGTGCAAATGAACGTTTCAGGCTTAAGTACAGCGGGGTAGAAATCGGCGCTAATCTTTCGCTGCAGGCAAAAATGCTCACTGATTTTAATGTAACAATTCCTGATCTTCCCGAAACAGATGAGTTTAACATTGAACAGTATTTTGCTGATATCAAAAGTCGCATTGCCCGTTATTCCAACTGGGAAATCGAACGCGATGCCATAGAGTTAGGCTTTTTTTCATTTGGTAAGTTTATGATCTATCATGACTTGGATAGCAGTAAATGGCCGGAAAATGAACTGCCGTACAATCATCCCAACATCAGTGCCCTTTTTACAGATGGTTTTAAAGATGCCGAACCTACTGCAACCGAAGATGATTATCTGGATACGGATACTGTTGCTAACGATTTGTTCCAGGTAGTTGATGCAGACAGTTCCCAGGTGCTGGCTATGCTGGCCGTAAATGAAGGCAGAAATATGGTAATACAGGGCCCCCCGGGAACAGGGAAATCCCAAACCATTACCAATATGATAGCTAACGCGGTGGGGCAAGGAAAAAAGGTATTGTTTGTGGCCGAAAAAATGGCCGCCCTTGATGTCGTGAAAAGACGCCTGGATGCTATTAATTTGGGTGAAGCCTGCCTGGAACTTCATAGCCACAAAGCAAATAAAAAAGAACTGCACGAAGAATTAAAGCGGGTGCTTGAGCTTGGGAAACCTAATTTTGACTCAATTCAGCAGGAACTGCTTTTGCTTGAAACGTATCGAAATGAACTGAACGAATATTGCAATGCGATAAACAATGCTATTATAGGGAGCGGTTTATCTGCCCAGATGGTTATCGGGTTTTTACTTGCTATTTCTAAAGTATCGTCGCAACAGCATTTGCCAAAGATAGCCCTCGCAGAAATTGAGAAATGGAATGTGGACCGTATAAGCCGCGCGGAAGCTATGGCCGACAGGATACAGACACGCTTGACGGACATCGGTATACCTGCAAAGTTACTCTTTTGGGGGAGCCGCCTTACTATTTTATTGCCGCATGAGGAACAGGCTATCCAGCAATTACTATCAGTTGCATTACTGGCTTTAACAGAATTGCAAATGGCAGCTGAAACTATTGCGGGCCAGTTTGGCGTTGACACACCTAACAACAGGCAGGGTGCAGGTAAGCTTTTAGAATTGTGTAAGCTGGCCTACCAGCGTCCTGATCTAAAAGGGGTCAATATAGATACTGACGAATGGGTTTTAAACCAGCGTGACATAGCTGAATTATTGGAGGCAGGCAAACACTTTGCTGAACTACGCCAGCAATATAAGGATTTATTAACGCCAGAGGCATGGGCGCAAAACGTTTTAGAAATGCGCCAAAACCTTATGGCTTATGGCGATAAATGGTATAAATTCACTATAGCTGCTTATGGGGACAGTAAAAAGCAGCTCGCATCTATAAGCAAAGTACCGTTGCCGTCTGGCGCAGCCGAAAAAATTAAGATAGTTGATGCAATTTCTGAATCTCGGAGGCTGGAAAATATTTTAAACGAGCTTGAGCCGCTTGCCACAAGATTATTTGGAAAACGTTGGATGAAGCAGCGGTCAGACTGGGACGCGTTATTGAAAGTCGCCTATTATCTCGCTCAGCTACAAACGGCGATTGCCGGAGGCTCCGTTCCAAGGACAATTATTGAATACCTGTTAAAAACAGAACAAAGTAGTTCAGCAAAAGCTAGCTTCGATCAACTTTCCCTGAAACTTGATACACAAGAGCAAAGTTTGCAAGCCGTTTTGGATAAGTTACAGATCGATCCGGCGGTACGGTCACCCGGCACCTCCATAAATCAATTATTTTTTCGGGTTCAGCAGCAAACTATTGAAGACTGGATAAGCCGCTTGGCGGAGCTTCAAAAAATGATTGCCTGGAATAACCTGGCTAAGGTTGCCGGGGAGGAAGGGCTGTCAGTTTTAATTAACACTTCTTTAGAATGGGAGGCAGCCGCTGTATATTTGAAAACTGCACTGCAAAAAACCTGGTATGAATATCTTATTGAGCAAGCTTTTTCGTTTAATCCGGCGCTGGTGAAGTTTGAACGCGCCAGTCACGAGGAGGTAATAGAAAAGTTTAAAAAGCTCGATCTGCTTAACCTGCATTACAATCGTGCACGGGTGGCCCTTAAACATTGGGAAGGCGTACCACGGCAGCAAGCTGGTGGCCAGGTAAATATTTTGCGGAGCGAGTTTAATAAAAAATCGCGGTTAATGCCTATTCGTAAATTAATTTCGGAAGCTGCCCTGGCTATCCAGGCTATTAAGCCGGTTATTATGATGAGCCCAATGTCGATAGCTAACTTTTTTGCCCCGGGTAGTATTGAATTTGACCTGGTTATATTTGACGAAGCCAGCCAGGTAAGGCCTGTTGAGGCATTGGGTGCTATAGCAAGGGCTAAGCAGTTGGTAGTTGTAGGCGATTCAAAACAACTACCGCCCACAAGTTTTTTTGATAAATTAAATACTGAAATTGAAGACGAGGACAACGTAACCGCCGACCTGCAAAGTATATTGGGCATGTGTGATGCACAAGGGGCGCCACAGCGGATGTTAAGGTGGCATTATCGCAGCAGGCACGAATCGCTCATCAGTCTTTCGAACAGGGAGTTTTACGAAAATAAATTGGTGATATTTCCAAGTCCCGGTTCAAAAACACGTATGGGGCTTTCCTTCCACCACCTGGAAAATGCGGTTTATGACAGGGGAAATACCCGGACGAACCCGCTGGAGGCGGAAGCAGTTGCGGATGCCGTTATCTATCATGCTCTACACAATGCCAAACAAAGTCTTGGCGTGGTTGCTTTTAGCACTGCGCAAATGCAGGCTATTCAAAACACACTGGAAGGACGACGGAGACTCCATCCCGAATTGGAGAACTTTTTTCGCAACCATGTGCATGAACCTTTCTTTGTAAAAAATCTGGAGAATGTTCAGGGCGACGAGCGTGATGTTATTTTTATTAGTATAGGCTATGGGCGAACGGAAGAAGGTAAGGTGCCGATGAGTTTCGGCCCGTTAAACAATGAAGGCGGCGAGCGGCGGTTAAATGTATTAATAACCCGTGCAAAGTTGCGGTGCGAAGTGTTTACAAATATCACCGCTGAAGATATAAAACCAACTGAATCAACGAAATTTGGAATAAGGGCGCTGAAAAGCTTTCTTTATTTTGCACAACATGGCCGTTTTGACACGCCAGGTGAAGCAATTATCAACAGGAACCGGCCTTTTGAAGACGAGGTGGCCGACCAGCTTGCCGCCAATGGCTACACGGTAAGGAAGAAAGTAGGTTCGGAAGCTTTTTATATTGATTTGGCAATTGTTGATTCACTTAATCCGGGACGATATATTTTGGGGATTGAGTGCGATGGGGAAGCCTATGCGTCGGCAAAGTCAGCGAGCGACAGGGACCGCCTGCGTAAGCAAGTTATGGAAACGATGGGCTGGAAGATCTTTCGGATCTGGAGCACAGACTGGTTTCGAAACCCTAAACTCGAATTGAACCGATTGGTTGCTGCAATTGAAAAGGCCAAAGAACTTACTGTAAACGATGATAGTGCAGAAGAAACAGCGGGCCACGAGGTAGTACAGGTTAACCGGGAAAAGGGTGCCGAAGTTAAAAGCGGCCTTCCGCTTTACGAAATTACAACACTACCAGCCGAAGTTTCCAGGCAAGATTTACACCTCCATTCTTTCGCTCAACTTGCTGCGTGGATAACGCTGATAGCGAAAACGGAAGGGCCCGTTCATTTTGATGAGATGGTGCGCCGAATGGCAGATGCTGCTGGTGTAAAGATAAGCTCAAGGGTTAAATACACTATAAATCAGGCTGCTGATTATGCAAAGCAAACAGCAGCTGTAAAAGCTGTTGGTGATTTTATTTGGCCAAAGGGAATGGAACTGCCGCTGTTGCGCGACAGGAGCAATCTTTCATCAACTTCAAAAAAGCTGCAATATATTGCCTCTGAAGAAATTGATTTGGCTATTAAAAAAGTTGTAGCGGAAGCGATAGGAATACAACGGGAGGCTGCTGTTTCAATAGTGGCTAAAACGCTTGGGTTTAACCGGGTAACGGAAGATATAAGGAATGATTTGATGCATGCTGTTGACCTGAGCCTGGCTGCCGGGAGTATTGTAAAAGACGGAGAATTTTTAAAAATACCAGGTTGATATTTGATTATAAATGATCCGCTGGTGGAATGTAGTATTGGGTGTTATTTGGCCGGAATAGATTTAATCGTTCACTCGTTTAATCACGTTTACTTTCCTTTTTCGCCAGTTCTTTTAATGCTCTTAAATTACTATCAATGGGATTCGTTTTTAAAAGCTTCGCAAAGTAAGTTAGGTTGGCTATCATCCAGCGGAGGGTGTAATTGGTATAGAAAAATTTCTCGCCTCCTGCTTCAACATAGTCCTCGCCACCGCCGGCCATGCCTACCCAGTAAGCGTTCACATTAGGTGGTATTGTAAAGCCTAATTCCTGAAGTGCCCATAATATTTGTGCAGCACAGGCGTGGGCGCCGTCTTCATTTCCGGTTATAAGGCACCCTGCCACTTTGTTATAGGTAAAATATTGACCTGTTATTGGATCTGCAAATTCCTCATTATGAAATATTGCATCCAATCGCTCTATCATCCGCTGGGTAGTTGATGCGATATGTCCCATCCATATCGGAGTGGCGATAATTAATATATTACACTTTTTTATTTTATCTAACACAGATGGCCATTCATCACCTTTCCCCATATTTATATCGGTACCGGGTTTAATATCATAGTCAACCAGGCGGATCACTTCAGTTTGTATGCCGTTATCTTTAAACTGCTGTTCCGCCTTTTCAATTAAAGCGCCTGTATTGGAAAACTGAGGTGAGGGTTTCAGTGTGCAATTGATAAATAAAGCTTTCATTGCTAATTGATTAAAATAGTAAACTGAAAGTTTAACATGGCAACAGTCATATTGTTAGCAGAAATATGTATTTAGTTATGAACTGTCTGAAAATTATAGATAATAACCACTTAATTACTTAAAGATTACCTAAGAGATACAATAGTTGTTTAAACATGTAATATTTTTGTATCAAAAAACTATAAGTATGTATAAGCTCAAAATAATATCATCAACTGTACGGCCGGGCCGTAAAGGGCCAATAGTGGCTAATTGGATAACCGAAATAGCAAAGGAGCACGGCTTCGAAGCAGAGTTACTTGACTTGGGTGAAATTAGCCTGCCGCTGATGAATGAGGCTATTCATCCTATAATGCGCCAGTATGAACATGAGCATACCAAACAATGGAGTGAAAAAATTGATGAGGCTGATGCCTTTATATTTGTTACCGCAGAGTATGACTATAGCTACCCGGCTTCATTAAAAAATGCTTTGGAATACCTGGTACACGAGTGGGCATATAAACCTGCCGGAATAGTGAGCTACAGCGCCGGAGCGTTCGCCGGAGTGAGAGCTGTGATGAGCCTTAAGTCTGACCTGCTTTCCTTAAAGACAGTTTCTCTTAGCGAAATGGTAAACATTCCGATGCTGCACCAATTCATTAACGAAGAAAACTCGTTTGTAGCTGATGAAAGATTGAGCAAGGCAGCTACACTAATGCTTGATCAGTTGTTACGCTGGACCAAGGGGCTAAAGATGATTAAAGACGATAAGTAAAGTGAGTAGTAAACAGCGGTAGGCTATAGCTTCTGGGTGTTGTTATATACCCACATAAACCAACAAAATTGATTGACCTTGGACTATTCGCCATGGTCAATCAACTACTTCTCCAGCTCAAAGCCCCAGTCTTTGCCTTTATCTACGGCTTGAACTCCTTTATCAAGCCAAACCGGCATTGCTGCGCCTTTTAAAAAGTGATCAAAAAATTGCTGCTCGCGGATGGAGATGTCCTTTCGGTTTTGTCTTTGCACCAGGTTGTGCGCTTCGCCATTATATTGCAGCAACCAAACCGGTTTGCCCAACCTGCGCAAAGCTGTAAACATTTCAATGCCCTGGTACCAGGGTACGGCTCCGTCGGCATCATTCGACATGATCATCACCGGAGTATTTACTTTCGGTAATTGAAATAAGGGAGAATTTTCGATATAAAGCTCAGGTTTTTCCCACAGGGTTGCGCCAATTCGGCTTTGTGTTTTCTCGTATTGAAACTGGCGGTTAACGCCGCTTTCCCAACGGATACCGCCATACGCTGAGGTCATATTTGCAACAGGAGCTCCTGCCCAGGCGGCTGCGTACATGTTTGTTTGCGTTATAAGGTAAGCTACCTGGTATCCGCCCCAGCTTTGGCCCTGTATGCCTATATGGGCACCATCAACCCAGGGCTTCTTCTTTAGTGCCTCAACACCCGAATTAACAAACTCAACTGCTGATGCCCCCGGGTGGCCGTTTTGATAACTTATATCGGGCGCAAATACCAAATAGCCATTACTTACAAAATAAGAAATTGGAAGCCTTGATGGTGTAGGAGCAGGGGGGATATAATTGTATAAACCGTCCGATAATTTTTCGTAAAAGTAGGCGATCATCGGGTATTTTTTTGTTGGGTCAAAATCTTCGGGCTTGTATAAAATGCCTTTTGAATGAAAGCCTTTTGGCGTTGTCCATTCCACCAGTTCAGCGGTGCCCCAATTATATTGTGCCTGTTGCGGATTGGTATTGCTCAGGCGAATCTCATTTTTAAGATCAGTTGATGTGTACAAATCAGGCGACTGCCGATAACTGTATTTGGTGTATATAAAATTGGTGGTGTTTTTGGCTTTTTGCAGATTGCTGTATCCATTAGGCGCTATTATTACCTTTTCAAGAGCAGAAAGATTGCCGGGCTCCTTCTTGTAATATCCCCATTGTTTATTTTCTTCATTTTGGGCAATTATCCAAAGCGTGGTTTTGGCCGGAATGAATTTTTGTTCTGAATTGGTGAGGTTGTATCTGAATATGATCCTGTTTTTTCGCCCGGTACCGCCAGTTAGGTTCACCGCCTCGCCGGTTGCGGGGGCAATGCTCCAAATATCATAACGGTCATAGATCAGTACATTTTTGTCGTGTTGTTCCCATGCAGAAATCCCGTAAGGCGATGGGTCATCAGGCACATCGTTATCCTCTTCGCCCATTTTTACCCCGGTCCTGGCAGTTAAATTTGTTTTTTTTCCTGTTGCTATTGAATAACTATGCCAGTTTTGATCTTTTGAGTCGAACCAAACTACATATTTTCCATCCGGCGAAATACTATATCGCCCCTTCAAACGGTCATTTATTCTTATCCTGCCGCCTGTGCGGATGTTTATCAGGTAAGCCTCCTGATCGGCGGCGCCTTGCCATTGGCTTTGTATGCGGGCGCCGGTATCTGTTAATCCTAACACAAAGCCGGCATCGGTGTTATCGGGAACCAGAATATCCCGCATATCCGGATCGCCCAGTTGGATCAGTTTTTTATCGCCCGTCGCCGGATGAATAACAGCAAGATAACTGCGCCTTAATTCGCGCTGCAGATTTTTCAGTTGCTGGGGTTGCAAATAATCGTCCTTGTAATTCCATATATCCAGCTTCGCCAACTCAAAATCAACCAGTGTAGTATCAATAGGTTTAGGAATGGGTGCGGTGCCAAAAAATAAGTTGCCGCCAGTCTTGCTAAAATAAACTCTTCCATCGCCGCTTACCGCCCATTTGTCGGGCATCCCTAACGAGTAGGGAGCTGCAATGGCTTCCGCACTATCCTTTAACGTATTGTAATAGTAAAGTTTAAATGGCTTTACAAGCGCTTTTTCAGGGTTTTTTTCAGCGGCAAAAGCAAGTTGCCTGCCGGCATCATCAAAAACCAGGCTCCGGTAGTTGCCACGCCCGTTACTTATCGTTTTCAGCGTATCCCTGTCGATGTCATAAACAAATAACCCTGATTTTATATTTTTTGATTTTTTTGGTGCTGTAACAGCAAACGCCAGCAGCTTACCATTTTTTGTGAGCTGGTATTCAGTTACATATTCAAATGAGTGCGTTTTTCCGGTAAGTAATTGTTTTACTGACAGTTCAGAACCTTCACGTACCGGCGGGGCGATAGTATTTGCAATCGCTTTTTTTGAAGTATCGGCGGCAGCGGGTTTCTTCACAGTATCAGCCGGCGAAAGGTAAGCTATTACAGATGCTTTCTCTGCTATTTTAAACGACCGGATAGCGGGGATTTTCTCAATGTTGTTTTTACCCAGCACAATTATCCCTAGTGTATCTTTCGGAAACTCAATTGGTTTTTTCTTTTTGATCTTTGCCTGCCGGATGTCTTTAAAAAATGGTTTTATCAGCATCACAGCATACCGCGAGTCGGAAGTAAAACGGGCGGTATCAGCCCGCGGAACATGAGTCCTGCTGCTGTTTTTGTTATCGGTAATAAACAGTTCCGCGTCGCCCTCCTGTGGTTTAATAACATATAATATCCACTTCCCGTTGTCGCTTATCCGTTCGTTGTCAATGCTCTGCCATTTGTCGTAAACGGAATGATCCAGCGGCTTTTTTTTGAGTTTTTGGGCTGAAACACTACTTGCAACTATTAAAATAAATACGGGGAGTAAACATTTCTTCATAGTAAATCATTAACTAATAAATATGCTAAAATTATCCCTGCTTTACTCATTGAAGCGAAAAAGTTACACTAGGCATTTGTTTTAAGATTAAAACAAAGAAACCCGCCTGTTTTTGGCGGTTTCTGATCGGGTAACGTAGAAATAGTATTTTTGACTAATAAGGGTGGGCATTGATAATTAAATCAGCAGTTAATTTGGTCGCATCTGTTGCAGCAGCAAGCCCGCGCAGATAAATGCTGTAAACAAAACCGCTACTAATATTAACATTGTTTAACGACGCCAAAACCGTAGTAGTGCCTGCTTTCCTGATCTCAAATGAATAGGTTTTGCCTGCAATCGGCTGAAAGGTTGAGAATCCTTTAAATCCTTTGTTGGTAACTAATACCGAACCATCCTTTACAGCCAGGTCAACTGCCGGGGCATCCGGGCTTAAATTTACAAAGCGCAAACCCGCATTTCCTGTTGTTGGCTGAGAAATGGTATCGGTTAGTAACAAAAGCTGCGGCGTGGCGGCTTTGTTAACCAGAAATAATGAATAAGCCACATTCTGTTTCAGTGTTGCCGTATCACTTATAACTGTGGTTGTAGTTCCCGATTTAGAGAACGTGAAGGTTCGTTTGCCAGTGTAAGCTCTGAAATAGTCGATGTTGCTTCCGAAGTTAAGTACATAAGCATTAATACGGGTTCCATTAATGGAGAAATCCAGGCCAGGCTGGTCAGGCGAAGCTTGGGTAACCGTTAGCAAGGCTACTGGCGGGGCAGGTGTATCTGAACTGTGATCTTTTAAACACGATGACAATACTACGGATAACATACATACCGCACTAATCTTTACCATTAAGCCTTTTTGAATGTTTTTAAAGTTTTTCATAATCTCTCTAGCGAATAATTTATAATAGGCATTACGTTCTGAAAATTAATAGCGCTACACACAATTAAAAAAAACGAAACTTAATTTCGGAAAATATGTAATTGGTTAATATGTTTTTGTTTTATTGTTGTTAATTATCTTATTTATAAATAAAATAATTTAATAGTTTAAACAATGTGAGAATGTTTGATGTTATCTAATCAAATATCTATTTAAAACTAAAGTAAAATGGCAACTAAAACATCCCGCACAAAACCTGCCGGCTTAACCGGCAAAATGACAGACTCTGAATTTCATAAATTCTTTGTTGACGAATTGAAAGATATTTACTGGGCCGAAAAACACCTGGTAAAAGCTTTACCAAAAATGCAAAAAGCCGCGACAGCGAAAGAGCTTGCAGCTGCTTTTGAGAAGCACACCAATGAAACTCAAACCCATATTGAGACCCTTGAGCAAGTATTTTCCCTGCTTGATGAAAAGGCTGTAGCAAAAAAATGTGACGCTATGGAAGGCTTGCTAGCGGAAGCTGCCAGCATAATTGAAGATACCGACAAAGGAACCCATACCAGGGATGCAGGTTTAATACTTGCCGCCCAGAAAGTGGAACACTACGAGATAGCCACATACGGATCACTCAGAACCTTCGCTGAGACGATGGGCCACACAGAAGTTGCCCAATTATTGCAACAAACGCTCGAAAATGAAAAGGCAACCGATGTTGCGCTAACCGAGGCTGCTGAAAGCATGATTAATGAAGCTGCAGTTGCGGAGTAAATAAATTTAATTATTAAAAAGAAGCCGCATCATTATTAATAATGGTGCGGCTTTCTTTATAATGCTGTTTGATATTACAATCCGTCAAATACAAAGGTTTCTTTCTCCAATGGTTTTCGTGGCATCATATCAGTTCTCACGCTTGTTTGGTAAACGAATGAAGCTACTATTATGGCCGCTTGTTTTAAATCTTCAATCTGAAGGTGGTCATAATTGTCCTGATTGCTGTGGTGAGTACGGGTTTCATAATCAATAGGGTCTTGGATAAACTGGAAACCCGGGATGCCTGCCCAATCAAAAGAGAGGTGATCTGTTGAGCCTGTATTGCTCATGGTTACCGTGTTTGCTCCCAAATCGTTAAAAGGTTTAAACCACTGCTCAAATATCGGCTTAATGGCAGTGTTGCCCTGCGCGTAAATTCCCCTGATCTTTCCTGTTCCGTTATCCAGATTAAAATAAGCTGAAACTTTGGCGGCCTCGGGTTTTAACACAAGGTCGGTTCCGCGGAAATGGTTTTTCGCATATCCGTATGAACCTAATAGTCCCTGCTCTTCGCCGCCCCATAGGGCAATACGGATAGTACGTTTTGGTTTTAGGCCCAATGAATCAAGCAAGCGCACCGCTTCCAGCATCACTATGCAGCCAGCACCGTTATCTGTTGCCCCGGTTGATGAAGCCCAGGCATCCATGTGACCGCCCAGCATCACCAGCTGCGATTTTAGCTTAGGATCAGTTCCCGGGATTTCGCCTACAACATTGTAACCTTTAATATCAGCGTCATTGAATTTTGCTTTAACATTTAAGTCAAGTTCAACTTTATGTCCCGATTCAATTAACCGTTTCATCCGCTGCCCGTCTTCTGACGCGATAGATACCTTAACCGTGCTCTCAGCATTGTTGGTTTTATAGCCGGAAAAACCCTGTACAAAGGTGGTCCCGTTAATGTTTTCTCCACCTGCGGTTATTACAGCAAGCGCGCCTGAGTTTTGAAGAATATCTGCAACGCGGCTGATTGTTTTAAAGTAGCCAAGGTAACCTTCCATAACTTTTCTCGAAAGCATGTAAGTATCTTTCATATTAGCCAGTTCCTCGTCTGTAAGGCGTGTTGCTGATGGTTTAAAATCAACATCGTATGACGGCGACTTACCTGCAATCAAAATAAATTTACCTTTATAATCACCTATATGTTTAAGCAAATAGGCAGTGTCCATTGCACTTGCGGCTGGCAATAATGCCACTTCGCCATGAACCGGGCCCTTTGTGTTGCCGCTCCATGGTTCAGGATAGGCAATTAACGATTGCGAATACGGTGCTTTTAACGAAATGCTAAAATCTTCAATTTCCCATCCCTTGCCGAAATTTCCCCATGGTTCCATTGCGGTGTTCACCATTCCCCACTTTTTCATGGTTTCAACAGCCCACATTCCTGCCCGTTTGTAGCCGGGCGAGTTGGTGAGGCGAGGTCCGGCTACGTCGGTAATGTAATGTGCAATGGTTGGGATATGCGAGTTGCTCATCTCGGCTTTCCTTATTTTGGAAAATACGGCAGTATCAACAGGCTCCTGCTGTGCATACAGGCTTACGCTGCCCAGCATCAGCGCTGTGAAAATTGGTTTAAAGTAAAAGTGCTTCATTTTGTTTGATGATTTTGGTCAGTTAATTACAGATAAAACTATGATAATGCCTTTACAACTACAAGTTTATTTGTGCCGGCTAACTTTAGAATAAACCCTCGAAATAATGTTACGCTATCAATTAAAAATTTTCCGGTTCTTTTTTTAGCGGGTCGCTCAGTTTGTGGGCTGGCTTTTTGCATCTATCTGCTTGTCTGAAATGTATCAATGTTCCTGTCCTGCAGTTTTGAGAAAAATATCACCATGCAGATGGCACCTATAGTTGCAAAAAGCATATCAGATTGGGTATCCCATATGTCGCCTTGCGAACCTAAGAACGAGTCGCCGGAAGAACCTGAAACAACCGAAACAAACCATTCTAAAAATTCATAACACATGCTGATGCTCATACATACCACTACTGTTAAAAACGGGATCCATGTTTTCTTTTGAATAATCTGTTGGCGGATATAAACCTCCCTTACGATCATAGCCGGTGCAAAACCTTGAGCAAAATGGCCAAGTTTATCATAATTATTGCGGCTTTGATGAAAAAAATCTTTTATCCAATCGAATAGCGGCACCATTGCATAAGTATAGTGACCGCCAACGAATAATATGCAGCAATGGATCAGTATCATGCAGTAAGTTAAATAGGTAAATCTGAACTTCTTAAAAGTTATCAGTAAAATTATTAAACCGATTATAGCCGGGAAAACTTCCAGTATCCATGTAAAATAGTCGTGTGGCGATATCGCGGACGCAATTAGCCCGGCGAAAAATAATAAGATTAGTAAATAATACTTTTGCATGTACTAATATGTGCATTAAAAATTAGAACTTAACATCATCTGGTATTGTGTTGCCCGAAGTTGTGTTTTCCCTGGCTTCAGTTACTGATTCAGTATCTGCAAACAATTTCCTGTCTTTACTCAATATTGGCGCAACCCCAAACATACCGATACCTGCTACTGCAAGTGTCATAAATAGTACTAAAGCGCAAAGCCTTACTACCCTTTTTAGATATTTCATATCTGAATTAAAAAAAATAACCGATAATGCTGAATCTTCGTCAGCAAGCTTATAAATTGATTTTTACCGCGAATGCAGTTGAAAAGAAGGTTATTATGCCAACGGATGTTGGTCGCCAGTGTTTTGGTGTGTGATATTGTGAAAGCCGGGAAAATAAGTTTGCGCTGCAATGGTGTTGGCGCTGTTATTAAGATGGATTAATTGAACCTTAACCTTACAGGTGTGCAGATTGATTAAAGCCTTCGGAAATGTAATAAGGAAATTAAAAGCATGAACACCTTTTTGATTTAGCCTTACCGCCCTGTTATAACTTATGCTTTGGGCAACCATTTTTGGATGGCTTTGCAGCAGGGTGGTTGCTATGCCGGCCGTTTTTACCGGAGATTGAATAGCCAGACCCGAAGAAATAAAAAAACTCAGCATCAGAAGGATTGCAAACAGCCATTTTGGGCCTGAGCGTTGAATCTTATCGCTGTGAAATCTTATCATTCCGGTAAAGATACATACAATTAGTTTTATAAATCTATTTCAATCAGACGATGCCACCTGTCTCTGATGGCTTTGAAGTGAATGTAAAAAAACTAACTTTGAGATTCATAAACCTCAATTATAAACAATGGCCGGAAAAAAACTGAGAAGTGCCGAATGGTTTGGCAGAACAGGCAAGGATGGTTTTATCTATCGTTCGTGGATGAAAAATCAGGGTATTCCCGCTCATGAGTTTAAAGGTAAGCCTGTGATCGGAATCTGTAATACGTGGTCAGAACTTACGCCCTGCAATGCTCATTTCAGGGAACTGGCAGAATCAGTTAAGCACGGCGTTTATGAGGCTGGCGGGTTCCCGGTTGAGTTTCCGGTAATGTCATTAGGCGAAACACTTATTAAACCCACTGCCATGCTTTACCGTAACCTTGTAAGCATGGATGTGGAAGAATCCATCAGGGCCAATCCGTTGGATGGTGTTGTGCTGCTTTGCGGATGCGATAAAACTACACCGTCACTTATTATGGGGGCATGTAGCGTAAATATCCCAACCATCGTGGTATCAGGCGGGGCGATGCTTACGGGTAAATACCAGGGGCGGGATATAGGCACCTCTGATGTTTGGCGTTTTTCAGATGCTCAGCGTTCGGGCCGGATGTCGGAACAAGAAATGAATGTAGCCGAAGCCTGCATGTCGCGGAGCAGGGGACACTGTGCTGTGATGGGAACGGCTTCGACTATGGCCGTGATGACCGAAGCGCTGGGGCTCTCGTTACCCGAAAACGCCGCGATCCCGGCGGCAGATTCGCGTCGGAAAGTTTTGGCGCATCTTTCAGGGATGCGGATAGTAGATATGGTTAGAGATGATTTGAAATTATCTGATGTATTAACGTTGAAAGCTTTTGAAAATGCGATATTAACCAACGCGGCCATTGGCGGCTCAACTAATTTTATTATTCACCTGCTGGCTATAGCGGGGAGGATAGGTATAAACCTGACCATTGACGATTTTGACACCGCTGCAAAAGGGATTCCTTTGCTGGCAAACCTGCAGCCGTCTGGAAAATATTTTATGGAGGATCTTTATTACGCAGGTGGAATCCCGGCTGTAATGAAGGAACTGGATGCCTTTTTAAACCGGGAGACTATTACTGTTAGCGGGAAACCAATATCGGAGAATTATCAAAATAGCGAGTGCTTTAACCGGGAGGTGATAGCCACTGTAAATGAACCATTTAACCTGGCTGCAGGAATAACTGTTTTAAAAGGGAATTTATGTGCCTATGGCGCAGTTATAAAACCGTCGGCAGCAAACGCGATTTTAATGCAGCATACAGGCAAGGCGGTTGTGTTTGAAAATATTGAGGATTATAAAGCCAGAATTGATGATCCTTTGCTGGATGTAGATGCAGACAGTGTACTGGTACTTAAAAACGTTGGCCCAAAAGGGTACCCCGGTATGCCTGAGGTCGGCAATATGGCCATTCCTAAAAAACTGCTTGAAAAAGGCGTAACAGATCTGGTACGGATCTCCGACGGACGAATGAGCGGTACAGGCTTCGGTACTGTAGTTTTACACGTTTCGCCGGAAGCAGCTGTTGGCGGTACCATAGCTATTGTTCAGGATGGTGACCTCATAACCCTGGATGTCTTAAATAAAACGCTTCATGTTGAGCTCTCGGATGTTGAGATTGACGAAAGAAAAAAGCAGCTTGAACCCTTTAATGCGTTAACTAACCGGGGCTATACCTGGCTATACCAGCAAAACGTAGAGCAAGCACATTTAGGTGCCGATTTTGGTTTTTTAAAGGGTGCTAGCGGGAGCGGGGTTTTGAGAGATTCACATTGAGGCTGATTATAAACGCTAATAACGATGACAGATAAAAAATTCACCGGCCAGGTGGCGATAATAACCGGCGCAGGGCAGGGTATCGGTTTTGAGATTGCCCGGCAACTTGCGCTGGAAGGAGCCTCGGTTATTCTTAATGATATTCATGAAGCCTTAGCCATAAACGCATCAACAGAGATTCAAAAACAGGGTTGCATTTGCCATGCGGTTGCGGGGGATGTATCAAACGTTGAATTTATTCAGCATCTGGTTGATGAAGCAGTTGATAAATTCGGAAAGCTAACCATAATAATCGCCAATGCGGGGATCACCACTTTTGGTGAATTTTTAGATTATCAACCTGAATCATTAAAACAGGTAATGGATTTAAACCTGTACGGTACTTTCTTTTTAACACAAAAAGCAGCTATCCAAATAAAAAAACAGGGATTAGGCGGGAGCATGTTACTAATGTCGTCAGTAACCGGGCACCAGGCGCATAAGAACCTCGCGGCTTACGGAATGACAAAGGCCGGCCTGGAAATGCTTGCTAAAAGTTTAGTGGTAGAACTTTCGGAGTATAGTATTACGATTAACACCATTGCTCCGGGTGCTACTTTAACAGAAAGAACGCTTATGGACAGCGAATACCTTGCAACATGGTCGCGCATTACACCTTTGGGAAAGCCTGCAACAGTAGCGGATATTGCCAATGCAGCTTTGTTTTTTGTCTCGCCTGCTTCCAGGCATATCACAGGGCAAAGTTTGGTTGTAGATGGGGGGTGGACGGCGACAAGTCCGTCACCTTATTGAGAAAAATACATAGCGATGAGTTTTAGACCCATCGCTATGAAAAACTTTGTCTACAAATAAGACTGTAGTGCACCACTGCGAGAGGATTGTTTGATCCGTTGCAGGGCCTTATCTTTTATCTGGCGAACCCGTTCGCGGGTTAGGATAAATTTTTCGCCAATTTCTTCAAGTGTATGGGTATGATTGTTACCTAAGCCATAAAATAATACCAGTACTTCACGGTCTCTTTCTCCCAATTTTGACAGGGAACGGTTAAGTTCTGTAGCAAGCGAATCATGGATCAGCATACTATCGGTTGTCGGTTCGTTATTGTGCATAACGTCCAGCAAGGTACCCTCTTCCCCTTGTTGAAAAGGCGCATCAATTGATACCTGGCGACCTGAATTTCTTAGTGAATCAGCAATTTTTTCAACTGTTGTTTCAAGGCTTTCAGCCAGTTCTTCCGGTGTTGGGTCTCTTTCAAATTCCTGCTCCAGTTGTGACTGAATTTTTCTGATTTTACTTAATGTTCCGATCTGGTTTAATGGTAAACGTACAGAACGGGATTGATCAGAGATAGCGGAGATGATAGACTGCCTGATCCACCAAACGGCGTATGAAATAAATTTAAATCCTTTTGTTTCGTCAAAACGTTTGGCTGCTTTAATAAGGCCAAGGTTACCCTCGTTTATTAAGTCGCCCAGCGTAATGCCCTGGTTTTGATATTGTTTTGCAACAGATACCACAAAACGTAAATTAGCTTTTGTTAAACGCTCTAAAGCGGCCTGGTCACCATCCCTTATTTTTTGTGCAAGTATAACCTCTTCCTGTGCAGTTATCAGGTCAACTTTACCAATTTCTGTTAAATATTTATCGAGCGATTGGGTTTCGCGATTAGTTATGGACTGAGTTATCTTAAGTTGTCTCATTTAATAATAAGAGTTATGCCGTAAAGAATGGCATTCAATGGGTGATTTGATAAAAATCCTTTTCTAAGAAAAGAAGGAGAGCTGTAAACAGCTGAAGGAAATAAAAAGCATTTTCCCTATTAGGGAAAATGCTTCACGATCATTTATTATAGTTTTAAGCTATTTTTACTCTTACCGCGTTAGGGCCTTTCTTGCCTTCTTCAACCTCATACTGTACTGTGTCATTCTCGCGAATGCGGTCAATCAGTCCTGATGAATGAACAAAGACTTCTTTGCCTCCGTTACTTGGGGTGATGAATCCAAAACCCTTTTCTTCATTAAAAAATTTTACTGTTCCTTCTTGCATTATATTGATTTTTAAATAGCTACAAATGTAGCTTTAATTATTGATTAAACCCTCATATTTAAATGTTGTTTTATTTTAATTCCTTTTTTTTGCTAAAAGTGCGTTAATTGGTAAATAAAGGCTTGTTTTATAGGTAAAACAACAACAGGCATACCGCCGCTCCGATACAGGTATTCAAAAAATTTACAAGATTATTACCAATTAAATGCGCGCTTTCCAGCGTAGCGCCCAGGATGGAGTCAAAAATATTCCCAAAAGTTCCGGCAATTACAATCCATAACAGCTCATTATTCCAATCATGACCAATGGAATAAACGGATGCAATTATAAGTGATCCAACAACCCCTGTAAGTGTTCCTTCGATACTGATCACGCCATCTAACCCGCGCTCCTCTTTTTTTAACGTTATTATGTTATAAAAATTTTTACCCAGCACTGTACCGGCTTCCGACGATAAAGTGTCGGCAGTAGCTGCTGCCAAACTTCCGGCCATCATTAGTTGCATTAAATGTATCAAGGCCGGATTGTACCATGCAGCCGCACCTAATATTGCCGCAGCGCCACCATTGGCTATCACTTGTCCGGCAGTTCTCCGGCTGGTACTTTTATCTGCTGCACCAATTTCCTGTTTCTTTTTTAAGCCAAAACTTGTTGCAGTTGATCCTAAAATAAAAAATATGCCAAGTGAAATAAATCCATTGTAACCGCCTCCCTTAAAAACCAATAAGCCCATTATACTGCCCAACAAAGCGGCCCAAATAGTTAATTTACGTGTTACGATACTAAATAATACACCGGCAAACAGGAAGAAATAGATGAGGTAATTGTAAATCATACTTTAAATGATAAGTAATTTATCACGTCCTAAAGTATGAAATTCTTAGGGTATGAAACCACCAACTCACGGTTAAATGGCTAATGATCTTTCAGCGATTTTGCTCATCTGGTTAAAAATAAGTGAAGGTACCAAACGGCTTAGTAACGCCAGCAAAGAAGCTATCCCCGGGAAAATTTGAAATTGATCCTTTTTTAATCCTTTTATGGCGGCATTAACCAGCGTACCGGCATCCATTAACATTTTAGGATCTACATCGCCCGCAAACTTATCATTTAAGGGCGTTTTTGCTCCGGGCGCAACTAACTCAAACACTTTAATCCCATCCTTTTTTAACTGAACCCGTAACGACCTTGTGTATGACTGCAAACCTGATTTTGTTGCCCCGTAAATTGGTGCCAGTGGAAAAGGAACAAACGCTATCCCTGATGTTACATTCATAATGGCGGCGTTGCTTTTTGTTTGCAAATGCGGTAAAAACTGTTGCACCATTCTAACAGGTCCCGATAGATTTATTTCAATTTCGCGGGTGATGTTATTTAAGTCGAGCGATCTGTCGTGCAGGTCGAGCCTTCTCATCTCGCCTGCGTTGTTAATGAGGATGTTAAGCTCAGGGAATTGGTTAACTACCCGGTTGTATAAATTTATAATTGCATCGGGGTCGCTTACATCGCTTTTAAAGGTGTGGATTTGCGGCAGTTTCAGTTTGGTTTCATCAAGCTTAGCCTGATTGCGGCCCGTAATAATTACGGTATTACCAAGATCAATTAATTGGGTGGCAAATTCAAGGCCAAGGCCGCTTGTTCCGCCTGTTATTAAGATTGTATTATTGTTAAGTTTCATCTTTGTTTAAATTTTAACAAATATCAGTAGCTGAGTGGTTTACAGGTTGCAAACATCAATCCATTGTTTGCGAAATTCAAACCTGGCTTACTGATAGTTGAAGTTTATAAGATTCGTTAAGGTTTTTACAATGAAAAATCTGCCATCACAAATCGAATATTTCTTTAACTTAACACTTTATTACAGCAATTATGAAACCAACAAGCAGGCGAAAATTCATAGTAACTTCCGCAGCCCTTGCAGCAGGCACAGCAGCATCAGCACTTCCGTTAAAAGGATCCGGTAACAAGTACCCGGTTATCCATCACGTTTTTTTTTGGCTCAAAAACCCTGCCTCAATTGAGGATAGGGACAAGTTGGTTGCCGGGGTAAAAACACTGTCAAAAATTGAAACCGTGCGCGAATTGCGGGTTGGCGTTGTGGCTTCTACAGAGAAACGTGATGTGGTTGATAACAGCTGGGCGGTGTCTGAACTGATGTTTTTCAGCGACCTTGCCGGGCAGGCTACTTATCAAACCCACCCGGTACACCTGGAGTTCATAAAAAATTGCAGTCACCTTTGGGAAAAGGTTATTGTTTATGATGCGGTTGACGCTTAGTTAAAAATAAAGACATGACTACCGTTGCGTTAAAAAGTCCTGCCGGTAAATGGATCATGGTTTCGGCCATTATGGCTTCTGCCATGGCATTTATTGATGGTACTGCACTTAACGTGGTATTACCTGCTTTACAGAAGAGCCTGCAAGCCAGTGGCGCCGATCTGTTTTGGATCCTGAACGCTTACCTGCTGATGCTGGCCGCATTAATGCTCATCGGGGGGGCGCTCGGCGACAAACTTGGCCGTAAACGGATTTTTATGGCAGGTATTTTTATCTTTATCTGTGGTTCCGCCCTTTGCGGACTCTCGCCGGGTGTCACTTACCTGGTTGTTTTTCGGATAATACAGGGGATAGGCGGTGCACTGATGATCCCCGGCAGCCTATCGCTCATCTCATCATCCATCAATGTAAAGGAAAGGGGGAAGGCCATTGGTACATGGTCGGCGTTTACCACTTTGGTAACCATGGGTGGGCCCGTTTTGGGTGGCGCTTTGGCTGATGCAGGTTTATGGCGATATATCTTTTTTATTAATGTGCCTATTGGCCTGGCCGCATTGGTAATGTTATGGTTTAAAGTGAATGAAACTAAAGACGACGACAGCGGCCAGACGCTCGACTTCCCGGGAGCAATTACCATCGCGCTTGGTTTGGCATTGGTAACCTTCGGTTTTCTGCGTATCCCGGCGGTTGGTTTGTACAACTGGCAGGTTTTCCTTTCACTAGCTGCCGGGGTTTTACTGCTGATTGCTTTCCTTATTATTGAGAGAAAATGCAGCTATCCTATGATGCCGATGAAGTTGTTCGCCAGTGCTACCTTTAGCGGATCGAACCTGCTTACGTTTTTCCTATATGCCGGGCTAGGAGCAGGGATGTTGTTTATGTCGCTCAATATGGTGCAGGTGCAGGGGTATAGCCAGCTACAAAGCGGGTTGACTTTTTTGCCGTTTACGCTAATGATGATAGGCCTTGCTCGTTTTGCCGGGAGTATTGCTGATAAGTTTGGCCCGAGGTTGTTGCTTATTTGTGGGCCCGCAGCAGCGGGGGTGGGGTTACTAATGCTGTCGTTTATTAAACAAACCAATGGCGCGGCTGACTATTGGACAACTTTTTTTCCCGGAATTATTGTGCTCGGCCTTGGTATGTCATTTACCGTGGCACCTTTAACAGCTGCCGTAATGGGCGCGGTTAGTGATCATTTTTCGGGAACGGCATCGGGCGTGAATAATGCAGTTTCGCGGATAGCCGGCGTTTTTGCTAATGCGATATTTGGTGCTTTAGCTGTATTGTTTTTTTTCGGCGCTTTGCAAACACAGCTTAAGGGCGTAAAGTTTAGCCCGCATGACAAACAAATGGTTACTGCACAGGCTGCAAATCTGGGCAATGCTAAAGTACCCGAAGGCATAAATACTGATAAAAAAACAATAGGAAAAGCTTACCGTGATAGTTTCATCAGTGCTTATGCTAAAATTATGCGTACCTCGGCCGGTCTTGCGTTTTTAGGGGCATTAATGGGATTTGTTTTTATCCACGGGGTGAAAAAGGCGGAGCATCAGTGAGGTTTTTTTCTGCTTTCCTTATGTGCAACTGTCGGATATAAGGAACTTTGTTCGTAACTAAATTTCATTTCAAGCGTCTTTCAGGTTAAGATTACAAAAAACGTATCAAATTTGCGCCACTCATACCATATTCATCATACTAAAAAAATTATACTGCTGACCGCATTATTGCTGATGTGTGCCATGGCTTTTTGTCAGCCTAAAACAGATAACGCCCTTGATTTTTCGCTGACTGTAGTTAACGAGAGGCTGCAGCCAGCAGATGGTGCCACCGTTAAACTGTTAAAGGACGATAAACCTGTAAAAGCTGTAGTTGCCAATATTAAAGGGATTGCCTTGTTTAAAAACGTTCAGCCGGGTGCTTACGCCTTTGTTATCACCTACACCGGTTATAAGTCACAATCCACTCATGTTTATACCTTACCAGGAAAAGTAAAATCTGATTCAATAAGATTACAGCAGGCAAGTACCTTATTGCAGCAGGTAAATATTACCTCGCATGCGCCTGCCGTTGAAATGAAGCAGGGCAGAACAGTATTAAATATTGATGCATCGGTTACCAACGCCGGTTCAACCGTGCTGGAGGTTCTGGAGAAATCGCCAGGGGTAACGGTTGACAGGAATGGCGGGATCTCCCTGCAGGGTAAAGCAGGCGTGCTGGTTACTATTGATGATAAGCCAACCTACCTGAGCGGTGCTGACCTTAATAATTTATTGAGTAGCATGAGCTCGTCGCAAGTGTCGCAAATTGAACTGATAGCCAACCCAACCGCTAAGTATGATGCAAGCGGAAACGCGGGTATCATCAACATAAAAACAAAAAAGAACCGGCAGAAAGGTTTTAACGGCTCGTTTACCACAGGGGCCGCACAAGGTGTTTATCCTAAAAGCGCTAACAGTCTGGTACTAAATTACCGCACAGGCAAGATCAATACCTTTTTTAACTATAATTTGAACTATGTACAATACCTTACTGACTTGTATGCACTGCGCAAATATTACGATGCAACAGGAGCAGTTGCCGCTATGCTGCGGCAGCCTTCTTTTTTTAAGGGAACTGTCACCAATCATAGCATTAAAACAGGTATAGATTATTATATAAGCCCAAACACCACTATTGGAATGGTGCTGAGCGGTACAGCTATCCACAGAAAGGGTGATAACACGGCTACTGCTACCTGGTTAGATCCGGCAGGCCTGGCAGATTCTGCAATTTTAACCGATAACAAGAATGATAATCACTTTAAGAACGGTGCCATTAATTTAAACTTAAGGCATAATATTTCTGCAACGCAGGATCTTGCTGTTGATTTTGACTACCTGCGTTATAACCTGCAGAGCGAACAGGATTTTGATAATAAGCTGCTTGCTCCTGGCGGGTACACAGAACTATCGCGCGGCAATATCCCTACAGGTATCAATATTGCATCTGGCAAGGCCGACTATACCCTGAAGATCGGCGAAACCGGCAGCGTTCAGGCGGGTGTAAGATCATCCTACAGTAAAACCGACAACTTAGCCGCATACCAAAATTTAACAGGAGGCCAATGGGTGGATGATAACAGCAAAAGTAACCATTTTTTATATAAAGAAAATATCAACGCCGTTTATTCATCCATCGAAAGAAAGTATAATAAGTTTACCATGCAAGGCGGATTGAGGTACGAGTACACCAGCTATAAAGCCAACCAATTGGGCAATGCTGTTCAGAAAGATTCTGCTTTTTTACGAAATTACGGCGAGTTCTTCCCCAGCGGTTATGTAAGCTACCAGGCTGACTCATCAAATAATTTTACCTTAACTGCCGGCCGGCGGATAGACCGGCCTGTATTTCAGAACCTTAACCCCTTTTATTTTATCATCAACAAATACACTTATCAAACCGGTAATCCTTACCTCTTACCCCAGTTTAGCTGGAATTTCGAGTTGAGCCATCAATATAAAAACCTGCTCACTACAACATTATCCTACACCAATATTCAAAACTATTTTTCGCAGCTGTTTTTAAACGATGCGGCAAAGGGTATCCTGTTGTACACGCAAGGCAACGTTGGGCATACATACAATATCGGTGCGTCTGAGGCGGTGTCTGTATCGCCGGTGAGCTGGTGGAGTGTTACAGCACAGGCAACGTTTAACCATAAGCAGCTGCGGGGTTTTAACGGCAATAACTACACCAGCCAGGTAAATCAGCTTAACCTGAGCGCCAATAACCAATTCACCATTTTTAAAGATTATACTGCTGAGATCTCCGGTTTTTATACAACCCGCGCGCGTAACGATGTGCAGGAGTTGCTGTACCCAACTGGTCAACTATCAGCAGGCATTGCAAGGCCCGTGCTTAAAAAGAAAGGTACGCTTAAATTAAGCATTCGGGATATCTTGTATACCAATGCCATGGAGGGTTTTACGTCGTTCCCTAATGCTACCGAGTATTTTAAAATAATGCGCGACAGCCGGGTTTTTACGCTTACGTTTACTTATCGCTTTGGTAAAACCTATAAAACTGCAAAACGATCAGGTGGGAGCGCAGCAGAAGAAATGGAACGGGTAGGAAATGGCTGACGTGCACCGTTAACGGCAAGCTTACTTCTTGATCGCAATAAAAAAGGTGGTTCCTTCGCCCGGTACGGATTTTACGTAAATGCTGCCGTTTAGCACGGTAAGCAGATCCTTAACGGTTGACAGGCCAATACCCGACCCTTTTTCATTGTACCGGTCTGTGATTTTGAGGGTGAAGTTATTGGCAAAGATTTTTTCGTGGTATTGTTCTGCTATGCCGATGCCATTGTCCTCCACTTCCATCCGGTAAAAATCATCATCCTGAATAAAACGGATGGTGATGACGCTTTCGGGTTTGTTAGTGTAACGTATGGCGTTACTTAACAAGTTGATCAGGATTTGCTCAAAAGCAATTACAGAAAAATAAAGCCTATGTTGTTCCGGCGGAAGTATAATCTCCACGTTCGGCGGCACCGTAAGCATAGTTTTAACTTTGTTAATAAGGCCGTTGAGTTCAAAATGTTGTTTTTTGGCCAGTAGCAACGAAGGTGATTTTGAATAAGCCAGCATTTCTTCCACCAGTGAAAGCAGGTTTTTTGTTGCGGCGATGTTCAGATCGGCAAGGTGTATGCAGCCTTTATCCTGGAGCTTTTCCTGCCGTATTTTTAGCGCCTGAGAGGTAAGCAGGATGCTGCTTAGCGGGTTCTTGATATCATGCGCAGCCATTGAAGCAAATTTCTGGATCAGCACGTTGGAGTTCAGAAGTTCCTGGTTAGCTTTTTCAAGGTGTAATACTTTTCTTTTCAGCTCTAACTTATCAACTACTTGTTTGCCCAATATTTTCAGTGCTTCACCTTGCTCATGGGTAAGATGCTTTATTTTTTGGTCAATCACACACAGGGTGCCTAATGCATAACCATCTTCGTTTACCAGCGGTACACCAGCATAAAAATTTATTTGGGTGGGCCCGGTTACCATAGGGTTTTCAGCAAAACGGGCATCAGCACGGGCTTCCGGTACTATCAAAATATCGTCATCAGCCGCAATTGTATGGGCGCAAAAAGAATGCTCTCTTAAGTTTTCGGTAACATCTGTACCAAAATGCGATTTAAACCACTGTCGTTTTTCGTCAATAAAAGTAATGAGCGCTATAGGTACCCCGCAAATGGCGGATGCAAGCGTTGTTAGCTGGTCAAAGTCCTTTTCCTCAGCGGTGTCAAAAATATGGTATGATTGTAGTGCAGCCAGCCTGTCGGTTTCGTTTTCAGGCATCGGGATTGTTAGCATTTTTTAATTTGAAAGATAATTTGGAAGTTACAAAGATAAATTAGTTTTTCAAAAGAATGTTAAGTTAAATATAAAGTATTGATTTTCAATTATCTTTCTTAAGATCGTGCACTGCAGTTTTTTTAAACTTTTTTGTAATCGCGGTCTGCTTTTTGAATGTAATTAATTATGCAAACAGGTAAAGGTGAGTTTTATGGCGGCACCAGCGGGCTGGTTATCCCTATTTCAAAGCGTGATTTTCAGCCCCCTTTTAACAACTGCTCACGCTTGCAGTATTATGCCGCGAACCTCAACAGTATTGAGATCAACAGTTCGTTTTATAAATTGCCTATGCCTTCCACTGTATCTAAATGGGCGGATAGCGTCCCGGAAAACTTTAAGTTTACTTTTAAGCTGTGGCGAAATATTACACATAATAAACAACTGGCTTTTAATGCCAAAGATGTTACCCGCTTCATGGATGTAATTAGCCGTGGGGTGAGCAAAAAAGGCTGCATCCTGGTGCAATTCCCGCCAAAGGTAACCATAGCACAAACGGAACAGTTAACGCATTTGTTAAGCCTTTTAACACAGGCTAACAAAACACAGCAATGGCACGTAGCTGTGGAGTTCAGGCATCGGTCGTGGTATAATGATGAAGTTTATGAGCTGTTAAGCAGCTTTGATGCAGGAATGGTATTGCAGGACATGCCTGCATCACCCTCGCCGCAGGTTATTACTGCCGCTGGTTTTGTTTACCTCCGCTTTCACGGTCCGGAAGGTAACTATAAGGGAAGCTATGCCGATGAGCTGCTTTACGAATACGCGCAGTATGTAAGCGAATGGCAGGAGGAGGGCAGGGATGTGTACGTTTACTTTAACAATACCGCCGGCGATGCCTGGAATAACCTTTGTACACTGGCAGATTATGTAAGACAGCTGTAAACCTATACCGGTTCAATAAAAATATTTTTATAACGCGGCAGGCTTGTTTGTATGTTTTGCCGCAACAGGTGTATGGTATCAACAACTTCACTGTTTTGCCTGCCCTTGTCAAACTTTATTTTTAACAGCAGCACGACTTCTTCGGGGCCCATGTACATGCTAAGGTGGGTGAGTACGCTTTGCACCATGTCGTCATTTTCAACTATAGTGATGATCTGACTAAGCTCGGCAGGCGATCCTGTTTCACCCATCAGCAGGCTATGGCTCTCGCGTACCAGCAGAACAGCCACGGCGGTAAGTAACAGGCCTATCAATACGGAGGCCACGCCGTCAATGTAGGGGTTATGCAGCAACACCGCCAGCAGGATGCCAAAAAAAGCGATCAGAATGCCGATAACGTCGGCCGCATCTTCAAACAGCACTACGAAAGTTGCAGGGTCTTTGCTTTGGTGTACGGCTTTCCAGAATGGTGTATCACCGCGCTGGCGGTTAAATTCCTTCAGGGCAGTAATCAATGAATATCCGTCCAGTAAAAAAGCAATGCCCAGGATAACGTAGTTCCACATGGGGCTGGTTATAGCTTCGGGGTGCATCAGGTGCTCAATACCTTCGTAAATGGAGAAGCCGCCGCCCAGGGCAAAAAACAACAGCGATACCACAAAACTCCAAAAGTAAAGCTCTTTACCATAGCCAAAGGGGCGTTTTTCATCTGCGGGTTTTTGGCTTTTACTGATGCCCAGCAGTAGCAGGATTTCGTTACTTGTATCAACCAGCGAGTGGATGCCTTCTGAAGCCATTGCCGAACTGCCGGTGGCAGCAGCAGCCACAAGTTTTACAATTGCAATAATGGTATTGGCGGCAAAAGCCGTATAAATAGGTGTTTTATTGTGTGCCATAACAGTTGATTGTGTTTGCTAAACACTGTTTTACAGTTGAAGTTTTGATATTGTTTTTTAAAGCCCGGAAACGTTGAAAGCAGTAAATACAGCGGTATGGGGTGAAGCTATATTTTCGGACAAGAAAAGCCAATTGATTTTAAGAGGAGGGGCTGTCAAATTACAAATGCAGATAAACCACTGCGTTAACTAATCGTGTCAACATTATAATAAACTGAACAAAGGATATTATCTGTTTTCTAATTAGTTCTCCACGGCAGCAGCATTCAGTTGCTTATACGTTTCTTCGTAATCAAAAATCCCGGCGGATATTTTTGAGTTATGTATAACACTAACCCGTAGGGCTTTTAAGCCAGAAACCCCTTGCAGGTCCTCTAATTCAAATTCTTCAATTTTAGAACCCAATATACCCCTGTCTTGTAGCAGGTTAATCAGTTTCATGTATTCCGTTTCTTCTTCAGGTTTTGAGAAAATAATAGTGATCCGGTTTTGTTTGGTAATCCGTTCCTTAGTTCCTTTTATAAAAGCTTTATCAATACGTTTTTTAATAACCTCGTACCTGATGTTGTAAGCACCATCAATATCAAAATGTTTTTCGTCCATCCTGAAACGGATAGCGATAGGGGTGCTGAAAATAAGGATCAATGAAGTTACACCCAGCTGAATAGGTAAATCTTTTTTTAGGCGATATTGTTCTGCCTCCATTTCACAAAGCACCAGCAACTGCCATAAACGCAAATGTTCCAAATGTGCCGGTTCGAAAGCTTGTGTAGGCGATATAGATTTTCCTATATATAAATTGTGTTCAACACCATCAGTTTTAAATCTTTCATAATAATGAGGGAAATAAACCTGTGCTTCTGTCTGCCTGCTGTCAATTATACTGATCAGTTTTTCATTTATTAAGGTTAGCGTGGTTTCGTAATTGCGCCGGTTGGCGTAAAAATCGCCGGTTAATTTATCAGTGCGTTTAAAATATTCGTCTATCTGGTCTGAAATTTTCTTGCTTACCTTTTTGTTGTTAGTTAAAATTGGATGAATGGTCGTTTCAATATAATTTTGAATAAAATGCTCTGTATCGGCTTTCAGGCCGGCGTCCAGATCATTTAAAAACTCCTTTAACTCAATTACTTTCTCTGCTGCGTCAACAATGCAATCTTCCTGGTGCATTTGCTCAAGCAATAAAATAACTTGCTGCAGCTGGCTAATTAAATCATTTGCAACACTCAAATTACGGGTAATAGACGAATTCTTTATATCAATTTGCCCATACAGGGGATATACATCTTGAAATGCTATTTCTTTAGGATGATATGGTTTACCAGCTTCTTTATTACGGATGTATTTTAAAGCTTCGTCCCTGAATTTCCAGTTAACACTGGGATGCAATGTGGTATAATTTTGTTGTATAACAGCTTCTATCTGGTTTTGCAGTTCTGTTACCTTTCTATAAATGGTGTCGACCAGGAATGGCATAACAATTTCCAGCTTTTTTGCATTGACGCTATTGAGGTCCCTGGTCCTTTTTGAAACTAATTCTAAAATACCCAGCAATGCACCATTTTTAACAATTGGCGCTAATATGAAACTTTGAACATCCTGTGCGCTAAAATGACGTGATAATTTGCTTTCCGGGTTTGCTGAAACAAACTCCGGGAGGTCAGTAATGGCCAGCGGGGTCTGCTTTTTAATCAGATTTTGGTAGGTGTCAGCACGAAGCATCTGCTGGCAGTCAGCCTCGGTCTTTCCTTCAAGCATGTAACTTTTAATTTTTTGCCCGATAGAGGTGTTCACGAATTTATCATTTTCCTTATCGAAAGCAGTAAAACCGATATGCAAATCCGGAATCTTAAATATAGATCTGAAAATGGTTTCAAGATTTTCCTGTACCTCAGATGTGCTTTTATTGCCCAGCAAGTTGCTTTTTAAGCTTGATACAGCGTTTTCAACAGTTGCATCAAATAGCGTCATTATGCCAAACCCCTTTAATATCCAGCTATTTGGCGGAAATTTCTCTTTCCAGAGATCCAGATCATCATAGTTGTCCATTAATAGATCAATATCCTCTTTGGTTAGCATCGATGATTTTTCGGTTGGTATAATCTCTAAAAAATCAGCGTTATATAAAATACGGTAGTGTTTAATAATCCCGTCTGCTGCCGGGATATCATAAAAAAGCGGTTTGCCAAAATCTAAATGTGTTCCATAAAACTGGTTAAGGATAATGCAGCAGCTCATTACATAAAACTGGTGTTCGTCAAAATCGCGGATATTAAAGTCAAAGTTGGTGCCGGCAGCTTTGATAATGTCTTTAAAACGTTCGGTATAATTAAAAATTAAGCCCAGATAAGGAATACTTACCGCTTTAATTTCATTTTTGGAGAGGATTTCAGGAAACAGATCCTGCAATAAGTGAGCTATCACCAATTCATTATCTGCAATTTGTGAAATGCTTTCTATACCGTCTCTCAATTCAGGAAAAGGCGCCACTTCTGTCAATATTTCGGCAGCTTTTTTTGTATTTATACCAGGCTCACCTGCCGCAATTTCTTCCAGCCTTTCAATTATCTTATGAAAAGAAAGTTTTATTTGGAATGGATTTTCTGAAAATTGCGGAAATAACATAGTTAGATAATATTTATCATTGCAAATTTACCAAAAAATTGAACTTTAATGAATTACGCAAAATATCAACTATTGGGATGTTTACTGATTAACTTAATATAACCGGCATGGTTTTATTTTTTATAAACACAGCTATAAATCAAAACTGCACTTAATCAGGATAGCTATCTGCATACTTAATTTGGAAACCTGTTAATGGATTTTATTTGTTACGTTACCGTAAAGTTTTCGCTCAAAACCTTAGCATTGCTATTCAAATTAAAACATTTTGCAGATTGATTCATTACTTTTACTGTCAATATTAAATTATTGCTATTAAAATTAACAATAAAATAAAATCAAGATCGCTTCAAATTATCCGGCAATATGAACCACCAGCAACTACTTGAGCAGGCACAGGATTATGTGTTAAAATTTTACAGAACGCATGACACATCAACCCTGATTTACCATAACTTACAACATACACAGGATGTAGTAGCTGCCGCAATAAAAATAGCTAACCATTATCAATTGAACGACGACGACTTTTTTGTGGTAATGGCGGCGGTTTGGTTTCATGACCTCGGATACATGATAGACTTAAACAGTCATGAAGAAAAAGGTGCTGAATTGGCATCCGATTTTTTTGAAGAACATAACGTCAATAAAAAGCATATCGAACTGATAGTGAGCTGTATAATGGCTACCAGAATGCCGCAAGCACCCAAAACACTGCTTGAGGAAATTGTTTGCGATGCTGACTTATTTAACCTGGGAACCGATAAGTTTAAAGAGAAGGATAAGTTATTGTTAAAAGAGGTTAACCTGTTGCATAACACGAGTTTAACTAAACAACAGTGGCGTGAAAAGTCGATATCGTTTTTAGAGTCGCACAGTTACCATACCGATTATTGTAAGGTACTCCTTAATAACACCAAAGAAAAGAACCTGGAAGAAATAAAAAGCAAGTGGGAAAAAGAGCGCAAAAAGGAATTGAAGGAAGCGGAGAAAGCCCATGAAAAACAGGAAAAGAAATTAAATAAGGAGGAGATGAAATTTGATGCGACTATTGTTGAGGAAAATACGCACGCAGCCCCGGTTTTAGAATCAAAAACAGATAGTGAAAAGAAGAAAGATAAAGACAAGGATAAAGAAAAGGAAAAGCCTGAAAAGGGAATTGAAACCATGTTTCGGATCAGTTCAAGCAATCATCAACGCTTAAGCGATATGGCTGATAACAAGGCCCATATAATGATCACTGTCAATTCCATTATTTTATCGGCAATTATAAGTTTGCTGTTGCGCAGGTTAAGTGAATATGAATACCTTATAGTGCCAACTTCTATCTTATTATCGGTTAGTTTATTAGCTATGACTTTTTCTATCCTGGCGACAAGGCCATCAATTCCTGCAGGTGTTTTTAGCCGCGAGGATGTGGACAACAGGAGAGTCAACTTGTTGTTTTTTGGGAATTTTTACAAAGCCACATTGGAGGAATATAATTACGGCATGCAAAAAATGATGGAGGATAAGGACTTTTTATACGGAACACTCATCCGCGATGTGTACGCGCAGGGGGTAGTTCTCGGAAAAAAATACCGGTTGCTTCGTATTGCTTACAACATATTTATGTTCGGCCTTATAGGGTCAGTTGTTGCCTTTATTATAGCTGCTGCATTTTTTGGGTACACACCGGCTAACGTTAAATAAATGGAACAACAGCGTTATTATAACCGCGATTTAAGCTGGCTTTCTTTTAATGAACGTGTAATGGAGGAGGCAGCTAATGATGAGGTGCCGGTTTTAGAAAGGATAAAGTTCCTAAGTATATTTTCGTCAAACCTGGATGAGTTTTACCGGGTGCGGATGCCTGTTTTGCGTGCTTTAAAAAAGATTGGAGAAAAGGAAGATAGTGATATTGACGCTGAAGAGCGGTCAGAGATCTTGAAGAACGCTATTGACATGATAAATGCCCAGCAACAACGCTTTGGAGGTATTTTACGTGAACAACTGCTGCCATTGCTTAAAAGCCTGAACGTTCATCTGTTATATAATGAAGCGTTTCCTGATGCTGTAAAAAATGCCTCAGCAGATTATTTTTTATCAGAGGTGCTGGCATTTATACAGCCTGTAGCTTTAGACGGAGGCACCAAATTTTTCCCGGAAAACAATAAGCTTTATTTTATAGTGAGTTTGCCGGATGAGCAAAACGGGGAAAAGATCGTGTTGCTTAATATCCCATCTGACGAACTGCCTCGTTTTTTTACTTTTAACAACGGCGTAATTACATATATTGCTTTTTTAGACGATATTATAAAGAACAACCTGCACAGGGTATTTAAGGGTGTAACAGTAAACGGGTGCTATAGCATAAAAATAACCCGCGATGCCGAACTTGATCTTAATGATGAATACGCAGGAGATCTTGCAGGTGAGATTGAAAGTCAGTTAAAAAAACGTGATTTTGGCCTGGCGACCCGTTTCCTGCATCAATCAGGAATTCCTTTGCGTACGCTACAACTGGTAACGGCACAACTGGATCTGCAGAATGCCAACTCAACCCAAGGCGGCAGCTATCATAATCTTAAAGATTTTTTTGCGCTGCCTTTGAATTTACCCGGATCATCTTACGAAGAATGGCCCGCCGCCTGTTACCCCGGACTAGCTGATGCTGATTCCGTTGCAGCTTTTATTGCTGATAAGGATATGATAATCCATACTCCTTACCAAAGCTACCATGCGGTATTAAGATTTTTTAATGAGGCTGCTATCAATCCGGATGTTGAGGAAATTTGTATCTCGATTTACCGGGTCGCTAATGATTCGCGTATCGTAAATGCACTGATAAGTGCTGCGAAAAGTGGTAAAAATGTGCAGGTAATGGTTGAGCTTAAGGCCCGCTTTGATGAAGCGAATAATTTAAAGTGGGCTAAAAAAATGAAAAATGCCGGCGTCAAAATTGTTTACAGTGTAACTGCGCTAAAGGTACACGCAAAAATAGCCTTGGTAAAAACCAGGAAAGCAGGCCGCCTTGTTTATACGGGCTTGCTTGCTACCGGTAATTTTAATGAATCAACAGCTCGGTTTTATACTGACCACATCCTATTCACTTCCAACCCGGAGCTATTGCGTGAAATGGAGCTTGTTTTTATGTTTTTGAGTAAGCGTGAAAAGCCATCATCTAAAAATTATATAAAGTTTAAGCATTTGCTGGTTTCTCAATTTAACCTGCAAAACAGGTTTATTGAAATGATAGATCGTGAAATTGATTTTGCAAAGCATGGCTACCCCGCGGGTATTACTTTAAAAATGAACAACCTTGAAGAGCAGGTGCTGATTAATAAACTTTATGAAGCATCACAAGCCGGGGTTAAAGTTTTGCTGATCATCCGTAGTATCTGCTGCCTTATACCCGGCGTTCCCGGTATGAGCGAAAATATTACAATAAGACGGATAGTAGATCGTTACCTTGAACACGGCAGGGTATTCATTTTTAATAATAACGGGAACAAAGAAATGTTTTTGGGTTCGGCAGACTGGATGAACAGGAATGTTTATAACCGAATAGAAGTATGTTTCCCGGTGTATGATGAAACTGTAAAACAACAGATTTTGCAAATTATTGATCTGCAATTGAAAGATAACATTCAGGCAGTTAATCTCGACAATAGAATTAGAAATGTAGCTGTTGATGGGAAGGGCGAAGCAGTGCAGGCGCAGGCAGAGATATATAGCTTGCTTTCCGGGATTGCAATTAATTGAAAACCCTGTATAAATCTTTTTTAACGGAATTTTATGGGTTAAAAACGGATAAATACTATTTTTAACAAATTTTAACATTTATACCTCATATTTTTTTGGCAAAAATTTGATCATCTGTTTAAGTTTGCCTACCAAAAATAACAATCATTTAATGGAAGAAATAAATAGTAATACCGGGCATCTTTCGTCTGATGCCGTGGCCGGCGGTTCATCTTATTCAACGGATATAAGAGCGCTGAATGAAATGATCCAAAAGGAGAGCGCTTTTGTCGATCTGTTGAAAATGGAAATGGACAAAGTTATAGTTGGCCAAAAATATATGGTAGATCGGCTGCTGATAGGTTTACTGGCTGATGGACATATCCTGTTGGAAGGTGTGCCCGGACTGGCTAAAACATTAGCCATCAATACCTTGTCGAAAGCAATCCAGGCCGACTTTAGCCGGATCCAGTTCACTCCCGACCTTTTGCCTGCTGATTTACTGGGTACTATGATCTATAATCAGAAAAAAGAGGAGTTTATTGTACGCAAAGGCCCCTTGTTTTCGAACTTTATACTTGCTGATGAGATAAACCGCGCACCCGCAAAGGTGCAAAGCGCGTTGCTGGAGGCCATGCAGGAAAGACAGGTTACCATCGGCGATAATACGTTTCTGCTTCCAACACCATTTTTGGTATTGGCTACCCAAAACCCTATTGAGCAGGAAGGAACCTACCCGCTTCCGGAAGCACAGGTTGACCGTTTTATGCTAAAAGTAGTAATTGGTTATCCTAACAAGGAGGATGAAAAGAGGATTGTTCGGGCAAATATCGCTCCACAGGGGATGTTAAAGCCAAATGCTATAATTAAGCCGGATGATATCATCAGGGCCCGCAAGGTAGTAAGAGAGGTTTACATGGACGAAAAGATAGAGCAATACATTATTGATATTGTTTTTGCCACACGTTACCCTGAGCAGTATAAACTGGCTAACTATAAAAACCTCATCAGCTTTGGCGCTTCACCAAGGGCAAGTATAAACCTGGCGCTGGCTTCAAAAGCTTATGCCTTTATAAAACGCAGGGGATACGTTATTCCGGAAGATGTGAGGGCCATTTGCCATGACGTGTTAAGACACCGGATAGGGCTGACTTACGAAGCTGAAGCAGAAAACATGACATCGGAAGATATTATTACCGGGATATTGAACGCTGTAGAAGTACCATAAGGAGAACAAAAGGCTGAAAACAATTTGAGATTCGGGAATGGATTTGAAAATCAACTGATGTAGATTTTTGATACCTGTTCCTTTCATCTAAAATAATGGCAAGAGATACTAAAGAACTGCTTAAGAAAGTAAGAAAGATAGAGATTAAAACCCGGGGGTTGAGTAATCACCTGTTTTCCGGCGAATATCACTCGGCTTTTAAAGGCCGAGGTATGGCCTTTAGCGAGGTGCGCGAGTACCAGGTAGGTGATGAGATCCGCACCATTGATTGGAATGTTACCGCCCGGTTTAACCACCCTTACGTGAAAGTGTTTGACGAGGAACGTGAGCTTACGGTAATGCTGCTGATGGATGTGAGCGGATCTGAAAACTTTGGTACGCTGATGCAGCAAAAGCAGGACCTTGCAACAGAGTTATGTGCAGTGCTGGCATTTTCGGCCATTCAGAATAATGACAAGGTAGGAGTGATCTTTTTTAGTGATAAAATCGAAAAGTTTATTCCTCCTAAAAAAGGAAGAAGCCACATTTTAATGATCATAAGGGAACTAATTGATTTTACACCCGAAAACAAAGGAACAGATGTTGCCGAGGCGTTAAAATACTTTACAAGGGTGATAAAAAAGAAGTGTACGGCGTTCATCATGTCGGACTTCATGAGCCCTTCCTTTGAGAACGAACTGAAAATAGCCAATAAAAAGCACGACATAATTGCGCTTAGATTGTATGATAAACACGAGGAAGAATTTCCTGATTTGGGTTTGATCCCGGTAAAGGATGATGAGAGCGGGCAGATCAGCTGGATAAATACCGGTGACCCTAAAGTTCGTACAGCGTTTAAAGCCGATGCCTTGCGAAGAAACGCAATGCTAAAGGAAGTATTTAGCCGTTGCGGGGTGGACGCCGCCGATATCGGCACCCATGAATCATACGTTAAGCCTTTAATGACATTGTTTAAAAAACGGGAGAAGAAAAGGTAATGATGAAGAAATGTTTTTTTAATTTCCTGGTTTTAATTGCGATTTCAACCTGTTTTACTTTAAAAGCTGAAGCCCAAAATATTAGTGTTGAGGCAAAACTGGATCAACAGACTATTCGTATCGGCGATCAGACCAAATTACGCCTGATAGTCCATCAGCCCGTAAAAGAAAAAGTAAACTTTCCAAAGTTGGCTGACACTTTGATTGGGAAAGTGCAAATATTAAGCAGCCGGATCGATACCGTATTTGATAAAAAGGATCGCAATTTGGCTACAGTAACCCAAAGTTTTGTTATAACTTCTTTTGATCAGGGCACTTATGATATTCCTTCTTATTCAATAGGTTCAGGCACAGGGGTTTTAAAAACGAATCCATTGACCCTCGTAGTACAAACTGTGCAGGTAGATACAACGAAAGCAATATATGATATTAAGCAACCGCTGGCAGTTACCTACACATTTTGGGATTGGCTTAAAGACCATTGGATTTGGGTTGCGGTTGGTGTGCTTGTTGTTTTACTGGCAGGGGGCGCAATATGGTATTTTAAAAAGCAACCGAAAGTTCAAAAATTGGTGAAAGAAGTTAAGCCGGAGATTCCTGCGCACACCATTGCGTTGAATAAACTGCAGCAATTACGGGATAAAAAGCTGTGGCAACAGGATGCAGTTAAACAATACCACAGTGAACTGAGTGATATTATCCGTGAGTACCTTGAAAAACGTTATGTGATAAAAACGCAGGAAAAAACCACAGATGAAATTTTTGCTGCCTTAAAGTATATGGATATTGCCAATGAGTACAGGGTTAAGTTAAACCAGGTTTTAATATTGGCGGATTTGGTAAAGTTTGCAAAAGAAAAACCGTTGCCGGTAGATAACGAGCTAAGCATAGAAAATGCATTGAGCTTTGTGTTAAAAACCCAGCAGGCCCAGGTGCTTACACAGCATACCGAAGGAGGACGTGAGCATGTTTAAAGGAATAGAATTTGCACACCCGGTATTTTTCTGGCTGTTAATTATTATACCTGTAATAATTGTGTGGTATGTGTGGCGTGAAAGAAAGATATACGGTTACCTGAGCGTATCAGCGATTAAAGGCTTTTCGATGCCGAAAAAAAGTATTGTTCCCCAACTACGCCGCATTGGAATTGTGTTTAGGTGTTTAGCGTTAATAGCGCTTACTGTTGCGATTGCGCGGCCCCAGTCCTCATTAAGCTGGCAAAATAGTACTACCGAGGGCATAGATATTATGATTGCTTCTGATATATCAGGCAGTATGCTTGCCGAAGATTTTCAGCCCAACAGGATGGAAGCAGGTAAAAACATTGCGATTGATTTTATAAAGAACCGTCCTGATGACCGGATCGGGTTGGTGATCTTCAGTGGCGAGAGTTTTACACAATGCCCCCTAACTATTGACCATGAGGTATTGATCAATCTTTTTAAAGATATAAAAAACGGAATGATAGACGATGGTACTGCAATAGGCATGGGCCTTGCCACAGCCGTTAACCGGCTAAAGGAAAGTGATGCTAAGAGCAAAGTAATTATCCTGCTTACTGATGGTTCAAACAATGCAGGATCAATACCACCTGTTACTGCGGCTGAAATTGCCAAACAATTTAATATAAGAGTTTATACCGTTGGTTTAGGTACAAAGGGTACCGCGCCTTACCCGGTTCAAACACCAATGGGGATCCAATATCAGCGAATTCCGGTTGATGTTGATGAAGGTACTCTTACAAAAATTGCCACTATTACGGGCGGTAAATACTTCAGGGCGACTAACAACGAAACACTTAAAAATATTTATGAACAGATAGACAAGCTGGAAAAGGCCAAAATTGATGTTACGCAATATCATAAAAAAACTGAATTGTTTTTGCCCTTTGCTTTAATTGCCTTGCTGTTTTTATTGTTTGAATTTGTATTTAGAAATACTTTGCTTAAGGGGGCTTTAACTTAATATGCTACGTTTTGCACATATCGAATTGTTGTGGGGGTTGGCATTGATCCCTGTTTTTGTCTTGCTTTTTGCTGGGGTTAGCAGGTGGAAAACTAAAGCGGTGAAGTCATTGGGTGACAGGAATGTTGTAAACCTGATGATTCCCGATGTTTCATTTTCAAGGCCATGGTTAAAGTTTATTTTGTTTTCAATAGCTTTTGCCTTTTTATTAATAGCGGCAGCAGACCCGCAGATAGGGTCAAAAATGGAAGAGGAAAAACGTAAGAGTGCAGACTTAATGATCCTGCTTGATGTTTCAAACAGTATGTTGTCGCAAGACCTGGCGCCCAACCGCTTGGAGAATGCTAAACGGGCCATAGCGCAGCTTATTGAAAACTTACACGGCGACAGGATTGGGATAATTGTATTTGCCGGTGAGGCTTATGTTCAGATGCCTATCACAACTGATTACTCCGCGGCCAAGTTGTTTCTGAATACCATAAACACCAATATGGTGCCCACACAAGGTACTGCAATTGGTACTGCCATTGATCTGGGGATGAAATCATTCGATTTTAAGAACGGTACGGGTAAGGCTATGATAATTATCACAGACGGTGAAAACCACGAGGATGACGCCGTAGCAGCAGCCAAAAATGCAGCTGAAAAAGATGTTTCCGTACATGTAATTGGAGTTGGCTCGCCCGAAGGAGCACCTATACCTATTTTTGAAAACGGAAGGCAGATAGGTTTTCATACGGATAGCGCGGGTAAAAACGTAGTAAGCAAGCTTAATGAAGCAATGGGTAAGGAAATAGCAGCAGCAGGTGGCGGGTCCTATGTTAGGGCAACCAATGCAAATAGCGGGCTGGGGATCGTAATGGATCAAATCTATAAGATTCAGCGGAAAACAGTAGATACCAAAAGCTTCAAAGATTTTGAAGACCGTTTCCAAATTTTCTTAGCGATTGCGTTTTTATTGTTGGTAATAGAGTTTTTTATCTCCAATCGTAAAAGCCAAAGGCTTAGTAACTTAAAATTATTTGAAGTAAAGAAAACATGAAGCAGTTAATTTTCATCATATTATTTTTACTACAAGGCACTTTGCTTTTTGCACAACAGGAGAAAAGCTATGTACATAAAGGTAACGAGCTTTACAAGCAAAAAAAATATACTGAAGCTGAAGTGAATTATCGTAAATCGGTAGAAAAGAAGAATCAGAACACAGAGGGGAACTTTAACCTTGGCGATGCTCTTTATAAACAAAAGAAATTTTCTGAAGCCGGTGAGCAGTTTAATCGCCTTGCAGGCGAATCAAATAATAAAGCTATCGCTGCAAAAGCTTATCATAATTTGGGTAACTCATTATTAGAGAATAAAAAACTGGAGGAAAGTATCGATGCTTATAAAAAAGCGCTTATCAATAATCCTAAGGATGATGAAACCCGTTATAACCTGGCCTATGCCCAGGAAAAGTTGAAAGAACAGCAGAAGAAAGATAAGGACAACAAGGATAATAAGAAAAACGACAAGAATCAGGATAAGAAAGATCAGCAGAAGAAAGACGACAAGAATAAAGATAATAAGGATCAAAATAAAAAGGATCAGGACAAAAAAGACCAGGAAAAAAAGGATCAGGATAAAAAAGATCAGAAAGATCAGAAAGACGGTCAGCAGCCGCAGCCTAATAAGTTATCTAAAGAAGACGCGGAACGAATGCTTGATGCGTTAAATAATGATGAGAAGCAAACCCAGGATAAACTGAAGAACAAAAAATTAAAAGGTGCAAAGATGCACATTGAAAAAGATTGGTAGAATTAGTGATTCGAGGTTAGTCTTTTGACACCGGTCAAGTTAAATACAATGAAATTAAAGAACTTCATATTAACCATATTACTATTTAGCGCAGGATTATTGCACGCCCAGGAAGTGAAATTTACCGCAGGCGTGAATAGAAATCCTGTTAGTGTTGGAGACCAGTTTGAGGTGGTGTTTTCTGTTAATGGAAATGGTGAGAACTTTATTCCACCACTATGGAAAGGATTACAGGTATTGTCAGGCCCGAATGTATCAACCAGCATGGAGTCGATAAACGGTAAAACTACGGTTAGTAATTCCATTAGTTATATCCTTATGGCCACCAGCGAAGGCGAAGCTTTCATTCCTGCTGCAACCATTACGGTAAATGGGAATAGATTAACCACTAATCCCATCAAAATAAAAGTAACAAAGGGACGTCCGCTTCAGCGAAACAGCGGGCAGCAAAATGGCGCTGATAACAGCATAATTGAGGGCAATACTGCCGATCTGGCAAAATCTCTTTTTATTAAAGCCGTGGTTGATAAAAGTAACGTTTACCAGGGCGAACAGCTTACAGTGAGTTTCAGGATTTATACCCGGATTGGCATTGAAGATAGCAGGCTTGATAAAGTGCCTGACTTAACCGGGTTTTGGAACCAGGATATTAAAAACCCGCAACAACAGCAGCAGGTACAATGGCACGTTGAAACCTATAAAGGCTTGAAATATAACGCGGCTGATCTTAAACAAACTATTCTGTTTCCCGAACATTCAGGGAATATCACAATTGATCCGCTGGAGATGACTCTTTTGGTGAGGCAGCCCGTTCAATCGCACGATATTATGGATCAATTTTTTGGCGGGGCATTTAAAGAGGTAAAATATAAGGCTAAAAGTGCACCTGTTGTTATCCATGTAAAACCCCTTCCGGACGCTGGTAAGCCGGATAGTTTTGCCGGCGCCGTAGGCCGGTTTAGTATAGAGGCAAACCCCGATAAAATGGCGCTGAAAGCCAATGAGCCGCTGAACTATAAAGTGAAAGTTACGGGTGCCGGTAATATTAAATTGTTAAAAACAGTTAATACTGAATTTCCGGCTGATTTTGAAAAATATGATCCGACAATTACGGACGATATCACCGAAAGTGTAAGTGGGGTTGAAGGCAGCCGGGTTTATAACTACCTGGTGATACCAAGGCACGAAGGGGAGTTTACCATCAACCCGATCAGGTTTTCGTATTTCAATCCTTCAACAAATAAGTATGTAACAGTAACATCCAAAAGCTTCAAAATAAAGGTTGATAAAGGCGTAGCAGGAAATAATGTAACAGCATTAGCTGGCGCAGACAAGCAGGATGTTAAAGTATTGGATAAGGATATAAGATATATCAAAACAGGTAATGCCAGTTTAAACAGACCGGGGGAAGGTTTTTTTGTTTCAGCCTTATATTATTTATTACTGGCTGCCGGCCCGGTATTTTGTATTGCTGCCTATAACTACCGTAACCGGATGATAAAACTTAACAGTGATGTTGTTATGGTAAAAAACAAAAGGGCAGGCAAGGTCGCTGCTAAGCATTTAGCCAGTGCTCAGCAGCAACTGCAGGCTAATAATACAGCGGCATTTTATGAAGACGTATTTAAGGGAATGTATGGTTATTTAAGCGATAAGCTAAACATACCTTATGCTAATTTAGACAGGGAAAACATTGGATCGGCACTTAATGCAAGGTCTGTAGGCGATGAGTTGATTAACCAGGTGCTGGAAACCCTTGACCTTTGTGAAATGGCCAGGTATGCTCCGGTGACCCATATCTCCAAACAGGAAGTGTTTAATAAAGCAAAAGGGATTATAAACGATATTGAAAATAAAATTTAATATGTTGAAGCGGGCATTATATCTTTTAATAGCATTTGTTATCCCATCATTAAGTTTTGGGGCAGATGATGCGAAAACGCTGATTTTAAAGGGTAACGCCAGTTATAACAAGGGGCAGTATAATGATGCACTTGCCGATTACAAAAAAGTGCTTGATGCAGGTTATGAGTCGGCTGTACTATACTTTAATTTAGGGAACGCCAGTTATAAAAACGGGGATATACCTTCGGCTTTGCTTTACTACGGCAAAGCGCATAAACTCTCGCCCGGGGATGAAGATATTAATTTTAACATTCGCTTTGTAAACTTAAAAACCACCGATAAAATAGATGAAGCGCCTGAATTCTTCCTTACCAAATGGTGGAGAGGATTTGTTTTAAGTGTTTCGGCGGATGTTTTAGCGTGGATTAGTATTCTCTTTGTTTTATTGGCATCCGGTATTTTGGTGCTTTACTTTTTTACCATGTCCGTCGCCATTAAAAAAACTTCGTTTTACGGTGCCGTTATTTTATTTGCGATTGGCGTGTTTACCATATTTATAGCCTGCATGCAGGTAAGTTATTTTAAGGGTAATCGGGAAGCTATAATCTTTAGCCCTTCGGTTACCGTGAAAAGCGGCCCCGTAGATAAGGCCGGTAGTTTGTTTGTTATTCATGACGGAACCAAAGTGATTGTTTTGGATGAAAGTAACGGCTGGATAAAAATAAAACTATCGAACGGGAATGAAGGCTGGATAAAGACCGGGGATGCTAAGGGGATATAGAAGGAAGTATAATTGTTTATGCTGGTAACATTTTTTATAGCAGTGCATTAAGCCCACATCTGCATGTTTTTACGTGATTTAATTACCATATCACAACGATTTGGAACTCGATGTTATTTTTACACTTCCATCCTGAAAAAATATATATTTTTAACGCCTGAATGGAAGCTAAAAATAATAAGAAAACCATCTGGGCATGGTGCATGTTCGATTGGGCCAATCAATCGTATAATATGGTTATTATATCAACCATATTTCCCGCTTATTTCGTTGCCGTAACTGCCAATTCGAGTAACGGTAATATGGTGAGCTTTTTCGGACACCAATATATCAACACCGTATTATCCACCTATATTCTTGGGCTTTCGTATTTAATTGTGGTAGCCATATTGCCCGTATTAACCTCTATTGCTGATTACCGTGGTAATAAGAAATTATACCTGCAATTTTTTACCTGGTTGGGTAGCCTGGCATGTGCCGGCTTATTCTTTTTTGAAAGAGGTAAACCTTTGGAGATCCCGATGATCTGCTATGGACTGGCCTCAATAGGCTATTGCGGGGGATTCGTGTTTTATAATTCTTACCTCCCGCAAATAGCTACCGTTGATCAGCAAGACGCGGTAAGTGCAAAGGGCTTTATCTATGGCTTTATTGGCAGCATAGTAGTGCAGTTGATTTGCTTTGTAGTGATATTACAACCAAAGTTATTTGGTATTACAGAAGTTGAATACCTGCCTGCCCGGATCGCATTTTTAATCGTTTTTTTATGGTGGATAGGTTTTGCTATTATACCCTTCAGGCGCTTACCCAGGGGCGTTCCTAATGCGGGGGCGCACAACTATAATATATTTACCGGTGGCTTTAAAGAGTTGGCAAAGGTTTTTAAAAAGATAAAAACAATGCCGCTTTTGAAAAGGTTTCTCTCCGCCTTCTTTTTTTATTCAGTTGGTGTACAAACCATTTTGCTGGTGGCGGCCAATTTTGCAGCGAAGGAACTTCACATGTCTGATGAATCGTTGATCGCTATAATTCTGATCATTCAATTACTGGCGGTTGCAGGAGCTTTGATTACTGCTAAATCATCAGCCAAATATGGCAACGTTAAAACCCTGATAGCCCTTGTTGCTATCTGGACGATACTTTGCTGCGCTGTTTACTTTGTTGCTAATGCCCACCAATTTTACTTTGCTGCCGTTATAGTGGGCCTGGTAATGGGAGGGGTGCAGTCTTTGTCCCGGTCAACTTACTCCAAATATTTGCCGGTTAACATCCCCGATACCGCATCGTATTTTAGCTTCTATGACGTTACCGAAAAGCTTTCGATTGTGGTTGGTTTATTTTGTTTTGGTTTTGTTGAATCGTGGACGCATGAGATGCGAAACTCGGCACTGGCGCTTGACGGTTTTTTTGCCATCGGTTTGTTTTTATTGATCATACTGATGTTGGCCGAGAAGAAGGCGAAAAAAGATGAAATAGCTATCCCTGTTTAATATGATTAAGCAAACTGCGTCGTATTGGATCGATTACTTAGGGTTGCAGCCTCATCCGGAGGGTGGTTATTATAAAGAGATTTTTCGGTCAGAACTGGCTGTTATAACGCAAACATCTTCCAAAATAAAACAAGCCTGCACTTCCATTTATTATTTGCTGGAAGGTTCAGATTATTCAGGTTTTCACCGATTGGCTTCTGACGAGATCTGGTATTTTCATAAGGGAAGTCCATTGCATATTCATGTTATTGACTATGATGGTACCTATTCATTACTTGAGCTTTCTGACCATGATACAGGCTTTCTGTCTGTTGTTATCAAAGCAGGGTTGTGGTTTGCGGCAGAGATTCCATCGGGAGAGGGATTTACGCTGGCAAGCTGTGCCGTAGCACCCGGGTTTGATTTTGATGAATTTGAAATGGGAAATAAACACAAGATGGCAGCGCTATATCCACTGCACAACAATCTGATTAATAAATTTTGCAGGTAACTGTAAATTTGTTAAAAATGATTATTTTTAAATCATAATTAAGCTGAGTTCGATTTAAGCAAAAGTTTGCCTAACATCTAAACCTCTCTGCAACCGTGTGTAGCCATAGTTTTAGATGAGGTAAGTTTGTAAGTTCATGCCGCCAGGGCGTTCCATTTTTGCATGCGGAACACCCGGAACACAGTGAAACATGCTGATTATCAGTGCATTTGCTTTTTATAAAGAAATACTTACATGTAAGTAACTGATAATAAGCATGTTCCATTAATGTCTATATCTAATTTACGTTAATTAGCTTGCGATAACCCTGCGCAGCTTTACATTGCCACAGCAAAACCAACCGATTATCAACCAATAAAAATTAAAACCATGAAACGATTATCATTAGTACTAACTATGCTGGTAACTTTTGCCTGCAGTTCGGTTTACGCACAATTTACACAGGCGCAGCTTGTGGCGGAGTTTACCCGTGCCAGGGCATACACCAAAGCTTACCTGGATGCCATGCCGGAAGACGGGTTCGCGTTTAAACCAACGCCCGAAATGCGCTCGTTTGCGGGCCAAATGCTTCACCTTGCTGACGCCAATTACTTTTTTTGCGCAATGGCAAGCGGTAAAGCGAGCCCGCTTGGTAAAGATGTATCAGTAGAAAAAACCATTGCCCAAACAAAAGAAGCCACTACAAAAGCCGTAATGGATAGCTACGATTTTGCTATCAGTGCCCTGCAGGGCATGACCCCGGCACAATTGCAGGAAACTACAAAATTTGCCGGAAAGGACATGGCTAAGTTTGAACTATTTGGGAAAGGGTTTGAACACCAAACGCATCACCGGGGCCAAACAACTGTGTACCTGCGTTTGAAAGGCGTAACACCGCCGCCCGAAATGTTATTTTAACATATTGTGAATTATTTAAGGGCCGGTTATGTTAACTTCATAACCGGCCCTTAAATACTACATTCTGTGATGATCTGCCCGCCATTTTTTAATCTCTTTTTTTATTTCTGCAGGAGATAGACTTTCCTTCGCAGCCCTGTCTGCAAGTACAATAAACTCATCATCTGATGCAAAACGCAAAGCGATAACCTGGCTCATGGTTACACGGCTGTCAATGGCTTTGTGAGTTAAAATAAAGTGCCTTAGGTTTTCTTCGGCACGAATGGCCCTGTCCTGTGCCTTTAATGGAAACTGGCGTACATAATAGCCCGTTATAAGGCCGCAAACAAACAAAATAGTAATTAAAATAGAATTCAGCATATCATAATGTGCCGCCCATTGTAAATAAATATTTACAATAGAAGCAACCGTGCCAATGAGTAAAAAGGCGCTTAATATGATATGGTAACCTTTTACATAACGGGCATGGTGAGCACTATTTTGTTCTAACATCTTTTTTGGTTTTTTAAGCCAAGGTACTACTTATTAAATTTATTAGGAACGACCTGAAACGAAATTTTTAATCCCCGGATTTAGAACAATTAACTGGATGTAGCGTTAATGTTTTTTAATCAAAACGCAATCAGACATGAATAATTCATTGATTACATTCGAAAAGACTTTGACGATAGGCGGAGATTTAACTGTCAACAGAATGGGTTATGGCGCCATGCGGATAACCGGGAAAGGGATCTGGGGGCCGCCAAAAGATGAAGCCGAAGCTATAAAAGTATTACAACGGGCGGTAGAGCTGGGTGTGAATTTTATTGATACCGCTGACAGCTATGGTCCACATATATCTGAAGAATTAATTGCCCGGGCGTTGTATCCTTACGCCGAAGGTCTTGTTATTGGAACCAAAGGTGGTTTGCTGCGTACCGGCCCTGATGTATGGCCCATAAATGCAAAGCCCGATCATTTAAAAAAAGCGCTTGAGGGCAGCCTTAAACGATTAAAACTGGACCGGATAGATCTTTATCAATTACACCGGATAGATCCCATTGTTCCTGCAGAGCAAAGTTTTGAGTTTTTGCAGCAGGCGCAGGAGGAAGGATTGATCAGGCACATCGGTTTATCAGAAGTTGACGTAGATGTTATAAAAAAAGCACAAGAGTTTTTTCCTGTGGTATCTGTGCAAAATATGTATAGCGTAGATAACCGCAAATGGGAGCATGTGCTGCAATACTGTAAAGCACATAATATTGCATTTATTCCATGGTTTCCGCTAAATGCAGGTAACGTTGCCAGCCAGGAAAAACTGAAGCAAATAGCTGATAAGCATAGTGCTACGGTTCACCAGGTTGCTTTAAACTGGTTGCTGAACCATTCAGATAATATATTACTTATTCCCGGGACTTCCAGCGTTGATCATTTGGAAGAAAATATAAATTCGGTATCGCTTGAACTTACTCCCGATGATATCCAGGAGCTGAACGGCATCGATCCGAAATAAGCTCCAGTTATTCTTCACCCGGCCGCCAAAAGATCTTATTTTTTGGCGGCCAGGGAAAAGAGTTTTGTCTATATACCGCTGCTTTAATATAAAAGCGTTTAGCCCACACTGGCAACCTTAAAAGGTTTTACATCTACCGATTCCCAAATCCCCTGGGTAATATAGGGCTCACTTAATTTCCATGCTTCCAATTCCTCTTCAGTTTCAAATTGAAGCACCATCACTGAGCCTGTCATTTTCCCTTCATCATTTAATATGGCGCCACCTAAAATATAGTTTCCGTTTTTTTTGAGTTCGGCAGCACCATCAAGGTGGTGGGGACGTACGTTCATCCGCCGTTGCAGCGCATCAGCATCGGTAAAATCGTAACCGGTAACAAGATATTGATTCATAGGTGTGCTATTTAGTTGGTTTATATTTAGTTAACAAAATAATTTTGCGATGTTTAATTTAAAAAAAAACAGTTAACAAATCCTGAAAATAAAAAAGAATAATAACTGTTAATATTACATTTTTTGCATATTTGCTCCTACAACCAATTTAAACAATAAATGAACCACTTTCTTAGGCAGGAGTTTAATAAATTATACAATAAAGAGGCCGAAAACGCTTATTTCTGCCCGGGGCGCGTAAACCTGATAGGCGAACACATTGATTATAATGGCGGGCTGGTAATGCCCTGTGCCATCACTTTTGGTACTTATTTGCTGGTATCGCCCAATAACGATGGGGTATTCAGGTTCAGGAGTTTAAATTTTGATGATAAGCTGGATATCCCGGTTCAGGATGATTACGGTAAAACTGCAGAGTATTGGTTTAATTACCCACTTGGTGTTATTGATTATTTTTTAAAAGATGGTCACCCGGTAGTGGGGCTGGATATGCTTTTTTATGGAGATATTCCTATCAGCTCAGGCTTGTCTTCATCAGCTTCTATAGAAGTGGTTACAGCCTTTGCGTTAAATAACCTGATGAAAGGGGGATATTCAAAGCTCGACCTGGTAAAGCTATCCAAATCGGTTGAAAATAACTTCATAATGGTTAATTGCGGCATTATGGATCAGTTTGCCGTAGCCTTTGGTGAAAAGAACAAAGCCCTGATGTTAAATTGCGACACCCTTGATTACCAGGCGGTGGACAGCAACCTGGGTGAATATATCCTGGCTATTATAAATACCAACAAGCCACGTAAACTGGCCGAATCGAAATACAACGAACGGGTGCAGGAATGCCAGGCTGCTTTACAGGCCTTGCAACTGGAACTGGATATCAATAACTTGTGTGATATTGATACGGAAACTTTTAATAAGTACAGTGGTTTAATTACCAATGAGGTAATATATAAACGTGCCAAACACGTTATTGAAGAAAACGATAGGGTTAAACTAGCCGCTGTGGCCCTTAGCAAAAATGAATTAGAGGAATTCGGCAGATTGATGTATGCATCGCATGATTCGTTGCGTGATTTATATGAAGTTAGCGGGGCAGAATTAGATGCCGTAGCTGAATATTGCAAAACGGATAGCGACGTTGTTGGCGCCCGTATGACGGGTGCCGGATTTGGCGGGTGCGCCATAGCTTTGGTTAAAGAAAGTGCATTTGAAAGCTTCAGTAAAAAAGTTACTGCTTATTATACGGATAAAATCGGCTATGCGCCGTCAGTTTATAGATCGTTGATTGGCGATGGGGTAGTGGAGTTGGCGGGATAGCCGGGAGGAGTGACCCGAGACTGTAGATTAGTTTTTTTATAAGGAATTAACTAATCGCTGTTCTCCGAGGGGCTATTCTCTTTTATTATCTTTGCAACAACAACCCATACACCCATTAATGAAGAAACTAAAACTCGATGAACTGAACAGGGCTTCCGTGGCGGAGTTTAAAGCAATGGATAAATTTCCGGTTGCTGTGGTGTTGGATAATGTGCGGAGCATGCATAATATTGGTTCAATATTCCGTACTTCGGATGGGTTTGCCGTTGAGCAGGTTTGTCTTTGCGGCATAACAGCCTGCCCGCCGCACCGCGAGATAGAAAAAACGGCGTTAGGAGCCACTCAATCAGTAAGTTGGAAGTATTTTGAAACCACGTTAAGTGCAGTAGCCCAATTGCGTGAAGAAGGTTATATTATTATAGCTGTTGAGCAGGCGCATAACAGCACCATGCTGAATGAATTTTCACCGGAAAAAGATGCAAAATATGCACTGATTTTTGGAAATGAAGTAAACGGCGTAAGTGAGGAGGTAATGCAGAAAATTGACGCTTGTTTAGAGATTCCGCAGTTTGGTACCAAACACTCCTTTAATATTGTGGTATCTGCCGGGATAGTTTTGTGGGACTTTTTTTCAAAGATGTCTTTTTAGCAGTTCATTGTTCAAGGCAGGAAATCGTAAATAGAAAAATGGTTCATAGTTCACCGCTGAATTAACTCCTGCTATGAACTATGAACCATTGATAATATACTACAGATGGATCACCTCGCCGTAAGCATCAGCTGCGGCTTCCATTACAGCCTCGCTCATGGTTGGGTGCGGGTGAACAGATTTAATGATCTCATGGCCGGTTGCTTCCAGCTTGCGTGCGGTAACTACCTCGGCAATCATTTCGGTAACGTTGTGGCCTATCATGTGGGCTCCTAAAAACTCACCGTATTTAGCATCGAATATTAATTTAACAAAACCATCTTTTGCACCAGCAGCACTGGCTTTACCCGAAGCTGAGAATGGGAATTTACCAACTTTAACTTCGTAACCGGCAGCTTTTGCCGCTTTTTCAGTATAACCAACCGATGCAACTTCAGGTGAGCAATAAGTACAACCCGGGATGTTGTTATAATCCAGTGGATGCGGGTTTAATCCGGCAATCTTTTCAACACAAATAATACCTTCGGCCGATGCAACGTGTGCAAGTGCCTGGCCTTTAACTATATCACCAATAGCGTAAACACCATCAACATTGGTTTTGTAGTAATCGTCAACAACAACTTTACCCCTGTCAGTTTGGATGCCATTTTCTTCAAGTCCAATCCCTTCCAGGTTGGTTGAAATCCCCACAGCTGACAATACGATTTCCGCTTCAAGTGTTTCAGTACCGGTTGCAGTTTTTACCTGCACCTTGCAAATATCACCACTGCTATCAACCGATTCAACGTTTGAACCGGTCATAATATTAATGCCCTGCTTTTTAAGTATGCGTGATAGTTGTTTTGAAACCTCTTCGTCTTCAAGGGGTACTATATTGTCTAAAAATTCCACCACAGTAACTTTGGTACCGATAGCATTATACACATACGCAAATTCAATGCCTATAGCGCCTGAGCCAACTACAATCATTGAAGCAGGTTTTTTTGGTAATACCATAGCCTGGCGGTAGCCAATTACTTTTTTACCATCCTGCTTAAGGTTAGGTAACTCGCGCGACCGGCCTCCGGTTGCTAAGATTATATGTTTGGCGGTAATGTCCTGCGCTTCGCCGTTTGCACCGGTTACGGTAACGGTACCTTTGCTTTTCAGCTTGCCGGTACCCATAATCACGTCAATTTTATTTTTGCGCATCAGGAACTGAACGCCTTTGCTCATACCATCAGCAACACCGCGGCTTCTTTTCACCATGGCTTCAAAATCAATTTCGCTGCTGCCCACTTTTATTCCATAATCAGCCGCATGGTTAATGTATTCAAACACCTCGGCACTTTTTATTAAAGCCTTGGTTGGGATACATCCCCAGTTCAAGCAGATACCGCCAAGCGACTCTTTTTCAACTATTGCAGTTTTTAAACCAAGCTGTGAAGCACGGATAGCAGCTACATACCCACCCGGACCGGAACCTATAACAATTAAATCGTAGTTCATATTTTGATTATAACGTTTTAAAAATGACCTTTTGTTTTTTGTTTTTTTTGAGAATATAACTTATAAGCCTGGCCTTTTAACGAAAATAAATATTTTATGTTCATTTATTGAGCGGTGCTGCCGCCGGCGTTCTAAATTCGGAGCCAAAGCTAACTAAAAGGTACCAAATGTTAAAATTAACACCAAAGCTAATTGTAAACGGCAAATCATAATATCTATAAAAACCGTAGTTTAACTAAATATTAATAGTTACCATTCAAAATGCACATTTTATGAAATTTATCTCGTTCTATTTTCATTTCAATGTAAATAAGTAGTTACTGTTGAAAAATATATAATAAATATTAACATAAAATTAATATTGGCAATCGGGCGATAAAGTATCTTTGCACCAAATTAATTAATCAGGTGTTAAATTAAAAAAGATTGTATGAGGAAGTTTTTACTTTTTATTTTACTTGCCGGGATTACATTTTTCATCAGTAAAGATGTATCAGCCCAGGGTGTTACAACCGCCAGTGTTAACGGTATCGTTACCGATAACAAAGGCCCTATACCCGGAGCAACGGTTTCAATTACACATATACCAACCGGTACAGTGTATTCAACAGTAACGCGTGCCGATGGCCGTTTCAACTTACCTAACTTAAGGGTGGGTGGTCCGTACACGTTTAAAGTAACCTTTATTGGTTATAAAGACAATATCCAGGAAAATATTACGCTTTCGATCGGTCAGGATCAAAAGTTGGATACCAGACTGGAAGACAACACTACCGCACTTGGCGAAGTAGTGATCAGGGGATCACAGGGTAAAGTGATCAATTCATCGCGTACCGGTGCCCGTGAAACGATTAACCGCCAGCAGATTGAAAACCTGCCAACCATTAACCGCTCACTTGCCGATTTTACAAAGCTTACGCCTTCAGCAAACGGCTTGAGTTTTGGCGGCCGCAGCAGCAACTTTAATAACATTACTGTTGACGGTGCTTTGTTTAACAACTCTTTTGGTTTATCAGGTACATTGGGCGGACAAACCAACTCACAGCCAATTTCATTGGATGCGATTGACCAGATCCAGGTTGATATTGCCCCGTTTGACGTTAGGCAGGGTAACTTTACCGGAGCCGGTGTTAACACGGTAGTAAAATCAGGTACTAATACAATTAAAGGTACTGTATATGATTATCTGCGCAGCACTGGTTTAACCGGTTACAATGCAGCAGGCACGCAAATAACTAAAACGCCCTTTAACTATCACCAGGTTGGTGCCAGCATAGGCGGTCCGATCATTAAAAATAAATTATTTTTCTTTGTTTCAGGTGAAGAAGAACGTATCAGCCAGCCCTATTCATCTTACGTAGCTACAGGATCGGGCGCAAGCGGTAACGTTTCACTGGCCGACGCTGCTACGCTTGACGCGATCAAAAATAAATTGATCACTGATTATGGCTATAATCCGGGTGCTTACCAGGGTTATAACCTTGCTACTTACAGTAACAAGCTGACTGCTAAAATTGATTGGAATATTGACAAGAACAACGTATTAAGCGCTAAATATTTCTACCTGAAATCATATGCTGATCAACCGCCAAGTAACTCTGGTACTATTGGTGTTAATACGCCAACACGTTCTGCCGGTATAAATACGCTGCCGTTTTTTGGCGCAGGTTACCGTATTAACAATAACTTCAATATCGGCATAGTTGAGCTTGATACCCGTATAAATGACAAACTGTCGAACAGATTAACTGTTGGCTATTCAGCTTTACGCGATTTTCGTGCATCATCAGGAAGTTCTGCTATCCCAATGGTTGATATTGGTAACGGACAGTTTGACGCAACAACAGGTAAAATTTCAGCGCTAACCACCAGCTTTGGTTATGAGCTTTATACTGCCGGAAACTTGTTAAATACAAACATCGGTCAGTTCTCTGATGATTTAACCTTATACGCAGGTAAACACGAGATTACTTTCGGTACTAATGACCAGATCCAAAGCTACACCAATGGTTTTGCTCCTGATTATAACGGACAGTATACATTCAATTCATCAGCAGATTTCCTTTCAGGTGCACCGGCTGCTTCCTATGCTTACCGTTACTCAGCATTACCTAGCGGCGCATTCCCTTACGCTAAGATCAAAGCTTCTATTTTTAGCGTTTATGTACAGGATAAATACCACGTTACTGATAAATTTATCTTAACCTATGGTTTAAGAGCTGACTATGACGTATTCCCAACAAGCTTAGCCCAAAATAATAATGCAGCTGCATTAACTTTCCAGGGTGGTTATGCCAATGGTATTCATGTTGATCCTTCAAAACTGCCATCTAACAGGGTTTTGGTATCTCCACGCGTTGGTTTTAACTGGGATGTATTTGGCGACCAAACTACACAGGTGCGTGGTGGTTCAGGTATATTTGCAGGTACTGTTCCTTTTGTTTGGATCTCAAACCAGGCTTCAAATAATGGTTTATTATTTAGCTCTGGTACTATTACTAAAGGGGTGGCAAGTAACACACCAGCTCAAAATGCTCAGTTAATATTCAATCCTAATGTAAATGCAAACCGTCCGGCTCCGGGTGCAGTTGCTGCAAACACATCGTACGAATTGGATGTTGCTAATCCTAACTTAAAATACCCTGAAATCTGGAGAACTAATTTAGCGATTGACCACAGGTTACCTGGTGGAATTATAGCAACAGTGGAAGGTGCTTATACCAAGGATATCAATGCTATCTATCACCAAAACTTAGTATTGTCAAATAGTTTCACCACCCTTGCCGGTCCTGAAGGGCAAATCAGATATACATCAAAAAATATCACCCCTGCAGCGGCAGCAGCCACTGCGCAAAATCCGTCTATCACCGGGTTATATTATATGACTAACACCAGCAAAGGGTATTCATATTTTGTTACCGGTCAGTTACAGAAATCGTTTAGCAATGGTATTTATGCTAACGTAGCTTATACCCACAGCGGCGCTAAAGATGTAAACGACGGCGGTTCAACTGCATCTACTATCTGGAGCACCCGTTATGTTGCAGGTAACCCAAATGCTGATAATCTTTCAAACAGCTCTTACGTTCAGCCAAACCGTGTAATTGCTTCAGTTTTCTATAAAAAAGACTATGCAGGCCACGCTGCTACTTCAGTAGGTTTATTATTTGAAATGGCCAATAACGGTGCAGTATCTTACATCACAGGTGGTGACCCGAATAATGACGGTGCAACCAACGACCTGATGTTTGTTCCAAAATCACAAAGTGATATCATCCTGGTACCTAACAATACCGACCCTACAAAAGGTCCTATTGATACCCGTGATGCAGCAACACAATGGTCTCAGTTAAATAACTTTATTAACCAGGATAAATATTTAAGCAAACACAGAGGTGAGTTTACTGCCCGTAATGGTGTAATTTTACCATACTTTAAAAGAGTTGACTTAAAAATTGTTCAGGATTTTTATGTTAAGGTTGGTAAATCAAAGAATACCATTGAGGTTAGCTTTGATATGATCAACGTTGGCAACTTCCTTAACAAAAACTGGGGTAACTATCAAACCACCTACACAGGTGTAAACTTTGGTAGTGTAACTTTATTAAACTACAAAGGTCTTGATGCCGCTACAGGCAGGCCGACTTATTCATTCCCTTACCTGAATGCTGCTAAGGGAGTACCGGTTACCGAATCATTTGTTAACGGAACCAGTCAGTTATCACGCTGGCAAGGTCAGTTAGGTTTAAGATATATATTTAATTAATATTATCTTTAACCGCATTATTAAGCCCCGGCAATTTGCCGGGGCTTTTTTGTTTTAAATGTGCGTCTCGTCCTGAAATAGCGATACAATAAAAAAGGAGCCACGTTGTATTAGTCCTTATAGGTCTTGAATAACTTGTCCCATAAGTTAGTGTAAAAACCGAAATTGTGGTTTACGTCGACGTGATGTGTGTGATGAAAAGAAGATGTACCCAGGCATCTGAAAAGAGGCTTGTTACGGGTTTTGATAGAAAGCGGCTCAATACCTAAATGCCCGGTTATACCAAAAACGACATTTACAGTCAGATAAGATGGCATAGAAATTAAAACTGTATAGAGAGATAACAGCCAGCCATAAAATACCAAAGCTTACCGTTTCAAGAGGATGAAGCACGAATAAATCGATAGGAATTGGATGCTCATACTGGTGGTGAAACTGGTGAATTATCTTATAAAATGCCGAATGGTGGACTAGGTAGTGAAACACGTACATGGCCAGGTCCATTAGCATGAGGACCACAAAAAAATCGCTAATTACGCGCCAGTCCAGGTCAAAGCTAAATTGGATGTAATTGTGTTTCCACATCCAGAATCCTGAAAACGTTACGGCTGTATTAATCAGGTTGGTGATTATACAAATACGCCATTCCGTCCATGTAGCTTTTTTTGTTCTTTTCTTAAGCAAGCCTAGTGTAGCCCATCCCGCAAACAAAGCTATTGCTGTCACTGCAAGGTTTTCTGCCAAAAACACCGCCCATAAGGTTAACGGCGATTGTGACAAAAGCAATCGTAGCATAGCTTTTTTGTTTAATTATACACAAACTCCCCAAACTCCGAGTGGATAGTTACCTGCTTTTTATCAGCAGCTTCAACGCGCCCGATGATCTGCGCCGCTACTCCAAAATTTTGTGAGATCTTTATCAAATCTTCAGCAATTTCCTGCGGAACATACAGTTCCATGCGATGCCCCATATTAAACACTTTGTACATTTCCTGCCAGCTTGTTTTTGATTCCTGCTGAATCAGGTTAAACAACGGAGGGACAGGGAAAAGGTTATCTTTTATGATATGCAGGTTATCAATAAAGTGCAGCACCTTGGTTTGTGCGCCACCGCTGCAGTGCACCATGCCATGTATGTTATTGCGATGGGCATCCAGCATTTTTTTGATGATAGGTGCATAGGTACGGGTGGCCGATAGCACAAGTTTACCGGCTGTGATGCTTTGCCCATTGCCTAAATCAATTAAATCGGTCAGGTTTTTACTGCCTGAGAAGATCAGTTCATAAGGGATTGCGGCATCGTAGCTTTCAGGATATTTCTCCGCAATGGTTTTGTTAAAAACATCGTGCCGGGCGGATGTAAGGCCGTTTGAGCCCATTCCGCCGTTATATTCTTTTTCGTAGGTTGCCTGGCCGGATGACGCAAGCCCGACAATTACATCGCCGGGTTGGATCCGGTGATTAGAGACCACATCGTCCTGTTTCATGCGACAGGTAACTGTTGAGTCCACAATAATGGTACGCACAAGGTCACCAACATCGGCAGTTTCGCCGCCGGTGGAGTAAATGCCTATACCTGCTTGCCTAAGTTCGGCGAGGATCTCCTCGGTTCCGTTTATAATAGCGGCAATAACCTCTCCGGGGATCAGGTTTTTATTGCGGCCAATGGTTGACGATAAAAGAATGTTATCTGTGGCGCCTACACAAAGCAAGTCATCAAGGTTCATGATAATAGCATCCTGGGCAATGCCGCGCCAAACAGAAATATCACCGGTTTCTTTCCAGTAGGTATAAGCCAGTGATGATTTGGTGCCCGCGCCATCAGCGTGCATAATATTACAGTAAGCCGGGTCGTTAGTTAAAATATCGGGTACTATCTTGCAAAATGCCTTTGGAAAAATTCCCTTATCAATATTTTTTATGGCATTATGGACATCATCCTTTGAGGCCGATACACCCCGTTGGTCATACCTTTGAGAAGAATTCATGGGTCAAATATACTGTCTTGCGGCAAAAAAAACGTTACTTTGCCTATACTCTATGATAATTCATGTTAAAAAAGATTTTTTATAAAATCAAAAAATGGCGCCTGCGGCAAAACAGCCAGCGCAACTTTTTGATCTATTGCAGCGTTTTTGTTGGCTTTTTTGGAGGATTGGCAGCCGTAGCTTTAAAGTTTTTAGTTCATACGATGGAGGAGATCAGCAGAAATATATCTGCACATCTTCCATATCATATTATATATGTGTTCCTGCCTGCGCTTGGCATCTTTCTTACAGTTGCTTATCAGCACCTTATTAACAAAGACAAAATCCAAAAAGGCATCGGGAATATCCTCGCCAATATCAAACGCAACCATTCAAACATCAGGTACAACAACATTTATTCACACTTGATCACCAGTTCGCTCACCGTTGGTTTCGGCGGATCCTCCGGATTGGAGGCACCAATTGTTAGTACCGGTGCAGCCATTGGCTCAAACACCGGCAAGTTTTTTAACCTGAGCCCATACGAAAAAACAGTTTTAATAGCTGCGGGGGCCTCCGCTGGCATCGCAGCTGTTTTTAACAGCCCGATAGCGGGCGTTCTGTTTTCACTGGAAATTCTTTTAGGCGAAATTTCCATCCCAACTTTTATCCCCTTGTTAATAGCTTCTGCTACAGGCGTGGTGGTATCAAAGCTGTTATATTCAGGTCAGCTATTTCACCTTGTAACCGAAGGATGGGAATTCAGCGCGTTACCATTTTATATCGTGCTCGGTTTATTTAGCGGTTGGGTGTCTGTTTACATTTCCAAAGTTGGCGGTTTTCTTGAAAAAGGAATCCTTAAAAAGCAAAACCGGTATGTGCGCGCGCTGGCTGGCGGCTTATTTTTAGGACTTATAATAATGGTGTTCCCTGCCTTGTTTGGTGAGGGATACCACTACCTGCAGGCGATATTAAACGGTAACATTGACGCGCTGAAGGAAGAGTCTTTTTTTAGCGCATGGCTGGCGCATCCTGTTGTAATGATCGGCTTTATTGCTTGTATGGTTTTTATGAAAATAATTACTGCGGGCATAACCATAGGGGCGGGGGGCAATGGGGGTACTTTTGCTCCGACTATGTTCACCGGCGCGTTCTTGGGTTTGTTTGTGGCTTTCAGTGTAAACCAAACAGGCCTTATGCACTTAAATACCAGTAATTTCGTTGCCGTTGGAATGGCCGGGGCCTTAAGCGGCGTACTGCATGCACCGCTGACCGCTATATTCCTTATAGCGGAAATTACAGGTGGCTATGTGTTATTTATCCCGCTGATGATAGTGGCCTCCATTTCCTACATCATAGCAAGGCTGTTTAATCCGCATAACATGTACTGGCACGACCTGATCCACGAGAAAAATATCCACCCCGATCAGGATTATGACATGTTGAACGCTATAGGAATTTCCAGCCTTATCAATAAACAATTTGTAGGTATAGGTAAAAATACAACCGTAAAGGAATTTTATAAATTACTTACGGCAACCACGGTTAATATCTTTGCTGTTGTAGATGACGCGGGGATGCTTGAAGGGGTTATTTTGCTAGATCAGATCCGTAAGCACTTATTTGATACCAATATTCCTGATGAAGAGACGGTTATTGACATTATGACTATCCCGCCGGCTATTGTTGATTACGAACAGCCGGTAAGCAGCGTAATGGAGCTTTTCGATAAGCTGGACGTTTGGCAGCTTCCGGTTACTAAAAATGACCTTTTTATGGGCTTCATCTCAAAATCAACCCTGCTGGCCAAATATCGCGAGGAGTTTATAAGGCAGAATAAAGAAGCAGACCTGTTTATTAAGCACTAATACAGCAGAAACCTGATTTATAATTATACTATTTAGTATTGTTTTATGGCGATTAACGTCTCAAAGTGGTGCATTAAGCACTTAAAATGGCCCAATCCTGAACAGTGGTGTCTTTAACCAGCATATCCTCGACTGAGCCGTCTTAATAATATATTTTGTCTTATCGAGTCTGACGGTCTATTTATTTGATAAACAGCAGCTCCCTGAACTTAGGTAACGGCCATAAGGAGTCGTCAACCAGCTGCTCCAGCTTATCAACATGGTAGCGGATAGGCAGAAAGAATGGTTTTACTTTTTCATCATACTCAATGGCTTTATCACGAATATCTTCAATGGTATTTGCTTTTTTACGGGCATTAACCATTGTTTCAATATTTGATTTAATGGCGTTAACGTGTTCTGCTATTTTTGTTATGATATCAAGCTGCGCTTCATAAGTGGTCTTGTCAAGCCCGATATCTTTTAATCCCTTTACATTTTCTATAAGCCTGCTTTGGTAGGATAAAGCAGCAGGTATGATAACATTTATTCCAAGTTCGCCGATTACACGGGCCTCAATCTGTAATTTTTTGTAGAAGCTATCCAGTAAAATTTCGTGACGGGCATGTGCTTCGCGTTTGGTAAATACACCTGTATCTGAAAATAAAAAGTCTGTCTTGTCAGACAGTAATGCGTCCAGTGCTTTCGGCGTTGTTTTTATGTTGGCCAGCCCTCTCTCAGCTGCTTCAATTTCCCATTGCTCGCTGTAGCCATTGCCTTCAAAGCGGATGTTTTTTGATTCTTTGATGTATTTTTTAATAACTATCAATAAGGCAACATCCTTCTTTTCGCCTTTTTTTATCAGCTTATCAACATCATATTTAAACTTTTTAAGCTGGTCGGCAACGATCAGGTTTAAAATAGTCATCGGGCTGGCTGAGTTAGCTGATGAACCAACTGCCCTTAATTCAAATTTATTGCCGGTAAAGGCAAACGGCGAAGTACGGTTTCTGTCTGTATTATCCTTCAGGATCTGCGGGATCTTTGGAATACCCTGCCATAACAGGGCATCCTCTTTTATTTTTTTGCTGATCCGTGATGTTTCAATCTCGTCGAGGACGTCACTAAGCTGGGTGCCTAAGAATATAGATATAATAGCCGGTGGCGCCTCATTGGCACCCAAACGGTGATCGTTATTAACTGAGGCTATGGAAGCGCGCAGCAGGTCGGCATGTTCGTAAACGGCCCTGATGGTATTTACAAAAAATGTAAGGAACATCAGGTTATTTTTTGGTGTTTTGCCTGGCGATAACAAATTCTTACCGGTATTGGTAATCATTGACCAGTTATTGTGCTTACCTGAACCATTAATGCCGGCGTAAGGCTTCTCATGCAGCAATACTTTAAAGTTATGCCGTTTTGCAACCCTGTCCATCAGGTCCATCAGCAATTGGTTATGATCAATTGCCAGGTTTATTTCTTCGTAAATAGGAGCGCACTCAAATTGTGAAGGTGCTACCTCATTGTGCCTTGTTTTAAGGGGAATGCCTAATAATAAGGCTTCTGTTTCCATATCCTGCATAAAAGCATAAACCCGCTCAGGGATAGCGCCAAAATAATGATCTTCCAGTTGCTGGTTTTTTGCAGACATGTGGCCAAAGAGCGTACGACCGGTAAGATGCAGATCGGGTCTGGCATTAAACAAGGCGATATCAACCAGGAAATATTCCTGCTCAATACCCAGGGACGCATTTACTTTTTCAACGCTTTTATCAAAATAATGGCAAACATCAACTGCAGCTTTATCTAATACATTTAATGCCTTTAATAAAGGCACCTTATAATCAAGGGCCTCACCGGTATAGGAAACAAAAACTGTTGGGATACATAATGTACGTGCCATGATGAAGGCCGGAGAGGACGGATCCCACGCGGTATAGCCGCGCGCCTCAAAAGTATTGCGGATTCCGCCGCTTGGAAAACTGGAAGCATCGGGTTCCTGTTGTGCCAGTGCATCTCCCGAAAAACGCTCAATTGCACCGCCGTCTGCAGTTGGTTCAAAAAACGCATCATGCTTTTCGGCAGTTGAGCCGGTTAGGGGCTGAAACCAGTGTGTATAATGTGTGGCACCTTTACCCATTGCCCATGATTTCATGGCGGTAGCAACCTGCTCTGCCATATCGCGCGGAATTGGTTCGCCTTTTTCAATTGAGTTAATAATACCCTGGTAGGCTTCAGTTGAAAGATATTCCTTCATTTTCTTTTTATCGAAAACATTTGCCCCGAAAAAATCCGAGATTTTTTGAGAAGGAAACTTTACCTCGGGGATGCCCCTTGTGAGTACTGCCTGCAAAGCCTGGAAACGAATATTATTCATGAAATTGAATTTTATAGTGGTTTTGCTCAAAATTAAAATTATAGTTTATTATAAAGATGCTTTTTAAAATAAATATCGCAACGGGTATTAATTATTGAAAAAAAGGTGTCGATTTCTGTCTTTTTGGTGTATTTGACATCGTGTTTGTTGTAAAATTGGGTTTGTTGCTATCTGTTTAATGTTTTTTGGCCTTAAAATTCAAAAATATTAGCAAGTTGATGTGGTATTTTTTAAAAAATTGATAAATTGAAGGATATAATTTGTGTGTTTTTATTTTTGTTATTAAATATTCAAAAATAGAGGTGTTTTTTATGTTAAAATTATAATATTTATAAAAATTGTAATTTTAACGTTAATTTATTCTTTAAAAATTTGTTTTTGTTAAAATTCATCCATAATTTCATAGAAATATTTATAAAAACCCGCCAATTATTAAATATTTGATAAAAAATAAGAAAAAGTTACAGGGTTTTTAAAGCGTATTTCAAAGTATTTCGAATTCACCTTAATAATTATATCAATCAAACTAAATTAAACTAATCAAACAATGAAACAAAAATTGACAAAGGAGGGCCTGCTTAGTTCAGTCCGACAACTGACCCGGGAAAAATGGCAACTTGGAGCGACCATTTTTGCGGGGAAAATGATAGGCTTAGGGCTTATTATTATGGCAATGATGATTTTGCCGGGAATTTTTGGAACTAAAGCACACGCTGCAGCTGAGGTTTACACGGCCCACGAAACGTCATTAATAAATACCGTTAATACAGTGTGGACGCTGGTTGCTGCATTTTTGGTATTTGGTATGCAGGCAGGCTTTGTAATGCTGGAAGCCGGATTTGCCCGTAAAAGGGAAACGGTAAACGTTCTAATGGAATGTGTGTTTGATACCTGCCTTTGCGGTATTTTGTTTTATGCTGTTGGTTATGCATTTATGTTTGGTCACGGTAACGGGTTTATTGGCTGGGGCGGATTAGGTTCTGATGGAAAAACCATCACTAACTGGTTTTTCCTGCAAAATACACCTGCTACTTACGAAGCTACCGGTATTCCTCTTTTAGCACATTGGATTTTCCAATATGCTTTTGCTGATACTTGTTCAACAATAGTTTCAGGCGCTATGATCGGTCGTACAAGCTTCCGTGGCGATATTCTTTATTCAATTGGTATTACCGGCTTTATTTACCCAATTATTGGCCACTGGGCCTGGGGACCTGATGGTTTCCTTGCGCTTATGGGTACTGCAGGAAACTTCCTTCCTGGTTTAGGACAAGGTTTCCGCGATTTCGCCGGTTCAACCGTAGTACACACCATTGGTGGTATGGCTTCACTGGCTGGTGCCATTGTATTAGGCCCACGGCTAGGCAGGATATTTGCACGCGATGACAAAGCTAAAGGTGGATTGCCTCCTGGCCATAACTTATTGGTTGCTGCTGTAGGTGGCTTTATTTTATGGTTTGGCTGGTATGGTTTCAATCCGGGCAGTACACTTTCTGCAATGGATGGACAAGGTATTGGCCGTGTTGCTGCTAATACCACACTTGCTGCTTGTTCGGCTGGCTTTACTGCCATGCTTGCCGCTTTATGGTGGGGCCCAACCAAAGGTAAATTCGATTTGGCATTTACCGTTAATGGTTTCCTTGCCGGTTTGGTTGCTATTACTTGTCCATGTTACTGGGTTAGCCCGCTGGGTGCTTTATTGTTAGGTGGTGTTGCCGGATTTATCGTATTTGCCGGTGTGTATATTTTCGAGTGGTTCCGTATTGACGATCCGGTTGGCGCAGTTTCTGTACACGGATTAAACGGTATTTGGGGTACACTTTCATTAGGTTTATTTGCCAGCGGCCAGTATGGTGCTACAGGGCCCACCGGAGCCGATAATTCAGCGCCGGTTACCGGTTTGTTTTACGGCGGTGGCACACATGTGCTTGCGGCCCAGGCCATAGGTACATTCACCATAGCAATTGCTGTGTTTGTAGTAACTTTTATAATGATGTTTGTCATTAATAAATTACCAAATCCATGGAGATTACGTGTTGAAGAGCATGGCGAAGTTGGCGTTGGCGGACTTGATGTGTTTGATCACGGAATTGAAGTTTACCCTCCGCAAGACGAGGATGTTAGCTTAAGCGGGCTGTTTGAAACAGGTGCTAAGGTTACCGCTTAATCTCTTTTAATATTACCCTTATGTGGCTGGTTTAATTAAATCTGCAATTACCAACCATCATAACTGCCAGCCGCATAAGGGTTCTTTATAACTAATACTATTTCATAACAATACATGCTGAATTATAGCCTAAAATAATTCAGACGGATATTTCTATGCTTTAATTAATTAAAATCAATCAAACTAATTCAAACTATCAATTTAACTCTTTATCATGAAAAAAAAATTTTTACTCTTTTCTTTACTTGCCGCTGCTTCCCTTTTTACTTTTAAAGCACAGGCAGCCGGCATGCCGGCTGATACAGGTAAAACTGCAGCCGTTGATCCGCCGCTGGTATTTTCAGGATCTGTTGATACTTATTATAAGGCTGATTTCTCAGGTCATCCAAACATCGGTACCAGCTTTGCAAACGAAAACAACTCCGTATCAGTGGGTATGATTGATCTGGCCCTTAAGAAAAAGGTAGGCAAGGCAGCCTTTGTAGGCGAGTTGTCTTTCGGCCCCCGCAGCGATCAGTCTATCCCTACTTCAGGTTACCATATCCAAAACTTATACGTTTCATACGATGTTACCGATAAGTTTAACCTTACCGCAGGCTACATGGCAACTTTTGTGGGTTACGAAGTAATTTCACCTGCCGGTAATTTCAATTATTCTACTTCTTATTTATTTACCAACGGGCCGTTCCAGAATGCAGGCTTTAAAGCTACTTACGCTTTCAGCGATAAGGTAAGCTTAATGGCAGGTATCTTTAACAACAAATGGAACTACTACTCATCATTAAGCGCTGATAACACAACTTATGGTGATGTATCTACTTTTGGTGCCCAGTTGATGATTGCCCCGGTAAAAGGGTGGACCGCTTATCTGAACCTGGTAACCGGTTCATACTCGGGAACAGAATTTGACCTTACTACTGCCTACCAGATAACCGGTGCATTTAAACTGGGGCTTAATGCAGCTACTTTTAAAGCACCTAACAACGGTGGTGGTTTTGACGGCGTAGCGCTGTACCCGCAATTAGCGGTATCGCCTGCTGTAACCTTTGGTTTAAGAGGCGAGTACTTTAAAGTGAAAGATAATGGTGGCAATGTAAAAGGTATTACCGTTACCTCAAACATAAAAGCCGGACCGTTAACTATTATTCCTGAAGTAAGGTTTGACAGCAAGAGCAGTGATTTTGGAACTGTGTTTACTGATAGCAATGGTGCGCTTACTAACCATGCTTCGCAATTTGTACTGGCTGCTGTTTACGCTTTCTAGGCCCTGCAATCTCTATAAAAAACAAAATAATTAAAATAAGCCGCTCTCTTTTCGGGGAGCGGCTTTATATTTATAGCATGAAAAAATTGATAGCTGTATCAGTGTTGGTTTTATTAACAACCGTGGCTTTTGCACAAAAAGATTCATTGGCGGTTGATGAAAACAATAAATATATTTATTACCAGGTTGTATCGCAGCCAGGTTTGCCTTTCGATACCCTTTTTAACCGGGCGCTTTATTTTTTTAAAAAAGCTTATCCGGAATCAGCGCTTAAGCTAGAAACCGTAGATAAAGAAAAGGGAATGTTTACCGCTTCGGGCTATTTGCTTGTGTCAAAAAAAACACTGCTAACCTCGCACGAAGATGGCGCTGTAAGTTTCTCGATGCGCGTTGATGTGAAAGACAGCAAATACCGTTACTGGCTTTCTGATTTTGTATTTAATCCATACCAGCGCAATAGATTTAATACTTATGAATCTGTGCCCGGAATTTACATTCCGCTGGAAAAACCGGAACGAAAAATAGAAAAGAAGGACCTTTTGGCATACCTTGATGGCGTACTTACCGGCAGCCGTAAAATAGGTGCAACGCTAAAACAATTTATGCTTAAAACCTCCTCGTTAAAGAAAGAAGTTAAGCTCAAAAAGATTTCTACTAAAGATTGGTAGCAAGTCTTATTACCAAAGCATTAACACCCGCTACACAAAGAATTTTTTTTAATGTGTTTAAGAATATTCAATAAAAAAGCTACACTGTTAAGGTGTAGCTTTTTTATTGAATAGTAGTTAATTTGTTAGTAATAAAGATCTTATAATTCTTCGTCGTGCTGGCTTATGTCAAGGCCAATTAGTTCTTCCTGAGGTGATACCCGCAGTTTGCTGATCATATCGGTGATTTTTAAGAGTAGTAAAGATCCAAAAAACGCAAATGCCGATACGCCAACCAGCGCGATCAGGTGGATAAAGAATAAATGTGTTTCGCCATAATAAAGGCCGTTGCCGGTGGTGTTGGCTGAGTTTACGTTAACGTGCGCAAAAATGCCGGTCATTAACATGCCCACCATGCCGCCTACACCATGGCAGGGAAATACATCAAGTGTATCATCTATATTGGTTGATGACCTCCATATCACTACCAGGTTACTTACTACCGCTGCAACAATACCTACTATTAATGAGTGGGGGATGGTTACAAAACCAGCAGCCGGAGTAATAGCTACAAGGCCAACCACCGCGCCGATACAAGCGCCCATAACAGAAGGCTTTTTCCCGCGCAGCATATCGAAAAATATCCAGGCTATTGCCGCCGCTGCCGACGCCGTAGTGGTGGTGCCCAATGCCGTTGCAGCAAGTGTATTGGAGCCTAATGCCGAACCTGCATTAAAGCCAAACCAGCCAAACCAAAGCAAGCCCGTGCCTAATAATACATAGCTGATACGGGCGGGAGCGTGCGCTTTTTCTGTACGTTGTTTAAGATATAAGGCCGAAGCAAGGGCCGCCCAGCCGGCAGACATGTGGACCACTGTTCCGCCTGCAAAATCAAGTACGCCCAATTTAAATAAAAAGCCATCGGGATGCCAGGTTGAATGCGCCAATGGTGCGTAAATAACCACCATGAACAGGCAAAGGAATATAATATAAGAGTTGAAGCGAATCCGTTCGGCAAATGCGCCGGTGATGAGTGCAGGGGTAATTACCGCAAATTTTAACTGGAACATGGCAAAAAGCACCAGCGGAATTGTAGGTGCAAGTTTCCAGGTAGCGTTACCCAGCATGCCTTTCATCATAAAGAATGTACCGGGGTTTCCTATAAAGCCGCCCATGTCATCGCCAAAGGCAAGACTGAAGCCAAATATTACCCATATAATAGTGATAACACCCATGCATACAAAGCTTTGCATCATGGTTGATAATACATTTTTTTTGCTTACCATGCCGCCGTAAAAGAACGCAAGGCCGGGTGTCATAATAAGTACCAGCGCTGTACTAACAAGCAACCAGGCGGTATCTCCCGAATTTATCTGGCTGTCTTTAATGTTTACAACATCAACTGACGGAAAAACAAGGGCAAGTATAATTACAGCTATAAGTACGCCAAAAGGTATGAATTTTTTCATGTTTAAGTTTTTTTGGGAAAAGGGAAAAAAGAAAAATTGGATGAATTAATACTGCACGGAGCTCAATCAAAACTCCGGGCAGTATTAAAAACTAAATTAAAAACAATAATTCCGTTGTGTAATCAGTACAACGGCGGATGTTTCTATTCACCTTTTAACCCTACCAAAAAGCATGAAATGGAAAGAGAATGAGTTTGCGGAACCAGGAGAGCTCGCTGTTGCCCCGCCCGCAAATAAAATTGAGGTATCTTACGGCTATGTTGTAAGTATTGGGTGCGGTATAGATAAACTGCGCATAGTGAACGGTACGCCCCTGTTGCAAATTGGAGAACTGGACAGGGATACTGTTTATTATAAATTCGTAATTAAAAGGACTTCGGGGGATTTTATTTACAGATTCTTTTACAAAAAGGGTTTTTTTTAGCTTTTCCTGGCGATTATCATGCAAAAAAGCATTAGCGGACGCGGAATATCCGATAAAGCTTAAGAAAAGTATGGCTATTATTTTAAAAAGCCTGATTTGCATACTATAAAAGTAGAAAAATTTTAAATAAAATGCATATAAAATGTAAATATTTAATTTTAATTACCCTATTTATAAAATTATTTACAAAAAGCGCCCTTAAGGTTAGATTTAATGAAATACATAAGTGTATTTATGTTAATGCTTCCATTCCTCAAAAACAAGGCAAGCTAAGCAACTAAGGCTGGTAAGCAGGTGATAGTAAACACGTCGGTTGGCCAAGAATAGCAAATGCAGCTGCCTATCTGTAAATGAGAAGGTAAGCTAAATGCCCGGATTTCGTAGAAACGCGCAGAAATTATAGAAACAGCACCCTGATTTAACAGATTTTAAAATACACTAAGTTGCATTTTCTTATCATTTTTATAATTAACTATATATTTAGTTATCAAAATACACATTGTTGCATTTGTTTGTTGATAAAATCCTAAAAGTAACAATGTTGCAATACCATATATCGGCATAGCGTTATAATATAAAATTTAATTTCAATCGCTATGCTTATCTCAAAATTTGATTTGTACAAGACCGAGTGGCTCGATCTCGTATTCGATGACCGTAACAAAGCTTACGGCGCCTACAATTTAAGGCAAACCTACGCCGGTACTATGGTAAAGGCAATGGGCATCACCTTTTTTGGTGTGGCTGTGCTTTGCGCGGCCAGTATTATATTAACACGGGTTCCTGACCGGCTACAGGTTATACACGTAATAAATGATCCGTATATTCAGCCGCCGCCAATTAAGGAAATCAAAGAAGTTAAACCACCCGAAGCCCCCAGTCACACTAAACCGGAACTGGTTAAACCCATTGCTACCATTAGGGACGTTCCCCCGGTTGTAGTTGCCGACAGTAAAGCTGAAAAACCTGTAATAAATGATCAGATTAACGCAGCAATTGGGCAAACAACCAATACTGAAGGGGACAAAGGTATTGTAAACGCACCTCCGGCAGATCATCCGGTGGGAGGAGGAACCGGGGCAGCAGTTGATAATACTGTACATGATTTTAATGGACTGGAAGCGATGCCCGAACCTGTTGGCGGCAGCGCAGCATGGGCGAAGTTTTTAAATAAGAACTTGCGGTATCCCGTGGCGGCCCAGGAGGATGGATTGAGTGGTAAAGTGTTGCTAAGCTTCATTATAGAGAAAGATGGCCATTTATCAAACATAACTGTAGATGGGGCTGCCGGGCATGGTTTTGATGAGGAAGCGCTGCGTGTATTGAAATTGGCCAAAGCCTGGAAACCCGGAATGCAAAATGGACAGGCTGTGCGCGTTAAATATTCAATCCCGATTAATTTTCAGTTAGCTGAATAGGCTTCGATTATCGCCTCTTTACGAATTGTGTGCCTGAGAACCTGAAAATAAACTTTAACCTAAAATCTAAATTCATTTGTATGCTTACCTCGAAATTTGATTTGTACAAAACCGAGTGGCTCGATCTTGTATTCGATGACCGTAACAAAGCTTACGGCGCCTACAATTTAAGGCAAACTTATGCCGGCACTATGGTAAAGGCGATGGGAATTACCTTTACCGGAGTTGCTTTTTTGGCTGGCAGTACCTTTTTGTTTAAAAAACACGTAATTGTTGATCAAATACCTAAGAATGATACTACTGTGGTCCGCCTGCATCCTTATGCAGCGCCACAGGTTGAGAAGCAAAAACCCGAAGTCATAAAGCCGTTAAAAGCAGCCGATCCAATAAAAACTATACAAAACCCTCCGCCCGTTGTAGCGCCTGATATGCTTGCAAAGCAAACTGTTAAAACAGTGGATTTAAATTCTGCCGCAAGCGGTTTGCAAACCCTAAGTGGAAAAGGTGGTGATAATATAGAAGTGCCCGTAGATGAGCCAGGAAATGGTGCCGGAAAAGCTATACCTGGCCCTGATGAAACCATTCATCCGCCAATTGGGCTTGATGTTATGCCGGCACCTGTGGGCGGCGATGCAGCCTGGGCAAAGTTTTTAAGTAAAAATTTAAGGTTTCCGGTGCCTGCTCAAGAAGAGGGAATAAGCGGCAAGGTTTTTTTAAGTTTTATTATTGAGAAGGACGGCCATTTATCAAATATAACGGTAGACAGGCCTGCCGGGCATGGTTTTGATGAGGAAGCGCTGCGTGTATTGAAATTGGCCAAAGCCTGGAAACCCGGAATGCAAAATGGACAGGCGGTGCGCGTTAAATATTCAATCCCGATTAATTTTCAGCTAGCTGATTAATGGATCGGAGTCTATTACGATAAACAACTGACTTGCGATATTACCAAATGTCGCAAGTTTTAAAACTTCCATATTGGTATCTTTGGTAAGTTATTCATTATGAAAAAAGTCGCCCTCGTATTTAACTTATTGCTGTTGATTTCCCTGGAAATTAATGCCCAGGATTGCAACGGGACCAATAAACGCGAAAAAAAAGTTTTGAAATTAATTAATTCTTTACCGGAGATATTGATTGAAAATCAATTCCGCAAAAGCGCTCATTCAGCTACATTTTTGAAAGCTTATATCCAAAAGATTCCAACTAACACAGACCACAATTATTATGTTTCAATAAGCGAGGAAAAAGGTGAGCGTTTATTTACTTATGATTGGTATAAAGTTAATAGCGGTACATACGTGATTAGTTATTATGATATGATAAACAATAAAACTATGTCATTAAAAGAATGGCGAATGCATAATAAACAGCTATCCAAACACAAAACCTTATCCTGATCTGTAAACTCTTTTTCAAAGCATTAATAAAAACCTTTCGCCTTTTACCTTTATCCTTCCACCTTTTTTACTAATTTTGTGCTTCCTTTCAAAAAAACGATATTACATTGGAGCACCAGGAATTAACCACCGTTGAAACCGCCAAAGATTTAGGCTTACTACCCGAAGAATTTGAACGTATAAAAGAAATATTAGGGCGTGTGCCCAATTTTACTGAGCTGTCTATTTTCTCGGTAATGTGGAGCGAGCACTGCTCTTACAAAAACTCAATTACATGGCTGAAAACTTTACCTAAGGATGGTCCGCGAATGCTGGCTAAGGCGGGTGAAGAAAATGCAGGCCTTGTTGATTTGGGCGGCGGCGTAGGCTGTGCCTTTAAAATAGAATCACACAATCACCCCTCGGCGCTTGAGCCCTACCAGGGCGCAGCAACGGGCGTTGGCGGTATAAACCGTGATATATTTACCATGGGTGCCAGGCCGATTGCACAGTTAAACTCGCTTCGCTTTGGCGATTTAAGCCTTGACCGTACCAAATGGCTTATAAAAGGTGTTGTTAAAGGCATTAGTCACTATGGTAATGCCTTTGGGATCCCAACAGTTGGCGGTGAGCTGTTTTTTGACGAATGCTACAACGTTAACCCATTGGTTAACGCATTTTCTGCCGGAATAGTTAGGGAAGGCGAAACCGTTTCTGCAACATCATACGGTGTTGGAAACCCGGTTTATATAGTAGGATCGGCAACCGGTAAGGATGGGATCCATGGTGCGGCTTTTGCATCCAAGGATATTACTGAAGATTCAGTTAATGATCTTCCGGCCGTTCAGGTTGGTGACCCGTTCCAGGAAAAATTATTGCTGGAAGCAACACTTGAAGTTATTAAAACAGGTGCCGTTATAGGCATGCAGGATATGGGTGCAGCAGGTATTATATGTTCTAACTCCGAGATGTCGGCCAAGGGTGAACATGGTATGGTGATCTGGCTGGATAAAGTGCCAATGCGCCAGGAACACATGAAACCATACGAGATCCTGCTTTCTGAATCACAGGAGCGTATGCTGATCGTGGTTCAAAAAGGAAGGGAGAAAGACGTGGAGGCTGTATTTGATAAGTGGGATTTGAACTGCGCCATTATTGGTGAAGTAACCGATACCAAACGCCTGGTGTATTACATGAATGGCGAAATGGTTGCCGATGTGCCTGCAGACGACCTTGTGTTGGGCGGTGGTGCACCTGTTTACGAACGCGAATACCGCGAACCTGCTTATTTTAAGGAAAATCAAAAATTTAAAATTGAAGATGTTGAAGAACCTGCAGATTTGATTGCAGTTGCTGAGCATTTGATCAGTCACCCAAATATCGCTTCAAAAAGATGGGTAACTGACCAGTACGACTCAATGATAGGTACTTCAACCATGACAACCAACCGCCCCAGCGATGCGGCTGTGGTTGCTGTGAAAGATACGGACAAAGCTATTGTAATAACGGTTGATTGCCAGTCGCGCTACGTATATGCTGATCCTGAAAAGGGAACTGCTATAGCTGTTGCCGAGGCTGCGCGTAACATTACCTGTGCCGGTGGCGAGCCGGTTGCTATAACCAATTGCCTTAATTTCGGTAATCCATACAAGCCAGAGGTTTACTGGCAGTTTGTTGGCGCCATAAAGGGAATGGGTGAGGCTTGCCGTAAATTTGAAACACCGGTTACCGGTGGTAACGTAAGCTTTTACAATCAATCCACAGATGATGGCCCTGTATTCCCAACACCTACCATAGGGATGCTTGGTGTTATGGACGATTTGTCGAACCTGATGACGTCAGACTTTAAACAACCCGGCGACCTGGTTTATTTGATAGGTGAGTCGGTTAATGATATTGCATCTTCACAATACCTGGCTTCGTATCATAAAATATCGGCGGCACCCGCCCCGTATTTTGACCTTGATAAGGAATACGATATGCACCAGGTTGTTAAACAACTGATCAGGCATAAAGTCATCCAGTCTGCACATGACGTGGCCGATGGCGGTTTATACGTTACGCTGGTTGAATCGGCGATGCCAAATGGTTTAGGATTTGAAATTGAAACTGACAGCGATATCCGCAAAGATGCTTTTCTTTTTGGTGAGGCACAGGGTAGGGTAGTAGTAAGTATTGCGCCGGAAGAGCAGGAACGTTTTATTGAGTTGATGTCAACCAGCGAGGTTGATTTTAGCCTGCTTGGTACCGTGACCAACGGGTTTTTAAACGTTGATGAACAGTTGTTTGGCCACATTACGGATATCAAAATGGTTTATGACAACGTGCTGCACGAAATTTTAGGTGCATAATGTTAAAGTTAAACCGGGTACACCACATTGCTATTATTTGTTCGGATTATCAAAAATCCAAACACTTTTACAGTGAGATACTTGGTTTAAAAATAGTTCGCGAAGTTTATCGCGAAGAAAGACAATCATATAAGCTCGACCTGGAAGTGGGCGATCAATACCAGATCGAGCTTTTTTCCTTTCCCGATCCGGCCGCGCGACCCTCGCGGCCTGAAGCAGCCGGGTTACGTCATATAGCTTTTGATGTAGATGATATTGATGAAGCTGCGGCGCATATCAAAAGCGCTAATATCTCAGTGGAAGCTATCCGGACAGACGAATTTACCGGCAAGCGGTTTACCTTTTTTGCCGACCCGGATGGATTGCCTGTTGAGCTTTACGAAGTTTGATTACCAGTAAAACAAGCCTTATATTTATCGTGTTGTTAAACATTCCGAAGTCGGCCCGGGTAAAATCTTCCTGTAGAAAGATTTAACATCTGCCCCGTTAGAAGGAAATTCAAACCAATTATGTCAAACGGAAAACAAAAAAATACTTACGACGCAATCGTTATAGGCTCGGGGATCAGTGGTGGCTGGGCTGCAAAAGAGCTATGTGAGCAGGGGTTAAAGACACTTGTTTTAGAACGCGGCCGCAATGTTGAACATATTAAAGATTATCCGACGGCTACCATGCCCCCCTGGGAATTTAAACACCGGGGACGGATGACCACTGATTTCTTAAAGGAAAATCCATTAATAAGTAAAGCAGCAGGATATGGCGAGGACAACGCACATTTCTTTGTGAAAGACAAAGATCATCCATACATCCAGGAAAAACCTTTTGACTGGATCCGTGGTTACCAGGTTGGTGGTAAATCATTAACTTGGGGGCGTGCCTGTCAACGTTGGAGCCAGTTTGAATTTACCAACCCCGAAAGGTTCGGTTACGGAATAGCCTGGCCTATTGGGTACGACGATGTAGCGCCCTGGTATTCACATGTAGAGAAATTTATAGGCGTTTGCGGCAATAAAGATGGCATTGAATCCATGCCGGACGGCGAGTTTTTGCCGCCGTTTGACATGAATGCTGTTCAGGAAGTGATCAGTAAAAAAATAAGTGAAAATTATAAAGACAGGCACCTGGTACACGCCCGCTGGGCGCATTTAACAAAACCAAACCAAATTCATTTAGACCAGGGCCGGGCGCAATGCCAGGCCCGCAATTTATGTATGCGCGGCTGTCCGTTTGGGGGCTATTTCAGTTCGGTAAGCTCAACGCTGCCCTGGGCTAAACGCACCGGCAATTTAACCATCAGGCCTTTTTCTGTAGTACACTCTATTATTTATGATGAGAAACTGGGTAAGGCCACAGGCGTAAGGGTTATTGATACCAATACGAAAGAGACCACAGATTACTTCGCCCGGGTTATATTTTTAAATGCATCTGCCTTAAACAGCAACCTGGTGCTTTTAAATTCAAAATCAAACCGGTTCCCCAATGGATTAGGAAATGATAGCGGCCTGCTGGGTAAATATGTTGCTTTTCAGAATTACCGCGCATCAGTTGGCGGCGAAATGGAGGGCTATTTGGATAGCTATTATTATGGCAGGAATCCAACGGAACTGATTTTGGCAAACTATCGCAATTTGTACACCCAGGAAACGGATTACTTTGGTGGCTTCACCACTTTTATGGGTGCCAACCGGGAGCGGGGGGCGGCCGAAACGCAGCATGGCGAAATAGGTGCAGCTTACAAGGAATCGTTAACCGAACCGGGCCGCTGGACAGTTTATATGTATATGCAGGGTGAAACAGTGCCAAAAATCACCAACCATGTACGTTTAAGCGACGATCAAAAAGACCAGTGGGGCATCCCTTTACTGATAACCTCGGTTGAGTATGATGAAAATGATGAACGGATGGTTAAAGATTTCCTGGTACAGAGCAAAGAGATGCTGGAAAAAGCAGGGTGCACAAATGTATCCACCTATGAAAATAAACAGGCACCGGGGTTGGATATCCACGAAATGGGCGGCTGCCGGATGGGAAAAGATTCCAAAACCTCATTACTTAACAAATGGAACCAGTTGCACCATTGCAAAAATGTGTTTGTTACTGATGGCGCCTGTATGACCAGCACCGGGAATCAAAGTCCGTCTATCCTGTACATGGCTTTAACAGCCAGGGCGGCAACCTATGCCGTTGCTGAAATGAAGAAAGGGAATTTGTAATTGAAACCGCCACAATTATTCAGGTTTAAACAATTCAGTGTTGATCAAACAGGGTGTGCTATGAAGATTAACACCGATGGGGTGTTACTTGGTGCAATAGCAACGGTTATGAACCCTGGGCGCGTATTAGATATAGGAACCGGCACCGGCGTAATTGCATTGATGCTTGCGCAACGATTTATTAACGCCAATGTTGATGCCGTTGAAATTGATGTATCAGCAGCCGAAACTGCCGCAAAGAATTTCAAGAATTCCATTTTTAATAAAAGGCTGCTTATTATGCCCAACAGCATAGATACTTTTTTTGACGAACATCCTGGCGATAAATATGACCTGATCATATCCAATCCGCCATTCTATCTAAACTCACTGGAATCGCCAAAAGAGAAGAAAACGCTGGCGAAACATACTGATGTGGACTTTTTTGATATGTTAATGAAAGGAATAGCAGCGCATTTATCCCCTAAAGGATTATGCTGGCTGATATTGCCTGTTCAGGCTGCGGTATTGATAAAAGAACTGGCAATGCAGAATCAGCTTTACCGGCATAAAATAATAACTATCCGTTCATTTATACACGCAGAGCCGCACCGTGAAATTGTATGTTTTGGATTGGACGATGTTTTAACCGAAACGACTAATTTTACCATTTACGAAGCTATCGGCATTTATTCGGATGAATATAAAAAGCTGTTGCAGCCTTATTTTTTAAATTTTTAGCGTACACTTTTAAACTCAATGGTTAAAATAGGCCTCATATCCGACACCCACAGCTATCTTGACGATGCAGTTTTTAAGCACTTCGAAAACTGCGACGAGATCTGGCATGCCGGTGATTTCGGCAGTATCGAGGTAGCAGATCGGCTTGCTGCTTTTAAGCCTTTTAAGGGCGTTTATGGTAATATAGATGGCGCTGAGATACGAATAAGCCACCCGGAGAATCTAAGATTTAAATGTGAAAATGTAGATGTCTGGATGACGCACATCGGCGGTTATCCCGACAGGTATAGTGCGCTCGTAAAGCCGGAAATTTATACCAACCCGCCGCAATTGTTTATCTGCGGGCATTCGCACATTCTGAAAGTTATTTACGATAAAAAAATCAGCTGCCTGCATTTAAATCCCGGTGCCGCCGGTAAGCAGGGCTGGCAAAAAGTAAGGACGTTAATGCGTTTTAGCATAGATGACGATAAAATTAAGGATCTGCAGATTATTGAGTTGGGAGGGAAGTAAGTTGATTAGTTAGTCGCTTAACTTACGTAAATTCCATATAAGTATTGATGAAAAATGTTTATTATCAGGTACTTACATCTATTCGTTCCTTGATGAAAAGCAAATACGCTGATAATCAGCATGTTTCACAGTGTTCCGTGTGTTCCGCATGCAAAAATGGAACGCTTTAGCGGCGATGATATACAAATTTGACTCATCTAAAACTACAGCTGCAAGCGATTGTAGAGAGGTTTAGGTGTTAGTCGACATTTTGCTTATGTAGAACTCACATTAATTTAATGAGCTAAGCCAATTACTAAATCAACCCACCCTTAGCATTTTCCACTTCAAAAACAGAGTCAATCAGCAGGTTTTTTTGTTTGCCGGCGGTTACAGCCAAAACATCGCAGCGTTCATTTTCCGGGTGCCCGTTGTGGCCGCGAACCCATACGAACTTAACTTTATGCAGCTTGCTTACGTCAAGATAACGCAGCCAAAGATCTTTATTTTTTTTACCGGCAAATCCTTTCAGCAGCCAGCCATTTACCCATTTTTTTTCGATGGAATCAATAACATATTTTGAATCGGAGTAGATAGTAACATCCTGGTTAGGCGTTTTTAAAGCTTCCAGGCCTTTGATAACGGCAAGCAGCTCCATGCGGTTATTGGTAGTTTTACGGAAGCCTTCAGAAAGCTCTTTATAATGCTTGCCCGAACGTAAAATTACCCCATATCCCCCCGGCCCCGGATTTCCGCTTGATGCTCCGTCTGTAAATATTTCTATCATGTGTTAGTTCATAGTTGATGTTTCACGGCAGAAGGCCATTTGTAACAAACTATTTCTCCGGCGCCAAAAATAGAAAATAAATCAAGTGAGTCCATTAACAATGAACCTTAACCATCAACTTTCTTCTTTTTTAGTCTCAGCGAATTGCCAATCACTACCACATCGGAAAACGCCATGGTGAACGCGCCCAACATTGGGTTTAAAAAGCCCAATGCCGCTACAGGGATTGCAATAATGTTATAAGCGAATGCCCAAAAAAGGTTTTGCTTAATGGTGAGCAGGGTATGTTTGCTGATCTGCAGGAACTTAACTACCGAAATCAGATCTGTATTTAGTAAAACCACTCTTGCCGATTGGATGGCTACCTGGCTGGCGTCATTCATAGAAACGCCAACATCGGCCTGGGTTAGGGCAGGGGCATCATTAATGCCATCGCCTATCATGATGGTTTTCCCTTTTTGCTTGTAAATATCAATAACCTTAAGTTTTTCTTCAGGAAGTTTTTCTCCATGTACCTCATCAATCCCTATCAGTTTCGCAACTTTTAAACAACGGTTATTTTTGTCGCCGCTTAATAATACCGGCACAATATTCATTTTTTTAAGTTGAGCGACAAGTGCAGCAGCGTCCTGTTTAATTTCATCGTCAACTGCTATTTGTGCCAGCAGTTTTTGATTTTTGTAAAGCGAAATATTAAACCCGCTCTCGTCAGCCACTTTTCCTGATCCTAAAAAGTAATGATTGCCCTCAATATCTTCGGCGCGCATACCCAGCCCTTTTTCCTCCTTAGCTGATTTTAGTATTACCTTGGTTTGCGGCAATTTTTTTAACTCGTTTACCAACGATTTGGCTATAGGGTGGTTTGAGCGTTCCTCTATAGCCATTATAACGCCTCTTACCAGCTCAATACCCGTGTCGCCCTCTGCTTTAATCTCATTAATGCGGAATTTGCCGGTGGTTAGCGTTCCTGTTTTATCAAATACCACATATTTGGTATGTGCTACAGCTTCAATGGTATCACCGCCTTTAATCAGGATGCCATTCTTTGCTGCCCTGCCCAGGCCTACCATAACTGCGGTGGGCGTAGCCAAACCCATGGCACAAGGGCAGGAGATCACCAGAACAGCTATAGCGTTCATTAAAGCGGTTTGCGGGGCTGTATGCCCGAGAAAAAAAGTAAGCACAAAAGTCAGTACCGAAATCAGGATAACTGCCGGAACAAATATGGCAGCTACTTTATCGCCCAGTTTTTGCACCGGCGGCTTGGCGGCCTGTGCTTTCTTCATCAGGTCGATTATTTGGGATAGGATGGTATTTGAGCCAACTTTTGTGGCCAGCATCGTAATATTTCCATGTACAATGATAGTGCCTCCTATAACAGTATCATATTTTTCTTTTTCAACCGGCATACTTTCACCGGTGAGCATGGCTTCGTCTACAGATGCGTTCCCCGATAATATTTCGCCATCTACCGGCACCTTATCGCCCATATTTACCAGTAGGGTATCGCCGGGGCGCACTTCTTTGGCGCTTATCACTTCTACCACACCATTAACGATTCTGTTCGCATTTGACTGTTGGATTTTAATAAGATCTTTTACTGCGGAGGTTGTCTGCGTAACAGACCGTTTTTCAAAAACATTCCCCAGCAACACCAGCGTAATAATGGTGGCACAGGTTTCGTAGAACTGGTACTGCGGACCCAGGTTCTGAATGGTGCCCACCAAACTGTAGATAAAGGCCGCCGTAGATCCCGTAAATATCAGTACATCCATATTAGGCACACCGCCCCTGATAGAGTTGATGGCGCTTTTGCCAAAGTGCAGGCATCCCACCAAAAAAACGGGAATACATAATGCCAGCTGGAAAATTGGGTTGTGAAAAAAATGCCATGGCAAAACCATATGAAGCAGCAGCGGGGCTGTGAGCACAGCGCAGAAAATAAATTTATTCTCAATCTTTTCGTAAAAAGGTGTTACTTCTGTGGCCGGGTCATCAACCACTTTAAAGCCAAGCCCCTCAATATCTTTAATAATGCCTGGAATGGTGGCTGTATCGTTGTTTGAAAATTTTACTTCTTCGCTTGCAAAATCAACGAAAATATTTTTAAGCCCTTTTTTTTCCAGGAGCTTATGAATAGATAAGGCGCAGTTATTACAATGCATCCCCGTCACGTTTAATTCAACTAATTGCTCTGCCATACTACAAAAATACCCTTGTTTAAAGCCAATAGCGTAAACGCATTGTAATATTAATTTTTGGTTGCTGTAAAGGATAAATGCATTACAAATGAACTTATTTTGGGGATAACAAAAATGATAGTTAAGGCAACTATAACATTTACACCTATTTATACTTAAAATAAAAAAGACTTTGCAAATTAGCTGAAGATTCCTATTTTTGCACTCTCCAAAACGGTAGATGTAGCTCAGTTGGTTAGAGCATCGGTTTGTGGTACCGAGGGTCGTGGGTTCGAGCCCCATCATTTACCCCTTTTATAAAAGCCCCTTTACTATTGTAAAGGGGCTTTTATTTTGCCCTCGGGGCGGATTTTGATAAAAGTAATCTTAGCATTAATGATTCTGCAGACTGCGTTTGAAAAAACTGCCGGCTGTGATTTTATATCAGTGGTCGTGATAGGTATAGCCATTACGAAACCTGATAATAAAAAGAAAAGGTCGACAGCCAGTTAACAGTGATCGACGCGATTGTCTAAATGATCGGTTTGGCAATGGTTCGGTTAAGTGAAATGTTACAACGACTATAACTGCAACACTGCGAAGGCCGTTTAATATGGTGTAGTGCAGCTTGGTGGCCAGCTCATTATTGTTCATCAATAAAATTGGATATCCAGACCACGAATTAAATCCGGCACAGATTATAAAGAAAATGCATCGGTGTAATTTAAAAATTGAGAACGCTTACCCGCAACTATTCAGCCTGACCCTTTTTTTGCATCCTCAAAATGGCTAATTTAGCAGGACATGAGCAAGGAAGCTAATAGTAAGAGCAACGGAAGACCCAAAATATTTGTTTTAGATACCTCCGTTATTTTATATGATCATAACGCGTTCGAGAATTTCCAGGAGCATGATGTAGCCATACCTATACAGGTACTGGAAGAACTGGATAACATGAAAAGCGGGAATGATACCCGCAATTTTGAAGCCCGAAGCTTTATCAGGCTGATGGACGATATTTCACAAAATCACCTTATTAACCAATGGCTGCCCCTAAAAGGCGGTAACAAGGGAAGTTTCAAAGTTATTATGGACAGCAAAACCGCCACCGACGCTGAAGCGGTTTTTGGGTCGGATAAGATTGATCACCGTATCCTGAATGCGGCCTTAGGTTTACAGGAAGAGTATCCCGGAAAAAAAGTGGTTCTGGTTTCAAAAGATATCTGCCTCAGGTTAAAAGCAAAATCACTAAACCTGCATGCCGAAGATTATGAAACGGGTAAGATAAAGAACCTTGATGAACTGTACACCGGAGAAACCACGTTAAACAAGGTGTCTGAAAAGCTGATTAACCAGTTAAATAAAGCCGAAACACTTTCAGGTACTGATTTTAACCTACAACCCGATACCATTAACCATTTTTATATTCTAAACGGTAAAAAGGGTGACGCTCCCGGTTTTTACAACTCGCAGACTGCCCAACTGGAAAAAATTACGGAGCAGCCTGTATTTAATATTTTCCCTAAAAATATTGAACAGGCATTTGCCATCCATGCGTTGCTGCATCCGGATATCAAGCTGGTTACCATACAGGGTAATGCAGGTACGGGTAAAACATTATTAGCGCTTGCCAGCGCCCTGGAGCAGCGAAAGTATTACCGGCAAATTTTTGTTACCCGGCCCATTGTTCCGCTCAGCAATAAGGATGTGGGTTTTTTGCCCGGAGATATTAAATCAAAGATAGACCCTTATATGGCGCCGATCTGGGATAATCTTAAGTTTATTAAAGATCAGTTTGCAGACGACGAGAAAATGCAGGCTAAGATTGACGAATTGGTCGCCAATGAAAAAATTTCTATTGCGCCATTGGCCTTTATTCGCGGTCGTACTTTAAGTAAAATATTTTTTATTGTTGACGAGGCGCAAAACCTTACACCGCATGAGGTAAAAACCATCATCTCGCGCGCCGGCGAAAATAGCAAGTTTGTTTTTACCGGTGATATTTACCAGATAGACACACCCTATCTGGATGCTGAAAGTAATGGATTGAGCTATTTAATTGATAAGGCAAAAGGGCACCCCCTGTATGCGCATATTACTTTACAAAAAGGGGAGCGGAGCGAGCTGGCTAACCTGGCGAATGAACTGCTATAGTTAGGTACCATTCGGTTCACTTATTATAGCGCTTGATTAAGCGGAATGCTTAATCAAGCTAATGGGATTTTTTTTGAATAACTGAACTAATTATTCCCTTGCAGATTGGAGATGGAGCGTTGCATTTGTGCCATCATACCCGTAAGGCTTTCCAGTGTTGGTTCAGGAGTAGGGATAGGCATATGGGTGGATATATATGCTTTTGCTTTCCACAGCTCCAGGATATCTTCGCCGCCAATTTCGTAAGGCTCATATACCGGGTTGTCTGATACCAGCTTTAACTTTTTATTATCCTTAAATTTGTTGCCGATGCGTTTGTAAACTACGCCTTCGTTTTTTGAGATTACTACGTAAGTTTCGGCTTGTTTTACATCGCCCCAGTTTTCAACATACTCACCTATTATAATGGTGCCTGACTGCAGGGGCAGCATCGAATCGCCCTTAATTTCAAAGGCGCGATAGGTGCCCTGCTTAAACATTGGTAAATAAAACTTTGGCAACTTGGCCACATATTCAGGGTCTGCATAGCCATTCAGATAACCCGCGCTTGCTTTTAAAGGCACCAACTCAATATTTTCATTATCGTCCTTATCAACCGAAATACTCAAAACACGCAGGTTAGCAGGGTTTCCTTTAGGTTTAGGCGCCCATTTCTCGTCTATGACTTCGTTGATAAAATCATCAATAGAGATCTCAAAGAATAATGCTATTTTTTTTAGCAGATCGTATTTCGGATCAGCCCTTTCCTCTTCATAAGCGCCTACCAGTGACCTCTTTATGCCCAATTCGTCAGCAAATTGCTGCTGTGTAAGGCCTTTCTTTTTACGGAGAAATTTAATATTTGAAGGAATATTTGACATAAAATTTGGAATTGCTAAAATTATTAGTATTTTTATGCTCATAAAATTAGTAATTATTTTTTAACCAGCAAATTTTATTTATCAATATGAAACGCTTCATCTATATCATTACTGACAGAAACCGCAATAATTTACATGTAGGCCTATGTTCTGACCTGTTGAAAACTCTTGATTTTTATCGGCAGATGCCTACTTTGTTTTTTGATAATTCAAAACAGCTTAACCGTTTGGTGTATTTTGAGGAGATAAATACGGAGGAGCAAGCAATGGAGCGCTTTAAAACAGTTAGCACCTTTACAAGGCCCCAAAAAGAAAAAATGATCAGACCTGTTAACCCTGATTGGGTAGATCTGACCATTGGATTAAATTATGAGAGTGGTGTGCGGGTTAGGCCTCAGCTTCGCCCTTCCATAAGCTCAAGCAGAAAAGCAGTTACTTTTTAATGAATTTTAGCGCACCTGAGTTCATGCAATATCTTTTTCCGCCCCTGTCGGCAGGGCCGTCATCAAATACGTGACCGAGGTGTAGTCCGGTACTTTTTTCAATAACTTCGTCACGGGTTTCGCCGTAGCTGTTATCTTTTACAATTTCAATTTTTTTAGAGTCAACCGGCTTTACAAAACTTGGCCAGCCTGTACCACTATCAAATTTGTCGTCTGAGGTAAACAGCACCTCACCGGTAGCAGCGCTCACGTAAACGCCTTTCTGATGGTTGTCATGATAAGCATTTTGAAACGGCGCTTCTGTTCCGCTTTCAACCATTATATGGTATTCATTTGGGGTAAGGATCTTTTTCCATTCCGCAGGAGCTTTGCTCATCTTGCGTTTTGGGTCAAACTTTTTTAATTGTTGCCCGCTGCTCAGCTGGCAGCCCAATGTAGTAACTACCGTTAATATCAACAGCGCTAAAATTGATTTTTTCATTTATTTAGTTTTTTATTTAGTCGGATTCATTGAGATATCCTTACAAACTAAATTACGAAATATTATGAGAGCGGGTTTGTCAGCGCCAGGTCTGTTTATATATTTTTAGTTTTGGGTACCAATACAGCATTAATAATGTGCAGCATGCCATTGCTTTGCTGAATATCAAATTTGCTTATGATACACTGCCCGCCGTTATCATCTATCAAAACAATATTTCTGTTTACGTCAATTTTTGCGGTCAGCTTAGTGCCCGCGATGGTAAGGAAGCTGGCCTCACCATTATTTGAAGTTATCTTTTTTTGAATGTCCTTAACACTCAAACGGCCAACAACGGCGTGGCTGGTTATCAGGTAACTCAAATCGAACTTGTGGCTTGGCTTTAATAAAGTGTCAAGTTCGCCGGCCGGAAGGTTTTCAAACGCCTTGTTGGTTGGTGCAAAAAATGTGATGGGGCCTTTACTTTTAAACGTTTCTGTTAAACCGGCATCTGCTATAGCCCTTACAAGTAGGCTATATTCGTTTGAAAGTGCTATGTTTTCGATGATATTATTTGAGGATACCATTGCAGTACCATTCACATTTTTCACTTTACCCCACTTCGCTTTTACTGAATCAATAACCGGGCGCACAGCTGTTGTACTTTGGGCAAATAAGCTGCGGCCGCTGATAGCTATCAATAAAATTATCAACCATTTTTTCATTGCGGCAAAAGTAGGGGGAAAAGATTTAAGAAGCAAGGGCGACGGTCACATAAGCGTAAAGAGGCCGGGAGCACTAAAGAATAAATATTAAAAAAAGCAACAGCAGGCAGGAGATAGTGATTTAAGATCACTGTCTCCTGCCTGCACATTTGTAACCTTAAACTACCAGCCTGGTGTAAAGCCCAAGCCAAATACAGGTTTGGTTACGTCGGTACGGTTAAACGGTACGGCAAGGTATGGCTCCAGTACAAAGTAACCAAATATGTTAATCCTTAATGAAATACCGGCGCTTAAGGCAGGTACCCTTTGATTAGGGTTATAAATGGTTTGGCCTTTTGCATCGGTACCTATAGCATCCGGCGCCTGCTGAAATTTTATCTGGTCGCCGGCGTTCCATGCTAAGCCGGCATCAAAAAAGGCATTTAGTTCGGTAAATAAAATTTTTGATTTAAACTGCGATAGCTTTTCGGGGCCGGTAAACGGCAGCCGTACCTCAAAGTTTGCTACCGCAATACGATTTCCTGATAACTGATCAATCGTAAAACCATTGGTAGGCGTCTTTCCTTTTCCGTTATAAAAAGTCTGTGCTTCGTAGCCGCGGATCAGGAAAGGATAACCGGTATACAGCTGGTAAAGATTGCCTGTGTTACCAAAGCGGCCATAGCCATAGAAACGGGCGGCGAACGTTACCGGTGCAACGCGAAGATATTCCCTCAGGTCGATCGTTGGCGCAAAAAAGCGATAGGTACCAAAGTCGTATTCTGCCTGCAACCTGTAACGGTAACCACTTAATGGTGATGCGACGCCGAAGAACGAATTATCACCAACCAACGCCGTATTCAAGTTGAAAATCGTGAACGGCGTTAAGCTGATCCCGTTATTGGCCGGATCTGAATTATATTCAGTATTGGGCACATGGCGCTTGGTGTAGTCAAGCGCATTTCCCAGTGTATCGTAAACGGTGGTATAGCGGTCAACCCTGTAATAATAGTGCGATAACCCTGTGCCAAATTCAATCCTTGTTTTTTTTGTAATAGGGTAGGATGTAAATAAAGATACCTGATCCTGGAAAATACGGATAAGGTCATATCTTTCTTCAACCGAAGGAACGGTAGTTGTGCTGTTGGGCTTATAGGTTGAATTTACCACGCTGTAATTAGCGGTCTGGAACGGAATGTGGGATATGCTTCCGCCAATGTTCCAACGGCCGGTTTGATTAATGTAGGTAAACTGCCCTCCGAAATCATAAACAGCACCATTTACCGCAACACCGGCGTAGATCTGGTTACGGCCAAGAATATCGCTAAAAACACCCTGGACTCCGCTTGACAATCCCGCGCCAAACTGGCTTACCGATGCACCTACGCCGCTGCTGGCCAGGTAGTCCATTTTAAACTTTGGTTTATAAGGGATGGTTTTTATTGAGTCTAACGGTAGTTTGGGGTAAGCAAGGTAATTGTTTAAGTTTGAATTGATCAGGTCGACGCCTACAGACCGCGCTGGCGGAAGGATGCCGGCGCCAAAATCACTGGCCTGCATATCAACATTCGTCGGCTTAAAATCTGTTGCTTTTGCATTGTAGATGGAATACTTCTGTTTGCTGTAATAGGAATATACGATATCGTTATTAGCTGAAACACTTAATGCCGGAGAATATTCAGTAATCCCGCAAACGCCTGTAAACAGGTTGGTCATTTGTTCTACCTTACCTGTAGCCGAGGTGTACCTGTACATGTTTCGGAACCCATCGTGGTTTGACAGGAAGTAGATCTGTGACCCGTCAGACGAATACTGCGGATTTAAATTATTCGCCCCACTGAATACGTTGATATCGTTAACTTTTCCGGTAGCGAGGTCTAGCTCGGTCAGGCTGAATGTTAATTGGTAGGATAATGACTTATCGTATGTAGTTCTGTCGCTCGAGAATACGATCTTTTTTCCATCCCTCGAAAAACTTGGCTGGTAATCCGTGTATTTATCGTTTGTTAACTGTTTAACCTGTTTGGTGTCAAAGTTATACAGGTATAAATCTCCCTGACCTTCGGCAAGGCCCTGGAAAACAATGCTTTTTCCGTCGGGTGACCATGATAAGTTGCTGAACTGCTCAGCTTTACCCATGGCCACATCGTTGACAATGCTGCCCGAGGCTACGTCAACAACTACCATTCGGTTTATGCCTTTATTAAACACACTGAATGCAAATTTTTTACTATCCGGCGACCAGGCACCTGCTGATTCGATAAAATTGAACTCATCGATATGGGTATTGGATACCTTACTGGTGAGCTTTCGCATTACCCGCCCTGTCTTGGCATCGGCCAGGAACAGATCTACCGCAAATAAATTCTTTTCTGACAAAAATGCAAGGTATTTGCCGTCGGGGCTCACTGCTGGGGCCAGGTTCATTTTTCCTGAATTACGCTCGTCAATAATCCTGTTTCCCACAGGTACCTGTAAAGTGTCTTTTAAATAAGGTTTATAGGTAGCCTCAATTGAGCTTTTCCATAAGCTTGAAAGGGTTTTATCGTCGTACCCGAAGGTGCGCCTGATACCATACGCAAGGCCAAAGCGGGCTGTGTTTTTAAAGAAAGGTACGATAACTGTATCACCATAGGTCGATCCAATAAATGACCAGAATGCCTCGCCGTAACGGTAAGGAAAATATTTATTGCTTTCGGTTAGATCCCTCACCGTGGGTATGTCATGATTTAAATAAGCATCACGCATCCACATGGCGGTATATGAGTCTTTTTTTCCTAATGAAAGATATTCTGCCATACCTTCTATCATCCATAAAGGCAGATTGCCAATATTTTCGAAGGTGGTGGAGTCGCCGCCCTGTAAAGCATGGTATTGAAACGCATGCACCAACTCGTGGCCAATAACGTGGCGGGTCATTTGGTTAGTTTCCATAACCGGCATAACCACCCGGTTCTTTAGTCCTTCGGTAATACCGCCGGTCCCCACATCAATTTCGCCGTCAATTGCCGTAGTTTGTTGAAAATCAGGATGGTCAGCGTATAGAATAATTGGGTTTGGCTTTTTAAATGTATCCCTGAACACCTGTTGATGTAAAGTGTACCAAAGCTCACTTTCCTGAGCAAAACGTTTGATCATACTATCGTTTTTCAGGTAGTAATAGATCTCGAAGTGCGGGGTTTTATAAACCTGGAATTTAAGATTTTTGTACCGTACTTTATTTTGACCGAAATATTGGGCCCTGGCATGCAAGCTAAGCAGGAGCGAACCCAGCATACAAAATAATATTACGTGGTACTTTCTTATTGTAACGGGAGAAAGGAATTGTTTATTCATATGGTGACAGATAGAATAAGCGATAAAAGTAGTTAAAAGTTAGTTCAGGTGGTAGGGTTGTGTTTGTTATAAATGTTAAAAAATTGAGCACCTTCTTTTTATTAATTTGTGCCCGATTAAGCAATACACCAATCATTTTCCACACCTGCACCTCATCTGCAACACTTAAAACCGATACGCCAGGAATTAGCGATCGGTTGCTTTGTTTTCAGGAGTTGGTGCTGTTACCGGAGCAGCGGGTTGGGCCTTTAATGAATCAAGCGGCCGGAATAAGCTATCTGTCTCTGCAGAGTCAACCACCGGAATAGGAGATGGACAATCGTATTTCTTAGTGATTTTCACCCACGGTTTTGGGAAAGGGCCAGGTGTGTATCCTGATTTCGGATCGGCGTAAACTTTTTCCATAAACCTGGCAAATATCGGCAGCGCCGTATGCGAGCCTTCGCCGGTTTCTGAACTTGTGAAATGCACGCTTCGGTCATCAGCACCAACCCATACGCCTGTTACCAGGTCTTTTGTGATGCCCATGTACCAGCCGTCAACATATTTTGAAGAAGTGCCGGTTTTACCGCCAATCTGGTTGCTTGCTTTTTTCCATAAACCGGTATATTCCCACAGGGCTTGTGAAGTGCCACCCGGTTCTTCCATACCGCCGCGGAACATGTACAACATTAGCCAGGCGGTTTCTTCGCTTATTACCTGTTCTTCTTTAAGCGTAAATTCTTTTAGAACGGTGCCATCCTGCTCGGTTATTTTTGTTACCAGCAAAGGGTCAACCTTTTTGCCTTTATTCAGAAACGTACTGTAAGCGCGTACCATTTCGTAAACCGAAACATCATTTGAGCCCAATGAAACGGAAGGAATTGCTTTTAGCGGGCTCTCTATTCCCACTTTGTGTGCATACTCAACAACCTTATCCCAACCAACTTTTTCGGTCACCTGAGCGGTAATGGAATTAACTGATTTTCCCATTGCCCAACGAAGCGACATTTCCTGGTACGAGAAATGGAAATCGGCATTATTTGGTTCCCAAACCTGCGCCCTTCCTTCGTCTGTGTATTTAATAGACACCGGCTTATCAGTAAATTTATCGCAGGGACTAAAGCCATTATCCAGGGCGGTTAAATAAGCAAAGGGCTTAAATGTTGAGCCTGCCTGCCTCCGGGCCTGGTTTACGTGGTCGTAATTAAAATATTTATAATCGATACCTCCAACCCATACTTTTATTTTACCGCTGGTGGGCTCCATGGTCATCATTCCGGTATTTAAAAGCTTAGTGTAATACTTTATGGAGTCGGCGCTCGAAAACGTAGTGTCTTTTTCACCGTTCCAGGTAAAGATCTTCATGCGCTTTGGCTTTTCAAAATATGCGTTAATAAGCGTAGTGTTGCTGCTGTATTTCTTCTGCAACAGCGTATAAATTGGCAAATGCTGTTCGGCTTTTAACAAAAAGTCTTTAATTTCCACCCCGTTCAAATCCTGCCATGGGTTTTTGTTACCCCACAGGTTATTAAAACGCTTTTGAAGCATCTTCATTTTTTCGGCAACCGCTTCTTCGGCATATTGCTGCAGGCGGGGATCAATTGTGGTATATATTTTAAGGCCATCTTCATAAAGGTCATAGTCATTGTCTTTCAACCATTTTTTTAGCCAGCGGCCAACAGCCTGGCGCAGGTACGAATCGCCCTGGCCTTCGTTTTCAACATAGCTCAGGTCAAGCTTTATAGGTTTGTTAATGCTGGTGTCGTAGTCTGCCTTTTTAATATACCCATATTTAAGCATTTGCCCCAATACGGTATTGCGTCTTTCCAGCGAATGTTTCGGATTATTGATGGGGTTATAGGTGGATGTTGCCTTTAACATCCCTACAAGTGTCGCAGCTTCGGCAGGGGTAACGGCATCGGGTGTTTTATTAAAGATCTTGAGCGAGGCTGTTTTTATCCCGAAAGTATTGTTACCGAATGGCACCGTGTTTAAATACATGGTAAGAATTTCCTGCTTACTGTAAACATGTTCAATTTTAAACGCAGTAAGCCATTCCTTGCATTTATAAACAATGGTTTTAATAACCGGGATGTGCCTTATTAACCCCTGCGATTTCTTTTTACGGGTTTCGAACAGATTTTTTGCCAGTTGCTGGGTAATGGTGCTTCCGCCACGCCGCTCACCGGATGCTGTTGAAAGCATACTGGTAAAAAAGGAATAAAAATCTACCCCATTGTGGTGGTAAAACCGCACATCTTCTGTAGCGATAAGGGCGTTTATAATATTGGGGGAAATCTTATTAAATTCTACCGGCGACCGGTTCTCTTTGTAGTAGCGGCCAATTAAGGTTCCATCAGCATAATACACTTCTGAAGCGAGCGACATGCTTGGGTTTTTAATGTCATGCATATCAGGCGAATAGCCAAATAACCAAAGGAAGTTTAATTCAATTGAGCAGAAAAAAATAATAACGAAGTAGATGAATATTGAAAAATATCTCAGGTATCGGTTTTTTATACGTCTGAACATGCGGTAAAGATGGAAAATTATGGCCCTAAATCATAGCCATTTTAACAAATATTAACAACGTAAATAAATTGTGTAAATTTTATCTTAACTAAGATATAATTATTTTTCATCTATATGAGTGCTTTTGATCATTTAGCGCAAATCTTATAATGCCAAAACTTTTTTGGAAATTTAGAATTATAAGTTCAGGATGAGTTAACTTGTCTGATAAGCCTGATACTATGGGAAATATTATTAAGAAATTTAAAGTAACAGAAGCGAATAGTTTTTCGCTTAAAGATCATGATCCGGCCTATTCGGATGGTTTCAAAAAGGAGAATTCGAAAGCGGTGCTGAAAGCATTAATAGCAGAAACATCAGATGAGCAAATAAAGCTGTATGCAGCCAACAGGCTGTCGGTTCTCATTATATTCCAGGCGATGGATGCCGCAGGAAAGGATGGCGCCATAGCCCATACCATGTCCGGATTAAATCCGCAGGGCTGCGAGGTTTATAGTTTTAAACAACCCGGACCGGAAGACTATGTGCATGATTTTTTGTGGCGGCATTATAAGGCAATTCCTGAGAGCGGAAGAATAGGTATCCATAACCGGTCGCATTATGAAAACGTATTGGTTACTAAAGTACATCCCGAACTATTGCTTAAGGAGCATTTGCCAGGTATTAATAACGTAAAAAAAATTGATAAAGCATTTTGGGAACGCAGGTATGAAAGCATCCGCGATTTTGAAAAACATTTGAGTGAAAACGGAACCGTGATCATTAAGTTTTTTCTCAACCTTTCAAAAGAAGAACAGAAAAAACGTTTTTTAAAGCGGATTGACAATCCCAAAAAGAACTGGAAATTTTCTTCCGGCGATATTGAAGAGCGCAAATATTGGGACAAATATATGAGCGCGTACGAAAAGGCAATAAAGGAAACAGCTACTGAGCAATCACCCTGGTATATCGTCCCGGCCGATAAGAAATGGTTTACCCGCATAGTTATTTCAACAATTATAGTGGAAACATTAAAAAAACAGGATCTTCAATTCCCTGTGTTACCAAAGGAGGAGAAAGCTAAACTTGATGCCGCCAAGCTGGAACTAACGGGTTCAATATAAATAACGGGATTTTGGAGTCGATATTAAGAAATTATTAAATATTGTATATAAAATCTATGGATATTATATAGTTTTATATATTTGTTCGTTATTTAAATTATCATGAACAAGTCTATACTTATCACAACAATTATTGGCGCAGGTGTTTTATCCATTAACACCACCAGTGCTCAATCCTCCAAAAATATCGATGCCGACGTTATAATTCAATGGAATTTAATAACGGTTAAGTCCACAAAAATTGCAAAGCAGAATAGTAACCTTGGCAGCCGCACCGAGGCTATTGAAGCTATTGCGGTTTATGATGCAGTAAATTCAATTAAGCACATCGGCACACCATACCATTATTATGCTGCGCCTTCTGGTCCCGCTTCGGCTCAGGCGGCGGCTATCCAGGCAGCTCATGATGTATTGGTAAGCTATTTCCCTTCGCAAAAGCAGGCATTGGATTCGGCGTTGACCAATAGTTTGCAAAGCGTTGCAGACGGCCCGGTAAATGCAGGGCGTGAAATTGGCGCTGCTGCCGCTGCTGACATTATTGCGTTGCGGGCAAATGATGGCTCAAGTCCCCTTACCACTTATGCAGGCCCGGAGAAGCCGGGGGTAGGAGCATACCGGCCCACGCCAGGTAAATTCGCGCCAGGTATTGACGTAGAGTGGGGAAATGTAAAACCGTTTCTTTTAAAGGACGGAAAACAATTTTTACCAGAAGCACCGCCGGCAGTTGGCAGCACCGAATATAAAAAAGCACTTGCTGAAGTTAAAGATCTTGGCGATAACAAAAGTACCAAACGTACTGACGACCAAACCCATATCGCTCAATTTTATAAACAGGACGCTGAGCTTACCGTTAATGAAGGTGCACGGTTACTTGCTATAAGCCATGGTACCAGCCTTGAAGAAAATGCGCTGATTTTTGCTTTGGTTGATATCGCCGAGGCTGATGCGCGGATTGAGATATGGGGCGGTAAATACAAATACCTGGCCTGGAGGCCGGTAACTGCGCTAAATGCAGCGGATGATGGATCGGTGAAAGATTATAACCAATGGACGCCATTGATTAGTACCCCGGCACACCCGAGTTACCCAAGCGGCCATAGCGCGACAGTTACCGCCGGTTACGAAATATTGAAAAAATTCTTCGGCGATAAAAATCATTTGGAACTTCATACCACTACGGATGGTGAGCCTGCCCGTGTTGTTGAGTCGATAAGCCAGGTTGAGTTTGAAAACGGCTATAGCCGCATTTACGGAGGGATTCATTATGCATTTGAGAATAGCGCGGCGCAGGACGTGGGCAGAAAAGTTGCAGGCTGGGTATTAAAGAACGGGCCGCATAAGAGGCGTTAATTTTCCCGCTTAGCTGATTTATTAATTTAGCTTGAAAAAGAAATGCTAATCATTTAATCCTTTTCCATTCAAAATTTGAGGTATGGACTTTTCAACCCTTGCTTCCCTGGTTTTGGATTGTTTAGGTGCAGAAAAATGAAGCAGGTAAGCTCGTTGCCTTCCCTGCGTTAACGCGTCAAAAGCAGTTTTCAAGGCAGGGATGGCATTTAACTTATTTTGGAACTCTACAGGCATTTTGAATTCCGCAGTTTTTTTTAAATCCACCTTCAGGCCAGCCTTTTCCACTTCAATGGCTTCATGAATGTAGGCTTTGAGGATAGTTTTCATCTCAACTATTTGCAAGACATTGGTAAACCGGATCTGTCGCGCAGCCTGCACATTCTCCGTTTGTTGGATCAGGATATTATTGGCATCCCTTAATAAGGCTCCTTTAAAAAATAAAAACGCGCAATATTCTTTAAATACATGTATCAAAACGATGTTGCTTTTCTGAATCGAATAACAGGGGCAACCCCATTTTAATTCTTCGGTTAGCCCGCAGTCAAGAGCAATTGTTCTCAATTGCTCCAACTCTTCCTGCCATTTTTTTGCTTTACTAAAATAAAATTCCACTTTGGGATTCATTTCACTTCCTGCCATATCATGCTGTATTTTGAAAAATTCAGATGCTTAACGTATTACTTAAACCTTCCGCGGCATAATAACGGCGCCGTTCGGGACATACGAGAGATGAATTAAAAGTAGTAACTTTCTGAATATTTTGATACGACCTCGATATGAAAAAAATAGTCATTATTTGTTTGGTGCTAATTATGCCGTTCGCCATTTTTGCCCAGGCTCCTGTACATTGCCTTATTAAAACTTCGCTGGGCGACATAGCTATCGAATTGTACCCGTCTAAAGCGCCCGTTACGGTAGCAAACTTTATGCGCTACGCAGATAAAAAACTTTACAATGGCAGCAGCTTTTTCAGGGTATGTACACCGGCTAACGAAGCCACGCGAACAGTGAAGATCCAGGTGATCCAGGGCGGGAATGTGCCTGATGGTTCGAGCCTGGACAGTATAAAAATTGAAACCACCAGGTACACCGGCCTGCAACATAAAAACGGCACACTGTCTATGGCGCGAAGCGGCCCAAACTCCGCCACCAGTGAGTTTTTTATCTGCATCAATAACCAACCCGCTCTGGACTATGGCGGCGCCCGAAACCCCGACGGGCAGGGATTTGCAGCTTTTGGTAAAGTAACCAAAGGGATGTCCGTTGTGAAAAAAATCCAGGCGCAAAAAGATACCTCTCAATACCTGGTTAAGCCGGTGAGGATTTATAGCGTAAATAGGGTGGAGTGATCAAATACCGGCAATTATTCCAGCTTTGTTTTTTACGTTATCCACGCCGGCAAAGCGTTCCATTTTTGCACACGGAACACCCGGAACAAAGTGAAACATGTTGATTATCAGATTTTTAGTTATTTATCCATTCTTAATTTGTTATAAAGTCCTGATTATCAGGTGTTCTAAAAAAGGTGGTTTCCAGTATTACCAAAAGAGAATACTATTTACCTTATAATCTGAATGTTTTTTTAATTTTAAAAACACTTTTTGACCTTATTTACACGATGAATTTTTCCGTTACCTCAAGAATGAACACTCCAGACTATACCAGGGTTATGTTTATCGGGCTTTATAAAAAGCCTGTTTTTATCTTGTTTTCTATTTTTGGACTTTATCTTTTAACAACTGTAGCTCTTGATTATTTCGGTGTGATAAATTATTATGCCACCCAACCTTTATTGGAATTAATTAGTGGGGTGTTCCTGGTTTTCGCGCCAACGCTGATTGTAATAATGGCCGTTAGTCAATTTAAATCAAATCCAAATTTCCAAAACGATATTGCCTATTCCTTCAGTGATGACGGCATTGTAATTCAGGGAACTACTTTTAAAAGCGAAATCTCCTGGGCACATATTATAAAACAAAAGGAAATAAGCGGATTTTTAATTTTATATCACACCAAAAAGTTTGGGAATTTTATTGATAAGTCAAAGCTGTCAAACGACCAATTGCTTTTTATTAAGACAAAAATCATAAAAAAATAATTCTGGTTATAGATAAATGCACTATAACCAGTTCGGCAGAAAAGTAAGTTCGATCTAAAGAAATAAACAACAGCACATGCCATTTTTATCTCAAATATCGTTACCGCCTGTATATGATGGCAGTTACCTGCAACAGATTCCGGGCCTTAAGAATGGATTGCAACTTAAACTGAAAGATAACGTGACATTCTTTGTTGGCGAGAACGGGTCGGGGAAATCAACCTTACTGGAGGGCATTGCAGAACAGTGTGGTTTCAGCCTAAGGGGAGGCAACAGGAACCATAATTTGAATACCGGGCACAGGTTTGAAGGATACGAATCAGCCTTAGCGAAGGACTTGAAACTATTATGGACGCCACGCCGCATTAACGACGGTTTTTTTATGCGGGCAGAAAGCTTTTTCAATTTCGCCTCTTATATCGATGAACTGGCTGTGGAAGACCCGCGTATCTTTAACGCCTATGGAGGGCGGTCGCTGCATCAGCAGTCGCATGGAGAATCCTTCCTTGCCTTATTTAATAACCAGTTTGAGTCGGGAATCTACATCCTTGACGAGCCCGAGGCTGCTTTGTCGCCAGCGCGCATACTGGCTTTCATGTCAGTTATAAATGAACTTGATAAAAGTGGCAGGGCCCAGTTCCTCATCGCTACACATTCGCCAATGCTTATTTGCTACCCCGGGGCTACTATTTACCAGTTTGATGAAGCCGGCGTTCGCGAAACCGGGTATGAAGATACCGAGCATTTCTATCTTACCAAATCGTTCCTCGATAACCCGGCGCTGTACCTTCGCCATTTAATGGATGGTTAACTATAACAACTCAATCCATCAGTTTAGGATAGTAACCCGCAATCATATCCCGGTCTTTTGCGCTAAGTTCCCTGATCAATTTCGGCTTATCCCGCGGCCTTAAACCCTTTTGGTTAATCTCATTAATTAAACTCCAGTTTTTATCAGGATGTTGGGGGCTTGGGTCGGCAGGTTCTTTCGCGGCCAGGTCATAGCGTGTGAAGTCTATAACCATTTCAGGTGTGTTTTGGTGCCAGTCGCGTAAAAGGGCTAACCGGAATTCCTTGTTCATAAACCATTTGATCTCCAGGTTATTGTACGAATCGCCAAGGCCTGACCCGCGTTCTTCAAACCGGTAATTCCAATGGTCGTTATTTTTGTGCTGGTTCCGCCAGATGTTTCCGTATTCGCCAAAAGTTACAAAACGGGTATCCGGCCAGCGCTTTTTGGTACCGGTAACCCACATTTCGAGCGCGTTGCAGACAAGGTCCTTCCCAAATTCATAAACCAACTGTGCTTCCCAGATGTTGGTTACCCAGCCAAAGCCATTTAATTCATAACCTTTATCAAAATGGATAGACTGGGTATGCATAACCTCCCTGTGCCCCAGGTCAAGCCCCCAGCCAATATAGGTTTCGATAGGCCCGACACCACGGCGGCTATTGTAACCTGTTATTTCGTGGTCTGAAGCCCCGTTTCTGCGTGCGCAAATAAAATCCATTGTCCAGCCGTCCAAATTTACACAGTCAATAAAATCCTTATTGTTTTGCGCAGGTTTACAAAAATGTTCGGTAGAAGGATAAAAAGGATAGGAGGGGGATCCGTCGGCCCCGCCTCCGTCTATGTTGGACTGGCTCCATATTACCGCGTGGGCTGCATGGATCTTTTCTTTTTCTGCCAGGTATTGTAAATTATTGGCTGATAAAAATCCGCCCATTATGGCCTGCGGCCGGTAACCATTGCCCACAAAATCAGAGATGGTTTCAATTGCTTCCGTCATCTCCCGGTTTATCCTCTCGCGCGGCAAATACATTGCAGGGAAGTATCCCGGAAAATAGGAGACTTCATCGCCGTATGTTCGCTGGCATTCAGCAGCGTAGGCCCTGATCTCCAAATAGTTCTTTCGCTTATCCTCCAAAGCATTCAGCGTAAAGCCCCAGGTAAGCCTTCCGTCCGGGTTGTTTTTTGCAAAGGCCTCTCTCATCCATTTTACACCCTGCAACGTATGCCATGCAGCTTCATCCCTCGGATGCAGCTTTACATCCCTTGATACCTCCCACGGCGTAGTTCGGATCATGATACAAAAAGTAACGAACCGGTTGCCATTTAACGAAACAGGCTGCTGTTCATTTAACAGGAGCGCACCCATGCCTTTAAATAAACCAGATCCGTTTATTGCCAAACCGGCACCTGATAATGCGGAGTTTTTTACGAAAGCTCGTCTGTCCATATTTAGTTATAATTGCCCTTAAATGTATTAAATATTTTCAGCTGTGTTTGCGTGGCCAGGTATTCAATTGTTAGAAATAGGGGCGATTTTAACGTTTGGCAGGTAAGATTTTTTATAAAGCCAATTATGATTTATCTTTGCAGGATATTTGAATTTTGCAAATAAAAGGCTGACTTATGGCAATCATATCGCTCGAGGAATTTTACCGGGAAACCTCCACACTCATCCCCGAAGGGATCAATAAAGAAATAGGGCATTTTAATGTTTTTAAAGTCGATGAAATTGTTGCGCAGTACAAAAAGAAGCCAGTAATGCCTTATAACAGGCGGGCGTATTACAAAATCAGTGTAATAAGCGGCCGCAACAAAGCCGAATATGCTGATAAGGAGATTGACATTGAAAAGAATGCGCTGTTGTTTGCAACCCCTAAAATTCCATATCACTGGGTGCCGCAGGATGATGATCAATTTGGTTACTTCTGTATTTTTACGCACGACTTTTTGATCCAGAATAAAAGCGGGGTAGTATTGGATGAGCTGCCTATTTTTCAGCCGGGCGGATATCCTATCTTTCAGCTTTCGGACGAAGAGGCGGAAGATATTACCTTCATCTTTAAGAAGATGTATAAGGAGATCTCGTCTAACTACGTTTACAAATACGACCTGTTACGTAATTATGTGCTTGAACTGATCCATTATGGGCAAAAGCTGCAGCCCGCTACATCGTCGTACCCTTTACACACGGCATCTGCGCGCGTGTCTTCCTTGTTTATCGAATTGCTGGAGCGGCAGTTTCCTATTGAATCGCCACATCAAAAACTGAACCTGCGCACCGCCAAAGACTATGCTGAACGCCTTGCTGTACATGTAAATCACCTCAATAAGGTATTAAAGGAAAATACAGGTAAAACAACTACCAGCATTATCAGCAGCAGGATAGTACAGGAGGCCAAGATTCTGCTGAAACAAACAGACTGGAATATTTCTGAAATAGCCTATAGCCTGGGTTTTGAAGAAGTAGCCCATTTTTCAAATTTTTTCAGAAAGCAAACATCCCTGGCACCTTTAGCTTTTCGTTCGTAATTATCGAAAATTTGAATTTTGCAAACATTGGATTGATGTTTGCAAACACCCTCCCTGGTTTTCATGTTACCTTTACATCATTAATAAAAACTTAAAAAATAATATAATGAGTACTAACAAAATAGCACTGGTAACCGGCGGCAGCCGCGGACTTGGAAAAAACATGGCGCTTAGTCTTGCAGGCAAGGGGATAGACGTGATCCTTACCTATCATACTCAAAAGGGAGAGGCTGATGCAGTAGTAGCTGAAATTGAGCAGGCCGGGCAAAAAGCGGTTGCTTTACAGCTTAACGCCGGTGACGTTAAAAGCTTTGATGCTTTTTTTGCCGGAGTAAATGCTGCGTTAAAAAATACTTTTAATACGGATCATTTTGATTTTTTGATCAATAACGCCGGGGTTGGTTTTCATGCGCCGTTTGCCGAGACCAGCGAAGAGGCTTTTGATAATTTGCTGAATATCCATTACAAAGGGGTGTTTTTCCTGAGCCAAAAGGCCCTGCCGGTTCTTAATGACGGTGGCCGGATTATTAACATCTCAAGCGGACTGGCACGTTTTAGCTTCCCGGGCTCTTCTGCTTATGGCGCTATGAAGGGTGCCGTTGAGGTACTTAGCCGTTATATGGCAAGAGAGCTGGGTGCACGTGGTATTGCAGTAAACGTTGTTGCACCCGGTGCCATTGAAACCGACTTTAGCGGCGGTATGGTGCGTGATAACGCAGAAGTAAATAAAACCATCTCGGGGTTAACTGCCCTTGGCCGCGTTGGTTTGCCCGATGATATCGGAGGCGTGGTAGCCTTTTTGTGTACAGAAGATGCCAAATGGATAAACGGACAACGGATTGAAGTATCAGGCGGAATGATTTTATAATTCTTTCAGCTTCACATTTAAATGCAATAAAAACAGGCAGGGGCACATGTTACCCTGCCTGTTTTTTATTGCAAAAATTGCCGGTATATTTATACAAATATAAACCGGTATGGAAAAAAGATCCTGGCTGTTTTGGGTGCTGTTCATTTTATCAGTTCAAGCATGCTGTGCTAATAATGATAAGGTTTACGGGCCGATTGTTCCCAATAAGATAAATGACAGGTATGTGCCTGCGCGTTATCAAAATATCGGTGGCCTGCTGGGCTATCGCATGAATATAAATTTGGAGAAGCGATTATTGCAAATTGATTCGGCAACGCTTTTATCCGGGTTTAAAAAACGGCCCGGATCGCAAACCTGGATTGGTGAACATGTAGGTAAATTCTTATTCTCGGCGTCAAAAACATATGCCTATAACCATGACGCCAGGATAAAACACCTGATGGATGATATGGTGCAGAAATATATTGCCTGCCAAATGCCGGATGGCTACCTTGGAACTTACCTGTTAAAAGACCGCTGGACGGAATGGGACGTGTGGGCGCATAAGTATGCTATTATAGGCCTGCTGAATTATTATTCGGTTACCGGGTATAGGCCAGCCCTGCAAACCGCGGTAAAGGCCGCCGACCTTATTTGCAGAACATTTGGCGACGGGAAAGGGAAAAGAGACTTAATGACCGCCGGTGAACACAATGGATTGGCACCCGGCAGTATCCTGGAGCCCATGGTTGATTTGTACCGCTACACCGGAGAAAAGCGTTATCTTGACTTTTGTAAGTATATCTTGCGCGCTTATGAGCAGCCAACGGGTCCGAAAATCGTAAGTCAGCTTGACAAATATGGCGACGTTACCAGGGTTGGTGACGCAAAGGCCTATGAGATGTTATCCTGCTTTTTAGGGATCCTGAAATATTATAAGCTGACCGGCGAAGAAAAATATTTAAAACTTTTGCAATGTGCATGGCTTGACATAAAGAGCCATCGCCTTTATATTACAGGTACTTCAAGTGATCACGAAGTTTTTCAGCCACCAGGCGTTTTAAATGCCGGCAATGAGAATAACATGGGCGAAGGCTGTGTAACCGTCACCTGGATCCAGTTTAACCTGCAGCTGCTGCAAATAACCGGGGAGCCAAAGTATGCAGAGGAATTAGAGCGTTCGGTGTATAATCATTTATTAGCCGCCGAAAACCCTGAGACCGGCTGCGTAAGTTATTACACTGCTTTGCAGGGTGCAAAGCCCTACCGTTGCGATCAGGGCTTTTCCTGCTGCCTCTCCAGTGTACCACGCGGAATATCACTGATCCCCGAAATGATGGGCGGTAAAATAAATAGTGTTTTTACCTTGCTGATGTATGAGAACGGTGAAGCAACCACCAATATACCTGCTGCTAACGCTTCAAATATCGGCCTTAAAATAAAAATGAGCACACAATTTCCGCTTGAAGGAAAGGTTGATGTTATAGTTAACCCATCCGCAACCGCTGTTTTTACAGTGAATTTTCGCGTACCCGAATGGTCAGCAAATTTCAGTGCTAAAATAGGCGATAAAACCTATACCGGGAAGAAAGGCGAGCTGCTCAGCATCAGCCGGAAATGGAAAGCGGGTGATCATGTTGCCATTGCTTTTGATATGCCGCTGCAAATTATTCCGGGCGGCATCTCTTATCCTGACGCAATAGCATTTAAGAGAGGACCGCAGGTGTTGGCTATAGACCAGGGACTAAACCCGGTACTGGCAACATTAAATCAGCCGATTGTAATAAATGAAAAATTGCTGGTGGATAAAAAGGAATCGTTGCCGGGCAATTGGGACTGGAAAGAAGCCTATAGCATTGATATGCGCGTGAATAATAAGCTTCAAAAAGTAACGCTGGTGCCTTTTTCAGAAGCAGGACAAAGCAGTGCGAATATTGCCGTCTGGATAAAACAGTAAATTCAGTATTTGGATTGAGTGGTTTGAATTACGTAACTTTGCAACATGGCGCAAACAGAAACAATTGAGGAGTTCTACAAAAACAAGTTTAACTGGTTACCCGAAAACCTGAGCCAGGATATTGGACATTTTAACGTTTTCAGGATAGAAGACTGTCACGGGCCTAACGCAACCCCGGTAAAATATAGCCGCCGCGATTTTTATAAGGTCAGCTTATTCCGCGGGAAGACCATATATCATTATGCAGACAAAAGTATCGAGGCGGATGGCACAACCCTGATCTTTTTTAATCCGCAGGTTCCCTATACACTTGAGTCTATGTCTGATGACAGGTCGGGCTTTTTTTGCATTTTCAGGGAATCATTTTTTACGGAAATGCTCCGTAATAATATTCATGAACTGCCGATGTTTGCAATAGGGGGTAAACCTTCCTACACGCTGAACCCGGAACAGGACGCGTATGTGAGCCAGCTTTTTGAAAAAATGCTGAACGAAATTAAATCGGACTATAAGTTTAAATATGACCTGCTGCGCAATTATGTAACTGAACTGATCCATTATGCCCTTAAAGTTGCGCCTACCGAAACATTATACCGGCACCCGGATGCAAACTCACGCATAACTTCTGTTTTCACCGAGTTACTGGAACGGCAGTTTCCTATTGAATCGCCGTCACAACGGTTTACCTTGCGGTCTGCCAAAGATTTTGCCGAGCAACTGGCAGTGCATGTTAACCATCTTAACAGGGCAATCCGGCAAACAACAGGTAAAACCACCACCGATCATATCTCTGAACGGCTAACCAGCGAAGCCATCGCCCTGTTAAAACATACCAACTGGAATATCTCTGAAATAAGCTACAGCCTGGGCTTTGAAGAACCTGCGCATTTTAACAACTTTTTCAAAAAACAAACCGCTGCTACACCTTCTGTTTACAGAATTGTTTGAATTTTGTAAGTATTGGTTTGAATGATGCAAGCGGTTGCCCTTGGTTTCGCTGTAATTTTGTTTTATGAAAAACAACAAGATTATGGAAAGCAAAAAAGTATGGTTTATAACGGGTGCGTCCAAAGGGTTTGGGTTAAGCCTTGTTAAACAATTATTAGCTGCCGGCGAAAAGGTAGCCGCAACCTCCAGGTACGTAGCCAGCCTTGTTAAAGCAGTAGGAGATGTTTCTGATAATTTTTTACCCCTGTACGTTAACCTGGCCGATGATAAAAGTGTGGCAGAAGCCATACAAACTACCTATAATACCTTTAAACAAATTGATGTAGTTATTAACAACGCAGGCTATGGCATTGGCGGCAGTATTGAAGAACTAACGGATGCCGAAGCCCGTGAAGCTTTTGATATCAACGTATTCGGTACCTTGAACGTTATTCGCGCGGTGATGCCATTTATGCGGGAACAGAAATCAGGACATATCATTAATATTTCGTCAATAGCGGGGATAGCCCCGGGGATAGGCTGGGCCTTGTATGCTGCTGCTAAATTTGCGGTTGTTGGCCTGTCGGAAGTTTTGGCTGAAGATGTAAAGGCTTTAGGCATAAAAGTTACCGTTGTGGCGCCAGGCGCCTTCCGTACCAATTTTCTTACGCCTGATTCGCTGGTAATGACCAAGCATCCGATTGACGAATACCAGGATGTCAGAAGTATCCATGCCAGGTATTTGCAAATGGATGGCAAACAAGTTGGCGATCCCGAAAAAGCGGCTGCTGCAATGATCAAAATTGCCGATGAAGATAACCCTCCCGTCCATTTGTTACTGGGAGAGGATGCCTACAGCAGGGCAATGGCTAAACTTGCTTCGCTGGATAAAGAGTACCGGATGAACGAGGAACTTTCAAAATCAATGGCTTACCAGGGCTAATTTTTAATAATTTAATTAGATACAAAATGGAATCAAATAAAGGGCTCAACAATCGGGGCATATCTTTAATGTATCATCAATAGGTGAATATGACCTTGTTAATAATAGGCAAACAAGTGTTATCTTCATCCTCAAATTGTATCTATGCGTAAAGTTATACTTGCTTTATTACTTACTTTTCTGATTTTTTCCGGGGCGGATGCACAAAACGTCGGGCTTGTTTATTACCTGAAAAATAATGGTAAACTGGTTTCAACAAAGGATAGCGCAGATTACTCCATGGCTGTTTTGCCTCCGGATACAAGCATTGATAAGAACCTGTACCAGGTTTTTGAGTATTATAAAAATGGGAAGGTTAGATTGGTCACCAATTCAAAAACCAACGATCTTAACCTTCAATACCACGGACGTTACGTGGCATATTACCCAACCGGGAAGAAAAGAAAGACAGGTGAATTTGAATACGGTGTGCCAACAGGGCACCAGGTTGAATATTATCCGAACGGAAAATTTTATAATTCAACCAATTATTTTCCGGATGGGAAGGTGTTATATAACGATTGCCGGGACTCAACGGGGAAAGTTTTAGCGGAAGACGGCAAAGGCGACTGGATTCAGTTTAATGATGATTTTAGCGCCACAATTAGCCAGGGGAAAATAGACAGCGGTTTTAGGGCGGGAGAGTGGCGTGAAAGAAGCAGCGATTCAATTATGTTTATAAAGACCTATAAAAATGGATTGCTGATATCAACAAATTCGGCCGGAGGTGATAGTCAGGGTGTATTTCTTCCGGTTGACGTGGTGCCTGAATTTCCGGGTGGAATGCCGGCATTTGGAGGATTTTTAGGTAAAACTATGCATTATCCTGCAATTGCAAGAGAAAACAACATACAGGGTAAAGTAATAGTGAGTTTTGTGGTTGAGAAGGATGGAACCTTAACAGACATTAAGGTGAAAAAAGGTATCGGAAGTGTCTGTGATAATGAAGCAATAAGTGCTGTAAGGCTTTCATCACCGTGGAAACCCGCTCTTAAAAATGGCCGGCCTGTTCGTGCAGCCCATAGTGTTCCAATAACTTTTACTTTATCAAATTAAACCAACAAAAAAGGCTTTCACCGACAGGTGAAAGCCTTTTTTGTTGGTTTATAGTAATATTAAATAACGCCGGTATCAACCAAAACCTGGTTCATGTTGCGTACGGCATCAGCGCTTTTGTTAAACTCGGCCTGTTCAGCATCGCTTAATTTAAAGTCGAGGATCTTTTCAAATCCGCCCTTGCCCAATATAACCGGAACCACCAGGGAGATATCTTTTTGGCCGTATTCGCCGTCAAGTGCAACACCGCACGAGATTAGTTTTTTCTCATCGCGTACAATGCTTTCCACCATTGCAGCAGTACCAGCGCCTGGTGCATACCATGCAGATGTACCGATTAGCTTGGTTAAAGTAGCACCGCCAACCATTGTTGCTGCAACCACTTTATCCTGCTGCTCTTTGCTTAACAGTTGGGTTACAGGGATGCTGTTCCATGTAGCGTGGTTAATTAACGGGATCATGGTAGTATCACCGTGGCCACCAATAACAACAGCGTTAAGATCTGCAGGTGAACAGCCTAATTCCTGGCTCAGGTAATATTTAAACCTTGCTGAATCCAGTGCGCCGCCCATACCTAAAATACGATTTTTAGGTAAGCCTGAAGTTTTCAGGGTAAGGTAGTTCATGGTATCCATCGGGTTAGAAACTACGATGATAATGGTATTGGGAGAATATTTTAAGATATTTTCGGTAACGCTTTTAACAATATTAGCGTTGGTGCCAATAAGTTCTTCACGTGTCATTCCGGGCTTGCGCGGCAGGCCCGAAGTAATAACTACCACTTCTGAATCAGCAGTAGCGGCGTAATCATTGGTAACACCTTTAATTTTGGTATCAAAACCTAAAAGAGCAGATGTTTGCATCATATCAATAGCCTTGCCTTCAGCAAAACCTTCGCGGATGTCTAATAAAATAAGTTCTTCGGCCAATTCTTTCCTCGCGATATTATCCGCGCAGGTAGCGCCTACAGCCCCGGCACCAACAACAGTTATTTTCATAATTTTAGTTTGTTTTTAATTTGCCATTAAGCTATTATGAGCGTTGGTTTATTTGTTAGCTGCTCACAATGGTTTTCATGTATAGCTTATTTTCACGGGTGGATAAATAAACTGGCCGAAGATAGAGATTTATATTTTTTCCTGTGTAAAAAAAGTGCAATATGTGCCCTGGGTTCCTGATTTTGAAATATTGATTTCTGGTTGCAATAAACAAGTGAAAAGGCGATATAATAACAGCAAAAGGCAGTGATAATTAAAAAACACTGTTGATTGCCGTTTTTTACAATGAATACTAATGATAAGCGGATTAAAAAAGCGGGAAAATGCAGTTTTGAGCTACTAAAATAACTGAATGGTTGTTATGTTTTTATTAAAATTGCAAAAAATGAGTATTTGCAAGCTGGTTTTGCCTTTTTATATCGTTTTTTAATTCATTGTTAATAACAAAAGAAATGTTTTTTAATTTTTGTGCATTTTCGTACTATAAATGTATGTTTTCGAAAAAAATTAGAATTTTTTTAACATTTTATGATGAAATTTGTAAAAATAATTTAAATTCGCATCAATATTTGTAGAGAAAAATACAAAAAACAAGATTTCAACCCTATTTTATAAATTCATTAAACAATGGCAACTAAACTCGAGTACATCTGGCTTGATGGCTACAAACCAACACAAAGCCTGCGCAGCAAAACAAAAATTGAGAAAGATTTCAGCGGTAAATTAGAAGACTGTCCGAATTGGAGTTTTGACGGTTCATCAACCGAGCAGGCACCAGGCGGCTCGTCTGATTGTATCCTGAAACCTGTTTTTATTTGTAAAGACCCGGGAAGGCTTGATGCTTACCTGGTAATGTGTGAAGTACTTGATTCAACCGGTAAACCTCACGAGTCGAATGGCCGTGCGCTGATCCAGGATGATGACAACGATTTCTGGTTTGGTTTTGAGCAGGAATACTTTTTATGGGATCCGGAAACAAACAAACCGCTTGGTTTCCCGGCTGGTGGCTACCCAGGTCCGCAGGGTCCATACTATTGCTCAGTAGGTGCAAACAACGCTTTCGGTCGTGACATTGTTGAAGAGCATTTAGACGTTTGCCTTGAGGCTGGTTTAAACGTTGAAGGTATCAACGCAGAAGTTGCAGCAGGTCAGTGGGAGTTCCAGATCTTCGCTAAAGGTGCTAAAGAAGCCGGTGACCAAATTTGGGTTGCCCGTTATTTATTAGAAAGAATAGGTGAAGCGCATGGTGTGTCTATCAACTGGCATTGCAAACCATTGGGTGAATTAGACTGGAATGGTTCAGGCATGCACGCTAACTTCTCAAACACTACTTTAAGAACTGCAGGAAGCAAAGAAACTTACGATAAAATTTGCGAAGCTTTCCGTCCGGCTGTGGCTGAGTGTATCGCTGTCTATGGAGCGCACAATGAATTGCGTTTAACCGGTAAACACGAAACGGCTTCAATTCACGATTACAGCTACGGTGTTTCTGATCGTGGTGCATCAATCCGCATCCCGCTTTACACTGTACAAAAAGGCTGGAACGGCTACCTGGAAGATCGTCGCCCTAACTCGGCTGCTGATCCGTACAAAGTAGCTGCCGTTATTATAAAAACCGTTAAATCGGCTGTGCTTTAATTTCCTAACTAAACTAAATATGTTCTAATCCCCTGGCAGTAAAATGCCCGGGGATTTTTTTTACTGATCGAAATAATTTCCTGATACAATCTGCTTAAATTCTTCAACGGGCAAATTATACAGGTAAGTCCAGCAGCGCAATAATTCCGCTTCAACCGCTATATCTGCCAATACCCTTATAAACTCGTTTGGCTGGGGTTGTGTTTCCCCGTATCCTTCATAATCATCTAACTGCTCAAACAACGCCTGTGGTTTGTTTATCAAAAAAACTTTTCCGTGAACATAGTTTGCATCCTCAGTTTGTAAGATAGCGCCGGGGTATTCACCAATGTCATACAGTTTGCCGGTAAGTTTTCCATCTGCATAAAATGTGCAATTGTCTTTCAGGTAAATGGCAAATTTATTTTTATCATCTAAAAGGGAACCGTAAACAAATAAATAGCTGCAAATTTCTTCCATAGTTAAATTAGCTTAAACAAAGATACCGGGCCGCGCGTATAGGTAATGTGACAATTTTAATTTAAGCATTAAATTTATGTTGCTTAAATTGCCGCCATCAATTATGCTACGCCTTATGAACGAAGATCAGATCATAGCCTACCTTAAGGAAAACGATATAAAAAAGATAAAGTTTGCATTTGCTGATATCGACGGCGTTTTGCGGGGGAAGGTAATTCATCTTAAAAAATTTATGGACGGGCTGGAAGGTGGCTATGGATTTTGTGACGTGGTTTGGGGCTGGGACAGCAGCGATGCCTGTTATGATAACGTGAAACTTACCGGCTGGCACACCGGCTATCCAGATCAGCTATGCCGCATTGACCTTTCAACCTTCAGAACGGTTCCCTGGGATGAGAATATCCCGTTCTTTTTGGGTGATTTTAGTAAAGCCGATGGAAATGACCTGCCGGCCTGCGGACGGAGTCTGCTAAAACGGATTGCCAAACAATGCGATGACCTGGGTTATCACCCGGAGTTTGCGCAGGAATTTGAATGGTTCAATTTTAGTGAAACACCGCAAAGTTTAAAAGAAAAAAGCTTTACCAACCTGGAGAATCTTACACCCGGCATGTTTGGCTATTCTATATTACGTACATCTTTAAATGATGAGTTTTATAATGACCTGTTCGACCTGCTTCTGCAATTTGACGTTCCGCTGGAAGGTTTGCATACAGAAACCGGCCCTGGGGTTTATGAGGCCGCAATATTGCATGACCATGTGCTGGCAGCCGCTGATAAAGCGGTTTTATTTAAAACAGCGGTAAAAGAAATAGCTAACAAGCATGGGATAATGGCAACGTTTATGGCCAAATGGAACGAAAATTTACCCGGTTGCAGCGGACATATCCATCAAAGTCTTTGGACGAAGGATCAATCTAAAAACCTGTTTTATAGTGCTGATGATGAATACAATATGAGTGATTTGCATAAGCATTACCTTGCAGGGCAGTTACATTGCCTGCCGCAAATTTTACCGATGTATGCACCAACTATTAATAGCTACAAACGTTTGGTTGAGGGTGCCTGGGCTCCAACTACAGTAACCTGGGGTATTGATAACCGCACAACGGCGCTCAGGGTAATCCACACGTCTGAAAATTATACCCGTTTGGAAACGCGGATTCCCGGATCAGATACCAATCCGTACATTGCCATGGCAGCAGCACTGGCATCGGGGTTATATGGTATCAAAAACAAGTTACCGTTAAATATCCCGGCAACGGTTGGCAACGGTTACCAGGATACGAGAAATGGCAGCCTTTCAGCAAACCTTTATGATGCGACCAATTTAATGAAAGATTCAGCCCTGGCTAAAGAGATGTTCGGAGATGCCTTTGTTGATCATTTTACAAATACCCGTTTATGGGAATGCCGCCAGTTTGGTAAAAGCGTAACTGACTGGGAGTTAAAAAGATACTTCGAGATAATATAATTGATAATGAGTACTATACACATTGCAGAACTTGAGCAGCCGCTTAAGTCGAAAGCAAAAGCATTGACGCCGTTGGATTACACTTTTATACTAAAAAAAGCGTGGGAGGGATATGATGCGTCAAAATCAATAAGAGAAATAGAGGATATCAGCGCCATGGTTTCAACCAACCATGTGTTCAGGATAACTTTTCATGATGACGATATTGTTATAGCAAAGCTGGCTTACTTTGGGAAATATGAGCACTTTAAAGAGGATCACCGCATTATTCATGCGTTATCAAATAACCTGCTTTACCCTTTTGAGAATTTACTTTCAAAATCGTTACTTAAAAATAACCGGGTATATATTTACCGGTACAAGCAGGGAAAAACCGATGCATGGGTGGTTTTTTACAACCCCACAAGAATCCTTGACAGGTTGCCCCGCCGCCTTGAGGATCACCACATTATAAAACTGGGGCAACAGGTGGGTAAATTTCACAAAGCCTGCTCAAGGGTTAAGAATGTGCTGCCGAAATCGTCAAAGACGCTGCGGACCGATATCTTTTCGTTGCAGCGTGAACTGGAAACCAATGAGAAACAGTTTGGATCGGCCATGCAGGTTGATTTTTTGAAGTATCACTGCGAGTTGTTCCTCAAAAACAGGTCGAAATATAACATGTCTTCCTTCGAGATCATCCCTGTGTTTATTGACTGGAACATTGGTAATTTTTCAGTAACGCCTGATCTTGAACTTTACTCCCGCTGGGATTATGACTGGTTCAGGATGAGTTACCGGATCCTGGATTTTTACTTTTTTAGCCGCGTATGCTCCGACAGGGGCGACCGTACCGTTTTTAGTTATGTGATAACTACGATGATGGAAGACAGGTTTATCCTGTTTTTAAAGGAATATCATAAAGTAAATCCGATTACAGCAGACGAGATCAGATTTTTAAAGGAAGCTTACCGTTTTTTTATCTTAAATTACGTGATTAAGGATGGTAAATACTTTTTTAATGAACAGTATGCCAAAAAGCTGCAGGCAGAAGCTTTTGAAATCTATCTGCCATCAGTCGACAGGGATTTTGATGCGGAGAAAATAATTGATGCGCTAGGACTGTAGTTCATGGCTCATAGTTGATTACTCATAGAAAAAATAAGATTTAAATAACTAACCTCTGGTCTCTAACCTCTAATCTCTAACATGAAGCGCATTGAAAATTTTAAATCGATAATTGATAAATACGACATAATATTTTTTGATGCATTTGGCGTAATTAAAACTTACCAGGGCCTTGTGCCGGGCATCCATAAAACATTCGACTATCTGGAGGCCCAGGGCAAGGAATATTATATTGTTACCAACGATGCCTCGCGCAGCCCGGTACAACTGGCTGAGAGCTATCACAGGCATGGGTTAAAACATATTACCCATGACCGGATTGTTTCGTCAGGGATGCTTACTAAAGAATACCTTGACCTTAAGGTGGATGATGGAATTGTTGCCTTTTTAGGTACGCCTGAATCGTCGCACTATATTGACAGTTCGGGCTTGCATACCCTTCCTGTCAGCCAAATTAACGCGGATAATATTGATAAGGTAAATGCCCTGATTTTTTTGGATGATGAAGGTTTTAACTGGTGCGATGACCTGAATAAAACGGTCAATATCCTGCGTAAAAGGACCATTCCTGTTATTGTTGCCAATACTGACAAGGCCTACCCGGTATCATTAAGCGATGTTGGCATTGCAATAGGTGGTATAGCCGCCATGATAGAAAGTATAATAGGTAAACAGTTTATAAGGTTTGGAAAGCCCGACTCACAAATGTTTATGTTTGCTTATGACCTGATCCGCGAATACCGGCCGATCAGTAAAAAACAAATTGTGATGGTAGGGGACACGTTGCAAACTGATATTCTGGGCGGTAATAAATTCGGGCTGGATACAGTGCTGGTATTATCGGGCAACACGCTTCCCAAAGACGCTGATAACCGAATCACTTCTACCGGCATCGTACCCACTTATATTTGCGATTCGGCAGTTGTAGGCCTTGACGGGTTTGATTTTTAACAGTAAAACTGAAAATTTGCCGCAATTAAAAATAAAAACTACCTTAGCGTTCATAACCCTGAATTTCATAAACCAATTTATAGCTACGGCCTTTTTTTATGAAACAACTTTTAAATGTATTTTTAACAGTTTTATTTTTTAATGCTGCGCTGGCGCAATCTCATAAAAAAGAGTTTACTAACCCGCTATTGCCGTCGGGTGCCGATCCCTGGGTAATATATCATACCGGGTATTACTATTACACCAGTAGCAAAGGCGATAGGATAGTTTTATACAAAACCAAAAACATGGCAGATCTTAAATCTGCAAAAGAAGTAACGGTTTGGACACCGCCACCCAATACATCTTATTCCAAAGAAATATGGGCACCCGAGCTTCATTTCATAAATCATAAATGGTACCTGTATTTTGCTGCCGATGAGGGAAGCAACAATAACCACAGGATCTACGTTTTGGAAAATGCTTCCGCTGATCCGCAGCTGGGCAACTGGACATTTAAGGGCAAAATTTCAGATGCTACGAATAAGTGGGCTATTGACGCATCGGTATTTGAAAACAAAGGCAAGCTGTATATGATATGGGCCGGTTGGGAAGGCGATGAGAACGGGCAGCAAAATATTTACATAGCGCAGCTGAAAAATCCATGGACCGTTGGTACTAAACGGGTAAAGATCTCCAGTCCTACCTATAACTGGGAAAAATATGGCGATCTGCACGATAGCGGTAACCCGCCACATGTGAATGTAAATGAAGGCCCGGAAATTTTAAAACATAATAACAAGCTTTTCCTGGTTTATTCGGCAAGTGGCTGCTGGACGGATTATTATGCATTGGGAATGCTCAGTGCATCGACAGATAAAAATTTGTTAGATTCTGCTTCCTGGACAAAATCGGCTCAGCCGGTATTTAAGCAATCACCGGAAAATGGTGTTTATGCACCGGGGCACAATTCCTTTTTTAAATCTGCCGATGGTAAGGAAGATTGGATTCTATACCACGCCAATTCGCAGCCCGGGCAAGGTTGCGGTAAGGACAGATCGCCAAGAATGCAAAAGTTTAGCTGGAATGCAGACGGGACACCGGACTTTGGAACACCGGTAAAAGAGGGTATTTACATTACTGCACCATCACAATAACAATAAACATGAGATTATTCAATTTAAAGAGCCTGCTTGCAATTGGGTTATTACTAACCGTTTCTCCCGCAATATTTGCGCAGAAGAAAACCGTTTCAAATATCTGGCCGGCAGAAAAGGCAAATGCCTGGTATGCACAGCACAAATGGATAAACGGTGCTAATTTTTCGCCAAGTACGGCCATTAACCAGCTGGAAATGTGGCAGGCAGAAACCTTTGATCCGGCAACAATTGACAGGGAGCTGGGCTACGCAGAGCGCATTGGATTTAATGCGATGCGTGTTTTTTTGCATAGCGTGGTTTGGAAAGAAGACCCTAGGGGATTTAAATCAAGGATCAGCAAATATTTAGCAATTGCAGATAAACATCATATTCAAACCATTTTTGTTTTTTTTGATGATTGCTGGAATCCTAACGCCAGGCCGGGTAAACAGCCGGACCCAAAACCGGGGATTCATAATTCGGGCTGGATGCAGGACCCGGGCAGGCCGCTTACCACAGAAGCCGATTTTGCAGCACTTAAGGTTTACGTGGACGATATTTTAACCACCTTTAAGCATGACAAGCGTATTTTACTTTGGGATTTGTACAACGAGCCGGGCAATGGCGATAAAAATAAGATAGCATCAAGGCTTTTACCAAAAGTATTTGCGTGGGCGCATGCTGTAAACCCCGATCAGCCGGTAAGCTCAGGGATGTGGGACTGGAATTTGGAAGCATTAAATAAAGTGCAGCTAAAAAATTCTGATGTAATAACCTACCATTGCTATGATTCACCAGAGCTGCATCAGCGCGTAGTTCAATTACTTAAAATAAATAACCGCCCTGTTATTTGTACCGAATACATGGCGCGGCCCCGGAACAGTACATTTGAGAACACCATGCCGATGCTGAAAAAAGAAAATGTAGGAGCTATTAACTGGGGTTTTGTAAGCGGTAAAACCAATACTATTTACGCCTGGGACACCCCAATGCCTGACGGTGCCGAACCAAAAGTATGGTTTCATGACATCTTCCGTAAGGATGGCCAGCCGTATAAACAGGAAGAAGTGGATTTAATTAAAAAACTAAACGACAAATAACCAAACTAAACCAATTATTAAATTAGCCATTTTATGAAGCTTCCAAAAAAATTATCTGCAATATTATTACCGGCATGTATATTAGCTATATCAGCCTGTAATCAAACATCAACTGACAAAAAAAACACCACTATGACTGATAGTACTTCACATGCTTTGCCTGATACGGCTGCCTATGCAAAAACCATTAACGGTAAACAGACACACCTGTATATTTTGAAAAACAAACATGGTATGGAAGCCGCCATAACCAATTACGGCGGGCGCGTAGTAAGCATATTGGTTCCGGACAAGGAAGGTAAATTAACCGACGTTGTTTTAGGATTTGACAGTGTACGCGGGTTCGAGAAATCAACCGAGCGCTATTACGGCGCTACTATTGGCCGCTATGGCAATCGTATTGCAAAAGGAAAGTTTAAGATAGATGGAAAGGAATATCAGTCAAGCACCAACAACGCACCCAATATGCTGCACGGAGGCAAAAAAGGTTTCCAGGAAATGGTTTGGGATGCAAAACTTATTGATTCAGCAACGTTGGAATTGAGCTACCTGTCAAAAGATATGGAGGAAGGTTTTCCGGGTAATTTAAAGGTTAAGGTAACGTATTCGCTTACCGATGATAATTCATTTAAATGCGACTACGAAGCAACCACTGATAAGAAAACAATTGTTAACCTAACTAACCATGCGTTTTTTAACTTAAATGGCGCAGGCAGCGGTACGGTGCTGAATCATACCTTACAGGTTGATGCCGATACCTACGTGCCTGTTGACTCGACGTTGATACCTTTAGGAAAAATTGAAACCGTAGCTAACACGCCGTTTGATTTCCGCAAGCCGGTAACTATCGGCAGCCGCATTAATGATGATAATATCCAGCTTAAGAACGGAAAAGGATATGACCATAACTTTGTTCTGAATAAACACACCATTACTACTGCAGTGGCAACCGTAATTGGTGACAAAAGCGGTATAAAAATGGAGGTATTTACCGAGGAGCCTGGCCTGCAGTTTTACAGCGGGAACTTTATGAAAGGGTTAAATGTTATGAAAGCAGGTAAGAAAGACGATTACCGTACTTCGTTCGCATTGGAAACACAGCACTTTCCTGATTCGCCAAACCAGCCATCATTTCCTTCAACGATTTTAAAGCCGGGTGATGTTTATAAAACCCAGTCGAGCTATAAATTTTCGGTAGTAAAATAACCGATAAGTCTTTACAAGTTTTGTGCCTTTTCGGGAGCCGATGCAGCAATCGCGCAGCGTTTCCCGGGAAGGCATAATTATTACAAGGGTGAGCCAGGGTTGTCAGAATTACTGACCAGGTTTTCAAAGTCTTCAACTGTATCTACGTCGATACCCCCTGATGGGAAGGGGATAGTAGTAACATGGTCTCCATGTTTAAGTATCAGATTTTTAGCGCCTTCATTCCCTTTTAATAAAAGTAGTTCCGGGAAGTAGTAAGCATCAAAAAATACAGGGGGGCCTATTCCGCTGTTATAAGCGCACGCGGTAATGCTTTTTTGCGATTTTTCCTGTACCAACTGGTTTAGCAAGCGTGCATCTACAAAAGGCTGATCACAAAGCATTAAAATAACACCTGAAATTTGCGCATTCTTTTTCTGTAATTCATTTATGCCTAAATGAATAGATGATGACATACCATCTTTCCAGTTTTCGTTATAAATAATGTACACGGGGAATTTTTCAATCGTGGGTTTTATCACGTCGGCATTAGCGCCCAGCATTACTACAACAGGGTGGCAACCGGTAGCCAGCGCCGACCTTACGCTGCGTTGAAGTAAAGTTTCGCCCTGATAAACTAAATTCTGCTTTGGCTGGCCCAACCTGCTTGATGAACCGGCCGCCAGGATGATAATTCCGGTCATTTTATTTAAAGATTATTTTCAGTAACCACCGTAGTCTCACGGTTATGCACAGCAATTTTATCTCTTAAAGAATTTACTTTCCTTTTATTTAATACAGCCTGTATTTCAGCAATGATAGATAAAGCAATTTCATCAGCGTTTTCGGAGCCTATATCAATCCCAGCCGGCCCGTAAATGCTTCTTAACTGCTCAGCTGAAATAGCCAGGCCTTCATCCTGCAACTCATTCAACATTCTTTGCAGTCTTTTTTTAGGGCCAAGCGATGCCACGTAAGATAATTGCAGCGGCAACAGCTGGCGTAACATCGCCATATCGTAATTGTAATTATGGGTCATTAGCACAACAACCGTACGTTCGTCAAACCTAAGCTGCAAAAGTGCCTGGTCTGGTTTGGCTATAATGATCTTCCTGGCTAGCGGAAAACGTGCTGAAACCGCATAATTTGCGCGCCCGTCAACCAAAGTTACCTGCCAGCCCAAAACCGAAGCCATTTCAACCATTGGAATGGCATCATTGCCGGCACCAAATAATATCAGTGCAACGGCAGGTTGCAGCAGTTCAATAAAACAGGTATAGCCGTTGCCGTAAACATAGGTTTTAGTTACCGAATTGCCTTTTTTGAGCACTTCTTTTGCATCGCCAAGCACAGCTTCCTTTATCTCATCATCAGGAATTGCTCCCCGGGTTTGTTTATCTGCCTTCATCAGCAGGCAGGTGCCGGGCTGGGTTGCCTGCCTGTTATTTAATGAAAACACGGTTATCAGTACTACGGGTTGTCTTTTGCTTAAAAACAGCCGGAATAAATTGATCGGCGAATTTGGGTTTTCAGGAAACAGCGGTTCTATCAGGATGTGTATAATGCCGTTACAACCAAGCCCAACCCCCAATTTGGCGTCGTCGTCGTCCGTAGTGTCATAAGTAACCAGCATCGGTTTATTTTGTGCCATAACCAACCGTGCCTTTCGCAGCGCGTCGCCTTCCAGGCATCCGCCGCTTATTGCCCCGGTAAGCTGGCCGTCCTCGGTAACCAGCATCCGGGCGCCGGCCCGCCGGTAAGACGAGCCTTCAACCAAAACAACGGTAGCCAATGCTGTTTGCTTACCGGCACCGGCTGCTTTATCAAATGCGTTTACTATGTCCTGTAATTCTTTCAAAATTTATAATACTGTAGGTGGGTTAACAAATATAGGTCAATACCGTAAATATTTAACGGCAATTAGTGCTCATAAATTCATTGGTTTGTAAATAATGTGTGATTAATAACATAAAAAGTACAATCAAAAAACAATGTACTGATTTGTAATATTTACTTTTACACAGGCGGTATTAAGCCAGCGTGCGCTTATTGCGTTTTTTTATCATTATAAAAGTTTTTTAGTTGTTAACAGATAATCACGGACGAAAAATAAACTACCTGCGGCTTGCGGTAACTGACCGGTGCAACTTGCGTTGTTTTTATTGCATGCCCGAAGAGGGTTTAAACTGGTTAAGTCGCAAACAACTCATGACCTATGAAGAAATGCAGCAAACCTGTGCTTTGCTGGTTGAAATGGGGATTGAAAAAATAAGAATAACCGGTGGCGAACCATTTGTGCGGAAAGATATCATGAAATTATTGACAGCACTTTCTGAACTGCCGGGATTAAAGGAACTTACATTAACCACCAACGGCGTTTTAACTGCGCCGCATGTGGCGCAGTTGAAAAAGATAGGGGTAAAATCGGTTAATTTAAGTTTGGATACGCTGGATGCGGGCCGTTTTTTTAGCATTACCAAGCGGGATGAATTTTCGAATGTGATGGATACCCTTAACGGGCTTTTGGAGCACGATATTGAGGTTAAGATAAACGCGGTGGTGATGGACGGAAAAAACACGCAGGATATTATTCCGTTAGTTGAATTGACGAAAGACTTGCCTGTTAGCGTGCGCTTTATTGAAGAAATGCCCTTTAACGGCGACGGCCATGTTTATACAGGTTTAAAATGGGATTATGTGCGCATTCTTGATGAAATAAAAAACACTTACACGGATTTGAAAAAACTTGATGATCCGCAGTATTCAACTTCATACAATTACCAGGTACCGGGGCACAAAGGCAGCATTGGAATAATTGCAGCATATTCACGTACATTTTGCGGAAGCTGTAACCGGATCCGCATTACACCTGAGGGGGAATTGAAAACCTGTTTGTATGACAATGGGGTTATGAATATTAAAGACCAGCTGCGGCTGGGCGTTACTGAAAGCGATTTAAAAATGATGCTTTTAAAAACGTTTAATAGCAGGGCGAAGGATGGCTGGGAAGCGGAACACCTGAGGGCTGCAAACCAGGGTGTGCATGAATCAATGGCCACAATAGGTGGTTAATACTAATATTATAAATGCGGGTATATGATTACTGTTGAAGAAGCCGAAAAAGTAATACTGGCACAGGCTGCAGACTATGGTGCAGAAATTATTCCGTTTGAACTTTCACTGGGAAGGGTGCTGGCTGAGAACATTAAGGCCGACCGGGATTTGCCGCCATTTAACCGGGTTACCATGGACGGGATAGCAGTTAACTATAACGCTATTGAAGACGGAGTATGTACTTTTAAAATAAAGGCAACCCAGGCAGCAGGGGATGAACCTGTTGATATTGAAGAACAGGATGAGTGCATTGAGATAATGACCGGGGCCATGTTGCCAGGATCAGTTGATACGATCATTCGTTATGAAGACCTTTCGCTGCGGGCCGGTTTGGCAACGCTGGTAACCAACGAAATAAAGAGAGGACAAAATATTCACTACAAGGGGCAGGACAAAAAACATAATGAACAGGTAGCCGGCATCGGGCAGCTGATAACCCCGACGCTAATCAGTATGATTGCTTCTGTTGGCGAAACTGAACTTAGGGTCAAGAAATTACCGCGGGTGGTGATCCTTTCTTCGGGTGATGAGCTGGTGGATATTGATCAAACCCCATCACCATACCAAATCAGGCGGTCAAATAATTACACAGTTAAAGCGGTACTAACACAGCACCACATAGACGCTGATATGTTGCACCTGCCTGATGATGAGCTGGTAATAAAGAAACAATTGAAAACGTGTCTTGAAAATTATGATGTGATATTGCTTAGCGGCGGTGTATCAATGGGTAAGTTTGATCATATCCCCAAAGCACTTGAGGAATTAAAAGTTGAACAGCTTTTTTATAAGGTTCAGCAGCGGCCCGGCAAGCCTTTTTGGTTCGGTAAACACAACAAAGGGCCGTTGGTATTTGCATTTCCGGGTAATCCGGTAGCTACTTTTATGTGCCTGCACCGGTATTTTTTACCCTGGCTAAACGCCTCTATAGGGAAAAAACAAAAGCTGGCATTAAGTGCAGTTTTGAATAGCAGAATTAGCTTTCACCATCCTTTAAAATACTTTTTGCAGGTAAAACTGCAGCAAAATGAGTATTGCCAATTGGTTGCGATCCCCGTTGAGGGAAACGGATCGGGGGATTTTGCTAATTTAACCGATACAGATGCATTTATGGAACTACCTTTAGAGCGAAATGAATTTAAAAAGGGAGAAGTATTTAAAGTGTGGCCATTTGCCTGAGACCCGGCTACGCAAAACAGATAAAATATGATCACGCACTTAGATAAAAGCGGAAATCCAAAAATGGTTGATGTAACTGAGAAAACGGTAACCCACCGCACGGCAGTAGCACGCAGCATAGTATCGTTACCGGGAGAGGTGTTAACGCATTTAACAAATGGTGATCTGCAGACAAAAAAGGGTTCCGTTTTTCAAATAGCAATAATTGCCGGTATTATGGCGGCAAAAAAAACCGGTGAACTCATTCCGCTTTGTCATCCGCTTGGTTTGGACAATTGCAACATTACAATTATCCTGAATGAAAAACAGGAAGTGGTTATTGATTGTACTGCGAGTATAACAGCCAAAACAGGTGTTGAAATGGAGGCACTGGTTGGCGCTTCAATGGCAGCTTTAACGGTTTATGATATGTGCAAGGCCATGAGTCATGACATAGTTATTAAAGAAACCAAACTGATTGAAAAAACAGGAGGTAAACGTGATTTCAAAAGAGCATAAAAAACATACAGCACTTGTGCGGCCGGCGTTCGGTACCTTTAACCGGAATGAATGGGCCATTGTTGGCGGCCTCTGCACGGCTATAAAAGTGCTTGCCGACCAGGTGATCAGTGTGTTGGCAGCAGATTACAGATGTGCCTATGTCGATACGGTTCACAATGATGATATTATCCAGTTACCAGGGCGCTTGTCGGGCGGGGCATCCCTTGATTATAGCGACCAGCTAAATTATCGCCAGCTAAGTTACAGTGCAGATTTTAACTCATTTAAATTAAGGGATACTTTTTCAGAGGTTGATGTAGTAATTGCAAATGGCAACCACCACCAGTGTAAGGCACAGGTAGTGATCATCAGCGAGAAGAAAAGGGCCTCATTACAAAAACGGGCAGATCAGTTAAACAACGTTCAATTATTTTTGCTGACGGAGCACTCAACGGATGTTTTTGATTTTATACAAGAGGCTATCCCGAACTGGCACGAACTGCCGGTTTACCGGATTGAAGATGCCGAAAATATAAATGAATTTTTCAAAAAACAGCTATCGATGTCCAAACCGCCGTTAAACGGATTGGTGCTTGCCGGTGGTAAAAGCCAGCGGATGGGTTTTGACAAGGGTGCTGTAAACTGGCACGGGAAGGAACAGCGCTACCACATGGCTGATCTGCTAAAGCCTTTTTGTAATGACGTATTTATTTCATGCAGGGCCGATCAAAAAAGTGAAATTGATAAAGACTACTTAAGCCTTGCTGATACGTTTACTGACCTTGGGCCGTACGGAGCCATCTTATCAGCATTTAGAGAGCAGCCGGATAGTGCCTGGCTTGTAGTAGCCTGCGACCTGCCGCTGATGAATGAAGAAGCTTTAGATTATTTAGTGGAGGAGCGAAGGCCTTCGTCTGTTGCGACGGCTTACAGAAGCCCGGTTAATGAGTTTCCTGAACCCTTAATAACTATTTGGGAGCCTAAAAGTTACCCGTTGTTATTGTCGTTTTTGGCACAGGGATATTCGTGCCCGCGAAAGGTATTAATAAACAGCGATGTAACTTTGCTTACCGCCGCAAACCCGGCTGCGCTAACCAACGTGAACACGCGCGATGAATTTGAAGATATAAAAAGGGTTTTACATCAAAAAATAGCTGCCGAATGAAACCAGACTTTGTAAGATATAGTTGCCAGATAGCTTTGCCGGGTTTTAATGAGCACACGCAAAACCTGTTACAGAATGCGCGCGTACTGGTAGCGGGGGCCGGTGGGTTGGGTTGCCCGACTGCGCAATACCTTGCGGCAGCGGGTGTAGGTACACTGGGAATTGTTGATTTTGATACGGTATCTGACAGTAACTTGCACAGGCAGGTATTATATACACCTGCTGATTATGGACAAAAGAAGGTAACAGTAGCATGTGAGCGTTTGCAAAAACAAAACCCGGGGATAAAATTAGTTCCGCATGATGCGAGGATTACCTCGCAAAATGTAATGGAATTGATCGCTGCTTATGATATTATAGTTGACGGGACGGACAATTTTGAAACCCGCTATTTATTGAACGACGCTGCAGTAATTTCCGGCAAACCGCTGGTTTATGGAGCAATTTACCAATTTGAGGGTCAGGCGGCAGTATGGAATGTAGCCGGCGAATCAGGCGGAAGGTCGCCCAATTACCGTGATCTTTTTCCGCAGGTGGATGCCTCACAAATTCCTAATTGCACCGAGGGCGGTGTGATACCTACCCTGGCGGGAATTATTGGCTGTATACAGGCTAACGAAGTTATAAAGTATCTTACCCATACAGGCGAATTGCTGGCCGGAAAAATCTTGATATTTGATGCCCAAACCATGCAGAGCCGCGTGATAAAAATAGGCGATACTTCCCAGGCGAGAATTACGAAACTGGTTGAAACTGTAATTGTTCCCACAATTTCTGCGGTTGAGCTTAAAATAGAACTGGATCAGGATAGTGTTCAGTTGATAGATGTAAGGACGATAGAAGAACGGGAAGAATTTAATATAGGTGGTGAACATATCCCGATAGGTGTTTTACTCTCCCGCATGGATGCTATTGACAAAAACAAAAAGATAATTTTTTATTGTGCATCCGGTAAACGAAGCGCCGAAGCCGTAAAGATCATGAAACTAAAATATCCCGGTACTGCTGCGTTTTCTTTATTAGGGGGATTAAATGACTGGACGGAAGTTTTTGGTTAGCAGCAAACGCAAAGCCACATCGTAACTTAACTTATCGCCTTTACTATGGGTGTGCCGCTACCCAAACTTCACCATCTTCAAAAATTTCTTTTTTCCAGATCGGGACTGTTTGCTTCAGCGTATCAATAATATACCGGCAGGCATCGAAAGCCGCCGCCCGGTGTGCAGCAGATACGGCAATAATTACCGGGACTTCCCCAACTTCAAGCACCCCTGTACGGTGATGGACCAGCACCTTTTGCACCGGCCATTTATCGAAAGCTACTTGTGCTATCTTCTTCATTTCGGCCAATGCCATAGGCTCATAAGCCTCAAATTCAAGGCGGATTACTTTTTTGCCTTTTGTAGCATTACGCACGGTACCTATAAAAACATCAATTCCGCCTGATTCAGGCGACATGATCCAGTTGATGGCCGATTGGATTTGAAGGGCAGTATCGAAAATTTGAATGTCTGTGATCAACGTTTTAATTATTTAGCGTCTGGACGGTGGTAGTGCAATTATACCGGGTTTTAACCACCGCTTACCGGGGGGATAATAGCAATTTCATCCCTTTCGTGCAAGTTGTCGCCGGGCAAAGCATATTCATTATTTACAGCCACCATGTACGATGCCAGCTGCTTTAGTCGCGGATACTCTTGTTCGAGCAGGTATTTTAAATTATATACTGTGGCGTCATTCGCCATTTCTAAATTAACCGACGTGCTCCCGAATATATCCTTTGCTATGCCAAACGCCAGAATTTTAATCTTCATACTTCAAAATTAGGGTAAATACTGATAACTACACGTTTAGATAATGAATTATTTGAACGTATATTTAACTAAAAACAATATTAAACAAGCTTGGTTTTTATTATTGATCTTAGATAAATCGGTCGTATCTTGAATTCAATTTCTCAAATCTGTTCCATGCCTGAAATTAAAAGGATCCCTGTAACCAAAGTAACTGACGCTGAAAGTATTGAAGCAACCGATGCACTGGCGATTGAAGAGCCATTGGAGATTCGCCTGGAGTATGTACTGAACGGAGAACCAAAAATTCAGAATGTTTCTGTCACTATGCGTACCCCCGGCTGCGATGCAGAACTTGCCGCAGGGTTTTTATTTACGGAGGGTATTGTAAAGAATGCTGCCGAAATATCCAAGGTTGACTATTGCTTTATAGCATGTGCGGAGAATAAGGAAAATGTGATCCAGGTTAAGCTAAATGAAGGAGTGATACCCAATTTACAGCATTCAGAACGCAATTTTTACACCACTTCCAGTTGCGGCGTTTGCGGCAAGGGATCTATAAGTGCTATCCGTACGGTAGGTGTTTTTAATGAACAAGCCGAACAACCTATTTTTGTAAATAGCGAATTATTGTATCGGCTGCCCGGAATATTGAGGGATAGGCAGGAGGTTTTTGCAGAAACCGGTGGTTTGCATGCATCAGCGCTGTTTAGTTTGGATGGCAATTTATTACTGATTAGGGAAGATGTTGGCAGGCATAACGCGCTGGATAAGCTGATTGGAGCGGCGTTAACAAAAAACTTACTGCCTTTAAAAAACCATATCTTACTGCTTAGTGGCCGTGCCAGCTTTGAACTTATTCAAAAAGCAGTGATGGCCGGTATCAAAATAATTGCGGCGGTGGGTGCACCTTCCAGCCTGGCCGTTGAGCTGGCAGAAGAATTTGATATAACATTGGTTGGTTTTTTAAGGAACCAGCGTTTTAATATTTATACCGCGGGTTACCGCATTTTATTCCCGGTTTATGAAAATTCGAATTAAAAGCAATGCTGTCAGGTACCGGCTAACACGCACAGACGTATCAGCCCTGGTTAAAAACGGTCATTTGGAAGACAGTGTAAATTTTGGCTTACAGAAGCTGATCTATGATTTACAGGTGGTGGATGATACAAGGTTATCGGCGACATTTAACAACAATACAATTACGTTGTTTGTGCCCAAAAAGATGATCAGCGAGCTGGAACATACAGACCGGGTGGGCTTTGATAACACAGACGGTGAACTATATTTACTGGTTGAAAAAGACTTTACCTGCCTGGATAATGTGGCAGAAGACCAAAGTGATAATTACCCCAATCCTTTAGCCGAAAAAACACGATGAGCAAAGAGACAGAAAACCCCGCTGCAGAAAACCCCGAAGAATTACTGGATTTAACATTAACAGCGCCAAAAAAATGGGCAGCAGGTATTCCTGCTGTTAATGCAGCAATGGTTGATGTGATAGGCGAGGCCGGCGTGGTGCGCGGAATGGAAGCGTTGTTCCACATGAATAAAAAAGGCGGTTTTGATTGTTCCAGCTGTGCCTGGCCTGATCCGGATGATGACCGTTCGCCAATAGCTGAATATTGTGAAAATGGTGCAAAAGCATTGGCCGAAGAAGCGACAACCAAAAAATTAACGGCAGAATTCTTCGCACAGAATTCTGTAGCCGATCTTGCAAAGCTCAATGACTATGAAATAGGCAAAAAAGGCCGCATAGCACAACCGGTATATCTGCCAAAAGGAGGCACACACTACCAGGCTATCAGCTGGGACCTGGCTTTTAAAAAGATTGCAGAACAGCTAAACAGCCTTACCTCGCCAAATGAAGCTGCTTTTTATACTTCAGGCCGCACAAGTAACGAAGCGTCATTTATGTACCAGTTATTTGTAAGGGAGTTTGGTACCAACAACATGCCCGATTGTTCAAATATGTGCCATGAATCGACCAGTGCCGCGCTTGCCGAGGTGATAGGGATAGGCAAGGGAACCGTTAAGCTCGAAGATTTTTATGATACGGATGTGATCATGATCATCGGGCAAAACCCCGGTACCAATCATCCGCGAATGCTGAGCGCCCTGCAAAAGGGGAAAGAGAACGGGGCCAAAATTATAGCTGTAAACCCGCTTTTTGAAGCTGGACTAATGGGTTTTAGAAACCCGCAGCAGGTTAAGGGTGTCCTCGGTATTACCACCCAACTGGCCGATCTGTACTTACAAGTGAAAATTAACGGTGACATGGCGCTAATAAAAGCTATTGAAAAATTGCTGTATGCCGCTGAAGTTGAGCATCCGGGGACAGTGTTTGATCATGAACTCATTAAAAATAAAACTATCGGGTACACTGCGTTTTTGCATCACCTTGAAAAATATAATGTTGATGAATTGGCAGTGGAAGCCGGTGTGCCGGTACGGCAGATCAAAGAAGCTGCTGAGATGCTTAAAAATAAAAGCAGGATAATTATTTGCTGGGCTATGGGGGTCACACAGCATGTAAACGGCGTAGATACCATTAAAGAAATTGTTAACCTTACTATGCTGAAAGGCAGCATAGGCAAGCCGGGAGCGGGATTGTGCCCGGTGCGCGGCCACAGCAATGTACAGGGTAACCGCACCATGATGATTTATGACAAGCCATATGAAAAGCAGCTGGACAAGCTGAAAGAAATTTTTGGCTTTGAACCTCCCCGTAATCACGGATACGATGTGGTTGATACCATCAAAGCGATGAATGATGGAAAGCTGAAAGTTTTTTTTGCCATGGGCGGAAACTTCCTGTCTGCAACGCCGGATACGCTTTACACCGCTGAAGGGATGCGCAAAATGAAGCTTACGGTTAATATCTCTACCAAGTTAAACCGGAGTCATTTAGTGCATGGCGAGGAATCAATTATATTGCCTACCCTGGCCCGAAGCGATAAGGATATTGTGCGCGGCGAAGTGCAGCTGGTAAGCTGTGAAAACTCAATGGGGGTTATCCAGATGTCAAAAGGGGTGCTTGATCCTATTTCTGATAACTTGCTGAACGAAACCCGCATTGTTTGCGAACTGGCAAAAGCTACGTTAGGCAGCAGGTCTGTTGTTGACTGGGACAAATACGCCAAAAACTATGATGAGGTTAGGAACGTAATTGAAAGGGTTATCCCAGGGTTTGATAATTATAACAAACGGGTGCGTGAGCCGGGAGGATTTTATTTGCCCAATGCAGCGCGCGAAGGAAAATTTGAAACCGATGACTATGATAACAAAGTTCCATTTACACTTACCGAACTCCCGGAACATAAACTGGCTGATGACGAATATATGATGACTTCTATTCGCAGTCACGATCAGTTTAATACCACCATCTATGGCCTGGACGACCGTTACCGCGGTGTTCATAACGAGCGCCGGGTGATATTTATGAACCGGAAGGATATTCAAAAAGGTGGTTTTAAAGAAGGCGATCAGGTTGACCTGTTTAACTATCATGGCGGCAGGGAAAGGGTAGCGCGCTTGTTTGTAATAGTACCTTACAATATTCCGGAACGCAATACTGCTGCCTATTATCCCGAAACCAATGTTTTAGTACCGATAGATAGTGTCGCTATAAAAAGCAACACCCCCACATCAAAACTCATTTTTATTAAAATAAAAAAACACGTACCTCAAAATTAATAGCTGCACTATGAGAAACTTCCTTTCGGTATTAGCATTCATTTTTATGGCTAACCTGGCCTGCAAACCAGCTATAGCCCAGCAAAATAATTTAAAAATTGTGCTGATCAGGCATGGTGAAAAAGAAGCTGCCGGCGATAACTTAAATTGCAAAGGCCTTAACCGCGCTTTGCAGCTACCCAAAGTGTTGGTGGCAAAATTTGGTACGCCATCGGGTGTGTTTGTTCCATCTATCAATTCAAAAAAGTCAACCGGGCATGCCCGCATGTTTCAAACCGCCACCCCGCTGGCTGTTAAATACGCGTTAGAGATAAATTCTAAATACCAGGTTGATGATTATGCGTCATTGGCGCAGAAGCTGGAAACTCAAACGGGTACAGTGATAGTGGTATGGGAACACAAAGCGCTTGATAATATCTTAAAAGCGTTGAGTGTGAAGACCAACGGCTTAAAATGGGGCGACGACGATTTTGACAGTATCTGGATAATTACCTATAAAAATGGCAAACCCGTTTTAACTATGGATAAGGAAGGGATTACGCCTGCTGCGGGGTGTTCTTTTTAAGCTAAAATTAGTGGTGTTTGCACAAACAAAATTTGATCTGGCTGCTTTTATTGTAAAAATAAATTATGTCATTTGATCAATACCACGAACCCGTAAATGAACTGTCTGATGAAACCCGCACCTTCGCGCGGATGATAGTTTCATTAACAGAAGAAGCTGAAGCCATTAACTGGTATGAGCAGCGTATTTCTGTTGAAAAAAATAAGGATGCAAAGGCCATTATGGAAAATGCACAGCAGGAGGAGTTTAAGCATTTTGGAATGGATCTTGAATTCCTGCTTCGTCAAAAGCCGGTTTGGCAGGCTACCCTTAAGGAGATCCTGTTTAAGAAGGGCGATATCGTAAATTTGGGTAAAAAGGGAGAAGATGCGGCTGAATAACTACCGGCTTGTTTGTTAATACGCATCTTACACACTATTTAGTGGCTCAATAAAAGTGTATCTGTAGTGCTGGCTACTATAGATATGCTTTTGCAGGGGCGGTCCAGTTTATTTTCAAGTGTACAGCATACATTTAAAGATTTTTTTCTTTAAACTTGATCATGAAATTGTACTATACAATTAAGGGTATTGTGCTGGAGCATGATGCTGCTTTATTTGTTATTGACGAACCCTGGGATAAATTGGTAAACCGGGATAACCTGGAAAGTTATTTACTGACAAAGTTTAAAACCGCGAAACAATTAACAGCAGCTGAAAAAGCAGAATGGTTAACTGATGCCTCCTTACTGCCACCCATCAGCCGCCAGGAAGTTTGGGCCGCCGGAGTTACCTATTTAAAAAGCAGGGATGCACGGATGGAGGAGTCAGAAGGCTCAGGAGCTGCCAGTTTATATGACAAGGTGTATGATGCCGAGCGGCCGGAACTATTTTTTAAGGCTGCCGCTTCGCGTGTGTCGGGCCATGGGCAGCAGGTTTATATCCGTAAAGATTCCGCCTGGAACGTACCGGAACCTGAGCTAACGCTTTTTATCAATTCAAAAGGTATAATCCAGGGATACACCATCGGCAACGATATGAGCAGCCGGAGCATAGAGGGCGAAAATGCACTTTACCTGCCGCAGGCCAAAATATATGAAAAAAGCGCCGCAATAGGGCCATGCCTCTATGTGAGTTCATCACCTATTGGCGGCGAAACTGCAATAAAACTCAAAATTAAACGCGGGGGCATTGCCATTTATACTGAAGAAACAACGGTATCCCGCATAAAAAGATCATTTGATGAGCTGGTAACCTATTTATACAGCGAATGCGACTTCAACTATGGATGTTACCTTATGACCGGAACCTGCCTGGTACCGCCGGCCGGGTTTACTTTACAAACAGGCGATGAAATAGAGATTACTATTGATAAAATAGGTACGCTTGTAAATACCGTTGCACTAAATCCCAAACATAAATCCTGAATTAAATGAATGTTTTAAAGTATTCATCCATCGCGTTGGCTGCGCTGTGCTTAAGTACCTGTCAGCAAAATAAAGCGCCGCGGCAAATTTTCGCCGATAGTCCGTATGCAAAAGGTACTTTCGGTTACGACCTTGATTTTTTAAAGAAGAAAGACAGCGTAATCCTGTTGAACAGCACGGACGGCAGCGCGCAGATCATTGTTTCGCCCAGGTACCAGGCGAAAGTGTTTACCTCAACAGCCGATGGCGTTAATGGCAAAAGCTTTGGGTGGATCAATTATAAAACATTTGACCAGGAAAAACCGGACGAGCACATGAACGCTTATGGTGGAGAAGACAGGCTGTGGCTGGGGCCGGAGGGCGGAAAGTTTTCACTTTTCTTTAAACCGGGCACAAAAATGGAGTTTGCTAACTGGCATACCCCCGCTGCTGTTGATAACCAAAGCTGGAAACTGATTTCCAACACTGATAAAAAGGCCGTGCTGTCTAAATCAGCAAAGCTGCTTAATTATGCCGGTACTGTACTCAACCTGTATATCAGTCGGGATATTGAAATTATGGAATCTGCCGATGTTAAAAAGCTACTTGGGATTGATTTTGATGATAAAGTAAAAGCGGTTGCTTTTCACACCACCACTACTTTAACCAATACCGGCGATAAGGCCTGGGATAAGCAAACAGGGGCGCCATGCATCTGGAACCTGGATATGTTCACCCCATCGCCCAAAACCGTTATTGTTGTTCCTTATGAAGACGGCGCCACAGGCAAAGTTGCCACCACCGATTATTTTGGCGAGATTTCAAAAGACAGGATAAAATTCAATAACGGCATATTGTTATTTAAAGCTGACGGCAAATCGCGCGGAAAGCTGGGCATGCCGCCAAACCGGGCCAAAACCCTGGCCGGCAGTTATGATGCAGAAAACAATGTGCTTACCATAGCCCTTTTCGATATAAGCCCTAAAGCCACTTACCTTAACCAGGAATGGCGCACCGACCGCGACGCGTTTACTGGCGATGCCGTTAACGCATATAACGACGGCCCCTTGGCCGATAAAACACAAATGGGGCCTTTTTACGAAATTGAAAGTGTTTCGCCGGCTGCGTTCCTTAAACCCAATGAAAAGCTTGCACACAATCATAGTGTGTTCCATTTTACGGGAGATAAGGCTGAATTGAATACAATAGCATTAAAAACGCTCGGAATATCGCTCGGGGACATACAAGCTGCATTTAAATAATTATATTCAGCGCACCAATTATTATAAACCTATTAAACTGCATTCATGTCAAAAGATCAAAAGTTTGTTGCTTTAGCGTTAGTTACGTCCCTGTTTTTTATTTGGGGCTTTGCGCTTAACCTAAATCCTATATTAATAGCACACTTAAAAAAGGCCTGCCAGTTAACCGATTTTCAATCGTCGCTGGTTGACTCGGCTTCTTATTTTGCTTATTTTATTTTACCGATTCCTGCGGCGCGTTTTATGCACAGGTATGGCTATAAAGGCGGTATTTTGTTAGGACTGGTACTTTTTGCTATCGGTGCATTCCTGTTTTTTCCTGCGGCTGCGGTAAGGAGCTATGCATTCTTTTTATCCTCGTTGTTTGTGATCTTTAGCGGGGCAGCGTTTCTGGAAACAGCTGCAAACCCTTATATCACGGTATTAGGTGACCCTTCAACTGCCACGCGCCGGATCAATTTTTCGCAGTCGTTCAATGGGCTGGCTGCCGCGCTGGGCCCGTTGGCAGGTGGCGTTTTTATCTTGTCAGGTAAAACATTAACGGCTGCACAAGAGGCTGCTATGTCACCTGCACAGCTAAATGACTATTTAAACAAAGAAGCTTCATCCGTTCAAATCCCGTATTTAATAATTGGATTGGTTGTGTTGGTGGTAGCCTTTTTGATATTCAGAACCCCTTTGCCTGAAATTGTTGACGATACTGAACAATCAGTTGAGGAGGACAACAGGTCTTTGCTAAATCAAATAGGATCTTTATTAAAGATTAGCAATTTACGAAACGGAATTATCGCTCAGTTTTTTTATGTTGGCGCACAGGCAGGTATCCTGGGGTTTTTTATCCGGTATTCTGAAAGGGTAGCCGGCCTGGAAGAAAAGCCGGCTTCATTTTACCTTACAGCAGCCACATTTTGCTTTATGCTGGGGCGATTTAGTGGTACCTTCCTGATGAAGTATATAAACCCTGTGAAATTGCTTGCCTTTTATTGTGTAATGAATGTAATACTGCTCATCGTTATTTTCTTCCTGCATGGTAAATTCACGGTTATCGCCTTAATGGGGGTTACGTTCTTTATGTCGATAATGTTCCCTACTGTGTTTTCACTTAGTATAAGGGGATTGGGTCAAAAAACTAAGCTTGGGTCGTCATTAATAATAATGGGTATAGTGGGCGGTGCAACAATTCCACCAATAATGGGACTCGTTTCAGATGCAAGTAATATCAAATTTGCTTACCTGGTGCCAATTATATGTTTCTCTTACATACTCTATTTTGCTACAACTAATTTGAGAGTTAAAAAATTAGAAGTTGTAAGCGGGCATTAATTAAAAGAACGTTTTTTTTGGAAGGCGCCTGTTGAGAGGTAATAATTAAAATTAAACAAAAATGGATTTAGGATTAGTAAATAAAGTAATAGTAGTGACCGGTGGTGCGAAGGGGATTGGAGCCGGAATAGTAAAGATCCTGGCTGCGGAGGGTGCAATACCCGTAATAGTGGGGAGAAGCGCAGCCGACAACCTGTTAGTTGTTAACGAGGTGGAGGCCGCCGGTGACAAGGCGTACCAGGTTGTTGCCGAGCTTACCAGCCCGGATGCATGCGAGAAAGCTATCAATGAAATTCTGCAACATTTTGGCCGGATAGACGGTCTTGTAAACAATGCGGGCGTAAACGATGGGGTGGGGCTGGAAAACGGAAATTATGAACAGTTTATGGCATCGCTGCACAAAAATGTTGTTCATTACTACCTGATGGCTCATTTCGCTTTACCGGCTTTAAAAAAATCAAAAGGAGCTATATTGAATATTACTTCGAAAACTGCCGATACCGGGCAGGGAAATACATCGGGATATGCTGCAGCAAATGGCGGCAGAAATGCGTTAACCCGCGAATGGGCGGTTGAACTTTTAAAATACGGCATCAGAGTGAACGCTATAGTGGTTGCCGAATGCTGGACACCTCTATATGAGAACTGGATCAAAACCTTGCCAAACCCGGACGAGAAAAAGAAAGATATAGAATCAAAGATCCCGCTGGAAAACCGGATGACCACAGCCGAAGAAATAGCTAACATGACCGTTTTTCTGTTGTCGCCAAGATCAAGCCACACTACCGGGCAACTCATTTATGTGGATGGCGGCTATGTGCATTTAGACAGAGCTTTAGCAAATGCATAGCTGATGCAGTTAACAGAATTATAAGTTATAAATAAATTTGAATTGAAAATAGATGCCCACCAGCACTTTTGGAAATATGATCCTATAAGGGATAGCTGGATAGATAATTCTATGGCGGTAATACGCCGGGATTTTTATCCGCCAGACCTTGAACCTATATTAAATAAACACCACATCGATGGCTGCATAGCCGTGCAGGCTGATCAAAGCGAAAACGAAACTGAATTTCTGCTGAACCTTGCGGAAAATAATAATTTCATAAAAGGTGTTGTAGGCTGGGTTGACCTGATGGACCCGCATGTAAGGGAAAGGATAGCCCACTATAGCGGCTTCGAAAAGTTGAAAGGAGTGCGCCATGTTTTACAGGGCGAACCGGATAGGGCTTATATGCTTAACCCGCAGTTTATGAAAGGTGTAGCTGCGCTAAAAAATTATGACCTGGCCTACGATATTTTAATATTTCCTGACCAGTTGGGATATACCAATCAGTTGGTGAAACATATTTCGGGTGTGCGGTTTGTGATTGATCACATTGCCAAGCCCGACATAAAAAATAAGAATATTGAAAAATGGGCAAATAACATAAAGATAATTGCGCAGAATGAAAATGTATGGTGCAAAATATCGGGAATGGTGACGGAGGCTGACTGGCAAAACTGGAAGCCAGGCGACTTTGAGCCTTACCTGGATGTGGTATTTGAAGCCTTTGGCCCCGGGCGGGTGATGTATGGGTCTGATTGGCCCGTTTGTAACGTCGCCGGCGGATATGATAACATGATCAAAATGGTGGAGCATTATACAGCTCAGCTATCGCCGGATGAGCAAGCCCGTTTTTGGGGGCTTAACGCAGTTGAATTTTATAAACTTAATTGATTAATAGTTATGAAAAGATCAGCTTTATTTGTTTTAGCAGGGGTATTGCTTTCGTTCGCTGCTTTTGCACAGGAGAAGTTTAACGGGTTGGGTGTAAATATGGGTAACCTTTACCGGATGTCTGACGCGAGGACTAGATCCATCAGCCCTGAAAATTTTAATGGCGAAAAGGGAAAAGGCGGCATGGCCACAACGGGAACAGGTGCCGGCGCGTCGCGCGATCTGGGCCAAACCTGGAAAGTAAGCCCAAGTGTTGTTATCAAAAAGCACACCACTTATACCATTGCTGAAATTAATGAAGCGGGGGCCATCCAGCACATCTGGATGACACCTACCGGCAACTGGCGATATTCAATCATCAGGTTTTACTGGGATGATGAAGCCACTCCTTCTGTTGAAGCGCCTGTTGGTGATTTCTTTTGTATGGGCTGGGGTAAATATGCGCCGGTTACCTCGCTGGCGGTAGTTGTTAACCCCGGTAGTGGTTTAAATTGTTACTGGCCTATGCCGTTCCGCAAAAAATGCCGCATAACCATGGAAAATATAGATGACGAAGATATGGTGCTGTATTACCAGGTTGATTATACACTTACGGATGTGCCTAAAGATGCGGGTTATTTTCATGCCCAGTTCAGAAGGGTAAACCCATTGCCGTTTAAAAAGGATTTTGTATTGGTTGACAGCATTAAAGGAAAAGGGCAATATGTGGGTACTTACCTGGCCTATGGTTCAAATAAAAATGGTTGGTGGGGCGAGGGTGAGATTAAGTTTTTTATGGACGGCGATACAAAATTTCCTACAATTGCCGGGACCGGTACTGAAGACTATTTTAATGGTGCTTATGACTTTGACAGCATGCACAAAAATGCAAACGGTACTGAAACCAGTGAATATACGGAGTTTAGCGGCCCTTATACGGGTTTACCTCAAGTGTTAAGAGGGGATGGGCACTATAATGTAGCACAACGCTTTGGGTTATACCGGTGGCATATAGCCGACCCGATCCGTTTTGAAAAAGATCTTAAAGTAACGCTGCAGGATTTGGGCTGGCATCATGACGGGCGCTATATGCCACTACAAGACGACCTGGCTTCGGTGGTATTTTGGTACCAAAGCGAACCTCACGGTGTTTTCCCGGTGTTTCCTTCCCGGGATCAACTGGAGGTTAACTAAGTTTTTTTTTTGAACTATGATTGCTTTAACCGGCAATCATAGTTTGGATTATATTAGGTGGTGAAAACCAGGGTGAATTTGTCACCTCATTTCCTTAATTGCTCCCTGCCGGTCTTTACTTACAGTATTTTCGTAACTCGTCAACTGCTTCTTTTGACCCTAACTCAACTGCCTTATTTAAATCAGCGCAACCGGTTTTATCGCCCGCCTGTAATTTGGCAATTCCGCGACCCAGCCAGGTGTCATAATTATGGGGCTCCAGTTCAATCGCCTTCGCAAAGTCGCTTAGCCCTCCCTGGTAATCTTTCATAAATATTTTGGCTTTCGCACGTAAAATATAATTATTGCCATCTTTAGGGCTCAGCTTAACAGCTTGTTTAAAATCACCATTCATAGCTGCCGTATCTTTTACATAAGCTTCAGCAAGGCCACGGTAAGCATACGTTTTCAAATTTTCAGGGTTAATCAGCAACACACTAATGTAATCATACACGGCACCCTCATAGTTTTTTTGGATCATTTTTAAGTTGCCTCTTATAAAATAAGCGTCATCGTTGTTCTGGTCCTTTTCAACCGCTTTGGTTATATCTGCAGCGGCTCCGTCGTAGTCCTTAAGTCCCAGTTTAACGTTTGCCCGTCCGCTATAAGCTTGCGATATAGCATTTGAGTCGATAGCTATCGCGCGGTCAAAATCAGCCATTGCGCCTTTATTGTCTCCAAGGCCGCCCAGTGCAGCACCGCGAAGCACTAAAAGTTTCCCGTTTTTGGTGTAAGGTGTTACTCCTTTGTTAAATAATGATATAGCTTCTGCGTATTGCCTGTCGTCGAGCAATATTTTGCCCAGTCTTATATAGGCTTGTTGATTTTTAGGATCAAGCTCTACCTGGCGTTTAAAATCTTTTATGGCGCCTTGTTTATCCCCCATTCTGCTTTTGGCCAATCCGCGGTTTAAATAAGCGTCTGAATTTCCCGGGTAAGCCTCAATTGCCGTAGTAAAATCGGCAATGGCTCCTGCATAATCAAGCAACAATAATTTCATCTCGCCACGGCCAAAAAAAGCGTTTGAATTTTTGGGATTTAAGCGGGCAGCCGAATTATAATCATCAAGCGCCCCGGTAGTATCGCGCAGGGCCCTTTTTGCTTTTGCACTGGTTATATAAGCGTAGCCATCCTGGCTTTTGCCATAGTTTACAGCGTTATTTGCATCATCCAAGGCACCCTGATAATCTTTCTTTTCGATCTTTAAATCAGCCCTGTTTTGAAATGCTTCTGATAAATGCGCATCAAGTTCAATGGCTTTGTTATAGTCGGCCATTGCCGCATCTTTGTTTTCAAGTTTGCTTTCCGAAATTCCACGGTATAAATAAAGCTCAGCGTTTTTAGGGTCCAACGATATGGCCTTGTTAAAATATTCAATGGCTGTGCTGTTGTCGGCAATGTTGCTGATGGCTTTTGCAAGGTAGTAATACAGGTTTGGGATTCCCGGCTTCATTGCAGCAGCTTTTTTATAATCTTCAATAGCGCCTTTGTAATCACTTGAATTCACCTTCATGTTTGCCCTGTAAAATACAGCTTCAGCATTAGATGGGTTTAAACGTAAAGTGGTATTGTAGTCAGCAATCGCACCGTCCAGATCGGCAATGTTGCCTTTTGCGTTGGCGCGATAGTAGTACACATCGGCATTATCGGGATTTAACCTCGCGGATACCGTGTAATCTTCAATAGCACCTTTATTATCATTGATGTTCGCCTTTGCCACACCGCGGTACTCATATAATTCCGGGTTATTCGGGGTTATCGCCAGGGCCTTCGTGAAATCTTCAACTGCGCCTTTGTTGTCTCCAGAGTTTAATTTAGCGTTTGCCCGGTAATGATAAGTGTCTGCATTACGTAAGCCCAGTTCAACGGCTTTGTTATAATCGTCAATGCTGTTTTTGTATGATTTTAGATTGTTGTATGCATTAGCCCGGTAGTAATAAACATTTGCGTTACCAGGATCAGCGGCGAGCACCTTTGTGAAGTCAGCTGCTGCCTCTTCATATTGCTTGTTATTGCTGTAGGCATTCCCCCTGTAAAGATAAGCTTTGGTGTTGTTGCCATTTAACTCAATTGCCCTGGTAAATTCAGGAATAGCAGCAGCGTAATTCTTTTTACCCGATAACTCATTCGCCAGTCTCAAATGTTCATCTGATGATTGGGCAAAGGCCAGGAACGGTATAAGTGAAATAAAAATTAAAAGTCTTTTCATGATATGCTACATCAAAACTGGCAATAAATAAGCCAAATATTAACTGTGATTTAAACTGTATGACCAAACGTTTATATGGTAAGTCATTTTTAATGCCCCAAGATAGTGAAATCTGCCAAAACTTAAATTTATAAGCAAATAGCGCGATCAATGCGCAATTTTCACCCCAAAAAACGCTTGCTGGTGTATTACGCAAATATTCTGCAAATGGTTGTAATTTTAAAAATAGGGGATTAGTTTCTCATTTTGGGGTTTATAATCCCTCGTTTATATAAATACTTAGGTAGTTTATATGTAATTGCTTAATTTAACTTTCGAAACTGAACAAATATGCCCCATTACTTTGTAGATCCTGACATCGCTTTAGCAAAAACCCTACCTGCTGATTTTTATACCAGCGCAGAAGTGTTTGAACAATGCAGGGAAAAAATATTTGCTGCTTCGTGGCAGTTTATAGGCCATACCGGTTTGGTAAGCGCAAAAGGTGATGTACATCCCTTTACGCTCCTGGGAAATTACATGGATGAACCCCTGTTATTGGCGAAAGACAAAACCGGCGAAATTAATGTATTGTCGAATGTTTGCACCCACCGGGGCAACCTGGTTGTTGAAAAAGCGTGCAAGTTAAATAGTTTGCGTTGCCGCTATCACGGGCGTATGTTCGGGCTCGATGGCAGATTTATGTCGATGCCCGAATTTAAGGAAGTTAAAAATTTCCCGACGGCCGGGGATGACCTGTCGAAACCGGCGCTTTTTAGCTGGAGCAACTGGCTTTTTACTTCCCTTGAAAATAAATACCCAACAGACCTTTTTTTCAGGGACATGACAGAACGGGTAAACTGGATGCCGCTGGCTGATTTTAAATTTGAACCGGCAATGTCGCGGGTGTTCAACGTAAAAGCCAACTGGGCTTTGTATTGCGAAAATTACCTGGAAGGGTTTCATATCCCATTTGTACATGCCGGGTTAAACGCGGTAATCGACTACGGCGAATATGCCACGGAAATATTTTTCCCCTACTCAAGCTTGCAACTGGGTTTATCAAAAACAGCCGTCGATTGTTTCGATCTCCCGCCATCGTCACCTGATTATGGTAAAAACGTGGCTGCATACTATTTTTGGGTATTCCCTAATATGATGTTTAACTTTTATCCCTGGGGGCTTTCTGTTAATGTAGTTGAACCGGTGTCAGTCGGCGGGTGCAGGGTTAAATTTTTCTCCTATGTTTGGGACGAATCCAAATTGAATAAAGGGGCAGGGGCGGGCCTTGATAAGGTAGAGCAGGAGGACGAGGAGATTGTTGAAAATGTGCAGCGTGGTGTCCGGTCCAGGTTTTACAAACATGGGCGCTACTCTGTAACCAGGGAGCAGGGCACCCATCATTTTCACCGCATACTGGCCGAATTTATGAATAAATAGGAGCGTAATTCGCAATTATTGTTAGGTTATTGTGATGATATTGTAAAATGCAGTTTTAACAAAAGATAGCTGCAACAAAACCGGTTTTGAAGTGTTAGATTTAGCATTGTAAGACAATTGTAATATTGATAAAGAAATTAGATGTTTAAACATCTAATTTGTACATTTGATCTAAATAAAACAATCAAAAAAATAAAATCATGGCAACAGCAACAAAATGGGTAATAGACCCAATGCACTCAGAAGTTCAGTTTAAAGTAAAACACTTAGTTATATCAACAGTTAGCGGTTTTTTCAAAAGCTTTGAAGGCACATTGGAAACTGCAAATGATGGTTTTGAAGATGCTGATATTTCTTTTGCTTTAAATATAGATAGTATTGATACCAACCAAACGCAAAGAGATGAGCACTTAAAATCAGCTGAATTTTTTGATGCCGCTCAATATCCGCAAATTACTTTCAAATCAACCTCGTTCAAAAAAACAGGTGATGACGAATATGCGCTTACAGGCGACCTAACCGTTAAAGGTGTTACCAAATCAGTTACATTGGCTGCTGAATTTGGCGGTTCAACTGATGATTTTTACGGAAACACCAAAGCCGGATTTGAAGTTACCGGTAAAATTAACCGCAAAGATTTTGGTTTAACCTGGGATGGCGTTACCGAAGCCGGTTCAATTGTAGTAGGTGAGGATATTAAATTGTTAATCAACGTACAGTTTGCAAAACAGAAATAATTTATAAGGCTATTCCAGTCTTGTAATAAAAAGCCATTTGTTCAAAACAAATGGCTTTTTGCTTTACAACCTTTTACCGAGTATATTTGTTAAGCTATTATGTTAATCAAGATCTATCCCGAAAATCCTAATCCTAAAGCTATAGAACAGGTTGTTGAGGTGCTGCGTAAAGGCGGCCTGATTATTTACCCCACAGATACCGTTTATGGGCTTGGCTGCGATATTACCAACCATAAAGCAATAGAAGCCATTTGCAAGATCAGGAATATTAAACCGGATAAGGCTAATTTTTCGTTCATCTGCTATGACCTGAGCCATATTTCCGATTATATCAAGCCGATAGATAATGCCACTTTCAGGGTATTAAAAAAAGCATTGCCCGGTCCGTTCACCTTTATATTTAATGCCAGTCATAATGTGCCGAAGCTGTTAAGCTCCAACAAAAAAACGGTCGGGATCAGGGTGCCGGACAATAACATTGCCCGCGAGATTGTAAAGCAATTGGGGAACCCCATTCTTTCAACCTCCATTAAAGACGACGACGAGATCATTGAGTATTCAACCGATCCTGAACTGATCTATGAAAAATACCAGGATCTTGTCGATCTGGTAATTGATGGTGGCTATGGTGAAAACGTCCCGTCAACCGTTGTAGATTGTACCGGCGGCGAATTTGAAATTATCCGTGAAGGTAAGGGGGATTTGGAGTTGTATTTATAAGAATCACGAAGTTTTAAATTCGTGATCCCGGTATCTTATAGCCTGATTGATTCAATAAACCCCGGAATCTTTTCCATATACCCTTCCGTCCCTAAAAGCTTTACAAACGCACTTCCTACAATTGCGCCGCTGGCATATTCACAGGCTTTGCTGAATGATTTATTATCCGAGATGCCAAAACCTATAATCGCCGGGTTATTAAGCTCCATCGCTTTTATTCGTTTATAGTAATCCTCAATGTTAACTGACACCTGTAAGTTGCCGCCTGTTATAGCGGATGAGGATAATAAATAGATAAAACTGTTACTGAGTTTATCAATTTTGCGGATCCGCTCTTCCGAAGTTTGCGGCGTAACCAGGAAAATGTTGCTCAGGTTGTTATCCTTGAAATATCCGGCGTACAAAGTTTCATATTCGTACATGGGCAGGTCGGGCACAATTACGCCGTCAACACCAACTTCGGCTGCTTTTTTACAGAATCGCTCTACTCCGTACTGGATCATGGGGTTAGCGTAGCCCATTAGCAGAATAGGGATAGTTATCCGTTTGCGCAGGTCAGCCAGTTGCTCAAATAACAAATTAAGTGTCATCCCGCTTTCCAAAGCTTTTTCAGAGCTGTGCTGAATTGTTGGCCCGTCAGCTACCGGGTCGGAGTAGGGGAATCCCACTTCCAGGAAATCGACACCTGCTTTTTCCAGCGCTTCAGCAATATCAAGCGTGGTGTTAATTTCCGGGTATCCTGCCGTATAATAAATAGATAGCAGGTTGTTTTTTTTTGTATTGAAAAGTTGATTGAGGCGGTTCATTTTTTTTATCCAATAGTCCATGGTCAATAGTCCATGGAGGTAAAATTTATATGCATATGACAATTTACTATTGTCTATGGTCTATTGACCATAAACTTCTTCAATATCCAAAATATTTAATATAGGTATCCAAATCCTTGTCGCCCCGGCCCGAAAGGCAGATCACCACGGTATCGTCCTTTTTAAATTTCATCTTCTCCAGATAGGCAAAGGCGTGGGCCGATTCGATGGCAGGAATGATACCTTCCAGCTGGCTGCATAGTAAACCGGCCTGCAGCGCTTCGGTATCCGTAACGCTCACATATTGTGCCCTCTGTATTTTATACAGGTGCGCGTGCTGCGGGCCTATCCCGGGATAATCCAACCCGGCAGAAATGGAATAAGGTTCAATTACCTGCCCGTCATCGGTCTGCATCAATATGGTACGGCTGCCATGCAGCACGCCTTCCCGTCCCAGGAATGTTGTTGCAGCTGAATGCCCGCTGTCCACACCTTTTCCTGCTGCTTCAACGGCTACCAGTTTAACCGATTCATCGTCAAGAAAGTGGTAGAACATCCCCATTGCATTGCTGCCGCCGCCTACACAAGCCATTACATATTCCGGCAATTCCTTCCCGGTATGCTCCAGCAATTGTTTTTTGGTTTCAAATGAGATAACCGATTGAAAACGTGCAACCATATCCGGGTAAGGATAGGGGCCAACCACCGATCCGATGATGTAGTGGGTATCAACCGGGTTGCCAATCCAGTCACGCATGGCTTCATTGGTCGCATCTTTCAGCGTTTTGCTTCCCGATGTTGCCGGTACAACCGTTGCGCCAAGCATTTTCATCCGCGACACATTGGGGGCCTGCCTGGCCATATCAACTTCACCCATATACACCACACATTCAATACCCATTAAGGCACAAACAGTGGCCGTTGCAACGCCATGCTGGCCGGCGCCGGTTTCGGCGATCACACGCTTTTTGCCAAGACGCTTTGCCAAAAGGATCTGGCCTATAGCGTTATTGATCTTGTGTGAGCCGGTGTGGTTCAGGTCCTCGCGTTTGAAAAATATATTTGCGCCATATTTTTCAGAGTATCTTTTAGCGAGGTACAAAGGTGAGGGCCTGCCGACATAATCTTTTAAAAGCTGGTCGAACTCAGCCCTGAACGCATCATCATTGATGATGGTTAAATACTGCTGGCGTAATTCTTCAACGTTAGGGTACAGCATTTCGGGAATGTAGGCCCCGCCGAAATCGCCGTAATATCCTTGTTCATTAACTCCGTATTTCATTGCTCTGCGCTTTGTTTAATTATATTAAATGCTTTTTCTAATTTTTCAATGTCCTTTAAGCCGGGCGAGATCTCAAACTTGCTATTGATATCGATGCCGTAGAATTTAGGGTGATTGATGTATTTCACCTCCTCAATATTTTCAGGGCTTATGCCGCCACTTAAAAAGAAAGGGATATCCATGTCATACTTATCAAGAATGCCCCAATCAAATGTTTTACCCGAGCCGCCGTGCTGATCAGTTTTGGTATCGAACAAAAACATATCCACCTTGTTTTTATACCTGGTGAGCTGTTTGAAATCAAAATCACTGTTTACACCAAAGGCTTTGATCACGATAGCCTTATCTCTGAATGATTTACAAAACGCAGGGCTTTCATCACCATGTAGCTGGATAAAATCAAAATCATATTTGTCAATGATCGTATTAATTACCGCTGCACTTTCATTTACAAAAACTGCAGTTTTATTTATTGCTGACGGGATCTCCTGAAGTGCTTCAATAGGCAGTTCACCGGCAAACCTTGGCGACGAGCCATAAAATATGAATCCCATGTAGCCGGGTTCTAAACCGGCCACCGCTTTTATATTGTCCGGATTGCGCATGCCGCAAACTTTTATTTTCATGTTAGTTAGCCAGTAAATTTTCAAAGCTTTTTAAAGCTTTTTTTGTAATAAGCGCTTCTTCTGCTTCATAAAAGCAATCGGCAAAGCTGTTTTGGGGTTTTACGGTGTTAATAGCCAGGGCTGCATTACACAAAACAACGTTGCTTTGGGCGGCTGTCGCATTGTTATTAAGTACCGCCACAAAAATTTCAGCCGATTCGCTCACGGTATTGCCGCCTAAAATTTCCTTAGGGTCAAGCTTATCAAAACCAAGATTTTCGATGCTGTTTATTTTTTCGCCGGCGGCCGAAAATGTTTTAAAATCGCAGGTTAAGGATACTTCATCATAACCTTCCAGCGCATTAACAATGGTATATTTAATATTCGACTTCTGATACAGATACGCGTATACACGGGCAAGTTCCAAATTATACACCCCAACCAACTGGTTTTTAGGTTTAGCGGGATTAACCAGCGGCCCTAACATATTAAAGAACGTTTTTACGCCCAGCTCTCTTCGGATAGGGGCCACCGTTTTCATTGCCGGGTGAAAAAGCGGTGCGTGCAAAAAGCAGATATTTGCCTTGCCGATATTGTTTTTTAACTTATCTGTATCATTGGTAAAATTGCAGCCCAAAAACTCCATCACGTTTGACGATCCGCAGCCTGATGAAACCCCGTAATTACCATGTTTGGCTACCTTATAACCTGCACCGGCAACAACAAACGAGGCCAGGGTTGAAATATTAAACGTGTCTTTTCCGTCGCCGCCTGTGCCGCACAGGTCAATTACCTGGTCGGTTTCCAGGTCAATAGGCAGGCAAAGCTCCAGCATCGCGTCGCGAAAGCCTTCCAGTTCATTCACCGTAATGCTGCGCATACAATAGGCGGTCATAAATGCTGCCATTTGCGCATTGTTATATTTACCCTGTGCAATTGCGGTCAAAATTTCTTTCGATTGCTCGCGGGTAAATGTTTTGTGTTCAAAAAGATGATTTAAGATCTGTTTCATGCACCTGGCCCCTAAAGGGGAATTTTTAAAAGTTTATTAATACCTGTAAGCCCCTTTGCAAATCACTCCCGCTTCAGCGGGGCGGGGGCATAAAAAAAGGGCTGCCGAAAATGGCAACCCTTTTGAATATTTTGAAAAAACAAAAAATGGAATTGCCTTACGATTACTCGTTAAGCCACCACCAATTGTTGTTTATTGTTTTCATTGTTGTTTGTGCCACAAATATGGAAATAGTTTTTACTAAAAGCAAGCAGAATGATATTTTTACAACAGCATAAATGATATGCGTGCAAAAATGACATTAAAAAAGCGAAATATAAATCCTGAAGACGACCTGGGCTTTGGCCCTCAGCCGGTTTTGAAGAACCAGCCCTTAATGAATAAGGACGGTTCGCCAAACGTGAGACGCATAGGTTTGCCTTTTTTTAATACCGCCAATAACTATCACACCCTTATTACCATGAGCTGGGCAAAGTTTTGGGCTTTGGTTTTAAGCTGCTACCTGGTGGTCAATATCATATTTGCATGTATCTATATGTCATTCGGGGCAAATAGTTTGGACGGAACTTCGGGCAACAGCCAGTTTGCGCATTTTATGGATGCCCTGTTCTTTTCGGCACAAACCATTTCAACAGTGGGATATGGGCATATCAGCCCCAGGGGCATGGGGACAAATAGTGTTGCAGCGCTGGAATCAATGTTGGGTTTGCTGGCCTTTGCGCTGGCTACCGGTTTATTATACGGAAGGTTTTCGAGGCCGTCGGCGCAGATTCTTTACAGCAAAAACATCCTGGTGGCGCCATACCTGGAAAAAGGCAGGGGCGTAATGTTCAGGCTGGCCAACCTGCGCCGGAACATGCTGATAGACCTTGAAATTGAGATCATATTTTCCTACAATGAAACCACTGCTGATGGTAAAACAATCCGCAGGTTTTACCCGCTCGAGGTAGAGCGCCGCAAAGTAAGCGTACTTACCCTTAACTGGACCATTGTCCATCCGCTGGATGAGAACAGTCCGTTGATTGATATGTCCAAAGAGGATATGATCAAATCAGAAGCCGGCTTTGCTATCCTTTTGCGGGCGTTTGACGATACCTTTTCACAAACGGTGCATTCACGCACCCAATACCAGGCGCATGAAATTATTTGGGGAGCAAAATTCAAACCCGTTTTTGACCGCGATGACTCAGGCCGAATCGTGTTAGATCTGAGCAAAATCAGCGATCATACCCCATTTGACCTGGAAAAAGTGGGAGTGGATTAACGGAGCTCGATATGCGAAAAAATCATTTAGACACCCGCTGCTTCATGTTTTAATTTTACTATTTTCGCGGAAATAAGTGTCAATATTTATATTCAACAACTAAACCTGTTACATGAGTAAAAATTTATTTCCCAAATCATTTCTGCTGTTAATTATAATCATTCTTCAATCTTGCGTCTCTGCTAAAATAACTTCTAATAAAGACGCCAACTATACCAGGCAACCTAAACGCATTTATTTAATGATGAATGGGTCTAAAAAAGCAAATGACTTTTGCGTGGGATTTGTGAGAGGGTTTCAAAATAAACTTGAAGAAAAGGGAGTCAAAACAAGCCTTTACATAAGCGATTCTTTATCATTGCTTGATAACGATGATATTAATAAGAAAATTGATGAGTTCTCTCCCGAAGCGGTAATGATAATTAGTCAAAAAGAAGTCCATTCCACTAACAATATGGTTGATGGAGGCAATTTTGAATTAACACTGGTTGATCGGAATACCAAAAAAAATGTTTGGAAAGGTGAATTTGATGTTTATGGACAATATGGTATGACTGACGCTATAGATAAGAGCATAAGTGAATTAATGAAAAAACTAACGGAAGATAAAATAATCTAGTTTTATACTTATTTCAACAAAGAGTTTCTTTCCTTAGCCAGCGTATTGTAAACCAGCTTATCCAGCAGCTTCGGAAAAAATTTACTGATCAAAACGGTTAGTTTTCCCTGGCCTGTCATAATTAACGTTCGCGCCCTGTTCTCAACTCCGTTGACGATGATTTTTGCTACCTCATCGCTGGTCATCATGCTTTGTTCATTTAACGTACTTTCTCTTTGTTCGTTACCTTCTTTATCTAAAGCGGTATTTCGGATATTTGATGCCGTAAAACCGGGGCAGGCCGTTAAAATATGTACGCCCGTTTTCAGGTTTTCAACCCTTAACGCATCCAGGAAGCCATTCATCGCAAATTTTGATGCCGAATACCCCGACCGGCCGGGCAAGCCTTTATATCCCGCGATTGATGAAACCCCCACTATACTGCCCCTGGTTTTTAAGATCTCGGGCAGGGCGTATTTGGTGCAATATACTGTGCCCCAAAAATTTACGTCCATTACTGATTTTAAAACTTTAACATCGGTATCATTAAACAATGCCCGCATAGAAATCCCTGCGTTGTTTACCAGGATATCAACGCGTTCAAAAGTAACCAGCGCCTGCTTAATTAAAAGCTCACAGTCATCTTCAATGGTTACATCGCATTGTACGGCTATCGCTTTTATTTTATATTGCTGTTCAAGCTGTTGTGTTATGGTGCATAAATTCACAAAGTGCCGGGCCCCTAAAACCAGGTTTGCACCACGTTTTGCAAATTCTGCGGCAAGTGATTTACCTATTCCTGAAGAAGCACCGGTAATTATTACTACTTTATTGGTTAAGTTCATAAGTTAAAGAAATGCAGCGCTTATTGATGTTGATTGAATTGTAATAGTTCTACCTGCAAAAGTCTGCCATGTATAGCGGGTAAATAAAAAGGTGGAGTGATTTGACGGGTAATAACTATGCCCACAGCTTGCAAAATTTAAAACTGGAAAATAAGATCTGATTTTAATCTTTGTTTGTAGTTTTTTAACCAAAGCACAGGAGCGGTGTTGCAGGTATAATCGGCCTGTTGCCGGTTTGCCGTTGTTGAAATATTGAAGTGCCAAATTCACCGGCCAAATTTAAGAATTTTATTGTTTCTTAAACGGCTAAATTATGGTCACCTGCGATGAATTAAATGGATGGAATATTTATTTGACCTGGTAAGTTGACGGGAACAATTGCGGGATGCCCTTAACGTTAATTTCAGGTACCCTTACCAAATACTTAAGGGCAAATAGCAGCATAGCGCCATAATAGTACCTGACGTAATCCCAGCTAAATTTTTCCAGCTGACTGCTCTCAAAGTTAATAATGTATGTTTTAGGGAAGTAGTAGTTTTTAAAACCCGCCAGCCTTAAACGGTATGACAGATCAATATCAGCGCCGAACATAAAGAAGCGTTCATCAAAGGTTCCGATTTCACTCAAAGCCGATCTGCGCAGCATCATGCAGGCCCGGTTCAGTATATCAGTTTCCGTTACTTTAAATTCTTCCACCCAATCTTTACGGTGGCGGTCATAGAGCCTAGTTTTTGACAGGTTTTTTGCAAAGCCGATGAGTTTTAAAAATGTACCCCAGGTGCTGTTTAACCCGTGAATAGACTCCGGCAAAAAACGCCCCTGCGGACTGAGCATTCTTATCCCCATTCCACCGGCATCCGGGTGCTCGTCCATAAATGTTATCATCTTTTCAACAGCATCGCTGACGGTTATTGTATCCGCACTGACCATTAAAATATACTCCCCTGTGCAAAGCGCCAGCGCCTGGTTGTTTGCCTTTGCTATCCCAACGTTACTTTCATTGGCAATAACCTGTAATTGAGGGAAATTGTTGGCAAGCATATCAAGGGAATGATCTGTAGAGTTGTTATCTACTATAATCATCTCATAATCAATATTTTTGCAGGTGTTTATTATCGAAGCTATTGCTTGTTTAAGCAGTATGCGCGTGTTGTTATTTACAATAATTACGGATAGCTTCATCATACTTAAACAATAGATGGTGATACAAATTTGCTTGGAACCAAGTTAGCCGGGGCCAACTCAATTACCAGCACTAATGTATCCCAAAATATATGCCATATATGCAGAAAGGGGAGATGTATTGTAACTTTTACAAATCTGTGTTTAGTGACGACGATTTGTTTAAAACTGACGGCGCAGCTTACTTATTTTTACCTTGAAACAGAATTGGTGTAGGGCACCCGGGTAGCAATAGACCGCCCTAAAGTGATCTCATCTACATATTCCAGCTCGCCGCCGAAAGCTATCCCGCGGGCAATGGTAGAGATGGTGATATTAAAAGATTTTAAGCGCTTATCTAAATAAAAAATAGTGGTGTCGCCTTCCATTGTTGCGCTAAGGGCAAAAATAATTTCCTTTACATCGTTTTCTTTTAAACGGTCGAGCAATGAATCTACCTCAAGATCTGACGGGCCGATCCCATCCATAGGAGATATTAAGCCGCCCAGTACGTGATATACGCCGTTATATTGGTTCGTATTCTCAATAGCCATTACATCGCGCGTATCTTCCACTACACATATCAGGGTGTGGTCGCGTTTTGGCGATGAGCAGATCTCACATACAGGATGATCGGAGAGGTTTAAACAAACCCGGCAAAACTGGATCTCGTTGCGCAGCTTGCTAATGGTGGCGCTGAACTTTTCTACATCACTCTTATCCTGGTTAAGCAGGTGTAAAACCAGGCGTAAGGCAGTTTTTTGACCAACTCCCGGCAATTTCGCAAATTCAGCCACAGCATCTTCCAGCAACCTTGATGAAAAGTTCATGTTGCGAAGATAGGGAATAGTCCGAAAGTCCGGAAGTTTGCTGATCGGAAAGATTACCTGCAATCCGGCGAAAATAATTTATTGGATAAATTTCCTTTTGTTTAATAACTTGTCGCCATAATTTTAACAGGAACTTTTGAGGTTGTTGGATAATTGTATCCTAAAAAAATAAAACTTAATGGAACACCCCGGCTTCTTTAAAATTCATGAACGATTTGAAGAGATCCCGGTGCGGGTTTACAGCATAAAAACACCGTTAAAATATTAATGTAAATTGCACTTTAACTAATAATTCATCTTTCGGACTTCCGGATTTTCCGGACTTTCGGACTAAAACTAATATATGTCTCCCGGAATACTGCTTTCATTTATAATAGGTTATTTCCTGGTGTTGCTGGTTATATCGTGGTTAACCTCGCGTAAGTCTTCAGACAACGATACCTTTTTCGTAGCTAACCGGAACTCCAAATGGTACCTGGTAGCCTTTGGGATGATCGGTACCGCCTTAAGCGGGGTTACCTTTATATCGGTGCCCGGTAAAGTTGGTGCGGTAACCGGCGACCAGTTTGAATACTTTCAGTTTGTGTTGGGTAACGCTGCGGGTTTTATAGTGATAGCAACTGTTTTGCTTCCGCTATATTACCGGTTGAAACTCACTTCGATATACAGTTATATTGAAGGCGCACTTGGCGTATGGAGCTATAAAACGGCAGCCGGCATCTTTTTGATCAGCCGGATCATAGGCTCATCATTCAGGCTTTACCTGGTGGTTATTGTTTTACAGCGGTTTATTTTTGACAGTTACCATGTGCCATTTGTAGTCACAGGGCTGATCTGTTTGGTATTGATCTGGTCGTACACGTTTAAAGGCGGGCTAAAAACCATTATTATTACTGACAGCCTGCAAACCTTGTTCCTGGTATCATCAGTGTTTTTGTCCATCTACTTTATTTGCGATAGCCTGCATTATAATGTTTTTGAAGCCGTTGATGCGGTTAAAAGGAGCAGTTACTCAAAAATATTTTTCTTCGACAATTTTTTAACCAGCAAATTCCATTTCAGCAAGGCATTTTTAGGCGGATTATTTATAACCGTTGCTATGACTGGGCTTGACCAGGACCTGATGCAAAAAAACCTGAGCCTTAAAAATATCCGCGAAGCAAAAAAGAACATGTTCAGTTTTACCGCTGTTTTTGTGGTGATCAATATTTTCTTTTTATGCGTGGGCGCGTTACTATACATGTACGCCGAAAAATATGGGATCAAAGTTGAAAAAACGGATTATTTATACCCTACTATCGCATTAAAATACCTGGGGCTGTTGCCCGCTATGGTTTTTATGCTGGGTTTAACAGCCGCTACCTTTGCTACGACAGATTCGGCTTTAACGGCGCTTACCACGTCGTTCTGTGTGGATTTTCTCGGGTTTAATAAAAGGCAGGACGTGAACAGCAAAAAAATGGTGAATGTGCGCCATTATGTACACATTGCCTTTTCGGGTTGTATGCTGTTAACTATTATCATATTTAACGCCATAACCAATACAGCGGTTGTTAATGCCATATTTAAGGTAGCCTCCTATACTTACGGGCCATTGCTGGGCCTCTATTCGTTCGGGTTGTTTTTGGGTAACAGGCAGGTTAAGGATAAACTTGTGCCTTTTGTTTGCTTGATATCCCCCGCAATATGTTACTATTTAAGTAACAACTCCGCAAAATTATTAGGGGGTTACGTTTTTGATAACGAGTTGATAATAGTTAACGGATTTATTACGTTCGTTGGCTTATGGGTAACATCATCTGCGAAGCCCGAAGGCCGGAAAGTCCGGCAGGCGGAAAGCCTGGTTTAGCATCAGCAAAACTTAAACGACCAATTATTGTAATATTATCGTAGAAAACTAAAAACATTCCGGACTTTACCGACTTTCGGACTTCCGGACTAATAAAAGAACATGACAGGTGAAGAAAAAATAAGACAAGCTTTTGAAAATAAAAACTGGCAGGAAATTAAGGTAACAGATTCCTGGCAGATCTTCAAAATAATGGCTGAGTTTGTTGACGGCTTTGAAAAACTCGCTAAAATAGGGCCTTGCGTATCCATATTCGGTTCGGCGCGCACCCATAACGATAATAAATATTACAAGCTGGCAGAAAATGCCGCCAGGCTGCTGACCGAAAGAGGGTACGGTGTAATCTCAGGCGGCGGTCCCGGAATTATGGAGGCCGCCAATAAGGGTGCATACGAGGCCGGTGGCAAATCGGTAGGTTTAAATATCGAGTTACCTTTTGAGCAATTCCACAACAAGTATATCGACAGGGATAAGGTACTGGAGTTTGATTACTTTTTTATCCGTAAGGTAATGTTTATGAAATACTCGCAGGGCTTTATTGTTTTGCCGGGTGGTTTCGGAACGATGGACGAATCATTTGAAGCTATTACACTGATCCAAACAGGTAAGATAGCCCGTTTCCCTATTGTATTTGTTGGTGTTGACTATTGGAAAGGACTATTTGACTGGGTGGAAGAAAAAATGCTTGCACAGGAGCACAACATCCACCCGGACGATTTGATGCTTTACCGTGTAGTTGATACAGCCGAAGAAGCAGCGGAACATATCTTCCGTTTTTATGATAAATATGTGCTGAAACCGAACTTTTAATTATAAAAGAATTGTGATGGTATTGGTATTAGCGGATAACGTAAGCCCGTTGTCCGTTAATTTAACCTTATGGCCGTTCAAAGTGCAATCGCCTGAACCTGATGGTGCTTTAAATAGCAGCTTCCACGCGGCATTGCTTTGGGTTATGGTATAAGTGCGCCTGTTGCCTTTGGTTTTTATATCAATTGACAGGTTATTGTCACCCACTTTCACATTCTTAATGTTAACGTTTTTCCATGTGGACGGTAAGTTTGGCCTGATGTTTACAGTATGCTTTACTGCATCGGGCGTAACCCCAAACACATAACTAACCAACGGAACATCTATTCCGTAGTTTGTCCAGGCTTGCGTGAAGCAGCCATAGTCGGGCATCATTTCAGAAATAGATCCCGGGAGTACGCGGTTAAACGTAGCCGCTATTTTGTTCACATACCACATTGCCGAGTCGACCCGGCCATACCTGCATTCGGCTACAGCCTGCACCCCGGTTGCTATGGTCATCATATATTTCTTTTCTACTGCGGACAGGTAGGGGCCATATTCGCCGCAGTTTTCCATCCGGATTTTATCAAGCGCCATTATTGCTGTTTTATAGGGAGCAATGCCGGTTTCCATAGGTGTATTAATTACCCAGTTTTTATTTGTTAACCACCCGCGGCTGGTGTCGCGCATCAGGCTTATTTTCTTTTGTAACGCGATGTAGAAATTTTCCCGTTCGGTCTGCTGTTTGTCCGGTGCGCCGGTTTCGCCAATTTTTAGTTGCTTCAATGCACCATCCAGTGTGGACAGGGCCTGTTGTTTGGTTCCGAAAAAATCGCAATACGAAGTGCTCTCTTCGTCCCAAAAGCTTTTGTTGACCTTCAGTTGCAAGCTGGCTGCCAATGCGGCGTATTTTTCCCCTGCTTTTTTATCACCCATTATGGTTGCCATTTCGGCGGCATTTTTTAAAGCTTGCTGTGTGTAAACAGCAACATCAATCAGTTCGGCATTTAATCCGGTTACTTCCATAATGCCGTAACCCTCAGGGAACATATTATGATTGGTATCCGTGGTGGTTAATAGCCAGTTGATGCCGTCTTTTATGTAAGGGTATATTTTCTTGATAAAAGCGGTGTCGCCTGTCCATTTTAAATACGTTCCGGCACACATAATAAAATGTGCAGTTTCCTGTGTGTTCCCTTTATTATACACCTTGCCGCTGGTCGATATTTCGTGCACTATGCGGCCATTTCCGTTCACCGCTTTTGATTTATTGTACAGCAGCTCGAGGGTTGATTTTGCCAGTTTAAAATCGCCGGTGGCTAAAACACCCTGCAGGGCATAGGTATTATCACAGCCAAACCACCAGGGGTACTCCATATAACCTGCTGTAAGCCCGGTCCCGGTGCCCGGTACAGTTCTAACCAGCCAGCTGGTGTTGATTTTTACCCAGTTATAAACGTTTTGCAGCTGCGCATCGGGGATGGTTATTTGCGCGCGGGCAATCACTTCTTTATACTTGTTTATTTTAGCCTTCAGTAACTCATCGTAACTGTTTAATATGTTGCGGGAGTTTGATATGGCCGCATTTTGATTATTTTCTGCGCCTGCAATGCTAAATATAATACTGCTGGTGCTGTTCTTTGCTAACGTCAAATTATAGTCGGCGGTGTACCAAACGCCCTTGCCAATGGTTTGGTATGGAATGTCCGCTCCGGAACCTGAATGTTGGTTGCCTGCTTTTACGGACGATACCATTGCCAGGTACCAGGGTTTAGTGCTATCCCTTGCTAAAAAATAGCCGTCTTTAGCAGTTGATAATATTTTGTCCGGAAAATCCACATCAACTGTATCGGTGAACCAAACCGGCCTGATGTCTGTTTTTAAATTGAAGGAGAGCTTTATGTTTTTGCTGGCACTGCCGCTGTATTTGATAGTGTACTTTACCAGCACAGCTGTTTTACCGTCAGGGCAAAATTGAAAACGTTCAACGGTTACACCATCAACAGGTGATTTGTAAATAAATTTATTGCCGTAGGGATAAGTGATAAATTGATCTGCATTTAACCAAACTGCTTTGCCGGTACTTTTATCAGTTACGCTTACCCAAAAGCCATCGGCAAGTTTAAAGGGCGGGCACCATAATCCAGCCATTTCGCCTTCAACATGATCACCCAGATCCGGGAATTTTCCGTCCTGGGTTCCAATCAGGTAGGAGCGGTCACCGGCGGTAACGTAAGGATTGGTTTTATTTATTTTAGGATCACTGATTCCCTGCATAATATGGGCTGCGTAGGAATCAGCAGACTGCGCGTTTGCTTTGCCGATCACCATCAGCAATAAAATAAATAACGGGAGAGCCTTCATACCGGGATGAATGAAAATGGTTTATAATGGGCCAAAATACATTTTTTACGCACAGGATTTATTATTTGAAGAAGTTGCATAATAATTTTTATTTTGCAGGCTATGCACAAACCTAAAAAGCAGGCAGCACTGGGCTTCATATTTGCCACGCTGTTAATAGATGTTATTGGGCTGGGTATCATTATCCCCGTTATTCCTAAGCTAATTGAACATCTAATTCATGGCGATGTTAGCGATGCTTCCGGCTATGCAGGCTGGCTAACCGCTGCTTATGCCGGCATGCAGTTTATATTTGCGCCGCTTATTGGAAACCTGAGCGATAAATTTGGCCGGCGGCCGGTGTTGCTATGTTCGTTATTAGGGTTCAGTGTCGATTATCTTTTTTCCGCATTTGCACCTACCATAGCATGGTTGTTCGTAGGCCGCATTATCGCCGGGATCACAGGTGCCAGTTTTACAACGGCCAATGCCTACATAGCGGATATCAGCGAGCCTGAAAAAAGGGCCGCTAATTTTGGCCTGGTAGGGGTTGCCTTTGGGCTGGGCTTTATCATTGGCCCGGTGCTGGGCGGCATCCTGGGTAAATATGATGTTCATTACCCCTTTATTGCTGCTGCGCTGCTGGCGTTCCTTAACGCGGTGTATGGTTTCTTTATTTTACCGGAATCATTGTCTGTTGAAAACAGGCGTCCGCTAGATCTTAAAAGGGCCAATCCTTTTGGAACCGTGATCCAACTAAAAAAATATAAATCGGTGATCGGTTTGGCATTATCCCTGTTCCTGATCTACATAGCAGCGCAGGCCGTGCAAAGCGTTTGGACATTTTACACCATTAAAAAATTCAGCTGGAACGAGGATATGGTAGGTTATTCACTTGGCTTTGTGGGTTTAATGGTAGCCGTGGTACAGGGTGGCCTGATCAGGATCATCCTGCCGAAACTTGGTACAGAAAGAAGTATTTGGGTAGGGTTGCTCTTATATGCCGCAGGTATGGCACTTTTCGCGTTTGCAGGCAAGGGCTGGATGATGTTTGCTATACTGGTGCCTTACTGCCTGGGCGGGATAGCCGGACCTGCAATTCAGGGATACATGAGTAACAGCGTGCCTGCCAATGAACAGGGCGAATTGCAGGGAGGCTTAACCAGTTTAATCAGCATCAGCTCCATATTTGGCCCGCTGCTGATGACGGAAGTGTTTTATTATTTTACAAAACCCAATCCGTTTTTTCAATTTCCCGGCGCGCCGTTTGCAATAGGGGCTATACTGATGCTTTTAAGTGCGGTATTTGCTATCAGAAGCTTTAAAAAAAGCGGCGAAAATGTAATAGTAACTCATTAGTTTTAAAGCACCCGTTAAGCGGAAACTAAAATATTTTAAAAGCGGTAAAACTTTTTATATCCATCTGCCTTTTCACAATGAAGTAATTATATGGCAAAACCCAAACATTCAGCAGCGCTTGGATTTATTTTTATAACCATCTTTATTGATGTATTGGGGTTGGGGATCATTATCCCGGTGATGCCAAAGCTGCTGCAGACCTTAGGTCACATTGATATCAGTGTTGCATCGCAATATAGCGGCTGGCTCACTTTTGTGTACGCTTCCATGCAGCTGCTTTTCGCGTCTGTATTAGGTAATCTAAGCGACAGGTACGGACGAAGGCCTGTTTTACTGATCTCGCTTTTTGGCTTTAGTATTGATTATATGTTTATGGCCTTTGCGCCAACCATAGCCTGGCTGTTTGTAGGGCGATTTATTGCCGGGGTATCCGGTGCCAGCAACGCCACCGCTACTGCTTACATAGCCGATGTAAGCACCGGCAACAAACGAGCAGCTAATTTCGGACTGGTGGGGGCGGCATCAGGTTTCGGGTTTATTATCGGGATTGCTTTGGGGGCCTATCTTGGCGCTATCAATGTCAAGATCCCCTTTATGGCCGCAGCAGGGCTGGCTTTTTTTAACGGGATGTACGGCTTGTTTGTGCTGCCGGAGTCGTTACCGATAGAAAGCAGGCGGAAATTTGAATGGAAAAGGGCGAACCCTGTGGGTGCTTTGATACGGATTTTTACCAAAAATCCGGCGTTAACGGGATTGCTAGGTGCCATTACGCTGGTTTATATCGGGCAAAAGGCGGTGGAATACCTGTTGTCGTTTTACCTGTTCGAGAAATTTCAGTGGACCCTTAGCAGCGTGGGTACTTTGGGGATTGTTATCGGGGTATTACTGGTAGGCATCCAGGGCGGGCTCATCAGGTACACCATTCCCAAATTTGGGCAGGAAAAGAACATTGTGGCCGGGCTGGTATTTTACGCTATCGGCCTAACGCTGATTGCTTTTGCCAGCCAGGGCTGGATGATGTATGTATTTATGATTCCTTATTGTTTGGGCGGTATTTCAGGACCCGCATTGCAGGGGCTGGTTACCAGCAAAGTGCCCAAAAACGGCCAAGGCGAAATGCAGGGGGCCATCACCATTATTAACAGCCTGAGCGTAATAATAGGCCCGCTTATTTTTGGTTATGTGTTCTCCTACTTCACGCATAAAGATTCAGTGGTTTACTTTCCCGGCGGGGCTTACCTGCTGGCAGCAGCATTAATGGTGATCAGCACTTTTATAGCTGTAAGAAGTTTTAAGAAAGCTTAATGCAGCCCGCTTACGCCGCCTGATATCACAAACTTCATCATATCTGCTGCGCTTTTGTCAATCGGTTTTACCTTGCTGGCTGAGATAATAATTACCTGGCCGGCAAAGGAGTAAGATAAAGGGAAATACACCGCCACGTCGCCCGGCAGGTTTAATGCGGCAAGGTCTTTTTGTACCATAAAGCCAATTTTTTTTAACCCAAACTCGTTAATCTCCACCAGTACCGGTTCATTAAACTTCTTTTCTTCCCCAACAAAAGCCTCGGTAAGGTCCTTTATTGACGAGTACAGGAATTTGAACAGCGGCAAGCGGTTGAGCCAGCGGTTAAACCAGCGTTTTATGGGGTCGGTTACCACGTTGGTTACCAATATGCCGGCAATTAAAATGATTACCAATACATTTAAAATACCCAGCCCCGGTATGTAAACAGGTTTTCCCGTTTTCGGGTCGGTCCAAAGCATATCGCTCAGGTTAAGGGCGTTATCAATGCTTTTTACCGCCCAGAAAATTAAAAGGAACGCGGCGCCAATGGGAACTACCACCAACAATCCCTTAAAAAAATAGCGTAAAAGTGCGTTGAATATCTGCTTCATCTTAAATCAATTTCTATTCATAAAAGTACACCCTTTTAACCCTTTGCGAAACATTAGTTAATATTTCGTAAGGTATGGTGCCAATTTGGGTTGCAAGGTCGTTAATGCGCTGCTGCTCGTTAAATATAATTACCTCGTCGCCTTCCTTTACATCGATGCCGGTAACATCAATCATACACATATCCATGGTTATGTTACCCACGGTGGGCGCCAAAACTCCTTTCACCAGCATTTTGCCAACGCCGTTGCCAAAGGCACGCAAATAGCCGTCGGCATAGCCAATCCGTACGGTAGCTATTTTGCCGTCTTTTGTCAGACTGCCACTACGGCTGTAGCTGAGGGTCTCTCCGGCTTTGATTTTTTTTACCTGCGCAACGCTGGTTTTTAAGGTGGCCACAGGCTGTAAGCCGGTGTCGGGGGTTTCCATACCGGTATCAATGCCGTATAAGCCAATTCCGAGGCGCACCATGTCATAATGCGCGCCGGGCCACCTGGTAATACCTGAGGTATTGCTGATGTGCTTGATCACCTTGTAGCCAAGGGTAAGCTCTATTTGTTTGTAAGCAGTTTCAAAATTACTGATCTGCTTTTTGGTAAACTTGTCGTGCTTTGCGGCTTCGCTGGCCACCAGGTGCGAAAACACCGACTGCACCCTGATGTACCGGTTAGCTTCCAGCAGGTCGCAAAGGGTTTCAATTTCAAAGTCCTCAAAGCCAAGGCGGTGCATACCGGTATCAATTTTAAGGTGAACAGGGTAGTTCAATACATTTTTTTCCTGTGCGTAGGTAATAAATTCGTCCAGTAACCCAAAGCTGTAAATAACAGGTTCCAGGTTAAATTCTATGAGCTTGTCAAATGCAGAGGCTTCAGGGTTAAAGATCATTACGGGCAGGCTGATGCCTGTGTTGCGCAGGGATACCCCTTCGTCTATGTAGGCAACAGCAAGGTAGTCAACCTTGTTGTACTGGAGGATATTGGCTACTTCAAAGGTGCCGCTGCCGTATGAAAATGCTTTTACAATGGCCATTACTTTTACACCCTGCTTTAACCGCGACCGGTAAAAATTAAGGTTGTTTAGTAACGCATTCAAGTTTATCTCCAATATGGTTTCATGTGCCTTTTGAACCAGCGCGCGGCTGATCCGTTCAAACTCAAAACTGCGCGAACCCTTTATCAGTATGGTTTCCCCCTTAAAATTTAAGGTGCGCAGGTGCTGCAGCATGGCCTGGGTATCCGGGTAAAAGAACTTTTCGGGCATGTCAAAGTAGTCCTGTCGGGCCATCAATGCTTCGCCCACGCCGATAAATTTGTCCACCTGTTTTATTTTTATCATATCGGCAACCTGCCTGTACAGCACGTCAGCCTGCAAGCCCGACTGGTAAATATCAGAAAGAATGAGTGTCTTTTTTTGATGTTGATTTTGCTGCGTTAAAAAGTTCAAGGCTATTTCCAGCGATTGGATGTCCGAATTGTAAGAGTCGTCAATAACGGAGCAATCATTGATACCGGTTTTTAGTTCCAGCCGCATGCTTACGGCGTTTAAACGTTCTATCCGGTCGTCAGCTTCGGCAGGGGCGTAGCCCAGGGCCAGCATGGTAGCCCAGCAAACAATAGCATTCTCTACCGATGCCTCATCCAAAAATGGGATCAGGCATTCAATTTCCGCGTCTTTATACCTTGCCCTTAAATAATAGTTTTTTGATACCACCGCCTCGCTGAACACGTACAGGTCGGCCTGTTTAAAATTGGTGCTCCAGGTAAAGCGGCTTTCAACCGGGATGTTATCCTGGAAACTGATCAGCTGGTCATAATTATGGATTAGCAAGCGGCAGTTTTTAAATAGCTTCAGCTTCTCCGTAATCTTCTGGTTGCGGTTCTCAAATCCTTCATCATGCGCAGGGCCAATGTGTGTTAAAATGCCAACAGTGGGCCTGATCACGGCTTCCAGCTTTTCTATTTCACCAACTGTAGAGATGCCTGCTTCAAAAATACCCAGGTCGTTTTTTTCGTTGATTTGCCAAACCGAAAGCGGCACTCCGATTTGCGAGTTATAGCTCTTGGGGTTACGTACCACATTTTTATCGGGCGACAGCAGTTGGTACAGCCACTCTTTTACAATGGTTTTGCCGTTGCTGCCGGTTATTCCTATTACTTCGAGGTTAAAACGGTTACGGTGATAAGCAGCCAGCGTTTGCAACGCGGCCAGTACATCGTCAACCATTAAAAAGTTTGATTCGGGCGCTTTAATGTCGGTTCCGTGTTTTACCACAAAATTGCGGACACCGCCTGCATAAGCTTCCGCAATAAACTCGTGGCCGTTGCGCCGGCCGCTCAGCGCAAAGAACAAACCGCCTGCAGGATTGCTGATCCTGCGGCTGTCGGTTAATAAGGTGCTGATATTGTAATCTTTAACAATATTCCCGCCGGCATTGATGATCTGCTGTATAGCTATTATGGTATATTGATTGCTGAGCATGGTACGAAATTGCTTATATTTCTGAAGATAGAAGAATTTTTAACGATTTTTGGTTTTAATGGATGGCCCGAAAACAAATAAAATAACGGACGAAAAGGCCGGCCTGGCCAAAGCCGAAAATTATTGCGCTTACCAGGACCGCTCACAGCAGGAGGTACGCGACAAGCTGTACGAGTGGGGGCTGTGGCAGGCTGCGGTAGAAAACATTATCAGTTTGCTGATTGGCGAAGGGTTTTTGAATGAAGAAAGGTTTGCAAAAGCCTATGCGCAGGGTAAGTTTAACCAGAAAGGGTGGGGGAAGATCAAAATAAAACAGGGCCTTAAATTAAAAAGAGTGCCTGATGTTTTAATAAAGAAGGCCTTGCTGACCATTGCTGATGACGACTATTTAAGGTGCCTGGAAAGGCTTTTGGAGAAAAAAGAAAAATCAATAACCGAAAAAGACCCATATAAACGCCAATATAAACTGCAGCAGTACGCTTTTAGCCGCGGATACGAACACGATCTGATTTTAGATGTTTTGAAAGCCAGCCACTTATAAATTAATTGAAAAAAAAGTAATTTTTATCTTGCAGAATATTCATTTCTGCCTATATTTGCACTCCGCAAAACAGGAAAGATGTTCAGCAAGTGAACAACGAGTTAAGCGGAGAAAAATAACCAATGCGAAAGTAGCTCAGTTGGTAGAGCACGACCTTGCCAAGGTCGGGGTCGCGAGTTCGAATCTCGTCTTTCGCTCAAATCCCTTTCACAAGAAGGGATTTATTGTTAAAAGGTTTAATCACCTGCTCAGATGGTGGAACTGGTAGACACGCAGGACTTAAAATCCTGTTCCCGTAAACGGAGTGCGGGTTCGATTCCCGCTCTGAGTACATCTAAGAATCGACACAAAGCCTGGTATGAAAATATCGGGCTTTGTTGTTTAGGGTTCGAGCCCCATCATTTACCTAACCGCATCTGTTGAAAATTATGGGCATTTTTTGTATGCTTCATATCAGTGCGGTGATAATGCCGACAAAAGGCTGAAGGTTTTGGTTAATTCAGATAATGAATTAACCATTGGCGTGAGTTTCATAAATCCCGTCTGAACTTATAATATTCTCAATTGCTACAGGAATAAACCAATACCACAAAATAAAATCCAATAAGTAATTCGCAGAAGGGTCTGCGGAGGTGATTTTGAGACTGGTATTTCCTGATCCCGTCTTCAGTCCATATGCAAGCACGTCCTGATCGCATTGGGTGATAGCGAATTCAGCAAGCGGATTGTTTCTGAAAACCAATTTGTAGGTTTCCCGGTAAAGATCAAGCCTCATTGCATCCGCATACCATTTTTCAGCGTACACCTTTCCTATATTGTTTCCTTTGTCATCGAGAATCCCGACGCTGGTTTTCCAGAATCCTGTTTGTAATAGCTGGTATTTTTCTCCGCCGATAACGATAATAGCTTTTCTTTTTATGGTTCCAGGTTCAATTGTCATTCGCCCAATTTCTGTTTGATTTACGGTAAAAAGGTATTGACCCGGCGTTGTGGTTTTCCACGTCTTTGTGTGTTCCATGATTTTTGTTTTTTTTGATAAAGTTGAAGCTTACTACAAAAACAAAATTGTACTAAAAAGACATTATCTGATTGCCCATATTATGCCTGCCCGATCAAGAATAGTAATAGACCTAAAAAAGCTGCGCGGGTTCAAAGCTGTAAGCTTTTTAAACTCCCTTATGAAATAAGATTGGTCATAATATTCATGGGCATAGGTAATTTCAGTCAAGCTTTTTAACTCATCTGAAAGAAGCTTTGTATTTATTGAACTTCTAAAGCGGGCAATGCGTTTATATTCGCTCGGTGTACGCCCAATATTCTTCAGAAATTGCCTTTGAAAAGTTTTAAGATTCATGTTTAGCAATCGGGATATTTCTGCTATAGTAGGCTTTGATGAGTGATCCTCAAGTAGATCCAGTGCCCTGGAAAGCCAATCATCACTCGGTTTAAATAGATTGGCGAGCAAGAATTCATCAAGGATATGAATGCGGTCAGCCGTTGCTGTTTTGGTAAAAAGAGTAATTGCAAGCTGAGTCCATTCTTCAAGATCAAGAGCCTGGGAAAATTCCTTTGTAAGATCTCCGGAATTTGCCCGGATGAAAGGATTGATCCCTAAAGGCTTAAATATAACTGCGATCTCTTCAAAACTACCCCGATAATGAACAAAGACAGGTTTTAGATATTTTCCTAAGATTTCTATGTTCACTGATCCGCCATTTTCCTGTGCCTCGATTTGGATCTCGTGGTCGCCTCTGATGATACGCACATCACGAAAAAAGGAAAGCCCTGTATATATATGAGGGAATGCGATATAGCTTATATTTTCAGGTCTTTGCGCTGCAAAAACATAGTAATGTTCTACATACTTTTGCAGTTCAATAGACGCCGGTTTAAAAATTTTAAGCAATTGCTCCAACTGTTGAAATTTTCGATAGTGACATACTAAGATAATAACTTTGTGGATACGGGAAATGAAGTTAAGAACGGTAAAATTAAATGATCGTTTGATATGGTACCATTCCTCGGCATTAATTATTGCACATTGATTTCCCATTTGCGGCGCATGAGCATTGTAAGTTAAATCAATATTTACATTGGATGTAAGGTTGTTCGAATTTACACCATGAAGGTCCTTATATTCGAGCTATCTTTTGCAAATCAGCTATAAACCAGTCCGACATCTGTACCACGATCAGCTACTTTGATTATCAAATAATCAGTTCAAAGGAACGAATGTTTTTAAAAACTATGCGGCCCTGCAATAAAGCTTTTTCCCATTCGTGGAAAATTTCCACTCAATTTTGATTTGTTAACCCAAGTGCATTAATGCCGGCTGTGGGAGGGATAATTTTGTGTCATTATTTTAAAAGCAAATTATTATGACAACAAAAATTTCTTATGCAATCGCATTTTTACTGGGTATGGGGATGGTTTTCCTGGGAGCCCGATTTTTTTTCTCGCCTGAAGTAGCAACAGCCGCCTTCGGCATCCGATTTAATGCAAACGGTGATTACTCCTTTCATCACATAAAAGGTATCAGGGATATATTTTCCGGCATCTTATTGTGCGCCCTGGTGTTAATGAGAGAACGCAGGGCTTTGGGCGTAATGCTATTCGTAGCGACAATCATTCCGGTTTCCGATATGATTACAGTCCTCAGCAAGAGTTACACCAGCGTACAGCAAGCAATACCACATATTGTAGCTACTATCATTTGTTCAGTGGTCGGCACCCTGTTACTGATCGATAAACCTTCAAAAAAAGCGACATTAAAACAACAGGAAATATTAAACTGATCAAATCAACATCATGGAACAATTAAGAATTTACACGCTTGCTGATAAAGAAACAGCAGCACACTATTTTACTGTGAACTGGTCTAAGCACAGGATAAACCTTCCCAGGTTTGGCTTCGAGGTTAAAGGCGTTTGGATTGGCAACACACCCGGCATAGCAAACCAGGTAATAGCCCTCATATCTTTTCCGGACAATGCTGACGTAGAGAGGATGACGGAGCGCTACCTGAAAAGCCCGGAATTTGCTAACGATACCGCAGGCTTTGACAGAAACAAAATCACCAACGTAGAAACCAAAATATTGAGGTCAGCAGGCTAATGATTTTGCTGCACAAGAATTTAATACACAACGTGTCTGCAGGTTGTGTATTTTTGGTTTAACCCAATTCAAATGATGATATGATCAACAGCTTATTGAACAGCATACAAAGGGTTATTACGCTAAGCCCTACAGAGACAGATACGGTGACATCTTTGTTTAAGGAAAAGACTTATAAAAAGGGCGAGTTTTTTTTAGAAGAAGGACGGATTTGCAAACACGTAGGATTTGTTGCCAAGGGCTTAATGCGGTTCTATATTAACCATGACGGTGAGGAAAAAATATATGATTTCTCCCAGGAAAATGAATTTGTATGTAACTATGAAAGTTTTCTTCCTCAGGCACCTTCGTCGAAAAATATTCAGGCTTTAGAGGATAGCATCGTTTTTGTTATTTCGCATGCTGACCTGCAAGTATTTTATGAGAAAGTTCGCGGAGGGGAGCGTTTTGGCAGGGTCGCCATTGAATCGGTCTTCCTAAAATTACTTCAGGATATCAGTGCTTTATATGCCGAAACACCTGAACTACGTTATGAGCGATTTTTAAAAAACCACGCCGATCTGCAGCAAAGGATCTCGCAGTACCATATTGCGTCGTTTGTCGGGGTAAAACCGCAGTCACTGAGCCGTATCCGCAAAAGAATTTTTACCCAGTTTTGATTAGTTAATCCGGGTGCTTTTCTGTTTTTTATCCCCGCCTGTCCAGGCATTTTGCCTGAATACACAAAATTTTAAGCGTCCCGCTTAAAATTAGAAACCGAGCTATTATTTCATATTTAGTGCGAACCAGAGCGGCGCTGAAATTTGTTAATTTTAAGCGGGACGTAGGGACGGGCGGATATGCTTTTCTATTTTTTATTCGCCGCTGCATATTCTTCTTCGCTTACAGGATTTAGCCATACCACATTTTTTTCTGCTTCATAATTGGTAATGGCGATATGGATCATTTCGTTGTCTGCAGATGCGCCGTGCCAGTGCATTATATTTTCAGGAATATTGATCACATCGCCTTTTTTGATGGACTGTGCTGCTTTTCCTTTTTCCTGGTACCAGCCCGCGCCCTGGGTTATGATTAGTACCTGTCCTTTAGGATGGGTGTGCCAGTTGGTTCTTGCGCCAGGCGAGAAGGTTACGCTGCCCATCGCGAAGTTGTTGTTGGAATCTTTTGCGAGTAGCGAGGTCAGGTATGCATCGCCTGTAAAGTATTCGTTAGTTAGTTTTTCTCCTTTTGGAAAAATCTCAGTGTTATTTGCTGTAGTCATAGTATGTTATTTCATATTGCTTTACAAGCGGTTAATGATAATCCTATAAAGATTAACAATATAGGAAGTGGTTTAGTTTCCTTTTGCTAATCAATTTTTCTGCCTGTCCAAGCATTTTGCCCGGACACACAAAGTTTTAAGCGGGCGCTTGAATTAAAAACCGGCAGCGATTATTTCATATTTGGTGCTAATCTGCATGCCTTTAAAAGTTATTAATTTAAGCGGGACTTAAAATTTTGGCATTCAGCGATACGCTTGAATGGGCGGGGGAGCGGATAGGGGACAGCGTGGAGATCCGGAAGGCTTGACCATATAATTCCGTGGGCTTTAAAACGTCGATTTGTGTAATCAGATTTTAAAATCATTATTTTAAGTCAATAAATTAGCCTGGTCAAAGTGTTTAGGAATCAATTTTTTGCATTCTCGGAATGAGGTGATTAGTGGCTGCGGAATATCCAATTGCCTGACGATGGTAGTTTTGCAAAAGTCGAATCTGCGTTAATGGTAATTTTTAACATTTTAATTATTACAAATCCAATAATGATCTATATCGGCAGATCACTCTTGTTAGGCTTATCATCTGCCAACAATATAGCCCTAATGCGGTCTATATGAACCTGCGACGATTCCGCCCGCTCCGCAGTCATGCGTGAAGTTGCCCCCTTTTGTTCTTTAGCTACCGTAGTGAGCAAGTTTTTTCTTTCTTCAAACATACGCAGGGCTATCCACATCGTTTCCTCAATTTTTTGAGTTTGGGCAGCGAGTAGTGACGCAGAGGTATAAGCATGGCCGGTATGACACCGATAACGTATAAAAGACCCTTTGTCCATCTTCCAGAGTACGCCCCCACAACCGGGACAGTTAAACGGAACTTGTTCACCCAGGGAATTGACCGCAGGCAGGTCACTCAGCACTCGTTCGGCAATCTTTGCTTCTCTTTGAATGTCATCTGGTATTGTTTTTTGCCTGCCCACTTTTCTTGCCATGAGTGTAGCCAAGATACCGCCCATCTCTGCTATTGGCACGCAATAATCTGCCTTCAACTGATTTAAGGTGTTTTTAGGCATATCGGGATATTGCGCTTCTTTGGGGTCTTGTACGATACAAATGCCGCCACATCTTTGAATGGCGATCATACCGGCAGTGCCATCATCAAGGTAGCCTGTAAGAATAATACCTATCACCCGGTTGCCGAAAGCGACCGCGGCAGAACGGAACAGCGGATCAATACCGGGACGAGAGCGGTTTTCAGCCGCCCCTTTGGTAACGTGCAGTTCGCCGTTTTTTTCGAGCAGGAGATGGTGATCTGACGGCGCAAGATACACCCGCCTGGCTTTAAACAATTCACCATGTATGGCATGTCCGCATTTTAATTTTCCATGTTTAGTTAAGGCATTTAATAACACGTCGCCGGTAGCATCCGGGGAAATGTGCATCACCACCAGCACAGGCGCAGGGAAATCTTCCGGTAATTGCTGGATTAAAGCGGACAGCGCATCCAGGCCACCCGCAGAAGTACCCACGACAACGACCTGGCCGGTTTTATAATTAAAATCTTTGATTTTTGCGATCTTCATTAATTGACCAACAGCAATTTCCCCAAAAAGTTACAACTACGCTACACTATTAATAAGGATGAATATTACCACCACATTAAATTTGGGGCAAATTGCCTAATCCCTAAAATCCCCCTGCCGACTTTTGATGACCAAATCAGATAGTTATGAAGAATACCGAAGCCCGCGGCAGCGGATCAGGAAGACATGAGTTTTATAAAGTTACTGCTTGATTATTGACGTTTCTTATCCATTATTTTATCAATTGGTCATTTCTTATTCTGTTGACCGAAATTATTGATAGTTAAGAACTTTAAATTGGGCGGCAAAAAATCCGCTGTCAAATAGTAATTGTACCTGCTATCTGATAACATAAATATAATCTTGATCCAATCAAGATTAGTTGCATCAAATACCTCTTTATCAAAAGCACACACAAAGTTTTAAGCAGGCGCTTGAATGGGCGGGACGATCACTAATAAGGTGTGGCTAAATTCAATTCCGTTTTATTTGATCGAATTGTTTCAGGTAGCTTTCACCAATTTGATAAGAAAATTTATTACAATCAAATACCAGCGTGTGATTTTCGCCGGTCTTTCCTTTCTTCATCCCCGACACTATTTGATTGAAATCTTTTGCCGCTTGTATCAGGAGTGCCGGTTTGGCGATCGGGAGGTTATGTGCCGGTAAAACACGCGTTGATTTAGCCGCCAGTTGAGCCATCTTGTTTATGCTTTTTTGATAGGCTTTCAGATCTGTTTCATCAGATGACAGTAATATGGGCCCCTCGTAAAAGCTGTCGCCACACCATAAATAACCCGCTTGTTTGTCGTAAAGGCAGATCGCATCCGGTGTATGTCCGGGAGTGGAAATCACTTGTAAATTTCTCCCGCCAAGCTTGATGATATAGCCGCTTTTAATGAACCGTGATACCTTAAAAGGTTTGATATAATAATGCGCGGTATCTTCATGCGGTAAACGGGTAAGACAAAACGAGGCCGGGCTAACTTCCCATTTTACATTGTTATGAGCATATCCATTGGCTGCGTTAATCCTGGTATAACTGGTGTTCATAGCAAGTACCTGGCTAAACTCATTGTTCCCGCCAATGTGATCCGGATGGGTGTGAGAATTAAGTACAACCACAGGAAGTTTAGTTAATTCCTTCACCACTATTGAAATGGTGTCAAGCCCCATGCCGGTATCAAACAATAAAGCTTTGTCTTTACCCAATATGAGGTAAGCAATAGTTTCTTCCCAATTATAAGGTTCATCTATGGCGTAAGTGTCGTTACCGATGTCATAAACCTTAAACCAGGGTTTGGAGGTTTTGATCTCTTTAAGTTTTTCAAGTCCCGGCCGCAGCGGCTTGCTGCACCAATTGTCAACCGGCGGCGTTGCCTGGCAATAAGTGCTAGAACTAATTGCCGAGAGCATAACTGTACCCAAAAAAATGAATGCAAAAATATGATAGGGGTTTCGGGTCTTCATCATTATAAAACTCCGCTTAAAGAAATTGCACCACCAATTGTTCCCATTCCGTTTCCAGCGGAAGTTGGGGGCGCGTTTGCCGTGCTTTATTGTACCAATAATCAGCGTTGTGGCTATCGCCTTCTTTGCGGTGCAGGTAGGCATGTACCCACGCCGACGCCTGGTCGTTCAGGTGATCTACCTGTGCATGTGCCTGGTGCCAATCACCCTTACCGTCGTACCAAAGGCTTTTTAACGGTGCAGAAAGGTCGGCGGCAGGCTGGTCTGAATTTAAGGATGCTTTAAACTCGGCTAAAGTTTTCATGGCGTATGGGTTTGGTCGAAAATAAACATTTAACGGCATTTTTAAAGGATGATTATAAAGCTTTACTATCCTGTCAGTCGCTTTGAGCCATCCGTTATCAGTATTAAACAAAATAGCCCGCCTGTTCATCAAGCGGGTTATATTGCGCCGGCACGCGGAGAGGTCAAAACCTGCATGCGGCGGAGCGTTTGTAGTTTTCGTTAATTGTTCGGGTCAAATTCCACTATCCATTCAATGCCGTATTTGTCTCTGAAACAACCAAAATAGGTACCCCATGGACTATCACCGATCGGCCCTTCAATTTGTCCTCCTACAGAAAGTCCGTTAAATAATTTATCTGCTTCCTGCTTGCTTTCCGCAGTTATCACAATTTTACTCCTGTTTTCGTTTTCGTTTGTTCTTCCCATAAATTCCGGGACATCATTTGCCATCAGTGAATTGCTTTTGCCGATAGGCAGGGCAATGTGCATGATCTTGTTTTCTTCTTTCTCCGCTACCTGGAACTCAGGGCCCGCAAGGTCTTTGAAACGGATGATTTTTGAAAACTCTCCGCCAAATACTGATTTGTAAAAGTTGAATGCTTCTTCGGCATTTCCGTTGAAGTTGATGTGTGGATTGATAAGTGCCATAATTTATTTTTTTAGATTGTTTAATGGTTTGTTCTGTTAAAATTTATTCCAAATATTTTAGGCGGAACTATTTGCCGGATAAAGTGGCCAGTACCTGATCAAGATTGATAAGCGTCATGGCCATTCCTATCTTAAAGCCATCCACCAATTTCTCCAGGCGCTCAAGTGATTCATTGTAAATACTGATATTTACCGTTGTTTTTCCGTTTGCTCCGCTGAAGGTGTAATCCCATTCAGAACCGGGTAATTCAGGGTTTTCATCTTTGTCAGCAAACGCATTGTACAGTTTAAAATTAGTTTTCGGTGTTATGGACGTGTATTCCTGGATTATCCAGCGCTCCAGTCCTTCGGGGCTTACCATAGCATAAAATCTTTTACCGCCCACCTCAAAATTCAGGTATTTTGTTTTGGATGTCCATGGTTTAGGTGCCACCCATTGGTCAAGAATTTCGGCTTTGGTAAATGCATCCCACACCAGTGCTGGTTCAGCGTTAAATTCCCTGGTCATAAATAAGGTTTTGGCTGCTTTGTCAACGGTAAAGTTGAATATCGGATCGTTTGTCATTTCTGCTGTTTTTTAAGTGTTGCTAATACGTCGTCGAGTTGGTTGAAACGGGTTTCCCAAATTTGGCGGAATTGCTCCAGCCATTTATCTACTTCTTTCATTTTATTAATTTCTAGTGAAAAATACACTTCACGGCCCCGGGGTTCCTGCTTTACCAATTCACATTCGGTAAGGATCCGCAGGTGCTTGGATACGGCCTGCCGGGTGGTGTTGAAATTTTCGGCAATCGCATTAGGTGTCATTGCCTGCAATGCAATCAGGGTGATAATAGCTCTCCTTGTGGGGTCCGCTATTGCCTGGAAAATATCTCGTCTCATTTGTTCTTTTGTTTTAATTAAGAAACCATTCAGTTGCAAATATATGTGCAACTATTCGGTTTCGCAAATATTTTTGAAAATATTTTTTGCCTGGCAAGAGGGGGGGCGTATGCGGATAAATTTAGGCGGCTATTATTTAGTAATTTTAAGCGCCTGAACGGCGGAAACGGCAGTTTTGTGATCGTCCAAATCAGATTCGCAGCCCTGTAGGATGTGTTTTGCTGATTAAATAGTATTAATTGCCGACAAACTTTAACAATTTTATGGTTTTACTGTTAAGCGTTAATTGCATTTTAGCAGATACATTTGACATACTATTTATATTAAATAAGCATACCGGTATTTTATGAAGATAAACAAGGGCATAAGGGGAATCAATGCGTTATTTGTTATGCAGCTATTTGTGATGGTGGCCTTTGCAGGGAACGTTTTCGGGCAGGTAAAAACAGAAGAGCAGCCCAAAACCCCCGAGCAAACCAAAACCACTACCCAGGTAAAGGTACAGGCCGCGCAGGTAAATAACTTTGTGCAGCGGTTTGATGATAAATTTTTGATCAACCTGGCTTTGAAGCGCGAGGACAGCGAAACAAAAACAATGCTGTTTTTATCAAATTCGCTCACTTATGTTGCCTACAGCGTACCCGCCGCGTTAATGGTTGGCGGGATAGTAAGGCACGATGGCGAGATGCGCCAGAACGCCTTGTATGTGGGCAGCAGCACAGCCATAACTTTCGGGGCTACCATGCTAATGAAAGCCATTTTTAAGCGCCGCCGCCCGTTTGTGCAGAATTTGAAGATCGTGGCGGTTTACAATGCGGGCAGCACCTCGTTCCCTTCAGGGCATACCTCCACCAGTTTTGCGGTGGCAACGGCGTTGTCAAGGGCGTACCCAAAATGGTATGTGATCGTTCCTTCGTATCTGTGGGCAGGGTCGGTGGGGTACTCGCGGATGTACCTTGGCGTGCATTACCCCAGCGACGTTTTTGGCGGGGCCGTACTGGGTACTACCACCTCGTGGTTATTAAAGCCGGCTTTTAAATAATTCCACGTTTTTTAAAAATTTAAAATATTCCCGCCGCTCAATCGTCTGCATTGATATACTCGTATTGCATTCTTATTAAAATGGCTAAAAGACTTCCCTTAATTATTCTCCTCTGGTTTTGTACCGACCTTTATTTTTACAAGGCTATACACACATTAACCCGCGCTGCCGATTATTTATGGATCTATTGGGTAATCGATCTCTTGCTGATGGGCGGCCTGGCCGCGGTGATCTTTGTGCGGCGTGGTTCGCAAATGCAGCAAACGCTCATCACCTGGGTAATAGGGCTAATGCTATTGGCATTTATTCCCCGCTTATTGGCAGTTCCTGTTTTGCTCATTGAAGACCTTTCACGATTGTTTCGCGGTTTCCCGCCAAGGGAACTTTGGGTGAGTGAACTGGCATTTGGTGTTGCTGCTGTTATGTTCCTGGTGGTGCTGTTTGGCATTACGCGGGGGCGGCATTTTTACCGGTTGCGGCGCGAAACCATCTGGTTCCCGGATCTGCCGGAGGCCTTTGATGGCTTCACCATCACGCAGATCACTGACGTGCATTCCGGCAGCTTTACCAATGCAGCAGGCGTGCAAAAAGGGCTCGACCTGGTGAACGATCAGCAAAGTGACGTCATCTTATTTACCGGCGACCTGGTGAATAACAAGGCCTCGGAAATGGATCAGTGGATCCCGGCATTCGCAGGGCTAAAGGCGCCGACGGGCAAGTTTTCTATCCTGGGCAACCATGATTACGGGGATTATATCCAATGGGAAAGCGCGGAGGCCAAGCATGCAAATTTAAAGCGGTTAAAACAAGTTCATTCCGAGATCGGGTTCCGCTTGCTGCTTGACGAAGCGGTAACGCTGAAAAAAGACGATCAATCTATCGAATTGATCGGGGTGGAAAACTGGGGTAAAGGCGGCTTTCATAAGTATGGCGACCTGGAAAAAGCTACCGCCAGCGTGCCGGGTGACGCCTTCAAGGTACTTATGTCGCACGACCCTTCACACTGGGAAGGCGTAACGCTGGAACATGACCAGCACATCCACCTAACGCTGTCAGGGCATACCCATGGCATGCAGTTCGGCATTGATTTTTTAGGATTTAAGTGGAGCCCCGTCCAATATGTTTACAAGCAATGGGCCGGGCTTTACCAAAACGCAGGGCGGTACCTGTATGTTAACCGCGGATTTGGATTTTTAGGCTTGAAGGGCCGAATAGGTATGTGGCCCGAAGTTGCGGTGATCACTTTAAAACGGGGCAGCAGATAATCTGAAGCCTTTTTTTGCCGGCGGTTTATGCGTGCTGCTGAAGTTAATAAATGAGCCGGCGGGTAAAGCGGGCTACCTAAACGCGGTGTCACGAGAACTCCACCTCTTTAGGCCAGCGCGGCATTCTCGCGCCAGGAGGAGACATTCTCGCGCCAGAAGAGGAAAAAGATTTATTGAAACCTGATATTTTAAATTTATTAAACTTGTTAAGTTTGTATTAAATCTAAACATATTATTATAATTGTAAATCTCAATTTTTAAGTTACATTTATTCGTCTGGAATAATGTTCAGTTGAAATATAATTTCATTTGAAGTCATTTAACCTGTTAACCTTATTTAATGAAAGAAAAGAAAATTAAATTTCAGCAGTTCCATCCTGCCGTAAGTAGGATATTATCATCTCGAAGAAAGAATGAGGAATTAAATTTTGTAAAAAATGTTGTAGATTTTAATACATTATGCAGTATAGCTGATAACCTATCAAATACAGTTAAACCAATTCTTTTTACACTTTTTGGAAATCCACTTCCGCGGAGTATTTCTGACTTAGGTATATCCGATACTCTCTATAAACCAAAGTCTCTGATTCAAGAAATGAATTGGCTTTTTGTTTCAGTAAGAAAATATACTAAAGAACTTTCAATTTTCCTTGTTTTAAAAAAAGATTTTGAAAAAGCCTTTTTGAGAGGAATGTATGAAAAAGCTGAAAATATATTGGGAAAGATCTTAATTGAAACAGGGTATTCGTTGTGGTACTTAGAAGCAAAATTTCTTTTATTAGAATATCAAAATAGATCGGAAGAACAAAAAGAATTTTTATCGGAAATTAATATTTTAAATAAAAAAGGAAGAATCAGTACCATAGCTCAATTTTTATCATTTCGAACGGAAAGAAATTTGTCAGCTTACAAATACGACTATGATATCAATTCTGTTTTTAAAAACAATAAAAACAAATTTGAAAAGGATATTAGAGAGTACTATTTATTTCGCTTAAACTTTTATGAAAATTATTCATTAGATGATTTCAGTCATGTACTTCTTTTCGAAAATTCTAACTCAATTGTAGATCGGTATTTAGTGCTTCGGGATGTTTTAAAAGTTTTATGCATTCAAGGGGATAAGTTTACCTTTTTGCAATCAAAAGCAAAATATCTTTATAAAAAAACAAATGATGAACAATTGCTTTCTTTATTATTCGCTTTAGAACCAGAAAATAAAATTGATTTATTTTATAACAGCAATTATTTGCACATTATTGATTTGTACTATTCTGGTTTTTATAAAGAGGCGATTAATGAAATTAGAGAGTATTTTTTGAAAAATAGTGTAAATATTGATTTTATAGTTATTTATGCCAATTGCCATATTAGTTTAAACAAAGATTATACTACACTGACAAATGAAAAGAATTCTTTGTTAGATCAAATTGGAATAAAAATTTTCAATTTAATTTCCAATAGGACTGATCGCAAAGCTTTGTTGTACAGCTTATATCAAATTAATAAGAACCTTCTTTCTTTTGATGTATCTGCCGGAATTGACTATTTATTAAAGGAGGAGCAAAACTTGATAATTAATAAGAGATTGAAATTACTCTCTCTTACCTCCTTCGATCCTTACTTTTCAAATTATTACTTAAAAGAAGCTAATGCGTTAAAATTCCTTGAAGTAGGGTTGAAAAAATTCTCTAATTCTGTTGCGATAAAATTTCATAAAAGTTTTTTAAGCAATGAATTGATGTTAGATACTGAAATTAGCAAGCAAGTATATTTAATCAATAAAGCAAAGCTGGCTTATAAAAATGATTTATATTTTGAAAGTATCGAGGCGTGGGGTAATATTATCGCGATATTTTCTGATAATGCCTCCATTGTACAAACAGCGTTAAAGTTTTGGTTTAGGTGTTTGATTAAAATGGAACTTTATAATGAAGCAATCGAATTTTTTGTAAACCACTATCTGAATGAAAACAATTCGGTTTTAAGAATTGAAACCAAAGACCTTATAGATGTTTTAAGAAAAAACCGCTATAAAAACATTAAACGGGCAATAGATTTACCGATTTTTATTAGTTTGACGTCTGACGATGATATTGAAATTAGTTTCATTTTGGAGCAATTTTGTAAAATTTATGATAAAAAACGTCCATCCCAATTGTTTGATGAAGTGCTTGATGAAAATGATTTGAAAATCGAGCTATTTTATAATAACGTATGTAGAATCGAAACTTTAAAACACTCCATTCACATTAATAATACGATTGAAAGGCTAACTGAGCGAATTAATATTGTGAACCATCTTATTGAAATTGTTCCTGCCAGAAAAGATCTTTATGACGAGGAGTTAAAACTCATTACTAATGAACTAATTGTTTATGAGGGAACTCAAAAACTTGAAGAAAGTAAGATTTATGCAAATGACCAAGCGATAATAAACAATGAGTTAAACGAAATTGAGGGCTTATTTAATAGGTATAAAACTATCTATAGGCTATTTTTGAAAAATAAAACAATACTCATCATTAGTCAGAAAAGTTATGCTATGTTTCAGTATAATGGCGGTGACAAATATAATGAATCGGAGGTCAAATATACAGATAGTGCATTGGCGGAAGTATTCGCAGAGTTATTTGACTCCATACTCGACAAATATTTATTTAGTAAATTCGGTATAGTAGCTTATCTAAGCACGCGGATACGGCATGGGGTTTTACTTGGAGAAATCAGACCTGAAATCGAAAAACAAAATTTGATTCTTAATACTTTTGGTGAAAAAAATGAGTATCAAGAAAATCGATATTGGAGAAGCGCAACTTTTAATCTTTCCAGTAGTGAAATTCAAAAGCTCTACGAAATTTTATCAAAATTTTCTTTGTCTGTAGATAACATAATTGAAAAAATAATCAAAGAAAAGATTCAAATAAAAAAAGACGGTAAAAACGAGAATGGACTTTTTAATTATGAATTCGATAAATCGGAGCTTTATAACTTTGCGGTGACGCTATCAGAAGAAACAGATGCAAAGATATTCTGTCAAAAAGTAATTGATTTGATATGGTTGAGAACAGATGCAAATTTAGAAGTTATTAGGTCTTATATTGATAAACAAATAAAAGATCAATTTTCAGAAGAGCTAAATAAATTAGAAAGAAATTTAAGACAAAATTTTGCAAACGATAGACTCCCTCAAATTTTTACAAATGTTAACGAATGTAATACGATAATCGAAAATCGATTAAACAAAATAAGTTCTTGGTTTAGAAGGTCAGGATCAACTATCGATGATTTCGACGTCAATAAACTAATCAATATTGTGTGGAAAAATACTGAACGATGTTATCCCAAGGTAATGGCCGATTTCAATATTACTTTAAATATAAATCCAACTATAAAATCCTCTTTGTACATTCATTTTACTGATCTTTTTAGAATTCTCATTGATAACATGTTTAAATACGGCACGCCTCAAGATGGTTTAAGAGATTTTCAGTTTATCTGTTCAGAAGACAATGGATTTATGATTTGCGATTTCATCAGCTCAAAGACTCTTGATATAATTGATCTTCCCTTTAAACAAACTACTGATGGAAAACTTATTGTGGATGATAAAAAGTTAATATCCGAGGGTAAATCGGGAATTAGCAAAGCTATAAAAATCGTGCAATACGACTTAGAGAACGAAAGAAACCATGTTAAAATTATAAATGAATATGAAAATAAATTTCATATTCAAATTGCTATACAACTAAACCAGATTTTGGTATGAAAATCTTGATAGTAGAGGATAATCAAAAAAAGTTAGAAAAAATTAAAGGTTATTTGGAGAAAGAATTTCCAGATGTCGATCTGGAACAAAAAACGTCATATAACTCTGCCGCAAAAGAAATCGCATTAAATTACGATCAATATAATTTGATTTTATTGGATATGAGTATGCAAACTTATGATATCTCAAATGATGAATCAGGTGGTGAACCGGAACCATTAGCCGGTAAAAATATATTAAAACAAATTTATTTAAGAGAAATTCCAACAAAGGTAATCGTTGTAACAATGTATGAGAATTTTATTGATGGAACTAAAATTGACCAATTACATCAAGAGCTCAAAGAAGGATTTAGCGAAAACTATTGCGGATTTATATTCTTTTCTCATACCAATTTGGATTGGTCATTAAAACTTAAACAATTTATTAAAGAATTGACATGATTAAAATATTAATTGTTGATGATACCACAGAGAAAGCTAATATTTTGGTCGATTTTCTTGTAGAGGAGTGTCATATTTCTAAATCAGCTATAGCTCATAAAATAAATGTCAAAGAAGCACGAAAAGCTTTATATAACACATCATATGACTTACTCATTTTAGATTTGGTGCTGCCAGTTGACTCTGAATCTGAGCCTTTAGCAGAGGAGAGTATAAAGTTTCTTAATGAAATTTATTACAATAGTGAAATTCATATACCTGTACATATTATTGGTTTTTCTCAATACGATGACCTAATTGAAATTCATGCTGACAGTTTTGATGATAAGCTGTGGCATTTAATTCATTTTAGTTATAAGAATTCAAGCTGGAAAGATAAATTGAGAAGTAAAATTTCTTATTTGGTTTCTGTAAAGAATCGGTTTAGGGAAACTGTTGAACAACAAAACAAATTTGATATTTGTATTCTGTGTGCTCTTGAAAGTCCAGAATTGATTGAAGTGTTAGATCTTCCAATGAACTGGAAAAGATTTGAAACTGATAACTCTTCTTTCATCTTTCACGAAGGCAAAATATCTACTTTATACGGAAACACATATAGAGTCTTAGCTTGTTCAATTAATCGCATGGGTATGCATGCTTCTGCAACAGTTGCTTCAATGGTAATAGCCAAATTTGAGGTCGATTATTTATTTATGACCGGAATATGTGCAGGTGTAAAAGAAAGAGGACTAAATTTGGGGGACATCATTATCGCAGAAAACGCTATTGACTATGGATCAGGAAAAATGGAAGAAGATGAAAAGGCTAATTTTATATTCAAACCCGAACCACATCAACTACCAACTGATCAAGGTCTTATTTCCAAGGTTCAAAATTTTGTTAACAAAAAGAATGAAATATTGAAGATTCAAACTTGTTATAGAGGAGTAGCCCCTGTCAATTTGTTGAAAGCTGTTGTGGGGCCTATAGCTTCTGGGTCATATGTAGTGGCGAGTAAAACTTTTATGGAATCAATAGAAGATAAAAATAGGAAATTGTTAGGTGTTGATATGGAAGCATATGGTATTTATTTAGCTTCCCATTTTTTAAATAGAACCAAAGTCCTACTTGTTAAATCAGTCTGTGACTATGGAGATCAACATAAAGCCGATGGTGCTCAGGCATATGCAGCCTTTACAAGTGCACGTTTTGTATACTCATTTGTATTAAACATGTTTTAGTGTTTTTAATGAGCGCTAATCACTGTTAATTATAATTTTATTACTCCTCTATCGCGAGGATATCCGGGCAGGCAAAAGCGGTTGGCTACTCATGCTCCGCGTTCAGGTAGCCCACCTGCCGTGCAGCAAAATGCCGGGTTAGGGATAGCAGCGGATACCGGCCTTTGCGCCTAATGCCTGCAGCCGTATGAGCGGAGAGCCCGGCCACGCTTCTACCGGCGTGGAACCCTATGAAAATCAGAAGGTAGTTTTTAGTGGGCAGTTGGCAGCGGTTAGCATAACGCATTAATCATCCTCGTCATCTTCCTTACCAGAGCATCCCAACACTTAAGAGGGATCATATTGGGGTTCTCCGGTTCTTTCGGCAGGTCGCGGCATCGCGCCAAGGGGAGTGTTTTTAAGCTTGAAGGGCCAGATAGGTATGTGGCCCGAAGTTGCGGTGATCACTTTAAAACGGGGCAGCAGATAAAATGAAAGGCTGAAGGGCTTTTGTGCCCGCCGCCGGTTCAAATGTCTCAATTACAATATCGCTTTTGCGATGTAGCGGGGCTTTTTGTTTACAGACAAGCAGAATGCTTGTTATATTTTAGGTCGAAGTTGCTAAACTTCGACCCGTGAGGAGACGCTTGACCAGGCCGGGGTGCTCCGATATACTATTTCTTGCTTTTATTAACGATTTTATAAATATCCAGTCTTCTGTCTTTGAGGTTTCTAACTGCACCGAAGTTATGAAGCTCCTTTAATAAATCCACATCAACATCGGCAATCAGTGTTGTTTCAGTATTAGGTGTAGCTTCTGCTTTGATGCCATTAGTGGGGAATGAAAAATCAGAAGGCGTAAAAACGGCAGACTGCGCATATTGTATATCCATGTTATGGACTTTAGGTAAGTTACCTACACTGCCGGCTATAGCTACATAACACTCGTTTTCAATAGCCCTGGCCTGGGCGCAGCTCCTAACCCGGGTATAACCGTTTTGGGTGTCTGTCATAAAAGGTACAAACAGAATTTGCATACCCTGTTCTGCCAAAAGGCGGGGCAGTTCCGGGAATTCCACATCGTAACAAATCAATATGCCTATTTTACCGCAATCCGTGTCATAAGTAGCAATTTGATCTCCGCCAACCATTCCCCATGCACTTTGTTCAGCCGGCGTTAGGTGAATTTTGCGGTACATTTCATATGAACCGTCCCTGCGGCAAAGATACCCCACATTTTGCAGCACTCCGTTGTCCAGGTAGGGCATACTGCCCGTTATAATATTAATGTTATAACTAATGGCATACTCAATAAATTTGTCACGCAACGGAATAGTGAAATTGGCTATTTCGCGCATTGCCCCGGCTCCGCTTAAGTGATTATAGGCTGTCATCAACGGCGCGTTAAACAGTTCCGGAAATAAGACAAAATCACTTTGATAGTCGCTGATCACGTCAACAAAAAATTCGATTTGTTCGCACAACGACTCCATGCTCTCGAATGGCCGCATTTGCCATTGTACTAACCCTAACCGGATAATAGATTTTTTAGAGTTGATATGTGCCGCTTCCTCGTTGTAATAAATGTTATTCCACTCTAACAACGACGCATATTCCAACGACTGCGTATCTCCCGGCAAATAGCCTTTTAAGATCTTTCGTACGTGAAAATCATTAGCTAATTGAAATGATAGCGTAGGATCGTAGATTTCCTTACCTTTTACCTTTTCCAGGTAGGCTTTAGGCGTAAGCTTATCCGCATAATCCTTGTATTTAGGGATCCGTCCCCCTGCAATTATCGCCCGCAAGTTATGCCGTTCACAAATTTCCTTCCGCGCATCATATAACCTTCTTCCTATACGCATCCCCCGGTACTCGGGATGTACGAAAAAATCAATGCCGTATAACACATCTCCGTCTTCATCATGTGTTGAAAAGGTATAGTTACCGGTTATTTGCGCGTAGCTATGGTTGTCACCAAATTTGTCATAATCAACTATCAGCGAGAGGGCGCAGCCGGCAATTGCACCGTTAACTAAAATACAGATCTGGCCTTCAGGAAATATATTAACAAGTTGCGTGATATGTGTTTCGCCCCAATAGGATGCGCCTTCCCATTCTGAATAGGCTTCTATCATTGAAGCTTTTAAGCCCAAATAATCGTCCTTGGTGAGGGTTCGTAGTTCTATTTTAAGCTCTTCGTTCTTAATTTCTTTTTCCATTTTCATGATCAGTCCCTTCTGCAAACACAAATGTAAGTGCAGATTAGGATTTAAAGTAAAAAAAAAGCATCCTCCCGGTAAAGGAGGATGCCCACAATAATTTTTATAGGTATTAAGCTATTTGTACATTTACTGCGTTAGGTCCCTTACGGCCCTCTTCAACATCAAAGCTAACAACACTGTTCTCGCGAATGTTGTCAATCAGGCCGCTGGAGTGAACAAAAATCTCGCTTCCACCATTGTTAGGTGTAATAAATCCGAAGCCTTTTGTTTCATTAAAAAATTTTACTGTTCCTTGTTGCATTATATTATATATTAATAAGTACACAAGGTACGCATAAAACAGGAGGTATTTTCTTTTTGATAAAAATATTTAATGGATATTTAATCCCTCAGCTGTCGAAAGGGCTTTACACCACCCTCTAGCGCGTATCCGGGCAGGTAAAAGAAGTTGGCTTCTCGTGCTCCGCCTGCTAAGTGTCCCGCCTGCTATGCAGCAAAATGCCGGGTTAGGGATAGCAGCGGATACCGGCCCTGAATGAGTGGGCAGTTTGTAGTGGGCAGTTGGTGGTGATTTTGAAGCATGCTTGTGGTATGCAGAATTTGCGCCTAAGGCCCGTGCCGTATGAGCGGATAGCCCGGCCACGCTTCTACCGGCGTGGAACCCTATGAAAATAAACAGGCAGTTTTTAGCGGGTAGTTGGCAGTGGTTAGCATACGACTATCATTCATCCTCATCATCGTCCTTACCAGCCTTCCAACATTTCAGATGGATCATATTGGGGTTATCCGGCTCTTTCGGAAGGTCACGGATCTTGCCGATAAAAACCTGGCCCTTTTCATTGGCCCAAACCTCGTACTCCATTTCGCCGGGGACCTGGCCGGTGAGCACGGCGCGGGGCTGGATGTCAAAATACTGCATAATGGCCAGGATGGTGTGCCCTGTTTCGGTGAGGTCCTTAAAAGTTTTGTCGGCTTTGGCTTTGGCGGCGTGTACCTTGCGGTTATAGCTGATGATGGCGTCCAGGTCGCTCACCTTGTTTTGGCGGGTGTAGGGCGGGGCATCGTTTAACAGGTTGTTAAAATGTTGGTTGCGCGCTTCAAACAGCCGGGTGAGGTGGTAGTAATGGCTGCAATAAGTGGTGAATTCGTTGGTCATGGTGTTGGGGGTAATGGGTTTGGAAATTGTTTTTGTTGGGCGGGGTGTAAATGTCCCGGCGTATAGTGGACTCACCCGGAGGCGCTTCGCTGTCCGACCTCTCTTCCGCAAGCGGTAAAGAGGTGAGAAAAGGATTTTTTTCTTTTTTTCGACGGGAGAAAGCGGGGCGTAAATGTCCGGGCGCATAGTGGACTCACCCGGAGGCGCTTCGCTGTCCGACCTCTCTTCCGCAAGCGGTAAAGAGGTGAGAAAAGGATTTTTTTCTTTTTTTCGACGGGAGAAAGCGGGGCGTAAATGTCCCGGCGCATAGTGGACTCACCCGGAGACGCTTCGCTGTCCGACCTCTCTTCCGCAAGCGGGAAAGAGGTAAAAAAAGATTTTTTTCTTTTTTCGACGGGAGAAAGCGGGGCGTAAATGTCCCGGCGCATAGTGGACTCACCCGGAGGCGCTTCGCTGTCCGACCTCTCTTCCGCAAGCGGTAAAGAGGTGAGAAAAAAGATTTTTTTTCTTTTTTCGACGGGAGAGAGCGGGGCGTAAATGTCCCGGCGCATAGTGGACTCACCCGGAGGCGCTTCGCTGTCCGACCTCTCTTCCGCAAGCGGTAAAGAGGTGAGAAAAAGGATTTTTTTCTTTTTTTCAACGGGAGAAAGCGGGGCGTAAATGTCCCGGCGCATAGTGGACTCACCCGGAGGCGCTTCGCTGTCCGACCTCTCTTCCGCAAGCGGTAAAGAGGTGAGAAAAGATTTTTTTTCTTTTTTGACGGGAGAAAGCGGGGCGTAAATGTCCCGGCGCATAGTGGACTCACCCGGAGGCGCTTCGCTGTCCGACCTCTCTTCCGCAAGCGGTAAAGAGGTGAGAAAAGATTTTTTTCTTTTTTGACGGGAGAAAGCGGGGCGTAAATGTCCCGGCGCATAGTGGACTCACCCGGAGGCGCTTCGCTGTCCGACCTCTCTTCCGCAAGCGGTAAAGAGGTGAGAAAAAGATTTTTTTTTGTTTTTCAACGGGAGAAAGCGGGGCGGTACCAGCTTACCCGTCATTGCGAGGCTGGTTGCCTGCAACAGCTTCGAAGCAATCTCTACGGTATGCATGTACGGGAGTTAAAAGCAATGTGGTAACTGATCGGGCCTGCTGGTAGGTATCCGGGGAGTGGCTGGCTGTACGGTTACCATCGGCTTAAAGGTTCCTGATTGTCCTTAGTAGCGGTTGCTTCGTTCCTCGCAATGACGCGCGGGGAGGGGGTCCCGTTTTTCCGGGATAGTGTTTTCGCGGTTCGCCGTTCGTTTGATGTGATCCAGCAGCGCAGGGGAGAGCAGCTGATCAATTGCTGCTGCGTCCCTGATCCGCGCGGGACCTTTTATCGCAATGCCCGTTACTTTTTTGTCATTAGTTATCGGGTCATTGATCATTATGTCATTAGTCATTAAGTCATTGGTTATTGTGGTATCAGTCATTAAGTCATTGGTTATCGAGGCATTGATCATTACGTCATTTGCAGTTTCATTTTGTTCACTGTCCATAGGTTCAAAGGCATCCGAAGGACTGCTGTGGAGGAGCCTGTTTACGGTAGTCAGGCTGATGTTTAACCGGTCGGCAATGTCGCGCTGGCTGTAGCCTGCTGCGGAGAGGGCAGTTATTTTATGGGCCAGTTCGCGGCGGTCTGTGGCGGTGCGGGTAAGCAGGTGCAGGCGTTCGGGGCTGTGACCTTCGAAAGCGAAATGCAAAAACGCGCCGGGTTTTTGGATGCGGCACAGGCATACATTGTCCGCGCCGTAACGCTGCCGGGTGTTGCGCTGCTTCACCTGCTTCAGGTAACAGAGGTCCGGGTCGAGGGTGCTTTTACCGATGGCGAAGGCGCTGTCGGCAAAGTTGATGAGCAGCTTGCTGCCGTGCAGGTCGTCGGCGCTGATGGGTTGCGTGGCGTTGCGCCGTTTGGGGGTATGCGCCAGCACGAGGATAGACAGGTTGTGTTCGGTTTTTAACGCCTTGAGGCTTTTCATGAGCGCAAGGGCCACTGCCGAGTTTTCGGTGCCGCCGCGCAGGCAGGTGATGTTATCAATTATGAGCACGGACGCCTTACATTGGTTTACTTTATACTCAATGGCGGCAATCAGCAGGTCGTTTTCGTCGATATTTGGCGGCGGGTCGGCTGTGAAATTGTACTGGGCACGGAAAAAGTTCTCCGAAAACCGGTGATCGGCGTCTCCATTGCTGTACCGCAGTCCAAACTGGGCCTGGCTCAGTTCGAAATCGATGTAGAGCACCCGGGCTGGCGGTGCCTGGCAGGCAAAAGGGGCGATGTCCTGACCGCGTGCAATTGCTTCGCCAATCTGCACGGCCAGTACGGATTTGCCGATATTGGTATCGGCGAATAGCATACACAGCTCGTTCTGGTGCCAGAGCTCGCCAAGCAGCATTTTTGCTTCGGGTTCGCGCCGGGCCAGCTCCAGCCAGCGGTTGCCGTTCTCGATGGTAAACAGGCGGCGGCAGTCGTCGGGCGTGGGGCGGACGCGCCGGTTACTTTTTATTCTTTTAGCGGGGCGGAGGGGCAGTCCGCGGCTTTCGGCGCGCAGCTGTTCGATGACGGGCGGCCGTTCGGAAGTGGGGGTGATGGTCATTGGAGATAACGTTTACCACAAATTTAAGTGGTTGCAACGGCAAAAGTGCTGACACTGTTTTGTCAGTGGGTAGTTAATGTGGTTGAGGTTTTGTGCGGGGGAATGTACTGGCGTGAATGCATTGGCGGGTTGACTCACCCCGACATCGCTTCGCTCGCCGACCCTCTCTCCGCTGCGCGGAAAGAGGGTAAGCTGCGGCTTTCGTTAAGTTTTTTTGCGCGGGGTGTTTACATCAATGCATTGGCGGGTTGACTCACCCCGACATCGCTTCGCTCGCCGACCCTCTCTTCGCTGCGCGGAAAGAGGGTGAGCTGCGGTTTTTGGTTGATTTTTTGCGCGGGATGTTGAGCTAATTGCATTGGCGTGAATGCATTGGCGGTTGACTCACCCCGGCATCGCTTCGCTCGCCGACCCTCTCTTCGCTGCGCGGGCAGCGGGTGAGGCGCGGTTTTTGCTTAATTAAATCGACGAATCATTAGAAAATGCAAATCGGTATTGCTAATTGTTTGATTATCAGGTATTTGTTAATTTACTAAAAGTAAAAACGCTGATAATGAGCATGTTTCACAATGTTCCGGGTGTTCCGCCGGGATAAATGGAACGGTAAGCCCGGACTTTTATTAAAATTCTACTTCAAAAAACTCTGCCAGGGCACCAAAATAGCTGCTGTTCCAGCCATCCACCATGTCATCAAATTCTTCGTCGGGAATATTGGTATGCCTTAGTTCAACAGAGGTATCTTTTCCGTCGGGATGCAGCTTTATGGTTACCAGCGATTGCTCCGGTAGTCCGTCAAAATACCACTGCTGAACTATCTTTTTATTTTCTTCAAATTCCAGGTTTTTGCCAACAATGCTTCCTTCCCACATTGAAAACTCTGAGCCGGGCTCGGTAGTCATCTCGGCGGGTTCGCCCGTCCACAGTTCGATGGTAAGCGGGTTGGTTAACGCGGTATAAACCTCTTCGGGCGTTGCAGTAAGCTTGTAGTATTTTTTAAAGTCTTTCATTAAAATTGATCCTGCGGTTAAAAGAGCGTAAAGGTATTTAAACGCCGCTGATATCTGCCGGTAAAATTAAGCTTTATCCCAAAGGTAATACCGTTTTGCCGTAAACTTCATTTAAAACGTTAGCCATACCGGCATAAATTGCCGAAGCACCGCAGATAATACCTTCATACCCGGCAAATTTCCCTATCGCCTCGTTCCCGGTACCATGTTCGGCAGCCAGCAGAAAGAATAACACCACCAGTGTTGCAAATACAATTTGCAGGGCGCGGTTTAATTTAAGTGTACCAAAAAACAGGAACAGGGTAAATATGCCCCACATGGCCAGGTAGGCACACATGGCACCTTCAGAAGGTTTTGTCGCCCAGCCCAGCTTGGGCATCACCATCAATCCCACCAGCGATAGCCAAAAGAACCCGTAAGAGGTAAAGGCTGTCAACCCGAAGGTGTTGTTCTTTTTTGCCTCGATGATCCCGGCAATTACCTGTGCCAGTCCACCATAAAAAATGCCCATGACCAGGATCATTGAATTTATTTCGAAGAAGCCGGCGTTATGAAGATTTAGCAGCACAGTGGTCATGCCGAAGGCGCACAGGCCAAGCGGAGCAGGGTTGGCAATGCCATCCTTTACCGCAACAGGAGTTGTTGGGATCATAGTTTAAAGGTTTTTATAATTGGTTTTGATTGCAATTTAACTTTTCCGGGTACAAATACCAATTTTTTATGCAAACTGAACCGTAACTTTACGGTTAACCTTATAACTATGCAAAAACTGGTATTGTTGCGTCATGGCGAAAGCCTTTGGAATAAAGAAAACCGTTTTACCGGGTGGACCGATGTAGATTTGTCTGAAGAAGGTTTTAAACAGGCAAAAAGGGCAGGGGAGCTTTTAAAAGAACAGGGATATAACTTTGATATCGGCTTTACGTCTGTCTTAAAAAGGGCAATAAAAACATTGCATATTGTTTTGGAGGAGCTGGATCATTTATGGATCCCGGTACAAAAGTCATGGCGTTTAAATGAGCGTTTTTACGGGGCATTACAGGGGCTGAATAAAGATGAAACGATAGCTAAATATGGCCCTGAACTGGTGCAGAAGTGGCGCCGTGATCCGCATGAGCTGCCGCCGGCCATAACAAAAAACGATGACCGCTATCCCGGCAAGGATCTGCGGTATAAAGACCTTACGGAACGCGAATTGCCGCTTACTGAAAACCTGAGTGAAACGATGGATAGGGTGCTGCCATTTTGGAATGAATTTATTGTACCTGCCATGCGCAAAAATCAAAAGGTAATTGTGTGCGCGCATGGAAACAGCCTGCGCGCGCTGATCCAATACATTGACCATCTTACAGATGAAGAAGTTACAAAATTAGACCTGCCAACAGGCGTGCCATTGATTTATGAGCTTGATGAAGGGCTAAATCGGATAAAGCATTATTATTTGGTGTAAGTTTGAATTTTTTACCATAAAAAGAGCGAACATTTTTTAAAGTCGTTATTATAACTTTAAAAATGTTCGCTCTGATTGGAATGGGAAGTATTAATTTCTACCCCATAGCCTTATTGAGTGCAATAATGGCCGTATCAAAATCTTCTCTCGCTATTAAAAACTGGATATTTACTTTGCGTAAGGCAAAACCGGCACTCTTAATGTTTATATTATTTTCGGCCAGTGCGGTTGCTGATTTTGCCAACAGGCCTGGCCTGTCCATATTTGAACCAATTAAACATACCATAGCAGCCTTTTCTGAAGTTACTTTTTCAAAGTTATCTTCCAGTTCGTGAATAAGTTTTTTGTTGAAGTCCTTTTCCCAGATAACTATAGAGATGCTGTTGGCATTAGTTGCCTTGAAGCTATAACTCACATTATATTTAAAGAACATCTGCATAATTTCCAAATCGCTGCCGGGTGTTCCAACCATTGAGGGGTCGTAAATATCGATGATCATTACCTTTTCGGTACCGGTAATAACTTCAACGCGTTTATGCTCGCAGATGTAGTCCTTAGTAATCAGGGTACCTGGATGTTCAGGATCGAAGGTGTTTTTTATCCGCAAGTTTATGTTGTTGATTTCCAGTGGCTTGGATGCCTTTGGGTGAATAGCTTCCATGCCCACATCTGCCAGCTGATCGGCCACATCATAATTGGTATTACCCACCGGCGAACAATTTTCAATACCAACCAAGACCGGGTCCGCTGTACACAAGTGATACTCTTTGTGGATGATCGCCTCTTCCGGCGCAACAGCTACTGCAATTTTACTGAAAGTAACTTCAGAGTAGCCGCGGTCAAACTCGCGCATGATGCCTTCGGTGCCTTTGGCATAACCTGTTACAATACATATAGTGTTCTTAAAATCAATATGTTGCAACTCCCTCTTAATGCGTTGGTCAATGGTGTAAGAGTGATGGTCATGAAACCCGCTCAGGTCAACCAGCGTTGAATTAATACCCATGTTTTGCAGGATGTTGGCAAAATTAAATGCCGAATGGCTTTCACCTATAGAAGCCAGTATTTCGCGCGCTGCCTGTAAGATTCCTTCATTGCTCACATAACCTGATGTAAGGATGTTCGCAAGGTTCTCCAGGTAGGTCTGTGCTTCCTTTACCCGCTTCTCAATAAACTGGTCGGCTTCTTCAATATTTAAACCAAGTTCCCCGTAGCTTTCGTTGATCTGCTTTAGTTTGGTTATTAATTCATTTAAAGGTTTATGAAAGTCCCTGAAATTTGCCAGGTTATGATAAACGCCTGGTTCACCTGTTTTTTTATTTTCGAGCAGCAGGTTAGTCACGCCTGAAAATGCCGAAACAACAAAAATACGGTTGTATAAATCCTGGCCGCTGCGGTTAAAAAGGATGATGTTTTTTATTACATCTTTTAAAGCGGTCATGGAGGTACCGCCAATTTTCTCTACTGTTAACATTTTGTAAAATATACGCTTGGGCGTAAGGTGCTATTATTATGCCTGTTTAAATAAATTTCTGTTATTTATTGATTAACAGGTTATTGTGGTTTATATTTAAATTAATTATTTAATGGGTACACTATTAAATTGATAAGCTCTTATCAAAATGGAAACTGCCTATTCCGGCTTATGGTAAAGGTCGCCGGCCTTCGCGGCAGACAGTTTTATGCCCTTTATCATAGCTGAGCTGAAACCATTATGCTCCATTTCGTTAAGGCCTGCAATAGTACATCCGCTCGGTGAAGTAACCTTATCAATTTCCTGTTCGGGGTGTGAAGCGAGCTGTAATAATAAATCGGCAGCACCTTTAGCTGTCTGCGCGGCCATTTTCAGTGCGTCGTGCGCATGAAAGCCAATTTCAGTGCCGCCCTGTGAAGCTGCCCGGATAGACCTTAAAAAGAAAGCGATCCCGCAGGCACATAATGCAGTAGCGGATGTCATTAATTCCTCGTTTATCTGTATTGTCACACCAACGGTGTCAAAAAGTGACCGTACAAAATTGATGTTTTTGGGAGTACCATTATCGGTTGCAATACAGGTCATTGACTGCCCAATAGCTATTGCCGTGTTTGGCATAGCACGAACTACCTGTACATTAAGATCAAGCTGGGTACGGATGTCTCCACAACTAACGCCCGATACCACAGAGATCAGTAATTGTTTTTCTGATTTTATAGACGGCTTTATTTCATCCAGTAACTTGTTCAATTGGTGCGGCAATACGGCTAAAACCACAAAGTCAGCTTTTCTTACAGTTTTAAGGTTGTTATCGGTGGTATGATATCCTTCTTCCGCATAAGAAGATAATGCACTAACATTCCTGCGTGTTAATGAAATTTGCTGCGGTTTGCAGATTCCGGCCTTTACCAATCCTTTAGCTAACGAAATGCCTATGTTGCCGCTTCCTAAAATGGCGATATGTTGTTGTGCGTTCATTTGTTGTTGCTTAAAAGTGTTCCAAATGGTTTATTATCCTTCAATTTCCCCAAGTCATTTGAGTTGCCTATAATTACCGACGTAACCCCGCAGGCTATCGCAGTAAAGGCGTTATCCAGTTTAGGCAGCATCCCGCTATGAATTATTTGCTGTGCTTTAAGTTCTTCATATCGCTGAGGGTCAATATCCTGTATCAGCGATTCCTCATCATTAATATCTTTTAACACACCCTTTTTTTCGAAACAATAAATAAGGGTTGTTTTGTATAAGTCTGACAGTGTAACGGCTAAGGCCGATGCAATGGTATCGGCATTTGTATTTAAGAGCTGGCCCTCACCATCATGCGTTAATGCACAAAAAACAGGGGTAAATCCTGCACCGATCAAGTTTTTTAAATTTTGCGGATTGATGGAATCCTCGTCAAGATCGCCCACAAAACCGTAGTCAATTGTTTTAACAGGGCGTTTCTTCGCACGGATAAAATCTCCATCGGCGCCGGTAAGGCCAATTGCATTGGTTCCAAACCGTTGTAACTGGGCTACAATGTTTTTGTTGATAAGCCCGCCATACACCATAGTTACCACTCTCAACGTTTCAATATCTGTTATTCTCCGTCCGTCAACCAGCTTAGGCTCAATCCCTAAAGTTTCGGAAAGCTGGGTGGCCACTTTTCCCCCGCCGTGTACTAATATTTTAAAGCCATCAAGTGCGGTGAAATCCTTTAAAAAATTATGGAGGTTTTCTGAATTATCGATAACGTTTCCACCAATTTTTACAATATAAAGACTCTTATTAGTATCAACTGGTTGATCCTGACTTGAAACTTTATCAATTCTGCCCATATATTACCCCTTATTGTTAAAATGGAAGTTGAAAATCTCAGTTATTATCTATTTGCGGTTAAAAATAGCAAAAAAATGGCAAAATGTCTATATAAATGGCTTGAAAGCCCTGGTTTTATTACTAAACAATAATTACACATCGGCGCCTTTACGTTCAATAGTCATGTAATGAATAAACGTGATTGTCGGTTAAATGTATATAATTTGCGTTAAGCGATAAGTTTACACCACATTAATGAAAGATTGTGTATAATTGAGATTTATAAGAATATATGTTTACTGTTACAGCTGAAAATAAAAATAAGGGGTCAAAACCAAGAGTAGTGATTGTTGGGGGAGGATTTGGAGGATTAGCCTTAGCGCAGAAGCTAAAAAGCGCCCCTGTTGAAGTATTATTGCTTGATAAACATAATTATCATACTTTTCAGCCTCTACTGTACCAGGTAGCCATAGGGGCTATTGAGGCCGACTCCATTGGTTTTCCTATCCGCAGGATTTTTACCAAACAGGATAATTTCAGCTTTAACCTGGCCGAAGTAAAGAAAGTAAACCCGGAAACTAATTCTGTAACAACAGATATTGGCGAGATCCATTACGATTACCTGGTACTTGCCACCGGATCTAACACGAATTTTTTTGGTAATGAGCAGATAGCGCATTTTGCAATGCCGATGAAAAACATCCCGGAAGCGTTAAATATCCGCAGTCTTATTCTTCAAAACCTGGAAACTGCGTTGGTTACTACTGATATGCGCGAAAAATTCGCGCTGATGACGTTTGTGGTAGTCGGGGGCGGGCCTACCGGTGTTGAGCTTTCGGGTGCCCTGGCAGAGATGCGGCATCTGATTTTGGGCAAGGATTACCATGGTCTCAGCAAATATGACATGCGGGTTTATCTTGTAGAAGGTAAAGACCGGTTGCTTGCTGCCATGTCTCCGCAGGCATCTGAAACTGCAAAGCAGTTTTTAACCAATGCCGACGTAACTATATTTAACAGCGCCCATGTGCAAAGTTATGACGGCTTTTATTTAACAATTGATAACGGAAAAACTATAAAGACCCGTAATGTTTTGTGGGCCGCAGGAGTAAAGGGTGAAGTTCCGGATGGTATTCCTGCCGATGTTATTACGCGGGGTGCCAGGATACAGACTGACGAGATCAACAGGGTTAAAGGTTTTCAAAATATTTTCGCTATTGGCGATGTTTCCGCAATCATAACGCCTGAAACACCTAACGGTTATCCAGGCGTAGCGCCAACTGCAATACAGCAGGGGCAGTGCCTGGCTAAAAACCTGGTTAGTTTAATTAACAATCAGCCCACCACGCCGTTTAAGTATAAAGATAAAGGGTCACTTGCTACCATCGGCCGCAACCAGGCCGTTGCTGATTTGGGCAAGCTGCATTTTCGTGGTTTTTTTGCGTGGCTCCTGTGGGGATTTGTACATCTCTTGTCGCTAGCTGGCTTTGCAAACAAGGGGATAATATTTATCAGCTGGTTTTTAAACTATTTTACTAAAAATAGCGATAACAGGTTGATAGTTAGGGGTTTTAATCCGGTAACCCGAAAGCTGTATGACTCATCAGAATAGAAACTGAAGCAGATAACAAACATTGTTCTGTTAATTGCATTATTAAGGTAATTTATTGCTAATGGGACTGTTTTTAATTATTGCCCTGCTGATAATCGTCAGCGCTTTTTATTCATATATTAACGCCCGCTTTATTAAATTGCCGGGAACCATTGGTATTATCACAATAGCCATTATTGTATCTGTTATCACTATTGTTATTGATAAACTAGACCCGTCGGTAGCACGCTATCTTACATTATTAGCTAAGAATATAAATTTTTCAGGTACTGTTTTAAATATAATGCTGGGGTTCCTGCTTTTTGCGGGTTCATTTAACTCAAATACCAAGCGGCTTAAGCGTGAACTGCGACCAGTATTTGTTTTAAGCACACTTAGTGTAATCCTATCCACCGCTGCCTTTGGCGTACTGTTTTATTATGGTACAATGCTGTTTAATATTCACATGTCTTTTGTTTATTGTCTCTTATTTGGTGCGCTGATCTCGCCTACAGACCCGGTTGCAGTGGGGGCTATAATTAAAAATTCAAAATTGCCTTCAAATATTGCAACCATTATTTCGGGCGAATCATTATTTAATGATGGGGTAGGCCTTGTCCTTTTTATAACTATCCTTGAGGCTATAAACTCAGGAGTTGATAACGTGAGTTTTACGCAAACAGCGCTGTTGTTTTTAAGAGAAGTTCTTGGTGGTGTTGTGCTTGGGGTGATATTAGGTTTTATCGCGTTCAGGTTAATGAAATCTATCAATGATTTTCAAACAATCGTATTGGTTTCATTATCGGTGGTTATGAGTGCTTCAGTTATCGCGTCATACCTGAACTTATCTATTCCCTTGTCGGTGGTTTCGGCAGGATTGTTTATGGGGAACCGCACAATTAATAGCGATGAAAAGGAACGGTCGCACGAAGCACTGGAAAAATTCTGGCAACTTATCGACGAGATGCTGAACACCATTTTATTTGTTATGATAGGTCTTCAAATGGTGAATCTCCCGTATATCACCAATTACTGGCTAACCGGCGGAATAGCTATTGTGCTGATATTGATAGCCCGATGGCTCAGTATTATATTACCGCTCACATTTCTTCGCCGCAGTTTGGATGTTAACTACAAAAGTATCAATATCTTAACCTGGGCCGGGGTAAGAGGAGGGATTTCCATTGCGCTTGCGTTATCATTGCCGTTTAGTCCGTATAGGCATGTTATTTTATGCGGTAGTTATTTTATTGTTATATTTTCAATTGTAGTGCAAGGGTTGACGTTGAACAAACTCATTGATTCATCGTTGAAGGAAAAAGGGACGAATTAAAAATATGCTTTAGTGTTTTTTGTCAAGCGATTTCATATACTCCGCTATTTCCTTTTCGCTGGTATTGCTTGAATCTTCCAGTTGTTCTATAATATTTTCCCGTTCCTTTTCCGTTCTGTTTTGGCTGAGTTTCTTTTTAGCCTGCAAATCGTCCACAATAATTTGAAAGCCCACAATGCCTTTCATCATTTTTAGCTTGTAATCATCAGGCAGGCTCTCATATTGTTTTAAATAGCCAACCTCGTAATTGCTGATGGTGTTTTTTAACAGCTCCGCTTTTTCTGCCTCACCCTCTAATAAAAAACAATTACCGTACGCATGAACCGCTAAGTAGTTCCATGTAGGTACATTCAGATCTTTTTCATAGTTCGCAGTGGAAATGTAGGCATGTGGCTCTGTAAATATCACCAGGGCCCGGTTATTTATGATGTCTGCAGATTGTGGATTTGCCTTTGCAAAATGAGAAAATAAAATTAATTGGCCGTCAATTTCTGTTACAAGGAATGGCAAATGTGTCGCGGAAGGAATCCCATCCTTAACCGTAATAATTGCAGCGAAACTGTACCGCTGCATAAAAATTATGGCTTCCTGATTATTGGAAAATTTGTTGAAAGATGGTATATACACGCTTGTAGTTTTAAAAATAGGTGTAAAGGTTTAGATTACCGAACAGTTAACTCTTGCTTTCAGCCTTGTTAACTCAGTCCTTCCAGCATTCGTTTCAGCACTGCTTGCGCCGCCCAAACCCGGTTAGCCGCCTCATGCACCACTACAGAGCTTGCTCCGTCTAAGATTTCATCAGATAGCTCTAAATTACGCCTCACCGGCAGGCAGTGCATAACTTTTGCGTTATTAGTAATCTTCAGTTTTTCGTTGGTAAGCATCCAATCCTGGTTGCCCGGTAAAATTTTGCCGTAAGGTTCATAAGCCGACCAGTTTTTTACATAAATGAAGTCTGCATCAGCCAAAGCCTCATCCTGGTTATGAGTTATTTTAGCACCGTTTGTAAAATCGCCACAAAGTTCGTATCCGGCCGGATGGGCTATAGTAAAATCAACATCAGCCTTGCACATCCATTCGGCAAATGAATTCGGTACAGCCTGAGGCAGCGGTTTTATATGCGGAGCCCAGGTTAATACCACCCTTGGTTTGCTGCGGGTTTTTAATTCTTCAATAGTAACCAGGTCGGCCAGGCTCTGCAGCGGATGGCGGGTAGCTGATTCAAGACTAACTACAGGCACGCCGCAAAACTCAACAAACTTGTTGAAAATCATCTCGCTATAATCTTCCTCACGGTTTTTTAAACCCGGGAACGAGCGCACCCCAATGATATCAGCATATTGCCCCATAACCGCCGCTGCTTCACGGATATGTTCAACAGTATTCCCGTTCATTATTACATTATCGCGCAATTCCAAAGCCCAACCCTCTTTATCCATATTCAGCACCATTACGTTCATGCCCAGGTTAAGCGCCGCTTTTTGGGTGCTCATACGGGTACGCAGGCTGGGGTTTAAAAAAACAAGCGCCATAGTTTTGTTCTCGCCAAGGCTTTTATGTGCATAAGGGAACTGCTTAAGCTTTAATGCTTCTTTAACAAGAGCATTAACGTCATCAACGTCGTTTACAGAAGAAAATAGTTTCATGGCGGGAAGAAATTGTGCTGTTATTGATTTAATACGGTAGTAAATGCTTCTAAAAATCTGTCGGCATATGCTTTTGTTAAGTTAAGCGCAGGTAGTAACCTTACTACGTTTGGTTTAGCTTCACCGGTAAATATATGGTGCTTAAATAAAAGTTCTTTACGTACGTGCGCAAATTCGGCAGGCAACTCAATTCCTATCATCAACCCGCGGCCCCTAACTTCACTAACCTGTTTGAATTTTTTAAGCTCACTTATCAAATAGCCGCCAACAGTAGCTGCGTTTTGCACCAGGTTATCCTGCTCCATCACCTCCAGCACTGCTAACCCAGCTGCACATGCTAAATGATTGCCACCAAAGGTGGTTCCAAGCATGCCATAAGCGGGTTGAATTTTTGGAGATATAATGATGCCTCCTACTGGAAAGCCATTGCCCATGCCTTTTGCCATGGTATAAATATCAGCGTTAACGCCGGCAAAATCATGTGAAAAAAACTTACCGGTTCGGCCATAACCACATTGTACACTATCCGCAATAAAAACAGCATTGTGGGTATCACATAGCGATCTTATTTTTTGAAGAAAGCTTTCAGGCGCTACCTGGATCCCGCCTACACCCTGAATTCCTTCAATGATAACCGATGAGATCTCATGTTCAGCAAAAGCCTGCGCCAATGCGGCTTCGTCTTTCCAGGGCAGAAAGATGGCATTATCCGTTTCATTAACGGGCGCTATGATTTTTGGGTTATCGGTAACCGCAACGGCCAAAGACGTACGCCCGTGAAAGGCACCCTTAAAAGTAATTACTTTCTTTTTGCCGTTATAAAACGACGCCAGCTTTAATGCATTTTCGTTTGCTTCCGCGCCTGAATTGCATAAAAACAACTGGTAATCTTCTTTTCCCGAAACGTGCCCAAGTTTTTCAGCCAGTTCTTTCTGAATCGGTATTTCTATGGAGTTTGAGTAAAATCCGATCTTATGTAGCTGATCCTCAAGTCGTTTTACATAATGTGGATTAGTGTGCCCAATAGAGATAACGGCATGTCCGCCATAAAGATCAAGGTATTCGGTTCCTTTATCATCATAAACTAAACTGCCTTGTCCTTTAACTATATTAATCGGATTGACAGGATAAACGTCAAATAATTTCATATGCCCTAAACCCCTTAAGGGGCTTTAAAAAGTTAAATAATATTGGTTAAAAGCCTGTTGCTTTCAGCTTTAGTCCGGCTTTTTCATCAAGGCCAAACATCAGGTTCATATTCTGCACTGCCTGGCCGGATGCTCCTTTAAGCAGATTATCTAAAATACTTATAATCAATAGTTTATTTCCATGTTTCTTTACCTGGATAAAACATTTGTTGGTATTCACAATTTGTTTCAGGTCGATATCGCGGCTGGTTACATGCGTAAATGGATGTGCATCATAATATTGATGATACAGCTTTAATGCATCTGCTTCTGACAGGTCTGTATCAAGGTACGTTGACGCAATTATGCCGCGCGTAAAATCGCCGCGATAGGGAATAAAGTTTATTGCCTTACCAAAAGCTGGTTGTAATTGTTTCAACGACTGGCCAATCTCATTTAAATGCTGATGTTCAAATGCCTTGTAAACCGAAAGGTTATCATTGCGCCAGGTAAAATGCGTAGTGGCCGACGGGCTTTGTCCGGCACCGGTTGATCCTGTGGTGGCGGTAATATGTACCTCGCTGTTTAATAACCCCTTTGACGCTAATGGTATCAGCCCTAACTGTAAGCATGTGGCAAAGCAACCCGGGTTAGCAATATTTCCTGCTTGTTTAATAGCTTCCCGGTTTAATTCAGGCAAGCCGTAAATGAAATTTTTTGTTTTCAGTTTTGCATTCGGCAACAGCCTGAAGTCCTGGCTGAGGTCTATTATTTTAATGTGATCAGGAATAGGATTGGCTTCTAAGAACTTCCTGGCGTCTCCGTGCCCTACACATAAAAAGAGCACATCAATATTATAAGCCAGTTCTGCAGCAAATTTCAGATCGGTATCGCCAAACAGATCGGTATGTACGTCGTAAACATGGTTGCCGGCATTGCTGCTGCTGTGTACGAACGATATCTCCACGTTCGGGTGGTTGATCAGGATCCGCAGCATTTCGCCACCAGTATAACCCGCTCCTCCAACTATACCTGCTCTTACTTTTTCCATGAGTTATGAATTAACTTTATGATAGATCATTACCTGGTTGCCAAAAATCTTTGAGAAGCCTTTAACATCTTCACCGCTCCACGAATTGTTCATTTCGCCATAGCTGCCAAATTTATTTGACATTAAATCATGCGCCGACTCGATACCAATAACCTGGAACCGATAAGGGTGCAGTTGCACAAATACCTTGCCTGTCACATTGTGCTGGGTATCTGTTAAAAATGCCTCTATATTGCGCATAATTGGATCATGGAACTGGCCTTCATGCAACCAGTTGCCATAGAACGAAGACAATTGATCTTTCCATGACAGTTGCCATTTGGTAAGTACGTGTTTTTCAAGGGTGTGGTGCGCCTTTATGATGATCATTGGTGCAGCAGCCTCAAAGCCTACGCGGCCTTTGATTCCAATAATGGTATCACCTACATGTATATCCCTGCCTATGCCGTAAGGCTGTGCAATGGCCTGTAGTGCCTGGATAGCTTTTGTTGGGTGATCGTATCTTTCATTATCAATCCCCACCAATTCGCCTTTTTCAAAAATCAACTCCAGGTTTTTTACCCCGGTTGAGGTAACTTGCGTAGGCCATGCTTCCTCCGGTAATCCTAGGTTTGATGTAAGGGTTTCTTTACCACCTACAGAAGTGCCCCAGATGCCTTTATTAATAGAGTATTTGGCCTTTTCAAAGTTCATTTCCACACCATGCTCTTTCAGATACTGGATCTCCGCTTCGCGGCTCAGTTTTAAGTCGCGGATAGGGGTGATGATCTGCACTTCAGGAACAAGGATATTGAAGATCATATCAAAACGGACCTGGTCGTTACCGGCGCCGGTGCTGCCGTGTGCTACAAATTCTGCACCTATTTCTTTGGCATAATTTGCAATAGCCGTTGCCTGGCTAACGCGCTCGGCACTTACTGAAAGGGGATAAGTATTGTTTTTTAAAACATTACCATAGATCAAAAAGCGAACACAGGTATTGTAAAAGTTTTCTGTTTCGTCAACCACATGGTGCGACGTAACGCCCATTTTGTAAGCGCGTTCTTCTACGCTTTTAAGTTCTTCGTCGTTGAAGCCACCGGTATTTACTATTACCGAATGAACCTCATAACCTAAATCCTGAGTTAAGTAAATGCAACAGAATGAGGTATCCAAACCTCCGCTATAAGCCAAAACAACCTTTTTTTTCATTGATTTATGTTTGTGTGCAGACGCAATACTTTACGTCCTGGTAATTTATTCATATTCTGAAACGCAAAGTATTGCGGTTCTAAGTAGTGCTGTACGTAAACTTCTCTATTCGTTTTTTAATCGCATTTTCAATGCGCTCCAGCAAAGTTGCTTTGTGGGTTATCTTCTTCATCTTGTCCTCGTATTCCTTCTGTTTTTCAGCAGGGTCAAACAACATTGCTGTGCACATACAGTTTTTGCGGCCCTTGCTCATCAGAATGTCGTAGTTTACACAGCTTTTACAGCCAGCCCAAAAATCCTCGTCCTGGGTAAGCTCAGAATAAGTGACTGGTTCATAACCCAATTCTGAATTTATCTTCATTACCGCTAGGCCCGTTGTTAAGCCAAAAATCTTTGCATTGGGGTATTTTGTGCGCGACAGATTGAAGATGCTTTCTTTAATTGCCTTTGCCAGGCCTTCTTTCCTAAATTGGGGACTAACAATCAAACCGGAGTTAGCCACAAAATCGCCATGGCTCCAGGTTTCTATGTAGCAGAAACCTGCCCATGTACCATCTTTATGAAAAGCAATAACTGCTTTGCCTTCGAGCATTTTATTAGCAACGTATTCAGGCGAGCGCTGGGCTATGCCTGTACCGCGAGCTTTTGCAGATTCAGCCATCTCATCGCAGATCTGCGGTGCAAAGTCTGCGTGCTGCGCGGTTGCTACCTGTATATCAAAATCTTTAATCATTGAAATAGAAAAATTACCGTTAAATTATTGGCTTATTACAGCATTAATAATTAGATGATCTTTTGCGGAAGAAGTTTAATAACAAACTTCATTGGGTTCAGGAAGGGAAATAAATCAAACCCGGGGCATGTACGGCCTTCGTCGAGAAGGCGAGAATAAAAAAACAGTTGAAACCAAAGCAGCTGAAACCGGAGCAAAGGTGGCTCTGGTTATTGGCTTATTTAAGCTTTGTTGATTCATTTTATTTGTTGTTTTATTGTTTTTTAAATTTTGTGCAAAGTATTGCATTAATTTTTATTTATGCAAGAAAAAAACAATTATTGTTAGTTTAAAAATGTAATGGTGTTTTTAAGCCTGACAATTATAAATGCTGTCCCAGTTTAGCGTTTTAATTTAAAATATACTAAAAGGCATAAAAAAATAAGAGGCAATATTTTTCAGCGCTTTGAAATTATGTCATCTATTATCATTTCTGCATGCACCCTTGAGTTTTCAATGAACCACAAATGGGTATCAAGTCCCCCGCAAACTACGCCTGCAAGGTAAAGCCCAGGCTGGTTAGTTTCCATAGTTTCAAGGTTGTAACTCGGGATAAACTTGTCTTCAGTAAGGTTGATGCCCAGTTTTTTTAGAAAAGCAAAATTGGGTTTATAGCCGGTCATCGCCATAACAAAATCATTCGGAATCGTAACTGATCCATCAGGCGTTTCAATATCCACTTCATTTTCACGGATAGCATTTAAATGGGAGTTAAAATAAGCTCTGATACTGCCTTCTTTAATCCTGTTGATGATGTCCGGACGTACCCAGTACTTCACTCTGTCGCTAACTTCTGCACCCCTTATCACGAGCGTTACTTCCGCACCTTTTCGGTAGGTTTCCAAGGCTACGTCAATAGCGGAGTTGCTTGATCCCACTACAACCACTTTTTGCATAGCATAATAGTGAGGATCTTTATAATAGTGTTTAACTTTTAGCAGGTTTTCGCCGGGGATGTCCAGCTTTACAGGAATGTCATAAAACCCGGTAGAAAGAATGATTTTTTTTGCATGGTAAGTTCCCTTGCTGGTAGTAACGGTAAAATTATCATCCTGCTTTGCAAGTCCGGTAACTTCCTCAAATAAGTTTACAGGCAATTGATTGGACGTTGACACCCTGCGGTAATATTCCAACGCTTCAGAACGGGTAGGTTTGTTATTTACTGTTACAAAGGGAATGCCGCCAATCTCCAGCTTCTCGGAGGTGGAGAAAAACGTCATGGTAGAGGGGTAATTATATAATGAATTAACCAGGCAGCCTTTTTCAATAATTAAAAAGCTTAAACCGGCTTTTTGAGCTTTGAGTCCGCATGCTAATCCGATGGGGCCGCCGCCTATAATGAGAATATCAAGCATTGTAGAGAAGATGTTTTGGCGAAGATAATGATTTTAGAAATGGGCAGCCGGCATTGATGGGCTGATTAATGCTCCAAAAATCAAAAAAAGGCAGGCTGATGACAAATATGGCTTACGTTATTTCTTGAATAACCGCTACTAAAAGATTGGAACCCCGGCTACAACAAACTAATGATTTACCCGTAAACCGAAAAAAAAGGCACAAAAAAGGGTAAGCTACTTTTATCGCGCCGCTCAACTCTCTACCCTTGCTGTGTTCCCACCCTGGGGGAGTTCAAGAGGAGCTGGCCGTAAAAGACTTACCCCGGCGCAAAGATAGGAAAAGGTTTGTTTTTGGTTAATAAATTGTTAAAAAAGGCTAAATTGCTGTGTATTAACAGGTTTTTCTGTTGTAACAGGCGTTTTTACCTTTGATTGGGTGTAATTATAAAAATCCAGGCGACGGTTAAACGGTAATTCCCGGTATATTTTATAGCTTTTATCATGACCGATGGTATCTCTTCTTAGTATGGTTAGTTTATCTATCTTAAATTCTTCGTTCCATTCCTGTTTGCTCAGGTAGGGCCATAGTTTTTTAAATGCCGGCGCAGGGATACTTCGGGCAATCGTGATATGCGGAACAAAGCTGCCGCCACTAAAAAACCTTTTCAGTTGTTTGTACCAAATAGCTGTTAAAGCTGTTTGATCCATCCGCGCATAAATGGTGGGATTGTCCTCGTGATGGAAAAAATCGAAGCCCTTAATATTAACAACAAGCGGAGGAAGGCTTAATAGCTCGCGTTCCAGTTTGGGCATCATTGCGTCTATCCATACCGGCTTTTTACGCGGCCATTGCTGAATGCTGATGTGACCTTTTGAATAATGACTGTCATATTCGCCAATAATGGCGGCGCTGTCGTCTTTATATCTTTTTATCTTTTTTTTGATGCTATCCGGAGGAGATAACACTATTAAATAATCCTGGTAACCTGTCATAACCGTTTGATTTACAAAACAAATATTACTAATATTTTTAGCAATTGCAAATTGTTTTGTAAAATTATTTCACAGATTTTAGATTTTAATATAGGGGGGACTGGCATTAATAATCATGCCTGCAGAAGCGAATTACATCTGGAAATTAAAACGGGCAATTCGTTAAAAAAATATTATTGAGTTAACGTGCAGAAAGTTAGTATTTGTTAGTGGTGTGTGCTTAAAATCTGGTCTTTAAGCCGGTAGTACTGATATGAAACGGTAATTAAAAAATGATAAAGTTCCGTGTCATGCTCTATATGACTATCTAAATAATTATTTAATAAAGTCAGGTTTTGCTCAATAGACGGAAGGTATTTGGAGAGGTTTTTATCTAAATACTGGTCTGCTACAATAGGCGCCATGTCCGAAACAATTTGTTCGATTCTTTCTTTGTCGATCTGCATATTTAATTAGGGTGGTTTAAATATAACATTAATCTTATTAAAAATATTGTGACACTTTTGTAATTAATTTAAAAAGATTGACAGCATGAAGATGAATTTCATTAAATTTTCAAATTTTTTACTCTTTCTTTTTTAATTTAATTTACAGCTTTTTTAATGTAATTGCCAATTAATAATGTTAATTACGGGTAAGACGAAGTGCTGGATTTAGTTATTAACTTTTTTTTAACATTTTTCAACGTTATTGATTTCTTTCGTAATTGGAAGCCCGAAGTAGCTTCTTCGTAATAATACGGCCCTCACTTAAAACGCGGATAGCTTATTACCAAAGCTTAACTCACGGTAAACTCTCCATTCGTCATGTTCTGTAAACGTATCTTTGTGTAAAATAGTGAGGCTGTTCACGGTAAACGGGTATTTAAACTTCCGGTTATGAAAATTGGGCCAAAGCTTATTAAACGTGGTTGCCGGGATATTTTTAACGATGGTAACGTTCGGGGTAAAATCCTTTAGTTTTATACCCATTTGCATGGCTAACAATTTAAACCAATTTTCATTTCGTTGCGTTGGTTCAATTTGTGCGTATATGGTTTTGGCAGCGCTGCCGTGGCTAAAATAACCAAAGCCGTTCAAGTAGAGTTCAGCGGGTGGCAGGCTACTAATTCTTTGCTCCATGCGCGCTATTGCAGGCTGTGCCAAAAATGGCTTGCACCGTACCTGATGGGTTATGGTGATATAAGCCGGTGTGTGCATCGCCTCGAAATGACCTATTGCATTTACCGACGCCTGCTTATACCTGCTGATTTCCTTAACCAGTTCGGATGGCAAGCAAATAATCATCAAATAATCAACATAGGTCGTCATATAAAACAATGAAATTTAGGACGCTAAAATGCTAATAATTTTAGTAATTTCAATTAATTTTCTACTTTTGTTATATGATTGCGAAACGCACCGTAATGCACATTGATCTTGATTCTTTCTTTGTCTCTGTTGAGCGAAAGTTTGATCCTTCGCTTATTGGCAAAGCGGTAATTATAGGAGGATCGGCGGATAGGGGTGTAGTGGCCAGCTGCAGCTACGAGGCGCGTATGTTTGGAGTACACTCAGCAATGCCTACGCGGCAGGCGCTTAAGCTATGCCCGCATGCAATTGTGTTAAGGGGCTCGCACGGTCGTTATGGTGAGGCCAGCAGGGAGGTTACTGAGATTATCCACAACGCAGTGCCGCTGTATATGAAAACATCAATTGATGAGTTTTACATTGATTATACAGGTATGGACAGGTTTCATAACTGCTATAAGCATGCCGGTGAGCTTCGGCAAAAGATAATGCGCGAAACCGGCCTGCCCATCTCGTTTGGGATGTCGTCAGGGAAAACGGTTTCAAAAATGGCCACTAACCAGGCTAAGCCTAACGGGCAGTTATATATCCCTCACGGAAAGGAGAAAGATTTTCTGGCACCGCTTGCAATTGGTAAAATTCCCGGGCTTGGCGAGAGTACCGCCAGTAAGCTGCACCAATATGGGATTGAAAGGATAGGACAGCTTCAAAAAACAGATGTACGTTTTTTAGAATCTGTTTTTGGCCGGATGGGCAAATATATTTGGGAAAAGGCCAATGGCATTGACGACAGCGAAATTGTGCCCCACAGCGATCGCAAGTCGATCTCAACCGAACATACTTTTAATACAAACATTAGCGATTTACAAGCTATTGAAACCATATTGGTATCAATGACGGAGGAGTTGGCATCAAAGCTGAGGAAGGAAAACAAGGTAGCATCATGCCTTTCCATTAAAGTTCGTTATGCTAATTTTGAAACGCATACGCAGCAGGAAAAGATCTCTTTAACGGCTGCCGAGCATATCCTGATCCCCGGCGTTAAAAACCTGTTGAGAAAGGCCTGGAACCAGCACCGCCCGATTAGGTTGATAGGGGTTAGGCTTAGTAATCTTTGCAGGGGAAGCTACCAGATAAACCTGTTTGACGATAATGAAGAGCGGATAAAGCTTTACCAGGCCCTCGATAAGATCAATTTTAAATTTGGCGAGAAAACTGTTTGCCGGGCTGCGGGGATGGAGATTGGGACAAGAAACTTTAATCCTTTTATGCGGGGATGATAGCATAAAGGACGAAATCAGCAAGTTTATATGCCGGTGATAAGTAGCTAAAAAACTAAATCGTTATTTAATGGTTAGTTTTACGAACCCCAAATTTTATAGCGATATGAAAAAACCATCCGGCTTATTTTGTTTTTGCTTAATGCTAATGATGTCGTTTTTAGCTTCGGCGCAAACCATTAAAGGGAATTATGCTATTAAAAATGTGCAAACAGGTATGCTTTTACGTGTAAAGGATGCGCATGCTGAAAATGGCACTCCGCTGGTTTCTTATTACCCTGAAAACTGGAAATGCATGACCTGGAACTTTAAGCATATTACCGGCAATACCTATCAATTGCAAAACCTGCTTACCAATAAGACTTTTCAACCCGTTGGCGAGCCTGGAAGTGGGGTTAACTTAGAGGAGCAGCCGCTTAATCCAAACGGAGGAGGACAACAATATGAATTTGAGCCGGTTGATACCAATACTTTTATGATAAAATTAAAAGGGACCGATCTGTTTCTCACCGCCGACAAAAAGGGCAGCGTAAATTCGCGGGTAGTATTGACTAAGAAAGGCAATAGTAAAGAGCAGTATTGGACTATTTATGAGCAAGTACCTACCATGTAAGATTAGCGTGTTTGCATTTTAATTTATCGCCCACTAATTAAAAGGTGGCTGACTATATGCTGAAACCGTCGTCTCTCAGAAAAGTAAATTTAAAGGGTTGTTTTATAACACCCGCTTCATCAATAAATCCGTTTGCAAATCATCACCTAAAGTAAACTCATGGCTGCTAAATACTTCAAACCCGTTGTGGCTGTAAAAACCTATTGCGTTGGTATTATGTTCCCAAACGCCCAGCCAAATATATTTAAGCTGCCTTTGAAATGCTACATTAACAGCAAAGTTTAGTAGGTTCTTACCTATGTTTTTTTTGTGGTGGTTCCGGGATACATAGATTCGTTCTATTTCCATTGCATTTGCATCATGGAATTCGGTTTGAGTATTGTTAAAGTTTAGCTTCAAATAACCCACAATTTCGTCAGCGAGCATGGCGAAATAAAATTCAGAGTTGGACTCAATTAACTCAGACAGTATTTTTTGTGAAGTAAATGCTACCGCAGCATATGCTTCCATATTGGCAGCATCGTTTAACGGGCCAAAAAAATCAAAGAAAGTTGTTTTACTGAAATCCAGCAGCGCTGCTGCATCGGTCATTTCAGCTTTAATGATTTGAAAATGTGTCAATTTGATGATTTGAAAATTTGATAATTTAAACGACGAATGTTGACCAGCGAATTTAAAATCTTCAAATCAACAAATCTTAAAATTAATTAATCAAACTGTTCCTGAAGCCTGATCAGCCTGTCAATCATAAGATTTAGTTTCTCTTCCTCGTTTTTAAACATCCGTGGCTTCAGGTAAAATGTGATAAATAAAAACCAGATAATGATGGATCCGTAGGTTACCAGTTTAAAATAGGCGGGCGCATCTTCGAGCACTTCAATAAAATATAAAGTGAGGCCCACGCTGATCATCAGCATAAATACGTAGTAAAACCAGCCTATTACTTTGCTGCGGTTTTTTTGGTATGCTTTAAGGGTATTGAGATATTCTGTTGGGTTTTGGGTAAGATCATGTTTGTTGAGGATATGGTAATGACGTACAATAAGCGATAAGTACATCAGCATAGTAACTAAAATGATCAATATGCCTGCGATAGTGGCCGGCGAGCGGAAGGCAAAAAAGAACGTAATAATAAAGGCACAAACAATCAATGCAATCATTGCGACAATACCCCAGTATAATTTGCTGGTGATGCCCCTGATTCCCTTCTTTACTTGCTTAAGCGCCTCGTCCACCGAAAGCTTGTCTGGTTTTGGCTGTCCCTGCCAAACCGACATTAAGTGCTCAAACTCTTTCATAGTGGTTATACAATTCTGTTAGTTTCTGTTTAATTCGATATATTTTCACCCTCAGATTTCCTTCCGAAATTCCGGACACCTCTGCAATTTCCGGATATGGCACCTCATCAAGCACCAGTGTAATTATAATTCTCTCTGACTCTTCCAATTTCGATATACACTTATAAAGCAGGGATACCTGCTCGTTCTTTTCAGATAATTCTTCTTTTTTTGTTTCAGCAATTAAAGGTGTAAGTTCGTCTTTTGCCTGTCGTTTTTCTGAGCGCAGGTAGGTAAGACAGGTATTAACAGCAATACGATAGATCCAGGTAGAGATCATTGCCTGGTTACGGAATTTATCAAGGTTTTGCCAAACTTTTAAAAATGTTTCCTGCAAAAGGTCGCTCGCAGCATCATCATCACCGGTATAACCATAACACAAATGGTAGATCTTTTTTGAATTGGCTTCGTAAATTTTCTTAAAAGCTGCCTCTTTTTCTGCCACTATCAGTTAATTTTATTGGTTAGATTTTAAAACCCCAAATATGTTACAACAAATGGTCATTCTTGTAAAACCATGTGAATTTATTTTCAGCTTCGTCAATTAACCGGTTATACTCCTGGCTGTAGTCAAACTGGAGGTCCTCATGCAATTTCTTAATATTGGTGTTTGTCTTTTGTATTTGCCTAACCAATATCATTCTCAGCGGTTTGTATGAAGTGTTACGATTAATATATTGCAGATAATTAAAACAGAAATTTAAAAGTAATTCTATTTCTGCCGGTTTTGAGGCAATAAACTTTACATATTTACTAATGAGCCTTAATACCTTGCGAACACTTTTTGATGCCAGGTAACTGTGCGAAGGCAACTGGCTCATCATAAAACCAACTTCGGCTTTTACCTTTTCAACAAAAGCATGCTCATCATTCGCTTCAAAAAGCAGGTAAGCCAGCAGTTCTTTATTCTCCTTCTTATACCGCACCAGCCGCAGGCAAAGCTCGGCTAATTGCTCGTGCGGCAAATGCTGGACTTCCTTTTTTATATCCTGTAAACCATAGGCAGGTATGCTCATATTTGAACTAATAAGGGTGCAATTTACTAAATTATGGACTTATGTTTAACGTATCCTTGCGGCATCATTAATAAAAACAATACCGATATAATTGTTTACAATACAATTAATATCTTGTTATAGTTAATACATTTCTATATAATTGTGTACCAATTATTCACTGCGTTCCGGATTTTAAACCAATAAACATAAATTATGTTAGCAGATTCCATAAATATTAACGGCAAGGCCAAAATTAACAACACTTACGATGCTATTGTTATCGGATCGGGCATTAGCGGCGGATGGGCAGCTAAAGAGCTTACCGGCAGGGGCCTGAAAACTATTATGCTTGAGCGCGGTCGTAATTTTGAGCACCTGAAAGATTACAAATCAGCAGCTAAAGATCCGTGGGAATTTGATCACCGTGGAAATGTTACGCAGGAGCAGCGCCAGGTTAGGCCGGTAATTTCGCGCGGCTGGGGGGCTGTTGAACCTATTATGGATTATTGGGTAAATGAACAGGATGCTCCCTACACAGAAATAAAGCCTTTTAACTGGTGGCGTTCCTACCAGATGGGCGGGCGTTCCATTTTATGGGGAAGGCAAAGCTACCGCTGGAGCGACTTTGATTTTGAGGCCAATGCCAAAGACGGATGGGCAATTGACTGGCCTATCAGGTACAAGGACCTGGCACCCTGGTATGACCACGTAGAGAAATTTGCGGGCGTAAATGGTTCAAAGGAAGGTTTACCTCAATTGCCGGATGGTCACTTTTTGAAGCCCATGGATTTGAATATTGTGGAGAAAGATGTGGCTGAACGCTTGAAAAAACACTATAAAAATACTCGGCACATGATTATTGGCCGCAGCGCCAACCTCACCGAGGCGATCCCCGATAGAAACGCCTGCCACTTCAGGAACCGTTGCTGGGAGGGGTGCCCTTTTGGTGGGTACTTTAGCACCCAGTCATCTACTTTGCCTGCGGCTGTTGCTACAGGTAATTTAACGGTACGTCCATTTTCAATTGTAACCAAAATTATTTACGATAAAAACACGCAGAAAGCTACCGGCGTTGAAATATTGGATGCTGAGACACACCAAACTTACGAGTATCACGCAAAAATCGTATTTGTAAATGCTTCTGCCTTAAACAGTGCCTGGGTGTTGATGAACTCTGCAACTGATATTTGGCCGGGTGGCTTAGGAAGCAGCAGCGGAGAACTTGGCCATAATATTATGGATCATCATTACAACCTGGGTGCATCTGGCACGGTAGAGGGGTATGAGGATAAGTATTATTTCGGCAGAAGGCCCAACGGTATTTATGTGGTAAGATTTGCTAATTTATTTGACGATAAACGTGATTATTTGCGTGGATTTGGCTATCAGGGTGCCGCGAGCCGCGAAGGCTGGAGCCGGAACGTTGCCGAATTGAATGTTGGCGCTGCATTTAAGGATGCTATAACCGAGCCGGGCCAATGGACTATCGGGATTGGCGGCTTTGGGGAGTTACTTCCTTATCATGAAAATAAAATAACGCTCGACCCCAACCGGAAAGACAAATGGGGGCTGCCTGTTTTGGCGATGGATGCCGAAATAAAAGACAACGAGAAAAAGATGCGGGTTGATATTGTAAAAGAAGCACGTGAAATGCTGGAAAATGCCGGCGTCAAAAACATAACCTCATGGGATAGGGGGCATAATGTGGGCGATGGAATCCATGAAATGGGTACCGCCCGGATGGGACGCGATCCTAAAACTTCGGTTTTGAATGGCAATAACCAGGTTTGGGATGCGAAAAACGTTTTTGTAACAGACGGCGCCGCCATGGTTTCATCGGCATGTCAAAACCCTTCATTAACCTATATGGCATTAACTGCGCGCGCCGCAAATTTTGCCGCTGATGAATTAAAGAAAGGAAATATTTAGAGAAAAGGGAAAAATCTAAAGACCAAAAGCTTTCTTTGCACAATAACAATAGCTATTTGCATGGATATTTTCCCAACGCAGTACTCTACACTTTCATCAAAAGCTTTAAACGATTTTATTTCAAATCGTTATGAATTGAGCGATACCCAATGCCGATTACTCATCCGCAATGTTAGTGACACCTATGTAGTTGAAAGCCTGACGAACAAATATATTTTTAAGATCTATCGTGACGCACACCGCAAACTTGAGGAAATAAAAGGCGAGGTTGAACTACTTACCATTTTAACCAACAGCGGCGCAAAGGTTTCGTACCCGTTGAAGGATTTGAATGGCAATAGCATACAGGCCTTTAATGCCGCCGAGGGTACCCGTTACGGGGTGTTGTTTACTTATGCAAAAGGCGGAGTAGTAAATAAAATGAGCGATCAACAACTAGCTGTGCTGGGGAGGGAAATGGCAGCGGTACACAACGTAACTGCTGAAATTGAACTGACACACAAAAGGCATACGTTTGATATTCACAGCACCATTATTGATCCGCTTGAACGTATCAAGAGTGTTTTTGACGAGTTGCCGCTGGAGTATGCCTGGTTAAACCAAACAGCTAAGACCGTGATCGCAGCAATGGGGACTATTGATTATCGCCACTTTAGCCATGGCTATTGCCACTACGACTTTTTGCCTAAGAATTTTCATTTTGATGAGGGCAATAACCTTACCTTTTTTGATTTTGACTTTGCGGGAAAGGGTTACCTGGTGAATGACATTACTTCTTTATACATTCATTATTTTTTGGATGCTACCTTAGGAAGGTTGCCGCGTGAAGAAGCCGACAAGGCATTCCATATTTTTGTTGAACACTATCGCAGTACTAGGCCTTTACATGATGAAGAACTTAAAGCCATGCCATACTTTGGCTTTGCATTTTGGGTATTTTATCTTGGTTTTCAGTTTGATAATTTTGACGACTGGTCTAGCATTTTTTTTAATAAGAAATTTTTAATCGACAGGGTTGCCCTTATTAAAAAGTGGATGGACTATTTCGAAAAATAAGTTAACTATAAATTGGCATGAAAGATTCAAAGTTTACGCTTAATGGCCGTGTGTGGATGGAAACGTCCGGTGAGAAAATTTTAGGACATGGCAGGGTCGAGTTGCTGGAACGAATAAAGGAATCGGGATCCATCCGTCAGGCGGCGCTGCAAATGAAGATGTCATACAAACAGGCATGGGACCTTATTAATCACATGAATACGCATTTCAGTTCGCCGCTGGTAATATCGCACCGTGGCGGCAAAGGCGGGGGCAATGCCGTGGTTACTGAATATGGTTTGCACGTTATCAGCAATTTTCATTCACTGCAGGATAAGTTCAGTGTTTTTCTGTCAGAGAACAAGAATTTAACGGATCTGTAATTTTTTAGCCATTCTCCATATTTCATTGTATTTTAGTAAATATAACGATGGCATAATTGCATATTGCCTGTTAGCAGTTTAAGCCGCTAAAAAACATACTGCAAGCCACCAACTAAAAATCCATACAATGAAAAACAAGTTGATATTTTCTACTTTATTAATCTTATTAACAATTACTTATCAGTCTTTTGCTCAATCTTTAGTTTCCCAAAGCTCGGTAAAAATAACAGGGGAGCTGACTAGTCCGCTTGATTTAAAAATATCCGACCTTGACCAGTATGCGCAGACCGAGGTGATGAGAACAGATAAAGATGGTAAGGAGCACAGGTATTCAGGGGTAGTACTTTCAGCAATATTGCAAAAGGCTGGTGTTACTTTGGGAAGCGAGCTGAAAGGTAAAAACCTTACCAAATATGTAGAGGTTACAGCGGCCGACGGTTACCAGGTTGTTTTTGCGCTCGCAGAGTTAGATAAGAATTTTACTGATCGCCTGGTCATTCTTGCAAATAAGGCTGATGGTAAACCTTTGCTGCCTTCCGAAGGACCCTTCCGGATCATTGTACAGGATGAGAAGAAACCTGCAAGATGTGTTAGACAGGTAACCGGAATAAGGGTTTTAATTAGTAAGTAGTTAATTATCAAATAGCTATGCTGAAGAATTCATTTATTGCTTCAATATATTGGCAACCGTATTGATTGGTCGATCGCATTTTAAACGCTGCCCCATTTACCACTTTTTGGATTTTTTGCTGGATGATTACACACGGATAATCAAGATTTTTACTTGCCGAAAGTTGCTGATTAACAGATAACAGGCCTAAGGTGGTTTTGATAGCGTTTAAAGCCGGAGCATTTTTACGCATGTTATACCATTCCATAAAACTGTCAGTTTGTTCAGCAATTATTTGTTTTGCCTTTGGTATTTCACCTTTTCTTTTGCTCAGCGTTTCATCATTAAGTTTTGACAGGGTATCAACGTTAATTAGCTGTATATTAACTAATTTTTGGGCTGATTCCTCTACATTATAGGGAATTGAAAGGTCGATGATTAACTTATTGCCAGCGTTTTTAAGATGTGATGTCAAGATAACCGGCTCTGGCGAATTTGAAGCAACCAGGATAATATCGGATGAACAAATCTCATCCTCTAATTGGTTTAAAGGCGCATGTTTTAACCCTAATTCTTCCGCCAGTTCTTTCGCTTTTTCTACCGACCTGTTAATGAGGGTAATGTTGTTGGTTTTTAAATAATCGACCAGATTTTTGCAAGTATTACGTCCGATTTTTCCTGTACCAACAAGTAAAATCTTAACATCAGCGTTAATAATGACATGGCTTTTTATGTATTGTATAGCGGAAAATGAAACGGAAACTGTACCGCCGCTTAATGTGGTTTGATTTTTTATAACTTTTGAAGACTGCAGAACATAGTTAAATAATCGCTCTAAAAAACAGTTGATAAAACCGCGTTCTTTTGAAAACTTTACGGCTTGCTTTAGTTGGGAAATTATTTCATAATCACCCAGGATTTGAGAATCCAGCCCTGCACCAACATTAAACAGGTGTTCAATTGCGCAGGTCCCGTTTTTGATGTAACACAGTTCTTTAAAAGTTTCTTTTGAACCTTTTGTTTCGGTACAAAGCAGGTCAATAAGGTGCTCTGGATTGGTTGCAAAACCGTAAATTTCGGTTCGGTTACAGGTAGATAAAATAAACATGCTATTCACCTGACGGGAATTTGCAAGCTGCAGGATCCGGCTATTGCTTTCATTGTTAACAGCGTATTGACCCCTGATATTTGCTTCAGATTTTTTATAATTTATGCCGATGGCGTAAAATTGTGAAATATCAATTGGATTAATTAAATGCTGCATTGATTTGATTTTTAATTAATTACGTATTTTTTTACCGGTTGGTTTCTATTGTTAATGCTAATTTGTCATTCAATTGTCAACAAGATTTCTTGTTAATTATCCAACAAAAAACCCGGATTATTTCCGGGCTTTTGTGTTAGACAGAGAGGGCAAATATTATTTCTGAACCACTTGTGATTTCAGGCTAACGATGATTTTACCAAGTGAACCAATCAAATTAGCCGGTAGCTTATTTTTGTTGGCGCCTTTAACAACGTCGTCAACAAATGCGTCAAAATCTGCGCTTGATGCTTTACCATTCATACGGTTATTTTGCGCCGGATCATGAGCTGCTACCATGTCCATCCCCTGGTATTTGTAATCTTTTGCGCCAGTGGCTACCGCAACAAATGTTGTAAGGTTGTCACTTAGTTCGCTAAAGCCTGAAAGATCGCCCTTGGTTACTTCTGCCAATAAAACAGTAAAGTGACCGTTGATCCTTGAGTCGCCGGCAATAACAAAAATAGTACTGTCAATAACTGAGCGGATGCCTAAACGACCGGTTTCAATCATTGTTCCTGGTTTTGCAGGGTCCGCTACCAGTGCTGTTCCGCCTAATGAGTCGTACAATGTCGCTTTTACAGGGGTAACATTGTTTGATTTGTTGCTGCACGATTCTATCGCCAATACGGATACTAATGCTGCAGCAGCTAAAAATAAATTTGATAAGTTTTTCATGTTTATGATTTTTAAGAGTTATATGATTTGGGAAATTAATTTGTAAACTTTATAAGTGTAAGAAGTTGCTGCTACAGGGCAGCCGCTTTTAAGGTCATTTTGTGTAGGGACAAATCTTTCGGCTTCCAGGTTAAACTTTGTCTTAAAGTCTTCTGCAATTTTGTCGCCTGTGGTTTTTACCGGGAAAAAGGTAAATACTACAATATTATTTTGAGGATTGATCATAACATGGTCAATGCCTTTTTGATGTGACATCCATGTAGAGATGTTGTTGGCCTCATCCTGTGTCACCGGTTGTTTAATGTCAATACGTGCCATCACCCTTGTGTTTGCGTTAGGGGCAGGACGGTAAACATAGTAGATGTGAACGGCCAATACCACTACCAGGAAGAGGAAGGTAGCTGAGGCATAAAGCAGAACTTTTTTGATGGTCTTTTTCATGTTGATGTTTTTAATTGTTAGCGGATCAGGATTAATTATTTGAATGATAAAAAATTACATTTCAGTTACACTTACGGTAATTTCGTTACGCCTGGTTTTAATTTTTTTTTAAAAAATAATCTTTGTTTACTAAAAGGTAGTTTGAAGGGATGGTTTTTGGTATCAACATGGTAAAGGTTATGCCTTATTAAAGCGCGGTTAGTTAAGATAAACTCAGTACTTTTATAGCGGCGCAAAACTTTAAGGAATGAGTTTAATATTTTTAATGTCTAAAAAGTTGAAGTGCAAGCCAAGTATCTTTTGCGGGCTGTTTTTTTTAATAGCATTATTATTACCTGGGGCCGTTTTGTCGCAACTTCGGGTAAAAATGCGGCATCCTCCTGATAGTGTGCTCCGTTTGACAACCCGGCCAGACGAGATCTCCCGTCATAAAAATTTTGGAAATGCAGCACTGGATTTTGGCCTGGCAGAACTAATTCCATGGACATTTGACCGCTATGTAGCAAACAAGGACTACGCCAGGATCTCGTGGAAAGTTATAGGGAATAATATCAAACCTTCCAGTTGGGAATTTGATAATGATGGTTTTCAAACCAACCAGTTTGGGCATCCTTATCATGGCAGTAATTTTTACAGCGCTTTCAGGGTTAATGGTTATTCTTTCTGGCAGGCAGCGCCGGCTACTTTTGCCGGAAGTTATTTATGGGAAACTTTTGCCGAAAATCAGCCCCCATCGCCCAACGATTTTATAAACACAAGTTATGGCGGAATAATACTGGGAGAGATGACCTACCGGCTGGCAAACAAGATAATTAATAATCATACCAGGGGAGCTAAAAGGCAGATTGAGGAAGTGGCGGGTTTTTTAGTGAATCCTATGAACGGATTAAAACGAATAACCACTGGTAAATGGGGTAAGGTTTATGGAAATTCAACCGAACGTGACTCTTCTCATATATATGCTGAATTTGATTTAGGAGCCAGAACTTTCAATACCGGTAATAAGGATAAGAAAACTGGTTGGTATGGGCACATCAGACTGCTATACGGCACTCCTTATGAAAACTATAGAACACCCTTTAGCAATATTGCTGTTAATGCCGAATTTGGAAAAGATGATAGTACCCTGGTAAACGTTTTAAGCGTACACGGCTCATTGGCCGGTTGGGAAATCAGCTCGACTGAAAGCCATCAGCACCTGGCAATTTTGTCGGCCAATTACGATTACATCAGGAATGTGGCTTTCTTTTTCGGTGCACAAAGCCTGCGGCTTAACATCGTGTCGGAATATGATATTTCGAAGAATGTGATCATTAATACATCATTAGGTGGCAGTGTTTTGATATTGGGCGCTGTGCCTGATAAATATCCCATCCGGGGTCGTAATTACGATTATGGTTCCGGCGCCGGCATAAATCTCTCAGGGGGAATAAGCATCGCCGATAAATTAAGCTACAATATTAATTATCGCGGCGGCTGGCTGGTAACTTTAAACGGTAATGCCTCGCATTATTTTTTACACACTTTATCAACGGAGTTTAGCTATAAAATTTTGAAAAATCTGGCAATTAATGCTGAACCCGGATATTTAACCCTTAGCGGATATTATAAACATTTTGATAATGTAAACAGCAGGTATCCTTATTTCAGGACATCGATAAGATACGCGGTAAACTTTCAATAATTACAGCGAAAATGCCGCTAATATTTAAGCCAGGCCGGGCAATTCAACATAAAAAACTGTTCCTTTATTTCCATTGTTTTCAAACCAGATCTTTCCATTATGCAAATCGATGATCTTTTTCGAGATGGATAAACCAAGACCAAAAGGCTGTTCGCCAAACGTTCCGTTTTTTTTTGCCGGGGTAAACATTTCAAAAACAGCGTCTTTCTGATCATCAGGGATACCAATCCCGTTGTCGGCAACTGAGATACTGATTCGGTTATTTTCTTCTTTAATATTTACTTTGATAATTCCACCCTGATAACTAAATTTAATAGCGTTTACTATTAAATTATTTATAACCCGCCATATCTTTTCATAATTAACGTCTGCCATTATCGGAAAGTCATTATTATCAAAAATTATTTGCTGATGCTTGCCCTTCGCCTGGAACTGGAGCAATTCAACAGAATCGCGCATCATTGATTTTAAATCAATACGCTGTTTTACCAAATGCTCATTTTCATTGGCAAGTCCTGTTTTTAACAACTCGTTTATCATTTCCAATGAATGAATTCCAGTTGTTTCTATCAACTTAACCATGGTTTTACTATCTTCGGAAAGCTCATCCTCAACCATCAGCATCGCTGCTAGTCCGGTTATGCCTGAGATGGGGTTCCGGAGATCGTGAGCCATTACACGCATAATACGCAGGTAGTTTTTATTAATTCGTTCCATTTCATCTAATGAACGTTGTAACTGCTTGTTTTGCAATATAAGTTGCTGGTGGCTCAATCTGTTTTGTTTGATGGCGTTACTTATCATTTAAAATTGTGAATAATATAAATTTAAAGGGCTTCAGCTGGACTATAAATTTTTAATACCTGGCTAATTTTGCAACATTAACCGTTAAAAGCTAATTAAACCTAAAATAGTTTTCTTAAAAGTAAAAAAAATGTCATAAATTCCTCCAAAGGGTATTAAAGTTAGATTGAACTTGTTATACGTCAAATTTTATTAAAGTGTTGTTTAAGCTATAATAAATTGCACCTATCTAACTAATTACCGTTACCAAACTAAAAAGAGTCTGTTTAACGGATACATTGTATATTACCAGCAAAAATTACGCTTATAACACAAATGAATATAAATAGACTTTTTGGGGCTTTATTGTTGTTGGCGCTTTTATCAGTACATAAAAAAAGTAGCGCCCAGGTAAAAGTAAATGGAGCGGCAGATAACGCAGTTTTCAGGGTTGTTGGCTACCTCACGCTACACAGTATAGAAAGTGGGGCGACTAATGGTTTTGACTTTGACAGGATAAATTATCTTAACATAGCATTTATCAACCCGGATGCGGGCGCTAAATTTTCTGCCATACCTGCTTTAAGTAAAATAGTAACCTCGGCCCATGAAAAAAATACAAAAGTTTTAATATCAATAGGTGGCGGATCTGCACCTGCGTATTATTCTTCACTTTTATCGGATACCTTACGCGCCACTTTAATAACGAACCTTGTTAAACTGGTTGCCGATAACAACCTGGATGGCATTGACGTAGACCTTGAAGGCGAGCGGATTGATAATAACTATCAATCTTTTGTAACGGAGTTGTCTGCTGCTTTAAAACAGGCGAAAAAGTTACTTACAGCGGCTGTTGCTACGGCTTACAAGTCACAATATACTGATAAAGCGCTGGCTGAATATGACTTCATAAACATCATGTCGTACGATAAAACTGGCCCGTGGCGGCCCTCGAATCCGGGTCAGCATGCGCCATTTGACATGGCCGTTTCTGATTTGGATTACTGGACTAACACCCGGGGAATTGCCAAAAGAAAGCTCAGTCTTGGGGTTCCCTTTTATGGTTATGGTTTCGGTTCCGGTGCTCCGGCAGATATAAATTTCAATGCCCTGGTAACGCAGTACCCTGGAGCTGAAAACATGGATGAACTTGCTGTTGCAGGTGGTGGAATTATTTATTACAACGGCATTGCAACCATTAAAAACAAAGTAAAGCTTGCGCTTGAAAATGCAGGTGGTGTGATGATATGGCAATTGATGGGCGATGGTACAGGAAGCAAATCATTGCTAAACGTAATAAATGAAGCGATAAAGGCAGGCAGGTAACATTGTTTCTTTGATAATAAAAAAATAATTTTGAAATATGGTCTTTTAAGCGCAAATTTAAAAAGCCAAATAACCTGATAAAATATTGAGACGATTTATCGCCATCACGTTGCTTTCATTTCACCTGTTTAATATCGGAGGGTATTTGCTATTGCACCAATATTTTACCTACAAGGCCGAACGATTTTTCGATGAACAAACCAGCAAGAATAAGTATAATGTTCATGACCTGACCGAGATCAGGGTGCCTGTGAATATGCCTGGTATAACTGAATGGGCATCATACGAAAATGTGAGCGGTCATATCCAGTTTGAGAGCGCTAGTTATAACTATGTAAAGATGAAAATAACTCGCACCGCCATTTACCTGATGTGCGTTCCGAACTATGAAACAACACAGCTTTCCGGCGAAAACATAATAACAGCAAAGCATATAAAGGATATCCCGGTACCTAAAAAGGAGCATGTTCCTTTTAGCAAATTAAACACAATAGAGAAGTTTCAGTTCAATTTTGTGCAATTTGCGTTTAATGCGACTATCAAAAGTGTAAAAATCTATACCATACAACCATTTCAGCAGTTGTTGTCAAATTTTCTTGATATTCCGGAGCAACCACCCAAATATTTCTGCTAAACTCAGTTAGCTTATACCGGAATAGCATCCTAACTTATTTGTTTCCCGATATTACTGCATCCTCATTTTTGATGGCAACAGCTTATATGATTTGTTGTTCGTCCGGCTGCATTAATTATTTGTGCAATAAATAGCCCGTCCTGCTTTCCGGCCATTCATCAATTTTATTTAATCAAATTATGCCACATATTGCAGTTGAAGAACACCTGCCGGGTATTACCGGCTTATTGGAATTTCGTAAAGATACCGCTCAGCCTATTCGCGAGCTAACCCAAATCTTATTACGCGGTACATCAACACTTACGGAAGGTGAGCGTGAATTAATAGCTACAGTTGTATCGAACGGTAACAACTGTAAGTTTTGCACTGCAGCGCATACTGCCGCTGCCGACCTGTTTCTAGGCGAAAGCGAAACCGCCGGAATGGTAAAAACAGATATCGCTGCGGCCCCTGTTAGCGAAAAAATGAAAACGCTCTTAACTATCGCCGATAGCGTAAGAGAAAGCGGAAAATTGGTAACCACAACCCATATAGAAAAAGCAAAAGCCGAAGGCGCAACCGATCTGGAAATACATGACACCGTTTTAATAGCGGCGCTTTTTTGTCTTTATAACAGGTATGTGGATGGCTTAGGCACTGCTTTACCGGCTGATCCCGGATATTTTGATGTCCTGGCGGAAAGGCTGATCAATAACGGCTATATGCGCCTTCCGCAGGGATATGACCATTTAAAAAAATAATTATAACCAGTCAACTTTAATCACAATGAAAAAACTTTTCCTAATAATTTTACTATTAAGCTGCGCAAAAATTTACGCGCAGCAAGTCCGGATAAGCGGAACCATAACGGATACTTTAAGCAATCAGCCCATTAACGGAGCCAGCATCACCGTTAAAGGAAAAATAGCGGGCACCATTACTGATAGCAGGGGGCATTACACCCTTAATGCTGATCACTTAAAATTTCCGGTTACGCTTGAAATTACTACTGTCGGCTACGGCAATAAGGAAATTATCGTTAATAGCGCAACCGGCAATAATAATGTTAGCCTTAAACAATTAGCTGTAGTACTTAATGAGGTAGTAACAGCTGCAACAAGGGTTAATCAAACTAGCCTTAATTCACCGGTAAGTATTGAGAAGATGAATCAAAAGGCCGTCAGGGAAAACCCATCATTTACATTTTACGACGGGCTTCAAAATATGAAAGGAATAGAGGCGGTAACCAGCAGCCTTACTTATAAACAGGTGAACACGCGTGGTTTTAACGATACAGGTAACCCGCGCTTTTTACAGCTTGTTGATGGGGTTGATAACCAAACTCCGGGCCTGAACTTTGCAGTGGGTAATTTATTCGGTGCGTCAGACATTGATATAGAGAGTGTTGAGGTAATTCCCGGCGCAGCTTCGGCACTATACGGGCCGGTGGCATTTAACGGGGCGATGCTGCTACATACTAAAGATGCATTTGAATACCAGGGCTTAACACTACAGGCTAAGTCAGGGATCAATCACATAGGCGAAACCGGCGTTGGCGCTAAAGGACTTTATGATTTTGCCCTGCGATATGCAAAGGCTTTTAACAACAAGTTTGCCTTTAAGATAAACGCATCATACCTGACAGGGAAAGATTGGTATGCCGATAACTACACAGATATTAGTGCACAAACGGCTCCTTCAATGCGGGGGCCTAATAATCCGGGACGGGATGCGCTCAATATTTATGGCGATGAGGTTTCACAAACACTGCCGGGTATTGGCCTGGTTTCAAGGACGGGTTACGAAGAGAAAGACCTCATGAATTACAATGTTTATAGTTTAAAACTAAACGGTGCGCTGGAATATAAATTTAATAATAACCTTGAAGCTATTTACCAGTATAATTATGGACGAGGAACTGCAAGCTACACGGGTAGCAGCAGGTATGATCTGAACAATTTTGTGTTAGAAACGCATCGCCTTGAATTAAAGGGTAGTAACTTCTTTTTAAGAAGCTATGCTGTTATCGAAAATTCACATGATTCCTATAACACCCGTTCGCTGGCACAATTCATTAACCGTGATTGGGTACAGGACCTGAATGGCAATACCGTAACACCTGACAAAGCTGATGCCATGTGGTTCACCAGGTACCAGGATGCTTTTAACGGGAGTATAAGTGGTGTTGCCGCGCACGATAATAACACAGCTCGCGCGTTTGCCGATCAGGGCAGGCTGATTCCCGGAACGGCGGCCTTTAACCAGGCTAAAGATGTATCAATTCATAATTATGGATTAAGTGGTGCAGGTGTGTTTAGCAACAGCAAGTTTTATCATACCGAAGGTCAATATGATTTTAGCAGTGCTATTAAAATATTTGATTTGCAGGCAGGAGGCAACATACGTCATTATAGCATGTTTACCAACGGAAGTCTGTTTGATGATAAAGAACACCGGATAACAATTGATGAATACGGGGCTTTTGTGCAGGCGGGTAAAAAACTATTTGATAACAAACTGGGACTGCTGGCTTCGGTGCGTTATGACAAGAATGAGAATTTTAAAGGTAGTTTTACACCCAGATTTTCAGCTGTTTATAGTGTTGATCATAATAACAACTTTAGGGCGTCCTATCAAACAGGCTTTCGCAATCCAACGCCGGTTGATCAATATATTAACCTGAATGTTGGGCCCATCACCATTTTGGGTGGCGCACCTGCCAACAGCAAAAACTTAACTGTATATCAAAATTCATTTACTGCGGCATCCGTGAGTGCTTTTGGTGGTGCGTTCGGTGCTGACGTTGCCAACGGAAAGCCCTTCCCACAAGCTGTTGCAGATAATAAAGACCTGCTGAAGAAGTCAAATGTAGCCTATATAAAACCTGAACAACAAAAAGCATTTGAACTGGGTTACAAAGGCTTAATAGCAGATAAGCTATTAATAGATATAAATTATTATTACAGTAGCTACACCGACTTTATATTAAATACGGTTGTTATAGCACCGCAGGATAACGTAATCGGTAACGATGGTGAAATTAACCCGGCAGCAGCCAGCGATATTCTTAATGGTAAGATTCATGCGTTCCAGCTATATACCAATGCTTCTGATAAAGTTTCTGAGCAGGGAGCCGGAGCGGGGTTAACTTATTTAATACCGAAAGGATATTCAGCAGGTGCTAATGTTACCCTTGCAACATTTGATTTGGGTAAAGCCAATCAAAATAACGTAGCGGCTTTCAATACACCAAAGTGGAGCGGCAATATGATGTTTGCTAATAGCAATGTTTCAAATGGTTATGGGTTTAATGTGAACTGGCATTGGCAAAGCGCGTTTGACTGGTACGGGACATTTAATGCTGAGAGACCGGGCCGGATAAACGCTTATTCACTTGTTGATTTGCAGGTTAATAAAAAACTTCCTAAAGCTAACGCAACCGTTAAACTGGGCGCGAGCAATATATTTAATAACCATGTTTACCAGGCTTATGGTTCGCCGTCAATTGGTGCAATTTATTACGTGGCAATAACTTTCGATAATTTATTAAGATAGATGGAAACATTAAGTATAAACGCGTTGCAAAAGCCGCAGTTAACCTCCGCTAAACTTGCCGCACTATTTACAATTTGTTTTGTGAGCAGTGCTTTTGGCGGGGCGGTATCAACTTTAATGTCTGTTTATTTGCCTGTTGTGGTGAAAGAAATGCAGGGAGATAAGAGCCCGGAGCAGCTTAATTATTTAAGCGGCTCCATCAATTCCCTGTTTATTTTCGGTTGGGCGATAGGTGGATTTCTATGGGGAATCATTAGCGACAGGATAGGCAGAAAAAAGGCCTTGTTACTTGCAGTTGCGAGTTACGGCGTATTTACCATTTTAACTGGTTTTATGACCAACTGGTACGGTATTATGGCCTGTCGTTTTTTTAGCGGTTTTGGCGTAGGGGGAGACCTTGTAATTGCTTTTACATTATTAAGCGAAGTTTGGCCGCAAAAGAGTAAAGCTGTTTATACAGGTATCTTGTCTATTTCTTTCCCGGTAGGCATATTTTCAGCCGGCGCAATTAATTATTTTGTTACCTCGTGGCGCCAGGGATTCTTTATCGGCGCTGTGCCTGTCTTGCTCGCGTTGCTGGGTTGTTGGTTTATCAATGAATCGGCAGTATGGATTAAGCACAAGTATGAAAAATTAAGTCTACCTGCGGCAACGCAACAGCTATTCTCGGCGCAAAACAGGAAAGCCCTTTTAATAGGCTCGCTAATTTTTGGAACGATGCTGATAGGTTTATGGGCCATATTCTCATGGATGCCCACCTGGATCCAAAGCCTGATCACAGGCGACGCACATAAAGAGCGTGGATTGAGCATGATGTGCCTTGGCATGGGGGGCTTAACCGGTGGGTTTTTCTCAGGTTGGCTGGTTAATCTGATGGGCTTAAGACGGTCATTAATTACGTCATTTACGGTATGTACGATAATGGCATTTGTGCTTTTTAAAACTAACCTGTCATTTTCTGTCGGTATTTATGCGGAAATCGCCGTACTCGCGCTGTTTTTCGGAGCCAGCCAGGGAATCCTTTCAGTCTATATTCCGCAATTGTTTCCAACAGCAGTGAGGGCATCAGCCACCGGTATTTGTTTTAATGCGGGGCGATTGTTTACAGCTGCCGCCGTATTGTTTGTGGGCATCCTTGTAACAACACTGGGCGGTTATGGAAATGCATTGTTCGTTTTTTCACTGGTGTTTTTGTTGGGCCTATTTGTTGTTTTGTTCGCACGGAATATTCAACCGTCAGATTATCAATAAAGCCGGAAATTGAAATTAGGACGAATATTAAAATTTAAAATACTTAGCTAAATTATCTACATAAAAATTAAAATTATGGCACATATAGAATTCGGAAATGATTTACCAGGCATTCGCGGGCCGATGGCTTACCGCCCTGAAACTGCGAAACCGTTAAATGCTTTAGCAGAGGTTTTGTTGCGGGATGATAATAACACGCTAACGCGTGGCGAGCGGGAACTCATAGGTACTTATGTATCTTACCTCAATGATTGCTTTTTTTGTCAGAATGTACATGGGGCCTTGGCTGGGCATTATCTGAAATGTGATACAGGCCAAATAGATGATATCAAGAGAAATTTCAGTTCAGCCGAAATATCAGCTAAAATGAAGGCTTTGCTCGGCATCTCCGGAAGCGTTCAAAAAGGAGGGAAGCAAGTGACAGTTCCGCAAATAGCAGCAGCAAAAGCGGCAGGTGCAACAGATGCAGAAATACATGATACGGTTTTAATTGCTGCAGCGTTCTGCATGTTCAATCGTTATGTTGATGGGTTAGACACCTGGGCGCCGCAGGACAGGCTATTTTATGTGGAAAGAGCCCCACGGCGTGCCGAAGAAGGTTATCAATCGAGTGTCTACAAATAAATCATTAATCAACTGTTTATGCCACATATTAATTTGTCAAATGACTTCCCGGGCATCCGGAGTTTATTTATGTACAGGCCAGTTACCGCTGCACCTTTAAATAACTTAGTGCAGGTATTACTTCATAACCCGCATTCTTCGCTTAGCGCGGGAGAAAGGGAATTGATCGCTACCTATACGTCAAACCTGAATGCTTGCTTTTATTGTACTAATATTCATGGTGCTATTGCTAAACATCAATTGGGTAATGACGCTGAAGTCGTTAAACAGGTATTGGATAACCCTGAAAACGCACCCATCAGCAATAAATTAAAGGCTTTATTAAGAATTGCAGCAAAAGTGCAGGTTGCCGGTAAAAATGTAACTACCGCCGATGTAGTGTTGGCCCGCAGCCAAGGCGCAACAGATATTGAGATACATGATACAGTTTTGATAGCAGCAGCTTTTTGCATGTATAACCGATACGTGGACGGACTCGCCACCTGGCAACCTGATAATGACGAGTTATATGATAAGATGGGGGAGCAACGCGCCCGCGAGGGATACCTGACTCCTCCGCCCAAAGTAAGTGAAATAGTATTAACCGAAAAAATTTAAAAAATGAAATTATGGCACATATTAAATTAAAAAATGAAGAATTACCCGGTATTGTAGGGTTATTAAACTACAGGCCGGAAACTGCAAAACCACTACTTGACCTGGCGGAAACATTATTACGTGGACCATCGGAGCTGAACAGCGGCGAAAGGGAGATTATTGCAGCATCGGTATCATGGTGGAACCAATGCCATTTTTGTCACACATCTCACGCAGCGGCGGCGGCGGCCCACCTGAACAGTGGACTTAATTTAATTGACGATATTAAGGCCGGATTGCCAAATACCCCGGTGTCAGAAAAATTAAGGGCTTTACTACATATCGCGCATCAGGTACAAAAGGGGGGTGAAAATGTATCGGAGGCTGATGTGGCAGCAGCCCGCGAAAAGGGTGCTGTTGATAGCGAGATTCACGACACCGTATTGATTGCTGCAGCATTTTGCATGTTTAACCGGTACGTTGACGGGTTAGGGACCTGGGCGCCTGAACCTAACGAGGCCTATAAAGAAATGGGCGAACGCATGGCCTTCGTTGGCTATGGAAAGTATTAGTTTCAGGATATAGAGTCAAAGAGTCAGGAAACCAGGAGTAAAGATTAGACATCGGCTATCCTGGTTTCCTGATTCTTTTTCTCAAGATAAATTTGACAAAGTATTATTATTATTATCTATATTCAATCCGCCAATTAACCTGATATTTAAATGATAGAGAATAAAACCAGTCCCTGGATTTTTTGGATAGGGTTCTGCTTATTACTGATTCCGGGACTTGTACATGCTTACCTTTTAATGCCGTTCCCGGGCAGCCAGGACCTCAACGCTATAACCGTATCCTATTATCTTGAAAAAATCATAACCCCGTTGCGCATAGCCGGTGCTATAATGGTGCTTTTTTATATTGTAAAGTATTTTACGGCAAATACACTTAAAAATAAGGTGATTAAAGTAGCGGCATTAGTATTTTACCTGGGTACCTTTTATGTGAGCGATGTTTTGTATAAAGCTGAAACCATGTTTGAAGAACCCAAAACAGTAAGTTTCGCTAATGCGGTACATAACCATGTACCAGAGAGTCTTGTGATATTAGGTGTGGTTAATAATGGTGTTGCAAAGGCTTATCCGCTGGTTTATCTGGGGTACCATCATAAGGTACAGGACAATGTTGGCGGCGAACCTGTGCTGGTTACTTATTGTACCATGTGCCGCACCGGACGTGTATTTAGTCCGGTTGTTAATGGCAAAAGGCAGGATTTTCGCCTGGTAGGCGCAAGGCACTATAACGCAGTAATTGAGGACGCTGCAACCAAAAGTTGGTGGTACCAGGCTACCGGTATTGCCGCCGCGGGGCCACTTAAGGGGAGCCATTTAAAAGAGTTGTATTACGAGCAATCAACGCTGGGGGCATGGCTGGCCAAATATCCGGGTTCACTTATTTTACAGCCGGACAGCCATTATTTAACGGATTACAATGATTTAAAAAATTACGACCGGATCCAGGCCATAGATAAAGACAGTACGATCAAAAATAAAGATACCCTTGTAAGAAAAAGCTGGATAGTGGGTGTAATTGTAGATAAGCAGGCTAAGGCATATAATTGGCGTAATCTTGTGAAAAAACGACTGCTTAATGACAAATTAGCTAATACGCCACTTATGGTTAGCCTTGAAAAAGACAGTCTTACCTATCATGTTTGGAACAGGATGGTGAACGGCAAAGAGCTTCATTTTAACCTTGATCCTGCCGGATTGTTAACCGATCAGGAAACAGTATCAACCTGGAATTGGGATGGTTTATGTACTGCCGGCGTAAATAAAGGAGCGCAACTGGGTAAAATTCAGGCCTACCAGGAATATCTGCATTCATGGAGGCACTTTCATCCAGGTACCTCATTTCAGTAACACTAATGCAGGCTTATAAAGATTAGTTTCTTAAATGTTGAAGTTCGTTAGCATAATTTAAAACATCCACTAAACCATTCCGAACACATACTTGTTGATTAGTTTAATCTTTGTGATCTGCATCATCACAAAAAGAAAAGCTAGTTCCGTGGCGATTGTTACGGTGTAAAATAGTGGTAAATTCCCTGTGCCCAAAAGCCGTTCAAGAATATTGATAGGCAAAACATGCCATAAATAGATACCTAATGAATTTTTACCGATCCACTCTAACTTATCAGAATGAGGAAATGTGTTTTTCTGTGCAGCATCTGTTAAAATAATTAATAGCAAAGCATTAAAAACAAATAACAAAACGATGCTCAATATAATACTATTGAAAAAAAACATTAAAATTATTCCGGCTAAACTGCTAATGGCTGCAATTTTTATAGCAGCCATGTTAAAGGAAAAATGGTGTGACTTTAAATAGTTGCCAAATACAAAGAACACTAAATAATAGGGTTTAAAAGTATGCAGGATGATTATTATAGTGCTGTTAACAGGAGTTTGGTGATATAGCTCCGGGTAATAATTAAAAATGAGCGCTACGATGGAGATAATTGCGCTAATGATCAAAAAGTACACGTCAGAGATTTTAAGCTTTTTTGCTACCCATGTTATAAGTACCCAACTCAAAAAGCCGGGAATAAACCAAAGGTGATAAAATGGGCTCAAAAAAGAATGCTCTATAAAATGAATTTCCTTATTAATGCCACCAAAATGTGGATTCAGTATAAGTGCATAAACTATTACGGCAATTATCCACGGTACAATTATTCTGAGCCAATATTTATTAATTAAACCTAAGATAGAAAGATTGGAATTTTTTGTACTGTTGAAAAGATAACCGCTAATGCCGATAAAAACAGGCATATGAAAACTATATATAATATATCTTAAAAAATTTTGTTGGACCGGCCCCTGTAAAACATGGCCCGCGATAACAAGAATTATTAACACACCTTTTAAAAAATCAATATTTCCGAGTCTTGATGCTTTTTCCATTTTTTAATAATCGTAACACGAGTTTAGTGGTATAAAGTTATCTGCAATATCCGAATTACAAATAACCAGAAAAAAAAGTAGTTTTTATGTGCTAATTTACTGTACATTATATACTTGAGTAAATAAAAAGCAGACCGCCTGATTTGCCGGGGTTAAAGAAGGTAGGTGTAAGTAAGTTTTCTTTATTTATATCCTTTGGAAGTTGCATTATCAAGTCGTTTTTTTTCAGTAAGGTCTCCGTTAGTATTAAATTCTATTACCCAATTTTCAATGAAGATATTCTCATGAAATGCATCTATTTGTAAATTTCCGTTATCAATAAATAGTTGAAAAAAATGTCCTGAACAATCCCATAGTTCTTTTATTTCGTCAACGGTCCAGTCTGAATACTTGCTGTGTTTAACAGCGTTTTGTACCGGTTTGGGTAAATCCCATGTCCAGTTAATTTTGCGTACTGTTTGAATCCAGTTACCTTCCTGATCGTAACTGGAGATGTATTTTTGTTTATCCATGGTAAATTTTACAGTGTATTCATTAGTTTCTGATTTCCAGTTTTTAACCGCTCCTTTTGGATATTTTGTTTTAAATGCTTCAATAACATTCTGCGGAATTACTTTTAAACTTGCCTGAGCTAAGCTATTGCTGGAAGCAAACAAGGAAAGGGCGATAAGTAAAACGCCGGGTAGTCTGATAATTTTCATCTCTTTAGGATTTTAATAATGCTGGTTATGGGAATTTATAAAGAGCTGTTTTAAAACTTAATCACTTTTATGTGAACTGTGATAGTTATAAGGCAGTTAACAGGTTGTTTTCAACCATTGACAGCACGGTCATAAAACTATCAAACTCATTTTCGGTAATGCCCGCTCTTAATAATAAATTATTTTTTAAAACGGCGCTCTTTATAAGCGGGATAATATCTTCTCCTTTGTTAGAAAGGAATACAAAGTGCTCTCTTCTGTCCAGCTTATTTTGTTCAACATAAGTATAACCTTTCTGGGTTAAATAATAAATGATATTCACCATGCGTGATTTATCTATGTGCAACAACATTGATAATTTTTTTTGAGTCAGAAATTCTTTTTGGTCATACAAGGTGAGCAAAACCTCGTAGTAACCATTGATTTTCAGGTTGGTGAGGTCAACCGACAGGCGCCTGGTATATAACCTGGCTATGCGCTTTAACTGGCTCGAAATAGATTCGTTCACATTCATATCAAAGTGCTATTAATCGTACAACACAAATGTTAAAGCCGGAATGAACAGTCATTCATTCCGGCAGTTCAATTAATTTAGCTGGTCGCCTTGTTTAATTTCATCCGAGGCATGAAGTAAAACCTTGTCGTTAGCTTTAAGATTTCCAAACACTTCGGTACTGTTATTACTTGCAAGCCCTTCCTTAACATCTACAAGGTCGGCTTTACCGTTGCTATCTCTAATGATGTATTCTTTTTCAGTAGAGCGGATAATTGCATCATTAGGGACAAGCAGCGATTTTGCGCCTGATAGCATAGGGATGTTTACTTCAGCATACATTCCCGGCTTCAGTGCACCGTTTTTATTTAATACATCAATTTCAATAGCTTCTGAACGCATACTTCCCAATGCATTTGCCGAACGGCTTATTTTTGCCGTTTGCTGCTGGCCAGGCATTGCATTAAAAGTAAATGACACAGGTTTACTTAAATCTACCTTGTCAACATAATCTTCAGGAATCTGTACCTCAAGGCGCATTTTATGAATATCCTGTAATATCAGCATCGGTTGATCTGTGGCTTTTCCCGGCGCAACCAGTGCACCCGGGGATACGTTACGCTGAACAATCATCCCGTCAAAAGGCGCATAAATGTGCAGGTAGCCTTGCATTGTTCTAACAGATGCGACATTTGAATACTCCGATTGCGCCATAGCCTCATCAGCTTTCATTTTAGCAGCTGCGTTATCAAGGTCTAACGGGGAAACTGACCCAGGTTCTTTAGCTGCGTCTTTCAGGCGCTGATACTTTTCTTTACTGGCCTGTGCAGTCTCTTTCTGCTGTAAATAGCGCGAATTGGCTGCCTGGAGCTGGGATTCCATTTCGGGCGCTTCAAGAATCACAAGCAGTTGTCCTTTTTTAACAATTGATCCCCGGTCAACAAATAGCTGTTTTACAAACCCGTTAACTTTTGGAAATATGTTAACCTCATTAAAAGGGATAAGCTGCCCGGGCAATCGTGCCGAACTGGAAAGAGCTTTTTCGGTTACTGTACAAAAATTATACTTTGCTGTAGTCTTTTTTGAGTCTTTAGTTATATCAACCGGTTTTTGATTGCCTGAACATGCAGCAAAAAAACAGGTAACCGCTATTAATAAATAGGCTTTTGATTTCATTTTATTTTGTGTTTAAAGATGTGGTTGTTGTTAGTTCTTCAGGCATCAGTGATGGCTCGTCGTAGGTTGTCTTATTTTGCACCCACGCAAAAACCATTGGTAAAATAAACAACGCTGCCAGGGTAGAAGCGAAGAGACCGCCAATTACAGCACGGCCAAGCGGAGCCGATTGCTCTCCTGCTTCGCCCATTCCCGATGCCATGGGGATCATACCAGCTATCATAGCGAGGCTTGTCATTAAAATTGGCCTTAAGCGGATAGATGCACTTGTAATAGCAGCCTTTGTTGCGTCTTTATAATCAAGCCTTAGTTTTTCGGCATTAGTTACAATAAGGATCGCGTTTGCAACAGATACACCTGTCGACATGATCATTCCCATGTACGATTGTAAATTAAGGGTTGAGCCCGTTAATAAGAGCGCGGTTATTGAACCCAGGATTACTGCCGGAATTGTTGATAAAACAGTAAGAGAAACTTTGAACGACTGGTAATTTGCAGCCAGCAGCAAAAAGATAACCAAGATGGCAAATCCAAGTCCGTTTTGTAAGCTGGTTAGTGTTTCTGTTAACAGGCCTGACATACCTCCAATTTCCGCAATCAGCCCTTTTGGCGGGGTTCCGATTGATTTTACCGCTTTTTGAACAGCAGTTGTTGCGCTGCCAAGATCCTTTTTATAAATATTGGCGCTTATGGTTATAAACCTTCTGGGGCCGGTACGATCATATTCTCCGGGAGCTGTTGTTTGTTTAAAAGTAGCAACATCAGCAAGGGTAGGGCTGCTTTGACCTTTTACCAAAGGAATTTCCTTCAATTCATCCATACTGTTCATTACATACTCCGGTATTTGCGCTTGTACCTGGTAGGTGTAAGCATTCTTTTCATCAAGCCACAGGTTTTTTAATGTAAAGCGGCTCGAAGACGTACTTGCAGTAACTGAGCGCGCTACATCACTCACATTTAAACCTAATTGTGAAATCTTTAAACGGTCAAGCGTAATTGCTATAATAGGGTATTTCAAAGGTTGGTTTATCTGGACATCGCGCAAATAAGGGATTTGCTTCAATTTTGCTAATACCTTGTTTCCATAACCTTCAATCTGATTAATGTCCTTTCCGGCTACCTGAACTTCAATTGGCGTATTCGCACCCTGGCTCATGATCTTTTCAGTCATGTCGATGGGTTCAAAAGTGATTGTCATTTCTGGCAATACATGTGATATGTTCTTGCGCAGCGCATCCTTAAGCTCATCCATATTCACCTTATAATCTTCGTCCAGATTTACCTGTAACACGGCCTCGTGTGTGCCGGTATTAAAAACATAAAGGTTGCTGCTTCCAAAACTGCTCGGGACTAAACCTATATAGCCTGAGGTTATTTTTACGTGGTTGTTTACTGTTTGGTCAATAATATGAAGTACCTGCTTAAACTTATCTTCCGTGCGTTCCAGGCGCGTGCCCTGCGGTTCTTTTAGCCGGATCTGGAATTGTCCATTATTTAGTTTGGGCATCATATCCTTGCCTATCACCACAAATCCAATTCCTGCAAGCAGTAACACAGCGGCGAGGTAAATGGGCACAAGCAGTTTTTTACGGGGCATTAAATGGGTTATAATTTTTATAAAACGCATTTTCACCTTTTCAAAAAGATCGTTTTCTTCCGGATGCTCTTCTTCCTGTTGCTGATGCATTTTTACCTGTTGCTGTTCGCTGCTATCTAATGATTCGCCGGCATGAGCATGTATTTTACCATGGTGATAAGTTTGGTAACGTTCTGCTTTTATCATCCAGTTACATAGAATGGGTACTAACGTTTGCGCTATGATATACGAAACGATCATGGTTAAGCCTATTGACATGGACAGTGGCAGGAACATGGCCTTGGGTACCCCATTCATCATGAAGGAAGGCGCGAAAACGGCAAGGATACATAATAAGATAAGCAATAGCGGGAACGCTATTTCTTCGCAGGCATCGTAAATTGCCAGTTTTTTTGATTTTCCCATCTCCAGGTGCTGGTGTATATTTTCAATAGTAACCGTTGCCTGGTCAACCAGGATACCTATCGCCAACGCAAGCCCGCTTAAGGTCATAATATTGATGGTTTGGCCAAACATACCAAGCAGTAATACCCCAATTAATATAGAAACCGGGATGGTTATAACTACAATTAAACTGCTTCGCCAGTCCCGTAAAAACAACAGCACCATTAAACCGGTAAGCAGCGCACCCATCCCACCTTCGGTCATTAAGCTTTTTACCGCATTTACCACAAAGACCGACTGGTCAAACTCATAAGAGATCTTTACATCGTTTGGCAGTAAATTCTGCATTTCAGGCAGCTTGCTTTTCAGGTTTTGAACTACTGACCATGTAGATGCAGACGCCGTTTTAACCACGGGGATATAAACAGAACGTTTGCCGTTTATTAGTGCGTAATCAACCGTAACATCGGCAGCATCGGTAACCCGGGCAATATCTTTTATATAAATAGGCACTCCATTTTTTGTAAGAATGGGAATGTTTCCAAAGTTCTCAGAATTTTTAACCAGTGTGTTCATGGTAGTTAAAAACATGGTGTTATCTACCCTGAGGTTTCCTGACGGGGACATCACATTGTATTTTGCCAATGCTTCCACAACCTGGTCGGGCGTGAGGTTAAAACTCCGTAATTTATTCGGATCAATGCTGAAAACAATCGTTCTGGCATTTGAACCAAATGGCGGAGGGGCCGATAACCCGGGTATGGTTGAAAACATTGGGCGGATGCGCGTGGCAGCAAGGTCATAAATATCTTTTAAACTCTCGGACTTACTATCCAGCACCAGCTCACCAACAGGTAATGATGATGCATCATATCGCACTACCTGGGGAGGCAGCGCACCAGGAGGGAAAAAGCTCTGGGCCCGGTTAACCTGTAAGGCAACCTGGGCCGAAGCTTCTGCCATGTTAGTGGTTTCGTAAAATGATATTTTTATTATGGTTAGCCCCTGGATGCTTTTGCTGCTGATGTTTTTTACGCCGTCAACATATAAAAACTGATTTTGCAGGCCTGTAGCGAAAAAGCCTTCCATTTGCTGCGGCGACATACCGCCGTACGATTCAATAACATAAATAGTGGGAAGGTTTAATTTAGGGAAGATATCTATAGGTATATTTATTGCACTTAGCACGGCAAATATCAAAAGGCTCATGGTTATTACTATTATAGTAATAGGCCTTTTTAGTGCAGATGTGACCATTGACATAGTTGGTTATTTTAAAAAGTTTAAAACTGTATTTACCTGGTTTTGAGTAATGGCTTTTTGGAAAAGCGCATTGGCATAGTTGTATTTAGCCTGCATGAAATCCGTTTCGGCACGGTATAGAATATTCAAGGCTGCGTCAAGATCAACAATATCTGTTAATCCATTTTTGTATAATGATAGTTTTTGCCTGTAACCGTCATTTGCCGCCTTTAACTGGTTTGGGATTTCTTTTAACCTTTCGAGCGAAGTTTGCATTTCAACATCGGCCTGGCTGGCACTTACAGCAAGAAGTTGCTGTTCCTCTTCAAGTTTCTTTAAGGCATAATTGGTACTTGCTTTTTGCGTACGGAGTTTTAGCTGCCTTCTTCTTAAATCAAAAAGATTATAGGATATGCCTAAGCCAACCAGGTAATTTCCTCTTTGAAAACCATAACCACTTGAAACATCGTTGTACTGACCACTTGTATTTACACTTGAGCCACGACCCCAGGCAGCCGCCTCCAGTGAGATCTTCGGGTTATAAAGCTTTTTAACCAGGGTCTCTCTTTGCAGGTTGTTTTGGTAAACAGACCTGTAAAAATTAATCAGTGGATGATTCGAGGTATCGGGGTTAAATAAATATGCGGATGGTTGATTGATGAGCGTTGCCTCAACAGTAGTATCGGGTACAATTGACTGGTAAGGTAAGCCTGTTACCACCGACAACTGTAATTGTTGCTGTTTAAACTGGTTCTTTAATTCGATATAGTTTAAACGCGCTTTTGATAGTTCGGCCTCTGCAATACTGGTGTCAACACCGGCGCGTACACCGCTTTTAGCAAGCGACTCTATTGATCGCCTGATTTGCTGGTTACGCTGAATATTACGGTATTGGATATTTAAGAAATCCTGCAATCGTAATAATTGTAAATAATTACTTATTGTAAAGGCTTGTAACTGAAACTTTGATTGTGCAAACTGGTTTTGTTCAACTTTTATATCTGAGTTGGCCACTTTATTTTCGGCGCCATATTTACCAAAATTATAGATCTCCCAGTCAAGAGCAGCAATGCCGAGGTTGTCGCCTACTGCTGTTGTTACACTGGTATTGTGGATTCCTCCTGAACTTGATGGAATAATACCAAAGCCGAAATAGGGGCCCGTAGTGTTATTACTGGTGCCAATATCTGCCTGATAATTCAATCTTAAGTTAGGGAGCCAGTTACTGCGGGTTTCGGCCGCCTGAGATTGGCGGATAAGAATAGCTGCGGAATCTGTAAGCAGTTCGGGCGCTTTTTTATCTGCCAGGTTTAATAATTCTTTTAAAGTTATTGGGGTTGATTGCTGGGCATTTGATGCTGCTGCAAAAAAAAGAAACAGCAAAATGCTTAAGCATCTTTTAAAACTTAACATTTTAGTTCGGAAAATTAATGATGAAATTTAAATACCGGAAAACAGCAGCATGATAAGCCTGCTGTTATAAAACATTGCGGGAAGCAATCAATTTAAAAATCAAATAATCAACGAGCTGTTGAGCAGATAGGAGTGTTCGTACAAGGTGTGGCTTAAATTCAGTCTTCGTAAAATTCGGTTACTGATATTGTTTTCTGTACCAAAAACAAAAGGTAATATTATCCCTAAAAGAAAAGAAAAAAGCAGAAAAAATTGATCAACAGGATCAGCGAGCTTTTTTTGAATGTAAGTTATATCAAGGCTGCTGTTTTCAATAAATTCCTGTTTACGTTTAGTAAAAGCTTTTACACAAATATTTAAGTGTTTAAGATGATGCATCTGTGAGAAGGCATTAAAACCGATAAAAGGTTTTGCAACCAGCATTATAACAGCAAAGCAAATAAATATTAATACTGATTTAAACAGGGGCATTATTTTTATCACGTTTTAATAACTTCAAAAATAAGTACAAAATTGTGATGATTTTGTCCAGGTATGTTAAAGTAACATTAATGTTGCATTAATTGGTTGTCATAAATAATTGACCGAATTGGGCCCCTGGTTAAACAGCAGGTCAACAATACTGAGGTTCTTTAAAAATCCTTTTCTTTCTTCAAATACCTGGAAATAGGGCTTTTGCTGAAATTCAGATTCACGTTTCGGATTTATACTACTTCTGTAATCTGCCAGGCCGGGGTATGCTGTTTCATAACTTTCCGTGTATTTAACTTCAAGCTTTATCTTCATAGCCTTTAGTATAAACAGCAAAAGCTGCTCATTGTAATCAAAAAGATAATCGAATTTTTTTTCATAGAATGAAATAAACTCGTCTTCATAATATTCAAAGTATGCCGAACGGCGATAGCATGCCTGAAGGCTCAACCAATGCAGACGCTGCCATTCAAAATCATAGCTTATTTTAACATCTTTTATTTTGGTGTGATTTTTTGAGCCTTTCATAACGGGCACTGTTAGGGTTAACGCACCATCCGGTGTGTACACGCTGGCCCTGTTTCTATAGGTTTGTTTAGGGAAGTTTTCCTGGCTTTCTATCAGTATATCAGGCTTATAACTATTTAACCTTAAAAAATACTCTACAGGTGGAAGATAAAACATAGGTAACACAGCGCCTTTTTCAATCATATATTTTATGTTTGTAGCAAAAACCGGACGAAAATAATGATAAAAAAAGGGCTTTCAAGATTAGGGACATTCTTTTTGTACCTGCTTTCGTTACTTCCTTTTTGGTTTCTGTACCTTATTGCCGATCTCCTTTTTGTAATTCTTTATTATATAACAGGTTATCGCCGAAAGGTTGTACAGGAAAATCTGCGTAATTCATTCCCTGAAAAAACAGCGGAGGAGCGTAAATTAATAGAGAGAAAATACTTCAAGTACATGGCCGACCTGATGATGGAAACCATTAAATCGGTTAGTATGTCTGAAAAACAGGTGCGGAAAAGGATGATTCCGACGAACCCGGAATTGGTTGATCATTATTTCAAAAATGGGAAAAGCATTTTGGCTGCCGCCGGGCATTATTGCAACTGGGAGATGGCCTGTTTAAGTTTTGGCTTTTTGACCGATAAAAAGCGGCTGATCGTGTACAAGCCACAGTCGAACGAAGTATTTACAGATTTTTTTAACCGTATCCGTTCACGTTTTGGCGCAACTATGATTTCTATGAAGCAAACGCTTCGTAAAATGATAGAATACAAAAATGAACTTACCTTTACCGTACTGGCGTCAGACCAAACACCGGTAAAGCACGAAATAAATTACTTTACTACTTTTCTTAACCAGCCAACGGCAGTATTTTTAGGAATTGAAAAGTTAACAAAAGTGGTAGATTGCGTGGTGATATTTTACCGGATAGATTTAGTAAAAAGAGGGTACTATACCTATACCTTTGTACCTTTGGTAGAAGAGCCGAAGCTTACCAAACCATACGAGATCACTGAGGTTCATGTAAAATACCTTGAATCATTAATAAGAGAGAAACCCGAATACTGGCTTTGGTCGCACCGCAGATGGAAAGTTAAGCCCGAGGATATACAAAAATGAGTTATACACCAAAAGTTGCCGTAGTTATATTAAATTGGAACGGCATTAAATACCTTCGCCAGTTTCTTCCTTCTGTATTATCTTCTACATATCCTAATCTCGATATTATTGTTGGCGACAATGCGTCAACGGATGGCTCTGTTGATTTTATAAAAAGCGAATATCCCGGCATAAAGATTATCCAGAATGACGATAATTATGGTTTTACCGGGGGGTATAACCGGGTTTTAGAACAGGTAGAGGCTGATTATTATATCCTGCTTAATTCAGATGTCGAAGTGTCGCCCGGGTGGATAGCACCTGTTATAAACCTTATGGAGAGCGATCCGCTTATTGCTGCCGCCGCTCCCAAGATCCTCGCCTATAATCAAAAAGATCATTTTGAACACGCGGGTGCTGCCGGGGGCTATATCGATAGCTATGGGTATCCTTTTTGCCAGGGCCGGATGTTTTATGAGATTGAGGAGGATAAAGGGCAATATCAGCAATCGAAGGAAGTTTTTTGGGCTACCGGTGCCGCCTTGTTTATAAAAAAAGATCGGTGGCATGAAGCGGGTGGCTTCGATGATCGTTTTTTTGCTCACATGGAGGAAATAGACTTGTGCTGGCGGTTAAAAAACATGGGATACAAGGTAATGTATTGTGCCGAGTCAGCAGTGTTCCATTTAGGCGGCGGTACACTGAATGTTGAAAACCCCTTTAAAACGTATCTTAATTTTAGGAATAATTTACTGCTGCTGCAAAATAATCTTCCATTTTGGCGGGCTGTTTTTGTAATAGGTGTTCGCATTTGGATGGACCTGCTTGCATTACTTCGATTTTTAAGCGAGGGTAAGCGTAAAGATGCCTGGGCGGTTAGCCGCGCACATCAGAATTTTGTTTTCGGTCTTTTTAAAGGAAAAAAATCAAAAGCAAAAAATAAGGCCAACTGCCAACTACCAACAGCCAATTGCGCTAAGGGGATGTACAAAGGCAGCCTCGTATGGGCTTTCTTTGTAAAAAAGAGAAAACACTTTACTGATCTTGACCAGGATCGTTTTTATTAATCTCTTTTTTAATCACTTTTTCATCCCCGGCTTCTTCTATTAAATTTTGCGGAGGCACCCCATCCGGAAAATGCAGATAGAGGTCTTTTTTAGATGATGGTAATGAAATTCCTTCATTACTTAGCACTTGGTGTATATCCGCTAATACCTTACTTTTTAGCTCAAGCGTAGTACTGATATCATCGGCCCAGAAAAAAATTCTGAACTCTACGGCACTTTCGCTAATACCATTTAAAAAAACGGAAGGGCCGGGCGTTTTCATAATATCCTCGCGGTTACCAAGCAGTGTTTTTAAAAGGGTTTTAACCTTATCAATATCACTGCCATACATTACCGCGACAATCAGTTCAACTCTCCGGTTACTGTTACTAAGCGTCCAGTTTACCACATGGCGTGAAATTAGATCGCCGTTAGGAATGATAACTTCCGAACCTTCGCTCGTTAAAATCTTGCTTGACCGGATACCGATTTCTTTCATTGTTCCCGAGCGGTTATCTACTTCAATAATGTCGCCAATCTGGATTGGTTTTTCAAACGCCAGTATTAAACCGGATACCAGATTGTTTACAATGTTTTGTAAACCAAAGCCAATGCCTATACCGAACGCGCTTATAATAATAGTTAGTTTCTCTAATGGAAATCCGGACGCGGCAACAGCCAGCAGGAACCCTATCGAGAAAACTCCGAGCCTGATCAAAAGGGTAGAAGTTCGGTTTTTCTTTTTCGCAATAGACAGATCAGTTACGCGCTGTGCAGAAACATCATAAAAATAACTGATGATTTTTGAGACGATAGACGATAACCAGATAACCGCTATAAAAATAACAAAGCCGCCAAAGGTAAATGAAGCCCCACCAACGCTTCGCGACTCACCCAATATATCGCTTACATTATCAGTAATCCAATCATCAATATTTAGATTTTGCAAAAGCGTAAAAAGCCATAATAAAGACGCTATGGTAACGAGAACGTTCCGGAATTTCTTTTGTAAAATGTTATAATCGAGCCAGTTTATAATACTGTTTCCTTCTTTCTTTACCTGGAACTGTAAAAATAAGGCCTGGACAATTATTTGCACCACAAAGAAAAGGATCACCAGTAACCATAAATTAAATACGGCTGTAACTCCAACTATTTTAGCCAGGCTAAACCGCCCTGTTACATTTAACAGGAACGCCAAAAATTGCATGGCGATAAAGATCTTTAAGGCAAGGCCTGTATAAGGCAGGTGATCATTGGGTGATTGTTTAACTTTTTTATAAAATATTAAACCCGTTACAAACGAAGCGATACTCAACAATAAAACTACGTATCTGTCGATGTTTGAAATTTGTATAAACAGGTTACTTATTCCATAAATGATCGTTAGCCCAAATAACCGTTTAAGAAAGCTGTATGATAGCTGCGAGAAGTTATTTTTAACAAGTACCAGCGAGAATATCATCGATACCAGGAAAAGTGTTTCTAAAAATACTACCGGGGGATGGCTATAGAAATAGGGAATAATTGCAGTTGCAACAAGCAGCGCAGCGATTACAGGCTTTTTATTTATAAAGTTGGCCTGATCAAGAATAGTTTGAGGATTTTCGTGATAGTGTAATGTTTTAGAACGGGTAAATATGATCCATATAAAAATCAGCGCCAGAAAAAGAACGCTAACGTAATGTGTAACAGTTTCACTTTTAATAAAGTAGTAGAACAGTACCTTATTAAGTTTTATAGTGCTCTTTAAAGCAGCCTTAAAATCATCAACCTGAATAGCAGCGAACCAAATATATTCAGATTCGCCTGCCATAGCTTTAATGGCAAACCGTTTAATTTTTAAATCTATCTGGTCTGTCTCGTCAAGTACCTTTGTGTATGCAATAGATAATTTATCCTGTAAAACGTTGACCTTTGACAGGCTCGCCCTGTTCACAGAATCCGTACTGCGAAATAACTGCCGTACAGATCTTCGCTGTTCAAAATAACTAATTCTTAAAGCACTGTCGGCGGGTACAAACCTTAACGTCGTATCTTTGAAAAATTTAATAAGCTCCGTCTGGTTTTGGATTAATTTGGTGCTGACATCTTCAAGATCAGCTTGCCAGCCTTCTAACTTATCCTGGATACGATCTAAATTATCACGTAAAACAAACAGGTAGCGTAAGGTGCTTGATTTATGGGTGTTTGTAAGGCTATCGATTTTATTTAGCCTCTTTACCACTGGCGGCAGGCCCTGGCATACTTCTGCTGTATCTAACCCTTCTGATAAGCTGTTATTTATCTGGTTAAACGTTGTAGTGTATTGCTCAACCCTTTGCAGCAAACTGTTTATGGAGGTATCTGATTTGTTTAACGACCGCAGTAGCGAATCGCGTGAGCGCATTTTGTGCCTTTGTACTTCACGCAGTACAGTTTGTGGTTTTTTCTTCTTCTCCTGTGCAAAATTTTTAAAAGGAGTTAATGTCGCCAGTAAAAGGATAATTAGCGGGGTTGTTTTAATTATTCTGAGCATTAATAGCGATTTATAATATTTCTTAAACATTTATCAGGTTTTCCACAGCTAACCGGTATGAATCCATTCCAAATCCTGCAATTACACCCTTGCAACTGGCAGCCAGCATGGAATGGTGCCTGAATTCTTCACGCTTATAGACGTTAGAGATATGAACTTCAATCACAGGAGATTTTATAGCAGCAATAGCATCCGCTATAGCTATCGACGTGTGCGTGTAAGCGCCTGCATTTATAACTATACCATCACTGGTAAAGCCAACTTCATGAATTTTATTTATAATTTCGCCTTCCACGTTACTTTGGTAATAATCAATTTCAACAGCAGGATAACGGTGGCGAAGGTCATTAAGGTATGTATCAAAATCAGTATTTCCGTAAATTGATTTTTCGCGCACGCCGAGCAGATTTAAATTAGGCCCGTTTATAATTTGTATCTTCATTAGTTCAAACTTAACTAAAAACATTAAAAAAAATCAATTGGATTGGCATTCAGCAATAAAAGGCTTTCAATCATACTTGAAATTAGAGAAATCTTTGTCAGTAAACTCCATTGAGGCTTACAGCAGGGACATAGAAAAGCTGCACCAGTTTTCTGACAGAGAAGGATTTAAGATAAATCCGGAACGTATTTCATTGGCTGATCTGCGTTTGTTTATTGTTTGGGCGGCTGAACTGGGCATGATCCCATCTTCGCAGGCGCGGATTTTATCGGGAATAAAAGCTTTTTATAAATATCTTTTAATGGAGGATCTGATAAAGATTGATCCTTCCGAATTGCTGGAGTCTCCGAAAATTCAGCGTAAACTGCCCGATACGCTAAGTTATGAAGAGATCAACAAAATGATTGATGCGGTTGATTTGTCCAAACCGGAAGGCGGGCGAAATAAAGCCGTATTGGAAGTGCTATATGGTTGCGGATTGCGGGTGTCGGAATTAACCGAACTTAAATTGTCGAATCTTTATTTAGATATAGAATTTATTAAAGTAACAGGCAAGGGCAGCAAAGAAAGACTGGTACCGATTGGCGGATCGGCGATAAAAGCCCTGAAAATTTGGATAGAACTTATACGCGTACATATCCCGGTAAAGAAGGGCGAGGAAGACCTTGTATTCTTAAACCGGAGAGGAGCAAGGTTAAGCCGCGTATATATTTTTATGATCATTAAACAGCTGGCTGAGGTTGCAGGCATCAAAAAAAATATCAGTCCCCATACATTCAGGCATTCCTTCGCCACGCACCTGGTGGAAGGGGGGGCCGATCTTCGCGCTGTGCAGGAAATGCTGGGTCACGAAAGTATAACTACCACGGAGATCTACACTCATCTAGACCGGGAATATTTAAAGGGAACTATTATTCAGTTTCATCCCCGGAGTTAGTTATCGGGGGATAAGCTCACATTTGATCATTCTATCCCTTCCGCTCATGTCTTTTCTTAGCTCAATGTTGTTAAAGCCTTTAACCCTTAATAATTCAACCGTTTGGCTGCCGTAACTTTCGTTTATCTCCAAAAATAATAATCCGCCGGATGTCAGGCGGGTAAAGGCATAATCCGCAATTGCTTTATAAAATATCAATGGATCGTTCTCGGGAACAAACAAGGCGGAGTGGGGTTCAAAATCTGTTACGTTGCTATGCATCTGTGCTTTATCATGCAGGGTAACATAGGGCGGGTTGCTGATTATAATTTCAAATTTAGGAGCCTTGGTTTCGGGTTTGAAATTTAAGATGTCGGCCTCTACAAATTCAACATCAACCGTATTAAGTTCCGCATTAGAGACCGCTGTTTTTAATGCGCTTATCGAAATATCTATGGCAGATACAGTAAACCCAGGTAAATTTTTCTTTAAACTGATGGCGATGCAGCCGCTTCCGGTACCAATATCCAACATACTGCCCGCTGTCCACTGCTTACTGCTAACTGAATTAATAACCCACTCCACCAACTCTTCGGTTTCAGGACGCGGGATAAGTACTGATGGGTTTACATTAAATGGCAGGCCATAAAATTCGGTATTTCCTAAAATATACTGAATCGGTTTTCCTGTTTTTAGCTCCAAGAGGATGTTTTTTAATTTCAGAGATTGACCGGCGGATATTTCAAACTCGGGGAAAGCTTTGATTTTGGCTGTAGATAGTTCGCATACATTGTTGATTGTCAGTGAGGTTATCGCGTTCACTTCATTCACATCGTACATCTTGACAAGATTCAACCGGTAGTTTTCAAAAACATCCTTTATAGTTTTCATGCAACAAAGTAACATAAAAGCTACTTTTGCACCATGGTGCAACATGAAAAATATATGCAGCGTTGTATTGAACTTGCGGAATTGGGTGCGCCTGCCGTAAGTCCTAACCCAATGGTTGGCTCCGTTGTGGTAGTCAATGATCAAATAATAGGTGAAGGCTATCATCAAAAATATGGCGGGCCCCATGCCGAAGTCAATGCTATTAACAGTGTATTTGAAAAGTTTCCGGACGCAGCTGCTTTATTGAAAAAGGCAACGATATACGTTTCGCTGGAACCATGTGCACACTATGGTAAAACACCCCCCTGTGCTGATCTGATCATTAAACACCAGATCGCTAGAGTGGTTGTTGGCTGCCGCGATCCGTTTACGCAGGTGGACGGTAAAGGAATTGAGAAACTAAAGGATGCAGGTATTGACGTGATGGTTGGGGTATTAGAAGAAGAATGCAGGTGGTTAAACCGCCGTTTTTTTACCCGGATCCAAAAACAAAGGCCCTATATTATTTTGAAATGGGCACAAACTGCGGATGCCTTTTTTGCTCCGGCCGATAATAGCCAGTACTGGATATCAGGTACGGAGGCAAAAAAATTAGTACATAAGTGGCGCAGCGAGGAGGATGCTGTGTTGGTAGGTAAAAATACAGCCGCGATTGATAACCCGCAACTAAATGTAAGGTATTTTAACGGCCGGTCTCCTAAACGGGTAGTTATTGACAGGAAGCTTGAGTTAAATCCAAATCTGAATTTATTTGATCAAACAGTTGAAACATTGATATTTAATGAAATAAAAACAGATGTTGACGGCAAAAACAAGTATATTGCCCTTGAAGATTTTGATCGTTACGTACCCCAGTATATATTATTTCAGCTATATCTTCAGGATATCCAGTCAGTAATTATTGAAGGTGGAGCCAGTACGTTAAATAGTTTTATTGAAGCTGGCTTGTGGGATGAATGCCGTGTTTTTACCAGCGAAAAGGAATTGAAGACGGGCATAAAGGCCCCATTAATATACGGAAAAACTGTTGACGGATATGCCATTGGAAAAGACAAACTTGTGATCATGATTAATACCCCTCAGAATTAAACTTTACTATCATCAACCCTTGTCAACTTAATCAACTCACAAAATGCTCTACGTTTTCTTAAGTATTTGCTGCAGTGTATTTGTTTCCATAATGCTAAAGCTGGCTAAACGATACCATATAGACGTTTACCAGGCTATCACATGGAATTATAGTATAGCTATCGTTTTAACCTGGCTATTTTTAAAGCCACAATTAAATAACATCGGTAATGCTCCATTTTATTTGTACGGCTTACTGGGTTTATTACTGCCAATTTTATTTGTAATATTAGGTGCTTCAGTAAAAACAACGGGCATTGTGCGCACGGATGCCGCGCAGCGTTTGTCATTGTTTATTCCAGTAGCAGCAGCTTTTTTATTTTTCAATGAAACACCGGATGTAACCAGGGTAGCAGGGTTAATTATTGGCCTTGCAGCCATTATCTGCCTTATTCCATGGCAAAAACAATCGCGGCCTGATAAGGCTTTTAACAACTCCTGGATCTACCTGGTTATCGTTTTTTTCGGAATGGGAGTTATTGATATTTTATTTAAGCAAGTTGCACTGGTCAAACAAATTTCAACAGGCACATCTTTATTCATCGTTTATTCGCTGGCATTTGTGGTAGCCATTATCGGGTTATTTTACCAGGTTATAAACAAAACCATGCGATTTTCATGGCCTCATATTTTTATTGGCTGGGTGTTAGGCATTGCTAATTTCGGCAATATCCTGTTTTATATCAAAGCGCATCAAACTTTGTCTAAAAACCCTTCAATAGTTTTTTCATCCATGAATATCGGGGTTATCATATTCGGTACACTGTTGGGGTTTTTTGTATTCAGGGAAAAGCTTAGCGCGCTTAACAAGGCAGGGATCTTATTAGCGATAATTGCTATTGTCATCATATATAATCCTCAATTTTTCAATCACCTGTTTTCTCATTCTTAATGCTTTTCGACGATACTTACCGCACGATTGAAAAAACTTCAGAGGGGCTGTTTCGTGATCGCGGCAGCAAGTTTTTGGCCTTTGCTTACCCGCTAACCAGTGAAACAGAAATAAAGAATTATGTTGTCGGGTTAAAGGCTGAGCACCCAAAGGCAAATCACCATTGCTGGGCCATGCGGCTAACTATTGACAGGTCGGTTTTTCGCGTTAACGATGACGGCGAGCCATCTGGTACTGCAGGAAGGCCAATACTAAACACATTATTATCGCATGATATAACCAATGTCCTGGTTGTGGTAGTACGCTATTTTGGCGGTACTTTGCTTGGTGTACCGGGGTTGATAAATGCCTATAAAATGGCTACTGAAGAAGCCCTGAAGCAAGCAACTATTGTTCAGAAAACCGTAAACGATTTTTACGCCATTGAGTTTGATTACCTGCTGATGAACGATGTAATGCGGGTAATTAAAGATGATGCTTTAACGGTGATCAGCCAGGACTTTGATAACAATTGCAGTATCCGGGTCTCTATTCGTAAAATGCAGGTAAATCAAACACTGGCAAAATTCAACAAACTAAGTGGAATAACCGCAAGGTACCTTTATAGCCTTTAACTGTAAATTTAGCGCGTAAAATCGAGCTATTTTTATTCCCTGTTTTGCACTATAAATATGTATTTTAGTCGCATATGCAATCTTTTGAAATAGATAAGTCAGATCTTTTACGCATTGAAACCGCGCTTGCGGGTGATGATGCTGAATTAGAGCGGGTTCTGAAAGAATACCACGCATCTGAGATTGCCTTGCTATTTGAAAAACTTCCGCAGGAAGCAAAAGAAAGAATTATCAATATCCTCCCCACTGATATTGCATCAGAGGTAATTTCTGAAATGCACGAGGAGCAGGATCCGGGGGAGTTGCTGATCGGGCTTCATCCTGAAAAACGTTCCGAGATCATTGAGGAACTGGATTATGATGATGCGACAGACATTATTTCGCAGCTTGACGAAGACGAGCAGCAGGAGATACTTGAAGATCTGGATCAGGAAGACGCTGACAGTATCCGTGCCTTATTAAAGTATGACGAGGACACAGCGGGCGGACTAATGAACTCCGAAATTATCAAGGTGAATATCAACCTTGACAAGAAAGACGCGTTGGATGAAATTATTCGCCAATCTGAAGAAATGGAGGAGTTTTATACCATTTATGTGGTTGACGATGCCGATATTTTGCAGGGAATACTATCTGTTAAATCTATATTAAAGGCCCGGCCCGACGCATTTGTACGTGATTTGGTGAACACTGATTTTGTTTACGTTAAAGCAGACCTTGACCAGGAAGATGTGGCAGGCTTGATCTCGCAATATAACCTCACCACTATTCCGGTTGTTGACGATGATATGAAGCTGCTTGGCCGTGTTACGGTTGATGATATCATCGACGTAATGGAGCAGGAGAGTACGGAGGACATTTTGAAGATCTCCGGTGTATCAGAAGATGAGGAATTAAGCGGTAACTGGAAAGAGGCTGTTAAAAGCCGTTTACCATGGCTGGTAATTAACCTTGGCACGGCTTACCTTGCAGCATCTGTTATCAGGCATTTCGACTCCACGGTTGAACGATTGCCCGCTATTGCTGCATATATGACTATTATAGCAGGCATGGGCGGGAATGCCGCTACCCAGGCGCTAGCGGTAACCGTAAGGCGTATCTCGCTAAGTGACCTTAGCGATAAGCAGGCCTATAATGCGGTAATAAAAGAATTTTTGGTTGGGATGCTTAACGGCGCAGCTAACGGATTAATCGTTTTCTTTGTAGCCATGTTTTATGACGCCAGCCCGAAACTCGGATTGGTGTTATTTTTAGCGATGACGGGAAACCTTATCATTGCCGGTTTAACCGGTGCATCCATACCTTTGGTTTTAAAAAGGGTGGGGATAGATCCGGCCGTGGCATCGTCCATAATTATTACCACTTTTACAGATTGCGCGGGCTTTCTATTGCCCCTGTGGTTTGCAACCAAACTGTTATAAATTTTTAAGATTACAAACTAGCAACAATACGAATACATTTAAAAAAAGCAAATAATGACTGAAGTAAGATACAACTGGACAAAAGAAGAAATTGCTGAAATATATCACAAGCCTTTATTAGATCTTGTTTATGAAGCAGCGTCTGTGCATCGTGAAAATAAGGATTACTCAGAAGTACAGATCAGTTCGCTGATATCCATTAAAACCGGCGGCTGCCCTGAAGACTGCGCATATTGCCCCCAGGCGGCGCGATACAATACTGGTGTTGATGTACACGCCATAATGCCAAAAGAAGAAGTTATAGCTGTTGCGCAAAACGCCAAAGATGGCGGCGCTTCAAGATTATGTATGGGAGCCGCCTGGCGCGAAGTACGTGATAACCGCGATTTTGATAAAGTGATTGATATGGTGAAGGCTGTTAACGAGCTTGATATGGAAGTTTGCTGTACCCTGGGGATGCTTACCGAGTCGCAGGCGCAACGATTAGCAGACGCAGGCTTGTATGCCTATAACCATAACCTGGATACATCTGAAGATGATTACAAACGGATCATCACCACACGTACCTATGACGAAAGGTTAAAAACACTGGAACATGTGCGAAAAGCGAAGATTACCGTTTGCAGCGGTGGCATCATAGGGTTAGGCGAAACGGTAGCAGATCGTATTTCGATGCTTAAAACATTATCAAACCTGCCTAAACACCCGGAGTCAGTTCCAATTAATGCTTTGGTACCTGTTAAGGGAACTCCGCTGGCAAATCAGCCAAGGGTGTCTGTTTGGGATATGGTTCGGATGATTGCAACTACCCGTATCATTATGCCTAAAACAGTGGTTCGTCTTTCTGCCGGTCGTACAGAAATGAGCGAGGTGGAACAGGCTTTTTGCTTTATGGCCGGCGCTAACTCTATTTTTGCAGGCGAAAAACTCTTAACTACACCAAATCCATCTTTTGATACCGATATGGCCATGTTTGAGTTGCTGGGACTAAAACCAAGAAAGGCTTTCAAGAACGGAAGGCCGGCTAAGGCCGAAGCGGTTAACGAGGTTGTAGAAAATTAAATGGTTTTATAATTGTAAGCGTTAAAGTACGCTCAGTATTTTAACGCTTACAATATTTATAGCCTTTATTTATTTATTTATTTATTTTTCGCTCTTCTATTTCGCCGTTGTACGATATTGGGTCGCGGTTATTGCTTATAACCTGTAACGATGCATAACCATTATAAGACACATTTAAACGTAAATACCTGACATCTTTTGAACCCTGCGTGTTCCCGTCTTTAGGGGTTATCGTAATATCATAGCCATTGTTAGCAGGCTCACTTTTATAATCAAAGTTGGTTGAGGTGAATTTTACGCCACCGTCGCTCGGATCAGCAGGAGCAAGGGTCACCCGCCCGTAATAAGGTAAATAGGCGGTTACCGTGTCTTTTGAAACCACTACGTCGTATCCGTAAGTTATTGACCTGGCGTTTCCGCGTTGCGGGATAACGTAGGTTGCATTAAAAATATAGCTCTGCGCGTCCAGCATTTCTTTCACTTTCGCGGCTTTAGCTGCCTTTTTTTGAATTTTTGAGTTTTGGGCTGTTACCAGCTGACAACAGGATAGTATCATTGCCGATACGATCATTAATTTTTTTAATGTTTTCATCTTTTATTATTTAAGTAAATACGTGTATGTAACTATTGGATAAGATGCAAGGCGCTGGCTGATTCCACAAAAATGTTCAACGAATAATCGGATTAAGTTGATATGGATGTATAAAATTAAAAAAAGCCGCTCAGTAATGAGCAGCTTTTCCTGATTATTTAAGAAACTTTATATTATATCAAGTTAACGCTACGGTTAACAAATTCTGTAAGTTCAGCGCCGGTCAATAATCCCTGTGATAATAAAGCAAGATCAAACGCTTGTTTTGAAAGCGCGCTTTGTACTTCCTCGTTTTCTTCGTTCAAAATACGGCTTATTAATTTATGGTTACCGTTTACAATTACTTTGTAATTGTCAGGCATGCTTCCGTAAAAGCCCATTCCTCCGCCCATTGCTGCCATTTCCTTCATCCGGCGCATAAACTCATCCATCGTTACTGTTACCGGCAATTCGTCGGGGTTCAGGCTTTCCAGTTCCACTTTATAAGCCGGTTTGTTTATCGCTTTGTCGAAAATTCCTTTTACTTTGGTGGCTTGTTCTTCAGTAAGCACATGCTCCAAAGCATCTTCCTTTTTAATCAACTTATCGGCAACATCCGCATCTACACGCTTAAATGAAGTCTTCTCCAGTTTCTGCTCTAACTGGCCTATAAAATGATTGTCTATAGGGGAGTTCATTAGCAATATATCATAACCCTTTTTATTGGCCGACTGGATAAACGCGTCCTGCTTAGCGGGGTCGTTGGTATAGATATAAACCAGCTGTCCGTCTTTATCGGTCTGTTCTGGCGTTACCTTATCTTTATACTCGCTTAAAGTAAAGTTTTCATTTTTGGTGTTGCTCAACAGAACAAAGTCTTTTGCTTTATCATAAAACTTTTCTTCGCTAACCATTCCGTATTTTACAAACAGGCCAATGTCGGTCCATTTTTCTTCATAAGCTTTCCGGTCAGCTTTAAACAGTTCTGCCAATTTATCAGCTACTTTTTTAGTGATGTAGCTGTTGATCTTTTTAACGCTGCTGTCGGCCTGCAAAAAGCTACGCGATACATTTAACGGGATATCCGGTGAGTCGATAACACCATGTAGCAGCATTAAAAATTCAGGTACGATATCTTTAACTTCGTCAGTAATAAATACCTGGCGGGAAAACAATTTGATCTTATTTCTCTGAATCTCAAAATCGTTTTTGAGTTTTGGGAAATAAAGAACACCGGTTAAGTTAAACGGATAATCAACATTTAAATGGATCCAGAATAAAGGATCTTCTGAAAATGGATAAAGCTGCTTGTAAAAGTTAAGATAGTCCTCGTCTTTTAAATCTGCAGGTGCTTTAGTCCAGATCGGGTTTGTGTCATTGATGATGTTATCAACCTCAATAGTTTTGTATTTTGGTTTACCTTCTTCATCCTCACCATCATCTTCAGTTTCGGTTTTTGTGCCGAATTTGATAGGTACCGGTAAAAACTTACAATACTTATCCAATATTTCCTGCAGGCGCTGCTGGCTTAAAAATTCTTCTGAATCTTTGTTAATGTGCAGGGTTATTTCTGTACCTCTTTCTGCAAGGCTGCCTTCGCTAATTTCAAACTCTGTACTGCCGTCGCATGTCCAATGTGCAGGTTCAGCGCCTTCCTGGTAAGATAAGGTTTCTATTTCAACCCTGTCAGCAACCATAAATGCAGAGTAAAAGCCCAGGCCAAAACGTCCGATGATCTCGTTGGCATCTTTGGCTTCTTTAAATTTCTCAACAAATTCTGTGGCTCCTGAAAAAGCTATCTGGTTAATGTATTTTTTGATCTCTTCAGCGGTCATACCCAAGCCATTGTCAGAAATGGTGATGGTTTTAGCTTTTTCATCAAATGAAACTTCAACGCGCAAATCGCCAAGTTCGCCATTATATTGCCCCAGTGAGCTTAATCTTTTTATTTTTTGAGTAGCGTCAATGGCATTTGAAACCAGCTCCCGCAAAAAAATCTCGGTATCAGAGTATAGAAATTTCTTAATTATCGGGAAAATGTTCTCGGTATGGATCGAAATCGTGCCTTTTTCTTGCATAATCTTTTATTGTTTAAATTAGTTGTATTTAACTAACGTGCACATATCAAGGCTCGTTCCAAAGTGTTTTTTTTGTCAAATTGGCAGTAAGGGGGAATTGAGAAAGTCTGGCTTCAGACGAGATTACTTTACTAAAAATATATACAACAGGTAAACCACTACAAACCCAAGTACGCCTAACAGCAAACCGTTTGATCGCTTTTTCTTGATGAAACACATCATGATTATCCCGGTAAGCGAAACTAAGATCATGAATAGCGCTACTAAATCTATCGTCACGCTCCAGCCTTTCCCGGTGTCCCGGCCTTTGTGCAGGTCGTTTAAGATGGCTACCAGCCCAAGCCGGGTTTCTGTAATTTTATAACCACCATTATCCCGGTCAATAAATACATCAGCCGCGTAGCCTGGCCCGTTAAATGAAACAGATACGTCGTTATTCTCAATTCTTAAATCGCTGACTGAGCCTTTTAAACCGTTCGTCCGGCGCAAAAACTCAACTATATCAAGTTTATCTACTGACGCGGTATCCTTTGTTTTTACCCATTTGGCGTTAAGCACACCTGTATATTTTTTTATAACGGGTTTATTGCTAAACCAATCCGCATGGTTAAGGGTAAACCCGGTAGCGGCAAAAAATAGCACCACAATAAAACTGATCATTGAAAGATAAGTGTGCAGCCAGCGCGACCAGGATGCAGTTTGCTTTTTCCACCCGTTCTTATTGTGTTTTGTTGCTCTCCTTTTGTCGGGAGCGCTGCTATTGGTTGTTTGCTCCGTCATTTATTGTTTTTTACGGTAATCCAATGACGCAGCAGCTATCTCGGTGTTCCCATTTAAATTAACCTGCTTTGGCTTTCCTTTAAAATCCATTTCTTGTTGCATTAACTGGTAGGTGCCATGTTCGCGCGCAGCCTCAATAAAGATGGTGTAAGTTCCCTGGCTAACTAATTTACCCTTGTCATCTTTACCGTCCCATTTTAGTGTGTATTTTCCGGGAGAGCGGGTTGCACTGGAGGTGGAACTGATATTGTTATTTTCTGCCATAAATGTTTGGTAATAAGTATCGTACCAGGCATGCATATCATCAAGGTAACGTGTTTTATTAAACCATAATGCAATGCTGCGCACAGGTTTCTTGTTTTTATCAACTACCCAAACAGCTACATACGGACGATGTACCCTAAAGCCCTGTATTTCGGCCAATTCAAGGTTTATAAGTAATTCATAATTCGGATCCCATGTGGAACCAGCTGACACCAGATTATTGTTATTTGACTCATCTTTATCCGCAGACTTTGTTTCTATATTTTTCCAGCCTTTGCTTTCAATGCGTTCACCGCTGCGGGTGATGATAAGATATTCGGTACCGGGAACGGCAGACGCAAGCCTGGCACTTTCCGATGGAGTAAGAACAGAGAATGCAGTGGCAAGCGCTCCTGCATCAGTTGCATTAGGCGCAACAACGGTAGAGCTGATCACGTTGTCAGCCGGCATACCCGTGCGCGGATCAACAATATGCGAATACCATTTTCCATCGATCATTTCGCCGCGACGGTAGTTTCCGCTTGTGGCAATCGCTTTGTCATTAAGCGTTACCGTTGATATCGGTGCCTCGTTTTCTGCATCGGCTTTGGGGTCGCTAATTTGTACCTGTTCCTTATGATCACCTTTTATCACGATATCTCCACCAATGTTCAATACAATAGCGTCTATTTTTCCCGAAGATACCGCAGCATCACAGGCCTTGTTAATGATAAAACTTTTTGCAAAAGAATTGAGCATTAAAGGTGCGTTGTCCAATCTTTCGGCGGTATGGTTAACAGCATTCAGTTTGTAATGCGTTTGCTTCACCAAAGCAACAGCTTGTTCTATTTCTGCTTTTGTTGGAATTTGGTTATGACTGGCAGACACTTTCCACAACTTACCAATTACCTCTGCCGAAGCATCCAAAGCGCCATCGGTTCGCGTACGCCATTCATCAAACAGGCTTAATACCTCAAATAATTCGGGTGAAACAACCACCGGCTTTCCCGTAGTTTTCATCCATCTGCTAAATTCGCTTTGTTGATTATATCCGCTAAGTATTTTATCTAAGCGGTCTATCTCATTCATAGCGGTGGTTTCAGCGATTGCTGCGTTTCCTGCCGACGAACTAAATACCTTGACCTGCAGAGATGTGCCCAGTACATTTTCATAATTATTAACAAAGGCTTGCGTGTTTTTTGAGGGTTTTTTGTTTTCGCTGCTGCACAAAACAAATACCAGGCATCCTGTTACTATCGTAGTAATAAATTTCATTCTTTTCTGGGTTAATATTTAATTAGCTCTCAAACAATAATCGTTAATAGTTACCTTAATTGATGGAAAAATACAATGGAAATTTGAAGGAAAACTGGAATTGAAGACTTTTATTCCTGAACAAGGTTTAATGAAGAATGTTAATTTATTTAATACGCAGTAAAAGCGCTTCAAATACCGCATTTAATTTTTCTGCTGTCTCAGCGTCAGTGATGTTTCCTGAAGCATCCATTTTTGAACGAATGAAAGAGATAAGCAGGGTGGTACTTTCTGAAAGATCCGCATCTAAAGCGCCCAAAACCTTTAACAACGCGGGATGGGCATTTTCTCCTCCTGTTGAGGCCGTAATTAGGGCTGTGGGCTTACCTGAAAATGATCCGCTTGATACCGTCCAGTCCAAAGCATTTTTGAGCTGGCCTGGTATGCCGAAAGCATATTCCGGTGTGCAGATGATAATCCCATCCGCTTTTTCAATTAAATTACGCAGTTCAAAAACCGCGCCTGCTGCTGATTCATTGTCAAAACTGGGATCAAAAGGTGGTATTTGTACAAGCTGGTCGTAAATAAAATATTCAATATTGCCCGGTGCTAACTTTTCAAATAATCGAAGGATATTATAATTGGATGAGCCCTGACGAAGACTGCCTGAAATAGCTAAGATTCTTTTAGATACTTTCATTTTATGACAAAGAAGATTAGTAAAACGCTACGGATTAAACTGCAATATAAATGTAGACCCCAACCCGTCAGTTGATTGTACCTGGATGTTTCCCTTATGTAAAAGCATGATCTGTTTGCATAGGCTCAATCCAATTCCGCTGCCGGTTTTACGGGTGCTAAAAAACGGGATGAATATTTTGTCCAGTAGTTCGGGTGGCATGCCCAGGCCATTGTCAGCAACTTTCACTAACGTTTTACCATTTCCCAGCAGTTCGGCTGAAAGCGTTAGTAACGGCTGTTCCCTGTCTTTTACAGCTTCAATGGCATTTACCAGCAAGTTGATCAGTACCTGTTCAAGCAGGTTCAAGTCGGCTTCTATCGATAGGGCTGGATCCCGTAATATGATTTCCAGTTCAATATGTTTCTTTTCAAGCGTGGGGCGCATCAACCGGTTTAACGACTCAAAAAGATTCCTAACCATGATCTTGGTCAGATCAAGCTTGGTTATCTTGTTCAGGCTCCGGTAGCTTTCTGTAAATTTAAGTAACCCTTCGCTTCGTCGTTTAATGGTATCAATACCCAGCTCAAGATCTTCCAGTTGGCTGCTTACAGGGCTGTTGGCTATTTCAGGGCTTTGTAAACGGTTTTTCAGCGTATCGGCCAGTGACGATATTGGCGCTACTGAATTCATGATCTCGTGTGTCATTACATTCAGCAGTTTCTGCCAGGCTTTTGATTCTGTTTCATCCAACGCTTCGCTAACGTTTTGAAAAGCAATCAGTTTATAAATTTTCTCCTCACTGCGCATTACACTGGCTGTAACCAAAATTTTCACCAGTTGCTGGTTGCGGGTGATCGTTAATATTTTGCTGTCGCCGGGTTTAAGTTTAACTATTTCAGCGTATAAAACCTCCTCGCGTTTTTCAAGTGAATGAATGGTTTTAAGATAGGGAACACCGATCAGGTTTTTAAAAGCTTCATTGATCCAGCCAGTTTCGCCGCTTTCCTGTTCGTAAGAAATTATCCCCGTATCAACCAGTTCGAGGATCTTTTGCAGGTAATGGTACTGGGTTTCCCGTTCGCGGCTGATGAGTTTAAATGTTGTGTTAATATCATTAAAACCTTTACGCAGCGGCTTCAGTTCGTTTGGCGCTTTACGAACATCAAAATGGCGTGAAAAATCCCGGTAATGGATAGACTCAACAAACTGGCTAACCTCGTCCTGTGCCTTTTTCTGGAATTTTATCAAATCAACTACTTCGTAAACACAAAGCGGCAGGGTTATCACCAAAAATAATGGTTGCCCGCTTGTTACCAGCACCGAGGTTACAGTAAGGGTTATAAACATAACTATAACTCGGAGCACCAGCCGCCATTCGTAACGGTTAAATATCATATTTGCTAAGTCTGCGATACAGCGCCGTACGGGTTAAACCCAATTCTTTTGCTGCACGTGTTATATTACCATTGTGCTTATCAATAACGCGCAAAATGGCGTTTTTTTCAAGCGTGCTTAACGGGATGTTATCATCATCAACCACTGTTTCGCCCGGGGTTTCCAATATAGAAAATATCAGGTCATCAGGTTTCAACAGCTGGTCATCCGCCATAATTACGGCGCGCTCAATGGTATATTGAAGTTCCCTGACGTTACCGGGGTAATTGTATGATTTTAATTTCTGCATAGCTGCCGCATCAAAATCCATGGCAGGTTTCAGGTACTTACCGGCATAAAGTTTGGCGAAGTGCCGGGCAAGTACAATAATATCGTCATTGCGTTTGCGCAATGGCGGCATGTTAATCTCAACGGTATTAATGCGATAGATCAAATCTTTTCTGAAACGGGTCTCGTTAGCCAGTTCAGATAAAGGAAGGTTAGTTGCGCAGATCAGCCTGATGTCAATATCAACTGCTTTGTTGGTTCCCAACCTGGTAACCTGCCGGTTTTGCAGCACGGTTAACAACTTGGCCTGCTGTTGTAGCGAAATGTTCCCAATTTCATCCAAAAACAACGTTCCGCCCTGCGCATCCTCAAACCTGCCCGTCCTGTCTTCGCGGGCATCAGTGTAGGCACCCTTTTTATGCCCGAAAAGTTCGCTTTCAAATAAAGTATCCGTCAGCGCGCCTACATCCACTTTAATAAAAGGCTTGTCGGCCCGTAGTGACCGCTCATGGATAGCCTTAGCCATCAAATCCTTACCTGTACCATTTTCGCCCAGTAACAATATATTGGCATCAGTAGGGGCTATTTTATTAACCTTATAAAAGATGTCCTGCATCACATCCGAGTCACCTAAAATTGATGTATCACCGGCGGTGCTTTTTGCTGATGATTTAACGGTTTTTACCCCTTCTTTTTTATCAAGCAGATCCTTGATGGTGTCAATCAGCTTTTCGTTATGCCATGGTTTAACAATAAAGTCATTGGCGCCTTCTTTTAAAGACCGTACTGCAAGGTCGATATCGCCATAAGCGGTTATCATAATAACGCAAACAGCAGGCTTCCATTCCTTTATTTTACGCAACCAGTATAATCCTTCGTTACCGGTATTAATGGCGCTGTTGAAATTCATATCCAATAACACCAAATCAACCTGGTTCCGCTGCAACAGCCAGTTAAGGTTTTCCGGATTTTTTTCTGTAATAATTTCCTGTGCCTCAGTTTTGAGCAGCAATTTAACCGCTGTAAGCACATCGGGGTCATCATCAACAATTAATACGGTAGCTTTTTTTAGTATCATTTATTTAGTTCAATTATCTATTGGTTCATTGGTGTACAACGGGTTGTTATTGCTTATCAGCCTAACTATGCCGGTTAATTTACCAATAATACTATATTTATCATTTATTGTTCAATGGTTATTAATTTAATTAGTGAAATTAAGCTGGTCAGGAGGTTGCGCAGTCACCACAATTAATTATAAATAATTCTTATCAATTTTTATGCTAAAGCAGGTAATGCCTGCAAATTGGGCAGGATGGATGGTTTTACAATTTGCTATGTAACAGTAATAGCCTGTAAACCAACTAACCTGTATAAAAACAGGCGAATTGAACAGCCGCCCGGTATGCATACAACTGGTAAATACAAAAAATGCATTGTATCATAACCGAACAGTTGCTGTAACAGAAGCGTACGCCCTGATCTGCTATTTTAGGTTTAAATAACTGAAAAACAGTAACTTAATTTGTGGCATGTATTTTTGTAACTAATAACAAAATATAAATTTATAAATACAGTGGACAGAGTAATTGAAAAAAAGACCTGGAATACCAAAAGGATACTAACCATTGCCGGAATTACAGGCATTGTTTTGCTAATTGGCGGCAGCATTTATTTTACCTCGGGTAAAAGTAAACTTGACGTTGACACCGAACGACTAACTATAAGTGAAATAAAAAAAGGGCCATTCCAGGAGTTTATTCCTGTTAATGGTGTGGTAATGCCGCTTTCAACCATTTACCTGGATGCTTCTGATGGCGGACGTGTTGAAGAGAAATATGTTGAGGATGGTGCCATATTAAAAAAAGGTGACCCGATTTTAAGAATGTCTAATACGGATCTTGAGCTTAATTTAGCAACACAGGAAACCAATGTGTACGCACAGCAAATTCAGATGCAGATCTCACATACCCAACTGCAGTCGGCAACTATTAATAAGTTGAACAATATGGCGGATGTGGATGTAGCATTTAAGGAAGCTGAAAGGATTTACAAACTGGATAAGGACCTTTATAACAAAAAAGCAATTGGATCGCAGGAGTTTCAAACCGCCCAAAACCAATACCAGTACCAGCTAAGCCGTAAAAAATTAGCGTCGCAAATACTGGTGCAGGATACCGTAATGGTTAGCCAGCAGGATAGGCAGACAAAGGAGCAAATAGCCCAAATGAAAAGTGCGCTGGATATGATGCGTAAAAAAGTGAGTGATCTTACTTTGAGAGCACCGCTTGATGGCCAATTAACCTCCTTTGATGCCGAAATAGGACAAAGTAAAAATAAAGGGGAACATCTTGGTCAAATCGACGTCTTATCAGGTTTTAAGGTAAGAGTGAATATTGAAGAGCATTACTTATCCAGGGTATTTGTGGGTCTTAAAGGTGATTTTCAATTTGCTGATAAAACTTATAACCTGGTGATTAAAAAGGTGTTTATTTCTGTTGGAAAGGACGGTCAGTTCCAGGTTGATATGGCTTTTGTTGGCCCGGTACCTACAGGTATAAGGAAAGGACAAACATTGCAGGTGCGTTTGGCATTGAGCGATCAGACAACTGCTCTGTTGCTACCTAAAGGTGGTTTTTACCAGCAAACAGGCGGTAACTGGATCTTTAAAGTTAGCGAAGACGGAAAAAAGGCCTATAAAGTTCCTATCCAGATAAACAGGCAGAGCCCGGACTATTATGAGTTGACCAATGGTTTACAGCCTGGTGATAAGGTAATAACATCAAGTTATGAAACCTATGGCGACATACAGGAATTAGTGCTGAAGAAGTAGTGATAAACAGACGAAAAGAACCTTAAGACATATATTTAAACAAATAATAAAGGCAACTAATTAATTTAAGCTATACAAATCAAATTTAAACTTATATGAACAAGAACGAATTAGGGGGCAGCATTATGATAAAGATCACCAACCTGGAGAAATTTTATCGTACGGAAGAAGTAGAAACCATTGCTTTGAACAAACTGTCAATTGAAGTAAAAACCGGCGAGTTTGTAGCCATAATGGGGCCGTCTGGCTGCGGAAAATCAACTTTGCTTAACATTTTAGGAATGCTTGACGATCCGGATGAAGGCAGCTATGTTTTCAACGGAATTGAAGTTGCGCATTTTACAGAGCGTAAACGGGCCGATCTGCGTAAGCACAATATTGGTTTCGTATTTCAAAGCTTTAACTTAATTGACGAGTTAACCGTATTTGAAAATGTTGAGCTCCCTTTAATTTACACTGGCGTACCGTCAGCAGAGCGCGTAAAAAGGGTAGAAGAAGTGCTTGATAAAATGCAGATCATGCACCGCCGCAACCACTATCCGCAACAATTATCAGGTGGTCAGCAACAACGTGTGGCCATTGCCCGCGCAGTGGTTAACAAACCAAAACTGATTCTGGCGGATGAGCCTACCGGTAACCTTGACTCAAGCAATGGTAACGATGTGATGGAACTGCTTACAGATCTTAACGAACAGGGTACCACAATTATAATGGTTACCCACTCTGAACATGATGCCCGCTACAGCCACAGGATCATCCGCTTATTGGATGGACAAAGTGTAGTGGAAAACATTATGGTATAAAAAAACTGGCAGCCTAACCAGTCACAATAAAAGTTTATATAAGTTAATAAGTGCCTCTGCTATCCCCTCCTAAATGGAGGGGTGGCTTGAGTGTTGCCTGGTTTTAAAGAATTAATAAATTAATAAGCTGCTGAAATTTAAATAGTTATACTGATTTTGTTAATTAAGGGTTAGGGATATGATGATAAGTTTTCTACAAATAAATAAACTGAATTCGATATAAATATTGATGAAACATCCTTGCTATCAGATACTTATCTCTATCAATTACCTTGTAAAAATATAATGCGCTTATAATCAGCATGTTTCACTTTGTTCCGGGTGTTCCGTGTGCAAAAATGGAACGCCGGCGGCGTGAATACAAAAAATCTATTAGTTGAGAAGTTAAATAATTACGGAATTAAGCATAAACAGTTAATTGAAAAAATTAAACCTGCACAATGATATTTAACTACCTGAAAATCGCCTGGCGTAACCTTTTAAAACAACGGTTATTCAGCCTTATTAACATCACCGGACTGGCTGTTGGCTTGGCTGTTTGTATGACTATAATGATGTATGTAGCTCATGAAACAAGTTATGATAGTTTTCATAAAAATGCAGGCAGGATATTTAACCCGCATGCGTCGATTAAAGTAGGCGGCAACACCATGAATATGGCCTTTATGAGTTATGCAGCTGCATCAATTATTAAGGACAAGCAGCCCATTGTTAAGGATTACATGCGCACAATGGCTTATTTTAAGCCGGTAGTTGTCAGTAATCCCGACAAACCGGATGCAAAATTTTCTGAAAAGAACCTGTTGTTTGCCGATGCAGGTTTTTTTAATTTCTTTTCCTTTAAGCTATTATCAGGACAGGCCGAAAATGTACTCAATAAGCCTTTTACCGTTGTGTTATCGCGCGATATGGCTGCAAAATATTTTGGTACGGAAAATCCAATCGGCAAAACCATTGTGTTGAAAACCGATAGCGCTTTTACTTATATGGTTACCGGAGTTGCCGAAAATTGCCCCTCAAACTCATCCATTGCGTTTAATTTCGTAACCTCTAATTTGAGCTTGCTAAAAATGAAGGAAGCGTCAGACTATGTAGGAACAAAAGAAATCAGCTTTGGTAATTTTGGAATCTACCTTTTATTAAATCATGCATCGGATAGTTCAGCGCTAAGAAAAAACCTTGACCTGATGGCCAAAAGTGATAAAACTTTTGACAACGTAAATTATTCGCTTGCGCCGCTAGCGGATACGCACCTCAAGAACAATTTTGGTGATTCATCAAATACCAAATATCTAAAGATCTTTCCTTTGGTGGCCATCCTGATACTGTTACTCGCGCTGGTTAATTATATGAGCCTTTCAACAGCCCGGGCTACCCTAAGGGCAAAAGAAGTTGGTGTGCGGAAAGTATCAGGCGCGAGCCGTAAAACCATCGCTATGCAGTTTTATGTGGAGTCCACCTTGTTTGCAACGCTGTCTTTTGTGATTGGCTATCTTTTATGTTATGCTTTTAAACGGTGGTTTTTAAATGTGCTGCAGTTGAAAATTGACAATTCATTTTTATATAGCTCCCAGGTGCTTTTATTATTGTCTTCGTTACTTATAATAACTATCCTCATAGCGGGTAGCTACCCTTCACTGGTGCTTTCCGCATTTAATCCGGTTACAACACTAAAAGGGAAAATGAGTAAAAAAGCAGGCGGTATAACCGTTCGGAAAATTTTCACAACGCTTCAATTTACCATTTCGGTAGTGTTAATTATTTGCGGAATTGTCATCGACAGGCAGTTGTATTTCTTCAGGCACGCAGATACCGGCATTAATCGGGAAAACGTGATAATGATCCCGGTGAGCAATAGTTTTGGGACCAATTATCCGGCGTTTAAAAAGGATATCCAGTCCCTTTCAGAAATAGAAAACGCCGCTACTTCGCGTTATGGCATGTTCCAGGGTTTCGATATGAACTCTATCAATGGCAAAACAAAAGACGACTACACCATGATATCATCACTTGCAGTAGATGACCGTTTTGTTAATACAGTGGGTTTGAAGTGGAAAATTGCCCCAACTCAACCGCTCGCCGGTATGAACCAGGTCGCAATAAATGAGAAAGCTATTGAGAAACTTCATTTGTCTGCAAATCCGGTGGGTACCTATATTGCCTCAGGCGAACAGAAATTTAAAATAATAGGGGTGGTAAAAGACTTTAATTATAGTTCCATGCAGTCGGAAATAACTGCCTTGGGGCTTTTCATAGTTCCGGGTAATACACCATTTTGGAGTAAAGTAGGGTGTAATTTATTTGCCCGAATAAAGCCGCACACCAATCTGCCAACCTTGCTGAATAAAATGCAGGGTATCTACAAAAAATACGACCAGGACACCCCTTTTAATTATACTTTTATGGATGATGCTTTTAACCAGCAATACAAAGCCGAAGATCGGCTGGCATCCATATTTAGTGTGTTTACTTATATAACCATTATACTGGCCACGCTTGGGTTATTTGGTTTGGCTGCGTTTACTATTGAGCAGCGTACTAAAGAAATTGGCGTTCGTAAAGTTTTAGGAGCAAGCCTTGCATCAATCAATACACTATTATCAGTTGATTTTTTGAAATTGGTGTTATTAGCTATTGTAATTGCTTCGCCAATTGCATGGTGGGCTATGCACGGATGGCTGCAGGATTTTGCCTACCGGATAACTATTTCCTGGTGGATGTTTGCAGCAGCTGGCTTCATTGCAATTATAACAGCAGTTGTGACAGTAAGCTATCATGCCATAAAAGCTGGAATAGCTAACCCTGTGGATAGCCTGAGAAGTGAGTAGGCTGGCAGGCAAAATAATGGAACAATAGACTATTTAAGTGCAACTTCCTGAATAGTTTAACCATCATACAATAAGAGTTTTAATAGCTATCACAACATAGAATCATGATACGGAATTATATTAGAACCATGTGGCGGAGCCTGTCAAAGAACAAGGGCTACAGCTTTCTGAATATCGGCGGGTTGGCTACCGGGATAGCCTGTGCTTCACTTATTTTTTTATGGGTAGAGGATGAAATTAATTTTGATTCAGTAAATGTAAAAAAAGACAGGCTTTACCTGGTAGAGGAAAATCAGAAGTACGATACCTATGTCTTCACAGAATCGTCAACACCTGGGTTAATGGCTGATGCGATGAAAGCGGAACTTCCGGCTGTTGAAAATGCAGGCCGTACAACCGAGGGAACTACATCTTTGCTGTTTTCAAAAGGTGATAAATCAGTTTTTGCCGGTGGTAAATATGCAGATCCGGCAATCTTGAAAATGTTTACCCTATCTTTTTTACAGGGAAACCCTTCAAACCCGTTTCCCCAGCTGCATTCCGTTGTTATTACCCAAAAAACAGCTACCAAGTTTTTTGGGCGTGACAATAATGTTGTTGGGCAAACCATAAAGGTTGATAATAAACAAGATTATGTTGTTTCAGGAGTTGTAAAAGACATTCCTGAAAATTCTTCATTTCAATTCGAATGGTTGATGCCATATCAAATTTACTTTGATCAAAGCCCGTGGCTAAAAAGCTGGGGCAATCAATCAACAAACACTTACGTTGAGCTAAAGCCCGGTGTGGGCCCGGAGGTAGTTAATAAACAACTTTACGGTTATATTCAAAAGCGCGAACCTACAGCGCTGGGGCACGCATTTTTATTTGCAATGAACGACTGGCATCTTTATGATGACTTTAAAGACGGTAAGAAAACGGGCGGCGGCCAAATTGAATACGTTCACTTATTTACAGCCATAGCATGGATAATATTATTTATAGCCTGCATAAACTTCATGAACCTGGCCACCGCACGTAGTGAAAAACGTGCACGGGAGGTTGGCGTTCGTAAGGTAATGGGCGCCGGCAAAACTTCGTTAATGATGCAATTTGTGGGTGAAGCTATATTTATGGCCTTTGTATCCGGCGTAGTTGCTATGGTGATTGTAGCATTGGTATTGTCGGCATTTAATACGTTGGTGCAAAAACAGCTTGCCATGGAATTGAGCAACCCTTATCACCTATTAGCGGTTACCCTAATAACATTGGCCTGCGGGCTTATTGCGGGCAGCTATCCGGCTTTGTACCTGTCGTCGTTTAACCCCGTATCGGTATTAAAAGGGTTTAAACTTAAAGATAGCGGCGCAGCATATATTCGTAAAGGTTTAGTTGTGCTTCAATTTACGGCTTCAATAGTATTGATCATCAGTACTATAGTGGTTTATCAGCAAATACAGCATGTTAAAGACCGGCAATTAGGGTTTAATAAAAATAACCTGATCGAACTGGATCTGCAGGGCGACATGGCTAAAAATTTCAACCCTGTAAAGCAGGAATTTTTGAACACCGGTTATGTATCGAATGTAGCACTTGCTGATCACGCTATAATTTATGGTGGCAATAATACTTCCGGGCTTACCTGGGAGGGAAAACCTGCCGGTTCAAAAGTGCTGATATCGCAACGATACATTACTCCTGAATTTATAGAAACATCGGGGTTGAAGATTATAGATGGGCGTGGTCTTACCGTTCAGGACACAGCGAAACCAATTCGCATGCTTATTACGCAATCAATGGCAAAGTTGATGGGTAAGGGAACCGCGATAGGCAAAAAGGTACATGGCGAAGGAGATACCACTTCAGCTACCGTTGTTGGCGTGGTGAACGATTATGTATATGGTAATATGTATGGTAACCCTGATCCTGTTATGTTTTTTAGTACGCAGCCCAAATATGCTACGGTGATGTACATACGGCTCAAGTCACAAAATAATTATGAAAAATCACTGGCTGGCATACAAGCGGTTTTAAAAAAATATAACCCGGCTTACCCATTTGATTACAGATTTGTTGATGACCAGTTTAACCGGATGTTTTTATCAGAAATGCTGGTAAGTAAACTGTCGCGCGTATTTGCCTCCCTGGCCATTGTTATATCATGCCTTGGATTATTTGGACTTGCGGCTTATACTGCCGAGCGCCGCACGAAAGAAATCGGCATCCGGAAAGTGTTAGGCGCGAGCGTACCTGGTTTGGCGCGTTTACTTTCGCTTGAGTTTTTACAGTTGGTTGTTTTATCGTGCCTTGTTGCATTTCCTTTGGCTTATTGGGCGCTTCAAAACTGGCTTAAGACCTATCAATACCGGATTGATATTAATTGGTGGGTGTTTGCTGTTGCAGGTATTGCCGCAATGATAATTGCAGTGGTTACCATAAGCTATCAATCAGTTAAGGCAGCGCTGGCTAACCCGGTAAAGAGCCTCCGTTCTGAATAATTATACACACGACCACAATTTGAACCAATCATGATAAAAAACTATTTTAAAATAGCGTTTAGAAACCTTTGGAGGCACAAAAGCTTTTCATTAATAAACATTATTGGCCTTGCTGTAGGTATGACAGCTTGCTTCCTTATTTTCATGTATGTAAGGTTTGAGTTGAGTTACGATAATTTCAACCAGAATTTTACCGGGATTTATCGTCTTAAAATTCCAGGAAAATAACATCAGCTTTACAGATCCTGCCATATTCAGAATTTTTACCTTCCCGTTTATAAACGGGAACCCTGAAACTGCACTTAAGGATCCATTTAGCATTGTAATTACTGAAACAATGGCTAAAAAATATTTTGGCAATACCGAAGCCATAGGAAAAATATTGCGGTTGAATGCCAAACAGCCCGTTACAGTTACCGGGGTTATTAAAGATGTTCCGCTAAACTCGCATTTTAGCTTTGATATGCTTATGTCAGCTTCAACAATGGAAAAAATGAAGCTGATAGACATGAATGAGTGGGGTAATTTCAGCAATTTCACCTACTTGCTGATTCCCAACGCAAATGCAGCCGCAAATCTTAAATCGAAGCTTCCGGGTTTCCTGATAAAGCATATTAGCGAGGATAAACGAAAGAAGGGTTATAATTATGAGTTGTTTGTTGAGCCGTTAAAAGACATTTATATGGACACCTATCGGGGAGCTCCTGTTAATGGCAACATGAGTAATGTTTATACATTCTCTATAATTGCCATATTCATCTTGCTTATTGCCTGTATCAATTTTATAAATCTTACCACGGCAAGGGCTACAGAAAGGGCCAAAGAGGTAGGAATCCGTAAAGTAGTAGGGGCTTTAAAAAACCAGCTTACCGTTCAATTTCTGGGCGAATCCATAATCATTTGTTTAATCTCCTTTTTTGTATCCGTATTATTGAGTATGCTATTGCTTCCGCTGTTTAATCAGCTGGCAGGCAAAATTATCAGCCATAGCATTATTGAACATGGTTATATTTTTATCCTTTTCGCAATATCGGTTGCTATTGGTTTTATAGCTGGTGTTTATCCGGCTTTGGTGCTAACCAATTTTAGCATTACTTCAATTCTTAAAGGCAAATTCAGCACGTCAGCTAAGGGGATTTTTTTAAGGAAAGGGCTGGTTGTTGTGCAGTTTACTATATCTATTGTGCTTATAGTAGGTACCATTATTGTTTACAACCAGCTAAATTTCATGCGTAGCCAGTCGCTTGGTTTTCAAAAGGATCAAATGTTGATCGTTGATTTTAATGGCGACTCTGTTGTCCAGAGCATGAGCGAAACGTTGAAAAATGAGCTAAAGCAAATTCAGGGTGTGGTTTCTGTATCAGGTTCCGGGACAACGCCGGGCAATGGAAATAGCGTAGCTTATTCTGAAGTTGAAAGCCGTTCAGGCAGTCTGCTTTCAATGAACATGAATTTGTACGACGTGGATTTTGATTTTATGCAGCAATATGGAATGAAAATGGTCGCCGGTCGTTCATTTTCAAAAGAATTTGCTACCGATACTACCCAGGCATTTGTTGTGAATCAAACTGCGGCAAAAAATCTTGGTTATGCATCTCCTAATGATGCCATAGGTAAAAAGTTTAATCAGTGGGGACGTAAAGGACAGATCATAGGCGTGGTTCAGGATTTTCATTTCGAATCGCTGCAGCAAAACGTAAAGCCCCTGAACCTGCGGATAAACCCGAGAAATATAAATGTGTTTACGCTTAAAATTAGGGGAGGGGAAATCCCCAATACTATAGCCGCGGTCGAAAGTAAATGGAAAACACTAGTTCCGCAACGGCCCTTTAACTACTATTTTTTAGATCAGAACTTCAATAAACAATACGCAACCGAAGACAGGTTTGGTAAGTTGTTTATGTACTTTGCAGTACTGGCTATTATGATTTCGTGCCTAGGTCTTTTAGGGCTGGCATCTTATAGCACCCTGCAGCGTACCCGCGAAATAGGAATAAGAAAAGTGTTGGGAGCCAGTGTTCCGGGTATCGTAAATATGTTATCGAAAGAGTTTATGTTGCTGGTGCTTATCGCCGCAGTTATAGCCTTCCCGCTGGCGTGGTTTGGGATGCATAGCTGGCTTAAAGATTTTGCGTATAAGGTTAACATTGGATGGTGGGTATTTGCAGTTGCCGGGGCATTAGCCATGATGATAGCCATTACCACAGTAAGTTTCCAGGCGGTTAAGGCAGCACTGGCTAACCCGGTAAAAAGTTTGAGAAGCGAGTAGGGGTAAGTGATGAATTAATTGTATCAATTATAATTAATTAAAGTAAAACAGGTGCAACCTAATAAGTTGATACGGCGTCCTATTAAGGGTTGTAAAAACTTTCTGTTCACCTAAAACAAACCATCATGATAAAGAACTACATTAAAACCGCTTTCAGGGGCTTGATGAAAAACAAAGGCTTCACTTTTATTAATGTGTTTGGCCTCGCATTGGGTTTAGCTACCTGCCTGCTTATTGTATTTTATGTATTTGACGAATTGAGCTATGACCTGTTTAATACAAAAGCAGACAGAATTTTCCGGGTAAACAACGATATAAAATTCGGCGGGAACGAGAATTCGTATGCTGTTGCGCCGCCGCCAACTGCTGCTGCGTTAAAGGCGGATTTTCCAGAAATTGAACAGGTAGTGCGATTTAGGGAACGGGGTGGAAACCAGGTAAAAAAAGGAAAACAGAATATTATTGAAGAAAGGATGGTATATGCCGATAATTCCATCTTCAGTATTTTTACTTTACCTATGATTACAGGTAGCACCGGAAATGCTTTAACAGAGCCGCACACGGTGGTAATTACAGAAAAAATGGCGAAGAAATATTTCGACAGAACGAATGTAGCAGGCCAAACGCTAACTTTTAACGATACTTCTTTCTACAAAATAACGGCAGTTATCAAAGATATTCCCAGGCAATCACATTTTAATTTTGATTTTTTTATAGCGATGCCGGGATTGGCTGAAAGTAAAGAAGATACATGGTTCAGTAATAATTTCAACACCTATATTTTATTAAAACCAGGAGCCGATGTCAATAAACTTGAAGCAAAACTTCCCGGTTTTTTACAAAAACATGCAGGGCCACAGTTAAAGGCCATACTACACTTAACCTTTAATGAGCTTGAAAAAAGCGGTAATTATTTTAAATTAAGTTTAATCCCTTTAAAAAAGATCCATTTACAGTCAGCCAGCGTGGCCGAACTGGATGCAAATGGCGACATAAAGTATGTTTACATATTTTCGGCTATTGCTGTATTTATATTACTGATTGCGTGTGTTAATTTTATGAATCTTTCAACTGCACGTTCTTCAGGCAGGGCGAGGGAAGTTGGTGTGCGAAAAGTATTAGGATCACCACGCAAATATTTAATTGCACAGTTTTTAACCGAATCTATCTTAGTAACCCTGGTAGCCACTATTATAGCATTGTTGCTTGCCTGGGCTTTCCTTGGTCAGTTCAATAAAATGTCCGGAAAAGAACTGGTTATAACCTGGCAAATTATTTCATGGTTAATTCCTGTACTACTGCTGATAATCATTGTGATAGGTTGTTTGGCAGGATCGTATCCGGCATTGTACCTCTCGGCGTTTCAACCTATTCAGGTGTTGAAAGGAAAAATTGCGGCAGGCTTCAAAGGAGGCGTGTTCCGAAGCTTTTTAGTTGTCTTTCAATTTTCAATATCCATTTTTCTGATCATCGGAACCTTAGTGATTTATAACCAGCTCAAATATATTCAAAGTAAAGATCTGGGTTACAATCGCGATCACGTAATGATAGTGAGGAATGTTTGGTCGTTGGGTAATAATGCCAGGGTGTTTAAGCACGAGGTGCAGGGCCTGGCCGGTGTTCAAAATGCTTCGCTTAGCGGCGCATTACCCACTGGCGGGTATGGTAATAGCTCAACAATGTTTAAAGATCCGGTTGTTGATCAAAAACGCGCCATATTGGCCCAGATCTGGCCGGTTGACGAAGACTATCTGCCCACTTTGGGAATTAAAATGGCGGCCGGAAGAAATTTCTCCAAACAAATGCTTACCGATTCCGTAGGTCTGGTGGTCAATGAAGCTGCGGCAAGAATGCTTAATTTCTCAGACCCAATCACTCAGCCACTTTATGCACCTAACGATAATATGGTAAAAACGATGAAGAAGTATCATATTATCGGTGTAATGAAAAATTTTAATTTCAGGTCGCTAAAGGATAATATAACACCCTTAATATTTACGTTGAACGAAGATAGGGGAGCTGTTAGCGTTCGTATCCGGTCAGCTAACATTCCCAGTATCATCCAGCAGATAAAAAATAAGTATAACTCGTTTTCGCCTACCCAGGAGTTTAACTACACCTTTATGGATGAGGATTTTGACGCTATTTATCGTGCCGAGCAGCGAATAGGCACAATTTCAGTTGCTTTTACTACCCTGGCCATAATAATAGCCTGTTTGGGACTCTTTGGCCTGGCCGCTTACGCAGCCGAACAGCGTACCAAGGAAATTGGTGTTCGGAAAGTGTTGGGAGCCAGCATCTCAACCATCGTAGGAATGCTTTCAAAGGATTTTATAAAACTCGTACTTTTTTCAATAGTACTGGCTGCCCCGCTGGCCTGGTGGGCAATGCATAGCTGGTTGCAGGGGTTTGCTTATCGCCAGAATATCCAATGGTGGATAATTGTGCTGGCAGGTGCGGGAGCAATATTTATTGCTTTTGTTACCATAAGTTTTCAATCGGTTAAAGCGGCGTTGACTAATCCCGTTAAGAGTTTAAAAAGTGAATAGGGCGATAAAGAGAAATAAATTAAAACTATTGTGAAAATATTTTCAGGTGGATGCAACCCACAGAGAAAATTTAATGTCTTGTAGAAACTACTATACAACTTAACCTTTCTTTATGCTTAAAAATTATTTTAAAATAACCTGGAGAAACCTGTTAAGGCATAAAGCCTTTTCGTCTATCAATATTTTAGGTTTAGCCATAGGTATGGCCAGCTCTGCGCTCATCCTTTTGTGGATCCAAAACGAAGTAAGCTATGACCAGTTTCATGAAAAAAAAGACAGGTTATATGAAGTATATAATAGGTCGGTTTTTGATGGTAAGCTTTGGTGTTGGGGCACCACTCCAAAGGTTATGGCTAAAACACTAAAGCAGAACTACCCGCAGATTGAGGAAACAGCGCGTACTACTGACAATACGTTCCTTTTTATAATTGGCGATAAGCACCTGAATGTTCAGGGCAATTTCACTGATCCTGGATTCCTAACCATGTTTAGCTTTCCATTACTAAAAGGAGATCCCAAAACAGCATTGAATAATATCCACAGCATTGTAATTACCGAAAAGCTATCAAAAAAACTTTTTGGTGATGATAACGCAATGGGTAAGACCATTAAGATTGACAGCAACGCTTATTTTAATGTTACCGGCGTTATGAAGGATCTGCCTAATAATACCCGTTTTCAATTTGAATACCTGTTGCCATGGTCGTACATGAAAAAGATTGGATGGGATGATGAATACTGGGGCAATAATTCCATACAAACCTGGGTGTTATTAAAACCCGGCGTTACCGAGGCGCAGGCTGATGCGGCTATTGTTAACGTAACCAAATCACATTCCGACACTAAGGATATCTATCAGTTTTTGCATCCTGCAAGCAAATGGAGACTTTATTCTAAATTTGATGATAAAGGTAAAGTATCGGGCGGGCGGATAGAAACCATCAGGATATTTTCAATAATTGCTGCCTTTATTTTATTAATAGCCTGTATTAATTTTATGAACCTGAGCACCGCCCGCAGCGAGAAGCGCGCCCGAGAGGTAGGGATTCGTAAAGTTGTAGGCGCTTTGAGAAATTCCCTGATCTTCCAGTTTTTAGGCGAATCTGTATTAATCGCCTTTATAGCAGGCATTATCGCATTGGCGGCTGTTCAGATAAGTATTTCTGGCTTTAATACGCTAACAGATAAACAGCTGTTTGTTCCCTATGGGAATCCATATTTCTGGCTGGTTTTCCTTGGATTTGTATTATTTACCGGTGTTATTTCAGGGAGTTATCCGGCGTTGTATTTATCTTCATTTAAGCCGGTGAGTGTTCTTAAGGGGACTTTCAAGGCGGCTAATGCGTTAATAACGCCACGCAAATTGTTGGTAGTTATACAGTTTACCTTTGCTGTAGTGCTTATTGTTTGTACCATTATAATCAGGCAGCAGCTTAAATATGCCCAGGACAGAGACTCGGGTTATAAGAAGGACAACCTGGTGTATGTAATGATGAAGGGAACCATACAAAAAAATTATGCAGCTATTAAGAATGAATTAATTAGTAGCGGAGTGGCGTCTGCTGTAACCAAGACAAGTTCACCAATAACCCAGGGTTGGAGCGATAGCTGGGGCTACAATTGGAATGGAAGGGTTGCAGGAGGCGAAAAAATAGACTTCAATATTTTTAATACCGACGGAGACTTTGTTAAAACCATGGGGCTTAAAGTTATAGCTGGTCGTGACATTGATATAGTAAATTACCCCTCTGATTCTTCAGCAATGTTACTGAACGAAGCTTCGGTTAAAATTATGGGTTTTAAGAACCCGGTGGGCCAGATAGTAAGAAACGGTGATGGCAAGGACTCACAGCAATGGCACGTGGTAGGTGTAGTGAAGGATTTTATATTACAGTCGCCGTATGAGCCTGTAAAGCATATGCTTATCCAGGGGCCTAAAGCATGGTTTAATGTTATCCATTTTAAACTTAACAATGCACACACCACTACCGAGAACTTGAAGCGTGCCGAGCAGGTATTTAAAAAATATAACCCGGAGTACCCGTTTGAATATAATTTTGTTGATCAGGAATATGCCCGCAAATTTGGAGACGAACAAAGAATAGGCACGCTTGCCAGTCTTTTTGCGGGCCTTACCATTATTATTTCATGCCTGGGCTTGTTTGGTCTTGCGGCTTATATGGCGCAAAACCGGATTAAGGAAATCGGTATCCGCAAGGTGCTGGGCGCTTCGGTAGCAGGCGTTACAACCATGCTGTCAAAAGATTTCCTAAAACTTGTGATGATTTCCTTTACAATTGCTACGCCAATTGCCTGGTGGGCAATGTATGAGTGGCTTAAAGGGTATTCATATCGCATAACTATCAGTATTTGGGTGTTTGTGGTAGCAGCTCTTATTACGGTAATAATATCGTTAATAACCGTTAGTTTCCAGGCGGTAAAGGCCGCATTAACCAACCCGGTGAAAAGTTTAAAAGGTGAGTAGTTTAATTGTTAACTGGCTTTTAGTTGCAAATTAGTTAAACCGCTTAATAAATGATTGACGAATTAATAGACAAACTATGTTAAAAAACTATTTCAAAATTGCCTGGAGAAATCTTAAGAAAAACAGGCTTTATGCTTTTGTAAACATTACCGGCTTAACTGTTGGTATAGTTAGCTGTTTATTAATCGGCATATACATTAAAAACGAATTAGGATATGATCGTTTTAATGAAAATGCTGACAGGATAGTTAGGGTAACAATGGATTACGGCCATGGTGAAGCGCCACAAAAAGTAGCAGTTACCGGCACTAAAGTCGGGCCGCAATTTAAAAGAACATTCCCTGAAGTAGTTGATTTTGTACGATTGGAGAAACGAGGGGGTGTAATAACTTATAATAACCAGGTGTTTGAAGAGACGAGCATTCTTTATGCCGATCCGTCTTTTTTAAAAATATTTTCGTTTAATCTTGTTAGCGGTGATGCATCTGCAATAAGTTCGCCTGATAAAATAATTGTTACCGAAAAAACAGCCAAAAAATATTTTGACAAAGAAAACCCAATAGGGAAAATGTTAAAAATTGGCGATCAGAATTTTATCGTGTCGGGTGTTGCTGCTGATGCGCCGGAAAATTCACAGGTGAAATTTGATTTTATTGTATCATTTAATAATCTTAATGCTTCCAAAACTGAAAAATGGTGGGAGGCCAATTATATTACCTATTTGTTGTTAAAGGACAAAGATCAAGTTCAGCCTCTACAAAGACAGGTTTCTGCTTATATGAGCGGTGTGAGCAGAAATGAACTAAAAATGACCGGCAGCCAATATTTAACCTACCACCTGGAGCCTTTAACAAGTGTGCATCTGCATTCAAGCCTCCCAAGTTCCCTGGAGCCCAATGGCAGTATTACGTATATATACATAATGGTTGTAGTGGCCATATTGATATTGATAATTGCATGTGTAAACTATGTGAACCTTTCCATAGCGCAATCCGCAGGGCGTGGTGCCGAGATTGGTATTCGGAAAGTAATGGGCGCTGCAAAAAGCCAATTGTTCAGGCAGTTTATTGGCGAGTCGCTTTTTGTTACTGCTATCGGCGTATTATTGGCAATTGGTTTTGCTTTTATATTGCTGCCATCGTTCAATCACATATCGGGTAAAGACCTTCAGCTTAGCGCGTTGCTTGATCCTGTTATATTGGGCAGCTTAGTTTTGCTTGGGCTTGCAATTGGCTTTGCGGCGGGGGCTTACCCAGCTTTATTGTTGTCAAGTGTTAAACTGGCAAAAATCCTTAAATCGGGCTTTTCATTTACTTCAGGGCAGGGGGTGCGAAAATCATTAATTGTATTCCAGTTTATCATTTCAATTTTCCTGATCATCACTACCGTAGTTATACTGCAGCAACTGTCGTATATCCGTAATAAGGATATCGGGTATAACAAAAGTAACGTGGTAGTTTTGCCCGTGAACTGGAAAATGCTTGCAAAGGTTGAGGGGTTAAAAAAAGCTATTAGCAACGTTCCGGGTGTAGAGGGTGTTGCAGCAGCAAATAATGAACCTATTAATGTGCAATGGGGCGATGGTATAACTACTGCCGATGGCAAGAATATTTCGGTAAATGCACTGCCAATGGATGAAGATTTCATAAAAACAATGCAGCTAAAAATAATTGCGGGGAGCGATTATAATCAAACGGATGTTTTACAGATAGATACAACCAACCAGGGCAAAAACTTTCATTATTCATTTATGATAAATGAGGAAGCGGCCAGGCAATTGGGCTGGACACCCGAACAAGCCATTGGAAAGGAAATTTCAAAAGGCGTAACCGGGAAAATAAAAGGGGTTGTTAAAGATTTCAACTTTAAATCGTTCCATGATCCGATTGGGCCGCTATTGATATTTTTAGATCATTTTCAAACACAGGCATTATTTGTTCGCATAAATCACAACAACACAACATCAGCTATTCAAAGCCTCGAAAAGATCTGGAAAGAACGTGTGCCTGAAAGACCTTTTTCCTATAAGTTTTTAGATGATGACTATGATGCCATGTACCGGTCTGAACAACGTACAGCAGGGGTATTCACTACATTTTCTGCTTTGGCTATATTACTGGCATGCCTCGGCTTGTTTGCAGTGACTGCGTATGCGGTAGTACAGCGCACAAAAGAGATCGGGATCCGAAAAGTGCTTGGCGCCACAGTTTCCAGCATTATTGTACTTATTTCAAAAGACTTTTTGGGTTTAATAGTTATTGCTACGGTAATAGCGTCGCCAATAGCATGGTTTATAGCGCATGCCTGGCTGCAGGATTTTGCTTACCGGATAAATATACATTGGTGGATCTTTGTTGCTGCGGGTGCGGTATGCTTATTGGTAGCGGCTGTAACGGTTAGCATCCAGGCTATAAAGGCAGCTCTTGCTAACCCGGTTAAGAGCCTGAAAAGTGAGTAGTTGTTTTAAGTAAGCGGTTTACCCAAACTTATTTTCAACCGGGTGCAACGTAAATAAATAAATGGTCGTCTAATAGGTAAATAAACTTAAAAATGATGAAAACTTACCTTGCACTGTTGTTAATTGCCTGCTCAAGCTCAGTTGCTCTTGCCCAGGGCAATTGGGATAAAACCCCATATCAAACAAAATCATTAGCAAATGATGCTATCAAAGATGTATTTGTAAACACATCCGGCGGAAGCATTTCAGTTAGTGGAGCCGCCGGCGAGTCTGCACGGATTGAAATTTATGTGCGCGGAAACAATAACCAGGAACTTTCAAAAGAAGAAATTCAGAAACGGCTGGATAAAGATTATGATTTACAAGTTACCGTGAACAATCATGAAGTTCATGCGGTAGCAAAAAGGAAAAAGAACTTTAATATTGATTGGAAAAGGCCATTGAGCATATCTTTTAAAATTTATGTTCCGAGAGAAGTTGCTACACATTTAAATACCAGCGGCGGGAGCATTCATTTGGATAACTTAATTGGCGCACAGGAATTTAGCACCAGTGGCGGCAGTTTGCACATGGATAATCTTGCCGGCAGAATAAAAGGTGAAACATCAGGCGGAAGCATCCAGGTAAATAATTCAAAAGATATTATTGACCTTGAAACAAGCGGCGGAAGCATAAATGCTAAAAACTGCCAGGGCAAAATCAGGCTTGAAACATCGGGCGGTTCACTTCATCTTGAAGCATTAGAGGGATCAATTACCGCCAATACCAGCGGGGGCAGTATCCAGGCCAACAATATAAAAGGTGAATTAGTTACCGGGACAAGCGGCGGCAGTGTTAATTTATCAGCAATGGCCTGTAGCCTTAACGCATCAACCAGCGGCGGCAGCATGCATGTGGATATGCGTCAATTAGGAAAATATGTTAAACTTGACGTTAGCGGGGGTCACGTCGATCTTACACTCCCTGCCAATCAGGGCATGAATCTCAATTTATCCGCAAGTAAAATCAGGTCATCAAATGTTAGCAAATTTACCGGGGAATGGGAAAAAGACCATGTAAAGGGTACGCTGAATGGCGGTGGCATCCCTGTAAGTGTTGAAGCAAGTGATAATTTGAATATAGTCTTTAATTAATAGTATTAAATAGTTTTTAAGGCGGTCCTGATATGCTATAAATAGTGTGTCAGGGCCGTTTTAGTTTTAGTCTCACCCTCGATATTAACTCAACGTGAGTTCGATATAAGCAACGGTCACCTCAGTCCAAACCCTTCTCCAACAGCGTTGAGGCGGGGGGTAAGTTTGTGTATCTACGCAGGAAAGCGTTCCATTTTTATAGCGGAACGGGTGGAACAAAGTGAAATATGTTGATTATCAATAGTTTAATCACTTGTAAAGAATTAAGCAGGTGCAAGTTTCTGATAATCAAGATGTTTCATCCGCCTTGTTCCGAACTTACGTTAACTTAAACAACTCCGAAATTGGAATTCCGAAATCAAAACTACTGTTCGCAGGCGTAACACTATGTGTTCGCTATTGATACAGTTATAATTAAAATTAAAATATAAATAACTGATTAATAGATAATTATATAATTGGTATGTATTTTAAACATGTTAACAAAAAAGCACAACACTTACAAAAAAGATGCACCGATAGTTGTTAGCAATTTTATACCCATAAATTAATAAGATGATCAAAAACTTTATAATAACAGCATGGCGAAATTTGAGTAGAAACAAAGTATTCTCCCTTATAAACGTTTTTGGGTTAGCCGTCGGATTAGCGTGTTGTATGCTTATCAGCGCTTATTTATATCAGGAGTTAACATATGATACTTACTCCGCAAATGCTAAACAGCTTTATAGGGTTGCGCTTCACTCAAACGGCAACAATACCGCAGCCGATTTTCCAAATGTCGACGTTGCAGTAGGGCAGGGCATAAAAAATGCGTTTCCGCAAGTATTGGATTTTACCCGTTTATCTCAACGGGAGCCGGTGTTTGTTAAATACAATGAAAAGCAGTTTAAGGAAAACAAGATCGTGATAACCGATCCTAATTTCTTTCAGCTATTTTCAATACCTTTTGTTGAGGGGGACAGTAAATCGGCACTTATTGAGCCAAATACCATGGTTATTACGAAACCATTCGCGAAGAAATATTTTGGTAATTCTCCGGCGCTTGGTAGAATGGTGAATGTTGGCCCCAACCTTTTAAAAATAACAGGCATAATTGACGAAATTCCAGGTAATTCTCATTTTCACGCGGATGCGTTTATAAGCATGACAACATTTGTTACTGCTACCACGAGGCAAACATGGAGTAATGTTGGCTATTTTACCTATCTTCTGCTTGATAAAAATGCCGACCCAAAAAAGCTGGAAGCTGGTTTTCAGAAACTAGTCGCAAAAAATGTTGTCCCCGAGATTCAGCACGATATGGGAGTAAGCCTTGCCGAGGCTCAAAAATCTGTAAACTCTTTCCTGTTCTTTTTACAACCTATAACTGATATACATTTACATTCTGCCACAAAATATGAATTTGAAGCTAATGGCGACATCCATTACATATACATATTTGGCGCCCTCGCATCCTTTATTCTGTTGCTGGCCTGTATAAATTTTACCAATCTGTCAACAGCAAGCTCATCAAACCGGTCAAAGGAAATTGGGATCAGAAAGGTATTGGGATCAGAAAAAAACAAGCTTGTTTGGCAGTTTCTTACTGAATCAGTAATGCTTACGGCGCTTGCAATGCTTTTTGCGTTAGGTCTTATTTACCTTTTGTTACCCTATTTTAATAACCTTGCCGGCAAGCACATTGATATGTTGTTTTTCCTGAATTTCAAGGCACTGAGTTTACAAATCGCCCTGATCCTGTTTGTTGGACTTATTGCAGGTATTTACCCGGCATTTTTCTTATCTTCATTTAAAATTCTGGCTGTTTTAAAAGGGAACAGTACAGCGCAAACTACAGGCAAAGGTGGCTTACGCAGCAGTTTGATCGTATGCCAGTTTGCTATCTCAACAGCACTGATCATATCAACCTTTGTAGTTTACCAACAATTGCATTTTATGCAGAACAAAAAGCTTGGTTATGATAAAAACCAGGTGCTGGTAATAAATGATACTTATACGCTGGGCAATAACATAGTAGCTTTTAAGCAACAGCTTTTAAATGATCATCGCGTAGTAAACGCCAGCATTTCAAGCAACATACCGGGCTTTAATAATATGGGGGGTACTGAAATTTATGCTAAAGACCTGGCAGACAAAGGTGCCCGTACCCAGATCCAGACCGGTATTTATTGGATAGAGGATTCATATATTCCAACATTGGGGATCCAAATTGTCAAAGGGCGAAACTTTTACCCGTCGTCGCCTGCCGATTCAATTTCAGTTATAGTTAATGAAGCTGCTGTGCGCGACCTCGGCTTTGGAAATACTGATCCGATAGGAAAAACCATCGTACGCTCGGGGCAGCGCCATTATAATATAGTTGGTGTGGTTAAAGATTTTCATTACACATCGGCAAAACAAAAGATAGCGCCTTTAATGATGCTTCCGTCTATTAATAGTCGGGGTTCAATAATAGCGAGGATAAAAACTGCAGATGTGCAGCCCTTGTTAACAGATATAAAGCGTCAGTGGGATTTATACAATCCCGGCACACCTTTTAGCTATTCTTTTTTGGATGAGCAATATCAATCCCTATACAATACAGAAGAACGTACGGGGCAAATATTTACCTCATTTGCTGTTATAGCGGTTATAATAGCCAGCCTTGGCCTGTTTGGTTTGGCTGCATTTATGATCCGCCAGCGGGTTAAAGAAATTGGCATCAGGAAAGTTTTGGGTGCAACATCCGGCAGCATAACGGTTATGCTGTCAAAAGAATTTTTAAAGCTGATAGTGATAGCATCGCTGATTGCTTTTCCGGTAACCTGGTATGCGATGAGCAAATGGCTGCAGGATTTTGCTTACCGCATCGATATTCAATGGTGGGTATTTGTACTGGCTGCGGGCATTGCGTTACTGGTAGCAGCAGCTACAATTAGCTTTCAATCAATCAAGGCTGCACTGGCAAACCCAGTGAAAAGTCTGCGTTCGGAATAGTCATTGATCATTGGTCATTAGTGACTGATGCAAACCAATGACTAATGACAGCGCAGCGAATGACACAATGACTAATGACTAAATAAAATGATAAAAAACTATTTCAAAACCGCGTGGCGGAACCTGATAAAAAACAAATTTTATTCAGTTATAAATATTGCAGGGCTTACATTGGGACTTGCAATAGGTATGCTTATTTTATTATGGGTACAGGATGAGTTAAGCTTTGACTCTTTTCATACAAAAACAAAAAACATATATCGCGTTAATTCATACCTGGGAAGCGGCAGCACCAAAAGAATTTGGGATAATGCACAGGCGCCGGTAGCAACTTATGCTTTAAAAGAAGTGCCTGGTGTTAAAAATGCGGTACGTATAACGCATGCTTACAATAGCGTTTTTGGTTACAAGGATAAGTTGTTAAAAGAAGAGAATGCAGCATATACCGATCCTTCACTTTTTAGGATGTTTGATTTTAGATGGATAAAAGGAGATGCTACAAATCCATTCCCTAATGACCAGTCTGTAATCATCACACAATCTACAGCTAAAAAGTATTTTGGGGAAGAAGACGCTGTTGGGAAAGTGTTACAGCAGGATCATAAGGACAATTATACCGTGAGCGGTGTAATAGCTGATTTTCCGGATAATTCGAGCATAAATTATGATATGCTGTTCTCAATGAACCTGGTGGCCAGGGAATATAACGGCAAGGGTTTCTGGAAATCACTTGATAGCAATTGGGGCAATTTTGGATATACTACTTTCTTTGAAATTCAACCCGGAACACCGATAAAGCCCATTGGGGAAAAACTGATCCGGATCCAGGCAAAAAACGCACCATGGATAAAGGTAAATTTAAAGGAGAATGCCTATCAGTTACAACCACTTTCAACTATTCACCTATATCAGGCAGATGGCACAGCATCAGGAATGCAAACGGTTAATATATTTTTAATTGTTGCTGTTTTAATATTGCTGATTGCCTGCATCAACTATGTTAACCTTTCAACCGCCCGGTCAATGATCCGTGCAAAAGAGGTAAGCATCCGTAAAATTGTAGGCGCTCAAAAAACGCAACTGTTTGCACAGTTTATTATTGAAACAGTTCTGTTTTTTGGTATCGCACTGGTATTTGCATTTGTCTTGATTACCCTGATAATGCCATATTATAACCAGATCTCGGGAAAACACATGCACCTTAACCTTACCGATCCCGCAGTATGGAAAATAGTTTCAGTTACTATTATTGGCACATTGCTCGCATCATCTGTCTATCCTTCTATATTGTTATCATCTTTTGAACCATTAAAGGCATTAAAAGGGAAAATAACATTAGGCGTGGGTAATGTTACTTTCAGGAAGATATTGGTTACCACCCAGTTTGTTTTTTCAGTTACCCTGATCATTGTTACCCTGGTAATTGGCAGACAATTGAAATATATCCGCGAAAAAGATCCGGGTTATGACCGTTCGCAGGTTTTCTCTTTCCAAATGGGCGAAATGCAAAAACACCAGGATGTGGTTAAAGCAGAGTTAAGAAACCAACCAGGAGTTGAAGCCGTAACATCATCGGATAACAAACTGGTAAACAACAGGAATACTACTGCCGGCGTAGATTGGGATGGTAAAGACGCTAATTCGAGCTTTATTATTCACCACCTGGGGATAGATGAGAAGTTTATCCCGCTGATGAAAATTAAATTGCTGGCTGGTAATAACTTTTCGGGTGTAAAATCCGACTCGGCCCATTTTATCTTAAACGAAACAGCCGTTAAATTGACAGGGATAAAAAAACCCATTGGTAAACGCCTGAAGTTACAGGAAACCGAAGGAACCATCATAGGAGTTGTTAAAGATTTTAATACCGCATCGTTAAAAGAAAGAATTGAACCTACTGTAATTTACTATGAGCCTAAAGGTTATTTATTATATGTAAAAACCACGGGAAGAAACGCAGCCAAAGCTGTTGCGGCAGCTACCCGCCTTTGGAATCAATACAATCCCGGCTTTCCGTTTGAGTATAATTTTATGGATGAAGAATACGGCAACTTGTATAAAACCGAGCAGCGAACCGGTGTTTTATTTAATATTTTCTCTGCTATTGCAATTATTATTTCATGCCTTGGCCTTTTAGGTTTAGCAACCTATACCGCTCAGATCATGACCAAAGAGATTGGTATCCGTAAAGTATTGGGTGCAAGTGTAAGCAGCATTGTAACACTGGTGTCGAAGGATTTTTTAAAGCTGGTGTTGCTCTCAATAATAATTGGTTCGCCAATAGCCTGGTATGCCATGAATAAGTGGCTGCAAAGTTTTGTTTACCGGATTGATATTAACTGGGTAATATTTCTTTTAGCAGGCTTGATTTCCGTCGGAATTGCGCTGATAACGATCAGTTTCCAGTCAATCAAAGCAGCGGTGGCAAATCCGGTGAAAAGCCTTAGAAGTGAGTAGGCAGTGGGTGGTAGCAGTTTGCGGCTGAAAAATAAAGATATTGAACCGTCAGGCAAATTTCTAATGACAGCGCAGCGAATGACACAATGACTAATGATTAAAACATGATAAAAAACTACTTCAAAACCGCGTGGCGGAACATTACCCGTAACAAGGTATATGCCGCTATTAACATACTGGGCCTTTCGCTTGGAATTTGCGCCTGCCTGGTTATTTATCTTATAACCAGCTTTGAGCTAAGCTATGATACTTTTCATCCCGATGGTGACCGGATTTACAGGATAACAGGGAGTATTAAACATGCCGAAGATCAAAAGCGCGACCTGGCCACAATTATGGGCCCGATGCCCACGGCAATGCGAAGTGAACTTAGCGGATTTGAAAGTGTCACTACTTTTTTTAATTATTTCGCAAAGGTTAGCATCCCCAACGGTAAAGAACTGAAAAAGTTTGATGCCCCAAGGCAGGGAGAAGATCACTCGGACCTGATTGTGGCCGAGCCACAGTATTTCGACCTGTTTAAATATCATTGGCTGGCGGGCAAAGCGGCGACAGCTTTAAATGAACCCTTTAAAGTTGTGATATCTGAAAGCGCATCACATAAATATTTTGGTAATGAGACTCCTGATAATGTTATGGGCCGTGAAATTATTTATAATGATTCGTTAAGGCTTACTGTATCAGGAATTGTAAAGGATTGGAGCGGGAATACCGATTTTAAGTTTAAGGAATTCATTTCGTTTGCCACAATTAAAAGCAGTTTTCTGAAAAACGACATCGATGTTACCAATTGGGGCTTTTGGGATTATAACACCCAGGGCTTTGTAAAGCTGGCAAAGGGAGTTACACTGGCACAGGTAGAAAAACAGTTTCCGGCGTTTGTGAAAAGCCATGTTAAAACAGGCCCGGGTAGTAAAGCTTCATTGTCATTACAGCCCCTTGCCGATATTCACTTTAACTCAGCTTATGATGATGCCTATTCGCGGCAGGCACATCTGCCTACACTTTATGCGCTAATGGGGATTGCTGTATTTATTTTAATTATCGCGGCCATTAATTTTATTAACCTTTCAACCGCACAATCATTGCGCAGGGCTAAAGAGGTTGGCGTACGTAAGGTATTGGGGAGCAGTAAATCAAACTTAACCGTTCAGTTTTTAACCGAAACGCTTTTAATAACCACGGTTGCGGTTATTGTTGCGCTGCTTATTACGGGTCCGGTTATCTCATCTTTGCAATCTATTATACCACAGGGCGTGGCTTTAAACTTATACAACCCGGCAACAAGTATATTTTTATTGCTGATAACAATAATTACCGCATTGCTTGCAGGCTTTTACCCGGCCAGGATCTTATCATCTTATTTACCTGTATTAAGTTTAAAAGGGCAGGGGTCAACAACGCTGAACCAAAAAAGTTACCTGCGTAAAGTTCTTATCGTATTTCAATTTACCGTATCGCTGGTATTTATAATAGGTACGCTGGTTATTGGCAATCAGATCCATTATGTACTAAATACTGACCTTGGTTTTAAAAAGGATGCCATTATTACCATGCATACCGCTTATAGCAATCCAATTGACCAGGTTGGTGTTTTTGCCGAAAAAGTTAAACAGATCCCCGGAGTACAATTAGTTAGCCAGCACCATCAAACCCCGGCGGCTAAAGGACACATGGGTACTTATATAAGTTATGCAGCTAACAAAGCTAAAATAGATGCATCTTTTGACATGAGTGATGAAAATTATGTGCCTTTATTCGGACTTAATTTGGTTGCGGGGCGAAATCTTCTGCACGCTGATACAATAAAAGAATTCCTGGTAAATGAAACCTGTGCCAAAGCATTAGGCTTTACAAAACCATTGGATGCTATTGGGAAAATTGTTGAGATAGGAATGAACAATGGAAAAGCACCTATTGTAGGTGTGATAAGAGATTTTCATTCACAATCATTACATGACCCGATTACTCCATTTTTTATAGCGTCATTAAAAAAGGGTGAACGCACCGTCAGCATAAAATTAACCACACGGGGCAAGCAAGCTGATGATTTTAAAAATACCATAGCAAAGGTTAAGAAGGCATGGGATGAAGTTTATCCTAATGATAAGTTTGAGTACGCATTTTTTGATCAAACAATTGCCAAACTATATGAAAAGGAGCAAAAAACAGCCCGCCTGATGAATATAGCTATGTCTATCGCTATACTTATTTCATGCATGGGGCTTTTTGGCCTGGCAACATTTACTGCACAGCAGCGCTTTAAAGAAATCGGTATCCGCAAAATTTTAGGTGCAAGCGCTGCGCGTATTGTATCAATGCTAAGCAAAGATTTTTTAATACTGGTTGTCATAGCCATATTCATAGCATCGCCTGTAGCTTATTATTTTATGCATTTATGGTTGCAGGATTTTGCCTACCGGGTAAATATCAGCTGGTGGATCTTCCTGTTATCAGGGGTATCGGCAATACTGATAGCGCTGGCAACCATTAGTTTTCAGTCGATAAAGGCTGCGCTGGCAAACCCGGTGAAGAGTCTGAGAAGTGAATAGTAATAAATGAAAATTTACGGATGAGAGAATACGATGTTTAATGTATCACCAAAAAAAACGAACAACCAAACTAAACGATCATGATAAAAAACTATTTCAAAATTGCTTTCCGGGGATTCAGGAAACACAAATTGTTTACATTTATAAACATCATTGGCTTGTCTATAGGTATCAGCGCCTGCCTGGTTATTTACCTCATCGTTTATTATGATCTCACTTTTGACAAATTTCACAAAGATAGCGACAGGATCTACCGCGTTGTAACTAACTATTCGTTCTCTGGTGAAGTTGGTTACAATAGCGGTGTGTGCGGGCCGTTGGCCGGTGCTGTAAAGGCCCAGGTGCCCGGTGTTGACGTGGTAGCGCCGTTTTATACACTATCGCAGGTTAATGTATTTGTTGATGGGATAGGTAACGTACCAACCCGCTTCAAAAACCAGGAGAATATCATCCTTGCCAGCCAGCAATATTTTGAAATATTTAATTATAAATGGTTAGCAGGAGCTTCAAAGACAGCATTAAATGACCCTAAGCAGGTTGTACTTACTTCTGAGCAGGCAAAAAAATATTTTCCCGCCCTGTCATATAATCAGATGATAGGCAAAGTAGTAACCTATGATACAATCAAAACATCTGTAACAGGTATTGTAGAATCTTTAAAAGATCACAGCGATCTTTATTTTAGAGAATTCATATCATACGGTACAGCTAACGTGGTGAAGGACCTGAAGGACCAGTTGCAATTAACGGCATGGGGAAGTACTAATTCCGCCTCTCAGCTTTTTTTAAAGCTATCCGGCAAAACTCCGGCCGCCCGCATTGAAAAGCAGTTGAATGACCTGCTTGGCAAAAACACTAAAAAGGAAAAAGGTAATACCCAGGATTTTCATTTGCAGCCTTTAAATGACCTGCACTTTAACACAAATTACGGCAGTTTTGATTCGGGGCATGTGGCTAACAAAACCACACTTTACGGTTTATTGGTGATTGCATTGTTTTTGCTTATCCTGGGCTGTATAAACTTTGTGAACTTAACAACTGCACAGGCATCACAGCGGTCTAAAGAAATAGGCATAAGAAAAACGATGGGCAGCAGCCGGGAACAACTCATCTTCCAATTTTTGAGCGAAACATTTTTAATAACGCTAACAGCCGTTTTAATTTCCGTTGGAATGGCCCCATTTATATTAAAGGCATTTTCGGCGTTCATATCACCCGATATCACATCAGCATCATTGCTCCAGGCTAATATCATTGTATTTTTGCTCGGCCTAACCCTTATAGTAAGCTTTTTATCGGGCTTTTACCCCGCAATTTTGCTGTCGTCATACAAACCTGTGCTTGTGCTTAAAAATCAGGCGCAAACCGGTAAAAGCCAAACACGCAATGCATGGCTCAGAAAATCATTAACGGTAACGCAGTTTGTTATAGCTCAATTTTTTATAATGGCTACCTTACTGGTAAGCAAGCAAATTTATTACGCGCTCCATAAAGATCTTGGTTTTAAAAAGGATGCCATCGTAATTATACATGCACCCTGGAAAAACAAACAACTTAGCCGGAATTTAGTATTTTTTGATAAACTGCGGTCCATACCACAGGTAACTATGCTGAGTGTTGGATCTGATGCTCCCTCATCAAATAGCACAATGTCTACCGAAATGCTTTATAAGGATGGAAAAAAAGAAATTAAGACAGATGTTCAGGAGAAATATGGCGATGAAAATTACCTTAAGTTATATCAAATAAAACTACTGGCCGGCCGGAACATACAAAAAAGCGATACAGCTAACGCATTCCTCATTAATCAAACCTATGCTAAAGTACTTGGCTTTAAAAACCCCTCAGATGCGATAGGAAAGATGCTGAAATACAATGACAAAGAATGGCAAATTGTTGGTGTAATGGCTGATTTTTATCAACGATCATTACATGCACCAATTAAGCCACTGGCTTTTCTTGTAAACACAGCAATCTACCGTAACAATACATTCCATATTGCTTTGAAACCGCAAACAAAAGACAGAAATGACTGGAAAAAAGCGATTGCAAGTATGGAGCGCTCTTGGAAACAGATCTACCCTGATGACGATTTTGAATATCATTTTTTTGATGAAAATATTGCCAAATTTTATGAAAGTGAGCAGCATACTTCAACGCTTTTAAACTGGGCTACAGGTTTATCTATTTTTATAAGCTGTCTTGGCTTATTAGGCCTTGCCATTTATACTACAACGCAGCGCACAAAAGAAATTGGCGTACGTAAAGTGCTCGGCGCTTCAGTAGCCCAAATTGTGACATTGCTATCCTCTGAACTGATATGGCTGATTCTGCTGGCGTTTGTTTTGGTTACACCGGTAGCCTGGTACGCCATGAATAAATGGATGGAAGGTTTTGCTGACCGTACTACGATAAGCTGGTGGATTTTTGCCTTAAGCGGCGCCGGAATGCTGCTTGCAGCCGTATTTACTTCAAGCTTTCAAACGGTTAAAGCAGCTATTGCAAACCCGGTTAAAAGCTTAAGGAGTGAGTAATAGCAGTTTTAGTTGTCGAAGAAATGGGTATTACTTTAACATAGAGAAATAAAAGCTTGCAACCACATTAATAACAAGAAAAATATATTTATAATTCAACCTCATAATGATTGGAAATTATTTTAAGATCGCTTTCCGAAGCTTCAGGCAGCATAAATTATTTACGGTAATTAATGTGATTGGTTTATCAATAGGGATAAGCGCATCGCTGGTGATATACCTAATCGTACATTATGATTTGACTTTTGATAAATTCCATGAAAATGGCGAAAGGATTTACCGTGTTGTAACTAATTATACCTTTAACGGATCGCCAAATTACAATAGCGGTGTTACGGGGCCGCTGGCTCTGGGTGTAAAAAACGAGGTTACGGGCATTGAGGAATCTGCACCGTTTAAAACTTTCGGCGGGCAGGTTTTAATTCCAAACGGTGCAAAGGCTACGATAAAATTTAAAGGCGAGAATGGTTGTATTTATGCCGACCAATCTTACTTTAATTTATTTAAATACAAATGGCTGGCCGGGTCGGCACAAAATTCGTTAAACAACGCCCACCAGGTTGTTCTTTCCCTTGACCAGGCTAAAAAATATTTTCCTAAACTCGCAATTGAACAAGTATTGGGTAAAGAGATTATTTATGAAGATACCATTAAAACTACCGTTACCGGGATTATAGAAGGCTTTAAGGAAAATACGGATTTTACCTTTCATGATTTTGTATCGCTTGCTACACTTAAACTGAATAAGGACTCGAATCCGGATCAGCAGGATTGGGGAAGTACATCATCAAACTCACAGCTTTTTATAAAGCTTGCTAAAGGCACCTCTGTGCAACATATTGAAAAACAATTAAATGCGCTTTTAAAAAAACATCACCCGCCAAAACCGGAAAATAAAGGAACGACCCAGGCTTTTATGTTACAACCACTTGCTGACATGCATTTTAATGATCGGTATTACAATTATGATATACCGATAGTAAGTAGGGACAGTTTATATGGTTTAATTACAATAGCGGCCTTTTTGTTATTATTGGGGTGCATTAATTTTATTAACCTTACTACAGCACAAGGGTCACAAAGGGCAAAAGAAATTGGTATCCGGAAAACTCTGGGCAGCACCCGCAGCCAGTTAATTGGCCAATACCTTAGCGAAACATTTTTAATCACAGTGTTTGCTATAATGCTAGCTGCGGCAATGATACCTGTTATATTAAAGGTTTTTGCCGGTTTTATGCCCTCCGGACTAAAAGTGGATTTTATCCACCAGCCGCATATTAGTGTGTTTTTAATTTTGCTGGCTATAGTTGTTAGCCTTCTGTCCGGCTTTTATCCGGCGATCGTTTTGTCAGCATATAAACCAGTACAGGTACTGAAAAATCAGGCTGTGGGTGGCAAAAGTAAAACACGTAATGCTTGGATGCGCAAAGCATTAACAGTGACGCAGTTTATGATAGCCCAGTTTTTTATAATGGCAACCATAATGGTGAGCAAACAGATCTACTACGCTCTTCATAAAGACCTCGGGTTTAAAAAGGAGGCTATAATTTATATTAATACCCCATGGAATGACAAGAATCCAGGAAATAAAATGGTGTTTTTAGATAAGGTTCGTAGTATTCCGCAGGTTGAGCTGACAGCCCTTGGAGGGGATATACCATCATCAAATGGATGGAATTCAAGGAACGTTACCTATAGGGACGGAAAAAAGGAAATAAAAAGCGAGTTACAAACAAAATCAGGTGACGAAAATTATATTAAGGTTTATAAAATTAAATTGCTTGCTGGCAGAAATATCCAATTGAGTGATTCTGCTACCGGGATACTAATCAATCAAACCTACACGCAGTTTTTAGGGTTTAAAACACCGCAACAGGCCCTGGGGAAATTTATTGATTTCAACGAGAAACAAAAAATGCAGGTCGTTGGTGTTATCGGCGATTTTCACCAGGGCTCGTTGCATGCACCAATTAAACCGATGTCTATATATCCTGATTATAAGTGGAATTTCAACACGTTACATATCGCCTTAAAACCGCAGACAGATAATGGTAATGACTGGAAAAAAGGCATAGCTAGCATCCAAAAGGCCTGGAATGAAGTTTACCCTGGAATTGATTTTGAATCGACCTTTTTTGACGAAACTATAGCAAAGCTTTATGATGCAGAGCAGAAATTCTCAACCCTGCTGGCTTGGGCTACGGGTTTGTGTATTTTTATAAGCTGCCTTGGTTTGCTGGGTTTAGCCATATACACCTCCAATCAGCGCACAAAAGAAATAGGTGTACGTAAGGTACTTGGAGCTTCAGTAACTCAAATTGTAGCCTTGTTGTCAACTGAATTGGTATGGCTTATCCTATTGGCCTTTGTTTTAATCACTCCGGTAGCGTGGTATGCCATAAACCAATGGATGCGAAATTTTGCTGACCGCACTACGATAAGCTGGTGGATTTTTGCCTTAAGCGGCGCCGGAATGCTGCTTGCAGCCGTATTTACTTCAAGCTTTCAAACGGTTAAGGCAGCCATTGCAAACCCGGTTAAAAGCCTGCGTTCCGAGTAATTGAGCAATAGTTTAAAGTTTCCAAACCAACACAAATAATTAATTAACAAATAACATGTTAAAGACTAACCTAAAACTTGCCGTCCGTAATATTTTCAGGAATAAATTGTACAGCGTTATTAACGTTGTTGGATTAAGCGTTGCCAGTGCATTTTGTATCCTGGTTTACCTTTACGTTAAAAACGAACAATCGTTCGACAGGTTTCACCAGGACCAGGCACAATTGTTCAGGGTGGAAGAGACTGCGTTTAATACAGGTATGTTAGACGAAAAACCAAAGAAAAACTTTTTTTCATTTATGATGAAGGATGCTGAAGAAAAGAATATGATAGTAACACCTCCTGTTTTAGCAATTGATCTTAAAAGGACCTTTCCCGATATCGAAGCAGCTATCCGGTTAATGCCTGTTTATGAGGAACTTGTTCGCACTGGTAATCAATATTTTAGTGAAAAGGGTAATATCGTATACGCTGATGATTCTTTTTTTAAAGTCTTTAATTTTCCCCTGTTAATTGGAGATCCCGCAACGGCGTTGTCCACTCAAAATACCATAGTTATTAGTGAACGTTTGGCTGAAAAATATTTTGGTAAACAAAATCCGGTTGGTAAGGTCATCTCATTTCCCAATGAAAATAAAGTACTTTTTACGATTGGTGCGGTCGCCAAAAACTTTCCGGCCAATTCGAGCCTTCAATTTGATATGGTAATCCCTATGAAGTCGGACCCCGATTATAACGAAAGGATAGCCAATGGCCTTAACACCTACAGCGAACCGCTGGTTTTGAAGTTAAGGGCAGGCACTAACGTTAATAAATTCCGGCAGAAACTGGATGCATTTGCCATGACTTATTTTAAAGAGCAAGTTAAAGAGGCCCAAAAACGAGACAGTAAAAATAAAGTGCCGGATACCCATCTATTTTTAAGGTCGTTTGCCGATGCCCACTATAACCAGAGCGGCCCCTGGGGGCATTATACCGACCTGAAGAATATCTATCAGTTGGTATGCCTAACCGCAATTATTCTTTTTATTGCCTGTTTAAACTATATATTACTTACGCTTACCAGTACTGTTTCCCGGTCACAGGATGTTGGTGTTAGAAAAACTATCGGAGCAGCAAGGATTCAGATTGTGTTGCAATATTATGTTGAAACACAGCTATTAGCGTTTGTATCCGTAATTGTGGGGTTACTGATAGCGACAGTTTGTTTGCCATTCTTTAGCCAGTTAACCGGGACTGCTTTGCAATTATCGTATTTCTCATCAGGTGAAATATTATCGTTACTGTTCATTTTGGCAATTGTACTGGGCCTGGTAGCCGGTGTTTATCCTGCATTTGCTATGTCCGGCCTCAAACCACTTAATGTGTTGCGAAGTTTTTCTGCCTTTAAACTAAATCCTGTTTTGTCAAAAGGCCTTGTGGTTGTGCAATTTAGTATTTGCGTTATTTTAATCATATCGTCGTTAGTTATGAACAGGCAGATTCGTTACATAAATACGACCAGCATGGGCTTTGATAAAGACCAGGTGGTGATCCTTCAATCGCCTTTCCAATGGTCTGACAAACAAAAGACCATCGCATTAAAAAACCAGCTTTATCATTTTACCACAATAGACCCCTCAATGCAGGGCATGACGAGCACTTCGTTTTCCTTTAGCGGAGGAGATAGCAACGGCTTTCTTATAAACGGCCAAAAAACAATGCTGCGTGCCCTGAATGTTGATTACAATTATTTTTCATTTAATAAAATACCTATAGTAAAAGGGCGATCATTTGAAAAGGAAATCAGTAGTGACAGCATTAGAATGAGCATTCCGGACCTGCAGAAAAATCAAAAGGCCAGCCTCGCCCTTCGTAATGTAATAGTGAACCAAACTTTATACAACATGTTGGGTAGGCCGCAGCTTGATGTAATTAATCAGGACATGGGCGGAGTTATTGTTGGTGTATGTCAGGACTATCACATGGATGACCTTACTCAAAAAATTGCTCCTGCATACCATTTTATAAATGCTAACAATACGAGAGTGTTCTGGTTAAAGATCAGGGCCGGGCAGAATATTCCAAAAGCCATGAATAAAATAAAGAATACCTGGAACCAACTCACAGGGAATTTGCCTTTCAGCTATACATTTATGGACGACGAGGTTGCGAAGAGTTACGAAGCCTATCTGCGATGGATGACAACAATCACCACATCGTGCGTACTCGCAATAATTATTGCCTGTCTTGGGCTGTTTGGCCTTTCCGGACTTACAACGCTTAACCGTACCAAGGAAATTGGTATCCGTAAAGTATTGGGGGCATCGGTAGGTAATTTATTTCTTTTGTTAAATCGCGGTACATTAATATTAGCAACGTTATCATTTATAGTTGCAGCGCCAATAGCCTTTTACCTGGTACATCAGTGGCTGGATAATTTTGCCTATCGGATAAACCCCGACTGGGCATTATTTACAACTGCTGGAATTATCGCTATGCTCACAGCAGTTGCAGCGGTTAGCTACCACACTTTAAAAGCCGCAAAAGGTAATCCTGTTGACAGCCTCCGGAGCGAATAGACCTGATCGGAGACCACACATTATTTATAATGCCCTGATCTTGGATTTCGCTGAGTTTGGGGCATTTTTGTTTTTAACTTCTCTGTATTCAACCTTTAGCAGAACTGTATCAATATCGAACAGCGGGTGTTACAATTACGAACATGTTCGTATAATTAAATAGCACATAAAATGCTTATTATTAGGTGTTTAAAAAAATGGTATATGTTTTAAGTGTATGGTGTTATAAGAATTTGATTATGTTAAAAAATTATTTCAAAATCGCATGGCGCAATATAGTCCACCACAAAGGGTATGCAGCCATAAACGTTTCGGGTTTAACCGTTGGTATTGCAGCCTGCTTATTGATATATGTTGTTGTAGAGTACGAACTTAGCTTCGACACTTTCAGGCCCAATTTTAAGAATATTTACCATGTTGTAACCCAGGAGAAAAGAGAAGCCGACTTTTCTTATAATCCGGGTATTCCAATTCCCTCTACCGATGCATTAAGACTTGATTTCCCACAGGCAAAAGTGGCGGCGATTAATACAAGCTACGGAAGCCAGATCACCGTACTTGAAAACGGCACGGCAAACGGTGGTGCAGGCGACAAAAAATTCACCGAAAACCTCGGTGTGATGTTCATGGAGCCACAGTTTTTTGACATTTTTAATGCTACCTGGTTAACAGGTGATAAAAAAGTATTGGCTGAACCTAATATGGCGGTAATTGATAAAAGCACTGCTACCAAATATTTTGGCGATTGGAAAAATGCTGCCGGCAAGTTATTGAAAATGGATAATTTGCTTAATTTAAAAATTGCCGGAGTAATTGAAGATGCACAGCCCAACAGTGATTTTCCGCTTAAAATTTTAGTGTCATTTATTACCTGGAAACAACACCCCAACGAATACGGCTACATTAACGACTGGCACGCTGTGAGCAGTAACCACCAGGTATTTATGGAACTACCCGCAAATGAATCATTTGCACGTGTAAATGAGCAGCTCAAAACGTTTAACCATAAACATTCGGGCGATAAAGGCAGAACAAGCAGGATTAACTTTTTACAACCTTTAGGTGATTTGCATTTTGATACGCGCTTTGGAAATACTATTGGCGACCACATGACCACAAAGGCCACCTTGCGCACATTGTCGTTCATTGCCGTATTAATCATTCTTATGGCATCTATCAATTTCATTAACTTGTCTACAGCGCAATCCGTTGGCCGCTCAAAGGAAGTTGGGATCCGCAAAGTGCTTGGAAGCAGCAGGGCACAACTGATCAGCCAGGTTATGGGCGAGACAACCATCATTGTAGCCGGTTCGGTGCTGCTAGCAATAGTTATAGCCAAGCTTGCTTTACCATATCTCAGCAATATAGCCAGCGTACCCGACAGTATCAGCCTGCTCACAACCGGAAGTGTGTTGTTTCTTTTTTTGATAACCTGTGTTGTTATTTTATTATCAGGGCTTTATCCGGCAATGGTGGTGTCGGGCTTTAAGCCTGTACTGGCGCTCAAAAACAAGATAACAGCCGCTTCAATAGGGGGAATCCCGTTGCGCAGAGGACTTGTAATTATGCAATTTGGGATTTCGCAATTGCTGATAATAGGTACCATTATTGCCATAAAACAAATGAACTTTGTTAATGAGGCCGACCTTGGTTTTAACAAAAGTGCGGTTTTAATAATTCCTGGTTATACAGACAGCATCAGCCTGCATAAGATAGAACCTTTTAAACAACAGCTTATGCAAAACGCTGCCGTTAAGTCTGTAAGTTTTGATTCGGATGCGCCATCTTCTGAAAATAACTGGGGAACAAATTTTTACTTTGATCATTCAACAAAGGAGAACGGAATCACCACATTTTTAAAGTACGGCGATGCGGATTACTTTAAAACCTACGGACTCCGTTTTGTAGCCGGCAAAGGTTATGATGTTAGCGACACTGCAAGGCAGGTAGTGGTAAACGAAACTTTTATTAACAAACTTGGAATAAGGCGCGCAGAAGATGCAATTGGTAAAACGGTGAGGATAGGTGGCAATAAAGCTTTTTGGTGCCCAATTGTTGGTGTTGTTAAAGACTTTAAAACTAACTCGTTAAGGGAAGCGGTTAAACCAATAGTTATTTCTCCCAACAAAAAATTGGAATCGCAGGTCGCTATCAAGATAGAAACAAAGAACCTGACAGCTACGGTTGCCCTGCTCCAAAAACAATGGGAAAATATGTACCCGGAGTACGCGTACAACGGTTTTTTTCTTGATGAAAATATTGCGCAATTTTATAAGCAGGAAAATCAACTGGCATTGGTTTATAAAATATTTGCGGGTATAGCCGTGTTTATTTCCTGCCTTGGCTTGTATGGGCTGGTGTCATTCATGGTAGTGCAGCGCACTAAAGAGGTGGGCGTACGTAAAGTGCTGGGCGCTTCAGTAAAAAGTATCGTCTTTTTGTTTTCAAAAGAGTTTATGATCCTTATTGGAATTTCGTTTTTGATAGCTATGCCTGTGTCATGGTATCTTATGTCCGGCTGGCTTCAAAGTTTTGTTTACCGGATTAATATAAGTGCAGATGTTTTTGTATTGGCGGTACTATCCTCAATTATATTGGCATGGATAACCGTAGGCTACAAGGCTGTAAAGGCTGCATTGGCAAATCCGGTAACAAGCATGCGCTCCGAATGATGCTGCTATCTCCGGTTAACTTAAATAACTTGTATCATAACCGTACGCCACATGTTACATAAGCGAACAGTTTTTTCCTGAGGTTTGTTTTATAATATATTGATTTATAGTAGTTTAAAACTTTGGTATGTTATTGATACTGATGTGCCGGAATGCGGGAAAGCTATAATCGTTTCAAATACTTATTTAATAAATTAGCGCCTCGTAATTCATCAAATAACTAACTTAATAATTTATAACAAATGTTATCACTTCAGCATATTTCAAAGTACTACCAGGTAGGCGGCAACAAAAATTTTGTATTAAATGATATTAACCTTGAGGTAGATGAAGGTGAATTTGTCTCCATAATGGGGCCGTCAGGTTCAGGAAAATCAACCTTGCTAAATGTTATTGGGATGCTTGACGAGCCTTCTGAAGGATACCACTATTTTGCGGGTAACGCGGTGCATCAGCTTAAAGACAAACAACGTTCGGCGTTATATAAGCAATACATCGGCTTCGTTTTCCAGGCATATCACCTTATTGACGAACTTACCGTTTATGAAAACATCGAAACACCGTTGATTTACCAAGACTTTAAAGGAGTTGAGAGAAAAGCTATGGTAGCCGACATGCTTGACCGCTTTCAAATTGTTGGAAAGAAAGACCTTTTCCCGGCGCAGTTATCTGGCGGACAACAGCAATTGGTAGGGATAGCCCGCGCATTGATAGCCAAACCTAAATTGTTACTTGCTGATGAGCCTACAGGTAACCTGAACTCAAAACAGGGAGAAGAAATAATGGAGTTGTTTCGTAAGCTTAATAAAGAGGATGGTGTAACCATTATACAGGTAACGCATTCAGAAAAAAATGCGGAATACGGCTCGAGAATTATTAACCTTTTAGACGGTAAGGTAGAATCATCAAGAAAATTCTAACCGGAAGTAAATATTACAGAAATCATGTTTTTTAAGAAAATACCATTACTCTTTTTATTTTTATCAATAGCTGTATTGGCAAAAGCCCAGCAGCAATTAGACAGTGTGTTAACCCTGCAACAATGTGTCGATTTGGCCATAAAGAATAACCTGACCGTTAAAAATAGCGGAACAACCATGGAAAGGAGCCGCATCGCGCTTCAGCAGGCGCGGGAAAATCTTTTGCCAACGCTAAACGGCAACGCATCACAATCATTAAGCTTTGGACGCAGCCAGGACCCTACAACCTATAACTATGTAAACCAGAAAATAAATTACGGTCAATACAGCTTAAGCAGCAATGTGCTATTGTCAAACGGCTTAAGCTATATAAATGCCATTAAACAAAACGCACTGGCTTACCAGGCAGGTAAAATGGATTTTCAACAGGTAAAGGATTTAACCACATTAAATATAATTTCGTTGTATTTGCAGGTATTAAATAGTGAAGACCAGTTGAGCCAGGCAAATTTTCAATACAACGCCTCGAAGGTTAATTTAGACCGGGAAACAATTTTAAATAATGCCGGCAGCGTAGCTCCTGCAGATTTTTATAACATAAAGGGATCGCATGCCAATGACGCGGCGAATGTTGTTAACGCAAAAAATAACCTGGTGACTGCAAAATTGAATTTGCTGGAAGCGATGAACGTACCGTATAACAAGGATATAAAATTGGTAAGAATGCCGGCCGATCAAACTCCTAAGAGTTATGACCAAACACCTGAACAGATCTATTCAACTGCATTGGGAAGCCTGGCTCAGGTTAAAGCGGCTGACTTTAGGGTTAAAGCGGCTGAAAAAGAAGTTCAATCGCGTAAAGGTAGGTTGTATCCGACACTGTCTTTAGGCGGTTCAATTTACACCAATTATTCAAGCACCGGAGCGACCAGTTTTTTTGACCAGTTCAGGAACAACTACAGCTACGGACCGGGGCTAAACTTGCAAATTCCGATATTAAACTATTTTCAGAACAGGAATAATGTAAAATTGGCAAAGCTTGATTTGATCGATGCACAAAACGTTAGTAATAATACCCAGGTTCAGCTTAAGCAGCAAATAGAGCAGGCATTCGCAAACATGGCGGCTGCAAATGACAGGTTTAATGCGGTAACCGAGCAGGTAGCGGCTTACAAGGAGGCCTATAACGCAACCGAGATTAAGTTTAATGCAGGGGTGATAACAGCAGATGTTTTTGTAATAGCGAAAAATAACCTGGATGTTGCCAATACCAATTTAATAAATGCCCGTTATGATTATTTAATAAGAATTAAAATACTCGATTACTACAGGGGACAGCTAACCTTTTAATTTTTATCTTTTTTCTTGGATTGGTAAAATATCTTTTACTTTTATTCCAGATTGCATCAAATATCCGGTTTGCATTATTTATTTTAATGCAGACCGGATATTGCTAATTTTCAGGGGTTCCTGAAAAAAAAATCATCAAACACTGCTACCATGAAAAAACTTATTATCGCATTAGCTATCGCAGCTACATCGTTTACATTTGCATCTGCCCAGGTTTTACCGTCATTTCAATTGGGGATAAAAGGCGGTGTGAATCTTTCCGGGCTGGAGTATTCGGGTTCCACGTTTAACAGCAGTAACCGTGCAGGTTATTTAGGTGGATTATGGGCTCGGGTAGGGGCCTTAGGCTTTAACTTTCAGCCGGAATTATATTTAACTTCAAAAAATGTTGAGCTTTCTGATGGCACTAGTGACGTAAAAGCAAAATTTACGAGTATCGACGTTCCGCTTTTATTTGGTGGAAAAATTGGTGCATTTGGCTTTGGCGGCCGCTTTTATACAGGCCCGCTGGTTTCATTCGCAATTAATAAAGATCAAACTTTTAACTCAGCAATTGGTAACGCAACTTCATTGAATTATAAAGATCAAAACTTTGCCTGGGTAGTAGGTGCCGGCCTTGATATTAAAAGCATATCCATCGATCTGCGTTACGAAGCCGGGCTAACCAAACAAACTTATGGTAACTCGCATACAAGGGTAAGTTTATTCAACTTAAGCCTCGCGGTGCCTTTATTTAAAATATAATCGGGCGAATAATTAATAGTAGTGACGAATAAAAACAAAAGGTCTGCCCTCAAAAAAGGCGGGCCTTTTGTTTTATAGGTATTCGCTGTTATTACCCCGATATACTTTCTTAGTATTATAATTATATAGCTAATTGGCAATTTAGTATTATACTTACTTTACAGGTTACACGTATCTTTATAAGCCATTTATATCCAGAAATATTAATTTCCCGTAATGAACAACAAATATTTATCTAACTATATTATGCGCAGCATTTGCGCGCTTGTAACTATAATGGTTTTTAGGGCGCATCCGGCGTTTTCACAGGAGCCTGTTGTTAATGAAGGTGTTAATGTTCGTTTAAATCAAATTGGTTTTTATCCGGGCGGGCTCAAAAAAGGTGTTATCTTAAACAGCAAAAGCAATGTTTTTTATATTCAAACCCCGGATAAAAAAAAGGTATACAACGGGAAATTAAAAAAATCAATGAAGCCGGGTTTAAACGGAAGGTTCACAGCAATAGCCGATTTCAGCGCTTTTAACCACCCCGGCAACTATCAACTCTATGTACCCGGCTCCGGTTATTCTTATCCGTTCCAAATTAAGCGGTCAGTTCATCGCAATGTTGCAGCAGCAAGTATAAAGGCCTATTATTTTATGCGGGCCTCGGTGTCCTTGAAAGAGAAATATGCAGGTAAATGGAGCAGGGCAGAGGGGCATCCGGATACCAGTGTGTTTATCCATCCATCGGCGGCAGGTGATAAGCGTGCGGCAGGCATGTCCATTTCATCACCGCGGGGATGGTATGATGCAGGCGACTATAACAAATATATAGTTAACAGCGGGATCAGTACGAGTACCTTATTATCGCTATATGAAGACTTCCCAGCTTATATGAAAACTGTTAAATTAAATATCCCAGAAAGTGGAAACAAGGTCCCGGATGTGCTGGACGAAGTGCTTTGGAACCTGCGCTGGATGCTCACTATGCAGGATCCCGGTGATGGGGGTGTTTATCATAAGTTAACCAATGCAGCATTTGATAAGATGGAAATGCCCGAAAAAGGAACCGAGCCGCGTTATGTGGTGCAAAAAGGAACTGCTGCTACACTTGACTTTGCAGCGGTGATGGCACAGGCAAGCCGGATCTTCAGCAAGTTTCCGGGGGAACTTCCGGGTTTGGCTGATTCTTGCTTATTGCAGGCAAATAAAGCATGGCAATGGGCAATTAAAAATCCTGATGTAGTTTATGACCAGGATGCCATGAACAAAGTATTTGAGCCCCAAATTACAACCGGCGGCTACGGCGATCGTAACTTTAGTGATGAATTTATCTGGGCCGCATCCGAATTATTTGTCAGTACACAAAAACCTGAATATTTAAAAGCGGTAAACCTTTTACCTGATACCACTATGCCCATCCCTGCATGGAGCCAGGTAAGGTTATTGGGATATTACACATTGATTAAAAACAGCAATTTGTTAGGCGCAAATTCACCAAAAGAGCTGCCGGAGTTGAAAAACAGACTATTGGCTTTAGCAGATAATTTAATTAGCGGAGCCGCGGAAACCGCCTATCAAACGGTTATGACAAAATCAGCCCGTCATTTTGGATGGGGCAGTAACTCCGAGGCAGCAAACGAAGGAGTTGCCCTGATACAGGCCTATCAACTATCAAAGAACAGGAAATACCTTGATTTTGCTTTAGCTAATCTCGACTATATTTTAGGAAGAAATGGCTCAGGTTATTCCTATGTAACGGGATATGGCAGCAAAACGCCGATGCACCCGCATCACCGGCCATCGGTTGCTGATGGTATTGTTGATCCGATTCCCGGTCTGCTGGTTGGCGGGCCAAACCCGGGTATGCAGGATAAAATCAAAGTTCCCTCTGTTGTACCGGATGAAGCTTATATAGATGATGACCGGGCTTATGCCGCAAATGAAATAGCCATAAACTGGAACGCTCCTTTTGCGTATTTGGTTAACGCTATGGAAGCACTTCAAGATAAATTAAATGCCGCTAAATAAATTGTGATCGGCCGTTATTTATGGTTTAAGCAACAGTTAACGCAGGTTACAAAAGGCTGCCGTTGATGCGGTTTAAAAAACGCAAACAACAGCAGCAAATAAAAGGAGCAAAACACAGAGATTTTTGAGGTATCATCCGGTTTCTAATCTTTCTGATAGGCTGCAGTGTGGATGTTGAATAATAAACGTTAAATAAACATTTTATTTTATTGGGGCGGTCTATATATTTGTTTACCAATTTAAAAGCTAAAAAAATTACTTCATGAAAAAAGGGTGGTGGGTTTACTGTAGTTCGATATTATTAATTTTATCCTGTTCAAATAAGGCAGGCACTCCGCAACCTCAGCCTGAAACTTATAAGCCCCCTGTTGTTTCATCATCATTTGCCAAAGGGGCGGATATCAGTTGGGTGACGCAAATGGAGTCTTCAGGTGTGAAGTTTTATGATAAGGCGGGCAATCAACAGGAACTTTTTGCTTTGATGAAAAGCCTTGGATTTAATTCCATCAGGTTGAGGGCCTGGGTTAATCCTGCCGACGGATGGAGTAATACAGCTGATTTGGTAGCCAAAGCAATACGTGCAAAAAATGCCGGGATGAAGATTATGGTAGATTTTCATTACAGTGATAGCTGGGCCGACCCTGGCAAACAAACAAAACCGGCTGCCTGGGCTCCATTGAACTTTACAACATTAACAAATACGCTTCATGATTATACTGTAGGCGTAATGACCACCCTGAAAAACAACGGGATCAATCCTGAATGGGTGCAGGTAGGTAACGAAACCAACGATGGTATGCTTTGGGAGGAGGGACGCGCATCGAAAAACATGGCAAACTTTGCTGCACTTATAAAAGCCGGTTATTCAGCGGTAAAATCAGTAAATAGTACCACAAAGGTTATTGTTCACATTTCTAATGGATATGATAACGGCCTTTTCCGGTGGATGTTTGATGGATTGAAAGCAAACGGTGCGCAATGGGACATTATTGGTATGTCGCTTTATCCATCAACCACAAACTGGCAAACACTAAACAGTCAATGCCTTGCCAATATAAACGATATGGAAGCGCGCTATTCAACCCCCTGTATGGTGGTTGAAGTTGGGATGGATGCGGCATCACCGGCAACTTCCCGCGACTTTCTTTCTGACATCATCAGTAAGGTTAATGCCGTTTCAGGGAATAATGGCCTTGGCGTTTTTTATTGGGAGCCGGAGGCTTATAACTGGCAGGGTTATGGTCTTGGCGCTTTTGATAATACCGGGAAACCTACAACCGCGCTGGACGCGTTTGGAAATTGATAGTTAAGCAAGCGTAAGCGCCGTAGCCACCAGTATCAGGGAGAAGCAAAACATCAGCACAACCACGTACATAAAATACATCCCTATAAACTTTGTTATGGTTCTGAATACACTTCGGTTATAAACAACTCTTAACGACCGGTAAATATACCATACAATATAAAAGAAGGCAAAACCGCCAATCAAACCCTGTATTGTTTGCTGTTCAGGAAGTATCAATTGCAGCAGTATGATTAAAGAAAGGAATATAAACAGGAAGCAATGCAAATGAAATGAATAGATGAGGTGTTCAACATAAAATTTTTTATTGCGCCAAAATGTAATTTTTAATATCAAGGCAAACAGGGGGAGCATCAGGAACATCATTTTAGGAACATTATGTTTCAGCTCATCAAAAAACACTTCTTTTGATCTGGTTCCGTATTTAACTTTATAATCAAAGCCTCTTTTATTGATCAGCCTGTCAATAAAACCATCCCGTTTGGCTTCCGGTAGTTTTTGTTGATTTGCGATGTATTGAGCATAGGTGCTATCCTCAGTAAATACCAGTAAGCCTGAACGGTATCCTTTAACAACTTTCTCATCAGATGTAGGCGTTTTTTTTACACCATCTTTTTTGATCTTAGATAATAATACCTTTTTCTGGGCGGCACTCAGGTTATGGTTGTTAAGAATGGCTTTATTGACGGAGTCAACCAGCTTTGATGATGTTACCGGTTTATTTGGTGTTTCATTAACCTTCACGATCTCGTGTCCGGATTTAAACAGCATCAGGAAGTAAACGACACTTATAAAGATATACATCTTCACCGGGTGCAGGTATTGCGCGCGCCTGCCTGCCATATACTCGTTTGTGAGAAATCCAGGTTTAAACAGAAGCGGCTTTAGCGTATGAAAAAACTGGTGATCGAAGTGGAAGTAATCACTTACGGCATGATTCATCATGTGGCCGAAGCTTTCCTTCAGTTCCAGGTTTTCCTGACCGCAATTATGGCAAAACTTCCCTTCTAATAAAGTACCGCAGTTAAGACAGTTATTTTCCTTACGGTAGTGTTTTTTCATTTTTAAGGAATCAAAGAAATTTTAGGCGTGTTCAATAGCGTGTTTAAGCGCCGCGTTATGTTTATACCTGAATACAAATGGAAAAATAATAGCAATTACCAGCGCATACGCTGCAAAAGTAAGCCAGATGCCCTGCCAGTTTTTACTTTGATCTGCATGGGTAAAAAACTTGTCGATTATTACCCCGCTGGTAAAGCTTCCAAATAAGGCACCAAAACCATTTACCATCATCATGAATAAACCTTGCGCGCTTCCACGTATTTCCGGTGGTACCTGGGTTTCAACAAATAATGAACCTGATATATTAAAGAAATCAAACGCCATACCGTACACAATGCATGACAGCACTATCATCCATAACCCGCTGGCAGGATCGCCAAAAGCAAAAAGGCCAAAACGTAATACCCATGCCAGCATACTGAAAAGCATCACGTACTTAATTCCAAATTTACGAAGAAAGAAGGGAATGGCTAAAATGAACAGCGTCTCAGAAATCTGAGATATGGACATGATGATTGCCGGATACTTTACTGCGATGGAACCTTTATATTCTGCCACATTTTTAAAGTCGTGGATAAATGTATCACCGTAAGCATTCGTGAGTTGCAATGCTGCTCCTAAAAGAAGGGAAAATGCAAAAAAAATAGCAAACCTTGGTGTTTTAAATAATGCAAAGGCGTTTAATCCCAATGAGTTTACGAGCGATTTATTACCCGTTTTAACAAAAAGAGGCGGGCATTTAGGCAGTGAGAACGAATAAATGCCCAACGCCAGCGCTATTGCAGAGGCAATATAAAACTGGTTTGCAGATGTCTCGTTATGCGTAATGCTTACCGTCCATAATGCCGCGATGAATCCAATAGTACCCCAGATGCGGATAGGAGGGTACTCTTTAACTACATCAATATTGTTTCGTTTTAAAGCTGAATATGCAACGGTTATTGAAAGGGATAAAGTAGGCATATAAAACACCATATTTAATAAAATTACCCAAAAAAACGTTGTGGGATTAGTTACCAGTGGCAGGCTAAATAGCGTTAATGCACCGAAAATATGCATAACGCCATATAGCTTTTCTGCATTAATATACCGGTCTGCAATAATCCCGGTAAGAGCAGGCATAAAGATCGCTGAGATCCCCATGGTAGAAAAAATGGCTCCGAATTGCGCACCCGACCAGTGTTTATTTTGAAACCAGTACGCACCAATGGTGATCAGCCAGGCACCCCATACGAAAAATTGCATAAAATTCATCAGTATTAAGCGAAACTTAACATTCATATGGGGCCAATTAAAAATAAGAAATGGTCAGTATTAAATTAAAGCCGGAAAATAGCGAAATAAATGTAAACCGGAAAACTATAAAGCGCAGATTTAACACCAGGCAGAATAAAATTTCAAGTTAGGTTAAGTGTTTGTCTTTTTATCAGTGCAACAGGTTACGATGCTTTGCGCTTGTTTAATTCATCCCTGATTTTGGCTGCCTTTTCGTACGATTCTTCGGCAAGGGCTTCCTGTAATTTTGTTTTCAGTTCATCAACGCTTAACGAAGAGAAACCACCTGCGGCAGATGTAGTCGCATTTTTTTCTTCCTTGGTTTCATTGATATTCTCCAGATATACAAAGTCATTGCCTTCAATCACTATCCCGGCGGTTGACAGGATGAACTCAAATGTGTAAATCGGGCAGTCGAAACGAACCGCTACCGCTATTGCATCACTTGTGCGCGCATCAATTTCAACCACTTTTTTTCCATCCGTGCAAATAAGCTTGGAGTAAAAAATACCGTCAACCAGGTTATAGATCACAATTTCCTGGATCTTAATATTGTACGCCTCGCCAAGGCTTTTAAAAAGATCATGCGTAAGCGGACGACTGGGCGTCATTTTTTCAATCTCAATTGCAATAGCCTGTGCCTCAAAACTCCCAATAATGATTGGAAGCCTTCTGCGGCCGCTTACTTCGCCTAAAACCAAAGCATAGGCACCAGACTGCGTTTGGCTGTATGACAAGCCAACAATGTCCAGTTTAATTTTTTTCATATCATTACCCATCACAACAGATCCTTTTTTATGCTAAAGCTTTATATTCTTTTATTGCTGCAATCAGTTTTGGCACCACTTCAAATGCATCACCCACTATACCATAGTCGGCCACTTTAAAAAATGGCGCTTCAGGGTCTTTGTTTATAACAACAATTACTTTTGAGGAACTAACCCCGGCAAGGTGTTGTATGGCACCTGAAATTCCAATCGCAATATACAAATTTGGACTCACAGCTATGCCTGTTTGTCCAACATGTTCGCTGTGCGGACGCCAGCCGTTATCTGATACCGGTTTTGAACAGGCTAAAGCTGCGCCAAGCAAACCGGCCAGTTCTTCAACCATCCCCCAGTTTTCAGGGCCTTTTAGTCCGCGGCCGCCCGAAACCACAATATCAGCATCAGGTAAAGAAACTTTATCCGTAGCCCGAACAATCTCTTTGATCACCGCTTTAAAATCAGAAGCGTTGCCTTCGGCAGCAAAATCTTCAATAACAGCAGTTTCAATCTTTTCAACTACTTTGTAGGAGTTTGGCGTTAATGAGATCACTTTATTTGCAGATGTTAATTCAACAATCGCAAATGCTTTGCCCGAAAAAGCTGTTTTTTTAACAATGAACTTGCCGCTTCCCTGATCAGGTAAGGAAACTGCACCATCTGCCAGCCCGGCTTCAAGCTTTACGGCAATCCGCGGTGCTAAACCACGGCCCGAAAAAGAGTTAGCTATAACAACAATATCAGCACCCTCTTTTTTAGCAGCTTCTGCAATTACAGATGCGTAGGCCTGGTTTATAAAGCTTTTTAATTTAGCGTTCGAAACGTTTAAAATCTTTTCGGCTCCATACTTTCCAAGTGCTGTTAACTCTGCCTTGCTTACGTCGCCAATGGAGATAGCAACCAGGTTGGTATTATTTTGACCGGCAATTGCGCTGGCGTAGGAAACTGCTTCAAATGTTGATTTTTTGAATTCCCAGCCAACGTTTTCCGTGTAAATTAAGACTGACATATTGTTAGAATAAGATCATTTATAAGATTAAGGCTTTTACTTAAATAACCCGTGCTTCATCATGCAGCAGATCCACCAGTTTGGCGGTCTCATCGGCAGAAATTAGTTTAACCTGGCCGCGTGGGGCAGGTGTTTCGTAACTGATGATTTCTGAAAATGTTTTTACTTCAACCGGCTCAATAACATTCAGCGGCTTTGTGCGTGCCGACATAATGCCGCGCATATTTGGTATTTTAGGTTCAGCAACACCTTCTGCTGTACCCGCAACAATGGGTAGTGGAATAGTCAATATTTCTTTGCCGCCTTCAATTTCGCGTTCAACAGTTACCTTGTCCCCATCAATATCTAATTTTTTAATGATAGAAACCGATGGCAGGTCTAAAAGCTCGCCCAACATACCGGATACTTTTGAACCGTTATAGTCAATAGATTCACGGCCGGTTAAGATCAGGTCGAAAGGATTTGCTTTTACGTACTGCGCTACCTGGTATGCCACGTACCACGCGTCATGCGGTTTTGCATTGATGCGTACAGCCTCCGTAGCGCCAATAGCCAGTGCTTTGCGGATGGTTGGCTCTGTTGCTGCCTCGCCTACATTTATTACTGTTACTGAGCCATTATCGCCGTCTGTAAGTTCAATTGCACGCGCTAAAGCAATCTCATCGTAAGGATTTAATATAAATTGAACACCATTGTTATTAAATTGGGTGTTATTATCAGTAAAAGTTATTTTTGTCGTCGTATCAGGGACATTGCTTATGCAAACCAGGATTTTCATCATGCTGTTTTTTAAAGATGAATACCTATAAGTAAATGAACGAAATGCGTTTTTCAGTCATAAATAGGTTTATGCAAATTTAGTTAAAAAAGAGAGAGTTTAAAATGCAGATAAGCAGATTAGAGAAGCTATTGGAATTTATAAAAAATGAACCGGAAGATCCGTTCCTGAAATACGCACTGGCAACCGAATATTTGCGGATGAATGATACGGGTAAGGCACTGGCATATTATGAAGACCTGGTAAACAACCACCGCAGTTATACAGGTACGTACTATCATCTCGGTAAGCTTTATGAAGCGCTGGGCCGCAAACCGGATGCAATAGCTACTTATGAAACAGGAATGATAGTGACCCGGGAAAAGCACGACAATCATGCATTTTCTGAACTGCAGGCTGTTTATAATGAGTTGACAGGTTTTGGCGATGACGACGACGATTATTAGTGGTTTATAGTTGATTGTAGCTTCACATACAGTTATGACATCGCAAATATTTCAATTTGACGGTTTCATTATTGATTAATGAATATTCAAATCACACCTCTTTTCGGCTATAAACTATGAACCGCCACTATGAACTAAAAAATGACTAAAAGGCATCTTATTTTTCTACGCGATGTAACCTTATACACTTTTACGGCTTTTGGCGGCCCGCAGGCACATATTGCTGTTTTGCTGCGCGAATTTGTTGAGAAACGCAGGTACATAACGGAAGAGGAGTTAATGGAGCTTAATGCATTAGCGCAGGTATTGCCGGGTCCGTCATCAACACAAACGCTGGTTGGCATAGCATGGAAAGTAGGAGGCCTTCAATTGGCCATCATTACTTTCCTGATCTGGATCCTGCCTTCGGCAACTATAATGTGCATGGCCGCTATTAGCTACAAAATGTTTGCCGATAAGGCTAAATTTACAGCTATACTGCGCTTTGTGCAACCTATTGCTGTTGGCATTGTAGCCTACGCTACATATACGTTCGCCAATAAATTCTTAAAAAGCCGGGTAAGTACTATGCTTGCCATCGGTTCGCTCATCGCCACGCTGATACTTCAAAATGCCTACGCGTTTCCGCTGCTTATTTTATTAGGAGGGATTATTTCATCGGCGTTAGAAACGCAGCCGCAGGAAAATGAATTGCGCGTTAAATTGTTTTCAAACGTCAATCCCAATAAGGTAACTTATTTCATCGGCATCCTGCTATTTTTTGCAGCGCTTGGAGCGGTGGTAAACCAAACTTCAGTTTTCAGCCTTCCTATTCGTTTGTTTGAGAATTTTTACCGTAACGGCATCCTGATATTTGGCGGTGGACAGGTGCTGGTACCACTCATGTACACGGAGTTTGTTGAGGTAAAACACTATTTAACAAACTCCGAATTCCTCTCCGGCTACGCGTTGCAGCAAGCGTTACCGGGCCCCACGTTTTCCTTTACATCTTTTTTAGGCGGCATCGCTATGGGAAACAAAGGCGGAGGTATTGTAGGGCAGGTGTTCGGAAGCCTGGTAGCCGTTATCGGGATAAATGCACCCGGACTTATACTTATACTGTTCATTGTGCCATTTTGGAATGATCTGAAAAAAATAACGCGGATAAAAAATTCCCTGAGCGGAATTAATGCAGTGGCTGTAGGCTTTATGGCTACCGCGCTGATCTTGCTGGTCAGGCCTTTCGGGTTAGACTGGAAAGCTTATTTAATTATGGCAGTTTCCTTTTTACTGCTAAATTATACAAAAATAAAAGCACCTTTTATCATCCTTTTAGGGATAGGATTGGGGCTTTTATTTAGTTAGTGCCGCCTTCTGATCTTGAGAAAACCCGACTAAAAAGGAGCTGAATCATCATCATCCATCTGATCCATTTTAGATGGCCTGATGATAAAATTGCTTGGTTTTTCAAATTCGTTTGAAGGGGTTAAGCCGGAGAATGCATTTGTAGGTGAGAATGAGCCATCCATTCCCTGGTCTAAATCGGTAAACTTAACAAACTTACCAACGAATTTAAGCCTTACACGGCCCGTTTCACCGTTACGGTGCTTGGCTATAATTACCTCGCCCACACCCGCAGTAGGCATGTTATCTTCATCAACTTCCAGTCCGTAGTATTCAGGACGATAAAGGAATAATACCATATCCGCATCCTGCTCAATTGAACCCGATTCACGCAAATCCGAAAGCATCGGCCTTTTGGAACCTCCGGGGCGGCTTTCAACGGCACGGCTTAACTGTGATAGCGCTATAACGGGCACATTTAATTCTTTTGCTACCGATTTTAACGCCCTTGAGATACTACCGATTTCCTGCTCGCGGTTACCGCCGCCTTTTGCGTCAGCGGCTTTGCCGTGCATCAATTGTAAATAATCGACGATGATTAGCTGTATGTCGTGCTGTGACTTTAAACGGCGGCATTTAGCCCTGAATTCAAAAATATTAAGAGCCGGGGTGTCATCAATTATCAGGGGTGCTGCTTCCAGTCTGCCAATTTTGGAGTGGATCTGCTGCCATTCCCATTCCTCCATATTCCCTTTACGGATCTTTTCCTGCTCAATCTCGGTCTCACCGGATATTAAACGGTTAACTAACTGAACAGACGACATCTCGAGCGAGAACACAACCACCGGTTTGTTAAAATCAACCGCCGCATTGCGGGCGCAAGTTAATACAAACGCTGTTTTACCCATGGCGGGGCGGGCTGCAATAATAACCAAATCAGATTTTTGCCAGCCGGAGGTCATACGGTCAAGGTCTGTAAACCCGGATGCTACACCGGTAAGTCCGTCTTTTTTATCCTTAAGGGCTTCAATTTCCTTTAACGCCTCGTGCATCAGGTCGTCCATCTTGCGCGAGTCGCGCCGAAGGTTATTCTGCGCGATCTCGAAAAGGTTTTTCTCGGCTTTATCCAACAAATCAAGTACGTCCGAAGTATCTTCGTAGGCACTCTGGATAACTTCTGTGGAGATTCGTATTAATTCGCGCTGGATGAATTTTTGTATAATGATCCGGGCATGATATTCAATATTAGCAGCCGACGCAACCCGGTTGGTAAGCTCTGTGATATAATAAGCGCCGCCTATCATTTCAAGCTCTCCCTGCTGGCGTAACTGGGCTGTAACCGTAAGAATATCTACAGGGGATGATTTTTCGAATAGCATGCGGATAGCCGCAAATATTTTTTGGTGACTGTCTTTATAAAAAACATCAGCTTTTAAAATATCGATCACCGAAGACAGCGCATCTTTCTCTAACATCAGCGCGCCCAGTACCGCCTCTTCAAGGTCAATTGCCTGTGGCGGCAGCTTACCAAGCCCGCTATAGGGAGTTGGCGTTGTCACTCTGCTTCTGCGGTCGGTATTGGGTTTACTATACTGGTTATCGTTCTCCAAAATCATCGGAACAAAAATATACAAAAATTATTCTGCCCGGTATTGGATTAATCAACATTCGTGGTTTTTTATAAAAAAAAATGGTTTAAAAACAGGCTGTTTTTAACCACTACGGTTAACATCTGATGTTTGTAAAATGTTAGCAACTTTAAATATGGTCTGATTGTCAATAATTTGAGTGTATGTTGATAATGTTTGAAAATGTTAACTATTATAAAAAACCAAAATGGTGCATTGGTTCAATAAACTCTAAAATCAATTAATATGGCTATTTTTACAGCCTTAATTAAAACAGACAATGTCATATAACAATAGGGAGCCACGGGAAAGCAACCAGTTAGTTTTTGGGACCCGCGCAGTAATTGAAGCCATCCGCTCAGGAAAAGAGATTGAATCTTTATATATTCAAAGAGGGATAGGTGGCGAATTGCTGAATGAGTTGCGGGCTTTACTGCACGAATACAATATTACCGCTCAACAGGTTCCGGTTGAAAAGCTTAACCGGATCACTATGAAAAATCACCAGGGAGTAATCGCTTTTATATCGCCAATTATTTACCAAAAGATAGAAGATATAATTCCCACCATATATGAGAACGGGGAAGTCCCCCTAATATTGGTACTTGATTCAATAACTGATGTGCGTAATATGGGTGCCATTGCGCGTACTGCCGAATGCAGTGGGGTACATGCTATAGTTGTTCCTGCAAAAGGTTCAGCCCAAATTAATCCTGATTCTATAAAAACATCAGCAGGGGCCTTGTACAAGATTCCGGTTTGCAGGCATGATAACTTTATGCAGACAGTGAAGTTTTTGCAGGAGTCGGGCTTACAGCTGATCTGTTGTACCGAGAAAACACAGGAATATATTTATAAGCCGGATTATACCATGCCAACAGCGATAGTGATGGGGTCAGAGGAAGACGGTGTACGCAACGATATCATCCGCATTGCAAATCACCTTGCCAAAATCCCAATGTATGGTGAAATTGAGTCGTTAAATGTTTCAGTGGCAACAGGGGTGATACTGTATGAAGCGATCAGGCAGCGGTTAGCTGTTGGCTGAAAGGCGGTCACTTATGACCAGCCAAACATCAAGTTATCTTAATGAGAAGCGCTGGTAGAATATTGAATTTTCATAGGGCGAAGCATCCTAAAGTCATCGCTTATTTAAGTTTTACTTCGCATTGATTGATTATTGAATGTATTAGATTACAGAATTTTTAGCGGCGAAATAAATCCTGCCGTTATCATTCCCATAGTATAATTTGCTAAAAACAACTTTGGCTTCTGCATAGTTATAAAATCCACCTAAATAAGACCCAAACATGGCCCAATCGCCATTTTACTTGTTACGTAATTCATATTCTTTATACTCCCTTTTAGTCGGTTATCGACTTTTTTTGACAGCGCTTAGCAAAACGCAAAAAGACAACTTGCTTTTACTGCTTGATTTTTATTCAGGACGGGATGTGAAACAAAATTTCTATTATGGTTTTCACCAATTGACCGAGGTGGCATTAAAAGCCCTCAGCCACGGCATCAACGATCCGAAAACCGCGGTGTTGAGTATCCACGCTTTAGCCGACCTTTTTCAATATCGTATAAAACATAACACCGAACTGGAGATTTGCGACGAGGCCGGACAAGCAGCGATTCATCTTACTGGCAGAAGCTTTAATGAATTATTTTCCGAATACATTTACCCAATATGGGATTGGCGTCAAAGACCGTTACATCCAGAATAGCTTACAACCGATGATCTCGCAATTATTATACGCTCAGCCAGATAATGAAGACGAACAGATTTTGACTGAAATGCTGAAAAAAGTAAAAAATAGGATTGCCGATATAATGTAACTCCAACCAAAAGTTACATTAGTCACACTTTAAATACTAAAGAAACGGGATCTTTACTTTGTATATTTGACTTTAAGCAAGCTGGCATTGATAGCCACAACCACTGTGCTAACCGTCATTAATGCCGCCCCAATGGCCGGGCTTAATACAATACCCTGGTTGTACAAAACCCCTGCAGCCAATGGCAATGCAATAACATTATAACCCGTTGCCCAAACCAGATTCTGAATCATTTTTCGATACGTCGCTTTACCAAACAAGATCAAACTCACAATATCATTTGGATTGCTGTTCACCAAAACTATTCCCGCAGTTGCAGCAGCTATATCGCTTCCTGAACCCACAGCTATACCGACGTCGGCTTGTGCCAGTGCAGGAGCGTCGTTTACACCGTCTCCCGTCATCGCTACGAATTCGCCTTTTTGCTGTAGCGCTTTTATTTCTTTCAACTTTTGATCGGGTAATACTTCGGCAATAAAACTATCCATCCCCAAGGTTTTACTTACGCTTGCTGCAACTTTGCTGTTATCGCCTGTAAGCAGGATGGATTTAATATTTTCTTGTTTTAAAGTGTTAATAGCCCCTGCGGATTCTGGTCGTATTTTATCAGACAAAGTAATATATCCGGCCATATTCTTATCAACTACTACAAATACAACCGTTTCTGTGTCATCAGCAGTAAAGCCATCAGGAATAGTGATCTTGTTTTCTTTTAAATAACCCGGGCTGATAACCAATATCTTTTTACCTTCTACAATTGCTTCTACACCTTTTCCTGCTATGGCATTAAATTTTTCAGTTGCCGGAATTTTGATAGACAAGTCTTTTACTTTTTGCAGGATACCTGTCGCAATTGGATGTTCCGATTTTTGCTCCAACGCAGATGCCAAACGAATTATTTCATTTTCCTTTAAGTCCTTATTGAGTGACACTATTTTTGAAACCTCAAATTTCCCAACAGTTAATGTTCCTGTCTTATCAAATACGACCGTGGTGATTTTTCTCGAATCTTCGAATGCGTTCCTGTTTTTGATCAGTAATCCATGTTTTGCGGCCAGGGCTGTTGATTTAGCTACCACTAAGGGCACAGCCAATCCCAAGGCATGCGGACAACAGATAACTATTACTGTTACCATTCTTTCCATCGCAAATGATAAGGTGTGCCCTGTTAAAAACCAATATAAAAATGTAGAAATACCGGTCACCAGGGCAATGATCGTTAACCATTTTGCTGCTGTATCTGCAAGTAACTGCGTTTGTGATTTTGATTTTTGTGCGTCATCAACCAACTTGATTACCTGCGAGAGGTACGAGTCTTTCGCGCCATGTGATACCGTAACTTTAAAAGAGCCATTGCCATTGATCGATCCTGCAATTACTTTATCTCCAGCTACTTTTTTTACCGGTTTTGATTCCCCGGTCAGCATGCTTTCGTTCAGGTAACTTTCACCCTCTAGTATGATCCCGTCGGCTGCCACTTTTTCGCCCGGTTTTACAAGGATAATGTCCTTTTCATTTAAGGTATCCGTTTTTACATCATGAACCTTATCATCTATAACCTTATGCGCATCGGAAGGCATTAACTGAACCAATAGCTCCAACTCGTTGGAGGCTCCCATCACCGACCGCATTTCTATCCAGTGCCCTAAAAGCATGATCAGGATCAAAGTATCCAACTCCCAAAAAAAATCCATTCCTTTTAATCCGAATACGATAGCCGCGCTATAACTGTAAGCAACAGTAATAGCAAAGCCGATCAGGAACATCATCCCCGGGGTTTTTGCCTTCACCTCACTAACCAAACCCGTCAGGAACGGCCAGCCACCATAAATAAAAACAATAGTCGACATCGCAAACAAAATATAGGAAGATCCGGTAAACTGCCAGTTGACGCCCATGAAACGCTGGATGATGGTTGAGAGCAGCATGATAGGAACGGTAAGGATCAACACCACATAAAACCGTTTTTTAAAATCTTCGATCATCGTCGCGTGATGATTATGCGCTCCCATCTTCATCGGTTGAGCAGTTTTGCAGGGGTCTTTCTTTATTTTGTGCTGATGTTCCATATCTTTTGGGCTTAATAAAAGACAAATGAGTAGGCCAAATGTTCCAAGGGGCGTGATATTTATCTACACAGGCCATTGTTATTAGCAAGAAGAACCTGGTTGGGCAAGTCGGTGTTCTTAATTCATTGACTACTGCTCCATTTCCTGTTGCGGACCTTCTGCATTTCTTCACCATACGGATTTATGAAATGTTTATGCTTGATTAATATATTTTTCTTTATCTGGCTTAAGTAATCACCTTTAACGCCCAGGCCGTGCACGCGGTCAACCACATCCATTAACAGGTCAGGCTCTGTTATTGAATTTAGCGATTAGGAATTGATAATGGCCTGTTCAGGCTTTATTTGTCGCCTCAGGTAAGTTTTTGGGCGAGACATTTACCAGCAAGTAAAAGAAATACAATGTAAATAATTTATGCGTTGATGTATTTATTTACCGGCAAGGTAAAACTGGATATAAACAGTATATTTTGATTCGCTTGATTTTTTATCTTTTATGGCGGGGATCCATTTCGGCGAAAGGATAAATCAGACTATAAATTGTAACAATCGTAAATAGTAATTGGGCTTATCTAATCAGAGACGGGAGGATAGTAAAGCCCTTGCGTTGTTTTACAAGGGCTTTACTATCAAAATATAAAGGAACTGATCCCCAATTCCCGGTCAATGATTACTAAATATACTTTGTGCCAAATTGTTGTTTTACATCTGCAACCACCTTTTTAATATTTTGCTCCTGGTCGCGGGGGCATATTAGCAGCGTGTTATTGGCTTCTACAACAATAAAATCATGCAATCCCTGTAATATAACCAGTTTTTCTCCGGGTACGTTAACCATACAGTTTGATGAATCGTACATGATCACTTTTTCTGCAGGTATTACGGCGTTGCCTACGTAATCCTTCTCAGCCAGGTCATATATTGACGCCCATGTACCAAGGTCGCTCCAACCAAACTCCGAGGGCAGCACATAAACATTGTCAGCCTTCTCCATTATTCCGTAGTCGATAGAGATATTGGTGCATTGCAGGTAAGATTTATGAATATGCTGCTTTTCATTACCAGTGTTATACACGGGCCTTGCTTCTGCAAAAATTTCATACATATCCGGCAGGTAACTGTTGAATGCATTTACAATAGCTTTTGCCGACCAAACAAAGATCCCTGCATTCCATAAAAAGTCACCGCTTTGTAAAAACGTTTTGGCTATCTCGAGGGTGGGTTTTTCAGTGAAGGTTTTAACCTTAAAAAAGTCGTTCTTAAGGCTTTGTTCTGTGTATTGGATGTAACCGTAACCTGTATCGGGTCTTGAAGGCTTTATTCCCAGTGTAATTAAGCAATTGTTTTCTGTAGCTACGGCCAGCGATTTTTCAATTGTGGTTATAAACGCAGCTTCATCAAGGATCAGGTGATCAGAGGGTGCCACTACAATTGCTGCATTGGGGTTAAGGTTTTCTATTTTAAAACAACCATAAGCAACGCACGGCGCTGTGTTACGCATTACCGGCTCTGTCAGGATCTGATCATCTGTCATATCAGGCAATTGTTCTTTAACCAGCCCGGTATAAATTTCATTTGTTACAACATAAATATTCTCCTTTGGGCATATTTTCAGGAACCGGTCATAGGTGTTTTGGATCAATGTTTTACCGGTACCCAGTATGTCAATAAATTGTTTAGGGTATGATGTACGGCTGATGGGCCAAAAACGGCTTCCAATACCGCCTGCCATGATAATGGCATAGTAGTTTTTATTCATATTTTAATTAAACAATTTTCATTAAAACGGTTTGTTTTTTATTGTAAAAAAACTATTACGAGCGATTTTGTTTTTATGCAACTCATGTTAGTTTTATTTGGTAAACGCGGGGCAAAATTGGTTATTAATTTGTAAATTAAGAATTAAATAAAACTAAATAAAAACCTCCGCTTACTACGGGATGTTAAACGGAATAAATAAACAAATTGTTTTTGAATGAATAATCATTTTTATATAAAATTTTAAAGTAATTCCATCGTTTATTGAGAAAAATTTGTTACTTTAAACTTTTAAATACAATCAAAGAATACATTTATAATGATAGAAACGAAGAAGTCGCTTTTCGATAATCTCCAGAACTTTTTTGGGTTCGATAACTTTAAGGGAGAGCAGGAAGCGATTATAACTAATATATTGGCGGGTAACGATACGTTTGTGATTATGCCAACAGGTGGTGGTAAATCCATGTGTTACCAGTTACCAGCCCTGATGAGTGACGGTACGGCAATTGTAATTTCCCCTCTAATTGCATTAATGAAGAATCAGGTTGATCAGTTAAGGGCCTTTGGTGGTTCAGACAGTATCGCCCATTTTTTAAACTCATCACTTACAAAATCAGATATTACAAGAGTTAAGGAAGACGTGCTTGCTGGTAAAACCAAGTTATTGTACGTTGCACCAGAATCATTGACCAAGCAGGAAAATATAGATTTTTTACGCCTTAACCAGGTGTCGTTTGTAGCTGTAGATGAGGCACACTGTATTTCTGAATGGGGGCATGACTTCCGCCCGGAATATCGTAAAATCCGGCAGGTAATCAGTAATATTGGTGATAACATTCCAATTATTGCCCTAACGGCAACCGCCACACCAAAAGTTCAGCAGGATATTCAAAAAAACCTGCAAATGAACAATGCAACTATTTATAAATCATCGTTTAACCGCTCCAATCTTTTTTACGAAGTGCGCGCTAAACGGAATGTAATAAAAGAGATTGTAAAGTTTGTTAAGCAAAACCAGGGTAAGTCGGGCATTATTTATTGCCTTAGCCGCAAAAAGGTTGAAGAAGTTGCCGAGGCGTTAAATTTGAACGGCATAAAGGCATTGCCGTATCACGCAGGTTTAGATCCTAAGGTAAGGGCAGATACGCAGGATAAGTTCCTGATGGAAGATGTAGATGTTATTGTGGCAACTATAGCTTTTGGGATGGGGATTGATAAGCCTGATGTTCGTTATGTAATTCACCACGATGTGCCGAAGAGCATGGAGGGATATTACCAGGAAACCGGCCGGGCCGGGCGCGATGGCGGCGAAGGTGTTTGCGTGGCTTTTTACTCAGAGAAAGATATCGACAAGCTTCAAAAGTTCATGAAAGATAAACCGGTTTCAGAACGCGAAATTGGTACCCAAATATTGAAAGAAGTAATTGACTATGCTGAATCATCAGTTTGTCGCCGTAAACAGCTGCTGCATTATTTTGGGGAGAACTTTAATGAAGCAGGCTGCAATAACATGTGCGACAATTGTTGCGGACCTAAAGAACATTTTGATGGCGAATTGCATCTACATAAGGCCTTAAGCCTGATTAAACAAATAGGTGAAAAGTTTGATGATCATCACATTATCAGCATCCTTATGGGTGAAGATAATGCACAGATAAAAAATTATGAACATGACCTGCTTGAATACTACGGATCAGGCAAGGAAGATGGCCTGAACCTTTGGAACTCCTTGTTAAGGCAGGCTTTACTCAATAATTTCCTATCTAAGGATATTGATCAGTATGGCTTGCTGCGTTTAACTAAATTAGGGAATTCATTTATTGATAATCCATACAGCATTAGGTTTGTATTAAATAAGCCTATTGAAGCGGCAGACGATGATGATGACGCTGATGGCCCTAAACAGGGTGGCGGCGCCTTGGATACGGAGTTATTGCAGATGCTTAAGGACCTGCGTAAAAAGCTGGCCAAGCAAAAGGGTTTGCCTCCGTTCGTGATATTTCAGGACCCCTCGCTGGAGGAGATGTGTACACATTACCCTATTACAACCGAAGAATTAAAACAAATCTCTGGTGTTGGGGCGGGCAAGGCGCTTAAATTCGGAAAACCTTTTACCGACCTGATACAGAAGTACGTTGAGGATAATGATATTGACCGCCCTATTGATATGGTAATCAAAAGTGCCGCAAATAAATCAGCCCTTAAAGTGTTCATTATTCAAAATATTGACCGCCATTTAAATCTTGATGATATCGCGGCTTCTAAAGGATTATCCTATGAGGAGATTTTGAAAGAGGTTGAAACTATTGTTAACTCCGGTACAAAACTGAATTTGAACTATTACATTGATGAAATTATTGATGAGGATAAGCAAGAGGAAGTATTTGATTATTTCCGTACGGCCGAGGTTGATTCAATAGAAGATGCCCTGGCCCACCTGGGTAATGACGACTATACCATTGAAGAGATTCAATTGATGCGAATAAAATTCTTATCTGAAATGGGGAATTAAGCTTTGTAAGCAACACAGCCAAAGCTCAAAATATTGATCAAAAGCGTAAAGTAAATATCCCGGATTTTTACTTTACGCTTTTTGTATTTAGCTACTTGGCTATTATCTTAAATTCTGTTCTCCGGTTCTTTTTACGATCCTCTTCTGTTGTATTTGGGGCTATGGGCTGTGTTTTGCCGTAGCCTTTAAAAACGAGCCGGTCTGCAGCAACCTTATTGCTGACAAGATATTGGTAAACAGATTTAGCCCTGTTCTCTGAAAGGGTTTGATTTAGCTGATCATTGCCCACGTTATCGGTATGGCCGGATATTTCGATATGCACCGTTGGGTTAACCGTTAAAAAAGATACCAGTTGCTGTAGCTCCGCAACCGATTCTGTTTTCAAATCAAATTTATTAGTGTCAAAAAATATATTGTTCAGGATAACTTTATTGCCGATCTCTATCGGTTCAAGTAAAACAGCTATTTCAAATGGGTTTTTAGGCTCATGTCCTACCAGTGAGAAATTGGCCGAATAGAACAAGTACCCGCTTCTGGAAATATTTAAGCCATAGTTTTTCCCGGCAGTTAAGGTTGCCAAAAAAGCACCCTGCGAGTCATCGCTGTAATCCTGGTAAACAGCTTCATTTTTTTGCAAATCTATAATCTCTACGGCCGCTTCAAGCGGTCTTTTGGTTTTGGCATCGCTTACTGTGCCCTTTACATAAGTAACCAGTTGCGGCCGTAAATTTGCAGGCAACTCAAAAGTATAAATATCGAATCCGCCAAAGCCATTTAGGTTGTTTGACGAGAAAAAAGCATACGTACCGTTGGCTGTGAGCGTAAGTCCGTTTTCGTCGCCGCTTGAATTGATAGGGTAGCCCAGATTCTCGGGTTTTTGCCATTTGCCATCCTTGCCCAGGCGGCTCATGAACAAGTCTTTTCCGCCTAAGCCAGGCCATCCGTTTGAACAAAAATAAAATGTGCTGTCGTCCGGATGAATAAACGGAGATTGCTCATCATAAACTGTATTGATGTTTGGCCCCATGTTTTCGGGTTCGCCCCAGCCCTTATCAGATAATGACGATTTCCAAATATCATACCCACCATAGCCGCCTTTACGATTACTTACAAAGTAAAGGGTCTTCCCGTCAGCACTTATAGATGGCTGCGACTCCCAACCTGTAGTATTTACAGGCGGACTCAGATCGAATGGTTTGCCCCAGTTATCGCCTTTTTTTTGAGCTATATAGATATCGCAGCGCCCAAGGCCATCCGGGCGGTTACAACCTGTAAAAAACAGATACTTGCCATCCTGCGATATTGATTCTGCCCCTTCATTATACTGGGGGGTATTGATCAGGTCACTCAGGTAAGTGGCTGTTTGCCATTTATTATTCTCCTTATTACTCTTATAAAAATCTTCGTTGTTGTTTATTTTCCGGGTAAATATCAAAGTCGCTTCATCTGCCGTGGCAACCGGGAGGTACTCATCAGCTTCGGTATTAATGGCAGGGCCTAAATTAACCGGTTTAAAAGGTACCGGGTGGGAAACAGCCAAAATACTGAACTTACAGTCGGCTATTAATTTTTGAGCGTAAGCGTTATTTTGCGCAGTTATATTTGGGTAAGTTAAATACTTTTCCAGGTGTTGCTGTGCCAATTCATACTGCGAGCTGTTTATTTCCATTTCGCCGATTTTAAGATAAACGGCCCGGTTAAATTCCGGATTTAATGTAATTACTTTTTTAAATTGCGCTATAGCTGCGTTGTAATTACGCATTTGGCGCAGCAGGTCACCAAGCACGGCGTGGGCTTCAATAAATTTATCATCGGCCTCTATCGCTTTTTGCAAATTTTCAGCCGCTTCATCGTACATATGATCGTCCAGGTTAGTGTTGGCCAGGGCGAAAAATTTAATTGCGTCTCTATCGGTGGTAGAGTATTGCCTCTGTTGGGCGAATGAATAACTGGTAATAAAAAATAACAGAACCGAGAACACTAAAACTCTCATTGGTTTTGATACGTGATTTCGTAACCTAAGTTACATTTTTTTTGGGGATGTGAAATTTGAGTACGAATGTGTGATGCCGGCAAATCAAGAAAAGAAAAGACGGGCGGTGTTTTAAAGCCCGAACTACCGATTGTTTACCTTATGGTATATTTAAATACTTGTGCGTTTGCAATGATACCTCCCATTGCGGATTATTCATTACGTAATCAACTATCAGCGGCGTCATTTCTTTTGATTTAGACCATTCCGGTTGTAAAAAGAGCTTGCAATTTGGTGAAACAAGCTTAGCATTTTCTTCAGCGAACGCAAAGTCTGATTTATTGAATATAATTACTTTCAGTTCGTCGGCGTTTGCAGCAACAAGATGCATTGGCGACTTGAATTTTTTTGGCGATAAACAAATCCAGTCCCAACTGCCGGAAAGGGGATAGGCACCCGAAGTTTCAATAAAGGTTTTAATTCCGCGTTTTTGTAAACCTGCGGTTAAATAGTCAAGATTATATATTAAAGGTTCTCCGCCAGTTACCACCACGGCTTTTGAAGGATGCCTGGAGGCGTTTTCAATAATCTGATCAGCAGACGTTAACGCATGTAATTCAGCATCCCAGCTCTCTTTAACATCACACCAGTGGCAGCCCACATCGCAGCCACCAAGGCGAATAAAATAGGCAGCCTTACCTGTATTATATCCTTCGCCCTGTATCGTATAAAATTCTTCCATTAATGGAAGCAATGTGCCGTCTTCCGGTATCTGGTGTGCCATAATAGGCGGCAAAAATACACTTTTTGAAGCAAAATCTGGGTAAAGGTGGAAAGCTAATGGTAAAAGGTATGAATTATGATAATTAAACGATAATTTAGAGGAAGCAGTATGCGGTAAACTGTTTGCCTTTTATCTGAAATTTACTATTATTACTTAAATTTTGCATTATGAAAAAACTATACTTACCTGTGCTATTTTTCGTTCTGCTTTGCTTTTCTTCGTGTGTTGACATTGAGGAGCAATATAATTTTAAACAGGATGGATCCTGTAATGTGGTTTATGGGTTTGATATGAGCAGTGCCGTATCGGTATTGATGAATTTAATGTCAGACTCTGTGAAAGCTACCCCTCAGTTTTCGTTGGTGAAAGATACAACGCTTAATTTCTATTCAGCGCTGCCTGATACCACCCAGCTCAAGATGAATGCTGAAGAAGCCAATATGGCTAAAAGCAGTAACCTGTCTATAAAAATGAATTTGAAAAAAAGCATAATGAAGGTTAGTGTTAATCACCTGGCAAAAAACTCATCCGACCTGGAGTATTACCTTAAACATATTTCAAAAATCTCCATGAATAGCCAGTTAAAATCTATCTCGAAAAATGAGAAACAACCGATGGGGTTTGATGCGCAACAATTGGTGGCCGGTGAAGATTATTATACTTATGAAATAACCCCGCATAAATTTTACCGCGTAATTGATAAAACAAAGTTTAATGCGTTTTTAAAAAGGACCTCCTCGGCGTTTTCAATGGCAAAAGCCATGCTGATAGACATGCCCTATAAAGTGATACTTAACTTTGCAAAACCGGTGAAAAAGGTAAATAACCCCAAGGCCATCGTATCGCTCGACAGAAAGCGGGTAACGCTGATAACTAACATGGATGATGTAATTAAAAATCCGTCATTAATGAATTTAAAGATAGATTTTTAAACCTATGAAGTGGTACCGGATACCAGTAGCAGATATTAATAACCCATTTGTAACTAAAATAAAAGCAGGTAACCAAACCATTTGTGTTGTTGGTTACAATGGCGATATTTTTGCCGTATCAGCGATGTGCCCTCACCAGGGATTTGACCTTAGTAAGGGCTGGTGTGAGAACGGAAAAATCATTTGTCCCCTTCATGGTAATTCCTTTGATTTGCAAACAGGCAAAGGGAGCGGTGAATTCCTAAAGACATATGCCGTTAAAAAGGATGGCGGTACAGCTTATGTAGGGGTTCGTTCAATATGGGAGGATATAACAAAACTATTTAATAAATAAATGAACGTAAGAGCTATTGATTATATAACGGAAGATTTTTATGAATCGTTAAGTTTTCAGGATGGTGAAATGCCTGACCTGGAAAACGTAAGCGGATTGTTCTATGCAGACGGACTGCTGGTAAATAATAGCTTTGGTAAGCCAATCGCCTTTACTGCTTCATCATTTACCCAATCGCTGGAAAGCCAGATAGCAGAAGGGACGCTGTTGCAATTTATGCAACGGGAGTTGTATTCAAAAACAGAAATATTTGGGAAGGTGGCACAACGTCTTAGTGTGTATGAGTATAGTTTTGCCGATCACGAAATTGATAACCTGCCCCGCGGTATTAACTATATACAATTTGTTTTGGTTGATGACAGCTGGCGGATTACTTCAATGGCCTGGAGCGACGAAAATGAAAATTACCAAATTCCGGCGGAATATTTAGGTTGATAAGGCCGGGGCTAACCAATAGCCACCTTTACCGGCTAACTGCTGTTTTAATCATATATAGATGAAAAAGATCGTTGCAACTTTGTTGTCCCTTTTTATAACAATAAGTTTATTGGCCCAGAGTGCCGTTATCAACCTGACTTGTGAGTATAAAAGTGATGCCGTAGAGGTAGATACCCGAAATCCGGTTTTAAGCTGGCAAATTAGCAGTAATCAGCGTAATTTAATGCAAACCGCTTATAGAGTCCTGGTATCCGACGATGCATCGTTTTTACAAAGAAACACCGGCAATATTTGGGATTCAAAAAAAGTCGCATCACCGCAAAGTCTTGAGGTAATTTTTGCCGGTAAGCCGCTTGAATCTACAAAAACCTATTATTGGAAGGTGATGATTTGGGACAATCAGCATCATGCATCTGCCTGGAGCAAGACGGGAAAGTGGCAAATGGGACTTTTTACAAAATCAGACTGGAAAGGTGCCAGATGGATTGCGTATGAAAAGCTGCCGGACTCGCTACTTTTAGTTACCGGACTGGAAAATACAAATGATAAACGATTTAAGGAGGGGAAAGATGTTCTGCCGATCATCCGAAAGGAATTTACAATACATAAAAAAGTAAAAAAGGCAACTGTTTTTATAACCGGGCTGGGCCAGTTTGATTTAAGCCTTAACGCCGAAAAGGTAGGCGATCATTTTTTAGACCCCGGCTGGACAAAATATGATAAACATGTGCTGTACGTGGCATTTGATGTAACGGATAAATTGAAGCCGGGTAAAAATACAATTGGTGTAATGCTGGGAAACGGGTTTTATTATATCCCGGGAGAACGGTACCACAAGTTAAAAGGCGCATTTGGTTATCCTAAAATGATCTGCAGGATAGCGTTGGAATACGCGGATGGAAGCGAAGAGGATGTCATCAGTGATCAGTCGTGGAAAACTGCGCCCGGGCCGGTGACTTTTTCGAGTATTTATGGCGGTGAAGATTACGACGCAAATCTTGAACAAAGCGGCTGGAAGCAACCTGGCTTTAATGATGCCAACTGGAAGAATGCAGTTTTGGTGGACGGGCCCGGGAAATTAGAAATTCAGGCTGAAGAGCCATTGAAAATATTTGACCATTTTTCACCGGTGAAGATCACGCAACCAAAGCCAGGGGTATGGGTTTACGATATGGGGCAAAATGCCTCTGCAATTCCGTTTATAACTGTAACTGGTAATAAAGGATCGGTTGTTAAGCTAACGCCCGCGGAGCTTTTGGATAATGAAGGCCTTGTTACGCAGGAAGCGGTGGGCACCCCGGTGTATTTTAATTATACTTTAAAAGGAGTTGGTGCGGAATCCTGGCATCCGCAGTTTATGTATTACGGCTTCAGGTATATCCAGGTGGAGGGTGCTACGCCACAGGGGCAACCAAATATGAAGCAACTGCCGGTAATATCGGCTTTAAAAAGTTTGCATACCCGCAATTCAGCCGCCGGCATTGGCATATTTAAATGCTCAAATGATTTGTTCAATAAAACATTTAAACTTATTGACTGGGCCATAAAAAGTAATACAGCAAGTGTTTTTACCGATTGCCCACACCGCGAGAAGCTCGGCTGGCTGGAAGAAGCCCACCTGGTGGGGCCATCTATCAGATATAATTACGATATAGCCGCCTTATGCCGTAAAGTGGTAAGGGATATGATCAACTCACAAACACCCGAAGGATTGATCCCTGATATTGCACCTGAATATGTAAAATTTGGCGGCGGGTTTCGTGATTCGCCGGAATGGGGGAGTAATGGGATTATTATGCCTTATTATATATATCAATGGTATGGCGATAAACAGATATTATCCGAAAGTTATGATATGATGGTGCGCTATGCGGCTTATCTGCAAAAGAGGTCAAAAAATAACTTACTTTATTTTGGCCTCGGTGACTGGTATGACCTTGGGCCCGAAGAGCCGGGCGTATCACAACTAACGCCACAAGGCATTACCGGAACTGCTATTTATTATTACGACCTTACTATTCTCTCGAAAATTGCCCGTTTATTGGGAAAGCATAATGATGCTACCAAATACACCGAGTTAGCTGATGAAGTTAAAATAGCTTTCAACAACGCCTTTTTCAATAAACAAACTATGCAGTACGGTTCCGGAAGCCAAACGGCAAATGCCATGGCTGTTTATACCGGTATTGTAGACCCTGTTAATAAGAAAATGGTTATCGATAATATTGTGAAAGATCTCCGCCATCATAATAATGGATTAACAGCCGGAGATATAGGGTATAGATACCTTTTGAGAGTATTGGATGATGCAGGTCGTTCAGATGTGATATTTGATATGAACAGCAGATCGGATGTACCGGGGTATGGTTTTCAATTGGCAAGGGGGGCCACTTCTCTTACGGAGTCTTGGCAGGGCAACCGAATCTCGTCCAATAATCATTTTATGCTCGGTCATTTAATGGAATGGTTTTACAGCGGACTAAGCGGCATCCGACCTGACACAAACGCGGTAGCCTTTGACAAAATACTGATTAGGCCTGAACCTGTAGGGAATGTTACCTGGGCTGCTGCAAGTTACTTATCGCCATACGGAACGATAGCTAATAAATGGCAAAAACGTAGCGGTTTATTCACTATGCAAACTATCATCCCTGTTAATACAACTGCTGTAATTTACCTGCCTGCCGGCAAAAACAGTTTGTTGACCGAGGGCGGAAGGCCGGTAATAAACCGCAGCGATATAAAGATGTTAAGGCATGAAAATAACCGAGCTGTTTTGACAGTTGGTTCCGGCAGCTATTCTTTTTCTGTAAAAGACACCAGATAACATCAATATTTAGCTATTTATAAACTTCTTTATTGGCAGACGCCAGCGTGTTTTTTAACAACCCTATAATTGTCATTAAACCTACGCCGCCAGGTACCGGAGTAATCCATGAAGCTTTTTTAGAAACATTTTCAAAATCAACATCGCCATAAAGCTTAAAGCCCGATTTTGTGGTGGTGCTGGTTTCGCGGTTCATGCCTACGTCAACCACTACCACACCCTCTTTTACCATATCGGCAGTAATGAAATTCTTTTTGCCAATGGCTACTATAAGAATGTCAGCATCAAGCGTGAACTTTTTAATATCAGGTGTACGGCTATGGCAAATGGTTACCGTACAGTTGCCTGGAGTGGTATTGCGCGCCATCAGGATGCTCATAGGTGAGCCAACTATATTACTTCTGCCAACCACCACACAATGCTTGCCAGCGGTCTCTACGCCGTACTCTTTAAGCATTAGCGTAATGCCATAAGGCGTGGCCGGAATAAATGAGGGCAGGTTACGCTGCATCCGCCCCAGGTTTACCGGGTGAAAGCCGTCAACATCCTTCCGATGGTCTATCTTTTCCGTTACTTTTTCAGGATCGATATGTTTTGGCAGGGGAAGTTGTACGATGATGCCGTCAATATCTGCATCTGTGTTAAGCTCGGCTACTTTGCCTAATAGTTCTTCTTCAGTTACGTCACTTTCATACCGTACCAGGGTTGATTTAAAGCCTACTGCTTCGCAGTTCTTTATTTTACTGGCAACATAAGTCTCGCTGCCGCCATCATGTCCAACCAGCACAGCTACCAAATGCGGCTTGCGCCCGGTTTCTGCCAATATTTTAGCCGCTGCTTCAGCTATTTCACCTTTAAGTTTTTCAGATACGTATTTTCCGTCTAAAAGCTGCATTTATAGCCTCCTAACCCCTAAAGGGGAACGTTAATGAATAAATATTTAATTTGCGCCTTCCTGAACTCCCCTTAAAGGGCCGGGGCGATTAGTCTAATTTCAGCACCGCCATAAACGCACTCTGCGGGATCTCCACGTTACCAACCTGGCGCATGCGCTTTTTACCCTTTTTCTGTTTTTCCAATAGCTTACGCTTACGGGAAATATCACCACCATAACATTTGGCGGTAACATCTTTACGCAGGGCCTTCACGGTTTCGCGGGCTATGATTTTAGCACCTATTGATGCCTGGATAATAATTTCAAATTGCTGGCGCGGGATCAGTTCTTTCAGTTTTTCGCAGATCTTTTTACCAAAATCGTATGAATTTCCTCTAAAGATCAGTGATGATAAAGCATCAACAGGCTCCGCATTTAAACGGATGTCCAAACGCACGAGGTCTGACCTGCGGTAACCTATCTGGTGGTAATCAAATGAGGCATAACCTTTAGAGATCGTTTTTAATTTATCGTAAAAATCAAATACAATTTCGCCCATCGGCATTTCAAATATCATCTCTACCCGGTCAGCAGTAAGGTACGACTGGTTTTTTATAAAGCCTCTTTTTTGGATACAAAGCGACATTATGGGGCCTACATATTCTGCTTTCGAAATTATGGTAGCTTTGATGTAAGGCTCCTCAACAAAGTCAATTCTGCTGGGATCGGGGAGGTCCGACGGGTTGTTTACTACTATCGGCTCGCCTTTAGTCGTATGGGCCACGTAGGATACGTTGGGAACAGTAGTAATCACCGTCATATCAAACTCGCGTTCCAAACGTTCCTGGATGATCTCCATGTGCAACATTCCGAGGAATCCGCAGCGGAAACCAAAACCCAATGCTGCTGACGATTCAGGCTCAAATACCAGCGATGCATCGTTCAGTTGCAGTTTAGCCATTGATTCGCGTAATTCTTCAAAGTCGTCAGTATCAACCGGGTAGATCCCGGCAAAAACCATTGGCTTTACTTCTTCAAAACCCTGGATGCCGGCCTCGCACGGACGGGCAATGGTGGTGATGGTATCACCAACCTTTACTTCTCTTGATTCTTTAATACCCGATATGATGTAACCTACGTCGCCGGTTTTGATCACATCTTTAGGTAGTTGCTTTAATTTTAGCGTACCAACTTCTTCAGCTATGTACTGTTTTTCAGTAGCAAAAAACTTCACTTTGTCACCTTTGCGAATTTCGCCGTTTACCACTTTGAAATAAGCTACGATCCCGCGGAATGAGTTATAAACCGAATCAAAGATCAATGCCTGTAAAGGAGCTTCGGGATCGCCGACAGGAGCGGGGACACGGGCTACAATGGCTCTTAAGATATCATGAACACCCATGCCGGTTTTTCCGGATGCAGCCAAAATATCTTCACGCTTACATCCTATCAGGTCAACTATCTGGTCTTTAACTTCCTCGGGCATTGCACCGGGAAGGTCCATTTTATTTAGTACCGGGATGATTTCCAGGTCGTTTTCTAAAGCGAGGTATAAGTTGGAGATCGTTTGAGCCTGGATTCCCTGTGCCGCGTCAACAATAAGCAAAGCACCTTCGCAGGCTGCTATTGAACGCGAAACTTCGTATGAAAAATCCACGTGCCCGGGTGTATCTATCAGGTTTAACACATAACGCTGGCCGTCAAGAATATAATCCATCTGTATGGCATGACTTTTTATGGTGATGCCGCGCTCGCGCTCCAGGTCCATGTCATCAAGCAATTGCGCCTGCGATTCACGCTGGGTTATGGTATTGGTATATTCAAGCAACCTGTCGGCAAGGGTACTCTTGCCATGGTCGATATGTGCTATAATACAAAAATTACGAATGTGTTCCATTGAAGCGCAAAAATAGCTTTTTAGGGCGACATTTTTTATTTAAAATCACCTTCGGTTAACGCTGACTGACGAAGAATGGAACGAAATGTACCGACAGGGATTTCTTTTCTATTTGCGGGAACTATTACTGTTAAGGTTATTGTATCAATTTTTTAAGTTTCACGTGGCTTCCCTTTTGCGAAATAAAGATAAAACCATGGTCGCCCAGCACCTTAAGTATGTAAGCAGAAGAATAAAGCTTAGGCATATTTTAAAATAGAGCCGACTATTTCAGGTTTATCAATAATAGTAAATTCGGGATGTTCATTGTCTTCCAGGTATAATTCTAAAGCCTCTTGTAAATTATCCAATGCCTCATCCTTTGTATCGCCAAAACTCGAAACCTCAACATTTAAACATTGGGCGACAAAGTAATTCCCTACTTTCCAAACGGCACTATTGATTTGAACAGTTTTCATAGTATTCACTTTACCAAATTTAATAAAATTATATGATACACAAATACGCTACCGCAAACTCCAATCACGGTATGAAATTTCAGCTTCTATGAGAGCCCTATAATAGGTCAAATAAACACGCTGTTAAATTAAATGCGAAATGGAAAAATATCCCATACCATAAGGTATCTTTCTTCAGGTGTATTTACCCTATAAATGGCAAAAGGAATAAGCCAGAACAACGAAATAAAACTAAGATGAATAATGGCGAAAGAACCTTAGCCCGTAACGAAATTAAGTTGCAACAAGATTCTGTTTTACATAATCCCCTCAACAAACACAGGCGTTTCGGTCACCTCAATAGTCACCTTACCATTGGTTGTATTAACAACTTTACTATTCATAACATCGGCACCTATTTTTAAAGTATGGATTTCTGCTTTTGCAGCTTTTCCTAAATCTAATGTATAAGTTGCTTTTCTGCCGGTTTCATCAGGGATGGTTAACACGTACATGGTTTTATTGCCAAGCTGATATTGATCAACCAAAGGATCTTTGCTGATGGTTTTTATATAGTTGTAATCGCCCATCAACTTTGTGGCCTGCAAAATATAATCAGCAGCGGGTCGGCGTTTTATGCCTTCGGCCAGGCCTGATGTGGCGTATTGGGTTGAGCCGCCGGCATTATCGTCAAACAACTGGTAAAAAAATACCCGTTTAACGCCATAGCGAATGTATAGGAGGGAAGTACGCAGGATCCAATCGGCATGATTGGCCAATACGGTTTTTGATCCCACAGATTCTGCCCGCTGATAGCTTCCCTGGTTGATGTCATAGCCCGTTTCGGTTACCCAGACCTCCGGATGTTGCGGCAGGCTATTAGCCAGGTTAACAAACGAACTTGCGATGCTGCCCGATAGCGACAGCTCTGGCGCTATTCCGGTAGTTGCTTTTTTCTGGATCCTTACATCACCGTTATTTGAATATAAGTGATAATTGATCACATCGAAACATAGGTTGATACTGCCATCCTTTTTGTAGCCTCTATTAGCTTTACACCAGTTTATTACCTTTTTTACAAACTCGTAATTTGCAGTTGCCAGGCCGCCCATCACTACCTGCATGGCTGGGTCGGCAGCCTTTACGCCAACGCCGGCGCCCAGCTTACCCATATTGCCGTCATAAAACGCGGATAGATTGGCGGCATATTGTTCGGCGGTTTGGTGGGTTTCATCCCCGCCCCACCACCGGTCGCGCTCATTGCCACATTCTATGTATTTTATTAAGCCCATACCTATTAATGGCTGGTTTGGGATATCTCCTGGCCAACGTTTGCGGGTATCAACTTTTACCAGCGCTTTGTTAACGTTTTTGTTGTAGCCATACCTGGCGGTAAACTGAAAAGCCGCCCGGGCCTGGTCTGCATACGATGCCGGATCATCCAGGCTTTGTCCATAAGGAACAGGGGCATTGTCGTCATCTCTTGAGCTTGCCGGGTAAGTATTTTGCAGCCATTCAGGGATATTTTTCAAATCGGCCAATACCAAAATTCCATCCTGTTTGCAGCGCTCATAAATTATATCATAATCCCAGCCGCCATTATTAGTGGGGTTAAAGGTGTAGTTGCCCCTGGTTGTTTCAATGCGGTTCCAGTTAAGGTAATGTCTTAATGCCGAGAAGGTTTTTACCAGCCGCATGTTGATTTCGTAAATATGTTTCCGGTCGTTTGGGCTGGCGGGGTCCTCTAAAAAATTCCATTCGTAGCCATTGATGCCAAACATGTTTTTTAGCGGAACAGGATCGGAAGAACGATCAATGTTTAGTTGCGGCTGATTACCGGCAGCTATCTTATTGGTGTCAGCACTGCCGGCTGCTTTATTAAGATAGGCAACACTTTCGGAACCTGACGAGCCGGAATGGCAGCCGGTACCTGAAAGCATTACTGAAATTGTAATTAAAAAGGGTTTGTAAAACGATTTCCAATTCATAAAAGATGGCCTGGTTGCCGGGTAAATTTAATAAAAATATGCCCGGGTGTATGCAGGCTGAACGTTTCAGGGGATAACACTTATACGGGTTATTAAGGCGGCTGGTTGTAAAAAAGTTAATTAACTTAACTCAAACTGGAGCCCGCTTAAATAACGGTATAAACCCTGTTCGTTATCTATCAGCTGCTGGTGGCTGCCTGACTCAATAATTTTTCCTTTTTCAAGTACAATAATTTTGTCAGCTTCGCGGATGGTTGAAAGGCGGTGCGCTATAATGATAGACGTGCGGTTCTTCATTAATTCTTCCAGTGCTTCCTGCACTAAACGTTCCGATTCAGAATCTAATGAAGATGTGGCCTCATCCAATATTAGGATAGCCGGGTTTTTTAACAGCGCCCTGGCGATAGCTACGCGCTGCCTTTGTCCGCCCGATAACTTCACGCCACGTTCACCAACTATTGTATTGTAACCTTCAGGGAATGACATGATGAACTGGTGTGCATTTGCGCGCTCTGCAGCCCTGATAATCTCATCATCAGTTGCAGTTAGTTTGCCGTAGGCAATATTTTCCTTTATTGATCCTCCAAAAAGCATTACATCCTGGGGCACAATTGCTACCTGGTTACGGATATCTGTTAACGTGTAATCAGCGGCGGGCTTACTGTCAAATGAAATTGTGCCGCTTTGAGGGTGATAAAATTGCAGGATCAATGCCGCCATAGTTGATTTTCCCGAACCGCTTGGCCCAACAATAGCTACCTTTTGCCCGGCTGTTGCATCAAAAGAAATACTGTTTAGTACGGTAAGCTCCGGGCGCGACGGATACGCGAAAGCTACGTTATTAAAAGAAATATTCCCTTCAATTTTTTGCAGGATAACGTTGTTTATCTCATTAATGGAAACCTCTTCGCCATTTTCGTCCAATATTTCAATCACGCGTTCGCTGGCACCCACTGCCTTCTGGACGTTCGCATACAGGTCGGGAAAGCTGCCCATCGCGCTGCCTACGAAAGAGGCATATAAGGCAAACTTGAATAATTCGCCAACTTTAAGCTCGCCATGACTAACAAGCACACAGCCGTAACCAACTATAGCGACAATTGCGCCGAAAAGACAGAACACAATAAATGATACAAAAATACCACGGTATTTCGCCCCTTTAATGGCAATATCGGCTACATCCCTGATGTTTTTTCCATAACGAGCAGCTTCAAACGCTTCATTAACAAAAGCCTTTACGTTTGCTATCCCCTGCAGGGTTTCTTCAATTATGGTGTTTGATTCTGCAAGTTTATCCTGGGCCTCTCTTGAGATCTTACGAATAAACCGGCCAAAAAACACTGCTATAACTATAAGCGGCGGTACCAATATCAATAACGCTATTGCCAGCTTAACAGAAATTATAGCCATGAAAGCAATTCCTCCGATCAGTAACACTGCTTGCCGGATCATTTCGGCAATGGTAGTAGTTAAGGTATCCTGGATCTGCGACAGGTCGGCAGAGATCCGGCTGTTTAACTCTCCAACGCGACGGTTGGAAAAAAAATTCATCGGAAGCGTTATCAACTTAAAATAAGTGTCTTTTCTAATATCAGCCAGCGAACGCTCAGCCACGTTAACAAACCAAAGAATCCTGAAAAATGACACGAAAGCCTGTAAAAATAATACTATAAAAGCCAACACCAGGATGCCTTTTATTGAGGAAGGCAAAATGCCATTACTTGGCTTACCCTGCGCGGTATCAATCAACCCACCTATAAACGCCGGGAATGCTAACCCAACCAGGCTGGATAAAAACAGGAAAAACAATGCGGCTATAAATTTGCCCCGGTATGGTTTGATATAGGAAAGTAAGCGCGAAATATTGTTTAGGGTTTGCCTGTTCAATTTTGCTTTAGGAAGTTCGGCTTCGGGTGCATTGCTGCTGTTTAATCGTTTTCTTGCCATATAATTAATGTAATTCTATGCCTGTTAAGACGATTGATAAGTTAAGACATTTTAAATTAATGCAAAGGTATTGATTAAACCTGATTGCGGCGCTTACCTGTTGCGCGGGTGCTGCTGCGTTTAGCTTTGACAGGAGGGCGTTTGCTTTTACGGAATGTAAGCATAAGAAATATAAATGCCGCCAATACTAATACTGTTATTATTAATATGTTTCTTACGTTTTGATCCTGCTGTTGCTGTTCTTCGGCATCCTTTTTTAATATATCAATTTGTTTGCGAAGTTTATTGATGGTGGTCATGTAACCGATGGTGCTCTGCTCGGTTTGTTGTGAGCGGGTTTGCACTTGGGTTTGCTGAAACATCCGGTAATCAAGCAGGATCTTTAACTCGCTGTAAATGTTGTTATCGGTTTTAACGATATCCATCAATATGTCATTTGAGCGGCGAATATCTTTTTTGGTTTGAAACCCGAAGATGCCGGTATGCTTTTTAAGGCTCTCATCATACTGTCCGAATTTCAAAGCTCGTTGCTCCAGCATGGTGTTTATCTTTTTGCGCTGCAGGTGATAGGCTAATGAGTCAGTACTGGACTGGCTGTAAGCACTTGCAGAAAACAGGGGAAATAATATGAAAAGAAGAATTTTTTTCATTGATCCAGAAAATCAATAATCACACTATCGCCCAGCCCAAGCCCCAGTAAACCGCTGGCATTTCCTTTATTAATGGCTATCTCCAGGTGGTCGCTGATACCGAAGAGGCAAAGTTTTTCACCTTCGGGTACTTCGTTGTAATGCCAGCTTAAATGATTAATGGTTTCGTTCCGTTTAAATGAGAGCTGAAACCTCCTGTTTTGCTGTACGCGGTTAAAAAATTCCTTGGTGATATTAGTGATCACATTTTGAAACGAATCAATATAAATAACCACTCCTTTTATCAGGTTTTTTTCAATTACCGGTTGCAGGTTCATCTTTTTCTCAATATCGCTTACCGGCAAACCTATCTCGGCCACAGAACCGCCTTTGGCTAAGTGACAGGCAGCTTTAACAAAAATATCTGCCAGTGGAAAATGAAGAAATTTAAGATCCTGCATAATATTTAATTCAAATATTTCATCAGGATCAGAATCGAACATTAACGAAAAAATACCGTTATCTGCGCCCACAAAATAATGATTTTTGTACTTTACGGCCAGGTAGCGCGTGTCAGTATTAAATACAGTATCAATGCCAATTAAGTGGACTGTAGCATCGGGAAAATAATAAAAACTATTTTTTAATATAAAGGCGGCTTGTTGTATATTGTAGGCAGCAACACTGTTGGTTATATCAACAATGTTAACCGATGGTAATAATTTTAGGATACTACCTTTAAGGGCAGCCTGATAAATATCTTTATCGCCCAAGTCAGTAGTTAAAGTTATTATTGCCATTAATTTTTTAAATATTTATCGCTAATCTTGTGCAAGCATTAGGAGCTGCAAATATTCAATTTTAATTCATAAAATTCTGCAACTAAAAATCAATTTGTATTGAACGAACTTAAATTATCGATTGAACAAATCAACCCGGCAGTATTGTGGGGGCCAAATAATGATCATTTTGAGATCATAAAAAAACAATACCCTAAACTTAAAATAGTGGCCAGGGGTAACGAGGTGAAGATATTGGGTGACGACCACGAGCTGAATATATTCCAGGAGAAGTTTCATCATTTGCTTCAGCATGTGGAGAAGTATGAGAATTTGAATATTACAGACCTGGAGAGAATCCTGGGCTCAAAAACTGATACTTCCAAGCCTGATGCCGCAGCAGATAAATTTGCCAGTGGCGAGGTTATCGTATTTGGGCCCAACGGCGTAATGGTAAAAGCACGTACGGCCAACCAGCGTAAAATGGTGGACTGTATTAATCAAAGTGATATACTGTTTGCTATTGGCCCTGCAGGTACCGGTAAAACCTATACGGCGGTTGCCTTAGCGGTAAGGGCGCTTAAAAATAAGGACATCAAACGTATTATATTAACCCGGCCCGCAGTTGAAGCAGGGGAGAACCTCGGTTTTTTACCGGGCGACCTTAAAGAAAAGATAGACCCATACCTGCGCCCTTTATATGATGCGCTGGATGATATGATCCCGGCTGAGAAGCTGAAATTTTATCTGGAAAACCGTACCATTGAGATTGCACCGCTGGCATTTATGCGCGGGAGAACCCTGGATAACTGCTTTGTAATTTTGGATGAGGCCCAAAATGCGACGGACATGCAATTAAAGATGTTTTTAACCCGCATGGGGCCATCGGCTAAATTTATTGTAACCGGAGATGTTACCCAAATAGACTTGCCGAAAAAACAACAATCGGGCTTGCACACTGCTTTACGGATACTTACAGATATTAGTGGAATTGAAATTGTTTATCTTAGCGGCGAAGATGTTGTAAGGCATAAACTGGTACGCAAAATATTGGCAGCCTACGGGGATATACAGTAAATTTTAGTGATTGGAGATTAGTTGAATGCAGGGTAAAGCTCCGATAAAAGATAGATAAATTATAATTTGATTGAAGGACGTTAGATTTAGTAAGGGATTTTTTCTAATCTCGGATTAACTAACCCCTAATCTCTAACACAATGAACGCAATAAAAGAAACACATTTTAATTTTCCGGGCCAGACCAGCTTTTACAAAGGCAAGGTAAGGGACGTTTATACGATTGATAATAAATACCTGGTAATGGTAGTCAGCGACCGCATCTCCGCCTTTGATGTGGTGCTTCCTGAACCTATTCCATACAAAGGGCAGGTACTTAACCAAATTGCAGCCAAGTTTTTAGCAGCCACTGCTGATATAGTTCCCAACTGGGTGGTCAGCGTTCCTGATCCTAATGTTACCATCGGTCGTATTTGTGAGCCGTTTAAAGTAGAAATGGTGATAAGAGGTTATTTAGCAGGACATGCCTGGCGCGAATACAGCGCGGGAAAAAGACAGGTTTGCGGTGTAAGCTTACCCGAAGGTCTGAAGGAAAACGATAAGCTGCCTGAGCCAATTATTACACCTACCACTAAAGCGTCGGTGGGGCATGATGAGGATATCTCGAAAGAGGAGATCTTGAAACAGGGGATCGTTTCGGCACCGGACTATGAACAACTTGAAAAATATACCAGGGCGCTTTTTGCGCGCGGCACCGAAATTGCCCGTAAACAAGGCCTGATACTGGTAGATACTAAATATGAATTTGGTAAAGCCGAAGGAACAATTTATTTAATTGATGAGATTCATACGCCTGATTCCTCCAGGTATTTTTATAGCGAAGGCTATGCAGGCAGGCAGGAAAATAACGAACCCCAAAAACAGCTGTCAAAGGAGTTTGTTAGAAAATGGCTTATTGAAAATGGTTTCCAGGGCAAAGAGGGGCAAGTGGTTCCGGAAATGACACCTGAGAAAGTAAAATCCATCTCAGAACGGTATATTGAGTTGTTTGAGCAAATAACTGGCGAGCAGTTTGTTAAACCGGGGGACCAAAATGTTTTGGCCCGGGTTGAAAAAGCGATAAACAATGAACTATCTGCTTTGTAATTTTTTATTTATACACAAAATAATTATATCTTAGCTTTTTAATTAGACTAAAAATGAAATTTACGGTTGACAAACACGAGAAATATATTCTGGTAAAGCTGAACGAATCAAAATTAAATTCGTTAATTACTCCGCAGCTTAAATCTGAATTGATATTGATCAACACTGAAGGTCAGCGAAATATCATTTTCGACCTTTCGCAGGTTAAATTTGCAGATTCATCAGGACTTAGCAGTTTACTTGTTGGTCATCGTTTATGTAAAAATGCTTCCGGAACTTTTATCCTTACCGGTTTAAATGAGCCTGTAGCCCGCTTAATCACAATTTCACAGCTGGATAGTGTGCTTTCAATTGTACCTACCTGCGAAGAGGCCATTGACCTGGTTTTTATGGAAGAGATTGAAAAAGAATTGAAAAAAGAAGCAAAATAATTTGATCTGATTGATCACCAAGTATGAAATTTGAGGTAACAATACTTGGCAGCAGTTCTGCAACTCCCATTTTTAACAGGAATCCAACATCCCAGGCGATCAATATTAATGATCGCCTATACTTAGTTGATTGTGGCGAAGGGACCCAGCAGCAAATGTTGCGGTTCGACATTAAAGCCAGTCGCATCGATCATATATTTATCAGCCATTTGCATGGTGATCACTATCTTGGTCTGGTTGGGTTAATCTCATCACTTCATTTAAACGGGCGCATCAAACCTTTGAGGATTTATTGCCCGCAGCAGTTAAAAGAGATTATCGACCTTCAATTAAATTATTCTGAAACTACGCTACAGTATCCTGTAGAATACGTATTTACCAACCCGCTAAAAGCTGAAATACTTTTAGATAACCAGGATATTACTGTAGAAACTATTCCGTTGAACCACAGGATTTCTTGTACCGGGTTCTTATTTAAAGAGAAAAAGCGATTAAGAAAACTGATCAAAGAAAAGATTGAGGGGCTGGAAATTCCGGTTGCTTATTATTCTGCTTTAAAAAAAGGGGCAGATTATATAATGCCCAACGGCGATGTGTTGAAAAATGATACCTTAACCACTGATTCGAGCGATCCTAAATCTTTTGCTTATTGTTCTGACACTTTATACGATGAGCGTTATTTTGAGCAAATAAGAAATGTTACGCTACTCTATCATGAAGCTACTTTTCTGAATAATATGCTCGACAGGGCAATGGAAACTCATCATACAACTGCGCTGCAGGCCGCAGAGATTGCCTTAACCGTTAATGCAGAGAAATTAATTATCGGCCACTTTTCAGCCAGGTACAAGACGTTGACGGAACTATTAGATGAAGCGCGAAGTGTTTTCCCCAATACAGAACTGGCAATTGAAGGCAGAACTTTTATAATCGGAGATTAAAGAGATTCATGTAATTTTGTTTGAGCGCATACTAACATCTTGAGGCAGACTTTTATATAGTAATATTGATGAAAATTGTCCTGCTATTCTATTATCAGCTTCTTTAAATAATAAGTGTCCGGATCAATTACCGGGAGTATCTTACTGTTAACCCTGATCCCCTTACTGTCTACCATTATTCTTTTAGTTCCGGCTTCGGTGGTTATATCAATAGGTAACGGTATTGAAATATTATCAAGCTGTATAAGGTATTTATTCCCTGGCTGCTGTTTTATATGCACTTCAAGCTTGTTAACGGACCGTAGGTATAAATCAAATAATGGTTTCAAATCCTTTCCCGATTCCTTGCTAAAAAACTGCTCCACATCGTCTGTCGTAACCAGGTTGCTGTAAGTATATTTAGGTGATGTTACAAATTTTTTAAGGGCCGGAAAAAATACGCTGTCGCCCATGATATAGCAAATGGTGTGCATAAAGAAAGCGCCCTTTCCATATATATCACCATTATATGCTGCTTCCTCATCAATATCTTTTCCTATTACAATAGGGATCTTATTGCCAAAAGTAGGTGCAGCCTGTTTGAAAAATTTAATATAAGCATCCTTACCTTCAAATTCTTTTACATATAATGCATCTCCGTAGGTGCAAATCCCTTCGTGTATCCAGTAGTCTGCCCAGTCTTTAGCGGTTACTTTATTACCCCACCACTCGTGTCCAAACTCATGGTGCATTAATCCATCATAATCTTCCCCGCCAACCTTTGTATAATGGAACTTATTTCCATAAGCATTCATGGTTTGGTGCTCCATGCCCAGGTGCGGGGTTTCGCAAATGGCTATTTTCTCTTTGGCCCAGGGATATTCTCCAAAATACTTCTCCTGCTCATGAATGGTTTTTTCAAAAATGTCCAGATGATGTTCTGCTTTTGAAAGATGTTCTTTCAAAACATAAAATTGCAGCGGTGTAACATGTCCGTCAATGGTTGTGTACTTGCGGCTTACCACAGCAAAATCACCCACATTAAACACGATGCTGTAGTTGTTGATGGTGTAATTTGTTTTCCAGTGAAAAGTTGCGGTTTCGCCATGTTTGGTCACTTTTTGAAGTAAGCCGGGTCCCGCCACTACCAAGTCTTTAGGTACGGTAATAATCATATCAACACCTTCATTCGGCTCATCAGACGGATGATCCTTACAAGGGAAATAAAGTTTGCCACCGGTACCTTCGGCCGTTATAGCCATCCATTGATGCCCGGTTGAATCCGTTTTCCAGATAAACCCATCATCCCATGGCGGTCTGCGGGCTACATGCGGTTTGCCACCGTATGTCACTTTTACGCTGGCTTTCCCGGCAGGCAACTCATTGGTAAGATTGATCCTGATCAGGTTGTTCTTATACTCAAATGGTTGCTTTTTATTGTTAACCAATACCTGGCTAATGTTCAGGGAGTCAAGCAGGTCGAACAATAAAACACGTGTTGGCTGCGCCATAATTACATCAATGGTGGTGGAGCAATCAATTGTTCTTTGCTTAAAATCAACATTCAAAGCAATGGTGTAATGCCTTACATCCATTATGGCTTGCTCTGGCTTTAGCTTGCCGCCGGAGGTTAGTTCCTGGGCGAAATTTTTACTTGTAAGTAAAAGAAATACAATTGTGAATAATTTACGCATTTGATTATTTATTTATCCGGTAATGTAAAACCTGATAGGAACGGTATATTTTGATTTTATAAACTTATTGTTCTTCATAGCCGGGATCCACTTTGGCGAAAGGTTCATCACATGCAGCGCTTCATCATCAAAAGCTATGCCCATGCTTTTTGCGACTTTTATTTCTGTTAAACGACCATCTTTTTCCACGAAAAAACTGATAATGACAATGCCTTGCGATCCACCGTCGTCATCCTTAGGCCATTTCAAATTTTTCTTTAAAAATGCGCTGAACGCTTCCTTACCTCTCGGGAATTCAGGCGGGGTTAAAGTCTGGGAGTAAGTTTTAATACTAAATGAAAATAGCAGCACAAGCATAGCTGCGGATATGATCAACAGTCTTTTCATTCACTAAATATAATTAATTCTCCCTTACCAGCAATCCGTCGGCAAAATCTCGCAGGTATTGTTTGTGTTCTTCGGGTAAACTAATGGCGTCAAGCGCTTCAAATGCTTTATCAGCATAGGTTTGCATAGCATCTTCTGCATGCTGCCTTATATTCAGAGAATTATAAATGGCGGTGACGGCTTCTACTTTTTCAATATTATTGAATTGCTTTAAAGCAATCCAATGGTTTAAATCAGCAGTTTGCCGGGGATCGGCTAATTCTTTAGCCTTTATTAACAGATATGTTTTTTTGTTGGAAATAATATCGCCGCCCACCTGTTTGCCGAATTTTTCCGGTTCACCGTACACGTCCAATATATCATCCTGTAGTTGAAACGCCAGCCCCAAATGCTCGCCAAAGCTACTTAGTAACTCAGCATCTTTTACATCAGCGCCACCTATTAATGCACCAATTTTTAATGCACCGCCTAAAACGACAGCGGTTTTTAAGCGGATCATATTCACATATTCATCAATATTTACATGATCCAGTACTTCAAACTCCATATCCAGTTGTTGACCCTCACAAACACCAACAGCCGTAGTATTAAAAATGTCAAGTATAGGCCGCAGTAAACGGTCTTCCACCTGCATCATTAATTTATAGCCTTCAACCAGCATAACATCGCCCGAAAGGATAGCAGCATTGTTATTCCAGCGCTCATGTACAGTGGTATTGCCGCGCCGTAGAGGTGCATTATCCATAATATCATCATGCATCAAAGTAAAATTATGGAATACTTCAATTGCAAGAGCAGGAGAGATAGCTGCGTCCACATCACCGCCAAAGAGGTCGCAGGCCATCAAAAGTAGGGCAGGGCGCATTCGTTTACCACCCAACGAGAGAATATAGCTTATAGGCTCGTATAGTGCCGCAGGATATATAGGAAAGCTAAGCTTGTTAACAGCATCACTTATAATTTCCTGCAAATCTTCAAGTTTCTTCATTTGTTTTTGGATTTCACCGATTCAAAGATGATTTCACTGATTTTATTTTGATTGATTAGCGAATGGTTGGAGAAATTCAACTACCCAACTCAATCCACCTAATCTAACTTACTCACCCCCTAACTACTCCTGTACCAGTGTAAAGTCGATCTGTTTTTTAGTGAGATCAACATTTTTTACCCTAATTTTAACCTCATCACCCAGCTGGTAAACTTTCTTTTTACGCTGACCGATAATGGCATAGTTTTTTTCGTCTAAAGTATAAAAGTCATCCGAAATATCTCGCAGACGGATCATACCCTCGCATTTATTTTCTATGATTTCTACATACATGCCCCATTCAGTAACACCAGATATAACGCCGCTAAATACGTTGCCAACCTGGTCGCGTAAATATTCAGCCTGTTTATATTTTACTGATGCACGTTCAGCATCTGCCGCTTTCTTCTCCATTTGCGAACTGTGCTGGCAAAGCTTTTCATAATGCTCTTCATTGGCGGATTGTCCACCGTTCAAGTAATGAAATAAAAGCCGGTGCACCATCACATCCGGGTACCGGCGGATAGGAGAGGTGAAGTGGGTGTAATGGTCAAATGCTAATCCATAATGGCTTGAACTTTTAGTGGTATAAATAGCTTTTGCCATTGAGCGGATGGCGAGCTGGGTAAGCACATTCTGCTCTTTCTTGCCCTCTACGTCCTCCATCAAAAAGTTAAGGGATTTTGCAGTTTCTTTGTCTGATTTGGTATTGATCTTATATCCAAACCTTGCAGCGAATAATGCAAAATTAGCAAGCGAATCTGGCTTTGGCGTATCGTGTACACGGTAAACAAAAGTATATTTATGCTTGCCTTTACCCAATTTGCTTACATACTCGGCAACCTTGCGGTTTGCCAGCAGCATAAAATCTTCAATCAGTTTGTGCGCATCTTTGCGTTCTTTTACATAAACACCGATAGGTTTGCCGGCTTCATCAAGTTTAAATTTCACTTCGGTAGTTTCAAAACTGATAGCGCCGTTTTTAAATTTGCGTTCCCTTAGCTTGTAAGCCAATGCATTCAATTTTAAGATCTCATTTACAAAATCACCAGCCTTATTTTCTATTACTTCCTGTACTTCTTCATAAGCAAAGCGCCTGTCGGAGTGGATTACTGTTTTTCCGAACCATTCGGTTATAATATGTGCTTCTTCATCCATTTCAAAAACAGCTGAAAAACACAGCTTATCCTCTTTAGGCCTCAATGAGCATAAGCCGTTTGACAAGCGCTCCGGTAGCATCGGTATTACCCTGTCAACCAGGTAAACAGATGTAGCCCGGTCAAGTGCTTCCCTGTCAAGTGCCGAATCGGGCTGTATGTAATGCGATACGTCGGCGATATGCACACCTACTTCATAATTACCATTATCCAATATTCTGAATGATAATGCATCATCAAAGTCTTTGGCATCAAATGGGTCAATAGTGAATGTAGTGACATTTCTAAAGTCGCGTCTTTTTGAAATTTCTTCGTTTGTTATTATATCTGATATCTCTTCAGACTCGTGTTCAACTTCTTTTGGAAATGATAACGGGAAACCATATTCCGCTAAAATTGCGTTCATTTCCGTATCGTTTTCGCCTTGTGTGCCAAGAATGTGCTTTATCCGGCCTATCGGGTTTTTTGCTTCAGCGGGCCAGTCAGTAATTTCAGCAACCGCTTTTATACCATTTTTAGCGCCGTTGAGTTCGCTCATCGGGATAAAAATGTCATGCATCATTTTACGGTCGTCAGGAATAAAAAAGGCAAAACGCTCAGATAGTTTTACTATCCCGGTAAATTCCATTTTTGCACGCTGCAGGATCTCAATTACCTCGCCTTCTTTATGCTTACCTTTGCTTTTTGCGTAAACATAAACTTTAACCCTATCGCCGTTTAGCGCATTTCTTAATTTACGGGGAGCAACAAAAATGTCGCTTTCAAACTCGTCATCAGTAACAATAAAAGCTGAACCGTCATTGGTGAGGTCAACTTTACCTTCAATAAAAGTTTTAAGTTCCAATAATTGAAACTTGCCTGGAACTACTTCTTTTAGGGTGCCGGTTTTTGTTTCGTCCCTAAGTATCTCAAAAATTATATCCCGGGCATCCGGGTCGCGAACGTTTAATTTGGCAGAAACTTGTTTGTAATTTAACGGTGTATTGCCGTTTTGCTCAAATATATCAAGTACCATTTGGGTAAGTACTTTTACTATAGATGAACTGTTTTTCTTTTTAGACATATGTATTATTTATACAAAGATACGATGTTTTCATTGCAGAAGGCGGAATGCGGATCAGCGATTTTTCTTCAAATCGCCAATCATGAAATTTTTGAGGCAGCTTGCGCCAATTTTCGCGTTGCATCCGGCAATTGTACCGCCAATCATACTCCCGGAATAGATGCAATCAGCCTTTTAGTGTATTCTTCCTTAGGACGATAGTAAATGTCATCCGGGTCACCCATTTCGACTATTTCTCCTTTGTTCATTACCATCATCCGGTCTGAGATATGTTTAATAACGGCAAGATCATGCGAGATGAAAATATAAGTAAGGTTAAACTCGGCTTGCAATTCGCGGATGAGATTCAATACCTGGGCTTGTACGGAAACATCCAATGCAGAAACAGATTCGTCGCAGATGATAAATTTAGGCTGCAGTGCCAGGGCTCTGGCTATTACGATTCTTTGCCTTTGGCCCCCGGAAAATTCATGAGGATACCTGTTGAAATGCTCAGGCAGCAAATTTACACGTTCCAGTAGTTCAAGCACCTTCTTTTTGCGCTTGCTATCATTGGTGTAAAACTGGTGCACCTGCAACGGTTCCATTAACGAATCGCCAACAGTTAAGCGGGGGTTCAGTGAGGAATATGGGTCCTGGAAAATAATCTGAAGATCTTTTCGAATCTCTCTAAGGGCATCTTTCCTTAAACTTCCTAAATCAGTATTTTCAAATTGTATGGTACCTGAGGTGGGCTCAATCAAACGTAAAATACTACGACCAAGGGTTGTTTTTCCACAACCTGATTCGCCTACCAGCCCAAGCGTCTCACCCGGATATACGTCAAAGCTTACTTGTTTAACCGCCTTTACAAATTCTTTTGACCTGCCGAAAAAACTATTTTTTATGGGAAACCACGTATTAAGGTTGCTAATTTTCAATAACGGTTGCTGGCTGTATAATTTGTTTTTTCGTTCGATAATTTCACCTGCCGGATATTCATAACCTTTTCTTATCTCTTCAATACTAATTGCTTTTTTTGTATCCGTATCTAAAAAGTCGGCAATTACCGGTAGCTTTTTTAAATGGAGCTCAGGGGATGGGCGGCAAGCCAGTAACCCTTTTGTGTAGGAATGTTGCGGATGTGAGAATAGTTCTTTTACAGGCGCCTCCTCAACAACTTCACCTTTATACATCACCAATACCCTATCTGCAATTTCGCTGATCACACCCAAATCATGTGATATAAAGATCAGGCTCATATTGCGTTCAGCTTTTAGCTTTAACAATAATTCTATAATGGTTTTTTGTACAGTCACATCAAGGGCAGTGGTGGGCTCATCCGCAATCAGGATCTCGGGGTTGCAGGACAGTGCCATTGCTATCATTACCCTTTGCTTTTGTCCGCCCGATATTTGGTGCGGGTAACTGTCAAAAATAGCTTCTGGCCGGGGGAGTTGCACTTCTTTAAACAGTGCTATCGTTTTTTTCTTTGCTTCGGCTTTTGTTGTATTGAGGTGCAATTGAATGGCTTCGGTTATTTGGTATCCGCAGGTTAAAACAGGGTTTAACGAGGTCATGGGCTCCTGGAAGATCATTGCCATCTGATGACCTCTTATTTTACGCATTTCACTCTCAGGTAAGCCACATAAGTTATTGTTATTCAATAAAATATGACCATTTATTAAAGCCTGGTTTTTATCCAGTAAGCGCATCAGGGCGAGGGAAGTTACCGATTTTCCAGATCCCGATTCGCCAACAATGCCGATAGTTTCTCCTTTCTTTAGATTGAAAGAGATGCCTTTAACCGCCTCGAAAAGACCATTTTGTGTTTTGAATTTGATGTTCAGATCTTTTACCTTTAGCATTACACTATGGTTATACACTCATCGGTGATCAATTCTTCGCCCCTGTAACGCCGCAGTAATTGGGCAGTCGCCACCACATCCTTTTGGCAATAGATGCAAATTCTTTCCAATTCATTGTCAATCCAGTAAACTTTGCCAACCATACTGCCATCGATGTCGTCTTTAGGAGTGGGAATATCGAAAATTGCGGTAAGCAAACTTAATGAGGTGTAATTTTTATAGTCACCAAACTTCCATAGTTCCATTGTATCGAGGTGATAGATTTCCCATGGTTTTTTGCCTGATAGTTCTAATTGTGATGGAATCTTAATCCCATTTACCAGCATCCGGCGGCAGATATAAGGAAAGTCAAACTCCTTTCCATTGTGTGCACAAAGGATCAGACTAGCCGGTTGACCTGCCAGCAGCGCGGAGAATTTTTCCAGTAGTTCCTTTTCATCATGCGAAGCAAAAGACTTAACCCTTAAACCAACATTACGGCCATTAGTAAAGATTCCTACCGAGATACAAATAATCTTCCCGAATTCGGCCCAAATGCCCGCCCTTTCGTAAAACGCTTCTGCCGTTTCTTCTTTGCGTTGGTGAACGGTTTTTAAATCCCACAACTTTTGAAAATGCTCGGGTAACTCATCAAAGCTCTTGTACTGAGGGACAGTTTCAATATCAATAACCATCAGGTTATGAAGGTCGTATTGTTCAAGCATTTATTAGTTTTTGTTTTTTTGAGCAATATAAGGAATCAGTTCGCAGTTTTTAGTTGGCGGTTTGCAGTTTTTTGTCAAAAGATAATTCAAAAACTACTGCAAACTGCTCATTGGCGAATGTCAACTATTTCTGAAGTATTTCAAATTCAATGTGAACCGTGTTTCCGTTTTCGTCAACAAGGGTAAGCACGTGTTTACCAGGAGGTGGATTTACGGCCATTTGGTGAAAATCTGTCGTCTCCCCAACATATTTATTATCCAGGTGCCAAAAGATCTTAACCCCTTTCTGCCGGTGCGCAGCATTAAAGATCACCCTGCCACGACTACCATCTGCTTCAAGCGGAATGTAAATTTTAGCGCCATCTTTTGGATAAATAACTTCCATTGGTGCCGAATTTTCAGCCTGCACGCAATCAGGCCTGAATGGCGGTAAAACCCGATATTGGTAATTCTTGGTTTTATAATAATATTCCATCGAAGGGGGTAGTACAAACCAGTGTTTATTAACGATCTGATTTGGCGGGGTACAATTTCCTGTTACCTGCCATTTCTCATCCCAGCTAAGGTGAACCAATTGATGATAGGGGCAAACAGCTACCTTTAAACCGCTTTTCGGTACCCACATTTCATCCTGATCATCGCAATATTCGCCCGCGCGATAGCCACTTTGATGGCATACTTTTATTTTTACCATCTCGCCGACCGGCATCTCAAACCAATCGCGTGTAACAGGCAATAACCTGAAGATCTCAAAAAGGGCAGGAGCCGCAGTACTGATCCCCGTTAAATTGGGTCTGCCTTCGCCATCCGTGTTTCCAACCCATACACCAACAACATATTTTGGGGTTATCCCTATAGCCCAGCCATCCCTGAAACCGAAACTCGTTCCGGTTTTCCAGGCTATACGCTGGCTTGAACTGAATTGCTGCCATAACATCTCTTCACCGGGGCGCATCACTTCTTCCATAGCCTGCAGGGTATAAAAAATTGATCCTGCATCCAATAACCCTGATTTTTCCAGGTCTGGTTGTTTTGTTTCGGTGTTTATTTTATAAACCGGGTTATGGTAATCGGCAGGGTTGTACTTACCATTATATTTTTGGTAATGATTTAAAACACGTGCCATATCAGCATAAATCCCGGTCAATTCCCAAAGCGTATTTTCTCCACCGCCTAAAATTAACGAGAGTCCATAATGATCAGCAGGTCTTTTCAACGTGGTTACACCCATCTTTTGCAAAACGTCATAAAAACGCTCATATTTAAATTGCTGTAGCATCTTTACCGCGGGCACATTTAATGAACGTGATAATGCCTTTGAGGCCGGAACGGCGCCATCATAACCCAAATCAAAGTTTTCGGGATGGTATCCCGCGATCTGGGTTGGGATGTCCGGCATAAGGCTGTTTGGCAATAACAAGCCATCATGAAGCATAGAGGCATATAATACTGGTTTTAATGTGCTGCCCGGGCTGCGTGGCGCGTTGATAACATCCACGTCGCTTTCCATTTCGGGATCTTCCTTGTGCGCGATGTTACCTGCGTAAGCCAACGTGGCACCTGTTTCTACATCCAGCACGATAGCCGCAATGTTATTTACATCATTAGCCTTCAATACCTGGTGATGCCGCTCCAAAATATCATTAACCTGTTGTTGTAACGCAGCACGGATACTTGTTTTTATCCGGGTATCGCCATTTGTATTTATTTGGTGATCTGTTTTAAAGCGCTGCAGCAGGTGAGGGGCAAGTTGAGGCAGCGGCATGGGCCTGTCCGGTACGGGTTCAAACTTCGCTAATGCGGCTGTGGTTGAATCTATTATGCCGTTTCGATAAAGCCTGTCTAAAAGCAAATTTCTTTTTTTTAGCAAGGTAGCACGATTTTTACCCGGGTGTACAAGCGATGGCGAATTAGGCAATACAGCCATCGCGGCCATTTCACCCCAGGAGAGTTTATCCGGACTCCGGCCAAAATAGCGCCAGGAAGCAGCGTCGAGGCCAATAACATTACTGCCGAAAGGGGCGTTGCTTGCATAAAATGAAAGTATCTCGTTTTTGGTAAAGCCAGCTTCAAGCCTCATAGCCATAAATATTTCAATCACCTTATTCCAGATATTGCGTTTATGTTTGGTTGCAAGGCGAATTACCTGCATAGTTATGGTGCTGCCGCCGCTGGTTACTTTGTTTGATTGAAAATTTTGCCGGAAAGCCCTACCTAACGCGAGCAGATCAAAGCCAGGGTGGTGCATAAAGCGCTTATCTTCAAAAGTTATAATGCATTGCCTGAATTTTTCCGGGACGTCGGCATTGGGTGGAAACCTCCATTGTCCATCAGTTGCTATCGAGGCACCGAGCAATTGCCCATCCGTGTCGTCAATAACGTAAGAGGTTGGGCTATTGAATAATGGGCTGGGTAAACAAAGCCAAAACAGCAGGAACAAGGCCGACAAAAACGAAAGTATTATTATTACTTTTGGTTTTTTAATTAAAAAAGATATTCGGTTTGAACCCAGTCGCATTTATTGGAATGAAGATAGAGAAATTATCAATTATAATCCCTGCTTACAACGAAGGTAATACGATCCATTTAATTTTAGATAAGATTAAGGCAGTTAAGCTGATTGATAATATCCGAAAGGAAGTGATCATTGTAAATGATTTCTCGACCGATCATACAGAACAGGCTGTTCAAACCTATCAGCAAAACAATCCTGATCTACCAATAAGTTATTTTAAGCACGAACATAATAAAGGTAAAGGAGCTGCGCTTCATACCGGCATCTCAAAAGCAACAGGCGAATACCTTATTATCCAGGACGCCGATTTGGAATATGACCCGGAGGAATACAATGACCTGCTGAAACCAGTTTGTTCCGGCTTTGCAGACGTGGTTTATGGCTCAAGGTTTATGGGGAGCAACCCGCACAGGATATTATTTTTTTGGCATACGATAGGCAACCGCTGGCTTACTTTCGCATCAAACATGTTCAGTAACCTGAACCTTACTGATATGGAAACCTGTTACAAGTTATTTGATACCACGCTGATCCAATCCATCAAGCTAACCGAACAACGGTTTGGCTTTGAACCAGAGGTTACACAGAAAATTGCACGCGTACCAAAAATCCGGATCTACGAAGTTGGAATCTCTTATTATGGCCGTACTTATGAAGATGGAAAAAAAATAGGGTGGAAGGACGGAGTTAGGGCGATTTATTGTATTCTTAAGTACGGGTTGTTTAAGATGTAGTTGATTAAGTTGATTGAGTTAGATTAAGTTGATTTAGTTAAAGCTTAAAAAATCAATCCAACTCATTATTCTTTTTCCTTTTAATAAATTGGATATACCCATTTAATAGTTTTAAGCATTGGTCATATTCTTCCTGAAATGAATTTAGAAATTCTTCAGTTATTAATTCCTCATCAAATGCAACTATCATATGATCAAGTGTTTCAGATAATGAACCTCTTGCTATAATGCAAAATCGGATATTATCCTAGTGATGAAAGCGCCCGTGGCCTTCTGCGATATTGTTTCCTATTGACCTTGAACATCTAGTTATCTGATAGTGAGCCTGAACTTTTCCTCGGATGGGAACTTTTTCACCAAAGCAGAAACTATATTTCTTATCTTTCTTGCTTGTTTCCATGTTTCCAATTCTGTAAATGAAGCCATTCTCTAAATAACTTTCTTTTAATTTTTAACCTAATCAACTTAATCTAACTCAATCAACTTACCTAATCACCTCCACCCATTGCCCTTTTATTAAAGCTGTAATTGCATTATTGTACATTGCTTCGCAGTAAGTCGCTGGCAGATAATATTTGCCAGCATAGGCCGCATTTAACATAACATAATAAGTTACTTCTTTGCCTTCCGGTAAACTAAAATAAGTATTCACCCGGTCGTCCCTTATATCCCTGTAATCTGATGGCGAGGATGGGAATGCTTCGGCGCCGTTCATCATGCGGGTATTCAGTATCTCCCAGCCAGATGGAAAGATTTGTGTAAGCGCCAGGTTATCGTAACGGCCGCGTTTACCGGTGTTCTTAATGATTACCTGTGCTACAAAGTCTGTTCCCTGTTTCAGGCTGGCCGGGTCTAATTGTTTACCGCCAAGGGTGGTGTAGGCAATCCGCATTTGTAAAACATCAGGGTTGATGCGTGTTTGCACATCTTCGCCAGATGATGGTTGTCCCTGTTGGATAAGCCTGATGTACAATTTATTAGTTCCCGTGTTTTTCAATGAAACGTTACCGCCCTTGGCATCAATAGGCAACTGCCATAGGTAAGATTGCGAACTAACGTTGGATTTTAAATTACCGGCCTGGTAACTAAAGGACAGCTTTGCCGATGATTTATGTTCACCGCAATACTGAGCAATAGCAATAAGGGAATAAGCTGTGGTTTGTGTGCTGTACCAATCGTCCTGTGATAATTTGTTCGCAACTGTCCGTAATAAGCCGGCAGCTTTTTGCTGTTGCCCAAGCAGGGTTAGGGTTTCCAATATCATGGCTTCGTCGCGCAAATCGGAGCCATAAGTACCGTACATGCTGTTGTATGGTTTAATTACTAGCGGTAAGCCAACAATCATTTGCAAACCTATCTCCGGCTGGCCAGCCAGTTTATAAGCTGCCGCCAACCGCCATTTTGCTTCAATGCTCAAATATTTAAATTCTCTAAGCCTGTTCATCGCGCCAAGTTCTGGTGAGCGGGCGAGCGCTAACAGGTATAAACGGTAGGCCTGCACCAAATCTGCGCCATAAAAGCTTCTCGAATCAGGTGCCCAGGTCAAGGCCTTTTGTTTTTGATATTTTTTCCATTGGTCTATAAACCCGAGCGGCAGGCTATACCCTTTTGCCTGCGCCGCCAGCATAAAATGCCCAGCATAATTGGTTCCCCAGTCATCGGCCTCGCCAACTCCGGGCCAATAACTTAAGCCCCCATTACTTACCTGGAACCCGTTTAACCTGTTTATGGTTGCTTTAATATTTCGTTCGCTTTCTGCTTTTTGCCTGGCTGTTAAATCAAGCAGTTGGTCAAGATACAATTGCGGGAATGCTGATGAAGTTGTTTGTTCAACGCAGCCATACGGGTATTCTATTAAATAACCCAGTCGTTTGGTCAGATTTAAAGGCGGGATAGATGCAGTTTCCAAAGTTGCCTTATTGGTACCATTAATGCCAATAGCCGTGTAAGGAGCATTCCAGCTTTCGCCGGGCTTAAGCTCCTTTTCCTGGATTCTAGTAACGGGTGGGTTAGGGTTACGAATATTAAGTTCAACATCATAAACAGCAGTTTCACCTCCACTTTTGGCAATGATCCGTACCTTGCCTACGCCAACGAAATCTTTGACACTTAAATCAAAGGTTACCAACTGATCACCCGGTTTTGCAAACGTGATGGACTTTTGATTATTGCCGCCAAGATTGCTAAAGGCATTTGATTGTACCTGAACATTTACCGTTTTAATATTGTTCTCCATTGCAAAAACGGTAACCGGCAATTGAATTTTCTCTGACGGGCCTAAAACCCTCGGCAGGGTAGCAAGGATCATCAAAGGCTTTTTAACAGCCACCACTTTCTCCGCATGGCCATAACTGCCATTATGCCCGGCAATAACCATTGCCTTTACAGATCCAATATACTGGGGTAAAGTAAATGTATGCGTTTGCTTATCTCCTGCATCTAAATGAAATGGCCCTAAAAATTTTACAACAGGTTTAAAACGGTTTACTGACACATTGTGGTTGGCACCCCCGCTTCCGTCACCGCCAATACTTAAGATCCGCTCCAGTCCACCACCGAAAGCGCCGATTATATAATCGAATAAATCCCATGTTTTTACACCAAGGGCCTCGCGTGCATAGAAAGTTTCATGTGGATCAGGGGTTTTATAGTTAGTAATATCAAGCAATCCTTCGTCAACTATGGCCACCGTGTAGGTCATTTCTTTGCCTGATGCTTCTGAAACAGTAATTGACGATTTCGTTTCAGGTCTGATCTTATCTGCCATGCTGATAACAGGTTTCAAAATGGTTTCGGGATTATCAACAGAAAGCGGAATAGCGCCATACATCCGGATTGGCAGATCGTTCACCGTTTGCGAATGGCGCTGCAGCAGGGTAACGTTCACAAAAATATTAGGAGCCATAGTTTTATCAATTTTGAAAGTATAGCGGGTTTGTCCTTTTTTTGTATCTATCCAGGCGGTTTTTAGCACTTTACTACCGGTTTCAAAGCTTACCAAAGCGCGGCCATCACTCATCGTTGGGATTGTCAGGGTGGCATCCTCACCAACTTTATAGCTGTTTTTGTCAGATGTAAAAGACAGCATAGCTGCTTCAGTTGGATTGGTTTGCTGTAACCGTTCTGACCAGTTTGACCAATCAACATATAAGATCTTCCCTGTTGAGTGACCTGTTTCCGGATCTTTAACCCTGATCAGGTAACGACCCCAATCGGCCTGGTTAATGCGCAGGTTCCATTTGCCGTGCCCGTTAACCACCTTTACTGCTGCCGTTTTAATGAGTTTGTTATACTTATCCTGTGTGAAATTACTTAGTGAGTTGCCTGTTTCATCCCACCACCAGCGCCATTGGATCTTATATAGCTCCAGCTCAACATTGCGGGTACCTTCAAATGGTTTGCCATTTACATCAACATCGGCAATGTCAATATCATGGTCTTTGTCGGTCACCAGCATTCCTGAAAGATCACTGCCTTTTTCTGTTTTAATCCCCACATACCCAGGGTAAACATTGTATGGCATACTCAGTGACTGAATGCTAAAATTCCCGCCCGGTTCAAATACTTTAACCAAAAAGTTGGCAGTTAACTGCCCCGGTGCCTGTTTTTCAATGTTGATATTGGTGTTTACTGACGCTTTACCGGTTTCATCAAGCCTGCCATCAAATATTGTTTGGGTTTGGGTAGTGAAGGCAAGGGTAGGGTCATCAAAAACATAATCTTCATATCCTTTAAATGCTGTTGATTTTGGTGATAAAAAAGCGTCAACCTTCGCTTTTAAACTTTGTGCCGTTCCGCCAAACAGCCATTGTGCAGTCAGGTTTCCGGTTACATCACCGCCTTTTGTTAGTTCTTTTGCACTGCCAAACGTTAAACCGATCTTTAACCGGTTAGGCATTATGGTTTCAACTTTTACGTTTTTTTCAAATACTGCGCCGCCAACTTTTACTTTAGCAGACCAGTTACCCGTTGGTGATGAGGCTTCAGTGGCGGTATGAAAACTATAGAATCCATCCAGCGATTTTGTTTGGGTGAGCCGCCGGTACAATTTACCATTCACATCATACAATTCAAACTGAACAGGAAGATCTGCCGGTAACGTTTTCAGTTTATCTTCCAGTATGAATGACATAAATATCGAATCGCCGGGTCGCCAAACGCCGCGTTCACCATATATAAATCCTTTTAAGCCACTTTGAATCTGCTCGCCACCCACATTAAAGCGGGAAAGTGGAAGTGAACTGCCATCGTCCAGCTTTAAATAGCCCCGTTCTTTTCCATTTTTAGCAACAAGCAAGTAAGGCTTGCGCTTCATATCGAATTTGGCAAGGCCATCACCGTCTGATGTTGTTTTCAATATTACCTGTTTTTGGTAATCGAGCAGTTCCAGCTCAACACCGCTCATTGGTTTAGTAGTTAAGATATTGGTTACCGCTACAAGCATACCATTATCGCTGCCTCGTTTCGCTATCAAGCCGATATTTGATGCGATAATATTTCTAACCGCCCAGCGATCTTTGCTGAAGTATGAATTGGTGCAGGGATCATTACGTTCCTGCCAGTTGTAGCCATCCGGGTAAAAATTATCATACCTCGACCAAAAATCATCATCCTCATCGCTTATCGAACCTGAATTAGTACCAAAGCTTCCGTTACCCTCATAACCGTAGCCTTCATCATCGCCCTCATTTTTTAATACAGGAGAGCCGGCTTTACAATTATATATGGAATAATCTTTTCTGAAACCTATAATTACCCTATAAATTGCTCCGGGTTCTGTACGCAAAAGCTGGTCGATATCGAGCATAAAGCGGTTCTTCTTGCTCAGATTAAGGCTTTTATCCTCATCAAGCCTGATAGTTTTTTGAACAACCGGCTTTCCAACATGCCGTAACTCTTCGCCGCCGTCAAATCCGTTGTTCTGGAAATATTGAGGCACATTATTTTCATAAATCTTTACAATACTCACATCAACCGCATTCAGGTTGGTAGCTTCAAAAGGCATCATCAGTTTACCCGAATCAGGCAGGATCACTCCCTTGCCAGGGATGGTTACAGCAGGTAGCCTGTTTTCAAAAAACACGTTGGCAGTATAGGCCTTTGTGATCTTTTTGTGCGATATATTTTCAACGCCTTCGTTTACAAATACGCTATAGTTTCCCTGTAAGCGCTCCGGTGCATAAACTTTTACCATGCTGCCTTCAATGGTGTATGCCGCGTCTGTTACATTACTCATTCCCACAAGGCCATTTAGTTCCTGGCCAACCATTATATTATCAGAAAACTGAACCAGTATATATTGGTCATTATCCTGCACTGCACTAATATTTAGCACCCTGAAATCGCCAATAGCTGGGATGTCAAAAGATTGACTGCCTTTTTTATCAACGTGCAATGCCTCGCCGTCCCAGTTTATGGTAAGTTTATTTGTAATGCCATTTCCCCTATTTAACTGGTTGATGGTAAAGTGGTGCGTTTTAGTGACAGGGTTATGCTGCCATACTACACTGACAGGATTTACAAAATTTGCGCTGATGATTTTTTCTATATCAGCAGGATCTTCATTATCAGCAGTTTGAATAACGCCGCCAAGCTTCATTTTATCAATAGCGGTATTCGTAGCGGTCTGTAAGCCGGTAAATGTAACCGTGTAGTCTGGTTTTGTAGTTTGGAAGCTGAACTTAAAATCTGAAAACCTTCCGTCAACGTCAACGATCTTTTTTAGTTTAAAATCGCCGGTGTAGTTTTTATCCGGATCGAGTTTCCCTTCGGGCCTGAACTCAACGGTGCGGGCATCTATCCAGTATGCTTTACCTTTAATAGAAGGAGAGAAGCTGAAAATATTATCGCTTAAAGGTGCATTTTGCTCATGGCTTACCTGAACCTCGCTGGCCAGCCTGATTTTGATGGTGCTGCCTTTAGATATTATGCCGGTAGTATATGATTCAATGTATTTACTGAATTCAGGGTCAACAGCCGGTTTTTGGCGGTGACGGAAAATAATAAAGACGACCGAAATTGCCAGTGCTAGAAAAATACCGAGGCTGATTAATCCTTTTCGGGTACGGAAAAGGCTATAGAAAGTATCCATGGACAGGTTTATTTATTATCACGTAAATTATGAAATTAATGACAATAAATAATTTTTATTTCGGAATACTGATCGGGATTTTAGCGTGTTTTACAAAAATATTTAAAGTATCATCACGCCAACCTTATTTATCACAGGGAGCTTTGTAAAATTCATTTCAACAATACTTTCGGGTAAAAAAATATATTTTTTGTCGTAGATGTCTTTACCGATGTAATAGCTTAACCAGTATTCATTGTTTAAGCCAAAAGTCTGCTCGTCAATAGGCTCAATAAGTTTATAGGAGTTGCCGTCAACTATAGGAATCATGTGACGAAGGGTAGATGTTTTTACCTGCACACCATCTTTTTCACCATAACCCTTCGAAGTGATTAGGATGTTCTCTATAGGTACGTTCTTAAGATTAATTAAATAAACGTACCAGATCTTGCTCTCAACGCTTTCTTTTTCAAGCGCCACCGCGATGGCAATATCCTTTACAATATTTTTGGGCAGGTCTTTTATCATCTTTTGCTTGATTAAGTTGATTGGGTTTAATTAAGTTGATTGAGTTAGGGAGAAACTACTTAATCAACCGTCCACTCAATCAGCCTAATCAACTAATCTATTTCTTTTTTGCTACAGCCTTTTTCTTAGCAGGGGCCTTTTTAGTTGCCGGGCTTGCAGCTGCAGTTTTACCAAACCTTCCTTTTTTTACATCTTTTGGCGCAGCGTCTGCCAGGGCTTTGCATTCATCGTATGTAAGTGTTAAGGGGTCTTTATCTTTCGGGATTTTTACGTTAAGTTTTCCAAATTCAATATACGCTCCCCACCGCCCGTTCAAAACTTTCATCGCAGGATCTTCATCAAATGCCCTGATAAGTTTTTCAGCATCTTTTTTACGTTTCTCCAGAATAAGTTCAATCGCCTGCTCTTCGGTAACATCAAGCGGATCAATCCCTTTTGGTAACGATACAAATAAACCGTTATGCCTTATATATGGCCCAAACTTGCCGATAGCAACAGTCATGTCCTTATCTTCAAATATTCCTGCTTTTTTAGGCAGCTTGAAAAGTTCAAGTGCTTCTTCAATGGTAATGGTTTCTATGCTCTGTCCGGTACGCAGACTGGCATAAAGCGGTTTGTAATCTTTATCCTCGTCGGTGGCATTTTCACCAACCTGTACAAATGGACCGTAACGACCGATCCTTACCGAGATCTTTTGGCCGCTTTCCGGATGAACACCCAACTCCCGTTCGCCGGTTGCCTTAGTGGCGGTTTGGGTAGTGTTCTCCACTTCCTTATGAAATGGCGTGTAAAAGCTGTGGAGCATATCTGTCCACTCTTTCAAGCCCTGGGCTATTTCGTCAAACTGCTTTTCAACACTCGCCGTAAAGTTAAAGTCAACAATATCTGTGAAATGCTGAACCAGGAAATCGTTCACTACCGCGCCTATATCCGTTGGGAAAAGTTTTCCGCGCTCTGCACCGGTATTTTCAATCTTTTCTTCTTTCGTTATCTGATCGCCTTTTAGTGTCAAAACCCGAAACGCTCTTTGTTTTCCATCGCGTTCTTCCTTTACAACATATCCGCGATTTTGAACGGTCGAAATAGTAGGAGCGTAGGTTGACGGGCGTCCGATACCCAGCTCTTCCAGTTTTTTAACCAAACTAGCCTCGGTATATCTGGCAGGCGGACGGGAAAAACGTTCAGTTGCTGACATTTCCTGCAACGCCAACCGCTGCCCTTTTGTAAGCGGAGGCAGCATTGCGTTTTCGCCATCCTGCACGTTATCCTCATCGTCATCACTGGATTCGAGATAAACTTTAAGGAAACCATCAAATTTCATCACCTCGCCATTCGCTACCAGGTCTTGATTACGGGTTGATATACTGATCTTTGCAGTGGTTTTCTCAAACTGTGCCTCACTCATTTGTGATGCTATAGCGCGTTTCCAGATCAGTTCGTATAAACGCATCTCTCCGGAATCGCCCTGTATCGTGTGCTTGCTAAAATAAGTTGGCCTTATGGCTTCGTGAGCTTCCTGCGCGCTCGCACTCTTTGTCTTATATTTCCTGTGCTGGTGGTATTTATCTCCGTAAGCCGATACAATTTCGTCTGCCGCAGCATTTAATGCGGTATCAGATAAATTAACCGAATCTGTACGCATATAGGTAATATGTCCCGCCTCATAAAGCTTTTGCGCAACCTGCATGGTACGTGAAACAGAATACCCCAGTTTTCGGCTGGCTTCCTGTTGCAGCGTTGACGTAGTAAAAGGAGCAGCAGGAGATCTTTTGGCCGGGCGCGTTTCCAGCGACTTTATGTCGAAATCTGCACCAAGGCAATCCTGCAAAAACTTTTCAGCGTCTTCCTGTTTGGGGAAGCGCTCCGGCAATTCGGCTTTAAAAGCTTCTTTACCTTTACCAAAAATTGCTACTATTTTAAATGCAGCCTCTGATTTGAATTTGTTGATCTCGCGTTCACGGTCAACGATTAGCCTTACAGCCACCGACTGTACCCGGCCTGCAGAAAGGGATGGTTTTACCTTTTTCCAAAGAACAGGAGAGAGTTCAAAACCCACTAATCTGTCAAGCACGCGACGGGCCTGTTGTGCGTTTACTAAATTATAATCTATTTTTCGCGGCGTTTCAATTGCCTTAAGAATAGCAGGTTTAGTTATCTCATGAAAAACTATGCGCTTTGTTGTGGCATCTTTTAACCCTAAAGTCTCGAACAAGTGCCATGATATAGCTTCCCCCTCACGGTCCTCGTCCGATGCAAGCCATACCATATCTGCTTCTTTAGCTAATTTCTTTAATTCGCTAACTACCTGCTTTTTATCTGCAGGTACTTCATAATTTTGTTTAAAGTTATTAGCAATGTCAATGGCATCATCAGATTTAACCAGATCGCGGATATGCCCGTAACTCGACTTAACAGTAAAGTCTTTGCCAAGGTATCCCTCGATGGTTTTGGCTTTCGCCGGAGATTCTACAATGAGTAAATTTTTAGCCATTTAAGCAGTTATTTTTTGCAAATAAAACATAAAGAAAGCGAAACGCCAATTTGTTTTTGGGAAAAGGGTTCTAAAGTTGATGGTTACTGTAAAGATTAACCACTTACAACTGATAAAATTAAGGTAGTTAAAACAGGTGTATTTTTAAATACAAAAACTTTTATCGCCCAAAACTTATTAAGGCTAAACTACATCAAAAATCCGCCGCCAAGCAGATCGTTGCCTTCATAAAAAACCGCAGACTGGCCAGGTGCAATCCCTGATACAGAATGATGGAAATCAACCTTCATGTGCTGGCCCATTTGCACGATAGTGCTTTGAGTGCCCGCATCCTTATATCTTATTTTAGTAACCGCTTCAATCGGTTCTGTAATGGTTTCGTATTTAACCAGGTTAAGGTTTTTAACCCATGCCTGTTTGCGTTCCAGTTCATCTGCAGTCCCCAATACCACGGTATTAGTTTCTGGCTGAATGTTGGTTACAAACATAGGATGGCCCAGGGCAATGCCCAAACCTTTGCGCTGGCCTATGGTATAAAATGGATACCCCTTATGTTTACCTACTATGGTGCCATCTGTTAAAACAAAATTACCACCGGCAACTCTTTCTTCAAGGTCTCCTACTTTATGTCTTAAAAAGGCCCGATAGTCGTTATCCGGCACAAAGCAGATCTCGTAGCTCTCGCTTTTTCCGGCTAATTCAATTTGACCCATATCCATGGCCATTTGCCTGATTTCTGGCTTCGAGAAACTTCCCAGGGGAAATTTTGTACGGGCGAGATTTTTTTGTGATACGCCCCAAAGGACATAAGACTGATCCTTGTTCTCATCTTTACCTTTCGAAATTACATACCTGCCATTGTCCTGTAAACGAATATTGGCATAGTGCCCTGTTGCAATATATTCGCAATCCAATTTGTCAGCGCGTTTTAACAGCGCCTCCCATTTAATATGAGTATTGCACAAAACGCATGGGTTAGGAGTGCGCCCAGCCAGATATTCATCAACAAAATTGTCGATTACAAAGTCACCGAACTCACTTCTTATATCTAATATATAATGTGGAAAGCCATAACCTACGGCAAGTGCGCGTGCGTCGTTAATGCTGTCAAGGCTGCAGCAACCGGTTTCTTTTGAACTTCCGCCGGATGAGGCGTAGTCCCAGGTTTTCATGGTGAGACCAATTACTTCATAGCCCTGCTCATGCAGCATAACTGCCGCCACCGAACTATCAACCCCTCCGCTCATCGCCACTAAGATCCTGCCGTGCTTACTCATAATTTTGCAAAGATAACTTTTTGATTTTTAAGTAAGCCTTGTGTTGGTCAAGCTACCGTCAAATGAATGGATTTGAAAAATTTACAAATTAGTTTTTATCAATTTGTATTTAATATCAAATAGTTATAGATTTCATATAAATTTAAAGTTTGACGAGTAATCATAGTTTACGGCGTTCTGATATGCCCGCTGCCTTTTACAATCCATTTGTAACTGGTTAATTCTTCCAGTCCCATGGGCCCCCTGGCGTGTAATTTTTGCGTGCTTATTCCAATTTCTGCCCCCAGCCCAAACTGTGCACCATCAGTAAAAGCTGTTGACGCGTTTACATAAACAGCAGCGGCATCAACCTGGTTTAAAAATGTTTCTATCCTTACCGCATCCTCCGATATTATCGCTTCGCTATGTTTAGATCCATACAAAGCAATGTGCTCCAGCGCCTCTTCAAAGCTTTCAACAACTTTCACAGCCATTGTCATAGCCAAAAATTCGGTTCCAAAATGTTCGGGCCGGGCGTGATTTAAACAGCCATCCGAATAATGGCCCTTAAGAATGGTAAAAGCGGTTTTATCGGCGTAAAGTGCTACTTTTTTTTCACCCAAAGGTTTTACCAGTTTAGGCAGATCTCGCAGACGGCTGTAATGTACAATTAAACAATCAAGCGCATTGCATACGCTTACCCGGCGGGTTTTTGCATTAAATACAATCGCGGCTCCTTTTTCTACATCGCCAAATTCATCAAAATAGGTATGTACTATGCCGGCACCTGTTTCAATAACGGGTATTTTGCTATTGTTCCTGACATGATCTATCAGCGACTGGCTTCCCCTGGGGATCAATACATCTACATAGCCAACAGCGTTTAGTAACGCATCAGCCGCTTCGCGCTCAACAGGGAGCAATATTGCGTTATTTACATCAATTTCATGATCTGATAAAACCTTGTGAATAACCGAAATAATAGCTTTATTTGAATAACCTGCATCACTGCCTCCTTTTAAAATACAAACGTTCCCGGTTTTAAAACAAAGCGAAAAAACGTCGAAAGTGACATTTGGCCTGGCTTCATAAATAACGCCGACTATACCAAGCGGTACCCTGACTTTGGAAATTTGTAAGCCGTTAGGCATTGTTTTATCAGAGAGCGTCAGCCCCAGGGGGCTTTGCAATGCAGCTATATTCTGTATCTCTTTTGCTATATCAGCAATACGTTCTGTTGTTAATTTTAAACGATCATATTTTGGATCTTTTTTATCCATCAGATCAAGATCGCGTTGATTTTCCTGTAATAAATAATCAGTTTGCGACAACGCCTCATCTGCAACCGCATTCAAAACACGGTTGATCGTATCAGGAGCGACAATTTTCCGGCCGGCGGAACGGGCATTCTCAAAATATGACTTATAACTATTTAACATTCCAGGTAAAGATAATCATAATGTATCAGCGCTTTTTGATTTTTTTGTCCCATCATTTCGGCAGCTTTGTCAGATCCATATTCTGCAATACCTAAACCAATAGGCTTACCCGTTTCGTCAACAAGCTTAATAATTTCACCTTTTTTAAAGGCAGATATAATATTAATTACACCCACCGGGAGCAGGCTTGACGCTTTTGCAGAGGTAAGCGCAGCTTTTGCACCTTCGTTAACCTGCACTATGCCTTTGGCAAAATTGCCTGCATGCGCTATCCATTTCTTTTTCCCGGATGCCGATCTGTTTGGTACAAAATATGTATGTGCAACCTTGTTATCAAGCACATCCACCAGAATATTTTCCTTTGTGCCATTAGCTATATGAACTGCAATTCCTAATTGGGCCGTCTTTTGAGCCATGTTTGATTTGGTGATCATACCGCCTCGACCAAACTGAGAGTGCCCGGTACTTACAAAGGTTGAAAAATCAATAGGTTTTCCACTTACTTCCTCAATTACTTTTGCGCCCTCTATATCCGGGTTGCCATCAAAAATACCATCTACGTTAGTTAACACAATCAGCGCCTGGGCATTCAGCATCGAGGCAATCAGGCCGGCCAGTTCATCGTTATCAGTAAACATCAATTCGGTAACCGACACCACATCGTTTTCATTTACCACCGGGATAACATGATGCTGCAAGAGGATCTTCAAACAGTTTTTCATATTCAGGTAATGCAGCCTGTCCCTAAAATCTTCTTTAGTTACCAATACCTGCGAACAAAGAATATTATACTTTTCAAACTGCTGGGCATAAGTGTTGATCAGCTTAACCTGGCCTATAGAGGCAAATAACTGCCTGGTAGCAATAGAATCGAATTTTTCTGAGATAGTGATTAAACTTCTTCCTGAAGCTACAGCCCCGGATGAAACCAATACCACTTCAATACCCTTTTTTTTAATTTTAGCAATTTGCTCAACGAGGTGATTAATACGATTGTGATCAGGCAAACCATCCTTTTGGGTCAATACATTCGACCCGATCTTAATAATGATTCTTTGGTAATTATAGGCCATCTATGATAATAAATGGTGCAATATAAGGCAAAATATGTTAAAAATTGCGGTTTTTATATAATTTAGGGTAAAGTCAACAGTTATTTAGGGGTAAATTAACTTTTTTGTACTTATTTTATCTATAAATTGGTATAAAATATTATAATTCCATCATTTATTAATCTAAAATAGGTTACTTTAAAGTGATTTCGGCACGGGAAAACGATCATCTTACTTCCAAGCTCTCCTCCAATAGGGTTGAGGCAAAGCGTGATTTTGGGTATCTACACGCCGGCAAAGCGTTCCATTTTTATAAACGGAACACCCGGAACAAAGTGAAAAATACTGATTATCAATTATTTAAGTATTTATCAAGGATTAAAAAGATATAAGTGACTTATAATCAGAATGTTTCACTAATTATGATATCGAACTGAAGTTAATTTATCGCATTAACTTATGTATCCTTTCACGTATTCTTTAGTAAGCTCTTGCTTTGGGTTTAGCAAAACTTCTTCAGTCGGCCCAAATTCAATGATCTTACCCATGTAAACAAATATGATATAGTCCGACACCCGGCGTGCCTGCCTGAGGATATGCGTTACCAATACAATAGAGTATTTTTCTTTCAGGCTGATAAATAGATCTTCAATTATCGCTGTCGAAACCGGGTCAAGTGCAGAGGTCGATTCATCTCCTAAAATAATTTCCGGGCCAACTGCAAGTCCGCGTGCCAGGCATAAGCGCTGCTGCTGACCAATTGATAAACGCGTAGCAGAAGTATTTAAACGGTCTTTTACTTCATTCCATAACCCAGTGGCTTTTAACTGTTCCTCAACCAGTTCATCAAGTACCTGCCTTTTACGGATACCATGAATGCGTGGCCCGTAAGCTACATTGTCGTAAATTGACATCGGCAAAGGATAGGGGCGTTGCGAAAGCAGTCCCATTTTTTTGCGGATATGGGTTACTTCGGCATTGGGATCGTAAATATCTTCACCATCAACTAAAACCTTGCCTGTAATTTTAACATCGGCGGTATTATCCCAAAGCCGGTTAAATGATTTTAATAATGTTGTTTTACCGCAGCCCGAGGGCCCTATGATAGACGTTACTTTTTTGTCCGGAATATTTATATTGATATCCTTTAGTATATGCTGGTTACCTATGTGCACATCCAGGTGTTGTACGCTAATATGTGGAGTTTTAGTCATTTCAGATCTTATGTTTTGAAAACCGTTTTATCAGAATATCTGATAAAACGGTGATTATTAATACAATAATTGTTAGGATGAGCGCTGAAGCGTAACCCCGGCCCTGCACTTCTTCAACCGGGCTGCCTAACTGAAAAAATATAGCAAGCGGCAAGGTAGCAGCAGGTTCATGTAACGATGTAGGGACGTTATCGCTAAAGCCGGCGGTAAACAATACCGACGCAACATCGCCAATGGCCCTGCCGAATGATAACAGGATGGCTGTGAAAATTCCCGGTCGTATTTGCCTCAATACCACTTTAGCCGTTTCCCACCGCGTTGCACCAAGTGAAAGGGCTGCATCACGCAATTCAAACGGCACAGTACGGATAACTTCGTCAAGGGTGCGTACCAATATTGGGATAACCAGTAAGGTTACCGCTATAATACCGCCTAATAGCGAAGCTCTCAAACCGAAATATACCATAATCAGGAACCCAAAGGCGCCGTATACTATAGACGGAATACCAAACAATACATCAAATGCCATGCGGATAGTATTTGATAGAAACCTTTTGCCGTCCATGTACAGGTTAATATATATAGCCACCGGGATGCTTATTACCAACCCAAGTATGGTTGCGCCGCCTGCTACATAAAATGAGCCTATAATTGCATTTAGGATGCCACCTTCTTTTCCAATATAAAAACCACCGCCCGGTGTTTTGGTTACCATATCCAGGTTCATATAGGGCACTCCCTTAAAAAAAATGGTGCCCACTATCAGGAAAAAGCTTCCCGCAACAATTATAGTGGCCAATACCATTAGCACACGGAAAAACAACTCTTCAAATTTTCTTTTTTTCACGCGGAAAGTCTCCTTTCCAACCGGGATAATATTACCCGTGATATGATGTTAAACAATAGGATAATTATAAAAAGAAGCAGCGCTGCAAACATTAGCGCCGAATCATACAGGGGAATTGAAAGCATCTCGCCATAATTATTTGCAATAAGCGCAGGCAGCGGGTATCCCGGATCAAACACCGAATGTGGTACAGCTGCATTATTACCACAAACCATTAGTACAGCTATAGTTTCGCCAAAAGCACGGGATATCGCTAATACCGTTGCTGCAATTATTCCAGGCAAGGCTTTGCGCAGGATCACCTTTTTTATAGTTTCCCATTTGGTAGCGCCAAGTGAGAGTGACGCGTCTTTAAGTTCCTGCGGAATAGTTCGCAATACTTCACTAATGATGCTTACTATCAGCGGGAAGATCATCACTGCCAAAACAATTCCACCGGCCAAAACGCTGTACCCTGTTGAAAATTCAACAAAATGAGGTGCGATATATATTTGAATGAGCGGAATAATAAAAAGCACCCCCCAAACACCAAAAATTACAGGTGGGATACCGGATAATAGATTTACAAAAGGGGTAAGCACCCGCTTGATTTTTGTTGGCGCGTACTCAACAATATAGAGCGCAGTAAGCAGGCATAGCGGTAAAGCAATTATTATGGCTATTGCAGTTACCCATAATGTGCCCATTATAAACGGAAAAAAGCCAAACAGGCCTTTCAGTGGTTTCCAGATGCTTGAGGTAATGAGCTCTCCCCACGACAGCCGATGGATAATTGGAATGGATTTATAATATAAGCCAATCCCTATTATCACTAATAAAGAAACTGATGCCAGTGTAAAAACCAGCATCAGTTTTGATAATATTTTATCTTTAATTAAGCGTGTGTTCATCTTAGTTGATTGAGTTGATCAAGTTTGATTGGGTTGATTAAGTTGGAGTTGTCCAGGACTAGCCACTCGCTCAATCAACCCATTCAACTCAGTTAACTTTCTTTAGTTCCTCCTGGATTTTTGCTTTTGACAGCGCTATATATCCGTTTTCGTCAACATCTTTTTGGCCGGTGGTTAAAACAAACTTTACAAATTCAATCAATTCTTTCTTCTTTGGTTTTCCTTTAAATAAAAAGCCAAGATTACGCGCCGGCGGCGATGGGTACTTACCTGCGGCAATTGCATCTGTCAATTGGTCAACAGTGTCATAAAAATTTTCGTCAGCATCTATTTTACCGTTGCCATTTACATCAATTGGCAACGCATGAACACCCGCAACCTGTTTACGTGTCTTTAAATCGTACAGGTAGGCTATGTTATTATACCCTATACCTGTCACGTCTTTCTTTACGGCCTGTGCCAACCCGGGATCGCCATAAACGCCTACGCCCAGTAAATCCTCCTGCTTTTTACCGAAATACTTTGCCCAGGTTTCTCCGGCACCCGCAGCATCTGAACGATTGTAAACATGGATGGGGACAGATACTTTACCTGCTACCTGGTTCCAGTTTTTGATATTGCCTGTAACAAATATGTTCAGGAACTGATCGCGCTTAACGCCTTTCGCTAATAATGCTGCGGCATCAGGGTTAGCCGTGTTAAAAGTGGGCAACACGGCGTCCTTTGTTACATAAATGGTGTATGCACCTTTCTTAACCTCAGCAGGATCAATATCCCGTGAAGCCAGGCCAATATCCACCAGGCCAGACAATGCGTCGGTGATCCCTTTACCGGCGCCCCCGGCCGAAATGTTGAACTTAACATTTGGATGAATCTTTTTAAATTCATCGGCCCACTTTACCGTAATAGGGTATAAGGCAAATGCTCCCGATATGCTAATGGTTCCCTCCAAATCGTCAGCTGGCTTAGGGAAGTTACGTTTGGTGAAAGAAGAAATAGTTGTTATGGTAGCCAATGCAACTGCGCCGGCAATCAGCGCCCGTTGTCTGAATATTGTGTTTTTCATGATGTTTAATTTAAAATACTATTTGTAATTGAGCATTTAACAGGTTGTTTTTTACCTGCGTTAAAGTTTGTTCTCGGCGGATAGTGTAATCAACGGTAAGCCTTGTCCAGTCGTTAAAATAATAGTTTACGCCGCCGGTGTACCAGTTGGTACGGTCAGTTAAACTGGTTTGAGTTGGGTCGTAGCTATCATATTTCGCAGCAAGCTGAAGGTGTTTTGGCAGGATAAAATAAGCGGCTTGTCCATACCAGCCTGATCTTTTTATGGTACCATCGGTGCCTTTATCATATTCGGCGGTTAGCGATAATGCCTTCCAAACATAGCGGGCATCAATACCGGTACGGTTTCTTTTTTGATTGATAGCGGGCGTTCCGTAGTTACCCTGCCCGTTATAAAAATCTGCAGACACAGATAGATTTTTAACAGGGTGGATGCTCAGCCTTCCGCTCAGGTCTTTGTGGTTATTGTTATCTCCCGTTACATCATACCCGGCACCGTTAAACAAACCCAATGAATAGTCAAATAAATAAAAGTCATCGATTTTTGCGAAACTGCCGCTAACCTGAACCCCGATATCGCGACCGTTTGAATTTCCGATTACATCTTTAGTCCTGGAAGCAAGCGCCTCAACTACCTGCGATCTGTCAGAAAACTCCAGTTGCGAATCGGATGTTAAACTTTCTACAGAGAAAGGAATTTTAAACTGGCCGGCTGAGAATTTTAAGTAATCGGCAACGGTGTATGCCACAAAAGCATCAACCAGTTTTACGCCCGTACCGCCAAATTCGGTGTAAATATCGTACGACCAGCTATCGGTTATGTTACCACGCAAATCAAGTCGTACACGGCGAAGGTCAAAAGAGTTATTGACGGTTGATTGTTCAAATCCCTGGTATCGTGCCTGAACGAGGCCGCTTATTTGCAGGGCCTTTCCTATGGAGATGCCATGGCGGTTTGCTAAGCTCTCTTTTTTTGCCTGTTCTTTAATTGCCTCATCGGCACGAATAGAATCGGCTTCCTGTTGCGTTAAAACATTTTTTTTGATTAGAAGATTCAAGAGATCTTCAGTTTGCTGTGCTTTTGAAGCAAGTGAGCTGAAAAGTATGCTTAATAGAAATACAGTTCTGATTACGTAAGGTAATTTCATTTGTTGTTTTTAGACATGAAAGTTTGGGTGAATACTATGAATTATGCGTTTTGAAAGGAAATATCAACAACAACACATGTATAATTTTGAGGCTTGGAGATAAGGGCCTGCATTGTTGGTTAAGTACAGGTTAAGTTTTAAAGTTTTCATTTTTTGTTTAATGTATATTATATCTACCTATTTAGTAGTGTAAAGATATTGTTAATTATTTTTATTTACAACTTTAAAGGAAAAATATTTGAATATTTATTGGCAATATCCCCTTAATTTTAATTTGAACTACTTTTTTAATGTCAAAGCAATTGTTTTTCTTTAATGCGTTAAATGTTTTTTTTACTTTACTACTAAGAAACTTATTACTAACATCAGCGGTTCTTTTATTTCCGGGAATTACTGCGGAAGCTACTGTTTTCAGAATACCCAATGTTGCAAGAACCTGGAATGCGGGTGCAGCGGAATTGTTCCCTTTTCCGGTAATTTTTAAAAGAACCTATATTTTACCTGTACAAATCTTAGATACAAGCAATACCGCCAACACTGATACTGTAAATGTAACTCATGACTTATCGGCAGATGCAAGTCTCACCAATCTCACCATAAGTGGGGGCACACTCAGCCCGTCATTTTCAAGCATCCTAATCAATTATACCGCAACTGTTACTGATATTAAAAGAAATCATATTATATACACTATGGGCGATAGTATTACTGCGTTTGATGAATACCAGTCCGCTCTTTCATCATTATTAAATAATGTTTTCACAATTGTAAACCTCGGTCTCGGAAGTGACATAACTAATAACATGATTAAAAGATTTCCGGAGGTTACAAATGGATCTGGCGAATATGTAATTATAATGGCTGGCGTCAATGACATAAAGAATGGCGTTTCTTCTTCTGGCGTAGAAAAGAATTTACAAACAATGTATAATTTAGCTCATAATGCCGGTTTAAAAGTAATTGCCCTTACAGTAACCCCGTTTAAAGGTTATGGAAAATGGACATCTAAAGCGCAATCTGTAGAGGACGAAGTGAACGCATGGATACCCGGAGCTGCGAATGTAGATTACGTTATTGATACTTATTCTGTTTTGGTTGATCCTGGAAGTCCGAATCAAATGTTGCCTTTATATGACAGGGGAGACCACTTGCACCCAAATTTAAAAGGTGAAACTAAAATAGCTGAAGCAATTTATTCCAAAGCTATGTTTACGCCGAATCTGACATCTGATCTCAACAATGCTACTATAGAAGTAACGCCAACCACAGCAAATGGTGCTGCTAAAGTGGCAGTGAATGGTGACGGACTCATATCAGGATCCTTATCGAAAAGCCTGCCTTTAAACATGGGCGAAAATATTATTAAGACAGTGGTAACCGCTCAGGACGGCTTAACTACCATGACTTATAATTTAAATGTAAAACGCACGTTATCATGCAACGCAGATCTTGCAAATATTGTACTTAAATCGGGCAATTTATACCCATCGTTTGCAGCAGGTACAACCAATTACACCGCTTTTGCCAGTAACAGTACACTATCTCTTACAGTTATGCCGGTGACACTTGATAGTGGGTCCAAAATAGCGATTAACGGGACGCGTGTATTGTCAGAGCAGGGATCTTTATCAATTTCTTTGGTGGCGGGTCCTAATGCTATTTCAATAAAAGTAACGGCACCTGACGGTATTTCGACTAAGACCTATAATTTAACAATAATTAGAACCCTAAATAATCCGGTGATAACTTTTCCGGTGTTGCCCGTTAAAAACTATGGGGATCCCGATTTTATAATTGCAGCTACAAGTTCTGATACCCAAATACCTATCAGTTACACCAGTGATAATGTAAAAGTAGCAACCATTATTGGAAACAATGTTCACATTACAGGCGCTGGAACAGTCAATATTACAGCGGCTCAGCTGGTTGATACTAATTACACTGTTGCAGTCGGCGTAAGTCGTAGTTTAACTGTAAACAAAGTGAGCCGCACACTTACGTTCAACGAGATAAGAACCAAAATATATGGTGATGAAGATTTTGATGCCAACGCGACAGCCAGTTCAGGTGAAGCTGTAATTTATAAAGATTATAACCCATCAACAATTAACATAGTTAATGGTAAAATACATATTGTTGGAGCAGGCACAACATCCATAACCGCTACGTTGGACTCTAATACTAACTACGATAATATTCCGGTTCAAAGTAGAACTTTAACAGTGAATAAGCATAATTTAAATGTAATTGCTGATAATCAGATCAAAAAATATGGTGACGATAATTTACCTTTTATTATAAGTTACAAAGGTTTTGTAAATAGGGATGACGTTACAACGTTAACCAGTCAATCTATAGCATCAACTGCCGCTACAGTCGTGTCGCCTATAGGTAAATACGATATAACACCAACAGGTGCAGGTTCAAACAATTACACCTTTAATTATGTAAAAGGTATTCTTGATATTATACCTGCTACACGTACACTCTTATTTAGTACAATAGAAAACAAAACCTATGGCGATGCCGATTTTGCTGCAGGGGCTACAGCAAGTTCAGGCGAGCCCGTCATTTACAATGATTATGATCGGTCATTGATTAATATAGTAAATGGCCAGGTACATATTATCGGGGCGGGCATCACCTCCATAACAGCAACTGTGGCACCTGATAGTAACTACACTGATATACCATTTCAAAACCAGGTTTTAAATATAAATAAGGCCAATCAAACAATAACTTTTAAGGATATCCCCAGGCAATTAGTCGGAACATCTTATGGATTGGAAACTATTGCGACGGCAAGTTCAGGCTTACCAGTTAAATTTGTTTCATCAAATTCTGATATTGCCACGTTATATGGATCAGATTTAAAATTGTCCCATCTGGGCAAAATTTCTGTCACAGCATTACAAGATGGTGATTTTAATTACAAGCCCGCATTAAGTGTAACCGTGCCTTTGGAAATAACCGATGCCGATGGCGATGAAGTAAGAATCCGCCCGATGTTGTCGCCCAATGGTGACGGTATAAACGATTTCCTTGAAATAGATGGAATTCGAAGTTACCCTGATAACACGGTAACAATAATTTCCAGGAGTGGAGAAATAATATATGAGGCGAAAGGATATAATAACAGTACCCAGGCATTTGATGGACATTCAGGTAAAACAGGCGCATTGCAGATAGCCGGTACCTATTTCTATTTGATTAAATACATATCAAATGGACAAATAAGGCGTAAAACAGGTTTTTTGGAGTTACGATATTGATATTTTTAAGTATCCTGCCTGGATTTACAAATAGCACAGTAACGGAAAAAATCAAAACCCGGCGCAAGCCGGGTTCTGCCAACTATTTATCACTATTGTATTTGAATTATATCAGGGAGCAATGGCCTGCCATGTTTTGGGGCCAACAATACCATCGGGCACCATATCGTGTGCCTTTTGAAAGGCCCTGATAGCGGCCTCGGTTTTAGGGCCTAAATTACCATCAGCGGTGAGGCCAAGTCTTGTTTGTACAATTTTAACCAGTTCAGGGTTGTTATCCAGGCCGCGCCGCAATGTCGCCCTTGCAGGTTTGGAGGCGGTAGCAGGTGTAACAGAAGGGATCAGGGCTGGAGCGGGGGCGGTACCGTTTAATATATCAGTTACCGCTACCCTAAAGGTATCCATATCAAAGTCAGGATCTGATTTGCGCCCTTTAGGCAATGCATATTCCTTGTGCCCGGCGCAGGAAGAAGCATCTTTGCCGATGTGGTTAAGTATGGCAGCAACGCCGCGGTGATAAGCTTCCAGTTGAATGGCCGGCCACGGAGTATCATCGTGCCCACCGGTATTTTCGGCTTCAATGCCTATAAAGTGCGAATTACCGCTCGTTGTGCCTTGCCACTCGCCGGCACCAGCATGAAAACACCTGCCCGCGGCAACTATGTAATAGGTTCCATCGCGTCCAAGACCAAGCTGTGCCAGCGGACCCGACAGATCGGGCCGACCAACAATCAGCGTTTTAAGCGTCGGCATATTTCCGCTGTTTTTGCCGGGCGTTGCCGTATGATGGCAAATTACGCCGCGCACTTCGCTCATTTCGCCGTGGCCCCGGCTTTCCCAACCTGGCGATAAGGCCACTTTTAAACCGGCGTTTATTAAAACATCCGGCAGCCATGTTAATGAAAATGCCATTATTGTATTCCTCCTTTAGATTCCGGCAGATCTTCATCTCCCGTTAAGTCTGTTGCATCTACGTCGCATCCGTCTGCTTCGCTGTTATCGGTATCCGTTACAGGCGGGTTATCACGCGGTGGTGGTGTAAAGTCCCCGGCCGCGTTGCCATCTTCGCCTCCCGGAGCTGCTCCGGTGCCACCTGTTGTCGAAGTTGTCGCTACCTCCGGTAGTTTGTTTAATGTTTTTACTTCTGCTGTCTTTTTTTGTACCGCTGTTATACCGGCATCAGCCGCAGCCTTTACCGTTTCTGTAAGAGCCGGTACCGCAGCAGCCGTGCTGCCACCTTTGCTATCTCCTTCCGCTTGTGACGGGCCATTATTGATATTAATTACCGGCGCAGGGGGTGTTTGAGGATCCCGCGATGCTTCGTTGCCGCTCTTTTCATTAGGTTTAACGGTTGAACGGATAATCATAACCTTGTTTAGCATGTCAAACCAAAAAGGAGCGCCGAGTGTGGCTGCAAAGGCAGTAATAAGCCAACCCAATAGCGGTCCGGCAAACGTATTCCAAAAGCTATCAGGCTCCTTTGGATCCATTCTTGCCGATGTAAGCGCCTCATTATCCCAGCCCAAAGGAAGTTTTAAGGTATCAAGCGTTGCCTGAGCGTCCTTATAACCTACTGTTTTATTGGTGTCTTTAGCCGCCGACTCTGCGCTGGCTACCAGCATTTTGCGCTGTGTATCGTTTTTTGCAAGATATTTTACTACCTTAATGGTGTTTACATTTAACGCAATAGTTACTATAAGGGCGATCCATAAAATAATCCACTGTGTTGAACGCTTGTACCAGCCCGACACCCTGTCCATACCACTATTGTACCAATCTTCAATACTGGCCTGTACCTTATTAATGTCGCCTTGCGCATTATCAATGGCGTAGAGCAAGATTTGCTGCACGGGGCTGTTTGGCATGTTTGTAACGTTTTTGCGGATGCCGTCTAACGTAATAACCGGGCTTCCGGTAGTAGCTTCGGCTGCTGCGACATCAGTTGCATCATCGCCGGTAACGCCCCTGGCTGCAATATCCAATAGGGCAACGGCAAAACTTTTTGATGGAATGTAGGAGGGGAGGTTCTTGCCGCTGGCCATCAGGTCAGGGCCTTTATCGCTATCGCCGCTTTCTCCTTTTTTATACTCACCATTAAAAAGGCCGAATATCAGGGGGTGATTGTAAAAAGCTTTGGCAAGGCCGGTGCCGTCAGTGTCATGCAGTAATTGACGGATTCCCCGTTCAAGGTAGGCCGCACGGGTTTTAAGTTTAGCCTCAATTCCTTCGCGGATGGCTGTACAAATTGTGCTCACCAGGATAAATACAAAGATTAATCCCATAGCAACCTCCAGAATGTTTGATCCTAACATATTGGTGCGATTAAGTTTATAGGTGATGTATCTGTTTAAGTATGCCTTACGGATAGTTGGTGCTCAGTAATATATTATTAGTGATATTAGGTTTGATATTATTATAAATAAATATCTGACAAAATATATTGATTAGCAAGTGTTTATAAATATTTATTTTCAGCAGAGGCTTAGCCACACTAAAAAAGGCAATTGTGCCTCAAAATGAGTTAAAGCATTTATTAAAAAGCATTAAGCTTAATTAATGACTGAGTCTAAGTAAACAGTAATTTTTGCTTACCCCAATAACATAGTTGTTTTAATAGCACTTGGTCTCCATATATTACTTAACCTTAATAAAATATTGAGGCTGCATTAATCGGTCAGATAGTTATATTTGCGCATTACTGTTTCTATTTATGATAAAATTATTTGTGGGGGGCTTCCCGCTTGATTTCACGGAACTTGACATAGCGATGCTCGTTGGGTTGCATGGTGACATAAGCACCATTAAAATTGTACGCGACAAAAAGACCCGGATTTGCAAGGGTTACGCCTTTGTTGAAATGGTTGATAAAGATGGTGCCGAAAGGGCCGTTGAAGCACTTGATGGAACCGAAGTTGGCGGCAGGCAGTTAAACGTTAAGATCAGGGAAGAAAAACCAGTTGTACCTGTACGTGGTTATTCGTCAGCTCCGAGGCCATTTTCCAGCGACGGAAACAGGGGTAACAGCAGCTTTGGCAGTAGTAATAATAGCGGCGGCAGTTACGAGAAAAAGAAACGTCCCCGCAGGCCTCTTTAAACACCAAATTCCAAAGCAAGGCTTTTTACAGCTTCGTCATAACTCATGTTTTCCATTGCCATTACAAACTCAATAGGTCCGCCTTCTTTGCCGCAGCCAAAACATTTGAAGATGTTCTTAACAGGCGATACCATCAATGAGTCTGAATGATCTGCATGAAAGGGGCAATTTCCTTTTAAAATCCGTCTACCTTCTTCAAGCTTAAGGTGTCGTGAAATAATCCTGGTTATATCCGTTTGTGTTTGTATAAATTCTGGCGACATGGTGTATGCTGCAAACATAAGCAACCTTAACTGTAGCGCAAACCTAACCGGTTGATTGTTGAAAATTTAAGTGTTGTTGGCAAATAGTTAGCAATCTCCACAATAAATAATCTTAACTATTATATTAGCCCTACCTTCACCAGGTGGAGCTGATATTTGATGAAATGATTGATAGTTACCTAACCAGTAGTGTAGGTATCTCTAAGGACTTTTTAAGCGTTCTGCTTTGCGGCCATTTAACGCAAAACCTGCACCAGCTTTATAACGGAGGACAACTGCTTTTCGCTGGCACCGGGAATAATAAGGTGGTGAATTTTGATACTTTGTTAAGGAGTGATAAGATATACTGGCTGGACAGACTGCATAATGATCCGCATGAAAACGCCTTCTTCGATTTGGTTGACCTGTTTGTGGCTTATTTGAACCGTACTTGCTACGCAGGTATTACCGGGTACGAATTTCACTATGCTTTATACGAGACAGGCTGTTTTTACGGAAGGCACCTCGACAGTTTCAAACATAACGGCAACCGCGCCTTTTCCATGATCATGTATCTGAATAAGGATTGGGTGAAGGCAGATGGGGGTGAGCTAAGGATTTATCAACCTGGAAATTTACAGGATATTGAACCTCAAAACGGCAAAAGCGTTTTTTTTAAAAGTACTGAACTGGAGCATGAAGTATTAAAAACAAATAAGCCCCGCATGAGTATTACCGGCTGGCTTAAAACCGATTAACCCTGCCCCGTATAAAGTCGCCCTTGTTTTTTGAATATAATTCTGTTTAAACAACAGAAAATGAAATATCTTAGACCTTTTATTAGCTTCAATTTCACAATGAAAAAAATTCTGTTCAGTATTTTCTTGCTCCCGCTGGTCGTTTTTAACTCATTTTCACAGCAGTTTGAAGTCGGTTACGCCACCGCTGCATCTGATCAGCCTTTTACCGGCTATGTTATATTGTACATGTCGAAAGATAGTAAGATTCCTAAAAGCGGGATGATTGGGTTTGGATCTACAGCCTATTTTTCAGTGTACGTTAAAAATTTAAAACCGGGTGCAACCGTAAAAATTGATGATAAAGCTACTTCGTATCCTGTTGCTTTGTCAGATCTGGAACGCGGCGAGTATTACGCACAAATAGTATGGGACAAAAACCTGGGCGGCCGCTCAATAGCAGAAAGCCCCGGAAATATTTACAGCGACCCGGTAAAACTTACTGTAGATAAAAACACAAAAACAAATTACCACCTGTTTGCCGATAAAGTGATCCCGGTATCGGAATTTAAAGAAACCCAGTTTGTAAAAGAATTGAAAGCACCCTCTGCGCTATTAAGTAAATTTCATGGCAAACCCGTAACGGTTGATGCCGCCGTTATTCTTCCTAAGGAGTATTTTACTGAAACTAACCGCAAATTCCCGGTATTGTTCAAAGTGTCGGGGTTTGGCGGCGATTATCACCGTTATTCGGGGTCGGTTACACCCGGCAGCCCTATTGACACCATTCCCGTAATAACAGTTTATCTCGATGGAAACTGCCCTTTAGGACACAGTGTGTACGCCAATAGCGATAACAACGGTCCGTGGGGAGATGCGCTTACAACGGAGCTGATTCCGCAGTTGGAAAAGCAATACCGGTGTAACGGTGCGAAATTGTTGACAGGCCACAGCAGCGGCGGCTGGACTGTAGCCTGGCTGCAAACCCATTATCCAAAGGTTTTTGACGGCTGCTGGTCAAGCTCTCCCGACCCGGTTGATTTCAGGAGTTTTCAGAAAATTAATTTATATACCGATAAAAGCATGTTTTACGGTAAAGATAGCACCTTAAATAATGTAGCAACTATAGCCGGTTTTTTTCCATGGGTAACCATGAAGAACATTTACAAAGCCGAGCAGGTGATTTATAGGGGCGAGCAGATGCATTCATTTAATGCGGTGTTCAGTAAAAAAGGAAGCGATGGCTGGCCGCAAAGTATATGCAACAGCGTTACAGGCGAAATTGACACCGCTGTAGTTTCACACTGGAAGAACTACGACATCTCCCTGTATTTAAGAACCAACTGGGCACAGCTAAAGCCTGATCTTGATGGTAAGCTGCGAATTTCTGTAGGCAGGCAGGATAATTTCCTGTTGAATTATGCGGTAACCATGTTGGAAGGGGAGATGAAGAAATTAAACTCAACTTTCCAATTTGCCTATTACCCTGGTGATCATTTCACGGTTTCATCACCTGAGTATATGAAAGATGGCAACCAGTTCCTGGCATTAAAATACAAGGAGTGGTTAGCTAAAACAAAATAAATAAGCATAAAAAGTACATTTATATGAGTGTGGAAGGTTTTTAGGCCTTCCTTTTTATTTGTTTTGAGTTTTAGGATGGCTAAAGCCCCGTGCATATTAAAAGCTGTGATATTATAAAGACAGATAAAAATTATTTAATAACGATTCCCTATTGTAATACTTAGCCATTACGCTTTGATCATCATGTGTTTTCTCCTGTTAATTTAAATTCGACAATTGAAAAACAGGAGTGCTGTTAAAGCGTTTATAATTCAAAATAGCCACAACTATTTAAAGGGGGGGATGATGATGGTCAGGTAAATAGCTGATTGTTATCATTTGCTAAATAGAGCGTGCTTTTTACTTTTGAGCATCGAAATTTTAAGCCGGCTGTTTAATTTTAATAAGTATTTATCGGAAAAATTATGTTAGGAGAACTAAATAACGAACAAATTGAAGAGTTATTAACTAACCAGGCAGTTGGCAGGATAGGTTGCCATTCTGGTGGCGTAACCTACATTGTTCCGATAAATTATTTATATGAAAATTCAGTGGTTTATGCTCATTCAGCCCAGGGAATGAAGATCGAAAAGATGCGGGAGAACCCCGATGTATGCTTTGAAGTGGATAAAATTGAGGCAATTGTGAACTGGCAAAGTGTAATTGCCTGGGGTAAGTTTGAGGAAGTAACCGATATGCAAGAACAGGAAGGCGTGATGCGAAAACTCATTATGAAAGTGATGCCATTGATGAACAGTAAAACAAACCATCCCTCGCATGGCATTACTGCGAATGAAAGCGATATTGGCAACAAAAAAGAACTAATAGTTTATAAAATAACGTTAAACCATAAAACCGGTCGCTTTGAAACAAGTTAAAACACTTTGAACAAAATATACTAACTACCTGCTGGTAGTCCTTACTTTTCTTTCCTTTTTAGATTATGACATTCGTCATGATTATAAGTAACAATCGTCATTTATAATTACACCTGTTAATTACATTTTTGTAACCACGGTGCTTATCTCCGGGTAAAATTATCGTTTTGTATCTCCAATTTAAACAATGCCTGTATTGTTATGCCAGAAATTGAGCTGTTTAAAGCAGTTATTGAAAATGTTGTTGATGGCATTATAATCATCGAAAGGAATGGGTGTGTGTTATTGGCGAACCCTTCCGCTTGTAATTTGTTCGGCTACACAAATAGCGACTTAAAGGGCCAGAATATCAGTGCACTTATGCCAGGCAGAGATGGGGCCCTGCATCAAAATTACATTGAACTTTATGAAAGTACCGGGAGAGCTAAAATCATCGGGAAGGGCAGGGAAGTGGTTGGTAAAAAAAAGGATGGATCAACTTTCCCGATGCGGCTGGCTGTAAGCGAGTTGAAATATAACGGTAAGGTTATGTACACGGGTGTGATTCACGATTTGAGTCATAGAAAAGATGCCGAAGAAAAAAGGCAGCACTATACTGCCGGCCTTGAGGCAATTATTGACGAGCGGACTAGCTTTCTAAACAATATAGTTAAAACCCTCGAACAGGCAAAGGAGGAGGTTTATACCTCATTGTTGAAGGAAAAGGAGGTTAATAAATTAAAAACTCAGTTTGTTTCTATTGCATCACATGAGTTTCGTACGCCGCTCAGCAGTATCCAATTGTCAGCTTCGCTGATTGAACGCTACTTTGATAGTTTGAATAAAGCAAAAATATTCAGCCATATCAACAAAATTAAAAACGCGGTAAAATATTTAACGGCTATTTTAGATGATTTTCTGTCGGTAGAAAGAATTGAAATTGGTCAATTGGAGCCTCAGTACAAAGACGTTAATATGGTTGAGTTGATGACAGACATTATACAGGAAATGAAGGCACAGGTTAATCCGCACCAGGTAATTAATTATGTACATAACGGTATAACCACTAAAATAAAACTCGATAGTAATCTGCTTAAACATTGTATTTACAACCTGTTATCAAATGCCATAAAATATTCCGGCAGCTTTGGTAAAATTGCTGTTGAAACAGAAATAAATGATCAAATGTGTCGAATCTCTGTAACGGATAATGGTATCGGCATTCCCAGGGAAGACCAGGATCACCTGTTTGAGGTTTTTTTCAGGGCCGGCAACACGGGTGAAATCCAGGGCACCGGATTAGGATTAAATATTGTAAAGCGATATGCTGAGCTAATGAACGGCAAAGTGACTTTTGAAAGTAAAGAAGGCTATACCAATTTCAATGTAATTTTTCCTTTAAATACTTTGCTGTTGCCGGATAATGCCGGTGATATTTAAGTGACGTAAATCACAGATTTGACTGACCGGAATCATGGTTTAGTTGCGTATTACTGCTGAATTTTACATCACAAACTTAAAATATTACTCCTATGTCAACTTTAGTAAAATCAAAAAAAAAGGGGTTCCCATCATTAGGATCAATGATGGAAGATTTCTGGAATGCAGACAAGTTTTTTAATAAGCCCTTTTTCGATGGTGAAACATTGCCTGCCGTTAATATTATTAACAAGAAAGGCCATTACCAATTAGACCTTGCTGCGCCGGGTTTTAAAAAAGAAGATTTTAAGATCAGCACTGATGGCGGGGTGTTAACCATAAGTGCCGAAACCATCTATGAAAAAAATAAAGAAAATGAAAATTACACCCGCAGGGAATTTTCGCGCTCTTCATTCACCAGGATATTTAACCTGCCCGAGAATGTAAAAGAAGATGATATTAACGCAAAATATCGTGATGGTTTATTGAGCGTTGAATTGAAAAAGTCGGGAAAGGACTTACCGGCACATAGAGAAATAAAAATAGACTGATCCCCGGTTAATATCCAGGTTTTATTTGCCGGGATATTAAATCAAATTCTGCAGCCTGCTATCCTATTTAGCATAATAAATTAAATCACATGGAAACCCTACTGATAGCTACTGATTTTTCGGCCAATGCTAAACATGCCGCCAATTACGGATATATGCTTGCTTCAAGCCTCGGTGCAAATTTAATTTTATGCAACTCGTTTATTGTCCCCGCCGAAGTCCCTGATGCAGGTTTTGTAACCTGGCCGATATATGAATACGATGAGCTGCTGAAAGATAACGCGAATGAATTGACTTTGCTTAAAAATCAGTTGGAACAGGCGGGTAGCAAACATGTTTTTAAGCCACATATTAGCTGTGTTAACGAAGTTGGTGCTGTTGCTGACGTTGTAAATGCAATAGCTGAAAAAAATAAAATAAAACTTATAGTTGTAGGTACCCACCTGATAAATGGGTTAAGCCAGTTTTTAATAGGTAACCATACCCGCCGTTTAATTGACGATACAACCCGCCCTTTGTTGCTGGTACCGGCATCAACTACTATCACTCCCATAAAAAAAGTGGCTTTTGCTACAGATTTTAAAGACCCCGAAAAGGAAATGCAGGCCATTTATGAATTGATAAACCTGATCAGGCCGCTAAACGCCCAGGTGCTGGTTACACATATTCATGATGAAAAAAAACATACTCCTGTATTTGAAAAATGGTTGGGCAGTTTTCTTTCTGAAATTTCGGAGAAGGCTAATTACCCGCATCTCCATTACCGGGTTGTATTAGCCGAAAAACCGGACGGCGCGCTTGATTGGTTATGCGAACATGGCCATATTGATGTTTTAGCGATGATGCACCGGAAGCATAGTTTCTTCGAAGGGTTGATAAACGGCAGCCATACTCAAAAAATGGCAGGCCACATTAAAATACCTTTGCTGGTGATGCCCTCCCACTAAAAAACTAATCCGTTATAAACCTTTTTTTAAAGATATTACGGTATGAAAATAAACAAAGAATGGCACTTAAAACATCCCATGCCTTCAAACCCAACTTTTGAACAACGGGTTGCATGGCACCTGGAACACCAAAAAAACTGTTCATGCAGGCCCATAACAGGAAAGCTGGCGGACGAGATGAAAAAAAGAGGCGTTAAATTTTAATAAAATGCCAGATGAGCATTGTTCTTTGCTATGATCTGTTTTTTTCAACAGTCATTGCAAATGCCGCTATCGTTTTGACATTTCAGGCGGACTTTCCGTCTGCTGTTATTCAATTTCTAAAACATTGGTATTACTTATCAAATTACGCCGGAAAAACCAATAGCGGGATTTTCTGATCCGCCAATTCTTTCCTGGTTTCGCTATGTGTAAACAGCCTGCCAAAAAATGAGCGTTTATTATGAACCATTGCTAACAGGCCGGTTTGGTTTTGTTTGCACAGGTGGTTCAACCTGGATGCAACATCTTTTCCGCGGACTTCGATATAAGAAATTGCCGTGTACCTGGACCTTGCTACGTGCTGAACGAAATGCATTTGTTTTTCTGTTTCTTCAGCATCTTTAATTCCTGGTTCAACAACATGTGCTATCTCAATTTTATAGTTAAACAGTTTTGCAAGTTTAACCAGGTAGTCCATTGCTTTTATATCAACATCATTAAAATCAGTAGCAAAGGTCACTTTATCAATTTCTTTGGGGTTTGTTTTTGACGGTACAATTAATACCGGGCAGGTTGCATGTTCAATTACTGAATTTGTATCATGTCCCAGTAAAAAATCATCCGGTTTGTTTGAACGGGACCCCATCACAATCATTTCAATGCTTTTTTGATGGGTAATCTCTGCAATCCCCAGCCATAGATCGTTGTCGCCCGACTGCCAGTTTATAGTTGGTTTTTTATCTTCCGGATCCAAATTTTCGGAAAGCGCCTCCAGGTTTTCAACAAGCAAAGCAAGGTTATCTTTACTGTGATTTTGTTTCTTTACAAACTCTTCAACAATCCATGACCCGCCTGCGTAAGAATCAATGTTAGGATAATCAATATATGTATTGTATAATAAAAGATTTGCGTGAAGTTTTTCGCTAAGTATTAAGGCGGTAGTTGCCGCGTAGCTGGCGTTGGTTGAAAAGTCGGTGGGTACAAGAATGGTTTTCATAGTTTGGTTGTTAGCTTGATTATATCATGAACGTCAAACGGTAATTTGCCTCTTGATGCTGGAGGTTTATTGTTAGTTGTAGTCAATTATTAGCTGATCTTCAACAGCCGTTACTCCCGGAGCCGACCATGCTGCCCTTTCAATGGCGTTTTTCTCTATTCTTGATCTTGTTGAGCCACTTAAAATTACTTTGTCACCAACAGTATCAACTTGTATGTTGCCTGCCTCAAAATCGGCGCTGCGTTCCAGGGCTTGCTTTATGCTCTCTTTAATTATAGCTGTGTTAACCCTTGGTTTAATTAAAATTAAATTACTTACGCCTTTAACGCCTTTCAAATACTTGATAGCACCAGTTGCCGAGTCTCTTTGGAAGTGCCAGTCAACCTCGCCTTCAAGATATACCCATCCATCAGTAACTTTTACTTTAATATTTTGATCAGGGATAGCTGTATGCCATTTAAGCGTATTAACAATATTGCCGGCAATTTCGGCATCGGTAAGCGTAGTATCAGTAAATTTAACCACGAGTTCTTCAGCAACTGCTTTTACACCTTTAACCCGCCAGGTTGCATTTTCTGCAGCGAGTTTCTTACCATAGCTGTTAACACATCCATTTAATGTTACTACGCCATTTTTTACGGCTACACCAATTTCACTTGCGTTCAGGATAGGCTCCCATCTAAGCTCATCCATCACATCTTTTTGGATTTCTGAATCAGTTTTCATAGCAAAAAAATTCAATGATTTATTAAACAAATATTCTTTTTATGCTCCTGTAATTAAATGATTGCGGTCATTTAACTAATTGATATTAAGCACTAAAAGTAGTTGCCGGATATTGTGGACGCTATTTTTTTTGTGCATTATATAAACTGAAATATTACCCCGGGCATGGGATGAGAAGAATACTTTTTTATAATGAAATATTTGATATAAGTTATTGTTGATTAGGAAATTAGATTGTATATAATAGTAATAGGAATGTATTGTATTTGTTTATTAATTAAAAAATTAGTATTAAATTTGATTAATCCCTTCTTAGTTTAAAAAGCGTTACTTCTTTATTCTCTACAAACTTCTCTCGTGCTATTCTAACTCTTACCTAACTAATATCAAATACCATGGACCATGCAAAAAACTATTCTCTTAATTGAAGATAATGACGATATAAGGGAAAATACTGCTGAGTTGCTAGGGCTGGAAGGCTTTTGCATTATCGCCGCAGATTGTGGCAGCAGCGGACTGAATTTGGCGGAAAAACATTTACCGGACCTGGTAATTTGCGACATAGTAATGCCGGGGATGGATGGTTATGAAGTGTTTGACGCATTAAAAAAAAACGACCGCACCAGACGGATCCCTTTTATATTTACTACGGCAAAATCCGAACAAACCGACAAACAAAAGGCGGCATTTCATGGTATTGATAGCTACCTGGTGAAACCCTTTGATGAAAAAGAACTGATGATTTGTATTGAAAAATATTTACACCAATAGTAGTTCACAAAATCATCAGTATTTATTGCCCTGGATTGGTTGTTGTTGCCGGTACATTGTTCTTATTTTTTTCTTTCAAACGCTGTTTCTCCAGGTTTTTAAAATAGCCGCGCAATAAAAAATTATGTTTTAGCGCCTCCATATCCTGGGCAAAGGCATCCGTACCTTTTTGTACATTGTCCATGCTTTTGCTTAGATTTTTTGCGAGTGTGCTGTCCTTTAATAAAAAATGCAGGGTTCCTTTTCCGCCCTCCAGGTCTCCTTTTACCCCTTTTAACATGCTGTTAAGCTGTAGGGTAAAGTTATTTGCATTGTCGCTGGCTGATTTGATTTTCACCATGGCTGTGTTCAGATTGGCGGCAAACCCAGTGTCACTTAATAAAACGCCAGCGGCTCCTTTTCCATGCTTTGTCTGGCTGATCAGGTCGTTAAGCCCGCCTGTAAGTTCATTTGCGTTAGCACTGGCTTTGCTAATGTTTTTTAGGGTTGATCTTATATTTCTCTCTAATTCCTCATCATTAAACAGCGCTAAAATTTTACTGTTATTGATGCTTAAAACAGTTCCCTTTAATGCTTCAGAGATACTAGCAATGTTGGTGTTGGTTTTTGATAGTGTCTGCAACATTTCATCCGTATTTACTACTTCCCGGTGCGCAAGCTGATCTCCTTCATCGACAAAAGGGGCCGATACTTTTGAAGGAGAAATATTGATAACTTTATCGCCCATCAATCCTTCAGTACCTATTGATGCAATTGCATTTTTATGAATAAAAGGTTTTACTTTATTGTCAATCAGCATTAATACTTCAATTGATGAGTCGCTAACAATAGTTATTTTCTTCACAGTTCCGGCCTGTATGCCTGCGAAAAGAACATTGTTACCTTCTATTAATCCGTTAAGGTTTGAGAAATTAGTCTTCAGTTCAAAATTGGAGCCAAACATGTTACGGTTCTTACCAATCATATAGAAGGCAAATATCAAGGCAATCAGCCCTGTTAACACAAATGTGCCTAGTTTTATATTATTTTCTCCCTGTTTTGCCATTACAATATCATTCAAAAAATTGTTTTATATTTTCATCAGTTGAGTTCTCAAACTCTTCATAAGTTCCCTGTAGATAGCATTTTCCATCCAGCAATAATACCACCCGGTCAGCTGTATTTTTTACACAATTCATATCATGCGAAATAATGATAGATGAGGCGTGATATTTATGTTGCAGTTTAACTATCAGCTTATCAATTTCACGTGCTGTAACAGGGTCAAGTCCTGTAGTTGGTTCATCGTATAAAACAATTTCGGGCTTTAAAATCATGGTTCGTGCCAACGCTATACGCTTAGCCATTCCCCCTGATAGTTCAGCGGGCATCATATCAATGGTGTGCGGTAAATTCACATTCTCCAGGGTTTCTTTAACAAGCCTGTCAACCTCTTGCTGCGAAACATCTATGGAGTGCCTACGGAGTGAAAATTCAAGGTTCTCACGCACGGTCATTGAATCATACAATGCATTGCTTTGAAAAAGGAAACCAATTTTGGTTCGTAACTTATCCAAATCATCATGATTTAACTCAACAACATCATCTCCAAAAACAAGTATTTTGCCGCTGTCGGGTTTCAATAGGCCGATGAGGCATTTTATCAATACCGATTTTCCGGAACCGGATTTACCTAACACAACAACGTTTTCACCTTTATTTATAGTGAGATTAAAGCCATTAAGCACTACATTTTTACCGAATGCTTTGCATAAATTTTCAATTACTATAACCTGCCCGTTATTCGGACTGTCGTTACGATTGCTATTTGATTTATCGGCTGCAGTTGTCATAGTACTTTAGTTAAGCCCCAATAAATCAGTTAGCTGTACCGCCAGCAAATCAATTACAAATACAAGGATTGATGACAGCACTACTGCGGAGTTAGCAGAAATACCCACCCCCTGAGTTCCTTTACTTGAATTATAACCTTTATAGCAGCCAACAATACCTACTGCAAAGCCAAAGAAAAAGGTTTTAACAAATGCTGGGATAAAATCGCTATAAGTAAGGCTGTGGAATACCTCTGTAAAAAATAAAGTAAAACTGGTTACCGAGCGGATGTTAACACCGATATACGCCCCGAATAACGAAACGGCATCGCCCAATATGGTAAGGATGGGAAGCATCAGCGTGGTAGCAAGTACCCGGGTAACTACCAGGTATTTAAACGGATTGGTTCCCCCAACCTCCATGGCGTCAATTTGCTCAGTAACTTTCATAGAACCCAGTTCGGCCCCTATGCTGCTGCCTATTTTTCCGGCGAATATCAATGCGGTTATAACCGGACCGATCTCACGCACAATAGCTATACCTACCATTACCGGCAATTCTGAATCTACACCGTAATGCTCAAGCGAGGGGCGCAGCTGCATGGTTAGTACCAGCCCCATTATAAAACCCGTTAGCCCTACCAGTGGGAACGATTTATAACCTATAAGGTAGCATTGTGCCAACAGCTCTTTAATTTCATAGCGCGGCTTAAAGCCCTCAGAAAAAAAATTGCCTGCAAACCTGGCAATGCTTCCTGTTTGATTTAAATATTCGCGTGCTTTTACCAGTAAATCCATTTATTTATGATATTGGATTGCATGAACCAATTCCGCCGGCTGGGCTTGCTGATCATTTATATAGAATAGAAGTTCCTTTTGATCTTGTTTAAGTATAGTAGCTCTTATACCCAACACGTCTTTTATTTTTACCCTGAGGGCCTGCTGCGCATCCGGTTCACCGTGTACCAGGTAAACATGGGCCGGTATAGTTTTAAAATCTTTTAACCAGCATATGAGTCCTTTTTGGTCAGCATGTGCCGATAAGCCATCAATTTCTTTCACAGTTGCATTTATTAGGTAGTATTGACCATGTATTTTGATTTCATAATCCTTATTTAATAAGGCTTTTCCACGGGTTCCTTCGGCCTGGTATCCAATAATCAGGATAGTATTTTTTGAATCAGAAATATAATGTTTTAGATATTCAAGCACACGCCCCCCGGTAAGCATTCCGCTGGCTGCAAGAATAATTTTGCTTCCTTTTTGATTTATTATTCGTTCGGTTCCATGATAATCTTCATTAATTGTTATGCCGCTGAACATTTGTTCACATTCCTTTTTGCTGATAGTGATCCATTGCGGATACTTTAGCAATGTTTTGCTTGCTGATGCAGCCATTGGGCTATCTAAGAAAACAGGAAGCCCTTGTGGGATACTTTTGTTTCTTTTTAATTTATAAATGATATGAATTACATCCTGCGCCCTTCCAACTGCGAAGCAGGGGATTAGTATATCTCCTTTTTGAAGCAGTGTTTCATTAACAACGTCTGCCAAGGCTTTGTCCGGATCTTCTTCTTCATGCAGTCTGTTGCCATAAGTTGATTCCATAACCACATAGTCTGCTTCGGAAGCATGAACAGGATTTGGAAGTAGTTCAGAATTATGACGGCCAATGTCACCAGAAAAAACTATTTTTTTTCCATAACAGTTCACTAACACGGAGCAGGCACCAGGGATATGTCCTGCTGGTGAAAATTGAAAGCTCAGGTTATTAGTTAAACTGTAGTTTTTATCAATATCAACCGGTACAAAATACCTTAATGCGGTTTCCACATCTGCAATGGTATAAAGAGGCCGGGCCGGGGTATGTTTACTGTAGCCGTGTTTATTTGCTTTTTTAGCATCCTCTTCCTGTAGCTTAGCGGCATCACGTAATATTAGTTCCGCCAGGTCACGGGTTGGCCCAGTCATATAAATCTTTCCGCGAAAACCATTTTTAACCAGTTGGGGAATATAACCACAATGATCAAGGTGTGCATGTGTAAGTATTACAGCATTAATAGCTGAACCCTGTACAGGCAACGGCTCCCAGTTTTTTTCCCTGAGCGATTTAATCCCCTGGAACAACCCGCAATCTACCAATAAGGTAAATTCCGGCGTATTCAATAAGTGCTTGGAACCAGTTACCGTTTCTGCCGCACCAAGCGACTGTAGGTAAACGGCCAGTTTGTCGCCTCCGATTAAATTATCTGTCATCGCTCCCATATTATATATTTAATAATAAAGCTTTATTTCTACATCCATTCAGCCGCAAATCGGTTAAATTCATGATGCATTTCATTAAATATGTTTTCTTCTGTAACATATTGCTCGTATAGATTTTTGTTCTTATCAAGTGAACTTTCTGTAACAAATCCGGTATTTTCAGTTATCTGCACTTCAATAGTTTTTAAATTCGCGTGAAGGTAATGGCGCAGATCATCAATTTGCTGGCGATGTATAATAAATTGATTCTGAAAATGCTCCACCTTTTCCAATACTTCTTTGCCTGTATTATCAGCAGCAATTTCTTCAAGTCGTTCCTGTAATATCGTAAGCTCCTGCGCGTAAAAATCAAGCCCTCTCAGGGCATCATTATGCAGATTCGTAATCTGCTTAACATTGATACTTTTCATAGTACAAGGATATTTCAAATTGAGCCGGGATCTAATGACCAGCGGCACGATTAAAAGTGATTTCGCTCACATTAACAAAACGCTGTCTTTCTCTTTTTGCGGGCCGGTTGGATCAGGTTAAATGTGATGCAGATCATTTCAGTGAATGATTAAAGTCATGGAGTAATGAAGACTCGCCAGTTAGCTTTGAGTAATTAAAATCCCCTGGATACCATCCTTACTCAACATACTCCTAAAATTGTCAAAATGGAAAATTGCATCAAAAAATTCAGTGAAATAGGCATAAAGGATATTGCAGAAGTTGGCGGAAAGAATGCTTCATTAGGTGAAATGTTTAATTGTCTAATCCCTAAAGGTGTATTAATTCCCAATGGCTTTGCCATCACTTCTGCAGCTTACCGCTATTTTATAAGTTTTAACAAACTGGAAGAAAAACTGAATGATTTAATGAAAGAACTGGACAGGGACACCTATTTCAATCTTTCGAAAATTGGCTTTAAAGCAAGGGAACTAATGTTTCAGGGTGTGGTGCCAAATGATTTAAGGCTGGCAATAATTGACGCCTATGATTATTTGTTTGAGTTTAAAGACCCGGCTGTGGCCGTACGTAGCAGCGCAACCGCAGAGGATTTGCCCGAAGCCAGTTTTGCCGGTCAACACGAATCTTTTTTAAACATTACAGGGCATGCTGCATTGCTTGGTGCTGTAAAATTATGTTTTGCATCGCTTTATACCGATAGGGCAATAAAGTATCGGGAGGATAAGGGCTTTGCGCATGATAAAGTTTTTCTGTCAGTTGGCGTGCAGCTAATGGTAAGGGCTGACCTTGGCTGTTCAGGAGTTGGTTTTACCCTTGAACCTGAATCTGGTTTTCGGGACGTTGTACATCTTGCAGGCGTGTGGGGCTTGGGCGAAAATATGGTGCAGGGATCTGTTACGCCAGATGAGTTCCTCGTTTTTAAACCTTCTTTGAAAAATAAAATGAAGGCTATAATCCGGAAGAGCCTGGGAAGTAAGAGTGAAATGATGGTTTATTCAAATACTGAAGACAAAGCAAATTCAACCGTTAATATAAATACACCCTGGGAACTACGCGGGCAATTTGTGCTGCAAGATGCGGAGATTGAACAATTAGGCAATTGGGCGCTGGTAATTGAAGAACATTATCAAAAACCTATGGATTTTGAATGGGCCAAAGATGGGATCAATCATCAGTTGTACATTATACAGGCCCGGCCGGAAACTGTTCATAGCCGGGAAAAAACTGTCAAAATAAAATCCTATCAAATAAAGCAGAAGGGAGAAATTATTGCCAGCGGAAAGGCCGTTGGTAATAAAATAGTCTGCGGGTTTGCAAGGGTATTAACGTCAACTGGTGAAGCCGGTAAACTAAAAGCAGGTGATATCTTAGTTACTGATACTACGAGCCCCGATTGGGATCCTATTTTGAAAAAGGTTTCTGGTATTGTAACTAATAAGGGAGGCCGGACCAGTCATGCTGCTATTATAGCCAGGGAACTTGGCGCTGTTGCTGTAGTTGGTGCTCAAAATGCTACAGAAAATATTAGAGACGGCGAATTAATTACGCTAAGTTGTGCCGAGGGTGAAATTGGCAACGTTTACCGCGGTAAATGTATCTGGACGGAAACTGAAACAGATATCAGTAAAATTCATTTACCGGAATTGGTAAAAGCACAGTTAATTATCGGAGATCCGGATCAGGCTTTCCAATTGTCGTTGTATCCAAACGATGGAGTAGGATTAATGCGTATGGAGTTTATTATCAGTAATTATGTAAAAATACACCCAATGGCATTGGTAAATTTTGAAAGAGTAACAGAGGAAACGGAACGCCTTGAGATTAATAACCTGACATTGTTATATCAGGATAAAAGACAGTATTTTATTGATAAACTCTCGCAAGGGGTAGCTACTATTGCTGCAGCTTTTTACCCAAAAGAAGTTATTGTAAGGATGAGTGATTTCAAGACAAATGAGTATGCCGGTTTATTGGGCGGCCGGTATTTTGAGCCTGAAGAAGAGAATCCTATGATCGGTTTCAGGGGGGCGTCCAGGTACTATAACGAACGTTACAGGGAAGGTTTCAGGCTTGAATGTGAGGCAATGAAGGTTGTAAGGGATGAAATGGGCCTAACTAACGTTAAACTGATGATTCCGTTTTGCCGAACAGTGGGAGAAGGGGAGAAAGTGGTGAACCTGATGCATGAATACGGTTTAGAGCGGGGGAAAAACGCCCTTGAAATATTTGTAATGGCCGAGATTCCCAGTAATGTATTGCTGGCAGAAGAATTTGCACAAATATTTGATGGCTTTTCTATTGGCTCCAATGATCTTACTCAGCTAACGCTCGGGATAGACAGGGATTCAGCGCTGATAGCCGACTTGTTTGATGAGCAAAACTCAGCCACTAAACAACTAATTGTAAGTATGATAAAGAAAGCTAAAAAGCTTAACAAGAAGGTAGGTTTATGCGGCCAGGCGCCAAGTGATTCGCCTGCTTTTACCCAATTGCTGGTTGAAACGGGGATCGATAGCATCGCTTTTAATCATGACGCGCTGATTCGTGGAATTCAAAACATCAACGACGCGTTGGCCCAACAAAACAAGTCATACCTGCGTGAACATCAAACTGTGTAAATTAACTCATAAATTTGAAAATCATGGCGGTGGTAACAAGCAAAACTTATACAAATACAGTTATTTACTGGTGGCTGATATTGTTTTCGGGATTTGTACTGGTGGGGCTTGGGGTATGGGTTTTGCTTTCCCCGTTTGAATCTTATTTGTCATTAAGCGTTGCTTTCGCCTTTGGGATATTAGTAACAGGCTTTTTCGAGGTTTTTTTTTCAATTGCCAATTATAAACACCTTGCCACCTGGGGGCTAACATTGTTTGGCGGGCTTGTTGACATTGCAGTAGGTAGTTACCTGTTATTTTACCCACTAATCACCATGGCTATTTTGCGGCTAATTGTTGGGTTTTGGATTTTGTTCAGGGGGATGTTTGCAATAGGGCACTCTATAGGAATGCGTTCCCGGAGTTTTTGGGAATGGGGGTGGCTTTTGTTATCGGGGATTTTTATCGTGTTTTTTGCGTTGATGATCCTGGGGTACCCGTCATTCGGGATTGTGAACATTATTTTATGGACAGGGCTCGCTTTTATATGCGCAGGTATCTTTAGAATTTACCTTTCCATTAAGTTCAGGCAAATAAAAAATATTCGGGGTCGTTAGCAAAAAATACTATTTAAGTGCAATAAGGCTTTCATTAATAATGTTCTGTTTGTTTTTATAGCTCAATAACCCTGACAACAATTTCAGGTTGAACCATTTTGAAAATTTCAGCGCGCCTTTATAATTCAGGTGCCCAAAGTCAGCGTACTCACTGTCTTCCAACGGAAAATCATTGAAGTCCAATAGTTCAGTATCCGAAAACTTATGCTGCTTAATTGCCAGGTAATCTTTTTCGTTTTTCAAATATTCGTATTGTTTGTGTTGCGGGCTCCTGACCAGGAACACCCGTTTATGCATTTGTTTACAAAAAGCTATGGTTTTTTGTAGGTATATTATATTTACCGCAGAATAATTAGAGGATGCTTTTTCGGCGCTGGTGGTCATCGGTTTTATTTCGTGCTTTTGAACTTCCTGCAGGTGTAAATAGCCGCCTAATTTGGAAGTATAATTATAATTAAAGGTTAAAACATGGTATAAGTCATGTTTTGTTGCTATTGAAAGGCAATTCAAAAAATCTTTTGAATTGTTTTTTGCCAATAACATGAGATCGGGTTTATCAATAAAAGGGAAATACTGTGGAAGCATATTCGACATGTATTTATATCCCCAGGTCCATTCATTCATTTTTTCATCTATCTGGTTATTTGAATACTCAATTAAAACGGTCTCAATTTGAGGGTTCTGGCTTAAAACTTGCTTTACCTTTTGGTAAGTGTAAAAATAAGGTTCTGCAGATTGGGACAGGTTTTTAAAATCTGCTATTACGGAATCGTTAAAGGCACATTCGGGATGCGAATGGCCAAACAAAACTATTTTCGATTTTTTATCAATTTTAAAACTTGAATTTTTATTTATTAAAAAGTACGGTCCGCAAATTAAGCAAATAAGCAGCGCCATGGACATCGCGAAAAATTTGATTGTCTTTATTAAAAAGGGTCTCATAAATTAAAACTGGAAGTAAATAAACTGTTGCTCTCTTCCCATGAACAAGAAAATAAGCAAGATGATACTAAAATAAAATGCCAGCCTGTAACCTCGGCTTTTAAGTTTTCCCAATTTTGCAATAGCGTATTGGTTTTCACGGCCGTTCCATTCGATAACTAAAAAAATTAAAATTAAAATCATGGTTTCCAATACCTCTAAACGATTAGCATCAAATTGAGGGATAGTGAAAAGCGATCCCGAAAATATTCTGCTGATATAATTTGTAGCGTCACTTAAACTACTGGCCCTGAAAAATATCCAGGCAAAAACCACCAGTGAAAACGTAAGCAACATGTTAAGAAACTCCTTTAAAGTTGGCAGGCTTTTGCCTTTTGCAACTATTTCCAGGTTATTTCGGTTGGTGTTGAATAGGATAGAGGGCATTATAAACAATGCGTTTAAAAATCCCCATGCTATAAATGTCCAGTTCGCACCATGCCAAAAGCCGCTAACTAAAAATATTATAAATGTGTTTCTTACCTTTTCCCATGTTCCTCCTTTGCTTCCTCCCAATGGGATGTACAGGTAGTCTCTGAACCAGCTTGATAACGAAATATGCCAACGACGCCAAAACTCTGCAATGTCTCTTGAAAAATAAGGGAAAGCAAAATTCCTAAGTAATTCAATTCCAAAAAGTTTGGCTACACCTAATGCAATGTCAGAGTAGCCCGAAAAATCACAGTAGATCTGGAAAGTAAAAAAAAGTGCTCCCAATACCAATGTGCTGCCGGAGTAAATATGTGAATTGGCAAAAATGGTATTCGCGTACACTGAACATTGGTCAGCTATTACGGCTTTTTTAAACAGGCCCCAAAGTATTTGCCGTAAACCATCAACCCCTAGCGTATAGTCGAATATCCGTTTCCGTTTCACTTGTGGTAAAAGGTGTGTTGCCCGTTCAATAGGGCCGGCAACCAACAGCGGGAAAAAGCTTACAAAAAGGGCATAATCTACAATATTTCGTTCTGCATTGATCCGTTTCTTATAGATGTCAATTACATAAGATAAGCCATGAAAAGTGTAAAATGATATTCCCACAGGAAGGATGACTTTCAGCGTCCACGGGCTCACATAAAAACCTAAATTTGATATAGCCTCCGAAAATGATCCGGCAAAGAAATTATAATATTTGAACACTGCCAGAAACCCCAGGTTTATTGAAACACTTAGCCAAAACCAGAATTTTCGTTTACCCGGTTTTTCGGTTTCACTCATTTTTATACCTGTGAAATAATCAAGAAGTGTTGAGAAAATGAGCAGGAACATAAAGCGCCAATCCCAGCAGGCATAAAAAAAATAACTGGCGACAAGCAGCAATATATTTTGAAGCTTAAGGTTCTTATTTAAAACAAACCAGTATAAAATAAACACACCCGGTAAAAAAATAGCAAACGAGACAGAGTTAAAAAGCATTTGATTTTTTTTGAATTTTATTTATCAATCTTCTTTAATCGCTGAGAGGCGGAATTTTTTTTGAAACGCAGAATGGGGGTAAGAATGCTGTATTAGATTCTCGAATATTCCGTTATTGGTAAGCCGGAACGATCAAAACGGGGATATTGTTATAGTTGAATAATTTTTTTGCCAGAACAGCTTTAAATATGAATTTAAAAAAATGATATTTTCTATGGGGCATTATAAGAATATCAATGTCCTCTTTTTCCACAACATCGTTAAATGTGGTTTCATTTTCGGCGCCATTAAAGTCATGATAGTTAATGGCGGGGTGTTTGTCTGGCGATGAAATATATTCTAAAAATTCCGACACAGCGTCGTCGCTTTTGAGGCAGGGCAGCCCATCAGCGCTTACATGAAGTAAAGACATATTTGAATTGAGCTTCTGCGCTAAATTTCGTAACATTTTCAAATTTTCAAGGTTATACATGCCCGTGTCGGTAGTATAGCAAATGTTTGTTACTTCGCCTAATAATGCGTTTGAGGGGATAAGTAATACAGGGCATTTTGCCTGGTCGGCTATTTGATTAACATACTTTCCAAAAAGGAAATTTGAAAAATCCATGCAATGGTGCGTTCCTATCAATATCATATAAACCGCATCATTTTTTATAATTTGCGCAATACTATTTTCAATAGACCCTTCCTTGATAAGATATTGCAGTTGCGGTCTAAATCCTTCACTGCTGTCAAGAATAGGCTGAAGCATTTTTAGCTGCCTTTCGATATTAAGTAAAAGTTCTTTTCGTGATAAATCAAAGGATTCGCAGACACCATGGTCATCCGAAATATTTTTCAGTATGCCTTCCTCGTTAAAAGGACACAATAAAATCAGGTCGCATCTCAAAGCGTATGCAAGTCGCAGCGCGTTCTTAGCGGTACTGTCATCCTGTGACTTAAGTTCATTTAGAAAGAGGATGTTTTTCATCAGCAAGGCCCATCAAAACTCAGTGGCGCGTTCGCTAATTTTTTAGCGCCGCGCCCTGAACTTTATTAATTAACGTTTAACTTTTCAGGATAAAAATGGCAGGGTAGCAAATAAGATTATTTCCAAATTTTTATTTAAAAATGCAAATAATATTATTTAAGCAATGTCTTATCGGTACAACAGATTATACAAAGAAGATTGTAGAAAACGAGGTGTCCAGGCGGAAAAATAAAATTATAAGCAAACCGGTATTGCCATGGTTTAAAACTTCCGTGTACTTTTCCAATAATTTAATATACCTGTCCATCCAGTAATAAACGGCATTTGGCGGAGGATCTGCAAGGTGTGGTTCAATTCTTCTGTGTTCAGGATTAACGGTTACACTATTGATTGCAAACTCTTCGGGAAATTCCTTTGAGAAATCATGGCCAATTACAAAGCCAATCCTTTTTATAATTTCAACACTAAGCCTTTCCATTTCAAACCAATTGTAAATGGTCCGGCGGCTAACGTCCAGGTTTCGTGAAAGTTCACTAATACTCATACGATCCCTGCGTACCACCCGCTCTAAGATTTCGCCCATGTGAGAGCAAGACGTATGTTGCGCAGTAGAATTGCTTAGACCAACGCCTGGGTAATTGTTTTCACTTTGCATATGTATAGGTTTTATCATTGTGATCTTTTTTACAGGTTTCCTGAGAGTAACTAATTTCATAGTCAAATCAGAATATTGCTTCGTTGTTATTTAAATTTTGTTCATAAATGTATAGATAAGATTTTCAGCTGTAAATGACGCTGATCAACCTGAAAACATAATCAAAGTCAAATTTGGTAATTCGTTTTTTTTTGTATATTCGCAATTTTTTTATTTCTTTCATAATTAAGCTTATTTCGCGTATAACCAGATTATTGATAAAAGATTTTAAATGATCTCTGGTAATTGGGCAAAACTGTGGTGCTTAGTAATTGTAAATTTTTAGTTAGTGGTAAATATTATAATATCTCTAATTTTTCCATTTTGAGATCTAACTTCTCATATTTTGAGTTATTACTTATAAAATCAGGAAGTATAGATTTCATTTTCGAAACCATCAAATCAATATTATTACTTGCGTTGAGTTCCAGCAAATCTTTAATTAAATTGTCAACATCTATATAGCAGTTGGAGATAGTTTTTGAAATTTTTATGCTTTTATTATACGTGGGAATTACCAGTTCCTCATCATTTAAAAGCTCTTCATATAATTTCTCTCCCGGCCTTAAGCCTGTAAAAATAATTTCAATATCTTTTCCGGGTTTTAAACCGGCTAGTTTTATCATATTTGCTGCCAGGTCGGTGATTTTAACAGGGTCTCCCATATCAAATAAAAATATTTCGGCACCTTTTCCCATTACTGCGGCTTCCAAAACAAGCTGTACGGCTTCAGGTATGGTCATAAAATAGCGTGTTATATCCGGGTGAGTTACTGTTACAGGGCCCCCGCGTTCAATTTGTGATTTAAACCGTGGTATTACAGATCCGTTTGAGCCGAGTACATTGCCAAACCGGGTGGTTATAAATTTTGTTTGGCAAAGGCACCCTTCGCTTTGGCCGTCAAATCTGTGTTGCCTATTAAGCATAGCGTTGTTCAACGATTGAATATACATTTCGGCGATACGTTTGGTGGCTCCCATAATATTGGTTGGCCTTACTGCTTTATCCGTAGAGATCATTACAAATTTTTCTACCCCAAACTCAAGCGATATATCTGCAATATTTTTAGTTCCCCATATATTTGTTAAGACTGCCTCGGTTGGGTTGTTTTCCATCATAGGTACATGCTTGTAAGCGGCAGCATGGAAAACAATTTGAGGCTTATACAAATTGAACAGTGTTTTTATGCGGGTCGTATTTTTAATATCTGCAATAAAAATTCGTGTTTTGCCGGCGTAAATCCCATCCTCTATTTCTAATTGGATATCATGCAAGGGCGATTCAGCCTGGTCGCAAAGAATTATATATTCTGGATTGTAACTTAATATTTGTCTTACAATCTCTGAGCCAATAGAGCCCGCCGCTCCTGTAACCAAAATTTTTTTCCCGTCAAGCTCATCAAAAACGTGGTCTTTACATAATTCAATAGGCGCACGCTCTAAAAGGTCCTCGATTTTTAAATCCTTGAACTCATTTAAATTTGGTCTGCCATTAATCCATTGTTTGGATGGGGGGACGGTTATTACTTTAATTCCCAGTTTAATACATTCGTCCAGCGCCGCCCGTTTACAGTCGCTATTTAGTCCTTCGGCGGTAAAAAACATTGTTTTGACGGCATATTTTTGTTTTAAACAAGCGATATCCTGTATCGGGTAAACGCGTTTTTGTTCAAGATGCTTATGTATTTTATCTGCTTTTGAATCAATAAACCCAAGTACATTTATTTTAAGCTCATTTTGTGCCTCCACTGCGTTCTTGATTAAAATTGCTGAATTGTTTGATCCATACACTAACACGTTGTCCTTTTTTAATGTATAACCCGGCACGCAGATATAAACAAACAGATCTTTGATAACAATTCGCATTCCCATTAACAAGGATGAGGATATGAAGATATTTATCATTAACACATGCGCAACTCCGCTTAAGCTGAATTTAAAATAAGGGGAAAACGGCATCGTTAAAATCAATGTAAAAAGGATATTACTAATAAGCACCGCCGCAAAAACACGCATCATGTCCCTGGTATTTGAGTGCCTGATGATGCGGGTGTGTATCCGCATGTACAAAAAAACAAAAGTTGCACAAATGCTATATAATATAATTGCATAAAGATTATATAATTTAAGATATGGTTCACCTTTCAAATAAAATGAAAGGCAAAGGGATAATACCACTATAAAAAAATCAATTAATAGTATTAACCACCTCGAATATATTTTTTCGGGGAAAATTAAATTTTTTATATAAATCATTTTAAATAGATATTAGCGATGAGACAGGTTGGTTATAGCGATAAAGAGGAAAAAAATCTACATCAGAATTTTCATCAATACCTTTTTCATGAAGAAGTTGCTGGTAAACGGATGGATTTGCTATAAAGCGCCAGCTTTTGTAGGGCAAAACATAATCGGTGAAAGACGTTTTCCATTTAAAAATAGTATCATCTTTAAAACCAACTCCACCACCTAGGTTATAATAGCGCATACCTAATGCTCTTCCAATTATGGTAATTTCATCCACCAGGAATTTGGTTGGGCTGTGGCATAGGTATTTTGTTCTCGTACCAACAAGATGGGCCTGAATTATACCATTGGTAAAAATAATTATAGTAGACGATATTACAGTATCGCCATCATATACCATTAATATTTTGGCATGATATTCTTCTGTGTTAATTAATTGATTAATATATGTTTCGCTAAATAAATAAGAATCAGAAGCGCCCACACGCGACATGGTTTCATTATAGATTTCAATAAAAGTAGCTACGGCGGCCGGCCCTTTTTCTTCTCGTACTTTAAAACCTTTTTTCCAGGCATGTTTTACAGCATCCATCGTTGATTGCCGGTACCGTTTTCGTTGTTCTTCAATATTTATTGATAGGTCTAAAACTACTGTCAGGCCATTTTCATGTACTCCGCCAAGCGTTTCAAGTAATATCTGTTGTTTATAAAATGGATGCATTCTTGAAAATACAGAAACATATTTTCCGGCTTCCACGAAATCAAGGAAAGCGGCCTTGAAATTTTCAATCATCGTGTCGCCCAAATCCTCCATTTTTTTATTTGAAATTGGGCCTGAAAAACCATACACACATGTCAGATCGTAAAAAGTGCTTCCGGGAATTTGCCTTTTTACTAAAGGCAGCGCTATAAAATCAGTACCTTCTTCATAAATAAATAGCAAGGAGGATGCGCTGGTGTCGATGTGATGATAATGCCAGGTATGACAAAAATCATATTCCATTGCGTTTTGGACATACCAATTCCATTCATTTTTATCCGCGATAGTAAATAATTGGGTCATATTTTTGAGTTTAATTTTTTATTTATCATTTCTTGAGAAAACCGAGTTTTAAGATATTCTTCTTCAATGCGGACATTCGGATAAGCCCATCCTCTTTGCCTGTAATTTCGAAGCCTGCCTTTTCATAAATGGATATTGCAGGAATGTTTGCAGGATGCACCCGTAAATAAACAAGTTCCAGGTTTCTTTCCAAAAAAGCAAACCTCAGCAATAGCATAGTTGCCTGGTAACCAACACCTTTTCCCCAGTATAATTTATTACCAATAAACAAATGCAATTCTCCCCCGCATTCAGTTATATCAAGTAGTTGAACGTTCCCTATGTATGTGTCAAGTTCTTTTAAACATATTGCAAACCGGCTTTGGTTGGGTTTGTTAAGGTTTTCCCGCAGCCACTCCGTTTCTAACTCCGGCGTAATGTACATAGTGGGTTTAAATTTAGTATAGACCCAAATTTCCGGATCATTTCTCCATTGAAAAGATGTTAATGCATCTGATAAAATCAATGGCCGCAGGTATACTGAAATTGTCATAAAAATTGTTTTAGTGTATTTAACATAAATAACATATCCTGAAGGCTATACCTGTGATCGATAGGTAACGGCACTAAACAACGTGCAAGGTAATTTTCAAACATGGTTGCGTCGGTCCACTCAAATACATTTGGCCAATAGGTTGGTACATATATTCTTTTCTGAATTAAATGCAGATGCAGTTGCCTGTCATTAGTTAAAAAAGGGTACACCATCGGCGAGTGGTGCCCGTTTGAGCTGAACTTAAATAGATTGTGTTCTTTTAAGTGCTCATGTAAAAAGTTGAAATTTCGTTTCCTAATCCTTGCACACTCTTTGTAATCAATACCCGCAAGGATCTTCTGAGTTAAATACGACATGGTTTTTATATTATTACGCTCAAGATCTTTGTTATTAGCCAGGAAACTGGCATAACCTTTTTCTACGCCCATATCAATGCTTTTTATTAGATGCAGAAAACGATGATACGAGACGTCCACCGGAAATTTCCGGTTTGATTTTTTATTGATCTGTAAATAAGCACCATCCGGAACACCAAAAAATTTTCGGCACGAGTAAAATGTATCAACGCCGGGCAGCGGTTTGGAAAAAAAAGCCTGGGAATTGTCAATAATCAGGTTTTGGATTTTACTACCTAATTTCTGGGTAGTCTCACTTTTAAGTCCAAAATAATTAGTGTACAAAAAGCATGCATCGTTTTCAAGTTCAAAATCAATAATAGGATCAAGCCTGGGATCAATTGAATAAAATTGTCTTGCTATTTTAAGCCTTTCAACAGGTTCAAGCAACACATCACAAGTAAAATACGGGAGGTATATTTTTTTATATTTCTTTTGTCTCAAGATATATTCCAGGGCATTGCGTCCGGTGTTTAGTTTAATAAGGTTTGGATAGAATTCTTCTCCTTCCGTTAGCTGAAGTTCAAAATATCCCCCAATCGATTCCAAACCAGTTCTGTCTTTTTGCATGGTAATTAATTATAGGTTTATTGGAGGTTGTAGTTAACCCTGATCGCGCTGATACATTCTTAATTCCGGTGGCTGGTAGTATTCGTCAAGAGTTTCAGGGATTCGGGAATTATAGCCAATAACCTGTTGTAAATCAGGTTTTAATTGTGAAGCGAAATCGTAACCTAAAAAACGTGTGTAATCAAATTGCTGTTTGTAAAACGGGCGCGTAAAACCTAATGTCAATGCTCTTCTTGGTTCGTCTGTATAATTTTCTCCTGCCGCGTGCCAGATATTTGAGTTGAATAAAATGATACTACCTTGAGGGGCTATTGCGCGATCTGCAAATTTTTTAAAGTAAGTTTCATCTGGTCTTAGGTCAATTTTATGCGATCCCGAAAGGAAATATGTTGCCCCATTTAGCCTAGTAAAATCATCTAATGTTACAATCATCTGTAACAGCATTTTGGTGTCGCTACTAAATGTTCGCACATCCCTGTGCATGTTGCTCAAATAAGGGTGTTCCTGCTTCCGGTGGATTACTGCATTTAATCCATTAAGAATGTAATTGCCACCTAAAAAATTACGGATCTCATCATCACAGATCATTTTTTCCAGAAAGGGGATGCTGAAATTATTTCTCTCAACCAGATGGTGCAGCGTTCCGTCCATATTTGCGCTGATACCATTTTTTTCCTGGATTTTTCGCCGGTCTATGTATGCCGCTTCCAAATCATCATTAATCTTTTCAACAAAATCGGTTGATAAAACATCTTCATAAATAACCCATCCATAATGATCCATGGAATGCTTAAAATCGCAAAAGTTCTTTTCAGAATAAAGAAAGTTGTTTTCCATAACTTGAGTTTAATTAGTTAATAATCATTGTGTTATTTTAATTCCATTATTTTAAGCACATCTGCATTAACCAAATAAACACTGAATCTTTTTTTTGCGTAAGCCAAGCCGTTTAAACCGTCAGTGCGGATAGCGTGTGGATTATTGATGTAATATTCCATTTTTGAAACAAGTGCGGGTACATCTTTAGGTGGTACCAGGAATCCGTTTATTGCAGGTGATGATACGATGGTTTCCCTGCAACCAACTGAATCACAGGTTATGATAGGACGCCCCATTGCCATGCTTTCCAGCAGGCTGCGGGGGATTCCTTCGCCATAATAAGAAGGCAAAACTACTATTGCGGCATTTTTTACGTATGGTCTCACATCATCTACATTACCTACATATTGCACGATGGTTCCGCTGTTTATTTCTTTAAATAATTCTGCGCTTATTGCGTCAACATTGTTATCATAAGGGCCGATAAGCTTAAATTCTATGTTTGGGAAACGGGAACGGATTTCTTTGGCTGCTTCAAAATATTCATAAATGCCTTTGGCGTTTATTAGCCGTGCCATCATTAAAAAGCCTATATTTTTGGTATCAGGCTCGTCATACTTATAGTGATCAAGGTCAACACCCGAGCCGCTTACTACAAATGCTTTATGCTTTTCGTTCAGTATGTTATATGATAATAATGTTTGGTAATCATCTTTATTTTGAAATATGATCTTTAGGCTCCTGGAGTGTAACAGGCTGAATTTTAATAAAATCCGTGTTATTTTACTTAACAGTCCGTTTTTGCCTTTTTCAGTAAAGTTGTACCCCAGTCCTGAAAGCATGGGTACTATCCTTTTAACGCGACATAATTTGGCCAGTAAAGTTCCATAAATGACAGGTTTAAAGGTAGAGGGGAAAAAAATGTCGGGCCGTACCTGTTTAATCACATTGTACAAATTGACAATATACTTAAGATCTGAAATAATCGAGACGTTACTGCCTCTCAGCTGGCTTTCGTAAATCCCAACTTTCATCAGCGTTAGCTTGTCCCTATACTGTTTTTTTAGGATTGGGGGAGTGAAAACATATACCTTATGCTGTTCGGCTAATTCTTCAATTAATTTTCCTTTAAAATCCATTAATGCCTGGGCTGTATCGCCCACAATGAGAATTTTTTGCCCGGTCTTGATCATGATAATATCTTGTGAAATGGTAAGTCAGGTAAACGCCGGTAAAATATTATTGGGATTATATAACAGTACCGGATAATTGGTATTATAAAACAGGTTGGGGGAGCCTGTTCATTTAAAGAAATATATCTTAAAAAAAGAGAAGCGCAAGCGCTATGTTAATTAAGGATAAGGTATGTTTAAAAACACCACAAACTATTAAACATAGCTTGTGGTGTTATATTCGCGTTTAATGATTATGCGAACGTATAATATTTAGTGTATAGCACGTGGACCTGTTCCTTTTGTAACTATTGAAGGTACGTTGGCAGCCACATCAAGCGCTGCTTTATAAGAATATGCCGGAACCCAAGTAGAAATAGGAGTAGTAATATCATTTTTACCACAGTTGGCATAAACGTTTGTAGTTACACCGCTAAAATAGCCTGGAGGATCACCTGCTAAATTCGTAGATAATGGCTTAGCGCAGTTTTGAAAATACTCATTATCTGTTCTGACATTTCCGCCTGCTCTTGCTCCGATAGAATAATCATTGTTGTCTAAGTGATAGTTGTTAAACAAATGGACACTTCCGTAGTTCATGTCGGGCTCTCTCTCACTTACATTATACCAGTAATTGTGGTGCAATGTAATATGAAGCTTGCCTTTATCGGCTTCATGTCCTATTATTCCACCACTTATTAATACCGAAAGGTTAGTATCATGGAATTTACACCATGAAATCGTACAAAAATCAGAGGCGCGGGTAATTGAAATATCTTTACCCCAATAATCCCAGCCGTGGGTCCTGTCTGTAGAAAACTCACAGTGATCAACCCAAATGTGGGTTGATTCGTATTTTACCATAACTGCTGCATCATACACATAGTTTTTAAACCTAATATCCTGGACGATAATATTATTCACGGTTTCCATAAAGAGGCTTAAACCTACTAAGGTTGCACCCGGCTTACCAATTATTGATGTGTTTGAGCCTACATACACCAGGTCATCACCGGCACCTGTAATTGTTCCGCTCACATAGATAATTTTAGGAGAGGAGCCTGCAACTGCAGATTTTAATTGAGAGATAGAGGTTACTGTAACCGAGTTACCGCCTTTACCTCCAGTGGTTGTGCCATTAACAAGCGCGTAACCTACAAGTCCGGCATCTACGCCTGTACTGTTGGTTGTTCCGGAGCCAGTTCCAGTTCCGGAACCGCTTCCGCCTGTTGATGCGGTAGTATCTGAGCCACCAAATGAAAATGTATACTTCCTGCCATTTGTTGCGGGATTTGTGTTGTCAGATGCCGAAAAAATCAATGAAGTACCCCAATGACTGTACCGGCCTTTACCTAGGTCCCGAATGTCCTGATGAACAGAATGCGCAGGACCCAGCTTAACTCCATTTTCAAACAGAGCAAGCGAAGACGCTGTTGGTGCTGTGTTTGAATCACCGGTTTGTGTTAAGGGATAAGCGATTTTGTAAGCATAACCGCCATCGGATCTTAACCCTGTTACATCTACATTGTAAACAGTCGCAGCAGCAGCTGCATTTGTAATACCGGCCCCTGCAATACTTGCAGATAAAGCTGTACTGTCAGTGGTAGGTGATGTACCTTCTGTTCCTTTTTTGCAACTTCCAAATAATAGAATTGCACCTAATGCCAAGCTGGCGAAAGCCACGTTTTTAATAGTTTTTTTGTTTCTTTTCATGAATTTTTAAATTATAGTGTTCTCGAACGGGGTACCCGCGAGAAAATTACAACCTATACTTTTTATGAAAAGTGTCTGAATGAATCTCGAAAAACAAAAACAACTGGTTAAGAGGTGGTTAAAGTGTTGCGTTGACAATTAACCACTGTAAACTTATAGTTAAAATTGCACAGTTTATGACAATTAAATGACAATTAAGGCGCCTTATTCAGTAGGTAAAACTGCAATTTCGTGTTTCTGGACCTTGTAAAATGTTTGATACCATGCAATAAACCTGGACACCCCAGTATGTACTGATGTTTGTGGTTTATAATTTAAAATTTGAGCGAGATTTGAAACATCGGCACATGTCTCAGCTACGTCTCCATCCTGCATAGGCAAGAAACATTTTTGAGCGGTTTTATGGGTTTGCTCTTCAATTTCGTGAACAAAATCCAACAGGCTGATCGGTGTTCCTCTTCCGATATTAAAGATCCGGAATGGTGCTGTTGAAGTGGCAGGATCTGGTTTTTTGGGGTCCCAACCTGCATTGCTTTCCGCCGGGCTGTCTATCACATGAACTATACCATCAACTATGTCGTCTATATATGTAAAGTCACGTTTCATTTGGCCATTGTTGAATATCTCAATCGGCTTGTCTTCCAACATTGCCTTAGTGAATATAAACAAGGCCATATCCGGCCGGCCCCATGGGCCATATACTGTAAAAAAACGTAAGCCGGTTGTTCGTAAGTTAAAAAGGTGGCTGTAAGTATGTGCCATCATTTCATTCGCTTTTTTCGATGCTGCGTATAATGACACCGGGTGGTCGGCAATATCGTGCTCACTAAAGGGGAATTTCTTATTCAATCCATAAACGCTCGACGAACTTGCATAAACCAGGTGGTTAACTTTAAAATGCCGGCAGCATTCTAAGATATTTAAAAATCCTTTAATGTTTGAGTCGATATAAACTTCAGGATTTGTTAAGCTATAACGTACACCGGCCTGGGCAGCCAGGTTACAAACAGCATCAAAATGGTATGTCTCAAAAAGATTTTCCAGTTCTATTTTATCCATCAGGTCCAGTTTGACATATGTATAGTTTTTGAACGTTTTGCTAGTGACCGGTTTGGCATATTCAACATCCGACAACGTAATACCTGTCTGCGCGAGGCGCGCATACTTTAAATTTACGTCATAATAATCGTTTAAATTATCGATGCCAATCACTGTATCTCCACGTTTTAAGAGACGCCTGGCCACGTGAAAGCCAATAAAACCGGCAGTACCGGTAACTAAAATTTTCATAAGGGTTTAATTTAAAAGTGAGGTGAAGCCTTTGAGAAAGGCAAATAAGGATATTTTGAGGTTTCAGCTGTTGAGCTATAATGTCAGTTGTATCATTGATCTACTTTGCCTGGTTGAGGATTTACGGCATGTGTTACAACCGTGTCTGTTTTTGGATATGCCATACCGTCTAATGTGCAGGTATATTGTTTTCCATTAGTGATGGGGTTGGTATTGTCTGATGTTGAAAAATATAAGGTTGAGCCCCAGTGACTAAAACGTCCGCCGCCATAGTTGCGGATGTCATCGTGTACGGAATGTGGCGGAAATAATTCTATCCCATTTTCGAAAATTCGCATCTTTGATTTTGTAGGCTCTGCGTTTGAATCTCCACCGTCCAAATCATAACCAATTTTATAACAAAAGCCTCCATCTGCCCTTACCCCGTCAAAGTCAATAAGGTACAGCCCGGGACTAATTTCAACCGGTGGCGTTTTCTCTGTTTTGATCGTCGAACTAAGGGCTTCCTTTTTACAACTACTGAATAAAATTAGGGGACCCGCCATTATACATAATGACGTAATGATCCTTAGTAAACTAAGCGTTTTCATATCAATAAAAATTTAGGGTGTGAAAGTCTAAAATCAGCAATTTGAATAAAGATCCCTGAAGCTGAGAGTATTTAAAATTGAAGAGATGAAAACTTCAGGCTGCCTGTTTTGAAGATAACGGCGGGTTGAGTTTTTTTTGAGCGGTGTGTGCAATTCGATAGCATCTTTTATAGCTAACATTAACGAATCAGTGTTATTTACGTCGGCCTTGTAAATGCCCGGGATACTTTCAATACCGCCCGCACACAGTGTTGCAACAACAACATGGTTCAAACTCATCATTTCAAGCAACACATTCGGAAAGCCTTCTTTGATGGACGACACCACGCACACTTTTGCACGTTTAAAGTATGGCATTGGATTGTCACTTCTTCCTTTAAGAATAATTTGGCGCTCAAGCCCCAGTTCGTAAATTAATTTAATCAAATTTGCTTTATCCGGGCCGTGGCCCAAAATTAACAGCTTTAAAGCAGGATACTGTTTCGCTATAACGCTATAGGCTCTTATTAAAATGGAGAATCCTTTTTCAGGTATTAATCTCCCTGCCGCGCATATAAATTCCGCATCCAGGTCAGGATCGTTCACAAAAACATCTGCTTTTAGCAGGTTTTGGGTAATGTCAACAGGATTTTCTACGACTATTACTTTGTGGGCTTTGACATAAGAGACGTGGCTAATGAATTGGGCTTTCATCAAATCTGTCTGACAGATCACTAAATCTGCGGCCGGGTAACCCAGGTAATAAGCTATTCGATAAGTCCATCTTTTAATACCGGTAAACCTCGTGAAAACAGAGGTACATTCTCTAACAATAAGTTTCGATTTTATATATCCTATGCGTTTTAAAAAACCTAAATATGCGCTTAGATAGGAGTGTGAGGCGATGATTGTGAAATCGTGACGATATTTTTTAATAGCGTTTGCCAGCCCTAAGAAACCGGCAATCATCCCTTTTGAGGTTATAAACTGAGCAGGCTGATCAGCAGGTAAGCACAAACCATCGACAGCTACTTTGGTAAGAAATATCATTGGCGCTTTTGACACAGCTGCAGCCATAAGCATCACCTTTTCTGCACCGTTTCCGGCGTCAGACATAGATACAAAAACTATGTTTTTATTAATTGAATCCATTTTTAAAGGTTATATGCTAGTCTGAGTTTTTTAACAAGCTTTTTAACCGGAGCTAGCGAGCTGAATACTTTACGTTTACCATCAACCAGCAGTAAACCTTCGCTGAAATTTATAGTGTGTAAACCTTCGCCGTATGGTAGTTGAGGCAATATTTCAAAAGCGCTGGTATATTTAAACTCCGTTTGATTAAGCAGCGTAATTTCATTTATTATAATAGATCCACCATAGCATTTTTGATGGTTTTGGCTGGGCATATAAAGCCTGTTATCCACAATAAATAAACCACCTGCTGACCTGCTTAAACATGGTTCAACTTTAATTGGGTTAAGCGAGTGGGGTTTAAACATGCCCAGTAATGAGTCGGCAGAGAAAATGTAGAGATGATCTGGCTTTTTTGAAATGCTTGTAAATAACCAATATTTCCCCCCATATTTAATTATCGAACTATCTACAAACTCACTTCCTTTTAATACTACTTTTATTTTTTTAAAAATAGTTGGAGCTTCTTTATCCACTTTATAAAGCGCTATCTGTTGCGCAGCCGACGTTTCCGGGATGCAGTATAGATCATTATTTTCTTTAATAATATGGGGGTAAGAGAGGTGAACTTGCTGTTTCATTATGCCCGAAACTCTCTTCTTGTTTTTGAAATTAAGGCAGTCGAGCATCATTATCTCGCCTTTCCCTTTCCAAAAATTAAGCTCTTCGTAGTATAAATATGTATTTCCTTTTATTTTTACGGCAAACGGGTCGGCCGAATAATCAGCTTTGTCTTCCTTAAACCAATTTATAGGTCCGTTAAGTTTTTTACTTTGGATAAGGCTTTCGGGAGTTTGATAAAGATAACCGATGTTCCATTTGTCGTGAGCAAATAATTTATAAAATGCTTTAATTAATGGGCTGGAAGGATTCATACTTTAAAAATTTTATTTATAGCAGAAATAATTACAGCTGTTACAGGATAATAGTCTGTCTCCTGTTTTAAGTTACCGCCGAAACTGTCTTTGAACTGGTTTATTTTTAATAAGGACTCGTCGTTCGTACCCTGCGCATACCCCCCCAAGTCATAGGTTCCAAACCCCAGGTTTTTAAAATAGCACATGTCTTTGTAATGCAGCAGTCGGTTCGCTCTTCCGGCAATTGCCCTTATCTGCGTATCGGTCTCTGTTCTGAATAACGATGCTGAATAAAGCAACCGGGTTCTTTTAAGCGCTGCATCTGTAAGATAAGCGTGCATTACTATATCCTCCTGATTGTAGATTGCTTTGGTTATAACTATGTTAGCTTCATAATTTATGAAGTTTCGGCTTAATTGGGGTAACTGTTTTGATTGGGCAAATAGGTTGTAGAATTTTTCAAAGTACTTTAAATCAGTTTCTTGTTCTGTCGCTATTCCGTCTTTAACGGCTCGCCGTATCTCATATGCAGTTTTTTGATCAAACCCGGCTTCTAAATCGGCGGTTGTTGAATTAAGGTCAATGATTTTGGTAAAAAACAACTCCCTGCGATAACCAATAACAGGCACTGAACAGGTACTCTGCTTGTAATAACCATTGATGCAATCCCAGATCTTTGGACGGGAAGCAAACCAGATAATTTTACACGGAATTCCGCCAAACCCCGAAATCTTAATTTGAAGCATATAAATTAGTGGTTGATGTTATGCCAGGTGATAGCCGGGTATGCTATGCGTTTGTTGGTTTTTAAGCCATTGTTTGAACACCAGCAATTTCCAAATTTGTGGGAAACGATTCCACGTACCCGCCATGTGTTCTTTTATAATGATTGACGTTTTCCGGGCGTCAATGCCGGGAATCTCCAATAATTCGTGATAGGATAACTGATCAAGAACATAATCTTTCAATTCGTTTTTAAACCAATGGCGAAAAGGTATTGCAAACCCGGATTTAGGCCGGTTATATAAGTTAGCAGGCACATATTGATATAAAATATCCTTTAAAATTCTCTTTTGAATCCCACCTCCAAATTTAAAATGATCAGGCAGCGTGTTGGCGAAATCAACTACCCGGTAATCCATAAGCGGTGCCCGGGCTTCAAGCGAAAACGCCATTGAAGCGCGGTCTACTTTTGTGTTAATATCTCCGTTCAGATAGGTCTTAATATCAAAAGCTGACATTTTTTGCTGAAGACTAAGGGTAGGGGACGACCAAATCTCCATGTATGGAACGTTTAATCCTAAATCAGGTTTTCCAAGCCATGAAAACTCCAGGCCACCAAACATATAAGCATACAGGGCTTTGATATCAACTTGTGAAATTCCCATTGCAATGAGTTTATGCCGGTAATTAGGAGACAACTTAATTATTTCAGCGAGCATTTTTCTGGCACTATTTGGTAGTTTAAATAACGGGTTAGCGTGACCCAGCCATTTGTACCTGGTATATCCTGAAAAGCTTTCGTCACCGCCGTCACCGCTTAGCGCTACAGTAACATGTCTTTTTGTATATTTGCTTAATAGTAAAGTTGGTATAGCGCTGGAGTCAGCAAATGGCTCATCAAAAAAATCTCCAAAGTTCTCAATTAGTGAAATTCCTTCATCCGGGTTACACTCAATTGTATGATGATTTGTTTTTAAATGCCGGGCAATTTTCTCTGCAAAAACACTTTCATCAAACTCTTTTTCTTTAAATTTAATGCAAAAGGTTTTTACCTGGTCTGTTTGTGCCGAAGCCAGTGCGGCTATTAGCGAAGAGTCAATTCCCCCTGACAAGAAGACACCAACCCCGACATCAGCCTGCATCCGTATTTTAACGGAATCATTTAAAAGCGTTTTTAATTCTGAGACAGCCGTTGAATAATTCCCTATGTATCTGCCTGTTTCTGAAAAATTCAAGTCCCAGTACTTTTCGGTTTTAAAAATGCCGGTTGTAGTGCTGAAAGTAAACTTGTGCCCTGCCTGTAATTTTTTTATCTGTTGCCAGGCTGATCGTGGTTCAGGCACGTACCCCCATATCATATATTCATTAACTGCCTGCTGATCAATACTTACATTTCGTGCTATGATGATTTGCGATGGCTGGCTGGCAAATTCAAAATCAGTGCCGTTTTGGGCATAATAGAAAGGCTTTTTCCCGAGCCTGTCCCTGGCGCCAAATATAGTTTGTGCTTGGGTATCATATATTACAAAAGCAAACATCCCGTTAAAATGATCGACACAATTTTCACCAAATTGAAGATAGGCTGCGGCAAGAACTTCAGTATCTGAACTAGTACTAAACAGATAACCGAACGTTTTTAATTCAGCTTTGATCGCTTGATAATTGTAGATTTCGCCATTAAACACAATTTTTAGGTGATGGTAGGTAAAGGGTTGATTTGAACGGTGGTCAAGATCAACAATGGCTAGCCTGTTATGCCCTAAAATTACATTATTGATCCGTTCAAATCCGGAATAATCGGGCCCACGAAATTGCACCTTATGCAATTTAGCTCTCACAATGTGATCGTCATAATAAATCGTAGATCCGTAAATTCCGCACATGTTAGTATAGTTTTACTTAATTTAGAAGCAGGTTTGAATAACACCGGCCAACGTTTTCCAAAGCGAAGCGCTCGTAAACATCATTTTTAATTTCAGCATAATTCCAGGTTTGCGAACAGGCCTTTATAACAAGTTTTTTAAATTGTGCCAAATCGTTCTGTTCTGCAACATATCCGTTAAAGGATTCTACTATAACGTCATTTATCCCGCCTACACGAAACGAAACTACAGGTACGCCGACAGACAAAGCTTCAAGAACAACATTTGGGAATCCCTCTGTGTAAGAACTCAAGACAAACAGATCGTGCTTTGCAATTTGCGCCGGTACTGCACTAAGCTGCCCCAAAAATGTAACCCGGCTATCCAACGTACGTAAACTAACTTCTTCTTTAAGAGACGCCATTAACGGCCCGGCGCCGGCAATTGTTAACATATAGTTATCAGGTAGCTGGCTCATAATTTCAAGTAATCTTGTTAGTCCCTTTTCTTTTGACAGTCGGGCAACTACAATCAGCCTTTTTTTTGTTGAATTAATTTTATCGTCTTTGAGTAAAAGTGTTTTTAATACCGGATTTGGAATAACCTTTAACTTATTTGATTCAATTCCATATAACTCAGTCATCGAAACTTTCATTTCCTTTGTCTGGCAAACAATGAAATTGAACCGGGTGAAAAAAAGACGGGTAAACAGATTATAGAACCGGGCCTTTTTGTCATAGAAACCTTTCATTTGCTGCGGATTGTTTGAGGCTCTGGCGATAAGATGAGGCACCGTTACAAAAAACGCTACCATTGAAGTTAAAATATTAATATGATCTGTTGTTGAGAATACAGCAAATGGCCGTTCTGTTTTTAACAGCCTGTACAACTTAAAAAAAGACCTGGAAGCTTTAATGGTTTTTAGATCAATAAACCGGATACCTTCTATTTTAGTTGAAAAACACTGTTCGTCTGCTCTCAAAAAAACAACCGAGACGTCGTATTCGCCCATGCAAAAATATTGTGAAAGTAACCAATAAACCCGTTCAGAACCACCTGCTCCCAGGGAACTCACAATTAGGAATATCTTTTTTTTCATGTGGAGATTGGAAAATCAACAAACTGCATTAACTAATTCAGCAACATTTTCAACGAATACATTTTTGGGTGGCAAGGAGTAAATTTTAGCTCCCTGCATCAAACTGAAGTATAAAAATAATGTTGGCCCGTCCGCAGTTAGTAACCATCCGTTATGAGACAATGCGTTAAATGATACCGAAATAAATGAAAAAAGCAGGCATGCAAGTATTGTGTTGTGCTTTAATCTTATATGACTTATAATTTCGCGGGAAAGGCGGATTATTCGATAGTAAATCGCGGCCAATAACCCAATGCACAAGAATGGGCCTAAATAAGTTAAAAACATTAAATATGCGTTATGAGAGCTTAATCCAAAAGGAAAGGCTGGATTTCTGTAAGTTGCATCTTCCCAATTTTTACCGTAAAAAATCAATCCATACGGGTAATCTGCATAAACTTTTAAATTTTCAACGGCCATGCCGGCCCGATTAAAATCGTTAGCTTCTTTTGCCTGGTTTTTTGAGAGGATGTTGTTTTTATCGTCCAGGTTATTCTTTAGAAAATAGGTGTAAATTCCAAACCCTACTGCTAAAACGGCTACAATGAAAAATACAGCTTTAAACCGGTAATAGGCTAACAAAAATACAGTGAGTGCTAAACTGAAGCTTACAAATGCAGAACGGTTCATACCCAGGTAAATAAATACGAGACAGATACAAAGCACCAGTGTTTTTATAAAAAAATGCCGGTTGAAGACAAATGTGGCTACAACTGCGAATGTTGTAAAGGCTGCAATTTGGTAACCAAATGTAAACTGAGTTGCTGCTAAGCCCGACGGGCTTTGTTTTATTCTGTCGTCAAGCATCCTGCTTCTTAAAGGATCGATAATAGATTGATAACTGTGATCCAGGACCATTATCACCATAGAAAGCAACAACAGTAAAAAAAAAATGATAATTGAAACAGTAAAGCGCCTTTTATTAAAACCTACAAAATAATTAAAGTAAAGCGCACAGGTTACAATCGTGATAAGGTATGCAACAAATGAAAGATTATCGCCAGTACCGATTACATAAAATAACAATAACCCAAACGCCAGCATTCCCGTTTCCCTATAATAAGTGAATGAGGGAACCTGTTTATATGTGAAAAGGAGCAAAGGCAAACCAAAGACAAGAGGGGCTGGTATTTTCAAAGTAGTGGTCATGAAAACACCAAAAGCGAGTGTATAAAGGTATAGGGTCATGAAACCGTATACCATCATTTTTTTGAGCAACATACCAGATGAATCGGGATTACGTATGAAATATCTTTTTTAAAGTACCGGCGATGATTTTCAGATCTACCCATAAATTATGATGATCAATATATTTGAGGTTATATGTGATTTTTGAAGGTATAATTTTATTTATATAAAATTTTTCGGGGTCATCCGAGCCCGCCAACAAGTCATTTTCATCAAAATATTGAATTGATGCCCAATCTGTTAGCCCTGGTTTAATGCTAAGCACTTTTAGCTGGTAAGGTGTATAGAGATCTACGTATTTGCGAACCTCGGGTCTCGGGCCTACAAAGCTCATGTGTCCTGCCAGTACATTAAACAATTGAGGTAATTCGTCAACTTTAAACTTACGAAGCCAAAGGCCAATACGCGTAATTCTAGGGTCGTGACTTCCGATGGTTAAACAACCCAACCTATCGGCGTGCACGTACATTGTTCTGAACTTTAACAATCCAAAATCGATGCAGTTACGGCCCACTCGCTGCTGAATGTATAGTACCGGTCCGTTGGAATCAATCATAATAAACAACCCGGTAAGTATAAATAACGGACTTAACACTATTATGCCTGTCAAGGATAGGCAGATATCAAAAGCTCTTTTAAGCATCATAAACAATAATTTAAGAAGCTATTCCTACCTGCCGCAATTTATCAGTCTGCAAATCAACCGATGGTAATATGGAATAGGTAAGTTGCTTTTGTACTGATGAAATTACAGATTCAATAATGAAATCGATCTCTTCGTTTGAGAGTTGCGGATAAATTGGCAATGAAATTTCGCATGAAAATTGTTTATACGTGGTAGGATAATCTGTAATCCGGTAGCCAAGGGCCTTAAAGTATGTTAACATAGGCATTGGTATAAAATGTACGTTTACTGCTACTCCCATGCTTGTCAAATCGTCAATGATTTTATCGCGCTGCTCTTCAGTAATATCGCTGATCCGCAACGGAAACAAATGATAACTTGTTTCCCTTCTGCTGTCGATCAGCGGCGGCTGGATAAACCAGCTGGTATTTTTAAAACCATTGCAATACCTTAAAGCAATTTGCTTACGTAACGGAAGTAAGTAGCTGCTGTATTTTCTGATCTGGGCAAGCCCAATAGCTGCGCAAATGTCGGGCATATTAATTTTAAGGCCTTTAAAAAGGATATCATACTTCCAGCCTGCACCATTTAATTTAGAAAAAGCATCTTTGGTTTGACCGTTAAGCGTGTACATTTTAAGGTACCTGTATTCAGCAATTGAGTCAAATACTGCAGGTAAATTAAGACAAACACAACCGCCTTCTGCTGTCGTTATGTTTTTAACGGCGTGAAATGAAAATATAGTAACATCGCATTTTTTTGCCGATGCAACCCCGTCAAATTTTGCGCCCAAAGAGTGTGCTGCATCTGCTATCAGTAAAATCCGGTTGAGTTTTTGTTGCTCAAAGGTTTCCGGTACAAACAATTTTAAAATTCTCCTATTTGTAATTATAGCGTTTAACTTGTCATAATCGCACGGCCAGCCGGCAATATCAACAGGAATTATAGCCTTGGTTTTCGGAGTTATAGCGTCATAAACAGCTTGCGGCGATATGCAAAAATCATCACCTATATCTACCATTACTGGTTTGGCCCCGCAGTGCAGTACGGCCAGGGCGGTAGCGCTGTAAGTATAAGCTGGTATAATTACTTCGTCCCCTTCTTTTATACCGAACCATTTCAACATCAATATGGCACCCGATGTCCATGAGTTTATACAAACTGCTGCTTTGCACGAAGTCATTGCTACTATTTCATTCTCTAAAGCGGCAACTTTAGGACCCGTGGTTATCCATTTAGATTGGAGTGTGTGTACAACTTCATCAATTACAGACTGATCAATAAACGGCGGTGAAAAAGGAATATTCATGATGTATGTGTTTAAAATTGATAGTAGGAAAATATCTGTGCGACTTTCAAGTGAATGATGATTCCTGGTTAAAGAGGTTGTTGGTATTTGAACCGGGTCTTGCAAGCCAATAAATTGTGCTTTACGAAATCACGAACCAAACGCCGATAAATGCGGTATTTTTCAGCAATAAAGTCAACGGACGTATATGGTTTAAATGTCAGATCAGACGGGCGTACAAAAAGTTTGTGATTTTTATGAATAAAATCTCTAACTTTTTCAAAAGCCTTATCGGTACAAGTTTCCGGGTGATAATTAAAAGTCCAGGTGCCGCTTGATTTAGCTTCAACTTCTGATAGCTGCACCGGGATCCAGCTAAAGCCATACTTTAAATATGGATGTTTTATTAATCCGTCACTAATAGTGTGTATATCGGAGCACTTATTTAATGCTATCAGCGTATTTCGATCAAATGTATGTGATGGTGCAATAAACATCGACGAATCGATATTTTCCCGTGTGAAGATTTGCACAGCGGAATTAATCTTTAATTCCTGATCCGGCAACGATAAGCCAGCAAATTCCGATTTTTTGTTGAGCTTCAATATTCCAGAGTTTTCATTTACATACAGGTGTTGAAAACCGTGCAAGGCTATGAAATAGTTCCTTTTTTGAAGGTCACGGACTAACTGCCAAAAAACTGGATTGAAATCTCCGCATATATTTAAACCTGGATCTTTGTTATCGGGGATAACCGCAATCATCGGTTTAATGTCGTAATGATCAAACAGATCAAAAAACCTTTCCCATTTACTTAAGTTATTCGTTGGACATAGATCATCAAGACGGATTAAATACTGTACCATGAAATTTTAATTTAACAAAGCGACGCAGTTTTAAGTAAGCCGGCTTAAGATTAATCGCTCCCATTTGCCCAGCAACTGGTCTGCATTATTGGTTTTATTAATTTTTATTGCTTCCCGGCTCAGGTTATCTTTTAATAAAGGGTCAGCAATCAATTGTTTTAGCGTATTCGATAGTGCGTCAATGGAGCCGTTAGGTAATAAAATGCCATTTTTTTTATTTTTAATAATTTCTGACGGCCCGAATTCGCAATTCATTGCAATACAAGGGCAACCAAAACTCATTGCTTCAACAAGCGCATTAGGGTATCCTTCATTTCGCGAGGGTAAAACAAATATTTCTGCCTGGCTATAGTAATCTTGCAAATTTGTTTTAGCGCCCAGCAACTTTACACGGTCTCGTAAGCCAAGGTTATAAATCTGGCAAATCAAATTGCTCTTTTCTTCACCATCTCCAACTATCAGCAAATCCACCCCATCCAGCTGTGCATTGCTAAAAGCAGTTATCAGCTGGTCGAATCCCTTTACATACGAAAGCCGGCCTACACCCAGAATAAATGGTCTTGAATGAACTAATCTAGTGGAAGGATTATCAAATTCGGGTACCGCGTTCGGAATTCGGTAAACATTAGTTATATCCTTAAACAATTCATTTTTTCGTAAACAATCTTCAACTCCTTTTGCGCTAACTACAACGGCCTTTGCTTTTTTATATAATAAAGCAGTTATCAGTTTAAGCAAATAACTAAATTGATTTATGGTTCTGTCAGGAGTTGTTCTTTCAGATACAATAAAGGGTGTGTTGGTAATAGTGCAGGTTATTCCGGCCCATAAATTTGCCGAAGTAATAAACGATAATACACAAACGGGCTTCTGCCTCAATATTAGCGCCATCAATTTAAAAGAAGTTTGAAATATATAATATAACCTTAAACTTCTTTTCCCTTGTCTGCGAACCAGGAATATAACTTTGACCGCAGGATTTATCACGTATGCAGGCTCGCATTGATTTAATGCAATGATAACCGGAGTACACTTTAGCTGAACGAAGTAGTTAGCTATAGAAATAAGAACCCTTTCAGCTCCACCACCATTCAAAGTCGGTATGATAAAAAATACCTTTGACTGCTTTAAATTGGAATTACTTTTCACTTATAAAATAATTGCATGTGACAAGTTAAATCAAGTATTTTAAGGTACTATATACTTTGCGTAGCCGCCTATTCCTTAGTTCAAATAACAGATATTCTTTAATGTATAAAAGCAAAAGACTTTTTCTTTTATAGGTCGGATAGGTAAAGTTCTTTATGATCAGGTTAAAATCGCTGATCCTTCTTTCCATCCTTACTTTTGAATCAATCATGCTCCAAACGCCGCCCGTGTGATTACGATAGCAACTCATTACGTCCGGCATCACATAGATTTTTTTTCCGGATAAATGAGTTGCGAAAAGTTTAAAGATCTTATCTCCGGCAAAACAATTAAAAAACCACTGCTTTGCAAATAACTGGTTTATTTCAGGAAAGTTCCTGTAAAGCATAGACGCTGTTTTTGTTTCCTCCTGCTTTCCGGACAAAAGATCAAAATAGGTGTGTTCAAGTGGTATCGGGTTGGGATGCACATATAGTGTTTCATTGTTTTCATTAATCACCCTTGTATAATGACAGCAAATAACGTGGTCAACGCTTTGCTCTAAAAAGTCAACCTGCTTTTGCAATTTAAAAATATCAGTCCAATAATCATCACCTTCGCAAAGCGCAACGTATTTTCCGGTACAAAATTTCTGACAATTGATCAGGTTATTATGTGTCCCAAGGTTCTTTGGCGAGGTAATCAATTTTATTTTCCCGGGATGTTTGTGCGAAAATAGTTTAACGATTTTTAGCGTCTGATCGCTCGAGCAGTCATCACCGACTATGATTTCAAATTCGAAATTAGTCTGCTGCATTAAAAAGCTTTCAATTGCCTGGGCAATAAACCGGCCATGGTTGTATGTGATACAACAAATGCTTACCATGGGTTGATTCGTCATAAAATTCCATTTGTTTTAACTGCTGCGCTTTTTATTTTTGATTTTAGCTGTTCGGCTATTAATACACCTATTTGTTTGGCCCTGGCCATTTGCTTTTCGCCAAAGTTTTGCGAACGTAACAAAATGCGGCAAATAAGATCCAGGTCCGAAATCGTTAATGTATGGTATAATGGCAGACAAATGATACGCTTCGCAATGGAGTCGCATACAGGCATAATAACATTGTCAACGTAGGGGAGGGCTGACAGCGAAGGATAGAAATACCTTCTGGAATAAATTTGGGCTAACTCCAAGTTCGCCTTACTTTCGTGCATCAACTCTTCAGTTTCAAATAATACCGGGAAATAAGCATAGTTAAAGTCTTCCGGATTCTCCAATTTTTGAAATTGTACGTCGAGTTTTTTTAAGCGCAGCCGGTACTGTTCAGATAAGTACCTGCGTTTTTTTAAAATATCGTCGATATGCCCAAGGTTGCAAAGCCCCATAGCAGCGTGAAATTCACAATTCTTTGCGTTAATTCCCTGTTCAGAAAAAGTATCCACCCCTGAATACCCGAAATTTCGCATTAGCGCCAGCTTTTTCAAAATATCAGGATCTGTTGTTATCACAGCCCCGCCCTCAATGGTGTGGAATAGTTTAGTTGAGTGAAAACTTACTGTGCTGATGTCCCCGTAAGCAAAAATTGATTTGTTTTTATAGCGCGTACCAAAACAATGAGCAGCATCGTAGATTACTTTAAGATTGTGCTTACCAGCAATCCGCTGAATTGCCTCTATATCGCATGGGTTGCCATAAACATGAGTAGCCAGGATGGCCGATGTTTGCGGCGTAATTGCTGCTTCTATTTTACTTGCGTCAATATTAAATGTTTCAGGATCGATATCAACAAAAACAGGTTTACAGCCTTGCCAAACTATGCTGCTTGTTGTTGCAACAAACGAAAATGGTGTTGTAATAATCTCTCCCTTTAAATCAAGAGCTTTGATAGCCAGTTGAAGAGCAACCGTTCCGTTCGAGACAAATAATAAATGGTCAAGACCCAAATATTCCTTCAATTTCAATTCAAGTGTATTCACCAATGGGCCGTTGTTGGTAAGCCATTGCCTCTCCCAGATACTTTTGGTATAACTTTTAAATTCTTTTTCTGAGGGCAGAAAAGGTTTGGTTACTGGTATCATCTTTTTAGAATTAATTGTTTAAAATCTCCGACTGCCGGTAGTTTGATCAGCACACTAAAAACGTAGTAAAAAAATGTATAAAGAGCTGTTATTGCCGCAATTCTCAATAAGTCCGGCGTAAAAATTGAAACAAGAAAAAGGTCAATAACATAACACGCAATTCCAATACAACCTGCTAACATCAGGATTGGGAGTATATCTTCAATTTGTTCTTTAACGGGGTAAAAAATTAATTTACCGCTGTAGAAAGAATTGATATAATAAGCTACGAAGTTGAAAAAAAGCTGAAAATATAAGAGCCCGTAAATTCCAAAAGGAATGAATAAAAGTATCCCGGCTACGCTAAGTATTTTTTTTACTATTTCGAGTTTTAAAAACAAGGAACTCTTACCCAGTACCTTCAAAACATTCAAATTGTATGAGTGCAGCGGGTACATAATACCGCTAATACACAGTATTTTGAAATAAGGTACCGCAGGTAGCCATTTATCTGTAAGTAAAAAGTGAAACAACGGTTCGGCTACAACGCATAATACAATTAAGGTAGGCGCGTTCCAAAAAAGTACTTGCTGCATTAGTTTCTTGTAAACAGCTTTTAGCTGGACTAGATCATTAGAAATCTGAGCAAACATTGGATAAGTAACCTTGTTAATTGCTGCAGATATATTTCCGACCGGCAGTTGGCTAACAGAGTCGGCGCGCGAATAAAACCCGAGCTGGCTGGCTGAAAAGTATTTTCCTATAATTATCAAATACAAGTTTTGATAGATGGTATCCAGTATTCCCGACAATGTTATTTTATAACCAAACCGAAAGTGATTTTTAAAACGTTGCCTGTCAAATATCAATGCCGGGCGCCAGGATGAGAAGTACCAATGTAAAACTGTCGATAAAAAGGCAGTAAACAAATACATCCAAACCAGGCTCCAAACGCCATATCCCATTTTTGCCAGTACAATTCCAAGTACACCGCCGCTAATAGCTGCCGGAATTTGAATATTGGTTTGTTTTTTGAACTTCAGTTCTTTTATAAGCAAGGTGCTTTGTACTCCAAAAAAAGCATTGATTATAAAAATTGATCCGTAAACGCGTACTACAGCTCTTAAAAGCGGCTGATTATAAAAATCGGCGATCAGCGGGGCGGCCAGGTAAAGCATCGTATATAAAGTGGTACTTCCTGCGAGGTTGAAATAGAAGATAGTTGATAGATCCCGCTGATCTGCATTTTGTGTCCGTACCAGTGATGCTGTTAAGCCGCTATCCAGTAAGCTGTTTCCTACGGCAATAAAGAGCGATAACATCGCAATTAAACCAAACTGCGCCGGTTCGAGTAGTCGTGCAAGAAAGATGGAGATGCAGAAGCCTATCAATTTTCCGCTAAACTGCTGCCATAACGACCACAGAATGCCTGATACTGCTTTATCTTTTAAACTCATATCGGTAGCCTAAAGGCGGGCATTAACTATATTATCAGGCAAACATGCTTTCAAATCGTATAAAACTGCGTTAGGTTTAAGGAGGTGTGCTAAATCCATTTTTTTAAATTCCTGGTGCGCAACTGCCAGCAGAATCCCGTCATAGGTCCTTTTTTTAGACTCACCGTTCTCGCAATGAATTCCATATTCGTGTTTTACCTGTTCGGGGTTTGCCCAGGGATCATGAATGTGGACTTTTACTTTGTATTCCTCAAGGCGGCGAATAATATCAATTACGCGGGTATTTCGTACATCCGGGCAGTTTTCTTTAAATGTAAAACCGAGCACAAGCACTTCTGCATTGATAAGGGAGGTGCCTTTCTGGGTCATCTTTTTGATGAATTGATCTGCAACATAAGCTCCCATACCATCATTAATACGACGGCCCGCTAAAATAACTTCAGGATGGTATCCCACTTCCTGAGCTTTCTGCGCCAGATAATATGGATCTACGCCAATACAATGGCCACCAACTAATCCGGGGCTAAAATTTAAAAAATTCCACTTTGTCCCCGCGGCCTCCAGTACTTTGTGGGTATCAATGCCCAGTTTATTAAATATCATAGCCAGTTCATTAACAAAGGCAATGTTTATATCCCGCTGCGCATTCTCAATAACTTTTGCTGCTTCAGCCACTTTTATCGAATCGGCTTTAAAAGTACCGGCAGAAATAACGGAACGGTAAAGCTGATCGACAATTTCTGCAGTTTTTGCATTTGAGCCAGAGGTTATCTTGCGTATTTTTGCCACTGTATGTGTTTTATCACCGGGGTTGATTCTTTCAGGCGAGTATCCTGCAAAGAAGTCAATGTTAAAATGAAGGTTTGATGCTTGTTCAAGTACCGGCACACACTCATCTTCGGTAACACCCGGATACACCGTAGATTCATAAATAACGATGTCGTTTTTTTTCAGGATGCTGCCTACTAACCGGCTGGCTTTTATCAAAGGGCTAAGGTCAGGCCGGTTGTTTTTGTCCACCGGCGTAGGCACTGTTACAATGTAAATTGAGCAGTTTCTTAATTTTTCAAGTTCATTGGTACAGTACAAGCCTTTAAGCGTTGTACATTCGAGGGTAATTACTTCCTCCAGTTCAGGTTTGCCAACTTCCATTGTTTGATCAAAACCGGAAATAAGGTCTTTAATCCTTTTGGGATTAATGTCGTAACCAAAAACCTTATACTGTTTAGCAAATTCTACAGCTAATGGCAACCCAACGTAGCCAAGACCAATAACGCCGATTTTATACGTTTCCTGAAGTGATTTCATTTTCGTTTTTTATATTGTTTAATACTACATGACCAAATGGTATACAGGTTACCAGCGCACAATCTATTTGATCAAAAACCATAAGAATCTTCTTTCCCATAATTTGAATTACCTGGCCTGATTGATTTATAAATACACCTTGTTTTATTTTTACCCTGTCACCGATATTTATACTTTGCAGATTCACCACTTCCACGTTTTGGTAAAGTGTCAGATTGATTTTTATCTGTTCTATGATGTGATCGCGAATGACGGCTGGTTTGCCCATGTAGTAAACAAATTTGATTACGCCTAGGGTGTAAAGCACTTCACATTCCTCCCGTGGTGTAACCCTGACAAATACGTACGAATTGAATACTGGGAGGCTTACCAGTTTCTTACGATCGGCCCATTGGTTCTGAACTGTTCTTAACGGACAGTATGATTCAATCCCCTGTTGCTTTAAAAGCTGATCTACTTTTTTCTCCCATTTTGGCCGGGTATATATCAACAGCCATTTTTTTTCGTGCAAAAAGCTTGCGGCCGATTTGGATTCCATAAAACTCTTAAATTGAATGTTTATTTGGTGGTTTGGTATAGCTTCGCTATACCACTTACAGGCTGTTATTGCTACCGGAAAAGCGTCCGGCTCAATTAGTTTGCTGATGTTAGTGGCTGATAACCGTAACATAAAGCTTCGCTATACCACTTACAGGTTATACGCTTTCAAAAACATCGACATTAAACTTACCGGCTAACATAAGCCAGCTGTTTATTACAATATTATTTAGCTACCATATCCTGTAGCGTATCCGTATCCGCCATAAGCATAAGCATGGCGGTTCTCTTTTTTGGCGTCGTTAAACACCACCATCAGGTTTTTTAATTTTTCGTTATCGTAAATATCTTGAAGGATACTCAATTGCTGTGTGTTACTATAGTTGTAACGTACCACGTAGATACTTAAATCGGCAAATCTTGCCAGGCTAAAAGCGTCAGCAACCTGACCAACCGGCGAAGTGTCTATTATCAAATAGTCGAAATTGGCATTCAGCAATTCAAACATCAAATCAACCCGCGGGCTTAGTAATAACTCTGCCGGGTTCTGTGATATTGATCCGCAACCCAGCACATAAAGATTTGTTGCTTTGCCGTAAGGTTTTACCAGATCCATCAAATCAATTGTATTGTCCTGCAGGTAATCAGAAATACCAATTTTTTGAGTCATTCCTAATTTATTTAGAAGATCGGGCTTCCTTAAGTCAAACTCAAGAAGCAATACTTTTTTATTTAGCTGAGCCAGGGTCAGCCCCATATTCAAGCTAAAAAAGGTTTTTCCTTCCCCCTTTATGCATGAGGTTATTAACATCGTCTTAGGTGACATATTAGGGTTTAATATACCAACGTTCGACCTGATGTAGCGGAACAATTCCCCGATTACAGATTGCCTGCCGCTTTGGACAACTATCGGGCTTTTGAAATCGTTATGACTAAGTTCTCCCAGAACCCTTATACCTTTTATCTCCATTAAACTGGCGGCGTTTTTTACAGTGCTGCTAAATAGCTGTTTAAGGTAAATAATCAATATGGGTATAGAAAAACCTATAATAAATGCAAGCAGATACATTAATGGCTTTTTAGGAAAATCAGGGACTGGGCTATATGCTGGTTTATCAATTAGCTGTGAAGTAGGGATTGTTGCGGATAAAGACAATGCTGTTTCTTCCCGCTTTTGAAGCAGGTATTGAAATAAATTTGTTTTCACGCCCTGTTCGCGCCCACGCTGTAACAGACCCTTTTCAAGTGATGGCACTGCCCGAACTTTTGAATCATATTGCGCAGAATTTTGCCTAAGATGATTCCGCTCAATAATAAAACCTGTCTTAATATTAGCAAGGTTCTCCCTAATGTTTCGCTGAAGGCTTGAGATTTGGTCACTGAGGTTTTGAACGAGCGGGTTATTAATGTTTGCGCTGTTCAGCATTCTGTTCCTTTCAATCTGAAGATCGTTAAAACGGGTTATTAAGGTATTTAATACCGGGTCTTTTAATCCCATTGTACTCGGAACCACATTAAACTTGTTGTTGGGGTTGCCTAAATAGGACTCGATAGAATTTACAATGCCCAATTGCACATCAGCATTTTCGAGCAGCTGGTTATATTCAGCAGATTTTTGCAGGTTTATCTGTGTGCCTGAAGCTGCGTCAACTGCACCGTTTTGCTGTTTGAATGATTCGATATCTCCTTCTGTAAGTGAAAGCTCCCTTCCCATATCCTGCAGACGCTTGTCAATAAACAAAATGGTATTAATTGCCATCGCATTTTTCTTTGCTATGCTCTGTGCATTATAGGTAGTTATAAGGTTTGCAAGAATATCAATCCCTCTTTGAGGTACCGCATCATTAAGGCTCACATTAATTGTGTTCGACTCTTTAATTACCGGATCAACCTTTAACCCGCCCAGACTGTACGCTGAAGCCAGTTGTTCCAGGTTCTTAAATTTGATGCCGATCAATTTCGGTCCGGAGCGAAACGCCGGTCCTTTATTCACGGTAAAATTATAATCATTGTGTTTAATTTCCTGCCCGTAATTATAAATCCACCTATGAAGGTCATCCGATAAAACAAAAGTATCACCGGATAGAATTTGTAATTGCAATGGTTGCAGGTAAGCCAACTTTGAGAGCCTGTTCACCGAAACTACCAGCGGCAGTTCGTCTTTATACAGTTCATTGGTTTTTAAAAAATCCGATTCGTAAAAATAGGCTGTTTCAAGGTGCAGCTTTTTAATTACGCTGTAAATAAGATCTCTTGAGCGTAAAATCTCTATTTCATTGTCAGATGTTTTTTCTTCATGAAACATGTTCAGATCGCTGAAAGCAGTTGATTTCAAAATTCCGTCGCCTTTTTTATCATCAGGTATTTGTATGGTACCAGTAACTTTATACTGCGGTGTTGTAAAGTCAAGATATATACTTACTGCAATAAAGCTTATTACCAGGCTTATTAAAAATAAATACCAACGATTTAGGTAGGGCATCATTTTGTCCCTAAAATTGTTAGCCGTTACGCCCGGGTTATAAACTGAATTTGCAGTCATCACTTCTTGCTTATTTCGTTAATTATTTAATTTAACAGTATTATCTTTTTAAAAGCACTGCCGCCAAAACAGCAACGGCCGATATGGATGCTATGACAAGTGGCATTAATCTGGTGTTTTGACTGTACTCAACTGCTTTGGAACGGTCGGGTTCAACATAAACAATATCGTTTTGCGTGAGATAGAAATAAGGCGAATTCATGGCCTCCTGCTTATTCAAATTCAAACGTTTCATGGTTTTATGATTGCCTTCATTTCTTATAACCAGTACATTTTCCCGCCTACCATATACCGTCATATCTCCCGCCATACCCAGGGCCTCCAGCAGGTTTACCTTCTCGTCGGTAATTATAAAAGTCGATGGTTTATTTACCTCGCCAATTACGGTGATTTTAAAATTTACGATCTGGATATCAACCACCGGATTCTTGACATATTTATCCAGTTCAGCGGCAATTTTGGTTTGTGCTTCGTCAACGCCTAATCCTTCAATTTTAAAATCGCCAATCAATGGCAAATTAACATATCCGCTTTTATTTACGCGGTAACCATCTTTGTAAAGTGATGTACCTGATGCGGCATTTTTGTTGCTGATGAAAAGTAAATTTGACTCAGGGTTCGAACTGGTCATGGTGATGTTCACTACATCATTTTTATGAATACGTGTTTCCTGCGCCTGGGTGTTATTTTCAGTAACTGAACTTGCCATATTACTAAAATAAACCAAGTCTCTTTTAGGTGCGCAGGAGCTTACAATGAGTAATGCTAAAATGCAGCAGGGATAAATTGATTTTATATTCATGAGATTAAAAATATAGCCTGTTTATTTGTGTCTGATCGTTTATATAGTCAAATATATAGCATTGATGATCAGTAGTTTATTGTTTTTCCCGATTGAAATTAAATTGTAAAACGGTGCTTGAATATTCACACAAACTGTAAAATAGCTACATAGCAGCTTTACATATTATGTAAAAAAGCAATGAAATTGACTGCTTTTTTACCAAAAAATTCTTTAGATCAGGGTGTGTTTTGAGGTGCTTATAAGAGATTTATTTAAGCCAGACGGCTTAAATAATCGGTATCATAAAAACGTGTTCTAATTTTATTGTAACGACCGAACCTCCAGGGCAATCAGGGCTGCACGAGCCCCGGAAACAGGTGAAAGAAAAATTTAGAGTTAATCCAAATCGAAGCTAAATAAAAAGTCAATTGAACATTTCTTCAATTGACTTTTTATTCTAATTCCGAATTATATAAATATAATGGCGGTAAGGTTATTCAACGGTTACAGATTTTGCTAAGTTGCGTGGCTGATCGACATTACAACCGCGCAGTACAGCAATATGGTAAGCGAGCAATTGTAGTGGAATTGTAGCCAGCAATGGCAAGAAGGCTTCGTCGGCATCAGGTATTTCAATGCAATAATCTACCATTTTTTTTACCTGGGTATCTCCTTTAGTTACAATGGCAATTACGATTCCCTTGCGCGCTAAAACCTCCTGGATATTACTGATCACCTTTTCGTAGGAAGAGTTTTTGGTTGCAATAAATATAACCGGCATTTCTTTGTCAATCAAAGCGATGGGGCCATGTTTCATTTCGGCAGCGGGGTAGCCCTCTGCGTGCACGTACGAAATCTCCTTTAATTTTAGGGCACCTTCCAGTGCTACCGGAAATCCGTTCCCCCTTCCTAAAAATAAACAATTACTTGCATCCTTTATACTAAGTGCGATATCCCTTATCAAATCATTATTGGCCAAAACCGCCTGTATTTTTTCGGGTATGTTATCCAGTTCGGTTAAAAGGCCTATTAACCTTGATGTGGCAAGCGTGCCCTTTTGTTGTGCTATGTAAAATGCAATGAGTGTTAAAACCGTTACCTGAGCCGTGAAGGCTTTGGTAGATGCAACACCAATCTCCGGACCGGCATGCGTGTAAACACCCGCATCTGTTATTCTTGGAATAGACGAGCCTACTACATTACAAACTCCAAAAATGGTTGCACCTTTTTCTTTTGCTATTTCAATTGCCGCCATGGTATCAGCGGTTTCTCCGGATTGCGAGATAGCTATGACAACATCCTTTTCGCTAATAATGGGGTTACGGTACCTGAATTCGGAAGCGTATTCAACTTCAACCGGCACCCGTGCATACTCTTCAATTAAATATTCACCGGTTAACCCGGCATGCCATGATGTACCGCAGCCGATAATAATAATGCGTTCAATGTTCTTTAGCTTTTCGGCGTATTCTTTAATCCCTCCCAAAGCTACTTTCCCGGCCTCAGGGTTAATCCGGCCACGCATGCAATCTCTTATCGAGCGGGGTTGTTCAAATATTTCTTTTAACATGAAATGGTCAAAGTCTCCTTTCTCAAGGTTTTCCAACTTTAATTCCAGTTCCTGTATCATTGGGGTCTGAATAACATTATCCAGGCGTTTTATCAGGAACTCATCACGTGTCATCAATGCAATTTCATTGTCCTTTAAGTATATAACATTTCTTATATACTCAACAATAGGTGTTATGTCTGATGCGATGAAATACTCCGATTCACCTACGCCAATTACCATGGGGCTGCCTTTTCTGGCTGCAATCAACTGGTCGGGATTTTCCCTGTCTAAAATTACAATTGCATAAGCGCCAATCACCGATTTTAAAGCCTGGCGTACAGCTTCAAGTAAATCAATCTTTTCTATATTTTGTATTTCTTCTATAAGATGGATCAAGACCTCGGTATCTGTTTCACTTTTAAAGTTATGACCCCGGCTAATCAGTTCTTCCTTCAGCACGCAGTAATTTTCAATTATGCCGTTGTGTATAATGTGCAGGCGATTATCGTTTGAGCTATGGGGATGGGAATTTTTATCAGATGGCGCTCCATGTGTTGCCCATCTTGTATGGCCAATTGCAATTTTTCCGGTGGTGTTTTTATCTGTAGCGAAATCTTCAAGAAATGATACCTTTCCGGCCTTTTTATAAACATTAAAGCCATCATCATTTATAATGGCTATCCCGGCACTATCATAGCCGCGGTATTCCAACCTTTTTAAGCCTTTAATAACAACCGGCCAGGCATCGCGATAGCCGATATAACCTACAATTCCACACATAATTTAGGGATTTAGTGAAAGTTAAACATTGATGTTGGTTGAAAATACGAGTGCTTTTGTAACTCTGTTAAATTAATTTTTCATGGTCACCAGTTTATTGAATTCAAATATTTCGATCTGGCCTGGTTTTTTATTAATTAATCCTTCGTCTTTAAAATCGCTTAAGGTACGGCTCACTGTTTCGATGGCCATACCGGCCATATTTGCTATCTCTTCTCTGGATATTTTTAAAACCAGCGGATCATCTGAATACCTGCTCAATCGTAATATTACTTTCGCCAGGCGCTTTCTTACCGAATGATAGGCCAATTCAAGCATTTGATCTTCTTTTTCACGCAGATTATTAGAAAGCATTTTTAAAAACTGCTGACTTATATCCGGATAGCGAACAAGTAAATTGGAAATTAAATTTTTGGGAACCATGCACACAGTTGTGTCTTCAATGGCAATTGCCGTTTCGTTGAAACAATCATCCAGCAATATTGCATTTACGCCCAGGTAATCATGAGTCTTATATAAACCAGTCATAAATGTTCGTCCATCGTCCGATTGTTTTATAGTTTTAACGCTGCCTTCAATAATCAAATATATTCCCATCGGCTGGTCGCCCTCATAATAAAGGATCTGTTTTTTTTCAATCTTTCTTATTTTTCTTCCTTCTATTAATAATTTTAATTGATCCCTGCCGTCGTTCATATTACCAGTTGGATTTTTTAATGTATTATGCAGGTAGGTTTTTTGATTTTCATTTTTACTTAACCTGGCTTTTAAAGCATTTACTAATTCAGTTTGTGTAAATGGTTTATGTATATAATCATCAGCGCCCAATTCCATACCTTTTCTGTAATCTAGTCTTTCAGTATTAGCAGTGATAAAAATGAAGGGAATATAAGCCGTCTCCTGGTTCTCTTTTAGCATATTCAACACTGCAAATCCATCCAGATCAGGCATTTTTACGTCACACAATATCAAGTCTGGTTTGTTTTGTATTGCAACGCTAACCCCGGCCATGCCATTTTCAGATTGCATAACGTCATATCCGCTTTGCTCAAGTATTTTAGATGTTAGCGCCCTGATGTTGTTGTCATCATCAATAAGGAGTATTCTTTTATTCATAATCGGTAATGTTTTAGGTTTAATACTAATGTCAATTAGCTTTTAGGGTGAAACAGCAAAAACAATTAATATAGGGCTCGTTTAAATTTTAGCCGAAATTTTTATAATGAAAATTACTTCTTTCTGATTTTTAAAACATTTGACATTTTTGGGGTATTTGCTACAAAAGATTCTAAAACTTCAATTTAAAATGCAATACATTTTTTTGAAGAAATTTAAACAGGCTCTTAAGTTGCATGCCAAAGATTTATTGAAATAAACGAATTTTAAATGTGCAATTCTACGCTATTCAGTAAATCGTAAACAAACTTAGTGTAATACAATATTAATAAATACCTGTAAAAGACCAATTTATGCCTTTTTAAGATCAGGCAATTTTGGTTTCTATACAGTTAATAATTTTGAGAAAATTGATTTTTAGATGCTTTAAAGCACTTTTAAACCAAAAAAGATTTTTTTTGGGTCTAATTTACCAGGATAACTATTTTTTAGGTACCTCCAAAAATATTCCTGAAATTTTTGTGCAAACGCCATTAGACAATTCGGGATATCCGATTACACGTACTCTTTTTAAGTTCCCCTTAGCTGTAATTAACTCCGCTTCAATGTCAAAGGGAATGCCTTTTTTTAAGGCCCTGTTAAATGTTTTTTGGACAAAATTATGCTTAGGGCCTTCGCTATGAAAATTGAAAAAAAAATTGAAGAACGGCTCAAACTCTTCAGATACTTCCAGTATTTCCTTAGTTATTCTACTCCAGGTAACTGTTTTGTTAACATAATCTCTGCTCCAGGCCCCAATGCGTGCGATTTCTTTCGTCTTATTTAGTATCTCAGAAATTTTTTGATTTTCGAGTTCTTTTTGCTTTATAGCACTAATATCTTCCGTAAAAATAAGTAGGCCACCTATTTCATTTTTATAATTGTACCAGGGGCGTATGTCCCATTTCATCCAGGCGACAGTGCCATCGGCCTTTTTTATCAGCTCCTCGTCACCATTATTAATCGCGCCATTTAACGAAGATGTATAGACTTTTTTTAAGTTTAAATTCAACTTAGCGAAAATCTGTTCGTGACAACCACCAATAAGGTACTCTTCGCTCAGATGGTAGTCTGTAATCCATTTGTTTGATACCGCTATGTACCTCAACTCTTTATCGAGCATAGCGATAGCGAAAGGGGCTTGCGAAATAAATATCTTATAACTTTCATCAATACTTTTCTGTATTTCCCTGTTAAGATTATTTTGCGCTTTATTTTCAATGAATCTTTTATAACACGCCGAGAAATTTGAAGGATTTGAAAAATTAAACATGGCAGCGATTTGTTTTCTGCTATACTTTTTTTCGGATAAATATTTTTCCGCCAACTCCATTTGAAGGTCTCTGTAATAAGAGAACAAGCTGGTGTTGTATTTGGCGGCAAATTCTCTTTTAAGTGTAGATTCTGAAATGAAATGCTGTTTGGAAAGATTTACTATTCCCGGGAAATTATCAAACACCTGTGATTTGAGCGTTTCAGCAACATTTTCTATATTTTTTTGAACAGGCAGTAAATTATTTCCATTATGTTTTGAGCCGTTTAACTCGCTGCGATTTAAACTTTTAAGTTTAGTTATATCAGCTACATGCACAAAAAAACCTTTTACTTTGCCGTTTTCAAAATCAGGGCTGTATGTAGCTATCGAATTTCTTACCTGGCCTGAGGGCACTCTAATTGCACGTTCAAAAGTTTGCGTTTTTCCGGCAAGCACACCTTGTATATAGGGTAGGTTTTTTTGAAAAAGTTCACCCAATAATTCGGGCATTCTTAATTTATCAACTATTTCTTCGGGCTTTTTCCCAAACCAATCAATATATGCTTTATTAGCAAATCTGCAGATTAGGTTTCTGTCCCAATAAGCAAGCATAGCCCCGGTATCTTCAATAGCTTCAAAACTCAGTTCGTTAATTTTAGTTTTAAGTTCATTCATTCTTAGCTTCATTTAGTTAAACAAGCAATGTCACTTTGAGTACAAGGAAACTGAGCCATAATTTCAAAAACATCATAACTTAAACTTGATGACCGGCATCAAACAAAAAAATGACATCGTCTATTTTTAAATGCTTTCGCTAATCCTTTTTTAAAATGGCGAATACATTGTTTAGTTTTTAATGTTTTGTAATGGGGTATTACAATTGGTTACGAGTTGAATTTACACAACTTTATAGAATAAAAATAATTGTTTTGCAAAAGTTGCTACAGCCTTGGTTTAATTATGCCCTTTCCCATTTTTCTGCCGCTAATATTACCGTTTTTTTAGCTGGATTTTTTACATAATATGTAAACTGCAACGGATGCTATTTACAAATTGTGTAAAAAAAAATGTGACTATTTACAATTTAATTCCAAATCTGATTTGCTAGAAGTATTTGATGTTCAATGAGATAGATTTGTGATATCAGAAAGTTGTATCGCGATAAAGCAGAAATTTCATGAGTATGCCTGTGGCAATAAGTGATGTTAACACTTTTACTGAAAGTAATAAAATATCCGATTTTATGATTAAGAAAGACTTGATAGTTAGTATATGTTGTATCACTTATAATCATGAGCAGTTTATAGCCCAGGCTGTTGACAGCTTTATGATGCAAAAAACAGATTTTAAATTTGAAATAGTAATTGGCAATGATTGTTCTACAGACGGCACATGCGGAGTATTAACCATGCTCCAGGAGAAGTATCCTGGATTTATAACGGTTCTTCCTGCCGAAAAAAATGTTGGCTGTCACTTAAACATGGTGAACACCCTTAAAGCTTGCAAAGGCAAATATATTGCGCTTTGTGAAGGCGACGATTTTTGGACCGATCCATTTAAGTTACAAAAGCAGGTTGATTTTTTAAATAACAACCCCGAATACATCATCTGCTGTCATTATACCCGGGTAATTGATATGAACGACAATACCCTTTATGTTCATCCCAGCCCTAAGCCCTTGGTGTATTCTTATTACGATTTGCTTTGCGGCAAACAGGAAGAGACAAAAACCGCCACAGTGTTATATCATAATCTGCCGGAGGTATATGAGTTATATAATAAACCCTGGTATTTTAACTGTTATGCAGGAGATAAAATGCTAAAACTGTTTGCAACTTTTGCGACCGGCCGAAAAATATATGTTATTCCCGAGGTAATGAGTTGTTATCGTAATCATACCGGTGGCATTTGGAGCATGATCAGGGACGATTCAAGGATGGAAATGGTCATCAGCGATTTTAACCTGATTACGCAAAAATTCGATTATCACGGTATCCACAAAAGGAAACTTTTATTGCTTTATATCCAAAGATACATCCTGTTTGAATTGAGGCGATGGCGGATAGGTAAAATATACAATACCGTAAAGTACCTGATTTAATGCCGCCTTTAAATTCAATTCTTTTATAATAATACACCTTAATATTCAACGCTATGGGGTACCGCAGTTTTACTGTAAATACTAAAAAAGAATGGGACGACTATATGATGAAGGCATTAATGAATGAATGTTTTCATAGTTGGGGCTATCATTTGCTAAATAATGAAGGTGAACCTCTTTTATTTATTTATGAAGAAGAGGGATTCTTTATTGCCTTACCGGTAATTAAGAGACAAATTGAAAACTCTCCATATTTTGATATGACCTCAGTTTATGGTTATAGTGGCCCTGTATCCAATATTGATCTTTCGCATTTATCTTCGCTTACAATTAGCCAATTTAAAATCTCATTTACCAATTTCATGCAAAACGAATCTGCTATTTGTATGTTTTCGAGATTGCATCCATTTATCAATCAACTGACTTTAACAACCGGATTTGGAGGAATAAGGAAAAACGGGACAACATTATACATAGACCTCTCCATTTCTGTTCAGGACCAGCACAACAGGTACGACAAAAGGCTTTCCAGGCAAATCAGACGGTTGCGTAAACAAGGATTTGAAATAAAGGAAAGTTGCGATCTGGCAGAAATCCGAGGTTTTATTGAAATGTATCATAAGAATATGGATCGGGTAAGTGCATCTAAAAATTATTATTTTGAGGAAAAGTATTTTGTTGACCTGCTTAATATCGACGGCTTTGATAACAGGCTCATCCTGATATACGAGGGAAGAAAATTGGTTTGCGGTGCGCTTGTCTTATTGTCAGACAACATTATCCGAAATCATCTTTCGGCAACAGCGCCCGAATACTTAAAAGAATCTCCCAGTAAATTATTGACAGACGAAATCAGTGTGATGGGGCGCCGGCTGGGAAAAAAGATTTTTCATCTCGGAGGAGGGGTAGGTGGCAAAGAGGACACGCTTTACAGATTTAAAAGACTTTTCTCAGGTCTTCAGGTAAAAGACCATATATGGTGCTATATAAACGATGAACAAGCCTACAATGATCTGGTACAGCGAAATGGAGTTGCCATTGATCCTCAATCTGCATATTTCCCTTTATATCGTCAACCCAAGCGGGATTTGCAACCTTATATTTCAAACATAGAAGCCTCGGTTGTTTAAAATTAACCTTAAAATTTAAATTATGAAAAATAAATTCGCTTATTCAAAAGCTGACCTGGATACATTCGATCAAATTATGAACGAATACGGCTGGATTGTTTATGAGGATGCTTTGGATGTTGATTTTGTTGATGAAATTAACAATTCATTGGACGCTGCTTATGAAATAAGACGACAAATTCAGATTAAAAACGGGATAGGTGAAAACATGAAGGGGACATTGCATCATCTTGTTGAAAGGGAGCTTTTTACATTTAAATTCCTCGAAAGGAAATATTGTGCAGACCAGATCAGGCATTTTTTAAATGGGAATTATATTTTAAACTCCCTGGGTGCTGTAATTAATACCAAAGATGGCAGCCCTTATGTGCAAAATATTCACAGAGATATAAGAAGTTATACAGGAGATTATAAAGTAATGATCCAACTGATGATTATTTTAGATGATTTTACGCTTGATAACGGTGCAACGTTTTTGCTGTCCGGCTCACATAAGCAGGAAAATAAGCCGGATGATGAATACTTTTTTAAGAATGCCGAGCGAGCTATAGCAAAAAAAGGGAGCATTGTTGTTTTTGATGCTAACGTATGGCATGCCACAGGCAAAAACAATACTGATAAACCAAGACGCGCACTTACTATGGCATTTACCCGTCCGTTCTTTAAACAACAGCTCGACTATCCGCGGGCAATAGGCTATGAATTTGGTAAGGGTTTGAATGAAAATTTAAGGCAAGTTTTGGGGTACAATTCCAGAACGCCGGAAAACCTGGACGAATATTATCAACCGGTAGAAAAAAGGATGTATCAACCCGGTCAGGGCTAATTAGAATCTAATCAATGCCGGTGTTAAGCGATGATTATGCCTATAATTGGTATTATCCCCCGTTCCTTGTTTTGCCCTTCACACAATGATAGGCGGGGCAGCATGTATTAACGCATAATGATTTAGATATTTTGCCTCCAATTATTTTTTACCAACAGTTTCCTGTTTATTAAAGACAGTTCATGATAGTTATATTATTGCGCTTGGTTAGCTTAGCAATATAAATCCTAAGTTTTTAGAAAAATTTATTTCCTGATGTTACCATATAAGTCGAATAACTTTTTTTCGGTAAATGGTTTAACAGGTAATACATTTAAAGCTAATCCCATAAATGAGAGCTATCCATCTTACTGCAACAGTTAGTTTTGTCCTTAATTTTATTTTTATTGGTGCGCTATCCCATGTTTGCCTTGCAGATAGCTATTTGGATACGGGTAAAACAACAGTTCCAGCCGCAAACATGCTTAAGCTTGAAAAAGATTTTATAAGCATCCCTAACGCGGTTCAGACAAGTATTTATTGGTACTGGATTTCGGGAAATATTTCAAAACAGGGAGTAATCCGCGACCTTGAATCTATGAAAAAAGTGGGGATAAACAGGGCATTTATTGGAAATATCGGACTTACAGAAGTGCCTAACGGGAAAGTGAAATTATTTTCCAATGAATGGTGGGATATTATGCATACAGCTTTAAAAACAGCTACTAAATTGGGTATTGAAATAGGGATTTTTAACAGCCCGGGCTGGAGCCAATCCGGAGGGCCCTGGGTTAAGCCGGAGCAGGCTATGCGTTACCTCACATCTTCTAAAATAACCGTAAGCGGCCAGCAAACGATCAATTTGAAATTAGTGCAGCCTCAAAAGGATTTCCAGGACGTCAGGGTAATAGCTTATCCTGTACCTGCGGGCTATAATTCAGATATCAGTAGCATTAAACCTGTTCTTAAGTCATCTCCCGAAATAAATAATCTTAATGAGCTGTTTGACAACAACTATAAAACGGGTGTGAAGCTTAAGGAAAAGCAGGGTTTTACGATTGATATTTCAACGCCGGCGGCTTATACAGTACGCAGCCTGGTGATATCTCCCGATACCAAAGCAATGTCATTTGACGGCGATATACAGGTACTGCTGAACGGTACCTATCAATCCATTAAGCATTTTTCTGTTGATAGGTCAAACAACGCGCTCAACGTGGGCTTTAGCCCTCACGGGCCTGCTGCTATTTCAATACCAGCAACTAAATCGGCCAGTTACCGTATCGTGTTTACCAATGCATCGGCTGATGCGGGAATAAATGAACTGAAATTATCGGGCACGCCTGTAGTGGAAAATTATATAGAAAAAACATTGGCGAAAATGTGGCAAACCCCGTATCCGTATTGGACGGCATATCAGTGGCAACAGCAGCCAGCGGTTGATGATAAAAGTTATCTTATTGATCCTGCAAAAGTACTTGATATCTCGAAATATATGGCTGCCGACGGGACTTTGAAATGGCAGGTGCCCGCCGGAAACTGGATGATAGAACGTACCGGGATGACGCCAACTCAAGTTCAAAACAGTCCGGCGCCGCCTGAAGGTACTGGCCTGGAAGCGGATAAAATGAGCAAAAAACATATCAGGGCCCATTTTGACGCTTTTTTAGGCGAAATTCAGCGACGGATTCCTGCAGCGGATAGGAAAACGTGGAAGGTAACCGTTGAAGATAGCTACGAAACAGGGGGCCAGAACTGGAGTGATCATTTAGTGGAGAACTTTAAAAAAGTTTACGGTTACGATCCTGTTCCCTACATTCCTGTACTGCAGGGAACGGTTGTGGGAAGCGAAGATCAGTCAGATCGGTTCCTTTGGGATTTAAGGCGGTTTATTGCCGATAATGTCGCTTATCAATACGTAGCCGGCCTGAGGGAAATCAGCCATGAACATGGGTTGACTACGTGGCTGGAAAATTATGGACACTGGGGTTTCCCGGGCGAATTTTTACAATATGGCGGGCAGTCTGACGAGGTTGGCGGAGAGTTTTGGAGTGAGGGTAGCCTGGGTAACATAGAGAACAGGGCAGCCTCCTCATGTGCGCATATTTATGGAAAAAACAAAGTGTCGGCCGAGTCATTTACCTGCGGCGGTGCCTCGTATTCCCGTTATCCGGCTATGATGAAACAGCGGGCCGACCGTTTTTTTACAGAAGGTATTAACAATACGTTGATGCATGTTTACATTGAACAACCTTATGAAGATAAATTTCCAGGGGTGAATGCTCCATTTGGTAATGAATTTAACCGGCATAACACCTGGTTTTATGATATGGATATATTTATAAAATATATAAAACGCTGCAATATGATGTTACAGCAGGGTAAATATGTTGCCGACGTTGCCTATTTTATAAGTGAGGATGCCCCAAAAATGACCGGTACCCAAGACCCTGAACTGCCTTTGGGTTATTCTTTTGATTACATAAACGGTGAAGTAATAAAGACACGCCTTGCGGTAAAAAATGGTAAATTGATGTTACCCGATGGTTTAAATTACAGCATCCTCGTTTTGCCGAAATTAGAGACTATACGGCCGGAGCTGCTTTTAAAGATCAGTGAGTTGGTTAAGCAGGGTGCAGTTGTACTGGGGCCAAAACCGATGCGCTCACCAAGTTTACAAAATTATCCGGCTGCCGATAACCATGTTCAAAAACTTGCCGATGAATTATGGGGGAATATTGACGGCAAAACTGTTAAAGTGAACAAATTGGGCCTGGGGATGGTTATTGACGGCATGTCTTTACAGGAAGCGTTAAACCTGGTGAAGGTGATTCCCGATATAAAAACTGAAAAAACAGATTCTGTTCTCTTTATTCACCGAAGACTGCAGAAAGGTTCGGTGTACTTTTTGTCCAATCAAACAAATAAATCGATAGCTATCAACCCTAAGTTCAGGATAGCAGGTAAACGCCCGGAGTTATGGGACCCGGCCACGGGCAAGGTTCGCGTTTTGCCGGCTTATACGCAAAATAGTTCAACCACAAGTGTGCCGCTTTCACTCGCACCATTGGAAAGTGCTTTCATTGTATTTACAAAGCCCGGAAAAAAGGGAGATACCCACCGGGAAAATTATCCGGATCCGATAAAAGCGGTTACAATTAACACCCCCTGGAAAGTAAAATATGACTCAAAAATGCGGGGCCCGGTAAAGCCTGTTGTTTTTAACACTTTAACCGACTGGAGTAAAAACGCCAATGATAGTATAAAGTATTACTCAGGTTCTGCGTGGTACCATAATACATTTAGTATGCAGGGTACAAAAAAAAGCACGGTGGTTTTCCTTGACCTGGGGATGGTAAAAGGGATAGCCAAAGTTAAAGTTAATGGTGTTGATATGGGTGGTGTTTGGACCGCACCTTATAAAGTTGACATAACCAAAGCCCTTAAAAATGGCATAAATACTGTCGAAATAAAAGTTGTTAATACATGGGTGAACCGCTTGGTCGGCGATAGCATGTTGCCAGTTGCTGAAAGAAAAACGTGGACAAACTACAATACCTTTACTCCGCAAAGTAGTTTGGAGGCATCAGGATTACTTGGCCCTGTCCAAATAGAAACAATTAAATATTGAGATGCCTTTTGTTGGAAATAAAGACTGCCTGAATTTATTTAACGTTGCTAACAAACCGGCGACTTATGACAAAAAATAGGTAACTTATTAGTTAGCGACCAGATTAATTCTTTAATTTATAGCAAGTCTTTATAGTTTATAATCACCTTAACTTTGCTCACTAAAGCGACCTGCAAATGGCAAATTTTATGTTTTACAGGAAAACGAATATTTTACTTTGTGTTTTTACGATGCTTTTTTTAGGTTACGGCATCGCAGGTGCCAGTACCTCGCTGATCAACAAAAAGGATAAAACGCTCACAATTAAAGGGCATAACATCACTATGGTGCTTAGTTATGGCGGTAGCGCGCGTATCACCTCACTACTTGTAAACGGACGAAAAGTAATAAGCAGCGTCGACGGAATTTTTACGTCGGTGAACGTTGGCGGCAAAACGTATTCATCTTTACAGTTAAAAGCAGCTCCCGCTTTAATAAAAACAAAAAACGGGTTTGAGATAAACGGAATCCGATATGGAGGGGCTAACCTGACAATAACGGAGGACTGGATTTTTACCACCACGGGAAAGGCTGTTAAATGGAGGATTGAGCGAAAGTTTTCTGAAGTAACCAAAGTGGAAGAAACCTACGCCCCCGTGTTTAATTTTGATAGCATCAACACCTGGGAAGGAGCTTACCAGGGATATGGCGGTTTAGCTTGGTTTTATTTATTTAATGAGAAATTATGTACTTATGGCGTACATACCCGGTCTTCAAGTTTTTGGGATAGTAAAACCGGCAACGGGCTTAACATAACAGTTGAGGCGCCCGGCCAAAAAGTGGCCATGAAATATACCAGAACCGGCGATGACAGGCTGTATTGCGGGATCTCCGTGTCAGATAAAGACATGACCTTCCGCCTGGATAGTGGTACAAACAGGAGACGGTTTATTCGAAACAGCACAAACGTTTGGGCACCTTTCGAGCGATCTGCGGCTAAGGAGTCGCAAACGATTACTTTAAGCTATTTTGATTTTAACGAGAAATATGGCCGCGGTAAATTTGTGGGGATCAATGGCGGGCAGGTAAGTGCCGTGTTAAATACCATCGCCAGGATTGGCGTAATTGATTCACTGCATTTTGGCGGGAACAGCTGGCATACCCCTTACGGCCCCATATGCCTGCATGAACAATACATTGCGCAACTTGGGCTGGGTATTAATGACCCTGAATATCTTAAGGGTTATAAAAGCTGCCTTGATTTTTACCGCGATCATGCTATTAAGCCTGATGGACGGGTATTTTCCCGCTGGGCATACACCGATGAGGACATGATGCCGGGGCAAGGTAATAAAGACGGTTTTTATGAGGCCCAATGGGGGATTTTAATGGATTCGAATCCTGATTTTGTCACCAATGTTGCTGAGTTATATGATATGACAGGGGATAAGGCCTGGGTAAAAAAACAACAACCAACCTGTGAGCAGGCGCTTAATTGGATTATAGACAGGGATACTAACGGCAATGGTCTGGTTGAAATGATGACCGACCTGCAATCGCAACATAAAAGCAGTGACTGGATAGATATCATTTGGGCTTCTTATGAAAACGCATTTGTAAATGCCAAGCTTTACCACGCGCTGGTAAACTGGGCAGCTATTGAACGGCAGCTGGGCAACGACTCAAAAGCTAACGGGTATGAAAAGTTTGCAGCCAGGCTAAAGGTTAGCTTTAACAAGCCAACTTCAGAAGGTGGCTTTTGGGATGAGGAAAAAAAGTGTTATGTGCATTGGATAGACAAGGACAAAACTGTGCACGGCCGTAATATGGTTACCCCGGTAAATTTTATGGCAATTGCTTATGGCATTTGTGATAACAACGACCGGCGGAAACTAATTCTCGATGGAATAGAGACCCAAATGGAGCAGGAAAAACTATTCTTTTGGCCGTTAGCCATGACAACTTATGCGCCGGGTGAAGGGAAGGCGTCACAATATCCTTTTCCATCTTATGAAAATGGCGATCTTTTCTTGTCGTGGGGTTCGGTGGCAGTAAAAGCGTATGCCGAATATAAACCAGAACTGGCGGTTAAATATGTGAAAAATGTGCTCAACCAATATAGCAAAGATGGGTTGGCATTTCAGCGCTACAGCAGGGTAAAACAGGATGGCCAGGGAGACGATATTTTATCAGGCAACAGCCTTTCCATAGTGGGTTTATACCATGCTATTTATGGGATCAATCCGTTATATAATCGCTTTTATCTTAATCCGCATATTACTCCGGAACTTGCGGGAACAGCCTTGAAATGTAACTTCAGGGGACAGCGCCTTACCATAAAACTCGATAACAACAGGTATTCGGTGTCTAATGAAAAGTTTAAGATTGTATCAGGGAAAGACTTTGGTTTTAATGCTAAAATAAATCAGCTGAATTATTTTGAGGGTAACAACACACAATCTTCCCTACAGGCAATCACCGAAGGTCCGCTCACCCTAATTATTAAAAAACCGGGAAACCGACAACGGGAATGGGTGCAAAATATCAGTAAAATATCCGGTAACACCATTAGTTATGTAGCGGGTCAGTTAACGCCAGATGTTATCTATAAGCTGATTGTAAACGGAAAGATTATAAAAACATTAAAAAGCAGTGCAAAGGGAGATGTGTCGTTCAATACCGACTGCTCTTCTGTCTCTCAAACCATCCTGCTTTCTGATGAAAATTAAATTATTAGCACTAATTGACCGAAATGCATATTATTGTTAATCCGCAATGATTTTTATCCATCAGGAGCCGGGCGGCAGGTGTACCTCTGCCATCATGCATCTTGCGCTCCCGCCGCCATTTATTTCAATGGTGTTAAGATCTGAGTAAACAAGCTTACCATATTTTTCCAAAGCTGATTTTTGACCGGCCAATAGTGCATTATATGCATTTTTACTCATCACAATTAAAGTTTCTTCGGCGGCATTCCTTACTTCCAACATGTTGCCTGCAAACTGGTTCATCTGTTCAAAAGAAATATCAATTATTTCTTTATGCATTGCCAGCAATGATTCTTTAACAACAACTCTTTCATGCGGGTTTGGAATGCTGTCCATACAAATTACAGCAAACCCGCTGCCTATGCACATCAGCACATTGGTATGGTAAATCGCTTTACCTTTTTCATCAACGGCATCAAAACTAATAGGTTTATAACCGGCCTGCTCGCAAAACAGCGCTAATACTTCAGGGTCTGTGCGGGGAGAAAGGCAAGCATAAGCGATTTTGTTCACCCTGTCGAGCACCATGCTTCCGGTACCTTCAAGAAATTTATGTTCCAGTTCAAACCGGCTTAAATCTGTAACACGCTTTACCGAAAAGTTGTCTTCCAGTTTAGCTATAATATCTTCCCTGCGTTCCAGTCTGCGGTTTTCAGCCTGCATAGGATATAAAAAAACGCTTCCGTCCGCATGGAAAGATACCCAGTTATTTGGAAATATTGAATCGGGCGTATATGGCTGAAGTGTATCATCAATTACCGTTACATCAACGCCGTTGCTGCAAAGGGTATTCACCATCCGGTCAAACTCCTGTTGTGCTTTCCCGTTTACGCCCTCTTTAGGAGCGTGCCTGTTTTGGAACGCATTACTGCCAGCTGTTTCTTCGTTAAAGCCGAAGTTAACCGGCCTGATCATTAATAGGTGAGATGTGGATTGGTTGTTAGTGTTCATCTTTAAAAATTCATTGTTCATAGCCGGACGCTCTTACTTAATGGCTGATAATTCCGGTAGCTGCAGCTGCCATGAACCATCAGCCGCTAACTATAAAATTTTATCCCTCATTAAAGGCATACTCATACAATGAAAACCGCCCCGTGCCCTTGAAAGTTCTGCCGATGGCATCAGGATCAATGTATCAGTCATGCTGTCAGGGTCGAGTTCGCCACTTTCAAATTTCGTCAACAGGTCGGCAACTTTTATAATTTTGAACCCTTTTTCTTTAAACGCTTCAACAGTTTTATCATTACGGTCATAGCCTAACACCACGCCTTCTTTTATTGCGAGCAGGTTGCATGAGTCAGTCCATTGTTCGCGTGAATTGTAGGGGAAAATGTCACCGCCAGAATAAACAAACTGTGTTTTTTCCTTGCTTTCCAAATCCCGTTCGCTAACATCTGCCAACAGATCTTCTATGGTATTAAAAGTTTTTGTTTTCTTACCTTTTCTAAACTGCACTATTTCTACCTTGTCTTTTCCCTTTTTATCGGTGAACCATGCAATCGGCTCATCCTGCTCTTCGGGGCTTTCAGTAATTGCCAGCGACCGCAGCAATACCCACATGTTACGTTTTACCTGGGTAAAAATGGTATCAATATGCATATAGTCGCGCTTGTGCGGGATTTTAACAATAGTTACTTTTTTCACCACATCGTTTTTAAACAGTAGTTTAATTGCTTCGTTGGCCCCGCTTACGGATGTGCGCTCACTGCAGCCAATTATTAAATGCTGCGGGCTTACCATCATCACGTCCCCGCCCTCTAAAGTTGTTTTTTGGTCGTTATCTTCGCCAGGGCGTAAAAAATGCTGCACAGTTTCGGGGATCTCCAATATATTATTGCGATAGGAAGCGAATAGTGTGTGATTGAAAAAAATATACCGCATTATCAATGTTTCGCGCGCCCTTGCTTTTTTTGCCGGTTTATTTAAAAGCATAAAGTTATTTATGGCGATGCCGATATCCCTTGAAAAGATAAGGTTAGGGATAGGGGCAAAGATCATCTCGTCTTTATTTAACGAACCGGAGATGATGATTTTGGCAAGTTCTGCCGCTGCTGTATCTGTCAGCTCTGTTTGCAGGCGGTAATTGCAACCCTCAATAGCACAAACTGCAGCAACCAGGTTTTTGCGGATATCCGTATCCTGCAAAATATCTTCGAGCAAGGTCTGGATCTCGATAACCTTGTTCGATGCATGAAACTTTTTATCGTCGGGCTTATAAAACGACCGGTTATTTTCTTCGGCATCAATCTTTGCCAACTGTCCTTTAATTTTGTCCGGATCTAAAAAATACATCAGGAGCTTTACGTAATAGTCGTATTCATTTTTACGCATGGTGTCCAGGTGTACAATATCTTCAAAAAGCCAGTCTTGTGCTTTTGAGGGTACTACTTTACCAAGGCCATTATCAGGGCTATGGATAAGTAATGCGCGCAGGTTTCCAATTTCGGATGTTACATCTAATTTAAATTCGCTGTTGCTAAGTGTCATAAATGGTTAATAGAATTGGCAAAGGTAGTGAGTTTAGTCGGGAAAGTCCGAAAGTCGGGGACTCCCGAAGATAATTAAAGCCCGGAAGACAAATATTCTCCAATCATTGTCTCACGGGCTTCACTGACTTTCCCAACTTTCGGACTAAAATTTGTATTTTTGCACCATGGATTTTATTATTGAGGCCACCCTTAAAGCTGTTAAACACCTATACAATACTGATATTACCATTGCCGATATAAACCTTCAGGAAACCCGCAAAGAGTTTGAGGGGCAGGTTACCGTAGTTACTTTTCCTTTTACCAGGTTCTCTAAGAAATCGCCTGAGCAAACCGGGAAAGAGATAGGAGAGTTCCTGCAAAGTGATTTGAAAGAGGTATCAGGGTTTAACGTAATTAAAGGCTTCCTCAATTTATCAATAACAGACCATTACTGGATAAACCAATTATATAATGAAATTCTGCCTGATAGCTTTGCCGTAGCTAAACCCAACGGCAAAAGCGTTATGGTTGAATATTCTTCGCCAAATACTAATAAACCGCTGCACCTGGGCCATGTACGCAATAATTTACTCGGATTTTCAGTGGCCGAAATTTTGGATGCAGCAGGTTACAAGGTGATAAAAACCAACCTGGTAAATGACAGGGGGATTCATATTTGTAAATCTATGCTGGCATGGCAAAAGTTTGGTGCAGGGGAAACACCGGAATCAACCGGAATGAAAGGCGATCACCTGGTGGGAAAATACTATGTCATATTTGATAAAGAATATAAAAAGCAGATAGAGGAACTGAAAGCCGGGGGGCAAACCGAGGATGATGCGAAAAAGAATGCACCGGTGATAAAAGAAGCCCAGCAAATGCTGCAGCAATGGGAAGCTGGTAACGAACAAGTAATTAGCCTCTGGAAAACCATGAATAACTGGGTTTACACCGGTTTTGCTGACACCTACAAAAAACTGGGCGTTGCTTTTGATAAATTCTATTATGAATCTGATACCTATTTATTGGGGAAAGATATTGTAGATGAAGGACTTGAAAAGGGCGTTTTCTTTAAAAAAGACGATGGCTCGGTTTGGATTGACCTTACCGCCGAAGGGCTTGACGAAAAACTTGTTTTGCGTTCTGACGGTACGTCGGTATATATAACCCAGGACATGGGCACCGCGCAATTAAAGTATAACGACTTTCACATGGACAAGTCGATCTATGTGGTAGGCAATGAGCAGGATTACCATTTCAAAGTACTCTTCACTATTCTTAACAAACTTGGTAAAGAGGGCGCTGCGGGCCTTTATCATTTATCTTATGGGATGGTTGACCTCCCCTCAGGAAAAATGAAATCACGTGAAGGGACCGTTGTTGACGCTGATGACCTGATTGAACAAATGGAGAACACAGCTAAAGAACAAACTGAAGCGATGGGCAAGGTGGCTGATTTTAGCGAAGATGAAAAACAGGAATTATACCATACCATTGGGATGGGTGCGCTAAAGTACTTTCTTTTAAAGGTTGATCCTAAAAAACGCCTGTTATTTAACCCGGAAGAGTCGGTTGATTTCCAGGGGCATACCGGGCCGTTTATTCAATATACCCATGCGCGGATCAGGTCGGTTTTAAGCAGGGCACAAATTACCGGCACAGGAATGACGGTAACGGAATTAGCACCGGAAGAGCGTGATCTTATCGTATCATTAACCCAATTCCCGGGGATCATCCAAACAGCTGCAGATGGATATAGCCCGGCTATAATCGCCAATTATGTATATGAACTGGCCAAAATCTATAATAAATTCTATCACGAAAAGTCTATTTTGCAGGCAGAAGACGAATCGGCAAAGCAATTCAGGTTGCAGCTTTCTGCGGCGTCGGGAAAAGTGATTAACAAGGCCATGAAATTGTTGGGAATTAAAGTACCAGAGCGGATGTAGTTAGTTGGCAGTGAGCAGTACGCAATCGGAAATTTAAGCAACTGCCCACTGCCAACGGTTACTTCTTATTACCTCCAGTGTCCTCTGCGCCATGCGTAGCCCCGGTTTGAGTGTACCCATCCGCCGCTTACGTATGCACGACCTGCCCTTGGCCTTGCCCAATAGCCTCTGCGGTAAACGTATCTGCCACCGCTATAACCCCAGTCGCCGTCAACCCAAACTGCACCGGCATATGGTGACACAGGACGCACGTAAACAGGTTCAACGGGTTGTTCCGCTACATAATAACTGCCTGCACATGATGCAAGGAACAATGAACCTGCCAAAGCGGCTACCATTCCTAATTTTGATATTGTCTTCATTGGTATGTTTTTATTTGAATAAAATATACCAGGTAAGACAAATTGGGAGAAAAAAGGTTTAATTTTTAGAGACTAGAAATTGGGGGCGGTGAGTAAAGGAGTGCTTTTACCTAACCGCTGTCCTCCAAATGCTAATCTCTTTAACTAAACTTATCAGCAACTACCAGGTCTTTACTTCCTGGCGTATATTTATAAAAGCCGCTGCCCGTTTTTACACCATTGTGCCCGGCCGTTACCATGTTTACCAATAGGGGACAGGGCGCATATTTGGGGTTTCCAAAACCTTTATGCAGTACATTTAAAATTGCGAGGCAAACATCCAGTCCAATAAAATCGGCCAGTTGAAGTGGCCCCATCGGATGAGCCATTCCTAACTTCATAACAGTATCAATTTCCTCAACGCCGGCAACGCCTTCATAAAGCGTATAAATAGCTTCGTTAATCATCGGCATCAGGATGCGGTTGGCTACAAACCCGGGGTAATCATTAACCTCAACAGGAACTTTATCCAGCTGCTTTGAGAGATCCATAATTATATTGGTAACCGCATCGGTAGTAGCGTACCCGCGAATTACCTCAACAAGCTTCATTACCGGCACCGGGTTCATAAAATGCATTCCAATGACATTGCCCGGCACTTTTGTAACTGACGCAATTTGGGTTATAGAGATGGATGAAGTATTTGACGCAAGGATAGCCCCTGCTTTGCAATAATCGCTGAGCTGTTTGAACAGGTTTAGTTTTATCTCCTGGTTTTCAGTGGCTGCCTCTATTACCAGGTCGGCATTTGCAACCGCTGTTTGCAGATCAGTAAAAGTTGTAATGTTATTTAGGGTCAAGGCTTTTAATTGCTCGTCAATAGCCCCTTTTTTTACCTGGCGGTCAAGGTTGCCGGCAATGGTTGTTATTGCCCGTTTAAGTGCATCCTGATTAATATCAACCAGCGTAACTTTAAATCCATGTTGCGCGAAAGTATGCGCAATCCCATTGCCCATTGTTCCGGAGCCTATTACCGTAATGTTTTCCATATTTGTAAGTTAGCTATTGTAAACTTTTAAAGGTTAAAATATTGGTAAGTAGCGGGGGGTAATCGCTCCGGCAATTTTAACACTTATAAATATTACAACCTAAAAAGAAATATAATTTCCGGCATCAATTATTGCCTTTTTGTTGATTGGGTTATATTCCGGAACATGGCCAAGCAACTCAACTCCGCTGTAATCCAAAATAAATTCTTTTGAATAGATATCTTTTAATCCGTTAAAAATGATACCTTTTACCGGTATGTTTCTGCTTCTTAAAGCATCTATCGACAGAAGCGTATGATTTATACTTCCAAGGTAATTTTGTGAAACCAACATTACTTCGGCGTTTAATTGCCTAATCAGGTCTATCATTAAAAAGTTATCGCTGAGCGGTACCATTAAACCACCTGCACCTTCAATAACTAAAGTATTGCGGGTTTCAGGAATAACGAAATTATTTCTATTGATGGTTATTCCATCAATAGCAGCCGATTTATGCGGCGAGAAAGGCTGTGTTAGCCGGTAGGTTTCCGGATGAAAAACAGAAACAGAATTGGTTATTAAGCTTTTCACTTTTAGTGTATCGCTGTTATCTAAATCTCCGGACTGAACGGGTTTCCAGTAATCGGCTTTTAGTTTTTCAACCAGTGCTGCCGAAACTATCGTTTTTCCTATTCCGGTTCCTATTCCTGTTATAAATATGGTTCTGTCAGGCATCAGCAAATTTGTTTATGATGTTTGTTAATAAAATTATATCGTTCGTTTTGTTAAACGAGTGCAGGCAAATCCTGATTCTTTCACTTCCCGGTGCTACAGTCGGGCTTAAAATGGCGCGCACGTCCAGCCCGTTGTTTTGCAACTCCGCCGCAATAGCCTTTGCCTTTATATTGCTTTTCAATATAACGCATTGTATGGCGTTATCGCTTTGAATAAGCGATATATTGGTATTTACGTTTTGTTTAAATAGCCGGATGTTGTTTTCAAGCATCTCTATTTCGCTTTTTGAATTCAGCAGCAATTCATACGCCGCTTTTACAGCTGCCACCTGGTGCGGAGATGCAGCTGTGGTATAAATGAACGATCGGGCATAGTTGATAAGATATTGGCGTAACTCATTGCTTCCTAATACAATAGCGCCATGACAGCCCAAGGCTTTTCCAAAAGTAATAACCCGTGCGAAAACCTGTTTTTGTAACTGCTCATCAACCAGCCCCAAACCATGCAATCCGACAGCATGTGCTTCATCAACTATTAATGCAGCGCCAAACCTTTCTGCGAGTTTCGCTATCGCCGCAATGGGTGCAGTGTCGCCATCCATTGAATAAACACTTTCAATTGCTACGTAACAAATGCCTTTTGCAAGCCGTAGCTTCTCTTCAAGGCTATCGAGGTCGTTATGCTTAAACGTGTAGCGGTTTGCAAAACTAAGCCGGGCCCCGTCAATTATTGACGCGTGCGCCAGCTCGTCTAAAATTATTGTATCCCCGCGCTGGGGGAGGGATGAAAATAAACCGAGGTTAGCATCGTAGCCGGAATTAAATAGTAAGCCGGCTTCGCTGTTGTGCAAGGCTGATATAAACCGCTCGGTTTCTTCGGTATAATCTGAGTTGCCCGCTAACAGCCTGGAGCCGGTAGCGCCGTTTTTGATAAAAAGACGTTTACTTAATTCAATCTCAATTTTGCTTTTTAGTTCGTGGGAGCCTGCAAAACCCAAATAATCATTTGAACAGAAATCAACCAGCGTGTTATCCGGTTTTAATGACCGGTATGTACCGGCTCCGGCTCTTTCCGCTAACTTTTCCCTGATGAACTCTTTTGATTTTACCAATGTTAAAATTTTTCGCGAAAATAGTAAAAGCCTCCGGTTAACCGGGGGCTTTTAGTTAAAAATTGAAATTGCGGGACTAGTTCCCCCTGCCACCGCCTTGCATTCTGGCGCGCATCTCTTCCATCATTTTTTGGTAAGCGGTAGCTTGTTCCGGTGTCAAAAGCGCTTTGATCTGGTCGCTTGCAGCAGTCCTGATCGGGCCCATTGCCGCTCTCATCGCATCTCTGTCACCATTAGCCGCAGTTCTAACGCTATCCATTTTAGTGGCCTGTGTTTTAAAGATTGCCGTTATTTTAGTGGTCTGATCATCAGTTAGCTTTAGTTGCGTTTGCAATTGCTTAGCCTGTTCGTCAGGACTCATTCGCTGGCGGCCTCCTTGTGCGTGGGCCATTGCTGTAATTCCAACAAGGAAGCAGCACATTAACAAAAATTTTCTCATCGTTTTTCAGTTTTTTAATCTATAGATAAAGATAACTGTAACAAGGTTTAATTGCTGAGATGTAACTTAATTGTTGCGTGGCCGGTAAGTTTCAAATATTGACAGTCGGCCGGATAGTAAACTGCATTGAATTAATTCACAATGCTATCCGTTACCCTTGCAATATCAATACTTATTTTATTAATAAAGCCTAATTGTTCTTTTAATAATAAGTCATCAGCCGTAGCTGCACGGGGTTCGGTTTCAGGATTCATTGTTACCTGCCTGGGTGAATTTAATTCAACAATCTGGCCGTCAAGCTTTTTGTTTGAATCATTAAGGACGGCTATACTCTTTTTAATTAATTTTAAATTTTCTGCCGGTGCCTTGTAATGGCTTTTTGATATTACCGCTGATGCAACGGTTGCAATGTATGATGATAAAATATGGTTGAGCACCACAAATTTGTGCACATCTTTAATTTTGCGCTGCTTGCTCTTAGGCTCGGATGTCATTCGCTCAAATGCGGCCGATAAGTTCGCAGATTTTACATACACATCCTTGCGGGCAAGCTTATATTCAATGGTGCTAACCTCACGCCCCAAAATACTTTCTGCAATTTTTGCAAGGTAATTCACGTTGGCGTTTATAACTTCGCGCAGGTTCTGCTGGATTTGTTCAAACTCCCAGCTTGGGAAAATAACGTAACTGGCTATAAACGCAATGGTTGATCCAATTATGGTATCAATAATCCTTTCCTTAACAACCAACCCAACTCCTAAAAATTTAAAGAGGATAAGTACATACGGTGTCATAAAAATAACACTTACCACATAGTTTAATCTCAGAAAGCTGTAGGTGCCTATCATCAAAACAACAAGTAAGATAAATTGGGCATCTTTGTCGGGTACAAATAACAGGATAGCGATACCTGCTATACCGCCGGCTATGGTACCAATTAGTCGCTGGTAGTTACGTTGTTTTGAGAGGCTGAACCCCGGTTTCAAAATAACAATAATAGTTAACAGTACCCAGTAGCTATGATGCCCCAAAGAAATATACTTTGCTGTAATAAAGCCTATTAAGCAAACCAACGAAACTCTTAATGCATGTTTAAATGCTGTTGACCTAAATGAAAAATTATCAAAAAATACGTGAGGGGCGTAATCCTGGTGGGTTACAAACTTTGAATATTCGTCGCTGTCGTTTTTTTCAATCAGCGCTTCGTAGGATTTTGAATTGTAATAGCCATAAATACTTTTTATCCTTTCGTTTAAATCGCGCAGGTTTATCAGTATTTTCTTCAATGCGATATTGCTAACACCCTGATCGTTCGCGCCTATTTCATCAATCCTAATTTTTAGTTTCTCAAGGCCTGTATTAAAATCCGGTTTATGTTTATTGCGCGTGTTGGAAAGTACCATGTAAGCAATATTCTCAAGCTCATCGGCCATCTCCTGTAAAATATCAGCTATTTGCCTAAGCGCCCCGGTTGATTTGAATTTTTCGCGGATATGCCCATAGTCATAATGGGTGGCCATTATTTGCTCGTACATATCAACCAAATCAACAAAAGTTAAAACCATTACGCGGCTTGGGTTGGTTGATTCCTTCACCATAATACGGCTTTTAAACAGCAACTCGCGCACGGCGTCCTGGTGCAGGCTAACTTTTATTTGTTGCGATACCAGCTTTCTGTAGTTTTCGTCGATATCTGTATCCGATAAATAGAAATCAGCTTTAATCCGTAAAAACTTTGCGATGTCCGCAATGCTTTCGCCCAATGTTTGCTGCGCTGCACGGTAGGGCCTGATCCCAAAAAATAAAAGACTGAACAGTAAATACCATATCCCCCCGGCCAATATGATAAGGCTAAGCGACAAAACTTCATTAGGTTTTGCCTCCTTATCCATCATAAATATCATGATCAGCAACGCACACGTACCAATTGAAGCTGCACGGTTACCGTACACAATAAACATGGAAAACAGGAAGGAAAGCAGTGTAATTTCGAGGCCCAGCGTAAAAACATTCAACCTTGCAAACCCCGTTATAATCGCCACTACGAACAGGAATAAATTACCAACCGCCATTGCGTTACGCTTGTGATACAGGGGGCCCGGGCTGTCTATCGTGCAAATACACAATGCACCTAATGACATGGTGATGCCCACATCAAAATAGTTTAGCTGCATAAGTAAAAGCGAGGGAAACAGGATGCCAAAAGACATTCGTAAACCGTCGGAAAAATACTGGCTGTAAAAAAAACTTTTTATCTCCCTGTAATCAATTTTCATCCGGATCGCTTATTTTTTATCTGCAATAAAGTTATATTGAGTGTTTTCGTCAACTGTTTTTATAAGTGTTAGCTTAAACTGATTTCGTAAATGTTTTTTTTAAGGCCGAAAACGAGGTGCAAATTTAAAAAAATAAAATTATAAAGGCTTAATTTGATAAATTTTGCATTAATAATACTCAACCATTATTAATTACTCATTATTTACTAATTTTAAATTTTAGATAGTATGATTTCTTGTTCGTTATTTATTACCTGCTTTGAATCAATTATCCGCACCATTTTGTTGCACAGCCAATTATTATTGAACTTACTTTTTATACCATAGCTATATGCCATCTACGTTAAAACTCAGTCAAAGAGAAACAGCTTTTAACAACGAAGTTGTAACCCGTTTTGAGTTATATAACAGTTTGTTTCAAACCCTGCCTTTTTACCAGGTAAAAGATACGGGTATTTTATTGCCTTTTTTTAGTTCGCACTGTGAAAAGGAAGCCAACAATCAGTTATCTCCATCTGCAATTATCGAGTCGTTTTTTAAGAAATATGTACCGGATATTGATCACCGCGAACAGATAAACCGAATGTTCCGGTTTATCCAGTACATTGAGCGCCAGGTAGTTTTGTTTGATGCTATTGAAGACTCGTCGTTTACCAAATTAGGCCGGGAAGATGAGACCGGCACTATGCAAAGCCTGCTGCAAACAGCGTCAGTGAGTGAGCAACAGCGTATAAATATTGGTAAAAAGCTGGATGATTTTTCGTTGAGGCTGGTTCTGACTGCTCATCCCACTCAATTTTATCCGGGTTCAGTCCTTGGCATTATGACTGACTTGATTGAAGCGCTAAAAACCAATGATATTAATACAATTGACGTATTGTTACAACAGCTTGGTAAAACGCCGTTCTTTAATAAAACTTCGCCAACACCTTTTGATGAGGCTGTAAGCCTTGCCTGGTTTCTTGAGAATATATTTTATCATGCACTTTCAGGTATTCAATCAAAATTGGACGATGAATTTGAACTGGATATCAACAGGAATAACCAACTTTTAGAATTAGGTTTTTGGCCGGGAGGCGATAGGGACGGTAACCCGAATGTAACAACTGAAATTACCGGGGCTGTTGCGATTTTTTTAAGGCAGCGCGTGTTTAGGGCCTACTATCGCGACTTTCGGGTTTTAAAACGCAGGATAACTTTCAGGGGCGTTGAAAAATCAATGGCCACACTGGAGAAACTGATTTATGACAATGCTTACAGCAAACAAGAGCCTAAAAACGTTCAACCGGAGATATTGGCACTGCTTAAGTCAATCAAACAAACATTAATCGCCGACCATGATAGTCTTTTTGTAAAGGTTGTAGATGACCTGATCAGGAAAGTGAGTTTGTTCGGCTGTTATTTTGCAACGCTGGATATAAGGCAGGATAGCAGGGTATTGCGCAACGTATTTAAATTTGTTACCGATAACGTGCCGGCTGAAACGGGGATTGTGAAAGGTTACCAAGAAATGGAGGAGAGCGAAAAACTTAAAAACATAACATTTACACAAACAGATTATCCTTGCCCCCATGATGCCGAAAAACTAATTGCCGATACCCTGAACACGATAAGGCTGATGAAAAAGATTCAGCATACCAATGGCGAAAAAGCTTGCCAGCGTTTTATAATCAGCAACTGCCAGCAAGCGTCGGATATATTGCAGCTGATTGACCTGTTTTTATGGAGCGGATGGGATAAGGATAACCTGAGTGTTGATTTTATGCCGTTGTTTGAGACGGTTAACGACTTAACCCACGCAGCGGGAGTTATGGAAAGCCTGTACACGCACCCGTTTTATAAAGAACATTTAAAAAAACGCGGAAAACTGCAGTCAATTATGCTGGGCTTTTCAGACAGCACAAAGGATGGCGGTTATTTAATGGCCAACTGGTCGATATATAAAGCTAAAGTCGAGCTAACCGCTATGGCGCGCAAATATGGCATTGCCCTGGCGTTTTTTGACGGCAGGGGAGGCCCGCCGGCACGTGGCGGTGGTAAAACACACCGTTTTTATGCTTCGATGGGCGAAGAGATTGCCAACGAACACATCCAGTTAACGATACAGGGACAAACTGTTAGCTCGCAATATGGCTCAATTGAAACAGCTCGTTTCAATATGGAGCAACTAATTAATGCTGGTGTAATATCAGCATTGCGGCCAAATAGTAATGATTTATTGGGTACGAGACAAAAAGAGCTGATCGCCACAATGGCAGATGAAAGCTATAAGCTATTTATAGCGCTACGCCAGCACCCGTTATTTGTTGAATACCTGGAAACATTCAGCCCTTTAAAGTTACTATCTCATATCAACATCAGCAGCAGGCCAACAAAGCGAAATACAGACGCATCATTAAAGCTGGAAGATCTGCGTGCTATAAGTTTTGTAACATCATGGAGCCAGCTGAAACAAAGTATTCCAGGGTTTTACGGCGTTGGTACCGCGCTGAATAAAATGAAGAATAGCGGTAATTGGGACGAAATAAAGGAATTATACAACAAATCCGGATTTTTCAAGACAATGGTTGATAACTGCACTATGTCAATGTCGAAATCTGATTTCAGGGTTACGGCCTACCTTGAAAACGATGAAAGGTTTGGACCTTTTTGGAAGATGCTTAAGGATGAATTTGAACTTACCAAGGCTATGTTGCTTGAATTAACCGGAAGTGATGTATTGATGCAGGAGTACCCCGTTGAGCGCCGCTCCATTGCCATTCGCGAACGAATTGTATTACCGCTGGTAATTATACAACACTATGCACTACAGTGTTTAAATGACTGTAATGACGAGGAGTTGATTAAAATTTACAACAAGCTGGTGATCCGCACCGTGTACGGTATTGTTAATGCGGGCAGAAACCTGGCATAACCCATACTATGTTTTAGAAGTCCGGAAGTGTGGTCTAATGCCGGCTTCCGGACTTTTATTTTGCACTCATTTTAACACTTTAAATTCTTTTTGTTTTTATTAAATATCTCCGCCTGTAACTGCCAATTTTAATTTGCATATTGTCATAGTTTTGTAAACCATACGAGAAATAAACTGTTATAACCTGTAACTACTTAAAATATTAGGATGAAGAATTTAATTTGCCTGTTGTCCGGGATAATGGTTTTGCTTTGTTTACACGCATGCCGGGAGAATAAAAAGGGACGGAATTTTAATCAGGCACAAGATGACCGCGATGGAGTTACGTTTATAAAAAACAGTATTGAAGGGGGAATGATGGAGATAAAGGCATCGGGCATGGTTATCACCAATTCAAATAATCAGAAAGTTATCAGCCTTGCAAAAATGATGATTGATGATCATACCAAATTGGGTGATGAACTTAAACAACTTGAAAAGGAGAAGAAAATAAGCGAAACCGATACGCTGAGCAACTCCCATCAGCAAATGATAAGGGATCTTTCAAAAAAATCAGGAAAAGCATTTGATAAAATGTACCTGCAAATGATGGTAGCCGACCATGAACAGGCCGTAAAATTATTTACCAGTGCAGCCGGCAACTCAGATAGCGCAATCAAAAAAATAGCTGCGGGAAATTTATCTACAATAAAAATGCACCTGGATTCAGCAAATGCTATTTGTGTGGGTTTAAAATAGTTTTATTCAATAAATTAATCCGATAAATTGCGTGCCGGCTGTATATTTGGTGCATACAATTATTTAATGAAGAAGAACTTTTTTATTGCATTTGAGGGTATTGATGGGAGCGGCAAAAGCACCCAGGTGAAGCTACTGAAAGAAAAATTGGAAGCCGCCGGATTGAAAGTATATACTACCTGCGAGCCGACTGACAGCCCTATGGGCAAGATGATAAGGGATATATTTAACCACAGAATTGAGGCAGACCACAGAACGATAGCGGCTTTGTTTGTTGCCGATAGATTAGATCACTTACTCAATAAAACCAATGGGATACTAAAGATGCTGGAAGAAGGATATACTGTTATAACAGACAGGTACTATCTCTCGTCATACGCATATCAAAGCCCTTATATGGATTTGAACTGGGTTATCCAGGCTAACTCATTAAGTGCAGGATTGCTTAGGCCTGACCTCAATATTTATATCGATATTTCTCCCGAGGTAAGCATTGAGCGCATTAACAAAGGAAGAAGCTCCATTGAGCTTTATGAAACCCTTGATAACTTAAAGAACGTACGTACTAAATATTTGGAGATTTTTGAATTGCTGAAAGAGGAGGAGAAGATTTTGGTGGTTGACGGCAACAAAAATCCCGGTGAAATAGCCACCGGGATCTGGAATAAAGTATCAAGCCGGTTTTTAGAAACCAGTGATAATAGTTAAAGCTTTTTTAAGTTAGCGATTTTTAAACGCCGGATGCTGTGATTTAACTTTAACAGGTACCGGGGTATATGCAGGCCTAAGATTAAATAATTTTGCTATTAATTTGTTTATTTTATTTGCGGTTTCTGAAGACAAGACCCCGTTTTTTGCTAAAATTTCGATTAGTGAATTCCTATTCATGGTAATTAATAATTAATTATACAGGTATTAATCTATCAAACGTATTCTTTTCCTCAAAATTATAAATAATTGCGAGAATTCCAAATATTTTTAATGTCAATTTAAACAACAACAGGTTTTATTATCATTTGTTTAACAAATAGTTATAATACTTAAAATAAATTAAGTTGCTGCTGCGCAGGTGCTTTTGCTTTACCAAAAACAGTGCGGCCACCGTATTTCCATGAGTTGTTTCTTTCCTGTTCAATAACTTTATCAAAATTGGCATTGGGTATAAAGTCTTTTTCGGCGCGTTGGGTCACTTGCGTTAAACGCTTTATGGCTTCATTTTTTTCGTTCATGCCCAATTTGGCCCGGGAAATTGCTGTTTGAAGAATGTTAATGGTTTCATCATAAATTTTGAGAGGAACAGGAAAGGGATGCCCGTCTTTACCACCATGGGCAAATGAATATCTTGCAGGATCATTAAACCGCGAAGGTGTTCCATGAATAACTTCGCTTACCAACGCAAGCGACTGCAGGGTACGCGGGCCCAGGCCCTGTAACTGTAGCAAGCCCTCAAAATCATTAGGTTGTTTTTCGTGCGCAAGCCATAAAACTGCGCCAAGTCTTTTCAAATCTACATCTTTGGCTCGTACATCGTGGTGGGCAGGCATAATTAGTTTGCTGATTTCCCTGATCATAGTGTCGGGGCGCTCCGCGGCAATCTGCATAATTCCGTTCCTGGAACTTTCAGCCTGCTTGTCTGCTAGGTTTAAAATACTGCCGGTGTTTTGACCGTAAATAAACGTGTGCGGATCTTCCACAAAAGAAGTTAGTTGTTCAGAGTGCCAGTGGTAACGCCGGGCTGTTTTGCTTTCGGCACTCATTCCCTGTTGAATAACGGCCCATTTGCCGCTGCTGCTTAAAATAAAATTATGAGTATATAACTGAAAACCATCCTGTATAGCAGTATTGTCAACTTTGGCGCTTAGCTTACTACACGTAACCAGGTGATTGCCATCAAGTCCGGTTGCTTCACTGATCCTCATCAGTTCATCAGGGGTTTTGCGGGAATTATTGCCTTTACCGCCGCAGATGTAAATGCCCAGCTCTTTACTGTGCGGGTTTACTGAGCGTTTTAGTGCCCCTAACACCGACGTTGTAATGCCGGACGAATGCCAATCCATACCCATTACCGTACCGAGGCTTTGAAACCAAAACGGATCACTTAAACGGCGCAGCACTTCATCTTTTCCGTAATCAAGTACAATATTTTCAATTACAGCAAGGCCGAGTTTTGCCATCCTTTCGGAAAGCCAAACAGGTACATGACCATAATGTAAAGGCAGATCCGCACTTCCTGAACGCTTCATGCTAACAAAATTAGCAAATTACTTCAAAGCATCAAATCCGTATTTTACATCGTTCCAGAATTCATCAAGCGCAATGATGCGGGGTTTAAAAAAAGAGATCAGTGAAGGCCAGTCGCTTTTATTGAAGATGCTCACGCCGTCTATTTGTTTATAAATCCTGCTAATGGTTTTACCATATTCATCCTGTGCATGCAGTTCCCAAGTCCAGGGTTCTTCAAGTGCAGCATGCATTATATTTTTAAATTCTTTAAACTGCTCAAAAAACAACTCCTGTATGCCAGGGTCGGGGTGAGTAAGTTCAATGGCAATAACGGCAGAACGTTTATCAGCCTGCATTTTAAAATATACATGCTTTAACCCGGTCTTGTAATTTATCCAGTTCACCCTCAATCCTTCGGCAGAAAGCTGTGGTGCAATGTATTGACCAAAGGCTGTCCAAAATTGCTGCTTCAGCTGTGATACTTCGTCTTTACTATACAAGCCAATAGATTTTATTTGCCAACGGTAAATGGCAGGTTAAGTTTTTCATCCCGCGCGTTGCTGCCCAATATCAATTTGTAACTACCGGGATATATCTTCCATTTATGCGATGTCATATCCCATTTCTGCAATTCATTCACCGGAATGCGGATGGTTACAGTTTGATCAGCTCCCTTGTTTACTGAAATCCGTTTAAAGCTTTTTAACTCTCTCACCGGCATCCGGTCAATTTTAGGATATTCAATATAAGCCTGAACCACCTCGTCGCCATCCATTTGCCCGGTATTTTTAACCTTTACTTCAACGCTTAAAGTGTCTGTTGTTTTATAATGAGTTTTAAACTGATCCTGTACCGAATAACCAAACGAAGTATAGCTTAAACCAAAGCCAAACGGAAATTGCACCGGCCCTGTATAGTAGCGGTAAGTGCGGCCTTTCATGCTGTAGTCTTTATAATCCGGAACATTGCTCAACGCTTTATAAAAAGTAAGCGGCAGGTGCCCTGATGGTGAAATATCCCCAAAAACAAGATCAGCGAGTGCATTTCCGGCTTGCTCGCCCGGATACCATGCTAAAATGATAGCATCAGCATAGGGCGCTATAGCGTCAATATCGATATCACTTCCGGCAGTAATAACCGCAATTATCGGTTTGTTTTTTACTGATTTTCTTAACGCTTTCATAAAAGCGATTTCGCTTGCCGGCAAACTTAAGTTTTTACGGTCGCCACCTGTTTCTGATAAAAACGCATCGCCGGCTTCGCCCTCCAGAACAGGTGATAGTCCGATCACTGCAATGGTGGCATCAGCATTGCCTGCCGCCCAGGTGCCGCCAAAATGAGTAGTGTCTTTATAATCAGACCCCTGGTCGTATTCAACCCTGGTACCGGGCCCGACAGCAGCGGTGATGCCTTCCACAAAATTTACAACTTTGCTGCTGGTACCATGGTAGTTGCCAATTATGGCGTCAAGCGACGCCGCATTTGGCCCAAGCACCATTAAGCTGGGATAACCGCTTTTTTTGAGTGGCAAAACATTATGATCATTTTTAAGCAGTACCATACTTTGTTGCGCCGCTTTGCGCGCAAGGGCAATATGAGCATTGTTATGAACGCTGTCGGCACCGTAGTTGTAATAAGGCGATAATTTGGCATCATCATAAAACCCTAATTTAAATTCAGTGCGCAATAGGGCAGTCAATGCAGTATTAATTTCGTTTTCGGTAAGCAAACCTTTTTGAACTGCCTTTAATGCATCATTTTGCAAAACGGTGGAACAATCAAGGTTAATACCCGCTTTTATCGCTGCCGCTGCGGTTTCTACCGGGCCATCAAGCGATTTATGGGTGGAATACACGTCGTCAAGGGCACCGCAATCAGTTACAACATGTCCTTTAAAACCCCACTCTTTTCTCAAAATGTCAGACAAGAGCATTTTATTGATAGAACTTGGTGTGCCGTTAATTTTATTGTAGGCGCTCATTACTGATTCAACACCGCCGTTTACCAATGCATGGAAGGCATAAAGGTAAGTTTCGCGCAGATCCTTTTCATCAACTACAGCATCAAAATAGTCACGGGTAGCCTCAGGGCCGCTGTGAACGGCAAAATGCTTGGCCGTAGCGGACGTTTTTAAATGGCTGGGATCGTCGCCCTGTAAACCTTTTAAAAAAGCAGTACCCATAGTGGCCGTTAAATAAGGATCCTCACCATAGGTTTCCTGTCCGCGTCCCCAGCGCGGGTCGCGAAAAATATTGATATTTGGCGTCCAAAAGGTGAGCCCCATGTACTGCAGGTGCCTGTCTTGTGCAATCGCAAGGTTATATTTTGCCCTTGCTTCAGTTGAGATGGCTGTTGACACCTGTTTCAGCAGTTCGTTGTTAAATGTAGCAGCCATGCCAATAGCCTGAGGGAATATGGTTGCTTCGCCGGCGCGGGCAACACCATGCAGTGCTTCGTTCCACCAATTATATGCCGGGATGCCAAGCCTGGGAATTGCCTTGCTGTTATACCCTAACAGCGATATTTTTTCCTCTAAAGTGAGCTTTGACACCAGGTCTTTCACGCGGTTATCAATAGTTTGAGCCTGATCTTTATAGATTGATTTTTCCTGCGCCCGGAGTAAGCCGGGAGTGAAGACCATTGCGATTAATACAACAATGGGAAATTTTATTTTCTTACGCATAAGTGCGCTAATTTAATTTGTTTGAAGCAGAATTCACTGCGCGCGATGAATATATTGCTGCTATAATTTTGTCGAAAACATTTACATTAGCAAAATCAATATAAATTTATCTTCAATAAATGATCTTAACAATGAAAAACCTGTTATTACCTGTCTTGTTACTGGCGGGTAGTTTAGCCGTGTCGCAGCCGGCACCAAAGCCGTACGGACCGCTGCCTACCAAAGGCCAGCTAAACTGGCAGGAAACAGGAATGTATTGCATTATTCATTTCGGACCCGACACGTACACCAATAAGGAATGGGGGTATGGTGATGAAGATCCCGCTATTTTTAATCCCACGCAATTTGATGCCATGCAGATTGTTGGCGCAGCAAAGGCAGGTGGTTTTAAAGGAATTGTAGTGGTTGCCAAGCATCATGACGGTTTTTGTTTGTGGCCTACAAAAACCACGGAACACAATATTTCAAAAAGTCCGTATAAAAACGGGAAAGGCGATATTTTACAGGAATACAGAGACGCCTGTAACAAATTAGGTATGAAAATGGGCGTTTACTGCTCACCCTGGGACAGGAACAGTGCGCTTTATGGAAAGCCGGAATATGTAACCGAAGTATATCGTAAACAACTTGAGGAGTTATACGCCCACTACGGCCCCGTATTTATTTCGTGGTTTGATGGCGCAAATGGGGGAGATGGTTATTACGGCGGTGCAAAGGAGGTGAGAAAAATTGACCGGTCTACTTACTACGGCTGGAAAGATACCTGGGCAATACCGCGCAGGATGCAACCCAATGCTGTTCTGTTTGGCGATGTAGGCCCTGATGTGCGTTGGGTTGGTAACGAGAATGGCCATGCCGGCGAAACCAGCTGGGCAACCTACACGCCGCACGCCCCCGATGAAGGAAAAGAGGCCGGTAACGGCTACACTAAAGATTATGAAGGCACCGAAGGGCAGCGGGATGGCAAATTCTGGATGCCGGCTGAATGTGATGTTTCTTTACGCCCGGGATGGTTTTACCATAAAGACCAGGATGATAAAGTTAAATCGCCCGATACGTTGTTAAGTCTTTATTATCAAAGTGTTGGGAGAGGTGCTGCGCTCGACCTGGGGCTGTCGCCGGACAGGAGGGGCTTGTTATATGAAAATGATGTAAAATCTTTGAAGGAGTTCGGGGCGATCCTTAAAAAAACATTTGCCGTAAACCTGGCTAAAGGGGCTGCGCTTAAAGCAAGTAATACAAGAGGCGGTAATAAGGCAAAATACGGCGCTGCGAACCTGCTGGATGAAAATCGCTATAGCTATTGGGCTACTGATGACAGCGTAAAAACACCAGAGCTGACTTTAAATCTCCACAGCGAAAAAGTATTTAATGTTATAAGGCTCAGGGAAAATATTAAACTTGGCCAGCGGATAGATGCGGTTGCTGTTGACGCCTGGCAAGATGGTAAGTGGGTGCAGATTGCCGCCGCTACAAGTATTGGCGGTAACCGGCTAATTCGCCTGCCGCAAGATGTGACGGCCAGTAAGGTTAGGTTACGAATAACAAAAGCTGCAACAGGCATTGCGTTAAGTGATTTTGGGTTATATAAAGAAGCAGGTAAAATTTAAAACAGCATGAAAGGCATTTTTAAAATAGCAGGTTTCGTTTTACTGCTGGTTATTACAACAAAAGCGTTCGCGCAGGATACAGCTTTATACGACACTTTATCCAAACCGCAATTGATATCCAACCAATTTGCTTTTACCGAGGGGGCATCAGTTGATAAAAATGGAAACGTTTTTTTTACAGATCAGCCGAATAACAAGATCTGGGAATATAGTATTGATGGAAAATTATCGATTTTTTTGGATAATGCCGGCCGTTCCAACGGGATGTATTTTGATAAAAAAGGAAACCTGGTTACCTGTGCCGACGAGCATAACCAGTTGTGGGCTATCAGTCCTAAAAAAAAAATCAAAGTGATAATGACTGATTTTGGAGGCCATTTAATGAACGGCCCCAATGATATTTGGATAGACGGAAAGGGGGGCATCTTTATGACAGATCCCTATTACCAGCGCGATTATTGGACGAGGACCAAATCAGAACTCGGCGGACAAAAAGTTTACTACCTGCCAAAAGGCAAAAAACAACCTGTTTTGGCGGATGCAAGCCTGAAACAACCTAATGGAATAGTTGGTACACCGGATGGCAAATACCTTTATGTTGCAGATATCGGCGATAATAAAATGTACAAATTCACTATCGGCAAAGGGGGTAAGCTTACCGGACGTGCTTTGTTTGCGCCGCAAGGTGGCGACGGAATAACCCTTGATGAGCGGGGGAATTTGTATATAAGCGGCAACGGGGTTACTATTTACAGCCCTGAGGGTAAAAAAATAGGGCATATTCCCGTTCCGGAACCGTGGACAGCCAACCTATGCTTTGGCGGGGTTAACAGGGATGTTTTATTTATTACTGCTTCCAAAGCCGTTTACACGTTAAAGATGAATGTAAAAGGGGTGGAATAAATTTAAAACTCGGAATTGCTGAATAAGGTTTAGTTACAGAATAGGTTGAATTTTAATTAACATACTGTTATCATTTCCCGTTCATTTATCGCCGGTGGTGATAATACAATTCTTATATTTAGATTTGAACCTAACCTGTTAAATCTAAATGAAAGACTGTGGTTAATACCGGACGTGAAAAATTAGTCAATGCTATTACCGATCCTGAAAAGGTTTGGGACATAATTGTGGTAGGCGGTGGCGCTACTGGCCTGGGCACCGCGCTTGACGCTGCATCGCGCGGGTATCAAACCTTACTGCTTGAACAGGCAGATTTTGCTAAGGGAACTTCCAGCCGCAGCACAAAACTGGTTCATGGCGGTGTACGTTATCTTGCACAGGGCGATATTGGCCTGGTAAGGGAAGCGCTGTACGAACGCGGATTACTTTTAAAAAATGCAGCACACCTGGTTAAAAATGAATCGTTCATTATCCCTAATTACGAGTGGTGGAGCGGCGCTTTTTATACCATCGGTTTAACAATTTACGATTTGCTGGCCGGAAAGCTTAGTTTCGGCAGGTCAAAACACATTTCAAAAAAAGAGACTATCAGTCGGCTTCCCGGTGTTATTGAAAAAGGTTTGTATGGTGGTGTAGTATATCATGACGGACAATTTGATGACTCGCGGCTTGCTATAAACCTTGCGCAAACCTGCCTGGAACAGGGCGCAACGGTATTAAACTATTTTAAGGTGCAGGATTTGCTTAAAGCCGGCGATAAAATATGTGGCGTTACAGCCAAAGATGAAGAATCAGGCAGAATTTATCAGTTAAAAGGCAAGGTTGTAATTAACGCTACAGGTGTGTTTGTTGACGATTTACTGCAGAAAGATGAGCCACATAAAAAGCCGCTGGTTAAAGCGAGCCAGGGCATTCACATTGTGGTAGATAAGCAATTTATGGCTGGTGATGATGCCATAATGATCCCTAAAACGGAGGATGGCAGGGTACTTTTTGTGGTGCCGTGGCATGGAAAACTGTTGATTGGCACTACAGATACCCCATTAAATGAGCACCGGCTTGAACCGATAGCATTGGAAGAGGAAATTGATTTCGTAATGCGTACAGCCGGCAAATATTTAATAAAACCACCTTTAAGACAAGACGTCCGCAGTGTATTTGCAGGATTGCGGCCACTGGCCGCACCGCAGGAAGGATCAGCCAAAACAAAAGAGATTTCACGCAGCCATAAGCTCATTGTTTCTGCATCGGGGCTGGTTACCATAACCGGCGGTAAATGGACAACCTACCGCCGCATGGCGCAGGATACGGTTGATAAAGCCATAGTGGTTGCTAAACTGCAGCCCCATGCGACTGTAACGAGGAATATGGCCATCCACGGCAATAAAACAGATGTTGATCGAGATGATCACCTATATGTTTATGGAAGTGACAGGGAAGCTTTATTGGCTTTGATGGTTGAGCAACCGGAATGGGCTGAATTGCTGCATCCCCGGCTGGAATACACCAAAGCTGAGGTAATATGGGCGGTAAGGCACGAAATGGCGCGTAAATTAGAAGATGTGCTTGCCCGCAGGTTAAGAGCACTTTTCCTTGACGCACTGGCCGCCATTGATATGGCACCAACCGTTGCGCACCTGATGGCTTTAGAGCTTAATAAAGACGAAGATTGGGAAAAAGCCCAGGTTGTCGATTTTAATATGATGGCACAGGGATATTTACTAAAAGACTAATTAGTTCGCGGTTAATTTGTAATTTAACCACGCCAATTATAACCATTATTCAAGTACCGGCTTGCCACCATGTTTTAAACACAGGCAAGGGTTCAAGAATTATAAACCATACCATGGAAGAAGGATACATTTTAGCTTTGGACCAGGGCACTACCAGTTCGCGTGCCATTATTTTCGATCACAGTGGACAAATTAAATCTGTCGCTCAAAAAGAGTTTAAACAGATCTTTCCAAAACCAGGATGGGTGGAACACGATCCCAACGAAATTTGGTCGACACAGGCAGGTGTTGCCGCAGAGGCCACGGTTAAAATAGGGATCAATGGTAAAAATATCCGCGCTATCGGCATAACCAACCAACGTGAAACTACCATTGTATGGAACCGCGAGACAGGTTTACCTGTTTATAATGCCATTGTTTGGCAGGATCGCCGCACCGCCCCTTATTGTGATCAATTGAAGAACGAGGGGCATACTGACCTCATTCGTGCAAAAACCGGTTTGATTATCGATTCGTATTTTTCCGCGTCAAAAATAAATTGGATCCTGAATAATGTGGATGGTGCAAAGGAGCTGGCCGACAATGGCAAGCTGGCCTTCGGGACCGTGGATAGCTGGCTGGTTTGGAAATTTACCCGTGGCAGGGTACACGTTACCGACGTAACCAATGCCAGCCGTACCATGCTTTATAATATTAGCACGCAGCAGTGGGATGAAGAATTATTAAAAATATTTGGCATCCCGGCAAGCATGTTGCCGGAAGTAAAGCAGTCGAGCGAGGTCTATGGCGAAACAGATACTACTGTCTTCGCTTCCAAAATACCGATTGCGGGAATCGCAGGCGACCAGCAGGCCGCGCTGTTTGGACAGATGTGTATTGATAAGGCTATGGTTAAAAATACCTATGGGACCGGTTGCTTTATGTTAATGAACATCGGCAGCGATTTTATTGAATCGAAAAACAACCTGCTGACCACTGTTGCCTGGAAGATAAACGGCGAAATTCAATATGCGTTTGAAGGAAGCATATTTATAGGCGGCGCGGTGGTGCAATGGTTGCGCGACGGACTGGGAATTATCAAAACTTCGGCAGAGGTAGAAAAACTTGCTTTAAGTGTTAATGACACGGGCGGGGTATATTTTGTACCTGCGTTTGCAGGTTTGGGTGCGCCATACTGGGATCCTGACGCACGGGGCACCATAGTTGGAATTACCCGCGGGACAACAGCAGGCCATATAGCAAGGGCGGCTATTGAGGCAATTGCGTACCAGACGGTGGATGTGTTAAAGGCTATGGAGGCTGATGCCGGGATGAAAATTAAGGAATTAAGGGTTGACGGGGGAGCAACAGCCAATAATTTATTGATGCAATTCCAGGCCGATTTGCTTAACTGCAAAGTGATAAGGCCACATATTGTTGAGACCACGGCACTTGGCGCAGCTTATTTGGCGGGATTAGCCGTAGGTTACTGGAGTAATGTGGAAGAGATTCAAAAACAGTGGCAAACAGAGCGGGATTTTGTACCCGGAGCGGACAATGACAAAGTACAAGCTGCAATGGCGGGCTGGAAGCGGGCGGTTGCTGCAACACAAAGCTGGTCGTCAAACCGGTAGCGATGCAATATTTGCCTCTCCGGAGAAAAATAAATGATTAAACTAAAAATCGAATTATAACAGCAACGCAGAGTTTGCGTTGCTGCGGCAAATAACCTTAACCCCTTAATTAAGATGTCACCATTTATAGCTGAACTGCTCGGCACCATGTTATTGATACTGTTAGGCGATGGCGTAGTGGCCAACGTTTTATTAAACGACACCAAAGGCAATAACAGCGGCTGGATGGTGATCACCACCGCCTGGGGTTTGGCCGTTTTTGTAGGTGTAGTGGTTGCAGGCCCTTACAGCGGAGCTCACCTCAATCCGGCTGTTACTATCGGCCTGGCTATTGCCGGTAAATTTGCTTGGGCCGCTGTACCGGGTTATATAGCGGCGCAAATGACAGGTGCATTTTTAGGTGCTTTTTTGGTTTGGATAATGTATTTTGACCACTTTAAAAAGACCAACAAGCCCGATGCCATATTGGCCATTTTTTGTACAGGGCCTGCTATCCGCAACTATGTATCTAACATCGCAAGTGAAATAATCGGTGCTTTTGTGCTGATATTTACGGTTTTTTATATTTCAGGCGCTCAGATCACACCGGGTAAAGTCCCTATCGGCCTCGGATCAGTCGGGGCGCTGCCCGTTGCTTTTTTGGTTTGGGTTATCGGCTTGTCGCTGGGCGGCACTACCGGCTACGCAATTAATCCTGCCCGCGACCTTGGGCCGAGGATGGTTCATTTTATTTTTCCTATTAAAAACAAGGGTACAAGCGACTGGCAATATGCCTGGATCCCTGTATTGGGGCCTATTATAGGAGCCGCGATTGCTGCTTTATTATATTTGCAATTAGCATAAAGTAAAATTTACGTTAATTTAGGCTGCACAAACCTAACATTATAATGAAGCTACTTACACTAAGACCTGTGATTTACACTAAACAGGTTAAATATACAGTTGAATATTATATAGAAATACTCGGTTTTACCTGTGACGGTTATACCGAAGACTGGACATGGGCATCGCTGTCGCGCAACGAGGTGGGCATCATGGTGTCTTACCCAACCTTACATGTTCCTTTTGAAAAGCCGCAATTTACAGGTTCCCTGTATTTTTCTGTGGATAACGTGGATGAACTGTGGAACCAATTTAAGGAAATAACCATCCCGGGGTATGCTATTGAAACTTTTGACTACGGGATGCGCGAATTTGCCATTTATGATAATAACGGCTATTTGCTGCAATTTGGGCAGCCGGTATAAATTGTAATCCGTATCACCCGGAAATGATTGCGTAAAAATTACGGCAGAGGTACTAACAAGACACCTTTTTATACCCTACATGGCTTCGGTAGATTTCGGGAGGCTGTGATAAAAAAGCAGCATCAAAATGGCCTTATAATTGCATACATAAAAAAATGAAGAAAAATGTACTTGTTATAGAAGACGAGCCCGTTATTGCTGAGATGATGAGCATCCTGCTGGAAGAAGATGGGCACCATGTGGTTAGCCTTGCTGATACAGTTAGAGCGCGGCAAAAACTGCATGACAGGGAGGTTGACCTGGTGATGCTGGACCTTGGGTTAAAAGGGGAGGACGGGCAGTCGATGTGTGTATATATTAAAGAGCACGATGACCTGAAACATATTCCCGTGATCCTTGTGTCTGCCAATAGCGACCTGGAGCAGATAAAAAAAGATTGCGGTGCAGATGATCATATCGCCAAACCCTTTGGCCTGGACGATTTTATAGGGAAAGTGCGGAGTTTTACAACGCTGATCAATTAAAACTCATCAGCGGTACTCCGGCTGTCAACATAGGGTGAGCCATAAAATACAATCCGCTGATTATCCTTATCTGCGAAAAATGTCCATTCTGAAGTCTGATCTTTTTTTTCTGTAACAAGATCTTCGCAACCGAAGGTGAAATTAATATCAAGCAATACACGGAAACTGCCTTTGCCTGATTCAGCCTGGTATTTGACCCTGTCAATGGTAATCCGGGTAACATCCGGCGCTCCCTGTGGCCGGAATTCACGATCAAGAGCACTTTTTAAAAGATCGTAAGGTTTGCTGCCCGGTTGAAACAGGTTTTTTAAAAAATATTCGGCATTGTCAACTTCCTCTTTAGTAATTACTTCAAAACTATCCATGATATCAATCAAAGATAACATTTCACGCTGATTTTCCCGGAAGCGGGTTTTCAGGCGGATTACCGGATGGTGGCAATTCTTCGGGATAGTTTTGCGGATCTTCCGCAGGTACTTCGGGTTCCTTTGGGTCGGTTGGTTGATTGATCTCCGGCGTTTTTTTGGGTGCCGGCATCTCGGGTTGTTCGTTAGGAAAGGTATCGTGTTGTTTGGCCATGATGTTTTTATTTACGTTCAATAATTGCAGGTAAACGCCTTTTGTAAAAACTATTTTATTGGGTAACCCCGTTTTTGGATTCTTGTTTTACAAGCTATATTTACCGTATGAAAAAAACAGGACTGCTCTCCATCTTTCTTTTAATCATCATGCTTGCTGCGCATGCCCAAAAAGCGGCTTATAAAGTGTACGCTATTAAATTTGCAGCTTCTGCTTATCCATTCACAGCTGCTGACTGGGCCAAAGGAGGCCCCAAAACAGATAGTGTAAAAATTAATTTTATGATTTGGCTGATTAAAGGAAACGGACGAAACATTTTGGTAGACGCCGGTTTTTTAAGTGACATTGGCGACGCCAAAGATTTTAAGGTGATTGATTATGTACGCCCGGATAGCGCAATTTCTAAATTAGGTTTGAAAGCTACAGACATTACAGATATAATTTTCAGTCACCCGCATTGGGATCACATTGATGGTGCCGGGCTGTTCCCCAATGCGCACATCTGGATTCAAAAAGAAGATTTTAATTACTTTGTAAGTACGGCCTGGCAAAAAGGAGAAAGTAACGGCGGTTTTAACAAAAGAGACGTGCGGATGATGATAGACTTAAATTTAGCAGGCAAAGTGACGCTGGTTGACGGCGACAATAAAGAAATTATACCGGGGATCAAAGTATTTACCGGGTCAAGGCATACCTACAATTCAGAATATGTACTGGTTCAAACCGGGATGAATAAGGTGATTCTTGCATCGGATAATATCTGGATCTATTACAGCCTGGAACACCTGGTGCCCGCTTCAGATGGAGGAACACTTGACCCGGCCGGGTATGTGAAGGCTATGCAGCGGATGAAAACCATGGTAACGGATGTTAAATTTATTATACCAGGGCACGATGCAAAGGTGTTTTCCAAATTTCCGGCAGTTGCGGATGGCGTTGCGGAAATAAAATAAGCACTCTGGGTGCTATCGGTACATAAAAACCGTAAAATCATCGGCAGCGTAACCCTTTAATAGTTTTACATTGTTGCACAGTTTATTGCAGTAAGCGTTAATTTCATCCGGGTCATAGGCAACCAGCATCCCGTTGGGAACGATGTCACTCAATAAATTGAAAGCAAATGCAATACGGCATGCACCATAAAATTTAGTGATGATCTTAAAGATAAATTCAGGGTCGACACTCCGGTAATTGAGCGAGCCGCTTGCAAAAACATAGTCTGCCGGAGTTAACTGCATGGTAGTGAAATCTCCGTGAATAAAACTGGCTTCAGGATGATCTCCGTATCGCTTTATAGCTTCATGAAGCAGCTCCGGGATCTGTTCAACACCTGTATAATTAAGCCTGTTGCAGCGAGCTGCGAGGTAGGGTAGCAGGTCGCCGTACCCGCAACCGACATCCAAAACCGACCTGTTGTTAAGCTCTCCTATTGTAGCTAAGGCGCGGAATCTTGACCGTTGGCTTTCGCGGTCTTTCCACCCCAACGCCAAACTGCTTTGCGGGCCGCAAGCGTCAATCATCTGCCTGTGGTAATTAAAAATAGCTGCTGTATCAAAGAAACTCATTGTATAGGTAATTGAGAGCGGTAATTATCTAAGCAAACATAGTCAACTGATTCGGATACTTAAATTCATACCTTTTTTTGAAAATATTAGTGTGTTGACAAAGCCCCAACTTACGGAGTTTTTAAAAATTATATGGTAACAACCAGTCGCGTTCCGTCGGCAACAGCTAAATCCCAAACTTGAGCAATATCCTTTAATTTAACCCTGTTGGTTTCAACTTTAAGCTTCCCTTCGGCAGCAATTTGAAACATTTCCGGAAGAATCTCTGTAAAAAGCTGTCCTACTTGCTGCTTCGACCAGGAGCCTAGCCCTGAACCGGTTAGGTGAAGATTTACACTTCGCAGGTTTGCAGCTGATAGCCGGATCACATCTCCTGTTATACTGCCTACGGAAACATATCTTATTTTATTTGTGAATGATCCATTGCCTTTTATAATGGCCAATATTATTTCCGCACTATCACCCCACAGGTAGTCGACAATTATGTCTATAGGCGTTTGGAGATGAATTGCTTTGATCTGTTGTTTGAATTGTTCGCCATCCGGAGTTAAGGAAACAATTTCATCTGCACCCAGCATCAATAATTCATCAAGCGATTGCGGATTCCTGCCCGTTACGATAACTTTCTTTGCGCCATAGTGCTTAGCTATCTGCACTGCTACACGCCCCGTGAAGCCAGTAGCACCATTAATTAACACCACATCGCCTCGCTGAATATCCGCCCTGAATTTTAAACCCATTGCCGCGCCAATTACGGCGTTAGGTAAGGCAGCCGCCGTTGCGTCATCCAGTCCGTTGGGTATTTCGACTATCCGGTCTTTGTGAATGATTGCTTTTTCCGCAAGCATTCCACTTACGCCCATCCCATAAACCCTGGTTCCGTTTTCCAGCAAACAAACCCCATCGCCACCCACCACGCGTCCACCCTCGTGCGGCGCATCGGCCGAATAGTGTTTTCCTGTCGCTCGTCCCTTGTCAAAGTGTTTTATTGCAACTGCTTTAACTCTTACTATGACTTCGTTATCATTTTTAATTGTTGGCTCCGCAAAATCCACATATTGTGGTAGCTCAATCCCTGTGTACATTACTGCTGCTTTCATCTTTTTTTTATACAGCAAATTTATCCGGGTAAAGTCGATTCGGCGATAACATATGTTATGAAGTTCAGAAATGCAATTTACCTTTAGCCAGCTTACTTTTTATGCGGCTTAAATGAACAGTGCTGATACCGAGGTATGAAGCGATATAATGCTGTGGTACCCGCATAATTATATGTGGCCTTTCGTTCAATAATTTCTGATAACGCTGTTCAGCTGTGTCACGGATAAAAGAAACGAACTCGTTAATGTAATGGCTTTGCCTATCGGCGAACACCTGCAGAATCATTTGAGTAAAATAAGGTTCACCGCTTAGTTCGTCCATCAATTTTATGACATACTTTTTAGGCAGCAGGTACACAACGGACGGTTCAATCGTTTCAAAAGTAAAACTGCCTGGTTTGTTATTGACAAAGCTGTCAAATGAAGTTAATCCTTCATTTTCAAAAAGAAACTGTACCGTTTTATCCCCCCCGTCTGTATCAAAGAAAGCTCTCACACAACCTTTCTCAATAAAAATATAATGGTGCGATATTTTTCCTTCCTCCAGCAAAATTGTTTTTGCCGGAATTTCCATCCGCTGTTGAAATTCCTGATACTTATCCCAAAAAGGATTTAACTGGGGGAATTTATTTCTGAAATGGAAGAGCATTACCTTTCTATTTAACTGCTAAGATAGGTCCCTTAATTATAATACAATTGGTTTTAGGCGGAGAATTTTGAAATATCGCAGAACTTTTATCGCGATTTGGGTTTTGAAGAAAGTGTACTGTTATATAACGTGTGTTATTTTAAGAAAGATAGCTTCGGTTTTCATTTGCAGGATGCTTACGTAAAGGATTGAATAAATAATTCAATGGTATTTTTAGAAGTTGACGATGTTGATGCGCATTGGAAGGAATTGGTGGCATTGGAACTTACCAGCAAATATAAAAGCTAAAACTAACACCGACAGGCGTATCTAGCGGGGAAGGGAATGTTTTATGTACGACACATCCGGTATTATGTGGCACTTTGGACCCTTTTAAAATGTAGCGGAAAGTAATATTTATTCATGTTTGTTGTCATTAATTATTGTAGAGATTTTCTTGAATTATAGTGCGTTAACTAATCTTGTATAATTTATAGGACGCTTATTTTTTTTCGCTGTAAGGGTTTTATTTTTAGCTGAATCGTTATTTAATAAATTTTATTTCTTGATTTTATCTTCTTTAATAATATTATTTGGCAGTAATATAGTTTGTTGGTTAAAAGACTATGTTTTAGCTTGGTATTGGCACCTCTAGATAAACAAGCTATGTGTTATCTGTCTCGACCTTATACGCAGTGGCATGCATGTTGTATCAATAAGTTAGCTTACAAGTACTTGCATCTATAGCCGTAAGACGTATTTATGATAAACAAAGTAATATTAAAAAGTGGAATACTATATATAGCTGTATGCGTAGCAGTGGCATTGTCCTGTAAGACGGCTCTTGCCAAGAGCACCTCGAACAGGAACGCTTTCGCGCAATCAAATCATATAAATAATGTTAACACCAGAGCGTGCGTATTACCTAGAATATTCACAAACTATACGGAAGTATATAACTTTCTTATTCCTGGTTTAGACATTACTGAAAACATAAAGGCTACTACGACCAGTTCAGGGTTTATAAGTAAATCGGGCGCACCTGCAGCTAGTCCATATAGCGAATATATGATACTAAATATTGCCAGGGACAGCGCAACTAAAAGTGAAATACTTATTGGATTTAACCCAGGTTCGGGTAAAAACTATAATCAGCAGGAGGACGACAGGGATCTTTCCGGTCCGGGCGCACCGGTGGACCTGTGGATCATGTCTCCGGACGGTGTTAAGCTGGTTTCCAAGTGGATGTCGCTACCAAAAGTAACCCGTGCCGATACCGTATTTTTAACAGCTAAAGCAGCTTTGAGTGGCAGATATACAATTAACCGTAGCAAACTTACCACCATTCCTGTCCTATACCAGATTTGGCTTATCGATAAATATAAAAAGGATTCACTGGATTTAAGGCACAACGATAATTATACTTTTGATATAGATTTGAATGATACCGCATCTTTTGGCAGCAATAGATTTCTGGTAATTACCCGTCAGGATCCCGCATTAGGCGTACACCTTTTAAATTTTACCGGGACGAAAGCCTGGGAGGGCGCAGAAATAGAGTGGAAAACTGAAAATGAAGCGGACTACACAGGCTTTACCGTGGAGCGAAGCATAGACGATGGCAGCACATTTACAGCTATCGGAGTTTTTTTATCAAGCGGTATGGGGAGCTATAGCCTGCCTGATAAAACCCCACCCGTGGGTGCCGGTTATTATAGGTTGAAGATACAACTTGTGGATAGTTCAATTGCTTATTCAAAGGTTGTTAAATTGATGTTTTCCAATTTAAATAACAGCGTAACAAGTAATCCGATAAGTATTTATCCTAACCCGGCAAGCAATATGATTAACCTGGAAATCGAAAAAACTAATGCCGTTGGTACAGCTAAAAATCATTCTTATACTATAACGTTAATTAGCAATACGGGTTATATAGTTAAAACGGCCACTACAACCAGCCAAAACTGGCAGGCTGACATAACCGGCCTTATTTCGGGTAACTACGTTGTGCACGTTTTAGATAATAACAACAAAGCCCTGGTAGGTAAGGGTACTTTTATAAAACTTTAGGCAACGTGCGGATTTGTTAAAAAAAACAACAAAGCCCCGATACCATAGTATCGAGGCTTTGTACCCAGAGCCGGGGTCGAACCGGCACGGCCTTGCGACCACAGGTGTTTGAGACCAGCGCGTCTACCGATTCCGCCATCTGGGCATTTTTAAGACATGAACGGTGGATTAGTCGTTCAGAATCGGGATGCAAATGTATTTAAACTCTCTTTAATTCGCAACAGGTATTTTTGTCTAAAATAACAATCTGCAATTTTATTTAAGCGATCTTCCTTTGCTGTATCGTCCAATTGCGGGTACCCTGCGGTAAATCCGGCAATTTTCTCTTCAATATCTCCCTCAATAGCAAGTACTTCCGCAGTAATATGGCCAAGCTCTGTCGCATTATCAACTTCCATCAGCCGCTCATTAAGATCCATCATTTCCATTAAAAAATCTGAAGGAAGTTGTGGTTTTGCCCCTTCTTCGAGCAAATTATGGGTGCGTAAAATGTATTCCAGCCTCTTATAAGGGTCGGAAAGGGTTTGATGCGCCTTGTTATTCAGCGTAGAAAGCTCTAATATTTCCTGCTGTTTGGCATCATCCTCGTTAGCATGAAAATCCGGGTGATATTTTTTGCTTAACTCGTAAAATTTCTTCTTCAGCCATGCTGTATCGGGTGCAAACGATTCAGGGATACCGTAAAACTCAAAGTAATTCATGCGGCAAAGGTAGTCCGAAAGTCCGGAAGTCGGAAAGTCAGGAAGCAAAAATGGAATTTTTATGTGAATTTTAGATCCCGCAGAACTAATTGCAGCGCCTTTCAGACTTCCTGACTTTCCGACTTTCGGACTAAAAAAAAGAATTATCTTTGCATATTATATCCCATCACTATGTTATTTGACCAAATGCGGCAGAAGCCGTTCTTTATACTGGGCCCCTGCGTAATGGAAAACCAGGAACTTTTATACACTGTAGCCGAGAAGGTTGCCGAAGCCGGGCAGAAATATAATGTACCTGTAGTTTTTAAATCGTCGTTTGATAAGGCTAACCGTACCTCAATCCACTCGTACCGGGGGCCCGGATTGGAAAAAGGCATGGAAATGATGCTGAAAATAAAGGAACGTTTCGGATTGCCGCTGATAACCGATATCCACGAGAGTTACCAGGCTGCCATTGCCGGCGAGGTGTTTGATATCTTACAGATCCCGGCGTTTTTATGCCGCCAGACCGATCTGCTGGTTGCCGCTGCTAAAACCGGCAAGATCGTCAATATTAAAAAGGCACAGTTCCTGTCGGGCCAGGACATGTTTTACCCGGCACAAAAAGTTGTTGAAGCCGGGAATACCCAGGTTATATTAACCGAACGCGGCAACATGTACGGCTATAATAACCTGGCTGTGGATTTTAGGAATATTCATGATATGAAGCAATTTGGGTACCCGGTTTGTATGGATTGTACGCACTCCGTACAGCGCCCGGGCGGCGCAGGTGGAAAAACCGGCGGCGACCGAACTTTTGTACCCATGATGGCGCTGGCAGCGAAAGCTTTTGGGGCGGATGGCTATTTTATGGAAATTCATCCTGACCCTGATAATGCTTTAAGCGACGGTCCAAACATGGTTAAATTGCAGGACCTGGATAAAGTAATGGCACCGCTTGTAAGCTAATATGAAAGATATTGCTAAAAGAGTTTTCGATACCGAAATTGCTTCGCTGCAATTTGTTGCCGATGCAATTGACGATGAATTTACCCGTGTAGTAGAGGCGATATTAAATAATACCGGCAAGCTGATTGTTATAGGCATAGGTAAATCGGGCATTATTGGTAAAAAAATAGCTGCCACTTTTGCCAGCACTGGCACCCCCAGCTTTTTTTTACACCCCGGCGAGGCATTTCATGGCGACCTTGGAATGGTTGGCACCAATGATATGGTGATACTGATCTCCTATTCCGGCGAAACGGATGAGGTGCTTAAGCTGATCCCTTTTTTGGAGTGGAATAAGAATACCATAATTGCCATAACAGGGAACCCCAAGTCAACCGTTGCTAAAAACAGCCATTATCATCTTAATATTTGCATTAAACAGGAGGCTTGTCCCTTAGCGCTTGCGCCTACATCGTCAACAACTGCGGCGCTGGTGATGGGCGATGCGCTTGCTGTGGCTTTGATGGAATCGCGCCAGTTTCAGCATGAGGATTTTGCGCGTTTTCACCCCGGGGGAAGCCTGGGCCGTAAACTGCTGATCAGGGTTAAAGACCTGATGCGCACCGACAAGCTGCCTTTTATAGATGTGAATGCATCTTTTACCGAACTATTGCTCAAAATGTCAGAAGGGCGTTTAGGAATGGTTATAGCGGGCGACAAGGACAACGTGAAAGGGATAGTTACCGACGGTGATTTGAGACGGGCGTTGTTTAAAAACCCGGATACCACGCAATTGACCATTGAAGGCATGATGACCAAAACGCCTGTGTATATCAGTGAAAATGAATTTATTAACCAGGCAGAGCAGTTAATGATTGAAAAGAAGATCACCACGGTATTGGTGGGATCATCTGACGAGGGCAGGGTAAGCGGCATCTACCAGATCTATAATCATTAGTTGAATGGACCCGGTTGATTCAGGCGGACTTAGATTTGGTTTCGTTTTTTGATAGGTTAAGCTAACTAATTCAGTTAAAAAAATGCCGTTATTTTATGATCAGCTCAACAGGCAAATAAACCTGCCCTCAGTGCCTCAACGGATAATTTCGGTAGTGCCCTCGCAAACAGAGCTGCTGTTTTATCTGGGGCTGGATAAAGAGGTGATCGGGATAACTAAATTTTGTATCCATCCTGCCGGTAAATTTAAAGCGGCCACAAAAATTGGCGGCACCAAGCAGCTGGACCTCGCTCATATAAAAGCGCTTAGACCTGATCTTATCATCGCTAATAAAGAAGAGAATGACCGCAGTCAGCTGGAAGAACTGATGCAGCACTTCCCGGTTTGGATCAGTGATATATACAACCTGGAAGATGCGCTGGATATGATTGAGCATCTGGGCGCTTTAACCGGGAAAAGCAGCGAAGCGACAGCGCTCTGCAACGCCGTCAAGGAAAACTTCTCAACTCTGGTACCATCCCTGTCAGCCCTTAAAACTGCGTACTTTATATGGCGAAAACCGTATATGGTGGCCGGTAAAAATACTTTTATAGACAATATGCTGCAAAAGTGCGGACTGGTGAATGTATTTGCAGCTGAAAGGTATCCCGAAGTTTCCTTATCGGAGATAACCGAAGCCAGGCCGGATGTGATACTGCTTTCTTCAGAGCCTTATCCATTCAAAGAAAAGCATATTGCAGAACTTAGTGCCGCGGCGCCCGCTGCGATTATTAAACTGGTTGACGGCGAAATGTTTTCATGGTACGGCAGCAGATTACTAAAAGCGCCGGGCTATTTTCAAGATTTAATCAACAGCCTGCACCGATAATAAAAAAACGCATCTCGTACTTTTAATGAAACTTTAAATAGAAAAACAATTTTATTGTGCAGGTTGATTTATCTTTAATGTTTATAACAAAGGCTTTTGTGGCAGCCAAAGTTTGGCTAAAAAGCCGGTGATTTACTGAATAGCAAAAAAATCAATCCTTATGCCTATGAAAATTATTGTAGTTGGTGCCACAGGTACTATTGGTAAACACATTACCGCGGCATTGCAAAAAGAGCATGAAGTAATAACAGCTGGCTCGAAAAGCGGCGATTTACAGGTAGATATAACCTCGCCTGAATCTATTGAGCGATTTTACGAACAGGCAGGAAAATTTGATGCACTGGTTAGCGCAACCGGCAGTGCGTACTTTGGCCCGTTGAATACCATGAAAGATTCGGACTTCAGGGTTGGGATCAACAGCAAGCTGATGGGTCAGGTAAACCTGGTATTAACCGGTCAGCACTATGTTAATCACAAAGGTTCGTTTACGCTAACATCGGGAATATTGAGCGAGGATCCCATCGTACTTGGTGCCAATTTAAGTGCCGTTAACGGGGCAATCAATTCCTTTGTAAAATCTGTTGCTGTTGAAATTGACAATGGGGTGCGTATTAATGCGGTAAGTCCAGGTGTTTTTGAAGAATCACCGGATTACTTTCCCTATTTCGCCGGTCATATCCCTGTTAAAATGGACAGGGTGACGCAGGCGTACATCAAAAGTGTATTGGGCGCTCTTACCGGGCAGGTGATTGAAGTATATTAAATACCGCTGTATATCATACAAAAGCCGCCTCTTTTTGGAGAGACGGCTTTTATCCTGGGTTCACTTATTTTGTAATTTTTAAAAAAGCGGATTTAAACGGAAGTATTTATTGTCGTCGAAACTTACCACGTAATCCGATTTAAAATGAGTGCTCTTTTGGTAGTAATCTGTTGAGATGATCTGTGCATCTGACTGCATAGCTGCGGTGAAGCTGCTTTTATCATTATTGCGTGCTTCAACAGTACCGCTATCGGCCCGGGTACGGATGATGTATCCCTTTTTAACAAGGGACTTTATTAAATCCTTTTGTTTTATAGCATCATTCATAATATGAATAGCCGCTTCGGCTGTACCGGGCTCAGCATCTGCAAAAAGCATCCGGCCCTTTAATGATGGGTGCCCGGCTATATACATGCTGCGTTTAGGGCCATTCTCGTCCAATATAAAAATAAATTTACCCCTGGCATCTTTTAGCTTCGGCCAGTTACCGTGAAGTACGGCGCTGTTTAAAGTTTTATATTTTCCGCGCACCACATCCGGCGTTATCAGGTAGCCCGTGCCCAAATTTGTTGCAATGGCTTTATCCAGGTCATCAAAAACGCGTGGCGTAAATTTCTCGGGTATGGTAAAGCCTGGTTTTTTCATCTTTTCATCCTTCGCGTTCACGGTGATGAAAACAGGGTTATGATCGGGGTGCGCGTCCGACCATTTTTTAAGCTCCTGCAGGCATTGTTTAAAAGTAGGGCAGTTGCTTCTGAAGTCAATATCCTGGATATGGAAAACCTTAAAGCCGGGTTCATTCATTAGCCCCTGCGGGTCGTATGCCGGCTGTCCCGGCACCCATGTCAGGCCTTTGGGATGCGCATAACGGCCGCCTTTGGTATCGGCATATACATCAATTTCAAGGTCGAGTAATCCAAGGTTAAGCTGGTCGGTAAGGCTGATATGACTGTAGTCAATCTTACTCATTTCAACAGAATCCCGCTGCTGTAAAAAGCGGAACAATTTAGGGTCAATAGCCTGTTTGTAACTGTTGTGCGAACCTATTACCTGGATGTGGTTGATAGGCACATTATCATTTCCGTTACCGGGGTTAAAAGCCGGCAGCAGTGCAATTATTAGTAGTCCAAAAATAGCTTTCATCATCGTAAAATATTAAAAGAGGCCGGTTTAATGCCGGCCTGCTTTGTTTTAACACCAATTAATAACCGGGGTTTTGAACCAGGTTAGGGTTTGTTTTAAGCTCGGTAGATGGAATAGGATACAGCCTGCGGCTTGGATCGGTATTCATTTTTAAGTTATCATTTGGCAGCGGGTATTCTTTTTCGAACAGTCCATAACGGATCAGGTCGTTACGGCGCCATGCTTCCCATGAAAGCTCACGTGCACGTTCGTCTAAAAGTCCGTCCAGATCAATTGATCCTGCAGCCTGTGCGCCGGCGCGGGCACGCAGTTTGTTTACCAGTAAAAGCGGTGTCTGCAATTCGCCCCTTGCAGTGGTAGCCGTAGCGCCACGCAGTATGGCTTCTGCCTTCATCAGGTAAACATCAGACAAACGGAATACTGGCACATCATTACTGTTTAAACGTGTAGCCTGGATCATAGTTGGATCAGGATAATATTTGATGGACCTGACACCTTCTGACTGGGTAGCAATGGTATTGCCCAAATCCATAGGTTTTGGTGGTACCAGGATAAGATTAGGCGTAATTACAATTTGCGTAGTTGTGTTTGGATAATAGACGGGCTGGGTTGTAAAACCGCCGTTACCGTCGGGATAAAACTGCGGGCCAACAAGCCAGGTTTTAGTACGCGCATCGCCGGGGATGTTAAAACGGTTGTAAAACTCCGGTGCGGTACTCATGGCAATACTTAGGCCTACGTTAAAACCATAAGCCTGTGCCAGGTAATAAAAGAAACCAAAACGGGTAAACTGGTTGCCCGGTATCTGCTGATCATAAGGAATAGCAAATATGGTTTCGTTAATCTGCGGGCCGTTGTTTGGTAAAAATATATCCCTGAAACGGGCATCCAGGTTATAATTCTGGTTATTCTGAACACTGTCGGCCATGGTAACCACATCCTGGTAACGGGTGGCACCGGTATAAACGCCCGCGTTCAGATACATTTTTGCCAGCAGCGCAAATACCATCCCTTTAGTTGGGCGGCCGTACTGTAAGGTGTTGGTTGCCAAATTACTTGATTTTGATGGCAGCAGCGGTAATACGGCCTGTAGTTCGCTTTCAATAAACTGGAACACTTTTGCCCTTGGCTGTGTTGCAGGCGGCGTAGCTACCGGGAAAGTGGTGATGATGGGCACGTTACCGTAAGTATCCATCATAAAATAATAATACAGCGCACGCATGGCTTTTATCTCGGCTGTGTATGATGTTTTTAAAGCAGCCGATGAGTTGGATGCGGCAATAACGGTTAACAAACGGTTACAGGTATTGATACCGCTAAAACCCCATTGCCAGATGCCGATAACGTTCGGATGGTCAAAAGTCCAGGTGTGGTAATGCAGCTGCCTGTATTGCCCGCCATCGTCAAAGTTACCATCACGCGCCGGCAATATTGCCTCGTCTGTTGACAGTTCCTGCATGCGCCAGTAGTTTACCGCAAAGTTTGATGACAGGTTTGAATATATGGTACCCACCAGTGCGGTATAATCCGCAGGGGTACTTGGAAAGTTAGCTTTTACATATTGTGACTCTACAGGCACATCTAACTTTTTACAGGAGCTTGCAGTAATTGCTGCAACGGCTGCCAAAAATATATAGATCTTTTTCATGATGCTTTATTTATTGCTATTAAAATGATGCGTTTAAGCCCATTAAGAATGTGCGTGTTTTAGGATAAAAGTTATTATTATCAATACCCGGTGTTAAACCGCCGATGTTTACTTCCGGATCAATACCCTTGTATTTGGTGATCAGGAACAAGTTATTACCTGACACATATAAGCGTATGCTTTTTATTGCCGGGATCTTCGGTTTAATGGTATAGCCTAAAGTAGCGTTATCCAGGCGCAGGTATGAACCGCTTTCCAGGAAACGATCTGAGATCAGGTAGCCGTTGATATCTTTGAAAGATTCGCCTAAGGTAAATCTTGGGATATTCTGTAAACGGGAGTCGGCCGGGTTATTCAGGTTGGCCAGCGTGGCATTCAGGATCTTATTGCCGGTTACACCACGGATAAGGAAGTTGAAATCAAAGTTTTTGTAAACAAAGGTATTTGTCCAGCCGTAAATGATATTTGGCTGTGCATTACCTGCAATGCGCTGGTCGGTAGTAAGCGGCTGGGTTGCTATTACATTGCCCGCGGCATTTTGATAGGTACTAACGCCCTGGTCGTTTTTACCCATGTAGTGCCATAAGTAGAAGGTACCTAATGCGTAACCCGGCTGAACGATCTGGCTGTAGTTACCCGATTGCCCTTTACCGCCCAGTTGCGCAGTATAGAATTGCGGCAGGTTGAATTTACCGTTCGACAAGCTTTCGATCACGTTTTTATTGTGCGAAACGTTCACAGATGTTCTCCAACTGAAATCAGATGTTTTTACAATGGTTGAATTTAACACCACCTCGATACCGGAGTTTTTAATTTTACCGGCATTAGCTGTAATGGTAGGGGTAAAGTACTGGGTTAACGACACCGGGTACTGGTCATAGATCAAGTCTGACGTTTTCTTGATATAATAATCAATTGAACCGGTAATGCGGTTTTTAAACAACCCGAAATCCAAACCAATGTTGGTTGTTGCGGTGCTTTCCCACTTCAGGTCGGGGTTTTCATTCCGCACGGCGCCAATGGCGTTTGTAACGTTACCGTTGTATAAAAACTTACTGCTGGTACCGTTTACTGATTGTGTTCCGTAAATAAGGATAGACGAGAATGCATCAAAGCCTACGCTGTTACCTGATACACCGTAACCAACCCTTAATTTAAGATCGCTGAAAACAGGCATGTTCTTCATAAAATCTTCGTTGATGATGCGCCATCCGGCCGAAACCGCGGGGAACAAACCGTAACGATGATTGGCACCAAATGCTGATGAACCGTCATCGCGCAACGAGGCCTGGAACAAATATTTATCGGCAAACTGGTATTGAACACGGCCATAGTAGGAGATGAGCCTTAGTGTTGAGATCGGGTTATTATCAAACGCTATTTGCGATACCGAAGACGGGTTTGATAAAAACAGGTTGTTGTAGGCCAGGTTATCGTTCGAGAAGTTTTGGGTTTGTACGCCAAAGCCATCATTGGTACGGTTTTGCTGGTAGGAGTAACCTGCTAAAAACTTAAGCGTGTGCTGGCCAAATTCTTTATCATAGTTAAAGTACGACTCTACAATGGTGTTGGTGTTTAGCGTGGAGGTGCGGTGCGCCACGCCGTTTAAATTAACGGCCAGGCCCGAAAGGCTGTTCAGGTAACTGTTGTAGTTGTACTGGTCGCGCTGGGTTGATCCGCTTAAGGTAAATTTTAACCCGCTTAAGATATCCACCTGCACCACGCCGTTTATCAGCGTTTTATTGTCGTTGCTTTTTATGGTGTTGTTATTTAAAAGTGACAGCGGGTTTAGCGTTCCGCTGCCGGTACGCGTGTAATTTTCCTTATAACTGCCGTCCGGATTAAAAGGGCCCACAGTTGGCAAATAGAACAGCATGGCGGGCAGGATATTTTGCTGGAAAATATCGTTGCTGTTTGAATTACTGTTGGTTAAATTAAGGTTGAGTTTTAAATGATTGTCAAAAAAACGCTGGTTAATGTAGCCCCTGTAAATGGTGCGCTCCAGCGACGTGCGTTTCAGGATCCCGTCGTTTTTAAAGTAGTTTACGCTGGCGCCGTATTCCGCATTGTTGGAAGCGCCGCCGTATGACAGGTTGTGGTTTTGGGAATAACCTGTTCTTTCGATCAGGTTTTGCCAGTTGGTGTTTGAGCCGTCATCATCAATAGGCGTAGTAAGCGGTTTCTGCCCGTTATCGGCAAGGTACTTGCGCAGTTCATCGCCGCTCAGCATATCTATTTTTTTTGATACATTTTCGAGCGATGCATAAGCGCTGTACGACAAGCGGTTTTGGCCGGACTTTGCTTTTTTGGTGGTAACTATAATTACCCCGTTAGCAGCCCTTGAACCGTAGATAGCTGTTGACGATGCATCCTTTAACACATCTATACTTTCAATATCAGCAGGTGCCAGCACATCAATTGAAGCGCCGGGGATGCCGTCTATCACATAAAACGGTTCCTGTGCACCGCCTGTAGTACGGATGGTTGACGGGCCGCGCAATACTACGGACGGTGCCTGGTTAGGGTCGCCGCTTTTGGTTACGTTTAGCCCGGGTACCTTACCCTGCAGTAATTCGGCCGGGGTAGTGGTAACGCCAACGTTAAAATCTTCGGCTTTGATAGAGGTAATTGAGCCGGTTACATCCTTTTTGCTGGATGTGCCGTATCCTATCACTACCACATCTTTCAGTTGTTTGGCATCAGGTGTTAAGTTAACGTTAATGGTGGCAGATGCGCCAATGGCAACTTCGTTTTTAAGGTAACCAACGAAGGTAAACCTGAGCACTTCGCCGTTACTGACGCTGATGGAATAGTGCCCTTTTACATCGGTATTGGTTCCGCGGCCAGTGCCAATAACGGAAACCGAAACACCGGGAAGGGGTTCGTTTTTTTCGTCGGTAACGGTTCCTGTTACCGTTTTTGCTGATTGTGCGTGAGCCGCATACGCCGAAAACAGCAGCGCAAAAATCAAAAAGAAACTTTGCTTTTTGAGATAACTCAATTGCTTAAAAAAATAATGGTAATTTTTTTTCATGAGGATTAATTAAACAGACATGCAATAAACTAAGGGGCTATCCCTTATTTGTGCAAAGAAAACATGCCATTGTTATCAAATCATCAATTAAAAATTAGCTTTGATACAAAAAAGAAAAATGGAATGGGGGAAATTTGACGCTTAAAAGTGTGATGCAGCGCAATAAACATTTCCTTAATGTTAAATTTACAGGATAACTATGGTAGGTTTAGGTAAATATAGAAAGCCGGCAAGCAATTAAGCTGCCGGCTTTTTCATTAACTATAAAATGCGGGATGGTTTGTGGCTGGATAAATATTCACGGGCTATTAATACCGGGCCCAAAAAGCAGGGGGCTCAATTTCCAAGGAACGGAGGTAAACATAACCCTGCCCCCGGTGATGGATCTCGTTATCAATCCAATATAACACCAGGTCTGAAGTTATCCCTTCAAATTTTCCGAAAGCCAGCATCATTTCATGAAAGCGCTGCTGTGGAACCAGGGGCCAAAGGGTGTCGATTTTATGCGTTACATCGTCCCACAAATTTAAAACCTCTTCCTTTGTGCAGGCGAAACACTTTCCCGAATGGTGGCTGAGTTCTGCAAGGGGTGTGGAGGTGTTATGGAACAGGTCCTGGATGCCTGCATCTGCAATACTTATCATTTCATGCACCATCACTGCAAAGGGGCGCATTCCGCCGATGGCATAGTTGAACAGTTCTTCTTCCGGGAAAGCTTCTATAACCAGCCTTGTTAACCGGCGGTGGCCCTGCCAGTGGTTCAATATGGAAGCGGATGAAGTAAATCCTTCAACCGCATGGTTTACCTGTTGTTTGATCTGATTGTTTTCCATTGTTGTTTGCTTAAGTTGATTTCATTACAAAGAAAAGATGGGGTAATGACAACCCTATGTCAGCAGGGGAGGATTGAAGAAGGAATAATTGCATTTCGCCAATTCATTTCTACCCAGTGGTCTAAGTTTAGCGCAGCGTTACTGCTGCCGGTTACGACGGGGAGCTTAAGTTACCAGTGATCAATAGTCAATTTCAGCCTGAATGCTGTTGGGATAGTTGTAAGATGCTTATAATTAAAGAGGGGCCACTTGAACATGCGGTTTTTTGGTACAATATTATTTTCCAACTAATATATTTGTTTATATTTATAATATATTTTATCAACCTAACTTTATTATGAATATACCATCCGAGAAATCCAGGAAAAATTTAAATAACTTATATATATCCATATTAGTTATAGTTGTAGCAGTTTTGGCTTATTTCTTTTTCAGGTAAATGAAAAGGCCAATTGTTATGCTTATACTTATGATAGTCATACTGTCATTATTAATAGGCAATCTGTTTAAATATCATTTTTTCACCGTTGATAGGATTATCAAACAAAAGGAATTTATTTCAGTAACCAAAGACGTTATCACACTCTTAACTATAGTTTTAGGTGCAATATTTTCTTACTACAGGTTCTTTAATGGAAGGACATTCTCTGCAAAAGCTGAAATCGAAATTGAGGTAACATTAATAGCTAAGCCAGGCGATAAAATAATGCATGCTTTAACGGTTTCGATCATAAACATTGGTACGCTTTCAATTTGGAATCCCATAGCTAAGGTAGCTGTTCGTGATTTTAATAATAATGACGAGAAATACAAAGAAGCTGTTGTTGAAGGGTTTGATAAAGTTAATTACCATAATGAGGTGGGAGATCGTAATTTTATTATCAATCCGGGTGAAAAAGCGCATTTTATGTACTGGAAGGAATTCGATTTAGCAACCTGGGCGGTGACGTACGTAGCGGAAATAAAATGTGCCAATAATCGTATTTGGCAAAAAACCATTACAGTTGCTAATAAAATTGAGGATTAACAGTTAACACTATTTTTCGAATAGTCACCAATTGTCTAAGTTTTAGCGCAGCATAACTTAGCATTAAAACACAGAAGCATTCTGCTTGCGAAACCAACCGGATTATTTATGTAGCATCCCCAATATTATTATATTGAAAAAGATATATTTATTACGGGTTATTTATTAAGCTGAAAGCTTTAAGCATTGTGGGGCTAAGTAAGGTCGCGTTATACTTAGGCCACAAAGAAAGATTCTACATGATCATAATCCCAACTTCTACAAAATGATTCTGTTTGAAATTTGAAGTTTTACAAAAATCAACTATTTATTTACTATTTATAAGTGGTCTATTTATCAATGATTTATAATGCAAACATTTTCTTCCTGATCACGTAATTAGTTCAAATTATTTAAATGAAATCAGAAGAACATTATACCAATAGAAGCGGGTGGTTGCGGGCAGCGGTTTTAGGCGCCAACGATGGCATCCTATCAACAACAAGTATAGCGATAGGCGTTGCGGCGGCCAGTACTACAAGAAGCCCGATCATCCTGGCAGCATTGGCAGGATTAGTAGCGGGTGCACTATCCATGGCTGCAGGAGAATACGTTTCTGTAAGTTCGCAGTCCGATATCGAAACTTCAGACCTCGAAAGAGAGAAAAAAGAACTGGAAACGATGCCGGAGGAGGAGTTGAAAGAACTTGCAATGATCTACCAGAACAGGGGCCTCGACCCTAAACTGTCATTGCAGGTAGCTGAGCAACTTACTAAATATAATGCGCTGGAGGCCCATGCCAAAGACGAATTAGGCATTAATGAGTTCTCGAAGCCAAAACCTTTGCAAGCCGCCCTGGCATCTGGAGCATCTTTTATCTCCGGCGGGATTTTACCATTTTTAGTGGCTTTATTTGCGCCGGTTAGTTCTATGGTTTACCTTTTGTACGGATCAGCAACGATATTTCTTGCTATTTCCGGCGGTGTTGCAGCAAAGGCAGGCGGATCAAATGTGACAAAAGGGATCATAAGGATTTGCTTTTGGGGTACTATAGCTATGGGCATTACTGCGCTGGTCGGCTATTTATTCGGGGTAAAAACTGCATAAATATAAAACTGGTTTAAGTTGTCGCGCAGTGTAACTTAAACCAGTGGGGTTTAAACGCTAAGGCAACAGATAAAACGAAACAGCAATTTTACCCAATTCAAAAAAGTGAAACATGCTGATTATGAATTAATTAAAGCATTTCATTAAAAAGCGGTAATTTTTAAACATACTGATTATCAGATAATTGCATTTATCAGACCTACTATTTAAGGAGTAAGTATCTAACAATCAGCATGTTTCACTTTGTTCCACTCCGTTCCGCTTGAAAAGTGGAACGCTTTGCCAGCGCGGCATTTAGCGCGCCCGGTATAAAGTAAAAAGCCGTTAACTTTTCAGTTAACGGCTTTTTGTGCGGAAGAAGGGACTCGAACCCCCACGCCGTGAAGCGCCAGATCCTAAGTCTGGTGCGGCTACCAATTACGCCACTTCCGCAGTTAGGATTTTTATGAGGTTGCAAAGATAGCCTAAAAATGTAAATTCTAAAATGTTTTTTGCTTTTACTTGTATCAGGCTATTACACAACGGTTTATTTTTTAATCTCCCGTTTGCTGCGATAAAAATGGCACTGTTATTCAGAAAATACGGTGTTGAGCGTAGTTTTTAAATGAAAATTTAGCCGGACCTGAGCAGTAAATAATGCGTAAGTCCGGCTAACTGTTAAAATATTAAGAGGGTAACCTGCTTATAATAAAACCGGTTCCAGTTTGGTGGTAACCCCGATCCGGTTCCAGGCGTTGATGGTGATGATTGCCATAATGACTTGGGCAAGATACGTATGGTCAAACAACGCAGCTGCCCTGTTGTAGGTTTCATCGGAAACCTTGTTGCTGATCAGCGTTACTTCTTCGGTAAGGGCCAGGATAGCGCGTTCCTGCTCGTCAAAAAAGGAAGTTTCGCGCCAGGAGGTCAGTCCGTAAATGCGCTGTTCGGTTTCCCCGGCTTTGCGTGCATCGCGGGTATGGATATCGATGCAATACGTACAGCCATTTAGTTGTGATGCGCGGATCTTGATCAGGTCCTTGTGACGGGTAGTTAAACCGGTGCTTTCCACGTAATGTTCCAGGGCCAGCATCGCTTTGTAAGCTGCAGGTTCGGCCACGTTAATTTTTGTTCTGTTGCTCATGATCTTGTTGTTTTGATAAGGCAAAGTTGCAGATCAAACACCTTCAGAAAAATGAACCACAGTTAAGAAATTAAAGTTTTTTGGCCCTTATCCTGCTCATAAACTGGGGTGTAAAGCCAAGGTAAGATGCGAGCATGTATTGCGGCACCCGCTGCATAAACTCCGGGAACCGGCTCGAAAAGTGGCGATAGCGTTCTTCTTCGGTTTGGTTAAAAATAAAGCCTATCCGCCGCTGAGAGGCCACGTAGGCTTTTTGCATCATTATCCTGAAATAACTTTCCAAACGGGGGATGCGCTCAAACAGTACCGCCTGTTCCTTCTCGCTTAAAAACAAAACATAGGAGGCTTCCACGGCCTGGATATAACAGCTGGACGGCTGTTTGTTCATCAGCCCATCGTAGTCGGTTATCCACCAGTTTTCAATGCCGAATTGTATAATTTGCTCATTCAGCTTTTTATTTACAAAGTACAGTCGAAGGCAACCTTTAATAACAAAATAATTACCGCGGCAATGCTTACCCTGCTCCAATAAAAAATCTTTCTTTTTTAGTTGCAGCGGTTCCAGCTTTTCACAAAGCAGTTGTTCCTCTGCCGGGCTAAGGGAAGTGTATCTTTTGATATGATTGAGTAATTCCGGATACATATATGGGTGTTAAAGGAATATTGAACTGGAAATCTAATTAACTTAAAGCGTATTTATGATAAAATTTAAAGTTACCGAGCAGGCGTTAAAGTTTACATTAATAGTGTTTATTTTTTTGCCGCGTTATTGCTTCCCGGCGCTATCTTCGTATCATGAAAACTATAAGGTGGGGAATTTTAGGTGCCGGTAAAATTGCCGGAAAGTTTGCGGGCGACTTAAAACAGGTTGCTGATGCCGAGCTAATTGCCGTTGGTTCGCGATCACAGGAGTCAGCAGACCGGTTTGCTGATGAATTTGGTATAAAGAACCGCCACGCGGGATATGAAGCACTGGTTAGTGACCCTGATGTGGACGTAATCTATATAGCAACACCGCATAGTTTTCATTATGAACATGCGCTGCTTTGCCTGCAACATAACAAAGCGGTACTGTGCGAAAAGCCATTTGCCATGAATGCTGCCCAAACCCGGGCCATGATTGCGATGGCGCGGGAAAAGAAAGTTTTTCTGATGGAAGCGCTCTGGACAAAATTTCACCCTCATTACATCAAAATGCAGGAAATGATAGGGCAGGGGCTGCTGGGCAATATCCGTTCGGTACTGATCAACTTTGGTTTTAAACCTGTCGCACCAATACCGGCACGGCTTTTTGATCCGGCGCTTGGCGGCGGCACGTTAATGGATATAGGTATTTACAACGTATTTATGGCGATGAGTATTTTGGGTGCGCCTGATGCTATTGAAGCAACAATGACACCTGCCGCAACCGGAGTTGATGAACAATGCGCCATACTGTTTAAGTATAATAATGGTGCAATAGCACAGTTGTTCTCCAGCTTTACATCAAACCTGGCAACCGAAGCCGATATTGCAGGAACTGAAGGGCGGATCAGGCTTACCACGCGTTTTTTTGAACCTTCGGCAACTATTGAATATTACAAACAATATGCGGATAGCAGAGAGGTGATCCCGGTTGAAAAGGAAGCAGGTTTTGGTTACCAGTATGAAGCCCGTCATGTAAACGATTGTTTAAAACGCGGACTTATTGAAAGTGACGTGATCCCGTTTGCTGATACTTTGTTATTGATGGAAACACTGGATAAAATAAGGAGTATTGCGGGCATCCGGTATTCCTCAGACGAATTTTAATTCGTCACACCAAAAACTATTAGCTGGTTTAGTTCGTACATTTTTTAAAACAACAATTGGATTTTTTTATTTTAATTAAATACAATTGTTCTAACTCATCAAAATCTCATGAAAAAATTTACTTACCCGCTATTCTTAGCGTTAACTTTATTTAGTTCGGCTGCTGTAATGGCACAAAAAACAGATACAGTTAAAATGCATGGCTGGATGAAACACCAGCCCGCCGGCGCGATGCAGATACAGGTTACCTATCGCCAGGGCCACATCAGCCAGCTTAATAATGCGCTGAATGCGAACGGAATCCCTTCTATAAAACAATCGGATATATGGATAAACGCATCTATGAGCCATATCTGTGATAAATGGATGTTTGAAGACGGGATAGGTTTTACACCTATTGAAAGCTCATCGGTGAATGACCTTAAAGTTAAATATAACCAGTACCAGTTATTTTGGAGGGCAGGCTACAACGTGTCAACAAATACCAACGTAAGGGTTTATCCATTTGTAGGCGTTAACTTTTCTGCAGCGGTTTTAAATGTTCAGGATAAAGCGCGTGAGCAAAATACAACAAGCCTGCAGGATGAACTGTTAAACAGCACATCGAGCAAAACTTTGTGGCAGCCAAACTTCGGTATTGAACTTGGAGCTGGTTTCGACTACGTAATTAAACTGAAACCTAAGAAAACAGATTGCTTTACGGTTGAAAGAAACATCCCGATAGGCGTTAGAGCGGGTTACTATATTAACACCTACGCCGGTGACTGGAAAATTGACGGCTATAAGCTACAAAATAGCCCTAATCAAAAGCAAAGTGCAGTGTTCTTAACTTTTAACGTTGGTTTAGGCTACAAGGTTAAAAAGTAAAAACAATCTTCACAAAAAAAGGAACCCTCTTAGTAGTATGGCGGTTCCTTTTTCTATTTAAAGCGTCCTGTTATTTCGTATATAATTTATCCAGAAACAAATACCTTCCTTTATTTGCCTCAGCTTCAAGTTTTGAGGTAACATCAATATTCATAAACTTAACAGGACTTCCATTTGTATTTGGATCCCATTTGGGTAATCCCTTGCCATTGGGGTTACCTGTTTTTATAAAGTTGGCAAAGTAATTTTCTATAATTGCCGATACATTATAGTCGTCTTCTGTCCACGCATAAACTTTATTGTATGGAAGATTACCCATGGCAAATTCAATTTCAGACGCATGCGATGCACCTATCATTGCTTTTGGCATTTTATTAACTTTTGCATCATCTGCAGGCTTTACTTCATTTGGCCTTGGAGTAGAAAAGATATAACGATAGACAGGTTTATTAGCTGTTTTGGCTTGCAGGTCGGCCCATTTCCAGGTGCTGTAAACAATAAACCGGTCGCTGGCAAGAGCAGTTGCAGATTTAATAACTTCTTCTTGTGTTTTACCTGGATATAAACTTAAAACCTCATTAGCATTATCAGCAAATTGCGCCTTTACCTTTTTTACATAATTTTCGGGACTAGGCACATCGCCACCCATAAACGCCTGGTAGGAAATCTCAGCAGAATTCCAGCCTACCAATAGTGGAACATGTGCCTGTTCGCCCGCTTCCAATATTTCCAGCGGAGATTTTGGAAGAAAATAGCCGTCAATAGTCGCTGATAATGTCCATGCACCGGGTTTTGACGCAGCGTCAAGCAATTGAGCAGCAGGTATAGCTCGTAATTCTGCCAGTGTTTTGGTTCCGTTCTTTTCGGCAAAACTAACGCCATTCTTTTCGCCGTTGGCAAGCGGTGTGGCCGGCAGAGTAGGTTTTATCATAGCGCCGCTCTCGCCAATGGCACCTGCAATAAGATCTTTTGACAATGGAGATACCATTTGCGCGGACACAGATATAGAACCTGCAGATTCACCGGCGATAGTTACCCTTTTTGAATCACCTCCAAAAGCAGCAATATTAGCCTGCACCCATTTCAAAGCAGCGTTTTGATCAAGCAAGCCATAGTTTCCCGAAGCGTGATGGGGTGATTCCTGGGTAAGTTCGGGATGAGAGAAAAAACCAAAGATCCCTAAACGGTAATTTATAGTGACAGTAACAATTCCTTTTTGTGCCATGCTTTCGCCATCGTAACGAGACTCGGAACCATCACCTCCGACGAAGCCACCGCCGTAAAAATAAACCAGTACCGGCAATTTATCTTTTCCCGTCTTAGCGGGCGTCCAAACATTTAAATAAAGGCAATCCTCGCTCATGGTATCAGCACGGAAGATCATGTCGCTAAAAAAGTGCTTTTGCATCGGCATGTGGCTAAAATGATCAGCCTTAAGTACACCCGTCCAGTTAGCCGGGGGCTGAGGTTCTTTCCACCGCAGGTCGCCAATAGGGGGCAGGGCATAAGGAATACCCTTAAAACTACGTACCTGCGTTGCCTGGTTAAATGTTCCTGCCAACTCGCCATTGCTTATTTTAAGCTGGTTAGTAACGGACTGTGAAAAGGCTGAGGTAAAAAACAGCAGTGCACACAGCAGCGAAAAAGGAGTTTTCATCATAAAAAGTTTAATTGGTAAAATGATTTTGTTTTGAGATCGAAAAATAAATTTCTATTGTATCATTATGTTACAATAATAATCCCTTATTTTGATATTATCAACACATTCCATTTTTAAATTAATTCCTTTGTAGATGACCAAAATAAATTCACCCAGGGAAACAGATGAAAAAGGGGAGGGCTTTTTAAAAAGCATCGCTATTGATGCGGTAATATTTGGCTTTCATAACAACCAGCTAAAAGTTTTGCTGATAGAGTATAAACGAACAGGCTTGTTTGCTTTACCGGGGGGATTTATAAAAGATGATGAAGATGTAAATAGCGCCGCCACAAGGGTAGTAAATGACCGCACAGGCCTGGACGATATTTTCCTTGAACAATTTTATGTATTTGGCGATTATTCGCGCTACAACCCTGCACAGTTTAAAATTATTATTAGTGCCGGTGGGGCAGCTCCGCCAGATGACCATTGGTTATTAAAGAGATTTATTTCGATAGGTTATTACGCACTGGTAGATTTTACCCGCGCCAAACCAACCCCTGCCGCAATATTTGATAGCTGTGATTGGTATGACCTTGGCAGCATGCCGACGCTAATACAGGATCATTCTTTAATTGTTGATAAAGCGCTGAACACCCTCCGCGCGAACCTTGACCATAAGGTTATTGGTTTTAACCTGCTGCCTGGTGAATTTACAATGGGCGATCTGCAAAAGCTTTATGAAACTATATTAGGGAAAAAGCTGTTGCGCCCTGCATTTCAACGAAAAATGCTTGCCCTTGGGATATTGGAACGGGTAGCAAAAAAATGGACAGGTGGTGCACACAAAGCGCCGTATCTGTATAAATTTATAAATGAAACGATTGGTTTTTCATCAAAACAGTAAGTTAGACGCATGAACATCCTTGAAACAGAAAGATTATTGTTCCGCAAACATAGCTTAGCCGACAAGGAATCCTATTGTGCAATGGAAATGGACTCGGATGTTCGCCGCTTTGTTGGCGGCTATCCGCGGACGCGTGAAGAAGCTGAAAAGAGATTTGGCGCTACAACAAAACCCTCGGATAGCAGCCTCGGAATGTGGGCAACCATTTTAAAGAATGAACAGAAATATATTGGCCGCTGCGGCATTTATCCGCACTTTGATGCCGCAAGTAATCCCATTGAAGGCGAAGCATCCCTTGGATTATACATTGCAAAACCTTATTGGGGCAATGGTTTTGCAACCGAAGCCGGCGAAGGTTTTATTGAGATGGGGTTTAATAAGCTCGGACTTAACCGCATAGTAACCATGGTACAGGCCGGTAATAATGCATCGGTAAGGGTATTAGAAAAACTGGGGTTTCAACTTACTTCAACGGAAGAAAGGGTAAGAACATTTTATAATTTTGTGCTGGAAAATGCCAGATAAGACCCTTGCCGGCTTTTTGAACCGCCAAGGCTGAAATAGATTTATTTAATTAACAGATACCTTTAATTTAGCGCTAACCGTTGCCATTGCTGTATCGGTCGCTGTAATCTCAACTTCATACTTTCCGGGTTTTACAGGGTTGCCGGTTATTGTTTTAGTTATGGTATCAAACTTTAACCCCTCAGGCAATTGACCAACAGAAAAGGTTAACCTATTAATTCCGTCATCATCAAAAAATGTATCACCGGGGATTTGAAATGAAAAAGAACTGCCTGCCTTTGCACTCTGGTCCTTTATCGGGTTTTTAACATACGGTTCAAAATTGGTATGCTTTAATTTTTCAAACAGGGTATCAAATCTTACCCAGAAAATAAAACAATCTTTTTCGCTGTGTCCATGCGTGTAAAAGAGGTATTTACCATCCGGACTAACATATTCACCCCAGCGGTGGGCCAGGCCGTTATTAATTAGCGGGCCCAGGCTTTTGGGATTTGTCCAGGTGTCATCCTGCTTATGATAGCTAATGTAGAGTTCGCATTCAAAATCAGGATGTTCTTTTGCGCTGATAATCATGTATGACTCATCTTTTGCCACAAAGAAATCACCATTAAAACCGGGTGAATTTAATGGCACGCCAAGGCTTCTAATAGCAGTATCGCCTTTTGAAGCATCAATTCTTGAAAATTTACAGTTTCGCCAGTCCCTGGTACCCCAGTTGCCATTGCTGCCTGCGTACATATTACCGCTAATGGTTGGCATAAAGTCATAAAGCCTGTAAGGTTTATGCATGTATTCAACGGGTGCCGTCCAGCCCGTATCTGTTCTGTGTGCCTGCCAAACAAAGTCTTTCCCCGGTACTTTATCAGGTCCGCCAATAAAATACATTGTTTTCCCATCCGGCGAAAAAGTGGGCGCATAATACTTTTCAGTTAGCACATAAGGCCCGTTCCATTTACCGTTGGCATATTTTAAGTATTTCACCTTCAGGTTTTTGCCATCAAACCAAGTGTTATTGTGGCTGTAGTAAAACTCCTTCCCATCGTCTGAGAATGCAACCCTGTCGCCTGCCCAGGCGCCTTTTTCAGCCAGTATGCCCGGAGCGAAAACCTTCGGCGTATCGGAAGGAGGGGTTTGCCCTAAATATGCATCGGGGCTATCCCACAGTTTAGCAGGTTCCTGTTGGCAGGCGAAAAATGCAAATAATATGAAAAGTAGTATAAAAGTTAATTTATTCATGATTGTTTATGCTTAAAGATGCTGAAATGCAGTTTGTAGCCGGCTGATCGGGCGACAGTTTAATAGTAACCGGTTCATTGCTACTGAAGGTGTTGACTATAGTAACAGCCTTTTCAATGCTTAATAATGGATCGGTTTGGGTTCCTTTTGCAACGCCTTTGCCTTTTAAAGCGTCAACGTACAGGGTTTGGGCATTTAGGTGCAGGCTTAGTGTCATCAGGGCGATTATCAATAAAAATTTCAGGTAGTTCATTTCTTTAGGTTTAATTTGCCATAATTAATGGCAAGTGATTTTTGCTTTGCGATATAAACTTACAGGAGGTGGTTATTTATACCAATTTCATTTAAAGTTCAATTTTTTTCAAGTTTTATCATTTTGATATTCAATGACTTCTGATATTAAAAAACTTATTGCAATTATTGAACAACAACTCGACTGGGGAGATTCGTCAGCCTGGCAAAGCCGTGATTTTGAAATTTTGAGCCAGCTCATTTATGACAAAACCAAGGTTTCGTTAAGTGAGAGTACACTCAGGCGAATATGGGGGAGGGTTGAATATAAACACCTGCCAAGCGCCACCACATTAGATACCCTGGCTCAGTTTGCTGGATTTGAAAGCTGGCGTACATTTATTAAGCAAAATACCGATAAAGCACCCCTGATAAAGACAAACATATTGCCGGTTAAGCAGAGTGAAAAGCTCGGTATTAATGTGACGTACCTCATATTGACCGTTGTTCTGATAGCAACGGGGGTGGTATCTTTTTTTATTATTAAAAGATCTGATCCGCAGATAAACGCTGCGGATTATAAATTCAGCAGCCAGCGGCTTACCAATGCTATCCCTAATTCTGTAATATTTGATTATAATGCTAAAAATGCCCCTGACGATTCTGTTTACGTTCAACAATCGTGGGATCCGCATACAAAAACGCTGGTGGATAAGAAAATGCACCAGCACACTTCTGTTTATTATGAGCCGGGCTTTTACCAGGCAAAATTACTAGTCGGTAAAAAAGTTGTAAAACAGCACAAGCTGATAATCCCCACCGAAGGCTGGCTGGGCCTTATTGAAGACAAACCCGTACCGGTTTACCTTAATACGCAGGATTTTATTGAAAAAGACATGCTTAACCTGCCGGTAGCTGTGATAAAGCAAAAAAACATGAGCATGCAGCCCAAGCCTACCTATGTAAAATATTATAACGTTGGTAATTTTAGGCCTGTGCCGCTTAATGATTTTAACTATTGCGCCGAAATAAAAAGCGGGTATAAGGAAGGAGAGGCAGCCTGCCAGTTTGCTGCTGTAGCACTTATTACTGACAGCGGACCTATCATCATTCCTCTTTCTATAAAAGGCTGCGTATCCGAGCTCACCTTATTTAATGTTGACAGGATCATATCGGGTAAAACGGCTAATTTATCAGGTTTTGGGGTTGAACTTTCCAATTGGGTTAAGGTTTCCTGTAAAAGCACCGCTAAAACCATCAGGTACTATGTTAATGATAAACAGGTTTTTGAATTTCAATTACCCGCCAATAATGTAAAAATTGTAGGGATATGGTTTGGCTTCCAGGGAACAGGGGCAGTCAGGAATATTGAGCTAAAAGGGCAAGATAAAACGGTGTTTAAGGCGTTTTGAACCCCTGATTCAAATAAGATGATTACTATCTTTAGTATCCGCCAACGCTATTAGAGGCTAAATTATTTGTCACGCTGCTGGAGCTGAACAACTGGAGCAGGAAAAGGTTAATATCAAGTTGTTACAAATGCTTTACCACATGGTATTTGGCGGGTACTGTCATTAAATAGGCATAAATTGCGTTCACCTCTTTGTCGCTTAAATATTCAAACTTTTCCATTGGTGCTTTAAGTTTTCTGTTGGGTGCCTGTCCATCTTTTAAAGCACGGCTAAATTCCTCCTTACTATAGTTGCCAATACCTGTATTTTTATCGGGGGTGATGTTTGAAGCCGCGATATCAGTTCCCTGTTCGCCTTTAAATATTGCACCGCCGGCAAGATATCCTTTGGTTTGTTCAGGGGAGATTGAATTTAACGACTTAAGACTTTTTGAATGGCAATGGTAACAACCAATATTGTCAACTAAATACCTCCCCAATGCAAGAGGTACATTATCCGACGGTCTCTTTATCCCTTCCTTGTAAGGTGCAGGTGCCGCTTTAAAACCTAAGTATATTTTTCCTATTAAACTGTAGCGCGTTAATCCTATTGTAGTATCTGCTGAACGCACTGCGGCATCGTTTGAACGCAGGTAAACAATAATATTATCGATATCCTCATCGGCCATGTTAGGACGAAGCATGTAAGACATAAATCTACCATCTTTGGCGATGCCCGTTTTAAGTAAATATCGTAGCTGGGCATCTGTATATTTAACAGTTAGTCCGTTTGTTTTTGAGTGGGTAAGATTTGCTGAATATACCGTTCCTGCAATAGAAGGCACATCATGAATTGGATTTCCTGCAAATTTTTTAAGCCCCTGATTGTAATGGCAACCCGCGCAAATACTGAAGGCAAGGTTTTTTCCGTGTTCCAAATTAACGTTCGAAAAACTTGCCTGATAGTCACTTTTGGCCGTTTCAAAATGCGTTTTACAGCTGATGACAATTATTACAGCCAGTAGTAAAGCTGTTACTTGGAGGCCTTTGTATTTCATAGCGTGGGGAATGTATTAGTTAATACAGCGTTGCGGTTACAATGTTTTGTTGCCGGTGATAGATTTATCTACTTTTTTAAATTTAATAAATCTTTATAATTTTCCCTACTTTTAACACGCAATGCAACCTAAAAACGATAAAAAAATCATCCGGGCCAGGGCCTTTTTTGATTGGGCCAACTCGGCTTATAACCTGGTAATAACCTCAACTATTTTCCCCGCCTATTATGTCGCTATTACGGCAAATGCTGCAAACGGCGACCGGGTTACCTTTTTCGGACATAGCTTTATCAATACGGCTTTATCCAATTACGCGCTTGCCGCCGCATATTTAATAATGGTTCTGTTGTTGCCTATTCTTACTTCAATTGCCGATTACCGGGGAAACAAAAAGGTGTTTATGCGTTTTTTTACGTGGCTTGGTGCGCTTGCCTGCTGTGGTTTGTTCATTTTTGATAAAAGCAACCTTGAGTTTGGTATTATATGTTTCGCGCTTGCTGCAATTGGGTACAGCGGTGGTTTTGTTTTTTATAACTCTTACCTCCCTGAAATTGCCACACTTGATATGCAGGACAATGTAAGCGCAAAGGGATTTACCTACGGCTACATTGGCAGCGTAATTTTGCAAATCGTTTGCCTTGTGTTTGTACTTATGCCTAAAACGTTTCATTTAACTGCGGGCGGAGCGGCTCAACTGTCGTTTTTACTGGTTGGCTTGTGGTGGATAGCTTTTGCGCATATCCCTTTCAGTGTATTGCCAAAGGGAAGTCCTAATGCCGAGCCCCGCCATAACAATATTATAAAAGGCGGATTTATTGAGCTTGGACATGTTTGGAATAAAGTGAAGGCAATGCCGTTGCTTAAACGCTTTTTACCGGCATTTTTCTTCTACTCCATGGGGGTACAAACCATTATGCTGGTGGCCGCCGGATTTGGCGCTAAAGTGCTGCACATGGAAACCAGCGGACTGATAGAGATCATTCTTATCATCCAGCTGGTAGCAATCGGAGGGGCAACTTTAATGTCGCGGCTTTCCGGTATTTACGGTAATGTACGGGTACTGGCAGGGGTGGTAGTTATATGGATAGGCGCTTGTATAGCCGCTTATTTTACAACAACTGTATTCCAGTTTTATGGATTAGCCATTGTTGTGGGGCTGATTATGGGCGGCATCCAATCGTTGTCAAGATCTACTTATTCCAAATACCTTCCACAGGACATCCCTGACAGCGCATCGTTTTTTAGCTTTTATGACGTTACCGAAAAACTGGCAATCGTTGGCGGGATGGCCAGTTTTGCTTTTATTGAAGAATTAACCGGCAGCATGCGCAATTCGGCGCTGGCCTTATGTGTTTTCTTTATTATCGGCTTAGTTTTATTATTTTCTTTACAGGCACAGGATAAGAAACTTAATAAAAATTCTGAATTTAGCGGTTCTTAATTCAGAGCAGATGAAGGTTGAGTTATTTATTCCGTGTTTTATTGATCAGTTATTTCCTGAAACGGCCTTCAATACCATAAAGGTTCTTGAAAAAGCGGGTTGTACCGTTGAATATAATCCCGCACAAACCTGCTGTGGCCAACCTGCTTTTAATGCCGGTTTTTGGGATGATGCAAAAACGGTGGGAAGCAAGTTTTTAAATGACTTTTCAGCTGATACGGTAATTGTATCGCCATCGGCATCATGCACGGGCATGGTTAAGAATTATTACAACGACCTGTTTACCAACACAACTTCGCACAATAAGTGTCGGGCTATCCAGGCCAACATTTTTGAACTTTCTGATTTTTTGGTAAATGTATTGCAGTTTGATTACTTCGGCGCCGAACTTGATGGCCGCGCTGTTTATCATGACAGTTGTGCCGGCTTACGCGAATGTAAGATAAAGGCCGAGCCCCGGCAATTACTATCAAAAGTACTTGGCCTTGAGGTAGTTGAACTTAAAGATGGTGAAACGTGCTGCGGTTTTGGAGGTACTTTCGCGGTTAAGTTCGACGCTATATCAACAGCTATGGCTCAGCAAAAAGTTGATTACGCCCTGGCTGCCCAGGCCGATTATATTATCTCTACTGATACCAGTTGCCTGATGCACCTGCAAAGTTATATCGACAAGAACAGTCTCCCGTTGAAAACCTATCATATAGCCGATGTGCTGGCGATGGGATGGGGAAATGTTTGATTAGCTATTTTATTGGGTTCAACCCATACCTTTTAGTCGTAGCTCCGTCTATTTGTTTCGCATTTAGATAATGCCCGTCAACTCATATGGAAAAATATTTCCATTCCCGATATCGTAATGATTAATAATTAAATAATATTTCGTAAATTTTCTATATCTGAAATTTTATTTTATTTAATAACGATAAAACAAAATTTTATTTTTTATTGTTTAATCTACAATAAATATAATTCCGCGGTTTACGATGATATGGGTGAAAGAACTACTTCAAATGAATTAATCATAGCTAATCTCCGGCTTGCACTCCAAAATGAAGAGAAAGGAAAGCGGGCGCAGGAACTTGTGATCGCAAATAAAGAGCTGGCTTTTCAAACTAAAGAAAAAGGCAAACGGGCAAAAGAACTGATCATTGCTGACAAAGAACTGGCGTATCAGACTAAGGAAAAGGGGAAGCGCGCTGAAGAATTACTCATTGCCAACAAAGAGTTAGCTTATCAAACTGAAGAAAAAGGAAAACGGGCTGAAGAACTACTTATTGCAGATAAAGAGCTTGCCTTCCAAACTGAGGAAAAGGGGAAACGGGCCGAAGAACTGATAGTCGCCAATAAAGAACTGGCTTTTCAAAATAAAGAAAAGAAAAATCGGGCAGCAGAGCTGATCATTGCTGACAAAGAACTGGCGTATCAGACTAAGGAAAAGGGGAAGCGCGCCGAAGAATTGTTGATTGCCAATAAAGAGTTAGCTTATCAAACCGAGGAAAAAGGCAAAAGGGCCGAAGAATTGGTTATTGCCGATAAGGAGCTTGCATTTCAAACAAAGGAAAAGAGGAAACGGGCTGAAGAATTACTCATTGCCAACAAAGAGTTAGCTTATCAAACTGAAGAAAAAGGAAAACGGGCTGAAGAACTAATTATTGCAGATAAAGAGCTTGCCTTCCAAACTAAGGAAAAGGGGAAACGGGCTGAAGAACTGGTAGTTGCAAATAAAGAACTGGCTTTTCAAAATAAAGAAAAGAAAAATCGGGCCGCAGAGCTGATCATCGCCAATAAAGAGCTTGTTTTTCAAAACAAAGAAAAGGAAAAGCGGGCCGCAGAACTTCATATTGCCAACAAGGAGCTGGCATTTCAAAATACGGAGAAAGAAAATCGGGCCGCAGAGCTGATTATCGCTAATAAGGAACTTGTTTTCCAAAACGGGGAAAAAGAACGCCGGGCAGCAGAGCTCATCATAGCAAATAAAGAACTGGCTTTTCAAAACCAGGAAAAAGAAAACCGGGCGGCGGAACTTATTATCGCAAACAAAGAACTTGTTTTTCAAAACGAGGAAAAAGAAAAGCGGGCCGCAGAACTGCATATTGCCAACAAGGAACTGGCCTTTCAAAATACAGAGAAAGAAAATCGTGCGGCAGAGCTGATTATCGCAAACAAAGAACTCGTTTTTCAAAACCAGGAAAAAGAGAAGCGGGCAGCAGAGCTCATCATAGCAAATAAAGAACTGGCCTTTCAAAACCAGGAAAAAGAGAATAGGGCTGCGGAACTGTTCATCGCTAACAAAGAACTGGTATTTCAAAACCAGGAAAAAGAAAAGCGGGCTGGCGAATTGGTAATTGCCAACACGGAGCTTAAAAAAGCAGAAGAAGATGTGCGCAAATTCAACGAAAAGCTGGAACAAAAGGTAATTGAACGAACAGCTCAACTGGAAATAGCAAATAAGGAATTGGGCTCGTTTTCCTATTCTGTGTCACATGACCTGAGAGCGCCGATAAGAGCAATTAATGGTTACGCCAGGATACTGGAGGAAGATTATTGCGACAAATTTGACGAAGAAGGGTCAAAAGTATTGCATTCTATTATGCGTAACTCGAAAAAGATGGGGGAGTTGATAGATGACCTGCTGGCATTTTCAAAACTAGGACGCAAGCAGGTAGCGTTTATGGACATTAATATGGGTGCACTTGTAAATGCAGTGAAAGACGACTTATTAATTGACAATGATAAGAGCAGGATCGAATTTAAAATAGGTAAGATGCCACCGGCAAAAGGAGACCAATCCCTAATTAAGCAGGTTTGGATAAACCTTGTTTCAAATGCTATAAAATATTCAAAATACAAGCCAAAAACATGTATTGAGATAGGCGCGTACGAAAAGGATGACCTGGTTTGTTATTTTGTAAAAGATAACGGCGCCGGTTTTAACATGCAATATTACGATAAGCTTTTTGGGGTTTTTCAGCGATTGCACCTGCAGGAAGAATTTGAAGGCACCGGCATCGGGCTGGCAATAGTGCAAAAAATTATAAACAGGCATGGCGGTACGGTTTGGGCGACATCCCAGGTAAATGAAGGGTCGCAATTTTATTTCAGTCTCCCATGCCTTAATTCCTAAAATAACAAAAATGAATTATAACAACGTTGAAATTTTATTTGTTGAAGACAGCACCGACGACGCAATGTTAACCATAAGAGCGCTTAGAAAGAGTGGATTTTCAAATAGCCTGCATCATGTAACTGACGGGGCGGAGGCACTTGATTTTATTTATTGCAGGGGGATGTATGGGTTAAGGAACGTTAACGATAAGCCTAAGCTGATTTTACTCGATTTGAAAATGCCTAAAATAACGGGATTGGAGGTTCTGGCGACAATAAAAGCCGACCCGAACAACCGTTTTATACCAGTGGTGATCCTTACTTCCTCAAAAGAAGATCCCGATATTCAAAAGTGTTACGCACTTGGTGCTAATAGCTATATTACCAAGCCAGTTGAGAGCGATAATTTTTTTAATGCGATTAAAGAAATAGGGCTTTATTGGATGGTATTAAGCCAGTTGCCCAATAATTGATCAAATTATATCCCTAATTGTAATCAGTTTGAAGATGACAATACTTGAGTTCGATCACCTAAAATTGATACAATGAGAACTGCTTTTAAAATTTTGATACTGGAAGATAACCAAAGCGATGTTGATCTGCTGCAACGTGAACTTAAAAGAAATGGATTGTATTTTGTGTGCGAGGTGGTGCAAACCCGGGAATCATTTGAAAATGCGCTTGATAATTATTTCCCCGATATTATATTATCAGATTTTACACTCCCTGCATTTGATGGTATCTCAGCATTTAATATCAGGCAGATTAAGGCGCCTGATACCCCATTTATTATAGTGTCGGGATCAATAGGTGAAGAGCGTTCTGTTGAACTGATCAGGGACGGCGTAACTGACTATGCGCTAAAAGACAAGCTATTTTCACTGTGCCCCAAAATAAACCGCGCATTAGCTGATGCCGCAATCAGGAAGGAAAAAAAGCAAACAGATACTGAACTAAAAAAACAGTATGAAAAATTACTTAAAGTTGCGTTCCTTCAATCGCACCAGGTAAGGGTGCCCATAGCCAATATTTTGGGATTGTACAGTTTGTTTAATTTTGAAAACGCAGAGGACCCTATGAACGGTAAAGTGCTGCAAATGTTAAAGCTGGTAGCTGAAGACCTTGATAAAACCATCCACGAAATAGTACAGAATACCAGCGAAATAAGGGATATTATCAAATAGTTTGAAGTTTATCAGGAACAAAAACCGTTATGGCGTCGTAACCGGTTTTTTGGAAATAAAACAATTTTGCGGTAGTAATTGAAATTTTAACGGTGAAACCGACTAAAAAACGCTAAATTTGCCTATAACTAATAAATCACTTTGTAGGTGATTATTTAAAACTTTCTTTTTTATAAACTTTAAATCATAGTTGTAGATGATTAATATTACACTCCCTGACGGTTCTGTTCGTCAGTATGAAAAGGGCATTTCGTCCATGCAGATCGCACAATCGATCTCCGAAGGATTAGCAAGAAACGTGTTAGCAGCCGAAGTTGATGGCCAGGTTTGGGACGCAAGCCGCCCAATTGAAGCCGACGCCCATGTGAAACTTTTAACCTGGAATGATGCCCAGGCAAAGGCAACGTTTTGGCATTCATCAGCTCACCTGATGGCCGAGGCGCTGGAAGCGCTTTATCCCGGAACAAAATTTGGAATAGGACCCGCGATTGAAACAGGATTTTATTACGATGTGGATTTCGGCGAGCGTGAATTCTCATCTGATGAATTTAAGCTGATAGAAGACAAGATAATTGAGCTGGCTAAAACCAAAGAGGAATATATCCGTAAGCCGGTTAGCAAGGCCGACGCTATTGAGTACTTTACTGAAAAAGGCGACGAGTACAAGCTCGACTTATTAAAGGACCTGCCAGATGGCTCGATTACCTTTTATACACAAGGCAATTTTACAGATTTATGCCGCGGGCCACACATCCCGAATACTGGTTTTATAAAGGCTGTAAAGCTGATGAGTGTTGCTGGTGCGTACTGGCGCGGTGATGAAAGCCGCAAGCAGCTAACCCGTATTTACGGTGTTACCTTCCCTAAAGCAAGCGAGCTTACTGATTACCTGCATTTGCTGGAAGAAGCAAAAAAACGCGATCATCGCAAGCTTGGTAAAGAAATGGAGTTATTTGCCTTTTCAGAGAAAGTAGGCATGGGCTTGCCATTGTGGTTGCCAAAAGGCGCTGCATTACGGGAGAGGTTGACGAATTTTCTTCAAAAGGCACAGGTAAAAGCCGGTTACGAACAGGTTATTACGCCGCATATCGGTCATAAAAATCTGTATGTAACATCTGGCCATTATGAAAAGTATGGAGCCGATTCGTTCCAGCCAATAAAAACACCGCAGGAAGGTGAAGAGTTCTTTTTAAAACCAATGAACTGCCCGCACCATTGCGAGATTTACAAAACAAAACCCAGGTCATACAAGGATCTTCCCGTTCGCTATGCCGAGTTTGGAACTGTTTATCGTTATGAACAAAGCGGTGAATTGCATGGTTTGACCAGGGTACGCGGTTTTACACAGGATGATGCACACTTGTTTTGCAGGCCCGACCAGGTAAAAGATGAATTTAAAAAAGTTATTGACCTGGTGTTATATGTATTTAATGCCTTGGGATTTGACAACTATACAGCGCAGGTATCGCTTCGCGATCCTAACAACAAAGCTAAATATATCGGCACTGACGAGAACTGGGCTCTTGCAGAATCGGCAATTATTGAAGCAGCTGAAGAAAAAGGCCTGCCAACAGTAGTTGAGTACGGCGAAGCTGCTTTTTACGGGCCTAAGCTTGACTTTATGGTAAAAGATGCCCTGGGAAGAAAATGGCAGCTTGGAACTATCCAGGTTGATTATAACTTGCCCGAGCGTTTTGAATTGGAGTACACCGGTAGTGATAACCAAAAACACCGGCCGGTAATGATTCACAGGGCACCTTTTGGTTCGCTGGAACGTTTTGTGGCTGTGTTAATTGAGCATTGTGCAGGTAATTTCCCGTTATGGCTTTCGCCCGAGCAATTTATTATTTTGCCGATCTCGGAAAAATATGAAGATTATGCAAAAAAACTTTCAGAATCGTTAAAAGATTCCGATATTTGCGGGCTTATTGATTTCAGGGATGAGAAGATCGGGCGAAAAATCCGTGATGCTGAAGTCAAAAAAATCCCTTATATGCTGATTGTGGGAGAAAAAGAAACCAACGAAGGTTTGGTATCTGTACGTAAACATGGTCAGGGAGATATGGGAAGTATGAGCATAGAAGAATTTAAACAACAAATAATTAAAGAAATAACAGTATAACTTGGCATTAAACAAACCTTTCAACAGAGGACCCAGGCTACCATTTAAGAAAAAGGAAGCCGAGCACAACATCAATCAATTTATCAGGGCCCAGGAGGTTCGTCTTGTAGGCGACAACGTGGAGCAAGGCATTTTTTCATTAAGGGATGCGTTGGCTATTGCTGAAGAGCAGGAGCTTGACCTGGTTGAAATATCGCCTAACGCAGTACCTCCGGTTTGTAAAGTAACGGACTATAATAAGTTTATTTACGAGCAGAAGAAAAAGCTTAAGGAAATAAAAAGCAATGCCAAGCAAACCGTTATTAAAGAAATAAGGTTTGGACCGAACACTGATGATCATGATTTTGAATTTAAATTAAAACATGCCATTAAGTTTTTGGAAGCAGGCGAAAAAGTTAGAGCTTACGTGCACTTTAAAGGCCGTGCTATAGTTTATAAAGAGCAGGGCGAAATTTTGCTTTTGCGCTTTGCACAAGCACTTGAAGAGGTAGGTAAGGTTGAACAATTGCCAAAGCTTGAAGGAAAACGGATGTTTTTAACCGTTACACCTAAAGCAGCTAAGAAATAGAGATTAGAGACTGGAGGTTAGGAAGAACAAGCTTTCAGCTTTCACCTCAAAACAAGCAATTAATTAATAAATTATATATATACAGACGGTTATGCCAAAAATGAAAACCAATTCCAGTGCCAAAAAGCGCTTTAAGCTTACTGGAACAGGTAAAATCACCAGGAAGAACGCCTACAAAAGCCACATCTTAACCAAGATGTCGACAAAACGTAAGCGTAACCTTACTCACACCAGTTTAGTATCTGATGCTGACATGGGTAACGTAAAACGTATGCTTTGCATAGGTAAGTAATTAACAAATTTTTAACCAGGTATTAGAGTTTTTAAGTTCAATTTTAATTTGACACTCACTACCAAAAAACAACAACATGCCACGTTCAGTTAACGCAGTAGCGTCGAGAAGACGCCGGAAAAGAATCATGATCCTTGCAAAAGGATATTGGGGTTCACGCAGCAAGGTTTATACCGTTGCAAAAAACACAGTTGAAAAAGGTTTACAGTATGCGTACCGTGACCGTAAGACCAAGAAAAGAGAATTCAGAGCTTTATGGATCCAGCGTATTAACGCAGGTGCCCGTCAGCACGGAATTTCTTACTCTCAATTAATGGGTAAATTAACTAAAAGTGAAATTGGTTTAAACCGTAAGGTGTTAGCTGATTTGGCTATGAATCACCCAGATGCTTTTAAAGCAGTTATTGATGCAGTAAAATAAACATGGATTCCAACGAATCTTAGGATAATATAAAAAACCCGCTAAATGCGGGTTTTTTTATTGGCAAAAATTAGATTGTTGATTTAAGACCAATGCTAATTCACTATAATACAATTATAACACCTTCTTTTTCAACTATATCCATGTATTGCTTAAAGTTTTGTACATCATCGTCAACTAACTTTTTAAATACCGGATTAAATATGTGTGCCAGGCTTGCGCCAATACCACCAGCAGGAGGCTGATAGCTTATAACTACGTCAACCAATGTACCGCCATCTTCTGTATCACGAAAACGAACCTTTCCGGCATTATCGATTATAGAGTCCGGTAACGAGCTCCAGCCAATCATGTAACCAGGATCATCATGTACAATTTCTGCGTCCCAACTAACGTTAGCCACACCTGTAGGCAGTTTTAATACCCAATGCGACCGTTTGTCGTCAATTAAATCTACACTTTCGAGGTGATTCATAAACAGGGGCAGGTTATCCAGTTTGCGCCAGAAGGCATAGACTTCCATTCTTGACCTGTTAACGGAGAAGGACGTCCGGATATTTACATTAACAGGGGAGGTGCTAACCTTTCCCGCCTGCGAATAAAGTTCGCAATGACCGCTGATGCCCCTGTTTACCAGGTAACCGCCGGCACCCAGTTTAAGCAGGCTGGTAAACGGGCTTTTGAAAATGTTCCTGATGCCCGAAAAACTTAGTTTAACTCCGGCAGCTATTGAAATATAACGTTCGGGCCAATTCAAATTTATAGTAGCGGTTTCCTTATTATCGTTGGGGATGCGCTGTAATGCTGTAATTGCCATATCATGTTGTTTAAATAGGTGTACTTTTTAAACAATAAATATGAAAGGCAGTTTTCTTTAAGTGTATTTAATTTCCCTTTTGATTTAAACGTATTTTTTCAGTCAAACGATAATTTTAATATTTGAATTTAAACTTGGAGAGATCAGGCGTGAATTTTTTCGTCCGGTTTAACTCATATTCGTAAATAACCCGCCCGAGGTTTTTCATAAATGGCAGGCAAACGGTGTCGTATTCATATTTATTATCATTATAGATCCCATCTTCATTTGACTGCACAACAGCAGTTAAAATAAATTCCACATTATGTTTAAAATCAACGATATATGCATTGTCAATATCATAGCCATAAGAGTCGCCCACTTTATTAAAGATCCTTATATCCGGGTTTATCGCCGCAGTGCTATCCGCACCATAAAGCAGGAATTTGCAAAAAGCGGGATAGTAGCCGGGCTGGTTGTAAGATGGTTTTTTACTTTCGCCGGGAAACATGCTCATGTAACGATAAATGAATTGATAATCATTTGGTTTTAAATTAAACTGTTGTCGCCTGGGGAATGAACCGGGAAATAATAACCTCTTTAAAACAGATTGCATATCTGCAATGGCATAAACATTCTTATCTGTAAAATCAAATGGCTGCATAACCAGTTTGTCGTTTTTGTCGAGGTAGCCCTTACCTTGTATCATATTGTCCAGGTGCATGGGATAACTATTTGTATCATATTGCGCCGGCTGATGATAAATCAGTTTGTTGTCCTGGTAAAAATCAATGGCGTTGGTATGCCGGGCGGCTTCACAACCATCGTAAACAGAAAGGCGGCCAATAATCCGGGTATTATTTAACCCATATTTTTTTAATTTATCGTTGATCTCCTTGCGGCCGACAAACTCATAAAGCCTGTTATAGGCGTAATTGTCACTTACGAGAAGGATTTTTTTAATGTAATTTTCGATGCTTGGTAAGCCATTAGCTGCTGAAGTATCTTCAAGCATTTTAGTTTCACCTTTAAAAGAGCTGTCGGTTTTCATCACTGAGCGCATATTCAGGCCTGGGAGATTTAATTCATTAAGTTTTTCAAGCGCGAATATGGCAGTTGGCAGTTTTACGGTACTGGCCGGGTAAAAATAGTGCCTGGCATTAAGCCGGTAGCTATATGAGGTGAAATGCGGTACGTTATTTTTATCGCGATCAATCCGGGTATATAAAATCTGGACCTCGTTGTGTGCAGGGTGGTTCAGGATCCCGCTAAAAAGTTCCGGGTGTGATTTTAATAAGCGCTCCAGGAATACCGTATCCGGATGTTGCGCAAAAGCAGGAATATTTACCATCAATAAAAAAAGAAATAAAATGTTCTTTAGCATATTACCAGCACGTTAATATTTCAAACTTAAACAACTCAATTAAACTGGTCAACTTAGTCAATAACATAATTTGAGTTTATAAATTCTTATTCTACATTTGCATCGCTTTAGGTTCCCGGTTAACTACCGGGATTAAAAGGGAATATGGTGTAAATCCGTAACTGTCCCGCAGCTGTAAGCTCCATAACCAATACCCAATCAAATGGGGTCACTGTTTTGATTTTGATCAGGATGGGAAGACCGGGTAAAGGGGAGTAAGTCAGAATACCTGCCCAGGCATAAATATTATTCAAAGCTTTCGGGGATTGAAGCTTGAATGTGAATGCCCATCCGGAGGTGTATTTCCATTCCAAACTTTCCATTTCTGTATGCTGCGGGTTTAAACTCACAACAACATGAAAAAAAATTACTTTTTTATTATTGCGGGCCTCGGGCTTGCACAGTCGCTGCTTTTTAGTAAAGCGGCCTATGCCCAGGACTCAACCAGGGTTCTTAATGATGTAGTAGTAACTGCTACGCGGTCGGCAAAAAAACAATCGGAAATTGGCCGGGTAGTCACCGTTATTACCAGTGAACAGATTAACAGGTCGGCCGGGAAAACCTTACCGCAGCTATTGAATACTGTCCCGGGAATTACTTTTTCAGGATCAGAAAACGCGCCGGGGATCAGTTCATCTGTATATCTGAGGGGCGCTTCAACAGGCAATACATTGATACTGGTTGATGGTTTTGCGGTTAATAATTCATCATCAATTGAAGGTGCTTACGATCTAAATGCATTTCCGTTAGATCAAATTGAAAGGATAGAGATCTTGAAAGGCAGCGGATCAACCTTATATGGATCAGATGCTGTTGCCGGCGTGATCAACATCATTACAAAACATCCGAAAGAACAAGGATTGAAAACTAATTTGCAGGCAAGCGGGGGCACATACAATACCTTTAACCAGGCAGCTGGTTTAAATGGCAAAATTAACAAGACTGGGATCGCGCTAAATTTGTCAAATACAGATTCAAAAGGTTTTGCCGCAGCTACCGACACCCTGGGTACAGGGAACTTTAAGAAAGATGGTTTTCACCAAAGGTCGGCGAGTTTAAATTTGACCCAACAGGTGTCAGAAAAATTTATGATCAACGGGAACCTGCAAGCCAGCTACAACAAAGGTAATTTGCCGGCCGGTGCTTTTACCGATGATCAGGGCTATACTTATAACAACACGTTTATTTTTGGCGGCATAGGCGGTAAGCTTCAGTTAGATAAAGGCGACCTCAAATTTAACATCAGCCAAAATAGCGTAAAAAATAATTACAACGATTTGGCCGGAGCATCTAACTTCAATACAGCTTCGTATCAAAAGAACAGCGGTAGTATAACCAATTTCGATGTATTGCTTAATTACAACATTAATAAATACCTGGATATAACCAGCGGCGAAAGCTTTAGGTATTACAGCAGCACACAGCTAAGCACCTACGACACATTAAAAAACTTACGGAATAGCATAAATAGCATTTATACTTCACTTTTTTTTAAAGCAGGAATCTTTCACATGGAACTTGGTGGCCGGTACAACCTGGATAGTAAGTACGGGACTAATTTTACTTACACGGTTAATCCGTCGTTATACCTGGCAGACCAGTTTAAGGTATTTGGAACAATTGCTTCGGCATTTAAGACACCATCGTTATACCAACTATTTTCACAATATGGTAATGATGCCTTAAGGCCCGAGACCACAACCTCGTACGAAGCCGGGTTTGATTGGGAACTGATTAAAAACACCCTATCATTCAATACCGTATTTTATAAGTACGACACAAAGGATGTGATTTACTTCAAAAACCTGGCAGATGCTCCTTATGGTATTTATGAAAATGGCTCATTTCAAAAAGATAAGGGTTTTGAAAGTGAGCTTAAGTTAAATTTAGATAAATTCACTGCATCTGCTTATGCTGCCTATGTAACAGGTAAACAGACAGATGTAACGGGAAAAGAAACCAATAATTTGTATCGCAGGCCGAAGAATACTTTCGGAGCAAACGTGTACTATCAATTCATTAAAAGCTTTTCAGCTGGGTTGAATTATAAATATACCGGTGACAGAAGTGATACAAAATTTAATGCCGACTACTCAAGCAGCATTGTTACTTTAAAACATTACAATTTGGTTGACGCGCACCTTCAGTATGATGTGGATAAGCATCTTGGTCTCTTCGCTGATCTTAAAAACCTGTTTAATGCAAAATATACCGATTGGGTGGGCTACAACACCCGCGGGTTTAACTTTATGGCGGGTATCAGATACAGGGTAAACTAACATTTTTATTTAACAGGATAATACGTAATTTTACTGCATAATTTTAAATATGTCACTTAAGAAAATTAACATCCGTACCGTAGTACTTGTACTGATAATTTTGGCAGCTTCCGTTTTTAGGCTGATCAGTTATAAATTTCCTTCTTTAAGTAATTTTACCCCAATGGGTGCGATAGCGCTATTTGGAGGGGCTTATTTTGCAGATAAGTGGAAAGCTTATTTATCGGTTTTAGTAACGCTGTTTGTAAGCGACATATTTATCAATTACCTGTACACATCAAAATGGGTTTTATATTACAGCGGCTTTATATGGATTTACCTGCCGTTCTTAATAATGGTATTTATTGGCACATTTATTAAAAAGCCAAACATTGCAAATGTTGGTCTTTCCTCAATAGCTGCAGTTGGTGTACATTGGTTAGTTAGTGATTTGCCATGGTTTTACGGAACTATGTACCCGCATAATTTAGCCGGTTATGGATTATCATTGACAGCGGCAATACCATTTGAGATCAATATGCTTTTTGCTGACGTGGTATTTTGCGGGATCCTGTTCGGTGGTTTTGAGCTGGCTAAGAGTAAATTCACAGTTTTACGCAGTAAAAAAGAACTCGCTGTTTAATTTAACATAGTTTATTAATGAAAAGCGATTCTTTTTAAAAGAATCGCTTTTTTTGTGGGCTGTTAATTGATCAGGGTAGTACCTGCATTGCGTTTCCATGATAGATAATATGAAAAAGATAGTAGTACTTACCGGGGCCGGAATAAGCGCTGAGAGTGGCTTGAAAACCTTCAGGGACAGCGATGGCCTATGGGAGGGGTATAACATTGAAGACGTAGCCACGCCCGAAGCCTGGCGGCGCAACCCTGCCATGGTGCAGCAATTTTACAATGAGCGCCGTAAATCGGTAATTGAAGCCAAGCCCAACGCAGCACATTATGCATTGGCGAAGCTGGAAGAAAAATACGATGTAACCATCATCACACAAAATATAGATGACCTGCATGAACGCGGTGGCTCAACCAACGTAGTACACCTGCATGGTATTATAACCCGTTCGCAGTCCGGTAAAAATGCAGCGTTGACTTATCCTATTGATGGTTGGGAAATAAAAATGGGTGACCTCTGCGAACTCGGCTCGCAGTTGCGCGCTCACGTAGTGTGGTTTGGCGAGGATGTACCGATGATTGAAAAGGCAGCCCGGATTTGTATGCAGGCTGATATTTTTATCCTGGTGGGCTCCTCCCTGGCCGTTTACCCTGCCGCCGGCCTTATTGATTATGTGCCGCGTAATACAACCCGGTATATTGTTGATCCTAACATCCCTTACATCAGCCAGAACGGTTCATTTGTCAAAATTAAAGATAAGGCTACAACCGGTGTAGTAACCTTAGTGGAAAGCCTGTTAGCAGGTATCAGCAATTAAACAACGTTACCCAATATACTTTCAAATAAAATTATCGCAATATCTTTCGCAATGCTAAAAAAATGCATTTTTAACTGGAGCGGCGGCAAAGACAGTAGCCTGGCTTTATATCATTGTCTCCGGGATCCGGAAATAGAGATAAAATACCTGGTAACCTCTGTTAACGATGCTGCCGACCGTATCTCGATGCATGGAGTACGCGTTGAACTGCTGATTAAACAAGCTGAAAGCATTGGAATTCCTCTGTATCAAATTCGATTGCCGGAAATGCCGGATATGGACACCTATGACAATGCTATGCGAAAGCATCTTAATTATTTTAAGGAGGAGGGAATAACACATTCTATTTTCGGTGATATATTTTTGGAAGACTTAAAAAAGTACCGTGACGACCGCCTTGCCGAAATTGGGCTGAAGGGCATTTATCCGTTATGGCAACGCGATACCAGCCAGTTGATAAGTGAATTTTTATCCCTGGGCTTCGGAACGGTTATTGCCTGCGCACAACAGCATTTGGAAAATATAGTAGGGAAGGAGATCAGCCCCGAACTCATACATTCTTTACCTGCAGATATTGACGCCTGCGGGGAAAATGGAGAGTTTCATACCTTTGCTTTCAAAGGGCCGATCTTTAAGAACGACGTAAAATATAAAACCGGCGAGAAGGTTTTTAAGGAATATAATAATCCAAAAAGCATCGGTACTTCTTCTGGTACTGCAATTAAAAACGAAGTATCCGGATTTTGGTACATCGACCTGATTCCGGCTTAACCTCCCATTTATTTGGCTAATTATGGCAACAAAATTATATTTGGCTTGGTAGATTATTTTATTATAAAAAACTAATTATCAATTATTTAATTAAATATTCTATGAGTTTTAATAAAGCCAGACACATTTAACAGCGTTCGTTTTTGTGTATTTTGCCAAATTTAATTTTGTTATTACTTTTAATTAAATATAAATACTTAATTTTCAATTAATTGTATTATTTATATAAATCAATAGTTGTACCTTGAATAGGATTCTTTAAAATCTTTTCTCATCTCCTCAAAACGAACTGATATGGTCTTTAAAAACGCTTCGTCAAGTAATTCAAATACGCTGTTTACGCCATCGAGTAAATCAGCTTCAGCAATTTTATAGGTTTGCTCCAGGTTTCCTTGCTCTATCTTCACAATAAACTTTCTGTTCATGTTAAGGATAGAAATCTTAAATTCCGGGTGAGGTAATTCTGCAATAATTCTCATGGGGTCATCTCCTTAATTTATACTCTATTCGTTGCTGTAAAGAAATTATTATGTTTTTAGATCGCCAAATAAAAGATTAAATATGAGATTAACCTTATTAACTTTAAGTGCGATGTAACTATTTTTGTGATATGGCAGAAGATTTAAAATTAATAACATCTACCGACAAAGCGGAGCAATACCGCTCATTAATCCCACAGATAGCAGCTTTGTTAACAGGGGAAACGGACCTGGTAGCAAATATGGCTAATGTAAGTGCTGCTTTAAAGGAGCAATTTAAATGGTTTTGGGTAGGGTTTTATTTGGTAAAAAACGATGTGTTGGTGCTCGGGCCGTTCCAGGGTCCAGTGGCTTGTACACGGATTGACCTGGGAAAAGGGGTTTGCGGAACTGCCTGGCAACAAAAACAAACTATCATCGTTCCGGACGTTGATGCTTTTCCCGGCCATATAGCCTGCGCTTCAGCTTCACGCTCAGAAATTGTTTTGCCGCTATTTAGCTATGGAAACGTTTTCGCAGTGCTTGATGTGGATAGTGACAAACTGGATGAATTTGATGAAACCGATGCGCAATATCTTAAACAAGTTGTAGAGCTGATCAAATTTAAATGAGTAAAATCTTCCTGATAGCCGGGCTCGGTGCAGACACCCGCGTTTATAAAAATATCGACCTGGAGGGAAGTGAAGTTACCAGTATAGAATGGGTAGAACCGGCGGGTTCTGATACTTTAAAAAGCTATTCACAAAAGCTTATTATTCAATATAATATAGAACCAGGATCAATTGTTATTGGCAACTCACTGGGCGGAATGATTGCTGTTGAGATCGCAAAGATCATCCCGTTGAAAAAAGTTATTCTTATCTCAACTATCAAAACTATTAACGAAGCTCCCTGGTATTTTTCGCTTTTTAGAAAATTGCCGGTTTATAAGCTTATCCCCGGTAACCTGTTTACCGCTATGGGATTCATGATAGAATTCATGTTCGGAAAAATGGTAAAAACGGATAGTTGGCTATTTAACGACATGCTGAAAAACTCATCGCCAACTTTTGTTAAATGGGCCATGCAAGCGATATTGCACTGGAACAATAAAGTCATACCACCCAATATTTATCACATAACCGGCGACAGGGACCTGATTTTTAATTATAAACTGATCAACGATGCTGTAATTATAAAGGGCGGCACACATATCATGATATTTAATAGGGCAAAAGAAATAAATGAGTTACTGAAAGGTATTTTGAAATGAAATTACCGGAAGCATATTACCATAACCAGGACGTTGTTGCAGTCAGTAAAAATCTTTTAGGGAAGTATTTATTTACTTGCATTGACGGTGTAAAAACAGGTGGATATATTGTTGAAACAGAGGCGTATAATGGAGCCATCGATCGCGCCTCGCATGCTTATGGCAACAAACTGACACCGCGTACTAAAACTATGTTTATGCAGGGTGGCGTTGCCTATGTGTATCTGTGCTATGGTATTCATGAGATGTTTAATATTGTAACTTCTGTTGAGGGGCAGCCGCATGCTATACTGGTACGGGCAATTGATCCAACCGAAGGCCTGAAGACCATGCTCTTGCGTCGTAATCTGCCCTTATTAAAACCGGCAATTACTATGGGTCCGGGCTCCGTAGCTAAAGCGCTGGGGATTTCCCGCGCAATTAACGCTTTTAGTTTGCTAAGTGACACAATCTGGATAGAAGACAGGGGCTTAACCTTTCCGGATGAAAGTATTTCCGCTGTGCCAAGGGTAGGTGTCGGATACGCAGGATCGGACGCATTACTTCCTTATCGTTTTTATGTAAAAGGGAACCCTTACGTGAGCAAACCAAATAAATAATTAATTTTATCCGCAATACTTCGAGCGTTTTAATTCAATAATTCTATGATTTTTCAGAACACTTCACAATTTGCCGACTTGCTCGATGAACAGGATCCGTTAAAAAACTTCCGGTCAAAGTTCCTGGTGCCACAGCATAAAGGAAAAGATACGTTGTACTTTTGTGGTAACTCATTGGGCTTACAGCCGGTAACAGCTCAGCACAACATAAATGGAATATTACAGACCTGGCAAAACCTTGCTATTGAAGGTTTTTTTGCGGGGGAAGATCCTTGGCTGGGTTATCACAAAAAATTAACACATACGCTTTCGTCAATTGTGGGTGCTAAAAGTGAAGAGGTTACCATTATGAACTCTCTTACAGTAAATCTTCATTTACTGATGGTAAGTTTCTATAAACCAACAGGTAAAAGGTATAAAATAATCATGGAAGGCAGTGCGTTTCCCTCAGATCAATATGCACTGGCAAGCCAGGTAAAGTTCCACGGATATGATCCAAAAGACTCAATTATCGAAATCTTTCCGCGCGATGGTGAATTTACGCTACGTACGGAAGATATCCTGGAAGTTATAGATCAGCATGCGTCTGACCTCGCACTGGTACTGTTTGGCGGTATAAATTATTATACAGGCCAGTGTTTTGACATGCTGTCAATAACCGCGGCAGCGCATAAAGCTGGCGCTTATGCCGGCTTTGATCTTGCCCATGCTGCAGGTAATGTAGTTTTAAAGCTGCATGATTGGGATGTTGATTTTGCCTGCTGGTGCGCTTATAAGTATATGAATTCAGGCCCGGGTGGGATTAGCGGGATTTTTGTTAATGAAAAACACTTTGCTAACCCCTATTTAAGCCGGTTTGAAGGATGGTGGGGATTTAAACAGGACGAACGTTTTTTAATGCCGCATGATTTCAAACCGGAAGTTGGTGCGGCTGGGTGGCAGTTAAGTACCAGCCCGGTTGTGTTATTAGCCCTTCATAAGGCCGCCCTGGACATTTTTGAAGAGGCGGGCGGCATTGAGCCGCTCCGCATAAAAAGTGAGCTCCTAACCGCTTATTTGGAGTTTTTAATCAACGATATCAACACAAATAATAATGATGAGTTATTTAGGATCATCACTCCGAAAAATAAAGTTGAACGCGGCTGCCAGCTTTCTCTGGTCTGCAAGAAAAATGCCAGGCAAACCTTTAATTTTTTAATGGAAAACGGCGTAATGGGCGATTGGCGGGAACCAAACGTAATTCGTTTAAGTCCGGTACCGCTTTATAATAGCTTCATGCAGGTTTTTGAACTTGGACAGATACTAGCTGCCGCTGTGGTTTAAATCAGCTTGAAAAGTCAGCCTTTTAATTACCGGTAATCTCAAATGTTAAAAATAGCTTACGATCCTATATACGCGCATCCATTGCCAGAGGGGCACCGTTTCCCGATGCTTAAATACGAGCTGATCCCGGCGCAACTGCTTCACGAGGGACTTATTAACGGGGCGAATCTATTTTCGCCGGGAATTCCTGCTGAAGAAACTATCACACGGACACACGATAAATTATATTGGGAACAATTGCGCGATTTAACCCTGCCGCCGCGCGAACAAAGACGCACAGGTTTTCCGCTCTCCGCTCAGCTTGTTGAACGCGAGATAAGGATTGCGCAGGGAACAATAGACGGTTGCCATTACGCTAGACAGTTTGGCGTAGCCTTTAATGTTGCCGGGGGAACACATCACGCCGGGACAAATTGGGGCGAAGGCTTTTGTTTGTTAAATGACCAGGCTATTGCCGCTAATTACTTACTAAACAATGATTTGGCATCATCTATCTTAATAATAGATTTAGATGTTCACTAGGGTAATGGCACGGCTCAGATCTTCGACGGGAATTCAAAAGTATTCACCTTCTCTATACATGGTGCAAATAATTTCCCGTTCAGGAAAGAACATTCGGATCTGGACTTGCCGCTTCCTGACGGAGTCAGTGATGGCGAATACCTCGACCTGCTAAAACAAACGCTGCCTGTTTTGATAGCGCGGCAAAAACCTGATTTTATATTTTACCTCGCAGGCGTTGATGTGTTGGCGTCGGATAAGCTGGGCAAACTGGCGTTGAGTAAATCAGCCTGTAAGCAACGTGATCAGTTTGTATTTGAGCAATGTATCGGCAACAATATACCAGTACAAGTTAGTATGGGTGGTGGATACTCACCCGACATTAAAGATATTGTCAAAGCACATTGCAATACTTTTCGCGCTGCCGGCGACTTGTATTTTTAAAAAGCTAATCCTGCGCTATAATTAGAATCGCTTTGTCCTGCCTGTGTTTTCTGCTGATATATTGAAAGCGAAAAAACAATAGGATTGCTGAAGTCATTAAGCCTAAAGTTAACCCATACCAAATACCGTTAACACCAAGGTGAAAAATGATCCCCAGGATATAACCGACCGGCAACCCAATAACCCAGTAGGCTATAAAAGTGATAACCGTAGGAATATTAACATCGCCCATGCCACGCAATATCCCAAGGCCCACTACCTGTGTTCCATCAAATAACTGAAACAATGCAGCTATAATAAGTAGCTGTGCTGCAATGCTTATAACTATTTTATCTGAAGTGTACATCCATGGAAGAATATGATTCCCCAACATAAAAACACAAGCTGTTGCGAACATAAATACCAAAACGATGTGGTAGCTTGATATAGCTGAATACCTGAGGTTTTCGTGTTCTTTCGCGCCAAAATGATTTCCTGACTTTATTGCTGCCGCGGCTGACAACCCGCTTGACATCATGTAAGTGATTGATGCAAGATTGATAGCTACCTGGTGGGCAGCCTGTTCATTGTACCCTATAGTGCCAATCAAAATTGCAGCACCGCTAAATGCGCCAATTTCAAATGTATATTGCAGGGCAACCGGGGCACCTATTTTTAAAATTTGAAAGCAGCGTGAACGGCTGATACGGCTTAGTACAAAACTTTTTATATATTTTTCAAACCGCGCTGATTTAAAAAGATATACGCCCATAACAATTGCCATTACGCAACGGTCAATAAGAGTGCTGTAACCAACACCCTGGATTCCCATAGGGGTAATACCGAAGAAGCCTTTCACAAAAGTTATTCCCAGGCAAATATTTAAAAGGTTGCCCCATATGGAAATTAACATAGCTTGTTTTGTAAAACCCAGGCCCTCGGCAAATTGCTTAAATGTGTTAAAAATCAGCATAGGGATAATTGATAAGCCAAGTAATATTAAAAACGGCCTGGCTTGCCTGGCAACCTCGGGTGTTTGATCCAGATGACCCAATACCAATGTCGAGGCCAGAATGGTAAGTAAAAAAAGTACAATTCCTGTAACTACATTTAAAAAAAGACTGTTTGAAAGCAGTTTTCCGCATTCATCATAATCATTTCGCCCGTTAAGTTGGGCTATCAGCGGTGTGGAACCGTATGAAATCCCGATACCTATCACCAATACAATAATAAATACACTGTTTGCTAAGGACACAGCTGCCAATGATACGGTACCTGCAAAATGCCCTACGATGATACTATCCGAAGTTTGAACCAGGGTATGTCCAACCTGTGAAATAACGACAGGAATGGCAAGGTGCAGGTTGTCGCGGTAATGATTTTTATATTTTTGATAGATGGTCATATTGGCGCTACGGCATTAACTTCGCTATTATCCATAAATTGGTAAATTGGATCATTTGTATTTTATTGTAAGCCTTGCAGCCAATTAAACACTTAGAACAGTTTGTAAATGGACTATATAGCGGTATAAAACTCTTCTTTTTCTGTTGTATTAATCCTGATGATACCGGATAGAATAAGGTCAACCAATAATTTTTGCGCTTTACGCCGGCCAATTTTCAGGAGGTCACAGCACTCGTTAATATTAATACGCGCTGTTTTTTCCAAATATTCAAGCAATGCTTTTTCGTTATTTGAATATTCAATTAATACTCCCTCATTACCGGATGAACGCTTAAGCACATCAACCACAATTTTACTAGCAAGAATGCTTTTGTCCTTTACCCGCACATACACCCACCATTTTCCATCTTCCGCAAGTGCATAATGTGGCTTTAAGGCGCTTTCTTCTATATCAACAATCAGCACCAGCTTATCATCAACATAAACCTCCTCAAATATGGGCTCCAGTGCCGGCCTGGAGTACAAATGAGCTGCTTTTGTTATCATATAACGCTCCTCATCCTCCGATTTTACACCCTTTATGGTACCGTCATCAGCAACACCTATTAAAAGTTTGCCGCCTTTATTATTTGCATACGATACCATTGTGCGGGCTATTTTTTCGCAGCTGGTAATGGTTTTCTTAAAGTCAAGCGTAACACCTTCTCCCTCAAAAATCAGCCTTTTCAAATTCATTGTTGATCCTTCTCTGTTTTACGGTCGGTAAGGTGTAAATATCTCCATCCATCTTTCAGGTTTATTAATTTGTTTAAACCCAAACTGGGTGTATAAGCCTTGTGCATCAGCAGTAGCCAGCGACCAACGTCTTAACCCTTGTAAATCATTGTGTTTGAGAATAGTTTGCACCAGCCATTTAGATAAACCAATTCTTTTGTATTCTGTTAACACAAAGACGTCGCAAATGTATGCAAATGTAGCCTTATCAGTTATTACACGGGCGAAGCCCGCTTGTTCATTTCTAAAATAGATACCAAAGCATAAAGAGTTTTCAATAGCTCTCCTCAGCGTATTTTCAGGGATCCCACCTGCCCAATAGGATTCCTGGTCAAGGTATTTAAAGATCATTTCAAAATTAAGCAGGCTTTTATCGGTAGAAATATGGAAGCCTTTCTTAATAAAAGCACTGTCGTTCATTATCACACTCATAATTTATTAAAGATTTGAGGTAAAGCGGGTAGGGGAAGTGCTTAAAATTTCAATAACACCCCTTATTGCTAAATATCTGAAAATTCCCCGTAAAAGCAACTGAAGCAGAAAAGATTTACTACTTAGTTCCTCTTCTGACACCATAAAATTAAATTTGTATTTCTTGAAATATTGTATTTATTTAACTATTAAGTAAATAAAGCAAACAGTTAGGAAGTGTTCCCGTTATAGGTTATACAAACACGTAACACCTATGAAAAAGCAAATTTTAAATTTTGCGCTGATCGCAGCGATGATCGGCTCAATAGCATCAGGCTGCAGCTCTTCAAAAAATGCAGGTACAAGTGATACTACTAAAAAAGATACTGCAAAGATGACCGTACCACCGGCAGCCAAGCCTGATACAATGAAAAAGGATACAACGCATCACTAATTTGTAGCTGTTGCATTGCTAACGCCCGGATTCAGAAGCCCGGGCGTTGTTTCATTAAAATGGACTTTTTACCAACCCGCCATCAGCACGTACAGCAGCGCCATTGGTCGCAATTGATAAATCACTGGCTAAGTAAGCTACCGTACTTGCAATTTCGTCAGGATCAATAAACCGCTGCAGAATTGACGTTGGTCTTGCCGTTTTAAAAAACTCCTTTTCCATTCCCTCAATTGTCAAGCCTTTTTGAACCGCCAGATCCTTCACAAATGTACCGGCACCTTCAGACCAGGTTGGGCCAGGCAAAACGGCATTTACAGTTACCTTAGTGCCTTTTGTTAATTCAGCTAAACCGCGTGCAACAGCTATTTGAGCGGTTTTTGTCATACCATAATGGATCATTTCTTCAGGAATTTGTAAAGCAGACTCACTTGAGATAAAGATAATGCGGCCCCAATTTTTTTGGAGCATTTTATCAAAGTAAGCTCTTGATAAACGAACGCCGCTTAGAACATTTACCTCATAAAATTTCAACCAATCTTCATCTGTAATATTTCTAAATTCTTTTGGTTCAAAAATCCCTACATTGTTTATTAATATATCTACTTCCGGTAATGCTGTAATAAGCTTCTCTATTTGGTCTTTATCTGAAAAGTCTGCGGCAATTCCCCGGATGTTCGCATTACTGGTTTCATTAATTAAATTTCTAACAGCATGTTCGACACGCGCATTAGTGCGTCCGTTTATAACTACTTTAACGCCTTCAATAGCCAGGGCTTTTGCAATAGCATATCCAATACCAGCAGTTGAACCGGTAACCAGCGCTATTTTATTTTTTATTTTAAGATCCATGATAACTATTAATTTTCACAAACAAGTTTAAGTATGTTTTTTGGATAGTAAAGTTATTTTGAAAAAGATTGTTTGAGAGTGACAATTGGAGTTATTGGAAATATCTTTTATTTATCACATAATTAACATTATGTTAAGTAATAAATTCGGTTAGTGGAAGCTAGTCCGCGTAAATTACTATATATAAGAAAACGGGAGGCTTATACCCTCCCGTTTTCTTTTTACAAAGCGACTACCGCTACATTTACTTTTCTAAATTATTTAACCGGGGCGCCTGTACCAAGCGCATCAATCTGTTGCTTTAGTTCATTAGCTTTCGCTTTATTTTCGGCAGCATGTGGAGGGTCTAGTTTTGCTCGGTAATAATTTCTAAGGTTTGTCAAAGCGTCTATCGATTTCGCGTTCAAATCCACTGCTTTTTGCAAGTATGGTTTTGCTAAATCAAGCTGTGCATTTGATTTTGCAATAGCAACATCATATTCCTTTTGTTTACTTGCAGGCAATTTGTTTGCAGCATTAAATATATCAAGTGCCGGGCGCATTAAAACATAACCCAGGTTCATGTTTGCTTCAAAATAAGCAGGGTCAATTTCAATTGCTTTTTTATAGGCGTCGGCAGCTTTACCATAATTTTCAAGTGCCACAGCATGTTCCTTGGTTTTAGTCGCATCGTCTTTGGCTTTCTCTGCTCTTGAATTCGCAGCATCAGCCACTTGTGAATAAGTCAAAGCAAGGTAATACTGAAGTTCTTTATTCTTAGGATCATTTGCAATTGCGCTTTGTATTTTACCTAAAACTTCAGTTTGTTTGCCGCTTTGCAAAGCCATTTCAATTTCCCTTTTACGAAGATCGGAAAATGCGGGATATTTGGCTACACCCTCGCCTGCTATTTTAAGCGCATTAGTAGTATCTTTTGCAAGTAAATAAATACTGGTCATATCAAGATATACCCTTGCATTTCCTGAGTATTTTGTTGTTAACAGCTTGGTGTAGTTTGAGATAGCTAAAGGATAATATTTAGGATCCTTATCGCCCGCATTTGCCGCAGATAGTGCTGTGTAGTAGATAGCGTTGGTATCTTCAGGTAAAACTGTCCGATAATAATCAAATTCCTTATAGGCGTCTTCGTACTTTTTGTTCTGATAATCCTTAACACCAGCAGTCAGTTTATATTGGGCTAAATTAAGATTTGCGGCCTCTATTAGTTTTTTATTTTCGCCTTTGATGTCAAGTTCTTTCGCTTTTTTGACAGCATCATCAGCTGCTGCAAATAACGGTGCAGATGTTGTAGCTACCGTATCATCAACAGCTAACGATGAATAAATGGCTGCTTTTAGAGCTGATGTAGCAGGCAGGTTAGCCGTTTTCTCGTTTGTGGATGCCTTGTCAATAGATGTTTTGGCATTTTGGATACTAGCATTAGCCTTAGAAGCAAGCGCAGCTACCTTTTGCCCCCTTAAAGATGCATAGGTGTCATATTCGCTTTGCGCATTATTTAATTCTCCTTTTTGTGCAAAGGTGGCTGCCGAAGCCAGGCCTAAAAGGCATGTCATCAAAATTTTGATTTTCATGGTTTATTATTGATTAGTTAACTGTTTTAGTTTATTGTTTATCCTGTTTATTTGGTCTTCGTTTCCTGATTGTGCATAAACCAGTTGCAATGCTTTAAGACAATTTGCATTATTTGGCGATATTTCATTTGCTTTTTCAAGCCATTGCGCCGCCCGGCTATTATCGGGAGAATCGCCCTTCTCCTGTTTGATAACACTTTCCTTTAAATATAATAACCCAAGGTTATATATCGGATCGTAAGATGAACTATTCAACTCTATCGAACGCAGATACAGTGATTCTGCTTTCTCAGTTTGGTTTAGATGATCATAACATACCGCTGCCACAAATGCAATATCTGCGTTATTTGAATTAACATCCAATAGCGCTGGTAATAATGGTGCCAATGACCGGTAATCCTTCCTATTACTATAGATATTTGCCTCATCAAGCAGCAATGTCTTATCATTTGGTAAATGTTTACGACCTTTCTTTATAACGTTCAGAGCGCTTAACGTATCACCAAGTAACTTGTAATTATTTGACGCAGCCTGCACATACTCCGCCTTAACACTGTCGCTATTGATCAAATCTGAATAGTATTTTGCGGCAGTTTGCATGTTACCCAATTTATTATTTGAATAAGCTATGTACGCATCAAGCTGTTTAAATGACGGTGCGTACTTTTTTGCACTTTCAAACAGTTGCAAAGCATTATGAAAATCAGATTTATTCATATATGCAAAAGCCTTACGCATGTAAACATTAGCCAGACATCGTCTTGAATAATCCAACTCAGCTGGATATTTGTAAGATTTTCTTTTTAATGATAACTTATCGAGCAGGTCTGTTGTCTGTAAAAAAAAGTTGGCAGGTTGGTTGAGCTTATTTAACGTATCTATATACAAAATGCTCGAATTTACAACAATTCGATAAACGGTCTTCTGTACGTCCATCGAGTCGGCCCGGGTAGTTATCAGGCTATCCACAGACTTTTTGGCATTTGCTAAATACTTAAGGTCCTTTTTTTGTTTGTAAAAGGCCAAACTGTTAACCACGCCTTTAAGTACTTCTGTTTGGCAAAATGCTACAGAAGCACTAAAAGACATAATTAAAACTGGTAATATAATTTTACGGCAAATCATTCATTATTCATTTATATCATCAGCAGCAGGCGCTATACCCGGGTTTTCAGCATTTTCATCTAACTCTTTATCCTCCTCGTCATCATGCTCAATTTTAGCCACCGATGCTATCTCGTCATTTCCTTTCAGTGTAATGAGCCTCACGCCCTGGGTAGCTCTACCCATGGTTCTTAACTCACTTACTGCTATCCTTATGATAACACCCGACTTATTGATGATCATCAAATCCTCATTATCTGTAACGCCTTTTATGGCAACAAGTTTTCCTGTTTTTTCAGTAATGCTTAAAGTTTTCACGCCTTTACCACCGCGGTTGGTTACCCTGTAATCGTCAATATCAGTACGCTTTCCATAACCTTTTTCTGAAACTACCAATACAGTTGTTTCAGGGTTATCAATACTAATCATGCCAACAACTTCATCTTCGGCATTTTCAAGCGATATCCCGCGCACACCGGTTGCGGTACGCCCCATCGGCCTAACTGTCGATTCATTAAATCGAATTGCACGGCCTGATCTTAATGCCATTACAATTTCGCTGGTACCTGTAGTTAACGTTGCTTCCAACAATGAATCGCCTTCATTAATATTAATGGCATTTATACCATTAGCACGCGGACGTGAATATGCTTCGAGCGAGGTCTTTTTAATGGTACCTTTTTTGGTACACATAATGATGAAGTTATTCTCCAGGTATTCTGTATCCTTTAGGCTTATCAGCTTAATGTACGCCTTAATGTTTTGTTCTTTAGGGATATTAATGATATTCTGAATCGCCCTGCCTTTTGAGGTACGTGTCCCTTCCGGAATTTCAAATACCCGTAACCAGAAACACTGACCTGATTCGGTAAAGAACAGCATGTAATTGTGATTTGATGCAATCAATAGATGCTCAATAAAATCGGCATCACGGCTGTTGCTGCCAATAGCACCTTTACCGCCCCTGCCCTGCCTGCGATATTCAGTTAAAGGTGTGCGTTTAATATACCCCTCGCGTGATATGGTAATCACAACATCTTCATCCTCAATAAAATCTTCGGTATTCATCTCCGCAGATGAATGAACCATTTGTGTTCTGCGCTCATCGCCGTATTTATCGCGGATCTCGATCAGCTCATCTTTAATTATCTGCATCCGCAGGCCTTCATCAGCCAAAATAGATTTCAAATAATCAATCAGTTTCATCAGGCCTTCATACTCATCTTTAATCTTATCACGCTCAAGTCCGGTTAAACGCCTTAACGTCATATCCAATATAGCGCGTGCCTGTAAATCGCTCAGGCCAAACTGGGTTATTAATCCTTCCCTTGCATCGTCAGGCGTATTTGATGCTCTGATCAGCTTAATTACCTCGTCTAAATGATCTAACGCAATCAGTAATCCTTCCAGTATATGCGCGCGTTTCTCGGCTTCTGAAAGTTCAAATTTAGCACGACGGATGACCACCTCGTGCCTGTGCTCAACAAAATGATGAATCAGGTCTTTTAGCGTCAGCAGCATAGGCCTGCCGTGTACCAAAGCAATATTGTTTATACTGAATGATGTTTGAAGGGCAGTGTGTTTGTACAGGTTATTCAATACAATAGCCGCATTAGCATCCCGTTTTATTTCGTAAACAACGCGGATACCCTCCCTGTTAGACTCGTCCCTGATGGCTGAAATGCCATCAATCTTCTTTTCATTCACCAGTTCGGCGGTGCGCTCAATCATGAGCGCCTTGTTGATCTGGTAAGGAATTTCAGATACGATAATACGTTCACGATCCCCGTTATATACTTCAATTTCGGCTCTTGAGCGAATCACTATCCTGCCGCGGCCTGTTTCAAAAGCCTGGCGTGCCCCTTCAAATCCATATATGATGGCCCCTGTTGGAAAGTCAGGCCCCTTAATATGCACCATTAATTCATCAATAGTAATGTCGCGGTTATCAATTAGCGCTAACGTTGCATTTACTACTTCTGTTAAATTGTGTGGCGCCATGTTAGTGGCCATACCAACCGCAATGCCTGATGCCCCGTTAACAAGCAAATTAGGAAATTTGGCCGGTAAAACAGTTGGTTCCTGTAACGAGTCGTCAAAGTTTAGTTGGAAATCAATAGTATCTTTGTTGATATCGGCGAGCATTTCTTCAGCTATCTTTTCAAGCCTAGCTTCTGTGTAACGCATTGCCGCAGGCTGGTCACCATCAATTGACCCATAGTTGCCCTGCCCTTCAACAAAAGGGTAACGAAGGCTCCACTCCTGGGCCATACGCACCATGGCGTCATATACCGAGGTATCGCCATGCGGGTGATATTTACCCAATACCTCCCCTACAATACGGGCCGATTTTTTATAAGGTTTATTGTTAGCTAAACCCAAATCAAGCATCCCGTATAAAACGCGCCTGTGTACCGGTTTTAAACCGTCACGCACATCAGGCAGAGCCCGTGATACGATAACCGACATTGAATAATCAATGTAGGCTGCACGCATCTCTTCATCAATATTTATCGAAATTATTCTATCTTCTGGTGGTGTACTTCCGTTTTCTGTTTCTTCGGCCATTTTTTATTTCTGTGTAGATTCTTCTCTGTTTGGTTTGTTTAAAAAAAGGTTTCTAAACCACCCGCGAAGTTAAGAAAATTAATGGTTTAACCATGTCAATTTTAGTAACAAATATACATGTGGACGGTATAAAACTTTGGAAATTCAGTTGAAAGATAATGCAAAAAAATAAGATTCGAAAATTGCTGGAGTCTTCTGAAAAGACATCCGCTGATGCTTTTTTCACTGCAAAATGTTCGCCTTTTTTTTAATTTAATTATCTATCAGATTTTACGCGCCTCTTCCAATATTCCTTTATTTTATTGCCATTTGGCAAGGTTCCGGAAAGTGTCAGAGTGTCATTCCGTATGCTGTAAATATACCTAAGCCCCACTCCTATTAATTTTGATTCCTGTTCGCTAAAGGTTTGTGTTTCAATGCAGGTATCGGCGCTTAAACTGTAGTCCCCCGCTTCATATTTCCGCGGCTTCTCACCTTTCTCCAATAAAAACGACTCGTATTTTTTTGACGAATATATCCGCTGTAAACTATAATCTGTTGGAGCGCCCTCAACCTTCCCGTTAAATTCATCACCGCAATATTCCCAACTCCCCTTTAACGGGTTTGAATAACTGAAGGAAGTGATAATAAACCCGAAAACGATCAGCCACCCGGGTAGCCATTTGCTAAAAAAATTACTCATAAAGTATAAAACCCATTTTTCGGTCAAATATTATCAATCATTACATTCGGTTAAACCCAGTTAATGCCTTTTTTCAATAGCGATAGCGTTTTTTCCTCCTCGCTACCGGGTACAGGCTGGTAATTATAAACCCATTTGGCAGTTGGCGGCAAGCTCATTAAAATAGATTCGATTCGGCCATTGGTTTCAAGGCCAAACTTGGTTCCGGCGTCATAAACAAGGTTAAATTCGGTGTAGCGGCTGCGTCGCTGGTATTGCCAAAACTGTTGCGCTTCGTTAAACGTTGAATTGCGGTTTCTGTTAACCAGCTCTGTGTAAATCGGGATGAAAGAACGCCCCACGCCCTTTGAAAACTCGAAAATATTTTCCCAGGTTAGCTCACTGTTAGCCGTTAGCCGATCATAAAAGATCCCTCCAACCCCGCGCGTTTCATTCCGGTGTTTAATAAAAAAGTAATCATCGGCCCATGTTTTAAAACGATGATAAAAATCATGGTTGAATTTATCGCAAACGGATTTTAGATAAGCATGAAAGTATTGCGCGTCGGCATCAATCACATAATGCGGTGTAAGATCAATTCCGCCACCAAACCAGCGTATAGGCTCGCGCCCATCGGCAAATGACGATGGTATTTCAAAATACCTGATATTCATGTGAATGATAGGTACCATCGGATGATTGGGGTGGATAACGATAGATACGCCCGTTGCAAAAAAGTCATCATGGTCAATATTTAATGCCTTTTGCATGGTATGCGGTAGCTGGCCGTGTACTGCGGAGAAATTAACACCGCCCTTTTCAAATATGTTCCCATTTTGAATTACCCGTGTACGCCCGCCGCCCCCGCCGTCACGCTCCCATTTTTCCTCTTCAAAATACGCCAGGCCATCACATTGTTCAAGCGCTGCACAAATTTCGTCCTGTATCAGCTGGTATTCAGCCGCTATCTGTTCCTTGCTTATCATGGGGGTAAAGTTGGTGATTTTTTTGGGACACACGCAATAATTTACATCTCACATATTAGATAAACTGGTCCTTGAAATTACCAGAATCAACCCTGGCTATGAAAAAAATGCGTTTAGGTCGTGTCTAAAACACCCCGGAAACGGGCAAAACGCATTTTGGTCATGTCTCAAAATGGCCAAAAACGGGCAAAGTGCATTTAGGTCATTTTCTATAGACGTCACAAAACGGGCAAAAACCATTTAGGTCATTTGGTATGAAAACCGCCAGCAGCAAATACAGGGCGATAAACCCCACTGTTTAAAGCCTTAAATCATTATTTTAAAGCAATCACTTTGTATCAAATTTATCCATTACAAAAAATTAACCTATTCGATTGCTAAGTCGATTTGCGAGATGCTTTTGGTGTCAACCAAAGAAAATGGTAAGGCCGTCGAAAACTTAGTTTCAACGTACTACAAATATACAAAATATCGGTTGAAATAATTAGTATCAGAAAAGGAAAGGCATGAAAAATCGTCGCTAAGAAATTTCCAGGTAATCCAAATCTTTTCCAAAGGTTTCCTTTAACTGGCTTAATGAAAACAAGGCAATTACAGTTAGAATCCCCATCATGATATACCCGCTCGTTATCATCCCGTAATGTGTAACCAACGCGGTAAAAGCTAAGTTAATTGGAATTAAAGAGCCTCTTACAAAGTTTGGAACGGTAGTAGTTACCGTTGAACGAATGTTTGTGCCGAATTGCTCGGAAGCAATGGTTACAAATGTAGCCCAGTAACCTACGGAGCATCCCATAAAGAAACAAATCCACACAAAATGCCCTGCTGTCAATCCTTTGGAGCTTAAATAAACCACAACACTTACCACTGATATTAACAGAAAAACAGCCATCGTTAGCTTCCTTGATTTGGTAACCTGCGCCAGGAGGCCTGCAAAAATATCGCCCACGGCAATACCAATATAGGTGTATAAAACGCCATCTGCTGCGCTTAATACATCTTTAGCGCCCATAGCTTTACCGAACTCCGGAGAAAGCGTAACCAGTACGCCAACAACGTACCACAATGGCGCACCTATTAAAATACAGTAAATGTATTTTTTAAATCTATCCCAGTTAGTAAAAAGCATCAGGAAATTCCCTTTCGAAATATTGGTTTGTTCAATATTTTTAAACATTCCTGATTCAAAGGTTCCTATCCTTAACAGTAGTAAAAGTATGCCTAAGCCTCCGCCTACTTTATAGGCATTTTGCCAGCCATGTTTTGCTACCATTACCGCTGCGGCTGCCCCAAAAAGGCCAATAACAGCAACTATCATGGTACCGTATCCCCTGTTCTCTTTGCTCAGCGTTTCACTAACCAGTGTAATACCGGCGCCTAACTCGCCGGCAAGGCCCACACCGGCAATAAAACGTATAATCGCGTAGGTGTTTACATCGTGCACGTAAGCATTTGCAAAGTTGGCTAACGAATAAAGCAGGATAGAGCCAAACAGCACTTTGATGCGACCGAGTTTATCGCCAACAACTCCCCACAATATACCGCCTAATAATAAGCCAAACATTTGTACATTAATAATGAAAACACCTTTAGGTAGCACCTCGGCCGGACTAACACCAATATCTAAAAGACTGGCTTTCCGTACTATCGAAAAGGTTAAAAGGTCGTAGATATCAACAAAATAGCCCAGGGAGGCTACAAGTACTAAAAAAATAATATTTCTTTTTGCTTTGGCAGCAGTCAGATCGGTCATAATTGCAACAGTTGGTTTAGCTAAAGTAACAGAAATATTAACAATTTCTTAAAAATTTAAGCACAAAAAAAACCCCTGTGGAGCAGAGGCTTTTGGTACATCAGTTTGATAATTATGCTTTCTTTACATTTACTGCCTGTAATCCTTTTCGTCCTTCTTCCACCTCGTATGTAACACTATCATTATCTTTAATGGCGTTTACGCCGCCCTGTACATCTTTAAAGTGAACAAAAAGATCTTTACCGTCATCAGTAACAATAAAACCATAACCTTTTTGTGTGTTAAACCATTTTACTTTTCCAGTTTTCATAAATAATATAATTGTGTATTAAAAAATTGTGTTAAAGACTTAAAAACCAGACCCAAACTTAATAAAATGGTATTTATTAATAGAAGGGTATAGAAAAACCGTCCCTTCAAATATATAAATTATTAATAACCAAATAAAATTATTTATTAGGTTGCGGAGTCAGCCTTAAATAAGGTTTAACCTGTGTAAAACCTTTCGGAAATTTGGCAGGAATGTCTTCTGTTTTAATTGCAGGCACTACAACAACGTCTTCACCGTCTTTCCAGTCGGCAGGCGTTGCCACACTGTATTTTGCTGTTAATTGTAATGAATCTATTACCCTCAAAATTTCCTGGAAGTTTCTGCCCGTTGATGCCGGGTAGGTAATAATCAGTTTTATGGTTTTATCCGGTGCAATAATAAATAACGACCGTACGGTTGCCGTTAAAGAAGCATTGGGGTGGATCATATCGTAAGCTAGTGAAATTTCGCGGCTCTCATCCCCTATTATCGGGAAATTAACCTCAACACCCTGCGTTTCATTGATATCATTTATCCAGCCTGTATGTGATTCAACCGAATCAACGCTTAATGCAACTACCTTAACATTACGTTTATCAAACTCGCCTTTTAACGAAGCTGTTTTGCCCAGTTCAGTGGTACATACCGGCGTATAATCTGCTGGATGCGAAAAAAGAACGCCCCAGCTATCGCCCAGGTATTCGTAAAAATCAATGTCTCCTTTTGAAGTTTTTGCCTTGAAGTTTGGAGCTAAATCTCCCAATCGTAAACTCATAATATGCTATTTTATCTGTTTTAAAATAATGTACTAAGATAAGCTGATTGTTCAATTAATCAATAGCGTTTTTAAAATAATCTACTATTAACATAGGGATTATAGTTTTTTTAGATCATCCGCTACGCCTGCTGCTCAAGTTAAACTATTTTGGATGAGATGATATGGTTGTATGCCTTATCACAAATCCTGCTAAACTTATTTTACATACGATTGTTAGGGTTAAACATGGAGAGACACACCTATAACACCGGAATAATTGGTAACTGCGCTTACCTTGCACACGTTAATAAAAATACAAATATCGATTGGCTTTGCTGGCCCCGTTTTGACAGCACTTTCATTTTTGGAGGGCTGCTTGATAAAAAGCGCGGGGGAACTTTTTCTATTTTACCCACCGAGGAATATACATCGCACCAATATTACCTTGAGAATACCAATGTGCTTATTACTGAAATTACGACGGTAAAGGGCGCTAGTTACCGGATCACGGATTTCGCACCACGGTTTTATGAGCATCAGCGTTACTATAAACCATTAATGCTTATCCGTAAAATTGAAGCACTTGAGGGTACCTCGCAGATAGTTGTAAAATGCGAGCCTGTTTCTGATTATGGCAAAGTAAAGCTTGATGTTAACCGGGGCAGCAACCATATCCAGTTTTTAGGTGGCGATGAAAACATCCGGCTTACTACAAATATCCCTATAAGTTATGTGTTTGACGAGCAGCCTTTTGTTATTAATGAAAGTAAATACCTGGTGCTAACATACGGTGAACCGCTCGAGGCCCCGCTGATTAGCACAGCCGAACGCTTTTTGCGCGAGACTACCCAATATTGGCGCACCTGGATCAAACATTCATCAATAGCCACTTATTTTCAACCCTTCGTCATCCGATCCGCACTGGCTTTAAAAATTCACCAATATGAAGACACCGGGGCAATTATTGCAGCAAGCACCACCAGCTTACCCGAATCTCCCGGCAGCGGGCGTAATTGGGACTACCGGTATTGCTGGCTTCGCGACACATATTACGTGCTTACCTCGCTTAACCACATAGGGCATTTCGAGGAAATGGAAAAGTATTTTAGCTATGTTACAGATATATCATTTAATGAAGATGAACGCTATCAGCCATTGTACGGCATTACCGGCAGAAAAGACCTTGTTGAAGAAATAATGACCGGTCTTGACGGATATATGGGTAACCAGCCCGTAAGAGTAGGTAACCAGGCGTCAGAACATATTCAAAACGATATTTATGGACAGGTAATGATCTCGCTGCTCCCGCTTTATACCGATCACCGTTTTGTATTTTCTGAGCGTAAAGACTCCGTTAGGTGGATAGAGTTTTTATTAAGCAAGATAGAACGCACTATTGACGAAAAGGACGCCGGGATCTGGGAATTCAGGAATATGGCCAACATCCATTGCTACAGTAATCTTTTTCAATGGGCCGGCGCTTCTGCTGCCGAAAAAATGGCGCGAACAATAGATAACCAGGATCTTGTGGACAGAGCCCTTAAAGTTAAAGCGCGCGCCGCCGAGCATATTGAAAGCTGTTATGACCCGGTGAGGAAAGTTTATACCAACTCCGCCGGCAGCTCAAACCTTGACGCAAGTACATTGCAGCTGATCATGATGAACTATCTTGACCCTGCCTCAGATCGTGCTAAAGACCACCTAATTGCATTGGAGAAAGAGCTAAAAGCCTCTAACGGTTTATTTTACAGGTATTTATATAAAGATGATTTTGGCAAACCAAAAACTACCTTCCTGATTTGTGCATTTTGGTATGTGGAGGCACTTGCCAGCGTAGGAAGGATTGAAGATGCGATGCGTGAATTTGAAAGTCTGCTTAAATATTCAAATCACCTGTTGCTGTTTAGTGAAGATGTTGATGAAACAGACGGCAGCCAATGGGGAAATTTCCCCCAGGCTTACAGCCATGTGGGCTTAATGAATGCCGCTTATCGCATTGCTATGAAATTAGACAGGCCGATATTCCTGTAACTACCGGCAAATAAAAAGACCAAAGCTGTCTAGCTTTGGTCTTTTTATTTTTATTGAACCGGAATTTGCTCGGTTAAACTTAACAGGAAATTTCTCACTTCTGTTGGGTTACGAAGGTAAAACTTGGCTGCAGATACATTACTACCCACTTTTATAGTAACGGCCGACTCCGGTAAGGCTTTAAAAATGTCTTCATCTGTATAATCATCGCCAAAGGCAATCACAAAATCATAATCAAATTTCTCAACCAGCATCAAGGCCGCTCTCCCCTTATTTATTTCTATGTTTTTCACTTCCAGTACCTTATCACCAGGCAACAACTGGAGGCCTTTGTCGCTTGCTAAATATTTCAAATTATTTATCAGTTCATTGGCGCGGAGCTCCCCTAATCCCCCCTGGGTATTGCGGTAATGCCACACCAGCGAATAGGTCTTCTCCTCAATAAATGACCCCGGGGTACGGTCAACGTAAGTTTCCAATATTGGATAAATATCATGCTTCCAGCTGTCAGATAACCCTGAAATTTTATGCCATGAAGTATTTTGCTGCTTAAACCATGAACCATGCTCAGCAATCAGGTAAACATCTTTATCACCAAACCATTCACCCAGGTTTTCGTGCTTGCGGCCGCTTATTATTACCAGCATATTAGCCGGGTCTTCACTCAATTTCTCAATAATGCTATAAAGCTGCTTGTCTGGTGAGGCCTGGTTAATGTTCGGTTTAAAATCAACCAGCGTGCCATCATAATCCAAAAATATGATTCGCTTTTTTGTTTTATGGTAGCGGTTTATTATTGACTGCTCTGTTGATAAGCTTACATGCCGCGTTTGCATAGAACGCTGCATTTGCTTCACCTCCTTTAACCTGTCCATAAATATTTTCACCCAGTGCGTGATATTAAATTTTGCAACCAGCTGCCTCATTTGCTTCATCCGCCTTTTCTGTTCGCTTAACGGCATATTGATAGCCGTTATAATTGCATTGCAGACCTCCCGCGTGTCGTTTGGATTTACAATCAGTGCGTCAATCAACTCTTTAGATGCGCCTGCCATTTCGCTTAGTATCAGCACACCATCGTTGTTGATACGGCTGGCAACATATTCTTTGCTCACCAGGTTCATGCCATCGCGCATGGGGCTAACCAAACATACATCAGCGGCATAGTATAATGCAGACAGTGTTTCTACCGGGAACGAACGGTAGTAATAATGAATCGGTGTCCATTCCATGTTTCGGTACATGGCATTGATATTTCCTACGCGTTTATCAATTTCGTCACGCAGGTGTGCATACTGCGGCACTGTGTCGCGGGACGGCACTACGATCATGTGCATAGTTACTTTTTCGCAATATTCAGGATACAGTTGCAGCAACAGTTCAAAAGCCTGTAAACGCTGCAGAATCCCCTTACTGTAATCAAGCCTGTCGACAGACAGGATCAGTTTGGTATTTTTAAATGTTTCTTTTATTAAAGCAACCTGTTCAATAACTTCTTTTTCAAGGGGTAGTGATGAATATTTTTTCTCATCAATACCCATTGGGAAGGATTCTACAACTACCGATCTGTCACCGGTTGTGATAACATTTGCAGACGAAGATACAGGCAGGATCCGGGTTGACGCATCTAAAAAGTGCCTCACATCATCAAAAGTGTGAAAGCCAATTAAATCGGCACCCAGCATTCCCTGCAATAATTCCTTTCGCCAGGGAATAAGCCTGAACATTTCATGCGACGGGAATGGGATGTGCAGAAAAAAACCGATAGAAACATCGGGCATTTCGTTCCTGATCAGCTGTGCTAAAAGCAATAGCTGGTAATCATGGATCCATATCACATCGCCTGGTTCGGCAATGGCTAAAACAGCATCTTTAAATTTATGGTTTACGGCATTATAGTAATCCCAGTTCGACTGGCGATAAACCGCGTAAGTTGATGTGTAGTAATGAAATATGGGCCACAGCACCTCGTTACTAAAACCTTCATAATATTGATTGATTTCTTCCTGTTCTAAAAATATAGGCACCAGGCTAAGATCGGCCAGTTGCCCGGTTATTGCCTGACGGTCACCATCGTCAGTTATTTCAACTCCGGGCCATCCTATCCATTTATTATCCCCTTTTTTATAAATCGAACCCAAGCCTGTGGCCAGCCCACCTTCGCTTGGAGACAGGGTATATTCCTCCCCTGTTTTTGAAATTTTAACCGGTAACCTGTTTGAAACTATTATTGTTTTTGACATAGAACATAAACCTAATTCGCAGTATCAAATAACTGAAGTAAATTGTTGCCAATTACAAACTCCGGTTACATGCTGCTTTAATAAGGTTTATAGCCTCAAGTTGTTTTAAAAAAATGCTTTTTTTGTGCTATTTAGGCGGTTTTTGACTGAAATGAGATATTGGGATCAATGAAATAACCTGCTAAAAGGTTGAAGCCTTAGTTAATCGGATCAGGGGTTTAAGAACACAAAAAAGCCACCTGCAAATGGCAGGCGGCTTTATAATAATAGTTAATTTGGAATTACTTTACCTGTTTAAAAAACTCAACGTTTCCTGAGTTTGCAACCCTAACCAATATTTCGTGGTTGGCACTTTTTAAATCAACAAAATATGATGTTGCTTCGATATCGTTGTTTAAGGCTTCGTTAGCCTGGTAAACAATAACTTCGCTTGCAGTATAACCTTTATAGTTATCAGCAATCATTTTTTGTGATTTTGCAGGGATAGCTTTATAAACAGTAGTTTGTGTGGTACCTAAAAAATCACCTGATAAATTGTAGAAAGCAGTTTTCTTAACGCCATCGATAAAGAAATCAGCTTTTTGGCAATTTTTAGTTACAGTCCATACTGTGTTGGTTGCATTTGCAAAATCCGCAGTAAATGCCTGTTGTACAGAATAAGAAACTGTAGCACCTTCAATTTTTTTACCGCCATCAGCAGCAAATACACTAACGCTGAACAAAGCAGCAGTTGCGATAGTTAAAAATATTTTTTTCATGATATGTTAAATTTTAAATCCGCAACAAAAATAACTTAAAATTGCTAATTATATAACTATAATTGAATTTTTATGAATATTTAATAATTAATGTCCTTTTAACACTATTAATTTAAATTATCGTAAACTACTTAGTGTATTTTTTACAATATGTCAATCAAAAAAGCAATAAAAAAAGCCCTTCCTAAAGAGGTAACGGCTTTTTTACACAAAATTAACGTGAAATTTATGGTTTTGAGGAAGTTGTAGCGGTCATAGTTGTCGCAAACGGTATAATAGCTAAAAAGAACTGCCTGCTAACTTCTGCAGCCCTTTCAACTTTTACAACAAAAAAGCTAATCCTTAGCCATTATCGGCAAAACCCGGGTACAGGGTCATACCGCCATCCATAAAAATAGTTGTGCCGGTAATATAATCGGCATCGTCTGATACAAGCCAGGCAGCCAGCTTGCCGATGTCTTCCGGTTTACCTATGCGGTTGTAGGGTATTAGTGTCAATAGTTTATCCAACGCTTCAGGTGTATCCCATGCCGCTTTGTTAATAGGTGTTTGAATAGCACCCGGCCCTATCCCAACCACCCGTATTTTATGCGGGGCAAGTTCCTGCGCTATGCTTTTCATAAACATACTGATTCCGCCTTTACTGGCGGCATAATTTACATGTCCCGCCCAGGGGATAACTTCATGTACACTGCTCATGCAAATAATTTTACCGGCAGCCCTGCTCCTGTCTTCAACCACACCCCTGCGGATGAATTCCCGGGCCGCCTCGCGCGAGCATAAAAACTGCCCGGTAAGGTTTATGCTGATTACCGTATTCCACTGGTCGAGCGTCATATCCACAAACTTTGAATCCTTTTGCAGACCGGCGTTATTCACTAATATATCAATGGTACCATATTGCTTAAACATTTCGGCAAACATGGCCTGTACCTCCTCTTCATGGCTCACATCGGCCTGGTAAGCAAATGCCATGCCTCCAGCGGCTTTAATTTCATTTACGGTTTCTTCGGCGGCATCGTGGTTGTGGGCGAAGTTAATAACCACACTTGCGCCTGCATGTGCCAGCGCCAATGCCACACCTTTGCCAATGCCGCTATCGGCACCGGTAACTAATGCCGCTTGTCCTTTTAATGATGGAGATGAATTCATAGCTGTAAATTAAGAATTTTAATATAAAGCTAATGTGAATTTGGAGATAATGTTTGACTAAGAACTACAAAGCCTTTATATAGTCATGAAATAAATGCAAGGCTTTCTTCTTATCTTCAGTAAGGTCAAAATCAAGCTTATGCATCAAATAATCTTCCAGGTCAAAGTCTGCTCTTTGCGGTAGTGTTTTTAATAGTTCGGCGCGGCTGTCAAGGCCCAGTTTCAGCGCTTTATTGAACTCCTGCATAAAATTGGCGGGAACAGGTTTGTTAGCAACCCAGGCAGCAAACACAAATGGTAACCCTGTGAATTTTTGCCACTCTTCGGCCAGGTCATATACATAGGTGTGTTTTTCCTTCTTGCCAAAAGTACGGTCGCCTATTTGCACAAATGCTGTGTTGGGATCGGTTGAGGTAGTATAGTCAGGCGCTTCTGTAACCATCTGGTAGTCTGCCTTCCAGTAATTCTTCAATAACACCCGTGCTAAATTGTTTGATGAGCGCGACTGCGGGTCGAGCTGCAATGTCTTAATATCCTTTATTTCGCAATTACTAAAAATGAATACAGAATTTACAGCACCTGTTGCTCCAATGCAATAATCAGATACAATCTCCCATTTAGGCAGGCTCAAAATAGCCGCAACGGGAATCAGGCCAATATCTACCTGGTTATCAATCAACTTTTGGGCACAGTCTGATGGCATGTCAAGGCTAAGATCAATTTTGTTGATGATTTCGCTGTGTTCAATGCCGTATAAAAATGGTTTGGTATTGGTATAACTAACTGCGGATATTCTTATTTTAGTATTCAAGGTTGTTCTAGCTATTTTTTAAATGTTCGGCGTTATTAAAATCAACGATCTCGTATTTATCGCCATCATAATAAACTTTATATAAAACCAGGTTTTGGTGTGGAAAGCTGTCCATTTCGGTCAGCGGCTTTCCGGTTAACAGGCACAATAACAACCGCATGGCGCGGCCGTGCATGCAAATAAGTACCGTTTCTTCTTCCGGATGGCTCATAATAACCTTCAGGGCGTCCAGTTGTCTTGCTTTTACTTCGTTGGGGCTCTCGCCGCCTTCAAATTTTTCATCCAGTTTCCCATCCAGCCAATCGCGCATGATCTGTAAAAATTCGGCTTTGTTCTCGGGTGTTGCAGCCTGCCCTTCGTGAATTCCCCAGCCAAGCTCATCCAACCCGGCCAGCTTTTCGTAAGGTATGCCCAGGTCTATAAACGGCTGGACACTTTGCTGTGTGCGCTTAAGTTCAGAAATATAGATCTTGTCGAAAGGGACGTTGTTGTAAGCATCGTAGAACAATACAGCCTGGCGGCGGCCTTCATCGTTCAGGTCGGTATTCATGCCCCTGCCCTGTATAATACCCCGCTTGTTCAGATCTGTTTGTCCGTGACGGACGATATATAATGTTTTATTCATTTCGCTTTTCAAGTAATTGGCCATTAGTTTTTGGATGATCGTTTACATTTTATCCCCAAAATGACCAATGACTAATTAATAACCGGCAGCCTGTAAAACTGAGGTTTTGCTTCCTGCGGGAATTCAAAATTTGTGTAGTCGGTAACCACGTTGTATAAGGTATCACGTTCAATAGGTTCCCTGCCCACATTTTTTATCAATTCAACCAGTTGTTTTGTGCTCATACCCGGATGTTGCTCTTCCGCACCGGCCATTGAATAAATTTTAGTGGTGTCATCAAGCGTGCCGTCAATGTCATCCACACCAAAATTTAATGATAACTGTGCCGTGGTGCGGCTGATCATGGCCCAGTATGCCTTGATGTGGTCAAAGTTGTCCAGGTAGATCCTTGCTATAGCGTAATTGCGCAGATCCTCAACCACGGTAGATTCCGGTACGTGCGACATCTGGTTATCCTGGTTACGGAATTTTAGCGGTATAAACGTCTGGAACCCCCCCGTTCTGTCCTGCAGTTCACGCAGGCGTTCCATGTGGTCAACCCGGTGCCAATATTTTTCAATATGTCCGTAAAGCATGGTAGCGTTTGAACGGGCACCCAGCTTATGCCATTCTTCGTGGATAGCCAGCCATTGGTCGCCTGTACATTTATCTTTGGCAATTTGTTCCCTTATTTCAGGATGAAAGATCTCGGCGCCGCCACCTGGAATTGATTCAAGCCCGGCATCCAGCATTAGTTTCATGCCGGTTGCGTAGTCTATCTTAGCTTTTTTAAAGATGTAATGGTATTCGACCGGCGTTAAGGCCTTTACATGTAATTCGGGCCGATGCGCCTTTATTTTACTGAACAGTTCGCTGTAAAAAGCAACATCGTATTGGGGCAGCACGCCGCCAACAATATGCACCTCTGTAACCGGCTCATGGTCGTATTTTTTTACGATGTCCATCATTTCGTCCATCGTGTACTCCCACCCTTCTGATTTTTGTTTCAGTAACCGCGAGTACGAACAAAATTTGCAATCGTAAACACACAGATTGGTTGGCTCGATATGAAAGTTGCGGTTAAAATAGGTTTTGTTGCCATGCCGCTTTTCGCGGATGTAGTTGGCTAAAACCCCAAGGTAACCCAGTTCACCCTCTTCATAAAGCAACACACCCTCATCAAAGGTAATGCGCTCCCCGTTAAGTACCTTTTCAGCTATTTGTTTTAACCCGGCAGGTAAATGCGGATTCTGTAATAATATAAGCAGATTGCTTTCAGCTTCCATTCAAAAAACTTTTTGCAAAAATAGCAAATGTTAGTGTAATCATGGTGCAACATTTAATCACGGCAATGTTTCTTTTTACTTAGCAGAACAGTGGCCACTGTTTCATACAAGCTACCCCTTTCAGTAATGACCAAACAGATTCAAAAAAATGGCCGCAAGCGTTCCACTTTGCAGGCGGAACACTTGGAACAAAGTGAAACACGCTGATTATCAGGGATTTTTGTTTTTTAAAAGCAAAACATCAATATAAGTTACTGATTGTCAGACATCATTGAATTTCCGTGTGAATATATTGCCTTAAATTAGCAAACTAAGGGCATGGCAGTTGGCATATAAAATCAACAGATTGCGAAAAAAATCATCTGAACAGCATATCATAGAGGGTGCCTGGTTTTATCTTAATTGCCGCATCTTTAGCAGAAAGAACTAACAGATAAAGTTTGTTGTTCCTCTTAAATAACATAATTTCCAAAGGTATTTCGCTTGTTTTTTCACTATGAGATTCGCCATATATATCCATAGGTTTTTGAGGATCAAGTTTTAAAGAAAAATTTACACATTTAGAATAATAATAGACCATGGTGTCATTTTTTCTAATCACCTTAGTACTGTCACCAAACAAATCAAGATACACGTTTTTCGATTTAAGTGGCTTAGTCTCTTTATACAAAAATTCCATTTTTGTTCTGTTGTCAACAACATAAGGAGAATATGTCCATGAATGCGCATTTGAAAAATTCTCTTTAACCGCCTTTTTTAACGAATAATTAAAGACAGCATCCATTTTGTAAAGTTGCAGGTAATAGCTATTAGAAACATAAAAAAAAGAAATCGGATTTCTGTATTTCCATGTCCAGGTTTCTATAAAAACAATACTGTCGTTTGGTTTATTACAACAGCCGTCATGTAGCTTTAGTAATTGTAAATATTCGGAAGGTATTTCATTGGATGATGCACTTGAGTCTTCAATCTCGCCTTGATCGGAACAAGAATACAACTGACAAATTAATGATATCGATAAAAGAAATAGAAAAAGCCGTATATACGTTTTCATTATTTGATATTTAAATTTTAAAATCGAAATGGACCGGCGTTTGAACCATGATCCATCGGGATAGTTTTGCTGAAGATGCACGATACTTATTTAAAAATTTATCGCCGTGATCTCCATTCACAAAAAGTAAATATGACGAAATAATTGTAGCGGCGAAATATTTTACCTATCTCTATTGCGTTTCCATTAAACGTTTCCCACATTTAAAATTTAAAAATCACTTAAATTATTTATTTAAAAAAAGTATGAGCAGCCTTTTATTTCCCAATAAGCTTTTTTTTATAAAAAACCTGTTAATTACCTGCTGTTCAATTATGGCGTGCACAAACGCGGCCGCCCAAATAAAAAATCCCGGATTTGAATTAAAGAGTGATTCGTTAAATTCACTACCTGCAAACTGGATAATTAAACACCCTGATGGATTTGCAACTTCAATTGATGAAAATATAAAATTTGCAGGTGCAAGCTCATTTAGTATAAAAAGTATACAAAATGTTAATCCTGCTGAATACAGCATCTTTTCACAAACATTTGATATAAATATTGATCAGCTAAAGATCATCACATTTTCCGCCTATGTTAAAACTGAAAATATTAAGGGAACGGCAACTTTGTATTGCCAGGTAAAAGACGAGGATAACCGTGTTATAGGTACGCAAAATATTGATTCAAAAAGCGTAACCTCAACTAATAATGAATGGAATAAATACAGCATATCAATAGCTGTAAATAGTAATGCTAAAAAAATATTGGTTGGTGGTTATTTAATTGGTGAAGGTGCAGTTTGGTATGATGAATTCAGTATGGAGAATCTACAACTTCAAACCACACCGGCATCAAACGATGTTAAGCGATATATAAAAGAGTTTGCAGGCATTGTTAAAAAATACTCGATCTATACCAAAAAACTAAATTGGGCAGGTATTGATACTGACATTGACAAGCTCTCCGGCGGGATAAAAACCGTCGATGACGCTCAACTCTTAACCGCATATCTCATCAGCCAACTGCGGCTTGCGGGCGATAACCATTCTTTTGTTCAGTCAAAAGCAAGCGCGGTTAATTACGCAAAACAAAATGTAGATACAAGGCAGCCGTATGCAAAATTATTGCCCGGTAATATTGGTTACATATGGATGCCAGGCTTTGCGTCAACCAGCGATACTGCATCTGTCGCTTTCGCCGGAAAGATCCAGAAAATGATCAGTCACCTTGATACTGAGAATTACATTTCGGGTTGGATTGTTGATCTGCGACATGATAATGGAGGCAATATGCACCCCATGATTGCAGGACTTGGCCCAATAATTGGCCATGGCATATTAGGTTATTTTATTTCACCTGAAACCAATAAAAGTACACCATGGATGTATAAAGATGGAAAAGTAACCAATGGCGCTGCAACCACAGCAAACGTTTCAGATGCATACACTATTAAAAATTCCGGTGCTAAAGTAGCTGTTTTAACGGGGCCGGAAACAGCAAGCAGCGGAGAAATGACTGCCATTTGTTTTATCGGCAAGACCAATGCAAAGCTGTTTGGACAACCAACCGCCGGATATACAACCGCTAACCGGGGATTTAAATTGTCGACAGGTGCTTATCTTTATTTGGCAAGCAGTTATGCGGCAGATAGAAATAAAAAGGAGTATTTGGGTAAAATAGAGCCCGATGTGATTATAAAAGAAACCAAAGAAAATGGTGACGATGCAACCATAAGGGCGGCTAAAGAATGGATTGAAAGCAAATAGTGTCAGGAACCCGGTTCTTCGGTCGCGCCCGATGCTTCCTTCCGGTTGTTTAACCATGCGCTCACGTAAATATTAGCATAATATAAGCCAAAAACCAGCATGGCTCCTACTAGGGCGCCATCAAAATAAGGCTTCAGCGAAAGATAGGCTGATGAGAAAAAGTATTTACTTACAAAGTTTATTACTGATATAACAAGCAGTACTACAGATGCCAGGGGGATGCGTCCTATTTTCATTTTTAACTATTGTTTAATCAAATTTATGATTTTATACCTAAATGTAAAACATTAAGTTTGTCAAAATTTATTCCTAATGAAGATCGAAACTATCGCCATCCACGCCGGTAACCATGTTGACGAATCGTCTAAAGCAGTAATTCAGCCCATTGTTTTATCTACCACCTTTGAGCGGGCGGCTGACGGCACTTACCCCGGCGGGCATATCTACAGCCGGTCGAGCAATCCCAATCGTACGCTGCTGGAAAATGTGCTGGCCAAATTGGAAGGTGGTGCCGATGCTGCTTCATTTTCATCCGGCAATGCTGCTGGTATGGCGGTTTTTCAATCCTTAACACCGGGAACCCATATTATAGCGCCCGACGATATGTATCATGGTTTGCGCAATCAGCTCAAAACGCTTTTTGCGGGGATCCTGACCTTTGATTTTATAGATGTAAATAACCCTGAAACATTACAAAGCCACATCAGGCCCGAAACAGGTTTAATCTGGATTGAAACGCCATCAAATCCCTTGCTGAAAATAACTGATATAAGAAAAGTGGTTGCCATAGCAAAGGCAAAAGGCATAAAAGTTGCCTGCGACAATACCTTTGCAACCCCCATCTGCCAGCAGCCACTGGCATTGGGTGCTGACCTGGTAATGCACTCCGCCACCAAATATTTTGGCGGGCACAGCGACCTGATGGGCGGCGCACTGGTAACCAAAGAAAACAGCGACTGGTGGTCAAAGATCCGCCAGGTGCAGGGAATGGGCGGCGCTATCCCTTCGCCGATGGATTGTTACATGCTCACCCGCAGCATAAAAACATTGCCTTACCGCATGCGCGGGCATGTACATAATGCACAATTGCTGGCTGAATTTTTAGAAAAACATCCTAAAGTGGAAGCGGTAATGTATCCGGGTTTACCTTCCCATCCGCAACATGCAATAGCAAAAGAACAGATGTCTGCCTTTGGCGGCATGCTTTCATTCACCTTAAAGGGCGGCGAAGCTGAAGCCCGCAGCGTAATAAACGGGTTGAAGATCTTTACCCGTGCAACCAGCCTGGGCGGTGTTGAAAGTTTAATAGAACACCGCGCCACCGTTGAAGGCCCTGATACTAAGACGCCTTTTAATTTATTAAGGGTATCTGTTGGATTAGAGCACATTGATGATTTAATTGCTGATCTGGAACAGGCGCTGGCTTAGTTAATTAGCGTTTGGTGATTAGAGATCAGATAAGAAAAAGAGGCGGGTATTTGCCCTGGTTTTCTATCCAAAACCTTTCGCCTTTTACCTTTTGCGCTTCACCTCTCACTCCAAAAGAAAATTAAATTTGGAAAACTCATTTTTATCGTCTTATATTTGCAATAATATTTGGTAGTAATACCATTGATCATTACCTCCGCAAAGGGTTTTGATTTATAAAGAAGCGGCGAGAGATCAGGCTCAATTACCCGCTGGCAACCCTTCAAAATTGAAGAAGGTGCCAATTCCTGCCCCGGTAAATACCCCGGGAAATATAAATTAACAACCATGAAAAGTTTGATTTACACCATTTTCCAAAACATCTTTAAGGCTCCCGAAACTACAGCTATACTATATATTTATAGTCCGTCAAAAGGCTATATGTGTATGTGTTGCTGCTGCTAAGCCCTAACACGTTTTATTTTTCTTATCCCTGAAAATGGACGTGACTCACAAGGCGATTTGTATCCCGTTGTGAACCAACAATCAACAAATTTCATAAAAATTTAAATCTTAAAAACATGTCATCTGCCAATTTAAAATTTGAAACTTTGCAACTGCACGCAGGCCAGGAAGTTGATCCTACAACAGGTTCACGCGCTGTGCCGCTTTATCAAACTACTTCTTACGTATTTAAAAATGCGGAACACGGTGCCAACCTGTTTGCTTTGAAAGAGTTTGGCAACATCTACACCCGCCTAATGAACCCTACTACCGATGTTTTTGAAAAGCGGATAGCGGCGCTTGAAGGTGGTGTTGCAGCTTTGGCAACCGCATCTGGCCAGGCCGCCCAATTTATTGCGCTGAATAATATCCTGCAGGCAGGTGATAATTTTGTAACCTCACCATTTCTTTACGGCGGCACTTACAACCAGTTTAAGGTTGCTTTTAAACGCCTGGGTATTGATGCGCGCTTTGCAAAAGATGATACCGCTGAAAGTTTTGAGCCTTTAATTGACAGCAAAACGAAAGCCATTTACCTGGAGAGCATTGGCAACCCGGGATTTAATATTGCTGATTTTGACAAAGTATCGGCCTTAGCGCAAAAACACGACCTGCCTTTAATAGTTGACAATACTTTTGGTGCGGGCGGCTACCTGTTTCGCCCTTTGGAACACGGCGCCCATGTAGTGGTTGAATCAACCACAAAATGGATTGGCGGGCATGGCACCAGCATTGGCGGTGTTATTGTTGATGGCGGTAACTATAACTGGGGCAACGGCAAGTACCCGCAGTTTACTGAACCGTCCGAAGGCTATCATGGGTTGATTTTTGCCGATGTGTTTGGCATTGGCGGTCCTTTTGGCAATATCCAGTTTATTATCCGTGCCAGAGTTGAAGGCTTGCGCGACTTTGGCCCTTCGCAATCACCATTTAACTCATGGCTGAATATCCAGGGATTGGAAACACTTTCATTACGTGTTCAGCGCCATGTGGATAACACGCTGGAACTGGCGAAATGGCTGGAGGCCCACCCACAGGTTGAAAAAGTCAACTACCCGGGCCTTCCCTCATCTCCGCACCATGCCCTTGCAAAAAAATATTTAAAGAACGGATTCGGTGCCGTATTAACTTTTGATGTTAAAGGCAGTAAAGAAAAGGCAAGCCAACTGATTGACAGTTTGCAACTGGTAAGCCACCTTGCAAACGTGGGCGACGCTAAAACACTGATCATTCAGCCTTCAGCAACCACGCATCAGCAGTTGTCTGACGAGGAGCAGCTATCAGCCGGCGTTTTACCAAATTCTTTACGTGTAGCTGTAGGATTGGAACATATTGATGATATAAAAGCAGATTTTGAACAAGCCTTCGCAAAAATAAAGGCTTAGTAATTAGTATAGTTTTTTTTAAAGTGATATAGTACGTTATTAAGGGATTAGCTGCGCTAAACAGTGCGGCTAGCCCATAATAACAAAAGCAAAAATGAGCGTAGAAATATTTAAATACAATAAGCCCTTTGAACTCGAATCGGGCAAACAGCTAAACGAACTTGAAATAGGTTTTAACACCTATGGAACGCTTAATAAAAACGCGGATAATGTGGTTTGGGTATGCCATGCCCTTACTGCAAATTCCGACGTTTTTGACTGGTGGAAAGGCTTATTTGGTGCCGGCAGCTACTTTAATCCCGATGAATATTTTGTGGTATGCGCAAATATCCTGGGTTCACCTTATGGTACAGTTAATCCTTTAAGTATAAACCCTGTAACAGGCCAGCCTTATTACCTTTCATTTCCCGAATTTACCGTTCGCGATATTGTTAAAGCACACAGCCTGCTTGCGGAATACCTGGGAATTAAAGACATTAACATCCTGATAGGTGGATCGTTAGGCGGCCAGCAAGCTGTTGAGTGGGCAATTAGTGAGCCCGCTAAAATTAAAAACCTCATCATTATTGCGTCAAATGCTAAACATTCGCCATGGGGCATTGCATTTAACGAGTCGCAGCGTTTGGCCATCAGCGCCGACCGCACTTTTTATTCAAACACGCCGGATGGCGGAAGCAAAGGATTGAAGGCCGCAAGGAGTATTGCCCTGCTGTCTTACCGTAATTATAAAACTTATGGCATAACGCAGCAGGAAGATGACGATCATATCACCGGCAACCACAAGGCCGCATCATACCAGAATTACCAGGGCGAAAAACTGGTTAACCGCTATAACGCCTACAGTTACTGGTATCTTTCAAAATGTATGGATTCGCACAACGTTGGCCGCAACCGGCATGGCGTTGAAAAAGCATTGAGCCTTATCAAAGCCCGCACCCTGGTTATCGGTATAAAATCAGATGTTTTGTTCCCGATTGAGGAGCAGCAATACCTGTTCAGGCATATTCCCAAATCGGCCTTAGCCGAACTAGATTCATTTTACGGACACGATGGATTTTTAATAGAAACAGAAGCATTAACAAATATTATTACATCGTTTTTTAAAACAGATGTAAAAGGAAAAATTATTGAATTACAACGCACAGCGTAATGAGTAAAAAATTAAACATAGGGCTATTTGGCTTTGGCGTGGTTGGCCAGGGATTGTACGATATTATAAAAACCAAGCATTTGAACCTGGAGATTGTAAAGATCGCCATAAAAGACGCGCATAAACAGCGCTCGCTTCCATCACAGTTATTTACAACAGACAAAGATGAGCTGCTGAACAACCCGGAGATCAACACCATTGTTGAGCTCATAAACGATACAGAAGCTGCATTCGAAATTGTTTCAAGAGCTTTAAGTTCCGGTAAAAATGTAGTGTCGGCCAGTAAAAAAATGATCGCGCTTCATTTGGAAGAACTGATTGAACTGCAGCATAAACATGGAACATCGCTGCTTTATGAAGGGTCTGTTTGCGGGAGTATCCCGATCATCCGCAACCTGGAGGAATACTACGATAACGAACTGCTCCATTCTGTAAGCGGAATTTTTAACGGTTCGTCAAATTACATCTTATCAAAGGGCTTTAATGAGGGATTGGATTACGATTCAGCTTTAAAGCAGGCACAAGACCTCGGCTTTGCTGAAACAGACCCAACCAGCGATGTAGGTGGGTTTGATGCCAAGTATAAGCTGGTTATTGCCGCAGCTCATGCTTATGGCGTAATTGTAAAACCGGATGATGTATTTAACCTGGGCATTCAAAACCTTTCAGCCCACGATCTGCAATACGCACGGGAGAAAAATCTGAAGATAAAGCTGGTTCCGGTAGCAAAAGAACTGGACGATAAACACGTTGCTTTATTTGTGCTGCCTAAATTTGTTAACGATAAAGAGTTTTTATACAACGTTGAATACGAATACAATGGTGTAATTGTACAGGCTGCATTTGCCGATCAGCAATTCTTTTTTGGAAAAGGCGCAGGCGGGCATCCTACCGGCTCTGCGGTACTGTCTGACATTGCCGCTTTGAGGTATGATTACCAGTACGAATATAAAAAAGCAAAAGAGCGTAAAGGGTTAAACTTCACCAATAATATTGAACTGAATGTGTACCTGAGATATGAGGACGAAGCACTTGTTGAGGCATTGGATTTCATCCACATACATGAACGCTATTACTCCGGAAGCTATAAGTTTGTAATTGGCAAAGTAAATCTGCAAAGCCTGGTAAATAACCAGCAGCTTATTGCAGATAACAAAGCATTTGTTGCATTTGCCGACCAGCTTGCCGGTGTAAACTTAGCTGCTGAGGTTAAGGAAACCGCTGAAGCGTTATAAGATTTTTTTGTAGATTTTTATAGTTTTAAAAATGGGTCGTTTCGGCCCTTTTTTTATGGCTTGTAGTTACCGGTTCATCTCAACAAAAATCCCGCGGGGTAAACCTCGCGGGATCAATAATATCAAATCGAAAAATACTTTAAACGCTTATTTTAAAACTCGCGGTCTGTTTCCCAGTTCTCAAGGTAATCGGCTACCCTTCTTACAAATGAGCCGCCCAAAGCACCGTCAACAACCCTGTGGTCGTATGACAATGACAGGAACATCATATGGCGGATGCCGATCATGTCTCCTTGTAAGGTTTCAATTACCGCCGGTTTTTTCTTGATTGCACCAACTGCTAAAATAGCTACCTGTGGCTGGTTTATTATAGGCGTTCCCATAACGTTGCCGAATGAGCCCACGTTAGTGATGGTAAATGTACCGCCCTGCACATCATCGGGTTTAAGTTTATTGGTACGTGCACGGTTAGCCAGGTCGTTAACAGCTTTGGTTAAGCCTATCAGGTTTAATTCGTCTGCACGCTTTATTACCGGAACAATCAGGTTACCGCTTGGCAGTGCCGTTGCCATGCTGATATTGATATCCTTCTTCTTAATGATCTGCGTTCCATTTACCTGGATGTTGATCATCGGCATATCTTTAATTGCCCTTACAACAGCTTCAATAAATATTGGCGTAAACGTAATTTTTTCACCCTCACGTTTTTCAAAGTTCGCTTTTATTCTTTCGCGCCATAACACCAGGTTGGTTACATCCGCTTCAACAAACGAGGTAACATGCGGCGAGGTATGCTTGCTCATCACCATGTGGTCAGCAATAAGCCGGCGCATCCTGTCCATTTCAATAATTTCATCGCCGCCTGACATTGAAACGCTTTTCGGAGCCTTTGTTTCGGCTGGTTCAGCTGCAGGCGGTTCAGGTTGCGGCGCCTGTGCAACAGGTTCCGGTGATGGAGCCTGGGCAGCGGGTTCGGGGCTTGGAGCTACAGGCAGCGGTGCAGGTACTTCAGCCGGTGCGGCAGCTACCGGTTCACTTGCCCTTTCAGGTTCAGCCTGCACAGGGGCTGTGCCTTGTTGTGTCGTTTTAGGCTGGTATTTCTCCTGTATATAAAGTAACAGATCATCCTTAGTTAAGCGGCCTTCTGCCCCGGTTCCCGGAATAGCGTCCAGCTCAGCATTGCTGATTCCTTCCTGTGCGGCGATATTTTTAACCAAAGGCGAATAAAAACGGGCATCGTTTCTATTCGTATCAACCTGAACTTCTGCAGGCTTTTGTTGCAATTGTTCAACGTAAGGTATAGTTACCGGCTCTGCATAAACTTGTTGTTTAGGCTCTTCAGGTTGTTTAACTTCCGGCTGTGGGGCAACTTCGACGGCAACGGGTGCCGGTGCGGCTTCCTGTACTGGTGGCACAGGTGTTGCAACAAAAGGTTTTACTTCTTCAACTGGTGCGGCAGTAACCTGCTCGGCAATGGGCTCAGCCTTAACTTCTTCCGGCCCGCTGGTTTCAATTATCGCAATAACTGCTCCCACCTTAACCACGTCATTATCTTTGTATAGTTGTTCAACAAGTTTACCTGATACCGGCGATGGAACATCCGAGTCAACTTTATCGGTGGCAATTTCCATTACTGTTTCATCAGCGTCAATAAAATCGCCAGGTTTTTTACTCCATTTGATTATGGTTGCCTCTTCAACACTTTCACCCATTTTCGGCAGCAACAGTTTATATTTGGCCATAGTCAGTATATAGATTATTGGCCAAAATTAGCTGATTTTATCATTATTTTCCAGAATTGTGCAGTAAAGTATTCAACATATTTAAAGCTGAAATTGCAGTCCTTTCGATGTTTTGGCGGCGTTTATTCCCAAATGTTAATTTCTTTACCACGGTTTTGTCAGCAGAAGCGACAGCAACCCAAACCGTACCCACTGGTTTATCAGCCGTGCCGCCGTCCGGGCCGGCAATTCCTGTAACCGCTACGGCGTAATCTGATTTAAAATTGCGCAGCGCCCCTTCAACCATTTCAGTAGCTGTTTCTTCGCTTACCGCTCCAAACCGGGCTAAAGTTTCCTTTTTAACACCCAGCAAACTTTCCTTTAATTCATACGAATAAGAAACAGCCCCGCCGAAAAATACTTTGGATGAGCCGGCATGCTGCGTAATCAGGTGCGAGATATATCCGCCGGTGCAGCTTTCGGCAACAGATAATGTAAGGTTGTTATCAGCCATGTAATTCAATATGGCCTTTTCTATCGGAATATCTTCTTGTGCTGCTACTACGTTACCAACCCGCTCCACTATTTTAGCGGCAAATTCCTCTATTTTTTCTTTTAAAACTGCTTCATCTTCACCATACCCGCTTAGCCGCAACCTTACCTGCCCAAGTTTTGGGAGGTAAGCAAGTTTAATAAATGGCGGTAACGCATCCTCAATATCAGCTATCCTGTCCGCCAGGTAAGATTCCCCCTCACCTACAGTTAAAATAGTTTTATGAATAATTACCGGAAGCTTCAATGATGATTTTAGTTTTGGGATCACCTCATCTTCCATCATGTACATCATCTCGTGTGGCACCCCAGGCATTGACACGTAGATCTTCCCCTCTTCATTGAACCACATGCCCGGTGCTGTACCGTTCTTATTTAAAATCACTTCGCAATTTTCGGGTACCTGGGCCTGTAAGCGGTTCACATCCAGCATCGGCCTGTTATAGCGCGAAAAAATATGCTCTACATTAGCTAATGCGTCTTTATTTTCCACCAGCTCCGCCTTAAAATATTCGGCAAGTGTTTTTTTGGTGATATCATCTTTTGTGGGGCCAAGGCCGCCGGTAATTAAAATAATATCGGCCCTGCCGGCAGCTTCGGCAAGCGCAGTTAAAATATGTTGCCGGTCATCAGATACAGAAGAGATTTGTTTTATCCTGATCCCAATATTATTGAGTTCGCCCGCCATCCAGGCTGAATTTGTATCAACAATTTGCCCTATAAGAATTTCGTCTCCAATGGTAATTATTTCCGCAAGCATTATTAGTTTCCGTTAAAATATGAGTTGCTGGTGTAGTCGCTCCTTTTGCTCAGCTTCAGATCCTGCAAAATGGCTGCTTTTACTTTCAATGTAACGTTGTATGATTTATATAAGCCAAATGGTACCCATTGCACGTTAAAGTCCCAGCAATGCAAATCCCGGTAAATTCCAAATGAACTGATGGCCAACTTGTGCGCACGTATATCGTAGTTGGTATTATACTGAACTTTCCATTTCGAGGTTAAGTTAACATCGCCGCTCAGCATAATGGTGTTGGTTGTATTTGTATTAATGATGTTGTTGTTATAGCTGAAATTATAATTGAACGATAAGTTCCACGGCACATTAAAATCTACATAGGCACTTGGATCACTATTGATGAAAGCGAGTTTTTGCGCCTGCTGGGGGTTTATGGTTTGCAATGTACTGTTAGGCAGTACAGGCGCATGCGGTTTAAATGATGTTGAATTTAAACTGCCGCTCATTGAAAAACTGATGGTGGTAAGCGTCGGAAACCTGCCATCCTGGAAAGTGTACCTGTTTATTGGCCGGGTGTACCGCTGAATTGACCCGTTCGAAATGGTATCAAGTACCAGTGTTTCGTACGGATTGAGTGAGCCATATAAGCTCAGGTTAACCTTCTGGTTTAATATAGCGGTATGCGCAGAGAACGAAATAGGTGAAAGCTTAATTGAATCCGCCGCGAAATTATAAAATGTGGAAATTGAAAAACCATCCAGTAAATTAACTTTCCTGGCTTTGCCCGATGTATCGGTAGTTTTTGGCTTAAGTTTCATCTGGATAGTGTTATCCAGGCTTAAACTAATACCTGCCTGCTTACCCGGCGACGGGAAATTATCCGGAAAAATAGAGTAAACAGTGCTTTTAACAGGAAAAGGAACCGCCGCATTACTTACTATGGTTTGATAGTAACCATAACTTGGGTCAGAAAAATCAGGATTATAATTAAAACTGATGTTAGGTGTCATTACGTGCCTGATGGCTATAATATTACCTTTTTTAAAGTTGATGGTGCTGTACAATTTGGTAGAGATCCCGGTACTTAAATTATAAGATCCCGCCCTTTTAAAACCCGCTATGGTATCGCGAACGGGAATAGTTGGATCAGTAACAGTACCATCTGTATTAACACCGCCGCGCACAAACCGTTCTCTTATGGTTTGCAGGTACCAGTGCTCCGTATAATTAACCGAACTGCTAAACTGGAAATATTTCAGCACGTTTAAACTTAACCCAACAGGAATTTGATGTACCGCACGGGTCTGTAACCTTTTTGACAGCACACTGCTTTTAAATAATTGCGACTCTGGTATATTGTCAACCTCATTGGTTGCCTGCAGGCTGTAGCTTACACTTATTTTTTGGTACCACTTGGCGTCTCCTACCCTGTCTTTTGAATCAAAAGGGCTGATTGATGCCATGGTAAAGCTTAAAGTTGGCAATTGCAGGGTTACCGTTTTATTGGTAAGATCCTGGCTGTGCGATAGGCCCAAACTTAAGTTAAATGGCGTACCCTCCCAGGTTTTGCTATAATTTATTGATGAGCGCAAGTTATTTTGGGTAAGTGAATTAATGTTACCGTTGTTTTGCGCGAAGTTGTTTTTATAATAGGTTGAAGTACCTGCGTTTACCGAAGCACTGAACGTACTGCCGGGATGTGCGCTTGGGTCCTGGCTGTGCGACCAGGTAATGTTAAAATCTTTTTGCGGCGGATCGCCTTCCAACCCGTAATTATGGGAGCCATAGCTTAAGGATACCGTTCCACCATATTTATATCGCTGTAAATAGTGCGCGGTGGTGTTTAATTCGTACGATCCCTTGGAATACACCGTTCCCGTATTGGTTAGGTCCAGGTAATCGCTGATGCCAATATAGTAGCCGAAGTTCCGGAGATAAAACCCAAGTTTCTGATCCTCACCAAAAGTTGGAATAATCACGCCCGATGACCGCGTATCAGGCTTCGGAAAAAAGCCAAAGGGAATAGCAAGCGGAAGCGGGATCCCTTCAATTTCCAGGTATGCCGGGCCCGATATGATCCGGTTTTTTTCGCCGATCCCCTTTGTAATCACAATCCCGAAATGGGTATCAGGTTGCGGAAGATCACACGTGCTAAAGGTAACGTTACGGTAGGCAGCCTCGGTTTCATTCAGTTTTTTGATTTCGCCGCCAGATAGGTAATTGCCTCCTTGCTCCGACGCCGGGTTAAAAACGCGGCCTTTTTTTGTCTTATAATCAAAAAGTAATGAATCTGATTCAACCGGCTTATCGTTCTTCTGTTTGGAGATGGGCCTGCCAATATACCGTTTGGTAACAGGGTCAATGCTGCCTTTTGCAAAAATCAAGTGATTTTTTTGGTCAAGCCTGATATAATCGGCATCAAGCTCAAAATCTTCATAAGTTACACGGGCTCTTCCGTATAAATAGGTAATATCATGAACCTTATCTGTAATTACCGAGTCTTCTGCGTGTGAGGTTACCTGCGACTGCAAACCACCATTGGCGTTCTTTTTGCTGGTGTCATTTTTTGCAACTACACTTTTTGTGCCCGCGTTTGCCTTAGATTTTTTACCTTTAGTAACTTTTGTGTTCTTTGTTGTATCAGATTTTTTAATTGTATCCGTTTGTAATACGTATTTATAAGTACTGCCATAACGTGATGAAGCCATCACATTTGCCATTAAAACGACCGCAATAAGAAAAAAAAGACTTGTGAATTTCAAAATTGATTATGAATAGTATTTTTGCAGATATAGTTAACAGCGTTCAAAAATAATGAAAAATAAGGCATTGAAAAGATTGATTTACGGTTTATTGATTTTACTTCCATCACTACCTCTTTTTTCCTTTGCAACAGGCGCTCCGGGAAATAAGGATACTGTTATCAATAATGGCTATAAGATTAAAACCATTATTGTTGATCCCGGGCACGGTGGCCGGCCATCAGGCACTTCAGGTAATTACTCCCATGGTGCGTCAGGCTCATTTTCCTCAGAGAGAAATGTAACGCTTGCCATTGCATTTAAATTGCAAAAGGCAATAGAAAAAGAATTGGCTGGTGTAAACGTAGTTTTAACCCGCACAACAGACGACGATGTGGCCTGGCAAAAACGCGCAGATATTGCCAATGCGAACAAAGGCGACCTTTTTATTTCCCTGCACTGTAACTCCTTACCTGGCAGGCGCGTTCGCGAGGTTGTAGGCCATAAACACGGCAAGGCCGTTTACAGGACATCCGAGGTTGCTGATCGCTCTGGCAAAGGTGTTTTGCTGCTTGTATACGGTTTTCACCGCACCAAAGAAGAGGAAAAGGCCATTAAAGAAAACCTGATAGAGGATGATACCGAGATGAATACCAATCCGGACCCTAATGATCCGGAATCAATCATTCTTATGAATGAATATAAACGTAAATACAGGAAGCAAAGCATTCATTTAGCAGAGTTACTTAATACCGAATTTACAGAAACCGATGGCCGCCACAGCGACGGCATCAGGGAGCAGGGCATATTGGTATTGTGCCATAGCGCAATGCCTGCTGTACTGGTTGAAACCGGCTACATTAACAACCCTGACGATGAAGCGTACCTGAATTCAGAAGACGGCCAGAATGAGATCGTTGCTTCAATAGTAAGAGCTATATCAAATTATAAGGCTGGAGTAGAACAAGTATCACAATAATTAGTTATAGAGGTTAGTGATTGGAGATTAGTGAATAGAGACTAGTCCGATCGCTTTCAATAATTAAGTAATAAAATCAAACATCAAAAAATTTTAACAACATCCTTTTAACTAATCTTAACCGCTGGTCTCTAATCACTACATCTAATGAAAATATCAAACGAAACTAAAATAGGCGCATTAACGGCCATTGCAATTACAGTTCTGATCCTCGGTTATAGTTTTTTAAAAGGAAATGACGTTTTTTCGGGCTCTAACAAATTTTACGCTATTTATAAGAGCGTCGACGGGTTGTCAGTATCGAAGCCCGTATTGGTGAATGGTTTCCCTATTGGCAACGTTGCGAAAATGAAACTGCTTCCAAATGGACATACCATTGTGGAATTTAAGGTAGATAAGCAATATAATGTACCTTCAAACACGCTGGCGAAACTGGTAAGCACCGATCTTTTAGGGGGTAAAGCCATTGTATTTGAGTATGGCAACAGCAACACTTATGCTGATGACAATGACACCTTACGCGCAGACATCCAGGGCAGTCTTGCAGAAAGCTTGCAGCCTATTCAAACAAAGGCCGAAAATTTGATCACCAAACTTGATTCTTCGCTGGCTGCCATCAATAAAATATTGAACCCTAATTTCCAAAAAAATGTTGACAGAAGTTTCACCAGTATCGCTAACTCTTTGCAAACACTGGAAGGCACAACCAAAAAAATTGATGCTTTGGTAGGCGGTCAAACAGCTCACATAAACGGCATAATGTCAAATGCCGAGATCGTATCAGCTAACTTAAAAACCAGTACTGCCAACATAAACGGCATTACCAGTAATTTTGAAAAAGTGAGTAATGATATAGCTAACGCTAATATCAGGCAAACATTGGATAATGCAAATAAGGCTATGACCGACCTGCAGGAAACCATCAGTAAAATAAATACCAGCAAAGGCACACTTGGGCTGTTGTTGAATGACGATAAAATGTATAACAACCTGAAAGACGCATCTGCAAATCTGAACAGTTTGTTTATTGACCTGAAAGCTCATCCAAAGCGCTATGTTAGCTTCTCTGTATTCGGCGGTAAGAAAGATTGATCTTAATGATCGGATTATTAGCAGACTAATAGGAAATATTCCACGAACGGTGTCATGAATTAAATGTACTGATGTAGTGTTGTCCAGGTGTGGAGAATTTTGAAAACCATTGCATGTTTTTCTGCGCCGGCCAGTTTCGGCTATGTTCCCGTTTTTTTAATCCAATATCACCAAAATACCTTACCAGTCCCATTATCCCCGGCCATTCTATCTTGTATCGTTTAATCCAAAGCACGTTATCACAATTTAAAAGGTCAAAATGAATTATGAACGACGGGAAAAATTCATTCTGATGCCATTGATAAATTGCGTGTTACGCACCAGAATAATATCTAAAGAAATCACCCAAAAACAAAGAGGCTGCACGAAATCAAATTCGAACAGCCTCTCTTGTAATGTAGCGGAGTTATTTAAACTGCACTTGCATCAGCCAGTTTTTCATGGCCTGCAGTTTCCTTTTTTCCAAACAACTTATTTTTGATATTAACCCTTATAATATACATACAAGGTACAAGTATCAGGGTTATAATAGTTGCAAAGCCCAACCCAAAAATCATGGTCCATGCTAATGGCCCCCAGAAAGCAACGTTGTCACCGCCAAAGTGAATATGTGGCTCAAAGTGAGTGAACATTCCGACAAAGTCAATATTGAAGCCTACAGCAAGAGGTATCAGGCCTAATATAGCTGCAGTTGCTGTTAATAACACCGGGGTCATACGGGTATGCCCTGCCTCTACAACCGCATCATGCAAACTTGCACCCTGTTCAATCAACATGTCCGTAAACTCAACCAACAAGATTCCGTTTCGAACTACTACCCCTGCCAGCGCAATAATCCCTACACCGGTCATTACAATGGCCATTGTCATACCAAAAATTGTAACCCCTAGCAATACGCCTATAATACTGAAGAAAATCTCGCTGATAATGATTAGTGTTTTCCCAATGGAATTAAACTGGATCATCAATATGATTAGTATCAAGCCAAAGGAAGTTGCCAATGCCCCCCCTAAAAAGGTAACTGCTTCTAACTGATCTTCCTGTCCACCACCCTGCCTTATTATAATATCATCCGGCTTTTTAAAATTGTCTATGGCTTTCAAGATACTGGCATTTACATCATTTGCATTGAAAGGTTTTATAACGCTTGAACCAAGTGTTAAAACGCGCCGCTGCTGCTTACGCTTAATATTACTGTAAGTATTGGTGTAACGTACATCAGTAAAAGCGGATATAGGCACCTGCCGGATAGCACCACCTGTAGCCAGATCCCGGTACGTGATCTTTAAATTACGCAGTTCGTCAATGTTCCCGCGCTGGCTTTCCAATGCCCTTACCTGTATTTTATAATCATCTTCTTTTGTATTCCTAAAGTTGGCAGCCGGCGCACCAAAAACAGCTGTTTGAAGCGCGTCATTGATAGTTTTGGTAGTAATACCTTCGCGGTTGGCGCGTTCACGGTCAATATCAAAAACAATTTCAGGCTTATCATTTTGCACGTCAGCCACAAGGTTCTCAATACCGGCGATATTTTGTTTGGCAATGTAATTTTTTAACCGGTCGCCTGTTTTAACCAGGGAGTCGAGGTTATCACCAATAAGCTCAATACTAATATCCTTTTGAACCGGCGGGCCGCTGTTTTCCTGGGCAACAGAAATTTTTGCACCCGGCACTCCTTGTACGGCATCCCTTATCTTCTTCAAAATTACTTTGGTATCCTTACCATTTCGTTTACCAAATTCAACAAAAGCTACAGTGATTTTTCCTTTGTTCTCATAATCACCCTGGTCTTCATCAGTGGGATCGGACACTCCCTTTGTAACGTTTGAAATAATGGAGGTAACTACATCTTTATCGGGTTCAACAATTTTCGCAACACGCTGTTCGAGTGTTTTTGTCACCTCGTTGGTTGTTGCCTGGTCTGTACCTATAGGCATGGTTAGGTAAACGTAAGCAAAGTTTGGGTCGCCTGACGGGAAAAACTCAGGTGTTTTACCCATTACAGATGTTAATATGATAGCAAAAACAAACAACACAAATGTACCGAACAATATGGTAAGCGGCCTTTTAACAGCTTTTTCCAACAATCTGGCATACCAGTTTTGAAACCGCGGCCACGCATTGGTTTGAAACCTGTCAATCAGTTTTAAAAGAACAAAGTGATTTAGCAGATAAAGTATAATAGCCAGAACCATGAAGTTACCCATACCCATGGTCCACAGGCCGGTGAAAAACATGATATAACTCAAACCCGCCAACACAGATAGCACTATCAATACACGAACAGTTTTTTTATCGAATTTTTGATTGTCATGTTCGCCCTGGATATGTGGTTTCATAAAATCAACCGCAAATACCGGGTTCATTATATAAGCCACCACTAAAGATGCCAACAAAGTAATGATCAAGGTTATTGGAAGGAAGAACATAAAATGCCCGATCAGGCTATTCCAGAATGCCAACGGTATAAATGGTGCCAATGTAGTCATCGTGCCGGAAAATACCGGTAAAAACACCTCTCCTGCCGCAATCTTAGCAGCCTCTTTAATGGGCACTTTTCCGTTGGCGAAGATCCGGTGTGTATTTTCAATAACTACAATCGCGTCATCCACCACAATGCCTAACGCCAGCAGAAATGAGAACAACACGATCATATTCAGCGTAAACCCGATTGCCGGCATTATCAAAAACGCGATAAAACAGGACAAGGGAACTGATAACGCTACGAATATCGCATTGGTGGTACCCATAAAAAACATCAGAATAACGGTTACCAGTAGAAAACCTATAACGATAGTGTTGATCAGGTCATTAAGGGTTGTCCGGGTTTTGTCAGACTGATCGCCGGTAACGGTAATAGCTAAACCTTTTGGAAAAACAGTTTTCTGCTTCAGTTTGATCAGGTTGTTTATTTTATCAGAAGCTTCGATAAGATTTTCACCTGCCCGTTTACTCACATTTAGCGTAATTACGTTTTTAAAATTGGGATTGCTGTTCGTTTTTAAACGCGCATAACTCTCCTGCTCTAAAAATGAATCTTTTACTTCAGCAATATCCCGAAGATATACGGCCTGCCCTTTAGGATTTCTAATCGCCATCGCTGCAACCTCGTCGGCATTTTTAAAGTCCTGCTTAATATCTATGCTCCGCCTTACCCCATCACTTTTAATGCTGCCTGCTGATGATAAAATATTTTCGTTTCCTACTGCCTGAATAATATCTCCAAAGCTTACCTGTGCCGCCGTCATCTTATTCATATCTACGTTGATCTGTATCTCGGGCGTTAAAGCGCCAACTTCGTCAACTTTCGAAATTTCTTTGTAACCTTCTATTTCATCCTTTAATATATCAGCATATTCCTTAAGACGTTTCAGATCATAATCACCGGATATGTTGATATACAAAATAGGCAAATCGGCCACGTTGATATCCGATATTACTGATTCTTTAAGGTTTACGTCGTTTTGGGGCAAATCCTGTTTGGCTTTATCAACCGCATCTTTTACATCAATTTTAGCATCCTTGATTTTAATATTAGCCTGGAATTCCGCTGTAATTATAGATACATTTTGAACAGAATTGGAAGTAACCTTCTTTAATCCCTTTAGTGATTTTAATTGCTTTTCAATTTGCCTCGTAACCAGATTCTCCACATTTTGCGGCGACTGACCCAAAAATTGAGTTGTCACAAACACTTTTGATTGCGCTATGTCAGGAAAATTCTCTTTAGGCAGATTATTGTAGCTGACCAATCCTAAAACAGTTATCAGGAATATCAGCACATAAATTGCTGTTTTGTTTTCAATGGCCCAGCTTGAGGGCGCAAATTCTTTTCTAATATCTTTCATAATTAACAGATCAATTGTTTAATAAATTAATTTGCACTACGTAAAACCTTGATCTTGTCTCCATCTTCTATATCAGATGCGCCTTCGGTAACTAACTCGTCACCGGTTTTTAAACCCGAAATTATTTCAGTTTGGCCGCCATAAGTATTTCCAGCTTTCACATTAACTCTTTTTGCAGCTCCATTTTGATTAATAAATACGTAATCTCCAGCTTCAGACTTTTGAATGGCCTTTACCGGTACTACTATTGTATTAGCTTTGAAGTAATTGGCAATTTGCAGCACAGCCGTCATATTGGGGCGTAAAGTTTTGCGAACCGGTAATTTAATTTCAACACCGAAACTGCGTGAAGTGGGGTCAATTACTTTAGCAGCAAACGTTACTTTGGTAGTTAATGAATCATTAGCATCGGGTATCAATATTTTAACTGCGTTGCCGGTACTTACGCTACCTGCATACGATTCAGGCACATCAGCTTTAACTTTCAAAACATCAGCATTTACCACGCGGATGCCTGTTTGGCCCGGTGCGGCAACCTGGCCCAACTTAAGGTCCATTTGGTCAACAGTGCCGCTAATTGGCGATACAATGCGGTATTGACTCGCCTGCTGCCGAAGCGCATTCAATGCCTTCTGGCTGCTTTGTAAAGTTGTTTGGGCCTGTAAAAACTGAACTTCAGTTCCTATTTTTTGATCCCAAAGATTTTTTTGGCGCTGAAACAAGGTTTGGTTTAAGGAAACCTGTGATTCAGACTGTGCAATATTCTGTTGCAACACGCTGTTATCCAATTGCACAAGCGTTTGCCCTTTACTTACATGCTGGCCGGGTTTTACATAAATTGCAGTGATCGTAGCCTGGGCCTGCGGATAAGCGGTAACATTGTCCTGGGCATCAATTTTACCCTGGATTTGCACGTAGTTAGTAAAATCAGCTGGCTTTAATACAACCGTACTAACATCGGTAGTTTTTGATGAATCGGTTGTGCCGACTTCTGACTGTAATTTTATGATTTTCGCTCCTAAATCCGCCTGTTGTTTTTTTAGGTCAGCGAGTTGCGCTTTTTTATCTTTTGGCTTATTGGAACAAGCGGCAAGTAAAATTAAAGCTGGTATGTATAATAATTTTTTCATGTGCTATAATATGTTGTGATTGTTTGATTGATTATTTTATTCGTCCGTATGCTTTATCCAAATCAACTTTGCTGATTAAGGCGTCATATAAACCTTGTATATATTTGTTATCCGCGTCTTCAAGTGCAGTTTGCGCCGTTGTAACTTCCAGACTTGATCCTACCCCCTGCTGATATTTTATTTTTGATACCCTAAGTACCTCTTCCGCAAGTGCACGGTTTCTCTTTTGGTTGTTGAGCGTTTGTAATCCGTTTACATAAGTAACATTTGCCTGACTGGCTTGTAATTTGAGCCCATTTTTTGAATTTTCTAAATCATTTTGTGATTTTAAGACAGCGATTTGTGATTGCTTTACCTGATTTAGCCTTTGAAAGCCATTAAATATGGGAACGTTTAGTGAAAGGCCTATATAACTTGAGGGAAAGTTCATTTTATACAAATTGCCAAAAGAGTTGTTTTGGTATGATGAAGTGTAACTAGCATCAAACTTTAGCGTAGGCAAATACTGCGACTTTTGACGTTTTAAATCTAACTTTTTAAGTTCGATTCCGGTTTCAGCCAAATTATACTCAATCCTGTTCTTATAAAATGTAGTATCATTTCCAAGGTCGGCTATATCATCAAGTTTAATATCGTTCAGTTTATCCCTTAAAATTAAAGGATATTCTATTGGCATTCCCATCTGGAATTTTAAAACCTGGTAGTTTAATGCCAATGAGCGGATGGTGTTTTCCCTGCTGGTGATCAGGTTATTGTACTGTACAGAGATACGATCGACATCAATTTTTTCAACAACACCTTGCTTATTTTGCTGAACGGTTTCGTCCATTTGCTGTTTTAGCTGGTTAATATTTGCATTTAACAACGTTAATTGCTCGTTACTAACCAAAACCTGGTAATAAGCTTTTGTCACACCTACATTTACCTCTATTTTCGACCGTACCTGGTTCCTTATCGATAACTCTTTGTAAGTCCTGGATGCTTTTAATCCAACAAGATAACTTCCATCAAATAATATCTGGTTTGCGTTAATGCCAAAGCTTGACTGGTATTTTACACCAAACTGAACAGGGATAAAAGTTCCGGCAGGCTGGCCAAAAAACTGCCCTGGCAACAAAGTTGTCGGTATTTTAAGATAATCCTGGAAAGATGCACTTCCACTTACCTGTGGTAAGCCAATACCCGTTGTTTCTTTAACTTTATACTCCGCGCTTTTAATATCAAGTTTAGCGTTTACAATTGAATCCTGGTGTTCATAAGCATAGTTTATACAATCCTGGATACTAAAATTGTATTTCTGAGTGTCGGGCACTGCTTTCTGCGAAAAGCCTTTTAGGGCAATTCCGCTCAACAGGCACATTATTATTAAAGTTTGTTTCATTTTATATAGTTGTGATTGTTCGCTATTATTCAAAATTAGCAGCTGTAAATGACAGCCCTATGTCAGCAATATTTTTTATTCTTCGTTTATATTTTTGTACTGGTTTAACAGCTTGTAACCTTTAAGTGTGCAAATACCATAGTTAAAATGTTCCAGAAATTGTACCTGCACTTTCCATGGATTAAAATCGGATATAGGAAAAATAGCCGTGTTAAAACCCATCTCTACCTGGCTAACCCGCATCCTTGCTATTATCTTTACGTCTATATCCGGTCGGATGTAACCTTGTTTTATACCTTTTGTTAAAAGTTCTTCAAGCGTCCTAATGAGAACCTCAGATTTGAATTTTTGAAACTCAGCCCATGCATCGGGATGATATTTTTGCATATCATGAATTACTATAGGGTTAATTCTTGAAAAAATATCTTCTGAACATTTCATCATATTTATCATTTCTTCAATTACATTGGCCGAACGGCTTATAATTTCTGAGATCTGCTCTTCGTCTTCCTTTAGTTTTTTCTTAACCAAAGCTATTACCAGTTCATTTTTATCTTTAAAAAACTGGTAAATCGTTTTTTTCGACATACCCAGGTGCCTGGCTATATCATCCATCGTTACGCTCTTGATACCTGCTTGTAAAAACAGCTCCTCGCCACCTTGAATTATTCTCTCTATTTGACTCATTGACTTACAAAGTCAAAACTAAGGAAACATTTTTAGATTTCAAAGTTTCCATTATTAATTACGTGTACGTGACAAAACCTAATACTTCAAAAAACTTACTGTAATTGTTACCTTTGCAAAAAATAACAAAATATGACGCTTACTCCTCTTTCAGCAATTTCACCTATTGATGGCCGCTATCGTAATACAACAGCAGAACTTGCCGGTTACTTCTCTGAATATGCGCTTATTAAATACCGGGTATTTGTTGAAATAGAATATTTCATAGCGCTCTGTGAACACCCTTTGCCGCAATTACTACAGTTTGATAAAAATGTAGCACAAAAGTTACGTGATATTTATAGAAACTTTAGCGAAGATGATGCTTTAAGTATAAAAGAGATAGAAAAAACAACTAATCACGATGTTAAAGCAGTAGAATATTTTATTAAAAAAGAGTTTGATAAACTTGGACTTGAAGTTTATAAAGAATTTATCCACTTTGGCTTAACCTCGCAGGATATCAATAATACGGCTATACCCTATTCGTTTAAGGAAGCTTTAACTAATACTTATTACCCTGCTATTAATGAACTGGTTGCCGTGTTACGAAAATATGCTGCCGACTGGGATCAGGTTTCCATGCTGGCGCATACACATGGGCAGCCTGCTTCGCCAAGCCGCCTGGGAAAAGAAATAATGGTTTTTGTTGAGCGTATTGAAAACCAGCTTAACCTTTTAAAGCCAATTCCATATTCCGCTAAGTTTGGAGGAGCTACCGGCAACTACAATGCGCATAATATCGGGTATCCCCAGATCAACTGGAAAGCATTCGGCAATCATTTTGTAAACGATATTCTGGGTTTAAACCGTTCGCAGTTTACTACCCAGATAGAACATTACGATAATTTTGCTGCCCAATGCGATGCTTTAAAAAGGATCAATAATATTCTGATAGACCTGGACAGGGACATGTGGGCCTATATTTCAATGAACTATTTTAAACAAAAAATCAAAGAGGGCGAAATCGGATCATCGGCCATGCCGCACAAGGTAAATCCTATTGATTTTGAGAACTCCGAAGGTAACCTTGGTATTGCCAATGCGCTATTTGAGCATTTTGCAGCCAAATTGCCGATATCAAGATTACAGCGCGACCTAACTGATTCTACAGTTTTGCGTAATATCGGAGTGCCTGTGGGTCATACAATCATAGCTATTAAATCAACTATAAAAGGCTTAAACAAGCTGCTGCTAAACAATGAAGCCATTGATGCAGACCTGGAAGCGAACTGGGCCGTAGTTGCCGAAGCGATTCAAACCATATTACGTCGGGAAGCTTACCCGAATCCATACGAAGCCTTAAAAGAACTCACCCGTACCAACACCAGGGTTAATGCGCAAACTATCGCTGTGTTTGTTGATGGCTTACAGGTAAGTGATAAAATTAAGGAGGAACTGAAGAAGATAACACCGGGTAATTATACAGGAATTTAAGTTTAGCGAAAGGTTAAAGGCGAAAAGACCAAAGTTTTTCTGCATTTGTTCTAAAAGTCACCAACGGGTCATAACAATTTAATAAGTACGCATAAATCAAAAAGCTGCTTAAATTTGTTTACTTAAGACTAATTAAAAATAAGATGAATATCAACGTATATACAGAATCAACACCCAATCCGGCAACCACAAAGTTTATTGTGAACAAGTTGCTGATAAACGGCAGCGTTGACTTTGCAACAAAACAAAGTGCTGAAAAATCACCTTTTGCAAAAGAGCTTTTCAAGTTCTCTTTTGTTAACGGTGTATTTTTCGCCAGTAATTTTGTTACCATAACCAAATTTGAAAACGACAACTGGGAAGATATTTTACCGATACTGAAAGAGTTTGTAAAAGGTGCAGTTGAATCAGAACTTAAAGTCCAGGATGAAGAACAGGCAGAAGCAGGTGATTTTGAAGGCTCGGAAACTGAGGTGAAAATCCAGCAAATATTACACGACTACGTTCGCCCGGCAGTTGAACAGGATGGCGGTGCAATAACCTATAAATCTTTTGACGGGGGTGTAGTAACGGTTGAATTGCGTGGGTCATGCAGCGGCTGTCCGTCGTCTACCGTAACCCTAAAAGCCGGCATCGAAAACTTATTGAAACGTATGGTTCCGGAAGTTACTGAAGTGGTTTCTGAAGCATTATAATAAATCTATTCCTGGATTACATCCAAGTTTACACCATTTTAACCGGATGTAATTCAGGAAAATAGCGCCTACTTAAAATATTTGTCGATAGTACTCAGCATCTCCGCAGTTATTTTCCCATTGGTAGCCAGTAACTCGCGTGAGTCCAGTACTTCTTCTCCCCCTTTAAAATTCTTGACATCGCCACCTGCCTGCCTCACAATCACCACGCCGGCGGCAACATCCCATGGGTTGAGATTGTATTCGTAAAAAGCGTCAAACCTGCCGCACGCAGTGTAAGCAAGATCAACCGCCGCCGATCCTAACCGCCTTAAACCGTGACAACTTTTCATTAATTCGGAAAAAAGACTAATGTAAGCCCCCTGCTTTGTAAAATCATGGTAAGGGAACCCTGTAGCCAATAAACTTTCGCTAATTGTAGCAGATTTACTTACATGAATTTCAACACCATTTAAATAGGCAGGTGAGTCTTTCCATGCGTAAAAGCATTCATCCTGGTTAACTTCATAAACCACACCCAAGACCAGCTCATCAAATTCCCGGAGCGCAATACTTACCGAATAAACCGGCAGACCGTGTATAAAATTTGTAGTGCCATCCAGCGGATCAATGATCCAATTATAGCGTTCACCAATTTTATTAATTGTTTTTTCTTCTGTTATAAAACCTGCTTCCGGCAGCACCAATTGCAGCCCGGCTACAATTTTCTCTTCGGCAGTTTTGTCAACGTACGACACCAGGTCGTTCAGGCCTTTAAATTCAATTTTATCAGGACTAAAGGTTTTTCTTTGCTCCCTTATAAAACTACCTGCTTCTTTTGAAATTTCAATTACGCTTTTTACGATATGATCTAATTCCATATACTTATTAAAACAATGGCATCACCTTTAAACGAAAAGGTTAAAATCAGCTTGAATATTTGATTTATTTAGCGTTTGATTGATGCCTTAATGATAAACTAAAAGAAAAAAACTTATGAATAAAATAGCTTGCAAAAAATAAACTTAAAGCAGCCAGGGGCCTGGCAACCGGTGGATACATCCGGAGGTCCTGGATAAATAGTTTCAGGATCACAAGGTTTGCAAAAAAACCAACAAAAGCAACCAATATAAACCTGAAAAATTGCTGGTATGCGGACGATTTTGATTGCGCAAATACAAAATATTTGGTTATTATAAAGTTAACCACTACCCCCATAAAGAATGATATCGCCAACGACAGCGTAGAGTTACGGACTGTCAGTGAAAATATATTGTATGTTTTTTGTACCAGAAAATTATGGTAAAACAAATAAAAAGCTGAAATATCAACCAAAAAACCAACCCCTGCAGAACATACAAACCTTATAACATGGTTATCTAACAGTTTATTACCGAGGTTTATTTCAGCCATTTATCTTAAGTGTCTTATTGTTTTTAAAACCGTTAAAGATTAAAGCACTGCCACCCAGCACCATCAAAACCGAAATCATTTCTGCTTGTGTAAAACTGATGCCTGCAACATGGTACAATGTATTTACCCGGATCAACTCAATAAAAAAGCGCTCAGCACCCGCCAATATCATATAAATGCCGAACATAACCCCCGGCATCTTTATTTTATCGCGGATGCTCCATAAAAAGAAGAACAAAAGGATACAGATAACGGATTCATAAAACGAGGTCGGAGACACCGGAACGGGCAGCTCGTGATTAAATTTACCGATGTAGCCAGGAATAACAATCCCTTCGTTGTTAACGTTGTGAGGAAATTTAAATCCCCACATCCAGTCGGGCATCCAGCTGAGCAAGTGAGGTTTTGGTTCTATAATGGGACGGCCCCAATCGCCATCGCCAGACATATGGCAGCCAATTCTGCCCAATCCATAGGCCAGCATCATTCCCGGTCCGCCAATATCAAGCATATCCAATGGCTTAATCCCATTTTTACGGGCAATATATAGTACTGCAGCTCCGCCACAAATTAATCCACCATAAAACGTAAGTCCGCTAAAGCCTATCAGCATACCAACCGGATCTTTCATAAACTCGCCCCAGTTTTCCAGCGCGTTAAATAGTTTGGCGCCGGCAAAACCGCAAATAGCTGCCCACAGTAACATACTACCCATTAATTCACTTGGGTGTACAGTAACTTGCTGTTTCTTAGGTTCGGGTAGCTCTTGTTTTTTACTTTCGTAATATGCCCAATAGGCAAAGCTGGCAGCTCCAATTATCCCGCCGATCCAGTTCCCCCTGGCAGATAATATAAAATCCTGGGGGTTATCAATTAATGACTGATAATGAAAAATTGAGTCTAGAATTTTATACCCAAGCACAAACCCAAAAATACCATTCCCAAGCAATTCAGCAAATGATGCACGGGCACCTACTGTAACAGTTCTTTCGAACGAATGAATCTGTCCTAATTTTTCTTTACGATTAAATTCCTGCGTAAAGGCCCAATATCCTCCCATAAATGCAATAGCCACAAAAAAACCAAATGTTTGTACTGGCAGCGGTATATCGAGCCCTGTAAGGTATTGGATAAGGGAAGAAATAGTTGGAAACATTGTTAATAATTTGAGGCCAAGATAGCGTTAATGAGCTAATATTTCTTCGCTTTCAGTAATTTCAACATCACCATCAGGTGATATTTTTGTTAACTGCACTGATTTTAATTCGTTTACAAGTAACGGATCATAGGCCGTTTTTATTTTAACGTAGTTACGGGTAAAGCCATGCATAAACCCGTCTTTAATATCGCCTTCAAATAGTACTTCGTCTGTCTTTCCCAGCTGGCTTTCATAAAATATCCGGCGTTTTTTGTCAGACAGTATATGCAGCATTTTACTTCTTTCAGCACGTGTTGAACCCGGCACTACCCCACTCATCTCGCTTGCAAGTGTATTTTCTCTTTCTGAATACGTAAAAACGTGCAGGTATGAAATATCAAGTTCGTTTAAGAAATCGTAAGTATCAATAAAATCGTCCCGCGTCTCTCCCGGAAAGCCAACAATCACGTCAACCCCTATACAACAGTGCGGCATAAGTTGCTTAATTTTTGCCACCCTGCTAACGTATAAATCGCGTTTATACCTGCGGCGCATAAGGCCTAATATCTTATCGGAACCCGATTGTAACGGAATGTGAAAGTGCGGTACAAAACGTTTTGATTGAGCAACAAACTCAATAATTTCATCGCTTAGTAAATTGGGTTCGATAGATGAAATACGAAACCTGTTGATCCCTTCCACTTCATCCAGCGCTTTAACCAAATCAAAAAACTTATCCTGGCGCTGCCCATCCCTTATCCCGAAGTCACCCAAGTTTACCCCGGTTAACACAATCTCTTTTACACCCGACGCTGCAATTTCATTAGCCTGTTCAATTACGTGTTCAATCGTATCGCTCCGGCTGTTGCCGCGGGCTAAGGGAATGGTGCAAAAAGTACAGGAATAGTCGCATCCGTCCTGTACCTTCAAAAAAGTACGGGTACGATCGCCTATTGAGAAGCCGGCAACAAAATCCTTTGCTTCGGAAACGGGCTGATTGTAAACTACGGCCTTATCTTTTTTTGTCAGATCAGTGATATAATCAATTATCTGAAATTTTTCTGCAGCACCCAAAACCATATCAACGCCCGGTATTTCGGCTATTTCCTTTGGCTTTAACTGGGCGTAGCAGCCAACAATAGTGATGTAAGCGTTAGGTGAGATCCTGAGTGCTTCCTTAACCACTTTTTTGCACTTTTTATCCGCATTGTCCGTTACCGAACACGTATTGATCACAAATACATCAGGTGTATCTGTAAACTCAACCGTGTTGAACCCAGCCTGGTTAAACTGTCGGCCAATACTTGATGTCTCTGAGTAATTCAGCTTACATCCAAGGGTATAAAAAGCTACTTTCTTATTCATTTCAAAGCGCAAAGATAAGAATTTTGAAGATTAGTTTAAATAGAGGGTAGGAAGCGGCAAACCTAACCTAAAAGCAAATCTTATCCTGGCAAATTAGCTATCAGGTTATTACAGTTTAATTGATCCATTTTATATATATTTCATACTTTAGCGGATTATTATTCACCCTGGTAAAACAAATATTTTTTGCCCATGATACAAATTGGACAAAGTGCGCTTTCTTTAAATGATTTTTCTGAACTGATATTTAAACAAAAAGAAGTTGCTTTAGATGCGGCAGCTTTAAAAAAGATCAACACCAACTTTGAATTCCTAAAGCAGTTTTCGTCAAACAAGCTCATATACGGCATAAACACCGGTTTTGGCCCAATGGCACAGTACAAGGTAAACGAAGAAAATATCTTACAGCTGCAATACAATCTTATCCGCAGCCATTCATCGGGCAGTGGTAAATTAATGACGGCCCAGCTTTCTAAAGCCCTTATGATTGCCCGCCTCAACAGCTTCATGCAAGCGTACTCCGGCGTGCATACCGATGTTGTTGAGCTTTTAAAAGAATTGATCAATAACAACATTGCTCCCTGTATTTATGAACATGGTGGCGTAGGCGCAAGTGGTGATTTGGTTCAGCTGGCGCACCTCGGTTTGGTTTTAATTGGCGAAGGCGAAGTTATATTTGAAGATGCTGTACATCCTACGATGGACATCTTTACTAAATTCAATATTAACCCCCTTTCTATCCATATCCGCGAAGGTTTAGCTATTTTAAACGGCACGTCAGCTATGACGGGTATTGGCATGCTTAATATCATCCAGGCAAAAAAATTGTTAAACTGGTCTGTTTTATTTTCAGCGATGATTAACGAGATAGTCGAGGCTTTTGATGACCACTATTCGCACGAATTAAATGTAGTAAAACGCCATAAAGGCCAAAATGCGGTAGCCGGGATGATGCGCGGGATACTGAAGGACAGCAAAATGATCCGTGATCGCTCCGAACATTTGTATAACCCGGATAATCTTGACCAGGAGATATTTGAAGATAAAGTACAGGAATACTATTCGCTGCGTTGCGTAACGCAAATTTTAGGTCCTGTTTACGATACCATTGCCCAGGTTGAAAATACCGTAGTAAATGAGCTAAACTCTGTTAATGACAATCCGGTAATTGATCATGAAAATCAGAACATTTTTCACGGTGGCAATTTCCACGGCGATTACGTTTCGCTGGAAATGGATAAATTAAAAATTGCAATAACAAGAGTGTCCATGCTGGCCGAGAGACAGTTAAACTACCTGCTTAACAGCAAGCTGAACCAAAAGCTGCCTCCGTTTGTAAACCTGGGGGTACTTGGGCTTAACTTTGGCATGCAGGGTATGCAGTTTACAGCAACCTCAACTGTTGCCGAAAATCAGACACTATCGTTCCCAATGTATGTACACAGCATCCCTAACAACAATGACAACCAGGACATTGTGAGCATGGGCTGCAATGCAGCGCTGATGACGAAAAGAGTGATCGATAACTCCTTCGAGGTGCTTGGCATTCACCTGATGACCATTTTACAGGCAATTGATTACCTGGAATGTAAAGACAGGTTATCGACGATATCAAGATCATTATATGAAGAGGTAAGGGTGATTTTTCCTAAATTTATTGAGGATGCTCCTAAATATAAAGACCTTGCAAGGGTTAAAGACTTCCTTGAAAATACAGATCATATAACTTCATTTTCAAAATGAAATGCGCATTAATAACAGGCGGTTCCCGGGGAATAGGTAAGGCCATTTGTATTAAAATGGCAGCCGCGGGCTACTATGTACTGGTAAATTATAAAAGCAATGCTGAAGAAGCTGCAAAAACACTTATGGCCATCAGGGAAAACGGTGGTAATGGCGAATTAATGCCGTTTGACGTTGCTGATAGAGAACAAATAAAAAATATATTGGGCACCTGGGTTGAAGCTAACGAGGATAAGTACATTGAGGTACTGGTAAACAACGCCGGCATCCGTGATGACAGCCTGATGGCGTGGATGGCGGAAGAGCAGTGGGATAATGTATTAAAGACCAATTTGGATAGCTTTTTTTACGTTACCCGCATGGTATTAAACGGTATGCTCACCCGCAAATATGGCCGGATTGTCAATATAGTTTCACTCTCCGGTTTGAAGGGACTAGCAGGGCAAACCAATTATTCAGCAGCAAAGGCGGGCGTTATCGGAGCTACAAAAGCATTGGCACAGGAAATAGCGCGCCAGGGTATCACAGTAAATGCGGTTGCCCCGGGTTTTATTAAAACCGATATGACTGAAGCCCTGGATGAAAAGGAATTAAAAATGATAATTCCGGCAAGGCGCTTTGGTTTGCCTGAAGAGGTTGCCAGCGCTGCTGCCTTTTTCGCATCGCCCGAAGCCGCGTACATAACCGGGCAGGTATTATCAGTTAATGGTGGCTTATATTCCTGATATATGGAGCTTCCCGTTAATGATATTATTTCTTTAATCCCTCAAAAACAGCCGTTTGTTATGGTGAGCAGGTTATTGAGCGTTGATGAAACCAAGACCAGGAGCAGTTTTACGATAACCGCAGACAATGTTTTTGTAAAAAATGGTATTTTCCAGGAAGCTGGTCTTATGGAAAATATAGCGCAAACAGCAGCCTTACGATCGGGGTATATGGCAAATGCCGCAAACCAACCTGTAGCCGTTGGCTACATCGGTGCGATAAAGGATTTTGAAGTGTTTGGTTTACCAAAAAACGGTGATGAAATAGAAACCGAAATAGCCATAGAAAACCAGGTGTTCAATGTTACCGTACTTTCAGGTAAAGTTTGGCATAACGATATTTTATTGGCGCAATGCGAAATGAAAGTTTTTGTTGGCGATGAATAAACAAGATATGAGCAGGGCAAGTGAACAGGATGTTTTTGTGGTGGCAGATAATATTTATTCTCCGCTTGGTAAAACCACCGCAGAGAATTTCCAAAATTTAAAAAATAACGTATCCGGGGTACAGCTTCATAATGACGACAGCCTTTCCCCAACACCATTATTTGCTTCCATATTTAGCAAAGATACTCAATTCATTACCTGCGGTAATGGTTACACAAAATTTGAACAATTGCTTATTGCATCACTATCTGATGTATTAATCCTTAGCGGGATTGATCCTGAAGATAAAAAAACAGTTTTAATAATATCCACCACCAAGGGCAATATCAGCCTGCTTGAAACCGAAACCAATTCTTCGGAGCTTCAAAACAGAGTAGCTCTTACTACATCGGCAAAACTGGTGGCAAAACACTTTGGCTTTAGTAATCGGCCTGTCATTATATCAAACGCTTGCATATCAGGCATTATGTCCATAATAACCGGTATGCGCCTGTTACGGTCGGCTCGGTATGAAACAGCCGTTATTGTAGGGGCCGATGTTATCTCCAGATTCATTGTATCTGGTTTTCAGTCTTTCCAGGCGCTGAGTGTTCAGGCTTGTAAGCCTTTTGATAAAGATCGTAACGGGCTGAATTTGGGTGAAGGTGCGGCCGCCATTGTGCTCTCCACAAATAAAAAATTCAAAAAAAATATAAAAGTTAAAGGCGGATCGGTAAGTAACGACGCCAACCACATTTCAGGCCCATCCCGTACAGGCAAAGAGCTTGGTCACGCTATTGAACAAGCGTTAAGGGATGCGAATTTAATCGCAGGCGATGTCGGCTTTATTTCGGCCCATGGAACCGCAACGGTTTACAACGACGAGATGGAAGCTAATGCCATTGGCTTAACCGGCCTGCAATCAGTTCCGTTAAATAGTTTAAAAGGATACTACGGCCACACGCTGGGCGCCGCCGGCTTAATAGAATCTGTTATTTCCATTCATTCATTGAAAGAAAATTGGATCATACCAACTTTAGGTTTTGATAAAACCGGAGTAACTACCCCGGTAAATGTATGCACCTCCCCTATGCATATAGATACCACTAATTTCTTGAAAACAGCATCAGGCTTCGGCGGTTGTAATGCGGCTGTGGTATTTGGCAAATAATAAATATTTTTGAAGCTACTATTAATATAAAAAATATTGTTCAACAATAATTATATATCATCCGCCTGCACGATCAGCAAAAACACGGTGTATTTAAACAGTAAAAAACTGTTTGAAAATCACGGTGCCGATCTGCCTGCGTTTCTGCTTTCTGTTTACCAGCATTTTCAGTTCAACTATCCCAAATTTTATAAGATGGATAACCTGAGCAAACTGGGATGGCTCACATCTGAAATATTACTGCAGAACGGTTTTGAAAAAGAAAATTATCAACCTGAAGAAATAGGTGTAGTTTTGGTGAATGCCAATTCAAGCCTTGATAACGACCTGAAGTATTTTGAAACAATAAAAGATATTGCCAGCCCTTCGTTGTTTGTTTACACACTGCCCAACATCGTGATAGGCGAAATTTGTATCCGGAACCATTTCAAAGGTGAGCATGCTTTTTTTATACAGGAAACTTTTGACGCTAAATTCATAACACAGCAAGTAAATTACCTGCTGGATGAGCAGATTTTAAAAGTATGTATTTGCGGTTGGGTTGATGTGCTGGAAGCGGATTATAAATCGGCCCTTTTTTTGGTCGAAAAGACAAAAGGAGAAAATGTGCTGTTGTTCTCCGAAGACAATATGAACCTCGTTTTTAATAATTAATATGGATCAATCAGTTTTTATTGCAGGTGTGGGCGTAATTTCAGCGATTGGAAATAATGTTACTGAACACCTTGCGTCATTTGAACGCGGAGAAGCTGGCATGGCTGAGATCACTTTGTTTGATACCATACACCAGCATACACGCCCTGTGGCCGAGGTAAAATTGACAGACGACGAACTGATAGCCCAAACCGGGTTAGCAACTCACAATGGCCGCACAGCGTTATTAAGCCTGGTGGCTGCAAAAGAGGCCATCGCTGATGCTGCGATTCCCGGGCTTGATAAATTAAGGGTTGGGTTTGTTTCTGCAAACACAGTTGGTGGAATGGACAGAAGCGAGGACTTTTTTGTGAAGTTCCTGGCTGATAATACAAAAGGTAAGTTAAAAAATGTATTTGATCACGAGTGCGGCAGCATGACAGAAATAGTGGCCGATCAGTTGGGTATAACCGATTTCATGACTACCATTAGCACAGCCTGTTCTTCATCTGCAAATGCTATTTTCTATGGCGCAAGGCTCATCAGAAATGATGTGGTGGATGTAGTGGTAGCCGGCGGAGCCGATGCTATTACAAAATTTACGCTTAATGGATTTAATACACTGATGATTCTCGACGATGAATTTTGCAAACCATTTGATGAGCATCGCGAAGGATTAAACCTTGGCGAAGGCGCAGGCTATTTGGTATTGGTGTCAGAAAAGGTAGGAAAAACATTAACTAAACCCGCGTATTGTACCCTGAGTGGCTATAATAACAGCAATGACGCTTATCATCAAACAGCGTCCTCGCCTGATGGAACAGGCTCTTACCTGGCCATGAAAAAAGCGCTGGAAAAAAGTGGATTACAGCCGTCGGATATCGATTATATCAACCTGCACGGAACAGGTACGCCTAATAACGACAGCGCGGAAGGAACAGCAGTAAAAAGACTATTTGATCCGGAATACCCGCCAATGAGTTCAACCAAATCATTTACCGGCCATACCCTGGGTGCCAGCGGCGGTATAGAAGCTGTATTTTCGGCCCTGGCTATTAAACATGGCCTTATTTATCCGAATCTCAGGTTTGAAACCCGCATGAGCGGCTTTCCATTTGAACCCGAAAAGAAATTCCAAAAGGACCGGGACATCAAACACGTAATGTCAAATTCGTTTGGCTTCGGTGGCAATTGTACATCTTTAATATTTTCGAAGATCTGATATGAAAGTATATATCCGCTCATCAGCCTGTATATCTGCGCAAAAAACCTTCGACAGCACTGATTTGTTATCGGATGTTATCGAATACACTACCACCCGGTTAAAGCCGGTGGAACCGGATTATAAAGAGTTTATTGATCCGAAGCAAATCCGCAGGATGAGCCGCGTAATAAAAATGGGAGTTGCAGCTGCAAAAAAATGCTTAAAAAATGGTGATACAGAAATGCCCGGCGCAATTATTACCGGTACCGCATTTGGCTGTATGGAAGATACTGTTACCTTTTTAACACGGATAGTGGAGCAGAATGAAGAACTGCTTCCCCCAACCGCGTTCATTCAATCTACACACAATACTGTTGCAGCACAAATTGCATTGATGCTGAAATGCCATGCTTATAACAATACCTTTGTACATAAAGGCATATCTTTCGAGAGCGCGTTATTTGACGCCGTAATGCTGCTGCAAGAGCAGGAAGCCGATAATATACTGGTTGGCGGCACCGAAGAAATGGTTGATACCAGCTTTATTGTTTTAACCCGCCTTGGTTTATACCGGCGTCAGCCTGTTTCCAATCGTTCGCTTTTTAAAACAGAAGCAAAAGGAACTATAGGCGGAGAAGGCGCAGCATTTTTCCTTCTAACTCACAGACCTTCACCCGGTAGCCTGGCTGAATTAACGGCCCTTAATACTTTTTATAAGCCAAAAGATACTGCCGATATAGAAAAACGAATCGCTGCTTTTTTAGAAAGCAATTCCGTTTCTGTAGATGAAATTGATTTGGTGATCACCGGCAAAAACGGCGACATATTAAATGATAAGATATTCAAAGATCTGAGTAAGTCCGTATTCAAAAACAAGGCTATAGCAAATTTTAAACACCTTTGCGGAGAGTACACTGTGGCATCATCTTTTGCTTTGTGGCTGGCTGCAAACATTATAAAAAATGGAGTTGTACCGGAAGCGGTTTTAGAAAACAGCTTAACTGTACCGGTTCCTAAAAAAATACTGATCCATAATCATTACCAGAATAAATATCATTCATTAATGCTGGTATCGGCTATTTAAATCTTCGCGATGGAAACTGTAAATGATGAGATCTTTAGGATTGACAAATTGGATTATTCCGATGCTTTAATTAAAGCAAGCCTTTTCATCAACGCAACCAGCTCTATATTTAAAGGCCACTTCCCGGGCCAGCCGGTGGTGCCTGGTGCCTGTATGCTTCAAATTGTTAAAGAGGTGCTGGAAAGTGCATTCGGCCAGTCGCTTCAAATAAAAAAAGCAGCAAACCTGAAGTTTATTGCCATGATTGATCCTTTAAAAACCACTTCGGTGCAATTGGAAATTTCATATAAATCAATTGAGGATGGCATCAGTTTTACAGGAAAAATAAGTAACGTTGATATTGTATATTTCAAATGCGCCGCTACAGCTGTTGCCATTAACAATACCTGATCCCTGTAAGCTAAAAATTATCCAAAACACCAATGCTCCGTTTGGTATTTAACTGAATTCGGTATAAATATTGATGAAACATATTCACTATCAGTTACTTACATATTTTTACTCCTTGATAAAAAGCAAACAAACTGATAATCAGCATGTTTCACTGCGTTCCGGGTGTTCCGTATGCAAAAATGGAACGCGCTATACAAGGTGAATACACAACTTGCCTCATCTAAAACTACGTCTGCACACGGTTATATCGAGGTTTAGATGTTAAGACTCCTTTTGCTTATGTCGAACTCACGTTACTTAAATAATTATACAACAGCGCGGCGCAGCGGCATACGCAGGTACATGAGAAAAAAATTATTTCTTACTATGCTCTTGTATATAATCAGCCATTGTTGCAACATCCACCAGCACTTTCCGCCCTTCTCTGGGGTCTCTTATATCAATCCCATACTCTTTCTTCATCAACACGATCAACTCAAGTGAATCGATAGAATCCAAACCCAAACCATCGCCGAATAAAGGTTCATCGTCCTTTATATCAACCGGGGTAAGATCGGTAAGGTTTAAAAATTGTATAATCTGGCGTTTTAGTTGTTCTTTTAGTTCCGTGGTTTCCATTAGGACAATTATATTAAATTCTTTCGTTTTAAAGCAATAAAGGTTACTGCTTGTAGTAATAGCGTAATAATAAATAAAGGGATAATATTGTTTACAACATCTTTGAGCTTTCCTCCCTCAAGAAATAGCGTGTAATAAGCTTGCAGGCACCAATGCATGGGCGAGATATCAGCCGCCGATTTAAAAAATCCCTGCATAGCAAAGCTTGGCACCATTAAGCCGCCAATGCTGGCAAGTATAACTATAGATACCGCCCCAAAACCATTTGCCTGCTCCTGCGTGTTGGCAAATACGCCTACACAAATAGCATAGCTAACCGCACACCAGCCACAAACTATCGTAACAATAACAACGGCCAGGATGTCAGCAGGTAAATTAAGCGCCGGCAAACCAAAAAATGGGAATAACCAGATCCCGATTGAAAATATAACCGCAGCCTGCAGCATGGTAACCACCAGGTAGGTAATCTGCTTGGAAAGTAAACCCACTAAATAATTGGTAGGCAGTGTTTTAAGTCGGATAAAACTACCGCTTACTTTTTCCCTCACCACGCTCCCGCCTAACGACATGATAATAAAAAACATAGCAAAAATTGTCCATGCCGGTACATTGTGTTGGGTTGCGTTGGGTGTGCTGCGGGTACCATCTTTACTTACCGGAATCTCATTGATAGCTGTTTTATTGCTTAGCATCTCGTTTTCGAGGCTCTGAGGCAGCGGTTTTTCATTAATTGAAAAATAGAGGCTCCGTAAAGTTTCACGGCTTTCCACCAGCTGCAAAGCACTTCGGATAGCACCCTGCACAGAGAATCTTATAGATTCCTGTAAAATGGGGTTGTAGTAAATAGTAAGCGGGTCAACATCGCCAACGTTCTTTGCGGTGTCGCCCTGCAAGCCAAAGCTGGTTAAAGCTTTACCTGCCACACTTTTTGATTTTGCCGCAACTTTTACTGAAAAATTGCCCGGTATAATTACCCCCAGTACGGCATCTTTTTGATGCATCACCTCCGTCATTAGCTTTTCACTTTGGTCGCCTGATACCTGTGAAACTTTAAATAACCCTATTTTGTTAATAGCCGTTATCAGTTGCTTACTTGCCTGCCCGGTGTCGTTGTTATTAATAACAATGGACAACCTGTTTTTATTAACTAACTGAAATGTGCTGTTTTGAATACTGGTAACAATAATTACGAGCATTATTGGCATAACAAACATCAGCGACATACCCACTTTGTCGCGCCGCAGGATCCTCAGATCTTTTAATATAGTGGCTTTTAGTTTAAACATCAGTTCCTGATATCCTTTCCTGTTAAGTTCAAAAACATTGTTTCCAGGCTTTCCTGTTTATGGTCTTTTAATAATTTATCCAGGTTGTCCTGTGCAATTATTTTCCCGCCATCAATCAATGCTACCTGTTCGCATAGCCCCTCTGCTTCGCTTAACTGGTGCGATGTATAAACCAGCGTGGTACCACTCTTATTTAATTCCATCAGGTAATCAATTATAGCATGGCGGGTTTGTACATCAACGCCTACGGTGGGTTCATCTAAAAATATTACTTGTGGTTTATGAATAACGCCTATAGCAAGATTTACGCGGCGTTTCATCCCTCCCGAAAATCTCTCCACTTGTTTATTGCGCACATCATCCAACCCCAAAATGGTTAAAAGCTCATCTGTTCTCTGCTTAATTGTCGGTTTGTCCAGCCCGCTCCAGGCGCCAAAAAACTCAAGGTTTTCAACAGGACTCAGCTCCTGGTAAAAAGAAAAGTCCTGCGGAACAAACCCAAACAATTTATTCACCTCACTATTTTGTTTGCCTACCTCGTGCCCTAAAAGTTTAATATGTCCTTCATCTGCGGTAAGCAATCCTGTCATCAAACTTATCAAAGTAGTTTTTCCTGCACCATTTGGCCCGAATAAGCCAAAGCGTTCACCTTTGGTTATTTTTAAATTGAGATTTGAAAACGATACTTCGGAGTTTCCGGGATACCTGAACCCCATGTGCTCCACGTCCAGGGCCAACGGTAGTGTTACTGCCATTTTATTTTCTTTAAAGTTTCAAATGCGGCTTTTTCTACCGCAGCAATTTCAAGCAGGTAATCGCCCATAATATTAAAATCGTTCTGGCTGCCGAGCCTTCCTTTATAAATTCCGGCTGCATGTACGGCTGCTGTACGCCACATATCACCCGCTTTAGTGAATATGCCGGAAATTTCGCCCAATTGGTTTCCCGGCAGGTAAATATCCGACTCCTGTAAAAAAGCGCCGTATATGTAACGGAAGCCGCCCCCACCGGTACCTATTTCTTCCTGCATCCGCACCATTTGCGCCAGGTACAGTCCTGATTTTTCCAGCCCAAGCTTATCACGCCACTTTTTTATCTTATTACCGGTGTTTTTGATTCCGCTGACGCCTGCAAAGCTGCCCGGAATATGCAACATGTTAAAAACATTCTTTTTAATTCCGCTTTTAATGGCCTGCTTTATCTGCTCATCAGAAATAGCACTAACCTGTCCCGGATAATAAATATGGCCCTTAGGCGAGAGCGCTCCTTTTGCAAACCGCACCCGTTCAAGTTCATAACTACTTAAAACGTTTGTACCCTCCATTATGGGGTCACTTACCAAATAATTGTCCCCCTCTTTTCCGTAAACTACCAGGTTATGGGCATTAAAGTGAAAACGGTATTCTTTCGGGAAATAAGGCAGGTAATAAACCCCTACCTGGCACCCAACCGGTTTCCTTTTATCGAGGCATTCATCTAAAAATAATTGGGCTTTCTCCTTCGAGCTAAATTTCTGTCTTACAACTGGTATATTTAATGATTTGCAGGTACGGCTGAATATATGCCCCGGCATAGTGCGGAAAGCAATAGCAGGGCCATTATTAACCTTTATAAACGGGATATAGGCAAAAAACAAGCCTGCTCCTATCCCAAACGCAAGCGGCTCGGTTATTTTACCGCCAGATGCATTCCATAATAAGTTGGTGGTTACACCCGATTCACAATGTGCCGCCTGACGATGTTCAAAATCAATCTCCATGCACGGTCATATTTTTAAGGTCGTTCACCTGTATGTTAAACGCCTCGGCGTATTTTTCTAATTTTTTTTCTGATAAGCTGCTAAACACTTCAGGCTTCATGTGCCGCTTGATCTGCCATTTCCAAAAACCGGTATAGCCGGCTAAAATACCGATATCCATCAGCCTGTATTCCATAAAAAATAAAAGCGGACTTGCTTTTTTTTCCAGCACCTGCTGCTTTGCCGAGGCTATTCGTTTTTCGATATCCCCCCAGGCAGTATCAAGAGCAGTTATCTTAACATCCCAGCCGCTACTGAGCTCAGTAACATATTTACCGTTACTGTCAGTTGCATAGCATACCTCTTTGGTTATTTTACCAAGCGAGCTAAGATCTTGTGGCACATCATCCTTCTTCATTATTTATTAGCAAACGGTAAGCATTGCATACATATACGAAAAACGCGCGCTTTCCGGAACCAGCAATAGTATTTTTTCACCTTTTTTCAACCTCCCACTATTAAACAACTCATTTATCATCAGGTAAATTGATGCTGCCCCCACGTTGCCTACCGTATAAAGATTTATAAACCATTTTTCGTACGGGATACCGCCACCGTATTCCTCAATCATATCATAGATCTTACTCTTAAAGAAATTGCTGCTGATATGTGGTAAAAAGTAGTCTATATCATCAACGCCAAGCCCTTTCTTTTCAAAGATCTCTTTTATCTTTCTTCCCCCAAGCGGCACTATATTATCGCTTAATAAACTAATATCCTGTTTTACACTGAAGATTGATTTGGTCATGATCTCTTCGGGCGAATAATCCATAAAGCCTTTTAAGGTGCCATCTTCCTGTTTATCACCCCCCATATACATACAGGTAGCCATTTCATTGGCATAACTAACCCCCTCAATCCACTCTATGCGAAGCGATAGCCCTTCTTCATTTGGCTTATCGGTTAATAAAAAAGCCGATGCACCGTCAGACAACATCCAGCGTAAAAAATCCTTTTGAAAAGCAATGAAAGGGTTCTCTTCCATGTCTTTCAGCTTTTGTGCTTCTTCCTCAAAAACCTCAGAAACCAGCAAGCCCGAAAATCTTTCGGAACCTGTAGCTACAGCTTTTTTCACCTCTCCTGATTTGATAGCCAGGTAAGCATATTTAAGCGCGTGCATGCCGGCGCAGCAAACACCCGACGGTGAAACCACCTCTACCCCTCCAATTTCAGGAATCCACCCATGTGTCATTACACCATGGCTTGGCATCATTTGGTCGGGCGATGAAGTGCCGCACGAAAGCAACTCTAATCCCTTCATTTTTTCCGGATCATTATCAAACAAAGCCCTTACCGCTTCTGCTGTCATCTGTGCATTGGTATGTGTTGATTTACGGTCTTTAGTTAAAGCGTAATACCTGTTAACGATCCCGTTGTTGCGAAGTACGATCTTTTTTGATTTAGATGGCCTATTGTCAATATACCCCAGGTATTGCTCCATTTCATCGTTAGAAACAGGCTCATTTGGAAAAAATGCTGCGGTATGATTGATATAAACTTTAGTATCAGACATGTTAAGTTTCTTAATTTGTAACTTGTAAGTATTTTAATTTATTTCGTTTAATCCGTTTTGACGAAAAAGGTTTTAAAAATATTGCATCCAGTGTAAGTAAAACCGGCGCGCCCAAAAATAAGGCGACAAAAAGATAATATTTAAATGCCGAAAGCCATAGGTCCCTATTTTTACGTTTCGCAATAAACATTGCCCAAACTTTAAATATTGGTTTTGCTCTTGCCTCAATAAACATCAGCTTATAATTAATTTCAACAGCTTTTTGTTTGATGAGTTCATCCTGCAGTGTTTCCCAATTATTGGTTTTAAGATGGTCTGTTACCGTTCGTCCAAACTCAGCAGTTGCGGCAATGTCCTGTTCAGAAACACCCGGCTTAGGAAAAATATTCAGGTACCGCTCCTTTTTCCCGGTCAGCATCCAATAAAAAATGGTTACAAAACTTATAGGATTAGGATGCTTGTCCAGCAACGCGATGTTGCCCACCAACTTGGCACCGGAATCTTTAATCATATTCCGTACCCGAACATAGGAGTTGATCCACATGTTACGCCCTGCACTTATCGTTATTACCGGGGTCTCCTTTATTACTGCCTTAAATTCTTCACTCTGCAATAAGGAATTACTCGGAATACTGGGTGATAAAAACCAGGGCTGGTATCCTAAAATCACCAGGTCATATTTTACTTCTTTCAGGTTTAAAGGCTCCAAGGGCTCCGGAATTCCTAAAACACACGATGGCATTACCGAAAAAAAGCGTTTTCCTGTCCATGGGAAATCATAATTGGCAACCAGCTTTATCCTGGATGTTTCTACCGATACTCCCGCTTCTGTTAATGGCGCTGTAAATGCGTCAATGATTTCCCCCATCTGCCCCGACTGTGTGTAGTAAATAGCTAGTACCCGTTTGTTCATTTCCGCACAAAGTTAAAAACTATCTCCTGAGCGGGACTAAAAATCTTCAGCATGTAATACTTTTGAGTTTTTACAATAATCAATAATTGCTTTTTGAACCGATTGGGGAAGGCTCTTGAAATTCTTTTGAATTATCAACTTGTCATTTTGTATATCGCTGTGATATTTAACAATTTTTGGTGCATGTTCCTCAATGGCAAGCCGAAGAAAGTGATATTCAGTATTTTCATTATCTGAAAGCAGGGCGGTTTCAAGTTGGATGCGCCCTTGTTTAAAATATTTTAATTTTTTTGCGGCACCCGATACTTTATCTGCCTTCCGCATCAATAATGCTCCTTCATAACCTTCTTTATTTGGAGACGAAGAAACCTTAACAGTTTCTATCTGATTATTTATGGATTCCAGGTCGCCGGAAGCCATAACGCTGTAAAAAACAGCCTTTTCAAATTTCTGCTGTGCCAAAACTACTTTAGTAAACCCGCAGGTCAACAGAAAAAATGTAAGTATCACCAACTTATTATTCATTTTCATAACTATCAAACATAATTAAATATAAATTCTCAGCAACCTCTGTAAACAAATTTAAATATTTAACAAATTGCACCGTAATTGTTATACTCCCATCTAACACATATTCACCGTAATTGTTATAATATATGTGAGGCATACGTTAAATTTAAGGTATTTTCACTTACTTTGAGGCTGCAATCAGGTGTAAACAGTGTTTATAAGTTAAAATAACACTGAAAAGACAGGTTAAAGCTGCAAAGGTTTAAAGGGGTTTTAATGGATAAAAATTTACAATTTAAAGATTTATGGGCGGTTATACTTGGCGGATCGAGCGGATTTGGCTACGCAGCTGTTGAAAGGCTTGCCCTGCATGGGATGAACATAGCAGTAATTTATCGCGAAAATAAATCGTCAGATAAGGCCCTTAAAGAATCCCTGGCAAAAATTGAAGCAGCAAACACAGGGAAAATATTACCGTTCAACATCAACGCACTTGACGCCGATGCGAGAGCTTCCTTTATAAATAACTTCGCAGCTTTTGCTGGGAAAAAAAGTGTTAAGGTTTTGCTTCACAGCATAGCACGGGGCAACTTAAAACCCTTAACCATCAAAAATAATGTAGAAGATGGTGAATATAACACACTTTCGATAGAAGACATACAACTTACTACCTATGCTATGTCAAACAGCCTGCTCGACTGGACAAGATCGCTGCTAAAAGCTGATCTTTTTAATACCGACGGAAGGATAATTGGCCTTACAAGTGAAGGTGCTCATAAATATTGGGATAGCTACGCGGCGGTATCCATTGCCAAGGCTTCGCTGGAAAGCCTGGCAAAATACATGGCTGTTGAATTCAGTACCTATGGCTTAAAAACCAACGTAATACAAGCCGGCGTAACCGAAACCGCTTCCTTAAAAATGATCCCCGGAAGTGAAAAATTACTGGAAATAGGTGTAAAAAGAAACCCTTTAGGGAGATTGACAAAACCAGAAGACGTCGCCGGTGTTATCTACCTGCTATGTACAGATGAGTCTTTTTGGATAAATGGCTCAATTATTCATGTAGATGGCGGAGAACACTGCCTGTAATATTACTTTAAACACTTCTATGAATAATCATATATTAAACCATTTACCATATAAATCGTCTTTCCGTTTTGTAGATAACATATCGTTACTTAATGAAAATGAAGTAAAAGGGGAATACACGTTAAAGCAGGACTCTTTTTTTTACGAAGATCACTTTGCCGGCAACCCTGTGACACCGGGCGTTATTATCACAGAAATTATGGCACAGATAGGACTGGTAGTTTTAGGGATATTTTTGATATTAAAAGAAACCGATTTGAATTTTAATGATGATGATTCGTTATTTCCGTTGCTAACATCAACCGACGTATCGTTTTTCAAAATGGTGCTGCCCGGACAAAAAGTTACCGTAGTTTCAAAAAAACAATATTTTCGTTTCGGGAAGCTGAAATGCTATGTTGAAATGACCGACAGTGGAAATGAGATTGTAGCAAGTGGAATGTTTTCAGGCATCATAAAAAATATTGATCTTAAAAAATGAGTAAGCGTGTTGTGGTTACGGGAATGGGCGTTGTTGCGCCAAACGGTATTGGAATCCCGGCTTTTTTACATGCGATCCAAAATGGCATTTCGGGCATAAAATTCATGCCACGTTACCAAGAGCTTAATTTTAGCTGCCAGGTTGCAGGTATGCCAGCTTTTAACTGGGAAAGCTTAAAAAACTATATTTCAGAAGTAACCTATCATGGCTTAAAAGGGACTAATATTGGTTATGGCCTTGCCGCAGCCATGGATGCATGGGCAGATTCAGGAATGGGTTACGAAACGGACGAACCGCGCTGGGAAACAGGTTGCATATTTGGCAACAGTATTGCCGATACCGAGGCCATGAAAAATGTGATCAGCAGAGTTGATAATAAAGAAGCGAAAAAATTGGGTTCACGTGTGGTTGAACAGGCCATGAACAGCGGCGTTACATCATACATTGCGGGCCGGTTAGGCCTTGGCAACAAAGTTATCACCAATTCAGCCGCTTGTGCTACCGGAACACAAGCTATTTTAATGGGTTATGAGTACGTAAAGCATGGCTACGCTAAGCGTATGCTGGTTGGCAGTGCCGAACATGTTGACACCTACGTTTATGGTGCTTTTGATTCTATGCGGGTATTATCCCGTAAGTTCAATGACCATCCCGAAAAAGCATCAAGGCCGATGAGCATAACCGCAGGCGGTTTTGTACCTGGTTCGGGAGCGGGAGCACTGGTGCTGGAAGATTTAGATTTTGCCCTTGAACGTGGTGCGCATATTTATGCGGAAGTTTTGGGTGGCTCAACCAATTCGGGCGGGCAACGGCAAGGTGGAACCATGACTGCTGCCAATGTAACCGGCGTTAAACGCTGTATTGATGAAGCAATGGTTAATTCAAAAATAACGGCTGATCAAATTGATCTGATCAGCGGTCACTTAACCGCCACCAATGCCGACAGGCAGGAGATTCAAACCTGGAGCCGGGCTCTTGACCGAACAGGGGATAATTTTCCGCTTACCAATTCATTAAAATCAATGATTGGGCATTCCCTTAGTGCTGCCGGCTCAATTGAAACTGTGGCATCGATATTGCAGATAGTACATGGGTTTGTACATCCTAATATCAATTTTGAAGATCCAAACCCCGAAATAACAAACCTGGTAAGTTTAGATAAACTACCTGTAAAAATGATAAAAAAAGAAGTTAACATTGTAGCAAAAGCAAACTTCGGTTTTGGCGATGTTAATGCCTGTTTAATACTAAGTAAATACGAAAAATAAAATGACAAGACCAGAAATTTTAAGTGAGCTCAAAAAAGTTATTTCTCCTTATACTACCAACAAAGAAATGCTTGCAAGTATTGATGACCATACTGATCTCATAAAAGATTTAAAAATCAATTCCGCAAATCTTGTAGATATAATTATAGATGCAGAGGCTAAATATGATATTGAAATTGACTATGACTCCGCGGATAAAATGGTAAACGTTGGTACCTGCATTGATGTAATTAGCGAAAAACTCAACCAAAAAGCATAATGAGTGCGGGTAACGATGTTGTATCAGTAAAAGCAATAAACATTACCCGTTCCAATCAATATAAATTTTACTCCAAAATACTTTCTCCATCAGAAAATCCCCTGTATAACGAGTTTGGTTTAGCCGGAATATCCTTTGAAAATTTTGTGTGGCTGCTGTGGTCGATAAAAGAGTCTGCTTATAAATTCCTGCAACGAGATCAGCCAAGCCTCATTTTTACACCCATAAAGTTTGTGGTTAAAGAATTACGACTGCCCGTTGATTATGCTGTAGAAAACTTTACCGGAGTATTTATTGAAGCAAAAGGGTTTGAAAAGTGCCCCTGTATAAAGGGACAAATTACCATAGGTCCCCATACGCTTTACACAAGCTCATTACTGTATAATGAAGTGATCAGCACAGTTGTCAACAACCTGCAAAGCTTTCAAAAAGTGCATTGGGGTATAAAATTGATCAGCAATTCCGAACCTGAGAGCCAATCGAACGAGGTAAGGCTGTTTTTGCTTAATAAGTTAAAACAGCTTTACAAAAACGTCAATTTCAAAGTAGCAAAAAATGAGCAGGGCTGCCCTATCCTGTTAAAAGATTCTATTGATTCAGGCGTCCCAATTTCACTATCTCACCATGAACATTTCGTAGCCTATTCTTTTCAAATATAGCGATCTTTAATTCATCCGATTTTTGAGGACCTCTATATATTAAACGCTTCGGATGGGTCAGCAACCTTCAAATCCCCGTTATCGGGTCCGGTCAAAAGTTCTATTTTAAATTCGGTTCCCCTACCTAACTCGCTTTTAACGCTAATTGTCCCCCCTATACTTTCAACCTGCATTTTAACCATAAACAATCCCATTCCTTTTCCTTCAACTGTATGATCAAATCGTTTATACAACCCAAATAGTTGCTCTCCATGCCTTGAAAGGTCAATACCCTTTCCATTATCTTTAAAACGAATAATTGCCTTATCTCCTTTTAATTCAGAATTTATATTAATTACAGGGTAACTTTCAAGTTTTCTATATTTTATACTATTCACTATCAAATTCTGAAAAATGCTATACAGATAACCTTTCAATGTAAATAATTGATTAACAATTGAGAAATCACAGTTTATGGTGGCATTGTTACCGACGATAACTGATTGAAGCTCTGATTTAATTTCTTCGCAAATTGAAGGTAATGACACCCATTCGTTTTTATCATTTACCTGTTTACCCGTCTGTAAAATCTGGTTAAGATCAATAATAACTTTGTCAAGATTATTTACTGAATTGGTAAGGGCCATCATCGTTTCACTACACTCTGCATCCTCATATTCAAAGCAATTGAGCAAGCCCGATAATCCTTTAATATTGGCAACATGCGACCTTAAGTTGTGTGAAATAATATAGGTAAACTGTTCCAAATCCTGATTACGCCGTATTAACTCAGCAGTAATTTTTTCACGCTCTATCTCCGCATTTTTCTTTTCCGTAATATTCCTTAGTGTTAAAATGATCCCACTGGTTTCCATTTTCTTATTATCCAGGCCCGCCCATTTCACATCAAACCATTCCTTGCTGCCATCTTTTATCTCATAAACAGTTTCATAAAAAACCGTTTCATTATTATTAACGCGCTCAATCACCCCTTCAATAAATGATTTGCGAGCTTTTGGAAAGTAGTTAAATGCCGTGCTACCTGTTTTTATTTTTTTTCCGAAGTTTGTTAAGGCCAAATCGTGGGCATTTGTATTTGCCGACACTATTTTCAAATCATCATCAAACAGTACTACGCCAAGGTCGGTATTCTCAAAAACCGACCTCAGGTTATCTTCTGATCTAAGCAAAGACAATTCAGCCTGTTTACGATCTGTGATATCAATATGTAAAACGACAACGCCCTTTAAAGTATGATCCTTTATAGGTGCAACGATCAACTGGAAATACTTTTTTTGGCTTGGTGAATGACACTCATATTCTAATGAAAACTCATTCTTTTTCCCCTTCAAAACATCTTTGATTCCTTTTGCAATAACAGGCCCCTGTTTTTTATCAATACCTATTGCATTCTCCGAAATAGCCAAATAGTTGTACCCTATGCCGTAATTTGGCAATCCCAAATTATTTAAGATTGCGAACTTCCGCCATGACTCATTTACTGTAATAATCTTTCCATTTTCATTAAGTAAAACGATATTAGGCGGTAGCGCATTTAATATAGCTGTCTGTGTGGCCGATGCTTCGAGTAATTGCTGATGATTACGTTCAATTACTTCTTCATCATTCTTTCGCGCGGTGATATCACGGGTTACACCGTAAATTTTATAAAGAGTGGCTTCAGCGTTTCGCTCCGGGATTATTTTACTTTCCAGCCAACGTACCTGTTGGTCTTTACGCGTTATCCGGTACTGGCAAATTACCGTTTCAAAATCCCGTAGCCGCTCATAATTTTCTTCCCAAATATGCCTATCCGGGGGATAGATGATTTGGTTCCACAATTCCGGGTTTACCAAAAGTTCGGATGAATGATAACCTAATATTTTCTCACATGCCGGCGAGATTTGCAACAACTTTGAATTGATCATGTCCCTCGAAAAGAACACCTCATCAATCGTGTTAAATAACAAGCTTAACTCCCTGAATGCACGCTCACTTTCGGCCTGTAACTCAAACTTTTCAATTGCATTTAATACTGCATTCGGCAAACGCTGCAACCTGTCTTTAAATATATAATCAGCAGCACCGGCTTTCATTATATTTACTGCAAACTCTTCAGATGCGGTCCCCGTAACCAGTATAAAAGGAACATTCAAACCACTTTCTTTCAAAATTGTTAACGCTTCCAATGAATTAAAAGAAGGCAGCGAGTGGTCTGATAAAATAACATCAGGGGCGTATTCACCAATTGCATCTATATAATCTTGCCTTTTATCAACTACCTGTAAATCAAATAATATATTAGCTCTTCTAAGCTCAACACCCACTAATTCTGCATCTGTGACAATATCCTCCAACAGTAAAATCTTCAACATCTGGTTCATAATAATATGATAAGTATAGGTTAGGGTTGTTATTGTATTTGCTGATTAGTTATCAGCCAATATAGTCCAAGCTCGCAAACAGCTTTTACAAAACCTTCAAAATCAACGGGTTTTACCACATAGCTATTAACCCCCAAATTATAACTTGATATCATGTCCTGCTCTTCTTTTGATGAGGTCATCATTACAACCGGGATAGTTTTGGTAGTTTCATTCGATTTTATTTGTCGTAAAACCTCAATACCATCAACCTTAGGCATTTTTATATCCAATAATACCACTTTAGGCCTGTTCAATATGTTTCTGCCAGCAAAATCACCTTTAGCAAATATAAAATCCAGCGCCTCTGCTCCATCTCTTACATGGATCAATTTATTGGCAAGGTTAACTTTTTTTAATGACCGAATGGTGAGTTCGGCATCATGAACATTGTCCTCAACCAATAATATTTCAATTTCATTCCCGTTCATTTTCTTATTCATTATAGGATTTATTTTTTATCAGGAATACAAAAATTAAATACAGCACCGCCATTAACCTGTGCGTTTGCCCATATCTTGCCTCCGTGTTTATCAATTATCCTTTTTACTAATGCTAATCCAACGCCTGTCCCCTCAAACTGATCATTACTATGAAGGCGCTGAAAAACGCCAAACAACTTTTCGCTATATTTCATATCAAAACCAACGCCATTGTCTTTTACATAATAAATACATCCGGCACTATCCCGCGTAAATCCAATTTCAATTGTGGGTTGATTCTGTTTAGAACTATATTTAATTGCATTACCTATTAAGTTCATCCAAACCTGCTTTAACATACTGCCATCGCCGTAGCAATGTGGCAGTCTGGCTACCTTTATTTTATATTTTTTAGGTTCATTTAAAAGCAACTCCTTTACACAAGCCTTAACAATGTCAGCCATATCAAATTCCTGCAGCTTCATTTCCTTACGCCCAAGGCGGGAAAAAGTTAACAAGTCATCAATCAACTGTCCCATCAGCCTTGTATTACCGATAATTATATCCATTACCCTATTACCTTCGTCGCCTAATTTTAATCCAAATTCTTCCTTAAGCATCATGGAAAAACCGTTAACAGCGCGCAGCGGCGTTCGCAGATCATGCGATACAGAATAGGAGAATGATTCCAGTTCTTTATTTGCCGCTTCTAGCTGCCCGGTGCGGTCTGTTACCTTTTTTTCCAAACTTTCATTTAATAGCAATATCTCCTGCTCGGCCCTTTTGCGTTCAGATATATCTCTTACAAAAACAGAAAGCCCGTTTACTGAAGGATAAATATGATTTTCCTGACACAGATTTGTAGGCGCATAAAAATCCTCATGGCAAATATATTTTTGCTCTGCGAAAGCCCTGTTAAAAGCCTTATAAGTTTCGGAACCAATAGCCTCGGGAAACTGATCCCAAATATATTTCCCGATGATTGTTTCCACCGGATATCCTGTCATTTCACTGATTTTGTTATTGGCATAAGTAATACAAAAGGATGTATCCAACGCTATAAATCCATCAGTGATACTTTCAAGTATCCGCTCAATCTGTTGTGTTTTTTTCCTTATTTCTTTAGCTGCGTTTTTCCTATCCGTTACGTCTCGGTAATTACATACAATGGCATTAATATTCTTATCAGCAAGCATGTTATTGTACAGGCATTCAACCCATATATAGTGCCCCTGTTTATGTTTTGTACGAAACTCTGAGATTATTGGCTTCCCTGGCTTGGCAAGTAACTCAGCAAACAAATTATTCACCAACGGTTTGTCATCCGGGTGAACAAGTTCCGTAATCTCCCCTTCGTCGGTATCAATATTGTTCCAGCCATTAATCCTTTCTGATGAAATACTTCTGAAAATAACCGAAAGATTTTTATCGAGAAGTGAAATCCCTTCATAACTGTGTTCAATCAGTTTCCTGAATTTTATTTCGTTTGTGATTATTTTCCTCGTATTTTCTTTATTTTTTCTTTCAAGCTCAGCATTAAGTATTTCCCTTTGTTGTTCACTTCTTTTTTGCTCCGTAATGTCCCTGGTAATCTTAGCAAAGCCTACCAGTTTCCCTTCGTCATTATAAAGTGTTGTAAATACAACATTAGCCCAAAATGCAGAGCCGTCCTTTCTAACCCGCCATCCGTCCTGTTCAAATGAACCCTTTTTCAATGCCTCGTTCAAATTGTGCCTGGGTAGATTTTTTTCCACGTCTTCAGCGTTATAAAAAACAGAAATATGTTGCCCAATAATTTCGTCCTCCTGGTACCCTTTAATATAGGCTGCCCCCTGATTCCAGCTCAAAATATAACCATTAGGATCGATCATAAATATGGCATAGTCCTTTACATTTGCAACTAGCAGACGAAAAAGCTTTTCATCAACGCTTTGGGTTTTAACGGGATAATCCGGAGATTGAGATCGCAATTTTGTTTGGTTTTGTATGGTATTACCTAATATAAAAAATTGTTATTGTAAATCATACTGATGTTGATATAAATTCAAATAACCAATAATTAATAACCTTTTTTTTACCAGTTAAATTTAACTAATAAAGTACCGTAGCTGCAATGGGTGAAAACACGGTATTTATGGGGGGTTAAATAACGGTGTAAAACACGGTGAATAGCGGCAAAACAGGTTGCATAATAAAAAGAATGCTAAATAACATTATCCTTATTTGACCGGCATGTTGGGGCCAAATAAGATTAATTTCTGCGATAATCCTTAATTGCATCAATCTGCTCAACAAATTGATTAAATGCGAGGCTGCAAAACTTGTGGACCTATTTGGTCAAAAGATATTTGATAAAAACCCGTTAGTTTACTTTTTTCACGACGTATCTGTTTGGCTTTAGTTTTTTGTAATAAAAGGGAATGAATTTTACCGTAAATATCCCAGGCATCAACCACCAGCCCTTTTTATGATTCTATATTTATCGAGAAATAAAGCTAAAATAAAATCTTATACCATATAACAGCGAACGCAACCTGCGCTCGCCGGTAAATAAAATACTAAAAAAAATTGAGCCAGCCTTTAGAAGTTAGGATCGAAATTAAAATAGATCGGGTTGGACAGGCCAACCATCTTTCCGCTTAAGTTCATGGATTCAGGAACCTGCGGATATGCCGTAGGCGGGCCTTCAACTTCAATTCGGTAATAAGTGCGACTGCGGGTTTCAGGCGTGTCTTTAAACTCAACTATAGGCGTTTTCCCGGTTAGCTCCAGTGTGCTGAACTTATCGCCGTTTTTTACCACATGAATAATGTAAGTAGCTTCCGGAGCCATATTTCCCGTTAGCTGAACGCGGAAATTAACCGATTTACCAGTGGCTTTAACATTGTCGCCCATCATCATATCCATTTTACCATCCTGGTCAAGATCGGCATAAAATTCAACGCGCGGTGCGTATGGGTTCGCACTTATACAAACCCGCCCGTTTGTAAGCGCATCTACAACCGCTTGTGTATTCCGCCCGGTAGCGTACACCCAGGTTGTTGGGGTTCCAACATAATTAGCTTTAGCCTGGTAAGTGTTTTTTGTTGCCTTGTCGGGTGAATCAGGCGTACCATGATGCGAGTCGCTCCCACCCCTCCCGGTCAACTTGCGACCAGAGGAAAGCATATCATCCCAGATCATTATCGCATTTGCATTTTTTGACCAGATCGCCGAATTCCATACCTCAATAGAGTTAACCATATCATAAGAATATCCAAAATGATCTTTCCCGCTGGGATGGTTTGCTGAAAGATGGATTCCGAGTTCCTTTTTTATGGCTCCTATCACTACATCGCGCTGATCGCGAACATCGTATAATCGCTGATGATCATAAGGATGAGCCGAGAACACGTTTCCGTGGCCCCGGGTAGTTGTCCATTCAGCACCGTACAGCAACAGTACAGCGTCCGACTTAAACTCCGGATCGGCCCATGTGTTATTTGCAATATCGCCGTTTACATGGTTGTCATGATCTGTGATGCACAGGTAATCCATCCCAACTGACTTCGAAAAATTAATAATTTTCGCGACATCGTTATTCGATGCATCCTTACTGTGCCGCGAATGCACATGAAGATCGCCCTTAAGCCAAACACCGCCGTTAAGGCTGGCAACCGGGGGCAGCACACCAAGTTCTGCGGGTTCCCATGGGCTGATATGGGTTGACTGGCTAAACACGGCATTGCTGATACAAGAAGCCATAAGCATTAACAAGCCAAGACAACCAAAGCGTACACGCTCCATCATCTCTTTCCTTCCGGCTTTTTCCTGAAAACTCTTAAAAAATTTACGTGTAATCATTTTTTTAATTTGTAATTATTAAGGCGCCAACATACCCTTTTGATATTAGCAAATTGTTAAAACCAGGTAAATGAGATAAAACGCTACAATTTCTGGTACACTTTTTTTAAAACACACCATACATCCCATAAATCCTCCCTTTTTTACGCTTCAAGCACTGGTGTGGCGGGGGAATGTCTTTTAAGATGCGACTCTGATTATCTGAGTAAGTATTACTTTATGAATTAACTGAACTTTAAATGGAAGGAAGATAACGAAAAGTGTACATCAGGACGGGCATCGCCCGATTTGCAAAATGGGCAATTAAGATAAACGTCAATCAAAAATATTCAAAAGCTTAGGTATTATTTGCTGTAACAAACGGCAAAATTTCAAAGACTTTAATCAATACTTTGATGAATTATTCAAAAATAATATCAGGCGCGCTATCAGCCTATAATATGAGGCAGTACTTAGACTTTTAAAAATATAGCACCATTACCCCGCTGTCGCTGTTTCCGTTTGATTAGCGCCCCATTAAGTCAATTTTACCAATTCTGTCTGCCATCATTTCCGTAAACCACATATTTCCCTGGAAATCCATTTTAATACGATGGAGCATAGACATACGTCTTGGAAGCGGATAAATCGTAAAGTTAAGTCCAGTGTTCCGGCCTGCTTCAGGATATAAGCCAGAACGATCTACTTTTATCAAATAGTCATAACCCTTACCGGACGTGTCTGTATCACTCACATAAACTTCAATCCACAGGTTATTTTCACGGTCGAAACAAAGAGATCCAAGTACATCGGTCTTTTGAAGCGCAGGCACATCAAACTCAGTTATTATTTTTGCATCCAGGCTTATTTTTGCAAACTTCACCCCGTTTTGTTCTGTAAACCACATACAGTCGCGGTTGACAGGATCAGGTATAATGCCTATTGGTACCGAATTAGGTGTTGGAATCTGACATTCGCTAAGCACCCCCGATTTTGACATATGGAGAATGTGGTTCCCCTGCACTTCTGTGCCCCAGATACCGCCGTCAGGTCCGGCAGAAAGGAAAATAGGAACAGCCCCCAGCGTATCGAGTTGAAAATGCTCCACCGAACCGTCTGGATTTATTTTCCCCAAAGTACTGGTCCTTTTGCCTGTAAACCAAATCGTTTCACCATCAGCATCCAGCCCAATACCATGCGGTGCTACGTTAATGGGCTGTCGGGCACCCTTTGCATGCAACCTCACGTCTATCTCCTGTTCTATCTCTCCCGTATTTTTATTAAGCCTTATTACGTAACCGGCCTTTTCAAGTGATACCCACAAACGGTTATGCTTATCAAGTAATAAACCATGAGGCCAGCTACCAGCGTGTATTTTAGTGTTTGAAGGAATGATGAAGTGATCAAGTATTTTACCGCTGTAATCAAGTTTGGCAATCTGGCCCATCAACTGGCCGCTAACAAAAATGTGCTCTTCGTCTATAGCTATTTCATGCGTTGAACAGCATTCTTTACCTGGCCAATTGAGCGCAAACTCAGTAATGATACCGGTAGTTGTCGGTTTTAGTTCTCCGGGCTCTGCTGGCATCATATCATTGTGCATCTTATTCATGAGGTACGTTTAAAGAATTAATGATTGCATCAGCCGCTTTAAAAGCGAGTGCCATCATGGTTAAAGTTGGATTAGCGGTGGCACCTGTTGGCAATGACCCACAGCCTACCAGGTACAAATTGTCGTGGTCCCAGCTTTTCATATTGGCATCTGTAACTGAAGTTTCATTACTATCGCCCATTCGATGGGTTCCCATCACATGACCTGCGCCATTTGTATAATAAACACCGTTTTCATAAGTAAACGCACCTGCAGTTGAAATACGATTTTCAGTACTTATGGCCGCACCTACTGCCCCAAATATGGTTACGGAAGCTTCCTCTGCTGCCTGGAATCCGGCGCGGGTATAATCATCGAGGTTATAATGAATCTCCGGGCGTGGGATACCAAGATTGTCAAAACAGGTTTCCGATGGAATAATATAATTGGTCTCCTCTGGCAACTGCTCAATCAGATATCCTAACCTAAATTGACGAACAAAATCATGTTGGATCTTCCCAATCAATTCCTTGCCAAAAAGCCCCGCTTCGCCAACACATCCCTGCAATTGGGTGTAAGGCGCGCCAGCCGGCCAGTTCCACCCTTCGTTACCGATCTCGATACGATAAGCAGCCCTTTCTGTACGGAAACTACCGTCGCGCGTTGTTTCGATTCCCGAGGTTGATAGCGGGCCGCGGAATGGATACACAGGATCAGGCATACTCCCCCAGCTAAGGTTTACCGGGTGATCCATCAGGTTCTTACCAACCTGTCCCGAAAAATTGGCCACGCCATTAGGTAGCTGGGTGTTTGACATCAACAGTAATTTGGCGGCCTCTATGGCGTGGGCAGCAATAATATATTTAGTTCCGGTAGCGGTACCTGAACCTGTTTGCGGGCCATTTTTGGTTTGATATTGTTTGTATTCAATCCCGGTGATTGCTCCGGTATTTGTATCAACCAAAACATTACTGGCTACAGTCTGGTAAAGAATATCCACATTACCGGTTTGCAGCGCTTTATTTAAAGTAATGGTGGCATCATATTTAGCCTGTATGGGGCATATGGGCGTACAGTTGGTATTGCCCTGGCAAAGCCTGCGTCCATTATTGTAGGGTTGCCCGTCTTTCATAATGTTCGAGATACCGTTGCGTCCGGCCGGCGTACCGGTTACAGTAAGCGGGTTCCCGTCAATAACTACATCTTTTAAGCCCTCTGTAAGTACCTTGTCCAGCACACTGGGTGGGATCCGCTGCATAGGGTAAACATAATCGGGACTAAAAGTTATTCCATGTATCGCTTGTTCTTCAACATCAGCAGAAACACCAATTTCCAGTTCAGCCTCATCGTAATAAGGTGACAGGTCGTCGTATGTCATGGGCCAGTCTACACCCACTCCATAAACGCTTTTTAATTTAAAATCGTTGCGTACCAGGCGCAGGCAGGTACCCAGCCAATGCCACGAAGTACCACCAGCTAACCGCTCATAAGTACTGCCGAAAGGAAGTGGCCCTTTTTGAATAAAGTAACCGTCCTTTTCTATAGCATCTTTCGCATTCTTACAATCTTCAGCAGGAGGCTGAGGGGGATCGGTGATGGCCTTAATGTCAAGTACCGAAGGCCTGGGGGCATTATAGTTTTGACTGTATGGCGATTCGGGTGTTTTGGCCGTGGCCATAAAAAAAGTCTCCATAAAGTCTTCACGGTTGTCACTTTGAAATGGGATACCAGCTTCCAGTATTAATACTTTTTTGCCGGCAACGCCTAATTTATAAGCAAGCGTACTGCCCGCCCAGCCGCCGCCAACTATAACGGCATCATATTTAGTCTGAGAAATGCTCATTGTTTAAGGTTTGGTTTAATTTTAGTTAGATGGTTGTGGCTGAAGTAACACAGGAACCGTGTTCCAGTAACCGAAGTTTTCTTCGCTGTAACCCATAGGGTGCGCGCCCATAGTGCCCCATGCAAGTCCGTTCTTATACGCCTTACCCGAGATCACTTCAGAAACAAAGGATTTGGTATTAAGCGGCTGCGCAAGGTCATACCATGCGCCAAGGTACCACATCATAATAATATTTTGTACCAGGCGGGCTAACGCGGGATTGCCCATAAGGGTGTCCTGTACCTGTTGACTAACCGATGTATCACTGTTATTTTCAATGGCTGTCCATGCTGCATCAAGCTGCTGGAGCGTACCTGGCGACACTCGACCCGGTGCCTGTAAAAAATCAAGCAACTCCTGGGCCTGGTGTTGAGTATCAAAGTCTGGTAGTATGGTGCTAAGCGGGTAACCTGTTAGTACCACCGAAAGGTTAGCAAAATCTTTTAAGGTCATATCAAATATAGATAACGTGGATTAAGGTGTTTTCTTTTTTGGTGTTGCTGCTGCGGTCCTGAGCAGGTACGTAAAATCTGATGCTTTTCCCCCCAGTGTAGTAGCACCGTTATGGCAACCGATGCAACTGGAAGTTACGCCCTGAGTATATACCACTTTACCATCACGAACAGTACCCTGAATATATGACTCCAGCGTAGCGTTAGCCATAAACACCGGGAACGGGTCGCCGGCGGGTAATTGCCTGGCATGTACCGGCCATTGCGTACCAACCAGTTCATAATACTGCCATACGCTTTTAGGATTGATAGCTGCTAATTGTTTATGAAAGAAGTCGTTCAACGCTTGGGTGCCGGAGAAAACCGGTGTTAGCCGAACAATCTGGCTTGGCACCTGCCCCGGTCGGTTAGGGTCCCACGGTTCATCGGGTTTATTATTAACCTTCCGATCTGATGCCTGTTTGTTGTAGAAGTTATAATGCACATCCCCGATTTGCCCGAAGGTAGGTGCATTATCAACCTGCTCAAACGTCGACCAGATCCATTGCGGATTAGTTTTACTCTTGGTACCAATATGCAGGCCCACTAAACCTACCAGCGCCTTATAAGTAGTGTCATGAATTCCGCGCCCGGGGATTGCCGGCACATGTATAGTTGCATTAGCTTTGTGAAAGCGCGAAGTATCATCGCCTTTTCCAAGGATCTTCCATGATGCTTTGACCATAATTGCACCATATTTTTTTGTGGGATTATCTCCTCCCGGAAAATCGATCGTTTTATCGAACCGCAATTGCCCCTGATAGTTGTAGAGTGTGTTTGTATCAATATAATCGAACATCTCTTCGTTCATTACAATCTGAAAACGTGTGTACTGACCATTCTGATCAATTAGCGGACCTGTAAGAAATGGCTGAGTAACATCCGTAAGCACAGTTGGCGTTTTCCCTACCTGCACCAGCAGTTTTTCTTTACCTTGTTTTGCGGCATCCCACGGATCAGGTTTACTGCCATCAGGCAAAAATACCTGGTAGTTCTCTTTCCAGGTTTCCCAAACGGTATTGTTATCGCCCTGCTGTCCTATCACATTTTGTTTATTAAGCGGCCAGTTAAGTGCAATAAACGATTGCCAGGAAAAAAGATCGAAGTCATGCCTGATCTGAGTGTCGAGCACCGAATCGGTCGGTAAAATCACAACATTGTACGGCAGTGTATCGCTTAGCGAGGTTATAATTTTTGTTGAATCCGAACCGTTTGATGTGCCGGGAGTTTTTGTGGTGTCATTGCAGGCATTAAATAAAAGCGCCAAAACAATAACTCCTCCAATGCCCGTGATAATAAATGATTTTTGCATTTTTTTGATAAGGTTGTTGGTTCATTAAAGGTAAGTTTCTTTTTTCAATTTCCAAAAAATACGCAAAATACATTTCGGGTCACATCAAACATCGCTTAAGGCCACTTTGTAAGACTTGAATGCCGCTCACTAAATATTGCAATTAGCGACGCTAAATACAACATAGCTTCTTTCAACTGCCACACTATAAACACCACCTATAAGTTTTATAATTACTACTTATCATGCTGACGATAACCAAAAATCGCGTGTTACACGTTTTTATTTGCTTTTTAGCAAGGGCTTGCTAAAAACAATTGATCTACATGTTCCTATTGTCAACCACAACTACCAAGAGGAAAAAACAATATATTTGCTGCCAAAATTCACTATTCATACATACATGGCAAAAGCATCTGAAATTAAAGTAGGAAATATATTACGCTACAACGGCGAATTAGTAACTGTTACTGAAGTGCTGCATCGTACTCCCGGAAAAGGCGGGGCATTCTATCTTGATAAGTTCCGCAACATCAAAACCGGGAAAATTGTTGAGGCGCGGCTGGCGACTGACGAACAGGTTGAGATTTGCCGGGTGGAAACAAATGATTATCAGTACCTATATGAGGAAGGTGATTACCTGGTAATTATGGACAACACAACGTATGATCAATTTAATATTCCAAAATCCCTTTTTGGGCCAGCAGCCAAATTTCTTAAAGAAGGAATGAATGTTATTGTGTCTTTTGAAAGTGAAGAACCAATTATGGCACAGGCACCAAACCACGTAGATTTGGAGATAACTTATGCCGAGCCTGCGGTTAAAGGAGACACATCATCAGGCGCGATGAAATATGCGACCACAGAAAATGGCATAGAAATAAAGGTACCCTTATTTATTAACCAGGGCGATAAAATAAAAGTAGACACCCGGACCGGCGAATATGTAGAGCGGGTAAAATAGGTCTAAATCTTCGAACGTCCGGTACTTCTCCGAAAAACTTAATATAACAGGCATATACGGCAGGTGATAATTCCCTGCCGTATATACTTTGTTACCATCCTGGCATCAAAAACGACTAAGCTATAGCTCCTTCGATTCTGAAGACAAACGCTGTTTTACACGGAGGCACTTCGGGTAATTGTAGTTTTAATCCCTCTCTGCTCTGTTCAAATTCAAGTTTACCGTTCTGTCCCAGTAAACTAACCACTTCAATTTTTCCAACGCCGGCATCTGCTGCGAGTTTTTTTATCAGGGTTGTTCTATTTGCAGGCCAGCCAAGCATAGCAGCGTACAATATTTTCTCCTTAGTTGTAAACCGAATATCCGAAGAAGCAAAAGGTTTGCCTTTTCCTTCATTAAACCCCTGCGCGCTCAACGGCGCGGCTGAGTCTATAGCTGGTCCTTCTCCAAAAGTGGTCCATGGGCGTGTGCCATATATACTTTCGCTGTTAACTTGCATCCAGGCAGCTATCTCCTCCACAACAGCGCGTTCTTTTTCATCTATGGTACCGTCCCCCCGTACCGGGATGTTAAGCATCAGGTTACCATTTTTGCTAACCACATCAATTAAAGTATGGATTACTGTATTGGCGCTTTTGTAGCCGTTAGTATCGTAAATTCTGCGATCATAGTGCCAGCCTCCAATACAGGTATCTGTTTGCCACGGCTGGCTCTCTATCTGGTTGCTCTGGCCGCGTTCAATATCCCACACCATGCACTTTCGCTGCTGTTCGTCCAATATTTTACCGAAGATGACCGCGTCTAATTTACCATGCTTTTTAATACTGGCGTTGTACATGTGTGCCGCTATCCGCAACCCAGCGTTACTAGCAGGCCATAAGGGTAAGGCGGTATCATCAAAATAAACCAAGTCTGGACCATATTTATCTATCAAATCAATGGTGCGGTTATAAAATTTTTCGCAGTATGCTTTTGACGGTACTGCTACTCCATTGCCCCAGTTCCATTGCCGGTGAATCATACCATCATCCAGGCTGTTTTCACTTAATGGGTGATTTTGAGCATACAGTTCCTGCGGGTCCTCACCATGCCACCATTTACCGGCACCATCTGCTTTGGTAATCTTACCATCATAGGATACACCCGTCAATGGGCCCTTCTTATCTGCCCGTTGTGCGGTTTCCATCCAACTCCAGGCATGGGCGGCGTGTACACTAACCCCAAAGCGCAAACCGTGGTACTTAGCGGCTTTCGCCCAGCCATCAATTAGATCTTTTTTGGGGCCCATCCGGGTAGAGTTCCAAGTTTGATACTTACTCTTGTAAAGGTCAAAATTGTCATGATGGTTAGCCAGTGCCATAAAATATTTGGCGCCCGCCTTTTTATAAAGGCCGATTAACTCGCCGGGATCCCAGTTCTCTGCTTTCCAATCGTTGATCACATCTTTAAATCCAAATTTCGAGGGATGCCCGTATTTTTGAACATGATAATTATATTGTGAACTACCTTCCTGGTACATGCCACGTGCGTACCAATCGCCATATTCCGGCTGGCATTGCGGCCCCCAATGAGCCCACATGCCAAACTTGGCGTCGCGGAACCAATCAGGTACCTGGTATTGTGTCAGCGAATCCCAGGTTGGCTGGAACTGACCATCGGCATAAGGAGCATTTAACAGCCTTCCGGCATAGCTTTTTGAAAGATACAAGGACGATAGCCCAGTCGCCATACCTTTTATCAATGTTCTTCTTTTCATACTTTTTTATTGCTTTTCCGGCTAATATTGAGGCAAAGACCGATCATCAATCATTAGCTTAAAATAAATAATTTGATATTACAATTGGTCAGTTACATGGGGATTAAAGATCCATAACTAATAGTCAAAATTAGTTCGATTACGGACTAAAGATTTGAACTAATTAGACTTTCTTTTATACAAAACCGACATTTGCAATTAAAAAAGGATTACCTATCTTTCCCTTTTAAGGATAAAAAAGATACTTATAACCTATAATGCATGCTCAAAAGAATCCTAAAACATACTTTTTCCTTGTTAAATGTTGACCATACTGATTTGGGGCTTAAATGGAACTATAAAAACGTGATTAGTCCTTATTACAGGATGTATTATATTGATTCAGGTGCCGGAGAAATTTCCGACTTAACAACTACGCTGCAACTGGAGCCTGGTTACCTGTTTATTATTCCAAGTTTTACATTATGCAATTTGAGCTGTAAAAACTATCTAAGCCAGTATTTTATCCAGTTTTTTGAGGAATCTTCAGACGGGATCTCTTTGTTTGCAAACAACAGGTCAATTTTAAAAGTTAAAGCAACAGAAATTGACGCCCGGAATTTCGTCCGGCTACTGGAAATTAATCCCGGACGAGGTATCAACCGTTCCGACAATCCAAGTATCTATGAAAAAGATATTTTTTACAGGGAATACCAGGAACTCAATAACCGGCAAAATTTAGCCACTTTTCTGGAGACACAAGGAATTATCTTACAATTAGTCTCCCGATTTTTATCCCGGGGAATTTTTAAACATAAAGAAGAGAGCCAGATCCCGGTTAAGATACTGGATGCTATCAGTCATATTTCATTGAATCTTCATAAAGGCCTATCGGTAGCCGACCTGGCAAAAAGAGCAAATCAAAACAGTGACTACTTTTCACGCCTTTTTAAGCAGCATACCGGTGAAAGGCCGGCAAATTACATCAACGAAAAAAGGATTGAAAGGGCTCAATATTTAATTGTAACAACGCAAATGACCTTTTCCCAGATTGCTGAACACACCGGTTTTGAAAATGTATTTTACTTTTCTAAGATATTTAAAAAAATCACCGGCATGGCACCGGGAAAGTATAAGCAACAGTTGGATTTATTTAATTTTTGATCTTAAATTATCAATGGTCAAGAAAACTCGTCAAAGCAGAGCTGGTAGGCCGTTTTCCTTTAATATGCAGTATGATTTTTTACAAGTATTTCGACAAGTCGGACAATATTTTCAAAAAACGCTACCAGTGATAAAATATAGGTCTGAAATTCATGTTAATTAATTCTTTGTAAAATACAGTGTCGTTTAACCGGGAACTAAAAAAGCCTGTAATTTGTTGAATTACAGGCTTTTGATTATCAATCTTGCGGTGAGGGAGGGATTCGAACCCTCGGTACAGTTTCCCGTACGTCAGTTTAGCAAACTGATCCTTTCGGCCTCTCAGGCACCTCACCATATTTTGGGTTCTTTTCGAACCGGATTAAAATAATTCCCTTTTTTTCGGGATTGCAAATATAGCAATTCGCCTTATCCATCAAAAAAAAAAATCGTTTTCTTAGTAATCTATTCTCACATGATAAATGCTCATCAGCATTCGCTTAAATATTGTTTTGATAGTTTCAATATCCTTTAGCGTTATATCACTGTCTTTCAGTTGGTTTTGATCAAGCTTGTATTTTACAATCCTGTCAACCAAATTACTTATCGATTGCTCGTCTGGTTCTTTTAATGACCGTGAAGCTGCCTCAATTGAGTCGGCAAGCATCAAAACACCCCCTTCTTTTGAAAAAGGGATGGGTCCCGGGTACCTAAAAGTGTTCTCATCAATGAATTTTTCGGGAAAATTTTTCAAAAAAGACTGATAAAAATAATCTACCCGGGTATCGCCATGATGCGTACGGATAAAATCAATAACAATCTCCGGGAGGTTTGCTTTCCTTGCCATTTCAATTCCCTGGCTTACGTGCCTGATAATAATCTGCGCGCTTTCCTGGTAAGGCAGTTTATCGTGAGGGTTAAAGCCCGATGTTTGATTTTCAATGAAAAATAAAGGATTCTCCATTTTACCAATATCATGATACAAGGCACCTGCCCTAACCAGCAAGGCATTACCTCCGATGCTGTATATGGCATTTTCGGCGAGGTTGGCTACCTGCAACGAGTGCTGGAACGTACCTGGTGCGGTGAAGGCCATTTCACGCAGCAGCGGCGCATTTGTGTTCGTTAGTTCTATCAGTGTGATGTCGGATGTAATCGCAAATATTTTTTCGAAGATATAAATGAGCGGATAAGCCAGCAACGTTAATAAAACGCTAACCACAAAAGGCAAAAAGTCCATCCAATCAATACTTTTTATGCTACCCTCCCTGATAAATGAAATCCCCAGAAAAGCTACAAAATAAGTTAACGTGATAATAAGGGCCGAAACAAGAAACTGCTCACGGCGAATAAGGTTTTTAATACTATAGATAGAAACCATCCCGGCTGTAATTTCAAAATAAGCAAACTCAAAGCTGTTAGGAACAAAAAAGCCTGCTATCAATACTACCAGCAGATGGATATTTAATGCCAAACGAGTATCGAACAGAATGCGAATGATTATTGGTACTATACAATACGGAATATAATATAAGTTAGGCAGCTGTAACTTTATAGCTATTGATAAGGTAAACAGCATTGCTGTTATTACCAGCAGAATCAGGCTTACCAAGCGGTTATCATTGTAAATATCCTTACGGAAGAGATATAAAAAAACAATAAGCAATGTGATAGCTATCCCCACCAATAAAACCTGGCCAAGTAAAACAAGCCTCCGGTCGCCATTTATACGGGCGTTGTCTTCAAAGGCTTTTTTGTAGGATTGCAATTTTTGATAGCCATCATCACTTACCACCGAACCCTTGGCTATTATCACCTCCCCTTTTTGGACCATACCCCGGGTGGTAGATAAGTTTTCTACTACTTCTTTTTCAAGCCTCGAGGTTAATTTGTTGTCAAAGGTTAAATTGGCCTGCAGCCTGTTGCTGATGAGATCAAGCAGAAAGGCCTTATCAAGGTCCTTGTATAGGTTTAAGTACTGGTCGCTATAATCTAAAGCTTTCTGCCTGGTAAAAAGATCTGCCGTATTTTTATCAGTTGCCAGGTTAAATGTAAGTATGGTTATCTGGTAATTTTCAGCGTTTTGCTGGTACTTTGCATTCGGTGTAAAAACCCCTTTATCGTATATCGTTTTTAACACGTTGTACCCGGTTGATTCATATTTTGCTTTTTTATTATCCGGAAACCCTGCACTGTGCCATTTTACTTCAAAGTCATTTTTAAATCCTTCCAACTGATGCTGCGGCATATCCGGATCGGCCTGGTAAATAGGCGTTATGCTCGCCAGCGCTGCTTTTTGATCGTTCTCAATTTCCTGCTGCGTTTTCAAAATGGCGAAATTGTAAGGCGATATTAGGTCCTTCTGGTTCCAGATCCTCCCCTTTTCAATATCGTAGCTGAACTTTGCTTGCTTAGGCAGGGTAAAAACAATTACACAGATGCTCGCCAGCATCATTAAAAACTTAACATTACGCGAGTATTTGCGGAATAATGCCTTTTGACGCGATGAAGATAATTTGGCCATTTAAACGTTTGTAAACCAAAATTAATTATAAGTTTCCATTATATGCAGTTTTTCTTGCTTTTAGGAAATAAAAATAGATATCTTTATGATATCATTATAAAATCATTTACAAAACAGCAAGTTAATTAATGGCTGAGAAAAAAGCATTTATATTGCGTATTAACCCGGAGGTGCTCAAGGAGATTGAACGCTGGGCCGCTGATGAGTTCAGAAGTATTAATGGCCAGGTAGAGTACCTGCTGCAGCATGCTTTAAATGAACGTAAAAAAAGCGGAAAAAAGAAAAAATCAGATTAAAAATACTATGCATGCATAATAAAAAGATTAAATTTGCGGCTCCAATTTAAAATATCCATGAAAGAAGTAGTAATAGTTTCAGCAACACGCACCCCAATAGGTAGTTTTGGCGGCAGTTTGGCAAGCCTGTCAGCTACACAACTGGGCAGCATAGCTATAAAATCGGCTGTAGAAAGAGCAGGTTTAAACCCCGGTCAAATCCAGGAAGTTTATATGGGTAACGTGTTGTCAGCAAACCTGGGGCAGGCGCCGGCAACACAGGCAGCAATTTTTGCAGGTTTGCCATCAATACCGGCAACAACTGTAAATAAAGTTTGTGCATCAGGAATGAAAGCTATTATGCTGGCCGCGCAAAGCATTGCTTTGGGCCAAAACGAAATAGTTGTGGCCGGCGGAATGGAATGTATGAGCAACGTTCCCTACTATTTAGATAAGGCCAGGAACGGCTACAGGCTGGGAAATGGTCAAATTATTGACGGACTTGTTAAAGATGGGCTATGGGATGTATATAATGATTACCATATGGGCTCGGCTGCAGAGTTGTGCGCTGTGGAATGCAATATAAGCCGCGAAGAACAGGACGCATTTGCCATTGAATCTTATAAAAGATCGCAAAAATCACAGCAGGAAGGCAAATTTAAACAGGAAATTACCCCTGTTGAACTAAAAGATAAAAAAGGAGACGTAACGTTATTTGCTGATGATGAGGAACCAAATGCAGTAAAATTTGATAAGATCCCCTCGCTAAAGCCGGTATTTAAGAAGGACGGAACGGTTACTGCTGCCAACGCATCAACTTTAAATGATGGCGCAGCTGCGCTGGTATTAATGAGTAGAGAAAAAGCAGACGAGTTGGGGATTAAACCTCTGGCAAAAATAGTTGCCTATGCTGATGCGCAGCAAGCTCCCGAATGGTTCACCACTGCACCATCAAAGGCTATTCCGCTTGCGTTGAACCGTGCCGGATTATCCGCCGAAGAGATTGATTTTTTTGAGATAAATGAGGCGTTTTCTGTGGTTGCATTAGCAAACAACCAGCTAATGAAACTTGATCCCGCAAAGGTAAATGTAAACGGTGGCGCAGTTTCTTTGGGCCATCCCCTCGGTGCATCCGGTGCGCGCATTATTGTAACTTTGTTGCATGTTTTACAGCAAAATAATGGAAAATACGGTGCTGCAGGAATTTGTAACGGTGGTGGCGGTGCCAGTGCAATGGTTTTGGAAAATTTTCGTTAATTAGGGGTGATGAAATTTCTGCTAATTACCTGCTTCGTATTGGCTGCAACGCCAATGTTTATTTTCGCCCAGCATTCTGACGAAAATGTGCGTATTAAGAAACTGCATTTATATGAGGACTCCCTGGTAACACTGGGTAAAAAGTTTGTGAACGATGAGAATGACATGGAGCGAAAAAATGCAAATTATGCATTTGTTAGAACACTTGTCAGCGCCCTTAAAATCCCTAATTCTTTTATTTATCCTTTCGACTCATTAAAGAGTGTTAGCATCATTAATTCGCCGGATAATCGCTTTCGGATTATAAGCTGGCATATTACCAATTTAGATGGCAGCTATCGCTTTTATGGCACCATACAACTAAACACTGGCGGCAATTTAAAAATGTACCCTTTAGAAGATTATTCGCCACTGTTGAAAAACCCGGAAGATTCTGTTACCGACAATAGAAAATGGTTCGGCGCGCAGTATTACAAAATAGTGCCTGTTTATTCGCCCAAGCCTTACTATATCTTAATTGGGTGGAAAGGCAATACGGTTGAATCAACAAAAAAGGTAATTGATGTTTTATCCTTTAACGAAGGCAAGCCTGAACTGGGAATGCACGTTTTTGACGGCAATGGTAAAACGCGGGACAGGATAGTTTTTGAGTACACCCGCCAGGCCTCCATGCTATTGAAGTATGTGCCTGAGCAAAACCTCATTGTATTTGATCACCTGGCGCCGCCCGATCCCAAATTAAAAGACAAACGTTCAACCTATGGCCCCGATTTAACCTATGACGGTTACAAATTAAAAAACGGAAGATGGACTTACATTGAAAACATTGATATGAGAAATGTTCCGGAAAGCCGCGATGAGGAATATGTTGATCCAAAAAAACAAGCCGCTATAGATAAGGCTTCTGTTAAAGGAAATCATTAGTTGGAGTCGAAAAAGTCAGTAAAGTCCTAAAGAAAAAATAAAATTTTGCTTTTAAATTCCGATTTTGATTAATATCTAGTGTCTGATCGCTCCTCCTGGTCTTTTTTTAACCGCAGAAATAGACTTAACTATAGTTTGCCCTTGGGTTATCGTCTTTGCGGGTTTTAATCTTGATATTGAATTCTCGTAAGCATATTCCAGTAACTGTTTAATGTATGCTTCGGGAAAATCCTCTTTCTTCCTGATTTGTAAGTATCGATACAGCGTTCCATTGCCAATCAATAACTTTTCAGGGTCAGGAAAATCAATTCCGCGGTTAAAGCCAAAATTCACATGATCGCTGCAAACAGCAATGCTGCAAAACACATCTCCTGCCCTATCCGAAGTTGACCATCCAAAGGCAACCGCATTGTAATTGTCATATATAAGTTCATTGCTTTCCGGGTACAATTCCCAAACAAATTCTCTAAGCCAAATAGCGGATGCTTTTACGCTGTCCGAGTAAGGGAGCATAAACTTCACAAGGTCATCAACTGTTTCTTTTCCCATTTAAATTGAAGGATTATATTTCATTAATAACGCATCTTATTAATAATATTGGGCGTATAAATAACAGCGATCTAAACTTTTGCATAACCTGCAAACTAATTACGATTAATGGGCAATTCCGGTGTTTAACAATTTAAAGTGTAGCTTATGATCCTTTTACTATTGACGTACCTGTTAAAAAAATTTGGACACAAATTAAAATTTAACACGCTTTTTCAAAAGTCACGGTTTTTAATGACATTGCAGCCTATCGCTATTCCTAAAACCATAGCCCTTGAATTACTAAAACCGAAAGATGTTTAGCTAATATCGTTGATTGGATTTGTTTCGTACAGTGGTATCAATCATAATAGGGCGTTTTTAGTAATCTGGCAAACATGGGCCTATCTTTCATCGGCAAAACAGCTACTAAACATTACGTTATAAGGCGTGAATCCAGATCATCCGCATAGTTATCAATCAATACTTTTACTGTAACCAAAAGCTGTCCGGCATGCCTCATCGTATGTTCGGCCCCGTGAACATATAAACCAATGACGGTTGATGGCAATTTTGACCTGCCTACTTCCCTGCTTTCTGATAACGTTAACGCGTCAATCCTTTTTAATTGAGCGATACAATCATCCACCTGCTTATTAAATATTTCGACTAAAACACCTGCACCATATTCTCCGTATGGTGGCTTGCCTTCAGCAGCCAGTGTATCCAATTGCTGGGTGGAAAGCTGTTGACCTTCAGCATAAGTAAAAAGCCTGTTTAGCACACCCGCAAGGTGCTGTAGGTGAAATCCGGGTGATGCAAGTCCTGCAGGTTTTTCCCATAACAAGGCTTCAGGAAAACCGGCCATTAATACACCTATCTCTTCCCTGGCCTGTGATAAAGCATGGGCGACGGGTTGTAATAAAACGGGGACCCCTTCCATAGGCCCGCGTAACCAAACTTCAGTTTTTGCCATATCTTCTTCTATTTAATTGAATCAAGTTTAGCACTAACTTCATCGTGGTTAAGCGTTTGTGGCAAATTATAAATTTCTTTCACCCTATCGTGGGTATTATCGGTCCAAAGCCAGCTAGTCCAAACCATAAACCAGGTCCATTCCGGCTGCACCTTTAATATTTCGGGCTTCGGGAGTTCACCGGTTTCCGTAAGCGCTATCGGTTTCCCGTTAGCCAGCTTCAACAGCTCGTTATAATCTTTTTGCTCGTAATCAAAATGATAGATGTCGGCACCTAAAATATCAACATAGTTAGCACCCGGATAAAAGTCTTTATAATCGTAAGCTTCATCGTAAGGAATATCCCGCAGCCCATTTGCACCCCATACCCATAACAAATTATTTAAATGGAAATAATTGGTATACCTGTCATACATCATTTTCCACAATTTACTAATGCCATTGTCACCCTTTCTATTTCCCCACCAAAACCACACGCCGTTCATTTCGTGATAGGGCCTCCATAAAACGGTTACGCCAGCATCGCTTAATTGCTTTAAATAGCCCGCTACAACGTCTATCTGGCCCAGCCACTTTTTATTCAGGGTGGTACCTGGTGTAATCAGCTCTACCCATTCCGCATCGGTCATCTTGCCCTTTACATTCTTTTCAAAATCATACGGCGGCTCGTCAGTTGGCTTTCCCTCATGCCACATCAGTGTAATTAGGTATCCTTCTTTCGATTTTTTAATAGCTTCTTCTACTATTTGCGGCCCCAGGTCTTTATCGCCCCAATTAATAAAGTCACTCCCCCAAATAGCCGGATACTTTCCGGTAATACTTTTAGCACTATCTGAAAATAGATTTCTGTCACTGTTATAATTTTGCTGACCTGACAAAATGTACCTGCCCTTTATTTCGTACAACAAGTTGAGCACCTTTTTTACCCCAGGCGTTGCATTCTGATTTACAGGACTAAACTTTTGAGCCTTTAAACCCGAATTAATAAATAATATAAAAATAATTGCAAAACATTTTCTCATTGGCATACTATTAGTTATGAAAGTTTAGCGCTCAAATAAGTGCATTGACTTTTATGTTATTCAAAATTAACAAAATTCTAATATCAAGTTGTCACTACGAATTGTGAACAAAGCCTTATCTTTGAAGCCATTGATTAATATGATTAAATTATTTCCGGCAAAAAAAATTGTCGCCCCGTTTTTAATTGTTGCCGCCTTAATTATCACTTTTCAAAGCTGCAAAAAGAAGCGTAACGAAACTGCCACTTTCTTTTTTAAAAAGACTCATAACAAAATTTACCAGGATTATACTCCCGAAGGTTTCGCCGCGGTTTTTAAAAATACGCTTTTGTCAGAGAGGCATAATCTAAAACATGCTGATTTTATAGCAAACTATTACAAGAAAAATCATTACGAGCCGCAGTTAGTAATGGCGCATTTGTTTAATGGCGATTTACTTACTGTTTCAAATTATTGTTTAAAAGCCGATGAACATGGTTTGGACCCTCAGTTATTCAAAGCGCAGGCATTACGTGATTTGATGTATAAATTTGCATTAGAAAAAAATACAAAAAGTCTTGACTCGGCATATCGCGCAATTGCAAAAATCGAGATTGCGGCTTCCAGCTCACTCATCGATTACTCCAATGCCCTGCAATATGGTGTAATTAACCCGAAAACAATTTACAGGCGATATTTTTTGGCAACAAAAGCCGCTGATAGCCTTGGCATGGTGCGTATTTTTCGTATTAATGATATGCAAACCTATCTCGACAGCATTCAACCCAGGAGCCCTCAATACCTGGTATTACAAAAAGCCTTGAAAGACAAATACGAAGCTCCAGGAAGATCAGGTGAAGAAACAAGGCGTATTTTATTAGTAAACCTTGAGCGTTTAAGATGGCGTAATAAGCCTTTTGAAGATAAATATGTGATAGTAAATATTCCTGATTTCTTTTTGAATGTAATTGACAGCGGCAGATCGGTGTTGAAAATGAAAGTTTGCGTTGGGCAGGGACGTAACATGGACAACGCCAATACGCTGGTAGCTTACAATGATTCATGCAGGATTGATAAGCCAAATGACCATGAAACGCCTTTACTCAATAGCCTGATCCATAGCGTTGATGTTAACCCAATTTGGAATATCCCGCGCAGTATTGCAAACAAAGAAATATTGGTTGAAGCAGCAAAAGATCGTTACTATCTATCAAACAAGGACATCGACGTTTACGAAAACGATAAGCTGGTTGAAGATCCGGAAGATATCGACTGGACAAAAATAACAAAAGAAAACTCGCCCTATGAGTTTAAACAAAAACCAGGTGCCGATAATTCTTTAGGTAAAATAAAATTTTTGTTCAATAACAAAAGCAGCGTTTATTTACACGACACCCCGGCAAAGAGCGCATTTTATAGAAGTATGCGCGCTGTGAGCCATGGTTGTGTTCGGCTGGGTGATCCGCAGGGATTAGCTTTGAACCTATTTGGACAGGGCGAAAAATATAATACGATAGCAGAAGATATGGCCGGCGACAACCCCGAACCTACTACTATCTACCTACCTAAAAAAGTTCCCGTTTATATTACATATGTAACTTGCTGGGCTGATGAAGAAGGCAAATTGCAATTCAGGAACGACGTTTACGGGCAGGATATCGTTTTGTATGATCACCTGCAAAAACTGCTTCATCCCATTAAAAGCAGCAGTCAACAGGTGGCGAAGCGTTAATATTACAGTTTAATCAGCAAAAGTGAACTTTACAAGCTTGCCATAAAGCCGTTTTTTGTATCAGGGAAAACGTAGCTTGCTGCAAGTTCCGGGTCTAAAAACTTAGAATTGTAAGGATTGTCATTACCGTTAATATACATTACCGTTTTATTTTTAATCAGGTCTATCACTTTGTCTGATACTTCGGGCGATACCGCCGGGCAGCCATAGCTGCGACCAAGCCTGCTAAGTTGCGCAATTGCATTTTCACCAACATAGTCAGCACCATGTACAACTATAGCACGCTCACGGGCATTTGAGTTAAATCCGGCGTCCATCCCATCTAAACGTAGCGAACGGCCATTTTTGCCGTAGTAAACATCGTCGGTAATATAAAACCCGAGGCTGCTTTGGTGGGAATCAATTTTGTTCGAAAAACTGGTTGCCATATCATCACCGCTGCCATGGCCGTGCGAAACCCAGGTATTAATCAACAACTCGTTATTTATCATATCAATAATCCACATCCGTTTTTCATGGCTGGATTTTGCAAGATCAACAACGGTAAGTATGGAAGTGGTTTGCGGAAGCTTGTTGCTTGCCTTTAAGTTCATGAAACCTGTCACAGCTTTATTAAATACTTCAAGGCCCAAGCCTGATTCCTGTAAATGCGCGGATTCGTAAATATTAGTAATATACTTTTCAAGCAATTCTCTCGCTGTAGAAGGTTTTTTAAATGATTTGTTGTGATTGCTGTTAAATTCTGCTGTTTTCCAGCTAATAGTTGTTATTGCGACAATTAATAAAACGCATATAAGCCCGCCAATAGATCTCTTCATTCTTTACCTGGGTTAAATCAATAATTAATTAGGCCTTTTTATACGTAAAAACGAAATTAGGGTTCCGCTTTTTAGCCTTTTTTTTGCAATATATTAAAAAAATGATTTATTTAATAATTAAAAAACTATCATTTAAATAACTAAATACATCAAAATATTAAATTCATATATATAAAATTAACATCACTGATGTTACTAATAAACTACAGAACTGTTTAATTATTATTTAACCCACGAATTTTTTTTCTCTATTTCACTATTTCTTTTCCCTTCGGGATAAGTATCTGCATAACCAAAATAAAGTATCCCCATAACTAAATCATGTTCCCCATATCCTAAATATTCTTTTAACGCAGGTTTAAGAGCCATACCGCCGGTACTCCAAAATGAAGCAATATTTAATGAAGTTGCGCCAAGCAACATATTTTGAATGGCACACGATGCTGCGGCAATCTCCTCAAATTGTGGTATTTTTGGCAGATCGCCCCTTTTCATCACGGCTACAATTATATGCGAGGCCTTATCCCCCTGGCGTGCTAAATTTTCGTAAACGGCAGGTACAAAGTTATCTCCCAGGCTATTTTGTTTATAGATTTCCGCATGCTGACGGCAAAAGTCTGAAGGGTTTTCATAAACTATAAAACGCCATGGCTCGGTGCAACCGTGGGTTGGTGCCCAATTTGCCAGCTCCAATATAGCGGCAATATGTCCATTAGGGATTTTATTGCCATTCATTGCCTGCGATTTAATAGTGCGGCGATTTTTAATAACACTTGCTATTTCTGAAAAATTATTGTCCATAAAATAAAGGATATAAATAAAGCGTCCCGATCAACCGACCGGGACGCAAAAATAAAAGTTTAATAAATCACACCCATAATAAATTGGCCATTATGATAGCCCATAAAACGTTAATAAATTGCCGGGTATTTGTGCGGATCGGTTTCATTCATCAGGCTATAAACTGCTTCAATAATATCATCTAATGATGGTTTGCTGAAATAACCGCCGTCAGAGCCATATGGTGGCCTGTGATCTTTCGCTGTTAACGTCTTCGGCTGTACATCAAGTGAGTAATAGCCTTTCTGATCCTCCAGTACACGTTGCAGTATATAAGCCGAGGCAGCACCCGGAAGGTCTTCATCAACTATTAACAGTTTACTGGTTTTCTTTAATGAATTGCCGCACACGTTATCTAGGTCAAACGGGTACAAAGTTTGCGGATCAATAACCTCCATGCTTATCCCCAGTTTCTCCAGTTCTTTAACAGCTTCCATTACGATGCGTAAGGTTGAGCCATAAGAAATCACGGTAATATCAGTACCCTGGTTAAGAATTTCCGCCTTGCCTAAAGGCACGGTAAACTCACCAACGTTGGCGGGAAGCCTTTCCTTTAAACGGTAGCCGTTTAAACATTCTATCACTAGCGCCGGCTCATCGCCCCTGAGTAACACATTATACATTCCGGCAGCTTGCGTCATGTCACGCGGCACGCAAATATGCAGTCCGCGCATGGCGTTTAGTATCAACCCGAGCGGCGAACCAGAATGCCAAATTCCCTCCAGCCGGTGCCCGCGGGTGCGCACTATTAAAGGCGCTTTTTGTCCGCCACGCGTACGATAGCTTAAGGTAGCCAGGTCATCGCTTAGCACGTTTATAGAATATAACAGATAATCAAGGTATTGAATTTCGGCGATTGGCTTTAGTCCGCGCATGGCCAGCCCCATCCCCTGCCCGATAATTGTAGCTTCGCGAATTCCTGTATCAGTTAAGCGCAGATCGCCATATTTACTTTGTAATCCGGCAAATCCCTGATTTACGTCACCTATCGCACCCACATCTTCACCAAACGCTACTATGCTTTTATCACGCTCAAAGTTTGCGTCAAAACAAGCATTCAACACCTCGCGGCCATCTATAAACTTCGAATCCTCAAAATACCTTACCGGTACTTGCGATACGTTTAAAGGAGAGTATTGCGTGCTGCTAAACAACTTGGAACTATAGCGTTCTGAGTTTTTCACGTTTTCGCCGGCAAGCCAATTTGCTAATTCCTGTTTTTGAGGGGTATTTTGTTTAACGGTTATCCGTAAGGCTTTACGAATGGCTGCAACCACATCTTTACGACCTGGATCGATGCATTCGCGCAGTTCAGTTACCAGCTCCAATAGTTCATCCTGTTCGCTCACGTCCCGTGCAAGGTCTTCAATTAACCGCGAAGCATCATTTAATTCCGAGATAATCCCTTCACTCAATTCATTCCATACCTGCCGCTGCACATCACGAACATATTTCTTTGCAGTTGCTTCAAGCTCATCCATTTCAGCTTCGGTGGAAACAGCCGAAGTGATCATCCACTTGCGCATTTGCAACAGGCAATCATGTTCGTCTTCCCAGGCCAGCCGCTCCTTTGATTTATAACGCTCATGTGAGCCGGATGTAGAGTGACCCTGGGGCTGCGTCATTTCAATAACATGGATCAAAACAGGTACATGCTCGGCACGGCAAATTGCAATAGCCCGCTCATACGTTTCGCAAAGCGCAACATAGTCCCAGCCTTTAACTTTATATATTTCATAGCCATTAGTGCCTTTTTCGCGCTGAAAGCCTTTTAATATTTCTGAAATATCTTCTTTGGTTGTTTGCAATTTAGCCGGAACTGATATGGCATAGGCATCGTCCCAAACAGAGATAGCCATAGGTACCTGCAAAACTCCGGCAGCATTAAATGTTTCAAAAAACAAGCCTTCGGATGTAGAGCCGTTACCAATAGTTCCGAACGCCACTTCGTTACCGTTAACAGAAAAATTGCTCAAATACTCCAGCTCCTTATTTTGCCTGTAAAGTTTTGAAGCGTATGCCAAGCCGAGTAAACGCGGCATATGACCGCCTGTGGTAGAGATATCAGCCGAACAATTCATGGTCTCGGCCTGGTTTACCCAACTACCGTCGGGGTTTATAAAACGTGTTGCATAATGGCAGTTCATTTGCCTGCCGGCAGATGCGGGATCTTTCTCAACTTCCGGATAAGCATATAACTGTGCAAAAAATTCAGCAAGGTTACTCATACCTGTCGCAAACATAAATGTCTGGTCGCGGTAATAACCTGCGCGCCAATCGCCCTTCTTAAAGGCCTTTGCCATAGCAAGCTGCGCGACTTCTTTACCGTCGCCAAATATTCCAAACTTAGCCTTACCTGTGAGCACCTCCCTGCGACCAATCAAACTCGCCTGCCTGCTTTCGTAGCCTATGCGATAATCATTGATCACAATCTTCTTAAAATCGTCAAAACTGAGCTCTGCGGTATTTAATTGACCTGTAGCGTTAATTGCAGTTTCGGGCATATTATATTTTGTTTAGGCGGTAAAATTATAAAATTCTATTCTGTAATTGGCATTATTGCATATAAAACATACAGTTTACATAATAGTTTTATTATTGCATTAAACCTTTTATATTTGTGATAATCAAACTAAACGTATAAGCGTATTATTGGCATGTATAACAAACAATAAAAGCTTTTAATTGCTTTATTACTTTAACAAACAACTTACTTAAATGAAAAAGACTTTATTAATATGCGCAGTAATCCTGGGTTTTGCATTTGCTGCATCTGCACAAGATAGCGAAAAACCTGTATTTAAATTTAATGAGGAAAAGCACGACTTTGGTAAAATACCACAAGGAACGCCTGTTACCACCATATTTGAATTTACCAACGTTGGCAAGCAGCCGCTTATTTTAACTGACGTAAGGCCTACGTGCGGTTGTACTATTGCTGACTATACCAAAACACCGGTAAAAAGCGGCGAAAAAGGGAACATAAAAATAACCTATAACGCGGCCGTAGCTGCGCCATTTAACAAAGTTATTGTTGTTACTTCAAATGCTGAAACACCTCAGAAAAACCTGAATATTGTTGGCGAGGTGATTGCAAAACCCGCGAGCAGTAAATAAAAGATAGCAGCTTTAAAACAAAAAAAGACACGATCACTCGTGTCTTTTTTTGTTTTAAAGACTTCCGATTAACCAGTTGCCGATTAACGTAACAGCAGATGTTACATTATAAAGGCAGGAGTTTTAAGAATTACTACCTTTGCAAAAATTTAATTGAATGCCTCAAAAAAATAAAGCTGTTTTTTTAGACCGTGACGGTGTGCTGAACAAAGAGATGGGCGACTACGTGCGCCGCCTTGAAGACTTCCATATCCTGGATAATTTCGACGCTTTAAAAACACTGCAAAACAAAGGTTATTTGCTGCTGGTAGCAACCAATCAGGGCGGCCTTGCCAAAGGTTGGTACACCGAGGAAGAACTGGCCAAAATGCACCAAAGCCTTAAAGACACCTACCTTTTGCACGATGTTAAACTTACTGACTTTTTTTATTGCCCTCATCATCCTGATTTTACCGGTGATTGCGACTGCCGTAAACCCAAACCGGGTTTGTTACTGCAAGGCATTGAGAAGTATAACTTAGATCCATCAAAATCTTACTTCATTGGCGACCGCGAACGTGATGTAATTGCTGGCAATTCAGCAGGTGTGAAAGGTATTTTAATTAACAGCGATCAACCCATCAGTGAGATACTGGATTTGATAGAATGAGGTTACATTGAGTTGTAGTTGTTGTAAGGGCTGAAAAATCATACACAATTAAGTTTAAAACATTTACAACTTTACTACAGTTAACATTTACAACCTTTAAAACATTTGCAACTTCACCCCATGTACCTGAAACGCTATTTAAATAATCTTGATTCGTTAATAGCTGCCATCATTGGTTTTTATGTTATTTACCTTTTTACAGCCTACAGCGGAGTCGGTATCTCTCCCGACTCCATTATGTATGCAAGTACTGCAACAAACATCCAGGCACATGGTACGTTAATTACATTCAATAAAGGGCCGCTGGTGTTTTTTCCGGTATTTTATCCATTTTTTCTTGCCATAATTCAATTTATCACACGGGTTGATCCTATTGAGGCCGGAGCTATGATTAACGCTTCGTTATTTGCTGCGGTAATTTTTACCAGCGGCTGGATAATGGAAAAATTCATTTCTCATTCGCGCATCTACAAATGGCTCATATTGATAGCTATTATTCTTAGTCCGGGATTGCTGGAGATCTATACTTTCCTCTGGTCTGAAACGCTGTTTATTTTTGAGATCCTGCTTTTCATTATCGCTTATTGGAAATACCTGCAAACACATAGCACCAACGCTTTAATATCGGTGGCGGCTATTACCGCAGTTAGCTGCATTACCCGTTATGCCGGTGTAACAGTAGTTGGCGCAGGAGGATTGATGCTATTGCTTGATAATAAACTAACTGTAAAAAAGAAAATAAGCCACATCCTGATATTTGGTTTTGTTTCCGTTTCGCTTCTTGTTGGCAATTTGATCCTGAACAGGATAAATTCAGGTTTAAGTACCGGTACCCGGTATCCTTCCGTCACCCCTTTTATTGATAACCTGTACTATTTTGGTACCGTAATTTGCGATTGGGGCAGTTTAAGCAAAACAGCTTATCCTTTTGCTCCTGTTATTACTTCTGCAGTTTTGCTTGCTTTAACCGGCATTTTGCTTTGGAAGGCTTTTAAAGGCCGCATAAACAGTTACGAAAATATTGTAATTGCGTTTGCTGTAGTTTACGGGCTCTTTATAGTGATTTCAGCAAGTATTTCCCGCTACGAGCGCATTAATAGCCGCTTGCTCTCGCCAATGTTTATTCCGCTGCTTATATCGTGTACAAGTTGGGTTCCGGATGTGCTAATTCTGATAAAATCAAAGGCTAAATATGTATTAGCTGCGGTCGCAATTCTTTTAATGCTTGCTTTTGAATATTCAACCGTTTTAACAGATTACCAGCGATATGACGATGAACGCGATTATGGCGTGCCGGGCTATAGCGATGACGACTGGAATAAATCGGAATTTATAGTGTACTTAAAAAATCACAAAAACCTGTTTAAACCAGGCATCCCGATATATACGGACGCTGATGAAGCTGTTTACCTGTTTACGCGAATGTCATCTACGGTAATTCCCCACAAGGAACCTAAAGCTGATGTTCAGAAATTTTATGCGCAAAAGCAGTTCTACCTTATCTGGTTTACCAACTTATACAACACCGAATTGATTAGCCTGCCCGATATTATGAAGAATAAAAAACTGGTGAAAATTGGAGCCGCCAAAGAAGGTGAGATTTATTATTGCGACGGGAAGTAAGTCAAATACATGAAGCGTAGAAAGTTTTTGCAGAACGCAGGGATACTCGGCATAGCGCCGGTGGTATCTGCCTCACTTCCCGCAAATGCTGGCTCAATGGAAAAGCCGGCCTTTAACAAGCGGCAATTATGGTTAAACTACCTTCAAAAATTAGCAGAACCAATATTAACCGCACTGGCAGCTAATCAGCTCAAAGAGAAAATGCCGGTTGAGGCTAAAGAAACCTCCCTCGTTAGTGACAGGGCAAAATATACCCACCTTGAAGCGTTTGGGCGATTGCTTGCCGGAATAGCTCCTTTTTTACAATTGGAGCAGGTAAATACTACTGAAAAGCGATTACAGGATAGATATTTTAACCTCGCGATAAAAGGAATTGAAAATGCCACAAATCCTGGTGCAAAAGATTACATGAACTGGGGTGATGAAGGCGGTCAGCCATTGGTTGATGCTTCCTTTTTTGCTTACGGCCTTATCCGTTGCCCCAAATTATGGAATAGCCTTGACAAAAAAGTACAGAAAAACGCAATTACCTGCCTGTTAAAAACCCGCGAAATAAAGCCACCGGAGAGTAACTGGCTATTATTTGCCGCTATGATCGAGGCATTTTTTATCAGCATAAATGAGTCTTTTGACGTGCAAAAGATAGATTACGCTGTAAAAAGACACCAGGAATGGTATAAAGGTGATGGCATGTATGGTGATGGCCCCGAATTTCACTGGGATTATTACAACAGCTTTGTAATTCATCCTTACCTGTACGATATCTTAAAAATTGTTGCGGCTAAAGACAACATATTTGAACCAATAAGAAAGCAGGTTTTAGCCCATAATTTACGTTACGTGCAAATACAGGAACGTCTGATTGCTGCCGATGGCAGCTACCCGGTAATTGGCCGGTCAATAACCTATCGCACAGGTGCCTTTCACCATTTGGCAAATATGGCCCTCCAGCATCAATTGCCTGAACACCTTAATCCTGCACAGATAAGGTGCGCTTTAACCACAGTTATTAAAAAGGTAACTGAAGCTAAAGGCATGTTTGATAATATTGGCTGGTTGCAAATTGGCTTGTATGGACATCAACCGTCATTAGCTGAAGGCTATATCTCAACCGGGAGTTTATATTTATGTTCAACTATATTATTACCATTAGGTTTGCCGGAGTCAGATGCGTTCTGGAGCGCTCCTGATGAAGACTGGACCGCCAAAAAAGTCTTAAACGGCGTTGATTTACCGGCGGATCACAGCACGTGACTTTAGCCCTTGAAAACCCGAATTAAATTTCGCGAGGCTATCTAACCAGTAAGCAAATCAAAATTTAATTTTTATTTAACAAAGCATTCTCTATATTTGCGACACTTATCTATAGTTTTACTATATAAAAAATGAACGGTTATACATTATATCATTTGCATCTGCACCATCACCACCATGTGGTGATTAGATAAATGTATGTTTCTACGTGAAATAACAACCCTCCGTTTATATTTTTTTTATTATAGTTCCTTAAATTCAATCAGTGAAAACATTAAAAATAGCGATCCAGAAATCGGGTCGGCTCAACGAAAAATCCGTTGAATTATTAAAAAATTGCGGCTTAAATTTTGAAAATTATAAAAGCTCGCTTATCTCTCCTGTTTCAAATTTTCCGTTAGAAATTCTTTTCCTTCGCGACGATGATATCCCTGAATATGTGCAGGATGGTATTGCCGACCTCGGAATAGTTGGTGAAAATGTGATCCGGGAAACCGAAGTTAAAGTAAGTTACCTGCAGCGCCTTGGCTTTGGTAAATGCTCGCTTAAAATTGCGGTGCCAAACACCAATGAAATTGAAAGTCTTGCTGATCTTAACGGTAAATCAATTGCCACAACCTATCCGGTTATACTTGGCAAATTTTTAAAAGAGAATAATATAACAGCTGATATCCGTACCATTTCAGGATCCGTTGAGATTTCGCCGGGCCTTGGCTTAAGCGATGCCATCTGCGACCTGGTATCAACCGGCGGTACACTTAAAAGCAACGGATTAAAGCCATTTGCCGACGTAATGTCGTCAGAAGCAGTTTTAATTGGTCGTGCAGGCAGTGAAGATGAAGACCTTGTGAAAGAGTTGATCCAACGCATTCAGTCGGTGTTAAGAGCCAAAGAAACCAAATATGTTGTTTTGAACGTTCTTAAAGATAACCTATCTGCCATTCTGGCCTTATTGCCGGGCGTTAAAAGCCCGTCGGTAATACCTTTGGCCGAAGAAAACTGGGTAGCTGTGCACACCGTTATCCCTGAACGTGATTTTTGGGATAGGATAAGCCAGTTAAAGCAAGCCGGCGCACAGGGAATTGTGGTAATGCCGATTGAGAAGATTATTTTATAGTTAGCAGTATGCGGTTGGCGGTATTGGTCGGCTGCAAAACTGTAAACAGTCCGTTCCAAACTGTGAGCTAAAATGAAACAATATAATTACTCAGATTTAAACAAATCCGACATCCAAAAACTGGTTCAGCGTAATGTTGATCCGGCAAACGAGATCCGTACCATAGTTGAAGATGTTATTAAACATGTTCAACAAAATGGCGACGCCGCTTTACTTGATTATGCTTTAAAGTTTGATAAAGTTGAACTGGAAAAACTATATCTTGATAAGGATGAACTATCTGACATTGCGGCTTCCGTTACAGATGAACAAAAAGCTGCACTGCAAATAGCTTACAATAACATTTATAGATTCCACCAATCACAGCTAAAAACAGAGGATAAGGTTGAAACCATGCCCGGCGTAACCTGCTGGCGGGAATTAAGACCAATTGAAAAGGTTGGCCTTTATATCCCAGGGGGATCTGCTGTTTTACCCAGTACCTTTTTGATGCTGGGAATACCTGCGAAAATAGCGGGCTGCCATAAAATTGTAGTTTGTTCTCCTCCGCAAAAAAACGGGAAAGTAAATGCCTTTATAGCTTATGTTGCGCTTTTGCTTGGAATTGACCGGATCTATCTTGCAGGAGGTGCCCAGGCTATTGCTGCAATGGCTTATGGAACCCAAAGCATTACTAAAGTTGATAAGATCTTCGGCCCAGGTAATCAGTTTGTTACGAAGTCCAAAACCATCATTCAGTCAACCACCACAACCGCTATTGATATGCCTGCAGGGCCTTCAGAGGTACTGGTGATTGCCGACGAAACGGCTAATCCTGCTTTTGTAGCCGCTGATCTGCTGGCACAGGCCGAGCACGGAATGGATAGCCAGTCTATTTTGGTTTGCACATCAGCCGCAATAGCCAATGAGGTTGCAGCCGAACTCGACCAGCAAATGCTTGTATTACCCCGCGCAGAAATAGCTAAGACGGCGATAGAAAACTCATACATTGTGGTAACCGATACATTAGATAATTGTATGAAGTTCAGCAATGAGTACGCTCCCGAGCACCTGATACTGGCTACCACAAACTGGCAGTCAATAATAGCAGGCATTATCAATGCAGGATCTGTCTTCCTTGGAAACCTGACCCCGGAAAGTGTTGGAGACTACGCTTCAGGAACAAATCATACGCTGCCTACCAGCTCTTATTCAAGGGCATATTCGGGCGTATCTGTTGATTCATTTGTAAAAAAAATCACCTTTCAGCATATCACCCCTGAAGGAATAAAGAATATCGGCCCGTCAGTTGAAATCTTGGCGGAGTTGGAGGGACTGCACGCGCACAAGAACGCAGTAACTTTGAGAATGAAGGAATAACGAGCCGTTATGTTGCTTTGCAGCTTCAATCGCTTAAAAAAAATTAAATAAAATGTTCAGCATAAATAAGATACTTAGGGAAAATATTAAAAACCTCACCCCCTATTCTTCTGCACGTGACGAGTACCAGGGAGAAGCGAGTGTTTTTTTAGACGCAAATGAGAATGCATTTGGTTCGCCATTGGAGCAGCAATACAACCGCTACCCCGACCCGCTGCAATACCATGTTAAAAAACGTTTAAGCGAAATAAAAGGGGTGCCTCCCCGCAATATATTTTTAGGAAACGGTAGCGACGAAGCTATTGATATTCTGTTCCGCAGCTTTTGTAACCCGGGTGTTGACAATGTGATCCTGGTTCCGCCAACCTATGGCATGTACCAGGTTTCGGCCAACATAAATGATATTGCGGTAAAGAATGTACCGCTTACTGAGGATTTCCAGCTTAACCTGGAAGGTATTGCCGAAGCAATTGACGACAACACCAAACTGATATTTATTTGCTCCCCTAATAATCCTACCGGTAATTCAATAGATCGTACTGACGTAGAAACCTTGCTTGCTAACTTTAACGGCATTGTGGTGGTTGATGAGGCTTATATCAATTTTAGCCGCCAAAAAACCTTTATCCAGGAATTAACAGAATATGCCAACCTGGTGGTTTTGCAAACCCTTTCAAAAGCATGGGGCTTAGCAGGCCTTCGCATTGGAATGGCATTTGCAAGCGAGGAGATTATTGAAATAATGAATAAGGTTAAGCCACCTTACAATATCAATGAAGCTTCACAGCAACTCGCCCTGCAAGCGCTTAACAATATTGAACAGGTAAATAGCTGGATAAAAGAAACGCTGATCCAGCGAGATAAACTGGTTTTGGGGTTAAAAGAATTTGATTTTGTAGTCGATATCTACCCGTCTGATGCCAATTTTATTTTAGTTAAAACCACCGATGCAAACGGAATCTATGATCACCTGGTTAATCAGGGGATTATAGTAAGGAACAGGTCGAAAGTTGAACTTTGCGAAGGCTGCCTCCGAATAACCGTAGGAACACCTAAAGAAAATAATATATTACTCCAAACCATACAAAACTTTAAATGAGCAAGCTGCAGAAAATACTATTTATTGACCGCGACGGTACCCTTATTGAAGAAACTCCGGATGAGCAGATAGACTCGTTTGCCAAGCTTACATTTTATCCGGGTGCTTTGCAATACCTGCCTAAAATTGCAAAAGAGCTGGATTATGAATTAGTAATGGTTACCAACCAGGATGGCTTGGGGACCCCATCATACCCAGAGGATACGTTTTGGCCGGTGCAGAACTTTGTATTAAAGACTTTTGAGAATGAAGGCGTGATATTTTCGAATATCTGTGTCGATCGTACTTTCCCCGCCGAAAAAGCGCCCACCCGTAAACCTGGAATTGGTATGCTGCTGCAATACTTTGACGCTGAAAAATATGACTTGAAGGGGTCTTATACAATCGGTGATCGTAAAAATGATGTGTTACTTGGTCATAATCTGGGGGGCAAAGCAATCTGGCTAAATGACAATTCAAATTTGGGCAGCCATGAATTTAGTGGCCAGGAAGAAGAGGATACCGTGAAGAATACCGTTGTATTGGAAACAACTGACTGGCAAAAGATTTATGAATTTTTAAAACTTGGCGAGCGGATATTTACACACAAGCGCAGCACCAAGGAAACCGACATCTTTATAAAAATAAACCTCGATGGCACGGGAGAAGCCAAAGTATCAACGGGCGTTCACTTTTTTGACCATATGCTTGACCAGATTGCCCGGCATGGCAATATCGACTTGGAAGTTGTTGCCAACGGCGATCTGCATATTGATGAGCATCATACAATTGAGGACACAGGTATAGCCCTTGGCGAAATATTCGCTGCAGCCCTGGGCAATAAAATGGGCATTGAGCGCTACGGATTTTGCCTGCCAATGGATGACTGCCTTGCACAGGTGGCCATTGATTTTGGTGGACGAAACTGGATAGTTTGGGACGCTGAATTTAAAAGAGAAAAGATAGGTGAAATGCCAACAGAAATGTTCTTCCACTTTTTCAAATCGTTCTCTGATGCAGCAAAGGCCAATCTGAATATAAAAGCCGAAGGTGATAATGAACACCATAAAATTGAAGCTATCTTTAAAGCCTTTGCCAAGGCCATAAAAATGGCTGTAAAAAGGGATGTAAACAAAATGGTTTTACCATCTACTAAAGGACTTTTGTAATGCAAAAGGGTGTTTACTATAAAATATTTTCTGCTACTGCCCGCTGTTACTTAAAACAATGATTGGAATTATAACATATGGTGCCGGGAACATTTTCTCATTAACTGCTGCTTTGGAGCGGCTGGGTATTCCTTATGGAATGATAACCAAAGAAGAAGATTTCAAACTTTACGATCGCTATATCATTCCAGGTGTTGGTCATGCCGGTGCAGCTATGAATAAACTGGAGCATACGGGACTGGTGCCGAAAATCAAGTCTCTAACAAAACCTGTATTGGGAATTTGTGTCGGTATGCAACTGCTTACATCCTATTCGGAAGAAGGCGACTCAAACCTGCTTAACCTGTTCCCTATTAAGACGCTTAAATTTGCACACAGCGCAACGCATAAGGTGCCGCACACGGGCTGGAACCAGGTTAACGCTGAAAAGGATAATCTACTTTTTGAAAATATTCCTGACGGTTCACATTTTTACTTTGTACATTCATACTTTATTGAGTATAATAGTGACTACACTTTAGCATCAACAACATATAGTAACAAGTTTTCGGCATCAATTATGCGGGATAATTTTTATGGTGTACAATTCCACCCTGAAAAATCCGGGGTATATGGTGAAACCTTACTAAAAAACTTCTCAAAAATTTAAAAAAATGTACATTATTCCCGCTATTGATATTTTGAACAAAAAAGTTGTCCGCTTACGTGAAGGCGACTATAAACAAGTTACAGAATATGATGTTTCCTTAGAGGAAATGATAGAAAAATACCAGTCAAACGGTACTAATTTCATCCACATAATTGATCTTAACGGCGCAAAAAATGATTTCTCCAACCAGGAATATCTTTTCGACGTGATCCGTAAAACAGATATGAAAGTTCAATATGGCGGTGGTATCCGGAGCATTGAAAAAGTTAAAGAACTGATAGACTCTGGCGTTCACCGTGTTATTGTAGGTACTCAGGCCCTTACAAATCCATCATTTTTGCCGGATTTAGCTAAGGAGATCTGTGGTAAAGATAAATGTTCGGACCAGGTAGTAGTTGCTATTGATGTGCTGGATGAAGTTATCAAATATTCTGGCTGGATGGAAAGTTCGCCGATTAAACTGATGGATTACGTTGACAAATGCCTGCAACTGGGTTTCTTTCGCTTTTTGTGTACCGACATTAATAAAGACGGCAAGCTTGGCGGCGCAGGTGTTGACCTTTATAGAAAATTACTGGACCACTCCCCCTTTATTAAATTGATTGCGTCGGGCGGGGTTAGTTCAATGGCCGATGTTGAGGAGCTTAGCCATATAAAAGTTGAGTCATGCGTTGTAGGGAAAGCAATCTATGAAGGCCATATTTCAGTTGAAGATGTAAAAAATTGGAACCTGGATGCGCTTATCTCTATTTAACTACTTCAACAACTTATTTACACATTTACACTATTAACAATCAGTGCTAAGTAAAAGAATCATCCCATGCCTGGACGTTAAAGACGGTCGTACGGTAAAAGGCGTAAACTTTGTTGATCTGCGGGATGCAGGCGATCCGGTTGAGCTTGCTTGGAACTATTCACAACAAGGCGCCGATGAACTTGTTTTTTTAGATATAACCGCCACAGTTGAGCGTCGAAAAACAATGGTTGAGCTTGTTAAGGCAGTGGCCAGGCAAATAAATATTCCATTTACGATAGGCGGTGGCATCAATGAAATTGCAGATGCTGATGCGCTTTTAAATGCAGGGGCTGACAAGATCTCCATTAATTCTGCCGCTGTACGTAATCCAGCTTTGATTGATGAACTGGCTAAAGCATTTGGTGTTCAATTTGTTATTGTAGCGGTTGATACAAGGGTTATTGCAGGTAAAAACATTGTACACCTTAACGGAGGCAGGCTGCCAACGGAAAAGCAAACAATAGACTGGATCTTAGAGGCTGAAAGCCGTGGTGCGGGCGAAATACTACTAACGTCCATGGATCATGACGGTACAAAGGCAGGCTTCGATAATCGTTTTTTAAAACAGGTGAACAAAGCTGTTAATATTCCTGTAATTGCTTCCGGCGGTGCGGGGTCTGTACAGCATTTTGTAGATGTATTTGAACAAACCGGCGTTGACGCTGCGCTTGCGGCCTCGGTATTTCATTATGGCGAAATATTGATACCTGATTTAAAAAATGCCTTAAAGCAACACAGCATTGAGGTAAGGGAAGTAAAGTATTATTAACACCAATAAGGCTGATTTTTTCAGCAATTTGCATACCAGATTACCACCACAGCGCCTGACTATTCTTCGTCATGAAAAACAAGTTAGGTATAATGGATTTGTTAAATACGACTGAGAAGTAATTATATAATGAACATAGATTTCAATAAAACAGACGGATTAGTTCCGGTTATTATACAGGACGAGCAAACACTTGAAGTACTGATGCTTGGTTATATGAACCAGGAAGCATACGATAAAACGGTAGCCGAAAATATCGTAACCTTTTTTTCAAGGTCAAAAAACAGGCTGTGGACAAAAGGTGAAAGCAGCAGTAACTTTTTGCATGTAAAGAGCATGCATATTGATTGCGATAATGATACACTCCTTATCAAAGTAAAACCCGACGGCCCTACCTGCCACACAGGTTCGCGCAGCTGTTTTAAAACAGAATACAACCAGAACTTTATATTACAGCTGGAAGCTATAGTAGCCAACCGATATGAAAACCCGCAGGAGGGATCGTACGTAAACAAACTACGCAATAAAGGTTTAAACAAAATTGCACAAAAAGTTGGCGAAGAGGGTGTTGAAACCGTTATAGCTGCCCTTGCTGAAACAGAAACAGATCTGATCAATGAATCATCTGACCTGGTTTTTCATCTGATTGTTTTATTGCGCGAAAAGGGATTAAACCTTGAACGAATAGCTAAGAATTTAGAAGAAAGACATAAATAAGCCGATGGTCGATGGCCGATAGTCCATAGATAGTTAGGGACTGCGATGGACCATCGACCATCGACCATCGACTAAAAACATGACTGTAGAAAAAATAGCTGAACTAACAGGACACGGAAATCCTATATTTACACTTGAACTTTCACAAAAGCCGGGAATTTTGTTTACCGGTGGAAATGATAAGGGGCTGGTGGAATGGAGCCTGAAGGACTATGCTTTTATTAAGGTGATGTTCCCGGTTACTGCATCTATTTATGCTATTCACGGGCCGGTTAGCTTCCCGCTATTGTTTGCCGGCCTGCGTAACGGCAGCGTTTTGGTGTTCGATTTTATAACACAGCAACTACTCCCGCCGCTAAAACACCATCAAAAACCAATATTTGATATTAAGTCCGTTAGTCATAAAAACGAGTTACTGGTAGCCTCAGAGGACGGCACAGTTTCAATTTGGAGCCTTGAAACCCTTTCCCTGTTGCACAACATCAAAGTTGCTGATGATACGGTAAGATGTATCAGCGTTTCCCCGGATGAGAAACAGGTAGCATTTGGCTGTAGGGACAACCAGATTCATATATACGATTTGGAAGATTACACGCTGGTGAAAACGTTGCATGGCCATACCATGTCGGTCTTCTCGTTGCAGTATTCCCCGAATGGGACCTGCCTGGTTTCGGGAGGGCGGGATGCACAATTAAAAATCTGCGACGCGGCCTCATATAGCCTGTTAAGCAGCGTACCGGCACATTTGTTTGCCATAAACAGTATCGCGTTCCACCCTTCCCTTCCCTATTTTGCTACAGGAAGTATGGACAAAGGAATAAAAATATGGGGTGCCGATGATTATAAACTATATAAAACCATTAGCCGTGAAAAGGGCCATGCAAACCACCAGTTGTCAATAAATAAGCTGGTATGGAACAACAATCAGCTTATATCAGTTAGTGACGACAAAAAGGTAATTGTTTGGGAGATTGGATTCGATAATTAGAAAAATCTTTTAACGACAGTGAGTTTATGGGTATAACGTTTCAAATCTTTTGAATAAATGCCCTTATCATCAATCGTATCAATTTTGACTTTTCCGGACGCATGAATAATCTTCTCGTTATTAAGCATAATACCTACATGAACTACTTTTCCCTCTTTATTCTCAAAAAAGGAAAGATCACCTAATTTGGCATCGTATAAGGATTTTATTTCATAGCCCTGTTCAGCCTGCATGCTGGCATCCCGTAATAAATTTATACCATGCGCCCTGAGAACAGATTGTGTAAATCCGGAGCAATCAATTCCAAAATGGGTTCGCCCGCCCCAAAGGTAAGGCGCATTTAAAAAAGATACCGCTGTGGCAGCTAAATTTTCAACTTCACCTATCTCCCCTATTATCTCAAATTTTTCATCACCAATACGACAGGTCGTTCCTTCTAAAAAGGAAAGTGAGCTACCAATTGGCAGATAAAGGATACTATTATTGGTTATTTTCCAGGCTTGCGTTACTGGCCGGTGGGTTAACGACGGAGGGGCCTGTTTAATGCCCTTATACGCAATATGACCAAGCATTACAAACTGCAACCGCCCTATCCAGCCAGGATAATTGTCAAATGAAGTTATAATTTTAACCCAGTTATCATTCCACTCAACAATTTCGAATGTTTCTCCAAAAAGAACTTGCGACACCTGCTCACTTCCATCGCTGGGTTCGGCTCTTAACGGGACAACAGAAAGATTGCATATACCGTATTCCATCTTGATTAGGCTTAAACGAACTGAGAGGTTTAATGTTTCAACCTACAAAAAAAGGGGAAAGTAACGTTATACCATCCCCTTTTGGATTTGTAACAAACTTATTACTCACCCAAATGAAGCCATTCCTTTTTAGCCAGGAGTTCTTCTTTCGTTTCGCGGATATCTTCATCGTCTACACAGCAATCAACCGGGCAAACTGCAGCACATTGCGGCTCGTCATGAAAACCGACACATTCGGTACACTTATCGGGAACTATATAATAAATGTCGTCAGATAAAGCTGCCTGTGTTTCTTCAGCGTTCAATGTGTTACCTTCGCCAAAGTCAATTAGGCCCTTTAAACCTGTTCCGTCCGAAAACCGCCATGCGGCTCCGGCATCATAAATAGCATTATTAGGGCATTCCGGTTCACAAGCTCCGCAATTTATACATTCATCGGTGATTTTAATCGCCATATTTCTTTATATCTTATAATCTCAATTAACTTTGCCTGCAATTAACAAACATGCAAATATAACAAAAAAAGATTTTAGCGGTTTCAATCGCTACCATATATATGTCAAAATTTAACAAAACGCAGTTAGTAGAAATATTTACAGAACTTGGAAACCAATTATCAGATCCGGGAGAAGAATTATCATCTATAATAAATACCGAACGCCAATACAATGCCTGGTTCACGGCTGAAAATGTAAAAGAAGCAGTAATAGCAATAGGAAAAATGTTAAACCGGGAAGATTTGACCATGTGGCTTAACAACTATACCCGGGAAGGGAACAACGAACCTAAAAAAGTTGGCCTTATATTAGCAGGTAATATCCCGTTAGTTGGCTTTCACGACGTTTTGTGCGTGCTGGTAAGCGGGAACATAGCCCTTATAAAAACGTCATCAAATGATTCACGGCTTATCAAAAGCATTTTACAAATGCTGGTAAACATTGAGCCTACGTTTGGCAACAGTTATGAATTTGTTGAAAGACTCGAGAATTTTGACGCGGTAATAGCTACCGGCAGCAACAATACATCGCGTTATTTCGACTACTACTTTGGAAAAGTGCCAAATATCATCCGCAAAAACCGCAACAGCGTAGCATTATTAACGGGCAATGAAACGGCAGAGCAACTTTACAAGTTAGGCCACGATATTTTCGACTATTTTGGCCTGGGCTGCCGGAACGTATCAAAACTGCTCGTACCCAAAGGCTACAATTTTAATTTTCTTTTTGAATCAATTGAGGTTTACCAGCCTATCATTCATCACAACAAATACAATAACAATTACGGCTATAATAAATCTATTTACCTTGTAGGCGGGGAACAGCACCTGGATAACGGCTTCCTGCTGGTTAAAGAAAACCCATCATTATCATCTCCGCTGGCGGTTATATTTTATGAATATTACGAAGATATAAACCAGGCACAGGAGATGCTAAAGCAGCAGAGCGATAACATACAATGTATTGTCAGCGCGGCGCCTTTAGTAGTCAGCAACCAACTTGTTGATTTTGGCCTGAGCCAGCAACCTGCACTGTGGGATTATGCAGATAATGTAGATACTTTACAATTCCTGCTGACTGTTTAGTGGGTATTAGCCCGTGTGTGTTTAAGATTTCAAAAAATATTTTTTTACGGGGAGTGCCTTTTAATGAATGTAGCTGCCTGTAGCAAATTATTGCGGAGGTTTATAACTACAGGTGATAAATTAGCCCTACCGTTTTACCGTTAAAGGTAACGGGGTTCTTTTCTAAAAACTGTCTTAATTTATTACCTTCATGCCTGTGGGTGCTGTACATGGTTCCGTCAAACAACAATAAAAACACGCCCTGCGCTATCACCGCCGGTCCGTACCCTTTCAGTTGATCTGAGTTTCTGCTGTTGCCCCGGTGCGTGAGATAAATTCCTGTACCTATATAAGCGATATCCAGCCCCCCGTTAATGAGGAAGATTTTCTCTATTTTTTTCTGCGCCTTCAATACATCAGCTGCACGGGAACTTTGATTACCATTGTTTCTTGTTCCGGTATAACCCAGCAGGGCCGCGCCTAAGTTCGCCGCTCCCCAAATTGTTGTCATCTGATAAAAGTATTTATTTGTTCCTCCTTTTGAATTTGCCCAACCTGCAGCCCCCACACCAATGTTAGCTACAGCCCAACTACCCAGTACCTTCATCCCTGTAGTGGTAATTTGGTTACGTGAATAGTTAAATGTTTTAAGCGAATCCTGCGCGAACAGGTGGCAGGATGTAAGCAGGAAACTAAAAATTAAAATCTTTTTCATCAGCATTGTTGTTGATTGCTATTTACGCAGAACTTCAACCAATAGATTGATCATTGCTTCCCCATGCGGTGACAACTATATTCCTTGGTGTAGCGTTATCCCTGTGTTCGCACAAGTAGATGCCTTGCCAGGTGCCTAATGCAAGACGCCCGTTTCGTACCGGAATAGTTACTGAACTGCCTAATATAGCAGCTTTAAGGTGCGCAGGCATATCATCAGGGCCTTCGTCATCATGCAGGTAGTCCGGATCGTTTTCTTTTACTGTTTTGTTAAAGTAAGTTTCAAAGTCTTTTCTCACAGTAGGATCTGCATTCTCATTTATTGTTAATGATGCCGAAGTGTGCTGAATAAACACCTGGCATATTCCTACCGCCAGTTCACTAATCTGCGGCAGGGCAATTGTAACCTCGGAAGTTATTAAATGAAATCCCCGTTTCCTTTCCTTTAACCGCAACGCTTGTTGATAAATCTTTAACATAAATTCAATATATGAATAAATGAATAGATACAATATCTGTACCACATAAGCCGCAACACGCCGATTTACAGTCCGACCGACCCCGTATAGGTAATTGACATATTTATAGCCAAGCTATTACCCGACTTTACATGAAATTAAGATCGCATTAACCCTCGCTATGAAAAACACGTGCTGATTACTTAAAGGAGTTGCTTATGATGTACCGTTTTTACACAAAATGAGCAATCTTTACCCACCTCAACTGCAAATAGCGGCAAATTATAGGCTTAAAATGTGAAAGAGGGTGAAGACAAAACTGATTAACAACGACTAATTAAACAAAAAGTTAGTCCACGATGATACTTTAAATCTGTAATTTAACAGCTCATGCAATCGCACACTGCTAATGATTTTCCAGCTGCCCAACTCATTTATAAACTCCGGTTCAATTAATCCTGCCTGCAAAGTAGCGCGGGTATAAAAAGCAGATTTAGCGGGATGGTCCGGGGCGGCAACATTAAACAGGTAACCGAACGCTTTACGATCAATAATTGATCTTGTAATCCCGATACAATCATCCAAATGAACCAGGTTAACGGGCGCCAATCCATTAGGAATAGCCTTCTTTCCCGAAAAAAAGCGGCCCGGGTGTCTCCCCGGCCCAACCAGTCCGGCAAAACGGATTATCGTAGTTTTAAATGCTATTTGCGCTTTGAAAAGGTTTTCTGCTTCAAAAAGTATTTTGCCGGATTCCGTATCAGGCACGGGAATATTAAGTTCGTTTACTTCACCATTCAGCTCTTCATAAACCGCTGTGGAACTTATATAAATCACTTTAGTAACGTGATGCTCAACAGCGGCCTCAATTACCCTTTGAATTTTTTGAAGATAACCGGGCCCTTCTCCCTGTCTTGTTTTGGGTGGAATACTGATCACCAGTAAATCGCAATCAAAAAAACCAGCGTCATTCGCTTCTCTATCCGGCTTTATATCAACCAGGTAAGGTACAATTCCGACGTTATAAAGCATCTCCATTTTTTTGGGAGAAGTAGATGAGCCTTTAACAATGTTGCCGCTATTAATTAAAGCTGTTGCAAGCGCTTTACCGTACCATCCGCAGCCTAAAATGCTAATTGTCATATCTTAAAAAAAACAAATATAAAAGGAACGGCTGACTAAGTTTATGAATTTAAAACTTAATCAGCCGTTCTCTTTAAACGTTTAATAAACCTTTAGCCTATTTCACAAACGCATCATTCGTTAGCCCAATGTTAGCTGTAGCGCTTTTCACTTTAAATTGAATGGGCTGGCCGTTAACGCTGTTCATTTCGGTAAACGGCAGTTTAATGCCTGTGTTTACGTTTTGATAGTCGCTAAATTCCATTACCGTTGCGTTTGGCACGTCAGTAAATTGTTTAACCTTTAATCCGGTTTTGTAATCATAAAAGTATTTAACCACTGTGCCATCAGGCCCGGCAACTGAAACCAGGTAAGCCAGTTGTCCGTTCACTACCTGGTAGTTTGTATCCAATACAGCGCTATAACCCTGCTTGCCAAAATCCAGTTCAGGGAACAGCTTATAACGGGCCCTTACCGCTCCTATTTCGCTCTTAGTACTCAACGGTGCTACCCTGCCGTTTTGTTTCAGAAGGATACTATCGCCATTAATGACAACATGGGACAAGCTGAAATTATTGTACTTAGGTACGGTTACATCAATAGCCGTCTTGTCAGGCGTCTTATACTTGCTCACCTTTAAAAAAGTATAACCCTGTACATTGCCTTCCGCAGTGATGGTCAGGTCGTTTATATCTTTTAAACGCTGCTGGCCGCCTACAGCATCAATATAAGCTTTAATAACCGATGCCGAGGTAACTCCTTTTTCCATACCGATACCGCTTAATGAATTATTTTGCGGGTTTACATCCGGCAAAACGTGATCAGGATCGAGCGTTGCATAAGTAATTTTAGAAGTTGATTTATAGGCGAATGTCCATGTTCCGCCGCGCTGCCAGATCTCGGCAGGTAATTTAATAGTGCTGCTATTACCATTCTCCTCTTTTACCGCAATGGTAACGGGCAAAGCCATGCCTTCTAAATTTTCGATAGTAATTAGCGCACCTTTTGTCGGATCGTTATCAATGTAGTCAATAGCTTTTACCGACTGATCAAGCTTCATCGTAGTGGTAAACCACTCATTCCAAAACCAGCTCAGGTCTTCGCCGGCAGCATTATCCATGGAGTGGAAAAAATCCCAGGGCGTAGGGTGTTTGAAGGCCCAACGTTTAATATAAGTTTTAAAGGCATAGTCAAAACGTTTTTCTCCCAGGATCTGTTCGCGCAGTATGGTTAAGCCCATTGCCGGTTTCTCGTAAGCAGCGTAACCCAAATAGTCAGGCTGAATAACATCGGGCGTATTCATAATAGGATCAGCATCAGCCGAAAACATTGCCGGGGCTGCTTTTTGCGCGTCGGCAGGTTCAAAGTATTCGCCGTTGTTAAATACTTTGGTATCTACTTTATTGATAAAAGTGTTAAAGCCCTCATCCATCCAGGCATATTTACGCTCGTTCGAACCCACGATCATCGGGAACCAGTTATGTCCAAATTCGTGGTTGGTAACTTCCCACAAACCGCCACCCTGGCTTTGAGAACTGCAAAACACAATACCAGGATATTCCATGCCGCCAACTATTCCGCCTACATTGGTAGCTACAGGATAGGTATATTCAAACCACTCTTTTGAGTACAGTTCAATACAAGCCTTGACATATTCTGTAGATCTACTCCAGGCCCCCTGACCTTTACTTTCAATAGGGTAAACTGATTGCGCAAGCGCTTTTTTGCCGCTCGGCAGGTTTATACGTGCCGCATCCCATAAAAACGCCTTTGAAGCCGCCCATGAAACGTCGCGGGCATTTTTACAGAAAAAATGCCAGGTGAGGCTCGCTTTTGCAGGATAAGAGTCTTTGTTTACAAGATCAACAGAATCTTTTATCATTACCGTTTTGTCGCTGTTTTTTGCCACATTCATCCTGCTCATTATTTTTGGCGAAAATACTTCAGTAGGGTTCAACAGCTCGCCGGAGCCAACTACCACCAAATTAGCCGGTGCCGTAACAGTATAATCAAAATTACCGTACTCCAGGTAAAACTCTGAAGCCCCCATGTAAGGAATCACATTCCAGCCGGTAACATCGTCATAAACCTCCATACGCGGATACCATTGCGCTATTTCATACACCCAGCCATTTTTGTAAAGCTTCCGCCCCATTCTGTCTGTTCCGTATTCAGGTACATCAAACTTATAATCTATCTTTATCTGCGTTTTTGCACCGCCTGTTCTCAAGGTATCTTTAAGCTTAATTTGCAGGCGGGTATCCGTCACCACATAATCGACTTTTTCGGCTTTGCCGTTTTTGATGATGTAAACGCCTTTTATCTCGTCGCCTTGGGTAAAGGTCTTATTGTTAAACCTGCCGCCATCAACCGGACTGGTAGCTTCCCCGCGCGAATCGGCCTTATAAATATTCTGATCAACCTGCAGCCATAAAAAAGCAAGCGGATCAGGGCTGTTATTGGTATAGGTAATCAATGTGGTACCCGTTACGCTGTGTTTTGCTGTATCCAAAACAACATTCAGCTTATAATCTGCACGATTTTGCCAGTATTTTACGCCGGGAGCACCGCCCGCACTGCGAAATTCATTCCCTTTGTCAGGGTAAAATAAAGGGTTGAATACTTTATGCTGATCGTAATTAGATTTAGACCCGCCTGCACTTTGCGCATGCGCTTTAAACATAGCTGCGCACAACAACAGCGACAAGGTTAACTTTGTGTATTTCATTGTAGAAAATATTGATTTTAATGCAAGATAGAAATATATCTTATTTAATATCTGTGATAATTAAATAATTAGCAATTCGCAGATTATTTAGGCAGAAATCGCTTACTACTCATCTGCTGAAACGACTATCCCGCCCCCCCAGTCGCCCGACTACCGATCGGTTAATTGCGGAGAAACACCTAATTTTCGATGATCAGCTTCCTTATGAAAACCAAGCAAACAGATCATTTTGTTTTAGGGCTTGCTTACTTTCGCCTTCAAGGTCTTTTTGAATCTGGCCCTCTCCCATCATTATGATGCGGCTGCCGTAATTATAAGCATCCTTAAGACTGTGAGTAACCAATATAGCAGTAAGCCGATAATCTTTTATCAGTTCATCTGCCGTGCGCATTACAATATCTGCTGATCTTGGGTCGAGGGCGGCGGCGGGCTCATCAAGCAGTAAAACCTTACAGCTATCCATCACACTCATTAACAACGTTAAGGCCTGGCGTTGCCCACCAGACAAAGTGCCCATTTGCTGCGTTATTTTATTTTCGAGGCCTAGACCAAGCGTACTAATTTTTTCCTTTACCTGGTTTTTAAAGGTATCGTTTACCCCAATGGATAATCCTTTCGGTTTGGTACGGATGGCTGCCAGTCTGAAATTATCCAGGATGCTCAGGTCAGATGCTGTTCCGCTGGACGGATTTTGAAAAACACGGGCTATCCATTTACTGCGCCGGTAATCCGCCAGCCGGGTTACATCTTCATCATCAATGCTGATACTTCCAGTGGTTGGTAAAACGCTGCCTGCAACCATATCAAGCATGGTGGTTTTACCCGAGCCGTTAGCACCTACGATCACCAGGAATTCCCCGGTTTTTATTTCAAGATTAACGCCGTTAACAGCGTTTACTACATTCGGCCTACCCGGATTAAAAACTTTATAAAGATTGGTGATATTGATCATTTCTTTTATTTCGGAGTTTTGATGTTCGAAATCATCGGGTTCTAAGTCTTAGGCGCGGCAAACTCACAATCAGTAACACAAAACCGGCTGTTACCAATTGCAGTAAATTCGCATCCACCCCAAGATCAAGCGTCAACGAAAGTACCAGCCGGAATATTACCGCACCGGTAAGAACCAGGATGAGGCTTAACCAAACCGATGTAATCCGGAACCAGTTTATAAGCGTCTCTGCAATAATTACAGAACCCAGGCCTACTATCACTATGCCTATCCCCATGCTGATGTCGGTAAAACCCTGGTATTGGCTTATCAGGTAGCCACTTACCGCTGTTAAAGCATTAGCCAAAGCAAGGCCCGTGATCTTCATCCTATCGGTATTTACCCCTAACGACCTTATCATCGACTCACTGTTACCTGTAGCCCGCATAGCAATGCCAAAGTCTGTTTTAAGCAGGTAACCAATCAGTGCAATAAGTACAATCACGAAGGCAGATACCACCCAAAAAGTGTTGTGGTTAGGGTCTGCACTAATTTGAACCAGGTTAAACAGGGTAGGAAAATTATTCAGCGGCAGGTTTGAAGTACCCATTAATGTTAGATTAACAGAATACAGGGCTGTCATTACCAGGATTCCGGCAAGAAGGGCATTGATCTTCAGCTTAGTATGAATAATACCGGTTAGCGCCCCGGCCAAACCACCTGCTACTATTACTGCCGGCAAAATTAAATAGGCAGGCTGGTGATGGGTAATCATTACTGCGGTTACCACTGCACCAAGCGTGTAACTGCCATCCGTAGTAATGTCAGGAATATTGAAGATCTTCATCGAGATAAAGATTCCCAGCGCCAAGGCGGAAAAACTAAACCCCTGTAATAAAGCAGTTAAATAGAACTCCATTATTTTACAGGTTCAAAGTTTGCAGGAACGTTGATGTTATACTTTTTGGCCAATGCAGGATTATAAACCCGTTTTCGCAATTTAACCATCTCAGGCTGCAGCCCGGCGGTACTATGTGTTTTTAAAAACTGTGCAGCCTGCTCTCCCGCCTGGTATCCCCATTGGTAAATATCTGCGCCAAATGCTGCCACTGCGCCGCGTTGTACCAGGCCGGCTTCACTGGTAAATATGGGTACGTTTTTTTGATCGCAGCTTTTGTATATAGTTTCAAAAGATGCAAACACACTATTGTCAGGATTAGCGAAAAAAGCGTCGATGTTTTTACTTAGTAGTGATTGGGTAACCAATTGCGCATCTGCCGATGAATTTAAAGGCAGTGCTATCAATGTTATATTTAGCTTATCTGCATCAGCCTGGATGCGTTTTTTTGCATCAACAGATTGCGGCTCTGATTGGTTATAAATCATCCCTACAAACAGCTTGCCAGCTTTCGGTTTTAAAAATTTAAGAATGTTTGAAAACGAAGTGTCAATATAATTGAGGTCCTCAACCACCCCAAACAAATTAGCCGGGCCTTTTCCCGCTGCGTTTTCCATATTCATTAGCTTCACTGTTGGCGATACCATCATAAAAATGGGGATAGTTTTGGTTTTTTGTGCAGCGGTTATAGACGATAATGTGGTACATGTAGCCATCAAATCGACCTTTTTCGATACAAAAAAATTCACGATCTGGGTTAAGGTCGGGATACTGCCCTGGGCATTTCGGTAAGATATTTTTATATTCTTCCCATCTTCAAAGCCATTAGCTTTTAAAGCATCAATAAAACCATTTTTTGCAGGCTCAAGGGATGCGTCTTTCTCGTAATCAACAAAACCAATAACCGGCAGGTCTTTTTTTCCTGAACTGCACGATACTATAAAAACTGTGATTAAAATTACAATAAGATAGGTAAACTGCTTCATGGGTACTAAGGTAAGTATTTTGAGCACAAAGCTAAAAGCAGAAAGGCTAATGCAAGTTGCTTTGGCCGCTTATTTTCTACACCTTTTGGTTTTAAGCTTTCGGCTTTCGGCTCATTTACGTAATTTAGCCCTTGCATGACGCCTATTATATCAAAACTGCCCCAAACCGGAACAACTATCTTTACGGTAATGTCTGCTTTGGCAAACGAAGTTGGGGCCATCAACCTATCGCAGGGGTTTCCTGATTTTGATACTCCACCCAGGCTTGTTGAACTGGTGAATACTGCCATGAAGAACGGGCATAATCAATATGCCCCTATGCCCGGTGTGATGGCATTGCGCGAACAAATTGCGCAAAAAACAGAGCGACTTTACGGCGCCGTTTACAACCCGGAAACAGAAATTACCATTACCGCCGGGGGTACACAAGCGATATTTACGGCCATTACTGCGGTGGTAAACCCAAATGATGAGGTAATTATATTTGAACCTGCTTTTGATTGTTATGCCCCTGCCATTAAGCTGGCTGGAGGCATCGTAAAATCGCTGGAACTTTCGCCGCCCGACTATCGCATTCCATGGGATATGGTGAGAAGGCTCATCAATAATAAAACAAGGATGATCATCCTTAACACCCCGCATAACCCAACAGCTACCATACTGCAGCAAGAAGATATTGATGAGTTGAGCGCAATCGTAAAAAACCAGGATATCCTTATTTTGAGTGATGAGGTTTATGAGCATTTGATTTACGATGGCGAAACCCACCACGGAATGGCCCGTTATCCCGAATTACAGAAGCGGAGTTTTATAGTGGCATCATTTGGTAAACCATTTCATGCTACAGGTTGGAAGGTTGGTTACTGCATGGCGCCTGCTTTTTTAATGCAGGAATTCAGGAAAGTTCACCAGTTTTTAGTATTTAGTGTGAATGCCCCTATCCAATATGCCATAGCGGAATATTTAAAGGATGAAAATACTTATTTGTCACTTCCGGATTTTTTTCAACAAAAGCGCGATCACTTCCGTAAAGGGCTGGAACAAACCCGGTTTGAACTATTGCCATGTGCTGGAACTTACTTTCAATCGGTAACGTTTAACAATATAACCGACGAAAAAGACAGCGACTTTGCCCTGCGCCTTACAAAGGAATTCAGGGTGGCGGCTATCCCTACATCGGTGTTTTATACACAGGGTACAGACCACCATGTTTTGCGCTTTTGTTTTGCCAAAAAGCAAGAAACACTGGATAAAGCCGTTGATAGATTGATAAAACTTTGATTTGAGGCCATGGTTGATAGCTCATGGCTGATGGTGAATTTTTTGATATGCTAATATTTTTTTATTATTAATAACAGCTGTGGACTATCGACCATGGCCTATGGACTAAAAAAATGGACAACCTTAAAATTACTGTATTCCAAGGATATTTGTTTTGGGAGAATATTGACAGGAACCTGCAAAACATTGCTTTGCGCTTGTCAAGTATCCGCGAAAAAACAAACCTGATTATTTTACCCGAAATGTTTAACACAGGTTTCAGCATGGAGGCTGAGAAACTAGCAGAGCCTATGGGCGGTAAAACAATGAAATGGATGCAAAAAATTGCCCGTCAATATGATTGTGTAATTACTGGTAGCCTGATCATTAAAGAAAATGATAAGTTTTATAACCGTTTAATATGGATACGCGCAGATGGAACCTGCGAATATTACGATAAACGCCATCTTTTTGCGCTGGGTAAAGAGCATGAAACCTATACCCCCGGCAATAAAAAACTAATAGTTGAGCTAAACGGCTGGAAAATATGCCCAATGATTTGTTACGACCTCCGTTTCCCTGTATGGCTGCGCAACGTGGATGCTGAATATGACCTGTTGCTGATAGTAGCCAACTGGCCTGAGCGCCGCATTGCCCACTGGCGTGCCCTCATACTGGCGCGGGCGATTGAGAACCAGGCCTATGTAATTGGTGTTAACCGTGTTGGGCACGATGGCAACGAGGTTTACCACTCCGGCGACTCTACCTGCATTGACCCCAACGGTAACGTGGTTTACTACAAACGCGACGAAGAAGACATGTACACTTTCACAATAATTGCCGACGAGGTTAAAAAAACACGCCGTGCGCTGCCTTTTTTAAAAGATATGGATAAGTTTGAGATAAAGTAATGTTGTCTGGACATTGATCATCGATCTGAGGATTTGACAGGATGAACCGCCTGCCAAATCCTCATCGTAAAATCAAAAAATCCCTCACTCGGTTTAATCCCGATTCTTTGCTTAAAAAAAATCAAAAAAAATACACCTAAATCTGCCTAATCCCGGTTATTTTTACGCCTTCACATTCATCTCTAATTAAATGAAACTTCCTACCCGCAGTTTACTTTCGTTCTGTTTTGTTTTATTATTTGCTTTTTCAGCATCGGCCCAAAAGAAAAAAGATTACACCAAATATGTAAACCCTTTTATTGGTACCGGCGGCCACGGCCATACTTATCCTGGTGCTGTTGTCCCATTTGGTATGGTACAGTTAAGCCCTGATACCCGCTTAACAGGTTGGGATGGTTGTTCCGGCTATTACGACAGCGACACTACGGTTTATGGTTTCTCGCACACCCATTTAAGCGGTACGGGCATTGCTGATTACTGCGATGTGCTGTTTATGCCAACTACCGGCGAACCAAAGTTTAAGAATACCGATTACCTGTCAGGCTTTAAAAAGAAAAATGAGGTTGCTACCCCCGGTTATTATAAAACACATTTGGATAAATACAATATTGATGTGGAGCTAACAGCCAGCACCCGCGTTGGCGTGCACCGCTACAGCTTTCCTTCAACCAAAGAGGCGAACATCATTATAGACCTTCAGCACCGTGACGAGGTACTGGATTCATGGATAGAGGTTGTAAACGACCACGAAATTCGCGGTTACCGCCGTTCCAGTTCATGGGCGACAGATCAAACGCTGTATTTTTACGCAAAATTTTCTAAGTCTTTTAAAACCTACGGCATAGCTGCCAATGATGCGCTGCAGACCGGCAAGAACAAAGAACAGGGAAAAAACATCAAAATGTACATTCAGTTTGAAAACCCGGGCGAGGTGATCTCAAAGGTGGGAATCTCATCAGTAAGTGCCGAAGGTGCATTGAAAAACCTGGATACTGAAGTACCTGATTTCGACTTTAAAAAAGTCCAGCGCGACGCAAAAGCATTATGGATTGATCAGCTTGCTAAGATTGAAGTAGAAGGTGGCGCTCCAGGGGCATCGGCACAACAGGTTCCGCAAAATACACAAGACCCGAATGCCGGATATAACAGCCGAAACGGTGTCCGCAAACTGCCGCAGGCACAAAAAAAACAGCCTGTGATTGATTACGTAAAGCAGAAGCACACCATATTTTATACCGCTTTATACCATGCCATGCTGGCGCCAAACATTTACAGCGATGTGGATGGCCAATATCGCGGCATGGATCAAAAGGTGCACAAAGCTGAAGGCTTTAATTACTATACCGTGTTTTCGTTATGGGATACGTACCGCGCGGAAGACCCCTTACTGAATTTAATTGACCGCAAACGCACATTAGATTTTATTAAATCTTTCCTGGCGATGTATGAGCAGGGAGGCCTTTTGCCGATCTGGCCGCTGGCATCAAACGAAACTTATTGCATGGTAGGTAACCACTCTATCCCTGTAATAGTTGATGCCTACGCAAAAGGCATCCGCGATTTTAATGCAGAAGAAGCGTTTACCGCCATGAAAGCGGCCGTAAACCGTAACCAGTTCGGCATGGATTCATACCGTAAAAATGGCGTGGTACTATCTGACGATGAACATGAATCTGTATCAAAAACATTGGAATATGCCTTTGACGACTGGTGTATTGCCCAAATGGCAAAAATGCTGAACAAACCGCAGGATTATGCCGAGTTTATTAAACGCGCTCAATACTGGAAAAACAACTTTAACGATCAGAACGGCTTTATGCAGGCCCGCGCCAACGGCGGCTGGTACACCCCTTTTGAACCTACCGAGATCAATAGCAACTACACTGAGGGTAACTCATGGCAATATTCCTTCCTAGCCCCACAGGATATTGAAGGCCTCGCGGAAAGAATGGGCGGCAGGCAGAAATTTGAAGCAAAGCTTGACGAACTGTTCACTACCGATTCGAAATTGAGCGGCCGCCAGCAGGATGACGTAAGCGGTTTAATAGGGCAATATGCCCATGGTAACGAACCAAGCCACCACATGGCCTACCTGTATAACTTTACAGATGCACCTGAAAAAACCCAGCTATACATCAGCCGCATTTTACGCGAAGAGTACAGCGACAAACCTGACGGCTTATCCGGAAATGAAGACTGCGGGCAGATGTCGGCCTGGTATGTAATGAGTTCATTAGGTATTTATAACATTGCACCCGGGCAACAGCAGTTTCAAATAGGCATCCCGCAGTTTGACAAGGCGGTAATTAACCTGGAGAATGGCAAAAAATTCACCATTACCAACCCTGGGGCAAGTTTAAGCCGCGCAAATATTTACCTGCAAGGCATGAATTTGAATAAAAAAACATACAATAAGCTTTACCTTAATTATGCAGATGTTGCCAACGGCGGCGACTTTGAGGTACTTACCGGTAAGCTGCCTAACAGTCTGTTTGTACAAGGGCTTGAAAAGCCTTCCTCAAAAATAACAGACAGCCTCATCGTCTCCGATCCATATATCATAGCGCCTTCAAAAACCTTTAAGCAAACTATCAAGGTGGAAATAAAGGCTGCCGATAAAAATGCAAAAATCTATTACACTACCGATGGCACTGCCCCTATCGTAAGTTCAACATTATACACTGCACCTTTTGAGGTTTCACATAACACAACCATTAAAACGGTGGCTATTGAGGGTGGTAAGTCCAGCTTTACCGTTACCGGCACTTTTACAAAAATAAGGGATGATATTAAACTTACCCTTGTTAACAAGTACCTGCCAAACTATGCCGACCAGGGCGATAATACACTGATTAACGGCATCCGCGGTAAGGCTAACTGGCGAATCGGCAACTGGCAGGGTTACCAGGGTAATGATGTAGTAGCCCTAATTGACCTGCAACAGGTTAAACCCGTTAAACAGGTAAGCTTTGGTGCGCTGCAGGATAGCCGTTCATGGATAGTTTTCCCTAAACAGGTAGAATACTATACTTCAGATGATGGCGTACATTATAAGCTCGCAGCTACAATATACACAAAAGTGGATGTAAAAGACCTTGAGCCACAAACGCAGGATTTCACTGCCACTTTAAACACCGGCACCCGCTATATTAAAGTGATAGCAAAACAATATGGCGCCCTGCCCGAATGGCACGAGAGTAAAGGCAGCCCTTCATACATTTTTGCAGATGAGATTGTGGTGGAATAAGGGCTAGCCAGATGTTAGATATCAGAGGCTAAAGAAAAGATAGGTTAATTGTGACATCGATAGCTTCGCAAAACTATAAACGTGACAATTCGTATAGCTATAAAACAAAGGGGCTGCATGGAATTACTTTCCATGCAGCCCCTTATCATTTAATGTTGGTTCTATTAAAATAAAGTGAACTCAACCCTGCGGTTTTGCTGACGGCCTTTTGCAGTTTTATTACTTGCAATTGGTTGTGTTTCGCCATAACCGGTAGCCTCAATACGTGAAGCATTTGCACCTTTGCTTACCAAATATGATTTGATGGCTTCGGCACGTTCTTTTGAAAGCCTCAGATTTGCATCATTTGAACCTACGTTATCAGTATGTCCTGCTAATTTCAGGCTGAAGTTCTTAGCAACAAGCAAATCGGCAACCCTGTTTAAGCTTGCGTATGAATGTGCCCGGATAGTAGCTTTACCGAAATCAAATTCAAGATTTCTGATGGCTTCTTTTACTACTTTACGATCTTCTTCGGTTACATAAACTTTTACATCTTTAGCAACCGGAAGCGGGCAACCTGATCCATCAACCTTTGTTCCGGCTGGTGTGTTAGGGCATTTGTCGTAAAAGTCAGGAACACCATCACCATCGCTGTCAGTAGTAAATTTGGCCAGGTTAGCGTTGGTCGTAGCTAAGTCGGCTTTTAACTGGTCGTTAGCCGCTTTTTGTGCGTCTATCTCGCTTTGCAGCTGATTTTTAGTGTTTTGATTTTCCAATAAATATTCTGTTCTCATTGATGAAACAGGGTTATGCACCGACATTTGCGGTTTTGATTTTTTGCCCAATGCAAATTCTAAACCTGCGTGTGCGTATGAAAACCTGTCGTTATTCGATCCGTAATTAAATCCGTCCACGTTATCAGCGTAAACAAAGTTAACCTGGTAACCCAAATCAAGGTTTATTCCCTTCGCAATGTTAAATTTAACACCTACACCTACCGGCAAATACATTTCGTTGATAGAGCCGTTGTCCACATTTTTAAAGTTGACAGATGTTGCGCCTGTGGTTAATACTGGGGTATAATGCATAGTACCTACACCCGCAGTGAAATATGGCTGTATCGCACTTTTATTGTCGTGCCAGCTGATATTACCTACAGTAACGTTTGCGCTTAAACTTAACGCGTAATGCAATTTGGTACTGTAGCTGTCATAAGTACTACCAAACTCATTTAACTGGCTGTTATCAGCCTGTAATTTACCACCAAGAAAGTCGGCCTGGATCCCAACTGCAGGAGTAATTTGTTTTTTAATATACGCTCCGTAACCCAATTGAGCTTTTGGATGTACAAAATCCTGTTTCCTGTTTGATCCAAAAATAGTGTATGGAGTTAACACACCACCGCTTACACCTATTGACCAGGTACGAAATGCATCATCACTTGAAAATGGTTTTACGTAATCGGTCGAGGCTTTTGTAGTATCGGCGGTTTGGGCGAATAATTGACCACCTACCAATAAACCGGTTAACAGCAGGCTGGCTTTTTTTAAATTTGATTTCATGATTATGTTATTTAAGTCTACGCTCTATTGATAGTGAGCATACCCCGGCTGTTCAACATCGGTGCCATATCGTCCGTAATGTTATAAACATGTTAACATACCCGCATTCTCCACTCTAAGTTTAACATATCAATCACCGCTTAAATAATTGATAAACAAACAGTAATAACATTTTAGCAACAGCGGCCCCGATAAATACAGAGAGGTAGGACCAGCTATAATTGATGCTGATAGGCACAATTGATTAATGGATATTAAACAGTACAGTTTTTTGTTTTTATAGCTTATATCATACAAAGGACTTATATGAATAACTAAATAGCGATATTTACATTAAACAGTAAAGGAATAAAAGAAAATCAGATTAAGCCATAACGGCAACCAGGCTGAACATTGTTTGAGCCAATTTTTTATCGCCATGTATTGTTGCTTGCTGTATTGCTATTTCCGGCTTTATGCCTTTGGTAAATAGCTTCCACGCAGTATCAGGAGTAATAGTAATAGCAGCATCCGCACTCTTGCCTGGTGCTTGTTGAATTAATTTCCAGCCGGAAGTATTTTTCTGCAAATACCAGTTGCCGCCGGCATCGGTACTTATCGTAATGGTAACCAAAGCGCCCAATTTTCCGGGTGTATTACGATAAGCGTGGGGTAGTCCCCTCATGAAAGTATCTATACAAGGATAAAAAAGTTCACGGTTCATAATACCCGGTTTGTTAACCGCATCACGTATCTGTTGCTGATGGTGCCATTTTTCGGTGTATTGCCTGGCAATATCAAACCAGTTTTCTGAATGCTCCTCTCCCGCCCATGAAACCGCATAATTTGCAGAGTCAAACGGATTCAGCGAAGTCAGGTAATCCTCGTAAGGTTTACCTGTGGATTGCAGCAGGTCTATCAATTGCTGGGGGCTAATCCTGTCCATTGCCTTTACCCAAACAGCATTTAACTCGTTAAGGTAAGTTACCAGGTCCTGGTAGGACTGAATATTTTCAGGCGGTTTGCCGCTGTAATTATTTGCTGTAGCTATTGAACGCATATTGGTATCCAGCAAATGGGCAGCAATATCTTTTACAGTCCACAATGGCGAAATGGTGGGTTTGTTCCAATCCTCCTCATTAAGCGACTTCAGCAGGTCAATCAGTAAATTATTTAAGATTCCGAAAAGATGAACCGTCTGAATAGGAACAGGTCTATCCATAGCACAAAACAAAATCGATACTTAACTTAAGCCGAGTGCACAAACACGCGCCATTTAATATCAGCCCCGGCTTTACCCAGCGTTGCCGCAACCGAACAATATTTATTAAGCGACAATTCAGCAGCTTTTACCGCCTTATCCTCATCAATATTACCGTACAAATGAAATTCGATATTGATATCTTTCCACAATGATGGCTCTTTGCCCGCCTCACGATCACCATGCACCACCATTTTGTAGTCTTTGATCTCCTGGCGCTGCTTTTTTAAAATGGCGATCACATCAATGGCAGAGCACCCGGCAAGCCCCATAAGCAACATTTGCATAGGGCGAACGCCAAAATCCCAGCCACCGCTTTCAGGGCTGCTGTCCATTCTTACCACATGTCCGTTTTCATCTTTGGCTTCAAAGCCAAAATCGCCTTTTACGCGGGATAATTCTATTTTAGGCATATATTTCTTGTAACAATGAAGCTAAGATAATACTTTACCGGGATGAAAGTTTAACTTGGATGTAATATTCGCAACGCCATTATGAAACATTTTCTTTTCATCTTTCTAATGTTCTCCACGCTGAGCGGGTTCAGCCAAAAGGGGCTGATCTCCTACGAAGACATTAAATACTTATTAAACAACAACATACATTATGCGGACACCTTTTTAGTGGCAAAAGGATATACCATCACTAAAAAAGATAATGGCACAAAAAACAGGAAGTATAACATAATTATGCAGGGTGGCACCCAAAACACTATTTCTCTTCGTGCGGATGGCAAACGCCTTTTTATTGAAATAGAAACCAACGAAGTGAATCAATACAACCTGGTCAGAGAGTCCGTTTCGCAATACCTTATCAAAGACGGTATGGTAGCCGATATTCAGTCATACGCAGTAAAAGAACTTGGTAATATTTATATTTCCATAACTGATACCGTGCCTTATGATGCCTTAAAAAAAGACTATGATATACAAATTGTTGGTGATAAGCACATCACCGCTTACAACTAGACAGGCCAGCATTCGCTATAATTTAAACTACTTTAACCACCCTGTCTTTAACAGGGATCACCAGTTTTAAGCCCGACCATGTTTCATCTACAGCGCAAACTTTAACATCAACAAGCCCTGTTTGCAAGGCATAGTCCCGGATAACATCTTCATTAACGTCCGTAACAACTTTTGATGCTTTTTTTGGCCAGGATATCCATATAGATCCGTTTTGCTTTATTTGTTCTTTAATAACCGGCAGCATATTAAAGTATTCGCCTTTTTCCCTTGTGAAAAAATGGATTACATCCTGCTTTAAAGTTTCATCCACATTTACCAGCACATCATCCGGAAAATCGGTAAACAGCCTGAAGTAATGATCAGGCGCGTTAATTAACATGATGTTAAACCCAGGCTTAAGCCCAAGCTTTTTTGCCAGCGGCGTGCCTGAATATCCTGGTGTTTGTTTTAATCCCGCTTCCATTGCAACAGGTAAGTTAAATTTGTTTACACGTAACTTGTTTCAAGTGATGCTTCATGTGTTCTACATAATCCACTGCAAGCCAATCAACAGTATATAAACGTACTGTGGTTTTATTAATATCGCACTTAGCCTGCAGGCGTTCTTGCGGATAATTTAACAACACCCTGGCTATTTGCAGGTTTAACAATTTCCACAAGTCTAATAACTCGTTAATGTCTGCATCCTGATAATGCTGCGCGTTAACCCACTCATCCTGTTCATAGGTCAGTTTAAAATTCTCTTCATAAGTACAACGCACAAAACGCTGCAGGTTGACCTGGGCACTATCAATTAAATGACCGATAATTTGTTTTTTTGACCACCTATCCGGATCCGGTTTGCTGGCCCAGTCAATTGCATTCCAATCGGCAGCATATAACTCATTAACAACTTCCGTTAGCTTTTGTATTGTGTCAACCATTGTAAATTTTATTTTATGCCCGGGGAAATCAAATGGGTTTAAAAATCATTTTAAAGATGGTTATAAGCATTTAATTATCAAAAAAGTTTATCTTCAAACCTTTGAAAATTTTATATGGCCCTTAATTATATCTGGATTGCATTTTTCCTGATCGCCTTTGTGATAGCGTTGATAAGGCTGGTATTTTTCGGAGATACGGAGATTTTTTCGCACCTCGTTAATGCAATATTCACTTCGTCCAAGTCGTCTGTGATGGAAATTGCGTTACCGCTGGCCGGTAATATGGCGTTTTGGCTGGGCATTATGAATATCGGTGAAAAGGCAGGTGCAATCAACTTTCTTTCGCGGCTGGTAGGCCCATTTTTCAGCCGCCTGTTTCCCGAGGTGCCAAAAAATCACCCGGCTACCGGGCAGGTATTAATGAGCTTCTCGGCAAATTTGTTAGGATTAGACAATGCAGCTACGCCGCTCGGACTTAAAGCGATAAACAGTTTACAGGATTTAAATAAAGACAAAGAAACCGCTTCAAACGCGCAAATAATGTACCTGGTGCTGCTTACCTCCGGCTTGCAGCTGCTGCCGGTTACTATAATAGCACAACGCGCCATCTTAAACGCAAAAGACCCAACAGACATTTTTATCCCCTGTATCATAGCGACATTTGTATCTGCCATCTCCGGCATGCTGCTGGTAGCCGTTAAACAAAAGATCAACCTATTCGATAAGGTCATCATAACGTGGCTTGGCGGGATAACCTGCTTTATAGTATTGCTGGTTTGGTATTTTACCGTATTTTTAACGAAGGGGCAAATTGGCCTGGTATCAAAAGTTGCCAGTAATTTAATGCTTTATTCCATCCCCGTGATATTCATAACCGGGGCGATGTACAAAAAGGTAAATGTTTTTGAAGGATTTATTGAGGGTGCAAAAAATGGTTTTGAAACTTCTGTTAAAATAATCCCGTACCTGGTGGCCATGTTGGTTGGCATTGCCGTTTTCAGGGCCTGCGGCGCTTTGGATTATATGAACGACGGGTTGCGTTGGATAATTACACAGCTTGGCCTGGACACGCGTTTTGTGGACGCCATGCCCGTAGCCTACATGAAACCATTAAGCGGATCGGGTTCAAAAGGGATGATGATAAATATAATGACCACCTATAAACCGGATAGTTTTGCAGGACGCCTGGCATGTATCTTCAACGGATCTGCCGACACTACTTTTTATATCGTCGCTTTATATTTTGGTTCCATTGGTATCAAAAAATCGCGCTATGCTATTCCTGCGGGCTTATTTGCTGATCTCGCCGGAATTATAGCTGCTATTTTTGTGGCCTATTTGTTCTTTGGATAACTATTGAAAAAAAGCAGGCCCGGAATATTCCGGGCCTGCTTCAATCACTCTAAAACAATCACCTCTATAATTAGAAGTATTTTTAATAATCGAAATGGTCGCATTTGACCAAATCAATTAATTAGTCAAATATATTAATAATGTTTGTGTCTGGTTTGCTCACTGTACTCTTTTGACGGCAAGGTGACAGTATCTCTATATAAATAAGGTTAATACATCAAGCCTTTTATAAATATATCAGCAAGTAACAGGCGTTTGGAACGGATCTCATCCAGGTGTTCCTTATTAGGGAACATTGCCTTTTTGTGCGGTAAGGATTTAACCCTTACCCCATGTAAGGCATCTAACAAAAGTTCAACAATTTCTGTAGGATTTTCAACGGGTTTAATATGTCCTTTTGCTGCTTCTGTTTTTATTGCGCCAACCAAAAGTTCAGTTTCTGATTCATGAACCTCTGAAACTATTTCCCAAATCATATCAGGTAAATTCTGTTCATTCAGCCTGAAGTAATCGAAAAAATTATAGTTGGTTACAATAAAATCATGTTGTGTATCTATCTGAAAAATAAAAGCTTCCTTCAAATTAGAAAATGTGTCCGTTTTTTCAGTAAGTTTTTTTAAATATTCGGACGCAATTTTACGCATAACTGCAACATATAGCTGGCTTTTATCCGGGAAATAATAATAAAGCAGCGCTTTTGACATGGAAAGATCGCCCGCTATTTCATTCATTGTGGTTTTTGAATAACCAAAATGTAAAAACCGGTGATAGGCAGCTTCTAAAATCTTCTCCTTTTTTACATCCTGCTGATCGGTAGCTGAAATCATTTTAAGTTGTTATATAATAGTTCACTTTGATAAGGTTAACCGGCCAAAACTAAATTCCTGACTTTTTTAACAAACTTATCAAATTTTCTAAATATATATACGATGCAATGGAAATGAATGATACATTATACTTACAATATTACGCAGTAATGATTAAGCCGGCTCCTGCCGTAGCTACCAGCACATCTTCAATTGCTCCAACATAGGGATCAAAGGCGTGGGTTTTCTGAACCGTGTATTTCCGAAGATAGTAACTGCCAAAGGTTGACCCGAGCGCAACAACTGAACCTAACAGCGCACCTGTAAGCGCATTGCTGCCTGCGGCCTTATAAATGCTCGCTCCAGCCAGTGAGCCGGCCAGGCACCTGCCAATAACGCCACCTGCCGCTATCCTGTTTGGCGCCTGTGGTAATTTGTCGCCAACTAACTCGCCCATCGCCAGGATCTTCATACCTAAAGCCACATTGCCAGACTGCATAAAATCCAACGGCGACTTTTTGAGTGTTTTTGATTGATGGTGACTTAAAATATGGCTGGCTATTGCAGGTGCGGACGTGGTACGCATGCCTGCGAGAATTCCCAGTCCTAAAACTTGCCAAAATGGTTTTGTAAGTTTCATATTGCTTTTACTGATTATTTTTCTCATGGCTGAATATTAAATGATTTGATTATAAATACAACAATCATTCCTAAAACAGAATTCCTTCGGGATTTTTCAATTTTTAAAATTCATAAATCAATATTCATAAATTTTTGTTGCTCTTGTTATAAATCTATCAACTATGAAAATACGTGAAAATAATACCCTCGGAGAGTTGGGAACAGCAATAGGCATTGGTTTACTTGCGGGATTGGCAGGTACAGCTGCTATTACCTTATCGCAGGCGATAGAGATGAAGATAACCAAAAGGGCGCCCAGCGAAGCACCTGTTAAGGTTGCAAAAGAAATTACCGGCATAAAACCTTCAAATGAAGCCGGAGAAGAAAAAGTGTCGCAGGAGATCCATTGGGCTTACGGGACTGCATGGGGCATAGCCCGGGGATTAATAGGCCTTACCGGGTTAAAGGGCCTGCCTGCTGCCGCCGTTCACTTCGCCAGCATTTGGGGTACGGCCATGGTTATGCTGCCCGCATTTAAAGCCAGCCCACCTGTTACTGAGCAGAAACCAAAGGCAATTGCCATTGATGCCCTGCATCATGCTGTTTATGCCCTGGCCGCGGGTGCCGCATATGATGCGCTTGATGCGGGTTCACGTAACCAAAGGCGTTTAAGTAAGATGCTTAACAAACTGGATAAATTAAAGGCCATTGGGAAAAATTTCAAATACGCCTAAAACGAAAAGGCCCTGATCTTTTGCAGATCAGGGTCTTTTCAATATAATTAGCTTAGCTGATTACTCAGCTGCTTTTTCTTCTGTATCAGCTGCTTTCTTTTTAGGAGCGGCTGCTTTTTTTGCTTTTGGAGCTTCTTCAGCTACTGCTGTTTCTTCAACGGCAGGTGCAGCCTCAGGTGCTTTTGCTTCAACAACTTTTTTCTCTGCTTTTACTTTTGGTGCAGGTGCTGCATCTTCTGCAACAACTTCAAGTTCAAAAGGCAAAACGGAAACGTATGAACGGTTATCTGCTTTCTTTTTAAAAGTAACAATACCTTCAGCTAATGCAAATAAGGTATGATCTCTGCCGATACCTACATTAAGGCCCGGATTGTGTTTGGTACCACGCTGACGAACGATGATGTTACCTGCAATTGCCGGCTGACCACCAAATATCTTGATACCTAAACGTTTGCTATGTGACTCGCGGCCGTTTCTGGAACTACCGGCCCCTTTTTTGTGTGCCATTTCTTAATATCTTTATGGAGCTATAACAGCCCCCGATTAAACTTTAATTATAATGTTATACCAGTGATCTCTATCTTGGTAAATTGCTGACGGTGACCGTTCTTCTTTTTGTAACCTTTTCTTCTTTTCTTTTTGAAGATAATTACTTTATCACCTTTTAAATGAGACACTATCTTAGCAGATACTTTAGCACTTTTTAAATCAGAACCTAATTTAAATTTACCTTCGTTTTCAGCTAACAATACGTTGTCAAATTCAATACTAGCGCCTTCTTCACCCTGTAACCTGTGTACAAAGATCTGCTGGTCTTTTGCAACTTTAAATTGCTGTCCGGCTATACTTACTATTGCGTACATTGTTTGTTAATTATTGTTTTAAAATTCGAGGTGCAAATATAGAATATTATTTCAGAAAAAGCAATGCTATTTAAATTACATTTTACACTGCGCCTTTAGCGCTTCCGTGTATTCGTTAGTAATTGGCTGTCCGCCAAGCTTTACACATTCATTATAGTACTTCCAGGCATTTGTACAGTCTTTACTATAAAAATAAGCCGCAGATAACTTAAATAACGTATTTTGATTGAATGGGTCAATTTTATAAGACTGATGGAATACTTCAATAGCTTTAACCAGATCAGCAGTACTGCGACTGTTCATATAGCCTGCCAGGTAAATAGTTGCTTTATCTGTTAATATGTTTGAGCTTTTAGGATTCAACAAAAGCCCTTTATCCAGCTGCCTTGAAGCCTCAGTTAAATCATTAAAACTAAAATATACAGCTGCATATCCCCAATAAGCATTTTCGTTTTTAGGGTCAAGCAGCCAAGCCTGGTTAAATCTCTTCATTGCGGTTTCCAGGTCGCCACGGTATAAATACGTAAATCCAAGTTTAACAAGGTGTTCTGAGCCCTTCCTACGAATTGTATCTTGTTTTAATACAGTTTCAATAAATTGCCGGTCTTCTTCTAATTGTTCCTTACTCTTTGATACGTTGCCGTATTCGGGCTGTAAATTAATTTGAGTTTCAGCTTTCTTTTTCCAGTCAGGGTAACTTATCTGCTGTGAAAAAGCCGGAGCGGTTATTAGAAGTAAAATAATAAAGGCAAAGTATTTCATAAGTTTTACTTTTTCTTTCTGTCTTCAGCATCGGCTAAAACATGTATAATTTCCTTTACCAGGTTTTCGTTAGCATCTTTCAGTCTTGGGTCGCCGTTAAATGATTCGTCAAACAACACCTTTTTGCTTTTACGCTGGTAATTAAATTCAATATAATAGCGCGTAGGTTTTACGCCTTTAAATGCCGCACTATCCCCGGTTTCGTTAGACGGAAAATCCCAAAAACCAAGGTCAGCTGCTTTCCGGTGCAAATAAAGCAGGTCGCTTTTAGGGAGCAGCAAGTTCATCTTCACCAATGAATCGCGTTTGTTTAGATATTGGTATTCACCTGTTTTTGAATTGTATTTATTTAAAAGGCTGTCACTTGTACCATACTGTATTACAAACGATTGGAATTCAGTGAACTTATAAGGCGCATTCTTTATCATCCGGCCATAATAATATATGCAATACATCAGGAACGGAACAACTATGGTTAAAATAAGGAATATTTTTTTTGCTTTGTCAGACATGTATATTTAATAATTTAAAAGTTAGCATAGTGTAATTTAAATTTTGTCAACAGGTTCGTTAAGTTCTCCCTCCCACTTGCTTACCACCGCTGTAGCCATTGCATTTCCTAGAACATTGGTTGCAGAACGCCCCATATCAAGCAGGGGATCAATCCCAATTATAAGTGCGAGGCCGGCTTCCGGAATATTGAACATGGGCAGGGTACCAGCAATAACTACCAGCGATGCACGCGGCACGCCCGCCACACCTTTACTGGTGAGCATTAATATCAACAGCATAGTTACCTGCTGACCAAGTGAAAGGTGCATATTATAAGCCTGCGCCAGGAACAGCGACGCAAAGGTCATATACATCATAGAGCCATCAAGGTTAAATGAATATCCCAGCGGCAAAACAAAGCTTACTATTTTATTATTGCAGCCGAAACGCTCCAGCTCGAGCAATACTTTTGGATATGCAGCCTCACTTGTTGATGTACTAAAGGCTATCAACATAGCATCTTTTATATTGCCGATTAAATTAAACACCCTTTTGCGCAGCACCACAAAACCAGCAAAAACTATCACCATCCAAAGCACGATCAGCGAAAAATAGAACTCGCCTATAAATATGGCATAGGTTGACAATATGCCTAGTCCCTGTTTTGCTATTATGGCCGTAATAGCGCCAAATACCGCTAAAGGGGCCAGCATCATCACATAGCCGGTTATTTTTAATATCACGTGCGCAATGGCGTCCATTGCTTTGATAACGATCTCGCCTTTTTCACCTATCGCGGCTGTGGCAATCCCGAAGAAGATAGAAAATACCACAATCTGAAGGATCTCGTTGTTTGTCATCGCTTCAAAAAAACTTCGCGGAAAGACATGATCCACAAAGTCCTTTAGTGAGATGCCGGTTTTTTTTATGCCTGTAGCCAAATGACTATCCGGCAGCGGCAAATGCATGGCTATACCGGGTTGAAACAGGTTAACCAGCAGCATCCCCAGTAACAAAGACACCAGCGTAGCGCTTAAAAACCAAAGCAGTGTTTTACCGCCAATGCGGCCAACAGCATTAACATCGCCCACTTTTGCCACTCCCACCACCAGGGTTGAGAATACCAGCGGGCCCACTATCATTTTTATCAGGTTAAGGAATATCTTGCTTAATATGGTAAAGCCCTCCAGCTTGTCTTCCCGCATATCATCAGCAGCTTTTCGAAGGGATATTTGGGCAGTACGATTTGATTTTAGCAGCTTAAAATCAGCCGACGTACTGTCTTTTAAATCAGCTAACCGGCCGTCAATAGCTTTAATAGAACTTTCGGCCGCGTTAATGCGGGTATTAATAGCATTAATTACGTACACGTTGTACAGGTAACCTGCTATAACCCCTAAAACCAGGGCAATAAAAATATAGAGCGTGAGTTTGCTTTTTTGCATAGCACTTATTGAGCCAGCAAAAGTAGTAAAATGTAGTGATTAGCAGTTAGCCATTACAGATTAGGTAACAAACGTTCAACGATTTGAATGATTATTTCCCGGCATTGTTCAATAATGCCTGATCCCTCATCTCCAACTGCTAATTTTCAAACTAAATCTTTTCTACTGTTACAGCAGTTCCGTAGGCCAAAACTTCGGTTACGCCCTGCATAACTTCATTTGCATCATAACGCATATTAATTACGGCATTAGCGCCATGTTGTTGTGCATGCTGGATCATTAACTGGTAAGCTTCTTCGCGGGCAGTTTCGCATAGTTCGGTGTAAACGGTGTTCCGGCCACCAAAAACGGTTTGCAATCCACCCATAAAATTACCGCCGATCCCACGTGAACGAACCGTTATTCCTCTTATAATACCCAGTTGCTGGGTTATCCTGTAGCCTTCCAGGTTTGTGCTTGTTGTAACTAACATATTTTTTGTTTTTATATTGGATGTTTATTGATTGGAATTGTTTCTAAAGATTACCTTTTTTTATTTCATTAACCGCATAATTTGCGGCGCGCGCTGTTATTGCCATAAAGGTGAGCGATGGGTTTTGCGTTCCCGTCGAGGTCATACAAGCACCATCTGTTACAAACACATTAGGACAGGTATGCAATTGGTTCCATTTATTTAATAGTGAGGTTTTAGGATCATGGCCCATCCGTACGCCGCCAACTTCGTGAATATCCAATCCCGGCGCCTGCTTGCTGTCATTGGCGCTGATGTCTTTGCAGCCGGCTTTTTCAAGCATTTCTGCGCCTTGCTGTAAAAAGTCTTTTAATGATTTTTCATCATTTTCATCGTAATCAACCGAAACTGTTAACAACGGAATTCCCCATTCATCTTTCTGATCCTGGCTTAAATAAACGCGGTTTGTTTCCTTCGGTATGGTTTCCCCCTGCATCATCATATAAATCCCCCAGTCGCCCGCCTCTGAAACTGCATCTTTGTATTCAGCTCCTATTTGCGGACCACCGGTTTGATGCCCCCACCCACCGCGTGTGGCCGTATAAAAAACCATGTATCCGCGTAAAAAATCAGTTTCCTGCTTATGTACATTTCTAAAATTAGGCATCATCACGGCAGTGGGTCGCCTGCCATAATAATACGAATCTTCATGTCCTTCCATTCGTGCTGATAAGGAGCCGCGATAATTCTGAAATGCAATGTATTTACCCAGCAGGCCATTATCGTTACCTAAACCGTTAGGAAAACGTGCCGATTTGGAATTGAGTAAAATTAAATTAGTATTTAATGCCGCAGCATTTACAAAAATTATTTTTGCGAAATACTCGGTGGCTTGTTTGGTATGCGCATCAATTACCCTGACGCCGGTTGCCTTTTTCTTTTTATCATCGTAAATAATGGAATGAACCACAGAATTGGGCAATATGGTAAGGTTTCCGGTTTTATTAGCCGTAGGCAAAGTAGATGAGTTGGAGCTGAAATACCCCCCGAAAGGACAGCCACGCTGACAAAGGTTGCGCGCCTGGCATTGCCCCCTGCCCTGCTCCAAATGCACTTCTTTAGGTTTGGTTAAATGTGCACAGCGGCCAATAATAACATTCCGGTCTTTATAGTTGTTCATTATTCGCTCCTGCATTACCTTCTCAACCACGTTCATCTCCCAGGGCGGCAAAAACTCCCCATCGGGCAGGGTGTCCAATCCATCATGGTTACCACTTATCCCGGCAAAACGTTCCACATAGCTGTACCAGGGATCCATATCTTCGTATCTGATCGGCCAGTCAACAGCAAAACCATCACGTGCCGGGCCCTCAAAATCATATTTACTCCAGCGTTGGGTTTGCCTTGCCCATAACAGCGATTTTCCGCCTACCTGGTAACCCCTGATCCAGTCGAAAGGCTTTTGCTGTATGTAGGGATGTTCCTGATCCTTTACAAAAAAATGATCGGTGCTTTCATCAAATGCATAACAACGATTAACTACCGGGTTTTCTTCTTTAACCTTTAAAGGAATGTCGCCATGGTGCTTAAAATCCCACGGGTTTTTAGTGGCGGTGGGGTAATCTTTTAAATGCACCACATTTTTACCACGCTCCAAAACCAATGTTTTTAAACCACCCTCACAAAGCTCTTTTGCCGCCCAGCCACCGCTGATACCGGAGCCGATAACAATAGCATCATAAGTGTGATCTGGTGTAGCTGTATAGTTAAAATCAGGTGAAGTCATAAATATTTGGTTATAATGGGATAGCTAAGATATGAATTTTGACATGCCGATCATCCAACCGGCCCAAACTTTCGCCTGCTTTTCGTATTTTTGTTGAAAGAGCTAAATCCGCGTCAACAATGCTTCAAATAAGTGAGTTATACATCTACCCCATAAAGTCGTTAGCCGGAATTAAGGTTAAAAATGCAAGAATTACCCCAACTGGTTTTGAACATGACAGGCGCTGGCTTTTAATTGACGAAAACAATGCTTTCCTCACCCAGCGGGAGCACCACCAAATGGCTTTGCTGCAGGTAACTATTAAAAATGATGGCTTACTGGTAACGCATAAAATCAATCAAAAATCAATCCCGGTGCCTTTTAACGACCCGAGTATTAAATACAGCGAAGTAACTGTAAGTATTTGGGATGATACCTGCAGGGCGCTATTGGTTAGTAATCATGCCGACAAATGGTTCACAGAAATGCTGGGTATAAACTGCCGGCTGGTTTATATGCCGGACGAAACGAAACGTGCTGTCGACCCGCGTTATGCCCCATCTGACGCAGTTACCTCATTTGCGGATGCCTACCCTTTTATGATGATAGGACAAGCGTCGCTGGATGACCTGAACAACCGGATGCCGGAAGCATTACCGATGAACAGGTTTAGGCCCAATATCGTTTTCACAGGTGGCGGCCCTTATGAAGAAGACCTTTATGCTCATTTTACCGTCGGCGGCATCAGTTTTTATGGCGTAAAGCTTTGCGCCCGTTGCGTGCTTACCACGGTAAACCAGGAAAACGCAAAAAAAGGGAAAGAGCCTTTAAAAACACTCGCCTCCTATCGTTTTAAAAACAACAAAATATTATTTGGGCAAAATTTAGTGCATGACGGTGAAGGCGAAATTGCTGTAGGTGATGAAATCAAGGTTTTTCAGAAGCACATTGAAGAACGGTTTTTTATATAATTTATGAAACAGCATATTGCTCATATCACATTACTGGTAAATGATTACGATGAGGCTATCAAGTTTTATACGGAAAAATTAAAGTTTGATTTGATTGAAGACACCCCTTTAAGCGAAACAAAAAGATGGGTACTTGTTGCGCCGAAAAATGCTAAAGAATGTTGCCTGGTATTGGCAAAAGCAGACAATGACAAACAACGGAATCATATCGGCAATCAAACCGGGGGACGTGTTGCATTGTTTTTATATACTGATGATTTTTGGCGAGATCATGCCCAAATGCTGGCTGAAAACATTAAATTCATTCGTGAGCCTCAGGCGGAACCATATGGCATTGTTGCTGTATTTGCAGACCTTTACGGAAACTTTTGGGATTTAATACAACCTAATACCTAAAATCAGTTTTGTACAGAAATATTTGCACATTAAATAAAACATTATCTTTACAATTGGTTGATGCCTTATCAACAGATAAAACAACACAAATTCTTTTACTTATCTTTGCAAGCGCTATTTTTAAATATGCTATCGAAAAAAACAAAGTATGCAATTAAGGCCCTGGTAGTGCTGGGGAAAAATGCCGATAAACCTCCAATGCAAATCTCAAAAATTGCTGAGGAAGAAAAAATTCCTAAAAAATTCCTGGAACAGATTCTTTTAGACTTGCGCAACGCAGGCTTTCTTTACAGTAAAAAGGGTGCGGGAGGCGGTTACAGTCTGAATAAAGACGCTAAGGATATTTACCTGGTACAAATAATGAGGATTACTGATGGCCCTATAGCCATGGTACCATGCGCCAGCCTCAACTTTTACCACAAATGCGATGAGTGTCACCAGGAAACCACCTGCGGCATTCGCGACGTGTTTATAGAAGTTAGGGATGCAACCGTAAAAATATTATCAGAAACAAGTATTGCGGATGTGATCAGTAGGGAAAGCACGCTGTTATTAAACGAATAAGCGTAACAAGCAAATAACATCGTCCGTCAATAAAATTACGAAACATTAAAAAGCCGATTCAGTTAATAGCTGAATCGGCTTTTTAATTACGGTAACCTGTATTCTCCTAAAAATGGAATGCCAGCTTAGTAAATATTCTCGTTCCATTGAAGCCCATTTGAACAGCATCGAATGGACCTCCAGATTCGCTATCGCCCCATGACGCTTGATGAGCGCCTTCAGTGACAGCTAAGTCCGGATGTACATTAAATATATTATCTACGCCGGCAGTCCATGATATTTGCTTAGTTATTTTATATGATACATATAAATCGGTGGTAGCTTTTCCGTGGAAAACAAAATTTTCGGGAACAACTCCTTTTCCGTTATCTAATTCCACATAAGGATCCCATCCATTGCCGGAGGCGGAGGTATTAGCGCCTCCGGGTCCGTCCGGATTTGCTCCGGGCACACTGTTATATCCAAAGCCCTGGGTAGTCAATTTACCAAAATATGTAATATGTGTACCAACCGCGAATTTATCGTATCCATATTCAAGACCTAACGAAAATTTCGCGTGAGGAGCTGATGCTGTTAAGAAAGCAGCTTCTCTTGTGCTGAAGTAAGCTTGTTGATGGGCATAAGTATCGTTCAACGCGGCAGGGATATTAATTTTGTCGATAGTTATATTCTGTATATTCCCGGCAAGTAACCCTGTGAACCTATTTTTCCCCCAGGACTTGTGGTAATCCAATACCATATCAAGGCCTGTATTGGTTGTATTAACAGCATTGGTAAAGAAGTTGGCGCTTTTTACGTTATTGTCTATCAAATAATTTTTTATTGCTGTTACTGTGGTATCAAAACTACCTGTAATCACTATCCTGTTCTTAATTTTAATAATGTAACCATCAACAGTAAAGTTAAAACCAGGGGCCGGTTTCCATGTAAACCCTAAACTCTCATTAATTGAAGTTTCCTGTGTAAGTTTAGGGATTCCCACCTGACGGGCGGCTTCCGAATAATTTGGAACCAATTTTGCGTAGACCAATTGACCGGCTATGATATTAGTATTGGTATTACTGAAATTCATTTGCTGTAAGGAGGGTGCCCTAAAACCTGTGCTAAATGAGCCTCTTAAATTAAAATTGTCAGTTACTTTGTAACGCGTTGCTAATTTCACTGTACTTACACCTCCAAAATCAGAATAGTGTTCAAATCGGGCAGCACCATCAACCAGCCATGCTTTAGTTACATCTAAAGAGCCCTCTATATAAGCTGCCTCATTTGTTCTATGAGATGTACTTGCATCAGTAGGTTGATAACCAGGGTATCCTTCAGAGCCAGATGCTTTGGCATCGCCATTAGCTAAGGCAACGCTACCATCGTCATTATATATTGTCGGTCCGGTGTAAAGTGCCCCGCCGTTTCTGTACGAATCCGGTTCACCTGCATATAATTTATACCTTTCATATCTAAATTCCGCACCAAATGATAGCGTTAACCCTTGAGCCACATGTGCAAAACGCTTAGTTACATCTAAATTGGCCGTATTTTGTAAAAAACTGAATCCTCCGTCATCAAACCTTGTTTTGGTTGATTGTTCTGGTAAAGGCAGGGAAGCATTAAAGGTGTCATTACCCCAATAATGAAAATCATTATATCCTATATTGTTGCTCAGGTCCCAATCCCAGCCGTCGCCGATAGTTCCTTTTAAACCCAATGCGTTAGACATGTCTTTTATGTAAACATCTTCCTGCGGATTGTAATATACATTAGCGGTATCTAATCCGCCTGGTGAAGGATCAAATACACGCATAATACCGGGTACAAATATTAAGTTACCATTTGCATCGGTAGGGAATTTTATGTGGTTGCTGGTACTGCTCCATCTGCGTGTCCATGCATATACATTTGAGTGTTTATAGTTGTAGCCGCCAAATGAATAAAAAGTAGTTTTGGTACCGGCAAGGGGAATTTCCATATTATACATTCCTCCGCCTGAGGTAACAGATCCATCGCCAAAAGCCCTTCTCCAGGCATCAACACTTAGAGCATTAGGGTTTGTGTCCCAATTTGTTTGCGGTACGGCTCTAAAAGTTTTACCCTGGCTCATAAAGTTGCCGCCAAAATTAATAAACCCGCCATTTTTGCCTATTAGCACTCCATAGTCCAACCCTAAAGTAAAAGTTTTACCATCAAGCTGCGAACCTGTGTAATATTGGCTTGGGTCAACATTGTTCAATGTATTATACTTATGGTCATAATAGCCACTACCACCGATATTAACATTCAAGTGGTTAACATCTTTTTTCAACACAAGATTAATAACACCTGCGATAGCATCAGAACCATATTGTGCTGACGCACCATCACGTAAAATCTCAACATGATCAATAGCAGCTTCTGGTATGGCATTTAAGTCGGTACCACTATTTCCCCTGCCACGGGTACCTACCTGATTCACAAAGGCAGATAAGTGACGCCGTTTACCGTTAACCAACACCAGTGTTTGGTCGAAGCCCAGACCACGCAAACTGGCAAAATCAATAGCGTCAGAACCGTCGCCCCCGCTTTGTTTATTATAATTGAATGATGGGACAGCCTGGTTTAACTGGCTCATCAAATCGGGCTTTGCAGTACTTGCGCTGACTGAATTTACACTTATCACATCTACAGGCACCGGCGAATCCATTTTGGTTCGCCCGCCGCCACGACTACCTACTACAATTACTTCTTTCAATGATTCAGAAGACGGATTAAGTTCAACATCTAATACTTTGCTTTCGCCATCCGCAAGCTGCACGTTCACGGTTTTCTTTTCAAAGCCAATGGCTGAAACCGTTACCTTGTAGATACCGGCTTTTAGCGCAAGGCTATATTTCCCATCACCATCGGTGGCGGTACCTGTTCCGGAAGGTGTGGCCTGTACACTAGATCCGGCGACAGGTTTGCCTGCGCCAGTAACAGTCCCGGTTATTTTTTGGGCAAAAATTGGGGAACAGAACAAAATAAATGCTCCCATGAGAAATAGGGGTACTTTTTGACTCATAGTTTTTTTGATTAGTGTTAATTTTGCGTTAATTATTTTGAAATTAAAAATAATCTTTGGAATTTTATCATAAAATCAAATAATTATTGGTTTTTATAGCACTTTATCAATCGAATTAGAATAAAAATAAAAGAATTGCATATTATTTAATTTAAAATAAAAATATTTTTCATAAAATATTAAAAATTCAACAATATTTTATTTCACTCATATACTTTTTTTATACAATTCTTGCTAAAAAGCAAAAAATACATTCTAACATCTAATATTTTATGGATAAAAATCAATTTTAAAATATCAATCGCTTAAAATTCCAGTATTTTTTAATTTTGAGGGCACTTTTTTTTAATATTTAGATGAGAACGCTGGACACAATTTGTATCAATATGGGCCATGCCGGCAATGTAATTTCATCGTCAAAATATTCTTTTTTTAAATAAATACGACAACTTCCGTATAGTATGTATATATTTGTCACTACGAAAAATGAAAACAACAATTTACAATTACTTTGAAGCCATAATGCACTGCCATATGTACGGCAATTAATTGAGGCTTTTCGCTATTTATATTTAAAATACAAGCCTCTTTAGCCAAAGCCAAAGAGGCCTTTTTATATTAAAAAACCAACAACGCATATGCAAAGCTTTCGTACCGAACTGGAAAACCCGATAGTTGAACAGGATATCATTGATCTTGAAAAAAAGATCAGGGCTTTTCGTGAGGGCAAGATCCACGACGAAAAATTCAGGAGCTTGCGTTTGGCAAGGGGTATTTATGGACAGCGGCAGCCGGGCGTTCAAATGATTAGAATTAAACTTCCTTTTGGTAAGGTAACCTTTAAACAACTGCTGCGCATTGCCGATATTTCTGATAAATACGCAAGCAGCAACCTGCATTTGACTACACGCCAGGATATCCAGGTACACTACGTAAGCCTGGACCGTACCCCGCAATTATGGGCCGAGCTGGAGCAGGACGATATCACCCTGCGCGAAGCCTGCGGAAACACGGTACGAAATGTTACCGCATCTCCTACCGCTGGTATTGACCCACTTGAGCCTTTTGACGTATCGCCTTACGCCCACGCCACTTTTGAGTATTTTTTACGCAACCCGGTTTGCCAGGAAATGGGTCGTAAGTTCAAAATTTCGTTTTCATCAAGCGATGCTGATACTGCCTTCTCTTATATACATGATATAGGTGTGATACCTAAGATAAATGACGCAGGTGAAAGAGGGTTTAAAGTTTTGCTTGGCGGTGGTTTAGGTGCACAGCCCTTACTGGCAAACATTGTTGAGGATTTTTTACCCGAAGATGAGCTGATCCCCTATATTGAGGCCATCATCCGCGTTTTTGACCGCTACGGCGAGCGCAACAACCGCAATAAGGCCCGCCTGAAATACCTGATCCAAAAAATTGGATTAACTGAGGTATTGTTACTAGCCGACGCAGAAAGAACGGCGCTTAAAGTAAAAAAATACACAGTAAACAGGGAAGCTTTAACGCTGCCTTTCATCCCGGCCGAAACAACTTTCGGGGACATTGTGATTGATAACCCATTTAGATATGAGCAGTGGCTGGCCACCAATGTATTTGAGCAAAAGCAAAACGGTTTTTACGGTGTTTATATAAAGGTGCCTGTCGGCGATATTCCGTCAGACAAGGCCCGCAAGCTGGTAGCCGTGCTTGAGCCACTGGTAGCTAACGAGATCCGCATAACGCAAAATCAGGGTCTATTGCTTAAATACGTTCGTAAAGAAGCATTGCCATTATTATATAAAGGGCTAACTGAACTGGACCTGTCCGCACCTGGCTTTGATAGCCTTGCTGATGTTACCACCTGCCCTGGTACCGATACCTGTAACCTGGGCATTTCTAACAGTATGACGCTTTCGCGTGTGCTGGAAGATGTGATCTATAATGAGTATGAAGACCTGATCTATAATAAAGAAATAAAAATTAAAATAAGCGGCTGCATGAATTCATGCGGGCAGCATGGTTTGGCACACATTGGCTTTCATGGCAGTTCACTTAAAGCAGGCGTAAAGGTATTACCGTCGGTACAGGTACTTTTAGGCGGAGGTACCGTTGGCGATGGCGTTGGCCGGGCTGCCGAAAAAGTAATTAAGGTGCCTGCCAAACGCGCCACCCATGTTTTAAGGGCCGTACTTAATGATTATCAGGCGAAAGCTTTACCGGATGAAACTTTCCATGCTTATTATGACCGGAACGGGAAGGATTATTTTTACCAGATGCTAAAACCACTGGCCGACCTTGCCACCCTTACCGATGACGAGTTTGTTGACTGGGGGCATCAGGAAACCTTTGCTACCGCAATTGGTGTGGGCGAATGCGCAGGTGTTGTTATTGACCTGGTAGCCACATTGCTTTACGAGTCTGAAGAGAAATTTGGATGGGCAAAAGATGCATTTGCCGATGGCCGCTGGGCTGATGCTATCTATCATGCTTACAATACCTTTGTAAGCTCCGCTAAAGCTTTATTACTCGACAAAAACATTAACACCAGTACACAAACAGGCGTTATAAAAGAATTTGATAACAACTACGTAAGCACAGGTGATATAAAACTGGCTGGAACGTTTAATGAGCTGGTTTTACAGATCAATAAAAACGAACCTTCTGAAAGCTTTGCAACAGTTTACGTACAGGCCGCCGGCGAATTTTTAAATACCGTTAAAATAAAAAGAGAGGAATTGGTACAATCATGATCACAACATCCACAGAAAAAAACATAAAAGAACCACGCATTACCCTAGTAGGTGCAGGCCCTGGCGATGCCGACCTGATAACGCTTAAAGGTGTTAAAGCACTGCAAACTGCCGATGTTGTTTTATACGATGCCCTGGTAAATGAAGAATTGCTTGATTTTGCACCTGCACATGCCACCCGCGTGTACGTAGGCAAACGCTCGGGCGATCATTCCTATTCGCAGAGTGCCGTTAATAAGCTAATGATTGACTATGCTATTAATTATGGCCACGTAGTACGCCTTAAAGGCGGCGACCCATTTGTTTTTGGGCGTGGATTTGAAGAACTGGATTATGCAGCCTCTTACAGTATCCCGGCGCAGGTTATCCCCGGTATCTCCAGCTCAATTGGAGTGCCCGGAATGCAGCAGATCCCGGTAACGCACCGTGGTTTAAGCGAAAGTTTTTGGGTAGTTACCGGCACCACTGCCAGCGGGAAAGTATCAGATGATGTTTACCAGGCTGCACGTACCAATGCTACCGTGGTTGTGTTAATGGGCATTCATAAACTGCAAGAAATTACCGCTATATTTAAAGCTGAAGGAAAAAATAAATTACCCGTCGCAGTAATTCAAAGCGGTACTACCAGGGATGAGAAAGTTGCCATTGGTATTGTAGATACGATTGTAGAAGTTGTGGAAGAAAAGAAGATCACTTCACCTGCGTTAATTATTTTTGGCGAAGTGGTATCTTTACATCCTGCGTTTCAACCTATAAAAGAATTTTATGACATTGTTGCCGAAGGATAGCAGTTTAACCATCAGTGATGAAAATACCAAGGATAACCCGTTGTTCCCCGTATTTTTAAAGCTGAATGATTTGCATACGGTAGTCATCGGTGGCGGCAACGTGGGTTTGGAGAAACTTACTGCCATTTTAAACAATAGCCCTGCTGCAACCGTGACTGTTATTGCCCTTGAAATTTTACCGCAGGTAAATGAACTGGCTGCTGAACATCCGGGCCTTACAATTATTCAAAAATCATTTGCAGACAATGATCTGGACAATGCCGACCTGGTGATTGCCGCAACCAACGATAGTGAATTAAACCATTTTATCCGGCAATCGGCACATGACCGTAAACTGCTGATCAACGTTGCAGACAAACCCGATCTGTGCGATTTTTACCTGGGATCCATTGTTCAAAAAGGGAACCTTAAAATAGCCATATCAACCAACGGTAAATCGCCAACTATTGCCAAACGACTGAAAGAAGTTTTATATGATGGGCTGCCTGATGAAATTGATATTACCTTACAGCAAATGAGCGATCTGCGGAATTCACTCAACGGCGACTTCGCTTATAAAGTACGTAAGCTAAATGAGGTAACTTCGGTATTGGTTGAACCCAAAGTGGCGGAGAAAAGAAATTTCATCTGGCTGCTATGGGGTGCCATCATCCTGTCTATTTTAATTGCGGTTACAGCATTATGGTATAATGAGCCCGCATTTAGAGCTTATGCGCAAACTATCACTAATGAGTTTTATTACTTTTTAGCGGCGGGTTTTGTATTTGCTATGATAGACGGCGCCATCGGCATGTCATACGGTGTTACCTCTACTTCGTTTTCATTGTCAATGGGCGTGCCACCGGCTTCCGCAAGCATGGGGGTACACTTATCCGAGATCATGAGCAACGGAATAGCCGGATGGATGCATTACCGGATGGGTAACATTAACTGGAAACTGTTCAAAATGTTGCTGATCCCGGGGATTATTGGTGCCGTAACCGGGGCTTACCTGCTATCGTCATTAGAGCATTACAGCCAGTACACCAAACCTTTTGTATCGGTTTATACCTTAATATTAGGTATTGTGATCCTTTCAAAAGCATTTAAAACGGGCGTAAAAAAATCATCCGAAAAAATAAAAAAAATTCCCCTGCTAGGTTTGGGCGGTGGTTTTATTGACGCAGTTGGCGGTGGCGGCTGGGGATCAATCGTGCTGTCAACGTTAATTGCGGGAGGTCGCCACCCACGCTTTTCACTAGGCACTGTAAAGCTCTCCCGTTTCTTTATAGCGCTAATGAGCTCAATAACGTTTATCACCATGCTAAACAGCAAGCATTGGGAGGCGGTTGCCGGTTTAGTTATTGGCAGCGCAATAGCCTCGCCTATAGCGGCTAAGATCTCCAACCGGATTTCGGCTAAAGCTATCATGATGGCGGTAGGCGTTATAGTGATATTAATAAGTGTAAAAAGTATTATAGCCTTTACAACAAAGATTTTATAAGATGAGTGAGCTGGCAGAACATATAAAGCAGGAAACCACAGGGCTTAACCCGGTAGAAGCATTAACGCTGCTGTCGGATATTTTTCATGATGAGATAGTCTTTTCAACCAGTTTTGGCTGGGAAGACCAGGTAATTATCCACATGATATTTTCAAACAACCTGCCAATTAAAGTATTTACATTAGAGACCGGGAGGCTGTTCCCTGAAACTTATTACGTTTGGAACCGAACCATGGAGATTTACGGAAAACCCGTACATGCTTATTACCCGCAAACAAGCCTGGTTGAACAAATGGTAAGCACAAAAGGCCCGAGCAGCTTTTATGAGACGGTTGAAAACCGGAAAGAGTGCTGCGGAATCCGTAAGATTGAGCCGTTAAAGCGTGCGCTGGCCGGTAACAAATGTTGGATAACCGGCATCCGCGCCGAACAGTCAGCAAACCGCCAAGTTATGGATAACGTGGAATGGGATGAAGGCAACCAACTGGTAAAGTTCCATCCTATTTACAGTTGGAGCCTTGAAGAAGTAAAAGAGTATATCAAAAAATACAACATACCTTATAATACCCTGCACGACAGGGGTTTCCCAAGCATAGGCTGCGCGCCCTGTACCAGGGCGGTACAACCCGGCGAAGATTTCAGGGCCGGCCGCTGGTGGTGGGAAGACCAAAGTAAAAAAGAGTGTGGATTGCATGGGGTTAATGAAGTTATTGAAAAATGAGCAAACATCAGTTAGATTATTTAGACGAATTAGAAGCAGAAGCTATTTATATTCTGCGTGAGGTAGCCGGTCAGTTTGAAAAACCTGCCCTGTTGTTTTCGGGTGGTAAAGATTCCATTACCCTGGTGCGCCTTGCCGAAAAAGCTTTCAGGCCGGGTAAGTTTCCCTTCCCGCTGGTACATATTGATACAGGGCACAATTTTATAGAAACCATTGAGTACCGCGACAAAATGATCAACCGGATTGGCGAAAAACTGATCATAGGGCACGTGCAGGATTCAATTGACGAAGGTAAAGTAGTGGAGCAAAAAGGAAAAAATGCAAGCCGCAATGCACTGCAAACGGTTACCCTGCTTGATACCATTGCCAAACATGGCTTTGATGCCTGTATTGGTGGTGCCCGCCGGGATGAAGAAAAGGCCAGGGCCAAAGAGCGCATTTTTTCGGTAAGGGACGAGTTTGGCCAATGGGACCCAAAACGCCAGCGCCCTGAGCTTTGGAACATTTTTAACGGTAAGATCCATAAGGGCGAAAATGTAAGGGTATTCCCGATCAGCAACTGGACCGAACTTGATGTATGGAATTACATCCGCAGGGAAAAAATAGAACTGCCTTCAATATACTTTGCACATGAGCGGGAAGTAATTACCCGCAATGGACAGTTAATGGCGGCTTCTCCATTTTTAAATATGGATGCTGAAGACATTATTGAAAAACGCAATGTTCGCTTCCGTACGGTTGGGGATATGACCTGTACTGCGGCTGTTGAATCATATGCTTACCGGATTGATGACATCATTGACGAAATAAGTGAATCAAAAATCAGTGAGCGCGGTGCCCGCATGGACGACAAAGTAAGCGAGGCCGCTATGGAAGACCGTAAAAAGGGAGGATATTTTTAATGTCTGACGGCGCCCTTGTTGGTGTTGTCACCAACGGGCATGGTTGATGCCATTTGAAAGGTATCTACTTTTGTTGGTGACAACACCAATAAAAGCAAAAAAAAATAAATCCGAAATCGAACATTCGAAATCCGAAATAACAAAATGGATATATTAAAATTTATAACAGCAGGCAGTGTTGATGATGGTAAAAGTACCCTGATTGGCAGGTTACTTTATGACAGTGATTCTATTCTTGCTGACCAGTTGGAAGCTTTACACACATCGAACAGAAAAAATGATGATGGCAGCATTGACCTTGCCATTTTAACCGATGGGCTTAAAGCCGAGCGCGAACAGGGTATTACTATTGACGTAGCTTATAAGTACTTCCAGACAGACAAACGCAAGTTTATTATTGCTGATACCCCCGGCCATATTCAATATACCCGTAATATGGTTACAGGTGCTTCAAATGCCAACCTGGCTATTATATTGGTTGATGCCCGCAAAGGAGTTATTGAGCAAACTATCCGTCACTCGTACCTGGTTTCGCTTTTAGGAATTCAGCAGGTGGTAGTTTGTATCAACAAAATGGATATGGTTGACTACAGCGAAGCCATTTACGAAACCATTGTAAATGACTACAAGGCGCTTGCCTATAAAGTTGGACTAAAAAATGTGAAGTATATTCCTGTAAGTGCTTTAAAAGGTGATAACATTGTTCATCCCTCTATCAACATGAAATGGTATGATGGCATAAGCCTCCTGCCATTTTTAGAGTCTGTTGAGCTTACCGTTGACGATAGTACCGCACATGCGCGTTTCCCGGTCCAATGGGTGGTTAGGCCGCAAACAGAAGAACTGCATGATTACCGTGGCTATGCCGGTCGGGTTTCGAGCGGATCGTTCAAGGTAAATGATAAAGTAACCGTTCTCCCTTCGGGGTTTCACTCAACTATAGAAAAGATTGAAGTGTTGGATGCTGAACCAGTAGAAGCATTTGCAGGTATGTCGGTGACTATTCATTTAAAAGATGAAATAGATATTAGCCGTGGAGACGTTTTGGTAAACACCGGCTATTTGCCTGAAGTATCGCAATTAATAGAGGCCGACCTATGCTGGATGGATACCCGTGCCCTCGACCCTTCACTAACTTATTTCATACAGCACAACAGCAAGGTAACCCGCTGCAAAATCCGGGAGATCCTTTACAAAGTAAACATCAATACGCTTGAAAAAGAATTTAACGAGGATTTTAAACTGAATGATATTGGCCGCATTATTATAAAAACGGCCGAGCCCCTGGCATTTGACCTTTACCAGAACAATAAAGCAAACGGCGGCGCCATAATTATTGACAGCCGAACCAATGTAACCGTAGGGGCTTTAATGCTGCGGGCGGTTGCTGAGGACTAGTTAAGCGGATTGGTTAATTAGAGATTAGTTAAAAATCGCTTTTGATATTCAACTAATCTCTATTTAACTAACCTCTAATCTCTATTTCTGAAATTCCGGTTTCAATTCAGCCTTCTCAGCTTTTCTGAACTTCAAAACTTTTGGTACGGAAACGCCTGTGATATAGGGATTGTCCTGATTAAGCCTGTAATATCCCTGGTGGTATTTTTCGGCAGGATAAAATGCTTTAAACGGCACTACCTGGGTAACAATAGCAGCAGGATAATGCTTACTTTCGTTTATCTTTTTTATGGTCGCCTGCAAAGTATTTTTTTCCTCGGGGGTACGGTAAAAAGCTATTGAACGGTAATCGGTACCTTCATCGGGCCCCTGGCGGTTAAGTTCAGTTGGGTCGTGCGCAAAAAAGAACGCATTCGCTAAAGTTGCATAACTGATTACTTTAGGATCGTAATAAACCTGCACAGTTTCGGCGTGGCCAGTAGTACGCGAGCTTACATCCTCGTAGCTCGGATTTTTAGTATTACCACCTGCGTAACCGGAGATCACTTTATTAACTCCTTTTAGTTCAGACATAGCCTCGCTCATACTCCAGAAACAGCCGCCGCCAAACGTCGCAACTTCTTCTCCTGCGGCCGATTTTGGCAAAACAGCAAAATCGCTGCGGCTGCCACCCGGCTGACCGTTAACGCAACCTGCAAATAATAGTACCGCGGCAGCATATAAAATAATTCTTTTCATAGTCTTTTAATTTCTAAATAAATATACGTTAGTGAATGTTCACCGGATGGTCATTATTGAGTAATGTTAACCGGCCTGCTAATTATTTAACACTTAGTCGCAAAATACCGGTACACCTTACAACAATTTATAAATTTAAGTAATTCTATAATTTAAACCCCTTTAAATAAACAAACCCGGATATGTAGTTATTGCCGCCTTAATGATCGTTTTACTTTAAACAGGATATCGGTAAGTCCGTTAATTTTAATCTCATAAACAGTGGCTAGCATCATTCCCAGCTTACCAGGCGGAAAACCTTTGTTGTGCATCCACTCCAGGTACGAGATGGGGATATCGCTTATCAGCGTATCTTTATATTTGCCAAATGGCATTTTGGTTTGCACAACATCTAGCAGTATTTTCGGATCGGGGCCCATGTTTTCCACGGGGTAAATATAAGAAATAGCCGCCCGCTATTTACGCGTGGTACAGGTTATCGCAAATGAAACAGTTTTTAAAAATATCCCGAAAAAAAAGCACATTGACAACATTATCCAAACACAATTTTGATTAATAAGAGTTATAATAGTTATATACACTAATTTATGAAACAACAATTTGAAGCAATACTAACCGGGTCTGATTCCGCTGTGGACGGAATAGTAAAACAAATAACTTTTGATGGCTACCCGAATGCCTATGAATTTGAATCTATAGACAACAGCCTGCACCTGATTATAGCAAAAGATGAAGACGGTAAATGGGTTCGTCTTGCCGGCACCGAGCCTTACTTAAGCAGCTGGGTTGATGAATTGTCACAACAAATCGTATAATAGATCTATTTAGACATGACAGAAAAACGCGAAATAGGCAGTTCGGGGTTAATGGTTTCTCCATTTGCATTTGGAGGGAATGTTTTCGGGTGGACGGTAAATGAAAATGATGCTTTTAAAATTCTGGATGCCTTTGTTGATGCGGGACTTGATCTTATTGACACCGCGGATGTTTATTCGTACTGGGTACCGGAAAATAAAGGCGGCGAGTCTGAGATCATCATTGGCAAGTGGCTAAAAAGATCGGGCAAACGGAACAAAGTGGTTATTGCCACAAAAGTTGGCAAGCCAATGGGCGACAATAAAAAAGGGCTATCCCGAAAATACATTACAGCTGCAGTAGAAGATTCGTTGAAACGCCTGCAAACAGATCATATCGACCTGTACCAATCGCACGACGATGATAAAGAAACGCCGCTTTTAGAAACGCTTGAAACCTACACCGACCTGGTAAAACAGGGCAAAGTAAGGATAATTGGCGCATCTAATTTTGATGGAACCAGGCTTAAAGAAGCATTACAGGTTAGTAAAGACCATAACCTCGCCGCTTATCAATGCTTACAACCTGAATACAACCTGTACAGCAGGGAATATTACGAAAAAGAGCTGGAGCCCGTTTGCCGCGAAAGAAACATTGGCGTAATATCCTATTACTCGCTGGCCAGCGGTTTTTTAACCGGCAAGTACAGGTCTGAAAACGATCTTGGGCAAAGCAGCCGCGGGCAGGGTGTTAAAAATTTTCTTAATCCGCGCGGGTATAAGATTTTGGCGGCCCTTGATAAAGTGGCTGCGGAATATGGTACGACTCCCGCGAGTGTCGCCCTGGCTTGGATAATTGCCCGCCCCGGTATTACCGCACCAATAGCCAGTGCCACCACAGTAAATCAATTAGATGAATTGATAAGATCAATACAGCTAAATTTAAATAGTGATGCTATTGACCTTTTAAACAGTGCGAGCAGTTACAGTTAAACCTGTAATGAGCTATAACAGTTTACCGATTTAAAATCCGGGCTAATAGAAAAGGCCTCCCTCGCGGAGGCCTTGTTCATGTATATAATATTGACAAACACTATTTAAAATCTTGCCATGCGGTGCGACATGCCCATGTTATTACGGGCAAAGTGATCATCGCCTCCACCCCGGTTGCCACGGTCGCGGCCTCCATTGTCCTGGTTGGCCGGCTGGCCAAATCCACCACGGCCGCGGTTATCATTTTGGTTTGATGGCTGGCTATAACCGCCCTGGCCCCTGTTCCAGTTATGATCGTCGTTCCTTCTGTAATTATCCTGGCGATGCTCATCCCTTCCCCAATTGTTAACCCTGCGATCATACCCGCGGTACGCATCACGATTAAAATGCTCATCGCGTCCGTAACCGCCACCAAACCTGTTATCTCTGTCATAATGCCTGAACGCAGCTACCTCGCGGCCATTAAACCTTGACCGGTAAAAGTCGCCCCTCATAAACGGACGGTTCTCATGGATCTCAAACCTGCGGACACTTCTCCAATCATAATTACGGTAAGCACCTGGCAAATAAGCCGCCGAAATCCAGTTATTTCCATCATTATAATAATAACAGCCAGCGTTTACGTTATAATAAGCATCAACATCAGGCAGATAATAATAGTCATCGTCATTACTGTCATCGTAAACATCCTGTGTTGGCTGATAAACCGGTTGCTCAACCACAACAGGTTCGTGCCTGTAAACCACTGGGCTGCCGCCAAAATTAAACCCTACGTGTACCCTTAATTGCGCATTTGCAGTATTATAGAATAAACCACTTAATGCTATTGCTGATATTATTGCTATCTTTTTCATGGTGTTAATTTGTTTTAGTTTTAGAATGATGTGATCATTTGCCTGTTATTATTTTTAGTTGCAAACGATACGATCACTGTATCAAATTTCATGTATCTATGACCATATAAATCGCCAACGGTTTAATCGTAGTAAGCAATAATTTTACACTTACATAGCATTAAAGAACTATATTCTTAAATAAAATTAATTTACAGAATAAAATTCTTAAAAAATAAATGCCATATTATTAAAAGCATATTTTATTCTCTTAAATATTATCAGATATTTCGTCAATTAAAAAGCGATTTTATTTAATAATTAACATTTGGCAACATATACCCTATAAGCTGAACGACAAAAATGAAGTAACGGAACTGGAGCCAGCAAGGTAACCAGCTTTTGTAATGCGACATGGCAGGGACACCCTGCATGATATTTCCCCAATAAGGTTAGGGTGATGAAGTAATTTTCCTGATTTTTTGAATTGACAGTAGCAATTTATAAACAAAAAAGACCTGCAAATATTTAAAGTTTGCAGGTCTTTTTACATTAAATAACCAGCGTAATCAATCCGTTAAATGATAGCTGACTGCATTGCTTTTTTGCATTTTAGCGGTTACCCGCTTAATACTTTCCTCTACCCTCGCCCTTTCAACTGTGTCGGTTACCATTTCAAAAGCGTCATTGTAGGCTTTTAATGCCTTTTCAAAATGCCTGTTCTTTTCGGCAGATAAACCCAGCAGGTCATATATCTCGGCAACATCAACACCGGGAGTGGCTAACGCCTTTTCGGCAATAAGTGTTACCTGCTTCTCCATGTTTAAAAACACAACAAGCGTCAGGTAGTGAAAATAGTTACCCGGAAATGCAGGCTCAAGTTCCATACAGGTTTTAAAGTGGTAACCAGCCGTCTGATAATCCTCAATATCGTAATAATATATTTTACCCAGCTGGTGATGCGCCCGGGCATATAAAGGGTCGTTACTTACAATTTCATTAAGCAGCTGTAAAGCTTTGGGGGTTTTCCCATAGGTTAGCTTATCAGTTGCCTGCAAGTACTTTTCTTCAATTGTATAATAGGTGCTCATAAAAAATCTTCATTTATACAATCAGGTTCACGGTAAGTAAAACCTTAATGTTTTATAATAATTGTGTTTGGAATGCGGAGTAATAAACCAGCCGCTAGAAAGGTGAATTTAACGCATACCCCTTCTGCTGTGCATCTATTTGGCACATCAGGTTTTTATTGCAGAAATAATTAAGGCGTTGCATCTTTTTATTTTTTTGCAAAGATACTCACATTTTGTAAAACTTGCAAAACATCCGTTAAGCATTAAAATAACCGGCGCAATCTTAAATCAAATCAGTATAATCAAACTAAACTCTTTTTTATATTTTTGCAGATGATACGGAATACATTATACGTGGTTCCGGTCTGCATTCCTAATAAATGGATATATCAGTAGTAGTACCACTTTATAACGAAATAGAATCATTGCCGGAACTTACCTCTTGGATAAGCCAGGTAATGGATAACAACCGTTTTACTTACGAGGTGATCCTTGTTGACGATGGCAGTAACGACGGTTCATGGGAAATGATCCGGACACTTAATAAAGGCAATCCTTTTATAAAGGGAATCAAATTCAGGCGCAATTATGGCAAATCGGCCGCGTTGAATACCGGCTTTGATGCTGCAGAAGGCAATGTTATTATTACTATGGATGCTGACCTGCAGGACAGCCCGGACGAAATTCCTGAACTATACCGCCGCATTACCGAAGAGAAATACGACCTGATATCGGGCTGGAAAGCCAAGCGGCATGATCCCTTAAGCAAAACTATACCCACAAAACTATTTAATGCTGCCACACGCAAAATGTCGGGCATTAATAACCTGCACGACTTTAACTGCGGTTTAAAAGCTTATCGCAGGGCTGTAGTAAAAAACATTGAGGTATATGGCGAAATGCACCGCTATATCCCGGTGATAGCCAAATGGGCGGGTTTCAGCAAAATTGGCGAACAGATTGTTGAGCACAGGCCGCGTAAATATGGTACAACCAAATTCGGGATGAGCCGTTTTATAAATGGGTTGCTAGATCTGATGTCGATATTTTTTGTCGGTAAATTTGGCAAGCGCCCCATGCATTTTTTTGGCGCCATGGGAACACTGAGCTTTCTTGCCGGGACAATAATTACCATCTGGATGATTATTGACAAGCTCCGTGCGATATCTAACGGCGAACATTACCGGAATATAACCGATCAGCCGTTGTTTTACATAGCGCTGGTAGCTGTAATATTGGGTTCACAGCTGTTTTTAACCGGCTTTGTAGCCGAACTTGTAGCCCGCAGTGCCCCCGAGCGGAATAAATACCAGGTTGAGGAAGTTATTTAATTTGATAATTTGAAGCTGTGTTAATTTGAAAATGATTAAAAATTCAGCCAGCGTAATTATTTAATTAACTCTTTAAATTATTTTCAAATCTTCAAATCAAACATGTTTTTTTCTATCATTATACCATTATACAATCGCCCGCAGGAAATTAAAGAACTGCTGCAAACCCTTACCCTGCAAACCTATAAGCAGTTTGAGGTTTTGGTGATTGAAGATGGGTCTAAAGATGATGCGGCCGAAATTGTAAAAAGCTTTGCCGGTAAACTTGATATTAAGTACTTTGTAAAACCTAACGAGGGACAAGGCTTTACCCGCAACTATGGTTTTGAACGTGCCAAAGGCGATTATTTTATAATTTTTGATTCTGACTGCCTGATTCCAGAAAATTATTTACAAGTGGTTGACGCCTCACTAAAAGCGAACCCTTTGGATGCTTATGGCGGCCCCGACGCTTCACATCCTTCGTTTACTCCTATTCAAAAGGCCATAAGCTATTCCATGACCTCTCCTTTTACCACCGGCGGGATCCGTGGCAACAAAAAAGGAATAGGGCAGTTTCATCCCCGCAGCTTTAACATGGGCATTTCGCGGCAGGTTTGGGAAAAAGCGGGCGGCTTTATCATCACACGTTCGGGCGAGGACATTGAGTATAGCATCCGCATCCATTCCCTGGGCTTTAAAATAGGGCTTATCCCCGAGGCAAAAGTTTATCACAAGCGCCGCACCAATTTTTTACAGTTTTATAAGCAGATCCATTTTTTTGGCAGGGCACGCATCAACGTTTACAAATTCTTTCCCGGCGAGCTGAAAGCAGTACATTTTTTTCCGGCAGTATTTACACTTTCATTACTATTTACCCTAGTTGCTAACATATTTACCTGGCGAATTGCAGTGTTATGTAATTTTGTACTGTTGCTGTTCATTTTGTTGATATTTTTTCACTCGTGGATTAAAAACAACTCGGCAAAAATCGCATTTTTGAGTTTAATAGCTTCCTTCATCCAGCTAACTGCCTACGGGTTAGGTTTTATGCAGGATTTTTGGAAACGGGTAATATTAAAATTATCATAATTATCTATGTATCATCCATTTTCGGTAACAGAAACACTTAGTATTGCCTGGCACATTTTAAAAAAGAACTTTGCCACCATTGCTGTGTACACGCTTATTGTGTTTGTTGTGGTTGGTGGCTTTGGTTTTGTTATTTACAACCTGCTGAATGATGAAGTTTTAACATCAATAGGTGTAGTACTTTTGTTAATTTGTATAAGCTTTTTTTTCCTTGGTTTTATAAAGCTCATCTTCCAGTTGATTGATAAAGAATTTTATGATTTCGGGTTTGGTGATGTTATGCCAAAACTAAAAATGCTGCTAAGTTACATTGTCCTGCTGGTAATTGTGAGTACCATTGCGGTATTTATGACAAATGGGATTAAATATCTTGGCGATGGCATAGTGCCAAGCATTTTAGGTATCGGAATATTTTTTATTATCCAGTTTTTCTTTCTTTTCTACTTCCCTATTTGTGCCTGTTTTATAGTTGATGATCAGTCGGGCCCTTTTGAATCAGTTGCGCAAAGCTTTAACCTGATAAAAGGAAATTTCGTTAAATATTTTTTATTGTTCCTGCTTATTGAGGTAATGGTGCTCATTGGATCGCTCACCCGCATTGGGATGATATTTGTTATCCCGTTTGTAAACATCCTGCTGGTAGTGGCTTACCGTAAACTGGTTTACAGTCACCTTGACGTAGACGATGATATTACCGAAACTGTTTAACTATGGGATTTAAGGCCGCATTAAGCAAACCTTTTGCAGCCATAGTTAATGGCCGTTTAAACAAACTGCGCAAAAACGCAGTGGCTTTGCAGCAAAAAACATTTCAGCAGCTTATTCATAAAGCAAAAGATACCGCTTTTGGTGCCGATCATCATTTTGGGCAGATCAGTACTTATGATGATTTCAAAAGGACTGTTCCGGTGCGTGACTACGAACAATTAAGGCCTTATATTGACAGGGTTACCAAAGGTGAAGAAAACGTATTATGGCCCGGTAAACCTGCTTACCTTTCCAAAACATCAGGAACCACTTCCGGGGTTAAATATATTCCTATCTCGAAAGAGAGCATGCCCGAGCATATTAAAGCAGCGCGAAATGCCTTATTGAGTTACATCCACGAAACAGGTAATGCTGATTTTGTTGATGGCAAGCTTATATTTTTGCAGGGCAGCCCCGTTTTGGATACTAAAGCCGGCATTTCCACTGGCAGGTTATCAGGTATTGTTGCCCATCACGTACCTGCCTATTTGCAAAAGAACCGGATGCCCAGTTACAACGTAAATTGTATTGATGACTGGGAGCAAAAAGTGGATGCGATAGTTGAAGAAACAAAAAACCAGGACATGCGCCTCATTTCGGGTATTCCCCCGTGGTGCCAGATGTATTTTGACAGGCTTTCAACAGTAACAAGCGGTAAAAAGATCAAGGACATTTTCCCGAACTTTAAGCTGTTTGTGCACGGTGGCGTTAACTATGAGCCCTACCGCGCCCGTATGGAAGAGAGTATAGGCTTTAAAATAGATTCTATTGAAACTTACCCGGCATCCGAAGGTTTCATTGCTTTCCAGGATTCGCAAAAGGAAAAAGGCTTATTACTGATGGTAGATTCAGGGATCTTTTATGAGTTTATTCCAACCGACGAATATTTTAATGAAAACCCAACCCGCATCAGTTTAAAAGATATTGAGCTTGATAAAAACTATGCGCTAATACTAAATACCAGCGCCGGCTTATGGGGATATAGCCTGGGTGATACCATTAAGTTTGTATCAAAAGATCCATATAAAATTGTGGTTACCGGGCGCATAAAACATTATATCTCGGCCTTTGGCGAGCATGTAATTGGCGAGGAAGTTGAGCAGGCATTAATGAGTGTAGCCAATCAGCAGGGAGTAGATGTGATTGAATTTACTGTGGCACCGCAAGTTAATCCGCCGCAAGGCCAACTACCTTATCATGAATGGTTTATTGAGTTTGGGACGCCACCGAAAGACCCGGAAGCCTTTGCGTTAGCGGTTGACGAAGCATTGCAAAAGAAAAATATTTATTATTTTGACCTGATTGAAGGCAACATTTTACGGCCCCTGGTAATCCAGAGCTTAAAAAAAGATACCTTTATAAAATATATGCGGTCGCAGGGAAAACTTGGCGGTCAAAATAAAGTACCGAGGTTAGCAAATGATCGGAAAATCGCGGATGAATTGATAGGGTATATTGTTTAAATAGAGAACATTAAAAACAATATTTTGAATAGCAATACAACAATAGGGCAATCTAACTATAAAAATATAGCAATCCTTGGCTCAACAGGCAGCATTGGCACACAGTCGCTCGAGGTAATTGGCAATAATCCCGAACTCTTCAGGGCTTATCTGCTAACTGCTCAGAGCAATGCCGACCTGCTAATTGCACAGGCATTACAGTTTAACCCGGCGTATGTGGTAATCTGCGATAAAAGCAAATACCAATATGTAAAGGATGCACTTGCTGCTACTTCGGTAAAAGTTTTGGCCGGTATTGAAGCAATTATTGATACCGTAACCGATCCTGAAATAAATACCGTGATAACGGCAATGGTGGGCTTTGCCGGTTTAGAACCAACTATTGCAGGCATTAAAGCCGGCAAAGACATCGCGCTGGCAAATAAAGAAACCCTTGTTGTTGCCGGGGAACTGGTTACCGGGCTCGCCAAAAAACATGGCATTAAAATCTTGCCGGTAGATTCCGAACACTCGGCGATTTTTCAATGCCTTGCCGGCGAACAGGATAATAAGATTGAAAAAATCATTTTAACAGCTTCAGGAGGGCCCTTCAGAAACAGGTCATTGTCATTTTTAGAGCATGTTACGCGTGAGGATGCCCTTAAACACCCAAACTGGGTTATGGGCGCCAAAATAACTATCGACTCCGCATCGTTAATGAATAAAGGGCTCGAGGTTATTGAAGCAAAGTGGCTGTTTGATTTAGAGGCCGGCCAAATTGATGTGATCGTTCATCCGCAATCTATTATTCACTCAATGGTGCAGTTTCGCGATGGATCAATAAAAGCGCAAATGGGCTTGCCCGATATGAAGTTGCCTATTCAGTACGCACTTACTTACCCCAACCGCGTGCAGAATAATTTTAAACGCTTTGACTTTACCAACTACCCTAACCTAACGTTCGAAAAACCGGATCTTGTTACCTTCCGTAATTTAGATTTAGCTTTCCAGGCCTTAAAAAAAGGTGGCAATATGCCTTGTATTATTAATGCCGCAAATGAGGTAGCCGTGGCTGGTTTTTTGAGCAACAGCATAGGCTTTTTAGCCATGAGCAAAGTAATTGAAGAATGCATGCAACACATTGCCTTTAAGAACAGTCCTGATTTAGAAGACTATTTGAATACTGACAAAGAAACACGCATCTTTGCGCAAAATTTAATACATCAAATGCCGTTAAAAGCATTACAATTTTAATATAATATATAAATGAGTATAGTGATCATGGTAGGTCAGTTAATCCTGGGCCTGTCTATTTTAGTAATCCTTCATGAACTTGGCCACTTCCTGGCTGCCCGTGCATTTGGCATTAAGGTAGAAAAGTTTTACCTATTTTTTGATGCATGGAACTTTAGCCTGTTTAAGTTTAACTATAAAGGTGTTGAATACGGGATTGGCTGGCTGCCCCTTGGCGGTTATGTGAAAATTGCCGGTATGATTGATGAATCAATGGACACCGATCAGCTTGCAGGCCCGCCACAACCCTGGGAGTTTCGCTCAAAACCAGCCTGGCAGCGTTTAATCGTAATGCTTGGCGGTATTTTTGTCAACATCATTTTAGGCATCCTTATTTTTTGGGTATTAACCATTAAATATGGCGAAACCTATATGCCGAATTCCGAAATAAAATATGGGATAGTACCCGGTAAAATTGGCCTGCGCATTGGCTTATTACCCGGCGATAAAATTACTGCGGTTAACGGACGAACCATTGTACGTTTTGAAGAGCTTACCAGCACCGAGGTTATATTGGGTAACACCGATTTGACGGTAGAGCGCGGAAGCCAGACGCTGCACGTAAAAGTTCCCGGCAATTTAATAAACGATCTGTCTGACATGGGCATTGATCAGTTTATCAGCAGGGTTCCGCGTTCAACATTTGCTATTGACACCGTAGTGCCAAAAAGTTATGCAGCCGCGGCCGGATTAGTTAAGGGCGATAGCATTTTAGCCGTAAATAGTGTTCCTGTTAAATTTTTTGACCAGCTGCAATCTGAATTAAAAAAATATGCAGGCAAACAAGCCGTATTGGATGTAAAAAGGAACAACGTAGTTTCCCAACATACAACTTATGTTAATAAAGATGGGGCATTGGGCTTTAACGACGGACGTACAGGCATAGGTGCTAAATTTGATCTGCCTAAAGACAAGAAATTAACCTTCGGCTTTTTTGGCTCATTGCCAATAGGTGCAACAAAAGCTTGGGGAACATTTACTGATAATGCAAAAGGACTTGGAAAAGTATTTAAAGGTGAAGTTAAGTTTAACAAAGCTGTTAGCGGCCCGGTTGCTATTGCAACCATGTTTGGCTCGCATATCGACTGGATCCGTTTCTGGAGCCTGGTTGGTTTTCTTTCTATGGTACTTGCGCTCACCAACTTATTGCCCATACCGGCACTTGACGGCGGCCACGCGCTATTCCTGATCATTGAGATGATAAAAGGCAAACCACTAAGCGATAAGTTTTTAGAACGTGCACAAATAGTTGGTTTTGTAATACTGGTGACCTTAATGGTATTTGTATTTGGCAACGATATTGTAAAGCAGATTGTAAAACATTAAAAATAAAGCACTTCCCCACCCGGGAGGATTACCCTTAAACCAAAACAGGCCGCTTCAAATGAAGCGGCCTGTTTTGGTTACCAAGCTTTATGATGTTGTTAAACAGCTGGATCTGTATAGTTATTGTCACTTTGCTCCATATCAAATAAAGAGCGTTCTTTTTTAAAGATAGCAGCACCTATCAGGGCAACAATGGCACCCATTATCGGGGTACCAATAATTATTCCAACTGTAGCTATAATTACGCCGTATTTCCGGGTAATGTTCATAGCTGATTCAATTTGTTCCGCCGATAAATTCCCACCCGCTTCCAATTTTTGCTGGGAAGCTGCCAATGCCTGCTCCCAAACCGAAGGGCTTAAAAAAGAAAAATAGATGTAAGTAAAAATAGCAACCATTATACCATAAAATACCGAGAATAAAAGTCCCTCAACAAAGGCCTGGCCAAATGTAACGAAGCCGCCCAACTGGTCCCTGAATTCCTTTTGTGACAGGATTAAAAAGAGGATAAAAAACAGATAATTAACATACTTGACGGGCGAGTTCGCATCAATGTTTAAAAACTGGTAAACATAAGTTAGCACAATTGAAGCGAGGACACCGATAAGCGCCCATTTTAAGGCCACCTTACTTGGGGTTGGAGTAGTGATACTTTCCATTGATAATTGGTTTAAAGTTTTGTTTAAATTTAAATAAATGTATCAAATTAAAAGGTAAAGGAATAAAAAAGCAGTTGTTTTATTACAAACAACTACTTCTCAATATTTTAATTAATAAAATGATTATTCAGGCCTGGGTAACCCTCCCGGCGAATCTTTTTTAAACAGCGAAGCAAAAATGAGCGAGAACAGGAAGATAAACAGTACGGAAAACACCATAGACTGGAGGATGCCCCCGATGCTAAGTGCCTGCTGCTGTACAAATTCCTTTTTCATATCATCTATATCTTTGGTGATATCCTTGGGGGACGCATGCCGCTGCTGCATCAGCAGCGTTTTGGCATTTATCGCCGCCGTTTGCGTCTTTTGAATGCTGTTGGGTTCAATAAACCTGTTAAAAACAATATCTTTTGCTATAAATTGCACAAGATACGCCACAATAAACATGGTAAAAATGCCGGTAACTGCCTGTCTGAATGTCCAGTATCCCCCTATTTTTTTGCGCGCATTAAAGCAAAACATCACCACACAAAATATTGGGATAAAAACGCCTAAAAATATGGGTGCGCCTACAAATATTATTGTAGAGGTTGTAATAGATGTAATGAGGTAATAAGAAAATATCCCCAGCGCTGTTATGATAAGCCCAAGCATTGCTCCGCTTTTAACCCCGTTTATTTTTAATCTTTGTTGCAGATCTTCCATTACCTGTGTTACCTGAAGCTGATCAATATTTCTAACACCGCCATATCAAATTCCTTATCTATTGCATTATCAGCTATGCTGGCTTTAACTTCATCGGCAGGGTCTGTATTTTGGAAAAAGCACATGATTGGATAAAACAACTCTTTTAATTCAGAGTCTTCCGGAAGGTTTACAGCTACCTTATGAATTTCATTAACCGGGCTTTCCATTAAAACCTGGTGAGCTATTACGGGTTCGTAAATGCGGTATTCATCCTGAAACTCATCTTCGTCAACCAGTAAAAACTCTTTCAGATAGTCCTCCAGCCCGGGTTCAATCTCTTCATCTTCACACTCATTCAGGTATAGCAGCAGGTTTAACAATTCGGTGCCCCTGTCAAGCGTATCTTCTTCAATGGCCTCCCACTCCGGCGTATCCAGGTAATCTTCTTCCAGTTTCTTAACGTCGGCGCTAAAGAAATTGATCATCAGCAAATCAAAAAACACTTCGCGAAGTGATTCCAGTTGGGGATAATCATCGAATACCTCATCCATTTGGGCAACTTTACTTATAAAGTCTTCCTCAGAATCAAATACGTCTTCCATTACGTCGGCAAACGGTGTGGCATCAAAGCTGCTATATTTTGAAAAAGCCGTTAATGCGGCTTCAATGGCTGTTTCTACTTTCGGATCGATCATGTTTTTATTGTTTATACAGGTGATTGTTATTTAGGGTCAGTAATATGCTTCCCTTTAAGCTTTGCCCAATAAAAGGCGAATTATATGATTTTGATTTATTGTTGTTCCTGGTGAATTCCCACTCAGCTTCCAGGTCAAATAAAACCAGGTTGGCTTCCCTTCCTTCGGTAACCGACGGTATTTCAAGATTTAATATGCGGCGCGGGTTTATTGCCAGCTTCTCAATTATAAGTTCGGGATCGAGTCCTGCCAGTAAGGCTAAGGAGAATGCCGTTTGTAAACCTGTAATTCCAAACTCTGCTACTTCAAACTCCACATCTTTAAATTCCACCTCGTGCGGGGTATGCTGGGATACTATTGCATCAATGGTGCCGTCTTTTAAGCCCTTCAGCAAAGCATTAACATCATCGCGGGTTCTTAGCGGTGGCTTTACTTTATACAGGCTTTCAAAGCCTAAAAGCGCCTCGTCCGTTAACACCAGGTGATGGGCGGCGACGTCGCAGCTTACCTCAAGGCCTTTGCGTTTGGCTTCCCTTATCAGTTCAACAGAGCGGGTGGTAGATATAGTGCTGAAGTGGATGCGTGAACCCGTATATTCAGCAAGGTACAGGTCGCGCGCTATCATCAGCTCCTCAGCAAGCGGCGGAATTCCTTTCATCCCTAAAATAGTGCTGATCTCCCCTTCGTTAACCTTTGCTTTGCCGGCAATGGCAGTATCTTCCGGGTAAGACAATATCAGGGCATCAAAACCCTGCGCATAAAGTAACGCTCTTTCCATTAGTCCGGCATCCTGTACGGGCCTGTTACCATCTGTAAACGCTTTTGCACCGCTTAAAAACATATCATACATTTCGGCCAGGTCTTTACCCTCCCGTTTGTGCGATATGGCTCCTAAAGGGTAAACATCTACCAGGTTCCTTTTAGCGCGATTCACCAGGTATTCTATTTCAGCCTTTGAGTGTACGGGAGGTATGGTGTTGGGCATTAAAGCAATACCTGTAAAGCCACCCGCAGCCGCTGCAGCCGTACCGGTATGCAGGTCTTCTTTTGTTTCGAGGCCAAGCTCGCCGATATTGCAGTTCAGGTCAAAAAAACCCGGGGATACAAATTTCCCTTCGGCTTCAACCAATTCAGCATCGGCTTCCAGTTCGGGGGCTATTTTAGTAATAATCCCTTTTTCAATTAAAATATCAACAACCTGTTGATTATAGGGCGAGTGAGGATCAATAATTGTTGCGGACTTGATAAGCAAATTCATCTACTATGCTTTAGAGGTGGGTTTTTATCCATTTAAACGGGCTGCTTAATACTACGGTGATCTGTTTTATAAAACCTTACCAGCAGTATTTCGGCCCCCAGAAAAATCAATGCCAAAATTATACAAAGTTTCCATAATTGTAAGCCGAAATTTGTTTCAGTTACATTACCTTTTAATGAGCCCTTCCCACCTTCCATTATTTCAGTGGCCTGCGGCACCAGTTTGGCTAGTTGGGTGGTGTTTAAGTAACTTAAGTCCGACTCGCTCCTGTTATCATTAAAGGCCAGTATTGATAAAGTGCTGTCGGCCTTTTTCAGATCATAGATCCCGGTTTCTTGCAGCTGGTCTGCCAAATAAACCAGGGTTGCTCCCTCCTGCTGCCTGGTATCCGGGATGATGCTTTGTGTGCCGTTAACCAGTTTAAGAATTTGCTTTTCATCGGTTTTCACGGGCAGCGTTTCAATTGTTTCATCGCGGCCAAGTGTGTAGAATAGCGGCGAATCATAGCCGCCCAGCAGCGCTATCCGGAACATTACGGGTACAAACAGCGCATGCCGCGGCAGATTGCTAAAATCTTCATTAAGTGCCACTGCCGAAACATAAACTTTCCCCCTGCCGCTGGTGTATCCTGCCCAAAAGGGCTTGCTGCCCGGCAACGTCATTAAATTTTCGGCGCGGTTAGTTGTTGATGTGCTAAGCTGGTAATATTTTTTCACAACCGGCAGGTCGGGATTTTGAGGAAAATTCTCGAATATATTTTTAAACACCTGGCTCTGCAGGTTTAGCGCTGTAACTTTAGTGTCGGCAGTCAGCAGCTTTTCCGGGTACGCTACGTTCATGGGCTGCAATAACGACCGGTAGCTGGCTAAATCCGCTTCAGCCGAAGGAAAAACCATAAGCGTTCCGCCTTTAGCAACGTAGCCCTTTAATTGCTGGGACAGGCCTGTTGATATCGCTTTTATATCATTTAAAATAATTAGAGAGTAGGTGCTTAAAGCCGCGTAATCCACATTGCCATCGGGTACCCGTTGCGCGGCAAAAAAAGGATCCGCGGCAAATACTGCTTTTAAATAGAGATTGGGCGCGCCGCCATCAACCAGTAAAACAGGCATTTGCTGCCTTACGTTAAATGAAAAGTAAAACTGGTTGTCAAAAGTAACGGGGTTATCCTGCAGGCTTAGTTCGGCCCGCTGCCAGCCGGCTTTAAGGCCCGCAAATGCCAGCGTATCATATTGCACCGAGCGTGCGTTTACGGTGTAACTGCCCAGGGCCTTTTGCTCACCGTTTATAACCAGCTTCATCGGTATCTTTTCGGCCCGTTTGTCAGCATAGTTATGTAATCGTACTACCAGTTTTTCGCTTTCGCCCGGCCTGTGGATAGCGTTCAATAGCATGACCGAGTCAACAGCCACATTAGGCAGACTGTTAGCTTTTAACTGTACCAGGCTAATGTGCAAACCTGCATCAGCCTTTACCGCCTGTGCCGCGTCCATATTTTTTTGGAAGTCGGATAACAGGTAAACTGATCTCATGCTGCTGCGGTGCATATCCAGCAGGCTTTGCTGCCGGCTGATAATCTGCTGCAAAGTACGGCTCTGCGGGCTGATCTTTACCGCGTCAACCGCGTCATTAAATTCGTCACGGCTCAGGAGACGCTGGTGTTTTCCTTCAAAATCCTGCGTAAGCAATTGGAAGCTGTCATTTATATTATAGGCTGATGCTATTTCCTTTGCGCGGCGCTTAGCCTCATCAAGCAACGTCCCCTCTCGATTAAGGGCCTGCATAGAATAAGAGTTATCAACAAAGATGCTTACCGCCTGTAACTTACCTGCGTTTACAGAATTTTTACCGGGAACGTATGGCCTTGCAAAGGCAAAAACCAAAAATGCCAGGGCAAGCAATCGTGAAGCAAGGATCAGCCGCTCCTTTAAGTTGCGGCGGTGCGATTGCTGCTCCTGCACGTCTTTCAAAAACTGTACATTACTGAAATACACCTTCTGATACCTGCGAAAATTAAACAGGTGCACAAGTATCGGTATGGCCAGTGTAAGCAATGCAAATAAGAAGACAGGATATAGAAAATGCATATTCTGGTGCGGGATTGGCACTATACAAATTTACGAAAAATATAAAAAATATTTGCCATTTGATATGGCTAATGTGAATAAATACTTTCTTTTTAAGCGCAACTTTTTTCTTTTTTTGATGAACAGACAAGTTGAGCAAAGATTGCAAACCATTATAACTTAACTAAAATTTTTAGTGGATTCGACTGATACTACTACTTATTTAGTTTTTGTTTACTGTTTTTATTTAGTGTGTCACTACCCTTGTCAATACCTGTTTCACCACCCCGATCACCAACCTACAGAAGATATTGATTTAAAGCATTTAAATCCCTTAGAAATCAATCTTAAAAACACATCAATCATCACTTCGCTCAATCGCCAATTTTAATCATTACTTCTGTGCCGCCTGCGCTTCTTTTTATGTGTTTCTTCTTTATGCTTTTTAGATTTTTTAGACGTAGTTTCTTTATTCCCGGATGTTGAAACTTTTGCCTGTTCTTTTTGAACCGTCTTAACATCAGTCGAATCTTTACTTAACTGCTTTATGGTGAACTCATTATTGCGCAGTCCATATTCAAACTGCCGTTTTGCGCCTGTAGCTTTGGCAGCTTTGGTATTACCGTCGTAGATCGGGAACTCGCGGATCAGCTTGCCGTCTTTAATATAAAAGTTATCGTCACCCCGGTAACCTGCTCTTTGCGACCGGGTTAGTTTCGGAAAATCAAGTTTATGTGCCCCGCTGTTGTTAAATTCAAAAGCATAAATATTAGTGTAATTGATGGTGTCCTTCCCTTTGGCCCTGATCAGAATCTCGGGGTTCCCGTCGAGGTCCATATCTGAGTTATAGGCATCAACAATGTCGCCGTCGAGGTCGCCGGTAGTAGTCGTGAACTTTGCTGCCGACGAGTCGGAATGCAGGATCTCAAATGCACCGGTTTTAGTTGAACCGCGGCCCCAGCTTAACACATCATAGTCTTCCCCGGGCGAAACCTCTATCAGTTTGTGAAACCTGAACGGAGCCATCACCACCGGTTTTACCGGCACCACAGCGGTAGTTACCGGTTTTTTATCTTCAGAACAACTTACCATTAAAATACTGCCCACCAGCAGCATTAAAAAGCAGTAACGGCATTTGTAAATCATAGCAAAATTAATTAAACATGGTATCAGGCGTTACTTCTGCCTTCAGTTTACCCGGTGTGGTCATAAATACTTTTAAATTTCCGTTGCCGGTGGCATCAAAATATTTGATAGTTATTTTATGGTAGCCTTTAAGCAACGGCACAGCGCCGCCCTGGTCATAAACACCGTGCTTGCCGTCGTTACCAACAACGGGCTGGTCGTCAACCAGTAACACCGACCCATTTGATGAAGCCGTTGAAAAGCCGTAAACGCCATCACTATCAATACGAAATATCCCGGTATATATTACACCGTAGCCTTTAATATTTTTCTTAAAAGCCGCTGTACTGAACGTTACCGTTACGCCGCTATCAATAACCGCAGCAGTATTTAAATCGTTTACACTATTAAATTCGCCGGTATATAATTTGTATTTCAAACCCTTATTGGTGTTGTTTCCGTTAATTGCCGGCAGCGGCGCTTTGTTATACATTATGGCGCGGGTTATTTGGCTGCGTTTGCCCGATGGGGTAATAACAATGGTTTTTAATTCGCGGTACTGATCAGCCGGAACATTATAGCTCATCGGTATGGTGTACTCTATGTCTGTTTCGCGCGGGTTATAGCCATCAATGGTGTAGTAAACCTTAGCGCCCTGTACAGAACTTTTCAAATTAACATTTAGCTGGGTACCAAACATTATGGTGTCCTTACCCCCTATAGCAGCGGGCACACGGTAATCAAAGTTATTTTTGTCAAACCAGGCCAAATGCCCGGGCAGGCGCACATCGGCGAAATCTGTATAGTTTTTACCGGCAACAGGTGTCCACGCCACTTCTGATAGTGCCAGAATCCTTGGTAATATCATATATTCAACCTTATTTTCGGTTGGGATGTACTCTGTCCATAAGTTGGCCTGCACCCCTAAAATGTATTTTTGCTGATCGGGGCTTAACTCAGCCGGGGTTGGGTTGTAACTGTATATTTTTGTTAGTGGTTCATTCCCGCCTATGCTTAACGGTTCGTTCTCTTTTCCCTGCGCATGGTCAATGTACAGGCCGGCGCTGCCGGGTGTCATTATTACATTATGATTTTGCTTTGCAGCGGCTATCCCGCCCGCTTCGCCACGCCAGCTCATTACTGTAGCATTTGGTGAAAGGCCACCTTCCAGGATCTCGTCCCAGCCAATAATACTGCGCCCTTTTGAGTTCACAAACTTCTCCATCCGCTGGATAAAATAGCTTTGCAGTTTGTCTTCTTTTGATGATGATTTATCATCTTTTAAGCCAAGTTTTTTGATCAGCTTCTGGCAAAATTCCGATTTCTTCCAGGCATCCTTGGGCACTTCATCCCCGCCTACGTGAATAAACTTGCTGGGGAAAAGGTCCATTACTTCGGTTAAAACATCCTGCAAAAAGCTAAAAGTTTTGTCAGAGGGGCTATAGATATTATGGAATACACCCCAGGTTTCAGCTACTTTATAGGTTGTTAATGACGGATCGCAGCTTAACTCAGGATACGCGGCTAAAACAGCTTCCGAGTGGCCGGGCATTTCAATTTCGGGAACGATGTTGATATAACGGTCTGATGCGTATTTTACCACATCGCGGATCTGGTCCTGGGTGTAATACCCGCCATACGGTGTATTGTCAAACTGCTGCGGGGTGCGGTCGTGATAATTACCGATCACTGTTTGCGCCCGCCTGCTGCTGATCTGCGTAAGTTTCGGATATTTTTTAATTTCTATGCGCCAGCCCTGGTCGTCAGTTAAATGCCAGTGAAAGTTGTTCAGCTTGTAGGCTGCCATCAGGTCGATATATTTTTTAACAAACTCAACCGAAAAAAAGTGGCGGCTTACGTCCAGCATCAAACCACGGTAACCAAAGCGGGGATAATCATTGATCTGCACGCATGGCAGTTTGGCTACGGCACCCTTATCAGCAGGCACCAGCTGAATTAATGATTGCACGCCATAAAAAAGACCGGCCCCTTTACCTGTTATGGTTATTTGCTGCGGCGTTATGGTAAATGTATAACCGCCTGCAGGCAGGTTATCTGCACCTTTTGAGGTAAGTACAATGCTATTTGCGGTAACTGAACCAGTATTAGCTTGAAGTTTTACTTTAAGGTTTGCATTGTTTTTGAGGTAATCATGTAAAAAAACAACGGCCTTGTTATCTATACTATCAGCAAGCAGAGTAGTTTCCTGGCTCAGCACAAATTCACCGGGCGATTTTTTAAGGGACACCGGCGCGGGTATAATACCCATGTTAGGATCGGTATCCTGCGCATCCGCAAACGCGGCAAAAAAGGCCATAAAAACACAAAGCGATATAAAAATCTTTTTATACATACAGCAAAAGTTATTGGTTTAGTAACGAGGTGGTGAAGATAACAGATTTTGGAAAAAAACATCCATTTGCGGTTGTAAAAAATCTGCTTTTAAAAGAAAAAGCCACCCTGTTTTGTGCAGGATGGCTTGATGTTATTTCTTTTCTTCGGCTACGGCAACCGGGGCGGTTGTAGTTTTCTTGAAGTTATGTGGCCTGGTTTTACCGTATGACCCCATTGCAATTTTTCCTTTTCGTGTTTTTTTATCGCCTTTTCCCATGATAGTATTGTTGATTATAGTTAGTTAATTTATGAAGCTTATTTTCAGCTCTTCGCAATGTATAACTTTATAACGGATAAAGTTGTTTTATTTAATTCAATGCGCCTGAAACTATGAATGCCGCGTTGTTTTGACTTAACCTATAATCGCTACCCCTCAACTAATCTCTAACCTCCAGCCACTAAACACTAATTTAAGCCGTTACCACGTGCTCTTTAGCCGCCAGGTACCTTTCAGCATCAATAGCAGCCATACAACCGCTTCCAGCTGCTGTTACCGCCTGGCGGTAGATATGATCCTGTGCATCGCCGCAGCAAAATACACCTTCAATATTGGTAGTTGTTGAACCCGGTGTGGTTTTAATGTAACCGGTTTCGTCCATGTGAATCCACCCTTTAAAAATTTCGGTATTAGGATGATGGCCTATAGCCACAAAAAAGCCCGATACCTTTAAGGTAGTTTCCTCGTTGGTAACATTATTAATCACTGTAACGCCGGTAACACTCTGTCCGTCGCCAACTATCTCTTTTGTTTCGGTATTGTAAAGGATCTCGATGTTAGGCGTATTTAAAACGCGGTGCATCATTGCCTTTGATGCCCTGAACTCATCCCTGCGGACAATCATAGTTACCTTGCGGCATAATTTAGCCAAATAAGTTGCTTCTTCGGCAGCGGTATCGCCTGCGCCAACAATCGCCACATCTTCGCCTTTAAAAAAGAAACCATCACAGGTAGCACATGCCGAAACACCGAAGCCGCTGTATTTTTGTTCAGACTCAAGCCCAAGCCATTTCGCAGATGCACCGGTTGAAATAATAACGGTATCGGCAGTAATGGTTTTATGCTCATCAACCACAACTTTATGCGGCAATACTGAAAAATCAACCGAGCTTACGTATCCGAAACGAATGTCAGTCCCCAGACGTTCAGCCTGTTTGCGGAAGTTCTCCATCATTTCGGGGCCCATAATCCCCTCAGGGTAACCGGGGTAATTCTCAACATCGGTAGTTTGGGTAAGCTGCCCGCCGGCAAGCAACCCGGTGTACATTACCGGTTTTAAGTCGGCACGTGAAGCATAAATAGCAGCAGTGTAACCTGCAGGACCTGAACCTATGATCAGGCATTTTACGTGTTCAATATCTTGAGACATTTTTGTTTTTAAAATTGATTTTCAAAGTTAAGAAAAATTGCAGCTTTAATAGTCAGGCTGCGGTAAAACATAGCTGCCGGTTTTTGGCTAATTTAAAATTCTTTCGATAGCAGAATTATATTATCATCCGGACTGTTGGTATGAAACGATACATGAGGTTTTTTATCAGCATCAAAGTAAACTTTTAAAAAAATAACAGCTGTTGCCTCTACAGCTTGTCTATCCCTGGTTGCAGCATCCCACGCAGGCGCATTCATTAATATTTCGCCAATAGCAACATCCAGTTCTATGTTACAACCTGATCGAAGGGTTTCGGGCCGGGTAAGTTTTCCATCTTTGTTTAAACGAATTAAATAAATGGGCGAACAGTCTCTAAAATAAGTTAATTTTCTACCTCTTAAAGCACCTGCGAGGTAAGCGGGCAAATCATAATCGGGCATACCATTTCTTACAGATAATGTTTTCGAGTTTAATCTTGACTTTATACCCTGCCTGTCTCCCTTATAATACCTAATAGTCCCTATCAAGGCTCCCTTAGGCGAATAATAATTCCAATCTCCATCCCTTAAGTTACCCTTTAAAAACCCTTCCTCTAAAATCTGCTTCCCATCGTCTGAATAGTATCGGGCAGGCCCCGACAACTCGTCGTCGCGGTAAAAACAAACTTCATCAAGCTTGCCATAACCGTTGTAAACCAGCCACTTGCCTGTTCGTTTTCCATTTACAAAATAGCCTGTTTTACTCACGTAATTACCGGCATCAAAAGTAGTTGTATCGTACTTACGCTTTTCAAAGTCATATTTAACATGTTTAAACCCGTTTGAGTACCGATAATAGGTGAACTTACCATGAGGGATAGTCATCGCTTTGTCGGCATAATATCCCGAAGTCATGATTATATGATCCATACTGAATTGCTGCATAAACCACAATGAATCATTTGCGGTTGGTTCATACATGATGTAGGTGTTCGCACTATCGGCGTTGGTGGTCTTGGATCCATCCGGTTTGAGATAGATAACATGTGCCGATTGTGAAAATGAAGGAAAAACAACCGACAAGCAAAGCGTAGCAAATATTAATAACTTCAATTGAGATAATTTGGCGCGCTAATATAGCTATTTTCCAACATTCGCCTTAAACACCCTGATAAAATTACCGCCTAATATTTTGTTCACATCCTTTTCGGTATAACCCAGCTTCAGCAATTCTTCTGTGATTTTTGGGTAATCGCTAACACTGTCCATACCCAGCGGATACGATTCTGCGCCGTCAAAGTCTGAGCCTATGCCAACATGGTCAACACCAATCAGTTTAGCTATGTAATCAATATGCTTAATGAGCAAACTAAGGGGCGGGCGGATCTTGTCCGACTCGCTTTTATAAATAGCGTTCAGCCTGATATTGGCCAGGTCGCCGTCATGGTAAACTTTGGTAAGCGAATCCAGCTCTGCTTTGTGCCGGTGTAAAAAGGCGGATACTTTGGGGGTGTAGGTACTATCCACAAAGCCACTGTAAAAATTCACAAAAACCACTCCCCCGTTTTTCGCCAGCGCTTTCAGCTGCGCGTCCTTCATATTGCGGCGATTAGGATTCAAACTATAAGCGCAGCTGTGCGAGGCGATCACAGGCTTGCTGCTGGTTGCCATTACATCATAAAACGTACGCTCCCCAACATGCGAAACATCAACCATTACTCCCAGCTCGTTCAGGTGTTTAACTATCTTTTTGCCGTATTCGCTTAAGCCGGGGTGCTTTAAAGAGTCTTTCTTGGTAACCTCGTCACGGGCTGATGTTGCCCATGCTGTGCTGTTGTTCCAGGTAAGGGTTAAATAGTTCATTCCCCGTTTGGCAAGGCTATCTATGTAGTCCAGCCTGTCCTCAATCATGTGACCGCCCTCCACGCCTATCATTGCAGCCATTTTTTGTTGTTTTACTGCTGTAACAAGTTCCTTTGCGTTGTGGACCAGTATTATTTTACCCGGGTTGCGCGCAATTAAGGCATATAACGAATCTATCTCGCGGTTAGCTAAGGCAAAGGCGGTACCTTTACCATACTCCTCACCACACCAAATGGAGAAGATCTGCCCGTCCAAACCGCCCTGCTTTGCCCGTACCAAATCAAAATTACCGGTGCTTTGCAGCTGGCCAACATCCTGTTTGGTGATCAGGATATTTGAAAGAATATCGTTATGCGTATCAATTAAAATGGCTTTTTGATGGATTTGAAGCGGTGTTTGGGCGTAGGCGCCGGTTATACCGATTAACGCAAAAAGCAGGAGCAGTTTTTTCATGAGGAAAGATAGGAAATTATTCTTCTTTGATAAAATTGACAGTGAGGAGCTATGATAAAGACGGATATTGATTTATAAAGAAATACATAATTACTCCTAAAATTAACAGCGTTCCAACAGCTATCAGCACAGCGCCAAACAATTTAGTTTGGGTATTATCTATCAGGAAATGTTTATAATCAGTTATATCATAAATTACTGTCACTTTTTCACCAACACTGTAAACTGAAGGATTACTGCCAATATTATATTTTTCTGTTATCCATTCTTTATCAGCGGTTACAAACCTAATTACAGGATAATACGTGGTAGATTGCGTATCCGGTCCCGTCCCCAAGCTTGTTTCTATATCAAATACAATACCTTCAACCTTAACACCCGATTTAATTAGCTTCCCGCGTTCGTTAATCTTTCCAAAGCCAAACACCGTTAGAAAAGCCCCGCCTGCAAGCATTATTAATTCATCATAATTAACATTCATACCATGGATAGTTTATTGAAAAATTCATCTCTGTTTTAATCTTCAAATTTTCAAATCAACTCATCTTCAAATTCATCTGCACAGCACCTACGTCTGTATTATTCCCACATTAAACGCCCTTTCAATTGGTGCATGGTTAGCGGCTTCAATCCCCATGGAGATCACTTTACGGGTATCCAGCGGATCAATGATCCCATCAACCCAAAGCCTGGCAGCAGCATAATATGGCGTTGTTTGTGCGTTATAGCGGTCGGTTGTCTCTTTTAACAGCTGGTCTTCTTTTTTCTGATCAACTTCTTCACCTTTGGCCTTTAAGCCGGCAGCCTGCATTTGCACCAATACCTTTGCAGCCTGGCTGCCACCCATTACGGCAATTTTAGCAGATGGCCAGGCATAAATAAGCCGCGGATCATAGGCCTTGCCACACATGGCGTAATTTCCTGCGCCGTATGAATTACCGATAACTATGGTAAATTTAGGTACTACCGAGTTAGCCACCGCATTCACCATTTTAGCGCCATCTTTAATTATCCCCCCTTGCTCCGAGCGGCTGCCGACCATAAAACCGGTAACGTCCTGTAAAAACACCAGCGGGATCTTCTTTTGGTTGCAGTTCATAATAAACCGGGTAGCTTTATCGGCTGAATCAGAATAGATGACGCCGCCAAACTGCATTTCGCCTTTTTTCGACTTGACAACCTTACGCTGGTTAGCTACAATACCCACCGCCCAGCCGTCAACCCGGCCAAGCCCGCAAATAATCGATTGCCCGAAACCGGCCTTGTATTCTTCAAATTCGGAGTTATCCAGTAAACGCAGAATGATCTCGTTCATATCATAGGCAGCTTCGCGGCTTATAGGCAAAATACCGTAAATATCTTCCTCTTTCAACCTTGGAGCAGCGGGTTTTATCCGGTCAAAACCTGCTTTCGTAAAATCACCAGTCATGCTCATAATGTTGCGGATAGCATCAAGCGCTGCCTGGTCGTTAGGCTGTTTGTAATCGGTAACCCCCGAAATTTCACATTGCGTTGTTGCGCCGCCCAGCGTTTCATTGTCAACATCTTCGCCAATGGCCGATTTAACCAGGTATGATCCTGCTAAAAAAACCGACCCGGTGCCTTCTACGATCATCGCTTCATCGCTCATTATCGGCAGGTATGCCCCGCCGGCCACACATGAACCCATAATAGCTGAAATCTGGATAATCCCCATACTGCTCATCATGGCATTGTTGCGAAAAATGCGCCCGAAGTGCTCTTTATCAGGAAAGATCTCATCCTGAAGGGGTAAAAACACGCCTGCCGAATCAACAAGGTAAATAATAGGCAGCCGGTTTTCCATGGCAATTTCCTGCGCGCGAAGGTTCTTTTTGGCCGTGATAGGGAACCAGGCACCGGCTTTAACTGTAGCATCATTTGCCACAATTACACATTGACGACCCGAGATATAGCCAATTCCGCACACCACCCCGCCCGACGGGCAGCCGCCATGTTCGGCATACATCTCTTCGCCTGCAAAAGCGCCAATTTCCAGCCATGGCTTGTCCTTATCACGCAGGTAAGCCACCCGCTCGCGCGCCAGCATCTTCCCTTTCTCCTTTTGTTTGGCAGCGGCCTTTTCACCGCCACCCTTGTAAATTTTTTTAAGCCGCGTATTTACTTCATATACCAGCTGCTTATTTATATCCTCATTTTTATTAAAATCCAGATCCATTTGGTGCAGTTATATAATTGGTGACAGGGATTAGTTCGCTATCCGAGGTAAACTTACGAAGTTTAAATGGTACTAATAATTTATCCAAACTGTAAAAACTAAATTTCAGGCACATTTAAGCTTAAGCATATACTAAGTTGTATAATCTTTTAAATAGCCTCCCAAACAAAATAATACCTGTATAATTTGTAACACTTTCGGTATTAAATTTTGTTTTAAAGGATTTATATTACTTTAGCGCAGTTTTTAAGCAAAAAAATTAATGCAGGATAGTTCAACGATAACAAAACCAACAAAATCCAGGTTTCCACGAAGCGTTCCCTTTATTATAGGGAATGAAGCTGCGGAACGCTTTAGCTTTTACGGCATGCGTTCCATACTAACGCTTTTTTTAGTAAAGCAATTTTTTAACCCTACGGGTGATGCCGCCTTAACAGAACAGGCCAATGCGCATGCCAATAAATTACATCACTTATTTGTAATGGTGGCCTACGCCTTACCCTTTGTAGGCGGCATGATAGCCGACTGGTTTACAGGTAAATATAAGCTTATATTATATGTATCCATGGTTTACTGCGTTGGGCATTTAATGCTGGCTTTGTTTGATGGCGGCCTTAGTGGTTTTGAATTAGGTTTGCTTGTGGTTGCTATTGGTGCCGGTGGTATTAAATCGTGCGTGTCGGCTAACGTTGGCGACCAGTTCGACGCCACCAACCAGGATTTGCTTTCAAAAGTTTACGGCTGGTTTTATTTTAGTATCAATGCCGGCTCTATGATTTCAACCGTTGCCATTCCTGAGGTTTACAAATACTTTGGCCCAAAATGGGCTTTTGGTGTTCCGGGTTTCCTGATGGCGCTGGCTACCATCATATTTTTTTCAGGCCGGAAAAGATATGTAAAAGTTCCCCCGCAGGGCGTTAACCGCAATAACCTTGTGTTTATAACCTGGTATTCACTAACACACCAGGGCCAGCGAAAACCTGGACAATCGTTTCTTGATGTTGCCAAAGACTCCTATAACCCGGAACGCGTTGAAGGCGTGAAAGCTGTTTACCGGGTTATGTCGGTATTCTTTTTTGCGCTGGCATTTTGGGCCGTTTGGGATCAATGCTTATCAGAATGGACATTATATGCTGAGAAAATGAATCGGGTGATCAGCCTGGGCTTTACTTCATTTACTGTAGAACCCGGTCAGTTGTCAACAGTTAATACTGTATTCCTGCTCGCGTTCATTCCGCTGTTTAACTATTTAATATACCCGTGGCTTGATAAGCGCGGGCTAAAAACCACACCATTGCGCAGGATTGGTACCGGCCTGGTTTTAACAGCTTTATCATTTGTAGTTATAGGCGTTATACACAATGACATTATGCACGGCGGCACCCCCTCTATTTGGTGGCAGGTGCTGGCATTTATGATACTCTCGGCGGCAGAGGTATTGGTATCTATCACCGGTTTGGAATATGCCTATACCCATTCGCCGAAATCAATGAAAAGTACCATGACCGGTATTTGGTTCCTCGTGGTATCTTTTGGCAATTTAATTACTGCCCTGGTTAACGGCCTTATTGAAGATGGCGGCTGGTGGGCGCGCAACCTTAAGGGCGCCAACTACGAATGGTTTTTTGTTGCATTTATTTGCGTATTCTTAGTAGCATTTTTGATTGTTTCACCAAGACTTAAAGAACGCAATTATATTACTGATCCGTACTTAGATAACCAGGGGTTAGCAGATATAAACAACCTGTAAATCAATATAATTATAAAAAAGCAGTAAAGTAATTGTTGCTTTACTGCTTTTTTATTTTAAATGAAAGCCAAAATCAAGTAATTTCGCCAATTATTTATCTAATTGTTCCCCGGTGCCTGATAGCATAGTAATTATTCCCACCTATAATGAAAAGGAAAACATCGAACGGATGATCCGTAAGGTATTTTCCCTGCCTCATGATTTTCATATCCTTGTTATTGACGATGGATCGCCCGATGGTACACAAAACATTGTAAAGCAGCTGCAGCTTGAATATAGCGGAAAGCTTTTTATAGAAGAGCGCGCCGGTAAACAAGGCCTGGGAACGGCTTATATCCACGGCTTTAAATGGGCAATAGGGCACCAGTACGATTACATTTTTGAGATGGATGCGGATTTTTCGCACAACCCGGACGATTTGCTAAAATTGCGTGATGCCTGCATAAACGGCGCCGACGCGGTAATAGGCTCACGTTATATCAATGGCGTAAACGTGGTTAACTGGCCTATGAGCCGCGTACTGATGAGTTATTTTGCATCGGTTTATGTACGGTTTATAACCGGCATTAATATACAGGATGCTACGGCAGGCTTTATGTGTTACAAGCGCAAAGTTTTGGAGACCATCGAGTTAAATAAAATAAAATTTGTTGGCTACGCATTCCAGATAGAAATGAAATACACTACCATAAAGCATGGCTTTAAATTGGTGGAGGTTCCTATTATATTTACAGACCGCACTGCCGGCACTTCAAAAATGTCGACCAGCATCTTCAGGGAAGCTTTTTTTGGGGTAATCCAGATGAAGATCAATTCCATATTCAGGAAATATCCTGAGGGTTGATTTAAATGCGAATTGCGAAATTTCAATTGCGGAATGAAAACCATCTTTAATACGTAGTAATTCCGCATTCGGCATTCCGAATTCCGAATTAAAAAATTAATTTCGTCTTCGATGAATGAGAATTTAGATCCCGACCGTGAGCGCCTCTCCTCTACCGAACGCGATATTGAAAAAGTTTTGCGCCCGCAGGTATTTGAGGACTTTACCGGCCAGGATAAATTATTAGCTAATTTAAAAATATTTGTACAGGCTGCCCGCCAGCGCGGCGAAGCGCTTGACCATGTGCTGCTGCATGGCCCCCCCGGCCTGGGTAAAACCACGCTTTCGCACATTATTGCAAATGAAATGGGCGTTGGCATTAAGATCACATCAGGTCCGGTGTTGGATAAACCCGGTGACCTGGCAGGATTACTGACCAACCTGGAAACAGGTGATATTTTATTTATTGACGAGATCCACCGGTTAAGCCCGCTGGTAGAGGAATACCTTTATTCGGCGATGGAGGATTTTAAGATTGATATTATGCTGGAAAGCGGCCCTAATGCCCGCTCGGTGCAAATCTCCTTAAACCCGTTCACGCTGGTAGGCGCAACTACGCGCTCCGGCTTGCTTACCGCACCGCTGCGTGCCAGGTTTGGGATAAATTCACGCCTGGAGTATTACGATGCCAAGTTATTAACTACCATCCTGCTGCGTTCTTCGTCTATCTTAAAAACCCCTATCAGCGACGAAGGGGCTTATGAAATTGCCCGCCGAAGCCGTGGCACACCCCGTATTGCCAATGCGCTGCTACGCCGCACACGTGATTTTGCTCAAATTAAAGGGGATGGCAATATTGATACCGGGATTGCAAAATATGCCCTTAACGCTTTAAATGTTGATGAGCATGGTTTGGATGAAATGGACAATAAAATATTAACCACCATTATTGATAAGTTTAAAGGCGGCCCCGTTGGCCTGAAAACAATAGCTACTGCGGTAGGCGAAGACGAAGGCACTATTGAAGAGGTTTATGAGCCTTTTTTGATACAGGAGGGCTTTTTAATGCGTACTGCACGTGGACGCGAAGCAACAGAACATGCCTATAAACACCTGGGCAAAATAAAAACAGGAGGAAATCCTTCGCTGTTTTAACCAATAGTTACTACATTTGGAATTATAAACCGATTTGCCTGGTGAGAATTTTAGCCTGACGAATAAGTAAACCTTATCTTTTGGGATTCTCTTTTCTTACCGGCGGTAATTATTTGCAGATATAATTTTGCTCTTATTTTGAATATGTGCAATTATACTATTCTTAATGATAAAGAACTATCCGGCTTACTTGGTGAGGGCGATGAGCATGCTTTTACCGAAATTTATAACCGTTACTGGTCAAAGCTTTTTGCTATTGCCACCAATAAATTAAGGGAACTTGACGAGGCCGAAGAAATTGTGCAGGATATATTTATTTCCCTGTGGAAACGGCGGGACGAACTCAGTGTAATCGATACACTAAGCTCTTACCTGGCTGTATCCGTAAAGTACAGGGTAATTAAAACTTTAGATAAAAGAAACAGTCAGCAGAAATACGCTGAATATAGCCAATACACAGCAACTATCACTGATGACTCAACCCAACAATGGCTTGAATTTGAAGAATTAAAAAGCAGGCTTGCCGTTTTTGTGGCTGATTTACCGGAAAAATGCCGCCTTGTGTTCCAGTTAAGCCGCGAAGCCGGCTACTCCCAGAAAAAAATTGCTGCAGAACTGGGGATTTCCGAAAAAACAGTTGAAGCTCATTTGGGTAAAGCAATAAAAACTTTACGCACCCGGCTAAGCCAGTTCCTGCTTTAGCGTTCATCGAAAAAAAAGAAAAAAAATATTTTACGTTACACTAAGGGATTTATTGCGCCTGGCGGACTTACTAGTAAACAACTACCGCTGAATGGAGAACCGTTACCAGGAATTAGCAAAAAAATGGCTTGATAATACCATCACTCCTGCCGAACAGGCAGAGTTTGCTGCATGGTACAATTCAGATCAGGACAGGCCTGTTAACATTCCTTTGGCCTTTGCAGAAAATGAGGAAGCCTTACGCCAGCGGATCTTAAATAAAATAAATCGTGACATTAAAAAAAAGCCTGAACCGGCATTAACACTTGTCCCTGCCTGGCTAAAAGTTGCTGCCAGCATACTGCTGTTGTCAGTCATTTACATGCGCTATTATGCAAATACAAAAAGGCCGGTTAAACCCTTAGCTGCAACAAACCGAAAGCCACAGTTAAAAAACGATGTTAAACCGGGTGGTAATAAAGCTATTTTAACCCTTGCAAATGGCAGCCAAATAAATTTAAACGACGTTAAAAATGGACTTTTGGCCAGCCAGGGTCAAACCTTGCTTAAAAAAGATAAAGACGGTCAACTTAGCTATCATCATACCGGTACTAGCCCTAAAGATTCTGCAACCATTTATAATATGGTGACTACGCCCAAAGGAGGCCAGTTTCAACTTGTACTGAGCGATGGCAGTAAAGTGTGGCTTAACTCCGCATCCTCAATAACTTTCCCAACAGCATTTGCAAAAAATGAGCGACGGGTTACAATAACCGGGGAAGCCTATTTTGAAATCGCTAAAAACAAACACCTTCCCTTTAGGGTTGTATCGGGTAAGCAAACGGTTGAAGTATTGGGAACCCACTTTAACATTAATGCTTACACAGACGAAACCGCTATTAAAACCACCCTTATTGAGGGGAGCGTAAAAATATCGGCATACAATCAAACCGCGCTCCTGGTGCCCGAACAACAATCAAGTATTTTATACAATGCCCCCGGCAGGATCAATATAACCAAAGTTGATACTGAAGATATACTGGCCTGGACAAACGGAAACTTTCAATTTGAAAAAGCAGAAATACCGTTTATAATGCGTGAGTCTGCCCGGTGGTATGATGTGAACGTAAAATATGAAGGAGAACTACCTAAAAGGCATTTTTCCGGTAGCATATCGCGCAATGTGAACTTGTCTGAATTATTGAAGATGTTAAAATATACCGGTATAAACTTTAAAATAGAAGGTAAGACGATAATAGTTACCTCTTAATACCGGACTTAAATAAGCTATTGAAAAACATATTTGCCTGGTTACCTATCCGGCAAAGCCAATACAGTTACCGCGATGGTAATTGATGCACCGTTGTGCAAATCAACCAATTGTTTAACCCTATATAATTAAAAATCAATGAGAAAATCCATACCCGAATCCCCTTAAGTTTTGCGGTAACTTGTTTTTTTTATAATAAAAAATATCGGATAAAAAACCGGGAAGCGTTGGCGCGCTTACCCGGCTATATATCTGGGTTACCTGCTATCCACAATCGCGAAATTGAAATATTAAGTTTTTAACCCAAACACAACAAAACTATGAAATTTAATTTTATGGTGGTGCCAGTTAAACGGCGCTACCTGTTCAAAATTTTATTAGCTATGAAGCTAACCGCTGTTTTAATTTTTACAGCCCTCTTAAATGTAAGTGCCAAAACTTATAGTCAGAATATAAATATCCACCAGAGCAATATCTCTGTTGAAAAGATATTGAAACTGATTAAGAAACAGAGTGGTTACAACTATTTTTACGATGAGGCAGCAATAGCAAAAACCTCAAAAATAAATATTGATGTAAGCAATGTAACTGTTGAGGAAGCATTAAACCTTTGCTTTAAGAATCAGCCGCTCACTTACCGTATTTTCCAACAAACCATTGTAGTAAAAGCAAAGGACGAAACCAAACCGGTTTCGGATGTTGCCCAAAAGGTACAGGGAACGGTATCCGATGCAAAAGGCCCCCTCCCAGGTGTAAACGTTAAGGTAAAGGGTACCACAATAGGTACCGTTACTGACGTCAATGGCAAATATATTTTAAATGATATTGATGGCGGCGCAACGCTGGTTTTTACCTTTGTTGGCTACAGCACGCTGGAAGTACCGGTTCAAAATCGTGAAACAGTTGATGTAAAACTAGCTGAAAGCCAAAACTCGCTGAGCGAAGTGGTGGTTGTAGGTTACGGAACCTCAAAAAGAGTTGACCTTACCGGTTCAGTAGGCAGCGTAAACGAAAAACAATTACAGGAACGCCCTGCTATTAACCTTGAACAGGAACTTGCCGGTAAAATTGCAGGTGTTAACGTATCAACCAATTCAGGCGCGCCGGGCGGTGCAACAAAAATAAGGATCCGTGGTTATAGTTCTATAAATTCAAGTACCGATCCGCTGTATGTTGTTGACGGAGTGGTTTGGACTGAAGGCGGCGCATCTATTAATCCTAATGACGTGTTGTCAATAGACGTGCTGAAAGATGCATCCTCAACCGCAATATATGGTACACGCGGCGCAAACGGTGTAATATTGGTTACCACCAAAAGAGGAACCAATAAAAAGGGCGGCTCGGTAAGTTACGATGCTTACGGAAGTGTTGGTGTTTTAGCCCGCAAGCTAAAAGTGCTTGATGCAAAGCAGTTTTTAGCAGTTGAAGATCAATCATACGCAAATATTAAAAAGTACGATCCGGTTGGCTGGGCCGCCGGTAAATATGCGGATGATAACCCTACGCTGATCCGTACAAATTTAATAGGCAAATTATTCGATTCAAATTTAAACCCTTTGTATAACGTTGACTGGCAGGATGCTACTACCCGGCATGCATTTAGCCAAAACCATAACCTGTCATTTACTGATGGTACGGATAAAATGAATTATGGTTTGTTTTTAAACTATGCTGATGATGAAGGGATTATCATCAACAGCTATCAAAAACGCTACAATGCCCGTTTAACATTTGATAACCAGATAAAATCGTGGTTAAAGGTTGGTGCGACATTAAATTACGGCAATCGTGAAACTCGTACCCAGGATGATGGCACCGGCGGCAACAACATCCCGCGCATGCTTGTTGAAATGCCTTCAATCATCCCGATAAAATACCCTGATGGTACCTACGGAAAAAGAACCGACTATCCTAATATGGAAGGCGGTGACAACCCGGTAGCACAAGCTAATGAAATTGTCTCATTGCATTTTAACAGGGTGTTTAGCGGAAATGGCTATGCAAATATTAACTTTTTTCCAGGTCTTGATTTCCGCACAACTATAGGCGTTACCACCTCCAGCAACACCGAGCCGCATTCGCAATCAGGACTTGTTGGCGGATCAACCATTAACCAAAGCTATAGCTCAGCTTCCATAAACCAATATAATAACACCTTTTGGCAGTGGGAAAATCATTTAACCTACAATAAAAAATTCGGTAAAGACAACTCATTAAATGTAGTGTTGGGTACTGAGCGTCAAAACTTCTCACAATTAAGCTCATACGGATCAACCCAGGGCTTGTCTGATAACTATTACGGTTATTACAACCTGGGTGCGGGTACCATACCCGGCTTACCATCGTCAAATTATACGGCATGGCAAATGCAATCGTTTTTCGGCAGGTTGAATTACGCTTATAAAGATGAATACCTGTTAACTGTTACCGGCCGTGAAGACGGATCATCACGATTTGGTTCAAAAAACAAGTACGGTTTTTTCCCTTCGGCAGCGCTGGCATGGAGAGCTTCACAGGAAGATTTTCTGAAGGATAATAAAATAATATCTGACTTAAAATTTAGGTTAAGCTATGGGCTAACCGGGAACTCTGAAATTGGACAGTACAACTCACTTGCCAACATTAATACCGTCAATTATCCGTTTAACGGGGCACAGTCTATCGGCACCAACTTAACCAGCATCGGCAACGATAACCTGCAATGGGAAAAAACTGCTGAGTATGACTTTGGCGTTTCTTTCGGCTTGTTTAACAACCGGGTTACCCTGGAAGCTGATGCTTATTTAAAGAAGACCAAAGCACTCCTGCTGAATGCTCCGCTACCTGAAACCAGCGGATTTACCAGCGTTTATAAAAACATAGGCAGCATTGAAAACAAAGGTATTGAGCTAACGATTAATACGGTTAACATAAAAACTGAAAACTTCACCTGGAACTCCAGCTTTAATATTTCGTTTTTAAAGAACAAAATATTGAACCTTGGTGACAGTAATGATGATATCTTTCTGGCCCCAACATTTTTGTCGCAATTTAACCTGATGCGGGTGGGTTTACCTGCAGGTACATTTTGGGGTTATAAAGTATTGGGTACCTGGGGAACAGCTGAGGCTACAGAAGCTGCCAAGTACGGACTGCTGCCAGGCGACTTAAAGATCTTTGATAAAAACGGTGACGGAAAAATCACAGCCGATGACAAAACGGTACTGGGCAAATCAATTCCGGATGGTTACGGCACATTTACCAACTCGTTCCGCTATAAAAATTTCGATTTTGCTGTTGAGTTACAATTTAACTACGGCAACCAGGTAATGAACCTGACCCGGCACTCCGGTCAGGACAGAACCGGCCAGGCAAACAGCTACGCTACTGTACTTAATGCATGGACGCCAACCAATCAAAATACAGACATCGCTGAAGACAGGCCTGCTTATGTGCGTTACCAAACCGAAATTTATTCAACCAAGGTTGAAAATGGTTCATTTATCCGCGGTAAAACAGTAACACTTGGCTATAACTTCCCTACTTCAATTGTTCAAAAAATTAAGATGAGCCGTTTACGGATCTATGCCCAGGCCCAAAACCTGTTCCTGATAACCAAATACACCGGTTATGACCCTGAAACATCAACTTATAACGCATCAAGCAACTTTACCCAGGGAATACTGTTTTATGATTATCCAAAACCAAGGACTTTCCTGCTTGGGTTAAATGCCAGTTTTTAATTAAATATTAAAGTAGAACATCATGAAATTTAATATAACAAAATACAGGATCGGGTTAATGCTACTGCTCCTGACATTTACAATAAGCAGCTGCAAAAAATATCTTGATGAAAAAGATAACAGCAACTTTGTAAAAACAAATTATTTTCAAACGGCGTCGCAGGCGCAAACCTTTGTTAACGGCCTTTATAACCAGCTCCATCTTTTTCAAAACGGGGATGCTTATGGCGAGGCCCCTTTTATTACACTGGAACTATTTGCCGGCCACGCAACATCGCTAGGCCAAAGTGTTAATAACAGCAACGTGATCCATCAGCGTACCGATGCAGTTAATCCAGGCTTTGAGGATGTTTGGCAAAACAGTTACAACGCTATTGCCAACGCAAACCTTGCGCTTGAACGCATTCCGGGTGTCGCTATGGACGATGCCGCTAAGAAGAAGTTCTTGGGCGAAGTTTACTTTTTAAGGGCTTTCTTTTACTACCATTTGGTAAGGCTTTACGGCGATGTACCGCTGATAACCAAATCAGTAACTATTGACAGCCCTGATCTTTATCCTACCCGTACCGATTACAAGCAGGTTTATGCGCAAATAATAAGCGATCTGCAAGCGGCCGAAACGTCGGGCTTACCGGCAACAGATCAAACCGGAAGGGTATCACTTGGCGCGGTCAGCACATTGCTGGCGAGCGTTTATCTTACCACGGCCGGTTATCCTATGCAAGCCACTGCAAACTATGCACTTGCCGCTGCCGAAGCTCAAAAGGTACTTACTAACTACTCCCTTTTTGATAACTATGCCTACCTGCATGACAACGCACACAAAAACCAGGGCGAATTAGTTTTCCAGGCACAATATTTAGTCGGCGTATCTACAAATGCAATTACGCAGTTAACTGTTCCCTTTAATTTACCTGTTGGAGCTTATGGCGACCATTTAGGAGCTATGATACCTACCAATGAGTTTTTTGCAAGCTACGAAGCAGGTGACTTGCGCACACAAGAGCGCCAGTTTTATTTCTCAAGCTACCCGCAATATGGCGATGCAAGTAAAACGGTAGTTTTTGGTGAGCATTGTCTTTATAAATTTTTTCATGTAGAGAGCGCTTTGGGCAACGGGATCTGCGACGAAAACTGGACCTTTTTACGCTTGCCGGAAGCAATGCTGATTTACGCTGAAGCCAGCAATGAAGTTAACGGGCCAACAGCTGATGCTTATGCCCAGGTAAATAAAATCAGGGCCCGTGCGCTGTTGCCTGCGCTAAGTGGCCTTTCAAAAGATCAATTTCGCCAGGCGATCTGGAAAGAACGCTACCATGAACTTGCTTACGAAGACAAAGCTTACTTTGACATTCAGCGTACGCACATGATTTACGATGTGATCCATAATAATTTTGGCGATGCGTTAACAACGGCAAATGAACAGGGGGTTACAATGAAAGCGCAATATTTGTTATGGCCAATTCCGCAAAGGGAAATGAACACCAACAAAAAGCTCACCCAGAATACAGGTTGGTAAAATTATAAATATAAAAGACCGGATATCCAACCGGTCTTTTATATTTACAGCTTATTATCTTATTAACTCTTAATGAAAAAACTATTCGTTGCTTTAGCGCTCCTCGCGCCGTTATTTACCCTTGCACAGCCCGTTAAACAAACGTCACTTGTGGATTACATAAACCCGCTAATGGGTACCGACTCCAAGTACGACCTTTCAAACGGGAATACCTACCCTGCCATTGCCTTGCCATGGGGCATGAACTTTTGGACACCGCAAACAGGTAAAATGGGTGACGGTTGGCAATACACCTACGATGCCCATAAAATAAACGGTTTTAAGCAAACCCACCAGCCATCGCCATGGATGAATGACTACGGTCAATTTGCTATTATGCCGGTAACCGGCCACCTAAAAGTGTCGCAAAATGGCCGCGCCAGCTGGTTTTCGCACAAGGCCGAGACCGCCAGGCCTTATTATTACAGCGTTTACCTTGCCGACCATGATATTTTGGCCGAGGTTACGCCTACAGAACGTACGGCACAGTTCCAGTTCACTTATCCAAAAAATGATAGCTCATACGTAGTTATAGATGCGTTTGACAAAGGCTCATACATCAAAGTTATTCCGGGCGAGAACAAGATCATCGGCTACTCAACAAAATACGCACGCGGCCCGCTTAAGAACTTCAAAAATTATTTTGTTATTTATGTGGATAAGCCCATAACAATGGCCCACACTTACAGCGACAGTACGCAAACCGATTCGCTTGAGCTGCATGCCAAACACGTTATGGCAGTTATCGGCTTTAAAACATCGCATGGTGAAAAAGTACACCTAAGGGTATCATCATCTTTCGTAAGTATTGAGCAGGCCGAGATCAGCCTGAAAAGAGAACAAGGCACCGACAGTTTTAACGTTACCGAGCAAAAAGCAAAAGATGTTTGGAACAAAACATTAAACCGCCTAACTGTTGAAGGCGGTACTGTTGATCAAACCCGCACCTTTTACTCATGCCTTTACCGCATGCTTTTCTTCCCCAATAAGCTGTACGAAGTTGATGCCAAAAACCAGGTGATACATTACAGCCCATACACAGGCAAAACCATGCCGGGCTATATGTTTGCAGGTACCGGATTTTGGGATACCTTCAGGGCGCTGTATCCATTCCTTAACCTGGTGTATCCGTCTATAAATAAAGAGATGCAAATGGGCCTTGTAAATGATTATAAGGAAGGCGGCTGGTTGCCTGAGTGGTCAAGCCCTGGTTACTCAAATGTAATGATCGGCAATAACTCAGCCTCCGTAGTAGCTGATGCCTACTTAAAAGGCGGCAAAGGCTATGATATTAATACCTTATATGAAGCTTTGGTACATGGCGCAAATAATGCAGGCCCTGCCGGCACTGGCCGTACAGGTGTTGAATATTACAACAAGCTTGGCTACGTACCCTACGACGTGAAGATAGATGAAAATGCAGCCCGTACGCTTGAATATGCTTATGACGATTTTACCATTTATCAATTGGGTAAAGCATTAAATAAACCTGCTTCAGAAATTGAGATCTTCAAAAAGCGCAGTATGAACTATAAAAACCTGTTTGACCCGTCAACCGGGTTAATGCGCGGAAAAAATAAAGATGGATCGTTCGAAACCCCTTTTAATCCTTTTAAATGGGGTGATGCCTTTACCGAAGGTAACAGCTGGCACTATAGCTGGGGCGTGTTCCACGATATTCAGGGTTTGATAAACCTGATGGGCGGCAAAAAACAATTTGTTGCAAAGCTTGATTCGGTGTTTACCCTGCCTCCTGTTTTTGATGACAGCTATTATGGCGAGGTGATCCACGAGATCCGTGAGATGCAGATTGTTAATATGGGCCAATATGCGCATGGTAACCAGCCTATTCAGCACATGATTTACTTATATAACTACGCCGGCGAGCCCTGGAAAACCCAGTATCATGCCCGCGATGTGATGAACAAACTTTACAAAGCAACACCCGATGGTTATTGCGGTGATGAAGACAACGGGCAAACATCTGCCTGGTACGTATTTTCGGCCATGGGCTTTTACCCGGTTTGCCCCGCAGTTGACCAGTACGTGTTAGGTGCACCGCTGTTTAAAAAGCTCACCCTTAACCTTGAGAACGGTAAAAAAGTAATTATAAACGCACCAAATAACAGTGACAGCAACCTGTATGTAAACACCATGAGTGTTAATGGTAAACCTTACGATTTAACATGGTTAAGCCACACTATGCTGAACAATGGCGCGGTAATAAACTACAATATGTCATCAACGCCCAATAAACTGCGCAGTACAAAAGCTTCTGCAGTTCCTTACTCTTTATCTAACGAAAAATAACCTGTATGAAAACCCCGGTAAAAGGCAGCATTGAGGCAATTGTATTAATTATTTTAATGCTTGTTATTATTCCCGGTGTAAATGCACAAAATATGGTTAAGGTGGGCGTTGCCGGCCTTAACCATGATCATATCTACAATATTTTAAACGACTACAGTAAGGGCCGTGTAAACATTGTGGGGATAGCCGAGCCTAACAAACACTTATGGGAGAAATATGGCAAACAGTTCCATATCCCGGATTCATTGTTTTTTACTGACCTTAAAGCAATGGTTACCAAACGCAAGCCTGCTATTGTTTTAGGCTACAACGCTGTTGGCAACCATGTTGACGTTGTGGAAGTGTGCGCCCCGCTGGGCATCCCTGTAATGGTTGAAAAGCCCCTTGCAGCAACTTTGATACAGGCTAAAAGAATTGAAGCACTTGCGGCAAAGTACCATATTCATGTACTAACCAATTACGAAACTACCTGGTATCCTTCCTTCCAGGGGGTGTATGACATTGTTAACAAAGACAGCATTGGCGCTATCCGCAAAATGGTGGCGCATGACGGGCACCAGGGTCCGCGTGAAATTGGCTGCAGCGAAGAATTTTTGGCATGGCTTACCGACCCGGTATTAAACGGCGCCGGCGCGCTTAACGATTTCGGGTGTTACGGAGCTAATTTAATGACCTGGCTGATGCACGGACAACGGCCAATTGCGGTATCGGCAGTAGCGAAGCATTACAAGCCCAATGTTTACCCAAAAGTTGAAGATGATGCCACCATTACGGTGGAATACCCTGCCGCTACCGGTTTAATTGAAGGCTCGTGGGCATGGCCTTTCAGCATAAAAGATCTGGAGGTATTTGGCGAAAAAGGTTATTTACATGCTTCGGATATGAAAACACTGAATATGCGGTTGCGGGAAAACAAAAAAAGTGTGATAGACTTAAAGCCTTTAACAGAACCGAACAATGACCCGGTTAATTATTTTAATGCCTTTCTTCAAAAAAAGATAAGCGGAGATAACGATCGCACCTCATTAAAATACAATATGATAGTGATGGAGATATTGGATGCCGCTAAAAGATCTATCAAAGAAGGTAAAAGAATTGTTTTATAAAGTACTAAACTATTTTATACCCTTTGCCTCTAAACTGTATGTTCTGCAATTAACTAATAGAAAAAAATATTATTTTTGCCGTTGATATATTATTTTATCCCCGCTATAATCTACAGATGATAAAACAACTTTTTACTGCAGCTGCCCTTTGTTTTTCGGGCCTGGCTGTATCTGCGCAAGGTAATAATGCGGCCATTATGGCCCGCAAACAGGTTCCGATAGTTTGCTACCACCAGATTCGCGACTGGCGACCAAAAGATTCAAAGAATGCCAAGGATTATATTATCCCCGTGCAATCATTTAAGGATCATATGAAAATGCTTGCAGACAGCGGCTATCATACCATATTACCCGATCAGCTGTATGATTACCTGACCAAAGGTGCTGCACTACCAAGCAAACCCATTATGCTTACTTTTGACGATACCGACCTTGACCAGTTTGAAATAGCACGGCCAACATTAAAAAAGTACGGCTTTAAAGGGGTTTATTTTATCATGACCGTTTCATTAGGCCGGCCGCATTACATGACCAAAGAACAGGTTAAGCAATTATCTGATGAAGGCAACGTAATTGCCAGCCATACCTGGGACCACCACAGGGTAGATAAATACAAGCATGATGCTAACCCTAAGAAAGACGACTGGACGGTACAAATTGACAAGCCAACAAAAAAGCTGGAAGAAATTACAGGCAAAAAAATAACCTATTTTGCTTATCCGTTCGGTGTTTGGAAAAAACCTGTTTTGCCTGAACTTAAGAAATACAATTTTAAACTTGCATTCCAATTGGCTGATAAACGTGATGAAAACTATCCGTTACTTACAGTTAGACGCATACTGGACAGCGGATATTGGACCACAAAATCTTTCAGCGCCAATGTTAGGCATAGCTTTTAAGCAAAAAAACTCTATAATCAACATTATTTAAAATCAAAAGTCCCTGTTGCAGTGTAACAATGACTTTTGATTTTATACATTTTGGTTTGGTCATCTTTCTTTTATTGAAATCCATCTAACAGCTTGATCGAGACAAGCCAGCGGAAAATACCTGAACTTTCCGGGGATTATATATTTAAACAAGTCGCTATAGCCCAGTACACTTTTTTGATCCGTTACGAGCGCAACCCTACCCCATTTAAAAAAATACCTAAACCCTATTTTTATGTTGCCGCACCAGGCACCGGAAGCAAAATTTTTTATATCGGTTTCCAACACCAGCACAAAATTCACCTTGCTGTTTTTTATAAGTAAATTATCTATTATTTGAATAAGTGCATCCTCATATTCCGTTTCACTAACCTCGTCAAAGGCATGCAGTCCGGCTACATGTGGAGGAAGATCATAAATTGGCTTAAGCATACGTTGTATATTTGCTAAGTATCAACAATAACTACACCAAAAATAAAAAAAATAACATAATTAGGTTAAAAAACTATCTTTCTGGTTAAAAAACACATATTGACATAGTCTCAAGCAGAATTTTGATTTGTATTATCTTTGCTATTAATGCAGCTAAAAAAGTCATCATACAGCCAGTTTATAAAAAATGAAGCTAAAAATCTGGGTTTCATTTTTTGCGGCATTTCAAAGGCTGAGTTTTTAACAGATGAAGCCCCCAGGCTTGAGGCATGGCTAAAGAAAGGGATGCATGGCGAAATGCAATACATGGAAAACCATTTTGATAAACGACTGGATCCCCGTTTATTGGTTGACGGCGCTAAATCGATAATATCATTAGGCCTTAACTATTATACTGACCAGCAGCAGATAGACTCATTAAGCCCAAAGATTTCAAAATATGCTTACGGAGCTGATTATCATCATGTTATTAAAGAAAAATTAAAGCATTTGCTTGAACTGATAAATAACAATATAGGTGAAACAGGCGGGCGCGCGTTTGTTGACTCCGCCCCAGTTCTTGATAAAGCCTGGGCGAAAAAAGCAGGCCTCGGGTGGATGGGAAAAAACACAAACCTTATCAATAAAAAGACAGGTTCCTTCTTTTTTTTGGCTGAACTGATTGTAGATCTTGAACTGGATTATGATATTGCACCCACTGCTGACCATTGCGGAACATGCACCCGTTGTATTGATGCCTGCCCCACCCAGGCAATTGTGGCACCTTATATTGTTGATGGCAGCCGGTGCATCTCCTACTTAACCATTGAACTTAAGAATGAGATCCCTGCTGAATTTAAGAATAAAATGAACAATTGGATGTTTGGCTGTGACGTGTGCCAGGATGTGTGCCCATGGAACAAATTTTCTGTACTGCATAATGAACCTGCATTTACGCCACATCCTGATTTACTCGGGCTTAATAAAGCAGACTGGGAAGAAATAACGGAAGATGTATTTCAGAAAGTATTTAAAAACTCAGCCGTAAAAAGAACAAAATTTAGCGGGCTAAAGAGAAATATAAATTTCCTGAAAGATTAGCGACGAATTTGCCAATATTAAAATGTCAAAGTCCGGAAATCCTACCTCAGGACTTCCGGACTTTAATAATTACCGGACTAAACGACCTATTCTATGGTCATTACGTTTAACCCTTTTTAAACTTATCGGCAAGCAGTTTCAGCATATCTTCATTTACGGGTTGTGCCGGGCCATCATCCTTCTTTTTAAAGGGCTTATTTTCCGGCTTCGGATGGTTGGCGGTTTTTAAGTGATCAGGCTTGTGGAACTCTCTTTTAACCTCTACGGCTGCAGGTTTAGGCTGCTGAACGCTTTCCTGGGGTCTAGGGGCAGCCTGCTGCTGTTGTTGCTGCCTGGCGTAACGCTCTGCATTCTTTTTAGCGTTCCAGCGGGTATAAATCTCTTCCAGTTTACGTTTGGTGTAGAGCGGGAAATCACCCTGCATCATCCATGAATAATAGCTGGGTTCAATTTTAAGCACGTCTTCAACTGTTTTGCCCTTATGTTTACCAAAATTAAAGGTCTCTTCACCGTTTTCGTTGTAAACCATCCGGCCGGCAAAGTCAACGGGTTTATTAAGGTTGGTAAAATGGTGTAAAGCTTCAACATCGTTTACAACAGGTGTTGAGCGGTTTCCTTTTTTATCTTCCCACTCTATGTTTTCGTATTTTGCTATTTGGGCGAGCAAAACCTCCATAGTAGCACGGGTATCAGCCTCGGCTGAATGGGCGTTTATAATTTGTTTATTGCAGTAAAACTGATATGCAGCTTTCAGTGTGCGCTGCTCCATTTGGTGAAATATATTCTGTACATCCACAAAATGGCGGTTATCCAGGTCAAATAAAACATTGGCCCGTAAAAACTCCTCCATCAGCATTGGAATATCAAACTTATTGGAATTATAACCGGCAAGATCACTGATGTCAATAAAGTCTGCAATCATTGATGCAAGATCCTTAAAAAGCGGCTCATCTTTAATATCCTCGTCATAGATACCATGTATCAGTGACGATTCCAACGGAATAGGCATGCCGGGGTTCACCCGCCAGGTTTTAACCTCTTCGCTGCCATCAGGATGCAATTTGATAACAGATAATTCAACAATACGGTCAACCCCAAGATTAGTTCCGGTTGATTCAATGTCGAAAAATGCCAGTGGCCGTTTTAAGTTTAATTTCATTTTGAAAGATATTATTTAGTCAGCTCAAGTTTTATTTGATTTCGAGCATGTTTGCAAAGGTTGCAAAAGTCTTAAAAAGAATCAGTACTATAAATTTTTTAATTCATTTAATTTTAAAGATAAAAGTTTTAATTTGGAGCCACCTAATAATATTAAACACTGGAGATGAGAAAACCTCTGCTTATCACGCTTATCCTGATCTTTTCGTGCTGTATTTTATCAGCACAGGACTTTCCTTACGGTACCATTTCCATCCAGGAAATGAATATGAAAAACTACGCCAAAGACACGTCGGCCCATGCTGTGGTATTGCAGGAGTTCGGCAAATCGAGCATAAATATTGGCAGTGACGATCACATTAAATTAATGTATGAGTACCATGTTAAAATAAAAATATTCGACAGCAAAGCTTTTGAAAAGGGTACTATACAAATCCCGGTTTATAATGGAAGTGATAACGATGCTTATGAAGAAGCATCTGACATTACCGGGGTTACCTATTATAAAGACGATAACGGGTTGACCCAAAAGGTTGAGTTGGAAAACAAAAAGATCTATCCGGTTAAGGAGAATAAATATTGGGCAAACTATAAGTTCGCCCTGCCCGGCCTTCGCAATGGCTGCGTAATTGAATATAAATACAAGGTTGAATCACCTTATTGGTATAAAATGCGCCCATGGCATTTCCAGGAAGATATTCCGAAGTTATATTCTGAATATGAAGTGCACATTCCCGCTTTTTTTAATTTTAACGCCTCGCTTAAAGGGCCTTTAAAACTAACCACAACTAAATCGTCAATTGAGTCGGGCTGTTTTGAAACGCATGGGGCAAAAGCAGACTGTTCACTAATTAATTATGGCATGGCCGATGTTCCGGCGTTTGTTGAGGATGATTATATGACGTCGCCAAATAACTTTAAATCCACCGTAAACTTTGAACTGGTAGATTGGACGAGCCCCTACGACGGTATAAAACACAAGGAAACCAAAGAGTGGCGCGATATAGATTATTCGCTTAAAACCGAATCTGAGTTCGGCGGCCAGCTTAAACGAAAAGGGCTGTTAAAAGACAAGATTGCACCTATTATAGCCGGAAAAACAGATGATCTTTCAAAAGCTAAGGCTATTTATAAATATTGGCAAAAATGGTTTAAATGGAACGATTTTATCGGGATCTATAGTCAAAATATAAGCAAAGCCTATGACACACACAGCGGCAGCGTAGCAGATATCAATTTATCATTGGTTACGGCGTTAAGCGCGGCCGGGCTAAATGCCGACGCTGTCCTGCTGTCAACCCGGAATAATGGCGCCCTTAACACCTTATATCCAGCTATCGGCGATTTCAACTATGTGATTGCAAAAGTTGATATTGGCGGCCAGAGCTACCTGCTGGATGCCACCGACCCGCTGCTTCCCTTTGGGATGCTGCCATTTAAATGCCTGAACGACAAAGGCCGGGTTTTCAGCCTGGATAAGCCGTCGTACTTTATGGATATGAGCCTGCCCCAGCGCGAAAAAAGCAGCTACATTCTCGATGTTACCCTGCAGGATAATGGTAAATTAAAGGGAACCCTGACTGATTATTCATCAGGTTATGAGGCATATAAAAAACGCGTCGCCATAAAAAAATTCAATAGTAACGATGAGTATATCGAAAACCTGAACGGAAAACTGCCTAAATGGAAGCTCCTTAAAGCGGAAATCAGGAATCTTGATAGCCTGGATATGCCGGTTACCGAACAATATGATGTGGAAATAGACCTCTATAAAAACATCGGGGAAAGCAATAAATTAACTTTCAATCCTTATTACTTTGGCAGGATCTCTACCAACCCACTTAAATTAAATGAGCGCTCATACCCTATTGATATGGGAATGGCATCGGAAGAGCGGTATGTAATAACCCTGCACCTGCCTTTAACTTATACTGTTGAAACACCGCCGCAGCCTTTGGCTATATCTATTCCAAACAATGGGGGCAGATACATATCAAGCTATGAACCCGGTGACAATTCGTTCAGTTTTGTTTATGTTACGCAGTACAGTAAATCAGTTTACGGCGCTGAAGAATATCCTTATTTAAAGGAGTTCTTTAATAAGATCATCCAGTCGCAGAAAGCCGAAATGGTATTCAAAAAGAAATAATGAAATTATTTATACTAATCGGGTGTTTTGCCAGCCTTTCATCAATGGCAAATGCACAACAAAATTACGCCGCGAACCTGATTTCAAAAGACCTTTTACCCTACGCAAGTTCAGTGGTGAGAAATGAAGAGGTAACTATTGAAGTTAAAGACCTTGACAACGCCCTGTACCATGTAAAAAAAGTGATCACGGTTTTAAACAAAAATGGCGACGACTATGCCCATATCGCTATATTTCATGATAAAAGCGATGTGATTAAAAGCGTTAAGGGTGTTGTTTATGATGAACAGGGGAACCAGATAAGAAAGTTTTCGGAAAGTAATTTTGAGGATGAAAATGCCGGCGGAAGCGCATTGTTTGAAAACGTGAGGGTTAAGCATTACCTGCCTTCGGTTACCGATTACCCTTACACCATTGCGTATGAATATGAAGAGAAGTCAAAACAAACACTGACTTTTGATGAGTGGCTGCCAAACCCCGGTGATGGCGTAGCGGTTGAAAAAAGCTCATTTACCTTTATTTGCAAGCCTGATTTTAACATAAAATATACCGAGAACAATTTAGCGCAACAGGCAAAAATCACCAGCCTGCAGGGTTTAAAAACATATTCATGGCAGGTTAGCAATTTAAAGGCTATTAAGTATGAGCCTTTAAGCCCTTATTATAAGGTTTATGCAAGCAGCGTTAAAGTTGCACCAGAAACATTTACTTATTACGGCATAAAAGGGTCATACACCAACTGGAATGAACTTGGCAGATGGATCAGTGACAAACTAATGGCGAACCGCCAGGCGCTTACTTATGAAACCATCCAACACGTAAAGGAGCTCACCAAAGATATTGCATCGCCTAAGCTTAAGGCAAAAAAGATCTATGAATACATGCAGGACCGGACACATTATATTAGTGTGCAGGTAGGCGTTGGCAGTTACCAGCCGTTTTTGGCATCGGAGGTTGATAAGGAAAACTACGGGGATTGCAAGGCACTGGTGAACTATACCCAGGCTTTGCTAAAGGCGGTTGATATTGATTCCTATTATTGCATAGTTAAGTCGGGCGGGCGATATAACGTTAGTTTACAAAACGACTTCGCCAGCATGAACCAGGCCGACCATATTATTTTGTGTGTACCCTTTAAAAATGACACCACCTGGGCCGATTGTACCAGCCAGACAATTCCGTTTGGCTACCTGGGAGATTTTACGGATAACAGGACAGTGCTTGCGCTTACACCAGCGGGCGGTAAGCTACTGCATACCCCAAAATATACTGCCGCCGATAACCTGGAGAGCCGTAAAGGCAGCTTTGCAATCAGCAATACAGGTGAGCTATCCGGAATGATGACCACCGTATTTAAAGGTGTTAATTACCAGGACTGCGACGAAATAATTAAAGAGGCTAAAACTGAACAATATAAACTGGAGCAAAAGCGCTACCCCATAAACAATATGGATATAGACCAGCTGGAGATTAAGCAGGATAAAAGCTTTGATCCTTCAACCACCGAAAGCATAAAACTGCACGCGCGGGATTATGCTACAGTAACCGATAATAAAATTTATTTTTTAATTAACCCGGCCAACCGCGAAAATCATTCGCCGCCCCCGGTGCGTAACCGGATCAACAACGTTTACATAACCCGTGGCTATTTGGATGAGGATGAAGTTATTTATAAAATACCCGAGGGCTATCACCTTGAAAAACGTGCGTTAAATGTCAAATTAAATAAGCCCTTTGGAACTTTTACAGCAATTATGGTTTTAAACGGTAACCAGTTGATTTACAAGCGCAGGTTCCAGTTAAACGACGGTACTTATGATAAAAATACGTACCAGGAAGTGGTCGACTTTTATGAATCGGTGGTGGATGCGGACGACTACAACGTAGTGCTTTTAAAAAACTAACTGAAAATTATAATTCCGAGTACAATACCCACAATCATAATGATATAAAGCAACAGCTCGTTGCCGGCGTAACGTTTGTATTTCGTCCAGAAAGAATAGTTTTGTTTGGGATCAGACATGGTGCAGCAAAATTATCGATTTTAAATGGATATTGCCGGATAAATATGGCCGTTAGCTTAAGGCACCACGCCTATGAAAAATAAAAGATTTACCTGCTGCCGGAGTCACCTGCCTGGGCCGTCGTTGTATCAATTACAATTGATCCGCACCTGGAAAAGTATTTGTAGGTGTAAGGATCGTGTAATTTGGTTATAATAACTCCTTTTGAGGAACTGGCATGCACATAATAGCCATTTTGCAGGTAAACGGCCACATGGCTGAATTTCTTTCCGTCGTAATCAAAAAACAACAGGTCTCCTTCCTGCAGTTCTTCCTCATACTTCCGTTTTATCACCGTTATTTGCTGGCTGGTTGACCTTGGGATATTTATACCATACACCTGCTGCTCAAGCAGCTGCGCCAGACCTGAACAATCAACGCCATCTTTATCTTCGCCACCGAATTTATAAGGGGTACCCATCCATTGCTCAACAAAAGCATACAGGCGCCCGTTTTGGATATTGCTTTTATCAACCCCAAGTATTGTCGCGTATTTATCGGCAATACTTCCATCCGGTTGCACTATATCGCCGGGATGCCCCTTCATGGCCAGCTTCCTGCTATGGCAGGAAGACAAGATAATTGTGAAAACCAATAAACAATACAGGTAATGTATTTTGTTCATGTGATAAAGGTAAGCGATATAACGGTTTAAATATTTGCGGATGTTTTTAACATATTAACATTTGCCAGGTTAAAACAAAGTTAAATCTTTTAGATAAGTTGATCTAAAACAAAGCTGATGCTAAAATCCAAAAACCGAGACGCCACTAAAACTACCCTTTTATTACGCGCTGAATTTCATCCAGCTTCATCAGGGCCTCTACCGGCGTTAGGGTATTTACATCCAGGTTGTTCAGCGTATCACGAATTTTTACCAGTACCGGGTCATCAATACTGAACATTTGCATTTGTACGGCCTGTTTCTGCACCTTGCGGATACTCTCCTTAATGTGCTCGCCGCCGGTCCGTTCATTTTCAAGTTTCTTTAATATTTCGTTGGCGCGGGTTAATACCTTTTGCGGCATACCGGCCAGTTTAGCCACATGGATCCCGAAACTGTGTTCGCTTCCACCCGGAACCAGTTTCCTTAAAAAGATGATGGTATGCCCAACTTCTTTTACAGACACATTGAAATTTTTGATCCTGTTGAATGAGTTACTCAGCTCGTTTAGTTCGTGGTAATGGGTGGCGAACAAAGTTTTAGCCCTTGCAGCAGGCTGGTTATGCAAAAATTCAGCAATTGACCATGCTATCGAGATCCCATCATATGTCGAGGTACCACGGCCGATCTCATCCAGTAGGATCAGGCTCCTGTCCGAGAGGTTATTGAGGATACTGGCTGTTTCGTTCATTTCCACCATAAAGGTTGATTCGCCCGAAGAAAGGTTATCAGACGCCCCTACCCTTGTAAAGATCTTATCCACCAGTCCTATTGAGGCTGCCTTAGCCGGCACAAAACACCCCATCTGCGCCATCAGCACAATCAGTCCTGTTTGTCTTAACAATGCGGATTTACCCGCCATATTGGGCCCTGTAATAATAATGATCTGCTGCGTTTCCGAATCAAGGAAAACGTCATTCGTAATATACTCCTCGCCCAGCGGCAGGTTCTTTTCAATTACCGGGTGGCGGCCGCCTTTAATGTCAATAACCCGGCTATCGTTCATGTCGGGCTTAACGTAGTAATTTTTTATGGAGATGGTCGCAAAGTTCAGAAGTACATCTAAACGGGCTACCAGCTGTGCATTCAACTGGATAGGCTTAATATATTCGGCAAGCGAATAGACGAGGTCGTTATACAGCCGTGTTTCAAGTGCCAGGATCTTTTCTTCGGCACCCAGGATCTGCTCTTCATACTCCTTAAGTTCAGGCGTAATGTAACGCTCCGCATTTACCAGTGTTTGCTTGCGGATCCATTCAGAAGGTACCTTATCCCGGTGGCTGTGCGTAACTTCAAGATAATAACCAAATACGTTATTAAAGGATACTTTAAGTGAAGGTATGCCGGTTAACTCGGCCTCCCGTTTTTGGATCTCCAGTAAATACCCTTTACCACCAAATGCTATCTTTCGCAGGCGGTCAAGCTCCTCGTTAATCCCCTCACTCATTACCCCGCCTTTAACCAGCATTACCGGGGGTTCGGCGCTTAGTTCCTTTTCTATCTTTTCACTGATGAGGGTACACGGGTTAAGTTGTGCGGCTATGGCCTGTAAGGGCAGGCTTACCGATGTCTCGCCAATTTTTTTAATGGTATCAATTGCCAGCAGGGCTTTTTTTAGCTGGCATACTTCGCGGGGATTTACCTTTTGAAGGCCTATTTTTGAAATCAGGCGCTCCAGGTCGCCAATAAGGCGAATATTTTGTTTTAATGTTTCCCTTAGTTCTTCTTCGGCTATCAGGTATTCCACCACACCCAGGCGATCGTTAATAGGCTTCAGCTCTTTTAACGGCATCACTATCCAGCGGCGCAATAACCTTGCCCCCATCGGCGAACAGGTATGATCGAGCACATCAACAAGTGTTAAGGCGTTTTCATTAGCCGATCCCACCAGTTCCAGGTTCCGCACGCTGTAACGGTCAAGCCACAGGTAACGGTCTTCTTCAATCCTGCTGATGCCCGAAATGTGCTGCAGGTTCCGGTGTTCCGTTTCGTTCAGGTAATGCAGTGCAACACCGGCGGCTACTATCCCCAGGGTCAATTTATCTATCCCGAAACCTTTTAATGATTTTACACCGAAGTGCTTGAGTAATACTTCGCTGGCGTAATCACCGCTGTAAGGCCATTCATCAAGCGTGTAGGTATAAAATCGGTCGCCGTAATTTTCCTTAAAATCCTGCTGCCGGCTTCTCGGATAAATGATCTCAGAAGGTGAAAAACTTTGCAGCAGTTTATCAATATATTCACTGCTGCCCTGGGCGGTTAAAAACTCGCCGGTTGAAATATCAATTAAAGCAATGCCTATACTATTCTTTTCAAAATAAAGGGAGGCGAGGTAATTATTACTTTTTTGATGGAGGATATTGTCATTTATTGCCACACCCGGTGTAACCAGTTCCGTTACGCCGCGCTTAACAATGGTCTTTGTCGTTTTTGGGTCTTCCAACTGATCGCAGATGGCAACACGCTGGCCTGCACGCACCAGTTTTGGCAGGTAAGTATCCAGTGAGTGGTGCGGGAAACCAGCCAGCTCGATATGGGTGGCAGCGCCATTAGCGCGCCGGGTAAGTACAATCCCTAAAATACCTGCAGCCTTAATTGCATCCTCACCGAACGTTTCATAAAAATCACCCACACGAAACAGCAGCAAAGCACCCGGGTACTTAACCTTTATCTGGTTGTACTGCTGCATTAACGGTGTTTCTTTGGTTGCGTCTTTTGCCAAACGGTTTACTCCTTTTTAATAGGTCGGTAAAGTTAATGCATTGCCCGGTGTTTAGCGGGATTGTGGAAAAGTTAGGCAAATGTGGAAACCAAAGTACTGATCAGTTGTAAAACGACGGCAGATTTAAACAACACTATCAATCTCATCTGCCAGTAACCGGTCTTTATCGGTCACTTTATCGCCGGCATCATGGGTTGAAAGCCAGATCTCCACTTTATTATAGGTGTTGGTCCAGGTTGGGTGGTGGTTGCTTTTTTCGGCAAGCAACGCCACCCTTGTCATAAATGCGAATGCGGCTGAAAAGTCTTTGAACTGAAAGGCCTTATAAAGCTTATTATCGGTTTCGTTCCACATGGCGGCTATGTTTGTTTCTGAGTAAACTATTATACAGGCTTAAAGTTTGCATAAAACACCCACCTACGGCTGCACGGGCGTAACGGGATGTACCGACATTACGCTGTCAACAACGAACACGCTTACGCCCCGCCAGGGCAGCGTATGCAGGTATTCTTTGTAATGCAGCTCCAGGTAAGCACCGGCACTCTTGTTTAACTGGTCGGCAACGTGCTGGTTGGTTACCGAGAACATAAATTCGTTGGATTGAATGGTTCCCTGAGTTGGGGTACGGATGCCCGACTGGATCAGCCTGCCCTCATAAGTTTTAAACATGTACCCTTTATGCACAAAATAGTTCATGGTGCCGGCTTTGGTGCCATCGCCAAAAACAAAATAGTAGCGGTAATAAAATATTCCCGCCAAAATTAAAATTACAACTAAACCTATTATTAATCCTATACGCTTCATGAATATGCTATTTGGTTTAAAATTAACAACAATTAAAGAATTTTGTGAGCAACAGAAAAATATTTATTATAAACTGTGCTGCCCCATTCTTTCTTATCTAATATTAAAAATTCCAAATAACTTGCAAATTCAAAATATTAACTCTACAATTGTAGAGTTAATTCTCAAAAAGTAGAGCAATATGAAACTTACCAGCACCGAAGAACAATTAATGGAACTTATTTGGGATAAAGAACAGTTGTTTATGAAAGATATCATCGACAGCTATCCTGATCCTAAACCAGCAACGACAACCATAGCGACTCTGCTTAAACGAATGCAAAACAAAGGATTTGTGGCTTATAAATTAATGGGGAATTCAAGACAGTACTACCCGCTGGTTAAAAAGTCGGAATATTTTTCAAAACATGTAAATGGACTAATAAAAAACTTTTTTGGCAGCTCATCCATGCAGTTTGCATCGTTCTTTACCACGGAAACCAATCTTACCGATAGCGAGCTGGAAGAACTTAAGAGAATTATAGATCAACAACTTAACAAAAAAAAGCTATGATAACTTACCTGTTAAATTTCGTGTTTTGTTCAGCATTGCTGCTGCTTGCTTATCACCTGTTGCTAAAAAATAAAACCATATATACTTTTAACAGGTTTTACCTGCTGGTGAGCATCACGTTTTCGCTTTCAGTACCTTTAATTGCTGTTAATAAAGCTGCTACTCCGCTCCCATTATTTCCCCGGGAACGGCAATTACTGCCGGAAATTATTACGCCAACGGAAGCCCCGTCATCTGCACCCGATATATCCTCAGGCATTAACATTAAGCCGGGTGTTAATAAGTTGCTATTTGGTTTAATAGCTGTTTATAGTGCAATTACGCTGCTGCTGTTATACCGTTTTGCGCGTAACTTAAACAGTATCCGTGTATCTGTAAAGCATCACGGGCACATAAATTATAAGGATTCAAGACTCATATTGGTTGATGAAAAGTTAACGCCTCATACTTTTTTAAACTACGTTTTCCTGAATAAGGATGATTACAACAACCGGCAAATTGAGGATGATGTGCTAAAACATGAGCTAACCCATGCCCGCCAGCGCCATTCGGCAGATGTAATATTTATCGAACTGGTGCAGGCTTTTTGCTGGTTCAATCCTTTTATAATATTGTACCGGAAGGCTATACAGCTAAACCATGAGTTTATTGCGGATGAAGCTGTGCTTAACAATAACCGTAACATAGCCAACTACCAACAGCTATTGCTCAGTAAGCTGGGTTATTTTAAAAGCCAAAATATCACAAGCCAATTCAATTATTCAATAACCAAAAAAAGACTAATTATGATGACCAAAACGACCTCCGCAACTACTTCTATTTTTGCACGGCTCGCCATTATCCCGATAATGGCTATTGCTTTTTTTTTATTTTGCACTAAAACCGAGGCGCAGCAGGAACCGGCTGTAGCAAAAAGCCCACCTCAAAAGACTGCACAAGCCGTCACTAAAACTTCAAAAAAGAAATTGCCGCCTATATTTCTTTCAAAAGATTACCCTCATACAGCAGAAGGAGTGACCGATGCCTTATTAAAAGAGTATAGTGACATTGCAGGCAAGTATGAGGAAAGCTCCGAAAGATTAATGCGCCATCCTGAAAAAATAAGCCAGGCAGACAAGGATAAAATGGAGGCGATCTTTAAAAAAATGAGCTATAAACAGCAATGTGACCAGTCTATAGGTTTCACTTACAACGGCCCGCCTTTACCACCAAAGCAACCTACCCAAGCTCAATTAGATATATGGAAAAATCCTAAAACATGTGGTATATGGATAGATGGTAAAAAAGTAAAAAATAATGAACTTGACAATTATAAACCTGCTGATTTTGACCAGGCCATTGTAAGCAGGCTTACAAAAAATGCCATCAATTACAAAAATTACAGGTACCAGATTGATTTAATGACGATTGCTTTTTACAAAAAGTACTTAAAAGAAGCACATGATAACAGATACCGAAGTGGCATGTATTACAGCATGAGAACGGCCCCTGCTGATAAAAGTTAAATAATAGCTGCGCTTATTTTTAACTCGCAGACTTTCCAATAGTTTCGTAATTCAGGATGCAGCTAAATGTTGCATCCTTTTTGTTTAGCTATTATTTATCGAAGGCTTGTTAATAAAGCATTTTTTCAAGCACGCCAAGACCTTCCCCTTCAGGTTAACTAATTACCAATCTCTCTTCCCCATACTTACAAAGACACCCCTGTTGTAAGCACCTCCCCATTTAGTGCAACTTCCGGCAACTTTCACTCAGGCATACAAAAGAAAGATTGATGCAAAATATACTCCATGTAATCTTCGGCTTCCCCTCTCCAAAGTTCGGCTAATGAGTAATCATACACTGTAGAAGATATAAGTAGAAATACGCAAGCCAGCAGGTTATAATTACGCATGTTAATTACGGTATTATTACCCATAAAATCAGGTAATTACCATAAAAATACCGATGTCATTTTTTTCAATTTTGGATTGTGTAAATGCAGCTGACGAGTTGGTCACTTCAACAAAACATAACAAGATCATAACTAGCAAACAAGCAATTTTATGAAAAAAATCAACAACTTATTTTTATTACTATCAACGGTACTAATTTTTGCCGCGTCATGCGGAAAAGACGGAGCAACAGGGCCGCAAGGCCCAATTGGCGCAACCGGCGCACAGGGAGCTGTTGGACCTGCCGGCCCTAAAGGCGCAGACGGAAAGGACGGCAGTGTTATTTATAGCGGAACTACAGTACCTGCTGCAACAACGGGCACCGTAGGCGACTTTTACCTGAACAGCAGCAACAGCCTGCTTTACGGCCCAAAAACAGCTGCCGGCTGGGGAACCGGCTTCTCACTAAAAGGAGCTACAGGGGCGACTGGAGCCGCTGGTGCAACCGGAGCCACTGGTGCAACCGGAGCCACTGGCGCTAACGGCACTAATGGCAACACTGTATTAAGCGGAACAGGGGTACCTGCTGCTAACCTGGGAAATCTAGGTGACTATTATCTCGACAAAAACAGCTACTTTTTATATGGACCCAAAATCGTTGCAGGCTGGGGGCCAGCGGTATCATTAACAGGCCCTGCCGGTCCTCAGGGGCCAGCCGGAACCGCCAATGTTTCTTACTCGGGCTGGATGTATGCAACAAATTTCAGAGATACCACCGCGGATAACACAAACCTGCACGCAGGAGATGTTGCAGCACCGGCACTCACCACCGCCATACTAAACTCTGGCCAGGCACAAATATATTTCACGTTTGGCGGCGGCGTTTACACCTTGCCATACACCAGTTATGCAGGTGGTAAATTAAATACCATGTCGTACTGGCCGCGTTTAGGCAAGTTTATCATCACCCGTTTTACTGCAGACAACACAAACTCTGTTGCGTTATCAACATTGCTGCAATACAGGTATATTGTTATTCCGGGCGGTGTGCTTACGGCTTCTGTTAAAAACAACCACATCAACCTGAATGATTATGAAGCGGTAAGGAAATTCTTCAGGATCCAGGATTAAAACTCAGCAATCACTTTTATACTTAAAGAGATGCAGTCAGTGGCTGCATCTTTTTTGTTCAACAAATAACGTTCCACCATTACTTTTGAGCTGTAATTTTCCTGAGTTTCTCTCTAACCCCCGTATCATTCTTTAATCTCAAGGCGCTTTTGTATGCCTCAGCAGCCTTTTGATTGTCCTTTTTTATCGCATAATAGTCGCCGATTGCGGCATAAGCGGCGGCGCTTTCCGGGTAATATTTAGCATTAAGGTTAAATACTGCCAGCGCCCTGTCAGGTAAATTTATTTCCAAATAGTCGTGCCCCATCGCATCAAGTATGGTTTCGGGCGGCGCCACCTTATAACCCATGTGTTTTGATACATCAGCATAATGATCTTCTATCACTGCTGCTACATCAAGCTTTGCTTTTGCGTCGTACAACATGGCGTCAATTTCCCCGGGTAGTTTATAATAACCAAACAAAAAGCGAAAGGCATCGTATTCAGTTATTAACGGCGATGAATTGTGGTTATCATCATTATAATATTTATAATTAAATGTTAAACCGTTGCCCGGGTTACGTTTAAATTCATCAGCTAAATTTAATATGGAGCGGATATGGTTGGTGTTGGCAGCAGTGTCCCGGTGCGCATGTGCGGTATCCCGGCCGGCCGGCATGGTGTTGGCTATCCCCATAAAAACATATTTACCAGCAAAGCTTTTCACACGTAAAACCTCGCGCGCCTGTTTTAACAGCGCATAATTATCCCACCACATGCTGGGATCCACTATGGTATATGCATTAAAAAGATCAGCGTGATTTATTAAGATGTTTACTGCAGCTAATCCGCCAAATGAGTGCCCGATAAGCATTCGGAACGGAGCCGCAGGATATTTCGATTCAATGTATGGCATCAGCTCCTTTTCCATAAACGAAACGAATTTTTCGCCCCCGCCTGATGTTGCAAAGGAGTTAGTTGGCTTGTTTTCGTAATCGAAATGGCTGTTGGTAGGAGTAAGATCGTGTGTACGGTCAATGTTGCTTATGCCTACCACTATCATGTCGGGGCAGATCATGTTGCCATTGGCCTCGCTCAGGTACTGGATCATTCCCGATACAGCGGCAAAGTGCTCGGGCCCGTCCAGCACATAAACTACGGGGTAACGCAAAGCCGGGTTTGTACTGGCGCCCGCAGGCAAATGCACCCAAATAATTCGCTTTTGTTTAAGAATTTTAGATTGAACACTATCCGTGTGGCCCAAAACAATTGCATTGCCGTTAATATCCTGGGCAGTAACGGCAATGCTTGTGAGGCAAAATAAAAAAAGTAGAACCTGTTTCATAACGATCAGCAATTTTACGCTAATCTAACTATTTGCACAGGTAGTTTTGTTATTCAGGTTTTTTGTAGTTATCAGGTGGAGTGGAAACTATTTCGCCGAATTCGTTAACATAAGCCATCATGTCGTCAAGATTTCCGCTGGTTGGGTTTTGCTGACGATCAAGCTTGCGCTGCTCTTTATCTTCTTTTTTCTTCTGCCTGTTTTTTTCGAGTTGCTTCTTCATGAAGGTCGCCTGTGATTTCGCCATAATATTTAAAATTTAAGAATAGAAATAGCCCGATGCGTAACCATATAGTTATGGTCAGTAGCCGAAAGTGTATATCAAAACGGGCTGGGATTATTGCAAAGGTAGCAAAAAAGGCGTCAGTTTTTGTAAAAAATAGATCGGCACTGCTTTTTACCCTCTTTAAACTTATTTTTAACTGTTGCAGGTTTAACTAAAATTCTTTTACTTTGTAATTCAAAGTACTTTTAAATGAATACAAGACTGGGCTTCTTCAAAAGCTATTTCGTATTAACCGTTTTCTTGTTTACTGCAGAATTTATAATTGGCGCTGATGTGCACGATGCTATAATCCGACCCTATGGGGGCGATTTCCTGGTAGTCATCCTGCTGTATTGTTTTATAAAAAGCTTTATCAATACACCTGTTTTAAAAACCGCCGGCGCTGTGTTGCTGGTTGCTTACCTGGTTGAGGTGTCACAATACTTTAATTTGTTAAACGTGTTAGTGTTAGCGAACTCTACCCTTGCAAGAGTTTTGTTAGGTACCTGTTTCTCATTTACCGACCTGCTAGCCTACACGCTTGGCATAATACTGGTGCTTTTTGTTGAAAATGTAAGATACAGCGTTAAAAGTTTTTAATGAATGGAAAACCTTTTTGTAGATAAAGATTCGATAGTTAGAGCGATATGGGGGAAGGCCGATACCGTGCTGTTCATATTTGCGGGTGCAGCTGCTGAATTTGCTTTAAATAAGGCTGTTGACTGGCTGTATTTTACCGGGCGTCTACCGGCTGATCCGCTCGGGAGGCTATTTTCTACACTTGCTTATTCGCACCAAATCATTTTTTCGAAGCGGGAAAAGGCGCTGGAAGCAATAGACCGGATAACGGGCATCCACCGCAGTGTAGAGAAAAACAGGGGGTCGCAGATTCCCGGCCAAGCCTATCTGAACGTATTGTTTCTGCTGATAGACTACTCTATCCGCTCTTATGAGTTATTGGAACGCAACCTTACCGCACACGAAAAAGAGGAAGTATTTGCTGTTTTCAAACAAGTGGGCGCCAGAATGCAGTTGGCCGGGCTGCCATCCGGATACGGCGAATATTGTGTAATGCGGGAGCAATACCTGCGGCAAAACCTGGTGAACAGTCACTTTACGGCTGACCTTTACCTGCAATATAAAAAACATTTAGGACCCTTGAGATTCATTATTTTAAAGCAGGTACAGCTTATACTTGTACCCCCGCATGTAAAAACGCAATTGCTGCCCAATAATGTGCGCTGGGTTAAGCCGGTGCTTGTTGTTTACAAGGTGCTCCGCAAACTTAAAGTTGAGGGGTATGTAAAAAATGCCTTATTGCCAAACGCCTATAAAAAACAAGTGATGGAAATGGAGCAGGCCCATTGAAAACCATTAAATCCACCATGCGCAATTTCATCATTTTTATTAAAGAACAGGCGTTATCATGCCTGTTCCCGGTGTTGGTTTTTAGCTTACTCGCATTGTCGCACCTGTTAACGGGGGTAATTTACCGGTATGATTTTATGCTGATTGGCTGTATAGCTATCCAGGTAATGTTATTCGCGCTAAAAATTGAAACCCGGGATGAGGTAATGGTGATCTGCATATTCCACCTTTTGGGCTTAATTATGGAATTATTTAAGGTGCACATCGGCTCGTGGTCATACCCGGAATATGCCGTTACCAAAATAGGCGGCGTGCCATTGTATAGCGGCTTTATGTATGCCAGTGTAGCCAGCTATATGTGCCAGGCCTGGCGCCGGTTCAACTTAAAGTTAATTAACTGGCCGGGGCACCGCATAGCCAGGATAACAGGCACATTGATATATCTTAACTTTTTCAGCAACCATTTTATTTTAGATGTGCGCTATTTTGCAGGACTGCTGATCCTTTTATTTTTCAGAAAGGCTGTGGTTATATTTCATATCGAAAACAGGGCGTACAAGATGCCGGTGATCCTTTCTTTCCTGCTGATCGGCTTTTTTATATGGCTTGCAGAAAACGTTGCAACGAGGCTTGGGGCCTGGAAATACGCCTATCAGCATCAAACATGGGCAATGGTAAATTGTCAGAAAATCAGCTCCTGGGCTTTTTTGGTTATTGTTAGCTTCATTATCATAACCGAGCTAAAACTGCTGAAAAAGGAAATTGAAAATCCCATCGCAAATGATGTTTTGGAGCAATAAGGGTATAAAAAATTATACCTGGCATAAGTAAATGTATTTTACACACAAAAACTTAAGCCAGGTATAATTACATCACTAACCTTTATAAAGGCAAATGATTAGCAGACTACCAGCCAGTGCCTTTTTTAGCGTTACCGTTCTTTATGTGCTCTTCGGCAGTTGCTTTACCCATAATTGCAGCCATTTTATTACCTTCGCTGTCTTTTCCTGTTGCAATGTATCTTCCTGATTTAATGTCAATAACAGGATCGATCATTGGTACATTTTTAGTTTTTGTTTTTACTGAATACGCAGTAATGCCATTTGTTGTTGCCATGATAAGTTTGTTTGTTTTTTGATTAAACCCCTGTAAGGGCATTTTGTTTTTAAATAGGTTTTATAAGCGATATTTAAGCATATCAGGATGCCAAGTTATATAATTATGCTTAAGAAACAAATTTAACTTAGTTATGCCCCGCCAATAGTTATTAACAATATGTAAACCCTTAATTAAACCTGGTTTAATTTAAACTAATAAATTTGTGCCACAGACACCGGATAATAGCCTGAATTTGCTAATATTGAACATAATTTACAATAAAGCACCATAAAGATCATGAAAAACAGAGACTCAAGCATCCTGTATTTAGTTTTGGGAATATATTCACTAATGGTAAACTGGTATTACAACCACAGCATTATAATGCTGATAATCAGCTATATATTCTGGCCGCTTTATTTAATTTATGAATTACTTACCGGCAACCTCTCTCACGGCATGTGGAAGGAAATCCCGCTCTCGTATTTTAAGTAAAATACGCGATTTACAGCTAAGTTGTATTAGCCTTTAATGTTGATAAAAATGGCCCCGAATGCGCCAATTGTTAAAAAATGTAAAAAACGAAATACTTTATATTAAATTTAGCTAAAAGTCGTTCCTTTGCTAAATAATCATATATGAAGAAAATTTCACTTATTGCTATTTTGTTATCGGGCATTTTATTTTTGGAAAACTGTAAAAAAGATACAGTTGTAGCCACTTCCACCTCAACCTCATTAATGATCGCCAACATAAAAGACAGTACATGGTACACTGATACGGTTACGTCGTCATTAACCTATAATGCAGCTGCTAAAACAAAAACTTTTATATGCGAGGGAACAGGTTTCAGTAAACGGATAAGTATCTCGTTAACAAAAAGCACCTCTATTAACTCAAGCGGCTTTCCTTTAGGTACTTATACAGTTGATGCTACACCAAACCTGCAGCTGGCTTATTTAACTCCGCAAAAAAATTCAGAGGGGAACCTTGTATATACGCCAAACGGTACCGTTGCAGCAGGATCAGGCACAGTGGTGGTTACCGCCGTTGATTCTGTTAAAAACCAGATCACCGGGACCTATAGCTTTACAACCCTGGTAAATAACTACGACAGCAACGGAAACGTAGTTTCTGTAACTATAGCAAACATTTCCGGTGGCGGCTTTAATAAAGTCCCGTACACCTTCAAAAGCAATTAATACTTAAATATGGGCTTTGCCCATATTCATTCAGCAGGCCGGTGGCATTTCTTCAGCCCGGGCCTGCTGATTATTTTCCTCCTGCTCCAACGTCCTTTCCAACTTTTGGACTAAAATTACTAATTTTGCCGTATGCCAAAAATATCGCACAAAGGGCAGCAAATGCCCGCTTCCCCTATTCGTAAATTAACGCCTTACGCCGATAAAGCAAAGCTTGATGGTAAAAAGGTATATCACTTAAACATAGGCCAACCAGATATTGAGACCCCGGAAGGGATGCTTAATGCCATTAAAAATATTGATTTTAAAGTTTGGGCCTACACCCCGTCAGAAGGAACTTTATCCTATCGTAAAAAACTTACCGGCTACTACAATAAACTGGGCTACAATATCACGCCCGAAAATATAATTGTAACCACAGGCGGATCAGAGGCTATTACCATAGCTATGATGGCCTGCCTTGACCCGGGCGACGAGGTAATAATACCAGAACCTTTTTATGCCAACTACAATGGCTTTGCCTGCCAGAGCGATATTGTTGTTAAACCCATACTGTCATACATTGAAAATGGCTTTGCCCTGCCCCCTATCAGCGAGTTTGAAAAACTGATCACTGGTAAAACCAAGGCGATAATTATCTGTAACCCCAATAATCCTACCGGGTATTTGTATTCGCAGGAAGAAATGGAGGCACTGAAGGTGCTGGCGCTAAAATACGACTTGTATTTGTTTAGTGACGAGGCTTACCGCGAGTTTTGCTATGACGGCAAATCTTTCATTTCGCCAATGCATTTAGCAGGGCTGGACGAAAATGTAATTGTGATGGACACTGTAAGCAAGCGTTACAGCGCATGCGGTGCAAGGCTGGGATGCCTGATCACCAAAAACAAACAGGTACTGGCCGCGGGCCTTAAATTTGCCCAGGCAAGGCTTAGCGCAGGTATGGTGGAGCAAATAGCCGGCGAAGCTGCCGTTGATACCCCCGACGAATATTTTGAAAGTGTAAATAAAGAATACACCAGCCGCCGCAATACCATTGTAAACAGCCTAAACCGGATGGAAGGCGTTTACTGCCCTAACCCAGGTGGCGCGTTTTACGTGGTGGCGCAGCTGCCGATTGACAATGCCGACAAGTTTTGCCAGTGGATGCTGGAGGAATTCAGCTACGAAAACCAAACCGTAATGATGGCGCCTGCAACCGGGTTTTACAGCACCCCCGGCGCCGGACTTAACGAAGTTAGAATGGCATACGTTTTGAACAATAACGATATTGAAAAAGCAATGATCTGCCTGGATGAGGCCCTAAAGGTGTATCCGGGACGTTCAGTTGGCGTGGAAGAGGTAAAAGCTGCAAGGTAAAAGGCGAAACGCAAAAAGAAAACACCTTTTACCTTTATCCTTTTGCCTTTCACCTCAATAGTGTATCTTTGTATCCTTATCAAAAAACTGCTAACTGCCCACAGGCAACTGCAAACTCTAAAAAATGGGGTCGACCGGAATTGACAGGATGGAGATAAGTAAGTAAGCATGCAGCGCGTTGGGTGAATTAGCGCTCTAATCAGAACACTCAAAATCACAAATGGCGAAAATAACTACGCCTTAGCTGCTTAATTTAGAATTTAGCTAGCTTTTGTCCCGCCGGTTTTCCGTTTCATCGGATCGGCACCAGGGGCATCGAAAGATGGAACTGGCCTGCTTAAGGTGTGCATAGCGGGCGAGATAAAGCACCTAAGGAAGACGGTACAGGCAAGCAACTGGCCTTCCCCTTCCCTACAATTAAACAGAAGCTAAGCATGTAGAAAGCTTACCTTATACCATGTTTGGACGAGGGTTCGAATCCCTCCGGCTCCACTTTTACAACCGCTAACTATCAACAAGTTAGCGGTTTTTACTGCCAAAACACTGCCAAAAATAACAGGAGGGAAAAACGTTCCAAAATTTGCTGACGACAAAAGGATGTTACGATTAAATTACAAAAAAGCTACTCTTTACGACGCTGGAGGTGATCTTAAAAAACAATGGTATGTTAAGTACTCCTATCTTAACCCGGAAACAAAAAAGTTTGATCGCTTTAAAGTATTCAAAGAAATAAATCAGGAAAATACAAGGGCTTCACGTTACGACTTAGCAAATGCTTATGTAGTAGCCTATAATGAATGGCTTGAAAAAGGCGGCAGTCCATTTGACATTTTACCAACAGCGACCGACGAAAATAAAAACATCATTCATTGCATTGATTTATTTTTAGAGTTCATAGCAAATGGGAAGCTCAGGGATAATACCAAAAGAAAGTACCGAATAGAGTTAACCGTTTTTAAAGGTTGGCTTGAAAGTTCAGGCTTTGCCGGCTACGATATTAACGAGATCAAAAAGCAGCACATCTTTGACTTTGTAGAAAGCATTAAAAAGCGAAATATCAAATCAGGTAAAACAGTCAACCACTATTTAAATGACATTCGCAGGTTCTTTAATCATTATATGGATAACTATGATGATTACCTGGAGCGCAACCCCGCTGCCAAAATAACCCGTGACCCAGTAGAAGAAAAAGGAAATATTGCTTACACCGACGAAGAATTTAACGCGATAAAGAAACACCTGCTAATAGGTGATGAAACACATGCCCCGGATCCTTACCTATGGCTTGTGTGCCAGGTTATCTACTATACAGGCCTAAGGAACGAAGCAGAGTTGCCTTATTTAAAATGTGGTGACTTTGATCTTAAAAATAAACTATTCTTTGTAGAGGCTGAAATAGCTAAAAATAAGGTTAGGCAACCCGTCCCTATTTATCCTGAATTTTTAGAATTATTAGAGAGCCTGAATTTGGAGCAATACCCAGGCGACTGGTATTTATTTGGCAGGAACGATAAACCGGGACCTGTGAGGGTTGGCAATGATAATTTTGCCCGTAGGTTCAGGCCTGTTAAAAAACACTTTGGCTTTGGTGATGAATACGGCCTTTATTGTTTCAAGTCAAAGAGAGCATGTGATCTGTTCGATGATGGCGCTACTATCCGGGATATTCAGGTACTTTTCAGACATGCTGACCCTTATGTAACCATGAAGTATTTAAAAAGCCTGGGGCGCGTTGAGCGCGGTCGTGTTTATGATAAGGGTCGAAAGATTTAAAAAACATCGGGCATTGAGTATATGGAGCGTATTAGTTTTTCAGCCAGCTTTGGGGATGAAATAAAGCAGGTAACCATTATTGATGTGAATAAGGGTTCAGGCGGTTACCAGCTACTGATAGATAAATATTACTACGGGGACATTATAAAGGTCAATGGTGAATGGCATCTGCATTCCAGTACAAACCTTTTGACGTTAGATGACATTCAGGCAATTGGTGAAATAATTGAAAATAAAAAAGCCCTGTAATCTCTTACAGGGCCAAACTAAACCAACTAAACGAAAACTATCTTATTTGCTGTTTAAATATCACCAATGGCGGTTCAAAACCCAATTTAGCTTCTAATGATTCTTGAGTTATTCTGCACGCACCTAAATCATGATAACCTATTTTACCTCCATGGGTAGGTAGCCACCAACAGATTGCGTTATTATCTGAATCAATAATCATTGTCCAGTAGGCCTCCGGAATATTTATTCCTTTCATACTGCCATAAGTCCCCCATGTGCCACCAAATACCTGTATTGAGCCTTGTTGATTAGCCAGTAACCTGCAGGTGTCTTCACAAGCTAATTTAGTGCCTATATTCTCATTTTGAGGTTGTGGTGCAAGGTTTCTCTTTTCATTCATGCTTGCTTTTGCAGATACATACGAATAGGCTAAATCTTCAAAGGGAAGACAATGCCCACGGCTATAACCAGATTTTTTATAAAGCACGTCTATTTTATGAGGAAAAAATGAAATGGTATCCCTGTTGTTTGCAGAATGATTATCCAGGTGAGCTTTTGTCAATACCTCATAATTACAAATAGGGTTATACTTTACAGTATCAAATACGCTTATATAACCTCCAGTTGTATCAACTTTGCAGTTAATTAGCGTTTGTGCATGCAAGGAACATATTCCTGATAGCACGAAAATGATCAATAATATATTTTTCATTCGGCTTTAATTTAAGCTTTTGGCTGGATAAACTTCTGATATACGAATTCAATTAATCCTAATGCCAATGTAGGCCAGCTAACAGAACCACCTGTAACAATGATAGCCAATTGCCCCGAAATGGTTGTCCAAAGGCTATCCCATCCGCTGTTGGTTAATCCTGCATTAACTTTTGATTGCAATGCATCAATAATATCACTTGGTTTTGAGATATTAATACTCATTTCCTTTGCAAGGGAAGTTAATAATAAATCAACTTCGGCAGGCTTCAAACCTAATTTATCAGCCGATACTTTAACAATGGCATTATAGCCATTTGTTAACTCCGTTTTGATAATTTGCCCAAATTGCCCCGATTTAACTAAAGCATCTTTTTCGGATTGTGGTAATTGATCGTAAGCGCGCTCAACTGCATTAAACAGGAACGGTAATAGTTTTTCTAAAAACGTTTTTAAACTCATGATTTCTATTGATTAATTATTATAGTGATTTTTACTTTACATTAACAGTGTCAGCAGCATTAACTATCGGCTTGTTAGAGGCATCCGCTATGATATCATCCTTTTTGCTACTGCCTTGAGAGCTTCCAAAGTAATACCCGGTTGACGTAGATATAGCCGATACAAATGCTATTAATATTTGAGGATCAGGTTTAATATTCCTTATTGAACACATAAAGAAGTAACTAAAACCGATTACAACAATCACCAAACAAAGTATTGGCTTAATATTGTCGTTTAAAAATGATGAAGCTTTCATGTTAAAATTGTTTTGTAATAAGTGGATATAAGTTCGGCTTTATCAGTACCGTTAATTATGCGCCTTGCATTTATCGGGTCGTTTATTGTCGCGGTGAAATAGTTGCTTAACTTCTTACCGGTGAATAATCCGTTTTTCATGCCTATTACAATTATTTCGGCTGCTGATTCAGGTTGCATAGCTAAATCAGGATTATGTACGAGGTCAATATTTAACAGTTTTGCAAAGGTTTGATAATTCCCCTTCCATGTTATTTGGCAGAATCCACGGCCATAATAAGTTTGATTGGTTTCTTTATCAGGAACACCGTAAGGATGCCCACGACCTAACCCTACTTCCCTTACAGGCTTTAAGCGTGCTTCATGGTAAGCTGTAGCTAAAATATAGGCTATCTGATTACTGTCAGTAACTAAGTGTTTGTTACAGGCGCTTAAAATGGCGTTTACACTATCAACCTGTATTTGTGAAAGTGATCCTGATAATTTTCTAAGCGAGTTGAAAAGGTGTGTCGTATCCATGTTAATTTCTGCTTACGGGTGTAACTATCAGTTTATCTCCTATTCTTTTTTCAGTATAAAACCGAAAAGAGGCCAATCTTTTAGCTATTTTTTCCAATTGACCATTTACAAACCTTTTGTGGCTTTCAAGGTCTTTTTTGATTGCAACCCGTTCCACGCTATCACTAACCTTTGTGGTTTTATAACCTTTGAAATCATCAGCTAAATGTGATACCTGTATACTTAGGTCTGATACCTGTTTGCTTAAAGCTGCAATGTCTTCTTTCTTGGCTATTTTGGTATCGTAGGTAGAGGTAGCATTATGAACAGTAGTTACCGTTGCATATAGTATTGCTCCAGCTACCGTAGCGACCGGCCACCATCTTTTAATAAAACCAACATCGCGCCCTATTTGCGACAACCTTTCCTGCTCGCTCATCGTAATTATTATTTATCCTTTTTACTTAATATTTCCTTTATTGATTCTGCTTCTTGCTCATTAACATCAGCCATCATTATAGTTATAGATGTTAATAATGGTGATGTTTGATCGGGGTACTTCGCTGTAAGCCTTTCCAGTTCCCGTTGTGTTGCTTGTTGATCAATTGTTAAATCCATGGTTATGGTTTTTTAATGGTAGCTTTTTTTGCGCTGTCTGCGATGGCTTTCAGCTTGGTGGCCAGTTGTCTTTTATCCTCAAATGTTTTGGCCTGTCTTGCGAGGATCCGCTGAATTGAATCAGCCCTGGGGATATAAATAGTATTGGCTTTACGGCCTGAGATATCATCGGACAACGAATAAAACTTTTTGTCCTCTTCCAATAATTGAAAAAGCAATTGCGCTTCTTTATAAGTAAATTTAAAAGTGTCAGTTGGTGCAGATTGATCTGCCCTCGGTGCAACCGATGCCAGTTTTTGTTTGGCCGGTTTTATTTGGGCAAATGATAATGTGCTGATTGATGTTAATGCAATGATGATGATTGATTTTTTCATATTATTGTTAGTTGTCGTTAGTTTATGATGGTATAGCCAATTGTACTCGTATCAGTGGCGCTCGTTGAATTAATGGTAAATGATACGCCATTGCTGATGGTGTAGGATAAGGTTCCGACTGTGCCCCCGTTACTGATCCTGGTAAAAAATATCAGGCTTCCAGTTACTGCTGATGTATTGGAAACGGTAACCGTTCCTGCAACCAGCGTAGCGGTTCCCGCCCCGGCGTTGACGGAGGTTGATACACGAAGCTTATCTCCAAATGTTTTTGCGGTTAAGGTTTGTGTTTTGGTATCCAATATTATTTCCCGCCTTGTTTTAACAGTGCTTACTGTATCTGTAAAAAATAAACTGGTGTTGGTTGATTCTAAAGCCAATGCTTCAGGAGTGGTAAGCACTACGCCTCCGGTTCCAAATTTCAAAGGGGCCGTTGTTGCAGTTGCTGTACCGGCTTTGATATGAACACGAGCTGTAGCAGTACCTGTAGTATCCCCAAACCAAACCTTATCATTCAATTTAATTCCGGCAGTAGCGGTAAAATAAGCTTTGTTATTGGCGGAAACTGCAGTAGAGCCTACATTAATAATAATTTTATCTGTTGCTCCGACAAAAAACTTTTTACCTGTTGTTATCGCTTGTCCATTTAATGCTCCGTTTGCATCATTATAGTTTGAAGCACTTGTTGATGAGGCTATACCGAAAGTAACTTGTGTAACATTATTATTACTCAAAGTTGTAAACATTGAAGACGCTGACGCATTTTGTGAAACATTTTGTACGGTTACTCCACCGCGTGCTCCAACTTGCGCTATTACTTTCCATCCGTTAGGGTCGTTATGAGATAAATTTCCCAAATTTGATAACCCCTTTACAAATGCTGAATTAAATGCTGCTACAGCTTCCTGCCCAAACCTGTTTGGGTGTAATTGATCACCACTATCAAAAAGCGGATCAAGGGCAGAAGTAGAAGCATTTAGAACCGAGCTATAGGTATTTACCTGTATAGCGTCCGTTATAGTAGTTTCAAAAGTATTAGTTGTTATGATTGCAGCCTGGTAGGTAGCATTTGAAGCACCACCATAAGTAGGCCCAACCGGTAGGATAGAATTAAAAACCATCTGGATACCGTTAGTTCTTGCGAACTGTGCAGCAGCAGTTATATGCGCATTGGTAGTGTCCTGTGAAATTGAGTTTATAATATCATTAATACCATCGGTATAAAAAATCATTCGTGGCCTCAATGCCTTGATCTCATTCTCCAATAATATAAAATCAGAAGTCCGGTTGCTGCCACCGGCGATAACGTTCACATTGTCGTTAGTATTTGCGCCGATAATATTTGCCGCTGCATTGTTGGCAGAACCGGAAGATAACCCGGCACCGATGCTGTTACCATACCAAACAATGTCATTACCTACAATATTATTTACTACATAAGAATCATTTATGATCTTTTGAGAGCCACCGTAATGGACAATAGTTGATTCAGCTGCGCTCCATGAGGTTTGAACCGTGCCGCTGGTATATGGATCTGTATAATTAATAAATACGGTAACACCGGTATTTAAATCTTTGGCAGTAACAAAAAAGTTAGCCATAGACCTAACCATTTTTACCTGTATCGTATCACCGGTAGCAATCGTTAAGTTACTGGCAGATGTAGCCTTTGTGGTAGTTGTACCTGACCGGTAAACCTCCAGTGTTAACGTGCCGGTTGATGTATTTATCTTGGCCGACAAGGTTGCAGAAGCTGACAACGACCATAAAGAAACGCCAATTCCTGAACCGGCTGTCGTAGAAATAAATTTCGCACACCTTTCATAGTAGCTGGCATTAGTCCACCATTTATTATATCTAATTTGATTTGCAACGGTACCATCACCGCCTGATGTTGTCAGGCCTGTAGTACTGTAAGTCCAAGTTGTACCGCTACCTACCGTAGTATATAAGGCTGAATTAGCGGTGTTGGGGATTATGTTATAGATAGTGCCTAACCTTCGTTTTGATACGCCATAGATGCTATTAGCCGCATTTTCAGTAAGTAATTTTTCATTATTACCATTTAAAATGCTTTTATCAGCAAGCAACTGAATACCACTTGCATGAGTGTTATTAAATATTGCAAAATATCCCTCTGCTCCACCTTGTAAGGCGTATCCGGAAGGTGAAAAAACAATGTCCGTTCCATCATCCATGTAAATGCCACCTGCTGTTTTCATTCGTAACCCATTATAGAAATAAGGGTCAGAGTTAAAATAAGAGCGCCCGTTATAAGTGTTAGTGCCAGTATACGTATGATTACCGCTGTATATTTTCGCGCTGTCAATTCCTCGTAAATGGTTTATATAAGCAATATCAGGTATCTGCAACGTATCTAAAAAAGTTGGATGCACATCATACTGCATCCCTTTATTATAATTATTTGATATAACAATACTCCTATTGCCTGGATAAAAGTTTATAGTTTTACCAAGTCCGCTGGGTATATCAGTTTGAAATAAAGACAAGCCTCCAACAAAAGAAGTAAAGCCACTTATTGTACTATCTCCTATAGTTTGTGCATCAATTCTTTTATTTACGGTATCAAGTGCAATCCATGCTTTGCTGGTCAATGTGTCGCCCATTTGCACTAATCCGTTATTTCCAAACAAATATTTTTTGGTAACAAAAGTATTTCCGAAATATGTTCGTAGGTAGCTTAGATACATTAATGAATCGTAACCACTTGGAGATTTACCAGGATAGAAATTCAGGATGCCCCCGTTTAAAGCTTTCCACTGTGGGGTTACCTGGGCTTTTGTAGTGATAAAGCTGGCTAATAATAGCAGGATGATAAGGAGTTTTTTCATGTTGATTTTTAAATAAAAAAGCGGCATACTTCCTAAGAAATATGCCGCTCAATGGCGATCAATTATTTTAATATTCCGGTAAATTAATGGTGGTTAATCCGCTCTCTTTTAATCACAAATTTTACTAAGCTTACAAAGCTGTTTAAAGTGCTGCATTTGGGGCATTTAATCACAACTGCATAATCACTTTCACAAAGCTTTTTATTACACGATATACAACGTCTTTCTTGCACAAATATAATTGTTTAATTTGAAAATATTATTTGCATAGCATCTGCCAAAATACCACTTCCATCATCATCTACATTTATCGAAATACTATCGGGTATTTCATCTGTAACTTCACCAATACTTATAGTTGCCTGAGCTGTTAAATCTTCATAATAAAATTCACTTCCTGAAGCTATGGTAAATACAGCCCCGGGCAATGCCGCGCATGTGAAAGTATCGCCGACGTTATAGAGGCTCCCTGCGCTTACTTTTGTTACACTGGTTACAATTCCACCGGAAACTATAAATGTAGCTGTACCAGCGTTCCCTATGCCTGTAGCGCTGTAAACTCCGCTATCATTAACCATAGCTTGAGCCGTATATGTTCCATCAGTGGCCGATGTAGCCGAATTTGTGATTGAAGCTGTCAGCCAACCGCCCCCGGTTATCTTTCTGCATCTTACTTTTGGTACAGATCCTGTTTGACTGTAAAGCAATTGAAAATTGGAGAAAACCAACGGCAGCGCTTCACCTGTAGGGAAATTAATCCTAAATGGTTTAGTTACAGAAATAATATCTTTTACATTTTTCCAAAGCGGTACATCTTCATCAAGCAAATCAGCGGTTACAGGTATATTGTTACCAGTAAGAAAAGATAAAAGCAACACCTTTTCAGTCGGTGTTGCTGCCTGTATTTGTTCAAAAATTTCTGTTCTTTTCATTATGATATTGCTTTAAACCATAAGTCAATTATTCCGTAATTCTGTATGCTTACAGGACTTCCTAAACCGAGCGATTGAGATTCCAATAAATCAGTTCTCACAGGCGGTCCGGCTGCACCATAAGGGTTATCTGAACCTCCTGATTGAGTATGGTATCTTTCAGCAGGAATAGGTGTTTTTACAGTAAATGGTGCGATATTATCAACTGTTAATAAAGCTTGATTTAATGCACTTCCTAATTTAGCCCCAAATGTTTGTCCCGTTTTATACGGTAATGAAACAGCTCCCCCTCTTACATTAGTTCCGTTTGTACCGCATATAACACAGTTGTCATAACCAAAACCCAAACGTGCCAAACCTGTAGTAAAATCCCATACTGCAGCGTAGGTAAGTCCTAAACCTGTTATTTCTTCAAATATCCCGACAAAACCAGCTGGAAACTTTGTTGAAACTGCTGAACTTGGCGGTATGGCCGGGCTTTCATCCATTTGAATATAAAGCAGGAATATTGAGCATTCAAGCCCCGTTATCCCTGTTAAGTAAACCGTTTCAACATCCGTAAATGCATAATGGCGACCGATGCTATTAGCACCGTTTGGAATGTTTATGCTGCATATTTCTGAACCACCGTCCGTAGTTCCAATTTTAAGCGGAATAACGGATCCTGAATTATTATAAATTATGATATCTGTTAAGAGCGAGTTTGCCCTGAATACACTGGTAGCACTTACGTTAACCGTGGTATTTATCCATGATAAAACTTTTTGAGCAGTAACATTTGTGTAATAAGCTATAAAGTAAGGAAGCTCACTAAATTTCTTTGTACCATCACCTATTTTGAAATTAATAGGCGTTGAACCGTCCGGAGCTAATACATAAGCTGCCTCACCTTCAAAAATTACCCCAAAAGCATCTTCCTGCGAAATCCAATCAGCCTCGGTGGCTATTTTCTGTTTTACACGCGCATTTAAAACTTCGTATGTTGGCATAGCATTTAATTTGAAAGTTGTGAATCGTTAGAATTATAATATTTTTCAGTTAGTTCGATAGCATCATTTCTTATCTCAATAGCTACTAATCCGTTTACCTGGCATTTTTCAGTATCATAAGAAGCGTTGAGAGGCAGAAATAATGATGTGCCCATACTATCTATCAAATAAGTGCTATCGAATGACCAGAATTGATTACGTACGTTTATATCGGTATTTAAAATACGCATTGCTTTGTACATACAACGCATAATGGCATTTGAGGTAAGACCGGTTAAAGTGCCTGTATAAATTTCTGCATCCCTATAATCGCATTCATTACCTGAATTAAATGGAGAGGTCATTAAATTGGATAGTTGATACCCACCGAAAGAACTGCTAATATTTAGTTCTCTTTTATCTGTTGTTGTATTTTTACTTGTTGCAAAAGTACTTTCGTAAACATCATTACCCTTAGTTATGCTCAGGTAAACATTATCAACTTTATATGATTGACCTTCAGCAATACGGAATAAAACCTGAATATTTGATTCATACCCGGCAATTACCTTGTCTGTTGGAGGTGTTATAGGCAGTAAAATATGTTGGAAAGCATTAAAATCTACGGTAGCTACGTCATTAAGCGATAGTTTATCAACTGAAATAGGAATGTAGGTATCTTCAACAACCCAAAACCCTGTTTTTTTAAGAAACCATTGAATACCTCCAAGATTTAGTATTACTTTTATTCTAAGTGGATCACCATCCCAGTTTATTGTTCCATCATCATGTAAAGGAAATCCACCACCGCCAGTTATTTCAAGCAAAAAGCCAAAAATAACATAAGCAATCATGGTGTTTGTATCAATCGACAACCCATTTTTACCTAATGGATTAGTAATGCCTGTGAACATCGTAAACCATTGATCATTGGGTATAACACCCTCATAAATCAAATCTGCTGAATATCCTTTTCTATTGTCCAGGCTATCCGATGCAACAACAAAATGATTGGTTTCATCGTAAATCCCCCAGTATCTAAGATAAAATAACCCTCCATCTTTATCTATATAATCAAAGCTGCCATTAGGTAATATGTTGTCCCTGATGTTTGCTGTATAAGTTGTTTTGCAGGTTTTTATACCTTGTTTTACGGTTACTAAAGCATTTTGATTAATGAAATTAAAGCCGTATCGCCCTATTTGCTTTGTAATATTTTGAGTGCCGACATTGATTACCATTATCCCGGTATCAGCGGCTATTTGCTTGTAAGGGACGGTTGTTCTTACCAAATCATTAATCCGTCTTATGTTCCAACGGCCATCAGCTAAATAAATAGTGCATTGTGATGATTGCAAAATTCCTTTTAATATATAATCGCATGTTTGAGGTGGCCCAGGTGCATCAGTATTGCCACTACCTATACTGTTTGAATATGATTGATAAGAAATATAACCCTCTCCATTTACTGACCATTGAACTGAACCGGCAAATATATCTTCGTTATCAAAAGCTGTGCATTGAAGTAAATTTGTCCAACGTACGGGCAAATAAGCTCCGAGATTAAGAAAAAGAATATCGCGGATGTAATTCATCGGACAATAATCTATCGCGCTTGTAGTGCCTTGTAAATCGGTATGTTTATATGGGATATTTTGCAGCATAGTTAAGCCGCAAATTGCCGATAAAGTCACATTGTTTGGGTTGCTTAAAAGCGGATAAGAAATTCCATCTGGAACTAAAAAACCTTGCCATTTTAAAACACCATTTTGATATTGCCTTACAATATAATCCCGGTCTTGTGCAACTTGAAACTCTGATATATTTATTTGACCCTCTTGAATTACATTCATTGTAAGCGTCGAAGATTTATAACATGAATAGGGATCATCGGTGTTATCTGCAACCCATGTAACTACACCCGCGCTACCGTTGCCTCTTATTGGTACAGGCGTACCTCCATCATGTGTATTATCTGAAATATCAATTCGCCATTGTTGATCATCCATTGACCTGTATGGTATAGTATATTTAACGGCCATTTGAACTCCTGTCTAAAATAAATTGTAAATCTTTTCCTGAAACCGTAGCTACTAACTGACCAAACGCACCTACTGAAATACCTGTAACAATTCCATTGGCCGTATCCCTGCCAATAATTTGAGAGGTATATGCTAAACTGGCTTTTAACAAGGCTGTTTGTTGTTGCTGTTCTGCTAATTGTTGCGCTTGTAATTCCTTTTGTGCTTTTGAAGCACTGAATAAACCGCTTATTCCACCAATTAAAGCTCCTCCGATAGCTCCTATAACAGTACCTTCTGGGCCAAATGCACTTCCAATCAAAGCCCCCTCACCGGCACCCTTTAGTAATCCCCCAACTCCTTGACCAACTTTACTTGTAGGTGAAGTTGCACCGCTAACAAGACCGCCCGCCAAAGACAAGGCAGCAGCAGCACTTGCTACTTTACTTGACAAGTGGTTACCAGCTTCTGTAATAGCTTTACCTCCTGTTTCAGCTCCTGAACCTATAGCACCACCGGCCTTTGTTGCTGCATCTTTAAAATTTGACGCTGATGTTTCTACAGTATTTCCAAAAGTCAGGGAACCATCCGAATTAGGCGCAAAACTTCCTAATCCTGTATTTGCAGTTAATCCAGGTACAATAGAAGAACCACCGCTTGCACCTGAAAGTAACCCGCCTACAGAACCTCCTTTAGTAGTATTGTAAAAATCTAATCCGGCTTGCTTTATTTGATCTGCTAAAGAAGTGCCGGCAGATTTTAATAAGGTAGAAACCCTTTCAGCTGATTGTTCTTCAGGTGATATTTTTAATTGTGATGCAGTTGGAGTTAATAAAGTTTTACCTAAATTTTCAGTAATCTGCTTAGTAAAGCTTTGCAGTATAGATTGATTAAATGAAGTACTGAATTTATTTACTAAATCACTGAAGATTGCACCAAATGAAGTTGTACTTTGTTTTTCAAGCTCCTTTATTCTATTTATTTGATTGCGTGTAGCCTGATCCTGTGCATTAGCTAACTGTGCTGAATATTTAGCATCTATGCTTTGACGTGCTGCACCTAATCCGGTTAAAGATGTATAAAAATCAGTTACAAATCCTTGAGTTGCCGATTGCATTGCAGCGGCAAAGTTTTTGGATATTTCAATACTTACAGCTTCAAAATTTGCTGTATTTAAAACTCCATTTACCTGTGATTGAACAGAATTAATATTATCTACTGCTGATTGAGGTAGCTTTGAAGAAACAGCTAACTCACGTAATTTGTTAAAATACGCATTAGCTGAGCTTATTCTTTTCTGCCATTCAGAATTAATTTTGTCGGTACGTGATGTTTCCCCATCATCTAATGTAATGAAGGCTTGGTTCGCTATATCGACTATCTTATCATAAACCTGTTGTTCTTGCTGAATGTATTTTTCATCAATAGCTTGTATGGCAGGTAATAAATCAGATTTTGCCGCTAATATTTTAGCCTGGGCATCATTAGCCTGTTGTATTTGGGCATCGTAGTTTGTTTTGGCGGCATCTAAGGCACTTTGATTGCCGTTGGCTTTAGTTATTGCGTTCTGATAATTTGCGTTGATTTGAGCCAGCGTTTGCGTTCCCTCTGTTGCCTTTACTATAATATCATCATAAAGCCTTTTTACATGGCTAAGTTCTTCATTGTATCCGAACTGCTGTTTTATGCCGAAATCATTATTTATTTTAGTTATTGCATCTGCTGTTATTTGAGCCTCCTTTATTTGGGCATCAGATAATTGTTTTGACTCATTAACTGTAAGTATTCCGCGTGCATTGTTTAATGCTGAAGTATCATTTGCCGCTTGCGTTGGTGAAAGTCCGCGTTTGCCATTAGTTGCAGAAAATAAAGCGGATTGATTAGCAATTTTAGTTGCGATCTTATCCAGTTGAACCCCAAAAGCTTCATATTTTGAAGTTATATCTGCAACCTGCAGTGCATAACCTGTTAATCCTGATTTGTTAGCATCAGCACCTGATTTTGCGATAATATCGGCTATTTGCTGCTGTATAGATAATTCTTCCTGCTTTGATTTTAACAAGTTGGCCGCATTTTTACCTTCAATAGAATCAAGTTCAGCCTGTATTTTTTTTTGCTCTGCAATATTTTTGTTAACCTGTTCTTGTGTTTTAAGATACGGTTCTATTGCCTTTAAATTAGCAAGTTGCTTTTCAAGACTATTTATTAATCCGCTGTTTTTACCGGCATCGGCAGCACTTTGATTATTAACAGCTATTTTATTAAACGCATCAGTTTGTGCCCTTGCTGTAGCTACTGCAACGTTATAAGTATGAATCTTATCGTTTAAATCATCATATTGCTTTTTTAATACGCTTAAATTAGATGCTGCTACAGAAGCACCTCCTTGTCCTGGACCTGAAAAACTTTGACTGAATTGCGCCCCATTTTTGTTGAATTCTTTTGTAGCGTCTTCAAGTTCCTTTTTAACTTTTTGAAGCGGTGCAAGTAAAGCATCAGCTGCTACCTGGTTTTGAACCTGTGATTTATTACTTTCACCTGATAATTGTAAAGCTGCTGTAACTAAGCCTAAAGCTTTTATTGCTTCACCCGCATTTTTATAAGCCTCCGTTAATGCATTTGTTTTAGCAGCAGCGGTATCTATATTAGCAAAGAATTGCGGGAAAGCATTTTGTAGATCTGTTAATTGTGAAGTATAGTCATTACCAGCACTAACTTGCTGTTCTAAAGCTGTGTATAATTCGTTAAGCTTTGCTATTTGGTCACTGTAAATTTCAGATGCTTTTGCCTCTACACGCTGTTGCGCATTAAGAGTTGACAATACATCTTCCAATGCTTGTTTTTGTTCGCGTAATGCCTTTAAATGCTCCGTTGCTGCCTGTGCAGCCGTTTTTTGATGCCTTTCATAAGCAAGTAACCCTCCACCTAACAACGCTACACCTAATATTATTAGGTTAACCGGTGTTAATAACGACGAAAATGCAGCTCCTAATGCAGCTGTACTTATGCCGGATGATGCTGCAACTGTTCCTTCCGCTGCTATTGCACCAGTTGCTACAGTAGTCGCTCCGGCTGCAAATTGGGCGTTTTGAGCATAGTAAAGAAAATCAACAGCTAACAAACCTATTCCTTTGGCAACTCCTGCAAGGTTACTGCTATCGAGTGTTCTTACCACATCCTTCGCAATTTGACGGGCACCAAATAGGTTATTTGATAAAGCTATTATTTGGCCGTTTACATTTTGCAATGAAACTCCCTTAATAGCATTACCCATTTCATCAAATCCAACCTTACCTATATTTTTTGCTTGCTGTAAGCTAATTTCTACCTGCTGTATTTCAGCATTTAAAGCTACTAAGTCTTGAGCAGGTGCGATTAATCGCTGTGAATTAAGATCAGCTAATGCTTGTTTTAAACCAATAACATAGCCATCTGCAACTGCTATTTGTTCAGCAGTTTGTTGAGTTGTTTGTCCTAAAGTTTGCGCTGTTGAATTTGCCCCGGCCAATGCCTGTGAGTATTCTTGTGCATTTATTGCCCCGGATGCGAGTTGTTGATTAAGTGCTGTTACAAATGCTGATTCTCCTTGAACGGATCCTATTAATTGAGGACGGGATAAGTTTTCTGCACTTGGCGTATTTGATGTATCATTTACAAATGACCTATTTACTTTAGGAGTTGAGGCAATAGAAGCATTCAAATCATCTATTTGACCTTTTAATCTTTGAATATCAGCGCTCATGGGGTCATACCCATTTGCAAGCAAAGAATTTATTGCAGATTGGTACGCTGATATTTGTTGAGTTTGATTGCCAATACTATCACCAAATAAAGTAGCGTTTCCCTGTGCAACTAAAAGCTTTTGCCCTAACGTATCTAAGGCTGCAATTCCGTTTTTAAATTGCAGTGAAATGTTCGCATTATTTATGGCATTTGTGAGATTTTCAATGTTGCCAATTGCTCTATCCGTGGCCGCAATTAACCCGGAGTTATCACCTGATATCGAATATTCTAACTGTGGCATATTAATGTAAATATAAAACAAAAAAACCGCCTTATAATAGCGGTCTTTTTTATCAAAATTCTTTCAATAATTCGAGTGCCATTTTTAGCGTTGAAATCATTTGTTTCTCATCTTCCCTATCCATATTTAAAGGCCATATATCGCGAGGGGTATCTTTATCAGGATTACCCATACCGCCGAAATGTTTAATGTAAAACATGATATTTCTTGCAAGGTTGGCATCCCTCTCTTGCTTGCGGTAATAACCCGAAATTATCATGTTGTAATCCCGGTATAAAATTTGGTCTATCTCCCAGGGCTTATAACCAATTTCGTAAAGAATCAGGATTTTTTTGTGGATTGGGATTTTTTTTTAACCTGGGCTTGAATAGGTGCTGGGGTTAATCCCAAAACTTCACTTACCAGGCGACCGTTAATCATTGAGTTTGAGAAGTCTTCCCTTATTTTATTAAACTCTTCGCTGGGGGTAATGTCGCAATAGTTCTCTACTTCGTAAATGGTTACATCAGGGGCCTCTAATCTGTTTAGACGGGCATAATGATTCATTGCACATAATATTGCAACTGCGCTTGCTTTTGCCCGTTTAAATGGCGTGTGTTCGCCTCCACCAACTATTAATTCAATGCAAGTTTCAATTGAGATATCGAGCGCCTCACACATGTCGCCCAAAGCTGGCATACCCCAATGAATACCATGGTCTTTACCGTTTATTTTTATCTTCATCGATGATTTTTAAAGCTTGTTCTAAAGAAGGTTCGCCCTGGACTTGCAGAACGAACCTATTATAATAACACCCACATTCAGCCCAAAGCTTGTAATTGATTAGCCAAGTATTTTTTGAATGGTGACTAATCCGGGCCAGTTCTGCGCGGCGTTGGGGCATTTTTTAGGTTGTTGCTGGTATAAGCGTAAATGTTGGCTCCCCGTTACCTGTAATTGTTACATCGTAAGTTGAAGCGCCGGTAGATGGAGCATTAACTTTTACTGTGGTAAGCAATCCTGCACCTTCAAATAGGAAATCATGATCATAATTTTCCTGCGATGTTAAATCTGCACTTGTTAAAAACTGTGCTTCAACCCGCAAATCACCTGAGATGAATTTTGCCAGTAGGTCATTGTTGTTTTTAGTACCTGTGATACTATCCAAAAATGATTGTGCTGAAAAAGTCAGTTGCCAGTTCTTAGCATCTACGTTTGATGTTTCCCAACTTATTGAAGTTGTGCCATTTGGATTGGGTTTGCAAATTGGATTTTTAGTCAGCGAAGTACCTAATGTTAGATCAGCTGCTGTTTGGCAATTATAGTAATCCCCGTCAAGGGTAATACCGATTAATCTGCCGGGTAAATTAGTTGTGTTTGCCATGATTTTTTATTTTATTTAAAATTTGTTCGTACCGTTCTGATTTTAATAATTCGTGTATCACTGTGAGCTGCTTTCCCCTGCTTTTTACAGTGCCAATGAATGCATATTTTTTATCATCATCCGATTTAAATAAACACTCAACTTTATCGCCCTCAATCAGTTGTCCTGATACATCAAAAATACAATTTATTTTTATGGTTAATATTTGTTTAGAATATCTTTTTTCACCCTCAACAACAAGGTGTTTATCAGCATCAAAAATTGTATCATTTGAGATGCTCCAACCGCCTTCATGTGATATTGCGCAAATGCCTGTCATACGTCAAATATAAAACAAAAAACCTGCAATTTCTTGCAGGCCTTTCGTACCTTTATAACGCTAATTTAAAAGAGTATGACAAAGGTAAACAAAGAAACTATTCTTACTCAAGAATATGTTAAATCATTATTCGATTATCGGGAAGGTTTTTTATACAGAATAAAGCGCCATCCTTTGGATAATAATGGCAAATCAAAAATAGGCGAAAAGGCTGGTTGGGTATCTAAAACACATAGTGGAGAACGCCGTTTAATTAGGATAGGTAAATACGCCTATTATTCGTCAAGACTAATTTTCTTTTATCATAATAATTGTTGGCCTGAAATAGTTGACCATAGGGATCGAGATAAGTTAAATGACAAAATAGAAAATTTAAGAGCCGCATCCAATTGTCAAAACGCCCGAAATGTTAGCAAGCAAAAGAATAAGACCTCTCAATATTTAGGGGTTAATCTTAAAATGTGTAAGACTACAAGAAAGTTGAAAACAACAGGCGAAACAAAAACATGGGTTACATACAGGTGGTGCGCACAAGCGGTTCTCAACAAAAAGAAAATTGCACTTGGTAATTTCGATACAGAGTTAGAGGCAGCAATAGCATATAATAAGCATGCTAAAAAGCATTATGGCGAATTTGCCAATCTTAATAATATTTAAGTAGTAAATCCCCCGCTTTCGTCTACTATGATTGGGTACAAGGCTTCCGATGGCATACTATCAATAAGCAATGAAAAATCCTGATAAGTTGGAGTCAATTTCCCGGTTCCCTGAAGCGTTGCCGTCCAATTAGCTACCCCAGTGCTTGCAGCCGAAATACTTGCTGTATTGAATAAAACTGCGCCACTAAATTTTAACTGTATATCACTTGACGGCCTTGTGCTAAACTCTGCAAACATTGGCAGTTGGTTAATGTACCCTGATTGAATTAAAGCCTTTATATCGCTTCCAACGGCCTCTAAAAGTAAATTACCATTTACCGATACAGTCCATGATCTTAACCCTGCTACAAATTCACCCCAACCACCGCTATCAATTGCGCTGGAGGCTATCATTACCTGATTAAAATTAATTTGGCAGCTGGTTTCACAGGAAACAAAAGCCCCGTTTACCATTAAGCCGATTAAGGATCCTGCTATCATTTTTCAGATGGTTCGTTTAAGAGATGTATTAAATCAGAAACAAGTTCTTTAGCCGCATCTTCTGTTAATGATATTTTGATTCCATCAGCAGATATACGGTAATTAACCCCAAATTTTTGAGTTGAAATATCTTCTTTATCTAAGCATATTACTATTTCCATAATCTATAGTTTTTCAATCCAATGTTGATAGGTTAAAACCCGTCTGTTAATGTAATTGGTTGGTGTGTTTACCGGCAGCGGGATTGATTGCACCTGTACCCGTGATTTTATGGCCCATCCTGGTACTTCTACAGTTTCAGCAACATTTATAATCTGCTGTTCGATATCATCAACTGCCCCGGGATTTGAAAAACCACTGGGTGAAAAATACTGAATGTCAAAAACAATAGATGAGAGCCATCCAAAATTGTCAGACAGGTTAGATGATGCTGTAGGCTTTGCAACTGCTATACGTGTCTTAGTTTGGCTTGTGAGCAATATGTAAGACGTTGGGGTTTGGATATTTTTAGGCACTAAATCAGGAAACACACCAACGCCAGTAGCTATTTGCAAAGCTGTGATATATGCGGTTCTTAAAGGCTTATCTGGTGAGTAAATCATTTTGTTAATTTTTCAAGTTCTTTTTCAACTTCAGGTATTAATTCGGGTATATGCTGCTGAACTGCCGGGTAAAAAAATGGATGTGCTTGTGAATGTCCCTCTCCGTTAACAAAAAACTTCATTGCCTCATCTTTCCATGATTCGGGTAACTCTGCAACATAATCGGCAGCGAATGGACCCGTCCCAAACTCGACGTAACCGCTATAAGGAGCGCCAACAATTACACTGCTTCCTCTATCTGTTTCCAAAATTTCTATGCTTTCAACCAATTTTGAAGTGTTTTCAGGTGCTAAGGCAATAGCAGTTAAAGCGATATTGTTATTCACAGTAAATTCAGCCCTTTTCATGGCTTCTTTACTGCCTTTGGCTAAATCTTGTAACTGTTGTATTGCTTGTTGTGGGGTCATGTTGTGATTATCTTATCAGTTTTTACACATAATAGCTTCCAATAATTAGCCGGTTCATCAAGTTCAGGAATTGCGTTAACTGTAAATATTCCATCAGGTGTTGATAATAACATATCTTTTGCCGGGACAAATCCATTTCTTATAAATCGAATAGTATAATAATAATAGTCATTTAGCAATGTCGCCCCCGCTGATAATATAATATCTCCCATTGGGGAAAATCGCTTTGTTACAGCCTCTCTAATGGCTCTGGTTGAAAGAATAGCTGAATATGATACAATCATACTTCCATCGGCTTGCGTAGCTGTAATCTCTTGTAAAAAGGTCACAGGATAACGAAACCTACCTGGATCTAAATGTGTCTTATTTTCAAACCTTGCTTTACTCATATTGAAGCTGATCTTCTAAGTTGATTAATCATTACCTGGACATCATAAGGAATGGTAGCATCGTAAGCATCTTTATTTTCAAAAAGGTAGGTTATGATTTTATAACAGGCCCCGATTAATGGATGAGGTATTTTAGTAACATCATCATAACCTACAGTTGCATTTATTACAGAATTACGCCATGTTGAGCACTCTACAATGACAGATAAAGTGCGTTGGCATGTTGTGTATATCTGCGCGATTGAGTTGTTTAAAACGCCTGTAATGCTTATTGGGAACAAGGCTATTTCTTGTTTGCAGCTAACCATTGGAATTACAACATCACGCTTGTAAAGGCGATAGTCGGTATATTGCTCAACCATACCGACTGCCGTTTTAATTATCCCGGTGATTTGAGCGTCATAAAAGGTATCATTCAGTACTACTAAGTGATTTTTTGCCTGTTCTAATGATATTACTGAAAGCTCATCCATAATTTTAACTTTTATTAAAAAAAGTCCGGTAACCAGCCGGACTTTTCAATTAACAACCCTATGAAAAACAAAACCGGCTTAGGTAGTTACAGTAAGCTGCAAACGTTTGAACGATTCAGGATAGAAAATCGGCAGTGCTGTACGTCCTTCCAAACGGATAGTAACAACGTTCTTTTCAACGTTATCCTTGTTTTGGTCAAAGTAACCGATCTGCATTGCTTTACGTTGGAAGATAGCTGTACCATGTGCAAAGTCACCTACCAAACCTTCTCCATCAGCAAAAACGTTTGACCAGAAGATTGGTACACCGCCGATACGCATAACGCCCATAGCGTCAAGTATAATCGGGTAAGTGTATTCTTTGGTAGTGCCTTTGTTAATAAAGATTTCCTGCCATGCAACAGGTGATAACACAACTGCGCTGGTAGCACGTTTAAGTTTACGCACTTCGGTAATACCAGCGGTTATTTTATCAATGGTATTTGAAGCTGCGGTTACGCTGCCTTGTGGGAATGATTGGTTTGAAGCCTGATACCATAAACCTAAATGGTTTTCCCCGGTGCCATCGCCTTTGTAGTAAAGCAAATCTTCAGCATCCATATAAGCTTTTGGAAGCTCATAAGCAATCCAGGCGCGGAAACCTACAACGTCATCCAATAACTCATCAGGTACATCCAACAAACCTGCGATTTTATGAACGTTGGCGGTTTTAACAGTTGGGATGTAGTTTACTGATGGTTTTTGCGCTCCAACCGCAACCGTACCAAAGCCTAATCCGGGTGTGCCATCAACAACGTATTGAATGAACTTTATTGCGTTGCTTGTAGTTGGGAACACCGGTATGATGTTACGGGCGTGGAACTCATCGTGACCTGGGCCTACAATTGGTGTGAATTCAGGTGCAACACCACCGGCAGGTACACCCATTGCCTTTATTGTTGCATCAAATTCAGGGTCAAGGTCATCTCCGATCTTAACCTGGAACTTAGATTTTTGACCAGCGAAGAATTCTTTTATCATTGCTTCACCTTCAGGTGTAGAAAGCTTTTCAATGATATGATCACTGAAGCCTTTCATACGAAGCTTGCCTTCGCCTTTTTTGGCGCGTTTCATTGCAACTTCCAGTGCGTCAAGCTTTTCTTTATTTTCAGCAGAAAGCGCGTCAAGTGCTGTTTTATTTTCGGCTTTTAAGGCATCGATAAGCTTTTGGTTTTCGGCCTGTATTTCTGCTTTCATAGCATCGACAGCCACTTTTGCCGAATCGTCAGCTAATTTCTTCGCCTCTTTATCATCATGCTCCTTTTTTTGTTGCATGTAATAATTCTGCTGTGCATGTGTAAGAGCGTCAAATTCGTCTTTTGTTAGAATCTTAAACATCTTTTTAATTTTTAAATAGTGAAATAATAATTTGATTTGACTACCGTACTGCGATCCTGCGGGTTCGGCGTTTCTTTATTTTCGAGAGTGGATTTACCCGGCTCTGAATTTCTTATATTGCCTGTAGCTGGGTTACTCCCAAACACTACTAGGCTACTTTCTCTGACATTTTTTGCCTCTTTTACAATGAAGTAGTAAAGGATATATTCAAAGTCAGCCTTATTTGCTATTTGAGACAAATACTCGTCATAGTTCTTTTTAAGTGTAGCGTCTTCAGGGTCATTGCTATCCATAGCAAAAAGGATAGTAATATATTGCATCCTTACGCTGGCTTCGATATCATCACCGCTTTCAAGCCACTCTTTAGCTTTTGAGTGGATTACCTTGTCTTTAGGCACCTTGTAGATTAGAGCCTCGGTATTTCCATCATACGCTTTGCCTAACATTGCAAAAGGCAGTTCGGCGGTAAACATTTCGATATATTCCTTACGAACTATTACATTATCAATGCATAATTCGTGGTCGGCAACAAGGTAGTTTTGTCCCTGCTGTTCTTTTACCGATTTATTCCAAATGCCGGGAATATGTAAGTCTTCGTGGCTATCTAAAATATTGGTTGTGTTAACAGCAATGTAGTAGTAAGCGCTATCAACTTTTAAAGCCTTAACATGTTGCTTTAATTTATCGATGTCCAGTGACTTACAAGTGACAGCTAAACCCTTTTCACAAGACTTTTGAATTTCAGCCTTTTTGAAAGCTATTAAATCATTATAATTCTTTCGCAGATCAGCAAACAAAGCATCTTTCGAAGCGAATTCTTTTTCAGGGAAATATCTTGATTTTAAAATGCTCATTTGTTGAATGGTTTATTCAAGCCTTTAACCTTTTCATTAATGGCTTTTCGCACTTTTTCAGGGGCATTTTTAACCGCTTTTTTTAGCTTATTTTCCTGTTCTATTTGTTGTTGCTTATCCATTGTTGTAAAAGTAAGGCAAAAGCAAAAATTTTATTGAATAATTCGTTAAACAAAACAGTGTATATTTGTGGTCATGACAGCAATAGAAGTTTTCAATTTAATCACAAGCGAGCCGAAGTGGTATGCTGGATTTACAAGTCCTCAAAATGCTTCGAATATTAAGAAGCGATTTGAGGCAAAAACATTAAAGCAAAAAGTGTTGGAAAAGATGTTTAATTACTACGGTTATCAGCTTAACGAATCATGGGAAAAGAAGTAATTAAAATTGGTATTGCTATTTCAAGCCATAACCGACCAGAAGTGAGCCGGCAAACATTCGACATCCTCGACAAGTTGCGCCCTAAGAATTCTTTAATTGGATTAGTTGATGACGCAAGCATTAATCCACCTTTTGGGTTTAGCAATAGCTACATTAACCAATATAGATTTGAAAGGCATGTAGGCGTTAGTATGGTAAAAAACAAGTGCCTAGAACTGCTCTATAGTGCTTGCTGCACGCACTTCTTTTTATTCGATGATGATTGCCGGCCGGTTTTAGCTAATTGGTGGAAACCTTACATTAATTCCCGGCTTGAGCATGCAACATGGACTTTTGATAGGCCTTTAGTAAGTGAGGTTGAAAATCAGTACCGTGAATTTGAAAAGCCAAACGGATGTATGATGTACTTTACCCGTACGGCAGTAAACACCATCGGCGGATGGGATATGTCATTTACAGGCTATGGTTATGAGCATGTGAACGTGAGCGACCGCGCTTTTAATGCAGGGTTAACGCCTCGTAGGTATGTGGATGTATGGCATAATTCACCATTATTTGAATTAGCTGATTGCCAATCATCATTTACACCGGAAGACCGAGCATGTATCCCCTCAAATTTCAAATTATATCAGGAAAAATATTTAAGTAAAGAATTTAAACCGTTTAAATAACCATGGAAATTAACAATGATGTACCTGAAAATTTCAGCGCTTTAGACGCGGCTGAATTAACCCTTAAAGGGTTTCCCGAAATGAAAAGCATTTTAAAAAGCATTCATACACAGGCTAAAAACGGGCAACGATGTATTAAATTATTTGACATGATAATGCCCTTTAATATTATACAAGAGCTTTTAAAAAAGGGTTTTATTTTAAGCAAACAAGTAGGCATGATGGGTGAAGATATTACTGTTATTTCTTGGTCATGATGATCAGTATCATACACCCAACCAAAAACAGGCAGGAATTAAGTTGGAAAACCTATAATGAATGGATAAGAAAAGCCGATAGCCTTGTAGGTATTCAATACATATTATCCGTAGATACAGATGATAAAATAAATTATGAGCAAACCTTTCTTTGCGATGTTCTGCGTATGAATAACAATTCAGCTATTGAAGCAATTAATAATGCTGCAAAAATTGCTGTTGGTGATTTGATAATTGTAATATCAGATGATTTTTCATGTCCTGAACATTGGGATACTTTGCTTTTAGAGTTACTAAAAGGTAAATCAGACTTCCTTGTTAAAACTAAAGATGGACTGCAAAAAACGCTTATCACCCTTCCAATAATGGACCGTACGTATTACACTCGCTTCGGCTATATCTATCATCCTGATTATTTACACATGCACTGCGATGAGGAAATGACCATTGTCGGGCACATGTTAGGCAGGGTTATTACACTTGACCTTTCGTTTCCGCATAATCACTACACCACTGGTAAAATGGCTATGGATGCTATTAATGTTAAAAACAATTCTACCTGGGCTCATGGTCAAGCAACTTTAGACCGCCGTTCAAAGGATAATTTTGGAATTATTAATCCATTAATTAAAAAGGAATATATACTATGGAAATAATGCTTTCAATATGTATTTGCACTATGCCATCAAGAAGATCAGATTTAAATAATTTGCTTAAATGCTTACAGGCTAACGGGGATGAATTCCCAAATGTTCAAGTTGGCATTAATGATTCAATGGAATACAACATAGGAACTAAGCGTAATATTATGCTTAAAGAAGCTTTAGGTAAGTATGTTGTTTTCATAGACGATGATGATGAAGTATCACCAAACTACGTTTCGCTTATACTTGAAGCATGCAAACAGGATCCTGACTGCATAGGTATTAACGGAACCATCACAACAAACGGGCATGATTTACGCAAATGGTTTATCAGTAAAGAATTCGGAAAATGGTACACTGGACCTGATGGAACATATTATAGGACACCGAATCATATTTCACCTGTTCGACGGGAATTGGCTTTGCAGGCTGGCTTTCCTGAAATAGCTTTTGGCGAAGATGCTGAATACAGTAAGCGTTTAATGCATTTTTTAAGAACTGAAAGCACAATCATTGAACCGATTTATAATTACAAATACATTTCTAATAAATAAGCTTCAACATGGGTAGACCAAAAACAGATATTGCAGGTAAAAAATTTGGTAGGGTTACTGGAATTAAATTTATAGAACTACAGTCTGGCCAGGCATTTTGGTTATGTAAATGTGACTGTGGCAAAGAATTTAACACAAAGTCAACAAGCCTGATAAGAGGTATAACTAAAAGCTGTGGATGTTTTCGAAAAGAATACATGAGTAAATCAAAAACAACCCACGGATACGCCGGTAAAATTAAAGGGACTGAATATATGGCTTGGCATTCTTTAAAAGATAGATGCACCAACCCAAACCACAAGAACTATAATGATTACGGCGGTAGGGGAATAACGGTTTGCCCTACTTGGATTAACTCTTTCGAAACATTTTTAAAAGACATCGGGCTTCGCCCCTCTTCAAATTGTTCTTTAGATCGAATAGATAATTCTAAAGGTTATTCCAAAGAAAATTGCAGATGGGCGACGGTTTTAGAGCAAAATAAAAATAGACGAAATAATGTTTGGATTGAATATAAGGGCAGTCTTAAAATAGCATCTGAATGGGCAAGAATATTAGAATTACCTACAAGTAATTTTGGGGTTATGATGAAAAGAAAAAAATCTATTTACAAAATATTTGAATATTATGAGCAAAAGGGCCGTCGTTTCATTGGCAACTAAAAACTCTCGATACGTTGACGGATTAGCCAGGCTGTCAAATTCCCTACGGGATAACGCCGATGGGATTGATTTTTTAGGATTCATTCACGAGGCTGCAGTTGGCTCTCCCCTTCATGCTGATAACAATTACGCATTCAAAGTTTACGCTATACAAAAAGCTATTGATGCCGGATACACTCAAATACTTTGGCTTGATTGCTCTGTTTACGCGGTCGCTCCAGTGCAGCCAATTTTTGATTTAATCGAAGCTCAGGGATATTGGTTTGAGGGCGCTGGGTGCTGGCTTAATGATTGGTGTAATGATGAAACATTATCCTTTTATGAAATAGACAGCAACTCACAAGTGCCCATGATTCAATCCGGGTTCATGGGCTTTAACTTTGATTCCTATTTAGGTAAACTTCTTTTTACTAACCTGAAATTAGCTGAAAGTGCAGGCTTATTCAATGGTTCATGGGATAATCACAGGCATGATCAAAGCTGTATGTCGGCCATTATCCACAATTATGGTGAAAGATTCAGTCACCAACCGGAATATGTACAATACGCCGGTATTTACGATCAGATTTTAAACGAAAAAATAATTTTTAAATGTATGGGCTTATGATGATAGAAATTAACGACACGCTGGTAAACATCGATAATGTTTGTTCAGCAAAGAGATTCCCAAATGAAAAAATGTTACTTGTAAAATTCCGTGATGGATTAAGTGAAGAAATCAAATTTAAAAATAGGGACGAATTAGAAGTAGGGTATCAAACCCTTAGATTATGTGAAACAGTAATTCATAAAAATAGAAAATCATGAACGAATACAAAGTAACGATTGAGGGATTTGCCCCCGAATTTTTAAAGGCCGACAGGATGGAATATAAAGATGGTTTTGTCTTATTCTATATCGGCGAAGAATTGACAACTGTAGTTTTTGCACCTATATCAGTAGTAAAAAAGTCATGAACTCGTATTCACAAAACCGCGAAGACCTTTTCGTATTGGACTATTTTAAAGGTTTTAAAGGTACTTTACTTGAAATCGGTGCTAATGATGGCCGGACATTGTCAAACTCTCTCCTGCTTATTGAAAACGGATGGAATGCTTATGTTTTAGAACCTGGAAGTGTTTGCGGGGATTTATTCCTGCTTCATAAAGACAATTGTAAAGTGCATGTGTTCAATTACGGTATAGGCGAACGTGATGAAGTAGTTAAATTCTATGAAAGTGGCACACATGTCAGCAATGGTAGTGATAAAGGGCTTGTATCTTCTACTCATTACAATGAGACGTTACGTTGGCGAAAATCAGGCGTTCAGTTTACCGAAAGGGAGATACAATTAGTATCATTCGAAAACTTCTACAATTCAATCGAAAATCCGGTATTTGATTTTATCTCAATCGATGCTGAAGGACACGATTGGACAATACTAAAGCATATTGATTTAAAAGACGTGCGCTGCCTTGTTATTGAGTTTAACGGAGATAATGAACTACAAGCACGCTTCTCAATTTATTGTGCCTCATACGGGCTTAAATTGGCTATTATAAACAATGAAAACTTAATTTTTGTGAGATGAACCCATTATTGTTATTATTAATATTTATGGTTATTGCATCAATAATAGCTCACTTCATGAATAAGCATCCTTTTAAATGATTCACTACATCTAACGCAATTAAAATTTAATATTCACTAAATAAAAAACAAATCATGTATCCACAAACAAACAATTCGACTATTGTCGCTGAAAAACAACAAGAAATGCCTTATCATATAGAAATGGCTGAATCAGCATTCAATGTACTTTCAGGATTAAGCCATAAAGATCAGGTAGAACCTTTTAAATACCTACAAAAGAAGTTAGCAGATGCCCGAATTTTAGCTAATGAAAACATGCAAAAAGAACTTGAAATATATTCTGTAGATGTCAAGGCACACGCTGAGGGAACAAACATTATAGCTTCAGGTTTATAATGGCTGTTCATTACATACAACCTTATGATAAAAATACTCCTCCTAATATTGGGGGGAGTATTAATTCAGCAATAAAGCAATTAAACACGGATCCTGATGATTTCATTTGCCTACTCGATCATGATGTTTTATTCCTACGTCCTGATAGTAAAAAGCAGTTAGAAGAAATACTTGAAACAACTGACTTTCATATTTTGGGAGTGGCTACCAATAGGCTGGCCATTTCACACCAGCTCGTGCCTGGCATGTTCTGTGTTACCGATATAAGGGACCATATAAAGTGCGCTAACGCGATGCATGAAGCTAATTACGGAAATGTATTTGAGATTAACGATATACTTGCGGCTTTCTGTCTATGCTTTAAAGTATCAACTTGGAATAAGTTAGGAGGATTTCATGAAAACTCATTGCAGTTTGACAGCTTATTTTCAGCCGCTGCAAGACGTTCAAAAATGAAGTTGGGTATAATGACAGGCATCTACGTATTTCATGCCTACAGACTAATGTCAGACAATCCAAAACAAGATATTACGCACCTGCTACGGGGTCAGTAGTTGAGGCTGCAGCCGGGGCAGGTGATGTATTAGTTCCATCAAAAACCCTTTTCATTGTGGTCATATTACTTGCAATGTAATGCTCATTCATATAAGCTTCAGAACTTTCCCCGTACTTTAACACTACCCTCATTTCATTTGGAGTTAATACCCCGGCCGGCAGTGCTGAAAGATAAGCAGCAACATCTTTCATGTTAACGGCCATCTCAGGTAATTGGGTATAATCAAATTCCAAATAATCAAATCCGTATCCAGGGGAAAGCATAATTGTAAATGCTTCGCTCATTATATCACAGATAGGTGCTACACCGTCATATATACCCTGCTTAACTGCTGTAGCCTGGTTGTTGCTTGTGCTGGCTTTTTGGTTATGGAATTGCAGAGGCCAATGGAAAGCGCGGTAAATATCTTCTTCGCTTGCTTGAACTAATTCCAACAACTGCAAATCAGCCATAGACATTCCAATTTGTGTAAAGTCCAAACTTATTGAAGACGGGAATAGACGGGCTAATTCATCATTGCTTTTACGGGCTTCGACCATCTTCTCTTTTAATGCCAGCTTTTGATCTGTAGAGAATTGATCTTCTTTATTCTTAGGTGATAGCACACCGAAAGCGCCACCGTTTCTTGCTTGCTTGCTTGCTTGTGTTTTACCCTCTTTAATTGATCGCATTGATTCCAAATAAGCGCGTAAGGCTGATACCCCATACAAATACATCATTGTTCTGTCAAAAGGTGCAGCTGTGCCTGTTTTGATGTGGCAAATTTCATCTTTTTCATACCGGGCTATTTCCGATTGCACGTCAAACATTGAACCTAAAAGTATATAACCTCTTATCGGGTCCATCATGTCTTCCCTGTCAACTGCTATGTTCATGTTAGGGAAGCAATACATTTCTTTTACTTGGCCGCTTGATACTTTAACTGGGTTAACATAAGCATTACCGTTAAGCAGGTATGTTAATACGGTTGACCATAAAAACTGAGTTCCTGTTTGATAAGGATTAGCCATACCAGTTGAAAGCATCTTATCTAAATCAGGCACGTCAACTTCTTCAATGGCCTGCATTTTCATAATGTAGGATTGAACAGGATCCGACTTGAATAATGCCTTTGCTTTTAGTAGCTTCTTTTTGTCTTTAATCTTATACTTTACTATTGGACAATTCAGAACCTTTTTTGTAATGATGTCTGTAACCTCATAAACGGCACCGATTGTTTTGTATATCTCATAGTAATTAGCCGCATCTGGGTTAATGCTTGGTAACGCTGAATTTAAGCCAAGATTAATATATGAAAGTGCATTACTAAATGCTGAAGATTGACTAACTGCTATCTGCTGACTTACGCGCTTTGAGATGGCGTTATTGAAAAGGGAACCGATTAAATCCATTGCAGAAAAATTAATGTTTTTTTATCGGCTTAAAGTTACTATTTATTGACAATAAAAAAGTGTAACCTAAAAGCATTAATATAAGTATGGAATCATTGCATTATGAAGCCTTACGCTGGCTTTACAACACGGAAAGAATTTATTCAGGTATTAACCGACATGATATGAAGTTAGCCCTTAAACATTATGTAGAAACGCATGAACGAACATTACTTGAATGTTGCCCTTTATTTGCTGGTTTAGTTCATGTAACTGCACTGCGGTTATTGGATGAATGCCCGGATTATACTTAATTGAAAATTGGCTCGAAAAATGTTATCAATTAAAAGAAATATCTTTGTATAAAGCAACTCAAAAATTCGGTCATGAGAACCAGGTTACTTTCATTAAAAACGGTAAATGGCAAGTCGGTATTATGCTACGATTTGACATTGAAAATAATGAAAGAAACTATCAAAGAAATTGAATTTGAAATTGATGGCCGTTCCTATACAGTTGAAAAGCGCAGCTGGCTTAATACCTGCAAAGTTTGGGATAATGGTAAAACGTTTTTTATCGTATGCTCAAAGAAAATGAACGCCGGGTATGCAAAGAATGTACTGCTTAAATACTCAATAGAATTAGTTGATAAAAGGCTGGATAATCTAAGCCAATTTAAAAGCAGGTTAATTGCTGAATTGGCTTAAGCCGGTAAGAAACTACAAATGTCACGCGGGAAACGTATTTCATTTAACCAAATAGAATCATCATCTATTTTAGTAATGAATCCCGTACACTTAATTTTAGATGAAATAGCGGTAACCTTATTGCCTATCTCAAATTGGTGGGTTATAGTAACGGTTACATCCGTGGCTTTCTTACCATCGATAATACAATCGCCTAAGTTGAATGATGTTGATTTCATAGATGTTGTTTTAGCAATTTTGTAAAAAATCAGTACAATACGTTACGGGTTGATATACGGTAAAATTATCCTCAATAAAATTAGGCCATGTTGGTTTTTTAATATCACCGTTTTTATCGGTAATTACACCATTGCCTAAGTAAATATAAACACTGCCATTGTTCCACCTTGCGCCTGTTTCGCCTCTGAAAACTAAATATTGGCCTCTTGTAAATTTGTCCATAGGTGGTTAGTTAAAAATAAGGTTTTCAATTTTACAGCTACGGAACCCGCAAGCTTCCAAATCAAAGTAAACCAATACTCCAAAGTTAGTATTTTTTGGCTTTTCGCTGGGTGTGTAGTTTAATGATTCATTACTCCCCTTTGCTTCACGTATTGAACCGTCAACCTTTTTGTATTTGAAGTTAACTACAGCCTCGATACATAGCGCCCATTGAAGCTTAACCACTTTCCAGGAATGCTTTAAAGCTTCTGAAAATGTGTTGAACTGTTTTCTAACAGCCCATGCGATGTTGAATAATCTCTTTTTCATGATATTATTATTGTTTTGACAATTCAAATGTAAAACTATAATTCTACACCACCAAATAAAATGTACTATTTTTTTTCTACATAATTTATTACATTTGTGGCATGGATTATAAAGAGTACTTATTGAAACAGTCGGCTATTAACCTTTCTTACATAGCTGAAAGGATGTGGCCGGGGAATAAATATGCTAAGTCTTATTTAAGCACTAAGCTAAATGACGGGGGAAGGCCGTGGACTGACACAGACAATAATAATGCTGAAAGGGTGATTAATGAACTGGGACTGCAATTATTGCAGGATGCACCTAATATAAATCATCAACAAAGCGTTAAGGTTGTAAATAAAACTGCTGTGAAGTCTCCTATAAAAAAAGAAGTTCCAAAACGTAATCTTCTTAAAGAAATGCAAGATGCAATGAAAGGTGATCATGAAAAGAGTTGAACAAATAAAGTGTATTTATTCTATAAGCTGCCCTATCTCTAATGAGGTTGTTTACGTCGGTGCAACTAAAGATGCTAAGATTCGTTTTTACAATCATTTAAAGGCTTACAGCGATTCATCTTTAGCTAAGTGGGTAAAGTGTTTGCGTATCAATGGATTAGTGCCTATAATTATCCCAATAGAGGAAATAACCCATACCGATGATCTAAAGCGTTCAGAAAGGAAATGGATTAAATATTACCGTTCAAAAAACTTTATACTATTCAATGGGTATTTCAGAAACGGAGAACAATTTATAAAATAGCTACCAGCCGAAATCTACTTCCCGATTAATTTTAAGATTGAACCTTTCCCGCATCATGAACATATCCATTATGTCGGGTGATTGGCCATTTAATTTGGTCTTCATTTCCTTTTTGTCGATGATGCGGAGTTTGCCATCCATGTCAGCTTTATCTCGCTTTATAGCCTTTCTTTCGAACATAAAACGTTGCCTTACTGTCATGGTATCATCGTACATTTTATTGGCAACGCGGTCGCTGATTCTGTATTTTCCCTTGTTAACGTTATCGCCGCTCATGTAGTAGCATTCCGTTTTTAGATTGTAATAATTCGGCTTCACTTCTTTGCCGGCCTCAACTATTTTATTATCAGGAACAGATATTGCAGCACCGCCATTGATGAATGGAACTGCGCCAACTATGAAACCATCGACAAAGCCACCTACACCGTCATTATCATAAGTAATATCGGTGTTTTGAACTTCGTAGGATTTTGCAAACAAGGAAATAGCATCAATAACCTCTTTGCCATCTGATTTATCCATTATCAAAATATCTTCCAAACAATATCCCTCCCAGTAACCAACTATAAACTTATCAGAACCCTTTAAGGCGATGTCAGCGGTGATAAATTTTCCTGTTCGATCTACTTCATACAAATTATTAAAAAGCCCTAAGAACTTATAATAATCGTAAATGTCGTTATCTGATAGAACAACGTTCCAATTGCCATGCAACAGTGAAGCCTGGGTAGCTTTATCCTGTGATAAAAGGTTACCCAAATAAGCCGGATTAACATCAAGCAGCTTTTTATTTTCGTAAATATCTCCGCTGATAAATGTAACTGACTTAACGAATTCTTTAAAATCGACTTTGGTTTTATCCCTGATAGCATCAAAAATAAATGATGCCTTTTCAATTACTTCGTCTTTAGTATCACCCCAAATGTAATTATCCCCGTCGATCACTAAATACCTTAATACCCCGTTTCTTTCCGGTATAGGGAATCCGGTTATAGGGTCAATCCACCATCCTATAAATTCAGCTACCCAACTATCAGGATCCGGGTTAACAGTTGCCCTGACGTAAGGATCAACCCCGCAAACGGACCGGTTACGAGTAAGCATGTAAAAAAACATCTTTTTTGTGAAGTGGGTTAACTCATCGAACTCTATCAATGGTATTTGCGAACCCTGCCAATCATAAATGTTTTTTTCATGCTCCAGGTGTGCGAATTTTAATTTGGCCCCGCTGCTAAAAAACCATTCGGTAGATGTTTCGCGCGGTGTCGTTCCTTTTATTTTATTGTATATCCCTACGGATGTATCCCATAGAGCGCCCTCTGCTTTGATCTGCGGACTTGTACGCCTAAACACAACCGTGCCAAAGCCGGGATTATCTTTATGCCTTAAAGGCTCTAAAAGTAAGGTATATGTTTTACCAACACCTGCAGCTCCCCCACCGATAACTATATCAGCTTTTGAGGAAAGGAATTTAGTTTGGTAACCGGCTTGCGGCTCTATATAACTAATCTCGTCCATTCTCAGGCAATTTAAATATTATTACCTGCGGAATATCTGTAACTATAGTCATTTGGGTAGGTACAAGCCTTATGCCTAATTTATAGAAGTCGCCGGGGTTATCTTTCGCCCATTTCACAAGATTAACTTTCGGGTCATTTTGTAACTCATAAAAAGCATCCGCGAAAACCTCCTTAATTAGCTTATTTGTTTTGTTCGATGCACCCCTCGGACGGCCTTTTGGATTACCACTTTTACCCGCCTCAAATTTATGTCTTGCCATGTTGTAACTGTGCTGTTTTTTACAACAAAAATAGACTAAAAAAATAATTGAAATTTATTTTACTTTTTATTTGCGTATGTAAAACTTTAATTCTACATTTACATCATTAAACAAAACAAATAAAAAGAGCGGCGCAGCTCAATAAACTCTGCGAAAAAAACATGAAAACTCTAACCACTTCTCAATTAGAATCACAAAGAGAAATCCTTTGGTCAAAGTATGACAGTATTGATGCAGCTTGCAAAAACACTTCATCAATTCGTAAGATGAATACTTACATTGCAATGCGCAATAATGTTCAATCTAAAATCCAGGTATTAACCAATGAAATTGATAATCGCTTAGAGGCTGAAACAGTGGGTAAAACTTCTCCAAAAATTTCAATCGAATCAGCAGACATTAAAGGCAATGATGTTATTGTTATTTACACAGTAAATGATGAGTGGTTTGATACAACCTTATCTTACGGTCGTTTACGTGAATTTGCTGCCGGTATGGGCTTAAATGAATATTGTGAAGATGTAGTAAGCTGGGGAGAAATAACTCAACTGACAGGCTCATTTGACTTTGATACATGGTTTACAGAAAACATTGAATACGTAGTCCTAATGTGGCTACGTGTTTACCATGTAGAAAATAAGTTTATAAAAATCACTTATGAACTGGGAAAACTAATTGAAGCAACTAATAATTAATTAATCAACTTAGCCCGGTGATAAGCCGGGTTTTTAAAACTTAAAAAAATGCAAACAGAAACTTACACCAACGAAAACGGAACTGAAATACTGGTTCACTTTGATGACCTTCAAGTTGAACTATTAGACAGATGTGATCATTCAGCCTTTTATAAATGCACTGGGTACGATGCTAACGGAACCGAATATGTCGGAACCGCTGAATTTTGCTGTGGTGAATTTGAAGCTATTACAGACATAGAAGAACTTTAATCAAACCGACCGGCTGTAATGGCTGGGCTTAAAAAACCTTAAAAATGGAAACTTATTATATTGAATACGGAGAATTAGAAATCACTTATGCAATTGAGGGCGATTGTGATGGCAACCACGTTTTTATTAAAAAGATAGAGGCAAACGATATAGGGCCCTTAGATGCAGATGATATTAAGGACATTAAATTTCACTGCGAATCAGACTTTGCAGATAGGCAATTAACTCAGTACAAAAATACCGGCGAAATTATTTAGGCTATGGAAATACTGATTTTATTCTCCCAGCTTGAATATGACAAGTATTTTTTAGCTGCGTACAAGGAAATGCCGTCAAATGAAGAAATTGAGGCGCAATGCTTCGAGTGTTTCACAGACTTGGAATACCATTACTTCAAAGCTTTTGGAAGTGTAGAGAAGAATTCTTACACATATTCCTTACAAAAATATCTGTTAAAATAATTAATAAGTTCTTCCCAGTTAATACCCGGGGGGAAAACATAACTTAAAAAAATCATGAACTTAGAACTTAAACACCTTGCACCTTATTTGCCTTATGGTTTGATGTGTAAAACCATAACCGGCGTAACCGGGAAAATGATTCAATTAAGCGAGTCGTCCGTTTTTTTAGATTGCGAGATTAAATGGAATTCAGGAGCCTTGTATAATTGGATGCTTGAGTGCGATATTAAGCCAATACTAAGACCGATATCTGATTTATACAATCATCCCGCAGATGATGAAATAAAGGACTCATGCAATGGATTTATTGGAGTTAAGTTTTTCCACGTAAACGATACCCCTTATTGTTCGCTTAAGGTTTTATTAAAGCATCACTTTGACATATTCGGCTTAATTGAAGCTGGATTAGCCATTGACATTAACACCCTAAAATAAATATTATGAAAACAGCAGAAGAAATATATAGGCAGGTTCACGCCAAATACGGAGCTTCAGGTGGCAACGCGGATAAATATGATTTAGAAGCGATGGAAGTCTATGCCGAAATAAGGATTAAGGAACTCGAAAACCTTTTAGCTATACATGAAAAACGAAACGAGATAATAAAATTCATTTTTGATATTGATTGGATGGGTACTAAAGAGTTTTGCGAGGCTTATAGCATCCCGGCGCCTATTGCTTTTCAGGACGTTAAAGCATGTGCCCAACAATTTATATTTGTCGACTGCATGCGATGGAAAAAGGCTATTGAAAAGGCTAAAGAGATTGCAAGGGCTAACCCATTACCAACAATTTAAATATATTTACACCCACAATGAGCACACCAAACATAAGCGAAGAATACATCCATCAGCAAAGAGTTGCTTTAGGAGCTAAATTAAAGGCCATACGACTTGAAAGAGGCTTAACCCTTGAACAGGTTGGCGAATTAATTGGAACTGGTAAATCAACTGTAAGCAAGATTGAGGCCGGGACCTGGAACGCTTCTATAAGCTGGTTTATCCTTTTTGCCCATGCACTTGAGTTTGATATTTCCTTTATTTTAAAATAATAGGATCCTGAATTTACCGGAAATAAAATAGCCTTGGCGTTATGTCAGGGCTTTTGCTTTTATTGACGATGGTAATTAGACTTTTATTGCAGGGTTTAAAGTGTAGTAAACTTTATCATGCCCACAAAAACGCATATAGAAGCGCCTTTTTTATTCCGGCAATTTGAAGTATTCACTACTTTCAATACGTGGTTTTAGGTAAGCATATTCTTCGCTACTATGCAGGTTTAAATATTCTTAATTGGTGTAGTGTGTTTTATCTACAGCTGAGTTTACTTCAACCCCTTTTATTTTAGCCCAACCCAATTTAATTATTTCGTCAGGCTGTAATGTTACTGGTTTGTGGTCGGGGGTTAGGTAGGTGAAGGGTAGTAGAATACCGATTGATCGCAGGTAGTCAATACAAGCATAAGGCTTCATATCAATTTGCCCCGATATATCTTCATCCATTTCGTACATTGAAAAATTGATGTGGGTGCAATCTATATTGAAACGTTGCTTAATATTTTTGTGGCTAACTGCAATATATGGAAATCCAGTTATTTTAAAATCCCTTGTGACTACCATATTTCGGTATCTGTTAAATGGATTTTCACCAACTATGGCTGCAATATTTACACATTCATCATCCGTCAATTGATCAACGGTGCGGAGAAGTAAAAACCATTCTTTATCACCATTAAATAAATAACCGCTACTTAAAGTAGTGGCTAAATTTGGTGCCTCTATATGAGATAATACTGTTTGCCCTAAATATTGAGCATTAAATAATGCTTTTGCTTGGTATAAAATCATTGATGTTTTATTTTTCAGCAATAAAAAAAGCCGGTTTGTTTAAAACATCCGGCTTCAAATACATGAAAAAATTACGATTATCTATTTCCCCTCCAGCATCATTTTTTTGAATTTGGTATAATGGGTTCTGATTGCTTCGAGCTTGGCAATTTCATCAAATTGCTTTTTATTACTCGCTTTTATATCATCGTTTATTTTTTCGATTTGTTTCGTGATGCTATCCAAGTAAGGATCACTTACCTTTTCTTTTTTTGCCATTTTGTTAAGTTGTAAATTTTGTTTCCTGATTGGTTGTTATTTTCGATGTGTAAGCTATTAGCTTAAGGCGGTGATGTTTTTATCATAGGGAATGTGTATTTATGTGGTTAAAGTATTTTGATTGATTGTAGGGGCTTATTTTGCGCCAAATTCTTCTTGCATTATTCTTTTTGATTGTTCGGGGGTTAATTCCGGTAAATCCCAAATAGAATCTTCGTAAGCTGAAATTTCATTAGCAAGATTTATTTTTCCCTCGTGATTAGGGTCGTTAGATAAAGCACCTTGTACCTGTTCATAACGGGATATTGCTTTTTGATATTCTTCATCGTTTTTGATTGCTGTCATGTTGATATTTTTTATAATCAAAAGTAACTATTTATCTATTTGTTTAAGCAAAATATTTTGCAATTAAATAAGGTTGATTTCCTGCCCATTTTCTTCAACAAAATTTTGAGCTATTTTTATTGTTTCCGCGGTTGGGTTATTCAATAGGCTTTCGATAATGGCAATCGCCTGCATCAACTTTTCTTCCAGTTCAATTTCTAACATAGCTAAACGCGGTTATAGTTTTCATCCCCAATTCTTCTTACCATTTTAGACATAGCATGATGCAGTAATTCAGTACCGGATATTTTGAAGCTATTGGATATTCTTAGCAGGAAACAAAGCACATCTGCCAGCTCGTCTTTTATCTCAGGTAAATTGTCCAATACTGCATTTTTAAAATGATGCCATTCTTTACTACTATCCAAAGTTCCATCTTTGGTTAATTGCTCCATTAGTTCAGCAAATTCTTTTTCCAATTTTTTAACGTATAAAGGAAACTCTACTGGCTGATAAAAATTATCTGCCATATTGCACATTACTTTTTCGAGTATGTTAAAGTCTTTGTTCATTGTTTTAATTTTTTTAATTACACAAAGCAAAATCCGCTGTTACATCCTTCAAAATCGAATTTCGCATCATTTCCGAATTTTTTATAAGCCAATTTATCTAAATCAGCATCACGTAATGGGATGCACCATTTCAAAAGATAAAAAGGCCCGTATTCTAAATCTTTATAGTTTCTGATAGCCTCATCCAGTTGGCAGCAAAGTTCAAATTCTGCTGGTTGGGTATCCCTCAAATGAATCCAATATAAAATATCATGAAAAGGACAAAATATACAGCTTGATTTTGGAGGCGTTTTTAAGCCAGCTTTTTTGAATGCCTCTATACAGTTAAACCGACTATAATTTACCCACCTATTGCCTGGAGCGGTTATATTTGCATAGATGTCGATTAAAGGATAATGATTGATCCTGAACTTACCAGTATATAGAGCTTTGCATCTACCCAGTTCATCAGTTGATATTCCTTGCCAAACTCTTATTGAATGTCTTTTTAATTGTCTTTGACCCAAACGTTGACGAATGGTTTTTTCAACTGATGCTATTTTAAAATCAAACGTACATTGCCTGTTTAATCCTGTTACTTTTCCTGTTGACGGTGCAATAAACCAAAGGGGGATTCCGGATGTTCTGTCATTGGTTTCATAATTTAAAACATGATCTAAAATATCAACGGTTGAATAAGTTTGTACCTCAATCCCCCTTTCTCTTAAATATGGTTTGAAATATTCGATATAATCATATACTTCAATACTCTCTCTTTTTAGATCAACGAAAACAGAATAATCAGGACGTTCAATTATATCATTAGCCGCCAGTAACAAAATTGTTGACGATTGAACCCCAAAACCAATACTTGCAACATCTAATACGACCTCATTCATACCTCAACCTCCAATCCCAAATACTCATAAGCGGCTACCAATTCTTTATCAGTCATGAATGGCTTTAATATTTCAAATCTGATTAATGCTATACTGTAGGCTCGTGTAAGCTTTTTACGGCTATCCAAATTCGCATCCCAACGGTCGTGGCAATTGCAAGGGCAACCGATAAAGTCGGCTCCCATAAATAAAATATTATCGGGATTTGTGGCAATACTTTCAAAGTAAGCTTTAGGGAAAATATGTGCAGTTACACAGCGTTTGGATTTTTTAGTAACCGCATATAGTGGCTTAAAACAATTATCACAGTTGAAAGGAACTATCTGAGCCAACAAATCAAAAAACGCTGTCATATCGCTTAATTCAGCGCGTTTCTCCGGTGTTTGGGGTTTAGTGCTTATTCCTTGCCTTAATTGCCTTACAGGGCTTAATTCATAGGGATAAACAGGTTCATAATTAAACCCCGTTTGCAGGTTTTCATCATCGCAGATAACTATTTTATTATCCGTTCTTTTTGTTGAGGAAACGAAGACTTCTTTTCCTTGATAAATTACTTTGTTACCGGCTTTGTACTTTACAAAGCCGGGTATTGTTGAGGTGTTCACGTTAGTTTCATGATGGGTAGTTTTAAGTTTTGTTTCCTAATCTTTTTTTAATTTTTAAAGTAGTTCCTTTTTACAAGTACCTACCGTTTCACATTCTCTTTCAAATTCCAATCGCGGCATTGGTGATTTAACAGGATAATATTTAACCGGGTCCATTTTAGACTTTTTGAACTCAAGGTCTTTTATCCTTTCTTCAGCTATTTGTTTTAATACAGGCCCTGGATTTCCATGTTTTAAATAGAAAACCAAGGCGTATTGCTCATCTTCATAGCTATTCATTAGCAACCTATCCGCTTCAATAAAATCAGCTTTCATAATCGATTACCGGCTCCTGAACCGTTATACTCAAAGCATATAGATTATCCATGACCGTTTTTATTTGCTCAATTGGTAAGCCTATAAAGTAGGTAAATACCCGGTGCAGCTCACATGCATAGTCCTGTATAAAGTTGTCATCATTAAATCTGATGTTTACGCGCTGGTTAGTTGACAGGTCTACCTTTATAGCTTGTGCATCGGCTTTAATCCGCTTTGCTTTTTGATTGACAATTGCATTTTTAAAAGTTGTATCAACCAATTCACTTTGATGCTCTACAGCTATCATTTCAGCAAGCACACCCATTATTTGAACCGACTTAATAATGTCGGCTCTTTCTTTTCGGTCATTTGTAGCTTTATCATACCGGTTGTTTTAATTAAAATAGTTCATCAATTGACCACCTACCCATTCACCCATTTGAACCGCTACGGCGTTACCGATAAGCCGGTATGACGACCGTTTATCAGGAAATACAAAATCATCCGGGAAACCCTGCAGTCTCGCATATTCCCGAATAGTAAAAGGGCGTAACCCATGTTCGTTATCTTTGGTTCGCAGCATGCGGGTGCCTAAATCTTTAGAATAATGAGCTACGCATGTGGGCGCTATTGCGTTTACATCTTCCGGGTCAACTATTATCGGCTTATCCCTATACCCGCCGTTAATGCGCTTTAAAACGTAATCAGGCATTTCATAAACCGGGTTCTTTTCTAATATTTCTTTTATCCGCGGCCTCCGGGGTGCTTGTGATGGCGCTTGCATAAAGAAAGGTTTCCGGGTACCTACTAAGATAAGGCGCTTACGTTTTTGTGGCAGCCAGTTACTTGCATCGACCGGGCAAAAAACATTCACGTAATAATCAGGCAGCTTTGTCATAGCTTCCATTACAACCTGAAACTTTTTCATTCCCGGCACATTTTCAACCACGTAGGCGGCAGGCTGCTTAATAGCTACCTGCCTAAAGAAGTGTAAAAACAAATCATCACCGGTTCGGGTGCCGTGTATATCTGCAATGGCGCTGTATTTAGTGCATGGGTATGTCCCAACAATAACATCACAGTCAGGCTGGCTCAAAACTGTTTTATCCTTTATATCCTCATTCAATACGATGTGATTAAAGTAATGAGGGTTAAGCTTCATACAGTCGGTTGCTTCGCTGTCAAGGTCTAATGATTGATTAAGAATTAAACCGGCTTGCTGCAAGCCTAATTCCATCCCTCCAGCGCCGGAGAAAAAACCGTTAACTGTTGGTTTATAAATCATGCTGCATCCCCCGCTTTAATTCCCATTACTCCAAATAATGTTGGAACGCTTTTTTTATGGGCTATTTCTTTGAAATAAATTTGACCGTCTTTCCAGTACTGATAGTTGAGCTCAGTTCCCTCTCCTATTCGCTCCAACTCGTAAGCTATGAGCGGAACTGTACCAATGCCCGAAAACCAATCTTTTACTTTGTCTCCTTTATTTGAATATCGAGTGATAACACGCCTGGTAATATCAATTTGAAGTGGGCATACATGCTTTTCACGCTTCTTCAATGCTTGGGTAGTGTTAAGGGTGTGCATTCGGTTGATGTCATCCCAAACGCCATCATTTGTTGATGCAGGGGCAACGGCCATAAAGCTCGATGGTAGTTTCCCGGCTTTATCCAGTTCCTCACAAATAGCTACATGCTTTTCATGGTCGTAAATGTGTGTTTGGTCGTATTCTTTCCAAATCATAGCTATTTGGCTATGGTCAAGCTGCCTTAATTCTTCAGGGGTTAAATAGCGGTCGCCTGATGATTTCCAAAAAGCATGCGCGTCAAGTTGCCAACGGGCGCGGGTGTATTCATCTTTGCTTTTTGTGACAGGGTTATCAGCGTATGCGTTGCTGGTATCGGACGGCGGTTTGCGGAATACCAATAAGTACTCAGGTGATCCACATCCCATTTTAGTAGCATCCTTACATTGTTCGCTCCAACCCAAACGGTAAGTAGAGCTATTTTCCCTTACTACGTCTGTAGTTATCACATGCTTTCCTAAAAGGAAAAACCCGTGCTTTTCCATATGGGCTACTACCCGGCCGCTGAAATCATTCAGTGATGTGAAGCCCACGCCATTCTGATAACTAAACCGGATCCTGTCTTTTACATGAATGACTGAAACACGCCCTGGCTTCAATGTTCGGTAGGCTTCCGGTGTCAACCAATCTAACTGCTCAAAGAATTCACTATCGCCGTTATTATGGCCCATGTCATGATAGCTACAGCTGTATTCGTATTGGTCACTGAAAGGATAAGAGCTGAATTGTAAATCGATGCTGTTATCAGGTTCGTTTTGGGCTTCTAAAACACAATCATTATAAACATACTTGAAACCATCACCCTCAAATACTTCGCGTTCTACACCGATTGTACGGAGTAGATCATCGGTAATATTTCCATGCAAGCCGTACTTTTTAAGCAATTCAGTTTGAGTGGCAACCATTTCATTATGGTCATTCCATTTACGGAGAAGATCTTTTAAGATTTCCCTTTCAGCATCAGTATGGATGATGTCAATCACTACCCCATATTTTTGCATGAACCTGAAAATACGGTGTATTGCCTGAATGAAGTCTTTGAACTTATAGCCTATGCCAACGAATATGGCTCGGTGGCAATGATGCTGAAAATTACATCCTGAACCTGTGATTGTTGGTTTTGTGGCGCAATACTTATACTCACCTTTTTTGAAACCTTGGATAAGTTGCTCTTTTTTCTCCCTTGTTTGAGAACCGTAAATCGATTTGCATTCAGGTAAAAGCTTTTCTAAGAGTTTGCGCTCATCTTCAAGGTCATGCCATAAAATAAAATGGTCATCCGGACTGTCAGCTATTATCTCAAGTGCTTTGTTTACCCTTGCAGTGATACTATCCCGCTTCTCACGGCTACTTTCTACTACTCCCTTACTTGGATTAGCAAACATAGCTACGTTCCCGTCACGGTCTGCTTTTTGTGTTCTTTCGGATATACTTACTTCGTGGTAATTAACCGTAAGCTCCGGCAGCTGGTAACCGGTGTCATCATGACCTAAATCGGATGGATATTGAATTGTTATGCTCCAGCTTCTGAACCATAACCAAAACTCATATTTTTTATGTTCGTAGAGGGTTAAGTCGCCGGCCGTTGTGCTGTTACGCTGGAACCAGCGCGTTAAGGCCTGGCCCCGATCCATTATGCCTAAGTAGTGAGCATAGTTAAGAATTTCGGTGTAGTCGTTCGGTGCCGGAGTCGCGGTGGCAACCCAACGGAAAGGTATTGCCCGAAATTCACTCATCATGTAATCAGTGGTTTCTGTATCAAGGTTCCTGATTGCGTAACCCTCATCCAATGATGAACCGCCAAAGTGTTTGGGGTCGAAATTACCCTCACGGATCCTTTCGTAATTTGACAGGAATATTTGAGGGGAACCGGTTTCAAGTTCAATTTTAAGTACTTCAGCCTGATTGGTTACGTAGTAAACTTTCAAGCCTAATATTTCAGCCTCATCGTAAAATTCGGTAACTACACCTAATGGTAGGCCTTGAATAAAAGATTGGCCTGTGTGCTTAATACAAAGCTTTGCAAGCCATAATTGAATGCGGGTTTTGCCAAGTCCCCAACTATTGAAGATAGCGCGGCAACCGCCTTCAGCTGCAAATGATATACTGTCCTTTTGATGTGGTTTTAGGTGTTCGCAAAAATCACCTTCAGGAACTTGAAATCCTGTTTTAGGGGTTGATATTATTTTTCTTTTTATACATTCTTCGATGTATGCTTTTGTTTTAGGATTGGTGTATCCGGTAGTTGTCATTTTGGTGTGTTCATGATGTCGTTGTTTTTTTTAGGTTTCCTACTCTTGTTTGTTAATTTTTATTTGCGGTAATTTATTTTAATAAATCTTATAATTCATTTATTTGGGTTAAAAGTTCAGTTAATTCCTTTTTAAAAGCTCTGTGCTCGTTTATTTCTGCAAATAGCTCTTTATCATTATGATGGCGCGGGTCATCAAGTATCTGACCTTTTATTGCTTCCTCGGCCCCGTGGTGATTTATTTTGTATTGTATTAACTTCACCACCTCATCCTTTTTCACCATTCCTTCCCGCCTGTTCCAATGCGATTGTACTTTATCCTTTCTATCGTCAATAAATTGAACATTACAACTTAAACAAGTAATCATCCATCTATGACCATCTTGCCCAAGTATAGGCCCATTTTCGCCCTCATTAGCTCCACAAAATGGGCATGGCTCAATGCCGTTAGCAATCCCTAAATTTTTCGGTGTACCAGTATTTAGTTTAATCATCTTAAAATTTGTTAATTCTCTTTAAATACTTTTTATCGTTACTCAATTCAAAGTCTGCATTCTCATCTATAAAGCTTTTACAGATGTCTAAGAACAGTTTCGGGTCCCGTTTACCTACTGTTTGAATGTCTAACTTTTCTCCAAGCTTCATTTTCCTAAATTTCACATACCAAAGGTTTAAGGTATCTTGAAACTTTACCATCCCTGATGCTGCAAACTTTCGGCTGTTATTTCAATAAATTGAGGATTTACTGATTCAACCAGCTTTACCTTTTCTACTTGCTTCATACCCCCGAATTCTATTAGCTTTTTTTGTGCTATTACTTCCAAAACCGTATCCTCAAGGTAAACCAGGTAGTTTAGTTTTTTAGGCTTTGGCAATAAGGTTATAAGCCCATCATAAAACTTCATTGTTTTTACTATATCACTTGTTACCCCTGCATGCAGCAGCGTTCTTTCCTCATTGGCATAAACAAAAAAGTACCTTTTCATTAAAATGATTCTCCTTTCAGTTCTGTTGGTTCAAAATCAATTTCCCAATCTGTTAAGCGCATATAAGCTGCATTAAGGTCGAGCTGGGCGGTATCACATACACCGTTACGATGCTTTGCAATTATGGCAGATAGCTTACCGACCACACTTTTACCTTCAAACTCTGTTATTCCGTAGTATTCGGGTCTATGCAGGAAGATAACCATGTCCGCATCCTGTTCGATAGATCCTGATTCCCTGATATCAGATAGCATCGGCATTTTATTGGCACGTTCCTCAACCTTACGGCTTAATTGAGATAAAGCGATAACAGGGACTTTCAACTCTTTTGCCACCGCTTTTAACATTCTTGAAATGCTACCTATCTCCTGTTCCCGGTTTCCGTTTCGGTTTCCAGCATCCCCTACCATCAACTGCAGGTAGTCGATTATGATTAATTTAATATCATGCTGCTGCTTTGCCCTTCGGCATTTAGCCCGAAATTCTAAAATGTTAAGTGCCGGGGTATCATCTATGATCAGTGGCGATTTTTTAAGATTACGGGTAAGGCTAATAACCTTTTCTTTATCGTACGGGCTTAAATTCCTTTTTTGAATATCATCTAAGCAAATACCGGCTTCATCTGCAATCATCCTGTTACCCAATTGAACTTCTGACATTTCAAGTGAGAAAAGCAAAACAGGTTTATTTAATTTGATTGCCGGATATTTGGCGCAATGCAATACAAAAGCCGTTTTTCCCATCGCTGGCCGGGCTGCAATTATGATTAAGTCCGTATCCTGCCAACCATTGGTTAATTTATCCAAATTCGTAAGGCCTGTAGGAATACCTGTTAATCCGTTTTTAATCGGGGTGCTTAAAATTTCTATACACTCATCAACCACGTCAGATATTTTACTTTGCTTTTTGCTGTTTTTATGGGATGATAAGTCATAGATATTTTTCTCTACTTGTTCAACCAGTTCCAGTACATCTGTGGTATCTTCATAAGCTGTCTGTATAGCCTCGGTTGAAATTCTTATAACTTCCCTGGCTAAAAACTTTTGAACTATGATACGGGCATTGAATTCGATGTTTGCAGCGCTTGCAACGCGTCTTGTCAGTTCGGTGACATAGAACATGCCTCCAACGCTTTCAAGCTCTCCTGAAGCCCGTAGCGTGGCAATAACGGTTAATTCATCTATGGGTTCGTTTTGCTTTGCAAGTGAAAGCATTACTGAATAAATAATTTGATGATTTGTTTTGTAGAACATCTCCGGCCTCAACATGTCAATAACTGTTGAGATAACATCCATCTCCATTATCGCACCTAAGACAGCTTCTTCAAGTTCGATGGACTGCGGAGGTAATTTTCCTAATCCTGAATAATTTGTTTGATTCCTACTCATCTTGGTTTAAGTGCGCGGGTACGATGATCAATAACAGCCGGTGCCGGCGCTTCCTTTACCTGTGATTCTTTTTTTGAATTGTAGTTGATGTATTTCTCCAGCTTATCTTCCCTTAAAATGAATTCAGGGGTTAGATCATTGAATTTGTTATCAATGTGATGTTGGGTTGCCATAGCGTTTGTGAGCGCATGAAGGATGTCTTCTTTTGAATAAGTCTTTAATCGTTTAGCGAAAACAGGGCGAAGTTTATCAAGGGGTTTGAATTTTGCTTTTCTGATTTTATTAAAGGTTTCAACAAATTCTTCAAAAACATCATATTCTTTATTGTTAAATAAAGAATTATTATCTATAGTATTATTATAGTTAGTTTTTCCTTTTGGGCAATTCAAGTATTGCCGTTTGGGCAATTCCAGTTTTGACGTTTGGGCAATACTGGCTTCATTTAAGAATTTAAGCACATTTCGCTCACAAAGATGAATATGTACTTTAGCTGGCACCTGCATAACCTTAGTCTCTATTAGGTTTTTATCTCTTAATTCCATCAGAACTCTCTTTTGAACTTTATAACTAATTTTAAAAGTGTCCTGTATATCTTCAGCGGTAAAAAAAAACCAATCTTTTTCATCCCTTTTTATTGTTTGTTTTCGATCAGAAAAGTGATAATATTTCTCTATCAGGTCGGTTAACACAACGGCACCCTCTATTCCAAATGCCGAAACAAGGGCTTTATTTATCTGCCAAAAGGCGTCTTGAGTTAATGTATTTCGTAGTGCGTTCATTGGTTAGTTAGGGTTGATATATTAAACCGAATTTACTTTTAGTATTTTTTGCGTTTTAAGCCATCTTTACAAGCTTAATGAGTATTGCATCAGCTTTACTTTCTGTATGCGTCTATAAAGCCTATATGGCGTATTTTAATGCGGTCTTTGTTGCCCATCATATTTAGCATTTTTCTAACAGCATAAATCGTCCAATTTTCACCAATATAATCGGGTAACCTATTGATAGAAATCAAAAATCTTTTGCGTTCAGTTCCTGGCTTTTTTATTGGCTGAAACACTACTGTAAATTCCCTTTTAGGATTAAAATCCAACTCGAAAATTTCTTTTAAATCCATCAGTAATTGTATGGTGCTTTTGGTATATCTAAAGTTGAATTCACTACACTACATAAAGGACATACAGGCCTATTTATTTCCGGGTCAACTGTCCAGTATATTGTTTGCTCGTTACAGAAAATGCAATTCTCCATTTGATATTCTGAAAGCTCTTTTGGCTCCTGGTATATTGGGATGTTCATTTTTCTTGCGTAAAAGGTGTATATCCCTCTGTTTCTCTGTTCATGTAGTTGCAGTTCTTGACAATTGCCGCGACCGCATCAGGATAGTATAATGAAAACTCACGGTAATACCTATGTATTTTGCCATCAATCAATTCAAAGCCCTGTACACGTATTTCACCGCACCTTAGGCATACTGATAGGTTATGTTGGTAACGCAAATTTGGGCCACTACCTGATAAACCAGAAAGGAAACCGTAAGCAGATAAACCGTTTGGTTTGCGGTGGTCACATGATAGTGGATTATAAATTTCTTCGCTCATAATATTATTGATTATTTTAAAACTTTCATTACTACCCCTGCAAGGCTTTTTGAATAGAATACTTCACCGAAAACAGGCTTTAAATAACAGGTTTCATCATCGGTTATATACCCGCATTCAACCATTACATCAGCACATACTTGAACGGCATTATGATAGTCGAACCTACGCATGCTATCCCGTATAAAAGTGAACTCTACATTTAGAGGCATTTTTAGCCCCTCTGACAGACTTTTAAACTTGCGCTTATTATCTATCCATTGAGGGCGTGAAACGAGCCTGTATTCTTTGGTTGTGGCTGAATCTTGCAGTGTATGGAATTCTTTTAATATTCCTTTCGTGTTCATTGGATTATCAGGATCCGGAACATATTTTTTGTACATCCCTATTTCCTTTGAATTCTTTGAACTGGGTACGTTTCCTTTTATGTAAATACCTAAATGGGCGTTTTCTGTTATCCAATTCTCTGCTTGCTTTTGAAGCTGCAATACAGCTTCAGTACGAGCTTTACAAGGGTTCATAGCACGTATGGACACAATCAAATGCTGTGCTTCTGTTGCTTTGTAAAGCTCGGTCTGATTTTCCATAGCTTAGTTGAAAGCTGGTGTGGCGGCAGCGGCCTTTTTAGGCAGCGGCTTTGAAACATTAGGTGAACTAAACAAGGTCATGGCGTTCGACTTGTATTTCAAAAACTCCTGAGCTTCTAAAAGCAATGTTTCTTTATGTTCATCAGCCAGAATACGCAGCGGATAGTTATATCCATCAGGTAGCGTTAATGTTGAGATCACAGGTGATTTTAAATGAATTACTTCACCATCAACAGTGGTTTTAGTGCCGACAATTTGGAAAGAAGTGGTATCGGTTTTTGTGGTGAAAATTATCGCCTCAACTTCAACCCCTGCAAAGCGATCATCTTCTTCAAAAATATGATCATCGAAAAACTCTTTAGTAATAACCTTTCCTAATCTGTCTTTGGGCTCAACCAATTCGGCTCTTACCATAAGGTGAACTTTAAACCGGTCCATTGCCCTGTTAAAATCATCATGGCGTTCCATGTTTGACTTTAGGGGGATTTCTTCATCAACCGGCTTATTGTGATTTAGCGGCTGAAAATTTACCTGGTGTTTAATAATTGTTTTTGCAGAGGACACGAAGATTATACTTCGGATGTCCTTTTTGATTTTAGATGAATCTGTCATGATGAAAATAATTTATCGTTTACTGCCAAATCCCCATGCCTTGAGAGCTATGGGGTTGGCGCGATAGAAACTGGTATCGAACCAATACAGTAGGACGGGCTTTTATCTGCGTACTGTCGGCGTTTCCAACTCGTGGTGAGGCGTTGTGAATCCTTTACGGCTTACGATAACGAGATTTATCGCCTTAACTTCATCTGTGCCTTTCACGTTTCCCCCTGTTACCTTAATTCTATCGTTTATCATGCGCTCAATTGATTAAGTGTTTGAGTCAAACCCTCAAGCTTTGAGTTATCTATTTTTGAGGCTTTGAACTGTAAATTATTTTCGGGTGTATTTAGTATGGCCGTTAGCTTTTCATTCATCATTTCGGCAACATCCCCTATCAGGGATTTAAATTCTTTTTGCCATTCCATATCAGGATAAATGCGAATTATTTTTAATTGAAGCTCAGGTATTCTTACCCGATCATCATAGGCCACAAAATCACAGAATTCAGCACCGGAAATAAAGATGTTAGCCTGTGGTTGGTGTTTGTATTGCTTATCAATTTTGCCAAGTTCTTCAGCGCTTTGACAGGCACATATTTCAACAAACTTTTTACTGTCAGGGCATTTTATTTCTATAATGCCTTTGTGCTTTTTATCTATGATAATGTTTCCGTCATTCGTCCCGCCAAATATTGAATTGTAGGCTATAAAGCAGCTGTCAGTTACTTCATGGCCGGTTATCTGAACATACCTTTCCCTTGCGTATTGCTCCTCTGCCAAGCCTCTTAAAATAGCTTCCGTTTCAGGCACCTTTTTACATTCCCTTGTAAGGTGTTCGGCTATCTTCTCATAGATGTAGGTTTCGGCACCTTCTGAAAACCGTTCGCTCTTACTTCGGGGCTTCACAAATATCTTATGAATCTCCGAAGATGTTAAACGACCGAGCCGCGCCTCATCCCATTCAGTAGTATGAGGCTGTATGAATTGGATTTCTTCCATTACTTAACTTTTTTGGTAACAGGCTTTTTGGAGATAGCTTTTTTTGCAGGTGGAGTATAAAGCGGAAGGTTAGCAATCTTCTCTACTTCGGAAGGATCTGTTATTTCTCTTTTAGGTATTGAAGCTTTGATATCTCCAATTTTGCCCAGTAATTTTTTACGCTCACTTTCAGCACCCTGTTTAATATCAATTTGCCTATCCTCTTGGTAATCCCTTACAGCCTTATTGGTCAGTGCCTGGGCTTGCATTCTCGCTTGATCAATATCTAATTGAGTAACTCCATCAGGGTTTTCCAGCGACATTGATACTTCAAAGTTTGAATAATTAAAGCTCTGCATTACCCGTACAGATGCAGTTGTAATTTTGGTATTTGATTGAGTTTCCATTATTGGTTTTTTGTTTTATAATCCAAGTGCTTTGTTAATTGCTGATTGAGCATCATTGTAAGCCCGGTAATGGTTTACCGTTCCAACTTTCCATTTAATAAGGTTTTGTAAAGCATCTAATAATTCCGGTGCAGCGGCTATTAGATTTGCATTGGCTAATTGTTCAGACCCTTCATTTATGATTCCAGCCCATTCTTCTGCAGTAGCCCATAGAATTACTGTTTTTGTAGGCTTACCATTTTGATAGGCATCAATTCCAGGCTTATGCCCTTCAACAACATGGGTTACTCCCCATGGTCCAGGTGTTCCTTTAAAATCTTCCATATTTTTAATTTTCTATTGGTTTTATTTCCTTAATAACTGGTTGGTAATTTTCCCATGTATGGTAATTGGTTCTTACCTGCATTTTGTGGCACCTTACACATTTTCTTTGGTAGTATAGAGGGCGGCGCCAATCGTGCCCGAACATTAGGCAAATCAGTTTTATCAGGGTTGATTTCATTTTACTATAGGTTTTTGCCGGGAAAACCTCAAGCCTTGCGAGCGTTGAGGTGGTTATCGGCGATGGTTATTTTTAAGCTGGCACTTCGTCCAATAATTCTTTCAAAAGCGATAATTCCCTTATCAGCGTAGCCTTCCTTTGTTCAGATTCTTCTTTAGCTTTAGTATGGTATTCAGAATGGTAGGCAAGTTGTTTTTCGTGGTATTCAATATTGGTATTTTCGGCATTGATCGCAGTTTCAACTGCTTCTAATAATGTTTCCATTTTGTTCATGATCTTAAGTGTTTATAATATGGTTAAGCTGCTGCAAGGTTTCCTTTACGATCAACCAGGTAAAGCGGATTGCCATTTAAAAAAACCTTAACTTTTGTTTTAGTAGATAATGCTATTTCTTTTGCCCTTTGAATAGCCCGTAGGCTTTCTACTGTGGTGAATTGAGAGTTTTCAACCGAGTAGATTTCTCTTACAGTTCCTTGCATGATAATTTGAGATTTTGAGTGAAAAAAAATTGATTAGTTTTCTTTGTACTTTTCGAGGTAAGCGATTCGCTTATTGATAATATATTGGCTTGCTTCCTCGTTTTCTTTTGACCTTTTTAAAAGGTCTTCAAGGGCTTTATTTTCCTGCTTTGCCTCTATGTAAAGGGTTATGGTTATGTAAGTGCATACCCCGCATATTATCAGCACAATACAGCATGCGATAATGGTTAATAGAATCCCGCTATTCATTTCTTAAAAGCCCTTTCTATTATTTTAGCACAATGCCAAATGAAAAATACAAGGGCTACAAAAAATAGGGTTGCCATCAGGTATTGAAGTAAACTATACATGGCTAACACCCTTTCCATGATTTAAGTAATCCCTTACAACTGCTTCAAGGTTATCCTGCAGGTATTCAAAATCACTACGGTTGTCGGTTTCTTCAGCTACCCGGTAGAATTCATTAACAAACTCTAATAAAGCCTTTACAGGCACTTTTGAGGTTACTGTATCCCATTCTTCAATGTTTTCATCAAAGTAGCTTACGCTTACATTCTTTCCCTCTATTGTGGCTTCCTCCACATAATAAAAGGGCTTGGCACTGTACACTACGGTTAGCGTTGCCATTGTTTCAATTTTTGTTGCTAAATTTGTGCTCATCTTAATTTTGATATTTAATGATTGGCCCTGTTCGTTGCGGGGCCTTTCTTGTTTATGATTGTTTCTGTTTTCTAACTCTCTCGTTGTTTTCCAAAGTGATTTTGATAACTAAAGCCTCAATAAACCTGCGATCCTTACAGCGCTTTATTGTTTTTGGCTTGATTACTTCATCAAAAGCAGAGTGAACGATTTGCATAGCTTAAATTTTAGCTGGCTGCCTGGATGTCTTTTAATCGCCATACGCGGGTTTGCTTGTTTTCATCCCGGTCGGTACGGATCGTGAATTGCTTGATTGTATCTGAGTGGACACGTGTAATTGTGTTTGCCCAACTCTTACGATCTTCATTTTCGATTGGCAAGCTTCCTCCAACTTCCAATTCATTAAGTTGTTCAGCTCTGCTTTTTGGCATTTGGATTGTTTCCATTGTTGATTATATTTAATTATGTTTGCTTATATAACATGACAAATGTAATATTACATTTTACAAATGCAAAATAAAATGTAAAATATTTTACATAAAATTTATCAACACATTTTACCAATGGAAAAAGAGGGTGAAAACCTTAAAAAAAAGCTTAAAGGCGCTGGTATTGAGATCAATTCCGTAGCTGACAAGCTAAAAATGACAAGACAAAACCTTGGGCATCATCTAAGGAGAGAACCTTTAAATGCTATTTTCAGAGAAAAACTACTATCAGCCTATCCAAATGTTTTTACAAATGAAAAACGAAGCGATAATATTTTACATGTGGAAAATAAACCTCAAAATCAGGAATCCAATGTAAAAAACCCCAGAATAGAAGCCGAACCTTTATATCTCGCTTCAGACCCGAACGATTATAATAATGATGGCTCCAAGTTTGAACATAGGGAAGATGGTATAATCAGAATGCGTATTAAAGTTATTGCCGGGCAAAAGGCCCGCGGCGGTTATTTGAGAGGGTTTCAGGATCCTGAATTTTATGAAGATTTGAGAACTATATCAATTGATGTTGAAAAGGAATTCCGGGGCCACTATATGGCTTTTGAAATTGTAGGTGATAGCATGATGACCACAGAAGAAAGTTTACTTCACATGTTAGCGCTGCCGGGATGGCTGGCTATAGCAAGAGAGCTTCCTCATCATCATTGGAAAAACAAACTTCATATTAACAAAGTAAAGCACTGGGTAATAGTTCATGAAACAGACGGTATTTTGATAAAAAATATAGTTGACCATGATGTTGAAAAAGGACTTATTACCATTCACTCAATTAATCCAAAATATGAAGATGAAATATTAAAACTATCTGATATAGCTCAGTTATTTGCTGTACATCATTTTATGGTTAAACCTTAATAATAAATTATAAAACAATGAAAAACCTATTCTTTATCTATTTAGCAATTTGCTTATGTGTTATCTCTTGCAAAAAAGATACTTCTAAAAAGTCTGTGATAAATAACGTTACATTTAAATTCTATCCAGGATCGCATCCTTCTACCATTTTAATCACAAACCTTTTAACAGGAGATATAAAAAAATACGATAATCAAAAAGACTCGTTGATAATTAATACTACTGTTAATATTGGAGATAAAATTCAACCAGAAATGATGGGGAATATGAGTTTTGCAGATGATAGGTATATAATATCAGTATATGCAAATGGTAAATTAATTGCTAAAGATGGCGTTCACGGGCCGTCTAATGATGGTAATTATGATGTTAAAATACTAGTTACGTTCACAGCTAATAATTTTAAATAGCAATGAAAGTATTGATTATGTTGGTTGGAATTATTTTATTTTTTAAAACTGCCAATGGTCAAAATATATTTCCTACTGAAGTGATTAGCATTAAAGATATGCCATTTAGAAATATTAATTCAAAAAAGATAATCGGAACTATTCATGCTGGGGATACGGTTTACTTAAAGAACATTAGGATTGCCCCATATTACTATATTGAATTTCACGGTAAAGATGTTTTAATAAATTCTAAGGATTTAGACAGTGCAAAAAACTTAGATTATGCTGTAAATTATCTGCATAATCAGGTAAAGCTTATTTCAAAATTAATTAAGAAGTATGGCAAGAAATATGGCCCGTTGGTAGTGGCAAAAGATATTACAATTGGAATGACTGAAGATATGATTTTGGATATAAAAGATGGTAAATACCCTACAATAATTAATTCAAGTCACTATTCATTCGGAGATGAATCGCAATGGGTATATAGGGATGATTTTCTACCAAGCGCTACAGAATACTACTATTTCAGAAATGGTAGATTAACATCATGGCAGGATTAGGTTAAATACAATATTTGCCACTGCCAATCCACTGCCAAAACGTATTTTTTTATATATGAAACAAAATAAAAAACCGCTTAAAAACGCTTTAAACGAGGTTTTAGAGGATAGCACGATTTTTCGAATCCCTCCGGCTCCACTGATTTCACTATCAAATGACCAAAAAGCCTACAAATCGTATGATTTGCAGGCTTTTTTGGTTAAAAAGCGCGCTAAAACGACCATTATTTACAGTTATTCTGGTGAGTGATTCGGTGAGTTAGCGTTCTTAAAATGCCACTCACCGAATAGCGTATAATCAATTGATTTACAATAAGTTAAAAAAAAATGAACATCTTGCGCAAAAGTATCTGCAAAGCTAATTTTGTCACCTTTTTTTTAACAAAATTATGCAGTCAAATTTCAGCTTACTTTTTCAACTCAAAAAACCCAAAAATTACGAATCGGGCCCGATACCAATTTACGCAAGAATAACTGTAAATGGCTATAGATCAAAACTTTCCGCCAACTGTGAAGTTGACCCTCTGGAGTGGAATATTGCTGCCGGTCGGATGAAAGAAACTAAGGAGAACGTCAAATCCCCAAACACTTACCTTGATCAATTCAGGGCAAATATGTATGCCGCTCAGCAGGCGCTCAATCAAAAAGAAGAAAAATTAACTACCCAACGCCTAAAAGATACCTATTTAGGCAAAGAGCAAAAGGCGAGGTTTATGCTCGAGATTTTCAAAGAACGTAACCGTCAAGTAAATGCATTGATAGGAAACGAATTTTCCGCCGGCACTGCTACCAGATATGAAACATCACTAAAACACACGCAGAATTTCATCATGTGTAAATATCGGGTGGCCGACGATTGGTTAAATTTTTGTTAAGCCTCGCCAATTATGATTAATTTCATCATGATTTATAATTATTTTATTGCTTCCCGCTTTAATATGTAGGACGTTTCTCTTTCTAAGGAGTTAGGACTTTGATTAATTGGTGCAGTGTAAGTGCTCCTCAGTACGCCTATGTTTTTATTTTTTCCGTTCTTCAATTTTAAGGATCTCGGGCGAGATCAAAACATAATCATATTTCTCGATGACCTGATAAGCATCCCTTGATAGGGAGTTATCGTATCGGACCTTTAATGGCCTGAGATCAAGCAAAACCCATTTGTCCTTATCATACAATTTTAAAAACACGCTCGGGTTCTCTTTTTCATCGCTGACAAAATCATCCACTAACTTAGCATTTTCAAAAGTATATCGTACCATTAAATATACGTTGGCGAACCCAGTTTTATTGTGTTGGGCAAGTTCGTAAACAGCGTTGCCGATATCATACAAGTTGGTTTGCAAATTCATTCCTTTAGCTAAATGATTGTTTCCCATTTTAAAAAACACTTTTTCGTTTTTAGATGCATGATCATAATATTTAAAGAAATTATTCTTCATCAAAATGGCACGGCCTGCGTTGTCATTGTTGCGGTAAATTTCTTTAGAGATATTAACCGCGTTCAAAACGGTTTTATATCGCCTTTGGGGGATGACGTTCCTAAAGCTATCTAAAAGCTGCGTACTCGGGTACCACCACCTGGCTTGTAAGCTATCGTAAACGGCTTTATAGCGTTGTCGTAAATTATTCGATTGCGCATAGTAAACTTTGCCAAGGCAGTAAGGAAAACTCATTTGAAATTCCTGATCGATCCCCCAGATGGTAAAATTAAATTTATTGGCGGCAAGCAGCATCTGGGCGTCTTCCCGGGTGCTGAAAAACGGGAAAGTACCGATTTGCGGATACCCGTCTCTGTACAGCTGTTCTAATGTATCTGCCGGGCTTTCAGCACGCGAGATCCGCATTAATTCTGATGCTGCAAAAGGGCCTGTTTCAACGCACCATTTCTTATAACCGTGTTTGCTGGCGCTTGCCAGGGCACAAGCTGTTAATTGGGAAAGTAAGGGAGAATTATGATATTCACCCCAGGCAACAAACTGGTTATCGGCAAACAAATTTTCTAGAGTATCCCAGCCTTTGCCAACCGGCTGCTGCCCGTTAAAGGTAAAATAGCTGGTGTTAGCTGCGATACACTTGTTCAATTTATCCGCGTCGGTAAGGGTTTTCTTTGTCTGGCTGAAGCTTAAATTCGATGCCAGAAGTACTACTAATAAAAGGTTTTTTTTCATTTGCTTTAATATTGATCAGGGTTATTGAAAGAGAGGGTGATGCGATTTATGCTTAAGCCATTTGAGGGCGGCGATTACCTTCAGGTCGTTTTTTAAATTATCAAAATCATCACCCGCTATCAGCTCGTCATCGGGTTTAACGTCATCGGCGTACACGTGTCCGTTCCGATCGGCTTCTACTGCTGTAGCTACAAATACACCTATCTCATTGGTGTATTGAAAGGAAGTATTAGAAGTGGTATATCCACCGGTATTTTCACCGATAAACCAGGTGTTTCCCCGGCCTTTAAAGGAGATGGCCAGTGCCTCACCCGAACTGCAGGTATAAGGGCCTATCAATACCACAACTTTTAAATTGTATAATGCTTTACCCCGCCGGTTGATGGTACATACCGTATCCGACCCGCTATATACCTTATCAACAGCGTTGCTGCTCTTAACATTCCAGCTTTCTTCTTTATTTGTCCCGGGGAAAATAAATGCGCCTAATTTACCGGGTTCAAATAAATTGGTTAAGCCACCTATCATGGCATACATATCACCGCCGGGGTTTAACCGCAAATCGATGACCAGGCCTTTTAATTTTGCCGGATCAAGCGCCGCCAGCGAATCCCTGATCTGCCTGGCTATTTCGTTAACCGCGCCATGGTGCGTGGGGTTATTATCCGGGATGAGCAGGTATCCATAGCCTTTTTCGAGTGTTTCCTTTTTTAGTTGATACCCCTCCTTTATCTTCTTTATCAGTATGGCGTGTGTTGTTTTATCCAGCGGTTTATTGTTTCCCTGCCAGCCGTAGTATCTATTGTTATAGGTAATAAAGCCATGGTAGTCACCCAATAATTGATAAAGTAGCTGAACGGCAGGTAAAGCTTCTTTAATGGTGCCTGCGTTTGCAGCTTTAAAACGCACACTGTCTGCTATTTTTTTCCAGTTGGCCTGGCTGCTGAAAAGTGAGTTATTCTTGCTGAATTGCAACAGTGTATCTATCAGGTGGCGTGCGCTATCTGCCTGCTGTGCCTTAACCGTTCCATTATTTAACACAAATGCAAATAGTATTACAAATCGTAAAAGGTTTATAGTTTTCATTATCGTTATTTTTTTGTACGGTACAAATATGCCCAGGCTATCCCGCCTGCTAAATTTTGTTATCCCAAAGCCCCAAAGTATTATCCCAAAGCCGCTTTGAAGCGCTATATCATTTTAGTAGCCGATGTAAAAGCTTTGGTATAACGAAAAGGCCTGTTGGGATAATAAAACCTTAGTGTTAGCTGCTGTTGATATATATTTGGATCATGAAAAGAAATCGGGTAGCCATTTACTATCTGTTGGCATGGGCCTGTTATACGCTTTACCTGTATATTGATAACATAGCCAATAGCAGGGGTTCCCAGCCTTATGTATGGTCGAACCTTTTAGCCAGTTTTGTTGAATTTTCTTTCTGTTTCTTTTTTGTCTATCCGAGGTTTTTAAAGTTAAAGAAGCTTCCGCTGCTTATTTCAGGGCTGATCATAGCCGATGGCTTATTTGTCGGTTGCCGCTACCTGATTGAAGAAGTGATCTATTTATGGTTGCTTGGATATGGCAATTACGATCCATCCGTAAAGTTGCTTTACTATATCAGTGATAACTGGTGGCGGGCCATGCAGCCCATTTTATTCAGCTTTATTGCCTGGGCACTAATGGATACTTACCATAAGGAACAGGAAACAGAACAATTGAAACAGGAAAAAATACGTGCAGAGCTGCTGTTTTTAAAAACACAGATAAACCCCCATTTTTTATACAATACGCTCAATTACTTATATTCGTTAGCTTACCCTGTATCAGAAAAGGTGGCTGATGCTATCATTAAACTTTCGCAGCTCATGCGCTACATGCTCAATAACAGTATTGATGGCATGCTTAACCTGCAACAGGAAATTGAGTATTTAGAAAATTATATCGAGATCTATCGCCTGCGTTTTGAGGAGGACTTTTTTGTTGAATTTAAAACAACCGGCAATTTTAACGAAAAAAAGGTTGCGTCACTGATACTGATACCTTTTGTAGAAAACGCCTTTAAACACGGGGTGGTTAATGATGCACAAAGGCCGGTAAAGATATTGATCAGCACAACAGGTCAGTTGCTCTCCATGGTGGTAAGTAATAAGATCAGTCATAGCCAAAAGGACACTTCCAGCGGTATCGGACTGCTGAATATCAAACGCCGGCTGGAATTAATCTATCCGGACGGTTTTGAACTATTAATCAGCAATAACGGTGAAACTTACAAAGCAACGCTGAATATCAGATTAACTGACAGTAATAATTAACGTTAATAAGAAAAAATGATACGCTGCCTTGCCGTTGACGACGAAGCTTACGCTACCAAAATGATAGCCGATTATATCGCTAAAGTACCTTATCTGGAACTTGCAGGTATTACCACCAACGCAATTGAGGCGCTAAGCAGGATTCAAAGTGGAGATATAGACCTGGTTTTTCTAGATATCCAGATGCCGGAACTCACCGGCATCCAGTTCTTAAAACTTTGTGGCAATAAATGTAAAGTGATTTTAACCACCGCCTATTCCCAGTATGCGCTTGATGGTTTTGAAAATGACGTAATAGATTACCTTTTAAAACCAATTGCTTTCGATCGGTTTTTAAAAGCTGCACAAAAAGCCTTCAATCAGATCACTGCAGCACGAAGCTTCGCCACAGGCTTTCCGGACAGAACGCCGCCAATTGTGCCCCACACAGAACCGCATTATATGTTTATTAAAGGAGAAAATAAAAACAAATTCCTCAAAATAGATTTCAACGAGATATTGTACATTGAAGGCCTTAAAAACTATGTTTCCATTTTTACTTCATCGCAAAGACTGGTGACCTATCAAAGCTTGCGCGACCTGAGTGAGCAGCTACCTCAGCCTCCGTTTTACAGGGTGCATAAATCATATATTGTTTCGATAGATAAGATCAGGATGATTGATGGTCATACCCTTTTTATAGGCGAGCAAGCTATACCGATCGGTGAAACCTACCGTACTAGTTTTTTCAAAAAAATCAGGGATTTTGAATAAGAAACTTGAGATCAAATTATAGTTTGGCGGTAATATCGCGTAGGGATTTTACTTTCAGGGGACGAACGATTTTTGAGAATTTTAAGTGCTTAACTATAAAACATCAGCAAGCAACTGATAATGAGGCGTTATGAAATATACACTTGTCTATTTCGAAAAAAGTTCACCTTTCTAATGTTTAAGCGGCCAGGAATGCCCCCTAAATTGGGGTTGTGAAAGCGTTATTTATTTTGTGATAGTAGATGTAGGAAATGGTTAAAATTCCCAAAAATATCAACGGAAAAAAAGCGAGGCCTACCAAGCCTTCAACTGCAAAGTAACTTATTGACGCAAATAAAAAGTCAAATGCAAAGCCTGCGTAAGCCCATTCTTTTAACCGTTTCGGAATTTGGGGGATTATCAAAACTATTGTACCTAAAACTTTAAATACTACCAATGCATTTCCAAAGTAGGCCGGGTAACCCAGGTGCCTGATCCCTTCTTTTGCAGGTTCTGTTTGTGAAGTAAGCGCGGGCATTACCCCTTCAAAAAGGAAAATTATAATTGTAGTTGTCCAAAAAATGATTTTATCTTTTTTCATTTCCGTAAGTTTAAATTGTGCGTTAATTTATAAATTAATTTTTGTTTACGTTGCAGCTCAGCAGCCAATGGTTCCCAAATTTGTCTGTAAGGTCGCCAAATAATGCTCCCCAGAAAGATTCTTCAATTGGATGATCTTTTTTACCGGCATTTGAAAGTTTTGTATATAAGTTTCTAATTTCTTCTTCGGTACCACATTCAAGTGAAAGTGAAACATTGTTTCCTTTTATAAGCCCTGCTTGTGGGGTCATGTCTGAACCCAGCAACACAATTGACCCGTTATTGAGCGTTGCATGTAAAATACAGTCCTTCATTTGTTCCGGCATTTTACCGGACAATGGTGATTCACCAACGGTTTGTAATGAAAGTTCGCCACCCAAACATTCTTTGTAAAATGTCATTGCCTCGCGGCAGTTGCCGTTAAATGTAAGATAAGAATTGATCTGTGCCATTTCCATTTTTTTTACCCCTTAATTGAATTAACAATACAAAGATGTTTGGTTGTTTAAAAAAAATGGATGTGTAAAAAAGACAACAAATGGGTGATTTACGACAAACTTAGTTTTACCTTTACCAGATACTTAAATTTTATTCCAAATGAAGAGCGTTAGTATTCTTGTTCCTGAAAGCTCGGTGCTGCAAGCCATAGCCGACCCTCAGTATCTATTTTCTGTGGTTAATGAATTTATGGTAGTGAATGGCAAAAAGCCTTTATTTGATGTGCAATTGGTTGGTTTGACGAAAGAGATAAAACTCAATGGGGGTTTATTTTCGGTAAACCCATCGCAACTTTTAAAAGATGTTAAGAAAACTGACCTGGTTATAATTCCCGCTTTATTTGGCAGCATGAAAAATGCCATTGCTCAAAATCAAAAACTTTTACCCTGGATAAATGACCAGTATAATAAAGGTGCAGAAGTTGCCTCACTTTGTGTTGGCGCATTTTTATTGGCTTCTACAGGCTTGCTTAATGGCAAAAAATGTTCAACGCACTGGGGTTTTCAAAATGAGTTTCGGGAAATGTTTCCCGATGTTGAAGTAATTGATGGCAGTATTGTTACGGAAGAACACCGTATTTATTCGAGCGGAGGCGCCAACTCTTACTGGAATTTGCTTTTGTATTTAGTTGAAAAATACACCGACAGGCAAACCGCCATATTAGCATCTAAATATTTTGCTATTGATATTGACAGGGAAAGCCAGTCTGCTTTTTCCATGTTCCAGGGCCAGAAAAACCATAACGACGAAGCGATTAAACAAAGCCAGGAATTTATTGAAAAAAATATCCGGGAAAGAATAACTATTGATGAACTGGCCGATTTGGCTTTATTAGGCCGAAGAAGTTTTGAACGACGGTTTAAGGTTGCTACAAATAATTCAGTTTTGGAATATATTAACCGGGTAAAGATTGAAACCGCCAAAAGAAGTTTTGAAACAAGCCGTAAAAATATAAATGAAGTTATGTACGATGTCGGTTACTCCGACACCAAAGCGTTTCGTACTATATTTAAAAAAATCACCGGCCTCACCCCTATCGAATATCGGAACAAGTACAATAAAATGTCTTTTGCGAATTAATTTTTATGCCATGAATAACGGCATTAGAAAAGCTATTTAGTATCGCACGAGGCATAGATTCCATAATTAGCAACCAAATTTCATCTATCTCCAACAGTTCATTACTGGAAGCCCCAACACCTGAATTTTGGTTGTCATTATAACGACTTTGATAATGATCGCTTAGTTTTTTAAGTTGGTCCTCATATTTATCAAGGCCGTAATCCCTTATCTTTTTAGGATTCTAATAATCAATTCCGATAATTTATTGTTGTTCAATACTTCAAAATTCAGGCAATGATAATAGCCTATTAATAAAAATATTAACTTTCATCCATTTCCAACAGCAAATTAGCTATCAATGCGGTCCAACCGGTTTGGTGGGAAGCACCCAGGCCCTGGCCGGTATCTCCATTAAAAAACTCATAAAATAAATGGTGTTCTTTAAAATATTCGTCTGCCCATTGTTCCTGGGTGCTGGAATGATACTGGTACGCCCCCTCCTCATTCTTTTCAAAAATATTTAACAGCCTTTTGGTAAGCTCATTGGCTATTTGTTTAAGCGTTAGTTTATTGCCAGACCGTGCCGGAAACTCATACGTATAGGAATCGCCATAATACTCATAATATTTTCTCAGCGCATTTATTATCAAATAATTAATGGGCAGCCATATTGGCCCGCGCCAGTTGGAATTGCCGCCAAACATAGAGCTTGAGCTTTCACCGGGTTCATATTGGATGCTGTATTCGCTTCCTTTATAGCCAAATATAAAAGGCTTGTCCCGGTAACATTTCGACAATGAACGGATCCCGTAATCCGATAAAAACTCATCCTCGTCTAAAAGCCTTTTCAACAGTTGTTCAAGGCGGTCGCCAACCATAATGGCAAATAAGTAGTTACCATCTTTGTTTTTGGTTTCAATATCAGAAATTACCTTTGTTAAATCGGGCCTGGTGCGTTTAATACTGCCCAGCCTGGCATTAAATTCGTTCAGTTTTTTAAACAGGTCCACGTTCATTATTTCTACGGCCAGCAAAGGAATAATGCCAACAAGCGAACGAACTTTTAATCGCTGGTTGGTGCCGTTTTCAAATTGGATAGCATCATAGTAAAATGCGTCTTCTTCGTCCCACAAAGCCATATCCCTTTTGCCTATATGGTGCATGGCCCAGCCTATATTTAAAAAGTGGCGAAAAAATTTAGCTGCCGATTCTTCATAAGCCAGGTTGTGTTGTGCCAGTTCCAGCGAAATGCGCAGCATATTAATGGAGTACATCGCCATCCAGCTGGTTGCATCTGCCTGCTGCAGCCTGGTAATACCGGGCGGCATGTGGTTCCTGTCGAAAACGCCGATATTATCCAGACCAAGAAAACCACCTTCAAATATATCGGTGCCATTCGCGTCTTTTTGATTTACCCACCAGGTAAAGTTCATCAATAGCTTTTGAAACGACCTTTCCAGGAAATCCCAGTCGGGGATACCCGTCTTCTTTTTGTCGGCCTCGTACACATACCAAACACTCCAGGCATGAACGGGCGGGTTTACATCGCTGAAATTCCATTCGTAGGCAGGTATTTGCCCGTTGGGATGCATATAATATTCCCTGAGGATTACCAGCAATTGCTGTTTTGCAAACTCCGGATCGATATGTACAAAGGTAGCTGCATGGAAAGCCAGGTCCCAGGCTGCAAACCAGGGATATTCCCATTTATCCGGCATTGATATAATATTTCGGCAGGTAAGGTGCTGCCAGTCATAATTACGCTGAAAGTTGCGCGGTAATTGTTTTTCATGGGGTTCGCCAAACAGCCATTTAAATACGTCGAAGTAATAAAACTGCTTACCCCATAATAGTCCCCCCAACGCACTTCGCAATAAACCTTTTTGTTTGCCCGATAAAGCAGCCGGTGCCAGCTTATTGTAATAGCTGTCTGTTTCTGACAGGCGTATTTCAAAAATTTCGTCAAAATCCGCCCAGGGGGCTTCCATCTGCACCGTGCTTAGCCTTACCTTAAAGGTTTTAAATGATCCCGGCGCCACGTCTGCTTTTAGCCAAATGGCAGCTTTTGTCCCTTTTTTTTCAGGGTTTATTGTTTTTTGATCATTAATTACGTAGTTATTAATACCATCTTTTACAAAAGCGGTTTCATTAGTTTTATGAAAAATACGCTCGCTGTTGGTTTCATTTTCACAAAAAAGTTGTTCGCCACCATCATGGTAAAAATAGTAAGTGCCATTCCGGCTTGAATTTGTCTGCAAACAATTGTTTGAGATCGACCTAATTTCAGGGCTGTTATAACGGGGGTTGTGCCGCCAGAAGTTGCGGAACCATAATTGTGGCAGTACATGAATGGCAGCCGTTTCAGGTCCCCGGTTGTGTATTGTAATTTGCATCAAAATATCTTTCGTGCCTGCTTTTGCATATTCAATAACACAGTCAAAATAGCGGTTATCCTTAAAAACGGTAGTATCGAGTATTTCAAATTCGGGGGTTAAACGGTCCCTTTCGTTTTTTTGCAGCAGTTCCATATATGGAAAAGCAGCCTGCGGATACTTATAAAGGAACTTACAATAAGAGTGCGTGGGCGACGAGTCGAGATGAAAATAGAGTTCTTTTACATCTTCACCATGGTTCCCTTCCTGGTTTGTTAATCCAAAAAGTCTTTCCTTCAAAATAGTATCCTTACCATTCCAAAATACAGGTGCCAGGCACAATACCTGTTCAATATCACAAAAGCCTGCAATGCCGTCCTCGCCCCACCTGTAGGCATAACTTCGTGCCAAATCATGGTTTATATAGCTCCATGTGTTTCCGGAAGCGCTGTAGTCTTCCCTAACTGTGCCCCATTGCCGTTCAGAAATATATGGACCCCATACTTTCCATTTCCTTTCGCTCTGCGGTTTGGAAAGTCGTGTGTTTTCCATGATTATTCCTAATTAATTTTGATAATATAGCCCGATTGAAATCTCAATATAGTCAAAATCTATCTTAACGCCAATTAAAGCACTGTTACACTTCATTAAGTGTTTAATCATACAAAAAAGATCATTAAAAATTTCAGTCACCGGGATAGAAAGGCAATACTTTGGATAGCACAGTATTTTATAAGTCATAATGCTTTGGGTAAATATATAATGAAGTTGGCAACAGGGATTCAATCGTTTAGCTAATCCTTGCCAAATTAAAAGTCAGCTTGCACCAAAAGGCTTTCCGGCGTACCTTAGTAATTATGGAACATGTGCTCAATTGCCTGGTCATTGACGATGACCCCGAAGTAAATACCTATGTCTGCGAGTTGGTTAGTCAAACCCCATTCCTGCAACTGACCGGCTCTTATGACAATGCGCCGGCGGCTCTCCATGACCTGGAAACCGGGACTGTTGACCTATTGATACTGGACATTAACCTGCCGGGTATAGATGGTGTTACTTTTGCACGTACCTTAAAAGATAGCGGTCGCCCTGGTCCTCGTGTTATCCTGATCAGCGGCTCACGGGAATATGCAGTAGATGGTTACAAGGTGGATGCCGTAGATTACCTGGTAAAGCCTTTTTTATACGAAGACTTTTTTCGGGCCGTAGCAAAAGTTCGCAGCATGATGAGCCAGCCTAAGGCGGTTCCGGGTGATGACCACCTCTTTCTTAAAGTAGAACACGAACTAGTTAGGGTAAATATCGGCGAGATCCGTTACATAGAAAGTTTTAAAGATTATGTAAAAGTGTTTACAGGCGATAAGATGATCACTGCATTGTCCACACTCAAAGCAATGGAAGAACGTGTTGCCGGGCACAGATTTATGCGGATCCACCGTTCCTTTATCGTTAACCTCGATAAGATCGATTCGATCCAACACCTTACTGTTCGTTTCGGTAAAACAATTATCCCCGTCACCGAGCAATACAGGGAAGTGTTCCGTGCTGAGTTTCGTGACTGGCTTTAACTGACGGGAGCAGCTTTTCATCGTTCGGCGGCCGGCTTCGGTCGAACCGGCTTGCACCCTTTTAAAAGTCGTTGTTCATTTGACTAAATTTAAATGAATAACCATGAAAAAGATATTATTAATAGCCCTTATTATCGGTCTTGGCGCCGCATGCAAGGCATCCGGTCAAAATGATTCTACTAAAAAGGATACTGCAAAAATTAACAACCAGATAGCTAAGCTGAATAAAAAGTTGAATGACCTGCAGGACGAGTTAACCAAGGTACAAAACCGTTTGCCTGAAGAACAATCCGCAGCAGACGAAGCCGCGAGCAATTCCAATAAAGCCCAGGAAAAAAGCCGGCGGCAGGCCGCTTCAGCAGTCGGAGGCGATGCCGGCGACACCCGCAAAGCGGCAAAAGCAGCAAAGAAAGCTGCCAACGAGACCGGTGACGCGGAATACGCGGCCGGCAAAGTAGAAAAGGATCAGAAAAAAATCAGGGAAATTAACAAGGATATTGAAAAGACGAAAGAAAAGATTACAAAGATGCAGCAAGACAATGGATAGAACTTAACCTGATCTGGCATTTTAAATTTCACGGACCCCAGCAACGAGAGAAGGACCTTTACCTTGATCAACCGCTACTTAACAACATCCTGTTATCTACCTATGGTAAATAACAGGATGTTTTGATTAAATTTTGTCAGCCAATATCCGCGGAAAAAGAGACAATCAATAGAGGGATTAAAAAATCAAATTTGAGGAAGTAATTTTAATAAATAAAGTATAATAATGTATTTAATTATTAAATTATGTATAACATTGCACTATATAGTCCTGACTTTAAATAATATGCCCCCCTATAAACCGGGTATTAATGAGTTTTAGGTAATAAATATGTACTTAATGAGTAAAGCGTTAAATTTAGATGTTAGAAATACTGACCGTGTAATCGAGATGGCCTGGGAAGATCGCACTTCGTTTGACGCCATTAAGCTGCAGTTCGGAATCAACGAACAACAGGTAATTGAGCTAATGCGCAGGGAATTAAAATTAACCAGCTTTAAATTATGGCGCACCCGGGTTCAGGGACGCAGCACCAAACATCAAAGCTTAGGTGAACCTTCTGATTTAAGATTTAAATGCAGCATGCAAAAACACATTAGCTTTAATAAAATCAGCAAAAGAAAGTGACCCTAAATAATCAGACTATCACTAACAACTTAAAACAGGCCAGGGAAGAACAAATCATTACAGATGCAATATTTACCTTGATGAACTAAAATTATTTTTCTCTAAGCTTCTTCAATAACTAATTCAACTACAAACAGGAACAATAAGATCCTGATTTTTTACCGGTTGTTTATGATCCCGGTAACAATTTTCTTCTCCTATTTTACATTTCGCAGTTAACAAGTTCAGCATTTTTTAAGCTGTTTTTTTCAGTACCCCGGTAAGTCTATATCTTAATTTCCATTGTAATAATATATATCAAATGAACAAAATTTCTAAAATCGAATTTGCGATATTAACTATGATCATCGCTATCATATTTATATCAGAGTACTATTACATTATCCTCAAGGACCACGATCGCGCCATATTTATTGGGCTTTGGCCTCCTACAATGGTGGGTTTACTGATTTATTTTAACCTTAAAAAGAACAGGTAATATGGAAAATTTAGATCTGATCATTCTTACGTCCATAGTGACCATATTATATGTTGGCTTTGCCTGGGGACTTTTTTCTGCGCAAAAAAAACAACAGCACACCAGGAGCGAAACCCATTCTTAACAAACTTACAATTAACCAGCTTTTTTATGAATACCCTTTCAATTTGTGCCCAGGTCATCGTTGCAGTTACCGTACTTTATGTATGGATAGTCCGTTATGACAACATCCTAAAAGAGTTTAAGCAATTCGAAATTTCGGATTTATTAAGAAATTTTGTTGGCGCAACGAAAACAGCACTGTCAACGCTTTTAATTGCCGGGATTTGGTATCCGGAGTTGGTGATGATTCCTGCACTATTGATGGCCGTATTGATGGGGTGTGCCCAGATGGCCCATATTAAAGTTCGAAACCCCTGGCAAAAGTTTGTACCGTCAGGGATTTTGCTATTGCTCTCCCTGTTTATCGCCGGCGTTCATGCCGGAGTAATTTAATTTTCATGCTGCTAAAAATTTTAACCATAATTTCCGCTGCTTCATTCATTTATTATGGAATCAGCTTCTTTACAAACTCAGGTATGGAGGAAGAATTTCGGCGCTATAACCTGGATAAATTCAGGAAATTTATCGGGGTATTGCAATTGCTCGGCGGATCAGGATTACTGGCAGGATTATTTTGGCAACCTGGTTTAATCATATCGTCCGGCGGCCTTGCCTTATTAATGCTGGTAGGTTTCGGGGTGAGGGTTAAGATGAAGGATGGTTTACTAGCGTCAATGCCCTCTTTTATTTTTATGCTTTTAAATTCGTACATCTGCTTCGCCGCAATTTGCAGGTAATAACAGTATGTATAAAACTAATTGTTCCCATGGATGCTTATATCTTTATACATAATGTGCATGATATTGATGTGCGGAGCGGTGATTACCGCGAGGCCCAATATCATATAAATAACCATTGTAGCGAGCGTATTGCAGACTGGTGGCGCTTCATGTACATGAAGTGAGTGTTAATTTAGTTTGATCTGTGATTTTGTTTAGTGTTAGCAGAAAGCTAATGTTCTTTAATTAAGAACGTTAGGTAAATTCGCTTACTTCACTGCAAACTGGTATAAACCAGAATCAGAAGTATTACCGTTAACATCCCGGGTGATCACTCTCCAATAATAAGTTGTACCTGATATTACACTTACCCCGTTTACAAAACTATCGGAGATGGCGTTTTTAAAGATGGCCGGCGTTTTGGTGGTTCCAAAATAAACGTCGTAATTGGTGATGGTGTTGTTGTCAATTGCGCTGCCGGTCCAGGTTAAGTTGATAGCGCCTGTTGTTGACGCTATACTTTGTCCATAAGTTGGAGAAGTAATCTCAGCAGGATAAGGTGCATAGGTAACTACACCCGGCCCTGAATTGTAAAACTTCCAGGTAGCACTTTGTGCAGTAACGGTTGTTCTGTTAGATTTGGATATGATATACCAAGAGTAAGGTGTATTCCTGCTTAAGATAACAGTTAATTTCGTATCAGTTGTGGTTTGTGTGCTGGTGGCCGCTGTTAACAGGTTTTTAATGTACAGATCGTAGCTGTTGGCATTATCAGCAGCGTTCCACATAAATGTAATGGAGCTTTGGGTATTAGAAATTATTGTACCTGTGGTGCAAACCGCATTCTGTGTCGGTAAAGTAAGTGCTGCCATAGTCGGGTTGGGAACAGGGTTGTTCTTCTTGCCCCCGCAGGCTATTAACAAAAATAATAAGGGTATAACTAATAGTTTTTCTCTCATTTCTTGATAATCTTAAATATTTTATCCGAACTATCCGTCGAAAGGTGAAGCGCATAAACCCCTCCTTGCAGGCCGGTGAGATCAAGTTGAATTACACCTGATTGATTAATATATTGCTTTGTATAAACCAGCTTTCCGTCCCCAACATTATGGATCTCGATACTTACGTTATTGACCATTGTATTTCCTACATTCAAATTTAAGGAATTTTGAAATGGCATAGGGTAAGGGATGATCTTGCCTGAGATGTTGATAAATCGCTTAAAACTACCCTGGCAAAGCCTGTCTGTAGTTACCGTCAGGTCATTGGTTCCTTCACCAAGCGGCAGGGTAATACTGTTGCTACTGGTAGCATAAGCAGTGCCATTTAAAATAATATTGTAACGACTTCCACCACTCAATCCCAGAGTTAGGCTATTGTCTGAATTGATCACGGAATAAACAGATAGGTTCTTTGGCTCTGTGATCACAACATCATAGCATTGGGCGTAATCCGGCTGCCCTGCTACCGTAATACATACATGGTAGCTCCCGGCAGCGATGTTATTGATAGCTGTTGATGTGGTAAAAGGATAAGGCGTACTTAACCCATTGCCAGTTATCGTAGCTGTATAGGCCATGCTTTGCACTGCTGTAATATTCACTGAACCATCGTTGTTGCCTATGCAGGTAGCGCTGGTTGCAGATACGGAAAAATTATTTGCAGGAAGTGTGAAAACAGATTTGACATTGACGACCGCCGATGTTTGTGAAACGCCATTGGCCGTTATAGTCACCGTATAAGCGCCACTTTGTTTAGCTATATAAGTTGAAGCTGTTGCCCCGGCTATAACGGTACCGCCGTTACTCCACTGATAGTTATAACCGGTAGCAGGACTTGCTGTTAAAACAACCGAACCGGTTGAAAGAAAGGTAACCGGACCGTTTGCTGTAATAGCGGGCAGCGGGACAAATATAAACCCGCCAAATGTGCCTGTGCCAAAAGGTGTTTTTACGGATACATTGCCGGTTGATCCGTTATCTACAACGGCGGTAATAACCGTTGGCGAGCTGATTACGAATGACTTGGCGGGTGTATCGCCAAAGGTGACGTTTGTTGCTGCTGTAAAATTATTACCGTTAATTACTATGGTGCCATCGGTAATAGCCGCGGCCGGAGTAATACTGGTAATGGTTGGGGCAGCATTTGATGCCACTGTAATATGTATTACATAGCTACTGTTGCCGCCTGCGTTATAAGCTGTGACAATATAAGCTTTTGCCGGAGCAGGTGTCGTAGGTGTTCCGCTAATGATGCCTGTTTTACCGTCAAAAGTTAATCCGGCTGGTAAGACGGAATCTATTGTGTAACCTGTAAGGATCATCTTTGATATAGTTTGGGTATTTACGTCAGCTATGATAAGATTTCCGTCTCTGTCAATCGTTTGACCGGTAGTGGTTACAGGACCAGTATTGGGATAAACCGGGTAATTAGCGGAGTAATATAAATTATCCTTTATATCCACACCAATACCATACGAGGGGTTGATCAGGCCAGATACAACCGTAGAAACCACACTGTCTTTAGTGATCTTTCGTATATTATGGGCGTTAAGATCCGTCACAAATAGATTTTCTGCTGTATCCATAGCCATACCCTGGGGAAGTTCAAAAAACGCATGTGAACCTACACCATCCGGTGGATGGCCAGCCTTAAAACTAACCCCTGCATTGTCGGTTAAATTACCTGCAAAAGTGGTGACTACTCCAGCCGGCGTTATTTTCCTTATAGAGGCAACATCAGTTACGTATAAGTCGCCGGTCTTACTTACAACCATTCCTCCGGGATGAGAAAAGGCGGCTGCGTTGCCGGTACCATCTTTTTGCTTTGAACCACTTATAGTTGTTCCGGCAAAAGGGCCGATCATTCCTGAATGACTAACTTTTTGTATTGTACTGTAGAGGTTTTCCGAAATGTAAATATTGCCGGCGCCGTCAAGAGCAACACCGTTAATACCGGGAAAAAGTGCAGCTGATGCCAGTCCCGGAGGTGGGTTTGACGTAAATTTTCCATTCATGTCTAACGTTGTTACAACTGCATTTGGAGATATCCTTCTAACTTTCGATCGATCCGTAACATAAATATTGCCCGAAGCGTCAGTAGCTAAGTTTAGCGGATAAATGAAGCTTGCTTTTGTGCCAATGGCGTCAAAAGAAATAGTGGGAGGGCCTCCCCCGGCAATAATGCTTGTTGACCCGTAGGTAGTTTGAGGAACCACACCTCCTGTATTTTTTGGCGCTAATGGAATAATAGGGGTAGATGTTACAAAATAAGCCGGCACATTATTATAAGCAATTTTAGGTGGCTTCATATACTTTGGAGCCGGCGGCAATTTAACGTCAATAGTTACAGATGCGGTACTGCTGCCGTAACTATTGCTGGCAGTTATGTAAAAAGTCTGCGGGCCACCTGGTACATTAGGAGTTCCGCTTATAATTCCTGTATTAGGGTCAAAAACCAATCCGTCCGGTAATGAAGGGCCTTGTATTGTATAACTGCCCGTAACATCTACGCGCATGATGGTATTAATACCCGGGAAATAAATACTGCCATGGTAATATGTTATCGTTGCTCCGGATAATCCTTTTACAATGGTTGTTACAACTCCCCCGGGGCTTACTTTCCGCAAGGAGCCATTGCCGTCTAAAACATATTTATTACCTACGCCGTCTATAGCCAGTCCGGATAAATTATTAAAGCTGGCAGTGGTACCCGGGCCATCGTTATTTCCAATCGCTCCATAGCCTGCTTCAGTACTCACCAAACTATCGGGGGTTATTTTCCGTAAACGTAAATTGTAATAATCAGCTATAAATAAATTACCGCTGTTATCTGCTACTATGCCGATTGGTTGATTAAATCTTGCCGTTGTACCGTACCCATCTATAAATCCAGGCGAACCATCACCTGCAAAAGTGCTCACGTACTGTGAAGTGTTTATCTTTCGTATTTTATTTTGTGTTGTTAAATAAATATTCCCGGCATTATCCAGCGTTATGCCAACCGGCACAGAAAGACTTGCACTGGTACCCTGCCCATCCTGAGCATTAATTCTAATACCTGGGGCACCGCCCCCTGCCACTGTTGTGACCACACCACCGGCACTGATTTTTCGCACCAATCCGTTACTATACGTACCACCAAAAGGTTCCACAACGTATATATTTCTATTAATATCTGCAGCTAAACCTGCCGGGTTGTTAAAGCTCGCCGAGGCTGCCGGCCCATCTGCTGATCCATCGGTTCCGTTGCCTGCATAGGTACTCACAACACCACCGGGTGTTATCTTCCTGATAAATGCATGCTTGCCGGCATTGTTCGGAATGTTCCTGTCCGAAACATATAAATTACCTAACGAATCAACAGCTATACCGGAAGGAGAAGCAAAACTGGCCGCAGTACCCTTACCATTAACCGTACCGTATTGACCGTTACCCGCAAACGTGCTTACTTTGCCAAACTGCGATGCAGGTATGGACCCACCGGTATTTACCGGAATAAGCTTAACTGCCTTACCTGCTGTAAATGTTAGCGGCGTTGTATAAGTAATATTTGGTTTTTGGGCAAAAATATTCCCGGCAAATAAAAATGTGGTTGTTATAAGCAGCAACTTATAAAATACTTGCGGGTAAAACCTAAGCATAGGCGGTGGATTAGGTATTTTTAATTGATTATCAGAACCATACACTATAAAAGTGATAATAAAACTTCACTATTACAGTATTATATTGCTTTTTAAAACACTCCCTGGTCTAAATTTAGCGCAGCGCAACTTAGATCCACAATACCCAAAGCTTTCAGTTTAATAAAATAAACGGTACTAAGCCTTTCTGGCGGATAAATTATTCTTTTGGGATGTGGTGTAGGTAACCGCATTGGTTTCGCAAGCAGAATGCTTGCCATTTTTTAGGTCTAAGTTGCGCTGCGCTAAATTTAGACCAGTCGGAGGGTTTTCTGCAAAACTTTTATTACTTATATCTAATTAACTTTAGTTCTAACAATAAAACGTGAGCGAATATCTAACCTCATTCGGCTAACAAAATCGATGACGATGAGATAATCTGAACATTCCATAGCATTTGTCGGCGTTCCTGTACACTATTGCTGCAATTCGATTAATTTGTTCCGTGCATTGTCATTTTGCGGATTTAAGGAAAGTGATTTTGAATAATTTTTCCTGGCACCCGCTTTATCTCCGGCTTTCATTAATGCTTCACCAAGGCTATCGTACGCATCGGCAGATTTAGGATATAAAAACACCATGTGTTTAAAAATAGATAAAGCTTTAACTATTTGGCCAACACCAAGATAAAAATATCCAGTTTCATTCAAATCGCCTTCGCCAGCGCCGCTTTCTGATATTCCCTTTGCCTTTTGAGCGTCAAAGTATTTCAACATTACATCGACACCAGCAACTTGTGCAATAAGAAGAAATGTTTTTGGTTTTTGTTCAAATTTATAATTCCAACCAAATTCTTTGCTAACATTTTGCAGCAGAATATCCCAAAGATGCTCTCCGTTATCTGAGTTGGCGAGCAGGACAAGTCCGTTGCCCGTTTTCCAGTTCATGACAAGGAGGCTTTCAAAACCCTCATTTTGCCCATTATGACTATACAAACCCTCATTTATTGGATCAAGATGAAAACATTGTGCTCCTCCATCAATAAAGGGCGTTACCATAGCTTTTGCCAGTTGTTTTGGCAGGATGGCATTTGGCATGTTATTTTGAGCGCGACCTAAACCAATTGCGAACTTCGCTAAATCTGTTGCTGTAGTCCAAAGGCCTGCCGGTCCTTGTTCGGGGTAAATAAACCATTGACCTGGAACCTGATTTCCATTTGAGTTGGTTCCTGAAGCAGCCTTTGAATGCCATTTATCCGGTAATGGTTGAATGAAAGTGCTATTTGTCATTCCAAGTTTATCAAGTACAAGGTCACTCATAACGGTCGAAAATGGTTTCTTTGTGACATCAGTCAATAGTAATTGCTCGATTACAATCCCGCCCCCTGAATAACTTTCCATTTCTCCCGGTACTGCTATAACTCTTATCGCGGGATTATTGGCCGGTTGTTCCCCGTCCAAAATTTGTTTTAGCGTTGGTATTGGCAGCTTTCTGTTATACCCTGCGAAACCATGCACGTTTACTCCAGCACGGTGAGAAATCAGTTCTCTTAGCGTAACAGGATGTTGTTCAGTAAAACTATTCGAGGGAACTTTCCATGTGGTAAGAAAATGGTTAACATCTTCGTCAAGCGTTAAAACCTGTTTGTTCACAAGCAACATGGAAGCCATAGCAGTAACGGGTTTGCTTACAGAAGCAGCTTGAAATAACGTTGCAGGTCTAACTCGTTGAGATGAGCCTTGAGCCACAACACCATAACCCTTAGTAAAAACAATTTTATAATTACTAATAACAGCAATGCTAAGTCCTGGGACATGAAGAGATGCCATTAATTGCGAAAGGTTCAAATCCATGTAGTTCCTTCCATCAGAAAGCGGCATTTCGAGCCTTATCTTTTCAACTCGATTCATACGGGCAATTGCCGATCTTGTAGAAGAAGCAGGCAATGACACCTTAAGAGACTGAGCAGTCACATTGCTGACAATGAAATAAAGAAATAATGGAAGTATCCTTTTCATAATATAATTTTGACAAAGTTCTACCATTTAAATGAAAAGAATAAGTAAAAAACGGACAATAAAAAAATCGCTTTTTGATATATAGTTGTCATAAACTTGACCGAAGCCAAATTAAAGTCCCCGTGCTACTCCCTCGTCTAAGTTTAGCAGCGTAACTTAGATCTATAATAACCAAGGCTTTAAGCTTAATAAAATAAATCGCACTAAGCCTTTCGGGCCGGTATATTGATTTTTTGGTATGTGGCGTAGATAAACGCGTTGGTCTCGCAAGCAGAATGCTTGGCGTTTTTTAGGTATAAGTTGCGCTAAACTTAGACCAGTCGGGCAAAAGTACGTCTCTGCACTTTTAGCCTACGCAAGATAATCGCCGGACGGAGAGAAATCCTTCGTAGCGCCAATTTCAAGCTTATACCCTTTGCCGCGTACAACAATGATGTTGATCCCGGGATCAAGTTCCAGCTTTTTTCTGAGTTTGGAGATGAACATATCCAGGCTGCGCCCCACAATGACACCTTCATCTTCCCATATCTCTTTTTGCAGCCGGCTTCTTTCTATAACCTCGTTAGGCGATAGGGCGAAAATAAGCAGCACACGGGTTTCCGTCCGGGTAAGGTCTGTTGGCTTTCCATTTATAAGGAGTTTGCGATCCTGTACATCGAACAACACGGAGCCCAGGGTAAGCATGCCGGCGGGCTGGTCGCCGGGCAGCGCGGTGCGTGGCCTAAATGACCTGAAGGAAATAAAACCAACCAATGCTAAAAATGAAAGGCCGCCCAAAAGGTATCCGTTCTTTGCGGTAGTTATGCCCGTAGGTTTAAATTTGATTTCGATCATGTAACATCCCCGGGGTTGCTTTCTGCCTATACAGGCTACAATATCGTCCTTTTTATTGTTGGATACAGCGTATCCATAAGCTACGCTGGAGCTGCCGCAGTTCAGCACATTGACCACATAATCGCCCGCGAGCGGGTCTTTGGCCAGCAAGCGCCGGGTAGTGTTCACCAGGGAGTCCGGCCGAAAAGTAAGCTCATTTTCAAACGTGATCTGGTATTCATTTGCTGCGATCTTATTTACCGGCAGCACCCTCGACGTACTGTCGCCTGACTGCAAGAGCAGTTCGTGCCCGATCCTGCGGAGCAAAACTTCCCTCCTCGCGATATCAAAGTCGTCACTGCCGGACATACTGAAAGCTACACAAATTGCAGACGCCATTAAAAGCAGTATCGATCCAAAAAGGTACCTGCCTTTCCCGTAAAGGAGATTTCGGCTATCACGCATAGTGTCAAGATTTTATTTACAAAGTTTACATTTTTATTTACAATTAAAGCGCTCCAGGCTGAAATATATCAAAGTAATTTTGCTGAACCAATGCTGACAGGATCATAAAGTAGATTATGAAACATAGGTTTTACTTAAAATTTAAAAAAATGAAAAGATTATTTGTATTTGTTCCGGCTATCTTCCTGGTATTATTCCTGCTAAATTCTTTTGTGGTAAAAGAAAAGGACGCAAAAAAGAAACCAATAAAAGACGCCAAATCACCGGCGATTGGCAACATCATTTTTAAATCTGCTGATGGCGGACAAACATGGCAGGACATTAGCGAAGGACTACCTGAAAAATTGCAGCGGGAAGGTGTGTGGAGAGATGGTTTATTTGCAAATGACCGCGGGCTATATTTACGTGCCGGAAATGGGGTTTATCACAATGAACCAAATTCTACAACTCCTTTTTGGACGAAAGAAATTTTCCCTGGTGAACAACGTAACCTTGCCGCTGGCAAAAATGGGATCCTTGCATATGATTTAAGGGGCCAGTTTTTACAAAAAATAAACGGAACGAATAAGTGGTCGCCGATGTACACGAATTTTCAGGAACAAGCCGTACGCTTAGATAAAACGATAGATTGGATGTACGAGAATTATAAAGAGAGAGAAGTACGCACTGTTTTTGAAACTGCCGGAGGCACAGTTTTAATTGGCTCTAACAACAGCCTTTTTAGATCCACTGACGGTGGAAAAACCTGGAAACAAGTGCATGTTGGGGACGGTAGGATGAAATTTGCAGAGTCAAACGGTGTACTGCTGACTACCAGCAAAAATGGCATATTAAGATCGACCGATGATGGTCAACACTGGGATCGGGTGATTAGTGAAGGGGGGCTTGGCATTGCCGTGGAAAGTATAGACGGAGGATTTGCCGCTATAGTCTATAACACAATAACGCAAACAAACAGCATACACATTTCACTGGATAGTGGAAAAACCTGGAATGCCATAGGCGAAGAACTTCAACCTTCCTGGAATAGCTTATTAATGAAAAAAATAGGCATACCTCAATCTTCCTCGGATATTTCATCAATTAAACAAATGGGTAAATATTTAATATGCGGCGGCTCAGATGGGATATTCCGGTCAGCTGATATGGGCAAAACATGGAAAAAACTGTCACTTCCTGCTATAGAAAATTATGGCTTCAATTTATCTGTTTCAGGCAACGTAATTTATGTAATGCCAGGTAAGGGATGTTAAAAAAATCCAAACTCAGCGATACAAAATATCGCTGAATTAAAATCATTTGGTAATTATTATTAATCAATGTCATTTCTGTAGCGGACAAATACCTAAAAAATAATTTTCCACTACCCTAAAAAGTGAAACATATTGATTATAAGGTAATTACAAAAAAAAACACAAAAGCGAAAAATTTCATAATGCTTGATTATCAGATAGTTGCATCTGTTTTAAAATGAAACAAACTGACAATCAGCGTATTTCATAGTGTTCCACCCTGTTCCTGTGAAAAAACGGAACGCTGCACCGCGTGTTATAGGATTTTAAATCCGGTTAGATCTGAAAAATTATGAGGGCGGGCCCGGGGCAAAATATTTCTCACTTATAAAAATTAAAAAATATTATCAAACCTTTAAAACATGTTAATTTAAAACTGGTTATGTTATTTATTAAATAATTTAATTTAAAGGAATATAACATGAGCAATACGCCTGATAAAGAAGAGAAAGGTTTTTTTGACAAAGTCATAGAAACCATCAGCGAAATTTGGGATGGAACCAAAGATAAAGCCGAAGAATTAAAGGAAGAAGCTGGAGAAACAATTGACCACCTTAAGGAAAAAGCGGCGAAATCAAAAACTGCCGTTTCTGCTAAAGCTGCCAACGTAAAAAAAGACGCTTCACTTAAAGCCGAAAAACTGGAAAATAAAGCTAAAGTGGAAAAAGAGAAACTTACTGCCAAAGCTGCCGGCATTAAACAAAAAGCTTCAGCTAAATTAGCGGCTACTGAAACCAGCGCAAAAGCATCTGTTGAAAAGGTGAAAGATAAGGCTGAGTCAAAAGCAGCTGCCACTATCGCGAAAGCAAAAAAAGAAGCGGTCGTTGTCAAAGATCAGGCAGAAAAATCGTTAAAAAAAGCTTCGTCTGTTGTTGATAGCACTAAAAAACAGGCGAAAGAAAAAGCTAAGTCTGTGGCAGATACGGCCAAAACTAAAGCCGTAGCAGCAAAAAAAGAAATAGCCGGAAAGGTTTCAGCTAAAGCCTCGGCTGTTAAAAAGAAAGCGGACAACCAAAAATAACCGCTAACCAATGATTTGCTTAAGAAAGAGCATCACTTCCCATATTATTAAACAGATTAAAAAGAATCAACCACATTGAAAAATGCAGGTTGATTTTTTTAGTTTTGAGTGGTCCGGTTACCGATGAAATGATCATTATCAGCATCAGCGGCAGATTCTATTTTATAATTGTCACAGCCGAAAAAAATTATGCTTATTTTCGACTTTATTTGATTCGGCTTTGCGCTACTTCTTTCATATAGCCTATCATGGCACTAATTACAGCGGCTGGCAAAGACATCCGGGGGTGTCTAACGTGCAGGAAGTTTTGGAAACTGCTCTTGGTAAATTGTTAAAAGTTAATGTAAACATCAACGGCTGCGGGCGAACAGACGCACATGTACATGCCAGCCAGTTCTTTTTCCATGCCGATATCGATAGGGAACTGGACGACGAATTCTTTTTCAGGCTTAATAAGATCCTGCCGGATGATGTTGCCGTTTTTGACATTATAGCGATGCAGGGCCTCTGTCATGCACGTTTTGATGCCGTGCAAAGAAGTTACAACTATTTCATCCATACTTATAAAGACCCTTTCTTAAACACGTTCAGCTCGCTTTATCTTGATCCCAAACTTGATCTTGACAAAATGAACAAAGCTGTTGACCTCCTCCCCTTATATAATGATTACCGGTGCTTCTGCAAAATGCCCGACAGGAATGAAAACACCATCTGTAATGTATCAGCAGCGGGGCTATTTGTTAACAGCTCCGGCACTAAAATCAGGTTTAATATCTCAGCCAACCGCTTTTTAAGTAAAATGGTCCGGATCATCATAGGCCGGTTGCTGGATATTGGCGAAGGCCGAATGAGTGTTGATGAGTTTGAACACTATCTTATCAATAAAGAAACGCCAAAGATCATTATCCCTGCTTATCCCCAAGGTCTTTACCTGTCTAAAGTAACTTACCCATACCTTGATCTTCCACCTGCAACATCGTTCACAACTATGCTGCAAAACGATATTAATGCCAACTGGCAGCCTGTTTAACAGCTATAAACCACATCATTACATTAAATAGCTGAAAATAAGCTATAAAAAGGGTAATTTCGCGCTCCGTTAGGATTTTTAATATTACAGGATGGCGTGGTCAGAAAAATTAAAGCTCAGTAAACAATTAATAAAGGCAGTAACCGAAGCAGGCTATACAAGCCCTAAAGAGGTGCAGCAAAAAACGTTGGCCCGCATTTACGGCGGCCAGGATGTTTTAGTTGCCGGGCCGGAAGGATGCGGTAAAACCACTACTTATATTTTGGCCGTTTTAAACCGGATAAAATATAATGCCGAAGGTGTGCCTCTTGTCCTTATCCTGGTGCCTACTAAAGACGATGTACTGGCGGTGATCAGCGGGTTGGAACATTTTGGCAAAAACAAGCAAATGTCTATTGTTGGTTTATATGCCGCAACCGGTACTGAAGCTCAAATGGATGCATTGGCAGACGGTGCCGATATTGTAGTTGCCACGCCTGACCGGGCAAGGGCTATTTACTTAAAACTTGGGCTTAACCTGAACAAGGTTGAATTGTTGGTTGTTGATGACGCCGACCTGATAGTTAAACAAGGTTTACAGCTTCCTGTAGTTGAGTTGGCTAACAGTATTACCAAATGCCAGCACCTGGTATTTACTGAAGTGATCCATGACAGGCTAAACAAAATGATTAGTCCGTTTATGCAATCGGCAACTACTGTTGAGGTAGAAGAGGTTGCAGAAAGCGTACTTGAAACACACCCGCAACTGTTATATCATGTGCCAAACTTTGTCACCAAATTAAACCTGCTCAATTTATTTATGCAGGACAGTGAGTTGTTTACCAAAACCGTTGTGTTTGTAAATACCCGTCATACTGCCGAAAAAATCTACAAAACATTGCAAAATCGCCAGAACAATTCAATAGCTATCCTCAATTCCTGGTCGGTTGAATTTAATGGATTTACTGATATAAACGATTTTAAAAAATCTGCTAATACCAGGGTACTGATTGTAAGCAACGAAAATAGGGAGCCGATTGATCTGCATTACATCCCGTTCCTGATTCATTTTGAACTGCCTGAAGATAAAGAAACCTTTATCAGCCGCGTTACCAAAAAAACGTCAGAAACAGCGGATGAAACCCTGGCCATAACCTTTACAACAGACCTGGAACTAAGTACAGTAAGAAGAATAGAACAGGCTATAGGCCAAAAAATACCGGTTGGTGACCTTCCGGAAGCGCTTGTTATTGAGCAGGACAAAAAAGAAGCCGCCACAGAAGAAAAGAAACCGGTAAAAAACAAACCCGAAATACCGGTAGCAGGCGAAGCCTTCCATCAAAAAAAGCCCGAAAATTCCAAAACTTATAATTACAGTTCAGGTGTTAAAGCTAAAATGAATATGAAGAAAAAGCACGGATAATTCCCTTAATCAATACGGCTGTTTATATATAGATCTTCAACCTTTTTGCGCGCCCAAGGCGTTTTTCGAAGAAAAGTTAAACTGGATTTAATACTTGGATTGTCCAGGAAACAATTGATGCGGATCTGGTAACCAAGCTCCGGCCAGCCATAGTGAGCCACCAGGGCGTTCAAAACCATTTCCAATGTTTTACCGTGAAGCTTGTTATTGGGCTGTTGCTGCATTATATTTCAAAAATAGTTAAAATGCACACTCGCGGCGCATTCCCAGCTTTAAATACCATCATTTTTTTCCAGGTATCCAGCCAGCCACCTGCCAAGAATCTCTGTCCATAAAGATCTCCGCAGGCTTTTCACTAATAGATTGTATCTCTGATTTTTTACCGGGATAGTCGTTCCCGCGGATTACATGATAGCTGATGGTTCGTAACCATCTTGTTATTATCTTTACCAACACAAATCAATCGTTAATTGTGGTTAGATATAATTGACCGCAGTTAACGCAATATATGAACTGCTCACAATGAACTATATAGCTATTGACAGCCGTAAAAAGGCATTTATATTTGAACTGGACAACGTCCTCTATCCCGAAAAGGATTATTTATACCAGGTTTATTACCTTTTTGCAAGTCTTTTAGAATATACGGACCTTATTAATGCCAAAGAGACAACCGACCTGATGGTAAACACGTATATAAATGAGGGTAAGGAATATGTGTTTGACCGGGTAAAAGAAAAGTTTGGCATCAATGAAACCTACCGTGCTAACTTAAGGCACCTGATGTTGACTGCTAAACTACCCTTGAAATTACTGCTATACCAAAACATGCTGAATTTGTTACAGGATATTGTTGTTGACCGGAAAAAGATTTTTATAGTAACCAACGGTAACCCGGAGCAGCAGCTGAATAAAATTAAACAAACGGAATGGCACGGTCTTGAGGAATATTTAACGGTGTATTTTACCGAGGAAAGCACGCCGAAACCGGAGCCTGATATTATTGATATTTTAATAAAAGATCATAACTTGCAGAGGCGCGATCTGCTGATGATTGAAAACGCTGAAATTGACCGCCTTTGTGCCGAAGCAAGTGGAATTGATTATTTAAATTCCAGTGAATTTATACTTTAATACTATAACATAGTTAACTTATTACCGTTTAATAATCTGTTTAGAAAAACAAAACTTATCGTTTATATGAAAAAAATATTTTACTTATTTATCCTAGTAGCAGCGGCCGGTCTGTCATCTTGTAAAAAAGACAAAAAGACCACCACAACAGATTCAAACCAGCCCTCCAAACAAGGTACTGCATTGCAGCTGGCGCAGGATTCTCTTTATCTATATGCAAAAGAGGCGTACTTGTGGAATGATCAGCTCCCCACCTATGCAACATTTAAACCCCGCTCATTCACCAATGCATCCGACAAAACAGCTTTGGATAATGAGATGGATGCATTATCGCAATACGCGATAAACCCGGATGGCGGCAAACCGTACGAATATTATATCTACGATCCGGGTCGGGCGAAGTATTCATTTATTGATGACGGTACAGAAACCGGCGCGTTAAACGGCATCAAAGGCGACTTTGGAATTGACTACAATTACTGGCTTGTTGATGATATTCGTATAACTTATGTTTATCCCGGATCTCCCGCAGGCCTTGCCGGCCTCAAACGCGGCTACCAGATAGTAAGTATTAACGATAATACCAGTTTATCGTACGACGGTGTATCAGGTGGAAAAACTTATGGCGACGGATCAGGAAAAAATATAAATTTTGTTTACAATGCTATATTTCAAAGTTCCAGCATAAAAATGACGGTTAAACGTCCCGATGGCACTACCCTTTCCGTAAATTTCAGCACCGGCAGCTATGCCGTAAACCCTGTTTTAAAAGATACCGTTATTGACGCTGGCGCAGGGCACAAAATAGGCTATTTTGTTTTCAACAGCTTTACGTCTGACGCTAATGCCGATCCAAAACTTGACGCAGTATTTTCCAAATTTACTACGCAGGGCATAACTGACCTTGTTGTTGATTTACGTTACAATGGCGGCGGTTACGTTTCTACAGCCGAATATTTGGATAACCTGATTGTTCCGCCTTCAAAAAACGGCACCAATATGTATAAAACATATTTCAACAGCATCCTGAGCGCTAATAAGGAAACTTTACTTGTAAACCAGGTAAGAAAAGATGACAATGGTAATGTCTATAATTTATCGCAAATTGATTACTCTTTGAATTCCCAGTATAACACGCCTAATTTTGTTAAGAAAGGAAGCCTGAATATCCCAAGGGTATTCTTTATAATTGGTGGCGGCACTGCTTCAGCCAGTGAGCTTACCATAAATAACTTACGCCCGGTTATGGACGTGCAGTTTGTTGGTGAAACCAGTTATGGCAAGCCTGTTGGCTTTTTTGATATCCAAATTAACAAATACACCATGTTTACCCCTGAGTTTTCTACTAAAAACTCTGCAGGACAAGGGGATTACTATAACGGCATGACACCAAATACGGCTAATTACCCAGGAATTGCTGATTACGATGGTATAGACAAAGATTTTGGCGACCCTACCGAAAACTTATTTGCCCATATCATCGCCAAAGTAAAAACAGGCACCTACAGCCTTCCAACCAAGGTAACACAAAGCATTTCTTCAAACCCACGGGCGTTCTCTTTGGAACAGTCGCGTGATAAAACCATGCAGCTAAATAAAAATAAATTTACCGGAATGATATTCAATAGTAAGAAAGTAAAACTGAAAAAATAGAAATAAAGCATAAAGTTTAAGGGCGAAAGATAAAGGCAATTACGCCGAGATCTTTCGCCCTTTTTTTATTCACTCAATTACGCTTTACCCAGTCACTAATCTGCTAATTGCCGGAGATCAACAGCAACCACTCTTGATACGCCTTGCTCAACCATTGTTACACCATAAATAATATCGGTACTGGCTATCGTTCTTTTATTATGAGAGATAACTATGAACTGCGATTCTTTAGAGAATTCGCGGATGATATTATTGAATTTATCAATATTGGTATCATCAAGCGGGGCGTCAACCTCATCAAAAATACAGAAAGGCGCTGGTTTTAAAAGATAGAGAGAAAACAGTATGGCAGTTGCCGTTAGGGTTTTTTCGCCGCCCGACAACTGATTAATAGAGAGCGGTCGTTTACCTTTCGGCTTTGCAATAATGTCAATGTCTGATTCAAGTGGGTGCTGCGGATCGGTAAGGATCAGGTCGCATGAATCCTCCTCGTTAAACAGCGAACGGAAAACCCTTATAAAATTCTCACGCACCAGCGTAAACGAAGTCATGAATTTCTCTTTAGCAGTATCGTCAATTTCCTGTATGGTGGCCAATAATGAAGCCTTGGCGTCGCTCAAGTCTTTTTTCTGCGCCTGGATAAAGGTATAACGTTCGTTCATTTCGTTATATGCTTCCACAGCCAAAGGGTTTATGGCACCAAATTCATCTATCCGTTTTTTTAACTTTTCGGCTTTTTCCCTGATATCATGCTCATCTTCAACATCTTCAGCTTCAGTTTCCGGTAGTTCGTGGATGTCAACATTAAATTCAACTGATAACCGCTCTTTCAGGGCATTCAACTCCAGTTTTAAATTATTTTTCTCGTCGCGAAGTTCATTTTCTATCAGTTCCGCATTATCTTTCTTACGCCTTAACGCAGTTATTTCTTCTTCCGTTTCAGCAATCTTCCCGCGCCATGCATAATGTTCCTGCTCGGCCTGTTGTGTGGCTTTCTCAAGCAAGTCTTTTTGCTCATACATTTCCATCAGGTCATCATCTGAATTGTCCGACTGCTGCAAATTTTCATGGATGGCCAGCTTTACGTTTTCAAGCTCTTCGTTATTTACTTTTATCCGGCCTTCCAGGCTTTCCTTTTGCGATTCCCTGTAATCAAGGTCCTTTATCAACCCTGAAACCTTATTCTGCTGCTGGTGAAAGCGAATATTCTCCTGGTTATAGGCATTAGACTTTACAGACACATACTCATTCAACTCATTAAAAGCAAGTTGCTTTTCCGCCAGCAGTTCTGCCTGGGTTTGCTTCTGCCCTTTCAGTTCTTCGAGCTGTGGCAGTAACACAAGCATCTCTTCTTTAATACTGCTTATTTTCCGTGCAATGTCTTCCTTGCGGTTAAGGCTGTTTTCAATAAAGGTCTGATATTGCTCCTGCCTTGTTTTTACGGTTACCAGTTCGGTATTTAAACGGTTAACATCCTGCTGCTTTTGTTTGATATCAGCAGCCCTTCCTGACGCCTTCAGCGCCCCCAGCTTATTATGCAGGCCGTCAAAACGCGCTTTAAGTTCATTTACTTCAACGTCAACAAGCTTAATCACTTTCAGCAACGCCTCCAGGTTTTTCGCGCGGCCAATCCGCTTACCTTCAAACAAACCAACCGAGCCCCCAGCCATTGCATGTCTTGATTTATTGAACTTCCCGCTTTTGCCAATTAACACCACGCCCGGCGGCAGGTCGGCATTATTTAAGGCGTTGTCGTTTTCGTCATTCACCAGGTAAACATTATTCAGCAAGTGATCACAAAGCGCCTGGTATTGCTTTTCAACTTCAATTACATTCAGCGCCGGGACAGCCGCACCATCAAAATCAGCGCTTAATGTTGCTGCCTTATTTATTTCGGCAGTTTCATAGCTTTTTAAAACAAAAAACTGGGCCCTGCCCTGCGCAGCCCTGCTTAATAAATTGATAGCCTTAATGGCCTCGTTATAAGTATCAACCACATAATGGTTCATCAGCGGCTCAAGGTAGTTCTCAATAGCTATCCTATATTCCTCGCGGCAAAACAATATGTCGCTAAATAGTGGTGCATTTTTTGACCACTCCGTGTTTTTTTTCAAAAACCGGATGGATTCAGGAAATCCCTCCAGGTTGTCTACCATGCTTTTGGTAAGGTTGTACTCATTCTGTTTGGCATCAAGCTTCCTGCTTTCGCGAATGATCGTTTCCTGTATGGTATTGAGTTCGGTTTCGGTCGATTTTATCTGCTCCTGAAGTCCGGTTTCAAAGTCAACAACTTCATTATAATCCTTTTCGGCTGCCTCAACCCGTTGCTGCAGGCCATCAACTACCGTATTAAAATGTGAAAGTTCAGCCTCTTTGTTGGTGGCATCTTCCATATTCCGCTGCCCCTCCTGTTCCAGCGCCTGCTCCTGGATCTTTAAAATATCAAGATCCTTTTCGGTTTTGTAAGCCTGGTTCTGTAAGCGGGTATTAATGCTGCTAAGTTCTGCTATCTCATTTTTAGCTTCCGACTGTTCAGCCCGCAATTCATCAACGGCTTCTTTTAAATCTGTTACCTGCAGCAGCACTTTTTGCAGGTTTTCATCTTCCTGCAGTTTTTCCTCCAGCAGGCGCTTTATATTGTAAAGCACATGGTTAAACTGCGTTTTATCTTTATCAAGCTCTTCGGTTAACCTTTTCTCTTTGTCCTGCTGAAATTTCAGTTGCTCGTTCTTTATTTTCTTTTCGCTTTCATAAGCACGGATTTTTGAAACAAACTCGTTTGTGGCTTTTTGTTGTAACGACAGATTTTTTTCCTTTGTCAGGCTATCCAGCTTTTGCTGTTGTAAAAATGCCTCCAGCGTATCAATCTGGGTTACAATGCCCGATTTACCTTCCTTGTGCTTTTGCTCCTGTTCCTCTATCCTGCTTAACGATTCACTGAACGATGCGATCCTGAACGATGCCAATGTTATGCTTAGTGCCTTGTATTGCTCTTTGATCTGGTAATACCGCTCTGTCTTCCTGGCCTGGTTTTCTAACGTTTTAAGGTTCTTTTCTATTTCAAAAAGCAGGTCCTCTACCCTTTCCAGGTCAGCTTCGGTATCTTTCAGTTTGTTAAACGTTTGCTTTTTGCGGAGTTTGTATTTGGAAATACCCGATGCTTCCTCAAATAAATTGCGGCGCGAACCCTCTTTGTTAGTGATGATCTCATCAATCATCTTTAACTCTATAATGGAATAAGAATCCGCACCGATGCCCGTATCCAGGAACAGGTCAGTAATATCCTTTAAGCGACATTGCACATCGTTAAGGCGGTATTCACTTTCGCCGGTGCGGTAAAGCCGCCGCGTTAAGGTAACCTGCGAAAAATCAGTAGGAAGGATGTTTTTTGTATTATCGAATGTTAATGATACTTCGGCAAGATTGGCGGCTTTACGGCTTTTGGTCCCATTAAATATAACGTTATCCATTTTTTCGGAACGGAGCATCTTGGTGCTTTGTTCCCCAAGTACCCAGCGGATAGAATCGACAACGTTTGATTTTCCGCATCCGTTAGGGCCCACAATAGCAGTTACACCTTCATTAAAGTTTATAGTTATTTTATCACCAAAGCTTTTAAATCCCTTGATTTCTAACTTAGTAAGCTGCATTTACGTTATCCCGATCCTTAATTTTTCGAACTTTCAAAGTAATCATAAAAAAATCATTTTTTAAACAATATTTTACTTATGTAAAAGCTGATAGGTTTTAAAAAAAATATCCGGATAACTTCGGTTTTGTCAAAACAGCACCGTTTACGCTTGCTTTTTGCTTTTAAGTAATTCATCAAAACATTTTTAACTTTTCAAGCATTTATACCCTATATAACTTAAAAATGAAAATAGCAATATTTGGAGCTTCCGGAAACATAGGCAGCCGTATAGTTACCGAAGCATTGAACCGTGGGCACAACGTTACTGCGGTAGTACGCCAGCCGGAAAATTATATTTTACAAGCCCCACATCTTCGGATAGCGAAAGGAGACCTTTTCAATTCACAGGATGTGGAAGCAGCTGTATTTGACCATGATGCCGTTGTGTGCGCATATAATTTCACAAAGGGTGCAACACCCTCAACCATAACGGAGATCACAGTACCGCTGCTAAACGGCATGAAGCAAGCTCACGTAAAGCGATTAGTAGTAATTGGCGGCGCAGGCAGCCTGGAAGTGGCCCCGGGCATACAAAGCGTGGATACACCTGATTTTCCCGATGCCTATAAACCTGTTGCGCTCGCGCATCGCGAGGCGCTAAAAAACTATCAAAAAGAAACCGGGCTGGATTGGACTTATGTTAGCCCTTCAGCAGAAATTACTCCGGGGGAACGCACCGGCAATTTTCGTACAGGAAAAGACCAGATGTTGTTTGACGAAAACGGGAAAAGCCACATTTCAATGGAGGACTTTGCCGTTGCTATAATTGATGAACTTGAACAACCGAAGCATATCAGGGAAAGGTTTACGGTTGGCTATTAGTGCTTAGTGAACAGGCACTAACGCCATTAGTTCCAACCTCTAATCACTATCACACAAATATCTCGCCTTTTAAATAGGTTACCGCTTTACCGCTCATCAATACCCTGTCCCCTTTAAGTTCGCACCAAAGCTCGCCTTTGCGTTCGGAAAGCTGATAGGCATGCATTTTTGTTTTGCCCAACTTTTCGGCCCAATACGGGATCAGGTTGCAATGTGCCGACCCGGTAACCGGATCTTCAGGAATACCTGCACCGGGAGCAAAAAAGCGGGATACGAAATCAACCTTATCACCCGGAGCGGTAACAATTACCCCCACCGTGTCCATTTTTGATAACGCAAAAAAATCTGGCGAAAGGTCACGGATATCGCTTTCAAATTCGTACACCAAAAAGTAATCCCGCGATCTCAAAACCTCTACAGGTTGTTTTTCACCTAAAGCTTCAATAAGCCCTACAGGGGCGTCAATATGAATAGGCGGCCGCAACGGAAAGTCCAAAGTATATTTATCGCCTTCTCTTTTTACAATAAGTGTCCCCGCTTTTACAGTTTCAAAATGGATCTCATCGCTGCTATGGCCCAACTGGGTAAAAAGGATATGTGCCGATGCTAAAGTTGCATGTCCGCAAAGATCAATCTCATACTCAGGCGTAAACCACCTTAGTTTATAACCGTCGCCGGTTTTTACAAAAAAAGCAGTTTCGGCCAGATTGTTTTCAATTGCTATGTTTTGCATTGTTTCGTCCGGCAGCCACGCATCCAGCGGGCAAACAGCCGCGGGATTGCCGCCGAAAAGCCTGTCGGTAAATGCATCTGCCTGGTAAATAGGTATTGTAATCATATTTTGAAATGATAAATGGCGATGGTTAAAGTTAAAAGGTTTTTTTTGATATCAAAATGCAAGGTGCCTAACTTTATTAGCTATTAAAAGTAGCCTGTTTCCCTTTTATTCTATCCACAAAACGGAGTTACCTGTATTATATTCATTTCTCTCCCACAGTTTATTGCCGGGATCAAGGATCAACTTATCACCAACCTTAAATTTATATAAATATTTGCCCGGCTTAAGATAAAAATTTATCACCCATTCATCGCCCTGGTGTGCCATTGTGTAGCCATTTTCATCCCAATTGTTAAAATTGCCATTAAGTGTAATATTTTTTTCGCCCGGATAACCTTTTAATTTAAAAGTATAATTCGGTTTAGCTGCTACAAATGAATTGCGCTCACCGTTTTCAAAAGCATAGTGCGGGTTTGCCGGGTCAGTAATCCAATTACCATCAACAATAAACTTATATTGATAATCACCTGCTGGAAGTGTCAATTTAACCATCCACCCGTCAATAGTCTTGTTAAGGCTGATCTCATCTGGCTTCCAGTCATTAAAATCACCGGCTAAAAAGAGCTTTCTTGCATTTTTATAACCATTCAGTTTAAAAACAATTTTCTCGCCCAGATTTAAAACAGAGCTAGCATTTCCGCCCTCGTCTTTTAATTTATTCGGGTTTGCCGGATCAGCTATCCACCTGCCGTCCACCAAAAAATGATACACATGCCTGCCATCGCTTAAGTAAAGTTGCTTTTCCCAGGCACTTCCCCTTTTTTCCAGCACCAGTTCATCCTCATTCCATTTATTAAAATCGCCGGCCACGACGACTTTGCGTGCGGATGAATATCCGGGTAGTTTTAATGTATAATTGTATTTAAAGAACACCGAGTTGGTGTTACCCGCCCCATCATCAACCCGCAGCAGATTGTTAGGGTCGGTTGTCCAACGCCCGTCAACAATGTACTTATATTCATAAACACCGGCTTCAAGCTTAACATCAATTATCCAGCCGCCGCCTACTTTTCTCATTGCGCCGCGGAGTGTGCTCCAGTTATTAAAACTCCCCGACAAAAAGACTCTTCTCGCCCGGGTGTAACCGGGCAGAATAAACCGGGTTAAGCCAGACGACAGCCCAAATACGGTCATCTTTGCATATCGGTTAACCCCATATTCAACCGGGGCCGGATAACCTGATCTCCCCTCAAAGTTTGGGAGCCTGGTGGTTACTTCATAAGGTGTGCTTTGCGGGTTATAATTTAAATCTGTTAAGGATCTATCGAAGCGGATCACATTCCCCTTACGTTCGGTCATGTTCCATCCATCTTTGCTGATTTCTGTAAAATCGCCTTTTAAAACCTTTCCAGTGCTTGAATTACTTAGTCCGGCAATTTTCAGAATACTGTCTAATTGTTTTCCAGGCGATTTAAGGTCTAACTGCAGGATTAAATGGTCGCGGTCAACAAACAGGATATTTTGATTTTGGGCAACAGCAAGTTTCATACTGCTTAAAAGCAATACAAAAGCCACCAAAACACTCCTGCTGTTGCGCATCGTTATTAATTGTTATAAATGTACATTTCAAATTCCTTTTTTACGAAGTTGATAGTAAATATCCCTCTCGAAAAAAAATCGTATCCTAAAATACCGTCAACTGTATAGCCGTATGCTTTACCCATTTTCTCAAGATTGGTCACAAGGGCTCTGTTTTTCACAAAAGTGTGGTCGCCTACGGTTAAGCGATCAAAGCTGGTATATAACACCTCAAAAGTTGAGCCACCCACTCCTGTTAATTTTGTGCGACCAATTACCTGCATGGAGGATAGTGTTTTTTTTGACCGGTCATAGTCCAGGAGATTGGTTTCGGCGGCGGTATCAAATGCCAGCCATAAAGGATTATTGTTAACGTTGCTTTTCAAAAAAATAACATCATTTAAATAACGGAATGGGCTTGTTAATAAACGGTCATGAAAAATGCGTTCATTCTGAGGAATATTACCAGTTTTATCCACCTTTTGAATATAAAGAACATTGTGAAAAAGATCAATAGTAATGGCAAATTTTAAAAACAGCCCTGTACCCAATAAACCAAGCACCTTTATATTTCTTCCATTTTCTATAAATGAGAGATCAGTAACTTGTGCTGTAAGGCGACTATATTGAAGATCAAGGATTTTAAAGTTATGAATGTATGTTGTAAATGCTCCGGATGACAAACCATTGATGCCACCGGCTTCCTGGTCGCCAACGTTTGGGAGGTACCTGAAATAAGTTTCATTTAAAACCAGGTTTGGAGCACCTGTATCCAAAATAAAATTGCCCTCCATTGTATCCACCTGCGCTTCAACAATTATCAGGTTACCAGCCCTTTTTATAGGTACCACTAAGGTGTTAAAATCAGCGAAAGGTGCCGGATCGGGATAACGATTTCGGGCGACGGTTTTAAACTTGATATTACCGATTGCAATATTCTCATCAGCCTGTGCTATAAAGCTCCATGACAGCATTAAAATTGACCATATGACGAAAAGTTTGCGCATCTGCTATTGTACCTAATAGACCACCTTTCGGGCGGTATAGTTACAGCGAAGGCAAAAAATATCAGAAAATCACCTGACGATAAAAACCAAACCCGTTTGTTTGGGCACATAGCTATCTTTGGGGTCAACAATCTAATAGTAAGTTCCGGCGGGCAGGTATGCCCCGTTAAACCGGCCGTCCCAGGGTTTGCTGTAACCAATACTTTGAAACACACGCTGGCCGTACCTGCTAAAAACACTGACATCCGCTTTCGGATAATTATCTATATTTTTAATATACCAGCAATCATTTATACCGTCGCCATTAGGCGAAAAGCTGTCGACTATGGTCAGCACCTTATACACCTTCACAAGACATTGCTGGTTTGTTCGCCGCAATTTCCGGTAGATCGCCCGTGCAGTGTGTAGGTAATATCATTAAGAGCGCTGGTTACAGGCGTTAAAATCGATAGATTATCATCTTGAACAAATGGGATCTCAATTAAAAGTAAGCGCCGGGATAGAAAACCCCAAAAGAACAGGTAAAAAAAAACCGGAATTTCTTCCGGTTCTTCTCTCGTTACAATTAATGTAATAAAATTTATTATCCTAAATATGATTTCAGGATTTTGCTTCTTGAGGTATGACGCAGGCGTTGCAGCGCTTTATCTTTTATCTGCCGTACGCGCTCACGGGTAAGGTTAAACTTCTCGCCTATTTCTTCCAGCGACAGCGGATGATTGGTACCTAAACCGAAGAACAACACAATGATTTCGCGTTCACGTTCCGTAAGTGTTGAAAGTGAACGTTTAATTTCTTCTGATAACGATTCGTTAATTAAAATTGAATCGGTATTTGGTTCCTGGTTCTCCAATACATCAAGCAGGGTATTTTCTTCACCCTGCACAAAAGGGGCATCCATTGATACATGACGGCCTGAATTGCTCAGCGTGTCTGATATTTTATCAACCGTGGTCTCCAGCATGTCAGCCAATTCTTCCGGCGATGGCTCACGCTCATATTCCTGCTCAAGCTTTGAAAATGCTTTGCTTATTTTACTTAATGAGCCTACCTGATTTAACGGCAAACGTACAATACGTGATTGCTCGGCAATAGCCTGCAAAATTGACTGACGAATCCACCAAACGGCGTATGATATAAATTTAAAACCTTTGGTTTCATCAAAGCGTTTTGCGGCCTTTATTAAACCTAAGTTACCTTCATTTATTAAATCGCCCAGGGTTAAGCCCTGGTTTTGATATTGTTTAGCTACAGAAACCACAAAGCGAAGGTTGGTTTTTGTTAAGCGCTCTAATGCAGCCTGGTCACCCTCCCTTATCTTCTGCGCTAATATTACTTCTTCTTCGGCTGTTATCAGGTCAACTTTACCAATTTCGTGCAGGTATTTATCAAGTGATTGCGACTCACGATTGGTAATTGATTGGGTTATTTTGAGTTGTCTCATCTAATTTATTAACCTCGATTCTTATTTTAGAAATGAACGTGCAAAGGTATGATTTTGTTACAAAAATTTTTCGGTTATGCTTAAATAATAAAATATTTACATTTTACTGATCGTGCTGTATTTATTGAATTATTTTGCGGGATATTGCCTCTTGTTCTCATATACAATCAAGGTTAAAAGTTTCTTTAAGCCTGATCCCTTTTTCAGTTTGCTGAAGTGTACAACACTCATTAACCGGATCGTGTTCGAGGTACAAGATATAATTTTTTTCAACTGCTTCATTTAAAAAAAGTTTTTTTTCATTGAGCGTTTGAAGGGGAAACATATCATAAGCCATTACATAAGGCAGCGGTATATGCCCGGTTGATGGCAGAAGATCAGCCATATATAAAACAGATTTGCCGTTGTAGTTCATCAGTGGCAGCATCATCGCATCTGTATGCCCGTAAACAAACCGGATGTCAATATGATCAGTAAACTTTACGCCGTCTTCGGCAGCTATAAACTTTAGTTGTCCGCTCTCTTGTATGGGTAAAATATTTTCCTTTAAAAACGAAGCTTTTTCACGTTCATTGGGGTTAACGGCCCAATCCCAATGCCTCTCATTGCTCCAGTACGTTGCATTTTTAAATGCAGGCAATAATTTATCATCTTCCCTTTCTACGGCCCCACCAACGTGATCAAAATGCAAATGAGTTAAAAATACGTCGGTGATATCATTGCGGTGAAAACCAAATTTGGCCAATGACTTGTCCATTGTTGCATCGCCATGCAAATAGTAGTGACTAAAAAATTTCTGATCCTGCTTGTTGCCTATCCCTGTATCAACCAAAATTAACCGGCCTGCATCAGCTATCAGCAAACAGCGCATGGCCCAGGTACAAAGGTTATTTTCATCAGCGGGATTGCTTTTACTCCATATAGTTTTTGGCACAACACCAAACATGGCCCCACCATCTAATTTAAAAAACCCGGTATCTATTGTATATAAGTTCATAGTTGACAGTTTATAGCCGAAACGGCTTCCACATACAGTAAGCAAAGTAAAACAAATTGCAATGAACTGTCAACTATGAACTTTGAACTACTTCAATTCCGTATTCATTAAACAACTGCACTGCTTTAAGTAAATTTGCAAACTCATCATCTTTTAACGCATAAACTTTATTAACTTCCTTATCCAGGCATAAAGTGAGCATTTCGTGGGTATAAGACGGTGAAGCCGGATTGGGCAGCTTCAGCATATTGGCATTTTTCAACATAAAGTCAGGCAACTCCAAATAATCGCCTAATAAAACATGGTCAGTGTTTAGCTGGTTCTTAAGCTTGTGAGCTTCAGCAGAGCTGGCTGCGGTGATAAGTATTTTCATTAGGCAATTAAACTATCAAACCATCTTTCATTGATACAACACGATCGCTCATATCGGCCAGGTCCTGGTTGTGGGTAACTATTACAAAAGTTTGGTTAAACTCCTTACGCAGGCTGATGAACAGTTTATGCAGATCAAGGGAATTGGCCGAATCGAGGTTCCCTGATGGTTCGTCGGCGAAGATGATGGATGGGTTATTGATCAGGGCCCTGGCCACAGCCACCCGTTGCTGCTCGCCGCCCGAAAGTTCATTTGGTTTATGGTTTAGCCTGTCGCCCAAGCCAAGTAATTGTAACAATTCAGTTGCCCTGCCTTCTGCTTCCTTGCGCGCGGTGCCGGCAATAAAAGCCGGGATACAAACATTTTCAATAGCATCAAATTCGCCAAGCAAATGATGGAACTGAAAGATAAACCCTATCCGCTGGTTACGGAACGCGCTTAAGCTTTTATTATTCAAGCCGCCAACTTCGGCATTATCTATATAGAGTTTTCCGCTGTCAGGCCTGTCTAAAGTGCCTAAAATATTCAGCAAAGTACTTTTCCCGGCGCCTGAAGCACCAACAATGGTTACAATTTCGCCCTGGCCCACTTCGAGGTCAACGCCTTTCAAAATCTGCAATTGCCCGTATGATTTATGGATATTTTTAGCTTTGAGCATGGGCGAATTTAGAGATTAGACATTAGAGATTAGCGATTAGCAGAAAAAAAATTATACCATTTACCTTTTTAACAGCGGATCGGCATAACTGTGTCTATTAAAGCATTTGTATTGCTCCATAAATCTTTACTCACCCTAAAGTAAAAAACTAATTTCTATTCGCTGGTCTCTAATCACTAATCTCAAACAAAATCGTAGATTTACCGCAAATTCTTCACAAAACATGAATATTCACGAATATCAAGGTAAGGCCATATTAAAAAGCTTTGGCGTTAGGGTTCAGGAAGGCATAGTTGCCGACAGCGTTGAACAGGCTGTTGAAGCTGCAAAAAAAATGAAAGAAGATTACGGCTCGGATTGGGTGGTAATAAAAGCGCAGATTCACGCTGGTGGCCGCGGAAAAGGCGGCGGTGTAAAATTAGCTAAGAACTTAGAAGAGGTAAAAGAAAGAGCAACCAATATATTGGGCATGCAATTGATTACCCCTCAAACCGGCCCCGAAGGCAAGCTGGTGAGCAAAGTGCTGGTAGCACAGGATGTTTATTATCCGGGCGAAAGCGAAACAAAAGAATTTTATATAAGCGTGCTACTTGACCGTGCAAAGGGCCGTAACATAATCATGTATTCAACCGAAGGCGGTATGGATATTGAAGAAGTTGCACACTCAACACCAGAGCGCATCCATAAAGAAGAAATTGATCCTAAAGTAGGCTTACAGGGTTTCCAGGCACGTAAAATAGCCTTTAACCTTGGTCTCTCAGGCGACGCTTTTAAGGATATGGTGAAATTTATCACCGCCTTATATAAGGCATATGATGCTACTGATTCATCTCAATTTGAGATTAACCCGGTATTAAAAACATCTGACAACAAAATACTTGCTGTTGACGCCAAGGTAAACCTTGATGACAACGCATTATTCCGCCACCCGGATTATGCTGCAATGCGCGATGTTGCCGAAGAGGACCCGATGGAAGTGGAAGCCAGCAAATCAAACCTAAACTTTGTAAAGCTCGACGGCAACGTTGGCTGTATGGTTAATGGTGCAGGTTTAGCCATGGCAACAATGGACATTATTAAAATTGCCGGTGGCGAGCCTGCCAACTTTTTGGATGTTGGCGGTACGGCCAATGCAGAAACTGTAAAAGCAGCGTTCAACATCATATTAAAAGATCCAAACGTTAAAGCCATCCTGATTAATATATTTGGCGGTATAGTACGTTGCGACCGTGTTGCACAAGGTGTTATTGATGCCTACCACGAAATCGGTAATATCCCGGTTCCAATTATAGTTCGCTTACAGGGAACAAACGCTGTTGAAGCTAAAAAACTAATTGACGACTCGGGCTTAAAAGTTTACTCAGCTATTTTACTTAAAGAAGCAGCTGAGCGGGTTAAAGAAGTGTTGGCATTATAGAAAGTCTATAGTCGATGGACCATAGTCAATGGTTTATCTAACTTTGAACTATTAAACAATACAAACCATGGACTATCGACCATGGTCCATGGACCTGAAAATATGTATATAATTAAAGTTAAAGGCGTTGCCAAAATACCTGATTACGTACAGTTAAGGGATGATAAGTTTACATTGCTTGCTTATTTCAGAGTGGACAGGCCTGATAAATCGCTGGATAAAGTAGGGCTTCAGGATAAAACAGAATATATTATGAATATTATTAAGGATCTGCCTTTCGGGCAGATCCTTAAATTAGAACTTTGATGGAGTTAATCAGCGATTAGTTAATTAGAGGTTAACTATATTTGGCGATTGAACCAATCAAACCAGTGAACCGAAAGATATGATTGAAAATTCCATTATAAAGCTAAACAACGTTGATGTTTTTCAGCAGGCACACCTGGTGCTGTCAAACGTTAACCTGCATATTAATAAAGGGGATTTTGTTTGGCTTATAGGGCAAACTGGTTCAGGTAAAAGTAGTTTACTGAAAGTTATTTACGGCGACCTGAATATCAATACAGGTTCAGGGTATGCGTGCAGTTATGACCTGAACCATCTTAAAAGCAACGACGTGCCTTTTTTACGCCGCAAGCTTGGAATAGTTTTCCAGGATTTTCAACTACTGACCGATCGTACAGTGGAGCAAAACCTCCAGTTTGTGATGCGCGCAACCGGCTGGACGGATAAAAAATTAATCTCAGACCGCGCACTGGATGTTTTGGAAAAAGTAGGATTACGCTCCAAATTGAAAAAAATGCCGCATGAGCTATCAGGCGGTGAGCAGCAACGGGTGGTTATAGCCCGGGCCTTACTTAACGACCCTGAAATTATTCTGGCTGATGAGCCAACCGGCAACCTTGACCCCGATACCTCTGAAGAAATTGTACTGCTGTTAAAACAGATTAGCCAATCAGGCACTTCCGTAATTATAGCCACGCATGATTATCATATCATCCGTACTTTTCCGTCCCGTATTATTAAATGCGAAAATGGCAAAGTTTTGGAAGACGTGAAAATTGCCTGAATAAAATAAGTAGTAACGGTAAGTGGCAATAGCAGTCAATAATTTGATTATATGGTTACATACCCTTCTTTTTTAGAATTACCGTTAACACAGCTAATCCGTTTACCTAAAGCTATTACTGCCACTAATTAAAACTCTGCCACTAAAACAGTGTCACAATTTACATTTTACTCAAAAAGCTCTGACACGATGTCGCCTTTATGCCTGTGGCAGGATACTTGATTGGCACTATTAGCTATGAATTTTAACGATATGTTGAAGAAAAAAAAGAAAGAAGATTCAGAAAACACTGAAGATATAAATGGTACACTTGATGGCGCCGGGCAGGAAATAGATGAACAGGCTGCCGAAAATGCACCTTCACCTGTAGATACACTCAAAGAAGAGTTATCGCTAGCAAATGACAAATACCTGCGTTTATATGCTGAATTTGATAATTTCAGGAGGCGCACTATAAAAGAACGCGAAGAAGCAAGAAAACTGGAAGGTAAAGACGTTATCGTTTCATTACTGCCTGTATTAGATGATTTTGAGCGCGCATTAAAGGCTATGGAAACTGCTGCCGATATTGCCCCGGTTAAAGAAGGTGTTACATTGATCCAAAACAAGTTAAAAAACGCATTAGCGCAAAAAGGCCTGAAAGAAATGGAGTCAATAGGTTCCCCGTTTGACCCTGAACTACAGGAAGCGATCACCAATATCCCTGCGCCTACTGATGACCTTAAAGGCAAAGTAGTTGATGAAATGGAAAAAGGTTATTTCCTTAATGACCGGGTGGTACGTTTTGCTAAAGTAATAGTAGGAGCGTAATTGATTTCGGATTTGGAAATTTCAACTTCGGGGCTAAAAATCGAATTTGATTATCCATATAAAAAATCCAAAATCTGAAATAATAGTAAATTCGAATTCCGAAACAATAAAAAAATGTCTAAAAGAGATTACTACGATATATTGGGCGTAGCAAAAGGCGCTGATGCTGATGAGATAAAAAAAGCTTATCGCAAAATGGCGATCAAGTACCACCCTGACAAGAACCAGGGGGACAAAGCTGCCGAAGATAAGTTTAAAGAAGCGGCAGAAGCATACGAAGTTTTAAGTAATCCTGAAAAACGGCAGCGGTATGACCAATTTGGCCATGCAGCCAATGCACATTCTGCCAACGGTGGCGGCTATGGCGGCGGCGGTATGGATATGAATGACATATTCAGCCAGTTTGGTGACATATTTGGCGGGGGTAGTCCGTTTGAAGGCTTTTTTGGCGGCGGAAGACAAGGCGGCAGCGCCGGCGGCCGAAGGGTAGCCCGCGGCAGCAACCTGCGTATTAAAGTAAGGTTAACCCTTGAAGAAATTGCCAATGGCGCCGAAAAGAAAATTAAGGTAAACAAACAAATTGTATGTAAAACCTGCGATGGCAGCGGCGCAAAAGATAAAGCATCGTTCCAAACCTGTAAAACATGCGGTGGTTCCGGCGCTGTGCGCAGGGTAACCAATACTATACTTGGCCAGATGCAGACTACCAGCACCTGCCCTACCTGTAACGGCGAAGGCTCAACCATACTGTCAAAATGTACGGTATGCCATGGCGACGGCGTTGTACGCGGTGAAGAAACTATTACCATCAACATCCCTGCGGGCGTAAGCGAAGGCATGCAACTAAGCATGGGCGGTAAGGGAAATGCTGCGCCACGCGGCGGTGTACCCGGAGACCTGATTATACTGATTGAGGAGATTCCGCATGAAACACTAAAACGCGATGGCAACAATGTGATCTACGACTTGCACGTAAACTTTGTTGACGCCACTTTAGGAACCAGCGTTGAAGTGCCAACCATTGACGGTAAGGTTAAAATTAAAATAGATGCAGGTACCCAGGGAGGTAAAATCCTTCGCCTAAAAAGTAAAGGCGTACCTGAAGTGAATTCGTACCGCCGCGGCGATCAACTTGTACATATCAACATCTGGACGCCAAAAGCACTGAGCCGTGAAGAACGCGAACTGCTTGAAAAATTGCAGAGTTCTCCAAACTTTAAACCAAATCCGGGCAAAAACGAGAAAAGCTTTTTTGAACGGATGAAGGAATACTTTGAATAAAGGAAAAGCTTAAAAGCAAAGGGTTAGGAACCCAAAATCATCATACAAAAACAAAAGCGGGCGCAAATAATTTACGCCCGCTTTTGTTTTATCAAAATGTGTAGTTGTTAAGCTTCAAATTTGTACCCCACTCCTTTTACAGTTGCAACACAGTCATCGCCAAGCTTCTCGCGCAGTTTGCGGATGTGAACGTCAATGGTGCGGTTAGTAACCACTACAGAATCTTCCCAAATATTTTTAAGGATCACCTCGCGGGTGTAAACTTTGCCCGGTTTTGAAGCAAGCAGGTATAACAATTCAAACTCTTTCTTTGCCAATACAACCTTATTACCGCGCTGAAAAACAAGATAAGCTTCGCGGTCAATAACCAGGTCGCCTATTTCAAGCTTGTTATCGGTCATATCTTCTGCCGGCGCATTGCGGCGCAATATGGCGTTTATGCGGCTAACCAGAGCACGGGGCTTTATTGGTTTAGCAATATAATCATCGGCACCTACATTAAATCCGGCAATTTCAGAGTACTCTTCGCTGCGGGCAGTCAAGAAAACCATAAAAGTATTCTTGAACTCAGGCATTGTGCGCATAATTCGGCATGCTTCAATACCATCCATTTTTGGCATCATTATATCCAATACAATTAAGTCTGGTAATGATCTTTTAGCTTCAGCAACAGCTTCCTGCCCGTTGCGTGCCAGGAAAACCTGGTAGCCCTCTTTTTTCAAATTATATTCAATAAGCTCTAAAATATCAGGCTCATCGTCAACTATCAGAATTTTTTGTTTGTTAGAACTACTCATGCACGTTAATTTTTTGCGTAAAAGTAGGTGCGCAAATGAAGATTACGGTTAAAGATACATTAACAAATTGTTAAATGTTACTTTATTTTAACGATTTGTTGAGATTTATTAAACGTCTTATTTAAAAACTCTTCAAGATCGGTACCTGTTACGTTTTTTGCAACGATAACACCGTTCGGATCAATTATAAAATTTGAAGGGATCGCTTCAATATGGAAAAGTCGTTCTGTAGGACCCTCGAAATTTTTCAGGTCAGATCCATGGCTCCAGGTAAGTTTATCGGCAGCTATAGCCTGCTCCCATTTAGCTTTGTCCTGGTCAAGCGAAATCCCAAGTATATTAAATCCGAGTGGTTTAAATACGGCATATTGCTTAACCACATTTGGATTTTCCTGCCTGCAGGGCGCACACCACGATGCCCAGAAATCAAGCATCACATATTTACCTTTGTAATCAGCCAATTTTATGGGTTTACCATCCACACCTGCGATGGTAAAATCAGGTGCCTTATGCCCCACCGAAACAGGCTTAAGGTCCATCATTTGTTTGATGAATTTTTGAACACCCGGATTATCTTTAAAGCTGCTTTTAATATCATCCGCGTATGCAATAAGATGCGGCTCAAACTTGCCTTCCTCCAGCGATGTTGCCGCATAAAACCCTGCAAGCGAATTTTTGTTAGCATTAACAAACTTCAGGATCTCGGTGCTGTAATCTTTGATATTCCGTTGAAACATGGGCAGATATATTTTTATCAGTGAATCTGATTCTTTGCCAATTGCCTGCGCTTTATCCTGATATTCCTGCGTTATTTTAGCATTCTTTTCACCATAAAAATTACTGATCTTGTTAAATTCTTTGATCTTTTCCGAATCATCCGATCCTGAAATCTTATAGGCATGTGAATTATCAGTAAGATTTGTACTGAAGTCAATAGCATCTCCATTTTTAGCGATCAGATCAAAAATACTCCCGCCAACCCTTAACTTATACAGATTGGCATAAGGTGCCACATGCTTAAACTGGAACGTGCCCTGGTCGCTTAAATTAGTCGAATCAACAACGGCAACAGTAGCACTGTCAGCGGCTAACAGGTATATTTTTTTTAGGCTTCCAGGGTTGGTCACGGTTCCCGAAAGGGTAAATGCGTCCTTATTTTTGCAGGAAGACACTACAAATGAAACCAGGATAATGGTGTAAAATATGAAATACTTTTTCATGGTATATTTTTTAATCAATTTAAATAAGCGGTTGACCTTTAATCAATGCCCATATACATAGTTGCTTTTACCTTATATTAAAAATTTAAAATGACCGTTAAACTCCGGCCTCAAATTATTTCGATTCCAGTTCTTTAATTAATAACTGGTTTGTTTTTTGCGGATCAATTTTCCCTTTCGAGCTTTTCATTATTTCGCCCATAAACAAGCCTAAAACGCCTTTTTTTCCTTTTTTGTACTCTATAACTTTATCAGGAAATTTAGCGATTGCATCCTGTATAAACCTGCTCACGTCATCATTATCAGCACTTATCAGCAAATTTAATTCAGCAGCCAGCGTAGCTGCGTCTTTATCACCATGTTTAACCAGCTCCGGGAATAGTTTGTGCGACGCTACGGTATTATTGATCTTTCCTGAATCAACCAGTTTTATCAGACCCGCTAAAGTTCCTGGCTTCAGGGTGAAGTCAGTTATGGACAGGCTATGATCATTTAAATAGGATTTTATGGGGCCCATCAGCCAGTTTACCGCAGCTTTATAGTTATCTGTACTGGCAATAAGCTGTTCAAAATATTGGGCGAAGTCTTTGTCAGCTGTGATAACACCGGCATCATAGTCAGAAAGGCCCAACTGCGCGGTGTACTTTTCATAAAGAACGTTTGGCAATACCGGCATGGTAAGCAGTACCTTATCAATATACTCCTGGTTTAATGACAATGGTGTGAGATCCGGCTCAGGAAAATAACGATAATCATTAGCCATTTCTTTTGACCGCAGTACAGATGTTTCACCGGTATCCGCATTAAAATTAAGGGTATTTTGGTCGATATGGCCTCCATTTTCAATAATATTAACCTGGCGCTCAAATTCATGCTCAATAGCACGCTGAACATTACGGATAGAGTTAAGGTTTTTTACCTCGCAACGGTTTCCATAAGTTGTTGCCCCCCTAAGCCTCACTGAAATATTGGCGTCGCAGCGCAGGCTGCCCTCTTCCATATTGCCATCGCAAATATCAAGGTAACGTACCAGCTTGCGGACCTCTGTTAAAAAATGTCCTGCCTCTTCACTACTGCGCATATCAGGCTCCGTAACTATTTCAATAAGTGGAACGCCAGCCCTGTTTAAATCGATCAATGAGTCTGAATGATCCTGGTCGTGCATGCTTTTTCCGGCATCTTCCTCCAGGTGGATATGATGGATAGCGATATTTTTGGCTCCGTTAGCTAACCTTACCAATACCGATCCGCCTAAGCAAATGGGCATCTGATCCTGGGTTATCTGGTAGCCTTTAGGTAAATCGGCATAAAAATAATTTTTTCGTGCAAAAGTATTGCGCAGGTTGATGGTGCAATTACAGGCAAGCCCCATTTTTACGGCGTATTCAACTGCTTTTTTATTAAGCTTGGGCAAAGTGCCCGGATGCCCCAGGGAAATGGGACTGATATGCTCGTTGGGTCCTGCGCCGAAAGCGGCAGAATCACTCGAAAATACTTTACTTAAAGTGGATAACTGTGCGTGAACCTCCAACCCGACAACTAATTCATATTTGTCGCTTTTCCCGGCTATAGTACTGATCATATAAATAAAATGCGGCGATGGTTTTATCCGTTCTACCGTTCAAATATAAAGTTATTACTTATTAATGCCACACAGACCGGAAAAATAGATACCATTTTGCAATAGCGGCACGTGTTTTGGCTTATGTACCCAAATTACATTTAATTATGAAAAAATTCGTCTTTAATTTATTAGCTGTGTCCCTTGTAATTGCATTTAACAGTTCTCCATCAAAAGCGCAGGTTAGCGTCGGGGTACACGTGGGGATCTGGACACCTCCACCCGCATACGCCTCGGTAAATTATTATTATTTACCTGACGTGGAAAGTTATTATTATGTACCAACTCATCAATATGTTTATTTAAACGGCGGAAACTGGGTTTTCCGGGCATCTTTACCATCGCGCTATAGCGATTATGACATAAATTCAGGATATAAAGTAGCTATTAACAGGCCGCGTCCCTACAGGTATTTTTATCACGACCGTGATGCCTACAGAGGCCATCGCGGTGAAAGGGGCGGTACTATATTTCGCGATCATTACAGATCAGGAGGCGGCAACTATAACCATTATGGAAACAGGCCTCATGGAAATTTACGTGGATACGGAAATAATGGCCGTCATACAGGACAAATGTATCGCGGCGGCCATGGCGGTGGTGGTCATGGTGGCGGAGGCCGTCCAGGCGGAGGCGAACATGGTGGTGGCCGCGGTGGCGGCGGACATGGTGGTGGTCACGGGCATTAATCACAAAAAAGAGAAAAACCGCTTTACAGGGCGGTTTTTCTCTTTTGTATTGCCGGGAAGAATATTTTCTTTATGCAACAAAACTCTTTGCTTTTTCCAATGCTTTGTCAAGCCCACTAATGTCACTGCCGCCTGCCGTAGCAAAAAACGGCTGACCGCCTCCCCCGCCCTTTATCTCCTTGGCAAGTTCGCGCACTATCGCTCCTGCATTAAGGTTCTTTTCTTTTACAAGGTTCTCTGCTATCATCACCGTCAAAGATGGCTTACCGTCAATCTCAGCTGCCAACACCAGGAACAAGTCTGAAACAATATCCTTTAGCTGGTAGGCAAGATTCTTTATAGCATCAGCATTTGGCAACTGAACTTTTTGGGCGATAAAATTAATGCCGTTTATCTGCTCTGCTTTTTCAGCCAGTTCATTTTTTAACCCCGCCGATTTTTCGAGAACCGATTTTTCAATTTCCTTTTTTAGTTTTGAATTCTCTTCCAATAAAGCTTCAACGCTTTTTGAAATGTCCTTTGGGTTTTTCAGCAGCTCTTTTAAATGTTGCACCAGTTTATTTTGGGCAATAATATAATCTTCGGCGGCAATACCAGTAATCGCTTCAATACGCCTTACCCCTGCTGCTACAGCGCTTTCACTTATAATTTTGAAGAAACCTATTTGGCCGGTAGCTTTGACATGCGTACCGCCGCAAAGCTCTTTGCTAAACTCATCGTCAAAGGTAATTACGCGTACGTACTCGCCATATTTTTCACCAAACAGGGCAGTTACGCCGCTGGTGATTGCCTCTGCATACAATACACTCCGCTCCTCTTTAAGCGGGATGTTTTCGCGCACTTTTTGATTAACAATAGCTTCTATCTGTGCCAGCTCATCATCCGTAACCTTTGCGAAGTGCGAAAAGTCAAAACGCAGGTAATCTGAATTTACCAATGATCCTTTTTGGTTTACATGCGCCCCCAATACCTGTTTCATGGCGGCATGCAGCAAGTGCGTGGCGCTGTGGTTACTGTTGGTGCGGTTGCGCAGCGCAGGGTCAACAATAGCTGTTAAAGCATCGTCAATATCTTCCGGCAGCTTATCTGTAAAATGAACGATCAGGCCATTTTCTTTTTTGGTATCGGTTACATAAATAACCTCACCAACCGGGAACACCAGCTCACCCTTATCGCCCACCTGCCCGCCGCTTTCAGCATAGAACGGGGTCTTATCCAATACTATCTGGTATTGCTCTGTTCCCTTTGCCTTTACCTTGCGGTATTTTACAATATGGGCTATGCTTTCCGTTTCATCATAACCGGTAAACTCAACGGTATCATCATCCTTTAAAACCACCCAATCGCCGGTATCAATGGCTGTAGCTGCGCGTGAGCGGGTCTTTTGTTGTTGAAGGGCTTCATTAAAACCTTTAACATCTACTTGCCAACCTTTTTCGCGAGCCATTAATTCTGTAAGATCTAATGGAAACCCATAAGTATCGGACAATTCGAAGGCATTCTTTCCAGAAACAACATTTTTATATGGAGTATGGATTTGTGTCCCATCTCCATTAACTACTGTTTGTGCCGTAGCGAAGACTGACGTCATTTGATTAAAGCGATTGATACCTGAAAGAAGAGTCCTTAAAAAGCTAATTTCCTCTTCCAACACCACCTTCTGCACAAAATCCTTTTGATCATACAGATTATCAAATACTCTTTTAAACTGCTCAGCCAATAAAGGCACCAGCTGGTTTAAAAATGGCTCTTTAAATTCCAGGTACTGATATGAATATCTAACAGCCCTGCGCAAGATCCGGCGGATAACGTACCCTGCCTTATTATTTGATGGCAATTGTCCATCCGCAATAGCAAAACTGATAGCGCGGATATGATCGGCCAGTACCCGCATGGCAACAGCCTCGTTCCAGCCTTCCCTGCCGGGTTTTACAGCACTATTATATTTCTTACCGCTTCTTTCGGCAATAAAACTGATCATCGGCTGAAAAACATCCGTATCGTAATTCGATGTTTTTCCCTGCATCACCCTTACCAGCCGCTCGAAGCCCATGCCCGTATCCACATGCTTGGCCGGCAGCAATTGCAGCGAACCATCTTTAAGGCGGTTAAACTGCATAAACACGTTATTCCAGATCTCAATTACCTGGTCGTGGTCGCCATTTACCAGGGTTGCGCCATCAACAAGGGCACGCTCACTGTCGGGGCGGTTGTCATAATGGATCTCAGAGCTGGGGCCGCAGGGGCCTGTTTCGCCCATTTCCCAGAAGTTATCTTTTTTATTTCCGGGGAGAATATTTGCTTCAGCAACAAATTCCTTCCAGAAGTTATAAGTCTCGGTATCTTTTTCCAAACCTTCCTTTTCGTCACCTTCAAAATAGGTCACATACAAGCGGCTCTTATCTATTTTATAAACTTCAGTTAGTAGTTCCCAGCTCCAGGCGATGGCCTCTTTTTTAAAATAGTCGCCAAAGCTCCAGTTGCCCAACATCTCGAACATGGTGTGGTGATAGGTATCAATACCTACTTCCTCCAGGTCGTTATGCTTGCCCGATACGCGCAGACAACGTTGCGTATCAACCGCCCGGGTAAACTTCAGCGTCTCCTCGCCTAAAAATATCGCTTTAAACTGATTCATCCCCGCGTTGGTAAACATCAGCGTAGGATCGTTTTTTATTACAATAGGTGCTGAGGGCACAATGGTGTGTCCCTTTGAAGCAAAAAAATCAAGAAATGCCTTACGAATTTCATTAGCTGTCATGAGTGCAAAGATAGAATTATTGTACGAACCCAAATTTGACGACAATATTTTATTTCAGAAGCAGGTGCATAATAACCCTAATTTTTTTACAGTTTAATTAACCTTTTCAAACAGTATTTTCTTTGAGTCAAATTCTGCTGCCGTATTTATTACAGCAACCAGATTTGGCCAATCTGAAGCTTTTTCAAAATTATTGGTATAAACGCGGTTAACACTTACATGAAGCTTGTCGCCGCTAACCGTAGCTGATGATGTAAAAGAGCCCGTTTTATTAGCTTTGGTGCCCGTAAGCTCTTCCATGCCTTTAGCTGCGTAACCCTTTGGTATGTCAATAGTAATGGTGTATTTAAAACTGCGCGCCATGGGCATATAAACATCCTTGTCGCGTACCTTATCTTTTTCTTCAATCTTCAAAAATCCACCGGTTAACTTACCTACATCAATAATAAAATTATTTCCTGCTTTTTTCACCAAATTATCTAACTCGAATTTCTCGCTGTATTCAAATATTGGACGGGAATTGTTAACGGCTGTATTTATTATTTTGCAGTCGGTTACTTTCTGTGGTTCCTGGCTAAATTTTGTTTTTATCTCGTCGCTGTAATATTTATCCCTGCTGCTGTGTTCCTTAGCAAATGTTTCATTCACCTGTGCGGGGAATTTCTTCATGCCCTCAAATCTTTTGTAACGCTTTTCAATGGGAATGCCGGCCGCTGCGTCCGTCATAGCTATATCAATCTCATCCGCAAGCATCAGATCTTTTTGATCATCATGCCTTAACGCACCTTTTTCTTTAACTATCCTTTCAATGGCTAATTTCTTTTGGTCGGGGCCAGAAAGGCTTACATTTAATTGTTCATTAATGTAGTTTTGATCAGCTGCAATTACCGGCAATATCGCTTCACTTTCAGTAAAATCGTATTCATGATCGTTCTTCCGCTTTGGGTGCAGCACAATCACTTTCTCGCCTTGAAACCGTGCCGGGATCTCGTTGTAATGGGTAACAATATCATCAAAACACAGGTATGCCGGCGTGCTTCCATTTATACGGATAAGTGCCTCAAAATCTTCTGCATTAAAAACGTTATCCAAAAAATTGCCGTTGCGTGATGCTACCAATAAAACATCATGATCAACCTTCATCTCAGTTAAAGCAAAAGAAATGTTTGTTGTATTAACCCTGCTTGCCGCTGCACGGTATTTCATACCGGAGAGATCCTCAAGGTCAGTCGGTATATATTGGCAAAAGGTATTAAATTTCCATTTGGTATAAAGCACTTTTGCAACACTGTCTGCCGAAGCTGCCTTTAATGATTTCTTATCTTTGAAATTTTCTTTAACACTAACTACAAGGTCCATAAAAAGATGCTCCCTTTCGATAAAGTTTTTTTCAAAATTATATTTTTGCGCCTGAAGCATGGCTGTTTTGCCTTCAAACTTGTTTTTTTCGACCACTTTGTCAATAGGATCGTCGTAAGCGCTTCCTATCTCTATGTAAGGATATTGGCGAAATCCTGAAATCCATACCTGGCTTTGATATTTAGGAATATTGGTAAGCTTAAGACTCAATATTTGATCGCCTTCGCTGTTGCGGGTTTCTTCAAAGTGCGGGGCACCATTGGCATAGATAGTTTTAAACTTGATCTTTTTATTGAACTGGTATTCTATGCTATAGTATAACACAGGATACTCATCCACCAGGAAAAACAGGTTGTCGTTATCCTTATACAAATTCCCTTCCTCCTTATCTGCTATGTCTTGCTTACAAATATAATAGTCGAGTATGTCGCCAACCTGCAGATCAGGAATGGCAAGCTTACCTTTCTGATCTTTAGCCTCATTTTTTGTTAAAACCTCTTCGCTGGTATTTACAATTAACTCCTTGCCGCCCGGCTTCAATACCTTAGCGCCAATAAAAGTGTTATTTACATTGGCAAACCTTGCGAATAGCTGGGAGGTAGTCTTATCGAGCCGTTTTTGGTAGGCGAGTGTCGAGAAGCTTTCCAATGCGGTTTTATCATTGATCTTAACCCTTTCGTGAAATATACTGAATTTTGTAGTGCGGGTTGTAACTCCTATTGCCCTTCCAAATTTAAGCTTTCCACTCGAAGCCCTTGATAAACTGAACGACCGTGCCAGTATAACAGCACTTTCCTTACTAAAATTGGCCGGAGCCGTGGTTGATTTAAATTCAGCAACCGGGTTACCCCAAACCTCAGTTTTCAATTGTTCTGCCTTCTCTATGTAGGCCGCTTTTTCTTTGGCGCTTTGGGCTAAAGCAGCAAAAGATGATATTAAACAAATTATTAACAGTAAAGATTTTTTCATTCAGAGATAGGTTTAAGCGTTATATTTTCGTTGTAAGTTTTAGCAAGTTGTTCAATATCCCTATTCCACTGCGCAAATTTAGAAACAGTCAAATGGGTATTTTTTATTAAAAGGTTCTTTTTGTAGATAATTTTACCCGGTTGGCTGTCATACGTTATATGAAATTCATAGTCGGGGTTTACAATATTAAGTGGGGCCGGCACGCTGCTTACTTTATATTTCGCAGGAAGCGTCAATTCAGTTTCCTTATAAAGGTTTGTTTTGTACTCAAACCAGTAATCATGTTTTCGTTCATCTGTTTTTATTGCTGAATTTAAAAATTCCTTTTTAAAATCCAGGTCAACGTAATAAGCCTTACTGAATGATGATACGGCATTTTTGTACTCCAGTTTGTAAGCAGCAGTAAGGTCCTTATCAACATTGTCTGTGCTGGAGAGGTTCAATTCTTTTATAGCATAATCATTATTGTTGTTTGACAAATAGTGGTTCATAGCCTCGTCAGCCTTTTCCTTTTTTATATTACTCAATCCACTTAACACCGATTCCTTTTCTTCACCCTTCCACAGGTGTTTTACGCTTCCATCAAGGCTTGTGCCATTGATTGTAAGCCTGCTGGTTTCAAAATCATAATTTTGAGCCGGCAATGCATATGGAATTTTGTTTAAAACAAAATGCTCGCCGTCTTCCATCATCACCTCGCGGCCCTGGATCCTTTCAGCATATTCATTAAGGCCAAGATAGGTTTCAGTAGCATCAAGATAAATGAACTTTCCTTTAAAATTTAAAGCACAGATCATGTGGTTGTCTACAGCCAGCGATGGCGTTTGATAGTTATAAGCAATGTGATCCGTCCCCAGCCAGCACAACCTGGCATCATAACCAGAAGCAGTAAGCAGTTCCTTAGTTAAGTTTGCCATCCCTTTACAGTCACCATATTTTTTACGCAGCACCTCGTCGGCCTTTTCAGGTTTAAACCCTGCCATGCCATCTTCAAAAGCTATGTACCTCACATTGTCCTGTACATAATAAAACAGCGCCTTAATTTTATCCATATCAGCCGTTAGCCCCGCGGTAAGCTCTTTAGCCTTGGCACTTAATACGGCCTTATCATTAATAACTTCCTTAGTTAAGCCATGACACCAGGTGTACATATCTTCTACCGTGCCCAAATACCTGAAATCCCTGCCGCCCGCTTTAGCCGACTTAGATAAGATCAATATATGCGGATAAATATATGTGGGCCCGGGGCTGTTTTCCTCGGTTTTAAAAGCAGGTAAATTAACCGCTGTATAAGTTATAATGTCGGCATCATCTCCTTTGTTGTATGTGGTTGTTTCGGTAATGTTGTAACCATTAAAGTTCATTTCTTTTAATTCAACATTCATCCATCGCGGAATTTTAAAAATCACATCTCTTTTTTTAACAGCGTAGCTATCAGAAAAATAGGCCGAAGTTAAATATCTCGGATCTGCAATTGTTTCAGTAAAAGTAACGTTTGCGGTACTACCTTTCTTCTGGAGGAGGAGCGGGAAATAGCAGATCCGTTCATCAGAATAAAAAACATCATTAACAGAGTAGTAAGAATATTTAGGCTGAAAATCTTTCGGTGTATGGTTATCTACTTTGCATTCAACGTCATTAATTGTTACCTGGTCATTGTAATTTTCAGAAACCGGGAGACTTACCAAATAATTATTACTGGTGTAAACTGTATTAAGCAAATATTTAACCTCAATTCTGGCTAATTTTGCGTTATAAATAAACTGGTAATTATTTTTTGCGGATGTAATAGTAACTGAAGAATCAGCGGGAATGGCAAATGCCTGTAAATCAACAAACAACAGTGCACAGTAAAGAAGTAAAGGTTTAATCATATTTTTTGGGTCAGGGTTCCCTAAGGTAAAACAATTTCTACGTGAAAAAAGCTAAATAAGTTAAGATTGGAATTATATTTCCCAGCACTTGTTTTTGAAATTTCAGTCCACAGATTTCCGCACTTCCAATTAAACAATTACATTTGTACATGCCATATAAAGAACGGGAAATCAGCAAGATGTACTATACCATGGGTGAGGTCGCCATCCTATTTGATGTAAACCAATCGCTCATAAGGTTTTACGAAAAAGAGTTTGATGTGCTGCAGCCCAAGAAGAACAAAAAAGGGAATCGTTACTTTACCCCTGAAGACATTGAGAACCTGAAAATCATCTTTCATCTCATCCGCGATAAAGGCTACACCCTGAACGGAGCAAAAGAATATTTAAAAAACAATATGGCTGATAGTAAAGACAGCCATCGGGTAATCAGCTCTTTGGAAAGTCTTAAAAAGTTTTTGATAGAGGTTAGAGACCAGTTGTAATTTCTGATTGAAAAGCTATCTTTATTTTCTATATGATAGCCAAACACAAAGGCGAAATACCTTTCCTTATCCTGCTGCTTCCCTTTATATTGGGAATTAGTTTAGCTATTAATTTCTCCACCTTATCCAACATCAACCTGCTCACCGTTTTATTTTTTGCGCTGAGCTTAATATTTATTTTACTCAATTTAACTTACACAAAGATAGGGCTTTATAGATCCAGGTGGATTGGCGGCATACTGATCACCTGCATTTTATTTTTATCGGGTTTTATCAGTGTTATCAGAAATAACGAGCTTAACAACAACCACCATTTTTCGAAGGCTAGCGCACAGTATCTTGTTGTAAAGATCAATAATGAACCTATTCTTAAAAATGGCTGGATCAGATTTATTGCCACTGTTGAAGAAACTGTAAACAACGGTAAAAGCACCCCATCATCCGGTACTTTGCTTTTAGCTTTAAAAGACCAGGAAAGTGACCTCACTTACGGTGATGAACTATTGATTCCTGCAAAATACGCAGCGGTAAACCCGCCGTTTAATCCCGCTGAGTTTAATTATAAAAGATACCTGGCTAACCAAAACATCTATTACCAGTCTTTTTTATTCCCTAAACAATATGAACTATTAGCGTTCGGAAAAGGCAATGCCATAGTAAGTTACGCTTTAAAACTAAGAAAAAACCTGATAGGAAAGCTAAAGCGCAACATGCGCGATACCAATGCCATCGCAGTGGCATCCACGCTGATATTGGGTTATAAAACTGATCTGAGCAATGATGTATTACAGGCCTACTCAAAAACAGGAACGGTACATGTGCTTTCCGTTTCGGGTGCCCACGTAGCAGTCATTTACCTGTTGCTGGCGTTTGCGCTGGGTTTCCTAAATAGGTTCAAGTATGGCAAATTGCTCAAAGCCATAATTATTATAGCTATAATTTGGTATTATGCATTACTTACTGGCTTTTCGCCGGCGGTTTGCCGGGCTGCTGTAATGATCAGCATGGTTGTTGTCGGTAAAACTTACAGCCGTTATATTAATACGTTAAATATTTTGGCGATCTCTGCTTTCGGATTGTTGCTTTATAACCCGCTTTATATTGTTGATGTCGGTTTTCAGCTGTCCTATCTTGCCGTTTTTGGATTAATTGTCTTTCAGCCGGTGGTATATAACTGGCTGACGTTTAAAAACAAACTGGCCGACAAATTATGGGCTGCCTGCTCGGTATCTGTAGCGGCACAGGTTATTACCTTTCCTTTAAGCGCTTTTTATTTTCACCAATTCCCGGTTTACTTTTTATTGAGCAACTTATTTATCGTATTGCCAACAATGGTGATCATGTATTCGGGCATTTTATACCTGCTGCTGCCGCAAATACCTTATGCATCAAAAGCGTTGGCCTTTGTACTGGAAAATTCAATCCTGCTGATGAATAAATTTTTAACCCGGGTGGAGCATTTACCTTTTGCCTCAATTACAAAAATTTGGGTAACCACAGCGGAGTATTTGCTACTTTACGCAATTATTATCAGCCTGTTTTATTTTTTGTACGATAAGAAAAAGTGGGTTCTTAAAATTTTGATGGTTTGTACGCTGCTCTTTAGCATTTCTGTTAGCTTAAAGCGGATACGAAATACTGCCGGTAACAATATAGCCTGGCTAAGTATAAATAAGCACAAGGCTATCGTTTTCAGAAATGGCAACGCGGCAATTGTACTTACCGACCTGCGCGATACAGATAAAACCTATCAATATGCCATTCAACCTTACCTTGATAGTTGCCAGGTTAACAATACAAGAACTTTAACATTCTATCAAAATATTAAAATGGCATGGCTCGCGAAAAACGGAGGAGCAGTACAGTTTTTAAATACCAAACTATTTTTAATAAATGCACACCCAGCGGATGATTCCCAGGCGGCTAAATTAAAATTCGATTATCTTTATCTTACCGGTAACCCCCATGCCGGTTTAACAGCAATCAGCAATATATTTGATTATAAGCTAATTATAGCAGATGGCACTAACAGCGACAATTATATAAATAAGCTTAAAATTGATGCTAAAAATAAAAATGTAAGTTATAAAATACTAAAACGTAACATTTCAATGGTTACGGTATCTAATTAAAAACAAAAGAAAGATCAGGAAAATTTGTATCTGAGCTATTAAAAATCTAAATTGTATTAAAATAAACTACAATATGAATATCAAACTTTTTAACGTTGCCCTGGGCGTAGCGCTTACAGCAACTGCGTTTAGTGCAAGTGCACAAAAAAAATACACCGAAGGTGTTGTATCATTTAGCACCGAAATGCGCGGACAACCTGCCGAAGTAAAAGAATACTTTAATGCTGATTCAACTGCAGCATTGATAACTATGGGGCCGGCTAATGTAAAAATATTAAGTAACGCAAAGCATGATTTTTTTGCAGTAGTACTTGATGTTCCGGTTGCAGGAATAAAAAAAGCAGGCATTGCTACTCCGGCAGAAGTTGAAGAAGCGATGAGTCAGCTTCCAAGTTTTACGTTTACTCCGGGTACTGAAACCAAGCAGATCTCTGGCTTTAACTGTAAAAAAGTAACAGCTAAAGACACCAAAAGCGGCAAAGCTTACGATGTATGGATTACCAACGATTTTACTGTTCCTGAAACCGCTATGCCGGTTTATTACAAACAAATTGGCGGCTTCCCGGTTCAGTACACTGCATTTCAGCAAGGCCAGGAAACCAGTATTACTATTACAAGTATAGCTGATACAAAAGCACCTGCCGGAACATTTGGAATAGGTAAAGACTACACAAGAGGTTCAATGGCTGATTTGAGCGCCCAGTAATTAATAGAATTTACTAGAAGAGCCGTTTGCCTAAAAGTAAACGGCTCTTCTGTTTACCTGTAGTTTAGTTTGCAAAGATTAATTCTTTCGCCAGGGCATTCACCCAATCAGTAAATAGCCGGCTCTCGTAATCAACGGCTATTTGAGCGTGTTCCTCCCATTGGGGCGAAAACCTTTTTAGCTGACTTATCATTTCTTCCAGATGCCCCTCTTCCTCCAATATTATTGATTTTACGTTAACCTTACTCGCTGCATTTTCCAGCGCTTCCTGGTAAACCGGGTAAAGTTCGTCCGCACGTACTTCAATAGCGTAGGTTACCAGCAGGTATGCGCCAAAACGCAGTTCTTTTCCTTCAAGTTTTAATGCCTGCTTCAGGTACCTGCTAACCTGTGTATCCAGCTGGTTAAGATAATACTTACTGTAAGCCGGAGCCAATAGAAACTCAGGGGCATAAGTTGGACATACATTTTCGCCGGTTTTCTCTATTTGTTTTTTCAAATAAAAAGCATGACGGTGCTCTTCAGCAGCATGCTTCAGGATAATATAGGTAACGGTAAGCGGATCCTCACTGGCCGAGATCTTGCGCGCACCTGTATTTTCCATTAACGACAAAGTATTTAACCACTTGGAATGCAATACTTTATCAGCTATTATTAAAGGCAATATTTTATTTAATTCCATAAGTTTTATTATTGAAGTTCACCAACTGAGGAAGGATTAAATTTCCTCCAGCGCTTGCATAATTTTGCTATAAATGTAACTCAGCTCGGTATCAGTTATGCAATACGGGGGTAAAATATAAATGATGTTTCCCAATGGGCGCAATATAATTCCGGCATTTAAAAAGTACTGGTATAAAGTATCCCTCAGTGAACTAAAATAGGAAGTATCATTTCCCGTTTCCCATTCCAGGGCCACGATAGTTCCGGTTTGTCTTACCGTTTTAACTTTAGGGTGATGTTTGATCTTATCTAAAAATGCCTTGTGGGATGTCGATATTCGATTGATGTTAGATTGTGTTGCAGGCTCCATAAAAAGATCCATGCTTGCTAATGCGGCTGCACACGCAATTGGGTTAGCTGTAAAGGAATGGCCGTGAAACAACGTCTTTAACCGGTCGTCAGATAAAAAAGCGTCGTAGATTTGCTGGCTGCAGGTAGTCATACCTAAAGCCATAGTGCCTCCCGTTAGCCCTTTTGAAAAACACATAATGTCCGGCTGTTCGGTTACATGATAGCAGGCAAATGACTTCCCGGTACGGCCAAACCCTGTAAATACCTCATCATCAATCATTAATACAGCTTCATTGCGGCAATGCTTCATTAATTCATCCAGGTATTGGGCTTCATACATCAGCATTCCGCCAGCACCCTGTACCAAAGGTTCAAATATGAAGCAGGCAAGTTCTGATTTAAGACCTGAGATCTGAGATTTAAGCTCGGCTATATTTTCTTTGTTTGGCAGATCAATAAATTCTACCTCAAACAATAATGAATCAAATGCAGCGGTAAAAGCACTGCGCCCGCTTACGGCCATAGCACCAAAGGTATCGCCATGGTACGCATTTTTAAAGGCCAGTATCTTTGTGCGCCCTTCGCCCTTGTTATGCCAGTATTGCAGGCACATTTTTATAGCCACCTCAATAGCAGTTGAGCCATTGTCTGAATAGAAAGCTTTTTGCTGATTGCCGGGTAACAAAGTGAGCAGGCGTTCTGCTAATGCAACGGCGCCCTCATGCGTAAAGCCTGCAAATATCACATGTTCAAGCTTATTTAATTGTTCAGAAACCTTTTTTGCGATGTGCGGATGCGCGTGACCGTGGATATTAACCCACCAGGAGGATACAGCATCTATGTATTTCTTACCGCTTTCATCATAAAGGCACGCCCCTTCACCTCTTACAATAGGTATCGGAGGCAAAGCAGTTTTCATCTGTGTGTAAGGATGCCAAATTACTTTTAAATCCCTGTCAACCAAGCTCATATATCTTTTATCAAAAGTTCAACAACACATTTATCTGTTGAAAAAATAAAATCTTCCGGATTCAGGTTCGTCAGTTTAACCCACCTAAATGCCTGCAGCACATCCCCTTCCCCGTCAAAGTCAAATGCAACTGTTTTTATATTAAAATTAATAGGATCACTATTCTTAACGTGATAATAAACACTTATTATTTGTGACTCATTAAAGGCCGATTTTATAAAAAAATCCGTGGTGTAAAAATGATCAATTACCTCAACGTTTATATTACATTCTTCCAAAAACTCGCGTTTTAATGCATCAATCAAGCCTTCGCCAAACTCAAGGCCGCCCCCCGGAAACTTTGTAAAGCGCATGCCATATTCCTGCTCGTCGCTGATCAGTACTTCACCGGCATCGTTTACTAAAATGCCATAAACACGTACGTTAAATGGATACATTATTCAAAGTGTTTTTTGTTGCGGATAATTTTGTCCAGCGTCCAGGTTATGTCCTCGGTCTTCGCTTCGGTCCTAATTGGGCAATTTGGCACGTTGCAATAATGGCAACATTCGGGCAGGCAAGGGTCAACGTGAATAAACAGTTCGGTTTTTGTTACTTCCCTGTTTATCAGTTCATCTACTGATTTTACCTCGTCATGAACCTTATTAAGGTCAAAGTAGTTTGGTAAAGTTAAATGGCAGTCAATATGAAGTTCATTGCCATATTTTTGTGCACGAAAGTTATGAATATCGATCCATTCTTCTTTTCTTTTTTCATTTAATACTGCTACTATTTCAGTTACAACACCAAAGTCAGCCTCATCCATCAGCCCGGAAACCGACCGCCTTACCAGTTTATACCCGCTGAACAAAATATAGAGCGCAACTAATATAGACAATACGCTGTCTAACCAGAGTACGTTGGTAAAATGAATTAACAACAAGCCAACTACAAGACCAACACTGGTAACCATATCCGCCATCAGGTGCCTGCCGTCAGCTTCAATGGTGATTGACTGCAATGTTTTACCCTTGCCTATCATGTAGTAACCCAACGCGCCATTAATAACACCCGTTGCTCCTATTATGGTAGCGCCTGTTAAAAGGTCATGGATGGCATTTGGATAAAAAATTCCATAAACAGACTTTACAATAATGATAATTGCGGCGATGCCAATTAAAGAGCCTTCTATAAAAACTGAAAAATATTCCACTTTACCATGCCCGTATGGGTGGTTCTCGTCCCGTGGCTGCGCGGCAAGGTAAATACTAAAAAATGCAAAAGAACTTGCAAGTACGTTAACAATACTTTCGGCTGCATCAGTAAGTACAAAGTTGGATGCCGTTAAAAAATAAGCTCCAAATTTTGCAAGCATCAAGACTACACCTACTATTAATGCCGTTAGTATAATCCTTTTTTGCTCTCTCAAAACTATATTATTTAGGGCGCAAAAATATATATTTTAACTGTTAAGTTTATAGTTTTTAACTTTAAGTGGTGAAATACAGCCGAATGGTTTGAGCATTAGCGCTTTTAGTTAATATGGTAATTTCTTGTCAGCCAAAAAAATCAAAATGTATTAAAGAATTAAGAGTTTTGTAAAGCACTAAGCAGAACGATTGAAATTCTTGAGTAATAAGATTAAAAAAACAGATCATATTTAGTTTTTTCTAAAATTAAGCAACAGCAATCACGCATTTTCTTCATCAAAAGGAATAAAACTCTTAACACTAATTACTTAGGACATAGGAGTTTTTCTATATTTGCCGCAATAAGAGAAAATTATATGAGTACATTAAGTAACAGGATCAATAACCTGTCTGAATCAGCGACTATTAAAATGGCCAAAATGGGCCGCGAACTTGCTGCAAAAGGTGTAGATGTGATCAGCCTTAGCTTCGGCGAACCTGATTTTCATACCCCGGAGCATATAAAGGAAGCTGCCAAACAGGCCATGGATCAGAATTACACGTATTATACTCCAGTATCAGGTTACCCTGAACTAAGGAAAGCGGTTGTAGCCAAGCTCAAAAATGAGAACGGGCTTGATTATGATGTCAGCCAAATCGTAGTTTCAACAGGAGCCAAACAGGCAATAGCCAATGCGGTGTTATGTTTAGTTAACCCTGGCGAAGAAGTAATTATTCCTACCCCTTATTGGGTTTCGTACTCTGAAGTTGTAAAACTTGCAGAAGGTGTTAGCGTTTTTATTGAAGCACCTGTTGAGCAGGACTTTAAAATAACACCAGCACAGCTTGAGGCAGCTATAACGCCCAAAACCAAGCTTTTTATGTTTTCATCGCCATGTAACCCAACGGGCAGTGTTTACAGTAAAAGCGAACTGGAAGGATTATCCAAAGTTTTTGAAAAACATCCGCAGGTTTACATTTTATCTGACGAAATTTACGAGCATATTAACTTTGTTGACAAACACGAGTCAATTGCGCAGTTTGATAGCATTAAAGATCGCGTGATTATTATCAATGGATGGTCAAAAGCCTTTGCGATGACGGGCTGGAGAATTGGCTACACTGCATCAAATAAAGAAATTGCAAGTGCTTGTGATAAAATGCAGGGACAAATTACATCTGGCACCTGTTCAATTACACAGCGCGCCGGGATTGCCGCTTACGAAGGCGGACTTGAATCTGTTTTAGAAATGCGCGAAGCTTTTAAAAAGCGCCGCGACCTGGTTTATAGCTTATTAAAAGAAATTGATGGCATAAAAGTAAACCTGCCCGAAGGAGCATTCTACTTTTTCCCCGACGTAACTTCATTTTTCGGAAAAAGCTATAACGGAAAAACAATTAACGATGCTGATGAACTGAGCATCTTCTTATTAGAAGAAGGACACGTTGCAACCGTTGGCGGTGATTCTTTTGGCGATAAAAAATCTATCCGCATAAGCTATGCTGCGGCCGAGGACAAGTTGATTGAAGCGATGAAAAGAGTAAAGGAAGCTTTAGGAAAGTTGAAATAAACAGATAGCTGTTCATAAATAGTAAAACGCCCAAAGGACATATCGTCAATTGGGCGTTTTTATTTATTCCCCCGGTTTCTTGCACCGATCTTAAGTTAGTATTTCAAAAACAACAAAGTCGCCTGACGATTAATCGTCAGGCGACTTTGTTGTTTTTTATTACGATATTATTTGAGGAAATTATAGTGAAAACCCGTAAGCTAAACGCAAACCTACAATACCGTAGCTATCGCTCTGGCCCGAAAGGTTTTCGTAACGAACGCCCACATCCCATGATTTATTAGCCCATCCAAATGCCGGAGACAAAATAAGTTTTGTATTCTTGTCATATTTGGTTTCAAAACCAGCACCTGCTTCTGCACCAAAGTATAAGTTTTCTGTAAAGAACCCTTTTACCCCAACTTTTACAGGGACAACACCAAAGCTTTCGCCACCTACATCTTTAGCTGCCTGGGTAGCAAAAAAGTTGTAATAACCGGAAGTTAGTGTTAATGCAAGGTTTTTTTGTATTCCATATTGCAACCTCGCTGTTCCGCCTAACTCAAATTTCGAGTATGCCGGCGAAGTATTTAGGCTCCCTGTAGGGATACCGCCTTCAACCCCAAAACCTAAACGCCATGCGCTTTTATCAGTAGTTTGTGCTTTTACATTTACGGAGAAAAATATAGCCGCAGCAGTTGCTACCGTTGCTATCCATTTTGTTGAATTTTTCATTGTTGTGATTTTAGTGAAATAATAGATAATTCTATACACACCAGGTAGACAAATATGTTGCCACTATACCAATTCCAATGTCTTTTTTATGTAAAAGCATTTTACTTATCAAATTATCAACAATAGTAATCCACAATTGTCAACGAGTTAACTACTGATTATCAGTTGATTTTCACAACATGAAAGTCAGCATAATCACTTTACAATTTCTTAATATCACTCTGTTTTAAAGGGGATTGAATTTGGCAGCTAAGACTAAATGCAGCCTATAAATTGAAGAGTAAAAAGGTCAAAAATGTACTTTTGAAGCAACGGATTGCCACATAAACCAGAACTTGCACCACTTACTGACCCGCGAATCAGCATGCTGATTAATTTTCAACAGGATACTTATTTGTCCTTTTCATATCGAGACCTATAATTTAAAACCGGTTTGCTTCAAGTTAGGCGGTGCTTAAACACACTTATATAAAGATCAAGGCTGTCGCGGTACTTCCGACCCATAAGCCCTGCCGCAAAAAAAAACGCAGCTATCGTTTGATGAAAGCTGCGTTTTTTTGATGTGATTTATTTTACAACAATTTCCGTTTGGTGATACCCTTACCGAACCGGTAACTGAGTGTTACTTCATGTGTAGCCAAATTGAACCCGCCAAGATTACTTGATGAAGTGCCAAACTGGTAGCTATAACCAATATGCACCTGATCAAGGTTTAGTGTAATAATTCCTGCAGCCAGGTTCTGACTGGTACGGTATCCGGCGCCAAGCCCCAGCGTTTCTTTCATATAAAAAATGCCGGAGATATCCGCTACCAGCGGGACATCCTTTGCATAAGAAACCAATACCGATGGCTTTAACTTGAAATCCTCTCCCAAATCTGCCAGCAGTGCTCCTGTAAAATAATAGTGACTTCTAAAGTTATAAGTACTTTGTACAGATGCTGTTCCAAGGCTGGTTATTGTTAGTTCCGGCGCAGATATTCCCAGGTAATACCAGTCAGTAAAATACATTACACCAAAGCCGATATTAGGCCTTGTTTGTCTGACATCATTAGCAAACGAAGGATCTTCTGGTCCAAGTGTCGAGTAATTAGCCACATAGTTTCGAATGCCTGCATTTAATGATACGGCAAGGTAGTCGCTTTGCCCCAATTGTATCGCCTTTGAAAAATAGGCGTTTACTTCTGTTTGGTGCTCTATTGCAATCTTGTCATTAAAAATAATAAGTCCGGCCGCTCCGTTGATAGATTCAATAGGCACGTTGCCATTTAATAAAAGCGTAGTCGGGGCGCCATCTATTCCTACAAATTGCTTTTTAGCCATTGTATTTACAGAATAAGCCTGATCAAGCACCGAATAAGCCGGGTTAAACGGCGTCAGGTTATCCATGTACTGTGTAAAGCTGAAGGATTGACTTTGTGCTTTCAACTGCTCCCCTCTCCCCAACCAAAACAAAACCAACAGCATTACTACAGTTCTTACACGCATACCTCTTTTTCCCTGTCTGAATTTTTAATATTTTAATACAATAAACCCTGTTTTGTGAACTACGTCTTTGCCTACCTTATAATCCAATGAGTAAAAATAAGTACCCGGCTCCTGCAACTTTCCGTTTGTGCTGGCATGCCCGTCAAATGCTTTTGTCGCATTGTCATACCCTTTCGCTTCGTAAACTAAAGCGCCGCTCCGGCTCATAATCTGTAGCGTATTTTCAGGGTAAGCTGTAATTCCGTCTATTTTCAACACGTCACCGTTTCCGTCACCATTCGGTGATACGTTCTGGTGTACCTGTATATCAGGTGTTCTTACCGGGGCCACAGCTACCAGCGTTGCATCGTAAGTAGAGGCAACTACCGGCGGTGCTAGCCTGGTGATAACAGTGCTATAGGTATTGGTGGTGGTATTGTCCTTCGCTGTTACTACTGTGGTAATCGTATTATCACCTTCGTTCAGAGAAATAGCTGATGACGCGGTGCCGGAAGTAACCGGTGTGCCGTTCACTGTTACCGTTGAGGTAGCATCCTGCGTTACTGGTGTTACCGTTACTGAGCTTACCGTATTGTTTACCGTTGCAGTATAATCTCTGTAATCAGGGCCGCTTACCGTGGTTGTCGTGATTCTCGGGCTGAAAGTTAGCGATGACAACAGCGCATTTACGCCTCTTGTTATAACAATGCTGTAAGTACGTGTCCCGGATGCATCTGGTGCAGTTACTATCGTAGTAATTGTATTATCACCCACATTCAGCGGGATTGAAGCCGAGGCTGTCCCTGATGCTACAGTAGTGCCGTTTACTGTGATAGTAGCACTTGGATCCTGGGCAACCGGTGTTACTGTTACGGAACTTACTGCATTGCTTACATTGGCGGTATAGTCCTTATAATTAGTACCTGATACGGTGACGGCCTTTATGTAAGGGTTAAATTTCAGCGAGGTTAGCAAGGTGCTGTAAGTACGGGTGATTACGATGCTGTAGGTTTTCGTCGTAACCCCATCCGCAGCTGTTACCACAGTATTGATGGTATTCGCGCCCATATTCAATGCTACAGGATCAGACGTAGCACCTGAAGCTACCGTAACGCCGTTAACTTTTATAGTTGAGGTCGGATCCTCTGCTATCGGCATTACCTGAACCGAACTTACCGAGCTGTTTAATGATCCTACGTAATTCTTAAAATAAGGACCTGACACCGGAGTAATAGTTAACGGCGGGCTAAACTTTAACGAACTTAACAGTGCATCACCCTGGCGCGTTACTGTAATACTATAGGTATTTTGGGTAACACCATCCTGTGCAGTTACCACTGTGGTGATAACGTTTGCCCCGATATTAAGTGCTATTGGGGTTGATGAAGTGCCTGAACTTACAGTAGTACCGTTAACTGTTACCGTAGCAGTTGGGTCCTGTGTTACCGGTTTTACGGTAATTGAGCTAACTGAATTGGCAACTGAACTAATGTAATCCCTGTAATCTGGGCCAGATACGGTGACAGCTTTTAGGTACGGATTAAATGTAAGCGAACTTAAAAGCGCATTGATCGAAGGGGCCCGGGTTACGGTAATTGTATAGGTTTTTGTCGTTGCACCGTCCTCTGCTGTTACCAGAACATCAATTGGGTTACTGCCGACGTTTAGTGCCAGTGCTCCGGAAGCGGCGCCGTTGCTTACTGCAGCATAGCTGCCACCGTTTACTCTTACCTGGATAGTTGCAGCTGCATCTGTTGAAGTTGGCGTTACCGTGGTAGTAGTTGTGTTGTTTGGTACAGCAGCTGTATAGCTGGTAGTAGCCGCATCAAATGCTGGTGTAAAGCCGCCGGGGGCTGTTGTACTCAGGTTTGCCAGTGTTGCATCTGCTGATACTACATTGAATGTTCCTGATGGTCCCGCCGCAACGGATATGTTGCCCGGAATGTCAGCAGCGGTACCAGCAGCTATCGATATGCCAAGGGTACCCAGGCCGGTAATATTTGAAACCGTTACCGTGTATGATTGGCCCGAGCCGCTTAAGCTGACCGTGCCTGTAGCCGTACCGGTTGCGTTCAACGTAATGTCGCCGGTTGACAGGGTGCTGTAATTAAAGTTGGCATCACTGTAAGTAACAGCGTAAGTTACCGGGTTTCCGGCGCCGTTACCTGCTATTGCCGGTGTTGGCGCACCTATGTTAATTGCAGGAGGTGTTTTATCAAATATCAGCACCGTGCCAAAATCTGTATTGGAATAATTCCGGATGTTGCCCGCCAGATCGGTAGCGCTAAGCGTCCATGGAACATTGCCTTCCGTATCTCCCGAAGTCTCCGTATACACACCTGTCCAGTTCTTGTTACCGTTCGATGGGGTAACGCTTACCGCGTGGCCGCCTATTGTCATGGTCAGGCTTTGCAAAACTTCATTGTATCCAATGCTCAAAGTAATATTATCGCCTACCTTAGCATACTGCGAGCTGTTGCCGTTATTGCTAAAATAAGAGCCTGAGGTAAGTGTCGCAGGGGTTTTATCAATCGTGTAAACCTCACCGGCGAAAGGCAAACTTGTAGTTATTCCCGGCGATACTCCGGTTGCATTCGCCAGGTTTAATTGAATTGTACCGTCGCCTGTACCTGTACTTACCGGTATGGTCCAGGTTGTTCCTGATCCGGTTACGGTACCTATGCTGGCACCGCTAACACCTGTAGTGGTCAATGAGAAATTGCTGGCAGTTAAACCTGTTATTGATCCTGCAAAAGTAGCCGTGTAAGAAACAGATGATGCATTAGTAGGTGTTGCTCCTGCGCGGGCCAAAGAAGTTATGGCCACCGGCGACTGTGCTGTGAAATTATTAGGATTGTTTGTTCCTGTAGTTTGCAGATAGTTTTCAGCGCCGGCCACCCCGTTATATTCTAACACCATCACCCTATAAGTTTGACCGGCAGTAAGACCAGTAAGATTTACATTGGCAGGAGAACCTGTACCATTATAAATACAATACCAACCAGTGCTAGCAATTTGGGTACCTGAACCAAAGTTTACATTAGCTGTATAAGTAGTACTGTTAACAGGTGCGGGACTACCGGTAGATGCGTTAGCTATGAATGCTACCCTTGAAGTTCCGTTACCGTTAGCTGACCATGTGGCAGTAGCCGTTGTAGCACCTATACTTGAAAAACTAACACCTGTTGCAGCAGTTGATGCAGGCCCAAATAATTGCACCAGGCTACCATCAATACCACCGCCTTCGCTGCCATCGGCAACAAAAATATTATTACTGCTTAATGCCGCAATGCCAAAAGGATAAAAATTACCATCGGTACCAAAATTGGTGTAAAGCGTGAGCGGAGATGCATTTGAGCCGCCCGCATATTCAACAAGTGAATAAGCGCTGCCTGCACTTGTTCCGTTTGTAGCATAAACGTTTCCTGCTGCATCAGTTGCCAAAGCCCTGGTTCTTTTTCCGGTTGTAAAAGTTGAGGGCGTGTAAGTATTTCCCGATTTTGTAAGTTTATAAACATGGCCCCCGTCTGTGGCCGGCGAAGTAATATCAAATGCATCTGCTACATATATGTTTCCGCTAGGGTCAATTGCAAGTCCGGTTATGTTGCTGTAACCGTCAGCTGACGATAAGGCGTTTAAGTATAACTGATTATAAATTACAGTTGCACCGCTGGTTGAAGGAACACCTCCGGAGGCCGGAAATTCAACAACCTCGTATGATCCGCTTGGCCCTGCTGAAGAACTGGCATGATAACGAAGGCAATAAAGATTATCGCTTGCATCTACCGCAAGTGAAGTAAAACCTGCAAGATCCGCAGTGCCGGTAAAGAATGTTGACGCAGCATACGTACCCGAATTATTTGTCAACTTGATGATATTACCATAAAACGCCGGTGTACCTGTATAATTTGTTGTGGTAGTTACATACACATCTCCATTACTGGTTACAGCCAATCCAAAAGCATAATCATCAGTTTGTCCATCAGCATTACTAAAAGGTATAGCATTGCCGGTATATATAGTGGCCGGGCTGCCTGTGCCATTAGTGTATTTTAAAACCTTTGCATAGTCGTTAAATCCATTCTTTGTAATGGCCTCTACAACATATACGTTACCACTTCCGTCTTTGGCGACCGCCGATGACCATACATTAGCAGCTAAAGTTTTAGCAGTGTACTGCGCGTTAACAGAGAGCGTTGCCCCCAAAAAAAGGATAATTACTGCAGCAGCGTAATAAACTTTTGTAAAAATTTTCTTCATAACCTTTTTCTTAGATACACAAATATGGATTTTGCCAGCCGCTTACACTTCCTTCGTGGATGTCTTTAAACGCCTCCGAATCAAATTTCAAACCTTTGCCCTGGCCTATTACTGTTTTATATATTTTATTTATTGATGTTTTAACACTTACAATATCTGTTACCGGAAGGGAAAAGCCCGATGCCGGATAAAAGTTACGTTCGCCCCTGGGTCCTATTATCGACTCCTTTTGCAGCAAATCACAAATTTTACTCCACTCCCTCTTTTGAATTAGCGGTTTAATTTCCCGTAATGCAAGGCCTATTTCGTATCCCAGCAACCCAAACACGTTTGCCATTTGCCCACCCGTTTTTTCGAACCGTTTCACAAATTCAGCATTGCGCACATTTTCGTCGTTCCGGTTCCAGGTACTTGCTGAAAAGAATTCAAGATCTAAACCAGCAGCATCTTCCAACAGGTCATCGTAAGCCATATTTTCCACAACTACCAGCGGGATTTTTTTATGAAACCCCGACTCTTTCCACTTCTGCAAAAAATCGTTCCCAATGCTTCCGGCAAAAATTGCGTGAACATATGGAGGTGGATTTTTTTTGATCTTTTCGAAAAAATCATCAAGATCCAAATTTTTCGGGTTGTTTTTATCATGCGGTATTACGTGCATATTCAACCTGTTTACACCAGCATCTATTGCCCCTTTGTGGAAAGCGTTGCTGATATGATAACCGGCCTCATATAATGTCATTACCATCAATCCGCCGTCACCGTATTCTTTAGCAGCCCAGTTACCTAAGGCATATTGTGTTTGCCAAATTTGCTGTGACGAGTAAAAAACCCTCGGGCTTAGGTAGTTGAACCAGGGAATATATTCACCCATATCAACAAAAAAACCCAGTTTATTGTGGCGTTCTATCACAGGAATGATTTCAGGGATTGACTGATAATTAATTAATCCCGAAATAATATCAACCTGTTCAAAAAATACCAACCGGTTTACGGCTTCAAGTACACTGGCAGGATCGCCCATTTTAGTGTACACCGGTATAAATTGTATTTCATTTTTTTTTGCAGCACCGGGGTATATTCCTAATAGCATGCCTGCCATCAGGTGTTGTCCGTAATAGGGATAAATGCCGGAAAACGGCGTCAATATTCCTATTTTTATAGGTCCTGTCATTGGCAGGATAGTTTATATATTAACATTTAGTTTCTTGGAGGGAAAATTCCGTTCATTGCTATTAAATGAGTTACTGCCAAAAAAGGCTGCATCACAGGTACAGGAATTGAGCCTCCACCGGGGTTGACCCCAACAGCCAGCGGGTTTAAAGTCACATTTGGCACTCCGGGAGTCAAATAGTAGTTCGGCGCTTTTCCGCTAATGCCACCGGCCTTAGGTCCTTCAGCAAAAAAAGCATTAGCCGGTGAATTAGAAGCTGTTGCTACTGTTGATCCGTTAAATGCATTTACCAGGTGAGTGTGCACAGGAATATTACCACTTAATAAAGTAACACTTTCCTCTCCTGCACTTTCACCGATCACATATTCAGTTAGGCCTGGCCCCGGTCCTTGTCCTATCGCGCCGCGTCCCCTAAGGTCTGGCAGGGCAAAGTTTGAAGTTCCGTTGCCACCGTAATAAGTGCCAAGTAGAGAAAACAAAGCTGTATTTTGTGATATAGGTAGTAATTGACCTGAGCAGAACCGAAATCCGCGAATTTCGAAGTTGCCCGCAAAAATGATTACACATCCTAAATATGGATCCATAAGGCTATTGGTTTAATAAAAATTTCTATTCTTTTAATTAATTCTAGTTCAATGCAAGTTATTTAGTTTCTCGACGGAAAAATTCCCTGTAATGCTACACTGTAGTTAAGGGCCAAATAAGGTTGCAGTATTGAAACAGGCTGACTTCCTCCCGCAACAGCAATTGACGTTGCATTCATCGTGGTATTGGCACTGGTTGTATATTCGTTTACGTTTACACCACCTATAACCGGCCCCTGAGCCAGCAGGTTACCTGAGGGTGCTCCGGAATTACCTGCACCTGTATTGGCATTCATCAAGTGATTATGTGACGGCAAATTGCCAGGCAGCAGCGTAGTGCTTTGCGTACCCGATACTTCGCCAAGGACGTAATTGGAAAGCCCGGGGCCCTGGCCAGTATGAAGAGCCACACGGCCGCGTAAATCAGGCAGTGCAAAAGTCTGGACGCCGTTTCCCCCGTAGGTAGTGCCCAAAATAGAGAATAGCGCCTGGTTTTGTTGTATCGACATTAATTGGCCAGCACAAAGCGCCCACCCTTTTGGATTGAAATCGAACCCGAGCAGAATAATTTGACCTAAATATGGTTCCATGATATGAGATTAAGGTTGCTTTTTATTTTTCAGATCAGTTGTCGGGATAATCGCCGAACTCACTGATTATATTTAATTGTTTATTTATTAGCGCCTAATTACGTGACGGGTATATACCGTATAAGGAAATTACATAATTCATTGCTAACACCGGTTGAACTATAGAGAAAGGAATATTGCTTCCGGCCGATGATAAGGTAGAGGCAGCCAATGTAGCGTTAGGAGTAGCGGTGTTGTAAAAATTTTCGGGAGTGGTACCGGAAACTACTGCAGCCATGTATGAACTTGTACTTGCTGTCGACGTTGTACCTGCGCCAGAGTTGGCATTGATAAGATGCGTATGCGAAGGCATCGTATTGGTGGTGAGCGTAACATTTTCAACACCTGACCTTTGGCCGATAACGTACTGGCTTAAACCCGGCCCCTGGCCCTGGCCGACGATCATCCTTCCACGCAAATCAGGCAGCCCGAAGGTCTGTACCCCATCGCCGCCGAAAGTAGTACCTAACAAAGTGTATAAAGTATCATTTTCTGATATTGCGACCAGCTGGCCCTGGCAAAACGAAAAACCGGCAATAGGAAAATTCCCTCCGAAAATGTAAATGGCTCCAATAAAACTTGGGTTCATAAGGTTTAAGTTTAAATTGTATTAAGTTTAGCAGTTCAATATTAAATAGTTTTTTTTACAATACAAAAAAAATAATCAAATAAATTTTGCCGTTAATAATTTATTTGATTTATGAACGTTTATCAATGTATTTTAGGTTCAACACTATTCCTTATATAATTTTTATTAAAAAACTCTTTTACAGAACTTTAATAAAAAAAATCTCAGAAAAAAAGCGAAACACCCAACTACAAACTTCGGTCAGGTTATTTTCTCTAAATTATTTTTTTATTATTATTTGAAAAATACTATATATTTATCGTCTCTAATTAACTTATTAACTACATCACGATGAATAAAACCCGCAGAGTGTTTTTAAACCAAATATCTCTTATGGCCGCAACAGCCGCATTTTGTAAACCGATGGCTTCTGCAGCAGCTGTTAGCAAACAGATTAACACAATCCACTCGTCAAAAAATGCGGTAACTATATATCACACCAATGATCTGTTGGGGAATATCGAAGCTGCTTATAAAAACACAGGCGGACTAAGCCGGATCAAGGCTGAATTGGAGAAACAGGAAATAAGCGGATTACTTTTAGATGCGGGCAGCTTTATAAATAGCGCGACCCCGCTCTCGCAACAAAAACAGGTAATAGCGATGATGAACAGCATGAACTATCATGCTGCAGCAGTTGGAAAACAAGAGCTTTCCCTTGGACAAGACCATTTAGCTTCCCTTGCACCTTTCGTAAAGTTCACCTTATTAAATTGCAATTACGAGTTTGATGATAATTTAAAGAAAATAGTAAAGCCCTATATTATAATAAATAGCGGCGGTTTCAAAGTAGGCGTCACTGCAGTTGGTTCTCGTATAAATAATATAAAATGCAGTGATGCTATTGAAAGCGCAAACACGGTAGCTCATTTATTAAAAAACGATGAAAAATGTGACCTTGTTATTTGTTTGTCGCACCTGCCGTTAATGCTTGAGGGCACAGCGCCTGATAATCATAAACTCGCCGCACAATCTAAAAATATCGATATGATCATCGGCGGTAATAATGACAAACTCCTTATAAACACTAAGATACTTAGTAATAAATCCAAACACGAAGTAATTTTGGCTCAAACAGCGTGGAATGGCATGATAATGGGCCGCACAATAATAAACTTTGACAGCGATAAACAGAAGAACGGAATTAGAGCAAAACATTTTATCCCCGGAACACCTGTTAAATCATTTGCTGGTTCTTTCTCGAGGCTGCAGCTGGCGAAAGACCTTCCATTGCCCGTTTAATTTAATTATTGATTGTGATCTCCCCTGTTATTAATACCATCACGCAGTTTTTACAATTCGCGGGAATAGGATTTGCATTCCGCGATATAGAAACAGAATCCTTTTTACCGGGACTGGAATTGGAGGACGGAAAAATAATCATTGACACGAAAAAATTGTTACACCCGGGTGACATACTCCATGAAGCAGGTCACCTGGCAACTTTACCTTCCGATATACGCTGCTCCGTAAGTGGCCGGCTTCCGGATACAGATATGCACCGTTCAGGTGAGTTGATGGCGCTGGCATGGTCATACGCAGCCTGTTTGTTTACCGGAATAGATCCGCAAATTGTTTTTCATGAGCATGGATACAAAGGTGAAAGTGAAAATATTTTGCAGAACTTTAAAGCCGGACGATATTTGGCTGTGCCTGGCCTTGAATTGCGGGGAATGACATACGGCAAAAAAAAAAGCCGAAGAACTTAACACTCTGCCCTACCCCTATATGTTAGCCTGGGTTCGAAAAACCTAAAAAATATTTTATGATACGCTATGCGAAATTAGGACTAACCTTTGACCTGCAGGCAATGCAAACAGAATTAGCAGTTACCGGCCAGGATTGGCAGCCGCATCTAAACAAGTATCATTACACCGGCTCATGGGACGTGCTTGCTTTGCGGTCTCCCGGAGGCGATCATAAAAACATCGTTCCCGAATTGATGGGAAAACATAGTGAATATAAAGACAATGTTTATATGGAACGGTTCTCTTCTGTAAGGAAACTACTGTCAGAACTGCATTGCCCCATCATGTCGGTAAGATTTTTAAATTTAAAGGCAGGTGCCGTAATTAAAGAACACAGAGATAATGAGCTGGCCTTTGAAAAAGGAGAAGCGCGGCTTCATTTTCCGGTAATTACCAATCGCGAAGTGGCATTTTATTGCGAACAGGATCGGGTATTTTTGCAGGAAGGCGAATGCTGGTATCTGAATGCTAATTTACCACATCGCGTGTCGAACAACAGCAAGGCCGACAGGGTTCACCTGGTGATTGATTGTACCGTTAATGATTGGTTAAAGAATATGATCACCTCATCCGATCAAATAGTTTATAAAAAAGAACAAGTTGATGATAATCTTTTAAACATGATTAAACATTTAAGATTCCAAAATACGGAGGATTCCAATAAACGTGCTGATGATCTGGAAAAAAAGGTAAGAATTTTACTAAGTAACAGTGGAAATATTTAAGCTTACAGCCGGATATGGATCATATTGAAATTGAGAATTGGATCCCTTATAAATTAGCTACATCAGCCGGGCAGTCGCAATGTCATTGGCTACATACCGTTGGCAAGCAATTTACCGAACCTTTTTTTGACGAAACCATTTTGAAATGCCGTTCGGCAAACAACCGTTATTATGAATTCTCTTCGGTTAGTGCACTTGAAATGACGGTTTCCTGGGCCGGCGGCTTAAAAGAGGTGGTACCTGCAGCTTTCATCTTTCATATCTCACGTTGCGGCTCAACCCTGGTTTCGCAACTGCTGTCAACAATGGAACAAAACACTGTATTATCAGAGGTTCCTTTTTTTGACGACATTTTGCGATTACCTTTTAAAGAACCAAATTTTACCGAAGCCGAAATAAATAATTTATTGGTAAGTGCTTTTAAATATTATGCAAGGGAAACCGCAGGCGCAGTAACCCTGCAAAAGAAAGACTTATTTATTAAGGCCGACAGCTGGCATATTTTTTTTTACAGGCAGCTGAGGCTGCTTTATCCCGGGGTTCCTTTTATTTTGCTGTATCGCAGGCCTGATGAAGTGTTTCGGTCACACAGCAAATTACCCGGAATGCAGGCTGTACCGGGCATGATTGAACCCCAGTTATTTGGCTTTAAACCTGAAGAGATCGGTCACGATTCTTCTATTTACCTGGCAAATGTATTAACAAGCTATCTACAAAAGTACCTCGAAATTGCAGCGAACGATGAGCGTTGCATGTTGATTAATTACAATGAAGGCCCTATGGAAATGATAAAAAGGGTAGCTTCTTTTTCAAATATAACCATTAGTGCTCAGGCGCTTGAGTTAATGGAGCAACGCAGCCATTATCATTCAAAAAAGCCTGGTGAGCATTTCAGGAAAGAAGCCATGGCCGATATCCCCGCACATCTTGAAAAAGCAATGGAGCTGTATTATATATTAGATAAAAAAAGAATGGCAATGCTTTAATTTTGCTATTATGCTATACATTTAAATATTACTTTTAAGTGTTTGTTTTTTTGTTTAGCTTAAAAATCAAAAAGTTTATACTAAATCTTACATAATTGAAAATAATTTTACTAACCGGCGGCCTGTATTCCATACCAGTTATTCATTACCTATCGGCGCAAAAACTGTTGCACAGTATTGTTTCGCCAGGAAAAGCCAATAAAAACAATATACCAATTGAACTTAATGCTCAACATTTAAATATTCCTTTTAAACGTTTTTTAAAAGAAGAGCTGAATATAGGCTTTAAGGATTGGCTTACTGAAGCGCAGGTGGATGCCGTATTTGTATTTGGTTGCCCTTATAAAATTTCGCCAACGTTGACAGCCCTGCCCAAATTTGGCTTTTTCAATATCCATTTCAGCTTATTGCCTGCTTACAGGGGTAAGTCGCCTGTTTTTTGGCAAATAAAAAATGGGGCGCAAACCGGTGGTATAACCATACACCAGGTTACAGAAAATTACGACGATGGCCCGATGTTAATGCAGCACGAAATATCCATTGCACAAGGTGAAAGTTTAGGCTTGTACACCAATCGCCTGGCGATGGAGAGCGTACAGGTTATTTCAAAAGGAATTGAAAAACTGAACACTACGGGGAATGACTTGCTTTTCCCTCAAAATGAAAACAACGCCAGTTATTTTGCCGCGCCCGTTATTGATGATCTTAAAATTGATTGGGAAACACAATCGGCAAACGAAATTGAGAACCTCGTGAATGCTACCAACCCTGATTACGGCGGAGCAGTAACGCAATTTAGGGGTTTGCCGTTCAGGATCCTGGAAGTTAATTTAGTCCAGGTAAATAACCCTTCAACATTCATCCCGGGTTCGATTGTACATTCAGATGTTAACTACGGTGTGATTGTTGCCTGTAAAGAAACACAGTTTCTTAGGCTTAACGTAGTTCAATTCACAGAAGGTATATTTTCCGGATTCAAACTCGCCGCACTTGGTATTGCAGCCGGCGAGCACTTCGAAAATGCAGCAAATCTTTCTGGCCTAACTATTAACTCATAAATTAGCTTTAATTTTATACCACTGCTATGTCAGATCTGTTATTAACGCCATTTGAAGAAGCCGGGCAATTGCAAATAATGCATTTGAAAAGATTTTGGCATAAATGCATGCTAAAAAGAAATGGCCAAATAAATTCAGGTGGCCTTGAAAACGAATTCCAGCTTGATAAGACCTTGCTTTTTACACTTGGCCTTGGACTTGAGCAAACTGTTAGATATTTATACGGCACAGCGCCTTCGTTTGAGGAGTTTGAGCAGTGGATACTTGAAACCAGCGGAACGCCATCACCAGAAAAAATTATACGTTTTAATAATGCTATTATAAATAAAAACAATCCCGGCGAGGTTGCAATTCAGAAAATCCTGGACGATGAACAGGTTGATTTTTGGGAACGGAACGGTTATATTGTTTTAAAAAATGCAGTACCAAAAGAGGATTGTGAAAAGACCATTGAAACAATTTGCAGTTTTATTCAAATTGACCGCAATAACCCCGATACCTGGTATAATCAGCACCACGCAAGGCAGGGCATTATGGTTCAGCTTTTTCAACACCCTGTTCTTGAAAAAAACAGAGATTCCCCATTTATACGTGCTGTTTTTGAGCAGCTATGGAACCGTAAAGATATTTGGGTTACCGCAGACAGAGTTGGCTTCAATCCACCGGAAACGGAGAACTGGAAATTTCCGGGGCCGCGACTGCATTGGGACACAAAACTAAATTTACCACTCCCTTTTGGACTACAGGGAATTCTCTACCTTGCCGATACCGAAGCAAACCAGGGAGCCTTTAGCCTGGTACCAGGTTTCCACCACCGGCTTGACAGCTGGGTAGGAAGCCTGGGCCCCGGCGCTGACCCATATAAAGAAAACCTTTACGAGCTGGGGTGTATTCCAATAGCAGCCAATGCGGGTGATTTTATTATCTGGCACCATGCATTACCACATGGCAGCAGCCCAAACACAGCTTCAAAACCGAGATTTGTGCAGTATTTTACTTACGACCCGGCCGGAATTGATTAAGAATATTTATTAGCCAATATGTTGTAATATAAAATCGCAAAGTAACCCGCCACATTGCGCAGTAGATTGCATATGGGTATTGATTAATAAAGCATAATTAACCGGCGTGTCATAGCTATCGTTTATCCCGGTTAAATTATGAAGCTTGTCAGGGTGGTCTTCGGGTAACAGGGCCCGCCGGTAAAGCCCTTTAGTATCCCTAGCTATCAAAACATCAACGTTGCAATTTATCCAAACAGTTTTGATACCATACTTAATTTCCAACTCCTTACGAATGTGCTCAAACGGATTTATTGCAGCAATAATCACAACATCACGGCTACCCGCAAATGAGTGAGCAGCATGGCCCAAACGCCTAATGTTTTCACAGCGGTCTTCCACAGAAAACCCCAGATCACGGCAAAGCGTTTTCCTGTAGGTATCACCATCAATTATTTCAACGGTAAGATGCCGATCTTCGAGCGCCTGCTTTACAAATTGTGAAAGGGTTGTTTTGCCTGAACCCGATAAACCGGTAAGCTGGATAATTAGCATATCCAAAAGTAATAAAACAGGCGAATTTTAAACCCCAATATTACGCTCATTATCTCACAAATAATCAAAGTAATATTGCTGTCACAATTACATTTAATTATTAATAAATGTAAATTAGCGTTATCAATGTCTATGAAAAAAACAATTATATTGCTGCTGAGTGCATTTTTTAGCATTACAGTTAAAGCGCAGTTACCTGATTATAAAACCCGTATTAAATACCTGTACGAGGGAATTAACAAACAACTTACCGACAAAAAGAACGGGCTTTATTATGAAACAACCGACAGCGCAAAAAATGAAAACCCCCACTCCTGGCTGTGGCCGTTATGCGCATTGATACAGGCTACCAATGAAATGGAAGTGTTACAACCAGGCCAAAAATACATGCAGCAAGTAGTAAATGCTATTGATCAATATTATAGTAATAAGCCGCCATTTCCGGGTTACCAGGATTACCCTTTAACAGAAAGAAAAAGTTCACGTTTTTACGACGATAACCAATGGATTGCTATAGCCTATCTTGATGCTTATCATCGTACAAACAATAAAAAATACCTGCATTCATCTGAAATGATCTATCGCTTTATGATGGGCGGGCTTGATACAGCATCCGGGGGCGGCTTGTATTGGAAAGAGGGTGATAAAAACACCAAAAATACCTGTTCAAACGGACCGGGTATCTTGGTGGCACTACAATTATACAAGATCACCAAACAACAACACTATCTTAATACTGCTTTAACCTTATACAAATGGGTTAACAAGTATTTGCAAGCGCCATCGGGCGTATATTATGATAATATTCAAATCCCGTCATTAAAAATCGGTATGGCAACCTACACCTATAATACCGGTACCATGTTGCAATCAAATGTACTGTTATATCGTTTAACACACGATCCGAAATACCTGGCAGAAGCGCAGCGAATTGCAAAAGCCGGAAAAGCTGAATTCTTTAAAAATGGACGGTTACCCGGCAACTATTGGTTCAATGCAGTAATGCTTAGGGGATATATTGATCTGTTTAAAATTGACAGCAATAAAGAATGGATGACGTTTTTTGAGGAGGATGCCGACAATATTTGGAAAACTGAACGTGACACCAGTAACCTATTGGGCCCTAAGCCAGCCAAAAGCCTGATTGACCAGGCAGCGATGATAGAGATATGCGGCAGATTGCAGGAATTGAATGAAATTAAATAACCATCCTTTTTTAATTTATAGATGAAAAAAAGTCTCATAATCGTAGCACTTGTACTTTTAAATAGTATTTTATTTGCCCAAAATAAAGAAATTAACCCTGGTGCTTTTTGGCCCGACAACAACGGCGATCATATCCAGGCACACGGCGGCGGTATTATAAAAATAAAAAACACCTATTACTGGTACGGTGAAGAACGCAGAAACGGCCTGGATACTAATTATAGGTATGTAAGCTGCTATTCTTCAGCCGACTTAATGAACTGGAAATTTATGGGTGATGTTGTTAAAATGCAAGACCCTGAAAATCTGGGTTACCGATGGATATTGGAGCGTCCAAAAGTTTATTACAATAAACCCACAAAAAAATATGTGATGTATTTTCACCTTGATACACGCAACTACAAATATGCCCGGGTAGGTATTGCAATTAGCGATAAACCCGATGGCGACTTTAAGTTTGTAAAAAGCTTCCGTCCGCTGGACCATGAAAGCAGGGATATTGGTCAGTTTGTTGATGATGATGGTACTGCTTACCTCGTTTTTGAAGATCGGGCCTTAGGTTTTCACATCGTAAAGCTTGCTGACGATTACTTGTCAGTGTCGGAAGAGATGAGTCTGGTAAAAGCCCCGCTTGAGGGCGGTGCAATAGTCCATTTTAAAGGGCTTTATTATGCAATAGGTTCGGCATTAACCGGATGGAACCCCAACCCCAACAAGTATGCAACTTCAAAATCATTAAAAGGGCCATGGACAGAATTTAAAGACATTGCACCTCCCCCAACAAATACTTATGGCTCGCAATCTACCATGCTGATTAAGGTAACCGGCACAAAATCAACTACGGTAATTTTCATGGGCGATCAGTGGCGGCCTAAAACACAATGGGACTCGCGTTATTTATGGATTCCTGTTGAAATTGGCGATGGCAAACTGTGGCTTCCTGAGCCGAAACCATTTACTATAAATATAAAAACCGGTGAGTATAAATATTCAAAATAATTAATGGCTTATGCATTAATAAGCTATTCCAAAAATCTTAGCGCCTGAATATTGTCAGGCAGGGTCATTAAGTACGTTTTTATACCAAGCTTTTTTGCTGTTTCCAAATGCTGGGGACTGTCGTCTATAAACAACGTTTCAGCCGGAACTAGGTCGTTTTCATTAAGCACCATCTCGAAAATTTCCGCTTCCGGTTTTCGCCTGCCTGTAAGGTGCGAGTAATACGTCTTTTCGAAAAGGTGATTATTACCATCGAACCCGAAATCGGTTTTAAGATAATCCATTATATAGTCGTAATGAATCGGGTTGATATTACTCAATAAAAAGGTGCGATATTGCGATTTGAGATTTGCCAAAAGTTCATGATTGCCCTTCGGGACCCCAACCAGCATACTGTTCCATGCGTTATTAATCTGCTGATCACTTAATCCGGGATTGCTCAATTTCCCGCGAATGTAAGCTCTGAATTCTTCAGCCCCTATGTCACCGCGTTCGAAACCGTCAAACACTTTATCCTGAGCGCGATGCCCGTAAAACTGACCGGGGTCAACTATCCCCAAATCTTTCCAAGCTTGCTGACCTTTTACAAAATCAAGAGAGAAAATTACATTTCCGTAATCAAATATAATGTTTTTAATACCAGGCATAAGTAATTCTGACTATTTAAGAAGCAAACATACAATAAGTAAAAATTAAATACCAGAGATAAACATTCACAAACTTTTAAATTTTGTGATATTTCATTTTCAAGTAAACAACTTTTTTTTACCTTTGCAACTCACAAAAATAACCGCGCCTATAGCTCAGTCGGTTAGAGTAGAAGACTCATAATCTTTTGGTCCCTGGTTCGAGCCCAGGTGGGCGCACTTTTAGGATATCAACCGATATCAAAAAGCCTGTAAATTAATTGATTTACAGGCTTTTACATTTTTAGCCATATCAAATTTTATCAAACTTTTCCGGGTTTCACGATACCTATTCCGTAACCTGTTTTCAATTTTTACCTTCGAGGTACGATTTAAGGGTTTAATTGATTGTATATCAATTAATTACGATCAATATTTTTTGGTGTTTTTTGCCATTTTTTGACCCTTTTTTAGTGCTAAAAACCGAAGGTTTCAATACCTATTTGAACTAAAATGTATCAAAATTGAAAAAGAAAAGAAGAAAATGAAGACGGTAAACACATTCGGAATCCAGTTTATTATCCGTGGGGATAAGCTAAAAAACGGCAAAGCGCCCATCTATGCACGAATTACAGTCAAAGGCGAGATCATCCATTTTGCTTTAAAACAATGGATTGACCCTGAACAATGGGACCCGCAGAGAGGTGCAGGGAAAAGAAATAAAGAAGCTAACCGTAAAATCAATGACGGGTTAGAACAAGTTAGGATGGCTTTGGGTAATTGCTACCAGCAGTTACAACTGAAAGGGCGTTTAATTACCCCTAATGCAATCAAGGATGCTTTTTTCGGTACCGATAACGAAGAACCTAACACATTAAGCCGCCTGGTAGAATACCATAACGAACAGGCCAAATATGAACTGGAACAGAGTACGCTTAAGCACTATTTCGTAACTCAGCGTTATTTAACCAAATTCATAGAAAATAAGTACCGTAAAAAGAATTTACTGCTACACGAGATCAATTATAAGTTTGTTGCCGACTTTGAAACATTCCTGCGGGCGCATAAAACCTGTAGACCATCAAAAGCCGCTGCAAAATAACGGTATCATGAAACACCTGATCCGTGTAAGGAAAATGACCAACCTGGCGATTAAATTGGAGTGGATGGCTAATGACCCTTTTAAAAATTATAAGATAAGGCACCAAAAAGTTGAAAAGGATTTTCTCACACAGTTTGAATTAGATAAGCTTGAAAAGAAAAGCTTTGATATTGAGCGCCTGACCATTGTTAAAGACCTGTTTGTTTTTTGCTATTACACCGGGCTTGCTTATGTAGATGTGATGAAACTAACCACTGATCATATCGTCAAGGGAATAGATGGCGAAGACTGGATCAAAACCGTTCGGCAAAAAACAAATATCCCCGTGAATACACCAGTACTTCCGCGGGCTAAAAGGATTATGGAAAAATACCTTAATCATTACAGGTCTGCAAAACTAGATACCATTTTCCCGGTTTTCTCCAACCAAAAGGTTAACAGCTACCTTAAAGAGATAGCCGACCAGTGCAGCATTAAAAAAACATTGACCTTTCATATCGCCCGGCATACTTTTGCGACTACAGTAACTTTGTCAAACGGTGTACCCATCGAAACAGTAAGCAAGATGCTCGGCCATACCAAGATTGCGACAACGCAGATTTATGCAAGGGTATTGGAAAAGAAGATCAGCGAGGATATGCTAAACCTTAAACTAAAGTTAACCTAATTGGGTAAAATGTATAATCTTAATTTGCAGATTGTAATTAACGGAATTTAAGACAAATTAATTCTTTTTTTTGATGCCTGGATTGTTCGATGCATTAAATACATATGAAGGCTTTATTTATTTCATTAAATAATAAAAAAATACCGTAAAAATACGGTAACTATTTGTTTTTCAGTATGTATATTTGAGTGTCACAATATTTTCTGCAATAGTTCTATTGTGATAGTCACCCTAAAACCTTTGCGATGTCACATTATCACTTTAAACAGGCTTGTTTCGTTTTTTGCACACTCTGGTTTTTACCTTTAGCGGGCGGGTACACTAAAGGTTTTGATTTTCAGCCCCCAGTTACCCATAAATATGCTTTGCTCGCCGGTATTAACCGCTATTCAAACTTGCTGGACGCTGATCAGCTCCAAGGATGTGTCAATGATATTACGCTGATGCGCGATTTTTTGGTACAGCAAAAGGGCTTTGATACGAAAAATATCATTTTTCTTCCGGATGACCAGGCAAATAAGAGGGGCATTGCCAGGGCATTTCAGAAACTCATCAGCCTGGTGAAACCTGGTGATATGGTAGTTATAGACTTTAGCTGTCACGGCTCCCAGGTGCCGGATGAGACGAACAAAGAATCGGATTATCTGGATGAAACACTGATCCCATCCGATTATGTGAATACCTACGACATGGCCAAGGAGACCTCCATACTCGACAGCGACATGGATGGGTGGCTGAATGCTATTACGAAGGTAACGTCAAACCTGACTGTTATCCTGGATGCCTGTCATTCGGCAGGAGCTACCCGCTTCCTGAGTGTCAAAACCAATAGGCTCAGACCCCGCTTTATTCCCGCGATCCTGTCGCATCAAGACAGCTTGCGAATGACTGGCACCAGACTGTTTGTTAATTCCAGGAGGTCTTTTCCCTATGTGCTGCTTTCCGGGTGCCAATCTGACGAATTATCGCATGAATATATTGATAACGGGACAGTATACGGGGCTTTTACCTTTTTCCTGATTAAAGAACTCAAGAAAGCTGATGGTGCTGTTTTATGGCCGGATGTCATAGAAAATGTCAAAAATGACGTACGGACTCATATCGATGACCAGACGCCCCAGTTATTGGGCGATCACCAAAATTCCCGGATATTCGGGGAAACGGCTCCTTCGGTCCCCTCGTTTGTTTACGTTACGCCACTAAGCGGTCAAATGGTGGAACTTTCTGAGGGACGCGCCACAGGAATGGAAATCGGATCGGTATTTAATGTCTATCCGCCTGGAACGCTGGACCCCGGTGCGGTTAAACCCGTTGCCCAGGTGGAAATTATGTCAACGGAGGCCTTCAAATCAAAGGCAAAGATCCTGAACGGTATGGTCAGCGTCAGAAACTCCAAGGCACGGGAGGTGGAACACGATTACCAAAGTGTAATGAACATTGCTTTCCAGGGAAACTGGAACAGTGCTGTTTTGGCAGGTTTGAAAAAATCCTTGCTGGCGGATAAATCCGTAGAGGAAGGGAGAGATAAGGCAGACCTCATCCTCCTTACGGTCAAAGATAGCGTTCAACTGTATTTACCCGGTAAAGCTGGCAGGGCGTTGTCCGGGTATATCATTACCGATCTTTCAATTCACGATATCCTAAATACCCAGCTGGCGCTTTGGAAAAAATGGGTTGCTGTGCTCAAGATAGAGAACCCGGCCAGCCAGGTCAGGTTTACGGTGGCGATGAGCAAAAGCCGTGATCTGGACCTAAGCAAACGTCTCGGCCATCCGGACTATGAATTTAAAAACGGGGAAAACATCAATTTACTGATCAACAATACTTCGGCAGATACCCTTTATTTTAACCTGTTAGACCTGAAAGACAATGGCGGCATTGACAACTTCAGCCTCGGTATGTTACTGGGGCAAGCGGCAAATGACCCGGTTATGCCGGGAACGTCGGTCAATGTGCCGTTAGCGATGACCGTCCGAGCAGGGCAGCCTTCATCCCTTGACGTGTTGAAAATATATGGGACCACCCGTGACCTCAAACTCAACCTGTTGAATCAGGCGGCACTTTCCGGACCAACGGGCAGCCTTGCTAAATTGATGGACAGAGATGTCGGCAAGGCAGCGAAGGTCCGGCTGGACGACTGGAATGTGTTGTCCCGTATTGTATTAATTACCCGCTGAAACTCCACATAAAAATCTGGAAGATGACGCCACATTTAAGATATCCGTTATTCCTTGTTATCCTGCTGATATTGACCATACAGGCAAAGGCACAGACATGGAATAAATTGAATGATGCGTTTGTCGATGCCTTTCAGTCAGGCCGGTACAAAGAAGCAGAACAGCTCGGCAAAAAGGCCTTGGCAAAATCGGGGCAGGTTTACGGGATGGATCATCTGAATTATGCGACTTCTGCCTATTATCTGGGGCGGGCTGAACGGCAATTGGGAAACAATGACGTCGCAGAGCCCTTATTGATAAAGGCATCGGCCATCCGGTTGAAAAAACTGGGCGTATTGTCAAAGGAATATATTGAGGTTTACAACAGCCTGGGTTTACTGTGCAGGGACGAAGGGCGTTTCCGCGAAGCCGGTGTCATCCTAGTCAAAGTGCTTGCCCTCAATGAAAAGACGCTGACCAGCAATAGTGTGATCACGGCCACTTCGATGGATAATTTGGCGGGCATGTACTTTTCAATAGGTGCGTATGAAAAAGCCGAGCCGCTTTTCGAGTCGGCTGTCAGGGTCAAGATCAACCTGTTGGGAGATAAGGATCCGCATTGTGCGGTTTCTATGAACAACCTAGGCATGTTGTTTTTAGAAAAGGGTGTTTTTGATAAAGCCGAACGTTTGTTCAGGCAGGCGCTGGCCATTTATGACCAGGCTTATGAACCTCCTTGCCCGCCCTGTGCCACCGAATGGAATAATCTTGGCTTATTATATAGCGACCGCGGCAATGATCTCGAAGCAGCCCGTTATTTCGTTAAGGCTTTGCGTATTAAAAAAGAAACCAGCGGGGATTCTACGGTGAGCTACGCCACGACCTTAAATAACCTCGCGGTTGTTTATCAGAAAGAGGGGCTGACCGCCCAGGCCGACAGCTTGTATCAGCGCGCCCTGGCCATCAAACTGGCTAAGCTGGGTCCGCAAAATCCGGAATACGCTACCGGTCTGGATAACCTGGGGGCATTTTACCTATCGATTAAGCAATACGACAAGGCTGCGCCGGATATTGAAAAGGGGCTGGAAATCCGGCAAACTTTATTCAGCGGGAACAATGCGGAGCTTGCGGAGTCACTGAACCACCTGGCCATGGTAGCACATCACCGGGGTGAATTCGAAAAGGCGCGAGCGGATTATCAGCGGGCGATGAGCATCCGGCTAGCTACGCTGGGAGAAAACCATCCTTCCTATATTGCATCTTTAAGTAATATGGCGGCTGTTTGCCTGGCCCTGAAAGATTCTGACCAGGCGGAAGGCTATTTTCGCAAGGCCAATAAAACCCTGATACGGCAGATCAAAACTTATTTCCCGGCCTTAAGTGAGAAGGAAAAGGGGCTCTATTTAGGCACGATAGACTTTCATTTCGATGCTTTTTATTCTTTCGCTGTTGCGCGCAGCCGTGCCCGGCCGGGGCTGCTGGCTGAAATGTATGACCTTCAATTATTACTTAAAGGTTTGCTGTTTAATACAACATCAAGGTTGAGGGTAGATATCTTAGGGAGCAAGAATGCCCTGTTGATCAATAACTTCAGGGAATGGGAATCGCTGCGGGAACAATTGGCTAAAGCCTATATTCTTGGCAAAACATCCCCGAATTATACGGACATGCAGGTCGACCGGCTGCAACAGCGTATCGGGCAACTTGAACAATACCTGCAAAAGAATGCGGCGGAATTTGGAGGCGAGTTCGGTGCCGCTCTTGACTGGTCTGCGATCCCGGCAAAACTATCCGGGAACTCCGCAGCGGTGGAATTGGTGCGTTATACCCGTTATGCCGGAGAGCGTACGGATAGCATTTGTTATGCGGCATTGATTGTTACTTCCGAAACCAAAGACCACCCCCAACTGGTGGCCCTGGACAATGGGGGACAACTGGATGGCCAGGTATTGCAGCGCTACACAAATTCTGTGGAGCGCCAGGGTACAGCTCGTGATATTATACCCGTAAAAGGTATGTTGGTCAGTCAAAAAGACCTGGATATGCTGTACGGGCAGTTCTGGGCCAAATTGCAGGCGGGGCTGAAAGGGATAACGAAGGTTTACTTTTCTCCAGATGGTGCTTATAACCTGATCAATCCTAATACGCTGCGCAACCCTCAAACCGGCAAATTTGTTTTTGACGAATTGGATATCCGTCTGCTGACCAGCAGCGCGGATCTGCTGAAAAGGCCGGGTTCGAGATTGCCCGGCACTCCGGGTAAGGCCATATTGTTCGGTAACCCTGCCTACGGGATGAATGCGTTTAAAGCCGGGGATACGCCACGGGTCGTTATTGAAGATCTGCCGGGGACTCAAACGGAAGTAAGCCATTTAAACGAGATTCTGGTTGCGGCTCACTGGCAGCCTGAAACATTTGTTGCTGAAAAAGCCAGTGAACAAGCGGTCAAGCGGATCCGCCATCCGGGAGTTTTACACCTGGCAACGCATGGTTTTTACCTCGGCGATACCACCCAGGACAAAAGAAGCCGTTATGCCGATAACCCGATGCTCTATACCGGTCTTTTATTCGCCGGAGCTGCCCGTACGCTCAACGCTGGTTCCGATATTGCGGACAGCACCCGGGAAGATGGCGTGCTAACCGGGTTTGAAGCGGAGAACCTGGATTTAAGGCAAACGGCGCTGGTTGTGCTTTCCGCCTGCGAGACGGGTCAGGGCGACCTGATCAGAAATGGCGAGGGAACTTACAGTCTGGAAAGAGCTTTTAAGACCGCGGGCGCGGGAGCTGTTTTATATAGTATGTGGCGGGTCAACGATGATGTCACCCAAAAGCTGATGGCTCATTTTTACACCTACTGGCTTGGCGGCGATGAAATGCATACCGCGTTGCGCCGGGCACAGGCTGACATCCGGTCAGCATTTCCCGACCCTTATTATTGGGGCGCATTTGTTTTGTCAGCCAGTCCGTAACCCTGCCGGGTGACCAGTTTCGCCCATTCACAGATTTACCATGATGATATTTATTTTTAATTAATCCCTTATCGTTATAAAATGAACTATTTAGCTAACAATTGGAACTCTTTCAGGTCGCTGTCAAAATACATTTTCCTGTTATTTGCCATGGTCTGTTACTTTCCCGCTTTTACTGTTGCGAAGCCTAAGCCGTCACAGAAAGTGAAACGGATCATTCGGATCGAGTTTAATGAAAAAGGCCAGATGGTATCCACCCCGCCGTCCTATCTGACCAAAGAAGATCAGATCGATTTTGTCGTTAATACCGGCAAAGACTTTAAGACGAAGCGGGTTATTGAGGTATACCAGCGTTTCGCCCAGACGATCAAGGCGCTGGAAGAGAAAAATGATAAGGGCGATTCCAAGATACTTGCGGCTATCAGTCTCGATCAAAGTGTCGAGGCCAAGCATTTGCTGGGCGTAACGGTTGCTAAACTGGCGGATCAGCTGAATAAATATGTCGTGGCTAATGAAACCTATCTGAAAAATCAGATCACATCCGGAACGATAGAAAAGGATCTGCAGGATAAATCAAAAGCACTGACCGATAAAACCTATACAGATGCGGAGTTGGCGTTGATCCAGGTGCCATCGCTGACCGCGCTGGAATTCCCTTCTTATACGGTAACCGGACGGATCGTTAATGTGAACGGTCTGGATATTATCAGTGAGTGTAAAGAGCCGTTAACGCTTGATCCGCAATCGCAGTGCTGTTGGTATGTATACTGCGGAAGTATGCCTCCTTTTCATTTCAAAGAGGGGCCGGTCCGCTTTGAATTTGAGTTGCGAATGAATAACAATATCCCGGCTCAGCTTATTGACCAGATTAGCAAAAGTGACGCGCTGACCAAAGTCCTTTGGGCCATCAATACCGATAAATTGAAAGCCGAGGTGACCAAGGTACTTTCGGTCGCGACCATGGATGTTCCTGATCCGAAGATCATTGTTAGCAAAAGTGATTTGAAATCGTTGAGCGATGAAATACTCAAAAAAGAACAGGACCCCAAAACGGATATGAAGGCCGATATCGGTGGCCTGTTTCCGGATGACAAAACCAAGTTAGTCTATGATAAGCTATTTAACCTGGCCAGCCAGTTTGACTTTTTGAGCGGCAAAGAACTGATCGCTTGGTATCTGCAGTTCGCCTGGGTATCCGGCGGGCAAAATATATCGGCCAATCCACTGGTCAATGGCAACCTGGTGGGCCTGGGACAGAAGATCAGCGAACAAAATGCCACACTAAAAAAGTTAAAAAAAGATTCGGTGAAGAATGCGGCGGAACTGATATTGGTCGAAAATACGTCCAAAACCAGCAATAGCGCCGGTAATATTACGGCGTTGAATAAAGCTTACGATGACCTGCTGACGGCCAAATCGACCAATGACGCTTTGATCGACGCGGCTAATGCTGCGCTGAAAAGCCTTAAAAAGCAGGGTTCTTCCGATGTGATCAATCAGCTGAACAAACCGGCATTACTCAGCGATTCTCTGCTGTATCAAGGCCTCGTGTATATCAACAATCCCGGGAATTATAATAAAACCTTTTATGCCTTTATGCGTAATCACGATGCGTTGGAGGATTTTCAACTGAAAGGTAAAGAGCCCGCAAAAGGGATCAATGAGACCCAGCGCATGTACATTCTTGTGGATAATTCACCACCAAAGGCTAAGTACATGCTCAAAACAACGATTACACCCATCAACCTGTCGGATGATGTACCGCCTTCCGGTGCCGAGATCGGACAACGCGCCATGAAAGCGGCTAAACCCCTATTTACCAGGGTACCCAAACCGGGTCTTGATGATGTGTTTTCCCTCTATGAAAGTCTGAAGAATCTCTATGCACCGGCGGCTAATGGTATCCTTGCCTTGCCCTTTCACCTGACCCCGGACAATTCACCGGATTACCTGACGAGAATGGTTTCACATGAAAGCCCGTTCAAGGCGCCGAGCACGGTCAGCTACCAGTTACTCGATAGCGCGACCAGCAAAAATTTGAATTCTGAAGGTACGGCTTATACTTACCGTTATAATAAACTATATCGTTTCCGGATCAAAGCAGGCATTGTTTATAGTTTTCTGCAGAATAAAAACTATACGATTAATGCGGCGACGAATACAGCAACCTATACGAATAATTACACCGGGCTGGCACCCTCTGTGGGCCTGCAGATATTTACAACGCGGCTGGATATTCAGAGCCAGCGGTTCTTTCCGCATGGCGCTGCGCCCTATGCCTACGTCGGGTATTTATACACGGGTGCGCCGGCGGCGAATATCCTGTTGGGTACAGGTTGGGAGATATTCAGCGGATTTGCCCTCACTGCAGGCGTCCATTACGGAAAGTCACAGGGGCTGACCGTCGTAAGCGGCTCGCTTCAGGAAAAGGACGATTACCAGCCGGCATTTTTCTTTTCGCTCAATATCGGTTTAGAAGCATTTAATGCCTTGTTCAACACGGCCAAACCAACAGCTAATCCATTTAAATGATGAAAAAGTTTACGAATTATACAATGATAATTGCCGGTTTGCTAACCGTGGTTGTTTTGGCCACCTGTAAAAAAACGGCTTCTGATAAAGTTTTCGGGGGAACAGCCCGGATAAGAGGCGTGGTATTTTATAAAAACATCACCACAAATAACCCTGACACGGCAACCACTGCCCAGCTTACCCTGGAAAAGGGTAATGACCAGTCAACAGACTTTACGCTTAGCCTGACGAATGGCGCATTTGATATTCCTTTGCTGGTCGATGGTGACTATACATTCAATATTACTTATTATCATACGATCCCTGGCTCGTCAAAAAGCATCCTGTACCAGTTAAAGACGCCTTTCTTTCATTTGAATGATGCCCAGTTCAAGGATCGGGACACCTTGTTATTGCTACCTACAGTAACTGCAAGTCCGACATTGCAACTTACAGTTACCGACAACACCAATGCGGTGGTCAATAATGCGCAGGTGTATTTGTTCAGCGATATCAGCACCCTGAACAAATACCGCCGTACGGGAGCCGGCAGTGTCAAAAGCGGGATAACGAATCAATATGGCATGGTGGTCTTTGATAATCTTCAGCCAACAATCAGTTATTATGCGGCGTCTTATATCATACGGGTCGCCGATACCCTATCCAACCACACGACCGATAATAAGGCGCCTGTGATTAGCGCGCTCAGCAGTACGGTGCTGAACACTGCAAGGATTACTATCATTCCGGATTTGCCTGCTGTTGCGTTTTCCCTGCAGGTGGTGCTCACCGACCAGTATGGCGCGTACATACCTGGTGCGAATGTTTGTATCTATTCCGACAAGGCGTTGCTCGCCAAAAACCGGAATACCTGTGCCGGAAGTATTTCAGGTTCGGTTACCGGAACGCAGGGTGCGGTCAACTTCACTGGTTTACAATCGTTGTTTTATTACATTTCAGCCTATAAGGTCGTGGGCAAGGACACGTTGACCAATAAAGCGACGGATCAGACGCCGACCATTGTTTTGCAACCCAATGCTGCTAATACAACGACGGTTATACTGAAATAAAAGGGCCGCGCTAAATTCGGTGTGCGACACTGTGAGCTGATAAGGATATTAATGTCGAGACCGTTAAACTTTTTGTCAACTGATTGAATTTATTGAAGATATCGCTGTTGCTTTGACAAAACATTTCATTATTAGTTAAGTCTTTTATTAATTTAGTACGAAAATCAAATTGTAAGCTTATGTGGCGCTACCTCACCAAAAATACTTTTAAGACGTTATATGTGATTGCCATAATATTCACGGTGTCGTCTTGTACACATACTCCGGAAAAAAAGCCGGCGTTTTCGATAGGAATCGCTACATGGCCCGGTTTCGCACCTGGTTATATAGGAATCAAGAAAGGTTTTTTTAAGGATTTAGACGTAAAGTTTTATATTATCGACGATTTCAACGCCAGGCAGGCGGCGTATGTGTCGGGTAAAACGCAAGCTACTATTGGAACAATAGATAGCTATGCCTTTGATATTGCGCACGGCATATCAGGAAAACTAGCTTTAATAACCGATCAATCAAACGGGGCCGATGGTATTATTGTTAAGCCGTCCATCCAGGCGGTAGCGCAACTTAAAAGCAAAAAAATAGCATTTACAAGAGGCTCGCCGTCCCACTTCTTTCTGCTGACTTTATTAAAGGAAAATGGATTAACCATGAACGATATCACTTCGGTCCAGGTTGATGATCCAGGAAAGGCGGGTGAAGCCTTTCTCTCAGGTAATGTAGACGGCGCAGTCACCTGGGAACCTAATATTACCCAAATTGTTCAATCAGGAAAAGGTAAGATTCTCGTGGATACAAAATCCAAACCTGGCATTCTTGTCGATGCTATAGAATTCAACGATGGTGTACTTGCGAATCGCAAAGGCGATATTCAAGTGTTCATTGCAGGATGGTTAAAGAGTGTGGAGTATATCAAAAGTCATCCCGATGAGTCTTATAAAATCATGGCGGACGCGATGAAAATCCCGAGTAAAGAATTTCCAAATATGGCATCAGAGATTGTTTACGCTGATAAAGCGTTAAACCAAAACTGGTTGTTGGCTGACAGTGGCCGGAAAGCAAAGCAACTTTTTGAAAGTGCTTCAGAAATTTGGTATCGCCAGGGATTGATCAATAAAAAGGTTAGCGGAAGCGGATTGATTATTGGAGACTTTATCAAATAGTAGATGTTGAATCCGGATCTGTTTATTTTAATACTGTCTTCTTTAGCTTTCCTGTGCGTATTCGTTATTCATCTGAGACGTTCGAAAACGCAAAAATTCTTTGTTTTTTTTGACACGCTAAATGCAAGAGACAGGTTATTGCTCGCTATAATGCCCTTTTCAATGCTTTTGATCGTTTGGGAGATTTTGTGTTTTTCCAACATGATTAGTCTAACCTATCTTCCCACACCGTTTGCGAGTTTTAAGCAAATCATTTTATTATGTTCCACTAAAGATTTTATAATCGCCTGCGGTATTTCGTTGCTTAGAATAGTCACTGCCTTCGCATTTGCAAGTATAGTCGGAGTGGCGATAGGTAGTGTTGCCGGTGTTTTTTTGAAATTTCGGGCTGCGATACTTCCACTTAATTCAGCATTCAGGTATATTCCGCCAACCGCATTTATTAGTTTAATTATTATCTGGTTTGGTATTGGCGAGATGGCTAAGATCATATTAATATTTCTGGCTATCCTTTTTTATATTGTTCAGATGGTTGCCGATGTGGTAAAATTGACCCCTACGGTTTATATACAGGCAGCTGAAATGATAGGTCTCAGTAAATTTAAGATTTTCAAAGAGGTTGTTTTGAAATACAGCTATCCCGACATCATATCTGTCTTGCGCGTTAATTTAGGAGCTGCATGGACATTCTTAATTGTTTCAGAGTTAGTAGCTTCACAAAATGGTTTGGGATTTTTAATCGCGACAAGCCAAAGGTTTTTGATGACTGCTAATTTATTTGGTCTGTTAATTATATTGGGATTTCTGGGATTTCTCAGTGATACATTGTTTGAGGTTTATATTAAAAAGGCAGGGCATTGGAGAAAATGACATTAGTAAGTATAAACCGATTAGCCAAGCGATATGGACACCGGGAAGTTATCAGCGATTTCTCCGTAGATATCGAACCAGGAAAAATATATTCTATTGTTGCACCTTCCGGTTGCGGAAAAACAACACTATTGAAAATCATCGCTGGTTTTGATCGGGACTATGCGGGTAGCATCATTTACAATTTTGATAGGAGAACCCATCCTATTGGTTTTATCTTCCAGGAGCAATCCATCTTCCCCTGGCTCACCGTCAGGGAAAACTTAGGTTTCGGAATAGAAAACACTTATAGGAAACATGATAGTTTGTCACATGGAAATATCGAACTGCTGTCAAACCAACTGGGGTTATCCGCATACCTTAATTTCTACCCGCATCAATTATCCGGAGGCTTAAAACAGCGGGTGGTTTTTGGAAGAACGTTAATATTAAATCCCAAAATAATCCTATGCGATGAACCGTTCAACTCGCTGGACGAGAATGCGGCATTTGAAATGCTGGACTTTTTAAAAAGCATTCAAAAGACCTTTCAGATTACAGTTCTCTACGTCACCCACAATGTTGAGGAGGCGGTATACATTGCAGATGAGTTACTCATTTCAAAAAGCGGCATCAATAAAAACACAAATCAAATAACCTTATCAAATTTAAAAAATGACAAATTCGGACCCAACCCAGACCAACTCCACCGGTTATCGGCTGAAATTCGAGACCTTTATCTCAAATAATGTTCGACTTCAACGGGCGCTAAGTTTTCTAGAAAGAGTTTTTGTGCTTAAAAAAATCACCCTGGCTATTCTTATCGCGTTTTGGCTGGGCGTTGTTTATTTTACCTGGAGAACTTCCAGTGGCGGTCATGAATCTGATTATTATGAGATCTGGGCATTCGGCAGTTTAATCTCTATAATTATATTCGGTGCGTTTTTCGTGCTGATCAACACTCCTTATCTGATCCTTAACCTGGCAAAATGCACGCGGACAAGAGGTATTTATTTGTTGATTTTAGTCACCATAGTTGTCGTTTTCATATTGACGATAGTGGCCGTTATCGCCGGGATTGAATTCTATAATATACTGTATACGGAAAACGCTGTTTCCATCGTTCAAAAAAATAAGCCATTCACTATTGGTGTACATTATCTACAATTGATCACTGTTATCATGTTTTTTTTAGCGGATATGACCTGTTTTCTTACCATACCATCTGCGTTGAAGAAAAAATTAGATGGGCAAGTCCTGAATGGCAACGGTAACGAGCAAATCGAGGATCAGATCGCACATGAAGAATTGGTGATAGAGAAAAGTTTGCTGTTCCAAACAATGATTTTTGTTGATTTACCTTCAGTTATTACAATTGTGTTGCTGGTTTGTTATTCGCATTATTTCAGCTCACTGCCGCATTTGGATGTCTTTCTCGGTGGATCGGAAGCATTTGCCCTAATATCGTTTAACATCGTTTACATTATGATACTTTTAAAATTCGGACATAAATTTCATTACTTAAATAAAGCTATAGCCTAAATGGAAACATTACAGATAACACCAGCAGAAGATTTTCTCGCGGAAACAAAGGCAATGATCGATGCCACCCCAGTTTCGTCACATCAATTTCTATCGGCTTTCTTAGAAATGGATCTCTCCAGAGAGCAGTTAAAACGTTTCGCCGTTCAATGGTACAAAACAGCAAGAGATCACAAAATGGCCTTTCCCGCGATTGTTTTGAATACCCCCATAGACGATATTAGGTTCGAACTGATTGAGATCCTGGATGATGAGTATGGCAAAGGGAACAGAGAGAAAATCCATGCCAAACTTTTATACCGGTTTGTAAAGGTTTTTTACGAAACCGATCAGGAGGTCGAGCTTGTACCAAAACTGCCTGCGGTGGGGCGGTTTGGAAAGGACGTCATGGAAATCTGGAAGAACGGGGAGCCTGTTTATGCTTTCGGTTTGCATTTTGCACTTGAATATTTAGCACAGGATTTACATGCACATTTTTCAGATGCTTTGCAGAAATATGACTATTTAGATGAAAATGTTCGTGAGTATTTCTTATATCATAAGATTGCAGAACAACAGCACGCGGACTTTTCCGAATATGGTTTTATTTATTATTCAGCGGAAAACATGGAAAACCGGGAAAGATTAGTTCAGGGCATTCAAAAGGGTGTGCAATTGCTCACAGACTTATGGGATGATTTTTATAAACATATCATCGAATTAAATTAAGAGTCAATTTGATCTGGTTCTCCTTTTTAGGGGTTATTTAACCTAAAAGGAATATTTAGCTATATTTCCAGATAAAGACCTGGAAGAAAGCAAAAGCATGTCCGTTCGTTAACCAGTCGCTATTGCAATTCATAAAATAAATCTATTTTTAAAAACTTAAAATCTAACATCATGGAAAAATTCAAAGCGTTAAAAGAGTTGGTAGAATCAGTAGAGAAAGATGCAATTGCCTTTTATGACAAAGGCAACAAGGCGGCAGGCACTCGTTTGCGTGGTGCTTTACAACAACTTAAAACTTCTGCAACGGAAATCCGAAAAGAGGTAACAGAACTGAAAAACAAATAAAGAATAATCTAACATTGTGCAGCAAAAGCCTGATCAGGAATGGTCAGGCTTTTGCTTTTGAATATGTTTAATAAATTAGTTAGACCATTGATAATACACCTAATGTATTTGTTTACCGGACACTAAATCATCAAAAACTATATTTGCTTTGATTCAAGGCAAACGTACTTTATGATAAACGACGACGACATACAAAAACTTAGCAGAGCCGGTTTGCAAAAACTATTGAACAAAGGGCTATTTTATAAATATATCAACTTCAATGATGGCTTTGAGCATATTTTGAAGAGCAATACGTTGAAATTTAGTGACCCTGAAGCTTTCAACGACCCATTTGATTGCAATGAAAAGCTTATCAATATTTCTATATCAGAGGAATATAAAGAAGAGCTTTATAAAGAATTGGAAAAAAAATATCACATGACTGATAAAATGAGGGAATTGTTTGGAGCAAAAGCAAATGATCCAAACATTTATCGGGATGCATTACTCAGGAAAAAGAAAGAATTTAAGGTGAGTTGTTTTTCAGAAAAATGTAATGAGGTATTAATGTGGTCACATTATGCCGATAAACATACTGGTATTTGTATAGGGTTTGAATTAGAATTTAAGTGTGCGGATTACGTCTTTTACCCTGTAAATTATATTTCCGAAATAGCACCTGTTGATGGCATGACCTTTACTACAAATGTGTTTTACTACTGGTTAACAACAAAATCCTTTAGATGGGAATACGAACAGGAGATACGGGCGATAAATAAAAACGGCAAAGAGATAGTCCCTTTTGAAAAAAAGGCCATAAAAGAAATTCTGTTTGGATGTAAGGTGGCCATCCCGGTCATTGAAAACGTGATTTTTGAAATGGGAAAAATGGGTTATCAGAATGTTGTATTTAGCAAGATGGAGATTGACCCAGATACATTTCTATTAAAAAAAGTTATTATCAATTGACCTTATTATCAAGTCCGCTATTTTTTATTTAATAAATCCGTTAACAGCTATTTATTAATTTTACCAGTGGTATGAATTTCCAGTTTAAAGCTTTCAAGGCTTGTTTTTGCTTCAAAAATCTGAACGTGCGGTAATTTATTATCTATAACATCAATAATAGATTTTCTATCGTTGGCATCCATATTACAACCTAAAATCACTTGCGTTATAGCATTTGCCGGCAGGATAAATGCTTTATTTGCGGCCTCTGCTTTGGTTAAGCGAAACTCGTCCTCATATCCCCAATGAGGCGATTTGGTGTTCAGCATCTGGACTATTGGTTGAACTTCTTCACCTGCTTTACTAAAAAGCGGCATGAAAGGGAAATTCTCGTTATAAATCACAGGGCCGATAGCTCCACCGACTGTTTCGTATAAAATATGACTGTCTATGCCGACACAAAAGCCCTTATGGCAATTTGCATAATGAGCCCACATCAATAAGTTATCATTTTTTGTAGTCAGTGAAAGTAGCCCAAACGTTTTATGTAAAGCCGCCTTGTTTTGGTCATGCATTTCCTTCCAGTAGGCATCGCCCTCAAATTTCCCCGAACGTTGTTCTTCAAAGGCGCGCCTATGCAACTCTTCATCAGATATATCGGGCCAGGCTCTTCTGCCAGTTTCTAATAACTTTCTCGTTATATTTTCCGGTATCATTTCCTTTGGATCATATCTGAAAGGTAATGAAGCATCAAAGGGATCATTCAAATTGGCCGGAGACGCAAAAAAAACCTCATTATTATTTAACAGTCTCTTATGATAATCATCGCTCCAAACTCTGTATTTGTATAACGTATCAGGGATGTTGTCTAAATATTTCATATTTATATCTTTTAGCAAAGATATCCATTAAGAATCCGATGTTGGTTAAAATCCTTTGGTATTAGTGCTTGTTTGAAGTCAAATTAAGGTATTGAATATCAGCAGTTCCAGCCGCTTCGCTGAATTAACTACCGGCTCGTTCCTCGCCCGTACTTTTCTTTTACAGCTTCGCTTATTAATCTCCCAGTTTTAAGTGCTTGCTGGCCTTTTATATACAGCAAATTTCTGATCCGCCGGGACATACAGACAAGGCCAGGCCTCCGGTTTTGTAAAAAAAATCTTCCTCTCATTTTTTTAGCGGGTGCCCTGCGGGCGGGTGTTGGAGAGCGTATTTTTTTTCCAAAAGCCTTGTCTGTATGCCCGGCTCTTTCAGGTGCGGTGCTTAATAAAAAGCCAGCGAGCGCTATGCGAGCTGACTTAAAAAACAAAGCAGATAAATCACAGCAGTATGAAAAACTTAAAAAACAAAGCACCGCCACAGCAGACAGCGCACAGACCGCAGACCTATCGCACGACCAATAATAGAATGATCATAAACATTAAAAAATTACAGACATGGAAACCAAAGTAAAAGATAACAGCAAAGCTGTTAATAATGTTAAAAACGATAAAAAAGAAGCATTTGTAAATAACAACCCTGTTAATAAGGAACTGATAAAGCCACAGCCCGAAGCGAAAAAACCAAAGGAAGAAACAGTGATTAAAGCGGATCAGGAAAAACCACAAGCCGAGCAAACTAAAACGGAAGCACCAAAAGCCGAACAGGTAAATCAGGCAAACGGGCAGCCAAAACAGGAACAGCCCAAAGCCGGGCCACAACCCGAGCCAAAGCCTGCCAAACCTGTTTTGAATTTAGAGGAAACCTTAAAATTAGTGGCAGACCTGAACCGCAAGAAGATACAGCGGGATAAATTGATAGAAACGGTTGAAAATCTGGAAGCCTTTGAAATTGAATTAAAAGAGGATGCAGACGAAACAGACAGCAATATTTATCAGGGATGCGTTTTGACCATCGAAGATGATAACCGCCGGAAATTCACCACAAAAAACCCGGTTATTATTTGGACAGTGGCACAGCAGGTAAACGGTATGTGCGTGAATAAACTGGCAGAGATCGAAGCAGGTATTATACTTCCTGCATGAGTAATTAAATGGAAACGCCCCTTGTATCCAACTACAGGGGGCGTTGTTTAAGACATTTTCTAATCTTAAAATCTAAAGCAATGTTAGAGATTTTCATCGAGTTAACCAACCAAATATTTTGGGAGGGTTATGCACAACAGTTGGCAAAGGAAAACCCCGCAGGTTTTCAGTTTGAGTTTAACGAATTCATTAATTCCTATAACAATTAACATCATGGCACACAATCTCAATTATAATGAACAAACAGGCGCACACAGTTTTTTTAGCGTAAAAGAAAAGGCTTGGCACGGTTTAGGGAAAATCATTACAGACTACCCGACAAGCGAAGAAGCCATTCGTTTTGCAGGATTAGATTACAAAGTGGAAAAACGCCCTTTGTTCACCTACGACAACGAAAATTTCAATGCGAATGAAGAAACGGATATAATCATACCCGAAATAGAAGTACCTGGTTTTTATGCAACGGTAAGAACCGATAGCGATAATGTTTTAGGTGTAGTTGGTAAGGATTACGAAGTGGTACAGAATGTAAACGCTTTTGATTTTTTTGATAGCATCGTTGGCGGCAAGGACGGTATTTTATACGAAACAGCGGGAGCATTGGGAAAAGGTGAACGGATTTTTATTACTGCTAAACTGCCCAACTATATACGGATAGGTAGGGATGATTTAATAGAGCAGTATTTATTTTTGACCACCTCACACGATGGTTACGGCAGTATCACCGCAGCGTTTACACCTATTAGGATTTGTTGCCAAAATACACTTAACGCAGCTTTGCGCAATCATGGCCATTCTATTAAAATACGGCATACCGCCAGCGCTGTTGACCGTTTAAAACAGGCGCACCAATTGTTAGGCGTAACCAATCTGTTAGCCAAGGAGCTGGAAGAAGTGTTTAACAACTGGTCAAGGATACGCATAACAGACAATGCTGTTAAACGCTTGATACAAGTCGCAATGGCGCCCAACAAAGAAGTATTGCAGAACTTGCAAAGCGGCAAGTTAGACGAACTATCTACCAATTATAATAATATGGTAAGTAGCGTAATGGAGTATGCTTTAACTAATCCGACCCAACAGGAGGTAACTACCAAAGGCACTTTGTTTGGGGCTTACAATGCCGTTACGGGCTACTTTCAGAATGTGCGCAATTACAAGGATGATGAAAGTAAGTTTAAATCTATCATGTACGGCACAGGATTGCAAAGAAGCCAAACCGCTTTTGATCTATGTAAGGAGTTTTCAAAACATGGTATCGAGTCATTAAATTAATCATAAAGGGGAGCAATCCTCTTTTTAAACAGAAGATCATGGAAACCGAAAAATGCTTGTATGATAGATGGATGGATGGATGAAGAAAAATTAAATCTTAATAAATTCATCATTACACTGTTTCAGGCGTTTCAGTACGCAGACGGTACTAACCGAAAGAAAATACTGGATAACTGGAACGAATATTTTAGAAATTCACAATACATTTGAAATCACATCATACCTATAGCCCTATGTTTCTCTAACATAGGGCTTTTCCTTTTTATAATTTTGGAAGTGTGAATAAATGGTCATTTCTTGAAAATTATATCCTACATTTAACTTATTAGCCCTAATATTTACCGCATATTTGTATATCCTATTAATTAGGAGAAAACTGTTCAGTTTATTACAAATATGGCATTAGACCTAAAACATATACACTCTGAAATAGAAGATCAATACCTCAATGACGATAATCCACGTCCTTGGATTATTGGATTTTCAGGAGGAAAAGACTCTACAATGCTCCTGCAATTGGTATGGATCGCTTTAAAAAAAATCCCTGCCGAATTACGTCGTCGAAAAATTTATGTTGTTTGTAACGACACCTTAGTGGAAAACCCCAGAATTGTAAAATTCATTCACGAGACACTGGACAAAATCAAACAAGCCGCAGCAGAACAAAGTTTACCAATCACGGTCCATCAAACAACCCCCCGGCTGGAAGATACTTTTTGGGTAAATCTCTTAGGTAAGGGTTATCCTGCACCGAATAACTCATTTAGATGGTGTACCGACCGTTTAAAAATAGAACCTACAACCGAATTTATAAGAAATAAAATAAGTGAAGTTGGCGAAGCTATTATTTTATTAGGCACCAGAAGTGATGAAAGTAATACACGGGCTAAAAGTATCGAAAATAGTAAAATCCACATTGACAGTGAGCGATTAAGAAAGCACGTATTGCCCAATGCATTTGTTTTTGCACCCATAAAAGATGTATTAACAGAGGAAGTTTGGACTTATTTACTGCAAGTCAATCCCCCTTGGGGAGGCAGCCACAGAGATTTAGTTACGCTTTACCGAAACGCCACGGGCGGTGATTGTCCTTTAGTTATTGATACCACAACTCCATCATGCGGACAAAGCCGCTTTGGGTGTTGGGTTTGTACTGTCGTCAAACGTGATAAATCAATGGAAGCGTTAGTCGATAATGGAGAGGAATGGATGGAGCCGCTTGTTGAATTTCGTGATATGTTGGTTGCTAAGCGCAATGATCGAACCTGGCGCCAAACGTGGCGCAGAAGTCAAAATGAAGATGATGCCAGCGAAGACACATGGGGGCCATACTTACCTGAAAAACGCGCTTTCATGCTTGAGGAACTATTGAAAGTTCAAAAACAGGTGCAGGAAGAAGATGCTAATTTAATATTGATCAATTATCAGGAACTGGTAGCTATTCAAGTCATTTGGCACCGTGATTCCATATTTGAGCATGGCGTGGCTGATATATACAATACGGTATATCAAACAGACATGAAAAAAGAAGATTTCTCTGACGGCCAGGTATTTGAAAAAGACCTGTTAAAAGAGGTTTGTGATAGCGAAGCGGACTTCAAATTAATTGGGGAACTGTTAGAAATTCAAAAATCAAAAATTATACTGGTGAATAATTATGGTATTCAGAGTGATTTAGAAAATCATTTAGAAAAAGACTATAGAAGACGGACTGTATGTTAATAGAAAAAATCACACTCCGTAATTTTCGGGTATATCATGGTGAGCATACTGTTTCGCTTTCGATTAACCCGGAGCAAAATGTGTCCATAATCTCCGGACAAAATGGGTTTGGAAAAACAAGCCTGCTCACTTCGTTAGTATGGGGGCTTTATGGCAAACTGATACCGGATGTTGACGATCGTTATCGAAAAGAGATTTATGAAAGCGGCGGGTATAAGAAATATGCATCAAAACTTTTTAACCGTTATGCATTACAACATGCAAATGAAGAATATGAAAAATTAAAGAGGAGACTGATTGATACGACAGATGTATTGGAACGGGAACGGGTTAAACAGAATATTGACGACATCTATTCCTTTAGCATTTCAGTTCAATTTACTAATATTTCCATTCCACATATATCTTGCAACAACCTTGTTATTAAAAGAACCTATAATATCAAATCAGAAACAGAGGATATACAAATATTGATTGATGGCAGGACAAATGAATTAACGAAAACAATTGGACAGGAAATTTTCATCAACGATTTTATCTTGCCTAAAGAGGTCGCCAAATTTTTCTTTTTTGACGCCGAAAAGATTACTGCCTTAGCTGAAATCAGCAACCTGGAGGAGAAACAATATTTCAGTAAGGCATATAACGAAGTATTGGGTATAAAAAAGTATGTAGATCTTAAACATAATCTGGAAAATCTGTTACTAAGAATAAAAAAGCGGTCTGCACAAAAAGGTGATTTACAAAAAATAGATACGCTGCAAAAAAAAGTAACAGAGAATAATGATCTGCTAACTATTTACAAGCAAGATCTAAGCAGAAAAGAGCAGGATCAGATTGTCAAGAAGTCTGATTTTTCACAAATTCAAGAACAATTGGTGAGATTAGGCAGCGCGTTAAGTCATGACGAACTACAAGAATTTAAGCGTATGCGTAGCCAGTTGAAAGATGAGATTGCAAAAAACAAGAACCAATTTAACGACTTACTTGAATTAGCTCCTTTTGCTATGATTGCTGATAAAATCCTTCAAGTCAACAAGCAACTTAAGATAGAGGAAATACAGCAGAATATTGATTTGGTGAATAGTTTGCTTCAAGAAAAATACGTCAGCATAAAAAAAGCATTTGTTGAACTGAAAAACATCGATCTATCTGTTGTTGAAACGATACTTTCTGAAAATTTATTACCAAGTCAAATGTCAGATCAAAAAGTTCTATTTGACTTTACAATAGAACAACGTAATCAATTTAAAGCGGTATTTGATAACTTAAAAAATGCTTACAGCAAAAGTTTTAAAACTTTAGTTGCCAATTCCAAAAGACTTCAAAGCACTTATAATATTTTACAGAAAAAAGTTCAGGATGCAGAAGTTAAAGACAGCGACCCTGTTATAAAGGCATTAAGGCATCGTTTCGAAACACTTAATATTGAAATTCGTGAGTTGGAAGAAAAAATCTTGAATCTTAAAGTAAAAATCACGGTTTTAGAGAAGGATATATCTACGATTAACAGGCAGCTTTCGGAGCAAACTAAAAATATTAGAGTGGAAGCAACTGATCGTCAAAAAGCAGAAACTACGGGTCGCTTGTTAAGCCAGTTAGATAATTTCATCAAGCAACTCAAACAAAAGAAAAGGATTTCTTTACAAAAAAGCATAAAAAATGAGTTGAATCGACTAATGCACAAACATGATTTTGTAAAGCAAGTCAATGTCATTATTGAGGGGGATCTGATTGACATAGACCTTTTGGATATGCAAGACCAAAAAATAAATAAAGATAGCTTATCTAAGGGGGAACAACAGCTTTACGCCACAGCTTTATTAAAAGCATTGGTCAGTGAATCTAACATTCAATTCCCTGTATTTATTGACAGTCCGTTACAAAAGTTCGATAAGTTACATGCGGCTAATATTATTAAGGATTTTTATCCGGTCATTTCCAGCCAGGTTGTTTTGTTTCCATTGTTAGAAAAAGAATTGAATGAAACAGAGTATAATCTTTTACTGCCGAAAGTTGGTAAAGCTTATTTAATTGAGCAAATAGCATCTTATCGGTCAGCCTTTAACGAGGTGGTTCCAAAGGAATTATTCAGTAATTATCAACAGATGTATTCGCGATATGTTTAGTAGCATCAAAACTTCCCGTACAAATAAGGAGTTGGTTACACAGTTAACCAATAAGCTTAATTTGGGTGCAGAAAATGTAATTGCACGCTTAGCCTTCAGCTTTTCGCTAAGCAGAGAGCGAAAACTAAATCTAAGTGACATGAAAGATTCCGGAGGTAAGGAGTATAACAATAAGGTGCTATTCGGCAATTATGCAGATATTTATATGGCCGTCTTATGTGTACATTACAGCTTATACAAATCTGACAAGGACTTGTCAAAATATGTTAAAATGCATATTGACGATGGCCTTGAATTAATTAATCAAGAGATAGCCAATAAGGATTCTATTACAGGAAATGATTTCCTAATTAATGAGATCGAAAAAGGAATACTAAATTCTGAAAAAATATAAGTAAGTGAACGTCACGCCTGATTTAAGAGATTACCAAATAGAAGCAATCAATAACTGGAAAAATAACGGTTATCGGGGATTATTTGCTATGGCCACTGGTACAGGAAAGACGATAACTTCATTAAGCTGCGCAGATTATTTATTTAAGGTTGAAGGGGCTATTCATCTTTATATACTCGTTCCTACACTTGATTTAGCTAACCAGTGGATGGAAGAGACAAAGAAATTTTTAATTAAAAATGTCATTTTAGCTAATAGCGAAAATAAAAATTGGTATACAGAAGCATTGTCCGCTATAAATACTAAAGATAGCAGCTATTGTATTATCGCGACTTATGCGACATTTCTGACGAAAAGATTTGGTGATATTATTTCTAAGGCTACTCCGCAGTCATTTCTTATTGCGGATGAAGCGCATAATTTTGGCACAGAAAAGCATATTGCGGTATATCCTGAAAACATTCAAAGACGCTTGGGCCTGTCAGCCACGCCCGACCGGTATTATGATGAACAAGGGTCACTTGAAATTTACAGGTATTTTGGAGCTGAAAAGGAATTTACCTTCAAGTTTACGATGGAGGAAGCTATAGAGCGTAATTATTTGTGCGAGTATTATTATTATCCGGTAATTGTGCAGCTATCGGAAGAAGAACTTGAGGAATACAAATCAATTTCTATTAAGCTTTCTAAATACTTTAATGGTAGTACAGGAAGCTTTAAAGATAATCCTATCGTTACTGCATTATTACTTAAAAGGAAGCGGATTATACATCAGGCTTCAGGAAAATTCGACGCACTCCGTAAGATATTGGGAGAGTTGAAAAACAAAGGACTGCCAGTGAAATATTTGCTGGTTTATGTACCCGAAGGGAATGACGATAAAATCGATGAAGATGATAAAAAGTTAATTAATACCTACTCCAGAATTATTGCTAAGGAGTTTAACTTATCTCAGCATCAATTTATTGGACTTACTACTAATCGTCAAAGAATTTTAAGCGAATTTTCGACAGGCCATATTGCAGTTTTGACAGCAATGAAATGTTTGGATGAAGGAGTAGATATCAAACGTGCAGAAATAGCGGTATTTTGTTCAAGTACAGGAAATCCAAGACAATTTATTCAAAGGCGAGGAAGGGTTCTCAGAACGCATCCCGATAAAAAATACGCCACTATTTATGACATGGTTGTTGTCCCGTCCATTACAAACCAATATTTTGAATCTACATTACAAATGGAAAAAAGCATTCTTCAAAGTGAACTTAAGAGGGTTCATGAATTTGCCGGGCTATCATTAAATCATTACCAGGCATTGAGTGTTCTTGAGCATGTAGCTAAAGAATTTAATTTAGATATTTACGCTAAAACAGACTATATCGCATGAGTATGACAGGCACTAAAAATAGCAATGTTAACCAGGAAGTAGAAAGGTTATTAGCACCTCTTAAAGAAAAGGATATTGCCCAATATCATATTATTCAAGATCTATTAGATGAGGTTTATAAGGACCCTACTTTAGGAACAGAAAGCACCTCAAAAGAGATAGAGAACAAACTTTATAAAATGGTAGATGACCATTTACGGTTCGCAAATAAAAATTTAAACGAAGGTGATAATAAAATCGATTGAAATAAAAAACTTTCTGTCGTATTATGATACCACAGAATTTAAATTTGATGAAGGAGCTACTTTAATTATTGGTCAGAATAATACCGGTAAGTCTAAGCTATTTGATGCATATAACTGGGTGCTATATGACGAGGCTTATGAAACTGCGGCTGAAGATTGGGTTTCTACCGGGCAATGGAAAGAACAGCTCGTCAACAGGTTTGCAAAACTCAATTGCAACACTAATTCCAAGGTGGAAGTGTCCGTTAGCTTGAATTTTGAAGATGAAAACTCAAATTCATACTTGGTAAACCGTGAGTACAGGGTGCTGAAAATATCAGATTCGGAATGGAGTTGTCCTGGTTCATCTGACATTGCGGTTACTAAAACAAATGCTGTTACATTCAACACTCAAAATTTCATGGGCAATGAAGCTAATGAGTTGTTAAGTGCCTTTTTTCCAAAAAACCTTTCCAGATACTTTCTTTTTCAAGGTGAAGGAATAAGTAAGCTTCTACGCTTAAACCAACGTTCGGATTTTACACGGGCAATTGGTGAACTATCGGGAATCAAGTACTTCGATAAAGCACGAAAATATGCAGATAAAGTCTATTTACGGGCTAAAGATCAATTTGAAAATAAAGAAGAACGTAATGCTGAAGTACAGAAGCAAAAAGTCAAGATCACCAAGGATATTGACGATATTAATGAAAGGGTCACGGACTTAAAAAATAAGCTTGAAAATGAATATCGTGAAAAGGATATCAAAGAAAGAAAATTAGAAGAGAAAGAGGAGGAATTATCTCGTTATGAGGAGTGCGCAAAGTTATTGCAGGAGATAAAATCATTAGAAAAACAGCGCGATGAAAAAGTAGATCAGAAAGGCAAGCTATTTGAATACAATCGTAATGGCTTAATGTCTTTATGGATTTATAACAAATCGGAAGGGCTAATTGATAACTTTTTAAGGCTATATCGGAAAGCGAAAGAAGAAGCAAAGATACCAGAGCCCATTCGGCAGGATTTTATTAAAGAAATGTTGCAGGATCATTTGTGTAAAGTTTGCGGGACAGATGCGCCGGAACATTCTCCGCAGTATCATCAAATATCAAGTTTTATCAACGAGAAATCATTGGATAAAGAAATTGCTGTCATTAACGCGCTAAGTGACACTGCCGATTCTCTAAAATCAAATATTACCCATATCCCAGACAATATAAAGGAGTTTAGAGACGAATTAAATCAGGTGCAGCAAGAACTTGACGGTCTCAGAACGAAAATTGTTTATAAGGAAGATGAACTTAGGATCGTTACAGAGCGAATTGAAGATGAAAAGAAAATAGGTAAAATTCAAAGGGCTGACTTAGAAAAGATTAATCTTTCGCAATTAACCAAGGATCGGGATCAGATTAAAATTGATTTAGATCAGTCTAAGGGAAAAATTGACCAGATATCCGGCAGAAAGGACGAAGCTGATAAGAGCCTGAAAAAACTTGAAGATGAATACAAAGCATTGATTGAACGCTCTGAAAATCAATTTGAAAGGGAAAGAATGTTGCTGGCTCAAAACATTAAAGATGAAGTTTACAAGCTTTATGATAATTTCCTTGGCAACTTAATTGGTGATATTGAAGAAGAAGCCAATACCTACTTTGAAAATATGACGCGGACTAATCCCGCCCTGTCAGGGAAAGTAAGGGTTGATTATGAAAATCGTGAGGTGTACACTGTAGATGAATCTGGTATTCCAATGGCAAATATTAACCAGGCAAATAAAGTTTCACTTCAAATTTCATTTGTTGCCGCCGTACTTTCCGTTTCCAATCGGATTTGGGATAAACATTTTCCTTTTGTGGCTGATGCACCTATTTCTGCTTTAGGAGGAAACAACAAAATTAGTGCTATCAAAACTATTATTGATATTTTCAGGCAGTCAATCGTTATTTTAAAAGATGATGCAGACCTTGAAAATATCGAAGGTTTGAATAATGAGCAAGTTCGACAATTAATAAAAAATAACGGTAAAATACGTAATGCGTATGAATTACGCATGGAAGGCGCAACTATTAATGAACAGAGGACTAAAATTATAAAATTGAAATAATGATTGATGAGGCTCCAATAGATGATAACGCTCTGATGAATATTGAAGTGGATTACTATAATTCTCTTTTTGACGGCAGGCTATGCCCTGGTCAAAAGGATGGTGAAGGTAAAAAACGCAGGGAATATCCTTTTCAGCATATGTGGGAGCTTTTTGTTTATGCGGCTATTTTAGGATTTATGAGAGATCGAAGAAAACCTATAGATAAACAACATAAGCCTTTTAGATGGTTAAATATTGGAAATACCCATCAGAGAAATCTACTGATATTAGCGGTTTCCAAATATGACTCTTTAGAGTTGCTTCAAGACAAAGAGGAACTAAAGAAAATGATTGAGGAATACGCAAATGGTGGTCTTTCCATCATGAACCAGGAAATAAAAAACAACCCCTCCGCTTATGCCGGGTTGGAAGTCTTGACCTACAAGGAGATTTACGACATCGAAAATAAAGTTAAATCGTAAAAATACGCAACGCCATTTTTTTAAGATCGGCTGTTCTTAATTCAATTGCAGCATTATCCCAGTTAGCCGTGTTCGCCACGTCTTCACGATTCATCATAAGTGAGGAATCTTTAAAAATCGGGCGTTTTGTCTCGAAATCATCATTATCTCCCGTGCGGTTATCTGCATTACCTAAGATAGTTAAATTTCCAATTGTGTTTTTTAAAGGCTCTAAAGTCTGGTCAATTACAGCGCCTTGTGCATTGTTAGGATAAATGTGTTCAATTGTTGAATCTCCGAAGTCATATACACGTTCTTTATCCATGCAGGTCGGTTCGCCGTTAGCCCCGTCTTTATACCATCGGAAATAATACTCCATTGTAAGTAAAAAGTACTTAAGCGGCTTATTGCTTTTCCCGCCAGTTTGCTGATACTTAAAGTCATCAAGAAGACGATTGAACATTTCATCATCCGATCTGTCAATTAAAGGCTTCAGGCGAGCGATCAGGTTTTGAGCCGTGTACGCTTGTGGATTATCCCTTAGAACTTTGGCCTCCTCTGTATAAATCATAATTAAATCGCCTATATATTGATTGCAGACAATTAAGTATCTAAACACAAACCGCTCAATGACATGAATAATTTTGTTGAACTCTTTGTGATCTAATAAACTTGCAGAAAGCAAAAAAGGAAGACATGCGGTATGGTCAAAGGCATGTATAAGCAAATGTATCCGGTTTCTGTCCCAATGTTCTATCGGCTGTTTTTGTTCATATGGCCACTGCCCATGATTGATTTTTCGGAGGATAGCGATATCGGTTTCGATATTTTTTACCTTCACTTGGATTTCTTCCGCATTCTTAGGTTCAATAAATTCAAAATCATATTCAGGAATAAAGTGGGTTAAAAACTCATTAAACAGAGAATTGGCACTTGCTTTACTACCCGTGTGTGAACCATAGATCGCGCGCAAAAACCTTTCAGTTAATATGGGCGTGTCAGATAAAATATTATCCCATGCTTCTTCTACAACACCTTGGTTTGCAGGAAATGGCTCCAATATTCTTAAACTTTCTGCCCTCAGCAGGTCGCCTTCCGTTAAATTTTTACCCCTATTATTAAGTACTTGGAATAATTTGAACGCCGCTTTCCGATCCCCTGTAATCATATTCAATATACAGAAATCGTTTTCCAGTATTTGTTCAATAGTTTTAAGATTTCCTAACCGATCCTTCAGATTTGCTGAAAATGTGATCTCGTTAACTTTCTTATGAATCATATCAAAGGCTTGTCTAATTAACCTATGAGATTCCCGTTGTTGTGGCGCTTCAATATTCCGAATAAATGCCCTGAAAAAAACTTTATCGCGGTTTGATAATTCAAGGACATTAATTTCTTCAAAGCTTTCTAAAACTTCCTTTTGAAAAAATAAATATCGCTTGCTTAAATCCTGGATACGTTCATTTAAAATATTTTTTTGGTTTATAAATTCAGCTTCGCCCTGAATTTCAATAATGATAGATTCATAAGTCTTTTTTAATGATAGCACTAACAGAATAAATGTAGCAACCCGTTGTTGCCCATCTACTAATTCAAAATATGATAAATCATAAGTGCCCTGGAGTTTCTCTTCAATACATACAATCTGGCCAAAAAAGTGAACTACAGCTTTATCGTATTTTCTTTTATTGTAACAATTTTCCAGATCTCTGATAAAGTCCTCTATTTCCAATTGCTCCCAGGAATAGCTCCTCTGGTAAGCAGGAACTCTATAAACAGGCTGATACTTAAAAAGTTCTCCTACTGGATGGTACAGAGGTCTTACGTCCATAGATAAATGATGGTTTATAAGCTCTAAATATCATCAGTTATTTTAACATAAAAAAATGCATCTTCATTAATGGTTATTGAAATACTCATAGCCTAATCAATTATTTATAATAAAATTCAACTAAAGTATCGGTAAAGAGTCAATTAATATCTTGTATACTTAGATCCATCTAAATTCGCTGCCAAAATGTTCAATTAAAGTTATTTGTAAATAATGCTATATTTACAAATAAACCTCACACAATTATGCCAAAAAATACTATTAACGAAGCAATCTCAGAAGCGTTAAAACGTGAGGGGCAACCATTGCGTGTAGGTGATATCTATAAAAGAATAGTCGAAGACGATTTATATCGTTTTAACGCTATAAATCCTGAACATATCGTCAGGACCCAATTAAGGCGCCATAGTGAAAATCTGAACTTTCCTACTGCACATAAATCAAAACATTTTGTTTTTCTGAATGACGGGCATTATTGGATCAAAGGTGTTGCCCACCAAAAAGCGATAACGCCGGATGTGAAAGATGAAAAAGTAATTCGTGAGTCTAATTTTGAACAAATCAAAACTTTACACGAAAAATATATCCAGGAATTTAAGGATTCAACGCTTGATCAATTAATAGCGCTCAATCCATTTTCCTTTGAAGAGTTTTGTAAACGGCTTTTGCTGGTTTATGGGTTTAAAAATCTAAAGGTAACTAATAAAACAAAAGACGGAGGGATTGACGGTCACGGCGAACTTAAAATAGGTTTGGTTTACATGAAAGTTGCATTCGAATGCAAACGATGGACGAAAACTTCAGTAGGGAGGCCTAAGATTAATCAATTCAGAGGTGATATTCAGGGTAAATATCAGCAGGGAATCTTTTTTACAACTTCGAAATTTACAAACGACGCAAAAAGCTCATCGTTCCAAATCGGAGCAGTGCCTATTGTATTAATTGATGGCAAAGCGATAGTTGATATTATGATCGAAAAAGGTTTCGGCATTGAGAAAGAAGTCCTGCCAATCTATACGAACGCAATTGATCTCGTTCTACAAGATGCCGAAGAATAAGATAAGTATACCAATCAATTTTTTGTAAAATTTGGCGGACCAGGCACTATGAAACAATTATTGAAAGATATTGAGGCGTTACCATCTAAAAGAATATACCTTTCCATCATTGCAGATTATCATATCAAAACAGCGCTTTGCGAATTGATTGACAATTCAATTGATAGCTGGATACACAGAGGCAAACAACATCCGCTTGAGGTTTCAATCGAATTAGACTATCAAAGGCAAGTTATTCAGGTTATTGATAATAGCGGCGGCGTACCTGAAGCTGATATTAACTTAATTGTTAGCCCAGGTCATAGTAGAAATACGGCTGAGGATGCGACAATTGGAATTTTCGGTGTAGGGTCGAAAAGAGCGGTAGTGGCATTAGCGGAAGAAATCAGGATTTTTACGAGATACAAGGATGAGAAAACAATTTTGGTTGAAATAGATGACGCTTGGATTAAAGATGACAGCACCTGGGATCTCCACATTTATGAAGTCGACCCGATTCCGGAAAATACTACTAAAATTGAGCTTATCAAGCTTAGGGACCCTATAAAACCTGAAAACGAAGCTGATTTGAAAAACCATTTGGGTGTAACCTATGGACTGTTTTTGGCTGATGTCAATTTTCAACTTAAATTTAATGGTAACGATATAACTCCGATCTATTTCGATAAATGGTCTTATCCTCCTGACTTTGAACCAAAGGAATTTACGGGAGATATAGACTTCGGTGCTGATGGTAAAATAAAACTGGATATTTTGGGGGGCCTTACGAAGTCGGGGGAGCCATCAGGAGGCGAGTACGGCGCTTATTTTTATTGTAATAATAGGTTAATTACCAAAGCATACAAAGGCCCCGAAGTTGGATATAAGCCGTTGAGGATAGGCAATCCGCACCCTTCTGTTTCATTAGCCCGTGTAATCGTTAAGCTAACCGGCCCTGCCAAACTCATGCCGTGGAACAGCAGCAAATCCGACATCAACCCCAAGCATCCTTCCTTTAGAGAGATTCAGGAACATATTGATAGAGTGTTGACTCATTATTCTACGCTTTCAAAGAAATGGAGTTCGGCAGGTGGATGGGAAGAAAATATTTTTAAGTATGATGATGGTATCATCAACGAAGAAGTGCTTACAAACATTTCGTCGCAGGTCAGGCTTTATTTGCCACCGATACCCAGGCCATCCAAACGAAAATATGGCGATATTATTAAAATCAATAATAGGGCTTTAGCTAAGAATAAACCGTGGGTAACAGGACTTTATGAAACTGTTATAGCTGTAGAAGAAATAGGAAAATTAAAACTGGAGCAGAAAAATAGAATATCCATGTTGACATTGGACAGTATGCTTGAAATAGCTTTTAAAGAATACTTGATAAATGATTCAGGCACCAGTTATAGCGCCACCCGATTAGAAAACATCATGAAAAATCGAACTGATGTTCATGCGGAGGTCAAAAACACCGTTTCATTTACACAAACACAGTGGAAAAAAATAGAATATTATTATAAGCTTAGGAGTGAATTGGTCCATAAAAGAGCGACTGTTACCGTTTCTGATAGTGAATTAGCGACATTCAGGAAAGTTGTGGAAGTTGTACTGAAGAAATTGTTTGGCCTGAATTTTAAAACAGATAATTGATATTCACGTATTTCCATGGCTATTACTCATGCATCGAAATTAACTCTCCGATTAAAATCCGGAAAAATTCAAACTTCGGTCAGATTACAAGTGGGCCTCCGGTTTGCCCTGCATACCAAGTTCAACTAAATGAGCGATGAATTGTACAAAAGGAGTAATATCTTGTTCCGCGCTTGCTTTCTCTAATGCCTCCATATAGGTATTTCGCTTTTCAACCGGGATCACAGTCCAGGGATAACCACCAGAAGCCAGCATTGCATTCATCAGGAACCTACCTATCCGGCCATTGCCATCCATATAAGGGTGAATGAATACAAAGATAAAATGCCCCAACACAGCCCGGACGGAAGCTTCCGGTTCTGCTTCCAGCAGTTCAAAGAACACCGGCATAACATCCCGCATAGCCTCCACACTGAGGGGTACATGCTTGGAACCGCCGATATAAACCTGGCTACTGCGGTAACCAGCCAGATCCACAGGGCGTAAAATCCCTGCAGCAACACTCGGGTCGAATAATTCGAGGTACCACTTACTATGATCTCGACTGAGCTGGGTTCCGGGATTTGCCCCATTTAATATGGCATTAATAGACGATTTAACTTCTTGAAAAGCCTGCCAGTAACCTCTTGCTGCCATTGCATCCTTTTGTTTTTTATCCGCCTGGTTGTCCCCTTTATTCCATTCGCCACTGCGCACCCTTTCGATCAGTTCTGGCGTTACCCTGTATCGCTCAATTGAAAGGGAATGATAAGCATCCGTTACATAAATTTCATCAACCTTTTTCAAATAGCCCTCTATGTCTTTCGGCATACCTGGCGATTTTGGGAAATTATTAAAGACCACCTTCCGCATTTCATTCCATAACAATTTGATCCTGTTAACCTGCGGGGAACGCTCACGCGGGGAAAGATCAATATCCAGTCTGTAAGCGAACGGATCAGATTCCCGTGTGTCAAATCCCGCTGCCTTCATAGTTTCAACGATGTCCGTAGCGATCTTTTCACGGCCTATATTCCTGAAAGCCCCCGCTAAACGGCCAGCTATACGCGTATGCCCGTTTTCCAACAACATTGGTAATAATTCAGAAGCGTCCCGTATCATGGATAGGCCGGTCCTGGTATCTATTGGATTACTCGTAAAAATAGCCGGCGAACTATAGATTAAAGCCGCCTGTTCCTGGTACATCCGTATTCCGTTTATAATTGTTGTCGTATTCGCAGGTATTTCGGCTTTAAGGTTAAACAAAGAACTCTGATGCGGCAAAGACATCGGCGTATTGTTAGCTTTAGGCGACCTGACTATCAATTGAGGTGGAACAGACCAGTTTCCTGCATGTATCAATAAAGACTGTTCCGGTGAAATGCACCAGTTATTCCCGTATTTATGTTTTAAAAATTTGGCGCAAAAATCCCAATATGCACTATACCAGGCTGTGCTGTCGCCCGGATTTTCCAAGGGGTCAGATGGGATATACCACCCCTTTGAAACTTCTTTCAGAAACGCCCTTTTTATTAATAGCGTTCTTTGATCGCCCGGCAATTCTCCTGTATGTATCGCTACCTCTCCATTGTCCTGTAATGCTTTTAACAGGCTCAATGCTTCTGCCAATTTTTCTCCAGGTGTCGCCATAATAATTGAATTATATTGAATATTCGTTTATTCCTTTTGACAAATGCCATGATATATAATCGTTCAATCACAATTACACACATTCGTGCAAATACAATTATATTCAAATGTACAAATACAATTATATTAAACAAAGCATAACTATAAAGACTAATTTTCAAATTATATTTTATATACTAAATGTTACGCAAAAGGTCACAATTCAGATATAAGATATAACTTATTGGCATTCTGAAAAATGTGACGAAAATTGGTATCGCTGGTTAAATGAATAAACCAAAAGCCCCTGTATTGCCTCGTTTTGTTACAAAATTGAACTATCAAAACAAGGTTTCATGCCAGCCATTATCCATTGGTTATCACCGATGATGCTCTAAATGATGCTGTAAAAGATGCTGCAAATGATGCTGTAAATATTCTGGTGTGGGATAGATTAATAGAAGAATTAAAATGGACTCGGAAGCATTGTGGTGTAACAATCAACTGTGGTAAAATTATAATAACGAAACGGGGTATTTATATAATAATCGATTGAGGTACATACCGGGAGAATCTAAATTACTTACCCCCTTATACATAATCAAACTACAATACAAACCACTGACTAATAGTTGATTACGATTCATGTTTTAAATTTATTACATTGCATAATTAATCGTTTTTTATTACCTTAGCCATACGATTTCAGGTTACAATACCTATTCCGTAACCCGGCGTTGTTTGATAGAAAAAGATAATTGATAATCAATTAGTTAAAGATATAGGTTCGAGCCCAGGTGGGCGCACAAAAAGCAGTTTTTCAACAACTGTAAACCCTTTAAATCAGTGATTTAGAGGGTTTTTTATTTTATTCAGATCCTTTACAAAATCCCGGGCTGATCCATTTTCAGACCGATCCGAAATACCGGCAGACAAAAAAGGCCTGTAAAAGCGAAAACGGAAGCGTCCTCTTGCGATTCTTCTTCCGTTTCCAAACCTTATGTTCAGCCGTAGCTGCACATAAAGCACCAAGTTTTGTGTATTTTAACCGACCTGCTCTTCTACTGTTCTTGCGAACATTGATGCTTTCAGTTCATTGATGGCTTTCGCTCTTCTCCGTAAAGAATACCGATCCTTTCAATACCTTTTTAATTAGCCTTCATTTTTCGCGACTCGCGTCGTATCATTTTCGGGTAATTACAGTGACTTCTGTGATCTTTAGCTCTCCCGAAGGTTCGCCAGATTCATTTTAGTTTCCTGCAAAGTTGTCAAAGTACGTCGTTCTTGATGATTCTAAGATAGCGGCATCGATAACATTTTGCAAGACTTTTTTTTGATTTTTATTAACAAGTTTTTAACAATTTTATACCACCCGACTAACACTTGATATACAGGTACTTATTTTATATTACATACGATATAAGACAGTTATCAACATCCAACATATTCCCAGAAACACATAATATTATTATTTTCATAGACGAGCAACATGCTTAAAATATCTGTTATCAAATTTTTTTCTTTCGAAACCGCTCAAAATATTTTCTGAAACCGGCATCAGCTCATATATATATATGCATAACAAATTCACTACAAACTTTTTAAATTGTTTTTTATAACTTGTGAATACTAAAGATTTACCCTAAATATGTAAGTCAATCAATCCTAACCAGCCATAAAATAAAATTCATGAAGCGCAACTATTACATCGTAACGCTTATAATGCTTACGTTTTTTGTTATTTCTTTTATAACCAATATTATTGGCCCCCTCTCACCTGAATTTATTAAGGATTTTAAATTAAGCGACCTGCTAGCCGGGGTTTTACCTTTTGCTTTTTTTATTGCCTACGGGGTAATGTCAATCCCGTCGAGCATGCTGGTGCAAAAGTATAATGAGAAAACAATTATGGTTACCGCTTTTGTGGTCGCATTTTTTGGCTCACTGCTGCTGGCTGTTTCTCCGGGCTATTTATCCGCGTTACTTTCCCTCTTCCTGATAGGTTGCGGGATGGCGATGCTGCAGGTTGTTATTAATCCATTATTGCGTACAGCAGGCGGCGAAGAAAACTATGCCTTCACTTCAGTGCTGGCCCAATTGATCTTTGGCGCGGCTTCATTTCTCAGCCCCTTAGTGATGACAATAATGATCTCCGAACTGGATAAAAAAAAACATTCCGGGGTATTTGGTATTTTGGGAGGACTGGTTCCCGGGGGAATGTCATGGATCTCGCTTTACTGGATCTTTGCCGTGATTTGCCTGCTGATGTTTATTATCCTGCTGCTTTCAAAGTTCCCTAAAGTGGAGCTGACCAGCGAAGAAAAAGCCGGGCCATGGAAAACACACCTCCAGTTATTTAAACGGCCGGTAGTGATAGCCTTTTTTATTGGCCTGTTTTGTTATGTTGGAACGGAGCAGGGGGTTTCTTACTGGATGTCGGAGTTCCTAAGCCGCTATCATCATTATGATCCGCAGGTACAGGGTGCACGTGCTGTTGCATGGTTTTGGGGATTAATGACAGCCGGAGGAATATTAGGCTTATTCCTGCTGAAAATAATGGATAGCCGCCGATTACTGGTAATTTTTTCAATACTTGCAATTATCTCCCTTACAGCGGCTCTTTTCGGCAGCGCCGAAGTTTCGCTGTACGCATTTTCAATTGTGGGTTTTTTCATGTCGGTGATGTATCCTATCATATTTTCACTGGCACTCAGTTCAATTGATGAGCATCACGGATCTTTTGCGGGCATACTGGTTACCGGCATCATTGGCGGCGCTATAGTACAAATCCTTATCGGCGGATTGGGTAACCTGCTGGGATTAAGAGCCGGTATGATGTTCCTGTATATCACTTTTGGATATATGCTAAGTATCGGCTTTTGGGCAAAACCACTGATCACCAACAAAACTATTTTTGATTCAAAAGACTAAGCTTTTAAATGAAATACATAAAAATTATCGGCATCGATTTAGGTGCCACCAACGTTCGCGGTGCGGTAGTTAATGATCACACCATTTCTGAAATTATCTCGCGCCGGATAAACACCAAAGGCACAGAAGAACAGGTTTTGGAAGATGTTTATTTTATAATAGATAAGCTGATTGGCAAGGATATTAAGGCGATAGGCATTGGCGTGCCAAGCGTAGTTGATATTGAACTGGGAATTGTTTATGACGTAGTGCATATCCCTTCGTGGAAAGAGGTGCATTTAAAGCAAATCCTTGAGAATAAATACCAGGTGCCGGTGTTGGTTAATAATGATGCCAACTGCTTTGCCCTTGGCGAGTATTACTTTGGAAAGGGAAAAGGTGGAAAAAATATGGTAGGACTCACCATCGGTACGGGTTTGGGCGCTGGTATTATCATCAATAACCAACTATACGCCGGCCCAAATTGTGGCGCGGGCGAATTTGGCTGTGTTGACTACATGGATAACAACTATGAATTTTACTGCAGCGGGTCATTCTTCAATAATGTATATGGCCTGAACGGGGAAGATGTGTTCAGGGACGCACAAAAAGGCGATCAGCAGGCGTTAAAACTATATGCCGAAATGGGTACACACTTGGGCAATGCCATTAAATTGGTGATGTACACTTATGATCCGGCGCTGATCATTTTAGGCGGATCGGTGCAGCTGGCTTATAATTTCTTTGAAAAAACGATGTGGGAACGCATCCGCACGCTGGTTTATCCTAAAAGTGTTGAACGCCTTCGTATAGAAAGATCGGCATTGGAAAACAGTGGGATCTTGGGAGCTGCAGGCTTGTACTTCGATTCCTTATAAACTTTAAACTCACGAAGTTTTGAAAACTTCGTGAGTTTAAAGTATCCGAGGTTTAAAGCCGCAAACCGTTCTTAACTAATCTCTACCTCGTATAGTTAGGCGCTTCCTTGGTAATGGTTATATCATGCGGATGGCTTTCGCGCATACCCGCTGCAGTAATCCGTACAAATTTGGCTTTTTGAAGTTCCTCAATTTTTGCAGCACCGCAATAATGCATTCCGGCGCGTAAACCTCCAATATACTGGTAAATAACTTCGGCAAGGTTTCCTTTAAAAGGCACACGACCAACAATTCCTTCCGGAACAAGTTTGGTAACCACATCTGTTTCATCCTGGAAGTAACGGTCTTTTGACCCCTTGTCCATCGCTTCAACAGAACCCATCCCGCGGTATGATTTAAATTTACGGCCTTCGTATATGATAGTTTCACCCGGCGACTCTTCAACGCCTGCAAATAATGATCCTGCCATTATAGAGCTCGCTCCGGCTGCAATAGCCTTAACTATATCGCCCGTTTGCTTGATGCCGCCATCAGCAATCACAGGAACTCCCCTGCCCTCTAATGCTTTTGCACATTCGTAAACAGCAAATAATTGTGGAACGCCAACACCGGCAACAATCCTGGTGGTACAAATTGACCCCGGGCCAATGCCAACTTTAACCGCATCAGCTCCAGCATCAGCAAGGGCAAGGGCAGCCTCACCGGTAGCAATGTTACCAGCTATAACCTGCAGGTCGGGAAACAACGCCTTAACGCTCTTAACCATATCTATAACCCCTTTTGAGTGACCATGAGCAGTATCAACAGTAATAACGTCAACACCAGCTGTTACAAGCGCCTTAACACGGTCTATATTATCAGCAGCTACTCCAACAGCTGCACCAACGCGCAATCGGCCGAATTCGTCTTTACAGGCGCTAGGGAAGTTTTTAAATTTCTGGATATCTTTAAAAGTGATCAGGCCGCGTAATATCCCGTCCTTATCAACCACCGGCAATTTTTCAATTTTATGATTTTGAAGAATTTCTTCGGCCTGTAAAAGGTTAGTTCCCTGTGGCGCAGTAATCAGGTTTCCTTTGGTCATCACCTCGCTCACCGGGCGGTCCATTTCTTTTTGAAAACGAAGATCGCGGTTGGTGATTATTCCTTTAAGTTTATGTTCCCCATCAATAATCGGGATCCCGCCTATCCTGTATTCCCGCATAATTTTTACAGCATCTGCAACAGTTGATGCTTCATGTAATGTTACCGGATCCTGGATCATGCCACTTTCAGATCGCTTTACCTTGCGAACTTCATCAGCCTGGGCCTGTACACTCATATTTTTGTGCAGAATACCTATTCCGCCCGCCTGTGCAATCGCAATTGCCAATGACGATTCGGTAACTGTATCCATGGCAGCAGAAAGAATTGGAATATTAAGCCTTATCTTTTTTGTAAGCCAGGTGCTGGTATCAACGTCGCGCGGTAAAACTTCGGAGTAAGCCGGGAGGAGTAAAACGTCATCGTAAGTTAATCCTTCGGCGACAAATTTTTGGGGATCTAATTGCATAGCAAATAATGTGTTTGGAGTTATTATTTGCCGGGCAAAGCTACTGTTTTATTTCGGATTTTGGAAGGGTGATTTCGGAATTATTGGATCATACCTCTATATGCAACAAAAATTGCCTTATAATGATAAAGCAATTTTTGTTGGCGGTTAAAAAGTCTTACTTCAACCATACAAATAGTCTTCAAATTCAGAATTGGACATCCGAAATCCTTTAGTACTTCCCTACTATTACTTTATAAAAACTGTCAAAATTTAAATACTGATTGGCCATTTCTTTTAAACGTTCAGCGGTAATTGTTTTTACCACCTGCACATACCGGTCATAATAATCGTAATCAAGCCCGGCAAAATACAGGTTCTTAAATTTATCAGCATGCGAAAAAACATTTTCCAGGCTGCCTAATAAAGAGCCCAGCATGTAATTGCGCACCAGCGATAATTCCTCGTCCGGGATCAGGTCGCTTTTTAACAGGTTTACTTCTTTTTCAATTTCGGCTACTGCTGCTTTGCAAACGTCAGCGCCAACCTCGGTTGCTATGAACATAGCCCCTGCATGTTTCAATGAGCTCATGCCTGATCCGATGCCGTAGGTGTAGCCTTTATCCTCCCTGATATTCGCCATCAGCCGCGATCCGAAATAGCCTCCGAGCACCGTATTCAACACCTGTAAAGCCGGAAAATCGGGGTGATTACGGTTGATAACCGGCAGACCCATCCGGATAGCAGATTGCAGCGCATCGGGTTTTTCAATAAAGTAAAAATGCGCTGCGGCCGGGGTTACAGCAGGCTGGCCCGTATCCGGTTTAACATCCGGGTTTGTCCAATCCTTATCAAAAGTATCGGTAATGAGTTCCAGTATGCCGGGTTCAATTTTTCCGGAGATAATAATGGTACAATTGGAAGGCTGGTACATTTGTTTGAAATGGGCCAGCATATCATCACGGTGCAGCGTTGTATAAGTTTCAGCATCAGCGCCCAGGCCATAAAGCGTATCGCCATAAAGCGCTTTGTTAAATTCACGGCGTGCCACGTAATCATTCTTCTGCATGCTTACCTGCAGCTTTTGCTGTTGGTTGCGGATGTAGGTTTCCAGTTCCTTTTCCGGAAAAACGGAATCAGTAAGAATATCTTTTATCACCGGCAGGGTGTGTTGTAAGTGCTTATTTAAGCTATACAGCGTTACCAGCGAATTGTCATACCCGTAATCAACCTGCAGGAACGCGCCATAAAAATCAACTTTATCCGAAATCTGCGCCTGGGTTAACGTACCGGTGCCCTCAGTAAGCATTGAATTTACGGCGATGTTCAGCAAAGGTTTTTTTGGATCGAAGCGTTGGTTCCCGAAGATCCATTCAATCCTTACCAGGTCCTGATCGCCGGAGTTAAAGCAGTATATGTTACACCCGTTGGAAAGCGACTGGTGATCGGGCCTTAATAGTTTTATATTATCTATTGGCCTGAATTCAGGCGCTTGTTTTCTTTGTAATGTCATGTTTCGTGTTGTAAAGGTTGTATCAGTTGTAGTTGTGATAAAGGTTAAGCAGCGCAACCATCATCACACTTACAACCTTTATTAACTTTTTTCAGCCAAATAAATAAGCGTTGATGAATTATCTCTTCTAAACAGGTTATTGGCTAATTCTTTTATCTGCCCGGCGGTTACCTGCAGATATTTTGCGGTTTCATGGTTTAGCAGCTCCGCATCGCCCAATAGCTCAAATGAAGCCAGGTTCATCGCCTTATCCAGTAATGACATTTCAGAAAATATCATCGTTGATTCGGTCTTGTTTTGAACCTTGGTCAACTCATCCGCAGGTATCGCTATCGTTTTTATTTTTTCCAGTTCATCCCAAATGGCAGCCTCGGCAGTTTCAATGCTGATATTTTCAAGGGGTTTGCCCTCAAAAACAAACATCCCTTTATCCAGGCTGCCTGTCATATACGCATGCACCTCGCTGAAGATCTGCTTTTCTTTCACCAGGCTACGGTACAAACGCGATGAATTACCCCGCGACAGGATATCTGAAAGCAGTTCGGCCGCATAATAAGTTTCATCTAAACGACTGCCCATCTGAAAGGCTATATAAACATCATTCAGCGGCACTTTGGCGGTAACCGTTGCCCTGCGCTCATCATGCTGCTCCGGTTCCTGCGGCAGGTTGCGAAGGTATTTTTCTCCCGCCGGGATCGGGCCAAACCATTTATCAGACAGTTGTTTTACCTGCGCTAAAGTAAGATCTCCGCCAACAACCATAATGGCATTTTGCGGGTTATAATGCTTTTTAAAAAAAGCTTTTACATCCTCTATTTTTGCATCTTCAATATGCTTAAGTTCCTTGCCTATGGTTGCCCATTGGTAAGGGTGTTTTTTATAAACCATTGGGCGCAGCTTTAACCAAACATCGCCGTAGGGCTGGTTTAAATAGCGTTGTTTAAACTCCTCTATCACTACGTTTCGTTGCACTTCAAGGCTTTTCTCGCTAAAGGCAAGGCTAAGCATCCGGTCACTTTCCAGCCAAAAAGCTGTTTCAATATTTGCCGATGGCAGCGTAATGTAATAATTGGTAATATCGTTACTGGTGAAAGCGTTGTTTTCGCCGCCTACACGCTGCAAAGGCTCATCGTAGCTGGGAATGTTTACCGAGCCGCCAAACATCAGGTGTTCAAATAAGTGCGCAAAGCCGGTTTGTTCGGGGTCTTCGTCGCGGGCGCCAACATCATAAAGGATGTTAAGCACAGCCATTGGAGTGGTATGGTCTTCATGCACAAGAACGCGCAAACCATTATCTAAAGTAAATCGGTTGAATTTAACCATTTGTAAATTTTCAATTAACGGATAGCAAATGTAGAGTTTTTGTTGATTGACAGTATAATTTGAAAATTTGTTTTATTTGATGATTTGAAAATTACAAACCAATTAATTTCATCAACTTTCAATTGGACAAACCTTCAAATTTTCAAATCAATAAATGACCTCAAAAGAGGACCCGGTAAAGCAAATTACAAATTCACGGGAAAAACCTGAAGCGTTCCATTTTTGTACACGGAACACCCGGAACAAAGTGAAACATACTGATTATCAATTACTTAAGTATCAATCAAGGATTAAATAGATATAAGTTCCTTATAATCAGCATGTTCCACCTTTGGGTTGATTATCATTACTCCACAGTACTAGTGTTAAAGCAACAGGCTTAAGTCAAAATTCGATATTTATGCCATAGAACTAAAGACTTTCCACTTAAGGTTAGGCTTCCGGTTTATCATCCCGGTGAAGATTATCACTCACTTGGTCGTGGTTTAATTTTGCCTGGATGGCTGATGAACTGTCATTGGCATAAGTACCAAAAGCATTAACCAATACACCCTTTAAGTTGTATTTTTTTGAAGTAACCGCATATACTATAACATTATCATCAGGATTACTGGCACCTTCAAAACGGTAGAACTCATCAATCTCAATATCGTCCGCCGTCATGTGGATATTTTTCTCCTTATCGTCAATGGTATCGCCTTCCAAACTAAGGTTTTCGGTGTACCCTCTTTTCATCAAATCGTTAGTGGCTTCCACTAAATTGTTATATGTTATCATGGTTAAGTTTGTATAAGTAGAGTTATGTTGCTTTTATAACCGTAAAACACGCGGGTTGTTTACTTTTTTGATGATTTGCCATGATTAGTTACATTGGTTAAAAGACTAATTCATCATTTTCCCCGGCGGTGCTGAGCAGGCTTCTGCACCATTTGTACATTATTATCTTAATAAATCAGTTTTTATGTATCTTAGTTTCAATTACCAAAACCTCCTATGAAAACCTGTAAAATACTTATTACCTGCGCATTTCTTTTCTGTGTTAAAATAAATGCAGCTGCACAATCTCCGTCAGATATCAGCGAAAAGATCAGGCGTGTTGAACAAAACCTGCTTCCAAACATCCAAACCGGGAACGAGGGACCTATGACCATACAGGACAGGATGGCATTTTACAAGGTACATGGCGTAAGTATTGCGGTTATTCACAATTACAAGCTGGAGTGGGCCAAAGGGTACGGCTATGCAGACGACAGCCTGAAACTGGCGGTAACACCGCAAACACTCTTCCAGGCGGCATCCATCAGTAAATCAATAAATTCCGTTGGGGTGCTCAAACTGGTGCAGGATAAAAAGATTGATCTTTATACCGACATCAACACTTATTTAACCACGTGGAAATTTCCTTATGATTCACTTTCTAAAAACAAAAAGATAACGGTTGCTAACTTATTGAGCCATACGGGTGGATTGACGGTGCATGGTTTTGGAGGTTACGAAAAAGGGGAGCCACTGCCCACAATCCCGGAAATCCTCGATGGTAAAAAGCCGGCCAATTCAGATGCCGTACGCTCCATGTATGCACCGGGAATAAAGTCCGAATATTCAGGTGGGGGTATTACCATTTCACAACAGATAGTGATGGATGTTACGCATCAGCCGTATGATAAATTCATGTACGACAATGTGTTGAAACCATTGGGGATGACCAGCAGTACCTATGCCCAGCCGCCTGTTAATAATAAGCCCTGGCTACTGGCGACGGCCTACCGCGACAACGGAAAGGCGTTAAAAGGGAAGTATCACATTTATCCGGAGCAGGCAGCGGCAGGCTTGTGGACCAATCCTACCGACCTGTCAAAGTACATTATAGAAACACAACTGGCTTTAAAGGGAACATCTAAAAAGGTGCTTGATCAGCAAACCACAAGATTAAGATTAACTCCATACATTGATAAAAATGCAGCATTGGGCGTTTTTATTGACAGTTTACAGGACGGTGTGAAGTATTTTGAGCATGGCGGAGCAAACGAAGGCTTTAGGTGCCAGTATTACGGTAGAATGGAAGGCGGCAATGGCGTGGTAGTAATGGTAAATTCAGATAACGGCAATATTATGAGCGAGATTGTTAATAGTGTTGCCAATGTTTATGACTTTAAGGGATTAAACCGCTCAAAAGTGAGAAAAGAAGTAGCAGTAGCCGACACCACCCTGCAAAAGTATACCGGTAAATATGAACTTGCCCCGGGTTTTATTTTAACCGTGACCCGAGAAGGTAACAGCTTGTTTGGGCAGGCAACAGGGCAGGGAAAGATACAGCTCTATGCAGAAAGCAACAATAAATTCTTTTTAAAAGTGGTTGACGCCGAAGTTGAGTTTGTAAAAGATGATAAGGGGCAAATAACCAAAGCAGTCCTTTATCAAAACGGGATTCACGACGCTAAAAAGATTGAGTGAAACATTTGAATTTCTGCTATAGCATATAGAAAACTAAATCACATTAGCTAACCTTAAACAAAAGCTAATCAAATGCAAGCATTGAGTGATACCTGAAAAGATTGAAATTATTAATAAAGAATAACATTCCGTTGCCATTTAAATACACAACAATTTACAATCAGTTTTAACTCACAAAGATCACCTAAAAGCATTCTTTGTGAGGTAGGATTTGCCCGCGCTATTTTAATTATTGGGCGTTTTTTGAAGATATATGATGGTCAGGCCGCTTGTTTTACCGGAGCCTGTTTAGTGTTACGTGCTTTAAAACGTTCAAGGTCTTGCTGCAATAAAGCTTTCAATTCAAGGTCAATTGCTTTTAACATTACGATGGTTTTTGTTGAAGTTTTCATGGTTAAGTTTTTAGTTATTTTGTACAATACCAACCTTGTGCCATTGTAATTATAACATCACCAAAAATTCCATTTAAATTTAATTTTTTTCATACCGGAAGCTTTTTTTTCTGCAAATGGCTCAAAAGCACATTTTACAATGTTTACTTCAACACCCGGAGTGTATATAAAAACATCCACTGAAGATATTAAATTTATAGCATATCCGGGGAAAACTAAAAAGCCCCCCATATCGGATGCCTTTTTAGCTTATAGATTATTGTTGTACCGGCGGCGCCTGTTCAACCGGCTTTACGGGCTGAGGCTTTACAACTTCAGTTCTTGGCCTTGGCTGCACCGGCGGCTTTACCACCGGACGAGGTTGCTGCTGAATCGGCCTTGGCCGATCATCAGTTGACCGTTGTTGTACCGGCCTTGGCTGTTGTTGAACAGGTACAGGCTGTTGTTGCACAGGCCTTGGCTGCTGTTGAACAGGTACAGGCTGTTGTTGTACAGGCCGTGGCTGCTGTTGAACAGGTACAGGCTGTTGTTGTACAGGCCGTGGCTGCTGTTGAACAGGTACAGGCTGTTGTTGTACAGGCCGTGGCTGCTGTTGAACAGGTACAGGCTGTTGTTGTACAGGCCGTGGAATAGGTTGCCCTTGCTGTGGGTTAGGATTCGCCTGACCATTATTAGGCCTTGGATATTGCTGGTTTTGCTGCGGGTTGGGGGTTTGATGATTCCCTTCGCCGGTAACCGGCCGTGAATTTGGATTGCTCTGTTGCTGACCGGGATTTTGGTTATTCCCCCGTTCATTATTACCCCTTGGATATTGCTGCCCCTGCTGCGGGTTAGGGTTTACCTGGCCATTATTTGGCCTTTGATTTTGTTGATTGGGGTTACGGTGATCGCCACGATCAAAACTTACCACACGTGCTGGTGCAGGTCTGTTACTGCCCTGGTCGGGGTTTTGTTTAATAACCGGCCTGTAAACATTTAGCTGGTTATTTGACAACGATTCTCCCGGCTTTTGGATAATGCCGATCCGCACCGGCCGTATTGTGGTATTGGTACGGTTTTCGACATCCACAACACGCGGACCACGGTTATAAGTAAAACCACGGTGACCATTACCACCATTGTTATTTCCGCTGCCATTATTATAGTTGTTGGTGGTATAGTTATTAATAATGGTTGTATTGTTAATAACAGTAACATTATTCCTGATAATATAGTTATTAATGTTCCTGCGATTCATATAACCGGCGTGTACATAACTCCAGTCTTCGTTTCGCGGCCTCCAGCCGTTGTTATATCCTCCATTTGGAGATAAAGGTGCCCAGCCGTAATAATCGCCGCTTTGCCCCCAGGTAACCCACGCGGGTGCCCATTCGCTGCCGGGCATCCAAAGCCAGCCGTAACCGCCGTCATAAAACCATCTTCCGTAATGGAACGGCGCCCATCCCCAGCTGTAATTTGACACCCATGTCCATCCATCTTCGCTGTAAACCCAATTGCCGTTGGTATCATAAGGCCTAAAATCCCCGTCAACGTTTGGCTGCCAAACGTATCCAAAGTCAGGGTAATCTATCCATTGACCGTAAGGGCTAAGCTCATCATAAAACACCTGGTCAGTTACCGGCTGCTGTACATATTGCGACTGATCGTTATAAACCGGCTGCGGATTACTGCTATATATGATAGGTGAGCAGGAACTTATCATTGCTGCCACCGGAATTATATAAAATATCTTTTTCATGATAAAGGCTGTTTAATATGTATATAATAATTTCTATATACATATGACAGGCACAAAATTATTAAGTTTAACCGTTGCTAATAATTATTATTCATATTTAATCGGGAAAACCAGCAACGCTGCAGCGTTTAACACTTTTATAAATTCTGCAGGTGTAAAAAAGGCGTAGTTTGGGTTTATACTACACTTTTAAGTTACAATCAGGGAGCAATAGCAGCAGATCTACTTTCGACTCGTCATCAACTGTTTTAACATATTTATTCCCCTGCGGGCATATCGCAGGTATAAGGTAGGTTTTATTGCCTTTATCATCTGTAACGTAAGCCTCACCGTTCCCGTTTTTAATCCAGTCATGAATAAGGGTACGTTCGGTTACGCCAGTAACATTTATTCGTTCATTTATCCATTCAAAATAATCAATTGCTAAATAAGGGTTATCGCTACTGTCTTCATCTTTCTTAATACAAATTATTCGTACAGCCATTTCTAAAGTGTTTAGTTAATCAGGTACTGTAAAAATAGATCAAACAGATAAACCGGCTTTGAGTATTTACCCGCCATTTTAATACGTAAAACTACGTATTGTCCTGCGCCGCATAACCCTCATTTAATTTCATAGAAATAAATTATTTCACAAGGCAACCATATCTACAATACAACCGTGATAGCTATGTAACATTTATTAAATCCAGCGCATATGAAAAAGCAGCTTATTTATTTATCATTGATAGTTTTTGCCGGCATATTAGTTATGTACGGTTGCTCATCAAACAAGGCCAAGGTAAACCCTACCCCCTCTTCCCCTGCCGCTACTGTGTCCATACAAAATTTCGCTTTTGATCCGGCAACAGTAACTATCAAGGTTGGCAGTTCAGTAACATGGACCAATATGGATACCGCTCCACACACTGCCACTGATCTGGGCAATGCGTTTGATAGCGGCAGCCTTGCAACCGGTAAAACCTTCAATTTCACATTTAATGCCGCAGGTACTTACACATACCATTGCCTGATTCATTCAATGATGAAAAATGCAACAGTTATTGTAACTAATTAACCAAAAGACGTTTTTGTGTAAGTGGGGTAAAAAAGGGATACTGCGGAACACCGCAGCATCCCTTTATAATTTAAGCATGACCGTAAAATCCAATGGTGAAACTAAAATTTTATCTTTCGCATCAAATTGTTCTTTTAAATTTACATACACCGGAACGCTTACGCCGCTAACCGGCACCTGGTTAAGTTTAATTTTCTCTGTTTTGGTAACAGGTCATTTAATTACAAAATGATTTACGCCATACCGGGGAGTTTCGTCCTGATAAAAAAGCAGTGAATAATTTCTCTGTTTTCAACTTAAAATTGATTCAGGCATTTTATTTATAATTCACATCCCAGTTAATCAAACCGTTACCTGTGGGATGTAAAGTAATCTTTCTTATTTCGCCATCCTTTTCATTTTTTACCACGGACGCGTTTTTTAGTGTAACGTCTCCAAAATTAAATCCGCTATTTTCATGGATATAAATAACATAATCATCATTTAAAACTGCCTGGCTTATGCCGGACAAGCTATTATTCTTCCATTGCACATTGGTTAGCTCCAGCCCTCCGCAACTGATATGCCTGTTTGTAGCCATTATTTGCGGATGATCTTGTTTTTCCCTGAAACAAAACACCTGGCAGTTAAAAACGGTATCAATTGTACCCGGAGTAAACTGCGTTTTAAATGTACCTTCAAAATGCTTTGTCCAAAATTCAAATACCAGGTATTCTTTTTTGTCATCCAGTCCAAGATCTTTAAAAGGCAGTATTTTATCCCTTTCATCTACGCGCCCGAGTACTATCCAATTTTCAAACGGCTTATTCAGTTCCAGTTCAAACAATCCGGTAGTTGTTGTGCTGCTGGCGTCAAAAGGCCTGGGCCCGCTTCCGCTCATCTCAACATCAGCCTGGCTGATTAACGCCGACCGCGATGGATCAACGTCATAAACCTGGCCCGGCTGGGTGTATAATACCGGGATAGACCGGCGGGCGGCCTCAATAAACGGCGAGTTTTTATAGATGCCGGGTTTGTCGGTAAGCATAAAAAGCGAACCTGTTAGCGATGTAGCAGCGCAACTGCGATAAGCTTCTTTTTGACTTAACACAATATGATCAGGGTCGTTCCGCCAAATAATATTGTTGTACGAATTAAATTGAGCCAAACCTGCATAACTATAACCATCATTACCTATCCTGCACCCGTCAACAAGTCCCACAAGTTCCGGTCGAATCCCCCAGCATGCCAATAGAAATTTTCCTTTTCCGGCTTTCTCCCTTACCTCTCTCACTACATTCCTATAGGCGTCGTTTCTATCAGCGTTTTTTTCGGTAAAATAATTTTTAAACGAATTATAGCCTTCATATTTCAAATGGCGCAAAGCGTCGAGCTTAAAATAATCAAACCCATCATCATTTAAACCCTGGTAAACAGGGCTTATCAATTGCGCAATAGTTTGTGGATTACTGCCATCCATCACGTAACCTACCCAGTTACCCAAAGCTGGTTGTCCTTTTTCATCCTTTACAAAAAGCGCTTTATTTTTATAAGCATCGGCAGAATCGGCAAAGGCCACGTTTGTCCAGATTCCGGGAATCAATCCTTTCGATTTAATATAGGCAGCCAGGCTTTTTAGGCCGGCAGGAAATTTCTGATTAGGCTTAAGCCAGGTATGCGGCAAACCAATTGGCACCGTTTGATAGCCGTCATCCATCTGCAGGTATTCAAGCCCGAAAGGTTTTAACTTTTCACTGATCACATCGGCAGTTTCTTTTATATCCGCCTCCGTTATTTTATCAAAATAAGCAAACCAGCTGCACCACCCTACAACCGGTTTTTTCCATACAGCATAAGCTGATGGTTTAAAATTAGAAAGCCCACGGTGTTTCTGGTAATATTGTGGCCTAAAACGGATAACAATTTCCCATCCATTTGCAGTGAGGCTATAATTATGATCGTCTTTTGGAGTGATTTTTACCTTGGGATAAACTTTATCAATAGAGAGTAACCAATCGTCTTTCCGTTCATATACCGCATTATTTATTAAACTACTGCTTTTGCCTACTACATGCCTTACTATATTTATATGGTTATCGGCAGGCTCACTCTCGCATGCAATTGCCTCATCACTCGTAAACACTGTAGCACTTAATTGAATAGCTTTAAAATTATTACTGGTTATGGTAATGGTTTGATACATACAGCCATTCACCGTTTCATTTTGCCGGCGAAATAAATAGGTGGAATGGGATGCTGATATCCCGGCAGAAAAAATTACTGAATTATTGTATTTAATCAAAAGGGAATCTCCTTTATGATCGATAGTGGCAAAACCTTGCCCAAATGAGTAAATTGTGAAAATTGAAAAAATCAGTGATAGAAAATATTTTTTCATTAGAATTTAGATGATTAGACAGGTTTAATTATCAAACTTAAAATTTAATTTAAAAACCACAAACACCAGCTGTATTATTAATTACCTGTTTCAGTAACGCTGCGTAAGTTAAAAATACTGCACTTCAGTAAAGCGCAAATTATCATATTTTAATAAATTAAGATATTTTATTACCAAATCATCATTTTTTGGAGTTATAAATATTATACCATTTAGAAAAATTTAAAAATTTTAAGATATTTTTAATTCAAACCTGCATTTAGTAACTTCGTAGTTGCACCATTTATAAACTTTTATTAAGACAATGGATCAAGCTGAAAGCCAACAGGGCCTTTACCGGCCAGAATTTGAACACGACTCGTGCGGTACCGGATTTATTACTAACATTAACGGTCATAAAAGTTACCAGATAATTGATGATGCACTCACCATGCTCGAGAACATGGAACATCGCGGCGCTTGCGGCTGCGACCCTGATTCGGGTGATGGCGCGGGAATTTTAATACAATTGCCCCATGAATTTTTCATGGAAGAGTGCTCAGACCTGGAAATAAGTTTACCTGAGCCGGGCGAGTACGGTGTGGGGATGATATTTTTCCCAAAAGAATCAGCGCTTAAAAAAGCCTGTAAAAACATCATTGATAATGCGGTTGAAAAATTAGGACTGCATACGCTGGGTTATCGTAAAATAACCACCAACTCATCTGTTATTGGTGAAACCGCCCGCAGGGCCGAACCAAATGTTGAACAGATCTTTATTTTAAGGCCGCATAACATTACCAATGTAGATGATTTTGAACGCAAACTGTACATACTGAGGCGTTATATTAATAAAACGGTTTCTGAAACCATTAATGCTGCAACTGAGCATTTTTATTTCACATCGCTTTCCTGTAAAACCATCGTTTACAAGGGCCAGTTAACCACTTACCAGCTGCGTAAATATTTTACAGACCTTTCTGATCCACGGATCGCGTCCGGCTTTGCCATGATCCACTCGCGCTTCTCAACCAATACGTTTCCATCGTGGAAGTTGGCGCAGCCTTTCAGGCTGATTGCCCACAACGGTGAAATTAATACACTTACCGGTAACTTAAACTGGTTTTATTCCGGTTTAAAATCATACGCTTCAGCCTATTTCACCAACGAGGAAATGGAAATGCTGTTGCCGGTAATTGACAACAATCAGTCTGACTCTGCATGCCTTGATAATATAATTGAAATACTGCAGCATACAGGCCGTTCATTACCGCACGTAATGATGATGCTGATCCCCGAAGCGTGGGATGGTAATGAGCAGATGGACCCAATTAAAAAGGCATTTTACGAGTTCCACGCAACTTTGATGGAGCCATGGGACGGACCTGCTGCAATTACCTTTACCGATGGCAAACTGGTAGGTGCACTGCTTGACAGGAATGGGCTGCGCCCGCTACGTTTTGTGATCACTAATGATGGCCGTGTTATTGCCGCGTCAGAAGCTGGCGTACTTAACCTTGATGAGAGCCTTGTATTGCGCAAAGGCCGCCTGCAACCGGGGAAAATGTTATTGATAGATACCGAAAAAGGTATGATCATTACGGATGAAGAGATCAAACAGCAAATTGCATCGCGCCAGCCTTATGGCCGTTGGCTGGAAAATTATAAAATAAGATTAGGTGAGCTTGCGGAGCCACGTTTGGCTTTCGCCAGTTTATCTGAAGCATCCGTGTTCCGTTACCAGCAGGTTTTCGGATATACCCGTGAAGATATTGATACCATTATTAAGCCAATGGCTTTAGACGGTAAGGAACCGATAGGCTCAATGGGTACCGATGTTCCGCTGGCTATCTTGTCTGATAAGCCGCAGCACCTTTCAAGCTATTTTAAACAATTTTTCGCGCAGGTAACCAACCCGCCTATCGATCCGATTCGAGAGCGTTTGGTAATGAGCCTTTCAACCTTTATAGGTAACAATGGCAACTTGCTTGACGAGGATAAAATGCACTGCCATTGCGTGGTATTGCAGCACCCTATCCTAAAAAACCATCAGCTTGAAAAATTGCGCAGTATTGATACCGGCATGTTCCATGCTAAAACACTGCAGACTTATTATAATGCCGACGGCATGCCCGGATCGCTGGAAAGAGGTATAGCAAGGCTATGCCGCTATGCGGAAGATTCAGTTGATGATGGTTTTGAAGTATTGATACTATCAGACCGTGCTATTGATTCGGAACATGCGCCAATACCATCATTATTGGCGGTATCTGCTGTACATCATCACCTCATTAAAAAAGGACGCCGTGGCTCAGTTGGGCTGGTTGTTGAAACCGGCGATACCTGGGAAGTGCACCACTTTGCCTGTTTGCTTGCCTTTGGCGCAACCGCAATTAACCCGTACCTGGCACTTTCAACCATTGAAACATTGAAAAACAATGGCAGCCTTGAAACCAGCCTTGATCTGAAAACGCTTTATAAAAACTACGTAAAATCTGTTAACGACGGCTTGCTGAAGATCTTCTCAAAAATGGGAATCTCAACGCTGCAGTCATATCACGGTTCGCAGGTTTTTGAAATACTGGGGATTAATCAGGCTGTTGTTGATAAATACTTTACAGGTGCCGTGACCCGCATTGGTGGCTTAGGCCTTGATGAAATTGCCCGCGAATCATTATGCAAGCACAAAATAGGCTTTGGCGGTTCAAGTTCCGGCGCGCATTTATTGCCCGAGGGTGGTATTTACCAGTGGAAACGCCGTGGCGAACAACACTTGTTTAACCCAACAACCGTACACTTATTACAACACGCTACCCGCAGCAACAACTACCAGGTATATAAAGAATACGCTAAAGCTATAAATGAGCAAAGCGAAAAGCATTTCACCATCCGTGGATTGCTCGATTTTGCTCATCACCGCGAGGCTATAGCTATTGACGAGGTTGAACCTGCCGAAAATATCATGAAGCGCTTTGCAACAGGCGCTATGTCGTTCGGTTCCATTTCGCACGAGGCGCACAGCACAATGGCTATTGCCATGAACCGCATAGGCGGCAAAAGCAATACCGGCGAGGGCGGCGAAGACGAATTACGGTATGAATTGATGCCTAACGGCGATTCCATGCGTTCGGCTATTAAACAGGTGGCATCTGCCCGTTTTGGGGTTACCTCAAACTATTTGACCAATGCCGATGAACTGCAGATAAAAATGGCTCAGGGTGCAAAACCGGGCGAAGGCGGCCAGTTGCCGGGTCATAAAGTTGACGACTGGATTGCAAAAACACGTCACTCAACGCCGGGTGTTGGCTTAATATCGCCGCCACCGCATCATGATATTTATTCTATTGAGGATTTGGCCCAGCTGATCTTCGACCTTAAAAATGCTAACCGTGCTGCGCGCATCAACGTTAAGCTGGTATCAAAAGCCGGCGTAGGCACTATAGCGGCAGGTGTTGCCAAAGCCCACGCCGATGTTATTTTGATTGCCGGTTATGATGGCGGTACAGGTGCCTCTCCTATCAGCTCCGTTAAACACGCCGGTTTACCCTGGGAGCTCGGATTAACCGAAGCACATCAAACACTGGTGCGTAACAAACTGCGCAGCCGCGTGGTCCTGCAAACAGACGGTCAGCTAAAAACCGGTCGTGACCTTGCTATAGCAGCCTTAATGGGCGCCGAAGAATGGGGTGTTGCCACCGCAGCTTTGGTTGCAGGCGGCTGTATAATGATGCGTAAGTGTCATTTAAATACCTGCCCTGTGGGAGTTGCTACACAAGACCCAGAGTTAAGGAAACTTTTCTCGGGCAAGCCGGAACATGTGGTTAACCTTTTCCGCTTTATGGCAGAAGAGTTACGCGAGATAATGGCTGAGCTGGGCTTCCGGACCATTAATGAAATGGTTGGCCGGGTACAGTTCCTGAAGGTAAAAGATGGCCTTAAAAACTGGAAAGCACAAAAGATCGATCTTTCAGGTATTTTGCACCCGGTAAATAATCCTAAGGAGGTTACGCTTTACAACAGCGAAAAACAAGATCATGGTATGGATGCCATTCTTGACTGGCAGTTGCTAGCAGCCGCAAAACCTGCACTGGAAGACAAGACACCTGTATTCGCAACCTTTGATGTGAAAAATGTTGACCGTACAATAGGTACCTTGTTATCAAACGAGATCTCGAAAATATATGGGTCTGCCGGGTTACCGGATAACACCATCAATTATAAGTTTAAAGGCTCGGCAGGGCAAAGTTTTGGTGCGTTTGCTACCAAAGGCATTTCGTTTGAACTGGAAGGCGAAGCAAATGATTATGTAGGCAAAGGCTTATCAGGTGCACAGCTGGCCATCTATCCGTCAGAAAAAGCAACTTTTACACCCGAAGATAACATCATTATTGGCAACGTAGCCCTGTATGGCGCTACATCAGGCGAGATGTTTATCAGGGGTATGGCCGGCGAACGTTTTGCTGTGCGTAACTCAGGCGCTACCACTGTTGTTGAAGGTATCGGCGACCACGGTTGCGAATACATGACGGGTGGCTTTGCTTTGATATTAGGCGAAACAGGCCGCAACTTTGCTGCCGGCATGAGTGGCGGTATTGCATGGATCTATAATCCAAACAATACTTTTGCTGAAAACTGCAACACCGAAATGGTAGATCTTGATCCCCTGTCTATCCGGGATGAAGAGCAAATAATTGCATTGCTGCATAAACACATTCACCTGACAGGCAGTAAGGTGGCACAAAAATTACTTAAAAACTGGAACATCGCCTCAACTCAGTTTGTAAAAGTATATCCAAGAGAGTACAAAAAAGTTTTAGAGAAATTACAATATCAAACTATCAGCTAATGGGAAAACCAACAGGATTCCAGGAGTTTAACAGAGAGCTTCCCGCAAAAACGCCGGTTACAGAACGTGTTAAAAACTATAATGAGTTTGTACACGCCTATTCCGACGAAAAATTAAACCAGCAGTCGGCCCGTTGTATGAATTGCGGCATTCCGTTCTGTCATTCAGGCTGCCCGCTGGGCAACATCATCCCTGAATTTAACGATGCCGTATATCGCAAAAAATGGGAAGAAGCTTACAACATACTTTCCTCAACCAATAACTTCCCGGAGTTTACCGGCAGGATTTGCCCTGCTCCGTGCGAGTCGGCTTGTGTGCTTGGCATAAACAAACCTGCGGTTGCTATTGAAGAAATTGAAAAACACATTATTGAAATAGCTTATTCAAAAAACCTGGTTAAACCAACCGCTCCACTTGTTAAAACAGGCAAAAGCGTTGCCGTTGTAGGTTCAGGCCCGGCAGGTTTAGCCGCCGCCGCGCAGCTGAGCAAAGCAGGTCATGCAGTTACGGTATATGAACGTGATGACCGCGCAGGCGGCTTGTTACGTTACGGCATCCCCGACTTTAAGCTTGAAAAATGGGTAATTGACCGCCGCCTGGAGGTGATGGAAAAAGATGGTGTTGAATTTAAATACAATACCGAAGTGGGTAAAGATATTTCTGCCGATGAGATCGTTCGCAATAATGATGCGGTTATCATAGCAGGTGGCTCAACTATCCCGCGAAACCTTAATATCCCAGGCAGGGAATTAAAAGGAATTTATTTTGCGATGGACTTTTTAAAGCAGCAAAATAAACGCGTTAGCAATATTGAGGTTACTGCCGAAGACATTTTAGCCACAGGCAAGGATGTAATAGTAATTGGCGGTGGTGATACCGGTTCTGACTGTGTTGGCACTTCAAATCGCCAGGGTGCACGTTCTATTAAGCAATTTGAGGTAATGATGCAGCCGCCGGTGCAACGTACCGAGCACATGCCATGGCCAACTTACCCGATGGTGTTGAAAACCACCAGCAGCCACGAAGAAGGTGCTGACCGTTACTGGGGTATTAATACCGAAGAATTTTTAGGTGACGAAGACGGCAACCTGCGTGCGATCAGGGTAAACGAGGTAAGCTGGGAACTGGATGTAATGGGAAGGCCAATTAAATTTAACAAAGTTGAAGGTTCAGAACGGGAAATACCATGCCAGCGTATTTTCCTTGCCATGGGCTTCTTAAACCCACAATACGAAGGAATGATAGAGAGCCTGGGTATTGAGCTTGACCCGCGTAAAAATGTTAAAGCTACCGAAGGTGCTTACCGTACCAGCGTTAGCAAAGTTTTTGCTGCCGGCGACATGCGCCGCGGGCAATCACTCGTTGTATGGGCTATATCAGAAGGCCGGGAAGCTGCAAGAAAGGTGGACGAGTTCCTGATGGGGCATTCCCTGCTGGAAAGCAAGGATGCGGTGAACCAGTTTGAACAGGCGTTTTGAATTAGCGATTAGAGGCTGGAGATTAGAGATTAGCTTTTCTTATCATTTGGACTCGATAAAAAATCAATAAACAAATTAATGTAAACCGGATAGTGAAAGCTGTCCGGTTTTTTTGTTGTATAAAATTATTGGTGATGCGTTAATATTTAAAATAGTTATAAATAACTGAATATAAATACATTACACCTCATCTAACACTCTTCGGGATATTTGTATTTGTTTAAAGGCTTATAAAAACAAATTGTATCATCCCGGTATTATGAAATATGTAAAACCAGTGTACATTATCCCGTGCAAATGAAAGTAGGAATTGCCAGGTATTCGCGAATTTCTGTAATTAACTGATCGGAAAGGTTAGGTAGCGGTGTGGCAGTGAACCTATTGCTAATGTGGATATTGCCAATGAAGTATTTGCTTTAGGCGCTACAACAGTTTCTCTTAGCCTAAAGCTGTTTAGTTGGCCTGCCGGAAAATACCCCGTGGTGCTATCCAAATCTACACGCTTTTGAACTTAAGAGGAAATATACCTGCCTTTATCCTTACCCCGATGGTAAATATCACTAAAGCAATGCGCCTGACACGTTAGTTCTGGTTTAGCGCCATATAGGTCATAGATATTAAAAAATGTGATTATTTTGACACTGTTTGTGAAACATATAACTATGTTTGTCTGACTTAAACGTCAAACAAATTAGTTAAAAAAATGGCTATTAGAGACACCGGCACCGAGCAATTAATTAAGGATACTGCCAAACGAATATTCTTTTCAGAAGGCAAGTTTAATGCCACCACCCAGGACATTGCTGATGCAGCAGGCATCGCCAGGACGGTCATCAATTATTACTTTAGGTCCAAGGAAGCCTTATTTCAACAGGTATTCCAGGAAGCGATGGATGAAATGAAGCTGCGCTTAGAAGAAGTATTACTTTCCAAGCTACCATTCAAAAAAAAAATCGTCCGGTTTATTGATGTGTTTTCAGCAGAACTGCGTGAGTATCCCTATAAAGAAACGTTTATGATCAGCGAAATTAATGCCCACGGTTTTGTTATGCCCGAAAAGGAACCATCGCCGGCACTTCAATATTTTTTTAAGGAAATACAACAGGCGATAGACCGGGGCGAGATCAGGAAAATGTTGCCTGTGAATTTTATGCTCAACCTCCTCTCGCTGATCGCTTACCCTTTACTTACACGCCCTTTATTCAAGCAAATGCTGGAAATTACTGATATTAAATTTGAACAACTGATGCACGAAAGGAAGAAAATAATCGTCGAAATGCTGTTCACCTAATTTTTTTGCTTAAAAACTGACAAAAAAGTCAAACATAAATGTCAATTTAATATTTAACAAGACGCATAAAAAAAATGAAAATACAAACGTTCCAACACCTTGCTTTTTTAAGTTTAGCGCCCCTGCTGCTAATGGCCTGCGGAGGCTCTCAAACCCAGGCGGGAGGCCCGGGTGCAACTCAGCCACCTGCAAACTACCAGGTATTTACAATCGAAGCAAAAGATGCCACCTTAAGTAATGACTACCCGGCCACACTACAGGGAGAACAGAATATAGAGATCCGCCCGAAAATTGACGGCTTTGTGGAAGCCATTTATGTGGATGAAGGTACAGTGGTGAAAAAAGGGCAGTTGCTTTTTAAACTGAATGCCCCTCAATATCAGCAGGATGTAAATAATGCCATAGCGACGATAAATAGTGCTGAAGCGGAAGTTAAAAGCGCTCAGTTGCTAGTCAACAAAACCAAACCGCTGGTTGACAAAGATATCATCAGCCCTTATGAGCTGGAATCAGACCAGTTTGCGCTGAACACCAAAAAGGCTTCACTGGCCCAGGCCCGTACTTCCCTGGCAAATGCCAAAACCAATTTGGGCTATACTACCATTACCAGCCCGGTAAATGGGGTTATTGGTACACTGCCTTATAAAGTGGGTAGTTTAGTGACCAGCGCCACTACCAGTCCATTAACTACGGTATCAAATATTGATAAGGTATACGCTTACTTTTCCTTAAATGAAAAGCAATTGCTTGAGTTTTCAAGAACGGTAAAAGGCAGCACTCTTAAAGAAAAGATTGCCAATACCCCAGCTGTATCGCTCATCCTATCTGACGGATCGAACTACACCGAGCACGGCAAAGTGGAAACCATTGCCGGTTTAATTGATACCCAAACGGGGTCGGCCAGTTTCCGCGCCGCATTCCCTAATCCAATACGTTTACTGCGTAGCGGCAGCAGCGCCAGTGTGCGCATTCCGCAGCCGGTAAAAAGCGGCATATTTATTCCGCAGCGCTCGGCTTACGAACTGCAGGGCAAGCATTTTGTGTATGTTGTTGATCAGACCAATACGGTTAAAAGTGTTGAGGTACAGATTATGGACCTTTTAGCGGGACAATACTATGTTGTAACCGACGGCCTAAAAATTGGCGATAAGGTAGTATACGATGGCAACAGTTCACTGAAAGACGCCGCCCAAATAAAGCCCGAAGTTATGGGCGCCGACAAGGTTTACCAGGACTTAAAATAAGTTATTTCAAATCATTTAACATTAACCAACGTTATGTTACGCAAATTCATTGAACGGCCGGTGCTCTCAACCGTAATATCGGTCATTATCGTTATACTGGGTATATTGGGTTTAACCTCATTGCCCATCTCTCAATACCCCGAAATAGCGCCGCCAACGGTGCAAGTATCCACCTCGTATCAAGGGGCCAACGCTGACGTTGTGATGAGCAGTGTGATTGTGCCGCTTGAAGAACAGATCAACGGGGTAGAGAACATGACCTACATGACCTCTACCGCCAGTAATGATGGTTCAGCATCGATCACGATTTACTTTAAACTGGGAACCGACCCCGACCTGGCTGCTGTAAACGTACAGAACAGGGTATCAAAAGCGACCAGCCTTTTACCGGCTGAAGTGACTAAATCCGGCGTGACTACCAGTAAGCGGCAAAGCAGTATGGTGATGATTTTCTCCTTATACAGCGACAATAAATCATTCGACCAAACCTTTCTCCAAAATTACGCCAACATCAACCTGCTGCCACAGATCAAAAGGATTACCGGAGTGGGCGACGCCAGCGTATTCGGCACCCGCGATTACTCGATGCGGATTTGGCTGAAGCCGGATGTGATGGCCACCTACGGTTTAATTCCGGATGACATTAACACTGCGCTTGCCGATCAGAACGTGGAAGCGGCACCCGGGAAATTTGGCGAAAATGACAACCAGTCTTATCAGTACACTATTAAATACAAAGGCCGCTTAAAATCGGTTACCGAGTTTAACAATATCATTATCCGCGCAACCACCAGTGGCCAGGTTTTACGTTTAAAAGATGTGGCACGTGTTGAACTGGGTTCACAAACCTACTCTGGCAATACCAAAACCAACGGTATGCCATCAATAGGCATTGCCATTAACCAAACCGCCGGCTCCAACGCCCACGAGCTGATCAAGCAGTTGGAAAGCACTATTGCGGGCGCATCCAAGTCTTTCCCGCCGGGTATTAAATATACCTCTCTGCTAAATGCCAACGACTTTTTAGATGCCTCGATTGATAAGGTGATCCATACCCTCATTGAAGCTTTTATCCTGGTGTTTATTGTTGTTTTCGTCTTTTTACAGGATTTCCGGTCTACACTTATTCCGGCCATCGCCGTTCCGGTGGCTATCGTGGGCACATTCTTCTTTTTAAACCTTTTTGGCTTTACCATTAACCTGCTTACCTTGTTTGCCCTCGTGCTGGCTATCGGTATAGTAGTAGATGATGCTATTGTGGTAGTGGAGGCGGTGCATGCCAAGTTAGATGCAGGTGCGAAATCGGCTAAGGGCGCTACCATCGAGGCCATGAACGATATCAGCGGCGCTATTATTTCTATTACCTTAGTAATGGCGGCGGTGTTTGTCCCTGTGTCCTTTATCAGCGGTTCGTCGGGTGTATTTTATAAACAATTTGGTTTAACACTTGCTATCGCTATTATTATTTCGGCAGTAAATGCTTTAACACTCAGTCCGGCGCTCTGTGCCTTGTTGCTTAAACCGCATGCTGAAGGTGAGCATCACAAAACCACCTACAAGCAACGGTTTTATGATGCATTTAACACCGCATTTGAAACCGTTACCGGCAAATACAAAAGATCGGTGAGCTTTTTGATAGACAAAAAATGGCTGGCTGGTTTAGGTATAGCAGTTTTTACGGTTATTTTTTACATCCTGCTAAAAACTACCGCAACCAGCTTTGTGCCTAATGAGGATCAAGGAACATTGTTTGGAAACATAAGTTTACCTGCCGGTTCGTCATTAGAGCGCACAGCAGTTATTGCCGAACAGGTGGACGGTATTATCCGTAAACTACCCGAAGTACAAACTACCTTACGTATTACCGGGCAAAATTTCATAGCCGGTGCCGGCGGTTCATACGCTATGATCGTTGTCAAGTTAAAACCATGGGATCAGCGTACTGGAAAAGGCCAGGATATTAACAGCCTGACCGGTAAACTTTTCGGAATGACCGCAGGGATCAAAAATGCGCAGATCTTCTTTTTCGCCCCTCCAACATTACAGGGTTTTGGTAACAGCAGCGGCTTTGAGTTTCAGCTACAGGATAAAACCGGCGGCGAAATCAACAAATTCAGCGAGGTGAGCGGTAAATTTTTAGCAGCGCTGAATAAGCGCCCCGAAGTGCAATACGCCACAACTTCATTCAATATCAATTTTCCGCAATACCAGGTTGATGTTAACGTGGCTAAGGTCAAGGCTGCCGGTTTAACAGTGAGTAGCATACTGGTTACCCTGCAGGGTTATTACGGCGGCTTATACGCATCAAACTTTAACGAATTTGGTAAGCAATACCGGGTGATGATACAGGCCGATAATAGTTACCGTGGCTCACCGCAAGGCCTTAATAACATTTATGTGCGTAACAGTAATAACATTATGTCGCCCATATCCGAGTTTGTTTCGCTGAAACGCGTTTACGGCCCCGAAGCAATTAACCGCTTTAACCTTTTTACGTCCATTGCTGTACAGGGTTCTCCAAAGCCCGGCTACAGTTCAGGAGATGCAATTAAAGCTATTGGGGAGGTAGCCGCGCAAACTTTGCCTGCGGGTTACAGCTATGAATATTCGGGCCTTACCCGCGAGGAATTATCCAGCGGTAGCCAAACGATATTTATTTTTATGTTGTGTTTAATATTTGTTTATTTTTTATTGAGCGCGCAGTACGAAAGTTATATCCTGCCATTCGCAGTCTTATTTTCATTACCTATCGGGCTTGCAGGAGCATTCATCTTCGCCAAAATATTTGGTGTAGAAAACAACATCTACCTGCAGATCACTTTAATTATGCTCATTGGTCTGCTGGCAAAAAACGCTATCCTGATCGTAGAATTTGCGGTGGCCCGGCGCAGGCACGGACTAACATTGGTAAATGCCGCTATTGAAGGTGCCGTTGCCCGTTTAAGACCAATTTTAATGACCTCTTTCGCTTTTATTTTAGGTTTAATGCCGTTAATGTTTGCATCCGGCGCAGGTGCGGTAGGTAATCGTTCCATTGGTACAGGTGCCGTAGGTGGTATGTTGATCGGTACCCTGTTCGGCGTGTTTGTGATCCCGGTGCTGTTCATCATTTTTCAATCGCTTCAGGAAAAGATAAGCGGGCATCCTACAGCTACCATGCCAGAAGCTACCAGTGAACCAGCCATCTAATAATTTAAATCATGAAAACAAGAAACCAACCATATATCATCTTAGGATTAGCTGGCTTATTAGCCCTTTCATCCTGTAAAGTAAACAAAGTTTATGAACGCCCGGGCGAATTAAAAACAGTGAACCTGTATCGCGACAGCTTAAAAACGGATACGACCACGATGGCAAGCCTGCCATGGCGCTCATTGTTTGCTGATACTATACTCCAAAATTTAATACAGGAAGGGATCAATAACAATCTTGATCTGAAAACGGCCGTGCTTAAAATTGCTGAAGCACAGGCCACCTTAAGGGCCAGTAAGGCGGCTTATCTGCCTTCTTTGGATGCTGGCGTACAAGTCACCAAGGCTAAGTCATCGCAGGCAGCGTTGAACTTCCCCGCAGGTAGTGGTATTAATTTAAATACCACTACCTATCAGGCATCGTTAAATGCCAGTTGGGAAGTTAATATATGGGGACAATTGAGCAGTTTAAAGCGCCAGGCATTAGCCAATTTTTTAAAAAGCGATGCTTCTAAGCGTGCGGCGCAAACACAGTTGATTGCTGATATTGCCAATTATTATTACAACCTCTTATCTTACGATCAGCAGTTGCGCATTACCGAAGAAACGGTACAAAACCGGATAAAGGATGTGGAAACCATGAAAAGTCTTAAGCAGGGAGCTATTGTAAATGGTGCGGCGGTAGTGCAAAGCGAAGCCAACCGTTATGCTGCCGAGGTATCTATCCCTGATTTGAAACAAAGCATCCGCGAAATTGAGAATGCCTTGTGCATCCTGTTAGCCCGGGCTCCGGGCCCAATTAAAAGAGGCGTTCTTGCGGATCAGGTACCAATTAAGCAATTAAATATCGGTTTATCAGCGCAATTACTCAGTAACAGGCCCGATGTGCAGGCATCAGAGTATGCTTTCCGCTCGGCGTTTGAGAATACCAATGTGGCACATTCTTACTTTTATCCAACGCTTACCATTACCGCCAGTGGTGGCTTATCTAGTTTGCAGTTGAAAAACTTTTTTGACAATTCTATTTTTTACAATCTGGTAGGCGGCCTAACACAGCCAATATTTAACAAAGGTCAAAATAAAGCCCGTTACCGTATAGCGCAGGCGCAACAAAAGGAAACGTTTAATACTTTTCAGCAAACGCTGCTAACTGCTGGTCAGGAGGTGTCAAATGCACTGAATTCCTATGAAAATGCTATTAGTAAGCAACAAATACGCGACAAGCAAATTGCCGCTTTGACCAAATCTGTCGACTACACCAACGAACTGCTACGTTACAGTTCGGCTACTAATTATACCGATGTATTAACTTCAGAGCAAAGCCTGTTAGCCGCGCAGTTAAGTGGGGTAAATGATCGTTTACAGGAACTACAAGCCATTGTTAATTTATACAGGGCATTGGGTGGAGGCTGGCAGTAATAACAGGCAAAAGCTACTGCCTGCTTAAACCAATGCATTCTTATGCTACTGAGAAGTGCGAATAGAAATGAGAGTGCCTTTTTATAAAATGGATATTTTTTTTATTCTTCAAGTTCCAGGTATGTGGCTTGCATCAGATAATCAGCCGCCAATGTACCTGTCTTTAAAAGAGTCAAAAAACGTATCGAAACATTATTCGCACAGTTTTGTGATCAATTTATACCAAAAGAAATTATGCCAAGTTTGTCGCTGGTATAACACTAGGAATTTAAAATGGGATAGTCATTATTTGATCTGACAACTTATAAAAACACCAAACTGTCAGATCAAATAATGACTATTACATTTAACTAAACATTATACCCTTATTTTTCAACCTTATCCAGCAAGTCTTCATTTAAAAACACAAACTGGTTGTCGAACATATCGAGCTTGATCTTGCTCTCTTTATCCACCTTCCCGGCAAGAATCTGTTTTGAAAGTTCATTCAGGATCTTTTTCTGAATCACCCGCTTCAGCGGCCTTGCGCCAAATTGCGGATCGTAACCCAACTGTGCCAGCCAGTCCAAAGCTTCGTCTGATGCATCCAGGGTGATACCCATTTCGGCCAGTGTTTGCTGTACCTGTTTAAACTGAAGTTTAACAATATCGGTTATTTCATCACGGGTAAGCGGGGTGAACATAATGATCTCATCAATCCTGTTCAAAAACTCCGGACGGATTGTTTTTCTTAACAGGTCAAACAGCTGGTTCTTGGTTTTAGCAACCACCTCATCCCTATTGCTGTCCTGCAGCTCCTGGAAGTTATCCATTATCAGGTTTGATCCGATGTTGGAAGTCATGATAATGATGGTATTTTTAAAATTTACAACGCGGCCTTTGTTATCGGTTAAACGGCCATCATCCAATACCTGCAACAATATATTAAACACATCGGGATGCGCTTTTTCAATCTCATCAAGCAACACCACACTGTATGGTTTACGGCGCACAGCTTCGGTTAACTGGCCACCTTCATCGTAGCCCACATAGCCCGGAGGCGCTCCAATCAGTCTTGAAACAGCATGCCGTTCCTGATATTCGCTCATGTCTATCCTCACCAAAGCACCTTCATCGTTAAATAAATATTCGGCAAGAGCCTTAGCCAGTTCGGTTTTACCAACGCCGGTAGTCCCAAGGAAGATGAATGAGCCTATCGGCTTGCGTTTATCCTGTAACCCGGCACGGCTGCGGCGGATAGCATCGCTTATAGCTTCGATGGCTTCCTCCTGCCCTGCTACACGTTTATGCAGCTCATCCTCCAGGTGCAATAACTTTTCACGTTCGCTCTGGATCATCTTTGAAACCGGGATGCCCGTCCAGCGTGAAACCACACCGGCAATATCATCAGCGGTAACTTCTTCCTTCAGCATGCGGCTATCGCTCTGGTTTTCAAGTAAGGCCTTTTTCAGGTCTTCAACTTGCTGTTGTGCTTTCACTATGGTACCGTAGCGCAACTCTGCAACCTTCCCGTAATCTCCCGCGCGTTCGGCCTGCTCAGCTTCCAGCTTGTAGTTCTCTATCTGTTCCACCTTCTGGTTAATGCCGTCAACAAGGTCCTTTTCGCCCTGCCATTTGGCACGTAGTGAATCACGCTCGGCAGACAGGTTCGCTATTTCCTCGCTTAATTCTTTGACTTTTTTGTCATCGTGCTCACGTTTTATGGCTTCACGTTCAATTTCCAGCTGCATGATCCGGCGTTCCAGCTCATCAACAACCTCAGGAACCGAGTCCATTTCCAAACGCAGCTTGGAAGCGGCTTCATCCATCAGGTCGATGGCCTTATCAGGCAAAAACCTGTCTGAAATATAACGCTGTGACATTTCAACCGCTGCAATAATAGCCTCGTCTTTAATTCTCACCTTGTGGTGGGTTTCATAACGTTCTTTCAACCCGCGTAAAATAGAAATCGCGTCAGCGGTGTCCGGTTCATCTACCAGCACCATCTGAAAGCGGCGCTCAAGGGCCTTATCTTTTTCAAAAAACTTTTGGTACTCATTTAATGTTGTTGCACCAATCGCTCTCAGTTCGCCGCGGGCAAGTGCCGGCTTTAAAATATTAGCGGCATCCATTGCACCTTCGCCACCGCCTGCGCCAACCAGCGTATGAATCTCATCAATAAACAGGATGATCTCACCATCGGCCTGGGTAACTTCTTTAATAACTGCTTTTAACCGCTCCTCAAACTCGCCTTTATACTTTGCCCCGGCAATCAAAGCGCCCATATCAAGCGAATAAACAGTTTTTGTTTTTAAACTCTCCGGTACATCTCCTTTAATTATCCTAAAGGCTATACCTTCGGCAATGGCTGTTTTACCAACACCTGGCTCGCCGACAAGTATAGGGTTGTTCTTGGTTCGGCGTGACAGGATTTGGATAACCCGCCTGATCTCTTCATCACGGCCAATTACCGGGTCGAGCTTTCCTGATTCGGCATATTCATTTAAATTCCTTGCGTACTTATTTAAAGCATTATAGGTTGCTTCCGCATTTTGGTCGGTCACTTTGTTATCGCCGCGTAAACTTACAATAGCTTTTTTAAGGTCTTTTTCATTTACACCATAATCCTTTAATGCTGTACTGGTTTTATCATTAACAGATAAAATGCCCAGCAAAATATGCTCAACAGATACAAACTCATCCTTAAACTCCTTAAGGTATGCTGTTGCTTTTTGCAAAGCTGAATTTGAACCGGATGACAGGTAAACGTTGCTGCCGCTAACTTTTGGAAATGAAGCGATCTGCTCATCCAACGTAACGTTTAAACGGTTCAGGTTGACGTTCAGTTTTTTGAGCAAATATGAGATTACGTTTTCATCAACCAATAGTAATCCTTTAAGCAGGTGCGCAGTTTCAATGGCCTGCTGCTGGTTCCCAGAGGCAATTTCCGAAGCCTTTTGGACTGCTTCCTGGGCTTTTATGGTAAAATTGTTAAAATTCATAGCGATGTATTTTGTTTTAAATGGGCCGAAAGGGCAACTTTATCTACCCATTCCACTCAACCAACATAAGTAATCAAATCACCTGCCATATTCCTAAAAATGCTAATTTGTCATTACAAAACAAAACCAACCGCTACTTTGTCATTGCGGGTAATTTGATATTTATTGCCGCTTTCTTAGTCAAAAAAGCATACTTTTGCTATAGCCTAAGAATAACCTTGATTGTGGATAAACACCTTTTTAAAAACTTACCCGGTAAATATAAAAATGCCTACCGCAACTACTACACCAGTCAAAACCTGGCTGCTGTGCGCGTGGGGAGCATTATATTTTTAATATTAAATGCCATAATACGGTTATTGTACTTCATTTTTCCGCTTAGCCTTACGCGGGCCGAAAACTTCCCGGAGTTTAATATTGCCAACTGGGTATTCATGATCTCGGCGCTGCTATTTTATATCATCAGTAACTTTTTAATTGAGAACTTTAGGAAAAACAAAGCAACTACTGCCATAATGTCCTTGTTTGTTTTTTCGTTTTCGCTTTACATCATCCTTTGCGGTATGTTCAGTAGTTTTATTGCTACAGCCAACCCGCGCAATGCGTTAACACTTTACCTTATATCGCTTATCATCATTAGCATTTTATGCGTTTTCGAGGTTTATGAAACAATTATGCTCATGGTGGCTGTTGAAGTATTATTTACGTCGCTGCTAACCTTTAGCCATACTGACCCTACCGAAATGATCTACAACCAGTTGGTGTCTTTTATACTGCTGGGCGGCTTTTACCTTATATCAAGGTACTTTTTCTCATACAAAGCAAATTTTTGGATGCAGGTGAACGAGATAAAGGAGAAAAACCTTGAAATTGAACGCGGCAGCGCATTTAAAAGTCAATTATTGGGTACTGTTGCCCATGATCTGCGTAATCCTATAGCGGCGGTTGAAACATTGGCTATGATGATGGAGATGGACGATATTGATGCCGATACACAGGACACCCTGAATTTAATGAAAGCTTCGTGCATAAGGGCCCGTACCATAATTGACGACCTGCTGGAGTCTGCCCGGAATGAGAATTCTGGAGATTTTACAACCGTAAAAACCGAGCTAAACGGTTTGATAAGGGATAATATAGACGTTTGGAAAATTCATCGGGAAGCCAAAAACACAATTGAGCTAATCAGCTCAATAAGCCCCGCTTTTGCAGAGGTAAACTATGAGAAATTTACCCGCGTGCTGGATAACCTGGTAGGCAATGCGTTAAAATTCTCTAAAGAAAAAAGCAAAATAGAAATATTTTTGACCAGGGGCAATCAACAGATTATTATAGAGGTTAAGGACCGTGGCCAAGGTATCCCGGCCGATATGCTGCCGGTTATTTTCACCCCCTTTTCAAAAGCAGGCCGCCCGGGATTAAAAGGTGAGCAATCAACAGGCCTCGGCTTAAGCATTGTAAAACAAATAATAGAAAAACACAAAGGCAAAATTGAGGTAGAAAGCGAAGTGGGCATTGGTTCTACCTTCAGGATAGTATTACCGGAGATTGCGGATTAGTGAATACGAGATATTGCATTAAAGATTGTAACGCAATATTAAAAATCCATCCCGTTCAGGTCCTTAACAATTTTCAATGTGCTATCGAACATAAAACGGCAAGTGTCTGTTTTCACCATACCCTTTTTATCTTTTGCTTTGTAGATCAGTCTAACATCCCAGCCAACCACAACATTTTTAAAGGTCTTTTCCTTCTGCCTGATTGTTGCTTCAGTTTCTTTGATATTAGCGGAATCCGCATTTATGTAGAAATTATTAAGCCCAAGCATTAAGGTCCTGTATTCTTTGGTATCGTGAAAAGTAGTGTAAATGCTATCGGGTTTAAAAAATTGGATAGTATCAACCGAAGCGGCGTTTGAAACTTTGGTTTTTAAATATTCAACCGCTATTTGTTTATAGTTGGCGTTTGAAGCGCATCCGAAACAAAACAAGCCTATTAATAAAGCAGGGATCAACCTTTTCATAATTGCAAAGATATCATTATAAGCAGAAATTCAAGAAGGCAGGAACCTGGTTAACTGATCAAGCTATAGCATTATTAAAAAAGGCAAGCGTTAAGGCCCAGGCTTCCTTTGCAGCCTTTTCATGATAGCTGCTGCGCTCATCGCAATTAAAGCCATGGTCGGCATTTGCGAATTTCACATTAACATAGTCTTTACCGGCCTCATCCATGGCGTTAATGATCGTATCTACCTGGTCCTGACCGATATGTTTATCAAGTCCACCCCAAAAAAACAAGTGCCTGCAACTTACGCCGGGCGCCCTGGCTGCCAGAGCCTGGATATTGCCGCTGTAATAGCTAACACCTGCTTTTATTGGCAGCGTAGCGTTAGCTAAAAACGAAATTCGCCCGCCCATGCAATAACCTATGCTGCATATATTTTCAGGGTTTACCAGCTCATGATGGCACAACCAGCGGTGCGCAGCTTTCAAATCAGCTTCATTATTTTCAAAGGTCAGTGCCATAGCGTGCGATCTGACGGCTTCAAAATTATCATAGCTGCCCTCAAAATAGGGCGGCGCCGTACGGTGATACATTTCCGGCGCTATCACTACAAAGCCCTGTGCGGCAAACCTGTCGGCCATATCGCGAATATGGTGGTTTACGCCAAAGGCTTCCTGAACCAGAATTAAGCCGGGGTTGGTTTTGCCAAAGGCAACCTGCGGGAGCGCTGTGTAGGCCTTCATATCGGTACCATCAGCTATTTTAAGGGTGACATATTTTTCCATCTGGTTATAAATTAGACTATTAACACTTAAAATATTGTTACCGGCACAATAAGTTCAAACCTATTGCGCCCGTTGCCACCAAAAATATCTTCGTCAAGCAAACGGCTATACCTTAAGCCAAAGCTTATGGATGCCTGGTTAAAAAATTTGGTATCAAAAAACACCTCCGTGCCTGTTGACCGGAAAGTACCTTTAAACTGTTTGCCGCTGGTGAAAAAATCGGTAGCGCGGGTATCGTCATAAAAAGCGTTCCCCCGGATGCGAAGCAGGTAAAAAACATTGGCGAAACCAGCATCCGGGTAGGCTATAGGCAACTGGTAACTTGCCCTCCAGTTATTCATATCATGCAGATTTTCTGCCTGGTACCCCCGGGAGAAGGGAAAATCATTAGAAAAACTGATGACATTATTTTTACCTTTTTGCTGGTGTGCCGCGCTTAACACCAGGCTATGATTGGTGAACAAACCCGGAAAGAAAAAACTACCCGAAGCTAAAAACTGGTTAGCTGTTAAACCGGACACAGCCGACTTATACGACAAACTGATCCGCTGGCCGAACATGGGATAAATATTTTTGCGGGCCTGCTGTGTGCTATTGCTGAAAGAAATAAAATTACTGCTATACAGGTATGAACGGTCATTAAAAATACTCCGGTAGGCCTGCTGAAAACTGGTTTGCGAATAAACCAGCCCGCTGCCAAACTGCAGACCGGTTAGGTGCGTACCTGCCGATAAGTTAAGCGGCACCTGCAGTCCGGCATTAATTTGGGTTTCGTTCCAGTAAACATTGGCCCCTTTGTAAAATCCGCGCCTTTCTGCCGTGTAATTAGCTCCTGCTGAAATATAGGGAAACAAAGCGCCATAAATTGCATCAAACCCAAATTGCTTATAGCCCTCATCCCGGTTATAGTTGAAAGAGAGGTTGGTTTGCAGGGTATTCAGCACGTTTTCTCCCGCTATAGATATTTCGTAGTTAGGGTCGCTAATATTTGGGATAAGGCTGTGAAAATTTAACAAATGATAAGACTTGGAATAATTTGATATGCCTAACGGTTCGTTTTTTACCGATGCTAACAGGTTGGCTGATGAATCGCGTTGCAGGGCTGTTATAGCCAGGTCGGGCAGCGTACCCGGAATTCGACCAGACGAGATTTCGTCTGATTTAACATCCTTTTTATCAGCTTCATTCACCTGCCAGCCTGTGGATGTAAAGCCAACCCAGGCAATTTTATTAATGCCAATAGCGGGTTGATAATTCCCAATTGACTTTTTATGGCCAATAACTGCCAGCGCATTCAATTTGCCCGATTGTATGCTGATGGCAAATAAACGATCATTGATGCCACTGGTAGCCGAAAAATAAACCGTATCATTCTTCACTTTCGGAAACACTATTGGCTGATATGAAAATGGCAACAGGTATTTCGCATCCCCCGTTTTTATATTGATGAGCGCTAAAGACATCTTGCCTTTTGAATTCCGTACCGCGGAGATTACCCTATCATCCCCGTAAAATACCGGGAATGTATAATAAAGATTCTGTTTGTTTGGAATAACAGCTAGCAGCTTACCATCAGCAGTATTTATTAAATGCAGATCACTTTTACCTGATGAAGCCTCTTCTACGGTTACTATAGTTTTGCCGTCATTGCTGAACGAGGGTGAAAAGTATTTCGTTTTCCGGGTAAGCCGCTGTTCTTTCCCGGTTTTTGTATCCAATAAAATAAGTTCGCTAAAATTGCGGTAACCCCACCTGGCATCGGGGCGGTACCCGCTATATATTACCTTCCCATCGTGATAATCGAAGTAATCATCAACAGAAAGCCCTCTTACACCAATATTTTTTTCTTTACCGCCATTCCTGATCACAAAAACAGGCACATGATCATAACTGCTTTTTGTATAGATTACCGTACTATCGTTTACAAAAGCCGGGTATTGCCGGTCGGCGTCAAAGTGCTTCGGGGTATTCTTGTCCCGGCCCGCAGTATCACTAACAAATTGCTGCCTGAAATGCGCCAGTCCTTCATTCCGGAATTGAGTAAATGTTTTCCCTGAATACTTTTTTATGGCTCTTTGCATCGGATAAACGCCACCTTTAAATGCGGCAGCATCATGCGTTACCTTTTTCCAGAAATCGTCACCGTATTGCTCACGCCCGTATGCCACCTGCATATATCCTAATGGGTACCAGTCAGGCACAAAATCGCGGTAAGATCCGTTGCGGATCTTCATATAGCTGTAATCTTTCCCCTCCGCCCATAATGATCTGAAACCATTGAAGAAATACGGAAGCCTGCCCCTCCCCTGTTCGCTAACATGGGTTTCGTTAAAAACCGCATCCCCCTCAAAAAACCAATCGGGTACAGATAGTGCGTTACCTAAAGCCTGTCCGCCTTCGCCAAAAATCACTTTCAGCAGGTGAGATACCCCAACATTAAAATTGTTGTATTGCTGCACGTGCCTGAATTCGTGGATCGCCAGCTGCGCATTCCAGGGCAGGCTCCCCAAATCAAAACTATTTTGCTCAGGTGTTAAATAAAACTCACTGCGAAATGGTGCAAGGCCAACGTAAGCATTGGCTACCGTGGTTTGGTTTTGCATAACAATGCTAACCTGCTTTTGCTCATATCCAATGGTTGGCTGGATAGCACCGTTCATCTGCTGCACAATGTTGGCTACCCTCAGCGCCATAGAATCAAGCCCGACCGGAAAAATAACTTTGGCGGCGGGCGTATTCACTTGTTTCCACTTTATAGACGGCGGATTGCCGCCAAAGGTTTGCGCCTTTGCAATACCCGCGACGGCATTTAAAATCAGCAATAGATGGATAAACCTGTGGCAGCGTTTCATTGGTGTGAAAGTAATTACATTTTGGATATATAGTGAGCAGGAATTTAAAGAATTAACGGAATTATCTTCCGCTAAGTTTCCATTCCGGCTATTAAATCAACAATCAAAAACACTGCTATGACACACCATCAGCTAAAACATACTACATTTGCGCGTGTTAATTAATAGTAATGGCTAAAGTTTCTATCAACCTGGCAACAGGTTCTATACAAAAAGAAGAGTTAATAGTTGGGATTGACCTGGGTACTACCAATTCGTTGGTCGCTTTTATCAACCCGGATAAAAACCCGCAGGTAATAAACGATACCGGCAAGGGTGTTTTGGTTCCTTCTATCGTGCACTTTGGGCCCACCGGCGAAATCACCGTGGGTAACGAAGCAAAGGAATACCTTGTAACCGACCCTCAAAATACTGTTTTTTCGGTTAAGCGCCTGCTGGGCCGATCTTACCACGATATTGAAAACTACAAGGATTTTTTCTCCTATAAAGTTATTGACGATGATTCCGAAAGCCTGGTGAAAATAAAGGTAGGCGATAAATTTTATACACCGATAGAGCTTTCCGGCCTGATATTAAAAGAACTGAAAGCCCGTGCCGAACACGCTCTAAAAACCCCTGTCAATCGCGCTGTTATAACTGTTCCTGCGTATTTCAATGATTCGCAGAGGCAGGCAACCCGGGACGCCGGAAAACTGGCCGGACTTGATGTGCTTCGTATTGTTAACGAACCCACTGCAGCCAGTTTGGCTTATGGCATTGGCCTCAACCCCGAAGAAACAAAAACCATTGCCGTATATGACCTTGGCGGCGGAACATTTGATGTTTCCATCCTGCAGATCCAAAACGGTATCTTCGAGGTATTGGCTACCAATGGCGATACCTTTTTAGGCGGCGATGATTTTGACAGTGCCATAGTTGACTACTGGATAGAAAAGAATCAGCTGAACAAAGCCGATCTTATAGCGGATAACAAGCTTGCTCAGCAGCTGCGCCTTAAAGCCGAAGAAGCAAAAAAAGCCTTTGCACATCAAAGCCTGGTTAACGAAAAGATTGGTGACATTTGGTGCACTATTGACCGTAATACCTTTGAACAACTGATATTGGCTAAGGTACAACAAACTATAACGTGCTGTCAGAATGCGCTCAAAGATGCTAAACTAGATATAAGTCAGATTGATGAAGTGATAATGGTTGGCGGCTCAACCCGGACTGCCCTGGTTAAAAAAATGGTGGCGGAATTTTTTGGCCGCCCGGTGCACGATGAGGTTAACCCTGATGAGGTTGTTGCCCTTGGTGCAGCCATCCAGGCTGATGTACTGGCTGGTAACCGGAGTGATATCCTGCTGCTTGATGTTACCCCGCTATCGTTGGGGATCGAAACTATGGGTGGCCTGATGGATGTGATCATCCCGCGTAACTCAAAAGTGCCTACTAAGGCGGGCCGGCAATATACCACCTCGATAGACGGACAGGTAAATATGAAAATTGCCGTGTACCAGGGTGAGCGCGACCTGATAAAAGAAAATCGAAAACTGGCTGAATTTGATCTTAAGGGTATTCCTTCAATGCCCGCCGGCTTCCCTAAAGTAGATATTAACTTTTTGCTGAATGCCGATGGGATACTGAAGATCCAGGCGATGGAATTGCGCTCAGGCGTAAAACAAGAGGTTGAAGTTAAACCGACTTATGGCATTACTGACGACCAGGTTGAACAGATGTTGATGGATAGCATCACCCATGCAAAAGACGACGTAAGCCAGCGGATGCTGATTGAGGCGCGCGTTGAAGGGGAGCAAATGGTAAAAACGGTTGAAGGCTTTTTGAGAAAGAACAATGATTTTATTTCGGTTACAGAAATTGCCGATACACATAAATATATTGAAACCCTAAAAAATTCATTAACCAGCGGCGACAAGGATTTAATTCACAAAGCTATAGATGAACTTAATGAATTTACCCGCCCCTTTGCCGAGCGTTTAATGGACCAGGCAATAAGCCATGCCATGAAAGGTAAAAGCATAGAGTAAAACAAATAAATCCCCTGCCTGGAATAATTCGTTTACAAAAGAATTAATTACACATCTATAAATACCTATTTTGAAAAACATCAAATTTGCCTCGCTTCTGCTGATTCTTTGTTGCTTTTTTAGCATTTCAAATGCAGCTGCAACAAAAATTCACATTCTTAACTTAAGTGATACCACTGGTAAAAAGCTGGATACAGCTTTGTACGATTCATTAATGCACAAATTGGCTAATGGCGATAAACGCTGGCCTGTTAAAACAAAAGCTTATCCGCTGCCGGGCGCTATACTCCCGTTTAACCGCATTATTGCTTTTTATGGTAATATGTATTCAAAAAACATGGGCGTATTAGGGCAATATCCACCTAAAATTATGCTCGCAAAATTAAAAGCTGAAGTAAAGAACTGGGAAAAAGCGGATACAAGCACACCAGTTGTGCCGGCCCTCCATTATATCTGCGTTACAGCGCAGGCTGATGCGGGGAGAAACGGTTTGCATAACCTGCGGATGCCATTTAAACAAATTGACAGCGTGATCAGCATGGCCAAATCAATAAATGCGCTGGTATTTTTGGATTTGCAGGTTGGTTTCAGTACTGTGCAAAAGGAAGTACCCTTACTGGAGAAATACTTAACAATGCCTAATGTGCACCTGGGTATTGACCCGGAGTTTTCAATGAAAGAAGGCAGTGTTCCGGGAAAAAGGATAGGCACTTTTGATGCGGATGATATTAACTATGTAACCCAATACCTGGCTTCGCTGGTTAAAAAATACAACCTACCGCCAAAAATTTTTATTGTGCACCGTTTCACAAAAAAAATGGTGACCAATTACCAAAATATTAAACTGCGCCGCGAAATTCAATTTGTGATGGATATGGATGGCTGGGGCGGCCCCGATTTGAAGAAAGGCACCTACAAATATTTCATTCAGGGCGAACCGGTGCAGTTTACCGGATTTAAGCTTTTCTATAAAAATGATATCAAGAACGGGCCAAAACGCCTGCTAACGATGAAGGAAGTTTTAGATTTGAAGCCTGCTCCTATCTATATCCAGTACCAGTGAGGAGAAACGTTAACAGTTAAAAATAACACAAAAGGTGCAAGGCAGAAGCTAAATTCCGCCTTGCACCTTTTAAATTTTCGGCAATGTACCTCCGTCGATAATAAACTTAATTCAGCTTAGCACACTGATTTTTAGATACATTATCGGAAATATACTTTTCTTATCAGCACGCTTTATTTTTTGCAGTCTGTTATTTTAAACTTAAATCTGCCCCTTTCAAAATCAATTGGTTTGATTTTACTGAAATATGAATTACCTAAATAAGTTTCAATTACCCCTACTCCCAACGCCAGCCCCCCACCTTTTTTTAAAAATGCCAGGGGATTTTTATTAACAATATTTTTTAGGGTTCCTGTTGTGAACGAATAGTCGGCAAATAGCGTATCACCGCTATATTTACCATCCACCGCTCCTTCGTTTTTAGCATCTTCCGCATATTTAAAAATAAGTTTTCCTGATACTTTTTTACTTTTATGTATTTCAATATTTAAAAAGGCTGTGTCTTTATTATCAACGGCTATATAGCATTGTTTATTAAGTACCGCATCATTCCTGTAAAAATCTTTTTTTCCATAGTCCACATTGCAGCTTATCACAAAAAAGGGAGCGATTAATGTCCATAAAATCCATAGTTTTTTCATAATCAGTTTATTATTTTTGAAATTAAAGAACAGGGAAGCGGGCATAATAAGGACAACGGTTTAGATATTTTATACCCTACTATTTAAAGATATAAAACAATTTGCATAGAATAACTAAAAAACATGCTGCAAAAAAGATAAACTTCACGCGCGCTTACCTGAAATTACGCCCTTTATGAAACACTTCCTTCACAGGCGCGGGTGACGTTGTTTCATCTGAACGGGAGAGTGTGAGCACAGGCAAATTCTCATTTTCGGTTGCAGTGAGCCCCCGTAATAAAGCTGACAGGTTAAAGCAACGTTTTACAATAACGTGGATCACTTCGCCTTCTATCTGCAATTTTCCTTCTACCATCAGCAGGCGTGCCTGCAAAATTTCTTTGCGGTGCGTTTCAAAAACTTTCTCCCATACAACCAGGTTAGAGAATCCCGTTTCATCTTCAATGGTTATGAATAAAATCCCCTTGGCTGTGCCCGGCCGCTGCCTTACCGTTACCAGCCCGGCAACTTTAACCGGGTCACCATCTTTCATATTAGCCAATTCACCTGTAGCAGTTACATGCAACAGCCTAAGTTTTTCACGCACAAAACTAACCGGGTGTGCTTTTAAGGACAGCCCTGTGGAAGCATAATCCTGCACCACGTGTTCTGCCTGGGTCATAAAAGGTAAGGTAATTTGCGCTTCGTAATTACTTTCCGAAGGCTGCCCGGCAAATAAACCAACAGGCTTATCACTAAGCGCGGGCACTTCCCATAAAGCTTCACGCCGGTCAAGTTTCAGCGAACGGAATGCGTCTGCATCGGTCAGTCTTTCAATGGCTGCCTGCGACACACCGGCGTCGCTAAGCTGGCTGATACTCGTATAACCTTTCCCCCGGGCCACAATAAGCGCCTGTATATCATCTTCCGCAAGTCCCTTTACCTGCCTGAATCCTAACCGTACCGCAAAATATTTACCTGTCTTTTCCTCAAGTGTATTGTCCCACATAGAATTGTTAATATCCACCGGACGAACCGTAACCTCATGCCTTTCCGCATCAATCACTATCTGCGCCGGTTGGTAAAACCCCATCGGCTGACTGTTTAGCAATGCGGCCGCAAATACATCCGGGTAATGCCATTTTAGCCACGAGGAAACGTACACAAGGTGTGCAAATGAAGCAGCATGGCTTTCAGGAAAACCGTAGCTACCAAAACCTTCCAGCTGTTTAAAAATACGGTTGGCAAAATCTTCAGCATATCCTTTTTTCATCATGCCGTCAACCAGCTTTTTCCTGTGCTGGCTAACCAGGCCTTTTGCTTTAAAAGTTGCCATGCTGCGGCGTAGCTGGTCGGCTTCGGCCGGGGTAAAGCCGGCGGCCACAATAGCTATCTCCATTGCCTGCTCCTGAAATAGTGGAACGCCCAGCGTACGGCCCAATATTTCTTCCAGTTCTTTTGATGGGTATTCAACCGGATCTATACCGTCCCGCCGGCGCAGGTATGGGTGTACCATATCCCCCTGGATTGGCCCGGGCCGCACAATGGCAACTTCTATGACCAGGTCATAAAAACACCGGGGTTTCAGGCGCGGCAACATTGACATTTGCGCCCGGCTTTCTATCTGAAAAACGCCAAGCGTATCGGCATGACAAATCATTTCATACACTGCAGGATCATCCTGCGGGATATTGGCCAGTGTAAGGTCGAGTTCATAATGTTGCTTAGCCAGTTCAAAACCCTTGCGAATACACGTCAGCATCCCCAATCCAAGTACATCCACTTTTAAAATACTCAAAGCCTCCAGGTCATCCTTGTTCCATTCCAGCTGGGTACGGTTTTCCATACGGGCATTCATTACCGGGCAAATATCAGACAGCTTACCCCGGGTAATAACAAAGCCCCCGGTATGCTGCCCCAATTGACGGGGGAAGCCCATAAGCTGTTCTGTGAGTTCGAGCACTTTTCGCAATTGCGGATCATCAGGATTCAACCCCTGTTCCAAAATCCGCTGCCGGTCAAATGCCTCTTCCGAAAAATGCCATATTGCACCTGAAAGCCTTTTGATCGTATCTTCTGATAACTCCATTGCTTTACCCACATCACGAATAGCGCCTTTATGGCGCTCCTGGGTAACTGTAGCAACAATAGCGGCCCGTTCACGACCATAATCTTCATAAATAAACTGGATGATCTCTTCACGGCGTTCATGCTCAAAGTCAACATCTATATCTGGCCACTCATCCCGGGCATCTGACATAAAACGCGAAAAAAGCAGCCTTGACTTCATAGGATTAACTGCAGTAATTGCCAGGCAATAACAAACGGTAGAATTGGCTGCCGATCCGCGGCCCTGGTAAAGAATATTTAACTCTTCTGCTTTACGTGTATATCTATATACCCGCAAAAAGTAAGACGCAAGGTTTTTACGGCCAATAAATTCCAGCTCAAACTCAATTTGCTCTTTGATCCTTTCGGGCACATCAGCTCCAAACCTTTTCCTTGCACCTTCCCAGGTAAACCGGGTTAAACGTTCCTGTGGTGTAAGCCCATCGGGGCTAATTTCTTCAGGTTCGATGTATTTTAAGGTATCAAGAGAGAATGTACATGCTTCAGCTATTTCCAGGGTCAAACCGGTAGCATCAGGATACTGCCGAAACAGCCGCTTCATTTCAGCGCTTGGTTTAAGGTGCCTCTCGGCATTTGGATGTAACAGGAAACCAGCATTTTGGATGGTACGCTTTTCCCGCACACAAGTCAAAACATCCTGTAATTCCCGGCGTGCCGGTTCATGGTAATACACATCATTAGTGGCTACCATTGGCACCCCTAAACGGGATAGGCGGTAAAGGCGTTTAGCATCGTCGCCATTATAAGATTTGCTGGCAGCCAGGTAAAGTTCCCTGCCAAAAACCTCGCGATATTCATTTAAAGCTATTTTAAAGGAATCGTCAAAATCAAACTGTTTATTTAGCGCAGCAGGTGGCACCGCCATAAATTTCATGCCTTTGGCCTGTGTATACACATCCTGCTTATACAAGTAACACTCCCCCTTTTCTGCACGGAGATTGCCGGTGGTGAGTATTCCGCAGAGCCGGCCCCAGGCTTCCTGGTCAGTAGGATATGCCAGTAAACTGGGGCCATCCAGCAAATCAAGCCGGCAGGCAGGGATAATTTTCATTTCTCTTGCTTTGGCTGCTATATGAGCACGTACCACTCCTGCTACGCTGTTCCGGTCAGTAATGGCAATTTTTACCTGTCCATAATCAGCCGCTTGCGTCACCAGTTCCTCCGGGTGCGCCCCACCGCGCAGAAAACTAAAATTGGTTGTTACCTGTAATTCTATGTAACTCATCTTCACCCCTTTCTCATGCAAAGAATCCATGAATAAACCACTGCCCCAATTGTTCGCCTGAATAATGGCCCGACCTAAACAGCCAGTAACGCCGGCCTTCATCGTCTTCCACATGATAATAGTCCCGGTGTTCGCCACTTTCCAGCCACCATTCCCGTTCTATCCGCTCCGGGCCATCCGCTTTTCTAATCTTGTGAACCTTACTTTTATAGATAAATAACATTGGCGGATAATCAGGAACCAGGGAGGTCACTTCCACCCGCTCAGGGTATGGCAATAATAACGAGGGCCGGGGCCTGTCTGTTCGCCATGCCGTTGCAGGTTTTTCCTGTACCGAAGCTGCAAGCCTGATGGACCGCTCCGGCCAGTAATGCTCATCAGGCAAGTACCGATGGATACTTCCCTGTCCAATTTTATTTGCCAGCCTGTCCAGCAATTCCGCTAAACCTATTTCGGCCAGGCCACAGGCTTCAACTGCCCAAAGCGCTTCCTGCCCTGGCAATACATCTTCAACCTTTGGGGCATCAAGTGTAAACAACTCAATCCCCAAAGCAGGTTCTATAGATGCTATTTTAAGTTCGAATAACTTAAATAAATGACTGGCTTGATGTGAGGGACGGTTAGTGCCTATACTGGCTTCAACCAACTTCCCATCTACCCGGTAACATTTTAAAACAGCCGTTCGTAACCCCTTCCCTTCTCCCTGCAAGCGCCGGCAAAGGCTTTCGAGTAAATTTTTTATAGCAATTTCAATACCGGTTGCCGTACGGATAGGCTCCAAACAGGGCAGCCGTTCCTGGTAAGGTTCAACAGGTTTCAATAACTGCATCGGTTCAGCCTCGTTACCCAGAGCCTGGTCCAGTCGCAGTAGAAACTCTTGCCCAAAACGCCGGCGCAGTACTGAACGGCCCATGCCTATAAAGCTTTTAACAGCATAAAAACCAAGCTTTTGCAGCCGTTCCAAAATAACAGGCTCCAGCCGAAGCGCTGCCGGCGGCAAAGAGAGTAAAGCATCTGCTTGCCCGCCGGGTTCAATAATTGGCTTTAACCGCCCAAAACGTGCCACTGCCCAGGCCGTGCCTGCTGTATCGGCCATTGCCCCCCTGGCGTCATAGCCTTTACTTCGCAATACCTTAATAATTGCGCCCAGGTAATCCCGCTCGCTCCCCCATAAATGTGCACACCCCGAAACATCGAGTATTAAACCATCAGGCAAATCCACCGCTATTAAAGGTGTATAACGAATACACCATTCCCCCAGCGCTTTTAATAATTTGGGGGCCTGGCCCGGCAGATCATCTACGACCTCCAATAACGGCACTATAGCTTTTGCATCGGCTGCCGCCATGCCAATTGTTATTCCATGTTTTTCTGCTAATGCGTTGGCAGCCGTAATCACTATCCGCCCCCTTACAGGTGTAACAAAAGCAAAGGGTACTTCACGCAGTTCGGGCCGTCGAAGCGTTAGCCAATCAGTAGTTAAATGACGGAACCAGACAGAGACAAAACGTTTTTTCATATCAGCCGGCTTTAAGTTGCTGCATTTCGTTTACGCTGGATTTTTCTGTTATGGTCACAAAATGGCCATCCGCCCATTCCAGCTGCCAATTGCCCGGGTTTCCGTTACGTACTTTTAGCAGTTGCACCTGCCAGCGCGGAAAGCCTACGCCGGGCAGATCCTCTTCCAGCTCACTTGGCAAATGCATTACCTGCCAGCGTGCCACACAGGTAGTTGAACCTAATTTCCGCGGATCGTTACGTAATATAAAGCCTGTTACCCTGCTATTTTCAACCGCCAGCTGCAAACGACGTGATTGGGCAAAACTAATCTCCCGCAGTTCAGCAACCACCGCAGCAAGCCCCACGCATTTCAATGCTTCTTCTGTGGCCCACAGTACATCTTTTTCACGCTTTACATCAATAAATATCACCCGGTCGGGCTCCACATCAAAAGCCATTAAAGCTGGTGGAAAAAGCTTTCTTGCTGTGCCTATCCACAGGCATATCCCGCCCTGCTGCATTAATGTTGATAGCAAACCAGCCATAAAACCACCTGTTGCTGCCGATTGCTCAGGCGTTGGGCAAACCATTTCATGAATGGCACCTGTAGGAAAAACGCCATTTGGAAAAGCCGCTTCAATGGTCCCTAAGCCCATAATATTACCATTACCTGCTTCGGGCGGCTTAAAGCCTTCCCAAAGCAAAATATCCTTTCGGAGCTGGTTAATAATATCCTTTTTAGTGTCGGGCATAAACTTCTGATTCGGGTTACAAATTTATGCTAAAATTTTTAGCATTTTATGTAAAGATTTACAAAATAATTTCCACTTTTGTTTTATCATGATGAACAACACTTATTTGATAAGAGAAGCCAAGGCATGGATAAAACGCAAACAGGGGCCTGATGAAATTATACGAATTGTTCCCGGTACAGACAATGGCGGTGCGGTACTTAGCTATGAGTTATTTACGGCGTTTGATGAGGTTCCGGATTATTTAGGCCGGATATTGTTTGATACAAAAGGTTACTGGATATATGATGGTGAAACACTAAGCGTTGCCGAACAGGAACAGGTGGCAAAGTTTATTATTAACTATACAGAAACACTATAAGCACGCTAACTGCGTTTTTAATATTCAATTCAGCAAACAAAAAGGATGTAGCTGCCTTAATAAACTATGAAAAAAGAAAAATGGCTGATAGCTTTAGCTGCAGGCGCCGGTGTGGCTGCCGTTGCTTATAAATTATTATCGGAGGATCTTCCGGCAGGTGCGGCACCTTTTCAACCATTTGATAAAAACCGATATATGGGATTGTGGCACGAGATTGCCCGTTTGCCCAATCTTATTGAAAAAAATATCAGGCGCCTTACCGAAGATTATTCCCTTAATGCCGATGGTACCATAAAAGTTATCACAAAGGGATTTAATGTTAAAAAAACGGAATGGAAAGAAGTAACAGGAAAGATAAAATTTAACGGAAACGAAGACACCGGCATGCTTAAGGTTTCCTATTTAGGGCCGTTTTACCTGGCCTATAATGTGCTTGACCTTGATCCCGACTACCGTTACGCACTTGTTTCCGGCAGCAGCCACAACTACCTGTGGATCCTGTCGCGCGAAACAACTATCCCTGATGATATTAAAATGCAATTTTTAGATACAGCCAGCAAAGCGGGTTTTGCGGTGGAGAAACTGGAATGGGTGTAATATATGCCTGGCCTACCCTCCCTATTTATTTACAGGGACTTTAAAAAGCAGACGAACCACCTATGCGCTGGCGTTTTTTGCGGGGAGCACTTTCAACTACCGGTTCAGGTACCGGCTGTTTTTTCTCGGCTATTCTCACGCTAATTGTCCTGTCATCTATTTCTGCGCCATTAAGCGCTGCAATGGCACGCCCTGCCCCTGCTTCGTCTTCCATGTGCACAAAACCAAACCCTTTACTTATACCTGTTTGTATGTCAGTTACAATGGTTACTATTGCAACCTGGCCATAAACGCTGAAAATTTCCAGCAGCTCGGTCTCCTCCATATCCCTCGGTAAGCCTACCACAAATAATTTGGTCATTGTTCTTTGTTTTTTTTTGCAAAGATAAACAGTTGATAATAAATCTGATTATTTTTTATTTGATACCTAAATGGATATAAGAAATAATTCCCTGAATAGCATAATCAAAAAGGGAATAAAAAGTTAAGAGGCCATTATTACCAGGCCTTATCGCCCACCAATGGCACAAACCTGAACGTGTCCAGCACAATTTTTTCATAATCATGCTCGGCAACTTTAATAATGGTTACCATTTTTTGTGAATGCTCATCGCCTACAGGAATTACCAGGATGCCTCCTATTTTTAATTGCTTGAGTAATACATCAGGCACAGTGGGGGCACCTGCTGTTACAATTATTTTATCGTAGGGGGCATGTTTAGCTATCCCTATTGACCCATCGCCAACAAAAAAATTAGCCTTATAGCCAATATGCGGCAAAACCTGGCGGGTGTGGTTGTATAATTTCTCCTGCCGCTCAATAGTGTAAACTTTTGCGCCGAGTTCAAGCAATACACAGGTTTGGTAACCGCTGCCAGTACCAATCTCCAATACCTTATCACCTTTGTTAATGTGCAACAGCTGGCTTTGATAAGCAACCGTGTAAGGCTGCGAAATGGTTTGCCCCTCACCTATCGGAAAGGCTATATCTTTATAGGCCTGGTTCCAGAAAGTTTCGTCAAAAAAATAATGGCGTTTTACTTTACCTATGGCAGCTAAAACATTTTCGTCATCAATCCCTTTTTTCTTTAACTCTTCAACCAGTAGTTTGCGCGCACCCTTTTCGCGGTAATTGTCGATATACTTATAGGCCATTATAAGTACAAATCTAACATGATTTATGGATTAAACAGGTTTAACAGACCAACGATTTATAATCGGTTAATTTCCAGATTTATTTTCTTTTCACAACGCTATCAAAGCCTAAAATCATACCGCAACAAAAGAGGGCTTATGCAAAACAGGGAAGTTAACAGAGTTAGCCACAAAACACATTTTATTAGCTTCATGATGCAACGCGTTGGCTTTCTCAATCATTGATGCATCACTAACTGTAACAACCGGATGTAAAGTTACCTCTTTAAAATGGCCGCTGCCGTTTACTGCTTCAATCATAATACCTGTAGCTTCATCGGTATAATTAACTACCACAACACCTGCCGCGCTGCACAAATGCAGATACCACAACATGTGGCATGAAGAAAGTGATGCAACCAATAATTCTTCAGGATTATACCTTGCTTTATCGCCCCTGAATGAGGGATCGGAAGATGCTGGTATTTCCGGCTTTCCATCCACATTTATAGCATGGTCCCTTTTGTATGCTCTGTAATCACTGGTGCCAACCCCCTGGTTCCCTGTCCAGGTAATGGTTGTTTTATAATTATGTTCGCTCATAAACAAACTTATTAAACCTTAATATCAATAAGGATCAACATCGGGCTGTACAATGCTTCCTTTGCTAAGCCTTGTAGTTTGAAACTGTGTGATGATATCCCTGATGACTCCTTTTACTTTATTAATTGATACGCCATCTTTCTCAAATTTGAGCATAATGGTTTGAATATAGTAATTCCTTATCCGGCTAACCATTGGGGGTTGCGGGCCTATTACCCTGTCGTCAAATTGTTTGCGAAGTTCATTAGCCAAATAAACAGATTGGTTATGCACAATTTCAGGATCCTTATGCTTTATGTCGAGGTTGATGATCCGGTAAAACGGCGGATACTTGAAACTTCGGCGCTCTTCCATTTCTGTAAAGTACAGGCCTTTATAGTCATTTTCAATTACCTGCCTGATCACCCGGTGCGCGGGATCATAGGTTTGGATCACCACTTTGCCCTGCTTACCTCTGCGCCCTGCCCTGCCGCTAACCTGAGCCAGCATCTGGTAGCTGCGCTCATTGGCCCGGTAATCGGGGAACTTCAAAAGGCTGTCTGCGTTAATGATCCCAATAACGGTAACGTCCGAAAAATCCAATCCCTTTGCAACCATTTGCGTACCAACAAGTATATCAATCTTTTTTTCCTCAAGGTTATTCAGTATGGTTTGCAATGAGTTGCGTGACCGGGTAGTATCAAGGTCCATGCGGGCCAGCCTGGCATCGGGCAAAAGCATAGCCAGGTCATCCTCAATCTTCTCGGTGCCAAAACCCTTATATTCCAGATGCGTTGATCCGCATGCCGGGCAAATTTTTGGTGAGTCGTCTTTATAACCACAATAATGGCAATGCAGTTTACCGCTGCTTTTGTGATACGTTAAGCTAACATCACAATTGATACATTTAGGTGTATAAGCACAGATCTTACAGATCAGCAACGGGGCATATCCCCTTCTGTTTTGGAACAATATTACCTGCTCTTTTTTTTCAAGGGCCATATTGATGTCAGCCATCAGCACACTTGAAAAGTGCGATTGCATAGTTTTTTGTTTGGTTTCCAAACCTATACTTACCACCTCAATTTCAGGAAGTTTAACACCGCCATACCTTTCATTGAGTTCAACCAGACCATATTTATGGATCCGGGCATTGTAATAACTCTCAAATGATGGGGTTGCAGAACCTAACAGCACTTTGCCTTTATGCATGTTAGCTAAAAAAATGGCGGCATCACGGGCATTATACCTTGGCGCGGGATCAAATTGCTTGTATGAAGTTTCGTGCTCTTCATCAACAATTATCAGGCCCAGATCATTAAACGGCAGGAACACAGCCGAACGTGCGCCAAGCAAAACTTTATATTCTTTAGTAATAACCTTTTGCCAAACTTCAACCCTTTCATTATCATTAAACCGCGAATGATAGATCCCGATACTAGCGCCAAAATACACCCTCAGCCGCTCAATAATATGGGTAGTGAGTGCAATCTCCGGCAGCAGGTACAAAACTTGCCGCCCTGAGTTTATTATCTCTTCTATAATCCTTATGTAGATTTGTGTTTTGCCTGAAGAGGTTACCCCATGCAAAAGCACCACATCCATTTTATTAAAATGCTCTTTTACTTCGTTTAACGCAACATTTTGTTTTTCGCTTAGTTCAAAGTTGCTATAAAGCTCTTCTTCTTCAAAAAACAAACGACTAACGTTCTTTTCCTCTATAATAAATACTTCTTTCTCTTCCAGCGATTTAATACTTGCTGCACCTGCGCCGCTCTCCTCTATCAATTCAGTTTTTGAAATACTTTTTTGATGACGCGCCAGTTTGATATAAGCCAGTACAGCATCAGCTTGCCTGGGTGCTCGTTTTTCAAGTATGCCAAACAATTCTTTCAGGTTATCAGGATTTTGGTAAACAGGGTTTAGTGTAATAAAACTTCTGGTTCGCGGCTTATACCGCTCACTTACTTCTTCTGATATATTGATTACGTTTTTTTCAAACAACGACTTCAAAATAGGCATAACCGTTTTTTGTCCAAGCAATTTCACAATATCGCTCACGGTTAGCTCCGGCTGTATATCAAGTGCCTCAACAATTAAGAATTCTTTATCGTGCAATACGGAACGGTCAACCTCGAAATCTTTGTTTAATACAATCTTTGTTTCACTGGCCAATTTCAGGGCCGAAGGCAGGGCGGCATTCATTACCTCACCCAGTGTGCACATGTAATATTCCGACATCCACTGCCAAAATCTTAATTGTTCGCCGGTAACAACCGGACGATCATCCAGCAGCTCAATAACATATTTTGCCTGGTATTTTTCGGGCGCCAGTTTACCTGTAGCAGCAATTATTGCTGTATAAAGCTTGCTTTTACCAAACTGCACTACTACCCTTTTGCCAACCATTACCGCATCATTCATTTCAAATGGGACACGATAAGTGTAGTTTTTAGCAATAGCTAATGGCAAAATCACTTCAACAAAAAGTGTTTCCCTTTCGGTAAATTGTGCTTCAGCAAACTCTAACATTCAGTTATTTATTTTTAAAAGCAGCCACTCCCATGGTTATCCAGCCACCAATAAACAGTACCCCACCTAATGGCGTTACAGGCCCTATTATATCTGCCCATGTCCAGCCCGTCAATCCGCGGGTGGCAAGCAGGTATAATGAGCCGGAAAAAAATACAATTCCAAGTGTAAAAAGGTAATAGCAATCTTTAATAAGCCTTGTTTGATACCGGCTAAGGCTTGACAAGCCCAGCAGGGCGAAAACATGATAAAACTGGTATTGAACAGCGGTATTCCAAACCTGCATCTCCTTTGCAGTTAAACGCCCCTGCAAACCATGTGCTGCAAAGGCCCCGGCAATAACTGCCAATGCTCCTAAAACCGAGGCAGTGATAAATATTTTTTTCTTCATGGATTATAAACGGCTAAGTTAAGGTTTATGGGGTGGAAAAAATTGCAATAGCTTCAAAAGTTGCGCTAATTTACAATGCTTATAACAATTAAAAGACAATTAAGGCGCTATGCAAATTGAGAATTTATTGCGTGCGTTTTTTTACACCGCTTATAATCATTACAAACTTTTACCCCTTTAAATAGCTTACATTTGCACAGCAAGCAGCAATGAAAAAGCAGATAATTATTACCCTGATCTTATTGATAGCTACAGCGTACATAACGGTTGTTTATTTTAAAAACTTAACTCCGCCTGGTACGCGTACCAGCCAGGTGATGCACGCAATACCGGATAACGCTGCTCTGATATTTGAATTCAATAACGACAAAGGTTTTTATGATATTTTTAAAGATAATAAATTATTTGAAGCTGTTATTGGCAAACAGAAACTGGGTTGGTTAGACACCTTAAGACAAAAGCTACTTCAGCACCCTTTGCTGGATAAATACTTTGCCGGGCAAAACATCTTTATCTCCTTACATCCTTCAAAAACAGACGGAATAGAATTCCTGCTTTCCATGTCGCCGGCTAAGGGGTTTGAACCAGGTGTATTTGATCAGTTGGCAAAACAGCCAAACAGCGGCTTGCTTATTACACCTATCCGTACTTCGGGAGGAAGTGGTTATAATATTTACATTAATGCTTTAAAAAAACGGTTTTACATCATAAGCAAAGCAAACAATGTCTTTTCAGGCAGTTTTTCAAAAGAATTAACGGAACATAGCGCCTCCCACAAAAATAGTACTGATAAAAAAAGCTTTGTGTTACTTTCTGAACAGCAAAGCAATAATTCGCTGGCTAACCTGTATGTAAATTACAGCCAGCTTTCACCTTTGTTTGAGCAATTATTTAAAAACAAAAATACCGATATCTTTAAGAACTTCCGAATGCTGCCTGCACTTGCAGCATTAAGCCTCAATTACCGCAACGACGCGCTAATGTTTAACGGATCAACTTTTGTGCAAAAAAACGACCTTGCAAGCTATCTAAACCTGTTTACAAGCCAGCAGCCGGTTGTTAACCATTTAAAAGATATCTTTCCATCAACAACGGCATACAGTACAAGTTTTTCAGTCTCAAACCAATCAAAATTTGGCACAGAGCTGGCTGATCATCAAAACAAAACAGGACTGGCAACTGAACGAGATCAGCTGTTCAGCAAAATAAAAACTGAATCGGCAGTAAAAATCAGAACTGAATTCAATAGCTTACTGGGTAATGAGTTTGCCGTTATTACAACCCGTTATTTTGAAAAATTCGCCATAATTAACGTCAGGGATGGATCAAAGCTTAAATTGATCATAACTGCAATAAGCACCATGAACACGGAAGACATAGGCCAGTTAAGCTATGATAAATTACCTTTTTTTTTACTGGGCGATGCGTTCAGCATTTTTAAAAGGCCTTATTTTATAATTATTGATAACTATTTAATCCTGGCCAATAGCAGCGCCGAATTAGCAAGCTATTATGATATTTATATAAATCGTAAATTTTTAAGCAAAAACGAACAATACAACCAGTTTGACAACCTGCAGGCTGCTCAAAGCAATGTTTCTTTCTTTTTCCATTTTAAAAATGCACAACCCATACTTGAAAGAGATATGAATACGGAGACATACGATGATTTTAAATCTAATGAGCCGGGCTGGAAAAATTTTTATGCCGCATCGTTCCAGTTCACGGCTGCCGATAAAAATTTTTACACCAATTTCTGCATTAAATTAAATTCAGATACTGTAGCTACCAAATCAAAATAGCTCACGGTTTAAACAACTATAAATCTTCAGTTTCGTTTAAATGGGTAATTATCATTATTTTTCCATTAATCGATTTGGAATTTTATCTTTAAGACGAATATAAACACCCGGCATTGCGCGATATATGAAGAAGATTTTACTAGTTTTTTTGTTACTGTCATTCTCCGTTAAAATTTTTGGCCAGCAATTTTCCCAGTATAATACAGGTAGTTTGTATGACTCTTTTGAGAACCCTTCGCAAAAAGCTTTCATTACCGACTCGAGCAGACAATTTTCGTCCAATTTCCTGGTACCCAACTTCAATGCTAATTTTTTTATTACCGGCAATGCCCAGGCGACGTTAAAAGGCAGAGCATTTAACAATAGCTATAACAATTCGGCATTGTTAATCAACCAGGGTAAATACAACCACGTAAACACAAATTTAAATGCTTATTTGGTAATGTTTAAAATGTTTTCGAGCCTCAACGGCGATGTGGAACTTGGGTTTGCTGCACAAACAAAAATGGAAGGAAAGGGAGTCTTTACCGATGAATCTATAGCATTATTAAACGGCGCAGGAAGTTTTCCGGCCAACGGGTATTCAGACATTTTCAATAACAACTTCTACTTTCAGTCGTACCACCAAATCAGTTTCACTTATAAAGAGAAGATCAATAAACAGTTTTCTTTTGGCGCGAAATTAAGTGCGTTATTAGGGATTCAGTATGAAGAATTAAAAGTTAATCATTCGCAGGTTGCTTTTAACAAACCCGATGATTCAGCTATTATCGGACTTAACGGCGTTTATTACACCAGTTATATACCGGGACATTTAACCCCCCGTGATTATTTACCTTCTTTCCGCAATCCCGGTGCCGCTATCTCGCTGGGGGGAACATTCAGAACAGAAGACAGCTTTTTTATTCAGGGTAACATCAAAGATCTTGGCTTCATTCACTGGAGCAGCCGCTCGCACGCAGGCGCCTTTAATGATATTAGTACAGTAAAGGGCCTATCAACCCGCGGCCGGGAAGACAGTGTTTACAATGGCGTAAGCAGAATAATTCATGGCAATGCAGTACAAACATCATTCACTACCCCGATAGATGGCCGGGCAGAGTTAAGTGTTCACAAGAAATTCTGGTTAGATGACGATAAGAACTTCAGATATTTACCTACACTTATCGCATCAAAAGAATTATTTTATCCGGGCTTTACCGGTGCGTTGGTTAACCCTTTTCAATATAAAAAATACACTTTAACCTTAACAACAACTTATGATGATTTAAAGCTGTTTAACCTGGGTGCACAATTTATGATGCAAACACCAAACTTTGAGTTTTTCATCGGAAGTGATAAAGTAGCGCAAACAGGCAGTTTATTATCAGCACAATTAAATAAAAGTTCAACACAAGCTTACACAAACAGTGCATTTACCGGGGCTGATATATTTTTAGGATTTTCGCTTAAGTTTGGGCCGGTAATAGAACACCCGATGAACGCCAGCACCATTCCAACAGGCGAAAAAGGATTCCTGGGCCGCTTATGGGGGCGTTTATTTAAAACGAACGAGTAAGGAGCATTTAAGACATATAGTTAACAGAAAAAGCGAATTTTCAGCTGTATATTACCCGGAATTAAACAGCTTTTTTACCGGCAATAAAATCTTTCAGATAGTAAGGTTCAAAGTAAGCAACATCTTCAAATTCTTTACGCTGAAATTTATCAGCAGCTTTTTGAGTAAGCCAGGTGGCTGAGTTTACGAAATCGGGTAAAAAAGAGGCGTTAGGGTTATTATTTAAAACATTAAAGCACTTTTCCGCACCGTCTCCAAAAAAAAGCACTTCATTTCCCGTTAAAAGATCATTAAAGCTACTTTCATCAACTATTGTGGCGGCTGTTGGTTTTATACGCTGGCCACGCACTGTAAACGCAGCTGTGTAAACCTCCATTCGGCGTGCGTCGATCATTGGACATAAAATCAGGTCCTCTCTCGCTGCGTACTGTCCCATCGCAATAACACCGTCGGCCATGGCTGCCAACGTTTCAATTGCTATCAGAGGCTTATCAAGTGCAAAGCATAAGCCTTTAGCAGTTGAAATACCGATACGTAAGCCGGTGTATGAACCTGGCCCGCAACTCACTGCAACAGCGTCTAAATCCGGATAATTGAACCCTGCTGCTGCAATTATCTCCTCAATAAAACGCGTAATTACTTCGGCATGTAAATTACGTTCATTTACCTGTTTAAAGCCCAGCACAACCCCGTCTTTTGCCAAGGCAACAGAACACGATGTGGTAGCGGTTTCAATTTGTAAAATCAGGCTCATTGTTTTAATCTTGAGTTATATCATTTAAGACTTAAAGCTTTATTTCATGGTACAGGATCGTGCCCGTGCCCCCCCCATGGGTTACAGCTGGCAATACGTTTTAACGTTAGCCATCCGCCTTTAAACGGCCCGTGCTTTTTGATTGCCTCCACTCCATATTGTGAACAAGTAGGCGTATACCTGCAAGCAGCACCGGTTAAAGGCGAAATAAAATACTGGTATATTTTAATAAGGAAAACAAATACAGATCCAACTATTAGCTTTAGTATGTTGCTGATAGCTTTCATTTTGCAATTTCAATACACAGTTGTGTTAAAAGCTTCAGCATCTTTTTTTCTGCAAAATCATACTCAACAATTTCTTTACCGATAAAACCTATCGAAAGCATAATCGGGATGTTGCCACTATTCAACACATTGTATAAACACTCCTGCTTATTTAACCGGTAGGCCTCACGCATCCGTCGTTTTATCAAATTACGATCAACTGCACGTTTATAACGTCTTTTAGAAACTGAAAATACAACTTGAACAGGAGCAGATTCACCGGGCTCCTGGACAGGCAGCCACGACGCCTTAAATGGATAACACAAAAAAGAAGAACCGTTATGAAAAAGCTTATCAATAAGCTTCTTATTACATAACCGTTCTTCTTTTTTAAAAGTATACATTGTTGCTGATGCTGAACCGAATTTTAGTATATAACCGGCTCAGGCCCTTATCCGGAAGAGCAACCAGCTTTATGCTTTGTGACTACGCTCGTCAGATACTGATAATCTCTTTCTGCCTTTAGCTCTTCTCGATGCTAATATTCTTCTGCCGTTAGCAGTTGACATACGCTCACGGAAACCGTGTTTATTTCTTCTTTTCCTTTGTGAGGGCTGAAACGTTCTTTTCATGGCTATTTATTCTATTCGTCGTTTTTAAAACAAGAGCGCAAATGTAGTAATATTTTAAATATTTTCAAACATTAGTTTAGGTTGTTGAAAAGTAGTGATATGTTATAAAAGTTTATAGTAGTTAAATTACCTTGCAATTGTATAAATTGCCCTTATTAATCATCGAAGTGATTTACAGCAATCTCAAAAAAAAAACAAAATGAAAGCCTCTTTAATCATCCTCTTTTTCATCCTTCCATTTGCAGCTTTATCGCAGGATTCACTATCTGCACATTATAAAATCTACAGCACATCAAAACAAAAGCTGGTGACTGTTGACGAAATTGTGAGCAATATGGATAAGGCCGATGTTTTATTTTTTGGCGAAGAACATAACGATTCAACCGGCCATTACCTGGAGCAACTGATATTTAAGAAATTGGCTGATAAATATCCCGCCAAACTGGCGTTATCAATGGAAATGTTTGAAACCGACTGTCAAACGCCCCTCAATGAGTATCTATCTGGCTTTATTCGCGAGAAAAACTTTATAACAGAAGCCCGTGCATGGCATAATTATAAAGATTACCGCCCTATGATTGAATTGGCCAAAGCCAGCCATATCCCGGTTGCTGCTGCCAACACCCCGGCACGCTATGCCAACATGGTAAATCGGTTAGGGCTTGCAAGCCTGGACCAACTTGACACCAAAGGCAAAGCTTTTTTACCACCATTACCTATAGACACAGCAACGGGGAAATACTACGATAAATTTATTGAAATAATGGGCGGGCATGGGAGTATGGGGAATATGAAAATGTACCAGGCCCAAAACCTTTGGGACGCAACTATGGGCTATAATATTGCGCAACTGTACAAAAGCCATTCAGGATTCAAGATTTTCCAGGTAAACGGCGGTTTCCATAGCGAAGAAAAACTTGGAACAGCCGCACAATTGAGAAAATACGCACCCAAAGTGCGTATAATTAATATTGCAACCTATGCAGATGATAGTTTTGAGAACCCCGACTGGAGCAAATTTATAAGCAAAGGCGATTATATCATCTTTACAGATCCTAAATTACCCAAAACATTTTAGTTCATATATAGTGGTTCATAGTTCATGCTCGAAAGATTTCGGCTATGAACCATGAACAATCACTATAAGCTTTTACGCTTTCTTAGCCAATAAATCTCTTATTTCAGTAAGCAACACTTCTTCTTTTGTTGGTACCGGATCAGCTGCTGGTGCCGGAGCTTCTTCTTTTTTCAAAGAGTTAATTCCCTTAACCACTATAAAAATACAGAAGGCAACAATAAGAAACTGGATTATGGCATTTATAAAATTGCCGTAATGTATTGCATTTTCCAATATCTTATGCGCCGGGTCAGCTTCTTTCAAAACAATTTTTTTGTCTGCAAAATCAACGCCACCTGTTATATAACCGATGGGTGGCATGATAACGTCCGCTACCAGGGAAGCAACTATCTTGCCAAAAGCCGCACCAATAATAACCCCCACGGCAAGGTCAACAACATTGCCGCGCATGGCAAACTCTTTAAACTCTTTTATTATAGCCATAATTAGTATTTAGTTTATTAAAGGTAATTATAAAAAATAAAGATGAAATGATCTTGATCAACTTTTTAATTATTAAAAACAATTCGCTTATTTTTTTAATTTAACAACATTGTCAACCATCTGCTAACTTATTTTCAAGTTAAAAGTAATTGATGTATTTTTGGCCGATCTATTATGCTAAAACAAAATCTTCAACAGAAACTTTTACAAAAACTCTCTCCTCAGCAAATACAATTTATAAAATTGCTGCAGGTGCCCACTGTATCATTAGATACCCGCATCAAAGAAGAATTGGAAGAAAACCCGGCACTTGAAGATCTTAGCCTTACCAATTTAAACGAGCCTGAAGAACAATATCCCGACCGCGATCCGGAAGACGATAATTTTAACGGTGATGAAGAAAAGGGTGAAGCTGATGAGTTTAACATTGAAGATTACCTGCAGGAAGACAATTTGAATGAATATGGTTCAAAATATGATCAAAACGGTGAGGACGAAGATGAGCGAAAAGAAATACCCATTGCTGTGCAAAGCTCGTTTTTTGAAAGCCTGCAACAACAGCTCGATCTCCTTCCTTTATCAGACAAAGATTTCAGGATAGGGAAACAAATAATAGGCAGCCTGGATGATGACGGCTACCTGCGGCGCCCTATAACCTCGCTTACCGACGATCTCGCCTTTTCGCAAAACGTTTTTGCAGAAGATGATGAGGTGGAAGACATGTTGAGGGTGATTCAAAGTTTCGATCCCGCAGGAGTTGGCGCGCGCAGCCTTCAGGAATGCCTGGTGATACAGTTGAGAAAAAAAGACCCAACAGACCCGATCATAAAAAAAGCCATGCTGGTAGTTGAGCACTACCTTGATGAGTTTACCCGTAAACATTATGACAAGCTTGAAAAATCATTAAACATGACCTCGGCCGAGTTAAAAGCCGTTGTAAATGAAATTTTAAAACTTAACCCAAAGCCTGGTGACTCTAATGAAATAAACACCAAGCAAATGCAGGTGATCCCTGATTTTCATATCAGCAATAATGATGGATTCCTGATCCTTACCCTAAATTCAAAAAACGCACCCGAACTTAGAGTAAGCCGCTCCTACCAGGAGATGTTTGAACACTACGATAAAGCATCGGCAAAAGACAAAAAACTTAAAGAGGCCGTTCAGTTTGTAAAACAAAAGCTCGATTCAGCAAAATGGTTTATTGATGCTATTAAACAGCGCCAGCAAACATTGTTAAAAACCATGAATGCCATTATGCAATATCAATACGAGTTTTTCCTTACCGGCGACGATAAGAATTTGAAACCAATGATCCTGAAAGATATTGCAGACCGCATCAATATGGATATTTCAACAGTATCAAGGGTGGCCAACTCAAAATATGTTCAAACAGAATTTGGTACGTTCCTGTTAAAGTCCTTTTTCTCTGAAGCAATTCAAACCGAAAGCGGCGAGGAAGTATCAAACAAAGAAGTTAAAAAAATATTGGAAGAGCATATCGGTAAAGAAGACAAACGCCATCCCCTGGCTGATGAAAAGCTTACCGAGATTTTGAAAGATGCTGGTTACAACATAGCCCGCCGCACGGTTGCAAAATATCGCGAGCAGATGAATATCCCGGTTGCAAGGCTACGGAAGGAACTGTAGAAAAGTTGGCGGTTATGAATTGGCGATAGCTGTAAATACTTCAAACTAATTTACGCAGGTAATTGTGAACTGCCAACCGCAACTACACTCTTAAAATAGGTGCTGCGGGCAGGTAACTTTATAACGGTTATTAAGCAGTAAGCCAATTACAATTTCATGGGTCCCATTACTTACGGTATTTAACGCTGAAGTGGTGATGTCGTAAGAATACCCAATATTTATAAACGAACTTACATTTACGCCGGCCAGTACACCAAATGAATCGTTATGCCGATAGGAACCGCCAAACCAAAATTTATCACTAAAAGAAAATTTGGCATTCAAATCGTAGGTTATGGGCGTAGGCTCTATAACTTTTATCAGGAATGATGGCAGCAGGGTAATTTCGTCTGTTAGGAAAACCTTCACCCCCCCTGTTAGAAAATACTGTGGAACTGTTTTGCTTTGATTGTAAGAATTATTGGTGCTAAAATAAAGGTTTTGAGGGATCAGTTGCTGCACAGATGCTCCAATATAGTAGTTTGATGAGTACAGCCATCCACCAACACTTACATCCGGCTTCCATTGGCTATTGTTGCCGTTACTTATAGCCGGATCAAGCGGATTCTCAAGGGTGATTAATGAAGTATTAAGGCTAATATGATTAACACCGGCGGAAACGCCTACAGCGAGGTTTAAATTGCCGGAAAGCCCCAGGTGATAGGCATATGATGCAGCAATATTGGTTTGGTTAATAGGCCCTGCCTGGTCACTTACTACCATGAAACCAATACCATGGTGCGGCTCTGCAGCCATATAGTTTTGGGTGTATAACCTGCTCGACGGATTTATTCCTCCGCTGGCCGGGAACGCAGTTGCGTCGCCCTGTAAAAAATTTTGCCCAAGCGGCGCATTTACAGTTAGATAGCTTGTTACGGGGGCTCCCTGCAAGCCCGTCCACTGGCTCCGGTAACCAGCTTTGACATCCGTATAATTTTCAATACCTGCTACGGCCGGATTTAAAAGATAATTATTAAAAACATACTGCGTGTACTGCGGCTTCTGTTGCGCTGATGCAAGTTGCGAACAGGCAAGAAAAATCAGCAATAAGTATAAAAGTTTCTTCATCAATATCTACTGCTCTAATATAGCCACGGCAAATTTTATGAACATCTTTTGGACTATGTTATAATTAACCCAATTAATTATGCTCCTCACGGTGTGCTATTGCTGCAAACCCAAAAAACCAATGTACGAATATACTTTTTTCTCACTATCGCTTGTATATCCTAAAACTGTTTTATTTAAGCAAAAATCAAGTTGTTAGCTAATAATTTAAAGGTTATTATCCCAAATATATAATTTGATGATCTAATATAACACAGTATCATACTATTCAGAAAACAGTTAAGCCTTGACAATACTTTCTTCCCTAAAAAAACTTGTCAGGATTAGGCACTAAATTTAAAAATCTTTCAAAGTTTTCGGTATAGTGTGATTGATCGAGCTTGTAATAAAACGCTCCTTTTTTAGACGAAAATTTATCTTTTTCGGCCAGCTTAACCAGCAAGCCTGTTGATAAAAGTTTGCGGCTAAAGTTACGGTCATCAAACGTGGTGTTATAAACGCCTTCGTAAAGGGCCTGGAGTTGTGGAATAGTGAATTTTTCGGGGAGTAACTGGAATAAAATCGGGTGCAGTGCCGCTTTATAGCGCAACTGCCTTTGAGCTAGTTTAACCATTTCATTATGGTCAAAGATCAGTTCAGGCACATCCTTAAGCAAAAACCATTCTGCATGGTATTCATCACTTATCTGTTGTTCATACTGGTGAATATCAATAAGCGCAAAATAAGCGATGGATAGCGTTCGCTCAACCGGGTCCCGGTCAGGCTTGCCAAATACCTGAAATTGCTCCATGTAAACATTTTTCAAACCAGTACGTAATTCTAAAACCCGGTTCGCAGCATCCTCCGGAGACTCCGATGGCTGAATAAAACCTCCCATAAGGCTCCATTTGTTTTTTTCGGGCTCAATGTTACGCTGAACGAGCAGTAATTTTAAATTCCATCCGTCAAATCCGAAAATTATACAATCTGTAGCAACTAAAATTCGTTTCTGACCTGTATATCTCTGCATAATAGGTTTATAGTTTATTTACAAGTGTATAAAAAAAATTGGAGATTAGCGGTTAGAGTTGAGAGATTAGTTAAGAATAGGGATTAGCCGTTAACAGTTTACAATTAACCGTATATCAGCCTGAAAAGATCTGCTTACACCAACATCAGCGATAGGAAAACAATCTCTTTCCGGTCTATTATCCCTAACCTCAACTAACTCTTTTTCCCTGTAATAACATGTCCATTGCGTGATCGAACGACCCGGCGCGAACCACTTCGCCCGAGTTAACGAAGAATATTTCGTCTGCATTTTCAATCGTATTCAGCCTGTGTGCTATAATTACGCGGGTTGTTGTTGCAGGCAGGTTATTTAAAATATCACTTAATAATTTTTCAGTAATCGTATCAATGTTTGCAGTTGCTTCATCTAAAATAAGTAATTCGGGGTTTCGTAAAACAGCACGCATAAAAGCGATCAGTTGTTTTTGCCCAAGACTGATGCTATCACCACCTGATAGCACTTTTGTATCCATGCCGCTCTCAAATATAGCCAATAAACTACCCAGATTGGCCTCGCGGATTACCTGTTCCAATTGTTCATTGTTATAGTTAACGTACAGATCATTGCCATATAAAATATTTTCACGCACGGTACCCGTAAACAGAAATGGCTCCTGTAAAATAAACCCTATCTTTTTCGTACGATCAACGGGTTCATAACTCCTGATGTTTTTCCCGTTAAGTAAAACCTGTCCTTTATCAGGGTCATATAACCTGGCTATCAATGACGCCGTGGTAGTTTTCCCGCCACCTGTGGGGCCAACAAGCGCATAAGTTTTACCTGATTCGAGTTGAAAACTTATGTTATGTAAAATTTCTTTATCAGCCTCATAGCCAAAATACACATTCCTGAATTCCAAAAGGGGCGCATTTGGCTCTGTTTCGGCGCTCGTCTCAATTGCCAGATCTGAATCCAAAGAAAGAATCTGCGAGATCCTGTCCCAACCCGCCATAGCAACCTGGAAATTTGTCCACAATGCAGCCAGCTGCCTTAAAGGATTGTAAAAGTTGTTAGCATATGATAAAAAGCTTACCGCAAGTAATCCAATGCCCAACTCGCCTTTCGATACCAAATAAATACCATAGGCCAATACAATAAGCTGCGCAAGGCTTGAGAATAAGCCGTACACGGGTACATACGAGTTATTGGCGATACCTGCACCTATGGACGTCCTATAATTCTCCTGATTCGCCTCGTCAAAACGTTTACGAAAATAATCGCGGCGATTAAAAGCAATGATTACCTTGAAATTATTCAGGCTTTCCTGTATTTCGGCACTCATACCTCCAACACTTTTTAAGTTCACTGCATTCTTTCTTTTAACCCATGCTGATGTAGCGCTGGTAAAAATTAAGATAATAACCGCCGGAATAAGCGTTGCTGCACCAAGCTTGATATTAATAGCCAGTAAAAATATCCCTGCGCCAAGCATGGTGGCTATGCTGCCAATAAATTGCATTAAAGACTGCGAGAAGAACTGGTTAAGTTTATCCGTGTCATTATTAACCCGTGAGATGAGATCTCCCGCTTTATTCTGATTGAAAAAACCTACCGGCAATAACTGCAATTTATTAAAAATAGCGTTACGGAGGGTAAATAACATGCGCTGCCCTACTCCACCCATCAGCATAGTTTGCACATAACTGGTTACCAGCGAAACGAGGTACATGCAAAACAAAATACCGCAATTTACCAATACCCCATAATAATTTTTGTGCGCTGTAAAAATGTAATTATCAATGGTTTTACCAATAACCAGCGGCCCCATTAAGTTTATGGTTGAGGTGACCAATATGGTAAAAAAAGCCAGCCAAAGGTTTCTCCTTTCGTGCGCAATCAACTGTAGCAGTTTATTTAAAGACGCCCAGGTTGAGGTTTTTTGCGCCTTTGCCTGCAGCTCATTTAGGTTGTAGTTCATAATTGCTGGTACTTTGTTGCGAATTATAGATCTGTACGTATTCAGGGCTTGTTTTCAGCAGGTCGTCGTGCTTGCCGCTGGCTACAATTTCGCCCTGCATCAATAAAATTATCTGGTCGTAATGTGCTACGGATGCTATTTTTTGAGTGACCGAAAGCAAGGTTAAACCCGGATAGTTTTTTTGAATATTTGCCAATATCTTATTTTCGGTATTGGCGTCAACCCGTGCTGTGAAGTCATCCAGCAACAACACCTTTGGATTGATTGCAAGCGCCCGCGCCAGCATGATGCGCTGCTTTTGTCCCCCGGACAAGCTCGAGCCTCGTTCCGATACTACGGTACTGAGCTTCTCAGGAAGACTTTCGACGAACTCTCTCAATTCGGCAGTATCTATCGCTTTTTGTAACGATTCATCAGTGACAGTGTCGCTGAAAGCTATATTTTCACGAATGCTCATGTTAAAAATAATGCTGTCCTGAAAAACAAACCCCACCTGCTTGTAAAACACCTCGCTGTCGTACTCGTCAATACTCTTGCCATCAAACAATATGGTTCCGCTACCAGGCTTAATTAAACCGGTAAGCAGGTAAAGCAGCTGCGTTTTACCCGCAGCTGTTGGACCTATAACCGCAATTTTAGACCCAGCTTTTATATCCATCGTTATAGATTTAAGCGCAGGCTTTTGCCCATAAGACAATGAAACATCATTTATTTGAATATTTCCCAATAAAGTCGTTTTTAAAACACCGGTTTCAACATTGTCCGACGCATTCAAAACCATGTTTATCCTTTGAAATGAAGCCGTTGCCTGGGCTATAATATTGCTCATGAAGCCAATAACGAGGATTGGAAATATTAACTGCGCCAGATAGCTGTTAAAAGCCGAGAAATCGCCCAGGCTCATTGTCCCATTAATAACAAAGTGCCCTCCCAGCGCCAAAATGCTGAGCATGGCAATATTTGCTGAAAATGTAATTACGGGGATAAGGCCGGCGAATAGCCGCAAAATGGAAAGGCCGAAATCTTTGGCTTTGGTATTGGCCTGTAAAAACTTATCAAACTCCAGCTGTTGCGAATTGATAACCCTTATTAATGCCGCTCCTAAGATACTTTCGTTTATTACCTTGTTCAACCAGTCAATAACCTCGCGGCTTTGTATAAAAAGCTTTCGTACCTTTTTTAACACGTAAAAAAACGTACCCCCAATTATAGGAATGATAGCAATAACGCACAACGCCAATTTCCAGTTGATGGTTAACAGCAAAATACTGGCACCCACAATAATAAATACTGATGATACGATTGATACCAGCGCCTGCGATACAAATAACTTTATGGAATCAACATCTGCAGTAAGGTTGGTTAAAAGCTTTGATGGATTTACCTGCTCAACAAAAGCATAGCTTTGGCGTGAAATCTTGTCCGAAAGCCTTGTTCTCAGGTCGCGGGCCACCCTTTCAGAGGTATAGGTCTGAATGATACTTTGCAGATACGAACAAATAAAAACAAACACTACCGCCAGTGTAAATTTGATAATAACCGGACCTGTATCGAAATGAACCCTCCGCATCATGCTATGAATATAATCATCAATACCATGTGCAATTATTTTAGGGAGCCATAAGTTTACACTGTTGCTAAACAACGCAAATAATATCAGCAAAAATACCAGTCCCGAATATGGCTTTAGCAAGCTGAAAATTCCCGGTTGTTTTGGTTTGTCTGCAGGCATAAGTTGTTATTTTATATTTTAATATAAAAGCAGGTAAAAATAACAATGAATTTTTACTTATTGAGGACGATTGAGTAAAGCAAAGATTTTAAGTGTTATATGATACTATGCGTCAATTGAAAAATAGCAAATAAATGGTGTGCTTCATGCAGTAGAAAAAACTCGGTCCATTCTAATATATCTAACTTTCCATATTGGGGATGCGAGCCCTTTCGGTCAAGCTTATCAGGCGATAATTTAGTTACAAGATTATAAATCACTTCCCTGTCAGTCGAGATCTTTTTCAGCAACTCATAGGTGGTAAACGCGCAATAAATCTCAAAGCCATCATCATCCTCAGCGCTATACTTTTCAAATTCAGGGTTATCCATTAATAATATTTTACGCACCCTGTCGATAAAAACAGGCTGATATTTGGCCAAATGGGCAATATGTTCATGAATGCTCCATTTACCACGAATTACATGTTGTTGTATTTGCCTGTCATTGAGCTTTATAATAATGGGGGTAATTGCCCTGTGCTGATCTTTTAGACGGTGTGTTAAGGAAGATTGGATCATATTTTTATATAACGGATATTATTACGGATGGTTGGCGTCATTTTAAAATTCGCTCATTAATTGTCCTAATTTTTTAAGGCTTTTATCAATTTCTTCATTATATGGCGTTCCAAAACTGATCCTTATAAAATTGGTAAAGCGGCTGTCAGTACTGAAGATTTGTCCCGGAGAGATGCTAATTTTAAATGCAATAGCCTGTTTATAAAGTTCAAAAGCATCAACTTTTTTATTTAGTTCAATCCATAATACATAACCACCCTCCGGCCTGCTAACCTTAACGTCGTCCGGAAAGTATTCAGTAATGGCCTGGGTATATCTTAAACACTGCGTGTGCAGCGCCTTACGCAGGTTTCGCATGTGCAGGTCATATCTGCCTGTTTCGAAAAAGTGGCCGATTGCCGCATGTGTTGGCGATGCTGATGAAAGCGAGTGCATCAATTTTAAATTAATGATCTGCGCCTTAAACCTGCCCGGAATGCACCAGCCTACCCGATAGCCGGGTGCCAGTGTTTTTGATACTGACGAGCATAACATAACCAAACCTTTAGCATCGTAACTCTTGCAGGTGCGTGGCCTGGTTCTGCCAAAATACATTTCACCATAAATATCATCCTCAATAAGTGGCACTTCATTTTTGGCTAACAGTTCAACCAGCTTCTTTTTCTTTTCATTGGTCATACAATAACCTAATGGGTTACTAAAGGTGGGGACAAACAAACAAACTTTTATTTGATGCAGATTGATTGCCTTTGCTAAATAATCCAGGTCGGGGCCTTCGGTTGAGCTGGTAGGGATCTCTACAATTTTAAGGCCCAGGCTTTGTACAGTGCTGAAGATCCCGAAATATGTTGGGCATTCAATTGCTACCACATCGCCCGGTTTGGTTACCGCACTCAGGCAAAACACAAGAGCTTCCATACAGCCTTGCGTCGTTACAACATCGTCAGGTAATATATTACCTCCCCAGGCAAAAGCCTGCCGTGCTATGTGTGTTCTTAAATTTGCATTGCCCTGAACAGCCTCATAGCTGATACAGCTATCAGCGCTTAAACGAACAGCCTCTGCCATTGATTTATTAAGTTTAGCCAGCGGCAACAGAGATAAGGCGGGTGAAGCCATGGATAATTTGACAATACTATCCGCCGAAAAATTACGATACACCATAGCGATCATCTCGTCAAGACTTACCTTTTCTGATTCGCCCGCAAGCCGTTCGCGTTTTGGCTCGTTAAAGGAACGGGCGGGTGTGTACCGCACGTAATAGCCGGATTTTGGCCTTGCTTCTATTAATCCCCTGATCTCTAACTGCACATAAGCCTTATATGCTGTGCTCAGGCTTATCCCTTGCTCCTGACTCAAAGCGCGAACAGAAGGCAATTTTTCTCCGGTCCTTAATATCAGCTGATTGATCTGGCTGCCCAACCTGTCGGCAATTTGCATATACAAAAAGTCTTCATCAGGCTTGGTGGTACGTGTTAAGCTATTAACCATTTATTAGCAACTATCGGGTTTTTAATCTTAATTGAAGGACACAACTTAGCAAAATTTAGAAAATGAACCGCGTAAGCTACTTCTGTTATGTGCAAAAATAGCAAATCTGCATCTGTTTTATTAATTATTTATACGCCACTTTTGTAATGCAAATAACTTTTATGAATGAAATAAGTTCAAAGCCAGAAATTGGGCTAGACCCTGTAGATTGGGATGATATTAAAACTTTAGGCCATCAAATAATTGATGACATGGTCGATTATTTAAAAGGCATTGGTGAAAAACCGGTATGGACTCCGGTACCTCAACTGGTAAAAGCCGAACTAAGTACGCCCCTGCCCCATCAACCTGAAAATATCTTTGATGTTTACCGGGATTTTAAGCAAAATATTTTTCCTTATCACGGCGGTAATATCCATCCAAAATACTTTTCTTGGGTACAGGGTACGGGTACACCAATGGGCGCATTTGCAGACTTACTGGCAGGGGTAATGAACAGCAATACTGCTATTGGCGATCAAAGTGCCTTGTATGTGGATAAGCAGGTTATCAACTGGTGTAAACAATTGATGAATTACCCGGCAACAGGTAGCGGCATATTAGTTAGCGGCGGCTCTATAGCTAATATTACAGGTCTTATTGTTGCACGCAATACCATTATTGCCAATGCAAAAAATGCCGGCGTTTATGCTGCTCCCGGCAAATTAATTGCCTATTGCAGCAGCGAAACCCACAACTGTATTGGTAAAGCCGCCGAAGTAATTGGTATAGGCAACCAGCAATTGAGAAAGATAGCGGTAAATGATAATTTTGAAATTGATACAGAAGCGCTGAAAGCTAAAATTAAGGAGGACAAGGACGCAGGTTTTCTTCCGTTCTGCATAATTGGCAATGCAGGCACTGTAAACACCGGGGCTATTGACCCGTTAAGTGAACTTTTGCAAATAGCACGCAAAGAAAAGATCTGGTTTCATATTGACGGCGCTTTCGGCGCATTGGCCAAATTAGCCCCGGCTTACAGGGACAAGCTTAAAGCAATTGAAGAAGCCGACAGCGTTGCCTTTGACCTGCATAAGTGGATGTATATGCAATATGAAGTAGGCTGCGTGTTATTTAAAGATGCGACAGCACACAAGGCTGCCTTTGCAACAACAGTTAACTATCTGACTGCCCATGACAGGGGCCTGGCAGCCGGTCCCGAAACCATTTCGAACTATGGCATGGAACTTTCAAGGGGCTTTAAAGCCCTGAAGGTTTGGATGAGCCTAAAAGAACATGGCGCTGATAAATATGCCGCTATGATATCACAAAACATTGACCAGGCGTTTTACCTGGGCAACCAGGTTAGTAAGCATCCTGAGTTAGAATTGATGGCTTCAGTTACCATGAACGTAGTGTGCTTTAGGTACAACCCGGGAAATATGGATGATAATCAGTTAAATATTTTAAACAAAGAACTATTGATGAGGATGCAGGAAAAAGGAATAGCTGCCCCTTCGAGCACATTATTAAATGGTAATTATGTTATTCGCGCAGCCATAACTAATCATCGTACCCGGCGCAGCCATTTGGATGAAATGATAAACGGCACCATTGCAATCGGTGATACCCTGGTAAAAACGTACGATTCAAGATTATTCAAATTTGACTTTTTAATACAGTAAATATGACAGCGCTAAACTATGATCAAAATATGAACTACATACTGGAAGACGAGCGCGTGTTGCTGAGGCCCTTGCTTGAAAGCGATTACTATAATCTGTTGCCTTTTGCGCTGAACGAACCTGATACATGGAAATATTCTTATTTAAGCGCCCGCGGGGCCGATGGCATGCGCAGGTATATTGATGACGCTGTTACCAACAAAGCTACAGGGAAAGAATACCCGTTTATTGTATATGATAAGCAAAGCCAAAGCTATGCCGGCAGCACCCGTTTTTATGATATTTTGCCTGCATGGCAAACCGTTCAGCTAGGTTACACCTGGTATGGCGAAAAATTCAGGGGTACCGGCTTAAACAAGCATTGCAAATATTTGCTGTTGCAGTTTGCCTTTGAAACGTTAAATGCTTTAAGGGTTGAATTTAGAGCCGACGCAAGAAATGAACTAAGTATTTCAGCAATGAAAAGCATTGGCTGCGTACCGGAGGGGATATTGAGAAACAATATGCCGCTGCAGGAAGGCGGACGGCGGGACTCAATTGTTTTAAGTATATTACAGGAAGAATGGGAAAGCGTAATTAAAGCCCGCTTAAAACAAAGACTATAAGCGTGTTTTATAGTAGCCTCTTTTAAAGCAGGAACGAACATCAACATAAGTACTGGCAGCAACGTATGTCATTGAAGTATAACTTTTACAACATTTGCAACAACTGAAACTCAATTTAGCCTGAAATAAGTAACAAAAACATATTTTCACTATCTATAAATAAATAAGGCTAATAGTGGAAAATATCCTTCGTATTTCAAATCTTACAAAAACATATCAAAGCGCAGGTAAAACCCTTACTGTGCTTGATCATATAAATTTCGCCGTTATCGCCGGATCAACAAATGCCATTGTAGGGCCATCGGGCAGCGGTAAAACAACGCTGCTTGGCCTTTGCGCAGGGCTTGACAGAGCCACATCTGGAATTGTAGAATTAAACGGCATTAACCTTGGTACACTTACCGAAGACCAGCTGGCCCAGGTGCGTAACCAATATATCGGCTTTATTTTCCAAAATTTCCAGCTGTTGCCTACCTTAACCGCGCTGGAGAATGTAATGGTTCCGCTGGAGCTTCGCGGCGAAAAAAATATCCGTACAAGGGCAATGGATCTATTAGACAAGGTGGGGCTTGCGGACCGAAGTCACCATTACCCTACCCAATTATCCGGCGGCGAACAGCAAAGGGTGTCGCTGGCCCGGGCATTCTCAAATGCGCCGAGGATCTTATTTGCTGATGAACCCACCGGAAACCTTGACGCCGAAACCAGTGAAAAAGTTGTAAAGTTACTTTTTGACTTGAACAGAGAGGCTGGTACAACGCTGGTTGTAGTAACGCACGACCTGGAACTTGCAGCCAAAACGCAGAGGATCATCCGCATTAAAGGTGGTAAACTGGTGGCTGATGATTTAACTGATAAAGGATAACCGGGCGATGGACATCAATTCAATTACTAAAAGAAAAATAAATATCTCCTGGCTTTTTCAAATGGCCCTGCGGGATAGCAGGAAAAACCGCTCGCGGTTGTTGCTGTTCATTTCGGCCATTGTATTTGGAATAGCTGCTTTGGTGGCTATTTATTCATTCAGGTATAACCTGCAAAATGATATTAATGCACAGGCGGCAACGTTGATCGGTGCCGACCTGGTGATATCGGGAAACAAACCCGCGGATACTGCAGTAAAACCATTACTTGATTCGCTCGGAAACCAGCGATCAGAAGAACGCGACTTTGCTTCAATGATCTATTTTCCAAAAACGCAGGGAACCAGATTAGTACAGGTACGGGCATTACAGGGAGGTTTTCCCTATTACGGCAGCCTCGAAACTGAACCGGTGGCAGCAGGCTCTTCCTTTAAAAAAGGAAAAACAGCCCTGATTGATAAAACATTGGCCTTACAGTTTAATGTGCATGTAAATGATTCTGTCAAAGTAGGCGAGGTTACCTTTTTAATTGCCGGGATCCTGGACAAAGCACCCGGACAAACAGGTGTTTCGTCGGGCATAGCACCAATTGTCTATATCCCCCTGCAATACCTCCAGCAAACCGGCCTCTCCAAAAAAGGCAGCCGCATCAGCTACAACTACTATTATCAATATAAAAAGCCGGTAAATATATCAAAGCTGGTAAAAGCCATCCAGCCAAAGCTGGACAAAGCGGAAATGAACGTTGAGACTGTCGAGATCCGAAAAGAAAACACCGGCCGCTCTTTTGGTGACCTCACCCGTTTTTTATCGCTTGTTGGCTTTATTGCTTTGCTGCTAGGCTGCGTGGGCGTAGCCAGCGCCATTCATATTTATATCCGCGAAAAGATTGCATCCATAGCTATAATGCGTTGCCTGGGCGTGAAAGCTTCAGAAGCATTTTTAATCTACCTGATCCAAATTGTAGGTATAGGCATCATTGGGGCTGTAGCGGGTGCGGTGCTGGGCACATCTATTCAGCGCCTTTTACCAATGGTAATGAAGGATTTTTTACCGATCACTATCTCTACCGACATTTCCTGGCTGGCCATAGGACAAGGAATTTTACTGGGCGTAATTATTTCCATCTTATTTGCGCTGTTACCGCTCATTTCCATTCGCAATATCTCGCCGTTAAATACGCTGCGAATGAATTACGACAGTGTAAACGTGGCCCGCGACCCGTACAGGTGGCTGGTTTATTTGCTCATCGTACTTTTCGTGCTTTCTTTCACCTTTTTACAACTCGACAGCTGGCTGGCGAGCATATTTTTTACCATAGGCATTATCATCGCTTTCATGGTACTGGCTTTCACCGCATGGCTTTTAATGACCTTAATGCGGCTTTTTATCAAGAGCACCTGGAGTTATTTATTCAGGCAGGGTTTTGCCAACCTTTACCGCCCCAACAACCAAACTATCATCCTGATAGTATCAATCGGGCTTAGCACGACGTTTATTTGCATCCTGTTTTTTATTCAAAGTATTTTGATGGGGCAAATCAGCCTTTCGTCAAGCGGCAACCAATCAAACATGATCCTGTTTGATATTCAAACCGGCCAGCAAAAAGCAGTGGCCCAATTAACTAAACAGCAAGGCTTGCCGGTACTTCAGCAGGTGCCAATTGTAGCCGTTAAACTGGAGAAAATCAACGGTAAAACTGAGGCTGATGTAAAAAAAGACACCACGCTTAAAATCCCTGTTCGTGCTTTTACATGGGATTACCGGGTTACTTACCGCGATACCCTTAGCGCCACCGAGAAAATAATAAAAGGCGAGTGGGTTGGTAAGTCGGCACCGGGCAAAGAGATCCCGGTTTCTATTGAAGATAACTTCTCTAAACGCAACCATGTGAACGTGGGCGATCATCTGGTGTTTAATGTGCAGGGAGTGCCCATGCCCGCCATTGTTAGCAGTGTAAGGCAGGTAAACTGGAACAAGATCCAAACTAATTTCCAAATCGTATTCCCGGCCGGAGTTTTGGAGGATGCACCACAGTTTCATGTGCTGCTTACCCATGTTCCGTCGGCAAAAGCGTCGGCAAAATTCCAGCAGGCGGTAGTTAGGCAGTTCCCTAATATCTCAATAATTGACCTCGGCCTGGTTTTAAATGTAATTGACGGGCTTTTAGATAAAATAGGCTACGTTATCCGTTTCATGAGCGCTTTCAGCATCATAACAGGGATAGTAGTTTTAGTTGCGTCAGTAAGGATCAGTAAATACCAGCGCATCCAGGAGAGCGTGTTACTGCGTACACTTGGCGGCAGCCGTAAACAAATATTTACCATCGCCGCTTTGGAATACCTGTTTTTAGGATCATTATCCGCACTTACCGGAATAGTTATAGCAATTTCCGGTAGCTGGCTTTTAGCTAAATACAGCTTCGAAGTGCCGTTTACTATTAATTTATTGCCCGCAGTAATATTGTTTTTTATAATATCGTTGCTAACTATAATCATCGGCTTATTGAACAGCCGCGGTGTCTTGAATAAACCTCCTTTAGAGATTCTAAGAGGAAATTAGTTAATCGACCCGGAACTTTTAATTGAAAATTGACATGCACAAATTAAAGATCATCTGCTTACTAACTGCACTTTTTTTTCTGGGAGCCTGCGGCGATAAAAAAGCAAAACCAGCAGAGCCACAAGTAGCTGCTAATAAACCTGACTCTTCGTTTAGTGATAAAACCGTTTTGTTTTTTGGCGATAGCCTTACAGCCGGCTATGGGCTCGATGATCCGTCACAGGCGTTCCCGGGAGTGGTACAACAAAAAATAGATGCGGCAAAGCTCCATTACAAAGTGGTAAATGCGGGCGTAAGCGGCGAAACCTCTGCCGGAGGGAAAGCGCGGATCACCTGGATACTGAAGCAAAAAGTTGATGTGTTTGTATTGGAGCTGGGTGCCAATGATGGCTTGCGGGGTATCCCGGTGAGCGAAACCGTTCAAAACCTGCAGGCTATAATTGATACTGTTAAAATAAAATATCCCAATGCCAAATTAGTGATGCTGGGCATGCAGGTACCTCCGAACATGGGCAGCGCCTATGCCTACAGTTTTAAAGCCATTTTTCCTGAACTGGCAGCCAAAAACAAAATGACCCTGATGCCTTTTCTTTTAAAAGATGTTGGTGGTGTACCTGCGTTAAACCAAAAAGATGGCATCCATCCAACCGTTGAAGGCGCTAAAATAGTGGGTAATAATGTTTGGCAGGTGCTGGAAAAAGTATTACTCAGCAATAGCTAATTTAAATCAAGGTTCAGGAAGCAGGAAGTTACGCAGCACCCGAAAGGCCTTATTCAAACTGGATAAAGCCTGTATTGATTGTATCAATTATCCTTCCGGTACGCCTAAAAACACCTACCTGGCCATCGCTGCTGTTTGCACATACGTTACCTTCAATTGTGGTTAACATGCCATTTTCGTTTTTCTCAACAAATCCGGAATGCCCCAATCCCGGCCCTGTGGAAATAATGAATACCTGTCCGGGTAAAATAAGTGAGGTATTTAGCTTGGCATCATGGTTGGTTAATATTTTCCCTTTTGCTTTTAACCATCCCTGTGTTACATCACCAGTTTTAAAAACAGGGTTTTCCATTACTAAATTTGTACAAGCCTGATTAAAACACCAGTAAACAAACGCCATTGACCAGCGCTGTCCACTAGCAATACCGGCGGCATCATGGTATTTATATACGCTTGGGCCATCATTACTTCCGGCGGGAAACTCTGTAACACCAATTTGCGACCTTGCGATGTCCAAAACTGCGGAAAGCAGCCTGTTTGGCGGTGTAACTATAGCCTTAATATTTTTCACGCCAAATAACGCAGCCCAGGTAATAGGGCCAACAATGCCGTCAGCGTCCAGCGGGTTTCCGTTTACGTCATTAAATCGTGTTTGAAAAAGCATAACCGCATAGCATGTGTCAAGGTCATAGTCGCCATTAACTTTAACAGGGCCACAGCCCTTTTCATTTAATTGTTGTTGGATGGCTTTAACACTTGTGATATCAACAGCATGCTGCTGAATGGTATAACCGGGGTACGTCATAACTGGCTTAGGTAAAATATATAATTGGTTAAAAAGGCGTTGGTTTATTAAAGTTCAAAATATTTTTTTAATATTCCTCAACTGCTTGGTTCTACTAAATAACGCAGTTTCCGTAAAAAATTGCATCTGTTATTTAATTAGAATTTATCTATATAAGCAACATTTTATTACTGATGCCAAAAGGATATGTTACCTTCGCAAAAATCAAAATTTATGGAAAAAACTAAACTTACTATAAACAATAATGGCTCTGTAAAAATAGAGGGCGACTTTGAAATTGTTGATATGCAGGGTAACGAATATGGCTTACAAGGCCGTACTATTGTTTCCATTTGCCGCTGCGGCCTTTCAGCAAACAAACCATTTTGCGATGGGTCTCATAAAGGTCACTTTGAACATAATGCAATTGCATTTGATCTCCCCCCAAAGAAAGTGTAATTTGATCTTTCAAAAACTTACGAAGCCTTAAAAACTTCGTAAGTTTGGGTTCTGTAAAAAATCCCTTTCAAATGCCTGTAATTTTAGCTAATAACGTAAAAATTTACTATAAACTAACCGGGCAGGGAGACCCAATCCTGCTGGTGCACGGGCATCCTTTTGACCACACTATGTGGGCCCCCCAAATCGCATCGTTTTCAACTTTATACCAGGTTATTACACCTGATTTAAGGGGATATGGAAAAAGCGGCTTACCCAAACTAACCAGGTTTGAAGATTATGCGACAGATCTGCTGGCGTTAATGGAAGCTTTGGAGGTTGATCGCTTCCATTTAGCAGGGTTATCGCAGGGCGGGCAAATCATCATGGAAATTTTCAGACAGGCGCCCAAAAGAATAAAAAGTTTAATTTTTGCCGATACATTTGCCGGCATGGATACGCCAGAAGTAAAGCAGGGCCGGTATGATACCGCTGATCGTTTGGAAAAAGAAGGGATGGACTCTTATTCCAACGAGGTAATCTATAAAATGTTAAAACCCGAACATGTTTCATCCCAACCGGAAGCAGCTGCCCATGTTTTAAAAATGATGAAAGCATCTTCACCGAAAGGAGCCGCAACTGCTTTACGGGCAAGGGCCGAACGGATTGACTATCTCAAAGTAGTTTTACCAACCATAAACATCCCTACCCTTGTAATAGTTGGCCGGCAGGATGAATTTACCCCGGTTGCCAAAGCAGAAGAATTACAGCAAAACCTTCAAAACTGCAAATTGGTTGTGATTGAAGACGCCGGCCATCTGCCTAACCTGGAGCAACCCAACGCATTCAATGCAGCAGTACTTGATTTTCTGAAAGGGATAAGTAATTCGGGCTCTTTTTAACAGGTTGATTATTCATCTAAAGAAACCATTGCCTTTATTACCCCCGTTTCGGGCTTTAACCAGCTTCCAAACTCCCTTTTCACTTTACTAAAGCCAACCTTATGTGTTATGTAAGTTTTGGGATCAACTAACCCATTTTTCATACAGGCAATTACGTGCTCAAAATCCTTGCGGGTAGCGTTCCTGCTGCTCATTAAAGTTGCCTCCCGCTTATGAAATTCAGGGTGACTAAAACTAAGGTCTCCTTTCTGCAAGCCAATCAGCACAAACCGTGCACCATGCGCCATGTATTGGAAGGCATTATTAATCGCTTTCAGGCTTCCTGTGGCATCAATCACTACAGCAGGCATGTCGCCCCCGGTTATTGTTCTTAACTCTTCCGACACATTTGCATCTGCCGCATTAATTACATGATCGATTTTCAAATGGACTTTACAAAACTCAAGCCGCGAAGCATTTACATCCATGGCTATTACCCGGGCGCCTGCTATTCTTGCAAATTCCATCACACCCAAACCTATAGGGCCCGCTCCAATCACCAAAACAAATTCTCCGCTCTGTACATAGGCGCGGCTAATACCATGCGCACCAATGGCCAAAGGTTCAACCAACGCCAGTTCATCATAGCTTAAGCTGCCGCCATGCACCAGAGAATAAGAGGGCACAGAAAGATATTCTACCATTCCGCCATCAATATGCACACCGCAAACTTTTATGTTTACACAGCAGTTAGGTTTTTCGCTGCGGCAGGCTATGCAAGTTCCGCAATTAAAATATGGAATAAAGGTCACCTGCTCACCGATGTTGAACCCGGGAGCGTCGTCAAATTCAATTAACTCACCCGAAAGCTCATGCCCCAGGATGCGCGGGTAGTCAAAATAAGGCTGCGTGCCTTCAAAGGCATGCAGGTCTGTTCCGCAAATGCCTATACGTTTTACTTTTATAATAGCATGGCCTTTTTGCAAAACAGGCTTTTCACCCTTTTTATATTCCAGGCTGCCAGGAGTGGTACAGATCAATGTCTTCATTTTATAATTCAACTCTTTTCATGGTGGGCGAAAGCAGGTGCATAATTAACCAGGCCAGTAAATAAGCAAACCCGCAAATGGTGAAAATAATATTATAACCAATTACAAGGTGCCCGGCTTCTTTATAGGTTTCCAAAATATAGCCGATTAGCGCAGGAAAGAATATGCCCCCTACAGCACCCGCCATGCTCCCAATACCCACTACAGAACTTATTGCCCTTTTTGGAAACATATCTGAGGCCGTAGTAAAGATGGTTGCGCTCCAGGCCTGGTGAGCGGCAGCCGCCAGCGCTATTAAGCCAACTGCCTGCCAAATTCCCGTAGCGAACCGCGCTGTTATAATCGGCACTACACAAATTGCAAATATCAGCATAGAAACCTTCCGCGCCTTAAAAACCGGCCATCCTTTTTTTATAAGCCACGAAGAAAGATAACCACCACCAATACTACCGATAGTAGTTGCAGAGTAAACTATTACCAAAGGCAAACTTGGCTTTTTCAAGTCGAGGTTAAACGTACTTGCGAAATATGAGGGCAGCCAGAATAAAAAGAAATACCAAATGGGATCTGTTAACAGCTTTCCGGCAACAAATGTCCAGGTTTGTCTTTTGCTCAAAAGCGTTTCCCATTTAACTTTCGGCTCATCAACTCCGTCAACCACAACTTCATCTTCGTCGCTGTGAATATGTTCATATTCGGTTGTAGTTACCTTTTTATGCTTTGAAGGGATTTCATAAAATATCAGCCAAAATATAAGCCAGATAAAACCAATTGCACCCGTAATTATAAATGCCATTTGCCAGCCGTAAATCCCTAAAATCCACGGGACGAGCACAGGTGCAGTAACCGCACCGATGTTAGCTCCTGAATTAAATATCCCCGTAGCGAACGCGCGCTCTTTTCTGGGAAACCACTCCGCAACCGCTTTTATGGCTGCCGGAAAATTACCTGATTCACCAATACCCAACCCCATCCTTACAAATATAAACCCTGTGGTACTTTTAACAATAGCATGAAGCATCGCCGCTAAACTCCACAGAATTATAGAAATAGTGTATCCTAATTTGGTGCCTATTCTATCAATGATATTACCAAAGATCAATAAACCGGCAGCATAGGCAGCTGTAAATGCTGTTACAATATGTCCATAATCAATTTCAGTCCACCGGAACTGCGTTTCCAGTGTTGGTTTCAATAAACCAATAATCTGCCTGTCCAGATAGTTAATTGTTGTCGCAAAAAACAAAAGGGCTACTACTACCCACCGGTAGCTCCCTACCCTATTTTCTTTCATACTTATTGATTTTCGGTTAATTACATTGCAGCTTTAACCAGTTCAATAGCTTTAATAGTATCGGTATATAACTTGTCGTAAAGCTTTTTATCGGTAATTTCTTTTGTAATTAATTTGCTGCCCATGCCAACCGCGCAAACCCCGGCATGGAACCAGGAACTTATATTTTTTGTGGTTAGCTCAACCCCGCCAGTCGGGATAAAAAGCTGCCCCGGAAAGAGTTCTCTGATAGAACTTATAAACGCCGGACCCAATACGTTGGCCGGAAAAATCTTGATCAGGTCTGCACCGTGTTTTTGCGCCAGGTAGATCTCTGTAGGCGTCATACAACCGGGGATCCAAAGTAGTTTATGTTTATGGGCAACTTTGCCAACCTCCGGGTTTATGATCGGCGAAACAATAAAATCAGCACCCACATCAATAAAGGCTTCCGCTTCCGATACGTTTTTGATGGTGCCAATCCCTAAAAGAAGATCGGGCATCTCTTTGTTCGCCGCTTTCTTTAAGGCCTTAAAATTATCTAAAGCCTGTTTCCCTCTGTTGGTATATTCAATTACTCTTATACCCGCTTTATAAAGCGTGCGGGTTACCTGCAGGCTTACTTCAGTATCTTCGTTAAAAAACAAAGGCAGCATTCCCTGGGTTAAAATACTGTTTAATACCGCTTTTTTTATCTTCATTTCATCGCTTTTTTTATATCCATGACCGTTTTATCAGTAGCATCGCTTTTTACAAACAGCTGCTCAAAAGCCGCTGCGGTGGCAAATTCTAAAGTTTCAACCGGATCTGAATTATTAAAGAACCCATAAATTATTCCGGCCATAAAACAATCGCCGCTGCCAACCTTGTCCGTCACCTGTTTAGTTTCATACTGTTTTGAACTGTAAAACTTCCCGCCGGTGTAAAGCGTCGTATAATAATCGATATTTGCTGATGCATCGAACCGGAAAGTATTTGCTACTGCTTTACATTTTGGATATAGCTGCATGATACGCTCCGATGTTTTCAACGCTTCCTTTAAGTAGGTGCTTTTTTGACCCGATTCATGAATATTGGGTTCAACAGCAATTCCAAGCATGGTTTCAGCAGCCCAAACGTTACCCATTATCAAATCGCAGTATTTTGCCAGCCCTGGCATTATCTCTAATGGCGTTTTACCATATTGCCATAATTTTGAGCGGTAATTTAGATCAACCGAAATGGTGATCCCTTTTTTTGACGCCGCTTGCAAGGCTTCCGAACAAACGTCGGCCACTTGTTGATTAATTGCCGGACAAATAGCGCTGAAATGAAACCAGCTTACATCCTGCAGCATCTTGTCCCAATCAATAGTACCCGTTTTTAGCAGCGAAAATGCCGAACCTGCACGGTCATATATTAAGGCATCATGTTTAAGGTCCTGCCCTTTTGTTAAATAATAAAGGCCCAGCCTGCCCGCACCAAAAGAAACCGAGCGGGTATCAATTTTTTGCTGCTGCAGATATTTAACAATTTGAACTGATAAACCATTATCAGGCAAAACCGTAAAATATTGAGATTGCAATCCCCATAAAGCTAAAGCTGTTGCCACATTTAGTTCAGCTCCGCCAACATAAAATGGCAGCTGATTATTATTGAGCCACTCGCCATTGGCATCCGGCGTTATCCTCAGCAATAGCTCGCCAAAAGATAATATTTTACCCGATCTGTTTATTTTAAAGGCTGCGCTCATTTTATTTTGTCAAAATCAAAGTATTTTTTGGCGTTGTAATAACAAATATCACTTATCACTTTACCTGTCCATTCCAGGTCATTTGGCAGTTCCCCGTTCTCAATATCGTTACCAAACAAATTACAAAGGATCCTTCTAAAATATTCATGCCGGGGAAATGACAAAAAGCTACGGGAATCAGTAAGCATCCCTACCATACGGCTTAAAAGCCCCATGTTGGACAGGGCGTTAATTTGTTTGATCATCCCGTCCTTCTGATCTAAAAACCACCACGCCGAACCATATTGCATTTTTCCTGCAATTGTACCGTCGTTAAAATTACCCGCCATTGTTGCCATTAGTTCGTTGTCTGCCGGGTTAAGGTTATATAAAATGGTTTTAGTTAATCTATTTCCTGATTCAAGCTTATTCAAAAATCCCGACAATGCTTTTCCCTGCGAAAAATCACCCATGGAATCATAACCGGTATCAGGCCCGACTTCACTTAGCGCCCGGGTGTTATTATTGCGCAGCGCACCCAGGTGGTATTGCTGAACCCATCCTTTTTCATTATCCCAACATGCAAAATGGTACAGCATGGCCGATTTAAATTGTGCTGCTTCATCTGTAGTCAGGCTTTGCTCATTTCTTATTTTAGTAAAAATGATCCTTATCTCCAGCTCTGTATAATTTTCAGCATACAAATGCTCCAATCCGTGATCAGACAAGCAACAGCCGTTTTCCGCAAAGTAATCATGCCTGCTCTTGAGGGCTGCCAGGTATCTGTTAAAATCAAAAATTGAGTAGCCCGCCAGCGTTTCCAAATTGCCGATATAGGCGTTTAACGTTTTGGTATCATTAGCTTCCATTGCTTTATCAGGCCTAAAAGCGGGTAAAACCTTTACGCTGTAACCATCATTTTTTATTTTTTTGTGATGTGACAAGCTATCCAAAGGATCGTCGGTGGTACAAACTACCTCCACATTCCTGCTTTTGATAATACTCCTTACGCTGTATTCCGGCGAACTCAGTTTTTCATTGCACTCCTCATAAATCCTTTTTGCCGTTGCCGGTGATAAAATCTCGTTGATATCAAAGTATCGTTGCAGTTCCAGGTGTGTCCAGTGATATAATGGATTCCGCAGAGTATAAGGAACGGTAGCGGCCCACTGCTCAAATTTCTCCCAATCAGTTTTATCACCTGTTACATAGGCCTCGCTTATCCCGTTTGCGCGCATTGCACGCCATTTGTAATGATCTCCGTTGAGCCATATTTGTGTTAGGTTTTTAAAGTTGAGATCTTCGGCTATCTGGTCGGGTGGCAAATGGCAGTGATAATCAATTATGGGTAACCCGGCAGCATAGTCGTGATACAGCCGCTGTGCCGTTTTGGTTTCCAGTAAAAAATCTTCATTTAAAAAACTTTTCATTTCAATTAGTAACTGCCGGTGGGAAGCAGGCTTATAGGTTTAATTTGCTTTTAGTTTTGCAGGGGCAATATACTTTTTATCCAACCATAATCCCAAAATAAAGCCTGATTTACAATCTGAATATATTTTTTTTATTTCACGCTGTTTTTCACGCCTGATACTGAATACCATTATTAGCTGTAAGTTTTAATTTTAATAATATTGAAAAGCATATTATTATAGTGGAATAATTATAAAAGCCAGGCACGATTCAGGTCAATAAGGAATACTGCTTTTTATTATGCTGTTTTATTGGTTGACAGGAACATTGTATTGTAAACTGACGTTTGTCCAACGCTCTTAACTATATTAATTGTTAGTTTTGCAACCGATAAAAACCTTAAAAATGTCTATAACTACCGAAAGCGAAAGAATTGGAATGCAAGAGGCAAGCGACGCTGTTGCCATTACACTTAAAAAGATGCGTGAGTTTGCCAAACCGGGGCTTTCAACAAAGGAACTTGACGAATACGGCGGTGAATTGCTGGCACAAATGGGTGCAAATTCTGCACCCAAGCTAACCTACGGTTTTCCGGGCTATACCTGTATAAGTGTTAATGAGGAGGCTGCGCACGGCATGCCATCGGCAGATAAAATATTGAAAGAAGGCGACCTGGTAAATATTGATGTATCGGCAGAATTAAACGGCTATTGGGCAGATAATGGCGGTTCGTTTGTATTAGGCGAGGATATCCACGGCCATGGCAAACTGGTGGCAGCATCCAAAGACATTTTAAGGAAAGCAATCAGCAACATTAAAGGTGGCGTAAAAATATCAGAGATTGGCAGGTTGATTGAGACTGAAGCAAGGAAAGCCGGCTACATGGTAATTAAAAACCTCACCGGTCATGGTGTTGGCCGCAGCTTGCACGAAGAACCCCACGAGATAGCTAATTACTGCGACAGGTATAACACCGCGCGGTTCAAAAAAAATTCGGTAGTAGCTATAGAGACATTTATTTCTACACGGTCTACAATTGCCGATACACAAGCTGATGGCTGGACACTAAGCGGCAACAAAGGTGGTTTTGTTGCGCAGCACGAGCATACCATTATGGTAACCGGAGGCCAGCCGATAATCTTCACAGCACAGAACGGGATCTGGGATTAATTATCGCCTAAGTACAAAAAAGGAATATCAAGACAACCTTATCGACTGTTTGTCGGCTGTTTAAAGCCTGCTTTTGTTTCTAAGGAAGAGAGTAAGTGTTGTATGATCAACCGCTTCGCTGCTTCTATTACATGTTGCGCAAGGCTTCCACCGGCACCAATAATTATTACTTTCTTCATAACATCAAATTATTCAGTTTTTGGGGCAAGTTCACCGTACCAATACGCCGCAGTGACGCCGCCATCCATTAAAAAGTCACTGCCGGTAATAAATGCGCCGTGGGGGCCCATTAATAGTTCCCCGACTGCTCCAACCTCATCGGGCGTTCCGGCGCGACCTGCAGGCGAGATTGCTATCATTTTGCGATATCCTTCGCCGCGCGGGCCGGACAATTCATCTTTGGCAAGCGGCGTAATAATTATTCCCGGGCTAATGGCATTGATTCGCGCCCCGCGCTTACCCCAGTTAACGGCCTCTGCCATAACGCTTAACGAGTTTCCCCTTTTAGATAGCTGGTAAGCATGCAGAGAATCTTTAACCTGGCCCGGCTGCAGGAAATCCAGCGAAAGCAGTTCGTCGGCAGGGGTGGTAGCCAGTGCTTTATCCTGTTCGGGTGTTAATGCAGGCAGCCGATGGCCGCTTCTCCAATTTTAGCCAAGTCGGCTGCTGTCAGTTCCACCGCAACCGCCCCCAGGTTTTCGCGCAGGCGATGTGATTTTGTGGGTCCGTTAATCGAACTATCCAGGGCTTTTGTTCCAGCAACCAGCCCAGCGCTATTTGTGCGGGCGTTGCACTTTTTTCTTTCGCAATACCTGTAAGCAAATCGACCATTGCCTGGTTGGCTTTACGCGAATCCGCTGAAAAGCGGGGTAAGCTTCAAACGAAATTTCCCACCTTCCGATATGCTGGCTCCTTGACGCTAACAATAACTCTTCAGAAGCACCCGGATTTAATTTTAAAATCCACTTATACAATTTAACGGCAAAGAAATATTCCTGCGGCTCACTTACACCATCAAGGGCAAGACTGCGTGGGTCCTGCTTGTTGTAAGCATCAAAAAGCTCAAATGCGCTGTCCGGTTTATTCATCGGTTCAAAATAAATTATTTATTATAAAAGTACTACAGTTTTGAAATTGATCGTAAACAGGAGTGTGCAGTTAATTCAACTTGTTAACATCTTTTCAGCGAAACCGCTTACGCTATCCAGCAGGCGTAGCCGATTGCCGGTTACACCCTTTATAACGTTGATAACTTATATTGTACCAGGTTTGTTACATAACTTAAGTTTACTAACTTTACTTAATAATTAACCGCAAGGGTTTCGTAATAATTAACAGGACTTTTAAACAAAAAGAATGCCCGCTGCGTAAAAGCAGTAATATAAATGACTGACAGTCATTTATAGCCGATAAATTAAGTTAGAAAATTGAAGCTCATAGCTATTTATGAGAAAATGTTTATTTGCCCTTGTCTTTTTTTTATTGTCAGTAGCAGGGTACGGCCAATGTACATTAAGCGTTAACTTGTCGGCATCAGCTACCAGTATCTGTTCCGGGAATAAAGTAACGCTTACTGCCAATGCTTCCGGGGGAACCGGCCCTTATACCTATGCCTGGAAAACCGGCCAAACCACGCCATCAATAGACGTTAATAAGGAGGATACCTATACGGTTATTGTAAGTGACAAAACGCCGGGTTGCCAGCCTGTATCAAAAAGCATAACCATTCTTACCGCGGCCACACCCGATGCTCCCTCTGTAAACCCGTCAAGTGCGCTGGTTTGCACCAATACTTCCGCAACGCTTAAAGCAACTTCCCCGGGCGGCTTTTATCAATGGTTTGACGCCCCTACGGGTGGGAATTTTTTGGGAAGCGGGGATACTTTTGTAACACCACCCATTAATTCAGGAATAACTTTTTATGTGCAAACAACAGTAAACGGATGCACGAGTTTACGAACCGGTGTTTTTGTAAATGCCACCGGCAATCCAACGGTTACCGGGATGACTGTTTGCTACGGTAACGGCGCTGTTTTAACTGCAAGCGGCGGCAGCAACTACGAGTGGTATGCTGCTTCAACAGGGGGCGCGATATTGGCTACAGGGCCAGCTTTCTCAACTCCGGTACTTACAGCAACAACTACCTATTATGTTGTAGCTACAATAAATGGGTGTACCAGTGCGCGTACGCCTGTGATAGCTAAAGTAACGCCGGCTCCGCAAACACCGGTTACCCAAAACATTTCCATTTGTTCGGGTTCAAAGGCCAGCCTGCATGTAACTCCGGGACAAGGGATTTATTCGTGGTTTGACGTTCCCAGCGGCGGACAACCACTGATATTAAGCCCCGATTACACCACCCCGGCGTTAACGGCTTCTAAAACTTATTATGTTCAAAACTCTATAAATGGATGTGAAAGCGCAAGGGCTTCGTTAACAGTTACAGTGAATCAAATCCCGGCTGCACCGGGCGACCAGGTTCAAACTACCTGTAAAGGATCGTCCATATTACTAACCGCTTCTACCACACCTACCGGCATATATCAATGGTATGATACTGCGGTTGGCGGAAATTTACTAAAAACGGGCATTACTTATCAAACTCCGGTCTTAAACTCGTCAACCAATTATTACGTAGAGGCTAATAATATTGGCTGTTCAAGTCTCCGTTCGCTTGTAAGAGTTGTTATTACCCCTCCTCCTGCGGCACCTTCTGTTTCCGGTACCATTATTTGTAACGGGTCTTCAACAACATTAACGGCAACCGGGCCGGGCGGCACCTATGAATGGTATGATGCAGCAGTAAACGGAACTTTATTGCATACCGGCACCAGTTTTACCACACCTGCGTTAACGGCAACTACAAAATATTATGTACAAACTACTGTAGGTGGCTGTACCAGTGCCCGCACCGTTGTAACGGTTTCGGTAAATCCCATAGTTTTACCCCCGGCAGCAAGTAACGCAACTACCTGTGCGGGCAGCACGGCATCACTTGCTGCAAGCGGCGGCGCAGCGGGGAGCACTTATGAATGGTATGACAGTGCAACTGGCGGTGCATTGCTGGCATCAGGCCAGGCTTATACCACGCCCGCCCTAAACTCAACAAGCATTTATTATGTGCAAATAACAAAAAACGGTTGTTCAAGCGCGCGAAAAGCAGTTACCGTAACGGTTAATGCGGTGCCATCCGCCCCGGCTGTAACTGGAAATACAGCTGTATGTACCGGCAAATCAACAACTTTAACCGCAAGTGTTGCTGCTGGCACGGTTCAATGGTATGATGCCCCTGTATCGGGTAATTTGGTTAAAACAGGTGCCGTATTTGTCACACCAGCCCTGTTTGCAAATACAACCTATTATATACAAAACACAGTTGGACAGTGCGTTAGCGGCAGAACACCGGTAACCATAACCATAAATTCACCCGCACAGCCGCAATTTAAATACCCAACCGGTTCGGCTTGTATTTTCGCGCCAAACCCAATACCTGTTATTTATAATCCTGCAGGCGGCACTTTCAGCGCCACCCCGGCTGGGATGGCTATTAATCCAACAACCGGCGAAATTGATCTTGCTAACAGTACCGCCGGAACTTATACTATTACTTTTGCCGGCAACGGTACCTGCGCGGCACCGACAAAAATTCAATTCAAAATATTTACCAATGCGGTAGCAAACTTTAGCTACAGTGCCGTTTATTGCCAGGATGCAGGTAACCCGCTCCCGGTTATCGGCGCGGGTGCCAGCAGCGGTACTTACAGTGCAACACCTGCCGGCCTGGTATTCGTTAATACCAGCACCGGCGAAATAGATCTTAAAAAAAGTATTCCGCAAACGTACACTGTTACCAATACTATTCCTGCAGTTGGCAGCTGCGGAGGTGCTACAGCGTCATCTACCGTTACTATTGATCCGGGGGTTATCATCAGTGCAGGTCCTGATCAAACAGTGCCCGCGGGCAGTAACATCCAGCTAAACGGCAGCGTAAGTGCCGGTGCCACTGCAAAATGGTCGGGAGGAACAGGATCTTTTTCAAACATAAATCTCCCAAATGCGATTTATACGCCGGGTGCGGCAGAGACTTCCGCCGTGCTTACGTTTACCTCCAGTGACCCGCCCGGCTCATGCGGGCCAAAATCAGACAACGTTACAATAACTTTTAAAAACACGCCTTTATCACCAACAGTTACGGGCAATGCTACTTGTTTGGGCAGCAGTGCAACTTTATCAGCCATTGCACCCGGCGGCACCTATAACTGGTATGATGCTGCAACGGCGGGCACATTGCTGTTTATCGGCGCCAGTTACACTACCCCAGCGCTGCTAACAAATACTACCTATTATGTTGAAACGGTGAACAGTATTGGGATTGCAAGCCCGCGCACCGCTGTAACGGTAACTGTTAATTCGGTACCCAATGCGCCGGTTGTGCCTAACGTACCGGTATGCTCCGGCAATAGCGCTATCCTTACACCAACAGATTTAACGGGAAGCTTTGTATGGTACGATGCGGCAGTAAACGGTAATATTTTATCCGTCAACCCTACGTATACAACACCTGCATTAACTGCCAGCCAGTCATACTATGTTCAAAAAACAGTAAATGGCTGCGTTAGTCCGTTAACACAGGTTGACGTTACGGTATCACCGCTTCCGGCGATTACCAGTTCCTCAATAGCATCAGTTTGTAGTGGCAACGCATTAAATTATACTATAACAGCTAACATACCAACTGCTACTTTTTTGTGGAGCAGGGCGCAGAAGGCCGGAATAAGCAACCCAGCCGCAGCAAATCAAACCAGTAATACGATTACTGAAACTTTGATTAACACCAGCAGTGCAGCTGTTGATGTTACCTATATTATAACGCCGGTAAATAACGGTTGTTCCGGAAATCCATTTAACTATGTTGTTACTGTTTACCCCACTCCTGCTGTTATTAGCCCTCCAACTGCTACTATTTGTGATCAAAACCCTGTTAATTATGAGATTAAATTTAATACGGCAGCAAACTTTGAATGGAGCAGGGCGGCAGTTGCCGGAATTGGGAACACCGCTATTTCGGGGCAAAACACAGGGACTATAAGAGAAACGCTGATCAACACCACTAACGTGCCTGTTGATGTAAAATACATTATCCAGTCAGCAACAAGTACCTGCGCCGGAGCACCTTTCATATTGACCGTAACCGTTAATCCTTCGCTGCATATAACCAGTTCGCAAACCGCAAATGCATGCAGCGGGGAGCCGCAGGATTATACCATTACCTCGAGTTTACCGGGGACAACTTACAGGTGGAGCCGTGCAGCAGTACCAGGTATCAGTAACCCTGCGGTATCCAATCAAACATCGGCAACTATTACCGAAACATTAATAAATACAGGTACTGTAGCTACACACGTGGTTTATATTATAAACCCATCCGCTAACGGCTGCTCCGGGCCAACCTTTTTTTTAGTAGTAATTATTAATCCGCAGCCTGCAAAGCCCATAGCCAACAGCAACTCGCCCATATGTATTGGCAGTACAATTAAATTACGAACAACCGACCTGGCTAATGCTACTTTTCAATGGACAGGACCTAACGGGTTTACATCTACACAGCAAAATCCGGATATTCCAAATGTAACGCTGGCTAATTTAGGCACCTATAATTTAAACGTGTTTGTGGATGGTTGCCCCAGCGTTACCTCAACAGCTGCCGTAGTGGTACGGGAACCTCCGCATGCCAACGCAGGCCCGGACCAGTTTGTTTGCGTTTTAGCACCGGATATTATACTCAATGGCCAGGTTACCGGCGGTACATCAACCGGGATATGGTCCACCACTGGCACCGGAACATTTTCCCCTTCAATAACCGACTTGCACGCGCAGTATTTACCTACCGCAGCAGATAAAGCCAATGGCAGAGTTAATTTTGCCCTGACTTCAACAAGCGACGATGATTGTGCGATATCTGTAGACAGTGTAAGCGTGTTTTTTGGCCCGGCACCGGCAGTGAATGCCGGTCCTGATCAAAGCGTATGTTCACAAACAAGCAATGTGCAACTGGATGGAAACGTTAAAATAGCCGGTGGCGGTTTATGGAAAACATCAGGAACAGGAACATTCAGCCCTTCGGCAAACCAATTAAATGCAGCATATATGCCAAGTGCGGCAGACGTTGCGGCAGGCTCCGTTAACTTAATTTTATTTGCCACCAGTGCCGGGCCATGTGATATTGCCAGCGACACGATGAAAGTGAGCTTTATACCTCCGCCAACCGTAAATGCGGGTGGCACACGATACGTTTTAAGGAACCGGACAATAACCTTAATGCCAACAGTAGGCGATGAAAATGTACAATATTTGTGGACGCCAAACCTTGATATAAGCAGCAACACGGTAAAAAACCCGGTGATTACAGGTGTTGTTGATCGTACTTATACATTGCAGATCACTGACGCGCGCGGCTGTATCAACACAGATACTGCAAGGGTCATTGTCTCGCCGGAGATAATTACTCCCAATACTTTTACCCCAAATGCTGATGGTGTTAATGATCAATGGAATATTAAAGGGTTAATAGCATACACAGATGCCACTGTTGACATTTTTACCAGGTATGGCCAAAAGGTGTATCATTCCATAGGTTATAGTAAACCATGGGATGGCGTATTTAACGGCAAAAAATTACCGGCGGGCGTTTACTATTATGTAATTGATACTAAACTTTTTCAACAGGTTTTATCGGGCAGCCTTACCCTGATAAGGTAAAATGCAAGCAGGCGGAAGTATTTTTGGTGTTATTTCCTTTTATAAAAAGATATGGTGGCCAGTTTACCCGGATGGTCTCTTATTTCTGTGCTGGTATAATATCCTGACCCGTCTGCCGCAAAGCAGATTCCTTCTCCCTGCGGTTCATTGTTAAAATAGGGCGCTCGTTGCGGCTGAGTAAGTAAACCTGCCGAAACGGTTACGCCGGAGGCCAGTTTCCAATACCAGATTAGTTCATTGCTTCTGAGTAAAATTTCAGACCCATCGGCTGAAATGTCGCCACTGGTTGCTTTGTTAAAAAACAGCTGCACTACAGGTGTCATTACCGTAGCTGAAGTAATACTTTGCGGGTATCTGGCAACAAATATTTGTGAAAGGTTACTTGATTTACTGGCGATATAAATATCTTTTGTAAGCGGGTCAACCATCAATGTTTCAGCATTGCACGGCCCGGTCGGATATTTTAATTCTATTATATCAACGTTTGAAATAGCTGCAATGTATGGTGATGCTGCTCCTTTTAAATCAGGTTCAGGAAATCTGTAAACAAATACAGAGGAATAAACGGAGCGGTTATCGCCTATATCGCCAACATAAATATAATTTACGCCAGCTACGGGGCCAGGGCCAACAGCTATATCTTCCCAATCCCTGTTACCAACCGGAGTTAAGGTAATAGTTCCCCTGTCTGCTCCACTCCCATCCGTAAGATAAATTTGGTTGAGATTACCACTGTCATTATGAATGTACAGTATACCGGGATTAAGCCTGCTGGCTGCAACACCAGAGATTTCCAGAAGATCTTTTCTCGAAAGGTTATTAACAACCGGGATAGGATTAAACTGCGTGGTGGTATCAAGGGCCGACGGATCGTACGTTGTTTTTGGGAATGAAACCGTTACCGGTGGCACAGTACCGGTGGAATCCTTTAGGGGTGCTATCGCAGTACCTGATTTTTTGCAGGATAATACCGCAAATATTAAAAAGCATAACAACCCGGTTTTAAAGTATTTCATATAATTATCTTTTTAAAAATGGGTTGTTATGCTGTACGGGGTTTATAAAAAATTAGTGTTGATTTCCTGTGCCATCCAACTGGTAAGCGCCGATGTCTTTACCAGGACCGGTTATACCGCTTGAACCAAAATTCGGATCAATTTTAATGCCCGCGGTAATAGGTTGGAATGCGGTGGTGGTTCCTTTACCAACAGCTGGCGAACCTGCCTGTAAATGAAAGTTAAAACCATCAACAGAAGCCTGTGTGATCCAGGCATTATTAGCTGCGGGAAGTGGGTAGTTTACAAACATTGGGTTGTTTTTACCTACTAATGAGCTACCGTCATAAACAAAGCCAAACGTGTATGATGCACCTAAAAATGCAGCCATATTTGGAATATCGGTAGCCTGGGGATGCGTTACAACGGGTTGCGCAACGCTGGTAGGCACAAACTGGCCTGTCATTGCGGCATTATCACCATAAAAGAAATTGTAACCATAAGCAGTTTTTTTGATTACGCTGGATGCATTATACAAAGTATCGGCCAGGTAAACTTTTGCTCCGCCTGGTCCGCCGGCAATACGTACGCCAAAATTACAATCAACAATAAGGTTGTTATAAACTAAAGCCCTTGAGTTGTTTTCTATTTCCACCGAGCCGCTTCTTGCACCGTAAACACCGTCATTCCTGAACCCGTCATTAACATAGGTGTTATTGTACATGGCAAACTGGCATTCGCCTGCTGTGGTTCCGTCACTTGCGCTTTTTGTACCATTGGTTGCGCCGCCAATAATTAAGTTATAAGCCATGTTACCTACGCTGCTGCCTTTTGCATTAAAGCCGTCGCCGCCTGTGCTTCCGCATTTTTCCATGGTATTTCTCATGATATTATATGTACCTCCATAAAAACGAGTTGCATCATCCGGCGATCCATACATCCACGAATCCTCCATTATAAACAACCCATTAGGGTTCTCAAAATATAGGATATACTGTGAGCCTGCTTTTAAGCCGGTAGCCTGCGGAAAAGGAAGTGCCTTTAATGCTGCGCCGCCAAAATCAAGGTGTGTCCATTTTAACACTACCAGGTTTGCCGAGTTGCTGCAGTAAATACCACCCCAGCCGCCTACGTATGCAGAATCTGTAGCCACGGTTGACGAACCGGTAGTTTTGGTGCGGCGCGGGTCGGTAATGGTTACCGGAGCGTCTTTTGTACCCAGGCTTATTAAATCGCCGTTGACGATAAAATTGGCACCTTTTGCCATATTTATTTTAACACCTTTTTGTATCAGCAGGGTATCACCCGCATTAATGGTGATGTCGCCGCCAACGGTATAAGTTTGGTTAGCCAGCATGGTGCCTTTATAATTACCTGCCGGCAAAGTGGCGGAATTGCTGATTGCTTTACCAATCTGGATCTGTGGTACTGACACCACAACGCTATCACTTTTCTTACTGCACGCGGCAAGGGCGAAAAGCGATATACATAATGAAATAATTTGTAGTTTTTTCATGACTGATGAAATGAATAATGGTTAATTTATTTTATTGCTTTGTTAATGATTAAAAATTAAAGCGGGCACCTAAGTTGTACCGGGCGTAATACTGATCGTACTGGATGGTGGTATAATTGGGGCTTTCCTGGTGAGGATATTTTAAAATGCCCGTGTAATTATTGATGTTGTTTTGTTTGATGAATAACTGATAAGGTGTGTTTAATATGTTGTTGACCTTTACAAAAATCACCCAGTGTTTGCTAAATGATTTTTGCGCCGAAAAGTCAAGGTTAACTGATGCTTTTTCCCAGGTATCAAGCCCATAATACTCAGATACAGCCCTGATCCTTTCACCGGTGTAGGCTACGGCTAACTGGGCATCCAGGCCGTTCCTGGTATCTTTATATAATAGTGAAAAGTTGCCGATATGGGTTGCCTGCCCTTGCAACGGGCGTGTTTGATCGCGATAGGTAGGCTCTGACTGGTTTACCACGTCAATTCTTTTAACTGAGGTGATAACTGAATGGGTATAAGTATAATTTGCACCGAAGCCAATATTCCCGAAGTATTTTTTCGCGGAGAATTCAAGCCCGTAGTTGTGGGCATTGCCCAGGTTAACAGGCTGTAGTACCAGGCTTTCGCCGGTACCGTGTATAAATTGCTGCTCAATAGGGTTGATCAGGTATTTGTAAAAAGCGCCAAACAACAGTTCATCAAACGCACCGGGAAACGCCTCGTAACGTAAATCGAAATTATTGATGGTGGTGTGCTGCAAATATGGATTTCCCTGGGTTACATAGGTTTCGCCTGTAGCATCCGGGTACGGAATAAGATCAGCATAGGCAGGCCTTAAAACCGACTGAAAATAAGAAGCCCTGATAGCCTGGTTTTCCGTAAGCGAATACTTGGCGTTTATGCTTGGTAAATAATCGGTATAATTTATGGTTGCTGTTTTGCCGGGGAAGGTTACCGGAAGCGATGAATCATAATGCTGGTAAGTTTTCTCGCCCCTTAACCCAAAAAGTATATTTAAACGGTCACTTAAGATATATTTTAAGTCCGCATATACGCCCTGGATATTTTCGGTAAAAGTATATACGCCCGGATCGCTGTAGGATGATCCGCGTGCATACTCAGGTGAGTTAAACTGAAATTTTGAATCGGGAACAGACACATACAATTCATCGGAAGTTGGCGAACCCGGATCAGACCCATGGTTTAAAGTGTACCTATCCACAAAATTGTCCCTGGTTTTATGCCTGAACATACCACCGGCGGCAAATAAAGCCTTGCGTCCAAAAATTCTGGTATCGTAATGCAGGTTTAAATATGCAGAAATATCTTTATCGGTGTTATGAGTCCAAACCCTTGATTCGTCCTGCACATATCGAGGGCCATTAATTATGGTGGAGGCCACATAGGTTGAGCTTCCCGGGTTTCCGGGGGTGGGTTCATTGGTGCCGTTGGGCCCCGGGCTGGTATTATAAGCAGTTTTAAATTCAGCAATATCCGGTTGCTTGTGCTGTGCCTCGGAGTTTGCTACCGTCCAGTCAAATGCAAACGCATTGTTTATTTTATGATTGCCCTTGAGGGTAACGTTATAAATGCTTTGCAGGTCTGTACGGGTTTCGGTTAAATTATCAATCCCGTTAGTGTAATGATAGCCCTGGTAAGAATATCCGCCATATACAAAGTTTTCGGTTTCCCTAACCCGGTGCTCATTCAGCTGTAAATAGGATCCAAATAAGTTGATAGAATTATTGGCATCGAACTTATAATCAACGGACGCAATGGTACCTAGCCTGCTGATTTGAGATGAATATTTGCGATTATAGGAACTCTGAAAGTTTGTTTCTGTATTTACAGAATTAACGTCTGGCGCAGGGCCTACGGTATGGGTTTGCACCATTTCAAAGCTATTGTTACCGGCGTAATCATTGCGGTACGAGCCCGAAAAAATCACGCCTAACTTTTTATCCAGGAAACGATCGCCAATGGTTAAACTAAAATCAGCATTAGGCGGAGCGTTCTTTGAACGGGTAACCAGGTTTTGGTATGGAAAATCGTTGATGGAAGCTAAGCCGAGCGGAGGTAACGTTTCGCCGGGGGCTTTACTGCGCACCTGGCCCGAATTAAAGGTTTTAAATCCCCTGTTAATAAATAACTGGCTATACCCTGTACCTAAGTAGCCATCTATCCTTAATTTATCAGGTGCGGTTTTCATCACCAGGTTTATCACGCCGCCGGAGGCATCACCTTCCATTTCGGGTGTAAGTGACTTTGAGATCTCTATTTTTTCAACCAGTTCCGCAGGAAAAATATCCAGGGGAACATACCTGTTTTTATTATCAGGACTTGGGATTTTTACCCCATTGATTAAAGTAGTGTTATATTGCTTGTCCATACCGCGGATGATAGCATGCTGCGCGTCTCCGGTATTACCCCTATCTACCGAGATGCCCGAAACACGGCTAAGTACGTTGGATACCAGCACATCCGGCGAGATCGCAATGGAATGGGCCGATACCGCATTCATTGTATTATTAGCGTTCCGCTCGTCGCTTCTGGCCGACTTATCGCTTTCTTTGCTTGCGTGCTCGGTAATGGTCACCTCGTTAAGAGAAGTGGAATTATCAGCCATGGCCACATTTAACACAGCTGTTTCAGTACCGGTTACTTCAACGGAATAATCGTTGGTGGTTTTATAGCCAACAAACTTTACCTGTAAAGTGTAAATTCCTGCCGGTACATTTTTAAAAACATAAGTACCATCAAGCCTAACGGTAGTATTGAGGTTAAAATCGCCTTTTTGAATATGGACAGTGGCCCCTATTAATGTTTCGCCGTTTTTAGCGCTGGTAACGCTCCCTTTTATGGTTTGCGCAAAAGAAACAGCGTTACAAAGTACAAAAAGTGCAGTAAGTAAAAAGCTTATTTTAATTGATCGTAATTTTGATTTCATTAATGATGTGTGTATAAATTGTTTTCAACAGGGGGTTTGAAAAAAAGAACGGCATGAAACCCAATCAGATGGATCGGTATATGGAGAATAAAAGGGTACCCAACACGTTTTTAAGGGACACAGAAAAAGAATTTACGTTATTGAATAATTGCTCCATGACGAGTTTTTTTTGCAAAGAGAGCTGCCAGAATTTGTAGAAATTCTGAAGTTTTGCCCCCGGATTACTTTGTTAATAAAATGGTTTTATTTAATTAACATTAGGGGAATTATACCTCAGAAAAAAGCTAAACATCCGCTCATTTCTTAATATTAAATTAAAACACAATTAAGCCCTGCGAGATGCGCCGGTGTACTTGTGTAACAGCCCTGATAGTTTATATTTGAGGTTAAAACAGCAATCAAACATTTATTACATGCATACAACTTTACGTTACAGCAATTTCCTCAAATTTGCAGCCCTCACCCTTTTAACTTTTGCCTGTCATCTGTCATTTGGCCAATCAAAGTACAATCCGTCTGATTTATTCCCGGCGCTACCGATTTTACCGGCGGGTAATGAGTACCGGGCAGCCACCGGGGAGCCAGGCCCTGCGTACTGGCAAAACCAGTCGGATTATGTAATAGATGTAAGCCTTGATGATAAAAATAACCTGGTAACGGGAACCGTAACAGTAACCTATACCAATAATAGCCCTAAAGCGCTTTCTGCTTTGTGGATGCAGCTGGAACAGAATGTGTATAAAAAAGATTCAAAAGGCGTGCTGGCGGGCCTGTTCCTTTACAAAAACCCCGAAGAAAAAATAACCGACGGCGGATTCGATATTACAGATATTAAGCTGAATGATAATAACGGGGCGAAAATAGATTACCAGGTTTACGACACCCGGATGCAGCTGCATTTGCCACAGACGTTAAAAAGCGGGCAAAAAATAAGCTTCAGTATTCATTACAGCTACCGGTTCCCGGTAAACTATAAGAATGCCGATTTCCAGGTTAACCGGACGGACCTGCTGCAAACCAAAGACGGTAATATTTATGCTGTTGCTCAATGGTACCCAAGGATGTGTGTTTTGGACGATGTTGAAGGATGGAATACCCTACCCTACCTGGGCAACGGTGAATTTTACCTCGACTTTGGCAACTTCAACGTGAACATTACGCTCCCCTCTTCCTATATTGTTGAAGCCTCCGGCGACCTGCTGAACCCGGAGGAGGTTTTAACCCCTGAACAGCTAAAACGCTGGAAACTGGCAAAGGATAGCTCAGAACCTGTTTTTATAAGATCGGCAAAAGAGGTAAAAGATGCAGGCTCAAGGCCGGCGAAGCCTACCTGCACGTGGAAATTTAAAATGGATAACACCAGGGATTTTGCCTGGACGGCCTCAAAATCGTTTATCTGGGAGGCACTGAGTTTTCCGGTTAGCGATGAAAAACGCATTATGGCCTGCTCACTGTACCCGGCTGAGTCGCTAAAGCCTAACAGTTGGGCCCGGTCATCCGAATATGTAAAGTTCACGCTGCAGTATTTCTCAAAAAAATGGCTCACCTATCCTTTTAACAAGGCGGTAAACGTGGCATCAAATCTTGATGGTATGGAGTACCCGGGTATGGTGTTTTGCGCGGCAAAAGATACCGGGAACATGTACTGGGCAGTGGTAAACCACGAATTGGGCCATACCTGGTTCCCGATGGTGGTGGGCAGCAATGAACGCAAGTATGCATGGATGGACGAAGGGTTTAATCTTTTTATGGATAACATGGCAACCAAAGAATTCAACAAAGGCGAATTTATTGGGTACAAAGAAATTGACATTCCGGTAACCGCGCTTTTTGCAGATACGCTGAAACCGATTATTACCCGGCCAGATGCCATACCCGGCAACCAGGTTTATACTATAGAATACCAGAAGGTTGCTTATTTACTGGCACTGTTACGCAACCAGGTGCTTGGAGCCGGGCGTTTTGACCGCGCTTTCAGCCAATACATCCGCAACTGGGCATACAAGCACCCTACCCCGTTTGATTTTTTCAGAAGCATTAACAATTCAACAGGCGAAGACCTTACGTGGTTCTGGAAATCAATGTTTATAGAAAATTTCAAGCTCGATCAAAAAATAACCAGGGTAGAAAACTCTGCTAAAAACAAAACCCGGATCGCTATTGAAAACATGGAAAAAGCAGTCATGCCGCTGGTAGTTGAAATAACCTACGCCAGCGGGCAAAAGGAACTGCGGACCTTCCCTGTCGAAATTTGGGAATATACCCACTCCTATACCTTTACCGCCAACAAAGCTGAACCCGTTACCAAAGTTATTATAGACCCTGAACAGGTTTACCCGGATGTAGACAGGACGAATAATGTTTACCAGGCCAACTAGGTTAAATCATTCACTTTTAATACCAGTGAATGAAATTGTTATTTGGCTAACATGGCTTCAATATCGGCAATCACACTTGCCGGGGTTGAACGTGTTGACCGGTTAACTTTTTCTTCCTGTAAATGACAATAGCCCCATTTAACTATCGTTTCAATAACCGGGATGAGCGTTAAACCCTGGGGCGTAAGCTTGTATTCTACCCTTGGGGGAATACAGGCAAATATTTCTTTTTGAACGATCCCTGCCTGTTCAAAAAACTGCAAGTCCTGCGACAATACTTTATCACTAATTCCCGGCAGCATATTTTTCAATTCCACAAATCGCGCTGGCTGCTTTTTCAAATTTGAAAGTATGGCAATTTGCCATTTCCCGCCCAGGTATTTCCGCGCGTGCTGCACGGGGCACCCAACATATAATTCTTTTGCTGACATAGTGTTTGTTTTATTACCTAAAGGTAAGTCTATTACCTTTAGGTAAATCATTCTAATTCACATTTTTTAACTGTACTTTGCTTTTGATTTACAGCAGCTTAACCTTCACTAAGTAAAATAAAAAATGAAAAAAGACATGAGCGTGTCAAGACGCAATTGGGTGCAAAACATGGCAATGGCTACAGCGGGTGTTGGCCTGGCACAGTTTGCTTTCGGCAGGGAACAAACCCAAAGCAGAGATGAACAAAAGGACTCCCAGCCCCTTTTACCTTTTTATTTGCCGCCGCAACAACCTTTGCAGCCGGGCTCCGGCGGAATTGACATCCGTACCTGGGTAAGAAGTTCGAAAACAAACATGCAATTTTCGTGCGTGGAAACAGCAGTTGCCCCCCGCACCATGGGGCCCGCACCGCATGTTCATAAAGGACTGGACGAATTGATGCTGGTACTTGAAGGAACTGCTACCGTTATAGTAGATGGCAATGTGGAAGAAATCAGAGCCGGTGGCTGGCATTTCAGGCCGAGAAAACTTGAGCACACATTTTGGAATGGGTCTGAAAAGCCGCTTCGGTTTATTGATATGTATTTCAATCAAAATTTTGAAGATTTTTTGGAAGAACTATTTCACCAGATCTTCCCGGATATGGTGAAGAATAACCTGTCGCCGCAAGACCCTCAAATTGCCGCCAGGTTAAAAAATCTGGATAAGCGGTTTGGGATAACAACCTTCCCCGAAAAAAGACAGCCAATTATTGAAAAATATGGTTTAAAGGGTTAAGTCAGCTAAAATGCAAGCCAATTTTTAATAATGCAGTCTTAAGCAACCCTATCGGGCCCGGTTTAAACGAATAGAAAACACAAAGAAATACAGCCTTCACTTTATTAATTTATTTATGAAACGCGACGATAATTCACCTGGGAATTTTCCCATAGCTCCGTTATTCCCTGTAAACGCCAAAATAATATTATACTTTTTTATCGGCATTTTATTTATATCGGTTTTGCTTTTTACCGAGTTGCCGCTCATTACCGTCAATAACGATAACCACAGGCGGATGGCAGAGATGCTATGGCTAATATTTCCGCATGCTTTATGCGGCGTAACTGCGCTTATCGCGGGGCCGTTGCAATTCTCGTCGCGGGTGCGCAAAACAAACCCGCTGTTGCACCGCAGGCTTGGCACAGTTTACATTTGCGCTGTTTTGGCTGCTTCGGTGCTGGCGCTGATTATCCAGGAAAAATACCCGGTTCCCGGAAGCGGAGTTCACCTGGAATCAGCGGGGACTGCACAGGCTATACTTTGGTTTGTAACAACGCTTATTGCTTATGCCGCCGCAATTAACGGGCAGATCGCAGCGCATAAGGTTTGGATGAGCAGGAGTTATGGAATCACTCTCATCTTTGTTTTGTCGCGCGTGCTAAATCCGCTTCCTTTTTACAGCAGGATAACACCCGACGATTTTAGTATTGTGCTATGGTCATTAATGCTTTTTGCGCTGGTTGTTCCGGAATTACTGCTAAATGGAAGGGAAATATTCACCCGCAAAAAAAGTTACCGGATTAAATTGCAAAACCGCTGATTGGAAGGCAGATTATCTGAAGCTACGCGATCATGATCTATCTAAAACTTAATTTATTGATTGAAAGGATTTTATCGACCGTTTCAATCAAGAGCTACGGCTCTTTCTAGTCTTTAAAATATTATATATTTTTGAGTTCAAACCTCAGGCATGTTCAATTATCGCAATTCAATCCATGTTAGCTTTTCGTATCCCGGGAAATTAATCATCGCATCTTTAATTTTACTTAACCCGTTTATTACTAACTGTTTCGGGCAAAAATTAAAAAACGCACCCGGCTCGCCGCTGCCCATCCACACTTATCCAATTACCGACAGCCTGAATGTTTTGCTGGCAGATAGAAACCATATCAGGGCGCTAAAGGAACAGTTGAAAAAAGACCTTTTGTCGGACCTGGGCCATTTTGAAATACGGGACACCGCCGTTTTAAAATCATATTATCGGATTTTAGGCGACCTTGCCTTTTATGAAAGGAATAATGATCAGGCATTGGCCTATTATGACACCTTAAGAACGCTGGAAGTTAAACCCGCTGCCCAGGCAACAAGTGCTTTGGTTAAAAGATCATTAATAGCGTCCGGCGATCCGGAATCGGCTGATTACATGGTCAATTTCCACGCTGTGTTTACAAAAAAGATAAATGCCATCGCTTATGAGTCTGCTGCGTCGTCATTGCAGCGCATAAGGCAGCAATACGCCAACCTCACCGCAGCTGAATATGTTAAAATAGCTGCAAGTGATTTAAACCCGCCAATTGCTAATGGACCGCTTTCTATCAGGAACCTGGATTACGTGTTATTCCTTTTTTATGAAATGCACGATTTCGACAAAGTCAGCAAGGTAGTTACCTTAGTTATGGATAGTGTAACCCGTGCCGCAGCACGCAAACAGGTGAATATATGGCCCGCACGCGAGTTGACCCTGCCACCGGGAAAGCCTTACACGCCGGTAGTTATTTGTGTTTTTGACCTCGGTACCGACATATCTGTTTTTAAAGACAGGTTATATACCAATAAAAAAGAGAAGATTGACGGCCTGGATAATGATCATAATAGTTATGTGGATGATGTTCACGGTGTGGCGTACGATTTACAGGAAAATAAAGACAGCCACTTGCTGATGCCTTTAACAGCAGAAAGGCAAAAATCGTACCCGGATGCCGTAAAGCTGCTGAAGGGCTATGGCGACGATGAAGCCGGCATAGAAAGCACTGAATTCAGGTACTTCAAAGATGTAACCACCAAAGCAAATGTGGTACAACGCGATTCCATTTGGAACTTGATTAATCTTGTTGCCGACTATGTGCATGGCACCCACGTAGCAGGAATTGCGATGCGTGGTAACCCGTATGCCAGGTTACTTACGGTAAGATTTAGTGAAGATGTAGGATTTACACCGGACGCAAAATCTCCTGCTGTAGAAACAGAGTTGAAAGTGGCCAAAAACTTGAAAGACCTTGTAAAATACTGGAAGGCGGCCAACGTTCGTGTAGTTACCATGAGTTGGGGCTACTTTATCAGCGACTATCAAACTGATATTGCCAAATACAACCCAAAGATGCCCGCAGATGAGCAAAAAAACCTTGCTGTAAAATTATGGACCATGCGTAAAAACGCCCTTTACGAAGCGTTCAGTTCTGCACCCGGGATTCTTTTCGTAGCCTCCAACGGGAATAAAAATTCTAACTCGGATATGGATTTAAGATATCCTGCCGCGCTTGATATTCCAAATATGATAGGCGTTGGCTCAGTTAACAGCGCAGGTTTGGAAACTGATTTTACTGCCACCGGGAAAAAGGTTGCAATCCATGCAAACGGGTACCTGGTTGAAAGCTTTGCACCTGGAGGCTCTAAGATCTTGCTATCCGGCACCTCAATGGCTACGCCTTATATAGCTAACCTGGCGGCGAAACTTATCGCAATGAAACCATCGCTTAGCCCGGCAGAAGTAATTACGCTGATCAAAAAGGGAGCCGACATTTCAGCCGACGGACGCATTAAACTGGTTAACCCAAAACGTTCCTTTGAATTGTTGACCGCATTGAAATGAGATTTTAGCAGGGAATAATAAGAAAGGGTCGCAATCACTAAAAGTGCACAAACCCATCCTTCGGTATTTATGTAATATTAAAAAGCCTTCAGATGTATTTATCTGAAGGCTTAATCATGTTATCGAATTATATTATTGAATAATCTTAATTATATCAGTTCCGTTATCTTTCATGTATAAATTACCTGCACCATCTGACTGGAACAAAAGGCCGATATTTGATCGCGGCTGAGTATAAGCCGGCACATTAAATGGCGTTGTAAATTTGAGCAGTAGTGAACTGGCTGCGGCTGTGCCATTTTTAGTTTTGCGAATTACATAGTAATCATTATAAAAAGACGCTGCATCACCGGCAATAGGATATAAGGCATAAAAATTTTCGCTGTTATCTATAGCGTATCTTGACTGCACATCCAAACTGTGGCTGTTGCTGCCTATATCGGCGTTATCCTGCTTAAACAGGGCTTGCAAGGTAAAATCTGTCGATGTGCCATTTTTGGTTAAAAGGTTGTATTTAACAAAGCCAACATCTGTGCCTGACGCATTGTCAACATAAATTCCATCGCCCTGGTAAAAAGTGCTGGTATAGCTGGTGTAAGGAAAGGTAGCATTTCGGTCGAATTTATTAGTTGCGGTATTTAGTTTTTGGCCATATCCATTCCAGATACCTCCTTGTGAATCTACGACTAAGGGATAGTTACCCCCACCCAGATTTACATTGGTGGCAAGCCCGGTAACAGATCCTGTCCCCGGATCTACTTTATACACATTTACATTAATGCCTTGTTTATCTACGCCTGTAAACACAATCACATTACCAGTCGCATCTACCCCTAAATTAAATACGGTGTTTATGCGGCTATCAGTAGTGAGGGGTGTGGGCGCGCTGCCGTCCAGCTTCAATTTATAAACGGTGCCCGCGTGTGAAGCAGCAAAAACTGTATAGTCAGCATAATAAAGCACATTATTTTTTTTATCGACTACCATTGCGCCGATTTCTGCCGGTGCAGAAGCTATTTTAGAAACTGTGGCTGTTCCGCCTAAAACTTTAATATAGTTTATAGGTGAACCTGTACCGCCTGTTGAAGTATTAATGGTAAACGAAGGACCGGTAATTATGGCTGCGCTCTTTACACTTAAAGAGATTGTGCCCGTTGTTGCTGTGGCGGGCACACTAACAGTTAATGCGGTAGTGGTAGCAGCGCTTACCGTAGCAGTTACCCCGTTAAACTTTACTACATCATCTGTTGCGGTTGCACTGAAATTTGTGCCTGTAATAGTTACAACGTCACCCACTTTTCCCGATGTTGGATTAATAGATGTGATAGTTGCTGCCGGAACCAGCGATGGTTTAGGAGTAATTGTAGCCTTTTGAGGGTCTGTATTATTGGCTATTACATTTTTAATCGCCACGGCAATATCGCCTGCAGTTATCCCAGCTGGCAGTGTAAATTTGATTTCGGTAGTTGTAACCGATGTTATGGTAACGACCTGTGCACCGATGGTTACTTTTACATCAGTGGCTATTGAACCAAAGCCGGTTCCGGTAATGGTTACCACATCACCGGGCATAGGATCTTTCGGTTGCACATTGGTAACCACGGGCTTTACAGCGGGGGGCGGGTTGGTTTGATTATCCTTTTTACAGGAAATAATGGCGCTTACTATTAAAAAACAGGAAACAGCAATTCTTAAAACAGGAGTAAAATTTTTCATAAAATTTAAAATGAATGGGTTATTTGGAAATTTTTGTGAGCAGCATATGGCCTTCGGTAATGGTTTTGGCGGTACCCGTATAGGGATACTGTTTTGCAACAAAATTAAAATCGCCTTCAATTTTTTTACCTAAAGTATCGCAAGTGGTTAATGTTAACACGCCGGATTGTGAATCGTAGCTTTGGGTTGCCGATTCCATATAAGTTAAAAATGCGCCGGCACCTAATACAGTTCCCGCCGCCTTCACTCCTGTTTTTGGGTCAAAATGAAATTCCAGGATCTGGGTGCCGCTTTTATAAGCAAATACATCCATTTGCCTGCCCATTGGCGTTGAATACAAGATAGCATTGGCAGAATCAATAACAATCCGCGCGCCGTCTAACTTAAAAACAAACTGCCCGGTGGTATTCGCAGGCTTGGCTTCGGCACCTGAATTTTTTTTGCAAGCATTAAATGTGCCCGCCAGTAACAGTAAGAAAAAGATGAGTTTTAGCTGTTTTTTCATGACATTAAGATTTATATAAATATCTTAATGCGCTGTTATTCAAACAATACCGAGCAATCGGCATATTCAGCTACGTACCTTTCGCGCTAACAATACAGGCTTAAATGATCTTTCTTTCGTACGCGTATTTGAGTAAACCAACAACCGTTTGTGTATTGGTTTTATGGAGGATATTTTTACGATGGGTTTCTACGGTACGTTCGCTGATGAACAGGGTTTCCGCAATCTCCCTGGTGGTCATATCCTTTTCAATCATCCGGATAATTTCTACTTCCCGGTCGGTAAGTTTAGTTTCTTCCTGGTTGCGTTTAAAGGATTTCATCAACTGTAAGGTAATTTCCTGGCCAAAGTAATTTTGCCCGTCTGAAATCTTTGTCAGGGCTTCAACCAGTTCTTTTTTTCCCGCGTTTTTTAAGATATACCCGGAAATGCCGGCGTCAATCATTTCTGCAATAATTTGGCTGTCGCCAAACATTGAAAGGGCAAGTATTTTGATGTGAGGGAATTTGTTTTTTACAGCCCGGGCCAGTTCAACACCACTCATACCGGGCATGCCCACATCGGTAATTAAAATGTCTGCCGGAATATTAGCCAACAATTCTAAAACAGCAAGCGGTTGCGTACTTTCACCAACAGTTAAAAATTCAGGCCTGCCTTCAATCATCAGGTTAATGCCGTCAATCACCATCTGGTGGTCATCCACTATAAAAATACGCTTGGGGTCGGTTTTTTCCATACTAATTCAAAGGGATAAAGATGGCAACCAAGGTTCCTTTACCAGGAGCAGAAGATATATCTACCGTTCCCTTCAAATATTCTACCCTGCTAATCATATTTTTTAAACCAATACCCGCGAATTTACTTTTATCCACACTATCGAACCCTTTACCATTATCTTCAATTGATACCGTTATTTCCTTAGCATCGCACAATAACAAAATATCAAGTGATGTAGCACCTGCGTGTTTAATCACGTTGTTTACAGATTCTTGTATCACCCTGTATAATACTGTTTCGGTGGTACTTTCCAGTGATTTATCAATCCCCTTGGTTTCGAGTGCTATTTTTAACTTATCAGTTGGTATTTTATTGATAAAGTCGCGCAGGGCAGACACCAGTCCACTTTTAATTAAAGCATTCGGCATCATTTGATGGGCTATAGATCTTACTTCAATACAACTTTCATCAACCATCGCCATTGTTTTTTCAGCCAGCTGATCGGCGTCCGGTTGCCTCACCAGGAAACGCTCCATTAAAATTTCCAGGTTCATTTTAACGGTAGTGAACAATTGCCCTACACCATCGTGCAATTCGGCGGCTATACGCTTGCGTTCGCATTCTTCAGCTTCAATTATACCTTTAGAAGCCAGCGTTTGTTGATTGATCACTTCCGCCTGTAAGCGGGCATCTTGTTTAAGCTTATAGCGGTTATAAAATAGACCGCCCATTAATATTGAGAATATAAATAATAATATGATGATTAATATGGTAGTATTTCTACTTGAGATAGAGAGTTTTTGTATAATATTTTCTTTGTTCAGCAATACAATTTTTTGCTCCTTTTTTTCTGTCTCAAATTTGGTTTGCATTTCTGCGATCTGGCCCGTTAGACTTTTCTGATAGATGGTGTCCTTCAAGCGCTCCAGCTTGTCTTTATAGTCGTACGCAGTTTTGTAGTCTCCCGTTTTGGTATAAATATTACTAATGTTGATCAGCGCATTCTCCAGGTCCTCGTTGTTATGATTTGCCTTAGAAAGTGCTATTGATTCTTTACAATAAGCAATAGCCTTTTTATAGTCCTTTGTGTTTTCATACAATTCGCCCAGGTTGGTTAAGCAACTGGTTACTCCCTGGATGTTGTTTATTTTTTCGAATTGCATTTTCGCATTCAACAAGTTTACTTCGGCCTTTTTATAGTTCTTTAACAACACGTTAATGCCACCTACATTTAAATAAGCGTTTGCTAACGCGAGCGGGTCTTTCAATTTTTCGCGAATACGCATTGAGGCTTCAAAAAACTGCGCCGACTTAAGAAATTGATTGTTTTCGCCATATAAAATGCCGTAGTTATTGTATAGTTGGGCCAATCTGCCGGCATTTTCCAGTTTTTTAAAAATTATGTCTGCCTCGCCGTATTGTTTTTCAGCTTCGGTAACAAGGTGCTGCTGTTGAAAAAGGTAGCCGAGGTTAACATAAAGGTTACCAACAGCAAGGTCATTGTTTTGGGATGAATATATCCTCATGGCATCAACGTAGGCAGCTTCGGCATCTTTGAAATTCCTTTTGGTCATGTACGCATTGCCTTTTAAATTAAGCGCAGCGGCTTCAACCTGTCGGTTTCCTAATTTGGTGGCCAGTTCAAAGCTTACATTGGCATATTTAATTACACTATCAGGTTTTCCGGTATTATCATAATAATCTGCATAACCTTTGTTTAATAGCATTGACACCTCGGCTGTCATTTTCAATTTCCCGAACTTGCTGGCGGAGTCCAGGTAACTTTTTGCAACATCCATTTCACGGTGCGACAGTAATTGAGATAATTGAAGATAATTCTTGGCTTTGATATTAGGGTCTTTAGTTTGGCTTATCCTGTACTTTAAGCTATCGGCAGTTCTGTTTATTTGAGAAAAAGCGGAGATAGGTACCAGGAATAAAATACACAAAACTATTAAGCAGTTTTTTTTTCTTTGAAACTCAATTATAACTGGCTGCATTTGTTTAAATATGATTGGGTTCGATGAATATAGGTATTAGCAACAGATTGCACAATATTAAATAAGTTGAAACCCATAATAATAGTAATAATAATAATAAACATTATTCTACACCAGATCCATGGCATTTATAACAACTTGAATATACCCGCTCTAACCGGTAGGTTTCCCTACTGCCACCTTGTGCAGCTCCGTAGTTAGACCAATCCTCTGTTTTGGAAATCTTTCCTGTACCAAAGCATACCGAACACGGCATTTTAACCCTTTCGGTTGAGGCTTTGGCCTGGCGGGTGTCCCCCCGCAGGTCGGCGCCCATTGGTATCACGGGTGCCGGAGGTATTACGGCCCTACCATTTACATAAGGGATAGACATGCCCGTAACCGAAGTAATTATACCATTATATTCATTTCCGTTACTATCATAGTTACCTGTGTATTTAGCCCCCGTGTTAAAATAATAAGTTCCGTTGGCTTTTTGATTATTAAGCCATTCTCCTTCAAATTTATCGCCGCCGGCAAAGTAAAATATCCCTCTGCCTTCCCTCCTGCGGTCATTAAACATTCCGGTGTATTTATTGCCCGACGGAAACTGGTAAGTGCCGTAACCGGTAATACAGTCGCCACTTAAACAATGTACATCCTGTACAACAACGGGCTTGTAGTCTTTTTCGGCAACTTTAGCCAAAACAGAGGTTACTTTTTTACCGGCCAGGTACGTTACGTTTTCCCGCGATCCGTCGGCATGCGTGATTATCCCCTCCCCGTCTTCCAGCCCATTCTCAAAATGCCCGGTGTAGGTATAATCATCATACTTCATGCTGCCTCTGCCCTGGGGTTTGCTGTTTTTAAATTCACCGGTGTAAATGCACCAGCCATAATTATAGGTCCCGGTGCCGGTAATACAGTTGCCTGATGTACATTGGGCATTTAGGTTACCAATGGCAAGGCTAAGTAATGTGAGTGCGGCAAAAGTTTTCATCTCATTTAATGTTAGCCGCTAATTGTTTGGCTTTCAAATCATCGGCATCCGCAAGGGAAACAAATCCCTTATCCCTGTACATAGAAGCCCGCAGACTATAAAGTAAATAATATTCAGGATTGATGGTTATGCCCTGGCTAATGGTTTTTATGGCCTCATCGTATTTTTCCTGGTTAAAAAAGGCAGACGCTTTCCACATATAGCCCTCCGGCGCTTTTGGGTTAAGTTCAACAGCCTTATTGGCTGCTGTTAAAGCGTCACTGTTTTTATCCGTATATAAATACAACCGCGCCTGGATCCAATAATACTCCGCTGCGTTTGGTATCAGGGCAATTGCCTTATTAATTAATGGCAATGCGGCGGCATAGTTTTTTATTTCCAAATAAGTCCCAGCCGCCTGGTAATATGCCGGAGCATAATTAGGGTTGATAGTGACAGCCATATTAAAATCAGCAATAGCCTTGCCTATTTGTTGTAACGCCTTGTAAACCTCGCCGCGAAAAGTTAAGATCTCTGCATTTTGCGGCGTTAGTGCAATCGCTTTATTACAGTCGGCCAGGGCTTCGTTGAGTTGGGCGCTATGATAATAGGCAATCCCCCGGTGGTAATAGGCTTCGGGGTCATCATCCCGTAATGAAATGTATTTATCGTAATCTTTTAATGCCTGCGGATAACGGCCAATCCCCTCAAAGTCTTCACCCCGCGCCAGGTAAGCATCCGGAAAACCTGCATTGGCGGTAATGCTCTGGCTAAACAGGTTTAAGGCCTGCTGCCTGTCGCCCAACACATTATACGCGCCTCCTTTTAAAAAAAGCATCATAAAATCGGGCTGGTGCGTAGCCAGATATTTATCTATCATGTTTAAAGCTTCCTGGGCCTTATTTATCCTCATAGCCGCCTTAGCCTTTACTACTATAAAGTTTGGTGCGCCATTTGAAAGCGCGATCCCCTTTTCAGCCACCAGGTATGCATCCTGGTATTTTTTATCCATTAAGTAAAGGTTACCCAGGGCATTTATGCTGTATAAGCTGGTTGGCTTTTCAAGCAACGCTTTTTTAAATGATGCAATGGCGGCTTCTGTTTTACCCTGTTTATAAAAATCGGTGGCTTCTGTTTCGGTGGCGGTTATATTAGCCTGGCTAAATACCGATAATGATGCAAAAAGCAGCATTATACCGGCGATATAATTTTTTATGCTATTCATTAGTTTTTGCTTTTGTACTTAAGTAGCCTTAGTATAAATCTTTTAAATAGTCGCAGTCATACGAGGTGGAGACTTTTCCATCGTTATCATAATCAACTTTTACAACCATCAGGTCCTTTTTACCTGTTTCCTTTTGCCGCACAACTGTTACCGTACAGGATTTATTATCTGCAGTAGTACAAAGAAAAGCCACCCACATTACCAGGATATTGTTCCCGGTAACGGCCGTCTGTTCCGGAGCGATAACTGAAATCAAAAGCTTTTTGGCAGGATTTTCATTTATCACAATAACTGAATCTTTGGTATTGATATGAATGTCGCCCTCTATTTTACTTTGATTTGCAGGATTGGTAGTAGTGATTTTTGTAAAATGAATTGGATTGAAATTTTTTTGTGCGAAAGTTGTACCTATTAAACAATGTAATACAAGTACCATTAATAATTTTTTCATTGGTGATATCAATTAGTTATGCCGGTTTATTAAAGTTCTTTTAAGTAATCGCAGCTGTAAACAGTATAAGTGTCGGCAGCATATATCACGAAAATCTGCATCGCATCTTTTTTACCAGGCTGGGTTTGTCTGAATATTTTAACCGCACAATTAGCGTTGTCTTTGTCCTTACAAAAAAAAACAAGGGTTTTAAGCGACACATTATCTTCATAAACGGCGGTTTTTTCGGGAGCCAACTGGTAGAATTTAAAGCTGGTTACCTTCGTATCGTTTATGGTAATAACCGAATCTTTGGTGTCAATGCTGATAGTGCCATTAGCCATGCCTTTTGTTATCCCGCCCTTTCCCCAAAAACTGCTGGTAAACGTAAAATGAATTGGCTTAAAGGTTTGCTGGGCAAATGCGGTAAAGAAGATACCGCTTAAAATGATGGTTGTAATTAATTTTTTCATGTTGCTGGTTTATTTAATTGTGATTGATCCGTATATATAAATGCGTTGAATTACTGTATCACTGTTGCATCGCCAGTGTATCCTAATATCATATTATCGGTTACGTCTGCCCCTGTACTATTTTTATAATCCTTGGTTTGGGCCCGGGCGGCAAAATGGAAGGTAAAAAGAGTAAAGAAGGGGAACAGATTTTTCATGATTTGTTAGCAACTGATATTTATCAAAGCTAACCCGGTTGAAATAGCACTACAATACCGATGGATCGGTATATTAAACTACGTAGTTGCTGTAAAGTGGCAGGAAGTAATTTTTACTATTGATTTTCAACCCGTTACAGGGTAGGTGATCTTTGTCGTCCGTTGAATTCAATGGAAGCAATCATAAAACTTATGCGATCGCAATCAGCAGCGCGGTTTCAAGTTTGGACTCGTCGTTAGTCCAATGCCCGTATATTTCGATGTACGGCAGACCGGGATTCAGCCCCAGCTTATATATTTCATTTCGCATATTGTCGCCGGCTTGTTTTAACCCGCTGTACGGGCCAATATGTTTGTACCGGGCGTATTTTGAAAGTAAAATTATTTTCCGCTCCAACCCTGTACCGGTTAAGGCCGGATCTTCCAGTTGTACGCCGGCAAATACTTTTTCCCGTTGTTCGTAGATCCAGATATTTAACCCCTTATGCTTTAGATTCTTTGATTTAATTACCGGCCAAATCTTATCCATTAATGCAAAAGCGGTACCCGCATAGTTTTTATTTTGCGCGATCCCCGAAAAGCCGGAAACATCCAGCTCAAGTTGTTCCGTTATTATTTCAATTTCCATTTTGGTAAAGTTTTCGTATTGACCAGGAAGACCTGTTTCAAAAGTAGCAGTGTAAAATAAAAGAAACAAATAATGTTTTGAATGTTTTTAACCCCTTATGTTTTAGATTTTTTGATTTAATTACCGGCCAAATTTCATCCATTAATCGTCTTATTGATTTGACTTTTGCGCCTCTGTTGACCGAGACTACGTTTACGAACGTTAACTTTTGCATTACAAAAATCATGATTGAAATCCAACAGAACTCTACGGTTATTATACTTTCTTCTCAAGTGTTTTGTCTAACGATAACAAATCTATTTTTACCCTTACAGCTTTTTTTATTGACAAACGCTCATCAATTGGCTTAATGAAGTGATGCCAACTGAATTTGCAAATGTATATGGACCCCGTTACTCGTTTCAAACGATGCATCGCCATTTATTTCTTTCATCCTTTTCTTTATGTTTTTTAACCCGTTTCCAAAGAGATTTTCGTTTGATAAGCCCCCGCCGTCATCATGTACAATTAACGTCAGGAAATTGTTAGACATGCCAATATCTATCCATGCATTTCTTGCTCCCGAATGTTTAAACACATTATTCAGCGCTTCCTTCACACACAAAAAAATGTTTTTGCGCTGTAGTCCGCTTAACTGTATGTTAGCAGCGACATCCGGTAAATTGCATTTAAATTCAATAAGACTGTCTTCAAAAAAAGCAAACCCATATAGCCTGATATACTCACTAAGGCTTTGAAGAGTATCATTTTCCGCATTTAAGGCCCAAACAATGGTGTTCATCCGTTGGGTTACTTCTTTAGTGATGCCCGATATTTTAAGGGCATATTGGTTCAATTGTTCTGTTTGTTCTTTCTGCTCAGCTATCAGGTCGCTTACCATTCTTATCGTACTTAGCCCACCGCCAACATCGTCATGCAAGTCGGCAATAATACGTTTGCGTTCATCATCCTTTGCATCGGCTATTGCTTTTTGCATTTTTCTCTCGTTCTCTGTCAAAATTTCACTAATTTTTTGTTTTTGCTTCTGTTTCCTGTATTTAAGTATCATTAAGCCTAAAACGGATAATAACAGCAGCAAACCCGTTATTCCATAAATAAAATATTGTTTCCTGTCGAGATCATATTTTTGTTTAATGATGGTGTTTTCTTTTTTTTGAGTTTCATATTTGGTTTGCATTTCAGCAATAGCTTCGGCAGTGTTTTCTTTATAAATGGAATCCCGCAACTTTAATTGCTCAAGCTGTACCTCGCCGAGTTTTTTGTAATTACCCGCAGATGAATAGATTTCGGCCATGACATCGTAAACAGCCGCTTTAGATAAGATGTCCCCGCCATTCTGGTTGGCAAGAAGAAGCGCCTGTTGGTTGATGGCTATTGCTTTCGCATTATTATTGCTCTTTTCATATAGTGTAGAAAGCAAGGTCATGTCGCCTATTATAGAATGGATATCACCTATTTTTTTTCTCACCTCTATCGCTTCGTTAAGCGCAATTTTAGCGGGTTTTAGCTTTCCATATTCTGCCAGGGTGCTGCCGTACATCACGAGGCCATTCGCCAGGTTAGTTAGGTCATAGCCCTTTCTGGCATAACGAATGGCCTTTTGCTGGTACATCTCAATGGAGTCTTCGTTTGCGCGGGTGTCATTCAATGTAGCAATATGGTAGTAAACTATGGCAATATTTATATAGACAAAACTGCATTTGGATTTAAGTTCATCGGTACGCATTAAACTAAGGGCCCTGTAGTGCCATTGCAGAGCATCTGCTAACTTCTTCAGCCTCAGGTAAACATTACCAATACCTGTACTAAAGCGTATAAGCGAAACGGTATCATTATGTTTTTCGGCCAATGGCAATAATTTGAAGTTTTGTTTAAGCACCTCACCGAAATGTAGTCCCCTCATTAAAATGTTCGCGCGTAGCCCATAATAGATGGAATACCTGTTGGCGTAAGGGGTAGTTTTTGATATCTGCTTTATAACATCATTAATGGTATTGAGTGCCGTATCTAACTTGTTGTTTTGAAATAAATAAGCGGCTAAATAATAATCGCACTGCAACAAGGCATCTTTGTTTTGAACGCCAACGGCAACTTTATGAGCCATTTGGGTGTATTTGTGCAAGGTATCGGGCGTCATAGATTCCCATTCATCGCAAAAAGTAAGTAGTGCCTGCAATTTTAATTGTGGTGCAGCCGCCTTGTTGATATTATGTTTTAAGCTGTCAAGCCTTGTTATTTGGCCAAAACAAGTTACCTGCATTACCGCAGTAACAAAAAGGAACAACACTATTGCTTTTCGCATATTTATCTTTTTTTAGGCGTAATATCTTAATCGCCCGAAGTGAAATTCGGGCTTACCGTTTTAAGTACAAATTCACTGCTTCCACCCGGGTGTTTACATGCAATTTTTCGTAAATATGCTGTATATGTGTACGAGCCGTTGCCGGGCTCATATTTAGTTCATTGGCCACTTCTTTATTCATCAGCCCGGTGGCAATCAGTTCTAATACTGCTTTTTCCCTGTCTGTAAGCGTTTGGATCAATGCGTGTTCTATTTCTAAATGAGCAAAACTGCTTACCACTTTGCGGGCAATACTGCTGCTCATCGGGCTTCCGCCGGCAAGCATCTCTGCCAAAGCATCCATCATTTTGGCGGGACCCTCGCTTTTCAATATATAACCGCTCGCGCCCGCTTTCAGCGAGTTGAATATTTTATCATTGTCTTCATAAGCTGTACACATCAAAAAAAGCATTTTTGGAAAACGGTTTTTTAACGCCGCCACGCAAGCGATGCCCGAGCTGCCCGGAAGGTTTATATCCATCAATACTGCATCAGGCACAATCCTCGTAATGGAAGGCACAGCTTCTTCCGCACTGGCATAACTCCCGCCAATAACAAGTCCATTGGTTAACTCTACCATCATCACCATAGCGTTGCGCAATTCGGGTTTGTCCTCTACAATGCATATTATTTTTTGATGATTCATTTTGCAAAACTACTATACTTTTTTGTTGTCCGGACTACGTAATTGTGATGAGGCCGGTACATGCCAATCGGTTCATGACAATGTGGCTATAACAGCTAATCTCTTCAAAATCAAGGCTAATAATTACTTTAAGACTTGACATATACGACTAATTACGTATTGTGGGCGCAGGGCCGAAGCCCAATATTTGTGACCATAACAGGTTTGATTTAAAAATAACAAAAAGACAGTTCATGAAAACAAACAACTATATAAAAACACATGAACTACCAAACTAAAATAGATATTATGAAAAAGAAAATTACAATCACTTTACTAGCTACTGTATGTTTAGCGTTGTTTACAGTTCTGTCCGCAAACGCGCAATTTTCCGGAGGGGTTAGAGCAGGAACCAACCTCGCAACACTAAACGGGACTTTTGATGGCTACCACAAAGTTTTCCCCAGAATCTATGGCGGCATTTTTGCCAATTACAAAACCTCCGATGCCTTTGCTTTGCAGCTGGAATTGAGTTATACTGGTGCGGGCGATAAACTAAGTGCTTCATCCAGTGACGCCACTATTACCGAACGCCTGAAGGCAAATTACCTCGCCGTGCCTTTGCTGGCGCAGTACAGGTTTCCATTCGGAGGTTTTATAGAACTAGGCCCACAGCTTGGTTTTTTACTTTCGGCAAAAGACGAGGCAGATGGCACTACCACCGATATTAAAGAGAATATTAAAAGCACCGACTTTGAAGCCGTATTGGGGATCGGATACGAATTGAAAAAAACCTCCCTCGCCGGCCTGGGCATTAATGTACGCCTTGTACGCGGATTAACCGATATTTCAAAAATACCATCTGAAGGTGGGAAAATTACAAACAGGGGATTAAATATTGGCTTGACTTACAGATTTGGGCAGCATAAATAATTATCCAAGTTCTTAACATGCTAAACAAACGTTTTTAACTAATAACACGATGAGAATATTTAAACTATTCAGCGCGATATTTTTACTGGCAACTATTGTATCCTGTAGTAAAAACAATCCGGTAGCCCCGGTTAACCCTGTAACGCCTTCCGGTGCTAAAGATGTGTATATGGCAGGTTTCCAACTGAGTGGAAGTAAGTTTGTTGCCACCATCTGGAAAAACGGGTTGGCCACAGCTATTAGTAATGGTACCCAAAATGCATATGCCAATTCAATTTATGTAAGCGATACAGATGTTTATGTTGCCGGATATGAAAGTAATGGGGCTCATAATATTGCCACTATGTGGAAAAACGGTGTGGCAACAGCCCTTAGCGATGGCACGCAAGATGCTACTGCCGCTTCTGTATTTGTTGCAGGCACAAATGTTTATGTGGCCGGGAGTGAAAATAATGGGACATATCAAATAGCCAAATTATGGAAAAACGGCACGGGAACCGCGTTGATTAGCGATAATAAAGCCTCTTCAGCAAGTTCTGTTTTTGTTATTGGCACAGATGTATATGTATCAGGTTTTGAAGACAGTGGAAATAAGGCAACAATAGCCAAATTATGGAAAAACGGTACGGCTACTGCCCTTACCAACGGAAGCCAGAGTGCACTTTGCAGTGCTGTTTTTGTTGCAGGCGCAGCTGTTTATGTAGTAGGGCAAGAACAAAGCGGCGTATTTCTTCATGAAGCCTCTATAGCTAAAGTGTGGAAAAATGGGGTAGCTACGGCACTTACTGATGGAAGCCACGATGCCAGTGCCTTTTCGGTTTTTGTTGCAGGATCCGATGTTTATGTAGCCGGTGAAGAATATAATGGCAGTAATGCTGTTGCTAAAATATGGAAAAACGGCGCGCCAACTGCCCTAACCGACGGCACCCAAAGTGCTTATGCTGTTTCGATGTTTGTTGCCGGCACAGATGCGTATGTAGCCGGATATGAAAGTAATGGGACTCATATTGTTGCGAAATTATGGAAAAATGGGGCCTCTATCCCACTTAGCGATGGAACTAAAGACACGTATGCCTTTTCGGTTTTTGTTGCAGATAAATAAGCCCGATGAAAATACCAAAAGACCATAAAAATCAAATCATGAAAAAATTAAAATTATTATCCGCTATATTTTTACTGGCAGTTATTGCATCGTGCAGTAAAAACAGTGTAAAACCTAACACACCTGGTAAAAAAGATAGTACCACCACAACCGGAGTAACCGTAAACGGCGGTCCGGGCGTTTACGCAGTTGGGCATGATGCGTCGAAGGTAAATCCGGGCAACCTTTCGCGTTTTGCCACGCTGTGGAAAAATGGCAAGGCTTATAGGCTAAGCGACGGTAATTTTAACGCCACCGGAAATTCGGTATATGCAGACGATAAGGATGTTTATGTAGCAGGTTTTGAAACCAATAGCGCCGGTATAAAGGTGGCTAAACTCTGGGTAAACGGCGTTGGCACTAATCTTACCGATGGAAAATATGAAGCCGTTGCCAGTTCTGTATTTGTATATAATGGCAAGGTGTACGTAGCAGGTTACGAAGTTTCGGACTATGATGCCAGCGGTGGGTTTTATAAGTCGGTAGCCAGACTCTGGATAAATAAAGTAGCCTCTACGCTCAACGGAGGCGCCCTGGCAAGTTCAGTGTATATATATAAAAATGATGTTTATGTAACCGGCAGCACTTATGAGGCCAATGCAGTGATATGGAAAAACGGCGTACTTACTGCATTGAATGGCAGCGGGGCGCAGGACTACCCACCAACATCAATTTTTGTAGCGCAAGACCATGTATATGTAACCGGCCAGGGATACCCAACGGGCAGCTTGGACGCCAAATGGTTTCTAAAGCTGGATTCTGTTGGGAAGGCTTATCTCAAAACCGGCAATTTCATTAATGGGAGTTACGTATATGGTTTCCCCTACCATATAGCCGTAGTGTGGAAGGATGGGAAGGCAGACAACCCTGTGATAGGTGATAATTACCAGGCCCTAACTTATGCAAGTGCAGTTTTTGTAAGTGGTGGCGATGTTTACATAGCAGGAGGCAATCAAATCGGTGTAGCTACATTATGGAAAAATGGCGTAAACACCGATCTGACTGCCTATACCAGTCCTTCACTGGCATATTCGGTATATGTAAACGGTTCCGACGTATATGTGTCCGGTATGGGGACCAACGCGAATGGGAAACGGGTAGCCACAATATGGAAAAATGGGGTAGCCACCAACATCGGGAGTAGCGATAATGACGCAAGTACGCCCGGTCAAATTGGTGGTGGCGTAGCAAATTCGGTTTTTGTGGTACAATAGCAACTAAGCGGCAACAATAAACAAATGCCATAAAAACTTAAAAGCTGTAATAAGCTTTCAAAATACCTTTCAATCAAAGTAATCATGAAAACTTTAAAACTATTATCCGCTATATTTTTATTGGCAGTTATTGCATCCTGTAGTAAAAATAATCCGGTAGCACCGGTTAAGCCTATAACACCAACAGGGACAAAAGACGTATATGTGGCAGGAGCCATTAATAATGTAGCCACTATATGGAAAAACGGCGCAGCTACTGCACTAAAAGCTACCGGGATGCACGCTACTACTGCTGTTGCGGTTTGCATAAAAGCATCTGATGTATATGTAGCAGGAAATGGGTATGATGCGAGCAACAATAGCTTTGCCATACTATGGAAAAACGGATCGGCTACGTTGTATGCTAAGGGTACTATTGCCAATTCGCTTTCTGTTGACGCGGCCGGAACTGTTTTTGTAGCCGGAACTTCAACTATCCAGTATCAAAGTAATAGCCCATACCCATACAACGGAACCCAAACCTACCAGGCGGCAACTTTATGGACAAACGGCACAGCCAAAGTGTTAACCGACGGCAATAAAGCTTTTTATGATAACAATGCAAAATTTTACGGTGGAGAAATTAACCGGAATGCCGGGGCTACCTCCGTTTACGCCGGTGTCACAGGTGCCTATGTGTCGGGTTGGGAATTTCAGGGCGCTTATGGGCAAGAGAGTGCCACACTGTGGAACAACAAAAACAAGTTGGCACTCTATAACAGTATTGGCGGCAATTACCAGGCTAACGAACCGTACCCCGGCCTGGTAGGTAAATTTTTCGGCGGCGACACGGCTTACATTATTCCGCCCACTTTTTCGCTGATCAGCCTTAACCAGGCCTCTTCAGTTTTTGTAGATGCTGCGAATAATGTTTATGCAGCAGGCTATGTAACACAGGGAAACTTTACTGCTGCTTACGGCGCAACTCCTCCTCCTCATAAAGCCACGCTATGGAAAAACGGAATAGCCACAAGGCTGGGCGACAGTACGGTGTACGCTAATCCTCAATCGATTTATGTGAGTGGTGCCGATGTGTATGTAGCGGGCATGTCAATTTCAAAAGATGCCAAGAATGAAGCCACGCTGTGGAAAAACGGGGTAGCTGCGGCGCTGAGCACCAATACTTCGAACGCTGCTTCGGTTTTTGTTGCCGGTACTGATGTGTACGTTGCAGGGATAACCTATAACGGAACAATAGCTGTAGCCACCATCTGGAAAAACGGCATAGCTACCGTACTTATTGATGGAGCCCAAACCGCATACGCTAACGCTGTTTTTGTTGTTAACGGTATTCATTAAAATAAAAGAGTATAAAAAAACGACTATCATATATTAACCTATAAAACTTAAAAAATGAAACCCATTTATTATTCATTATCAATTATAGCCATATCATTTTTATCTATATTATTCTCCTGCTCAAAAAAAAGTGGTACGCCAGCACCTTTGCCTCCGGCAGGCGGAAGCAAAGATGTATATGTTATGGGTTATATTGGAAATGTAGCCACCGTATGGAAAAATGGGGTAGCTACTTCTGTAAGCGATGGGAAACTATTTCCTTACGTGAATGCGGGTTTTGTGTCCGGGAATGATTTGTATGTAGCGGGATCACAATATACTGGTCCAAATCCGGTTGGTGGAAGTTATTATGTGCCCACGCTATGGAAAAACGGAATAAAAATGTCTTATAATACCGTAGGGGATCCTTTTGGTAAATATCTTTTTGTGTCCGGGAATGATGTCTATCAGGCAGGGGTAGCGCAAGTAGGGGCATACGGTCAGATTACTGTGTGGAAAAACGGTAAAGCTACTCCGGTAAATGATGGGAAGAATCCCTGCTCTTTTATTGCGCTTTATATAGCTGGAACCGATGTATATGTGTTAGGCGAAGAGCATAATGGCATTACAGGTTTGAATAGGGTTGCCCTTTGGAAAAATAGCGTAGCCGTTTCGTCTTTCAATGCAAATAGTGGTTTTTTACCAAATATGCTTTATGTATCCGGAGGGGATGTGTTTTTAGCACAAACCGGGATAGGAAGCACGAATACTAAAATATATAAAAATGGGACGGCAACGTCTTTAGTTGATGCCGATAGTTATATAACGTCTATTTATGAGGGGAAGAACGGGGTTTATGTAACAGGCGTTAAGAGTTACGGGCAATATGAATGGGCTACTGTATGGAAAAATGGCGTGGCCGCCTCTCCGCTAACCAATGGGATGGTTAATTCTTATCCATTTTCGATTTGTGAATCAGGGAATGACGTGTATGTAGCCGGAATGGAGGGTAATAATTACGGAACTGGTGGCGTGGCTAAGCTATGGAAAAACGGGGTCGCGACTGACCTTGGTGGAGGTGGCAGTATTGGTGCTAATACCCTTTCTGTTTTTGTGGTGGATAAGCCCTAACCAAAATTTCACAACCCTGAACGGAATATTTTATTGGTTATTAATAACTTAAAAAACATAAAAAATGAAACAAACACTAAACTTCACAATTGTACTATTGATTTTTTCTGTAGCTTTTGTGGCATGCTCAAAAAAAGGAACTCCTGCTCCTCCTGCTACCACAGGCAGTAATTTTTACCATGGTAACATTCTTGGGTCTCCTACCACTATTATTGGCCCCGGAAATGCAATTTTATTAAGGAGCGATGGCACCATGAGGGAGTATGCCAACGATTATTATTCGATCGGAACAAGTATGACAGCAGCCGACACGGCGAGCGCAAAAATAAAAATCGACGGCACTTATAAAACCGTCGTTAATGGCAGTGTTCCTACAATTACCGCAACCTGGATTCAGCCGAATGGCTCGCCTGTGCTGACTTACACACTTATAGGCACCATTAACGGCCACGTTATGACAGGTACTTTTTCATCTGCAGGAAACGGGATCGGCTCATCCACACAATTTAAATTTAGCGACCTTACCCAAAATTAGTCCATCAGTAGGGTCAGCAATTTTATTAATCGTCTACACGAAAACATTCTACACCACCTACCCAAATAATTAAGAAAAAGGGGCTGTTTCTACACTTATGAGACAGCCTCCTTTAAGTTTGGTGTTTGGTGGGGTACTTTAAGGCCATAATCTTTGAAATAGTCATAAAAAAACCCTTAAATCGATGATTTAAGGGTTTTTGATACTGGTTGGTATCGCTTTTGTCGGGATGGCAGGATTCGAACCTGCGGCCTCCACATCCCAAATGTGGCGCGATACCGGGCTACGCTACATCCCGAAAGGGAACGCAAAGGTAAGATTTTAACTTACTGTTGCAAACTTTTTTTTCAATTAAATTGAAGCGGATTTTAGTAGTACCTTATGCATAAAACCGCCAAAAGATGTACCCGCTTAAATTCAGCAACTTAGGTATAAATGTATTGAATAACCGCCGCCTTAATTAATGGCGTGTGAGGTAAAAACTCCTCATTTATTTTTATACTTTAACCGTAACTGACCAATTAATTACAATTATGGCCAGGCAAACGGCGCAAATTAATCCCAGGATCACCATCGTATAAAATATAAATCTTTTCATCAGCGGTTGGATATAACTTAGGGTATCAAATCAGGACTAAAGCTAGCGAAAAAATTCTGCCCGCAAAAGTCCTTCTTCCTGATTTTCTGCTGTTTCAATAAACGGATTCAATGCTGCTGATTCTCCCCTTATGAACCTTTCGGGTGCTTTTTTTGTTTCAATTGCCCTGGTTGCGGGCTATGGATTAAAAAACAATGCTTTTATATAACCCGATTTATGTTGATTTTTGAGAAAAGCAATTTTGTATGCAAATTAAATTTTTTTGCCCCAAATGGGGTTCTGACGGTATCACCTGGGATAATTTCTGCGCAAAAGTAAAGGCTGCAGGTTACGACGGCATTGAAACGCCTGTTCCATTTGATGCAGGCGAAAAGAAAGACATTGCTGCCGCTGTAACAAAGCATGGCCTGCTGCTGATCGTCCAGTATTACCAATCGTTCGAAAAGGGTTTTGAGGCGCATAAAATAAATTTTAAAAAGCACCTCGAAAACTTAACAGGGATGCGGCCTTTACTTATTGATTCGCAAACGGGAAAAGACTATTTCAGCGCGGGTCAAAACCGGGAGCTTTTTGAAATGGCCGCTGCCGTAACCGCCGATTCCGGGGTACCGATAGCACACGAAACCCACCGCAACAAGGCGCTGTTTGCTGCACACGTAACCCAGGCGCTGCTAACAGAAAACCCGGACGTGAGGATTACCGCAGATTTTTCGCATTGGTGCAACGTATCTGAAAGCCTGCTGGAACAGCAACAGGAAGCGGTTGACCTGGCTATCAGCAGAACCATTCATATCCACGCCAGGGTTGGCCATGCGGAATCGGCCCAGGTAACAGACCCAAGAGCGGACGAATGGCAGCCGGAAGTAGCAGCACACCTGCTATGGTGGGATGCTATTATACAACAACGGCTAAAAAATGGCGCCCGATTTACAACCATAACCCCGGAGTTCGGCCCGGCCCCTTACATGCCTGCATTGCCTTATACTAAAATGCCGGTGGCAAACCAATGGGATATTAATGTTTACATGATGGAGCTGTTGCGGAAAAGGTACGCCGGAAAAATAACCGGTAAGTAAAAAATGTCATAAGCATTGATTTTTTACGGCCGATTTTGTTCCGCTTGTTCACATTTGTTCCACTTGTTCCACATCGCCAATTCCTGTTCCACTTGTTCCGTGTGTTTCGCCTGATCACACTTGTTCCGCGGAACAGCGATTGTAACCCATGAATTTATGAGCGAAATTGCCGGAATTTTACCTATTTTGCCGTACCCTAATTTTGTTTAACCAAATTTGATATAATTACTCCCCGTGCTCATAAAAAAACTATTCCGTTTTGTATTTAAGGATAAACAGGCCATTGCTTTAAAAGCCTGGTACAATGACAACGGTGATGAAACCCTGCGCTTAAATTATCCCGGCCTGAATAACAGTTCAGTTGTAATGGACCTTGGAGGATATGAAGGACAATGGGCAAACGAGATCTTTATAAAATACAATTGCACCGTATATGTATTTGAACCTTACCTGCCCTACGCGGAAGGGATTGAACTACGATTTAAGGATAATAGCAAAATAAAGGTATTTGCTGTAGGACTAGGCAAAACTGATGCTGATGAAACGCTTCATATCTCGGCAAACCGGTCATCCCTGTTCAAAAAGGAAGGCCCTAAAAGCGAAGCAGCAGCAGATTATACCACAACGATCAAAATAGTTAAAGCAACCGACTTTATAAAGCAACACGGAATTGACGTGATCAGTTTAATGAAGATCAATATCGAAGGCGGAGAATACGATCTTTTGGAAGAACTGATTGACGAGGGCACGATCCAGAAAATAGAAAACATCCAGGTTCAATTCCATGATTTCTTCCCGGCTGCGGTAAAAAGGATGAAAGCCATCCGGAAAAAACTGGCTGTTACCCACCAGTTAACCTACCAATATGACTTTGTTTGGGAAAACTGGAAATTAAACGCGGTGGTTAACACCCGTTAAAGGGGCATTCCACCAAATAAAATTTGGTTTACCCAGTTAAATATCAAAAAAATAAAATTTTCTATTGACAATTACATTTTAACGTGTACATTTACATCGCAAACAAAAACAAATGAAATTTAACAGCGCATATTTTTATGGTTACTACTTTTACTTTAACAGTAAGAGCCGGGACTAATATGCGATAACAAACATATAAGAAACTGAAAAGTCCCGGCCAAAAACCGGGACTTTTTGCTTTAAAGGGAATTTAGGAACCAAATTAATGAAAAACGAAAATCTGAGAGTTGCAATACAGGGAATCCGCGCTTCTTTTCACGAAGAGGCCGCACTGAAGTATTTTGGTGAAAACATACAAACCATTGAGTGCAACTCTTTCAAACAAACGTTCGAGGCATTAAAAAACAAAAATGCGGACTATGTGGTAATGGCTATTGAAAATAGCATTGCCGGTAGTATTTTACCTAATTACTCTCTACTGCTTAGCTATGCCTTCCCCGTTGTTGGCGAAATTTACCTGCCCATCCAGCTGCATTTAATGGCATTGCCGGGCGTAAAGTTTGAGGACGTTAAAAACGTAACCTCCCACCCTATTGCCATCCGTCAATGTGTTGACTTTTTTGATGAATATCCCCATTTAAACATTGTTGAAAGCAACGATACTGCAGCCTGTGCAAAACGCATCCGCGATGAGCAGCTTACTGATACGGTTGCCATAGCAAACACCTTAGCGGCACGGCTGTACGGATTGGACGTTTTGGAGCGTAGAATTGAATCGAACAAAAAGAACTTTACCCGTTTCCTGATTCTTACCCATCATGAAAATGTAGTTAAAAAGAATCCTAACAAAGCGTCGTTATGTTTCCAGGTGAGCAACAAGGTTGGCGCATTGGCAAAAGTGCTGAACATTTTTGCCGAGCAAAGCCTTAACATGAGTAAAATACAGAGTATGCCCATACTGGGGAAACGTAATGAATATAACTTTTACGTAGATGTTGAATGGGATGATGCCAAACAATATGATACTGCCATCAGGCAGATCCTTAAATACACGCAAAATTTCAATATACTGGGTGAGTATGAAAGACATGATGAAGAGAACAGCACTTTACCCAAAACAGTAAGAAATGAAAAAGTGCCGCGCACGTATATAAATATGAAAAAGATGAGTTGAGGGAGCAGTCGGAAAACTCCGGAAGCCGGAAACTCCGAAAGAAACATGCAAAACAGAAAACCTGATTTCTGAAAATAAAAGAGCAAAAAAACAATTAAAATATATAAAAATCATTCCCCGGATTCGGGACAAAAAAAATAAACGATGAAACTGAATTTAAACATACAACCATTAAGTTCCTGGATTAAAACGGGCAGTGAACCCTTATTAATTGCAGGGCCATGCAGCGCCGAAACAGAAGATCAGCTGGTAGCAACCGCGCATTTATTAGCAAAAACAGGCCGTGTATCGGCTTTGCGCGCAGGGATCTGGAAACCGCGTACACGTCCGGGTGAGTTTGAAGGTATTGGAAGCATTGGTTTGGAATGGCTTAAACGGGCTAAAGCAGAAACCGGCTTGCCTACCGCTGTGGAAGTGGCTACCGCGAAACACGTTGAAGAAGCTTTAAAAGCAGGTGTTGACATTTTGTGGGTTGGCGCACGTTCAACTGTAAACCCTTTCACTGTACAGGAAATTGCTGACGCTTTACGCGGCGTTGATGTACCCGTGATGGTTAAAAACCCTGTTAATCCTGACCTTTCATTGTGGATTGGCGCACTGGAGCGGATTAACAACGCAGGCATAACCAAGCTGGCCGCCATTCACCGCGGGTTTTCATCACACGAAAAGAGTGCTTTCCGTAACGAACCAATGTGGGACCTTGCTATCGGACTTAAAACGCTTGCTCCGGAATTGCCTTTAATAAATGATCCAAGCCATATTACAGGTAATCGTGACCTGATTGGCTATATCTCACAAAAAGCGCTTGATCTTGATATGCAGGGACTAATGATTGAATCGCATATTGACCCAAGTGTAGCGTGGACCGATGCTAAACAACAAGTTACACCTGATGCGTTGGTGGAGATAATTAAACACCTGACACTACGCAAACCCGAGATCCGCAACTCAGAGGTTAAAGATAAGCTGGAAGAACTGCGTAACCAGATTGACAAAATTGATGACCTGGTAATCCAAAAGATGGCTGAGCGAATGAAGATTGTTGAGCAGATAGGTAACTATAAAAAGGATAACAACATCACCATTTTACAGGTTAACCGTTGGGATGAGATCCTTAACAAACGTACCAACTATGCTAAGGCTTTAAAACTTAACACTGATTTTACAGAGAAATTGCTGGAACTTATCCACGCTGAATCTATCCGTAAACAAACCGAAATAATGAACAAGGACGAAGCAGGTCAGGCAGCTGATAAATTAACGCACGCGTAAACCAAACTCCGCAGAGACGCAATATATTGCTTTTCTTGAACTGGAAATCATATACAGAGACGCAAAATATTGCGTCTCTACAGGAATATATTTTAATGAAACATAACATCATCCTTACCAAAAAAGGCAAATCAGTAAAAGGTACGGTGCAACTCACCGGTTCAAAAAGTGAATGTAACCGTGCATTGATCATTGAGGCGCTAAGTAATGGCAAGGTTAAGGTTGAAAACATATCAGACGCTGCAGATGCCGTTTTACTTGCCGGAATTTTGCGCGCAGAAGTTAAAGACAGGAAATTAGAGATCAGCGGTGCGGATGATTCCCGCATTGAACATCCGCTATCCGAAATAAATGTTGGTCCTGCCGGTACAGCTATGCGCTTCTTAACTGCCTACCTCGCTTTGCAGGATGAAGGAGTAATACTAACCGGCAGCGAACGGATGAAGCAACGCCCGATAGGCATTCTGGTGGAGGCATTGCGTGAACTGGGTGCTCAAATTGAATATGTAGAAAACGAGGGCTTTCCTCCTATCAAACTAAAAGGCAGCTTAGTGCAGCAGTCTAATAAGGTCAGTATAAAAGGAAATATAAGCAGCCAGTACATTACTGCGCTCTTGCTTATAGCAGCCCGGCTGCCTTTTGGTTTAGAGTTGCATATCGAAGGCGATCTTACGTCGCGCCCTTATGTAGAAATGACGTTGGCCATGCTGCAAACTGCAGGTATTCAGCATACATGGCAGGTCAATGTGATAGCCATTAAAAATCAGGATTTCACAACTACTTCCCTGTATATTGAACCGGATTGGAGCGCTGCCTCATATTGGTATGCCATTGCGGCATTAGCTGATGAGGCCGAACTATTTTTACCGGGACTAACACAGTATAGCTTACAGGGCGACAGTGTAATCACCGAGATTATGGCCAACTTCGGCATCACTTCACAATTTAAGGATGGTGGTGTTTACCTGCAAAAGGAAGCAAAGGCTATCTCCCGGAAGATCTTTGACTTGAAGGAATGCCCGGATCTTGCACAAACTATTGTAGTGATATGCGCCGCATTAGGGCACGAAGCTACCTTTACCGGGCTGGAAACTTTGAAGATAAAAGAAACAGACCGCATAAAGGCTTTGCAAAACGAGCTTGCCAAGATTGGGGTGAAACTGACAGAAAAAGGCCAGGTTTATAAGCTGGATTGCAGCGAAAAACAAATTCCCGAATACGTTTTCATAAACACCTACGACGACCATCGCATGGCGATGGCCTTTGCGCCGCTGGCCTTGCTAATCCCGCAGGTTGAAGTTGAAGATGCAGATGTGGTTGAAAAATCATATCCGGCGTTTTGGAAAGATTTGGAGAAGGTAGGATTTGAGGCAGAGGCGACAGGATAAAGGCAAAAGGCGAAATTTTTAATAAACTTGTCATTACGAGGTACTAAGCAATGACAATGGAAAAAATCAGTAGAATCATTCACCAATCGGTGAAATCAAAAAAATAAAAATGGCAGGCAATTCATTCGGACAACTATTCAGGATAACAACATTTGGCGAGTCGCATGGTGAAGCTATTGGTGTAATAATTGATGGCTGCCCGGCACAGCTGGCAGTTGATATGGATTACATCCAGGGGGAACTTGATAAACGCAAACCGGGGCAATCAAAAATCACTACACAGCGCAAGGAAAGCGATACAGTAAAAATACTTTCAGGTGTGTTTGAAGGCAAAACTACCGGCACCCCAATTGCTATGCTGATCCCGAATGAAGACCAGCGCTCAAAGGATTACACGCATAATGTGGATGTGTTTCGCCCTTCGCATGCTGACTATACCTACCAAACAAAATACGGCATCCGCGACCATCGGGGTGGTGGCCGCTCATCTGCCCGCGAAACTGCTGCCCGCGTGGCGGCGGGTGCCCTGGCTAAACTGCTCTTAAAAACACAGGGCATTGAAATTGTTGCCCACGTAAGCAGCGTTGGTAAAATTGATGCCCCAAACGTTGAAATAAAAGCCGCCCAGGAATTTATTGACGAACGTGAAAAAAACATCGTTCGCTGTGCAGACCCGGCAACTGCGGAAGAAATGATCGAATATATTGATTCCATTCGCAAACAAGGTGACACGGTTGGCGGTAAAGTAAGCTGCCATATTTTAAACTGCCCGGTTGGTTTGGGCGAGCCTGTATTTGACAAGTTGCACGCAGATTTGGGTAAGGCCATGCTGAGCATCAACGCGGTACACGGTTTTGAGTATGGCTCGGGCTTTTCGGGCAGCGAAATGCGCGGCTCAGAACACAACGACATCTTCATCAAAAATCATTTGGGCGATATCAGCACCCTTAGCAATTATTCGGGCGGTATCCAGGGTGGTTTAAGCAACGGCATGCCTATTGAATTTAAGGTAGCCTTTAAACCGGTTGCCACCATTATGCATAACCAGGCCACTATTGACAGTGAAGGCAACGCTGCAGAGATCTCAGGCAAAGGCCGTCATGATCCATGCGTGGTTCCACGTGCAGTACCCATTGTTGAAGCAATGGCAGCCTTGGTGCTGGCCGATCACTGGCTGCGCAACAGGAACGCGATATTGAGGTAAAATGCGAAAGGAAAAAGGCAAGACGGCTTCAGTTTAAAACCTTTCGCCAATTACTTTTAACCTTTCGCCTCAACCATCTAACTTTGTGCAACCATGTTTACCTCCTTTATCCAATTATATAAAAAAGCTTATAGCGGCCTTTCGCGTAACAGTTGGTTCCTTAGCATTGTAATGCTGGTTAATCGCAGCGGTACCATGGTGGTCCCTTTTATGAGTATATATTGTATCAAGCAATTACACTTCAGCATAGTTGAGGCCGGGACCGTTATGAGTTTGTTTGGTGTAGGATCAATAAGCGGCGCATTTATCGGCGGTAAACTAACCGATAAATTTGGCTTTTATGACCTTCAGGTAGGTGCCTTAATAAGCGGCGGCCTGCTATTTCTAGTTTTAGGCTACCAGCATACCTTCTTAACCGTTAGCATCGGCACGTTTATATTAAGCCTCTGCAATGAATCCTTCAGGCCGGCAAACTCAACAGCTATAGCGCATTACAGCACGCCCGAAAACAAAACCCGGTCCTACTCGCTCAACAGGCTGGCAGTAAATTTAGGATGGGCAGTTGGAGCAGGCCTGGGTGGCCTGATAGCGGCGGTAAATTATCACTTATTGTTTTGGGTTGATGGGCTGACAAATATTACAGCTGCCCTGTTTTTGCTGAGATTAATGCCAAGGTCCAGCGTGGTTAACAGCATAAAAAAAATAGAAAAAGGGATTGTAAAGATCTCAGCCTACAAGGACCGTATCTACCTGGTTTTTATCTTCTTCTCAACCTTGTTTGCTATGTGTTTTTTCCAGTTTTTCATCATGGAGCCTGTGTTTTATAAGCTCCAGTGGCACTTTAGTGAAAGTTTTATCGGTTTCCTTATGGCGTTAAACGGCATACTGATAGGGGTTGTTGAAATGGTGCTGGTCCATAACCTCGAAGGCAGGCGAAACGGTTTACTATATATCATAACAGGTGTTTTAATGGGCGCCTTTGGGTTTGTAATGCTGGTGTTTTTACCAGCGGGAACGGTGGCCGCTATATTTATAGTTTTGTTGATGACTTTTAGCGAAATGCTGGCTATGCCGTTTATGAATACATTCTGGATCAGCCGCTCAACAGACTATAACCGTGGCGAGTATGCCGCTTTGTACACCATGTCATGGTCGGCAGCACAGGTGGTTGCTCCGCTCACCGGTGGTTTAATAATTGCCTATGGCGGTTTTAGCCTACTGTGGTGGGCACTTTGCGGGTTGAGCATGGTAGCAGCTGGTGGGTATTACTTATTATACAGGCTTGTAAAAAGCCTGTAGTTTTATGTTAAATTCCTATCCCTGAACCAAACCTCATCCGGCTTAATCTCAATATTATCCATTAGGTTTACCAATTCGATAGCATCGCCTGATGTTAAAACCAGGGCTCGGTTAGCCGGCTTCAGAAATTTTTGCTCAACCATTACATCCATTTGTTTGAGGAGCAGGTCATAAAACCCATTGACGTTTAATACGCCTACCGGGTGGGTGTGCAGGCCAAGCTGTAGCCAGGTTAAAACCTCAAAAAATTCCTCCAGCGTGCCAAAACCGCCTGGCAGCATAATTATCCCATCACACAAGTCATTCATCAGTTGCTTTCGCTGGTGCATATTCTCAACTATATGCAGTTCGGTTAAGCCGCGGTGCCCAACTTCCTTATCCATCAAAAACCGGGGAATAACTCCCACCGCCTTTCCTCCCCTGTTTAAAACAGCATCAGCTAAAATTCCCATTACCCCAACCTTCCCGCCGCCGTACACCAGGGTAATTTCCCGGCTCACCATAATTGCGGCCAATTCTTCAATTGCCTGTTGCAATAGCGGGTCACCGTTGAAATTGGCACCGCAAAAAACACAGATTGCTTTCATAGTAATGGTTTTATAGTGCCGAAGGTCGTAAAAAGTAGATGACTAAAAAAAGTTTATGGTATTATTTTGTTAAAATTGTAAACCGTTATTTACATCCGCTATTCAACAGGCTATTAGCCGTCATTAAACCTGAATAATGAAAAAACTTATACTCTTTGCATTGCTTTGTATTGCCTGCCGGTTTTCATTTGCACAGCAGGCATCAGAAAACTATCGCTTACTGTTAAAGGAAGGCTGGAACATGCAATCAGCCGTTACCGACCAATCAACAGGTGCCAAGGTATCCAATACGGGATTTAACACCGGCAAGTGGTATAAGGTAAGTGTACCCACAACCGTTATTGCCGGCTTACTGGCCAACAAGGTATATGATTTTGATCCGTTTTATGGGAGGAATTTCGAGAGGCTTAATGATGCGCGGTTAGATAAACCATGGTGGTTTCGCAAGCAATTTAAGTTGCCCGGATCTGAAAGAGGTAAAAATGTAGTACTAAAGCTCCAGGGGATAAACTATAAAGCCAATGTTTGGCTTAACGGAAAACTAATTGCTGATTCAACGCAGGTAGTTGGTCCTTTCCGGATTATTGAACTGGATATCACTAAACAGATAAAATACAACAGCCCAAACGTATTGGCCGTTGAAGTAAAACGCCCTTTTGATCCTAATAAAAGAGGCGGAGACCTGGCAATTGACTACGCCGACTGGATCCATTATCCGCCCGATTTTAATAACGGTATCATAAATAATGTTGAAATAAAAACCTTTCGGAAAGTTGGGGTCGAATACCCGCTCGTAACAACCAAATTTGATCTGCCTTCATTGGCGGTAGCACATTTAGAAGTTGATGCTATAGCCGTTAATTACACAGATGAGCCGCAGGATGCTCTGGTAAAAGGTAAGATCAATGGTAACAGCAGCTTTGAGCAGAAAGTTCGTTTATTACCCCGCCAAAAGAAACAGGTAACTTTTAATGCGCTAAATTACCCGCAGCTGAACATTAAAAATCCACGTATCTGGTGGCCGTGGGAATATGGCAAGCCGGAGTTGAACAGGATACAGCTTTCAATACATAGCAGCGGGAAAATCAGCAATGAACTGGCAGAGAATTTCGGGATCAGGCAGGTATCTTCTGTTATGATAGACAGCAATAAGGCCAGGAAATTCATCATCAATGGCAAACCAATTATGCTGCGCGGTGCGGCATGGTCGCCTGATATTTTCCAGCGCCGTTCAAAGGAACGCCAGGAACAGGAACTGAAACTTGTGAGGGATATGAACATGAATATTGTTCGCTCGGAGGGCAAACTGGAGGACGATAATTTTTACGCTATATGCGACCGTGAAGGCTTATTGGTAATGACGGGATGGATGTGCTGCGGCGCCTGGCAATACCCCGAAAGGTGGGATGCCGCGAAAAGGACGGTAGCCATGGCATCAGACAGCAGTGTGATGTACTGGCTGCGTAACAAACCGTCAATGCTTACCTGGCTTAACGGAAGTGATATGCCGCCCCGGGATAAAAAGGTAGAAGCTGACTGGCTGTCAATCGAGGCAGACCTAAAATGGCCAAACCCTACCATAGCGAGTGCCAATGAAACCCCGTCAAAAATATCGGGGCCCACAGGCGTTAAAATGGCCGGTCCTTATGATTGGGTGCCACCCGCGTACTGGGAAGCCGATACGGGCAAGTATGGCGGCGCATGGAGTTTCGCGACAGAGATCTCGCCGGGCCCTTCAATCCCCCCTTATGAAAGCTTGATAAAATTTTTACCAAAAGATTCTATAAACACCAGGAGCCTTGATTGGCTGTACCATTGCGGCACCATGCAGTTTGGGAACACCCGCATATTCGACAGCGCACTTTATGCACGTTATGGTACCTCGGCATCTATAATAGATTATCTAAACAAGGCCCAATTGCAGAACTATGAAGGGCACCGCGCCATGATGGAGGCTTATGGGTTGAGGAAGTATAACAATGCAACAGGCGTAGTACAATGGATGCTGAGCAACCCATGGCCCAGCCTGATCTGGCACACCTATGATTACTACCTCTATCCTGCCGGCACCTATTTCGGCATGAAGAAATCGCTTGAGCCATTACACATTATGTATTCTTATAAATCAAACGGGGTGGATATTATCAACTCCACACTCCGGCAATATAATGGCTTACAGGTGAAAGCAAGCATTTACAACCTTGACGGCACGTTAAAATACACCAAAGAAACTACTGCAGAGGTTGCCGAAGATGGCACAAAAGAATGTTTCCGCTTCCCAATGATTGACGGCTTAAGCGATGTTTATTTTGTTAGATTAGAATTAAAAAATGCAAAAGGCAAGGTTGAAAGCATCAACTGGTATTGGATTTCCGGCAAAAAGGATGAACTTAACTGGAAAAAATCGACGTGGTATTATACCCCGCAATCAAACTTTGCTGATTATAAAGCTTTGGGCAGTATGCCAAAAACTACTCTTAATATAAATAGCAGCACCGCTAAAGCGGATGCCGGCGGGTTGTACAACATCTCGCTTACAAATACCGGTAAAACAGTTGCGTTTTTTTTACATATACGTATGTTAAAAGAAAAGGGCGGAGATGACATTCTTCCCATTATTTTTGAAGACAACTATATTACCCTTGCACCTGGCGAAAGCCGCACTATTAAATGCAGGTATGAAGATAAATATGCAGGAAAAGGCGCGCCTTACATTTTAGTAAATGGCTGGAATATTGACGCTGCGGGCAGCAAAACTGGTGAGCATATCGGAATTGAAAAGTAATTGACGGAACTTATGAGCGTTATTATTAAACTATGAAATTATTATTTTTATCGATAGTATCTCTTATAACCATTTTTGCTGTCACATCATGGGTCATCCCAGCAGATGACTCTGTTACGGCAGGACAGCAACCTCAAGTAACCAGCGACAGCAAAGGGGTGATAAGAGTTGTGTTTGGACGGCAGGATGAAATATTTTGCGTAACCTCGAACGATAATGGCGTTACTTTTTCAAAACCGGTTTTAGTGGCTAAAGTGGCTGACATGCACCTGGGTATGTCGCGCGGCCCGCAAATTGCAAGCTCCGCCAATTTTTCAATTATTACCGCTATGGACAAAGCAGGCAATATCCATTGGTTCAGGCTTGACCACAAATCTAATAAATGGAAAGATGCGGGAACACTAAATGACCTGAATAAAAGTGCCCCAGAAGGTTTAATGAGTATAACTGCGGATAATAAAGATAACTTTTATGCCACCTGGTTGGACACTCGGTCAGGCGGCAATAATCAAATTTACTTCTCCTCAATATCCGCAAAAGGAGTTAACTGGTCAAAAAATATTATGGCTTACCGGTCGCCCGACGGGCATGTCTGCGAATGCTGCAAGCCCAACATTGCGGTAAAAGGCGCGCACGTCGTTATTATGTTTAGGAACTGGATAAACGGATCAAGAGATCTGTATCTGACAGCATCTGCCAACAATGGCAAATCTTTTACGCCTGCCGAAAAGCTCGGACTTGACTCATGGAAGCTCAATGGCTGCCCTATGGATGGTGGCGGCGTTATTATTGGTAACAGCAATAGTGTTCAAACCACCTGGCAGCGTAAAGGAATAATATATTATGCAGAACCCGGCAAACCTGAAGTTTATATTGGAAAAGGAAGAACATGCAGTATTTCGGAAAGCAATACCGGCAGCGCCTTCATAGCTTTGCAAAACAATGATACCGTTAAACTGGTTGCTGTTAAAAACAAAACCGTAACAGTTATCGGCAGCGGAGGCTTCCTGAGGGCGGTTAGTTTACCCGGCAACAAAACCCTTTGCGTATGGGAGCAAAATAACCAGGTTAAATTCAAAAGAATTTAGCAACAAGCCTCAATCACGACGCAATATTTCCGGTAAATGCCGTTACACTTGGGCTAAATTACGATTTGTTTAAATTAGGGCAATAATGTGGCAGTCGGCGGACAGCTCACTTATTATAGTGTTGATGCCAGGCTTCATAGCTTGTATGGAAGCGGCCCAATGGGCGGCGAAGTGTTTTTGAGGATTTACCCGGGTTTTATGTGATGCAGGCAGATCTTCTGACAAAAGAAGAAATACTGAAACTAAATTATTTATAAATAACTTTGATAAAACAATAATTATGAAAATCTTAAAAAAATTGGCATTGATGCTTTCACTTGCATTAGCCAGCGTATATACAAACGCCCTTCCTGCACCTAACACTTCTGTTGATAAAATAGTTAATGCATACCTTAGTGTTAAAAATGCATTGGTGAGCGGTGATGGAAACGTTGTAAAGATCAAAGCTAAAGATTTGCTTGCCGCACTATCTGCAAAACCGGAAGCAGGCTTAACGCCAGAACAACAAAAAGTACTGGCAAAGTACCAGGAGAAACTAATATTTGACAGCAGGCACATGAGTGAAACCGCCGATATAGAGCATCAGCGTGAACATTTTGCAAACCTGTCTAAAAATATGTTTGAAGTTTTAAAAGGTGCTAAGCTCAATACCGCCACTATTTATGAGCAGTATTGCCCTATGAAGAAGGCTTACTGGTTAAGCGAAAGCAACCAAATCAAAAACCCTTACTATGGCGACAAAATGCTTACTTGCGGCAAGGTAACAGAAACATTGGCGCCGGCGAAATAGTGCCCCTGATTTTGACCAGGCATAACTTATAAAACATCGAATAGCTTATAAAAGCTATTCGATGTTTTTGTTAACATTAGAACCTTGAACATACAGAAGTGGCATAACTTACCCCATTTACTGTACAGCCGCATAGGCCGGTTCCGAAATTGATGCCATCGCAAGTACCATATAGCGTAATTCCTACTGAATTGACTACGGCACAAGTACCTGAACTCAGGCAGTTAGGATCAACCTTTCCGCCTGTTACTTTTTTCATTTCTGTTCTGCTGAGTTTACTGAATTTTTTCATGATTTTTTGGTTTAGTTTTTTACCGGACAGCACCCCGGTATTAAGCGGCATGTTTTAACAAAGGGCATGCTCCTTTACTTTGCAAAGTATTTTTACCATATAGCCAATTAACAAATACGGTTTCCCGGTTAATCAGCATTGCTATGTGAATAAGTTAATTAAAGTTTTGAGCCTGCTATTTAAGTTTAGGAAAAAACAGCGGTCTCATGCAAGTGTAGAAACTCAACAGCAAGGTATAAAATATTTTTCAAAAACGCTAAGCGCTTTTGACTTATGAGAAAAGAAGCTGACGATCAACGTTATTATAATGCTTGCGTTATTACCAGATCGCCCGTCGTCAGCTTCTAATTGTTGGCTTACCACCATTTGAGCGGAAACTCAATGGCATCAACAGAGCTTACCACATGGTCGGGTTTAAAAGCGTAATAACCCAACTGCTCTTTTTTTGCGATGCCGGATAAAACCAAAATAGTTTTATATCCCATTTGTACGCCGCCCTGGATGTCGGTTTCCATGGTGTCGCCAACAACGGTAGTCTCGGCAGTTTCCAAACCAAGGTATTTCCGTGCCGAACGCATCATTACCGGACTTGGCTTACCGGTAACAAAGGCTTTACGCCCGGTAGCTTCTTCAATCATAGCTGTAGTTGCGGCAATACCCAAATTATTCCAACCCGGCTTTTTTGGCGATGGATCGCGGTTAGTAGTGATAAACTTGGCGCCGGCAAGGATCATATCCACGGCACGCTGAACCATTTCAAGTGTAAAGTTCCGACCTTCCCCCAAAACCACAAATTCCGGGTCGCTGTCAACCAGCGTAATCCCGTTCTCGTGCAAGCTGGTTATCAAACCGCCTTCGCCTAACACATAAGCGGTTGCGCGGGGACTTTGGTCGCCCAGAAATTTCCCGGTGGCCATAGCGCTGGTGTAAACATGTTCTTCCGACACTTCAATGCCAAGCCTTTTTAATTTCCTGACCGCTTCCAAACGGGTGCGCTGGCTGTTATTGGTCATAAAGGTAAAAGGGATCTTTTTTTCGAGTAAAGTGGCAATAAATTTATCTGCCCCGGTAATTAATTCCTCGCCGCTATATATCACCCCGTCCATATCAATCAGTAGTCCGTGTTTCATAAATTGTTGGTTTTTGTTGTTAAATTGAGTGCTTTAACTTTTCGCATTCATATAATCAAAGATAACACAATGCTTGCTAACAATAAAAATATCGCAACAAAATCGAGTCAACATTAACAATACATTATTAAATCAAATAATTAATTTTAATATTTTAAAACCGATGGCAAATGCATTTTAAAAAAAGGCTATCAAAACCTGCAACGATAACCTGGTGGGCTAAATGAAATTTTTATTTCATAATATTTGTTTCGTACGAAACTTTTTCTACCTTTGATTCGCAATGAATATAAAAGATCAAAACAAACAGCTGGAACCTACCAAATCAGAACTTGAAATTTTACAGGTGCTTTGGGAACTGGGGCCGTCAACTGTGCGCAACGTAAATGACGAATTGCTTAAACAAAAGGATGTTAATTATACCACCACGCTTAAATTAATGCAAATAATGGCTGATAAGGGAATTCTTAAGCGTGATGAAAGCCAGATGAAGCACATCTACCGCGTTGCCGAAGCAGAGGAAAAAACTAAGGAGCACCTGCTTGACAAATTTGTGGATGCTATGTACAAAGGCTCGGCGAGTAAGCTGGTGATGCAGTTGCTGGGCAATAAGAAAACATCTGCTCAAGAATTAGCGGAAATTAAGGACCTGTTGAAAAAACTGGATCAATAAAATATTGTATTTAAACCACGGGGTATGGATCTTTCAATCTTAAAACTTTTTCCGGACAATTTAGTCAGCGCGCTTTGTAATACGCTTCTCCATTCTTTATGGCAGGGTTGCGTTTTAGCAGCGGTAACCGGCGCTATAATGATGCTTACCCACCAATCAGCACCTGCAAAACGCTACAAGCTGCTTATTACAGCGCTTGCTTTATTTGCTGTTGCCACCGCCTTCACTTTTATATATGGCATAACCAGGGCATTGCCCCAGGCAAGCCATGCGGTGTATGATAACCAGGCTTTAGCTATAAAGATGCAAGCAGCTTCCAATTATGATTATCCTGTAAAGCAGCAATCAATTACCGGTACAGTTATCGGCTATTTTAACAGGAATTCCGCCACCATTGTATTTATCTGGTTTATGATTGTTTGTGCACGTTCATTGCAGTTGGCCACCGGCCTGCAGGGAATTTACTACTTGCGCCGCAAGAATATATTTGGTGTCGGTCCGGCCTGGGAAAAACGGGTAAATGAGCTCGCACAAAATCTAGGAGTAAAGCGACTGGTAAATATTGTGGAATCAGGCGTTGCTAAGGTCCCGATGGTGGTGGGGCATTTAAAGCCCCTGATATTAATCCCGGTAGGTTTATTAACAGCTTTACCGGCTGAGGAGATTGAGGCTATTTTAATCCATGAATTGGCGCACATTCGCCGGTCCGACTACCTGGTAAACCTTTTACAAAGTTTATTGGAGATTGTATTTTTCTTTAATCCGGCGGTATTATGGATCTCTGCCCTGATTAAAATCGAACGTGAAAATTGCTGCGATGATATTGCGGTAGCACAAAGTAACAGTAAGGTTAATTATATTAAAGCCCTGGTGTCATGCGAGGAATATCACACCTCCTCCCCTGCCTATGCAATGGCGTTAAAAGGAAACAAGGGCGATCTAAAAAACAGGGTAACACGCATTATATCAAACCGAAATTATTCGTTAAATCGTATCGAAAAATCGCTGCTGGCTATTTGCCTTTTAACTGCCGGCATATTTACTGCCGCCTTTACCAACTCCGAAAAAATAAATAAGCTGGTAGCTGATAAAACAAAAGCAACAATGTATGTTGCCGGCAATATTAAAAAAGCGTTTTCGCCAAAAAACAAATTTGTTGAAATTGCACAGGTATCTGATAGCAGAAAAACTGACACATCGACCAATACAACGCTGAATGTGGTTAAAGCTAAACTCAATGAAAGCACTACAGATACCGGCAGACAAAATATATTATCCCAGCTTGGCATTATCAAAGGAAGATTAAAAACACGCGAACAAAGCCTTGGTTCTCTCCGTTCGAAAAATCCCTTGACGCAAAAAAAGCTGGCAATAAGTGATTCAATAAGTGCCGTAGCTAAAATAACGACGCTACCCACACCACCTGTGGCTGTACCTGCGGTACCAGCCGTCCCCGCCCAACCAGCCAAGCCTTATTCAGCAGTCGCTGCAAAACCAAATTCTTCCTACACACCGTATAGTTCTTTAAAAAGCGATGAACGGCGTGATAAAATGATAAGTGAATTGATGAAAGATGGTATAATTTCGTCGAAAGATAACCTGTCATTTAAAATAAGCACTTCAGATTTTATAGTAAACGGTAAAAAACAAACCGAGAATATCTACCAGAAATACAAAGAGAAATTTGTAGTTCTACCCGGTAACAGGAAGGGTGAATGGTCATGGATGTATAATTACGATACTGATGCCGGACGCGAAACCAACAGTATTACCGACAAGCAAAAAAACTAGACTCATAAAATAAATCAATAATCAAATTCGCAAAAAGAGCGGATAGGCTTACCCATGTCTAAAAAATAAAAATCACAGCACTAACTTAACCATCCACTAATAGCACATATGAAACTAAACTTAACGGCTTTTTTAGCCGCATGGCTCACTATTGCCTCTACTCTCGCATTTGCACAACCACTTTACAGAATAACAGGTAAAATAAGCGACACTAACGGCAAACCGCTCGATGGGGCTACCGTCTATTTAAAAACTGCAGCAGACTCTGCACTGGTTAAAACAGCATTGGCAGATGCAGGCGGTCTTTTTTCGTTAGATGTTGATAAAAAGGGAGATTATCGTATTTCTGTTACCATGATAGGTTTTAAGCCTTACAAAAGTGATCCCTTTCAATTGAATAACACCAAAGCCGTACCCGCTATTACACTCATCCAAAGTGGCAATGTTTTGAAAGAAGTAATTGTGTCTTCCCAAAAACCTTTAATTGAACGTAAAATTGACCGGACGGTAGTTAATGTCGATGCGCTCATCAGCAATTCGGGTTCAACCGCGCTGGACGTGCTGGAAAAGTCGCCTGGCGTGCTTGTGGATAATAATGGTGCTGTAAGCCTAAAAGGGAAAGGCGTTAAAATATTCATTGATGATAAACCCACTTATCTTGAAGGCACGGAATTAGAAAGCTATTTGAGATCCCTTTCATCTTCAACAATTGATCAGGTTGAACTCATGAGTAATCCACCCGCTAAATATGATGCTGCCGGCAATGGCGGGATCATAAATATCCGCACAAAGCGGTCAAAGATGAAAGGTTTTAATGGGGGCTTAAATCTAAGTTATGCACAAGGGATATATGGCAAAACCAATAATAGTTTTAACTTCAACTATCGCAACAACAAGCTAAATATCACCGGAAACCTTGGATATATAACAGGTAATGGTTTTAATGACCTGGATATTAACCGGCATTTTTTAAATTCCGACGGCAGCATTCAGTCTAACTTTTTACAAAATTCTTTCATCCGCAGAACGTCAAGGTCTTATAGTGCAAAATTTGGAATAGACTACTACGCGTCTGACAAAACCACTTTCGGAATTGGGTTTAACGGTCTTATCCATCCGGCAGATCAAAATACCATAGCTACAAGCAAGCTGATGGACGCCCAAAACATCCTTGATTCAACTATTATCGCAAACAATAAGGAACACTATAATTTTAGAAACGGCGATATCAACCTCAATTATCGCCATCTATTCGATAAAAACGGAAAGGAGCTTACCGCTGATTTTGATTATATTAAGTACAGCAACTCCAGTAACCAATCGTTCGATAATAAAACCTATTTACCCGATAATAATTTGATAAACAGCGATCTGCTCACGGGTAGCCTTCCCTCGCACATTAACATTTTTGCAGGAAAAGCAGACTACACACATCCCCTGTCAGGCGGTGTAAAGTTAGCGGCAGGCTTAAAATCAAGTTATACAAAAACCGACAATATTGCCGATTACTTTTATACGGCAGCCGGCGTCACTACGCCCGACTACGGAAAAACAAATCATTTTATTTACCAGGAGCAAATAAATGCCGCTTATTTGAACGCAAACCGGGATTTTAAAAGATTTTCGATGCAGGCAGGACTGAGATTTGAAAACACAATCTCGAACGGGCACCAGTTGGGCAACATTCAGAAACCCGATTCCGTATTTAAAAGAGATTATAATGGGCTGTTCCCAACCCTTTATATACAATACAAGCTTGATACCGCAGGAAAACAATCATTAAGCCTTAATTATGGCAGGCGAATAGACCGCCCTTACTATGAGGACCTGAATCCGTTCCTTTCGCCCATTGATAAGTTTACCTATTATACCGGTAACCCCTTTCTTAAGCCATCGTACACCAACAATATTGAACTTTCTTATACCTGGAAAAATATTACAGCTGGTTTAAGCTACGGCAAAACAAAAGACAATGTAGATGAAACTATTGAGATTATTAATGGCATATATTATAGCCGTCCGGGAAACATTGGCAGTACAGTTAATAAAACATTGACCGTTGACGCTAGTTTTGAGCCGGCTAAATGGTTCAACTTTCATCTGTTTGCCTATGTGCAAAATATCCACACGGTAAGCAGCTTTTATACCGGGACCTTAAACACGCAGGGTACCTTCTTCTTTATCCGTCCGATAACAGAATTTAAATTAGGAAACGATTGGACCGCGCAATTGGACGGCGGGTATCAGAGTAAAATTACCAGCAGCCAGTTTGTAGTTGGCCACCGGGGAAAAGTAAACACCGCTTTATCAAAAAAATTATCCCCTGCCACAACGCTCAAGTTTATAGTTAATGATATCTTCCACACGTTTGTTAATAGCGGAGATATTAACAATTTGGCTAATACCCTGGCCAATTACAGAAATATAAGTGACACCCGAACTGCCGTTGTTTCGCTAAGCTACAGGTTTGGAAAAACAATTTCCGATCAGCACAAACACAATGAAAATGCTGCAGAAAGTGAGCAGAACAGGGTTAAGAATTAGCCAAAACCCAACTGTTACCACAATTAAATTCACTTTGCCAAAAATGTAAACAGGCATAAAAAAGCGCCCCTCAAATTATTGAACGGCGCTTTTTTTACGATTTTTAATATTATAGATTTAATTATTGACCCGGTGCTTTTTGAGCGGGATCTTTACCAATAAGCGTCATAAACTGATCCAATTTTGGTGTAATAATAATTTGTGTACGCCTGTTTTGTGATTTACCACCCGGGGTGCCATTGTCAGCAACCGGGTTATACTCGCCACGGCCACCGGCTGTTAACCGTTTCGGATCAACATTGTAAGTTGTTTGTAGCGCCTGTACTACTGATGAAGCCCTTAAAGCACTTAAATCCCAGTTGTTGCGGATGTTTGTTTGCTTGATAGGAACGTTATCCGTGTTACCCTCAACCAACACGTCATAAGTTGAATAATCGTTTATGATTTTAGCTACTTTACTTAACAAAGTTCCGGCTTTATCTGAAATTTCATAACTGCCCGATTTATAAAGCATATTATCAGAAAGTGAAACATAAACTACACCTTTAAGCACCTTAATATCCACATCCTTTGTTTCATCCGCACTTAACGATCGGGTAAGGTTATTGGTAAGTACCTGATTTAATGAATCGCTCTTGTTTTTCAGGTCAACCAGATGGCGAATGTACTGCGATGAGGCAGAAATTTGGTCAGCGAGTTTGGCAATGTTTACATTACCCTGGTTATTACCGGCTAAACATTTATTCAACGCATCCTGTAAAGCAGCCGCATTTGTTTTGGCTGAAGCTATTTGTTCTTCAAGACTCTGCACACGGCTTCTTGAACCTGCCAGTTCCTGTTGGGTAACCTGCCAGCTTTGTTTTAACTTACTGTTTGTATCCAGTGATTTATTATAATTCGCTTGTAGTTCGGCGTATTTCTTATTGCTTACGCAACTTTGAGCAACAACCGCTAACAGCATTATCAGCGGCAATAAAAATTTAATTTTCATGAGTCTGTAATTTAATTAGCAATTGATCATAATTCATTTATCATCAATACCCTTTAAACAAAACACCTTCCTTAAAGTTTTAAATATTTAGCTACGTGCACCTTCTAAAAAACAATCGCTTTTAAAAGTAAACGCACAAACCTCTGCAATAACAAATACAATTTCAGATACCGGTGGGTTGGCCCGCTTAATTGCAATTAACTATAATTTTATTTTGTTACCTAAAATCCCCTAAAAAAAGAAAAAAAGGCATTTATGCATTTTCTAAAGCCATCCTTGCGCTAAAAATTGTACTTTTAAAACGTAAATAACTGCCCCTATGGATACCCTTCACAATAAAGATATTGGGACAAAACAGAAAGCGCTGGCTATCAATCTGGATCCTGAAATTTATGGTTCGTTCGCTGAAATTGGCGCAGGCCAGGACGTGGCGGCAAATTTTTTCAAAGCAGGCGCATCATCAGGCACTGTAGCCAAAACCATGTCGGCCTATGACATGGTGTTTTCTGACGTAATTTATGGTACACAAAAAGGTGGCCGCTACGTAAGCGAGCCAAGGCTGATAGCAATGCTGGACCATGAATATGGCTTGTTAATAGAGCGACTGGCTAAACAACGTGGAGATTCAACCACTTTTTTTGCTTTTTCTGACACTTTTTCTGCCTTAAATTATCACAAAACAAACGACGGGCATGGATGGATGGGAGTCCGTTTTCAGCTGGAGCCAAATGGCGCGTTTAACGATGTGGTGTTACACGTTAAGTTACTTGATAATGATAACAACCTGCAACAGCAGGCAGTGGGGATACTAGGTGTAAACCTTATATATGCGTGCTTTTATTACAACGAGTACCCACCCGTTTTCTTGCTGTCTCTGATGGATAACCTTTCCAAAGATGGCATCCAGATAGATATGATCCGTTTTGAAGGGCCTAATTTCAGCAAGGTTGATAACCGGCTGATGAGCCTCCACCTAGTGAAATACGGATTTTCGGACGCAGCCTTGTTTGGACCCGATGGCAAAAACCTGCAGCCATCAGAGGTGTTATATAAAAAACACATTGTGGTTATCCGCGGGCGCTTCCGCCCTATTATTAATGTGCATTTGGATATGCTGAACACCGGGGTTAAACAATTTATGCAGGAGCCGGATGTTGACCAGAAAAATGTAATGGTGGTTACCGAGCTTACCCTGCAATCACTAAAAGAACGCGATGCAGACCACTCTGCCGATATTGATGAAAAGGATTTTCTTGACCGTGTGGATATTTTATGCTCTCTCGGGCAAACGGTAATGATCTCAAATTTCCATGAGTATTATAAACTGGTAGCGTATATGTCAAAAATCACCAAGTTAAAGCTTGGCGTGGTTTTAGGTTTTCCCAACCTGGAATATATTTTTTCGGAAGAACACTACCAGGACCTTCCGGGAGGAATTTTGGAGTCGTTCGCCACTTTGTTTAGCCGTAAGGTAAAACTCTTTATATACCCCACACTGCGCGACGGCGTGATCTGGAATTGCCTGCGCTACCATCCACCCGCACATTTGATTGACCTTTACCGTTACCTGATAGCCAACAATAAAATTGAGGATATCAGGCATTATAAAGAAAGTAACCTTAGCGTACAAACCGATAAGGTACTTAACCTGATAAAGCGGGGCACCCCCGGTTGGGAAGAATACGTGCCTGCAGAAGTAGCTGATATGATTAAAGAGCGTTGCTTATTCGGGTATGCCTGCGAAGTTGATGATAGTAAAAGAAATAATGGGCCTGATAACACAGCCGATCTGATAGATACAGTCTAAATAAGGCTGGGGCCCTGCATGCCTGTTAGATTATACAACAGTGAAGTAGTCTGTTCAAAGATTTCCGGATTTTTTTGGGAAATACCGGCAAATAATATCCTGATAAAAGACGCGAAACTTATTCGCTATACCGGTCGTTCCGCCATGGATACGCTGTGTTAGAATAGCCTCTATCCTCCCAAAAACCCGGTTTATCAGCTGTCAGGAATTCAATTCGTTTGATCCACTTGGAACCCTTCCAGGCGTAAAGCTGTGGCGTAATCATCCTGCAGGGGCCGCCATGCTCTCTGGCCAGCGGCTGCCCGTCAAAAGTATGTACCAATAAAACATCCGGTTTCAGCACTTCTTCCAGCGATAAATTTGTGGAATAGGTATCATAGCCGTAACACATTACATGGGTTGCCGTTGCTTTTGGGTGTACCAGTGCCGCCAGGTCAAGCAGGCTTACGCCTTTCCAGTGCATATCAAATTTCGACCAGGTGGTAACGCAATGAAAATCAGAAGTATCCTTGGTTTGCGGCAGATCCATAAAGTCTTTCCAGCTAAATTTCATAGGATTTTCCACTGCGCCATCTATCGTCAAACGCCACTTGCTCAGCGGAATATCCGGATGATAACCTAAATCCAGCACTGGCCATTTGTGAGTTATGGTTTGACCAATTGGCAGTGCGGGCATTCCATGCCGATTAGTATTGCCCGACCCTTTCGGCTTCTCATCAGCCAGGGATGGCGTTAAGGCCATCTTTTCTTCAAACCTCGCCTTAAGTTTCATCCGGGCCTCAACAATGCGATCCAATTTTTCAGGTTCTTCCATATTCCTAATTTAAGCTAAATTTAACACCTCGGCAAATAACCGGAAGGATTTTAATTTGGCCTGATGATCATAAATATGCGAAGTAGCCATAATCTCATCAATGCCCGTTTCATTTACAAAATCTGTTAGCATTGCCTTAATTTTTTGTTTACTGCCGATAAAGGAATAAGCCAGCATCTGCATTACGGCTTCCTCTTCAAATACATTCCATATCCCCTCCATGCTTTCGGCAGGCGGCTGTAACAGTCGCCGTTTACCGGTTACTATGCCCATAAACATTTGTTTTACAGAAGTTGCAAGGCGATCGGCCTCTTCGTCAGTGTCGGCAGCCACTACATTTACGCAAGCCATAACATAAGGTTCCTTCAATTGAGCCGATGGTTTAAAGTTATTGCGGTAGATCTCAATTGCTTCCCTAAAATAAGTAGGCGCGAAATGACTGGCAAAAGCATAAGGCAACCCTTTGGCAGCAGCCAGCTTCGCACTATCGGTACTTGAACCCAATATCCAAATAGGTATGTCCAACCCCTCGCCCGGAATAGCACGAACAGCAGCATTTGCGTTATTGTCTGAAAAATATTTCTGCAAGGCATCCACATCTTGCGGGAAATAAAACGAGGCATTCATATTTTCACCACGAATGGCCATAGCTGTCGCCTGGTCTGTTCCTGGCGCTCTGCCCAGGCCAAGATCAATTCTGCCTGGGTAAAGCGTTGCTAGCGTGCCGAATTGCTCAGCCACTACCAGCGGCGAATGATTTGGCAGCATAATACCGCCTGAACCCGCCCGGATACTGGTTGTATTGCCTGCAATGTACCCTATCAGCAGCGAAGTAGCCGAACTGGCTACACTGATCATATTGTGATGTTCTGCAAACCAGTAACGTGTATAACCCAACTGCTCGGCCTGGCGTGCATTTTCCAGGCTATTATGATAGGTATCTGCTATCGATTGTCCCTCAACCACGGTAGCAAGGTCAAGCACTGAATAAGAAATTTCTTTTAATGAATTTAAGCCCATCCCCAAATTTAAAGCATATAAAGAGCATGAGCAGGCTGGACTGCCAGATATGACGCTGCCTAAACAAAGGAAGGCCACTAATTTACCCATGGATTATATATTACGGCGAGTATCCTTAAAAATAGCAAGCGCGGCTTAAGCTTATTTAAACTAATTATAAATAATGTTTGCTTTTTAAAATCATGCCATTATCTTTGCGCTTAATTAGACTTAATCTAAATAATAAATGAAAACACACTATACCTTATTTATCAGGCTTACTTTTTTAATGTTACTACTATGCAGCATTGTAAAGGCTGATGACGACCTCGCAAATGGCAAAATTTCAGGCACAATAAAAACTTCAGACGGACAGCCGGCTGCATTTGTAACCGTATCTGTTAAAGAATTAAACAGGTCGGCCAGCACAACTGATGATGGCAGTTTCCTGATCAGCAATATTAAGCCGGGCAGCTATACGCTGGTGGTTTCATTTGTTGGTAGCCGGGTTCAGGAAAAGCAGATTACCGTAATGGCCTCAAAAACAACAATAGTCGATTTTACATTAACTGAGAACGCTTCGCAGCTAAACGAGGTAATTATAAATGCCAACAGGGCTCCTAAACCGGTAACTCTAGATAAAGCGAATATCCGCGCGCTCGACCTGCCCCAAAGTACAGGCACCGTAAGCAAGCGTATAATTGAAGACCAGCAGATTAACCGTTTAGGCGACGCTGTTAAAAATGTAAGCGGCGTTTCGCTAACCCAAACACGCGGCGGCGTGGGTGAAACATTTTCGGCCCGCGGATACAGCATAGGCATCACTGGCGCGTCCGGAAGCATTTTTAAAAACGGCGTATTAACCAACACCGCAGGTTTCCCGGAGGCTAGTACACTTGAATCAATTGAGATACTAAAAGGAAGCGCAGCGCTGCAATATGGAAACGTATCAGGCGGCCTGATCATTAATATGGTTACCAAAAAGCCCCAATTTGAAAGCGGAGGTGAAGTTGCAATGCGTTACGGCAGTTACGCAATGTTTAAACCCAGTGTTGACGTTTACGGTCCGTTAAGTCAAAATGTGGCCTTCAGGCTTATAGGTGTTTATGAAAACGATGGCAGCTACCGTAATCATGTTTATACCGAACGCAAGTATGTTAACCCTTCACTACTTTTTAACCTTGGTAAAAATACAACCCTGCTTATTGAAGGCGATTATCTGCGCGAAAGCCTGACGCCTGATTTTGGTATAGGTTCGCTAAATAACGGCCAGGCTATTCCAACAATGGTGCCGCGCTCTCAATATATTAACACTGCATGGGCGTATAGCCACATGAACCAATTTTCGGCTATGGCAACGCTAAACCATAAGTTTAATGATAACTGGCATTTAAACGGTATTCTTTCGGCCCAAGGCACCGATATTGATTCGTACCAGGCCAGCCTCCCAAACACGGTAAGCGCGACAGGTGAATGGAACCGCGGACTGGCGCGGGCAAAGACTACCGAAAATGACTATACAGGGCAAATAAACTTAACCGGTAAATTTAAAACCGGTTCCATAAGCCATCAGATTTTAGTGGGGACGGACGTTACCAAAGTTTTAAATATCACCAACGGATTTAGTATTGGTGGTAAAAATATCAGCACCTACGCTTATGATAAGATCAACACTATTGATTTGGGTAAATATACACAGCGCACAGATATTCCAAACGCTTTGGACACGGCACGAATCAAGGCCCCTGTTTACCGCGTAGGAACTTATGCGCAGGACCTGGTAAGCTTTACCGATAAAATTAAAATGCTCGCTGGCATTCGCTGGTCATGGCAGCAAACTTATCAAACCGATATTCAATATCTGCAAAAACAAACAACAGGCCAAGGCGCAGCTATCACCCGGTACGATCGTGCCTTTTCGCCAAAAGTGGCGTTCATATACCAACCTGTTAGCACCAGTTCAATATATGTGAGCTACAGCAACAATTTTATAGTAAACAGCGGCACAGATGTTACCACCGGGCAGGGCCTGAAACCATCATTGGTTAACCAATATGAGGTGGGTGCAAAAAACGAATTGTTTAACGGTAAAATCATTGCAAATTTAAGCGTTTACAGGATAATTAACAGCAACCTTGCTGTGGTTGCTCCCTTTAAGGCAGACGGTACAATTAATAGCGACAACACGGTTAAACAACTAAATGGCCAAACCACCAGCGATGGTTTTGAGGTTGATATTACAGGGCACATTTCCAAAAACCTTTATTTTGTAACAGGTTATTCTTATAACAATGCGCGATATACTAAAACGTCAGGTTTAAAGGGCTCACCAATTTCGGGCGAACGACTGGTTATCGGCCCTAAAAGCACTGCAAATGCCACCCTGTTTTACACCTTCAACGATCCGGCATTCAAAGGATTTAAAGTTGGGGCAACCGCATTTTACACCGGTAACCGCATGGCCGGTTATAACAACACTGTCGGGCAAACCCAGGCTTACAGCAGGCTGGTTCCGGTTGGCGGATTCACTACATTGGATCTTACAGCGGGATATACCTATAAAAAGATCTCTCTTTTGGCAAGTGTAACCAACATTACCAATACGCTGAATTATTTAATTCACGATAACTACAGCATTACGCCAATTGCACCACGCCAGCTTTTAACAACTTTGGCTTATAAATTTTAGCCGTATTTTCCGGCTGCATAGGGTCTGGGGTTTATTTGCCTTTAATTCAGGCAAATAAACTCCAGACCCTATTTTATTAGCCAGTTCATTAAACTGTGTTAATTAAAATCCTGAGTCATCCAGTGCAAAGGTGTTTTTCCTGTCTTTCCAGCGCCCTTTGGTAAAATCAGGAAATTCTTGTGAAGCATTGCCTTCTTTCAATGATTTTATTGAAAGCGGCATGATAACGCTCATAGTAACTGAGTCATAAACATCTATTGGGGTTTGTTTTTTTTGCTTAACCGATTCTATAAATGCGTTAAATACAAACCAGTCCATACCGCCATGCCCCGCACCTTCTGCCAGTTTTTCATATTTTTTCCATAATGGATGATCATACTTTTCAAACCAAACTTTTGCCGGGTCCCAGGAATCATCTTCCTTCGATTGATGATCAATATATACGCTATTAGCCACATCCATCCAGATGCCTTTAGTTCCCTGTACCCTAAACCCTAATGAATAAGGCCTGGGCAAATGTGTATCGTGGCTCAGCAATACTGTTTCGCCATTCGCGCAATTCAGCATGGTTGTTGTCACATCGCCATTTTTATAATTGATCTTAGCATTTTTATTGCCTGGTGATTGTTCCTCAACATAAGCAGATAAACCGCGCGCTTTTGAACTAAAGGACACCAGGTTGGTAAACCTGTTGCCGGCATTTATACTGGCATAATGCATACAGGGACCCGCACCGTGCGTTGGATAAATATCACCATCCAAATCAATATTAAACTGGGTGCGCCACTGCGCCTCGCTAATTGCGTTCGGCCCATACTCTACCCCACCACCATAATACTGCTTGCCATTGTTAAACAATACACCGCGCAGGTTGTGCTGGTACCCTCCTTCAAGATGCACAATTTCACCAAAAAGGTTTTGCCGTACCATATTAAGCGCTGCCATTACATCGCGGCGATAGCACACATTTTCGAGCGTCATGTAGGGTATTCCTGTTTTTTCTGATGTATGTACTATATCCCAGTGATCTTCCACTGTAAGGCCTGCAATAACCTCGCAGCCTACGTATTTACCGGCTTTCATAGCATCAATTGCCTGCGGATGGTGAAATTGCCATGGTGTAGCAATAATTACCGCATCAATATCTTTACGATCCAGCAGATGCTTGTAAGCATCTAATCCGCCGGTATACTCTGTTATAGGCTTATGGCCCTTTTTTGCAATAAATTCTCGAAACACTTTAAGGGAACTTTCCTGTGTATCGCAAACGGCTACAATTTCTACATCATCGCGTAATAATCCTTCGGATACGTGGCTCATGCCGCGTGCACCGACACCTATATAGCCTAACCTTACTTTGTTTTGTGCTGAGGCAAAAAGACTGCTTGATGGCAAAACAGTAAAGCCGGCAGCAGCAATCGCGCTTTGTTTAATAAATGTTCTTCTCTCCATTTTTTAAATATAATTTCAATAAACTAATATTATTGGCACTACAGCTTAGCGTGACATACGAATAATGTGTTCGCCCACTTTACTGATAAAACCTGATATTTTAATTTTACTAAATATAGCGTGTTCGGACACACAAAAGCAAATAAATTAAAAAAATAATAATAGTAAGTCTTTATCAAAGCGCGGCCCCGTCAGATTGGCGATTATTTGACAGCAGCAACCACTCTTTTTCTATGATTCCGGTAAGTTTATCTTCATGCAACTCCAGCATTTTAAGCAATTGCATCTGCGCGAGGGTGCGTTGTAAATTATGTCCGGCAAAACGGGTCTTATAGTAAACATCCCCATCAAGATAATCGGTTAAAAACCGAACAGCCTGCATGTAAGGTAATAAAAGGATGCCCTTCATCAATGATTTTAACTCGTTTCCGGTTAGAAAGGAAAACGTCTGGCTCAGGTATCCCCTGGTAAATTTTTTAAATAAGGGAATATCAAGTAGAATAGTGCCAAGATCAGCCTCATCTTCGGCAGCGGTATTTATAATACTGCGTATGGCATCCCCAAAGTCATAAGCTACATAGCCTGGCATTACGGTATCCAAATCTATAACGCATTGGATATTACCGTGCTCGTCAAGCAGGATATTGTTGAATTTAGTATCATTGTGGGTAACCCGTAAAGGGAGAATCCCCTCCCTGCCCCACTGCAACAAAAGTTTCATGTCATCAGCACGACTTTTAATAAACTGCAATTCGGGCAGTACTTCCTTCAATCTGCCGACCTTATCATTCTTAATGGCGTTGGTTAACTGAGCAAGCCGGTGTTCGATATTTAAAAAATCGGGAATTACTTCAACCAGCAAGTCCGGCTTCATGTCGCACAACAGGTACTGAAACCGCCCGAACGCTATACCCCCCTGTTGCGCCTGTTTGCCCGTGGTAACCATGTCATAACTTTTTGTATTCTGTAAAAAACAGGTCATCCGCCAATAATTGTCGTCATCGTCTTTGTAATAATATTTACCATTTTTACAGTTAATAAACGTCAATACCTCCTTGTCAGGATTACCTGTTGCGGCAACTTTTTGTTTTAAATGATGGGTAATATAAACCATATTATCCATCAAACCTTTAACGTCCTTAAACACGTAATTATTGATCTTTTGAAGCAGATAATCCTGCCCCAAGCCAAGCGTTTTAACCAGGTAGGTATCGTTGATATGCCCTGATCCGAACGGACTTACTTTAAAATCACTTCCCTGGATGTTGAACTGCGCTATTATATTTGGAACGTTGTTAATCATTTTTTATTAATCTAAAGTAGTCGGCGAATTTCCGCAGCATTCATTTATAATGGCTTCACCAGCCTACAAATGTATAATTGATATAAATACCTCTACAAGCAATATTATAACATTATTGATTGTGCACTAGCCCTCACCAAACAAATATGCGATATTTCTGCGTGTTCGCGCACATATAAACAATATTTTGTTATTTTAACTTGATAAGTAATTTATCACAGCTCTTTCCTGAATTGCCATTCATAAAAATAATATTGTTCCGAAAAACCCGGGGAGGTGAAATTCCGGATATGGGTGTTCAACCGGTGCCCAGGTTAAAAAATGAGGTTCGGGCAAATCGTCGCCACATTTATAAAAATTAGCGCGGCAGGCAAGCCCGCTCAACCCTGTTAGCTGATGATTAACGAAGACCTCAAACGGGATAAAGATGGTCAACTCCCATCTGTGCAGCATGCTGACTAAATCTTGCGGGTTTACCTTACTAAAGGTCTTTATTCGTGAAAGTATCACGCGTGGTATCTCTACCCTGTTAAATTTATCCGTGCCGTAACCGCCCAAAACTACGCCGGCGCCGTTAAACTCCAGGTTATAATATCCGGCATCGTTATTAAATGAAAGAAAAGCCTCTACGCAGCTGTCTTTGTAAACAGGGTCATTGATGTTTTTGTAAAATGCCCGGAAATACCTTTCCAGCACCCAGTATTTTAAATAAATACCGTTTTTGTCATGCGCTATTGCAAAAGACACCTCCGGCTTCTGTCCTTTAAAATCCCAGGGGAGCTGGTGAATATATTCGCGATCCTGAAGGTCAAATAAAGCCGAAACATTCTCAATACCTGTAACAGGTATCCCCTGATTTAAAATCCCGCAATAGATATTTTTCACAACATGCCATTAAAAATGTGTGTAATAATACAAGAGTTAAAAAAATCAGATATCCACAAACGCATCGTCCTTTTCGTCAATAAAATAATTGAGATTTTCGGCGGTAACTATATCTAAAGGCAGATATTTAAGGATAGGAACCTCCCTTTTGAAAACTATATGCTCTGCCAGCTGGTTGATTCCCCAATAACCCTGTCCCTTTGGGTTTTGATTAATAAGAAAGCTAATGTCCCCCCTTTCAAGGTAATAAAGATTCGGTGGAATAAGATCATAACCAATCAGCCTGATATTTTTTATATGTCGCTGCTCAAGATATTTGGCTATATCGTATGCTTGCGATGTGGTTACAAAAATCTGCCTGAGGTCAACGGTACTCTCAATAATCTCATCAAGTTTTTTAATAAAGCCCGACTGGCTTGACCTGTTTAACTCAACCCGTAAAATATTATAATGATGACTAAGGTTATTTTGAATAAAGTAATTCCTAAAGCCCTGCTCCTTTTTTACAAGGTGTTGTGCATTGTTAATTTCCTCATCAATATGGGCAATGAGTATTGAACAGGGATTAGCCTGGCCGTAATGAACAAGTTTGGCAGCTACTAACCCGCTTTGATATGAATCCTGCCCAATATAACTCAAAGGATCATAATCAGCTATCTGGGTATTAAAAAGCACGAATGGAATTTTAGCCTCGTTCCACTTTTTAAAAAAAGGCAGCGTTTCATTGTAGTAAATAGGTGATAACAAAACACCATCAGGTTGCATTTTTGTTAGTTTAATAGCCTTTTTTACATAATCCTGCGGGTCATGAGGATTAAACACATATTGCTCTACACGAACTCCATATTGCTTAAGATCGCGTTCAGCTTTTTCTATGCCCAATTTTGGCGCAAGCCAAAAAGCATCAAAAGCGTGATCCGGAAGTAATGCAGCAAATACGTACTGTTTTTTTGACCCTAACATCCTGGCCATTAAATTCGGTTCGTAGTTAAGTTCTTTAAGTATTTTTAGCACACGCTCTTTTACGTCTTCGGCAACGCGGCCACGATTATGTATAACACGATCTACAGTACCGGTAGAAACTTTGGCTTTCAGCGCAATATCTTTTATTCGTACAATAGTGTTTTTTTCTGATGGCATTTCAATACAAGATAGTTATAAAAACCATGCAAATATAGCGTATTATATATTGAAGAGACAGTGGCGCATCATAGTTCTAAAAGTAAATTGTAAGTATTAAGGCCCTACTAAAAAGTTCTTTTTTTTCGCCCATTAAAGCTGTTACCGGCGAAGAATAATAGTGTTACTTTAAACAGAAACACCTTTAATACTGGCGCAAGCTTATTAAATACAGCAAAAATCACACGCCAACATGTGTGCGACCACATTAAAATTATGTTGGTTTTACACATCCCGTCGCAGTTTGCGTAACTCATCAAGGCTCCGGGTTGGCTTATTAGCGGAATGTTACCCGTCTTCGTTTTATTTCGCCGGCACCCCGATGGATCTTTTTACGTTGAATTTTAGAGGGGGGGCGGTCGCCACTTACTTGTTCAGGTAACTCCCGGCCACCGTTATAACACTGTCCAGGTATTTTTTATCCATCCTATCAAAATCCTTATTCATAGCGGCTTTCTTTACGGGCTCTTTTTCCAACATAGCCCCCATTTTCAAAATAACACGGTCCATCCATGACAATTTGGAAACTATACACCTGCCGGGCAGAAAAAACACCTTGGTGGTGTTCCTGATCAAAGGGTCAAGGTTATTATTTATCAATTGCTGTTGCTGTGACTTGTTTTCGGAGGTTGTGCCACAAACTATAAACATGATAAGTTTTTTACCGGTGAACAGGCTGAGGTTTTGCTCCAGCCACTTACGCATAACCAGCTTACCGACGTACACGGAACTTCCCAAAATTATGAGATCATAACCAGCCAGGATCTCTGGTGTAGCATCCCCTGCTTTCATGATGGATAAATGTAATGATTCGTTCAGCCATTGCGCATACCGCTCAGTGGCGCCGTATTTACCCTGGTAAATAATAATCCCTTTCATATTGCGCTTTTTAATATTTGCAAGTTTACACCACAGGCTGGCTTAACGAAATGATAAAGGTCATATCATTCGCTGATAGGAATCACACCGGCGATACAGTAAATCAGGAAATGACATTAGTGCAGCGAAATGAATAAAGAATGCCCAAACTGCCTTTTGTTTAAAGTGGGCCGGGAAAAAAGATATACGTTAACGAAACCTACTCCATAACCCGAATAGCGAGTTCTGACGAAGTAAATGGAACCATCTTTCTAACAGGTTTACCCAGCGATAGCTGCTGGATGTTCCAGGTTACAAAAGGAGCCATCAACGTTTACTCTTACTTAAGTGAAAGCGACAAAACCGCATTTAACCCAGGAACCATAGTTGCTGTGCAATTAAATGATGGCCCGATCATGAAGTTGAATGAAGATAATTTGAAGCTTATATTGGCTGCCAATAGTAATGCACTTAAATTTGTTAAACGAAAAGACTATCTTAAAGCGACAACAAAATACAATGAGGATATGGATATGGCGGTTAAAAAATAAAGCAGACCCATATTTAAATAAAAAGGCGAAAGACAAAATTTTAAGATTCTGTCTTTCGCCTTTTAGCTTTAATTCTACTATATTTTAGCTATGGCTTCCTGTTCTTTCAGTGCTGCTATATTGTTTTTATCACTGAAGCTTTCAGTTTGATTAGCAAAATCTTCCAGGATGCTGGCTATAGTATCAAGGTTATCTGCCACACGTTGGTGCATATCAGGCAAATCTTTGTCTAACCTTTTATTGCCAAGCTCAATGTTATCAACCTCTATTTTAGCAAGTTTTTGAATGATCGCCTGCTGACTATTTTTTAAATCTTCCAGTTCATGGACAATTTTCTCCATTAACCCAAATTTCTTTAACTTATCCATAATGTTGTGTTTTTAATGATTATAATAAGATAACAGGATACGATAAAAAATGTTTGAAATTTGGTTTTTTGATTTATAACTAATAATTTAGTTGAATGAAAAGCATCTTTACATCCATCCTCATCCTATGCGCCTTCATTAGTGCATCGGCCCAGCAAAATAAAATTGACGATGCTCAGTTGATGGAATATTTTCAAAGCCAGCGTTATAACGACGCTGCTTTATATCTTAAGAAAAACTTCCCCGAGCCTGTTACGGACCTGAAAATCCTCTCCCGTTTAGCGTATGCTTCGCAAATGGCAAATAAACTGCAGGATGCTGAGGGTTATTACCAGCGGGCCTACGAAATGGATACAAGTAACTACACCATCCTCTTCAATATGGCAGGCATAAACTTAAGACGTGGCAATTACCCAAAAGCAGAACAATTTTACAAACAGATTGTATCGCGGGATACCAGCAATTTCTCCGCTTACACTCAGCTGGCAAGCCTCGCAGAGCGAAAAAACGACACATTAGGCGCAATTGGTTATTTTGAACATGCTAACCGGATAAACCCGGCCGATGTTGATGTAGCGAGTGAATTAGGTGATTTTTATACCGCACTAAAACACTTTGACAAGGCGCTTAAAGTGCTGAATAAAGCTGCAGAAACGGACCCTGACAATGTGATCATCCTTTTAAGCACTGTAAAACTAACCTATAGTGAAAGCAAATGGCCCGAAACCATAGCCATTTGTAACCGGCTTATTCAACTTGGTTCGTCAAATGCCATGATCCTAACCAAACTAGGAATCGCTTATTATAATATGAATAATTATGTATGCGGAGCCGAAACATTAGCCGGACTACACGGTATGGAACAAACCGAATACACTGATTATTATACAGCCCTTTGTTATAAAGCGCTTAAAGATAACCGGCAGGCCATTTATTTTTTAAACCTGGCTATAGTGCAGGGAATTTCAGACAATATTGCCACCTATTACGGCGAAATTGCCGATTGCGAAGTAAAACTAAATAAGAATAAAAAAGCAGCAATGGCTTACGAAAAAGCTTTACAGTTTAAAGATGGACCAATATTGTATTATTTACTGGCTAACTTGTATGACACCAAATTGCATGACAAAAAGAATGCCCGTATTTATTACAGAAAATTCCTGGCATCAAATCCTCGCGGCAAACAACAAACCTACATAGCCTATGTTAAAAGCAGGATAGATGAGTTAAAGAATTAGCGTTGCATTAATCGTGCAACGTATTTGCCTATAATATCAAACTCCAGGTTTACTACTGATCCCTCGCGCACATGCTGCAGGTTAGTATGTTCAAAGGTGTAAGGGATTATCGCAACTGAGAAACTGTTATTACGAGCGTTAACTACCGTAAGGCTAATGCCATTTACACAGATAGAGCCTTTTTCAACTGTTACATTTCCGTTAACCGAATCATATTCGAAGGTATATTCCCAACTGCCGTCCAGCTCTTTGTAAGCAATACAGGTTGCTGTTTGATCAACATGCCCCTGTACAATATGGCCATCAAGCCTGGCATTCATTTGCATGCAACGTTCCAGGTTTACCAGGTCGCCGGTTTTAAGAAGGCCCAGGTTGGTCTTACTTAAAGTTTCTTCAATTGCCGTCACTGTATGCTTCCCGTCGGCCAGCGCAATAACTGTTAAACACACCCCATTGTGCGCAACAGACTGATCAATTTTCAATTCGGCAGCTATTGATGATTCAACAGTAATATGCAGGTTACCCTGATCGTGCCTTAAATCGGTTATTAAGCCTAAAGTCTCTATTATTCCTGTAAACATATTCCCACTTAACCCTTTACCGGGATTTTTTTGAATTGCGCAAATGTAATTAATTGCAGTACTTTTTATGTCAGTTAAATATGGTATTATAAAAAGCTACCTGCTATCTAACCATTACATTCCTTTGTACAGAATGATACTGGGGAAGGATATTATACTTATCCCGCGCTTTCACTCCATCTGTAACTGGCATTATCCAAACCAATCAGGTCAATAACACGATTTACAACCGTCATTGCCAGATCTTCAATTGTTTTAGGCTTACTGTAGAACGAGGGTATTGCCGGACAAATAATCGCTCCGGCCTCTGTAACTGTCGCCATGTTACGGATATGGATTAGGTTAAGAGGTGTGTCGCGCGCAACCAGGATCAGTCTCCGGCGTTCTTTTAACATCACATCTGCGGCGCGGGTTATCAGGTCATCTGAAATCCCCGAAGCAATGCGGCCGAGTGTTCCCATTGAACAAGGAACTATTACCATCGTATCAAACCGGGCAGAGCCTGACGCAAATGGCGCCATAAAGTCCATCTTACCATATATCTTATAAGGAAGGTCATTATATTCCTCGTTATCAAGTTCAAACCGCCAAACTTCTTTAGCGTTGTCAGACATAACAACAGCAACTTCAGCTATTTGCTCACTTAAATGTTGCAATTGCTGCAACAGCAACTTAGCATATACAGAACCGCTTGCACCGGTTATTGCAACAACAATCTTTTTCTTCGTATCCATTTTAATAAAACCGGTTAATTGAAGTTAAAAGGCATAAAAAAGGGTCGAATATAAATACTCGACCCTACATCTACCTATGAAAAACATGCCCTTTGAGAGGGCACTACAAATGTACTAACAGTTTTTTAATTTTTAAATAATTTCTTTAAATAAATTTAACCTGCTTTTGGAAAGTTTTTTTCGATAAGCGTTTGAATGATACCATCAACCAAACCAACAGTTGGGACATATATATTTTTGATATTAGCCCATTTCATAACCGTTAAATATATTTCACAAGCGGGGATAATTACATCTGCTCTGTCCTGGTTCAAACCGAGTACATTGATCCTGTCCTTAAGCGAAAATGAAGTCAAATAACTATAAAGAGATTTCAATTTTCCAAAACTTAGGGGCGCTTTATCTTTCTCTTCCGATAACTTATACAATTTATTGATATTCCCGCCCGTTCCGATGCCGGAAATTAGCTTAAACTGTTTGGTATTGTCCCTGATAAATTCTTTCATATCATTCCAGGTTTCTTCGGTATCCTGGTTATCCAGCATCCGGATGGTACCGATATTAAAAGACTTCGAGGCCCACATTTCTCCTGATGAAAAAAATGACAGTTCTGTACTTCCGCCGCCTACATCAATGTACAGGTAGTTCTTACTCTTATCAATGGTTTGATCAGGATGGCTGGCATATATCATCCCGGCTTCCTTTTGCCCGTGAACAATTTCAAGATCAACACCTGCATCAATTTTAATTTGCGCCACCACTTCAGCCCCGTTTTTTGCTTCACGCATTGCGGACGTTGCATAGGCCATATAATCAACCACTTTATATACCTCCATGAGTTTGCCAAATGCCTGCATGGTTTTCACCAGGTCGGCAATCTTCTTATCAGAAAGCCGTTTATCCAGAAAGGCATCATCGCCAAGCCGTAGCGGCACCCGGATCAATGTATTTTTTTTAAACGAAACCGAACCATTGTTTTCAATAATATCAGCAATAAGCAGGCGCACTGCATTTGAACCTATATCTATAGCGGCGTATCTCAATTTTATTGGGCTTTATATTTTAAGTAATTGTAAGTATCTACCTGTGCTCGGTGCGGGATACCTGAACGTGTTTTGTGGTATTTATTGGTATTGTGGCTGTTAATTTCGCGCGATTTGGTGTTATCCTCCAATTGCAGGTCAATGATATCCCGTATCTCTTTTTTTAGCTGTTCATCATATATTGGGAAACCAACTTCAACGCGGGTATCAATATTACGGGTCATAAAATCGGCAGAGGTTAGATAGATCAGTTCATTACCTCCATTGCAATATATATGTACGCGTGCGTGTTCAAGATATTTATCGACTATACTCACCACCTCAATATTTTCACTGTAACCTTTCATGCCCGCAATAAGGCAGCACATTCCTCTTATAATTAGCTGAATCTTCACACCCGCATTGCTGGCCTGGTATAGTTTGGTTATCATTTGCTCATCGGCAAGGCTGTTCATTTTTAAGATCATGTAAGCCTTTTTACCCGCTTTGGCATTCTTTATTTCATTGTCTATCAGTTTATAAATTGCCGGGCGCGCGTCAATCGGCGATACTATTAAATTTTTTAATCCTTTAGGTAAACTATTTTTGCTCAGTGCCTTAAAAACATCAATGAGATCCGCTGTTATTTTTTTATTGGAGGTAAGCAGGGTATGATCGGCGTACATGCGGGCGGTTTTTTCATTGAAGTTCCCGGTAGATAAACACGCATAATACGCCGGCTTTTCTTTTTCGGTTCGCATTACCAGGCATATTTTTGAATGCACCTTATAACCTTCAATACCATATAGCACCGTAACACCCTCTTCTTCCAGCCTCCGGCTCCACGAGATATTGTTTTGTTCATCAAACCTTGCCCTTAACTCAACCAAACAGGTAACCTTTTTTCCATTTTTTGCTGCGCTCATCAGCGCGTGCATTATACGTGAGTTTTCTGCAAGGCGATAAACAGCAATACTGATTTCCTTTACCTTAGGGTCGATGGCCGCCTCACGTAAAAAATGGATCACGTAATCGTATGATTGGTAAGGGGTACTAATAAGAAAATCCTTTTTCGCGATCATTCCCATTAAGCTTTTGCCAAATGATAAACCATCAACAGGCAAAGGGATGCTTTTTTCATATTCCAGTTCAGGGCGCCCAACATTAGGGAATGAAATAAAATTCTTAAAGTTATGGTAGCGATTGCCGGGGATTAAACTTTCGCCGTTCAGTCCCATTTTATTCACCAGATATTTCAACATATCCAGTGGCATTTCAGAGTCATACAATAAACGCATCGGTTTACCTTTTTTGCGTTTTTGAAGACTTTTTGATAACGAATCAATAAACTTTTCACTTACCTCTTTATCCAGGTCTAGTTCAGCATCGCGGGTTAGCTGGATAGAATAAGCTTCAATTGAATCATGCTCAAAAATGAAAAATATGTCTTCAAGGCTGTACCTGATGATATCATCCAACAAAATGATAAACTTTAGATTATTGGTCTCGGGCAAAACAATAAACCTTGAAAGCGAATCGGGGAATTCAATAAGCGCCAGCCGCGATTTCTTATTTTTTGTGAGCTTCACAAAAAAATAAATGGCGCGGTCGCGAAGCTCAGGCAACGGCAGGCTTTCATCAAGCATAATGGGAACTAATGTTGCCAGCAAACTTTCCCTGAAATACCGCTTCACAAACTCCCCCCTGCTTACATTTAACTGTTTATCATTCAGAATAAAGATCTTTTCTTCGGCCAGTTGCTTAACGATTATATTTTCGTACAAATTGTTAAACTTCCGCTCCTGCCGCACTACGATGTTTTTAATCTGGTTCAGGATCTTTTTGGGATTATAACCCAAAATCTCTTTGGCCTTTTCATTCAGATTGGCCAACCTGCTTAGCGTAGCGACCCTTACCCGGTAAAACTCGTCAAGGTTAGACGAAAATATAGCCAGGAACTTTATCCGGTCGATCAGCGGCACGCTCGGATCTGCGGCCTCCTGCAAAACCCGGTCATTAAAATACAACCAGCTTATTTCACGATTAATTAAGGGTACGTGTTTACTATCCATATAAAAAGACAGGCCCTTCAGCCACTTTTACAAATCTGCTTATTTAAATGTTAACTTAATATTAACTGATTGGTGTTTTAATATGTTTTTATTGTTTATAAATGGTTCGCTATTGATAGTTAATGCATGACAGCGATTGTGCTGGGAAAGATATCACCTACCGAGCTTCCATGAACCACAGACAATCAACCATAAACTAAAAAACACTAACTTTGCCCTACACAAATTTACCTTTAATATGCCAACCTTTGATATTGTAAGCAAGATAGACGGCCAGACGCTTGATAATGCAATTAACATTGCGAAAAAAGAAATTTTGAACCGTTATGACTTCAACGACTCAAAAAGCACCATCGACCTGGATAAGAAAACCAATACCATTACTGTGGTAACCGAAAATGATATGCGGTTAAAAGCTATCAGCGATTCCATCATCAGCCGTATGGTAAAACAACAACTCGACCCAAAAGCTTTGGATTTAGACGGCAACGTACAATCCGTTTCCGGCAATATGCTCCGTAAGGAAATAAAGATAAAAGAGGGCATTGATAAGGAAGCTGCAAAAAAAATAGTTAAAAAAATAAAAGACAGCGGGCTAAAAGTCCAGGCATCCATAATGGAGGACCAGGTACGTGTGCAGGCTAAAAAGATAGATGATCTTCAAGCTGTTATCAGTCTTTGCCGAAAAGACGACTTTGGGCAGCCTTTACAATATATCAATATGAGAGATTAAATATCGCTGTATGTCCAATGATTCGATTTCTGAATATTAAAATGTGAAGTGCCTGACATTGATTGATAAAAACATATGCTTTATCAATTAATGTCAGCAATCCACAGTAAACAAAAAGACCGCTCCTTGTGAAGCGGCCTTTTTAAACTAAACCAACTATTATGAAAACACTCTTTATTTTAGAACTTCGGGGGTTCGATTCCGGAACTAACTCACTGCTCCAACTTCGCTTTCCGGTTATCGAACTTTCCGATTTTTAATACTTATTTTACTGAAATTTCTCTTGACTGCACTTTAGCTTCTTCTTTTTTAGCTACATTCAACTTTAAAATACCATCATTATATTCAGCTTCAATTTTTGACTGGTCAGCTGTTTCAGGCAAGGTAAATGACCTGGTAAATGAATTGTAGCTATACTCACGCTTGCTGAATTTCTTACCTTCTTCAACGTTTTCCACTTTTTTATCAGCAGATACGCTCAATACGTTTTTGTCAAGACTAATCTTAAAGTCTTCTTTTTTTAAACCTGGCGCAGCCAATTCAATCTGAAATTCATTTTCTGTTTCAGCTATGTTAACAGCAGGAACACGGCTTGCTAACTTGTCACTCAAAAATGAGTCGTTTAAAATCGAATCAAACACGTCGCTGAAAAATGGATTCACTGCGTGATTTTTTTGTCCGTTTGCAAATTTTACTAATGTCATGATTATGTTCTCCTAAGTTTATCTTTTAATATATTTGCTAACTGTTAATCAACTGTTATACCAACGGGCTAAAATCAACAAAAAAAGACATAATGTCTACTTCAACCCGAAACATACAGACAATATGACATAAAATGAGTGAAAAAATATCCGATTATAAATTCAAAACTCCCATTTCTATCCGATTCTCAGATATTGATGCAGTAGGTCATGTAAACAACGCTATTTATTTAACTTACTTTGAGGTAGCCCGGCTTAATTATTGGAAAGAAGTTATAACCTGGAATATTCGTGAGCAGGGTGTAATAGTTGGCCGTTCTGAAGTTAATTATCTAAAACCAATAACCCTTGATGATAATATATTTTGTTATGTGCGTACAACAAGGATAGGCAACAGCAGCTTTGATATGATGTATCTGCTGGTTAGGGTTACTCCCAACGGCGAAGAGATTTGTACAACGGGCAAAACGGTATGTATAAGTTATGATTATTCAGCCAATAAATCTATAGCTATACCAAATCGCGAAAGAGAAAAGATGATTGCTTATGATGAACCCCGGTTAATCACTAATACAAATTAAGCAGCCTCGTTTGTTAGCTTTTTTTTACCTGCTAAAATGATTTTACCTGTTCCATTTTAAGCAGTTTTTCGTCGAGTTTACTTATTCGCTTGCGGTGGCCGGTAACCAGTATGGCAACCTGCAGGCAACCATCTTTTTTAGAAACCTGTACTCGGCGCGACGTTAACTGCAGCTCAATTATCGCATCTTCAACTTCGGCCATATTTTCAAAAATGGAATTGGTAAACACTATAACAAATAATTTATCACGGTGAACTTTATCGATATATCTCTCAAGCAGGTTAAAAAGCAGTAGCACACACAGCGTAATAACAGTACAAAGTAAGGCTATGGTATAATTACCTGAACCGGCGGACATTCCTATAGCTGCTGAAATCCAGATTACGGCAGCTGTTGTTAAGCCGCTTACTTCTATATTACCCTTGAAGATAACCCCGGCCCCGATAAACCCGATCCCTGTTACGATATTGATGTTTACGCCAGCACCTGCCCGCTGCGCAATCATTGTGTAAATGGTTGAACCAAGGCAAATTAATATTATAGTGCGAAAGCCTGCTGTTTTATTTTTATACTGCCGTTCTAAACCCAATAAGCCACCGCAAATAACGCCAACGGCTATTTTTATCAGATCCTGGTCTGTTATATTAAATTCCAACGCAGATGTGCCCATAAATCTTAAATCAATGTGTTACGAAAAAACCGATCAAACAGGTTAATTAACAACAATTTGCAAGCTAATTATTTATAGCTGTCAAAAAATCTTTCCGGGGTTCAATATACCGTTTTTATCAAACACCTGTTTTATTCCACGCCACAAGGCAAAATGAGTTTCATTGTATTTTATAGCCATAAAACCTTTCTGTACCAGGCCAATACCGTGCTCTCCAGACAATGTTCCGCCCAAAGAAACGGTAAGCTCAAATATTTCGCGAATCCCGTCCTTTAATTTATCGTTCCAGTCATCATCACTCATTTGACCTTTTATAATATTCACGTGCAGATTGCCATCTCCTGCGTGGCCGTAACAAACTGATTCAAAACCATATTTACCCCCTGTTTGTTTTATTCCTTTAATTAGTTCCGGAAGACTTGCACGGGGAACTACTGTATCTTCTTCCTTATAAACTGAGTTTGATTTCACAGAAACAGCCATTGTTCTCCTTAACCGCCATAGTTCTTCTTTCTGCGCTGACGTATCGGCAAATAACACTTCCTTACAGTCAAATTCTTCAAGTACATGGTTAATTTTTTCGCAATCAGCGAATATTACGTCCTGGTTTGTGCCATCGACCTCTATTAACAGGAACGCTCCGATCCCGTCTTTTAAGTCGAACGCTATTCCGTCATTTTCCTTTACCCACTCCACTCCTCTTCTCTCCATAAATTCCAGGGCAGAAGGAATAATTCCTGCTCTGAATATCGCCGAAACGGCGGCACATGCTGCCTCATTTGTAGTGAACGATGCCAGCATTAAAGCATCGATAGTCGGCCGGGGAATTAGCTTAACCACTATCTTGGTAATAATCCCGAGGGTGCCCTCCGACCCTATCATTAGCTGGGTTAAATTATATCCTGAAGCATATTTCAAGGTATTGGCGCCTGTCCAGATGATCTCGCCTGATGGCAGCACCACTTCCAGGTTCAGAATATATTCGCGGATGGTACCATATTTAACCACCCTGGGCCCGCCCGACCCGTGCGATACATTGCCACCAATAAAACAGCTGCCCTTACTGGCCGGATCAATAGGGTACAATAGTCCTTTTTCTGCAACCTGATTCATGAATTCTTCGGTGATCACACCGGGCTCAACGGTGGCCTGCAGGTTCAGCTCATCTATTTGCAACACTTTATTAAACCTTTCCATAGCCATCACCAACCCGCCCATCACCGGCAATGCGCCGCCACTTAAGCCGGTACCTGCCCCGCGTGGCGTAACGGGGATCAAATTTTCATTACAAAGCTTCATTAATGACGAAACCTGTGCGGCAGTGCATGGCTTGACTACCACTTCAGGATAAAAGTGGAGATCTTCCGTTTCGTCATGACTATACTTCTCCAATTCCGGCTGGGCCGTTATAACCCAATCGTCACCAACTATAGCTTTAATAGCGGCAAGTACCTGTTCTGTTATTTTATTATAGATCATACGGTAATCACGATGTTTGAATATTCCACCTTGCCTTTAAGCGGCGGGTTCAATTTTTTAATGGAAACCCTTATTTTATCTGCGAAAGAAAATTGCATTTTAATATCCTCTGCAATATTTTGGGCCACCGTTTCAATAAGCTTAGCCGTTTTACGCATCTGCTCTTCAACTATATTATAAACCTTTTCATAATCAACGGTATTGGCAATTTTATCTTCCCTAAGGTCTGTCACCGGTGTGAAATCTACATCAACATCAACTATAAATTTATTCCCAAGTTTTTGCTCTTCAGGATAAAATCCGTGAAAGGCAAAAAATTCGGCGCCATGGAGTGATATTGTAATCATGTTTCAAAAGTAGTTTTTGATTTTGGTTTTTTTACAAATTTTAAAATTGGGACGGCATATTTCCGTTTTACATGAGAAATACATATTTAAAGAATTCCGGTATACTAAACATCCGAAATCCAAAATTCCCCACTATCTTTGACCACCAATTAGATACTGTATGTCCAGAAAAGATCTTTACGAATCGCCCGATTATTATTTAGCTGATGAATTGCTTACTGAAGAGCATAAACTGATCCGCTCAACGGTGCGTGATTGGGTTAAAAAAGAGGTAAGCCCTATTATAGAAGATTACGCGCAAAAGGCTGAGTTTCCAAAGCATTTAATAAAAGGGCTTGGGGAAATCGGGGCATTTGGTCCAACTATTCCTGTAGAATATGGTGGCGCAGGGCTTGATTACATGTCATACGGCATCATCATGCAGGAAATTGAGCGGGGAGATTCCGGCATCAGATCTACAGCATCAGTACAGGGCTCACTGGTAATGTACCCTATTTATGCCTATGGATCAGAAGAACAAAAACATAAATACCTGCCAAAATTGGCTACTGGTGAATTAATGGGTTGCTTCGGACTAACAGAACCAGACCATGGCTCTGATCCGGGAGGGATGACTACAAATTTTAAAGACGCAGGCGATCATTACATTTTGAACGGAGCCAAAATGTGGATCTCGAATTCACCATTTGCTGATATTGCTATAGTTTGGGCCAAGGACGAAAGCGGGAAAATCCGGGGCTTAATCGTTGAGCGCGGCATGGAGGGTTTTACAACGCCCGAAACCCATAATAAATGGTCATTAAGAGCATCTGCAACGGGCGAATTGGTTTTTGACAATGTTAAAGTTCCGAAAGAAAATCTTTTACCTAATATTTCGGGTTTAAAGGGGCCGCTGGGCTGCCTTAACCAGGCCAGGTATGGTATTGCCTGGGGTGCCCTTGGTGCCGCAATGGATTGTTATGATACAGCTTTAAGATATTCAAAAGAACGCAGACAGTTTGGCAAACCTATTGCGGCATTTCAACTACAGCAAAAAAAACTGGCCGAAATGATTACCGAAATCACAAAGGGCCAATTGCTGGTATGGCGTTTAGGGACTTTAAAAAATGAAAACCGCGCAACACCTGCACAAATATCAATGAGCAAGCGCAATAGCGTGGAAACAGCTATAAATATTGCGCGCGAAGCACGCCAAATGCTTGGAGGTATGGGAATTACAGGCGAATATCCAATAATGCGGCATATGATGAATTTAGAATCTGTTGTAACCTATGAAGGCACACATGACATCCATTTATTAATAACCGGCTTAGATATAACCGGCGAAGAAGCCTTCAAATAACGGCAACTTTAATCAGTAAATAAACGTTTAATTACGATGTAATACTTACCCCAAACAGGGGTGAACGTTATATTTGTATATTATATATTGGTTAATGGTCTTTTATTCCCTGATTTATAAAAACTTCACGATTAATAAGCTGTTGCTCTTATTGATCTTTTTCTGCCTGCTATTGTCATGCCGGAAGAAAGAGGCTGATACAGGGGACTATTCTGATGCATTCAAATCCTTTTTTGCTGAGCTACCTCATCCCCAGCACCATCTAACTTTGGAAATGGAGCAGAAATTTATCGACTCATCATTCCGGACAATTAAAAAACCTTATGTAAATGACCTTTTCAGATATTATGGATTAAAATATCTTTACTATAAAAAAGGCATTATACAACCCAAAAAAGCTTTATTATATGCTGATAGTATGTTAATAATGGCTAAAAAGAGTGTGGACAGAAAACAGTATGTCAGCAACTATGCGGAGGCCAATTTTGCCATGGGCGATGCCTATTTTAGCCTCGAAAATTACAGCAACGCCTACCAATGCTATTACCAGGGGTATTTCATGGGTAAAAACAATCTTAAAAATGAAATACTTGCTGAATATACTTACAGGATGGGTATGGTTATGTTTAAGCAGGCTCATTACAGCGAAGCCGCTAATTATTTTAAGTTAAGCTTCAAACAAAGTCTGTCATATAAAGAGAGCTTCTATTCGCTTTATCAACGCCAGGAACTGCTAGACAATATTGGTGAAAGCTTCAAAAATAATGGCGATATAGATAGTGCGGATATCTATTTTAATAAAACACTGGCATATCTAAACAGTAATAGCAACAAGTATCCAACAAAACGCCGGTTAATTGAGGTTGCCCGCGCGGTTGTTTATGGCAACCAGGGTGAAATTGCGATGTTAAGGGGGCAAAATGAACAGGCCGAAAAACTTTTTCAAAAAAGCATTAAAATAAACCTTACTAACCTAAATGATTTTACAAATGCCCAATTGGTTGAAATGAATCTTGCTAAATTATATTTCAACACCGGGCAATTACAGCCATTTCTTAAATTATCAGAAAATATTCGCAAACAACTGGATACAGTAAAAAATGAAGAAGTTGAAACCAGCCTGAACTTGCAAATGAGCAAGTACTATGCTAAAACAGGCGATGTTGCGAAAGCTTATAAACACCTTGAAACTTATAACGCGTTAAAAGATTTAATGCTGAAACGCTCAAGCTTATTAAAAGAGACTGACGTGAACCAGCAACAGGCCAATTACGATAAGCAATACCAAATTGACAACCTCAAAGACAATAATAAACTACAGCTAATTTACATATACATAGCCGTAACCGGCGCTATAATGGCCGTAATAATTGTAGCCTTGGTGTACCGTAACTGGAAAAAATCAAAAAGTGATGTAAAAATTGTAAGCGAATTAAATAAGCAGATAAGTCAACAAAAAACTGGCTTGGAAGCTACACTTGACGAACTTAAGTTAAGCAGCCAGGAAAAAGACAGGATATTAAGAACAGTTGCACATGACCTAAGAAACCCAATTGGTGGTATAGCCGCATTAACCCAGGTATTGATGGATGATGAATGTACAGACGATCAGAAAGAACTGCTTTCGCTAATAAAAGAAACTACTACAAATTCACTTGAACTAATCAATGAGATCCTGGAAGTTACCAATACCGGTGAAACGGCGCTGAATATGGAACTGGTGAACATCAATTCTTTGATAAGTAAAAGCGTTGAACTGCTGCGTTTTAAAGCTGCAGAAAAAGATCAGAAAATTATTCTTGAGCTATTAAACAAACCTGAAGAGCTGCTTATCAGTCGGGAAAAAATATGGCGTGTTATGAGTAACCTAATTATTAACGCGATAAAATTCAGTCCTATAGGCAGCACTATTTGCGTAAATATTGCTAAAAATAAAGATAAATTAAGAATTTCGGTTAAAGACTTGGGTATAGGCATACCGGAAAACATTGGAAACAATGTTTTCAATACGTTTACAGAATCTAAACGAACGGGAACATCAGGCGAAAAATCATTTGGGCTTGGTCTTTCCATCAGCAAGCAGATTATTGAGCTTCATAATGGAAAAATATGGTTTGAAAGTGAAGTTAACAACGGCACCACTTTCTTTATTGAATTACCGGTAACTAAAACCAGCCTTGCCAAAACAGCCGGCAATCCAAAACTTGAATCGAAAGTTTATTCATGAGAACTATTTTATACAACCGGAATATTGTAAACTATCAGAACTTGTAAACTAATTCCCTTTTAAAAAGTCGGCATACCAGTGCCCTGATGATTTAACGATGCGTTGTTGTGTCTCAAAATCAACGTGTATTATTCCGAAACGCGGATGATATCCTTCAGCCCATTCAAAATTATCGGTCAACGTCCATATAAAATAGCCATCTACCTTTAAACCTTCATTTTTAGCCCTTAAAACCTGTTCAAGGTAGCTCTTTAAATATTCAACACGCTTAGGGTCATCAACCATGCCGTCAGTCACCTGGTCCGGAAAGGCAGCTCCATTTTCGGTGATGTAGATACTTTTTATCTGCGGATAGTTATTGAACTGTTTTATCATTTGATAAATGGACGGAGGATAGACTTCCCATTTCATATTGGTTAATGGCACCCCTCTTTTTTCAGCCTTAACCAGCGATGCCCCAACATAGGGTGTAAAAAACGAATTCTTTACAATTTCACGGGTATAATTTTGTACTCCTATGAAATCAAAATCGAACTTCATTAAATCTTTGTCGCCAGGCTGAAAGTATTTTTCAATATCTTTCAGGGCCGAAACCTCGTGTACCGGGTAGCCAAGCCCTAAAACGGGCTCTATAAATAGCCGGTTTAGCAGGGCGTCAACACGTTTAGCGGCATTGACATCTTTTTGTTTATCAGTGTGCGGTTCAACGTATGAGCATGAAAATGTTGTGCCGATATGTGCATCCTTCACTAAATCTCTCAAAATCCGCCCCCCGGCAGCCATACATAAAACAGCGTGGTGAATAGCGGGTAAAAAATTCCTAAGTCCCGTTCGGCCTGGTGCATGAATCCCTAAAAAGTAACCTGCCCCTGTAAATACGCCGGGCTCATTCATCACCATCCAGTTCTTTACCCTGTCACCAAAATTTTTAGCGCATATAGTAGCAAAGGCCTTAAACCATTCTACTACATCACGATTAGTCCAGCCACCTTTCAGTTCAAGTGCATGAGGCAGGTCCCAATGATAAATAGTTACCCATGGCTCTACACCTTGCTCAAGGCAATAGTTAATAACACTGTTGTAAAAATCTATCCCTGCCTGGTTTACTTCACCCGTACCGTTAGGTAAGATCCGGGTCCATGATATGGAGAACCTGAAACACTGTATATTAAGCTGTTTAATAAGATCAATGTCCTGTTTGTACTGATTATAGAAATCGCAGGAGATGGCCGGATCGTCACCATTTAATATTTTCCCCTTTTTAGCTGCAAAAACATCCCAGATAGACGCCCCTTTTCCTTCTGCATCACAGGCCCCTTCAATCTGGAAAGCTGCTACAGAAACTCCCCATTTAAAATTGTCGCCAAAAAGTTTTTTATTAATACGGATATCCTGAGAAGTGCTTTCCATTAAAGAGCTATTGTAAAGCAAAATTGTGCAATACAATTAAATAATTGAGACTTTTGAATAAATAATTTTAATGAATAAAAGATGACCTCATACTCCTGAGGATCATCCACTCCCTAAAATGTGAGATTAGCTTCGGAAAATTTAAAATGAATTTCATAACAAAAGCGTTTTTATTTATTACTAAGATAAGCCCCCTGTATAACCCTGGCATGTTGCTATCATTATATTATTGTTAACAGGTAAACAATGTCTCCCTGCTTTGATTTGTTTTGTTGTACGCTATATTTATATTTTTACCACATGAAAACTTATTTTATCCGGCTGTTGAATTACGACCGATACGCCAATGAAGTCATGTTAAATTCAATTATAGAAGCTGAAATGCCGCGGAAATCAATTGAACTGATGGCTCATTTATTGTCTGCCCAGCAAATCTGGCTTAGCCGCTGCAAAGGTTTAGTTCCTGTCGGAAGCATTTTATGGCCTGACTGGGATTCGGAGACTTTAAATAAAGTAATTAATAACAACCATAATGAATGGCTTGAATACCTTAATGGTTTGCAGCCGGGCGACTTCGAAAAACCCATAAGCTACAAAAACCTAAAAGGCGATAGTTTTGAGAATAAGCTGGCTGATATACTTGCGCATTTAATCAATCACGGTACTCACCACCGTGCACAGATAGGCCAGCAATTAAAATTTTCCGGAGCTGAAACCCTGCCCGTTACCGATTATATTGCTTATACCCGACAATTTGATTGTTAACTAACTTCATTGTTGATTAAATTTGAACCCAAATAACCATTAAATGAAAAAAACACTATTACTATTGTTTGCCTGCGGTGTACTGTTTAGCTGTAGCAATAAAAAGGCTGAAAAAAGCGCTATTATGGATGACGTTATGAAAGTGCACGAAAAAGTAATGGAAGTTGACGGAAAAGTGATAGCAAACCGAATGAAGCTGGACACAATTTTAAAGCAGAACACATTAGCCACAAAGGACACCGCCATTATGCTTAGTAAAAAACTTACTGCAGCCGAGGATGCCATGGAAGACTGGATGCATAAATTCGACTACGAACAAAAAGGAAAATCTGACGAAGAAGTTATAAGATACATGAATGATCAGAAAAAGCTGATAATGAACATAGATTCACAATTGAACGTTGCCGTTAAAGAATCAGATTTATATCTTAAAAAAATCAAATAACATGAAGAAACTGGTTTATGCAATAGCATTGACGATGCTGTGGAGTGCGTGCAAACTTAATAGCAATACCAATACTACCTTGCCGATTTATGGCAGTAAACAAGCAGTTACAAAAAGCGTTAACGGCCAACAAGTAACCGACACCATTTACCAAACTATCCCTGCCTTTAAATTTGTTAACCAATATGGCGATACCATAACTGAAAAAAGTCTGGATGGGAAAATTTATGTAGCCGATTTCTTTTTCACTACCTGCCCAAACATTTGTCCTGTTATGCATCGTAACATGTTACCTGTTTACAATGAGTTTAAAAGCAATAACGATTTCAGAATTATATCGCATACCATCGACCCCAAATATGATACGGTACCTGTGCTGAAAAGATATGCCGATAAGCTGGGCATCACCGGTAATATCTGGTGGTTATTACACGGGCAAAAAAACGATACTTACACCATAGCAAAAAGCTATTTAGTGTCGCTACAGGAAAAAAACCCGCAAGGGCAATACGTACACGACGGCTACTTTATACTCATAGATAAACAAAAACGCATCCGCGGCACTTACCAGGGCACCGACCCTAAAGAAGTTGAAAAAATGACTGCAGACATTAAAATACTGATGGCTGAGCCCGATCAAAAAGCGTCCAAATGAGATTGAAATTTATAATCGTCATCTGTTTCGCGCTGGTTGCAATGGTAGTATCGTGTCAAAGTGATGAAATCATAGAGTTTAACCGGTATTATGTAAACGGAAGTACAGTTTACCAGGTTCATTGCCAAAATTGCCACGGTGCAAAAGGGGAAGGCCTTCAAGGGCTTATACCTTCTTTAACCGACTCGGCTTATCTAAAAAATAACCGGGAAGTACTTGCCTGCTTCATTAAAAAGGGCCTGAAAGGAAATATCACCATTAACAATAAAAACTATGAGGGCGAAATGCCGCCGGATGATCTAGCCCCTTTAGAAATAGCGCAGGTACTTACCTATATCACCAATTCTTTTGGCAATAAAATGCCGACTATAAATACTGAAAAAGTTAATGCAGACCTGGCAAAGTGCCGCTAGTTAATTATCAATATCAACAATGGCTTATACGCTTAAGCTATATTCAAGCAACTATAAACTAAAAAGCCTATTTTTACGCCGCAAAACGTTCTATCGCTGTTCTGATTTATCAGGACGGAGGAAAGTCCGGGCAACATAGAGCATCCTGCTTCCTAACGGGAAGGCGCCGTCAGCCGGCGACAGCAAGTGCCACAGAAAATAAACCGCCTGGTTCCGGCATCTGCCAGAACCAGGTAAGGGTGAAAACGTGAGGTAAGAGCTCACGGCTTTTCCGGGCGACCGGGATCGCGGTAAACCTCAGGAGTTGAAAAACCAAATAGGTCCTGAAAGCGGAGCTGCTCGTTCCCGAATCCCGATTTATCGGGGTCGTCAGGATGGGTAGGTTGATTGAACCTGCCAGCAATGGCAGGGCCAGATTAATGATAGAAACCATAATAACTTTTAGCTATTATGGCACAGAACCCGGCTTACAGGTTTGCTGCTGATATGCCCCTCTCCGTGAAAAGAGAGGGGTTATTTATTTTTGTAAGCCTGGGTAAATATGCAAGACCCTTAACCTGCTTCAAAAAATACAGTTCTTAAAACCTTCCTTCAAAAAAAGTGTTTGTTTTTCTATACAATTATATATATTCGCGATATCATACTACCAACAGAAAACATAAAACCGAAATGGCTAAAATTTTAATAATTGATGATGAACGTGCGATCCGGAGCACCCTTCGCGAAATACTGGAATACGAAGATTACATAGTAGAAGATGTTGATAATGGCATCGACGGGCTGGAACTAATTAAAAAGAACGATTACGATCTTGTGCTGTGCGATATAAAAATGAACCGGATGGACGGAATGGAAGTACTTACAGCGGGCCTGAACATTAAACCCGATCTTCCTTTTATTATGATATCTGGTCATGGAACGGTTGAAACAGCTATTGAGGCCAGCAAAAAAGGGGCATTTGACTTTATTTCAAAACCACCAGATCTTAACCGCCTGCTCATCACGGTAAGGAATGCGCTTGACAGAGGGAGCCTGGTTACCGAGGCTAAAGTATTAAAGAGAAAGGTTTCAAAAGTACGCCCTATCCTTGGCGATTCACAAGCCATTTTAAAAATAAAAGAAACCATTGACCGCGTGGCCCCTACCGACGCGCGCGTACTGATTACCGGTGCGAACGGCAGTGGTAAAGAACTGGTTGCCCGCTGGCTGCACGAAAAATCCAATCGCTCAAACGCGCCATTAATTGAGGTTAACTGCGCTGCAATACCCTCAGAACTGATTGAAAGTGAATTATTTGGACATGAGAAAGGTTCATTTACATCTGCTATAAAACAACGGATTGGAAAATTTGAGTCGGCAAACGGCGGAACGCTGTTTCTTGACGAAATCGGGGATATGAGCTCATCAACCCAGGCTAAGGTATTACGCGCACTTCAGGAAAACAAAATAACCCGTGTAGGCGGTGAAAAAGAGATTGAAGTGGATGTTCGTGTTGTAGCTGCAACCAATAAAGACCTATTAAAAGAAATAGAGGCCGGCAATTTCCGTATGGACCTTTACCACCGTCTGAGCGTAATATTAATCCATGTCCCACCACTTACTGACCGTAAGGATGACATCGCTCTGCTTACGCAAAGCTTTTTAGACGAGGTTTGCAATGATTATGGCATGCCGGTTAAAAAAATCTCTGAAGCGGCACTCGAGGCCCTTAAGGCACTTCCGTGGACAGGAAACATTCGTGAGCTGAGGAATATGGTTGAGCGTTTAATAATTTTAAGCGACAGAACAATTACCGACAGCGATGTAAGGGCATTTGCAAATCCATCAACGCCGGAGGTGCCGACGATTGGTAATGCAACCCCTCAAACTGATTTTGACCAGTTTACAAATTTCCAGGAATATAAGGATTTTGCCGAACGCGAGTATATTAAATTTAAGCTCGAGAAAAACAACTGGAACGTGTCAAAAACTGCTGATGACATTGACATTCAACGAAGCCATTTGTACAGCAAAATTGAGAAATTTGGATTGAAACGCGGGGAATAGACACCCATGCTGTAAATGTTGTACAGGCGTAAACAAAATTGTTGTTTTTTTGGTACGGGCAACATTTACAGCTTTTTTAACAAAGCAAATCCACTTTGAAAATTTATTTAAAAACTATATCTTTCCTGTAATTATAACCTAATAATTAAACAGGAATGACCCTATCAGCAAAACAACAACCGGCAGACGATTTCGATGCCACTCCTACCCGACTGTTCTCTCTAGATGCCCTCAGAGGGTTCGATATGTTCTGGATTATGGGTGCAGACGAGATCTGGCATGCCATGAAAGAAGCCACACATGGTCAATCTCCTTTTTGGAATACCCTTGCAAATCAGTTTACCCATCCGGACTGGAATGGGTTTCATGTTTACGATCTGATCTTTCCGCTATTTCTGTTTATGGCGGGGGTTTCGACACCTTTTTCTGTTGGCCGTGAGTTGGAGAAAGGAAAAACAAAAGAACAATTATTATTAAGGGTGTTAAAAAGGACCCTTATATTAATACTTTTAGGGTTCTTAGTAAATAATGGCCTTCAATTAAGGCCAATTGCCGAGTTCCGCTTTCCAAGCGTACTGGGGCGCATCGGTATTGCTTACCTGTTTGCAAATATTATTTACCTGTATGCAAAGGAATATGCGCTTATTTTTTGGTTCTTTTTCTTTATCGTGGGTTATTACCTGCTGCTGAAATTTACGTCAGCTCCAGGCTTTCATCCGGGCGATCTCACCCCTGAAGGCAACTTCGCGTCGTATATTGACCGGTCTATATTACCCGGGCATTTATACGTACCATTCCCTAACGGCAAGCCTAACATGCATGACCCGGAAGGTTTGTTCTCTACTATTCCTGCTATCAGTACCGGGTTATTAGGCATAATGGCCGGGCTAACGTTAAAGAATAAAACATTGTCACAAAATGCAAAAACACTGCGCCTAGTAATTGCGGGCGTTATATTTCTGCTCGTTGCACAGATCTGGAATATTGATTTTCCCATAAACAAAAATCTTTGGTCAAGTTCATTTGTGATGCACGTAGGCGGCTTAAGCCTGTTGTTAATGGCGCTTTTTTACTATGTAATTGATGTTTTGGGATTTCAGAAATGGGCGTTCTTTTTCAAGGTAATTGGTATGAACTCCATCCTGATCTATATTTCAGGTCACTTTATAAAATGGAACTACACTAACGAAGGGTTTTTCAAATGGCTGGGGCAATTAGCCGGTGAACCTTATGGGGCCGTATTAATGGCGATAACTTTTGTTTTGGTAAAATGGGTATTTCTTTATTACCTGTATCAGAAAAAGACTTTTTTGCGGGTGTAAGAAAATTCCGGACTATATTATAACATAAAAGGCATGCCTTCACATTGAGGAGCATGCCTTTTATGTTGATCCGTTATTTCTCTAAAATTGATTTAAGAGCAGCGGGCGAATAGTTTATAGATTTTAAAGTTTTATGATCACCGGCGCGGTAAACTAAAAACAAGCCGTCAATTTCTTTATGATAGGAGTCTGTACCGGCTGTGGTTTTGTAATGTGCTATTGTTTTTTCAGCCTCTTCTACTGTACTGCAAGCCTTACTCATATTTGAACGGTGAACCTCATCAAATAATTCTTTAAATTTTTCGCCCAAGCCGAATTCCAGTATGGCACCTGAAAGTACATATTGCAGATCGCATAAGGCATCGGCAACTTCAACTAAATCATTGTCGTCTACCGCTTGCTGCAGTTCCTTCAATTCCTCAGCCAGGAGAGAAATCCTTAATGCGCTTCTTTCTTTTGATGGTATGGCTGGTTGTTTTAGAACAGGATGTTTAAACGTAGTATGAAACTCGGCCACCTGGTTTAACGAATGGGTATCTTTTATCATTTTTTATCTGATTTAATTAGGTGTTTGATTTAAAAATCAAACACTGCTAATATATAAATATCAAAGAATTTTGAATAAGCCTTATCAAAATAAACTGCTGAAAATTATGCAGGCATAGTTATTGAATAAAATAATTATCTGAACATTAAACCGTTTTAATAATTAATAGTCAATTAAAAAAGGAACAGTATAAACTGTCATAAATATCAACATGAAAAAGGCATTAAAATATTTTGCATTCACAAGCCTGAGCGGGTTGCTTTGCTTGTTTTTAGCTTTTCCGGCTAACGCTCAACACAGGGGCGGCAGCGGAGGTGGTGGCGGCGGCGGACACGTTGGCGGCGGTGGCGGTGGTCACTTCAGCGGTGGCGGCAGCGGTGGACGTGTTAGCAGTGGCTTTTCCGGTGGATCACGCTCCGGCGGATTTTCTGGTGGATCACGCTCCGGCGGGTTTTCAGGCCGTACGATGGTTTCTCCACGATCAGGTGGCTTTAGTCAGCGGCCAAATATTTCTTCACCAAGGGGTAATTCATTTGGTTCACGTCCTTCAACTCAGGGATATTCCCGCTTTAACGGTGGCCGTGCCGGCGTAACCCGCGGCTATTCAGGCGCTCGCGGATACATTGGTGCACGGGGTTATACCGGGTCTCGCAGTGGATATTACGGTCGCGGTGGATATTATGGTCGCGGTGGATATTATGGTCGCGGCGGTTATGGCGGGCGTTATTACGGCCGTGGTTATTATTACGGACCAAGCTATTGGGGTGGCCGCAGTTACTGGGGTTACCGTGGCGGTTACTTTTACAATGGTGGCTTTTATGGCAGCTTGTATTATCCAAGGTTAGGCTTTAGCATAGGTGTTTTACCTTACGGCTATTATCCTTTTTATTGGGGAGATCTTCAGTACTATTATAGCAATGGCTTTTACTATCAATATAATAACAGCCAATACACTGTTGTTGAACCACCGCTTGGTGCTGAGATCAGCCAGTTGCCGGCAAATGCACAAGCAATTACTATTAACGGCGAGCAGTATTATGAACTTAACGGGGTTTATTATCAACCGGTTACAAAAGATGACGGCACACAAACTTATGTTATTGCCGGAAAGGATGGCCAGTTAGAGACCAACCAGGGACAGGGTGTTGATAACGGACAGGCCGCGCCGATGCCTAAATCGGGTGATATTTATAACGAATTACCGGAGGGCTCAAGAACGATACACATTAACGGCCAAACACTTTACGTTTCGCCGGATGATGTATATTACCAGGAAACAACAGACACCAGCGGCAACAGGGTGTACAAAGTTGTAAGTACTCCTGCCGATGAGCCCCAAAACTAAAAATTTATAAAATTATCCTTTTAAGGGTGGACCGCTGGTTCACCCTTTTTTGTTGCCTCGCCCGCCAATTTTTCAGCTTCACCTAAGTATATTTATAACCTAAATTAACGGCTGCTATTTTCACCCTATGAACAAAACTGAAAGGCGAATTTGTTGGTATAGTTCTTTGCTCATAGCTGTAATGATGAACAGCCCGAGATTACTCGCACTCAAAACCGATGGGCTTGTTGCACACTATTGGCATTTTAACCTTGCAGAACTTATTTTCCAGGTTACTTTCAACTTTGGCTTTTGTTACCTGCTGTTTTACCTAAACTTAACAACCAGCAGTATTTTATTTATCTACCGCAATAATCAACGAAAACTGCTCGCGTACTTTCTAAACTTCCTGCTCTTATTATTTTGCTGCATTGTTGGCGGAATCGTACAACGCCATAGCTTTATACACACACAGTTGCGTAATATTTACTGGTTAGGATACATTTCAAGATATTTTTTAACAACAATTCTGGCAGCTATCCTTATAAAAATCATCCTTTTGCTGCGTATCGCTCAAAAAAAAGAAAAGGAGAATGAGCAATTAAAAACTGTATACCTTGAAGCGGAGCTTGAACTATTAAAAGAACAGCTTAACCCCCATTTCTTATTTAATTCACTAAGCACACTTTCAGGCGTTGTTAGAGAAGATCCGGTTAAGGCACAGTATTTCATCAATCATCTTTCAAAAATATTCAGATATTCACTGGACCAGTCTGGAAACCAGATGGCAACTATTGAGGAGGAGTTAAACATGATCCGATCGTATGAACAACTGCTTAAAATGAGGTTTGAAGAAGCATTTGTTTTAACGATAGCTATTGATACTGAATACCTTAATTTCAAAGTCCCTCACCTATCACTGCAACCATTGCTTGAAAACGCAGCGAAGCACAATTCAGCTTCGAAAAAAAAACCTTTAAGGGTGGAAATTTTCATTGCCGATTATCAGCTGGTTGTCAGTAATAACCTGCAGGCAATACCGCGGCCTGAAAACAGTACCGGCATAGGCCTTTCTAACTTAAGCAGCCGCGTTAGAATACTTATGCATGATGAAATAGTAATCAATAAAACAACCGATAGCTTTAGCGTTAAATTACCCATACAAAGATGAAGCAAATTAGAATTGCCATAATTGAAGATGAACCGGTTACGGCTCGTAATCTTGCATATGTACTGCAAACGATTGACCCGGTGATAAAGGTAATTTCTATACAAACAGGAGTGGAAGAGGCGGTAGAATGGTTTATCGAAAACCCCAATAACTACGACCTTATTTTTATGGATATCCGTTTAAACGACGGACTTTCTTTCGATATTTTCAAACACGTGAACCTTGTTAAACCTGTAATATTTGTCACGGCATATAACGATTATGCCATACAGGCTTTTAAAAATAATGGCATTGATTATATCCTTAAACCTTTTGATCAGCAGGAGGTTGAAAAAGCCATCAACAAATTTAAAACGCTGGTAACTTCTGTAAATGAAGAATCCGTTGCGTTTAATGTCTCCGAAATTATAGCGCAGCTAAATGCAGCCCCAGTATCCTACAAAAGGTCTTTTCTTGTGCACTTCAGGGATAAATTGATTCCGGTAGAAACTGCGACGATTGCATGGTTTTATACAGCTAATGAGCTGGTATATGCGCATACAAACGATGCACGCCAATATATAGTTGATTTTACGATGGAACAATTGGAGCAGCAGCTTGATCCCATGTTATTTTTCCGTGCTAACCGACAATTCATCATCAACCGAAAAGAAATTAGCGAAGTTGACTTTTATTTTAACGGGCGCTTGTCTGTTAAAGTTAAGCCTGCTCCACCCGAAAGCATAATCATCAGCAAAGTTCGCGTGCCCCAGTTTAAAAGCTGGATGAATAGCTAAACGCTTCACCCACGCTTTTTTCAGCTTCGCCCTGTTATCAGTTACCCTTATTATTTTTTTGAGTCACATTTACACTGTTCATCTAAATAATTACAAAAATGTAATTGTAAATGAATTTAAAATAAACTCGAAACAGGGGATATGAAAAATATAACAGGACCATACAAACTTTGGATATTAATCTTTTTACTGCTTTTAATAGTAGCAGAAATTGCCTGGAGCTGGCGGAACGATAAAAAATCGTACGAGGTAAAGGAAACTCTTTCCAACCTCGCAGTTTTGGCGGGCTTTCAGCTCTCAAAGATCATATTTGCCGGATACCAGCTAATAATACTTGGCTTTTTTAATGCTTTAGCGCCTTTTAGTCTTCCTCACACGGGCTGGGTATTTATCTTAACGTTTATTGTAACAGATTTTATTTATTACTGGTTTCACCGGGTTTCGCATATATGGAAACCGTTGTGGGCGTTTCACATGGTTCACCATTCGGCTATGCATATGAACCTTACCGCCGCCTATCGCCTAAATTGGTTATCTGTACTAATAAGCCCCTTATTCTTCATTCCTGCTGTGCTATTAGGCATGCCTGTGGATTATATTATTATATCCTATGTTATTAATCTCCTTTATCAATTTTTTTTACATACCGAGGTAGTTGACAAATTGGGAGTGCTTGAGGGAATAATTGATACCCCGTCGGCACATAGGGTACATCATGGGAGCAACCCGCTTTACATTGATAAAAACTTTGGGGGTGTACTGATTATTTGGGACAAATTATTTAAAACATATCAGCCCGAAACAGAAAAAGTAAACTATGGCCTAACTACCGGATCAATGGGCTACAACCCTTTCAAACTTGTATTTAAAGGATTTGCCGACCTGTTTACAGGTAAAATCAAACTCAAAAATTAATTCTCAACCACATTAAATAGTTCAACACAAAAACAAAACCACAAAATCATGAAAATCAAATTCATTAAATCCAACATCGTATTTGCAGCATTTATCGCTACGGCATTAATGCTAAATTCATCATCATGTAAAAAGGACAGCGCTAACACAACCGATGCAACCGTAACAGAAGCTGACGCTGCCGAGCTAACAACAGCAGCGGTATCGCCTGAAACAGGTGGGATGACTGCTCAGTTAAGCAGTTCAATAACAATTAACAATACAGTTACACTAAGCTGTGGCGTTACAAAGGATTCAACTATTGTAAAATCGAGCGCCGCCGGGGCATCGCCTTCCTATAGCTATAATTTAAACTGGAATTATTTGTTAACCTGTAATGGGATTTTCCCATCTCAATTAGCTTTTAATTTTTCAGGTACAGGAGTTTATGATGGTCCACGAATTTCATCAAATGACAAAAGCGCGGGATCGTTCGTCCTAACCGGTTTGCAAGGTTCGGCATCACAGTATTCATTTACTTCAGCCTATACCCGAACTGGTACAACAACATCAAAAATTGCGCGGCAATACACCTTCACCAGCAATATAAAAATAACGTCATCAAATATTGTTGTAAATAAGTCAACCCAACAAATTGTGTCAGGTACAGCTGCTGTTACCATAACCGCTACATCAACATCAGGAAAAACGTTTAACTTTAACGGTACCATAACCTTCCTTGGCGGTCAAAAAGCAAGCGTAGTTTTAAACAGTGGTACAGCTTACACTATTCAATGGTAATAACATAACAAAATGAAAACAAACAGTAAATTATTGGTAATCCTTTTTATTGCAGCAATTAGCTTATCAACCGTAAGCCGTACCAATGCACAGCCCGGCACGAAAAATATGAAAGATAGCACTCCTGAGGAGCGGGCACAATTTCAAACAAATATGATGAAGAGCAAGCTAAAGCTAGACTCGGGCCAGGTATCCAAAATCCGGGAGATAAATTTGAAATACGCTAAAAAAATTCAGCCTATTATTACAGGCAGCGACGGGCGTTTTTCAAAAATGAAACAGGCTATGGCATTACAAAAGCAAAAAGACAGTGAATTGCAAAACGTTTTTTCAAAAGATCAGTACCAACAATACCAGGCGTTTGAACAGGAGATGAAGAACAAGCTAACAGAAAAGCTTAAACAGAACTAATTTACTTACTGAAAAACATGGCTTGTTACCGAAGCTCCTGCCCCGCAGCGGCTTCGGTAATTTTGCTGACATTATAAATCAAATTCTTAGCGTCAAAATATATTGGGTATTAAAACCTTTTTCATTTTTAATAGTTGTGTTTATCTCTGCCCAAATTATAAATGAAGATGCGTGTATTATACAGGTTGTTAGTACTTGTAATTTTTTTGCAATTGTACACCGGCAAAGTCAAGGCCTACTCTGTTTTAACCCATGAAGCCCTGATTGACGCCAGCTGGGCTAAAAGTATCCGGCCATTGTTAAAGCTGAAATACCCGGAGGCTACAGACGCTGATTTAAAAAAAGCCCACGGTTATGCTTATGGCGGGTGCCTGATGGCCGATATGGGGTACTTCCCTTTTGGCAGCACTTATTTTACAAATCTTTCTCATTATGTACGCAGCGGTGATTTTGTTGAGAACATGCTGCAGGAAGCACAGAACTTAAATGAGTATGCTTTCGCGCTTGGCACCTTATGCCATTATATGGCTGATAAGTATGGTCACTCCATTGGTACCAACCATACCGTGCCAATTGTTTACCCTAAAATAGCTAAAAAATTCGGCAATGTGGTCACTTACGAAGAGGACCATTCATCGCACAGCAAAGTGGAACTTTCCTTTGACGTTTTAGAAACTGCTAAAGGTAATTATGCTCCCGAAGCTTATCATGATTTCATTGGTTTTGAAGTAGCTAAACCGGTACTTGAACGCGCTTTTTTGAAAACCTACGGCGAGGATGTAAATAGTGTATTTGGAGATCTTGACCTCGCCATTTCTACTTATCGGTGGTCGGTAAAAAGCTTAATGCCTACGGTTACCCGCGCCGCATGGAAGCTAAGAAAAAATGATATTCTTAAAGCAAACCCAAGCGCTAACAGCCATACGTTTAGGTATAAGATGAGAAAGAAAGCTTACATTAAAGAGTTTGGCAACACAAGAATTAAAGGCACGTTCGGCGAGCGGGCAGTGGCATTCCTGATCAGTATTTTACCGAAGGTTGGCCCATTAAAGGCGCTGACCTTTAAGGATCCCGGGCCGAAAGGCGAGGAATTGTTTATCCGCAGTTTCGATACCGTGTTGGTACACTACCATAACGCGCTTGAATTACTGCATCACAGCAAACTTAACCTGCAAGATGTTGATTACGATACCGGTAAGCCCACAATGATTGGAGAATACAAACTGGCGGATAAAACTTATGCAAAATTGGTGGAAAATTTGGAAGACACAAAGTTTAATAACCTTACCCGACCGTTAAAACAAAACATCCTGAATTTTTACAGCAAGGCTGATACCGCTAAACTTGCCCGTGAATCTGCTGATGATTGGAAAAAAACTTACAAAGGCTTACAGGCGCTAAAAATGGCAAATACCGTTGGCGTGGACAGTTTGAAAACAGCAAAGGGATTAAACTATAAACTAAACGAGCCTGTTACTAAAGTGAGCGGAAGTAAATAAGTGTCGCAAGAGCGTTCCATTTTTGCATGCGGAACACCCGGAACAAAGTGAAACATGCTGATTATCAGCACATTTCACTTTATTCGCGAAATAAGTAGATGTAATTAACTGATAATAAGCATGTTTCATCAATAACCATATCTAATTCACCTTATTTAGCGTAATTTACTTCCATTCCTTTTAAACCAGCCACCCCGCAACGGCTATTTCAAATACTTGTCAAACCACACAATGTAGCGCTGCAACCTGTCAACCTGGTAACTGGGTACAGTAATACCATGATATTGATTGGGGTACAGGATAAGTTCGGTTGGTAAATTTTGCGATTTAAGCGCCATGTACATTTGTTCGCTTCCCGCTGTTGGTACGTTAAAATCCTTTAACCCCGACATAAACAAAACCGGTGTTTTAATCCTGTCTGCATGAAAAAAAGGATATGATAACTTTATCCATTTATCCTGGTTTTTCCATGGCTGGCCCAATTCATTATCATACTGTAATACATACTGGTCGCTACCATACATACTGGTTTGCAACGCGCTGCCCGCACCGCTGGCACCTGCTTTAAAACGGGTATCCGTAGCAATAGTATAATCGGTCAATATTCCGCCGTAACTCCAGCCGCCAATGCCTAAATGATCCGGATCTGCTATTCCTTTTTTAACCAGCTCATCAACAGCACCTAACAAATCAATTACTTCTTTATTTCCCCAATCAGCATTTATCGCATTGATATATTTAAGTCCGCGGCCATTGCTCCCCCTGTAGTTTACCCCCGCTACCGCGTATCCGGCACCTGCAAGTATCTGCCTTGTAGCATCAAAAGTGTAGTCATCCTGATCAACGGGGCCGCCATGTATAAAAAGTATGAACGGAAGTTTTTGCGTATGTATGCTATCAGGGGTATATAATAAACCCGAAACGGAAGTACCATCCTTGCTTTTTGAGCGAAAGCCTTCCACGTGCGCCAGCTTAAACTCCTGGAGCCAGTTCTGGTGATGTGTTAGTTTTCGCAGCTTTCCACTTTCTACGGCAAATAGCTCGTTTGGCATATAGGGGGTACTAAGTTCAACCACCCAATTATCCGTCGCGTATGAAACAACGTTTACTATCCCATAATCACCACTGTTTATTGTACTTATGCTCTTGGCATCAACATCATATTTAGCCAGGTAACTCCTGCGATCATCACTGACTAAAAAAGCAATCTCCCTGCTATCCTTACTCCATGCTGGTGTTGATACCGGCCTGTCCATTTGTTGTGTAATTACCTTGCTGTTACTCCCGTCGGCATCCATTATACATAGCAAATCCTGGTCATATATGGTATAATGTTCCCCTGCGGTTGAACGTAAATAAGCGATATGTTTACCATCAGGGCTCCATTTGGGACCGATATCGTGGCCCTTCCAAGTGGTCAGCTGGGTGAGCTGTCCGTTTGGCTTTGCTTCAATCGTAAAGATATCTGAATTATCGTCACGTTCCGGCTCGGGTGTGCGGTTGCTTACAAAGGCAATCCTTTTCCCATCGGGCGACCACTCCGGCGATTGCTCATCGGCACTACCTTTTGTTAAGGTATCGAGCTTTTTCGCCTCTATATTAAAAAGATACAAATGCGTGTACTGGTGTTTTAAATAGCCTTCGATATCCTGTTTAAAATGATACCTGTCAATCCTTACGGGTAGCGGATTTTTTGGTTCCTCTTTGGCCTTACTTTCCGGGTCTTCAATAACCAGCAGTAATTGTTTCGAATCGGGCGACCATGAATAGTCGTTCAAATCTCCTTTAATATCAGTTAATTTTTTAGCCTCTCCTCCCCTTCGGTCAAGCAGCCAAACCTGCGAGGCATTTTTTGAGTCGCGGGATGAAAGAAAAGCCAGGTATCTGCCGTCAGGACTCCAGCGCGGGTTTGATGCAGGATCCGCTCCGTGGGTAAGTTCTATTGATTCATTAGTGGTAAGACTTTGCATCCATAAATGTGAAACACGGGCATCCTTTGCCGTATCTACCTCCGAAAGACTATAGGCCACCCACTTATCATCAGGGGAAACCCGGGGCTCGCTCAGGCTTTTAATTTTTAAAAAGTCGGCAGGTTTAAATATTGGTTTTACGGCTTGAGCGTAGGTAACGGTTGAGATAAAAAACGGGATGGCAAGTAAAATGCTTTTCTTCATTGTTCTGATAATATTGGTAGTAATTTACAAATCTTTTGCAATAATATTTTAGCGATAAATAAATAGTCAAAAAAAAGCGGGATCCGTTAAGACCCCGCTTATTCTTATTTAAAGTATAACATTAATTACCGTAACCCGGGTTTTGAACCAACTTTGAGTTAGCGTTTATTTCCTGCTTTGGTATTGGAAAAACCAACTTATCTGAGTTAAAAGGAAGCGCGCCTATCTTTTGTGCTGTCCTTTTTCCATCATGGAAGAAGAAGCCGCCTTCAAAGTAAAGTTCATGCACTCTTTCAGTTAATATCTGGTCAATGGTTACCGTGAGTAAAGGGCTTAATTTAGCACGGGTCCTTATAACATTTATATCATTTAACGGTGTATCTCCGGTTGCTGTTGAAAGCCGAAGATTAGCTTCCGCCCTGATCAGGTAAAGCTCGGCAAGCCTTATCACATGCACGTTACCGTCAAGGTTATCAAATTTATGGTTTCTTAAAGTAGTGGTATTATCAGCCGGATCATCGTATTGAATTAAGTTTGCACGATCGTCGCCAGCCTCAAAATCACCTAAGAAACTATCGTTAACATGGATATCTCCCCGCCCGCCATAAGTTTTTGAGGCGTAATAAGTATTTAAAGCATTTACACCCTGCTGATCCGTAACCTGGATGGCAAATATATCTTCGGCAGTGTTGTCAATATGAACAGCAGTTTGGTTTGGAAAGGGGAACTCGTCAGCATAGTTCTTATTCAATGTAAACTGCCCTGATTCAATTACCGTTGTTGCTTCGGCGGCAGCTTCAACATAATTTCCCTGCTGCAGGTATAAACGCGCCAATATGGCCGCAGCCGAATATTTGTTGGCAAAGTAGCTGTTTGATTCCGGCAGCTTGGTTTCCGCTGTTTTGAGGTCCGTTATAGCCTGTTGATATACCTGCGAAACAGTTGAGCGTGTTACATATGACGACTGGCTGATGACTGTGGTTGGTGTTAAAACTATTGGTACGGCAAGGTTTGTTGCCGGATCGCCATCATTCCAGGCTTTTCCAAAAATTCTCGCCATATCAAAATAAACCAGTCCCCGTAAGAAACTCGCTTCCCCCTCCGTACGATCTTTATTGTCTGCGGCCACTTTATCCAAATTTGCCAATACGTTATTGGCCTGGTTGATAACCTCGTATGCGTCCAGCCAGGTACTGTTTACAAAACTATTGTCAACAGGTATAGCCTGGTTGGTCATTTGCGTTAGCCCCTGGTAGGTTCCGTGCCAGCTAAAAACGGTTTGAGTAGCCATTAAATCAGGATATAAGAATACACCGCCACCGTAAAGGTCAGATAGTCCCATCCGGTTATAGGCTCCCACAAGCGTACTTTGTACATCCTGCGCGGTTAGTATAGCCTGGCTTTGTTCTATTGATTGATGAGGCTTCAGATCGAGCTGCTTATTACATGCTGCCAATAACAACAGGGTACTTATAGCTCCTATGTATATATGATTAAGTTTTCTCATTGTCTTACTATTTAAATTATAATCCAACATTTACACCAAAAGTAATAGTACGGGGTTGCGGTGCTGAATAAAAATCATTACCCAAATTAATGTTGCTCGCAAGGAAATCCGCATTCACTTCAGGATCCCATCCTGCATACTTAGTTATCAAAAACAAGTTATAGGCATTTACAAAAACCCTTAATTTATCGATTTTGATTTTTTTAAGCATATCCGGCGGAAAAGTATAGCCTAACGTTACTGTTTTTAAACGCACGTATGACCCACTGGAAAGGTACCGGCTGGATGGGTCGGTTCCGTTTGCATAAAACTCGCGTGGCTCAGGGACATTGGTAATATCCCCCGGCTTATCCCAGTATTTAAGCTGATCAATGGTTTGGTTATCCAGGCCATTACTTGCTGATGAGCTCATATATTGCCCACCGCCATTATATATTTTATTTCCGAAAGAACCGTAAATAGTAAATGAAAGATCAACTCCTTTAAAAGAGAAGCTATTGGTTAAACCACCTGTATATTTCGGCGTCGGGTTACCTAAAGGGACACTTGTTGCCTGGTTAGGGTCGTTTGTTGTACTTCTGTCAATTGTTCCGTCGGCCTTCTTCGCGTTTTTGTAATAAATAGCATCCCCATTTGCCGGATCAACCCCTGCGTACTCACGTCCATAAAAAACGCCTATCGGCTGGCCTTCAATAACGCGGTTCAGATCGGCACCATCGTCAATAATCTGGCCGTTGGTATAGGTCACCTTATTTACGTTATAGGAAACGTTAAAACTCGTATTCCATCTAAACTTCCCAACAAAATTATCTGACGACAATGTTAGTTCCAGGCCCTGGTTATATAATTTACCCAGATTTTGGGTTTGAAAAGCGATACCCAAAGTTTGAGGGACATTAACATTTAAAAGCAGGTCGCGGGTGTTTTTGCGATAATAATCAAACCCGCCTGAAAACCTATTATTGAAAAAGCCGAAATCAAGTCCTAGGTCAAACTGAAGTGTCTTCTCCCATTTCAGATTAGGATTTGCCAGTTGTGTAAAACGCTGACCGGGCGTACCATTGTAACCCGCATCCCCTGAAAATAGTCCCAGTGATGAATAATCTCCTATTTCACCGTTCCCGGTTAAACCATAACTGGCCCTTAACTTCAATTCACTTAAAGGCTGCCAGTTTTTCAGAAAATTTTCCTGGCTCAATACCCATCCAACAGACGCCGACGGGAACGTGCCGTATCTATTGTTGGCACCAAATCTGGAAGAAGCGTCCTCACGAACACTTGCAGAGAGCAGATATTTGCTTTTGTAAGCATAATTTGCCCTCGCGAAATAGCCAACAAAATTATATTCAGACTGGCTTGAAGACCCGGCTGATTTAACCGCTGCCGAGGAGATCTGCTTATAGGCGTCCGAGGGAAATTGTTTTCCCTGGATATCGTTACCAAGCATATGGCTGTATTCATAACTGGTACCCGCTGTTATATCAAGCGAATGATCCTGCGAAAAAACATTCTTGTAAGTAATGAAATTATTTACCGTGTAGTGCACAATACTCTGATTGGTATTTTGACCAAATCCATTAGGTGTGCCGGTATTAGCCGCCGTTAAGCTATTATAATAGCTGTCTTCATTCTGGTTCGTTTGGTCAACACCAAATTCCGACCGGAATGTTAAATGTTTTACTATCTCCCAATTTGCATAAACATTACCAAGGGTGCGGTAAACGTTGGTATGAAAATATGCGTTCTGCACATTAATAAGTGCGTTATAATATAAAGGGTAATCGCCATTGTGATCTCCGGGAGGCGTACCGCTCAGCAAACCTGTACGCGGGTCAATTACCGGCGTTATGGGCGAGAGTGCAACAATTTGCAGCGGGGTTGAAAACTGATCATCATTGCTTAACCTTTGATTATAGCTATGGGTAAAGTTAAGGTTCATCCCAACGCTGAAGTTAGAGAATATTTTGGTGTCGATATTTAGCCTTCCGCTGTAACGCTTTAATGAATTACCCTTAAGTATGCCTTTTTGATCCAGCGCCTGCATCCCAATAAAATAGGTGGTCTTTTCGCTCCCTCCTGAAAAGTTCAGATCGTACTGCTGCATTGGCGCGCTTTGAAATGCTTGCTTTTCCCAATCCGTATTGGTACTGTTCCATTTGGTATTCCCCGCAGCTAAACCCGTAAAAGTATTATCCAGGTTTTCATAATCCAGCGCGTCCTGAAGCGTTTCAAAATACCCGTTTAAAACATCCTGTTTTGCCGCTCCAACAACCGACCGCTGTTCTATCTGAAGCCATTGATCGCTATTTAAAAATTTGCGGTGCCGGGAGGGTACGCTTGAACCGTATTGCGCGTTGAAATTGATTTTTGCAGTACCTGCCTTACCCTTTTTTGTTGTTATCAGGATAACACCATTGGATGCGCGTGCACCGTATATTGCTGATGCTGCCGCATCCTTCAATACCTGATACGATTCAATATCGTTAAAATTGATGTCGGCAAGTGGGTTTGACGTCGCCCCGTTACTTGACAGATCGGTTTGATTAACAATAATACCGTCAATAACCACCAACGGTTGCGTTCCTGCCGAAATTGATGACTGCCCCCTAACGCTGATCTTTATACCCTGCCCAAGTTTACCACCCTCGGCCTGGATATTAACTCCTGCCGTTTTGCCCTGTATGGCCTGCTCAAATGTGGTTACGGGCGTTTCGGCAACATCCTTGCCCGAGACAGACGCTATTGAACCAGTAAGGCTACCTCTTTTTTGTGTACCGTAACCCACCACTACCACCTCCGTGAGCTGCTTGGGATCGGCCTCCATTTGAACGTCTAAAACTGCCCCGCTAACCGGTAAAATTGCTTCCTTGTAACCAATATATTTAAACGAAAGTGATTTTATACCATCTGGTATTGTCAGGGTGTATAAGCCGTTCAAATCTGTTTGGGTGCCGGTTGACGCGGCACCTTTTGCCATCACCGTTACCCCGGGCAACGGCAATCCATCTTTTTGATCAGTTACTTTACCTTTTATCACCCGGTTTTGAGCAAAAGCAGATGAAAAACAGAAAAGCAAAAGAAAAAAGGAGAGTAAATTTTTCTTCATATATAGTTAATTATTGTTTTTAATAGTTAAGATTTTCTAATTTATCAATAAAACAACTTTTATACAATAAAAAATGTAAATTTTTTTATCAATCATTAAAAAAACATCACCCCCAAAACAATTCACATATATGATACCATATTAGAAAGTCGAAAGATTGCTTATTAATCACCTTAGCAAACGATAAATGTCTATTGTAGGGCCATAATCAAATATGAAAGAAAGTCAAATAAAAAAGAACGATGACAAATTAGTGTTCATAAGAACTTTATCGTGGCATATTGATGCCCGGAAGGGTAAGTTAATGGCAATTTAAAGGTCGTATTTTTCTCTCAATCGTTTACTTGCGCTAACAGCTGCATTAATAATTGATTGAGGATAACCCAGGCGGCTCAAAACGTTTATTCCGTTTTTATTTTTAAGTACGCCCTCTTTTATTTTGTAATCAAATACCAAACCGCTGTCATTAATCAGCTCCTCAAATGAATATACAGCATTATTGTCACCCAACAGTTCAGCCAGTTCCAGATCGTGGGTTGATACAAAAACAAAATTTCCATTTTCAATAAGGTGAGTTAAAACAGACATTGCAGCAGCAATTCTTTCTATAGTGTTCGTTCCGCGAAAGATTTCGTCAATTATTACGAGGCTTTTTATCTTTTCATTTAACGAGCTGGTATTGATGATATTTAATACAGATAAAGCTTCGGCCTGGAAATAGCTTTTGTGTTCATCCATGTCATCATTCATATGGATGCTGGTCTGTATTTTTAATATGGGGGCCTGGTAACTCCTGGCGCAACAGGTATTAATTGTTTGGCCCATTAGGGTATTTAAGGCGACTGCCCGGATAAAAGTTGTTTTTCCTGACATATTTGAACCGGTCACCAATATCACCTTGTCATTACTCCCCCTTATTGAATTGGCTACGCAGTCGTTAATTAAAGGATGATACAAATCTTCAATCATAAATGCTGATGAGGGGCCGTCAAAGGCGGGCGTACAATAATAAGGAAGTCCGTCCCGTACTGATTGGATGGAGATACAAACATCAACCTCTGCCACTGCAACATACAAAACCTTAATATTATCCAAATATTTATTGACTTTTGCTATTGATGAAACAAAAATTATAGGCTCAATAAGAAACAACATTTTGAACCATTCATTTAATACATAAGTTACATCTGTAGGATCGTTCACCATCCCATTTTGTGCATTGATCAATACAAGCGATCTTTTAAGTTTGGAAACCTTTTTGAGGCTTTCAGTTAAAGCTTCATCTGCGCTCAAAACACTTTCATCAATCAACCATCGGGTTACCCTGATCAATTTAAGTAATTGAGGTAATGAGTGCGTATATTTTAAAATATTCCTTTTGTTAAAAAAATGAATGGCAGCATTGGACAGTAATAAAGCCAATAACCATAAAAAAAACACCTGGCTACCTGTTATGCTTAACGCTACAATGGAAGTAATAACCAATATGGGTGAAATCTTTATATAAATTTCAACCAGCGGATTAAAGAGCGAACGATGTTTTTTTGAGAAAAGTTCCGGAAGGTAATAGGCATCGTCGTTATTGAGTTCCGACAGCTTAAGTTCTATTTGTTCTCTCCTGTCCTTATCTATATTTAATCCTGCAATTCGCGACTCAATACTATTAGAACTATCCGCAGAAGTGTCGCAGCAATGAAGCTTTTTATATAAAAACTGCTGCCCAGGCCTGGAGTTCGTCCTGTCAATGAAGCTGAACACGCTGTCAATATCCAAATCTGCGGCGGTAGCCGCAGAAATATTTGCTTCCGCCCCGTATGCAAACAGGTAACTGCCAATAAGTTTAATATTTCTGTAGGCTTCAATGGGTTTACCCCACCGCTCCCTGATATTCTTCAGTTTTTTCCGGGTCAATAATTTCGACCTGAAATGCCCGCCAAGCAGCACTATTAAACCTATAAGCAGTCCTCCGATAAGCCAGTAAATCATCCCTAAAAATAGTTTTATAAACTTACCGGCGCATAATTTTAAAGGTTAATTGCCCGTAAATTTCATGTTACAGGTCTTTTAAATTATCATTTGGCATCTTATCTACAAGTTTGCCATATGGATCAATGCCAACGCTTACCGGTTTTCCGTTAACAATAATTTCAATAGTATGCTTGCCGCCGGTTAGCTTCTGCTTTTTAAGATAAAGCGGGTTCACCTGCGACCGTCCTTCTTTATCTTTGGTTTGCGCAGCAAAAACTGCAACATCAACGTAGTCATTCATTGGTGCAGCTGCATAATTTCCTTTGCCTGTTATATATGATTTACCGGTACTTAAATTTAAAGTGACCTTGTATTTGTTATTACCAATAGCTACTGCTTTCACACTATTTACTTTATTATCGTAAAACGTTATCTTCTCCCAGGTATCAGTTAAGTAGTACTTTAACGAATCAGGGGTATATTTTTTCAGGTAACGGTACAGGTCATTACTTCCCGCGTACGGTGGCTCCTTTTTAAAAGCATACTCCTTTTTAAACTCCCGTAAGGCTGTATTCATATTGTCGTCTCCAATCAGGTCCCGCAAACCATATAAAACCGTACCTGCTTTGTTTTCCCATTCAAACCATGCGTTGGCCTTTAATATAGGATGTTCGGCCTCTTCGCTCCTGCCATGCAGGTACAGGTATCCCCACATTTGGTCAACCAGTAAGCCGCGCATGTTATTTTTACCATACCGTTTTTCGGCCATTACATAGGAATCATACTTAGCAAGTCCTTCGGGGATTACCAGGGAACCTACGGTATTATTAGGTGCCACCTGGAAGCGCCACCATTGCTGGGCCAGCTGCTGCGTTGCCATATAATAGCAGTAATCTAATTGGTCAGCTTTATTAAAATCGGCATTCCAGCCAAGTTTTTCTTTATAAGTATTAAGCGTTGTAGCTGATGACGATCCCGGGCCGTAAGCGCTTGTTTCGGCCAGGCTCAGATCCTTAAAAGGATAGTTACCGTAAACACTTGAATAATAGTTTAACCCATCTTTAAAAGCGTTCATAAAACGATTAATGTTTGTTTTATGTTCAGGATGGTAATAGATGTTCACATTAACACTTTTCCCGCTATCAATTTTAACATCGCTGTGTAACACCGCATACCTTGCGCTGATAAAGCCGAAGGGCGGGTACATTCCTGGCTGATTCTGTACATAATGAAAATAGTTACGCCCGTTTGAGGTCCATTTTTTCTGAAGCGCCCCCGGTGCAATAGCTATTTGATCGCCCGAAGTGCTGACGGTAAGATACATTTTGGCTAACATGGCGGGGTTACCCGCTTTGAGCCTGTTTATTCCTTCAGGATCATTTTGGGCGACTTCTTCTTCCATTTTGGGCGGAAGATGATTTTGCTTACGTTCATAAGGACTGCTTAGTTCATCATCATCGTCATAACCTAAACCAGGCAATCCGCCCTTATAAAAGGTACCATTACGAAGGATATTGGGGCTGAAAAGATCGTTACCAAAACCATTATAAAATGTAGCGGAATTAATTTCGACAACTATCGAATCCCCCGGCGCCAAAGCTTTGCTAAATTGATAAAGCCGGAAGTCGGAAGTATCGTGCTCTGGCCTGAAAAAATTGAGTTTGTCTCTTGAATAAATTAGCGGAGATGTGAATGGAATTTCCTTCCCTTCTGCTTTTAAATTATATTCTGTTACGCCATCAGCATCCAGCAGCATTTTGCTAATGGGTTTACCTGTTTTGTTAACCAAAGTAATAAACCCATGTGTCTGCGCCCGCTGCTCATCAGGAAAAAGATCAACGGCCAGCGTCATAGCGCTTACTTTTGGTAGAGGAAGTTTGTCATAAGGCTTTAAAGTTCTTTCATAAAGCACGGCACGTTTATTATTTTCTGAATTTGTGAGGTAACTGTTTAAATAACTCACATTATAATAAATAAAGGAACCCATTACTAAAAAGCAAACCAACAAAACACCCGATATTATCCGGGTTCTGTTATCGAACCTTTCCTTAACAAGCTGCCACCTTTCTTTAAAAGTTGATGAGATGCCCCGGTAATAAAACAGTGCCGCTATTATTATGAATATGCCTGCTGTGAGCAACCAATATAAATTAAACCATGCTACCGGGCCTGCCATATGGCCAATACCATCCATATCCGATATTTCATAATAAGGGGTGTATGAATATAAAAGCGGCCTGTAATTAAATATTGAAGTAATGTTCATAAAAAACATAACCACCCATATGGCTATCCCGATGCCATGCGCAGCAAACTTATTATTAACCACAACGTGTATCAGATAAGCAAAAACTACCATCTCCAAAAACCTGGGGAGCACAAGTGTAAACACCGTCATTAAATAAACGGGCAGGTTAAGCGCGGTGTAGCCCTTCATCAACTGAACTATTATTCCCAATATCATTGGTATTAGCGAAAGGCCGAGCCCAAGTACCAGCAGGCTCATCAGCTTTGATCCGTTTAAAACCCAATTTGGCGCCGGTAACGAATCATTGATAAAAGCATAGCGGGTAATGCGGTCACGGTGAACAGTTTCGCCGGTATAGAATATAATAATAAAGAAAATAAAAAACAGGAATACCTCGTTAAAGATTGCAATTAAAGAAACAGTACGCGGAAAATCAGGGACGCCATAATTATTGCCATTCCCCATATAAAATGCAAATCCTAAAAAGAATAACCCACACGACATAATGATCCAGAAATAATTATCCCGGATGATGTTCAGCAATTCAGTCCTCGTTAAACTCAAAAGAGTTTTGATGTTATATGACCCGGCGAAGCTTACTGCTACCTGCGGCCGTACCGCGTTACGATTTATTTTCAACTCATCTTTAACATTACGCTTATCACGCTTGCCGCTAAAAAAGTCTTCAAAGTTAAACCTGATATAAGTGAATAATAAAACAGCTATTCCTAATAAAGGCCATATTATCCTGTTTAGTAATAGCGATCCGCTAAAAGACATCATGGTAACATTCTTCGCTTCATCGGTCACATCCATAAACTGCATCCTAATTCCGCTAAATGCGAAGGGATCGGCCAGGTTAATTACATCATGGTTGTTGGTATGCGCCAAAAAGAAGGTTGAGATCAGGTAACCTAAAAATAAGATGATGCCGCTGCTGTAAATAACCTTTATATTGCGGGTTATAGCAACCAAACCATAAAATATAGAAGAGGTAAAAACAAGGTTGGGAACACCGATCAGCAAAAATGGCTGCAGGTAATACTTCAAATTATTAGGGCCGTACCTGGCCGCAATGTTAAAGCCCATAAGCGGCCCCAACTTTGTACCCGCATAGGCTCCAAGCATCACCGCGCTGCCTATGATCAGCACAAATAACAATGAGCTAAAATACCGCCCCCAAAAGTATCCGAATTTGGTTATTGGATAAGTAAGATAATAATCTTTGGTATTATACTCAATATCCTTATAAAGCGGCATCCCCATTATTGCGGATGTAACCAGCATCATAATAATTGAAATCCAGCCCATAACAAAAGCAAGAAGCCGGGGGCTGTTAATGTGCTCTTTTTCGCCTACCGGCAATGCACCTGCGGTAAAAGTGAACAGCATAAAGAGAAATGCAGCCGCGAAATAAACATAAACCGCGGGCCTTCTGAGCTTGTTTTGAAGCTCGAAAATGAAAATTTTCCAGAACATGACAGGTTGATTTATAAGGTTTAAATAGTGGTTACATCTACGCGGGTGGCAATATTGCTAAAGTATACGTCCTCCAGGTTTGGAACGGCCGGTATAAAACCACGACCGGGGTCAGTGTCCTGCAAAATACGGATATGCAGTTTGCCTGTTTTTAACTGGGTAGATATTACTGTAAAATCATCCTGGTAGAAACTTAACTCCGAGTTGTTGATAGCTTTGGTAAATATTTTACCTTCCATTTCGTTAACAGCGTTATCCGGTTGCCCTGCATATAACACCTCGCCCTGGCAAATAATTGCAAAATTTGAACATAGGGTGCTTACATCTTCAACAATATGGGTAGATAAGATTACGATCGTATTTTCTCCCAACTGGCTAAGCAGGTTATAAAACCGGTTCCTTTCCGCCGGATCAAGACCCGCGGTGGGTTCATCAACAATTATCAATTTAGGGTTACCAATTAACGCCTGGGCTATTCCAAAGCGTTGTTTCATACCGCCTGAATATGTGCCTAAATTTTTCTTCCTGTCTTTACTCAAATTTACATTTTCAAGTAAAGCGGAGACCAGTTCTTTTCGTTCCGCAGCGTTGCCAACACCTTTAAGCTGCGCAATATGATCCAGCATCCGCTCGGCAGAGATCTTGGGATATACACCAAACTCCTGGGGTAAATATCCAAGCAATTGCCTTACCCGGGTTTTGTTATTTAATACATCCAGGTCGTCTAAAAAAATGCTGCCGGCATCTGCTTCCTGTAATGTAGCTATAGTGCGCATCAGAGATGATTTACCGGCACCATTAGGGCCAAGCAAACCAAACATGCCGTTATTTAAGGTTAACGAAACATCCTTTATGGCTTTCACCCCATTGGCGTAGGTTTTTGAAAGTGAATTTATTTGTAATTTCATATCTGCTAAAGTTTAAGTACTATTTTTTTATTATTTGTTTTTTAAGCGCTCCGGTTATTATTAGTTTGGCGCTGTCCGCCAGTTGGTATTTTAGGTTAGGAATAGATGCCTCATGCAGGAAAAGCTGGCTTTTATTAAGTATGTGCAAATCAGCATCCTGAAATTCATTATTCTTTAAAATAACCATGTTTGATCCGCTCCCCTCTTCCAGACCTATTACGGCTTTTAATCCCTTAATTTTGTTATTCTGCAAAATGACAGAACCCGCATGTTTTTCTGTAATCAGCAAACTATCGAGCGTAAACCCTCTAATTATACTTGGGCGCCATTTAAAATCAGCGCTTGCAATAGTGTCTATAACTAATTGATCACCAGACATATACCTCGAATCAACAGCAATACTTGCAAGACTAGGGCATGATATAATGAGCACATATTCGGCACGGCTATTTTGATAGTTTCCGGGAAATGCAGTCTCGATGTGAAGTGTTTGGTCGCGCTGACTTACCTTAACAAATTGATCTGCTGTAGGCTCAATTCGCACACTAAAAGGCCCCTGCTCCACTATAATATTTGAAGCGGTGCACGAGCCAAGATTGATTGACTTAAAATCTTTAAAATTTAAGGCAACAAAATCTCTGAACTGATCCTTATAAGTTCCGCTCATATATGATGCTTTAAGCATCAGGTCGTAATATACCAGGGATACTAATACCAATAAAATAGCTGCTATGGTGAGTTTATTACTTGTTTTCATTATCCTTTTTATCTGGGGTTGATGAGTAATGAGTCGATTTAAAACTTTCATACCTTTCCTGAATCTCTTTGGCAGAAATACCTAACAGGTACATATTTTTGAACAGTTCGGGCAGTTTTTGCTGCAGGAAATTCTCTTTGCGCAGCCTTTTTACCGTTTCGTAACCATTGGGGCCTACAAATAAGCCCAGCCCTCTTTTATTGTAAACCACTTCCTGTTTCTGCAAAAACTCATACGACCGCATTACCGTATTCGGGTTTACTTCAAGCTCAATAGCCAGTTCCCTAACTGATGGGATTTTTTGCTCGGGCGGCCACTTATCCAGTAATATATTATCGCACACATAGGCTGCTATTTGCAGGTATATGGCTTCGTTATCTTTAAATTCCATAATCAGCCATTCCCTTAAACTTGTTTTTCTTTTAAACGATAATACGCTGCAGCCCATAAAATAAGCGATGCAAAAATCAGGATGTATATCACCAATGCATCGTTCTGCCTTATACTTGCTACGGCCACGTTCCTGTTATTTTCAAAAAACATAATATTACTAAATGGTGTAGCCGGGCGTACTTCCCTTTTTATTAGCGTCTCAATAAACCGGGTATTCATCAACGTAAGCACTACTATCGAGATAAAAAAACAAAATGCTGTTTTTATAAAATGAAGCTTTTCAAAAAACACTGCCCCCCACATAGCAATGCTATGCAGTAAACTAAAAACTACAAAAAGAATCGTCATTGGCTCAGCAAAAACATTAAACACTTCGGTATGCTGATGAGGCCAATGTTTAAGGCTCAACAACAGCATCAGGATAAGATAAAAGCAACCTGTATAAATAAGCGAAAATATCACATAGGAAAACAGCCAGCCTACAAGAAATTTTTCAAAATGAGAAGCAGGCAAAGTAAGATACCCTATTGCTTTTTTCCTGTCACCTAAATCGGTAAATATGATGCTTGTAAATATTGCTCCGGCTAAAAAATAAATAGCTACAAACAGCAGGGTTTGCATGCTTAAGTCTATTGGTGCAGGTATTAAGTAAACCAAAAAACTGCCTCCCACAAGCATAACACCAAGCAATACCGTCAAGCTCATCAGGTACGTTTTATAATGCTCTGTAAGTTGTTTTATAAACAGCAGTGTAAATCTTTTTGCATTAAATATGTTATTCATATTAGCTGGCTTTAAGCGTTTTTATGAGTGTGCCGTTACCGTTGGTTATGGCATTAAAAAATAGCTCCAGGTCTATTTTGCTGAATTTTCCGGTTGTGTTTTTAAGGATAGCATTTTTGCCGCGCATGCCATCTTCCTCATATAATACTTCCAAACCGCTGGTATCATTAAAAACGCCGAAAGTTATTTTTTCAGTAATTTCTTCTACCGAATGGTTTACAACAATTTCACGATCATGCAGAATCAAAAGAGTATCAATCAAACTGTCCAGATCCCGTACCTGGTGGGTGGAGATCACAATACAACGATCTTCGGTTAAAATGGACGCGATCAGTTTCCGGAATTGAACTTTTGAGGGGATATCCAGGCCATTGGTAGGCTCATCCATAATCAGTAAGCTTGTATTGGTAGCAAGCCCGAAAGCGATCATAGCTTTTTTTTGCTGCCCAAACGACTGTTTGTCCATCATAGAGGCGGGGTCAACATCCAGCGCTTTTAAATATTGATAAAAATCAGCGTTGCTGAATTTTGGATAAAAGCCTGCCGTGCTTTTTACAAATTGTTCAGGCGTTAATGAGGGAACAAATAACTCCTCAGCCAAAAAGTACACATCTTCCAAAACACTTACAGGTCTCCCGGAAACATTAATGTCATTAAATAAACAACTCCCCTGTTCGGGGTATGCCAGGCCCACTATATTTTTTAACAAGGTTGATTTGCCTGCTCCATTTTTGCCCAGCAATCCGTAAATATGGCCTCTTTGTAAGAAAAGGCTCAGATCTTTAAAAAGCAGCGGTTTGCCCCGGTAACCAAAACTTAAGCTCTTAATTTCTATCATATCGACAATATAGTGTATTAGTATAATAGTACACTACAAATATAAATTAGAAATTTTATCATATCCTAATAAATCAGGAAATAAATTTTGAGCGAAGGGTTATGGGGAAATTAAAGCAGGGGCGCAAATAGCCTGCAAAGTTTTTCGGGCAATTGTTTAAAAAGCGTCCGCTTTCTCCACGCTTTGGGATCTATCTTCACGGCATCTTTAAGGTCATCTAAAAATGCAGCCTTAAGTTGGGCCGCAATTTTGTCATCATATATAACACTGTTTACTTCAAAATTAAGCTCGAAGCTGCGGTGATCCATGTTTGCTGTTCCAACTACAGCAAGTTTATCATCTGCTACGATAGTTTTGGCATGCACAAATCCTTTTTTATACAGATAAATTTCTGCGCCACAATCCATTATTGATCCGTAATACGAGCGGGCCGCCGCATTAACAATAAATGAATCGGACTTTTTGGGTACCAGCAATTTTACCCGTACCCCACTTAATGTGGCCATATTAAGTGCATTCAGTATGGTTTCGCCTGGTATAAAATAGGGAGAAGTAATTAATATTTCCGTCTGCGCCATGCCGATAACTTCCATCAGAGACAGCATTATTGTTGGCGTTTCCGAATCAGGTCCGCTGGCAGCTATTTGTACAACTGCATTACCTTTTGGGCTTTTTTCACTGCAAAAAAACTCCGGTATTATCTTCAGATGCTGGCCTGCGCTAAAGTTCCAGTCTGCAATAAACAGGTATTGTAAATAAAATACTCCCGGGCCATTAATTTGCACGTGCGTGTCCCGCCAAAATACCTGTTTTTTATTAATCGGTTGGTTTATGTACCGGTCGCTAACATTAATTCCTCCTACAAATCCTGCACAGCCGTCCACCACTATTATTTTACGGTGGTTACGGTAGTTGGTTCGGTTTGAAAACGCGACAAAAAATATCTTATAAAAAGGAAATGCTTCTACTCCTCCAGCTATCAATTCGGGAACAAGGGTATGCCTTATAGAACGGCTGCCAAAATCATCATAAATAAATCGAACCTTTACCCCTTCCCCAGCCTTTTGAATCAGGATATCCTTGATTTGGTTGCCAATATTGTCATTTTCAAAAATATAATATTCAATGTGGATATGATGCTTTGCATCTTTTAGGGCTGCTATAACTTCAGGGAATTTATTTTCACCGTTTAGTAGCAACTTAACCTCGTTGTTTCCACTTAACGGGCTGTTATCATTTAATAACAGGCGCGCCAGTTTCTTATGCGATCTTACCTCAGCTTCGCCCGAGTTCCATGATTTCTCAGACTCCAGAACTATCTTTTCACGAATTTCTTTCAGTAACTTGCTATCAGTAGCGATCTTTTTACTGTAGATCTTGTTTTTACGATAATTAGCACCAACTGCAAAATATATGATGATTCCAAAGCCGGGAAATAAAATAGCAACCAATAAGTAAGCAAAGGTTTTACCGGTAGAAACGGTATCATATAAAATACGCAAGCATACCAATATTACTATTATTACATAAATGGAACCAAGGATATACCAATGCATAAATTAAAAATTTGCTTGTCCGGCAATACGACGCAGGTAGCGTTGCAAGTTACTTAAGTTTAGGTCCTGTAGTCTTCTCTTTTGCAATAACAAGCCGTCACTATCATTTACAGTGGACAACGGATAACTGAATATAAATGGCGTTCCCGGCTTTGCCCAGCCCTGCACTTGCCCAAACCGCAGGATATTAAAGTAATAATTATTGCCCGATTGTGAAATGGTATAATCACCTTCACTCAAAGCTTTTAAGTTATTTACCAAAGTAGTATCTCTGATCAGGTTTAATGCAATTTCATTTTTCAGGTGTTTGTCATAGGCTATCTTTTTATCGTCAAAAATTGAAATGTAGCCAGTGTAGTAACTGCTGTCTGTAGCTGCCACTATGTACCAAAGCATACTGTTTAAAGGTGCCGGGGTACTAAAATACCTTACGGCAGTTATTTTTTGATCTTGAAAAGATTTATTTACCCTGTTATTAATAATGGTTTTGTTAAATCCGGCAAAACCGAGATAAACCACGGAAAACAGTATGGCAGCCGAAGACCATTTACTACGGTTAGGATTAGCTGTGCTTTTAAAGATTAAAAAGATCGTTGCAATAATTAAGCTGATGGTAAATAAGGGGTCTGCAACGTATAATAAATTAACGGAAAAACGATGATGGCTAAACGGTTCCAATAATCCGGTGCCATAGCTATTGCAGGTATCTAATAAATCGTGCAAGGTTAATTGGAAACAAAAGAAAAATAGGAATACCTGCAGCGGTATATTACTGCGCCTGTGAATTTTATACGCAAGCAGCGACAACAGCACCCCTGCTAAAATTGCAAATAGCAAAGAGTGTGTTATCCCCCTGTGGATCAAAAACCCTTGAATAACTGGATAAAACGGACTGAAAAATGTATCTATATCCGGCAGACTTTGGGCAAATGCTCCCCACAGCAATGCCTTTTTACCCATTTTTTTACCGAGTATGATCTCGCCAACACAAGCACCTAATGTTAAATGAGTGATGGAATCCATCTTGCCGTTGTTTGTATAATTAAGATCACCAGGAGTAAATGTTTTTTGGAAACCGCAATTTATCAAATAAGCGCAATACACAGCCGTTTTCAAACAATTATTATGATATTGGGGTTAATCTATCTTTGTAAATTCCACGCCAGCACATAAAGCCTGGCTTTTAAATAGTTGTAATCACCAACCATAAACTAAATGCAATTAACCGAGCGTAAGAAAAAAATAATGGTGTATGTTATTGGTGGGATTATAGTTGGTTTTCTGCTGCTCACAGCATTTGTTATTATTTTTCAAACCACATTTATTGATAAAGAATTTTCCGAAGAGATCCAGGAGCACCAGAACCCCTTTTTAGATACAGCAATGAAATTTGTAAGCTGGTTTGGATACATGCCCAATGCGGCGTTAACAGTATTAGGCACCTGCTGCATTTTTTTATTCTATGGCTATAAAAAAGAGGCCATTTATCTTGCTATGTCGATGCTTTCAGGTTTAGTGAGTACTATTTTCAAATTTGTTATTAACCGGCCCAGGCCAGCAGAACCACTGGTACGTATTGTAGCGAAAGCCAGCCAGCAAAGTTTCCCAAGTGGGCACATGCTTTTTTACGTGGTGTTTTTCGGCTTTTTAACGTTGCTGATGTTTCAGCTAAAAAATATTGCGGTATTTGTTCGGGTTACAGTTGCTGTTATATCCCTGCTGCTGATATTTGTTGTCCCTTTTTCACGTATTTACCTGGGCGCGCATTGGTTTACGGATGTACTGGGAGGTTTCCTTTTAGGTTTACTATGTTTATACCTGCTCAGCTTTTATTATTTAAAGAGCCCGAACAGTAAATATTTTTAACGCTTTATTTGTCATTACCTTTCCTTAAAAAGAGTTAACCATGGAAATTGCCAAAGTTTTTTTTATCATAAATCCATTTGCAGGCCAGCAAATACCGGTGTTAGAATCTATAAGCGATATTTTTGACGGAAGTAAAATTGAGTACCAGGTATATGAGCTTAAAGAAGGAGAAAGCGCCGAAACTATTGCCCGTGCTCAAATCGGAAGCTATGATCTGATTGCTATTTATGGCGGCGACGGCAGTGTCACAGCAACCGGATCTGCACTTATTGGTACTAGCACCCCTCTGGCTATTATCCCGGGAGGAACCGCAAATGTGCTTGCTAAAGAAATGGGGATCCCAACGGAAGCTAAAGAAGCATTAACTCTTATTCATAACGGGCGATATAAGCTTAAAACCATAGATACCGGCCGGGTAAACGGCCAGCCTTTTTTATTGCGGGTAAGTCTGGGAATTATGGCAACGATGATAACGGAAGCAGTGCCCGAACTTAAGGACCAATTGGGGCAAATGGCTTATGGTGTATCAGCAATAAAAACAATTTATGAAGCTGAGCCGGTTAATTATACCATTGATATTGACGGGAAAATAATACATACGCAAGGAGTATCACTCACCATAACAAATTCAGGCAGTATGGGCATCGGCGACCTGCAACTGCAACCGGGAATAAGTATCAGCGATGGTTTGCTCGACATTATTTTGTTAAAAGACGCCGGTATTTTATCATTAGTTAAAGCTGCCGGAAGCAGCTTACTTCAATATAAAACCGATGCGATCAGTCATTGGGCGGGCCGAAAAGTAAAGGTTACAATGCAGCAGCAACAGGTGTATTTACTTGATGACTGTGGGTACGAAGCAAAAGAGCTAAACATTGAGGTTATTCCTTCATCGCTTTCAGTGGTAATACCGGTAAAAGATTGATGCTTATAACCTGTCAACAACACTTAGTATTCACTTGAAACCAGGCTTAGAGAACGGTTCAGCCTGATTGGATTAACGCAGTTCAATATAGTGAACAGGATATTACTGACATTTATCATCTTTTTTAATGACTACAAACATTGAAGAGCCAGCGTCAGAACACTAGTTTTGATTGATGAGTAAAAAGCTATACTTTTTAATTGCAGCATTATTTTGCAGCGCGTGTCATAGCGATAACGAAAAAACCAAACCCGTCATAGCTCCTATCACTGAATCTGTTTATGCTGCAGGGATAATTAAGAGCAAGGATCAATACCAGGTATTTCCTAAGGTTAATGGTATTATCCGCCGCGTATTTGTAACTGAAGGCGATAGTGTGAAAATTGGCACGCCATTGCTCTCTATATCTAATGATCCGGAGAGAATCACAAAAGAAAATGCTGAACTGGAGGCCAATTTCTTTGATTTTAGCACCAACCAGGGTCAAATAAACGAGGCGCAAAAGCTTAAAGATGCTGCCAAAAGCAAAATGCGGAACGATTCGGCATTGTACTCAAGACAACAGGCATTGTGGAAGCAACAAATAGGTACTAAAGTGCAATTGGAACAAACTGCGCTTAATTATGAAAACTCGCAAACAGCATACTTTTCATCGGTTGTAAAATATAACGACCTAAAGCGGCAATTAAAATTAAACTCCCAACAGTCAAAAAAGAAACTGGCCATTGCGACCAGGCAGGAAAGCGATTTTATTTTAAAAAGTGAGGTAAACGGCACGGTGTACAGGGTTTATAAAACCAAAGGTGAATTGGCCGGATCTCAAACGCTCCTGGCATTGATTGGTTCAACCAATAAATTCCTCCTCGAAATGCAAATAGATGAGTATGAAATAATTAAGGTTAAAATAAACCAGGAAGTACTGATCACAATGGACAGCTATAAAGGAAAAGTATTTATTGGGAGGGTAACTAAACTTTACCCAATAATGGATGAAAAAAGTAAAACGTTTTTGGTGGAGGCTGAATTTATTAAACAACCAGATACTTTGTACCCAAACACAACATTTGAGGCAAACATAGTAATACGAACCAAAAAAAATGCTTTACTGATTCCAAGGGATTATTTATTGAATGACGCATTTGTTATTAAGGGTAAAAATGATACAGCGCGTGTAATAACAGGTTTAAAAGACTACCAAAAGGTTGAGATTTTATCGGGGGTAAAAGCAACCGATGTGTTAAGGAAACCGAAGCAATGAAGTATAAGCTGATAAGGGATATATCGTTTGCACTGTTACTTGCCCGCTGGCGGCAAACGCTGGTGGCAGCAATAGGCGTTACTTTTAGCATCGCCATGTTTATTGCGCTGTTAAGTTTTATGGGCGGACTTAACCAACTGCTTGATGGGCTGATCATTAACCGCACACCGCATATCAGGCTTTACAATGAAATTGAACCATCAAAAAATCAGGCTGTTAATTTATTTCCCGAATATAAAAAATACCACAACTTTATAAGTTCAGTTAAACCCAAAAATGAACTGCTAAGAATCCACAACAATAGTGCAATTATTAAAATGCTGCAGGCTGATCCGGCAGTTGCCGGGGTAGCCCCCAAAGTTACGGCACTGGTGTTTTATAACTCAGGGGCAATTGATCTTACAGGCAATGTCGCCGGAATTGATGTGGACGCTGAGAACAGGCTTTTTTCACTTAAAGATTATATTACCCAAGGCAATTATATTGATCTTAAGAATGTACCTAACAGCATAATACTTGGCGTGGGCGTTGCTAAGAAAATGATGGCGAATGTTGGCGACGTGATTCGTTTAACTACCAATACAGGCCAGCAGATGCCCTTAAAAGTTGTTGGCTATTTTCAATCCGGCGTACAGGATATAGATAATGTGCAAAGCTATACTTCCATTGGCACGGCCCAAAAATTATTAGCAGAATCAAACAATTATATTACTGATATACAAATTAAACTTAAACATATAGAACAAGCCCCGCAATTAGCCAGGCAATACCAAAAGCTGTTTGATGTAGATGCGATTGATATACAAACGGCAAATGCACAGTTTGAGACCGGCTCGTTTATCAGAACGCTCATCTCGTATGCTGTCGGTGTTACGCTGTTGATCGTTGCTGGGTTTGGCATCTACAACATCCTCAATATGATGATTTATGAGAAAATGGATTCGATTGCAATTTTAAAAGCTACCGGCTTTTCGGGTAGAGACGTGAATAGCATATTTATAACCATTGCTTTGTCGATCGGGATTTTTGGGGGCATTGTTGGTTTATTAGTGGGCTTTGGATTGGCGGAGATCATTGATCAAATCCCCTTTAACACGGCGTCTTTGCCCACCATTAAAACCTACCCGGTTTCTTACAATCCCGCTTTCTATCTTATAGGCGGCACATTTTCAATAATCACCACCTATTTTGCCGGGTTCTTACCGTCAAGAAAAGCGAGTAAAATAGATCCGGTAGTTATTATAAGAGGAAAATAATATGGAGAAGATATTGGAAGCTGTTAGTATTACCAAATATTTTCATGACCCGCATACGGTTAAGGTTTTGAATAATATCAATTTTACATTATTAAAAGGCGAATTCGTTTCGATAATCGGCAAATCGGGCTGCGGGAAATCCACCCTGCTTTATATCCTGTCAACCATGGACACTGACTATGAAGGAGCGGTTTTAATTGAGAATGTAAGCCTGGTAAACAGAAGTGAAGCGGAACTCGCCCATATCAGGAACGAAAAAATTGGTTTCGTTTTCCAGTTTCATTACTTATTGAACGAGTTTTCCGTTTTAAAGAACGTAATGTTACCGGGACTAAAGCTGGCAAAACTGTCTGCAAATGAAATTGAGCAAAGGGCATACGAAAAACTCAAGATTTTAGGTATTGAAGCTGAGGCCTTAAAAAAACCCAACCAGTTATCCGGCGGGCAAAAGCAACGCGTGGCTATTGCCCGGGCTTTAATAAATGATCCGCTGATTATAATGGGTGATGAGCCGACCGGAAATCTCGATAAAAAAAACAGCGAAATTGTTTTCGACATCTTTAAAGAGCTGGCTGACACTTATCATCAAACGCTGCTGATTGTTACCCACGACAATGAATTTGCAGGCAAAACGCAAAGGATCATTGAAATGGAAGATGGAGTAATATTGAAAACCATCAACAACTCCCCTGCTCTTCCGTTACATTAATTTTAAAATAGCCCTGAAAATGCGCTGATCATTAATTCATTTTACAATTTAACAGTGGCAGGAAAATACTTAGCCAGTAAATCTTCATAATACGGCTTAAGTTCTGACACTACCGGCGGAACCGGACTTTTTGAGTAAAGATCGTAAGGATTAAATTTATCTACCCATTTAAACATTTCCTGGTCATTGGCATTAAGCAAATGATCGTACTCATGCTCACGGTGTTGCGCGTAAAAAGAGTGATAACGGATCATATACAGTGCAGGCTCGGGCAGGTAATCTTTGGTGATATGGTATAAATATTCGTCGTGCCCCCATGACATGTGGATATTATCCAACCCGCATTGGTGCGAATAAACACCGTAACTGGTATTATATCGTTCATCATAAGTATCCGGGTTGTCTGCAAAAAACTCCGGGTAAACAATTTTATCAGAAAACTTACAACCTACCGGGAATGTGTCTCCAACAACATTCCATTGTGGTTCGCCAAATAAACATAACACTTTACCCAGGTCGTGAATAAAGCCGGTTAACACAAACCAGTCAGGGTGTCCATCGGCACGGATCGCTTCCGCCGTCTGCAGCAAATGCTGTAACTGATCAAGTGAGGTATCGGGGTCTGAATCGTCAACAAGGGTATTTAAGTACTCCATAGCCTGCCACCAGGGCATTTCCTTTTTATCAAACTTCAAAAAGTTTGCCTTTTTGGCCAACACATTCTCATAGGTTTGATATTTATGGTTTAAACGGTAGAACTCTCGTACCCCATCAAGTTCCGGTTTATCGTAATTCCTGAATTCCTCTTTGCTTTTAGCCGGCCCACCGGGTTCCGGGTAACGGCTTAATACATCGTCTTCCCAAACGTCTAAACTCGCCAGGGGTGTTCCCTCGTCATTGTTTAAATTATTCATAGCTTACAGGTTTTTAATTGGTTGAGGAACCTAATCCTTGTTAAAATTCACAAAAATTTCAATTGGATTCACATTAACAAGCCTATTTTTTTACGTAAACGTTTACGTAAAAACTGTACTTTAGAAGTTAATTCAGGAGCTTATATTTATAGGAATGGGTAGTGTTAATATAAAAAAACTTGCGCTTGAGCTCAATTTATCCGCAGCCACGGTTTCAAGAGCGTTGCACGACAGCTATGAAATAAGCACGGAAACCAAACAGCGGGTTTGGGCCCTGGCTAAAGCATTAAATTATCAACCCAACCATTTTGCAAGCAACCTGCGGCAGCAAAAAAGCATGACCATAGCCGTAATTGTTCCCGAAGTAGCCAACAACTTTTTTTCGCAGGCAATAAACGGGATCGAAGAGATTGCCCGGCTTCATGATTATCACGTGCTGATTTATCAAACCCATGAAAGTACTGAAAAAGAAATAGCACTTATAAAGCGTTTATTAAGCGGCCGGGTTGATGGTATTTTAATTTCAGTAGCCAGCAATGCCAACGACAGTGAGCACTTTAAAGAACTGATAACCCAATTGCCGCTCGTTTTTTTTGACAGGCTGTATGAAGACATAGAGGCAATTACTGTCACAACCGATGATTACGAAAGCGCGTTTAATGCAACGCAGCACTTAGTAGATTGCAACTGTAAAAAAATCGCCTACCTGCAGGCGTTGAACAACCTTTCAACAGGAAAGAAACGGCTTGCCGGTTATTTGGATGCTTTAAAAAACAACGGTATTATTTCCGATGAAGCTTTGATTATTAAAAACTGCGACGATGAAAATAAGAATTATGAACAGGTAAAAGGCTTACTCATCACTCATAAACCGGATGGTATTATCGCATCTATTGAGGACCTTGCCCTACCCTGTTACTATGCTTGTAACGATTTGAATTTGAATATCCCGGCTGACGTTAAAATAGTTAGTTTTTCTAACCTTAAAACGGCGCCGCTTTTAAAGCCCTCCCTTACCACTATAACGCAACCAGCGTTTCAAATCGGGAAAGAAGCAGCCACCATACTATTCAGCGTGCTTAATAAAAAGGACATTCAGCCAAACGAAACAAAGGTTTTAAAATCAACACTTATGATCAGGGAATCAACCGGCATGGGTTAATAAAATGGTGTGGCAACAACGGTAACGCTTGAAAAGCTGCTTCATTTTCGACACTGGCTATTATTAATAAGAATGTTTATGATGCGACATTCCTAGTAGGCTTGTTGTTTACAGAATATTTTTAAGCAACACCTTAAACTCAACCATGCTTATGTAAAAAATTAACTTATTTAATGTGGAGATCTAGCAGGTTAATAGATATTCTAACTAAATTAGTTGCTATAAACCAATTCAATAAAACATGGAAAATAACGGATCTCAAAGCCTGGCTGAGCTAAACAAAAGCACCGCCAAATGCCCTTTTTTGGGCGGAGCTCTAAAACAAAGCGCAGGCAGCGGCACCCGAAACCGCGACTGGTGGCCTAACCAGCTAAAATTGAATATACTGCGTCAAAACTCATCACTGTCCAATCCAATGGGTGAAGCATTCAATTATGCGAAGGAGTTCAGCAGCCTTGATCTGGACGCCGTAAAGAAAGACATCTTCGAATTGATGACCACCTCACAAGAATGGTGGCCTGCTGACTACGGGCACTACGGACCATTTTTTATCCGGATGGCCTGGCACAGTGCAGGTACTTACCGCATTTCTGACGGCCGCGGTGGCGCGGGCTTCGGTACCCAGCGTTTTGCGCCGCTCAACAGCTGGCCTGATAATGCAAACCTCGACAAAGCACGCCTGTTGCTTTGGCCAATCAAGAAAAAATACGGCAAGAAACTATCCTGGGCGGATCTGATGATCCTCACCGGCAACTGCGCGCTCGAGTCAATGGGCTTCGATACCTTCGGTTTTGCCGGCGGGCGTGCCGATGTTTGGGAACCTGCGGAAGATATTTATTGGGGGGCTGAAAAAGAATGGCTCGGTGACACCAGGTATTCGGGCGACCGGGAGCTGGAAAATCCGCTTGCTGCTGTGCAAATGGGTTTGATATATGTGAACCCGGAGGGGCCTAATGGAAACCCTGACCCCGTCGCTTCAGCCCGCGATATCCGTGAGACTTTTGGCCGCATGGCAATGAACGACGAAGAAACAGTAGCATTAATTGCAGGCGGACACACCTTTGGTAAAACACACGGTGCCGCCGACCCTGGTAAATATATTGGTAAAGAGCCTGCCGCCGCTGGCATAGAAGAACAAAACCTGGGCTGGAAAAACAGTTACGGAACAGGTAACGCAGACAACACCATTACAAGTGGTCTTGAGGGCGCTTGGACCACTACCCCAACAAAATGGAGCAATAATTATTTTGAAAACCTTTTCGGTTACGAATGGGAATTAACTAAAAGCCCCGCCGGTGCACATCAGTGGAAACCGAAAGATGACGCAGGTGCCGGTACCGTACCGGATGCACACGATCCGTCAAAACGCCATGCACCTTTTATGCTGACAAGTGACATCGCCCTGCGCGTAGATCCTGCCTATGAACCCATTGCCAGGCACTTTTTTGAGCACCCTGATGAGTTTGCAGATGCTTTTGCACGGGCATGGTTCAAGCTTACACACCGTGATATGGGTCCGCGTGCCCGCTACCTTGGGCCGGAGGTACCCTCGGAAGAGTTGATCTGGCAAGACCCTGTTCCTGCTGTTACGCATGAACTTATTGACAGCTACGACATCGTTGCACTAAAAAGTAAAATTCTGGCTTCCGGGCTATCTGTAGCCCAATTGGTATCAACTGCATGGGCATCAGCGTCAACTTTTCGCGGGTCTGACAAGCGCGGCGGTGCAAATGGTGCACGTATCCGGCTGGCTCCGCAGAAGGACTGGGAAGTTAACAATCCTGCTCAGCTTGCCAAAGTATTAGAAACGCTTGAAGCCATTCAAACGGAATTTAACAACAATGCGGTTGGCAATAAAAAGGTATCAATAGCTGACTTGATTGTTTTAGGCGGATGTACAGGCGTTGAACAGGCCGCAAAAAATGCAGGGTATGACGTAAAGGTTCCCTTTTCTCCGGGACGTACAGATGCATCACAGGAGCAAACCGATGTACAATCATTTGCCGTGCTGGAGCCCAGTGCAGATGGGTTTCGCAATTACTTAAAGCCGGTGCATGCGGCGTTGGCAGAAGCAATGCTTGTTGATAAGTCACAATTATTATCGCTTACCGCCCCGGAAATGACGGTATTGATAGGCGGCATGCGTGCACTGAATACAAACTTTGATCAGTTTCAACATGGGGTATTCACTAAACGCCCGGGCTTGCTTACTAATGATTTCTTCATCAATCTGATTGATCTTGAAACAAAATGGAGCGCTGTTCCGGGATCACAGGACATCTTTGAAGGGCGTGATCGCAAGACAAATGAAATCAAATGGACTGGTACCCGCGTTGATCTTATCTTCGGTTCTAATTCTGAGCTTCGGGCTGTAGCAGAAGTGTATGCGTGTGAAGATTCAGAGGAGCAATTTATACATGCCTTTATCGCAGCATGGGCTAAAGTGATGAACCTGGATCGCTTCGATCTGGCCTGATTAATAACTATTTTGAATTACGAAAAAGGTGGATTTACAACGATCCACCTTTTTTTGCACTCTTTAGGGAATTTATCTTAGCAAATCAAAAGGCTGTTGCTCGTATTCGGCAAATGATGTAACCTGTTTCAGTCTTTAATATTTACTTAAATATTTTTTGCGCAAAAATATTGATCACTTCTACAAGGATCAGAATAATGATAACCAATTCGAGCCGGTAACTATTCCTATACTGTAAAAGGTCTCTGAAAAGCTCCAGATTGTCTTTTACAATACTTAGCCCTTCCTGAATATCCCTAAACCTTTCCTGCAAATCAAATGTTCGCTTAAGATCTGTATGGATTTTATTCAGGTTTTCATCGTCCCAGGTTTCCGGAGGCGAATCAAAAATGTACAGGTTCTCGGCAATACGGTTTTTTAACACCAGTGTTTTTCCGATATACTTCTTTAGGTTTATTCCGGATATATTAAGGCGCCCCTTTGCCTCCAATATTTGGGTATGATAGTTTGTTTCCTCAATTAATTTAGTAGTTTGCTCTTCGTAATAATCAAGCGCAACCGATTGTGACACGGTAAGCATAATCAATCGTAAAACTTCAATAGCTGCTCCCTCGATCTCAATTGAATTGAAACCTATTTTATTTTTGCCCGCATTGGTTTGAATTTTAAATTCCTCTGTAAGGTTTTGGTCGAAGGCATTCCTGCAATTAGATGATATGAGCCTTAAAAATTCAGAAATCCTGATGGGATCGTAATTTAAAAAACAAACTACGCCATATTTAAAAACATAAATGTACTGGCCTTCATCTACCGTATAAAACAATTCATCGGTATCGCTAAAATATAGTTCGGCCTTAAATGCTGATTTGAACGCTTTCAGGTCAATGCTATCGGCTATTTGGTATGATAAAACTTGTTGTAACATATTTTACAGCGTTTTTGTTAAATATACCGTGTATTGCGATTAAAAGTTAACCTACTTATCACAAAATAAAAAGCCACCTCATAAACCAGTTATGAGACGGTCTTTATTATATTATCTGAAATGCGACCTAACATACGCCTATTTCCCGATACAAAACTTACTAAAAATATGCTCCAGCAAATCATCGGTGGTAACTACACCGGTGATCTCACCAAGGTAGTACAGCGCCTGTTTAATATCCATCGACAGGAAATCAGAAGTCACGCTATCTATCCCGTTGAGTACCCTTATTAAGGACTCTTCTGTTTTTTGCAAAGCTTCCAGGTGGCGGATATTTGTAACCATTGTTTCATCGCCGGTAAGCTGGTCTTTTATGGCTGTGGTGTAGATCTTGCTTTTGAGCTCGTCGATATGCAGTTTCTGTTTGGCGGAGACGGTAATAAAGTTCGGGAGCCCCTGCGCCTGCAAATGTGTAAGTTTGGCCGTTTGATCCAGCAGGTCTATCTTATTGGCAACCATCAGCATGTTTATACCCGGCTTTTGTAGACTTGCAATGTCCTGTTGCAATTCTTCATTGCTTATTACGTCAGCGTCAAAAACGTAGATCAGCAACGCCGATTGACTGATTTTTTCCATAGTCCGGGCCACCCCTATCTGCTCAACGGCATCGGTAGCTTCACGAATACCTGCTGTATCTATCAGCCTGAAATTGACACCTTGTATGTTCAGCACCTCCTCAATAGTGTCGCGCGTAGTACCGGGGATATGGCTTACAATAGCGCGTTCTTCGTTCAGTAACGCATTCAACAAGGTTGATTTTCCGGCATTCGGCCGGCCGGCAATAACCGTATTTACGCCTTGTTTTATGGCGTTCCCCAGCTCAAAAGACCGGATAAGGCTGCCGATAACTTTATTTATTTCATAGATAAGCTTTTTGAGCTGATCGCGGTTGGCAAATTCAACATCTTCTTCAGCAAAATCAAGTTCCAGTTCTATTAACGAGGCAAACTGCACCAGTTGATCGCGCAGTCCCTGAAGTTGACTGCTAAACCCTCCCCTCAGCTGGTTTAAAGCAACCTGCTGCGATGCTTTTGAGTTGGAAGCTATCAGATCGGCAACGGCTTCTGCCTGCGACAGGTCGAGCTGCCCGTTTAAAAAGGCTCTCAGCGTAAACTCCCCTGCCTTTGCGGAACGGGCCCCTTTCTTAATCAGCAGTTTGATAATGGACTCAATAATATATGCCGAACCATGGCAGGAAATCTCTACCACATTTTCGCGGGTGTAGGATTTAGGCCCTACAAAAATAGATACCAGCACTTCGTCCAAAACCAGTTCACCATCAGCAATGCTTCCAAAATGAATAGTGTGGGATGGCTGTTTGGTTAGGTCCTTACCCTTAAAAACGCTATTGGATATTGTAATGGCTTCCGGCCCCGAAAGGCGGATGATGCCAATGGCGCCTGTTCCGCTGGGTGTAGCCAGGGCAACTATTGTTTCTTGTTGGTTCATAGTTTACAGTTCATGGCTTACAGCAATTTGTGATTGAATTATAAACCATTTTAATATTGGCCAAAGTTCGTTATTTACCTGCGGTTTTTTGTTAGCGTTTTGCCATAAACAATTCCGGCCATAACTATCTGCACTGAACCGTGAACGTGACCTAAAAATCTTACCTTCGTACCCGATTATGGTAACTTTTTTTGAAGCTTCGCTCGATACTATTTCTGTTCATCATGTTGGCAACCCGTCAATAAATGAGCTGTACTCCCTGTCTGACCATCCGCTTGAACTGAAGGATGAGGTGATCCCTAACCTGCTGATGCAGTACTTTTTAAAACCTTTTGAAAAAGCTAATGAGGTTTACCACCTTACCCACAGTAGCGGCGATTTAAGTCTCAACGAGATCCACCATTTTGTTACCCGGGTGTTTGACCAAAAGGAGAAATTTCATGAAGCATCGGAGCTGATCGCAAAATTTTTATTTAAGGTTACCACCCATCCCAATATTAAAGGCGGTGAACTTTACGTGGTTTACTTTAACAAGGTACAGATAGAGGGTAACCCGCTTGATGCCATCGGCATTTTTAAATCGGAAAATAAGGAAACCTACTTAAAGGTGTATCCCGACAAAGGCGGGTTCCAGGTTGATTATGAAGAAAATGCCATCAACATCAATAAACTTGACAAAGGCGTGCTGATCTTTAATATCGAAAAGGAGAATGGCTATAAGGTTGTGGTGATTGATAAGAACAATAGCGGCGGACAGGATGCGGCCGTTTATTGGAAAGATGATTTTTTACAGTTAAAGATCCGCAACGACAGCTACAACCAAACCACCAACACGCTGGGGATCTACAAGAATTTTGTTACCGAAAAACTGGACGAAGAGTTTGAAATGAGCAAGGCCGATAAGATAGACCTGCTGAACCGCTCCATGAAATATTTCAAGGAGAAAGACACATTTGACATGGATGAGTTTACGGGCGAAGTGCTGGGAAATGAAAAAGCCATTGAATCATTCAAAAATTTCAAAAGTCAGTACGAGCAGGAATTCGACAGCCCGATTGCCGATACCTTCGAGATCTCTGACAATGCCGTAAAAAAGCAGGCCAAAGTTTATAAGAGCGTTTTAAAACTCGATAAAAACTTTCACATCTACATCCATGGCGATAAAGACCTGATTGAAAAGGGTTTTGATGATGGCAAAGCAATGAATTACTATAAGGTTTATTTTAAGGAAGAAGCGTAAGCGTTCCATTTTTCACAGCGGAACGGGTGGAACGATCTGAAACATATTGATTATCAACACGTTGACATTTAAACACATTGTAATTAATTGATAATCAGCGTATTGTTTTTTTAACTTGCTAGTAACAGAATCGTAATATTCTGAATTTCAACATGTTTCATATCTAAAGAATATTGACATAGTTATATTCGTAACCTGAAAAATACGTCCAAAAAACTATAATTAGCGATAAACCTTTCCTTGCTCTTCGGGTCCAACCAACAAAGCACCAACTTTATTTATTACCGGGATCTAATCACATCACTTATGAAAAAACTACTATTTGCCGGCTTGCTGTCTCTTATCGTTATTGCGGGTTGCACAAAACAAATCTATTATGCTATCGGAACTCCCGAAACAGAATTCAAAGCGCACACCAAAGGCCGTCTTGCCCTTATTGAGCAAACAGAACATTCAGCAACTTATAGAAAGTATTATACTTTCATGGGGCAGGCTTCTAATGATGACAACGGCATGTACTATTATTTTACCGATGGTAAGTTAGTCCGCATGGACAGAACAGGCCCAAACGTGAGTGTTTTCATACAGCATAACGGTAATTAGTATCGGTTAACCGGGGGATAGAGGAAAATTCAAAAATTTTCCTCTATCCCCAACGCAAACAAAGCAAAATCGTACTTAACGGGATCGTTAGGGTCAAATTCCCTTAAGCGTTGGGTAAGTTCCACCGCTGTTTGCCAGTCTGTTTGTTTGCGGGTGATCAGGTTAAGCTTGCGGGCTACGCGGTCGACATGCAGATCGCAGGGAACTATCAATTCCGATGGCATGATGTGGTTCCAGATCCCGAAATCAACGCCGCAATTATCTTTGCGCACCATCCAGCGTAAAAACATATTCAATCTTTTACAGGTAGATTTTTGCGACGGCGAAGAAATGTGCTTTTTGGTGCGATGCGGAAAATCAGGCAGGGAAAAGAAATAGCTTCTGAAATAATTCAGGTACTTCTCAATTGGTTCTTCACCAACCAACTCCCCCTTTAGCGGGCTCGGGGGTAAAAACGCCGACTCCAGCGATTCGTTATTTTCATAATGATACCTGAAAAATGATATAAAATATAAGGTATCGGTATCATTAAATGTACGGTGTTTAAATTGCAGCAGCTTTTTTAGGTCCACATCTTCATGATTCATAATAAAATCATACGGCGCGCCATCCATCAGGGTAATGAGTTCCTTACACTTGTTGATAATGGTTACCCTTTGCCCCCAGGCCAATACTGCAGCCCATAACCCCATAATTTCAATATCCTGCCGTTTGGCAAACAGGTGCGGGATAGACACAGGGTCGTTCTTTATAAAATCAGGCTGATTGTACTGAATGACTTTGCTGTCCAGGAAAGCTTTGATGTTAACCGTATCCTGAAAATTATCTTTGAACATATTAGTAGATCAAATCAGAATTGGAGTTTATCTTATCAACAATTTGTTGAAATGAATGCGCGATAAATTCTCCATCTTCAGTGCTATATACTTTAAAAACACCTGCTCTATTTTTATTAAAACCGATAAAATGACTTGCCATCAGAAAATCGCAAAACCCGATAAAATTTTTGTTACTATTACCGTCAAACTCTTCTATAATTAAATCGAGAGGAAATATAGTAAACATATGTTGCTGCCAATCTAAACCATTAAAGCCGTTAGCTCGTAAATAAAAATCCTTGAAATCTTGCGGGAAATTAAAATGCAAGACTGATTCAGCTTTTTCAATATCTTCAATAGAAGATGGAGGATTTAATTTAACACCCTCAGAGTTCCATTTGGATAAAACATCGTCAATCCAGCTTTCCATTTTAAACCAGCGCTTGTTTCAAATCCTCCAGCAAATCATCCACATCCTCTACTCCTACGCTTAAACGCAGGAGGTTATCAACCACACCAACTTTTTCCCGTTCTTCTTTTGGGATCGAGCCATGCGTCATACTTACCGGGTGATTGATCAGTGATTCAACACCGCCCAGTGATTCTGCCAGTGCAAATACTTTAAATGATGATGCAATCCGGAAAGTTTCCTGCAGATCGGCATCTTTAAGCACAATGGAGATCATTCCGCCAAAATCGCGCATTTGTTTTTTGGCGACATCGTGATTTGGATGGTCTTTAAATCCGGGCCAGTAGATCTTCTCTACTTTAGGGTGCGTTTTTAAGAATTCAGCTATTATACGGCCATTCTCGCAATGAGCTTTCATTCGCAGGTGCAGGGTTTTAATTCCGCGCAGCACTAAAAAGCTATCCATCGGGCCGGGTGTGGCGCCGCAGGCATTATAAATAAACCAAAGCCTTTTATATAACTCCTCATCATTCAGCATCAAAGCCCCCATCACTACGTCGCTGTGGCCACCTATATACTTGGTAACGGAGTGCATTACAATGTCCGCACCAAGGTCGATAGGGTTTTGCAGGTATGGCGATGCAAAAGTGTTATCAACCGTCAGCAGGATGTTCTTTTCTTTGCTGATTGCGGCAACTGCCGCAATATCAACAATCTGCATGGTTGGGTTGGTTGGGGTTTCAATCCAGATCAGCTTCGTATTTTCATTGGCATATTCCCTGATGATCTCCGGGTCAGAAAGGTTCAAAAAATGAAACTTAATGCCATAATTAGCAAAGATCTTGGTGAACATCCGGTATGACCCACCATAAAGATCATTCCCTGTGATAACTTCATCGCCAGGCTTTAACAATTTCATCACGGCATCCGTAGCGCCCATTCCGCTCGAAAAAGCCAGGCCGAATTGTGCATTTTCCAGCGCTGCCAAACAATTCTCCAGCGCCTTGCGGGTTGGATTGGTACCACGCGAGTACTCATAACCTTTATTGTCTCCCGGCGATTTCTGCCAGTAGGTTGATGTTTGGTATATTGGTGTCATCACCGCCCCTGTTGTGGGGTCAGGCTCTTGTCCTGCGTGTATGGCTTTTGTTGCGAATTTCATGTGTGTGCTTTAACACAGTCCATAGCCGATAGTCCATGGACCATAGTAAAAAAATAAACCTCCATAGCTATGGACTATCGACCATAGACTATGAACTTTTTCTTTATGCTCTCCGCTTGTTGGTCACAAGACCAACAAGCGGAGAGCATTATTGCGCGTAAAAAGCCGTCGGCAATCACGCGGATCCTTCAAAACATAAACCTTATCGGTTGTTGGTGACAACACCAACAACGGCGAAACCTCAATAGCTATGGACTATCGACCATTGACTATGGACTTTTCCTTAGTACGCCCTGGCAAATAACACCCTTTGGCTACTTGGCTTTCCTGTTAAAATACATTTCCCCGCTTCCTGTTTATTATCTAAAGGAATACACCTTATTGTAGCTTTAGTTTCGTCCTTTATTTGCTGTTCAGTTTCAGGTGTACCATCCCAATGGGCTGATATAAAGCCGGGCTGTTCGTCCAGCATGCGTTTAAACTCATCGTAAGTATCAACTTCAGTAGTGTTTGCTGTTCTGAAATTTAATGCCTTTTGATAGATATTCTGCTGGATCTCTTCCAGTAAGGCTTCAATATGATCAGCTAAGCCAGCCTGGTTCACCGTTTCTTTTGTTTTAGTATCACGGCGCGCCAGCTCAACGGTTCCGTTTTGCATATCGCGGCTGCCTATGGCTACGCGCAAAGGCACACCTTTAAGTTCGTATTCGGCAAATTTAGCTCCGGGCCGATGGGTGTCGCGGTTATCAAACTTAACCGAAATACCTTTGGCTTTTAGTTCTTTGGTAAGGCCTTTTACAAAACCTGATATATTTTCAAGCTCTTCTTCGTGTTTATAAATAGGTACCACAACAACCTGGATAGGCGCCAGTTTTGGTGGCAATACCAGTCCGGCATCATCAGAGTGCGCCATTATCAATGCGCCAATTAAACGGGTTGATACGCCCCATGAAGTGGCCCAAACAAAGTCCAGTTTATTTTCTTTATTGGTGAATTTTACATCAAAAGCTTTGGCAAAGTTCTGCCCCAAAAAGTGTGAGGTGCCGGCTTGCAAAGCTTTACCATCCTGCATTAATGCTTCTATGCAATAAGTATCCAGCGCTCCCGCAAAACGCTCATTAGCAGTTTTTTTACCTTTTACCACAGGTAACCCCATCCAGTTTTCGGCAAAATCGGCATAAACACCCAGCATTTGTTCCGTCTCAGCAATAGCTTCCTCGGCAGTAGCATGGGCGGTATGCCCCTCCTGCCATAAAAACTCAGTAGTGCGCAAAAACAAACGGGTACGCATTTCCCAGCGTACTACGTTAGCCCATTGGTTTACGAGGATAGGCAGGTCGCGGTACGACTGGATCCACCCCCGGTAAGTATTCCAGATAATGGTTTCTGATGTAGGCCGCAAAATAAGTTCTTCCTCAAGTTTAGCTGTCTCGTCAACCACTACCTGCCCGTTCTCGTCTGTTTTTAAACGATAATGGGTAACTACTGCACACTCTTTGGCAAACCCTTCAACGTGGCTGGCTTCTTTCGAGAAAAAGGATTTGGGTATCATCATGGGGAAATAAGCATTCACATGCCCGGTTTCTTTAAACATACCGTCAAGTACGGCCTGCATTTTTTCCCATATCGAATAACCATAGGGCTTAATGATCATGCATCCTTTAACCGGCGAATACTCAGCCATATCGGCTTTTATTACCAGGTCATTATACCATTGCGAATAATCTTCGTCCTTGCTTACAACCCCTTTGCTCATATTAATATATACTTTGTGATATTTTGAATTTATAAAGAGGCCAAATTTAAACTAAGATTTATAAGATTTATAGGATTTATAGATTTTAATGCAAAAAGCCCTGTTAAATAACAAGGCTTTATTTATAATAGTTGATAAACCAACTAATATTTAATCTCCGGTCTCTACTCAGCTAACATCAGTCTTCATTAACGAATGAACGCAGCATCCAGGTGTTTTTTTCTTTAAACTGCATAAAGCGGTTCACCATATCGTTTGTACCATCATCGCCGGCTTCGGCAGTAATTTCTAAAATTGCGCGTTCCATTTTAATTAAGGTGGCCATATCCTCAATAATAGCCTTAACCATGGCGGTATCTTTTAAACCAATGGTGTCAATTTCCTTCAGTTTAGCCTTTTTAATATAATCATCAAAAGTACTGTAAGGCGCTTTGCCAAGGGTTAAAATCCTCTCTGCCAGTTCATCAATGGTAGTAAGGGCGGCGGTGTAAAGCTCTTCGAACTTAACGTGCAGGGTAAAAAAACTTTTACCTTTAACATTCCAATGGCAACCCCTAACTTTTTGGTAATGGATATGATAATTAGCCAGAAGCTCGTTTAAATGATCAACTACCGGTTTTTCTTTTGATTCTTTGAGGCTTATTTTGTCAGCTTTCATTGTGTTTGTGTTTATTTTACAACAGTAAATAGGTGTGATTGTTTATCACAACAAAAATAACAACCTCAGCTATTTTTATTCATATTTGTGCGTAATATGACACTGCTGCCACACATTAGCCAACAATTTCCGGGAATAATCTGGCGTATGGAAATTGACGCGCTAACCGAAACGCTTTTTGTTGAGATCAGGGACAATGATGAGAAAAAAGTTTGTTTTGGGTCGGCAGGTTTACAGAACGGCAAAATATATTTTGACAGCCTCACTACCCCCGAGCGCTGGCTCACCGGCATTGAAACCGCGTACGATGGGGTACTGCTGATCCATTATTACCAGTCAGAAACCGGCCCGGCGCATAAAGGATTATTAGCCGTTGATGCTTTTACCGGTAAAACATTGTGGAGCAATTACACGCTGGGCTTTGACCACCTTACTGCAAACGGCCCGGTGGTTTACGACAGCCGGCTACAGCCCCGCAAACTTTTTTTGGCTGACATAAAAACCGGGGCCACCATCCGCATTTATGAACCTTACCTGTTTAACGATCCTGCAAATAACATCCGCGTACCCGAACAGTTAGCGCCGGAATTATTACCGCCAAACCTTATTATACATCATTCCTATTCAAATTGGGTACATTACCTTGAGCACAATAATTTTAGAATTGTATCTTTGCACGCGCTAAAGGCCGGGCAGCTTGTTCAGCTGCTGTATGTATTTGACGGGCAAAATAAAGTTTACGAAGATTTATTAAACTCAGATATACAAAAAATTCAGCCGGAGGCGTTTATAATGCATAAAAACTGTTTAATTTATATAAAAAACAAGGTAGAATTGAAAGTTTTATCCCTATAAATACTGATTCAAAGTTCATTATGAAATTCAAACTTCTATTATTAACTATATTATCGTTTACATTTTCCGTATCACTCTTTGCTAATCCGCTAATTGACTCCGTAGGTGTAAAAAACAACGACGGTAAAAAGATGGTATTGTTTAAAGTTAAGGCGGGCGATACCTATTATTCTATCGGGCGGCGTTATAACATAAAGCCCGCTGTTTTGATGAAATTTAACGGCGCAAAAAAAGAGACATTATCGCTTGGTAAGATTGTAGAGGTTCCAACCGACATGCCTTTCAAAAAAAGCAAAAAGGAAAAGGAAGAAGCGGCGGTAAAAGAAACTAAAAAAGAGAAAAAAGCAAGGCTTGCCCGCGAAGAAAAAGAAGCGATGGAAGAAGCCCGAAGCAAAAAACACAAGGAAAGCGAAAATGTGGAAGTAAATACCACTGCAGAACAGCCAATCCGACCTGTAGTTGTGCAGCAACCTGTGCAGGTGCAGCAACGGCCGGTTCAGCAGCCACAGGCGCAGCAGGACAATACCCCGCCCACTCAATACAAGGTGTCAGCAGGTGAAACATTGTTCTCTATAGCTAAACGCTTTAACACCAGTGTTGATGCCGTTACTAAGCTAAATAACTTAACATCAACAAACCTGCAGCCCGGCCAGATCCTGCTGGTAAACCCATCAACCGGGCAACAGGCACCCGCCCCGGTGCAACAGGCGCAGCAAACCATTCAGCAGGTTGCTGCCGATACCCAACGGGTAATAGCCAGGCGCGATTCAAACCTGGCGCCTGCTATTGCAAAAGACAGCAGCGGCCATTTAAACTCCAACCGTTACGGCTTGTATGAGAAAAACGAAAAAGGTGTAGCCAGCTGGATTGATGACCCAAGTCTTGATCCCAATAAAAAACTGGTATTGCACCGCACGGCCCCTATTGGCACCGTTATAAAAATTACCAACCCAATGACTAACCGTACTACTTTTGCAAAAGTAGTTGGCCGTTTTACAGATAATGAATCAACAAAAGATGTTATTTTGGTAATGACAAAAAATGTTGCCGAATCATTAGGCGCTTTGGATAAACGCTTCCATGTAAACATAAGCTACGGTAGCCCGAATGAATAAACCATATGTATTGGGTATTGCCGGAGGAAGCGGATCCGGCAAAACTTTTTTTTTGAAGTGTTTTTTAGAGCATTTTTCTGCAAGTGAAGTTAGCCTGGTCTCGCAGGACGACTACTATTTTCCGGTAGCCCATAACATGACTAAAGAGGAAAATAAACACTACAACTTCGACCTGCCATCAACCATTGACCACGATCATTTTGAAGCAGACATCGAAAGTTTGCTGAATGGTGAAGCCATCCTGAAAAAGGAATACACCTTTAATAACCCGGATGCCGTTCCTAAAATGCTGGAGATACAGCCCGCTCCTATTTTAATTGTAGAAGGCCTGTTTATCCTGCACTTTAAAAAAATTTCAGAAATGATTGATTTAAAGATCTTCATTGATGCTGATGATGAAATTGCCCTGCAACGCCGCCTTAAACGCGATTTACTTGAACGCGGCTACTCGCACGATGATGCGATGTATAAATGGATAAATCATGTTGCACCGGCATACAAAGAATTCTTGCTACCCTACCGGGACGAATGCGACAAAATTATTGTAAACAACTCTCACAAAGCAGAAGATATTATTTGTGTAACGGGGGAGATATCCAAGGATTTGAGAGCGAAGTTGTTTTAAAAGTCGATAGACGATAGTCCATAGGCCATGGCTAAAATTTCTTCACACCATGGTCTATCGACTATGGACCATGTACTAAATAATCATCTCCGGCACATCTCCCTCAATAATCAATTTCCCGGCTGTTGCTTTTATAATTTCTTCAACACTAACACCGGGTGCGCGCTCCAGTAATTTAAACCCGCCTTCGGGTAATACATCAAGTACTGCCAGTTCGGTTACTATTTTTTTAACGCAATTAACACCGGTTAACGGCAATGTACACCGGGGTAACAGTTTTGATTCCCCTGCTTTGTTTACGTGCTGCATGGCTACAATTATATTTTCTGCCGATGCTACCAGATCCATCGCACCGCCCATGCCTTTAACCATTTTACCCGGGATCTTCCAGTTGGCGATGTCGCCGTTCTCAGACACTTCCATAGCGCCCAATATGGTGAGATTTACTTTTTTAGCCCTGATCATTCCAAAGCTCATAGCCGAATCAAAAATAGCTGAGCCGGGAAGCATGGTAATAGTTTGTTTACCTGCATTGATGACATCGGCATCCTCCTCTCCCTCAAAAGGAAAAGGCCCCATGCCCAGCAATCCATTTTCAGACTGCAGCACCACATCAATATTAGCAGGTATATAGTTGGCTACCAGTGTAGGGATCCCTATGCCCAGGTTTACATAATAACCGTCTTTTATTTCTTTAGCAATTCGTTTTGCTATTCCTTCTTTGTCTAACATTATATTGATTTGAAAATTTGGTAAAACGTCACGTCATTGCGAGGAACGAAGCAACCTCTCCAAAGGACGATCACGGACCGGTATGCTGGTGGCACCTTACAGCCGCAGCTCGGTTGCCACATAGTTTTTACTCCTTTATATGTATAGTTCAGCGTTTGCTTCATACCAGGCTGCAAACAGTCTGGCTCGCAATGACGCCTAGTTTATTGTCGCTTCCTAACAGTCCTTTGTTCGATGCGCTTCTCATAGTTCACTCCCTGGAATATCCTATGAACATATATCCCTGGCGTATGAACATGGTCCGGATCAATTTCTCCGGGTTCAACCAGTTCCTCAACCTCAGCAATAGTAATTTTTCCGGCTGTGGCCATAACCGCGTTAAAGTTACGGGCAGTAGCGCGGTACACCAGGTTGCCCATGGTGTCGCCTTTCCAGGCTTTCACTATTGCAAAGTCGGCTTCAAAAGCCATTTCCATTAAATAGTCTTTCCCGTTAAAATTCCGCACTTCTTTGCCTATGGCTACTTCTGTTCCGATACCCGCCGGCGTAAAAATTGCAGGCATCCCATAGCCGGCGGCCATGCACCGGGTTGCCAAAGTACCCTGGGGGATCAATTCAACTTCCAGTTCACCGCTTAATAATTGCCGCTCAAACTCAGCGTTTTCACCTACGTAGGATGAGATCATCTTTTTCACCTGGTGCTGCTTCAGCATCAGCCCAATGCCGAAATCGTCAACGCCGGCATTGTTGGAGATACAGGTTAGGTCTTTTACACCTTTTTTCACTAATGCTGCTATACAATTTTCGGGCAATCCGCTCATGCCAAATCCGCCTATCATTAAGGTCATACCGTCCGTAATGTCGCGGATCGCTTCATCTGCATCCTTAACCGTTTTGTTCATATTTTATAATTGGTATGGCAAAGTTAATTCTTTTTGACCGATGGTTTCGGGCTTATCTCCCGCATCGCGGAAATTATTTATGAAGAGGGGCAGTCCATAAAAATACCCTATCAACCAAAAAATAAAAAAAACAATAGGGCACCTCCGGGCGTAATTATTAACAGATCAATGAACTAAACTATGGAATTTGATAAAAACAAGCATTTGGATGATTGGGATGATCATTCAGGCAGTAAGGCTGACAAGCCAAACGCATGGCGGGTTGAGGACGACAAAAACCTTAATGAAAAGAACCTGGAAAGAAATCTTTACGGCAAAAGCGAAAGTAATATGAAACCCGTAAAAGAAGGACAGGCAATGGGCGGGCATAGCCTTGGCAAAAACAACAATACCCCCGCCGGCGACGACAAAAATAACCCATCGCAAAATGCTGGTTATACCAACGCCTATTTTGCACGCACCGAACCGGCTGAGGAGCACCCCGAAAACAATAACTTTAAAGTTAAAAATCAGGAAGGGTCGCCAGATTATACCAAAGCGCAACCCTACGCCAACTGGAACAGCGAATCACCAAAACCTGCCCGGCCGGAAGAACGCGGCGACGGCGAGAATGACCGGCCGCACGAAGAAAGCGGCTACCAGGAGGGCACTGCCGATAACGAAAATGAGCCCAACATAGCCGGACCAAATGAAGTACCTGACCAACAAAAGGTTGGGGAAGATATTGACGCAGATGATATTGAACACACCGAAACGTAGCTAAAGCACGAAAGAAAGATTTAATTTTAATAGTGTTTTCAGGGCTTGCATTTTACCAGGAAACGGTTTTATCGATAAATACGATCAGATCATTGGCCATGGCTTGCTGTTCTTTGGCGCTGGGGTGCCCGTTGGTATTTTTATAGGGTATAAAATGAGTAGCTATGCGCTTATCATTCAGCCCTGCCACGGCTTTGTCAATATAGCCCGGCCAGGCAGAGCCGGCTTTGGTGGCATCCATGCTCCCTAAAATGCATACTATCTGAGCTTTTGGATATTTAGACCTTACACTTTTAAGGAAGCTTTGATAAGCGCCAATTATAAATTCCGGCTTTGGGGGCATAGTGCCAAATTTTGCTTTAAACTGTTCATTACCCGGCATATTTACCAGCCAAGAATCATTTTGAAATAAGTTAACGATAACCAGGTCAGGCGTGTATTTCGAAAAATCCCATTTGCTGTTGGGATCGGTAGCATCCAGCCGCCCATACATTTCAGACATTACCAGCGGGAACCAGCTGATGGTTATGCCTATGCCACTTTTTGAAGTGTTATAAAATTCTGCGTTATAATGGCGGGCAGTTAAAGCCGCATAACTGATATAACCATTTTCATAAGCACTGGTGCCCCTGTCTTGCCCTGTTGTATCCTCATCGGCATATCCACAGCTTATCGAATCGCCAAAATATTCAATTTTATGTTTCTGGCGCCTGGGGGCAGGTAAAATTTTGTCGCCTTTATTAAACTTAAACTGGTAGAACCAGGTTTTTCCCATTGCCCATTCTGTGCGTTTGAAAAGCTCAAGGGTATGTTTTCCCGCCGGTAACCCCGCAGCAAGCACGTAGTCTTTTTTTGCAGCCTCCGGATGCAGTTTACCAATCACTTTTCCATCAACAATAATATTATAGTTGTTATCAGCGCGCTCATCTTTTAAAGTGGCGCTTACACCCGTCCCTGTAAAGTTGATTTTTATAGAATTCGCAGACCATGAAAGTTCGGCTGCTGAATCGCGCATAGCAATTCTGCCTGAATAACGGATATGCGGATCATTGAATTTAATAACCGGTTGTGCAACACAGTTAATGCTTATTAAAATTGCAGTTAACGAAATCCAAAATTTAGTCTTCATATTTTAAAATCAGGTATGCATAAAATCCGCTCAGCTGCGAAGCTTCCTTAACGCTTTGATAAAACGACCATCCAATAAAAAGTCCGGTTTTTATTTCAAATATACATAAGTAATGCCATCCCCGCCTCTGTCCAGGTGCTCATCTTCCATCCGGTCAACCTGCTCATATTTTTTCAGATATTGCCTGATCATTTTGCGCAATATGCCATCGCCTTTGCCATGAATAATCTTTAAGTTACCAAAACCCATCATTACGGCACGATCAAACAGCCGTTCAATATTATTAAGTGCATCTTCCGTCCGCTGCCCGCGCACGTCAATTTCCGGGCTGAAGGAAGCCATATCATTGGTTTGACTATAACTTTTCCTGATTTCTTTTGGTACTGATGATTTGGATACTTTCATCACCCGTTTCTTTTTGGCAACGGTGCGCAAATCGCCAATGGCAATTACCACGTTATCTTTTATTACTTCTATAACCTGGCCCGTGGTTTCGCTGTCCGTAAGTTTAACCCAATCGCCCGGCTTTAATTCCTCATCAGCAACCGTTGTTTTTACCACAACAGGTTTAACCGTATTTTTTTGGAGTTCTGTATTTAAATTTTCACGTAGCGTACGGGTTGTCTCCTTATCGGCATTACTGCTTTTAATTTCTGAGATGGTATTTTCTACCAGCTTATTAGCATTCAGGATGATATTCTTCGCCTGGTCTTTAGCTTCCCTGATCAGTGTTTTCTTATTTTCGTCAAGATAACTCTTTAGTTTTTCATTTTCAGCCAACAGCACATTCACGTGCCTTTGTTGCTTTTCAAGTTTTATCCGGGTGTCCAGGATTTCTTTTTTCTCCCGCTCCAGGTCAACCAATAACGTATCCACCTTTTTTTGCCCTGCACTAACTTTATTTTTGGCGAGGTTAAGTACATTTTGGGGCAAGCCTATCTTTTGCGCTATCTCAAATGCGTACGAACTGCCGGGTTTTCCAACTTCAAGCATGTACAGCGGTTTCATCTCAACGTTATTGAACAACATCGAGGCATTCTCTATTCCCTCCGTATGGCTTGCAAATATTTTAAGGTTTGAGTAGTGGGTAGTAACCATCCCCTTCACCTTTTTGTGATTTAACGACTCCAATACGGCCTCGGCAATAGGCCCGCCAAATTGAGGATCTGTTCCGGTTCCAAATTCGTCAATCAGGATCAGCGTTTTGCCGTTAGCCTGCTCTACAAAATTTTTCATTTTTGAAAGATGAGCACTATAGGTGCTCAGGTCGCTTTCAATAGATTGATCATCGCCGATATCCACAAAAAGCTGCTTAAAAACACCGGTAACACTCCCTTCGGCGGCCGAGATCAATAAGCCTGCCTGCACCATCATTTGCAGCAGCCCTACGGTTTTCATACAAACAGATTTACCACCCGCATTTGGCCCCGACACTACAATTATCCGTGTGCCCTCATCAATCCGGACATTTAATGGAACAACTGTTTTACCTTCCTTCTTGAAATTCAAAAGTAAAAGGGGATGGCGGGCGTTGCTCAATTTTAGTGTGGCATCATTCACCACTTCGGGCATATTGCCCTCTATATCTATCGCAAAAAGTGCCTTGGCCCTAACAAAATCAAGTTTTGTTAAAAGGCCGTGGTAAGAAAGTAATAGCGGAACATAAGGCCTGAGTTCATCCGTTAAAGCCGTTAAGATCTTGATTATTTCCCGCCGGCGTTCAAATTCCAGGTCGCGAATTTTGTTATTTAAGGTAAACACCTCCTCTGGCTCCATATAAACGGTCTGGCCGGAAGCTGATTCGTCATGAATAAAACCTTTCAGCTTGCGTTTATTTTCTGCCAGCAAAGGGATACACAAACGCCCGTCGCGAATGGTTAATGAACCGTCTGCGGTCCAGCCGTTACCGGAGGCACTCTTAAATATCACATCAATTTTCTTGCGGGCCTCCTGCTCTGCCTTTGCAATTCCGGACGTAATGTCCTGTAAGTCGCGCGAGGCATTGGGCCTTATTTTCCCTTTTTGATCAATAACCAGGTCTATTTTTTTAAGGATGGCTTTTTCAATTGGAAGGTGTTCAAACAGGGCCTCCAGGTTGGGATATTGCCCTTCGCGCTCGTTAAAATAACCAATTACCGCAAAAACGGTGGTTAGCGATGCCCGCACCTGGTAAAACTCTTCTTCGCTTAAAAAAGCGCCTTCTATTTTCGCCTTGTTGGCCAGTGATTTTATATCAAAAAAATGATGAATAGGTAATGGCGCGTCATTCTCCAAAATATTTTTAAACTCATTCGCCTGGTAAAGAAACTTGCGGATCTGATCGTAATTATTCATTACCTGGATCTTATCGACCATTTGCCGGCCCATTTCACTCAGGCAATGTGCTTTTATCAGTTCTTTTACCTCGGTAAAACCAAGTTTATCAGTACTATTACTCGGGTAAAGCATTATTCTATATTAGGTTTATTCTGTTGTTTTATCCTGTTCAATGAGTCGGCTTTATGCTGAACCTTCACCAAAGAATCATTTTTTTGTTTCAGATTGATTAGAATCTGGTCATACATTTTTTGAAGCTCAACGGGTTGCCTGGCATAATACTTAAAGCTCTTCGTAAATTGAGCAGAATCGGTATGGTATCTTTTAAAAAGCGCATCGTACCTGCTGGTGCCATACTTATTAAGGCTATCCTGTGATTGGAACAGACCATACATCCGGCCGTCAATAAGATGAACTTCGGTGAGTAGCCTGGTCATCTGTTTATTGTTTATAACCCCATCAGGAGCATTGCTGCCCTTACATGAAAATAAAAAAAGGGATACTGAAAAAAACAAGGTTATATATTTATGCATTCTGTAATTTAGCGGCGTATTAATTAAGCAAATTTACGGATAAATGAGCATAGCAGAGAACATCAAAAGCTTAAAAAAAGAAACTGAACTTATACATGTAAGCCTGATTGCGGTATCAAAAACAAAACCTGTTGAAGATGTGCTGGAAGCTTACCATACAGGACAACGCTTATTTGGTGAAAATATGGTGCAGGAGCTGGTAGAAAAGTATGAACAGTTGCCAAAAGATATCCAGTGGCATTTGATAGGGCACCTGCAGAGCAATAAAGTTAAATATATTGCCCCCTTTGTGAGCATGATCCAGTCTGTGGATAGCTTAAAGTTACTGCAGGAGATAAATAAGCATGCCGAAAAAAACAACCGCATTATTGATTGCCTGCTGCAGGTTTATATTGCAGATGAGGACACAAAATTTGGGCTGGGTTTTGACGAGGTGATAGAGCTGCTGCGATCAGAAGAATTCGCCAAACTCGGGCACATCAAAATCCGCGGTTTGATGGGCATTGCCACCAATACCGATAATGAGAAACAAGTAAAGGACGAATACTACGAATTGAAAACTTTTTTTGATGGCATAAAGCAAAGTTTTTTCCGCAAAGACGATGCTTTTGACACCCTTTCAATGGGCATGTCGGCCGATTATAAAATAGCTGTGGAACAGGGAAGCAATATGGTAAGGCTGGGCAGCACTATTTTTGGCAAACGTATTATTAAGCACTGGAAGAACAATTAGAGGTTCCAAATTATTAAATCATATCGAACTTACTATAAAGCAACAATAGCATAATGACAGATCAGGTCAACATAAGAATAGCAAAAAAAGAAGATTGCCCCCGTTTAATGGAACTGGTAAATGAACTGGCCCTGTACGAAAAGGCGCCGGAAGAAGTGACCGTTACTTTACAGGAGTTTGAAGAGGCCGGGTTTGGCCAAAAACCGGTTTGGAAAGCCTTTGTTGCCGAAGTAAATGATTTAATAGTTGGTTTTGCCGTTTATTACATCCGCTATTCAACCTGGAAAGGCAACAGGATGTATCTTGAAGACCTGATAGTAACCGAGAGCATGCGCGGCAAAAAAGTAGGAAAGCTGCTTTTTAACAGGTTAATTAATGAAGCAAAAGAAATGGGTTTTAATGGAATGTCGTGGCAGGTGCTCGACTGGAACGAACCTGCCATCAATTTCTATAACAAATATGAAGCAAGCATTGAAGCGGGATGGCTTAATGCATCCTTATCAAAAGAACAGCTTTTAAATTATTGAGGTATGAGAACAGGTTATTTAGCAATTTGTTTATTAACCGTGCTGATAAGTTCATGCATGTGGGGTAAACCCGGCAAAAAGGTGCCTGACATAAACAGAGATACTTTAGCTTACAAATACACCGCGTTTAAACAACGCGCTGCCGATTGCGGCAATAAGGCGGACAGCGATTGTACTGTAGCAAAATTTAATTACCCCGATTTTAAAGGCCAAAAAGCTTTAAACGACACTATTGCCGGCAAGCTGCTTAATATGTTTCAGCTTGGTGAAAAGCCTGACACCAGCCTTGCTACGCTGACTAAAAACTTTATGACGGACTACATAAGTTCAAAACGCGGTGACGGTTCGTCAATGTTTTACGCACTTGATGTTAACGTAAAGGTGCTGAGGCAAGATTCAAGCCTTACCACGCTGGAAACAAACGGCTATGTCTTTACCGGCGGCGCACATCCTTCGTCATACACCGGCTTTATAAACTGGAATACAAAAGCTGATAAAAGCATAACATTAACAGACCTTTTTACCCCCGGCAACATCAGCAAGCTTGAAGCAGTTGCAGAACGAATTTTCCGCAAAAACGAAAAACTAAGTGATACAGCCTCACTCGCCGATAATTACTTTTTCAAGGACAATAAATTCGCTTTAAACAGCAATTTCTCTGTAACACCAACCGGGCTCAGGTTTTTATACAACCAATACGAAATAAAGCCCTATGCAGCAGGTACTACAGAACTTGTTATACCCTACACACAAATCAAATCACTGCTTCGGCCAAATTCGGTTGTTGCCCAATATATTAAATAATGCTTGTTTTTAAATTCGGTGGTGCATCAGTAAAAGATGCCGGGGGCATAGTTAACCTTGTCAACGTGGTTAAAAAGTATGATGGAAACCAGCTGTTAATAGTGGTTTCGGCAATGGGTAAAACTACCAATGCGCTTGAAAAGCTCACCCGGGCGTATGTTGACCGGGATGAAGAGGTCCATGCTATTTTTGATGAAATAAAAAAATATCATTATGAAATTATCGAGCAGCTGTTTGAACCATCTGATTCGGTATTTGATGACGTGGCCAATACGTTTGTAGAGATTGATTGGGTAATTGAAGAAGAACCACACGATGATTATGATTTTATTTATGACCAGATGGTGTCTATCGGAGAACTGGTATCCACGCGAATTGTGAACGCTTACCTGAATAAGGCAGGCATTAAAAGTCAGTGGCTTGACGTCCGCGGGTACATCCATACCGATAATACCTATCGCGAAGGTGTGGTACAATGGGATAAAACAAGGGCTGCGATCAGTTCAGAAATCCCGGCCCTATTGCAAAAAGGACATGTAGTAACACAAGGCTTTTTGGGCGGAACATCCGAAAATTTCACCACTACCTTAGGTCGGGAAGGATCTGATTATACCGCATCTATATTTGCTTCATGCCTTGGAGCCGAGTCGGTAACCACATGGAAGGACGTACCGGGAGTGCTGAATGCTGATCCTAAATTCTTTAAGGATACCCTTAAATTTGATGAGCTGTCCTATTCAGAAGCTATTGAAATGACCTATTACGGCGCTACGGTAATCCACCCTAAAACTATAAAACCGCTTCAAAACGCTAAAATACCTTTACTGGTAAAGTCGTTTACAAATCCGGACCAACCCGGCACTGTAATAAAGGAAAATGGTCGAAACGAATTTTTAAAACCTGTAATTATCCTTAAACATAACCAGGTTTTGGTTTCCCTGTCAGCTAAAGATTATTCCTTTATTTCTGAAAACCATTTAAGCGACATTTTCGGAATGTTTGCAGCGAGCCATGCAAAGGTGAACATGATGCAAACATCCGCGCTGAGCTTTAGTGTTTGCATTGACCTTAATGAAGATCGCTTCAAAAAACTACTGCATTTATTAGGTAAGGATTTCAACGTAAAATATAATGAGGGTTTAACCTTAATTACAGTAAGGCATTACTCAGACAAATGGCTAAACGAGCTAAAAACAGGTAAAACCATATTGATGGAGCAACTTAGCCGCAACACCATACAAATGGTAGTTAAGTAACATTGCTGTTTAAAACTGTAAAAATATGTTAAACCCGGCGGCATTTTATCGTATTTAAATACCAATGGGCTATATTTAGCCCTTGCATCAGGCTTAATCTAATTTCATGAGATTTATCAGGACTTTTCTTTTACTATCGTTATTTGTTCCATTCTTTTATTTGACCGCTGCCGCGCAGGATATATCAGTATTAAATAAAATAATGACGAAAACCGCTAAGCTCTATGAGGCAATGCCTATAGAACGCGTTTATCTTCATTTTGATAAACCTTATTATGCATTAGGCGATACCATTTGGTTTAAGGCCTATCTTACAATGGACAATCACCAGCCGTCTGCAATAAGCAAAATAATTTATGTTGATGTATTAACTGCTAAAGACTCGCTGGTACAATCATTAAAGCTCCCTGTTAAAAATGGCGTTGGCTGGGGCGATGTTTCACTGTCGCAATTCGCTTATAAGAAGGGGAATTATAGAGTAGTAGCCTATACTAACTGGATGAACAACTTTGGTTCATCGTATTTTTTCAATAAAAGCATTACCATTGGCGATGCTATAAACAACAACCTGTCGACCCAGATCTCTTTAAAAAGGGCCATGGTAAACAAATTCACAAAAGTTTCTGCCGGAATTTACTACAAAGATGATGAAGGCAAACCGTACAGCGATAAGAGAGTGACCTGGACAGTTGAAAAAGACTATGATGAGCTTATAAAAGGTAAAGGAACAACAGATAAAAACGGATTTATTGATATTAGCTTCACCAACACCAAAAACATAGGTTTAGATTCTGCTGCCTTAATTACGGTTATTGACCGCGGTGAAAGAAGGCAGGGCACCAGTAAATTTTCGTTAAAATCTGTTTCACAGCCTAACGATATACAATTTTTCCCTGAAGGCGGCCAATTAATAAGCGGAATCCCTTCAAAAGTAGCGTTTAAAGCCTTAAAGCCGGATGGCCTCGGAATTGATGTAAAAGGCACCATTATTGATAACACCAACAAGGTTGTAGCGGAGTTCTCTTCGTCACATTTAGGAATGGGTGTTTTTCAAATAACACCCGAAGATGGTAAAACATACTCAGCCAAAGTAACTTTTGCTGATGGCACAACGGCAGCCCCTGATATGCCAAAAGTACTTTCTGATGCTACTACCATTAATATAGAGAATACTGATCCGGAAAATTTAAAGATAAAACTACTATCAGATCCTGCATTTGTAAAAGAAAATGAGGGCAAAACCTTTTTTATCCTTGCAAAATCAGGCGGGGTTATTGCATTTGCGGCTCAAACCAAATTACAAAACCAGGTTTACATCGCCTCGGTGTCAAAGAGTAAATTTCCTACGGGTATTGTACAGGTAACCCTTTTTGCTGATGACGGAGAACCCTTGAGTGAGCGCATTGCTTTTGTGATGCATAAAGACCAGCTTAACCTTTCCATAGCCAGCGATCATCCCTCTTACACCACCAGGCAAAAAGTTAAGCTTAGTGTAGTAGCCAAAAATAATGACAAGCCGGTCGAAGGTAATTTTTCGGTAACGGTAATTGACGACACAAAAGTGCCGGTTGATGAAAATTCAGAAACCACCATTCTTACTTACCTGCTATTAACGGCAGATATAACTGGTTATATTGAAAAGCCAAACTACTACTTTAATAACCAGGATGAAAAAAAGCTCGCAGATCTTGACATATTATTGCAAACACAGGGTTACAGGCGCTTTTCGTACGATGGGATAATGAATGACAAATACCCGCCGATAAGCTTTCTTCCGGAACAGGGAATAACGCTTACCGGAACATTGAGAGCATTTAACGGGATGGCAGTCCCGAATGGCAATATAAGTTTAAAGATAAAGGATAAGAATTATTCAGCGAATACTGTCACTGATGCCGATGGCCGTTTCAGATTTTCAAATCTTGTATTTTCAGATTCTACGCAGGTTTTCGTAAGCGCCCGCAATAATCCGCGTGCCAGTGACCTGGTATTAAGTGTTGATGGCGACCCCTACCAAAAAATTGCCGTAAACCCTGCCCAGGCTGATGAAATAATGAATATCGACAGCGCATTGAGCCCGTATTTAAAAAACAGCAAAATACAGGCTAATAGCTCGCATATTTTAAAAGAGGTGGTTATCAAGGATACGCGGATTAAAAAAACTGTTACTCACAAAGATTACAGTAGTTTATCCAGCTTAAGCCAGGAACCCGATCATTTGATAACGCCTAATATGCTGGAAGGCTGCAACAACCTTTTAAATTGTCTTAAAGTTGCAGCAAGCGGTATGATTTTCGAAAATTATAACTTTTATGTTATGCGCGATTATAACGCCGGAAAAAGAGTGCCGGCGCAGGTATTTGTAAAAGGAATGCCGGTTGACGTAAGCTACCTGGAGAACATGACTGCTGATGGCGTAGAATCTATTGAAGTATTTTTAAAGGATGAACTTGGCCTGGTAAATAGCGCCTACAATTCAAATGGTGCAATTGTGGTTAACATGAAAAAAGCACCTGAAGGCCAAAAAATAAGCCTCGCCCAATTAAGGGACATGATACCCGCTAAAAACGAATTGACTATTTCGCCAAGAGGCTACATCGTAAAAAAATCATTTTATTTACCGCGTTATAGCGGCCCCAGGGCACAACAAACTAACCAGATTGACACGAGGAGTACAATTTACTGGAACCCAAATATTGTAACAGACCCGGTAACAGGAACGGTTTCGTTTGAGTTTTTCAACGCTGACGGAACAGGCACCTATCGCGCGATAGTTGAGGGTATTGATAAAGATGGCAACCTGGGCAGGCAATTATTCAGGTACACGGTGAAATAAAGCTGATAGGATTAGATTAGTCAACCAAAAAGATGAGCAAACTAACCCCGTTTCATGTAGCGGTACCTGTTTATGACCTTGAAGAGTCAAAAAAGTTTTACCGCGAAGTTTTAGGCTGCAGCGAAGGCCGCAGTTCTGATCATTGGACAGATTTCAACCTTTATGGTCACCAGTTTGTGATCCATTTAAAACCACGCCCTGCTGAAAAATTACAGCTGCATTTTAACCCGGTTGACGGGCACGATGTTCCGGTACCGCATTATGGTGTTGTTTTGGAATGGGACGAATGGCACAAGCTGGAAAAAAGGCTGAGAAGCCATCATATAAAATTTGTAATTGAGCCTTACATCCGTTTTAAAGGTCTGCCCGGCGAACAGGCAACACTTTTTTTTCTTGACCCTTCAGGCAATGCCCTTGAGTTTAAATCGTTTAAAGATTTTGGTCAGTTATTTGCGGTATAGGCAACCGGTTACCGATATTTACGGTACACTTTAGTAAAGACAAGATTCAAGAAGCCGGGAAGAAAAAAAGCGCTGCCAATCCTTCTCTCCTGGCTTCCAAATGTTGTTGTCCGCTGATCTTACAAAGGAAACTATGGATGTAAAAGAAGTTGAACGCCTGATAAAAATCAGCAAGGAACGCCCGCTGATGCCGGAGACGTATATTCCGTGGCACCTGGAACCTGCTGCCGAAGACGTTTTTTTGCCGGAGATATTAACCTCTTTACAGGGGCTGGAAATTTACCACACGCTTACCCCTGTCCAAAAATTAGAACTTGGCAGGCACGAATTAGTACAGGTAATTGCATCTTATGCCTGGGGCGAATGCCTTTTTTGTCTTTTTATGACGCGGCACATTCTTACCCTCCCGCTTGATCATATTGAACACCGCTTTTTGTTACGGGAATTAATAGAGGAGTTCAGGCACCAGGAAATGTTTGGGCAGGCCATAGCCAAATTGGGCGGAAACCCCATAAAGCAATCCGGAATGCATAAGTTTTTTGGCGAGTTCAGTAATAAATACCTGCCCGCCGATTACTTATTTATGGGCAGCGTATCTGTTGAACTGGTTACCGATGTGTATGGCAATTATGCGCGCCGTTCCCCCAACATTTACCCCGTATTAAAAAAGATGTTCGACCTGCATAATATTGAGGAGGGCCGTCATATCCTTTTTACCAAAAGCCTGTTAAAAGAATACGCTGCAAAGGCTGGTTACATAAAACGCACCGCCTACAGCTTTGTGATCCTGTTCAATATCCTTTTTGTACGCACCATGTACGTAAAGAAGGAGATCTTTGAACGGATAGGGCTTGAAAACCCGGACCATGCTTATAAACTTGCACGGGCTAATTTCAAAAAGAAGTTCAGCGAAAATTGCCTGAAGGATATTATTGCTTTTGTTGACAGCTGGAAAGGCTTTAACCGCTTAACCCGCTGGGCATGGCGAAGCGTATTAGGCGCCAATGTTTAAAATGAAGATTAGCTTCAAGCTATTGAACTATTATTGATCTGTTAACTTAACAGCCCCGCGTTGTCTTTCAAATTAACACCTGATATTTTTCTTTTAAACGCCTCATTAATCAGGTAAAAGATCTTACCAGCTGCCTGTTTGTAGTTCAAACCGCCCTTCCTGATGTTTGAAATACAATTACGTGATTCGTCTGTTAAGCCAGGCTTTGGATCATAGGTAAGGTATGCACCCATACTGTCTGCCGAGCTTAAGCCGGGCCTTTCCCCTATCAGCAATACGGATAACTTAGCATTTAAGCCGTGCCCTATATCATCACCAATAGCAACCCTGGCCTGCTCAACCAGGCAAAGCGGGGCAACACTAATTTTGGCGGCATCCAACATGGGGATCAATAACTTGAGCAAGCCGGGTGCATTTTCATTTACGGCAGTTGCCGAAAGCCCGTCTGCTATAATAATTGCAACCCCGAAGCTTGTTATCGGTTCAGTAAACTGTTCCTTTGATTCTTCGCTGAGCTTTCTGCCGAGATCCGGGCGCTTAAGGAATTTTTGCCTGCTTGTGGCCTGGCTATGTAAATGCAATACGGGTAACCGGAACGGGTGAAATTTTTGTGTCAATCCTTCTATGTCCAATACAGAGTAAACCGCATCCCTTGCATGGGCATGCGCCAGCTTAAACTCCATCGACTGCTTTAAAGGTATACTGTTTCCCACCCGGCCAATGGCTATCCTGGCCGCCGTAAATTCACGCAACAACGCTAAAGGATCATTGATTAATTCTTCGTCGCTCATATCAAACCTGACAATAGTTTATGCGATGTATTTAATGGCAGTAAGCCCCCCTCACCATTATAAATTCCCTGTTTTATCAGCCATTTTTCAAATTCCGGCGCGGGTTTCAATCCCAGCGTATTTCTTAAATACAAAGCATCGTGAAACGAGGTGGACTGATAATTCAACATAATATCATCGGAACCGGGAATGCCCATTATAAAATTGCACCCGGCCACGCCTAACAGCGTAAGCAGGTTATCCATATCATCCTGGTCGGCCTCGGCATGGTTGGTATAACAAACATCCACCCCCATTGGCAATCCAAGCAGCTTGCCGCAAAAATGATCCTCCAAAGCCGCCCTTATAATCTGCTTGCCATCATATAAATACTCAGGCCCTATAAACCCAACTACCGTATTGACCAACAGCGGCTTATACTTTCGGGCAATAGCATACGCCCGCGCCTCACAGGTTTGCTGATCCACACCATGGTTCGCATTTGCAGAAAGTGCACTCCCCTGCCCGGTTTCAAAATACATTACATTTTGACCTACAGTCCCGCGGTCTAGTGATAATGTCGCGTGGAAAGCCTCATCAATTAACGCAAGGTTTACCCCAAAACTGGTATTCGTTTTTTCGGTGCCGCCGATTGACTGGAAACACAGGTCAACAGGGGCTCCCTTATTAACCAGGTCGATAGTAGTGGTGATATGACTTAATACACAGGATTGTGTGGGGATATCAAATTGCTGCCGCAAAGCATCTATCAGGTTCAACAGGTTTAAAACTGCAGCCGGGCTGTCTGTAGCCGGGTTAATACCTATGCACGCATCACCGCTGCCATAAAGCAAACCATCAATAATGCTGGCGGCAACACCTTTTGGGTCGTCAGTGGGGTGATTAGGCTGCAAACGGGTTGAAAAACAACCCTTTTGCCCAATAGTGTTACGGAATTTTGTAATAACCTCGCATTTTTTGGCCACTGCTATCAAATCCTGGTTCCGCATCAGCTTTGACACTGCTGCCGCCATCTCCGGCGTAATACCACCTTCAATAGCCTTTAAAATAGCTGTGTCTGTTTCATTGCTGAGTAACCAATCTCTGAACTCTCCTACCGTAAAGCTGCTTATCGCGCTAAACGATTCAGCATCATGATTGTCAATGATCAATCTTGTTATCTCATCCGCTTCATACGCTATGATCGCCTCGTTTAAAAATACTTTTAAAGGGACATCGGCAAGGGCTATTTGCGCGGCAACCCGCTCCTCGTAACTATCAGCACATACACCAGCCAGTACATCGCCGGTGCGGTATGGCGAAGCTTTGGCAAGTAAAATTTTCAGGTTATCAAACCTGTAAACTTTGTTTCTTATGGTGAAATGATAGGACACGCTTTATAATTTAATTTAGATTTGAAGGGTTAACACTATTACAAGTGCCTGCGTTATTTATTTGGCAGGCGAGATCATAAATTCCTCCACCAGCTTTAACTTATGTTTTCCCATTAATATGAATATCAAAACTGCTATAGCCAGCCCTCCAAAAAATATCAGGCTTAGCTTTGCATAAAACCAAATCATGGTAACCAATACAATTGCCGAGATAGCAAGAGCAATTGCCGGAAAAACAGGAAAAAATGGTGCTACAAAAGGCCGCTCCAGTTTGGGTTCCTTTTTGCGCAGTATAAACAGGCTTATCATACTCATCATATACATTACAATTGCACCCATTACCGAAATTATTACCACATCACCGGTGGTGCCGGTGTAAAGGGCTATAAAGCTGATAAAGCCCCCTGCTATGATAGCCCGGTGAGGCGTTTTAAATTTATGATTTATTGCCGATAGCCAGCCGGGCAAATATCCACTTCGGGCCATTGCAAATACCTGCCTTGACGAAGCAAGTATAGTTCCGTGAAAAGAAGCTATAAGGCCAAACAACCCAATACTTGCAAATATTTTGGTGAGGCTGCTTGCTTTACCCAGTACAATACTGATGGCTTCGGGTAAAGGGTAGTCAAGTTCACTCAGCTTACGCCAATCGGTAATACCGCCTGTGAATATCATTACTCCGAAGGCTAAAAATATTAAAGTTGCCAAACCGGAGATATAACCCCTCGGTATATTCCGTTTAGGATCTTTTACTTCCTCAGCAACCATTGCAACCCCCTCAATGGCAAGATAAAACCAAACGGCGTAGGGCAATGCCGGAAAAATACCCGTCCAGCCTGACGGCATTGGGTGATTTAAAAAGTTGGCGGCCTTAAAATGGGGAGCAACTATACCCAGGTAAATCAATAACTCGGCCACTGCAAGCAGGGTAATGATCAACGAAAACATCGCCGACTCCTTAACGCCTAAAATATTTATGATGATAAAAACCACGTTAAAAAAAAGTGCCGAATATAACACCGGGATCTCCGGATTCAAAAAATGAAGATATGCGCCAAGACCAAATGCTATTGCGGGCGTGGCAAACAGAAAATCTATCAGCGTAGCATAACCCGCCACAAGCCCGCCAAAAGGGCCCAATGCCCTATATGCATAAGCAAATGCGCCGCCTGCATGCGGAATGGATGTGGTTAATTCTGTGTAGCTAAAAATAAAGGTTATGTACATAACCGTAACAACCACCGAAGCGATAAAAAAACCAATTGTGCCTGCATATTTCCAGCCCAGGTTCCATCCAAAATATTCTCCCGAAATAACTAAACTTACGGCAATGGCCCAAAGGTGAATTGGTTTTAATACTCTTTTTAATTGTTCTTTTTGGGTAGCTGTCATTTAAATAAGGGAGTGTTTTTATGCCGCCTTAAAATAGTAAATGCCTGTGTTATTTCAAAATGACTAATGTTATGTGTTTGTTAGGTAAATATGGCAGAAAAGGCAGTAAACTTAACAGTAACTAAATGTAAAATTATTAAAACACCTTTACCTTTATAGTGTTGAGTTATTAGAAAATAACACGTAATTTTACAACAACACTATGCTACTTATTAATATTTCAGCCAACAGCAGTTCAAACCTCAATTTCTCCAGCTTTGAGGAATTTGGTTTACCGGCACCTCCTAACGGAGTTGAAGCTGAGATAAATAATGATGTTATATTAAAGTTTGATGATGAAGAACAGGCTATAATTTATGCAGCGCAGTTGGAAAACTTATCTAACGATTTGCATGATAAACAGTCGCCACAATATATTGCTTTGAGCGATATTATTATGGCAATCCGAAATGATGACTTTATACAGAGTTACGAACGATAAACCAGGCACTAAAACAAACATTATGCTACGTATCAAATTTTCCACCGCCCCTAACAAATTAACCTCTGCTGATTTTAAATATTATCATCTGCCCATTCCATCAAAAGGGATTAAGGAAAAAAGAAATAGCGAGACCGAATTAATATTTGATAATGAATTTGAAGCTGTTGTATATGCTGATCAGCTTGAAGAAATTGTGACAACAGTAAGCAAAACATCCCCGTTACGAAATACGCTGAGAGATTTGGCTACCACTATCCGTAATGATGATTCGATCAGGAATTACCTGGAGTACTCAACCATTTATCAGTGGCTTAAAAACAAAGTAAGCAGCATCAGGTCTGTTATAAAACCGTCACCTATTTCATAGTACAGCAACAAAACAAACTGATTGCGACAATGATATTAACTATAAAAGCCGCCGGGAATTCCCCGGCGGCTTTTACTTTATTACCGGTTTATGCCTTCAGCGTACCGGAAATATAGCCATAGCTGCTTTTTATGCTTGCAAAAGCATCTTTAGGATTGTCGTGCTCCACAAAAAAGTGCTGCATTCCTGATGATGCGCTATTGGCAAAAATCCTTTTAAAATCAATGGTGCCACTGCCAACAGGTAATATATTAGTATGGGTAGCATCAAGGTCCTTAACATGCCATAAAGGGAACCGGCCCGGGTGGTCTTTAAACAATTTAACCGGATCCTGTCCACCTTTTACTGCCCAGGCCAGGTCAAGCTCCATTTTTACATTTTGGGCATCGGTTTCTGTAAGCAATAAATGATAAGGCACTTTTCCGTCAATTGCCTTAAATTCCATGTCATGATTGTGATAAGCAAAATGCAATCCTGCCTTTTTCGCAGCTTCGCCGGTTTTGTTCAATATTTCAATAGACGACTTTATTTCTTCAAGGGTGCTTGTTGGCGCGTTAGCACAAACAAGATATTGTACGCCACCTTCGGCAGCTTCATCAACCAGTTGCTGCATATTATCCCTGAGGTTCATCATCGGCGGTATCACCATAGGCTTACCATCCGCACCTAACGGCATTTTATATCCCTTTGGCAATTTAAATGGCGCACCTAAAACATGGTGTGATTTCCACGACATACCAAGGTCATTAACCATTGCCTTAAATCCTGCCGGTTTCATACCGTAATAGCCGCCTTTTTTACTAAAAGCCGATTCCATTTCCTTATAGCCTACTGAAGCTATTTTGGTTAATGTTCCTTTTACATCTTCATCAATTATTCCGAAAAAAGTAAAAAGCTGTAAGCCCACCGGATGCGGGGCCATATTTGATAAAAAAGAGCTGGCTTTTCCGGATAAAGCCATGCCGCCAAGTATCAGCGTGCCTGTACTTTGCAAAAACTTGCGCCTGTTGTAGTTCATGTTTAATTGGTAATTTAGTTTACGTGGTTTAAGTAAAACTAATTTAATAAAATTGAATAAAAAAATTATTGTGTCAGTTTAACACATTAAAATTTAGTTTTCTTTAGCTATCGGCTATAATTTACTTTTCCTGCCCCGCACTTCGTTAAAAACGGCTATATTCCGGCCTTAAAATTTAAACTTTTGCACTTGATACAAATGCGTAATAGTCGCTTACTTAAAAACCTCTTAGCCTTTTTTATATTAACAGCAATTGGCTGTAAGCAGCATGAACCACAGCAAACCGATGATAATAATATGGCGCTGGGCAACCCAAGTAATGCCAGCAGGAGCCTGTTGAACCCGGACAATTACCTGATTGACCATAAATATTATATTGAAAGCTATAACAGGGATAAAGGCGAACCAAACTGGGTAAGCTGGCACTTATGCAGCAAAGATATCGGCACCACAGACCGACTGGACAATTTCAGGCCTGACGAAACGCTGCCTGATGGCTGGTATGAAGCTGATAACACAAGTTACCGTAAATCGGGGTTTGACAAGGGCCATAATTGCCCAAGCGGCGACCGTACGAGCAGCGTAGATGCAAATTCCGCTACGTTTTTAATGGACAACATTGTTCCGCAGGCCCCCAATAATAACCAGCACACCTGGGAACACTTAGAAAGCTATTGCAGGAACAAGGTAAAAAGAGGCAATGAAGTGTACATTATTATGGGATGTTACGGCACCGGCGGCACCGGCCGAAAAGGCTTTGCTACCGCCATTGATCGCGGGCGCATAAACGTACCCGCGCACATCTGGAAAGTTGTTGTGGTTTTGCCCGACGGGAATGATGACTTAGGCCGGATTGATGAAAACACCCAGGTGATAGCCATTGATACCCCTAATGATAATAACCTCTCGAACAACTGGATGAACTATACCTGCACCGTTAAAAGTATAGAAGCAGCTACCGGTTATAATTTGTTAGCAGCCTTGCCACAAAATATCCAGGATGTTTTGGAAAATAAAAAGTTTACAGGAGGCAACTAACCATTCTTAAAAAATGGTTTATTCACTACATACAAACCGCTATTAACCCCGTCCACCCGGTTTGATGGGAAGCTCCGAGTCCGCGGCCTGTGTCGCCATCAAAATATTCATGAAATAAAATATAATCTTTAAATTCAGGATCATGCTGCATTTTGTTGCAATCGCCAAATACAGGTCTTTTCCCTTCTTCATTTCTTAAAAACAAGCCCGATACCCTGCTGTAAAGTTCATTTGCTACCTGTTGCAGGTTCATAAAATTCCCCGAATTGGTTGGGCACTCTATTTTAAAATCATCGCCGTAGTAAAGGAAGAATTTGTGAAGGGCCTCTATCAGCAAATAATTTATGGGCACCCAGATAGGGCCACGCCAGTTACTGTTACCCCCAAACAGCCCGCTATCACTTTCGGCAGGCGTGTATTTTATACTGAATTCCATACCATCTATCATAACCTGGTAAGGATGATCCAAATGATACCTTGATACCGACCTGATACCGTATTTACTTAAGAACTCATTTTCATCCAATAAATATTTAAGTAACGATTTCATACGATAGCCACGCAGTAAACTCACCAAGTGCTTTCCGGGGGCTTTAGTTTCGTTCCAGCGTGAAACCAGCGATGCCAGATCAGGCCGGTTTTCAGAAAACCACTTCATCCGGTTGCTGAATATGGGGTTGTTGGTGATGTCGTTCTCGTCCAGCAGTTCGGCAGCTATTAAGGGTATTAAGCCAACAATGCTCCGGATTTTCATTTTTTGCGTATTGTTATCGGGCAAGCGCAACTGATCGTAAAAAAAGCCATCCGTATCGTCCCAAAGACCCTCGTTATTATCGCCGATATTTGAAATAGCGCCCGCTATGTATATAAAATGCTCAAAAAACTTACTGGCAATATCATTGTACGCTTTATTGCTTTCGGCAAGCTCGGCTGCAATACGCAATAAGTTTAATGAATATATCGCCATCCAGCTTGTTCCGTCAGCCTGCTCGAGGTGTTCGCCCATTGGCAGGGTTGCATTCCTGTCAAAAACACCAATATTATCCAGCCCTAAAAATCCTCCCTCAAAAATATTATTTCCTGATTCGTCCTTCCTGTTTACCCACCACGTAAAGTTCAGCATCAACTTGTGGAAGATTCTCTCTAAAAAGAACGCATCCCCCTTGCCATCGTTTGCCGCTTTGTCCTGCTGGTATATTTTCCAGGTAACCATTGCATGCACGGGCGGGTTAGCATCGTTAAAATCCCATTCGTAAGCAGGCAGCTGGCCGTTCGGATGCATGTACCAGTCTTTTATAAGCAAACTGAGCTGATTCTTCGCAAACACCATATCTACTTTTGCAAGCGGAATACAGTGAAAAGCCAAATCCCAGGCCGCAAACCATGGGTATTCCCATTTGTCGGGCATCGAAATAATATCCCTGGTATTAAAATGGGTCCACTTGCTATTTCGTGAATTTATGCGCCTGGCGGGTGGTTTGGGTTCTGCCGGATCGCCGTGCAGCCAGTGATTGATATCGTAGTAGTAAAACTGTTTGTTCCAGAGCATTCCGGCAAGCGCCTGCCGCTGCACCATCATTTTATCAATATCAGTTTGACCCTTACTCAAGTCCGCATAGAAAGCATCGGCTTCCTGTTTCCTGGCAGCAAATAGCTTATCAAAATCACCAAACCCGTTACTTGCGTTTTGCGATAACCTTAAACGCAGCGTAACACTTTGTTTTGCAGGAACATTTATATCAAAATTTACCGCTGCTTTTGTACCAATATTTTTAGGGTTTACGGTGTCGGCCCCATGAATAAGATGGTCATTTATGCCGTCCTTATGAAACTGCTTATCATCGCCGGTATTATATAATACCTGGTTATTGGTTTCATTATTGCAAAATAGCAAACCGGATGGCCCCTCTGCATTTAACCACATTTGCCCCAGGCTTTTATGGTAGATCTCTATAACGCCATGCGAATCGGCAGAAAGCTGTGGCTGATAATCATCATAACCCCAAGCCCATGTATTTCGAAACCAGATAGTTGGCAGTACATTTAAAGCGGCATCAGCGTTACCCCTGTTATGAACAGTTATTTTAATCAGCAGGTCTTGCTGCGTATTTTTGGCATACTCAATAAAAACATCAAAATAAGCATCCTGGTCAAACACACCTGTATCAATCAACTCAAACTCACGGTCGTTTCGGGTTCTCCGCTTATTTTCATCCACAAGCAGGTTATAGGGGTATTCCTGTTGCGGATATTTGTAAAGCATTTTTTGGTACGAATGGGTTGGTGTATTATCAAGGTAGTAATACAACTCCTTCACATCTTCGCCATGATTTCCTTCAGGATTACTTAACCCAAAATAGCGTTCCTTAATAATCGGATCTTTTTTATTCCATAAAGCTACAGCAAAGCAAAATAATTGTTCATTATCACAAATCCCCCCAATTCCCTCTTCTCCCCATCTATAGGTTTTGCTGCGGGCCATATCATGTGTAATATAGTTCCAGGCATCGCCATTGGCGCTATAATCCTCGCGTACCGTACCCCACTGCCGGTCGCTTACATACGGCCCCCATTTTTTCCATGACGCGTCTTTTAATCTCGCTTGTTCTGCATTCATATTGATGGGATAATTAAACCTATTATTTGATGTTATACCCAGGCGTTCCTTAAAAACCTGAGCCAATTGCCGTGCATCATATTTTCTACGTCGGCTTCGCTGTAGCCACGCTTTCTCAACAAATCCGGCACTTTTTGAAGATCTGCAATAGTTTCCAGGTCATACGGACACTGCTCGCGGCCAAATGCACCGTCAAGATCTGATCCGATCCCGACATGCAACGCGTTACCGGCAAGCTGGCAGATGTGATCAATATGATCCACCATCACCTCCAATCCGCAATTCATTTCTTTGGGGTATGATTTACCTTTTACCCAGCCCGGCACCATCATCCAGGCATCTAGCGCCGCTCCAATTACAGCACCGCGTTTTACCAGTTCTGTGATCTGTTCATCGCTATATTGCCTGTTATGGTTTACCAGGGCACGGCAATTGTTGTGGCTTGCCCAAACATGCCCGTTAAAATTATCCAGTGCTTCCCAAAAACTATCGTCGCATAAATGGGTGGCATCTAAAATTATATTCAGGCGGTCCATCTCCTTTAACAATTCATGCCCGGCCTGTCCCATAAAGCCGGTTGCATCTGTTCCCTGCGCATAGCGGCCGGGACCATAATGTGCAGGGCCCACAGCTCTAAGTCCGTAATCATAGGCTTTTTCCAGGTGTTTTAGGGTTACAATGGAGTCCGCACCCTCCAGGCTTAAAATATATCCTATGGGCTTAGCTTCATTGGGCTGGCCATTTTTCCACAGCGCAATATGGTTTTCAAGGCTTTCGAAATTATTTACCTGAACCATTTCACCGGCATCTTCCATCGCTTTGTACCAGGCCACTTGTCCCTGGGTTTGCGCCCATGCCTGTTCGGGCGAATGCCAGCCCGGTAAAGGATTACCGGGTGCAACATAACGGGCTATCTGCGTGCCCACTACCAGGCCAATATTACCCTTCCGCAATTCGGGCAGAGACACTACAGCATTCGCACGATCAGGCTTATCGGTCATTCCGGTTTCACGTTCATTAATTTCAGCAACAGGTTTTTGAAGGTCCCGGTTCCATTCAAGCGCGTTCATGCTTAAGTCTAAATGAGCATCAATGGTAAACATAAGTGTAGGTTGATGGTGTTATATTAATTTAATGAACGGTTATTTTTATGTAATTATTTTTCTGTCGCGGGCGATATTTTTCCATTCGCCGCTTACCTGGTTATCCTCAATGGTTATGGCTCTTTCATACAGAGCAACGGTTGGGCAAATATGATAGGGCATGCCGTAAATTACATCCCCAACTTTATAGTTGTGATGCGCAGCCACCTGAACCACCAAATGCTCCTCACTTTGGCTTAACACCTCCAATTCGGGAGCGTTTATTAAATAAACGCGACTTTTCAGTTCGCGCTCGGCAGCTATAGATTTGTGACCGAGATCCAAACAGAGGGTAGTCTCGTCGGGCAACGATATTACCCTGGTAATAACTAATGCAGCCGGTAAAAATTGCTGTTCCTTAAAAGCAGTTTGGTACCCCTTGTCCCAATATACAAAAGTACCGGGGCTGCATTCTACATCAGTACATTTGGCATGAATCGGAAAAGTTGGCGAGCCACCGGCAATAATTATGGGTTTAGCATATCCTTTTTTTTGCAGCCCGGCCTGTACCTTAAGTACAGGTTCAAAACTTGCATTGCATTGTACCATACGCGTGTTAAAGTCTGCATCATGGATATGCCCGTCATAGGCGTGCAGTCCCTTCATTTCTATTCCGCTTAACTTAGTGCAATCCATATAAAGCTGCAATGCTTCATTACCGGGTTTTATGCCCGTGCGGTTCTGCCCTACGTTTAAGTCAAGATATACCGCAATCGAAATGTTTGAATTTGTAGCTGCTTCGGATATTTCCCTCACGGCATTTAAATTATCAGCCAGGCAGGAGAATTTTGTTCCCGGGTATTCCTTTATAAGTGCTACAAAGCGTTTCAGTTTTGGTCCCACTGGTTGATAGGCAAGTAAAACATCGGGGGCATTGCACATGCCCAGCATTTCGGCCTCTGCAATTGTGGCACATTTAAACTTACCAATGCCCGCTTCAAGCATCAGCTTAGTTACCTCTTCGCTTTTATGAGTTTTTACGTGCGGCCTAAGCCTGTCGGTATTATCCAACATGCCTTTGAGGATATTGATATTTTCTTTTACCCTGTCAGGATAGACCACCAAGGCAGGCGTATCCAAATTTTCAATATCTTTTATAAAATACCAATCGAGTTCGTTCATTGGTTATTCTTTTATCGTTCCAAATTTGCATGCAGGTGCATTCACCTAAAACAGCTCAAATAAAGCTTCAATTTCTACCGGGATATTATCCGGCAGTGATCCCATTCCAACAGCGCTGCGCACTCCTATCCCGTTTTCATCACCCCAAACCTTTGCAAATAATTCGCTGCAACCATTTATAATGAAAGGATGTTTTTCAAAGTCAGGCTTGCAATTAACCATCCCCAATACTTTAATTACCCTTTTAACTTTATTTAAAGTGCCCAGGTTGGCTGTAATGGTAGCCAATATAGCTAACCCAACCTGTCTTGCGGCTAGTTTACCTTCTTCCGGGCTCAGGGCTTCTCCAATCCGCCCAATAATCAGGCTTCCATCGTCCTGCACTGTACCATGGCCTGATACATATAAGTATTTACCATCAATTAAACAGGGCTTATAAACCCCAAGTGGTTTTGGAGCCGGCGGAAGATTAAGACCCAGCGCGGCAAAATTCTGATCAGCTGTATTCATTTCTTAAAGGCGATTATTATAAAAACAAACATAAAAGAAAAAGCCGGGTATCTCACGCCCGGCTTTGATAAATCAAATAATCAACTAACTCTTAAAATTTGAATGTTATTCCAACATTAACAACGTAATCTGCAAACGCAGCATCCCCGTGTGTAAAAGTACCTGTTAACTGTGTTGCTCTTATATCTGGTACGCTTTGCGTACGATCCCGAATTATTGCTATAGGCGCATACCCGTATAGTGATACGCTTTTTCCGATCCTGTAAGTTACACCGGGCTCGGCGGCAATTATATAACCGGGCCTTCTGAAACCATCATTGCCACCAACTAAATCCTTAACAGGCAAACAATCATCACGTACTCCTAATGAAAAATCAAATTTATTTACTACTAAACTTGCACCAAACCTTATTAAAAACTGATCTGGTACACTAAGAACGTCTCCGGTTGTTGCAATAGCTGTTGCACTTGCCGGGTTTACGGATCTTGGAACACCGTTAACGTCTTTTGGACTAGCCAGGTAATACACATTCCCGTAGAAGCCAAAACGATGCGTAACATTGTAATAGGCATTTATTTCAGCAGTAATACCTGTACCACCATCGCCTAATTGTATAGACTGATCAACTGCACCGAGTGTTCTTACCCCGGTTGCTGCATTCAAAAAATAATCCTGGTAATTGTAGTTTCCGGTAGCAAATTTAATTCCTAAACCGGCCTGCACATTCCAATTTTTAGCTTTAGCCGGGTTAAACAACCAAACATAACCCGCCAAATGAATATCGCCGATACCAAACGAGTGCGTGCTGAAACGGGTTCCGCTGTTTACCTGCGAACGGCTATTATCCGCAACGGGTAATACTACTGATAATGACCAACGGTTATTTAGTACCCGGGTAAGTGTCAGATCCTGTGTATAGACTTTATTTATAACGTTGTTATGTAGGGTGATACGCTGAAATTGTTCCTGCTTACCTACAAAATGCCTAAAAGACTTGTAATAGCGGCTGTTGCTGTTAAACAACCAGTAGCCATTTGCATTGGTACTATCGGGGTGTTCATCCATGGTACAGATCCCGCCGGTGCTCCTGATGGCCACACAACCTTGTGCAAATGTGTTTGACCTTATAAAAAGTAAAAATATAGTGATTGTTAAAATAATTCTGACTGTAAATTTCATAATCTGGTATTTCGAACGTGGTTTTAATTGGTTAATAGTTTTTAATAAAATCGGTTAGTTTCCTGCGCCATCTGTCTTTCCACGCTGAACAGCGTATTGCCCAACTTTGGTTCCTGTAACCATCCCTGCATCAATGTCAGACCGGTAATGGATTGCTCCGTATAACCTGGAAATAGATGCCTGACTTGCCAAATCGTTAAATTTATTGCCCCGATCCGGAAGCAGGTAAGTTAATACCGTGGCTGCTGCCGAACTAAAATTGGAGTGGCCGGATGTGTAAGCAGGAAAATTGGGAATTCCGGTTAAGGTTTTGATTTTAGGATTAGCCTGTGTTGGCCGCTGGTTAAAGTAAAAATACTTGGTATCCCAGCACACAATTGCGGCATCCATTTCGGCCATATTTAATAGCGCAAAATTCCGTGCCCAGCGTACTTCGCTGTAATTTTGTTTTACAAATTCATCTGCCGCAATAGCATTCCAGTGTCCCGGCGGGGTGTAGGTTCCAACACCATCGGCCCAAAATTCAACTATCGCCTGGTGTTCGCGGGTGGGGTTTTGACTATAGTTAAGCACTTCTGCAACTTCTTTCTTAAATGCATCGGAGTTTGTTGGGTTGGGCGGCCCAGGCCTTAACGTTACTACTGTTGTGGTGTCAAACAAAAACGGGATCACTTTACCAAACAGCGGCAACATTGGCGGCCTTAGCGGCGATTCCTGGCTAATCCAGTACTGCTCGCCCTTGGCAGCAGTTTGTGTTTGCAATTGAGTCCATAATGCCTGTGTGCCAATTGCTTTTCCGGCGCGGTCAGTTTTGGCGCGGGCAACAAACACATCGGCAACTTTAACACCTAAAGCCTCGCCTGCGGTAACCTCACCCCGTACGTTGGCGCCGGCCATTATGCGGTACAGTTTTTCATCAGCCGCTTTCTGTGTAATGTAGTCAACGTCGGCCGGGAACAATAATTTCATTATCTCCACGGTGGCTCCGGCTACTACAGCATCTTCACTTGGATACGATGGCAATGCTGATTTGGGGATAAGCGGCGTTATGGTGGCGTCAAAATTATATGGCGCCGTCCGGTTATACATATTTTTGTAATGGTAAGCAGTTACCAGTGCGTCATATTGTGCGGCGCTCACATAAGCATAAGCACGTGCTGCATACGGCGGGTTTGAAAAAGGAAACTGCGGATAGGCAAAAGGATTAGCGGCACTCGGAAAAGGATAAGTACCATCAGCATTTTGATATGGAGGTAAATTGTGCTTTGCAACGAGGTCGCGCAAAATTTCGTTCCAGCGCAACACGGCTCCGGCACTCCAGTATTTAACTATCGCTTTTTGATCATCAGTTAATTTGCCCTGGTACGATTTTATTTCGCTGATATCTGCAGTATAAGCTGCCGAATTGGTCGCGTCCGGCGCAGGCACGTTAAACGCTGACGGATCTTTTGCAAGTATAGGTTTCCAGGTGTCTGCATTCAGGTCAATATTCACGGGCGCTAGCGCAGGGTATTGCGTAGTACGATCTGTTACTTCCTTTTTACACGAACCTAAAAAAACTATTGCTGTTAAAAATAACAGCTGCATTATATTTAGTACTTGTTTTTTCATGGCTTAGTTTTTTGTTTTTTTATTAAAATCAAGGATATAATATACTGCAGCAAACAGGCTAGTGCTCTGACCCACATTCCGGCCCCTTACAACGTAATTACCGCCAACGGTAAGTTCAAACCCTGTTAAATCCTGGAAGCTGTATTTTGCCAGCCCGCCAACTGTGGTCATGTTCATTTTATTGCCTGGGAAAGGCATATCGTTTTTTCGGATATCAAATCCGCCCTGCGTGGTGGTTTGGGAAACAATACCTTCGATATTTAGTTGCAGGCTGCGATACCCTGCACTAAACAAAAGATTAGATACATTGGGCATATTCACCTCGTTACTATAAATCAAATGATCTGTGTAATAAGAATTCCTGTCGATGGTTATATTGCTGCGTAAAACGTACTGACCTGCACCCGCAACAAAAAAGCGCCCTGTTTGATAGTTCAAAAGGCCGCGAAGCGATACCGACTTACTGTGTAAACCAATTGATACCGGTAAAAAATCAGGCTCATAATTGGTTAACGGAACGGACCCTTCGGCAATGGCATGGATACTGAAAATCCCCTTGCCAATTTCACTGGTAAAAGCCAGGTACTTTAAAGCCACGGTAAGATCCTGTACGCCACTTTGCCCCTTAAGCGTTCCCTGCGAAGCATTAGTTTTAACATAAGGCGCCATTGCCAGGATGTCAAGTTTGTTAGTCAGTCCATAATTACCTACAACCATAAATGAATTGGTTGATAAGGTGCCTATGTTGGCGTTGTCGCGTTTAAAAGTTCCCTCCCAATAGTTTTTCCAGTCGCTGTGGGTGTAAACAACACCTGTACAGAAGTAATTTTTGGGGATCATTAGTGCATCGGCATCTGTTTGTGCTTGAGCTGTTTCCGAAAGAAAAAACAAGCCGCAAGCCACCAAACAATACCTGTAAAAATACAGAGGTAAAGATTTAATCATGGTTATAGTTAAAGAATAAAGGTTGAAAATGTTAAAAGTGCCCTGACGGGTTAATTGCCTTAAAATATTAACATTAGAATGGCGAAAACCGCTGCAAACTCTGGTTCAAAAAGCTGTAGAAAATCATACGGTATGCCAAAGCACACGCAATGTTATTACCTATAAACAAATTGAATTAAAGGCCTTACTTTCAAAGACCGCACAAAGAATTATTATAAGCAGTTTTTTAACTGATAAAATTGGGTGGTTTACCCGGAGAGTCAATAAAGGGACTGTTTAATTGAACAGATACAGATTTGTCATTAGGTTTAAGTTGCGTTTCAAATTCATCGTAATGATATTTAAACGCCTGGATATTATAATCACTCAGGGTGTTAACTTTTTTGAAAGATGCATCGTGCCCTTTCTTTGTTAGCGGCACATCATTGATCTGGTTAGCAGTAATAACATTTGCTTTCACAAGATGCGTTTTAACAGTATTGGGGATACACACAAAATACATGGTATCGTGGGTCATTTTTAGCCTTACATAGTTATAGTAGGCATCCTTTAGCTGGATCTGGCCCTGGATTACTTCATATTCTGTCCAGTCCTGTACGGTAGGCATATTAACCGGGATCTTGATCTCAATAAGCTTTGCGTTGTTTATCTTATTATCAAAAATCTCTTTCACCATCTGTACATCTGATTTGTGAATATAATATTGAAACAGCAGCGAATATCCCCCTATGGTAAACAGGTGAACGCACAATAATGCTATGGCAACTATCCGTTTCAATTAATCAGGTATAATTATGGTTTATAATTCGCTACTAATGTATATAATTTTTTCTTTAAGAATGCAATATTTTTTTCAGGATATTACTATTATGGTTAATATTTAGAAATATTCTATTTAGCAATCATTTTTTTACAAGATAACGGTTGGTTTTAGTTATCGGTATATTTGCACAACACCCTTTTGTAATTAATAAATGGACTTTTTAAAACAGCCCTGGCCCTGGTATGTTTCAGGCCCTTTAATAGGCCTAATGGTGCCTGCCTTATTATTTGCAGGAAATAAGCCGTTTGGCATATCATCTTCACTAAAACACATTTGTGCTATTTGCTTTCCTGCTGATATCTCCTTTTTTAAGTACGACTGGAAGGCCAGCTTGTGGAATTTATTTTTTGTGGCGGGTATAGTAACAGGAGGCTTTATAGCCGTGCAGTTTATGGGAGGGCAACATCCTGTTAAAATCAACCCGGAAACCGAAACCTTATTGAAACAACAGGGGATAAAAGATTTTAAAGGACTGCTGCCACAGGATGTGTTTAGCTTTCAGCAATTACTAACAACAAGGGGGATTATTTTTATGGTTGCCGGCGGTTTCCTGGTTGGCTTTGGAACGCGTTACGCCGATGGCTGTACTTCAGGACACTCCATAATGGGGATCTCGACATTTCAATGGCCTTCTCTGGTTGCCACCTGCTGCTTTATGATAGGCGGCTTTGTGATGACATGGTTTATTTTACCCTGGTTAATTACGTTATGATGCGCAACCTAAAATATTTAGTAACCGGGCTATTGTTTGGTATTGTATTGGTTAAATCTGAAGTGATCTCCTGGTTCCGCATTCAGGAAATGTTCAGGTTCCAGGCCTTTCACATGTACGGAATTATTGGGAGCGCTATTGTGGTGGGATGTATTTCCGTTTTAACTATCAGGTACTTCAAACTCAAAACCATAAGCGGAGAAACTATAGTTATTCCAACAAAAAAATTCCAGTGGGGCAACGTGTATGGCGGGCTGATATTTGGATTAGGCTGGGCGATTACGGGTGCCTGCCCCGGCCCGCTTTTTGCCCAAATTGGCAGCGGTTACCTGGTAACCATTATTACGTTATTAAGTGCGGTGGCGGGCACCTGGGTTTATGGTTTGCTTCACGAAAAGCTGCCTCATTAATTATTGAAATACTATGGACGATTTTATAGCTGCACGGTCGCAAATGGCCATATCATTGGGCTTTCATATCATATACTCCTGTATCGGTATGGTGATGCCGGTGTTTATGGCTATATCGCATTATAAATGGATAAAAACCGGGGAACCGGTTTATAAAAACATAACCCAGGCATGGAGTAAGGGCGTTGCAATATTTTTCGCCACCGGGGCTGTTTCGGGTACTATTCTGTCTTTCGAACTGGGTTTATTGTGGCCTAAGTTTATGGAACATGCAGGGCCCATATTCGGGATGCCTTTTTCGTTGGAGGGGGTGGCATTTTTTATAGAAGCTATTGCACTGGGATTTTTTCTTTACGGGTGGAACAAATTTAATAAGTGGTTCCATTGGGGTACCGGCGTAATGGTTGGTATAAGCGGGATAGCGTCAGGAATTTTAGTGGTATCTGCAAATTCATGGATGAACAGCCCCTCGGGTTTTGATTATATCAACGGGCAATATCTTAATATCGACCCCATAAAAGCGATGTTTAATGGCTCATGGTTTTCTGAATCTTTACACATGACCATCGCTGCATTTTCAGCAACAGGATTTGCTGTAGCCGGAATTCATGCTTTAATGATAGGAAAAAAACAAAATGTTAATTTTCATACCAAAGCCTTTAAAATCGCCATCGTATTTGGCGCTGTGGCGGCTATATTGCAACCGTTCAGCGGCGACTTATCAGCAAAAAATGCAGCAGAAAAGCAACCGGCTAAACTGGCAGCTATGGAGGCTTATTTTCATACGCAGGACTATTCGCCACTAACCATAGGTGGTATTCCGGATACGGCAAATAAAAAAGTCAACTATGGCATAGAGATCCCGGGGCTGCTTAGTTTCCTGGTTTATGACAACTTTAAACAACCTGTAAAGGCGCTGGATACCATCCCCGTAAAAGATCAGCCACCTGTTACCGTTACGCATATAGCTTTTGAGATAATGATAGCTATCGGCTCGGCGATGATGCTTATCGGCATCCTATATTTTGTGGCCTTATGGAAAAAGCGCAGCTGGTTTTCAAAAAAATGGTTTTTGGCCCTCTTTATCCTTTATACCCCATTTGGGTTTATTGCTGTTGAAGCAGGCTGGACAGTTACAGAAGTAGGCAGGCAACCCTGGATAATTCAGGGCGTAATGCGCACCAGCGAAGCGGTTACCCCTATGCCGGGCATTCATTATTCGTTTTACTTATTTACGGTAGTTTATCTGATATTAAGTATTGCCGTTATAATGCTGTTAAAACGCCAGATTAAAATGGTTCCTGAATTGTACGACCGCTAATTTAAAGCTTATGCTATACGTTGTAATAACCTTCCTGTTTTTAGCCATTGTACTGTATTTCCTGCTCGGCGGTGCCGATTTCGGTGCGGGAATAATTGAACTTTTTACATCTGAAAAAAACAGGTCGCGCACCCGAAAAACAAGCTATCAGGCCATCGGCCCGATTTGGGAAGCCAACCACATGTGGCTCATTATAGCCGTGGTAATAATGTTTGTGGCTTTCCCTACCATTTATAGCACCATGTGCACTTACCTGCATATTCCTATATTGATAATGTTGCTGGGGATCACCGCAAGAGGAACGGCTTTTGCGTTCAGAAATTATGATGCTATTAAAGGCGAAAACACGCAAAAGATTTATAACAAGGTATTCGTTAATTCCAGCTTCATCACCCCTTTGTTCCTTGGCATAATAGCAGGCAGCGTAATCTCCCGCAAAATTGATCTTCATGCAACTGATTTCTCATCTGCATATATTTTTAGCTGGCTAAATTGGTTCTCGGTAACTGTTGGCCTTTTTACCGTAGCACTTAGCGGGTATCTTGCGGCAATTTATTTAATTGGCGAAGCTGATAACGAAAAAGATGTAAGGCGCTTTATCGTGAAAGCACGAATGATGAATATAGCAGCGGTAATTTTTGGCGGCATGGTGTTTTTAGCTGCCGAATTGGAGCATATTGGCATGGCCCATTGGATCTTTAATAATCCTGTTAGTTTAACCGCTGTAATTGCCGCATCTCTTTCTTTAATTGCATCATGGATATTGATCAATAAAGGGAAACGAAAAATAATCCGGATTGGTGCCGGCTTCCAGGTCACCATGATCCTTTTGGCTGTAGGATACATGCACTTCCCCTACATGGTAATGATTAAAGGCGGACAAAACCTGTCCATTTTTGCTTATCACGCAACAGAAAAAACCATACAGGTTTTGGGCCTGGCACTTTTACTTGGCAGCCTGGTGATCCTGCCTTCGCTATTTTATTTATATTATAGTTTTCAAAAGAAAAGCGAAATTGTCTGAACCCGGTTAAACCCGGGCTCAGACAATAACCTACAGCCGTTTTACTTTTATACTTCTAAAAAACACCTCGTTGCCGTGATCCTGCAACAGCAAATGTCCTTCTTTAGCTTCTCCAAAATTTTTCCATACCACGTATTTACTGATAGCAACCAGTTTGCGAAATTCATCTGATCCTCTATCGTATTCAAGCACTTTTACCCCGTTTAGATAATGTTCAACATGGTTATTGGGATACACAACTACACGGCCGGTATTCCATGCACCAATGGGATGCACAAACCTTTCTTGTTTTTTGGCGGGAATAAGATCATATAATGATGATAAGGTACGGTCGCCGTCGCGCCCAAGTTTGGCATCAGGGTGCAGCTTATCATCTAATACCTGGTACTCCAAACCAATTGCCGAGCCTTTGGTTTGTTCAGACAGGGTTACAAAATATTTTACCCCGCTGTTTGCTCCCGGCGTGAGTTTAAATTCAAACGACAGGTCAAAAGCACCGTAAAGATCATCTGTAACCACATCGCCGCCGCCTGATTCTTCTTTTCCGGCCGATGGTAAAACATGCATCACACCATTGCTGTATTCCCAGCCATGGGCGGGAAAAGCAGTAAGCGTTGCCCCGCGCCATCCATTGGCGGTGTGCCCGTCATATAACAGTTTCCATCCACCCGCCTTTTCACTTGCAGAAAGTGAGTTAGGAAATAAATTCACTGTGTAAATATCTTTTGGAAAAAGCGCCCGCTTCAGGTTTTTCGTTTGGATCCGGAGGTTTTTAAAGTAAACCTTTTTACCAGCCTGCTCTTCTTTACTTACTGCATGCACCTGGAGCCCTATAAAGCCCTTGCTGTCCACCGTGTCAACTACATCAGCTATTGCAACGCCGTTTATCCAGGTGCGCATTTCATTCCCTATACATTCAATTCTGACATGATTATACTCGCCTACTTTAAAAACATCCTTAGCTTTTGCATGCAGATCAAGCGGGTACAGCCAATCCCGGCGGCCTTCGTCGTAAATCCCGCCAGACCATTTGCGATCCGACGGATCAATTTCGAATTGCCTGCCGTAAACTTTACCCTTTCCATTATTACCGGCAGGGTCGTAATGGCTTCGGGTTTGAACGCCCGAATTACTTAATGTGCTTTCAATTTTGGTATCCAGCTCCAAAATAAAATCGCCGTATTCTTTTTCAGTTACCAGAAATGTATTCCCGGAGTTCAACACCGTTGTGCCAACAATTGCCCCGTTTTCAACTTTATAATCGGCTGTTCCGGCCATGCGTTTCCAGCCTTTCAGTGTTTTACCGTCAAATAAACCTGGCGTGCTTTGCGCTGCCGCTATTACCGGGGCTGTTAAAATGTAAGCTATAATTATTGCAGCAAAAATTGAAATTGATTTTTTCATTCTATTACAGATATTACTTGTTATTTGTATGTTTTTGGTTCTTATACTTTCGGCTCCCAGCCTTTTTGATATTCTCTGCTCCAAAGCTTCATCGCTTCAAGATCATTCATTATATGCCCGTTCTCCGGGTTAATATGCAGAACCCTATCCATCCGGTATGAAATATTCCCAAGCTGCGGCAACAAGGTTGATTTAAACCCGGTTTCAATAGGGCAGTTTAGTTTTGCCTTCCCCTGCACAGATTCAATAAAATTCTTCATGTGCATGCCGTCCAGCGCTTCCGTTGGGCTCACCTTATTGGTTGCATCCACCGGAACATCGTCCTTTACCTCGCGAACAAGCTTATTATCGCCGTCATAAATCTTGTAGCCATTCCCGCCGGTATAAAACAGCGTTCCTTTATCACCATAAAATATGACACCTCGCCCTAAGCCCTCCATATTATAACCATTGCAGCTTCTCCCCTCCCATTCGGCAGCCGTATTATTGGGGAAATTATATAATATATTTTGCGTATCGGGCGTTTGCCAATCATCCTTAAAATGAAAACGGCCACCCGTTGAAACAACTTTATCAGGAAAATCAACACCTAATCCCCATCGGATCACGTCCAATTCATGGGTGCCGTTATTCAGGGCCTCGCCGGTCCCCCAGTTCCAGAACCAGTGCCAGTTATAATGGATCAGGTTATCCTGGTAAGCCCTTCGCGGTGCCGGCCCCTGCCATAGCTCATAGTTTAAGTTTGAAGGTACGGCAACCTGCTTACCAATGCCGATACTTTCCCGGTGGTTGGTGTACCATCCTTTTGCATAATAAGCACGGCCAATTACGCCACTATGCAATTCCTTGATCATTTGCTGCACATTATTGAAAGAGCGGCGCTGACTGCCCATTTGTACAAGCCGATTATACTTTTTTGAAGCAGCTACCAGCAATTCACCTTCATGCGGATTATGGCTGCATGGCTTTTCAACATAAACATCTTTGCCGGCCTGGCAAGCCATTATGGCGGCAGGCGCATGCCAATGATCAGGTGCCGCTATTACAATGGCATCTACGTCCTTCTTCTCCAGTAACTTTCGGATATCGGTAAACCCTTCCGGCTTTTTGCCTGTGCGTTTATAAATATCAGCTATGGTACTTTCAACAACTTTTGAATCAACATCACAAACAAAACCGATCTCGGTATTTGGAATTTTAGCGAAGTTTTGCGCCAGGTAAAGGCCGCGGCTATGGGTACCCATCATACCTAACACCACCTTTTCATTTGGCGATCCTTTAAAAAAACCGGCTGCTTTGCCCAGTTGCGGTGCCAACAAAAAAGTGGTCCCGGCAATTGAGGTTGTTTTAATAAATGTTCTTCTGTTAAGCATATTATAATTGATATAGTTAGATGCTCGGAGCAGGTTTAAATTATTCCAGCGCCGAATAAACCAGCACCTTAAATTTATCTGATAATTCGCCATGAGGGTAAGGCCATTCCTGTACATACAGCAGGCACACCATTCGCTCCTTCGGATCGGCCCAGTAAACAGTACCGTAAAAACCTCCCCAGCTAAATGAGCCTTCGGTTTGACCCAGCTTAGCCTGCCCGTCTTTAGTAGCCAGTTCAAAGCCAAGGCCAAACTTATTTCTATCCAAATTCAAGTTCCCAATCTGATTCATCGTCATTATTTCGACGGTGTGCCTTGCCAATAATCTGTGTCCATTATAAACACCTCCGTTGAGCATCATTTGCAAAAAAGCAGCATAATCCTTTGTTGTTGAACTAAGCCCCGCACCACCTGCATAATAGGTACCGGCAGTTTTGGGATAATCCCAGTTAACGCCAGGAAAAGTATTGCCATCCGCTTTAACAAGGCGATTCAACTTGCCGGTGGTATAAACCGGCACCAGCCTTGAATATTTTTCCGGCGGTAAGTAAAAGTAGGTATCATTCATCCCCAGGGGATTGAAGATCCTTTCTTTAAAAAACTGGTCAAGACTTTTGCCTGATAATTTTTCAACCAGGTATCCCAGCACATCAATATTTAAACCGTATGTAAAACGCTCGCCGGGTTGGTGTACCAGCGGTAAAGTACCTAATTTGTTAATTGCATCCGCCAGCAACCGTTTATCATAAACAAAACCGGCATAAATGCCGTTCTTAGCATATATGGCTCTCATATTAGCCGACCCTATCTGTGCGTAATCAATACCCGAAGTATGGGTCAGCAAATCGCGGATAGTAATCTCACGCCGGGCGGCAACAGTTGTATAGCTTGAATCTTTAGGGTTGAAGGCGGCCAATACTTTTGGGTGGGCAAATGAAGGGATATATTTTGAAATAGGGTCGTCAAGCAGGAACTTGCCTTCCTCATAAAGCATCATTACCGCAACGCTGGTAATAGCCTTGGTTTGTGAAGCTATCCGAAAAATATGATCGGTCTGCATCGGGACCTTTTTTTCCGCGTCAGCCATCCCGAAGGATTTGTTGTAAATTATCTTTCCGTTCCGGGCTATAAATGCATCGGCACCAACAACCCAGCCCGAGTCTACATATTGTTTGATCAGCCGGTCTAACCGCTGTAATCGTTCGGCTGATACCTTTTCGGCTGCGGGGTTACCAAGCAGCAATATGTTTCCCTGGGAAAAGGCGTTAAGATTAAAAAACAAAACCGGCAATAATAAAAAACGCCATTTGTTCATCATAGTGCTTCGCTATAGTGGTTACAAGTTGTATAGGTCGCCAGGGTTCACATTCTGCGAAAACCTGTCATTGGTACACTAATGTATGCATATTTGATTATAAGTTAACCAAGTTACCATAGGTTTGTTACAATAACGCTCATTAAACAACAATCCTGCCCCCACTCAAAACAGCTTTGAGAACGCTTTAAAATGACAATTACACGCCGCCAAAAATAGAAAACCCACCATCCACACAGATCATTGAACCGGTCACAAAAGCAGATGCATCACTTAGCAGCCAAACTATCGCGCCTATCAGTTCATCCGGATGCCCGAACCTTTTAAAAGGTGTATTTCTTATTACTTTACTTCCCCTGTCGGTATAACCTCCTTCGGGCAAGGTTAGTAAATTGCGGTTTTGTTCGGTCAGGAAAAAACCTGGCGCCAGGGCATTCATCCTGATGGCATCACCATAACGGTTAGCCAGCTCAACAGCAAACCATTGATTATAACAATCAACCGCCGCTTTGCCCATATTATAACCCAATACCTTAGTGATGGCCCGCTTTGAATTCATGGAAGATATATTAACGATACTTCCCTTGCCGGTTTTGGCAATTGCATCTCCAAAAACCTGTGTAGGATTTATAGTACCCCAAAGGTTTAAATCAAGCACTTCTTTCATCCCCTGCAGGTTCATGCTAAAAATATCTTCCTCGGGCTGCAAAACCCCCTGTGGCATATTGCCGCCTGCACCGTTCACCAGGCCATCAATCCTGCCATAGGTATCTATAATTTTGGTTTTCGCTGCTACCAGTTCATCAATCTTCATTACATCGGCAACTAAAGCAATGGCTTTGCCCCCGTTTGCGTTAATGGTTGCAGCACGCTCTTCTGCTACTGCCTGGTTACGGCCTAATATCCCTACCGTTCCGCCGGCCTCAACAATACCGTTAACAAATGCATTGCCCAAAATACCTGTACCGCCGGTTACAACAATTACTTTTCCGCTTAATGAAAATTTATCTGACATATCTGTAAGCGCCATGAACCTTGAGTAAAGATTCAAGACTTATTTTTAAGTTATTATTTATGTTTAATTTTTAGTTTTATTTTAATAGCCAGTGATCTCCTGCTACCTTAAATCGCTTATTGAAATTGCATCCATGTCTGTATAATCCAGATTTTCTCCGGCCATACCCCATATAAAATTGTAATTGCTGGTACCGCTGCCGGCATGAATGCTCCATGGCGGCGACACAACGGCGTCGTAATTATTTACCATAATATGGCGGGTTTCTTTTCCTTCCCCCATGTAATGCACAATTTTTTGGCCTTCCGGTAAATCAAAATAAAAATAAGCCTCCATCCGCCGGTCATGCGTATGAGGGGGCATAGTATTCCAAACGCTGCCGGGTTTTAAAATAGTAAGCCCCATTACCAGCTGGCAACTTTTAATGCCATCTGCATGGATATACTTATTGATGGTACGCAGGTTAGCAGTCGCAACATCACCTGCTTCAACTTTCGCAGCATCACTTATTGCCATAAAGGTAGTGGGGTAAGCCTTATGCGCCGGTGCCGAAAGCATATAAAAAACAGCGGGATGCATGCTGCTTTTGCTCGAAAACAAAACCTGTTTTACCCCTTTGCCAATATATAAACAATCAAACTTTTTAAGCTCATAAGCCTGCCCGTCAGCAATAATGGTTCCGTCACCCGCAACATTAATTATCCCTATTTCCCTGCGCTCTAAAAAACAATCAGCCTTCAGGTTTGAGTAGTTTTCTAACATAAGCTCCCCGTTAACCGGGTTTGCCGTACCAACAATCATGCGGTCATAATGGGTGTAAACACAATTAATAACATCTGTTTGCACGGTGCCATCAATTAAAAAACGTTCTCTTATTAAAGCGGTATCATAAGTTTTAAAATCTTCGGGATGTACGCTATGTAAAACTTTCAAGGCTATTTATGGGTTAGATGTTTGTAAATATTTAAAAAAGGGTGATTAGCAAATAAGGGTTAACAACTCAAAGTTACTATTTGCCTGTTCAAAAAAGCTAAAATAGTTTCTGCAAATTAAACTAAATTACATTGCCAAATTAAAACCTTTTACGCCATGAAACCAGCTATGAATTTTAGAATCCTGCTATTAGTTTCCTTTTTTTCTTTCTCATCTTTTCGTTCTTTTGCACAGGAACAGGCAAAAAACAGCTGGACTGAAAAGAGCGCTATGGAATGGATAAATAAAAATGAGTGGAAAAATGGATTTAAACCTGACCTGAATCCATCGGTCAACAAGGTGGCATTTGCAGAACAGTACCATAAAAACCAACCGCTTTGGGAAAAAGCTTTTGCATTTTTAAGAGACAGCGACCTTACCACCTTAAAGCCGGGCAAATACCCGATAGACGGAACCAATGTATTCGCAACGGTAACTGAAGCACCGTCAAAGGAATTTGAGCATTCTGCGTGGGAGTCGCACAGAAATTATATTGACCTTCAATATGTAATAAAGGGACAGGAAACTATTGGGGTTGCAACGCTGGCTAAGGCAACGGTTACCAAACCATACAGCGAAGAAAAGGATAGTGCAAATTATAATGCGGAAGGCCAGTACTATATAGCAACACCTGCTGCGTTTTTCCTGTTTTTTCCGTCAGACGTGCATCGCCCCAACATAAAAGTTGCCGGGTTTGACCTGGTTAAAAAGATAGTTATCAAAATAAAAATGGCGAATTGAGCTTCGCCCCCCAATTTTATCTTTTAGTCTTCAAAAACGCTGATCTCAATTGAAAGTGATTTAACAATTTGCAATATTTTGAAACATTCCACAGGGTGGTCATTACTTTGTACCCGCAAAATGCGGTCGCAATCGTCAAGATCAAAATTGAAATAGAGGGCCGGCAAATGCAATTTTAAGGCCTTGATTACCTTAACGGCTAATTTTTTATTTTTCACGTTAGTTCTGAATATTTCTACCATAATAAGTGAATTTATTTTATCATTTAAACACGCTTAAACCTTTACAGTTTTCCAGCTTCCTTTTTTAAACAAAAAATAGCTTAAAGCCGCAGCTACCACCTGTGATACCAGGATTGCATAAAAAACCCCTTTAGGTTCTTTGATATAATATTTACTTAAAAAAAAGGCCAGCGGAATCTGGAAAAGCCAGAAGGCTATCAGGTTAACATAGGTTGGCGTCCGGGTATCTCCTGCCCCGTTAAAGGCGTTCATCATCACCATTTCAATACCGAAGAAAACATATCCCAGGCTTATAATCCGTAACGACTGGATGGCATAGTGCCTGGCCAGCGGATCGCTGTTCATGAAATTAACCACAGGCGTACCGAACAGGAAAAAGAACAGGCTCACACACACCATAAATATCATGGTATATCCTGCGGTTGTCCAAACACTTTGCTCTGCGCGTTCCGGTTTGCCGGCCCCAAGATTTTGACCCGTTAGCGTTGCGGCCGCATTACTCATACCCCATGCCGGGAGCAGGAAAAATATAAGCAGGCGGATTGATACCTGGTACCCGGCCATAGCGGCTTCATGAAAATCGGCCATTAAGCGCGCAAGGAAGATCCAGCTTGCTGAACTGACCAGGAACTGGATGGTACCGGTGCTCCCTATTTTTACAATTTGCAGCAATAACACGCGACTTGGCCGTAACTGATGCGCATAAAAATTCAGCAACCCTTTACGGATGAAAAGGCGATAAAGCTGGTACAAAACGCCTATTCCCCGCCCAAATGTGGTGGCAATGGCCGCTCCCTTTAAACCTAAAGCAGGAACTGGCCCCCACCCGTAAATAAGCAAAGGGCAAAGGATAATATTGCAAATATTTGCTATCCAGAGGCTGCGCATGGCAATACTGGCATCGCCCGCTCCCCTAAAAATACCGTTAATGAGAAACAGCAGCATGATCACAATGTTGCCGCCGAACATGATGCGGGTGTAAACAATATTGTCAGCAATCATTTTCTTATTTGCCCCCATCAGGCGCAAGATGTCTTCTGCGGCATAAACGCCTGTAGCGGCAATAATAACCGAGAGACCGATGGCAAATACAATTGTCTGCATGCCTGCGTGTGCAGCTTCCGAAAGATTTTTTTCGCCCACCCTGCGGGCAACCAGCGCAGTTGCCGCCATGCTTAAACCAATTGCCACTGAATAAACCAGGCTAAGGACCGACTCCGTTAGCCCAACCGTGGCTACGGCCTCATTGCCAAGTTTGCCTACAAAAAAAATATCAACCACCGCAAAAACAGACTCCATCATCATTTCCATAATCATGGGGATGGCCAGCAGAAATACTGCCTTGCGGATGCTGCCTGTTGTGTAATCCTGTTCGCTCCCTGCTATCGCCTGTTTTAATAAAGAGAAAAAACGTTTTATTTTATGGGTAGATGTATATTCGTTCATAGGAGAATTCAGGAAATGCCGGCAGCCTTCGCCGTTATGCGTTTGCGGTAATAAGTATAAGAAATTATAAATAATGCAAAAAAGACAATAAATGGTGCCCAGCCTTTAAACGGATCACCCACTGGAATAAATGAAGATAAAGCGAACATCAGGTCAAAAGCAAAGCCGGCGTATGCCCACTCTTTTATTGTTGGATAGCCCGGAATAATTAAAGCGATAACCCCTAAAATTTTTGCTGCGCCCAACAGCGCTCCAAAATAAGTTGGATAATGCAAATGTGTAACAACAAATGCCTGCGAGTCGGCAGTACCCATAACGCCCGGGATTGCTGAACTCAGCATCAGCGCCATCAATAAGCCGTTTGAGATCCAGTAGATAATATTAATCTTTTTCATCGTGATGTATTTTAAGGTAATCCTAATTTAGAACAATTAGTTTAATAAATAACCAGGCTTTGAGCATTTAATAAATATTTTTTAGCGTTCGGGATAAGGATCAGGTATGATGATCTTAAAATTAATGAAGTTATAACAACACGCTGCCGTCGGTTGCGCTATTTCTTTATTCTGTATCTTTACAGCAAATGATAAAGCAAGCGTTAGAAAAGTTAAAGATCTCCGAATTAAACAAAATGCAGTATGCTGCACTTGATGCCGCGAAGAAAGGGGATGTGATTTTACTTTCTCCAACCGGATCGGGAAAAACACTTGGCTTTTTACTGCCTTTACTATCATTGCTTGATGAAAATATCTCAACCGTGCAGGCATTGATCCTTGTACCGTCAAGAGAACTGGCTTTACAAATAGAGCAGGTTTTTAAGGCGATAGGCAGCGGCTTTAAGGTAAACGTTTGTTATGGCGGGCATCCCGTAAAAATTGAGCGGAATAACCTTTCGCAGCCACCTGCGGTATTAGTTGGCACGCCGGGTAGAATTGGCCATCACCTGCGCCGCGAGAGCTTTACTACAAGCACCATAAAAACATTGATTTTGGATGAGTTTGATAAAGCGCTTGAGTTTGGTTTCCAGGAAGACATGACTTATATCATCAGGCAACTTGGTAATTTAAACAAACGCATCCTTACATCAGCCACCAAAATGGATGAGATCCCTTCATTCACCGGGATTAAGAACCCTACTGAAGTTGATTTCCTTCAAAATGAAACAAATGTTCCTGATCTTAAATTAAAAGCGGTCATATCACCCGCTGCTGATAAGCTTGATACGTTATTTTCTTTGCTTTGTCTGATCGGGGATAAAGCTACCCTGGTATTTTGCAATCACCGCGACGCCGTTGAGCGCATAAGCGAGCTTTTATGGGAACGGGGGCTGGTGCATGATATTTTTCACGGTAAAATGGAGCAGGAAGACCGGGAGCGCGCCTTGTTGAAATTCAGGAACGGAAGCCACCGGCTGCTGATAACTACCGACCTTGCTTCAAGAGGGCTGGACATTCCTGAAATTGAATATGTTGTACACTATCAGCTTCCGCATAATGAAGAGGCCTTTTTGCACCGCAATGGCCGCACAGCCAGGATGCATGCCAAAGGAACAGCCTATTTGATATTAACAGAAGACGAAAAACTGAAGTACCTGGAACAGGAGCCTGAAATTGAGGTATTGCCGGCCGACCTGCCGGTACCAAAACCAGCACCCTGGGTAACCATATATATAGGCGCGGGAAAGAAAGACAAAATCAACAAGGTTGATATTGTTGGTTTACTGTTACAGAAAGGCGAACTGGCAAAAGAAGACCTGGGCCTGATAGAAGTGCTGGATCATTCATCCTATGCTGCAGTTAAGCGAAACCGCGCCAAACGAACCGTTGAACTGCTGAAAGCCGAAAAAATAAAAAATAAAAAAGTTAAAATCGAAATTTCAATATAACCATAACAAAACAGATATGAGCAATAATGATATCATGAAAAAGCTAAGGGTAGCCATGCATTTTACCGATGATGATATTATAGAGGTTTTAAACCTGGCTAACTTCAGGATCACCAAAACTGAACTGGGCGCTATCTTTCGCAAGGAAGATCATCCCAATTTTAAACCCTGCGGCGACCAGATCCTGCGTAACTTTTTAAACGGGCTGATTATTTACAAACGCGGCCCAAAAGAAAAGGCAGAGTAAATTATTATTTACGGCATCTGGCTTTTAGGGAGGGCACCTTTACCCGGAGGGTGTGCCCTCCCTCCTAATACCTACAGCAATTTAACTTGCCAGCCATTCAGCATACGAACTTTTTGTTTCATACAGTTTTAACCGCTGCAGGGTAAGCGTTGGCGGAAGCATTTCGCTAATGGCTTGTTTTGAATAGAGCAGCAGGTTCTCTACGGATGGCTCTGCTTCCAGAATTTCCAGGTTTTCAAGCGTCTTTAATGCCGGAAATTTGGATAGATACCCACGGGATAGCACCAGTTTATGGTCAAACTTTTCAATTACCGCCCGGTTTACCAACTGCTTTAATTCTTTAAAATCAATTATAAAGCCGGGGGCCGGAAAGCAGGTATCGTCAGCCTTAACTGAGCTGATTGTTACGTGCAACTCATAAGAATGTCCGTGTATGTTACGGCAGGCCCCATCATAGCCGTCAAGGGCGTGTGCCATTTCAAAATTGAAAATTTTTGTGATAACGATCATTGTATATAAGAATGAAATATAAATTAGGATATATGTAACATATTTTAGCGCTGATAAGGTGCGGCGGATAAGCGACGCCGACCATTACTGCAGATGCGTGGACGATTAAAGTGCGGTCAGATAAACAGGTTGGATAGTTCTTCCCAAAAGCTATCTGTTTCATCTGTTGCCTGATCAAATAATTCATCTATCTGGTCAGAAAAATCCATTAGTTCGCTGCTCATGATCAACTGTATTATAAGGCCAAACTTATAGAAACATCCGGGCCAAAAAAGTGAGCAGGCTCACGTTGACAGCTGCTTTTCATCATTTTTGCCAGCACACAGGGTATTAACTTTGATTCACCTTAAAAAACAAAAAAATGGAACCAAAAGTTAAAACATCCCCCATTAAAACCGTCAACCCCTTCAATAACGAACTTGTTAAATCTTTCGACGTAATGACTGCAGCGCAAATTGAGTCGAAGATTGCCCTTGCTGACAAAGCTTTTCAAAGCTGGCGTAAAACACCAAAAGCGAAAAGAGCGCAGCTCCTGCACCGCGTGGCGCACCTGCTGCGGGTAAAGGCCGCCCAGCTGGCAGAGCTGGCCACGCTGGAAATGGGAAAACTGTTTAAGGAAAGCCAGGGAGAAGTAGCGTTATGCGCGGATATTTTTGAATATTATGCAACCAATGGTGAAAAGTTTTTGGCCGACCAGCCGCTGGAGACACCTCACGGTTCAGCCTTCCTCAGTTACGAGCCGCTGGGTGTGATACTGAGTATCCAGCCCTGGAACTTTCCCTTCTATCAAATCACCCGTTCTGCTGCACCACATTTAATGGCAGGCAATACCATGCTGCTTAAACATGCCTCAAACATACCGCAGTGCGCCCAGATCATGGAAGACATTTTCCTGGAAGCCGGTTTTCCGGAAGGCGTTTACCAGAATTTATTTATCCCCGGCAGTGAAACCGATGTATTGGTAGCTGATGAAAGGATCAAAGCAGTAACATTTACCGGCAGCGAACCCGCAGGTTCTTCTATCGCGGCGGCAGCAGGAAAATATATTAAGAAATCTACCTTAGAGCTGGGTGGCAGCGATGCCTTTGTCGTGCTGGATGATGCAGATGTGGAGCAAGCCGCCGAGGCTGCTGTGCGTGGCCGGATCTGGAATGCAGGACAGGTTTGCGTATCGCCAAAAAGGATCATCGTAGAGGAAGGCATCGCCGACTTATTCCTGGAAAAAGTAAAAGCAAAATTTGCAGCGCTAAAAGTGGGTGACCCGATGGATGAAAAAACCGACCTCGCTCCTTTAAGCAGCGAAAAAGCGGTAAATGACGTTATCAAGCAGGTTCAAACGGCAGTGGAACAGGGTGCAACGGTAATTACTGGTGGCCACCGTATCAATCGCCCGGGAGCCTTTATGGAGCCCACCATTCTTGCTGACATCAGGCCCGGCACAGCCGCCTACCAGGAAGAGATCTTCGGCCCGGTATTCATGTTTTACAAAGTAAAGGATGAGCAGGCAGCCATTGACCTGGCAAACGCAACCGAATTCGGCCTGGGTGGAAGTGTATTCAGCTCCAATAACGAAAGGGCTGTTAACGTGGCCAGGCAGATGGTAACGGGTATGGTTTATATCAACCATGTTACCGGCATAGCGCCTGAACTGCCATTTGGCGGCACCAAACATTCAGGTTACGGAAGGGAACAATCCCCGGCGGCAATCTATGAATTTGTGAACGCAAAACTTATCCGCGTTACCACGGCTGACAGTGCCTATTAATTCAATTGCGCCCCTAATTTATCCAACAATAAATGAAAAAGCCATTCAGCAGCAGCGAATGGCTTTTTTTTGAACTCAGGACTGCTTTCGCATGCTTTGCTTAATTTTTTCTCTATGCTGTTCACCCCAGGCATTTAGTTCGCCCAGCACATTTTTTAAAGTACGGCTATAGGGGGTCGCTTCGTAAATGATGCTTACAGGATTGGTTGGGTATACGGTCCGGGTAATAAAATCATTCAGCTCCAGGTCTTTTAGTTCATTTGCTAATACTTTGGCAGAGATCCCGGTGATCTGATGCTGAATTTCATTAAAACGTTTGGGTGATTGCACCAGGCAAAGGATCACCGCCAGCTTCCATTTCCCGTTAATAACGTATAAAGCATCAATAACATTTTTGAGCGAGTCCGCGCATTCCATCTTGTTCGGAAGGGCCTCATTTTTAATGATTTTCATAACTGCAAAGGTAATCACTTACCTCAATGTAACCGCTTACCTTTGGGTAACTACTAACTTTTTACCACCCGGTAACCCTAGTTTTGCCCTTAATTATCCGGGGCAGAAACCTTTGATGTAAACAAAAAGGAGGTACAACAATCCCGGATTTTTTAACAGAATTATTATCAAATAAGTAAATTGTTATGAAACACATCCTTCATTTAAAATCAAGCTTGCAGGGCGCTGCATCTTATAGTATTAAACTGGGTAACACCATTGTTGAAAAGATCCGGGAGAAATATCCGGACAGTACGCTAGAGGAGCTGAACCTGGTAGATACCGGGATCCCGCACCTTAGCCCCGCTGTGCTGCGCGCATTTTTTATTCCCAAAGATCAGCTCACCGCAGCCGATAAAGAATCGGTTCGCCTCTCTGATGAGCTGGTTAAACAGTTATTTGCTGCAGACATCGTTGTGATTGGCGCGCCGCTGATAAACTTTACCATCCACTCTGCACTAAAGGCCTGGATCGATCACATCACCAGGGCCGGGATAACTTTTGGCTACGGAGCAAATGGCCCTATTGGCATGGTGACCGGAAAAAAGGTTTATGTAGCCATGTCGTCTGGTGGCGTTTTTTCAGAAGGACCCGGTGAAGCCAACGACTTTGTTGCCCCTTATTTAAAAGCCTTCCTAGGCTTTTTGGGCATGACAGACCTTACTGTATTCCGCGCCGAAGGGTTAAAAGTGCCGGGCGTAAAGGAAAACGCCATGAAGAAAGCCGTTGACAGTATAATAATTGATTAACTAACGTGCGTTAGAAATAAGCAAAATGTGGCCTAACACCTAAACCGCTCTATAGCCGCGTGCAGCCGTAGTTTCAGCTGCGGCAAGTTGCGTATTCAAGCCGTAGCGTGTTCCATTTTGCACACGGAACACCCGGAACAAAGTAGAACAACCTGATTATCAGCACATTTGCTTTTTATCAGGGAATAAACTGGCGTAAGTATCTGATAATAAGCATGTTTCATCAATAGCAATATTGAATTCACGGTATCTAACTTTATCTAAAAACAAAAAACCGCCTCTAATTTGCGTTAGAGGCGGTTTTTGATTTTTTGTGACCTGGGAGAGGATCGAACTCTCGACCCACTGATTAAGAGTCAGTTGCTCTACCGGCTGAGCTACCAAGTCATTATTTTTTTCCGGGCTGCAAATAAACGAAAAAAACCGCACAAAAGCGCAACCTGCCGCCTTTTTTATATGTAGCTAAACCGAATAATTGAAATTCATAAGCAGATAAGCCCCAAATCATGGCCAATTTTGAGAGAAATTTAATTTATAATTTATTAGTTTATTATTTAGTTAAACGTTGCAAACAATAACGTGTTTCAGGTGTTTTGTTCTAGATAAATAATAATGGCTGAAGGACCGATGGGCTCCCATTGGCTACGCCACTTATATAACCTACCAACCATGAAACGAAACCCTTCAGAAAATATTAAGCTGTTAATTGTTGACGATAAAATTGACAACGTAGAAATACTGGAAGCAGCATTAGAGCAGGAAGGGTTAGATATAATTACTACCAGCACACCCAAACAGGTGATAGATTTGTGCATCAGAAATAATATAGGCATCGCTTTAATCGATGTAAAAATGCCAGGGCTGGACGGTTTCGAATTACTTGATTTGATAAAACAAAACCCACTGACCAAAGATATTATTGTTGTATTAATAACCGGCTACTCTACCAAATCAGGCGATGTTGTTAAAGGGCTAAATAATGGAGCAGCAGACTATTTATTTAAGCCACTCGACTTATATCACTTTAGCAAAAGTAAAATCGCTGATTACTTTAATCAGGCATAAGCGGGAAATAGTAAATCAAAATATTGCATTAGAAAATTATCAAAAAAAATTATTTAAAGCGATTGAAGAAAAACAGAAGAGCAAGGTGTTTAAAGAAAATTTTCTGGCGAATATGAGTCATGAGATCCGCACTCCCCTGAATGGGATCATTGGTTTGACGGCGCTGTTGAAGGAGACTTCACCTAACTCGGACCAACTCGAAATAATTGAACTGATGCAATTCTCTTCTAAATCATTAATTGGAATTGTAAATGATATTTTGGAAAGTGCGCAGCTTGATGCCGATAAAATAAAAATCGAGCGTTCAGAAGTGAATATTATCAACCTGATAAGAAAAGTTTGTAAAACTACAGAGCCTTTAGCCGTGGATAAAGGATTAACGCTTATTTGCGATGTGGGCACGGATGTACCAAAAATGATACTGGCTGATGAACTGAGGCTAAATCAGATTTTAGTTAACCTGATCAATAACGCTATCAAGTTTACACATTATGGGTCCGTATGCATTTCTCTAAAAACAATCAAAAAAAACGATAGCAGCGCAGTACTCCAGTTTATGATAAAAGACACTGGTATCGGGATCCCAAAATCTGAGACCAGCGAGATCTTTAACCGGTTTGAACAGATTGGAAACAGATCCTGGCAAAAATTTGGGGGCACAGGCTTGGGGTTATCCATTGTAAAAAGGCTGGTTGAACTAAAAGGCGGCGAATTATCAGTTGAAAGCATAATTGGTGTTGGCACAACATTCACTTTTACCAATACATTTTCGTTAGCCGCTGAAGGATCAAACCATATTGAAGCAAACAATTCATTATCTGATTTACCCAAATTTTATGACACCTTAGTCTTATTGGCAGACGATAACTTAACAACCCACTATATTATCAAAAAAATGCTTAAAAATTGGAGTATTGAAGTAGATGCTGTAACAAATGGGCTGGAAGCGTTTGAAAAATTAAAGTCAAAAAATTATGATTTGATATTAATGGATACGCATATGCCAATTATGGACGGTATTGAAGCCACAAGAAAAATTCGTGAAGAATCAAATACGTCTAAAAATATCCCTATAATCTCATTTTCTGCCTCGGTGCTGCCAACTGAAAAGGCCGCTGCAAAACTTGCCGGTGTTGACGATTTTATAGCGAAACCGTTTGACCCCTGTATATTGAATTCCAAAATCCGCAATTTAATAAACAAGAAAAAAAGCATTATTAGCTAACTTTAATTTAGCTTCCAGCCTGCTTTACGGATAAGTTAAAAACAAGCCCCCGAAGCTGCGCTATTATATTGTTAGCTATTTAATACCCAATTGAATTAGTTACGCCATTGCATAAAACTCCTCGCGCTGCTTCTGCACTACGTCGCTGTTAATGTATTCATCGTAGGTCATCAGCTTATCAATCACGCCGCCCGGGGTTAATTCAATTATCCGGTTAGCTACCGTTTCTACCAGCTCATGGTCACGGGTGGTAAACAACATCGTGCCCCTGAAGTCCTTCATGCCATTATTTAATGCGGTGATAGATTCCAGGTCAAGGTGATTGGTAGGTTCGTCAAACATCAGCAAATTGGCTGATTGCAGCATCATGCGGCTGAACATACAGCGCATTTTTTCGCCGCCTGACAATACGTTACTTTTCTTTAACACTTCCTCGCCCGAGAACAGCATCCGGCCTAAAAAGCCACGGATAAACTGGTCGTCCTTTTCACCGGGTGAGTATTCCCGCAGCCAGTCGATCAGGTTATCGTCTTTCCCCTTAAAGTATTCCGTGTTATCAATCGGAATATCCGCGGGGTTTATGGTTACCCCCCATTTAAACTCGCCTTTGTAATCCTTATCGCGGCCTGTTAAAATATTATAAAATGCAGTTGTGGCCAGGCTGTTTTGCGAAAGCACCGCTATTTTATCACCTTTATTTACCATCAGGCGCACATTGGCAAACAATACCTCGCCGTTTAATGATTTGCCGAGGTTTTCTATCTGCAGGATCTGGTCGCCGGCTTCGCGTCCCTGGTTGTTGAATATAATACCCGGATATTTACGGTTAGAGGGTTGGATCTCATCAATATTGATCTTATCCAAAGCTTTTTTCCTGCTGGTAGCCTGTTTTGATTTAGAAGCATTTGCACTAAACCTGCGAATAAACTCCTGCAATTCCTTCACCCGGTCTTCGGTCTTCTTGTTCTGATCCGAGCGCTGTTTTAAAGCCAGCTGGCTCGATTCGTACCAGAAAGAGTAGTTACCGGTATAGATGCTCATTTTTGCAAAGTCAATATCTACCACGTGGGTACAAACGGTATCTAAAAAGTGCCTGTCGTGCGATACCACCAATACTATTGCTTCATACCCGGCTAAAAAATCTTCCAGCCAGCTTACGGTGTGGATGTCCAAATCGTTGGTAGGCTCATCCAGTAATAAAATATCAGGTTTGCCAAAAAGTGCCTGTGCCAATAACACACGTACCTTTTGCGTATTGTCAAGGTCTTTTACCAGCTGGTAATGAAATTCTTCTTTAATACCAAGGTTACTTAGTAAAGTAGCCGCGTTGCTTTCTGCGTTCCAGCCATCCATTTCGGCAAAAAGGTTTTCCAGCTCGCCGGCACGTTCGCCATCAGCATCGGTAAAATCTTCTTTTAAATAAATAGCATCTTTTTCTTTCATTACGGCATACATTTCCTTATGCCCCATCATTACGGTTTCTATAACAGTAAAATCATCAAAAGCATAGTGGTTTTGGCTTAGTACCGCCATGCGTTCGCCGGGGGTAAAACTTACCGAGCCGCTGCTTGGGTCAATCTCGCCAGAAAGGATCTTTAAAAAAGTAGATTTACCTGCGCCATTGGCACCAATAATGCCATAGCAATTGCCTTGTGTAAACTTAAGATTTACATCTTCAAATAGTGTACGCTTGCCATAGCGTAAAGATAAATTAGATACTGTGATCATTCTGGTCCTTTAATTTGCTGCAAAAGTACGGTAAATACCCATACTTGTTAACAATGCTTAGTCTTATGATTTTTAAAAATACTTACCAATTGTAACAAATGTGTTGAAATTGACGTTTAACAGGTGTTTTATGGAATATTTTTTTAAGAGTCCGGTCGAAATAATATGTTGATAAGTAAAAAAAATTATTTTGTTGCGAACTTTGAAATTATATATTGCTTAATTATATTGTACCCGTTTTTAATCCCTAATTAATTAACTATCATGGTAATTGTAGTAGCGCTGTTGTTAATTATCAACGTACTTACTGTAATACTTCATTTACGGGCCGAAAAAGAATATTAATTCTTTTTATCCGTAAGAGTTGTATCACCGGCACGTTTTAACTAAACAGCAAATTTAAACTATTGGTTTCGTGTTCGGCAAGTTTTTTTAACTGGCCGGACACAACCATTTTCATCATCATGTTTAAATCAGCCGATATGGTAAACACAACCTCCGTATGATCGTTAACCGGTAACAGTGTCCAGATCAATTGCAGGTCAAAAGGCGGCTTCTCTGCCGGAACAATTTTTATCTCCCTGTTTTGATCCCTGCCTTCAATTTTCAAGCTAAGGTTTATCGTATTTTTTATGTTGAAGCTGGCTTCATCATAGCTTGATTTCCAATGCTGGATATCATCACCCGGCATTAATTTTTGGTGATTGTTCATATCAGCCAAAAAATCAAAAATTTTATTTACCGGTTGCGGTATGGTTACTTTACTTTCAAAAGTTGTCATTGGTAGTGATTAGAGATTAGTTTGTGCTTTCAAAACAAATGGCCTGTTGGTTCGCCGCTATAAAACTGCGAACTGTCAACTTAAAACTGCCAACTTCTTCACTTTCCCCAAACAGCAGGGTCTTCGCGCCATTTTTTCAATACTTCAACGTCGCTGTCTGAGATGTATTGATTGTCGCCGGCATATTTAATCAATGCACCATAATTTGATAAGGTATAGAACGGGCAGTTAGCCTGTTTAAAATTATCCGCAGCCACATCAAACCCATAGCTAAAAATGGCAGCAAGGCCCGCCACATCGTAACCGGCATCACGCAGTGCGTGAACAGCCTGCAGGCTGCTTTTCCCGGTTGAGATCAGGTCCTCAATAACTACAACGCGTTTCCCGGTTAATGACAGGTCACCTTCAATAAGGCTGCCGGTGCCATGTTCTTTTGCTTTGGCACGTACATATATAAACGGCAAACCAAGTTCCTGCGCAACCAGCACTCCCTGGGGGATGCCCGCTGTAGCTACACCGGCAATACAGCCAACGGAACCAAATTTTTCCTGGATCATAGAGGTTAATTGCTGCCTGATGTAGGTGCGGATAGCAGGATGTGACAAAGTAATGCGGTTATCACAATAAATTGGTGATTTCCAACCGCTGGCCCATGTAAAAGGTTTGGCAGGTTGTAATTTAATTGCTTTAATTTGCAGCAGGAATTCAGCAACCTGCTGCTCTATTTCACTTTTATTAAACATGGCGCAAAAATACAGAATTTATATTAACGACAAGGTTCTTCTGTTAACAGAATCACTACCTAAAAACATTGAAAATTACAAGCAGATTGATGCTGAAGCATTTGATATGAAAATACTTTACACCTGGATTGTAAAACAGAAAAGTAAATTATTTTATGTTTTATGCGCAGATGCCAAACTGTTTTTAAAGACCATTGTAAAAAGTGTTGTGTTGGTAAGAGCTGCAGGCGGGCTGGTAAAAAATGAGAACAATGCGTTTTTGTTTATCTACCGCAATAATAAATGGGACCTGCCAAAAGGCAAAATTGAAAAACGGGAGGGCACAAAGGAAGCCGCCGTGCGCGAGGTAGAAGAAGAATGCGGGATAAAAGTGAGCAAACTTGACGACAGGATTTGTAAAACTTACCACTCCTATATTTTTAAAGGCGAGCTGGTGCTGAAAAAAACTTATTGGTTTAATATGCGCTGCAAGGGCCAGAACAATTTAAAACCGCAGAAGGAAGAAGGAATAACCGATGTACGCTGGTTTAAAAAAGATGATATAGGCCCTATAATAGCGAATACCTACCCGCTGATTATGGATGTGCTGGTAAAGGAAAAACTGATTGAAACGGTTAAACAAAAAAAGAAAAAAGAGCTCGACGCTTAAGAAAAGCCGCTTAAAGGACCTGTTTTAAGCGATTTTTTAAATATTCACCTTTTATCGTTAAAACAAAAAAACTGCCTGAAATATTACTTTTCAGGCAGCTTTTTTTGTGCTTGTACTAATATCTAGGTAGTATAACCCAGGATCTTTAACACCTGCTTGCTGTTCTGTTCTTCGCCAAAAACCTCGAAATTGAAAGTTTCATCCCGGTTGCGGCGGATGATAACGTGTTTGGGCGATGGAAGCAGGCAATGATGAATGCCCCCGTAACCGCTTAACACTTCCTGGTACGCCCCGGTATTAAAAAAGCCCAGGTATTGCACCTTACGGGTTTTAGGCATAAATACGCTGTTCATGTGTGCTTCCTGGTTATAATAATCCTGCCCGTCGCAGGTTATGCCACCAAGGTTAACGCGTTCATATTCGCTATCCCAGTTATTTACCGGCAGCAGGATATATTTTTGGTTAAGTGCCCAAACATCAGGCAGGTTGGTAATAAATGATCCGTCAAGCATCAGCCATCTTTCACGGTCATTCTGTTGCTTGCGCCCCAAAACCTTGTACAGTATCCCTGATGCTTCGGCCACGGTATATTTACCAAATTCAGTAATAATATCAGGCTCTACCGTATCGTTCTCGGCGCAAATTTCCTTAATCCGGCTTACAATTTCATTGATCATGTACTCATAATCAAAATCAAATACCAGCGAATCTTTAAAAGGCATTCCGCCGCCAATATCAAGCGTATCCAGGTCGGGGTTTATCTTTTTAAATTTGCAGTAAAGCGTAACATACTTTTCCAGTTCGTTCCAGTAGTATGGTGTATCAGAAATACCGGAGTTGATGAAGAAATGCAGCAACTTCACTTTAAAGTTAGGGTTACCCTCTATTTTATTGTAATAAAAGTCAATAATATCTTCCATCCTAACCCCAAGGCGCGATGTATAGAACTGCGAATCAGGTTGTTCTTCCGCCGCTATCCTGATACCCAGGTTGCAGGGGGTATCCATCTCAATCTCGTCGTCGTAGAGGTTGAATTCTTCCTTGTTATCCAATACCGGGATGATGTTTTTAAATCCATCATGCAGCATATCAACAATATAGGTTTTATATTGAAATGTTTTAAACCCATTGCATATCACCGTGATATCCTTGCTAACAGCACCTTTTTTCTCCAGCGCATCAATCATCGGCATGTCAAAAGCAGATGATGTTTCCAGGTGGATCTCGTTCTTAAGCGCTTCTTCAACAATATGCTTAAAATGCGAACTTTTGGTACAATAGCAATATTTATAGCTTCCGCGATAATTATTTTTAATGATCGCCTGCTGAAACAGCAGTTTTGCCTGCTGGATCTTTTTTGAAATTATAGGTAAATAAGTGAAGCGTAAGGGGGTGCCGTACGTTTCTATCATCTCCATTAAATTAAGGTCATGAAAGTATAATTCATCCTCAATTATTTCAAAACCATCCTGTGGGAAACCTACACTCAGGTCAAGAAATTCCTCGTAACTCTGCATCTGTTAAAATTTTGGCAAATGTAATTTTTAAACGCAATAATTGGCGTATTGTTGATGTAATTTTTTAGTACTTAAATCATTGCCAAAGGCATTAATAAAAGTCTGCCAGTAATTACGTTTGCAAAGGTGCTCATATTTACATTGATATAGCTGTTCAAAATAGTTTACGCAGTTATTTTGTTTAATGCGCCAGCACATGCCGCTTAATCAATCCGCCTTTAACCTCTGATACCGAATGCGTAATAATAAATGCGGTCGGATCAACCTGCTGAACAGTTGTTACCAGCCGTGACACGTCCAGGCGCGTTATCACAACATAGAGGATGTCGATATTTTTATCCTCAATTGTGTTCTTCCCAAATCCCCTTTCCCCTTTATATACGGTAACGCCCCTGTGCAACTGGCGAATGATAACATTTTTTATCAGTTCACTTTTAGGGGATATAATGGTTACCGCTGTATATTCATCAAAACCCAAGATAATATAGTTGATAGTTTGCGATGCGGAAAGATAAGTTAAGATGGAATACAACGACGCCTGGATCCCCAGGAAAAAAGCAGCCACACCAAATATTGCTATATTAATGACCAAAATGATTTGCCCTACCGACAAAAATGATTTTGGGTTGATGTAAACAGCAAGTAGCTCCGTGCCATCTATAACACAACCGCCGCGCATGGCCAAACCTATTCCGGTGCCCAGGAAAAAACCACCAAATACAGCGGTTAACAGTTTATCATTGGTAACATGCGGAAAATTAACGAGGAATAACACCAGCGACAGGATCAATATGGCGACCAATGTTTTAAGCGCGTAAAGTTTATTTATGCGTTTGTAGCCCAGCCATATAAAAGGCACATTGATCACTATTATCAAAATTGAAATGGGCCAATGGGTAATGGAACTGATCAGCAGCGAAATTCCGGTTACCCCGCCATCAATAAATTCATTGGGGATCAAAAAACCTTTAAGCCCAAATGCAGCGCTAAATATTCCGGTTAGGATTAGTAATATATTGATTATTTCTTTTCGAAAATTAAATCTTCTTTTTTTCATAGTTTGAGATTAACAACGTTTTTAAAATTATTTTTTGCGGAGCGTGGTTATTATTACGTCCGGTTGCCTGGATATTTGGTTGCCGGCTTAGTTAGCCATCAGTTCAAATACCTCGCATCCCCCAGCCTTTTATTGCTTTACAGCAAAATCAAAAAGAGCGGAGCCCTCCTCCTGCACGGGAGGAATGATCTCGTCATTATATTTTCAGGGCGCTAAGGGTTGTTTCGCAGGGTAGCAATTTAATTACTGGGGGTTAACTAAATGGCTATAATTTAGTAAAACCACGCGATTTACGCGTCGTTTACCTCAAAATAAAACCAGGTAGCAGTGTTTAAAATTAAAGCCGTTATATACTTCCTGGCCGGTTTGCCAAAATCTAACTTAAGGACTTTTGTTTGCTTTAAATTAGCTATCCGAAAGAGCGGCATTCCACCACGACATGCATAAACTTGCGATATCCCCAGGTGCTGAGGTATTGGTATTACAGAAATCCGCCCAATAAAAAGAACAGTCCGATGGCTGCAAATCCCATACTTCCCAACCAAAGTGCTTTTCGCTTGGTTATGATAGATATGGCGCCAATAGCAATAGCAACCTGGAACAAGGTTACACTTTTTGCGAGCGTTGAGTGTTTGGCTGTATGTTCATCACTTTCCTGTTGAAAAGTTTTCGCTTCAGCCATTATTGCAGCCTGTTCTGCTTTATTTTCCTTTACCTTGTTTAAATCTTCGGTAACAGGCGGCTTCCCCATAGCTACCAGGATTTTATTTGAGGAAATAAGTATTTCAGATTTAACACCCTTTGCCTGGTAAAAAGCCCACTGATCTGATGCACGCATTTGCGACAACATGGCTTCATCAGCGTGTGCACCAGCCATAAGGCCCGCTATTGCCGCTAACACTGCAAACACAGCAGTTGTTAGCGCCACATATAACACCCACTTTTCTTTACCCTCACTTAACATGTGGTGTGCATGTTCGTTACTTTGCTCGTGTATCTTATCCGAAAAGTTTTCTATTTCTTCCATACCGGGGGTATTTAGTTCAATAACTATGCAAAATTACGGTTTTTCCGGTTAGGTTAGCTGCACTCGCCGTTAATGTTATAGCACCCGCTTTACCAGTGGTTTTAATAATTACCATGCATTTGCCGCGCCAGGCTTTGCGCCGGGGCAACTGATTGCTCTCCACGCTCCGTGGGTTAGCATTGCCAACCCCAACTATTGTACCGGCACCACTAACCTTAAAATCCACCTGGTTAACAGCACGCGGATTTAAGTTACCTTTTGCGTCAGCAAGTTCAACTGTAATATAACTCAGGTCCTGGTTATCTGCTTTTAATTTCGTTCTGTCTGCCGATAATTGAATTTTTGCGGGTGCATCAGCAGTACAAAGTACCGAGGTGTTAACTTTTTTGCCTCCGCTATATCCTATCGCCGTTAATGTACCGGCCTGGTAAGGCACTGCCCATGAAGCCATAAACCGGGTAGCCCTGTTGGTTTCCTTTTTTCCCAGCGATTTATTATTTAAAAACAACTCTACCTGCTCACATGATGAATTTACATTTACCGTTAGCGGTTTATTTTCATAGCCCTTCCAATTCCAGTCTGCAACAACGTCGGTCCAGTTCCACTTTGACCATGAAGCAGTTTTGGGATTGAGCGCAAAAGAAGGTTTGGGCGATGTCACAAAAATGGACAACTGATTTTCTTTCCACAGCGCATCACGGTAATAGGATTGTGCGCGCTTCCAGCCGCAGATATCAAGATCACCACAGTAAGCCAGGTTCCAGGGATAAAAGCTGGTACCCTGCGGATAACCCAGCCATCCTATACTTGCCTCGCCAATATAGTCAAATGATGTCCACACAAAGTCCCCTATAACATAAGGATGATCCAATACTTCCATCCAGTTCCCAAAGGCTTCTAACGGGAACGATTCGGTACCCATCATAACCCTGCCGGGGATTCGCTTATGATCAGCCTCATAGGTACTGGATTCGTAACCGTAACTGTTTACAGCGTAGTTATATCCACTTATATCCAAAGCTGCAAAGTAAGGGTCCTTATCCGGTCTCAGATCATTAACTGCTGAAGTTACCGGCCTTGCAGGATCAAGTCCCCTGGTATAAGCAGCCAAAATCTTCGCGGTTTCTGCGCCTTCGGGTGTTCCTTTTTCCTGGATCTCGTTTCCTATGCTCCACATAATCACACTCGGATGGTTCCGGTCGCGCATCACCATGCTTGTAATATCCTTTTTCCACCAGTCATTAAAATACAGGTGATAATCATACGGATTTTTGCCGTATTTCCAGCAGTCAAACGCTTCATCAATCACCAGCATCCCCAGGCGGTCACAGGCTTCCAATAAGGCCGGAGCTGGCGGATTATGAGCACAGCGTATGGCGTTAAAACCGCTGGCTTTTAATAGTTCAACTTTTCGCTCTTCCGCCCTGTCATACGTTTTAGACCCCAGCGGCCCGTTGTCATTATGCACACAGCCACCTTTTAACTTAACAGTTTTCCCATTTAACTGAAATCCATTCTCCGTATCGAATGTTATTTTACGGATGCCAAAGGTGTTTTTTTGCTGATCGGTTAATTTTCCTTCAGCATAAACTTCAGTAACAGCGGTATATAACGCAGGCGATTCACACGACCATAGATCAGGATTATCAATATTAACAGTCTTGGTAAATTGATAAGCTGCTCCGGTTTTAACTAACTCTTCTTCTTCACATCGCGCCACTTCATGGTTTTTCCCGTCTGTTATTTTCGTGATAACCTTAATCTTTTCATCGGTTGCGCTTTCATTCAATACATTGGTTTTAATGGCAATCCCGGCATTTTTTTCGGTTACTTCGGGTGTGGTTATTGCTGTTCCCCATTGGGCTATATGCACAGGATCAGTCACTTTTAGCCAAACATGCCTGTAAATTCCCGAACCGGAATACCATCGGGTATTTTGTCCTTCATTTTTTATTTCTACAGCAATAATATTCTTGCCGCCAATATTTAACTTATCGGTAATATCGTACCAAAAACTGGTATAACCATATGGATGTGTACCTAAATCGTGCCCGTTTATAAAAACGCTGGCATTCATGTAAATCCCATCAAAAAGAATCACCACACGCTTCCCCTTTTGAGCTGCAGGGATGATAAAAGTTTTACGATACCATGCGGTTCCGCCAACGGTAAAACCACCGCCAACCTGGCTAATAGCATTTTGAGTGAAGGGTGACGACGTGCCTGGCAGGTCCTCGATGCTCCAGTCGTGCGGAAGGTCAACTTTTCGCCATTTGGAATCGTCGTAGCTTTCATTTTCGGCGCTCAGGGCACCGCCACGGTAAAACAACCAGTTATCGTCAAATAACGTAGTCCCTGTGTTTTGAGCTGATACCCCGATCCGAAGCAGCATCAATAATCCAATGAAAATGATCTTTTTGAACATAGTAATCTTTAGGTTAGCGATAATTGGTGGCTAAATTTAATCACCTAAACCATTAAATCCTACTATGTTTAACATTATTATTGTTAAAATAACAATTATTACTAAGATTGAAGCGCATCAGGATCGGCCCCGGCAGGATCTTTGTAGTTTTTTATGAATGCGGCAACTTCGGCAGCTTCTTCCCAATTCAGTTCATCTATACCGTCGTAGGTCCATTCATTCCTGTTTTCGTCAAACGCTATTTCGCCCATTCCTGTAACACCATCTGTTAGTTTATACACGCCGGTTTCGTAAAAATCGCCGGTGGGCAGTTTCGAAATTATCGGCGTTATGGTGAGGTGCAACTCCCCTTTTGTGGTATTTATTATGTAAATAGTTTGATTAATCATGGCTAATTTATCTGGTCATCACGAAAATAAATTAATTATCTTAAAAACTTATTAAATCATTATTACTTATGTAAAAACTTTAAACCGGGCATCATTTCTGCATAAAATGTTACAACATTAATAATAAGTTTGCATTTGGTTTATTGGTTTATTACTTTGTTGACATCTTAACTGTTTAAGATGCTACAAAACCATAAAGTAATAGCGCCAGCAAACGATTGAACTGACACGATGAAATTAACTATACACGGGGCTGCGCAACAGGTAACAGGCAGCATGCATTTGCTTGAGGTGGGACAGTTTAAAATATTGATAGATTGCGGCCTTGACTACGAAAAAGACAGAAATATACAGGCTAATGAAAACTTTCTTTTTAAACCTGAAGAAATAGACGTTGTAATACTCACCCATGCCCACATTGACCATTCAGGTAATTTACCGACGCTGGTACGCCTGGGATTTGAAGGGCAAATTTTGTGCACGCCGCCTACTGCTGATCTGACCGAACTGTTACTGCTCGATTCTGTAAATATATTTATGCGCAAGGCAGACAAGGGGCGCAAACACCGGAAAGGAAAATTCAACACTGCCGCACAACCATTATATCTCCAAAAACATGTGATGGATACCGTGGAACGCTTTGTAACCATCGGTTTTAATAAACCGTTTCGTATAAATGGCAGTATTGAGCTAACGTTTATACCTGTAGGACATTTATTGGGAGCCGCCGCTGCTGTATTTAAAGTAATTGAAGACGGGGTAGAAAAGTCGATTGCATTTACCGGTGATATTGGCCGAAAAAACTACCCGGTGCTGGATGATCCGCAAACATTGCCGCCTGTTGACTACCTGGTAACTGAATCCACCTATGGCGGCAGGCTGCATACCAAAGATAAAACAGTTGAACAAGCACTTGTTGAAACCATTGAAAAAGCCTGTGTTAAAGAGCAGGGCCGCCTGATAATCCCTGCGTTTAGCATAGGGCGTACCCAATCATTGGTTTACTCGCTCAATAAGATCTTCAGCAGCGGTTTGCTGCCACCGGTAAAGGTGTTTGTTGACAGCCCGCTGGCTACCCGCTCAACCGGGGTATTTCGCAAATACCATTACCTGGTGAACCAGGAAGCGCAGGACTTTTACAGTAAACGGGGCGATGAGTTTGAATTTGACAACCTGGAATATGTTGAATCGCTTAAAGACAGCCGCCAGGTTTCTAATTACTTCGAGCCGTGTATCATCATTTCATCAGCCGGAATGCTGGAGGGCGGGCGAATCCAGGATCACCTTTTTTATAACATCCAGAATTACTACTGTACCATATTATTTATCGGTTACTGCGCAAAAGGCACACTTGGGCATCGTTTGCTACGCGGAGACCCCATTGTACACATTAAAGACCGCGAGCTTGCCGTTTACGCTACCATTAAGCAAACCGATGTGCTAAGCGCTCACGGCGATCATGATGACCTTGTTAATACCGTTAAACAGCAGGACAAGGCAAAACTAAAAAATGTTTTTTTGGTACACGGAGAAACATCCAGCATGCAGGCCTTGGCAGATGCTTTAACGGGAGAAGGTTATGCGGTAACCATACCGGCAAAGGGCGTTTCTTATTTGCTTTCGTAAGTTTTCCCTAAACAAAAAAGGCATGAATTGATCAAGTTCAATTCATGCCTTTATATGAAATTCGCGCTTCAAAAAGTTGTAAAATTCAAACTAATTCACCGCGACATTGTATCAATTATTTATTAAAGTGCCCAATAATCAAGCTCGCCAATTCAACACCAATCCGTTCCTGGGCCTCATTGGTTGCAGCGCCGATGTGCGGTGTTAAAGAAATCTTCGGATGTTTGATTATTTCTTCACGGGGCGTTGGCTCGTTGTCAAACACATCCAATGCTGCGAAAGAAACCTGGCCGCTGTTTAAAGCATCAACCAAAGCCAACTCATCAATTAAACCGCCACGGGAGATATTCACCAGGCCCACGCCTTTTTTCATTTGAGCCAACTCTGCCGCACCAATTAACGCTTTGTCAACAAAGGGGGTGTGCAGTGTAATAAAATCAGCCGTTTTAATTATTTCATCAAGTGTTGCTGATTTAACAGCTACTTTAACTTTTGTACCACCGCCCAGGGTAAGCTCCAGCTCGGGGCTAAACGGATAAAGGTCATACGCCAATACATTCATACCAACACCAATAGCAATCTTAGCCACCTCGCGGCCAATGCGCCCAAAACCTACTATACCTAAAGTTTTATCGCGCAGCTCAATACCTTTAGCGTAAGCTTTTTTAAGGTCGTTAAATTTAGTGTTGCCTTCAACAGGCATCTTACGGTTGCTGTCAGGTAAAAAACGCACACAACCGAATAGTTGTGCAAATACCAGTTCGGCTACCGACAATGATGATGAAGCAGGCGTGTTATATACGCCCAGGCCTTTTTCTTTGGCATAATCAACATCAATATTATCAACACCTACACCACCCCTGCCAATCAGCTTCAGATTAGGACAGGCATCTATTAATGCTTTTCGAACTTTAGTGGCGCTACGTACAGTTATCGCATCGTAACCCTGTAATTTTACAGGAAGCTCTTCCTGCGGAATGTTATTTGTATCTACAAAAAAACCGGCATCCTCCAGCATTTTTTTGCCTATCGGATCGATGCCATCATTGGCTAATATTTTTATCATTTTGTATTAGAGATTAGTGATTGGAGATCAGTGATTAGGTAGCTGCAGATATTAACTAATCTCCAGTCGCTAACCGCTAATCACTTATTTATTTTTTTCAGCAAATTCCTGCATTGCGTCAATCAGCACGTACACGCTGGTTATAGGCAGCGCATTGTAAATTGAAGCGCGGAAACCGCCAACACTCCTGTGGCCTTTAATTCCCACTATGCCTTTGTCGTCGCAAAGCTTTAAAAAAGGCTTTTCAAGTTCCGGATTTTCCATCACAAAGCAAACATTCATGTGCGACCTGTCTTCAACCTCGCAAACGGGCTTGAATAATGGGTTACGGTCAATTTCTTCGTATAAAACGCGGGCTTTGGCTATGTTCTCTTTTTCAATGGCTTCAACACCCCCTTTTGATTTTAACCAGTTAAGGGTTAGCATAGAAACATAGATTGCAAATACCGGCGGGGTATTGTACATAGAGCCGCCTTCAACCTGAACCTGATAATTGAACATTGCCGGGATCTTTCTGCCGGTTTTACCTAAAAGCGAATCTTTAACAATCACCAGCGTTACACCCGCCGGACCCATATTTTTTTGAGCACCTGCATATATTAAACCAAAATCAGCAACATCAATTTTACGGCTGAATATATCTGATGACATATCACAAACCATTGGCACCGGCGATTTAGGAAACTGCTGTAACTGTGTTCCGTAAATGGTGTTGTTTGAAGTGATGTGGAAGTATGCTGCGTCAGCCGGGATCTTATAATCTTTAGGTATATAAGTAAAGTTTTTATCTTTTGAAGAGGCAACAATCTCAACATCACCAAAAAATTTAGCTTCCTTTAATGCTTTGTTAGCCCATACGCCTGTTTCCAGATATGCCGCTTTACCTCCTTCGGGCAACAGGTTGTACGGTGCTAAAGCGAACTGCGTGCTGGCACCACCCTGTAAAAATAAAACAGAATAACCTTCAGGTACACTGAATAATTCCTTTACCAGTTTTACAGCCTCGTCTAAAACAGATTCAAATTCAGGCGAACGATGTGAAATTTCCAATATAGAAAGTCCGATTCCTCCAAAATCAACAACTGCCGCTGCTGCCTGTTTTAAAACTTCGTGCGGTAAAATGCCTGGTCCGGCGCCAAAATTATGTTTCATTTTATTTAATTTTTTCAATGATTAATGAAAGCTATCGTAAGCATGCTTTGAGTTGAGCTATAGCCTGCAATGGTTTCATTTAGTTTATAAATTGGTTTGTTCAATTACGATTAATTAACAAATCGGTATAAAGATGGGCCGAAGTTAATTAATTTGACAATATTTATAGAGATTATTTGCTTTTTTTGAAAAATGATACAATTGCATTACAATTGAACCTCAGAATTTTAAATATTAAAAAAATCTGGGGCCTTTATTATCAGCCTTACATCACGATCGGGCGGCGCTGCCCAAATTTTTCAAGTTTGCGATAGCCACCGTTGGATCAGGTGCCGAAAAAACTGAGTTACCGGCAACCAACACATTAGCACCAGCTTCAACTAATTTTTCAGCGTTACTACTGTCAACTCCACCATCTACTTCAATGTAAAGTTCCGGGTTGTATCTCCTGGCAAGCGCTTTGATATCCCTAAGCTTTTTGTAAGTGTTTTCGATAAATTTTTGCCCTCCAAACCCAGGGTTTACTGACATTATCAGAACCATATCCAGGCTGCTTATTATGTCTTCCAGTAAAGCAACGGGGGTATGCGGGTTAAGTGCCACCGCTGCCCTGCAACCCAGTTCTTTAATATATTGAACAGTGCGGTGTAAATTAGGGCAGGCTTCAATATGAACTGTCATTCCTGCGGCGCCGGCATCCTTAAAATTTTTCAGGTAACGGTCAGGATCAACAATCATCAAGTGAACATCCAGCGGCTTGGTTGCATGCTTATTTACAGCACTAACAACCGGGAAACCAAATGAAATATTGGGCACAAACATCCCATCCATAATATCAACATGGATCCAGTCTGCATCACTTTTATTTATCAGTTCAATATCGCGTTGCAGGTTGGCAAAATCGGCGGCTAAAATTGAGGGCGCTATCAGGTGGTTCATGTGTACAAAGGTAGTGATTAGAGATTAGAGATTAGCGCTTGGAAATTGGAGATTAGTGATTTTGTCGATATTTTATATCAGCATTTTTCCTAACCTCCACTTCCTAATCTCTAACCAACTCACTCTGTCTTCAAACTCTTTACAGGGTTCATCAGCGCAGCTTTTATTGCACGGAAGCTTACGGTTGTAATGGTTATTACAACCGCAAGCAGGCCCGCTATTGCAAATACCCACCAACTGATGCTGGTACGATAAGCAAAATCCTGCAGCCAGCGGCTCATGGCCCACCAGGCAACCGGGAAAGCGATGATGGCCGATATACCGACAAGCTTTAAAAAATCGTTAGACAGCATACTTACAATATTAACTACAGAAGCGCCTAATACCTTTCGGATTCCGATCTCCTTTGTACGCTGTTCGGCAGCGTAAGTAACGAGGCCAAATAAACCCAGACAAGCTATCAGAATAGCAAAAAATGCAAAAGACATAAAGATCTTGCCTGTATTTTGTTCGGATTGATAGAGGTGATTAAAATCATCATCCATAAACGAATAGGTAAATGGCTGGGTCTGCATGTTTGCGTCAGCGCCGCGGTAAAGTGCCTCTACTTGTGCTATAAGCGCAGGGATATTTTTCGTTTCTATCCGGAAAGCCATTGCACCCTTATCTTCGCCCAATCGCATTACAAGTGGTGCAATTTTGGTTCGCAGGGAGCCCGCATTGAAATCTTTTACTACACCAACAATATTAAACCGGTGTCCACCCTGGTAGAGCACTTTATTTAAAGGACTTTTTAAGCCCAACATACCAACGGCTGTTTCATTGATGATTATAGCAGTAGAATCTGTTAGCATTTCTCTCGAAAAATTTCGGCCCGCAGCCATTTGCATCCCAAGTGTCGGGATATAATCTTCGTCAACGTCCCATGTTGAAAGTGCAGTTGCCTGGCCGGGGCTCATGGATGCATCTTTGCCGTAAACCTCAGTGTCGTCGTTTATTGATGTAGGTAAATAGCCCGACATTGTAACAGATTTTACACCTGCCAGTTTCAGCACATCCTGCTTAAAGGATTTAGAGTGGGTACCAAGCGAATAGATATTTTGCAAAACAAACACCTGCTCGCGGTTATAGCCTAATTTTTTGTTACGGATATAGTTAAGCTGACTATATATAACCAGTGTGCCAACAATTAAAACAATAACCGTAACAAACTGAAACACCACAAGACCATTGCGCAAAAAGCTATTTTTAAAGCCAGATGCCAACTTGCCCTTTAATACCTGAACGGGTTGAAATGCCGACATGAAAAACGCTGGATAAGCGCCTGCCATTAAGCCTATAATTAAGGTTGCAAACAACAACGCAGGCAAAATCCACGGCTCGGCAAATAAGTTAAGGCTTATTTGTTTGGCTGCCAGCTGGTTAAAATAATGCAGCAGTAATAATGCAATAAACCAGGCAATAATCAAAGCAATAAAACTTGTGATAATTGATTCGACCAGGAACTGATTGATTAGCGAACCACGATTTGATCCCAGCACCTTTCTTATGCCAACCTCTTTTGACCGGCCTGCGGAACGGGCTGTTGAGAGGTTCATGAAATTTACGCAGGCAATCAGCAATATTAAAACAGCAATCACAATTGACATGTACACGTATTGAATACTACCTGTGGGTTCCAGTTCCCGGGCTACATCCGAGTATAAGTGGATCCGGGTAACGGGTATGGTCACAAATCTGAAGTGGTCACCTTTCTGATCCAGGTCCGCAATTGATGTATGTATAAACTGCTTTAATTCAGGTTCAGCATATTTTTTGCAAGCTTCTTTAAGGTAGTTGTTTAGGTCATTTTGCGTGGTGCCGTTACGCGCTAGTAAATAGGTAGTATAATTTTCACTTGTCCATTGCGTATTGTTCCTATCCGTACGCTCGGCCATTGCTTTAATAAAGCTAAAATGGATATGCGATTGCGCAGGTGTGTTTTTTATTACCCCGGTTATTTTGTAATCGGTGGTGTTGTCTAAACGCATTGTTTTTCCAATTACATCGGTGGTGTTAAAATACTTTTTGGCAATTCGCTCGCTTATCACCAGCGAGTGTGGCTCATTTAACGCCGTACCCGGATCGCCTGCAATCATTGGCAGGGTAAAAACCTTAAACAGGTTCGCGTCCGCAAAAAAACTATTATCCTCAGTTATTGTCTGTTCGCCCTTCTTTACCAGGGTCTTACCATTATCTTTAATACGCGCAGCCCGCTCAATATTAGGATACTCCTTTACCATAATTGCAGCCATTGGTGCAGGTGAAGTCCTATCATAAAAAAGGCTGCCGTTTACTTTAAAATCAGCGTTTACCCTGTAGATACGATCGGCGTTGAGGTTATATTTATCATAGCTTAGTTCATCAACTACAAACAAGGTAATCAGCAAACAAACAGCTAACCCTATAGCTAGTCCGAATATATTTATAGCCGAAAAACTTTTATTCCGCCAAAGGTTTCTGAAGGCTATTTTAAAATTATTTTTGAACATACTGCAATGTATTTATAAGTTCCAGAATTATCTTAACTGTAAATAACCAATGCGATGCCATTTTTTCATTTATTTGATTATCAGCAAAATAATTTAAAAGCTTTAAACAAACCGTTCGGTTTTGATGCAACCAGGTGTTCGTTTGCGGAGAGTAGGTGGGTTACGAAAGGGTTGTAAGAGTTGTAGTTGTTGTAAAGGTTATGAAAGCAAATTTCTTTTCAAGCTTTCATAAACTAATAGCTGATCTTTGGCCTCTAATCACTGCGAAGCATCAATCACAGTTGAGCAACAGATCATAATACTTCTGCATTAAAATAGTATCGTAGTTTACAAGGGAATTATAAGCTTCAGAAACGAGCTCATTAAGGATGGATGAGCCGAGCTGCCCACCTCCGTTCGGAATGGAATCGTAATAAGTAATTAATTCTTTTACCCTGATAATTTCATACAACAACAACTGCACTAAATCTGCCTGTGAGCCAGATTGGATACCCGGTGAATTATTGATAAAATCTAAAGGATCGTTATTAGTAGAAGCCATTTTTTATGTAAAGGATCGGACTTAACGGTTTTATCAGTTAACTACAAACTTAATGAAGTTGAAAAAGTTATATTTTGTTTTAAAAAAATAAAAATAATTTACTTAAACATTAAAACCCTCAAAATGAGGGCTTTAATGTTTAAAATGGCATATAAAAAATAGTTAACCGGGTTAAAATCAATAAGTTATCAACACCCCCGGTCACTAATTATTAGTTTTTAGGTGCTTCAGGGCGGGGCAGTAAAACCTTACGTGAAAGTTTTAATTTACCTTGCTTATCAACGTCGAGCAATTTAACACGCACTTCGTCGCCAATCTCAAAAATGCCATCCATTGTTTCAATCCTGCGATGATCAATTTCAGAGATATGCAGCAAGCCGTCTTTACCCGGCATAATTTCAACAAATGCACCAAAAGGCATTATTGATTTTACCTTACCTTCGTATATTTCACCAACTTCAGGTTTTGACGCGATAGCTTTAATACGGGAAACTGCTTTATCAATTGCTTCCTTATTATCGGCAAAGATCTGAACAACACCCTGGTTTCCAACTTCCTCAATAGAGATAGTGGCACCGGTTTCGCGTTGCATTTCCTGGATAATTTTTCCACCGGGTCCGATAACCGCACCAATAAATTCCTTATCAATCCGGATGGTAACAATACGCGGAGCATGTGGTTTGTAGTCTTCACGCGGGGCAGTAATGGTTTTAGCCATTTCGCCTAAAATGTGTAAACGGCCATCTTTAGCCTGGTTTAACGCATTGGTTAAAACCTCGTATGATAAACCGTTAATTTTAAGGTCCATTTGCACGGCAACAATACCTTTTTCGGTACCTGTTACTTTAAAGTCCATATCACCCAGGTGATCTTCATCACCCAAAATATCAGAAAGGATAGCATATTTTGTACCCATTTCATTGGTGATCAAACCCATTGCTATGCCTGATACCGGTGATTTAATTTTAATACCAGCGTCCATTAGCGCCAATGTACCTGCACAAACTGTAGCCATTGATGACGAACCATTTGATTCTAAAATATCAGAAACGATACGGATAGTGTATGGATTTTCGTCATCAGCAGGCAATACCTGTTTTAACGAACGCATAGCTAAGTTACCATGGCCAATTTCGCGACGGCCGGCTCCCCTGTTAGGACGAACCTCGCCTGTTGAGAAACCAGGGAAATTATAGTGTAATAAGAATTTTGAATAGCCGTTGATAAACGCACCGTCAATCATTTGCTCATCATCCTTAGCACCTAAAGTAACACTGGTTAATGATTGTGTTTCACCACGGGTAAATACAGCAGAACCGTGAGCAGCAGGTAAATAACCAATTTCACTCCATATAGGGCGAATCTGGGTAGTGGTACGGCCGTCTAAACGTTTACCTTCGTCTAATACAAGGTTACGGATAGCATCATATTCTACATCATGGTAATATTTTTTGGCTAAGAATTTAGTAACGTCATCTATCTCACCTAGTGTAGCGATATAAGCGTCACGTACTTCTTTAAATTTAGCTGAACGCTCGTCTTTTGCTGATGCAGATGAAGCGATAGCATAAACCTGGTCGTAAGTGGCAGCATAGATGGCTTTTTTCAAATCCTCGTTGCTGTTCTCATGGCTGTAAACACGTTTTTCAGTTTTGCCAACTTCAATGGTTAATTCCTTTTGAGCTAAACACTGGATTTTGATAGCGGTGTGTGCAAACTTAATCGCCTCAACCAACTCAGCTTCCTGGATCTCTTTCGATTCACCTTCCACCATGTTGATGTCATGCTCACTACCCGCTACAATAAATTCTAAAGTAGCATTAGCCAATTGGCTTAATGTTGGGTTGATAATTAACTGACCATCAACTTTAGCAACACGTACTTCAGAAATAGGGCCGTTAAAAGGAATGTTTGAAACTGATAAAGCTGCTGATGCTGCCAGGCCGGCAAGGCAATCAGGCATAATATCTTTATCGGCAGAAATTAAGGAGATCATCACTTGTGTATCAGCGTGATAATCTTCAGGGAACATCGGGCGTAAAGCGCGGTCAACCAAACGCGAGATCAAAACCTCGTAGTCTGACAAACGTGCCTCACGGCGTAAAAACCCACCCGGGATACGGCCGGTGGCAGCATATTTTTCCTGGTAGTCAACAGAAAGCGGTAAAAAATCCACCCCTTCTTTTGCTTCGGGCGATGATACTACGGTAGCAAGTAACATGGTATCACCCATTTTAATTACTACAGAGCCATCGGCTTGTTTGGCCAATTTACCGGTTTCGATCTCAATGGTGCGGCCGTCACCTAAATCAATAACCTTTTTAATTACGTTTAAACTCATCTTTTTTTTGTTGTGATGCACTTTTCATCTTTCGGAGCGCATCGGTTTTTATGTGTGTGTATAATTTGTTTTTCAGCGGATAAATGCTTTTTCAAGGCATTGAGGCTATTAAAGCCTGCTTATTTTTGCGTGTAAGTTTATTATGGTTAAAAGTAAAAAAGCCATCCAGATAAATCGGACGGCTTTTTATAAAAAAATAAGAAAAGTTATTTGATGATATCCCTTAGCTGTAGGGCTTTGATGATAGCACGATATCTTTCAATGTCTTTTTTGAACAGGTATGCAAGTAATGCACGACGTTTACCTACTAATTTTTGCAGTGATAACTGGGTTGAAAAATCATGTTTGTTTTTTTTCAAGTGACCGGTTAAATGTGCAATGCGGTAAGTGAACAATGCCACCTGACCTTCGGCTGTACCTGTATCTGCAGCGCTTTTACCATGTTTTGCAAAGATCTCTGCCTTTGCTTCTGAACTTAAATACATTACGTGAATAATATTAAAGCGTAAATAACTCTATTAATTGTGGGTGCAAAGGTAAGTTTTGTTTATGAAATATACAAGTGTAAGGGTGAATAAGTTGATTGAGTTTGATTGGGTTGATTAGGTTTTAAATATTGAAATGGTTGTAAGGGTTTAGTAGTTATAATTGATGTAGAGGTTGGTTGTTTTTAAGTGGATTGCAGACCGATGTAAAGCATCGCGCCTGTCAGCGTTTTTGCCTGAACCTACATTTATTAAGGATTAAAGGACGCATGATGGATTCGCATTTCCAGTTAAGATAATCTTTTAATCCTTTCATCATTGTTCGAATAAATATGGGCGTTTCCCGCTGATTGAAGCGGGCCTCGCTATCCGCTCATACGCCACAGGCCTTAGGCGCAAGGCCGGTATCTGCTGCTATCGCTAACGCAAATTTCATCCAAACTTAATCAACCCAATCAAACTCAATCAACCTAATCAACTAACTCACTATCTTTGCCCTATGGAAACACCTCCCACCCTCTCCACTTTCGAAACCGAATTCCGTGTCCGGCCTGACGATATTGATATGTTCCATCATGTGCACAACAGCAAGTACTTTGATTACGTACTGGCTGCCCGGTATGACCAAATGGAGCGCTGTTACGGTATGGCCATGGAGAAATTTTTGGAGCGCGGCTTTGGCTGGGTGGTGCGCACCGCGTATGTAGATTATAAACGCGCCTTAACCATGGGCGATTACTTTATTGTAAAAACCGGCATCGAAAGCATAAACGATAAAGGCTGTCGCGTAAAATTCAGTATCACCAATAAAGCAACCGGTAAAATTTGCTGCGACGGCTATTTTGATTATGTGATGATTGATATGGCAACCGGCCGGGGCTTAAAGATCCCGGAGGATGTTATAGAGCAATATTTGATATAAAGGTGAAACTTTATACCAAAAGTAACTCCGGCATAATGTAATAAGCAAACGCGTTAGCTTAATTCCCCTGATCAGCCACAATACGCGGCCTGTAATACCATCGCCAAAACACACCAAACGACACCACAAAATCAACAATCACCAATATCCAAAGCAACTTAAAGAGTATCAGCCAAAAAAATATCACAAATAAAAAGAAGATCCAAAGCATATATCTTTCCATATCGAGCCCGATATAATATAAAATGCAATGGAACAGCAGCGCCATACTGATACCCGTTAGCAACAAACCAACAGCGGCTAATGGATTAAACCGGCCAAATAGCCAGATAGCTTCGGGCAGCATAATAATTAAGTAAACACCGGCCAGCCCGGCGAACAGCTTTGCACGGCTGTAAGGCAGGTTACGGCTAAAACCCAACCATTTTTCTTCAAAGCTGCGTTCTTCAAATATCAGTTTCACGTGGGCTATCACTACCGCCAGCAAAGCAATGCCCGCAACACGGATATCATGTGCAACATCGGCAAACAATAAAAAAAATCCGCTTATTAACAGGTATGAAAGCCCTTTGGTAATGAGCCAGGTAATTTTATGCTGATCAAACACATGATAAATAAATAGGCTAAACCAGGGCTTATGCCATTTACTGCTAAATGTTAACATCCATGATTGGGTATTGCCATCTACCAATTTGTTTATCGTGCCACGGTATAGCATTGCGCTTAAGGCGGAGAGCATAAACAGGTAGCCGATAATTGCCAAAGGGATAGTGTAATAATGATGCGTAAGCCCCACCCCCGCTGCCAAAACACCGTAAACCGATATGGGCAACAGTAAAACCAACTGCAAATAAAACCAACTGTTAAATTGCCTGCTGTTTGTAAAGGCATTGCTGCTGTAAAACAAAAAATGCTGGTTAACAGCCGCTATTTGCCCCACCACATAGTGCCATGTTTTAATACTGTAAATAAGCCACGCCGTAAACACGGCAAACATCATCAGCGGGCTGCTAACCAGGGTTAACATCAGCGTTTTATGATAATTAAACAGCTGCCCCGGCTCAACCATGCCGAAAAGCACAAAAAAGCCCACTGCCAATATGCCCGCATGAGCCCGGTAAAAGCCGCTTGCAAAAATCTTAAAAAGAATGTTGGTTAGTGGTGATTGTTTCACGTTATATTTAATATACTGCCTGTTAACAAAATGACAGTGTTTGCCCCTCAACTAAAAGCTTGACTGCTTCGAGTCGCTCATCGGTATCCAGGTCCTGGTGCAAAGACAACATAAAACTAACGCTCTTATTGTGATATTCCCGAATCCAACTGTACAAGATTTTTAAGGATTCGGTATCGATAGTTATTAAAGGCTCATCAAGCAAGATGAGCATTGGGTTACCCAAAAATGCCAGCACCAGCGAAAGTTTTTTTAACATCCCGCTGCTATAAGTACCAACCGGGCGATCAATATAGCTTTGCATTTTCATGCTCTCAATAAAGTACTGCTCCTGCCCTACCTGCGCATCTTTGGCGGATGCAAAAAGCTTTACCATTTCCATCCCGGTCAAAAATTCAGGAAACAGCGGTTCAGCCTCGGCAAAGTTTACCAGACGGCGATAGGCCACCGGTTCCTTTTTTATGCTGATGTCGCCGTCCAAAACAATATCACCATCAAATGCCAGGATGCCGGCAATTGATTTTAACAGCGTGCTTTTACCAGAGCCATTAACCCCTTTTATCCAATAAATGCCTGCATCGATATTAAAGTCGGAAATTGTTAAAGCAGGATAGTTCCCATAATTTTTTTTGAATTCTACAAAATGCAGCATGCTGGGAGGTTTTATGTTAGATGAGATGAGGCCGGAGATTGTTACAGGGGTGAATTGCTTTTTAATTACCGGTAAATTTACCCCGGGCCACATGAAATTTATACGAGACTTAAAGTGCTCCATTGTAACAGATGTGTTGCCATTACGAAATAATTTTATTTTTGATTAATAATTACCCATATTTAAATGAAATTAATTAACCTAAAATTACACGTATGAAAAAATCAAATTTAATGAGTTTAGCTGCTCAAGACGTCCTTTCAAGGGAGCAAATGAAAAATATTAAAGGAGGGGGCATTCCCCCGGGATGTGTTTGTAAAACAGAAACAGACGATCCGCATATTCCGCCTCCACCGCCTATCGGGTGTACTACTTATCAACCGGCCAGCGGTGCGTGCTCAACCGCATATCATTATCTTCTTTGTTGTTAGTAGCAACCTGTTAAAAAAGGCGCTACCTAAATACACCGCCCTCAAAACGTAAGGCACTGTTTTGGGGGCATTTTTTTGTCGGAACTATCACCGGTAAATTATCTTACCTGAAGCATCATTTACTTTAAAACATTCATTTAATTTACACGTTGAAACATTAAATCAACTTAAACAGATGAAAGCTATCCAATTTGAAACATATGGCGATTCCGGTGTACTTCAGTTAAAAGAGGTTAACAAACCCCAGCCCGGTGAAAATGAAATATTAATTAAAGTAGCGGCAACAACGGTAAATCCTTTTGATATGAAGATCCGCTCGGGATCGATGCAAAAAATGATCCCGCTGAATTTACCGTGGATCCCCGGTTCTGATGCCGCCGGTACTATTGAAGCTGCTGGAAGCGGGGTTAGCCGTTTAAAAGTGGGCGATCAGGTATTTGCCAGCACATTTGGCGGTACTTATGCCGAGTACGTAGTAGTTAAAGAAGAACAGGCAGCACCGATACCTAACAATGTTAGTTTATCCGAAGCAGCGGCATTGGCTATTCCGCTGGTTACCTCCTATTCATTTTTGGTGCAGGGCGGTGAAGTTAAGGCCGGCCAAAAAGTATTGATCCACGCTGCAGCTGGAGCCGTTGGGGGTGTAATGGTTCAAATGGCTAAAGCGTTAGGCGCTTACGTTATAGGAACTGCGTCCGGCAAAGGCATTGAACTGGCAAAATCATTTGGGGCAGATGAGGTAATTGACTATAAAAACCAGGATTTCACGCAGCTGGTAAAAGAGGCCGACCTGGTAATTGACCTGGTAGGCGGCGAAACATTGACAAAATCATTCGGCGTAGTTAAAAAAGGCGGCAGGTTATTGAGTGCTGTTATGCCCCCTTCACAGGAACTGGCACAACAGTACGGCATTAGCGCGGAATTTATCTCGTCGGAAGCCTCTTATAAAAAATTAGTATTTGGTACAAAGCTGGTGGAAGAAGGCAAAATAAAAAACCAGATTGCCAAAATACTGAAACTGGAAGATGCAGCAGAGGCGCAAGACCTTGTATCAGCGGGAGGGCTTAATGGTAAAGTAGTGTTGACCGTTAGCGCTTAGGCAACCGCAATTTTGCCGGCATACAATGCCCGTGGCAGGCTTTCTGTAAGATGCCCCCCACGGGCTTTTTACTGCTTTAACAACAGTATCGGCAAGGGTGAAAAACAAAGAATCTTGAAAAATTCGGAAATTTTCCCCTATGTTTGATTGCAAATTGAATACAAAGATCCTTAGATAAAAGATGCGCAAATTTTGGGCTTATTTAAAAACCGTACAATTCCGGACTAACCTTTTACTGGCCGTAGGTTCCGTTGTTGTTATTTTTATGATAGTATTCTTTAGCTTAAGCTTTTACACGAGGCATGGCACCGGCGTACCTGTACCGCAGCTAAAAGGGCTGCAGATAGAGAAAGCAATGGACCTGTTAAAAGAACAGGGTTTTGAATATAAAATTGACTCCGTTTACGTGCTTGACCAGGCGCCTGGTTCAGTTATTGAGCAAGACCCTGATCCGGGAACCAGCGTTAAAGAAAACCGGACAATTTACCTTACAGTAGTTACCCGCCTTGCCCCAAATGTCTCCCTGCCCGACCTTGAACCCTACACCTACCGCGAAGCTATTGCAACGCTGGCTAATTATGGTTTGAAAGTTGGTGACACCACCTATAAGTCAGACATCGCACGCGACAGGATCCTGGAGATGCGTTTTGGCGGGCAGCCTATAAAAGCCGGAACAAAGATCCCAAAAGGGTCAAGAATTGACCTGGTATTAGGAAATGGCGAAGGTGCCAGTGAAGTTGATATTCCTGACCTGGTAAACCAGGACCTGGATGCTGCCAAATTTGTAATTAAAAACGGTGGTTTAACCTTAGGTACCATAACCTACCAGGGAGCCATAACAGATTCTACCAGCCTGGTGGTTGTGGCGCAATCGCCTATGAAAACCGACTCATTAAGTAAAGCAAGCAACGGTACGCGGATCAACCTTACCGTTTCGCAGGGTAAAAAAGATGTCCCCAATAACCAATAAGGAATTATTTGACCGCATGCAAAAGGGCGAAAGTTTAAATTTGCTGGATGTTAGGGAACCGGTAGAATACCATACCTATAACATTGGCGGTAAAAACGTGCCATTGTCCCGGTTAAATGATACCATAAATCAATTAGGATATAACAAAACGGACGAAATTATAGTTATTTGTAAAGTTGGTTTACGAAGCGAAACGGCAAGAACAATATTAGTTGACAAGGGTTACCAGCGGGTGCGGAACTTAACAGGCGGGCTCATTGGTCTCCAAAAATTAAAACAATAAAGTATTTCAAAATGACAACAGCAAAGGCATCATCCGGCGGGACTTTAAGAAAGTTTATAATAGCTATGGTGATCATATTTATTATAGCTATAGGGTTTACCGGGTTAAACTATTACCTGAAGTATTTCAGCCCTAACGTAACCGATAACCAGGAATACCTTTATATCCATACAGGTAGCGGGTTTAAAGACGTTTATAAAACCATTCAGCAACAGGGAATAGTTAAAGATACAGCCAGCTTTTTTAAGGCCGCCGAAAACATGAATTATGTTAGCCGCGTTAAACCAGGCCGCTACCGCCTGCATAAAGGCATGAGTAACCGCCGGCTCATAAACATGCTTGCCTCCGGCACACAGGAACCGGTTACGCTCAATTTTCATAACCTAAGGCTAAAAGAAGAGTTTGCAGGATTTGTTGCAAAAAAGATAGAGCCGGATTCAACCGCCATTATCCATTTACTGGATTCATCGGGCTATGTTCAGCAATATGGTTTTACAACGGATAACGTTTATACCATGTTTTTACCAAACAGCTATCAGCTGTATTGGAACACATCACCCGAGAAGTTTTTTAAACGGATGCACGCCAATTATGAAAAATTCTGGACACCGGAACGAAAGCAAAAAGCCGCTGCTATAAACCTCACTCCTATTGAAGTTTCAGTTTTAGCATCTATTGTTGACGCCGAGGCGCTACATGATGATGAAATGCCGGCAGTAGCAGGTTTATACTTAAACCGGCTAAAAAAAGGAATGACGCTGGACGCTGACCCAACCGTTATTTTTGCACAAAACGATTTCACCATTAAACGGGTGCTTACCAGGTACCTATCCATAAATTCGCCATATAACACTTATTTGCACAAAGGTTTGCCTCCCGGTCCTATCATGATGCCATCGGTTAACGCTGTAAATTCGGTGCTTGATTATCAAAAAAACGATTATATTTATATGTGTGCCAAGGCAGATTTTTCAGGTTATCATGCTTTTGCCACCAACGTTGCGGACCACCTTGTAAATGCACATAAATTTCACGAGGCGCTCAATGAAAGAAACATCAAAAAATAATGTTTGAGCATTCTACCAAATTAAGGGTGCGATATGGCGAAACCGACCAAATGGGCTATATGTATTATGGCAATTATGCAGAGTTTTACGAAGTTGGTCGTGTAGAAATGTTGCGCAGCATGGGCCTTACTTACAGCGGCATGGAAGCATCGGGCGTAATGATGCCTGTAATAGAACTTAACTGTAAATACCTTAAACCGGCTTTATACGACGAAGAAATAACTATAAAAGTTATTATGAATGAAATGCCTCGGATAAAAATCCACTTTAGATATGAGCTTTTTAACGAAAAACAAGAGCTGATAAATATTGGTGAAACCACCCTGGTATTCATTAACATGAAAACAAATCGCCCCTGCCTGGCGCCGCAGGATTTTCGGGATAAATTAAAGACGTTTTTTTGAGTAACTTTGACTTAAATGAAGTGGACGCATCGTCTTTTACTCCGATTTAAGTTTTACCAGGCATTTGTGAAGTGGTCAAAGTCTTATATTTTGCCCGGCTTTGATCCCCTGCCCCTGTATAATGTTATTGCATTTTTTGCACATGAAATACAAGAGAGCACTTTATTAAATAAAGCCTCGGCACTGGCATTTAATTTCATGCTGGCATTTTTCCCGGCCACTATCTTCTTATTTACGCTTATCCCCTACATTCCTATCAAGAATTTTCAGGGGCAGCTGCTCAGCATATTATCAACTGTGCTGCCCTACAACGCCTATATGGCATTCCAGGCTACTATTGAAGATATTGTAAAGATCCATAATGGAAAGTTATTATCTGTGGGCTTTTTATCAGCGCTATACTTTGCAACAAATGGCATCAGCAATTTAATGCAGGCATTTAACCGGTCGTCGCTTATTATTGAAAAACGAAGCTGGCTGAAACGACGCCGGATAGCGCTCTCGCTTACTATAGTGATCAGCATAGCACTTTTAGCTGCCATAACGCTCATGACTGCAGGCGAAGCCTTTATAACGCTTTTAAAGAGCCATATCAGGGAGAAAAGCCATTTCTGGATTTACCTGCTTGCCCTGTCCCGCTGGGTTTTCGTAATTGTTATTTTTTTCGTCACCATCTCTTTGTTGTACCGTTATGGCCCGGCCAATAAGCAGAAATGGAAATTTTTAAGCACAGGATCTATAATGGCCACCATACTGGCTATATTAACTTCGTTGGGGTTCACTTACTATATCAACAATTTTTCGTCATACAATAAGGTATATGGCTCCCTGGGTGGCCTGATTATACTTATGCTCTGGCTCTACCTTAATTCACTCATCCTTTTAATAGGCTTTGAACTCAACGCAAGTATTGAATACTCCAAGCGGAATATAAAAGTGATTAAGCCAATGTTTAACAGCTTTCGTAAAAAGCCATCCGAATAAGCAAATTCATGCGTTGCAACAGCTTTTTTAAGCGCTTTTTAACAGGTGTTCATAACATATTTTTTTTCGCAGACCTTAAAATCAGGTCAAAAAACTGCCGCAAGATTCACCTAATCAGCAACTTATAGGTAAATAAAAAAAGTTCACATCAAATTTGCCAATTCGCCCCGGTTTTGTACTTTTGACCCCGGAGAGCTGGCAGAGTGGTCGATTGCGGCAGTCTTGAAAACTGTTGAACTGTGAAAGGTTCCTGGGGTTCGAATCCCTAGCTCTCCGCTTTGAAAATCAGAAATAAGCCTTTAGCGTATCGTTAAAGGCTTTTTTTATGCTACATAAGAATTAGGGTGCAAAAAGGGGTGCAAAATCATACAGAAATGAACGAAGTATATGCCTTAGTAAATGCTTACGGATCAGTCGGAAAAGTTGTGGGATAAATAAAAAAGTATTTGATTTGGGATAGAATAACAAATACGAATACCCGTTGTCTGCTACTTAAGAAACCCTTGTCCGCCTTATTTTACCTAAAGTCAATTCAATAGTGAGATACGGAACTGAACCCTACCTCCTATTGCCTTGCCCATCAACTATCACTTGTATTCAATTACAAATTCGTCAACTGGGTTACGCACTTTTTTCATAGATGCCAACCAATCTCCGGTTTCATCACGGTATCCCAAGTATAATAATATTACACTTTTTAGCCCTAATGATTTGAGGTCAAGCAGTTCATCAACCAGGGCGTTGTTGAACCCTTCTGCAGGCGTACTATCTATCTTAAGTTCGGCAGCTTCGGCAATGGCCATTGCAAACCCGATGTACGACTGGCGGGCCGTATGTACAAAGTTTTCTTCCGGTGTTTCATTCAAATAGATGTTTTTGATCTTATCTGTATAACTATCAAATCTTCCGCGCGGCAGGTTTCTTTCATCGGTAATGCGATTATAGGTGGTATCTATCCGTTCGGCGGTATACTTATCCCAAGCGGCAAACACTAACACATGGGAGCAGTCTACCATTACCTCAGAGTTAAGCGAGCTTGGCGCAAGCTTCTCCTTAATTTCCTGATTGGAAACCACCAACACACGGAACTGCTGCAAGCCAGAAGAAGTAGGGGCCAAACGTGCGGCTTCTACAATTTTATCAATATCTTCCTGACTTACTTTTTTAGTTGGATCGTATTTTTTAGTGGCATATCTCCACTTTAAAGATTCTAATAATGACATATAATAACAGTTTAATAAACAGCGGGCTTAAATGGCTTAAGCCCGCTGTTAAATATTCAATTATTGGTAACGGCCAATTTAACTTCAACATTACCACGGGTAGCGTTAGAATACGGACATACCTGGTGCGCTTTGGCTACCAGGTCATTAGCCTTATCCAGATCTATTTCCTTGATGTTTACATCCAATTCTATAGCTAGGCCAAAACCTCCTGCATCGTTTTGCCCAATGCTTACCTTTGCTGTTACTGTGGTATCGCCGGTTGAAATTTTTTCCTGTTTAATAACCAAATTAAGGGCGCTATCAAAACATGCTGCGTAACCTGCCGCAAATAATTGTTCGGGGTTAGTATGATCGTCATTGGCACCACCAAGTGCTTTCGGCATTCTAACCTGCAAGTCTAATACGCCATTATCGCTCTTTACATGGCCGTTGCGCCCCCCGGTCGCAGTTGCGTCTGCGGTATATAAGATTTTCATCTATTTATAGTTTATAGTGAATAATTATTTTAAACGGGAGATCATTGTTTCGGCAACACTTTCAGACGATGCGGGATTTTGGCCGGTGATCAATAAACCGTCTTCTACCACGTGTATGCCCCAGTCTTCCACCTTGCTGTAGTTAGCACCTAAGTTTTTCATTTCAGTTTCTACTAAAAAAGGAACGACGTCTGTTAGCTTCACGGCGGCTTCTTCTGTGTTTGAAAACCCGGTTACATTTTTACCTTTCACAAAAGATTCTCCATTTTGAAGCTTTACATTTTTAAAGGCACCCGGCGCATGGCAAACCGCGCCAACCAATTTGCCATTATTGTAAAAATCTAAAATCAGTTTTGCCGAATACGGGTCGCTAGCTAAATCCCAAAGCGGACCATGGCCACCCGGATAAAATACGGCATCAAAATTTGATGCTTGCATTTCGGCAAGCTTGTGGGTGTGGGCGATAACTTCCTGTACTTTGGCATCGTTGTAATACCGTTGGGTAGCTTCGGTTTGTGCCGAAGGCGCTTCGCTGCTGGGATCTATAGGTGCCTGGCCGCCTTTAGGGGTAGCTACCACTACTTCATAACCCGCATCAACAAACTTATAATATGGGGCGGCAAATTCTTCTACCCAAAAACCTGTCTTTTTGCCTGAATCGCCTAATTGATCATGTGATGTTACTACAAATAAAATTTTCATTCTTTAATTTTCTTAATTATATGATTGTTAATTTCTCTTAGTGAGCACATTGGTACTCCATAGTGCCCATATGATAAGGATCGGTTGAAAGAAGAGACGTATTAACCTTGCATTGTCTGTATTAAGACCGAAGGCATTTACTTTATTGACATACTGTGCAACATTCCCCGGGAAGACCAGCACAAAGAAAACTGCTGCGGTAATGCCAACCCATTTTTTGTATCTAACCGCGAAAATGAGCGCTAAACCCAAGCTGATCTCAACTATTCCTGATAATATTACTGTTACATCCGGATCAACAGGTAGCCACTGAGGTACCTGTGCTAAAAACACTGAACGGTTAAAAGTAAGATGACTAATACCTGCAAAGGTTAAAAAGGCCCCTAAAATGATCCGGGCAGCGTTTTGTGTTTTGGATGTGTGCATTTACTTATTTAAAATTTTGTTTAACAATCCTTTTAGTTGAAGAAGCTCCTCTATAGAAATATCCAGGCATTTTACCAACTCCACAGGGATGTGTTCTGCCCTTTCTTTCAGTTGAACACCGGATGTTGTTAAAGAAATCACTACTACACGTTCATCTTCCTTACTCCGGGTTCTGTTTACCATTCCTTTTTGTTCCAGCCTTTTTAACAATGGCGTGAGCGTTCCGGTATCCAGGTACAGCTTTTCACCCAACTGATTTACGGTCTGCTGTTCATGCTCCCACAATATCATCAACACTAAATATTGGGGATAAGTAATGTCGAGTTCGGCAAGCAATGGCCTATAGAGGTTAGTGAGATTTCTTGAGAACGCATATGCCGGGAAACATATCTGTTTCTCGAGCCTAAGTAAATCTTCCATACAATATGAACATTGCAAATAAAGAAATGTTTTGCACAATATAATTTTACACGACGTTTGTGTACCAAAGAACTCACATTCCCACTGCATACCTGACTATTCCGAAAGGCTGACCATCGGTTACCTGCTATCTTAACTACACATCCTGCAATTTCGGCTACATGAAGGCCTATTGGTTTCCTGAACTTCGCTTTAAATAAGATCCTTATGAAAAAAGGAATTCAGAATAAAGTAATTGCGATAACGGGTGCCAGCAACGCTCCAACAGCTTTATTGTCCGCATTAAATTGTTTCGGGACTCAGCTTTGTTTCAAATATCTCCAAATGGTTTTTCATCAGTCCGGGGTCCTACGCCATAAATTTCAATAGTTTTAATATGGTTTCATGCATATCCAAACCTTCAATTTCTTCTTGATTTTCTTTAAACTGACGCTTGATCGATGAGGTAAGTCTGGCTAGATCATCGACATTTATAGAAAGTCGTGTCTGTACTTTCGTTACGGCTGCGGTCAGCAAAACCATATTCGATTAGTAAAGCGAACGTATCGTAAACCTGGCTGCGCTCGATCGTCCAATCGGATTTTCTCAATTTTAAGATAAAGGTTTCCGGATCTATCGGGTCCTCCAGAACGAAAAAAGCACGCCATATGTGGCGCCTGGCCTGTAATTCCCTGGCCTGATCTTTACTGGGTTGTCTGTAAGTCATCTGTTGCAAATAAGGGATTAGGCACCTCTTTAAAAAGCAGTATCGATAGAAAGGCGATATGTTCCTATAGAAACCCTACGATAGCAATTAGTGATACTTTGGTTTTGAAAATAAAAGGCGGTAATTTGTGACGTGTTATCTCTGGTTAAAATTACGCGTTTGCGTTCTCTTATTTTCTCAGTGCACTTTGCGGTGTTAATGGGCTTGCTGGTTTTTACCTGTATCCCCCTAACCATTACATCTTCACTCCCAATACAGATCTGGGTCAAGCAATTAGCCTTGTACGCCGCCCTGGTAGGTATATTTTACCTCCATCTCCGGGTTCTCATACCCAGGCTGCTTTATAATAACCATGGAGGTGCCTTTGCGCTGCTCGTTTTACTGATCTGTATCACCGCAGCGTTATTAAACCACCAGGCTGATAAATTAATGAACCTGCCTGGATTGATCCGCAAATTTGCTCCCAAAGGACATGCGGATGGCCGAAATACACCTGTTGGCGACCTCAGTATCATGATTATTACGATGATCGTCATTGGGATTGCTATTATTATATCGGTTACCCGAAAAGTACAGGACGATCTGTTAAAAGAGAAAGCGCTGGAGAATGACCGCATCGCAGGTGAACTCGCGGTTCTGCGGTCGCAGATCAACCCGCATTTTTTTTTCAATGTATTACATACCATTTACGGGCTGACCGAGATCGATACGGACCGGGCGCGGGAAGCTATTTACACCTTGTCGCATATGATGCGCTATGTTTTATATGAAACCCGGCAGCCTTCAACCACCCTCGAGAAAGAGTTACGACTGATCGACAGCTATAGGCAGTTGATGCAATTACGCCTGCCGGAACATGTAACCGTTGTTTTTAACAGGCCTGAAGGCCCGGTTACCGCACCGCTTTCGCCGATGTTATTGCTGCCGTTTGTGGAAAATGCCTTTAAGCATGGCATCAGTACGGTACAGCCGAGCCACATTTATATATCAGCGCAATTATGCCAGGGATTGTTACGCTTTGAGGTGCGCAATACGTTATTTCCCGAACCGTCTAAGGAAACAGACGAGGGCAGCGGGATCGGCCTGGCCAATACCCGCCGACGTCTGGACCTCATCTACCCGAACAAATACAAACTTACTGTTAAAGAAGACCACGAACTTCAGGAATTCAGGATCGAACTTCAAATATCACTCGCATGACCATTCACTGTATCGCTGTTGATGATGAGCCGGTTGCTTTAGAAATGATCGCCGCTTACGTAGCTAAAACCCCATTTTTAAAGCTGGTCATGAAATGTGCCAGTGCATTGAAAGCACTTACCATTCTGGATGAACACCCCGAAATACAGCTAGTTTTTTTAGACATTAAGATGGCGGACCTGAACGGACTGCAGCTTGCCGAAATCCTTAACAAAGATGACAACCGGCGTTCGGTCCGAATTGTTTTCACGACCGCGTTTGATCAATACGCATTAGAAGGGCACAAGCTAGCTGCATTGGATTACCTGTTAAAGCCTTTCAGCTTTGGCGATTTTACCCGCGCCGCCGAGCGGGCGTTGGAATATTTTACTTTGCTGGAGCACGATCCCGAGCCACAGTACCTTTATGTGTACGCTAATTACCAGCTGATCCGGATCGATATGGCACAGATTCTGTACGTGGAAAGCATGGCTGACTATATCAAGCTCTTTTTGGAAGACCAGTCAAAACCAGTGCTCACGCTAATGACTTTAAAAACAGCGGAACAAAAACTACCAGCCAGCCATTTTATACGGCTGCACCGTTCGTTCATCGTGGCCATCAATAAAGTGACCGCCGTAACAAAAGCATCCGTGCAGGTTGGCCGGGCTGCCATCCCGGTAACAGAACCTTACCGGGAGGCATTTGGCAATTTTATGAAAATCTGGCATCAGCGTGGTTCCTGAATCATTTTGCTTTTTTGATCACATAACTCATATCACCCATAGGCCCGCCTTTCATATACAACACGATCTGGTCAGCACTTTTTACCTTGCCGGTCATTTTAACCTGCTGATCCATGATGGGCAGTGTAAATGCTAAGCTGTCATCTTTAAACCATCCATCTGTTAACTGAATAGTGTTGCCGTCCGGTCCTTTGGTACTCCCGCTCAGCTTTTGTCCGTCTACTTTGAAATCATAGGCGACCTCAATTTGATCATTGATGGAACCTTTCCAATGGCCGCTGATATCAGTTGCAGCATAAACGACAGTTACAATGACTAACGCCATCAGGGTGGGGATCAGTTTTTTAATTTTCATGGTTTTTAGGTTTATTGGTAATTATTTGATTTATTTATTCATATCGCAAAGCCTCTATCGGGTCAAGCCGGGAAGCTTTCAGTGCCGGGTAGTAGCCAAAGAAAACCCCGATCAGCGTACAGAAGCCAAATGCTTCGATGATTGATGCTTTATCAATAATAGGCTCCCATTTCAGCGCATTGGCGATGACAAAAGCCAGCGTCTCGCCGATCAGGATACCGATGAGACCGCCGGTAACGCTGATGATAATAGCCTCCGTTAAAAACTGGCTAAGGATATCCCTGCCGCGCGCCCCAATTGCCATGCGCAGTCCGATCTCTTTGGTACGTTCCGTTACAGAAACGTACATAATATTCATAATACCAATCCCCCCGATGACCAGCGATATGGCTGCTATGGCGGTCAATAACGCAGTAAGTAATGTGGTGATCGAGCTGAGGGTTTGGATCAGCTCGGCCTGTGTTCGCACTGTAAAATCATTGTCCTGGCTTGGGCGAAGGCGATGCGTTTTACGGAGTATCTTTCCCATTTCATCGGCAGCGGCCTGTGAGAGGTTTTCAGATTTGGCCGAGGCATTAAAACTACCGAAATAGATGGATGCGATGATCCGTTTCTGAACGGTGGTATAAGGAGCCAGGATGATATCATCCTGGTCCTGTCCGAATGTATTTTGCCCTTTTTTGTTTAGTATGCCGATAACCTGGAATGGAATTTTATTAAAGCGAATGATCTTGCCGACCGGATCGACTCCTTTTGGAAATACGTTATCTACCACGGTTTGACCCAGCAGGCAAACTTTTCCGTAAGTATGTACGTCCCGGTCTGAGAACATTTTACCGTCTTTGAGCGATATATTTTTGATGGCTAGATACTCCCCGCTCACACCTTCAATGGTGGTCGGCCAGTTAAGCGAACCGTTTATCGCCTGCCCTTTTGATTGGGATGAAGGCGATATGGCATTAATATAAGTGGATTCCTTTTTTAAGGCGACAAAATCTTTTTCGGTCAGCGTTTCTACGTTAGCCCCCTGTAAACGCGCGCCGCCGGGTGCGTTGCTATTAGGCATCACCATAACTAAGTTAGACCCCATGCTGGACAGCGAACTATGTATACTTGCGGTTGAGCCCGCGCCTATAGCACCGATAGTAATTACAGCGGCTACACCAATAATGATACCGAGCATGGTTAGTACGGCCCTGAGCTTATTGCGTTGCAGAGCCAGTAGCGCGAGCCTGATCAGATTTAAAACTTTCATACGTGGTAATCTTCGGTTTCTGGTAAGGCAGCCAGCATCTCTTTGGCTGAACGTACCTGCTGGTTAACTTGATCTTTCACTACGCGGCCATCCCTTAGCGTGATCGTACGGCTGCTGAAAGCTGCGATATCTGGTTCGTGGGTCACAAAAACGATGGTTTTGCCCTGGCTTTGATTCAAGTCCTGCATCAAAGCCATAATTTCATAAGATGTGCGCGTATCCAGGTTACCGGTAGCCTCATCGGCCAGGATCATCACCGGCTCGTTCACCAACGCACGGGCAATGGCCACACGCTGCTGTTGGCCGCCCGACATTTCATTGGGCATGTGATTTATCCGGTCGCCCAGTTTTACAGCTTGCAGAGCAGCTGCGGCCCGCTCCCGGCGTTCTGCTGCTGTTACGGTAGGGTTATAAAACAGCGGCAACTCCACATTTTCCAGGGCAGTGGTACGCGGCAGCAAGTTATAGGCCTGAAATACAAAACCGATTTTTTGATTCCGAAGTTTGGCCAGTTGATCCCGGCTCTGTTCGCGCACCGATACGCCATCAAGCAGGTAAGTTCCGCTGGTTGGTTTATCAAGGCAGCCCAGGGTATTCAATAAGGTTGTTTTGCCCGAGCCGCTGCTGCCCATGATGGTCACAAACTCGCCGGCAAATACATCAAAGCTTACACCCTTCAGCGCCCGCACAATTTCCGATCCCATCTGGAATTCCCGCATTATATCATGTAACTCTAAGATCTTTTTCATTACGGCTTTTTGTTTTTATCAGCGCCGCCCGGGCTTGGCAGGATAGATGTGCCGGCTTCGGCCTGCACCGGTACAGGCAGCGAGGATACGACCGTATCTTTTACAGATAACCCCGACAGTATCTCGGCGTGGGTATTATCATCAAGCCCGTAGCGAACCGGTGTTTGTATCAGGTCCTTTCCTTTTTTGAGCCATACGCTTCCCGGTTTACCCGGCCCTTTGGCAGCACTACTGCCATCAGCCTGCGGCATTGGTTTTAAAGTAAATTGTTTCTTTAACGAAGAATCAGGTGCAAAATTCAGCGACTTGGAGCTAACCATCAGCGCGTTTTTGACCTCTTTGGTATAAACATTGATATTAGCGGTCATCCCTGGTTTAAGCATCAGGCTGTCGTTTGGAGCATAGATGATGGTTGTGTAGGTAACCACATTTGAGGTGGTCTTCGGGTGCAGGCGAACATCATATACTGTTCCTTTAAAAACATCATCTATATAGGCGTCAACCGTAAAGCTGACGCGGTTACCGATTTTCACATTGCCGATATCAGCCTCATCCACATCTGCCTGTACCTGCATTTTTGAAATATCTTTAGCGATAACAAAAAGCGTTGGTGTACTGAATGCTGCCGCAACGGTTTGGCCTAGGCTGACACTGCGCGAAAGCACCACACCATCTACCGGCGAATAAATATCTGTATAGGACAGGTTTTTTTCAGCTGAGCGGAGCGCAGCCGAAGCATTATCGACCGCTGCTTTTGATGAATTAAAATTGTTCAGAGCCGATTCATAGTCCTGCTTACTGATAGAGCCGCTGCTGTACAACAGTTTCTGCCTGTTATAGAAATTCTGGTTATAAACCAGCTGGCTTTGCTGAGTGCGCAAGGTAGCGCTGGCCTGATCGACCGTTGCCTGCAAAAGCGATTTATCCAGCTGCGCCAATAACTGGCCTTTTTTTACTTTGGAGTTAAAATCGGCATTGATCACTTTAACGATGCCCGACACCTGGGTACCTACCGCTACAGTATCTACCGGTTGAATAGTTCCGGTCGCTGTGACAGTTTGAGCAATATAACCATAAGCAGGCACCTCTGTGGGCAATACTACCGGTTTTTCTTTCTTTTTAGTCGTAATGAACCAAACACCGCCAATCACTATAATAATGGCTGCGATAATGAGCGTTCTTTTTGTATTTTTTTTCATAATGCTTGTGCGCGGTTAAAGTTTAACAGGAGTGCCTTTGTAGAATTCGTAGATCTCTATCGTAAGCGCTGCATTGTACTTGGCCTGGATATATTGCTGTAAGGCCTGCGTATACAGGGATTTTTGCTGTAAAAAGTCAACCATATTTACAATACCCACTTTCAATTGCTCATTGGCGACCCGGTAAGTTTCCTGATTGTATTTAAAGGCCTCTGCCGCCGCGTCATATTGATTTTGCGAATTAACCACATTGATGTAAGCCTTTTCGATAGTAAGTGTAAGGGTCGTTTTGGTATCTCTTAGCGAAAGCTTCGCCTGATCAATATTAATTTTAGCTTCGGCCCGGTTCACCTGGTTCACCTTGCGGGTAAAAATGGGTATCGACAGGCTAAGGCCAACCTGTTGGTTGAAGCCGTTGTTCAACTGGGTAAAATAACCACTCCCCGCGCCCTGGTAGCTGCTGCCGGCAAAGCCCGAAGCGGTAAGCGTTGGCAGGTAACCGGAATTGGCCTTTTGCAGGCCGAACTCTGCTGATTTCACATACAGTTCGCCGTTCCTTACCTCTGGCCGGTCCATAAGCGCGGTTTGTTGTACGTTTAAGAGGTTATCCACCGCTTTTTTTGAAATGATGGTATCCGGTGTAATCACATCGAAAGTTGTAGCGCTCAACTGGAGGAGCTGTTTCAGGCTGATCAGATCCTGGCGTTGCGCGTTTTCGGCGGTAACCAATGTGTATTTGTCGTTTGCCAGTTGTGCCAGTAGCTGGGCAACATCTTTTTGTGCTATACTGCCGGCGTCCAGTCGTTTTTTTGCCTGTTCTACCTGTGCTTTTGAAGTAGCGACCACATTTTGCTGGTAAACAATGGTTTCTTTATCCAGTAAAATATTCAGGTAATATTGGGTGATCTGCAGGGTCAGGTCGTTGACCTGCTGCAGGATGCTCAGATTGACACGCTCCACTTCCACGTTCTTTTGCTGGATATCGCTTTTGATGTAACCGCCCTGGTAAAGGGTCCAGGAGGAAGTCAGCCCGTAGTTGCCGGAGCCATAAACCGCTTCATTATGGTAGTGGTTGACATATTGGGTGGCTGAACCATACAAATTGGGTAAAGCAGAGCCCTTCGACAGAATTAGTTCCTGCTGGCTTGTTTGCTGGCTTAGCCGGGCGCTGTTGACTTGAATATTATTTTTTTTTGCGTAGTCCAGGCAGGTCTGCAGGTCCCATTTAACAACGCTCAGGCTGTCCTGGGAAAACGCTGTCATCCCGCTGATCAGGCAGCTTAAAAATAAAAAAAATGTCTTTTTGGTCATGTATGATGATACTCCTCTGAGTGCAAAAGAATGAAGTATAATCAGTTAAAAAGACGAGTGCCGATACTAACCCGATTTGTATCGACGGTTTTTGCATTTAACATTTGAGATAAACTTGGTTTACCATTTACTCCCACTTTTATAGAAAAGAAAAAGGTTAATAAAATCCTTTGAGGATTGGGAATCTTTTATCAATGGTATCTGGATACAAGACCACAGTGAACATAATATAGTAGAGACCACCAGCAACCTTTTGTTTCATCTTTTTGTACTCTTTTTTTTCTAGTCCTCTTGTCCGCCACAACGTAGCCTTTTCAATTCAATGTAATTAAACTAATTCAACTTCGTCAGAGTGTATAATTCCAGGAAATGGCATTTATGCACGCTTAAAAAGACCCCTCGTAAATTTTATCATTTGTTGACCTATATCAACATAAATTATAAAAAACCTGGGTAGTTTTGTTTTTAAGTATTATCATAAAATTCCTTGACGAAACAGGGATTTGTTAAACAGATTTAATATGGACATCAAACTATTTACCGAACTGCAAAACATACATGTAATCGCGTGGAATGAAAAAGATCCGGCAAAACGAAACGAGCTGCTGGAAGTGATCTATGCAGAGGATATTAAAATGTACGACAAGGATTTTATTCTGGATGGGTTAAAATCAGTTTCCGATTTTATAGGAAAGCTTATAGCTGAAGATCCAGCATATCATTTCGCTGCAGCCAAACCTATTGAACCGCTTCAAGATAGCGCAAGATTTTATGGCCTTATTAACACCAGTGGCGGACCGCTGAATAGCATGGACTTTTTCCTTCTCGAGGATGGTAAGGTTAAGCATTTGTATGCATTCCTGGAACCCGCCCAATAAATCACTTCGCTGAATAATATAAAAAGGGGGGCCAAGACAATTGAAAACCATTTTTCAGTTAAAGAAGTAGCTTTACCGAAATAGTAACAACTATCACCCTATAAATATTTAGTTATATGCGGATAATCTGTATAGCCTTTTTCGTTACCGTCAAAAAATGTGGTACTGTCGGGTTTATTCAGTTCTGTTCCTAAGCAAACCTTTCCGGCAGATCCGGATTTGCAATAAACGGTCTGCCAAATGATATAAGCTTAGCTAGCCCCTGATGCAGCGCAGTCTTTCCACTCTCCCTGGTATATCCGGTATTGGCAATCAATTTGTGCTTACACATACTTCTGAACAGTGCAATTTTTAGTTCTATCAGTTGGGAATAGTCCTGAAAACGGCGTGTACTGCTTTTATAATCAAAAATAACTGGATAGTTGCAGCAAACCGGTGATATAGATCAACAATGTCTAAGAAGCCATCCAGAACACCCTTCATTGCATAGGAATGTATTTGTTATAAATTTGCGATACATGTTTACAAGGCTTTTAAATTATCTGTCGAAACAGTCGACAATACCGCTTTCACCAGAAGATATCAGGTTGATCGAAAAAGCTTTTGTACCAAAAAAATTCAAAAAAAAGCAGTTCTTGTTAAAAGCTGGCGATGTCTGCAAGTATATTTGTTTCATTGAAAAGGGTGCGACACGTCAATATACCATAGATGAAAAAGGGAACGAACATGTACTAAATTTGTCGATAGAGAACTGGTGGACATCTGATAGGGAGAGCTTTCACAAGTTTATACCTTCTATTTATAATATAGATGCCTGGGAAGAAACTGATGTACTCATGCTGCCAAAAGTTAACGGATGGTATGATAAAGTAAATGCCATTCCAGCATTCGGTGAAATGCGCAAAAGGCTTGATGATGCACATCACATAGCAATGCAACGCAGGTTACTTACTTCAATTAACTATGCAGCCGAGTACCGCTATGAAGAACTGATGATTAAATACCCTGAATTTATAAAGCGTTTTCCTCAACATATCATTGCATCTTATTTGGGAATCAGCAAAGAAACGTTAAGCCGGATTCGCAATAAGGCGTTAAAAAACAGGGCTTTATAAGACTGATAGCCTATTTGCTTCATCGGTAGAGTAAGGAAACTTTTTATAATATAAATTACTGATAATCAACACAATAGCGATGGTTCTGAACCCCAGCTCTCCACAAAATTCAATAAAAATAGACAAAGCCTGCAAATCAAATAATTGCAGGCTTTTTTTCGACTAAAATCCAAGAGAGTCGCCAAATCGCTATAAAGGAGGGCGTAATTCGGTGAGTAATTTTTACAATACTTTTGCTCATTAATAACTATTTAATATTCAATTAGTTAAATTTTTAAACATCTTGTAAAGTTCTAATCGCAAGCTTGTTTTTGTTTCACTTTTTAACAAATATTACCCGCTCACTTTATAAAAATAACGACCGGCATATCAATAATTAAATAAGCATGCGAGCTAGTGAACAGCCTGAATATTAAAAACATACCGCCAACCAGTTGTGCGCCTGCCCCTAAAAAGCCATAAAAGACGCAGAAAAATGGAGATCGTTCATCCAGGTACTATTTCCGCCCATCCTTTGTTCATGGAGTACCTATCAGTAACAGGCGATCATAATGCCTGTGACAATGCTAATTAGATAAACATTTAATGGAATATTTTTTGAACTTAATTAGCATTTAAATCGCGTTTTATTGTTGAAATTCAAAGTTATCGTCATTGACGATCTGGGATTATTATTTTTTTTCATTAGTATATTAAATCTATAGATTTAATATACTATAATTGTAGACACGAATTAAATAAGTATAATTCCAGATCATCAAAATGGCAGATCCAAAATCAAATCAAACAGCCTTAGGCGACGCAGCCGCAAGGCAACTGGCCATCGCTACGCGTACGGTCCCCCAATTATCAAGAATCACCCCCCGCTGGCTTCCGCAGCTATTAAATTGGGTGCCTGTAGAATCCGGCGTTTACCGGTTAAACAAAGTTAAAGATGCAGAAAACGTGGAAGTAGATTGCTCTTCGCGGGATGAAAGGGAACTTCCTTCAACCTTTGTTGACTACATCGAGAACCCACGCGAGTATAATCTGAGCGCTGTTAACACGGTGCTGGACGTACATACCCGCGTATCTGATCTTTACAGCAAACCTTATAACCAGATCAGCGAACAGCTCCGCCTTACTATAGAGATTATTAAAGAACGGCAGGAAAGCGAACTCATCAACAATGAGGAATATGGTTTATTGCATAGCGTTGTAGCAGGTCAAAAGATAAAAACAAGACTCGGCCCGCCCACCCCCGATGATTTGGACGAACTGATTACGAAAGTTTGGAAAGAGCCCGGGTTTTTCCTTTTGCATCCGCTAGCCATTGCCGCTTTTGGCCGCGAGTGCACCCGCAGGGGCGTACCGCCGCCAACCGTATCGCTGTTCGGTTCACAATTTATTACCTGGAGGGGTATCCCGCTTATCCCTTCAGATAAACTACCGATCGAAAATAATAAGTCTAAGATTATTTTGCTGCGAACGGGCGAAAGCCGGCAGGGTGTTGTGGGCTTGTTTCAGCCGGGCCTGCCAGGTGAGCAATCGCCGGGCTTATCGGTGCGCTTTATGGGAATCAATAACAAGGCTATCGCCTCGTACCTGGTTTCGCTTTACTGCTCACTGGCAGTATTGGTTGATGATGCGATTGCTGTTTTGGAAGATGTGGATTTAGGTAATTACCATGAGTACAAATACTAAGGCCGAGGGCCTTTTAGATATCCGGGAGCTTGAAAAACTGGCCAACCAATTTTTCAAATCATCCGGCGGGGATCAGCCGGTAAACGCTGGAGGGAATCCGGCGCAGCTGAATGATTATCAACCTTCTATTGAGCAACTGGATAGTATCCCTGGTGCTAATGGATTGCCATTAAATTTGTACGGCAGTGCGCCCCAATCGAGCCCGGTTTCAGGTGTTGGGGCCTCCTCTTCCGGGATTACGCAGGGCAACGTGATAGACCTTAAAGATCCGCAAACCAGTTTTGATGATCCGGCATTGAATACTGCCCGGCCATCAGCTACGGAAAATGTAACTGGCTTTAGCCTTTCTGGTAAAGAATTATCAAGTGATAACTTTAAACAACTTCCATATCAGCAGGAGCAGTCTTTTGAAAAAGATCTGCAGGTCGCACTAAACCAAATCATCACTTATCCGCATGTGCCGCAAATTCCATTTAAGCCGGATGGACAAGCGCCTGAACCTTCCTATTACTTTCTGAAGAAAGTTCCGGCCGTATTTTCAGCTGAACGACCGAAGGGTGCAAGCGGAATTATTACTGCACCATTTGATGTAAACATCATCAGGCGCGACTTTCCAATCCTGGGCGAAACGGTGAACAGGAAGCCTTTAGTTTGGCTGGATAATGCAGCTACCACACAAAAGCCCAGACAGGTCATTGACAGGATCAGTTATTTTTATGAGCATGAAAACTCGAACATCCATCGCGCAGCTCATGAGCTGGCGGCAAGGGCGACCGACGCTTATGAAGGGGCACGTAAAAAGGTACAGCAATTTCTGAATGCCTCCTCAACAAACGAGATCATTTTTGTACGGGGAGCTACAGAAGCCATCAATCTTGTAGCTAAAAGCTGGGGCGAGCAAAATCTGCAGCCAGGCGATGAGATTATCGTTAGCCACCTGGAGCATCATGCAAATATTGTCCCATGGCAACAGCTAGCCGGCAAGAAAAACCTGAAGATAAAAGTAATACCGGTTGACGATGACGGGCAGATTATAATAGATGAGTATATTAAACTGCTCGGCCCGAAAACAAAATTGGTGGCATTTACCCAGGTATCAAATGCGTTGGGTACGGTTACCCCTGCCGCCCAAATTGTAAAACTTGGTCATTTAGCCGGTGCAAAAGTTTTGGTAGATGGCGCGCAATCCGTTTCGCACATGCCAGTTGATGTGCAGGCGCTGGATGCGGATTGGTTTGTTTTTTCGGGGCATAAAGTTTTTGCCCCAACAGGCATCGGTGTTTTATATGGCAAGGAAGACCTTTTGAACGAAACACAGCCCTGGCAGGGTGGCGGCAACATGATTGTTGACGTAACCTTCGAACAAACAAAATACCACAACGCCCCCGGCAGGTTTGAAGCCGGGACCGGGAATATTGCCGACGCAGTTGGTTTAGGCGCTGCCATTGATTATGTAACCCGCATAGGCATGCCCGCTATCTCGCAGTATGAACACTACCTGCTGGTATATGCTACGGAACTTTTAAAAGAAGTTAAAGGATTGCAGCTAATCGGGACCGCGCCGGATAAAGCCAGTGTATTGTCTTTTGTTCTTGATGGTTATAAAACCGAAGAAGTTGGAGCTGAATTGAACAAACAGGGCATCGCCGTACGCTCGGGGCACCATTGCGCGCAGCCAATCTTACGACGCTTTGGGCTGGAAAGTACAGTGAGGCCGTCGCTCGCATTTTATAATACCTGTGCCGAGGTAGATTTATTGGTTGACACACTTCATCGCCTTAAAAAATAAATGGAACAGGACCAGATCAGTAAGTTTATTGAACACCTGTACCAGGTGCATAAAGCTGAATGGGAAGCTACCCCATCATACAGGCAGGCAGTGGATTGGCTGTCTGACCTGTATGAATTCCTCTTCCCGAACAACCGGCTAAACCGGCAATCGATCTATGAAGGACAGTTAAAGAAGAATCAGATCGACCTGGAAAATATCTTGCTGAGCTACCTTGATCCGGCTGACATCAATATCGATGAGGTGATCTATAAATTTTATGCATCGCTGGAAGATATTTATCAAAGCCTGAGGCTGGATGCAACAAAAACCTTTGAAGATGACCCGGCGGCGGGCAGTATCCACGAAGTGATCGTCTCTTATCCCGGCTTTTACGCGGTAGCCGTTTATAGGATAGCCAATAAACTTTCACAATTGGGTGTGCCGATCCTGCCGCGAATCCTTAGCGAGCATGCTCATGGTAAAACCGGTGTGGATATTCACCCAAACGCACAAATTGGTGTGCCGGTTTTCTTTGATCACGGCACCGGGATAGTTATTGGCGCCACCAGCATTATCGGTAAAAATGTATCTATTTATCAGGGCGTAACTTTAGGGGCTTCGCAGGTGAGCAAAATCCTTTCTGACGTTAAACGGCATCCTACGGTAGAAGACAACGTAATTATTTATGCGCGCAGCACCATTTTAGGAGGACGAACCGTTATTGGCCACGACAGCATAATTGGGGGAAGCGTATTTTTAACAAAGAGCGTTGCGCCATATTCAAGCGTTTTCAATACCCATCAATTGAGGATAGAAGTTAAAGAAGACGCATAAACTAATACTTTTAAAACCGCAGGTATTATGCAGACTTACGTTTGTGACCAGGAGATTCTTCTGCCCGCAATGCTTCCAACAACCCGGGTGACGAAACAGGGCCTTTCAGGTCTTTATCAACATAATCAAAAATAATTTGATTATCAGAATTCACTACATAAACGGCTAATAAGGGAACATTTACATCAATTCCGGGATACTTGTCCCAGGCCGGGGCTTCATCCGAGTAAATGCCGAATTTTTGTGCAATACTGTTTTCCGGATCGTAATAAAAATTCAGGTACAGGCTATTATCCCATATAGTTTGCTCCAATAGCTGCCCTCCCTCATCAGGGCTTACTACCAGCAGGTTGGCTCCAATCCTCGTAATTTCCCGGTTAATAACATTCCACTGCTTTAAGTAATGAAGTCCGTGGTGCTGCCAGGCTGAACTATAAAAACAGATCACCAATGGCTTCCCTGAAAACTGTTTTAGTAAAACAGAGCTGTTTAACACAGCGCCTTTCACAAACCGCTGTTTGTTTATATTATTCTTAACCAGCGTTAAATCATATACATTGTTGCCTGATTTTAAAGGCTTAAGTGGTTGTGTTTTTCTTACGGGGAGTTCCAGCTCTGCTATTATTTCAGCGAGTTCAAAATCGATTGTTGTGTTGTAAGATGCCATATTTTTATGCTCTAAGTCGTTTCGTTTCCATCATTTATCAGGTTAAACCTGCATTTTGGATGAACAAAAATAATATTTTTCATTTAATCTATATAATGTCTATAGAATTTATATACATTTGTCGGGAGTAATTGATTATTAGTTTTTACTGATCCCGGAAAGATGGATGATTTCATCTTTCCGGTTTGGTATTAAATAACGAAGCCGTATGAAGATATACCTCGATAACGCCGCAAGCACGCCACTTGATAAAGAAGTATATAATGCCATGACCCCTTATTTATTGGACCAGTACGGCATTCCATCTGCCCATCACGGTTATGGACGGGATGCAAAAGCTGCTATAGAAACCAGCAGGGCAAATGTTGCGAAGCTGCTAAATGCGCTGCCCGAAGAAATTATTTTTACTTCCGGGGGCACCGAAGCAAATACGATAGCCATTATTTCGGCAGTAAACTGCGCCTTTATTGATCATATCATTACTTCCCCGTTTGAACATCCTTCAGTCCTCAACACCTTGAACGCACTGAAGCGAAAACACGATATTCGCATCAGCTATCTGAAGCACGATGAGCGGGGAAATCTTGACCTGGATCACCTGCAGTATTTGCTGCGTACCAATACCCGCAACCTGGTATCGGTAATGAACGCTAATAACGAGGTGGGGAATTTGAATGATATAGAAACTATCGGGCTGCTTTGTAAAAAATACAAGGCGCTTTTCCATACAGATGCTGCACAAACAACAGGCCGTTATCGCCATGACGTTAACAACTTAAACGTTAATTTTCTGGCAGCATCAGGCCACAAATTTCATGGACCAAAAGGCATTGGTTTTTTGTATTGCCGTAAGGGGACAAGGCTTAGCCCAGCGCTGTACGGTTCAAAAACTGAAAACATTCCCGGTATTATTGGCTTAAGCAGGGCCCTGGCTATTGCTCACAGCGAAATGGAAGCGCAGGAGAAGTATATCCGTGGTTTAAAAAAAAGGATGATCCAACAGCTGGCAGAACGCCTGCCATCATTGACTTTCAACGGAAATTCGGAATTTTCAGCAAAAAGCATTTATACTATATTAAACATCAACCTGCCGCCTGCAAATACAAACCGGAGCCTGGTGCAATATCTTGATGACAACCAGGTAGCGGTAACGGGTGGAAACAGTTCATCATCCATTGTATTGAAAGCGCTGGGAATTGAAAGCCATACGGATAATATCCGTTTTTCCTTCAGCAAGTATAATACCGTAGAGGAGATAGACCATGTGGCGGCCGTAATAGCGGCAGTTTACCAAACCGTAGCTGCATAGGTTAAGCTAAATAACAAAAACTATTAAATATGAAAACAATCAAATATGGCGCGCTGGCCCTGTTGCAGCTTTTATTAATAAACACTTCAAAGGCCCAGCCATCACAAAAAGATGATGACAGGGGTTATATTGTTAAGGTAGGCGACCGGGCCCCGGATGATTTTGAACTGGTTTTAAATAACGGTACTAAAACCTCGTTGAAAAAACTCCGCGGCAAAATCGTTATCCTGCAGTTTACGGCAAGCTGGTGCAGCGTTTGCCGCGAAGAAATGCCGCACCTGGAAAGCGACGTGTGGAAAGCCTACCAAAACAAAAACGTTGTTTTAATAGGCGTTGACCGGGATGAACCTTTAGCCAAAGTTCAGAAATTTCATGAGGATATGCAGATCTCGTATCCTTTAGCGCTGGATCCCGGTGCGGATATTTTTGGGCGGTTTGCCAATAAAAAAAGCGGGGTTACCCGTAACGTTATAATTGACCCTGCCGGTAAAATAGTTTACCTCACCAGGTTATATGATAAACAGGAATTTGGCCAGATGCTGAAAGTAATAAAATCGCTGGCCGACAGCCCGGCTGCCGGCACTAACTGATTGCAGCAGGCGGAGTGGCCGAGTGGTTAGGCGGGAGTCTGCAAAACTCCTTACGGCGGTTCGAACCCGCTCTCACGCCTCCTATTTCAATTTACTAATTGATTTTTAATGCGGATTTTAATTTTTCTTCTTTTTATTTTCTTGCTGCCGGGTGCTTGCTTAAAAGCGCAAAACGCCGCCGAAGGCCCGCGCGTGCTGGTGGTAATGGCGCACCCGGATGATGAAAGCACTTTCTCCGTTACGCTGTATAAAATTGTGAAAGAACAACACGGCGCAGTTGACCTTTTTGTGATTACAAACGGCGAGGCTGGGTTTAAATATTGCACACTTGCCGAACAGTATTACGGCGTTGCACTGACGGATGAAAAAGCGGGCCGGACCAACCTCCCACGCATCCGGAAAAAAGAGTTATTAAATGCCGGTAAAATTCTTGGAGTTTCCCAATATTACTTCCAGGACCAGGCGGATGCCCATTACGGCCTGGATGAAAAAGGGCCTTTAGATTCCACCTGGAACACCGCGCTTGTTCAAAAACATTTGACACAGCTATTAAAGAAAAAACATTACGACTTTATTTTTACGCTGTTACCCGAGCCCGGCACCCATGGCGAACACAAAGCAGCAGCCATTTTAGCTTTAAATACCCTTGCCACGCTGCCAATTGCTGACAGGCCCCTGATTTTAGGGGCTACAACCCAAAATAAAGCCGATTCCACATTGGGGTTCAGCCAATATGCAAACTACCAGGGAACAGAAACGATAACTAAAACGCCTTCATTTGAGGTGGACCGCACCGCAAGTTTCAGCTATAAAAACCGGGTGAATTACAAAGTAATAGCCAACTGGGAAATTGCCGAGCATAAAAGCCAGGGCTTTACCCAAATGACCATGAACGACGGCGACCTGGAAGAATTCTGGTATTTTAAATCTAACGGGTTGGAAGGTGTTGCTAAATGCGAAAATTTATTCAGGCTGTTGAGGCAGGTGCCTTACTTATCGAAGGTTTATTGAGGGACAGCGGCCGATGTTGCTAATTTCCCTTTTCGCTCCTTATATTCCCTTGACCGCACCGCGTTTCCGCATACCAGCGGATTGCACCAGCGCCGGCTTTTGTTTTTGGTGGTATCCAGGTAAAATTTACCGCAATAACACTTCTTAATGTCCCTGAATTGGGCCGACTGCAACAAAACAGCGGCCTGTTTAACAATTATCCAAAGCGGCACCGCCAGTTCTTCGTGCGTATTAAACCACATCACCTGTAGGCTATTGCCAATCAGCTCAAAACGGAGATGGGCGTTGGCTTCGTTAACTTCTTCATTAAAATAAGCTACTGCATGTTCATGGATCTGCTTGTCGCGCAGGGTACTGTTGATGAACTCATAAATTATTTCCCGCAGCCTGATGGCCCGGTGCCAAACCAGATTGGCATCGTGCGGGTTGCAATAGCCCTCAAAGTTCAGGCAGTTATAATCCTCCAGGTCCACTATTTTAAATTCATTGCACCAGTTCAAAAATTCCTCATAATTTCCAAGGTAATCTTTACGGCGGATGCCGCCGCGGTCGCGGTAGGTATTGATAAATTGCAACACGGGAATGTCGCCCTCCATTGGAAATGGATCGGCCGAATTGGCGGGCCATGATCGCTCCGGTTTATACCGGTCTTTTAGTGATTTGTACATAATTTTTAAGTTGGTCTATGAAAAAAAGAGGTTTAGGTCGTGTCTCAAAACATCCCAAAAACGGGCAAAACACATTTAGGTTGTGTTTGAAAATGCCTCAAAAACGGGCAAAAGGAGTTTAGGGTATGCCTTAAAAAGGCAAAAAACGGGCAAAAACGGTCTAGGTCATTTCAGGTAAAATGGCATAAAAACGGCTATTGCTGCCTGTAAATAAAGATTTTTAAAGAACGCAGCTCCCAAAAAGTTCGTTTTGGGGCTCAAAAAAACGATGGGGCTTTATATTTTATAAAAAAAATCGTGGTTGGGGCTTTTGAAAATTCAACTGCGATATGCAGGGAAAGCCGGCTAAAAGTAACATTCAGCACTGAGCAAACGCAATAAAAATAACTAATATAATTAGCATTTATATTGCGTTTATTATCGCATTCATTGCCTTCCCAACTTAATTATCAAATTTTCCGCTCCGCAAGCTTTTACGCGGTCAGTTAACGGCTTTCTCAGCTATTTCGAAAAGTTCACCATCGTACTTTTTATCCAAAGCTACCTCAAATCCTTTATCGTTAAGGTAGCGCCCGGTTTGCGTAATTACGGCAGTTCCATCCATTTTTTTTACCTGGTATGTTTTTAACGGGTCAAGATTAAATACGGTAACCATCCGTTTTACCTCTGCCGAACCCTGCCTGAATACGCCGACTATTCCGCCCGTTTTTGTTTGTGTATTTATCCGCTGAAATCCATCCCAAAAGCCTTCCATCGGTTCTCCAAAACCGGGCAGATCCTGCCTGAAACTCATGATCTGGTAGCGACGGTCCATCAGTTGCAGCCAGTCGGCAAATACCCTGTATTTTGTTATATCGGCTGCCGTTAACTTCCTGGGGTCGCCCAACATAATTGGCAGGGCACCTGCCAGCGATTTAATGTGCAAATCCCATCCGGTGTCCTGCATTTCGGGGTTGCCGATAACCAGCGCTGTTGCCGGGATAGCCGGCGACCGCCACCAGGCCATATTGCGGATGCTTAAATCAATTTGTTCGGCGTGGCCGGTAAAGTTAGAGAGCCAGTTACCCTCGGCATGTTTAAGCATCGCGTAGTCAATCAGCTGCAAGCCGCCCATGGTTTCAAAAGTACAATCAATAAACAGCCCTGGTTTAGCGGCATGCAGCTCGTCGAACAATTTCCAAACCTGTTCATAATTAGCATACAGCGATTCGTTATGGTCTGAATGCCCCGGATGGTCTGTAGCATAGCAGCCTGAGGCAGTGGGATCATACCGGTAAGGACTGGTCACTACCGCAAAATCAAGTTTCATGTATTCCAGTCCATAATCCGTAGCTAATTTTAATAAAACACCTTTAATATAACCATACCAGCCGGTGCTAAAACAAGCGGTGTACCTGTCGGCATCCGCATCAAGGTGAAGCGAAGTTAATTTGCCGTTTTTATCTTTTACAAACCATTCGGGGTGCGCCTTAAATACTTTACTATCCGGCGTGGCACTCCCCACACTGATCCATAAGCCCGGCTTCATCCCCAACGATTTAATGTAATCAAACACCGGCTTAAGCCCACGAGGGAACTTCTTTTTGTCGATCCCCCAATCGCCATAACTATCCTGCCAGCCATCGTCAATTACAAATTCTTTCATACCTGCCTTCGCAGCAGCCCTGGCAAGCTCCATCACCAGTTTTTCGTTGATATTGCTGCCAAAGGGTTCCCAGGTATTATATACAAACGTGGGTTTCTGTTTTAACAGCGATAACCGGGAACCCAGGTATTTTCTTACAAAATCGGCCACTTCAGTATTTAATATGTAGCCGGCATCTTTCTGATTGTTGTAAACCATGGTAAACACCTGCGCGGTAGTAAATAACTCGCCCGGCAAAATATACTTTCTGAAAGGGTACCGGGCATCTTTATGCGTAAACCCGCTACAGATGTCCATTCCTCCCCAAAAAAACGAAGTGTGTTTAATTACCCCGGCTGCTTCGTTACCAATTACTATGCCTTGCTCCCATTGGCTATTATGTACCGTAATAAGCGCATCCTGCATATTACCGTCATAGGGGCCTAATGAGCGCCTTCTTCCATAATCATGCATTACCTGGCTAAACGTGGGGCCATCGGCGTTTAATTCAAGCTTCTCTACGTCAACAGATTCCAATTTAACGGTAGTGTGTGAAAGATTTTTAACCGTAAGATTTTTACGGATAGCAGCTGAGCCTGGATAAAGCAGGTATTGAACAGTAAGCTCAATCTTTTTGTCATCGCTTAACAGCGTTACTGCTGCACCGCTGCCTGATGTGGCGTCCGAACAGTTTTTTATACCGATTAGCTGCCAAACGGTTTTGCTGCCCGAATACACCCGGTCATTTACTTCGAACTGAAAATCGGTGCTAACCGTGTCAAAAAACTCAAACTTACCGGATATGGGCTTATACAATGTAGTTACAAACCGGCCGGTTGAAGCGGGCAGTTTGATAACACGCTTAACAATGCCATTATTGAGCGTTAACTCGTTATTATCCCATGATGCAAAATGCTGTGCATTTACAGATGTGCCGGTGAGTATCCAGAAAAATAGCAAACAGGTTGTTAGTTTCATTAACAAGTGATTTTATCAGCAAAAAATTTAAGCGATATTGCTTTTACCGTTTGCCCATTGATTTTTAAAAATAGCAATCTGTTGCAGAAATTAAATCAAAGTTTCTTTATTTAAAAAACGCAGCTATTTCTACGCTGTTTAGGTGAGGCGAAATTACGAAGGTAAACTTAAATAATAGCATAGGATGCGCTCCCGACGGCTCCCTAAGCCTCCTTCCGGATCAAATTATTTCATAACTTAAATAAATTAAATTAATTCTACTAATTCTATAGACATTATATATTTATTTATATATTTGCAGCCGGAAATACTTAACAAGTATCATGCGTCGCCTCATTGAGGCTGATTTATCAACTTTTTAATACTTTCTCCCTGCGGTAAAACGCAGCATAATAATTTATTAATATGAATACTAAACATTTACTTTTCGCTTATTCATTACCGGTTACCAGCCTTGCTTTTAGCACACAGTTTGGTAAACAGTCCGGTGAAGCATCCTTTACTCCGGTTGCTGCTTTAAACATTGGCAACGGTGCCAGCTACACGCCCATGTCAATGTGCAACATGCATTGTTGCTGTTAATCCCTCTTTTTAAGGTTATTCGCCGCGCTGTAGTCTGCAGCTAACAACGTTCCGGTTACCTTTTCAACAATCAATTCTTTACGGCTATTAAGTTACCGATGGGTGCTTCGCATTCAAACCCGGTATCCCCTGCTTTAATACACGTAAAGGCATTAAACAATTATTTCACATTTTAATTATGCTTAAAATTTACAAGCTACTGGCAATACTATTGCCTTTTATTATCGTCCAAACGGTTGCTGCGCAATCCGTTAAAATAAGCGGGTTGGTAACCGCCAAAGCCGATGGACTGCCCCTGCCGGGCGTTAGTGTCTCCGTCAAAGGCACCACAACAGGAGCACTTACCGGTGCCGATGGCAAGTTCACTATCGGTGCCAATGTTAACGATGTACTAAAACTAACTTACATAGGTTACGTTACCCGCGAAATTACCGTTAAGCAGGATGAGCCCAACTTACAGATAGTACTGGCCGAAGCAGCCAATTCGCTGAACGAGGTAGTGATAACGGCCCTTAACATCTCCAAAGACAAAAAATCACTGGGTTACTCGGTGCAGGGGCTAAAATCAAAAGACATCTCTGAGGCAAAGGAAACCAACCTTGTAAATGCGCTGGCGGGCAAAATTGCCGGTGTACAGGTTACCAACAGCCAGGGAGACATGGGCTCGTCGCGCATCATCATCCGGGGCGAAACCTCTATAGCCGGCAATAACCAGCCGCTGTTTGTTGTTGATGGTACTATTGTGGATAACTCCCAGTTTTTAGGCACAAACGGCTCAAGGGATTTTGCCAACGCCATAGCCGATCTGAACCCCGAAGATATCGAATCCCTAAGCGTCCTTAAAGGCCCTAATGCCGCCGCACTGTATGGCTACCGGGCAGCGGCAGGGGTTATCCTTATTAAAACAAAAACAGGCAAAGGCGCCAAAGGCCTGGGTGTCAATATCAATTCAAACACCAGCTTTTCAACCGTACAGCTATTGCCCAAATACCAAAACCAGTACGGACAGGGTTCAAATGGCAAGTTTAGCTATGTTGACGGCAAGGGCGGTGGCGTTAATGACGGGGTTGATGAAAGCTGGGGACCCGCACTTGACGGATCGCTCATCCCGCAATTTAACTCGAACGGGCAACCCGTGCCATTTGTGGCGCATCCCAATAATGTACGCGATTTCTTTAAAACCGGTGTTACTTTAAATAACAGCGTGGCATTGTCAGGCAGTACCGAAAAGGCCGACTACCGCCTGTCCTACAACAACCTGCACCAAACCGGAATTATTCCGAATACGTCGCAGGGCCGGAACTCATTTTCATTAAATTCTACCTTCAGGCTTAGCCCCAAGCTGACCGTAACTACCATAGCCAACTATATTAAAGACGATGCGGATAACCTGCCGGGTGCAGGTGGCAAACGGGCAACCAGCACTATGCTGCAGTTTACGTGGTTTGGCCGACAGGTTGATATAAGCCAGCTAAAAAACTACAAGGATGCCAATGGCAACACTTTTAACTGGAATAACAGCTATTACAGCAACCCTTACTGGCTGGCGTATGAAAATACGGTGGGGCAGCACAAAAACCGCATAATAGGCAGCGTGGAACTAAATTATAAAATTATTGACGGCCTTACCGCCAACTTCCGCACGGGTACCGATTATTATAACGACAAGCGCAAGATAAAAGTAGCTTATGGTACCAACGGTACGCCATTCGGATCGTACGAAGAGGATGCCTACACGGTAAACGAAACCAATACCGAAGGCAGGTTGCAATACACCAAAAAGCTGAATAATGATTTCTCATTAGATGTTTTAGGGGGCGGCAATATCAGTACTATTTTAAATGAAGAAAACGACCAGGTAGCGCCAAAGCTGGCGGTGGCAGGTTTGTACACTTTAAGCAACTCGCGGGATCCGCTGGTGTCATCCAACAGCTATGGTAAATATAAAACCTACAGCTATTTTACTTCAGCACAAATCGGGTTCAGGAATTACGCATTCATCAACTTAACCGGCCGCAATGATTGGTCTTCTACCCTGCCGGCGGCTAACCTTTCCTACTTTTATCCATCGGTAAACGGCAGCCTGGTGCTTTCAGAGGCACTTGGAATTAAGAGCGATATATTAACTTACGCCAAGCTGCGGGGCGGCTGGTCTAAAGTGGGTAAAGCAGCGCTGCCTTACCAGCTTAATAATATCTACAATTTCACCGCACCTTTCGGTGCCAACCCACAGCAAAGCGCCGCAAGTATCGACTTAAACCCTAATTTAAAACCAGAAACAACCACATCTGCCGAGGCAGGTTTTGAACTTGGTTTTTTCCAGGACAGGCTGCACCTGGATGTAAGCGCTTACAACACCAACAGTATTAACCAGATCCTGAGTGTGGATGTAAGCCCTGCTACAGGCTATAGCCAAAAGCTCATCAACGGGGGCCGCATTAACAATAAAGGCCTCGAAATACAGTTGGGTGGTACGCCAATAAAAGCAAATGGCTTTACCTGGGATATTACCACCAATTATTCACTTAACCGAAGTAAAGTGGTTTCGCTGGATGCCGAAGGAAGGCTTAAAAGCTACATACTTGGCAGCGACCGTACCGTACAGGTTTTGGCCGCAGTTGGGCAGCCTTACGGTACTCTATTTGGTAATGCCTACCAACGCAATGCTAACGGGCAAATTATTGTTGCCGCCAATGGCACCCCGGTTATTAACCCCACCAAACAATACCTGGGCAAGTTTACACCCAAATGGCAGGGCAGCATAAACAACAGCTTTACCTACAAAGGCGTTAACCTCAGCTTCCTGATAGATGCCCGGATTGGCGGCTCAATTTATTCAAACACCAACCGTACCGGCACCTATACCGGCGTACTTGCTTCAACCTTACCGGGGCGCGGCGCGGCCAACGGCGGTTTAAGTTATTACTACCCCGGCAATAATACATCAGCTGCTGCGGTACAGGTTACCGGTAGTGCACCGGGCGGGGTAACGGTTTACAATGATGGTGTTATTTTTAATGGCGTTAAGGCCGATGGTTCAAAAAACACCACAATATTGCCTGCTCAAAGCTATTATAAAGGCTTTACAAACGTTGACGAGGCTTTTGTTTACGATGCCTCGTACATTAAGCTGCGCGAAGTTAAGCTCGGATACACACTACCATCTAAATGGGTAAAAGGTGCCGGGTTACAGTCTGCAACCATATCAGTGGTTGGCCGCAACCTGTGGATCATCCATAAAAACGCACCTAATATTGACCCTGAAACGGCCTTTAACAACGGCAACGGGCAGGGCCTGGAAGACCTGACTTTACCAACCGTGCGCAACATTGGCTTTAACGTTAATCTTAAATTCTAGAAATCATGAAAAATAAATATATAACACTCTTACTCTCGGGAACCCTCGTGCTTTCCGCAGTATCGTGCAAAAAAGACCTGGTGAAAATTAACCAGAACCCAAATGCCGCGCAAAATGCGCAGCCGGATTATTTGCTTACCGCTGCCACAAAAACAACTGCCGATACCTACTGGGGTGTTGCCAATACCATGGAGTCGAGCCTGTTGTTTGTGCAATACTGGGCAAAAATTCAATATACAGACCCCGACAGGTATATCTATTCCAACAGCGCTTTCCAGGAATTATGGACAGTTGGCTATTCAAAAAGCATAGTGAACCTTAACCAGATTATTAAGCTTGGCGACGCACAGGCAAACAGCAATTATAAAGGCGTTGCCCTGGTGCTGCGCTCGTGGGTATTCACCCTGCTGACAGATGCCTATGGCGATATCCCTTACAAGCAAGCTACCACTATTGACCAATACCTTACCCCGGCTTATGACACCCAAAAGGATGTTTATTACGCCCTGCTTGATGATTTAAAAACAGCACAGGCAGCGCTTGATCCGGCGGGCAAGGCTATTGCAGGTGATATTATTTATGGCAACAATATCGCGCTCTGGAAAAAGTTTGCCAATTCATTACGACTGAGGATTGCCCTGCGCATTGCCGACCGTGATGCAACTAAAGCTAAACAGGTTTTGGCAGATATTCAAAGCGAAGGCGGATCATACATCAGCGCCAATGCTGAAATTGCCCAGCTGGTTTACCTGGATTCGCCAAACCAAAACCCGGTAAGCAATTTGTTTGATACCCGCGATGATTACCGCATCAGTAAAACCATAGTAGATAAATTGTTTGCCCTTAACGATCCGCGCTTGCCTGTATATGCAAGCAAAACCAAAGATGCTACGCCGCAAACTTATGTTGGCATCCCGAATGGTTTGCTGGTAGGCGATGCAAGCGGCCTGGGCTTTACCAAAACGTCAAAGCCGGGAACATACTTTTTAGCACCGCATGCACCCGCAGTGATTATAAGCTATGCCGAAGTGCTGTTTGACAGGGCCGAAGCTGCCGCACGCGGTTTAACTACAGAAGATGCGGCCGGCTTATATAAACAGGCAATTACCGCGTCACTTAACCAATACGGCATCCAGGGCAGCACTGCTGACAGCTATACAGCCCTGCCTGCGGTGCAATACGATGCAGCGAATTTTAAGAAATCCATTGGCGAACAAAAATGGATCGCCCTGTTTGGACAAGGACTTGAGGCTTTTGCCGAATGGCGCAGGCTCGACTATCCGCAACTGCAACCTGCCGTGGCCGGCACACTTAACGGCAAAATACCCACCCGGTTTATTTACCCGGGTACGGAGCAGTCACTAAACGGCACCAGCTACAAAGCTGCTGTGGCCGACCAGGGCCCCGACGTGCTTACCACCAGGCTTTGGTTTGATGTAAATTAAAGTGCTCACAAATTTTTCTCTTCATAGTTTAGGTTTATAATTGGTTGAAAAGAGTTCCCGCCTGTCGGGAGCTCTTTCTTTTTTATTAGCGAATACCTATATTGTACGATGAAAAATAAATTACTGTTAACTTGTTCAATTATAGTTTGGGCTACGCTTGGCGCCTTCTCGCAAAACCAGGCGGCATTGCTAAAAGACAAGGATCAGGGGTTGGCGAAGAACAAAAAGCTGATATACGATTTTTGGCGGGAGGTTTTTGAAGGTGGCCACATGGAACTTGCCCCTAAATACATGGCCGAAGGATACATTCAGCACAATCCGAACGTGCCTACAGGAAGACAAGCCTTTGTTGACTTCTTTTCGAAATTCGCGGTTTCAAAACCTGTTGTGGACACCATGAAGTCGCCGGTTATTGCCATAACAGCTGATGGTGACCTGGTTACGCTGGTTTTTAAACAGGAGAACCCTGACCCAAAAGATCCCACAAAAAAATACGTTACAACCTGGTTTGATATGTTCCGCATTGAAGGCGGAAAAATTGCAGAACACTGGGACCCGGCACTAAAAAATTAAATACTTAACGCATGGGCTGCGTACTCATTTTCAATCATGCCGGCTATGCTTGTTCCTGATAAAACTTCGAGTTCCTGCTCCCTGATCTTTAGGTAAACCTGTTTGATACTGCAGGTAGCTTCATCAAGGCACTCTTCGCAGCTGCGATAGTGGAACGCACTGGCACACGATACCCTGGCTATAGGCCCGTCCATTAACCTCACTATCCCCACCAAAAATATTTCTTCGGGCGGTTTGCTTAACACATAGCCGCCGGTTACACCCTTTTTACTGAAGATATAACCGGCATTCCTTAATTCCAGGAAAACTACTTCCAAATACTTCCTGGGGATTTTTTCAAACTCGGATATTTTTGAAACAGGCAATGGCGGTTTATCTATATTTTTCGCGAGAAAAATAAGAGCTTTTATAGCGTATTTTGCTTTTTTTGACAGCATATTACATCATTTTACCTGTTATAAAATATCTAAATCCACACTCGTTAATATGAATTAACAGTATTTACCAGCCCTTAATAGCACCGCCTTTAAAAGCCACTTCCGCAGCCTGCGCTACTTCGGGCGACTGGTAAGCTTTTACAAACCGGGCCACATTATCCTGGCTTTTGTTGTCGTCCCTTGATACAATTATATTTACATACGGCGATTTCTCATCCTCAACAAATATGCCGTCTCGTTTCGCAACCAACCCCGCCGGGCCGGCAAATGTATTATTAATAATAGCGATGGTAACGTTCTGATCATCAAGCGACCGTGGCAGCTGCGGAGCTTCAAGTTCCAGGATCTTCAGGTTTTTAGGGTTGTTTACAATATCATTCACTGTAGGTAATAAGCCTACGCCATCTTTCAATTTCAACAGACCTGCCTTTTGTAAAAGCAGTAAAGAACGGCCGCTGTTGGTAGGATCGTTTGGAATAATAATGGTACTGCCGTCCTTTAACTGATCGATGGTTTTTATCTTTCGTGAATATCCGGCCAGGGGGTAAACAAAAGTATTGCCTAAAATAGCAAATTTGTAGCCGCGCTGTTTGGTTTGCACATCCAGGTAAGGTTTGTTTTGAAAAACGTTCAGATCAATATCACCCTGGCTTAAGGCTGCATTCGGCATTACGTAATCATTAAACTGTACCAGCTCCACATCAAGGCCAAATCTTTCTTTGGCAACTTTTTGGGCTGCTTCCGCAACTTTAAATTCCGGACCCGATTCTACACCCACCTTAATGTGGTTGGTATTATTTGTTTGCGGTTTTCTGCCGCAGGCAGCCAGTATTATTGAAAATAGCGCAATACTGCTTAACGTTTTTATGTTCATGTTTTTAATTTGAATTTATTTGCGGTGATCCACCTTTTTTGCGATGAACTCACCCGAAATTTGAATAAGAAATACCAGTGCCACCAATAAAACCAGTACCGTATTCATTACCACTATATCATAACCCACGTAGCCATACTGGTAACCAATTTGGCCCAGTCCGCCGGCGCCAACTGCGCCACCCATGGCAGAATAACCAACAAGTGTGATCAGCGTAATTGATGCAGCCCCAATAATTGATGGCAGCGCTTCCGGCAAAAGTACTTTCAGCACAATTTGCAGGGGCCTGGCGCCCATTGCCCGCGCCGCCTCTATCAAACCATTGGGAATCTCTACCAGGCTGTTCTCTACCATGCGCGCAATAAACGGCGCCGCACCAATACTAAGCGGAACCAGGGCCGCCTGTACTCCGATTGACGTCCCAACAAGCGCCTTGGTAAACGGAATCATCCATACAATAAGGATAATGAATGGAATTGACCTGAATATATTTACCAGCACAGAAATTACGCCATTCACTATCCGGTTTTCAGAAACCTGCCCTTCGCGGGTCATAAATAACATTACGCCGGTAGGCAGGCCAATAACAAACCCAAAAAAACCAGATACAAAGGTCATTACTATAGTTTCAAGCAAACCCCGTAAAATCATCCACACCATCGGTTCAGACATAACCCAATACCTCCACTTCTATCAGTTTGCTTTTATAAAATTCCAATGATTTCTTTGTATTCTCCGGCGTACCGCTTACCTCAATCAGCATGATGCCGTACTTTACCCCGCCTGTATAATCCATTTGCGCACTGATGATATTGTTATCAACTTCAAACAGCCTGCTGGCTTCTGAAAGTATAGTTGCCTCTGCCGATCGCCCCGTAAATTCAAGCTTCACCACCGGGTGGTTTTTGCCTGAAGGTTCCGCCGTTAACCTTAGCTCGTACTCAACCGGTAATGCGGCATGTAATGACGATGCGATAAACTGCTTTGCCAAACCGGTTTCAGGATACGAAAATACTTCACTAACAGACCCGCGTTCAATAAGCCTGCCCTCGCTGATCACCGCAACCTCATTACAGATGGCTTTAACCACGTTCATTTCATGCGTGATCAGCAATATGGTGATATTAAAACGCTGGTTAATGTCTTTCAGCAAAGCAAGGATCGACCTTGTTGTAGCCGGATCAAGCGCGCTGGTGGCCTCATCGCAGAGCAACACTTTCGGGTTACCGGCCAACGTTCTGGCAATGGCTACTCTTTGCTTTTGCCCGCCCGACAGGTTCGCAGGATATTCATTCGACTTTTCTTCAAGGCCAACTAATTTTAATAATTCATCTACGCGATTTTTGATTTCCGACTTTGAAGTGCCGTCCAGTTCAAGCGGGAACGCTATATTCTGAAAAACCGTTCTTGATGACAACAGATTAAAATGCTGAAAGATCATGCCTATATGCCGCCTGGCCTTTGCCAGTTCAGCAGGCGAAAGACTGGTTAGGTTTTGTCCGTTAACAATAACCTCACCTTTTGTTGGTTTTTCCAGTAAATTAACACAGCGGATCAGTGTGCTCTTGCCCGCGCCCGAAGCGCCGATAACACCGAGGATCCTGCCCTGCGGCACAATGAGCGAAACGTTTGATAAAGCTGTTACCTGGCTGCGCTTTTTGATAAACGTTTTAGTAATATTTCTTAGTTCTATCATTTAATATTTGCTGCAAATATATCCTGTAATTCCTATAGAATTAATAAGCATATATTAAACTTACACTGAAATTAAAAAGGCGGAATTTGTTTATACGCTTCACCGGCAAATTTCTTATGAACCGTTTTAACCTGGCCAACCCTATCTTAACTCGCCGGCTGCCCGAGCAGTTTGTCCACTTCTCCGTTAAATTCCTTGATAAACGTTGTGTAATATTGCCCGGTTGCGGGGCCGGTAAAGCCGGTGTAAATCTTATCCACATTACCTTTTTTATCAATGAATAAGATGGTCGGGAAAGACAAAAATGTATTTAAAGCCGGAAAAGACTCGGCTACCGCCTTCTTATCTGCCAGGCCGCCAAACACCTCTGTATATTCAATACCGAAACGCTTTTTAAAATTCTCCATCGCATTTTTTACATAAGCAGGGTCGGCTTTCCGTTCAAATTGTACACCTATCACCTCTACGCCGCGGTTTTTGTTCTTTTTGTACCAGGGGGCCATAAATCCGGCTTCGTCCATACAATTGGGGCACCACGTGCCGCCGATAGTTACAATAACGACTTTGTTTTTATACTTGTCATCTTTCAGGGATACCTTTTCACCATCAACGCCGGGCAAAGAAAAATCGAACGTTTTATAACCTTCCTTTAAATAAGTAAGCGCATAAGGATCGGGCAAAGCTGCTTCCGGATTTTTTACCCCTGTAAAATTCTTACCGGTTAACTGCCCGGTATTATCAAAAGTCCCGGTATGATAAGCTACACCGCCGCCAATAAATGCCGACAGAAAAAACTGGTTGCCGGTAACTACGCCCTCCAAAAACCTCGAGTCGCCGGTTACTCTCATAAACGTTGCATAAAGTTTATTCCCTTTCTGGTTAAAAAGGCCCACTGCTTTATCTTCCTTTCCATTTTCAGACTTGAAGGTAAAATCGTATTTTCCAGAGATGTCTCCCGCTGGTTTTTCTCCTTTTTCGTCAAAACGGTATAATTGGCCAAAAGTGGCATCCACAGGGATCGTTCTGCCCGTATGGTCTTTTTTTCTAAAAAAACCGCTTAGTTGCTTATCCCCTGCTTTAAACGCCAGTTCTGTATCAAACTGATCAAAGGGAATAAACAGAGAATCTGCTTTCTGAACAGGCTGGCCTGTTTCAAAACGTTCTTCGCCGTTGAGTAAATAAATTTTTGCAGCGGCTGCTGATTTACCATGAACTTCAAAATTAAATGGTACATCCGTTCCGTTGGGTTGGTGGAAAACACCACGCCACTTACCTTCAGTAATAAAAGATTGAGCAGAAACCAGGGTTACATTTATGGTGATAATACCTGATAGTAAAGCGTATCGGAGTATGGAAAAGTGGTTCATATATTTGCTTTTTAAAGCAAATATAATAATAGTCTATAAATTCTATAGTTTATATAGTTATTTATCTTTGTTTGCTGATGGTCAATTCTCCAATTTTCAATGTGTATAAAAAAAAGCTGCCAACCCTTGTCTAAAAATTATCGCCCCCGTGAAAAATAGGGAGTACTTTTAGAGCATGGTCAAAAATTTATTACGAAACAATGTCGCAAAGACTAGAATGAAGGGTATTTTTAGTCTTTTTATGAAAAAATGAAAAATTGTATCACCAAATAATTAAAAAAATTAATTAATTTGCCGATTAGAAACAATTTCGCTTTTAAACTATTATAAAAAAATTACATGCCAAATATAGGTTATAACCTAATTCATGGTATTTTTGACAAAAATTTAGCCGGGTTATTAGATGATTAAAAAACTACACGGGAAGATCGCTGAGTTCCAAGTTGCAAATATGCTTAGGGAACAAGGATTATATCCCTATTTCAGGCCTATCGAGTCTGCACAGGACACTGAAGTAATAATTGATAACAAAAAGGTATTGATGTTTGGTTCTAATTCATATTTAGGATTAACAAATCATCCCCAAATTAAAGAAGCCTCGAAAAAGGCAATTGATAAATATGGTACCGGCTGTGCTGGTTCACGTTTCCTGAATGGTACACTTGACATTCATATTGAATTAGAGAACAGGCTTGCCAATTATGTTGGCAAAGAAGCAACTGTATTATTTAGCACTGGTTACCAGGTTAACCTGGGCGTGTTATCATGCATAACCGGGCGTAATGATTATTTGATTCTTGATGAATATGACCACGCATGTATTATTGATGGCAGCAGGCTTTCATTTTCGAAAGTTATAAAGTACTCCCACAATGACATGGAAGACCTTCAGCGGAAATTAAATATTCTGCCTGAAGATGCTGTCAAGATAATTGCTGTTGATGGGATCTTCAGTATGGAAGGTGATATTGTAAAACTTCCTGAAATTGCTAAGCTGGCTGAACAGTATGGGGCTAACATCATGATTGATGATGCCCATAGCTTAGGCGTTATTGGCCATAATGGAGCGGGTACAGCGTCACATTTTGGCTTAACTAACGAGGTTGATTTGATCATGGGTACCTTCAGCAAGTCATTGGCTTCATTAGGCGGTTTCATTGCCAGTGATAAAGACACCATTGATTATATCAAGCATCGCGCCCGTTCATTAATGTTTAGTGCAAGTATGCCTCCCGGTTCAGTAGCCAGCGTTATTGCAGCGCTTGATATTATTGAATCAGAGCCTGAGCGTATTACCAAACTTTGGGATAATACCAATTATGCCACGAAACTGCTTCTTGAAGAAGGGTTTGACCTGGGGCCTACCGAAAGTCCTATTCTGCCGATATATGTGCGGGATAACGAAAAAACGTTCCTTGTAACAAAATACCTGCAGGATGCCGGAATATTTGTTAACCCGGTTGTTTCTCCGGCAGTTCCTTCCGACTCATCGTTACTACGTTTCTCATTAATGGCTACCCATACTTTTGACCAAATTGATGAGGCTATTGAAAAAATAGCCAAAGCGTTTAAAGAAGTTGGCGTTACATCAATTAAAGAAAAGATATAAACCCGGCTTAAGCCGATTATAACAATAACTTAGCGCAATAAAACAAGCATCGCAGATATTAATTTATCTGCGATGCTTATTGCGTTTAAAGTAAACTATATTACTGAAATCACTGATGAAGAAAATAGTACCGGTTAATTCTAAAAAAGAACTTGGAGCATTTATTGATTTTCCGCACGACCTTTACAAGAACGACCCCAACTATGTACCGGAGTTATTTATTGCCCAGCGCGACTTATTAACCATACATCCTTTTCACAAACATAATTCGCTCCAGGCTTTTTTGGCTTACGACGGTGATAAAATTGTGGGTAGGATTGCCGCCATTTTAAACAACAGCCACAATGAGCACAATCATAGCAATGATGGTTTCTGGGGCTTTTTTGATTGCATAAATGACCAGGAAACAGCCGACCTGCTTTTTCAAACCGCCGCAAAATGGCTTAAGGAAAAAGGCATCACCAAAAAGTTTGTTGGTCCGGTTAATTTTTCAACAAACGAAGCTTGCGGACTGCTTATTAAAGGATTTGACAGCCCGCCGGTATTGATGATGACCTACAATTATCCTTACTACATTGATCTGATTGAAAATGCAAATTTCGAAAAGCAGATTGACCTGATTGCCTGGCACTGGGACGGCGACGGGTATGACGATAAATCGGTAAGACTATTAACAGCTTTACAGGAAAGACTGAAACGCAACAACATTGTTATCCGTAAAGTTGACCTTAAGAATTTCAAATCGGAAGTTGCAAAAGTGCGCCAGGTTTACAATTCTGCCTGGGATCAAAACAGCGGGTTTGTACCCTTCACCGACGAAGAATTTGATTACCTGGCTAAAGATCTGAAACTGATTCTTGACGAGGATTTTGTTTACGTTGCTGAACAAAACGATAAAATTGTAGGCTTTGGTTTGGCGTTACCCAATTATAACGAGATTTTTCAAAAAATAAAAAGAGGCCGTTTACTTCCAACCGGCATTTTTAAGCTGTTGCTGAACAGAAAAAAAATTAAGAGTATCCGCATTTACGCATTGGGCGTTATAGATGGGTATAGAAAGATGGGAATTGAAGCTTGTTTATACGGTTCAATAATAAGAGAGTATAAAAGAAAAGGCCTTCAGCATGCTGAAGCCGGCTGGACATTGGAAAACAATGTGCTTATTAACGAAGCTATAATTGCCATTAAAGGGGATCCTTATAAAACTTACCGCATCTACGAAAAAGATATATGAAGGAGCGGGTTTTAATAACCGGAGCAAGTGGTTTTGTTGGATTTCACCTTATTGAAGAAGCCCTGGCTAATAACCTTGAAGTTTTTGCGGCGGTTAGAAAAAGCAGCAAAATTGATCATTTAAAAGGCTTGGATATAAAATATACCTATCCTGATTTCACCAGTTTGCAGGCCTTAAAGGACAATATAAATGAAAATAAATACGATTATATCATTCATGCAGCGGGGGTTACAAAAGCCCGTTCGTCAAAAGAATACGACGATATAAACGCAGGTTACACTTATAACCTGGCCCTGGCTGCTGTTGAAAGTAATGTCAGTTTAAAGAAATTTGTACTTGTAGGCAGTCTTGCTGCTGTTGGCCCTTTAAATACCATAAATGGCATTTTAACCAGCGCAACCATACCCAACCCGGTTACGGCTTACGGCAGGAGTAAATTACTTGCCGAAGAAAAATTAAAAAGTTTGCCCGCTTTAAATTATACCATATTACGGCCCACCGGCGTTTATGGACCACGTGATCGTGATATCTTTATTTTTTTTAAACAGGTATGCAATCACCTGGAGCCATATATCGGCAATATGGAGCAAAATTTAAGCTTGATTTATGTTGAAGACCTGGCTAAAGCGGCAATAAAAGCGTTGAGTAAAGGCGATAGAAAAACTTATATGCTTAGTGACGGTAATGTTTATGACCGGTATGCGTTAGGTAATATTACAAAGGATGTGTTAAATTTAAAAACCCTTAAGTTTCATTTGCCTGTAATCTTTGTAAAATTAATTGCTAACATATCTGAAAAAGTTTGTTCTTTGAGCAATAAAGCATCTGTATTGAATGTTGAGAAGCTAAACGAGCTTATGGCTGTTAACTGGAACTGCGATATCTCACCGGCTAAGGCCGATCTTGAATTTTCTCCCCTGCATGATTTAAGATCAGGTGTAACAGAAACGCTGAAATGGTATAAAGCCAATAAATGGCTATAAATTGCACACACTATTAATAAATAAATATGAAAACTAATATTAAGCCAGCTAATGGCAAATTAGGTATTTTAATTCCGGGTTTGGGAGCCGTTGCCACTACAATGATTGCCGGCGTTGAGGCCGTTAAGAAAGGGATATCGCAACCTATTGGGTCTTTAACCCAAATGGGCAGCATTAGACTGGGAAAAAGAACAGAAAACAGGTACCCGAAAGTAAAAGACTTTGTTCCGTTAGCAAAATTGGACGATATAGTATTTGGCGGATGGGATGTATATTCAGATAATGTTTTCGAAGCTGCTACAAAAGCTAAAGTTCTTGAAGCGGAGTTATTGAACGCTGTAAAAGCTGAGTTGGAAGTTGTGGTACCCATGAAGGCTGCATTTGACAAAAACTATGCAAAAAACCTTATAGGCACGCACGTTAAAACCGGTACCCGTTATGAAATGGCCCAGGAGGTGATGAATGACATCACAACCTTTAAAGAAAAAAATGGTTGTGACAGGATCGTGTTGATCTGGTGCGGATCAACCGAAATATATTACGAGGCAACAGAAATCCACCAAACACTGGCTAAATTTGAGCAGGCTTTGCTTGATGATGATAAGCGCATTTCGCCCAGCATGATTTACGCCTACGCAGCTTTAAAAATGGGTATTCCATTTGCAAATGGTGCTCCAAATTTAACCGTTGATATCCCTGCCATGATAGAGTTGGCTAAATTGACTGAAACCCCAATTGCCGGTAAGGATTTTAAAACGGGCCAAACTTTAATGAAAACTATCCTGGCACCAGGATTGGCTGCACGTTCATTAGGCGTTAGGGGTTGGTTCTCAACCAATATTTTAGGAAATCGCGATGGTTTAGTATTGGATGACCCCGATAACTTTAAAACCAAAGAAGTTTCAAAACTTGGTGTATTGGAAGACATTTTAAGGCCTGAAGATAATCCTGAACTTTACGGCGATCTTTACCACAAAATCCGTATTGACTATTATCCGCCACATGGTGATAACAAAGAAAGCTGGGACAACATCGATATTTTTGGCTGGTTAGGTTATAAAATGCAAATTAAGATCAATTTCCTTTGCCGCGACTCTATTTTAGCTGCTCCTATTGCTTTGGATCTTGCTTTGTTTAGCGACCTTGCTAAAAGATCAGGAATGAGCGGCATCCAGGAATGGTTGTCATTCTACCTTAAGTCACCACAAACTGCTGAAGGTTTACCTCCGGAAAACGATATTTTCAAACAGTTGATTAAATTACAAAACACCCTGCGCCACTTAATGGGCGAAGATTTAATTACCCACCTGGGCCTTGACTATTACCAGGAACTGGTTGATGTATTATAACAATTAAGAAAAATAGAACGGGCTGTAATGGAAAAGCTGATGCTTTACCATTACAGCCTTTTTTTGTAATAACAATTATACAATCGGCGCCATACTACTCTGCCATTTTAGCCGTTTTAGCGTTTATTTATAATAATGCAATTGTAAAGTTTCAAAACTCGCGCTAACAGCAAATCATATTTGACTTTTTGACCACAATAGTCTGTAAGGTTTTTTTTTACCTTTGGCACTTAATAAATAATTAATAATATACTACCCTGAAGCGGATTTATTTTAGAGTGGAGTATTTATTGTTAAGCGAAACTGGTTAAATATTGTTAAAAATAATTTCCACAGATACATATTATATACCTTACGATCTCGTATGTCTATAAAATTCGTATTGGAATAATGGTTGAAACTACATGAATTATACATACTTATATAAGAGGTTACTACTATCCGGTATCTTCTTGCTTTTTTCTTCAATATTGTTTGCGCAAACCACGGTGGTTAGCGGCACCGTTACTGATGCCAGCAACAAACAGCCCATGCCCTTTGTAACGGTAGCCTTTGCGGGCACCACAATTGGCGCTCCTACCAATAACGACGGTAAATTTAATATCAGCACTGATGGGGTTGTTAAACAGATCAAAGTTTCGTTCCTTGGTTATAAAGACGTTTTTCTTCCGGTTAAACAGGGTGTTACTCAAGAAATAAATGTACGGCTGGTGCCGGTTGCAAATCAATTGAACGAGGTTGTAGTTACTTCAGGTAAAAAACCGAAGTACCGCAATAAAGATAACCCAGCGGTAGAATTGATCCGTAAGGTTATTGAAAACAAAGAAAAGAACCGCCCCGAAAGCTATCCATATGTGGAGTATAAAGAGTACGATAAAATGCAGTTTTCATTAAGCAATGTTTCACCAACTTTAGCTGATAAAAAGTTTTTTCGTAAGTATGCATTTGTTATAAACAATCGCGACAGCACAACGGTACCGGGTAAGTCATTGTTGCCTATTTTTTTGAATGAAAAAGTTTCGCAGTACTACTACCGTAAAAGTCCTGAGAAGGAAAAAACGGTTATTTTAGGGGAGAAAAACGTAAATTTTGGCGGATCGGTTGATAGTGAGGGTTTAGGTGCCTATTTTAAGCACATGTACTATAAGGTTGATATTTATGACAATACAGTCTTCCTGATGACCAATAACTTTTTAAGCCCTATTGCTAACTCATCACCTACGTTTTACAAGTTTTTTATAACAGATACTGTTGCGTTTAAAAACACCAAGCTTATTGAGTTGAGTTTTACCCCGCGTAATACCGCCGATATGCTTTTTGTTGGAAAGCTTTATATCACACTTGATGGTAACTATGCAGTAGAAAAGGTTGAGCTTAATATCAATAAAAATATCAACCTTAACTTTGTTAATTCAATGAAAGTGAACCAGGAGTTTGAACAAAATCCTGATGGTCGCTTTCACCTGAGCAAAAGTACTACGCTTGCTGACTTTGGTTTTACCAAGAACAAAAAGGGCGGCTTATTTGGGATAAGAACCATTACTTATGGCAATTACGAGGTGAATAAACAACGTCCCGATACTACTTACCAAAACCAGGAACTTGCAGAGTCTGATGAAGTAAAACATAGAAGCGAGCAATTCTGGGAGCAAAACCGTTTGGATACGCTTAGCATTGCTGAATCTAAAGTTTATAAAAATGTAGATAGCCTGCGTAACATGCCTTCATTTAGGCGTACCATGGATATCGCCACATTGGTATTAGCCGGCTATAAAGGCTTTGGCGGATTTGAATTAGGCCCTGCAAATACGTTTTATAGCTTTAACCCCGTTGAAGGTTTTAAACTCCGCCTCGGCGGCCGTACAACGCCAGAATTGAGTAAACGTTATTACTTTGAAACATACGGAGCTTATGGCTTTAAAGATGAACGTTTTAAATATTTCTTAAGTGCAACCTACTCGCTTAATAATAAATCTATCTACAAATTCCCGCAGGATTACATCAGGGTAAGCACGCAATATGACACGCATATCCCCGGCGCAAACCTGCAGTTTGTACAGGAAGACAACTTCTTACTTTCGTTTAAACGTGGCCAAAATGATAAGTACCTGTATGACAGGAATTACAACTTTGATTATGTACATGAATTTGAAAGTCACTTCTCCTATCACCTGAGCTTGAAAAGACTTACCCAGGCCCCCGCCGGTTCCCTTTACTTTTTAAATACAGTTGGCGACAATACCTCAAACGTGGTTAAGGACCTTACAACAACTGAAGTGGGTTTATCCTTAAGATATGCCCCTAAGGAGCAGTTTTACCAGGGCAAAATATACCGCACGCCAATACCAAGTAAGTACCCTGTATTTTCGCTTGACTACACCGCGGGTTTAAAGAATGTTTTAGGCAGTGCTTATGGCTATCAAAACCTTCATTTGCAGATGGATAAGCGTTTTTATCTTTCGTATTTAGGTTATGCCGACGTTACAGTTGAGGGTGCAAAAACCTTTGGGCAGGTTCCGTATCCCCTGCTGGATATATTCCGGGCCAACCAGACATATGCGTACGATATTTACTCCTACAACTTAATGAACTTCCTGGAATTTGTTGGCGATCATTATGCCAGTATCAATATCGATCAGCATTTTGTTGGGTTCTTCTTTAATAAAATTCCTTTATTAAAAAAATTAAAATGGCGTGAAGTTGCCTCATTCAAAGCAATTTACGGTGGATTATCTGACCAGAATAACCCGGCGCTGCATCCTTCTCTATATCAATTCCCGGTATCAGCAACCGGTCAGCCTATAACCTATGCATTAGGAAACACACCTTATGTAGAAGGTAGTGTTGGCATAGAAAATATATTTAAATTTGTGAGGATTGATTTGGTTAGAAGATTTACGTATTTAGATCATCCTGATGTTTCAAAAATGGGGATCCGGGCGCGGGTAAAATTTGATTTTTAAAATAAAAGACATAAAAAATGGAACAGCAAACATCTGTACGTACTAATCTCCAGTTGGGCATCTATAAGGTTATAGATCCTGTTGTGAAAGTTTTTATAAAACTTGGTCTTACGCCTAATGCCGTTACATCAATTGGATTTGTGCTAAACGTAGGTGTGGCTGTGATATTTATAATTGGTGCGGAAGAAGGAAACCGAGGCGATCTTACTTACGTGGGATGGGCCGGCGGCCTTATACTTTTTGCCGGATTGTTTGACATGCTTGACGGACAGGTAGCCAGGCTTGGAAACATGAAATCAACCTTCGGGGCACTATACGACTCGGTATTAGACCGCTACAGCGAATTAATTATGTTTTTAGGAATTTGCTACTACCTGGTTGGTCATCATTATTTTTTAAGCTCCATATTTGCATTTATTGCACTTATAGGGTCAATGATGGTGAGTTATGTAAGGGCACGTGCAGAGGGCCTTGGTATTGAATGCAAAGGCGGTTTAATGCAGCGGCCTGAGCGCGTGGTTACTATTGGTTTATGTGCAATGCTTTGCGGCTTAACTTCCCTGTACATTGGCGGCGATTACAAGCTTTATATCCCGGGAGTTAAATTTCACATTTTTGAAACCATGTCGATATTTACCATTCCAATTGCAGCGGTGGCAATACTTACAAACATTACCGCTTTTAAAAGATTGATAGACGCCAAAAAATCGCTGCTGGAACAACAATAACCTATCTGCGTTGATTGTTTGATGGAAGTATTATGCAATAGATAAACAGCGTAGGCTTAAAATATCATATCTTCGTAACAATTAAATAAAATGGGCTACAATTCACCAAAATTTGCTAAAATTGGTGTTCAAAATAATTACTAAACAGAATAACAGGCAGAGAAATTTTAAAACATTTTAAACCCTGAGCAACGATGAAAAAGAAATTTGTTTCCAATTCACAGGAATCTGTGAGAATGTTTAAAAGTGACCTTTTAGAGAAATTATCTAAAGTTCACTATACCGTGCCGTTGTATATTTTTATACCCGTTGTTGCTTTTTGTATTTACAAATACACGCAAACGGGTTTAGGCTTGCTTCTTTTTATTGAATTATTTGTTTCCGGTTTAATTATATGGACACTGGTTGAATATATAATGCACCGCTTTGTATTTCATTATGAGCCTGCAGACAAACCGTGGGCGCAAAGAATGCATTTTATTTTTCACGGCGTACATCACGACTATCCCAGCGACGCAAAACGCCTGGTGTTACCTCCGTCAATGAGTATCCCGCTGGCAACAGGCTTTTACTTTTTATTTAATGCTATTTTACCGGTTAACTATGTTTTTGGTTTTTTTCCGGCATTTATACTAGGTTACCTTTTTTATGATATATCGCATTATGCTATACATCACTTTAATTTTAAAGGTAATATCTGGAAAAAAATAAAGCAACACCACATGCTGCACCACTACCAGGACCCTGCCAAAGGATATGGTGTAAGCTCACCGCTTTGGGATAAAATTTTCGGTTCAGATTTTATAAAAAAGTAGCATGACCGATGCTGTTGACGAAAGCATAAAGATCAATACCCGGTCTGTAATTACTGTTTTGGCAATAACTATTTTTTATTTATTGCTGTCTGCCTTTTTAGTTGGTTTCAAAACTGATCAGTTATTTCTTGCAGTTATTTTTAACGCCGCTTTCTTCCTTTCTGCTGTAAGCCGAAAATTCATTTTGGGGTTTTCTATATTTATAGTTTACTGGATCATTTTTGATTACATGAAGGCCTTTCCAAACTATAATTATAACCCGGTACATATAGAAGACCTTTACAATTTAGAAAAACACCTGTTCGGAGTTCATTTTAACGGCAAACTTATAACCGCAAATGAATACTGGCGCATTAACGGAAAAACCTGGATTGATGTAGCTGCGGGCATATTTTATCTTTGCTGGATTCCGGTTCCTTTAGCTTTTGCAGGTTTTTTGTTCTTTAAAAACAGGCGGCAGTTTTTATACTTTTCCATAACCTTTGTACTGATCAACTTAATAGGTTTTGTAATTTATTATCTTTACCCTGCTGCCCCACCCTGGTATGTTCAATACAATGGCTTTGTTTTTCATGCTAAAACGCCGGGAAATACTGCAGGGCTTGTAAAATTCGACAATTATTTCCATGCGGGCATATTTAAATCTATTTATGCTAAAGGCTCAAATGTTTTTGCTGCCATGCCATCGTTACATTCCTCCTACCCGGTGGTTGTATTATATTATGGGATAAAAAACAAACTCGGCCTCATTAATCTGTTTTTTGGGATAGTAATGCTTGGTATCTGGTTTACGGCTGTGTACGCAAGCCATCATTACATCTTGGATGTTTTGGCCGGCATTATTTCTGCAGTTCTTGGTATTTCCATTTTCCAGGTGCTTTTAACCTACTTTAGCCCATTCAGGGCATTTATCACCAAATACGAAAATTACATCCGCTAAATTCAAAAATTAAGGTATTACTATTGTTTATGGTGTACTAATTACTTGTCAGTTTTGCATACTATGCAGTATTTATGTATAATTCACAATGGCCTAAATTTTACCGCATTTTTTATTAAATGCTCCGTTCACTTTCATTCAGGAATAAATAATTTATTAAGAGTAAAATATAATGCGGAATGGTGTCATAAAACAAATTACAGGCACATTTTTTGACTATGTTGAGTATATTTATAACCCCTGCAAAGGAATAGCTCATGAAAAACACGGTTACGCTATTTATTTTAATCTTCATTTGCCTGAAAGTATCGGCATCAGGTTACCGCGCAGATACTAATAAAGTAACGGCGTCTGAAGCTGCTAAAGATAGCATCAGGGCAGCTGAGCAGCCAGCACAAAATCTTAAATTACTATCACTTTCTGATTTTTCAATAGCAAGCCAATCAAAAAATAATTTCGGTTTAGCAGCCATTTCACGCAGTGCAGCGGCATCAGATTATTCTATTCCTGCTCCACATCTTGGTGATGCAAGCTTGCTTGCAATTACTTATCCTGATAGCCTAAGTTTTTTAACCCTGGCCAATCACTCAGGGAGTTTAAGTATTACCGACTCGCATCTTGCAGAAAATCCAAACAACCAATTAAGAATAAGAAATGCTGACAGTTTAAGACTATTGGCCGCTTTAGTAAGAGAGGACAGCATAAAATCGGTCATCTACAGGGCTAATAAAGACAGCATAAAACAGCACCTCGCTACCATGAGCCTTGACAGCCTGAAACAACAATTGAAGTTACCTGCTGCTGAATTATTTAAAGGTCAGATCTATAATGAGATTGCAACGCGCTACCTGGATTACGACACGATAAGCAACAGGATGACCCGCGTAAGCTACCAGGCCAAAGCGCTGAATTTTACCATGCTTGCTTTGCATCAGTATTCACACTTTAACGATACCGTTGGTTTACGGCTTTCCTTTGATCACCTTGTAAAGGTTTATCTCGCGCAAAAAAAATACAGCCAGGCAAAATGGTTCACACTTCAATCTAATTCACTTTCAAGAGCTAGGAAAGATGCTCCAAATATTATAGCTTCTTTGGTTACCCTGGCCACTATTAAAAGCGAGTTGAAAGATTATACCCTCGCCATGGGCGATTTAAACGAGGCATTGCAGATTTCGAAAGCAAATCATTATCAGCAGCAGGAATTAGATGTGTTAAAAAATTATGCCCTGCTATACAGCCGGCTTAAAAACTACCCGAAAGAAGAAGCGGTTTTAAAACAACGCGACTCGCTTGCTGAAAGCATCCGTAAAGAGGAAGAAGCAAAACTTACTGCTGCCTTAGTGGTAAAAAACGCTGTTGAAAAAAAGAAGGCTGATTCAGTACAGTCGAAAAAAAAAGTATTTACCTCAAATACCAGGAAGCTTTACAAAAGCAGCTCCGCCAGGAAAATAGCTACATTATAATCCTGATTATAATAGTTTCATTAATTGTTTTTGCGGTCTTCGTTTTTTACAAAAGAAAGAATGGCAACTGGCGTGCAATTAGGCGGCGAAGAAAATAAGTTTTATTTATTTCGTACATAAACCCCGGCCTATAATTTTGGTCAAACAAACATGAAAGTTTTAACAAAGGGATTACTAACCGCATTCGTCCTCTTATGTTTCCAGTCTGCTTTTGCACAGCCAACCGCTGGTTCTGCTGAGTTTCGAAGCAAATTCCTCGAAAATATAAATCATGTAAGGGAAACAGGCTGTAATTGCGGCACCACTTTTATGCCCCCTGCACCTGCTTTAGTTTGGAACAACGAACTGGAAACCGCTGCAATGGGCCATGCAAAAGATATGGCTCATAAAAATTATTTCAGTCATACCAGTAAGGATGGCCGCACTATGGATAAACGAATTATTGCTGCCGGTTTTGGTTATAAAGGATATAAAAGCTTCGCGATAGGCGAAAATATTGCCCAGGGCCAAATGAGCATAACAGAGGTTATGGATGGTTGGTTTAACAGCCCCGGCCATTGTAAAAACCTGATGAACCCGGCTTTTAAAGAAATTGGGGTGGCGCTTTACAACACCTACTGGGTACAGGATTTCGGCGGCAGGGAGTCATTTACCGCCGAACAACAGCAAATGCTAAAAAGCGGCAAGGCTAAGTTGATAGAAAATTAAACAGTAATTTAACGTGAGTCCGACATAAGCAAAAAGAGCCCTAACACCTAAACCTCTCTACAACGGCTTGCAGCCGTAGTTTTAGATGAAGTAAGTTTGTGTATTTACGCTGCTAAAGCGTTCCATTTTTGCAGTGGAACACCCGGAAAACAGGTGAAACATGCTGATTATCAGCGCTTTTTATTTTTATCAAGGGAATAAACCGATGTAAGATACCGATAATAAACATGTTACATTAATATCATATCGAATCCACGTTAATTTAAGAGAAACTGCAAAACCGTTTAATGATGTATGTCCAAATACACAGTTTATCGCTTTAAACAACAACACTCCTTTTTTTCCACCCGTATTCCTTCCATTTCTTAAGGAACTGGCAAGGGACTAAAAGTTGGCGGCGTTAACGGTGGCGGCGACCATTGAAATGGCGCACGCGGTATGCCGCGGCCTGCAAGATATGGCGATGGACTAAAGCGCCGTGATACCCTCCCCTGGAACAGGCCTTCAAGAATTTGTTGTAGCATTGCCAGTGTTTGCTGATCAATTGCAGTAAGCCCCGCACGGTCACCAGGCAAAAAAACGCGACTCAAATCAAAAATATAATGGGACAGCATGGTAGAATTGATTTGCCAGTTTGAGCCGGTACCAATAATTATTGATGGCCCGCGGCTGGTGATAGCCTGTTGTGTACTTTGTACCAGGCGAAAAACCTCTGTTTCTATTCTAACATTAACTTCGTCAAATAGCCAATGTGTTATGGTATCCACATTTGCAGGGCTTATTTGGGCCGTGGCACCACGCCTTGTATTTACACTTGTTGCCAAAGTATCTAGCCATAGGTGTATGGTGGCAAGTGCCTGCGGCCAGCGTGACTGATCAAGTGTGCCCACTCCTCCTGCCTGCCCTATGCCCCTGGCTGTTGATCGTAAAGCAATTGCTGGGGGTATCCTGTTAATCAACCAGCCTACCAAATGCATCGCTTCATGATACATTGTTTCAGCAATTTCGCTATCTGTAGCATTATTTAGGATAAAGATTTCCATTTCACCGTCAGTTAACCCGCGATGCGTAAACTCGCCTGCCAGCAGTGAACCCGGCGCATCATTCAGTATCAGCTGCAGGTTCAAAGTAACTCCACCGGGAAGGGCATAATGGGTAACACCTCCTCCGGATATGGCTCCGGCGGCATCTTTCCAGGCAACATTGGTAAGCATTGCCTGCAGAATTGGCAATATCACAGGTGCCAGCGTTTCGCTGTTAACAAGGTTACCGGTCATTTGTCCCAACGCCCGGTTCACCAAACCCAGGTATGTTGCCTGGTTTACTGAGAACGCGGGTGCCTGCGGAGTTTGCTGCCTTTGTATGTGCGTTTTTCTTTGCAGATTATCGCCCTCCGGCCCGTTCTGTTGGATAACGTGGGTTAATTCATGCGCCAGCAAATGTTTGCCCGAATCGGTTTCCGGCTGATACTGGCCGCTGTTGAAATATATGTTGTTACTAACGGTAAACGCCTTCGCGTTTAATGATCTGTTTAATTGCGCAGCTTCATCATTATTATGGATCTTGACATTACCAAAATCAGCCCCGAAGCGGCTTTCCATAAAACTCCTGGTGTCGGCTTGCATCTGCCCGCCCCCTCCCATGCTTGATTTTATCTTACCCGAAACGGCGTCGCTCACAGTACCCGCACCTTCTCCTTTTGCTTGTATAAATGGTGTTACATCGCTGGCCAGCGGTTTAAGGTGTACACGTTCATCATCAACACCACCGCATGAACATCCGGCTTTGCGCTGGATAAAAGAGGTATCAGGCATCCGCATTACTTTTTCGGCTATGGCGTCGGCCTCGTGCTCCAAAGGATCATTGGCAGCGCCAACAGAAAGTTTCAGCTGAACAGCGAACCGGTTATTCAACACATGTTCACGTTCCTGTTGTACAGGGGTTGAATTGCCAGCCAGAGCAGCCGCGCTGCCCTGAGGCTTATTAGCTATTAATGTACCCTCATGCATATGCTTAAATATTATCGTATAATTTATGCTACCCGTTTATTGTATCATGGCGCAGGCGCTACATTAGTTTGAAAATCACGCAGGCCAATCTGTTTTAAAACCCGCTCCATAGTGGCCGCGCTAACACCGCTTCCCGTGGCAATTTTTATAGCAGTATCCGTAATTAACGCGTCAAGCGCGGTTGGGGCGGCTGCATTTATGCCTTGCGCCTGGAACGTCCGGGCCCATTCGGCCTGCAACACATTTGCAATAGGAAAGTAAGAAATATGCCATGGTTCTTCTTCATAATGCCTTTGAGTTGGATCAGGGAATCCACTTTGCCCGCTAAAACCGGTGGTATAGGGATTAAAAAAACCAAATTGCTGCGAATGCTGCTGCAAAAACGGAATCATCTTAACGAACCTGCCGTTGCCTGTCCAATCCGTGCGGGTGGCCGATACAACGTCAATTTCGGTACCCCAATGATGGCGCGAAAAACCCGGCATTGAACGTGTTTGCATTATCCGAAGCACTTCTGTTTCAATATCGCTATCGCTGCTTTTTCCTGTTAAACCGTGCATTTCGCGCCCTACTATCCCTCCCTGTGTAGTGAAGTTCCTTTCAAAGCTGGCTTTAGATAAATTAGAAGGAAGCACGCTTTTTACATCGGTCGGCTGAGCAGGCAGCCAAACACTTTTGTAAAATACATTCATGTCGGCAAACCGGCTGTTAACTATTCTTTTTATTGCGGCCAGCAGTTCCAGGTCAGCTGCGGTATGTCTTCCGGTTAAGAATGTTGGGGTCACTTTTGCTTGCAGTAAAGCACTGGCTTGTGATGGGTTTTTCTGCCGATCCAATAAAAAAGGCCGGAGCCCTGTCATCAAAGCATCCCGCGTTCTTCCATCTCCTGAAGTTGCAAGCGGAACCCGTTTACCGTTCACCAGCGGATCGGCAATTTCATGTGTTACAACAGGGATATTACCGCCGCCGCCCGCTGAGGCCGGCGCCGAAGCCCACGACCCAAGACTGCTTTGACCTGTAGTAACAGAAACCTCCGCTCCTCCGGGATAACGCGCACCGCAAACTCCATGTGCAATTTCATTTCCTCTTACATTGATTTCATTCGCCGGGCTGGCATTCAACACTGATATGGCCATTTCACAAGCTATTTCCCGTGCTTCCCCTTCTACCGGATCGGCATAAAAACCACCTTCGTTTTGATTTTTAACTGTATGTAACGATAAAATCCTGGCAGGATGTAATACCGATATAATATTCTTTATAGCCTTAACTTCCGGTTGCTCCGGCGGAAATTTTTTTCCGGCCGGAACCGGGGCGGCATTGGACAGGCCAGGAAAATTCCGGTTAAGGTCAACATCCCTCCGATTGTTCCTTGTATTGTCTTTAGTCCCGCCCGGGTTAACCATAGGGACCATTATCACGTCAAAATCTCTTTTAAGTTGCCCGCCCAATTCTGTTTTAAGTTGCTCGCCTAAAACCGATGAACCGCTTTTTCCGCCTTCATCGCCGTGAATACTGCCTATTATTAAAGCTCTTTCTATTGGTTTTGCAGGTGGCTGCACTACGGCAGCCTGCTGAGCCGGGGCTCCCGGTTTAGGAGTGCCGCTTATGTCCTCAGCACCAGCATCTTTGATCTCACCTGTTGGAGGCGCCACCGCAGGTGGCGAAGTAGCAGGCGGCGCAGCAGCGGGCGGCGTGTTATTTTCAAGGAAAAAGAACGCATCAATAGGCAAATCCTGATCTTCTGTGGGCGGTTCCATTGTTTTTCCCCGCGTTGCTCCAAATCCTGCAACACCAGAAGAAGTTGTTAACTTCCTATTTTTGAAATCCCTGTCTACATCATTTAAATTAATAACCTGTCTGGCTATAAAATTCTCTGTCTTATTTTGCTGCACCACATGGGTCAGTTCGTGCGCTAACAGGTGTTTACCTGAGTCTGTTTCCGGCTGATACTGCCCGCTGTTAAAAAAAATATTATTGCTTACGGTAAAGGCCTTTGCATTTAACGCCCTATTGAGCTGGGCAGGCCCAATCCCCGTATGAATTTTAACGTTACCAAAATCAGCCCCGAAGCGGCTTTCCATAAAGCTCCTGGTATCACTTTGAATCGGACTTCCGCCCCCCATGCTTGATTTTATCTTGCCCGAAACAGCGTTGCTAACAGTACCGGCACCGTATCCTTTTGCTTGTATAAATGGTGTGATCTGGCTAACTAATGGTTTAAGGTGTACACGTTCATCATCAACACCACCGCATGAACATTCGGATTTACGCTGGATAAAAGAGGTCTCGGGCGTACGCATTACCTTATCAGCCATGGCGTCGGCCTCATGCTCCAGCGGATCATTGGCAGCGCCAACAGTAAGCTTTAACTGGATGGGTAAGCGGTCATTAAACCCGCTATCTTGTTCAAGCACTTGCAGCGCAGGGGTAGCTTTGCCAGCGGAAGCAGCGGGGCTGTTTGGGGATTTATTAGCTATCGATTTTGTTTCCTGCATATTAACTTAATGATTTTATAAAACACATCCATGGCAATAATTCTTCATGGATATTTTGGAACCTTTCCAGGCAGCTTTTTAGGATTATCCTTAAAATATTCCATTATATTATCTTTTTTATATACAGTTCAAAAGAGCTTCCATTCCCGATCTTTTTTACCAGCTCAGGCACTTTTTCTGTATTCAGTGCATATATTTATTAAAGGGAATTACCGTTTATCCCCTTCCATTAATTTAAGCATATCATTAAGCCATGAAGGATCGTCAAAAACGTATTTCTGCCTGATAGGGTGTTTTAAATCAAGCTTTTGCATTTCTTGCCAGGCGAGGCTATATTTTTCATTAGCATCACTATTTTCTTCATTCAGTTTATTGTTTTTATCCTTTAGCGGAATTTCACCGGTTTTATAAGTATTTAAAAGAAATTTATCAGATAAGACATAATACCATGACAAATAAGTTTGGTAGTACCGCTCCCTGGGTAAACCACTACAAGCAATTTTTCTTTCTGCATCCCACTTAAGGTAATAGCCGTTGTCGATAAGCATCACAATGTCAGTCACGTTATAAAACTTACTATCAATTTTTATCGACATACTCAAAACATCTTCATTTATTGAAAAGCCCACTTGTACCACATTGTTTACAAGGGTAACTGCATCCAGTTCAGACCTGTCAATTTTGAAACCATATTGTTTAATCGTATCAGAAAACACTGACTGAACATCATCAGGGAATTTATAATAACCATCTATCATACTTTTTTATTTAATAAACATCTTTGTTGCAGGATCATAATGATAGCCATTTTGATTTAATATTTTCACTTCTTTTCCAAAACCAGTAAGTTTTCTTTCAGCAATCCCCGTATTTGGATCCGTTACCATTATCCAATCATTAGTTACTTTATTCCGTTCATATATAAATATTTCTTTGGTTGGATCGGAGGCTGAATAAAAATTATCCCCCCGCTTAATTGCCTCTAATAACCATGGGCGATTATAATTGTCAAAAAAAGTTCCCGGCTCATAAAATCCCTCACCAACATTCAATACGTTAAAACCACCCTTCTTTGCCCCGAAATCAGCATTTTTCAGATTACCAAAATTGTCAAACAGCTGTGGCATATCAACTATTTCAACTTTTCCATCAACTACCCTGAAGGCACCGATTATAGTAGTTGTTTTATTAGGATCAGCAACGATTCTGGCGCCACTGCTAAAGATGCCTTTAAGTGGGGCATTATTACCTGTAAGACCATGATATACTTTTAATTTTTCTGCCGCTGCCGGAATATCTTTTACGGGATCATTTATCAGTATCTTGGCAAATGCATTCTTTTTATAATTCCTGGCATCATCCAAATAAAAACCAAGTATTTCTCCAGATTGTGCATCGCCAATTAATAAACGCCCATCCTTCGGATCATATTTGAGGTAATACTTCCCTTCGTATACAACGTCATAAAGATTGGGACCTTTTTCGTCCCAAAAATCTTTTGCCGACACTATTGGTGTACCTGGCCCCTCTAATATTTTAATTGAGGGTATGTTATTAATATTATTCCAGTTTACATTTATTGAATGCGCATTATCAACCGCTAGTTTCACCGCAGGGCGTTCAAGTATAGTTCTGTTAATGGCGCTTTCTTTTGTATCCGGGTAAAAAACAAGTTTGGAGCCATCCGTCAATTTAACCTCGATCATTCCTTCTTTATCAGGTCCGCTCACATTTTCTTTCCCATAAAATCGCATAATTTCATCTACAGAGGCCTGGCCGGGCTTATAAGCAATTTTATCAGATGCGAATTGATTTTGCTTGAAATCTATCGCTCTTTGAAATTCAACCAACCTTATTTTTTCCAGCGCTTCTTCAACTTTCCTCAGTTCTTCGTTAACATTTATATCCGTTGAAATTTCTTTTGCATCCCTAAGTTCGGTAAGTATTTTTTGCTGTCGTTCCAGCAAAACACGTTGCTCTATAATAAGCTTAAGCCCTTCACTTTCGCTAATACTGCCTTTCCCGGTCATCGTCGCAAGCTTCTTTTGCGATAAAATAATATCCTGTTTTAGCCCTGTTATCTTACCATTTATCATTGCCACTCTCGCATCAAGCCCTTTTGCATAAAACGATTCAATAAGTGGCCTTGCCAGCGTGCTACCCGCCTCCACAGCGGCCAGAGTTACAAGATTTTCATATATAAACAGATAAAGGTCGCGGCCCTGAGGCAGTTTTTTATTTTCCCTATAATAGTTGAAAAGACTGTATCCTAAAAATGCACCGGTTGTTGCAGATAAGCGGTATACAGCTGCCGCATTTTTCATAATACGGCCGAGGCCGGAAAAAATGCCAGACAGCACCAGGTTTTCACCAAATGATTTGGCAAGATCACCAAATCCATAATAGGCCTTATCTTTACCCAAAGCTCCCTGGCCCATTGCCTGGTTCAGCCCTTCGGTCATAACCGTCATCGCGGCTGCACTTACTACAACCTCGGTTACAGCAAATGCTGTTGTTCCGGCTTCAAAAAATGCAGCCGCAACGCCGGCGCCTATTCCTCCAGACACCACAACTATTGCCGCAGTTACAATTGCTGTTAATGTAATGATGCCTATTTTTAATACCAACATGGCATCATCCATGTTAGCTACGGTATTAGCATATATCTGCTCCATCATTCCTGAAAAAGCGTATTCGCTTCCTGCTAGCGGTTCCGGCATAAAGCCCTTGGTTTCATCGTGATGTGGGAATGTATTTCCCTTTATTTTTGTGAAGCCGTTGTTTTTATAAACCTGATCGCGGATCATGTTCCCAAATTCACCTTCCACTCTTAGCGGTTCAAAATCACCGCTCTTTATTTGTTCTATAATCTTGGCAGTATCAGCAGCCACAGTTTTCATTGAAGAACGCAATACGTTAAAACCAACTGTTTTGACACTGATCCCAAATGCGATTTGCGAAGCAGTTTCAGGGTCAGAAAACATATTGTAATAAATATCCTTCCGATCATCTGGCACCCCCATCATTGAAATCACATCCCGCTTTGTCTTTGCATCCATTTTGGGAAATGAAAGCAATAAGTTTCGCAAAGCGTCATCAGAGTCAATCAGTGCCTTAAGTGGACTGTAGATTTTATTCAGTATATTAATCGCAATAGCAGCGGCTTCATTATTTAGCCTGTTTAATACGACCAGTGTAAGTGACGATTGTAAAGGCCTGCTACCTTGAGCGGTTTGCCTGAAGTTATAGTCCTCGCCGGCTCCGTGATCAAGCTGAGCTTCAATATATGCCAACAATTTTCCGCCTCCTGTTTCCTTGTATATGTCATACATTAATGGCGTATATTCCTGTTTGTCGGGGGTTACTCTTTTTACATCTTTTTTATACTCATCAACATTCTTAAAATACAGCCTTTTACCTTCAACATAATCTGCATCAATGCTATGAAATTTACCTTTCCCCTTTACATTTAAAGCCACAAATTGGCCTTCAGGCATTTGATATGCTTTGGCAATATTTTCAGGAAACTCAATCTGTTCATCTATTTTTTTCCATAAAGCAAGTGCATCATCATGGCTCACGGGCTTACGGGCAAAAAAACCGCTACTACGTGTTTTGTAAATTATTGCCTCACTATTTAATGATTTTCCATGGCCGGTAGCTGCTGCATCAGGGTCAACATAAAAATAGTTATCCGCAACATCATGCCCGTCCACTTCATTTCCGTTGATATACAGCTTTTCCAGTTTTACTTTATCTGGTAACTTCCGCCAGTCAATTTTAGGATCATTACCTTCATTGTTCCGTAACTCATTGGTGATCCTGAAAAGGTCCATCTGAGTAAGCTCATACAAATGAAATTTACCATCAGCTGTTTGAACAATCATCAGGTCCTTTTTACGCATTGCTGCGGCTGCTTTTTTAGCTTCGTCAAGCGTTTTAAACTCTTTCCCCTGTATTTTACGGTTAGGGTCGTCCAGCGCAATAGCTGAATGTGGCACATAGGCTAGCATCAGCTTAATTGCCGCGTCATATATATGTTGCGCATCCTGGTCGTAACCTGTCAGATCAGGGGCATAGGTATGTATTATATCATTCAGCGATGTTACCTGCTGATCGTTTATTGGGTCGGCACTTTCAGGCATATTTCCAGGAAAAGTTTCATTAAGAAGAATGGAAATGCTTGAAGTACCAAAAGGATAATTCAATAATTGATTAACTATTGAACGCGGAGATTTTTTTGTAATCTCAAAATTCCTTGTTAAGGTAGTTTGAGCCCTCAATGATACATTGCCAACCACGCCGTTGTTCGTTTTAATTGAAATTCGGCGTGTTACTCTTAATACAATTGCTTTTTTGGGCCCTTGTATTTTCAGCTCATTTGGAGGTGGTGATACAGGCGGTGCATTATTATCTTCATCAATAAAATGCATCTCATCTGAATTTTTAATCCTGACAGGTTTTGGCTCAGGCGGTAAAAATAGCTTTGTTTTTTCAGGAGGAAGGTTCAGCAATTCTATTTTAAGGTATCCTTTTAACAGTATACCCGGATACAATCCTCCGGCAGGTTGATTTGATAATTCATCCTCAAGGATTACTGTGTCCTCGGTAATAGTTTCAGTTACTTTTTCTTCCGGAATTCGTTGAATTTGAGCAGGGGCAGCCTGTCCCTGTTGTATTACGTGTGTTAACTCATGCGCCAGTAAATGTTTACCGCTATCGGTTTCCGGGTGATACTGGCCACTATTAAAATATATATTGTTGCTTATAGTAAAAGCCTTTGCATTTAATGACCTGTTTAGCTCAGTTGACTCACCTCCGTTGTGGATCTTTACATTGCTAAAGTCTGCTCCGAAACGGCTTTCCATAAAACTTTTAGTATCTGTCTGCATGGGGCTCCCCCCACCCATGCTTGACTGGATTTTACCTGATACAGCCTCACTTACTGCACGCGCTCCATTACCCTTTGCCTGTATAAAAGGCGTGATCTGGCTGGCCAATGGTTTAAGGCGGATATGCTCATCATCATAATCACCGCATGAAAATGCGGATTTACGCTGAATAAATGATGTCTCTGGCATTCGCATTACTTTATCAGCCATGGCATCTGCCTCGTATTCTAAAGGGTCATCTGCAGCGCCAACTGAAAGTTTTAGCTGTATTGGTAACCGCTCATTTAGTTCAGTTTCTAAATCAAGCTGTTCCTCCGGTAAGTGCACGGCCTCATTAGCCAAAGCAGCCGGGCTGCTTTGAGGCTGATTAGATATGGAAGTGCTCTCGCGCATATTTTTTAACTTTTACTATCAAATAAGACTTATTATCCTGTCGCTAACGAACAAACTGGATAAATACCCCACCCCCATAATCAACAGATTGAGGGCCGCCGGTTTGCAAAGTAAACCCGGTTGAACCCTGTCCTCCAAATTGAAACCAACTGTGCGACAATGACGGAGTTACAACCAATTGCGTACCAATTGATGGCTGAAATTGAAAACTCGCTGCCGGGTTAAAAGGCGAGCCTATAAGGGCCTGGACAAAAGCGCTCCACTGCAAATGGTTATGAGCAAAAGGCACAACATACGACAATTGGCTGCCTCCGGCTATACTCACTGTCCCGGTGCTTAAACTTATTTGCAGTTGTACAAGCCCCTGCAGCTCCACATGTCGGGGGTATCTGCTGGCAAATTGGTGTGTAAACGCCAACCCAAGCTGAACAACAGCCTCAGCTGCAGGATCAGTGGCACTTGAGGGACCAAGATAAGTATGTCCAACGCCGCCAAACCCAGGCTGAACACTAATTTGGTTACCTGCCTCAGTACCGCCGGATGGTGTAGCGGGTTGCCCGATGGCGGGCTGTCCGGTTGCAGGTGGTGCAGGAGTGATGCCGGGGATAGTTCCGCTCCCGGATGGGAAAGCCGGTCTTGCCGCTGGTGTGGGTGTAAACATTGAAACTTTCACCCTCCGGTCAAGGGGGTTAATTTCTGAATGTGCGTTTGCGGTTCCGCAACCGTATATGCCATCTTCAGCCCTTGCGCAGGTATGTGATCCTCCCGGAACATCATGTATGCGTCCAATACCAAGCTGTTGGCCAATATACCGGGCCCTGCGTATAGATAGCGCCTGGTTATTTTCCGGTGTTCCTTCAATAGAAGCATTTCCTTCCAGTTCAGCTTCCATGTTTGGGTTTGCCAGAAAAGAATTTCTAATCATATTTAATGAGCCGAGGCCACTCGCGGTAAGCACTGCGGATGGCGCTGCGGTAATTTCTGCCGGTGATGGTTTGTTGTTTAAAAACTGGATATCCCAATTTGTAGTAAGGGTAAATTGGCTCATTCCACCCTGCCTTTCCTGCCTTTGAATTTTCCTCCCGATAGAACCTGATTGCTGCACCACATGTGTTAGTTCATGAGCCAATAAACGTTTCCCATCAGCAGCCCCGGGCGCATATTTACCCGAATTAAAATAAATATCGCTGCCAACCGTAAATGCATGTGCATTTAATTCATTTGACATTTGTGCGGCATAATCGCCGGTATGGATCTTAACACCGCTAAAATCCGTTCCAAAACGATTTTCCATAAAATTTTTAGTAGTGGCTGCCATTGAGCTGCCTCCTCCTTTTGTTTCTTTTATTTTACCTGAAACTGCCTCACTTGCTGTGCCGCCATCCAAACTTTTGGTTTGGATAAAAGGCGCACGTTTAAGATGAACATGCTCATCGTCAAATTCTCCGCAGGAGCCAGCCGCTTTACGCTGCACAAACGGAGTTTCAGGCATCCTCATCATTTTATCAGGCTGATTGTTAAAGGCACTATTAATACCGCCAACAGTTGCTTTATGCAGGCTAGCAGCCCCACCCGCAGATATCATTCCTGAATTGCCAACACCCCGGTAATTACTTTGCCTGCTCATAATTCGTCGTTTTAATTGTATTATTTCGTTTTACATCAGCGAACTTTACTTCCAACAATCCAGGTTGCTGTTGTAAGTGCCGACAGCCAATCAGCAAAAGGTGCATATACATCTGCCGTAACTGTATTGCCGACATTCATTATCCTGTTATTAATATGTGCCCTTGCGGGGTCTATCTGGCTTGCTGATGTCCCGCTGTCATTTAAGTATTCATCCCCCAGTCCTATCATGTGGCCAAATTCATGAGCAGATGTGTTTTGGGTAAATGTTTGGTTATCATTTCCATCATTCACAGAAAAACCGGTGCCCGCCCGGATAGCCGAACCTTTGGCACTATGATTTTTATTGGCATTTTCATCCAGCTGCACAGTACGGAAACTTACATTATCCCTGATGTTAACTATCCTGGCATCCATGGTCCAGGCGGGCTTGCTTATTAAACTGTTATTCAGGGCTGCCGCTTCTTCATTTGCATCCTTCATCTGGTGCACCACCGTCTTATCAAAATCAATTTTAACATGTGTGGTTCGTTTCTTTCCGCCCTGTTCTTTTAACAGAAACCGGTCTTCCCAAATATCTCTTACAGCAGTTTCAAAATCGCTTACGTAACCATCACGTTTTGAATCGTTCCAGCCATGCGGAAAGATCCACGCCATTGAAAAGGTTACCCTAAATTCGGAGGAACTCTCATCGTACGATACCTTTGCATTAGGGAACGGAGAAGTTCCGCCGGCTTTCACCTGCTTGTTACTCCAGCCGTCTAGATTGTAGCTTGCTGTTGATGATTGGGTGCCGGCTAGTGGTGCCCTTTGTACAATTTGGCCTCCTGTGCTACGCTGCTGCGCTACATGAGTTAACTCATGAGCCAGCAAACGCTTACCATCGCTTGTGCCGGGAGCATATTTCCCGGAGTTGAAATAAATATCGTTACCTATTGTAAACGCCCTGGCGTTTAAGTCATTGGAAATTTGTGCGGCATAATCGCCAGTATGAATCTTAACGGCTGAAAAATCGGTACCAAAGCGATTTTCCATAAAGCTTTTTGTGCCATCAGCCATTGAGCTGCCGCTCCCCCTGGTTGTTTCTATTTTGCCTGAGACTACATCACCCGGAGATGGAGCAGCTTCACGCCGGATCAACGGCGTAGTTGGCATCTGCATAATATTATTGACTCCGGCCTTACGCTGCGTTGCTGCAGAACCCGCAGACGTTATTGCTGAATTTTCAGTTCCCGGTTTACGCTGATGCCTTTTCATACCCTGTTAATTTTTTTCGTCACATGCCCGCACAAATCCCTTACATCGTTTTTCCTTCTTTTTTAAATTCCTTTTTTATCCCCAGGATAATATCTTCAACCATAATTTTTTTATCATTCCTATTTAAAGCCATTAGCGATGCGTATTGAATAACATTCATAATGGACCCGCCCGAAAGTTCATGCTGATGTGCAATTTGTTGCATTTGCTCACTATCCGGCGGAGTACACTCCGGGCTAAAACCGGCATTCCAGATCCTTAACCGTTCGCGGCTCTGGGGTTTTTGAAAATGCACTATTGAGTTTAAGCGGCGTGTAAAGGCCTCATCAACGTTATTCCGCATATTGCTGGCGAGTATCACCAATCCGGGATAATCCTCCAGTCGCTGCAGCAGGTACGCTATTTCCTGGTTAGCATACTTATCATTTGAATCAGAAATGCTTGTGCGTTTACTAAAAAGCGCGTCAGCTTCATCAAAAAACAAGATCCATCTTTTATTTTCTGCTTTTTTAAAAACCTTCTCCAGGTTTTTTTCTGTTTCGCCTATGTATTTTGATACCACCATTGAAAGATCAATCCGGTACACATCCAAATTAAAAAGTTTACCCAAAAGTATTGCGGTAAGTGTTTTCCCGGTACCCGGTGAGCCATGGAACAATGCTTTAAAGCCAGGTTTAATTTTTTTGTTCATCCCCCAATCTGTTTGCAGTGTTTCACCATGTTGCAGCCAGATACGAATCTCATCCAATTGCTGCATCGTGTAATCGTCTACCACCAAATCACTCCATTCCATTCCTGTGGTTAGCCTTTTTGCAGGAAAATCAGGACTGAACTGAGGTTTACGCAAATTCCCGGTAGTGAAAAAATCAACGTATTCATCAGTAACATTTATTATACTGCAATAAAACGGTTCCGTCGCCCCGCCCTGGTCAAGCTGAAGAATATTATGCGCAAAGAAAATATGGTCAGGTTCAAACAGGCTATACAATTTAAACCGGTAGCTTAGGTCATTACCACCCAGTAAAAAAAGTGCAGTTTCAATAGTGGGTATAAAACCGCTGTGGCGGCTTCCTTTAACGCCGCCAAACTCGGTATAGCCCCTCCCCATGGATTTGTTGACAGAAAAAAAAGCATCCAGTAAATGTGGCTGGATGTAAGGAATGAGCGCCAATACCAAAAGCAGGCGTTCATCAGCGTTTAATTTATAGTAGCTAACAAAGTCTGAATAAACAGAATGATCGTTACTAAGGTCCGGCATGGCCACATCAGCAAATTTTGTTGTACCACCTGAGGAACTAACAATTTCCGGTCTTTCAGCATCATTGTTCAAATGCAATTTCTCCGCAGGGAAAAAATCCATGAGTTTCTTATTAACCACATTTACAAACCAGGTAACCTCGCGGGTTAGTGTTTCGGCATTTAAACCGGTAACATTACGGGCGGGTACCACCGGGCTTATTTGTTCTATATCCTTTCCTGACTTTTTCATAACCATTTACCATTCAACTGATACCAGGTAATTATTCCACGTTAAACTAAGTGTAGAAAAGCCCCAGGGAATACCATCAAGCAATACATCAAGGGTTTTCCTTTCAATCTGTACGCGCCAGCCGGTATCCTTTTGTGTCAGCAGCCCGTCGCGTTTTAAAAAAGTCTCGCGCAACCCGTCGATTGAGGTATTTTTGAGTGCGCTCCAGTGTTGTATCACCGCTTTTAAAAGGGATTCTGCTTCCCCGGTTTCCCTGTCATCCAGCAAAACGTTAAGTGGCACAGGAAAATCAACAGGCAACCCACATAATATCTTTTCAAACACCAGCGAATATTCCGGTACCTGCTGATGCCCATTGCTCAAAAACTTCAATAAATGCACCCCTTTAAATGTGCAGTCCATATTTTTCCAGGTGCCATCCTCCAGCAGGTTCAGCTCATCAAAAAATGCTTTTAAGAAAGGGGCCAGTAAAACAATTCCGGCATATTTTACGGAATATTTTTTAACAGGGTCTTCAGCATCATATCCGGAAGTAACAGAATCATCATCCACAACCTCATTCAATTTCGATACACTATTTTTTTGCGGCGGTTCTACACCTGCATTGGTAATAATCTTCATAAACTCTACAGCAGCCAGTCCGCCAGCCGCTAAATCACCTTTAAAAACACCATTGATATAAGTTTTAAAGATCCCCGGCAAAATATCGGCATCTTCCATATTTTGAAGTATTGAAGCTGCATTTTCTATCAGTGTATCATTAATCAGCAACTCATCATGAAGTACCTGAATATCACTAATATTTGCAAACGGCCCCTGTGGATTTGCAGCCTTTTGCTCATTAATGCCATCAATAAGGGTATCAATCCAGCCAGCGAACATTTCCTGAATGATTTTGAGCCCGGTTGACAAGTTGACAACTAGTTTTTTCGATTGGCTGTTAAGCTGCCATAATACCCGCTGCCATACCTTTTCCGTTAACCTGTTTTGAAAAAGAAAATTCCTGAACAATTTTTCGTCTTTAATTAAAACCTCCGCGCATATTTCATCAATATTTACATCGTCCGCATTAACCCACCACGGTAATGTACCATTGATTAAGAAGTGTAAAAGAATTTCGGTTTGTGAACGCTGTCGTGAAACCTGCAGGCCGGCGGGCGTGATTTTTGAAATATTTTTGGCTAACTCCTGCTCAAATTTTATACTCAGGATCTTTTTAAAATCTGCGGCAAAAGTTTGCCTATTAAAATTTCCAAGGTCAAGCTCAAGCCGCTCAATTTTTAAATCTTCGTCCTCACTTATATATTCCGAGCTGACTTTTTCAATAACCTCCGCTATCTCAGCCTGCAGGGTCTGGGCAAAATTTTGGCGTAAGTTTAAAGACATCTCTTCATCCGGGCAATTAATTTCAAAACGTAACCTGTTAACTGCGTGTGTCATTTACATCCTTTTTAATTACCGTTGGCGCTGCTTCATGGTTACAATCATCGTCACATACTCCGCAAGGCCTTAAAGTGTTAATAACATCAACCAGCGGGTTTACCACTTCATAATCAGGCACTTCAGTTTGCGCCATTTCAAGCAACCAGTTATTATACGCTTTCTCAAATCTTTGCATTTCTTCAATACCTATCCACATTACCTTTGTTTGAATATGCGCCGGTGATTCAGCTAAAATGGTTTTCTCAACCAATCTTCTGAACGATAGATTGCGGAGCCGTTTCGGCCAGCACGGCAGTACTATTGTAGTTTTAAAAGAATATGGATCGGCGTTTGCGTCACAAGGGATGCTTTTACAATACAGGTCAAGTTCATATCCAAAATATTGCATAAGGGTATTTATTTCCTTTTCAATATCAAACGGATCGGTTGCTGCTACCGCGCTGTCACTATTTTTATTAAAAATATAGATACTCTGCGCCAGCACCGCTCCATTTTCACCGTGAATTATAAAGCCATATTTTGTTTGATTTTCAGTTTCTGAAATAATCTCATAGTTGCCACGCTCTGACCCAAACTCACAGAGATCGCTGATTCTTTGAACCATGTCTTCATATTTTCTGAATTTCAGCAATACCGGGTTTGGATCGCCCGGCGTCACTTTCTGAAAAAGAACAGATTTTTCGTAGATCTCCGTACCAGGTGTGCGCCTGATATACTGAAGCACCCATGGCATCTTGTCATAGCACTTTTCGGCAGGCATTCTTGATATTTTTTTGCGGTAAGGCGGCTCTTCAATATACTCATCCTGTACCGACTTTAAATCACAGCTATCCAGGCAAATATTTAAAAAGCTCACCGGCTCGTCCACATTATTTTCGTCTAATACCTCATCCAGTTTTGGTCGCAGCAAGATATGCTCAACCAGGTGCAAGCCTTCATTTTTATTGATCAGGCTCATTGTATGCTGCAACCTTTCAAACGCGGCATCGCGATCTTCCTTTTTTCCAAATTGGTCGCTGCTGCCCAGCAAAACTGCCGTAGCGGCATCATTAGCGTCATACAAATCAAACCAAAACTTGCCCACTAACCCGGCTGCTCTCCTGCTGCGTGTTTTAAGCTCATCGCTAAACTTAAAATAAATGCGGTTGTCGGCGTGTTCCAGTATATCCTCCATCAATGCTTCGGTGCAACATCCCTGCATAACCTCAACGCTGGTAAAAATCACTTTTGTTTTGTCGGAAGGGTCAAGTATTTTAATAACATTAAGCGGCACACCTGTTTTTGTAACTTTTTGTACAGGTGGCTTGGCGGGGTCATCCTGAACCATTAGTGGCCCGCTCACCAGGTAATCGGGCACCAGTGACCTTCTTGTTATATCATTAAAGCCAAGCAGCCTGCTTATTCTCCGTTCTGCACCGGAAACATTAGCTGTTTTCCAGGTTTTAGTACGCGCATAATTATAAGCCCTGCCCCTTTCACTCCCTATAAACCGGTACTCATTATCTTTAAGTATATTTATCTTATCGTGTATCAGCCGTTGAGCCACGTTATCCGGCTCAAGCCACCCCATCAGTGATTGATATTCTGAAAGATCTTCGCTAAACCTGGCAAGCATGTGATCTAAAAAAATATTGCGCCTGTCATTAAATAATCGGGGCGTTTCAACCAGGTTTTGTACAACCTTTACAAAATCACTTAAAATTAAATCAAAGTGGTTGCTGCCATGGTTACCCTTATCAATCAATAGTTCGTTTAAGTTCTCAATCTCTGTAAGTGCACGGGTAAAGTAAGTATGCTTTACAGAATCATCGAAGGTAAAAAGGTCACGCAAATGGTCAAGCTGAACCAGGTAGTCGGCCAAAATCTGCTCAAAAAACAGCAGATAGCCGCTTAGCTGATGCGCCTGGGTTTTACGGGCATCATCTGCGTTGGCCGGCAGGCCAGCACGATCACTTATACCATAGGTATTCGGTAAGGAGTAAGTAACCGGGTAATAATCCTGCAACTCCATATAATCGCCGTTTGGCACCGGGAAATCAAGTTCAGCGCCAACCAGTTTGTATTTGCGTTCAGCGGTTTTCATGTCTTTAAATGCCTTCAGCATTTTGGCGGGTAACCTGTCTTTTGTACTACCGGTATAATAGGTTATAAACTCACGCTCTTTGCAAAACATAATTTGCGACATAGCTGGCTGGATCCTCGCAATTTTGCGTTCGTTTTTAAGCCGTTTTACCCATTCGTAAAAATAATTTGTTGCTGCTGATTTGCCGGCTACACCATTAAAAGGCAAATGAAGATAGGTGATAGCCTTAACGCCGTTAATGTCAGAAATTTCAGCAATTATATCAGACAGCATGATATCACGGAACAAGCTGGTGCGCTCAAGGTCAGTATCGTCAATAAATCCATGTTTTAAAGCCGGGCCTTCAAATATTTCGTCAACCTGATAATTTTTGGCCAGCATTTGGTCAATGGTATAAAAAGGCACTGATGGGGTAAAATACTTGTAGATGGTGAAAAATATTTGCGCTAAAACAAGGTCCGGATCAGCATATTCTTCCAGTACAATTGACGCACCAATCCCAAAATCAAGATATTCAACGGCATCTATACTCAAAAAATCTTCGCATAAATTACGGTTGGCAGCCAGCCGGTCAATTACTACCTGCCTTATCTCTTCCCGTTTGCCTCCGTCTATAATATCTTCCTCATATTCAATCATTACATTGTATAATCCTTCAATCTCAACAATTTCGGGTGCAATAAATGTATCGTTTGCAGCATCCCGCTGTTCCTGTTTCAGTTCGGTGTTTTGCTGTTCCAGGGCAGCTATATCTGCCGTTAACTTTTCCTTAACAGCCACATCTGAATCTGCGGGCAAATTTGAGAGTTCATCTCTCTTTGCCTTAATTTTTGATGCCAGCACGGCTATAGAGGCTGTTAGCTGGTTAAGCTTATCCAGCCGCTCCCTTTTTGCATCTGTTAAGTTAACCTGGTTAACACCCAGTTTTCCATAACAGATCTTTTCTTCCTTATCGTCACAGTCGCAATCATAATCTTCTCTTTTTTCAAAATGATTGTAATCAATCCAAATAGGCACCTCATAGTCTTTGCTTGGCGTAAGCCAGGCGTTTCGTACCCCCACAACATCAATAATTAATTTGCGGTAATCATTAATATTAAGTGCGCTATTATGCAAGATGTGCCTGGCAGTATAAAACACCTGGTTCCATGTATCATTGGTGAGCTGCTGCGGAGCCAGCAGATCTTTTATATCAAAATCGGTCCTGTATGACAGATCGGTTATAGCATAACAAACCGCCTCTAAAATAGTTATCCCCGGATCCGAAACATTATAATTCGTCCAATTGTCACTACCTAATTTTTCAATCAGTTTTATTCCCTCTGAGCGAAGTGAAACATAATCTTCTGCCGGCAGAAGCGGGTTGCTTTTTATTAATGAAACCGAATTTAACATAGCAGTAATTTTTGTAGAATGCCTTTGATAATTTTATAATTCCCCGCCTTGGTTACAACCGGCAAGGGCTTGTACAATAAGTATTAACTGTCCTTTTTCCCGGTACCGGCCTGATCTTTGCCACTGTTTCCGGGTTTATCGCTGTTTTGATTTGAATCTTTGGGAGTACCCTTAACTACATTTTTTAAGAAATCCTCCGCCTTTTTAACAGTAGCTTTACCCTTGGTTGTAATTAACGCAGCCTCATCTTTTAAAATTTTATCAACGTCGTCAATTGCCCCTTCAATTTTCTCCTCAATATTTTTCATTTCCGAAGGCTTAGCAGTTGCAGACGCTGTAACTTTTTCAGCAGCGGGTGTTTCAGCCGCAGTAGTTTCTTTCGCAACTATGGGCGTTGCCTTACCGGCAGCTTTTTCGGCGGTTACAATTTCATCTTTGGAAGATGCAGTAGCTGTAGCCGGCACTTGTTCTGTTGATTTACCGGCAACATTAACGCTATCTTCTTTATCTTTCTTAATAGCAGTTTTGGCGTTGGAGGTATCAGCTGTAACGGGCGCTTGTGCGGTAATCACTTTATCTTCAAAAGTACCTGTACCTATGGTGGTATCAGCCAAATTTGGTATCACCTTTATATTACCGGCATTACCCTTCGTGGTTACCTGCCCAACCGCAGGTGAAGGCAATGTTGATTTTTCCCCTCCGGGATAGGTGGCAACGGGCGGTAATGTATCTACGGGTATTTTCGGTTTCTTTATTAGCAGTCTTTTTTCACAGGGGGTAAGCACCACCGGCTCATCATACAGTAATATGATATGTTTTGGCGCAGACACCAGTAAGGACATTTGCGACGATGGCTTTGCGATTACGTCTCCTATAAAATAGCCCTGATCTTTCAAAAACACTTCGATGTCGCTGCACCCCGACACTTTATCCACTTCGGCAATAAAACCCTTTTCAGTTATTTTTACTGCATTGTGCTGTTTTGGCGGGCAGCATTCATCGCGGCATACCCCCATTAAAAAATCTGTTATGAAATCAACATAGGGCCTTTGTTCAATAAAATTAATCACTGCTGATGCATATATTTTTTGACCAAATTCTGCCTCAATGGTTTCATCAAAAGCCCATGGAGTAAGGTATTGAACAATTTCATCATTCAATTTTTTCAGGTAATACCCTTTATCCACCCCGCTAAGAAACTTCACCCTAAAGAATACGATCACCTGCTCGTAAACCGGGTTGCGGGCATGTACTTTAACAAATGGCGAAGTAACTTTACTTAAATAGTCGCTGATCTCTATCAGCGTTAACCTGCCCGTTTTAGGCTGCAATGGATTTACCGCATTATTGTTTTTAAGATTTGGAACCGGCACTATCAGTACATGGCCTGTAACAGATACGGGGCCGCAACATTTAATCTTCCCCAGGTGCTCCCGGTGTGTTACCGGTTTGCGGCAAATACAACCCGGATCGGTAGTGGGAATACATTTCACCTTAAAAACATTTGGAAAACGGTCCAGCACCAGGTGTTCATAGTCCCAACTGGTTACCGCCCTCCTTTTATGGCGCAACCTTTCGCTAACCCGGGTGTAGTATTCCTTTCCCACTTCTTTATGTTTTCCATCAAAAGACGCAAATGGCTGGGTTACTTTGCTTACCTGTGCTACCGCTACTGATAGTTTATTTATGGTGCCGGCTGCAAGCGCATTATCAAAATGAAGCTGGCTGTTGTTCTGGTCAAAAAATTGAACTTCTGTAGCCTGTGCTACCACGTCAATTAACTGCGGAATACACCTGGAATCTTTACAAACGCTGGCGCTAAACCAATACAGGCCATCGGTAATAATAGTATGCCTGCTATTTATGTCGCCGGGTACGTCAAGCTTAACAATCCCGGTTGTCTGGAAACCATAAGTACTGTCTGATATTAAGTTTTCAGCTTTCAAAGGCCTCCATTCGTTATATACCAGGTACGACCAGTTAATCAGCGGCGGGTCATTATCCTCGTCAATTGCGCTGCCATCGGCAAACTGAAAAAGTAGTGAAAGCGTTTGCAGCGGCTGCAAATTTTGCAAACCGATAAACAACTGCCCTTCTTCCTGAAAATCAGCTGAGTATTGATTATTCCCTCCGTTAATTTCTTCATTCAAACCGCTCGACTCCAATATCAACTGGTTTAATCTTCTGTCGCCAGACAGGTGCGGAAATTTCTTATCGGGATCTAAATAGATTGAGTTATCAGCCACCTGGTTTAAAAGTGCAGTTTTATACTTTAGGTCCGGATTCAAATAGGTAAACTGCGGTAACAGTGCATCGTTGGCATCAACCACTAAAGGGTTTTCCGAAATCTTTTTTAGGGATAGCCTGCCCAGCCCAATCAATTGATTTTTCCGTTGAAATTCAGCACTTAAGTCGATGTAAGTTTCAACGGTTCCAAACGGGTAAACGTGGAAAAATTGATCTATTGTGGGGTCAAGTTCCGTTAAATTTGAAATATAACTAACCGAGAGGCTTTTAATCTGCAATTGAGGCGCGAGATTTAAACGCGACTGAATATCATTGTAATAGCCGGAATTGCCATCTCCATTAACGCCATAAATATTATCTACTCTTAAAAAGCCCTTGTCGGCATCGATGTCATATTTGGGGAAATATTCTATTGGTGTTCTGCCAATACTGATTTCACTGGGAAATGCCCTTGCCTTTGTTTTGATCTCACCCTGACCAGCTTCCGACAGGTATTGGTTTAAAATATTAAATGTAAGGCTTGCAGGCGAGAACTGATCACCGTTGTAATCTACCAGATGCATCCAGTCGTTGCTATGTAACACACTAACATTATACTCAGCCGGGATATAACTCCCATCCTGTCCAAATGATATATCATCCTGTGTTTTTGAAATATTCAACGCAAGCTTGCCAAGGGGCTTATTAAATACCTCATCACTGCCAATGTAAAATGATGTTCCGGGTGATGGCGTTGCCGTAAAAGGATCAAACGCTTTTCCGGGAGTCATTGCGGCTACGTCGTTTTGAATAACCAGCTTTTTTAATCCGTCAAAATGTTGAACAAGGATGTCGCCTTTGGGAGTTGCGGGCGTATTAAGCAAATTAATTGACCCTACCTGTACCGCTATTGAAAGGTTACTAACCCTTAACCGTTTGTAAATACTGGCCGGCAGTTCTATCTGCGGCCCAATAAGAACCTGCGCTACCGGATACTTTGTATCATAGCTATGCCCGGTATGCAATTTGGCATTAAATGGCACTATTCCCTGTTCTGAAACAGGCAGGTACACATATATGGCGCCGCCAAGAAACATATACCCCGTAGTGTTTACCAAACTGGTGTCAAACCAGCCCTCTTTTGTTAATGTATCAAGCCATTGCTGGTTGTCTATCACGGCATCAACATTTAACCAACCCTTTTCGCCGGTTAAAGCTACCTTTATAGTAATTGCGCTGTTGATCTTGGCAAGTGCTGCTATCCCTATTTTTATCAGCCTGTTACCCCCCTGTAGCACTAACTGGGGTGAAGCTACGGCGAAACCTATTGCAGCCGTATTTTTTGCGCTTAACTCCGTTTCCTTTTTGCTGATAAATTCGCAAATATTTTTAACCCGCTGACTGCTCAAAATGCTATTTCCAAAAGTTGGCCACTTTGGCTCGGGCACTGTAAACTTCTCGCCATACCCATCTTTTGAATTGGCTACGGGATTAGCGTAAATCACGCCTATTTCTTTGTGCGCTTCATCGGCATCAGCAGGTGATTTAAGTATAAAAATATTTTTTAGTTCTTTTACGCTGGCCTGGTTAACAACAAAATCATTTTCGGTTTTATAAACCTGTTCTTTACCTGACACATCCTTGCCTGCGCTTAATGCTGTACCCTGCGCTAAATCATATTCAGCAACGTTTTTCGCCAATTCAAAAACCACAAATGCCTTATCAGGAACCGACGGTTTCTCCGCCAGGTGAAGCACGTCGCGATAGTAAAAGTCAAGCATTTTACCGGTTAATCCGTTCATCTGCTGTTGCGCAACATTAAAAAGTTTTAAAAAAGCAATAAACAATGCCATATAAGGCTGATGGGCCGGGTATTGCGTTAAAGCAAATTCAATATAACTTGTTGATTGTTCAACAATGTTAGTGATAACACCCAGGAACGCATGGAAAACATCGTCGACATATGGAACGGCATTCAGTATTTTATCCTCCGGGGTAATGCCTTCGTAAATATCAAATTCCGGGTCAATCTTATCATTTAATCCCCAGGTATCCTGATTTAAAATTTTACTATAGTCAATGTTTAGTATTGTTTTTGAATCAACTACAATAAAGCCTTCTTCATAAGCAATAGCCTTTTTCAGTTCGCTGCTAAGTGATGACTTAATTGCCAGGTTAATGTCGGTATATAAAGGATTTTCGGGAATTGACTGAGAATACCACTGATCTATCTTTATAGCTATTGCCGCTACCTGGTTAAATAACGATGCATATAAATCATTGGAAGGATTTGCAAGGATTTTACTGTTCGTATCGTCATATTCTTTTTTAATCCGGTCAAGGTCAACAGTAGCAATTGAGGCGGCTATTACAGCCATATCTCTTTTAAAAAATTCAGACCAGCTTGCTTTATTGGGGTCGTCAACGGTACTGTCGGGCATATCATAAAACCTGATCTGCTCGGCATATCCTGCTGCAAATACCAGCAGGTCTTCCATACTGCGGCCATCAATTGATACGTATGACGGATCAAGGGCTTTCAGATAACGCTCTAACTGGCCCGACCCTTTCAGGATTATTTCGTTATGGCAATTACAGTTTTCCATTGTAGCGTATGTTTGGTGTTTGGCTAAATGCCTTTTGGTAAATAATTATGTTGATTTAATAAACCGCTTTCACGTTGTAATATTTGTTGCCTCATTAATGTAGAATGGATAAACATAATTATAGCGCGTATTGGTACTTATAATGGTGTATTGTATATTTATCTGCAACACTCCGTGGTTTTCGTCAGGTGTGGCCGTAACACTTTCAACTATAATTCTGGGTTCGTTAAAAACAAGCGCATCGTTAACTATTTTTTGGATCATGGCAACATTTGGCGTGTTCATTACATCAAAAACATGAGGCTGCAGGTTGCAGCCGAAAGTTGGCAGCATAATCCGTTCACCGGTTATGGTTGATAAAATTATTTCAATGCTGCTGCGCACATCCGGCTCATTTACCAGCATATCAACTGTGTATGATTCTCTGCGAAAAGTTGGTGGAAAACTCCACCCCGTTCCTAAAAATGATTGGTCTGTTATAGCCATTGTTCTAATATTTTTAAAATCAACCTCCAATTAAAACTGTTGGGCAGCCTCCCACAATGCTGCCCCCATGTGCTGTCGAATCGCCCATCCGCGCTGCCGGGCTACCACCTATCATCACCGTTGCCGACCCCATTACAATGCTGTCAGGCGGACCTGCACAGGTACACATATTGCCAACCGTTGCCGCCGGCATACCACCAATTAGAACAGTTGGCACACCAGGCGGCAAAATCGGGCCGCCAGTGTGCGGAGTGGATGCCGGCGGTGGGTTCACCATCGGGCATACATGATTATCGGATGCGCGTGCTGCTGGTGGCATAGCTTGATATTTTTTATGTTGTTAATTTTCCTGTTAATTGATCATTACCTGCAGACCTTTTATAATTACATTGCCCATACCTGCTTGTATGGTAATTCCGCTCGAGTCCATTTTTATGCTGTTTTGATTTTCATCCGTCATCACAAAGGCACCCGAGTCATCATTTAAAATCACAGATTTTTCACCCGTAGCGGTTGTTACCGATAAAGTGAGGCGCTTGTTGGTATCGTCAAAAATTAATTTCACCCCTTCCTTTGTAACAAATCCATATTGTTCAGCACCTGAATCTACCGGTAACGGCGATTCTTTGGAACTGCTGCTGTGCAGGTATCCAAGTATCACAGGCTCCCGCGGATCATCGTTTAAAAAACCAAGCACTACCTCGTCCGATGCCTGGGGCCTGAAATATACACCCCGGTTTGCACCGGCATCAAGTGTTGCTACGCGGGCCCACATGCCCTCGTTTCCTGATGTAATTGTAGGTACCTGCACCTTTACCCGGTACTGGCCCGCATCGGCGTCATCCACATCCAACACTGTGCCTATCAGTAAACCGTTTACGCCCGGCAATAAACCACCGGTTGGTTTATCCATTACACCTTCTTTTTTATAAAACAGCTCTTCATTCCAGCCAAACTGAACGTCAGTTATCCAGTTGCCATCAAAAACATGCTGGGTGCCGCTAACAAATACATCGCCGTTAAAACGGTCGCCTACACCGGCAAGGGTGATCATTGCGCCTGGCTTCACACCGCTGTTACCCTGAATTCGTACCCGGCCAACATTTTTCGAAAGGTGGTTTCTCAATTCATAAGCGTCGGCCCATGCCTGTAACTGTGGTTGTGTTAAATGCCCCGGATGGTTTAACTTTACCTGAGCCCCAATAACATCGCCCAGGTCGGCCGTTGAAATATTACCGTTATCGGAAAAAGAAGCAACACCAGGGTCAGACTGTTCCATCTGCTGTTGGGTATAGTCCCATGATATGCCGGTAACTCCGGCAATCTGCCTGCGGGCATCCATTTCAGCTTCAAATTCATAAATTCCCTGCCCGTAAGTTGCTGTTAAAACGGCTGTGCCGCCGGTAGCGGGTTTCTTAACAACAAGCTTACCGTCATCAGTTAAAACCAGCATACCATTCGCTTCCGCCCTGGTTACAATAAAATCCCAGTCAGTAGTATCAAACTGCACCAGTTGGGGATGGGTTACCGTTGTATCGTCAATATCATTGTCAAGGCTGCCTGCAAGTGTAGTAATCACATCACTATCCTTTTTTTCAATATAATATGCGCTGTTGCGGTTAGCGGTAAGCTTAATAGCTTTATCCTTGGCTTCAATCAAAAGCAATGAGCTGCCGTTTTGCCTGGCTTTAATAGCGTGTTTAACAATTATTCCTTTAAAAACAGTTTCCACCTGCCCGTGATAGCCCAATTGAATTTCAATCTCGTTGCCGGGTTTATAATTATCATTATCGCTCAGCGGAAAATCAGCAGCCGATGCTGACCCATCCAAAAACACAATCTTAGCATAGGCCACTTTGTTGAAAGTTTTGTTTACGGTTATCCGCGAAAGCAACACTTCATTGCTCTGCACGGTTCCGTTTATCAAAACCTTTTGGCTAACTACGTCGGTTGGCGGTGGTGTGCCCGGTGGTAAGCTATCTAACATTGCTTAATTGTTTAATTGCTATTTATTTGAAATTGGCGGAAAAATCAATGTGCTGCCCGCTTTAAGCTTTCTAAAATTTTTGAGCTTGTTAACCTTCGCCACTTGTAAGTAATAGTTTTGATCCTTATAAATCCGGGTTGTTAAAAGTGGTAACAAGTCCCCTTCCATTACCTGTACCGAATGGGTAAGATCAGGTGAAGAAAGCATGCTCATGATATTACCGAACGTTGAAAGCGTGCGCTCGGTAAATGATGCGCTGATCTTGGCCCGGATGGGCAGGCCGAACATATCAAACATGGTATAGGTAACTGTTGAGCTGTTTAAAACACAATTACATATGAATAAACCGTATTGCAGCAATAAATAATTAGGTCGGTGAATGGTGCCCGAAATGGTGGTTGTTACCAGCCTGAAAAGCAATACCTGCGCTGTAACCGGGATCTTTACGCCATTTGTGTTAACACCCGTGCCATCAAGCGTAAGCTCTATGGTAAATGTGCGTGGTTGAATCCCTACGTGCCTTGGGTCGGTGCCGGTTTGGCCCGGCGGCGTTGTTACTTCCCATATTACCGACTCGCTAATAGCGATGTTTTCGGGATTGAACATAGCCAGGAATGGTACACCAAGAATAGGGATCCCATTCACATCTGTTTGTAAGATCTTAAGGTTAAATGGCAACATTGCCGCACTTTGAGTATCCATCAGCGTTCCTGTTTTTCTTTAATTATTTCCAATACTTTTTCTACAGCTTCATAACTTTCATCGCTTCCGACGCCCTGCGGCGTCTGGCTGCTGCTGCCGCTGTTCACAGGTGCCGGGTCAACAACCGCCCTGATAATTATTTCATTGATCTGTACAGGCATAGCTTTACATTTTTCGTTCAAAATATTGATAAGCCAGTTCTATGGTTTCCACTACTACTGAGTTGTCTGTCGATTTAAAATCAGACGTTGACCACTTTAACGGGTAGGCCTGCACTACATTCCAGATGGCATAGGGCTGATCCGCTTCGTCCAGCAACGTTATCATAATATCTGCAGGTTTAAAATCGTATATCGGTACCATGAAATAGGTATTCTGTGCCGATTTGAACCAGGCAAGCAGGGCTGTCCCTTTTAGCAATCCTCTTTTCAAAACAAGATTTGGATATTTGGCCCTTTTGGGCAGTTTATAAACAAACCTGTTCTCCCCGCCCTCGCGTAATTCTTCCGTTTCAATCTCTACAGACAAGCCGCTAACTTCCTGAAAGCGTTGTTCGGTATCGCTGTCAGCACCGCTTACCCCAACAAATTCAACTTTGAAGTGAAAGCCTGCCGGTGGATAGTAGGTTGCCATTTATTAAGCCGATTTTAATGTTATCCCTTCGTGTACAAGCTCAATTGATTCAATAGCTGTTTCGTTCCCGGTTGCTTTTAAACCGGGGCCCTCAATTTTAACCGGCCAGGCCTGCGCTATGCTCCAAACAAAAACAGGGTTGTTTTCATCATTTAACAAAGTGATCGTAAGGTCTCTGCGATCAACACCGGGATTTCCTTTATTATTCAGCCAATCGTACAGATCGTTGTTTGCGGTAGTCATACCCCTTTTCAAAGTAATGTTACCTGATTTTCTTAGCCCCGGTCTTTTCAGCGGCATGGTGGTATATGTCATTAAGCCATCCCTGTATTCAATGGCCTGAACTTCCTGCGAAAGTCCGCTTACTTCTGAAAAACCTATAGGTGCACCGCCGCCCAATGAAACACTGAAATGGAAGACTGGTAATGGATAATTTGCCATTTTTGTAGTTTTTATGTTTTACAATAATTTTAAATACTATTCTTACTTTACTGTTAAGAGGTTTGCATCATCTGCTCAAACTGCATAATGATAAATTCAGCCGGGCGTGCCACCGCCATACCAATCTGGATAATAAGCCTTCCCTCTAATATATCAACAGAGGTCATTGTGCTGCCCAGCCCGATGTTTACAAAAAACGCCTGCTCAGGTTTGGCACCGGCTAAAGCACCATCGCGCCATTTCAGGAAAAGGTAATTTTCAACCATAGCTTGCACCTTTACCCAGGTTGCCGAAGTATTTGGCTCAAAAACAAACATGCCCATTGAGTTTTTAATAGACTGTTCAACGGTTATAAAAAAGCGGCGAACGTTAATGTACCTCCACTCGTTATCATTGCCGTCCAGCGTGCGGGCGCCCATTACTACCGTACCAAAACCCGGCGAATTCAATATGGCATTTACCGATTTACCGGTTTGGTCATTTACATTCAGCAAGTCCTGGTCAATCCGGGCAACGGTAACATTTGCTTTTACAACATCGCTTAGCGAAATATTTGCAGGTGCCTTCCATACCCCTATCTTTTGATCAACGCCACAATACACACCCGCAATAGCAGCAGAAGGTGGTAAGGTGATGTGTAACTGCTGGAATTTGGCAAGGATAAAATTGTATAAACTTGATGCCGTAGTTTTGAGCGATAACATTGTTGCTCCGGCTTTCGGATCGGCAGGCGCAGGGGTGGCACCATTTATTTTATAAGTGCTTATGGTAAGCGCGTCAAAATTAAAGGCATAATTGTAAATGGTCTCCAGGTAAGGATAATATACCGCTGCATATTGAAGCGCGAATGGTGCCTTACCGGATGGGTTCACTCCGTTTATTGCAGTTGCCACATCAGTTGTTATGGAACCTGCTGTTTTAGGAATAGTTGGTGCCAGCGTATCAATAATAGCAAAACGATCAGTAAGTGAAGCTGCCTGGTCGGCCATGTACTGGTTGAGCGAAGCAAAGCTGGCGCCCAGGTGAATTGCCTCAGGACACAGCAAAATGGTAGGCCCATCTATTGCGCCTACTGCATCAAAACCTGCTTCCAGATCTGCCAGCGCAATGGCATTGGCATACTTACCTACCGATGTAATATAGCATCTTGTACCTCCATTTGCAAAATAATGCTTTACAGCGTGATACAAAATATGGGTACTCATTTGCGTTAAATCAGGAGTTATTACAGCACTATACCCTGTTGTTTTACCTCCCGACTGTTTTTCATCAATGTCAATGGTTATGTTAGCCGGGTCTTCAACATCAGGACCGCCAAAAAACTGTACATAATCACTCATGCTATTGATGGGTGTAGGTACGTTTGCCAGGTCGTTTGTAACCAGGTTAGTAGCTATACTTGTATAGCCTACAAAAGCAGGAACAGCAGATTCAACTTCTGCTATTGAAGGTGGAAGGGTAGATATTTCCTCTACATATACACCCGGAGATCTGTAATTTGCCATTTTTTATTGTTTTTAAAGTGTTATGAATACGTCTGAATAAATAGCCGGAAGACTGCCTGCATCAATTGTTGCTGTTGACGGGTAAGGCAGGTTTGTTTTTATTACCGCTTTTTTTGCGGGAGTATTGATATACTTGTTCAATGTGATAATCAGCGGATCTTTAGCAGCGCTTGTTGTAGAGGTATACTTTTCCATCAAGGCTATATTAGCCAGTGACACAAACACCAGGCTTAAATCAGTATTCGACAGCAGCTTAAACTTCACGTTGGTATCATTAGCGCTAATGCCCAGTTGCTTTATAAAATCGGTTTTCTGAACCGGGCTTAACTTTGACATCTCTAAATAAATTGCGCTGTTGGTTTGCAGCTGGATAGTATAGCGCCAAAAGGTTTGGCGGTTTTTAAATAACACCACGTAATTAGGTCTCGCTGTCACCAGCGACTGATCCGGCTCAATAATCCTGTAATTTGCAGGCAGGGCTGACGAGAGCGACAACTCAACTACGCCGAAAATTTGCTGGTTAGCCATGGTGCCTAAAAAATAAAACGTGTCTGTTACCACGTTATTAACCAGCAGCTGGCAGCACCCCGAAGGAAGTGCAGAAAGATTGAATGTAATGTCAGACAGTGTGTTTTGAACAATTACAGAACTCGCGGTAACTGTAGCACCCGTTAACAGGTGTTTCACTTTGGCATCAGCTGCCGTTATAACCCCGGCAAAATTATATTTATAGTTAGCAGTAGCTTTTTTTAACTGGTCAGCATTACCGTCAACTCCCGCAACATTTTTTGTTAAATGGAGATTGTTCCTGACAGCTGCCAGGTCCTTTACCTGGTTGCTGAAATAATAAATATTACCTTTATTTAGTGTAGTTGGTAAAAGATCGAAATTGATCAATTCGGGATTTCGAAGCACCATAAAAAAGCTTAGCTTATCGGCCTTTGTTATCTTGTTCCTGATGATGTTGTTACCGGTAATAGTTTTGCCGGACGTGGCCGCTAAAACGGTAAATCCACCATTAGTTCCCGTATTTCTAAATACCATATTTTTAGCTTGCATAAAGGCCTGGCATTCTGCAGTTGGCACAATGGTAAAATCTAATACCGGTGTGGATTGATAGCTACGGCATATTTTATTACTATAAAATAATTGCATAACCGAAAGGGTCACCAGTTCCGAATATTTTACTATTACTGTAGGCATAACATCAGTTTTCAACAAAATTAAGTTCACTAATTGCAGCAACTTTTTCATCGCTTTTGGTTTCAAAAACGGTGAGCATTTTCACACGGTACACAGCACTGGGCATATATTTGGAGCTCAACATTCCCCATAAATTATTCTGCTGTTCAAAGGTTAGGCTTACCAGTTTAATGCTCAGCCTTTCAATCAATTGCCAAACCTTGTTAACCGGGTCAGTTACCGATGCATTGAGCGACGGATACTTTTGACTATCAAATACAGTGTGCGACTGAAAAAATTCAATTACATCCGAAAGATCGCGTAAAGCTGTAGGGTAATCAGCGTTGTTGGCTACGAACAACAGGAAAAGGTCAATCTCCACCGGGGGACTCAGCTTTAAAAACTTCTTATCGTCAGTAGGGATATAATACGGCTGCTTGCCTTCGCGCCGCTCCTCCTCAATATTTACCAGCATTACCGTAACGTGGGTGCTTTCCGTAATGTTGATATTGCCATTGGGTAACACAATAGATTTTAAATCGACCACATTACCGGCGCTATAACTTGCGGGATCCTGCTCCCGGTCAACCATGTAGGTTTCAAGTTCTTTCTTTAAGAATTCGAGTGCAGTGCGGATCATATAAGTGTCTATTTATTTAGAAATACTAAACTTATAACTTGTTATGAAAACAACAAACTCATATCTGATACAATATTATAATATTTAATTAATAAACAAAAGATAATTTATAATTAAAAATGATAAAGTGACATTACAGGTTTGAGTTTTTGATATTGGTTTATACAGTTGTTAATATCTGGAATAAAATTATAACACAATCAATTGATCTACAATAGTATTTATACGGGTTTAGCCGCGTAGTTTTACGTTAAGTGGAGGGGTAAAAAATGCAGAAAAGCAAGTTACAAGTGTAAAAATTACCAAAAAGTATTAATTTTAAATTAATAAGAAATTTATCGAAACTTATTAATAATTAACACTTACCAATAATTTAATACACAAATGAAATATTGAACAAAAACTGAAAAATAACTAAAAGCCTGAGACCGGCATTTTTTTAACGATAAATTTTCATCATTTGGTTGAAGCGGCCTGCTCCAACTGATTTATCTTATCAAACATTACCCTGAAAGTATTCCACGGGGTATTGTTACCGGATTCAGGGTTAATTGACCTTCCATAATACCCATCAAGAAACTGAACAGGCGACGACCAGATGGTTTCCGCAACTCCGTAAAAACGGCGTTTAAGCTCCCTGCCGGATGCGGCCCTTGAACGATACAGATTTTCTACCTGGCTCAACGCTACCTGCGGACGATTCCACGCGCAGGTCACTACTCTTAAGCCTTTCATTGCAAAATAAACTGCTGTTTGATTATCCTGGTCATACTGCCAGTCGCAGATCACCACATCGCGCGGGATGAGGTCAATAGCCTTCCATGTATTATTATAACTTGCGGCCCACTCGCCTATGCCGGTAGTTCTGCCGTCAATTAAACGGTCGCCCCAAATCCAAAGTTCCCGGCCTTTTTCGGCCAAATGATCACGAATAGTTTGTACTTCATCAGCAAACAGGACAGCCTTATCGCGCCCGGCGCAACGCGGGCATTTATCCTCGCCCAGGTAAAATACTTCATCCATCCCCGCATGAAAAGCACTTGCTTCAAACACATCCATTACCTCATCAATCACGTCGAACACAATTTTATGAACACCAGGATGAAGCGGGCAATAACTTTTACAATACAAACCATCGGCGTTGGGCCATTTATATTCGCCCGCAGTTAAAGGAACTTTAATCCATGGAGTTTCATCAAATTCGGGATAAACCCTCAATAACATCCCTGTTTTGTTGGCCCATGACTGGTGCCCCAACAAGTTAACCTGCGGAATAATACTAATATTATGCTTCTTACACGCCTCCACAATTTTTTTAACATCGCTTTTTGAAAGCGCTATTGAATCCATTAGTTCCGGGTGGCTTTTATACTGGTAGTTATAATCAACCCTCAATATCAGCGTATTCACTTTACGCGGTGCCAGTTCTTCATCAATAAATTTAATAAAATCTGCAACACCATTAGGCCTCGGCGCCGCTATTGCGAAGCCTTTTACCTGGTAAAGGCTATCTGTAGTTTGTTGGGCAAACAAATTGATGCTTACAGCAAGGCCGGTAAATAACAGCAATAAGTATTTAAGTTTTTTCATATCAATAAGGATTCAAATAAAGGTGAACTAAGTTAAAACTAAATAGCTCCCGTTTTTACAGGCAAGTGATGAATTTCAGGTCCGGATTGTAAAAATAGTATAACAAATAATTTAAAAAGCGTGGCAGCTTAATTAGAAATGATAACACCTTTATTTTTTTTATAAATTAGACTTATGAAAAACACCTATACCCAATCCCGCTTAGGCCTTTGGCAAAAAACATTGCCCTTTATGTTAGGTGCGGTGCTTATCAGCAGCATTGCATTGGCACAATCAAACAAACCGGTTATTGACAGCATAATGGCCGAAGAAACAAACAACTCGCAATTGGAAAAATTGGCCCATGAGCTTTTTGATGGCGTTGGCCCCCGTTTGGTGGGCACCCCGCAAATGAAACAAGCTAATGACTGGGCTGTTGCCAAATATAAAAGCTGGGACATCCCGGCTCATAATGAAAAATGGGGCGAATGGCGTGGCTGGGAACGTGGGGTTTCGCACATTGATATGGTGTCTCCACGGGTAAAATCCCTTGAAGGTACCCAATTGGCCTGGAGCCCTGGAATGGGCAAAAAGACTACCACGGCCGAAATAATTATATTACCCGATTTAGCCGACTCTGTTGCTTTTCAACAATGGCTGCCAAATGTAAAAGGTAAGTTTGTTATGATCTCCATGTGCCAGCCTACCGGCAGGCCCGATGATAACTGGAAGGAATTTGCTACAACGGAATCTTTTGATAAAATGAAAAAAGAGCGCAGCGCCATGACTGATGCCTGGCGTAAACGCGTCAGCAAAACCGGCCTTAATAATAAAACATTACCGGTAGCGCTTGAAAATGCCGGGGCAGTGGGGATATTAACCAATAACTGGTCTGCCGGATTTGGAGTTGATAAAATTTTTGGCGCTTATACTAAAAAAGTACCGACCGTTGATATTGCACTGGAAGATTACGGGATGCTTTACCGTTTAACCGAATCGGGTGCAAACCCGAAGATCAGCGTGCATACCGAATCAAAAGAACTGGGTGTAGTACCAACCTTTAATACCATCGCCGAAATAAAAGGCAGCGAAAAGCCTGAAGAATATGTAATGTTAAGCGCGCACTTCGACTCGTGGGATGGCGGAACCGGGGCTACCGACAATGGCACCGGCACCCTTACCATGATGGAGGCTATGCGCTTGTTAAAGAAATATTATCCCCACCCCAAACGCACCATATTGGTTGGCCATTGGGGCAGCGAAGAGGAAGGATTGAACGGTTCACGGGCTTTTGTAGAAGATCACCCTGAAATAGTAAAAAACCTGCAGGCACTTTTTAACCAGGATAACGGCACCGGCCGCGTGGTAAACCTGACCGGGCAAGGCTATGTCGAGGCCAAAGACTACCTTACCCGCTGGCTTGCCGCAGTACCTGATACTATTAAGAACCGCATAAAAACGGTATTCCCCGGCGCACCCGGAGGCGGCGGTTCAGACTTTGCCTCATTTGTTGCCGTCGGTGCACCCGGCTTTTCGTTAGGCTCGCTTAGCTGGTCGTATGGGTCATATACCTGGCATACCAACCGCGACACCTACGACAAAATAGTTTTTAGTGACCTGAAAAATAACGCCATGCTTGCTGCCATGTTAGCCTACATGGCCAGCGAAGACCCCGCAAAAACAGTAAACACAAAAACAGAAGGGATTAAATGGCCGGTTCAGGTAAAAGCGACACGGAGGGGTGGGTTGGATAAGTAAACCCGTTTATTTCTGCCTCGCATATTCAATACACCGCAGGGTTGGCAAGCGTAATCCTGCGGTGTATCGGAAAGCGGACGTCAATTTACTTCTTTATAATCTTCTTCAACATAATATCCGCCGTTTGCAAAGCGCCTTCAACCCAGCCCTGGGCATCGGAGTAGGCTTCGCCGCAGATGTAAAGCTGTAAGTTATCAATGGGCTGCGTAATTTGATCCCGTACTTCCGAGCTTTTTACGCCTATGTTCCAGCTGTTCCAGCCACCGCCAAATGGATCTTCGCCCCAGTCGCGGAAGGCGGCATTTTTTACGATCGGAGTATGGCTCAATCCATGCATGAGTTGTAGTTGCCTTGCCACTTCATCAACCATTGGTGTGGGCGCCATGTATTCAAACCAATCCAGGTGAGCTTTGTCATTTTGGGCTTCTCCTAAAAACGGATCCTCAATTTTTGCATGGGCGAGGCCTTCTGCCCAGGCTTGCTTGCGTTGCGGGCGCAGACCATCCCAAAAACCGATGTTGTTGCCATCGTCATAACTGGCCAGCAGCATTGATTCGCCTTTTGTGGCGGGTTTGCCGTTGTTTTTTGGCCAGTAGTAAGTCTGTCTTACCGGGAGATCGGTAACGCTCCGGCCTGACTCAACCGGGACGAATTTACCGGTTGTTTTATCGGTATAGCCAGCTGCCATCCACCATGGGTTTGCGTAGGTGGTAAACAATTTAAACAGCGGACGCGGCGTAACGCTGCCTATCAACTGCTTAATTTGTTGTAATGACGGACTGTTCGGCGCAAGCAGATCAAGCGAACGGCGGGGCATCGCCAGGATCAATGAATCTGCAACAACGGTACTATCCTTAAAAGCTAAATGAAATTTGCCATCAATAGTTTCAAAACCGTTTAGTTTAGTATTCAAATTAATTTCGCCGCCCAGTTGGACAAAAAAATCGGCCAGGGTTTTAGGAATCTGCTGAAAACCTTTTTTAAAGCCCTTGTATTGCGGCACTATCCCAAAATCAGTCAGGAACCACGGGATAGCATCAGCGGCATTCCAGTTAGATAGGGTTGAATTATAACCACCTGCATCCATACCAAATTGATAAGCTTCGCCGCTGATAACGCGGTAAAGCACATTCCAAAATCCTTGTTTATAAAGTGGCTCCCCGGCAAATTCCGCATTTTGCGCCAGCAGCCGCCTTTCCTCTTCAGTTAGCTTTGGATTGGTAATTCCGGGCACTATTTGCTCAATGGCATTTACAATGATAACGCCTGGCGAGCCGCCTTTTTCAAGGAACGACAACTTATAAGGTACTTTATCTGGGTTTAATGTATAGTCAGATAACCTAAGGTAAACCCCTCTTAAATACGCTATGTTCTGATTCTCATCAACAGGAAAATCATATAACTCAATCTGATTATCATCCGCAAGCTGCTTGTTTAACTTTTTGATAAGCCCGACGATCAGCGGCTGGGCATTTTCAAGTATGCGCATCCCGCCAAGTTCAGCCACCATATCAGGAATATGAGGCGGCACAACAGAAAGTAACCGGCCACCTATATGGTCGCCACCTTCAAATACTACAATTTTTTTTGCGGGATACTTTAGCTTAAGTTTCCATGCGCTATAAACGCCGGATACGCCACCACCTATAATGGCGATGTCAATAGTGTCATTTTTTTTCATCATGAATCCTCTTTGCGGAGAGGTGCCGTTGTTAAAGGTTTTAGGATTAAATAGTGCAGCTATACTGCTTATTCAAATATTGGATTTTTTTTAATAACCGGTCGCTATTTTTTTATATTTTATAATAGGCGTTCTTTACAATTACAGCCCTCAGTTTTATATTTTACTTAACATTAAATTAACATAACGGTAATTAAACGTTAACAACATAGCATTTACCTTTGTATAGTTATTAATTGTTAAAGTTAAAATCATTGTATCATGCACAATAACATTAGAACTGAAACTCAAAACAGGGAAATATTTCAAATTCAGGCAAATTCTGAAGATGAGTACTGGTCGAAAAAATATGAAGTTTCTACTGAAGATCTGAAAGGAAAAGGCATGAATATTGGCATTTCCGATAAGATTTTAAAAGCCATCTCTAAAAACAAGGTTCTGGAACTTTAAACAACGGCATCCCGCCGGTAAATTTAACGTCGTTTTATTTAATCGGGAAAATCCCAAGAAACTTTTTCTTTTTCTTGTGCAATTTCTTTTTAGCCAACAGTGCTTTTTTGCGGGCCAACTTTATGCTGTCTGCTTTTTGTGCTGCTTTAACTGTGTCTTTATTAACAATAGGAACAGCTACCTGTAATTTCTTATTTTTAACAGTATCTGCCATAGGCTTTTTGCCGGCTAACTGCGTTGAATCTCTCAGGGCGGAATTCAAACCGGTTGTTTTAGCGGGTGATTTAAATATCCCGTAGGTTATTGAGGCCAACAGCAGCGTTATTACCCCCGCAAATACAGGCTTTGATAAATTGATCGTATTCTCTTTACCCGCTTCGGCTTGCTGATATCCTGATAGCCTTTGTTGTAATATTTTGTTTTCTGCTGTTAATGCAGTTATGGCACCTGCTGCTCCTTCTGTGCTTTCAGAAATACTGTTTTCAATAATTACTTCGTGGATCTCAGTGCCATTAGTAAACCGGTTATCCGGGGATTTTTCCAGGCATTTCTTTATCATTTGAAGCAGCCATGCCGGAACCTGCATTTCTTTTTCCTGCTGCAATAAAGGCCATGACTGAGGCAAGTTCTGTCTTCTTAGTTCCAGCACATCAGGAACCGGTTGTTCCAGGTGTGATAGCATTACATTATTTCTTGCAGTTTCGCCGTTATCCTTTAAAGGAAACGGAACCTGCCCGGCCAGCAACTCATATAATACAACCCCATAGCTGTAAATATCTGTTTGGAACAGCATTTGCCCCTCGTTTTGCTCCGGGGCCATAAACTCTATAGCGCCGGCGTGGCGCATACTGCTCCGCCGCTGTTCGTCTGACATTACCGACAGGCCGAAATCAAGCAGCACATAATTTCCCGAGTGGATGTTAAATTTGATATTGTTGCTTTTTATATCGCCATGCTTCACACCTACTTTATGGCAATGAGAGAGTGCAGATGCGAGCTGGTCGGCCAGTTTTATTACTTCTTTAATGGTGAATATCGTTTCGTGCGGTGGTTTTAATAACTCTCCAAGGTCCGGCCCTTCTATAAACTCCATTTCTATAAAGGGCAGCGACCCGCTTTCTGTTATCCCGGAGTTTAGTATTTTAACTACATTAGGATTAGGTATTTCATTTACCTTTCTGAGTTTTTCAACTTCATTTAAAAAATTGCGATAATTATGGTCATCCATACTTTCGCTATGAATTGGCGTTGGTAAAAGCTTAACTGCGCTAATGATAGCACCTATTCGCCTGCCTTTATATACAGAACCCTGGCCACCCGTTCGCAGGGCACCCATATTCTCCAGGCCTTCTGTTATAGTAAATACTTTACTCATTTAAATTGCTGATGGATTATAGCTAAACTCCAGCACTGCCGACTCTCCCAAAATAATCTGGTCACCTTCATTTAGTTTATGCCCGATATTGGTAGAATGGAGCTTAATTAAATTTACATTACCAACAGACTTGATCTTAATTTTATTGCCGGGGGGCACGCCGCCTTCATCTGCATAAAGAATAAAACACGCATCGTCATTATTCCATTCCACATGCGCATGTTGCCTGCTGATGAACTTGTTGCTTTCATTTGCACTATTTCCCGGAAAAGCTATTTGATTGAGCCTGAAAAAACCATCGTTTACCTGCACCTTGCTTTCGCGGCCGATGTTAACCTTTCCATCAGACGATGTAATGATATATTCTTCCTTTTCGGCCTCGCCATTTAGCACCCTGATGCTTGCAGAAGCCGACCGTTGGATATTGTGATCCCTGGTACGGATAAATATGGCAGCATCCACGGTATCAGACTTAACGGATTCCTGCGGAAAATCTTCGCTGAAGCTAATTTCCATAACCCAGTTTTCGGGAAGATCGAGCGCAAAATCATCAGCTATCCGCTGGATCTCTTCTTTAAACTTATCTTTTTCTTCCAGGTACACAGCTGCTTCGTAGAGGTGTTTTTCCGCCACGTCTGCCTTTATAAATAGGTGAATCCCCTTAATAAGGCGGCCCTCTCCCCCTTCTGATTTTTGCAGCTGCTCTTTAACCATGCGAAGCAGTGTATCCCTAAGGCTTTTTACATCCTGCGGCGCTTTATTATCTTTTCTTTTAAACAGATCAAACATACCAACCTTATTATTTTATATAACTATTCATCTGCCGTTCCTGTTTCACCGGCGGGAACAATACTTTTAATATATCCTTCTTTCAACAGTAAAGGGATCACATCCTTGCCGGCAAGCCGTACCGCGTCTGACGATCCTTTGGTTGATTCTACCCTGATACACACCACAATATTACCTTTTCCTTTTGCCATTGGTGCAAAAAACACGTACCAGCCGTCATTTATACTGTTACCTTTCCAAATCCTTTCCGGTGTCCCCGTTTTACCGGCAACTTTTACGCCCAGTATTTCTGTTTTCGGGGCGCTCTGCTCAATCATGTATTTGGTAAGCAATGCCGCATAACGCGGATCGTTAGCCAGCTTAATACTGCCTTTAACAGGCTGCAGCGTGTCGTTTACCTTTAAAACAAAACGATTTGCAACCAGTGCCCCATTGTTAGCTACGCCTGAAACCAGCCTGGCTATAGCAGCAGGTGTCGCTATTAGCTCGCCCTGCCCCCAGGCCATGCCTGAAATGCCTTTAGCGCGCGTTTTATGGATATTATTCGGATCGTACCTTGGCCGGGTATTGAACTCTGTTTTACGCCATAGCTCACGCCATTTTTCTTCCTGGGCAGTATTTTCCGGTTTCTTGTTGTAGAAATAACCACCTACCCCGTGCAGAAACATTCCGGCTTTAAGATACAGGTTAACCATATCTTCCTGCAAATGTTTTTCGTTGGCAAGCTTTATAAAGTAAACGTTATTTGATTTGGCAATCGCCCTTTCCAGGCTTATTACACCGGTTTCGTCGGGTTCAATCCCTTTTGTTCTGATCCGCTCCTCCGTACTTACATGAAATTTCACTTCATCTGCCGCTAACCCAAGTTTATTAAACGATGCCATAGCAGTTAACACCTTTGCAGTTGACCCTGGCTGTGTGGCATAGGTAAACCCAAGATCGCTGGTCGTTATCCATTGCGATAATTTATTTTGCTCCTGCAAGGGCATGGTGAGCTGGTCGTAATTATGAACCGGCGGCAATGGGTACACAGCCGAAGCCAGTACATCGCCTGATGCTGCTTCCATAACAACTACCGACACCCTGTTGTCATTCAGCGCGGTATCTGCAGCCATTGACCGCTGGATCCCCGTTTGCAGCTGTGCATCCACCGTTAACTGTACATCGCGATTCCGCTTTTTAAATGCGGCCACTTCTTCGCTATTTATCCCGGCAAAAAGTAAAGGTGCAATTGCCTTGTAGTCTCTTTTAGCTACTGACATTTCTTTCACCCCCTTTGGCAAAAACCGATCTTCCCTGAAACGACTGGCATGAGCATTAAAGCTGGTAACGGGCATTTTAAAGCCACGTAGTTCTGCAGCATGTTCGTATTCAGCAAAGTAACCGTTGGTACTACCATTAAAAATCCCGGTATTTTCGTCACCTGTCCAAAAAAACATTTGGTCTTCAAAAGGGTAATACCGGGTAAGGCGTTTATGCATTGCAGAATCCAGGTCGTAATGATCCGCCCCGGCGGCATTCAATAAATTTTCCTGTTTCTTTATTAATCCGGGGTTACTGGTAGCAAGTATGCGCCCGTTCCGGTCGTAAAGCGTACCCGCTTGTAATTTATTCATCAAAATAGCGATGCGCGGGTTATAGCTAAACATGCGCGCCCCGCTCCGGTCGGCCACCAATGCCGGCTTTATGATCCATTTTTTACTATCAAACAAATAGCTTGAAATATTTACTATCAGCAGCAAAATACCAATACAAGCTGCTAAAAGTGCTGGCACCAGGTTCCGGTCCTGCTGTTTGGTTATAAATGACATTTGAACAGGAGTACCCTTTACACCTGACGCCGACAAAAGAAAACCAGCGGCCAGGAAATTGGCAACGAGTGACGAACCGCCGTAGCTTTCAAAAGGTAATGCCACGCCCGATAACGGCAAAGCCCCTGTTGAGCCGCCGGCAATTAACAAAAACTGCATAAACGTACAAATACCAATGCCCGCGCATAAGTAGAAAAGAAACGGCGTACCAGTTTGCCTGCCTATAATGATTGAACGGTGCAGGTACACTAAAAACAAGAGGAAAATACTCACAATCCCCGTCCAGCCGAAGCTTTCGCCGATAGCCGGCAAAATCATATCCGTATGCGCCTCAGGTATAGTTTTTGCAAAGCCTTCGCCGACGCCCTGCCCGGTTACACCGCCGCCAGACATGGCCCAAAGCCCGTTAGCTACCTGGTCGCCGCCATACACCTCATTGTTCCATGCATCCTGCCATATCGCTTTACGGTCAACAAGCCGCTGTACCGGTCCGGGAATCAATTGATCAAGATGCGGAACCTTGTCTATAGTTAAAAAACCGGAAATAATAATAAGCGCCATTATTGCCGATTCGCTCAGTGTTTTACGCTTTGATAAAAACACCAGCAATACCACGGCTGCAGTAAGCCCAGTTGACAGCCATACATTTTTGAAGATCCAGGACAGCAGCACATAAACTACTACCGCCAGGGTCATAAACATAAAGTCGCCACGCGAAAAAGAGAACAGGATGATAAAGGTAAAACAGATCACAATAGCAGGGCCCATGTCGCCAAGCATCAGGAATAATAAAAGTGTGAAAGCGATTGCTATTACCGCGAACGAGAAAAAAGACCATCGTTTTTTCCAGCTTGTGTACTCACTAATAAACTTCTCGTTGGTGGCAAAAAAACCAGCCAAAAATATAATAACCAGGTATTTAACGATCTCACTTGGTTGAAAACCAAAAAGGTTAACTTTTACCCCGCTGCCTTCAGGGCCCGAACCGAAACGAATCGTCAACAGCAATAATCCCATCGCCAGGACTATCCACGGCCAACCGTTGGCTGCCTTGCGGTTATTTTTGAAAATAAGCATCCGGAACACGCCCGAATCGGAAGTAAAGCGGCGCAGGTTAAATTGCAATAACGCAATAATAGCCAACACCCCCATCCCGAGGTAAACCAGCGAATCTTTGGCAAAAAAACGATCACGTAACGGATCCTGCAGGTTTAATAACGTAATGAATGAAATCCCGGTCAATATCATTATCAGTGGCAGGATGATTTGATCTGTCTCCGGGAATTTCCAGCCTAAAATAAAATGGAGCAGAAAAAAGCAGCCGAAAAATACGCCTGCAATTATCCAATACCATTCGTTAAATTCAGCAGGTGTGCGGATGATCAGGGCCTTTTCTTTCTTTAATATGCTAAAATCCCTGGTGCTCAAAAGCCTTATGGTATGCGGCGACTGGTGAAAAACAAAAGCTACATCTTTGTCCAGGTCTTCCGTTCCTAATGAGCGTCCAAATTGAAATCCCGGCTGAAGCGGCAACACCTCAAACGCCTTGTCGGCAGGAAGATTTTTAAAGGTATAATCTCCCTGTGCATCCGTACGCGCATAGGCTACCAATGCCTGTAAATGGGTTTTACCGGCGGCATCATTAACATAGGTAACCTGGTACCCTTTACCTTGTTTAACCTTTGTTTTTACTTCATCGCTTTCTTCATCACTATAAAGACTGTCCTGCGGCAAGATCATTTGCAACCTCACCAATACACCCGGAACCGGACCAGTTTTATTAACCACTGAGCCCGATATCGTGTTGCCGGCAAACTCCAAATCTGTGGCAGATGGTAACACCGGTGGATTATTTCTTTCCTGGGTAAAGCGAACGGAATCATCACCTGTATAGCCCAATAATGTACGGGAAACAAGCACCCTGTCTTTAAAGGATTTTCCGCCGCGGCTAAACGCATCATCCGCATCTACATAATAAGCTTGTTTATTCAGCTCACCAATATTATCAAATTGTTTACCCTTACTTTTTGAGGCAACAACACTTTCAATCAGATCAACATCTTTCGGATCATCAAAATAATAACCTTTCTCCAGCAGTTTTTTTAAATTTTGTGACGGATTGGGCGCATTAAGGTTTACCATAGTACCATCCTTAAGCCGCCGGGCAACATCAGTAAAATTATTCTGCAGCACAGCAAACAGCCTGATAAACAGCAAGCCAAGCAATACGGCACACAGTAAAAGAAATATCCGTTCTTTTTTTCTCGACCCCATATCTATTTTTTTGCGGTTACAGGTAAGGAATCCATGTGCATTGTTAAATAAGGTATTTTACCGTTAACATACTTGCTGCCAGCAAAATTCAGCTGATTTTGAACGCTTTGCTGCACATTTGAAAAACGTACGTTCTTTAATTCCAGCGAGCCATTAATTAATGACACACCCGTTTGAAAATCAGTAAAGTTAAGACTATCCAAAACTATGTTTTTGCACTTTTCAGAAAGCTTAAATGCTGATCCTTTATAGCTTGATTCTCCCTTAAAAACAATTTTCCCTTTAGCCTTTATTAACAAAGTATCCTTATTAATTTCAATAGCATGAGTAATAATAATGGGATTTTTATAACTTGTATCTGCAAGGACCAGCAATTTTCCTTTAACATTATTAATAGCTTGCTGCAGTTTAAGCTCCTGCGGATCGGGAGTTTGGGGACTATCAATTATCGGCTGCTTTTTTATTGCGGCAGTATCCTGGTTTTTAAGCTGCAGATATAGATAAATGCTACTGGCCAAAAACACCAGCACCAGTAATGAAAGCAGCCCGATCAGCCCGTTCCTGCTCTTAGGAGACACTATTTCCTTTTCTGTTTCAGGTGCTGAATTTACCTTAGTTTTATTATCTTCAATAGTTACTACCGGTTCGCGTTTAACCGTTTTTGCAGCGTGTTGCCGGGCCACTTTATCATTATGTACCAGTACAACAGTTACATTATCCCTGCCGCCGTTATTATTGGCAGCATCAATTAACTGTTTGCCCTTTTCCTTCAGCGAAGTACTTTTTGTAAGGATGCCGGTTATGTCGGCGCTGCCAACCATATCAGTTAAGCCATCACTGCACAACAGCAGCATATCGCCGGATAAAAATGGCGACTGGCCTGTTTCAATATAATCTGTATTTTTTCCTAAATGGCTTTCAAAACCCAGCGCTTTATTGATCTCATTCCTTTTAGGGTGATTCATTGCCTCATCTTCCGATAGCCGCCCTGATTCCTCCAGGAAGCCAACAAATGACTGATCGTGCGAGATTTTCACGAGTGAACTATCCCGTAATAAGTACAACCGTGTATCACCCACATGGGCATAATAAAATTGGTTATTGATAATGTCAACCAGTGCAAGGGTTGATACACAGCTCATTTGTGCGTACTCCTTATTCAGGTGCTTTTCTTCAATAATGCGTTCATTGGCCAGTTCAAAACAGTCAATTATCATCGAAATAACATCACCAGAAGAATTTTCGAGGCGTTGAAGGATAGCTTCACGGGCCAGTCTGGCGGCTATTTCCCCGCCGGCGTATCCGCCTACCCCGTCTATTACACAGGCTATAATAAAACGGTTATCCGTGCTTTGCCGGGCAATAAATGCATCTTCGTTATTTTGCCGTACTTTGCCTGTATCAGTTATGCCGAAATATTGATCAGTCATTTTTGTTTACGGGATTTTTTAATTTCTAAAAAATGAGTTGCCAGTAACGCGGCGCAAACCGCCAGCAACCCAACTGATAATATTTGTGACATGGGTTACGATTTAAATAAATTTACGCCTACTATACCATTTAATAGTATTCTGGAATTTACAGGTAGCTCTACCCACGAAGGCGAATTAACATCACTCCGCACCAATTCCTGTTCATTCAGTATAGTTAACTCCCCAAACGAGGCAACGTAAAACTTCCCGTCTGATTTGTTAAACCTGATGCGCAAATGCGGGGTGTTAACCCATTCCGTAGGTATTTTAAAAATATTTGAATCTTCACGTGTTTCATCCTCGCCCGAGACAATTATTTCATCATCATTCATCAGGTATTCTACTTTTTTACCGGCAAACTGTTTTTCGGGAAGAATAGTTTCAAATCGTGCATGGTATTTTTTACCAGGCTTTACCACACCTTTTTCATCATAATTCAATTCTTCCATATAAGGCAGCTCATAATAGCCCTCGCTGTAGTAATTGAAGCTTTTAAGCACATCATCACTAATATCAAAGGTTTGTGCAACACCAGTTTGGCGTGGAATGAATGTTACCCTCAGGTTTTCTTCCTTCTTATTACTTCCCGGCAGTAACTTGCCAATAAAACCAATGTCACCCCTGGCATAATCCGGGTGCGATACCAGCCTGAATACCCATTTTGAACTGGAAGGCACAACTGTTTTACCCGCGGCGCGGTACTGCCCAAGCAATTCGTAAAATTTTTTCACCGTTTCATTTACAATCAGCCCCAGCAGCCCCTCTTTGTTGTTGATAAACTCCTTGTAATCTTCAGTATTGAAACTGATGATATACTCGTGGTAAAACACGATCCTGTCAGCAAAGGACAATTCCCTTACCGAGTCGCTGAATTTCGCTATTACGTAATTATAAACATCATCAGGCGTAAGTACCACCTGTTTTTTTATTTTACCGTTATCAGGGCTGGTTAAAAACCAATCCTGGATGCCCATACGTTGCCAGATAGTATTTTTTTGATCCATGTAATTATTAACTGGTTATTGGGTTAATTGCCTGTTGAGTCTGTTTTGGCGCTGTCCGGATTTGCATTTTTATCTTTTTTTAACGCATCGCCAATTACGTCTTTTGTCAGCGAATCAGTTTGCCTGCGCTTATTTCTAAAATCAATTATCCGCTGGCGTTCTGCCTGCCTGAAACTGTCATTTATCCGCGCAGTATCCGGGAGTATTGTTACCGGTTTTACCACTGTTTGTGCCGGGCGAAATAAAGAATAAGCAGAATAGGCCATGCAGCCAACCAGTAAGATCATGAGCCCGGCAAATACAGATTGTGAAATTTGCATCATACCCTGGGGCATAGGTAAATAGGCCCTTTCAACTGTAACTGGGGCCGATGGCACCGCAGCTGCTTTAATTTCTTTTACAACCTCTACCCTGATCTCTTTGACGCTGCTATCAGCAATTACGTCGTGAAGTTCCGTTCCGTTAGCGTATCGTTTTTCCGGCGATTTTTCCAAACACCGCGCAATCATCTGTAACAGCCATTCCGGAACCTTTAATTCGCGCGTTGGCCAATCATCCGGAAAATTTTGTTTACGTAGCTTAATGAGGTCAGGAACAGGAGATTCCAGGTGAGCCAGCATTACATTGTTTCTTGCTGTTTCTCCATTATCTATTAAAGGGAACGGCACTTGCCCGGCCAGTAATTCATATAAAATAACTCCGTAACTATAAATATCGGTCTGGAAAAGCATTTTTCCTTCGTTCTGTTCCGGCGCCATAAATTCTATGGCCCCGGCGTGCCGCATGCTGCTTCGTCGCTGCTCGTCTGACATTACCGATAGGCCAAAATCAAGCAATACGTAATTGCCTGAATTATTATTGAACTTTACATTATTGCTTTTGATATCCCCGTGTTTAACCCCCACTTTATGACAATGTGATAGCGCACATGCCAGCTGATCGGCCAGTTTTATTACTTCTTTAATAGTAAAAATCTTTTCGTGGGGTGGTTTTAAAAGCTCCTCCAGGTCAGGCCCCTCAATAAACTCCATCTCGATAAAAGGAAATGAGCCGCTCTCGGTAATACCGGAATTTAATATTTTAACAACATTCGGATTCGGTATCTCATTTACTTTTTTAAGCTTCTCAACCTCGTTTAAAAAATTCCGGTAGTTTTTATCTTCGGTGCTCTCACTATGAATAGGTGTCGGCAGTAACTTAACGGCAGTGATTATCGGCCCTATCCGCCTGCCCTTGTAAACCGACCCTTGCCCCCCGGTACGCAACGCACCCATATTCTCCAGCCCTTTTGTTATTGTAAATACTTTACTCATCCTTAATAATTGATTCTCTTTTTGTTGCGTTATTTGAACGTATTAACGTAAACAAATGTATTATGTTTAACGCTTTTTTAATAATGAACTTCAAGTTAAAAACAGCTATTGTTATTTATTCAGTGTCAATAGCAAAAAGTAGCCGTAACTAATTTATTAACGGCTAAAAAGGGGAACTTACACCTTTTGTTCAATGAGATAAGTGCTGCTTTGACCGCGCGGGACAAGGCTATGTTACTTATGTAGTATTTACAACTTCAGATCATTCACATTATCCAAATAAAAACAATGTTCGTGACGTGTCATTCCCGTTTTCGGGTAATAATTTACTGCAGCCGGAGCCGATAGCAGGATTAATTTTGCCTGTGGCGATTGTAGTTTAGTTTCCTTAATTAAGTTTGTACCTATTCCCTGTTTTTGCAGGCTTTGATCAACCGCCAGGTCCGATAAATAGGTACAAAATACAAAATCAGTTAACGACCGGGCAACACCAACCAGCTTTCCGTTGAGGCGTGCCGTAATAATCAAATCGGCATTTTGACACATTGTTTTTATCCGCTCCAAATCATCAACCGGCCTTCGCTCCCCCAGTGAGCTCCGCCTTAAAACATCAATGAATTCGTCTGCATTTAAGGTAAGCTCTCTTGCGTACACTATCTCGGTAGGCGCCATATGTTAACGGTTAATGAAAAGCAAGTTATAAGCTTATAACCATAATTGCAACTCATTTTCAACCAGGTATCTTGCTAATTTTATTGCTCATGCGTATGGCAACAAAAAATAAAGATTGGCACGTCCATCAGTATTAATTTATACAACCTTCATTACCAATTACTTGATAACTCAATATTAACGCCTAATTTAGTAATTAACATAATGATAATATTGATTAAACATTAATATAACTTACCTTTGAAGCAATCCATAAACCAAATGAAAAAAGAAAATTCAAAATCAAAAAGCAAACAAGAACAACAAACTGCCAAGAAGGAAATCCATACCGGCTTAATAGGTGAGTTAAAAGCCTTTGCTGCTAAACTTGGTCATACATCAAAAAAAATAGAGAAAGAAATTGAAAAGGCTGCAAAGAATTTAGCCAAAAAGCTTTCCAAACCAGCGAAACCCAGCAAACCTTCACCGTCAAAGCCTGTTGAAAAAAAGGCAGTCCCTGCTGCTGAGAAAAAAAGCGCACCTGCGGTAGTTTCACCAAAGCCAGCTAAGAAGGCTCCTGCTGTGAAGCCTGCTCCTGCAAAAAAAGTTAGCGAATAATATTATCGCCTGATACCAAAACGAGATAAATCAAGCTGGTTTATTTCGTTTTGGTATTATTAGCTGAAGCTGCATTGAATGGGATTATAACAGGAGAAAAAATTAAATCAGCGTTTATAAATCAATCCTTCTGCCCTGTTCCGGAAATATTAAATTTAACTGCAACTTGTTTTGAGCTTTCAGCTGGGCTTTAAGTTTATTGATGTTAACTTGTGGTGGCTTTGCATGCGTAACAATCAAGTCAAAACCTTTAAGGGCATCTTTCCCGGCCAAACCGGCAAGCGCTTCCATTTCCTTCATTAACCAATTTGGCGTTAAATGTCCAAAAAGGGTTTTATCAGGCTGCTCATTCGGGAAAGAGGTTTCGATCATTATGGCCTTTAACTTCCTGCTTTTTAACAACGGGGCAATGGCTTCCCACAAAAGATGCAGGTTATTGCTTTTTTCGATCTCGTCCGGCCCAACATCACCTAAATACAAAATATAGGATTCGTTGCTTTTTAATAAAAAAGCGGTACTTTGGAGGTTAGCGTGACTGAGCGGAAACGCCTTTACACTCATCCCGGTATTTTTAACCATTGTAACGCTATCCGGACTTAATATCTGGTAATGATATTTCTTTAAAGCCGGAGCTTCACCCTCATCTGCAAAATTAGCCCAGCTTTCCCACGTAAAATAATGTGTTTTAATTGTTTTTAATGTCGCTGACAGCCCGTAAATAGTTTTAGCGGTATCCTCCGGCGAATTTATGATCAATCCGGATACATGGTCTAAATGCGCATGTGAAATAAAATAACCCTTGATGTACCTTTTAAGTACCTGTTCCGCGGGTATGCTGAATATTTTATTTCGGATGGCCTGCTCAATCCCATAATTCAGGGTACCCGCATCAAGGCATATATAATCATCGGTTCCTGCCGCAGCAACCATGTAAGCTGATAAATTACTTTCATCAATACCGCCTTTCACGCCCAACGGCACAATCTTAAACGATTTGTTGCTTTGCGAAAACCCTGAAAACGGCAAAAAAAACAAATACAAAATATTGATAAACAAATATTTATTTAGCATAAATGACAGATTTGAAATACAGTTGAATATATTGAAACAACATGTCTAAATTATTATTATAAATCAACATATTTGCTGTAAAGATTTATGGCAAAGTTATAAACCGTTGGCAACTTTGGTAAAACTAATCGCTAATCTTTAACCTCTAATCACTATATAAATCCTGATGGAGAAAAGAAAAATATTAATAACCGGTGCCAGTAAAGGGTTAGGGCTGGCCATTTCCCAAAAGCTGTCAGGCGAATATACTCTGATATTACACGCATCAAAACCAGAAAGTTTCACAAATATTGAACCTGGAAATCATATTTTATGTGCTGATTTTTCTGATCCGGAAGCTATCAACAGCTTTTGCAAACAGTTAAAAAAAGAGCATGGCGACCTCTACGGTGTTATAAATAATGCAGGCGTAACCTATGATAAACCGCTGAACTATCAGCCCGAGCGTGAAATTGATGCCATGCTGAATGTAAATTTAAAAGCGCCCATCCTGATCTGTAAAACAGCTATGAAGATTTTTAGCCTTACACAGCAAGGTGTGATTATAAATATAAGTTCGGTAGTCGGCGAAAGTGGCAATGCATTCCAATCGGTGTACGCAGCCACCAAAGCTGGTTTAACAGCACTTTCACGATCATTGGCACAGGAAGCGGCGGCAACCAATACCGAGCATAAAATAAGAGTGCTTAGTGTATCGCCCGGTTTTATAGAGACCGATATGACCGCAACCATACCCGAAGCAATAAAACAAAAATACTTCAATATGATCCCGGCTAAAAGATTTGGAAAGGTTGATGATATAGCAGATACGGTTGCGTTCCTTTTATCAGACAAGGCATCATACATTAACGGAACAAATATCCACGTCAACGGCGGTTTAATATGACAGAAGAAGAAAGAGCAGCCTATTTAGAAACAATAATGAACGGCAACCTGGTTGGCGTTGATCCGTCACAATTACTACTGCATGGCCCCACAAAACGGCTCGTAAACACCTATCACTGGCATTCTCCTAACAAAGGAATTGTGGCCAGCTATTCTCCCACAGAAAGGGACGTGGAAGATCATTTCAATGTATTTCGCGGCGTAGATCAAATAGAGGCATTTGCCCAGGCTACCATTGTTTCATGCGCTACCTTTTTGGAATGCCGTAAGCTGAAAGGGCTGCCTGATTTATTAAGGGATAAGTTTGTTCCGGCATTTATCAGTGTTGGTAATGTTAGCTTTCAAAATTACCTTGAACTTGGCGATACCTTTATTAGTATTGGTAACATTACCTTTTATAAATGGCGTCAAATGGTTTGCGACGGGCGCATTTACAAAGTACCAAAGGGCCTGGATCTTGATGAATATTTTAGTGATTTTACGGAAGAAAGATTATTAAAGTATGATATTAGCAAAGATTTTATAAAAGTGGCCGAATTGCATGACATTACCGGCCGTGCAATACTTATAGAATTATTTAACAAATTAGCATAATATGGAAAACGAAAGACAAGAAATACTTGAGGGTTTATTGGAGGTATTAAAAACTGTACGAACAATTGATCCGGAAAGGTTAGTTGGCGTAACAGAAGAAACCGACTTTCTTACAGATTTGAGCACTCCGTCAACCGAATTGATAAATATTGCTGCAAAGGTTGAGCAAAAATTTAATATTGAATTTGAAGATGAAGATATTGACAGGATGGGCTCAAAAGTAAAAGATGTTATCGATTTGATAATAATGGTAAAAGAACGAAGCAAATAAATAGTTTATGATTGTAGCAGGCAGAAAAGTAGCAGTTGTTGGCATGGGCGGGGCTTTTCCAACCTGTACAGACCTGGATGATTTTGATAAAAAGTTATTTGCCGGCGAAAGCCTGATCCGCAATTGGCCCAAAGCAATGGCGTATGATAAGCAGATCCGTTCAATGGTGGCCGGTTATATTACCGAACCCGAAATGAACCTTGAAGCTATTCACCCCGTACCGGAGACTGAATATCCGGAAACTTATGTTGACCTGCTTGGCAGGATTCCGGATCTCAATCTTGCCACAGCCGATCTGGGCTGTGTATGGGCGATGTTAGGCGCACAGGAATCCATTAAAATGGCCGGGTGGTCAAAATCCGAAGTTGAATCAGAGCAAACTGGTGTGGTAATAGCATCAGGCGGCGGCGGCAACGTGATTTCGCGGCACGCATGGCATGCATTTTATGAGTTGGGCAAAAAAACCCGGATGGCCGGTTCACACACTGTTGACAGGGCCATGTCATACCGGGAGGCTGCAAACGTATCCTGCCTCATCCGCAATAAAGGTGTTTGCGAATCCATTATATCAGCCTGCGCTACCGGTCTTGGCAACATCGGTTATGCTTACCGGTTAATAAAATTTGGATTGCAGGATCGCGCCGTTACGGGAGGTGTTGAAGGTACGGCGCTTGAAACTTTTATTGGCTTTGACGCCATGCAGGTATTAAGCAAAGGGTTTGCACCTGAACAAAGCTCACGCCCTTTCGATTTAAAAAGAAACGGCTTTGTTTGCTCATTTGGGGCAGGCATTGTGGCGCTGGAAGAATATGAAATGGCCAAAGCACGCGGAGCAAACATTCTTGGTGTTATTGACGAATATTTCAACAATTCCGATGGTGACGGTAATATGTTCTACCCTTCGTACGATGGGCAGAAAAGACTATGGAAGGGATTAATGGCAGGCGGAAATATTAAGCCGGATGTTGTTAAAGTTCATGGTACCGCAACACCGGTGGGCGATATTTTAGAACTGATAAGCGTTGTTGATACCATCGGCGAAGAAGGCTATCATATTTCTGCACCAAAATCTCAATTCGGCCATATGCTTGGGGCAGCCGGATCCGTTGAATTCATCGCATCATTATTAATGCTAAAAAATCAAAAAGTACTGCCTTGCATAAATTCTGACGAATTAAATCCTGAATTGGAAAACTTTCAAAAGAAGGATGGCTGGGAAGGCTCAGACAAACCTGCGGCAGCTTACAGACACCTGATCTCGCCGGAAACCGTTGCAAAAGAAATTAACCAGATTGTTTGTTTAAATTATGGATTTGGTGGAACGAACAGTGCGTTAGCTGTTTCAAGGGATATATAAATGATTGACAATACAAATAAAGTTGCGGTAATATTCGGTGTAAGGAACGAGAGTTCCATTGCTTATGATGTAGCGGTTAAATTACATCGCTCAGGCTGTAAAGTGGCATTAAGCTATGTTGCTGACACAAAGAATGAGGTTTTGTACCTGATGGAACAAAACGGCATGGATCCAAAATTGTCGGCAGAAGTTGATGTGAGGCTGGAGGAAGAGATCAGTGCATTTATGCGTATGGTTTATGATACTGCAGGCCCAATAGATTATGTTTTGCATGGCGTAGCCTTTGGCACGCAGTCGGTTATGTGTTACAGCATCCCCGGCAGCGACGCACCCCCTCCCTCTTACATCGACATTCCTTTTGATGATCTGATGGACGCAATGAATATCAGTGCTTACTCATTGCTTAGGGTTTGCAGGGTAGCACAACCATTGTTGACAAAAAATGCGTCTATTTTGACGCTTACCTACAATGCATCGCAAAGGGTGTTCCCTGGTTATGCCGGGATGGCGATTTGTAAAGCGGCCTTAGAAAATATTATGATCTACCTCGCCAGCCACTTCAGGGGTACGGGCGTAAGGGTAAATGCTATTTCAGCAGGATTGGTGATGACAACTTCTTCCGGTGGAATTTTCGGCGTACGCAAGCTGCGCAAAATGGGGAAATTTACCGCGCCGCTTGGTAATATTGATTCGGGCGATGTAGGAGATGCCGCATTATATTACTTCTCTGATCTTTCAAAAAGAGTAACCGGTAATATTCATTTTGTTGATGGTGGCTTTAATATTATGGGACTTGGTGTGGATGGAGAAGGAAATTAAAAAGTCGCTGGAAGAACTGATCCCTGCTCAAAAATTTTCGGCAGGAAACGATATTGTGTTTGTTCCGGACTTTGAAAAATCATTCACTGAATCTTTCAAAAACAAAGTTTACACGGCAAACGAGATGGCTTATTGCGATCAGTTTGAAAATTCGTTATTACGTTACGCCTCCACCTGGGCAGCAAAGGAAGCGGTTTACAAAGCCATAAAACAAATTGATCCTTCAGCATTAGGTCCAAAAAAAATCGAGATTCTTCGAAATAAGCCGGTGGGAAGGCCGCTGGTTAAAATTCACCGCGAATCTGCTAACTTTGATATTGCACTATCCATCTCGCATGACGGCGATTATGCCTGGGCTATTGCCTTTATTGAAATCCTGTAATTAACCTGATGACTGACCATTATTTTGAAAATGACCTGGCGAACCTGCACTATTATAAATTCGGTAGTGGCGAACAGGTTATGCTAAGTTTTCATGGTTATGGTATGCATGGTAAGCAATTTAAACTACTGGAATCTAATTTAGGCGTCAAATACACTTTCATAGGCTTCGACCTGTTTTTCCACAAGGAAACTAAGTTAAAAGATCAAAGCCTTCCTGCTGTAAAAAAAGGCATCACCAAGAAGGAGTTTGCCGATTTTATTCTTGCCTTTTGCAAACACGAAAACATTAAACGTTTTTCTGTGATCGGCTATTCAATGGGAACACATTATGCAACAGTAGTTGCCGAAGAACTTGGCCATTTAATTGATGAATTTATTATTGCGGCACCCTCGTCATTAAACCCGGGCAAACTGATCCCGTTTTTCAGCAAAAATAAAACCGGGAATAAAATCCTTGAGAAACTGGTGCTTAACGAAACTACGCTGATCAAGATGCTAAAGTTATTTAAACGGTTCAGGCTGATTGATGCTGAAGCTTATAAAATTTTATATGGCGAAATTGGCACTGCCGAACTAAGGTTTAATTTTTATGCCTGCTTTACCTATCTGCGCTTTTTTGAAACGGATGAATCACGGTTGCTGAAAGCGTTAAATGACCAAAACATAAAATGCATCTTTATATTTGGCAAACGCGACAAAGCTTTCCCGCCGGGCATCGGCAGGGAATTTATTGCCAAACTAAAAAATGCAAAAGTAGTTGTGTTAAATGAGGGACATGAAATGATTAAAAGGGATTTTGTAACACAGTTAAACGGGCTGTTGACATGATAATAAAAGCCAAACCACTTCCTTTTACATTCATAAAATGGGGCTCGTTATTTCTGATGTTTTTTTTCAGGCGTCGATTTAACAAAATGATTATCCATCCTATCGATATAAAACCGAATCACTCTTATGTACTCATGTGCAACCACTTCGGCTTTTTAGATGGCTTTTTCTCCTATTACATTGCCTTTAAAATGCTTGATAAGCAGCAAAAATTAAAAGGGTTATATACCATGTCTGTAAAAAAGCAGATGGAGAAAAACTGGTGGCTAAAATATTGCGGCTCCTTTTCAGTAGAACCCGGAACCCGCTCTGTAAAAGAAAGCCTGGATTATGCTGCCGAAATTTTGAGCAGCCCGGGTAATATCCTGCTTTATTATCCGCAGGGCAACCTTGAATCGCAGCACATCAGGCATATTGAATTTAAAGACGGGATCTATGAAATTGTTAAAGGGATAAAGGGTGATTGCCAGTTAATTTGGGGAAGCACGGTAATTGAATATTATGAAAGCACTAAACCTTCAGCAAACATGAGTTTGTTAGATTGCGGAACTAATCATGATTTTGATTTTGAAGCGCTAAAGCAAAATGTAAATGCGCACCACCTGAAAAGTATGAAAAACTTGGTTCGGTTTACAAAGGAGCCCCAAAATTTAATGTGAGTTCGACACAGGCAAACATTCACCCCTATTTCAAACCTTTCTCTAAACGCTTGCAGCCGTAACTTTAGATGAGGCGAAGCGCAAGTTTATTTATTTACGCCGGCAAAGCGTTCCATTTTTCAGCGGAACGCGGTGGAACGCTATGAAACACACTGATTATCAGATACTTCTATTTTAAACAAATTGCAAGTAGCTAATAATCAAGCGCTATACTTAGCAGCTAACAAGCAAAAACCGTACAAGCCCCACATTAACCTACTGACCTATTCTTTTCAAACCAGCTTTGGCATCATTATCAATATCGGTTTGATAATCATGATTTTTCATATCAATTGCCTGGTTATAATAAATGGCAGCTTTTTTATAATCTTTAATTTCTTCATAAATATTACCAATCATAAGTGCAGAATTTGCAGCGTAATAGTAGCTGGTTTCCTTACCCAGCGCGATAGTTTTCTGATAGTTTAACACTGCTTCATAATTCTTATTGATCTTATCGTTGATCCTGGCGGTGTAATAATAATACTGAATTTTATCGCGGGTTTGCTTCAGGCTATTTACATCCTTATTCGAAATTTGAGCCAGAGCTTTGCTGTAGTAGCCACCATCGAAATAAAGGCGGGCTTTCAATAGATCTATATCAGGTTTGGGCTCGTTGGCCTCCCGCAGTGCAATTTTATCTTTAGCATCAACGGCGTAACCCCGGCTTCGAACAAGCTTTAAATAATCCTCGTATTTTTCTAAATCGTTTTGCAGCAAATAATGATAAGCGAGCTTTAAATAGGCATCCTTTACATAATTTGTGCCCCTATACTCATTTACATAACGTGATAAAAACAAAGGAGTGTCTTTATCCATGCGGCTAAGTTTTGCAACCCCAAGCATGTAACTCATAGCAGGTATATTTAGGTATTGAGTTGATTTAGGCGCGTTTTCCAAATACTTTATTGTTTCGTCATTATGCGCTGTTTTTGATGAAACATAGCCCTCCAGGTAAACCTTAAGCATACTATTGCCATCCATTGCGGATATGTAGGTCATTAGTTTGTTATAAGTATTTTTGCTGTGCAGTACGTTAATATCTGTAATACATAAAAACCAAATCACTTCATCATCATAAAAACTGTAATTTGACTTTGGCAACTTAGCTTTCAACTCCTCCAATTGTTTTATCCCGGATTGAACATTGCCCTTCATACCCAAAAATCCGGCTATCCATTTAAAGTTAGCCGGTATGGAGCCGAAAATAATATTTACAAGGGCAAGGCTTTTTTGATTAGGTAAAAAATCAGGATATTTTTGATTGTTATCTTTTAACAACCCATTTGCTTTTTTTGCGTCCGATCCGGATGCCATATAATCACCAAATTTCGCCTTTAAAAACGACCATTGTAAACAAATTTCGGCTTGCGAAAAAAGGTAATATGGCGAATTGCTGTCATTATCAGCCAACGCCGCTAGCCTGATCGATTTATTTTCCTTTAACCTGTTATAATCATTTTTATTTTCAGACGCCAGCAAGCTGAAATAGTCTATATAATTCTCCAGCAAAACAATTATTCCGTTTTGCGGATTAGCCTGCTTTTCTTTATTAATTAACTGCCTGGCTTCATTTATTCTTAAACTTAATATAGCTTTGTATGCATCAATACAGGTTGAATCATAAACAAAATTGGCCTTTGCCGTTAAACCGAAAAACAAAAAAAAGAGGGAAAGTAAAAGATATTTTTTAACCATTGCGGGCAAAGATATTGAAAACATTTATTAGCTACCTAAGCCTTAAGTAACGGTATTTTTATTAAAATGTTTAGGGCACCAACCTAATTATAGCTATTTTAATACTTTATACACTATAACCAAAATAAGCATTGTAACGTATAAAAAGAACAATTATTTTTAAGTATATTTAGTTGTCCCGCTTTATATAAATTTACTTAATATAATAACGATTTAAGTACAGATTGAAGGATTAAAGTTTGATGCAAATCATTTTTAACAACAACAGGAATATAATAACCTGATATTCAGTTTTAACTTAAACCGGTAAACTTGCTATTGATGATTTAAAACAAATTAGCTTATGGCTCCCCTAACCGAAGCACACAGCGTAGATATGAACGATTTGCTGATTCACCAACTTTTTGAATTACAAAAAAATAAAACGCCTGATGCGGTAGCTGTTATCTTTGGCGCACAGTCATTAACCTACAGTCAATTGGGCCAAAAAGCCGACGCGTTAGCTTACGCCATTTTGGCTAGCTCCCCCGTTTCGTTAAACGCGGGTGTGAGCACATTCCGCTCGGTTGAAACTATTGTGAGTGTTTTGGCAATATTAAAATCAGGTAAAGCATATTTACCACTCGACCCTGATTATCCGCAAGACCGCTTACAACAAATTGTGAACGACTCAGGTATTGATCTGTGTTTAACAGTAGCTGCGCAAAGACATTTATTTGAACCTTTAGGGATCAATATATTAAACTCAGACAGCGATTACAAGCCATCAGCAATGCCGTTGCCTGAAAGCAAATCGGCATGTTATGTATTATACACCTCAGGATCAACAGGTACGCCAAAGGGTGTGTCCATGGGTCACGCCGCATTGGCAAACCTGCTGTCGTGGCAGCAAAAGAATTCTATATCAGCTGGGGGAGTTAATACTTTACAGTTCGCGCCACTAAGTTTTGACGTTTCCTTCCAGGAAATTTTTGCTACCCTTACCACTGGTGGCACATTGATTTTGGTTGACGACGATTTAAGGGTTGATCCATACAGGTTGCTGCGATACATTGAGCAATACTCCGTTAACCGGATCTTTTTACCTTTTGTAGTACTTCAATATTTAACCGAGGCTGCCGATGCGGAGAAATATTTCCCTGCTTGCTTAAAAGAAGTGATGACGGCTGGTGAGCAACTCAAGATCACCCCACAGATCGTTCGTTTCTTTTCAGCCTTGCCCGGATGTGTTTTATACAACCAATACGGCCCAACTGAAACGCACGTAGTAACCCAGCTTAAGCTGGATGGAGATGCCACATTATGGCCTCCGCTGCCTTCAATAGGAATCCCCATTGATGAAACTAAGATTTTAATTCTTGATGAAGAATTAAACCAACTTCCTTATGGAGAGACCGGCGAACTTTGCGTAAGCGGCTTGAGCCTGGCTGACGGTTACCTTAACCGCCCCGAAATGACTGCCGAAAAGTTTATTTACCGGGAAGATTCCGCAGGTAAAACCACCCGCATTTACCGCACGGGCGACCTGGCACGTTACATGCCGGACGGCAATATTGACTATTTGGGCCGCAGGGATACCCAGGTAAAAATCCGTGGAAATCGCGTCGAACTGGGCGAAATTGAAGTGCTTATTAACCAGCTTAACGATATCCAACAGGCTATAGTTGTGGCCCGTGAGGATGTAATTGGTCAAAAAAGACTTGTTGCTTACATGGTTTCTAAAACCGGTAAGCCCGATACCGATTACGTGCGCAAGAGCATTGAACAAAGCCTGCCTGACTTTATGCACCCTTCGGCTTATGTATGGCTCAGTGAATTACCCAAAACCACAAGCGGCAAGGTTGACAGAAAAGCTTTGCCTAAACCCGACCTTAAAAGGCCGGAATTAAACGTGCTGTACAAAGCCCCTGTTACGCCTATCGAAAAAAATATCACTGGTATTTGGATGGAGCTTTTACTGCTGGATAAAATTGGTATTGACGATAACTTTTTTCAACTGGGCGGCAACTCGCTTTTCAACTGGGCGGCAAAATTATATTGGCGCATAATAATTACGGTGAAAGCCATGTTAAAAGCCACCAGTATTAATTACCAGCAGTGCCCATAAGGCGCAAATTATGACCAATACCCAACAATATAAGCTGTGGCATTAGTCAGCATTTTAATGGGTACTGTTACCCGATAAGGTGTACTGGACACCCACACCCCGCTAAGGTTGATCAATACGGGCATTTTAATGTCCGCACGCTAAATGAAAAAGATTACGTAGCAACCAGGACCGCTTACCAGCTTGATCTGAAAGGCCCTGCTGTAGCTGTGCATTCAGCATGCTCAACGTCTTTATTAGCTATTGCACAGGCAGTTAACAGTATAAGGGATGGCCAGTGTGATATTGCCCTTGCCGGCGCAGCCTGCATTACATCCCCAATAAAAAGCGGCCACCTTTACGAGGAAGGCTCAATTATGAGCAAAGATGGGCATTGCAGGCCGTTTGACGCAGAGGCAACCGGAACAGTGTTTAGTGATGGCGCCGGTGTTGTGCTTTTAAAAAGCCGGGAGGATGCAGAGCGTGATGGTGACATGATTTACGCCATTATAAAAGGCGTTGGAATAAATAATGATGGTGCGGACAAAGGAAGCTTTGGGGCACCCAGCGCACACGGCCAGGCAGGTGCCATTGCTATGGCTATAAACGATGCAGCTATAGACCCGGCAACCATCAGCTATGTAGAGGCGCATGGTACAGCAACTCCCTTAGGCGACCCTATTGAAATTGAAGGACTTAACCTGGCATTTGGCATTCAGGAACAAAAACAATATTGTGCTGTCGGCTCTGTAAAAAGTAATATAGGGCATTTGACGGCAGCCTCAGGTGTTGCGGGTTTAATAAAAACTGTGCTTTCGTTACATCACAAATTACTACCACCCACCTTATTTTTCAAAACTCTTAACCCCAATATTGATTTAACTGAAAGTCCCTTTTATATAAACAAAACACTTAAAGACTGGGACTCAGCAGATCAACGGCGTGCAGGGGTAAGCTCCTTTGGTGTTGGCGGAACTAACGTGCATATTATTTTAGAGGAGTTTGCAAACGTTCCGGTGCAGAGCGGTAGCAGTAAGCCTTTGAGTTTGATAACATGGTCAGCAAAAACTGATACCGTAAAATTACAGAAGCTACAGTTGATAACTTTGAAAATGTTGGCTGTTATATTGCGGATGTTGCGGACTTAAATGTATGGGCTGAAAGCTTGCCAGCTAAAACTAGCCTTGAAAACACCCTGGCAATTTACCTGCTTTTGTTTTACTTAATTTCCGGATAGTATTCTTTGCCGCAGCAATACTTTAAGATAAGGGCGTGAAGGTCTTTAAAAAGGCTCTCCTGAGCGTAGAAATTATCGGCCGTTGAAAAAGAGAGAGAGGCAAATTTTTAGTGTTATTATTTTATTTAATTTTTCTTTCAAAAAACTTGCCGCAGCCGTTCTTATAAGGATTATCCATGGCCAAAAAGAATAGTTTTGAGCGTAAAAGTTATCGGTAATTTCTTGCGTTCACTTAGCCTGCTTTTAACCTGGTTATTTGCTGCAATACCGGTTACCGCAGGCAAAAAACGCATTAGCCACTCGTTTGTGTAAGCTCTGCTGATAAACGGGAAGCCTTACCAACTATGAATATCCCCACATAAAAGTTAAACTTTGAGGTAATTCATCGAGGCTCGAATTTCGTAAAAATTTGCCGAGTTTGGTAACCCGAGGATCGTCTTTAATTTTAACAAATGCAGCTTTTGTGCCTCCATCCTCATTTGCGTACTGATTTTGTGTTGATAACTCAATTAATAACTTATCTGCATCGGTAACGCATCGACCTGAATTTATAAAAATCAAATACTTTATAACCTGTGCCTACGCGTTTGCTTTTGTAAATAACCGGGCCTTTTGAGCCCAATTTAATGGCAATAACAACAATAAGCATAATGGGCGACAACCCCAGGATCATACAGCCCGAAATAAAGAGATCCATAAATCGCTTCCCAACCGGCATCCTGTAAGTAGTGTCAACATCCTGAGAGATATCAACCAGTTTGGGTTTTATTAATTTAAACTTCACCAAAAAATTCAGCCGCTCGCGCAAATCCGACATGGAAAAGGGGTAAATGTAAAAATCATGCACTTTGAGTTGCATAGCTTTTAATTTTAACGACTTATCATTGTTGGTTGACATTAACACAATGATTATTCCGTTAAAAAGAGGGTTTGATTTTATTTGCTTTACAAAATCAAAGCATGCTCCATTTTCGTCAACCTCCAATAAAATTATTTCAGGCAGCGTTAAAATGGATTGGTTACCCAAATACTCTTCAAGTTTTTGAAGGTTATCGTTGTAAGTAATTTGGAAATATGAGTTGAGCTCAGCTGCCACCAAATCCTTCAAAGCTAAACCAGCATATGCTATTTGGGTATGTGAGCCTGCGTTCTCATTCCACTCAGTTGCTATGTGATTCGTCATAAATACTTAATACTTGATTGATGGCTGATTTAAAGAAGTAGGATTAAACGGTTTCGGCATATAAGCATCTACCTGGAAAGGCATTTTACTAACCTGGAGATCTAAATCATGAGCTGCAGACAGCATTATTATCGGAATGTCACGAAAAAGGCCGCTGATTTTAACGTTTTTGATAAATGATTGTCCGTCGAAATAGGGCATCTGTAAATCTGAGATAATTAATTCAGGTATATTTCCATCTTCAAGCCATGAGAATGCATCTATTCCATTATTCCTGACAACTATTTCATAGTCTTTTGAGAGAATAAAGTTTAGGAGCTTTAAAATACTTAAGTCATCATCAACAATCAGTATTCTTTTTTTTCATGTGCTATTCTGATACTATAAATTACCCTGATTACGTATTTCCAAGTGAAAAGGTTTGAAAAATTGAGTATTTGATTCATTATTTATTGACGGATGCCATTAAATCCGCACAGGTATCTTCAAAAAGTTTAATTTCTATTAATACTTTATAAAAATAATCAATTGCAAATAAATTCGAGTGATTATTAAAAGTTTTTTAAACTATACATTATGAGACAGATATCTTTAATTTTATTTTTTATGGACGAAAGCCATGTTTGAAATTGAAGAATTCAGGATTATTAACTGTCTCCGCGTCCCAAAACGTAATTTTATCTGCCAACGTATTGCCTGCAACGCTGGCAACATACTGATCGTTTAAATTAAAGCTGCTGATGAGGCAGTCTTTTCTGAAGCTATTACACCTTCGTGCACATCGTATGTTCCGTCAAGGGAAGGTAATAGCCGAAGGTCGCAGTCCAGCCCTTGTGCAGTAGCCTTTGTAATAGCTTCCTTACGCGTCCACATTGTGAAGAAACGGCTTGCCGGTTCGGCTTTATTTATATCATTAATTTCGTCTACACTAAAATTATCACCAAGACCTCATTAAAGCCAAACGATTGATTTATGAACTCAATGTCCGCCCCGATTGCTGAATCAGAAACAGCCAGCAATATCGCGTCGGCAGAGTGTGACATATTATATTCTAACTTCAAAGGGGGTATATTTTTCACCTGGGGTTTGTTATTCTTTCCGGCCGAAAATTGAATAGCTGCCGGCATTAGGTTTAAGTATTTCCCCAAAATCATCCTTAATATAATCCGGCTGATAATATATCTGTTACGATCTTTTAATTGATAAAATCGGTTAGCTCTCAACACTTCATCAGGGAAATAATTGAAAAAAAGTCGGCCATTAAATGCAGGTTTGCGCTAACCCCAATTTTCCAAACGTCAATATCGGCATTAATCTAAAGTTACATCCGCTGTAATTAAGCCAGGTTATATCCTTAAATACCGATTGGTGATTTTAATTGCCCCCATTTTTGTTAAACGATGGGCAATTTACCTTTTTACAGCATCATCCAAACATTTTTGCAACACCTTTGCAAATACCTTATCATTTGGTGATTTAAATATGGTATTGTGTTCACCCGGAATTTTGTGAATATTAACACCTTTTAAGGCATACGGCTTCCATCCGAGGTATTCAAAATCATCCATATAAAAAGTTTTGTTTTCAGCACGGAAAACGTCCACTGCAATATTATAAGGTGTTAATTGGTAACGTTTTTCAGCGAAGTTATTCATTTCATCTATTTTGTTTGAATAACCAAAAAAACCTTCCTGGTTTTGCTCCTTGCCATATCTAATTTCCAATAAGCACGTATCAGCCGCCGTTTTATCGATGTCCGCTTATCGTTTACAGTATCTTTAGGCCATTTTTAGAAGTAATGGCATATTTTATTTTATCCTTAAAAAAGCGGCCCCTTTTTTAAAACTTTTGTAATGGGGGCATCATAGTGCGGTGTTCGGTATGCATAAGTATCAAACATAGCCAGCATTTTAACTTCTTTACCCAATGCCTCCAATTGTTTCGCCATTTCGAAGGCAATTATACCACCGAACGAGTAACCAGCCAATGCATAAGGTCCTGCCGGGTTTTTGCTGCAGAATTGAGTTTATGTAGTGTTCGGCTATTTCTTCAATGCTGGTTAGTGGTTCTTCCACACCGTCAAGCCCTTTTGCCTGTAATCCGAAAACCGGTTGCTCAGGCGACATATTCATGGCCAGGTATTAAACAATAATATATTTAAACCAGCTCCGTGAACCATATATAATGGCATTTTGCTTCCTTTGGGTTTTATGGGTACCAGTGAATCCCAGGTTATTGATTTGCCGTCCATTTTGGAGCAATAATGCAGTTTTTCAACAGTGGAGGTTTCAAATAACGCGGCTAACGGCAAACGTTTTCCTGTTTCCTTTTCAATGCGCGTCATTACCTGTACAGCAATAAGCGAGTGGCCGCCCAATTCAAAAAATTATCATAGACGCCAATTTCTCAACTCCAAGGTATTCCGCCCAAATGTCAGCAACCATTTTTTCGATGTCAGTACTGGCGGAACATATCCATGCCGGCATCCACGTTGGATACACCGTCTTCGTAACGCTTTTTTTTTCTTTCCCGTTAGTGTTACGGCATTTCGGAATGATGATAAAATTGTCCGGTACCATAGTCCGAACAGCATTTTTTAATGATCTTCCAGCTGTATCTGTGTGATTCGCTTACATTAATTGTGCTTTTAACAACAAATGTACCAGTTTGTCAATTCCAAAATTATCCGGGGCGAATAACTACCGCTTCTTTAATTCGTCCGTTTACAAGCTGGTACTCAATTTCGCCGGTTTCAATACGATATCCCTTATTTTTACCTGAGCACAACACGGCCAGGCACTCAATTGGCAGTATTGTACCAAAAATACCAGGCGCAAAAATGTACAACACCGGCGATTTGGGGAGATTTATGCCGAATGGTGAAATTGAGTGCCTGGGCCGTGTTGATGCTCAGGTAAAAATAAGGGGATATCGTATTGAAACCGGCGAAATTGAGTACCAGCTTGTAAACGGGACGAATATTAAAGAAGCGGTAGTTATTTCGCGCCCGGATAATTTTGGAATTGACAAACTGGTAGCATTTGTTGTTGTTAAAAGCACCAATGTAATGTTAAGCGAATCAGCACAGATACAAGCCTGGAAGGAGTCATTAAAAAATGCTGTTCCGGACTATATGGTACCGGACAATTTTATCATCATTCCGGAAATGCCGTTAACACCTAACGGGAAAGTAGATAAAAAAGCGTTAGCGAAGTACGGTGTATCCAACGTGGATGCCGGCCATGGATATGTTCCGCCACGTACTGACATCGAAAAAATGGTTGCTGACATTTGGGCGGAATACCTTGGAGTTGAGAAAATTGGCGTCTATGATAATTTTTTTGAATTGGGCGGCCACTCGCTTATTGCTGTACAGGTAATGACGCGCATTGAAAAGGAAACAGGAAAACGTTTGCCGTTAGCCGCGTTATTTGAAACCTCCACTGTTGAAAAACTGGCATTATTGCTCCAAATGGACGGCAAATCAATAACCTGGGATTCACTGGTACCCATAAAACCCAAAGGAAGCAAAATGCCATTATATATGGTTCACGGAGCTGGTTTAAATATATTATTGTTTAATACCCTGGCCATGAATATGTCGCCTGAGCAACCGGTTTTCGGATTACAGGCAAAAGGGCTTGACGGTGTGGAAGAACCACTAACCAGCATTGAAGAAATAGCCGAACACTACATAAACTCAATTCTGCAGCAAAACCCGGCAGGACCTTATGCATTGGCTGGTTACTCGTTCGGTGGTATAATTGCCTTCGAAATGGCGAAACAATTGGAGGCATTGGGTAAAGAAGTTAAAATGCTGGCTATGTTTGATACTTATGCATACCGAACACCGCACTATGATGCCCCCATTACAAAAGTTTTAAAAAGGGGCCGCTTTTTTAAGGATAAAATAAAATATGCCATTACTTCTAAAAATGGCCTAAAAGATACTGTAAACGATAAGCGGACATCGATAAAACGGCGGCTGATACGTGCTTATTGGAAATTAAGATATGGCAAGGAGCAAAACCAGGAAGGTTTTTTTGGTTATTCAAACAAAATAGATGAAATGAATAACTTCGCTGAAAAACGTTACCAATTAACACCTTATAATATTGCAGTGGACGTTTTCCGTGCTGAAAACAAAACTTTTTATATGGATGATTTTGAATACCTCGGATGGAAGCCGTATGCCTTAAAAGGTGTTAATATTCACAAAATTCCGGGTGAACACAATACCATATTTAAATCACCAAATGATAAGGTATTTGCAAAGGTGTTGCAAAAATGTTTGGATGATGCTGTAAAAAGGTAAATTGCCCATCGTTTAACAAAAATGGGGGCAATTAAAATCACCAATCGGTATTTAAAGGATATAACCTGGCTTAATTACAGCGGATGTAACTTTAAGATTAATGCCGATATTGACGTTTGGAAAATTGGGGTTAGCGCAAACCTGCATTTAATGGCCGACTTTTTTTCAATTATTTCCCCTGATGAAGTGTTGAGAGCTAACCGATTTTATCAATTAAAAGATCGTAACAGATATATTATCAGCCGGATTATATTAAGGATGATTTTGGGGAAATACTTAAACCTAATGCCGGCAGCTATTCAATTTTCGGCCGGAAAGAATAACAAACCCCAGGTGAAAAATATACCCCCTTTGAAGTTAGAATATAATATGTCACACTCTGCCGACGCGATATTGCTGGCTGTTTCTGATTCAGCAATCGGGGCGGACATTGAGTTCATAAATCAATCGTTTGGCTTTAATGAGGTCTTGGCTGATAATTTTAGTGTAGACGAAATTAATGATATAAATAAAGCCGAACCGGCAAGCCGTTTCTTCACAATGTGGACGCGTAAGGAAGCTATTACAAAGGCTACTGCACAAGGGCTGGACTGCGACCTTCGGCTATTACCTTCCCTTGACGGAACATACGATGTGCACGAAGGTGTAATAGCTTCAGAAAAAGACTGCCTCATCAGCAGCTTTAATTTAAACGATCAGTATGTTGCCAGCGTTGCAGGCAATACGTTGGCAGATAAAATTACGTTTTGGGACGCGGAGACAGTTAATAATCCTGAATTCTTCAATTTCAAACATGGCTTTCGTCCATAAAAAAATAAAATTAAAGATATCTGTCTCATAATGTATAGTTTAAAAAACTTTTAATAATCACTCGAATTTATTTGCAATTGATTATTTTTATAAAGTATTAATAGAAATTAAAACTTTTTGAAGATACCTGTGCGGATTTAATGGCATCCGTCAATAAATAATGAATCAAATACTCAATTTTTCAAACCTTTTCACTTGGAAATACGTAATCAGGGTAATTTTATAGTATCAGAATAGCACATGAAAAAAAGAATACTGATTGTTGATGATGACTTAAGTATTTTAAAGCTCCTAAACTTTATTCTCTCAAAAGACTATGAAATAGTTGTCAGGAATAATGGAATAGATGCATTCTCATGGCTTGAAGATGGAAATATACCTGAATTAATTATCTCAGATTTACAGATGCCCTATTTCGACGGACAATCATTTATCAAAAACGTTAAAATCAGCGGCCTTTTTCGTGACATTCCGATAATAATGCTGTCTGCAGCTCATGATTTAGATCTCCAGGTTAGTAAAATGCCTTTCCAGGTAGATGCTTATATGCCGAAACCGTTTAATCCTACTTCTTTAAAATCAGCCATCAATCAAGTATTAAGTATTTATGACGAATCACATAGCAACTGAGTGGAATGAGAACGCAGGCTCACATACCCAAATAGCATATGCTGGTTTAGCTTTGAAGGATTTGGTGGCAGCTGAGCTCAACTCATATTTCCAAATTACTTACAACGATAACCTTCAAAAACTTGAAGAGTATTTGGGTAACCAATCCATTTTAACGCTGCCTGAAATAATTTTATTGGAGGTTGACGAAAATGGAGCATGCTTTGATTTTGTAAAGCAAATAAAATCAAACCCTCTTTTTAACGGAATAATCATTGTGTTAATGTCAACCAACAATGATAAGTCGTTAAAATTAAAAGCTATGCAACTCAAAGTGCATGATTTTTACATTTACCCCTTTTCCATGTCGGATTTGCGCGAGCGGCTGAATTTTTTGGTGAAGTTTAAATTAATAAAACCCAAACTGGTTGATATCTCTCAGGATGTTGACACTACTTACAGGATGCCGGTTGGGAAGCGATTTATGGATCTCTTTATTTCGGGCTGTATGATCCTGGGGTTGTCGCCCATTATGCTTATTGTTGTTATTGCCATTAAATTGGGCTCAAAAGGCCCGGTTATTTACAAAAGCAAACGCGTAGGCACAGGTTATAAAGTATTTGATTTTTATAAATTCAGGTCGATGCGTACCGATGCAGATAAGTTATTAATTGAGTTATCAACACAAAATCAGTACGCAAATGAGGATGGAGGCACAAAAGCTGCATTTGTTAAAATTAAAGACGATCCTCGGGTTACCAAACTCGGCAAATTTTTACGAAATTCGAGCCTCGATGAATTACCTCAACTGTTTAACATTTTATTGGGGGATATGTCATTAGTTGGTAACCGGCCATTACCCGTTTATGAAGCAGAAATGCTTACATCAAACGAGTGGTCAATGCGTTTTTTGGGGCCTGCCGGTTTAACCGGTTTGTGGCAAATAACCAAGCGTGGAAAAGCAGATATGTCTGAACGTGAACGAAAGAAATTAGATAACTTTTACGCTCAAAACTATTCTTTTTGGCTCGATTGGAAAATCCTTATAAGAACGGTACCGGCAGTTTTTCAGAAAGAAAAAGTGTAAATAAAATGAATAACAAATTAAAGATTATTTGCCTCTCTCTACTTATTTCAATTTCGGCCAGTAATTTATACGCTCAGGAGAGCCTTTTTAAAGACCTATCCTACCCTTATCTCGAAAAGTTAATTGCTGCGGCAAAGAAAAACTATCCGGAAATTAAGGTAAAACAAAAGCAGGTTGAAATTGCCAGGAGCACTTTTCATCAGGCTAGTTTTAGCTGGCTCGAAGCTTTCAGCGCATCATACATTTATAGTCCGCAATCATCAATCAATATAACCCAGCCAACTATTTTCAAAGGTTATCAACTGGTAGCTTCTGTAAGTTTAGGTTCGCTTTTTGAAAGGCCGTACACAATTCATAATGCACGCGAGGCTGTTAAAATTGCAGAATTTCAACAGGAAGAATACTCGCTGACGCTTGAAGCGCAGATAAAGCGTTCATATTTCGCTTATTTAGCAGCCCAGGCCGATCTTAGAAATAAGGTTACCGCTGTAACAAATGCTGAAACTGCTACGAAAAACCTGAAATACACTTTTGAAAAAGGCGAAACACCATTTATAACTTATAACGAGTCGTTAAACAATCTTTACAATCAAAACTCATTTAGGATACAAGCAGAGCTGAATGTTTTCACTGCTAAAACTAACCTTGAGGAGCTTATAGGGGACAAATTGGAGAGTATTAAATAGATTGATGGAAATATCCGGGTATTTTAAACTTTTAAATAAATATAAATATGTGATAGCTGCAATTGTTATAGCAGCAATGGTAGCATCCTATTTTTATGTCAAAAATCTTCCTGATGAATACGTTTCCCGTACGCAAATAGCCACCGGGATAGTTGATGCATCAACACATTTGCTGGATAAAGACAACGGCCCTAACGCGCAATCAGACCAGATAAACAGGGAGTTCAGTAATTTGATGGAAATCATCAAATTAAAAAAGCTGATTGACCAGGTATCGTACCAACTGATTATTCACGATTTAAGCAGCAAATCTCCTTTCAGAACACTCAATCACGACTTTAAAAACCTTAGTCCCGCAGCCGTGCAGCACGCACTTGGGGTTTACAGGGCAAAACTGGTAAATGGTGAGCCCTTATCTTTATACAATAAAGATGAAAACGGGCTAAACCAACTGCTCATTTCTATGCATTACGATGAGCGTTCGTTAAGAAAATACCTTGATATAGCGCGTGAAGAGGAAAGTGACTTTATATCCATAACCTTCACATCAGAGAACCCCCAGCTGTCGGCATTTGTTGTGAATATACTTGCTAAGGAATTTATTGAGTATTATTCTGTAAACATAAAAAAGAATGAATCAAACGCAGTTGATTTCTTATCGACCCTTTTGGATGAGAAGAGAAACTCGCTAAATCAGAAAAAAGACGAGCTGCAGCAATACAAAATAAAAAATGGTATTTTGAATTTGGAGGATCAGTCCAAAACAATATTTGCACAGATATTAGCTTATACTGACAAAAAACTGGAGAACCAAAGAAACCTTGCAGCTAACGAAGGTGCACTGCAAAATGTGTTTTCGAAATTCGACCCTAAGAGTAGAAAATACATAGAATCATCTGTAAATCAAAACAATACGGAAATAGCAACAACAAATCAGCAGCTTGTTGCGGCGAACGACGACTATGTTCATAGCGGCTTTAACCCCAAATTTAAACCTGTCGTTGATTCGTTACAGAATGAATTGGTAAGCAGGTTGCACAGTACTTCTGATAAATATATCCTTGATCCAAGAGTTGGTAAAGACAATCTTGTGTTGCAGGCACAAACCTTAGAAGTATCAAGGGACTTGGCGAAGTACAGCGAAAAATCCATCAACCGGGAATTAAATGATCTTAATGCAAAATTTGAAAAGCTGGTACCGTTGGATGCCACAGTAAAAAGGTTTGAATTTGATATTGATATTGCAAGCAAGGAATATCTTGATGTATTAAACAGGTACAATGCTACCAACCTTCAATCAAAGTTTTCAATCAGATTAATGCAGGTTGAACCTGCAACACCCGATATTGCACAGCCGTCAAAAAAAATGCTGCTTATTGCGCTTAGCGCAATGGTTAGCATGTTTTTATGTTTAATGACATTGTTTATCTTGTTTTACCTTGATGATAGCGTAAGAGAACCTGCAAACCTGGTAGCCCGCACACAATTACCGTTACTGGGCTCATTAAATGTAATAAAAGGTCCTAAGCCGGACCTGACTAAACTTTGGGAAGTTGAAAATCGCAATAAAATGCTGCAGTTTAAAGAGTTGCTGCGATCTGTAAGGTTTGAAATTGATCAGGAATTAAAAGGAGAGAAAGTTATAGCGATAACAAGCTTGTGTGCAGGTGAGGGAAAAACCCTTATAACAGCCAGCCTTGCTTATGCCTACACATCCATCAATAAAAAAGTTTTATTAATAGATGGCAACTTTGATAACCCGTCAATAACCCGGAATTTTCAACCAAAATTATTTGTCGAGGATTATTTCCGAACCAGTTCATACATTGAAAGAGATGAGAATAAGTTAAGTATTTTAGGTAACCGCGGAAATGATATTACTTTGCTTGAAATTAATGATGAAAGACAAATTCAATACGAATTTGACCAGTTAAGATCAAGGTATGATATAATTTTGATAGATCTTCCACCGCTTGATGCTTTGAACAAAGCTAAAGAATGGTCGTTATTTGCAAATAAAACGATAGCTGTATTTGAGGCTAACCAAACTATTAAAAACTCGCAAAAACAGTACGTTGACTACTTAACGGCTATGAATAATAAATTCGGAGGGTGGATTTTAAATAAGGCCGCAATTATTGAAGCGTCAAAAAAGAGCAAAAATTAATCCTCAATAGCTAAATAAGCTCATTTTGAATTATTACTAAAATCTTAAACTATGGAACTTGAGCCAAAACAAATAGCACACGATCCGATAAAAGATTTATCCCCTCTGCATCGAAAATGCTATTACACAGCGGTTACAGTTGCGTTTATAAGCATTTTTTTTTGGGCCATAAAAATTCTGTTTCTTTAATATTACTTTTTATAAATGTCAAATGACCAGATCAGAAATAGTGCGCCTAAAAAAACAGTTTGGGAAAATATAATTATATATAAATTTTCCCGTCCTGTTGTTCTTATATTTCTGCTGCTAAGCTCGCTTGCTGCAAGTTATCTTATAGCAAAGCAGGGTATGGTTATCGGCATACTGATGCTCATTTTAATTGTGGGCATCCCACTTGTATATGCAGCAGTTTCATACCCCAAACTCGGAATAATACTATTTATAACAACATCTTTTTTTATAAATTTCCTTTCGAGGCCCCTTCCTGATGACATTCCCTTAGGCGTAGTGATGGATGCGTTAACGGGCATTCTTATCCTTGGATTTTTTGTAAAACAAAAAAATGAAAAAAGATGGGACTATTTTAAGGACCCCATCAGCTATTTTATATTAGCCTGGTTAATTTATAACCTGTTCGAGGTAATTAATCCTGCAGCGGCCTCTGTTTTGGCCTGGGTTTTCACAGTACGCACCGTTGCTGTATTAATGCTGCTGTATTATGTTTTTGTTTTCCAGATCCGCTCAAAAGACTATATCAAAACGCTCTTTAAATTGTTATTGATCCTTGAGTTTATTGGGGCATTGTCTGCATTTCAACAGGAAAACATTGGCTTCTTCCCGTTTGAAACCAGGTGGCTAAACGCTGATCCTTTACGGGTAAGTTTACTTTTTATCAATGGGCATATGCGTAAATTCGGCATTTTTTCTGATCCTGTGGTATTTGCATACAACATGGTAGCCGCATCATTACTCTGCCTCTCGTTATTATTTACCAATATTCGTACTTATAAAAAGGCAATACTGGTAGGTTTAATGTGCTTTTACCTAACGGTAATGCTTTATTCAGGAACCAGGGCCTCTTACGTTTTAATCCCTGCGGCGGTAGGTATGCTGGCCATATTAAAGTTTAATAAAAAGATTTTAGTATTCGTAATCGGCGCCGGCTTCATTTTAGCATTTTTAATTAAAGTTCCAACTTCTAATGCCAGCCTGGTTAGGTTCCAAACTGCCTTTAATCCATCAAAAGACGCATCTTTTAATGTGCGTGCAGAAAACCAACGGCGCATTAAGCCTTATATTTTATCACACCCAATAGGCGGCGGCCTTGGCTCGGTAGGCGTTTGGGGCCAGCGGTTTGCACCAAACTCTTATCTTGCAAAATTCCCGCCGGATAGCGGGTACGTAAGGGTAGCTGTTGAAATGGGTTGGGTTGGACTATTGCTTTTTTGTGTATTTAACTTTGTTGTATTACAAAGGGGAATTTATTATTACTACATCATAAAGGACCCTGAGCTAAAAACTTATTGTATGGCAATGGTATTAATCATCTTTACACTGGATATAGGTAACTATCCGCAGCAAGCCTTCGTACAATACCCCACAAATATTTTGTTTTATTTAGCAATGGCTATTATCAACGTTACCATGCGCCTGGATAAGCAAAAAAATGCGGTTCAGCAGCGTTTAAGGATTAATTTATATGCTGAAATAATTAAAAAGTAATGTCATTACTGTCAACTATTAAATCAAATCCTAAATTAAAAAAAATTGCACACTGGCTTATAATTCCGCCGGGCCAGGCAAGGCCGAGATTATGGGTGAGGTTATTGGTAAATCCGTTTGTTCACAAAAGAGGAAAAAATACCGTTATCAGGTTTAATAGCCGGATGGACCTTTTCCCGTTTAGTAAATTTGAAATAGGCAATAGCTGTATAGTTGAAGATTTTGCTACTATAAATAATGGTGTTGGTGAAGTGGTGATTGGAAACAACGTGGGCATAGGATTAAGTAATGTAATTATTGGTCCGGTAAAACTGGGCAACTATGTTATGCTTGCTCAAAACATAGTTATTTCGGGCCTTAACCATGGATACGAAGATGTTAGCACTCCGCCCCGCACCCAAAAAGTAGTAACTAAACAGATCATAATTGAAGATGATGTGTGGATTGGTGCTAACTGTGTAATAACCGCCGGTGTAACCATTGGCAAACACGCCGTTATAGGAGCCGGCAGTGTAGTAACAAAAGATATACCCCAATTTTCTGTTGCTGTGGGCAATCCTGCCCGTGTTATAAAAAAATACGACTTCGAAACCAAAAGTTGGGGAAAAATATAATGTCTTTCGCAAAAAAGTTAATAAATAAACATACGCTTTCATTAGCAAGTAATGCCGTTATGCCTGTTGTGGGCATGGTTACCGTTGGTTTACTTGCACGGTACATGACCAAACCCGATTTTAGCCATTGGATTATATTTTTAACAACATTTACGCTCGCTAATTTATTCAGGAGCGGTTTTTTGCAGACTTCCCTCGTGAAATTTTACGCTGGCTCAGATAAAGAAAAAACGCAGGAGGTAGCCGGCTCAACCTGGTATATTGCTTTTATCCTTACGTCAATATTAGGAATTATAAGCCTGGTGGCATTTATTTTTTATCATGGCTATGCAACTACCGAGCTCACCATAAAATGGTTTGCTATTATTTTTTTCAGCACCCTACCCTCCAGTGTCGCCTTATGGATCTTGCAGGCTGAGGAGCGTTTCGATCGGATTTTTATTTTACAGCTATTGTGGCAGGGATGTTATTTAGTATTAATTCTTTTCTTAATTATAATCCACAAAACCACATTCCCTATAATTATAATAGCTTATTGCTCAACCGCAATGATCACCAGTCTTTTTGCAATTTTGCGAGGATGGGCTAAAATGGGTTCAATTCGGTATAAAACCAAAGAATGCGTTAAGCAATTGGCTAACTTTGGGAAATATAGTGTGGGCACATCCGTAAGTTCTTATCTGCTCAGAAGCTCGGATACCTATATCATCAATTTTATGTTTATTGACCCCACCGTGGTTGGCATATATTACCTTCCGCAGCGGCTTATGGAAGTTATTGAAATTCCGCTCAGAAGCTTTGTGGGAACAGCCCTGCCGGCCATGTCAGCAGCTGTTAACCAGGACGACAAAAAACAGCTTACTTATATTCTTAAAAAATATGCGGGAATCTTAACCATCCTTATCATACCTCTTACCCTGGGATCCTTCATTTTTGCTGATCTCGTAATTGACTTGTTAGGCGGCCATCAGTATGTTCATACTTATGCATCAAACGTTTTCCGTATTTTTATGTGCTTTGCCATTTTAATGCCCGTTGACCGTTTTTTTGGGATAACACTTGACATGCTAAATAAGCCTCATATAAACATGACGAAGGTTATAATTATGCTGGTTGTAAATGTTGCCGGCGACTTTGCAGGTATTTTTATATTTCATAACCTTTATGGTGTTGCACTTGCATCAATATTTACTTTTTTAGCCGGTGTAATTTATGGTTATTGGGTACTTAGAAAATACCTGAACTTTACAATGTTTGGAATATTAAAAATGGGCTTTGTTGAAACAAAGGCATTAATAGTCAGCTTCATTGTTAAGTATAAAGAACGAAATGTTTAGGCTGGTATAGCTTTAAACTTTTTTATAAAAATACCCCTGTTATTTTACATGAGCCTCAAGAATCAAAATATCATCATTTTCTCGCAGATGCAGTTTGACGGCAAATTGGAATCGACCAATTATACCATGGCCAAACACCTTGCAAAAGACAACTTTGTTTATTACGTTGACAGGCCATATACCTGGTTTGACTATATCAAATTTAAGGACACACCTGAATTTAACACAAGGCGGCCGCATTTTTTTTCGTCATCCAACAGTATCATTGAAACCGAGATCCCCAATTTAAAAATCATCATCTCCCCTCCTGTCCCATCAATTAATATGCTACCCGAAGGTAAGGTTTACCGGCTGGCCCTGAAAGTTAATGAATGGATTGTTGGATCGAGGATAAAGAAGGTTATCGAAAGCTTAAATATTACAGATTACATTTACATAAATTCATATAATTTTACGCTACCGACGCTTCATAAGCTTTTAAACCCCAGCTTGAGTGTTTATCACTGCGTAGATCCTATAATTGAACCATATCAAACCAAACACGGTTTAATCTCTGAAGACATATTGGTTAAGGCGGTTGACATGGTAATATGCACAAGTAAAGAGCTGCGCAATAAAAAAGCCTTGCTAAACCCCAATTCCTATTTTATACCAAATGCGGCAAACATAAGCCATAGTTTAAAAACGCTCGACCCCAATTTAAAAGAATCGGCAATTTTATCGGGCATAAAAAAGCCAATTATAGGCTATTTTGGAGCCATTGAGCGCAGGATAGACTACGATATGATGCAAGCACTTTTTAAGACGAACCGTGATAAAAGTTTTGTAATGATTGGGCCGATAGACAGGTATTACATAAAGGAAGAGGAATATAACGCACCTAATCTATACCTCCCCGGGCCTGTTCCGTATGAAGAGATGCCTGCTGTATTAAAAGGGTTTGATGTTGCTATCATACCATTTAAAAAAGATGAGGTAAGCAGCGATATATTTCCTTTAAAGCTTTTTGAATACCTGGGGTCAGGACGGCCGATAGTAGCCACTGATTTTAACCCCGACCTAAAAGATTTTACATTTGAAACAGTACCCTATTGCACCAGTGCAGAAGAGTTTTCTGATGCAATAGCTGTAGCATTGAACGATACTCCTGAACTGCAGAAAAGAAGACTTGAAGTAGCGGCGGATAATACATGGGAGCATCGGATAAGCGAAATAAAAGATCTTTTGAAAATAAATTTCGATATAAAAAACGGTTCTTCGTCATAAACTTAATAAAGTTCAAATAAAATTAATCGTTTAACAAAGAACTTACGTATAACACCATAACACATGGAGATCATCAAATTTATTGCGGCTGTTATAACAAGTGTACTATTTGGCTACCTGGGTATATATAGCCTTTATTTGTTTATTTTTTCAGTGGCGGGCAAGCTCATAAAAGTAAAAGTACCGTCACAAAGCTCAACGCTTGCTAAATTTGTGATTTATATATGCTCTTACAAAGAAGACGAGATCATATTAAATTCTGCCGCAAATGCTTTAACATTGGATTACCCGAAAGACCGTTTCCATATATGTGTAATTGCTGATTCATTAAAGCCCGAAACCATAGCTCAGTTAAAAAAGATGCCCTTACAGGTTTTAGAGGTTGTTTTTGAAAGCAGCACAAAATCTAAAGCGCTGAATAAGGCCATTCAAAACACAGTTGATGGTTTTGATGCAGCAATAGTTTTTGACATTGATAATATTGCAGCGCCAGATTTTCTGTATCAGATGAATAACTATTTACAAGCGGGAAACCGGGTTATACAGGGACACAGGGTGGCAAAAAACACCAATACATCAGTCGCTGTATTAGATGCAATAAGTGAAGAGGTAAACAACCACATCTTTCGGAAATCACAACGGGTTTTTAATCTTTCCGCAGCAATAATAGGGTCAGGAATGGCACTGGAATATAAACTATTTACAGAAGTTATGAAACGGATTGACGCTGTGGGGGGGTTTGACAAAGAAATGGGCTTGCTGTTAACAAATGACAATATAAGTGTTGCTTACGCCGATTACGCACTGATATATGATGAAAAAGTAAGCAACAAGGAGGTATTTAAAAAACAACGCCGCAGATGGCTTTCGGCTCAGTTTAATTTACTAAAAAAATATGGCAGCAGCGGCTTTTCAGCCTTGTTCAAAGGCAAGTTTGATTATTTAAACGAAGTATATCAACTATCTATTTTGCCAAGAGTATTAATGCTCGGGTTAATGCCATGTATGCTGTTGGTGTCATTAGCATTACCCGGGATTGGCCCTGACTGGCATTTATGGCTGGCTGCCACTATTTGTTGCTATGCGGGTATTTTAATAGCCATACCGGTTAACTTTTACAATAAGGATTTTTTCGGGGCCCTGATCAGGATCCCGGCAATATTTTTTGCTATGCTGCTGTTATTATTTAAACTAAAAGGTGCAAATAAAAAATTTATACATACACCGCACACTCACGGCGCAAAATAGAGAGTTCACCTTGAAAAGATTATCATACCAGGAAGTATTATTATATATTTAAATTTTAATTATTATAAAAGGCGCACTGGCTAAGCCGAAACAAACTGTAAAAATGACTACCCCTACCCATTTCAATAATATAAATAATTTGAACGATACGTTTGTTGCGTACCCCGTGGAAAAGGCACTTCCTTTTTTCATTAACGAATGCGCAAAAAAATATCCGGGTAAGGTGGCGGTTAAATTTAACCACAGCAGCTTTACTTATAAGGAACTCTATGAAAGTTCTAATAAGCTGGCTAAGATACTTATCGATAATAACATCAAAACCGGGGATATCGTTGGGCTGGCGCTTGACCGTTCACCGGAAATGATCATTTCCCTGCTTGCTATATTAAAATCAGGTGCTGCATATATCCCTCTTGATCCTGAATACCCGAAAGACCGGGTAGAATTTATGCTGGAGGACTCATCGGCCAAAATATTACTAACCTCAAAAAAATATCATAGCCACTTTATTTCCAACGCCACAGAAATATTGATAGAAGATGCGTTTGAAAAATTCACCGATTATACAGCCGAAGAGCCCACCATTGAAGTTAAAGGCAAAGACCTGGCTTATGTACTGTACACTTCAGGATCAACAGGCAAGCCTAAAGGTGTACAAATAAGACACTTTAACCTGGTGAACTTTTTACTGAGCATGCAGAAAGCGCCGGGAATGACTGCCGTCGACAAAATATTGGCTGTCACTACTATCTCATTTGATATCGCTGGGCTGGAACTATATCTCCCATTAATCTCGGGTGCAGAAATAACACTTACTGATTCAAATACAGCTAAGGATGGCCGCATATTATTTGATATAGTAAAAAATGATGGCATTACATTTATGCAGGCCACACCTTATACCTGGCGGATGATGCTTGAGGCTGGCTGGGAAAAAAAGTTACCGTTAAAGATACTTTGCGGCGGCGAAGCTCTTCCAAAAGACCTTGTTAGCAAACTCACCTCGCGTACCGCCCAATTGTGGAACATGTACGGTCCTACCGAAACCACAATCTGGTCCACAATTAAGCATATTGAAAGCGATGAAGAAATTACTATAGGGAAACCTATTGCTAATACCCAGGTCTATATTGTAGACGAAAACCTAAACAACCTCACCGATGGTTCAATAGGTGAATTAATTATCGGCGGCGATGGCGTGGCAGCAGGTTACCTTAACCGTGCCGAACTTAGTGCCGAGCGGTTTATAGACGATCCGTTCTCCGCAACATCGGGCAGCAAGATGTACCGCACCGGCGATTTAGGAAAATATAGCGAGAACGGCGACATCATTTGCCTTGGCAGGATGGATCACCAGGTTAAAGTTAGGGGTTACAGAATTGAACTGGAAGAAATTGAACACGCCCTGGCTAAGGAGCCTGATGTAAAGCAAGCCGTTGTTATTGCCAGGGAAGACACCGCCGGCGACCCGCGCCTGGTGGGTTACGTTGTTTTAAAGGAAGCCAATGAAAATGCTGATTTTAAAACCCATATCAATAAATGGCAACAGGCACTACTTGCCGTTTTACCGGAATATATGGTGCCTGACGACTTTGTTTTGATGGACGCGATTCCAATTACCCCTAACGGGAAAATTGATCGAAAGGCGCTGCCTAAACCCGATTACAATGTAGTGGCCCGTACCGGCGATTATCTTGCCCCGCGTACCGAAATAGAAAAACAGATTGCAGAGGTTTGGCAGGAATTGATGGGGATTGAAAAAATAAGCGTAACCGATAATTTTTTTGAACTGGGCGGCCGTTCACTGGTTGCAGTTCAAATTATGGCCCGTATTGAAAAACTGACGGGTAAGCGGCTGCCACTTGCCACCCTTTTTGAACACTCAACTATCGAAAAACTTTCAATAGTGCTTGATGCTGATTCAAAATCAATTACATGGGATTCCCTGGTGCCAATAAAGCCCAAAGGCTCAAAAATGCCAATCTATATTGTTCACGGTGCCGGACTAAATGTTTTATTGTTCAATGCCCTGGCTATGAACATGGATGACGAACAACCTGTTTACGGCCTGCAGGCTCGTGGGCTCAACGGTGTAGATGAGCCCCTTGACGTGATGGAAGATATCGCGGCTAACTATATATCCGAAATTATAGCACAAAATCCTGAAGGACCTTATGCTTTGGCAGGATACTCGCTTGGTGGAACCATAGCCTACGAAATGGCAAACCAGCTGATGACTATGGGGAAAGAAGTTAAAATGCTTGCTGTATTTGATACTTATGCCAAGCAAACCGACATATTTGACCCACCGGTAAAAAGGACATTTAACAGGACAAGACTATTTTTCATGAAATTGTTTAACAGTTTTGCCTTACTGGCCGAAGACCCCAAACGAACGTTTGAATATAAGAACGAACTGATTAAACGACGAATAATCAGGGCATTTTGGAAATTACGGGGCAAAACTGAAAAACAACAGGGCTTTTTTGCTTACGATAACGAAATTGATGAGGCCAGCGCAAAAGCCAAACGCAACTATTTTCAGAAGCCTCTGAATATTACTGTTGATTTATTCAGGGCTAAAAAACGAACTTTCTATATGGACGATTACGAGTTTATGGGGTGGAAGAAATTCGCGCTTAAAGGCGTAAATGTGCATGACATACCCGGGGAACATAATACCATATTTGCACCACCTAACGACAAAGAATTTGCCGTTGTATTACAACAATGCCTCGACAGGGTATCGAAACAATAACCTTTCTGCGAACCAGGATATAGACCAATGAGCGGCTGTGATTAGATATTTCATCAGTTTATGGCGCCCAAAAACGAGAAAAAATCACCCTGATGAAAACTGTATCCATAATCACAGTAAACTTTAACCAGCCTAAAATTACGGAAGAATTGTTGTGGTCTATTCCCAGTGATTATAAGAATCTTGAAATTATTGTAGTTGATAATGGCAGTAAAACAGTTTCCGTAAACAACTGGCAGGCCAATTTCCCGTATGTAAAGTTCATCCGCTCAGAAGAGAACCTAGGCTTTGCCGGGGGTAATAACCTGGGAATAAAAGCAGCAACCGGAGACTATCTTTTCCTGGTTAACAATGATACCGAATTTACTGCCGGCTTAATTGAAACGTTGGTCAATGTAATGGAGTCAAATCCAGCCATCGGCATTATTTCTCCATTGATCAAATACTTTGCCGACAAAACCCTCATCCAGTATGCCGGCTACACCCCCATGAATTATTACACCTGCCGCAATAGCTGTATTGGGCTGCGCGAAAAAGATAACGGACAGTACAATAACATCATTTCTCCAACAGCCTATTGCCACGGTGCTGCTATGATGATAAGAAAGGACGCCATTAATAAAGCTGGATTAATGAGTGAAAACTTCTTTTTGTACTACGAGGAAGTTGACTGGTGCGAGCATATAAAACGTACAGGATATGAGGCCTGGGTATGTACAGAAGCACTTATTTATCATAAAGAGTCCGTTTCAGTCGGCAAAAAAAGCAAGTTGAAAGAATACTTTATGAACCGCAACCGTATGCTTTTCATCAGGCGGAATGCTCCTTTGTTTAAAACAGTGGTGTTTTACGTTTACTTTATTTTATTGGTAGTACCCCGAAATTTATTGGCATACGTAAAGGATAAGAACTATAGTTTTATACCTATGCTGCTAAAAGCTGTCTGGTGGAACTTTACCCATAGCAAAAACAGTAATAACTTAGGATATCCTATTAAATCCATCTCATGAAAATCATTCTCTGGATAAGCTTTTTTATTGTTTTTTACACCTTTGCAGGTTATGGCATTTTACTTTATTTTTTAATTAAAATAAAAAGGGCTTTAAAAGGACGGCCAGCGATACCTGCGGTAGATAATAATCTGCTACCGGGCTGTACATTGGTTGTAGCAGCATTTAATGAAGAGCTTTTTATAACGGATAAAATAGCTAATTGCCTGGCATTAAACTACCCGGATGGCAAGTTAAAACTGCTTTTTATTACAGACGGTTCCTCTGATAAAACGCCCGAAATCATAAGCGGCTATCCGCAGATTCAGCTGCTGCACCAGCCGGAACGTGCCGGTAAAATTGCCGCAGTACACAGGGCAATGGAATATATTGATACAGAGATAGCGGTATTTACAGACGCGAACACGTTTTTAAATCCAGATGCTCTTATAAAAATATGCAGGCATTACGCTGATAAAACGGTAGGCTGCGTAGCGGGCGAAAAGCGCGTTCAAATGAATGAAAATGCCGATGCCAGCGCAGCCGGCGAAGGCTTTTACTGGAAATACGAATCGGCATTAAAAAAATGGGATTCAGAGTTATATACCGTTGTAGGTGCGGCAGGAGAATTATTCAGCGTTAGGCGCTCTCTTTACCAGGACGTACCGGCAGATACTGTACTTGACGATTTTATGATCTCTATGCTCATCGCTTCACAAGGCTACCGTATTGTTTACGAACCTGAAGCTTATGCCATTGAAACCGCATCAGAAAATGTATTGGAAGAGTTGAAAAGAAAGATTAGGATTGCTGCGGGCGGTATCCAGTCCATCTTGCGGTTGCTGAACCTGTTCAATCCTATTAAATACCCTGTCCTATCATTTCAATATATAAGTCATCGGGTGCTTCGATGGACGGTTACCCCCTTTTTGCTTATCCTGGTGTTTATATTAAATGGCATTTTGGCTATTAAGGGCGGCGAACTGTTTTACACTTTATTTTTCGCGGCGCAAATATTTTTTTACATGCTGGCTTTCCTTGGTTTTATCATGGAAAAACGACAGATCAGAATAAAAGCGTTATTTGTACCTTACTATTTCTGCGTAATGAATTATGCTGTATTAATGGGCATAATCAGGTATTTCACTAAAAAGCAAAGTGCAATCTGGGAAAAGGCGCAGCGAAAACAGTAAGCGCTATTCCCGGATATTTTCCCAAATTATCAATAAGGTTCAGAGCGTTAGTTCCAACTGAATGTCGATTCTTTTATCAGCTGATGAGGGCGGCCCTGTTATTTATTAAAGCCAGTTTCCGTTGCAGCTGGCACAAATATTAACAAAGCCCGATACGTTGGTACCAGGCTTTGTTTTTTATTATCCGGCGCGCTTATACACACTGGAAAACAAACATCATTTTTCCTTATTTTGCCGGGGTTATCACAATGTTCCTATAATCAATAGGCCCATGGTCTCCCTGGATTAAAATCGGACCAGGCTCGCCTTCCTTGCTGTTTATTGCTCCTCCGGTAATACCAGGGATCACCTGGTCACAGATAACCGTTTTTCCGTTGGCAACGAGGGTTACCATTCTGCCAACCAGCGTAATATCGTATGACTGCCACTCACCCGGATTTTTCGCCATCATCTTATTTGGCGGCAGAAAACCATAAATTGAGCTAAACTGGTTATTTATAGGTTCCGGGTCGCCGCTTTTGGTATCAATTATCTGGGTCTCATATCGCCCCCTAAGGTAAACACCGCTGTTACTGCCTTGAGGATACCTAAACTCAATATGAAGTTTAAAATCGGTAAAGTTTCTATCGGTTATAAGGTTGGCACCTGAATGTGGACTCCTCAAAATACCACCTTGTGCTATCCATTGATTGGTACCGTCGGTATGCCAGCCCTTCACATTTTTACCATTAAACAACTTAACGGGCGTGCCCCAAACAGGCTTTTTAGCTCTGATCAGTGCAGGAGCGCGCACACCTGTAAAGTTATAACTAACGCCATCAGTATAAATCATTGAGCCTTTTATATTATCACCGCTTACCTCAAATTGAAAATCCATGTTTCGGGTTCCTTCTTCCCATTGTACAGGAATAGAAAAACTATACTTACCATCATTAACTTTTACCTCTGAGATAGGACGGGCACTTCCGAAAGCATAAACAAAACGGCCTATCAGTGTATGAGTCCCTGATTTTTGCACTTCCAGCCATGAAGGCAAGCTTTTACCTCCTTTATCAAGCGTAAGATCCCACCTTCCTATAACATCCGGATCTTTGGACGGTTCCACACGGTTTGCTGAAACCTTAATTGTTGATAAAATAAGTAACAGCAATATTGCTTGTCCCTTTAAAAAACTAAAAATTGGCTTATTGCCTGGCATTGATGGGGTCTTCATATTATTTAACTACTTTTTATAATTGGTGGTTGGCAAACAGGATTTACTTAATCTGTATTTACGACCCCAAATTAAGTAAATAAGTTAACTCTGTAAACACTTTTAATTTATTTCATAGGTGCTGTTAGTCGGTTAGGTAAAGAAATTTCAATCTGAACCTTTTACAATCTCCCGCTGTGCAGCCATTAATAGCCCATACACTTTTGAAATACATAGGTAAAACAGGGCAGTAAGATTCGGATGTAAAAAAGAGTAGGGTATTATGTTAAGGGTGGTTAAATCTTGACGCCCTTTCTGCGGCTGCAGCTTTTCCGGACGCCAGTTTTTAAAACGCGGAATGGTTACTAAATGGCAAAACTATATGACGATTTACAGACTGGTTTTTACCGGATCATGTAACATATCACTCATCTCAATTATTTTATTGTCGATTTCGCCCACACATTTATTCATCATTTTAATACACTCTGGCTGGTCAACCAAGCCTTCTTTTTCAAGATTCATTAACCCTTTGAGTGTAGCAATAGGACCACGGATCTGGTGTGACAGGTACGATGAATATTCAGAAAGTTTCTTATTTTTTATTTGGAGGTCCTTTGTTCTCTCATCAATTATTTCTTCGAGGTGGTGGTTAATTCTGTCGAGATTATCTTTTTGTCTTGAAACTTCTGCATTAAGATTTGTAAGCTGATCGTTCGTTTTTGCTTTACGTTTAACGTTACTTACCAACAGACCCACTAATACCATAAGCAAGCCAGCTACAATAGCCACACCCCAGAATTTCACCCTATCATATTGCTGTCGTTCGAGCAAAAATTCATTTTCCTTTTGCCTGGCCTGTTGTTTAATTTGCTCAAGCTTTACATTCAATTGCGTGGTAGAGTTCTTTTTATATACAACACTATCATTTTTACTAATATCCTGCAGATAGTGTAATGCCGCTTCGTAATTTTTACGCCTAAGCTCCATTTGATAGCTTGTATATTTAAAGTCAGACTCTATGACATCGTTCTTTACCATCCGTGCAAACGCTACACCTTCGTCAATTGTCTTCTCCGCCTGTGCAAATTTCTTTTGAGAAATATACAAATCGGCAAAAGTGAGATCGATACTGGCAACTGTAACAATCAGGTCCATCTTTTTTGCTGCTTTATTAGCTTCTAAAAGTAGTCTTTCGGCCCGGTCGTACTGATGAAGATTAAAGTACATTACACCTTTGTTTTGCAAACACTGTATTTGGTTCACAGTGTCTTTCAAAGCGGCATAAAGCACATTACTTTTATCGTAGTACATTAAGGCCAGGTTGAATTTATTTTTCCTGTAATAAACATTCCCAATATTCAAATAGGCAGTAGCTATAAGTTTTTTATCTGAAACCTTTTGAGCTATGGCAAGCGCTTTTTGAAAATACTCCAATGATAAGTCATAATCATTATCAATGTAGAGATTACCGATGTTATTATTAACCTTACCTACGCTGCGCAGGTCATTGATCTTTTGGAAACAGTCAATCGCATTTAAAAAATTATCAATTGCTTTTACCCGCTGGTTTAAATAATAATACCCTATACCTATCACCCGGTACGATTCGCCAATTCCTGCTTTATAATCCAATTTCTGCGCAATAGCCATTGCCTTACTGGCATTGGCTACGGTTTGGTCGGGATTGTTCATGCGATTATCAAACCCAAGTTTATTGAGCTTTATAACCATGCTGGTATCCTGGCCATACCCTTTTGTTGAAGCACAAATTGCAAGTGATAAAAACAATATGAGTATTAAGGCTTTTTTCATTAATCTTCTATTACGTTTAAATGCGTAAAAAGTTATAGCTTGTGATAACAATACTACAGAATGTTATTTATTTAATAGATATTTTATTTTGTTTATACGAAAAAAAATATTTAGATTTGTTACTGATAAATTATTGAACACCCAAGTAAGTTAGTTGATTTTAGTTTTTGTTAGCGTTCCAACGCCCGATTTGTGCAATTTTATTGGTCAAATCACATCTGCAATAGCTTTACAATCGTACGTAACACGCTTGGTATAAGTAAGTTAAACAATCCTGTCTAACAACCGGTATATTTTATACTTATCTTATTTTAGTTGCGCCTTTTACAGTGTGGAATATCACTATCTGCTGTTATCGTTGCGTTAAGCTGGATGACGCAATGATAGTAAAACGCTTTTGGGGCATTATACGCAATCAACTAAAAAAAGATTCAGACAGGTGCTGTTAATGACGAAACTTTTTTCTTCGATAAATTATCAATAATTATTTAACAAAGAATTAAAAAGTAAATCATTAACACTCAACATGAAAAAATTATTATTCTGTGCAGTGATCGTTTTAAGTTCGGTAGCGCTCTCAACTTCCGCCCAAACTTTAAACGATAATTCAGCAACATCATTTGCCGACAAAAGAACTGTTGGTACCGGTGACCTGAATGACAAAAGAACTGTTGGTACCGGCGACCTGAACGACAAAAGAACTGTTGGTACTGGTGATCTGAACGACAAAAGAACTGTTGGTACTGGTGACCTGAACGACAAAAGAACTGTTGGTACTGGTGACCTGAACGACAAAAGAACTGTTGGTACTGGTGACCTGAACGACAAAAGAACTGTTGGTACTGGTGACCTGAACGACAAAAGAACTGTTGGTACTGGTGACCTGAACGACAAAAGAACTGTTGGTACTGGTGACCTGAACGACAAAAGAACTGTTGGTACCGGTGACCTGAACGACAAAAGAACTGTTGGTACAGGCGACCTGAACGATAACACACTGTAGTTGTTGTTTTCTAATATTATTGCGTCATATGCTCAACTGAGAGAATTTTTCAGTTAAGCATGTGACTTTTTTTGTTATGTACCGAATTCTTGTATAATTTTCCGTAGTTAGTACCTGAGGATAAGCGAATTTTAATCCTAACCCTTCCCTCTTATTCTTTCTCATCTAACAAATCTTATATTTGCTTCAAATTAATAATTATGCAGCTTATAAAAGAGTATGTTGAGCAGAACAAAGAGCGCTTATTAGAAGAATTATTCGCACTCCTGCGTTTCCCATCCGTAAGTGCCGATCCTAAATATAAACCCGAAGTATTAAAAACAGCTGAATTTGTGGCTGACAAACTGCGAGAGTCAGGGGCTGACCATGTTGAAGTTTGTCAAACTGCGGGTTATCCCATTGTATATGGCGAAAAAATAATTGATTCATCAAAACCAACTGTATTAGTGTACGGTCATTACGATGTGCAGCCTCCAGATCCACTTGAGCTTTGGAAAACTCCTCCATTTGAACCTACAGTTCGCGATGGCAAAATTTACGCCAGGGGTGCCTGCGATGACAAAGGGCAATTTTATATGCACGTTAAGGCGTTTGAATTAATGATTCAAACCAATACCCTGCCCTGCAATATCAAATTTATGATAGAGGGTGAAGAAGAAGTTGGTTCAAATAACCTGGGCATATTTGTAAAACAGAATAAAAACAGGTTAAAGGCCGATGTGGTGTTGATTTCTGATACTTCTATGATCAGCATGGAAAACCCGTCGCTTGAAACTGGTTTAAGAGGGCTTTCATACCTGGAAGTTGAAGTAACCGGCCCAAATCGCGATCTGCATTCGGGTGTGTACGGGGGCGCAGTAGCTAACCCGGCAACTATCCTGGCTAAAATGATTGCATCCTTACATGATGAAAATAACCATGTCGCTATTCCCGGCTTTTATGATAAGGTAATTGAGTTAACAAATGCAGAGCGTAATGCAATAAACGAAGCGCCTTACAGCGAAACAGAATATAAAAAGGACTTGGAAGTTGAGGAACTGTGGGGCGAAAAAGGTTACAGTACACTTGAACGCACAGGAACCCGTCCTACGCTTGAAGTAAATGGAATTTGGGGTGGCTATATTGGCGAGGGCGCCAAAACTGTGCTGCCATCAAAAGCATTTGCAAAAATCTCTATGAGATTGGTGCCCAACCAGGTTTCAGACGAGATAACAAAACTATTCACAGACCATTTTGAAAAGATAGCCCCTGCATCAGTTAAGGTTAAAGTTACCCCTCACCATGGCGGAGAACCTGTTGTTACTCCAACTGATAGCATAGCTTATAAAGCAGCCCAAAAAGCGATAAAAGAGTCATTTGGAAAAGATCCAATCCCAACCCGGGGCGGCGGTAGTATTCCTATTGTTGCTTTGTTTGAAGCGGAGCTGGGCATCAAAACCGTATTGATGGGCTTTGGCCTTGACAGCGACGCATTACATTCACCCAACGAAAAGTACGACATCTTTAATTATTACAAAGGGATTGAAACAATTCCTTTATTTCACAAATATTTCGCAGAGTTGTCGGTGTAGTTTAAAGGGTTGTAATATTTATTTACAACCCTTTAAACCTTTTTTCAATTCATAACAAATTTGCATTTCCGAACAATTGCATTATATTTGTGTTTCTACATTATAAAAATTCAACTTTAGCCACTAATTCCCACTCAAATCAGGGAAAAATGTCTGCGCTAATTTTAAGATCTTCATAACATTAATTACTTGGCTTAATAAACTATGCCCCAACAATTTGATTATAACTCAACCAGGAACAAACTGATCCTGTCTGAATACGGCCGTAACGTGCAAAACATGGTAAAATACATTGTTGCACTGCCGACTAAAGAAGAACGCAACCGCTACGCGCAGGTGGTTATTGACCTGATGGGGTTTTTAAACCCACACCTGCGTGATGTTGCTGATTTTAAACATAAACTGTGGGATCACCTGCACATCATCTCCGATTTTCAGATTGATGTAGATTCGCCTTATCCGAAACCATCGCCTGAGGCTATTCACTTGAAGCCCGAGCCGCTTAAATACCCGCATCAACGTATAAAATATAAGCACTACGGTAAAACCATTGAGCTTATGATTGAAAAAGCAAAAAGTATTGAGGACCCGGATCGCAAGCGCCATATGGTACAGGCGGTTGCCAATTTCATGAAAATGGCGTATGTGCAATGGAACAAAGATTCAGTTACTGACGAAAGTATTTTGAACGATCTTTATAATTTATCCGGCGGGCAGCTTAAGTTGGAAGAAAACATTAACCTTAACAGGGTTGAATACAGGGCAAACCCGCAGAACAGCAGCAGCACCAATACCAATCGCGGGCGTACCAATAACCAGAACAACCGCGGGCGTACCAATAATCAGAATAATAATCCGCGCAACAGCAACAATCAAAACCGCAACCGTAATAACGGCCCTAAAAAATATTAATTAGTTCGTGGTTCATGGTTTCGGTTCGTGAATAATAGAAGTAATTTTGTATTCATGACCAGCTACTTTGTGCAGCTAAGCATGAACTACTGACTATCAACTATTATATACCATGACTAACGCATTTGAAATAATTGGCGGCACACCATTAAAGGGCGAAATAACACCACAGGGTGCAAAGAATGAGGCTCTGCAAATCCTTTCGGCTGTACTTCTAACCAGCGAAAAAATAACCGTCAGCAATATTCCCGATATTAAAGATGTTAACAAGCTGATAGAATTGCTTGGCGATATGGGGGTGCAAGTTGAAAAGTTGGCTCCTGACACCTATAGCTTCGAGGCTAAAAATATTGACCAGGATTTCTTCCTGTCTGATGCCTTTAAAGAAAAAGGGGGCAGCCTTCGTGGCTCTATCATGATCGTGGGGCCACTTTTGGCGAGGTTTGGAAAAGCATCAATACCTAAACCCGGAGGCGATAAAATTGGCCGCCGGCGCCTGGACACGCATTTCTTGGGCTTTGAAAAACTGGGGGCCCGTTTTGACTACGATCCCTCCAACGGTTTCTTCAACGTAGACGCATCCAACCTGAAAGGTACTTATATCTTGTTAGACGAAGCGTCGGTAACCGGGACCGCTAATATTGTTATGGCAGCCGTTTTGGCAAAAGGCACCACCACTATATACAACGCAGCGTGCGAACCATATTTGCAGCAATTATGCAAAATGCTTTCACGTATGGGTGCCAAAATAAGCGGAATAGGATCTAACCTGTTGACCATTGAAGGCGTAACGGAACTTGGCGGCACAGAACACCGCTTGTTGCCCGACATGATAGAAATAGGTTCCTTTATCGGGCTGGCGGCTATGACAGAGTCGGAAATAACGATTAAAAATGTACATTACCAGGAGTTGGGGATGATTCCTGATGTTTTCAGGCGTTTGGGTATCAAGCTTGAACTTAGAGGTGATGATATTTATATTCCGGCACAAAAACATTATGAAATAGAGACGTTTATCGATGGCTCTATAATGACCATCGCCGATTCACCATGGCCAGGCTTCACTCCGGATTTGCTAAGTATTTGCCTGGTTGTAGCGATTCAGGCTAAGGGATCCGTGCTGATCCACCAAAAAATGTTTGAAAGTCGCCTTTTCTTTGTAGATAAATTACTGGACATGGGCGCACAGATCATTTTATGCGACCCGCACCGCGCAACAGTAATTGGCCTTGACAAACAGGTACAACTGCGCGGCATCTCCATGACTTCGCCTGATATTCGCGCAGGTGTGTCTCTGCTGATAGCCGCCTTATCGGCACAAGGCAAATCAACTATTTACAATATCGAGCAAATTGAGCGCGGCTATCAGCATATTGATAAGCGCCTTATCGCCCTGGGGGCTAATATTAAGAGAATCTGATATAAAGTAAAAGGCGAAAGATTAAAGGCAAAAGGTACCCTCCTCTTGCCTTTTATTTTTACCATTCACCCTTTACCTTTCACCTTTTACTATAAATTTCTATCTTTATCCAAACCAGTATAAATTATGCCCTACCAAAACCGGAGATCAACATATGCTACTTTTATACTGATCTTTGTTGCTGTTAAAGTTGGATTAAATTTACTGGCGATATCGCACTTCGGTTTTCACCGCGACGAACTCCTGCACCTTGTATTGGCAGATCATTTGGACTGGGGATACAAAGAAGTTCCACCATTTATAGCTTTAGTGGCCAAAGCAAGTTCTTTATTATTTGGCGACTCGGTTTTTGCTGCCCGCATTTTCCCTACTATCGGCAGCGGGTTTATCATTTGGTTTACAGGTTTAATAACGGTTGAACTGGGCGGCCGCAAATTTGCCATAGCGCTCGCATGCCTCGCCATGATCTTTTCGCCGGCATTCGCCGCCAGCGGATACCTTTTTCAACCGGTAGTTTTTGACCAGCTATGGTGGGTAATGACGGTTTGGCTACTTACAAAGTACTGCAACACATCATCTGTTAAATATTTGTATTTTCTTGGTGCTGTGGTAGGTTTAGGTTTGTTAACTAAATACACCATGGCCTTTTTTACGTTTGCCTTAATTATCGGCCTGGTATTCAGCAAAAACCGTAAGCTATTGCTAAACAGGCATATTATTGGCGCTGCAATTTTAGCATTATTTATTTTTTCACCTAATTTAATCTGGCAGTTTCAGCATCACTTACCCGTGATCACCCACATGAAAACTTTGCGGGAGGAACAACTCGATTTCATTAAACCATCTGACTTTATTACGCAGCAGCTATTGGTAAACGGGGTTGCGCTGTTTGTGTGGCTAACCGGCTTTGTATTCCTGCTGTTTTCATTCAGGCTCCATAAATTCCAATTCCTTGCAGTGGCATTTGTTTTAATATTTGCCTTTTTATTAATAATGAATGGTAAAAACTACTACTTATTCGGCGCCTACCCTATACTGTTTGCGGCCGGTGGTTTTGGTTTTGAGCGTTGGTTAAAAACCAGCGGTTATGCTTTGCGCGGTTTGGTAATTGCAGTTTTCACCGTTCCAAACCTTTTGCTATTCCCTTTGGTGTTGCCTGTTTTATCCTTAAACCAAACGCTGTCCGTATTTAACTTCGCTCACAAAAGCCTCCATTTTTTAAGTTTTGCCACAACCTGGGAAGACCATAAACAACACGCTACCACGCAAGATTATGCCGATATGTTTGGCTGGGATGAGATGACGGCCGGCGTAGCTAAAGTTTGGAATACCTTAACGCCAGAGCAGCAAAAACACACTCAAATTTTTGCCGATAACTACGGAGAAGCCGGGGCAATACATCATTTTGGCAAACAGTATAATTTACCCGAAGTAATTTCGCTCAACAGTAGCTTTACCTTGTGGGCACCTGATAACCTGAATGGACAGTATATTATTTATGTTGATGACCGCGGTGGGAAAAATATCGAATCGTTTAAATCTTCCGTGGAAGCCTATCAAAAATTTGGCGAGGTTAAAAACCCGCTGGCTGTGGAAAAGGGAACAGGAATCTTCCTTATTATTCATCCAGGACCAGGCTTAAACGACAGGTATAAAAAGGAATTAGCAAAAAAAAGGATGGAGTGATCCTATCATTCGGTTAAAATATCTAAGGGTTCAACTTATTGTTTACAATCCTGTTCATATAGTCCTGTATAAGTGCCTTACAATCCATCATACCTTTATTCATTTCAGGGTTAAATCCATCTTCCACCAGGTTTTTTTCAAGGGCTTTATCAGCAATATTAAATATCCCGGTAATCCTTTTCCTATCAAATAAATAAATATAATTTCCCTGCATAAACTGGTACAAGTTACCGGGAGAATTAATTACCCTTGGCGTTTCATCTGGCAAATTAGAAATCAGGCTCCTGCCCCATGATCTGAAAGGTTTATGATAGCCCGCCAGGTCAACCAGCGATGGATATATGTCCAGTTGAGAAGCGAGATCTGTTCTTACCCCTCTTAACCCGTAAGCTTTATTGGCACTGTAAAACAAGATAGGATCAGCAAAACGATTGATAGCCTTACTGTATTCGGGATAATATGTTTGGCTGGTATGGTCGGCCGTGATGACAAAAATCGTATTGCTGAACCACGGCTGGGTTTTCGCATAGTTAAAAAAACACCTCAAAGCGTTATCTGCGTATTGCACACACTTGTCAATAGCGAGCGGCCCCCCTTTAAACCGGGATTTATACTTATCAGGAATTTGAAAAGGATCGTGAGAGGACAGGGTAAACATAGTTGCCATAAATGGCTGTCTTTGGGCTCCTAACGTTTTACCCATAAACTTCAAAAATGGCTCGTCCCAAATCCCCCACATCCCGTCAAAATCCGATTCGTTGTTATATTCTGTTCTGCCATAGTAATTTTTAAAACCTAAAATGCTTGCAAATCCCTGGAAACCCATAGAACCATTGGCAGCTCCATGAAAAAATGAGGTTTGATACCCCATGCTATCGCAAATAGACACGATAGACTGAATTTTTTGCTTGGCATAGGGCGACGATGTGAACGCAGCCTGGAAAGATGGAATGCCCGCCAAAACAGAGGACATAGCATGGATTGATTGACGCCCGTTTGCATAAGCATTTGTAAATATTAAACTACTATCAGACAAAGAATCCAGGAAAGGCGTGTACGACTTAAAATTGGGGATAACTGTATTTCTGTTCATGCTGCCCCAATACTCCCTTGCCATGCTCTCCAATATGATTATAACAATATTAGGGCGGCCTCCAGGAGTACCGTTATACTGTTTTAAAGGCTTAATATTTGTATTGATATAATTTTCTGTTGTCCAGTGTTCTGCTTTAAAATTATTGCTTTTAAGCGTTCTGAAAATTGCGAACGGGGTATTGAGGATAATATCGCCCTGGTTTGGGATCGTTACATGTTTGTAAGCGTCAACCATATTAATTGGCCTCGTACTGTGCCTAAAGTCGCCTCGTACACCTCCAATCATCAAAGCAAGTATAACCAGTACGGCAACTATAGAAGATGAATAGTAAACTCTTAAACTTTTTACCGGAACGTGTTTAACTTTTACACGATAATACAACCATCCCCAGGCGAGACAGCACAGTATAAACAGAAAAATTACATACCAGTATGTCCAGGTAAAATGTTCAAATAGCGCTTTTTTGTTAGTCTCGTCAGAAAGTAAATCAAGTGTCGCTTTGGTTGACCGGACCTGGCTAAAACGATAATAAATGATATCAACAAAGTTGGTTGCTAAAGCCAGGAAATTGGTAACAAAATATAGTATTGCCAACCCCTTTTGATACCCGGGCCTCGTATTGACGGTTAGTGGCAGAATGCTTAGTATAATAAACAAGCTATTAATGTACAACAAAGCGGTGGTATCGAAGGCTATGCCGTAATAATAGAGCCTTGCTAATTTAGCAAAGCTATCTACAGCAAAGAGATTGGTATTGAACGAGAAAAACAAAACCCTGCTGATAAAATAAAACAGGTATCCTAAAAATATCCTGAAAAAAAGCGTCTTATATTCATCAAGTCGAAAGGTTACCATCTTAAATATCATATATGCATACACGGGCTATCCTGACCGGCAAGTAGTGATAAGGTTCTTCTGTGGAAAGCGCCATTATTAATAAAACATTAATAAAATGTTAAATTAAAACACTAAAATACTAAAAGCTATTTTTCTGAAATACGTTTTCAACAAACAATCGCAAAAATGACATCAGGATAATTATTGCATAACTGATAAGTTATCTATTGAAATTGTAAGGCGATTTTATTTATGGATTGCGGGGGTGATATAAAGATTGATTTAAATGTAAAAAGATGTTTTGCTTTGGCAAAACATCTTTTTCTGTGGCCTGTATTATTACAGACTAGCCAGATATAGCATTGATAATATCGTATTGGGTAATGATCTCTATCTGCCCGTTATCTTCGACCAATACAGCAATATTATCTTTATTGATCATGGCCGAGATCTTGTCTATCGAAGTATTCAGATCGACAAACGGGAAAGGACTTGTAGTGATGTTTTTTATAGGCTGAGACTTAATGGAAGGGTTTTCAATCAGCGAATTTAAAATATCACTCTCCGTAATTTTACCAATCACCATACCTTTTTGAGTGACAGGAATTTGCGAAATATTAAGTGATTTTATAGTATTGATAGCTTCCAGTACAGATTTTTCGCAATCAATGGTAACTATTTGCTGGTTATCCTTTTTTTGGATAATATCCCGTGCTGTTAATTTACCGTCTTTTAGAAATCCGCGGTCGCGCAGCCAGTCCTCATTATACATTTTACCAAGGTACCGGGTTCCGTGATCAGGGAATATAACCACCACAACATCACTTTCTTTAAAGCGGTCTTTCATTTGCAGGACACCTGCTATGGCCGATCCTGTAGAGTTGCCTGCAAATATACCCTCCTTACGTGCAATTTCACGGGTCATTAAAGCGGCATCCTTATCTGTTACTTTTTCAAAATGATCAATCAGGTTAAAATCCACGTTTTTTGGTAAAAAGTCTTCACCGATACCTTCTGTAATATACGGGTAGATTTCATTCTTATCCATAATGCCCGTTTCCTTGTATTTTTTAAATACGGAACCATAAGTATCAATCCCCAATACCTGGATAGCCGGGTTTTTCTCCTTTAAATACCTTGCAATACCCGAGATGGTCCCCCCAGTGCCCACTCCAGCCACCAGATGGGTGATCTTTCCTTCAGTTTGCTCCCAGATTTCCGGCCCCGTTGACTCATAATGCGCCTGCGAATTTGATAAATTATCATATTGATTTGGCTTCCATGAATTTGGCACCTCGCGCTCCAGGCGTGATGAAACGGAGTAATAAGAGCGGGAATCTTCCGGGTCAACATTGGTAGGGCAAACGATTACTTCTGCACCAAAAGCACGCAAGGCATCAAATTTTTCTTTTGACTGTTTATCCGTACTTGTGAAAATGCATTTGTACCCTTTTATAACGGCAGCTATTGCAAGCCCCATCCCCGTATTACCGGATGTTCCTTCAATGATAGTTCCGCCCGGTTTAAGTTTACCGCTTTTTTCAGCGTCTTCAATCATCTTGAGCGCCATCCTGTCTTTAATTGAATTACCGGGATTGGTAGTTTCAATTTTAGCCAGAATAGTTCCCGGGATGTCTTTGGTTACTTTATTCAATCTAACCATTGGCGTGTTGCCAACGGTCTCTAATATATTATTGTACCACATAATTTAAAAGTCTACTAGTTTACTATACAAACTGGTTCAGGCTCAAAATTAGCTTTCTTAAATGATATATTTTGTTCAATTTCAGAAATCCCGGTCACTTATTTTTATATCGTCAGCCGCTCATCTGATCCACTTAGAAGATCAAGTGCTTAACCGTTAAACCGTTATTTATTAATTGCTTTAACGACTCAATGCCTATATGCAGGTGTGTTTCAACAAATTGCTCTGTCACACTCGAGTCGCTTTCAGCGGTTTTAACCCCTTCAGGGATCATTGGCTGATCAGACACCAGCAACAATGCGCCGGTGGGGATTTTGTTGGCAAAACCCGTTGTAAACACAGTAGCTGTTTCCATATCAACCGCCATTGCTCTCAATTTCTTTAAATATTTTTTAAACTCCTTGTCATGCTCCCAAACGCGGCGGTTGGTGGTATAACAGGTGCCGGTAAAATAATCGCGGCCATAATCACGTATAGTGGTCGAAATTGCTTTCTGCAAGGCAAATGCGGGTAACGCCGGCACCTCCGCGGGTAAGTAGTCGTTTGAAGTCCCTTCGCCCCTTATAGCCGCTATAGGTAAAATCAAATCCCCTACGTTATTTTTCTTTTTTAAACCACCACATTTTCCTAAAAAAATAACAGCTTTAGGTTTTATCGCAGTCAGCAAGTCCATTATCGTGGCTGCAACAGAGCTTCCCATGCCAAAATTTATAATCGTTATGCCATTAGCAGTTACGCTTTGCATAGGCTTGTCCAGCCCTAAGATCTGGGCGTTATCGTTCCATTGCGAAAATAGCTGAATGTATTTGGAAAAGTTGGTCAGAATAATATACTGCCCAAAATCAGCCAAAGGCCTACCCGTATATCGTGGCAGCCAGTTGGTAACAATTCCCTCTTTGGTTTTTAGTCCGGGGGTAATAGGGGTAAATACTTCTTTTACTTTTTTTCCGGCTTTTAATGGCTGTTGATCCTTCTTAACATCTAGTTCTTCGTTCATACTGTTCAATTTTATTTACACATCATCTTAAACTTCTTTTAACACCTTGGGCAAACTCGTAACTCTTATCACGGGCCTTACCGGGGTTATTTAAATGGTTTAGTACATCTTTTATTATACAACAAACCCCGGCGCAAGCCAGGGTTTGTTTATTGTCTTAAATATAAGTACACGTTGTATGCTTATTGTTAAGCCACTTTTAATTTTTTTAAATCGGCTTTTTCAAATTTCTCATGCGCATAATCAAGCGTTACGTTCAATCGTTTTATGTCTTTTTTAGACGGAAACTCAAACATGGCGTCGATCATTATCGCCTCACATATTGACCGCAGCCCACGTGCACCCAACTTAAACTCCACTGCCTTATCCACAATAAAATCAAGCACTTCGGTATCAAATTCAAGCTTAACCCCTTCGTACTCAAATAATTTTTTATACTGTTTCAACAATGAATTTTTTGGCTCGGTTAAAATATTATGTAATGCCTCGCGGTCTAACGGATTTAAATAAGTAAGCACCGGTAAACGGCCAATTAATTCGGGTATAAGCCCAAATGACTTTAAATCCTGCGGGGTTATATACTTATAAAGGTTTTTAAGATCTATCTCGTTATCGTCCCGTTTCATTTTATAGCCCACTGTTTGGGTGCGTAAACGATTAGCTATCTTCCGGTCGATCCCATCAAATGCGCCGCCGCATATAAAGAGGATATTGTTCGTATTAACGGTGATCATTTTTTGATCGGGGTGTTTACGTCCGCCCTGTGGCGGCACGTTAACATTTGTACCTTCCAATATTTTAAGCAGGGCCTGCTGTACGCCTTCGCCGGATACATCCCGTGTTATTGACGCATTGTCGCTTTTACGAGCAATCTTATCAACCTCATCAATGTAAACTATACCGCGTTCGGCAGTTGCCACGTCATAATCGGCCGATTGTAGTAAACGCGTAAGGATACTTTCAACGTCCTCACCTACATAACCGGCTTCGGTTAATACGGTTGCATCGCAAATACAAAAGGGGACATTCAAGATCTTGGCAAGTGTTTTTGCAAGCAGAGTTTTGCCGGTTCCGGTTTCGCCTACCATTATAATGTTTGATTTTTCAATCTCCACATCATCTTTTTCTACGCGCTGATTTAAACGCTTATAGTGGTTATAAACAGCGACAGCTAATATCTTTTTCGCATCATCCTGGCCAATAACATACTGATCAAGGTGACTTTTTATTTCGGCTGGTTTTAAAACTGAAGGGGCTGCAGGCGACGTTTTTACCTTGCGTACTTTTAACTCTTCGGCCAGGATCTCATTTGCCTGGTTAACACATTTATCACAGATATGCGCATCCAAACCTGCTATCAGCATCAGGGAGTCCTGTTTACCTGCACCACAAAACGAACACCTGATCTCCTTGCTGTTTTTATTCATCTGGTTTACTTTTCTTATTCAAATTTAATTAAAAAAGTCGGAATTAGTTAATCAGAGATTGGAGACCAGTTTTTTCTAAAAAACCACTGGTGTCCAGTCTCTGAACGCTAATCACTTATTTCTTCGGGTTATTTCCCCTTAAAATTTCATCTACCATACCAAATTCTTTAGCTTCTTCAGCTATCATCCAATGGTCACGATCTGACGCATCCCAAACTTTCTCATAAGATGTACCGCTATGGTCAGCAATGATCTGGTACAATTCTTTCTTCAATTTGGTAATCTCGTGATAGGTAATTTCAATATCAGACTGCTGGCCCTGGGCACCGCCTGAGGGTTGATGAATCATCACCCTTGCGTGCGGTAGCGCAGCTCTTTTACCTGCAGCACCGGCGCATAACAATACGGCGCCCATTGAAGCTGCCATACCTGTACAAATTGTAGCTACATCATTTGAGATAAATTGCATCGTATCGTAAATTCCCAAACCTGCATAAACTGAACCACCAGGTGAATTGATATAAATCTGGATATCGCGTTTTGCATCAGCCGATTGAAGGAAAAGCAATTGAGCCTGAATAATGTTTGCAATATTTTCATAAATCGCATCACCCAGGAAAATGATACGGTCCATCATTAAACGTGAAAACACGTCCATCTGCGCAACGTTAAGCTGACGTTCCTCAATAATATAGGGCGTCATGCCTGTCGGGATCTGGCTTGCGTCAACCCGTGAAATAAATTTATCTACATAAATGCTGTTAATGCGGTGGTGCTTAACAGCATATTTCCGGAACTCATTCTTATCAATGTTACTGCTCATGATTTTTTTTTGTTAAATGTGCGGGTTTTAATCGCGATAAATATAGTTGTTACTTAAATACAATTGTTACCAGAAAGTTTGTTAAAAGTAAATTTATTTGATGGAGAAAAACCGATAAGGAAAAAACAAGGAATAACAACGAGTTCTAACAGATACAAAAAGTCCGAAAGCAGCACATAGCTTACTTTCGGACTCAAACTGAATTCAAAGAATTTCCGTTTACTTGGCAAAAAGCCCGGTAAATTCAGTATAAGTTATTTCTTTTGGCTCCAACGTAACAACACTTTTTATGTATTCAAATACTTTCAATGCCTTAACATCTTCAAATATTTTGTTAGCATTCTCCCTATTCTGCAAATATTGAACTGCGTATTGCCCCAGTTGCTCTTCGTCAATTCCCTGCCCGTACATTTGGAACTGCTGGCCTAAACGGGCTTTAGCTAATTCAAAAACTTCTTCATATTTGATCTCGATGCTGTTTTGTTTCAGCACCTTGTTCTCAATAAGCGTCCATTTAAGATTTTTTGCAAAATCATTGTAGCCGCCTTCAAGCTCTTCAGGGGTAAGTTTTTCGTTAGTTGCTTTTAACCACCGTTTCAAAAATTCATCAGGCAATTCAAACTGAACTTTATCCAAACCATATTGGAAGATATCTTCCTGCAGTTTGCGTTCTGAATCCTGCTGCATCATGGTTTCTATTTCTGTTGTTATTTTAGCCTTGAACTCCTCCTCGGTAGTCACGGTACCTTCACCAAATAATTTGTCAAAGAACTCCTGGTTCAGATCACTTTCTTCCAAACGATTAACATTTTTTACAGTTAAGCGAAAGTTCGATTTCAGATCTGCTGCTGTTTCTTCCTCAATTTTCAATAATCCAGCAACCTTGGCTGCGTCGTTATCAAAAGCCTTCTGAATATCCAGTATTAATTCATCTCCCTTTTTCAGACCGATCAATGATGCTTTTATAGCTTCATCTTTTATCTGGTCTAAACGTACAGATGCTGTATTGGTAATCCCGTCCTCAAAAACAGAACCATCCGGAGAAAGTTGCACTAAATCTGAATAAAGCACATCATCTTCTGCCGATACGTCAGGATTTGTCATTTTGCCATAGCTCCTGCGAATGTTTTTTATCCTCGCTGCCAGCGTTTCCTCATCAACCTTTATAACGTATTGCGTTAATTTATCCTTGGCTGAAAAATCAACGCCAAAGTCAGGTGCAAGACCGAGTTCGTAATTGAACTCAAAATTATCAGCAAAATCCCAGTTATATTCTTTTTCGTCGCCGGTTTTTGGAAGCGGCTGACCCAAAACTTCCAGCTTTTCGTCCTCTAAATATTTATTTAAAGTATCAGACAGCATGTTGTTGATCTCATCAACCAAAATACTTTTACCGTACATCTTTTTTATATGCGATGCAGGCACCATGCCGGGACGAAACCCAGGTATTTTGGCTTTTTTTGCCTGATCCTTAATTGCTTTATCAACACGTGGCTGATAATCTTCGGGATTGATATTGATTTTTACAACTGCATTCAGGTTATCAATCTTTTCCTGTGAAATATTCATTTTTTACCGGTATTTAAGCTTTACTTTATATGCAGGGCAACTTTGTATTACAGATGTAATAAAGCCCCTGCTTTTGGAGGGGCAAAGGTATAAAAAAAGTATGAAAGTTAGAAAAGCCGGCGATGCACGAAATAAATTCAGATAATAATTTATTAATTGCTTTTAGTCAGGGCAAAACTATTAACAGTGAACTTAATTACTTTATTACTAATTGGTTTCAGCGTCCTTAAATAGGCAAACATTGCTTTAAGATCATTTTCAGTTATCCTGCTGTAATCATACCAGGGCATTATAGTTTGAAAATCAGTTTCAGATATAGTGGCCGCTTTTGCAGGATCATTAAAGGATTTAAATCTTTGCAGAAATGATGCGCTCGTCCAGCGGCCAATTCCTGTTTCGGTATCAGGCGTAATATTGGCAGAACGGATGGTATTGTTACCTATTTTAAACTCGCGTCCTCCTGCGAAATCCATGCCGGGCACAGCCTTTCCTTTAACGTTTTTTGTGTGGCAATCCATACAGGCTGCGGCATTTACAAGATAAGCCCCGTATTTAATAGTATCTGCCGGGCTTGGGTTGATCCCCGGCACTGCCTTTTTAGGAAAGGTATGGACCAAGATATTTAAAGGAAAGTCATACGACGCCTTCGGGTAATTGGCTTCCACGGGTTTTAAGGTACGCAGGTATGCAATAATAGCATAAATATCTTCGCGGCTCATTTTTGAATAGGACGGCCAAGGCATTAAAGGAAAAATAGCAGAGCCATCTTTCCTGACCCCGGCGGTAATTGCGCGGAAGATCTCCCCGTCTGTCCATTCTTTTAAATTGAATGGAGTAATATTAGGGACGTGAACACTTCCGGGAAAATCAACCTTGCTGTCAAAAAGTTCGCCACCCTCTCCCAGCCTGCCGTCAACTATCGGCCCGGCAAATTTGGACCAATCCCGTTGCGAATGGCAATCAGTACAAAGGGACACGTGATTCGCAAGATATTCACCCCTGGCTATTTTTTCGTTAGTTAGCGTAACCCGGATGTCATCAGGTTCGCCAACATTGGGCAGCGCTAATGTGATATAGGATATGGCTATCACAACTGTTAATACTATCGCAATTACCGCAGATAATATTACTTTTTTAAGTTTTTTCATTTTATTGAGTGATTGGTTGATTAGGTTTAATCAAAGCAAATTAAGTTTTTTATTCGAAAAGGCTTATTAAAAGCATTATCACATCAACCTAATCAACCGCGCCTGTAATCAGCCCGCTCATTTTACAACCTCAATCTGCTTTTTCAATTGATGACGCTCCCGATTTGTCGTTTCTTATCGTAGGGTTACCACGGTATTTAACTGCAGATGCGCCGCTTGAGCGAACATTCAGGCTGTTTAAAACATTAACCTCACTGTGGCCTACGCCGGAGGTTTCAATATTGCAGGTGTTCACAACAAAATCAAAAGCATGGATTTTACCACTGCCGCTTAGGTCAATGCTGTGAGATGAGGCCTGGCCTTTTAAATTCACCTCGGTGACGCCGCTTCCTTTTGTAGAAACATTATTGGCAGTCAGATCCATTGTTATTTTAGTAGCCCCTGACAATTTAAAGCGAAGGTCATGCACGTTTATTTTGCCATCCGATTCAACCTCAACTGCTCCTGATGCTTTCAATCCTTCCAGTTCGCGTATGCCTATATTAACCGTCATTTCGCCGGTATTGCACATGTTCTTCTTGGTAAAAACTTTAAGCATATCGCCATTTATTTCTGTTCTGATATATTTAAGCAGGTTGTCATCAGCTGTGATTTTAACCGCATACGAGCTATCCTGCTTTAAAATAACCTTAAAGCCGCCCGAAATACTGATAGATTTAAAACTGCCAACCTTACGGTCCTCAGATTTTTGATTGCCAGAGCCATGAACACAACCGAGTTTGCACGATGCTATTCCGGCAATTGTGATGCCTGCGGTTAATGCCAATATTATTAAGTGAATCTTTTTCATTTTGTTGCTATGTGAGTGTTTTAAAGGCTTTTTGTTTGGACAATTGTCAGGTAGCTTAAGTTACATCAAAAATAATAAAAGCTACCGTATTGTGATAGCTTTTGTTTTTTGTAGTTCCTACAGTTATATTATAGATCCGCTAAATCAAACTCTTTAGCTGCGACCACTTTGGCTGGGGTTTGTTTTTTTGAGGAATGAAATGCAACCAGGTCTTTTTGGTCAACATTTTCATCGCGATCAATTTTGCAGTTATATTCAGTTACGGTGCCGCTCAGGCTTGCTTTTGCATTGTCATTTACAATCACGCTCACGCTAAAGGCCTCTAAGTTTAATTTAGCAGTAGCATTGTCGGCAGGTCAACATCAAATTCAATTTTAGAAATATTACCAAATGATTTTATCTGTGCGTTATCAAATGCAGAGATTGCGCGAAGGTCATTTGCAGTAACCCAAACCACCAATTTTTCTGCTTTATATGAAGCGATGCTCAATACGCCGTTTTTGCTTTTAACCAATGCGCTTTCGCTGTAATATTTATTATAAACTTTAACCTGATCGGTCGCACCGTCGCTAACGTAAAGTTCAACATTGCCGCGCACCTCTATTTTATTGATCGCGCTGATGTCGGTTAATACAGTGTAGTTATCATCAGCATTTTTTGCAGTTCCTGCGAAGGTTGAATTTGTTACTCCGAATGCTACAACGAGCACTGCGAAGAAAGTTATGATTTGAGTTTTCATGATGGTTATATTTTGATTGTCAAGTAATTATATTTTAAATACACCTATATGACGATCACAGGTAAAGAACGTTACAGCAATATGGCCCCTATTAGGTATAGTGGTGGTTTTTCCCGGTAAAGCCGGAAAATTAGTCGGTGAAAACGCGTAGAAATTTATGGTTTTAAACCAGGCATTGCCAGCGGAAGACCGTCTTTGGGGTGATTAAACTTTGGTTACCCCAAAATTGAACTACCACCATTATAAAGTAAGTGGAACAGCAGCTTTTAGTTAAAGCGGTTAACATGTATCTTGCAGGCATAATTATAAACTATGGAATATGTTTTGGGGATAGATATTGGCACCGGCAGTGTAAAGGCTGTGGCGGTAAATCTTCAATTTCAGTCATTTGCTGATCACCAGGTTTATTACCCCTTCAGTTCGCCCAAACCCGGTTATCATGAACAGGACCCAGAGCAGATCCGGGCTGCTTTTGCTAACGTTATAAAAAGCATTATCCTGAAAATAGGCAGTGCTCCATTGGCGGTGAGCCTGAGCAGCGCCATGCACAGCCTTATCCCTGTAGATGAGCTGTGCCGTCCTTTAGCACCGATGATAACCTGGGCCGATAACCGCAGCGCAGAAATAGCAAAACGATTAAGAGGCACAAACAATGGCATGGCTATATATAAAGCTACAGGTACCCCTTTGCACGCCATGTCGCCGCTGTGCAAAATCATCTGGATCAAGGAAAATGACCCTCAGCTTTTCAGTAAAACCTACAAGTTCATTTCCATAAAAGAATATATCTGGCACCATCTTTTTAACGTTTTCGAGGTAGATCAATCCATTGCATCCTGTACCGGTTTATTTGACATTGAGCAGCTTACCTGGCATACTGATGCCCTGAAGCTGGCGGGGATAACTATTAAATCTCTTTCAAGGGTGGTAGCAACAGATTATTGCCGGTTATATGTTGCCGCTGAAAAAAATAAATATCTGCTTAGTCCCGATACACCATTTATTATTGGTGCCAGTGACGGCTGCTTAGCCAACCTCGGCAGCATGGCTGACAAACCGGGTATTGCTGCCATTACCATTGGCACAAGCGGTGCCGTTAGGGTAGCCAGCAGCATCCCCTTGCCTAATGAACAGTCAATGACGTTCAACTATATACTAAATAAAGAAACATTTATTTGCGGCGGCCCGGTAAACAATGGCGGCATAGCGCTGCAATGGTGGTTAAAAAATATTAATCCCGAAGCGGACGAAAGGAGTTACGAGCAGCTTTTTCAACAAATAGCAACCGTACCGGCCGGCTGTAATGGCTTGCTGTTTTTGCCCTATCTAACTGGCGAACGCGCCCCTATCTGGGACAGCGAAAGTTGCGGTACTTTTTTTGGTGTAAAGTTACCGCATACCCAGGCTCATTTTTCGAGGGCGGTATTAGAAGGCATCTGTTACGCACTGAAAGATGTTTTAGATGCTGTGCAGCAAACTTCTGCACCCATTACCCAAATTAACGTAAGCGGCGGCATTGTGCGCGCTGACCTATGGGTACAAACACTGGCCGATATAACCGGCAAAAAAATGGTGGTAGTGCAAAGTGAAGATGCATCAGCTATTGGCGCGGCATTTATGGCTTTAAAAAGTATTGGCACTATTAAAGATTACCCAACCTCTGATTTTCTGGGGCTAAAGACTTTTAACCCCAACCTGACTAATGTTGCAGCTTATGCAAACGGGTTTGTTATTTTCAAACAGGTTTATGAAGATTTAAAGGCAACTATGCATAAAGTTTACCAATACAATGGTTAATGCCTTTCAATGAGGTTTACTACTAAAAAAGCCACCCGCTTAAAGCGAATGGCTCCTGTTATATATATTGAACTTTTGCAAAAGTTTATTTAAAGACCAGCAAGGTCATTGTTATAAGCATTTTTAACTTCAGTATAATGAAGGGCGGTAAAGTTGTTGCTTTTTACGTTTGAATCAATTTCTTTATTAACAACCAATTCGGTAGCTGAACCTTTCAAGTCAGCTTTTGCATTATCTTTCACAATAACGTTAGCACTGAAAGTGTCAAGGTTTAAACGGGCAGAAGCATTGTCGTGCAGGTCAACATCAAATTCAATTTTTGAGAGGTTACCAAATGACTTTACTTCGGCATTGTCATAAGCTGAGATTGAACGCAGATCACTGGCACTTACCCAAACCACTAATTTTTCGGCTTTATATGATGTAATACGAAGCACGCCATTTTTGCTCTGTACCAAAGCACTTTCTGAATAATATTTGTTATAAACCTTTACCTGGTCAGACGATGCGTCAGAAACAAACAGTTCAACGTTTCCGTGGACTTCAATTTTATTTATTGCGCTGATGTCGGTTAACACGGTGTAGGTGTTGTTATCATTTTTTGCAGTGGCTGCGTATGTTGAATTTGCTATTCCTGACACTAAAACTAAGGCTGAGAATATGGTTAAAAATGCGGTTTTCATGATCTTTATATTTTGATTGTCAATTAATTATATTTTCTAAATTTTAAATACACCTATATGACGATCACACGTTGAAAACGTTACAGCAATATGCCCTGTATTAGGTATGAGCGTGGTTTTTCCCGGTAAATACGGAAATTTTGTCGGTGAAAAAATCCCCTGATAATTGTGGTTAGGTTTTATGCTGCATGCAATCCTGGTACAGAAACCATCCTTGCAGCATCAAACATTCCTCAAAACTATTTTTCCTTAAAACCGGGAGCCTGTTTTTTTGTTATTTTGACTTATGCAAAACCAACCCGAGCGCTCCCAAAAAATACATTTAGGCGATACCCGCCTCCGTAAGTTTTTTACCGATAATCTCGATAAAATATATTGTGCCAAAAAACACATGGTAGATCGTTTTCCTGAAATAGCCGGCCATGCTCATTTCAGCGATCTGAACCATGCGATAATGGAAACTGTTGATGACGTAAAAAAACAGATCATCAGGATGGACGAGATTTACGAGCGCCTGGGGGAACAAAATTCCGTAGCGGGTTGCAGTGGCCTGGCAGGTATGATTGAAGAAGCTTTTACTGCAATAAGCGAGCAAAAAGACGATACCGCCTTAAGAGACATGGCCATTCTTTTTTACCTCCAAAACATGGAAAGCGTCGAAATCGCCTCCTTCCAGGTGTTGCAAATGATGGCTGTAAAAATGAAAAATCAGGAGATCCTTCAGCTGCTAAAAGAAAATCTTGACGAGGCCAAAGATGACCGGATGCTGTTATTGCTTATTACCGCCAAATATGTTACCAGCTAATAAATCGCAACTTTTTCTAAAACAAGCGCGTTTGCCTTTAAAACAAAAAAGCTACCTGTTTAAAACAGATAGCTCCCGTAATATATGTTGAACTTTTGCAAAAGTCGGTTTACATACCTATCATTTCGTTGCTGATCTCAGCAGAAAATGATACCTTATTTTCGTAAAAATGGGCTACAGCAAAGTTGTTGCTTTTTACATTCGACTCGATATCCCTGTTCAGGTTTAATTCAGTTGCCGAACCTCTTAAATCAGCCCTTGCGTTATCTTTTACAGTTACGTTTGCATTAAAAGCATCTAAATTCAACCTTGCCTCAGCATTATCATGTAATTCAACGTTAAATTCAATTTTTGAAAGGTTACCGAATGATTTAACCTGTGAGTTGTCATAAGCAGATACAGAACGAAGATCATTGGCACTTACCCAAACCACTAATTTTTCTGCTTTATATGAAGTGATACGCAACACGCCATTTTTATTTTGTACGAGGGCGCTTTCTGAGTAGTACTTGTTGTAAACTTTTACCTGGTCTGATGACGCATCCGAAATATAAAGCTCAACATTTCCGTGAACTTCTATTTTATTAATGGCGCTCATGTCATTTAATACGGTGTAGGCATCTTTTGTTAAAGAACTTGCATAAGTTGAATTGGTTAATCCTGCTAATACAACAAACATTGTAATTACGGATAAAATTTTGGTTTTCATTTTTTTATTTATTATTGTGACTCTAAATGTTGTACTCTTCTATTTTTGAAATACAACCATAAGACGGCATCCATTTTAAAACGTTACAGTAAAACTTTACTTAATAGACCAACGCCTTGTTTTCGTCTGCAAAGGTGCACTTTTAATCCACGAATTTTTTCATCTTAGTGTAATTATTACACCTACTGAGTTTATAGGCATTACAGAGTTGATTATAATTTAAGACCCTCATTATCAATCACTTAATAAAATATAAACAAATTACTATTGGCTTTCAATCGGCAGCCATCGGTTTTCCCGCGGTAAATCTGATTTTTTGGCGGCGTAAAATTGGCTGGCGGCTGTATTTTTTTTCGTTCACGGTTCCGCTTTTTGAGGATCGGGTACAAGAAATACCGGATAAAAATGAGATTAGAATAATTATATGGTTTTATGATTGATAAAGAGAATGACTAATTCGCTACCAACGGCATAATAAAGAAAGAAGATCAATTTTAAAACTAAAGGGTAAAATCATTTTCAAACGGCTCAAAACCACTAACTAATCACCAGCTTCTCCCCTGCAAATTTTATCTTACCTGCGTCAAGTAATAGTCTTATGGTATCTATCCGCTCTTTCTCCGTTCCACTTTTTGCGGCATTTACCAGAGACCCCAGATCATGTGACGAGGTAGTTAAAATTTGGATCAGCTCGCTGGTAATGTCATCAAAAATTTCAGCAGCATTGTTTTGCCGCTTTTCTTCCAGGCATACGTCGCATACACCGCACTTGTCAGCGTTGTGTTCATCAAAATAAGTCAGTAACTGTTGGCTGCGGCATTTTTTAAGTTCCGCATAGGTAAATACAGCCTCCATCTTTCTGCGATAAGTGGCCTTGCGATCGTCAATTACTTTTTTGTTGATGTACAATGCATCATTATGTTGCCGTGGTTTTAACCAGGTAACCTGCGGCATGTCCGTTTGCTGCTGGTAGCTTAATATCTTATATTCATTGAGTTGCTTTAAGCCTTCAATTACCTGCTGCACGTTCATGCCGGCGCGCCGGGCCAGATCAAACTCCCTGATCCGGACGTAATTATCAAACGAACCTCCATATGACCGTAATATATTCTTGATGAATGCATCCCATCCCGGGTTCTGGATCTGGAAGTTATACAACTCCTCGTTCTGCACATCAAATTTAAACCGCGATGGTAAAAAAACACTTTCATTAAATGACAGGTATTCGTCCAGTTCTAAAAACTTAAGTGCGTTTATAGTTTTAATGCTATCCAGCTTAAAGCGGCTGCAAAAATCACCAAGATCAAGGTCAAGGCTTACGCCCTCGCCTGCCTCATAGGCCAAATGGTAATAATTGGCCAGGTAATGGTAAACCTGTTTAATTTCGGGTATGGTCGGAAAACTCAGTTCAAATTTATTTTCCTGCCTCAGCCTGTCGGCATAGTTATATAATAATACTCCATAGGCTTTTTGTTCATCCCGCCCTGCCCTTCCGGCTTCCTGATAATAGGCCTCCAGGCTTTCGGGCATATCCTTATGGATCACAAACCGTACATCGGGTTTATCAATGCCCATTCCAAATGCGTTGGTGGCTACTATTATTTGCGTATGATTAGTTTTCCAGCTTTCCTGTTTCTTTGATCTCAAACCGCTTTCCAACCCGGCATGGTAATAATCGGCCTTTATGCCATTATTTGTATAAAATTTGGCTATTTCGGCAGTTTCCTTGCGGGTACGCACATAAACAATCCCGCTGCCTTTAACTCCTTTCGCTATGTCAAGCAGCTTGCGAAACTTATCTTCCGTATTTTGAACCACATAACTGATATTTTTACGTTCAAAGCTTTTCTGGAAAACAACTGCATTTTTAAATAATAGCTTTTGCTGAATATCTTCCCTAACATCAGCGGTTGCGGTTGCAGTAAGCGCAAGTACAGGCACATCCGGGTGCAACTCCCTTAAATCAGCAATATGAAGGTAAGGCGGCCGGAAATCATAACCCCATTGCGAAATACAATGGGCCTCGTCAACCGCAATCAAATTCACCTTCATGTATTTTATGCGTTCACGAACCAGCTCAGAAAGTAAACGCTCCGGCGAAAGGTATAAGAACTTCACCTCCCCGTAAATACAACTATCCAGCGCGATATCAATTTCGCGTTTTCCCATCCCGGACACGATGGAAACGGCCTCAATACCCCTGGCTTTCAGGTTTTCAACCTGGTCTTTCATTAAAGCTATCAACGGCGAAACAACAATACAAAGCCCATCTTTTGCTAAAGCAGGAACCTGGAAACATATTGATTTACCTCCGCCTGTTGGCAGCAGCGCAAGTGTATCATGCCCCAGCAGAATAGATTTAATGATCTCTTCCTGCATGGGCCTGAAGGTATCGTGGTTCCAATAATGTTTTAAAATCTCCTGTAATGTCATTTCTTGTTTCGAAATTCCGATGTTCAATGTCAGACCTGATAATCTTATTGGTATCCCGCTAAAATTTATGGATTGTAAAGATACCTGCCAAATCGAAATTCCAAAATCCGAAATCCTTTTATATTCTTAAATTCGCAGCTATAATCAGCATATAAATGAAAGTTATCTACACTACACTCCTGTTTCTCTCGGTTTCCCTTAGTTTATTTGCACAAAAATGGAACATAGAAAACACGCCGGGCCCTTCAAAAAAAATAACAATAACAACAGATGAAGGCACCTGGTTGAATTTGGATGTAAGCCCCGATGGCAAAACAATAGTTTTTGACCTGCTGGGCGATATTTACAGCTTACCGGTTAGTGGTGGTAAAGCCACTTTACTAGCCGGCGGAAAGGCCTGGGAAGTGCAACCACGCTTTAGCCCTGACGGGAAACTGATATCCTATACAAGTGATAAAGAAGGTGGTGATAATATATGGCTGATGAATGCTGACGGAAGTGGCAAACACGCTATTACTAAAGAAAGCTTCAGGTTGTTAAATAATGCGTCATGGACTCCCGATGGTCAATACCTGGTAGCCAGGAAACATTTTACCGGCACCCGTTCATTAGGCGCAGGCGAAATCTGGCTTTACCATAAAACCGGGGGCGAAGGAATCCAACTAACTAAGCGGAAGAACGACCAGCAGGATGCCGGCGAGCCTATAGTTTCACCAGATGGCAAATTCATTTACTGGAGCGAAGACGTTACGCCCGGACCTAATTTTGAATACAACAAAGACCCCAATAAAGGTATCTACGCCATAAAAAGACTTAATCGCCAAACCGGGGACATTGAAGAGGTAACAGGTGGTGCAGGTGGTGCCTGCCGCCCGCAAATCTCGCCCGATGGCAAACTGCTTGCATTTGTTAAGCGGGTAAGGTTAAAATCAGTGCTGTTTATTCATAATTTAAATACAGGAGAAGAATGGCCCGTTTATGATGGGCTGTCACATGATCAGCAGGAAACATGGGCTATTTTCGGTGTTTACCCAAACTTTAACTGGACCCCGAACAGCAATAACCTGATCTTTTACGCAAACGGAAAAATCTGGAACCTGGACATTTCATTACTGAATACCACGCAGATCCCTTTTGAAGTAAGCACAACGCAAACCATTACCGAAGCGCTGCACTTTCAGCAAAAGGTTTTCCAGGATGAATTTACAGTAAAGATGATTCGCCAGGCAACCACCTCTCCGGACGGTAAAGTTATTGCTTTTAATGCGGCTGGACATATTTACACCAAGAGCCTTCCGGATGGTAAACCCACCCGAATAACCGCTACAACAGATTTTGAATACGAACCGGCATTTAGCCCGGATGGCAAATCATTAGTGTATGTTAACTGGACTGATGAATTAAAAGGTTCAATAAATAAGATTGACCTGGCCACCGGACTTGTAACCCGGCTTACTGCCGAAAAAGGTTACTATTATTCGCCAAAGTTTTCAAACAAAGGCGATAAGATAATTTTCAGAAAAGGCGAGGGCAATGGAACTTCGGGCTATACGTTCGGTAAAAACCCCGGCATTTATACGCTTCCTGCCAATGGCGGTAAACCTAAATTTATTATTAATAACGGTATATATCCGCAATTTTCTACCGATGACGCTAAGATCTATTATCAAAGTGAGGAGGGCGACAAAAAAGCTTATAAAGCAATGGATACTACGGGTGCTAACCAGCAAACCCTTTACACGTCCAAATATGCCACACAGTTCAATCCAAGTCCTGATGGTAAATGGATGGCTTTTACTGAGTTATTTAATTGCTATATAACTCCTATGGTATATACCGGCAGCCCGCAGGAGTTATCGGCGTCAAACAAAGCTATCCCGTTAAATAAACTTACCCGCGATGCCGGAACTTACCTGCACTGGAGTAAAGACAGCCAGAAGCTGATGTGGACGCTCGGTCCAAAATATTTTGTTAAGGATATTCGCAACGCGTTTCCTTTTACCGATGCAGGAAGCGACAAAACGCCGGCCATTGATACAGCTGGAACAGACATCAACCTAAAAGTAAAAACAGACGTCCCCACCGGTATTATCGCATTTAAAAATGCACGGATAATTACCATGAAAGGCGACGAGGTGATTGACAACGGAACAATTATTATTACCCAAAATACAATTTCGGCAATTGGAAAATCAGATGCCATTGTGGTGCCTGACAGTGCGAAAGTTTACGATTTAAGCGGAAAAACAATAATGCCGGGTATTGTTGATGTGCATGGTCACCTCGGCACCAGTCCGGATGGAATTTCGCCGCAGCAGGACTGGCATTACTACGCTAACCTGGCCTTTGGTGTTACCACCAGCCATGATCCGTCGAGCAACACGGAGATGGTTTTTAGTCAGAACGAGATGTTAAAAGCCGGTACAATGGTTGGCCCGCGGGTTTACTCGACCGGAACCATATTATATGGGGCTGATGGCGACTTTAAAGCCGTGATCAACAGCCTTGATGATGCCCTTTCAAATATCCGCAGGTTGAAGGCGGTTGGTGCGTTTTCGGTAAAAAGCTATAATCAGCCACGCCGCGAACAGCGCCAGCAGGTTATTGAGGCAGCGCGCCAGTTGCAAATGGAAGTTGTTCCCGAAGGAGGATCGACATTTTTCACTAATATGAATATGATATTGGACGGGCATACCGGCATTGAGCACAACATACCAGTTTGGCCTGTTTACAAAGACGTAAAAACATTGTGGAACGCCAGCAAAACCGGCTATACGCCTACGCTGATTGTGAGCTACGGCACTCAGTTTGGTGAAAACTTTTGGTATGACCGTTCTGAGGTATGGAAAAACGAGCACCTGTTAAATTTTACGCCACAAGCTATTATTGACGCACGGTCAAGGCGGCGGAGTACGGCTGAATATGGCGATTATGGCCATATTGAAGTATCAAAATATGTTAAACAGATTGCAGATGGCGGCACTAAGGTTAATTTGGGCGCGCATGGGCAGCTGCAGGGGCTTGGCGCTCACTGGGAACTTTGGATGCTTGCGCAGGGCGGTATGACGCCTTTACAAGCTATCCGTTGCGCCACAATGAATGGAGCGTTCTATCTGGGCATGGATAAAGAAATTGGTTCGCTGGAACTTGGTAAACTGGCTGATATGATTGTATTAAACGCTAACCCACTTGACAATATCCATAACAGTGAAAAAATAAAATACGTGATGGTTAACGGGCGATTGTATGACGCAGATTCAATGAACGAGATCGGCAACCGCGAAAAACCACGTTTACGCTTCTGGTGGCAGTTAAATAGAGGCGCGATAGCTGACTTGCCGGTTGGAAATACAGAAACTTACCAGTTTACAACGCAGGATGGCGATTAGATTGTAGTCTGACCGTCTCAAAAGTCCGGATAGAAAAAATAAAGCTCAGATTGATGGTTAACGCTAATATCTGAAACACACTTCTTTCTTTTCGGACTTTTCCAATTGCCACTTTTCCTATTTCCGGAAAAGCCACTCATAAAAGCCTGGAAAATCGCCACTCCATTGTTTTTCGTTATGGCCGGCACCCGGTATAATTACCACCGGCGAACGTTGTTTATCTTTAACCTTGTTTCGGATTAAGGCTCCCATTTTCTGCATATCAGCAACCATACTGTCACTTTCAGCATCTCCGCAAACAAAATAGAACCTGGAATTTTTCGATAGTGTTTGTTGCCCGGCATATTCGTAAATACGCGGAGCAATCCAAAAAGCAGGTGAGAATATTCCTGCATTTCCGAATATTCTAGGATATTTTAATGCAGCATACATAGATATCAGCCCACCCATTGAACTGCCGGCAATGGTTGTGTGTGCCGCATCCTTCCTGGTACGGTAGTGTTGATCAACATACGGTTTAAGGGTATTTACTATAAAATCAACATAATCATTACCCCTGCCCTTCCCATACTTCGAATCGTAAGGATCGTATTCCGTTATTCTAAAATCCCCCCCATGATCAATCCCAACTACGATACATTCTTTTTTGCCGTAAAACTTGTCCAATATTTCATCAATACCCCATTCGCCGTAGCCTGATGTATAGCTATCAAATAAATTCTGCCCATCGTTCATATAGACAACCGGAATTTTTTTTCCTGATGACAGGTAATCCGCAGGCAGGTAAATCCAAATACGGCGTTGCCTGTTTAGCTGCGGTATATCAAACTTATCATTAAGGATATGCACCTGCCTGCTTGCGGTATGAACCTTTTCTTCAGCGGCAAAATTATCCTGCCAGCCATTTATATTCAACGTTACAGTAGTATCGCTATTAATTGAGAGCATACGGTTATCAACAGGCTTCCCAATCTTATCACACTCAACCGTTTGCCAGCTGCCCCGGGTAACTTTGAAATGGTAAATTCCTTTTGAAAGCTCCTTAAAAAGATGGTAGGCCCCGGTAGAATCTTTCGCTAATTCCCAGGCCTTATCGGCGGGGTTCCAGCCGTTAAAATCACCCGCTAAAAACAGGTGTCTCTCAGTTGCTTTCGGAGCAATAAAAACACCGGTTTTAAAGGTGATTTTTTGCTGTCCAAACAACAAAAAACTTTGGCTAAAAAGCAAAAACGCGCAGAAAATATTTTTTTTCACCGTTAATAAATGTCTTGTTAACAATTATTTTCCGGGAACGTTCCCGGAAAATCGTTACATATTAGTAAAATTGTCGATTGTGTAATTTTGACACTTAGAAAAATACAAATCTTTCTTTCCTGTTAAAATTACGGGTAAAAACCTAAAAAATGCTAACAAAAACGTTACAATTTACTGTTTCGTTAAAGTTAATTTAACATAAATAAAGCTTATTAAAATTATCTTTTATATAACATTTGCATTTATTACTTCTAAATGTAAATTAGGCAGTGCTGTTTCAGCAAAAATAAAAAACCAATTGTACCCGGCATATTTGATGCCCTAATTTAATTTAAAACTAAGAAGTATATGAGAAAAAATTACTCAAAAAAGTATGTCCTCTTGTGCGCATTTCTGATGATGTCAGTTGTTGCATTTGCGCAAACTGGAGGCATAAAAGGCAAGGTGGTTGACGAAACAAGCCTCGCCCTGCCAGGAACATCTGTTACGATAGATGGAACAACCTTAGGAGCCACTACCGATGGCAATGGCGACTATGCTATTACCGGCCTAAAACCGGGCAACTATTCAGTTACCGCAAAATTCTTAGGCTATATAGCTTTTACAAAAACCATTACTGTAGGGAATTCAGTAACAACTGCTGATTTTACCTTGAAGCCACAAAATACCAGTTTAAATGAAGTGGTAGTAGTGGGCTACGGCACACAGCGCAAAAAAGACCTTACGGGATCAGTAGTATCCATTAGTGCCAAAGATTTTAACCAGGGCCCTATTACCACGCCTGAGGCTTTGATCTCGGGTAAAGTATCAGGGGTTCAAATCACCTCAAACAGCGGCGCGCCTGGTGCAGGAAGCACTATTCGTATTCGCGGCGGAGCTTCAATAAGCGCCAGTAATGATCCTTTGATCGTTATCGATAATGTTCCCGTAAGCAATTCAGGCATTGCCGGTATTGACAATGCGCTGGCAACCATTAATCCAAATGATATTGAATCGTTCAATATTTTAAAGGATGCATCTGCAACAGCCATTTATGGCTCACGCGCGTCAAATGGTGTAATTATAATAACCACCAAAAAAGGCAAAAGCGGTAAATTTGCAGTTGATTTCAGCACTTTAAATTCACTTTCAAAGATAGTTAAGGAAGCACCTGTATTAACAGCAGCGGAATTCCGGGATGTAACAAGCAGCGCGCAGGCAGGCTTAACTACCGCTCAAAAAGGATTGGTTGGTACTTCAAATACTGACTGGCAGAGCCTGATTTATCACACAGCATTTTCCACAGATAATAATATAAACTTTTCCGGCGGCATTAAAGGTTTACCATATCGCCTGTCAATTGGTTATTTAGACCAGGATGGAATTTTAAAAACGGATAACTTAAAAAGAACCACCGTAGCTTTAAACTTAAATCACGACTTTTTACACCAAAGCTTAAAGATCGACTTTAACGTTAAAGGAACATATACTGATAGAAAATTTGCAAATCAGGGAGCTATAGGCGCTGCGGTAGGTTTTGATCCTACGCAACCGGTATATTCGGGCAACAGCAATTACGGTGGCTATTTTGAATGGCTTGATGCAAGTGGCAACGGAAACCCAAGCACTTTGGCTCCGCGGAATCCACTGGGACTATTAAACCAATATAATTCTAACGGTTACACCAAAAGAACACTTGGAAGCTTAACGCTTAATTACACTTTCCCATTCTTAAAAGAATTACAGGCTAATGCAACTTTTGGCGGTGATATTACCGACGGCATGGGAAATACCTATATCCCCCCTACTGCTGCTTCAAACTTCAATCAAACCTATAAAGGTTCATATAGCCAATATTTTAGCGAGAACTATACTTATACTAACGACTATTACCTGAAATACACTAAAGATTTCAAGAGCATTAAGAGTCATTTAGATGTACAGGCCGGATATTCATATCAATACTTTCATTTTTACACTAAACCTGAAAACACTTACGCAGCCGATAAAACAAATGTGACTTCAGCTGCAGCGGTATCGTTCCCGGGACAGTATTATATAGAATCTCCTTTCGGACGTGTTAACTTTACTTATGATGACAAGTACCTGTTAACGGCAACAATCCGTGACGACCGCTCTTCAAGATTCTCTGAATTACGCCGTAACGGTTACTTTCCTTCCCTTGCTTTGGCATGGAGACTTAAAGAAGAGCCGTTCTTTAAAGCAATGAGTTCTTTATCTGATCTTAAATTAAGAGTTGGTTATGGTATAACAGGCCAGCAGGACATCGGCCCACTATTCCCTTATTTGGCTGTTTATGATCCAAGTAACTCAAGTGCAGGCTACCAATTTGGGAGTGCCTTTACCAATACATTGCGTGCTGATGCCTATAATACACTTATTAAATGGGAACAGACTGCGACATCAAATATCGGCTTTGATTACGGCTTCCTGAATGGCAGAATAAATGGCAGCATTGACTACTATTACAAAAAGACAAAAGACCTTTTGTTTGATACCCCGGTACCCGATGGCACAAACCTGACTAACCACGTTTATGCAAATATTGGTAACCTGCATTCAAGAGGTATTGATTTAAATATTAATGTTAACGCAATAAGCACTAAAGATATAAGCTGGAATATTGGTTACAATGTTTCATTCAACAGAATTACTGTTGACAATATATCTGCAACAAAAGACCCCAACCAAAGCATTGCAACCGGTGGTATCCCCGGAGGCGTTGGAAATACCATACAGTTGTTAAAAGCCGGTTATACTCCATACCAATTTTATGTGTATCAGCAGGTATATGGAAAAAGCGGTATGCCACTTGAAGGCGTATATGTTGACAGAAATGGCGATGGCAGTTCCCTTAATGACAAATACTTATACAAACATCCAAACCCTACCGTGTTTATGGGCTTTAACTCAAATTTAGCCTACAAAAAATGGAACCTGGGTTTTACCATGCGGGCCAATCTTGATAACTACGTTTATAATGCCGTTCAGGCAAGTAACGGTGCTTATGCCGGTTTAAAATTCCAGGGTTATTTAAACAACCTTCCAAACAGCATCTTGAAAACCAACTTCTCCCAGTACCAGCTTTACTCTGATTACTATGTTGAGAATGCTTCATTCCTGCGCATGGATAATGCTAATCTTTCGTACAACTTCGGTAAAGTTGCCGGACTTAGGAGCCTAAGAGTAACAGCTAACGTTCAAAATGTATTTGTTATCACCAACTACACAGGTCTTGATCCTGAAGTATCATCAGGAATAGATAACAATATCTATCCACGGCCACGTGTATATTCTCTTGGTGTAAACGCGTCGTTTTAAGAAATTAACATATTATGAAATATAATATAAACATGAAATTAAAAACATTAAATAAACTGCCATTCATTATAGTAATGTGTGTAGCAGTTATAGCAACCTCTTGTAAAAAGAACCTTACGCCCGAAGGCCAGTTAACTACGGCAAGCGTTTACAAGGATTTTAATAACTATAAACCTGTTTTGGCAAAGCTGTATACAGCATTCGCATTAAGCGGCCAGCAAGGACCTGCCGGCAACCCGGATGTTGCGGGTATTGACGAAGGTTTTTCCAATTATCTGCGAGAATTGTTCAACATGCAGGAGCTTACTACTGATGAGGCTCAAATTGTATGGAACGACGGCACGGTTCATAACCTGCATGATATGACCTGGAACTCTCAAAATGAGTTTATCAGGGCTATGTATGACAGGATATTCTATGAAATAGCTTTAGATAACGAATTTATTCGCCAAACTACCGACGCTCAATTATCAAAAAACGGAATTACCGGCAATAACCTTGTATTGGCAAAACAATACAGAGCGGAAGCCCGTTTTTTAAGAGCACTTGCTTACTATCATGCAATTGATTTATACGGCAGCGTTCCTTTTGTGACTGAAAACGACGAGGTAGGTGTATTTTTCCCGAAGCAAAAATCCCGTGCCGAATTGTTTGCTTATGTTGAAAGCGAACTTAAGGCAATTGATGGAGACCTAGGCAATCCTCGTTTTGAATATGGCCGCGCAGACAAAGCTGCAGCCTGGACATTGCTTGCCAAACTATATCTAAACGCACAGGTTTATACCGGAACGGGCCATTATACCGAAGCTGTAACCTATGCAAGTAAAGTGATTGCGGCAGGTTACACACTTGAGCCAAACTTTAAGAACTTGTTTCTTGCTGATAACAATACCTCAAACGAGATCATTTTTCCGATTGAATCAGACGGGACCCATACCCAGGGATACGGAGGTATGACCTATTTAATCCATGCATCTGTAGGTGGAAAAATGGACCCTGCCGCATTTGGCATCAATGGTGGCTGGGCTGGTTTACGTACCACCCCTCAATATGTGTCTTTATTTAGCGATGTAACAGGCAATACGGACAAAAGGGCGCTATTTTTTACAGATGGCCAAAATTTAGACATCAATGATGAATATACGTTTACGGATGGATATGCCATTCAAAAGTTCAGGAATGTGACATCAGCCGGAGTTAAAGGTTCTGATGCGACAGGAAACTTCCCTGATACGGATTTCCCAATGTTTCGTTTGGCTGACGTTTACCTTATTTACGCCGAAGCGGTTTTACGCGGCGGTGCAGGCGGCGACCCGGCTACTGCCCTTAGCTATGTTAATAAAGTGCGTACAAGAGCTTATGCAGGAAGCACGGCCGGCAATATTACTCAAGGGGAGTTAACACTTCCATTTATGTTGAACGAACGTGGCAGAGAGTTACTTTTTGAAATGCAAAGGAGAACAGACCTGATTCGTTTTGGGAAGTTCACCGGCGATTCATACTTATGGCAGTGGAAAGGTGGTGTTAAAGGCGGAACTTCCGTTTCATCAAACCTGAACATCATGCCTATCCCATCTACCGATATAATTAACAACCCAACACTGGTGCAAAACCCAGGGTATAAATAGCATTTAATATTAAGTAAGGTGTGGTAAAACACCTTACTTGTATTTTGTTTAAAACCAATTAGAAAAAGAAATATGAAATCGATTTTTACAAAATTTTTTGCATTGAGCAGCATTGCGCTGTTAATGCTTGCATCCTGTAAAAAGGATGGGATTAAGGTTGTGGCCGATACAGGAAAGAGTGGAGTGCTTCAGGCTTCAGCTACTACTTTAGTACTGGATAAAACAAAACTGACCGATACATCAAAAGTGATGACTTTTAGTTTTACCCAGCCGGATTTTGGTTATAGTGCCGCAGTTACTAATACCCTGCAAATTGATGCGATGGGCGATAATTGGGCTAAACCATCCACAGCTGTAATAGCTGCAAAAAAAGGAAAGCAAAGTTATTCAACTGCTGATTTTAACAATCTATTATTAAAATTAAACCTGGCAGGTGGGGTTACCGCCCAGGTACAGGTACGCATTCAACATTCGTTAGGAGCCGGTGCACCACCGGTTTATTCAAATGTGCTTACGCTTACAGTTACCCCATTTAATTTAACCTCGTTTTTGTACACAGTAGGTGCGTACCAGGGATGGGATATTGGTCATCAGGATAGTTTGATGTCTGCTACGAGCAATGGTATTTATACCGGTGTTTTAAACTTTACTGCAGGCAACAATCAATTTTTGATCGTACCGGGTAAAAATAGCTATGATAACAAATATGCTACTAACGATCCTCAAAATACAACCTCCAGCACGGTAGCGGTTGGCGGACCTAATAACTTATACGCTCCGGCCACCCCGGGCTTTTATACAGTTACGATCGATATTAACGCTAAAACCATTTCTTTTACCCCCTTTACAGCGTATTACAGCATTATTGGAGATGGGGCTAAAGGATGGAATGCCGGTGATGATGTTGACATGAAATCTGCCAACGATGGCAGCGGATTATGGTCCGTTACGCTTCCATTAGTTTCAACCGGGTCAATCAAAGTTAGAAAAGGCCACGATTGGGCAACAAGCTATGGCATTCCGAAAACCGGGGCTGATGGCGTTACGTTATCATCTTCAGACGATAATAATATCCCTGTACCTGTTTCCGGTACATATAAAATTACCTTTACGCCAAATGCAGATGATACTAAAGCTGCTTACACTTTGGTAAAACAATAAAGAAAGTTGATTTGATTAATAAAGGCCCGTATGGTTAAACCCAGCGGGCTTTTTGCTTGTGATACCTCAACGTAATCAATTATTCCCTCGTAATAATACCTGCCCATATCCCAAAAAAAATGGCTCACAATTCAATTTAATGAACGATGAACCATCTTCTGCGAAATAACAGGAGTTTACCTGTTTTTTATATCCACATAATCCCTGTTTGTAGCGCCTACATAAATCTGGCGTGGGCGGCCAATAGGTTCTTTATTTTCTTTCATTTCTTTCCATTGTGCAATCCACCCTGGGAGGCGGCCCAATGCAAACAATACAGTGAACATATCAGTAGGAAAACCCAAAGCCCGGTAAATAATACCTGAATAAAAATCGACATTTGGATACAGTTTACGCTCAACAAAATATGGGTCTTTCAACGCTACCTCTTCCAGCTTCTTAGCTATCTCAAGCACTTCGTCGTCAATACCCAGTTTTTCTAAAATATCGTCACAGGCTTTTTTAATGATCTTTGCACGCGGATCGAAGTTTTTATAAACCCGGTGACCAAATCCCATTAAACGGAAAGGGTCATTTTTATCTTTTGCTTTTGCAATCCATTTGTCGGTATCGCCCCCATCCTCTTTTATCTTTTCAAGCATTTCAATTACAGCCTGGTTTGCGCCGCCATGCAGCGGGCCCCACAAGGCAGAGATTCCGGCAGAAACTGAAGCATAGATGTTTGATTCTGATGAACCCACAATGCGAACCGTTGATGTTGAACAGTTCTGCTCATGATCAGCATGCAGTATAAGCAATGTATTCATTGCGCTAACTATAACCGGATCTATTTCAATTTGCTCTGTACGCTGCCCGAAGGTCATATACAGGAAATTGGTTACATAGTCATATTTATTCTGTGGGTAGATCAGCGGGTGTCCTAAGGATTTTTTGTAAATCCAGGAAACAACAGTGGCCATTTTAGCAAGCATTTTTATAATGCTCAAATGAAGCTCTTCTTCCGTCTGCAAAGATTTTAATGACTCCGGATAAAATGCAGACAACGCACAAACCAGCGAAGACAGCTGTCCCATAGGATGAGCTTTTGACGGAAAACCATCAAAAAACTTTTTCATATCCTCGTGTACCAAAGTGTGCCGGCTTATTTCATACTGAAAATTTGCAAGTTCTTTCTCAGTAGGCAGCTCACCATGGATAAGTAAATAGGCAACTTCAATAAAACTTGATTTTTCAGCAAGTTCTTCAATTGGGTATCCACGGTATTTCAAAATCCCAAGTTCGCCATCTAAAAAAGTAATTGCGCTTTTGGTTGCGCCTGTGTTTTTGTAGCCGGTATCAAATGTTACATATCCGGATTGATCCCTTAATTTTGAAATATCAATAGCTTTTTCACCTTCGGTACCCTCAATTACGGGAAGATCATAAGTTTTATCGCCAATTTTTAATTGTGCTGTCTCCGACATAGGAAAATATTTTATTTGCAACAAATGTAACGAAATCTGCGTATTAATAACCCTTAAGATGATTGACAATTTGTAAAATTTTCATGCCATATCATTTCCTAAAGCTTGTTATTTTACCTCACCTCATTATAAATTGATTTGAAAAACACGTCCGGTATATCATTAAAAAACAGGCTTCTATTACTTTTACAAAGTGATAGTACAATCTCCGCACCATTGCTCATTGGTTTGTCTATTGCTGGCCCTGCACTTCATTACCTGTGTTTTTATAACTCATTTGATCCTTTGTGGCTGCGTTTGATCAGTAGTGGCCTTTGCTTGGCTACCCTTGTGTTTTTATTTTACCCCGGTAAATTTTTAAGCGCAGCAAGTCAGTACCTCGCTATAATATCTTTTTTAACAATAAACAACTACTTATTGAGCAAAAACGGATTTGAGCATGTTTACCTCTTTAATTCAATAATGATTTTTATACCCCTCACGCTGTTTTGCAGAAAAAGATGGGAATTTGCCGGTTTGAGTATATTTAATTTAATAGCAATGATCATTGCCTACTCAATTGCTTCAAAGGTTTCCATCTCTGTCGCCGTTCTTATCGTTTTAATGCTTACGTTCACGTGTATAACTTATGTTTCTTTTTTAATAAAGACAGCTAATAAGCTTCGTTTTAACAATGCGATGAGCAATGTTATTGATTTAAACCGGAGCCTGCTAATTAATGATGAGCAACTGCGACAAAGCGAAAAAAAACTCGATGCTCTTATTAACTCGTTAAATGACGTAATTTTTGAATTTGATGAAAATAAAATTTGTTTAAACACCTGGTTTAGCCGCATGGACGGCAGGGCTATTAATCCTGAAACATGCATCGGGAAACGCCTGAGCGAAGTTTTGGGTAATGAAAAGGCGCAAAAATTCGACGACGCTATGGATCATGTGATTAAACATCATGAGCCAGTTTCAATAACTTATCAATCTGACTTTGGGACAGGACAATGGTTTGTGGCCAAACTGGGGCCGGTGTACGACCAAAGCGGGAATTACACTTCACGTATCTCCGCGTCTGTTACTGATATATCTGAACAAAAAAAATATGCAGACGCCCTTAAAGAAAATGAAAATTTATTGCTTGAAGCACAATCAATTGCAAAAATTGGCAACTGGTATTTTGACGTTTCAACAAGGGAAACATTTTTATCCGAAAGCCTTTACAGCATACTGGAGGTAGATAGTATTCCTAAAAACGTTGAAAAGTTTGACTATTATTTAAACCTGATCCACCCGGATGACCGCAAAAGGGCTTATGTTTATTTTTCAAACATTCATGATATCGGCCACAGTGAATTTGAACACAAAGTTATCACGCCAACAGGCAAAACCAAATATATAAGCGTATTAAAGGGCAAGTTGCTAAAAGATAGTGCAGGAAATATTAAACGCATAAGTGGCATTTTACAGGATGTAAGCGAAACTAAGCTATCAGCAAAGAAAATAAAGGTTAGCCAAACTGAATTGGTTGAAGCGCAAACTATCGCTAAAATAGGAAACTGGAATTGGGACATTGCTTTAAATAACCTTACCTGGAGCGACGAGATCAGCAACATTTTTGAAATTGGACCGAAAGCAGTTGCTGAAAACAGTATTGTCAAATTATTGATGAAGTACGCACATCCAAATGACAGGCATATCCTAAAGCAGCACTTAAAAGACATTTCAAACATTACCAATACATCGTACGAGTACAGGATAATTACACCGGGAGGACACGTTAAGTACCTAAGCATCATAGTAGGAAAATTATTGCGCAGAGACGATGGGGCTGTTCGGAAAGTTATTGGTACCATACAGGACATAACAGACAGGAAACAGGCGGAAATAGATTACTTAAGAACTGAAAATAAATATAAACTGGTATTGGAAACCATTAAATTACCTGCTATATCAGTTGATAAAGACGGCAACCTGATTTTCTGTAATAAGTTTATGGCGCATATTCTTGGTTATGAACAAAATGAAATATTGGGCTTAAACTGGTTAGAAAAATTCTTACCGGAAGATCAAAGACACGGTTTATCCAGATGGTTCATTAACGGTTCATTTGAGGCTCAATACATTAGTTCGGTGATATGCCGAAATGGAGAGCAACGCAATATTAGTTGGCAAAATACAGTGAGCTATGATGAAAACGGAAATATAAGAGAAGTTACGAGTATTGGTGAAGATATAACTTTAAGACAAAGGGCAACACAGGCTTTAATCTCGGCAAAGGAGGAAGCGGAAAAGTCGTCACATTTTAAATCGGAGTTTTTATCCATTATGAGTCACGAGATCCGAACACCAATGAATGCGGTTATCGGAACAACTAACCTGCTGCTGAGCGAGGACCCGTCGCCGGAGCAACTTGAGTATTTAAATATTTTAAAATTCTCGGGTGAGAATTTATTAGCAATTATAAATGACATTTTAGATTATAACAAAATTGAAGCCGGAAAACTGGCACTCAATACCTTGCCGTTTAACATTGTAACGCTTGCTCAAAAAATAAAACAGACTTTCTATTCCAGGGCTATTGAAAAAGATCTTGAAATCGACCTTTTCGTTGATCCCGCTATTCCTGAATATTTAATTGGCGACCAGATCAGGCTCGGCCAGGTAATAAACAACCTTTTAAGTAATGCTATTAAGTTTACGCATGAAGGGAAAGTTAGTATTCACCTAAATAAAGAAACAACGGATGATAAGCAGACAACTATAAAATTTACCGTTTCAGATACAGGTATAGGCATCTCTCCACAAAACCTGGCACTCATATTTGATCCGTTTATGCAGGAATCGCAAAATCATGATAATGACTATGGTGGCACCGGTTTGGGGCTCGCAATTACTAAACGCCTGATTGAACTTCATCAAAGTGATATTTCAGTTTTCAGCGAACCTGGAAAAGGAACGAAATTCTCATTTTCAATTTCTTTTAATATAGCTAAACAAATAAAACACGGCGATCTAACTCCTACCGCCAAAACAAACATTGACCGCAGCTTACCGGGCATGCGTGTACTTGTTGTTGATGACAATAAGATGAATTTAATGATCGCCTCCAAATTCCTGAAGAAATGGGATGTGGAAGTAGATGAAGCCATCAGCGGAGAAATAGCTATTGAAATGGTAAAAAGCAATAGCTACGATCTGATTATAATGGACCTTCAAATGCCGGATATGGATGGATTTCAAACAACCCGTATAATAAGAAGAACAAACCCCGACATTCCTGTTATCGCCCTAACCGCTGACGCTATGCCCGAGACGCATAACAAGGCCCTGGCGGCTGGCATGTGCAACTATTTAACCAAGCCTTTTGTGCCAGATACTTTGTTTGAAAAGATAGCTGGACATTATGTCCCGGCAGAACGATTAGCTGACCAACCATAATTGATTGTCTGAATTGTCCCGAAGTAATTGATTAAGTCAAAAAAAAGCAACTATAGTTATAACACTCCCATTTTTAATCTCCCGGACAACTTAACACCTTAGTTGGACCTTATTGCTTCAACAGGATCAAGCCTGGCAGCAAAATAGGCAGGAATTATACCTGATATTATTCCGATACCGATTGAAAGACTGACACCAAAAATGATATTTGACATATCGAGCACCACCTGTATATCTGCTGCGGCCTTTACGGCTGCAGTTGCGCCGAAAACCATACTGAGACCAATTATCCCTCCCATTAAACATAATACAACTGATTCGATCAAAAACTGCAGCAAGATGAAATAATTTTTTGCGCCCAGTGATTTTTGAATACCAATTATATTGGTACGCTCCTTAACAGATACAAACATAATGTTAGCGATCCCAAAGCCGCCAACCAAAATTGAAAAAAGACCAATAACAAAACCCACCTTTTTTAATACGCCGAAAACGATATCAAGCTGGTTAGAAAGTATGGTAGTTTTGTTTAATGCAAAGTTGTCTTCTATTCCGGGGCCCAAACGCCTTATTGAACGCATCAGCCCCCTAACCTCACTTTCAACTTCAATATCTGTAATGCCTGCTTTTCCGCGCACCACAATCTGCGGGTTGTAGTTTGCATTTTGAACGTCAATAACATTTTTTGCAAAATTCAGCGGAAGTAAAATTTCTTTATCGTCAGATATTCCTAAAATGTCATTCCCTTCCTTTTTAAAAACACCTATTACCGTAACGTTACGCCCCATTATTTTTATTTGCTTGCCAACGGCCCCGCCATCAGGAAAAAGGTTGGCTGCTATATCGTGGCCAATTACAGTAACAGGGCTGCCCGCGCGCGATTCCATCTCCGTAAAGTATCGTCCGTCTTCAAAGTCAAAATTCCAGGTTTTATCATGGTCATGTGTTGTAGCATCAATTTGAGCACCATCAACAGTATTGCTTTGATACTTTACTATCCGGTTATCAATACTAATCTCGTATGAAACAGCCAGCGCGGTTTGACTGCGCCTTTGCAGATCATCAAACTCACGCAACTTTGGAGTAGGCCGCTGCAGGTATTTCCACCACGGTGAATCTTCATTATTTACCCAGGGCCATTTTTGGATGTAGATACTGTTACTGCCGAGTTTATTTACACTTTTTTGCAGATTATTCTTTAACGTATCAACCGCCGAAAAAACAGAAATAATTGTAAAGATACCAATGGTGACACCAAGTAACGACAGAAAAGTACGCAGCTTATTTTGCCGTAATGCATCGTACGCGAATAAAAAGCTTTCCCTGAAAAGTTTTAAAAATATCATATGAGTATTTTGATTACACCGGCATCTAAAGATTTACAGGCCAGCTGGCCGACTATCATCCTTAATAATTGCGTATTTAAATTAAGACTGTAATATTTCAATTAAGTTACAACATTTATTGTTTTTAAAACCGATATTTAATACAACCAATTAGCACACTATTCGCCAGGGTTGTAACAGAATATTTGTAATCAAAAAAACATATTTGGTCAATTCAAGGTTATATAGTTTCATTCAAAAAAAAGTTAAATATAATTCGTACATTTGCGCCCTTGAAAATTCATATCTTTTAACATGAAATTATCTCAATTTAAATTCAACCTGCCCGAATCTTTAATTGCCCATACCCCCGCCGGGATACGAGATGAAGCCCGATTAATGGTATTACACCGCGATTCAGGCAAAATTGAGCACAAAATATTCAAAGATGTGTTGGATTATTTTGATGACAAGGATGTAATGATCCTTAATAACACCAAGGTATTTCCTGCGCGCATGTACGGTAATAAAGAAAAGACCGGCGCAACAATTGAAGTTTTTTTATTACGCGAATTAAATAAAGAATTGCGTTTGTGGGATGTTTTGGTTGACCCGGCCCGTAAGATCCGAGTTGGTAACAAACTTTATTTCGGCGACGACGATCTTTTAATTGCTGAAGTTGTTGATAACACCACTTCACGTGGCCGCACTATACGATTTTTATTCGACGGAACTGACGAAGAATTTCGTAAGAATGTTGAGATATTAGGCGAAACGCCACTTCCCAAATATATTAAACGTAAAGCTACCACAGAGGATAAAGAGCGTTACCAAACTATTTTTGCAAAACACGAAGGTGCTGTTGCAGCTCCTACTGCAGGTTTGCACTTTAGCCGCGAGTTAATGAAGCGCCTGGAGCTTAAGGGTGTTGAATTTGCCGAAGTAACCCTTCACGTTGGTTTGGGAACTTTCCGTCCGGTTGAGGTTGAAGACCTTACCAAGCACAAAATGGATTCGGAACAATTTATCATAGAAGAAAAACAGGCAAACATAGTAAACAGAGGCATTGAACGAAAGAGCCGGATCTGTGCAGTTGGCACAACATCTATGCGCACTATCGAATCAGCAGTATCCGCAAATAAAACATTGAAACCAGCGAACGACTGGACTAGCAAATTTATTTTTCCACCCTACGACTTTAGCATTGCTAACTCAATGATCACTAACTTTCATACGCCTGAATCCACGTTATTAATGATGGTATCGGCTTTTGGTGGTTATGAAAATGTGATGAATGCCTACGAGGTTGCAGTAAAAGAAAAATATCGTTTTTATAGCTATGGCGATGCCATGCTGATCATTTAATTTCAAAATTCTGAATTTTTACTTCAGATTTATGAGATATAGAAAGACCTCTTTAAACTTAAAGGGGTCTTTTCATTTTTGCTTTTTTGAGATTGATTTATAGCTTTGATCATAATGGCTACAGCAATACCCACATCACACCCCCCGCATACCGAATCCGCGTATGCTATAATAGTTGCCGGAGGGTCGGGAACACGCATGCAGTCGGCCATACCAAAACAATTTTTGTTGCTCGACGGCAAACCCGTATTAATGCATACCATTGATGCATTTTATTCAACAGCTTTTACTCCCGCTATTATCCTGGTACTTCCTGCTGATTATCACTCGTATTGGGAGCAGCTTTGTACAACTTATAATTTCAAAACGCCACACCAATTGGTGACCGGAGGTGCAACCCGATTCCATTCGGTAAAAAATGGGCTGGAAATTATACCAGACAACACCAACACCCTCATTGCTGTTCACGATGCTGTAAGACCTTTGATTAGCAAGGACATTATTGAAAAATCATACTTCCATGCCGCTGAGCATGGAAACGCCGTTACAGCCATTAAAAGCAGGGATTCGGTAAGATTACATGAAAATGGAATTTCGAAAAGCCTGATCCGCGACGATGTTTACCTGGTACAAACGCCGCAAACATTCAAATCGGAGCAAATTAAAAATGCTTACTTACAATCTTTTAGTACAAAATTTACTGATGATGCCAGTGTTGTTGAGGAGACAGGCTTAAAAATAAACCTGGTTGAAGGAAGTTACCAAAACATTAAAATCACTTTTCCGGAGGATATTGCTATCGCAGAAATGATATTAAAAAGCCGTTAGTCCATGGGCCATAGCCGATAGTTGATTTGATTCAAACTATGGACTATGACCGTTATAAAGGGACTTGAAAACTATGCTCTCCTGATGATTCCCAACAGAAGGGCAACTACAGCTATTACTAAAAGTATGTGAATCAGACCTCCTGTATTGTAAACAAAAAATCCTAATACCCATCCTATTACAAGGATAACTGCGATTAAATAAAGTAAGCTTCTCATGGTTGCAAAGTTTTAGTTGATAATTTTATCTCTTTACTAAAACCATTCCAAAAAGTGCTAAAAACGAAAAAACCTCGCAAAGCAAGGTTTTTTGTTGATTTTGAGTAGCCTAATACTCGTCTTCGTTAAAAAAGAAGTCATCCTTTGTAGGGTAATCAGGCCATATCTCTTCAATATTCTCGTAAGGCTCACCATCATCCTCCAATGCTTGCAGGTTTTCAATAACCTCAACAGGCGCTCCGGAACGGATGGCATAGTCAATCAATTCATCTTTGGTTGCAGGCCAGGGTGCATCTTCAAGGTGCGATGCCAGTTCAAGTGTCCAATACATATTCTCTTTTATTTTATTTTTTGTTCGGTAAATTTACTTTTTCGCAAAAGTATAATATTTTTTATTCGATTATCAACATTTTTTTGCATTTAATTGCAGTTGGCGGTTGATGGACCATAGTTAATTAAAAAACCGGCAATTAAATGACCGGGGTTAAGGCTGCGAACCATTAATTCTCGGAATCCATTTATTTTCGGGAATCTGTTTTTCATGACCGATCTTCCTTGCCAGGATGAATAGGTAATCACTCAGCCTGTTTAAATAGACATTTACTTTTTCATCTACAGCACTCTCTTCTGCAAGGTGTACGGTAATCCTTTCTGCACGCCGGCACACACACCGCGCTATATGACAATAGGAGATGGTGCTGCTGCCTCCCGGCAAAATAAAATGTCTTAGTTCAGGTAATTGTTCATTCATACTATCCATTTCCTGTTCCAGCAATTCAATATCGGTCAAATTAAGATCAGGTATTACCATTCTTGATTTTTCGGGATCTGCAGCCAGTGATGACCCTATGGTAAACAGCCGGTCCTGTATTTGTTTTAATATTTCTTTATCATGTGAAGCGATATCCTGGTCTGCTATCAGTCCTATGAATGAATTTAGTTCGTCAACAGTCCCATAACTTTCAATACGGATGTGATGCTTGGCAACACGTGTGCCGCCAATTAGTGATGTGAATCCTTTATCGCCTGTTTTAGTGTATATCTTCATTTAATAATTTCAGCTGTCAAAAGTCGAATTTATGCTTTTGATTTTGTATGTACTGTTTTAAACGTAAAAGGTTACAAACTTTACTAAACAGAAACAGTAGTTAATTTTAAACGTTATATAAATTAATTCTCAAATTTGTTATCAATTTGTGAATGCCGCTAATTTTGATCATAATTTCCGAAAAACAAAACCAAAGTGAAAAAGCCCCTCTTTATAATCCCTCTCTTTTTAATTGCTGCCATACCATTGTTAAGTTTAAAATGCGTAGGCACAAATAACAAAGCTGCTGTCATCAATACGCAAACCCAAAAAATGCAGGTAACAAGTTTTTTAAGCGAATCGCAATTTAATGCATTATTCCCGCAGCGGGATAAATTTTACACTTACGCATCATTTATTAAAGCCTTAAAGGAAATGAGCCAGATAAGTATTAAAATAACCAGGAGGGGCGTTTCCATTTATCAATTTATCCGCACAGATAAACGTACCGGAAAGACAGATCTTATCAGGCAGGATGAAGACTGGAATGAAGAATGGGCCAAAAAGAAACCCGACAGCAGTTATGTTATTGACTACGGAAACTTTTGCAGCGAAAAAGATTTGCATACTAATAAAAAGGAACTTGCTGCTTTTTTTGCAAACGTAGCACACGAAACCCGGCATGGTGAAAACGGCAAATACAACGATGGCTTAATGTACGTACACGAAGCGAATACCTCGCTGCCTTATATATCCGATAATGACACCTACCCTGCCGCTCCAGGCAAAAAGTACTACGGCCGGGGGCCCTTACAGCTAAGTTACAATGGTAACTATGGTTATGCGTCTGACTGTATTTTTGGCGATAAAAAAATCTTGCTCAATAATCCTAACCTGGTTGAGACCGACCCTGTTGTAGCCTTTAAAACAGCCATCTATTTTTGGATGACGCCGCAAACCGCCAAACCATCTGCACATGATGTTATGATAGGTAAATGGCAGCCCAATTCCACCGATAAAGCGGCAAACCGTACGCCGGGATTCGGTATGACCATAAACATTATAAATGGCGAAGTTGAATGCAACAAAGGCGAAAACATATTCAGCATGAATGACAGGATTGCGTTTTACCAATATTTTTTAAAGAGCTTTGGCATTAACGATGCCAACTGTGCCTGCTCATGCGGCAAGATGAGGGCCTATTAGCAAAAATACTCCTGGCAACACAAGGCTACCAGGAGTATCAAAAAAATATAACTATTGGAATATTAACTATTAGACGTCAACTATAAGCAGTTACAGTTAATTATTTAGTTTGATCATATCCATGGTTAGCTTCTTATCTTTCTTAAAGTAATTCACCTGCAGTACATGGTTTGTTTTGGCTCTAAGTAACCGCGAAAAGGTTGCTTTTTCATTTTTTACAGGGATCTTATCAACCGTTAACTTACCGTTATTGTACTTTATTTGTCCAAAATTTTGGGTTTTTTTGGCATCGGCATCAAGTCTGTCATACTCAACAAAACTAAAAGTTATATTGTTACCATCCGTACTTTTTGTGGTATACATATAATCCATCCAGCCAAATCCATTTGCAATTGTAGCCAAAAGATATGGGGATAAAAACCCTACGTAAGAGGGAAATACAGGCGTGTTGCCCTTAGCTTTAGGTATTTCTTTGGCTTGTAATATATTTCCATTCAAATCATATTCTAAAACCAGCATGTTTTCTAACTGAAGTTTTATAGGACCACTTCTTCCACCTAATAATGATAGCGCCATCCCCCCTGCATCAACAGCCTTCTTAAATTTTTCGGCAATCACCAGATTCGAGTTTTTGCTGGTTCGTACAATATCATGGACATACAGGTAATACCCATCTTTTAGCTTATGGTCTTCAATCGGCAAGTACTTACCCAGTGATTCTTCAAACGTTTTAAAATTACTTTTTAAGAGTTTTCCTGTTTTATCAAATTCTAAAAAGGCCATGCCATCCGGGGCTGTAGTAAATGTTTTAGTTGTTTTGTAGTTTAACCCTATAACTATAACTTTCCCATCTTCAAAAATAGCATTAACAGGCACTACATGGTTATCATCAAACTCTGTTGATACATCAAAAAGCTGATCACCGGTTTTTGTGTTGCTTGCCAAAATAGTATGCTGTGTTTTTGCATTGTACATTCCTTTTTCAACACGGGCAACTGCTGTTAAAATCATTTGATCATTTCCATTTAAAAATGTTGGGATCATAAATTTCGACTTACCTTCAGGCTCGTAAGTTTGCTGCCACGTTTTTTGAGAATTTCCGTCAGCATAGCTTATAATAAAAGCATCATTGGGGTCATTAAAGGTATAATCAACAAAACCATTGTTATCCAAAATATTTATATCCGGGTTAACCAGTTGCCGGTAGCTTTGGTATTTAGTATTACTATTGGGTTTATAGTTGATTTTCAAAGAGTTTGATGCTACTTCCTTAGCTTCCTGGTTGTAAACCTTTAATTCAAATGTCCGGTTTTTATCGTCGTAGAATTTAAAGCAAAAGTTATTTCCATCGTAACCACTACCTACCAATTCCCAATCTTTGGGCCCCGTAATTTCTTTTGTCCCCAGGTCATTTAAGTTTTCATCCAATAAATTTAGCCTGTAAATGATATTTTTTTTATCTGCTTTGTCAAATTCATAAAAACTAAAGTAGCCTTTTACAACATTGTTTTTGGTGATGGTTCCAATGTTGCGGACTGTTACATTTTTCACCTCATTAAAGGCTTTGGTAACATTTTGCGTAAACCCTTTTAAACTAAAAAGGGTAAAAAAAATAATTAGTAGTTTTAATTTCATAATTGGTTGGCTTGTAAGAATTTTGTTAGTTTTTAGAATTTGTAATTAAAAGCTTATTGTTTTGATAATAGGTGTGTGTAATTTCATTCAAATTTTCCAGGCTTATATTATCAAGCAATTTAAGTAGTACGGCATATTGATCATTTTCATAACTTGAAACATACTGACTATTAACCACTTCGTGCAGGGTATGCGCTTTGGAGTGCTTGCCTAAAGATAGCATTGTGTTATAGGTGGCGGTTTTTATATAGGCATTTAATGGAAAAACACTGTTATTTTGAATAAGCTGGTATAAATACAAGCCCAGGTTATCTATATCTTTTGAATACTCAGCTTCATCAAAAAGTGCTGTCTTTTTTACCAGAGCTAATTTTTGCTTATTTCCCACCAAAAAATCTATGCCCGGCTTTGGCTTCTTCCTGAAAAAGGATTCCATGGCAATTTTTCTTTTCGCACAATCAGGATGCGTTTTTAGCGAATCCGTTATTTCTTTTTTCTCCGCCGCTCCGAAACTCATTTTCTTTTCAGATTTTAGCCAGTTTTCATCTATACTTATTTTCTCCTGTTCAAAAAAAGCGTGGATACTACAGCTAGTGGTTTTATTTTCAGCCGAGTCTAAAAAGTTAAAAATCCTGGAAACTGTTCGAGCACCATAACTTGAATTACTAAACAAAACCATACCTAAGGAATCTGCCGCGTTTTCCTGCGACCGGCTATGCTTTCGGCGGTCAAAAACATCGTTTACCAGCAAATTTTCCAATTGCTTTTTTGTGTTATATCTCTGCTTTTCTATATGCTTAAGCTGCGCCAAAAATTCAGGCGAATTGTATTTTTCTAACTGCCTAACCAATCCTGTGTTTACATGCTTAAGTAAAACATGCCCCAGTTCATGACAGAATACCATTGCCAATTGGCTCTCATTTTCCATAAGCCCCAGCAACCCTAAGTTGCATACAACGGTACCGTCCTCATAACTGTAAGCATTTACACTTGAGGTGCGATCTATAAAAAAATGGAACCTGTTTTTATCCAGCGAATTTTTCTCAAGAATATGGTTGAAGATTGAATTCAAGTAAGGATAGGCTATTGTATCAAACAAAAAACCTTTTTCATTTAACCTTTTTATTAATTCGGTGTTTTTTTCACTGATGAATTCCCGATATGTTTTTTGTATTTTCTTATTTAAAACAAGGGCGTTCTCTTCGCTTGTCTTCTGTAAAAAAGCCGAGTAACTATTAATATTTTTATAGGCATAGGTAACATTTTGCGCGGCCGCTTGAAAAATCAAGCCTGAAAGCAATAAAAAGGGGAGAAAAATGTGAGAGCAGTTAGGATATCTTGTCAATTTATAGCAATAAAACAACGATTGATCGTATATTTTATCTATCAACAAAAATATCATATTATTTGAAATTCCGGCAGTAAATTTTATACTTTGTAATGGCAACGTATAACCAGCGGGCTTAACTTTAAACTATAACACCTTGAACTATCCATTTGATACCACCGGACTCTGCTCTGAAGAAATCGACAGATTTCACGATACCTACCAGGCCCTCAGAGAGAACTTCTCTATAGAAGTTACCGGTCAAATTGATTTCCGACTGGAAGACTTCGAAGTATTTAAACACTACACCGAACTTACGCTAAAAGACTCTTATGCAATTAAGCATGAGAATAATGATGGTTATCTTCTTTTCATAGAAGCCTGCTTTAATGCATTGGGTGCAAAAACAGGCATCAATCATTGCCGGGAATATCAGGCATGGGGACTCGCTTACCTTAAAAAAGACTTTGGCCGCGTAATGATAAGACTGGAAACCCTCGCCGATAAATTAATTGAACTGCTTCACCCGGTGGAGCTTGACTTTGATGAGGATAAAGCTTTTAGCGATACTTTTTATGTGTTGGTTAATGACAGGAAAAAAGCTATTGCTGCAATGGATCGCAACTTCAGGAATGTGGTGATGGATGTCAGGGCAGATGATTTTGTGATTGAAATAATAAACCATACTGTTATCATTGGCACCCGTAAACCTGTAACCCGCGAAAACGCCTTGCACATGGCGCAATTTGTAGCCAGGATCTGTTCATTGTGTTAATTTTATTAAGGCTCCGAAAAAAGCCTCCTCCCTTTGAAGAAATTTAAATCAAAACATATCAATTGATATACTGTAGTAACAATGAGTTCAGGACCTTCCATCATTAATACCTGATCGTAACAATTAATCATTGTATAATGAAAAAGTTAACCAGAGAAGAGTTGAAAAATGTGAAAGGCGGACTAAAAACCGTTCCTACAGGATGTTACTGCTATCTTGGAAGCGTACCTCCCGATCCCGACTGTTATTTTGGCGTAAATCCCCAATTATATTGCCCTGCTAAATATGGACTGGTATGTTGCTAATATGGCAACCGTAGAAACTCTGAGAAAAAGCAACAAAAATGCCGGATTAAAAATCCGGCATTTTTGTTATAATGTGTTATTTGATGTAAAAACTATTTAGCTTCCTCTTTAATGGAATCTGTTGCTTCCTTTATAACAGCTATGGTCCTGTCAACCTTTTGTATATTAGGGTTTGCAAAGTCATTTTCAACCAGTCCATCCCGCATTCGCACAATGCGATGGGCATGTAAAGCGATGTCTTCTTCGTGCGTTACCAAGATAATGGTATTTCCCTTAGCATGAATATCCTCTATCAGACCCATTATTTCAATTGACGTTTTGGTATCCAGGTTACCGGTTGGCTCATCCGCTAAAATAATTGAAGGGTTGTTGATCAATGCCCGGGCCACAGCTACACGCTGGCGCTGCCCGCCCGATAATTCATTGGGTTTATGATCCATACGGTTGCCAAGCCCCACATTCTCCAGGCTTTTGCTTGCCCGCGCCCGCCTGTTTTCTTTGTTCACTCCGGCATAAACCAGTGGAAGCGCCACATTATCCAACGCTGTATTACGGGGTAGCAGGTTAAATGTCTGGAACACGAAGCCTATTTCTTTATTTCTGACTTCCGCAAGTTCATTATCTGTCATATTACTTACGTTTATGCCATTTAAAATATACTCGCCTTTAGACGGGGTATCAAGGCATCCAAGAATATTCATCAAAGTTGACTTACCTGAGCCGGATGGCCCCATCAGCGCCACAAATTCCCCTTTATTAATAGTCAGCGAAACAGATTTAAGGGCATGAATTATTTCAGTACCGATAACATATTTACGTCCGATATCTTTAAGGATGATAAGTGGTTCCATGCTTTTTTTAGATTGGACTAAGGTGAGGTATGTTTTGTTACAGGCAAAAGTCAAAAAGTCCGAAAGCGCACTTATAACCTCTTCTTACAGATTTATCTTACTGCCCGTCAGATTTTAAATCAATCACCTTCGCAACCAGGAAATAATCATCATCGTGGCTGGGGGCATTTTGCAGGGCTTCCTGGTGAGTTATCTCTTGTTTTACCACGTCCTCCCGCAAAACGTTTACTTCGTTTGTCATATAAACCAGCGGCTCAATACCTGAGGTGTCAATTTCATTAAGCTTAGCCATAAAATCCAGAATTTTGCTCATGTCTTTTATCATTTCCAGCTTTTCATCACCGTTAAGCTCAAGCCTTGCAAGGTGCGCTATTTTATCAACTGTTTCCTGGTCTATGGTCATGCTCTTTCTAATTTCTTTTTAATAATCCCGTGAACCTCATCTCTTAACCCGTCGGCGTCATCTATGGTTAAATGAGCCGTTTCGATAGGTTTGTGTACAAATATATCACAAATGCCCGGTCTGCTTCCATATTCGCTACCCGTATCCCATAAAACTTTCCAGGTATTAATTGAAGTTACGGGAATTACGGGCACTTTCAATTCAATTGCCAGCCTGAAAGCACCGCTTTTAAAAGGATATAATTCGGGTGGATAAACTTCCGGAATTGTGGCTTCCGGGAAAATAACTACACTAACCCCATCTTTCACCCGTTCTGCCGCTTTTTTAAACGCCTTAAATGATGATATTTTACTCTCCCTGTTTACCGTAATATCAATAGTCCTAAAAAAGAAACCAAGTACCAGGTTACTTAACAGTTCCTCCTTACCAATAAAGCAATGATTGTTTTTTACGGCGAGATTGATGGCAGAAACATCGAGATTGGAAGTATGGTTACCACAAATAATATAAGTGCGTTTCCAATCTACCGGTGCCTCATAGTCGACATTGAAAAATATGCCCGAAATAGCCGTACTGCAAAAAATGATAAACCGCCTTAAACCGTTAATGTACCTGTATCGTGTTCGGTTGCGCGACAGGAAATATAAAACCGGCCAAACCAGCAGAAAAAAGAAAGCAACGCTATACCGGTAAAAATAAGTATGGATTCTTTTTACAATGAGTTTCATTTTCGTCAAAAATAAAAAAAAGATGATTATTCAGACATTACAGGTAATAAGTACGAAGGTGCTTTTTAAACCTTTTTTAAACTTTTATAAATGATATTATACACTTCATCTTTTAATCTGTCGGCATCCTCATCTTTTAAATGGGCCGTTTCAATTGGCTTATGGATGTGAAATTTACAAATGCCGGGCTTTGTTCCATATTTTGTCCCGTCGTCCCACAACATTTTCCAGGTATTGGAGGACGAAACCGGCAAAATGGGAATATTGTGATCAATGGCAAGTTTAAACGGGCCATTTTTAAACTCGTGTAATGTAGGCGGATAGTCATCACTAATCTTCCCCTCCGGGAAAATAATAAGTGTGATGCCTTGTTGCAGCTTCTCCGACGCTTTTTTAAATGCCCTGTATGATGACATTTTGCTCTCCCGGTTTACAGGAATATCTACCGACCGAAAAAACAAGCCGGTAACCAAACCATCTTTTAATTCTTCTTTCCCCATAAAACTGCAGTTACCATTTACCAGCACACACATAGCTGCAATGTCGAGGTTTGAGGTGTGATTTGGACACACTATGTAAGTTTTACGCCAGTCAATGGGCTCTTCAAATTCAAAACTGTAAAAAAAACCCACCATTGCCGAACTGATCAGTGCCCAGATCCGCCTGAAGCTGTTTACATTGCGATAACTGGCAGGGTTGCGGGAAAAATAATAGAAGAACGGCCAAAATAAAAAATAAAATAATGCAACACTCACCACGTACAGATAGATGTGCACTTTCTTTAAGATCAATTTCATCACGCTCAAAAATATAAAAATTACTTACTTTCGCGCCATGGAAACTGTTGTTAGTGGTATTCGTTCAACCGGGAACTTACACTTAGGAAATTATTACGGGGCAATACAAAATTTTGTAAAAATGCAGCATGAGTACAACTGCTATTTTTTTATTGCCGATCTGCATTCGTTAACCACACACCCTACCCCTGCAGATCTGCATGGAAATATTAAGCAGGTGCTGGTAGAATACCTGGCAGCAGGTATTGACCCCGACAGAGCTACTATATATATCCAATCGGATGTACCGGAAATCTCCGAACTGTATCTTTATTTAAATATGAATGCCTATTTGGGCGAACTTGAACGGGCTACATCTTTTAAGGATAAAGTACGTGCAAACCCCGACAATGTTAACGCCGGATTACTAACCTACCCGGTTTTAATGGCTGCCGATATTATTATTCATAAAGCTACCAAAGTTCCTGTAGGCAAAGACCAGGAGCAGCACCTGGAAATGGCCCGTACTTTTGGCAATCGTTTTAACAGGCTATACAATCAGGATTACTTCCCAGAACCTTTTGCTTTCAATTTTAGCGATAACCTGGTAAAAATTCCCGGGCTCGACGGCAAAGGCAAAATGGGCAAATCCGAGGGGGAAGGTAATGCTGTTTACCTGTCTGATTCGCCTGAAGTAATCCGCAAAAAAGTAATGCGCGCTGTTACCGATGCCGGCCCTACAGCAGATAACCAGGAAAAACCGGTTGAGATCCAGAACCTTTTTGACATTATTAAAGTAGTTTCATCTGCCGATACCTATGAACACTTTGACAACCTATACAATACCTGCCAGATCCGCTACGGCGATTTAAAAAAACAGCTTGCCGAAGATATAATTATTGCCACCGCTCCTATTCGGGAAAGGATCAATGATATAGCTAATAACGCGCCGTACCTTCGCCAGGTTGCACGCCATGGTGCCATTAAGGCCCGCGAAAGCGCATCAAAAACAATAAAAGAAGTGAGAGAAATTATCGGATTCAGGAGTTTCTGAGTAGTTAGCAGATAATGATTATTGGTTGACGGCTACAAAAAAGCAATTCATTGTTGCTAGTTCATGGTGCATGCTGTATATTAGTCGGAGTTACATTTCAGCACAAACAGCAAATGCACTTAAAAAATTTGACTTACAACTACTAAAATCATCTGCCTAACAAAAACTTCTGTTATGAACTATGAACCATTAACCAGGAATTAAAGATGCACATTGCTATTGTAGGAAACATAGGCGCCGGTAAAACCACACTTACCGAATTACTGGCTAAAAATTACGGCTGGGACCCATTATATGAAGCTGTAGATAATAACCCTTACCTGGAAGACTTTTACAGCGATATGAAGCGCTGGAGCTTTAACCTGCAGATTTATTTCTTAAATGCCCGCTACAGGCAGATCATAGATATCCAGAAAAGCGGACATAACATTATCCAGGACCGTACCATATATGAGGACGCTTATATTTTTGCAGAGAACCTGCACGATATGGGACTGATGACCACCCGCGATTACGAAAACTACGCTGCTATTTTTGAAAACATTACCGAATTTATAAAACCACCCGATCTGCTGATCTATCTTAAAGCGTCAGTGCCTACCCTGGTAAATAACATCCAGCGCCGTGGCCGCGAATATGAGAGCGGCATCAGGCTTGACTACCTGTCAAAGCTGAATGATAAGTACGATAAATGGATAAAAGGTTATAAGCTGGGCAAGCTCCTGATTATTGATAAAGACAATATAGATTTCGCGAACAATACCGAAGACCTGGGAACTATTGTGCAATTGGTTGAGCGGGAATTGAATGGGTTGTTTTAGGTTAAAGGCCTTATGGAACTTTTAACGTTAGATTAATATTATTTAGCCCGCTACACCTCTCTACAGCATTTACAAGCTTAAAAACAAATGAAAATCCTCGGCATCATTCCGGCCCGCTTCGCCTCTACCCGCTTTCCGGGTAAGCCATTGGTGGATATTGCCGGTAAAAGCATGATCCAAAGGGTCTATGAGCAGGCTAAAAAATGTATTCATTTAACGGAAGTAATTGTTGCCACAGATGATACGCGAATTTATGACCATGTGTTAAACTTTGGCGGTGCTTCCATCATGACCTCGGCCGATCATCAAAGCGGCACCGACCGCTGTGCCGAAGTAGCTTTGCAGCATCCGCAATACAACGTGATCATCAATATCCAGGGCGATGAACCTTACATCGACCCGGAACAAATCAGTAAGCTGGCAGCATGTTTTAACAACACCGATACACAGCTTGCTACACTGGTTAAAAAAATCCAAAATGAGCAGGAACTGTTTAATGTAAACTCGCCAAAGGTGGTTATCAATAAACTATCTGAAGCTGTTTATTTCTCCCGCTCACCCCTCCCGCATATCCGCGGGCAGGAGCAGCAAAACTGGCTGAGCTATTTTACTTATTTTAAACACATTGGTATTTATGGTTATCGGGCTGATGTTTTGCAGGAAGTTACCAAACTCCCTGTATCATCCCTTGAAAAAGCCGAAAGTCTGGAGCAATTGCGCTGGATTGAGAATGGCTATCAGATAAAAGTTGCAGAAACAGCGCTGGAAACTTATGCTATTGATACGCCTGAAGATTTGGCTAATTTGAAGACAAGTTGATTTAACGGTTTTAAAATCCATTTTACAATTGTTTGATTTCCAACTTCAAATTTTTAAATCGCAAAATTTTCAAATCAATCCCCCGCTTCATCCGTTAAACCCCGAATTTTTTCTTACTTTTGTATCCCGTACACAAACAATTTGTTCCGGCCTTAAAACCGGGCCAAACATTCAAAAATCATGACTAAATATATCTTTGTTACGGGCGGCGTTACCTCATCGTTGGGTAAAGGAATTATCTCTGCTTCTTTAGCCAAACTTCTTCAATCGCGCGGTTACCGTGTCACTATTCAAAAATTCGATCCTTATATTAACATTGATCCCGGTACATTAAACCCTTATGAACATGGAGAATGCTACGTTACCGAAGACGGAGCAGAAACCGATCTTGACCTTGGCCATTACGAACGCTTTTTAAATACCCCAACCTCAAAAGCCAATAACATTACCACCGGACGTATTTATCAAAATGTGATAAATATGGAACGGGAAGGTAAATTTTTAGGTAAAACCGTACAGGTGGTACCACACATTACCGACGAAATAAAAAGAAACTTCAGGATATTGGGCGAAAGCGGAGATTATGATATTGTTATAACCGAGTTGGGCGGTACTGTGGGCGATATTGAATCGCTGCCATACATTGAGGCGGTAAGACAATTCAGGTGGGAAGTGGGTTCAAGCAATTCATTGGTTATCCACTTAACGCTTATCCCTTTTCTGGCTGCTGCCGGCGAACTAAAAACCAAACCTACACAACACTCTGTGAAAATGCTGTTGGAATATGGCATCCAACCAGATATACTGGTTTGCCGTACCGAACATCATTTAAATACCGATATCCGCAAAAAAATAGCTTTATTCTGTAACGTTAATATAAATGCCGTAATAGAATCAATTGATGCCCCATCTATTTATGATGTGCCATTATTGATGCTTAAAGAGCAACTGGACAAAACAGTGCTTACCAAATTAAAAATGCCGCATAAAATTGAGCCGGAACTGGTAAACTGGAAAGACTTTTTAGGCCGCTTAAAAAACCCGACCTCTGAAGTAAGGATAGGCCTGGTAGGAAAATATGTTGAACTGCCGGATGCTTATAAATCCATTGTTGAATCATTTATACACGCCGGTGCCAAAAATGAGTGCAAGGTAAAAGTTGAATACATCCCTTCGGAGCAATTGACACCTGAAAATGCTATAGAGCGTTTAAAAGGCTTGCATGGTGTATTGGTTGCACCTGGTTTTGGGGAGCGCGGCTTTGAAGGTAAAATTGAGGCCATCCGTTATGTACGTGAAAACAACATACCATTTTTCGGCATCTGTTTAGGCATGCAGTGTGCCGTTGTTGAGTTTGCCCGCAATGTATTGGGACTAAATAAGGCAAGCAGCACCGAAATGAACGCCGAAACCCCTTATCCTGTTATAAGCATGATGGAGGAGCAAAAGAAAGTAATTAATAAAGGTGGCACCATGCGCCTGGGCGCTTACGCCTGTGATTTGAAAAAAGGCAGCAAGGCCGAGAAATTCTATGGTAAAACACGCATTAGCGAGCGCCACAGGCATCGTTACGAATTTAACAACGATTATTTAAAAGACTATGAAAATGCAGGTTTATTGCCAACCGGTTTTAACCCTGAAAACAATCTGGTTGAGATAGTTGAGCTTAAAAACCACCCGTTTTTTGTGGGCGCGCAATTTCACCCGGAATTAAAATCAACAGTTGCAAATCCGCATCCACTTTTTATTAACTTTGTCGCCGCTTCAATGGCGTATGCCCGCAAGCAATAGATATTTGTACGATACTTAGAAATGGATAAAAATACGTTTACAGGATTATTCCTGATCATGATCATAATGGGTGCTTCATTTTTCTTCCTGAAGCCATCAGAAGCCGACCTTAAAAAAGAAAGAATCCAGGCCCATGCTGATTCTATCAAAAGAGGCCAGATCAAAGCACCTATTACCACCGCAAAATATGTTGATACATCAAAAGCAGCGGTAGTAAATAAGCCGATTGATTCTGCTATTTTAAAAACGCCTTTTGGTGCAACAACCATCGGCAGCGAAAAATTTATTACCCTTGAAAATAAAGACATCCGTGTAAAACTAAGCACGCACGGCGGTAAGGTTTACTCAGTTGAGTTAAAAGAATTTAAAACATTCAACAAAAAACCTCTTATTTTATTTGACGGTCCTAAAAATCATTTCGGCGTAAGCTTTACTGCGGGTAATAATAGTTTAAATACCGATAAGCTTTATTTTACACCAACCGGTGGCGACCTGCAGGTTACTGACAAAGATTCGGGCAGCGTTACCATGCGGTTAAATTACAGCGCTACCCAGTATATTGATTATATCTACTCTTTAAAAGGAACCGGATATAAGGTGGGGCTTACTATAAAATCAACCGGGCTAGACCAGGTTATTGCCAATAGCAACACCATTAATATTAACTGGGCATCTGCAGCACGCAAGCAGGAAAAAGACATTGAGCAGGAACGCAGGTATTCAACCGTCTCTTTTAATACTGTAGATAACGATAATGATTACCTGAGTGAAACAAAGGACGATCAGAAAGAAATAGCCGATAAAAAAATCCAGTGGGTATCCTTCAAGGCGCACTTTTTCTCAAGCGGACTTATTGCAAAACAAGGTTTCAATAAATCAAACCTGGCAGTTGCTGTCGACGTAACAGACACTACTACCGTTAAGCAAATGAGCGCCAACCTGGTGCTTGCGCGTAGCGCTGACGGCACTTTCCCAATGGAATTCTATTTCGGCCCTAACCGTTTCGAAACTTTAAAAGACCAGGGTTACGGGTTGGAAAAACAAATCGACCTGGGCTGGGGACCGCTGAAATACATCAATCGTTTTGCAGTATTACCTGTATTTAACATTCTTAAAAAGTTCAACTGGAATTATGGCCTTATTATTTTAGCCTTAACCATCGTGCTTAAACTGGTTTTATCGCCGCTTACATACAAGTCTTATCTTTCTATGGCTAAAATGCGTGTGCTTAAGCCAGAGATGGACGAGATAAAAGGAAAAGTTGGCGAAGACAACCCTACCCTGTTACAACAGGAATATTTGAAGCTTTACAAAAAGGCAGGTGTAAATCCATTAGGCGGATGTTTACCATTGCTGATTCAAATGCCTATTGTAATTGCTTTCTTCCGCTTTTTCCCAAGCTTATTTGAGTTGCGCGGCCAGGGATTTTTATGGATGCATGATCTGTCCACATACGATTCGATCGTTAGCTTGCCTAACATCCCATTCATAGGTAATCACCTGAGCTTAATGTGTATATTGATGACGGTATCAACCCTTATCTATACTTACTTTAACAACCAGATATCGGGTGCTACCGGGCAAATGAAATATATAGGTTACATTACACCAATTATATTCCTTGGTGCTTTGAACAGCTATCCTGCGGGCTTAAACTATTATTACTTTTTGGCCAATATGATGACCTTTTTGCAGCAATACATTATCCGTTTAATGGTTGATGATAAAAAGATCCATGCTCAGATCCAGGAAAACAAAAACAAACCGGCAGATCCTAAAAAGAAAACCGGTGGTTTCCAGGCCCGCATGGAAGAAATGATGCGCCAGAAACAACAGCAACAATTACCTCCGGCTAAAAAGAAGTAGTCATAGTCCGGAAGTCGGAAAGTGAGTAAGTTCCGAAAGTAAGAAATAGCGAGCCCGATAGGTTAAAAATCTATCGGGCTTTACTTTTGATACCCATCCGAGCATGCCAAGTCCCCCTTGCGGCCTCCCTGACTTTCCAACTTTAGGACTTTTTTTATTTCAACTAAAAAAATTAGCAAAAACTTACTACATTTACAATTATGTATGCAATTGTTGATATTGAAACGACGGGCGGGCATGCCAGTGCAAATGGCATTACCGAGATAGCGATTTGCATACATAACGGCAAAAAAGTGATTGAGAGATATTCAACGCTTGTAAATCCGGGTAGGGAAATTCCCATTTACATCAGTGCGCTAACGGGTATTACCAATGAAATGGTGCAGGATGCGCCTCCGTTTGAAGATGTGGCGCATGACGTTTACCACCTGCTGAACAATAAGATATTCGTAGCACATAACGTAAACTTTGATCATTCCTTTGTGCGCTATCACTTAGCCGCTGCAGGGTATGAACTACAGTGCAATAAACTATGTACCGTAAGACTGGGCCGCAAAATAATCCCAGGCCTTCCCTCCTATAGCCTGGGTAAACTATGCCGCCATCTAAATATCAACAACGAAAGCAGGCACCGCGCTGCAGGTGATGCCGAAGCTACTGCACAACTATTTACCATGTTGCTGCAAAGCGATAAGGGCAACCACATTAGCCAGGCATTAAAGCAAAACTCCAAAGAACAGGTATTGCCTGCCAATTTACCAAAGCAGGATGTAGAGAGTTTACCGCAAACACCCGGCGTGTATTACTTTCACGATGAAAAAGGAAAAGTTATATATGTAGGTAAAGCAAAAAATTTAAAAAAACGGGTTTGCAGCCATTTTACGGGCAATAACCCAGGGCCGCAAAGACAAGAATTTTTGCGGAATATTTGCCGCATCAGCTATGAACCCTGTGGTACCGAATTAGTTGCTTTTGTGCTGGAAGCGGTAGAAATTAAACGCTTATGGCCAAAATACAACCGCTCGCTAAAACGGTTTGAACATGCTTACAGTTTGTATGCGTTTGAAGACCAGCGCGGTTATTTGCGCCTTGCGATAGATAAGCACCGTAAAATGACCGGTGCAATTTACAGCTGTAACACCCTTTTTGAAGGACGGAGCATTTTGCTTAAACTGATCGAAACTTTTGGACTTTGCCCGAAGCTCTGTTTTATTCAAAGTAATAATGCAGCATGCACCGGAATAAACACGGGTAATTGCGCATGCGAAGGCCATGAGGATATGGAAACCTATAATACACGGGTCAGTTTAGCAATTAATGAGTTAAACAAAGCTTTACCCACGTTTGCTATACGGGATGCAGGGCGTACCGACGATGAGCATAGTTGCCTTTTAATAGAGAAAGGAAAGTTTTACGGGATGGGCTACATTTCGCATTATTATAATGCCGAGAACCTTGATCAGTTAAAAACCTGCCTGACCGCCTACCCCGGTAATGATTATATCCGTAACATGGTAGATAGCTATGCGGTGAAATATCCGGACAGAAAAATGATATTTGCATAATTATATCACTGAAAATCAAATTATTATAAATAATATTTTTTAATTTTGATTCATGGCAACGCTTTCGGTAAACATTGATAATAAAAAATCAGAAAAAGCTGTCAAAGCAATGTTAGACGCTTTGGATTTGAGTTATTCCTTCACAACGGACGACGAACAGGTAACGCAGCCCCCTAACAAAGCAGAAGAAGTTATTTATCATAAATTACGAAGGGCTTTAGAGCAAATTATACTGCACCAGGAAGGCCGTTTAAAATTAAATAACATTGATGAAGTGATAACCGAACTTCGGAAATAAGCATTCTTTGCATCAGGCAAAGAGAAGTGCGTCTTTAATTTTCCTTCTAATTTATAAACATATCAAATAGATTAATTTTAACTAAACAATAGTTTTCCCGCTTGGTTATACTATAACAAAACACCTATAAAAAATTGTTATGGATAGTATTAACCAACAACAGCCTGAAGAAAACTTCAAAAACTTAAACGGCCCCGAAGCCGTGGCAAAAATTAAAGAAATTGCAGACCAGGCCAAAACCTGTTTTTTTTGTACCAGCATAAAAACCGGTGTACCTTTATCTACCCGGCCAATGGCTGTACAAGAGGTAGATGACGAAGGCAATTTCTGGTTTCTGAGTGCCAACGACAGCAATACCAATGACGAAGTAGCCCATGATCCTTTTGTACACTTATTATTCCAGGGATCTGCGCATTCAGATTTTTTAAATATATATGGAATAGCGTCAGTAAGCGAAGACAAAGCGAAGATCAAACAGCTGTGGGAACCCATATTAAAAACCTGGTTTACCGAAGGCGAGAACGATCCGCTTATCTCTATAATCAAGGTTGAGCCTATTAAAGGCTATTATTGGGACAATAAACATGGAAATGCAATTGCGTTTGTAAAAATGCTGGCTGGTGCCGCGTTGGGTAAAACCCTTGATGATTCTATTGAAGGTGAATTGGAGGTGTAAGAAATTATAAAGAGCCTGGAATCAGAAGAAACAACCAATAGTTATCTCCACTGATTTCAGGCATCTGTTTCACTATCTTCATATAATCCCCGCTTTTTCTAACTCCGCCTGCATTTCCTGCTGAATTTTTAATGCTTCTGCCCGTGCCGCTTCAGCAAAGTCCTGGCCGTTTGATGCATATATAATTGAGCGGGATGCATTTACAATTAATCCACAATCCTTGTTCATTCCATAATGGCAAACATCCGCCAGGCTACCGCCCTGTGCACCTACACCAGGTACCAGTAAGAAATTATCCGGCGCGTATTTTCTAATATTGGTAAACTCGGTGCTTTTAGTGGCGCCTACCACATACATTATCCGGTCGGCGTTAGCCCAGGTATTTGCTTTTTGAATTACAGCTTCATACAAAAATCCATGCTCAGTTGTCAAATATTGAAAGTCTTTACTGCCTGCTGATGAGGTAAGCGCCAGGATGATCACCCACTTATCCTTGTATTCAAGATAAGGCGAAACAGCATCGTGCCCCATATAAGGCGACAATGTTATGGCGTCGAAGCTCATGCCAGCGGCTGATTCATCAAAAAAAGCTTTGGCATACATGCCCGAAGTATTACCCATATCGCCACGCTTTGCATCTATGATATTCAAACAATCTGCCGGAAGGTATTTCCAGGTCGCAATTAAGCTTTGCAAACCACTTACACCATGTTTTTCATAAAATGCCGCGTTGGGTTTATAGGAAATACAAAGGTCGCGGGTGGCATCAATTATCCTCTTGTTAAATTCAAATATGGGATCGGGATATGCTTTTAAAAATTCCGGGATCTTTTCTACATCGGTATCAAGCCCTACGCATAAAAATGATTTTTTTTGTTTGATCTGGTCAACCAGGTATTGGCGGGATATCATTTGCAGTTATTTATTTTTTATATGCCCAAAACAACTAAATTTTAGCGGAAGTGTCACCTATACAGCATATTTTTTTTTAAATAGTTTGATTATTTAAATTAATTGAGTACAATTGCAATGTTTTCCGTTGAATTTTTCTTGCACTAAAGAAACAATTTAAAACTCCACGTTATTTTATTAATTATTTACATGGGTTTAGATGTTGCATAACGAAGTTGCATAATTAATTATTTCAAAAAAACATCTCCGTTTATAAAATATAAATAGAATTTGCCAAATACATTAACGCCCGTTTACGGACAGCTAGCTTACCAGCCTGGTATTATCCTATGGCTCCTGAGTACTATTGATAGATAATAAGACTACAAAAAATATTAAAATCCCTTTGAATTATAATTCATAATATGTTTGATACGACCGAATTGAACGACAAACTCGTTTCAGAGTTACGCGAAATTGCTAAAAACCTGGGTATTGCAGAAGCTGATGAACTTAGAAAAGCCGCGCTGGTTACCAAAATTGTAGAACAGGAACAATTAATTGAAGCAGCCCGCACACAACAGGATACTGTGAACAGCAATTACACTGCAGTTGAGCCACCTCCGGCTCCCGAAGCCGGTGAAAAAACACGAAAAAGAATCCGCGTTATAAAAAACAGCAACACGCCCCGCGTTGAAGTTCCTTTAGATGACACCAACCTTTTTGACATACAGGATGATGAAGCCGTTGTTGATGAAGGAGAAAATATTACAACACCTGCGGTTGAAGCCGTAAGTGCTGAGCAGCCGGCAGAGAACGAAGGCAAAAATGACGATGTGGTAACCGAAGGCACCCGTCCTCAAAAATTTGAGCGCCGGGTTAACAACACCGGGAACCAGCAAAAAAGCCAGGAACCTGCTATTAACCTTGATTTTGATAATGTTATTGTAAACGAAGGTGTACTTGAAATTATGCCTGATGGTTACGGATTTTTACGATCTTCTGATTATAATTATTTAACGTCGCCTGATGATATCTATGTGTCACAGTCGCAGATAAAACTTTTTGGCCTTAAAACAGGTGATACCGTACGCGGCAGCATAAGGCCCCCAAAAGAAGGTGAAAAATATTTCCCTTTGGTACGTGTAGAGGCAATTAACGGCCGCATCCCTGCTGAAGTGCGCGACCGCGTGCCTTTTGACCACTTAACGCCGCTTTTCCCTTCAGAAAAATTAAGCTTATTTACCGATGCGGGAAATTATTCAACACGAATAATGGACCTGTTTTCGCCAATAGGTAAAGGACAGCGCGGTTTAATTGTAGCGCAGCCCAAAACAGGTAAAACCATGTTGTTAAAGGATGTTGCTAATGCAATAGCTAAAAACCACCCTGAAGTTTATCTTATTATATTACTGATTGATGAACGCCCGGAAGAGGTTACCGATATGGCACGTAGTGTACGCGCAGAAGTTGTGTCATCAACATTTGATGAGCCTGCTGAGCGCCACGTTAAAATTGCCAACATTGTTTTAGAAAAAGCAAAACGGATGGTTGAGTGCGGACATGATGTAGTGATATTACTTGATTCTATCACACGCCTTGCACGTGCCTACAATACAGTTGCCCCTGCATCAGGCAAAATATTATCAGGTGGTGTTGACGCAAACGCTTTACACAAACCCAAGCGTTTCTTTGGTGCAGCCCGTAACATTGAGGATGGCGGATCATTAACTATAATCGCTACCGCATTAACTGAAACCGGATCAAAAATGGATGAGGTGATTTTTGAAGAGTTTAAAGGTACCGGTAACATGGAACTGCAACTGGATCGTAAATTATCCAACAAGCGGATATTCCCGGCTATTGATATTACTGCTTCAAGTACCCGTCGTGACGACTTGTTACTTGACCGCGAAACCTTGCAACGAATCTGGATTTTACGTAACCACCTGGCAGACATGAACTCACAGGAATCTATGGAGTTTTTACAAGGCCAGATCAGGGGAACAAAAACCAACGAAGAGTTCCTGATTTCCATGAACTCATAATAAATGAATATTTATGAAGTTATTTTAGCAGAAAGTTAACAGATATCTTCCCAAATATTTAATAAAATCTTGATACCTTCATACCGGAATGAAGAATCGTCTAAAAAAACATTTACCAAATGCTATTACCTGTGCAAACCTCTTTAGCGGTTGCATAGGTATAGTTTTAGCTTTTAAAGGTGAGCTGATCGCAGCATCCTATGCAATTTTCTTATCAGCGATATTTGATTTCTTTGACGGGCTTGCCTCACGGGTATTAAAGTCATTTTCAGGAATAGGTAAAGACCTTGATTCACTGGCTGATATGGTGAGCTTTGGGGTGTTGCCGGCAGTTATCATGTACCAATTGCTGTTACAGGGCCGCCAGATAGATAATATAAGTCAGTATTTGAACTTCATAGCTTTCCTGATCCCGGTATTCTCTGCTTTAAGGCTGGCTAAATTCAATGTGGATACCAGGCAGGCAGAACATTTTATTGGTTTGCCTACCCCTGCCAATGCTATTCTGATAGCATCGTTCCCGCTCATACTCGATCACCAAAACAAGTACTTCGCCCCTTTCCTGATAAATCCTTATATACTATCAATCTTTATAATAATAATGTGTTCGTTGCTGGTATTGGAAATGCCGATGATGTCGTTAAAGTTTAAAAATCGCGATTTCAACCAAAATATTTATCGCTATTTATTACTACTATTTTCAGCAATACTGATACTATTTTTTAAATTTGCTGCGGTTCCGGTGGTTATATTGATATACATCACCCTATCAGTAATCCAGTTCAAATTTTCACATGATGATATCCTTGGCAGCGTACACAAAGAAGGTTAACTGCTGATAAGGACTCATATTTAAATCAATACTAATGAAAAAATTCCAGGCTGAAATTGACGTAATGCCAAAAAAAGAAATACTTGACCCCCAGGGGAAAGCAGTAACAGGGAGTATGAAAAACCTTGGGTTAACCGAGATTCAAAACGTAAGGATTGGTAAACATATTTCGCTTGAAATTGAAGCAGCAGACGAAGAAACTGCAAATATTAAAGTTGATACAGCCTGCAAGAGTTTATTAGCTAACCTTATAATGGAAAGCTATACTTTTAGTATCAAGGCTGTTTAAAAGCTAGTTATTGGATCAGGGGTTAGCGTTTACCTATCTCTAACCTCTGATTGCAATCCTCTTTTCTTTCCCTACAATCCAGCTTCTTTATCTGCTTTTATTTTTACCAGCCTGTCTAAATTGGAAACTACAAGTTGTTTTACAGTTTTAAATTTAGCAACCAGCAAATCAGGATTTGATGCGCCTTCTTTAGCCATTATCTCAACTTCCTGTATAGTAGCCTGACTTATAGGCATTCCAAAAAATCCAAGGTTAGGTTTTAGTTTATGTGAAGCCGTAGCCACCAGCGCCCACTCTTTATTTTCTATAGCAGTAGTAATAGTCTGTAATAACTCCGGAGTTTGCTGCAGGAACATCTCAATAGATTCTACAATAAAGTCGTCGCTGCCGTCGGCAATTTCAAATAAAAAAGAAAGGTCCAGGTCGTGCTCGGGGAATATATAAGACATATATCAGTTTATATTTTTCAAAATTATAACTTTTTTACGATCAAGCTGTCTTTTAGTTCGGTTTTGATCATCAAAATTGTTTTATTTATAACAGGATGGATAAAATCGGGTGCAATTTCGGCGAGTGGCTCAAGGGTGAACCTACGTTTATGAAGTTCAGGATGCGGAATTTGTAACCCCTCGGCATTAATAATATCTGCGCCATAAAATAATATATCAATATCAATAGTACGCGAGCCCCATTTTTCCTCGCGCTTTCTCCCTAAAATAATTTCAATATCCAGTATTTTGCGCAGCACTTCTTCAGCAGGAATATCAGCTTTTAAAATAATAACCTGGTTTAAATAATCAGGCGCGTCGGTTTTACCCCACGATTGGGTTTCATAAACAGATGACATTTTTAAAACCGGCGCAATATGCAGTTCAATAAGCCTTATAGCCTCCCGCAGAAATTCCTCCCTGTTGCCGAGGTTGCTGCCCAGTAATAAAAAAATACTATTCATGTTGTAACAATTATTATGGACAATGCTCTTAATATTATACGTATCGAATTGCTAAGTTTGCATAGATAAAAGATTTATAACACTTAATGAAACAATTCTTCAAATTTGTCTTCGCCAGTATGCTGGGATCTCTTATAGCCAGCTTTTTAATCGTCGTAATATTCGTGTTTTTTATAGGGGGGCTAATAGCTGTTGCCGGGAGCGATAAAACTGTTGACGTGGAACCTAACTCTGTTTTACAATTAAAATTCAACTACCCTATTACTGAACGTACACCGAATAATCCATTATCAGGGCTGAGTTTTTTGGGGATAGACGGCGAGAAATCTATAGGCCTGAATGATATACTGGCAAATATCAAAAAAGCAAAAAGCGACAAAAACATAAAAGGAATCTTTCTTGATGAAAGTGATTTAATGGCAGGCCAGGGAACTACCGAAGAGATTCGTAATGCACTTATCGACTTTAAAAAATCAGGAAAGTTTATAATTGCCTATTCCGAGGTTTATACACAAAGCTTTTATTACCTGGCTTCAGTAGCTGATAAAATTTATATAAACCCCAAAGGAATTTTCGAATTTAAAGGCTTCAGCTCAAAGATCACTTTCTTAAAGGGCGCACTGGATAAATTAGGGATTGATGTACAAATAATAAAAGTAGGCACCTATAAAAGCGCTGTTGAACCTTTCTTCCTGACAAAAATGAGCGATGCGAACCGCTTGCAGGTTACCTCCTACCTGGGTTCGTTATATGATCACTTTTTAACAGGCATCAGCAAAAGCCGTAAAATAAATAAGGATTCATTATTTAATATTGCCAATGACCTTAAGGTGCGTCTTCCTGAAGATGCACTTAAATACAAGTTAGTGGATGGTTTGAAATATAAGGATGAAATTTTAGACGATCTTAAAAAGAGGGCAGGTATTGACAATAAAGATGATTTAAAAACTGTTGAACTGGGCGATTATGGCTCAAGTGAGGCCCCTGCCGAAGATCAAAAAGAAAGTTCGAAAAACAGGATAGCTATAATATACGCTTCCGGTGATATTGTAGGCGGAGAAGGCGATGATAATACCATTGGTTCCGAAAGGATTTCAAAAGCGTTGAGAAAAGCAAGGCTTGATAATAAAGTAAAAGCTGTGGTTCTGAGGGTTAACTCTCCCGGTGGCAGTTCCTTAGCCAGCGATGTAATTTGGCGCGAAGTTGTATTAACCAAAAAAGTTAAACCTGTAATTGTATCTATGGGTGACCTGGCAGCATCAGGCGGCTATTATATTGCTTGTGCAGCTGATTCCATTATTGCCGAACCTAATACAATTACAGGCTCCATCGGAATTTTTGCCGTACTGCCTAATATGCAAAAGCTTTTTAATGATAAGCTGGGAATTACCTTCGACGGCGTAAAAACCGGTAAATATGCTGACCTTGGCGATATGTCACGGCCTTTATCGCCCGAAGAAAGAGCTATTTTGCAGGGACAGGTTAACCAGGGCTACGATTATTTTACAAAAGCAGTAGCCACCGGACGTAACAAAACGCAAGCTTACATCAACAGCATTGGACAGGGGCGCGTTTGGACAGGCGAACAGGCAGTAAAAATTGGATTGGTTGACCGGCTTGGAAATATTAACGATGCAATAGCGTCCGCAGCTAAAAAAGCAAACCTTACAAAGTACAACTTAGTTGCCTACCCAGAACAAAAAAGCTTTTTGAACAAGTTTGGTTTGGGTATGAGCGCCGAAATAAAGGCCCATTTTGTGAAATCAGAACTCGGCGAGAACTTTAAATATTACGAGCAGATAAAAGGCGTAACACAACTAATGCGTACCCCGCAGGCGCGCATGCCTTATGATGTAGAGATTAATTAGTTTTAAATATATTTTGATTGCAAAGCCGCCCGTATTGGGCGGCTTTTGTATTTTTACGGCTTCAATCAATTATGGAAAACAAACCTATAGCCCGTAAGCTTCGCCTGTTATCGCAACTGATGGAGCTGCACGAGGAAAATCCTTTTAAGATAAAATCAATTGCCAACGCTGCTTTTAAGGTTGACAAATTACCTTTCCCTGTTTTAGGTAAAACCTTTGCCGAACTTGAAAAAATTGAGGGAATAGGAAAAAGTACTGCTGGTAAAATAACTGAACTGCTTGAGAGGGGTAGCATGGCCGAACTGGACGAGATGCTGGCAAAAACGCCCGAAGGTATTGTTGAAATGATGGGCATTAAGGGAATAGGGCCAAAAAAAATTGCCACTATCTGGAAAGAGCTGGGGATTGAAAACATCGGTGAGCTTTTTTATGCCTGTAATGAGAACCGCCTGGTGGAAGCAAAAGGCTTTGGATTAAAAACACAGGAAGAGATCCGTAAAGTTATTGAGTTTAACATGGCAAGCCACGGCAAATTTCTATACGCCAAAATTGAACAGGAAGCCAAAGAGCTTTTAGAACAACTGAAAGGAGTTTTCCCTGATGCGCTGATAGAATTTGCGGGCGAATTTCGCAGGTGCTGTGAAATTATTAACAAGCTGGTATTGGTTTTGGGAAGCCGGGACCAGGAAATTGCATTTAATACGTTGCTTAATTCAGACTTACTGCTTGATATAGCAACGGAAAAAAATCACATCACCGGGCAAATAGAACATGGCCTGCGCGTTGAAATAGTGTGCGTTGAAAAGCGTTATTTTTATCATGAGTTATTTACCCAAACGGGTAATGACGAACATATAAAGGCAGTTTTTGAGAAAATAACCGATACAGTTGATCAGCCTGAAAGTGAAAATTTGATCTATACCAAGGCTGGTTTGGAATTTATGCAGCCCGAGCTTAGGGAAGGCCACACGTTTATTGACAGGGCTGCAAATAACACTTTGCCGCTATTGATCGTACACGCTGACCTTAAAGGCACTTTACATAACCACAGCACCTGGAGCGACGGTATAAATACCGTTGAAGAAATGGCATTATATTGCCGTGATGAGCTAAAGCTGGAATACCTGGGCATGTGTGATCATAGTAAAAGCGCCTTTTATGCAAAAGGACTCAGCATTGAACGTGTACTGCAGCAGCAGGAAGAGATAGATCATCTTAATAAAAAACTAAGCGGCTTCCACATCTTTAAGGGTATTGAATCGGATATTTTATATGATGGCTCGCTTGATTACCCGGACGAGATTTTAAAACGCTTTGATTTTATTGTAGCCTCGGTTCATTCTATCCTGAAAATGGATGAAGAAAAGGCTACCGCGCGGCTAATAAAAGCCATCGAAAATCCGTACACTACCATATTGGGGCACCCTACCGGCCGCTTATTATTAAGTAGGAAAGGATATCCTATTGATTACAAAAAGGTAATTGATGCCTGTGCAGCAAACAATGTGGTAATTGAAATTAATGCAAACCCGCTCCGGCTTGATTTAGACTGGCGCTGGCACCAATATGCACTGGAAAAAGGCGTTTGGCTGTCAATTAATCCGGATGCTCACCGGAAAGAAGGCTTTTTAGACATGTATTATGGGCTATTGGTAGCACGAAAAGGTGGCCTTTATAAAGAAAGATGCTTAAATGCGTTATCATTGCATGAAATTGGGAAGTTTTTTTCTCAAAAAACTTCTGTGAGCAGAGGTTAAAGATCAGATATTAGGTTGGATTAGGAAATTTGCGGTGATAGCACCCTGTTCAACGCCAACGAAATAACGAACCAGCGAACAAATGAACTTGATAAACAAAATACGATCTATACAGTCGCCCCAAAAGCAACCTTCAATATTGGTGATTGGCGACTTAATGATCGACCATTATATTTGGGGCAATGCCACCCGGCTATCGCCTGAGGCCCCGGTTCCTATTGTAAACGTAAATAATGAATCAACTACATTAGGTGGTGCAGGTAACGTTGTTCAGAACCTGGTATCCCTTGGGGCTAAAGTTACTGTTGCCGGCATAATTGGTAATGATAGTACAGGTAAAAAGGTTATTGAGATATTGGAGGCCGAAGGCGTTAACACCGATACCATTATTAAAGATAATGCAAGGCCGACTACAATTAAAACACGTGTATTAGCGGGCAGGCACCAACTGGTAAGGATAGATAAAGAAGTTACCGATGCAATATCAATTAAAATTGCCGATGAATTGGTTGAAAAACTAACTGCAATGATTGATAGCGCCGATATCATTATAATTTCTGATTATAATAAGGGGTTATTTTCGCCGGAGCTCACACAACGGCTTATAAAAATTGCAAGAGATAGCCAAAAAAAAGTAATAGTTGATCCAAAGGGATTAAATTATGAAAAGTATAAAGGCGCTTATTTAATAAAACCTAATCGTAAAGAACTTGCAGAAGCAGCTAAAGCTGAATCAATAAAAAACACTGACGATCTGCAAAAAGCAGCAGAAACCATCTTTACACAAACCCAAACTGCTTATTTAATCGTCACGCTTTCAGAGGAGGGTATGGCTATTATTACAGAACAGGGCAGCAAGTTGTTACCAGTAAAAGCAACAGAGGTTTTTGACGTTACCGGTGCCGGCGATACCGTTATAGCGGCTATCGCTTATTTTATGGCGTCAGGTTTTACTGTGGAAGAAGCCTGCGACCTCGCTAATCATGCAGCTGCAATTGTAGTAAGGCATGTAGGCAGTGCAAGTACAACTATTGATGAAATTATAAAAGACATGATTGCGTAGTTCATTGGTATATTTGCCGGAATAAATCTTAAATAAATTAAATTCCGAAATCGAAATTCCGACATAAAAAACATGGTTATTGAAGAACTTAACGATCATCAGCAGCTTATAATAAAAGTGATTGAACAGCGCACAGCTGATATTGAGCAAGCCTGCGAAATGATCGTATCGGCAATACAGGGTGGTAATAAAGTACTGATAGCTGGTAATGGCGGTAGTGCCGCAGATGCGCAGCATATTGCCGCCGAATTGAGCGGACGCTTTGTAAAACACCGTAAAGCGCTGCCAGGCATAGCCTTAACTACGGATACCTCGGCACTGACCGCTATTGCCAATGATTATGGCTACGACCACGTTTTTTCGCGCCAGATTGAAGCGCTTGCAAAACCCGGCGACTTGTTTATTGGCATTTCAACCAGCGGTAACAGCCAGGGAATACTCAATGCATTTAAAACAGCCGGAGATATTGGCTGTAAAACGCTGGGGCTATCGGGCTGGAGCGGCGGAAAAATGAATGGTTTGTGCGATCTGAACGTTATTGTCCCGTCAGAAGTTACCGCGCGTATACAGGAAATACACATTTTGATAGGACATATTCTTTGTAAAGCTGTTGATGATTTATTTTAACATTGATGAGAAGCGACCTTGAAAAGATATTATTAGATAAGATACAGTCTTTGTCATCACTTAAAAACAAAGTTACAACCTGGCAAACAGCAGGTAAAAAGGTGGTGTTTACTAACGGGGTTTTTGATCTGCTGCATATAGGGCACGTAACCTACCTGGCAAAAGCTGCCGAATTGGGCGATAAACTGGTAATTGGCCTCAATACTGATAGCTCAGTAAAACGTATTAAAGGCGAAAGCAGGCCAATAAATGATCAAAGCAGCCGTGCCGCATTATTAGCTGCGCTATTTTTTGTGGATAGCGTGGTATTATTTGACGACGATACACCATTTAACCTGATCACCTCCTTAATGCCGGATGTATTAGTAAAGGGAGCGGATTATTCTGTTGAAAATATTGTTGGGGCTAAGGAAGTTATAGCCAACGGAGGCGAGGTAAAAACCATTACTTTTGTTGAAGGATATTCATCAACCTCCATTATTAAAAAGATAAAAGAAAGAGAAGTATAAAATGATAAGCGAGCTCTGCAACAAAGTTTTTTTAAAGGCGATATATGATTACCATTTATATGACGATATAAATTTTAATTATGAAAACCCCTATGAAGCAGGCTCATTTGAAAATTTACTTTACACTAAATGCTGGATAGATACTGCACAATGGCACATGGAGGATGAGATCCGCAACCCGGCCATTGATCCTGTGGTGGCGTTGAAATGGAAGCGCCGGATTGATAAATCAAACCAGGAACGTACTGACCTGGTTGAAGATATTGACAGTTATTTTTTAGATAAGTACAAAAATGTAAAACCCGGTAACAACGCCAGAATTAATACGGAAAGCCCTGCGTGGGCTATCGACAGGTTGTCTATTTTAGCGCTTAAAATCTATCACATGCATGAAGAAAGTATCCGGCCGAATGTTAATGAGGCGGATCTGGAGCAGCGTAAGAATAAGCTGGGGGTTCTTTTACAGCAGCAAACAGACTTGTCATTAGCCATTAACGAATTACTTGCCGACATACAAAAAGGCGAAAAATACATGAAGGTGTACCGGCAGATGAAGATGTATAACGACCCAAATTTGAACCCGGTTTTGTATAATAATAAAAAGTAGATGCCTGCTCCGAAGCATATTCTGGCTATCCGATTTTCGGCAATGGGCGATGTAGCCATGACGGTTCCGGTGATAAGAGCCGTGCTTGAGCAAAATCCGGAAGTAATTATTACCATAGTTTCCCGACCTGAATTTGCTTCCTTTTTTCTCAATATTCCAAGGCTACATTATTTCGCTGCTGATTTAGAAGTTACCTACAAAGGATTTGGCGGGCTAATAAGGCTATTTCGCACACTAAAAAAAGATAGGCGTTACTATGCACTTGCCGACCTGCATGATAACTTACGAACAAAAGTGATTAGAAAACTTTTCGGCCTTTCGGGATTGCCGTACGCATTTGTTGATAAAGGACGCGAAGAAAAAAGACAGCTGACCCGCTTTCCGGGTAAAGTGCTGGTACCCCTTAAGCCAACCACGGCGCGTTATGCCGATGTATTCGAAAAAATCGGGATTAAGGTTACGCTGGATAACCAATTGGTTAAAAACCCGCCACCACTTGCTGGTAAGTTATTGAAAATTACCGGCGATAAAACCAACACATGGATAGGCATAGCACCATTTGCAAAGCATAAGGGCAAAATTTATCCGTTGGAAAGAACTGAAATGGTTATTGAATCATTGAATAAAAAAAATGTGCGCATTTTTCTTTTCGGCGGTTCTGTGCAGGAAGAAGAAGTTTGTTTTCAATGGCAGCAAAAATATAGCTCAGTAACATCGTTGGTAAGGCGGATAACGATGGAAGAGGAACTTACCATTATAAGCCGGCTTGATGTAATGATGAGTATGGACTCGGCGGGTATGCACCTGGCATCCATGGAAGGTATTCCGGTAATTTCTGTTTGGGGTGCTACGCATCATTATGCAGGTTTTTTGGGATATGGGCAATCAGAAAACAATATAGTTGCTGATGATATTGAATGCAGGCCATGCTCTATTTACGGGAACAAACCGTGCTTTCGAAAGGACTACGCCTGCTTATATAATATCGCGCCTGAAACGATAATTAAAAGCCTGGAGAAATTCATACGGTAATCAAATCAATGGGTTAGGCATTAAAACAGTGCATATTATTTAAAACAATTTATATCGAAATTACCTTCATTTAAATATCAATTAATTGTACTTTGTAACGTTGTTTTTTAAAAAGAGATTAGAGAGATTTATGCTAAAAATATCGAATTATCAGCTTGCACATTTTGATCAAATTGATACACTTCGAATCATTAATTAATAGAGCCATGAAGAAATTATTGCTGATACGGCATGCAAAGGCAGAAAAAGATACGGCGGGGAAGGATTTTGACAGACCTTTAAAATATATTGGTATGCAGGATGCAGGTTTTATGGCCGACAGGATAAAAGAACACGCTATAGTTCCTGAATTAATTATCAGCAGCCCGGCTTTAAGGGCTAAAACAACTGCGGAAATATTTGCAGACCATTTGGATTTGGCCGCACCCCAGAAAAACAAAAGCATTTATGAGGCCGGCGAAAAAGCCCTGCTAAAAGTAATTAATGAATTTCCCGATCAGCATGACTTTGTGGCCCTTGTGGGGCATAACCCTGGTATTGCACAAATTTTGTATTACCTAACCGGAGAGGCAAAAGAAGTGCACACCTGTACTGTAGCAATTGTTGAGTTTGACATTGATAACTGGGCAATGGTTAGCAGAGACCTCGGAAAATTGGTTTATTACAGCTCACCGAACGAGTAGCTGCTATCAGGAGATGCAGTATGTTTTTCCCGGTAAGGACCTGATATAACCCTGCATTTCCATATTTAACAGATTCATCGCCAGTTTACTGGTTGGCATACTTGTTTTTATAGAAAGATCATCAATAGCCAGCGGCACTTTATTTTCCTTAATAAAATTAAATATCACGCTTTCATCCGATGACAGGTCAAACGGCAACACATATTGCTCAATAACCAGTTTTGCATTTTCACCTTTTTCCCAGCCCATACTATAAGCAAGATCAGCGGTACAGGTAAGCAACTGTGCTTTATTATTCCTGATCAAAAAGTTGCACCCTTCGGAAAACTCATCCCCCAGCCTGCCTGGAAATGCGAATACATCCCTGTTATAGGAGTTTGCTATTTCGGCTGTGATTAATGCACCACCCTTTATACTGGCTTCCACTACTATAGTAGCCTCTGCTATACCGGCCACAATGCGGTTCCGTTGCGGAAAGTTCTCCCTATCAGGTATGGTTCCCGACGGGTATTCAGTTAATAAGCCGCCGTTTTCAAGCATTTTTTCAGCTGTTGCCCTGTGTTGAGCAGGGTACATTCTGTCGAGCCCGTGCCCTACTATGCCAACGGTAGGCACATTTTGTTTCAAGCACTCCTTGTGTACGGCCACGTCAATCCCGAGGGCGAGGCCACTTACTACCAATATATTATACGGCTGTAGTTCCTCTATTAATTGGCGGCACAGTTGTTTGCCATATTCAGTAGCATTACGGGTACCAACAATGCTCACAATATGCTGTGAATTTAAATCAGCGTTCCCCCTGGAGTACAATAGTACCGGAGAGTCCGTACAGTTTTTTAAGCGTTTAGGGTATTTACTATCCGTATAAAAAATAACGTCAATACTGTTTCGTTCAATAAACTTCAGCTCGTCTTCGGCCTTTTTCAGCGCCACATCAAAATCCAGCTGACTCACCGTCTTCTCTCCTATACCCGGTACTTTTAATAATTTGCCTGCGGGGGCGCTGAAAATATTCTCGGCATCGCCAAAATGTGCCACCAGGCATTTGGCCAAAGTAGGGCCGATATTTTTGACATAAGTTAATGCGATGCGGTGTAATAGGGACATATTTAAGCTATCAGCGGCTAAAATTATTATTACCGCTTAATTCTTCTAAAATAGAAAAATCCTAACAATTTTAGCAAAAAATAAAAAACTAGAAAAATAGTTTGCAAACTATAAAAATAGTTCTACCTTTATTGAACTATAAAAATAGTTTGCAATGAACATTAAAGAACTGACAAAAGCCGAAGAGCAGGTAATGCAAATATTGTGGCAGCTGAAAGAAGCCATCGTAAAAGACATTATCGAAGAAATGCCTGATCCTAAGCCAGCCTACAACACCGTATCAACCGTGGTAAGGGTGCTGGAGGGTAAAGGTTTTATTGACCATAAAGCTTATGGAAACTCCCATGTGTACTTCCCCACTATCAGCGATGATGAATACAAGAAATTCACTTTTGATAAGATGATGAAAAATTATTTCAGCGATTCGTACAAAAGCCTGGTGTCGTTTATTGTAGATGAGAAGGATCTTGGCGTAAAAGAATTAGACGAACTTTCTTTATTGATTGATAAACTTAAAAACAAAAAATCATGAGCTGGCTGCGTTACCTTTTGGAGGCAAATATATACCTTGGCGTATTTTATTTACTCTATTTTTCACTGTTGGATAAGGAAACTTATTACAAATTAAACCGGGCATACCTCCTATGCACACCAATTTTGTCATATATCATCCCATTGGTGCAGATAGGTTCACTAAGATCATCCGAAGGCGGCAGAAAGGTAGTAGCTACTATAATATACAATCCGGCATTGCATCAAAATAGCCAAACTGCAAGCACTTATTTTACCGTGCAAAACGTGCTTATTTACGGCTACATTATAGGGACAGCAGTAATGTTAACCCTGTTTATTTTAAAAATTTCCCAGCTTTTAAAGTTAACCCAAGCACAAAAAAGCCTGCTCCATAACAAGTACAAACTTGTAAAAATAGCGGATACCAACACAGCATTTTCCTTTTTTAACTATGTATTTATAGGTACTAATGTGTCCGGCGCTGATACAATGATTCGGCATGAACTGGTGCATATTGATCAAAAACACTCCGTTGATATTGTGTTTTTAGAGTTGGTAAAAATCGTAAACTGGTTTAATCCTTTTATTTACCTGCTGCAACGCAGCCTTAAAACATTGCATGAATATATAGCCGATGAGCATACCGCAGCTTACGAAAATGATGTACTAACCTATTCATCTTTTTTGGTAAGCAATGCTTACGGTTTAAGCGGGTCATCTATTTCAAATTCATTTTTCAATTATAATTTACTAAAAAAGAGGATCATTATGTTAAACCAAAAACGTTCCGGTAATTTAGCAAGGCTAAAGTACCTGGCAGTAGTTCCGATTAGTATGGGATTGCTTTGCATGTCAACACTGGCATTTTCAAAAAGTTATGGGTGGATAAAAATCTTTCCGGCTAAAAATTCCGCAAATCTGCAAACTCCTCCTGCACAAAATCGGGATGTTTTAAAAATTAAAAATGCTGATACAATCACCCGGTTAAAATTAAATACAGATAAAAGAATACCGCCGCCACCACCGCCAGCCCCACCCCAAAAAGTAAGATCACCTGATTTGGTTAAGGTTACAAACGTTAAACTTTCACCGGCATCCTCAAAAAACACAAAATCAGGTGATGTTGTAAATCTTAAGCTTTTGCCTTCTTCAAAATCATCAATTGATTCAAAACCAGAGCGTCCTATTGCTATTGCAAATGTAAAATTGGCACAAGTATCGGCTCCTTCCTCTGATATAAAAAGCGAGGTAAACAACGCGCGGGCTACTGCTACAAAACGCATGCAGCAAAAAATGCCGCCACCGCCGCCGCCTGTTATGCCCGCTTTAGGCCCTTTTGAAGCATTAAGTAAATATGTAGGAAGAAATACACACTATCCGGCGCGCGCCTTCGAAAATAAGATAATTGGCAGCGTTATTGTTCAGTTTACGATAACAAATGACCATAAACTAGCTGACATTTCCATTTTAAAAGGAATTGGTACCGATTGCGATGAGGAAGTAAAAAGGGTAATAAATGGCTTTTCAGGTACAGTTAATGCCGATCCGGGGGCCTATAAACTTGCCGTTACTTATTACTTACAAGGTATAGCGGCACCAAAAACAGCCAGCGCAGATCTGTTTAAAAAGGATCCGTCATTTGCAGGGGAAATTATCATTATGGGATATCCTTCTAAATAAATTATCTCTTTTTAATAAGGAGCAATTGCTGAACGGCCCAAAACCGCTTTGGCAATTTGTTATTTAAGTCCATTGATAATTACACTGATGGCAACCACGATTTTATAGCTAAAAAAGCGCTGCAATAATCATCCTAAACAATTAGCGGATCAATAAAACGGATAAGTATTCAGTTATGATATCGCTGAAATTAAATCAGAAACTCGGTTTAACCCCGGCTATCCTTTAATATAGATCACCTGTTTGGTTTCAAAAAACTCCTCGTTAAAATATTCATTGAGGTGATATTGGGTAACTTTCAAGCCCGACTCTTTAATTTCCTGCGCAAGATCACCACCCTTCAGGTAAAGGATGCCATTGGGGAGCGTATTTTTCGACTCCTTTTTAAACTTGCCGCGCACCCATGGATAAAAATCCTTGAGCTGTGTTACCGCCCGCGATACAACGAAATCGAATTTTTCATCGATCTGCTCAGCGCGCTGATGGGTAGCCCGAACATTTTTCAGCTCCAAAGCTGCCGCAATTTCCTGCACCACTTTTATTTTTTTTCCGATAGAATCAACCATGTGAAACTGCGTTTCGGGGAACATTATCGCTAAAGGAATTCCGGGAAAGCCGCCGCCTGTACCCACATCCAGTACGGTTTCGCCGGGTAAAAAAGCTAATACCTTAGCTATCCCTAATGAATGCAAAACATGGCGCTCGCCCAACAGGTCGATATCTTTACGCGATATCACATTAATCTGGCTGTTCCATAAGGTATAAAGCTCGGGCAGCCTGTTAAATTGCTGCTGCTGTTGCGCACTAAGATTGGGAAAGTATTTAAGCAGAAGGTTAGATATCATCCCTGTTAAAACGGTTAATGATGTTTCCAAGCAGGTACCTTGCTCTAAAAAGCTGTGCCTTAACCGTGCCTAAAGGCAGGTCCAGCTGCTGTGCAATTTCTTCGTACGATAGTTCATCAAAGTAGCGTAAGGTAATAAGGTTACGGTAACGCGGTGGTAAACTTTCAATCAATAATTTAAGTTCCTGGGTTTGTTGTTTTTTGATGGATGTTTCTTCGGGATTCAACACATCTGCCTTAATTTGCAGTTGTTTTTCTTCTCCGTCCTCATCCATCATTCCATGTATTGACATGGTATTCAACTTTTTCTTCCTGATAAAATCAATACAATTATTGGTGGCTACACGAAAAAGCCAGGTACTGAATGCATAGTCAGGCTGGTATTTATCAAGTTTTTCAAAGGCTTTGGCAAACGTTTCAACCGTAAGGTCCATCGCATCCTCCTTATTATTTACCATCTTAAGCACCATAAAATAAATGGAGTCCTTATACCTCTGCATCAAATCAGCGTAAGCTTTCTGGTCACCCTGGCGTGCCTTAACAACAAGGTAAAAATCATTTTTTGCGTTCTCGGTAAAGTTTAAATTTATTTCCATTCAGTGGTTTTTATAAGGGATCCAATCAATCCAAAAGTATTTAAGTAAATATAATAAACTGCATCAAAAAAAGGCATATACCATAAAAGGTCCTTACCATCTAATCGTTTAAACAGCCTGCTATAAATAATCATTTGAAAAATCAACCTAAACATAAACAAACCTGCTGCTAACAACGGTTCAAAGTTGAAAACTAAGCATGATGTTAATAAAATATAGAAAAGGAAGCCGCTTATTGCATCAATACTAAGCATGCGGCGATGCCTTTGTTTATATAGTTTGCCTACGCCAAAATGCCGTTTCTTTTGGCGGAATAAAGATGCAAAAGAAGTCTTGGCATCGGTATATATAAACGCATCCGCATTAATTTCGATAGCGGTATTAGCTGACGTAGCGTTTTGATTTACAAAAAGATCGTCATCGCCGGATATTACATGCATATGCGCCGCAAAGCCTTTGACACTAAAAAACAGTGTTTTGGTATAGGCCAGGTTACGGCCAATACCCATATATGCATCGCCGTTGATGGCAGCCGACAGATAATTAATAGCCGTTTTTATAGTTTCGAAACGGATAAAAGGGTTTAAAAAATTGCCGGTCTTTTTATAAGGCGAGTATCCCAGTACAATTTGTATTGGCTGATTAAAATTGGCAGCCATATAAGTTATCCAGTTAGGTGACGCAGGGATGCAGTCAGCATCTGTAAATAAAAGGTGTTCGTTTTTTGCAGCTTTTATCCCAAGTGTTAAAGCGAATTTTTTGCCGGTTTTAAACCTCACGTGCTCGGTTATGGTAACAATTTTTAAGTGGGGGTATCGTGCACTTAATTCTTCCAGCACGATGTCGGATGAATCGAATGAACAATCATTTATAACCACCACTTCAAAATCCGGGTAATTTTGTTCTAAAATAGCGGGTAAATTTTCACGTAAATTGTCGGCTTCGTTACGCGCGCTTATAATTACTGAAATTGGAACGGAAGCTTCGGGCAGTGTTTCCACAGGTTTATACCGGGTTAACCTGCTTTGATTAGTAACCAAAAAATATAGCTGAATTAGAAAGCAAGACTGAAATAAAATGAATAAAGCCGCGTGTATATATGTTTCCAAACTCTGGTTAAAATAATCGTGCAAAGTTGTTAAAAATTGTTGGAAAGTTGTGCGGTTACAGAGCTGTAATGTTAAATAAATCAAAACATTTGCCGGTGAATTAATGAGAGGTCAACTTTATAACATTCCAACCTAACAACATAATTATTATGTTAATTTTGCAACCGTAATAATGAAATTTAACTTAACAGCAAAAGATCCGCTTTCGAAAGCCCGGGCGGGTGAGATCACTACCGATCACGGCACCATTCAGACCCCTATTTTTATGCCTGTTGGCACTGCCGGCACGGTAAAAGCAGTGCACCAGCATGAGCTTAAAAACGACATACAGGCTCAAATTATATTGGGCAACACCTATCATTTATATTTAAGGCCGGGTTTAAACACTATTGAAAGCGCCGGTGGCCTGCATAAATTTAATGGCTGGGACGGACCTATCCTGACGGATAGCGGCGGTTATCAGGTGTATTCGCTGACCGAGGTACGTAAAATAAAAGAAGAAGGCGTTACTTTCCGGTCGCATATTGATGGGTCAAAACACCTGTTTACTCCCGAAAATGTAATGGATATCCAGCGCACAATAGGTGCCGATATTATAATGGCATTTGATGAATGTACCCCCTATCCGTGCGAATATAACTATGCCCGCCGGTCAATAGATATGACGCACCGGTGGCTAAAACGCTGCTGCGACAGGTTTGACAGCACGGAACCCAAATATGGGTATAACCAAACTTTTTTTCCTATTGTACAGGGTTCTGTTTATAAAGACCTCCGGGTGAAATCAGCGGAAGTTATTGCGTCATTTGAGCGGGAAGGGAATGCAATTGGCGGCCTTTCTGTTGGAGAACCGGCAGAAGAAATGTATGCAATGACAGAAATTGTTTGCAATATATTACCGGAGCAAAAACCACGTTATCTAATGGGTGTTGGAACGCCTGTTAACATATTGGAAAATATAGCTTTAGGAATTGACATGTTTGATTGCGTAATGCCTACGCGAAATGCCCGTAACGGGATGCTTTTTTCGAAAAATGGCATTATTAATATTAAGAATGAGAAATGGAAAAACGATTTTTCGGCCATTGAGGATGATAGTGACCTGTTTGCTGATAAAGCCTATACAAAAGCTTACCTGCGTCATTTGATCCATTCGGGCGAAATGTTGGGTGCACAGATAGCAACTTTGCATAACTTACATTTTTATTTATGGCTGGTTAAAGAGGCCCGCAAAAAGATTATAGAAGGCGAGTTTTATAACTGGAAAAATGTAATGGTTAACCGTTTAGGACAAAGATTGTAAATGAAGGCGTTTTTTAGCAGGTATTTAAAAACTATCGACCGGTATATCATTAAAAAATACCTGGGCACTTTCGTGTTTACGCTGGGAATTTTTGTGATTATTACGGTGGTTTTTGATATCTCGGAACACATTGATAATTTCCTTAAAAACCACTCGACCTTAGAAGAGATCGTTTTTAAATATTATGCAGGGTTTATACCCTTTTACATGAACCTGCTATCGCCGCTGATTAACTTTTTGGCGGTAATATTCTTTACGGCCAAAATGGCCAACCAAACCGAAATAGTACCTATATTGAGCGGAAAGGCAAGTTTTAACCGGTTTTTAAGGCCCTATTTTATTTGTGCCACACTAATTTTCCTGGTGTCTCTTTTTGCCAATATCTACCTCATCCCGTTTACAAATAACCTGAAAATAACCTTCGAAAATTCGCACCAGTTTAACGGCGACGACCCCACAAAAAGCGAAGTGCACATCCAGCTGGACAAGCATACGTTTGTTTACGTGCAATCATTTGATAACAGCATACACACGGGTTACCAGTTCATATTGGAAAAATTCGATGGCGACCAGCTTAGGGAAAAGCTGCTTGCCACTAACATTGTTTACGATTCACTGAAGCGGGTATGGACCATAAAAAACTATACCATTAAGTATGTAAACGGCCTTAAAGAAAAGTTTGTTGACAGCTCCGGCAGATCGAAAGACACGGTGTTAGACATGCGCCCGGTTGATTTTATCCACTATGATAACGGCTATACAGCAATGTCAACCAGTGACCTTGCAAAGAACATTGAGAAGGAAAAAATACGGGGAACAGGGGCATTAAAGGAGATGCATTATGTGATGTACCAGCGTTTTGTTTACCCTTTATCATCATTTGTACTTACGTTAATAGGCGTTTCCATATCGTCGCGAAAGGTGCGCGGCGGCATCGGTTTACCCCTTGGAATAGGGATTTTTTTATGTATGGCCTACATTGTTGTAGATAGATTTGCGTTTGTTTTTGCAGTAAAAGGAAGCCTTCCACCCATTATAGCGGTATGCGTCCCTAATGGGATATTTGGATTAGTTGGCCTATATTTACTTTCAAAAGCACCTAAATAATGAACGAGAAAACCGCACCAACGGCTATAAACAAAAACCTGGTAATTCTTCATTTTACTGTTTTCATCTGGGGCTTTACGGGCATTCTCGGGCAGCTTATTTCTATCTCAGCGGTGAGCCTGGTTTGGTACCGGGTGCTGATTGCATCAGTATCATTATTCCTTTATTTTAAGCTCAATAAAACAGCGCTAACAATCAGCAGGAACACTTTTTTCCAGCTGATTTTTACCGGTGCGCTCGTAGGAGGACATTGGATATTATTCTTCGCGTCTATCAAATTATCTACCGTTCCGGTAACCCTGGTTTGCCTTTCTTCTATCACATTATTCACCGCCATTTTTGAACCGCTGATCAATAAAAGCAGGATCTCAAAACTCGAAATCCTGGCTGGTGCACTGATTATAGCCGGCATTATTTTAATATTTAAATTTGAAACAAAATACACTAAGGGTATTATAGCAGGGTTAATCAGCGCTATATTTGCAAGCCTTTTTTCCATTATTAATTCACGCCAGGTGAAAAAACACGAAGCCCCGGTGATAGCATTTTATGAACTTTCGGGAGCTTTCGTTTGGATCACTATATACCTTTTATGCACTGCTGGTTTTAACCAAAGCATGTATCTGAGAGGTGCCGATATTGGTTATCTTTTTCTCCTCGGTACCATCTGTACGTCGCTTGCTTACGTAGCAGGCGTGTCGGTAATGCGCGAGCTCTCGGCCTTTCGGGTGGCCCTTATCACCAACCTTGAGCCGGTGTATGGTATCATTATGTCGTTTCTTTTTTTCAAAGACATGAATAAAATGACTATTGGTTTTTGGATTGGAGCCGTCATTATTTTGTCTACTATCTTCCTTTTTCCTGTCGCAAAAAAACAAATCTCCAGGAGAAAAAACCGCGCTTAATCGCGACATTTTTTATCCGCCTATAGCAATCCTTTAGTTATTTCCAATACGTCTCATCTGTAATTCAGGCTCCATCATTCGCCAAAACCACCGTCAATCCGTCGGGGTGGGGGATAAATCAACATCGTTTAAAACGCCCTTTTCAGGCGATACAAGCGACTGTTAATTCCGGAGGTATATCAAGTACCTTTTATCAGTTTCGCTGCAACACAGCAAAAATTTCAAAAAAGACTAAGTGTACTGAGAGAATTACCAAAGTTGATTTTTGATCTAGGCATTATCGGCTAAAATATGCAATATTTTCAACTAAAAACTTATCTATCCTAATGATTAGTATTTACATAAATATCTTATAATCTATACTTTACATAGATTATAAAAATAAAAAGTTTAAACTTTTTATTTTTTCTATTTTTTAAATTACTAATATAATTAGTATAGTTAATAATTAAAGCAATTCAAACACTATATAAATTTATAAATCAATATTTTAAATAAGTTTAAATCAAGTTTTAGTTTTAAATAAGCATCAGGGACAAGCCACCTACCTAAGTGTACTTAAATTTCCGGTAAGGATTTTTTAGAAATTGATTATTTCGGACGGATGTATGCCGGCACATCAATGAACCGGGGAATTAGCCGGATTTCTCAACGAAAAAAATCAAGGAATTAATGTTCAGAAAACAACCGGCAGCGCACGCAGTTACCATTAAAACTCAAACTGAAAATCCGGCGGTCAAAATCGATAATGTAGAAAGCAGTATTAAGCGGTCATAAAAAAACCATTGAAAATCCGAAAGCTATTTACCCTGGTTAAGGGTTATTCTGAAACACAGCATCCGAAAACCATTTGGTGATCAGCGCAAAATTTTACGGGGCAATTTCATTTACAGAGTCACGCGTAAAAATTCCCTGATTTTTATTCCAGATTAAAAAACCGGATATTGTATTAAATGTTAACCAAACTATCATGAGAATAAAAACTATTATCATCATCGTAATTACGATACTGCTTACCATTGTGCTGATGCAAAATACCGGCCGGGTTAATTTCGATTTTTTATGGGCCACTTTCTGGATGTCGAAATTGGTGGTACTTCTTTTCGTAGCGGTAATATCTTTTATTCTCGGCGTACTGGTCGGTCGCCCCAAAAGAGTAAAGCGCCTGGGTGGAGATTATATTGAACCTGACTTAAAGAAAGACTCATCAAATACACTAAGTAGCGAAGACAATGATTACATCAACTAATAAAACACACAACAAAATAGGGTTTATCGGACTTGGCAACATGGGGGTCCCCATGGCCAAAAACCTGATCAGTGCAGGCTACAGGCTACAGGTTTACAACCGCACAATTTCAAAGGCGGGTGAACTTGACGCGGCGTCAAGAACCGTCTGTCAAACCCCGGCTGCGGCGGCTAATGGTGTGGACATAATTATCACCATGCTGTCGGAAGATGAGATCCTGAAAGAGGCAGTTTTGGGCGAAGAGGGAATCCTGAAAACGTTTGCCAAAAACGGCGTTCATATTTCCATGAGCACCATCTCGCCGGACACGGCGCAACTACTTTCAAAGGCGCATGTAACCGCCGGAAGCCGCTACCTTGCCGCGCCGGTATTTGGAAGACCTGACGCCGCTGCTGCAAAAAAATTATGGATCTGCACCTCGGGCGATGAGCAGTCAAAAGAAATTGCAAAACCAATACTCGAAAGTTTAGGGCAGGGCATTTTTGATTTCGGCGAAGATGCCGGTGGTGCCAACGTGGTAAAGGTGGCAGGCAACTTTATGATCCTGGCCTCGATGGAGATGATGGCAGAGGCTTATACCCTGGCTGAGAAGAACGGACTCGACCGGACAAAGGTTGCAGAGTTTTTTGGCTCAACTTTATTCAACGCTCCCATTTTTCAAAATTACGGCAAGCTGATTGCGGGAAAACAATACCAGCCGGTAGGTTTTAAATCAAAATTAGGCTACAAGGACGCGCGTATCGCATTTAAACTATCCCAGCAAGCCGAGAGTCCAATGCCGATCGTTTCGATCGTTCACAACCGCTTATTAAGCGCCGTTGCAAAAGGATGGGGAGATACCGACTGGGTTGAAGGGGTTAGCCGCGGCGTAAGTGAAGACGCAGGGGTATGAGGAATTTCGGAAGTTGGAAGTTCAATTTCGGAATTTTTTTGGGGATCAGATTTCACATCTCTAAAACAGGGGTGTGAAACCTGCTCTTACAATAGCGACATCTGTAACTTGTTTGTTTTATTACAACGGACATCACACAACAGTATAAACCGTAACCAGCGAGCAGGAAAGAAAGGATCAGCAGTAATACCAGCATTATGGTAGCGGGTGGCTCAGGAATGTCTTCTTCTTTTAAATTCACAAGCAGCAACCAGTAGGGCAATACAATAAGCGCACACAAGGCTGACTTCAAAAAATACCTACGCCTGCTTTTGATCTTTATATTCCTGCTTTTGCATTCCGGACATTTTTTTGCCGGCGCTGCAGGTTTGCCAGGGTCAACAGGAAGTTTAAGATTATAACGTTTAGTTGTGTCGATTTTCTCCATTTGTTTAAAACTGGTTAAATCTGAGATTCACAAAAGGAAAATTCAAAATTATAAATCCCTGAACACTTCATTGTCTTCTTCCAGTCCGCTTAGATCAGGCGTTTTGTCAAAGATGCCAAATACAGATGCGCCGCTCCCGCTCATGCTGGCGTAAAGGGCACCGGCTTCGTACAACGCAGCCTTCACCCCTCTTATTTCCGGGTGGTCTTTAAATACCGATGCTTCAAAATCATTTTTTATATATTTTCTCCACTCGGTAATTGGCTCATAAATCAAATCCATTAACGATTCTTTAACCGGTGCCGGTTTTACCCCACGGTACGCCTCGGCGGTGGAAACATGAACAGGCGGCATCACCAGTACTATTTGATATTTGGACAGATCGAGCCTCACCTGTTCAAACTCGTCACCTATCTCAAAAGCAAACACCGGTTTATTTTTAATAAAGAACGCACAATCGGCACCAAGCTTCCTGGCATAGCCAATCATCCGCTCCTCCTCCATCCCCAATTCAAAACTCTGGTTAATGAGGCGGATAAAGAATGCTGCATCTGCAGACCCGCCGCCAAGCCCTGCGCCTATTGGAATATGCTTATGCAAATGGATTTTAACCGGGGGTAAATCGAAGTCTTTTTTTAACAGGTGATACCCTTTGACACAAAGGTTATCCTCTACCCTGCCGGGGATCTCCAAACCTGATGACTCAAAGCTTAACTCATCAGCAACAACAATTTCCAGCGCGTCTTTTATATTTACCGGGTAAAAAGTAGTTTCCAGGTTATGGTACCCGTCATCACGGCGACTAAGAACATTAAGGCCGATATTAATTTTTGCGTTTGGGAATATGATCATTGGTTGGTGTTAGTTGATTGGGTTGATCAGGTGATTGGTTGATTAAGTTGTTCCAGCCCCTCTTGTCTGATTGTGTTTTCTACAGTCTATACTCTTCCGCAAAGTTATTATGTTCTTTTTGATTAGGAATGATTAACAAACCTGTATTTTTACACATTCTTAGGATACCCAAATAAGATTATTTTTATTTGTATTTATTTCTGTTGATTGGAAAGGCATTGGTGTTGTTGTAAGAACTTAATCAACCCAATCAAACCCAATCAACTTAATCAACTCCAAAAAATGAAACAGTATCTCGACCTGATGAGCCATGTAATGGAAACCGGCGCTCAAAAACATGACCGCACCGGAACCGGTACTTTAAGTGTGTTTGGCTACCAGATGCGTTTTAACCTGCAGGATGGCTTCCCGATGGTAACTACAAAAAAACTGCACCTGAAGTCGATCATTCATGAGCTGATCTGGTTTTTAAGCGGCGACACCAATATAAAATATTTAAAAGACAATGGCGTGCGCATTTGGGATGAATGGGCCGATGCCGAAGGCAACCTTGGCCCGGTGTACGGTTACCAATGGCGTTCATGGCCGAAACCCGACGGCGGACACATTGACCAGATAACGCAGGTTGTTAACCAAATAAAGACTAACCCGGATTCGCGGCGGATGATGGTATCGGCATGGAATGTTGCCGATGTTAGCCAGATGGCATTGCCACCCTGCCATAGCCTGTTCCAATTTTATGTTGAACCTGCAAACCCGCTTAAAGGCGAGAAACGTGGTAAACTCTCCTGCCAGCTTTATCAAAGAAGCGCCGATATATTTTTGGGTGTACCGTTCAACATTGCTTCATACGCTTTGCTTACCATGATGATGGCCCAGGTATGTGACCTGGACTACGGCGACTTTGTACACACATTCGGCGACGCCCATATTTACAATAACCACCTGGAGCAGGCCCATCTGCAACTGAGCCGCGAACCCCGCCCGTTGCCAACCATAAAGATCAATCCGGATATAAAGGATATTTTTCAATTTAAGTTTGAAGACTTCACTTTAGAGAATTATGACCCGTGGCCGCATATAAAGGCTGTTGTGGCGGTATAAAAAATTTATTTGTAAATTTGTATATGACAGTTTTAGAAATAAAAAGTGAGATAAAGAGGACAGTTGATCAACTGCCTGAAAATTCACTGATTGAGTTATTAGATCTTTTGAAAGATCTGCAACAGTATCCTGCTGTAGACATAGCTTCAGTTTATCAACTAAAACAAATAATAGCTGAAAACAGGCAACTCCTGGAAAAACTTGCTCAATGATACACATTGACATTGCAAATTATCTACACAATCTTTTAATTGATGAGTTTGGGGGAAGCAAAGGGATTCGTGATAACGGATCGTTAGAGGCTGCTTTAAATCGTCCTTTTGCAACGTTTGATGGACAAGACTTATACCCAACTGTCGTTGAAAAAGCCACTGCAATATTTGAAAGTATCATAATTAATCACCCATTTATGGATGGTAATAAGCGTACAGCCTATGTGTTGCTTGAATATTTGCTACTAAATAAGGGTGGCATCAAATTAGACGCAAGTTTTGAGGAAAAATATCAAATGGTGATTGAGGCTAGTACGGGTGAAATTCGGTTTGACGAAATCAAAACGTGGATCTCATCTAAAATTAAAGTTTAAAATGAAAATAACAATAGTAGTTGCCATCTCTGAAAACCATGCCATTGGCAAGGACAATAAATTATTGTGGCATTTGCCGAAAGATTTAAAACACTTTAAGGAGATCACTACAGGAGGAACGGTAATAATGGGCCGTAAAACTTATGACTCAGTTGGCAAGCCGCTCCCTAACCGCCGCAACATCATAATCACCAGGCAGGCCATAACCGTTGAAGGCTGCGAAGTGGTAAATTCAATTGAAGCCGCTATAGCACTTTGCAAAACAGAAGAAGAAGTTTTTATTGTTGGCGGGGCCGAGATCTATAAACAGGCTATGCATCTTACAAACCGGATCTATCTCACCATTGTTCACAAACAATTTGAGGCAGATAGTTTTTTCCCTGAAATTGATTTAAATGAATGGAAAGAAGTTTTTAGGGAAGACCATGAGCCAGACGAGCGGAATTTGTTGCCGTATTCGTTCATTACCTATGAGCGGAGGGAAAAGAGGTAAAAGGAGAAAGGTTAAAGGCAAAAGGTCAGAAATATTCTGGATTTTATTTAAATGTGAAAAAGCTTACAACTTTACCCATAATTATCAAACCTGATAATCAACAACTTACACAAAAAACCTTTAAGCTTTCGCCTTTAACCCTTCACGTCCCCAACTGTTTTAAATTAAAAATTTCATGCTTGGGAAATTTTATTAGATTTGCCGTCTTATTTAAAATGCTTATAAACTAATTAATTACATATTTTAATTCACAATGCAAGGTAAAGGGGTTGTTAAATTTTTCGCCATATTGATGGCTGTTGTATGTATATACCAGCTTTCATTTACTTGGGTCGCCCATAAAGTCGAAAATGATGCGCAGGTGTACGCTAAAGGTGACACAACAAAAGCAAAGGCTTATCTGGATTCAGTTTCAACGCAACCGGTGTATCCGCTTTTTAAGCACAATTATCAGTACGTTAAACAAAGAGAGCTTGCCCTTGGTTTGGACCTTGAGGGTGGTATGAGTGTAACCATGCAGATCTCGTTGAATGAACTGGTAAAAAAACTATCAAACAACAATCAGGATCCGGCGTTTAACCAGGCTTTGGCGGCGGCCACCGTTGATGGTGTAACCAGTCAGCAGGATTATATTACCTTGTTTGTTGACGAGTACGAAAAGATTAATCCTAATGGAAAGCTTGCCGCTATCTTCTCAACAAAAGATAACCAGGACCACATTAAGTTTAATGCAAGCAACAACGAGGTTGAGTCTTATTTAAAAGATCAGGCCAAAACCGCTGTTCAGCAATCATACACAATTTTAAATACCCGTATTGACCAATTTGGTGTTGCAAATGCCAATATTCAGTTATTACCCGGTAAAGACCGGGTATTAATTGAGTTACCCGGGGTAAAAGAGCCAGAACGTGTTCGTAAACTTTTATCGGGTACTGCCAAACTTGAGTTTTATCAAACCTATGATAACAGCCAGGTTTACCAGTTACTGACTAATATTAACGGTTTAATTGCAGCAAAAAATAAAGCAGCCAAGAAAGATACAGCAACAGCTGCATCAAAAGCAACCGATGCTAAAACAACAGCCGCTGTAAAAGCAGATACCTCGAAAAATAAGGGCGCGCTATCACTTTTGAATAAAGTTAACAAAACCGGCGTTAAAGACACTTCGGCGTTAGGCGGTAAATCACAATTTGCTGATCAGTACCCATTGTTCAATGTTTTGAAACCAATGATGTACCAGTCGCAAAACGGACAAGGTGAGCTTGCCCGTGGCCCTATTGTTGGCCGTGCTGAAGTGAAGGATACCGCACAGGTTAACAAATACCTGCGCAGTCCTGAAGTAAAGTCGGTAATTCCGCAAAGCATGAAATTCCTTTGGTCAGTGAAACCACAGGAGAAAACGAAAATATTTGAATTATACGCTATCAAATTAGTTGGCGCTGAAAATGGTGCCGCACTTGCAGGTGATGTAATTAATGACGCACATAATGATGTTGATCAAAAAGGCAGCCCTGAGGTTGTTATGGTGATGAACTCAGATGGTGCCCAAAAATGGCGTACGATAACCGCCGAAGCAGCTGCTGATGTTAACAACAAACAATATATAGCTATTGTGCTTGACGATAACGTTTATTCCGCTCCGGTGGTTCAAAACGAAATCTCAGGAGGTGTATCATCAATTTCAGGCAACTTTACTGTTGAAGAAGCAAAGGATTTGGCCAACGTATTAAAAGCCGGCCGTTTACCTGCTCCAGCACATATTGTTGCTGAAGCCGTTGTAGGTCCGTCATTAGGGCAAGAGGCTATCCACGCCGGTTTATTGTCAAGCGTGGTAGGTTTACTGGTTGTACTGGTATTTATGATCGCTTATTACAACCGCGCAGGTACTGTTGCTGTTGTTGCGGTAATCATCAACATCTTCTTCCTGATGGGTGTATTAACCAGCCTTGGTGCGGTATTAACCATGCCGGGTGTAGCAGGTATCGTACTTACCCTCGGTATTTCGGTTGATGCAAACGTATTGATTTATGAGCGTGTACGTGAAGAACTGGCTTTAGGCAAGTCGTTAAGGATTGCAATTGCCGATGGTTTTAAACACGCATTGTCATCAATCCTCGATTCAAACATCAGTACATTCCTTACCGGTTTAATCCTGTTTGTGTTTGGTACAGGCCCTATCCAGGGTTTTGCTATCACCCTGATGATCGGTATCGTTACTTCATTATTCTGTTCACTGTTGATCTCAAGGCTTGTATTTGAATACATGCTGGAAAAAGGATGGGATATCAAATTCTCAAACCCATGGAGTTCACACACGTTTAAGAACGCTAATTATGCTTTCGTAAAAAATCGTTTCAAATTCTACATCTTCTCCACAATCTTTATAGTTGCCGGTTTAATTTCAATGGCAACACAAGGATTTAATTACGGTGTTGATTTTGTGGGTGGCCATAACTATACCGTTAAGTTTAATAACCCTAACGTAACTACAGAAGACGTACGCCCAATAGTTGATAAGTATTTAGGAGAAGGTAACGAAGTTAAAACGTTTGGAGCCGACAGGTTGAGTATAACTACCAAATACCTGATCAACGATAAAGCAGGTAATACTGATCAGAAAGTACGCGAGGCGTTAGTGAAAGCCCTTAGTACAGATCCGAAAACAAAAATTACCCTGGCGAATATTGTAGGCCAGCAAAAGGTTGACCCTACTATAGCAAACGGCCTTAAAAAATCGGCTTTCTTAACGGTTATTTTTGCGATCATTATTATCTCAGCGTATATCCTTATCCGTTTCCGTAAATGGCAGTTTAGCTTAGGCGCTATGGTTGCTACGGCACACGATGCTTTAATGGTGTTATCATTCTTCTCATTATTTAAGGATGTGTTGCCGTTCTCGCTTGATATCGACCAGTCGTTTATAGCGGCCATATTGACAGTTATAGGTTATTCCATCAACGATACAGTGGTAGTATTTGACCGTATCCGTGAGTTCCTTAACCTGCACCATGCAAAAAATGACGATCCGAAAACAGTTATTAATGATGCGATCAACAATACGTTAAGCCGTACCATTATTACTGCTTTAACTGTGGTATTAATATTACTGGTATTATTCATCTTCGGTGGTGATGTGATCCGCGGCTTCTCATTCGCTTTATTGATAGGTGTATGTTTTGGTACGTATTCGTCAATATGCGTGGCAACACCGGTAATCATCGACTTTGGAAAGAAAGATCTTAGATAAGTAAAATTATCAGGTTATTGAGGCTCCAAAGAACATTTGGAGCCTTTTTTGTTTCTATATAAAATGAAAATTATAATGTAACATGGATACAAAAGATAAAGCTAAATTTCCGCAGGTGGTAATAGTTGGCGGTGGCTTCGGCGGTTTGCAGGTTGCAAGCAAACTTGCCGATAAGCCGGTAGATGTATTATTGCTCGACAGGCACAACTACCACACCTTTCAGCCCCTGCTTTACCAGGTGGCTACCGGCAGCCTGGAAGCTGAATCAATAGCCTTTTCAATCCGCAAAAACTTTGCAGGGCAAAAAAACTTTCGCTTTAATATTGCGGAGGTAACCAGGGTGAATGCAGAGAAAAATACCATTGATACTTCTATTGGTGAAATTGCTTACGACTACCTGGTGATTGCAACCGGATCAACAACCAATTTTTTTGGCAATAAGGATATAGAGAAATTCTCAATGCCGATGAAATCAATCCCCGAGGCATTAAATCTTCGCTACCTGATCCTGCAAAACCTGGAGGACGCAACTTTAAAGGCTACAAAAGCTGAAAAAGAGCCCCTTTTATCATTTGTGCTGGTAGGTGCCGGCCCCACCGGCGTTGAATTAGCCGGGGCGCTGGCAGAAATAAGGAACCACATTCTTTGCAAGGATTATCCCGAACTGAAAAAAGAGGACATGAAAGTGTACCTGGTTGATTTTTTACCTAAAGTACTCGGCCCATTTTCAGACGAAGCATCAAAAAAAGCCTACGAGTTTTTGACGAATATGGGCGTTGAGGTATTGTTGAACGTTAAAGTTGAAAGCTATGACGGAAATGAGATAAAATTTGAAGGTGGAAAAACCATTCGCAGTAAAAACGTGATTTGGTCGGCAGGGGTTATGGGTGAAATTCCGGAAGGGGTAAATAAAGAAGTTATTGTTAGGGGTAATAAGATAAAGACAGATGACCACTGCCGTATGGCAGGTAGTCCGGCTATTTTTGCTATAGGCGACGTGGCTGCGATGATAACTGATGAAACCCCTAAAGGCCACCCGGGCGTTGCACAGGTGGCTATACAAATGGGTAAATATGTTGCAGAAACAATCATCCAAACGATAAACGGAGAAGCGACAAAGCCATTCAAATATTTTGATAAAGGCTCATTGGCTACTATTGGCCGAAATAAGGCTGTTGCAGATTTGGGTAAAGTAAAATTCCAGGGATTTTTTGCCTGGATGATTTGGATGTTTGTACATTTGATCTCACTGTTAGGCTTCAGGAACAAATTGCATGTATTCATTAACTGGATTGGCAGTTACATCAGCTTTAACGGCGGCAGCAGGCTCATTATCCGCCAGTTTAAAAAAGAGACCTTAGCCAGCAAAACCGAACAAGTAGCAATACCAGACTAAAGTTGACAAACGCACCCGTAAAGATAACCGAATGCCCGCGTGATGCCATGCAGGGGCTTCATGACTTTATCCCAACAGCGGATAAAGCGGCCTACATTAATTTATTATTACAGGTTGGTTTTGATACCATTGATTTTGGGAGTTTTGTGTCCTCCAAAGCTATCCCTCAAATGCGGGATACTGCCGAAGTATTAAGCATGCTGGATTTAAGCAATACCAAATCAAAGCTACTGGCTATTATAGCAAATTACCGTGGTGCGGAAGATGCAGCAAAGCACCAGGAAATTACGTACCTGGGCTATCCGTTTTCCATTTCCGAAACTTTTCAGCAGCGGAATACAAATTCCGGAATTAGTGAATCTTTTGATACTGTGAAACGGATGCATGACTTATGTGGAAAGAGTAATAAACAATTACTGGTGTATTTATCCATGGGATTCGGAAATCCTTACGGGGATGAGTGGAATATAGAAATAGTACAATACTGGGCAGAAAAACTTATTAATGAAGGGATCAGCCAAATAGCTTTAGCAGATACTATTGGGATAGCCACGCCGGAACAAATAAACAGTTTATACCCGTTGCTTTGCAGGCAATCTCCAAAAACAGAATTTGGGATTCATTTACATTCTACTCCTAATACATGGCACGAAAAAATTGAAGCGGCTTATCACAGTGGTTGCAGAAGATTTGATACTACTGTAAAAGGCTATGGTGGCTGCCCAATGGCAAAAGATGAGCTTACAGGCAACATTGCCACCGAAAACCTAATCGACTACCTTCAATCGCAAAACGAGCCTACAGGGCTTGATATGGATAAATTCAGCGCAGCTATGGCATATTCAGGCCAAATTTTTATTTAATTTATTCAACTTTGCTGTAAGTAAAATAATAGTTCAGAAACGGTAAAAAAGTTAAATTTCTTAATTAACGTGCATTTTCGATCTAAAAAATAGTGTAACACCTTTATTATCATATATTTAATCACTAACAAAAATCTAATCAGTTAATAATCAGCATGTTTCACTTTGTTCCGGGTGTTCCGCGTGCAAAAATGGAACGCTTTGCCTGCACAGATCTGCAAACTTGCGCTTCACTTTATATAAAGTTGTAGTGGCATGCGATTATTCTCAAAAAATAAACAGCAACTAAAAAATCACGCCTTCACCATTTTAAAATGCCTGATCCCTGCTTCCTCAAATTCAGGCCCAGTTTTCTCAAAACCAAATTTTTCATATAAGCTTACAGCCTGGATCTGCGCATGCATATAAACGTAAGCAGCATCCGCAGGCAAATCAGCCAAAACAGTTTTAACCAACTCCTGCCCTACTCCCATTCCCCTGAAATTTTTCAATACGGCAAATCGTTCAAGCTTGTAGCCTTTATCTGTGTTACGCCAGCGCGATGCACCGGCAGGTTCCCCGTTAACTGTTGCTAAAAAATGAGTTGATTCCTCTTCAAATTCCCATTCCAGTTCGGGCGGGCAATTTTGTTCATCTACAAATACTTCACGCCTGATGGCGAATACTTTTTCAAGATCGGCCTGATCACTTACTTTGTTTGCTTTTACTGTTACCGGCATTTTTATAAGAGTTTCTTTGCTTAAAATTATTTTGCTTAGAGTTGTTATTTTCCTCCGCCGCATCAATAGAATGGGTGCAGGTAAGGTCATCTTCCTTTTCGGCTAATTTACCCAATTTAACATAAAAGCGATGTAACTGATCAAGTTCAATTTCAGTAAGGTCCTCAATGTTTACCATGCGGTTACTTGTACCCTGGTGAGAAGCTATTAACTCATTTAGCTTAAGGTGAATTGCCTTTGAATCTTTATTTTGCGATTTCTGTATCAAAAAAACCATTAAAAAGGTAACAATGGTTGTACCTGTATTAATAATTAACTGCCAGGTGTTTGAATATTGAAATACAGGCCCGGTAACAATCCACACCAGTATAGTGCTTGAAGCTATAATAAAAGCGGCTGAACTACCGGTTGCCATAGTTGCCCAATTGGCAAAACGTTCAAAAAGATTCTTTTTCTTAGCCATGATAAATTTATTTGCTGAACAACAAAAAAAAAGCGCCAATGTTTAAAACATCGGCGCTTTTTACAACAAACAGGAATGCTGCTTATCTTATAATTTACTATTCACATCAAGGCAATTCAAATCACCAAAAGCAACAGTTAATCTCTTAACAAAGCTTTCTTCACCTTTACGTAACCAAACACGCGGATCGTAATATTTTTTGTTTGGAGAATCTTCGCCTTCAGGGTTACCGATCTGGCTTTGCAGATACCCTTCTTTTGATTTGTAGTAATCTTTTATACCTTCCCAATATGCCCATTGCATATCGGTATCAATATTCATTTTAATAGCACCATAAGAGATCGCTTCCCTTATTTCTTCCTGGCTTGAGCCGGAACCGCCATGGAATACAAAATTGATTGGTTTTTCAGCAGCAAGACCGCAATGCTTTCTAACATACTCCTGCGAGTTATGCAAAATTACTGGCTGCAGCTTAACATTACCCGGTTTATAAACACCGTGTACGTTACCAAAAGCAGCTGCAACTGTAAAGCGTGGGCTAACTTTTGAAAGTTCCTCGTATGAGTAAGCAACGTCTTCAGGTTGTGTATATAAACGTGAACTATCAACATCTGAATTATCCACACCGTCTTCCTCGCCACCGGTAACGCCTAATTCTATCTCTAAGGTCATTCCCATTTTTGCCATCCGGGCAAGGTATTTAGCAGAGATTTCGATATTTTCATGCAACGACTCTTCCGAAAGGTCAAGCATATGCGATGAAAACAACGGTTTCCCAGTTTCAGCAAAAAACTTTTCACCATGATCCAACAAACCGTCAATCCATGGAAGAAACTTCATTGCAGCATGGTCAGTATGTAATATTACGGCAACACCATAGTGTTCCGCTAATAAGTGAACATGCTTTGCAGCAGAAACAGCGCCTAAGATACAAGCCTGCAGTTTAGAGTTATCTAATGATTTACCTGCATAAAACTGCGCACCGCCGTTTGATAATTGGATAATTACCGGGGAATTTACAGCTTTAGCTGTTTCCATAACAGCGTTAACGGTATTGGTACCTATTACATTTACTGCCGGTAAAGCAAACTGGTGCTTTTTTGCCGCTTCAAATAGCTCCTGAACCTGATCGCCGGTCAGAACGCCCTTATAATTTTTTAAATCCATTTAACTTTTAATTGGGTCCCGAAGTTAAAAAAAAATATCATTGTAGTTATTACCCTGGTTGCGAAACACAACTTTTTTCAAGTTTTTGAATAAACAATTGTTAATTATGTTTATAATAAAAACAAGCGACTAATCAACAACTAAATTTTGATTTTTATAATAGAAGTTAGATTTAATGCAAGGGATTAAAGCGCTGGCTCCTATCGTTTATCCGAAAAAATATTGAATATCAGCCTGTAAATTAATTAAAACCAAAGCAATATTTTTTTTTAATACCCTATCAATTTCAGATCTCGAATGAAACATCCTATATCTCAAAAAAAATTTCGTTTCTTTGTATCCAATTGAAAGAGTTAGATATAGATATGGCTTGGTTTAAAAGGGAAATCAAAGGGATAATTACGACCACGGAGGAAAAGAAGGAAGCGCCTGACGGCATCTGGAACAAATGCCCTGAATGTAAGAAACCTCTTCATTATTCTGAACAGGTTGAAAATCAATACGTTTGTCATTATTGCGGGTATCATTTACGCATAGGTTCAAAAGAATATTTCTCCATACTTTTTGATAATAACGAGTTTACAGAATTATTCCCTGATTTGATATCGGGCGATCCGCTTCATTTTGAAGATACCAAAAAATATACCGACAGGCTGAAAGAAACCATGAGCAAAACTGGTTTAAAAGATGCTATAAGGGCTGGAACGGGCACTATGGGCGGGCAACCACTGGTAATTGCCTGTATGGACTTCAATTTTATAGGCGGATCAATGGGATCAGTAGTAGGCGAGAAAATAGCCCGCTCTATTGATTATTGTATTGAGCATAAAATCCCATTCCTGATGATCTCGAAATCGGGTGGAGCACGTATGATGGAGGCGGCGTTTTCATTAATGCAAATGGCTAAAACATCGGCCAAACTCGCACTGCTATCACAAGCAAAAATACCTTATATCTCCTTATTAACCGATCCTACCACAGGGGGTGTTACTGCATCTTATGCAATGCTGGGGGATATCAATATAGCGGAACCAGGTTCGTTAATTGGATTTGCCGGGCCAAGGGTTATTAAAGAGACCATTAAAAAAGATCTTCCAAAAGGTTTTCAAACTGCCGAATTTGTACAGGAACACGGATTTTTGGATTTTATAGTTGACCGCAGGGAAATGAAAGAAAGACTATCTTCCTTTTTGAAAATGATGGTTAATTAAACAAAATATATTAAAAAAAAACGAGGCTGCCTTTCCAGACAGCCTCGTTTTTTTTTGCGCAGATTCAGGTTAAGCTCTTATTTGAATGTTCCGGCATTTTGGCTGGTATCGCCGTCGGCATTTTTACTTATTTTATCCCAGTTTGGGCCTTCAACGCCTGAATCGTCTTTACCCATATAATTTTTTGCCTTAGGATCGCCGCCTTTGTTTATTTCTGCAGCACTGGGTTTTTCTGCATTTGGAAACGGTTTTGTTGCGTCATCTTTTTCTGCTTCCATTTTTTTAAAAAGATCTTTATTCTTGGTTTCCATAATTAACACATAATTAATGACCAAAAAGTGTAAGGATATGGTTACTCGTAATCCTTACGCTTTTACTGATCGTTGTCAGAAAATTGGTTATTTATATATTGTTCTCGGTACCTGGTTCGTGGCCAACCATTCTTCCGGTTGTACGGCCATGATTACTTGGTTTGAAATCAGTTTCAGGATTTCCTACGGATGGGAATTCTTTATGATTAGGCGGCGTGACGTCTGTTTGTTCGCTATACGAGGCGTCATTGCCACCTTGTTGCTGCTCCTGCTCCTGTTCGTTAGGATAACCTGATTGCTCTTGTTCTGATTCTCTTTTTTCAGGAATTTCATTCGGACGACCTTGTCCGCGATGTTCCACGCTTTCGGAATTTTTACTATTTGAACTCATGGTAGTTTAATTTATAATTAAATAAACCCACCGTTTAAACATTTTGTTTTATAAATGATAAAATAAAATCGCTTTAAAAGAAACACACGCAAAAAATATCTAAGCTTAAGCGCTCACCAAGCACAGTTCGCGTACTTTGGCAACTGTAAAATCAACTTCGTCCTTAGTATTGTACTTTGAAAAAGAGAAACGCACTGACGGCCTTGACGCGCTCGCCCCTATCGCCGTTAAAACGTGTGAACCAATATCGCTTCCCGAACTACAGGCGCTGCCGCCTGAAGCAGAGATCCCGGCTATATCTAAATTGAACAACAGCATGTCTGACATTTCCATTTCAGGAAACTGAACGTTTAAAACCGTATATAAGCTTTTTGCAGGATCGGTTTCACCGTTAAAATTAATACCCGGAATACTTGCAAGTAATTGCTCCTGCATATAGGTTTTTAAACCCTGTATATGGATTTGATGCTGTTCCATTTCACTGTAAGCAATTTCCAGCGCCTTGGCCAGGCCTATTATCCCATAAATATTCTCGGTGCCGCCGCGCATGTTGCGTTCCTGCGCGCCACCATATATCAAAGGCTTAATTTTTATACGATGATTTACGTGTAAAAACCCCACTCCCTTAGGCCCGTGCAGTTTATGACCGGCACAAACTAAAAAATGAGCTTTTAGCTTACCCAGGTCATGTTGGTAGTGCCCCATGGTTTGTACAGTGTCGCAGTGATAAATAGCGTTATAGGCTTCGCAAAGATCGCCTACACGCTCCATGTCAGACAGGGTGCCAATTTCGTTATTGGCATGCATAAGCGATACAAAGCTGCGCTCGTTCTCTTTCAACAAAGTCTCCAGGTGTTCGTAATCAACATTGCCTTTACTATCCAGGTTAACAAAGCTTAATTTAATTAGTCCGGCCTTTTCAAGCGCCTCCATGGTGTGTAATACCGCATGATGCTCTATTTTAGTTGTAATGGCGTGTTTAATGTTGTGGTCGATGATGCCGCACCTTATGGCTGTGTTATCTGCTTCGGTACCGCTTGAGGTAAAAAATATCTCAGAAGGCGAAGTATGCAACAAGCCTGCAATGGTTTTGCGTGACCTTTCAATCAGCGTACGCGCTTCACGCCCGTGTGAATGAATAGAGGAAGGATTACCATAGGTACTTTCCATAACAGCGTACATGGTTTTCAGTACTTCAGGATCAATAGGCGTAGTAGCAGCATTATCAAAATAAACACGCATGTTGTAGTAGTTATTGAATTTGTAATTATTTGAATTGGTGACTGGTTGTACGCCACTCACCTTCAATTTTTAATTATCGTTTTGGACTAACTTAATTTTAAAATCTCTTTGATATCGGCAATTATCTTGTTAGCTAAGTTATTTGCAACAGTTTCTGAGTTTCCTTCTGAGTAAATACGAATAATGGGTTCGGTATTTGATTTTCGTAAATGCACCCACTCTTTATCAAACTCTATTTTGAGTCCATCAATGGTGCTATGGGGCTGTTTACTATATTTCTCTTCAACCTTTAAAAGCAATGCATCAATATCCATCTCGGGTGTTAAGGTTATTTTATTTTTAGAGATAAAATAACCCGGGTAAGTGCTTCTTAATTGCGAAACAGACTTACCATATTTGGCCAAATGTGTTAAAAACAATGCAATACCAACCAAAGCATCCCTTCCGTAGTGTAAGTCAGGATAAATTACCCCGCCGTTGCCTTCGCCGCCAATTACGGCATTCACTTCCTTCATCTTATTAACTACGTTCACTTCGCCTACAGCGGCTGCATGGTATTCGCCGCCGGCACTTTCGGTAACATCGCGCAATGCACGTGTTGAAGAAAGGTTTGATACGGTGTTGCCTTTGGTATGCTTTAAAACATAGTCGGCTACGGCAACCAGTGTGTATTCCTCTCCAAAAACGTTCCCATCCTCGCAAATAAAGCAAAGGCGGTCAACATCCGGATCAACAGCAATACCCAGGTCTGCCCTTTTACTAACCACTTCTTTTGATAACGCAACCAGGTTTTCAGGCAATGGTTCCGGGTTATGCGGAAAATTACCATCAGGCACGCAATACAACTCATGGATAGTTTTTACACCCAATGCCTTTAACAATGCAGGAACAAAGATCCCACCGGTTGAATTGACACAATCAATAACTATTTTAAAATCAGCTTTGGCAATTGCAGCCGCATCAACAAGCGGCAGTGCTAATATTTTGTCAATATGCTTTTGCATATAATTATCGCTATAATCTACCTTGCCAAGGTCGTTCACATCAGCAAACTTGAAAGCGTTGTTCTCCGCAATTTCAAGCACTTCTTTGCCATCCGCATCACTTATAAATTCACCCGCTGCGTTTAATAATTTCAGCGCGTTCCATTGCTTTGGGTTATGGCTGGCGGTTAGGATGATACCACCGGCTGCTTTTTCATCAGGCACGGCAATTTCAACCGTTGGTGTGGTTGAAAGGCCCAGATCAATCACATCAATACCAAGACCCTGTAAGGTACCTATAACAAGGCTGTTCACCATGTTACCCGAGATTCGGGCATCCCTGCCTAATACAATTTTTTTTATCCCGCTTTTATTAACAGCCCAGGTACCGTACGCGGCAGTAAATTTCACAATATCCAATGGAGTTAAGCCCTCGCCCACCGCACCACCTACGGTGCCCCGTATTCCTGAAATTGATTTTATTAGTGTCAAAGTGTAAATGTTTGATATGCCGCAAAAATAAGATATTTAAGCGAGCAATAATAAAAATCCTATTGTTTTAAGCCTGCACTAATTAGCTATATTTACCGTTTGCTTAATTATTCATCAGTAACGCAATGCCTGATTACCTTTTACAACTCGACCGGCATTTATTTTATTTTGTTAATCACGACCTGGCAAACCCGTTTTTCGACTGGATTATGCCCTGGCTGCGCAACCCTAAATTCTGGATCCCCCTATACCTGTTCATTATTGGCTTTTGCCTTTATAACTACAGGAAAAAAGGATTGGGAATTATCCTGATGTTAGCGCTGGCGGCCGGTTTTGCTGATTTTACCAGCGCAAGCATTATAAAGCAATTGGTGAAGCGTGATCGCCCCTGCCGCGATATTGTTGTTTCAAAAACCGATGTTATCCGAGTTACCTGCGGTACAGGATACAGCTTTCCGTCAACCCATGCAACAGATCATTTTGCAATGGCCTTTTTCCTGATCATGCTGTTTTATAAAAAATGGCGCTGGATCTGGCTTTGGGCCATTCTTTGGGCGGGCAGTATAAGCTTTGCGCAGGTGTATGTTGGTGTGCACTTCCCGATAGATGTTTTATGCGGTGCCCTTTATGGAATTTTTGTTGGATGGTTGTTTTCGGTATTGTTTAAAAAAGTGCAGCCAGACTTTAAATTTTAAAATGTCATTAAAACCTTAAAAACAAACAACTTACCCTCGCAATTTATCCAGCAGGTCACTCAGCTGGCCGGCCTCTTCTTCGGTGAGGTTATCCTGCAAGATGTCTTTTATTTTAAAGTCCTGGTCCATTCTTGATAATATTTCGAGGCCCTTTTCACTGATCCTGATATCAACAGCACGGCGGTCTTTTTTGTTGGTACAGCGTGATACCAGTTCTTTTTGAACAAGTCGGTCAACAATTCGTGAAGCGTCAGACATTTTATCAACCATCCGGTCTTTCAGCAGGTTAACTGTAGCCGGATTAGGATATTGCCCCCTCAGAATTCTTAAAATATTAAACTGCTGCATTGTAATATTATGCTGCTCAAACAGCGAACGCGTTTGGTTATTGATCCAGCTATACGTGTAAGATATGTTGATGACAGCCTTTTGGTAGTTATTTTCAAACTTGCTGCTTTTAATTTCGTCGTCTATCCGCATAATACGATTACATTTTACACAAATATCTTTAATTATTTTTTAACATCCTTAACCTGTTTCGGTTTCCCGTAATCCCAGGGGCAGTTCAGGCACTTATTTTTACAACAATATCCGCGTTTTAAATGGTATTCTTTTGTAAAAACCAGGTTGCCATCACTATTAACGTAATAATCAATCCCTTCTACCAGCATTTAGTTTAAAATTTTCACAAAGATATCATCTCCAAAATATTTCTTTAAGTGCGTCCCCTTGCCGTGCAATGTCCAAATTTGGGCGGGTTTAATTTGTTTAACCGCTAACAAAATATCATTCCAATCCACATGATCTGATATAAACAGGGTGTCCTGCTGGTTTACCTGCAAATTTTTCCATCCCGACGCAAACAACCGCTTAACCCCCACCGCCCTGATGTAGCTGTCAAAGGTAAAAGGCGGAACGATATAAACAAATTCGTCCTGCTCCTTCATAAGCTTTCGGCTATAGATCTGGTGTTTCCCCAGTTTAATACCCATCTTTTCGTAAACCGCATTGATAGGCATTATGCGGTGGTGTACCAATATCTTCTTTTGCGGGGCATATTCATTTATCATATTGATAAGCCGCTGGCTTTTGCCTAAGCCATATGCACCAAGCAGGATATTACTTTTTATGTCGTTAATCTTTTCTATCTCGGCAACAGGGTCTGGATGTAAAATTTCGGGATCAGCAAAGGTACTTTCGGTTATCAGCACATCGGCATTCACCCATTCAATGGGTTCACACGTTGCATCCGGCTGAACTTTGTAATCACCGGTATATAAATACCGGACACCTTCATATTCCATTACAACCTGAGCTGAACCTAACATGTGCCCGGCAGAAATAAAAAAAATTGTAACACCACCAATATTAAAAGGTGCATGATAAGCCGCTATATTGAATTCCCGTCCGGCGTTTTTACCATACCGCAGTTTCATAAAAGCATGCGTAGCTTCCGTACAATAAATGCTGGTATTTCCGGGTATGGCATGGTCAGCATGGGCGTGCGAAATTACCGCATTAACTACCGGCTGCACCGGGTCAAGGTAAAAATCGCCGTACTTACAATATAAACCGTTCGGGTTAAAGCTTAGAAAATTTTCTATTATCATTGAATTACCGGGTCATTGAGTAATTTTTGCTTCAGTATATTAATAGTGGATGATTAAAGAACAACAATGACTTTAATGACCCAATGACAAAAATTTTTGGTGCAATTCCAAAACCTGGGGTATCAACAATTGCACATCATCATTAATAATTATATAATCAGCAAGCGCGGCTTTCTTTTCTTCCGAAAACTGTTTGGACTCGCGGCTTTCTACCTCTGCACGGCTTAAGCTGTCTCTTTCCATTACGCGTTTTAACCGGAGTTGAAAAGGTGCCTGCACCATAATAGAATAGTCGCACATTTTATATGAATCACTTTCAAATAGCAATGCCGCTTCCTTTAAAACATAGGGAACATCCTTAATTGCGTTAACCCATTCGTCAAAAGCCCTGAAAGTTGCGGGGTGTACCATCGCATTTAACCTGGCCAGTTGCTCCTTATCATTAAAAACAATTGCGGCTATGTGTTTACGATTTAACGCGCCATCCTCAAAATAAGAACTATCGCCAAACGCTGCCTTAACCCCGGCTATAAGTTCCCGATCGGTCACCATAACTTTTTTTGCCGCATCGTCCGCGTAAAAAACAGGAACTCCCAGCAATTCAAATACCTTACTTACCGTAGTTTTACCACTCCCAATATTGCCGGTTAATCCTATCTTAAACATTATTTCTTTACAATAAAGTCGATATTCTGCGGTTCTATTTTTACTATTTTGCAATAAGATGGCGATTTAAAAATCACCACGGGTAACACCTTATAACCATGTTTGCGCCAAAGGTCCAGATCAACCGTGGCTTCAAAAAAATCCTCATCAGTTTGCGCATAGCGGCTCAGCGCTGTTGTAAACGTTACCTTAACCTTTTGAGGGAAGATCTTTACATCATCGTAATTGTAATTATTGATCATCTTAACAGGAATCTCCAGCGTTTTTTCAGTATATTCATCAACAGGGACGGTTACTTCAACCGTTTTTGGAAATACACTTACATTCCCTTCCCGCACCGGCTGCAGCGTTAAGCGCGTGTTAATGGTTTCACTGATACTGTCAGACTCTAATGTATCTGTTTTCCACGTCTGTATTTTGTCGATGATATTAGCCGGGCCATTTATAATTACGTAGGCGGGATTAAGTATAACGTTACCAGATTGTGAAAACTGGTGTTTATACTTTACAGCGGTCACTAACTGGATAGGCACCCTTTTTACCTTCCTGTTCGAAAAATCAAAATACAGTGTATCAGGGTTAAATCCGGTTATTTGCTGTTCAACTTCCTTTTTGGTGTTTATCTGGCTCAATTGCGTGCTCAGCACAATGTAGCTCTTGTATTCCAACGACCGCAGATCGACTGAAATACTGCCCGCTTCTTTATGCAGTTTTGAAAATAACATTTCCCACCCCGTGCCATTTACAGTAGCGTTAACTGTATCAGACTGTAATGAATGGAAGGCGCGTTTTTGCGGAGTGTTCTTAAAATTCAATACTGTTTTAATGGTGTAGCTATAGGTGTTTGACAATACGGTAAATACCCACGCAAGAACTGCCAGCACCAGGCATGTAAAAAATGCCGATACCCGTCTTCGTTCTGTTGCAGATAATTTTATTATTGCCATATTGAGGTGTTAAAGGTTAAAGGCGAAAGGTTAAAGGCAAGATTTTAATCCCCGCATTTAACCTTCCGCCTTTACCTTTTTAATTATTAAGGTGAAAGCCTTTCACCTTTAATCTTTTACCTAAGCCTTAGTAACTACAGCGGGCGTGTTCAGCGCCTTTGAAGCCTCTAAAGATATTGCCGATTTATCAAAACGAATCTTACCGTTATCAACTTCAACCAAAAAAGTGGTATCGTTTACGTCAATGATCCTGCCGTGGATACCAGCTGTTGTAACCACTTTATCGCCTTTTTTCAACTCGTTAACATATTTTTTTTGATCTTTTTGCTTTTTAACCTGTGGCCTGATCATAAAAAAGTAAAAAACCACGGCTATTAAACCAAAAGTTATAATTTGCTGAATTCCAAAGCCTGAACCAGCCTGTAATAAAATAGTTGCTATCATTTTAATTTATAATTTAATTAGTTGTTACCTCGCCAATTAAATGCACCCTGTTTTGGGCCGGGTTGGTATTGGCGGTAATAGTGATCATTTTGTCCTGCAGTCCCATTTTTGCGGCACTGTTAAATACAACATGTATGTTGCCGCTTTCACCCGGTTTTATTGGTGTTTTTGGCCATTCGGGCTTCGTGCATCCGCAGGTTGCTATGGCATCGGTAATAATCAAAGGCGATTTACCTGAGTTGGTAAACTTAAAATCGTAGGTAACCTTATCACCGCTTTTGATCTTGCCGAAATCATGGGTATCCTTTTCAAATTTCATTACAGGTGCATTTGCAGCATTCGCAGTGGTGGTATTGTCTGCAGTTGCGCTGCCTGTTTTGTTTGAGTTGCAGGCAGTAACCAGGATTCCTGCTGCCAGTAAGGTTAAAAACAGTTTCTTCATTTTAATTATTCTATAAGTCCTCTGCCTATTTTCTTTATTTTATTCTGCGATTTTAAGTCGGTTAAAATCTTGTCCAAGATACCGTTAATAAACGAATTACTCTTCGGGGTGCTAAATTCCTTCGAAATTTCCAGATACTCGTTAATGGTTACTTTAACGGGTATTGAAGAAAAGTTAACAAATTCGGCAATCGCCATTTTCATCAGCAACGTATCCATCATCGCAATACGGTCAGGTTCCCAGTTTTGAGTTTTTCCGGTTATTAAAAGCTGGTATTCGTCGTTATGACGAATGCTTTCTTCAAAAAGATTTACTATAAACTCCCTGTCTTCTTCCCAATTGCCCGTTACCTCGGCAAGGTTGTTCAGTTCGGGCTCATCGTGCGAAAAGTTTTTAAAAGTTTTTGCGATCAGGGCCTGCAAAACATCTTTATCAACCGGCCAGTACAAAAACTTATCTTCAAATACCTGCTCCGCAATTGATGATTTTAAGATCACCTTTTTGAAAATATATTTGATTATGTCTTTATCTGTTTGGATAGTATCACCTGTTTTTTTCAGATACTCTTTATAATCTTCAGAATTTTTCAGGACAGTAAATAGCGACTTAACCAGCTCAGGTTCAAAATCCCAGGCTACTTTGTACTTTTTAAGGCCCGCCAAATACTCTTTATTTTGATGTAAAGAAGTTATAAAGCGGTTGGTTAAAATTTTAACGTTGGCATTAAGATCCTCGGCTGTAGGCAGGTGTTTGTTTGCCCTTTCTTCGGCATCATTTTCTGCGTAGCTTGTTATTTCTGAAATTAACGAAAGCATCCAAATGTACATTTCGTACACTTTATCAATTGTCTGCAATAAGTTTTTTTCATGCTGTTTGATGTCGCCGCTGTTTGATTGATGATAAGCGTATAACGACTGAAGAACTTTTACCCTAAGGTGTCTGCGGTTTAACATTTTTGTAAGAACGATTTTAGCCCGCTAAGTTAGCGGGTTATTTTCTATTTTAATAGGTTGATTTAACTTTTTTTATGTCAGCGATTCTTTTTTCGGCTATTTTGTTTGCGGCTACGGTTGTTGAGATGTTTTCGGCTTTTGAAAGTTTTAAAACATTGCGTGTGGCCTCGTAAATATTTTCGGTTAGCTGCATGGTCCTTTTTTTGCTGAATCCCATCAATTCCGAGTAACAATTAATGATCCCACCTGCATTAATTACATAATCAGGGGCGAATATGATTCCTTTATCCAGTAGCATTTGCCCGTGAATGCTTTCATCCTCCAGCTGGTTATTAGCCGAGCCGGCAATAATGGCACATTTCAACTTATTAATTGTTTGTGTGTTTACCGTTGCGCCTAAAGCACAAGGTGCGTAAATATCCGCATCAATATCAAATATCGTATTGTTTGATACAGCTTCGGCTCCGTACTTTTTTGCAATCTGCCCAAGGCTGTCCTCATTAATGTCGCTTGCATAAACTTTCGCATTTTCTTCGCGAAGCAACTTTACAAGGTTTTCGCCAACGTGCCCTATACCCTGTACAATTATTGAGCGGCCTGCAAGGTTATCATTACCGTAAAGCTCCTTTATACAGGCCTTAATCCCCATAAAAACGCCAAGGGCCGCTATAGGTGCAGGATCGCCGCTGCCACCGATAGACTCAGGCACACCCGTAACGTGCTGCGTTTCCATCCGGATATACTCCATATCACGCGGATTGGTGCCAACATCTTCGGCGGTAATAAATTCACCGTTAAGGTTTTTTATAAAACGGCCGAATTTGCGTAATAATGCTTCCGATTTATCTTTGTGAGAATCGCCGATAATAACTGCTTTACCACCGCCCAGGTTAAGGCCGGCGATTGCCGATTTATAGGTCATGCTTTTTGATAGCCTTAAAACATCATGCAATGCATCAGCTTCTGATTTATAAGCCCACATCCGTGTTCCGCCTAAAGCAGGGCCGAGCGTGGTGTCATGAATAGCTATGATTGCCTTTAAGCCTGTATCCGGGTCACTGCAAAACACAACTTTCTTATGTCCTAAAGCCTCAAGCTGGCTAAAAATCGATTCACTTGCGTTTGAGTTTGGCATTAGCGGTGACAAAGTAAATTATTCTGTTGACTTGGACAAAAGTATGGGTTTTTTTTATTGCCGCAAAGTTTGTTTAGTCCTAAACCCGGAAAAGCATAGGAGCACGGCTGAAACAGGAGCGTATTAACAATAAATAGTTACATACCAATATTATTATCGCAGCCCCAATGCTCCTTGAATAATTAATTACATTATCCTACTTTTGAACTTTCCGGCGTCCGGGTTTCGGACTGTTCCGGGCTCCGCCGCTATATGAAGGATCTTGCATACCTCAATAAGTTTTTTTACAAATACCGCTGGCGACTTATTCCCGGCATCCTGTTCGTTATAATTTCCAATATTTTTGGCGTGTTGCCTGCGCAGGTTATCCGGGTCGCATTTGATCTTGTAACAGAAAATATAGCGCTTTACAGGCTCTTTTCAGGCTTTAACCGGCAAGACGAAATTTACCAGCTCTTTGGCACCAGCCTGCTCCTCTTTGGCATCCTGGTGCTGGTACTGGCCTTGCTGCGTGGTTTGTTCCTGTTTTTTATGCGCCAAACCATTATTCTTATGTCAAGGCACATAGAATATGATCTGAAAAATGAGATCTATTATCATTATCAGAAATTATCGCTTGCTTTTTATCGCCGCCACAACACCGGCGACTTGATGAACCGCGTAACGGAAGACGTGAGCCGCGTGCGGATGTACCTTGGGCCGGGTATTATGTACACCATTAACACGGTAGTACTTTTTATAATGGTTATTTATGTAATGCTTACCGTAAATGTACGGCTTGCCATATATTCTGTGCTGCCATTACCTGTTTTGGCTGTAATTATATACTACGTAAATAATACCATTAACTTCAGAAGTGAAAAGATCCAGCAGCGGCTGTCGGCCCTTTCCAGCTTTGTGCAGGAGAATTTTTCGGGTATAAGGGTTATCAAATCGTACGTTCGCGAGGGGCACGTAACCGGCAAATTTGCTGCAGAGAGCGAGAACTACAAAACACATTCAATGGAGCTGGTTAAAGTACAGGCACTATTTTATCCATTAATGCTGCTGCTGGTAGGCTTAAGCAACGTTATAACTATGTACATAGGCGGTGTTGAAGTAATGAAGGGTAATATCACATCGGGCAACATCGCTGAATTTATTGTGTATCTTAATATGCTTACCTTCCCCGTTATCTCGTTAGGCTGGGTTACTTCGCTGATTCAACGGGCGGCAGCCTCACAAAAACGCATAAATGAATTCCTTGAACAGCAACCGGAGATCATTTCGCCCGCTGTTGATAAAATAGCTGTGAGCGGGCACATCCGGTTTGATAATGTATCTTTTGTTTACCCGGATACCGGCATCCGTGCACTTAAAAATGTTTCATTTACCGCTAATCCCGGCGAAATGATAGCCATTATTGGCCGCACAGGTTCGGGAAAATCAACTATTGCTAATTTGATTATGCGGATGTACGATACCACCGGCGGCGAGATCCGGATTGATCAGCAGCCAATTACCCAAATTAACCTGGAAGGGTATCGTTCGCAAATTGGCTTCGTACCGCAGGAAGTTTTTCTTTTTTCAGACACCATAGCCAATAACATCGCCTTCAGCGCCGACGTGCTTGAAATGGATAAAGTATCGCAGGCTGCAAAAGATGCCGCCGTTTATTCAAATATCATGGAGCTGGAACATGGTTTTGAAACGCTGATTGGCGAACGGGGGATAACGCTTTCGGGCGGGCAAAAGCAACGGGTGTCTATAGCAAGGGCGATAGTTAAGCATCCGCAGATTCTGATTTTTGATGATTGCCTCTCGGCCGTTGACACCCGGACTGAAGAAGAAATATTAAACAACCTGGGGCGAAATATGCAAGGGAAAACAAGCCTGATAATAGCCCACCGGATTTCGACCATAAAAAATGCCGACAAGATTTTGGTAATGGACAATGGCGAAATTATTGAGCAGGGAAACCACAACTACCTGATGCAACTCAAAGGCACATATTTTGAGTTATATGAAAAACAGTTGCTGGAAGAAGAGGAAAGCATCTGAAAAAAGTGCGGAAAATAGAATAATTACAACAAAAGTTTAATATTATTAGAATAAATACTTGTACTTTGAAAAATTATTTATATTTATGCCAACCAAAACTAGTTACGATAAATATATTATGGGAGATTTTGAAAACAGAGAGCGTGAAGAGGTTTATTCAAAGAAGGTAAGAGCAGGGAAAAGGACTTATTTTTTTGACGTAAAGGCAACCCGTTCAAACGATTACTATGTTACTATTACCGAGAGCAAAAAGCGTTTGGAGGATGGCGTTTTTATCAAGCACAAAATCTTTTTATATAAAGAGGATTTTGAAAAATTTGCTGATGGCCTAAAAGATACCATTGAGTATATTAAGGCAAATCAGGAAGTTGTTGAAAAGCGTTATGAATATAGCGAAAACCAGGAAGTTGCAAAAACTGCCGACGAGGATTTTTCTTTCGAAATTTAAACAGAACAAACTAAACTAACTAAACTAATATACCCCTGCCCAACCAGCAGGGGTTTTTTATTTTGTTATTTCCCGATTTGTTAACGGTGATTGAACGCTATCCCGATTATTATTGCGCCGGCAATTTCAAGAGCATATAAACACAAAACTACAATTGTTACTATGGCCCAGAGTTTAAAAAAGGATTTTAATTTCCCCAGTGCTTCGGTAACGCTTTCGGTGTCTGCAAACAGCAATCCCTTTTTTATTTTTGTCGCAAACTGGTAAATGTACAAAGCAAAGAAAAAGTAAAGTACGTCAACCAGTATAAAAATAACAGACAATCCTATACCGGCACCAGCGGGTATGCCAGCATACAATGGGGATATGGATGCCAGTACAGAAATGATAGTACCAACAAATAATGACAAGATTAAAAACAGGCTGCAAAATACAAACCCGGTTATACCTAAAAAATAAGCCCACTTACCTGATTCGCGTAAATATCCCTGCGCTTCAAAAGTTAAAATTGCCCCTGACTCAGCTTCGGGTTGTTCAAAGTTTTCTGTTACTTCCATTTTAATTATTTTAGATTATCTAAAGTTATAAACTATTAAAAACTAAACAACTAAAATTGAGCCCGGCCCGTAATTTAACCGAAAGAGACTTTAAAATGATTGAATAAGCAAACTGCATGATGCGCAGTAGCTGCATGATGAAGAATATTATGCATCATAAGAGATGCCATGCTAAAATAGATGATAAGCCCGGTAACATCAACTAAAGTGGCCACGAAAGGTGCCGATGAAGTGGCAGGGTCCAGTTTTAATCTTTTCATCAGCAAAGGCAGCATTGAACCTGCTAACGAGCCCCATAGTACAATCCCAATTAATGAAAAGCCAACCGTAAGGGCTATTAATAACCAGTAAGGGCCATAAATTGTACTGAATGAGGTCCACAACACAATGCGCAGAAACCCAATAACACCCAGTATGGAGCCCAGCATCAATCCGGACAGGATCTCCCGGCGCATAACCCGCCACCAGTCGCTTATGGTAACTTCACCAAGCGCCATGGCCTGTATAATTAAGGTTGATGCCTGCGAGCCGCTGTTGCCCCCACTTGACATAATTAAAGGAATAAAGAAGGTAAGCTGTATAACTACTGCAATTTCATCATTAAAATATTGCATCGCCGTAGAGGTAAGCATCTCACTTAAAAACAGGATGATGAGCCACCCCACCCTTTTACGCACAAGTCTGAATAAATTAATATCAAGATATGGTTCGTCCAAAGCTTCGGTACCACCTATCTTTTGGATGTCTTCTGTATATTCCTCATTTGCAATCCACAAAATGTCGTCGACCGTAACAATTCCCAATAAAATATTTTGGGCATCCACAACAGGCAACGCCGTGCGGTTATTCATCCTGAACACATTAATGGCATCCTGCTGAGGGTCGCTGGCGCTTAGCGAAATAAGCCGTCCATCCATCAGATCGATGATCTTTGTATCGGGTGTTACCAATAATATCTCACGGATCCGGATGTCATCCAGTAAAATACCGCCTTTATCAATTACGTAAATAACGTCGATAGTTTCGGAATTTTTACCATAACGCCTGATGTGATTGAGCACCCGCTCCACATCCCATTCCTTTTTTACGGCGATATAGTCAGGGGTCATTAATCTGCCAACAGAATCTTCCTCGTATCCTAAAAGGGATAATGCCTCTTTTCTGTCTGCAGGCGATAAATGCAGGATCAGTTTTTGAACGGCATCACCGTGGAGTTCGCTAAAAAGCGAAGTGCGATCATCCGGTGGTAACTCGTTAATGAGGTCGGCAACGCGCGTGCCTGAGAGTTTTTTTATAATGCGCTCCTGTGTAGGAAAATCCAGGATGCGGAATACATTTACAGCGCGGTTAAGCGAAAGTGTTTCAATAAACAGGGCACCGCGTTCAGGAAGTTCATCTATCAGCTCTTCAACGTCTGATATATTTAAGTTGTTCAAATATTCCTGCAGCCGGGTATTGTCTTTATCTTCCAGTAACACATTTATCTGATCAACCATTTCTTCCATAAAAACCCTCCGTTTACATATTTAATTCTGCCTGCTTTTTGTATTGCCGCAAAAGTCGTTTATTTTTTCAAAACGCAGGCAATTTTTTCTGTTATCTTTGCAGCTTTTTGGGAATAGTTCATAGTCAACAGTTGATGATTCATGTCGGCATCTATGAATTAGCAACCATAACTATCAACATAATTTAGATAAAATGGGACTTCAATGTGGTATAGTAGGTTTGCCGAATGTAGGTAAATCAACACTTTTTAATTGCTTATCAAATGCAAAGGCGCAGGCGGCAAACTTTCCGTTTTGCACCATTGAGCCAAATGTGGGTGTAATTACTGTTCCCGATGAGCGCTTAACAAAGCTTACGGAAATAGTTAACCCTAAAAACGTTGTTCCAAATGTTATTGAAATAGTTGATATAGCAGGGCTTGTTAAAGGCGCCAGCAAAGGCGAAGGACTTGGCAACCAATTTTTGGCCAATATAAGGGCTACCAATGCAATTATACACGTGTTACGTTGTTTTGATGATGATAACGTGATCCACGTTGATGGCTCAGTTGACCCGATCCGTGATAAAGAAATTATTGACACCGAATTACAGCTTAAAGACCTTGACTCGATAGAAAAGAAAATTCAGAAGGTTGAAAAAATGGCTAAAACAGGCGGCGATAAAGAAGCTAAGAAAACCTTTGACGTACTTACTGTTTACAAAAACCATTTATTGGCCGGCAAATCAGCCCGTACCGCTCCTGTTGCTGAAGAAGACCAGGAGTACATTGCAGACATTTGGCTGTTAACGGCAAAACCTGTTATGTATGTTTGTAATGTTGACGAGGCATCGGTTAACACCGGAAACGCTTATGTTGATAAAGTGAAAGCCGCGGTTAAAGAAGAAAACGCCGAAGTACTGATCATATCCGCACAAATAGAATCAGAAATATCGCAACTGGAAACCTATGAGGAGCGCCAGATGTTTTTAGACGATCTCGGCCTTGCTGAATCTGGTGTAAATAAATTGATCAAAGCCGCTTACAAACTATTGAACCTTGCCACCTACTTTACGGCTGGTGTGCAGGAGGTGCGTGCATGGACCATTACCAAGGGCTTTACCGCACCGCAGGCAGCCGGCGTAATCCATACCGATTTTGAAAAGGGATTTATCCGCGCCGAAGTTACCAAATATGAAGATTTCGTAAAGTTTAATGGCTCAGAAGCCGCAATTAAAGAAAACGGAAAATTAGGTATCGAAGGCAAAACCTATATTGTGCAGGATGGCGACATTATGCACTTCAGGTTTAATGTATAAAAAAAGACAAAAATTATTTAAAATAGCGGTGAGTATGAAACTTACCGCTATTTTTTTTAATTAGTGTATAAAAGAACTCGCGCCCACAGCTACTATTTTATATTTATTTTACCTTTAGGGCATTAAATTTATCTATGGCTACGTACAAATCATTTGCTAAAAGCTTCTCCCTTTTTATTGCCTTTTTTTTACTCTCATTTGCAAACGCCCCGGCGCAAAATAAATACGAATTAAACGAAGGCTGGAAATGCCGGCAGATAGCTGAAGTACGTGCCGATGGCACACAAATTTCAAAAACTGACTTTGCTGTTAACGCCTGGATCAACGCCACCGTCCCCGGAACGGTTTTGACTACGCTGTTGAATAACAAACAGGTTCCCGATCCTTTTTGGGGGATGAACAATGCCCATATTAAAGACATTTACACCACCGGGCGCGATTATTACACTTACTGGTTTGTAAAAGACTTTACCCAGCCAGCACCTACCGGTAATAACCAGGTTTACTTAAATTTAAGAGGCGTTAATTATAGCTGCGAGGTTTTTTTAAACGGCAAAAAGGTAAATAAACAAACGCATTTCGGGATGTTCTTGCGGCAATCATACAACATCTCCGCGCTCCTTAATAAAAATGGCGCCAACCGTTTGGCGGTATTAGTTTACCCACCAGACCCTGTGGGCAATCCCAATGGCGGCCAGGGCGGCGACGGCCGGATAGCCAAAAATGTGGGACTGCAATACACCGCCGGCTGGGACTGGATCCAACCGATGCGTGATCGCAACACCGGGATTTGGGATAAAGTGACCATTGAAACAACCGGAGCGGTTAGAATTACCGACCCGCACGTTGTTACAATTGTTCCGGGTATAAGGCAGGTTGAAGGCAAACAACAACCTGCTGTTATTAAATCTTCGGCAACATTGGTTAACGCTACCGGCAAGATTGTGAGCGGTGTACTACAGTTTATTATTGACGGGCAGCGAATGGTTAAAAACATAGCCATTAAACCAAATTCTTCTCTTGAAGTTAACCTGAACGATTTGGTATTAAAAGACCCTAAACTATGGTGGCCCAATGGCTATGGCACGCCCCACCTATATAAGTCGTCTATTCAATTTTTTACAGCAAATAAACTTTCGGACAAAGCAGATATAAATGTTGGTGTAAGGGAAATTCAAACCAGCTGGAACACACAAACACATAGCAGGCAGGTGGAAGTTAACGGGCAAAAGATCTTTATCAAAGGCGGCAACTGGATCATCTCTGATGCCATGCTCCGTTTCACCGATGCCCGATACAATGCAGAAGTGCGCTTTCACAGGGATATGAATTTGAACCTGATCCGCGTTTGGGGCGGTGCTTTGGTTGAACGCCCTGAATTTTATAACGCCTGTGATGAATATGGCATGCTCGTTTTCCAGGATTTCTGGGTATCAGGTGATGCGAACGGCAGGTGGCTGGACCCAATGAAGAAGGATGACCAATGGACGAGGCGCAAATACCCCGACGACCATAAACTTTACCTGCAATCGCTCGCCGACCAGATAAAACTGGTGCGCAACCACCCCTCTTTAGCTATTTGGTGCGGCGGTAATGAGATAACACCGCCTGAAGATATTTTACTGCCCGTGCGCGACTCTATCCTGCCAAAGCTTGACGGCACAAGATGGTTTGTTGAATACTCTAATTCCGATAAAATGTCACTCAACACCCTCGGCGGCAATGGCGACGGGCCTTACGGCATCCAGCCCGACTCGGCATTTTGGAAGGTGCATACCTTTCCGTTTAATTCCGAGATCGGCTCGGTTGGTATTAATGACTTTGAAAGCTTGAAACGCTTTATCCCAACCGAAAATTTAGTGGCCCCTGAGTTTTCTGATGATAAGAAAAAGAACAAGGTTGACTCCGTGTGGGATTATCATAAATATATCGGCTATGATGCATCTATTGAGCCTTACGGAAAAGCAAAAGATGTAAAAGATTTTGCCGCTAAAGCACAGCTGGTTAATTATAACCAGTACCGCGCGCTAATGGAAGGCTTTAGCGCCCACATGTGGGATTGGTACACCGGTGTGATTATCTGGAAAACCCAAAACCCATGGACGGCCATGCGCGGGCAAATGTATGATTATTACCTCGACCCTAATGCTTGCCTGTATGGCCTGCACAACGGCAGCGAGCCCCTGCATGTGATGTATAATCCGTTAAATGGAATGGTCACCATTGTGAATAACACGTTTACAACTAAACGTGACCTGATGCTGTCTGTGAAAACTTATGATATGCAGGGAAGAGAAAAACTGCTGACGCAGGTTTTTGAAGAGATCCAGCCGCAATCTGTTAAAGGCTTTGTTCCGGTAAAAGACGATGTTGATGCCCTTGCCAAAAAAGAAGGTGTATTTCTGTCGCTTAGATTAACTGATCTGAAACAAAACGTTGTTAGCGACAACCTGTATTGGCTTGTGGACGAAAAAGGCAATTATTCCGGCTTGAAAAAAATCGCACCATCACAAGTTGAAACGGTTGCAAAACAAATTGTGCCCGGTAAAATTGAAGTTACTTTAAGCAATCCCCCAAATGCGCCTGTGGCATTTTTCAACCGGGTATCTTTGGTCGATTCGCAGAGTGGCGCTCGTTTACTGCCGGTATTTTACAGCGATAATTATGTCTCTGTTTTACCCGGTGAGCATAAAACAGTTACGCTTACTTATGATGCAGGTAAAATTAAAAGTTTACCGGCAGTAACTGTAAGCGGGTGGAATTTGAAAGAGCAGACCATCAGCCTTAAATAGTTGGTATCTCCCGTTAGTCCGCAGTTATTATTCCGGGCTAAAGAGAGATAATTTGCGGTCTTTTACCCTGCAAAACCCGTTATTCGTGAATTCAGTGATGGAATTATAACCCGCAACAAACAAAATAATAGTTTGTGTATTGATACTCACACGTCAAGACTAATGACTAAAGGGTACATATTCAAAGGCATCGCTCATGTTTTAATAAATGACGCATACCCCTTTCCGCAATCGATTTCATAAATCTTAAACACATGAGTAACAATTAAGTATCATTTCTTTTTATCCATACTAATTCAAGCCTTTTTTATTAAATTGAGCCCCTGTTAAACCAATTACAGCACCGACATATTTTATCATTAAAAAGACAAGCCAATGCGCCTAAAATTTACTTTCCTTTTATTTATCCCGCTTTTGTTTTTAGGATTTGCTCCTGTAAAACCAAAGGTTTTGGTGTTCACCAAAACTGCGGGCTTTCACCACGCCTCTATCCCGTTGGGTGTGACTGCAATTATAAAACTTGGCCACGAAAACAATTTCGACGTGGATACCACCTCAGATGATGCCAAGTTCACAGAGAGCAACCTGAAAAAATACAGCGCCGTTGTGTTTTTAAGCACTACCGGGCCTTTATTAACCGCTAACGAGCGTAACGATTTTGAAAGGTACATACAGGCCGGCGGAGGCTACGCAGGTATCCATGCTGCTGCTGATGCCGAGTACGACTGGCATTGGTATGGCCGCCTGGTTGGTGGTTACTTTTTGAGCCACCCTGCACAACAGGAAGCTGTACTACACGTAGTGGACAGAACACATGTTTCGACCAAACACCTTCCCGCTGAGTGGAAAAGAAAAGATGAATGGTATAACTATAAAGAGCTGAACAAGGATGTTCATGTTCTGATCACTATCGATGAAACCAGTTATAAAGGTGGCGTTAACGGTGCCAACCACCCTATGGCCTGGTATCACAACTTTGATGGCGGCAGGGCGTGGTACACCGAACTTGGCCATACTGACGAGTCGTACAGCGACCCGCTTTACCTGAAACATATTCTTGGCGGTATTCAATATGCCATTGGTGATCACCAGAAATTAAATTATGGTAAGGTTACTACAGAACGCGTACCCGAAGAAAACCGTTTCACAAAAACACAGCTGATAACCGGTACTTTTTTTGAACCTACGGAAATGACCATTTTGCCAAACCTTGATGTGCTTATTGCACAGCGTCGCGGCGAAATAATGCTTTATAAAAACGAAACTAAAACTGTTAAGCAGGCCGGATTTTTAAATGCATACTGGAAAACACATACCAAAGGCGTAAATGCCGAAGAAGGTGTGTTGGGCATTCAGGCCGACCCTGATTTTAAGAACAACCATTATGTTTACATTTATTACAGCCCGGTTGATACCAGCGTAAACCGTTTATCGCGTTTTACACTGGTAAATGACACCATTGACAATAAAACCGAAAAAGTTGTACTGCAACTTTACTCCCAACGCGAGATCTGTTGCCACACCGGCGGTTCCATTGCATTTGGGCAGGATAACACCCTATTTGTTTCAACGGGTGATAACTCAACCCCTTTTGATGAACCGGGAAAACAACCGTATAATACCCATGCCTTTGCTCCTCTTGACGACCGCCCTGACCATAGCCAATTTGATTCAAGGCGTTCAGCAGGAAATACCAATGACCTGCGCGGTAAAATATTAAGGATAAAAATAAAACCGGATGGCTCGTATGATATTCCAGAAGGTAACTTGTTTAAACCGGGAACCCCAAATACCAAACCTGAAATTTTTGTGATGGGCGACCGGAACCCATATCGTATTTCAGTTGATAAAAAGAATGGTTACCTGTATTGGGGAGAAGTTGGCCCTGATGCTAATAAAGATAGTTTAGAGACCCGCGGACCACGTGGCTATGACGAGCTTAACCAGGCCAGGACCGCCGGCTTTTTTGGATGGCCGCTATTTATAGGGCCCAATATCCCGTATCATGCTTTTGACTATGCAACAGGCGTTTCGGGCCCCGCGTTTGACCCTGCACACCCTGTGAATGATTCAAAAAACAACACCGGTTTAAAAGAATTACCACCTGCGCAGCCCGCTTTTATCTGGTATCCTTACGCTGCCTCGCCAGATTTTCCTGAAGTAGGTTCAGGCGGACGTACCACAATGGCAGGACCGGCTTATTATACGGACATGTACCCTAAAGCAACCCGTTTCCCTGATTATTACAATAAGAAAGTTATTTTTTACGATTGGATCCGTGGATGGATAAAAGCAATAACCCTGCAGCCAAACGGCGATTTTGATAAGATGGAACCGTTTATGTCAACCACAAAATTCAATGCGCCAATTGATATGGAAACCGGCCCCGACGGCAGGATCTATGTATTGGAATATGGCAGTGGCTGGTTCAGTAAAAACCCCGATGCCGGTTTGGCCCGTATTGATTACAACCGCGGCAACCGCGCACCTGAAATTACCAGCGTAAAAGCCAGCAAAACTTTTGGGCAGTTGCCGTTAGCCGTGTTATTTACGGTTGCCGCAAAGGATCCCGAAGGCGATAAAATGAGCTATACCTGGAACCTGGGTAATGGAGTTACCAAAAAGACCATCGCCCCAAAATTGCTTTATACTTATACTAAAAAAGGAAACTATAACGCAACGGTGGATGTTAAGGATGACCAGGAAGCAACCGTAAAAAGTAAACAAATTAATATCTTAGCCGGCAGCATGATATCAAACCTGGCTAATATCAATGCAAACAGCCCCGGCAAAGCATTAATGTTATCGCTTGATTGCAAAACCTGCCATAAAATAGCAGAAAAATCTATCGGGCCTGCGTTTACAGAAGTGGCAAAAAAATATCCTAATAATAAGGCATCCATGGCCCATTTAACACAAAAAGTTAAAGAAGGTGGAAGCGGCGTTTGGGGCGATGTTGCCATGCCTGCACACCCTGCTCTTAAACCGGCGGAAGCTAAGCAAATTATCGGCTGGATCCTGTCGTTAAAACAATAATATTAAAAAATACCAGCGGCAGGATAATCAAATAATTATCCTGCCTTTTTATTTATACCCCGCAAGTGTGTAGTCAATTTGACCTCACATTTTTGAACTTATGTACCTATTTTAATGAAAAAACTACTCGTTTTATTTTTTATGCTGATCATTTATTGTTCAGTGTCAGCGCAAAATTTCACTGATATTTCCGGTGTTATTGTCAACCAAAGCTCAAAGCCGGTTGGCGGTGCAACCGTTACATTACTAAATACTAACTTTAATACAACAAGCAATAGCAAAGGAGAATTTAGTATTAACCATGTACCTGAAGGAAACTATACCATGCACGTAAGCAACATAGCCTATGCCGAGCGGAACCAGCTTGTTACACTAAATGGCAAAGGGCAGGTGTTTAATATAAAACTTAATGACGCAAGTACCCAACTGGACGAAGTGGTGGTAACGGCACAAAAAAGGGAAGAAGAAGTGCAAAAGGTGCCGGTTAGTATTTCAACACTATCGGCTAAAGAGGTACAGGCTTACCACCTGCAAAACCTTAAAGATATTACCGGCATTGTACCTAATTTATACGCTGCCGGCCCGGGTGACAACCGGAATGTTACCGGCATAAGGGGAATTGCAACTACATCTTATGATCCGGCGGTGGTAACTTATATCGACGGCGTTAATCAATTTAGCCTGGATACTTATATCCCGCAGCTTTTTGATGTAGAGCGGATAGAGGTTTTACGCGGGCCCCAGGGAACTCTGTATGGCCGCAACGCCCTGGGCGGTGTAATTAACGTGATAACCAAACAACCCACTAATCAAACCAGCGGCTTTGCTGAACTTGAATTTGGAAATTACGGCGAACAACGCTATAGCCTTGGCTTGCGCGCACCTTTAATTAAAGACAAACTATTTTTAGGGGTTGCCGGAGTTTACTCAAAAATGGATGGCTTTTATACCAATGAGTTTAACAATACTAAATTTGATAAACAGCATTTCTTTTTGGGTAATTATTACCTGAAGTATTTAGCAAGCCAAAAGCTTACGCTTACCCTGAACGTTAAAAATTACGCCAACCGTAACAACGGACCGTTCCAGTTAGCGGGAAGCCCTGCAGATGCCATAAGTAATCCATTCAGGGTTAATCAGAATGCTACTACAAAAATGATTGACAACATTTTCAATGCCTCCCTGTCTGCAAACTATACAGGCAGCAACTTTAATTTCACCTCAGTAAGCTCGTACCAGGAGAATAACAGGTATTATACCGACCCTATTGATGGCGACTTCTCCCCTATTGATGCGGTGTCTCTGATCAATAATTATGGTGGTAGCTGGAACAAAGTTAAGGTGGGAACGCAGGAATTCAGGTTCAGTTCACCGGCATCATCATCCTCTCCGCTTAAATGGACAGCCGGTCTGTATGGATTTTACCGGTACGCCCCTTCAAAAACGGGGACCCATTTTGGTGCTGATGCTGCAGCTGTTGGCGCACCGATCAATAATTTCACCAGCATTAACACCAATATTGAGCGCAATTACGGCGCGGCAGCATTTGGGCAGGTAGTTTATACTATCAACCCAAAATGGGATATTACAGCAGGTTTACGCTATGATATTGAGCACAAAAAAGAAGAAGTGAAAGGCGAATTTCAGCCGGACGGAGGTGACGCAATGATAACCCAGCCGGATACCTCCTCGAAAGCAAACTTTAGGGCATTTACGCCAAAGCTTACCGTAGCTTATCATTTAACAGATAACAACAACTTGTTTGCCACTTACAGCAGAGGTTTCCGTGCCGGCGGCATCAGCCAGTTAGGCTCTGATCCTTCGCAACCACCGCTTTACGCTTATAAACCGGAATATAGTGACAATTATGAAATTGGTTCAAAAAATTCATTTTTTGATAAAAGGCTACGTTTAAATATCTCGGCATTTTACACGTTGATCAACAACGCACAGGTGCCAACGCTGGTATTGCCCGATGCCATAACTATCACTAAAAATGCCGGCAAACTGAGCAGCAAGGGTATTGAGGCAGAGTTAGCGGCCACGCTTTTAAAAGGTCTTGACATCGGTTATAACTTTGGTTATACACATGCCCGCTATACCGACTTGGTTGTACCCAATAACGGCAGCACTTTAAACTTAAAAGGCAACCACCAGGTATATACTCCTGATGTAACCTCAATGCTTTCCTTGCAATACGCTTATGAAATTGGAGAAGACATGCATCTTGTGGCCCGCGGCGAATGGAAATATATTGGCAACCAATATTTTGACCTGGCCAATAAGATTGAACAGAAGGCCTACAGCGTGTTGAACGCACGTTTAGGCATAAGCACGAAAAGATTTGATGTGTTTTTATGGGGAAGCAACCTTGCCAACAAAAAATACATTGATTATGCTTATGACTTTGGAGCGTCGCATCTTGGCAATCCAAAAACTTACGGGCTTAGTTTAAGAACCAGATTTTAAAGACTTTCGTTTCAGCAAATTTAATTTTAAAAACCAATAGTTAAAAATTAACTATTGGTTTTTTTATTTCACTAAGCTTAGTAATAGCATGTTATCTTCTCATCAAACTTTCTAATCTATAGAAAGGCTAATGAGTATAATTTCTAAATAAATAAATTAACTTTCATGTAAAACATTTGAAACAGCATTTGTGTTTATAAGTAACACACATTTACCCATGAAACAATATAATGAATATGCTACCGTAATTTATACGGATTGCGAAGGAAAAGAAATAGATACTTTCGTCATCTATGATACTGACCCATTAACCGGGCTAACCCATATTAATCACAACAACTTGAGAGTTTCGGGCGAATCTCTAAAAATGCACCCGGGAACAGCTGTCGAAAAATATCATTTGCCAATTAACGATGCTTTCAGCTTCGAGATCTTTAAAAAACTAAAGGATAAATTTGACAATACTGAAAGCCCAGCCATCCGCCGCGAACTAAAGGTTGAGCCTGTTTATAACAATCAGCTGGCACAGGCATCTTAGTAAGATACCTAAAATGTTATTATATAATAAAGAAAGCCCGCCAGTGACCTACCGGCAGGCTTTTTGACGTTTTGTGCTCCGGCAACATACCAGCCGGTATCCATAGCTGAAACATTTCTATTATCTACCAAACTATTTACGCGTCTCCTTCCGCATCAACGCCATCGATTAGGAGTGAATACTCACTTACAATATTTTTATAAATATATTGTAAGTGCTTTGTTCTAAATAATATTAACTTTATAGAGTTATAGGTGTAATTTAATTGCCGTATTGCTTTAGTACACAGTATATTAAAAATTCAATACTCCTTATGAAAAAAAAGCTAAACCTTTTTTTCTTAATTTTTCTATTTGCAATTCCATTTAGCACTAAAGCTTCAATTTTAATTACTATCAATAGCCCGGATACGAGACTTCTTTTCCACGATTTACTTAAAGTAAGAATATCTGTTACTTCTCCTTATTCAATAGCTACAGCAACGGCTACAGTAATGAACAGAACAGTATCCCTTGCACGCGATAGCTATGGTTATTACATCGGTACACTGTCTTTAACTGGGCTACCCCAGGGACTTTTACAAATAACTGTTTTTGTAAAAGATGCGCTCAATAACGCGCAAACCCTAAGCCAAAATTTCAATTTTGATAGTTTACCAATAGTCGCGGTGACGGCGCCAACAAGAAGGGCCTCTTTTCTGCAATCAAAAATACATATAAAAGCAAACGTGAGCGACCCGGGACACAGTAGTTGCAAGGGTGTCGTAATTTATGATAATTCCAGGATCAATTTTGTTAATAGTATTGATACGATGGTTGATATACTGCCACAGGGGACATCTTTCTCGGGCAATATTGGTGTTTACGGCATAGATAATGAAAGTGTAAGTACAGGTGTAAATGAAACAAGCGACATAACCTTAATTCCAATATATATTGATAAAAGCCCTTATCTGAAGCCTTATTTTACCAGCCAGGGGGGGCAGGTGATTGATTTTAAAGACACTCGAGCCTTGGTCTTAGATCAGGGGACTGATAATATACCTCATTTAAAAATTGTAAATATCACTAATGGAGCTACTGAAAATATTAATATAGGCGGCGGTGCTTTTGTATTTGGCATTTTATGTGATGCTGGTGCGGCATTACTTTTAAACTACAGTGGCGACGCCGTCCATGACTCGGTGTATGTTTGGAAGGCCAATAAACTTACTAATGTATCTAAGGCTGTAAAGACTTTTAGCGGAATTTCTTATGGGCTTATCAGCCAGGGAAATAAACTGATGTGGCAGGGATGGGGAAATGAGATTTTTTTAACCGACCTCACAACATTTAATACCATTACAGCAGCTACAGTTACCACAAATAATCAAAACGATTTTAGCCCCGAAGGCACAATTGTTTACAGCAAAGTATATAGCGCGTCGGATTACAATATTGAAAAATATACGGTGAGTACCGGTGCCGTGCAAAAAATAACAACGAACGGGGTTGATGTTTACCCCTCTATAGATCACAATAATATTGTATATACGCAGGCTTCAGTTGGAGGTCTCGGGCCATATACCGTACATTTGTACAACGGGTCAGGTGATCAGGTTTTAGGAACGGTATTAGAGAACACAAAAAAATACCTTTTATACAACGGATACATTGCATTTAGTATTACAGACAATTCAAATACTGAGCAGGTTTGGCTCAGGACTTCTAAAAATGTGTCGAAACAAATAAGCTTTTTTTCGAACAATAGCGCGGTAGATAAATTAGGCAACAACGGCCGGATGATATTCAACTCCCGCGGATCAAGATATTATGCAGATAGCTTAACATCTGCTAAGCGGGTTCAAAGTTCATTAGGTAAGGTTTACTTTGGTAATGGTGATTTTTATGTAGCAATTGGGGGCAGCATATATAGGTATGACATTCCATCAGCTATCTATCCGGTTAAAATAACCTCCGTAAGCCCATTATCTGCAGGAACCGGGGCAACCTTAACCTTTAAAGGATCAAACTTTAGTAGTGTAACTGCTGTAACTTTAGGTGGGGTGGCGGCAAGTTCATTCAAAATTGCGTCTGATACGGTATTGGCGGCCGTAGTTGGCGCCGGAGCTTCCGGTGCAATTAAATTCACAACAGCCGGCGGAAGTTACGCAATTTCGGGGTTTACGTATCTGGCGCCAACCTTTACTATAACCGGGACAGCAAAAACCTTAAACACTATTAAAGGAACACCATCGGCCTCTCTTACTTTTAATGTATCAGGTACAAATATGATTACGGGAATATTGGTAACCCCACCAGCCGGTTTTGAAGTAAGTAAAGACAATATTACGTTTAGTACCGCTGTGACTATAGGTAAGGCTGGAACTATTACTCAAACTCCTATATATATTCGTCTTAATGCGAATGCGGCCGGAACTTATGGTGGCCCTATTCTTTTATCCAGCACAGGAAGCGTATCGCAAAACTTGCCAGTTGATGGCAAAGTAATGTTTGATTTACCAGCAACCAATTTTAAAATAACCAATACCAGCGCCACTTGCAGGGGTTCAGCAAATGGGGCTCTCAACATAACAGCACAGCAAAGTTTTAATTATACAGCTTTGGTAACTACCAATGGCGGCACAAGCAGCAACTATTCCTTTACATCAACCCTTGATGTGAACAATCTTTCTGCCGGCACTTATAATGTATGTATAACTATCGCCGGGCAAGCCGATTACCAGCAATGCTTTACATCAGTAATTACTGAACCCAAAGAACTGTCGGTTTATTCAAGTGTAATCACATCCACTAGCCAACTGGTACTATCATTAGATGGCGGGGATGTTTATCACATTACCTTAAATGGAATAAACAGTACTACTACTGCAGGGCAGGTAACGCTGAATCTTAAAAGCGGAACAAACCAATTAGCCGTAACCACTGATAAGGTGTGCCAGGGCATTATCAGTAAAACGATTACTATTGAAAACGAGATGACACTTTTTCCAAATCCGTTTACCAATTCTGTTAGTCTTAATTTAGGTGATAATGTGATAAAAAATGCAAGCGTGAAAATATATAACAACGTTACCAAGGTAGTTTATGACAAACAATACACCAATCAATCTGGCATTATTCAACTTGATCTGTCTAACTTAACACAAGGTGTTTATATAATTGAGTTAGTTGCAGATGGTAACCAGGGCATCCATAAAATCATAAAAAATTAAATGAGTATGCCGCACCTTATATCAAAATCAAAAATAAAAGGCATGGTGAATATTTCAGTAATGTTGATCCTGACCTTTCTAATAGCAAACTGTAGCAAACATCAAAATCCTAAACCTTCGCCTGAGAAAGCGACACTAGTATTTCCGGCTCAAAACGCCCTTTGCACCAGCGGAACAGTTCTATCAAACACCGAAGCCAGTATCGTACTTACCTGGAGCGCGGCCGCTCATACCGACAGTTATGAAATTGATATTAAAAATTTGATTACAGGAACAATCGCTGTACAAACATCAACTGGTAACCAGATTACAGCTACTTTATCGCGCAACACCCCTTATTCATGGTTCGTGGTTTCTAAATCAAACAGCTTGAACACCACTGCCCAAAGTGATACCTGGAAATTTTACCTGGCCGGATCAGGCGCAATCACCTACTCGCCTTTTCCTGCAGTCCTGGTCGCCCCTGCCTTTGGAGCAAGTGTAACTGCTGCGGCCAATGCCATAAACCTGACTTGGACGGGCGGAGACGTTGATAACGATATTACCGGGTATGATATCTATTTTGGCTCAACTTCTACCCCGTCACTGCTTAAATCCAACGTTACCGATATGTTTTTAAACGGAGTGACGGTTACGTCCGGAAGCAGCTACTATTGGAAAATAGTTACCAAAGACACGCAGGGTAATACTTCGAATTCAGGCGTTTACTACTTCAAAGTAAATTAACTGCTGACGGGTAATTTATTCAGACTGCATGATGCCACTGATATAGAATTATATTACGGGAGTTTCGCTTTAAAGCAATAACAAAACTCCCATTTTACCTTTAGATATCCGTAAAAGTTTAAACTAATTACTAATAAAAAAAGGTTTCGGATATTATCTTGCCGTCCTTCACTCCAAAAACTGCAACTTCTGCAACCTGTAAACGCTGTCCATTTTTCATGGTCATATCCCGGCCCATAGCCATGCTAAAATAGTCGCCACCAACTACCGGTTCACTGCAAAAAAAGCTGTGTACTTCTGCTATAATTTCTTGCCTGGCTTTTGACTTTGCTAATACCGCCTCAATGCCCTTTGTTATGGTAGGCACACCCATTGCCAAAGCATGTTCAGGTTCGGTACAAACAATGTCGGTACTATAAAATTGTTGATAAATTTCGGCCACTTGCCTTTGCTGAAAAAGGTCGTAGTAGCGATTAGCTAATTCCTGTGTTGTCATTTTTAATTATTTTAATTATCCAAAGTTATCCTCATTTTTAACACTTAAAGCGTTAAAAAGTATCATATATTTGCTTAATCGTATCATTTTATAAATGGATTCATTAAGCGCGATATTAGAGGCAACCAGGTTAAAGAGTGTAGTTTACAGCAAATTTCCTCTTGCAGCTCCCTGGGGACTGGATATTATCCAGGATCAAAATTCGCAATTCTGGCGGTTAATAAGCGGCAACTGCACTGTTGGCTCGCCTGATGGCCGGATTATAGAATTGCAAGAGGGTGATTTGGTATTTATTCCTCATGGAAGTGCCCATTGGATAGCAGATAAACCTACAAGCCTGCGTATGCCATCGCCCGAATTTGTTAAGGCCCGCCGGGCCGGGATCCCTGTTTTTAACGGCGGCGGCGAAGTAACCAACCTGATAGCGGGACATTTTGAATTTGATTACCAGCCTTTGCATCCTTTTTTAAAGGATTTGCCGCCAATTATTCATATCAGGCAATATTTGACAGAAAACCAGCTATTGCTAAAGCAGGTTACGCAATTAATGCTGGAAGAACTTAATAACGAAAGGCCGGGAAGCAATGTAATGCTGAAGTGTTTGTCGGAAATTATGTTTATTAATATCATCAGGACATATTTAGAACAAGCTGAACCCGAAAGTGGTTTTCTTTCCGCGTTAAACGACCCAAGGATCAGCAAGGCGCTAAAGCTAATGCAGGAAGCACCGCAAAACAATTGGACCTTGCAATCGCTGGCATCAGAGATTGGTATGTCACGTTCTGTCTTCTTTAATCAGTTTAAAAAATTAGTGCATGAAACGCCTTTGAGTTACCTTACTAACTGGCGCATCAGGCGGGCCCAAAATCTATTGATAACGGAAAGCAGTAATATATCCCAAATCGCAGCAAGCGTCGGTTATCAGTCCGAAGCCGCTTTTAACCGACTTTTTAAATCAAAAACAGGGGAAACTCCGGCAGCTTACAGAAGAAGCAAAAAATAAAAAAGCGGGACAACTATATCAAATTTGACGTTGTCCCGCTTTGTGCTCCCGACGAGATTCGAACTCATATCGATGGTACCGGAAACCATAATTCTATCCATTGAACTACGGGAGCGTTGTGCGGCAAATATAAGATATTTCCGTATTTAATTTAACCGGACTTTTAAACACTATTGATAAAGCGCTGTTATGTTTTTAAAGAACTGTAAACCTGGTTATTTAAGCGGACAATCCCATGGTAATCGTTTATTGTAATTATTTAAAGGTGCGTTAGTTTTGGCAGCCCGATTACAGTTTTAAAACTTATATTTATCTATTATGGCCCGCTGGTTAAAAATTTCGTTAATAATATTTGCTTCCCTTGTACTGTTTTTTATAGTTGTTTTGGCGGGCCTTTCTATTTACATCTCCAGTCACAAAACAAAGGTTATAGCCATGGTTACCGCCGAACTTAATAAAAACCTGGACGGTAAGCTGACTGTAGGCGATGTAAAAACTTCACTTTTTGAAAGGTTCCCCTCCCTTTCGGTTAAGTTGGAAAATGTGTCCCTACGTGATAAACAATTTGAACGCCATCATCATACTTTACTAAATACCAGGAGTTTTGACGTAGCCGTAAATTTTAAGCAATTGCTTAAGGGCAACGTAAATATTGACCACATTGATATAACCGGTGCCAATATAGATTTGTTTACCGATAGCAGCGGCTACACTAACACATCCATCTTTAAAAAAGATACTACTAAGGCAAATAAGGGTACCGGCAAGAATGACCTTACTCAAATTGGCAAATTTAATTTAAAAGAAGTGATCTTTACTGTTGATGACCGTAAAGCTAAAAAGCTGTTCAAATTTGAAGTAGAACGACTCAACGGAAAAATAAACTTTCCTGACACAGGCTGGGCAGCGGAAACGGATCTTAAGGTTATGGCAAGGAGCATGGCCTTCAGTACTGTTCATGGAAGCTTTATAAAGAACAAACTGATTGAGGGTAGATTAAAGGGCGGCTACAACAGCAGCACCGGGGTTATCAGCGTACGTTCTGATGATTTTAGTATTGGCGGAGATGATTTTAATGTAACTGCAAGTTTTAACACCAAAAAGAAGCCTGCTGATTTTACCTTTTTTATTACGGCCGATCAACTTTTGTGGCGGCATGCTTCATCCCTGCTGGCTCCTAACATCTCCCAAAAGCTCAACCTGTTTAATCTTGACAAACCAATTGCCATTACTGCCACAATTAAAGGCACCTTTGGCCCGGGCGACCCGTTCCTTTATATTACCGCAGGTGTTAACAACAATAAACTTAGCGGCCCGGGCTGGGTTATTGACGATGTGAGTTTTAAAGGAGTTTTCACTAACAATTATATTAAAGGAAAAGGGTTTACCGATGCAAATTCTATTATTAGGTTGTCGGCATTTCAAGGCAGTTATGGACATTTGCCTTTCGTTATTGATACCGGCAGTATTATCAACCTGGAAAAACCAATTGCCACGGGTAATTTCAAGTCTAACTTCCCGGCAACTAACTTCAACTATCTTTTTGGCAGCAGCGTGGCCAGGTTTAGCAAAGGCACAGCCGATATGACACTGCATTACAAAGCCGATATTGTTGATTACCTGATTAATAAACCGATAGTGACCGGCGATATCAATTTAAGAAATGCGGATATCAATTATGTTCCGCGTAATATTGCTTTTAAAAACACATCTGTTTCTTTTCATTTTACTAAAAAGGACCTTACTGTAGATCACATCCGGGTGCAAAGCGGCAGGAGCGTCGTATTGATGAAGGGCAGGATCAATAACTTCCTGAACCTTTATTACAACGCGCCTGAGAAAATTGTAATCGACTGGCAAATTAACAGCCCACAGCTATATATCGGGGAGTTTATCGGGTTTCTGGGCACCCGGCAGCATGTTGAAACAAAAAAGGTTAACAGGAGGAACAGCGGGAACATTGTAGATCAGCTGGGCACCGTTTTGGATAAGGCGCAGGCAGCTATCCATATTAATGCGGCAAATGTACATTATAATAAATTTCTTGCTACTGACGCCGTTGCTGACCTTCACCTTTCTGACGATGGCGTGCAGATAAGTAATGCAAGTGTGAAGCATGCAGGCGGATCACTAAAGCTGAGGGGTAATATTTACCAGGATAAAACACAGAATCATTTTAATCTGAATACTACTGTAAATAATGTAAATGTCCGCGAATTCTTTTTAGCGTTCGATAATTTCGGGCTTACCGATATTACCTATCAAAATCTTAAAGGTTTTTTATCGTCCACCACAAAAATTACCGGCCGGCTCAGTAATGCGGGCGGGCTGGTGCCGCTTTCAATTTTCGGCACCTCGAGTATTAACCTGCAAAATGCGGCATTGCTCAATTACAAACCGCTGATCAATGTCGGTAAGTTTGCGTTTCCTTTTCGAAACCTCAGAGAGATCACCATCCCGCGTTTAGATGCTAACTTTGAGATCAGGGGCGACAAGATTGTTATCAACCCCATGCAGCTTAACTCCAGCGTGCTGAATGCCGATATAGCGGGCACCTACGGGCTAAAAACCGGGACGGACATCACAATGGATGTGCCGCTGCGTAACCCAAAAAATGATGCTGATATCACAGATTCAGTTAAGCTGGCCAAAAGAAGAAACCGGGGCGTTGTATTGCACATCCGTGCCAGCGATGATGAAAGCGGAAAGCTAAAAATAGGCTGGAATAAGGACCACAAAATATTAGGCTTTTAATTAACTGGAGTGCAACATAAGCGAAAGGCCGCCTAACACCTAAACCGCGCTGCAACCGCGCGAAACCGGGTTTTAGATGAGGTGAGTTTTTGTATTCACGCCGCTAACGCGTTCCATTTTTGCATGCGGAACACCCGGAACAAAGTGAAACATGCTGATTATCAGCACATTTGATTTTTACAAAGGAATAACCAGATGTAAATAACTGATAACTAACATGTTTCATTAATATCTATATAGAATTCACGTTAATTAACCCGGAAAACGTTAACTATTTCCGGGGTTAACCAAAATTACCTGCCCAATGTGATAAGCAATGTGGTTGGCCCTGTTCAGCAGCACGCTCAAACGGTTTCGTGATGGATCTTTTTCAAAATCTTCGTCGGTCATTGCATTATGCCGTTTAAACCAGTCATCTTCGGACGTATTGGCAAACAGTTCATTTAATTCGCTGTGGACAAGCTCCCAGTATTTCTTCAATTCAGTTATTGATGGCATCACAGCATCGCTGTCATCCGGATTTTGCAGAAATATAGCAGCAAATTCAGGCTCTGTGCGTTTACCTATTCCCAGTGTTTCCTTGAGCGCATCGTGATATGCGGCAAGATGTCCGTATAAGTAAATGACCCGGTTTTTACCGGGCGCTACAGGCAAATAAAATGCGGCTTCGCTAAAGCTGCTGAATATTTTTTCGGCACGTGCAAGCTGAGTATTCCAGCTGTGCAGCGCCATTTGTACAAATATTTTTTGCTGATTCATTTGGTAAAGATGGGTCTGTACAGGCAATATTCAGGCAGCAAAACGAAAATTGACGCCTGCCTGACGCTTCGCCGGGCGCAGCAAAAATAAATGGGTAATTTTGTATCGTAACAAAAAATTACAGGAGAATTTTCCCGGACTACGAAAATTAATATGGAATTAGGCATCAGTACATTCGGCGAAGTAACGCCTGACAATAAACCAGGCGGAGCAGTAAATGCACACAAACGCGTTCAGGAATTACTTGAGGAGGTTAAACTGGCTGATGAGGTTGGGCTTGACGTTTTTGCATTCGGCGAACACCACAGGTCTGACTTCGTAATATCCGCTCCTGAAATACTGATGGCAGGCGCTGCTGCTATCACCAAAAACATCCGGTTATCCAGTTCGGTAACCGTTTTAAGTTCTGCCGATCCGTTAAGAACCTTTCAAAACTTTGCTACCGTTGACCTAATTTCAGGCGGCCGGGCTGAAATGATTGCCGGGCGTGGATCGTTTATTGAATCATTCCCGCTATTTGGTTTTGACCTTGACGATTACGATGCGCTTTTTACAGAAAAGCTGGAGCTATTTTTAGAGATCAATAAGCATGAAATGCTGAATTGGAAGGGCAAGTTCCGTTCCCCTGTTGTTAACCAGGGCGTATATCCGCGGCCATTGCAGCAGTCGCTTCCTGTTTGGATAGGCGTGGGCGGCACACCCGCATCTGCCAAACGCGCCGGCAGTTTAAATTTACCAATGATCATCGCTATACTGGGCAGTGCACCAAAACACTTTGTTCCTTTTGTAGAATTGTACAGGGAATCGGCAGCTAAGGCGGGGCACGATGTTGCTAAACTGCAACTGGCAATTTCATCACAGTTTTATGTAGCTGAAAATTCAGGCCGCGCAGCCGATGAGTTTTATCCTTCGTATGAAGCGCTAATGAACCGCGTGGGCAGGGATCGCGGGTGGGACCCGATGAACCGGCAAAATTTTGAATGGTTAAGAAAAGACGGACCATTAATTGTAGGTGACGTGTCGCAGGCTGTTGATAAGATTCTGATGCAGCATGAACTTTTTAAAAACACGAGGTTTGTGGCGCAACTGGTTACCGGGCACACCCGGCATGCAGATGTATTAAAGGCTATAGAACTATATGGTACTAAAATAGCGCCCGCGGTAAGAAAAGCATTGGCTTAATTTTATAACATTCCCCTAACTTTAAAGACAAAAGATCGCCCTATTTTTGATTGGATAGTTTTAAACAAAAACATTTGTTTAGCTGTTATATCATCACCAATTGCCAATCTTATGTCGAAGAGAATCCTTATCGTTGAAGATGACTATGATATACTTTGCATCTTAACAGACCTGCTGAATGAAGAGGGCTATGAAGTAGCCGGATTAAATCACACCCCGTCCATTACAGAAAGTGTATGGCAGCACAAACCCGACCTGGTGATGCTGGATTTTTTACTCCCCGGGGTAAACGGCGGAGAATTATGCCGCGAATTAAAAAACAATGCAACAACGCAGCCATTGCCGGTTATCATACTTTCCGGTTATCCACGGTTTATAGAATCGCTGGGCGACTATGGATGTGACGGCTTTATTGCAAAACCATTTAATATAGATGCCGTGATGCACATGGTTGAACGCTGTTTATCAAAGCGACCTGTGCTTGCTTAAAAAATCTGTAGTTACCCGGCCTAAGACAAGTGTGCAGATTAGCCCCGCAAATACGATGCGCCGTTAATATCAACAATACCTGCACTTGTAAATTCAAGCCCTTCACTGGCATATACTGCAATCAACCGGGCCACCTCTTCCGGCCTGGCAACCCTGCCAAAAGGGCTTTGCTTCCTGATCTGCTCGCCCGCGGGGCTATTTAACACACCCGCCGCCATATCAGTTTCTACAAACCCCGGAGCAATAACATGCACACTGATGTTATGCGGAGCCAAAGCAATGGCCAGCGATTGGCTCATGGCGTTCAATCCGGCTTTACTTGCGCCATAAGCAGGATGATCAGGCTCACCTCTAAATGCTCCCCTTGACGAAATATTGATAATTTTTCCGCCGTTTTGGTTGATCATTAAACGCGACGCAAAATAGCACATGTTAGCGGGCCCGGCCAGGTTAGCCCTAAGTGTATCGTCCCAGCTTTTCTGCCAGTTTTCGTAACTGGTTTCAAGGATTTTATGTTCTGTAAATATTGCAGCATTGTTAACCAATACATCCAGCTTTTTATATTTTTCTGAATATAAACTAAAAAATTCCTGAACAACTTCCGGAATGGCTATATCCAGCTGGTATATGCTGTGATTACCTGGTTTAAGCGAAGAAATTACCTGTTTAGCCGCATCCAAATTATTGTTATAGGTAATTATGACATTGGCGCCGGCCTCTGCAAATAACCGTGCGGTAACGCTTCCTATACCACCAGAGCCCCCGGTGATCAGTATATCCTTATCTTTAAAATCAAAAGTCATTTATAAAAGTACGTTTTTGCGGCAAACCTGAGCGCCTGCCATTGGTTTCTATACAAATATTTTTTAAACAATAGTTGCCGTTAAATGTTATAAATCCACCTATTATCAAACATGGCAAAAAAAATCCTATTGGTAGAAGATAACCAGGATATCTTAAATATACTTAAAGAGCTTCTTGAACTGGAAGGATACGAGGTAACAGGGCTAAATTACACTGATTCCATAACAAAGAGCATTGCTCAATTCGCTCCCGACCTTGTAATGCTTGATTTTTTATTGGAAAGAATAAATGGCGGAGAACTTTGCCATGAAATCAAAACTACCAAAGAAACTTCTGCAATACCCGTTATTATGCTATCGGCATATCCAAGAGTACTTGACTCACTGGGCAACTACGGGTCTGATGCTTTTATTGCCAAACCATTTGACATAGCTGAAGTATTGAAAACAGTGAAAGAGTGCATTGAAGCTAGTATGGCACACGCATAAAATATTTCATTCGCTCTTTAAGCTTTTTACCGGGTTTGTAACCGCTACTTTTATGGTTTGATAACTTATCACCAAAATTGAAATGAGCAGGATCATAAAAACAGGTGTAACCAGTAGCCACCAATTGATATTAATGTGATAAGCATATAAAGTAAGCCACTTGTTCATTATGAGCCAGGTGGCCGGAATGGCTAAAATAGCCGCTATAGCTATCAACTTTACAAAATCTTTTACGAGCAAAATAATTAACCGGTTTACTGCGGCGCCCAATACCTTACGGATCCCGATTTCTTTGGTACGCTGAGTTGCCATTAGGTGAGCAAGCCCGTACAACCCCAGGCAGGCTAAAACAATTGAAAGGATGGTAAAGTAGTTAAACAGTTTAATACTGGTTACATCCTTTTGATAAACAATATTAAATGCGCTATCCATAAACTCAAAAGTAAAAGGCACGTCGGGAAAATAGGTCTGCCATGTATTTTTTACCAGTTGGAGGTTATTTGGATTTATTTTTACTAAAACAGATGAAGGCCGAAAGGTAGTATAAACCATTACCAACGGTGCAATTGGACTGTGCATAGATTCGTAATTAAAATTCTTAACTACACCCACTACATATCCTTTATGATCAAATCCTTCTATAGGCTGGCCTATTGGATTGCTCCACCCTACCTGCTTTACAAATGCCTCGTTTACAATAAAACCTTCCTTTTTATCGGTGGCCATACTTTCTGAAAAATTTCTGCCGGCAGCAAGCTTCATATTCAGTATGGGGATAAATTTATCATCAACAGAAAAGTAATTTGACATTAATTCCCGCTTAGTACCATTTGATTTAATCATAGTGGTTGACTTAGCCTGGATACCGTTAATTATTGACAGCCCATTTTGAACGGAGGTGCCTTTTACCTGGCTCAATTGCCGAAGTGCATTATTAAAGGGCGTAACCCGCAGCAATGCCACTGAATCTGAAGGCAGCGATATACTTAATACCTGGTTTTTATCATAACCCAATGACCTGTTCCGGACGTAATTTATCTGGCGGTTCATAATGAATGCCCCCGCTATCATAACCGTTGCTATTACAAACTGGGTAACAGTAATAACTTTCCTCATAGTTATCCCCTTTGCTACATGTTTAAAATTTCCCTTTAAGGCAGTGATGGGCTGAAAAGCTGACAATACGAATGCCGGGTATAAGCCTGTTAATAACGATGAGGCTAAAACCAGTCCGCAAATAACAAGGAAACTAATCAACGAACTCCAGAAAGAGATGTTGATTTGAAGCAGGGTATTTAAAAACGGCAACATTATTATTGTTAAAGCAATGGCTATGACCAGTGCAATTAGGGTAACAAAAAAAGACTCGAACAAAAACTGACCCACAAGGCTTGATTGAACTGCACCGTTCACTTTTCGTACCCCTACTTCCTTTGCCCTTTCGGCAGCCCTGGCGGTTGACAGATTGATATAATTTAGCAACGCGATTACCAATATTACTATTGATAACGCCGAGAAAATATAAACCAGCTGTTTATCGCCTTTCACAACGTCGCCTAATTTCCCCTCGCTAAAATGCACACCGGCCAAATACTCCGTGTTAAATTTCATGGAGTATTTTACCGCACCTATTTTATTTAACTCCGGCTGGATCTGCTGTTTAGAGATCTTCGCCAGCTTGTTTTCAAAAGCTGTTAAATCAGGTTTTTGTTTAAAAAGCACAAAAGTGTAAACTGAAAAATCATCGGCCAGCCAGGTTGTTACTTTTGAATAGTCGCCTGCAAAAAGGGCGCTGATTTTCATGTCTGAATTTTCCGGCAAATCATAAAACACGGCTGATACCCGGTAAGTTTTGCCATTATGGTTAATGCTTTTGCCAATAGCATCGCCGCTGGTGAAATATTTTTTCGCCAGCGTTTCACTTATCACCATACTGCTTGGGTCGCGAAGCGCCTGAAAAGGATCGCCTGCTGCAAATTTGAAAGTAAAAACGTTAAATATATTGGCATCTGCTTTATAAACATTATCCTCTCTGAACAATTGATTATTCACCTTCATTATACCGCCGTCCGGCTCAAAGCGTACAGCAGTTTCTACCTCTGGATAGTTATGATTTAATGCTGAAGCCAACAGCGCAGGCGTTAACGCCATGTTAACATTATCATTTTCGGGCGTATGCATCAAGTTGGTGATGCGAATTATCCTGTCTTTTTTTACTTGATACCCATCATAACTTAGCTGGTAGTGCACATACAATGAGATAAGAAGACATGCCGCAATACCTATTGACAAACCGCCGATATTGATGAATGAAAAACTTTTATGACGGATAATATTACGCCAGGCGATTTTAAAATAGCTTTTTATCATGATACAATTGTTGGTACACAAATGTAACTGATACGCGCTACGCCAAAGACTATTTAATAACTGATTAACAGATATTTAACAAGTTTTAACAGGATTTAACAATTTGAATTAATAACAATAAACCGGAATTAATTTTCAGACCGCTTAGCTTTAACGAATTTGAGACACCATACAGATCGGGTTGCTGCCTGCTCCAATTTTAATATCTGTTTGTACGTTATATTATGCGTTATGTCAGATATAAATTAAGCACCTAAAAGGCCTCGCCAACGTCAATAAATAACCCGTTTGACCCTTGCCGGCCAAAGCCATAGTCAATTGTAATATTGGTATTTGACTTTTTATTGAGTTTTAAACGCAAGCCGGGCCCGTAGCCAGGCTGGATGCGTTGTAAACTGGTTCCCGGCGCTGCAGAAAACGATTCTCCGTTTAAAAACAACACACCGCCAAGCAAGCCGTTCCTGGTAATTTTAAACCGGTACTCACTCTCCAGGTACACCATCTGCGCCCCGCGAAACCTGCCCTGGATATATCCCCTGCCGGTGGCGGAATTGCCATCCCACTGCGTACTTGGTAAATCAAGATATCCGGGCCTGCCGCTTAATATCAACCAGTTATAACTCCAAAATGCCAGCACGTTATCTGAATTATCAGAAAGCCTGAAATACTTGCGTAAATCAATGATCAGTGAACGCCACGGCGTGGTGCTTCCCAAAAAGCTATAATTGTCGCGGTATTGGATGGCTGCATAGCCGCCTTTTAATGGGTTTATCGCATTATCCCTTGAATCAAGCAGCATATTAAAGGTTAGCCCTGAGGCTACCGTGTGTGAAGCTTTTCCGTAAACAGCATAGTCCGGTATCGCGCCATTTATATCACCCTTATCAGAAATATTCCAGTGTGTGCCAAATATGAAACCAAGCCCGGCATACAAATTACCTGCTATACGCCTCAGGGCAGTTTGATAAAATTTAAAATAAGAATAATCCATCGGATCTGCATTCTTAATATTTGAATTACTGCCGAGTCCGTATGTGCTTTGCGGGTATTTATAATATTGATATTCGCCCACAAAATTATATCTGTTGTCCTTACTCCAAATATTGGTTTGAACAGGTAATATCAACTGCTTGTTTTGTGTATATGACGCGCTTGCGATAACCGTTGAGATCCGAGATTGTGGACCCGTTTTAAAAATAGCATTCCCCGAAAGCACCAGTGCAAATCTGGATAATAAGGTATAGCCTATTGCGGGAGCTAATGAAATTTCGGGCTTAGATGTAATTGAATCAACCTCTGGACTTGGTTTGCTGTGAAATAGCTTGGTTAATACATCGCCGATGTCTTTTTGATCACGAATGCTGACTTTGTTATTACTGCTTAACGTATCAATCGTAACAGTATCTTTTATTACTCCAACTTTGCGCCCGACAGGAATTCTCTTTAAAATCACCGGGTTTTGCTGTGCAGATAGCTGCGCCGCCAACAATATAGAAACAATAAAAATACCTAACGATAGAAAAAACTTCATAAGCCCATTTAAAATAACCGGGCTAATTGAAATTCAACACCCTGTTTTATATAACCAAAAACGGTTTACAATTAGGCTCGAAAGTAGTCATTCTGTTACAAAATCGACTCAATATTTAAATAAAAACGTTAGTGTCAGCATCCTGATAGTATGTTTATAAAATCATTCACTGCGTAAACTTTTAACGGGGTTTGTAAGCGCGGCTTTAACAGACTGAAAGCTGATAGTGACAAAAGCAATTACAATAGCGATTGCTCCCGCTGCCACAAATACCCACCAGCTTAAATTAATGCGATAAGCAAAACTTTGCAGCCAACTGTGCATGGCAAACCAAGCAACCGGGATTGCAATTATAATGGCGATAAACACCAGTTTTATAAAATCCTGTGCAAGCAAACCTACAATTCGGCCCACGCTGGCGCCCAATACTTTACGTACGCCAATTTCTCGCGTACGAACCTGAGCGGTAAACGCAGCAAGACCCAACAAGCCCAGGCAGGAGATCATAATGGCTATTGCGGCAAAATAATTAAACAATGTTCCTTCGCGTTGTTCTGATTGGTAAAGGCCGTTAAATACATCATCTAAAAAAGCGTAACCAAAAGGATATTGCCCGTTGTATTGTTTAAACTGCACCTGTGCGGCAGCTATTGCTTTCTTCGCATCGTTTGTGGTGGTTTTTACATAAACAGTGCTAAAATATTGCGGTGCATACCAGAACAGCGCAGGTGCTATTTTTTCTTTCATTGATGCATAATGAAAATCCTTAACCACCCCTATTATTTTACCGGTAATGGTATTCATCCGGAAGCGCTTGCCGATAGGGTTTTTCAATCCCATCTCGTTAATTGCGGCTTCATTTAAAATATAGTTTGCGGTATCACTTGCTGCTCCCGTAAATGATGCGCCCGCTATCAGCTGCATTTTAAAGAACGGGATGAAGTCTTTATCTATCACGATCGGGTGAACGATAAAAGTTGAGTTTGGAGCTTTACCATCCCAGTCGTTATCACCCGACATTCCGCCGAACCTTACAATATTTTGATTTGACCGCGTTACAGCCAATACGCCCGGCTGTTTTAATAATTCAGCTTTTACAGCGTCGTAGTGTTTGGCAGCATCGCGCATCCAGAACGAAAAGACGTTGGTTTTGTCGTACCCCAATTTTTTTGAGCGGATATAATTTAACTGGCTCGTAATAACTATTGTGCCAATTATGAGCACCACTGAAAAAACAAACTGTGTAACAACCAGTATTTTACGGAACATTACATCGCCTATCCCTGCTGAAATCTTCCCCTTTAATGCCTTTAACGGCTCAAATGAGGACAACAAAAGGGCGGGATAAATACTGGAGGCCGCCAAAGTACCGGCGATAGATAAAAGTATAATTGTCCATACGTGGTAATCGGACAAATTGAGCGACAGTTGTTTACCAGCCAACTGGTTAAAAGCCGGCATTAAGGCCGAAATAACGAAAAGCGCCAGGATAACCGCAAGGGAAAATAGCAGCGCTGTTTCAACTATAAACTGCATAAAAAGTTGGATTTTTGCAGCACCCACAATTTTACGCATACTTATTTCTTTTGACCGCAGCATGGAACGGGCGGTTGAAAGATTAACGTAATTGATACATGCAATAACCAGTATCAGCAACGCTACCACGATAAAGATCCTGACAGTGCTCATTCCTTTATCAGTAAGGTCGGCATTATATAAATGCATCTTGGATAAGGGCAGCAAAAGGTATTCGGCATCAGTATCCTCCGGTTTATGGTTAAGGTGGATCTGCCGGATCCTTACCGCAAGATTATTTAAGGAAACACCCTGTTTTAGCTGCAAATAAGTCTCGTAGGAGAAGTGTGAAAAATTAGAATTAACATCATTTTTTTGAGCAAGCATACTTTTTACATGGTAGCTCATTGGCATGATCATGTCAAAGTCAAACCTGGAGTTTTTAGGAAAATCATTAATCACAGCACTCACTGTAAAGTTCTCCTTTTCATCTGCAATGATAACCTTGCCTAATGGGTTCTCGCCGCCAAAGAACTTCTCAGCTGTTTTCTTAGTGATCACAACAGAATTGTCATTTGCAAACGGTTTTGATGCATCACCCTGAACAATCGAGAAGTCGAACACCGAGAAAAACGAGGGGTCGGCAAAAGTTGCATTTTCATCCCCAAAAACTTTGTCTTTAAACTTATAAAGCGAAAAATTATAGTTACCGGTAAGTCGCACCGCATCCTTCACTTCGGGCAGTTGTTGCTTTAGCAGCGGCCCCATTGGCGCAACACCAACCGTCCAGATCTGCTTGCTGGCTCCTGTACCGCCAAAAAGCTCCAGCCTGTAAATATTGGAAGTTTGTTTGTGAAAGTTATCAAAACTTAGTTCGTCCTGAACCCATAACAATATGAGGATTCCGATAGCCAGGCCAGCAGTTAGCCCGGCGATGTTTATAAGCGAATAAAATTTGTTCTTTAACAAATTACGCCAGGCGGTTTTGATATAGTTTTTAAGCATTTGTTCAGTTATTTAGCAGTGTCGGATATTTTTTATTTATTTCAAATATTCCGGGAAAATTAAAAAATAGCGTGCTTTTTATTCTGTTTTTAAACTTTTTACAGGATTCATTAAGGCGGCCTTAAAGCTAAGGTATGATACCGTAGCAAAGGCAATAAATACCACAATAATGAACGGAATAAGAAACAGCGTCCAGCTGATATCTATCCGGAAGGCATAGGTTTGCAGCCATTTGTGACAGGCGTACCAGCCAAGCGGGGCCGAAACTAAAAACGCCACCAAAACAAGCTTTGCAAAATCTTTATACAGCAGTTGTAAGATTCCGTTAACAGAGGCGCCCAATACCTTGCGAATGCCAATCTCTTTAGTGCGCTGTACAATGGTGTAGGATACCAACCCAAACAAGCCCAGGCAGGCAACAAAAATACCTATCCCTGTAAAGGCAGCAAACACCTGCCCAAATTGCCTGTCGGCATGATACTGTTCATTAAAATGCTGATCAAGAAAGAAATAATCAAACTGGTCGCCGGGAAAAAATGCCTTCCAGTTGCTTTTTAAAGCGGCGATAGTTTGCGGCAGGTTGGCCGTACTTATTTTTACCGAAACCTGCCCCCTCACGTCAGGGATGCAGCGGAAGATAAGGGCATCATAAGCATCGTGTAATGATTGCTGGTGGTAGTTGTCAACAACACCTATGATAGTATAAACCTCGCCCCAGAAATCAATCTTTTTACCGATAGACTGCAGCGGCTTATCAAAGCCCATTTGTGCTGCGGCTTTTATATTAAGTACTACTGCGTGCGGGTCAGTTGTGCTAAATTGTTCCGAAAATAACCTGCCGCCTATAAGTTTCACACCAAATGCACCAAGGTAATCCATATCGCCGCCTATGATGCGGTATTGTTTACCCTCACTTTCAGGCGTGCCCACCAGCTTAATGCCACCGGCGTTCCAATCCACGGGTTCGCCGGGTATAGATGTGGATACAGTTATGCTTTTAACTGATGAATTTCGGAGGCTTTCATTTTTAAATGCCTTCATACTGCGGTAAAACGAATCAACTTTGGCCAACGGCGGTTTTATAACCAGCGTTTGGTTAATGTTAATACCAAGGTTCTGCTGCTCCATAAACCGGATCTGCTCAAATACGGTGAGCGAACCAATCAGCAAAAATATGGATGCCGCAAACTGGAACACCACCATTATTTTACGCAGCATTATGCCGCGGGGCGAGGCAGAAAGCTTACCCTTCATTACCTCAACTGGCTTAAAGCCAGATAATACCATGGCCGGGTAAAAGCCCGAAAAGAATGAGCCCAGCACAAACAAGCCCAAAACGCCGGCCCAAAAGGCAGGCTCAACGAGCAATGTAAGGCTTATATACTGGCCTGATATGGTAGAAAATATGGGTAAAAAAACTATTATTAAAGCTATAGCCAGCACAATTGCGAGCCCATTAAGCAGCAGGGCCTCCATCATAAATTGCGTAATTAACTGCCCCCTGGCCGACCCTAAGGTTTTACGCACGCCAACTTCTTTTGCCCTGCCAATACCACGTGCGGTGGCAAGATTTATGTAGTTTATCCAAGCAATAACTATAACAAATATGGCTATGCCGGCCAGCAGATATACTGACGTACCATCGCCATTCGGCCCGGCTTCCATCATAAGGTGAGATTTGAGGTGGATGCTCTCTAAAGGCTGTAGATAATATTTTGCGCCATCACCGCTGCCTTTAAACTGAGCATATTCTTTATTTACATAAGGCACGAACTTTGCCTCGAGCGCTTTAGGGTCTGCGCCCGGCTTAAGCAGCAGGTAAGTAAGGCAGCCATCGTTGCGCCATCGATCATCGATGTCGCTTTTAGGGCCGGCAAATTTTAAAAGTGTGGCGTACGACAATAATATATCCGTATTAAAATGTGTGTTAACCGGAAAATCCTTCATAACGCCGGTTACCTTTACGGGCTGATCATAGCCAAAGTTTAATAATTTGCCTATAGGGTTTGTATTACCAAAAAGCTTTTTTGCATTGGTTTCAGTTATTACTATAGAGAATGGTTCCTGCAGTGCTGTTTTAGGGTCGCCGGCGATCAGCGGGTAGCTAAAAATATTAAAAAACGAATTTCCGCTAAAATAAACCTTTTGCAGGCTAAGGCGCTGCTCCTGGTAAATAGCCAGAACCGGCCCGGCACCCACTACTTTCACAAAGTCCTCTATCTCGGGAAAATTTGCTTTAAACTTACTGCCTGCCGCAAAAGCACCGGCGGCCCATTGCGTGCTCAGCTTCCCGTTGTTATACCTGTCTTGCGCTACACGGAACACCCTTTCTTTTTTAACATGAAAATTATCATAACTCAACTCAAATACCACGTATTGAATTATCAGTAATCCGGCAGCCATCCCGATGGCCAGCCCCGTGATGTTTATAAAAGAGAAAGCTTTGTTCTTCTTAAGGTTTCTGAAGGCAATGAGTAAATAATTCTTGATCATAATTCAGGATTTGCTAAGCCGTTGACTAAAATTGTGCCGTTTTTATAAGTATTTGATTATAAGCTTTTTATATAAATATTAAATAATAACAAATGTTCGATAATAGCATAAAAACCGTCCGGTAACGGACACCCGCGGTTGCCCCCCTTTTGTGAAAAATTCAGATTGTAAATTTTTTATCGCTGATAATCAACTATTTAAATATTAAATACTATTCAATTAGTACAAATACTAATTCAATAGTTGCAATACTAATAAATTAGTATCAACTTTACGAAAAAAAAATGTTGTTATGCAAAAACTGGCTAAAAGAGAAGAACAAATAATGCAGGCCGTATGGCAGTTGGAAAATGCTTTTATAAAAGAGATTATCCAGGAAATGCCCGATCCGAAACCTCATTATAACACAATTGCTACCATGGTTAAGATTTTGGAAGACAAAGGATTTTTGGGACATGAAATAATTGGCAACATTTTTCGCTATTACCCGGTCATATCAAAAGACACTTATCAAAAACACGCCATGAAAGATATTGTGAGCCAATATTTTGATAATTCGTATCCAAGTATGCTTGCGTTTTTTGCCAAAGAGCAAAAGATCACTGAAGAAGAATTAAATGAAATTGTAAACCTAATAAAATCACAAAAAAAATGATCCCTTATATTCTGCAAGTAGCATTGCTCCTAACGGTTAGTATTTTGTTTTATAAGATATTGCTGCAAAGAGAAACCTTTTATCAATTAAACCGACTGGTGCTGGTATGTTGTTTGGCATTATCATTCGGTGTTCCATTTATTCCAATACCGCAGCAGTGGGCGTTACGGAGCAGCGAAAGGCCAGTGGGTGTATATAACCAACCGGTTGTGTTACCCCAACCGGTTGCCGTGCAATCGCAAGGTGCGGCAGCAGCCCTGCAAGCTGTAAAATCTATAGCTGTGCCGGCACCTACCGATAAATCAAAGGTTGCTGTTAAAACTACACCTCCCCCATCCGTTGCCGAACCCCAGGTTCCGTTTATACAAAAAATGGCAAAATGGTTGTTTTATTTATACTGGATAGGCGTTGTTGCCTTTGGTTTAAACCTGCTATTGCAACTGGTTGTGCTGCTGTATCAAGCCTATACAAAGCCGGTTATAAAAGACGGCAAGTTCAGGATTATTGAACTTACCGGCGATAAAGCGCCCTGTTCCTTCGGCAACAACATATTTATAAACCCTGAAAAGTACGACTGGGATACATACAGCCAGATCCTGCTGCACGAGAAGGTTCACATACAGCAAGGGCACAGCTTTGATATTTTACTGGCCGAACTGGTGCTGGTATTGCAATGGTTTAATCCATTTGCCTGGCTTTACCGCAGCGAGCTAGAAAACAACCTGGAGTTTTTAACCGATGATGCCGTACTGGGGCATAAAGAAATTGAACGCGAAAGCTACCAGATGAGCCTTTTGAAAGTTTCTGCACCTCATTTATCGTTAGGCATTACAACAAACTATAACCAATCATTATTAAAAAAACGCATTGTTATGATGAACGCTAAAAAATCAAACATCCATATTATGTGGAAATACTTTTTCCTTGTGCCACTGCTGGGGGTGTTAGCCTGCGCTGTTAACAACCCTGTGGCATACAGCCAGGTTACCAAAGTAAAAGCAAAAAGCCTACGGCAAAATCATTACAATATAGACCGGTCTGCAGGCGTATGGTTTGCCACTATTAAAAACGAAAAGGTAAATATTGAGTTCAAAAGTGATGACGATGATCACAACTGGTCTAACAGTTCCGGCTTTTTGCTCAGTGAATTTCCCGCTTTGCCAAAGGATCAAAAAGGAGATTTTACCTTAAAGCGAGAAGCTGGTTCGGTTTTATTTAATGGCAAATTTGAAGGTAATGAGGGTTATGGACACTACAAATTTACTGTAGATAAAACCTTTACCGAATATTTGAAACAGGAGGGCGTTGCCGAAATGGACAATGATGATGATTTATTTGCCTTTTTTATGGTGAATGTAACAAAAGAATACGTAACAATGCTGAAAAGGAACGGATATAAGAATCTCTCAAAAAACAATCTGATCTCAATGGCTGCACTTAAGGTTGATGAGCCCTACGTTAAAATGTGGAAAGCAAATGGCTTTGCTGACCTGAGCCCAAACCAACTGGTGTCAGGTAAAGCCATGCATATTGACAACGCTTATGTAAGCGAAATTCGCAAAGCGGGTTACAATAATATTTCGTTTAATGAACTCATTAGTTTTAAAGCCCAGCATATTACCGGCGACTATATAAACGGATTAAAGAAAGCAAAACCAAAGGACGGTAAAAGCACAGGCGAAGAAAGCTTACCGTCGGCTAACGAGATTTCGAGCTACAAAGCCATGAATATCGATTCTGATTTTGTAAGGTCGTTTGCAGCTATCGGTTACAAAAATATACCCTATAACCAGCTCACCAGTTTAAAGGCGATGAATATTACACCGGCATTTGTTAAAGGATTGAGGGATCTGGGCTATACTAACCTCACCATAAACAACCTTACCTCGTTAAAAGCATTGGGCATTACCGGTGATTACGTAAAATCATTTGAAGCTATAGGTTACAAGAATCTAAGTGTGAACAATCTTACAACCTTAAGATCATTGGGAATAACGCCGGAATTTGTAAAAAGCTACGAGCCGTTCAACTTTGGCCAGTTAAGCGTGAATAATTTATCAACGCTGAAATCATTGGATATAACGCCGGAATACATTAAGGGATTTACAGCCATGGGATATAAAAACCTTACAGTAAATAACCTAAGCTCCTTAAAAGCATTAGGTGTTACCGGCGATTATATAAAAAGCTTTGAAGCTGTTGGTTATAAAAACATCCCCGTTAACCAACTGAGCTCGCTAAAAGCCCTAAGCATCTCGCCTGATTTTGTTAAAGGATTTAAAGAACTGGGCTTTGAAGACGTATCTATAAACGAATTATCATCATGCAAGGCAACCGGTGTTACGCCGGCATACATAACCGAAATGAGGGGTAAAGGGTTTAACTCAAAGGACCTCAGGAAATATGTACAACTAAAAACAGCTTTCAGCAATTAAACCCTCACTTATCATGAAAAAAAATATTTTAACTTTTTTAGCTGTCGTTGTTCTAATGGCAGCATTTTCTGGCAACTCGTTCTCGCAGCAAAAGGCAAAGGCTGAAAAAGATGAGGATGATGAAATTAGCGGCGGTTTTTACAGCAACCACACGCCGGGCACATGGGATGCTGTAATCAAAGGCGACCAGGTAAATATCCCGTTTTATGGCGCACACTGGAGCTTCGGCAGAAATTTCCCTGTAACTGAACTTGGAACCCTGCCTGTGGGAAAAACCGGAACTTTCACACTTACCCGGGAAGCGGGAAAGATGACTTTTAGAGGAGTTTTTGAAAGTGGTTTCGGGCATGGCAGCTACATCTTTGAGGAAAATACCACTTTCAAAAACGATTTAGCAGCGCGCGGATATAAAGGCCTTGATAAACAGTTGATGATCGATATCTTTTTTACTGATATCAACAGAGGTTATTTCGATTATATGAAAGCCAATGGGTATGCAGAAATTACAAATAGCCAGCTAAAAGACCTGGCCGAGCAAAACCTTAACCATAAAGTACTGGCCGACTATTTTGAACTTTTTAAAACTGAGGGCTACGGGCACCAACCGATAGACAAGATAGTGGAGCTGCGGGAGCATGGCGTTAATGCGGGCTTTGTGAATAGCGTTCATCAGATAGGCTTTAAGAAAATCCCGCTTGACCAGGCGCTGGAGCTTCGCGATCACGGCGTTAATGCCGAGTTTATTGGCGAATTTAAGAAAATGGGATATGGGAGTATTTCGCTTGAAAAAGCGCAGGACTTGAGGGATCATGGTGTGAGCGTTAAATATATCAGCAGCCTCCAAAACATGGGTTACAAAAACGTTACGCTTGACAGAGCCCAGGATTTGAGGGATCATGGTGTAAGCCCCGAGTTTATTAACAGCATTCAAAACATGGGCTATAAAAACATTACGCTGGAAAAAGCGCAGGAGCTAAAAGATCATGGTGTGAGCCCCGAATTTATTAAAGGCGTGCAGTCACAGGGATTTAAAGAGCTTTCGCTTGATCAGGCGCAGGAACTTAAGGACCATGGTGTAACAGTTGCCTACATTCAAAAAACAAAAGCGAAAGGGCTCAGCAATATCCGCACGCTTGATGACTATATCAAGCTAAAAGAAACCGGGTTTTAATCTAAAAGCATTTCCACTACTATAAAAGCAAATTGGGCCAGCCCCGGTTTGCTTTTGTATTGAAATATAATTATGCCATCCGTCAACAGTAAAAAACTCTATTTTTATCACAAATTAAGGTGATATGTTTTTTATTCTCTCTAAGGTACTGTTGATTTTTATTTTACCATTTACGTGGGTAGTCGCTTTTTTGCTTGCAGCGTTGATAGTAAAGAAACCGCTGCTTAAGCGCCGTTTTTTTATAACTTCTGCGGCGTTGCTATTCATATTTTCCAACCCATTCTTATTTAACAGATTTGCTAACAGTTGGGATATTAAGCCCGTACCGCTAACAAAACCTGTATATAGTTGTGCGATAGTTTTAGGAGGATTTTCCGGCGGTGATGCAAACGGGAACGGTTTTTTTAACGGATCAGCCGATCGGTTTATCCAGGGTCTGAAATTAATCACAACCGGCAAAGTATCACATATCCTTATTTCGGGTGGAAATGGATTTTTAATGCCGGGTGTTTTTAGAGAAAGTGCATGGGTTAAAACCCAACTACAGCAATTAAAAGTTCCGGACAGCTGCATAATAGTTGAGGACAAGAGCCGCAATACAATTGAAAACGCTGCTTTTTCAAAGGTGCTGTTAGCTCAAAAGCACCTGTCTCCACCCTATTTACTAGTGACTTCAGCTTTTCACATGCGCAGATCATTAGGCATTTTTGAAAAACAAAAAACTGAGGTTATCCCTTATCCATGCAATTTTTTAGTTTCGAAGGCTGATTTTTCGTTAGATGAGTTTATCCCGAGTTCCGAACCGTTGTACCGCTGGGAGTTTTATATCAAAGAAGTAGTTGGCACCGCAGTAAATTATTTTAAATAGCAACATGGGCTTATACCTGTTATTTAACTAATTTGCCCCTTTAAAAATCATTGTTCATCCATATATTACAAAATGACTTATTGCTTAGGAATAAAGGTTAAGGAAGGCTTACTTGCCATTGCAGATACGCGCATTACTTCAGGAACAGATACAACTATAAAAAAGAAAATCACGATAGAACAAAAGGATAAATTTTCGCTTTTTATTATGACCAGCGGATTGCGGTCTGTAAGAGATAAGGCGCTTATTTATTTTAATGAATTGCTGGAAACCAATGAATATAATAAGTTATATAAGGCGGTTAACGCTTTTGGCGAACAGGTTAAAAGGGTGGCCAACGAAGATAAGGCAGCGCTTGAAAAGGCAGGTTTTAAGTTTGACCTGAATACAATTATTGGCGGGCAGCTTGCGGATGATGAGGAACATAAGCTGTTCCTTTTATACCCCGAAGGCAACTGGGTTGAGCTGGGACAGGGAGCCCCCTACGTCGTAATTGGTAATTCGGGCCATGGAAAAGCGATATTGAACCGAATTCTTGATGAAAATTCCAGTTTAAAGCTGTCTCTAAAAACCGGGTTTTTATCTTTTGATTCAACAAGGGTAAGTTCAAACAATGTTGACTTTCCTATAGATGTTGCGCTTTACCGCAAAGACAGTTTTCATATTATTGAAAAAAGATATGAAAAAAAGGACCTTGAATATATTTCAACACAATGGGCCGAAGAACTAAAAACTGCCCTTGAAAATATATCGGAGGACTGGATGGATGATGCATTTAATAAGTTAGATTAGTTGGACGACGTTAGCGTTGCATTAGTTAAACGCAGCCGGTGACAAAATCCCCCAAATTTAATAACGTTTAACCCATAAAAACACTGTTTTCACAACGCTTACAATCACAGTATGAAATTGAATGTACTTACTGAAATGGAATATACCGCTGCGTCGGCAGGTACATTGATACTAAATATCCATGCACTGCGAACGCCGCGGCAAACAGTAATTAGTGAAGAATTTGTAATAGATCCTTATATTAAGGTGGAAGAACTGGTATCGCAACAGAGTGACAACCGCGTCTTTAGGTTCGAAATTGCCGAAAACTCATCTATAAAAGTATCCTATAAGGCGACGATTGATAATTACTGCGAAGTGAAGGATTACACCAACCTGGTTGAGATCCCAATTGCGCAGATGGACAGTACTATTTTACCTTATTTATATCCGAGCCGCTATTGCCAAAGCGATAAGTTGTACCGCCTTGCTAACAACCTGTTTGGTCATATTATGAACCCTTTTGAAAAGGTGATGAACCTTACCGGATGGATCAATAAAAATGTACAATACCTGAGCGGATCAACCAACGCACAAACCTCTGCTTATGATACCGTTACGCAACAGCAGGGTGTGTGCCGGGATTTTGCCCATTTAGGCATCGCGCTATGCCGGGCGCTTACCATTCCGGCACGCTACTTTACAGGATATGCTTACCAGCTACAACCGGCAGATTTCCACGCCTGCTTTGAGGCATACCTGGGTAATGACTGGGTTTTGTTTGACGCCACCGGCCTGGTGCCGCTTAATGGGTTAATTAAAATTGCCTCAGGCCGTGATGCGGCAGATACTGCGATAGCCAATATTTTCGGTAATGTTAATTTTACTTCGATGCTGGTAAGCTGCGAATTGGCCGAAGACGGATTTACGCCATTTTATTACCATCCAACCCAACTACGGGGGCTCACTTATTTATAAGCACCAAGGCATTTAACAGTAATTAAAAAAAAGTTTTTAAACGACTACCAGGTAATTAGACGTCGCGGGCAGATTCGAACTGCCGTGTGGGGTTTTGCAGACTCCAGCCTATCCTCTCGGTCACGCGACTTTTTAAAAAAAAACTATTTAATCACTTATCAGAGGACCGGAGGAACTGGATAACCTATCTTTCTCCGCAGGGCGGAGCAGGAGTTAGCACCTTTTATCGAGTCTATAGTCTTGAGTTTACAATCTTAAGTCTTTATTAAAATTTGCTGTTTTAATTTTTTTTGACTCGGGACTCATGACTTTAGACTTTGCTCTAAATACAGGTTGCTAAGACTTCACAGGGCCTTTTCCCTCAGTCTTTCTGGATAAGCGAAAATAAAGAACGATTTGATGATGCAAACATACGTATTAATTCTATAAATCCTATAGACATTATATAATATATTAAATTAATTTATAAATAACTTAAAATCAAACAGATAATTTTAAAAAAAAGTTTCAGGCGGGTTTAACGGGGCTACCTGTCCAGTCGGTACCCGGCGATAAACGTTCACCCTTCATCACCAAAGACAACGCTTCTATGTTGGTATCGTCTCCAAGTTCGCTGTCATACAAAATAATAGTACCTGCACCAATACTGCTCCTTGCCCCTATTTTCACGGAGCCAACTTTCATCACCCTGTCTTCAAACAGATGCGTTTGCGGGCCGCAGTCGGCGTTCAAAGCGGCATCGTCACAAATCGTAACCATATCAAATTCGGTAATGTCGGTAGTATTCATAAACACCCGTTTGCCCATTTTAACCCCAAGCAGGCGCATTAATAGCGGTAGCCAGGGTGTACCCTGAAGGTATTCCAATAAAAAGGGAATAGACAGCGCCTCGTATGTAGACGTGATAGCCTCGCTTCGCCATACCGCCCAGCTCCACATTGGCCTTTGTTTGGGCTTATACTTTCCAATAAAGCACCATTTTAATAAAACAGTAATCAGGAAAGCAGGGATACCCATAAAAAACAGGTAATAAAACGGAAAATACAGGATGATCTTCCACAAAGGCTCGTCAACCACCAGGTCGTGCCCGTAGGCTATAAACAAGATGGAGCAGCAAATAATGGTGCTCTCCGGCAGTATGATCCTTATGAATTCAACAAATCCCCTCGCAATTTTACGGAGCGGTTTAGGGTGAATAGTTAACTCAGGGGGGAAAGGGTTACTCTCCTGCCTGCGCGGCAATGGTATTGCCGGTGAACCAAACCAATCCTTTGCTTCGCTTGCTGCCATTTGCTGCTGATCCGGAGGGGTTGATAGCACACCTATCAGCATATTGCCATTTAAATGATACCCCTGCGGGATCAGCGCGCTGTTACCCACAAAGCTATTACTGTCAATAATCGTTTTATCAAGAATCAGCTGCTGTGCACGAACATCAGCTTCGCCAAGCGTAACTGCATCAGCAACAAAAGCGCCATCGCCAATTTCAAGCAACTGGTGCGTAACACTGCTTGCGGTTGATATCTCTGTATCCCTCCCAATTTTAGCACCCAACGCCCTGAAAAAGCCGGCGACGTAAATTGTTGCATAAATGGGGTGCAAAACAATAAGGCTTAATGACATCAACTGGTCAATAAACCACTTACGCACATAAAACATGCTATAAATTGAATATTTGCCCGGCTTTATATTCCTTTGTAATAAACGGGTCAGTAAAATGGTCTCAGCTGCAAACAAGGCAATATAAACTATAGCGAGCAATGGCGCATTCACCAGGTAGGTAAAATCATAGTCGCCGGCGGCGTTATCCAGCTTATTTATGGCAATAATGGTTGGCAGCAAAGGCAGCAGGATAATGAACGGGAAGATCATGATAAACATCGTGAAGATCAGCTTATACTTGCGGCGCGTAAAATTTGATACAGGTAAGGGATGCGGCAACTCATCAATACTCTTTTTTTCTTTAAACTGCGCAGGGCTCCCCTGCCATACTTCACCCACGGCTATTGTTTTGCCTGGCTGCAGACAGCTCAGATCCTGTAACTCACTCCATGGCTCCATTACGCTTCCCCCTGATATAATGGCACTGCTACCGATATAAGCATGGTCGCCAAGGGTTATGGTGCGGAGTTTTAACATACCATCTTCAACAAAGGCGTTGTTCAAATTGGTTTGCGAACTTATACTTACATCGCTGCCAATGGTTATCAAATCCTCGGCCCCGAAAGCAAAATCACTAATCTGTGCATCAGCGGCTATTTTAACGCCCAGTAAACGCAGGTACACCGGGTATAACGGGGTTCCGTTTAAAAACTGGGCCGGCAATAAGCGCTGCATTGTTTTTACCAGCCACCACCTGAAATAGTAGCTACCCCAAAGCGGATAGTCGCCCGCTTTCATTTTTCCTATGATAAGCCATTTGCTGGCTAAACACACCACTGTAAAAATGGGCGGGATCAGCGAGAATAACAGCAATGAAGTAATGATGGAATAAAGTACATTGCCCGTTTCCTGGTCAACATAATAATACCCCAGGTATGGAATAAAGATCTGGAAAGCAAAAAGGCCATAAATAACCAGCAAGGCAATAGTTTGTGCCAACCAGCAGGCGATATGTCTTAGCAGGGGAATCTTGTTAAAAACCCGTTTAGGCTTATTGCTTTCTTCCTGTTTTGCACTCCAAACTTCAATCAGATTGCTAACCGGCCTGTTGATGTAAACATCCTTAAGCGATGCATTAGGTAATCCGGCATCGCGCCTTAACTGTGATACAAAACCGGCCGCCAGTAAAGAATGGCCGCCAAGATCGGTAAAGAAATCCATTGACGGATCAATCGTTCTGTTGGGGAAGATCCGGTGCAGGACGCTTAAAATCCTGTCTGCCACCGGGGCATTGAGGTCCAGTGTTCCCGATCCGCCTTCGTCGGCTGATAACAGCGGTGGCACCGGCAGTGCTTTACGATTGATCTTCCCGCTTGGCATCCGCGGCATTTCTGGCAGCACCATTATGGTTGACGGAACCATATAGGAAGGCAGCCCTTTTGAAAGTTCCATCCGGAAAACACCTTCATCAATACAGGCAAGGCCTTCCGTAACTACATAACCAACCAAATGCTCGGTACCGGCAAAATCCTTTTTTACAGCTACCGCTGCGGAGCGCACCCCGGCAATTTCATTCAACTTTGTTTCAATCTCGCCAAGTTCAATCCTGTAGCCGCGAAGTTTTATCTGGTCGTCAATACGCCCTTGCATATCAACGGTACCGTTTTCATTGATTATAGCAATATCGCCCGTGCGATAAACCGTGTCGCCGGGCATTTCAGTTAGCGATGATGGTTTTGGTACAAATTTCTCCCTGGTAAGCTGTGGCAATTTAACATAACCGTTGGCCACTCCCGGCCCCGTTATCACTAATTCGCCAGCTTCGCCAACGGGTACCAGGTTCAAACCTTCGTCAACAACTGCCAGGTTATAGTTAGGTAACGGCTGCCCTATTACTATATGATCATGCGGGCCCAGCTGCGCCATGGTTGCGGTAACGGTAGTTTCTGTAGGGCCATAACTGTTAAAAAAACGCATCCCTTCTTTTGACCATTTGGCCAGTACCTGAGGGGTGCAGGCTTCACCGCCGGCATTAACCAGTCTTAAGAGCGGCAAACTATCGTCCATAACCGCAAGTAGGCTCGGCACGGCATGCAATACCGTAATATTTTCTTTTTTTAGCGTATAGCTTAACTCATCAATTGCTTTTGAGGTAGTGTTGTCGGCAACCCACAAAGTAGCGCCGGCAAAATAGCTGATCCAGGTTTCTTCGCACCACATGTCAAACGAAACTGAAAAACCCTGGTAAACTTTATCATTGGCATTAATTTGCAAAATGGTTTGCTCTGACCGCACCAGGTGGCAGATCTGTGCGTGAGTAATAGGAATGCCTTTCGGTTTACCCGTACTACCAGAGGTATACAGCACGTAAGCAAAATCTGTAGGCAACGGTCCGGTAACCTGGCTCATGTTAATCGTTTCCCGGTTTTCCGCAACTGGTTTTTCGGGTATGGTGAGCATTTCGCAGGCCACGTTTAGTTGTTGCAGGCTAAAACAAGCCGAGGCACCAACTTCCTGCATTATTACCTCAACCCGTTCTGCGGGAATCTCCCTGTCAACCGGCACGTAGGCAGCCCCTGCTTTAACTATCCCCAATATAATGGTGTGCAGTTCCAGGCCCCGCTGCCACCAAACGCCCACACTATGCCCCCGTCCTATCCCTTTTTTTGAAAGATATAAAGCAACTTCGTTGCTCCAATGATCCAGCTCTCCATAGGTTAACGAGTCATCATGAAAGGTCAGGGCTTTTTTGTTTGAGAATTCAATTGCCGAAGTCTTGAATAAGGCCGGTAATGTTTCTTCTTTGATAAGGTCGGGGCGGTGAGCACCGAGGATAATACTTAAATGGTTCATATAAAGGGGGTATTCCAAAGCATGAGCGGATGCGCCGTCAATACTCAATAGTAAACAATGTTTACAGCATTTTGATGAAATAAATATGAAATAGTTTAACCATATATTTACAATAAAAAACAGGTTGATATAATAGTTGTTAAAGCAGGTATATGAGCACAGTAGCCGAAGTTAAAAAGTTCCGTTTATTCCCATTTATAACCAGTTTATTTATTACCCTGGCCATTGGTTTTGTAGCCTCATTATTTACAAGGCCTCAAATTGCGGGGTGGTACAGCACCCTTAATAAACCATCGTTCAACCCGCCGGCATGGTTGTTTGCCCCGGTTTGGACTGCCTTATATATTATGATAGCCATTGCGGCCTACCTGGTTTGGCAGCGCAGGGATGGATCTGTTAGCTATAAAACAGCAGCAACTATCTATGCTGTGCAATTACTGCTAAATTTCTCATGGTCGATAGTTTTTTTTGGGTTGCACGGCATTTTACCTGCCGTGTTTGTTATCCTGCTGATGTGGGCGGCCATTATACTAAACATAAGATGGTTTGCTAAATTCAGTAAAATTGCTGCATGGTTGCTTGTACCTTATTTGCTTTGGGTAAGCTTTGCAAGCCTGCTTAATTTAAGTATTTATTTGCTTAACCAATAGCTTAAAATGCTACTTTTATACCACAAAACTGCTTTATGATAATGAAGAAATTATTACTTATTTTTTTCCTGCTGGCCATTTCAGCACACTTCACTTTTGCTGATACAATTGCTATCAATCATTTTGTAATTAAAGAAAATCCCTTTGCGAAAAATGAAGTTGCGGTAATAGCCACTGATACCGCTAACGTGATACAGGAAAATGTTACTGGGCTGTTTACTTTTACCATGAACGGTTTTGAGGAGCAGCTAAAGTTTGACAAGGGTACAGCCTTTTATCGCCACAAGATTGACAAATCGACCTTTATATATGCCCGGCACCGAAACGATAAGGGAACACACAGTATTCTATATTATATTTATAAGCACGATGATAAGTTAAGCCCTTTTCACATAAGCTGGGTATTGCTGCTCGCTATTCCATGCGGGCTGGTTTTACTGGCCTACATGTTTAAAAGGTTCATAATTATTGCCATCATCATCTTCTGCATTTTTATGTACTTTAATTACCATAATAACTTAAGCATTCCAACATTTTTTCAAAGCATAATTGACGGGTTGAAAGGGATATTTTAGCCTGTCAGGCATCAGGATAAAATAAAAAAAGCCGCCCGGTACGACCCGAACGACCCATTTGAAAAGAAAACTTTTTTATGCTGTAAAACCCTGTTATTAAGCAGGATTTTGTATTTATCCAGTCGGTTAATCAGGCTGCTATTTGCTGGCTTGTGCGTGCTGTTTTATTTTTGGCCTGCATCATTCTAAAGTTCTCCAGATCTTTTTCAAGAAGTAACTTCAGTTCAATATCAAGTGCCTTTAAAAGGATGTTTGTTTTGGTTGATGTTATGTTTTTCATGGTGGTAATTTTAGTTTGTTACCTCATTTATATAAATATGATGCCATAATCTCTAAAACTTAAACTATTTCTAAAATTAATTAAATATCATATAATGATAATTTAATAAGTGTATTGTTTAGTATGCAGAAAGCATATTTTTGGCGGCATTAACAAACTATTACCTGTTAATTGAGGTAAATACCGTAGTTATTCAGCTTTAAACACCGGCGCCGGGAATGCAAATTTGAGTTTTACGGTAAAACAAACTATTGTTCTGCCTGTATTATCAACATCAATTAAAAAAGCAATGATCAACCCGCTGCAGATTAGCCTTGTGCAAACAGATGGCACAGAAAGAAAAATTATAATTGAACCTGTTTTAGAAAAAAACGAAAAAGGATTACATCCTAACGGCACTTACAAGATCTATAAAGATTCTTTTGGTGACGAATCGGCGTTATTTACGGAACCCCTTGAAACAACCATTACAAATAATGTCCTCCCTGATGATGATAATCCTGATTATTTAGGGAAGATCGTTTTCGATGATCAGTCTGCGTGGATATACACCGGCGATCTGCTCAGCCCGGAGGAACAAACTCAGGCTGCAGGTTTTATAGCCAAAGCTTAACTTGCCGCTCCGGCCAATCATACGCTATTTAACTTTATAAAATACAGGCAATTGTTTCTTAAGTGCCGTCCTGATTATTTTAGGGTTACGCCTCACAGCCGCCTGCCCGTTAATCGCACCGGATGAACCACTGCCTGCAATGGTGGTAACTATCCCGGCCTGGGTTATTTTACGAATCATATTATTGTTCGAGTCAGCCACATACACGTTCCCGGCGGCATCAACCGCTAATCCGGCCGGTCCGTTGAATGAGGCTTTTGCTGCGGCACCATCAACAGCGCCGGCGGTACCATTGCCCGCAAAGGTGGTAACAACGCCTGCGGGCGTTATTTTACGCACCAGGTTATTGATCCCATCAGCCACATAAACATTGCCGGAAGCATCAACAGCCAAACTATTGGGGAAATAAAAAGTAGCCGAGCTGCCTGTACCATTTGCCGAACCGGCGTTACCGCTTCCTGCAAAGGTGTTTATTAGCCCTGAAGGCGTTACTATGAGTATATTATTGTTAATGTAATTAGCAACGTAAACATTTCCCGATGCATCCGCAGCTACCCCGGTAGGGTTATTGAAGATTCCTCCCTGGCTTACATCCGTCCCGTTTCCTGCAAGAGTACTCACAGTTCCGTTAGGTGTAACTTTACGGATAAGGTTATTACCTGCATCAGCCACATAAACGTTACCCGCAGCATCAAGGGAGATACCTTCGGGATGAAAAAATGAAGCAGTGGTGTCGGGTCCGTCGGCAAAACCTGTGCTATCACTTCCGGCCAGCGAGCTTACTGTTCCCGCCGGGGTAATTTTGCGGATGCGGTCATTTCCTGCATCACCAACATAAACATTGCCTGCTGCATCAACAGCTATACCCGTAGGCTGGTTAAAAGCAGCCAGCGTGCCCGGGGCGTTGATGTACCCCTGTGAACCGTTTCCCGCCAATGTGCTCACCACTCCGGCGGCGGTAATCTTGCGAATCAGGTTATTGCCGTAATCGGCTACATAAATATTACCCCCGGCATCAACAGCTACGCCGGCGGGGCTGTAAAACGATGGCAGGGTATCCACAACAACGCCTCCTCCATTTCCTGACGTATCGGGCTTGCTATGCGTAGTAGTATCAGCAACCTGGCGGTTGGGAATAAGCTCGCGTTTGCAGGCGACAAAAAAGCCGGCTATCATCAACAATAAAAAGATATTAAGCTGGTGTTTAGAGGACCCAAATTTCATTGATATAAATGTAGGGAATTTGTTCATTATTTATCAGCTCAATTACCCTCAAACAACCCTACTGATCAATAATGCAGCTGTGCAGCCTGTATTTGATTTTACGCACCTATTGATTTGGAAAGAGTTAACGCTGAAAAAGAGACCAATTTTATAGCGCCCCACCGCAGGCATCGCTTTTTGTACAGTTGTTGCCCGGTTAAAATGGCATTCCAATGCCGAAGTTAAGTTGCATAAAGTTATAAGTGTCGCCGCTATTGGCAATTTTGTAGTTATTTTTAAATGATCCGGCGTTAAAAAGCTCATTGAAGTGCCGTACCAACACCCATGAATCGGAACCCGTAAACTGCGGATCCTTAAATTTAAATGCTGCATCCAGCCTGAATACAAAGAATGCAAGATCGAACCGTAAACCTGTACCAATATCCATAGCAGTTGATGGTAAAATATTATTCAGCCTGAATTCAACGTCCGGTTGGTCCGCTTGTCTTTTCAGTCGCCACACGTTACCGGCATCAATAAAAACAGCTCCTTTTAATTTTGCACCAAAAAAGTTATCGGCGAGCTTATAACGATATTCTGCATTGGCAATAATTTTAATTTCTCCAAATTCATCAAGATATTTCAACTTGCTGCGCAGTAAATCACCGCTGGAAGGGTGATCGCTGTCAGGTCCGGGTGCACCGTAAAAGGTAGCACGGTTAAATTTACCCGGGCCAAGCGTACGCGGCAACCATGCCCGCATATCATTGGCGCCACCTGCATAAAATTCTTTCTCAAAAATCCAGTGCTGATCATCGCTGTTGCCATAAGGGATGCCGAAGCCTGGGTTTATGCGAAATATAAACTGGCGCTCGCCTCCAAGTGTTTTGTAAATACGGAGGTCAACCTCAGTTTTACCATATTGTGCAAACGGATAACCCAAAAAGGTTCTCTTACCTGCTGTGTCACGTTTAGTATTGAGCACTTTACTCAGCAGACTTAAGCTGTTACCACCAACATCCAGGCTTCCCCTAAAATAAATAAAGTTCTTATATGAGTTTAATTCAATAGCATTATATTGAAAAGTATATTGGCTGCCCGAAGTAAAGATGGTGCGCCCTATGAGGTAACTATAGGCATAAAGGTTTTTTTTCAGCAATTCAACCTGCGCTGCAGGATCAATAGTGCCCCTGGAAAACTCAATATCAATGGGTGTTATAGTATGTAGTTTACGCCCGGTTTCAAAAAAATCGTATGTTATGGAGTTAATAAAACTTTGACGCGATACCAGTCCCTTTTGATAAAAAAGCTGGTAGTTGGTTGAAAACGTGGTATGAGGCACACCATACTTACCCGGTAAGGGAAAATCAAACGGGGCTATTATACGCGGATAAATAAGATTCGCACCAATACGAAGATCCTGGTTTTGCACTGCCGCCTGGTTTATGGTATTGTTATTATTGTCAAACAAAACGCTCCAGTTAGTTTTTATTTGCAGGATAGCCGCATTGTTAAATACGTTTCTGTCAGTAAAAGTATTCCCGAGATTGTAGCCAAAACGACCGCCGTTAAACAGAAATTCGCCCTCAACCCTGTCGCTAAACTGTTTAAGCGGCGTTATATCAATTTTCGTATCGAGCCGGTTGGTACTATCGGGCAACTTTGTATAGGTTGGGTTGGGCACGTTTCGGAACACATTTAGCTCTGATAAACGCGAGGTCGTCAATGTTTGCTGGTCGATATTATAGATCTGCCCTTTTTTCTGAAAAATATAATCGGTAACGGCATGCGGATTAAACCTGCCGGAAAAATCTACAAACCTAAACTGGGAATCAACCTGTATAGTATCAGCCTTACCAACTGCACGCCCATTACTCTTAGCCACGGTTACCAGGGTATTGTTAATAGTGTAAACAGGATGAGAAGCACGGCCTGCAGGGTTATCAATAGTCATTTTAATATCAACAACGCTGCTACGGAACGTTGAATCATATTCAAAATTGATATACTGCCGGTAAAAATCGTAATAGCCGTTACGTTTCATTATCTGGTAAAACTCATCCCTGTCAAAAGCGAGGCTATCGGTATCAAACCTTCCACCGGGTTGAACGTGCGAAAAGCGGGGGCGATTAACGCGGTAAAGATCCTGTACTTTTTTATCTGCTATGCTATCCTGCAGCTTCCGGATCCTGAACAGGGGCCCTTCCACCGCCGAAAATAACAGTGTGGCCTTTTTCTTTTTTATAATAATGGAATCTGCAACTTTCGCTTTTAAATAACCCTTATTCTGTAAAAAGCGCTCAATCTGCACACGGGAAAACTCAACAAGGTTACTATCAAGTATAGCAGGTGCTTCGCCTATGTCGCGCTTGCCATTTTTGCTGAACAGGTAATAAAATTGCAGGTTTATAACATTATTGGGTTGCTGCTCTTTATCAACATATAAAACAGCCGCATCAGCAAACTCTTTATCAACCCCCTTAATGGTTATTTTACGTACCAAAGCCTCGTTATCCTTAAGCCTGCGCGTTAAACTGCATCCGCTCCCTATAAAGAGCAGCAAAATACTTAATATTGCAAGGCGGTAACCATTAGGTTTTATATATGCTCTCAAAGTCTCAAATCAGTTTACTAAAATCACTCCAGCACAAAAACGAACGTAAAGAAAACGGCCTGTTTTTGGTTGAAGGATACAAATCGGTTATTGAATTCATTAATTCTTCCTACAAAATTGAAGGTATTTATCATACAGCTTCATTTGAGCCAAAAATGCTCAATTTATCCCAAAAAATAAACTTATATAATATTTCTGTTACAGATATTGAAAAAATAAGCAGTTTAAAAACTCCGCAGGAAGTTATCGCTCTTGTCAAAATACCGGTTCACCCACCGCTTAATAACCAAAAGCTTAAACAAAAGTTCTCATTAGTTTTAGATGGCATTCAAGATCCCGGCAACATGGGTACCATCATCCGTACCGCCGACTGGTTTGGTATCGATAACATCATCTGCTCAAACGATACAGTTGATGCTTACAACCCAAAAGTTGTACAGGCAAGCATGGGGTCGCTATCACGCATTAATGTATACTATGCTAATATAGCCGAAGTTTTGCCGCAAATTGGACTGCCTGTTTTTGGAGCTATGCTAAATGGCGAAAGCATTTACAAAACGCGTTTTGGAACTGAGGGATTGATAGTAATGGGCAACGAAGGCAAGGGCTTAAGGCCTGATATTGAGCGCTTAATAAGCAAGGCGGTAACCATACCACGCACCGGAAAAGCTGAATCCCTTAACGTTGGGATAGCTACTGCATTATTTTGTTCAGAAATAAGCAGAAATAAACTTGGCAGCCAATAAATAATTACTATTTTTGCAACCTTGAAATTTTGGTCGGGTGGCCGAGTGGCTAGGCAGAGGTCTGCAAAACCTTTTACAGCGGTTCGAATCCGCTCCCGACCTCGAAGGATTTAAAAACATTAAAATAATACCATCATGGGCGTTACTCGTTTAAAAAGAAAAGATAGGAAAAACAAAACTACTTCACGTTTAGAAGTACAATTTTTGAAGCTGGCTACAAACCTTGAACCAGGAAGCCGCAGCGCTGAAAAGAAAGACAGCCAGATCGCAAAAAACAATGCAGCTTTATTGATTGCAGCAGGTAAATAATCTCTCTTTTTAAGGGAAAACTATTTATTTTGAATAATATTTAAGATCCTGTTGGTGTAAACCGATGGGATTTTTTGTGGGATAAAAGCTGATAAGCGGAAACACGAAACATCGCATCCCTGCCGGATTTACATCGAAATTATCCTTTTATTTATCCGCCCGATCAATGCCGGTCCCTCGTAAATAAACCCGGTGTACAACTGCACCAATGCTGCTCCCGCATTCAGTTTCTCAATAGCATCCTCTGCAGAATGAATGCCTCCCACTCCTATAATAGGGAATGCTCCGTTTGATTTTCTGTGCAAATAACTGATCACCTCGGTTGAGCGTTTGCTTAATGGCACACCGCTTAACCCACCGGTTTCATTCTTCAATTCATCGCTTGATGCTAACCCCTTCCTGCTGATGGTAGTATTGGTTGCTATAATTCCTGCAATGCCGGTTTGCTGTACTATTTCAATAATATCGTCCAGCTGCTCATCAGTTAAGTCTGGGGCTATTTTTAATAGAATGGGCCTGCTGATGCCATTTTTCGAGTTCCGTTTTTGCAGGGTATTTAACAGATCCATCAACGGTTCCTTTTCCTGCAGGGCACGCAAACCTGGTGTATTGGGCGAACTCACATTCACCACGAAATAATCAACCACATCAAACAAACGGTCAAAACATTTGATGTAATCACTTACCGCTTCCTCATTAGGTGTAACTTTGTTTTTGCCGATGTTTCCACCAATGATCAATTCTTTTTGGCCCGCTTTGGTTTTGCGGAAAGCCGCCAGGCGTTCGGCAACCACATCAACACCCAGGTTATTGAACCCCATACGGTTTATTAGCCCGCCATCTTCAGGCAGCCTGAACATCCTCGGCTTTGGGTTACCCGGTTGCGGTAACGGGGTAACTGTACCTACTTCAACAAAGCCAAAACCCAGGTTAGCCATTTCACCCATCAGTTCGCCGTTTTTATCAAACCCCGCTGCAAGGCCAACAGGGTTTGTAAACCTGAGACCAAACACTTCCCGCTCCAGCTTTGGGCTCTTGACGTTCCAGATAGCCCTGCTCAAAGCAGCACCACCGGGAAAGCGGTTCAATCGCTTTAAATTAGCTGTTACCACGTAATGGATCTTTTCAGGATCGAACTTAAAAAGAATGGGTTTGAGTAGAGAATACATGAGTGCGAAGGTAAGCGTTTTGGAGGAAGTGCAAAAACAGGAAAGTCAGTAAACTCCGGGAGATAACTACAGTCTGTTCCGCGGAACAGTGTGCACGCGGGAAACATTTGGAACAAAAATTGGCCGATGGAACAATGTGGAACAGGTGGAACAACCGGAACAAAACTCCTTCTTTCGGACTGCCTGTCTTTACTGACTTTCGGATTTCACACATGTAACAAATTACAGATATTTTCAGCCTTGTTAAATGATTATCTATATTAGCGATAACTAATGATTATGCATCCGGCCACAAAACGGTGAACCATCAACCATAAACTGCTTACAAACCATCAATTATGAAGTCAAACAACTCCCGCCGAGGTTTTATAAAGACAGCCGCCGTTGGCACACTTGCATCAATGGCATTATCCCTGCCGCAAATTGCTGCTGCGGCCGTTGCCGAAAATGGTATTAAGAAGGTCAGTATTGACAAAAATGATATTATCCTTTTCCAGGGCGACTCCATTACCGACTGGGGCCGCGACCATAGCAAAACAATCCCGAACGATACCGGCAGCCTTGGCAGCGGCTATGTTCTGCTGGCGTCGGGCCAGTTGCTGATCAAATATCCGCAATACAACCTGCAGATCTATAACAAAGGAATCAGTGGTAACAAAGTTTACCAGTTAGCAGAACGCTGGGATACAGATGCCCTTAACCTGAAACCAACTGTATTAAGCATCCATATTGGCGTAAATGATTTTTGGCACACAATAACCAATGGTTATACAGGTACCATTCAAAACTACATTGCCGATTACCACACTTTGCTCGACCGTACCCGGAAAGCGCTGCCGGAGGTGAAATTTGTGATCTGCGAGCCGTTTGCTGTAAAAGGAGTTAAAGCAGTTGATGATAAGTGGTATCCCACCTTTAACCTTTTCCGGAAAGCGGCAAAGGATATCGCAAATGAGTACAACACAGCTTTTGTGCCGTACCAGGCTGCTTTTGATAAAGCGCTTGAACTTGCCCCCGGCAATTACTGGACCTTAGATGGCGTACATCCCAGCATAGCAGGCGAAGCCTTGATGGCCAAAACGTGGATGGAGATAGTTAATTAGAGATTAGAGACCAGAAATTAGTGCTAAAAATCTAGAACATGAAGGACTTTGCGGTAGATAATTACTTTAAATGTCTCGTTTGCCTTGAACTTTTACGGCTTTCCGACAAAAACCTAACCTCTAAACTCTAATCTCTAGCCTCAAAATCGTATCTTTGCGCGCAAATGATAGCTATAAATAACCTTACGTTCGAGATTGGTGCGCGCGCCCTATATGATGAAGCTAACTGGCATATAAAACCGGGAGAAAAAATTGGCCTTATCGGCGCCAATGGGACCGGGAAAACCACCCTTCTTAAAATCATTGTAGGCGACTATAAACCTACTTCAGGTACCATATCAATGGCTAAGGACCTTACTTTGGGCTATCTTAACCAGGATCTGCTATCCTATTCATCTGATAAAAACATACTACATGTAGCCATGGAGGCCTTTGAACGCCAAAACCAGCTGCATGATGAAATTGAAAAGATACTTCAAAAGCTTGAAACCGATTACAGTGAAGACCTGCTGCACAAACTTAGCGACAAACAACATGAGTTTGAAGCGCTTGACGGTTATAACATTGAGTACAAAGCACACGAAATTTTAGCCGGTTTAGGCTTTACCGAAGCTGATACCCACCGCAAGCTAAGCACCTTCTCGGGTGGATGGCGCATGCGCGTTATGCTGGCCAAGATCCTGCTGCAGGCACCTGATATCCTTTTACTGGATGAGCCTACCAACCACCTTGACTTACCATCAATTGTATGGCTGGAAGATTATTTAAAAGCATTTGACGGTGCTATCGTTATCGTATCGCATGACAGGTGGTTTTTGGACAAGGTAATTAATCGTACAGTTGAGTCGCGTAAGGGTAAGCTTACTGTTTATGCGGGCAATTATACTTTTTACCTGGAAGAAAAAGCGCAGCGCGAGGAAATTCAACGCGGCGAATTTAAAAACCAGCAATCAAAAATAAAGCAGGAAGAGCGTTTAATTGAGCGCTTCCGCGCCAAAGCTTCAAAAGCAAAAATGGCGCAGTCACGTATTAAAATGCTGGATAAAATGGAACGGGTTGACGATGTGGATGATGATAATCCATCGGTAAACTTCGCTTTCCGTTTTTCAAAGCAATCCGGCAGGCACGTAGTAACGCTGGATAATATTGTGAAAAAATACCCCGGTCTTGACATTTTAACCGGTGCAGAGGCTGTAATAGAAAAAGGCGACAAAATTGCTTTGATAGGTGCCAACGGTAAAGGTAAATCAACATTGCTGCGTATTATTGCAGGTGCCGACCATGATTTTACCGGCAAGGCAGAAACAGGCCACAATGTGTCGCAAACGTTTTTTGCACAGCACCAGTTGGAAGCTTTGCATTTGGAAAATACCGCATTGCAGGAACTGCAGTCATTCGCTCCAAAACATACGGAAACAGAACTGCGTACCATATTGGGCTCGTTCCTGTTCACCGGCGACGATGTATTTAAAAAGATCAAGGTATTATCGGGTGGTGAAAAATCACGCGTGGCTTTAGCCAAAGCATTAACCGCTGATGCTAACTTCCTGGTACTGGATGAGCCTACCAACCACCTTGATATTGCATCGGTAAATATATTGATCCAGGCATTGCAGCAGTTCGAAGGAACTTTCATCGTAGTATCGCACGACAGGTATTTCCTTGACAACATCGCGAACAAGATCTGGTTTATTGAAGATCAGCAGATTAAGCAGTACCCGGGCACCTATGCCGAGTTTGATATTTGGTTTGCTAAACGTAAACTGGAGCCTAAGGCAGCTATTCCTGTACCTCAACCAAAAAAAGAGGAGAAGAAAGAAGTGGCACCCGTTAAACAGCAACCATCTGAAAACAAACACCAGCAGCTTAAAAAGCTAAATCAGGATTTGGGCAAAATGGAAGAGCAGATTGCTGAGCTTGAGAAAACGGTAAAGAGCCTGGAGGCGCAATTGGCTGATGAAAAGCTGTATAACGATGTGGTGAAGATGAAAGAGATCAACCTCAACTACGATAAGAAGAAAATGGAGCTTGGTCATATCCAATTAAAATGGGAGGCATTGGCCGAGCAAATAATGGAGCTGGAAGCATAATTTGATTTCGGAATTCGAATATTTGATTTCGGATTTATTTATAATTTAGAAGACAAAAATCACTCTTTTAAATTATAACCTTGCGGGGAATAAAGCAATTGCAAGCTATGCATGGTAGTGTTTGTGTACTTATATACCTTCGACATGCTAGGGTCGCAAAAACATAATGTATAATGAACCATAACCTATTGATAAACATTATGCGCAAGAAATACGAATGGTTTAAAAGCATCGTGCTTATCCTGCTCTCCGTATCTGCCTTAACAACCTTTGCCCAGCCCTACACCGACAGCGTTTACCGCCACGAAATAAAAAGCGTTGAGTTTTACAATTCAACGAAAAAGGCTTCTTTTCCGTTGATCAACTTAAACTCCGGCGAAACGGTTACGTTAGGTTTTGACAACCTTGCAGGTGGCACACTTAATTATCATTATACCATTGAGCATTGCGACGCGGAATGGAACCCGTCAAATATCTCAACCGCGGAGTATTTAAAAAACTACAATGACGACCGCATATTAAACTATAGCTACTCTATCGCGACTGTACAAAAATACACCCATTACGAGCTTACACTGCCAAATGAGAACATAGCACCCAAGATACCGGGCAACTATATCTTAAAGGTGTATGATGACAGCGACCCAACCAAACTGGTGCTAACCCGCAAATTATATGTACTGGGCCCGAAGATTAATATAGCTGCTGAAATAGTACCTTCCAGTGATAATGCTACCCGGCAAACTAATCAAAAAGTAAACTTTACCCTCGACTACGGAAGCCTGCGGGTGCAGAACCCAAACCGGGATGTGCGCACGCTGTTGATGCAGAATAACCGGGTTGAAACTGCAATTATGAATAATCAGCCTACTTATATCCGTGGCACACAGCTTATTTACAGCGATGTGAATATCAATAATTTCGCGGCTGGTAACGAGTTCAGGCACTTTGACACCCGCACGTTGAAGCTAAACTCACAGAATATTTTGCACATCTACCGCGATACGGCAAATACGGTAATGATGCTGACTGACCCTGACAGAAACAAGGCTAATTACACGCTGGAATATGACCTGGACGGCAACTATTACATCCTGAACCAAGACGGAACCGACCCGCGAATTGATGCTGATTATGCCCACATGATCTTCAGCCTTTCCACCGCAAGGCAGCCAAATACCGGCACGCCTTACATTGTTGGGCGGTTTAATGATTATAAGCTGGACGAAAACAGTAAAATGACCTTCAATACTACCGACAATAAATATTTTAACACCCTGTTTTTAAAGCAGGGCGTGTACGATTATACTTTTGTTTGGGTCGATAAAAATGGCAAAGCTGACAACAATGCTTTGGAAGGCAGTTATTTTGAAACCGAAAACGATTACCAGGTTTTAGTTTACTACCGCCCGGCGGGTGCACGCTGGGAAGAACTGGTGGGTTTTAGGCTGCTGAACTCAACAAAGAAATAAAAACGGGTCTTTTCTTCAAAATTCGAATTTTCCGGAAAACTTTTTGGCTGGTTAATTGATTGTATTTAAAGTAAAATCACGCTTACCATTTGAAAAATTTATACGCTTGGAACGATTTGGACGAATAGCCCTAAAAACCATACTCTGGATAATTGCAAGTGTCATTATCCTGATACTACTTATCATAGTCTTAATACAGGTACCTGCCGTTCAAAATTTCGCTAAAGACAAAGCTGTATCTTTTATCCAGGGTAAAATCCATACCCCGGTAAAAATTGGCCACATCAGCCTGGGGCTACCAAAGCTTATTGTGCTGGAGGATGTATATTTTGAGGACCAGCATAAAGACACCCTGATAGCCGGTGAAAAACTAAAGGTCGATATCAGTTTATTAAAATTACTAAGTAACAAGGTTGAGATCAATGAAATTAATCTGCAGGGTATTACTACTAATATAAGCCGCGGCGCTGACAGTGTTTTCAACTTCGATTATATAACCAAAGCCTTTGCCGGCGAGCAAAAAAAAGAAGTAAAACCTACGGATACCGCTTCTACCATGAAATTCTCAATTGATAAGATCATCCTCGACCGGATCAATGTGAGCTATAAAGACAAGATTTCGGGCAATGATGTAAAGTTTATTTTAGGCCATTTTGATACCAGGATTAAAGATTTTGACCTGGATAAAATGAAGTTTACGATCCCGAAGATCAACCTTTCAGACATCGACGCAAGGATAATACAATCCCCGGTTACTTCAGAGGGCATTAAAGTTGTCCCGGTTGATACCACCACAACGCCCATCCAAATGGCCCTTGACCTGGGCACCATAGACATCTCAAAAGTTAAAGTAGATTACCGCAGCAAATCAATGAGTAGTAAGGTAAACCTGGGGAAGTTTTTGGTGGAAATGGATAAGATAGACCTTAAAAACCAGGTGGTAGGTATAAAAAAAGTTCAGCTTGATAACACAGATGCCGGTATCACATTTGCAAAACCAGAAACGGTTAAAAAGGCTGTAATAAAAGCAGTTAAAAAATTAGATACACTGGTGGCCACCCCTGCAAGCGGAAAAGGGTGGCGCGCCAAACTGAACAAAATAACATTCAGTAATGACAATATTCAATTTGATAACGATGCGCAAAAGCCATTACTAAAAGGGCTGGACTTTGCGCACATGAATATCAAAAAGCTTAATGCTGATGTGCAGAACCTTTCTTACAGCCCTGATACTATAGCAGGTAAAGTAAACTCATTTACATTTGCCGAAAAAAGCGGGCTTATCATTCAGAAATTCCACACCTCGTTTTTATATGGCCCAAAAAGCGCTTACCTGAATAACCTGCTGGTTGAAACACCGCAAACCGTTTTACAAAAACAAGTGCAGGTTAGCTACCCGTCTGTTGCGTCGCTTTCAAAAGACCCGGGGCAACTTTATGTTAATGCCAATTTAGATGGCAGCAAGCTGAGTTTAAAGGATGTTTTACTGCTGATGCCTTCAATGTCTGGTATGGAGCCTTTTAAACATTCACCCAATGCCGTGTTCCGGATAGATGGTCGGGTAATTGGGAAGGTAAATAACCTCAGCATCCCAGCCGTGGAGGTTAAGGGCTTAAGTAATACCCATATCAAAGCTTCTGCAACGCTGCGGGGCTTACCAGATATGAATAAAGCATATTTTGATGTGAACATTGCCGACCTTACTACCAGCAGAGCCGATATCTCAAAACTGGTTGCCGCTTCAATGATCCCGGCTTCGGTAAGCATCCCTGCCAATTTAAATTTAAAAGGAAACTTTAAAGGTAGCATGTATGATTTTAATACTAAAATGTACCTGCGTTCAACCTATGGTGCTGTTGACCTGGTTGCAGCCATGAAAAACGGTAACCATAAAGGCCGTGAAATTTACACGGCCAACGTTAAAGCCAATAACCTTAATGTTGGTGCATTAACCAAACAACCGCAAACTGTTGGAATGGTAACCGCTACAGCCAATATAAAAGGGGTAAGTCTTGATCCTAAAAAAGCAAGCCTGCAGTTTAGCGGAAACGTAGTAAAAGCCTATGTTAAAGGTTACAACTACCAAAACCTGGTAATGAAGGGCACCGCTCAAAACGGAAGCTATGCGGCTAAAGCAACCATGAAAGACCCCAACATTAATTTTACGCTTGATGGCAAGGCCAACATGAACAAAAAATACCCTGCCATAGCTGCCACGTTACAGCTGGACAGCATTAACCTAAAAAACCTGCACCTCACTACATCCGATATTCGGGTTCACGGTAATATGGTAGCTGATGTACCAACTGCTGATCCGGATTACCTGAATGCCAACATCAGGGTAACAAACCTGCTGGTGGCACAAAAGGACCAGGTATTTAAGCTCGATACCATCAGCCTGGTTTCGACAGCCAATGCCGATAGCAGCACCTTAAGGCTGAAAGCGCCTATGCTTAATGCGCATATGGCAGGCAAGTATAAACTTACAGAAGTTGGCCCCGCCCTGCAGGACCTGGTAAATAAATATTACAACACCGCGCTGGCGTCAAATACAGCTAAGCCTAATTATTCGCCGCAACAGTTTAAGTTTGATATGAGGCTGGTTAAAACACCATTAACCGATAAATTTGTGCCCGACCTGAAAAGGCTCGATCCGGTAAACATTACCGGTCACTTTGATAGCCAGGCTGGCGCCCTCACCATTGATGGCACTGCACCGAAGGTGATATATGGCACCTATATTGTAAATAATTTAAAACTTGCCGTTAAAACACAAAATAACGCGCTGAATTACGGCATAACCGTTGATGAAGTAAAAGTATCTTCAAGTATCGACCTGCTATATACAAGCTTAACCGGCAGTGCACAGAACAACAAGTTAAATGTTAACCTGCAGATTAGGGACGCAGCAAAAAAAGAAAGGTACAGGCTGGCGGGTTTATTCAGCGTTTTACCGAACGAATATCAGTTTAACTTTTTGCAGGATGGCCTGCTGCTAAACTACACCCCCTGGGCGGTTAATGCAAATAACGCCTTGTTTTTTGGCAGCAAAGGCATAATGGCCCGCGACTTTGCCTTAACTAACAACAACCAGGTATTAAGCATCAACAGCGATACGCAGGAACACAACGCCCCAATTACAGTAAGCTTTAAAAACTTTAAAATTGAAACCCTTACCACAGCCGCACAGCAGGACTCATTACAGGTTGGCGGCGTTATTGACGGGGACGCACACATCAGCAACTTCCAGAAATCGCCGGTGGTTACTGCAGCATTAAATATTAAGGATTTTAATTTTAAAACAGATACCGTAGGCAATGTAGCGCTTAAAGTAAATAACCAAACTGCAAATGCGTACGCTGCGGATGTAACCGTTACCGGCAAAGGCAACCAGGTTAACTTAAACGGATTGTACTATACTGATCCTGAAAGCAGGTTTGATATGAACCTGAATATCATCAGCCTTAAAATGAAAAGCATTGAAGGTTTCAGCTTTGGCAGCATCAGGCGTTCCAGCGGCGACATTAGCGGGCAGTTGAAAATAACGGGTACTACAGCTGCCCCGGTGGTAAGGGGCGATGTTAATTTTAACAAAGTCGGTTTTAACGTTTCTATGTTAAATTCCTACTTTACAATGCCCAAAGAGAGCATAACATTTAACAATGATGGCATCCTGTTTAACGATTTCGCCCTAATCGACTCGTTAGGCAATAAAGCGGTAGTAACGGGCACCCTTTATACCAAAACCTTTACTGATTTTAAATTTGGACTGGATATTAACGCCACAAATTTCAGAGTGATCAATTCTACTCGCGAGGATAATAAGTTGTACTATGGCAAGCTTTTTATAGATACCCGCATCCGGGTTCGTGGAAATATGGCCAAGCCGGTAGTTGACGCAAACCTTACCGTTAACGACAAAACCGACTTAACCATCGTACTGCCGCAGGACGACCCTGGAATAGAGGACCGCAAAGGGGTAGTTGAAGTGATAAATCCAAATGCGCCAAAGCTTGATTCGATATTCCTGGCCAAACAATTGGATTCGCTCCGTAAATCAGATATAACCGGGCTTGATGCGACAGCGAACATTACTATCAATAAAAATGCAAAATTCACCATTGTAGTTGATGAGCGCAACGGCGACGTGGTACAGCTGAAGGGTGAAGCCCAGCTAAATGGCGGCATTGACCCGAGCGGTAAAATAAACCTGACCGGTACCTACAAGGTTAACCAGGGCTCGTATAATTTGGCGTATGCCACCGTTAAGCGCAAGTTTAATTTTAAACCCGGCAGCACTATTACCTGGACAGGCGACCCAACCAGTGCCAATATTAACCTTACAGCCACCTATGTAGCAAACGTCCCTCCTATTGACCTCGTGCAGCTGAGCGAATCGCAGAACTCAACGATGTACAAGCAAAAGCTGCCCTTTAATGTTAATCTTAATTTAAAGAACGAGCTGTTGAAACCCGACATCAGTTTTGATATTGTTTTGCCGGACAGTACTTATACGGTATCGCCCGACGTAATTTCCACAGTTAATACCAGGCTGGCACAGATCAGACAGGACCCTAACGAATTGAACAAACAGGTTTTAGGCGTACTGGTACTTGGCCACTTTATTGGCGACAATCCATTCCAAAGCCAGGGCGGTAACGCAGGTATTGGCGGCGCTATCCGCAGCAGCGTAAGCAGTTTATTGTCCGATCAGTTGAATAAACTTGCCGGCAATTTGATAGGTGGCGTCCAGCTTAGTTTTGACCTTACCTCGGGTGAGGATTATTCTTCCGGCACTACGCAAAACCGAACGGACCTGAATGTTGGCCTCTCCAAACAGTTCCTTAATGACCGTTTAACAGTAACCGTAGGTAATAATTTCAACCTTGAGGGCCAAAATCAGCCGGGTCAAAAATCAACAGATATTGCGGGCAATGTATCCGTGAACTATAAAATAACCAAGGATGGCCGCTATATGGTTCGTGTTTACCGCAGGGACCAGTTTATTGTGGTAGAGGGGCAGGTAATTGAAACAGGCGTAGGGTTTACCCTGACTTATGAATACAACCGCTTTAAAGAACTGTTTAAGCGAAAATCGAAAAAAGACAGGGAACTGGAAAAGCAATACAACGAGAAGCAAAAGGAAATAAAAAAGGAACAAAAGGAGGCAGATAAAAAAGCCGACTCCACAGCGGCACCCGTGCAGCCTTTACAAAAACCAATATCAAAGTAACTATGGCCAAACTTAGATACATATTTATTTTTCTGGCCCTTTTTGTAAGTGCCTGCAGCAATACCAAATATTTGGCTCCCGGTCAGAAATTATATACCGGTGCCGAAGTTAAAATTGACGACAAGGACCTTAAAAAAAGTGATGCCGGCCAGTTGAAAGATAATTTATCGGCCTTGTTAAGGCCGCAGCCTAACAGCAGTATACTGGGTTTAAGATTTAAACTTTGGGTTTACAACAAAACCCGTACAAATAAAAGGACCGGCTTGAGGCACTATTTAAACACCCATATTGGCGAGCCCCCGGTTTTAGCAAGCAGTGTTGATTTGGTGAAAAACAGCACTATTTTACAAAACAGGCTTCAAAATGTGAGTTACTTTTTGGCCCAGGTTAATGGTGATACGGTAGTTAAAAATAAAACTGCAAAAGCAGTTTATGCGGTACATGCGGGCCCTTCATATCATTATCGCTCTATAAAGTTCCCTACAGACAATAATGACCTTGATACTGCGGTTGCCGGTACCGCTAAACAAACCTTTTTAAAGGCCGGCAATAAATACAACCTGGATATAATTAAAAATGAGCGCATAAGGATTGATGCCCGCTTAAAAGAAGAAGGCTTTTTTTATTTTGCGCCTGAAGACCTTATCATGAGGTATGACAGCACGGTAGCCAACCACCAGATTGATATGTTTGTGAAAGTAAAAGACGCCACGCCCGATGAAGCCAGGTGGATTTACAAGATCAGGAATATTTATGTTTATCCACGTTACTCACTAAGGGATACCTCTTTAAAATTAGATTCTGCGGTAAAGTACCGCTGGTACAATGTTATCGACCCCAAGAAGACGGTACGGCCATTTGTGTTTAAAAACGCGGTGCTGTTACAACCCGGGGAGGTTTACAACCGCACGGAGCACAACAACTCGTTAAACAGAATGATCAACCTGGGTCCCTTTAGTTATGTAAAGAACCGTTTTGAAGATGTTACCCCCGACTCTGCCTTCCTTGACATTTACTACCAGTTAACGCAATATAAACGAAAAGCGCTTTCACTTGATTTACTTGCGCGGCAAACCTCTGCAAATTATAACGGTACACAAATTAACCTTAATTTTAAAAACCGCAATACCTTTAAAGGTGCCGAACTATTTACCCTGACGCTATTTGCCAGCAGTGATCTGCAATTTGGAGGTACTTCAAACGGTTACAATGTTTACCAGTTTGGTATTCAGCCCAGTGTTACATGGCCCCGGTTTATTAGTCCGTTTAATTTCAATACGGACAATGCCTATATCCCGCATACCATTTTAACGGCAGGGTACACGCTGGTGAACCGTACCAAACTGTATAATTTAAATTCGTTCAATGCGTCGTTTGGCTATTCGTGGAAACCAAGCATTCATAAACAGCATGATTTAAACCTTCTCAATTTAACTTATGTTGATGCAGCAAGCGTTAGCCAGGTGTACCGGGACAGCATTGCACACACACGCAACCCAGCCCTGGCGCACGTAATTAACAACCAGTTTACTTTTGGCCCATCATACGGCTACACCTACACCAATACCAGCGAAGATTACCGTACCAATACATTTTACTATAACGGTAAAGTGAGCACATCTGCCAATATTTTAGGATTAGTTACCGGTGCAGATACATTAAAAGGAAAAGTAAGTAAGCTGTTCGGTACACCGTTTAATCAATATGTTAAACTGGAGAACGAAATCAGGTTTTACCATAAATTATGGGCCAATAATAAAATTGCCACCCGGTTGCTGGTGGGCGTTGGCTTGCCTTACGGAAACTCTACCGTATTGCCTTATAGCCAGCAGTTTTTTATTGGCGGGCCTAACAGCCTGCGTGGGTTCCAGGCGCGGTCGCTCGGGCCGGGTGCATATAACCTTCCTCCAAGTCTCAACACCGGGAACAATTTCCTGGCAGATGAATCAGGAGATATAAAAATTGAAGCTAATGCCGAGTTTCGCCCCAAATTATTCAGTATTGTTGAAGGCGCACTGTTTGTTGACGCCGGTAATATTTGGCTGCTTCGACCAAACAGATTACAGCCCGGGGCAGCTTTTGGATCAAACTTTATTAACCAAATGGCTGTAGATGCAGGTGTTGGTTTACGCTTTGATTTAACCGTACTTATTTTGCGTACAGACTTTGGGTTTCCTTTAATTAAACCCCAGTTACCGGCCAGCCAGCGAACCGTAATTAACGGAATAGATTTTTCAGATGCCAAATGGCATGGCAGCAATATGATCTTTAACCTGGCAATCGGGTATCCATTCTAATGTTATAACCACCTGGCATTCATAAATTTCTTACCATGCAGTTACGTTCAGTAACTTAATTAATTATAAATTTGTGTTTAATTTATAAGCAAGCGACATTTAATGAATATTAAATATTAACTAACCTTTCTTTTAACAAACAATGAGTTCCAAATATGTAATTGAAAGCTATCCTGCCATAAAATTTAAAGCCGATCCATTATTTTAAATGTCTAAACCGTGGAAATATACCTCAATCAAAATAATTGCCCTCCTTGCAATATTTACAGCGTTAGCAATTACAGCCGGCTGTTTTTTTAACGTTGCCGCCGTTAAGTATTTATTAACCAATACTTTAATAATCAAGCTAAGTTTACCTATTCTATTGCTAATATCCGGGGCCATCCTGTTATATTGTTATACTGTGCTGAATAAAAACAGCCTGTCCGGCTTTCAAAATAGCGAAGACAAGTACCAGTCATTAATAGAACAGGCATCTGATATTATCTATATCCTCGATCTCAATGGAAATTTTACTGATGTAAACGCCAGCATGTGTAAAATAATGGGCTACACCAGGGAAGAGATGTTGCAGTTGAACATAAAATCAATTCTTGATCCGGACGAACTAAAAACCGATCCCCTGCCTGATAAAATGGATAAATCAACCATCCCCATTGTTCGTGAGCGACATTTTATTCGTAAGGATGGAAAGATATTTACCGCTGAGATAAATGTTAAAAAATTCACTGACGATTGTATAATGGTAATTGCGAGGGATACCACCTATCGCAAAAAAATGGAATCGGATCTTAGAGAAGCCGAAGTAAAATTCAGAACCATTGCCGAAAAATCAATGATAGGTATCTACATAGCACAAAATGGCAGGTATATCTACGTAAATCCAAGGTTTGCTCAAATTTTTGGTTACACGCCTGCCGAAATGATCGATACTTTTCCCGTGGAAACTGTTGTTGACGAAAGCTACAGAGACCTTGTTAATGAAAACGTAAGGCGCAGGATAGCAGGCGAGATAGATAGCATTCATTACGAAGCCAAGGGAATCAGGAAAGACGGCACAAGCAATTGGCTTGAATTGTATGGCAGCCGCGCCATTATTGGCGGTGAGACTGTTATTATGGGCTCGGCATTAGATATTACTGAACGCAAAAAAAACGAAATTGAATTGCGCTCATCAGAGCAGGAGTACAAATTACTTTTCGACAGCAACCCGATGCCAATGTGGATGATAGGAAAGGGTGATCAACGCATAATAGCCGTAAATGATGCAGGTGCAAAACACTATGGTTACAGAAAAGAAGAACTGTTACACATGGATGTGAAAATTTTCAGGCCCAGGGAAGATCGCGAACAACAATTGTTGGACTACCGCCAGGACAAGAATGCGGATAGCCCGCGGGTTGTAAAACATCTTAAAAAGGACGGCACCATTATTTATGTTCAAATAATTGCTCATGATATTATATTTGAAGGTCGGCAGGTGAGGCTTTCAATGACGAACGACATTACCGAAAAATTAAAGGCTGAGCAGGATTTAAAAAATGCTTACGAAAGTATCAGGACCCACATTAGTAGTATAAAAGAAATGGCCTGGAAGCAGTCGCACCTCATTAGGGGGCCCCTGGCTAATTTACAAGGGCTGGTACCAATGCTTAAAGACGACCCAAAAAACGCAGAACTATTTAACTATATGCAAAACGAACTTAACAGGATGGATACCATAATTATTGAAATGGCGGAGGAAGCATCAGACCATGACTGAGACTAAACCCACATCTGCTAAAAAAAGCATTTCCATTCCTTTACAAATTATTGACCTGCACGAAGATGGATTTCACCCGCTGCTTAAAATCAAACTTTTCGGAAAACGTTTTACTGTAGTTTTAGATACAGGCGCTTCTAAAACTGCTTTTGATAAAACCATGCTGCTGCAAACTTTTGAACATGCCGTACTAAATGCAAGCGACAGGCTTTCCACCGGCCTTGGCACCAACAACATGGAATCGGCAACAGCCACCATTAGCGATATGTATATCGGGAAATTTTTGGTGGAGGAGTTTGAAGTTGCAGTGCTTGATCTTTCAACCATAAATATTGCGTATCGCCAATTAGGGCACCCTGAAGTTTTGGGTGTTTTAGGTGGTGATATACTAATGAAGTATAAGGCAGTAATTGATTATGGTAAGGAAAGGCTTTTATTGCGGGTTAAATAGAAATTTGAAACTAAGTCCTATCATTTCGCTATTTTAAACTCCTGCCTGCACAGCCTTATTATACTTAATCCATAAATTATAAAAAATACAAAAAGTACCATATAAATTACCGGATGATAATTTATTGGATTTAAAAAAACAATATCCCAGGTACGTGCCGCTCCGCCAAACAGACAAAGTATTAAATTTATCAGCGTCAGTAAAAATAACGCCCGGGTTTTCATATAGCTTTCAATGATTGATTGTTTGCCCTGATCAAGTGTTATCCGGGGAGAATTTCTGTAAGCATAAACTAAAGGGATTATTGCAGTTAATAACAACCCACTAAGCATTATCAGGACGGTCACTTTGGTTCGTGGCAGGTAAAACCCTACTAAGGCGAACAGCATTACAGCAACCACGCCCGGTCTCTTTAGATAAAATTTAAAATTCTCAAGCAAGCCTTTTGTTATTCTGCTTCTGTAAGCACGCTCATATGCAGTTACAATTTTATCTACTCCAAGGTAGCCACCAAAATCGCGTTCCGTTACTTTATCAAAAACATTATCAATGGTTCGCTGATCACCTGCTGCCCTTTCAACTTCAATAGCTGAAATGATATGGTCCGCTATCTCATCAAAAATTTCCTGGAATTTGATACCATACCAGTCCATTCGCTTATTTATCCAATCTAATTCCCGCGTTGTTAAACTCATTGTTGATGGGTTATAGATTTAATAATTTTAAACTCGGCACTACTCAGTTTTATAACTGCCAATGATAATGTAATTTCAGCCACAATGATAATTGTAAGAACAAGAGGCTCAAAGCTGCCTAAAAAAGAAAAATCGGCTTTATGATAAATAAGCAATAACAAATTGCTGCAAATACAAAGTCGCATTGGAAACTGAGCTATCCATACAAAAATATTGTCCCTCACTGATTTCTTTGTGTCTTTAAATATATAACCAATTTTGTAATACCTAACCGGCACAAGCAAAGCTGGCAGAAAAGCAAAAAGAACAAAGATTCGCTCAAAAGCGACAGGCTGTATATTTATGTTGTAAATTATATAATAAACTATTGCCGAAATTATTACAGTATACACAGCCAACGGAAATTTCATATATGTGCTAAAGAATTTCCAAAACTGGCTGCTCATATCTTTGGCAACAGATTTGCGAAAGTTTTCTTCTATCCGCCATAAATTTTTGCTGCCGCCAAAATCTTCTCTGATTATTTCATTAACGGTACCATTAAATGACGAAGTTTCGGCTTTGTTTTCTAAAGCAACAAGGATATGATCATACACTTCTTCATAGGTTTCACGGTATTTTAATCCTTTTCGCAGATATTCCTGTAATTGTTGCTTTTGTTGCTGGTTTGGTTTCATTTTATTGCAGGTTTAAGGCTTAACAAAAGCTGAAGCTGATCAATAAAAACCTGTGCTTCATTTAGTTTACTGGTTACTTCCTTCCCACCCTGTTCAGTAAGGCGATAATACTTCCGCACCCGGTTGTCAACAACTTCTGTAAAAGTTTCAAGCATACCATCAGCCTCCAGTTTATGAAGCGCAGGATACAATGCCCCTTCAGTAAGAATAAACTCACCGGCAGTTACTTCCTTAACTTTTTGTGTTATCTCATAACCATACATCTGGCTATTATCCTCCAGTAGTTTTAGGATAATGGTTTGCAAAGTACCTTTTAGCATGGGGTTTGAACTCATCTGGCAAATATATTATTATTTTATATACATAAGAAAATTATGTATATAAATTTAAAAGCTTATACCTGGAAAATAAAAAAGCCCCGCTATCACTAGCGAGGCTCAAAAAAATCATTTAAATACTAGGTATCTATTCTTGCATATTTGGCATTCTTCTCAATAAACTCACGGCGTGGGGCAACTTCATCCCCCATCAGCATAGAGAAGGTGTGATCGCACTCGGCGGCGTTTTCAATGCTTGCACGTTTCAGGGTACGGGTTGCAGGGTTCATGGTTGTATCCCAAAGCTGCTCGGCATTCATCTCGCCCAAACCTTTGTAACGTTGTATGTGCACACTATCTTCTTTACCTGCACCTTTTAAACGCTGTACGGCTGCGTCACGTTGTTCTTCGGTCCAGCAGTACTCAAATTCTTTTCCCTTTTTAACCTGGTAAAGCGGTGGCGAGGCTACATATACATACCCATTTTCAATCAGCTCCTTCATGTAACGAAAGAAGAAAGTTAATATCAGGGTAGTAATGTGCGATCCATCCACGTCCGCATCCGTCATGATCACAATTTTGTGATAACGGAGCTTAGCCATGTTGAGCGCTTTATCATCTTCAGGCGTACCGCGGCTTACGCCAAGACCAGTAAACATGTTCTTTATTTCTTCGTTTTCGTAGATCTTGTGCTCCATTGCCTTTTCCACGTTCAGGATCTTACCCCTTAAAGGTAAAATAGCCTGGAATTCGCGGTTGCGGCCCTGTTTGGCAGTACCACCCGCCGAGTCACCTTCCACAAGGTAAAGTTCGCATAATGCAGGATCACTGTTGGCACAATCCGATAGCTTACCAGGTAATCCCGATCCGCCCATTACACTTTTACGTTGTACCATTTCACGTGCCTTACGTGCAGCAGCGCGGGCGGTTGCAGCAAGAATTACCTTGTTAACAATCATCCTGGCCTCTTTAGGATGTTCCTCCAGGTAATTACCCAGGATCTCTCCTACCGCCATATCTACGGCACCCATTACCTCGTTGTTACCCAACTTTGATTTGGTTTGCCCTTCAAACTGCGGTTCTTGTACTTTAACTGAAATTACAGCCGTCATCCCCTCACGGAAGTCATCGCCGGTAATCTCAATCTTCATATTCTTCAGCAACCCTTCTTTATCGGCATAAGCTTTTAAAGTACGGGTTAGGCCGCGCCGGAAACCAGCAACGTGCGTACCGCCTTCAATGGTATTGATGTTGTTGACGTATGAATGTACGTTCTCTGTATAAGTATCATTATACTGCAAAGCAAGCTCAACCGGGATGCCGTTCTTTATACCGTCAACATAAATTGGCTCAGGTATAATAGAAGTACGGGTGCCGTCAAGATATTTTACAAACTCGCTTAAGCCACCTATTGAATAAAACTCTTCGGTGTTAAAAGATCCATCCTCGTTAGGTTCGCGTTCGTCAGTTAAAGTAAGGCGGATGCCTTTGTTTAAGTAAGCAAGTTCGCGCAAACGGGCTGCAAGGGTATCATACTTATATTCTGTGGTAAGCGTAAATATCTCAGGGTCGGGCTGAAAGGTTTGTGTAGTACCTGTACGGGTTGAAGTGCCGATCTCTTTAACCTCAAACAATGGCTTACCCTGTGCGTATTCCTGGGTAAACATTTTGCCTTCGCGCTCAACAACGGTTTTCATGTGTGTTGACAATGCGTTAACGCAACTTACACCCACACCATGCAAACCACCGGATACCTTGTAAGTATCTTTATCAAATTTACCACCTGCGTGTAAAACGGTCATTACAATTTGCAGTGCCGATACCTTTTCTTTAGTGGTGATACCGGTAGGAATTCCCCGCCCGTTATCCACAACGGTAATGGAATTACCTTTATGAATGGTAACGTTAATGGTATCGCAATAGCCGGCTAGTGCCTCATCTATTGAGTTGTCAACAACTTCATATACCAAATGGTGCAAGCCTTTAACGCCTGTATCGCCAATGTACATGGAAGGGCGTTTACGCACCGCCTCTAAACCTTCTAAAACCTGTATATTATCTGCTGAATAATTTGATTTGTCTTGATTTTCTTCGCTCATATATGGTTAAAACAATAACCTTCAAAAGTACGAAAAATACCCCATATCACCGCTATTGTTGATAAGTAAAATGGTTGTGGAGATGTAACAAGTACGCTGGAATGCAGATAAATCCTGATGTGCGGATAAGTTACAACATAAAGTAAAAATACTGCCGGCAAAACTGCAAAACCGAAGCAGAGAACACGCATATCTTCATCTTTTGGTACAGCACATTTGCATATCTGCACATCAGCACATTAAATTAGGATACTTGTTGCGAAAGTTTATCTTTGTCAAAATTTACATAAATTAAAACGCTAAAAATTTCTTGCGTAAATGCGCAATAAAACAATTTAAAAGAATGAAAAAGACGGCTTCAATTTTTACAAAAATCACTTTAGGTGTGTTACTTGCCGGAAGCATAGCAGCATGTAACCAAAATAAACCCGCCGATAAAACAGCAGCAACACCTGCTACCACAGCAAGCGATAAACCAGCAATTGTTTATGTTAATGAAGATTCTGTATCGCTGAAATACGAATACGCAAAAGACATGCGTAAACGTTTGGAAGACAAAGGTAAAAGTGCGCAAAACGATGTTGGTGGCCGCAAACAGGCATTTCAACGTGAAGTTGTTGAGTATCAAAAAGGTGCTAATACATTAAGTGCTGACCAACGCGCTACAACTGAGCAGCGGTTACAACGCGAAAGCCAGGAACTACAAACTTATGAGCAAAACGCAGGTGCACAATTACAAAGCACTCAGGCTGATGAAAGCAAAAAGCTTTACGAAAAAGTATATGAATTCACCAAACAATACGCCAAAGACAACGGCTACAAAATGATCCTGACTTTTCAAACCGGAAGCACACAGCTTTTGTATGCTGATAAAAGCCTTGACATTACTGCCGATTATCTTAAAAAACTAAACGAAGCTTACACAAAAGACAAGAAGTAATATCCCTTCGGGTAGCAATATTTGCAGGTATGCAAAATGCTTATTACGTTGAATAATTAATAAAAACCCCGGGCAATTAGTCGGGGTTTTTTATTTTTGGGCAAATGAAAAATCAGCTACATGAAAAATTTATGCGGATGGCAATTGCGCTTTCTGAATATAATATAAAGGAAGGACTTGGCGGGCCGTTTGGCGCTGTAATTGTAAAAGACGGCGAGGTAGTGGCCGCCAGCGCCAATAAAGTTATTCCTGAAAACGACCCAACCGCCCATGCCGAAGTATCAGCCATAAGGCTGGCCTGCAAGGAGTTGGATACCTATAATTTAACCGGCTGCGAAATTTACACCAGTTGTGAGCCTTGCCCTATGTGCATGGGCGCTATATATTGGGCCCGGATAGACAAAATATACTATGCAAACACCAAGGCCGACGCTGCTGCCATAGGCTTCGACGATCATTTTATATACAACGAAATAGCCTGTAAAATGGAGGATCGCAAGGTGCCGTTTATTCAGCTTTTACGCAATGAAGCGTTAGGTGCTTTTAAGCAATGGAAGGAACTTGGCTTTAATGATACCAAAAATTATTAAAATGCATTTTCATTGCCTAGCAGCGAATCCCTCACCGTTAAAAATACTATTTTAAGATCCAGTAAAAACGACCAGTTTTCCAGGTACCACAAGTCTGCTTCAACCCGCTGCTTCATTGCTTCAACAGTTTTAGTTTCGCCCCTGAAGCCTTTGATCTGTGCCCATCCGGTGATTCCCGGCTTCAAAAAATGCCTTACCATAAACATATCTATCAGCTCAGAATATTCTTCGGTATGGTTTAACATGTGTGGCCTTGGCCCTACTACTGACATATTGCCTATCATCACATTAAAAAACTGGGGCAGTTCATCAAGGCTGGTCCGGCGCATAAATGCCCCAAGTTTGGTTACCCGGCTATCGTTGCGTGTAGCCTGAACTTTATCGGCATTGTTATTAACGTACATGCTCCTGAATTTATAGCACTTAAAAGGGGCATTGTTCCGGCCTGTACGGGTTTGAACAAAAAACACCGGCCCCTTTGACCCCGCCTTTATTAAAAAAGCCAGGATAGGAAATAGCCAGCTAAAAACAAACACGATTACAAACAGCGAAAATATAACATCAAAGCTCCGCTTTATCATCCGGTTAAGTAAATGTTCAAGCGGCTCTATCCTGGCAGAGATCACCGGGATCTGCCCGAAACTTTGAATATAAGTGGGCTTGTTACCGTAATCATAATACTCAGGCACTAATTTAAAACGGACCATATTTTTATCCGCGTCAAGCATAAGTTTTTCAATCTTTTTTGATTCAGAAACCGGCAGGGTGCAAAACATCTCGGTTACTTTATGTTCCTTAACCCAGGTAATACACTCATTTGTGTCGCCAAGATACATTTTGCTTTCACGCACTTTGGTGGCATCGTCATCAAAAAAGCCTACTACTCTATAACCTGTATCCCAGTTTTTTAACAGATATTCGTGCAAATCGTATCCGGTACGCCCGGCGCCAACTATCACCGCCTTGCGGGTATCCATCAGCGCAGCCCGTTCGGCCTTTCTTATCAGCAGGAAGATCACCTTCCAACAACCCAATAAAAACCCAAAAAACGCTAAAGAATAAAACAGGTACTGCCTGGTTACAAAATAAGCCTCTGACCCTATTAATATCAATATGGTGAAACAGATAAAACTTACAAAAAGAAAATAGGTGCGAAATACGTTGCGAAATGTTAAAATAGAGTCTTTGTTTAATACAGCGAAGTAGAGCCGGGAGATATTTGCAGACAGCAACCAGATCAGGTTAAAAATCAACACTATAGGGAGAAATCTCCTGTTTTCGGCCGAAAAAATATTGGTCTTATTTAGAATATAGTAAGTAACTATTAAACTTAAGTTCAATAGCAGATAGTCAATTATAAGGTTTAGTGCTTTAAAAAAGGTGGTATGTCTGTTTATCATTCAAATTTTGCAGATTAAATTCGATATGGGTCTGTCAAGGTAATGATATAGATAACGCTTTAAGCATCTTTTTTAAAAAAATCGTCATTTAACTCGTCAATTTCCCGCCGGTCACGCTTGGTTGGCCTGCCGGTTCCCCGGTCGCGTTTCAAAAGCGGCGCATGAAACATTGATTTAAACGCAGGGGTTTGCTCAACCGGGGTTATATCTTCGTAATAATCTACAGCTTTTTTTGCATCTACCCTGTTCTCAAGCAAGCCGGTAACTTTAATAATCTTCTTATCCGGCCCTTTTGAAACTTGGTACACCTCGCTTAATTTTACCTCGTGCGATGGTTTTATGTTTTGCCCCTCAAGTTTTACCCGCCCGGCTTTACAGGCATCAGATGCCAGCGTGCGTGTTTTAAAAACCCTTATCGCCCACAAATATTTATCTATTCTTAGTTTTTCTTTTACCGGCATTGCTAAGGGTCAAAATTACAAAGTTTTATACACTTGCGGGTTTATGTTTACAATAATTTTATATTTATGAACTGCGTATGCATACAGATTGAAACAAATTCCGTAAAATTCCTTTAATTTGCTGAAAGTTAAATTTACTGATGCAAGACCTTAAAAAACTTATTGAAGATGCCTGGGAAGACAGGAACCTGCTGCGTTATTCTGAATATGTTAACGCAATTGATACTGTTATTGAAAAATTAGACCAGGGCGAAATGCGTGTGGCCGAACTTATAGGCACCCGCTGGCATACCCATGAGTGGATAAAGAAAGCGGTGATCCTGTATTTCCCTACCCGCGAAATGAAAGAAATTACCGTTGGCCCGTTTGTTTTTCACGATAAAATGAAGTTAAAAACGGATTATGCCCAAACAGGCGTTCGGGTTGTTCCCCACGCTATAGCCCGCTATGGCGCTTACCTTGCCAAAGGGGTTATCATGATGCCATCGTACGTAAATATAGGTGCTTATGTGGATGAGGGCACCATGGTTGATACCTGGGCAACCGTTGGTTCATGTGCGCAAATTGGCAAACATGTACACTTAAGCGGTGGTGTGGGCATAGGCGGCGTATTGGAACCTATCCAGGCAGCACCGGTTATTATTGAAGACAATTGCTTTTTAGGGTCAAGGGCCATAGTGGTTGAAGGTGTGCACCTGGAAAGCGAAGTGGTTTTGGGTGCAAATGTGGTATTAACCGCATCAACCAAAATTATTGATGTTACTCATGACACGCCTATTGAATATAAAGGCATTGTACCGGCCCGCTCTGTTGTGATTCCCGGTTCATATACTAAGAAATTCCCGGCAGGTGACTACCAGGTGCCTTGCGCATTAATAATTGGCAAGCGTAAAGAATCAACTGATAAAAAAACATCGTTAAACGATGCGCTGCGCGAAAACAATGTGGCGGTTTAGTGAATAGTTGATTGGGTTGATTAAGTGAGCGGTTGATTGGGTTAAGTTATGATTCATCAATTCATCTTGATCAACCTAATCCAACTCAATCAACCCATTCAACTCCCCCATGAAAATAGGATACGATGCTAAACGTTTATTTTTAAACAACACCGGGTTGGGTAATTACAGCAGGTGGCTGGTTAAAAACATAGCACAGCATTACCCCGGCAATCAGTATTTTTTATACACGCCCCGGCTAAAGGCTAATAACAGTCTTGATTTTCTGCACAACGCCGGCCAAATCAAGACCGTTACCCCAAAAAGCAAACTCTTTACTTCCTGGTGGCGCAGCAGGGGAATAGTTAAAAACTTAAAACAGGACGGAATTGAAATCTATCACGGGTTAAGTCACGAACTGCCGGCAGGCATCCGGCAAACAGGCATAAAAACGATAGTTACCGTTCACGATCTGATCTTTATGCGCCTGCCCGAAAGTTTCGGATGGATAAACAGGCGAATTTATACCGCTAAGGTTGTGTATGCCTGCAAGGTTGCCGATAAAATAATTGCCATCAGTGAAAAAACAAAAGATGACCTGGTAGCACTTTTGAATGTGGATACCAACAAAATTGAAGTGATATACCAGGGAATTGACCCGGTATTTAATAACCCGCAAAGCAAAGCGCAAAAAGAAGCAGTAGTAACTAAATACAAACTCCCCGCAAAATTTCTGCTAAGTGTAGGAACTATTGAAACACGTAAAAACCTGCTTTTAACAGTTAAAGCGTTAAAGCTTACAGACGCGTGCATGGTTGTTGTAGGCAAGCCGACTGCTTATTTAGATGATGTTAAAAAATATTTAAGCGATAATAAACTAACGCAAAGGGTGACGTTTTTGCATGAGGTAACATTTAACGAGTTACCTGCAATTTACCAGCTGGCAACAGTATTTGTTTACCCTTCCCGGTACGAAGGCTTTGGTTTGCCGGTATTGGAAGCAATAAGCAGCGGCGTACCGGTGATAGCCGCAACCGGCTCGTGCCTTGAAGAAGCGGGCGGTCCGGATAGCTTATATGTTGATCCGGATGATGAAAATGACCTTGCTCAAAAGATCAATCGTATATTTGCAGACGAAAAACTGCGGCAAGCTATGATAGCAGCAGGAAAACAATATGCTGCAAAGTTTGAAAGCGATAAGCTTTCTGCACAGCTGATGCAATTATATAACAACATTAAAAAATGCTAAAAGACGAAGTTGCCAAAGCGTTAAAGGTTATACAGGACGGCGGAATCATCCTTTATCCTACTGATACTATTTGGGGAATAGGGTGCGATGCCACCAATACCGATGCTGTAAAAAAGATCTTCAGGCTAAAACAGCGCGAGGAAACAAAAAGCATGATCATTTTGCTGGACACCGAAAATAAACTGGAAAGTTATATTAGCGATGTAAATCCCTTAGCTTACGACTTAATTGAATATGCCGAAAACCCGTTAACGCTGGTAATGCCCGGCGCTAAAAACATTTCGCCGGCCCTTATAGCTGCCGATGGCAGTGTAGGTATCCGGGTAGTGAAGCATCCTTTCTGCCAGCAACTCATACAGCGGTTACGAAAACCACTGGTATCAACCTCGGCAAACATCAGCGGCAACTCATCGCCTCAATATTTTTCGCAAATAGAAGGTGCCATAATAAACGGTGTTGATTATGTAGTTGACATTGACCAGCACGATATGGAAATTAAAACACCATCAACCATTATGCGGTTGGCACCTGATGGGAAGTTTGAATTCATCAGGAGATAGCGGTTAGCCGTCAGAAATACAATACAAATTATTTAAACCATCATCTCCGGATCAGAGATAAAAAATACATAATGCAAAAACACCTGCAACATCCTGTTTTTTCTATTATATCAAAGCTTGCTGCTGAGCAAAATGTGCAGGCTTATGCTATTGGTGGTTTTGTGCGCGATATTTTCCTTAAGCGCCCGTCAAAAGACATTGATATTGTAGTAATAGGGAACGGGATAGCTTTTGCCGAAAGTGTAGCACATAAGTTAAAAGTAAAGGTTTCGGTGTTTAAAAACTTTGGTACAGCATCACTTAAATACCATGATCTGGAGATTGAATTTGTGGGAGCCCGTAAAGAATCGTACCGGCTTGATTCGCGGAAACCCATTGTAGAAAACGGCACGCTTGACGACGATCAAAAACGCCGGGATTTCACGATCAATGCGCTGGCCATTTCGCTGCACCCGGAGTCTTTCGGGCAGTTGTTAGATCCATTTAACGGCATTATCGACCTAGAAAAAAAAACAATCCGTACCCCCCTAAACCCGGTTGAAACATTTTCTGATGATCCGTTACGGATGATGCGGGCTATCCGCTTTGCATCGCAGCTGGATTTTAAGATTGATGAACCGGCCCTTGCGGCAATAAAAAGCAACATCGACAGGATCAGCATCATATCGCAGGAGCGGATAACTGACGAACTTAACAAGATCATTTTATCCGCAAGGCCATCAATAGGTTTTAATTATTTATTTGATACCGGCCTGCTGCATAAAATATTCCCGCAAATGACGACGCTTTATGGCGTTGAATATATTGACGGGAAAGGGCATAAAGATAATTTTTACCATACCCTGCAGGTGCTGGATAACATTTGTGAAACAACGGACGATCTATGGTTAAGATGGGCCGCTATACTGCACGACATCGCCAAACCCGCCACAAAGCGTTTTGAACCAGGGCATGGCTGGACATTTCATGGTCACGAGGACCGCGGGGCACGCATGGTGCCTAAAATATTCACCCAGCTAAAACTGCCGCTTAACGAAAAAATGAAGTTTGTTCAAAAAATGGTGCAACTGCATTTACGGCCCATTGTTTTGGCGCAGTCAATAGTAACCGATTCGGCCGTACGGCGTTTATTATTTGAGGCTGGCGAGGACATTGAAAGCCTGATGTTGTTGTGTAAAGCAGACATCACCACGAAAAATGAATATAAAGTAAAAAAATATCGCAACAATTTTGAGCTTGTACAGCAAAAATTAAAAGATGTTGAAGAGCGTGATAACATGCGTAACTGGCAGCCGCCGGTAACAGGGATTGATATTATGGAACTTTTCGGTATAAAAGAGGGCCGCGAGGTAGGTATTATCAAGAACCAGATCCGCGAAGCCATACTTGAAGGCGATATCCCAAACAATCGCGAAGAGGCAATTAAATTCACAATTGAGAAAGGTGCAGAAATTGGCTTAAAAGTTGTGGGGAACAAATGATAATTTAGGAGCGGGGCTTACAAACTGCGATTTTTAAAAAAATTGAAATCGAAAATCCTAAATCCAAAATAACTAAAAACATTACTATTTTTGTAAAAACACTATACTATACTAAAAAATGGCTTTATACAGGTTCAGGATTACTTTTGAAGATTACGATGATGTGGTTAGGGAGATTGACGTAAAGTCAAATCAAACATTTGAAGATCTTCACAGAGCGATCCATCAGTCAACAGGTTACAATTCGGAATACCCTTCATCTTTTTATATCAGCAATGATCAATGGACAAAAGGCGAGGAAATTACTTATTTGCCCAATCAAAAAAGAATTGACCGTGGTGTTGCGTTAATGAATAAAGTAAAACTGTTAAGCTATATTGATGATCCTCACCAAAAATTTTACTATACTTTTAATTTTGACCGGCCTTTCGACTTCCATGTTGAATTGATGAAGATTATTTTGGATGAAGCGCCCGGTGTTACCTACCCTGCTGTAATAAAATCTACCGGCGAAGCACCAAAACAATTTGGCAATGTACTTAATGTACCTATTGCTGCTGCAGAGGGCGATGATTTTGATTTCCTGAACGAAATGGCAATTGGTGAAGAAGATGCTGAAGACTTTTCTGAAATAGCTGAAGCTGTTGAAGAGGATGAGGTGATTCCTAAAGTTGAAGGGGACGAAGAAGAAGATGAATTTGGCAGCGGATTTTCAGACGATGAAGGCTTCGAAGATGACAGCAAACTTTCTCACGGCGACGATTATTAATTAGTTCATAGTTGATGGTTCATAGTTGATGGTTGATGGTTCATAGTTGATGGCCGCTGCAATTTTTTGCTATAAGACACCATCTGTGAACCATTAACAACCTGCGAACTATTTACAATGAACCACGAACTGCTTCCTACGCTCTTAGTAATAGCCGGCCCAACGGCTGTTGGTAAAACTGCAGCCGCAATTGAAGTTGCCAAACATTTCCATACCGTAGTGGTATCTGCTGATTCCCGCCAATTTTACCGCGAGATGTCCATTGGTACAGCTAAACCAAGTGATGAAGAGTTGAGTGCTGTACAGCATTATTTTATCAACTCTCTTTCAATCAATGAGACATATACTGCCGGCGACTACGAAAAACAATGCCTGGATCTTCTCCACGATCTTTTCAAAAGCAATAATGTGGTGGTGTTAACCGGAGGATCAGGACTGTTCATAAAGGCGATATGCGAAGGGTTTGATGCGTTTCCGGACACGGATGCAGCGGTAAGAGAAAGCTTAAATAAAGAACTGGATACTTACGGTATAACTTATTTACAGGAAAAATTAAAAACTGCCGACCCGGAATATTATCAGCAGGTTGATGTCAACAACCCTCAGCGGGTTATAAGAGCGCTGGAAGTATTTGAAAGTTCAGGTAAACCCTACTCATCGTATCGTAAATCTAACTTAAGTAAACGTCCTTTTCGAATAATTAAAGCAGGTTTAAGGATGCCACGGCCGGAATTATATAACAGGATTAACCGTCGTGTTGATTTAATGGCAGCGCAGGGCCTGGTGGATGAGGTTCGCTCACTTTTACCATATAGACACCTAAATGCATTAAACACTGTTGGTTACAGCGAGTTGTTTGACTATTTTGACGGAAAAACCGGTATGGATACCGCCCTTGACCTCATCAGGCAAAATACCAGGCGTTTTGCTAAACGGCAAATCACCTGGTTTGGAAAAGACAAAACCATTACCTGGCTGGATGCCTGTGATAAAGACCTGGCTGACAAAATAATTGCTTTGGTTTAATTCTAATTTCAACCTCCGCGAAAGACTTGCACCTTAAATCAATCGTGAAGCAAGGTCTCTAAATAAGCCCCATAACCACTTTTAAGATATTTTGTGATCAGCACTTTCAATTGCTCATCATCAATAAATCCCTGGCGATAAGCAACTTCTTCAATACATCCTATTTTGGTAGCCTGGCGCTTTTCAATAACCCTTACATATTCTGAAGCATCACTTAATGAATCAAATGTTCCGGTATCCAGCCATGCTGTTCCTCTGTCCATTAACCCAACATGCAGATCGCCCTGTTCAAGATAAAATTTATTTACATCGGTAATTTCATACTCGCCGCGCGGAGAGGGTTTTAGGTCTTTTGCTATTTTAACTACGTTATTATCATAAAAATAAAGTCCCGGAACCGCATAATTTGATTTCGGCTTAACAGGTTTCTCTTCTATTGAAAGTGCCCTGAATTCTTTATCAAACTCAACAACCCCATATCTTTCCGGATCGGCAACCGGGTAAGCAAAAATCGCTGCGCCATCAACATCGCTAAAGCTGCGGATCAGTTCGGTAAAGCCGGTACCGTAAAATATATTATCGCCCAAAATAAGTGCAACTTTATCAGCACCGATAAATTCCCTGCCAATAACAAAAGCTTGTGCAAGGCCATTTGGTTTTTCCTGTATAGCATAGTGAAAATCGCAGCCTAATTCCTGGCCATTACCAAGCAGGCGTTTAAAACTTTCATTATCCTCCGGCGTGGTGATGATCAGTATTTCCCTGATACCTGCCTGCATCAAAACCGATAACGGGTAATAAATCATCGGTTTATCATATATCGGCATCAGTTGTTTACTTATTGCCCTGGTGATAGGATAAAGCCTGGTGCCTGATCCGCCTGCTAAGATTATTCCTTTCATGTAGTATCTGTTTAATTATTGAAGCTTGCTTATGCATTTGATAAGGCTATCTCTCCAATACGGTATTTCTATATTAAATGTTTGTTTTGCTTTGCTTTTGTCCATCACAGAGTAAGCCGGCCTAACAGCCTTTGTAGGATATTCATCTGTGCGGATAGGTATAGCTTTAACCTTAGTGTCCGAAATATCAAATACGGCCCTTGCAAAGTCAAACCACGAGGTTACGCCTTCGTTACTGTAATGATATGTACCGTAAGCCTTACTCCCGGTACTGATTATCATCAATATAAAATCAGCGAGGTCAATTGCATAGGTGGGTGTTCCTACCTGGTCAGCAATAATTTTGAGTTCATCGCGCTCCCCCCCTAACTTCAACATCGTTTTAACAAAATTATTGGCATATTCCGAGTACAGCCACCCCGTACGAATAATAAAATGTTCCCTTAATACTTTAGCCACTGCCAGTTCACCATCAAGCTTGGTTTTCCCATAAACGCTTATAGGCTTTGCTTCATCATCTTCGGTCAGCGGCCTGGCGACATCGCCTTTAAAAACAAAATCTGTTGAGATGTGGATTAATACGGCATCGTGTTTTACACATTCAACAGCAAGGTTCTCAGCCCCCATCCTGTTAACCTTTTCAGCAACAGCGGCATCGTCTTCTGCCCGGTCAACTGCTGTATAAGCTGCACAGTTAACTACGTATGCCGGTTGGTATTGGTCAAACAGCCTGGCCAGGCCATCTACATTTAAAATATCGGCTTCTTCTTCCGGTAAAAAAACCACCGGTGATATCCCTTTTAAAGATGCTACGTTTTGAATGCACTGCCCTAATTGGCCCGAAGCGCCGAAAATTAATATATTATTCATTTTGGTATTTTTCTGTCGTAAAGCAGGCCGGCAGCAGGTGCCCAAAGCCTTTAAAATAACCCGTAGTTTAGTGTAGCAAATATGTTCACTATATTTTAATTAATAGCTACAAGTAATCAAATAATTACACCTAAAATTACTGTAATCCATATTGATCACAACGGTGCTCGGTATCAAATTACCATTAAATTAAGCTAAATTTGCTTTTAAAATAACTTTTAAAATTTGAAACAACGCATAATTGGCTCTTACAATAAGCTGAAAGAAACAAATATAATTTCTAACTTCTTCAATTTAAGCAGCATTCAAATTTCAAATATTTTACTGCTTATCCTTATTATTCCTGTTATAACCCGCGCCGTTGGTATTGTTGAGTTTGGCATAATTATGTTTGCCACACGCTTTTCTCAATTTGCAGGCGCTATTGTCAATTACGGAACAGGGCAGTCAGGCGTGCGGGATGTAGCTTTTCACATAAACGATTCCAAAAAACTAAGTCATGTGTTTTTTAGCACGCTGCTTATAAGAACCATCATTTTTGTGTGCTTTTTGGCCGTTATGTTTGCACTGCAGTGGTTTCATATCCGTTATTATCCCTACCTGCTGCTCTCTATACCTATAGTTTTGGCCGAAGTTTTTAATCCGCTGTGTTTTTTCATCGGCGCAGAAAAACTCAGGATTTTTAACATATTAAACCTGGTATCAAATATCGCGTCGGTTTTGGGTATCCTGGTTTTTATAAAAAGCCCCGCGGATGCGGGTTGGGTTAATTTAATTTTGGGAACAAGCAGTGTAATAGCCTATTTTGGTTTATTGATCCATTTGCTGTCAAAACTTAAAGTTGATTTTTATCTGCCATCAAAAACTGAACTACTAAAAATCGGGAAAGATAACTTCTATCTTACTGTTAATAACCTTTCTGTGAACCTGCAACAGTCAATTATCATCTTTGCTTTACCTATATGGGGACTGGAGCGCTTACTGGGCCCCTATTCATTATGCGACAGGATCATTGGACAATGCCGCAACCTGTTGATCACCATTTCAAACGCACTGTACCCAAACGCAGCACATTTGTACAAACAAAGCATCACTAGCTGGAATGTTTACCGTAAAAAAACGAAGTACCTGCTTGCAGGTGTATTTTTCACGGGTTCGCTGCTTATATTCTTTCTCGCCGATTTTATTGTATTTACCCTTTCGAAGGAGCACAATACAACGGCTGTGCTGTTTTTAAAAATAATGGCATTGGTTCCGACAATATCGGCTCTGAACGTTTTAAATGTGCTCGACCAGCTTTTGAAAAATCATACCGTTTATATCTTTAGAATAGCGATAATTTTGTTCATCGTAACGCTATTAACCACATTCGTGCTGGTTACAATTGGTAGCGATCCTTTAATCGGGAGTTTCACCCTCATTGTGGAAGCGTGTGCCTTACTGATGTATGAATATATTGTAAATAAAACCTCAGTAAAAAATGGCTAAACCTGTAGCAATCATACTGCTCAACTGGAACACACCGGAACATACGGTTAACTGTATCCTGTCATTAAAGCAGTATTGCGATGAGGCCTTATTTGATATAATTGTGGCGGATAACGGATCAGCAGACAATTCACTAACCATCTTTAAAGCCCGGTTTCCGGAGCTGATTTATATTGAAAACAAGGAGAACCTGGGCTTTGCAGAAGGCAATAACAGGGGGCTGCTGTACAGTATTGAAAAAGGCTACACCTATTCGCTGGTTATGAACACTGATACCTTGGTTGACCAGGATTTAGTAAAGTGTCTTTTAACACACATGGACAGCCACCCCCAGGCGGCAGCAGTGCAGCCCGCCATTTACTGGATGCATGATAAAACTAAGATCTGGAACGGAGCGGGAAGCTTTAACCGTTTATCAGGCAAAACCATTTCTGACACTACAGTACCCGGCGAAACTGATTTGTTAAGCTATAAAGTTGCTGAATGGGTAACCGGGTGCTGCATGTTTATCAGGAATTCGGTATTAGCAAAAAGCGGGCTGTTTAACAAACTGTTCTTTTTGTATTACGAAGATGTTGAACTTTCATTCAGAATGCGCGGTGCGGGCTTTGAAGTGCATTATCTGCCATCATGCCGCATGTATCACGAAGCCGGAGTATCGGCCAAAGTATCAGCTCCAAAAAAAGAAGGGGCATTGAGCCCCGTTATACATTACTATGTGAGCAGAAACCATATCTGGTTTTTACGGCAATACGGCAGTGCGGTTTGTTACCCTGTTAATATAATTTATAATGGCTTTTACTACCTCGCCCTGCTTGCCTATTTTGTGTTGCGCCGTCGAAATGAAAAAGCAGGTTATTTAATTAAAGGTTTGAAAGAAGGGATTTTCACTTCAAAAAACCTAATTTGGCCTAAAAATAATTAATAAAGTACCGCCAAGGATGTTGTTCATTTTTCCACTCATTTATCTCACTTCTTTTTTTGTGGCATTGCGTGAGATTATAAGGGGCAACCGCCAGGGTATTTTGGTGTTTTTAATTTTCGGCCTTTCAATGTACACAACAGCAATGTCTGTTGCTTTTTTACTCGGTCTTAAGGGGTTTATTCCTATTTTTCAATACTTTAAAGAAGTTTTAATATTAACCCTGCTCACTTTAAATATAGTAACGCTCAAGTACCTGCCACGTCTGCATTTAATTGATTATGCGGTTCTCGGTTTTTTATTGTACACTTTAATTTACGCCATATTACCCATTGGTGAGCAAAGCTTTTTTGACCGCCTGCTCGCCTTTAAAAGCACCTCATTTTTTGTAGTGGTTTACTTTACAGGCCGGTTAATGGATATCCGGACCATTTACATCAGCAAATACTTTAACTATATTGTATTGCTAACGATTGCCGCGGGCGCGGTGTTGGTGGTTGAAGTTATCTTTAATCAGCACTTGCAAACCATAACAGGTTTTGCAGATTACGTTTATTACTTTTTTAATTTTGAGCCCAGTGGAAACTTTGGCCTCAGCTGGACATTTGAGTCGGAGGGCGGCTATAAACGTTTTGCCAGTTTTTTTGCCAATCCGCTCGAACATGCATCTGCTACCCTTTTAGCACTGTCGGTAATAATTGCTTTGTTTACGCGCGACGATAATAAATTCAAACCTTCCGGTATGGGGATGCTCGCTTTGGCAGCATCGTTTCTTTCCATACTTTTCGCACTATCGCGGGCTCCGTTTGTAAGTTACTTCATCATCATTTATGTTTACGCGCTGATTACCAAAAAAAAGTATATCACGCATACGGTACATGCCGCCTTTGGCCTGGCGGCGCTTTACTTAATTTACCTGTTCACCAGGTTTGGCGATAACAACAATGGGATCACCGCTGTTATTATGAATACCATCGATTTCAGCAATCCATCCAGCGTTGGTCATTTGCTGGAGTGGGCCGAAGGCATCCTTGCCATGATTGAAAAGCCCCTCGGGCTGGGCCTGGGTACCTCGGGCCGCGTTGCCGGCAGTTTGGGTGAAAACGTAGGGGGCGAGAACCAGTATATCATTATTGGCGTGCAGGCTGGTATAATTGCCTTATCTTTATATTTATCTGTATATATTATGCTGATAAAAACAAGCTTAAAATGGCTGCCAAAGTTAAAGGGAAAGGAAAGACAGGTTTGTATGGCCGTGCTGCTTTTAAAAATTGGATTTTTCATCCCTTTGCTCACGTCAGAGGTAGAATCATCGTCGTATATATCCTATGTAAACTGGTTTTTATCCGGCTTATTGATCAGTGTCATCATGCAACCAAAATTCAATCAATTACAGCCATCACATGATCATTGAAAAGATTATAAAAACATTAAAAAACGACCCCAATTATAAATGGGAAAGTCCGCATTCCACGCGGGATCTGCTCAGTATCAGCTGGGTTAGAGCCAGTCAAATTATCAGGGGATTGTTTTTGAAGCCGTTTTTAAAAAAATCAACCGGTCTGTTATTTGTTGGCCGCAGGGTTAAAGTAAAGCACGGCTACAAAATAACTGCCGGGAAGAATTTAATTTTAGAAGATAATGTGAGCATAAATGCCTTATCAGAAAACGGAATAACCCTCGGCGACAATGTTTCTATTGCCCGTGATTCCATTTTGTTTTGCACCGGGGTAATAGCATACAGAGGAAAAGGCATCACCATTGGCGACAGAACAGGAATTAGTGCCCGTGCATATCTTGCCGGGCAAGGCGGCATAACCATAGGCACCGATGTAATTATGGGCCCGAACGTGCAAATTTTTTCAGAAAATCACGACTTTAGTGATGTTAACCTAACCATTAAGGAACAAGGGGTTACCAAACAGCCGGTGGTAATTGGTAACAACTGCTGGCTTGGCGGCGGCACCAGTATTTTATCTGGTGTAACCATTGGCGATGGTTGCGTGGTTGCAGCCGGCAGCGTGGTTAATAAATCGTTCCCGGCAAATTCAGTAATAGGCGGCGTACCTGCAAAATTGATCAAAAACAGGGAAGGGATTTAAAATGCCAAAACCTTTAACAATAGCTGTAGATGTGCGCGACCTGCAGGTAGCCAAAACAGGTACCCGCACTTACCTGGAAGAGCTTTGTAAGGAGTTCAGGAAGTTGGAAAGCAACGAACTTAAATTTCATTTTATAGATACCGGCATTCCCGTTTATTCCGGCAATAAAAAACTCTTTAAATATATTGAACATGCCAGGCACCAGTTTTGGAAACAATTGGTATTACCGTTGAAAGCTTTCTTTAAAAACTGCGATATTGTTTTTTGCACTGATAACTGTGTGCCTTTACTGCATTTGGGATATAAAACTATCCCCGTTTTTCACGATGCTTTTTGTTTTGAGTCGCCGGAGACCTATGGGAAATTATGGCTTTGGCTTTATATGAAAACAGCTGTACCCGCTGCAAAACGATCTCCTTTTGTGATCACCCCAACCGAATGGTCAAAAAAACAGATTCATCATTTCACCAAAATAGCTAACGACAAACTGTTGGTAATATACGAAGGCCCAAAGGCATTGAAAAATAATGACGATGGAGAACACGCCACAACCGTGCTTGGTTCCTTTTCAATAAGCCCGCAAAATTACATTTTACATGTTGGATCGATGTTTAAGCGAAAAAACATTCCTGCACTTATTGAAGCCTTTGCTAAAGTAAAAAACACCGGCTACCCCGGTTTGAAGCTGGTGCTTGCCGGCCCGAAGCCTGCAAACTATTTCGACAGCGATTTTAAACTCATATCAGATGCTATCGAATCCCATCAGCTTAAAGGTAGTGTGGTGCTCACAGGATATCTCAGCGATATTGAATTGAGCGACTTTTATCAAAATGCGCTGATGTATGTTTTCCCCTCAATAAACGAAGGATTTGGAATTCCTATTCTGGAAGCATTCAAAAATAAGCTGCCTGTTTTAGTAGCTGATAATACCTGCCTGCCGGAAGTTGGCGGCGATGCCGTTTTAACATTTAACCCATTCGATACGAACGACATTGCTGAAAAAATAAAAACCACACTGGATAATTTGGACTTGCGAAAAGATTTGATCAGTAAAGGGCAACTGCGCTTACAATTTTTTTCGTGGGAAAATACAGCCAAACAACTGGTACAGGTATTTAAAAAATCGATTTAGCTGTTTGCAAATACCTTGATATGTTCATCAGCAACCATTTCCCAGTTAAATACGCTTAAAGCCCTTACCTGGGCTTTTTCGGCAAGGGCCAGCATTTGAGCGTAGTTGCTTTCGCAAAAATTGATTTCCTTTGTCAGGGATTCAATATTGCCCTTTTCAAACATCCGGGCAGTATCTAAAACGGCGTATTGATTTTCCTCAATATCGCTCACAATTAAGGGTACGTTTAACCCCATTACGGTTAAGACTACCGGCGACAAGCCCTCAACGTCCGAAGGCTGAATATAACAGTACGCATTGGACATCAGTGTATTTACGTCGCTGCCGTAAACATACCCTGGAAAAACGATGTTTTCATCAGCCATGTCCAGCAGTTGCTTTTCATAAGGTGATGGATTGGGCGACCCTCCAATAAGTACCAATTTTTTGTCTGATATGGATTTTTTAAACGCCGGTAATAAATAATGCAGGCCTTTATCAGGAATAAAGCGCCCCACAAATAAATAATATCCACCCTTTTTTAACCCATGCTGCTGCAAAATAGCAGTGCTGCCATTTCCGGGCTCTACTTCGCTGCCGAAAGGAATAAATTTAAATGTCTTCTTAAACTTATCTTCAAAAAGTTTTTTTGCAATTACGTTATCAAATATTACTTCGTTGGGTATATGGGCTGTAATAAAAGAGGAGAGCTTTAAATATAACTTTCCATACCACGGCCACTTATCTCTTTTCCAATCAACCCCGTCCTGGCTTATGAATACTTTTTTGCCGAACAGGCGTAATGGCAAGGCCCAGATACTGTTCCCTCCATTTTGGATGTGAACAATATCGGCGGTATTATTAACAATAATATCCCAGGTACATTTAAAAGAATGAAGCAGGGTGTCGAATCCCTTTTTTGAAGTTGTTTTAAAGGTTTTGATCTTTACCCCCTTATACTCGGTCACATCAACAAACACATCGGGGTAACGCCTGTTGTAAGCAACTACACTGTGCCCTCTGTTAACCAAACGGGGAAATAATTCAAGAGCAAATTTATCAGCACCGGCAGCACCTTTTGAGGGTGGGACCGACCGGAAGCCAAAAGCAGCAATACGCATTATTTAAAATAATATTTATAAAGTAATTATGTCTTCCTTTACAGAATAAATATTCTTTTCTTTTAAATAATCTGTGTAGTAATCAGTAATGTATTCTCTTAAGGCAACCTTCCAGTCGCGCATAATATTCATATTCCTTAGCTCCAGCTTTTTGTTTATCAAACGCTCAGAGGGCGGTCTTGGGGCAAAATAAGTATCTTTAAAATAAGTAGATGAAACTTCGTGAAAAGTAACTTCACTTTCAAGTTCAAGTATTTTTACAAGTTCTTCAGCTACTTCGCGCCTGCTGGTTTCACCGTTACAAACCAGGTTATATAATCCCCAGTATTCATTCTCGATCAGCAGTTTTACATTTTTAGCAAAATCAACGGTAAAAGTTGGTGTTCCATCTTTATCGTTCACTATATACAGGTCACGCTTACCGGACGCTATCTGTTTAATTATTTTGTTTATAAATTTCTTGTCTTTGTCAGGCCCTCCGCCCATCATCCAGCCAGCGCGGCAAACAATATATCGTTTGGCATTTTCGCGAACATAACGCTCACCCATATATTTTGATCGTGCATAATGTCCAAGCGGATTAGGCTCGTCCCAATCATCGTAAAAATCTTTGGTGCCGTCAAATATCCCGGCCGTACTGATATATAAAAGCGGTATGTCTAACTTATTCGCAATGAAAACTGCATTTTCAACAGCCGTTGTATTGGTTAGGTAAGTATCGTCAAGGTTAAGTTCACAAAATTCAAGATCAGTATATGCGCCTAAATGAAACAGATAATCAGGTTTAAAAGCCTCAACTTCCTTTTTATATTTATCAAAATCGCGAAAATCTAAAAAGCTAAGCCATTTCTCATTTACATCCTTATCTGTGCACTTAACTTCAAAGTCATTCTTAAATATGCGGTAAAAAGCTTCTCCAAGCATTCCACCTGCACCAGCAATGTAAATCTTTTTCTTCATATAAATGTTAAAACCATAAGGCAGAATCTGGTAGTTGATCCGTTAGTGACAGGATATTTATATAGACGTTATCACTTTACAAAATTAACCTTTTTTTACTTTACTAACCAGAATAATTTTTTAAAAACTCTCAATAATTTGATAAAATAATTCAAATACTTTGATTTTTAACATAGTTATATAAAATTTTTGCAACCAAAACGCCTGTTTATCATCACAAACGATAGTTGACAAAATTTTATTAACAGCTAAAAAACATAAGTTAAAGTTTAATTATTACGTTTCATTTACATCAAACCGCTACACGTCCGCTGAAAATTATTTCAGCAATTCCAAAGTAATTAACATGCCTGGAGATAGTTTTGGCTTAGCGCTTAACCGAAATTGAACGGGAATTGATGTAGAATTATTCGCCAATTTTTAAACTTTTATTTTTATCGTACTATTATCATTTAATACAGCCATCTTTGAATTTTGTTTTATTTTATGTTAAATTTTTAAAATTACTGCTTGTATTTTGAGTCAAATAATAGTTTAATGAATATTCTTGTTGTAAACTGGGCATGGTATCCAACCGGCGGCGATTGGACATATGTTGAAAACGTAGTTAATATTTATCAGCAAAAGGGACACCATGTTATCCCTTTTTCAATGAAAGACGAAAGGAATTTCCCTACCCCTTATTCGGATTATTTTATAGAAAATATCGATTACAAAAAAGTTAACAAACGCAGCATTTCTGCCGGTGTAAAAGTGGTAATGAAGAGTATTTATTCTTTTGAGGCCCAGGAAAACCTGGAACGGCTGTTAGCAGACGTTAAAATTGACTTCGCGCATATTAATGTGATCCATCATTACATCACACCCACAATTTTAAAAATCCTGAAAAAAAGAAATATTCCTATTATCTGGACTTTACATGAATATACTCCCATTTGCCCGGACAGCATATTTGTGAGCCACGGCCAGATCTGTGAAAGATGTTTTGGCGGCGCATTTTATAACTGCATTACGCATTCATGCAAAAAAGGATCATACCTGGCCAGCACTGTTGCAGCCCTGGAGAATTATGTACACAAATACCTTAACTATTACGCATACGTTGATCATTTCGTTTGCCCTTCAGTTTTCCAATACGAAAAATACAAGCAGTTTAACTTTTTCAACGACAAACTGGTTCAGATTTATCATGGTTACGATTACGCTGAAATTGAAAAGGCAAAACAGCTTACTGTTCAGAACCCCGAAAAATATATTGTTTTTGTAGGCAGACTTGAAAAGATAAAAGGCGCCCATACTTTGCTAAAAGCGATGCAATCATTACCCGAGGTTTCTTTAAAAATAATAGGTGACGGCACCCAGGAAGACGAGTTGAAAGCTTATAAAGAGACGCACCAGTTAACGAACGTTACCTTTTTAGGTAAAAAAACCAAACAGGAAACCCTGCAGGTGATTAATGGTGCCGTTTTTTTGATTTGCCCTTCAGAATGTTATGAAGTGTTAGGGTTTACTGTTGTTGAGGCTATGGCTCTGGGCAAGCCTGTAATTGGGGCTGCTATCGGCGGTATCCCCGAAATGGTTATTGATAACTATACAGGCCTGTTATTTACTCCGGGTAATGTTGAGCAATTGTCCGAAAAAATAAAATGGCTGATTCAAAACCCTGATGTCGCGGCCAAAATGAGCATAAATGCACAGATCCACATTAATAAATTGATTAATAACGAAACTCATTTTAAAAGTTTACAAACACTGATACCGGAATTGTAATAATCCGGACTTTGCACCCGTTTAAACTTTTTTGTGCGCGGTAAACAAACTAATTATGCAAGATTGTGTTAACCATGCACCCAAATTTACAAGGGCCAAAGTAACCGGGCGGCCGGCTATTTATGGAATTAGACCGATATAATATTTTATATTTGCACCACAAGCTTAACCTCAATTTCTACATGCGGATTAAATACCTGTTATATATTTTATTTTTTGCTTTAACTGTTTTTTCAAAGCAAGCCATGGCCCAGGAAGTTTCACTGAGCAATATTCAAAACGTTAAAGTAGCAGCATTAAGTGACGAGCAAATAACCCAGGCGTGGAAAAAGCTTCAGGATTCTGGAATTCCTGAACAGGATGCCTATAAACTGTTGATTCAAAAAGGAATGCCCGCTGATGAAGTTGAAGCGTTCAAAAACAGGGTAACCTTACTTGGTTTAAATAAAAAAACAGGATCTAAAACCACCCAATCATCTGAAAAGAAAAAGATAGATTATTCAAGGGACATAAATGATACCGTGATAGCCCCTAAATCTGTCAAGCCTGAACAGCCTGTTGCCGTAAAAACATTAAGCGTTTATGGTTCTGAATTCTTTAATCAAACCGCTATAAAATTTGAACCCAATTTTTCTGTAGCTACACCTAAAGGCTATGTATTGGGCCCTGGCGATGAAGTAATTGTACTCTTAACCGGTTTAAATGAAAGCAGCGTGCGTAGTAAAGTTAGCCCTGAAGGTAATTTACAGATCCCATACGCAGGCATTGTGTATGTGAATGGGTTTACCATTGAACAGGCAACCAATTTAATCAGGAGCAAAATGACCAAGGTTTATCCTGCTTTAAGTTCCGGACAAACTCAACTTGCAATTAATTTAGGCAATACCCGTAGTATTAAAATAACCATAGTTGGCGAAGTAAAAACACCCGGATCATATACCCTTTCGTCTTTATCTACGTTATTTAATGCCTTATATAATTCGGGGGGGCCAAATCAAAACGGATCATTACGGGATATTCAGCTGATAAGAAATAACAAACTTTATAAAACGGTTGATTTTTACAGTTTTCTGCAACGCGGTTTGCTTGATGGAAATATCAGGCTTGAGGATCAGGATGTGATCAGGATCCCAGTTTACAAAAAACGGGTGAGCATTAACGGGGAAATAAAAAATCCGGCAATTTACGAGCTAAGAGATAATGAAAATATTGAAGACCTGGTTAAGTACGCCGGCGGTTATACAGACATTGCCTATAAAGGCATTGCTAAGGTTGACCAGATAAACGCCCTTGAAAGGGAGGTTAAAGACGTTCCCGCAAATCTATTTGCCAATTACATACCACATAATGGCGACATGGTTCAAATTGGGGCAATTACAGACCGCTACACCAACAGGATCACACTCGAGGGTGCTGTTTACCGGCCGGGGATATATGAGCTGACTGCCGGCTTTACTTTGGCGCAGTTGTTAAAAAATGCGCAGGGTTTAAAGCCTGAAGCTTATATGGAGCGCGGCTATATTAAAAGAACACTCCCTAATCTGGCAAAAGAACTGGTTTCGTTTAAACCGGAGGATGTTGTAAGCGGAAAGAATGATATCCCATTGTTACGTGAAGACTCCGTTGTAATACTCAACCGCGATATTTTCACCCCCGATCAAAAAATAACGGTTGATGGTTTTGTAAGAAAACCATCCATTATAACTTATCGTAAAGGATTAAAACTCGCTGATGTTATCGCAATGGCCGGCGGCTTTGACGAAGAGGCAGCTAATCACCACGTAGAGATCTCGAGGATCATTAAAAACTCGTCAGACAGTGTTGCCAATCAATTGGTCAATACTTTTATTGTAAATATGGATGATCCGGCGGCTACCCAGGAAATTGAACTGCAGCCTATGGATTTTATTTATGTTCCGCGACTGGTTAATTACCGCTCATTAGGAAACGTACAAATAAAAGGCGAAGTTGTATTTCCGGGAGATTATGCAGTTCAAAAACGCGATGAAACGGCTCTTGATTTCTTAACACGGGCCGGCGGCGTAACACCCTACGGATCTATTGAAAATGCCCAGGTTTACCGCAAAGGGATCAGGGTTAATTTAGACCTTACAAGGAAGAACCCAAATCAGAAGCAAAAAACTGATATGATATTAATGCCGGGCGATAGTTTATATGTTCCGCGCGTTATCTCGTATGTTGAAGTTTCAGGAGCGGTAAATAACCCTCAATATGTAAGCTATAATGGCCGTAGGTTTAAATACTACATCAATGCTGCTGCAGGCACTACTCAAAATGCACGCTTAAAAGGCGCGTACATTAAATATCCTGATGGTTTGAATCAACCGGTAAGGCACTTCTTGTTTTTCCGTAATTACCCGGTAGTAAAACCAGGAAGTAAAATTGTGGTTCCGGAAAAAACGGCTGACTCCAGGATAAAAATTGGGATCGGAGATATAAGTGGAATAGCCGCTGCATTAACTGCAATAGTTAGTATTATTGCCATTTTACATAAATAACAATGACCCAGGAAAATTCTCCATACCCATACGAACCGGAGTTCTCATTTAAAAAGCTGCTTAATGACCGTGTAGGCGATATTACTTATATCTTACAATTTAAGAAAGCACTGGCACTGGTTTTAATTATTGGTGGTTTGCTTGGGGCTTTAACAGCATGGCTGTGGACACCTACCTACACCGCCAGGTTAACATTTGTTGTTGACGATTCAAAATCAGGTGGCGGAGCTGGCGGGCTTTCTGCATTGGCAGGACAGTTTGGGTTTAACCTGGATGGGTTAGGCGGAGCAAGCGGCGTATTGGCCGGCGATAACGTTGAAGAATTGATTAAAAGTCATCGGCTTATCAAGGCTACCTTGTTAACCGCTTACGACAGCACTCAAACGCTTGCAGACCGGTATGCTGCTGTCAATAAGCTTGATAAAAAATGGCTAAAATACAGCCCCGATGGCAAAATCATCCGATTTCCGTTAAATGGTTTAAAAAACAGCAGGCTCCAGGATAGCCTGTTGCATGAAATGACCTCTTTGATACTGGCGGGTGAATTTGGAATTTCAAAGACGGATAAAAAACTCGGCTTTTTTGAGGTTGATGCTACCATGAAAGATGAAAAGTTAGCATTGCTGTTCTGCAATAGGATGATCAAACAATCAACCGATTTCTTCGTAAGCACCAAAACAAAAAGATTGCGAAATAATGTTGACCGGTTGCAACAACGTGCGGATAGCATTGGTGCAATACTTAACAGAAAAACTTATGATCTTTCGTCAGCCAACCAAACGTTGCTGGATATTAACCCCGCCTATACCAGGGCAAATGCCAGCGTTGATATAAAGGAGCGCGATAAGATTGTACTATCAACCATTTTTTCAGAGACAGTAAAAAACCTGGAGTCAAGCAAAACCATGCTGGCACAGGAAACCCCAACCGTACAGATTGTTGACGAACCAGAATTACCTTTAAAAAAGAACAGGCTTAAATATTCAATTGCGATATTAAGCGGATTGGTTATAGCGGGTATTCTCTTCAGCTTTTATAAATTATTAACCAGGAAAAAGCAGGCTGATTAAAATCTGAATGTTACACCAAGCACCGCATGCAGGTTATAAACATCATTATGAGGAATATAATACTGATCAGGATTGTAGTCTTTCAGCACCCATTCGTAGTTAAATGATTTTACCTGTTCAATGGTAGCATTAAATATCAGGTTTTTATAATTCCATTCGCCTTGCAAAGCAAAAGCAAAATCAACCCATTTCCTGCTATTGCCATTTATATCAGGCAGATAAATATTTGAAAAATCGACGCCGTGCTCATATCGTTCAAACCGTACGCCTAATTTTTTCAATCCAGATACCCAGCTTAAGTCCATTGATTGCAGATTCCCTCCGGAGCCTGTACCGGCACCAAGGATTTGTCCAAGATTAGTTTGCCCCTGCAAAACCTGGTAATGCACGTACCAGGTACCAGCCTCCCTAACCAGCCGGTCAGCCGTTTCTGATAGTTGAGTTACCTCAGCCCCAAACAGAAGATGCTGGTCAGGACGACCATTGAGATCTATCATTTTTCTTACACCAAAAACATAAGCCCGTGAATGGTCCGGAGACCCTATAAAGTCTCTTGAGTTGTACGAATTGTCATTCAACCCGTATTCAAAATAAACCTCGGCCTTTGCTTTAGTAAATAACCAGCGTGCGTACAACGAGGTGTACTGATCACGTGGAATTGGGTCGCCGTCAGCTGTATTTTGCTTTTGATAAGGGAAAAAGAAAGGCAAATATTCGCTCAACGTATTAACGTCTTTATGATAAGCGTCAAATGTCCTTGTAAGCCCCAGGGTTAAACCCTCAACCCATTTTGGGTGGTAATTTATATTAACACCCGCAAAGTAACGCCAATTGGTAGGTTTGGGCCTTAAAAGAGACTTGCCGTTTGACAATGTTGTAACCAACAGTGGGTTAAAATCCGAAGACTCCAGTTTCGCTCCAATAATCTGTCCCTCAAACGAACCGAGGAACGTACTAACGGGGCGCACTGTATTTAAGGTAATGTGCTTAAAACCGGGTGCATTATCACTAAGAATCAGTGCATTACGTACTCCCGGTCCCCACCAGATATTTTCGTTTGAAAGGCCTATGGAAGCAGGTCCAAACGTTAACCGGATGCTGCTTTGACCCAGGAAAGCCCTGCTGTACGGCCCTGTTCCAAAACGTTCAGGGTTATCTATCTTATTACCAAAAGCATAGTAATTAATCAGGTCCTGGTCCGAATGTCCGGTGGCAAACCCATTAAATGCAGGGTTGGCAGCATAAACATATTCGGGGCGTAGTTGTATGCTTAAAGGCCCAAATTTTACGAAAAACCCGCCGCTTATCATGGTTTGATACCCCTTTGCAGGGATCATTGCGCCATCATTCCAACCATATGGATGATCAGAATTAAATTGCTGCTGCCAGCTTATCGGCAATATTTGAAAACTCCCCAGGCCGTTAGCAAATGATATAGGTCCGGTTGACACCCAATGATCAGTCTTCAACGTACTATCAGGGTCATATACATCATGCGTTTTCAGCATCGGCCCTGCAAAAAGAGGGCGAACGGTAAATGAAATGTTAGAGTCAACTTTTCCAAGCAGTTGCATCCTTCTGTAATAGTCATCAAGAACTGGCGTACCAACCGGCAGTGATTGCGCTTTTACTTTAGTGTTTATTACGAAAGTAAAGAGCGCCATTATATTTATTATATAAAATATCTTTCTCATTTTTAGCTGTAGAAGTTAAAACCTGTAAGTAACACCTGCCTGTAATTGTATATTAACAGCATTGGCACCATTAGTAAAATAAGGGTCACCCGGATTCTGTTTCAAATACCATTGATAATTTAAAGACTTTATCGCCTGTATCTTTGCGTTAAATATTAAGTTTTTGTAGTTCCACTCACCGTTAGCTGCTATGCTTAAATCAACCCAGTGTCGCCTAAAGTCATAACTATCATAGTAAGCGTAATAATAAAAATCGTTATTGTGGATGTAGCGTTCAAATTGCAGTCCTATTTTTTTCAACCCTTTTACCCAACTTACATCAACCGACTGCAAATTTGCACCCGGCCCAATACCCGCCCCCAGCACCTCTCCCATATTGGTATAACCAGCCCTTATACTTTTACTGGTGTACCACTCATCGCCCTGTTTAATTTTATCAATATTGGTTTCCTGTAGCTGGGTAACTTCAACACTGATAAGGATATTTTCGTTCCTGGCGATGTTGAATGGCACCATTTTCCGGATACCGAAGATATAAGCCCGTGACTTATCGGGCGATAATAAAGCCTGAGTAAGATCGCCGGAGTAATTGTTGTGCGCCCATTCAAAGTATATTTCGGCTTTTTCAGCTGTCCATAGCCAACGCATAAATAAAGAGCTTCGCTGATCTTGTTTGTTAATAGGGTCATCAGGAGCGCCGGTCTTTTTTACCGGAGCGAACAGCGGCAGATAATCTCTCAAACCGCTCAAATCTTTTCCATAAGTTTGCGAACTCTGATCAAATCCTAAAAACAATCCTGGAACCCACTTGGGCTGCCACGTTACAACAATTCCTGCTAAATATCTCCAATCAGTGGGCTTTGGAACATACAGGTTAGTTCCGAAGTAGCTATGGTCCGGTTCAAGCGGCGCGTAGCCGGAATTAGTTAACTTACCCCCTATTATTTGCCCTTCAAACGAGCCTATTGCGGTCTTAATCGGGTGTAAAGTATTCAAAGTTAAATGCAAAAATCCTGGTGCTGTATTACTCATTAAAAGAGAATTCCTTATACCTGGCCCCCACCATAAATTCTCGGTAGATACGCCAAAGGACATTGCCTTATAATTCACCCTTATACTGCTTTGCCCCCAGTATAATTTATTGTATTGCCCGGTCCCAAACCGCACAGGAAGATCAATATTGTTATATATATCGTAATATCGGGCAAAAATCACGTCGTATGACTTTGGATTAAACGTGTCAAAAGCATCGTTTCCGGCCATTACCAACTCCGGTTTTAACTGAATAGTTAAAGGCCCGTACTCCGCAAAGATGCCCCCGCTTATTACTGCCTGCAAGCCTTTCGCAGGTATCATCGGTCCATCGTTCCAGCCATATGGATGGTCAGAATTAAATTGCGACTGAACACTAAAGGGCAAAAAACTTCCCTTTACCCCTCCCTTTCCTAACGACCACGTATTCTTAGCCTTATTGTCATATTTACGTTCATTTGTATCGGGATAAAAAACGGAAGCACCTTTCTTAATGCTATTTGGGAAAAGAGGACGAACTGTAAAAGAGACACTGGAATCTACATTGCCAAGTAGCTGCGCTCTTCTATAATAATCCTCCAGGCTCTGGGTACCAACCGGTAACGTTTGCGCCCGGGCAGCAAATTGCACTACAGCAGTTAATAAGCATATAAATGAAAGTTTCAGGATTTTCATAGAGTGATTGCTTTTACATTTATATTATCTACCGACCAACTTTCATCGCATTTAGGGCTATCCGTATTTGTTTGGATCAATTTATCCAAACATTGCAGCACCATTGTTTTGTCAGAATTTTTAAAGGTCTTTACAATCTTATACATTGTAGTGCCATGCGGACTGGTTATCAGGTGGCAGGCACCGGGTAAATCAGTTCGGTAAGCGCCGGTTTTGGGATTATTATAATTACTGGGATAATCAGCAGGATATGACTGTGGTGAGCAAAAGTTACCGGGAGAACAATCGGAATTTGAGAAGCTGGTGTTAATAAGCGGACTTCCGTTTATCAGCATTTCCCAAATGTCGGGTCCATCCGGGGCTGTTTTATTGCCATCCCAGCTATCATGAATGTATAAATCAAAAGAAACAGTAATCAGATCATGTTTAGGAAGATTATTAAGCTTCAAAATAAACCCACCATTATTATACTGACCCAACACAGCTGAATTATTGAACTGCCCGATCACACCTGTGGTGATGTTGGACAGATCCCCTGTTTCAAAATCATTGTTATAAACCACCACCTCGCTGCTAACATTCTTATGACAAGCGGCTATAAAAAAAAGAGGAATGATGAAGAGTATCTTTTTTATCATAAATTACTTTTAGGTATGTGATCTAATTCCTCAAAAACCGAATTTTTACTTTTAAACTCATGTACAATTTGTTTCATGGACTTTACGACCTGGTGATCATCGTTATTTTTTGCGTGATGAATTAGATCATAAATCTGTTTTTCAATTTCGTTAAACATATACTCCCTAACTTTGCCAATCATAATTTTTTCATGATGGGTAGGCATCGTGTTTTCGTTATCGTTCAACAGTTCTTCAAATAGCTTTTCTCCAGGCCTCAATCCGGTGTATTCAATTTTTATATCGCTGTTTGGAACTAAACCCGCTAACCGGATCATAGTTTTAGCCAGCTCAATAATCTTCACTGATTTGCCCATATCAAAAATAAAGATCTCCCCGCCTTTACCCATGCAGCCCGCTTCCAATACCAACCGGCAAGCTTCCGGGATCGTCATAAAGTAACGTGTAATTTCAGGATGTGTTACAGTGATCGGGCCGCCTTTTTCAATTTGCTGCCTGAATCTGGGAATTACCGAGCCATTGGAGCCTAGCACATTACCAAAACGCGTGGTTATAAATCGTGTATTTTGCCTGGTATCATTTAAATGGCTCATGCCATTACTGAAGTTGAAATCTTTATTGTGTAATGATTTATTTAAAGATTGAACATAAATTTCAGCAATCCTTTTTGAAGCCCCCATCACATTGGTTGGATTTACGGCCTTGTCCGTAGATATCATCACAAACTTGAGCACATTGTATTTTACCGCCAGATCAGCAATGGTCTTTGTACCCAATACATTTGTTTTTACCGCTTCAGCCGCGTTATCTTCCATCATTGGTACATGTTTATAAGCAGCAGCATGGTACACGTAGTGGGGTTTGTAAGTTTCAAACAGGTGGTGCATTCTTTTTTCGTCCTTAACGTCGCCGATAAAAGCATGAAAATTTAAATCAGTGTGCTTTTCCTCCATCTCAAGGTATAAATGATGGAGCGCCGTTTCTGATTGGTCGCACATGATGATCAGTCCGGTGTTAAATTTTAACAGCTGTCGCACAATTTCGCTGCCAATGGAACCAGCAGCACCTGTTATCAGAATTCTCTTGCCTTTTAGTTCATTTCTAATACCCGTTATATCAATCTCGATAGATTTCCTGTTTAACAGATCTTCTATATTTATCTTTTGAATCTGTATAGGCTGTAACTTACCGCTGGGCCAAACATCAGGAGGAGGAATACTTAGTACCTTAATCTCATTTTCAAGGCATACGTCAACTATGTTATTTTTCACATCGGGCGAGATTGTATAAGATGCAAAAATAATCTCGTCCAATTCATGTTCCGCTATTAGTGTCGATAAATTGCTGGCATCTAATATTTTAATTCCGTCGATAGTTTTCCCGACCTTTCGCTGATCGTCGTCAACAAATGCCACTACGCTTTTGTTAACTTTATAATCATGGTCAAACGTTCTCTTTGCTGCTACCCCTGCTTCTCCGGCACCATAAATAATGATTCTCTTTTTGTCCAGTTTTAGATTCTTTATATAAACAAAAAAATACTTCACAACAACCCGGTAAATAACCATTAGTAAAAAAGACGCCAGGAAACTAATGATAAGAATACTATTTGAAATAAAAAGAGGCTTATTGAACGCCACAGAAATGATGTTCATTAAAAAAACAGCCCCATTACTAATAAATACAGCCAGCAAAATCCTGAATGAATCCTGAGCGCTCGTATATCTTATAATCCCACTATAGGTTTTTACCACAAAAAAAACTATAGTGCTTATAACCAGAATTATTATCGTATTCCGGCTAAACTCCACAAAATTCACATTGGAAATATTGAAGTTCCCTTTAATTAAATATGCTAAACCTAAAGACAGAACGCTAATTACCAGGTCGAGCGTTAAAATAATCCAGCGGGGTACAATATTTATTTGCCTGAATATGGTAGAAGATTTCATGTATAAATAATAAACAACTAGTTAATTAAATTTTAAAACACCCTGGTAAAGTAGTTTTCAGAAGTGTTTTACCTATGCTTTCTGCATAATTCATCAAATTTCTTAGCATCAAAAGTAATCAACTTAATAATAGCTTCATATATTTACTAAAATAAAGCTACTTCTCAATAGTTAGTAAACCTACTTTTCCTTCCATTTTTAAACGTATAAAAACGAACGCCAGGATTGAGAAAGCCAGGAATAAAACAACTATCAAAGCCGGCTTTGTTACCAAATTCAACAAAACGATATTCACCAGAGCTTGAGCACCCATGTATATTGCAGCCACCTGCAAATGCGACGCTTTCTTTTTATGAACCAAAAATTGATAAAAATGACTTCTATGCGGCTCCAGGATATTTTCCTTTCTTATAGCTCTAAACAATATTGTTGTTGTTGAATCCAAACCATAAATTAGTAATAGAAGCAAATAAGCTGGATCATTTGTTTTGATAATTAACTGTAGAAGAAAAAAAAGCATGATAAATGCGATACTTACACTGCCAACATCGCCGGCAAAACATTTCGCCTTGATCCGAAAATTAAAAAAATTGAACACCAGCAATGCTATTATCGTAACAATAAGCTGGTTACTATCAGTAAATGTAACTATCCGTTCATTAATGTAGTATAATGTTATTAATGTTATTAAACTATATCCACCGGTTATACCATTAATACCGTCCATAAAATTAATTGCATTTATGGTTCCTATAAATAAGATAAAACCAAGAATTATCCAATAGATAGGAAAGTGATAAATATGTAATTGCTGAAACAGCAACGATACTGCTATTAAATGAACAGTAATTCTTATTCTTCTGCTCATGTGTTTAATATCATCCATAAAGCTAATCAGGCTGATCAGGAATAGCCCCGCCAGGAAATAATTATACTGAAGGTTAAAAAACAATGGTGCTATTAGTAATGCCAGGCTGAATACAATGCCCCCACCTCTAATGGTCACTTTAGTATGTGAACTGCGGTGATTGGGGTGATCAATAATGTTGTATTTGTCGGCTAGTTTGAAATAAACCATTTCAACGGCAAATAATATTAAGAAGAAAATTGGAAGCAAAATGAAATTCATAGACGATGTGCCGTAAATATTGCAAAATTAACATTAGAAACGGAATTAGCCTTATAAGAAACAACGAAGTTATCTACCGACTGCTTTTTAAGCCCCGCGCTTGTGAAAATCTATTAAAAAATTTCAAGCTGCTCTAATACGGCACCAGGCTTCCAGCCTATTTTATGCTGAGCCTTCGAGTCATCGAATGTTAAATCAGAAATGATTTTGCTTAATTTATTAGAATTTATAGGTGCTTTTGAACCAAGGGCGTCTCCGGTTTTTGCTAATAAACTTGCTACCCATTTAGGGATGTTCAAAGGTCTCTTTTTTCCTAATTGCTTAGCCATCAGGGAAGATAACTCTAAAAAACTGGGGTGATGCTGATCTGTCAAATTGTAGATTCCACCTACGACTGCTGCTTTAGGGATTATTTTAGCAACATCCAGCGCCATCACCATACTTTTTTTTGCTTTACCACCAGCTATGTTAAAGTAATATCCGGCCTTAATACCGTTAATCATTGATTTTAAATTACCCGGAGGATTTTTACCGGCCAATAAAGGCAGTCGCAATATGGTACAAATAACATTGTTTTTTTTGCACCAATCAGTCACTAATTTTTCGGCTTCAATTTTGCTTTTACCATACGGATCGACGGCTAATAGCGGCGAATCTTCATCAACTAAATTACCAGTTTCCAAACCATAAACGGCAACACTGCTTATAAAAACAAAATATCGGGGTAGCAACGGCGCATTTTCAAGCGCCAAAAGCAGGTTTTTAGTTCCTGTTACATTAACATTGAAAAACTCTTTTTTTTCCAGATCTGTACCTGGAACAGCATGTGCCTTACCTGCTGCGTGAACTACCAGATCAACAGCATCAATTTGAGGAACTTGAATACTCAAGTCTGCTTTAACAACCGAATTTTTTCTGCCTAAGGTGATTATGGGATCAGGTTTCCATAATTTTATATATTCTGATCCAAAAAAACCTGACGAGCCGGTTAGTAAAGTAATCACTGTATAAACTTAATTAATATTAAAAAACTACTGATAGCACTGGTTATTTCCCCAAAAATAAGATATTTATCTTGCCTATCCCGGATAAGTATACAACCTGTATAATTATCCTCTAATCTATGCTTTATCTTCATAAATCCGGGTTGCCCGAAGTTCCATTTTTGCACCAAAAGCTTATTTAAATTTGTGATTAATGACTAAAGGAGTAAGATAGAAAAGGTTTGGTAATTTTCTTAATTTCAGCAAGCCGCAGGCAGATGCTAAGAACTAAACAATCTTCATCTTAACGATCTTTTAATAACTGCTACCAATAAATTATACCTGAAACTTATTTTATCGCGCAAGCTGTTATTGCTGGTAAAGTTAGTATTAAGAGGAGTAACATTGTTGCCATGCCGCCTGTATATCATTAACTTATTTGGGATAAATATTGGCTTAAAATACATCTCGGCCACCATTCCAATCCACATATCATGCATCGGAATATTTTCAGGGAATGGTAAAGCGACATCTATTAGTTTGCGATCAAAAGCAATGCAGCAACCTAAGTAAGAATTTTTGAAAAGGTTTTTCAAAAAACCGGTACGAGAATTTCTCCAAGCGAAATAAGAGTCTTTAATAATATTTAACGACTCGTCGCCGATCATAGCATTACTTACAACCAAATCATGATCTTTCAAAGCATTTAGCATAACTTCTATTTTATTGCCGAACCATTTGTCATCCTGGTCCGCCAAAAAAATATATTTACCCTGCGCCTGAATTATGGCATTTTCAAAGTTAAAAATTGGGCTCCTAAACTTTTGATTAGAGAAAACTTTGATTCTGTTATCGTTGATAGATTCAATGATCTCCAGCGTCTTATCAGTAGATGAGTCGTCGGAAATAATTATTTCTCCGTTTTCCGGGAGCTGTGGAATAATTGATTCCAGTTGCTCTCTTATATATTTTTCACCATTATAGGTGGCTATACAAACCGAAATATTCATCGGGCTACTCCTATTTTAATTATTTCTAATCTTCTTAGGGCTACTATAGCAATTATTACAACAGACATTCCAATCGGGTTGTTTAGGTAAGGGTTCGTAAAAGATTGCAAAAATACAAAAACAGAAGCTAATAAATAAGGTAGCGCTGCTTCTTTATTTCCATTATGCCGGGCTTTGTTATATGAAAAAAAAATAGCGCCTAATATAAATATCCAAAAAAAAAGGCCTATCACTCCTTGCTTGTGAAAAATTTCCAAATAAGATATTTCCATATGATCTGGTCTAACATCAACACCATTTCCAAATCCATGGCCTACAAAAAAGCTAAAAGGATCTATCGCACTCTTAACCTGAGCTATTTCCATTACTCTAATATTATCAGAATCAGATTTATCACCTAACACGTCGGCATATACGCCAAAATACAGATAGCCTAATACTGCTCCCGAAATAACAATAACAAATGATACTATCTTCTGTTTGTAAAATATTAACAAGTATATAATTACCACAAGCACCAGTGAAAGCAAGAAGCCCCGGGTAAACGTTAAAACAATCGCTGTTACAAGTAGTACAAGGATAAATGTATTCCTGACTGAGAACTTATTGATAAAAAAAAAGACTCCCGTACACATATATAAAAATCCTTTATAAAAAAAACCGCTGGTTCCCCGAAAAAAAAACTCTCCGGTAGAATCAAGCAGTCCGTAAACCACATCAAAATTGATCAATCCGGCTGCTAATCCGGCTAGAAAACACAAATAGCCAACTGCTAGAATAATAGCTGAATTTCTCATTACCCGACTCACCATATTGATAGCGACCGCATCCTTAATCATCAATGAAAAAAACAATATGCTAAAAAAATAGATGAGCGGTTTCAAATCCTCCATCACCATTGACAATGGATTATGATTTATTACAGCAACTAATATGCCAACCGATAACACAACACTGTATAATAAAGTGAGGACTAAAAAGTACTTCTCAATTTTTTTTGATAACAGTACTACGACAACGGAAACAGATACGATTGATATAAACAAAAACATTCTCAACGTAAGCGGGCCAGCTTTCAACATTTGACCGCTTCCCATTAAAGCAAGTTCATAAAGGGTAATAAAGAATATAAAGTAAATCAGTTTAGATTTCATTAAATTTCTTTTTAAGAACATATGAGTTATAAAACACCTTCAAAAACTTTAGTCGTCTAAATTTATAACAAAGCTTTATCCCTCGCATAAAGGTTACCAATCCAAATAAAAAAAAGTCAGTGACGGTTATAATTGAATGATATGCACCATCACAATAATATTTAAACCTGTTCAACGCCGAATCATATGTTTCACTATATGACGAAAGAGAATGATTAAACGCTACAGGCATCACTACAAAATATTTCACTTGGGGGGTAATTCTCCTTATAAAATCAAAATCACTGAAATCAAGGCGGATTTTTTCGTTGTAAATAGCAATTCTTTCGAATACCCTTAGATTTATACACATACCACTGTTAAGAGGGACTATGTCGCCCAAATTTTGCTTTCCAGGCTCGACTGCTTTTAGCGGAAACCCCCTTCTAAATTTATATTTGGAAGGGGAAATAATTTGGTTGTCGATTCTTAAAATAGGTGAATGGATTAAAACATCTGGAAATACGCTAATACTTTTTAAGTATTCCTCCAATCCCGCAGCACTAAACTCTGTATCCTGATCAGCCAAAATGAGCCAGTTGTATTCTGTATTCTTTGCATAATAATAACCGGCATTGTATGCAGTACTTACACCGGGATTTTCAGGGTTGTGGTAATAAGTTTGTGTTAGGCCAGGGATGCTTGATGTTTCATTATATTTATTGGGGCTATTGTCGTAAATAAAAATTCCAAACCGACCGGCATTCGACGGATCCAGTTTCCTGATATTATAGCCTAACGACTTATAAGCGATAGTATCAAAATAGTTTTGCTGATACACTACTAGTACTATTAGTAATTTATTAGCTATGTCGTTCTGCATTTGCCGGCGAGGTTAAATTCTTAACAAGGTCAATGTATTTCTGACCAAATATTATAGTCCTGTTATCCAGTTGTTCTTTCAAAACCTTCGGAGAAGCTTTAAAAAAAGGGATTTTGTTAATTAAAACGTCTTCCATTATTTGAGCTAATTCAGCGGGACTATCCGGATCAAAAAACCTTGCGCCTTGGGGGTTTTGTTCTTTATGAACAGGAATGTCAGAAAGTAATGTTAAAGTTCCAACAGATTTCGCCTCTTCTACTGTCGAACTCCAGCCTTCAAAGTATGAAGGATTAACCAATGCAGCAGCATTTTTAATAAGTTCAAAAACATCTGTGTATGGAATTAAACCTAGAAATTTTATCACTTGATCCAGGTTGTTTTCTTTAACATATTTAACAAGTTGGGCTATGTGATCATCATTACTCCGAAAATCTTTCATGTGCCCGCTGGTTATTAACTGAAATTTATGGCCCCTGTTAATCAAAATTTCGCATGCTTTAAATGCTGTTATGTGGTTTTTATGGGTCCAAAATTGATTGGGAAGATAAAAGTAAGGCACATCATTAGTTTTATACCCTTTGTTTTCAGGTTTCGATGTACCGCCCTGATTGGCCACCGGTTGAGAAACAAAATGTATAACTTCCACTTTTTTACTTATTTTATCGTACTTCGTCTTAAAATCGTTAAAAGCATCAAAACTACTTAAGACGATTTTATCGCTACCTTCTATTAAATATTTATGAAGCCTGGAAGTTTCTGATAGTTGTTTGGCTGTCCATAAATCGGGTAAGTGTAAATATTGAAAATCAGGTATCCAATTGATAGTTTTAATTTTTTTATCGGGACAAACATAATTTGAATGCGAAATACAGCTAATGTTGTTTTTCTTAAGCAAAAAATGAACCAGCGGATCATAGCCAAAATATTTTTCTCCAATCCGGCTCAGGAGCCAGGGGAAAGATTTCCTTTTAAGAATTTTAGTTCTTATAATTTTTGCATATGGCGAAAAAATAGCGACATATTCATCATCCGTGTCGTCGGGGACGAATAAAATGACGCTAACGTCGGTATCTTTACATTGCTGGATAGCATAAAAAAGGTTTTTCAGGTAATTGATTCCCCCTTTGTATTCAACAGGGAAATTCAACATAAAGCCAATATTAATCATTTTTTAAAACCTTGTATTCCATATATCATTTCAAACTCGCAGCAACCTAAAACGGTGTATTTATCCGTGTCAAGCGCACTCTATCCCCTATTTTTATATTCGTCAGGAATATCTTTGATTACCTTCGCCGGATTTCCCCCTACAATAGTCCAGGCGGGCACATCTTTAGTTACTACGCTTCCGGCACCAACTATAGCACCTTCACCTATTGTCACACCTTTTAAAATTATACAATTCATGCCAATCCATGCATACGACTTTATCGTTATAGGCTTTGATTCAACGACATCCCAATTTTTATTCTCAATAAAAATTTTACCGGCCCTGTAATCTTGCAGTTGTTGTGTAATGTCATTTTCTCGTTGGCGATAGTCAATTGAGTGAGAATTGTGATCATAAAAACAGGTACCCCAAGCCACAAATATATTATCTTCAAACTCTATTTTAGTTCGGCAAATTATAGTGCTTGATCCAATGTGTACACGGTTTCCAATCACAACTTCGCCGTTACCTGATTCAAATAAAACCTTGCAATCAAGAACCGTATCATTACCAACCGTGAGATAAACTTTGTTTTTTTGAGGTTTAATTATCGTTAACCTGAAATTTTCCAAAAAATGTGAATTACCCGACACCAAATATTTCTTTATATTATTGAAGTGCCTGGAAAAGATTAATTGTCTAAATTTTTTTACCAATAAGCCTACCACAATTTGATTAATAATTACTTAAGTTAATTTAATATTAAATTTTTATTTCTTTAGAAATAATTTTTCAAAGTTAGCTTTAAAATAGCAAAGTCCAATTCTATTATTTTTTTCACACCCAAGTATTTGAAATATAAAGACGGAAACCAGCTAACATTTCTTCGGACCGACAACTTAACAGCTCTGTATATTAATAAACGCTTTGTGAGGCTAATGTTTGATCCTGACATATTTGAAGAATGTACCCGGTACTGTGAAACTACTTTATCCCAAAATAAAATAGCCCTAATAGAGGCCGCTCTTTGGTAAAAAAACCAATCTTCTATAAATGTGTCTTCCGGGTAGAAACCTATCCTGCTATATATTGATTTATTAATTAATGCAATCGCTCCAACTGTAGATGGTTTGCTTATCAGTTCCTCTAAAATTCCTTCCTCTGTTTTAAATTTATTTTTATCTCCTTTATTCATCTCCATTGAGCTTGCCGATATGAAATTGTTATTTTCATCTATTACCTGTGCGTCACTAACCAAAACCAATTTCCCGTTCTTTTCTGTTTCTTCCAACAAATCAACCCTTTCGGCAATAGTGTTGCCATATAAAGCATCATCACTGGCAATTACTAAAAGATATTTCCCGTTCGAAAGCCTGATTAATTCGTTTAACGTGGCGCAAATGCCTCTGTTTTCCCGTTTTACGTAAATGACCGAAATCTTATTCTGATTTAATTTAACCCAGTTAATTATCACACCATCCGTATCGTCCTTTGATCCATCATTTATAATTACTATTTCTTTATTAGGATAAGAATCTTCAGTAATGCTATCCAAAGTATAGGCTATAAATTTTTCGTGATTATAGGCTGGAATAATAATTGAAACTAGTGGATAGCTCATTTAAATAATAATTTTCTAAAAATAATCACCATCACAATCAAATAAATAAAGTAATTGATAGCAAAAGCAATAGTTATTCCTTGTAATTTAAATATCGAGATGCAAAAGTAGGATAAAAACACATAGCTAAAACTGAAAAGAATTTCAGTTATTATGTATGTCCGGGTCATGGCCTTGGCAATAATCATGTAGCCAAGCAACCATGCAGCCATTTTAAAGAAGTCGCCCAGTAATTGAAAAGCAAAAAGGCTTTGCATACCTTCAAACTCGCCTGTGTATAAAATCCGTATTATGAAATGCCTCAAAAAATAAATCGTAATGCATCCAAAAAAAACAGCAGGGAGGATTATCTTATACCCATGAAATATCTCTTTTCGTAATTCTTTCTCCGTATTTAATGATGATAGCTTTGGTAAATAGTAGGTACTTAAAGATGTTGTTATTAATAACAAGTATCCGTCAGAAATTCTCATCATGCCTTGCCAGTAACCTGCGCTGTTAATTCCTAAATTTGTAATAAGCAGTTTTCGTAAAATGATCTGCGAAACCGGGCCAGTAAGCGCTGTAACAACTGTCATTAAACTATAATTAAACAACTTCCTGCCCAGCTTACTATCATAAGCTCCGTTGAAATAAGAAATGGAAAACCAATCGCTTTTTATAATCAAAATGAAAGTAACCACAAAAACAATTGACTGAGCCAGCACTAAGGCATAAAGTGCGCCCTCAACCTTGTAGAAATATACCAGAACAACAGTAAGCAATAAGCCTACAATACTACCAACAGTATTAACTATTGTATATGTTTTTATTTGTTGCTTTCCGTTTAAAATTGATATTAGAAGTGTATTGAGGGAATATAAGATTATGGTAACTCCCAGCACTCGTATTGGATTATTATATAAGGATGTGTTAAACATCCATGTTGAAAGATACGAAGAGGAAAGCAAAAGGATTGCTCCAACTATACCAGAGCAGTAAATACTGATTTTTAACGACGTACTAAAAAGCGCTTTTAATTGTTGGTTATCGTCACTATATTCAGCCGTATATTTGACTACACCTGTATTGATAGCGCCGTTGGCAAATGTTAATATAATAGTGATAAAATTGGTAAACTGACCAATCAACGCCACACCAGCCGGCCCCGTAAATAGCGAAACTACCTTGCCAGCAACAAATCCGGAAGATATCCGGATAAAAGTAATAATAGCCGAAAAAAAAGTTGTTTTTACAAGTTTCAATTTATTCTTATTAAACGCTAATCTCTTTTATTATTTTGCATGGATTGCCTCCAGCAATAACATTAGCCGGGATTGATTTGGAAACAAGAGAATTACTTGCTATAACAGAATTTTTACCAATAGTTACGCCTTTTAAAATAGTGACATTTGCGCCAATAAAAACATTATCCTCAATTTGAACTCTCGCGGTTTTTTTTTCCAGCTTTCTTTTAAGAGGATCTATTGCATGAAAATCACTATCAAAAATCGTTACTGAAGGGCCGATCAGCACATCTGCACCGATGTAAATCCCTTCTCCTTCACTTATAAAACAAGCGTTGTTATTAATAAAAACATTATCGCCAAACGAAACGACCGATAAAGAATTACGGGCTTCGATATAGCAATAGGTGTTATAAAAATATGGCGATGCGACAACACCTATTGTAACACTTTTTTTAAAAATAACCGTCCCCACACCGTTCAACAAAACGGGGCAAATACGAATTGGCGTACCCGTTACATTGCTGCACGAGGATAAAATCCAATATTTCGCTATGCGAAATGAAGTGTAAACAGGAGAAATGACCCTATTAATTAAAATTCTTTTAATCCTTTCCGTAGTCATTTAATGTCTTTATGATATAGCTAACTTCCTCGCTGGTAAGGATAAAATTCAGCGGAATGCTCAAAACTTCTCTATGAATTTCTTCACTTATAGGATACCTTAAATCGTTCCAATCTTTATAAGCCTGTTGCTTGTGCGGCGGTATAGGATAATGGATTACGGTTTGAATTCCTTTCTCTGTTAAGTATTGCTGCAATTTTTCCCTATTCGCAGTCCTAACAACAAATAGGTGCCAAACGTGTTGCTCTTGTGTCGCTATTTTAGGTAATTTTATTTTAGGGTTCTTTATTTCCAGTAAATAGCGGTTGGCTATCTCTCTTTTAATTCGGGTTTCATCGTTAAGGGTGTGTAGCTTAACTCCCAATAAAGCAGCCTGTACTTCATCTAGCCTGCTGTTTATTCCCTTGTATTGGTTATGATATTTTTTTTCAGAACCGTAATTTAACAAAGCCCTTATTGTTACTGCTAAATCTGTGTCATTCGTTGTAACGGCTCCGGCATCACCTAAAGCGCCAAGGTTCTTGCCCGGGTAGAAACTAAACCCGGCTGCGTCACCAAAATTACCTGCCGCTTTACCATCGTTTGTTGCCCCGTGCGCTTGTGCACAATCTTCAATTACCTTTAAATTGTATTTTTCAGCAATTGAATTAATAGATTTCATATCGCACAAATTTCCGTATAAATGAACCGGTAAAATGGCTTTTGTCCTTGTCGTTATTTTAGCTTCTATCAGTTTGGGATCAATATTGTAAGTGTCGATGTCAGGCTCTACCAACACCGGAATCAAATCATTGGCAGATATAGCTAAAATACTAGCGATATAAGTGTTAGCGGGTACAATAATTTCGTCATTATCCTTGAAAACTCCTAATTCTTTATAGGCTCTAATTATCAATATCAGGGCGTCCAAACCGTTTGCTACACCAATTGCATGCTTAGTACCGCAATATTCAGCAAATTGCTGTTCAAACAGGTTCACTTCATTTCCCAAAATATACCATCCCGAATCCAATACCCTATCAAAAGCAAGTCTTAATCCTTCACGATATTGTTGGTTTATGCCTTTTAAGTCTAAAAATTTAATCATTTTATAATAATTCCGTTTTCGTCTAATTTATATTGTAAATTATTTACGTTATCGAACAAATTCAAATCAAGCAATACAGCTTCCTCTGTAATAAATCCCTTATGCTTTGCGGGATTACCATACCATACTGTATATGGGGGCACATTTTTAGTTACGACGCTTCCTGCGCCAATTAATGAAAATTTTCCTATTTCGTTTCCTGCAACAATAGTGGCATTTCCACCAACGGAAGCTCCTTTTCTTATAATTGTTCGTTTAAATTGCTGCGGGTAAACTTTTGACCTGGGTAGCAGATCATTTGTAAAAGTGACGTTGGGGCCAATAAATACATTGTCTTCGATTCTCACACCGTCCCATATCTGTACGCCCGACTTTACCGTTACATTATCACCAATCACTACGTCGTTTTCAATAAAGCAGTTACAATTAATATTACAGTTAGCCCCAATTACCGCACCGCTTAGTACAACAGTAAATTGCCATATAAAAGTATCATCTCCAATGATTTTACTTTGCACGTCGGATAAAGGATGAATATTAGCTACCATTTCTTATAGGTTAAAAAATCATCATACTCTCTTATATAGTCGTCCTCATTGTAAGTATGGGATGCAAAAACCAGGCAAATTGAGCCGGATGAGAAATTAATCTCAGACGCCCATATTCCCGGGGGGATATGTAAGCCTATATAGGGCCGGTTTAATTGAATAATACGTTTAGTTTTACCATCATCAAGTAATACTTCAAAGCTTCCGCTTGCTGATATCAGAAACTGGTGGCATTCCTTATGCGCATGAGCTCCCCGGGATTCTCCCCCAGGAATATCATATAAATAAAACACCCGCTTTATTGCAAACGGTATTTCCAGATTATTATGAACAGGGGTAATATTACCCGCTCTGTTTTTAATTTTTGGAAGCTCATATATTGAGCAATCGTATGTTGTACTCATTTAATGATTCAACTTAGATTTCAAGTAATTATCGTAATCTCTTTCGTAGTCGTTTTCATTATAATCGGTAGAAGAAATAACGAAGGCTAATGAATTTGTGGAAAAGTTCTCCATGTGGCGCCATATTCCATTAGGTATATATAAGCCATAATATGAACGGTTTAACGTATATGTTTTTACTTCGATCCCATCGTTGACAACCACGTCAAAACTGCCTGATAGTGCAATTACAAACTCCTGATTAATTTTATAACTGTGAGCCCCTCTTTGCTCCCCGCCTGGAACGTCGTAAATCCAATAAGATCTTTTAATCGTAAAAGGAATATGATTATCTGCTTCCAAAAATGAAAGATTACCCCTTTCATCGAGTATTTTAGGTAACTTAATTATTTCTACTGATTTAAATTCCATTTAATGGTTAATATTTTTGAGCTGGCTTTCCTAAATAATTTTATCACCCCAATATTTTAGCTTTATAATCTTCAATAATTTCTTTTGCTTATTTTTCTAATATATTATTATATAATTTACGAAGCAGTAAAAAAACAATGGTTAAAAACGCAGCTATAAACCCACCTAATATTAATCCTTTTAACTTACCAAACCTTTCCTTTTCCAAAGGTAAAATTGGCCTGTCAATTATTTGAATAAGCGGTGTTTCTTTTCTTAACGAAACTTTTGACATTTCAAGGTTGGCAACCAGCTGGGTTAATATTGCGGTATTCGCCTGTACATCTACCTGACGTCGCTGTGAAGGGACCCTTAATATCTGCATCGCCGGGTTTGGGTTTGGGTTAACATCTGATGATGAAGCCACGCCCGTCAAGGCAGCGTTTAATTCACGTCTCACCGAATCAGTTTGATGTTGCAGGATATTCACGTTTTGAACTGATTTTTTAGTTTTTGTTTCGATATAAAAATTGGATACGGTTTTGGTGAGCACTTCCGCAAAATATTTAGAGAATAACTCGTTTTTTGAATTAACCTCTACAGTAATAATACTAAGCTTCTTGTCAATTTTATCTACCAACAAATTATTTTTAATTATCTCATTGTAGAAAACCCCCAAAACACTATCTTGCTGAAGGGTAAATTTCTCAGGATCAGCTCCCGGCAAGAATTTAATATCTTTTAATTCAGGTTTATTATCCCATTTTTCGCGTAGCTGATTAAATGAAATATACAAGCCTGCCAGTGTTTGCGTAGTACCTTTTATAACCACCGGGGTTAACAACGTATTTTCGACCATTGACCTTGAACGCATTAGCCCAAGTAAATTATCTCCTGCAAAAGCCCCGCCTGCCGTGCCACCACCCAGGTCAATTCCGAACTGGCTGGCTAAACCCATTGCAGCGCCGAGGCCGCCGCCACCAGAAGACTTCTCATCCTCCAGTGCAAAACTCAATTCCGCTTTATAAACAGGCTTTTTGAGAAATGCATAACCCAATCCCAAACCACCTCCAATAATAGCAGAAATCAAAATAACTTTCCATTTAGAAAAAATAAAGCGTCGCCCACCCTGAACCTTAAGGATAAACTGCTTCAATGAAATTTCGTCTGAGTTATCTAAAACCTTTTCTTGGTTAATTTTATCCATAATAGCTTATACTTCTATTATATAGTTATTTATGAAGGCTGATTATACCCAAAATGATAGCCCCCAATGATGCTAAACCGGTAGTGAATCCTAAAATTACCTGTGCAGTGTTATTATTGGTTATAGGTTTCCTGGGCACATAAATTTCGCTACCAGGTTTTACACTGGGGTGAATATTAAAAAATAAGAACTTAGTCGTCCCCTTAACTGTTCCATTAGGATACACAACATAAGCCCCACGTTTTAAAGCCCTTGGAGAATAACCGCCCGCATTTATTACATATCCTTTAAATGACTTGCTACTACTGTAAACTATTGCACTCGGATAAAGTACCTCTCCATTTACCCTCACAATTTGCTGTTGTTTAGGTACTCTTAATACGTCTCCATTTTCCAAAATAAGGTCATCGCTGGTTCCTGGTTTTTTTAAAATTTGCTTCAGATCAATGCCTACATAATTATTCCGGAACTGCATGGTGTCATTGTTAGTAGAATCTTTAAAAGCACGCTGCAGTCTCCTTAAACGGTCTGTACGTTCTTTATTTAATTCCATTGTATCAATTTTGGTTTTATCAACGCCAAGCACAGCGGCGTTGTCGCGTTTCAGGCTGCTTCCCTCGACGTCTGCCGATTGCGTCAAACCACCGGCTCTCTCAATTATATCTGAAATTTTTTCGTTTTTCTTTTGAATAGTATAATAGCCAGGGTAAATCACTTCACCTTCAACCTTAACAGTTTTTTGAGTTTCATATCCCGGCAAACTATACACCGATACAATGTCGAAGGGTTTAAGGGTAAAGCTAACTTCATCATTCAGTGCCGAGTTAACATCCACGCTAAAAACCTGTGCAACTACGCTATTTCTCACACGCGGATCGCTGTTAAAAACCCGTCTGGATACTTCAATACGTTTTGCACTTGCCCCTTCAGAAAAACCTCCTGCTTTAATAATCAAATCAGTAACCTTCATACTATCAGCATATGCAAATTCACCAGATTTTCTTACCTCACCCTTTATAGTCACTTTGTATTTTGAACGAAGGTCAAAAACAGAAGAGATTACTACGCTATCTTCACGTTGTAATGCAATATCCGACGATGGCTTATTTAAAACGTCCAAAACGTTAAAAGACAGTTGCTGTGTAGTATTGTCCTTATTAAGCCTTATGATACTTCCGCGGCCTGTAAAAGCATCCTCTTTTAAACCTCCTGCATTTGCTATCAGTTTTGAAAGGGTTAGTCCTTTTTGTAACTCAAATTCGCCGGGTCTAAAAATTGCTCCTTTTATTATAACGCGGTTCTCGTATCGGTCAAGAATTTTGTCAGCAGTATATTTATCGCCTCGTAAAGGAATATAGTTTTTATAATCAGACTCAAAAACATCCGTAATTCTACGCTGCTGGTCACTTACCTGATTTACTTTAATCCGGGCGGTATAAGCCTGATCCGTAAACCCGCCGGCAAAATTAATCACATCCAGTAATACTTCACCAGGCAGGGTTTCAAACAACGCCGGTATCTTTATTTCCCCCTTAAACTCTACCCTGATTTGATATGTGGGTACCCGTATTACATCCTGATCCTGTAACGCTATATTATCTCTTTGGCTTCCTTTCACTAAAAAATCATACAGATCCAGGTGCCTTACTATTCTGTTATTCCTGATCACCTCAATTTGCCGAAAAGACCCAACATCGTTAGGTCCGCCAGCAGAATACAATGCATTAAATACAGTTGCAAGTGATGATAAAGTATAGGTTCCCGGTTTTACAACCTGCCCCTGTACTATTACTTTTATACTTCTTATATTACCTAACCCTACTTTTACATTGGTTCCACGGCCTATGGCGTAATTATTTCGGGCAAGCAAACTTTTAACTGACGATGTAGCGTCCTCAATGGTTTTACCTGCAACATGCAATACGCCAACACCAGGAATATTAATGTTACCATCAGGCGAAACATCAAGGCTCCAATCCACAACAGAGTTTCCATAAACATTAATGGTAATTTGATCTTCGGGACCAATTATATAATTTACGGGCGTTGCGAGCTTTAAATTAGGTTCAAAAGTATTACTATTGCTATTTCTAAAAAGATCTGCACCAAATATTTTAGGTTCTAAATTGATAAAAAGATCATTTTTTGATGTGTCCCTAGTTAAAGAATCCTGAGAATTAACCTTCCGTTTCCTATTAAGAGTTGTATCTCCGCCTGTTTTCTTATATCCGGTACTACTATTTTTACTCCTGATACTTTTAATTCTTGTCTGTAATTTTTGCACTTGTAAGCCAGACATCCCCCGACTTTCGGCTTGCTGTAATAGCTGATCGTCACTTAAACCAGCTTTCTGCGCCTGCTGTATTAACTGCGTTACTTGCTGATCTGTAAGGTCATCAACATTTATGCTTGACAAATTCTTAGGAATGCTTTGGGCGCTCACAGGCGCTATAAGCACAAAGCACAGAAAAAGGACCAAGAAGAATAAATACGTTTTAAAATTTTTCATTTTTATAAAAAGCCCTACTAAATAACTTTTTTGTGAAATTGCGGTACAGGTGATAGTTAATTTGCTGCAATATTAAACAAATTTAATTACAAGTTATATGAAGGAACCTTACGGTTTAACTAAGGTGTGTTTTGTTAAAAAGTCGTGGTAAGCAAGTTTAATACCTTCAGGCAGTTCTATTGTATGCTTCCAGCCTTGTGCATGAAGCTTGCTAACGTCCATTAGCTTTCTTGGTGTACCATCTGGCTTGGTAGTATCAAAGTTAATGTCTCCGCTATAACCAACAACAGCTTTAACAAGTAAGGCGAGGTCTTTAATTGATAGATCTTCACCCGTACCAATATTTACCAATCCTTCTTCGTTATAGTTTTGCATTAAATAATAGCAAGCTTCGGCCAAATCATCAGCAAATAGAAACTCGCGCTTGGGTGAACCGGATCCCCAAATAGCTACCTGGGGTAACCCTTGCTCCTTTGCCTCATGAAACCGGCGGATCAAAGCTGGCAACACGTGAGAGTTCTGTGGATGATAATTATCATTATAGCCGTATAAATTGGTGGGCATCACAGAAATATAGTTACAGCCGTACTGAGCGCGATAAGCATCACACATTTTTATACCTGCAATTTTTGCTATGGCGTAAGGTTCATTTGTAGGTTCCAGTAAACCAGTAAGCAGATATTCTTCCTTTAATGGTTGCGGAGCCATCTTTGGGTAAATACAGCTTGATCCTAAAAACATAAGCTTTTTTACACCGTTTAAATAAGAGTTATGTATAACGTTATTTTGTATTTGAAGGTTATCATATAAAAACTCGGCCCTGTAGGTATTGTTGGCAACTATACCTCCAACTTTTGCTGCAGCTAAAAAAACGTAATCAGGCTTTTCTTCCTTAAAAAAATCCGTAACCTGTTGCTGATTACGCAAATCTATTGTATCAGAAGTTCTGGTAACAAAATTGGTATAACCTTCCTTAATCAGCTTACGGTGTATTGCCGAGCCCACCATTCCGCGATGCCCGGCAATATAAATTTTCGCATCTTTTTCCATTACCTGTTATTCAAACTGGTTTTTAATAACGTAGCCCGAATCTTTCAATAATTTTTCGCGTCTGAATAGTTCCACATCGGCAGCAACCATTTCGCTTACTAAACCCTGCAGGTCGTATTTGGGCACCCAGCCTAATTTTGTTTTAGATTTGGTTGGATCACCTATCAATAATTCCACTTCGGTAGGGCGGAAATACTTTTCATCAACAGCAACCACTTCTCTTCCGGCTTCAACCTGGAAATCAGGATTGCTACAGCTAACCACAAAACCTTTTTCATTCACACCTTCGCCCTTAAACTCAATCTTAATCCCAACCTGGTCAAATGCCATTCTAACAAATTCACGCACACGCGTAGTAACGCCTGTGGCAATAACATAGTCTTCAGCAACATCCTGCTGTAAAATAAGGTACATCGCTTCAACGTAATCTTTTGCATGCCCCCAATCGCGTTGCGCATCTAAATTTCCAAGGAAAAGCTTATCCTGTAAGCCCATCGCTATTTTTGAAACCGCGCGTGTAATTTTACGCGTTACAAAGGTTTCACCGCGTAAAGGGCTTTCATGGTTAAATAAAATTCCATTGCTGGCAAAAATCCCATAAGCTTCCCGGTAGTTAACGGTTATCCAATAAGCATAAAGCTTGGCTACGGCGTATGGAGAACGCGGATAGAAAGGTGTAGTTTCTGACTGTGGAACGGCCTGAACTAATCCATACAATTCCGAGGTCGATGCCTGGTATATTTTAGTCTTCTTTGTTAAATTTAGTAATCTAACTGCTTCTAAAATTCTTAACGTCCCTATACCATCTGCGTTTGCAGTATATTCAGGCGTATCAAAACTTACTTTAACGTGTGACATTGCACCAAGATTATAAATTTCATCAGGCTGAACCTGTTGAATAATCCTGATCAGGTTGGTCGAATCACTTAAATCTCCATAGTGTAAAACAAGATTTATATTTTTTTCATGCGGATCCTGGTATAAATGGTCAATCCTGTCAGTGTTAAATAATGAACTACGACGTTTTATACCATGTACCTCATATCCTTTTGAGAGTAATAATTCGGCCAGATACGCGCCGTCTTGTCCTGTTATTCCTGTTATAAGAGCTACTTTTTTCATTAAGATAAATTGTTTTACTATGCTTGTCCTACTGTACCGCCAAAATTCATCGGGAATCCGGTTGGGTCTTGTTGAATCTTTATATTTCCGTTTACTGCCTCAAATTTTTCGAGGTTATCAGCTAATGCGGTTAATAACCTTTTAGTGTGTTCCGGTGTCAATACAATTCTTGACTTCACCTTTGCTTTAGGCACTCCCGGCATAACCCTTATAAAATCAATCACAAATTCCGATGTTGAATGTGTAATTATTGCAAGGTTTGAATATATTCCCTCAGCTATTTCTTCGGAAAGTTCAATATTTAATTGATTTTCGTTTTGTTCGTCCATTTTGCTAAAATAATAAGCCGACTATAAATATTGGTTTTAAATGCAAAAAAACAATTTATTGCCTAATTACCCACTCTCCTGCAATATTATTAATAATATAGTTCTGGTCTTTATCTTCGGTAATTTCACAAAGATAAATTAATTAAATATTTGAGAACTATACAATTTATCAAAGATTCACTTTTTTTATTACCAATTTGATAAAAAAAATGCATAATGCCTTATAATTATTGCCGGCATAGTATAAACAAAAAAGCCTCCCTTTTGTGGGAGGCTTTGCTATTTATTATCTACTTTACTGATTAAGCTTCTACTTCTTCAGCTTTTGAAGCCATTAAGCGATCAAATTCCTCTTGCGAACCTACACGGATATTTTCGTATTCGCGTAAACCGGTTCCTGACGGGATAAGATGACCTACAATAACGTTTTCTTTCAAGCCAAGCATTAAATCTTTCTTACCTGCAATTGCTGCTTCGTTCAGAACTTTTGTAGTTTCCTGGAACGACGCTGCTGAGATAAACGATTTAGTACCTAATGAAGCCCTGGTTATACCCTGAAGCATTGGACTAGAGGTTGCAGCAATAGCGTCACGTACTTCAACTAATTTTAAATCTTTACGTTTTAAAATTGAGTTTTCGTCGCGCAGTCTTCTTACCGAAACTATCTGCCCGGATTTTAGGCTGGTAGAATCTCCTGGTTCAGTAACAACCTTTTTATCAAAGATGTCATCATTCTCCAGCATGAAATCCCAGCTGTCAACTGCTTCTCTTTCAAGGAAGCGGGTATCGCCGGCATCTTCGATAGCTACCTTCTGCATCATTTGGTGAACAATCACTTCAAAGTGTTTGTCGTTGATCTTCACACCCTGTAAACGGTAAACTTCCTGGATACCATTCACAAGATATTCCTGTACAGCAGCAGGGCCCTTAATCGCAAGGATATCAGCAGGTGATATTGAACCGTCAGACAATGGCATACCAGCCTTCACAAAGTCATTATCCTGTACAAGGATGTGTTTTGACAATGGAACCAGGTACTTTTTAACCTGTCCGTCTTTTGATTCAATGGTGATTTCGCGGTTACCACGTTTAACACCACCTAATGTTACCACACCATCAATTTCAGTTACCACAGCAGGGTTTGACGGGTTACGTGCTTCAAACAACTCGGTTACACGTGGTAAACCACCTGTAATATCACGGGTTTTACCTGTTGAACGAGGAATCTTGGCAATAACCTGGCCTGTTTGCAGTTTTTCGTTTTCGTCAACTGCAATGTGGGCACCCACCGGAATGTTGTATCCTTTAATGATGTTACCTTTATTATCAGCAACCTGGATAACCGGGTTTTTAGTTTTATCTCTTGTATCAATAATTACCTTTTCGCGGTGACCTGTTTGCTCGTCTGATTCTTCGCGGAAAGTAATACCTTCCAAAACAGCTTCAAATTTGGCAACACCTGCAAATTCAGATATAATTACCGCGTTGTACGGATCCCATGAACAGATACGGTCGCCTTTGGTGATCTTGCTGCCATCTTTTACATACAGATATGCACCGTATGGAATATTGTTGGTAACAATCACTTTGTTGGTTCCCTCTTCAACTATCCTGAACTCACCTGAACGGCCTAATACAACCTCAACCAAACCTTCTTCGGTTTTGTATTCAACTGTACGAACGTTCTCAAATTCAATGATACCATCGAACCTTGCATTTATCTGTGATTCAGCCGCAATGTTTGACGCGGTACCACCCACGTGGAACGTACGCAATGTTAACTGTGTACCCGGCTCACCGATTGACTGTGCAGCAATTACGCCAACAGCCTCGCCTTTTTGCACGCGTTTACCGCTTGCAAGGTTACGGCCATAGCATAATGCACATACACCGCGTTTGCTTTCGCAAGTTAATACCGAACGAATTTCGATACCTTCCAGCGGAGAGTTTTCTATAGTTTTAGCAATCTCTTCAGTAATATCCTGTCCGGCAGAAACTAATAAATTATTAGTAATAGGGTCAAGCACATCATGTAATGAAGTACGGCCTAAAATACGATCGTATAATGGCTCAACAATATCCTCGTTATCTTTAAGGGCGGTAGTATATATACCTCTTAAAGTACCGCAATCAACTGTACCAACTATCATATCCTGGGCAACGTCATGCAACCTACGTGTTAAGTAACCAGCATCAGCAGTTTTTAACGCTGTATCCGCCAAACCTTTACGTGCACCGTGAGTTGAGATAAAGTACTCCAATACTGACAAACCTTCTTTAAAGTTTGAAAGGATCGGGTTTTCAATGATCTCGCCACCTGAACCTGATTTTTGAGGCTTAGCCATCAAACCACGCATACCTGCCAGCTGACGGATCTGCTCTTTTGAACCACGCGCTCCAGAGTCAAGCATCATGTAAACAGAGTTGAAGCCCTGGTTGTCTGATGAAAGGATCTCCATTACATTCGCTGTTAAGCGGTTGTTGATACGGGTCCAGATATCGATGATCTGGTTGTAACGCTCATTGTTGGTGATGAAACCCATGTTATAGTTGCCCATAACCTCTTCAACTTGTTTTGAAGCCTGGGCTATCAGCGTAACCTTTTCATCAGGAATATTGATATCCTTAAGGTTAAATGATAAACCACCCTGGAATGCCATTCTGAAACCTAATTCCTTAATATCATCAAGGAACTGGGCAGCACGCGCCATACCGGTAATTTTTACAACCTCACCAATAATATCACGTAATGATTTTTTGGTAAGCAATTCGTTGATATAACCTACTTCAACCGGAACGTGCTCATTGAACAATACACGGCCAACAGTAGTATCAATAATTTTGCTTACTATTTGCCCGTCACGTTCTTTGATCAATCCTTTAACCTTAATAAAGGCATGCAGGTCAATCTTACGTTCATTATAGGCAATAATTACTTCTTCAGAAGAGTAGAATGTTAATCCTTCACCTTTTACAACACGTCCGGCATCAGTTTTACGTCCTTTGGTTATGTAGTACAAACCAAGCACCATGTCCTGAGATGGAACTGTAATAGGCGTTCCGTTAGCAGGGTTAAGGATATTGTGTGATGCAAGCATTAAAACCTGGGCTTCCAAAATTGCTGCGTTACCCAAGGGTACGTGCACAGCCATCTGGTCACCGTCAAAATCCGCGTTGAAGGCGGTACAGGTTAACGGGTGCAATTGAATAGCCTTGCCTTCAACCAATTTTGGCTGAAAAGCCTGGATACCTAACCTGTGCAGCGTAGGCGCACGGTTCAATAATACAGGGTGGCCTTTCAATACGTTTTCCAAAATGTCCCAAACCAATGGGTCTTTACGGTCAACAATCTTTTTGGCAGACTTCACTGTTTTAACCACACCACGCTCAATCATTTTGCGGATGATAAATGGTTTGAACAGCTCGGCAGCCATATCTTTTGGTAAACCGCATTCGTGTAATTTAAGGTTAGGACCTACAACAATCACCGAACGGGCTGAATAATCAACACGTTTACCTAATAAATTTTGACGGAAACGGCCTTGTTTACCTTTCAGAATGTCTGAAAGTGATTTTAAAGCACGGTTACCTTCGGTTTTTACCGCGTTTACTTTACGTGAGTTGTCAAATAACGAGTCAACAGCTTCCTGTAACATACGTTTTTCGTTACGTAATATAACTTCCGGCGCTTTTATCTCAATCAATCGTTTTAAACGGTTGTTACGGATAATAACACGGCGGTAAAGGTCATTTAAATCCGAAGTTGCAAAACGGCCACCTTCCAATGGTACTAACGGGCGCAATTCAGGCGGGATAACCGGAACGATCTTAACGATCATCCATTCAGGGTTATTCTCGATCCTTGTTTTTGCATCACGGAAAGCTTCAACAACCTGTAAACGTTTTAAAGCTTCGTTTTTACGTTGCTGAGAAGTTTCGTTAGCAGCCTGGTGACGTAAGCTAAATGAAAGTTCGTCAAGGTCAAGGCGTTTTAACAACTCCTCTAATGCCTCGGCGCCCATTTTAGCCACAAATTTTTGCGGATCTTTATCATCAAGGTATTGGTTTTCCTTTGGAAGGGTATCCAATACGTCAAGGTATTCTTCTTCTGTAAGGAAATCCATTTTGTTGATTCCGTCAGCTTCTTTAATACCCGGTTGAATCACTACATAACGTTCGTAGTAAATAATCAGATCCAGTCTTTTTGTAGGCAAGCCCAGTAAGTAACCAATTTTATTTGGCAACGAACGGAAATACCAGATATGTGCAACAGGAACCACCAAATTGATGTGTCCCATACGCTCACGACGTACTTTTTTCTCAGTTACTTCAACACCGCAACGATCACAAACAATACCCTTGTAACGGATACGCTTGTATTTACCGCAATGGCACTCATAATCTTTAACCGGACCAAAAATACGCTCGCAGAATAAACCATCACGCTCAGGCTTGTAAGTCCTGTAGTTAATGGTTTCAGGTTTTAAAACTTCACCGCTTGAACGTTCCAGGATAGATTCCGGAGAAGCTAAACTGATGGTAATGGTGGTGAAATTACTCTTGATTTTATTATCCTTTTTGTAAGACATAGTCTCCTTTGTTTTTTGAAGGTGAAAAGCGAAAGGTGAAAGGTAAAAGGAATCGACATTTCTGCCTCTCGCCTTTTACCTTTATCCTTTTACCTTATTCTAATGTGATATCCAAACCTAAACCTCTTAATTCATGAACCAATACGTTGAATGATTCAGGAACTGATGGTGTTGGCAAGTTTTCGCCTTTAACAATAGCTTCATATGTTTTGGCACGGCCAATAACATCATCAGATTTTACAGTCAATATTTCCTGCAGAATGTTTGATGCACCAAATGCCTCCAGTGCCCAAACCTCCATCTCACCAAAACGCTGACCACCAAACTGGGCTTTACCACCCAATGGCTGTTGTGTAATTAATGAGTATGGCCCTATTGAACGTGCGTGCATCTTATCATCAACCATGTGACCCAGTTTCAGCATGTAGATAATACCTACAGTTGTTTGCTGATCAAAACGATCTCCGGTTAAACCATTGTACAAATAGGTACGGCCCGATTCTGGTAAGTTTGCCTTTTTAACCCACTCTTCCACTTCTTCATGGCTTGCACCATCAAAAATCGGAGTAGCAAATTTAATTCCAAGCTCTTTACCGGCCCATCCTAATACAGTTTCGTAGATCTGGCCCAGGTTCATACGTGAAGGTACACCCAGCGGGTTCAACACAATATCAACCGGTGTTCCGTCTTCAAGGAAAGGCATGTCTTCGTCACGTACAATACGTGCAACAATACCTTTATTACCGTGACGGCCCGCCATTTTATCACCCACTTTAAGCTTACGCTTTTTAGCGATGTAAACTTTGGCCATTTGTACGATACCTGATGGCAATTCATCACCCACGCTGATAGCGAACTTATCCCGGCGATAAGCACCCAGTTCCTCATTAACTTTAATGTTATAGTTATGAAGAAGAGTTTTTATCTGATCGTTCTTGTCATCATCAGTTGTCCACTTGGTTGGGTTAATATTTTCATAGTTAAGCTCAACCAGTATTTTTTGGGTGAATTTTACACCTTTTGGCACATGCAGCTCTTTGTAAACGTTATACACACCCTGTGATGTTTTACCGTTCACAATCTCAAATAACTTTTCAATCAAAGTATTTTTAAGATCTTTTACTGCTTTATCATGCCTTGTATCTAATTTCTCCAATTGTGCTTTTTCTTCAGCTTTTGAAGTTTTCTTCGCACGTGAGAATAGTTTAGTATCAATAACAACACCTGCAATAGATGGTGGAGTTTTCAGTGATGCATCTTTAACATCGCCTGCTTTATCACCAAATATGGCACGTAGCAATTTTTCTTCCGGTGACGGGTCAGACTCACCTTTTGGCGTGATCTTACCAATCAGGATGTCGCCTTCCTTAACTTCAGCACCAACACGGATAATTCCGTCTTCGTCCAAATCTTTGGTAGCTTCTTCTGATACGTTAGGGATATCCGGTGTTAATTCTTCTTCACCACGTTTGGTATCACGAACTTCGAGTTCAAATTCTTCAACGTGAAGCGAAGTAAATATATCCTGCGATACAACGCGTTCAGATATTACTATCGCATCCTCAAAGTTGTAACCCTGCCAAGGCATGAATGCAACTTTAAGGTTACGCCCTAAAGCAAGCTCGCCTGCCTGTGTAGCATATCCTTCGCAAAGCACTTCTCCTTTTTCAACCCTTTGGCCTTTTTTAACAATAGGCTTAAGGTTCATGGTGGTGCTCTGGTTTGTTTTCTTGAACTTGGTTAAACGGTAACTCTTGGTATCGCCATCAAAAGAGATTAAACGATCAAGCTCATTACGATCATAACGGATCCTGATTTCGGTTGCATCAACATATTCAACAACACCATCGCCTTCAGCGTTGATCAATGTACGTGAATCTTTAGCCACGCGGCCTTCCAAACCTGTACCAACAATTGGCGCTTCAGGACGCAACAAAGGCACTGCCTGGCGCTGCATGTTTGATCCCATCAACGCACGGTTAGCATCATCATGTTCAAGGAACGGAATTAATGAAGCCGCTATAGATGTGATCTGGTTTGGTGCAATATCCATTAAGTCAAGTTTTTCCGGATCAATAATCGGGAAGTCACCTTCAAAACGTGCTTTTACCTTAGGTAATGCGAATACACCTTTATCGTCATAATGCGCATTTGCCTGGCCGATAGTTTTACCGTCTTCATCTTCTGCAGATAAATAGATAACATCTTCCTGAACTTGTACTTTACCGTCAACCACACGTTTGTATGGTGTTTCAATAAAGCCTAAGTTATTAATTTTGGCGTGTACGCAAAGTGAACTGATCAAACCAATGTTCGGTCCTTCCGGAGTTTCAATGGTACACAACCTACCGTAGTGGGTGTAGTGTACGTCACGAACCTCAAAACCGGCACGCTCACGTGACAGACCACCGGGCCCAAGGGCTGACAGACGACGCTTGTGCGTGATCTCTGCCAGTGGATTAGTTTGGTCCATGAACTGTGAAAGCTGGTTTGTTCCGAAGAACGAGTTAATAACTGATGACAATGTACGTGCATTGATCAGGTCGGTTGGTGTGAACACCTCGTTGTCACGAATGTTCATACGCTCACGGATGGTACGGGCCATACGTGCTAAACCAACACCAAACTGTGCATATAACTGCTCGCCAACGGTACGAACACGACGGTTTGACAAGTGATCAATATCATCCACCTCAGCTTTTGAGTTGATTAATTTGATCAGGTATTTAACAATCGCAATAATATCCTGTTTGGTTAAAACCTTAGTCTCTTCAGAGGTTGACAGTTTTAACTTACGGTTGATGCGGTAACGGCCCACATCGCCCAGATCATATCTTTTATCAGAAAAGAACAAACGATCAATGATACCACGTGCAGTTTCCTCATCAGGTGGTTCAGCGTTACGTAATTGACGGTAGATGTGTTCAACCGCTTCTTTTTCTGAGTTTGAAGTATCTTTTTGTAAAGTGTTATATATAATAGTGTAGTCACCGCTGGTAGCCGCATCTTCCTTGTTCAGGATAATGGTTTTAACACCTGCATCAATGATCTGATCGATATGATCATCTTCCAATACAGTTTCACGCTCCAGTATGATTTCATTACGGTCAATAGAAACAACTTCGCCGGTATCTTCATCCACAAAGTCTTCAACCCATTTTTTCAACACCCTTGCAGCAAGCTTACGTCCAATAAATTTCTTTAAGCCGCTTTTGCTTACTTTAACCTCGTCGGCCAATTCAAACAATTCCAGGATATCTTTATCAGAATCGTAACCAATTGCGCGCAATAAGGTAGTAACCGGGAATTTCTTTTTACGGTCAATATAAGCATACATCACGTTGTTAACGTCTGTAGCAAACTCAATCCATGAACCTTTAAAAGGAATTACACGGGCTGAATATAATTTAGTACCATTAGTGTGGCGGCTTTGTCCGAAAAACACACCTGGTGAACGGTGCAGCTGAGATACAATTACACGTTCAGCACCATTGATAACAAAGGTACCTTTAGGTGTCATGTAGGGAATAGTTCCCAGGTACACATCCTGTACAATAGTTTCAAAGTCTTCGTGCTCTTCATCATTACATGAAAGGCGAAGCTTGGCTTTTAAAGGCACACTGTAAGTTAATCCGCGTTCAATACATTCCTGTATATCATAACGTGGCGGATCAATAAAGTAATCAAGAAACTCTAAAACGAAGATGTTTCTTGAATCGGAGATAGGAAAATTTTCGGCAAACACTTTAAACAAACCTTCTTTATAACGGTTGTCTGAGGTAGTTTCCAATTGAAAAAATTCCTGGAAAGATTGCAACTGAACGTCAAGAAAATCGGGGTAATCCAATACTTTCCTGCTGGTTGCAAAATTTACTCTTTGATTTATTTTGTTTGCCAAGGGAATAAAATTTTAGTTTATTAATAAACTGATATAGGTTCTTTCGGTAGATGTTTTTGACAGACCGGAGAGATTAGCATTGAGTTCGTTACAACTATCCATAACACAACAGGATAAAAATGCCGCGACTAAATTCTGCCGCCTCCTATCTAATCTATATAAACAGCAATAGACCCCGACCAAAAGGTCGGAGTCTTGATGCTATATTATTACGGGTTAAATTATTTAACCTCAACTACTGCTCCAGCTTCTTCTAATTGTTTTTTCAAAGATTCAGCTTCTTCTTTAGTAACACCAGTTTTTACTTCTTTAGGTGCACCATCAACTAAGTCTTTAGCTTCTTTCAAACCAAGGCCGGTTAAGTCTTTTACTAATTTAACTACTGCTAATTTAGCGCCGCCTGCTTCTTTCAGGATAACGTCAAATGCAGTTTGTTCTGCAGCAGCAGCAGGAGCGTCATCGCCACCTGCAGGAGCAGCAGCAACAGCAACAGCTGCAGCAGCAGGCTCAATGCCATACTCATCTTTCAAGATCTGAGCTAATTCGTTTACTTCTTTTACTGTTAAGTTTACCAACTGTTCAGCAAACGCTTTTAAATCCGCCATTTTATTTTAAATTTTACTTTTAATGCTTTTTGTTTTTTAATATCGAACTTTAAGGTGTTCGGTTAACCTCTTTCCTGTAATGTTTTTACAACGCCTGCAAGTATATTTCCGCCTGATTGTAATGCAGAAATAACGTTCTTCGCTGGTGATTGCAATAATCCAATGATCTCTCCTATCAGTTGTTCCTTCGATTTCAATGCAATCAAAGTATCAATCTGGTTATCACCAACAAATATTGATGAATCAATGTAAGCCGCTTTTAAAACCGGTTTGTCACCTTGTTTCCTTAACTGTTTGATCAGCTTTGCCGGGGCAGTTGCTGACTTTGAGAAAAGGATAGATGATGAACCTTTCAGCACGTCATACATTGGGGTAAAATCACCGCCGGCAGCTTCCATAGCCTTTTTAATCAGGCTGTTTTTTGCTACCTTCATCTCAATGTCGCTTTCGAAACATTTACGACGGATGTTATTGATTTTTGCAACTGTCAAATTTGAAGTATCGGTGATATAAAAATTACCGTACTCTTTCATTTGCTCAGTAAGGGCGATTACTAACTCGTGTTTTTCTTCTTTATTCATGATTTAGATCCCCGCTACTGTTTTAGTTTCAATTTCAATTCCAGGTGACATTGTTGAAGAGATATGAATACTCTTAAAATATGTTCCTTTTGCTGCTGAAGGTTTTAATTTTGAAATGGTTTGTAATACTTCCAAAGCATTTTCATAAATTTTATCAGCAGGGAAAGATACTTTTCCTATTGAGGCATGGATAATACCGGTCTTATCAACCTTGAAGTCGATCTTACCACCTTTAACCTCAGTTACAGCTTTCCCAACTTCGGGAGTTACTGTACCTGATTTAGGGTTTGGCATAAGGTTACGCGGGCCTAAAATACGACCTAAACGACCTACCTTCGCCATAACACTTGGCATAGTGATAATGATATCAACATCAGTCCATCCACCTTCAATTTTGGCAATATAATCATCCAAACCTACGTAATCTGCACCTGCATCTTTGGCCTCTTGTTCCTTATCAGGAGTACAAAGTACCAATACACGTACAGTTTTACCGGTTCCATGAGGTAAGGTTGCAATACCACGCACCATTTGATTGGCTTTACGCGGGTCAACACCTAAACGAACATCTATATCAACAGATGAATCAAATTTGGTATTAGTAATATCTTTTACCAAAGATGTTGCATCCTGTAGGGAATACGATTTGTTCACCTCAATTTTGGAGAGTGCCACTTTTTGATTTTTTGTTAATCTAGCCACTGTCTTAAACTGATTTGTATAAATTAATTAATTCCAGGGTGCCGTACCTGATACGGTTATCCCCATACTGCGGGCAGTTCCTGCCACCATTTTCATGGCTGATTCTACTGTGAATGCATTCAAATCAGTCATTTTATCTTTGGCTATAGTCTCAACCTGGTCCCAATTTACATTGGCTACCTTTTTACGGTTGGGTTCGGCCGAACCACTCTTTAAACCTGTTGCTTCCAGTAACTGGATGGCAACCGGTGGAGTTTTGATGATAAAATCGAATGACTTGTCGACATAAACAGTAATAACTACCGGTAACACTTTACCAGGTTTATCCTGGGTACGTGCATTGAACTGCTTGCAAAATTCCATAATGTTCACCCCTTTTGCACCCAAGGCTGGGCCAATTGGAGGTGATGGATTTGCAGCGCCGCCCTTTACCTGCAGCTTCACCATCGCACCGACTTCTTTTGCCATTTTCTATTTATTTAATTATAACTCAATGTTAGTAAGTGGAAGCTAAGTAACATTTAAGCTCTTGCGAGCAGTGACTGGAGATTAGTGATTAGTTAATCGGTTCAATCGAACGCTCTATTAATATTTTTGTTGGTTCCCGGCCCAGAGATAGTTCTAATTAACTAATCTCTATTCACCAGTCTCTATTCTACTCTTTCTCTACCTGCATGTAATTCAATTCAAGCGGCGTACGGCGCCCGAAGATCTTTACCATTACTTTCAATTTTTTCTTTTCTTCGTTAACCTCTTCAATCACCCCGCTAAATCCGTTGAAAGGTCCGTCCATCACTTTTACACCCTCACCTATATAATAAGGCACATTCATCGTCTCGCCCTGTGCACTCATTTCATCAACCTTACCTAAAATACGGTTAACTTCTGCCTGGCGTAACGGAATAGCATTTCCGGCTTTATCACCCAAAAATCCTATAACGCTGTTTATGTTTTTTATGATGTGCTCAATTTCAGCATCAAGCTGCGCTTCGATCAACACATAACCCGGGAAAAAATTGCGCTCTTTTGCAATTTTCTTTCCGTCGCGCATCTGGTAGTATTTTTCTGTTGGGATCAATACCTGCGGAACCAAATGCGTAATACCAAGACGGCTGATCTCGGCATCAATATATTGCTTTACCTTTTTCTCTTTACCGCTTATAGCCCGTACCACATACCATTTTAACTGATCACTCATCTTTTTACTTTAAAATTAGGTTAGTGAAGAATAAAACTGTGTAAGCAAAAAGTGTATGCTTTGGTCCATAAATAGAATTATTAACGCAATAATAAGCGCCGCAACCAATACAAGAATAGAACTGCTTTGCAGTTCTCTCCAGGTTGGCCAGGTAACTTTTTCCGTCAACTCTATATAAGACTCCTTAATATACTCAGATACGTTAGCCATTTCGTTGTTTACTGTTATGCACGGGAACAAGGATTCGAACCCTGATCAAAGGTTTTGGAGACCTCTATTCTACCATTGAACTATTCCCGTTTATACTTAAAATCCTTATTAGGGGATTTTTATTAACAAAGTACTTAGCTAAAAAGCTAAGTACTTTGCGTTAAATTAACCGTAACCTAACCTTGTTCCCCTAAAGGGGTTAGGGGTTATTTTAAAATTTCAGTTACCTGACCAGCACCTACTGTTCTGCCACCTTCACGGATAGCGAAACGTAAGCCTTTTTCCATTGCGATAGCGTTGATCAGCTTTACAGTGATGGTAACGTTATCACCTGGCATAACCATTTCTACACCTTCGGCCAATGAAATCTCACCGGTTACGTCAGTTGTACGGAAATAGAATTGCGGACGGTATTTATTGAAGAATGGAGTGTGACGGCCACCTTCTGCTTTTGATAATACGTAAACTTCTGCTTTAAAATCTGTGTGCGGAGTTACTGAACCTGGTTTGCAAATAACCATACCACGACGGATATCAGTTTTTTCAATACCACGTAACAATAAACCTACGTTGTCACCAGCTTCACCTCTGTCAAGGATCTTACGGAACATCTCAACACCTGTTACAGTTGATTTTAAGTTTTCAGCACCCATACCAAGGATGTCAACCTGCTCACCTGAGTTAATTACACCACGCTCAATACGACCGGTTGCAACTGTACCACGACCAGTGATCGAGAATACGTCTTCAACAGGCATTAAGAATGGAAGCTCAGTTAAACGCGGAGGAATTGGAATGTAGCTATCTACAGCATCCATTAATTCCATAATTTTGTCAACCCATTTCGGATCATTGTTCAAACCACCAAGGGCAGAACCTTGAATTACAGGGATATCATCACCAGGATATTCGTAGAATGATAATAACTCACGAATTTCCATTTCAACAAGTTCTAATAATTCCGGATCATCAACCATGTCAACCTTGTTCATGAAAACAACAAGTGCAGGTACACCTACCTGGCGTGCTAACAGGATGTGTTCGCGGGTTTGTGGCATTGGACCATCAGTAGCAGCAACAACGATGATTGCACCGTCCATTTGAGCTGCACCTGTAACCATGTTCTTCACATAGTCAGCGTGACCAGGACAGTCAACGTGAGCGTAGTGACGGTTAGCAGTTGAATACTCAACGTGCGCTGTATTAATAGTAATACCACGTTCTTTTTCTTCAGGAGCAGAGTCAATTGAATCAAATGAGCGAGCTTCTGATAAACCTTTATCAGCTAAAACTTTAGTGATAGCTGCGGTAAGGGTTGTTTTACCGTGGTCAACGTGACCGATTGTACCGATGTTTAAGTGCGGTTTACTGCGGTCAAACTTTTCTTTTGCCATGATTATATTTAATTATTGTAGGTTAATTTATACTTAAAAATGTATTCTATTATATATGCTTATAATATTGAGCCAACAATGGGATTTGAACCCATGACCTCTTCCTTACCAAGGAAGTGCTCTACCCCTGAGCTACGTCGGCTTTTCAGTTTGCAGTTTTTAGTTTGCCAACTGTAACAGAGCGGAAGACGAGGTTCGAACTCGCGACCTATAGCTTGGAAGGCTATCGCTCTACCAACTGAGCTACTTCCGCTTGTTTAATTTGCGGTTTACGTTTTCAGTTGGCAATGTGCTGTCCGATATTGTATTCCGTAAACCTTTTTTAATCAAATTGACAGTTTACAAATTTCAGTAAGCTTTAACCGCAAACTTTAAATTGTAAACTGCCAACTTAATAAAGTGGGGGGAGAAGGATTCGAACCTTCGTAGCCGAAGCAGCGGATTTACAGTCCGCCCCATTTGACCGCTCTGGTATCCCCCCATTTGTTGATTTCGGCGTTGCGATGTCCAAAGTTGAAGCTAAACATCACTCTTCCGAAATTAACAGAGCCTCCTATCGGGATCGAACCAATGACCTACTGATTACAAGTCAGTCGCTCTACCAGCTGAGCTAAGGAGGCTTAAATCATTACCCTTTGTACATTCGTAAATCATTGCTGACCATCGGAATAATACCGGTTAATTATTAAGGCTGTATTTTAATTTTAAAGAACCAACCCTTTTAACTGCGAGAAGACATTTACATACCTCTCTGAAAGGGATTGCAAATTTACACATTTTTAGTGCTGAACAAAATTTATTTTCTAAAAAAAAATCGGCAGGCTGAAACCCACCGATTTACGTTTAAAAATAATGTTTATCAGGTTCAAAAATCGTCTGTTGCCGATAGTAAAACCGCTTTTTTTGCAGCCTCGGCGGCGGCAAATTTTTTCTGTTTGTGCTTTTCAATCTGCTTTCTCAGGCTTTCGATCGCCAGATCGGTGGCCTCTTCAAATGTTTTACACTGCTCTTTGGCGAATAATTGGTTACCCGGCAGCATCAGTTTAATCTCCGTTATCTTATTAGCCTCATCCTCCACATTCTCCAGCTTTAAATACACTTCGCCGCTAATAATATGATCATAAAAGGTTTCAAGCTTATCAGCTTTCTTTTGAATAAAATCCAATAATTTCTTGTCTGCATTAAAACGAATAGATTGCACTGTAATTTTCATGATTCCTCCTTTTTACGCCTTTGGATGGGCTTGTTTGTAAATAGACTTTAACCTTTCAACTGAATTATGAGTATAAATTTGGGTTGCACTAAGGTTTGCGTGGCCCAAAAGTTCTTTGATTGCATTTAAGTCGGCCCCGCGATTGAGCAGGCTGGTTGCAAACGTGTGGCGCAGCACATGCGGGCTTCTTTTGTTTTGGGTTGATATGTAAGACAGATACTTGTGCACTATTAAATAAATTAGCTTTGAATAAGCATTTGCTCCTTTATCTGTAACGATTAAGGTTAAGGAATTGTTACCGGAAAAATCTTGTTTTTTCTTTAACTCCTGGTATTCAGCTATTAATAATTTCAATTCATTATTAACCGGGATAATGCGCTCCTTGTTTCTTTTTCCCAAAACCTTTATGGTGCCTTCGTAGGTGTTTATATCCGTATCCTTAACTCCCATTAGCTCAGAAAGCCTCATGCCGGTACCAAACAGCATCTCGATAACAAGTTTATCCCGCAGGCCCTTAAAATCGTGCCCAAACACTTCATTATCATCAAGCATCTGCGTTAGCCGGGCATCTTCAACAACAACAGGCAAATTTTTAGGGATCTTAGGTGTATTTATTTTGGCCGCGGGGTTAATTTGAATAACCTCTTCCTGCACTAAAAATTTGAAGTATTTGCGTAATGTGGCAATTTTACGATTAATAGACCGGGCGATAATTTGCTGGTTCATCATCTCCACAATCCAATTGCGGATGTGATAATGCGTAATTTGGTCCGGATGTGTTATTGCTGCAGGTGGCGGAGGCGTTTCCTTGCCTGGATTATTGAGAAAAGAAATAAATTGATCAAGGTCTGACTGATAAGCGGATACGGTATGCGGTGAGTACCTTTTTTCGAATTGAATATACCGGATAAAACGCTCTGTAAACATAAAAACTACTTGTACACCCAAAGAATGAATGTACAAATAGTTTTGATATTTTGATTAGAAAAATCGAAAATTCTTTTACAAGAATTAAACGGTAGGTTCTAAGTTCATATTCTGCTTGTAGATGGCATGTTTAATTTCGTGGCGACGGGTAATTGATTTTTTCTCAAATGCCTGGCGACTGCGTAGTTCTCTTAAAACTCCAGTTTTCTCAAATTTCTTTTTAAAGCGTTTTAATGCTTTATCTAATGATTCGCCGTCTTTTACGTTAATAATGATCATAATTCCTGAAATACCTCCTTTCGTGGGAGGGCAAAGGTAAGTATTTAGTTTTGAATATGAAAGAGGGAAGTTGAATTAGTTGATTGGGTTAATTAATTGGGCAGTAACGTTTATGAAAGCATACGTTTACTGCCAAAACTAACTGTCTAATAATATTACCTCAATATCTCCCTGCTTATTACAATTTTCTGTATCTCCGATGTCCCCTCGCCTATTGTACAAAGCTTGGCATCCCGGTAATATTTTTCAACCGGAAAATCTTTGGTATAGCCATAGCCGCCGAAAATCTGTACAGCCTCGGTAGCGGTACGGACTGCTACCTCTGATGCAAAGTATTTAGCCATAGCCGATTGCTTTGTTACCGGCAGATGCCTGTTCTTCAAATCGGCGGCCTGCATGATCAACAGTTCAGCGGCTTCAATTTCTGTGGCCATATCTGCCAGCTTAAAGGCTATCCCCTGGAAGTTACTGATCGATTGGCCGAACTGCTTACGTTCCTTTGAATAAGTAACTGCTGCTTCAAAAGCCCCTTTGGCAATGCCCAATGATAAAGCAGCGATAGAAATTCGCCCGCCATCCAACACCTTCATGGCCTGCTTAAATCCTTCGCCCTCAATGCCCAAAAGGTTTTCTTTTGGTACGCGGCAGTTATCAAATATCAGTTCAGTTGTTTCTGATGCCCGCATGCCCAGCTTGTTTTCCTTTTTACCATGAGTGAAGCCTGCAGTTCCCTTTTCAATAACCAGGGCCGAGATCCCCTTTGAATCGCCCTTTTCGCCTGTGCGAACCATAACCACAGCTACATTACCTGATTTACCGTGGGTGATCCAGTTTTTTGATCCGTTTACAATATAATGGTCGCCATCTAAAACGGCAGTTGTATTCATACCCAACGCATCCGAACCGGTGTTAGCTTCGGTTAACCCCCAGGCTCCTATCCATTCCGCCGTAGCCAGCTTCGGAAGCCAGCGGTGTTTTTGTTCTTCGTTCCCAAATGCAAGAATGTGGCCGGTACATAACGAATTATGTGCCGCAACCGACAGCCCTATCGATCCGCAAACCTTTGCAATCTCAACTATCACGGTTACATATTCAAAATAGCCGAAGCCTGACCCGCCGTATTCTTCCGGTACAAAAACGCTCATCATCCCCAGTTCGCCCAATTTCTTGAACAACTCTACCGGAAAATGCTGCGCCTCGTCCCATTCCATCACATGCGGACGGATGTTTTTTTCAGCAAAATCTTTGGCCATCTGGCCTATCATTTTTTGATTATCGTTGATAGAAAAATCGTATCCGGCGGGCGCATCAGTTAATAAAGAATCCATGTATTTATAATTGGTTTACAGCAAAGTAACGCAATATCTCATGCATTGGTTTCAAATAAAATCCTCGTGAAAAAAGAACGATTTGGTATATGGTATGAATACTAGGTTTAGTTATTACAGAGGGATTTGTCAGAACGAAATCGGTGTGAAAATATTTTTGTTAATAATCCGCCAGCACCACCACCCTATCGCAAACAGGGCTTATCCTTTCCAATCCTTTCAAAAAACCCAATCCTACAACAAACGAAAAGCCAGCCACTATTCCACCCATTTCCTGGATCAATTCACTGGCTGCAAGGGCTGTGCCACCGGTTGCCAATAGATCGTCGTGAATTAAAATATGCTGACCGGGTTCAAATGCATCAGTATGCAACTCAATAGTGGCGGTACCGTATTCAAGCTTGTAAGCCTTTTGTTTAATGGTAAAGGGAAGTTTCCCGGCCTTGCGCACCGGTACAAAGGGAACACCCAATTTGGTAGCCAGCGAAAGCCCGAATAAAAAACCCCTGCTTTCAATGCCGGCTATGGCATCAATACGGGTGCCCTTCAATTGCTCAGCAAAGGCGTTAACAATGGCTTCGCACAGCTGAGGGTCTTTTAATATAGGCGTAATATCTTTGAATACGATACCCGGTTTGGGAAAGTCAGGGATATCACGAATGGCCGATTTTATTTGCTGCGCTATCATTTAAAACTTAAATATGGCTCAATTTTACGCAAAATTCTGTCATCAAGCAGTACAATATTTTTCAAATCAGCTACTGATGAATAGTTGCCATGCTGCGCACGGTATTCGATGATTGCATTAGCCTGCTTATAGCTTAAATAAGGAAAAATTCTTAACTGACTGAACGAGATAGTATTCACAGGGATTTTTTTAATATTGGCAGCATTTACTAAAAGATGGTCTTTTATCTCCGCATAAGTCACCGAATCAATCCCGTAAACTTCCTTTAGCTGCTGTTTGTTAATAAACCCGCCCAGCCTGCTGCGATACCGTATTATCTGCGCTGCAAATGCGGGGCCTATTCCATTTAATTCGGCGAGTTTTGCCGCATCAGCTGAATTAAGTTCAATAATTTCGCCCGGTGTTACTTTTTTTGAAACATAGGCTGTTTGCGGGATGCTGATGTAAGGCTCAAGTCGCAGGTAGTCGGTGGGCGTAATAGCATAAATCTTTTTCAGATCCTCTTTACTATAAAACCTGCCACCTTTTTGTTGATAGCGTTCTATAACAGTTGCCTGTTGCGCGGTTAACCCGAGCTGCTGCCATTGCTTTACAGTAAGGTTATTTGGATTGAAAGGGGTCAGTTCAACCTTTGAAATATGCTCAACGGGATCAGCCTTTTCATTATCAGGATCGTAACCGGCTTTGCTGCCAAGCTTGTTTAGCCGGGCAACTGCTTTATCAAAATCTTTAAAATTTATTGTATTATCTTTGCGGATTAACTGATAAACATAGGGAGCAGCAAGTACCAATGCAATCAATACAACAAGAATTACCAAACCGTTCCACTCTTTTTTGCTTATTGACAGGTAATTTTTTATCCGCGCTTTCATTAAAAGGTTTATCAGGAGTAAATTAAATAATTTTTCAGGATATTTATCCCCCTTACAATGGGGTTTGTTTTATAAGTATGAAGGTAATTACCACAGAAGAGTTTGCCAAAGCAACTAAACTGGATAAGCTGAAGATGCCAGGCCTTGCTGCTTTATTGATGGAAATAATGAAAATTAACCAGGTGAACGAGTTGTTTGCCCAGGCACAACCAAAGGTGGGTCCAGAATTTGTTGACGCTATTTTAGAGGGTTGCGGCATTGATGTTGAATTTGACGAACGCGATTTAAGGCACATTCCTAAAACAGGCAGTTTTATTGCTATTGCCAACCATCCTTATGGAGGTATTGAAGGCATGGTATTGTTAAAGATGCTGTGCATGGTTAGGCCCGATGCCAAGCTGATGGCTAACTTCCTGCTTAAAAAGATCCCCAATTTGGCCGATTATTTTATCGCGGTAAACCCGTTTGAAAATGTTGACCATTCATCCAGCATCAGCGGCCTGAAAAACACGCTTGAACTGCTGGCGAACGGAACGCCAATCGGCATATTCCCTGCCGGAGAAGTGTCAACTTATAAGGTAGATAAACAGGAAGTAACTGACCGGATGTGGCACCCCGTTGTAGGTAAAATTATAGCCAAGGCAAAGGTGCCGGTTGTACCTATTTACTTCCACGGTAACAACGGTTTGCTTTTTAACCTGCTTAGTCTTATCCACCCGGCACTTCGCACGGCCAAGCTCCCTTCTGAATTATTTAATAAGCACGGGCATACCATTAAGCTGCGGATAGGCAAGCCGATTAATGTGCAGGACATTCCGGATTATACCAACAGCGCCAAGCTGCTTAACTATTTACGTGCGCGCACTTATGCGCTGGGGACCGGTCTTGAAAACGAGAAGAAGATTTTTAACCCGCGTAACTTATTCAAAATAAAAAAACTACCGGAGGCGATAGCACCTGAAATAAACGCCGATACGCTGGAAAAGGAGATTATCCCGCTGCGTGATCATTACAGGATTTGGGTTGAAAAAAACTACGAGGTATTTATAACCCCTACCACACTCATCCCGAATGTGATCCGCGAGATTGGCCGGTTGCGTGAAGTTACGTTCAGGGAGATAGGCGAGGGAACCAATAAAGCCATCGACCTTGATGAATATGATATCTATTACCATCACTTGTTTATTTGGGATACCGAAGCCAAATTGATAGTGGGGGCCTACCGCATAGGCCTGGGCGACGAGATCTTTTATAGTATCGGCAAAAAAGGCTTTTATGTTTCTGAACTGTTTAAGATCAAATCGCAGTTTACACCTGTGCTTAAAAAGAGTATTGAACTTGGCCGTTCATTTGTCCGTAAAGAATATCAGCAAAAACCATTACCGCTGTTTTTATTGTGGAAAGGCATTTTAAAATATTTAATTGATAACCCGCGCTACCGGTACCTGATCGGGCCTGTGAGCATCAGCAACTCGTTCTCAAATTTCTCCAAGTCGCTTATTGTTGATTATATCAACCGGAACCATTTCGACCATGAACTGGCCCAATACGTTAAGCCCCGCAAAAAATTCAAGGTTGACCTGGCAAGTATTGATACCGATTTATTAATGGCCGGCGAAGACAGCTTTAAGGGGTTGGATAACCTCATAGGCGAAGTAGAGAGCCGTAACATGAAAGTACCTGTGTTGCTTAGGCAGTACATTGCCTTAAATGCAAAGATCATCTGTTTTAATATAGATCCTAAATTTGCTGATTGCCTGGACGGTTTTTTAGTGCTCGATCTGCAAAAAGTACCTCAGGATATTTTAGAAAAACTAGGGAAGAACCTTTAGAGGCGCTGACAAAGAAGTTAAGCCTAACCGGAATCTGCAAACAATACCAGCTAAGTTTCCAGGCTTTTTATTCTAATACCTGATAGAAAGCTTCTTTAAAATAAAATGCAGCAGCCAGATAGGGCCAATCAGCAGGAACTTCAGGTCATCTAAAAAAGATGGCTTTTTGCCTTCTATTTTGTGACCGATAAATTGCCCCACCCACGAGAGTACAAAAATCACCAGGCACACCTGCCACATAGCAGGGCCGCCGGCTTTTTGCCATATTTCCAACTGGATAATGCCGTAACTAAAGCCGAACATGATGAACAACATTAAATACGAAAGAACCGGAGATAATTTGTAATAGAAGTAAATACTAAAGCCGATTAAAAACGATGCCCAGTTTATAAACCCGTTGTATCTGCCCAAAAACTTAAGGTAAGGAAACGGGATAGCCCAAAATAACCCGAACAAACTAAATACGATGAGCGGAACGCAGATCCAATGAATAAGCTTATTGGTTGAATTTTGGTGGCTTTCGGCGTATTTATCGAAATAAACATCAACCGGCCGCTGTTCTGCTGAAGCAGTTCCGACTGTTTTAGTTTTTATGTTTTTGGTGTTAATTGCCACAATATAAAAACCCTCTCCATTTTTTGGAGAGGGTTAAATTTAATTTTTACTTAGCGAATGCTACAGACCTTGTTTCTCTTATTACGGTAACCTTGATCTGGCCCGGGTAGGTCATTTCTGTCTGGATGCGGTTTGAAATGTCGGCGGCCAGTATCTCTGACTGTGCGTCACTGATTTTTTCGCTTTCAACTACTACGCGCAGCTCACGGCCTGCCTGGATAGCGAATGTTTTCTCAACACCCGGATATGACAATGCAAGCTCTTCCAGCTCTTTTAAGCGCTTAATGTAGCTTTCAACCACTTCGCGGCGAGCGCCCGGCCTTGCGCCTGAGATAGCGTCACAAACCTGTATTATCGGCGACAACATAGATGTCATTTCTATCTCGTCATGGTGGGCTCCTATCGCGTTGCAAACTTCAGGATGTTCCTTATATTTTTCTGCCAGCTGCATCCCCAAAATAGCGTGAGGCAATTCAGGATTATCATCAGGCACTTTACCAATATCGTGCAGTAAGCCGGCACGCTTGGCAAGCTTAACATTTAAGCCAAGCTCGGCAGCCATGGTAGCGCAGAAATTAGCTACCTCACGTGAGTGCTGTAACAGGTTTTGCCCGTATGATGAGCGGTAACGCATCCTGCCAACCATCCGGATCAGCTCGGGGTGTAAACCGCTAATTCCTAAGTCGATTACGGTACGCTCACCTATCTCGACAATTTCTTCTTCTATTTGCTTCCTGGTTTTGGCAACTACCTCTTCAATACGTGCCGGGTGGATGCGACCATCAGTAACCAGGCGATGCATTGCCAAACGGGCAATCTCTCTGCGAACCGGATCAAAGCCGGATAATATGATGGCTTCGGGCGTGTCATCCACAATGATCTCAATCCCTGTTGCTGCTTCCAGCGCACGGATGTTACGGCCTTCACGACCGATGATCCGACCTTTTATTTCATCATTCTCTATATTGAAAATAGAAACCGTATTCTCTATCGCAGCTTCTGTAGCTGTACGCTGAATGGTTTGGATAACGATCTTCTTGGCTTCTTTCGTAGCGGTAAGCTTAGCTTCGTCAACAATATCCTTTATTTGAGCCATTGCCTTGCTGCGGGCCTCTTCACGCAGGTTATCTACCAATTGGTTCTTTGCATCTTCGGCAGATAAGCCCGCGATGGTTTCCAGCTGCTGAACATGTGAATTTTTAAGCACCTCAACTTCTTCCTGTTTTTTAACAACAATTTCGGTTTGGCGCTCCAGGTTTTTACGTAGGTTATCCAGCTCATTATCTTTGCGATTCTGGTTTTCCAAACGCTGATTCAATGACTGCTCTTTCTGCTTGATGCCATTCTCACGCTGGTTAATGTTGTTGTTTTTAGCGTTTATTTCCTGCTCATGTTCGGCTTTCATCTGTAAAAACTTCTCTTTAGCTTCCAGCAGCTTGTTCTTTTTCAGAATCTCAGCGTCGTTTTCAGCATCCTTCAAAATCTTTTTGACCTTAGTTTGTGCAGCTACTTCCTGATCTTTAAACAGCTTCTTCAGCAAAAATCGTCCCAGCAGGAATCCCGGCAGGCCTCCTATCAACACTCCGATGATAAGATATAATATGGTTGTACTCATGTCTATAATTGGTATATATTAAAAAAACCGCAACTAATTTCTAAGTGTCATGTATTTAAAAACCTCATTCAGGTACGAATCATGGGTTACCGTTAACCGTACGATCAACGCATGCCTCTTCGATCCGTTCATATTGAAGCGTTAAGTTTTTAATAGTGATACTTAAAATTTAACTGCGGTTAAATCTTAATTGCTCTGTAAATATGTAAAGAACGTTATTGCTTTGAAAAAAACTCTGATAACAAATAATCCAACTGGTAAACCTTCTCCGTTACTTCCGTATCTTCAATGTTTCCCTTCATATCTGCTTTTAACGATGATGTGGCGTAATGCAGCACACACATCGAAAGCAAATCCTGTTTATCCCTAACTGCGTAATTTTCCTGATATTCTTTTATCCGGTCATTAATCAGTTTGGCTGCCCTGCGTATTATTTCTTCCTCTTCCATGTTTACCTTTAAGGGGTAAACTCTGTCAGCAATGTTTATTTTTATTGAGATTTCTCCCATTTGAGCTCACTTTTTGTATTATTTCTTCAATAATACAATACACTTATCTATTTCCTGCACAAATTCGTTAATTTTTTGCTTTATGTCAAGACTTTTTTCATTTGTTTCTGAAAAAGACTTCGCCATCTTCAATGCGCGAAGTTTCTCGTCCAGCTCTTTTGTCTTGTTTTTACTCGCATCAAGCGCTACCGATAACGCCTCGCTCTCCAACTTTAAAAGGTCGTTTTCCTCCTGCAAAGCAGCGCAAAGCTCAATTAAGCGCTCTGTTCTTTCTACAATTGTATTTAATTGCTCTGCTAAGGCCATTGGTTGTTAGTGATTAAAGGTCAGAGACCGGAGATTAGTTTTACCGTTATGATATTAATTATTTATTAACAAATATAGCGATTTGAGATCGGAGATTAGTTTTTGTTGACTGTAAATAGTAATTCCATCATAGTTTTACCCCCCCGCCGATCAACTGGTCTCTAATCTCTGGTTAACTAATCTCTATTTCCTAATCTCAGCTCCTGCCTCTTTACCTAAATTATAAATTAATTTTTGCATTATTGAGTCAATCGCTTTATCAGTCAGCGTTTTTTCACTGTCCTGGATGATGAAGCTTAATGCGTATGATTTTTTTCCGGCGGGCAGCTTATCACCCTGGTAAACGTCAAACACGTTTACTTCCTGTAACAGCTTGCGTTCTGTCCGTTCGGCTATCTGTTTTAACTGGCCAAATGTTACTGATTTATCAATCAACATGGAAAGATCACGCCTGACTGCCGGAAACTTCGGTACATCCCGAAATACGATCTTATTTTTACGCACCGCAGCCAGTATCAGGTCAAAATTAAAATCGGCACAAAAAACCTCGTTATTCAGGTCAACCATTTTTAAAGCCTCTGGAGCAACTTTACCAAACTTTACCAGCTGCTTGCCGTTTAGATTGTATTGCATCCCCCAGCTAAGCTTTTTGCAGGTTGATTCCTCCAATGCCAGCCCGGTTATGTTTAATTTGGAGATAATACCATCAACAATAGCCTTGAGGTTATAAAACGATACCTGTTTTGCTTTTTGGTTCCATTGCTCGGGCTTATCGATGCCTGATATAAAGATTGCAAACCTTTGGGTTTCGGAATACTTATCTTCATTCACCTCATAAACTTTTCCAAACTCATACAATTTTAAGTCGGCATTACGCCGGTTAGTGTTGTATGCGATAGCCTCAAGACCCGAATAAATCAGCGTTTGGCGCATCACGTCAAGGTCACTGCTTAAAGGATTAAGGATTTTTACCGCCTTATCAAGATTTGACGAGTAGGTTGATTTTGTTAATGAGTTCGACATGATCTCGTTAAAGCCATTGGCCGACAGCATGTCTGAGATTAAATTTTGTACGGTATCTTTCTCGGGCCGCACGGATGTATTTAATGAGGCACGAATCTGTGTAGGGATCTCGATGTTATTATAACCGTAGATCCTTAAAATCTCTTCTACAATATCCACCTCGCGGGTAATATCAACACGGTAAGGGGGTACTTTTAACGATAATCCCTCGCCCGTTTCGCCAACTATGTCAATATCCAAAGCGGTGAGGATGCCTTTTATTTCGCCATGCGGAATTTCCTTGCCGATTAACCGGTGGATGTTTTTATAAGTAACTTCTATCTCAAACGGTGCAACCGGGTTTGGATAATGATCAGATATTTCTGATGAGATATGTCCGCCTGCGATTTCCTTTATCAATAAAGCAGCACGTTTCAAAGCAAACACCGTCATATCCGGATCGGTACCGCGCTCAAACCTGAACGAGGCATCTGTTTTTAAACCATGCCGCTTGGATGTTTTACGAACCGAAACAGCATTGAAATAGGCGCTCTCTAAAAAGATATTTTTGGTAGTTGATTTAACTCCAGAATCTGCGCCGCCAAAAACACCGGCTATACACATCGGCACTTCGGCGTTGCCTATCATCAAATCATCAGCACTTAACTTGCGCTCCACATCGTCCAAAGTCTTGAATAGTGTTCCTTCGGGGTAATTTTTAACGATCACCGTATCGCCTTTAATCGCATCTGCATCAAATGCATGCAGGGGCTGTCCAAGGTCATGCAGCACATAATTGGTTGCATCAACAATATTATTGATACTCCGGATACCGATAACCGCCAGCCTTTCCTTCATCCATTTTGGTGATTCCTTAACCTCAACGCCAGAGATGGTTACACCGGAATACCTTGGACTTGCAGCTTCGTTCTCCACCACAACTTTTATGTTGCGGCTGGTATTATCTGCCTTAAATGCCGAAACATCAGGTTTCTTTACGCCTATCTTTAAAAATGCGGCAATATCCCTTGCCGTACCCAAATGCGAAGTAGCATCGGCGCGGTTGGGGGTTAAACCTATTTCGTAAAGGTAATCGTCGTTTAATTTAAAATAGTCTTTAGCCAATATGCCAACCTGCGCATCAGCATCAAGCACCATAATTCCTGCATGATCGGTGCCCAGGCCTATCTCGTCTTCAGCACAGATCATCCCTTCGGACACTTCGCCCCTTATTTTTGATTTATTGATCTTAAAAGGCTCACCAACTGTTGGGTAAACAGTGGTACCAACGGTAGCAACTACCACCTTTTGCCCTGCATCAACATTGGCCGCACCGCAAACAATCTGCAAATCTTCACCCGTACCCACATCCACTTTGGTAATGCTCAGCCTGTCGGCATTGGGATGCTGGCTGCGTTCTTTTACATAGCCCACAACCAAACCTTCCAGTCCGCCCGGAACGGCATGCACTTTTTCAAGGCTCTCCACCTCTAAACCTGTACCGGTTAATATGGTTGAGATCTCTGCGGGAGTTTTATCGGTATCAATAAATTCTTTAAGCCAGTTATACGATATCTTCATTATAGCGAAATGATAATCGGCAAAGATAGGATTTACTCTGTAAGAGCGGAAGCCGGAAAAGCGGAAAGTGAGAAAAAGGTAAAAGAGTATCGAAAAGCCCGGAAAGCTAATAAAGTTAAAAAGAAAAAATCTCCCTGTTAGGGGAGATTTAAAGGAGCTGATTAGTCATTATCGCCTTCTGTGGTATCGCCGTCGTCACCTAAGTTAAGGGTGTAAGCGGCTTCAGAGGCATCGTATGCCTGTTTTAATTTATCAGGATCTGCATAATCAACGGTATCACCAGGCTCGGGCGCATCATCAAATCCGTTTGAATGGATGTCCTGCTGGCTTAGCTGATCGTCAGAATCGCTATTTTCTGAATCGTCAATCGGGATCTGGTTATCTGGAGTTATCATAGCTTTGGGTTTTAATTGTATAAAGGTAACGCTTTACCCGCTATGTTGTTTAATTGAATTGGTTTAAAATCACTTTGCAACGTTCCCAACTTTCGTACTCGCTTTAAAACACCCCTTCATCGGCAAAGCTATAAAAGCCGCCGTTGGTGATAATAAGGTGATCCATGATCCTGATGTCCAGCAGCCGACCTGCCTCAACCAATTTTTTGGTGAGGTGAAGATCTTCGTTACTTGGTTTTAAATTACCGGATGGATGGTTGTGTACCAGGAAGATATTGCTGGCCTGGTGCTGCAGGGCCAAACCAAAAATGATCTTTGGGTCCACAATGGTAGCTGATAAGCCGCCTTTGCTAACCAGTTCACGGGCGATGAATTTTTGTGAGCGCCCGGTTAGCAAGATCCAGAACTCTTCGTGGTTCAGATCAACCAGGTGCCGCTTTATCAAATTGTAAGCATCCCTGCTGGTGCTGATATATTCGGGCGCGGGGTTTTCTGTATCGTCTCTCCGCCGGCCAATCTCGAGCGCGGCTATGATGGAAATGGCTTTGGCTTCGCCGATGCCTTTAAAATTGGAGAGCTCGGCAATGGAGGCTTTGCCGAGTTTGTTCAGGTCGTTATCATAATGATGTAAAATACGCCTGCTTAATTCAACAGCAGTTTCATTCCTGCTGCCCGAGCCTATCAATATGGCAATCAACTCGGCATCACTCAGGGCACGGCGGCCCTGTGTGCCCAGTTTCTCACGCGGGCGATCTTCCTCCGCCCACGCTTTGATGCCGATTTTGGTGTCGTAATTGTTCACTAGGTTAAATTAAAAAAGATTTTCCATTTCGCCACGGCTCTTTATAAAACGCTTCATTGCGAGGAACGAAGCAACCTCTGAGCTATACAGATCAAGGAACGAAAATAATGTGGCAACCGGTTAGCGGCTGCAAGGTCCCTCCTAAACAAAGGAAATTGATTGTCCTTTGCAGAGTTTGCTTCGTTCCTCGCAATGACGGGAAAGAAAAAGCTAACTAAGCCAACAAATTCTTCCAGCTTACCAAATCGCCCAGGATCTTCTCCAACTGGTTTGCGTCAACGCGCTCCTGCGCCATGCTATCGCGGTGACGGATGGTTACGGTGTTATCTTCCAGCGTCTGATGATCCACAGTGATACAGATAGGAGTACCGATGGCATCCTGCCTGCGGTAGCGTTTTCCTATAGCATCTTTCTCTTCGTATTGCAGGTTAAAATCAAGCTTTAGCTTATCCATTATCTCGCGCGCCTTTTCTGGCAGTCCGTCTTTCTTTATCAACGGAAATATGGCGGCTTTAACCGGCGCCAGGCATGGGTGCAGGTGTAATACCGTACGGCTATCCTGTTTTTCTTCGGTGCTTAAGTCTTCTTCTTCAAAGGCGTTTATCATTGTTAACAAAAACATCCGGTCTAACCCTATAGAAGTTTCAATAACGTACGGGATATAGTTGCCATAAGGCTTGCCTGTTTCAGGGTCAACTTCAGGGTCAAAGTATTGCATTTTTTTGCCTGAGAACTTCTGGTGCTGGCTCAAATCAAAATCTGTACGGCTATGGATCCCTTCTACTTCTTTAAATCCGAATGGAAACTCAAACTCGATATCATAAGCGGCATCTGCATAATGGGCCAGTTTGGTATGTTCGTGGTAACGGTATTTTTCGGGCGCGGTACCTAAAGCCAAATGCCATTTTAAACGGGTTTCTTTCCATTTGTTAAACCATTCCTTTTGCGTGCCGGGGCGTACAAAGTATTGCATCTCCATTTGCTCAAATTCGCGCATGCGGATTATAAACTGGCGGGCAATCACTTCATTACGGAAGGCCTTGCCAATTTGCGCTATCCCGAAAGGAATTTTCATCCTGCCTGATTTTTGCACGTTCAGGTAATTCACAAAAATACCCTGCGCGGTTTCAGGGCGAAGGTAAACCAGGTCGGCATCATCAGCCACAGCACCCATCTGGGTACTGAACATCAGGTTAAACTGGCGCACTTCAGTCCAGTTGCGGGTACCACTCACCGGGTCGGCAATTTCATGTTCTATAATTAATTCGCGCAGGCGTGGCAGGTCCTCATTTTTAAGGGCGGTGTCCATTTCTGTTTGCAGCAGCTCGGCCTTGTCCGTTTTGCCATCTTTATCATATTTGGCAATTTTGTCTTCCAGCAGCTGATCTGCGCGATAGCGTTTTTTGCTGTCTTTATTGTCAATCATCGGGTCGCTGAAACCATCAACATGGCCGCTCGCTTTCCAGATAGAAGGGTGCATAAATATAGCAGAATCAATCCCAACAATATTATCGTGCATCTGCACCATTGATTTCCACCAATAGGTTTTAAGGTTGTTCTTCAGTTCCGAGCCAAATTGCCCGTAATCATAAACAGCGCTAAGGCCATCATAAATTTCACTGCTCTGGAAAACAAAGCCATATTCTTTTGCGTGCGATATAACGTTTTTAAAAAGTTCGTCGGTTGATTTGCTCATAATAGCGCAAAGATATGTTTTTTTGATTTTTTCGCTATGGTTTGTTTTCAACTGTGCTTACAGAGGCTGCGCCATTTTGAATGTCCGGAATTTACATTTCGGTTTTTTTACTTAGTTGGGGAAGAAGTCAGGAAGGTGGCTGTTAGTTTGAGTATTTGTTGGTTTAAGTTTTGTTTGTCGCCTGTACCTTATTTATCCATAAAGAAGATTAGGGACAGGTAGTCATAATGGTAAATTATTATTATTTAATTGGAACAATATTTCAGTTGTTTCCGTAAAAACAGCCACTAAACAAAAACAGATGTCACTATTATTTTCAATCATTGTATTTTTAGGATTTATAGCAATTTGCTGGCTTGCTTACCTGGTTGTGTTTGTTTGGATCCATCTGAGCAACAAATATCAGTAAGCATCAAAAGTCGGTTGTTAGTTAGTTAATTTTTTATAGTAAAGTATAGTCTTTCGCCATTTCGGTGAAGGACTTTTTTACGCAATTTTTTCCGCTCTCTCCTATCTGCTCCCCGCATCTGTTAAATGATGTTAAACAATTAGTTAACCTTCTTCCGTTTGTTATTTTTGGGTAAATGATCAACCTGCCTGCCAATATCACCATCTTATGAAATTGAAGAACCTGCCGCTCCTTTTATTTTGTATGGTAATAACCCATAGTTACGGCCAACTGGTAAGCGGTAAGGTTATTGATTCAGACACAAAACTACCCGTCAGTGGCGCTGTAATAAGCCTCGGTAAAAAGCAAACCATAACGGGATCATTTGGCGACTTCAGGATTCCCGCTTCTGGCGGTGACAGCCTCCGGATTGTCCGCTTTGGTTACAAAACCTATACTAAACTGGTAATTAATCCTATGGATGCCATAAAGGTTGACCTTGAGCCCGCTAAAATTGTGATCAAAGAAGTTATTATACACGCCAACCGGGAAAGGGAATATAAAAAGGACTCGGCTTATAACCGGCAGTTTTATGCTAAACAATTCAATTATAAAGGCCCAACAGTTATGGATGCGTTTGTACATCATATCCCTAAAAACACCAGCGAACTGTTAAGTGTTGACGTAGTCACTTTGATACGGGCGCTCACCAAAAAAAGCACCCGCGCCTATAAATTTAACAAGCTTTTGCTGCGCGATGAAAAAACAAATTACATTAACCAAAAGTTCAGTCATGGCATGGTATCCAAAGTTACCGGGTTAAGAGGTGATACGCTTTCGGCATTCATTATCCAATATCGCCCAACTTATGCGTATGCCCAAAAGGCCACTGATTACGAAATGGAGGTTTACATTAAGGAATGCTATAAAAAGTTTTTGAAGGATGGATTTAAGAAGAATGAACTTTTTAATGCAAGCCGGAAAGATTCCGTTATTTTTAGGTTAAATTGATTTAATTCTATAAGCATTCCTCTATTAGAAACTCTGCCAAAACTAAAAAAGCGTACACATACATTAGCGGAAGACATTTTATAAATATCAATCTAATTCAACACCGGTTGTACATTCGTTAAATTAAAAATATCAGCCATCAGGTCATCGCTCGGGTTTACCTTAAAATTCTTCGACGGCAGCTCCACCAGCATATTTTCATCCCTGTCTTTTATCATAAATTTAAGGGTGCAATTCTTAACCGGGTATTTTTGGTTATTGATATCTATCAGGCCCTGCAGATCTTCCAGTAAACGGCTGTTCAAAGCATTCAATTCCAGGCATACGGTTAACGACTTGGTGAGTTTGTCCCGCATTTCGGAGAGCAGGCTCATTACCGTTATTTTCATGTCCCAGTTATCCTTCTGGCGAAACTTCTCTTCAATAATTCCTCTTAAATGCAGGAAATATCCATCAACCATCATGTTCCTGAACTTAACATAGTCATCGCCAAAAAGCGCAAACTCGTACGATTCATTATAATCCTCTAAAACAAAGGTGCCAAACGGCTTACCTGTTTTGGTCATTTTATGCTGTACGTTGCCTACCAGGCCACCTATGCAGATCTCCCCTTTGCGGCGCAGGTTGGCAAATGCCGCCATCAGCTCCTCACCACCCTCACCTGATCGCGCTTTCTGCATCATCTTCAAATCGCTGATATTTGCATTGCAAAATCTTTCCAGCTCAACCTTGTAGTTATCAAGCGGGTGGCCGGTAAGGTAAATACCGATCACATCTTTCTCATATTTCAGCTTTTCAATCAGCGGCCACTCATCTGATTCAGGCATAGCCGGCTCAGGAATATATGATGCCACCGAACCGCCAAAAAGCGACGATTGCGAACTGTTCTGCGTATTTTGGTAGTCATTAGCGTATTTTATCAACCGCTCAACACCTGTAAGCACACCATTTTCTGTCTTAGCGAAGAACTGTGCACGGTTCAATCCAAACTCATCAAATGCACCGCCGTAAACCAGGTTTTCATACGACTTGCGGTTTACACTGCGGGTATTTGAGCGCTGCGCAAAATCATAAACAGATTTATACGGGCCGCGTTCCGCACGTTCTTCAATAATACTTTCTACTGCCTTATCGCCCACACCTTTAACACCGGTTAACCCGAAACGAACCTGTCCCCTGGCATTTACAGCAAAAGCCATGTCACTTTCATTAATATCAGGGCCCAAAACTTCCACACCCATTCTCCGGCACTCCTCCATAAAGAAGGTGATCTTTTCCATGTTGTTCTGGTTGTTTAAAACCGCAGCCATGTATTCAGACGGGTAATGTGCTTTCAAATAAGCTGTTTGATAAGCCACAAAGGCGTAACAGGTAGAGTGCGATTTATTGAACGCGTACTGGGCAAATGCCTTCCAGTCGGTCCAAATTTTCGTTAATTTATCTTTAGGGTGCCCTTTTGCTGCTGCCCCATCCATAAACTGGGACTCCATTTTGTTTAGCACCTCAATTTGCTTTTTGCCCATTGCTTTACGCAAAACGTCAGCATCGCCCTTACTAAAGCCTGCCAGCTTTTGCGACAAAAGCATCACCTGTTCCTGGTACACGGTAATCCCGTAGGTTTCGCCCAGGTATTCCTCCATGTCCGGAAGGTCAAAGGTGATCGGCTCGCGGCCATGCTTACGGCTGATAAAGTTGGGGATATACTCAATAGGGCCCGGGCGGTAAAGCGCGTTCATGGCAATTAAATCCTCAAACTTATCGGGCTTCAGTTCACGCAGGTACATCTGCATCCCATCGCTTTCAAACTGGAACGTACCGTTGGTATCGCCGCGCTGGTAAAGCTCAAAGGTTTCTTTATCATCAAGCGGGATGTAATCTATGTCTATTACTACCCCGTGATTTTGTTTGATCATCCGCAGGGCATCCTTCAAAATGGTAAGGGTTTTCAAACCCAAAAAGTCCATCTTAATAACACCTGCATCTTCAATTACCCGGCCATCATACTGGGTAACCAGCAGATCAGAGTCTTTTGCTACCGCTACCGGAACAATGTCTGTTAAGTCATACGGTGCTATGATAATACCTGCAGCGTGCACACCTGTATTACGTACCGACCCTTCCAGCTTTTCGGCCTCGCGCAGCACCTGGGCACGTAAATCGTTCCCTTTTAAAATCTCCTTAAGTTCGGGCACCTGTTCAATAGCGTCTTTCAGGGTGATGCCCAATGTGTCAGGAACCAGCTTTTTAATGGCGTTCATTTCAGAAAGCGGCATATCCAATACGCGGCCCACGTCCTGGATGCTGGTACGGGCGGCCATTGAACCATAAGTAATAATTTGCGCTACCTGGTTCTTACCATATTTATCAACCACGTAGTCAATAACTCTTTGCCGGCCGGCGTCATCAAAGTCGGTATCAATATCGGGCATTGATTTACGATCCGGGTTCAGGAACCTCTCGAACAGGAGATTATACTTCATCGGGTCGATATTGGTAATACCTGTACAATAGGCCACTACAGATCCCGCCGCAGAACCGCGGCCCGGACCAATAAATACGCCCATATCCCGCCCTGCCTTAATGAAATCGGCAACGATCAGGAAATATCCCGCAAAGCCCATGGTACGGATGGTGAACAACTCAAAGTTGATGCGTTCTTCCGTCTCGGCATCTATGTCAATATAACGTTCCTTTGCCCCCATAAAGGTGAGGTGCTTCAGGTATTCCCACTGGTTAAGGGTATCTGAATCAGGCGTACTCTCACTGTGGATCTTAAATTCAGGGGGGATAACGTAATTGGGAAGCAGAATATCTCTTTTCAGCTTCAGCACTTCTACCTTGTCAACTATTTCATTGGTGTTGTCTAAAGATTCAGGGATGTCATGAAAAAGCTTGCCCATTTCGGCCTGCGTTTTAAAGTAAAACTGGTCGTTAGGGAACCCGAAACGATAGCCTTTACCACCTTCTTCATCCGTAGCTATCGGCGTGCTCTGCATATCGCCGGTGTTCACGCAAAGCAAAATATCGTGCGCATTTGAATCCTGCTGATCCACATAGTGCGAATCGTTTGAGCAGATCACCTTAACGTTATACTTTTTTGCAAATTTAGCCAGTACCGCATTCACTGTGTTTTGTTCAGGAATGTCATGGCGCTGCATCTCTATGTAGTAATCCTCACCAAACAGGTCTAACCACCATTTAAACTCAATTTCAGCCTCTTCTTCTGTCCCCCGTAAAATGGCCTGCGGTACGGATGCGCCCAGGCAGCAGGTAGTTGCAATTAGCCCTTTGTGGTATTTTAATATCAGTTCCTTATCAATACGGGGCCACTTGCTGTAAAGGCCTTCCATGTAGCCAAATGAGCAAAGTTTAACCAGGTTCTTGTAACCTTCGGGGTTTTTAGCCAGCATCAGCTGATGGTACCGCTTATCTTTCTTCTCTTTGGTAAACTGCTTTTTATGCCGGTCATCCACCACGTAAAACTCGCAGCCGACGATAGGCTTCACATTATGCTTGCCCGCCTCTGCCACAAACTTAAATACACCAAACATATTACCATGGTCGGTAATAGCCAGGGCTTTCATGCCATCGGCTGCTGCTTTTTTGTAGAGTTTTGAGATATCGGCAGCACCGTCGAGCAGTGAAAATTGGGTATGTACGTGTAAGTGCGAAAAATCGGGCATCGTCTATTCTGTTCCTTTAATGAAGATACCAAAGTTACTGGTGAATTTCGAATTTCGGATGTTCGATTTTTGATTTGTTGATAAAAACGCTGATTATTAATAAGTAAAAAATCAAATGGCTATTTCATGAAAATGCCGGATAGATGCACGGTTAACTTTCTGTTCTGCATACCATAGTTCATAATTATTCTGCAGGTTAATCCAAAACTGCGCCGTATTGCCAAACGCCTCCGATAATTTAACAGCCAGTTCCGGGCTAATACCCATGTGCCCATTAATTACAGCCGACAGGTTAGCCCTGGCCATATTTAACCCCTTCGCCACTTCAGTGATAGTTAAACCGCGTTCACCAATAAACATTTCCTTCAATATTTCTCCCGGATGACTCGGGGGCAACCCTCTTTTTAACATAACTTCTCCTTATTTAATGATAATCTACGTAATCAACGTCAAAAACATCTCCTGCTTCAAAACGGAATATGATTCTATAATTAGCACTTACTTTTATCGACCAATAACCTTTTAAATTTCCTGTTGATGTATGAATGCCAGACCCAAGAGCCTTAATATCTTCTTCGGATGAAACGGCATCGAGCGCTGACAGAATCCGGGCTATTTTTGGCAATTGTTCATGAGGTAACTTCGCACCATTTCCATCTTCAAAATAACTCCGAAGACTTTTGTGATTTATAGTTGCGATCATATACAAATGTAATGTGTATTGTTACGCATTACAACAAATATTACCGAAAATTATTATTGCTACAGATATTAATGCCGATCCATTTTTTTGCCCGTGATATTTTTCCCGCATTAATCAGGCCCATTAACAACGTACCTGCTTACGCCACTTTCGGACTTCCCGACTCTAAACATTATATTTGCGCTATGAATGCAAAAACGCCCAAAGAATCGCACACCATAATGAACGAACTGGTGTTGCCCAATGATACCAACACACTTAACAATTTAATGGGCGGGCGTTTATTACACTGGATGGATATTGCCGCTGCCATTGCCGCACAGAAGCATTGCAACCGCATTGTGGTAACAGCCTCGGTTGATAATGTGTCTTTTAAGCATTCCATTAAACTGGGGGACGTAGTGACTATTGAGGCCAAGGTTTCCCGGGCGTTTAACACCTCGGTAGAGGTAAGGCTTGATGTTTGGGCCGAAAATATCCCGTCGGGTACCAGGATAAAAAGCAATGAAGCTTATTACACATTTGTGGCCCTCGATCATAATAACCACACGGTACCCGTACCTGAGCTTATCCCTGAAAGTATTGAAGATATGGTTTTATTTGAAGGGGCACTTCGCCGCAGGCAGTTGCGCCTGATCCTGGCCGGTAAAATGAAGCCGGATGATGCTACTGAGCTAAAGGCTTTATTTTTTGGAGAGGAAGAGGGTAAATAATATTGCTGCTAACCGGTATAAATCCGCGATAACTTACCATTTATATCTATGTAAAAAAAACATGCATGCACCCGCTCAATTGTCGAAATTGAGCGGGTGCGTCATTTTAAGGTAGCAACTAATTCTCATTTAGAACCATTTGACCTAACCACATGCCGTTAAGCATTCACCACCGCCATCGCGCTCTTCAGAACTTCCAATATGGATGGTGTAACATTCCCGAAGAATGAAACCCCATGTGCACCATTCTTTAAGGCCGCCTGAATACCCTGACGGATCTCCTCGTCATTTTTAAAATCAGGGATATAAAGCCCTGCGTAGAGCGGAAAAGCGCCTGCCAAAAAGTGTACCCCTTCGGCAACAGCATTGCCTATCCAGCCTACCTTCTCTTTATAAAAACCGTGATAGGTCATCGGGCAAACACCGTCGAGGTTAAAATTAGTCCAGTCCTGCCTTACGTTGCGGCGGGCAACTTCCGGCGTTGGAAAAACGGCAGCTGTAATTAATTTTTTATGCTGATGGGCTATTGCCGAAATACTGTTTACTACCCTTACAATATTGTTGTAACGGAACAGTCGCCATGATAGGCTGGCTTCCGGGAATTCTATTTCAGAAAGGTCGGTACCATATTGCTCTTTAAACTTTGCACGGCAAACCTCGCAGTAGCAGTAATCGTATTCGGGCAGTTCTTTGGTCTGTTCAATTTTATAGTTAGCCCACAGGTTTACAGGCAATACCACATCGCAATAACGCACATAATCCAGGTGAATACCATCTACATAATCCTTCGTTAAAATATCGGTTACCTGCTGCTCCAAATATTGCTGCACTTCGGGCCGCGACGGGCAAAGCCAGCGGTAGTAATTTACGTATGGCGGTTTGTCGGCACATGAGTCGCCGTTGCGGTTCTTGCTGTACCAATCCGGGTGAATGGTGATCAGTTCAGCGCGGTTAAAGGTCCAGATCCAGCGGTGCGTCTCCAGTCCATGCGCTTTTGCCGCACGAAAGTGGCGCTCGCTGTCTGCCTCAAAAAATATCCCTGTTACCCCACCTGCCTTAAAGGAGGCATAACGGGTAGTAAGCTCTTCGTCCGTGTCTTTCTGGTTGGGGTTTGTCCATACCCAGTTTTTTATTTTTTTACGTTTTTTCGCTATCGTAGTTGCTTCGGCCGAACCTTTAAGCGGTAAAGCTGCTGCTGCGCCTACTACCAGGCCTGCCTTTAAAAAATCACGTTTATTCATTGGGTTTAGTGTAAGTTTATCTAACCAGGCCATCCTGGTTAATGGAATAGGTTATGTTGTCTTTCTTATCCGCAATAAAAGCCATAAACTGGTGGGGAGTGGCCTCCAGCTTTAGTTCGCTCACATTGCCATTTATGGTTGCCAGCTCATTTATATCCAGGTCTTTTAATGATTGTGCATAGCTATTATGCTTGTCAAACCATTCCGTTTCACGGTAGTAAACCAACCACAAATATTGCTTCTGCAATTCGGCATAAGGCAAGTTAAACGGTGTTTTCACAGGCAGGTTTTTAGTAAACTGTAAGTAACCCCAACGCTCGGGGTAATGCATATTTACCACACCCTGCGGGCTCCATACCCAGTTATGCTCGGGCTTATTACGCCCGCTTGCGTCCTTTAGCTTTTCGTATTTACCATTGGTCACTTTCGTATCCCACTCCACGCGCGAAAAATTGATGCGCCACAAGGTGCCTTCCCCGGGCACCTGCACCTGGTTACCCAGGCTGATGGCTTTAAACGGGATGGCTATTTCTATCGTCCAGCCCTGATCGGTATCCGCCGGATCGTTCAGCGTTCCCTGTACCTTAACTGCCGATCTCATCCCCTGCACATCCCAACTGCTCATCGGACTGCCCCAGTTGCGGTAAGGTTTATTCAAAAACAGGTCAAAAACGTTATTTATTGCATTAAATTCTATTTCGTAATATTGATGGGTAGTTTTATTGGGGTTGATAAAAAGCTCGAGATCATTATCTAAAAAAACAATCTGATCGTGTTTTTTTAAGTTGGCCCAAACTTGCGGGTCCATCACTTTTGCCGCAATATACAGGCAGGTATCGTCCCAAAGCATTTTAACATTGGTTTGCAGCGGGGGGATCGGTTTAACATCACCCTCAATGTCAGTAAAATCATCTGTCCAGGCGGCCCGCTGCCAGGCGGCATCGTTAAGGTCGCCGTCAATCACGGGGGCAATTTTTGTATAGCCGGCAATATATCCTTTAGGGATGGTGAACAATTGCTCCAGCCCTTTAAATGGCGACTGCGCCCTGCCAACCGTTGTACCAGCCAAAATAAAAGCGGCAATAGCTATTGCCCTTCTGCAGGCTTTTAAGCGTTTATACATCCGTTTAACGACTGCCTAATTCCAGGATCCGGTCAAATTCTTCCCGCTTAAGGCCCATTACCGAAAGCCTGCCCTGGCGAACCAGGCCAACATCTTTCAATTGTTCATCCGCTTTGATCGCTTCCAAAGTAACAGGAGTTTTCAGGGTTTCAACGGGCGAAAGATCAACCACCACCCAATTAGGATCGCTGGTGGTGGGGTCCTGGTAAGCCTCCTTTACAACTTTGGCTATACCTACAACCTCTTTACCTTCGTTACTGTGGTAAAACAACACCAGGTCGCCCTCTTTCATTTCGCGCAGGTTGTTGCGCGCCTGGTAGTTACGTACACCATCCCAAAAGGTGCGCCCTTCTTTATTAAATTTCTCCCAACTGTATTTAAAAGGTTCTGATTTAACCAACCAATGCTGCATAGATAATCGTTTTTCCAAATGTAATTATTTTGAGGAAAATGAGGCGCGGGCTTACAGGATTTTGATAAAAATGGACAGTAATTTACTGAAAATGAGCACTTGATATTTACTTGATTAAGCTGAAAATATTTATATTTACTATATGAAACCTGTACAACCTGAAAACTGGAAGATTGATGTTGGGTTCAAGAACAAACTTCAACCGGAAGAAGCCAAATTTATTTTTGAGGAGGCAGAAAAAGCGTTCAATGACGCGATAGAAACCAGTGCGAAAATCTTAGACAGGAACTCATCTTTGTTACAACTGGTAGCCGGGATTTTGGTGGGTCTTGTTGCCTATGCCATTGGCAAATGGGAAAAGAGCGGTTATTTGGATAGCCTGCTCATCACAGCTGTTTCAGGAATAGTTTATTTTTTTTGCCTGGGACTCTTTTTTATTTTCCCAAATATCAAACCAACAGAATATATCCTTCCGGGTACACAACCCAAAAAGCTCTTTATAGAACCTATTTTTGACACACCGGACGCCAGCAGATGCTTATTGCTTTACATGATAAAAATCACCAACCTGCAGGAAGCTATTACATTTAACAGGGAGATAAACAACCGGCGCTGGAAGTTTTACAGGCGGTCACTAAATTTCCTGTTTTACTCTCCCATTATATTGATAATTATTTATTTACTCAGCAACTGGCTCAGTAAATAAATCAGTCGCATGCTTCTTCTTCGCCGCGGTCATTGATATCAACATCAGGAAAGGGTTCCGATAATGGCGTATTATCCATGCTCTTTGTACCAAAATCATTGATTAAAATATCAGGCCATGCGTCCTGATCAGGTACGCTCATTTGCCCTTTATCATTTGTAGTAACATCCGGAAATTTCTCCTCACCACCATCATTGGCTGGTGCTATATCATCTGGTTGCATATCAAATCAATAATACAGTTAAAGCTACAAGTTAATCTATTAAAAATCAAATATTTCAGCGATAAACTTAACAGATTATGAGAATTAATTATGCTAAAAGATCTGCTGATTATTAGTTGTGGCAGCATTTTAAATCCGCCAAAAAAAAGCAGGAACATTGAACAAAAAAATCATGGCAATAATGATCAATAACCTGCCGCTGTATAAGTTATCATTAAATTACTACGATCAACTCTTCTCAAACCTTCCGGTTTTTGTTGTTAAGGTAATTTTGTAAACGATCAGTTTTTTCCTGGTATCAATGTCGCGCTCATTCTCTGTGATCCCATGGAAGGGATGGTTGTTAGGCTTGTCGGCAAGCGGCATTAATTTATGTATAAGGCCCTGCATAACCTGCTGTTTTTGGTCAGAATCCTTTATTTCCTCAAAACGCCCCCAGGCAACAACACTTCGCCAGCTAAAGATCGTTTTTATGTCATCCACCTGGAAACATACCTCGGGGTTCTTGCGCATCATCATTATCTTTTTCCCCTTGGTTGATTGCGCATAAATAACAGAATCGCGATAAAAATAATTAACGGGGACGATGTAGGTCACCCCTTCAGCATTACATCCTATTCGCCCTGTTACCTGCTGCGCTAATATCTCATCAATTTGCTTTTCATTTAATTTACCCAACATTTTGCCGATTTATTTAAAAGATTAAAAAACAGGATTTTTGAAGAAAAAATGGAAGACCATAAAAAGAATGAATAGTATTAATAACGCCAATAAAAACAAATGGTGATCTTTTGTTTTTTGACCGAAATGCCGTCTTGTTTTTGATGAATCCCTCATTTTTATTGATCTATGGACTTATTTTGGTTTTTAGGGGCGGTTATCAAAAATAACCCGGCCAGGTATTGTTTAATATGACGGTAAGCACAAATATTCTTGATCTTCATTACTTTGTAAAGTGCAGCCGGTTATAATTGTAAATCCAGACATCCTGCTTTTAACTTAAGTTACCTAATTAAATCATCTGTAAAGACTGCCAACCCTTTTCGATGCAATTAGGTGAGCAACATCATTCCCATAAGTGATAAAGGTCATTGCAGCGTGGTTAATCACCTATAACTTTGTGAAATAAATCCAATTTTCCATGGAAAACAGCCCCATCATCTCCTGCCTGCGCAAGCTGCTGCATGAAGACGTAAGCCGGTTTATAAGCGCTGAATTACAACTTAAAAACAGCCTGCCTGCCTTAATAGCTAAAGAAAATTCCGTACAACTCAAAATGGTATTACATGAATACCTCGCAATGACGGATAAGCATATCAAACAGCTGGAAACATTTTGCCGCGAAGAAAACATCAGATCCTACAGCCTCTCCAACAGGATCATGAAAGCTTATATTGAAGAGGCGAATGAAAAGCTTTCAGGCTGCACCTGCCGGGAAGTAAAAGACGCCTGCCTGCTTGCTGCCATACAAGGCATTAACCATTTTAAAATCAGCACCTACGGAACTTCTGCGGCATTTGCCGACGCACTAAGACTTGACAAGGCGGCAGCCCTGTTTCACCAGGCACAACTGGATGAAAAAAACATAGATGAAAGACTGACTTACCTGGCTGAACATGACATTAATTTCAGAGCGAAGTCGCCAATCACTAGCTCTCAATAAAATACAGGTTTGCAAACACGTGTCATTGTACCGAATTGGTATCTGGCTAATGTAAATCCCCAGGTTAGCTAAAGCGGATCAGCGACCGGGACTCACCTAAGAGAATTTTAACCGGTCTTACTAAATCAAAAAATTATGAAACCTATACTCAGCCCCGAAATACACGAAGTGATCAACGCCGTTCATTATCGGCCCGCTTTGTCAATTATACTACCACTTGAAGCCAGAATAAGCCTGCGGGCAGAAATGACCCACACGCTTAAGATTGCAGCAGATAAAGCGGAGCGGGAGCTGCTAAAGTACTACCCCGACGAACAATGCAGGGTAGTTATGCAAAAACTTAAGGGTTTGATTGCGAACCCGAATTTCCCTGACGAGAAAAAGGGAATGGTCATTTACGTGTCGCCAATATTCGAAAAAGTACTGTACCTGGACTCGCCGGTAATAGAAAAGATAACGGTAGATGACTCATTTGAGGTCCGCGACCTTATTTACGACGCCAAGCGTAGCAAGAAATTTCTTTTACTTGTACTTAGCGGGCAGCAAAGCAAGGTTTTCCTTGGCAATACGGCTTGGCTGACGGCCCTTGCCTCCCCTATCCCTGAATCCGTTTTTGCCGGCGAAAATGACGCTGATGAAGGGGAGACCAATTTGTCGGATATAAATGAGAGCAGGCAGGTGGCAACAGTCAAATTCCTGCACCAGATTGATGAGGGGCTGGATAATTTATTACATGAATATCAGTTGCCGGTACTGGTACTTGGTAGCGAAAGAATAATCGGGCATTTTAAAAAGTTCAGCAAACACACAGCAGCTACTATGGATTATGTAGCGGGCAACTATGAAGAGGCTACTATAGGTGAGCTAATGGATTTAATAGCTCCTTACCTGGACACCCGGCAGGTTAACCTGCAAAAGGAATGGCTCAACCAATTGGAGACGGCAGCAAATCATCATTTGCTATGCACAGGGATTCAGAATGTTTGGCGCGAAGTTTCCGATGGTAAGGGAGGCCTGTTAGTGGTAGAAAAGAACTATCGCTATACCGCTCAGCACGGGGCAACCCCGGATCTTATTGAACCCATTACTGAGCCCTATAACCATTTTTCATACATCCGCGATGCCGTAGATGATTGTATTGAAATGGTGTTGAAAAATGGCGGCGATGTGGAATTTACAGCCGATGGCGCTTTGGAACAATTTGAACATATCGCGTTAAGCAAGTTTTACTAACTAAAAAGGAGGTAAAAATAAGGAAACGCTTTAAAACCGATTTTAATTTTCAACACATATTATCAATTTACCATTAAAATCAAACTCATGAAAACGGACATTCAAATTCAAAAAGACGTGATGGACGAACTGAACTGGGAGCCTTTCCTGAATTCATCCGAAATTGGTGTGGCAGTTAAAGAGGGTATTGTAACGCTATCGGGAATTGTTGACAGCTATTCCAAAAAATTAAAAGCAGAGCGGATCACCAAAAAAATAGCGGGTGTAAAAGCCGTTGCCGAAGAGATCCAGGTTGGCATTTCGCCGGCATACCGTAAAACCGACCCGGAAATTGCGGGCGCAGTATATAATGCGCTAAAATGGCATTCGGCGGTAAGGGAAGATGAAATTAAAATAAAGGTGGAAGATGGTGTAGTGACGCTGGATGGCGAAGTTGAATGGGAATACCAGCGCAATAACGCCAAAAATGCGGTGGAGCATTTAACAGGGGTAAGAGCAGTGATCAACCTTATTAAAGTGTCGCCCCGGATAACACCGGTTGAGCTGGAGCGTAAAATTAGCGCAGCCTTTCAGCGAAGTGCCAGTATTGATTCGGGTAAAATAACAGTAAGCATTATGGGAAACAAGGTAATCCTTACAGGCAAAGTACGCTCTATTGCCGAAAGTGAAGATGCGGAAAATGTAGTATGGGCAGCGCCGGGCGTTTACAGCGTAGAAAACAAGCTGGATATTGAGGAACCGGAATATGCCTTTTAAGAAATCCGGGCACTTATCACAAAAAAACACAACAGTTTAGCCTGGTTAATGGGAAAGCTGCCTGAGAATAACAGGCGGCTTCTCTATTTCGTAGCTGCGTCAATACACCATAACCACCTGTTTTGCATTTAACTGATTAATGAAAATTATCTTTTTGCCGACTTAAAAGTGGTGGTGATCAACAAAAAAAAGTGACTGAACTACTAATACAAAAGGAAATAACTTACCAGAACACCATGAAAACCTGCCAGGCAAAGGCGTTAATCGTTTAAACGCCAGTAATCTGAAAAATGCTTATTTATAACCTAAGCTGTTCTTTTATTTCAGTATTGCGTTCATCCTTAAAAAAGTTATATTTAAACCATATCTAAAAACAAAAATGTCATCAACAAGGTATTCGATTATTGCGGGAAGCGGAAGTTATATTCCCACAAAAATTATTGCTAACTCAGATTTTAAAGACCATCTATTTTACGACCAGGACGGAACCCGGCTCCAAAAATCCAATGATGAGATCATCAGCAAGTTTGAACAGATCACCGGCATCAGGGAGCGACGGTATGTTACAGATGACCTTGTAGCATCTGACATTGGCTTTCTTGCGGCCAGGGATGCCATTGAAGCGGCAAATATCAACCCTGAGAAAATTGACTATATAATTGTAGCGCACAATTTCGGCGATGTTAACCCTGTTAATTTCCGGAGCGAGTTTGTACCCTCGCTGGCTTCCAGGGTAAAACATCATTTAGGCATCAGTAACCCTGATACCGTTGCGTACGATCTGCCTTTTGGATGTGCGGGATGGTTACAGGGAATGATCCAGGCAGACCAGTATATTAAAGCCGGAGCCAATTGTGTATTGGTAATTGGGGCCGAAACCCTGTCGCGCGTATGCGATCCCTGCGACCGCGACAGCATGATATATGCAGATGGCGCAGGTGCAGTTGTCCTTGTAGCAACCGAAAGCGAAAAACCGGTAGGCATCCTGTCGCATACGGCCAAAACCTATGCAAATGAACTTGCCTTTGTACTGCGCATGGATAAATCTTACGCACCTGATTATCCGGGTAATCGTTTCTTTTTAAAAATGAACGGCCGAAAGCTTTATGAATATGCTTTGAAATTAGTGCCGGGAGTGATAAAGGAGTCCATAGACAAGGCGGGCTTAAGTATAACCGACCTGCAAATGTTGCTGATCCACCAGGCCAACCATAAAATGGACGAGGCTATTGTAAAACAATTGCTGGAATTATACAGCTTAAAACAAGTACCTGATAATTTTATGCCGATGACCATTTCATGGCTTGGCAATAGTTCAGTAGCCACATTGCCCACCTTGTATAACCTGCTTGGCAAGGGTGAGATTGCTAACCATACTTTAAACAAAGGCAGTTTTATTGTTTTCGCATCTGTTGGTGCAGGTGTAAATATCAATTCAATGGTTTATAATATCCCGTAAAAAACAATTAAGCTAATAAAAAAGCGCCCCTGCAATTGACTACAGAGGCGCTTTTTTAAAATTCTTATATCCTATTTCCCTTTCTTCTTATCCATCACTTCGTGCAGCGTTATCAACGGCTGTAATTTCCCGTAAATATGACTTATACTGTCTGGATTAAGCGAAGGCACCGATGATGAGTGGCACGTAAAACAGGAGAACTTAGGCAGCTGAAAATAAGTCTCCATCGTACTGTTAGCCAGCACGCTGGTACCTATAGATACCCCCGGGGCTGTACCGTTAAGGCCATACACACCTCCATTCGGGGCTGCGCCGCCACTCGTCCACGTTGCTCCTATTAAAAGATAATTGCCACGTACGTCTGCCCCAAGCATTTTCCGGATGTTATTGTTAATGGAGATGATCTCACTATTTGACGCCGCCGAACTTTTGTCCTCCTGGTTGGTAACTGAATCTTTTGCGCTGCCCCAGGGCATAATGGTAAGCGTATTGCTGGGCGTTATCGTAAAACCCTGCTGGGCCCTTATAGTATCCGATGATTTGAATTGCGCGTCAACATTGGTCATGTGCGAAATATTTACTGACGTATCTGAAGCATTGGAATTAAACAACCAGCCCTTCCCGGTATCCTGCTGAACTGTTTTTACCTTATTGTTTACATCAAGGTACCTGTACTCGGCATTGGGCGTGTTGCTTTGATGTTCAAATGTAGCCCAGATCATTTCGGGATGCCCGGCAACGCTGCCAACAACATGCATTCCTACCAATGCCATTTTCGTTGTTTTTTCGCCCTTAGGTACCCATTTTTTAGCATCGGTTGTATCATAAGTTGGAATAACAGCCGTTACCGTTATATAATCGTCAGGATTACTGAGTTTACTCGCCTCAACCCATGATGTTTTAAGCTCCATTGCCAATGCATTTGAGTCGGGCAGGGTAGCATGATTAGCCTTTGCATAAGTAATTATACTGTCTAAAGCACCCTGGGTTGTTGGAAACTCATTGGCGGTAAGTTTACCGTTCATGGCACCGGTAACAAACCACGCATATACGTCGTTCACCATTGTTAAATAATACACCAGCGATCCGTTTTGTGCCATTAAAACATCCCCTGTTGCCTGGCCGGCTTCGGTTTGCACCTGGTTACCGGCCGCATCAAGAAATACAGATTTATTACCCGCTGTAAACTTCTGCACAATATTTTTTGCGTTGAGTTTATGCCGGATAATAGCCTGCGGATGCTGAATTACTTTACCGGACCTGTCCAGGAAAACAAAGGCGCCCTTATTATCAAGGCTTACGTGGTCAACCTCTGTTAAACCAGTTCCGCTTTTTACCAGCGCTTTGTTTTTTGCCTGAGGATCAGCTATTTCAACCTCAAGCATTCGTCCTTTGGTATCAATTATAACAGGCAAGTGGTTGGGCCCGTTTTTGGTGATGTGGCTCGCCATGTGCAGTGGTGTGTTGCCTTCATGGCGTTGCAGCTTACGCTTACCATTTGAATCAACCGGTAAAACATCATAAAAAACGGGCGATTCCAAAACGGTGTTACCGCTCCCATAGGTTTTATTTGGCGATGTGATCCATAAAAACATATTCTCAGACCATTGGTAAAATTCGCAGTTGTTTTGATGCTTAAAGGCTACACTGTTTGCAGGTAATACCGCTCCGTTTGGTTGCGCGGTGCCGCTTACAAACCAGGAGTTGAATGTTGTTTGTGTAACTGTACACGAGGCCAAAACATCCTGGGGAAGTGTGATTTTGTTAACAACAACATTGGTTGCAGGATGGGTGCAACCCAAAAACGCCAGGCACGAAATAATACCGGCGATGGATTTGATGGAATGTTTCATAATAATTGTGATTGCAGGTTTAAAATTTAAATAAGGTGTCAGGTTTTAAACATTGGTTTTAGAACCAATATTAACTTATAGATAAATGTAAAAACTATTCCTGATAAAGAGAAATTTGAATTTTAATAAACAACAGCGACAATTATTTGATTTTAAATTAACACAGGCAATCAAAAGGAGGAACGTCTTCATCCCCCCTTTCGACTTTTTACCACTTTTTTAATCCCAGCAGTTTTTCCCCTAATTCAGAAAGCCTGGCAACCGGGTTCTGTTTTTCTCTTTTCATCGGGTCGCCCGGAAACGCGTAACCTTCCATTGCATCGCGGCTTTGCCAGCTGTTGATGCGCCATTGCACCAGGTCTTCATTCTCTTCCTGGGCGGGCATCATAGCTATGTATTGGGCTATACGCACTTTATTACCGCTGGTATTTGGCCTTATACCATGCGGCTGCAGGCTGTTAAATATCAGCAGGTCGCCGGCTTCCAGTTTAACTTTTACCAGTTTGAACCCCGTGGTATCAGGTTTATAATGGTCCCGGTCTTCCGGCTGGGTCAGCTTCCAGGTATCATAAGTACGGTACAATTCAGGAATACACTGAAAACCGCCCATATTTTCATCGGTTTGGTCCGCCAGCGCCAACACACCCTGCACATTTTGAGGTTTAGTTTCGGGGTCGTAATCCCAGTGGATAAATCCTTTATATTCAAAACCCGGCCGAAGCGGAAAATTCAGGTTTGCCCGGTCAATAGTTACCCAAAGCTTTTCGGTTCCCCAAACATCCGCAAAAGCAGCATGCACTTTTGGGTATTGCCGGTTATCCCACATATACTGGTGGTTATAGATCTCCACCATGCCTGTATTATTTAACTCTTTCATCTGCATTTGGGCATTTGGCTTTTTATACCAGCTCTCTATATCTGCAGGGTCTTTATCTTCATAAGCCCACAGGTAATCTGCCAGTTGCTTAACCTGTTCTTTGGGTATGGCGTTTTTTATAACCACGTAGCCATTGTTTACCCAAAAGGCCCAGTCGGCCTCTGTAAGCAGGCGAAGCGGCTCGCCGTTGCTGCGATCATTTAATTTTAGCTGGCTTGATTTTGCGGTTGAAGGATTTCCCGGAATCTCCTTATGGGCATTCATTGTTTCAACTTTCATAATTATTATTGGTTTAATAGTTCAAAAGTAGCGGGCTGTTAACGGGTGCTTATCCTGTACATTATCCAAAATTTGCTCTGCATTAACATTTTATATAAATTTGATTAACCAATAAGAACAATAGCGCATGAATGAGATCCAATTGGAGAAGGTAGTGTTTGAGCCGGGCCGATCGTTCAAGTTATTTTCTCCGCGCCTGCGTAATACCTTTTTATGGCATTACCACCCCGAATTTGAACTGGTGTATGTAGAAGCTGATGCCGGAATCCGACATGTTGGCACCCACATCTCCACCTATACGCAAAGTGATCTTGTATTTATAGGCGGCAACCTGCCCCACCTAAATTTTGATTACCGGCTGCGGAGCGATTACCACCAGATAGTAATCCAGCTGAAGACCGATTTTATGGGAACGGCGATTGGCCTCGTTCCTGAATTTGCCGTTATTGATCAATTGTTTAAAAGCGCCGAATACGGCATTGCCTTTACGGGTGAAACTAAACTCAAGGCTGCAGAACAACTCAAACAGCTGAACAGCTTAAACCCGCTGGATCAGCTTCTGCAGCTGATGAATATTTTCCATCTGCTGGCCGGTTCAAATGAACGGGTGATTTTAAATGGCGACCTTACCAGCAAAAATTTCATTTTAAAAGATAAGATCAGGATGGGTGCCATTTATGAATATATTGACGCCCAATACCACCGTAAACCCGATGTTAATGTAGTTGCGCAAAAGGTTAACTTAACTACGCCTGCCTTTTGCAGGTATTTTAAAAGGCAAACCAACATGACCTTTACTGAATTTGTTAACCAGTACCGTATTGAAAGGGCGAAAAACCTACTGATGCAAAACCACAACGTAAGTGAAACCTGCTACGCTATCGGCTTTGAAAGCGTTTCTTATTTTAACAAGTTATTTAAAGAGATTGTTGGAGAAAACCCTTCTGATTTCAGGCGCAGCCGGGAAAACAAAACAGGTAAGGATTAACGTTATTCCTATTTGCGAACCATCAATAAGGTTATATTTATTTTACAGTGTACCTGTAAACAGTCCTCCCCAAATTTCCTTTTACGTCTATTCCTTCTATAACAACACGGTAAGTACCCCGGCCATCGGCGTTGTAACAATCAAACGAGGTATTCCCATCTTTACCGGTAACTAACGCGGGGTTCCAGTAAATGGTTGAACGCAGATCTGTTTTGACATTTGTTTGGGCAATATCGTAACGGGGAAAATAAAACATGCGTGCTTTATAGTAACCGGGCGGAGTAATTGGCAGGATCCCAAAGGATGGAATGTCTTTTACGTTGCGTTGATGCCCTATTCTGGTTGTAAAAACCAATACCCCATGAGCCGAACCCATTCCGTAGATACTGGCATTGGCATACTTTAATGCTTCAACTGTTTCCACATCATTGGGGCCCAAACTGTTAAAGTCATACCGGGGATCCATAGCTACCCCATCTACCACAATCAACATTTTTTGCCCCAAAAATAATGCAGAGGTAGCACCCGGAACTCTCACAATATTAATTGACCTGAGAATACCGTTTAGTTTGTCAACCAGATCACCGCCGGTCCTTATGTCGTCCATGTGCACTACCTGGTCTGCGTGGCCCGGGCCACCATATACCGATGACCGATAGGTATCTTTTGCCTTAATTTCTTTAATCTTTACCTCCTGCAGCATTATACCCTTTGGAGTTCCATAGCGGTTGTACTCATTTAACTCCCGCCTGCTATTTTCCATGTAGGCTGAAATTTGCCGGTTAACATCCGTATCATCTTTTTCGGTAGCAGCGGGCGGTGTCGGGATAGCTGCCGGCTTATATAAAAGCCCGGTCTTATTGCCTCCTTTTGCATTTACGGCCTGCAGCACAAAAGTGGTTTTGTCTAAAAACTCCAGGTTACGGAATTTGAAATTACCGTTGCTATCTGTTGTTTCACTTAAAACCGGTCCACCTGATGGTGAGATCAGCGACACAGCCGCATTTGCAAGTGATTTCCCGCCCAGGCTTTGGGCCACACCGGCAATTTCCAGTTTTCTTTCGGGCTGATAGGTTAACTGCGGGTTGCTGCTATTCAGCACCTGCCTCCATTCAAACCTGCGATAGCCATTGGTAAGCATTACCAGGTCAAGCTGTTTTAGCTTTTCGTCGGTAATGTTATTAAAGTAGTAATTAGGCTGCTCCACGCTCCCTTTTAAGTCGGCTGTTAACAGCAGGTTGCTCAGCAGGGTACTTTCATTATTTTCGTCAACCGGAACTTTGCTTTCATCAGTTATTGCAACCGAGAAATGCCCCGCTGCCACCGAGTCGGCGCGGTTTTTAACATTCAGTTTTATGTGTACCTTTTCCCGTGTGGCATATACTTCCTTGTCCGTGGTTACCGCCACACTCAGCTGGTCATAATTTTGCACAAAAAAAAGGCGTTCGCAAAGCGGTTCGTTACCGGGCGAAAATAGGGTTACCGTATTCACACCCGTACGCAGGTGTCTTTTAGCCAGGTCAATCCTCACCACCGCGCTATCCAGCCTGCAGCTAACCCGGGTGGCTGTTCCTCCCGAGTAGATCAGCAACTGGTATTCCTTATCTTTATTTTGCTCATAGCAGGCCTTATTGGCGGTTATCACCACCGAGGCTTTTGCCACAGAATCATTATTAACCGTTAAACTGATCCCCTGTGCTTCGGACCCGGGCAAATCAATGGTGTTTTGTGAGCCATCTGCAAATTGAACGCTGGCCCTATAACTTTTACCCGCTTCAGGCTCAAGGTAAAAATAGCCCATCCCAAAATGCGCAGCCGCAAACACGGCCACCACGTTTCCGGTATTATCGGTAACAGTTCCCTTAACATTTATTCCCTTCCCGTTTTCATTTATCGCCTTAAATGCAATTTTTGAACGAATCCCGGTTACCAGGCTCCCACCCTCCGGGAAAAACTGCACTTCGGGTTTATTACTCGCGCGCATCGGCGGCCTTGTACCGCTCTCGGGCACTTTATCTTTTAGCGGCGAACCAACAGGAACAGCCTGCGTAAAAAACGCCGCTTCGCTTTCATTCCGCATCCAGGTTGTGTAGGCCCTTACCCGGTATTGACCTTTTGGCAGCGAATCGGGCAGTGCAAAATCGCCCCAGCTTACGCCACCGGTGAGCTTCAGCAATAACGACTGATCTATCTTATCCTGTGTATTAATTAAATCAACATGCAGTAAACCACTGATCTGCGACAGCTCATGCCGCTCGCCCATGGTTACATAGGCTTTAAAATAAATGGTATCGCCCGCTGCATAATAAGGCTTATCAAAATGGAGGTAGGCTTGTTCCCTTACATTGCTGCTTAGATAGGCAGCCAGCTTATTTTCAATAGCTACTCCTTCTTTTTCATTAACGGTGGTTTTCACCTGCGCAAATACAGTAAAAGGCATTAAAACAATTAATAATAAATAAGAGTGCAGCCTGGTCATTTACAGATAATTTGCTAATAAGGTTATACAGGTAAAAGTGACGACAGCAAACTGGTGCCGGTTCCCGGTTTATAATTAGTTATACTAAAGGTAACTGTTAATAACAACTAAACCAAGTACATCCATTAAATTTGCGGACTTGAAGAATGTAAAAAAAGAAAACCTGCCCCAAAAAATATGTCCCTGCTGCGGGCGACCTTTTTCATGGAGAAAAAAATGGGAAAAGAACTGGGACGAGGTAAAATATTGCAGTGATGCCTGCCGCAGAAGCAAAAGCAGCAATCAGCCCGGTAACAGTTTTAATTTGATAAAATGATTTCACTAACAAAATACTTTAATCGTCGTTATCCTTGCCTGCCAGCTTAGCAGGGTACGGCTTTTTACCTTTTGCAGCAAACCAAAGGATGCGGTTCATCACATCATCGTTTCCGCCGTCTATATGGTCATACTCCGGCCTTAATGATAGTTTAGCATAATGCAATGCCGGCCCTTTCAGCGCTGCGAGTTTTGGGTTGATGTCGTTTATGGGTACCCGGTTATTCAAAGCGGTGTAAGTTTGTGCCGATGGCTTATCGGTAAAGCAATTGAACATGGGCAGCGCCGTGGCATCCATTATATTCATCGGCGGGATGCCTAATATTTGTTCAATGGAACGTACAAAGCTGGTTTGGTTATAATTTGTGGATACATTCCTTTTTAACACGTTGTAAGGGCTTATGATAAAGCCGGTGGTGCGATAAGCCGATACGTGGTCCCAGCCTGCCTGCGAGTCATCCTCGGTGACAAAAATTACGGTATTTTTCCAAAACCGGCTTTTGCTTACGGCTTCCACTATCCGGCCAAGTGCAAGGTCGTTATCAGCAACCATAGCGTTTGGCGTTGGTAACCCCGGGCGGGTACCTACGGTATGATCTGAAGACAAGGCCATCACCATCAATTGCGGCAACTGGTCGCCGGGTTTGCTTTCATAATCCTTTAACTCGTTAATAAATGCCGACGCGCGCAACTGTTCGGTAATCCGGTGCTCGTCTGATGCCGGAAAGTTTTGCGACAGCATTGGGCGCACCCGCGATATGGTACTGGTATTGGTAAAACTAAATGGCTTACCGGCTTTATAATCATTGTAGATATCCGTCCATGATAATTTATTATCGAAATGCGGTATGCAGGCCTCGCCATAAATCCTAACGGTTTTGCCGTGGTCGGCAGCATTGTTCCAGATAAAGCCGTTGGCGTCATACACCAGCGCATCGTCCTGTACGTGCGGGTAGCTGCGAAACCAGGCGCGCACGCTTTTTTCAACATAATCGGTAACCATAGCGGCATCGGTCCACTGGTGCCCTTCGGCCGAGCATTTGCCCGAAGCATAATAATTATCGAGCAATAAAAAATTCCGCGCCAGGTTATGCTGGTTTGGGGTAATACTATCGCCATAAATACAAAGCGATTTCATGCCGTTACCTTCGGGCATATCGCCCAATACCTGGTCGTAGGTACGGTTTTCTTTGATGATATACAGTACGTGGTTAAATACGGACGGCTCTCCTATGCGTTCAGGCATCGGCCTGGGCGCTATGTTTTTTCGCGGCAACAGTCGGGCAATATCCTCCCTGAAAGTTAAGTTCAGTTTTTTAACACGGTTGGTATATTCCTGTAACCCTTTACCATCCGGGATTTGAATAATGGAAACGGTGGCCTTCTGGTGATGCGAGTTGTAAGTATCCGCATTACCGGCAGCATCTTCCTTTTCTTCATTGCTCAGTTCCCTGCTGCTCACGCGCGCGCCCTCGCCCTCCAGGTTGGTGACAAAAAGCGTATTGCCATCAATTGCTAAACCGCCCGGATAAGCTTCCGTTGGGATAAAACCCTGTACCTCGCTTTTTCCGAAACCCTTTGTCGCTGCCTTTACGCCTAATTTTACAACTGCCACCGCGTTATCTAATCCATTGGCCACGTACAGGGTGGTGCCGGTAGTATTAATTGCGAGGGCATTTGGGGTATCGCCGATAAAGCTTTTTTTGCCGGGCATTAATTTAACGGGAATGGCATCTATAGCTTGCAAACTGCCGGTAGCAATAACCGAAACCAGATCACTGTTTCCATTGGCCACGTACACAAATTCACCATCCGGGCTATTGATAATGGCATTGGGATGCAGCCCTACCGGTATTTCTTTAATCACCCAGCCATCCAGCCCCATCACAGACACCGTTCCTGATGTAGTAGCGCCGGTTTTAGGGTCAATATAGGTGCTGCCATAAGGTACGCCTGCTGTTTCACGGTTTAAGGTATCTTTGGGTTGCGTACCGGCCCAGTTGCTTACAAAAATCTTATCTTTAACTATGGTTATCCCATAGGGTGCCACGCCGGTCTGCTTTGTCCAAACGGTTTTATTGTCGTCCAGGTTTATTTTAACCAATTGGTTATTACCATTTAAAACAACGTATAAATAGTTGGTTCCGTTTTCATTATTTATCGCCACTTCATTTGGCAGGGCTAACGGGGAAGGGCGTTCGGCCTTAAATTCAAAAGTATTTACGATGCTCAGTTTCTCTCCGTTCCAGACAGCCTGGAACACATACGAATGGGAGTTTTGCCCGTTTGACACCGCTCCGCTCCAAAAAATAAAGGTCTTTTGGTTTGACTGCAGGACTTTTAATCCGGAGTAAGTGCTCATTACACCGCTGTACTTTCGGTCGCTCTTATAGGTCCACCTGGCAGTCACTTTCTTTTTTATGGTATCAATAAAAGCAATGCCAAACCTGTCTTCAACCACTATTAAGGAAGATCCGGGGATCAGCTTTACATCCATACTGTGGTTTTCGTCTCCCGGGTCACCAAAAGCAATCACCTTACCGGCAGGGTCTATTACCCGGTTATAGGGCATTAATACCGGCAAAATTTTATTGGTCAGGGTGCTGTCGTCATAAGCACTATGCATATTCAGTTGCTCATTGTCAGCATCGGCCTTATTTTTTTTTGCGGTATGGCAGGCAGTCAGCGCTATTACATTTAACGCGATATAAATATAAGATAACCTTATGTTTTTATACATTGAAAAATAGTTAGAAGGCCAAATTTATGCGTTTTATGTTAACCCATTATTAATTGATATTCCCATATTGGCAGCATTGGCAATTTAGGCAAAAAAGCAGGTAATTCAACCATTGGTTACATTAGCCCTGAGCAATCGCTTTTAAACTTTGCGGGTTGTTTTTTGGCTAACGCCGCCGTGTTTGTTAATTAAGTCCGTTCACTAAAGTGAACCGGCAATAAATTAAGATTGTATTGCTAATTGAAAATTTTCTGTTAATTGCCGTTTGGCTTTAGCCAAAAATTTTGACGGTTGCAGATTTTAAAAGCGATTGCCATGGTACATCAGACATTTTTATTTAAAATAGCAATTAATGTGCTTAATTTTAGCGCCACCAATTAAACCAAATACCATGTCGTTATCATCCCGGATCAGGAATGCTGCTTTTTTATTAATGAGTGCCTGTTTACTATTTGCCTGCGCAACAAATTTAAGGGCGCAAAGTGCCGGGCCGAAATTCAGGGTAATTGCTTTTTATACCGCACAGGAAGATAAGGCGCACATCAGTTTTGTACACGATGCCAACCAGTGGTTCCCCAAAATGGCGGCAAAATATAACTTTGCATACGATTCCACTAAAAACTGGACCAACCTTAACCCTGAATTCCTGTCGCGTTACCAGGTGGTGATTTTTTTGGATACCCGCCCGGAAGACCCGTCGCAAAGGGAAGCATTTGAAAAATACATGAAAGGCGGCGGCGGATGGATGGGTTTTCACTTTGCTGCATTTGCGCTTACCCCTTCCAAATTTAACCAGGATTGGAACTGGTACCACAATGAGTTCCTCGGCTCGGGGCAGTACGTAAGCAATATCTGGCGCCCATCGCCTGCTATATTAGATGTGGACACCAAATTTCCGGCAACCAGGCACCTCCCTAAAACATTTAAAACCTCACCCAACGAATGGTACCGGTGGGAACTTGACCTGCGTAAAAATCCGGATATCAAAATCCTGGCAGCTATTGATTCTGCCAGCTTTCCGCTTGGCACCGGGCCAAAGCAAAGCGAGATCTGGCACAGCGGCTACTACCCCGCCGTATGGACCAACACCAAATACAAAATGGTTTATTTTAACATGGGCCATAACGATATGGACTATGAGCACAAATACGACAATACAGACAAAACACTATCCTATACCTTTGGCAGCCCAATGGAAGCAAAAATGGTACTGGATGCTTTGCTGTGGATGGGTAGTGGTGGTGGTGACTAGAGATTAGAGGTTGGTGATGAGAGATTAGGGATTGGTTAACCCGGGCGATTGGGAACATCGTTAGTATAACTTTAATGGCGTTATAACTATCAGCGACATGGTGAGATGCGGGTTTAGAAAATCTCAAAGTTATTTACCTCCTTATCTCTAATCACTGATCTCTAACCGCTAATCACTAATTATTCAGCCAATAGGTAAACTTAAACACCAGGCCCCTGTTTTTTACGAAGAACGGGCGCGGCAGGTAGTTATCGGTATAAACAATAAAGAAATCTGATGCCGGCCTGTACCGCCATTGAAGACGGGTGTTGATGTTAATATTTTTACCCTGCTCATTGTATTGAAAAAAGCCGGTAAGGAAAAACTTATTGGTCATGGTAACATCAACCCTTGGGCCTACCAGCCAGAACGTTTTTTGTCCCCACGGTTGTGGCAGCTGCAGGTTATTATAAGTTGTGCTCACCTGGATATTTACATAAGGCTGAAAGCGGTAACCAACATCATTCGCCAGACTCAGTTTCTTACCATTGTCATAATACCCGCCATAATCTAAAGTAAAATCATAAGTAAACAAGCTTTGCGGCACCGAAAAGAAAGACAGTTCGGCATTGTTCCAATGGCTTTGCTGGCCCGCCGGCAAAAAATTGTTAGTGTAATTGGTTGGGTCAAATGGCTGCAGCAGCTTAACAAAATCATGTTCAACCAGGGCGGTTAAAACACTTTTATCCCTGAACGTTACCTGGTATGAAAGAAATGCACGGTTATCCGTTGGCTTAAATCCGCCGTCGTAATAATCAGTTAAATTAAAAGTCGGGCCGTGGCTTAATATCACACCCTCTTTCGGAAAAAATAAACGACCGATATAGGGATTAAGCTTTATATACCCCTGGCGCGGCACATAACCTACTCCGGCATTATAGTTGGCGCCAACAACTTCGTACTGGCCACCAATTGTCCAGTACTTATCCGCATATTGAAGGTTGCCTGCCTGGGTAAAATCATGCCCCTGTTTATTGGGACTGAATGATTTTAAAACCAATGCTTTACCGGTAAACAAATTATCAGACGATGCCAGGTTATATTCCAAACCAAAGTTGCTGTTATATTTAGCATCTGTTGGCGTTACCGAGGTGGTTGCCGGGTAATTAAATGATTGCTTATTCACAAAAAGGAAACCAATATTGGAGCGTGCAAACACTTTGCGCTGTAAGGCTATTACTGTGAAATTTTGCGCAGGGGCCCCGGTTTGATCGTTACTGTTGGTTTGCATATCCATAACCCCGATGCGCCAGTTTTGATCAAGCTTACCGCTTAGCCTTGCCCCGCCTATTATGGTTGATGTTAAGCCTATCCGCCGGGAAAAGAACGGCCTGATAGACGCATAACCGAAATTATTGAACTGATCGCCGTTCTCTAAAAAAAACTGGCGGGTCTCCGGGTAAAAAAGTTCGTACCTGCTTAAGTTGGTTACCTGCTTATCGGCATCAACCTGCGAAAAATCAGGGTGCACCGTAAGATCAAGGTTAAGTGCCGATGACACGGCTATTTTCGCATCACCGCCCGCTTCCAAATGCAGTGCCGCATTTTTGTGCCCGGCGTAGTCTTTGGTAACCCCCGTTAATACATAAGGTATGATGGAAATATTAGGACCCGGATCAGGCGGCGGAACATCCCATACCAGCGTGCCGGTGTAAGCAAGCGATGCGGTGGGGAACTGGCGCGGAACAGGTGTCCAGCTTGATTTTTCCGTAGTTTTCAAATCGTTCCTGCTAAAGTTTATTCCCCATTCTGAAATGCCTTTTTTGTACCGGATAGATTTGAATGGTATAGCCGCTTCAAAAACATAGCGGTCGGGATAATTCTTAACGGCCGATACCCATTTATTTGTCCAGTTTAAATCAACCTTACCGCCTTCGTACATGGTTCCGTCCCACTCCGCACCTACCGCATTAGACCCGAATGAATACCCGTTGGTTTGATCGTTATAGGTATCCATAAAGAAAATAAAATTGTCGTTTTTTTGGAAAGCGAAGTCGCGCTTTAACGATTCAACCATGCTTTGGCCGGGCAGCGCTTTATAGCAGGTAGCTAAAATATAAATGTTCTTATCGTCATAAGCCATTCGTACCTCCGTTTTCACTTTGGCAAAACTGGTGTCCATTGGCAGCACCATGTAAAAGTTGTTGGCAACCTCTGCATCTTGCCAGGCTGCCTCGTCCATTACCCCATCAATTTTAACCGCAGATGTTAAATGGCGGATATGGTATTGGAACTTACTATTCTTCTTTTGTGCAAAAATATGCAGGGTAAATAAGCAGCAGATAAGTAAAAATCTATACTTCAAAATTGAGGCGTTTTAATGATAAAATTATTAGAATTATGAAGTTTTTAATCGGTTTATGCCGTTTTAGGCCGTTATTGGTTATTTCTATCTAAATATCACAAATTGAACATTAAAAACTTCGAAAACAAGCACAACAAGCACCATATTGTTAATAAATAACCTCTTGTTGGTATTTTTCAAGCTTAAATCGCATTTTTTTTGTAAAAAAGTGTTAAAAAATTAGTCTGCTAACCCGATAGAATATATATTTGTGTAATTATTATTTTCGATCTAACCAATTAGTTCTTTATGACGAATAATGAGGTCAGTTACTACAAAAAGAGAAAGCGCCAGCTTCCTCTTTTTTGTTTTAAAGCCTTTTTTTATTTAATGGTTTTGCTGGCTAGGCGGCTTAAATTTTAAGCCTGATCCTTCTTTTTTCTAATACACCTGTTACTAGGATAACAACAAAAGCAACAGCAAATGAGCGGATGATACCACCTGTTCCCTCATCCAAAAAATCAGGATAAGTAAAATGCACCAGTGCCATTAACGAAACCAGCAAATAAGGAATCAAATAACAGGTTAACGTGCTTGTGCCGCCTGGTTTAATAATTTTAAACCAACCGGCTTTACCTTTAACATCAACCAAAAATATAATGATCTCAAACACCAATACCCCGATCCCGGTACAGATGAAGATCCAGGCAGGGGTTGAATGAATTTTTGAGATGCCCTGCGTATAAGGCCTTACCAAAAAGCCAAACCCTATTAACGCGACTCCCAATACGGTAAATGAAGGCCAAAGCCATTTATAACTTCCCTTTGCAATTATTTTTGAATAAAGCAACGAGACTATCACACCAAACATCATTAGCGATGCGCAGGAGGCGTCGTTAATAATGGGTATTTTAAAGTCTATCAGCTTTGCGTGTACCGCCAGGTTGGTACCAACCAATACCAGCAACGCTGTCAACAAGCCCATCATGTTGCCTTTTGTAAGCAGATAAATTAATGAACAAACAAGGTATGCCCAGCCGATAAGGCCTAAGATCCCCCACCACGATGGTTCCAGCCAGCGGATGCCGCCGTCCTCGTCAACTCCTTTATATAATACACCCAGTAATATTAATATCACAATACCGGTACCTATTAATGCGTACTTTTTTGTTTTGGCAAGCGTATCAGGGTAATCAAGCCAAATGAGGAAGAAACTGATGGTGAGCAGCAGACCCCAAACAGGAAGGGGCAGCAAGGCTTGTTTGCTGTAGTCTTCCATATTAACATGAAAAAAGCCCATTACAATGAGGGCAAACGACCGTAAGGCTATATAACCCGTGATAGAACCCGCTGAATTCCCTTTTTCAATACGCTTGCCTATTGCCAGTGGGATGGACAACCCGGCGATGAAAAGGAAAAGCGGAAAAATTGTATCGGCAAAATGCATCCCGTCTTCCCATCCTTTAACGTGGTCTATCCATTTGGGCACATGGCTAACCCCGCTAAGGTCGTTAACAAATATCATGAATAACATATTGATAGCCCGCAGCACATCAATAGATAAAAGACGCTTTGAATGAGACATTGTAAAAGGTTAACCGGTTTAAATATAGGAGGTAAAGTTTAATTTTTATGTATCGATATTGTTATGATGATAAAAGACGGGTGCCTTTTAAGCTATCTATTGATTTAAGAAGAAAATCAGGAAAGTTAAAACGATGTTGCTGCAACTGCAGACAAAAGGATGGCAAGAAAAACAGCGGAGAATAAAATGGAAAAAAACGACAAATTCGAGACACGGGGCCCGGACATTTCAACCACGCACTTTCAGGGTACAATTTGCAACCACCTTGTGTTGATTAAACTACACAGAAATGAAATGCCGGTGCCCGCAGATGATAACAGCTGATAATAGTATTTAATAAAATGCAAACTTAAATCAAAGGCAAGCCAGAAAAGGCCGTTTTAGGCCAATACCACTGCAAATTAGAATTGTTTACACAGGTAGTGATAGATAGTAAAAGGCCTCACCATGAAGGGAAGGCCTTTTACTTATATATTTGTTACCAACGGCTTCCGCCGCCGCCACCGCCACGGTTATTGTCTCTTGAGTAGCCACCGCCACCGCCGCTTCCGCCACGGTTACCGCCGCCGCCATAGCCACCACCGCCACCGCGGTTGCCACCATAACCACCGCCGCCGCTTCTGCGATCATTCGGTTTTTTCTCTTCAGCCTGGCTTACCGCAATTGATCTGCCTTTAACATCAGCGCCGTTTAATCCGGTGATCGCTTTTTGAGCGGCCTCATCATCTGGCATTTCTACAAAGCCGAAACCCTTGCTTCTGCCGGTTTCTCTGTCACTAATTAATTTTACGGTGCTTACTTCACCATAGGCTTCGAAAAGCTCTCTTAAATCGGCTTCCTCTAATGAGAAAGGAAGACTTCCTACGAATATGTTCATCAAAATTTAATTTATTACGGGCAAGGCTACTATGCTCACCATCTTTTTATTAACATCAAATATAGTAATAGATATTTTATACTTACTGCAACAATTTACAAATACACGCAAGTTATTTTTAAAAACACATTAAATAACCTGTTTTATGTGATATAATTTGTCATTTAACTTAAACTCATACCCCGCCACCTGTCCTGAAAGCTTCAACCCAATAGGCGAGCCCGGCGATACCGCAAAATAGTTTTCGCCGTTAACTGACAAAACGCCCGCGCTAACAGCTATATAAAAGTTTCCATTGTTTGTAAAAACTACACTGCCGGTTTCCGCTTTATTTGTAACACCGCCAGGATTTATTTTGTTTAGGGCAACCTTTAATTTATTTGCTTCATTTAGCTGCATCATGTTCCGGTCGGTTTCCTGCTTTGCCATTTCCCGCCCTGTTTCATATTTATCACCGGCACTGCTTTTGGTATCATCGGTTGATGCCTTTTGAGCATCGTTGATAGCTAATTGTGCAGCATCCATACGCTGCTGTACATAATTAAGGCATTCATTATATAATTCCTGTTTTAAATTGATCATTTTTTTTAGTCGGGTGACGAAAAGTCACCAAGCGGGAAAGATAGTTTTTTGTAACTGAAGAAATGACAGCAGCTAAAAAATAGTTTAGTTAGTAAAAATTGAAAGTAAATTAATTCCGGATGCCATTTCCAGAAGCGTTTCTCTCATTAAACGACAAAAAGTTAGATAAAACACAGCATTGACAGGCCGCATAAAATACGAAAACCCCCTTGCACTCGCTGCTTGGGGGCTTTCAACCTAAACCTTATCACAATTATAAATGCGAGAATGCATCTATACAATTTTATAAACGCAATAATTAAGCCAATGTTTTACCCAATTAAAAAAAATCTATAATTATAATATTTTTCATTTTTTTATAAATAATCCTTATTTTTGCCATTGTTACTACCAATTACTCCCCCTAATTGAAAAGCTATTAATTTTTTGTGAATTAAAGTTTTGCAAAACTTTACTCCGGTAAAGCTGTTAAGCCAAAACGATAAATTATTTAACACAGTCAATAGCGTTCACTTAAATTCATCGCCATGAAAAAAACTTACAAAAAAACCAGTCTTACCGACTATAGAACTACATTTTTCCTGATCTCTTTACTTTTGTTGGTAATGAGTATATTTATACTACTTCACTAAAATTATCCGGTAAATAATTTTAAATAAATTTTCAAGAAAAACATTCTAAAGCGCATTACAGACAGCGGCAAAAAGCGAAACCGCCTGGTAATGCGCTTAGTTTCACCTCAAAACACTATCGCTTCGTCAGCCTCGTTAAAGCTGCGCATAAACCTTTTACGGTAATTTAGCGGACTAAGGTGCATTTTCACTTTAAACAGCTTGTAAAAGTGCGAAACATCTCCAAAGCCGCTTTCAAATGCTATGGCCGAAATCGGCTTATCGGTTTGCACCAATTGCTGCGTAGCATAATTAAGGCGATACTCAATGATGGTTTCCATGAACGTTTTACGGGTTGTTTTCTTGAAATATTTACAAAATGCGTTAGTGGTCATGTTTGCCAGGCCCGCCGCCGTATCCAGTGAAACTTGCTGCCTGAAGTTTTCAACCAGGTAGGCAAATACCGGGTTAATCCGTTCCTGCTCGGCAAGAGAGCGCTCAGCAATAACCTGGTTTTGATCAAGCAAGGTATATTCCGCAGATTGTGCTAGGCGTTGCAGGGTGTCGAGCAATCCGAGCATTTTCCTGAAACTATTGCTCTCACTGTTAAGTGCCAGCATATTTTGGTTTACAGCTTTTTGTGTATCTCCATAAAAACTTACGCCGCTGGCGCTTTTTTTTAAAAGGCGTTTAATGTGCTGCAACTCATCCTTATTAAAAAAATCGCTTCCTAAAAAAGCACCGTCAAACTGTATAACTATAGCGCCAGCCTCTGTTTGCACATCCTTCCCCGGATCGAGTTTCCAACAATGAGGAAGGTTAGGGCCGATGAGCACCAGATCCCCGGCGGTAAAATCATCCATATGACTGCCAACATAACGTTTGCCGCTGCCATCTAAAATGTAGGTCAGCTCAAATTCGGGGTGAAAGTGATAAGGGGAATCAAAGCCTGCGCAATCAAACTTGCGCAATAAAAACGATTGGCCGTTTGAGGGCTGCAATATTTCATAGGAGGCTTTAATCATAGTATATTTTAATATTTTTTTAAGCTCATAACAAATATAGGGATAAAATAATCCATAATAAATCCATTTAAATCATTTTAATTGGAAGAAAGTATAATTTACTTTGGGTATAACCAATTACACCCATGCAAACACAAACTTTGCCGTCGCTGGACGATTTCATAAAAATTCAGCCGGAAAATATTGATGAGTTTCGAAAAAAAGGCCACACCCTGATTCCGGGGGTACTTACACCCGACGAAATTGACGCTTACCGCCCGGTAATTGTTCACGCAGCCGACCTGTATAATACCGAGAAGCGCGAGCTGGAAGACCGGGACACTTATGGCAAGGCATTTTTACAGATCATGAACCTGTGGCAAAATGATGAAGATGTGAAGAAATTTGTACTGGCAAAACGGTTGGCAAAAGTAGCTGCTGAGCTTATGGGGGTAGAAAACGTACACATTTATCATGACCAGGCGTTGTTTAAAGAACCAGGCGGCGGCCCTACCCCATGGCACCAGGACCAGTATTACTGGCCCATTGACACCAACAACACCATAACCATGTGGATGCCGCTGGTTGATATTGATGAGGCGATGGGGATGCTCACCTTTGCCTCTGGCTCCTACACTAAAGGATCAATATTTAACTACGAGATCTCGGATGAATCGGAAAGCGCCTTTGCTGATTATGTGGCAGAGAACGGGTTCCCGATAAGCCGCGCTAAAACCATGAAAGCAGGCGACGCTACCTGGCACCGTGGCTTTACCCTGCACCATGCCAACGGCAACAACTCAAACAAAATGCGCGAAGTGATGACCATTATTTATGTTGCTGACGGCGCACGGATAACTCCGTATAAAAACGACTGGCAGAAGAACGACCACGCTAAATGGCTCATGAGTAAACCGATAGGTTCAGAAATCGATTCGGAGTTAAACCCGAAACTGCTATAAAAATAACGAATTAGAGCCAGGGGAAGATTAACAAGCCCTGGCTCCCAAAAAGTTAATTATATCGTCCTTTGCGTTGTGGGTCTTCAAGGAACCACGATAAGAAGATCTTTTGCTCTGTTCTAACCGAGTGAATTCCAACCGGCAGCGATTTCAGATAGCGGTCATCGTAATAGATAAAATGCTCGAAGCCAAGGCTTAGGTTTTCAGCCAGCCGGAAAGTAACCCGCGGTTTTAAGATGCTGATGTTATTGTTACCGGCCTGGCCAACATAGGTATGCATTAGGAAATAATAATAAACAAACGAAGCACTTGCATACTTACCAAAGTTGATGGTGCTTTCTATTTTAGCTTCAAGGCCATCGTTATAGGTATAATCTCTTACCTGCGTGGTATCCGGTCCAAAACGGGTACTGTTGCCGGCTAACGGCACTAATGCAAAATGCGCATTGGTGTACCACATTACATCTTTACTGATGGGATATTTAGTAAATACACCTCCGCCAAAACCCAGTGCACCCAGTTCAAACGTTTTATTATCCCAATAATCATCATACTGAAATGCGCCGTACATTATTGATAACTTACCAATGTTTGTGTTGTTACCTACCAAAATACCATAACCGGTTAAGTTATCCAGCAGTTTCCTCCCCGACCCAAAGCTGAACTCGGTACGAAGCCTGAAAAAATCGAATGGTTTGCGGTAGATATCTTCAAAAGGATTACCATAGTCAAGTTGAACATTCAGCAATACCTCCGTAGGCCCAACCCCAAAAACGGTACTGTTGGCATCATTAATTTTATGAACACCGGCAAACAATGTAACGTTTAGCGGCTCTTTCTGGTAAACCTCGGTGGTGGTGTGCCTGAAGCTTTTACCCTGCAACAGGCGGTTAAGCCCCCTTACCGGGTCAATGAGTCCGGCTGCAACTTCCCTGAATACCCTGTTTGCCCCTCTTGTGCGGTCGTCAAGAATATTTGAGCTGAGGCGGTAAAAAATCTCCCCTAAAAAAGCGCCGTTAAGCGGCGTATTAATAACATCATTGTACGAAGGCCGGGTGGTTTCGCCAAAATATTCCCACATCAAACTGCCGCCAACCGCAAAGGGAATAGACTGAAAATAATTATACCCTTGTGACCGGGCAGCATTAAAATACATGGAACCCGTGTAAGGGTGCCCGATAAAATTTATCCCAAACCTGTCCGAATCCCACTCCCAGCCCTTATTTAGATTGTATTTCCATGAAGTGGGACCAACATGCGAAAAATCCTCGCCCAAAGCTCTGTCGAGTGCGTTGGTAAATACATTTACGCCCAATACCTCAACGGCCGGTTTCCAAAAGGGATATTTTGGGTTAAACTTGATATCATCATTTAAAAGATCGCCGTATTTATTGCGGAAAGTGGTGTCAATCAAAGGGTGTTTTTTTGGTTGGCCGTCGGTGGAGTCGGAAAGTAATTTGGCTTTTACTTCGTTAATTTTCTTTACCTGGCTATTCGGATCGCCTTTATTGGGCTTTATTGTATCAATAGGTAATGCCTTTTGGGCAAAGGCACCATTTGAAATAATCATAAAAAAACCCATGACCGGTATCAGCATGGGTATCCTTAACGGATCAATAAAAACTAAAAAACGCTTAATTACATTTCTTAAAATAGCGTAAAATACTTTCATATCAAATGGTTAAGTACTGATAACCATTGTTATGGTAAAGTGTTTTATATGTTAACAAATACCATTGCCGGCGTTCACTAAAAAATACTCCTGCTGGCCCCGCCGTCAACCTGTATAGTAGTTCCGCTGATATAAGCTGCCTGTGCTGAGGAAAGAAAGGTAACCAGTGCCGCCAGCTCTTCAGGCTTCCCTATACGGCCCAGAGGGATGTTTTTCGCCTTCTCTTTAAGCGCCAGATCAGGGTCAATGCCCTGCGGAAGCGTGTGCTTCAACCTGTCGGTCAAGATCATACCCGGGGCAACATTATTTACGGTGATGTTATACGGACCAAATTCGTCAGCCATTAATTTGGCCATGCCCACCACCCCCATCCGCATACTGGTTGAAAGTACGGAGTTTGCCAGCACTGCCTTTACCGAGCCGCTGATGATATTGATGATACGGCCGCTGCCGGTTTTTTGCATGTGCGGTAATACCAGCCGGCTGGCGCGGGCGAAACTGAGCAAATTAAGCTCAAAGGCCTTTTGCCAGGCATTATCATCAAACTCCTCAAACTTGTTAAATGGCGGCCCGCCTGCATTATTCAATAAAATATCTATCCTGCCAAACCGGGCCGCAGCCTGTTCAATAAAGTCTTTCATCTCGTCGCCATTAGCTACATCAACCGGGATGGCGATCACCTCATTACCCGTAAGTTTGCTTATTTGAGCTGCAGTTTTAGAAAGCTCCTCCGTATTGCGCGAGCCTATAATAACCTTTGCGCCCTCGGCAGATAAGGAAGCGGCTATGGCTTTACCCAAACCTTTGCTGGCCGCTAATACAATTGCTACTTTGTTGGTGAGTTGCAGGTTCATTTTAGTTAAATAGGTTATTTATTTATAATTGAACAGGGTTGGCCCGGGTTTAGTTTTATTCAACTTCATCAACCACTCACCTCATCCACTCCATCAACTTTTTTCTTATTCTCCCTTTTCTCTATGCTCAACAAAAACGCGGGCAGTAAAGTTAAGTTGCTTACCATTGCTACCGCCAAAGTTACTGAAAGCAAAATACCAAGCACCTGCGTGCCACCGAATGTTGATGCGGCAAAAATGCCAAAACCAAAAAACAGGATGGTGGCAATATAGATCATGCTGATCCCAGTTTCGCGGATAGTATCAGAAACTATGGCCGAAATGCTTTTATCAGTTTGCTTTAACTCCTGCCGGTAGCGGGTAATAAAGTAAATGGTTTGATCGGACGAGATGCCCATAGCAATACTAAAAATAAGGATACTGGACGGTTTTAGCGGGATGCCGAAAAAGCCCATAATGCCTGCAGTTATGACCAGCGGAATCAGGTTTGGCAGCAATGAAACTGCTATCATTTTAATCCCCCTGAACAGGATCCACATTACGCCGGCAATTAAAAATATAGCCCAGGCAAGGCTTTCGTACAGGTTTTTCACCATGTAATTGGCCCCTTTTATAAATATAATACTCGATCCGGTTAGCTCTACGTGGTACTTTTTAGGGTTAAATATCGAGTCGATGCCGGGCTGCAGGTCGGCAAGCACTTTATTCATTTTAGCTGACCCGATGTCGATCATTTCAAAAGTAACCCTTGTGAACCGGCGGGTACTGTCCAGGTAACTTTTCAGCATATCATTGCTTTTGCCCGAGTTGCCTGCATAACTTAAAATAAAGCCCTGCTCCAGTCCGTCAGGCAAGCGGTAATATGACGGACTGCCGCCATAAAAAGACTGCGTTAAAAATTTAAGCCCCTGGGTTAATGACAATGACCGGCTAAACTCCGGTTTAGACGAGATCAGCTTCTCCAGTTTCTCCACTTTATGGATAACCGCATTGTTCATCACGCCGTTTTTGCGTTTGGTATCAATGCTTACCTCCAGCGGTAAAACGCCTTTAAAGTTGGCTTCAAAAAATTTTAGGTCAGTTAGCGTATTGTTGGTTTTTGGCAAATCATCAACCACATAGCTATTTACGCGAATGCGGGTTACCCCGTAACCGCAAATTATCACCATTATTACCGTTGTAAGGTAAATTGCCTTGCGCTTATGGTGTACCAGGTAATCCAGCTGCTCCAAAATTCCGCGTATAATTTTCCGGTCCTTTATTTTACTTTGCCTTGCCTTTGGATCAGGCAGGTAGCTAAAAATAATGGGCACCAGTATAATACTCAGCACAAAGGTTACCATAATGCTTGTGGAGGCCACCAGCCCGAACTGGATGAGCAGCTCGCTATTGGTAAAGCACAAAACACCAAAACCTATTGCAGTAGTTATATTAGCCACAAAAGTGGTGATGCCTACCTTTTCAATGGTAGTATGCAGCGCCTGCATTTTATTGCCTGTAGCACCGTACTCATGGTAATATTTATTGAGGATAAATACCGCATTCGGAATCCCTATAATGACTACCAAAGGTGGCATAATGCCGGTTAGAATGGTTATTTCATAATGCATCAGCACCAGTATGCCCATGCTCCAGGTAACGCCCAGCAATACCACCACAATGGGAAACAGCAAGGCATAAAATGAACGAAAAACCAATACAAGAATAATGGAGGTGATGAGTAACGAAAGGCCCAGGAACAGCGAAAACTCGTTCTTGATCAGGTCGCCGGCTACGGTACGAATCAGTGGCAGGCCTGAATAATGCACCTGGATACGATGCTTTAGCCCAAACTCCTTACCGTATTTTAATACGGTTTTTAAAATAGGTACCCGCTTTGGGGTGTTTATTATTTTACCGTCAAAACTAATAGCCATCAGGGTTGACTGGCCATCATCGCTCAACACAAGTCCCTTATAAAAAGGCAGCGAAAGAAACTTTTGTTTTACACTATCAGCAGCCGGAGCGGTTGCCAGTAAACCCGGCGTTAAGGGCTGCAATACAAACTTATGCTGTAACGTGTCTTTCGAAATATTGTAAACATTGGCTACCGAAATAACGCCATTGATCCCTTTTATCTTTTTTACGTTAGCCGCTATCGTGTACCAATCGTTGTAAACATCTTTATCAAAGATCTTCGGCGATTTAAAGCCAATCACCATGGTATTGGCGTCCTGCCCGAACAATTTTTTAAACTGCATGTACCTGATGTAGGCCGAGTCTGTTACCGGCAGTACCTTGCCGCCATTAAAGGTTATGCGTACTTTACTTGCCTGGTAGCCCATAAAAATGCTTGCTATGATGGCAAGGCACAAAATAAGTAACCGGTTTTTCAGAATCAGATCAGCAAGCTTTTTCCAGATCATTTATAAATCATATCAGGATGGCTAAACTACGAAAATAGATCAATCTTGTGATTTGATTAATTGAGATTGTGACAATGTTTTGAAATGTGCAGATTTGTGTTGATGAAAAAACTAATCCGGAGTTTTGGTTATGCGTTTAAAGGGTTGGCCTACGCTACAACCAGCCAGTTAAATTTCAGGATCCATTTATTTGCAACGGCGCTAGCTTTGCTGCTCGGGTATTTGTTGCACATCGCCGCAGGTGAGTGGCAATGGATTATGCTTTGCATTACCATAGTGCTGGTTACCGAGATCTTTAACACCATGATTGAAACCCTTGTTGACCTGGTATCACCGGATTATAACGAAAAAGCCGGGCGGGTAAAAGACATGGCCGCCGGTGCCGTTGTTATTGCCGCAGCATTCGCCCTTATTACCGGCATCATCATTTTTTTACCTAAGCTATTATTGCTTTTTAACCATGCTGCATAAAACCCGCGGCATCGTCTTTAAAACTACCGACTATGGCGAAAGCAGTGTAGTTGTACAGGTTTTCACCGAAAAATTCGGCTTGCAATCATACATGGTAAACGGGGCCAAAAAGCCAAAAGCAAAAATAAGCCGCAATATGCTGCAGCCGCTGCACCTGCTTGATCTGGTGGTATATCATAAAGAAACAGGTAACGTACAGCGCATCAAAGAGCTTAAAAACTCCCCACTGCTGCAAACCATCCCCTACGATGTTATTAAAAGCAGTCTTGCCATGTTTTTAAACGAGGTACTTTATAAGGCTGTTAAGCAGCAATCGGCAGATGAGCGTTTATTTGATTTTGTATTTAGCGCTATAGAGTGGCTGGACCACCAAACCGAAGGGTTGGCCAACTTCCATTTGCTGTTTTTGATCAGGCTTACCCGTTACCTGGGCTTTTACCCCGACCGCTACCTTGCCGGCGAAGCGGACTATTTTGATTTGAAGAACGGCATTTTCAGCAAATATAAGCCCGACAGTGTTTTATACCTGTCCCCCCCGCACACGCAAAACTTTACTAAATTGCTGCAAAGTACCTTTGAAAACATTGCTGCGGTAAAACTAAGCAATGACGAACGCCGGTACCTGATCAGCAAGTTATTGGAGTATTATGCCCTGCATATTGAAGGGTTTGGGAATATTAAGTCGCATGAGGTTTTGGAAGAGGTGCTGGGGTGAATAAATATATAATATCGAACACTGAATGATGAATATTTGCGCCTTTGTTGGAATTTGTCTCCATAACTGTTCAGAAGATTTTAATTTATCATCTTGAGTGAGAGCGAAAGATCTTCTACCCGGGACATGAACGCAGGACAAGTATAGCGCCGACTTATGAATTGGATAAGATCCTTCACTGCGTTCAGGATGACAAAGGGAGGGTTGCTTTTACTTCCTGTCCCGGGAATTTTTCACCTGCGATGTGTAACATTAAGTTAGATTAAACGTCATCTATTATATTTATAAAATTCTATTTATCGCCCTCTTAACCCAAAACTTGTGAAATCTTTTTTCTACTTTATTGTACTATTTCTATGTTCTTTCTATGTCCATGCCCAGGAAAACAGTCCATTCAGGACGGGGTTCGAAGAAACCATCCCTTCAAAAATTTTAGGTCAGCAACGTAAAATCTGGATCCATATCCCCAATAGTAATGGTGGCGACAAAATTAAAAACAGAGGTAATTATCCGGTTGTATATGTGTTAGACGGAAGCGAAAATTTCAACACCGTTGTTGGTATTACCGAGCATATGGAAGAATCGAGCCTTTGCCCGCCAATGATTGTGGTTGGAATTGTGCCTGATGATCGGTTGAGCGAACTTACAACCGGATCGGATAAAGAGTTACCTAACGTTACCGGCAATGGCGAAAAATTTATATCCTTTGTGGAAAGAGAATTGATTCCTTATATCGATTCGAATTATCCAACCACAACTTATAAAACATTGATTGGTCATTCCCTTGGAGGCCTGACGGTTATCAATACACTACTTCATCATCCAAATTTATTTAACGCTTATGTTTCGCTCGAAGCGTCCTTATGGTGGAACAACAAGAAGTCTGTGGAAGAAGCAAAGGCAATTTTACCCGTTCAGAATTACCAGGGCAAAACTTTATTCATGGCGATGGCCAATCGTATGGAAAGAGGAATGGATACCTTAAGTGTTCAAAAAGATACCAGCGGTTATACTGCGCTTATTCGCAGCAATCTGGAGTTGATTAAACTGCTTAATAGCAATAATAAGAATCAATTGCGTTATAGCTACAAATTCTACACGGATGACGACCATCCGTCTGTAAGATTAATCGGGGAGTATGATGCGCTTCGGTTTGTTTTCGCTTTTTACAGGCTTAAAATATATGAAAGCGAATTACAAAACCCCACCTTTAAACTGGATTCGGTAATTGTTGCGCATTACAAAAAGGTCTCTGAAAACATGGGATATAGCGTTAAACCAGACGAAAGCCAGGTCAATAACCTCGGATACCAAATGTTAGGTAAAAAACAATATAAAAAAGCCGAAAACCTTTTTAAACTTAATGTTGCCAATTATCCTTACAGTGGTAATTGTTACGACTCAATTGGTGATTTCTACCTGGCGTCCGGTGAAAAAAACAAAGCCATTGAGGCTTTTAAGAAAGCGTTAACGCTAAAGGCAATCCCGGAAACTAAAGAGAAGCTGAATAAATTGCTGAATGGAAAAAGCTAAACAAACAATGTATGCAGCTTGAACAACCCGCCGGTTCAAGCGTCCCGCTTGAACCTCAACACGGGTCAGCGCCCTGCTGACGTTACCAAATGATTATTGGTCGGGTTTAGAATTGATTCTGTTTTGTGTAAAGAGTTATTGTAAGCGGGACGCTTACATTTGTTTGAGTTCAAGCGAGACGCTTGAACCGGCGGGGGCTTTTAAGAAAGCGTTAACGCTGAAGGCAATCCCGGAAACTAAGGAGAAGCTGGATAAATTATTGAAAGATAAAAAAAGCTAAACACACAATGTATGCAGCCTGAACAACCCGCCGGTTCAAGCATCCTGCTTCGACCTCAACACGGGTCAGCGCCCTGCTGACGTTACAAACTTATCATTGGTCGGATTTTGGCATAGCTATTTTGCTTACAGGGGTTATTGTAAGCGGGCTTGAACCGGCGGGATTTATATTTGGTACTCATTCACAATAAAAATACCGCATTGCTGATTACTTGGCAAGCGGTATTTTGTTTTTAAAATCATGTTCCAACATAGCTTGTTGGCTACCTGAACGCGGGACACGAGTACGCCTTTTCGCTTTTGGCCGACACGTCATACTCGCGCCAGAGGAGTAAGGTTAACCCCTAGCCTTTGAAAGGCTTTTTATTTTTTCCATTGTATGCGAAAAGTGTTTTTTATTGGAAAAACCGGCATATTCAAGACCTATGCAAGGCGTCATGTCACCATCGGTTACATCTGTGTTAACAAACATAAATGCCTTTAGAGAGACCATTTCTTTTATGAATTTTATTGATTGGATAGTTCCTCCATCATTATACGACAATGTATTTAAATGATTAAGTCGTATTGCGTAGTCGTGATTTTTTATCGATTTACAATGATCAAAACGAAAAGAAACTAAAGTTTTCTTACTTCCTTCTAAGCAGCATAGATTCTCGAGTTTACTGCAATAATTAAGCTCGAGTTCTTCAAGTTGGTCAAATTTCCCTAATCCATTCAAAGTAAGTATTGTCGATTGCGTTATTTTCAATTTTTTTACTGAGGGAATATTAGATATGCTTAAACAGTCTTTAGTTTTAGGGGTAAATTTGGAAAGCGACAAATTCCTCAAATAGTCGCAATTATCCAGATTTAAAAAATGAGGGCTCCATTCAGCAATCAATTCTGTAAGTGAAGGAAAATGCAAGAAATCAATCTTTCTATTTTTCCCCGCTAGTATTAAGGATCTCAAATTTTGCAACGTATGGATGGCACTAATATCATTGATTCCACCTGATATCGAAAGATGTTTTATTTCTGGATATTCGCAAAGAAAGTTTACATTTTGAAGTCTATAATCATGAGAAGTTGTAATAGCCACTCCATCTAATTGATTTTCAGTATAGACACGCATACATTCACTTATACAATCCGAATTAATAATAATGGATTTTGTTCCATCTAAATTTGAATAAACTTTAATTCCTTCGATTATTATTATTGCCATAGTTGTTATATAAGTGGTGACGGCATAGTTGGTATTGGTGATATCAAAATAGACATCGCAAGTTAATTGGCTTTTAGTTTATGGTCCAGTTTGTACAAACAAATATCCGTATTCTTTAAAATTCTCCTTTTAGATGGTTTAGTGACTTGCTTTAATCACCTAATTCAATCGAAAAATTCATTTTAAATAGTATTTATTATATCCCAATAGGTGCTAAAATAACATGCCAACAATAATTAAAACTCCTCCTACCCCTATTCCTGTAATTTTAGCTTGCCGACTTAATCCTCCCACAGGAGAGGGCATACTGCTGCATGAGGATGGCGTTGCCGGGCTTTGATCGCCATCTTGAATTTTATATTGTTCGCCTGGTGATGCCCGTTGGTTGTAATTGTCTGGACTATTATGCCCGCCCCCCTCTGGCGCGAGTATGACGGGCCGCCTGCGCGCAATGGCTACTCGTGACCTGGATGGGCCTTTGGTTTACAATACCTCCGTCGCAATTAAAAGGATGTCTATTAATCCTTGCAATCCATAATAATCTCTTGTGTTACCATATACTATACAGATTACCCTTTACTGATCCATAAATTATATCTCTTACTCATTAACAATAAAAATACAGCATTGCTGGTTACCTGGCAAGCGGTATTTCGTTTTAAAAATCATGCTCCAACTTTGCATCTTGGCTACCTGAACGCGGGGCACGAGTAGCCTTTACGCTTTGGCCCAACCCGTCATACTCGCGCCAGATTGAGAACTTTTTCGTATTATCGTTTTTAATCCCTCTATATTTATAAATAACTTTTATAGTACACACATAACATTAAATGATAAAAATCGAACTTACGCCGCTAAAAGGGATTGATATTGAAAATGTTGGTGAAGTACTTTTGGGGCAATCTCGTCAAAGTGTCGATAGCCTGTTAGGTAAGCCGTCAGAACCTGATAGTACCAATAGTGCTTTTTATGAACTTTATGAGCTTCGAATCGACTTCGACGAATTTGGAAAGGTCGGATATATTGAATTTTTATATGGACCATTTCCAGAACGAACGGAATTGTGCATTTATGATGTCAACCCATTTACCATTGGAGCCGAAAAATTAGTCGAAATTCTTAGCAGGCAGAATAATGGGGAAATCGATACTACAGAAGCTGAATTTTCTTATGCATTTTTAAATATTTCGGTTGGAATTTGGAGACAATTTACTCAAAAGGATATGGAAGAAAGTATTGCTGAACTCAAGTCAACTGGAAAATATGAATTTAATAGATCCTCAATTGAGGATGACCTCGACAAATCGAGAAATTTCTGGACAATCGGAGTGGGTGTAGCCAATTATTATAAATGATTCCTTTGACCTTTTATGCTGATCCACAACCCGGCGCTAGTATCTGGACAGGCGCTAGAGTACTAGTGTGCTCCCACCTACTAAGTCGCCACTATGTATACAGTATTTCCACGCCAAAAGCATTCTACATAATTGATTGTCCTGCGTAGCAATTGCTTTCCCGATTTTAATCGGGACGGGCGTTTCCATGCAATTATGCGAGGTTGGGATTTCGTGGTTTATTTCCCGGCTGCCCTTCCAGGTGTTTAGGGTTACCCAAAAGTCTTTATGCGCCTTAGGCGCTACCGCTTGGTAGAAATATCAAATAAGCAGCTAACAGCTCCATTAGGTGCTGCCCTCCGCCAGCAAGATCACCGGGCATTAATGTATAAGGGTAGCCTCGATGAGGCAAAATATCACGCGTTTATTTTTCTACAAGGGGGTAGCCCGGACGGGGCAAGTCGTCATGATTGTTTTGCAGATGTGGGATCACGATAGCCTGAGGGAGGGATTTGTGCGGATTCTTTTTCGGGCGTCTTCCGTAATATGTGTTCCAGCAGTTCAGGTGTGAGCAGTTGATCAATTGTTGATATTTTCCGGTCGCTTGCGGGGTTAAACTTTTACATGGGGTGTTGTCTGTTTTGGTTCATTTATCATTATGTCATTAGTCATTGGTGTATCCGGAGATCCTTCCTCACCTGTACATCTATTTTGGTCATTGGTCATTGGGTCATTTGTCATTAAGTCACTGTTCATTAGGTCATTGGTTATCGGGTGATCTGCAGACTCATTTTGTTCATTGGCCATTGGTACAACGGCATCCGAAGGGCTCCGGTAGAGGAGCCGGTTTACCGTAGCCAGACCTATGCCCAATTGGTGGGCGATGTCGCGCTGGCTGTGGCCGGCGGCGGCGAGAGCAGCTATTTTATGGACCAGTTGCCGCCGTTCGGAATTACTGCGGGTAAGCAGGTGAAGGCGTTCAGGGCTGTGACCTTCGAAAGCGAAATGCAAAAATGCGCCGGGCTTTTGAATGCGGCACAGGCATACATTATCCGCGCCGTAGCGCTGGCGGGTATTACGCTGTTTCACCTGTTTCAGATAGCACAGATCGGTGTCGAGGGTGCTTTTACCGATTGCAAAGGCGCTGTCGGCAAAGTTGATGAGCAGCTTGCTGCCGTGCAGGTCGTCGGCGCTGAGGGGTTGTGTGGCGTTGCGTCTTTTTGGGGTATGCGCCAGTACAAGGATCGACAGGTTGTGTTCTGTTTTTAGCGCCTTGAGGCTTTTCATCAGCGCAAGGGCCACCGTCGAATTTTCTGTGCCGCCGCGCAGACAGGTAATGTTATCAATGATGAGCACGGTGGCTTTTGCCTGTTTTACCTTGTATTCAATGGCGGCAATCAGCAGGTCGTTTTCGTTGATATTGGATGGCGGATCGGGAATAAAATTATACTGGGCACGGAAAAAGTTCTCCGAAAATTGGTGATCGGCATCGCCGTTGCTGTACCGCAGTCCAAACTGCGACTTGCTCAGTTCGAAATCGATGTAGAGTACCCGGGCGGGTGGTGCCTGGCAGGCAAAAGGGGCGATGCCTTGTCCGCGTGCAATGCTTTCGCCAATCTGCACGGCCAGTACCGATTTGCCGATATTGGTATCGGCGAACAGCATGCACAGCTCGCCCTGGTGCCAGAGCTCGCCAAGCAGCATTTTGGCTTCGGGTTCGCGCCGGGCCAACTCCAGCCAGCGGTTGCCGTTTTCGATGGTAAACATGCGGCGGCAGTCGTGGGGGCTGGGTCGTGAGGCTTCGGGGCGGTTTCTTTTGGCCGGGCGGTACTGCAGGCCACGGGCTTCGGCGCGCAACTGTTCGATGACGGGCGGGCGTTCGGAAAGTGGGTTGGTTGGCATGGGGATAACGTTTACCACAAATTTAAGTGGTTGCATCCGTTAAAGTGCTGACACTGTTTTGTCAGCAGGTAGTTAATGTTGTCGAGGTTTTGCGCGGGGGATTGGCGCAAATGCATGGTGGGTTGACTCACCCCGACATTGCTTCGCTGCGCGGAAAGAGGGTGAGCTGCAATTTTTTAATTTAAAACATTAGTCAATTGTTGGAAAATGCACCCCTATGAAACCAATCAATTGATTACCAGTTAATTACTGACTTGTAAAAAGAAAACCAACTGATAATGAGCATGTTTCATAGCGTTCCACCCGTTCCGCGTACGAAAATGGAACGCCAGGCACGGGATGCCGGAGGAGGTACTTAGGCAGAGAGGAATAACAACTTACTACCAAATAGTAATTTGTTATTCCAAAATCGTCAATCAAATTAATACTTCACCGGCGAGCCGTCCCTGATTTCGTCAGACGCCTGTTTCACAACCTGGTCGCCTGGTTTCAGATTGCCGGAAACTTCAACCTGTCCGTTTGCCTCAATTCCCTTTTTCACATCAACCCATTGTGCCTTATGATCAACCAGCTTTATCACAAATACTTTTTCGGTTGAGGTTACTACTGCGGTTTTTGGAAGAATGATGGTACTATCGCGCGACGGAAGGGGAACATTAACGTCCGCGTACATGTGCGGCAATAGCTTTTTATCCTTATTGTAAACGTCCATTTCCAAACGCTCCGCACGTAGTTTTTCGTCAAGGGCACCTGCAAGGCGCTGAATTTTAGCTGTAAATTTTTGCGTTCCCAATGCCTGTACGGTAAAGGTTACTTCGTCCTTATTGGTTAGTCCGCCGGTATAACTTTCCGGAACCGAAACCACCAAACGCAGCCGGTTTTGATCCTGCAGTACAAACAGGGGATCAGTTCCCTTCCCTCCCGGACCTACATAGGCGCCTAAATTTACATTACGGGCGGTTACTACGCCATCAAAAGGCGCCCTGATCTCAAGGTAGGCAACGCTTGCACCTACTTCTTTATAAGCAGATTTCGCGGCTTCTACATTGGCAAAATCAGCATTCTTTTTGGCCTCAGCCTGTTCCAGGTCGTTTTGAGAAACGGTTCCCGGGGTTTTGCTGGTATTTACCAGCCGGTCATAAGTAGCCTTGCTGGCAAAATAAATAGCCTGCTGCTGCTGGATCCGCGATTGCGCACCCGCCAGCTGTGAGTTAATTTCCGGTGCTTCCAGGGTAGCCAGCAATTGCCCCTGGTGAACCTGCGAACCGATATCAACCATCAGCTTTTTAACGTAGCTGTTCACCTTTGCATATAAATCTACCTGTTGGTAAGGAAGCAGTTCGCCGGGAACGGCAATGGTTGAACTTAATTTACCTTTTACCACCGGTACGGGCACAACGGTTGGCGTTTCAACAGCGTCAACCTGTGCCACAGTTTGGGCCTGTTCTTCCTGCTGCTTTTTATCGGGCCCGCATGAGCTTAACAGTGCCGCGCTTATAAATAAGCCGGTTAAGGCTATCAGTGTATTTTTTTTATTGTTCATGGTGATGCAAGGGGACATAAAATTTACTTTCTTTATCTTCAGGGTCTAACGAAACAGAATCAGTGGATGTATTGCCCTGTACCCAGGCAAATACAAGTGGCAATATTAACAACGCGGCAAAGGTTGATGCAAACAACCCGCCTATAACAGCACGACCTAGCGGAGAAGTTTGATCCCCCCCTTCACCAAGGCCCGATGCCATTGGGATCATCCCTACAATCATGGCAAGGCTGGTCATTAATATAGGGCGTACACGCAGGGCAACCGCCTCGCGGGCCGATTTAAGGGCATCCCCATTGTGTTTTCTCAGTTCCTCGGCATTGGTTACCAGCAACACCGCGTTTGAAATGGATACGCCAACAGACATGATCATACCCATGTATGATTGCAGGTTGAGCGTTGCACCCGTCATTTTAACCAGCAGCAATGAGCCAAATAACACTGCCGGCACTGTTGACAATACTACCAATGAAACTTTAAACGACTGGAAATTAGCTGCCAGCATTAAAAATATCACTAAGATAGCTACTATCAAACCGGTTTGCAGGCTGTCTAAAGTATCGGTAAGCGTTAACCCCATACCGTGCAGCTCAACATTTAAACCACGTGGTAATTTACCTAATGCTTTTATTGCCTTATTAACGTCATCAGTCGCCGTGCCCAAATCCTTTTTGTTGATATTGGCAGTTACGGATAATGTGGGTACTGCGCCTATATCGTCGTTTTCGCCGTAAGTAAAGCCCTGTTTAATATCGGCGACGTCACCCAAAACGGGACGCGGCTGGTTTGCCAATACCGGAATCTGACGAATGTCATCAATGCTCGACATTTTATATTCAGGCACCTGTACCTGTACAAGATAGCTTAAGTTGGGCTTTTCGTCAATCCAGTTATTTTTTTCTGTAAAACGGGAAGATGAAGTTGAAGCAGTTAAGGTACGGGAGATATCATTGATGCTTAAGCCCAGTTCTGCAGCACGCACCCTGTTAATATTAATATCAATAGTTGGGTATTTGTACGATTGGGCAATCTGCACATCGCGCAGGTAGCTGATGCTATTTAGCTTCTGTACAACTTTGTTGGCATACTCCACATTTTGCAGTTTGTTTTTGCCGATCACCGCAACTTCAATAGGCGTAGGTGATCCCTGGCTCAGGATTTTATCTGTAAGCTCGATAGGCTCAAACGAGATCTGGATATCAGGCAATTCTTTTTTCATTGCCGCCCTGAACCGCTCTTTTAAGTCATCAAGGTTTTCCTTATAACTCTCAACCAAACTCACCTGCATCACCGATTCCTGCGGCCCGGCCATAAACATGTAAATTGGATTTGTAGAGAATGAGGATGGGTGCGTACCAACTACCGTTGACGTAATTTCAATATTTTGCTTGCCAACTAAGTTCTGCAAAACCTTTAAAGCTTTTATGGTGCTTGCTTCTGTGCGTTCAAGCCTTGTGCCATCTGCGCCGCGTAACCTAACCTGGAACGCGCCGGAGTTAACTTTTGGCAGCACATCACGCCCTATCACACTAAATAAAAGGAACGCGAGGCCGAAAGAGCCTATAACGTATAATACCACAATCAGCCTCCGGGCCGGAATCATCCTGTCTATCAAAGCCAGGTACCGGATCCTGAATTTGTCAAACCCGGTTAGTTTGTGACCGTTTTGTACCGTTTCATTTTTTATCAGTAGCTCTTTTTGCTGCCACGGTTCACCCTCATCGTCCATCGCAAACCCATCGGCATGGCTTTTATCCTCATGGTCGTTTTTCATTATCCAGTTAGCCATAATCGGCACAAAGGTTTGTGCAAGCAAATAAGATATGATCATGGAGAAGCCTATGGCGAGCGCTAATGGCAGGAATAATGCTCCGGGGATACCTGTCATGGTAAAGGCCGGTGCAAACACTGCAAGGATACAAAACAGGATCAATAATTTAGGGAAAGCAATTTCCTTACAGGCGTCCCATATTGCCAATGCTTTGGGCTTGCCCATATCAAAATGCTGGTGAATATTTTCGATGGTTACCGTGGACTCATCAACCAGGATACCGATCGCCAGCGAAAGACCGCTCAGCGTCATGATATTGATGGTTTGATGGAAAAGGTAAAGGAAACCAACTGCCGATATTACGCAGGTAGGGATAGTTAATATTACAATTAAGGCACCGCGTCTATCGCCCAAAAACAGCAATACCATTAAACCGGTAAGCACCGCACCAATAGCGCCTTCTTCGGCTAAGCTTTTTACAGCATTTATTACATATATAGATTGGTCAAAGACAAAGGATAGTTTAACATCCGGCGGTACCAGCGCCTGAAACCGGGGCAGTGCCTTTTTCAAACTTTGCACCACATCCCAGGTTGATGCGGTTGCTGATTTTGTAATAGGCAGATAAACAGAGCGTTTACCATTAATCAAGGCATAACCATTAGTAATATCGGCACCATCTTCAACCGTGGCAACATCCCGCAGAAATACGGTTTGGATTCCGTTTTTAAACAATGGAATGTTCCCAAATTCAGGAATCTTTTTAATGGTGGTATTTGCCGGGGTAAGGTAATTGAGATCGCCAATGCGAACGTTACCTGCCGGCGTATTTTGGTTATTATCTCGCAGGGCCTGTACAATCTGATCAGGGGTTAAGTTATGCGCCCGCAACAATCCCGGGTCAACCTTAATAACAACCGTACGCTGATTCCCACCGAAAGGGGCAGGCGCAACAAGGCCTGGCACAGATGTAAATGATGAACGTATATAAACCAACGCAAAATCCAGCAATTCGTTATTCGAACGCGTCGGGCTGCTCAGCACCAACTGCCCTACCGGTAAAGTGGAGGCATCAAAGCGCAATATGAATGGCGGCTGCGATCCCTGGGGGAATCCCGCCTGAGCCCGGTTGGTATAACTCGTGACTTCCGCTGCAGCCTGCGCCATGTTGGTACCCTCGTAAAAGGTTACCTTTATTAATGTTAAACCCTGGATATTTTTTGTTTCGATACTTTTAACACCCGATACGAATAACAACAAGTTAACGTACTGCTTGCCAAAATAAGCCTCCATTTGGTTTGGAGTAAAGCCACCATAAGGGTGTGACACATAAATTACCGGTAAATTCAAATCCGGAAAAATATCTATCTTAATACTTTTTACTGCATTTATACCAAAGAAAAACAATCCTGCTACTATAACCAGTATGGTAATTGGCTTTTGCAGCGCACCTTTGATCATTCCCATTATTTAATTTTTGTATTAAAAGTTATTTATAAAAACACCAAAGTCCCCTGTTGCCGCAGCTTTAAACAATATAGCCTGCCAAACATTGTTTTGGGCGATATCCATATCAACCTCAGCCCTGTTCAGCACATAAAGCGCCTGGGTAAAATCAACTATATTGGCAAGCCCATTTTTATAAAGGGCGTACTTTTGGTGGTAGGCGTCTGATGCAGCTTTAATTTCGAGGGGCACTTCGCTAAAATTCTTCAGCGCATTGCTAATGCGGGTTTCGGCGAGTGCCTGCTGTGCAATTAGCTGCTGGTTAACAAGGTCATACTCGTCCTTGTATTGGGCAGAGGTATATTTTTGCGATTTAACCTGGTAATGAACCCTAAACGGATTGGTAATATTCCAGATCATACCTACCCCTACAAGATAATTAAAACGTGTAGGATCGGCGCCTGCGCCATAGCTGCTGCTGTAATCATTTAAATTTGATCCGTAATCAGCTTTAAAGCCTGATCCCCTGCCCTGGTAAGTTCCAAAAAAGCTAAATGTCGGGTAGCTGAAGGTGCTGTAATACTTAGCCAGTTCATTGCTCACATTAATGCGGTTTTGATAAAACTGCAGCAAAGGATGATTTTCAGTGAGAACCGTTGTCTGCGGATCGGTATTGGCGGGCGCTTTGGTTACAAATGCGCTGTCGAGCTGAAACTCCTGCGAGGGTATGCCGAGATAAACGGCTAGCTGATTACTTTGATCCTGTACGGTCTGCCTGCTATTGGTGAGCGCGATGCGGGCATTTGAAACTTCGGCGTTGGCCTGTGATGAATCAACCCCGGCATTTAAGCCATTTTTAACGCGGGCAACCACTACCTTTTGCAGTTCCATAGCTCTTTGAAGGTTATCTTCCGCCGCTTTGCTCAGCTGCTGTGCCGCCAATAAATTCAAATAGGTGCTTGCCACCCTTACCTGGTGTTGAAATTGTTCCTGCACCAGGTCGGTTTCATCGCGTGATACCGCTGTGCGCTGAACTTTAACTTTTTCTTTGGCCCTGCCGAAAGAAAAGAAATCCCAGCTTACATTGGCCAGGTATAGCGAACCAAAGGCCGAGTTCCAGTTTTGTTTTGCCAGGGCCGGGCCTGATGATGCCACGCTAAAACCACGGTAACCATATAACGGGCCGTTTTGGCCGTTAACTGTACCATAATCCTGCTGTGCCGAAAGGTTAACATCAGGCAGCTGCTCTGTTTTGGTTTCTGTTAAGTATGCCTTTGAAGCATTTAACTGATTTGCTTTTGCTTTAATAGTACCATAATTGGCCAGCGCAAGTTGCTCTGCGTCTTTTATAGTAAGGAGTTTTTGGCCTTGCGCCTGCGAAACAATTAAAACACTCAAAAAACCGAAGATGATATGTTTTGAAGAGGTGTTTAACATATGTGTAATTTTTACACGACAAAAGTATAATTCACATCTATATGAAAAAAATGAATTAATTTTGTGAGAATCATTAGTTAATTTCATAATGAATATAGCATTGCATCATTTTCGCCTGATTGATACCATATCAAAAGACGGTACTTTAACAAAAGCAGCAAACACATTGCACCTTACACAATCAGCGCTGAGCCACCAGTTAAAGGAGCTTGAACGCGAGCTGGAGGTAGAAATATTTAACCGCCAGGGTAAAAGGCTTCATCTATCTGAACAAGGTTACAGATTTTTACGAAGTTCGGAAAAAATCCTGGCCGAGATCAAGTCGCTTGAGGAAGATATCAATAATTACAAGAATGGTAAAACCGGCAATTTGAGTATCAGCATGCAGTGCTATACTGCCTATCACTGGTTGCCGGGTATCATCAAATACTATAAAAAACAGTGGCCAGACATCAATATACAGATTCTGAGCGATGCTACACGCAGACCCCTGGAGTTTTTAATGAACGGTGATCTGGACATTGGTATCATCCGTACACAAATGGTAAATACCCGTATCCGGTATGAGCCTATTTTTGAAGATAAGCTTACAGCTGTACTTTCAAAAGACCATCCGCTGGCCAAAAAAGACGTTATAGAGATCTCGGATTTCCAGGACCAAGAGCTGATTCTCCCCCTTTACGATCCCTCTTACCAGGATACGCCCGTGATTGAATCGCTCATCCAATCGCAGCATGTAAAGCCAAAAACTTTGCACCGAATTCACTACACAGATGCAACCATTGAAATGGTAAACGCGGGCCTTGGCATTACCGTTATGGCCGACTGGATTGTTCAACCTTACCTGCAGGGTCGCAACATTGTTACAAAACCATTGCACCACAGCATAGCAAAAAGAGCATGGTACGCCGCCACCTGCAAGCAAACACCGGCCATTTTAAACTTTTTAGAATGCCTGAAGCTGTATTTTTCGGGAGCTGACATGAGCGTAGATGAAACTGAAAAGCAAAAGATAATTCATGAACACGCCACTCCAAAAAACGCTGTTACGCAAAAAATTTCCCCCGCCCCGCTATTTTATGCTCAGGAGGTTGTTAACGGCGCGCAGGACATAAGAAATTACCAATATTGAGTTAGCGGTTACAGGCTGGGGGTTAAAGGTTAGTGAACTCAGCCTAAGCTGTTTTTAAAAGTTTCAAATGAATTTGTCGAAGTTCCACCTTTTAATTTTATTCTTTTTTTTTTATTCCAACCTTTCAGCTCAACATCCGGTAAAACCCTTTCCACAGCACGTAAAGTATTTTACCGGCGTCATCAAACCCAATCAACTAACAGCGGCACAGGCAGACAATGCTGTTAAAAGCTTTTACACCCAATGGAAAAAAAGGTTCATAAAGCACAAAGCCGGTGCAGATGAAGATTTTGTTTGGTTTGAGAATAAGGATAAAAAGCAATGTGTATCTGAAGGACAGGGCTACGGGATGATCATAGTAGCGTTAATGGCAGGTCATGACCCGGCGGCACACGAAATATATGATAATTTATACCGTTACGTTAAGGCACACCCAACCGGCAAAAGCAGGCACCTGATGGCCTGGGCACAATACGCCAATGGTAAAAGCACTGATAATACCTCCGCTACAGACGGCGATATGGATATAGCCTATTCCCTATTACTGGCCGATAAGCAATGGGGCAGTGATGGCGAGGTCAATTATTTGGAGGCTGCCAAAGCGATGATAAATGCCATTATGCAATATGAGATCAATCATAAAACATGGACGATTTTGTTAAGTGATGGAGTTGAATCAGAGAGCAAGGATTATTTCACTACAAGATCATCCGATTTCATGCCTTCGCATTTTAAAGCTTTTAAACGGGTGACGAATGATAGCAGATGGGATAAGGTTATTGATGCAGGTTACAGACTTCTTTCGGGAATGCAAGCTAAATACAGCCCCGACGCAGGGCTTATTCCCGATTTTATAGTAAACCTCAACAAAAAGCCAAAGCCCGCGCCGGCAAATTTTCTGGAATCGCCGTATGATGGTTATTACAATTACAATGCCTGCCGCGACCCATGGCGTTTAGCTACAGATTATTTATTAACGGGCGACAAACGCTCTAAAAAAATGGTTGACAAAATAAACCGCTGGATCAGGAGTACAACCCATAATGATACCTATAATCTAGGCGCAGGCTATTCCCTTGACGGCGTTGATATGAAGCACCGCAATTTTGAAGCCTTGAGCTTTGTTGCTCCATTTGCCGTATCGGCTATGGTGGATGTTAAAAATCAAGCATGGTTAAATAAGGTTTGGAATTACCTTGTAGCATTTAAGCTGAAAGATTATGATTATTATGATAACAGCATTAAGCTGATGGATATGATCATTGTATCGGGCAATTATTGGGAGGCGAGGTAAGGTAAAAGCTGAAATAGTTGTTGATAAACTGCTCGTTCACACCCCTTAAACTTACTTGAGTTCGACATATGCAAACGATCACTTCACCCCAAAAACCTTCTCCAACCGCGTTGAGGCTAAGCACAAGTTTGTGTGGACACACCGGCAAAGCGTTCCATTTTTGCACATGGAACACCCGGAACGCTGTGAAACACGCTCATTATCAGTGCTTTTGATTTTTATAAAAATGCAAGTGTTTGATAATCAAGAAACTGTGTTACCAACCTTTATATCGAATACCTTAAGTGACAATTATTTAACTCCCAATCCTATTACCTGCTTCTCCAAATTCCATCCTTCAACCAATACCATTGGCGTAACGCTGCCTAATTTAGCTATCGGTGCGCTTACTGAAACCGTCATACTTTCATGTGGGGCCAGGGTAAAATAACTGGAAGTCCAGTAGCTTGGCATTACTTCTTCCCCATTTTTCATTAATTGCGGTCTTACAAAAAAGGCCAGCTTGCCTGTGTTGTTGGTAAACTGCATTGTCCATTTATTTTCAGCAACACCTTTTTCAGCTTTTAATACTTTTACATCAACCTTAGTCGCTGGCATATCGTTTAAAGCCGTCAAATCATTACCGGGAGCCATCCAGTACACGTTGTGCGATACTGTTCTACCAGCAGTATTGGTTAAATTCAATACCACAAAGCTCACACCTTTGGCGCCTGTTAATGCGTTTTTCAATTTGATTACCTCCTGCGTGCCTTCATCTGCCAACCCGATGTGGTCAATGGTAAATGCGTTTAGCCGTTTACTGTCAATATCATAAATTTCAGCCTTTGCTGTTAACATGCCTGTTGCGTGATGCATCCGGTTTATAATAGCTACCGTCGAATCGTTTTGATTAAACTGGATATGCAACGGTTCAACCGCATTTTGCAGGGCATAATAGCCGGCATTAGGCTCCAGGTACCAGTCATAAATTTGCCAAACAACGCTCGGGAGCGCAGCATTCAGTTTCCACAACATCACACCGCCGGTTTCTGTAAGCTTATGCCCGGCAGCTTCAAAAATACCCTGGTAACCAACTGCATTCATCAGTTGCATCTTATCCGAGAAGTTAACTATTGATGTTGGCTTGCCGTAGCGTTTCACCATTTCGCTGTTATAAAGGTCATAACGCGCAGCGCCCGTGGCAGCATCGTGGTATCCCCAGCTATCATTAAGCGGGAAAGGCAATTTGGTGTCCCAAACCAGGTTGGGGATGGTTTTAGCGAGGGTAGTATACGGCGGCTGCGATGGCAGGCCGGTTTCATCTTTAAAAACCCAGTCGCCGCCTGCATCTGCTTTTTTATAATACGCTTTCGGATCTTCCCATTGGTAGGGTCCGCCGCTGTAAACGCCGGATGGCTGATCATCCGGCCACGAACCTTTCCAGCCCGCAGGCAACTTGGCAAATCCCGAAGAACTGGGAATGTACGGCCTTGTACCGTCCAGGCTGATGATATCATCACGCATGGCATCATACAGTTCTTTACGCGCATGGCCTTCGTTACCGCCCGTCCACACCAATAAGCTCGGGTGGTTGCGAATGCGGTAAATGGTGCTTTTTACGTTTTTATTAAAAACATTCCCTTCCAGCGGCCAGTCAGGCGATCCTTTAAATTCTCCTTGTGTGTCGCCTGTGATCCAAAAATCCGACCATACCATTTCGCCATATTTATCGGCGGCGTTCCAGAATGCATCGGGAGGGGTAACCCCTCCGCCCCAAATCCTCACCAGGTTTACGTTGGCATTGCGGCACAGGTGCATTTCATAATCATAACGTACAGAATCACGGTTAACCATCATATCGGGCACCCAGGCACCGCCGTTAAGGTGCACCCGTTTACCATTTACATAAAACTCGCGGCGGGTAAATTTGCCCACCATGGTAGCTTTTGAACTTACCGTACGAATGCCGAACACAAATGTGGTATCATCGGCAATTCCACCCGCATCGGCATATTGCAGGCGAATTCGGTAAAGGTTTGCCCTACCATAACCGTTTGGCCACCATAAATGCGGCTGACGAATAACCAGCTGGCTTATTTTAGCCGGATCCAGGTTAACTAACGAAGCGCCGTTTGCAGCAACCGTTACATTTTGCGAAAACTGAACGGGCATGCCGGTAAAGTTCTCCGGCTTTATACTTACCAGCAGCTTCCCTGCATTGGCAGTCCCGCTGTGGTTTGACAACGTTAAATTTAAGAATAGTTTTGCAACGCTTGTATCGGGCAGGTTCGGCAGGTTTGTTACCAGTTTTGGCCTGCCTATGGTTACAGCGCCTGTAGTGCGTAAATAAACCGGCTGCCAGATGCCAATGTTACGGTCACGAACGGGCGGAATCCAATCCCAGCCTACCGAGCACAGCATGGTTACGTTTTTACCGATATCGCCGGTTGGTCCACCATTTTCATAAAATGGCCCTAAAGCTTTTAACTGTTCTTTTGCAGGATAGCCAGGGTAATCCAAAGGATAGATTTTTACTGCCAGCGCATTTTCACCGCCGGCGTTAATGGCTCCGGTTATATCGAGGTTATAGTCAGCAAACATCCCTACCATTTGGGTAGAGTCGGTAATTTGTTTACCGTTAACCCATACCGCTGCACGGTAGTTAATCCCTTTAAATATCAATTGAAAATGACGGCCTTTGTCACCGGCAGGCACTTTAAAAGAGGTGCGATACCAGTAAGGTTTTTTCCAGGGGTTAGGGTCGTTGGGTAAATGGCTGTACTGCTCCAGGTTATATTCCTTATTAAACTGATCTGATGCATCCGGGATAAGCATATTGTTCAACCCCTGGTACGGATCCGGATAAATATGATTAGCAACCAATCCTGTAAGGACGGTTGACGGCACTTTAACCGGCATCCAATAAACCGGCGATTTATATTTTGTTGTTGATATTTCTACCCCATCCGCAGTTACCAGCGCCGATGATTGCAGATCGAAATTTGTTAGTTTAACCTGTTTTATTGCCCCATTTTGGGCGAACAACGAAACAGGAAGAACAAAGAGTGAGATAAGGCCAAGAGCGGCCCTGGAGATCATTTTTTTCATCGGTACAATTAATTTAAAGCCTGCGGACAAAGCCTTCAACGCAGGTAAAATTCACAGCGGTAAAGCTAACGACTAAAGCCAAGGGTAATTTGTACTAATTTACCCTTTTATTATATTATTTTAAATTAACAGCGAATTTAACTAGGGAAATCACTTTTAAAATTTGCAACCGTCAAAATTTTTGGCTAAGCCTCTTTACAGTCTTCTTATCCTCCGTTGGCTGAAGCCAAACAGCAATAAATAGAAAATATTCAATTATAAATGCAACCTTAATTCATTGCCGTTCCACTTTAGTGAACGGAATTAATTAACAAATACAGGGGCTTTAGCCAAAAACAACCCACAAAGTTTAAAAGCGATTTCGCTAACATTCTAACGACTAATTCCGTTCAATCATTTTTAGTATCAGCCCCACTGCCGAGTAATATGTTACCGGCTTTCCTACAACTTTTCAATTGGAAGTATTCCTGATGTCCAGCATATTTTTCCATTCACACCCACCACTTTTCCGGAACAAAAAACAGACTGCCGCCGGCAAGTATTATATACCAAAACTATAATAAAATAATATTATTTATATAAAATAAACTTATGCCTTAAATTTTTTTAAATAACGAAAATATTACAATATAACACCGATGTTACAATTGGGCATTTAACCATTATTTTATACATAAAACAATCCTTTTTCTGCACTTTTTTTTCCGCTATCAAATTTGCGCGTAAACTTCCCGCGTTACGTTGTGCTAACGTTTTAAATAATTTTAAAGCAGGCAACTAAATGTATAAAGCAGAGGGTACAACTAATAGAATTTTGATTGTAAAAATCTATTAACCTACTTAAATCGTTTATTAAAGCTCCGGCACTCACAAAAGCGCCGCACTTTAATACGATAAATAAGCCAAAATACCGGCCAATATCTAAATAATACCAACATCAATATTAAAATGACTAAAAAACAAGCGTTCCGGTTACTTATATTTTTAATACCGCTGCCTGTGTTTTTGTCCCAGTGTTTTAGCTCGTCCAGCAAGCAGGACGAACCTCGCGGCGAATTGTACGCCGGTGCAGCAACCTGTGCCGGCTGCCACAAGAACGTTTATAACTCTTATTTACATACTGCACATTTTAAGGCATCGGGCCCGGCAACTGACAGTACCCTACAAGGCAATTTCAATAAAGGCGCCAATGAGTTAATTTTCAATCCGCATCTTAAGGTTGTAATGGAAAAACGCGACAGCGGCTTTTACCAAACCAGTTACTCAAATGGCAAAGTGGAACAATCACAACGTTTTGATATTGTGTTTGGTGCTGTTAAAGGGCAAAGTTATGCCTATTGGCTTGCAAACGAGCTGTTTCAGCTCCCGGTATCCTACGTTAAAAACTCCAACTCCTGGATCAACAGCCCGGGGTATGATCCCAAAAGGGTTGCGTTTGAACGGGCTATTGGGACGCGCTGCCTTGATTGCCATTTATCTTATGCAAAACCGGCCCCTGCCCAACTGCCCGGTTTTTATGATAACGAGGAAGGATTTGAAAAGCAGTCATTGGTTTTTAGTGTTGACTGTGAAAGATGTCACGGACCGGCGGCGCAACATGTGAAATTTCAAACAGATAACCCCGCCGAAAAGAAGGCAAAATACATCACTACATTTAGTTCATTAAGCCGTGAGCAAAAAATAAACATTTGCGCCATCTGCCATTCAGGATCGGCCAGCAGGCTGCTGAAACCAACTTTTAGTTTTAAACCCGGTGATACACTATCAAAATACCTGGAAGCACACAAAACAACTTCACAAACTGATTACACGCATATTGACGTACATGGCAATCAAAAGGCATTATTAGAAAGCAGTAAATGCTTTATAAGCAGCCAGCTTGATTGTTCAACATGCCACAATACACATGTAAACGACAGGGGGAAATTAACGCTTTTTGCCGCCAAGTGTATGACTTGCCACAACAGTGATTCACACATTCAGTGCAAGTTAACCGGGACACTGAACGCATCAATGCTGACCAATAATTGCATCTCGTGCCATATGCCTGCTTTTACATCAAAAACCATTATTGCCGGGCAGTCACCCACGCTAATCCACACCCATCATATTGGCGTATATCCCGAAGAAACACAGAAAATAATGGCTTATATAAAAACTACAATAAAAAAATAACGGGCAAGCAAAAAGCCGTAGCTGCATCTAAAACTGCGGCTACGGCTTTCCTTATTTTTACCGGACTATTTCTTAAAATTATTTTCCAATACCACGAAAGGTAAATTTTTTAACCAAAATGGTTTTAAGCCAGGTTGGAAGTTAAAGCCGGTTGAGTAATTGCTTAATATAATATCGGGCTTCCCATCACTGTTATAATCGCCAACATCCATATTAAACCAACGGCCATATTTGCTAACCGGTAAAGCATGTGGTTTGAAGCTAAAAGCCTTATCGTGTTCAAAATAAATACAACCTTCTGCCGGATTATCCTTCAGGTCGGCAAAAAATGCTGTGGTTGCAATATCAAGATCACCATCGCCATCAAAATCGGCGGTAACAAATTTTGTACAGCCGTTAATGGGATAAAACCATTCTTGCTTTAAGTTCCAGTTGCCTGTATTTTTATAAAGATATAACCCATGATAAGGCTTTAGTATCCGCGAGTCGTTGAAATTAAATCCGCAAGTGTAAATAACATCCAAATTTCCGTCGTGGTCAAGATCAGTTACCTCAAAATCCGTTGAGCCATAAACAGGTGGAAATTGCAAAAGATTTTTTTTAGTAAAACCGCCATGCTGATCATTCAAAAACAGGGTGAGTCCCTCGTCTCCCCTTCCGAATAACACCATCAAATCCTGCCAGCCGTCCTTGTTAAAGTCGCCCACTATTGCTTTTACCGCACCGGCTTTATCGCTGATGTTTGTTTGTACAAAGGTTCCGTCATTATTTTGTAGAAACATGTACACGCCACCTTTTAAATATCCTTGTCCGCAAATCACCCAGTCTGTCAGGCCGTCTTTATTAAAATCTCCTGACACCGTATGAACAGGGCGGGCTAATTCTGATGCAAATTTTACAGGGTTTAGCCCGGCATCATTTAGGTTAACATTCATTATCCTGCCGTTTGGAAAATCAACCAGCTGAAGTTCTCCTATGCAGGAGAATTTTGCAGTTACTGCACCTGTTTTTTCTTTGGTAAAACTAGCGTTCATTGCTGTGGAGGGTAGTTTTACCGAACGCAGCATCTTCAAACTGCTGTCCCATTCCTGTAAAATACTGGTAACCCCATCTGAGGTATAAATTTTATGGCTATACGGATCTATAGTTGCCATTGTGGTAAAAACTGCCTTTTCTGTTGGGGCGGGCGTTTTCAGCGCGAACCCGGCCCAATCATTGGCCGCGGTAACAGGCGGTTTTGCCGCAGACAGGCTGGCAGGCGCTATTTTTTTATAATAAGAAACGATGTTTTGCCATTCAATTAATGTTAAACCGGCGGTATCTTTTTTAAAATAACCATCAAGATATGGGGTAATACCCAAATACGGGCCCATGGCAGGCAAGGTATGGAAGGTCCATACGTCTTTCGTAAGTGCATTTGCCGGTACCAGCGCATGGCATTTGGTGCAATGAATTTGCACCAGGTTCTTGCCGTCGGTTAGCGTATCGCCTGTTAATACGTACCGTTCTGCTGTTTTATTTTTACAGCCGCTAAGCAAAATACTCCCGGCTAATGCAGTAACTATTAAAAATATAAAAGAAGAGATTATATAGGCTTTTTTAATGTTCATAGTAATTTAAACAATCAGTTTTAGTTGGTTAATTTTAATTTCTCCCAAATAAATTCAGCTATTTGTTTACCCTGGTTAGCGCCCATTAATGAGCTGTTAAGGTAATGGATGCCACCGTAATACCTGCTCATTGCAGTTTCTTCGGCGGCTAATTTAAACGATTTAAAATGCCGCTGCATTCCGATATAGCGCAAGTCGCTGGTGTCCTGAAACTCAAAGTTATCGCCAAAAAGATGGGTAAGCGTTCCCGCTGCCGCTGCGCTTATTGTTGAATGGCCCGCAGTATATTCAGGAAAAGGCGGCGTTTGCAGCAACGGGAGCCAGTTATGATCGAGCTTTTCATTGATATTTGTAACAGGCCTTGCATAGCTGTATTTGTACTTCACCTCCCAACAGCATATAAACGCGTCATACAACGCTATTGAAGTTAAAGCATAAGCCTGGGCTGTTTTAACACCGTTTGCGTTAGTCTTTTTACAGGCTATGGCAGTAATACCTATCCAGTGGCCGCCGGGGGTTATTTTTTTATCGGCAAACATTAAGTGCCCGTTGTGCTGGATCACAAAAGGGTTATCATCCCAGAATTTTGCAACTACAATCTGCTCTTTAGTTAAGCCTTTGGTGGTGTTATACACATCCGTGTATTGCTTTACATATACGCTGTTTTTATCTTCGCTGTAAGGCGGCGGTGGCGGCGGTGAAAACTGCCCGGAAGAATCAATAGCAAATGATTTCATTGTGCCCCAGCAAAACTCAACCCCGTCCATATAATCCGGGGGCGTTGGGCGCCATTTTGCAGGGCTGTTTTCGCCGAGATATTTAGGTTTACCCCGGGTTTGCGGATAATTATCAACCATAGCCCTTTTCAATACCAGCTTGCCTATTTTTTCACCAAAATCAACTGAACGTGCATAAGTAGAATCGTCCAGGTTGTCCTTGTACATCGCAAATACCTTGTTCTCGTATTTTTTAAGGGTATCAATAGAAAAGGTAATTTTATGAGCAACGGTAAAAAATGCTTTCGTTGCGGCTAAGGCAAAATTGTATTCTTTACCTTTTTGTGGTTCCGGTGGTTTGCCAAAGCCGTTTAACTGTGTAATGATGGAGTTATATTTAGGATCGGCATACCGCATGGCCTCGTACGACGCAAGGGCTGTGTATCCGTAAATACGGCTGGCTACAGGCGGCGTAAATACGTCATAAATAATTACCTGGGTAAGCTGGTCCTCATTATTATGCAGCACATCGGCGTCACTCAATAATTTAACCTTTTGCTTATTGCTGCAACTTGCAACAAATAATATCCCTGTTAAAACGGCTAATAATTTAAAGTATCTCATAAAAAACAGTATTAATTAAGCGAAATATTTCTGACATGTCCGTAGCTATCAGTTATTGTAACGGCCTCCATTGTAGGGTCTGTATTAAAAAATCTGCCCGATTGAGACAGGAACGATGTGCCATTATAAAACTCCTGCTTACCGGTTTTCCCGTTCTTGTATTTTATAGTAGCAAAAAGGTCTAATGGCTTTAACGCAATGCTATGAACCGGTCTTTTCAGCTCAAATATTTTCATTACACTCCTGTTTTGGGTAGCTGCAATTAAATAATTACCCTTTGCGCCTTTCAATTTTACCAGAGCTTTGCCGTCGCCGGGGATATAGATGCCACTTTGTAATATAGAAAGTGGCTTAAAGCCGCCCTTTCCGTCACCTTTAAGCATCAGCCCGTTAAAAGCATCGTATCTGCCGGTTGAAACCTCGGTACCATAATCATTACCGCTCAGCACTACATCAAGGTTACCATCTCCATCAAAATCATCTACAACAATGCCACTCAGCTGTGATGTTTGCGCCTCAATTGGCAGCGGAACCATGGTAAACTTACCATTACCATTGTTTTGCAGGTAGCACGACTGCAGGATATTTGCTTTTAACCTTATTGCGCCTTTACGCATTTCAGGCGTAATCACAGAATCCATAGTTGCAACGGCAAACGATTTATAATTCTGAAACTTTACACGCATACCAATCATTTGCTTCACAATATCGTCACGGGTTTGCGCCGGGAATTCCTTTAAAACCCCATCCTGATCTTTTAAATAAACCGACGGGAATGCATCATAACTACCGTTGTTGTCAAAATCTTTAGCGGTGATATAAACAGGGTATTTGTCTGATGCCTTATAAAAAGTATTTAAACCGGTGTTGCCCACTATATAATCAATTTTGCCGTCGTGATTGAAATCACCGGCAGCAATGGTATTCCACCAGCCAAGCTTATTGCTTATCCCGGTATTGACGGTTACGTTTTTAAATACGCCATGGTCATTTTTTAAAAATGTAACGGGCATCCATTCACCTGTCAGGATAAGATCGGGCCAGCCATCGTTATCAAAATCACTAAAAACAGCATCGCAAACCATACCAATATTTTTCAGGTCTTTAGCAACCGATGCACTTACATCCGTGAATTTTACATGCCCATCCTTACTGTCATTACGCAATATCATGCTCGAAACCGGTTTTGGATAGCTCCATGGCTCAACACGCCCCGAAACAAACAGGTCAAGCTTGCCATCCTTATTATAATCAACCGCTTTTACACATAATTTACTCGTATAATTACGGGGTAAAGCGTCCTCCTGCAGTTTAAAGTTGCCTTTACCGTCATTAATATAAATCCTATCCTGGTAAAGCGGCGAATTCGGCTCTTTTTCATATCCGCCACTGGCGACATAAAGGTCAAGGTCGCCATCGCCATCTGCGTCAAACAACAACATACCTTCATCTTTTACTATATTGGTATAAATAGGTTTTGGCGCAGCAGGTATAAGATTCCTCTGTATAAATTTACCGTTGGCCTGTTGTAAAAGTAACTGAGCCGGAAATTGCGTGGTACCGCCAACTACCATATCGTCGAAGCCATTGCCGTCAACGTCTCCCACTGCCACTGCCGGGGTGTATTGCGACAATTTATGCGGCAAAAGTTTTTGGATATTAAAGTCGGCCAGGTCGCTTTCTTTATGTGTATAAGTAACTCCTACAGCCGCTGTTACTTCGCGGAACAATGATTTGTTATTTATTGCTGGCTGGTTAAATGTGTAATTTTCAAGGGCATTGGCTATGTTAACCTTAAGCACCTGATTTGCCTTAACACTTTTGACAACCTGTTTTTTACCATTTTGCCACCTGATCACCACAGAGTCCAGCAATGAATCGCGCCCGAGGCCAAAGTGGGCTATGTTTTGGATGGTTGATAAATAGCCGCGGAAAGGTGTGTTCTCATATACCTGCTGCTTGTTATGCCCGTAATAAATATCGGCCCATGCCCCAATTCCATTCTTGTTTAAAGGGCCGCCCTGAAACTGGATCTGAAGATAGTTATTTGTTTTTTTGTCTGTTTCGCGCGAAGTATTTTTATACAGGAATGTTTCATCGTCAATATTATTGACCACCATATCCATATCACCATCATTATCAAGGTCGGCATATGCAGCACCATTTGAAAATGATGGCTCGCCTAGTCCCCAGCTTTTTGTTACGTCAGCAAACTCCAGGTGCCCCCCATTTTTAAATGCATAATTGGGGATTTTAACCGTTGGAATTTGATCAAGTATTTGTTTTTTGCTCGCTATTAAATAAGCCTCCGCCCTGAATGTGGTAAAGTCATGATCCGTAACATCCCTCGGGTAGCCATTTGTTATCACAATATCGCGATAGCCGTCATTATCAAAATCTGTTATTAAAGGGCACCAGCTCCAGTCGGTTTGCGCAACTCCGCTTAAAAACGAAGTTTCGCTAAAAACAGGGGCGCCAATGGAGTCGTTTTGCCCAACCCGCGGACCCTGGTTAACCTGCAGCGTATTCCGGTTATATTGATACTGGTAACCGAAATAGTCGAAATTCTGGTACACCTGGTAAGTATTTGAGCTCATAAACATCTTACGCCTGTAGTTATCTTCGGGGCTCATATCCAGTTCAAAGACGTCGGCAAGTCCATCGTTGTTAATATCCTCAACATCCTGGCCCATAGCGCTGTTAGCGGTATGCTTAAAATATTCCTTTGACCGGTCGGTAAATGTTCCGTCGTGGTTATTGATGTATAAAATATTATTGCTTAAAAAATCATTGGTCACATAAATATCTTTCCAGCCGTCGCGGTTAATATCCACAATACTGGTTGCATGGCCATATCCTTCAATTGTTGTCCCGGCCTGCTTTGAAACGTCGTGGTAAACCCCATGTTTTAATACCGGGTCCCAGTCGTTGCGATAAAGGCGCCCGGTGCTATTTTTTGTTCCATCCTTAATAATAGGCCTGAAACTGCTGGTATTTTCACTTGACGACGCCTCGTTAACCGTAAGATACATATCCAGGTCGCCATCATTATCATAATCAAAAAACGACGCCATGGTTGAATGTACTTTTACATCAAGTCCATATTCTTTCCCCATCTCTTTAAAGTGCGGAACGCCGTTTTTGTCAATCCCCTGGTTTACATACAACAGGTTACGTCGTTTCAGCGAATCGTTTAACAAGGTATAGCAAACGTAAATATCCATTAAGCCATCATTATTAATGTCAACAACGGCTACTCCCCTGCCCCAACCTTTTGACCCTGCTACGCCTGCCTTATCGGTAACATCATCAAATTTCATATCACCTTTGTTAAGGTACAGCTTATTTGAAACCGCATTTCCTACCAGGTAAATATCCTGTAAGCCATCATTGTTAAAATCGCCTATACCAACCCCGCCGCCGTTATAGATATTTAATTTATCCAGGGGGTTAATGGTGTCGGTTTCAACAATGGTGTTACTAAAATGGATGCCTGAGTGCGAGGAAGATACCTTTTCAAATAAGGTATGTTGTTTACATGAAAAAAGAATTACCGGTAAACAGGAAATAAAAAAATAGCGAAGAAGTTTCATTTTATAATTTACGCTAAATGTATAAAATAAAAAAGAGGCGAAGATACTATCCCCACCTCTTTTTTATAATAATTTACGATCAATTATAACCAGGATTTTGTTTGATTTTTCCGTGTGTTATATCAATTTGTGTTTGTGGAATAGGGAACAATTCGCTTCTTCCCTGTATAAAGTGTGCGCTGTTCAGCAACACAGACGGGAAGCCGGGAACTTTAATTTCATGAGCGAAATAATCGTTCAATTGTTTAGCCATAAAACCAGCACCCATTGGGCCGCCGTAAAGGCCATCCCAGCGCTGAAGGTCAAAGAAACGGTGTCCTTCCATACCTAACTCTATCCTGCGCTCAAACTGAACTGCCTTGCGGGCAAAATCTTTACCGTTAGCCGCAAAACCTGAAGCAGGGTTGCTTTGGCCGTTTGAACTGGCATAAGTTCCGTAAAAACCAACTTTGTAATTGGCAGCAGGCGTAGTTGTACGGCCTTTAGTTGGATCATTTGGATCAACATAAGTGTAAACCCAGCCGGTTTTATCGGCTGCGCGATCTCTAACCATGTTCACATATTTTTCAGCAGTTGCAAGGCTTCCAACTTCAATTTCGCATTCAGCAGCCCATAAAAGCACATCTGCAAAACGAATGGCGTTGTAGCTGTTAGCGTTTGACTGGTTTGTTGCCCAACCTTCGTAAGTATCAGCTGTAGTAGCCTGAGCGCCTTTATAGTAAACATTTTTGATCGGGATGTAAGGACCACCGTTTAGCTGGTCACGGGCCCATGATGCGCCCGGCATATTTCCCCAATCAAGGTATGGAATACCACGACGGCCAACTGACCAATCCAAACGTGGGTCAAGTGTACCTGTGTAAGGTGTATAGGCAGCATCAGCTGCAACACCCTGGTCATTTTTAACATCACTGTCATTAAAAGTATCTAACAAAGGCAAACCTGTTGTTGCGTCAACTTTAAATGCGTTAACAAAGCTGAATGAAGGTAAAAAGAAACCGCAGCATGAGGCAGGGCCACCGGCGGCATAGTTTAATGTATTACCTGAGTTACCGTTATCACCGTTTGATCCGTCATGTACAGATGCCTGAATAACGAATACACCTTCAGGGCCATTTTTAGTTGACGGATTGAAGTTATTGGCATATGGCTGCAGTGTATATTTAGCGCCGCTTGGTGTTACACCATTTGCAATCAAATCATTTAAAGCAGTAAGTGCTTCTGCATATTTGTGATCAAACATATACGCTTTAGCCAAAAATGCTTCGGCGGCATATTTGTTAGCACGGCCAACCTGTGGCTGGGTTGCAGGCAATACGGCCATAGCTGCCTGTAGGTCGGCCTCTATTTTGTCCCAAACCGGGCCAGGGTTACCAATGTTGTAGTTACCATTATCATAAGTAACGGTTTCATCAGCATAAGGTACATTCCGCCATAGTTTAGCCAGGTCCATTTCATAAAACGCACGTAAAAAACGGGCTTCAGCTGTCACTTCTTTAGCATAGTCAGCAGACACTGAACCATCTTTCACCAAAGGTAACTCACGCAGCACATCGTTTGCACGTTGTACACCGTTAAACATTACCCTCCATTTCGGGTCAAGGTAACCGTTACTTCCTGTTGCAATAAATGCTTCAATCTGGCCCAGGGGTGCCTGGTCATCAGGAGTTGAGCCTTTGTGCGCATCATCTGCCGCCACGCTACCATAACCCCAGTTGTCTGTACCTGTCATCCAGGTATTTCCAGGCTGGCCGCCATAGGTACCGTCAAGCAATGAATAAGCGCCGATCAATAATCCGTCAACCCCGGCCTTATTGGCGAGGATTACGGTGTTTAATGATCCGGCTGGCGTCCTGTTAAGATAGTCCTTGCAGGAGTATGACAATGCAAGCACCGCCATAACACCGGGAACAATTAGTTTACTATTAAATTTTTTCATAATTATATTTTTTTAACAATTAAAATGTCATATTAACACCAAAAATGTATTTCTTCTCGTTGTTTGGATATGCACCAATGTCAGTGCCTAAGCCATTTGAACCCGTTGCAAGCAACTCAGGATCAAGACCTTTGTATTTTGTTGCAGTAAAGACGTTTACACCCTGGGCAAAGATGTGAATATTATCAACGCCCCATGATTTAAGTGTTGAAGACTTAATTGTGTAACCTAAGGTTAGCGAACGCATTTTTAAGAATGAACCACTTTCAACATACCATGAGTTGGTAGTTGCATCAGATCCGAAACCACCCACAGGAGATGCCTTTGGTGTTTTTGCGTTTGGATTAGATGGTGTCCATGAGTTAAACAACAAATCGTTGCTCTTGTTACCTGCAAAAGTACTTAAAAAGTCAACCCAGTATTTGGTGTAGTTATAGATTTTTCCACCATATGAACCATACAGCACTGTACTAATATCAAAGCCTTTATAGCTCGCACCAAGGTTAATACCATAAGTAAATTTAGGATTAGGATTACCAATAGGGCCGCGGTCAGCATCATTAATAACGCCATCACCATTTATATCCTTATAGTGGAACTCACCTAAAGCAGGACCGCCGTTTGCTGAGTTACCTGTTTGGTAAACTGTACCTTTACCTTTAGCAACGGCTGCTGCATTGGCTGCATCAATTTGCGATTGGGTGTTCCAGTAACCATCTACTGTGTATCCAAAAAACTCACCTATCGGATGGCCTACCTGTTCTTTAACCAACGCGTCATTCTGACGTTGGTAGTTGGTAAAGAAAGAAGCATCTAATTTAGTGATGTTGCTATGGTAAGAGGTAATATTTGCGCCAGCGTTAAATTTAACCTCGCTGCCGATGTTACCATGATAATTAGCAGAAATATCAACACCACTGTTTTGAACTTCACCGATGTTAACATAAGGTGCAGCTGCACCACCCACGGTAGCAGGAAGGGCAACCTGGAATAATAAGTTACTGCTGGTTTTCTTGTAATACTCAGCGGTAACGTCTAAATGGTTAAATAAACTTACATCAAATCCTATGTTAGCTACCTTATCTTTTTCCCATGTTGTTTTCTTGTTACCTATCTGCGAAGCATAAAATCCAACTAAAGCTGAATTAAGTGCCCCGGTTAGTGCGTAAGATGAAGGCGAGAAACCTGTTCCAAATGAGTTATAAGCATTTCCGCCGCTAATGTTACCATTGTAACCTGATGCACCGTAACTTCCGCGAATTTTAAGATCATTTAACCAGCTTACACCTTTCAGGAAATCTTCCTGTGATATACGCCATGCCAATGATATAGATGGGAAAGTACCGTACTGCCTGCCCGGGAAAAATGCTGAGTAACCGTCGCGACGGATAGTAGCACCTAAAATATACCTATCGTTATAAGCATAATCCACGCGGCCAAAAACAGAAAGAGTTGAGTATTCCTGGTTGGCACCACCGTTAGCAATCAGTGTTTTAGAGTCACCCGCATTAATGTTTACGAATGCCGGATCTAATGAGAACAGGGTGTTGATTGTTGCATCAAGATACCTGCTAACATTATCCTTTGCTTCAAAAGCAGCAAACGCTTTAATGCTATGTTTTCCAAAAGTCTGGTTGTAATTCAGGCTATTTGTCCATGTGTAAGTGCTTCCGTAACCGGCACCTTCCTGGAAACCATTTTTGCCTGAGTGTGTTTCACTTCCGTAATACTGATTCTGTAGTGTATTGTCGTAAAAGTAGTTATAGAAATTGATACCAAATTGTGTACGTACATTAAAATGCTTCAGGAAATCAATCTCGCCATAGGTTGAACCTTCCACATTCCATGAGCGGCTGTGATCCAACAGGTTAGCATTTTGGGTAGCTACTGGGTTAATACCATTACCTAAAACGGTTAAGCCATCCCAGGTACCGCCATAATTCCCCTTAATATCATAAACCGGAATCTGCGGTTGCATACGGTAGCTAAAAGATATAGCGTTACCTTCTGCCTGGTTTCCTCCAGGGATACCGCCGCTGCCCTGTGGAGCTTCAGCGTAATAAACCTGCATGTTTTCACCAACACGAACGTGGTCGCTAATGCTGAAATTCGTATTTATACGAGCCTGGTATCTTTTATAAAAAGTACCAATTAATGATCCCTGCTGATTTAAGTAGCCTAATGAAAAGTAGTAATTGTTTTTTTCGTTAGCACCGCTTGCAGAAACAGTATGTGATTGGGTTGGGGCTGATTTAAATAATTCATGGAACCAATCAGTACCTGCTCCTTTTACAAACTTCTGGATCAAATAATCATTTTCCGGATTGTTAGGATCATAAACATACTTTGACGGATCAATTGCAGGGTTACCTGCATTGGCCAAACCTTTAGGCGAACCGGTAACATTAGTACCTGAGTTGTAACCATAATCGGTAAAGTGACCGTTATTGTCTTTTATTAACGCATTACTAGGATCAGCTGTTCTTAACAACGCTTCAAAATTATCAGCGCTTAATACGTTAAACGGATTACCGCCTAATGGCTGTGTAACACCATAAAAAGCATCATAAGTAAATTTAGTTTTACCTTGTTTACCTTTTTTAGTAGTAACAACAACTACACCGTTACCACCAGCTACACCATAGATAGCGGCAGCACCGGCATCCTTTAACACGCTGATAGATTCGATGTCATTCGGGTTAATAGAACCCATTCCGCTTTCCTGAACACCATCAATAACGTAAAGCGGAGAAGAGTTACCAAAGTTACTGATACCACGGATAAACACGTTACCAGAAGCACCCGGAGCGCCTGACTGTATCACTGTAACACCAGCTGCCTGGCCTTGTAGTAATGATTCAGAAGAAGAGGTTGGAATCACTTTCGCAGCGGCAATGTTAACCGTTGCTACTGAACCTGAGATGTCCTTTTTGCGCTGGGTTTGGTAACCTGTAACAACTACTTCGTTAAGTGAAGTGGTTGCCGGCGCTAAAGAAATAGTGAGATACTGATCGCCTTGAACAGTTACCTCTTTTGTTTGGTAAGTAAGATAACTTACAACCAAAACATTACCAGGAGCTAAGGAGAGGGTGAACTCGCCATTAACATCCGTTACAGCGCCGGTGTTGGTGCCTTTGATCCTTACGGATGCACCTACTACAGGTTGTTTGTCATCGCTGCCGATAACCTTACCTGAGTGTTTTGTTTGGGCTGTAACTACCAATGAAGAAATCATGCAGCATAATAGCAGGCATAATGTTCTTCCCTTTAGGAGTAAACTTTTAAACATGAGATTGAGATTTAGTTGATTAATTTATTTGATTTTAAGGCTGTTGTTCTATTGAAATATTATGAAGGAGCACGGGCGTTGCGCGCACCCAGGCAAAACGGGGTGAGATCCTTTTGGAAAGGACCCATGTTGCCGGGATAATTAAAATGGAAAAAATGTAAAAGTTTTATCATGTAAAGTACTTAGAAAATACAAACTGTTGCTACTTAGTTTTCCAAATGCAGCCCAAAAACCAGCGCATCTTTGTTTAATAAAATGTTATAATAATATTGGTTTCGTATAATTCTTTGATGAACCAAAAAATTAAATTGGTATTGACACTAATGTAAATAGAGTGTATTGTTTACACAAGTGAGTTTATAAGAATTACAAATTAATTATTTTAATATGCATACACTAACAAATAGTGATATTCAGGAATGATTTATGTTAACAAATTATTAACAAAATAACATATATTTTGAAAAAATAAAAATGTAACATTTCCGTTATACAACCTAATTATTTAATAATAAATCACTTTAAGGTTACACGGACGCTTAAATCTTTATTTAACCGTGATTTTTAATTCAAAAATATCGTTTCCGCACCCCCGTTTTTCCTGATTTATCAGTGTTAAAATTTCATCACTTTTCATTAAAAATGTCATTATAACACTTATTTTCAGGGGTTTTAAGCACTTTTCACATATTTTTCGTATCACATTGCTTAAATAATATCCTATTTTATTCAAGCAAAAAAGGCGTTCCATTTTGATGATGGAACGCCTTCGATAATGATCGTTTTTCTACCTTAATTGTTAAAAAAACGGGCTATTTTAACCATTGCACGGCGGCCGATTGCACATTGGCTGAATTGGTGCCAATTTGAACAACAAACTGGCCCGGTTCCCAGTCGTAAATAAGCTTGTCATTGTAAAATTTAAGATCGGCAGTGGTAATGTTAAACGATACCACTTTGCTTTCGCCGGGCTGCAAACTTATCTTCTGAAATCCTTTTAATTCCTTTACAGAACGGCTTATGCTGGCCACCGGATCGCTGATGTACAACTGTACCACTTCTTCGCCAGCATATTTGCCGGTGTTGGTAACTGTTACGGTTGCTTTAACCGTTGTGTTTCCTGCAGGATTGGTTTTGTCAAGCTGTACGCCGCTATAACTGAATGTAGTATAGCTTAATCCGTAACCAAAAGGGTAAAGCGGATCGTTTGAAATATCAAGGTAGTCTGATTTAAATTTAGCGCCACCGGTACCGTCAAAAGGCCTGCCGGTATTTTTATGGCTGTAGTATATAGGTATCTGTCCAACACTGCGCGGAAATGTTGCTGTTAACTTTCCGGCGGGGTTATAGTTACCAAACAGCACATCTGCAATGGCATTGCCCGCTTCGGTACCCGGTGCCCATGCGTCCAGTATTGCGCTGGCATGTTTATCTTCCCAGGTTAAGGTTAGCGGCCTGCCGTTGAACAATACAATTACCAATGGTTTACCCGTTTTTGAAAGTGCCTTTAACAGTTCTTTCTGGCTTTCCGGAATATCAATATCGGCACGGCTTGATGATTCGCCGGACATATTTGCCGACTCGCCTACAACAGCCACCACCACATCGGCTTTTTTCGCAGTTTCAACGGCTTCGTCAATCATTTCCTGCGGCGTACGTTTGTCTTTTACTTCGGGGCCGGTTAAGGCAAATGCACGGATGCTTAAAAGTGAGTCGTCCGTAATATTTGCCCCTTTAGCGTACAACACTTTAACGTTTTCACCCACAACATTTTTTATACCCTCGGCTACGCTTACCGATTTGTTCGGATCGCCTGCAATTACCCAGGTACCCAGCATTTCTGAATGGTTATCAGCAAGCGGGCCAACCAGCGCTATGGTTCCTGATTTTTTAAGCGGCAAGGTTTCGCCCTGGTTTTTCAGCAATACAAATGAATGCTCAGCTATCTGCCTTGCAAATTTGCGGTTATCATCGGTAAAAACATCCTGCTTCTCTTTTTCGGCATTAATTGATTTCGCAGGATTTTTAAATAAACCCAATTTATATTTTGCTTCCAGCACGCGGCGGCAAGCCAGGTCAATTTCCTGCGGTGTAACTTTTCCTTCTTTTAACGATTTTTTCAGGGTGGTTAAAAAGCCCTCACCCACCATATCCATATCAAGGCCTGCCTTTAGTGCCAGTGCTGATACTGTTTGCAGGTCGCCAAGTCCGTGATTGGTAACTTCATTTAACGCGGTATAATCAGAAACCACAAAACCTTTAAAGCCCCATTGCTTGCGCAGCAGATCAGTAAGTAACCATTTATTAACTGTCGCCGGCATTCCGTTTATCGTATTAAACGAACTCATGAAACTGCCTGCGCCTGCGTCAACAGCCGCTTTGTAGGGCGGCAGGTAGTCCTGGTACATTTTTATCAGGCTCATATCAACGGTATTATATTCCCGGCCGGCCTCTGCACCGCCATAAAGGGCAAAATGCTTAACACAGGCCATTACCGCATCGGCATCCATCAAATTATTACCCTGGTAACCTTTAACCATTGCTTTGGCAACCTTCGAGCCATACCATGGATCTTCGCCCGAGCCCTCTGAAATACGGCCCCAGCGCGGATCGCGCGCAATATCCACCATCGGCGAAAACACCCAGTTCAATCCTTCGGCCGTAGCTTCTTTAGCCGCTATTTTTGCCGACTGTTGTATTAAGCCCATATCCCAGGTAGCTGATACACCTAAAGGAATCGGAAATATGGTACGATGCCCGTGAATAACATCCAGCCCGAATATTAAAGGAATATGCAGACGTGACTGCTTAACTGCAAGGTCTTGCATTTTTGATACGTTTGCAGTACCATATAAACCAAATATGCCGCCAATTTCGCCCCTTTTCATCTTATCCTCAACCCCTTTGCTGATAACCGTGCCCGTTATCGCATTGCCCATTACTACAAGGTTAAGCTGACCGATCTTTTCATCCAGCGTCATTTTACCCATCAGTTTAGAAACAAACGCATTCATGTTTGCATCGCCGGATGTTGTTTGTGCCGATGCCTTATATATTGGCATAACTGAGGCAAAAAGCACGGCTGCTGCAAATGCAGATTTTACTATAGAGAATTTATTCATCGTTATGAATTATTAGGTTATTATTAAATGATGAAAAACACAGGCTAGCCTATTGAAAATAGCAATCGTTTTAGCTGCCTAATTTTTTTACACTGATTATAATTGGTTTAACACTAAAAAACAATAGTGTATTATTGACACAAGAGTAATATTATAATTTAAATAATCAAAGTATTTTTGTAGAATAGCACAAATGTTAACCAAAAAAGAACTTGAAGCGTATTGCGAAGACGCAAGGGAGAACTATCTGCCCCATATTTCTATTGATTGTGTAGTGTTTGGATTTCATGAAGGGTTATTGAAAGTTTTAATATTAAAGGTAAAAAACGGTGGTGAACACTATTTGCCGGGCGGGTTTTTACTTAAAACTGAACCTATTGAAACGGCAGCTAACCGCATATTGAAAGAGCGCACCGGCCTTGACGAGATTTTTTTAAAGCAGTTTCATGTGTTTGGTGATCCAGAACGGTCAAAGCAGCATTTTGAAACATACAAAGACATGCTGCCTGTTGAAGAAAACTGGTTCACCAACCGCTTTTTAACTATTGGGTACTATGCACTGGTCGACTTTTTTGATGTAACTCCTGCCCCCGACCAGTTTTCAGAAACTTGTTTATGGTGCGATTTAAATGATTTGCCGGAATTACAGCTGGATCACGCGTTGATCCTTAAAACTGCTTTAGATACTTTGCGCCTGCAGCTTAATTACCAGCCGATAGGCTATAATTTAATGCCAAAGGAATTTACAATGCCCGAACTGCAAAAACTTTATGAAACCATATTGGATAAAAAACTTGACCGCCGAAACTTTCAGCGGCGGATGCTTGCCTTTGGCATATTGACCCGGTTAGAAAAACCCCGTAAAGGCGGTGCGCACAAAGCCCCTTATCTTTATGCTTTCGATCTTGAAAATTATAAGGCGGCTTTAACCGAAGGTTTTAATGGCGGATGGTAATAAATTACACCTTTAATTTCGCAACACTGGCAAATGAACAACTGGATTAAAAATTATAGCGGGATGATCTGGCTGATTGCCGGCATTACAGCCGGCAGCTTAGCAGGAGTGATATTTGGCAAACAGGCAGAAATTGTAAAGCCGGTTGGCGATATTTTTTTGAACCTGCTTTTTGTTGCTGTTATTCCGCTGGTTTTCTTTGCACTGTCATCAGCTATTGCAAACCTGCATGGAACGCAAAAGCTGGGCCGTATAATGGGCATAATGGCAGCCACTTTCCTGGTTACGGTGCTCATTGCAGCGCTGGTGACCATTGCTGCGGTTTGGATCTTTCCCGTACACCAGCAGGTTGACCCCGCCGCTGCCAAAGCAGCCTACACCGGAAGCAAGCAACTATCAGGCGATCAGGTTACCCAACTTTTCACCACCGGTGAGTTTTTTGAACTCCTTTCCCGCAAAAACATGCTGGCCATGATAATTTTCGCCCTTCTGGTGGGGTTTGGAACCCTGCGCGCCGGTGAAAAAGGAAAAACATTCGCCGGGTTTTTAAACGCCGGGAACGAGGTTTTTAAACAGGTTTTCATCCTTATTATGAAGCCCGCCCCCATAGGGTTAGGCGCTTATTTTGCCTACCAGGTAGCGGTGTTCGGCCCTTCACTGTTTGGCACCTACGCGCACACCCTGGGTATTGGCTATGGTGTAAGTATTTTTTATTACCTGGTAATTTTCAGCCTTTACGCGTTTATAGCCGGTGGCGTGAACGGGATAAGGCGCTATTGGAAAAACAACATTATCCCGTCGGCAACGGCTGTGGGCACCTGCAGCAGTATTGCCACTATCCCGGCCAATCTGGATGCTGCGAAAAAAATGGGCGTTTCCAGTCTTATTGCGGGCATTGCTATTCCGCTGGGGGGCACCTTACATAAAGAGGGTTCAGGCGTATCATCCATTTTAAAATTCACAGTGGTGTTTGCCATGTTTGGCAGGAGCTTTGATAGCCCGGAAGTAATTTTACTGGCACTGGGCATGACTGTGCTGGTAAGCATTGTGGAAGGCGGCATCCCTAATGGTGGTTACGTTGGTGAAATATTGTTTATATCCGCTTACGGTTTTCCACCCGAAGCGCTGCCCCCAGCAATAATTATCGGCACATTAATTGATCCGGTTGCCACATTGCTTAATGCTACCGGCGATACCGTTGCGGCTATGATGATCAATAGGTTTGTTGAAGGAAAGCTCGTTGAAAACATAGACAATTAAAAAGAGCTGTTACATCTTTTTAATGCATTTTATTCAGGGAAATCAGCGTATCATTTAAAAGTTATTTTTACAAATCCGGTAAAGCCTGCAGGACTAAAGAAATCCTGGATATTGGTGAAAGTACTTTGTCCCAAACAGGCAGCCAAAACTCTCCAATAACTATATTTTTTACACTTCAAGTTAAAATAAATAACCTTTTCTTATTACTAAAATAATTTTAAAACATTGGTTAATTTAATTTGGATTTTAGGATAATTATCCCGAAAATTGATATCAAATCCTAAACGTTATGACAAATATTAACCACAACAACAACTACAGTTAAATTAAAACACAAACGCTATTGAATGCACTAGTGTGTTATTGGATATAATTTGTGTTTAAGATTCCCTCCCGGGATGTGCATTAGCTGAACATCAGTTCATAGTGAACTTTTTGTGCCTTTTTTTTAATAATTATTCAATTTTTTAATAATTACGGCTTTGAAAATAGTTTCGTGGAACCTCAGAAACATCAGCCTGAATAAGTTGGGCAACGCATTTTCTCCCACTTTTAATGCCTACGGATTAGGGAATAATGTGCTGGATTATATGGTTGGCCTGGTTATGGGCACAAACCGATGGAACGCCATTCCTAACCTGTCAACCAATCCTGCAGATGTTTTTGTAATGATTGAGCTAAAAACCGGGGGAAGCCAAAAAGGAAGGGCTGTAAGTGGTAACTGCCTGCCCGCATTAAACGCGGTAACTGCTGCGTTAAATACTTTAGTAGGGCTTCGTTATCCGGGCAACCCAAACCCGCCATACCAATATAATTATGCCGTACCCCTGGTGATAGGGCGCAACGAAACCGTCGGTATTATTTTTAATACGGTAAGCCTTGCGTTGGTAGCCACTAATGCGTTTAGAAACACAACCAATAATAACTGGATCAATCCGCGCTCGCCTTTTGGTGCACAGTTTCGCATTATTGCAAACAATGCAGTTTTCCAGGTGGTAGGGCTTCATGCGCCACCACCCAAGGGTGGTGCCGCGCTCAAATACCGCCCGCCAATTGATTATTGCCGCCTGTTACCTACTACTGCGCCTGCGGCCCTGGCGAACACTTTTTTTATGGGCGATTTTAACTGTAACCCGGGTTCAACCTATACAAATGGCGGCGGGGCGGCGGTTTCACCATTTACGGGGCTTGCCGGTTTCACCACGCAAATACCCAATGGTACCCTATCAAGTGTGCGCACCAAAGTGGCAAACGCCTATGCACCGCCTGCTAATTACCTCAGCGATGCCTACGATAACATCATCTACAACGATCCGATTCCGGTTGCAAATGTACATCAGCTGGTTGTGGATACTATTGGTGGTGCCCGGAATATGAATGTAGTCCCTATAGTATATGCAAATCTTACCGGCGTATTAAACGCTTATAACAAGGTAAGCGATCATTTACCTGTTGCAATGGAATGGTAAAAAAATAAAGATATGGCAAACTGGAAATTTACAGATCAATATGGAAGCACCTACCCGGCACTTCAAAATAGCATACTTAGCCTGCTGGTTTTTGATATAACGGGTACTACGCCTGTTAGTGGCACTACCTTTAACGCCAGTCTGGACCTTGCCGCTACCGGTGCCGCAATGAATGTATTGAGCATTATGACAGGTCTAACCACCATCCCGATGACGGGAGCGGTAACCGAAGCAAACAGCACCCTGAGCGTATCATTAACATCCACCAATGACACAGCGTTAACAAGCGCTATTGCGGCTATTATTCCTATTATAGGGGGCAGCATTTGTAAAAATGTAAGTGTAACCATAGAAAATGTTACACCGGCAAGTTTAACGGCTGATGACTCACCCACTACAGATGAGATCGATTTAAACATTACCATAGCTATTGGCAGCGGTACGGGGGTATTGACAGCGCAGATCCCGATGTCTGACGGTTTCTTTACCGTACAGGCAGAATTCACCAATGTAGGGATTGGCCTGAGCGATCTGGATTTCCTGATCCCGGGGCAAAGCGGGTTCAGTGAAAGTTTTCCGTCAACGCAACTGGGCCCCTATTATAATTCAGGAACATCGCTCAACCTGCTTTCGCTGGGCCTTACCTTTTATGTCAGCACAGCATCCGGTATATCTTTATCGGTAAGCGGGGTGTCTGTTAGCATTGGCATAGTTAATATACCATTATACGAAAAGGCACTTTACATGAACCCGCTTGCCGTATGGGTAAACGTAAGCAGCGTTACCACCAAACCTGTTACCACGTGGGGCCTTGAAGGCGCTATAGTGCTTTGCAATTATGCCACACCGGGCGACACAGCCAACCCCGACTTTGAATTTGATTTTAACATGGGCTTTCCCAACCCGCCGGACACCCCTGATTTTACAGTATCCGGAGAATTTGAAAACCCTTCATCAAAGCCGGTATCACTGATGATCCAGGACCTGCTGGGGCCGGGAACAGATACCGGGATAGGCGACACAATTACTGTTGAAAGCTTTGATTTTTATGCAGATGCCGACGTAACCACCGGGACTATAGTGGCATTTAGTACCGATATAACCATGAGCGGACAGTTTGGCCTTTTTGAAAACTTTACGCTAGAAGAATTTAGTATTTCAGTATCATACAGTTCATAACCATTTACTTATACCGATAAATTATGAGTAGTACAGCCTTCGGTTTTAAAGCAAAACTGCTTATTGGCGAGCAAACGGTGCCGCTTGCATCAGAAATTGCGATTGGCGACGACCAGTCGAGCAACGGCGTACAGAACGGCTTTATTTTTAAGCTGGACAGGCAGCCATCTGATCCGCCGGTTACGGTTTACCTCGGAGACGTGATCAGCTTTATTGAAACAGAGCTTGGCGCAGCCGACCTTTCAAGCAGCCCTGATATGGCGCTGATAACCCAGGCGTTCCCCTCGCTTACACCAGGCAACTTCAACTCCACCAACCAAACCATGATAAACGTTTATGAATTTTCAATAAACTCAAGCACCAGCGAGTTTCTTTTTTCATTTAACCTTGATGTGGAAGGTTCCGATCCGTCAACCGGGCTTATCCCGCTGCCTTCGCAGCTGGCAAGCTGGCTCAATATCCAGAGTTTATCAATAGCATTTTCAGCCACAACCAAATCATCTACCTAAACACTACAGTATATGTCAACAGAAGTAGATATAACGCTCGGCCTGAACCTGGAGATAGGTTCTGTTCCCGTTTCGCTATCGGCAGAACTGGCCACCAGCGCTGCGCAAACGGTATATACCTTTAACGGTTGTATGCAAACAGCGACAATAGATATAGGCTCGTTCATCAGCATGGTTGGTTCGGATTTTGGGGTAGATGTGCAGCTGCCGCCGGAACTTAACCTGGAGGCGATCATTGATTATGTGGCCGGGCAGGTTATTTACACATCGCCAACAACCGGCGCGGCAACAACAGAGCTTGGGGTTTCAGCAAAATTCGACCTGGTTTATAAAAACGGCACCGATACACAGGATTTTACCTTTACGTTTTACGCAGATACCATTATCTCCAGCCCTGCACCTGCAACTGGCAATCCTTATGTTGTGGGCGGATCGGTTGATACCGATTTAAAATTTGCCAACCTGCCGCTGGTGGGCAGCATTCCGGGTTTTAATGAATATACTTTAAAGCATCTTGGTTTTTCCTACACCAACACAGATCCGCAGGCAAACGGCAAACCGGTTAATTTTAACATCCCCAAGGTGGATACATCGGCAAACCCGCTGTTTACCCGCACCAATGCGCCCGATGCAAGAGATAAAAGTAGCTATGCCATCAGCAACCAGGGCGGCCAAACCACGTTTTCGCTGGCGCAAAAGGGATTTTCATTTACAGCAGGGCTAATGAAAGAAGGCTCAACGCAGCCAGAAAACAATTTCGCGCTGCCTATGTCGTTGCCTTCAGCCACGCCCGCCAATACACCTGCCTCCTATTATCAAAGCGGGGCTAAGGTTAATACCAGCCCGCCATCAAGCCCTATCCACTGGATAAACGTTAACAAAACATTTGGCCCCGTAAGTTTTCAAAAAATAGGGTTGAACTATAGCGGCGGCGAAGCCACTTTCGGCCTGTCGGCAGGGCTGGCCATGGGCGGCTTTTCGCTTGATGTGCAGGGCCTTGCCATTACCTTCCCGCTACCGCTGCCGGGTATGCCCGCAGGCGACCAGCTAAGCTTTAGTATTGATGGCCTTGGCATGGAGTTCCAGGAGCCGGGCCTAACCATAGGCGGTGCCTTTTTAAAGGCCCAGGCCGGTGGTTTTACCAACTACTTTGGCGAAGTGATAGTGCAGGTTGGCCCGTTTGGGTTTAAGGCTATCGGGGGATACTCGCCGGCTCAGAACAATGCCCCGGCTGCGTTTTTCCTATATGCAAACCTTGATGTTCCGCTTGGCGGGCTGCCGTTTTTATATGTAACGGGCCTTGCTTTTGGCTTCGGTGTTAATTATGGCCTGGTGTTGCCAACTATGGAAACGCTGCCAACCTATTTATTGCTGCCCAACAACGCGCCTCCCCAGGGTTCGGCACAGGATGCGCTAACAGGCGTTATTACACAATTGGTAAATGGCAGTGTAATTATAAATGAACCCGGTGAATATTGGGTAGCCGCCGGCATCCAGTTCACTTCATTTGATATGGTGACGGCCTTTGCCATGCTCACCTTCTCGTTCGGCGTTGAAATGCAGGTGGCCCTGATTGGCAGCTGCTCTATCGTCCTTCCGCAGGGCGACCCTTACCCTTTAGCCAGCATCCAGGTAAACCTGGTGGCATCTATTACCCCATCTACCGGGCAAATGGGCATTATGGGGGCCCTTACCCCTGCTTCGTATGTATTCGGGTCGTTTATAAAACTAAGCGGCGGATTCGCGTTCTGTTTATGGTTCTCGGGCGAACACCGCGGCGACTTCGTGGTTACCCTGGGTGGTTACTTCCCATCGTACACCAAACCCGCATGGTACCCTGCTGTACCAAGAGTGCAGGTAACTGCTAATCTGGGCCCGCTGCAATTTGCAGGTTCAGCCTATCTTGCGCTTACCCCATCCATGTTTATGGCAGGCTTGCAACTGGCTGCCACTTTTACCGCCGGGCCAATTAAGGCATGGTTTAGCGCCGGGGCCGATTTCATGATCAGCTGGGCGCCGTTCATGTACGAGGCGGATGCCTATGTTAACATTGGCTGTTCAATCAACCTTGGCTTGTTTACGCTGAACATTCATGTAGGGGCCGATGTACAGATCTGGGGCACTCCGTTTGGCGGGGTGGCGCATGTTGACCTTGATGTGGTAAGTTTTACCATCGGCTTCGGATCTGACGCTGTTGCACCGGCACCTGTTACCTGGCAAAACATTGAATTGAACTTCCTGCCGCCGCCAACCAGCTCAACCCCGCCGCAACAGCAGCAAAAGATGATGATGTTTGCCGCTGCGCCTGAGGCTGCAGCCGGGGATACCACAACCACAGCAAACGTAAGCGCATCGGTTGCCACCGGGCTTACCGCAACCAATGTGGTGAGCGAAGACGGGGAAAACTGGGACTGGATTGTTGACCCAAGCAATTTTGTGATTATCACTTCATCAACTGTGCCTTCAAATTATGCAAACTGGACTATTGCAGCAGGCACAACCACCGCACTTAGTAATGACCCAACCCAATACAACCTGCCCGATGTTGACGTAAGCACCGAACCTTATCTGCAGCTTGCTGCCGGAACCGTAAAATATTCGCCCACACAGGTATGGAACCCTACTTTGAACGTGAAGCCGATGAAACTGGCCAACGTAAAATCGCACCATACCATTACGCTGCTTAAACGTACCGATAGTGATAGTAAGGGCCAGTTTAGCGACTACCTTACCGCGGTAAGCATTGAACCTGTACTGGGCAGCAGCAATACCGCCTTATGGGGCGACCCTACAGCAGCCAAGGATGCCAATACGCCTGCGCTGCTGCCTGCCACATTGCTGGGCTTCCAGATCATCCCGCTGCCGCGCAACCCGGATACGGTAAATAATGTACCGCTGATAGACTTATTGTTTACGGCAGGCGAGCAAACCGATTTTAGCTATACCTCGGCGCAGCCCGATGACCAGTTTACCGTTACTTCATCATTTGATAAATCAACAGAAGACCTTTCGATCACAATAACCGGCGGCGTTTCGCAGCAGCTTACCAACAGCGATTATATTCTTTCGTCGCTGATTGACTCGCAGGTGGCAGGCAGGCGCAACCCTATTCTTGATGATATTGCAGCCAACGGCTTCCATACTTACACAGCTGCACAGGTAACCTTAACCATAATGGGAACAACAGAAGCCCTGACAGACTGGCCGGTAGTTGAAATTTTGGGTGACTTAACCGCGGCTTAATAAAGCTGCTATAAATAATTTAACAAGATGGCTAACAACGATAACGAACAATACCTGCTGAATGAACAAGTTTCATTCGTACAGCACTACCTGCCGGGGCTTGATGCCGGTGAATATAAGCTGCAGATAGACCAGCAGATTTTTGAAAGCGATGGTATTACCCCCGTAAGCGGCGATGCCTATACCAACAGTTATACTTTTGCCGTTACCGGCGACAGGTTCAGCATATCAAACCCGGCTACGCTTAATTCAACATTCCCGGCCAATAACGCATCGGGCGAGTATTCAAATGTGCTGCCGCATGTGGTTTTTTCACAGCAGACCTTCCCATGGATCAGGTACCCGAACCTTGACGAACCCTATACGCCGCCGCAGCCGGGCAGCGATGTTGATAGCGATGTACCCACCTGGCTTTGGGTGATGCTGCTTGACGAAGACGATATTGCGGCCTTCCCCAACCTGCAAACAAGCCCCAATAACTGTACTATAGGGGACCTCTACCCACCGTCGGTAGTGGCAGCAAGCACGCTTGGAAGCAATTATTCTTATTTTAATTCAGCTACCGACCTTTCAGGCCTTGAGCCGGGACAAAATACAACAGACAGCATCCAAACCATTGATGTGCCGCTGAGCCTTTTCTGGTCGCTGGCACCGTCACTTGCGGATATGTCATTACTTGCCCATGGCCGGGTGGTTAGTCTGGTAAACCAGCCAACCAGCGGATCGAGTATAGTTGGCGAAGCCACCGGATCATTTTCTATTGTTTTTGGTAACCGCCTGCCTAATACCCAAAAAAAGTGCTTTGCCTTTTTAGTATCGCTGGAAGAGTTGCAGGACTTTTTGCCCCAAACATGCGGGCTTCCGCCTGTTAACACAACTTACCCGGGCACCGCACTTTTGCGCCTGGCTATTTTAAAAAACTGGACGTTTTTCAGCACCGGCGAGAGTGCCACATTTGTTCACCAGCTGGAAAGCCTGAATGGCTGTGTTCCAAGAGGGGCACCGGCTTCAAACACCAATATCAGGATTCCTTACCACGGCAGTAACACCGTTGTAGAGGGCGCATTGGACATGGGCTATGTACCGCTGAACGAAACCATGCGCACCGCCGAAAATAATGTATCCTGGTACCGGGGGCCGCTTGTTCCATATTCCATCCCATCGTCAACAATAACCTTGCCGGTTCCCTCGCCAGATGCCGCCACCATATTTGACCCTACCACGGGCATGCTGGACACCTCCTATTCCGCAGCATGGACCATAGGACGAATGGTAGCCCTGCAGGACGTAGCTTTTTCGACCGGCTTATATAACTGGAAAAAAACACTGGATGCACAGGTGAATAATAATATTGAAAATGGCCTTTTTGACAACGCACTGGGCGTTACTGCGCCATCTGTTGAGCGAATGGCTGAAGTGGGCTTTCAGCCAAGATCACTTTTTAGCCAGGTTGCCTTAACCCTTAAAAAAGACTGACCATGAAAAATAGTTTATCAAGAAGCAGCCTGCAACAAAACCGGGTAGCAGTTTTTTCACAGCCATCGGCAATACTTAACACCATAATTGATCCGATTATACCTGATAACCTGGCTGCCTGGCTAAGCAAACTGGCATTATTGAGCGGCGTTCCGTTTAATTACCTGGTACCCGATGAAAGAATGCTTCCCCTGGAATCAATCCGTTTTTTTTACCTGGATCCCAATTGGATCTCGGCACTTACTGACGGGGCATTCAGCATAGGCCGCAACCTTACAGCCGATACTGAAAACGCTTCGCTAAACCTGGATACGGCTCTTGCACCGGGAAGCATGGCTAAGGTAAACGCATTTAAATCAAACATCAGGTCAACCATCCTCGGCACAGATACACCGCCCCCACCAACTGTTATTTCAGGTTTTTTACTGCGTTCAAAGGTGGTGCAGGACTACCCCGGCTTAGGTGTTAATGTTTACCCTTTAGGCGGCACGCCCGATGACCCTACGCCTAAAATGCTTGACCTTTTACGCCTGGAGAAACTGGCTGCCAATTCAGACACCATGATCTGCCTGATCTCGGGCGATGCCTATCGCGTGGATATCCATGAAGCGCCGCAGGGCCTGCATTACGGTATTGATTGCTATAATGATAACTGCACGGTAAATCAAAAGCCTGCTATGGCAGTAAAAAACCTGCACACATTTACAGTAAACACAACAACAGGGCCTACAGGAACCACTATACAAAGCGTTACCATGAGCCCCGATGTTACACACACAGATATAAGTACCAGTTTTCGCCCGAATAATACCCGGGTAATTGATATGACTACACTGGCGTCAACGATAGCGACTGTAAATTCAGTTAAAACTATCGATTCGGCCGAAATGGGTTTTGAAATGACAGAAGGGGTTGGTATGGTAAGTTTCTTTAAAACAACGTAAGGATATGAATGCAATTGTTCCGTTAAATGTAGCTGCAGCACGCGTAAATCAAAACGACAATAATAAGGTTGTTGGTAATTTCCAGGGCAAAACAACGATGTTTGAAAAAATGCCGTGGAATGATGGCACTGGGAGTTATTCAAAAAGCGCCAGTACCGGCGATAAAATATTCCGCCAGCTTGGCACCGCTCCGGGCGGCAACCCGTTATACAGCCCTTTAAACCAATTAGGTACCGGCATCCATTTACACTGGGAGCTGCCCGATTATTTTAAAAAGGGAAGCCAGACAGACGAAAGTTCGGCCTTTGTGTTTCCAAACGCCCCCAACCGCTGGCTGGTTACCCGGTACCTGAGCATTTACAATCAGCAAACCTCGGCCTATGACGCCGTAACCAGCAAAAGCTGGGTAGTGGAAAGCGACTATATCAGCAGCACCAAACCTGATAGCCGCCCCGCTGTTACCGTACCCCTGCCCGCCACACCATCACCGGGGCAACAACCTTATATGTATATGGGCCGCGTGGTTGATTTTGCCAGCTGGAACCCCGCAACAGAGCCTGCATCAAGCTACCTGCCTTATTACAATGGTATTGATGGGCAGCAGCTTTACCTTACCTCTATCGGCTTTGTTGGCGCTTATTTTAGTTCTTATTACCCGGAGTGCTGCAGTGTATTTGGCTTTTGGGATAATTTTAGCGATGTAAGCGATGTTTACACTGCCATTACTACCGAGCAATCGCCCATACAATTCAAGGCAACCTACCAGGTTATCGGCTGGCTGGATGATCCGTCTGCCGATCCTTTGGCAAGCATTACTGCACAAGTTACCACACAGTACAACCAATATGTTTCAAATTGTACCGCAAACAACACCGACCCTGTACTAACCCCTGTTGATTTTTTTAATACCATCACCACTCAGGATTTAAAGTGGACCTTTAACCTGGCCGATATTTCATACACGCTGGGTAATGATTACCAGGTAGAAACATTAAATGTGCCCACCCAAACGCTTTGCGCCGGCACGGTGCAGGAAGTGGTGTGGAACATGAATGCCAACCTGGGCACTACCTATTTTCTTTCGTCAGGCGACAGCAACCCCTCGGTATGGTCGGCACCAACGGAAGTTGCTATCGGTAATTCAACGGAAGAAGCACTTTCGGCCCTGCTTAAATATGATATGGGGCAAACCACCAATGACCCTGACATAACCGACAATTATGAACTATTACTGGATGCGCTGCAACTGGGCCTGCTGAACGACATTGAGAAGACGCCCAATAAACTGATAGAACTGGAAGAGGCGCTTCACCAAAACGGATTTTCGTCACTGGCGGGCGGTTATGTTTGGATGATAGCTGACATGAGCGAAAAGGACAGTACCTCGGCACAGGATGAAGAGATAACACTGCCACTTGAGCTGGCCGAACAGCTATACTTACTGAACAAGGCACAGAAAGACTACGACATGGGACGCGGCGGACTAAGCATTATGCGGAAGCAGCTATTTATGGACTGGATACGGTATGTTAAGCTTTACATGGGCGAAACCACGGAAAGCTATATCAGCTCATCGGCCATGTCAAGCTTTATATGGACCTCATCAGGCGGCGAACTTAACGCTGTTGTTAACTACGGCAACTCCGTTGGGCTGCTGCAATATACTTTAGATGATGTGAGCCAGGCCGTTAACGGCATTATGCAGCCAGGTAGCACTATAAGCACAAGCAGCCTGGCCTATGCGGTATGGACCAGCTACCAAACTGTGCTTAGTGCGGTAGTTCAGTACAATAATGCTAATCCAAAAGCCAACGTGGTGCTGCAATGCGGCAAGGCGCCTGATTTTTACCTTCCGCAAGAACCTGTTGTACTGATGGAAGGCGATATGATTGAACCACCGCAAAGGAACGGCGACGGCGATACTACCTACGCCCGGCTAAGCCAGGAACTGCTGTCGCAGCTGCAGTTCAGTTACAGCGCAGCCAGCTTTACCGTAAACGCCACCGACCTGGCAAATGTGCCGGTGCTGACTACCAATATGCCTGCTCCCCTGCAACCGGACGTACAAACCCTCATCGGCGAAGCATTTCTGATAACCCCGATGCTGGCTCCTTTTGTTACAACCGCACTGGCCGCAAAAGGCGGCAGCAATAACCCCGCAGTTGCTTCTGCCGGAGATTTTACTACTTCACTGATGTATGCACAGGGTGGATTGAGCCCGCTGGATATTACCCCTAACCCGGGAGGCATTCCGGCGCCGCCTGCCGCCAGTTTATTTGCCACGGTGTATGCAACCGGTTATACCCGGGCCTCGAATGTAAACATAGCGGTGACAGCCCCGCAGGCACTTCAGGTTACATTCACCAACGCAGCAAACGATGGTTGGGTGCCTGACAATATTGGCTGGAACACCCAGCTACTGTATCCCGAATTTACAAGCACCAGGGTTGACCCGTTCCTGCCTATCTTTATGATCTGGAACGTATCGCTTAACCCTTTGCTTTGGGAGGGCGACAATGCAAACCAGGTATATTCGCCCACCAACTTAACTGATTTCTTTTCGCTGGATGCCGACGGGGTTGACTACCTGTATAACATGAACGGCAGCACCGCAGTTGATTTTACTTCGCCTGATGCTGTTGATTACAGCGATGACGCCACCATGCGCACTGGGGCAACCAATGTGCTGTCATACCAGATCACCAATTTTATCAACAATAACCCTAACAGCCCCGATAAGGCAGCCCTGCAGCAAATCTCGGCCCTTTACAGCAACAGGAAAATACTTTCGCAGGGATTAAGCAGCTTTAACATTAACCAGATACTGGCAACCTTTATTCCGCAAATTGCGGTAGAAAACCTGGTTGCAGGCGCAAAAGACAGCATTACTTCAAAAGTAGCAGCGGCAGCTAAGGCCACCCTTAACGACAACTGGTACGATGATGCCTTCAGCAGCCTTGAGCCAATCTCATCGCAACTAAAAGCGCAGGGTAATTTTGGGCCGCTGCGTGCCGGATTTATGGATATCATAAGCATTGAACTTGTTGACGTTTTCGGACAACGGATGGACCTTACCAGCGGCAATGTTCCGGGAATGCTGAGCTGCATTACCTCGTATGCCATGAGTCCGCAGGTTACAGACACCGCCAACCAGGGCAAAATATACCTGGCCCCGCGCATTGAAACCCCTACCCGCCTTTGGTTTAAATGGCTATCGGCCCAGCATAACAGTTTGGTACCGGGCGTAACTGCAGACTTTGTGGAAATGAACAGCCATCCTTCCACCTCGCCGGTTTGCGGGTGGGTAATTCCCAACCACCTGGATAACGATCTTTTCTTTTATGATTTTAACGGAACCGCAATAGGCACCTTTGGCATTGAGCACGTAAATAACCCGGTAACAGTTTACCGTACCCGTGCCGGTAACCTGGCCAACCCTACCAATTCACTGGCGGCAGATATAGGCGAACCGGGAAGCCCCACCGTAAATGAGCATTTGGCTAACTACATGTGGTATATTAACAGCCAGCCCGCAGCTTTTCTGGAAGATATGATGACGGCGATTCAAAATGCTGCAAATTTTATCAGCCCATCAAATTTTGCGCAGGATGTTTCGCTATCTGTACTAATCGGTAGCCCGCTGGCCCTTACACGGTCGATAATTGGAATGGAAACCCTGGGTAACCTGCTGCCGCTGAGCCAGGCAGATACAGGCGCAAGCAGTCCGTTTCCGCAGGATGTGAACAATGCCCGGTACAACTATACCGACCGTATGCCTTACAGCAGCGCAAACCTGGGCAGCGTACAATTCCCGGTAAGGCTGGGCGACCTTGCCAATTTAGATGACGGACTGGTAGGCTTCCTTTTTGAAGGTACCGGCAGCAACCCCTATTCGGGACAGAGTTTTTATACCCCGGCAGCAAAATCAGGGTGGACAAACGGTGTTGAACAGCCAACGGCCACTACATTGCAGCTAACCCTTAATGAAACGCCTGTAAGCATTACTATGCTGATAGACCCGCGCGCCGCAGTACATGCCACCACGGGTGTGCTTGGGGTAAGTGAACTGGGCATCCCGGCTGATCAGTACGCTTCAATTATGAACAACCTGGCGGTAAATTTCACCACCAGGCCAATGCTGCAAATGTCATCAGGCCTGGTAGTGCCATTGCCTGCCGAGAACGGCTATTCATGGTCGTGGATAACGCCGGGAGCTTCGGCTGTCACTCCACTGGCGGCTAACGCTGCAAACCAGGCACCGGCCTACGGCTATTCGCCACAAAGGCTGCTGGAAGGCTGGCTGGCGCTTAATCCTGATGGTACAGGCGGTAACAGCTAATTATTAAGACATCAAAGACAAAGGAATTATTTAAAAAACCTAAACACTTACAAAAGATGGCCAATACACAATCGTCTGTAGATTATATGCCTTTCAGCGCATTAAATCCTGCTGATAGTAACCAACCGGTGGTTTTCATCGGCACAAGCGCTACATTGAATATTGTGATTAACAATGCAACGGGCGGTGATATCCAGGTGCAGCCAGGGACAAATGCATCCACCATGGAAATATTCATGCCTTCTTTTTTCACTCCCGCCGAGGTTCAGCAAATGGCTATAGCTAATTTATCGCAGACGGGCTGGGGCTGGGCTTATAACCAGACCGACAACAGCCTGATGCTTACGTTTACCGGCACGGCTATTACATGGGCAAGTACCTCCAGTTTTACGTTTGATATTACCGGCGCAATATCAAACGGCACCAGTACAATGGATACCATCCAAATCAACCTCAATAACCTGGAAGGCATCAATGTGCAGGCCTCCGTATCTCAAAATCTATCGTTAAACAACCCTGTAGTGATAACCAATAAGGATATCACTACGGTAATGCAATTAAACCTTGACAACCAGGGTTCTGTTTTTGTATCAGTTGCTTCTGATCCGCTTAACAACACCATCTATCTTAATTTAAAAAATACCGGTACTACCCCTTTGTATGATGATTCAAAGATGTGGACGGGCAACCCTATTGTGAATGTTAGCTTTGTGTATGGCAACACTGCCGGCGCACTGGCACCTGATACCAAGGGCCAGGCAAGTTCATTGGGCTCTGCCTGGCTGATCAGTGCAAGCTTATCAACAAACCAGGATTGGGGGTACCAGAACCCGGTAGATACCGGTCAGTCAAACAGTCCCGTATGGCAGTTGTACCCCAACCCTACCAACCAGGATATAATTGGCACCGGAGCTAATGCCAACGTTACGTTCGCCTTTAGCAATATTGCCTCATTTACGCCCACCGGGCATACGCAAATGTATGTGCAGTTCACCAACTTTCAGGCTAACAGCACCACTAATTATAACACGACGGTATATGTGATTGATATAATAAAACAAGACCCGCCGCCTACCCGCGGACTGCTGAATTTTTTCAGTACGGCTGGCTCCATCATACCCCTTACGGGCCCGCAAAACAATATCTCGATCCCGTTGCGATGGTCAATGTTTTATGTAGATAATATCAACATGATCTGTAACGTGCCGGGTGTGCAGTTAATGGCCAAGAATTATTACAGCGCTAACATGAGCCCATTGAATTACGATAGCTACGCGTTGGTGATCCCTATCGAAATATCGCAAAACACACCGGTATTTATCACGCTTCAAGCCTTTGACAATAACGGAGGCTACCTTAACGCTATGCAATTTACGGTGTTTATTTCGGCAAACTTTTTTACCGACCCGGCGGGCCAAACCTATCCCGTAGTATTTATCAATAACCAAAACTGGCTGGCGGCCAATTACAATTACGATTCGGGCGCTGGTTGCGTTTCATACAATAACAATGGCGGCAACCGGGTTCAGTACGGCCTCTTGTACAACGAGGCTACCGCGCAGGCCAATGCGCCCGACGGGTGGCGCCTGCCAACACAAACCGACTGGCAAAATTTATTTAACTTACTGGGCGCAAATGCCTACCAAAGCCTTATTACCGGTGGTACTACCAATTTTAATGCGCAGCTGGGCGGCTATGCCGATAACCAGCTTAACTTTAACAACCTGGCCGCCACCGGCTATTACTGGGCATCAACACAGGACGGTGGCACAGGGAACAATATCAGGGCCCAGTTTTATTCTGCAATGAGTTCTGTGAATGCTACAGGATCTTTTCCTCCGGCTTACTACTTATCAGCACGCTATGTTCAAAACTCATAAACCAACGCTGTGTCTTTGCATGATGGTGAAGAATGAGTCGCAGGTGATCCGCCGTGCGCTTGAATCGGCATTGCCGCATATTGACCACTGGGTGATTTGCGACACGGGCTCGACAGATGGCACACCCCAGATAATAGAGGAGTGCCTGACGGGGATAAACGGTAAACTGCATCATACGCAATGGGAAAATTTTGGCCATAACAGGGCCGAAGTTATCCGCCTTGCGGAGGGTAAAGGCGACTATATTTTGATAATGGACGCGGATATGATCCTGAACGTGAAGGCACCTTTTAAAGAAACACTGGCGCTTGACTTTTACGAGATCCGCTACGAAGGCAGCCTGGATTATACCCAGCCTATGCTGATCAGCAACCGGCACAACTGGAATTACGAGGGTGTAACCCACGAATTTATTCACGCAGAAACTGCCTCCAGCTGGGCATTTTTACCACAGGTAACGCTGACCCATTTTGGTGATGGTGGCAGCCGGCTTGATAAATTTGAACGTGATATAAAGTTGTTAACCGAAGCCCTGGAAGCTGAACCCGGAAACGCCCGGTATATGTTTTACCTGGCGCAGTCATACAAAGACACGGGTAAATGGGCAGAAGCGCTGCACTGGTATCAAAAACGAATGGAAGCCGGGAGCTGGGCCGAGGAAAGATGGTACGCTATGTACCAGGCTGCCGAAATGAAGCGCCAGCTAAATTTACCCTGGCCCGAAATAATGGGGGCTTACCAGGCAGCGTTTGACGAACGCCCTATCCGCCTTGAGCCGGTGTACGCCATTGCTAAACATTACCGGGAAACCTCGCAATTTTACCAGGGATACCTTTATTCGGCAGTTGCGCTGCAGGGTGTGCAATACCCCGAAAATGAAAAGCTGTTTATTGAGAAACCTGTTTACACACACCTGTTGCTTTTGGAGCATATTACCTGCGCCCTGGCCTGCGGCCGTGTATCAGAAGCAATAGAAGGTGCAAACCTGATTTTACGCCGGGAAGAATTACCTGCCGACGTATATGAACATGCCATTAATGCCCGTAGTATGGCTTATAACTTACTTAAAGGGAGTGGTATACAAACAAGCGGGCAGCACAATAAAATTGTAGTTATAGTTCCATTTTATAACGCATCGGTCTTTTTAAATAATTGTGTTAAGAGCCTGCAAATGCAAGACTATGATTGTTTCCGGGTGATATTTATTGACGATGCCTCTACCGATGAAAACCGCGGGTTTGCCTGTCCGCAGAACCTCGATTCTGTCATCATCCGTAATACCATGCAGAAAGGGAGCCTGTTCAATTTTAACTATGCCATAACTGAATATTGCGAGCCTGATGATATTGTGGTTTGCCTTGACGGCGATGACCTGCTGACCTGCCCCGAAGCCTTGAGTTACATCAACGATCGTTACCAGCAGCATGACTGCTGGGTAATGTACGGGCAATACGAAGCTTGTGACGGCACAAAAGGCATTTCGGCACCCTTTGCCTCGCCAAAAGATTTTGGCACTTTACGTACCATCTGGCGTACATCACACATTAAAACTTTCAGAGCCGGTTTGTTTCACTGCATTGCAGAACAGGACCCCGAACTGGCGTGCTTTAAAGATAAAAATGGCGACTGGCTTAACTCTGCGGCTGATGCGGCTATCATGTTCCCGCTAATTGAGATGGCTGGCTTTAACCGCGTACTTTTTAATCAAAAGGTTTTGTACAGCTACAACGCCGCTAATTTACTGAGCCATCACCATAAAGATATGGTTAAACAAACGGAAAATTTCGACTGGGTTAGCAGTATGCGTCCATTTGGCAGGGTTAAATATTATCAACCGGTAAACAATTTATTATTACACTCATGATAGCACAGATCCAACAAAAAATTGAGCATCAACTGTCTGCAGGTAACCTGGATGAATTTATCAGCAGGGCGGGTTTTATGAGCCATAGCAAAGAAAAGCTCATGAACAACGAAGAGATTACTACTTATTTTAAGCTTAACACCTTTGAAACCGCCCGCGCAGTTTTAAGCAGCGCCACGGACGAACAGCGGGAGATAAGGCTCGCCACTTTTTTTAACGAGTCGTTAATAAACCGCAGCAGGCTGGGCCAGGGCAAGCATGACCGCGGCGAGGCTGTTGTTTTTGCAAACGCACCTGTTTCGGACAAGGACAGTAAAGGCATCAACCGCCATTTCCCGGTAAGGGTAAAAGGTATTTCGGTGTTAAATAAAATAGTACCCAAAGGTGAAACATGGGATGTGAGCGTAACCGGTGAATTTTGGGGGATAGACGAAATGGAAGAGCTATACACCGTGCTGAACGTTGGTACGCTGGTGCTTGAAGAAGATGCAAAAGTAGTGATCAGGGGCAACGTATTTTCGATGCTCTGCCAGCAGCTTATCTGCCACGACAGTTCATGGGCATACAATTATCAAATAGGCGTTTTGCCCACTCCCTATTCGGTTGATTTTGGGCATGGCCCGCATAACGGCCCGCACGGGATAGACGGCAGATGGGGCCGCCCGGGCACGGCCGGCACACCCCTGCCTATGCAAAACAGCATTTTAGGGCAAATATTTTTGGATGAGGAAAATACCGGCGGGCTAAGCGGCACCAATGGCGAAGAAGGGCAACCGGGAACAAACGGTGTTAAGGGACGAAATGGCGGGATGTGCAAACTGGCTGAAATAACGATCCGGAACCTAAGCGGGAAACTGGTTGTTTTTTCGCAGGCAGGCGATGGCGGCGATGGCGGCAACGGCGGCAACGGTGGAAATGGGGGTAATGGCGGCGATGCTATGCCGGGGCAAAAATCATTCACTAAAACAGTATCCGGCGGCAACGCAGGCGACGGCGGAAATGCCGGTAACGGCGGCGATGCCGGCAACGCAGGGCATGGTGGCATCGCATCCAACATCTACCTCCGCATTCCGCAGGAGGCTATTTCAAATGTCACCATGCGGTCGTACCCTTCTTTGGGCGGGCTTGGCGGAAACGGTGGCAAAGCAGGAATAGCGGGCATGAGCGGAAATGCGCCATCGCCGGGGGATGAAGCGCTGAATTGCAAAGCAGGCAAAAACGGGATGGACGGTACCAATGGCAAAGATGGGCAGCATGGCAGATCACGCGCAGGCGCTAATTTATATCTCAATGACTTTCCATACCCGGGGGATTAGCGGCGCTGAAAAATTGAAACAAAATACTAAACATTTAAAACAATAATTATGAAAATTGCACAAACCTCTTTCCGTGAGCGGGCTCAACAGCTGGGCCACTCGCTTGAGCTGCTGGATATGGGCCTTTCCGTAACCAGCACAACTAAAGTACAGGACGTAGATCAGCTTAGAGATGTAACCCGCATCTTTAACCCTAATTATGGCCCTGCGCTTACCGAAAAGCTTTTCGGTAATATTCCGCTCACCGATGCTGAAACAGATGGATCAGCCTATGGGACATTGCGCCGGGTGAATGAATTTCTTTATGGGGATGCGCCTTTAGCTGCAAGCGACCGGAAACGGGTAGCGCCATCATTTCCAATACAAATGGAAACTACTTCAGCACAGGCTTATACCCTTACAGGACCAACAATTATAAGCCCTACACAGCCGGCTCCATGGGGAAATAATCAAAACATAGGCGTATTAACTATTAATGATGGCGCTTACCTGTCTGTATATCAAACCGCATTCAACCTGATTACCGACGGCCTTGTACGCATAGGCAGCAGCGGCAGCACAAATTTGGCCGACATCAATATTTTTGGAGCGACAGGCACCTATGGCGGCACCGGCAGCGGAGGTTCTGTTGGCGCAACCGGCTCCGTAGGCACCAACTCCAGCTGCACGGTATCGGGCTCTGAACCAGGCGATGCAGGTGGCCCCGGCGGCACAGGCGGTACAGGCGGAACAGGCGGGCCAGGTGGCCCCGGCGGAACCGGGCTGCCAAGTTACCAGGCTACGATAACCATTAACGGCACGGTTACCGTGGGTAATAACCCGCAGATAAGTATTTGGACCAGATCAGGCACGGGCGGCTCAGGCGGCGTAGGCGGCACGGGTGGCCAGGGCGGAACAGGCGGCAACGGAGCTAATGGCGCCAATTGCGAATGTACCGGCACAAACGGCGGCAACGCAGGCAATGGCGGTTCTGGCGGCACCGGCGGACTGGGCGGTAACGCAGGCGCTGCGACTAATGCATCAGGAAACATTGTAGTAAATGTGCCTTCAGCCTACGCGGGTTTATTTACTTCGGCATCATTTGTTGCGCCTCCGGGAAACTATGGCACAGGTGGCGGGGCAGGCTCGGGCGGCGTTGCGGGCAGTGCAGGTTCTTCCGGTAAACACAGCGACGGCGGTAACGGCGGCAGCAAGGGGGCAACAGGCTCAATTGGAAATAATGGTAATGCAAGTACCCAATCAGGTACCCCGGCTACCATTTCTATCAGCCCTTTCTAACCATATATATATTCCAAATCAGCCCTGCTTTACATAAAGTAAAGCGGGGTTTATTATTTTACAATGTAGCGTTGCAGTTTATTGAACAGCTAACTAAAGCTTTCTGTCCGCTTTTTTTGCCATTTTCGGAAGATCCTGTTGTAGTGCTAACATTAACTCATCAGCAGCACTTTCGCAAAGCGGCAGAATTTTTTCTGGCGTCATAAAAGGGATCCCGGCAACCCGGGCACCTGATTTTTTTGACATCGCATCCTTTTTTAAGGAAAATATTTTATCGCCATTTTTGTTGAAGATAACAATATTGGCGTGCGCATTAATTTTCACAAGGGACAGGTTACCAAAGCTTTTCGCTTCCATGTCGAAATTGAGATAAACCTTCATAATGCCATCGCACTGATCAAACAGAGCCAGTAATTTTTTCTCATTTGCACCTCCTTTTAAAGGCAGGATCACTTTATAGCCTTTGGCCGCCAGGTAACTGTTACCGTTTAAGATATCGTTAAATCCGGCATTTTCAGGCGCAAAATCTTTATAGGCTTCGTTACGGGTCACCTCTTCTTCGGGTAAAATACGAAACGGAAAACTGGCCGCATAACTTTCAAAAAACTGGTCGTGAAAATTTTTCAGCAACGGCCCCATATCAAATTTCGGATCGTCGGCGAGCTTCGCCATAGCTGTGCCGATGGAGCCCGGCGCATAACCGGGTACTTCAATTTGTTTAGCCACATAAAATGTAACAACAGCTACTTTTTTATCCTGAGCGTAGGTACAGGATACTAAAAGTGCCAGAAACAGGAAAGAAAGAATGAATTTTTTCATTAGTAACGGAAGGGGCATATTTCTTTTCAGCCGGCAAATTAATTAAATATTGCTGAACGTTCCGGCAATTGCCCTTTATAACCCCATAATCAGCGTATTGTTGACTTTCAAATTAAAAAAGTTTATTTACGGGCAGTATCTTTCGCATCCAGATCAATTTTCAACACTCAAAATAATATGAGATATCATCAGATTCCGTTCGTTTTTTTAAGCTGATCGTACCATTCTTTCATCACAAACCAGGCCTTCTTTTTATCGCCTTGCTCTGACAGCAGCCCTTTGCGATTCCATCCTTTTTGAAAAGTGGACTGCATTCTAACCGGCGACCTGAAATCAACCAGTACCCACGGACAAACACCCTGCAGGAAGGGAATCCCTTTGAACATTTTTATTTGATTGTTGTAGATGTTCACCACATAATCTTCGCTCCAGGCACTTGCCTTTACCGCCGTGTCTATTTTGTTGTTATAAACGGATTCGCCACCAAATTCAGAGATGATCATAGGTTTATTAAAGTCGGAGAGCCATTGTACCTTTTCAGGATCTTTGGCCCAGTCTGTGTACCAGCCCATGTATTCGTTAATACCTATTACATCTACATATTTCATTACCGAGTCCTTTAATTCCATTTTACCGTCGTGGTAACTAACATTATTAAAGGCGGCAGTTACTAAACGGTCCGGGTCGAGCATTTTGGCTTCTTTTGCCAGCTCAACCAGCGTCCTATCGCGGTCCTTTGAGGGCCCGGTTTCATTGGCAACGCTCCAAAAAATAACGTTACAGCGGTTTTTGTCGCGTTTAATTACTTCTCTCAGCATCAATGCCGCTTTGTTTTTAACGGTTGAATCCGGAAAATCAATCCCCTGGTAAACCGGAATTTCTTCCCAAACCATCAGGCCCTTTTCTTCGGCCTGTTTAATGGTGTATTCGTTATGCGGGTAATGAACCAGCCTTACAAAATTACATCCCAGTTCTTTCGCCCAGTTTATTAAAACCAGTGCGTCGGCATCAGAATAAGCCCTTGCCTTACGCTGCGGAATTTCTTCGTGAATATTAACCCCCCTTAAAAAAACCGGTTTCCCATTCAGCAATATTTGGGTGCCCTCAACCTTAATTGTGCGAAAGCCAATCCTGTCGCTAATGCTGTCTTGGTCAACGCTCAGTCTTGCGGTGTAAAGCCTGGGCTGGTCAGGCGTCCACAGCCGGATCTTTCTTTTCAGGCTGATAGCGGCGTAACCTTTACCATCGGTAGTAACTTTTACATCAATCTTTAACTCCGGCAGTTTTACCGATACCTGCTTCCCCGCTACAGCGCTGTTTAATTTTACGTACCCGGTAATGTGGCTGTTATCTGCGGGATCAAGCTGGAGTTTGTAATCGTCAATAAATACATCATGCGTTTTAATTAAATGTACATCCCTCGTAATTCCGCCGTAATTAAACCAATCGAAACCAAAACCGGGGATACCATTTTTAACGCGGCTGTTATTCACCCGCACCACAACGGCATTGTCTTTTTCCTTTACAAGGCCGGTTATTTCAAATTGAAAAGGCGTAAAGCCACCCTCGTGCCGGCCCAGTTTTTTGCCATTTAAAAACACATCAGCAATATAATTGGCTGCGCCAAAATGAATAAACAGGCGTTCATTTTTACCCGGCTGGTAATTAAATGCTTTTTTATACCATACTGAGCTTTCATAATAAGTTAGTTCCGGCATTTGGGAATTATAATCGCCGGGCACATTTAACGTGTTGTTCTCATCAAAGGAGTATTCTAAAAAATCATTTTTTCCGGTAGGTTTGGCATCCTTATAAATGGCGCGCCAGCCAATACCGGCGTCAAATGGGTCAATAATGGTTTCCCATTTGCCGTTCAACAGCGTACTGTTGCGGCCATATACATTTATCATACTGGTTTGCCCATAACTGAGCGCACCAGCCAGCATTAATAAAACAAAGCCAAGGGTTCCAATTGCTTTCATATAAGCCGGGATTAAAATTTATTATCGGTAAGCCACTTCTCTATAAGCTGCGTGTACACTGATGTTCCGCCTGTTTTGCTCCTTATGCCATAGCCATGGCCACCTGTTGGGTACAAGTGCATTTCTGCCGCAACTTTAGCTTTTTTTAGCGCCAGGTAATAAAACAATGCATTTTCAACCTTAACCGGGTCGTCTTCCGTTTGCATTATAAACGTTGGCGGCGTTTTTTCGGTAACCTTTATTTCGGGTGCCAGCTTTCCTTCTTCCTTTTCATCAGCTAAATAAGCGGGGTAGGTTAGTATGGTAAAATCGGGGCGGCAGCTAACCTCATCCGCCGCATCAACATGCAAGTAGGTTCTTTTATCATAAGTATTACTCACCAAAGCCGACAGGTGTCCGCCTGCCGAAAAGCCCATAATACCGATATGATCTGGATTAATACCCCATTTTTCAGCATTAAAACGCACCAGTCCCAAGGCCCTTTGTGCGTCCTGCAGCGGGGCTTCGTATCTTAACTTGCCAGGCAACGCCGGAACCCGGTATTTTAATAAAATGGCGGTAACGCCAATTGAATTAAACCATTCACACAGCTCGGTTCCCTCAAGATCAAGGGCTAAGATACTATATCCCCCACCCGGGCAAACTACCACTGCGGTACCGTTCGGTTTTTTTGGGGTAAATATCTTTATAGTAGGATTGGTAACATCGGCCAGCCTGATCACGCTCCTGCCGCCCACCAAATCCTGGCCGGGTTTACTAAGGTCGTGCTCAACCAATTTATGCCCGTTAGCAGTATCTATGATCCTGCTTTGCGGCCACAGGCTTATTTCTGCCGGCACTTGTGCTTTTGCTGTAATACTGATGATGGATGCAATAATCATTATATACTTCTTCATATTATTAGGTCAGGATTGGAAAAGGCAAGATACGAGAATAGGCCGGAAGAAAGGAAAAAACGTTTTAGTTGGAAGTCCCGTATCGGGATCAGGGAATTAAAAAACAGGGAAAAAGAAAATTTCCTTATCCCCTGTTTTAACGCGACTATTTTATATGGATAATGTAGCTGAACTTTTGCGACTCTGAAAAAGGAGTGCAGGTAGCCAGCGGCCTTGGCCCGCATGAGTTTGAACCTACGCCAAGCGTACGGGCATCCACACATAATATGGTTGCTGTGCTTTTGGGCAGGTCAATCCGGTACTCCACATGCTCCATTTCCTCATCGCTGTACGGTAATGCCGAAACCTGTAATAGTGAAGTGTCTTTTGCTACCGCAAATGACGACCCATTCCCCGAGCTTAATTTAGCCCAGCGCACATCCTCGTGATTACCGGCCTCCATCGGTTTTTCATAAGGGGTGAGCTGCTGCTTAACAGTACTTTGGTATTGGCCAATATCGAAACCAAGCTTACGATCAGCATAATTTTCCATTGGCCCCCGGCCGAAATAGCTAAACTGGCTGTAATCCTTATCCAGCATAAAACGCACCCCTACCCTTGCCAGCGGCACAGTTGTATTATTAAATAAAATTTCGTTCCCTGCTTTAATAGTTCCGTCACCGCTTATTTCATAATCCACTTTATGGGTTACCACAAATCCACTGCGGCCTTTACCTTCCAGCTCGGCGCGTACCACTACGGTGTTATCGTCTTTTTGCTTAAATGAGGCCTTTAACACGGTCCATTTCAAATTCTTCAAACCGTATTTATCCCACAGTTCATTGGCCCACATATCATCGTTACGGTGCGGCGCGCGCCATAAGTGCAGCATAGGCCCGCCATGATTGGTTAGCACATTACTATTATGACTCTTAATTTCGGTGAAGGTGCCTTTCGTTTTGCTGAAAACGAGGCTGAAATTTTTTCCGGCAACATAAATATTACTGTCGTTATAAGATGCTTTTAAAGGTGCTTCAGCAACCATGGAATTTGCGGGAACAGCCGTGTTTATAACCGGCAACGCAAGTTGCTGCGATGCAATTTCATACTCTTTTTTTGCCCACAGCTCGTCTTTAACAGTAGCGAATGAAATCTTTAAAAAGTATTCGGCTCCCGGTTTGGGTGTAAACTGGTAAGGTATTTTTACATCTGCTGATTTGCCCGCTTCAATATGCCCAACCGTAAAAGTCCCCTTGCTGATCTCAGCGCCATTTTCGGTTAAGCTCCAGCTTGCAGCAAAACCGTCAAGGCTGATGAACTGGTAACGGTTATGGATATTTACCGTACCCGTTGCAAGATCAGCCGGTTTAATACTGATCCACTGGTAAGCATGCTTTAGCTCGGGGAAGTGCGGTTTAGGCGTACGATCAGAAAAAACCACGCCTTTATGAATAAAGTAATGATCGTTTGGTGTTTCGCCAAAACCGCCGCCAAAAGCAATAATAGGATGTTTGGGATCAAATTTATTGTAAATGCCCTGATCCTGCCACTCCCAGATACAGCCACCCAATAAGTTAGGGTACTTGTCGAACAGGTCATTATAGTCGGCCACGCTGCCCATGGAGTTAAACATGGCATGCGCATATTCGCACAGGTAAAATGGCTTTGTAAGCTTCTCATCAGTAGCATATTTTTCAACCCATCCCAGCGAGGTGTACATTTCGCTATCCATATCGGCAGGATTTTTTTCTCCAACGCCAAAGCCCTGGTAATGTGTAGGGCGATCGGGGTCTATTTTCTTGATAATATCCAGCGCAGCCCTGAAATTTGTGCCGCCGCTGCCGCACTCATTGCCCAGCGACCAGATAATTACTGATGAATGGTTTTTAAAATTCTCAACATTAGCTACGTTCCGGTCAATAATTGCCGCTTTTATTCTTGGGTCCTCGTTAAACTCATCCCAGGCACCGTGGCACTCCAGGTTGGCTTCAGCAAGCAGGTAAATACCATACTCGTCGCACAACTCATACCATCGCGGATCGTCTGAATAATGGCAGGTACGTACATGGTTGCAGTTTGCCTGTTTTATCAGCACGATATCCTTTATCATCTGGTCCTCTGTAATGGCGTGGCCCACGTCCGGCCAATTCTCGTGCCGGTTTACGCCTTTCAGCTTAACAGGCACCCCGTTCACCATAAAAATGCGTCCTTTTATCTCTACCTTACGGAAGCCCGTACGCGTTGAAACGGCTTCAATAGTTTGGTCCTTATCCTTTATAGAAATAACAGTGGTATAAAGCGCAGGGGTTTCTGCGGTCCACTTGCGGGGACGCGCTACCGGAATATTTACGGTGAGTGCTACCTCTGCGCCAGGCTTTAACGCCGGGATCTCTGCTGTGCCTTTTGCATTGTCAACAAGCTTGTTTCCGTCGTACAGGTCAACCATTAAGCGGCGGGGCTTTGTTGCTACGGTTCCAAAGTTCTTTATTTTACCTACTACCTGTAAGGTGGCATTGGCGTAACCGGCATCGAAATTCGTTTTTACAAAAAAGTCGCGGACGTGCTGTTGCGGCGAACTCCATAAAGTAACATTCCTGAAAATGCCGCTCAACCGCCACATATCCTGGTCCTCCAGGTAGGTGCCTGTGGTAAAGCGGTAAACTTCGGCAGCAATAATGTTATTACCCGGTTTAACAAAGCTGGTTATATCAAATTCGGCAGCATTGCGGCTATTTACGCTGTAGCCTACCTTTTTACCATTAACCCAAAGGAAGAAACCGGCATCAACCCCATCAAACGTTACAAAAATGCGGCGACCGTTCCAACTGGCGGGCACTTCAAAATTACGCCGGTAGCTGCCTACCGGGTTACGTTCTTTATATGCGGTAAAACTAACCGGCGGGGTAGTCATCACCCGTGGAAAATCCTTTTGAAAAATATAATTATAGTTGCTATAATAAGGTGTTCCATAACCTTCTATCTGCCAGTTTGAAGGCACTTTTATAGTTGCCCATTTATCAACATTGTAGTTAGTTTTATAAAAGTTTACCGGGCGTTGCTGCGGCCAGCCAACCCAGTTAAACTTCCAGAGGCCGTTAAGCGACCGTGCATAGGTTGACGCACGGCGGTTTGCTTTTAAAGCCTCATTTAAATTAGCATAAGGCATTAAAGTAGCATGGGCAAGCTGTTTATTTATGCCAATGCATTCGGGGTCCTCAATCTCTTTTGGGATAAATGCCGTATCAGTTTTGGTGAGCCAGCTTGCTGATTTCATTTGAGCGAAAACAGCGCTGCTGCTAAATGCAAAAATTAAAACCAAAACTATTCCTGCAATTTGTTTTTTAAACATCACTTTGTTGGTTGTTTTTATTGATAATCAGATAGTGTAATGATCCTGGTTAAATGCGTCGCATAACAGCTGTCAACGCTAACTGCGCTTTTGGCTGCCGTGCGGCTGCTAATTATGATGATTTTTTGGGTGCGCTAACTTTATCAACTACCCAGTTACCAATTTTTACGCCCTGGGTAACGCCGTTGTCAATAGCATCCATAAAATGGATGCCGCCCCAGAACCTGGAAATTGCAGCCTCTTTAGCGGCCTGCATAAAAGAGCTAAAATGCCGTGCCGGTACGCCATACCCCACTTCCACATTATCAGTGTATTGAAAATTATCACCAAAGTAATGCGTAAGGATAACGGCTGATGTTGCAGAAACTATGGAGTGCCCACTGATATATTCAGGAAATGGCGGTGTTTGCAGTAAGGGTTTCCAGTTGATATCAATATACCTGCGGATAGCTGTTTCCGGGCGGATCCGGTTGGTGCGGTATTTGTCCTCCCAGCAGGAGATAAACGCGTCGAGCAAACCTGCGGCCACTACCGTGTGCACCTCCATAGCTTTTGAGAAATTTGCTTTTGCCTGTGCGCAGGCTATCCCTGTAATCCCCATCCAGTGTGCCCCGGGAGAAATCTTTTTTAAGCCGATGAGCATGTGCCCGTTATCCTGCAAAGCAAAAGGATTACAATCCCAAAAATTGGCAATTGTTTTTTGCTCCATGGTTAACGCATTGCCGCTTGCCTTATAATTCATGATCAAAAATTTATAAAAGGCAGAATTTTTATCTGTTGAAAAAGGGATAGGCGGACCAGGCAGAAACTGCGTGGACGACTTAATTGTTAATGGCCTTACAGTATTAAAATAAGGCTCAACCGGTGCCATATATGCTGGCGGCGTGGGGTCCCAGGTGCTGTCTGCACCGGCCGGCGAAAAACGTTTGTAATTGCTGATGCGGTTATATTTATCCTTTTTAGCATAGGCCAGTATTTGTTTGCTAATGGCCTGACCGTAATGTTTGGAGCTGTCGATCACTTCGTCAGAAAAACCAATTCTGCGGCACGAATCCAGCAGTTCCTGCTCATATTTTATCATTGAACTGCCGGTGGGCTGCATTTTACCGGCAGTTTCCATCATGGCTACCAGCGCACTTAGCCGGTAATCGTACCCATTTGCAAAGGCTGGTTTCTTAATATCAGGATATTCATTTAACACGCCGTGCATTCCTTTCACGCTTTTGTCATTCTCTGACACTACCTCGTATCCGGCAAGGCAGGTATAGACAAAAAAGCGGGCGGCCAGCGGCGGGTTGGTTACATCGTGCACCATTCCAAGCGTTACCTTATTTATTACTTTGGTAATGTCCAGACTTGTTAGTTCAGGTTGCTTTTTTTTGCTGCAACTGCTATGCAAAATGGTGCCAGCAAACAACAGAATTATTAAAAATACCTTAAATCTCATTTGTTTAGTTTTCTTTATAAGCTTTTACCCCAACCTGATTGATCCCGAATAACAGGGTTTTGTTTATCTCAACCACGCTTCTTACATCTCCCCAAATTTTAAAACCCGACTGGTTTTGCGGAATGTACTGAAAATGGCCTTTACCATCGCCTTTTAGCAAAATGCCATAATTAGCGTCAGATTTGCCCATGCGCAACCGTGCACGGTTGATATTGCCACACAACAGCAGGTCGGGGTTGCCATCATGATCATAATCTAATTTGGTTATGGTATATACCGGCGATGACTGCACCTGCAACGGCAAAGCAGATGCGTGCAGTTTTCCCTTTGCATCGCTTAAAAAGCAAGTTGTTAAAAGGTTATTAGCCGATAAATGCCCTGCTCCCTGCATTTCAAGCGTAGTGAATATATCGTTAAGCGAAGCATCTGAATAGCTTTTATAGTCAGCAAACCTGGACCGCATCATGCTCATTTGGTCAAACAATTCGTCGCGGGTTACGTACGGATAGCTTTTGTTTTGGATATAAAAACAGAAGATTGGGTCAACCGATCCGTTGTCGTCAAAATCCTTATAATACATCTCAGCGGGTTCCTGATCAGAAACCTTGCATTGTGTATTCAGGCCGGTGTTCCCGATGATCAGATCGGGGTGCCCGTCGTGATTAAAGTCATCAACCAGGATCTTGTTCCACCAGCCGCTCTGGGGCTTATCAAAGTAGGTAGTGGTACTGTTTACCAGTTTACCATTGGTATTAATTAAAACAGTAACCGGCATCCATTCGCCAACCAGAACAAGGTCGGGCTTTTTATCGCCGTTCATATCAACCCAGGCGGCATCGCTCACCATCCCTATATGCTGCAGCTGCGCATTGTATTTAACAGTTTCATCGGTAAAATGCCCCTTGCCATCATTTACCAGAATGTAGCTTTGCGGCATTTCCGGATATCTGCCGGGGATAACCCTGCCGCCAACAAACAGGTCGGGGAACCCATCGCCATTGATGTCGGCCACCTTTACACAGCTTTTACTGCTCAGCATTTTGGGCAGGTTACTTTTAGCGCGGGTAAAATTACCCTTGCCATCATTTAAATAAAGACGGTCCTGTAACAGCGGATCACCCGGTAAAAAGTCGCTGTAACCACCTGAGCATACGTACAGGTCAGGTTTACCGTCGCCATTAGCGTCAAAAAAAACACCGTCCGCATCATCGCTCTTTTTATCAGCTTCAAACGCAGGTTGCGGTTTCAGAACAAATACATTGCCCTTTTGCTGCAGGTATAAGCTGCCTGTTTTGCCGTCTTCGCCCCCTACATATACATCTTCCAAACCATCACCATTAACGTCGCCCTTAATTATACAGGGGCCCGAGAATGACAGCGGGTTCACCATCAGCGGCTGCCGTTTAAAATCGTTGGTTTTATTTTTTTCCTTTTTATTGTTAACCGGTGACGTTACTTCTGCAAAAAGCGTTTTAACCGGTGCAGGCGCTTTCCAGCTGCCGGTTGCATTTTTTTCGCTAAGGGTAAGCTGCTGATCGGCGTTTACGCGCGTTATTACCTGCTGCCTGCCGTCCTGCCATATAATGCGTAAGGAATCTACCTGCTTATCTTTGCCCAAACCAAAATGTAATATGGGCGATACGCTCGACTGAAAACCCCGGCTTGGCATTTGCTCCAGGTATTGCAGTTTGTTTTTTATGTAGATGGTAACCTTTGCCCCTATGCCCTGCGTATTTTTTGCAGTGCCTTCCAGCTTAAGTTGCAGGTAATGGTTATTTAATTGCTTATCCGCTTCATTTTGGTAGATGAATGCAGGCTGGTTAATGTTGTTTACTATCAAATCAAGGTCACCGTCATTGTCCAGATCGGCATAAGCCGCACCGTTACTGTTTGATGATTGGGTGACGCCCCATTGTGTGCTGGTATTACTAAAAGTAAGATCACCGTTATTTTTAAAAAAGTAGCTGCTTACCTGTGATGATGGCATTTGCTGCACCAGGTTATAAATATCCTTGCGCATCAGCTTCCTGTCTTTCAGATAATCGCCCATATATTTCATAAAGTCCATATTTGTAAAATCGCGGGTATAGCCGTTGGTTACAAAAAGGTCTTTCCATCCGTCGTTGTCATAATCAGCAAATAAAGGCGACCAGCTCCAGTCAGTATTTGAAATACCCGATAACTGGCCAACCTCGCTAAAGGTGCCATTGCCGTTGTTAATATGCAGCATATTGCGCATATATTGGTAGTAAAACCCGGTACGCAGGGTTAAGTCGAATTTTTCATAATTATCAGGCGCAAACAATAGTTTTTGCCTGTGGTTCCCTTCCGGAAGCATGTCAAGGGTAAAAATGTCGGGTAAACCATCATTGTTGATGTCCGAGATATTATCGCCCATAGAGAACTCGGAAGTATGCCCTAATGACGATTGCAGCTTATTGGTAAACGTGCCATTCCCGTTGTTGATATACATAAAATCGGGAATGCTGTAATCATTGGAGATATAAATATCGGGCAGGCCATCGCCGTTAATATCGGCTATTGCTGCACCCAGCCCGTAGGTAAGGTCCGAACTGCTGATACCGGCCTGCTCGGTTACATTCTTAAATACGCCGTTATCATTCCGGTATAGCCGTACGCCATTTGGCGAATTTGATTTTTTTAAGGCTGCAACGGTGTTCACCTCGTCCAAAACAGGTAGTTGGACTGGGCTGTGATTTAATAAAAACATATCCAGGTCGCCATCCCGGTCATAGTCAAAAAATACTGCCTGTGTACTGTATCCCGCATCGGCCAAACCATATTTACCGGCTTCTTCGGTAAAGGTGGGATTTCCATCCTTATCATTTCCCTGGTTAATAAACAGTTGATTTTCGCGGTGTTCGGCCCTTACGTTGCCTGAGTAACAAACATATATATCTAATTTACCGTCGCCGTTCACATCCACCATGGTAACGCCCGTTTTCCAGGGGCCGGGCCTTCCTGCTACGCCCGCTGTGGCGGTTACATCGGCAAACTGCATGTGTCCCTTGTTAAGGAACAGTTTATTATCCGTCATGTTACCGGTAAAGTACAGGTCCTGTAAACCATCGCCGTTTACATCGCCAACTGCTACCCCGCCGCCGTTGTAAAAGTATTCATACATCAACACGTTGGTATTTAAGCCTTCGGTTAAGGTATTACTAAAGTCAACGTGGGTTTGTTCGGGTGTTAACAGGGTAAATAACGGGGTTCCGTTGCTGTTGTCAGCCTCTTTGTTTTCCGCTTTGTGGCGGCAGCCCATTAATGTAATAATGCCGGCAAAAGCCAGTTGAATAAATATTCTATTGTAAATGTTCACCAAATTTGGGGCTTAATAATTGGATTAAAACTTAAAAGAATGCCGGGGCTTTACACCCGGCATTCTTCACTTTAAATATATAGAATTTATTTCTCTTTAATTAGTATAACCCGGGTTCTGAACTAACTTATTGTTTTTATTCATCTCATCCCTGGCAATTGGCGGGAAGTAAACTTTGTCGTTCCATGAACGGTTTTCAACTCCGGGATCAATTTCCTGAACAATGTAACTATAGCTATAATTATCAGTACTATACCTGTAGGTGTTCACTGTTTTTCCAGCCTTTAACGCACCGGTAATCTTCATTATTCTTACTTTATTTCCAAGTGTTTGCGGCGCAATCATCCAGCGGCGGGTGTCATAAAACCGTTGTTCTTCAAACAATAATTCCAAATTACGTTCGTTCCGGTAACGTTGTACCAGAGCATCGCCGGCATCGGTAATGGCGGGCATCCCCGAACGGAACCGGATCTTATTGAGCCAGGCCTTGGCCTCGCTTTCCTGACCTAAGGCCAGGCATGTTTCCACATAATTAAACACAACCTCGGTGTACCTTAGCAAAGGCGATGGCACTATTGAAGGCATATTATTGTCAACAATAGCCGGGTCTGGGTCCATAAACTTCCTGATGGCATAACCGGTACGGGTTCCGTTCCAGTTTTCCAGCGGTCCGTTCCTGGTGTCCAGGCCAAAATAAGGCGTCGGGCTGCCTGCACTGCCAATTTGATAGGTGCCAAACTGAATCTCGCCGTAAGGGTCAATACCGGCCCCATCAGGTGTACGCGGTTTCCAGGGGGCGCCGTCATACAGAATAGAGGCATAAAAGCGTGGGTCCCTGTTTTGATAAGGTGCTGCTGCTTCTGCCGAATTTTTCCAGTCGAATTTGCTGCCGTCCATCATCTCATAATCATCCACCAAATCCTGGGTGGGTTCGCTCGATGTCCAGCTGTGGTACCCGTTAGTACCATTGTTGCGCGAATAGAACTGCGCATCATCGTATCTGTCGGCATTCAAATAGTGACTGAATATAGATTCGGCTTCGCCACCATTTCTTGACAGATAAGAGTTTTGATAGTTTGTAAACCCATCCGCGGCAGATACGGGAGCTGATAAGGTAAGCTTATAACCATAAGGTAAAGCCAGTGCTGCTTTTGCTGCATCCTGAGCCTTTTGCCAACGGGCGGTGCGGTCACCATCTACATAACCCAACAACTCCGGATGAGCAAATTGAGATATAAGACTTGATTTACCTTTTGCAGTTGGAATGTCGTGCAAATCGCTGGCGGCATATAATAACACTCGGGCCTTTAGAGCCAAACAGGCGTCACTTGTAGCGCGTCCTTGTGCTAACGATTTACCTTTCAGCAGCGCGCTTGCTTTATCCAGGTCGCCTGTTATAAAATCAACACAATCTGAGTAACTGCTTCTTGCAATCGTAAGATCAGTTGAGTTAAGTGTATAAGACGATTTTACGAGCGGAACGCCACCGTAATAACGCAACAGGTTATTGTAAAAGTACGCACGCATAAACAAGGCTTCCCCCGTTAGTCTGTCCACCAATGTTTTATCAATTGGACTCTTAGCCAATTGCTCTAAAGCAATATTAGCAGACCGTATCCGTGCGTAAACGTGATTCCATTCGTATGGGTCATAAATATCGCCAGTATTAACCGGGGTTATATTTCCCTCCATTATCGGCTGTTTTCCAAAATTATAAAGTGCATTATCCGTCCGGACATCCTGATTTTCCTGAGCCATCACACCGGAAGCCAAGCCGTTGTACAGCTCGGTTACATAACTCTCAGAAAGATTAGGATCTGACCAGGTAAGCGCTGCCGTCGGCTGGTTCAATGGCGTTGTATTCAGAAAATCCTTCTTACATGAAGTAAGCAGCGCTCCCGATACAATTGTTATTATTGAGATATTTCTTATAAATGTTTTCATATCGTTCAAATTAAAATTTTACACTTGCTCCCAAATTAACTATTCTTTGTTGCGGATAGTAGTGCCCGTCTGAACTGGTTGATTCGGGATCATATATATGCTGCTTTGCTACTGTAGCGAGGTTAAGCCCGTTTGCATAGAAGCGTAAATTGCTCATCCCTATTTTTTTACCAATTGTAGATGGCAGGGTGTATCCCAACTCAACGTTTTTAAGCCTTATATAATTCATATTAAGCAACCAATAGGTGTTTCCATTTGAGAAATATTGATTATTCCGGTCAACAGTACGAGGGTAAACTGTGCTTGGGTTATCAACAGTCCAGCGGTGATCGTAACTGTACTGTGTAAAGTTACCTATAGTTCCCGACTCTGTTTGAAAATAAAGCTGCGCACCCGTTGCACCCTGGAGCAAAACAGTTAAATCGAAGTTTTTATACTGCACCCCAAAATTTAAACCACCCTGAAAAGTGGGCACGGCGCTTTTATCGTTCCTAACCTGGTCATCGCCGTTAATTTTACCATCACCGTTTACGTCTTTATACATCATGTCGCCCGGGCGAAGTACACTGGCGCCAACGCCGCTGTAGTCAACTTTATTGGCATCAATTTGGGCCTGGGTAGCAAATATACCTGTGTATATATAATACAGACTAGCTCCAATCGGGTGCCCGGTAGATAGTTGCCATGCCGGCGCTCCAGGCGCTTCATCCCATTTATCAATCCTGTTCTTGGTGTATCCGCCATTAGCGCCAATGCTATAGCGTACCTGGCCAACACTGTTGTGGTAGGTAAATGAAAACTCCCATCCTTTATTGGTTACCTTTCCGTAATTTACAGGTGGCAGTTGGTTACTTGGTATAGCAGTGGCAGGAACAGATGCGGTGGGCCGCCATAATATATTGGTACGTTTATTTAAAAACGCTTCCAGCACAAAATCTAAATGTCCATTCAGCGTTGTTCCTTCTAAAGCTACGTCGCTATTATTGGCCACTTCCCAGGTAATGTTCGGGTTCTGTGCTACGTTTTCGGCTAATGATTGAACCGGCACGCCGCCAATTATGTACGAACCAATATTATATAAGGAAAGATATTGATATTCAGCCGGCGTGTTGGTGCCTGGATAAACAATGGCGTCATTACCCAATTGTCCCCATGAACCACGCAGCTTTAAATTTTGAATAAACGTTACGTTGCCTTTGAAGAACTTTTCTTCAGAAATTACCCATCCGGCAGATACACCGGGGAAGAAACCAAAACGATGCGTTTGCGGGAACATATAAGAACCGTCAACACGCCATAAAAACTCAAGCAGGTATTTCTCTTTATAGTTATAATTAACCCTGCCGAAGTAATTTAAGCGAGCCCTTTCCCAGGCGCCGCCACCATCAAGTATCCCTGCATTACCGCCAGCCGATAGTTGATCGATAGCTACAGAAGGATAATATTGACGGCTTGCGTTAAAGTAACTGGCATTTGATTTCTCTTTGGTTATACCTGCAAGCACTGAAATGTTGTGGCTACCAAAACTATGGATATAGCTGGCTATACCTTCCAGCATACTGCTTTGCTCATCATCAGAGCCCTGGCCAAGCTTTGCCTGGGCCGGGCCACGGGCTACTTTTGTAAGCAGCGGGGTTTTACCATCGGCCTGGTAAGTTATATTGTCCCAGCTGTACACATACCATGGCTTTTGCCAGCTCTTTGTCTGCTGCATATATTTATCCAGGGCCACATTGCCGGTAAATTTCAATCCTTCTATACCCGGTACGGTGATCTCAATTTTTCCATTAGTCTGAAGATAGTAGCGTGTATCCTTGCTGTAACCGGTTTGGTCGGTGGTAATGATCACCGGTTGCTGGCCATTTTCAATATCGGGTCCCGGCAATCCATTTGGCCAGAAGGCAGGTTTGTTCGGGTAACCTCGCATCAGCATCCTGAAGATATCACTGGCACCGCCGCCGTTAGGGAAGGCGCGGTTTTCCTGACGGCCTGATACGCTAAACGTACTGGTTACATATTTATTAATTTTGGCATCAAGATTCATGCGAATATCATATTGCTTGTAGCCGGTAGCCGAATTTTTGTAGTCGCCATCCTGGTTTTCATAGCCAATGGAGGTTAAATATTTTACATTTTCGGTACCTCCTGATAATTGCACATTTTGACGCGATTGGGGCGACCATGTTTTTAAAGTGGCTTTAAACCAATCGGTGTTAGGATGCCCCCATGGGTCAGATCCATCAGCAAATTTCTTAAAGTCGGAAGGCTGAAATGAAGCGGTAGAAGTAGCCCCATTATCAGGCCTGGTAAAGCTTCCTGTTGCTTTAAACGCAGCAGAAGCAGCACTCCAGTATTGCGATGGCAGGTTATATAAGTCAATCTCATTATTCAAAGTGGCGTACTCGGTTGAATTAGCCATTTTAGGAAGAGAAGTTGGCTGCGCCCAACCGTGGTTATAAGTATAAGAGATCTCAGGTTTGCCTGTTTTACCGTGCTTTGTGGTAATCAGGATTACACCATTAGCTGCCCTGGCGCCATAAATAGCTGCCGATGCATCTTTCAAGATGGAGATACTTTCAACATCGGCGGGGTTTACACGGTCGATATTGTTTTGACCGGAAGGTGACGGAACCCCGTCAATTACCACAAGCGGATCGTTATTGCCCAACGTATTGGTACCACGGATCCGGATGGTTGAGCCGTCATAACCTGGTTCACCACCTGCGTTAGTGGCCACAACACCCGCCATACGACCGGCTATTGAATTGGACAGGTTAGTTGCCGGCGACTTTATCAATTCAGAACCCTTAACCGCCACTACAGAGCCGGTAACGGTTGCTTTCTTTTGTACACCGTAGCCCACAACCACAACCTCGCCAAGATTTTTTGATGATGGCTGTAAACTTATGGTTATAGCTGTTTTCCCTTCTACCGGAACTTCTTTAGTTTCATATCCAATATATGAAACTATCAGGGTGCCGTCATCAGGTACCGACGAAAGAGTAAAACTTCCGTTCGTATCGGTTACAGTGCCCATTGTTGAGTTTTTAACTTTAACAGATACCCCGATCAGGGTTTCGCCTGTTACTTTATCAACAACCTTTCCTTTTACGGTTATTGAGGCTGCATTCATTTTGTTAAGGCCCGAAGTATTTCCCTCCGTGGTTAACAAAATGCTTTTACCTGCTTTTGCATTTGCAAAGCCGGTAAGCAATAAGAACATTAAGATATGACCCAACCTTATCATTGAGATTTTTGATAAGCTGAGCACCTTTTTAGATAAAAAATGTTGCATAGTTGATTTGTTTGATAGGACAATTAATAGGTTCTAATTCAATGCAATTACTTTATTGCAGTACAATCACTTTTTATGATTACGGGTAGCGTTTCTTTTCCATAGTTTTAATTTTTAGGTGAGTAATTGGTTGGTTATTTATTGGTTTATAATTGCTTTCGTTTATAACCGTACAAATTACATTTATTATTATGTCGATAAACATTTCATCCCCCCCGCCGGCAAAACGATGAGGCAACTGCTTATAATAATTAATTAGTGTAAATAGTACAGGTATTATTGGTGATGCTAATCTGGTTATAATAGCGTATTTTGATGGGGGGCAAAATCGTAATTATAGGGGGTCTATTTCATAATAAAGGCCGTTTTAGCAACTTTTCGGATAGAATAATCAAGAAACTTCGTTTTACCGGCGGGGTTTTGTAACAAAGTGTTTACTTATCTGGTTAAACTGTTCCCGGTATTTTTTTATGTATTCCGAAGGATTAATGCCAAACAGTTTACTGAATTGCTCGCGGAAATATTTGGCATCGTTGATACCTACCTTGTAGGCAGCCTCGGCTACGGTACAATCAGTATTCAACATCATTTCGGCAGCCTTACGAAGCCTTATGTACCTGATAAACTCATTTGCCGATCCGCCGGAGATTGCCTTGATTTTTTTATAAAGATTGGAATGGCTCATTCCTATCTCATCAGACAAGTTTTTAATACTAAACTGCTCATCTTCCAAATGGCGCTCAACAATCGCCATACATTTGTCCAGAAACTCTTTGTATTCCGCCGAAATCTTCAGGTTGTTTGATTTTAGCGTTATTGCATTATAAAAATATTTATGGAGGTTTTCATGACTCTTTATCAATCCGTTAACCCTGGCTACCAGCACTTCCTTTTCAAACGGTTTGGTTATATAATCGTCAGCGCCGCATTCCAGCCCCTTCAGTTTAATTTCGGGCAGCGTGTTGGCTGTTAATAAAATAAACGGAATATGATTTAATGACGCGTCCTGTTTTACCTGGCTGCACAGGTCAATCCCGCTTAAGCCATTCATCATTACATCACTAATAACCAGATTTGGCATCAGCTTGCAGATCATATCATATCCGTCGCGGATATTATCAGCCTCAAATACCTCATACTCCTCTTTAAATATCTGCGTTACATATTGCCGTACCTGGTGGTTATCCTCAACAACCAGCAACACTTTTTTTGAACTAACCAGCGCATTGTAGGCATCGGCAGGGATTTGATTCAGGCTTTCTGCCTTGTTAATGATGGGTTCATCATCCATCAGCTCATCTAAAAACACTGATGGTTCTGCGGTGTCTTCATAAACCAGGCAATTAACCAGGTGCTTTTTACCTTTTAAAAGGGTAATGTTAAAAGCGCTCCCCTCTGCTTCGCGGCTTTCATAACTAATGCTACCCTGGTGCTTGTCAATAAAGGTTTTAACCAGGTAAAGCCCAATGCCGAAGCCACCGCCGTTTGATTGAGTTATATTCTGGATCTGGAAGAACCTGTCGAAAAGCTTTTCACCAACTTCCTTATTGATACCAAAGCCGGAATCCTCTATCGTAACAGTAACACTGCGGGCATTTTCTGTAATACAACCGCTTACTTTACCATTATCCGGCGTAAACTTCAGCGCGTTTGAAATAAGGTTAAAAAAAGCAATCTCCATTTTCTCCCGGTCGGCATATACTTCTATTTCTTCGTTAACACTGCTAAAGCTAAGCTGGATATGCTTCATCCTGGCCTGATGATCAAAGTATAAGAAAACATCTCGGCAAAGGGCCACAATGTTAAGCTTCACAATTTTTAACTGATCTTCACCGCTATCGGCTTTGCGAAACAGCAATAACTGGTCGGTGAGGCTTAACAAGCGCTTCGCATTTCGGTAAACTACTTGCAGGCTGTTCAAATTTTCCTCCGTTTGGCCCTTGCCGGATAAAAGTTCTTTTACAGGATTGATAATGAGGGTGAGCGGCGTACGGTACTCATGAGAGATATTTGTAAAAAACGACAGTTTTTTCTCGTTCAGCTCTTTTTCCTTTTCGGCGGTTATCTGCGCCAGCTTAATATTATACTTAAGTTTCGACTGGTTGCTTTTGTAACGCGAATAGGAATAAACCAGTGCACTAACACCTATTGCACAAAACAAATAGGCGTACCATGTTTTATACCATGGAGGTAAAATGCGGATATTAATGGTGGCATAATCGTTAAACCAAACCCCATCCTGGTTGGATGCTTTAACTTTAAACACATAATCACCGGGCTCCAGGTACCGATAGGTGGCCGATTTTTGTGTTTGCACATAGTTCCAGCCTTTATCGAGCCCTTTAAGCTGGTAAGCGAACTCGCTTTTTTCAGCAAAAGGATAATTCAATGCCGCGTACTGAATAGAAAACACCGACTGATCGGGTTGTAACACAATCTGGTCTGACCGGTTGATCACCTTACTTAAAATGTGATCTTTTTCGCCCACCTCAACATCTTTATTAAATAGCTGCAAGCCTGTTATGATAACTTTTGGCTTAAACGCGCTCCGTTTTACCTCATCCGGAAAAAAAGTATTGTAGCCTTCGGTTCCACCAAAACACATAAAGTTTTGCTTAGCGCAGTACATTGACGAGCCCGGGCTGAAATGACCGCTCTGCAAGCCGTTTGAAACATCGTAATTTAAAACACTTTGCAAACCGTTTTCAATTTTTGAAAGGCCCTTATTTGTACTCACCCAAATATTACCTTTTGCGTCCTGTTCAATTGAATTTATAGTACTATTTGCCAGGCCGTTGCTTTCAGTAAAAGTTTTGGTCTCCCTGTTATCGGTATTATAAATAATTAGCCCGTTGCTTTCGGTACCGATAAGTAATTTATTGCCGTAGTACTTAAGCGAATAAATTACTTTACTGGGTAAAATTTTGTCAATCTGGTTACTACTAAAACAGGTAGAAAATTTATGGCTGGCGCTGCTGTAGCATAATAAACCGGCGCCGTAAGTGCCTATATAAATATTACCATTTTTATCCCCGCAAAGCGCCCTGATATTGCTGGAAGGAAGCGTGCGGTTGTTTAGCGAATAGGTTACAAAGGTGCTTTTTCCTTTTGGCAGCATACTTATGCCGCCGCCGTTTGTACCAACCCATAAATTATTTTCAGGGTCTTCATAAATTGTTCGAACATCGTTTCCGCAAATACTTTTAGGATCACGCGGGTTATGTACATAATTAATAAAACGGTCGTTCTTTTTATCGTACTTAAACAATCCGTTAGCGTATGACCCAAACCACAAATCATTATTTTGCGCCTTGTATGCGGTAAGGATGGCCAAGTTTTTTAACCCTGCATTTTCCCCATCGGCATAATAATGGTGTACCACTTCGCCGTTCAGCTTTTTCTTATATATCCCGTCGCCATCGCTACCCATCCATAAGTAGCCTTCATCATCCATGCACATGCCGTAGTATCTTAAATATCCTGAGCTTGATTGTCCGGGTAATTTATTCTGAAATTTTTTGAACTTTTCCGGAACATTCCCCAGCAGATAGATCCCGTCGCCATAGGTACCGGCCCAAACATTTTTATCCTTATCCAGGTACAGCTTATTTACACTGCGCTCTGTAATGTTATAGTTATCATCAGTTTTTACAGCTTCAATACCCACATTGTTAAAATGTGAAGCTATTGCTTTTTCCAGGTCTAACCTATACAGGCCGCCATCCTGTAAGCCGATCAATAAATCATTATTGTCTTCCAAAAGAGAAGAAAATATATTGCTGCGCAGCTGAAATTGTGCACCGGTGAAGGTGTGAATTTTATTTTGCGCCCGCTCATACACGGAAAGCCCCTTACCGGTGGCAATCCAGATGTTTGCGTAACGATCTTCGATAATGGAATTTATCTTGCCTGCAGGTATTAAGTTTAGCGGAATTCGGCCGCTGATGTCATTTTTTATTACGCCGTTTTGCACTTCATAAACAGCGAGATCACCTTCGGTGCCCGCCCACAACAGGCCTTTCGAATCCTGGTAAATGCCGGCCATTAAGTTTACTGAAGGCTCTTGCCGGTTTTTGGGTTTGTATTTTTTTAACTGTTGTGTTAATTTATTGTAGGAGAATAAGCCGTCGCTGTAGGTAGCAAACCACACTATATTTTTACCGCCTGAGGCAATGCAGCTTACGTTATTTATTAAAGCATTGGCACCGGCCTCAAATTTGGAAAACCGTTCTGTATTGGCATCAAACTGGTAAACGCCACGGCGGGTTGACAGCCAAATATCACCCGACGCGTCTTTGTAAATCAGCTCAATATAATTACTGGGCAAGCCATACGGGTTGGAATTGTTGTGCTTAAAAACTTTAAAATTTATCCCGTCGAACCTGTTAAGTCCGTCTTCGGTGGCAAACCACATAAAGCCGTTATCGTCCTGGATAATATCAGTTAAAAACCCGTAGGAGAGGCCATTTTTAAAGGAATATTTTAAAACTTTTCTGCTGTATGACTGCTGTGCGCATGCAACAAAACCATATATTATGCAAAGTATAAAAAGTAAAACTTTTTTCATAGGCAAGTATAATTGGTTAAATACGCGGCGCGGCACCGCTATTAACTGAACACTAATAAATTATAATTAAGTACGGTTACACTAAATAATTGGAGCTTGTAATGTCGGAATTATTCCGCAAAGTTCTGCACTTAAACTTTTTGTTTTTTTTATCGGCAGGCTGTTCAAAACAAAAAAAGACACTGCTCTCCCCTTCTCCATCACAGTTAAGACTTCTAATATTTTATTTTAAGGCAAAATATAACTTGAAAAACTTAATACTATTTGCACTTAAAAGCAGCCAAAAAAAATGTTCAATAATATTTTTGCCTTTCTTTTTTTTCCAATTTTATTACAGGCTGATATTCTTTATCCCGACGCTACCAGTATATACAGGTGTAGTTCGTAAAATGGAGTTTGCAGGAAGTTGATAATTTATAAAACTTTTCAATTGTGATGCCGACGTAACAGTTGCCCGGCCGGGTTTTTTAAAGTCGGGCCGTATGTTTAAGCCCGTTAATTTCCCGTCCTGCTGCTCTTTACCCGTTTTAACAGACCAGGCACTAAGGCTGTTTATGCCATCAATGTTAAAGCCTTTGGCAATGCTCCACCAATTGTTATAATAGTATAACACATCGCCAATTTTGTCCCAGCCTTTTATGAGCGAGTCCCGGCCTACAAATATGTTATTGTAAAAACGCAATCCGCGGCTTTTGCTTACGTCCGAAAAACAGATAGCGGCCACCTTTGTGTTATAAATAATATTCCCGTACACGCTGCAGTCGTAAAATTGCTTTTCATCACCCGAACTGTTCCACACATATAAACCTGCCTGTGAATCAGATACGGCACCATCATCCTCGCTGATGTTATACCTGAAAATATTATGGTGCCATGGGCTTGCACCCCAATACTGAAAAAGGCAGTAACCGCTGCCCTGATTTTGATACGACAAACAATACTGAACTATTGAATTTGTAACGCCGCCATCCAGGTCAAATCCACCACCATCGGCACCACCTTCTGACGTTTTGTTTTTGTAGGATAAACAATGCTGAATAGTTATACTGTCAGCCTCATAGGCCCAGATACCCACCGGGCCGTTACCTTTACGGGGCATGTCCCAGCCATTGTTTGTTGCTGTGCAGTGATCGATCAGTACGTTTTTACAATTGCCCACCACTATGCCGTTACCGCTGTGATTAGTGAGGTTGGTTGGGTCGCCCGCGTTATTTTCGGCTCGGCAGTTCAGTATGTTGATGTTATTGCTTTCGCGCTTTTGATAAGGCCCTTCAACCGTTATGCCCGCAGCACCATTGTTATGCGCAAATACTTTATTTGTAATTATATTTTGTGAGGAATAAATGAGCAAACCTGATTTTTGAAAGCCTGAAATATCAAGGTCATCTACCCGGATGTTACTGCTGGCAATGATGGCGAGGCCGTGCTTTATATTCCCGCCTTTACGGCCGTGGCCGGTAAGCACCAGGCGCTGTAGCTTTACGTTTGTAGTTTTATAAACACTAATAGCTGAGCTGTCGCCTGCATTAATTATGGCGCGGCCTTTGCCAATAGAAGTTATTATAACCGGTTGTTGCTTAGTGCCGCTTATGTTTTGGGTTAGCAGCAGCGTGCCTTTAAATATTTGGCCCGCTTTAAAATAAATGATATCGCCGGCAGCTAAGTGGAGCCCGTTTATTTTGCCGATACTTTGAAAAGGATGAGTTAGCGTTCCCGGGTTATTGTCAGAACCTGCATTATTTATGTAGTACGCCCTGCCGGCGGCCTTATGCTGCGCAAAATTTTTGCGGGCGCTGCTTATATATAAAGCCAAAACAGCGCAACTTGCTATGGCGTATTTTTTAAGGTTCATTGTATTGGTTTACAGGAATAATAAAAGTACATCTTTTATCAGCACTATGCATGTGCGTAAATGAAATAGTAACCAAAAGAAGGATAGACCTGTATAACCTATTGAAAACCGGTAAAATTTGGCAGAAGGCTAAGCCGGTGTCAACCAATAACTGAAATTCAAAGCGCTAACTTTCAGTTAATCATCCCCGTTCTATTTAGTGGAAACTAAAATATAACATAAAAACCCAGGGCTTTAACGCCAAAAATGCTCCGGCTTTAAACAATTTAACTTGTTGGCACAATGCAAAGCGCAACAGGCACTTTTTTATCTATTAACAATACAATACATTTGCCGGAGTTCAAGGTAAACCATATTAACAAATGCACAAGTATTCGAAACAAACCCGCCATTTATTAGCAGTTGACTGCGTTGTTTTTGGATTTGACGGTGAAACGCTAAAAATACTTTTGATCCAGCGGGCTTTTCAGCCGGAGAAAGGAAACTGGAGCCTGATGGGTGGTTTTGTTGAAGCCAATGAGGGCCTTGATGAAGCATCAACCCGCATCCTGAAGCAGCTTACCGGGCTGGACGGTGTGTACCTGGAACAGCTGCACACCTACGGCGACACCAACCGTGATCCTATTGAGCGCACGGTATCAACTGCCTATTTTGCGTTGATAGATATTAATAAATACGAAACCCAGCTAAGCAATGATTACCACGCAGAATGGTTCCCGCTCACGGCTGCCCCAAAACTTATTTTTGACCATGCCGAAATGGTGGAAGCAGCTAAAAGGCGCATTCGCTACAAAGCTGCGCTGCACCCTATTTTATTTGAGCTATTACCAAAAAAATTCACCATTCCGCAACTGCAAACCCTTTATGAAAGTGTTTTTAATACCACCATTGATAAAAGGAATTTCAGCAAAAGGGTTTTAGCCACCGGACTGGTAATAAAACTTGCAGAGAAAGACAAAGCGGGCTCAAAACGGGGTGCCTATTATTACCAGTTGAACATGGACAATTACTATGCTAAGTTTCAGGCATTTTTAAATTTTATACCTAACCCGGATACCCTGCTGCTGTAATTTTTTATTGCGCTTTCCCGGCAATTTTTATCCAAAATTTCTTTTTATCAAAAAATAAGTGTTATTTCAACACTAAATTATAAACCAGTTATGATTACTGACCAATATGTGATCGGTGTGGACTATGGCACCGATTCTGTCCGCTCTGTTCTGATCAATGCGCTTAATGGCGAAGAAATTGCTTCATCTGTATTTAACTATCCCCGCTGGAAGCAGGGATTATACTGTAATGCCGCCGAAAATATGTTCAGGCAGCACCCGCTCGACTATATTGAGGGGCTTGAAACAACCATTAAAGACGTTTTAAATAAAGGTGGCGTTAATGCTGCAAATGCCGTTAAAGGGATAGCCGTGGACACCACCGGTTCAACCCCGGTTGCCGTGGATAAAACCGGAAAACCCCTTGCCCTAACCCCGGGATTTGAGCAAAACCCGCACGCCATGTTTGTATTGTGGAAAGACCATACCGGCGTAAGCGAAGCTGCACAGATCAATGAACATGCTGCAAAATTTGATACCAACTACCTTAAATATGTAGGTGGCATTTATTCGTCAGAATGGTTTTGGGCCAAGTTGCTGCGCACCCTGCGAACCGATGAGCAGGTTGCAAAAGCCTGTTACTCATGGGTGGAGCATTGCGACTGGATCCCCTTTTTGCTAACGGGTGGCACTGATGCCGCACAAATTAAGCGGGGGCGCTGTTCGGCCGGGCATAAAGCATTATGGGCCGAAGAATTTGGTGGATTACCGCCGGATGAGTTCTTCTCATCGCTCGATCCGCTTTTAAAAGGTTTTACTTCCAGGTTATTTAAAGAAACTTATACATCTGATGAGGCTGCCGGCACTCTGAGCGCTGAATGGGCCGAACGGCTGGGCCTGACTACCGATGTTGTGGTTGGGGTTGGCGCTTTTGATGCGCACATGGGCGCGGTAGGCGGGCAAATAGAGCCTTATCATTTAAGCAAGGTGATGGGCACATCTACCTGCGATATATTGGTTGCGCCCGCTGCTGAAATGGAAGGCAAGCTGATTCGCGGCATTTGCGGGCAGGTTAACGGCTCTGTTATTCCGGGCATGGTGGGGCTGGAAGCGGGGCAGTCTGCCTTTGGCGATACCTATGCGTGGTTCAAAAACCTGCTTGCCTGGCCACTGAGTGCATTATCGGCATCAACACTGATAGACCCAAAAACTGCCGAAGCTTTAAAAGACGAAATGCTGGCACAAATAATTCCGGAATTGAGCAGGCAGGCTGCGCTTTTACCCGTTGAACAAAACAGCGAGCTTGCTATAGACTGGCTGAATGGCCGTCGCACCCCCGATGCCAATCAAACGCTAAAAGGCGCAATAACAGGGCTGGGGTTGGGCAGCGATGCACCGCGCGTATTTAAAGCGCTGGCAGAAGCTACCTGCTTTGGCGCAAAAAGTATAGTTGACCGTTTTGTGCAGGAAGGAATCCCGGTTAAAGGATTGATAGGCATTGGCGGGGTGGCTAAAAAGTCGCCATATATCATGCAAATGATGGCCGATATATTGGGTATGCCGATCCGCATTCACCAGTTTGAACATACCTGCGCACTGGGAGCCGCGATGTTTGCCGCCGTTGTTGCCGGCATTTATCCAAAGGTTGAAGATGCTATGGCGGCTATGGGTCGTGGTTTTGACGCGGAATATCATCCAAACGAAAAATATAAGGCTATTTACCAGGAAAGGTATGAGCAGTATTTAAAACTGGGAGCGTTTATTGAATCGCACTAATTATCACAAATTATTTCGAATTTCACCATTTATGAGGCGCGAATTTTAGTGAATTACAGCGATTAGGAAAAGCGGAAGTTAATTTAGAATTTTAAAGAAATGAGTAAATACCAGCATATTAAACAAAGTGCTTACGAAGCCAACATGCAGCTGCCCAAACTGGGGCTGGTGCTTTTCACTTTTGGCAACGTGAGCGCTGCTGACAGGGAGCTTGGTGTCTTCGCCATAAAACCCAGCGGCGTTCCTTACAGCGACCTTTCGCCGGAAGAGATGGTGATTGTTGATTTTGAAGGGAACACGGTTGAAGGCAGCCTGCGGCCATCATCAGACACCAAAACGCACGCCGTGCTTTACAAGCACTGGAGCGACATTAACGGGATTGTGCACACCCACTCTACTTACGCAACCTCATGGGCGCAATCACAACGCTGCATTCCCATTTATGGTACCACACATGCCGATCATTTAACTGCCGATGTGCCTTGCGCGCCGCCGATGGATGATAAAATGATCAGGGGAAATTATGAATATGAAACGGGTTTCCAGATCATTAATCATTTTGAACAGGAAGGCCTTGATTATAAGGAAACCGAGATGGTGCTGGTAGGCAACCATGCGCCGTTTACCTGGGGCAAAACCGCTGAAAAAGCCGTGTATAACAGCGCTGTGCTGGAAGCAGTAGCGCAAATGGCTTATTTAACGGAACAGATCAACAGCAAAGCGCCCAGGCTAAAAGACTCGCTGATAAAAAAGCATTTTGAACGCAAGCACGGACCTGATTCTTATTACGGGCAATAGTTAGCCGGATGTATGGAAGGAAGTTGTTAAAACTTTGCCGGTTAAAAATAGCAGCAGCGGTAATAAAGCCATAAAAAAATTACCACAACAACAATTCAACAACTAAAAAAATCATTAAATAATTCAATTACCAATAAAAATATATGATCGATCTGAAAGCATTTGAAGTGTGGTTTATAACAGGAAGCCAGCACTTATATGGAGAAGAAACTTTAAAACTGGTTGCGGAACACTCACAGCAAATTGCAAAAGGCCTTGATGCCGACCCGCAAACCCCGGTGCGTATTGTTTACAAACCGGTTGTTAAAACCCCGGAAGAGATTTACGCCACCCTGCAGGAGGCTAATACCACCGAAAACTGTATTGGGATAATTACCTGGATGCATACCTTCTCCCCTGCTAAAATGTGGATCCGCGGGCTTGGCATTCTTCAAAAACCAATGTTGCACCTGCACACCCAGTTTAACCGCGATATTCCATGGAGCTCAATAGATATGGATTTTATGAACCTGAACCAAAGCGCCCACGGCGACAGGGAGTTTGGCTTTATTGTTTCGCGCATGCGAAAAAACCGCAAGGTAGTAGTTGGGCACTGGCAGGACCCTGAAGTTTTAGCACAAATTAATGCCTGGACCAGGGCAGCAGCCGGCTGGCACGACTGGCAGGGTGCCAAATTTGCGCGCATTGGAGATAACATGCGCTATGTTGCTGTTACCGAAGGCGATAAAGTTGAAGCTGAACTGAAATTTGGCTACTCAGTAAATACTTACGGTGTTGGTGATTTAGTGAAGATAATTGACAGCATCAGTGAAGAGGCTGTGGAAGCATTACTTGCCGAGTACGAAGCAACCTATACCATGGCTGCCGACCTGCTTAAAGGCGGGGCCAAACACCAATCTGTTTACGATGCTGCTAAAATAGAACTGGGCCTGAAGAAATTTTTAGAAGACGGCGGCTTTAAAGGCTTTACCGATACGTTTGAAGACCTGCATGGCATGATCCAACTACCGGGCATTGCTGCGCAGCGCCTGATGGCTGCGGGCTACGGCTTTGCCGGTGAGGGCGACTGGAAAACGGCTGCTTTGGTGCGCGCGTTTAAAGTGATGGGCAGCGGCTTAAAGGGCGGCAATGCTTTTATGGAAGATTATACCTATCATTTTGACCCAAACAACCAATTGGTTTTAGGATCGCACATGCTGGAGATTGATGCATCATTAGCCAACGGTAAAGCTGCGCTGGAAGTGCATCCGCTGGGGATAGGCGGCAAAGCTGACCCGGCCAGGCTGGTGTTTAATGTAGCCGGAGGTGCCGCGTTAAATGCATCAATTATAGATATGGGCAACCGTTTCCGCTTACTGATTAACGAGGTAGAGGCAGTTGAGCCACAAAACGACCTGCCTAACCTGCCGGTAGCAAGGGTGTTGTGGAAACCGTACCCGGATATGAAAACCGGCTGTGCCGCATGGATCTATGCCGGTGGCGCACACCATACCGCATACAGCCAGAATTTAACCGCCGAACATCTGCAGGATTTTGCTGATATTGCAGGGTTGGAGTTCATCCGTATTGGCAAAGATACGAGGCTTGACCAGCTGCGCAACGAGCTGCGCTGGAATGATGCCGCTTACAAATAAATAAGACACGAGATACCCGGCGGGCCAGGTGGGAACGGCTGCCGGGTTATAAAAACCTAACCAATTTAAACCAATTAATTTATTATGAATAAGTTTTCAACTATTGATTACATTGTATTCGTCATCTACTTTTTCCTGGTGTCGGGGTACGGGTATTGGGTGTACAGCCGTAAAAAATCGGCAAAAATCTCAGGCAGTCATGATTTTTTCCTTGCCGAGGGTTCACTTACCTGGTGGGCCATAGGGGCATCACTCATCGCATCCAATATTTCGGCCGAGCAGTTTATCGGCGCCAGCGGACAGGGTTTTACCGTAGGTATTGCCGTAGCCGCGTACGAATGGATAGCAGCCATTGCACTCATCATTGTTGCGGTTTGGTTCATCCCCATCTACCTAAAAAACAAGATCTTTACCATGCCGCAGTTTTTAGAAACGCGGTACAACCCAACGGTTAGCCTTATTATGGCCATTTTCTGGCTGTTTTTATATGTGTTTGTTAACCTCACCTCCATCCTTTACCTGGGCGCCATCTGTATCAACAGCCTCGCAGGTGGTGATTCCGCCATGTTTCACTGGATAATTATTGGCCTGGCCGCTTTTTCGCTGGTAATTGCATTTGGCGGGATGAAAGTTATTGGCTTTACCGATGTGATACAGGTACTGGTATTGGTAATAGGCGGTTTAGCTACTACTTATATTGCGTTAACATTGGTTAGCGAACGTTTTGGCCTGGGAAAAGACATCCTGGCCGGCTTTAATGCCATGCTGAAAGACTCGCCCGACCACTTTAAAATGATTCTTGCTAAGCCAGGCCAGAATGCATCGCAGGCAGACATTAACAAATACCTTGCGCTGCCGGGCATTGCCATGTACTTTGCCGGGCAATGGATAGTTAACCTTAACTACTGGGGCTGCAACCAATACATTACCCAGCGGGCGCTCGGCGCCGACCTGCAAACAGCCCGCAAAGGCATCCTGTTTGCAGGCCTGATGAAGCTGGCCATGCCTGTAATTGTAATTTTACCTGGCATTGCGGCTTACGTTTTATATAAGAATGGCGGCTTACAGCACGAAATGAATGCCGGCGGCAAATTTAACGGCGACAACGCTTATTCCGCCATATTGGGCTTTTTACCAAGCGGGCTCAAAGGCCTTTCTATCGCTGCATTAACCGCAGCCATAGTGGCCTCGCTGGCGGGCAAAGCCAACAGCATCTCCACCATATTTACCATGGATATTTACAAAAAGTACCTAAAAAAGGGTGCGGATGAAAAACAAATGGTGGGCATGGGGAAAATAATTATTCTGGTAGCCATGGTGTTGTCTATAATGCTTACCTGGAAAGATCTATTGGGTATTGGCGGCGAGGGCGGCTTTACCTATATTCAAAAATATACAGGTTACTTTAGTCCGGGTGTGTTTGCCATGTTTATTTTAGGGATGTTTTGGAAACGGACCACCGGCCCTGCCGCTATTGCGGGTGTGCTGTCGGGTTTTGCGCTTTCGATATTATTCAACGATTTTGCACCCCGGTTATTTGGTAACGAAACTTTCCTTTACACTGCGTTTCATAAAGCCAACGGCACTTATGAGATCCCGTTCCTGATCTGCATGGGGCTGTCATTCCTGTTCACTATGATCATTATGATTACCATCAGCCTGGCCGGACCTAAAATTAATCCAAAATCATTTGTGCTTGATAAAACCATGTTTAAGGTTGACCCTACCACACTTGCTTTAATTATAACCACACTGTTGTTGCTTGCTGCGCTATATGTGAAGTTTTGGTAAAGGTTTTTTTAAGTGCGGGCCCGGTTGATTTTTATTAACCGGGCCTTTTTATTTGGAAACATTTAAGCCGGAAAGGCTAAAACTTAAAACTTTTAATAATTATAACTGTCATACAGGAATGAAATCGATAAATCTATTGGGCATGGCGGCATTATTAATAGCCTCATGCTCATTAAACGATAAGAAACCGTTTAATGCAGACTCCGTTGCCGTACATACGGCAGATACCGTAAAAACTCAGCCAGCAGTAACTAATAACCCATCTGCGGTCAGTTCATTCTGTTTTTTACGAACCGAAGGAAAGAAAAATACAGACAGCACCGTAATTGAATTGGTGCTAAAGGACCAAAAAGTTTATGGACAAATGAACTGGATGCCATATCAAAAAGATAGCCGCAGAGGCGCTTTGGAAGGTACAGCCAAAGGCGATACAATTAATGCAGTGTGGAGTTTTATGCAGGAAGGCATGCAGGACACGTTGAATGTAAAGTTTGTGCTTAAAAACAATGCCCTTTTTCAAAAGCCACTGAAAATGAATGTGAAAACAGGTCGGGATCAAACTGATGAATCTGCGGGTTACACGGTTACTTACCGGCAAAGCGGCAAATTACCACGCTAAAAAATATTGAATTGTGTACAATAATGATAACGGCGGCATATGTCTATTTACATGCTTCGCCGTTATCATGTATAAATTACTGTTCGTATTATTTTTGCTGGCCTCCTGTCAAAGAACGCCCGTTTTTAAATTTAATAGCAAAGATGTTTGCTATACTTTCCGGAGGTAATTTTGCGGCAAACTAATTTGGGTAATTAATCAATCTTTTTTTTAGAGATACAGTAAGAGTTATGGTTTTTAATTTTCCATCTTCAAATTATATACATCGCAGGACGATATGAAATTGGTTCGATTTTCCTTTTCCATATAAAACTCGGCAGTTCCGTTTATTGCTTCACAATCACCATCGGCTATTACATTCTCCATGGTAAATTTGGTGTTTACCCCGCTAAAATATTTAGCTGTCCTGTTGCAAAAATCAATAAGGGCGGCATTGCCCGTTATCAATTCATTACCGGAGTGTTGAAACACATGTCTTCGGCCAAATGGGGATAACTGAATTCAAAATTTCCTCTGGTAAATTCCAAACTGATATGTTTGTTTAGCAACTGCGTAACTTCTTTTTATAATATTACCAATTATCCTTCTTTTTTTAACACCTTTAAGCGCCATTTTTGTTAGGGCTTTAGGTTAGCATAACCCGTTTCCAACTGTTATTGCTATCAGTTATTTATTATCTTTGCACAGCACAATATACTTATGGAGCAAACCCAACTTATTAAGGGCCTTAATATAAATTTTAACGAAAGCGGCGAAGGAAAACCACTTGTTTTGTTACATGGCTGGGGCTCAAACCTACAGGCATTTACAAAGGTGCAGGAATATTTTGAAACGGATTTTCATGTATTTGCAATTGACCTGCCGGGTTTTGGAAAAAGCCAGGAACCTGCTGAAGTTTGGGGTGTTGAAGAATACACGCAGTTTATTGAAGAATTTTGCCGGGTAAAAAACATCAGCAACCCCATATTGGCGGGACACTCTTATGGCGGGCGCATTTCTATACTTTTCGCATCGCGTAATCCTGTTTTAAAACTGGTGCTGCTGGATAGCGCCGGTATAAAACCCACCCGTTCGCTTGAATATTATATTAAAGTTTACTCCTACAAAGCGGCGAAAAAAACATTGCCGCTGTTTGTTGGCCGCAGCAAAGCCGAAGAAATAATGGAAGGCTACCGCAAAAAAGCCGGATCAAGCGATTATAACAATGCTTCGGGCGTTATGCGGAACATTTTGGTTAAGTCGGTTAATGAAGATCTTCAATCGGTGATGCCAAAAATAAAAGCACCCACTTTACTGGTTTGGGGCGAAAATGACACGGCAACCCCCGTTGGCGACGCCAAAATAATGGAAAAACTTATCCCCAATGCCGGTTTGGTGATCCTAAAAAACGCGGGGCACTTTGCCTTTGTTGAAAAACTGCATGAATTTTTAATTATATTAAATAACTTTCTTCAGGCCGATAAGAAAAACAATTAATGGAGAACCCACTATTTTTAGCTGCACTGGCAGTATTACTGGTTTATGCGTTCGCAAAATTAAGGTTCGAGCTGCACATGATGCAGTTAAACTCGTACCGTAACGACCGCTATTTTAAATGGCTTAAAACCAACGTGCTGCAGGGCACACGCGTATTTGAAGCCATTACTTTAGCAATTACCGGCATACTTTTATTAACTGCGGGCGCCGTTGTTACCGCTGCAGCATTTATATTGCTATATGGCCTTATGGCTTACCTGCTTTTTGTTAAAAAACAGAAAAAGCCTGTGGTATTTACCCAAAGGGCGCAAAGGTTATTCGGGCTCACGTTTGTATTATCAGCGGTAGCTGCGCTGGCATTTTACCTTGCAACCGGTAAAATTATGTGCACACTTTGGGTGGGAGGCTTTGCGTTGCTGCTGAGCTTTGTTTTAATTGCGTTGGCTACCATACTGATAGCACCCGTTGAAAAATCAATTAACAAGTGGTATTATAACGACGCTAAAAAGATCCTGGAGCAACGCCCTGATTTGATTATCATTGGAATAACCGGCAGTTACGGAAAAACCAGCACCAAACATTTTTTATACCGCATGCTGAGCGAAAAATACAATGTTTTGATGACACCCGGCAGCTACAATACGACCATGGGGGTTATTAAAACCGTGCGCGAAGAACTACAGGCAACCCACCAGGTTTTTATAGTGGAGATGGGTGCCAAGCAACCAAACGATATTAAGGAGATCTGCGACCTGGTACACCCGCAGATCGGCATCCTGACTGCGGTTGGAGAGCAGCATCTGGAAAGCTTTAAAACCATCCAGAACGTGCAAAAAACCAAGTTCGAACTGATAGATGCGTTACCTTCGGGCGGACTTGCCGTGTTGAATGCAGACTATGAATTTATTGCTAACCGCCCGGTTGCTGACCGGGAAACAGCATTGTATTCATCAGATAACGAAAAGGTTGATTTTTATATAAAAAACCTGAGCTATACGGCGAGGGGTTCCTCATTTTCGGTTTTTAATAAAGGCAAACACCTGGCTGATTTTGACACCAAGCTGTTAGGCAGCTACAACCTGTCGAATATACTGGCGGGTTATATTGTGGCCCGGCATTTGGAAGTTCCGGACAGCAGCGTTGCTTTTGCTATTAAAAAGCTGGAGCCTGTGCAGCACAGGCTGGAGGTTAAAGTACATGCCAACGGGGTTACCGTTATTGACGATGCATTTAACTCGAACCCGGTAGGTTCAAAAATGGCACTCGAAGTTTTAAAAGGTATTGAAGGCCAGCGAAAGATTATTATTACCCCCGGAATGATAGAGCTTGGCGAAAAACAGGAATATTACAATACGATTTTGGGCGAGCATATTGCAGATACCTGCGATTATGCTATACTTGTAGGGAAAAATATAACTTTACCTATTATGAAGGGGCTAAAAAATAAAAGCTATCCTGACAATAAAATATACGTGGCCCAAAATTTTAAGGATGCCGTAAACCATTTAGGCGGCATGACCCGTGCCGGCGACGTATTGTTATATGAAAACGATTTGCCTGACACTTACGAACTTTAGATAAAATTATTAGCGCATAACGATAAAACCATCATTAGCTGCTGCCTGTAACCGGGAATAAACATCGCCGATGATAGCTGTATCACCATTAAAAAATTAAGTAAATGAAAATTAGAATTGGAGTTATATTTGGAGGACGGTCTGTTGAGCATGAAATTTCTGTAATCTCCGCACAGCAGGCTATCAGTGCATTTGATAAAAACAGTTACGATATTACCCCGATCTATATCACCAAAACCGGTAAATGGTACACCGGCGACGCCCTTTTAAATGTAGATAATTATAAAAATACCGATTCGCTTTTGGCGCAATGCACAGAGATCTACATTTCACCAACTTTTGGTGATTTTACCATCAATGCGGTGCAGTCGTCCATCTGGAAGAGCAAAGAAATCGCAAAAATTGACATCGCCTTTCCTATTATCCACGGCACCAATTGCGAAGACGGATCATTACAGGGTTTACTTGAGCTAAAAGGCATCCCTTATGTTGGCTGCGATGTTTTATCGTCTGCGGTTGGAATGGATAAAATTATGATGAAGATGGTGCTGAAGGAAAGCGGACTGCCCGTAGTGGATTACACCTGGTTTACCGACCGCAGCTGGCACATGGATAAGCAGGCCATTATTGAAAAAATCAACAAAATAGGTTTCCCGGTTATTGTAAAACCATCAAATTTAGGTTCGAGCGTGGGCGTTTCAAAGGCTGCCGACGAAGCGCAGCTGATTGAGGCCGTTGAACTGGCCGGACGTTTCAGCAGCCGAATTTTAGTGGAACGCATGGTGGTTGACCTGAAAGAGATCAACTGTTCAGTACTGGGCGATGTGGCCAACCAAAATGCTTCGGTGTGTGAAGAACCGCTGGGCGCCGGCGACATTTTGAGCTATAAGGATAAATACATTACCAAAGGCAGTTCATCAAAAGGGATGACCAGCACCAAACGCCAGATCCCGGCAAATATCCCTAAGGAACAGGCAATGCTGATCCAGGATCTTGCTAAAGAAACGTTCAGGACGTTGTCCTGCTCAGGTGTATCGCGGATTGACTTTTTGGTGGATAAAAAAGACAACAAAGTGTATGTGAACGAGATAAACACCATCCCGGGTTCACTTTCATTTTACTTATGGGAGGCTACCGATAAGAATTTCGGACAGTTACTAAAAACCCTTATTGACGTTGCATTAAAACGCCAGCGCGAACGCGACAATTTAGTAGTGAGCTACGGCGAAAATATATTTAATATGAGCGCAGGGCTTTCAAAATCGGGTAAATCATAAAAATCGTAATGCTATGGCTGCCAAATATGTTTCTATAAATAATGAGCTGTTTTTAGAAGAAGACGCTAAGATAGGGGTATCTGATTTGGCCATGCACCGCGGCTATGGGATTTTTGATTACCTGAAGGTGATTGATAACCGCCCGATTTTTATCGAGGACCATTTTAACCGGTTTTATAACTCGGCTAAGGAAATGTACCTGGACGTGATGCTTGACCGCCAGCAACTTCGAAAAGCGGTTGAAGAACTGGTTGAAAAAAACGGCATCCCAACATCGGGCATCAAGCTGCTGCTAACGGGCGGCTATTCAGAAGACGGATACCGCATGGGTACCCCCAACCTGGTTATATTACAATACCCGCTAAACCTGCAGGAGGAAAACAAACCGGATACCGGCCTTAAACTGGTAACATATGACCACCAAAGGCAGCTGCCCTACATAAAAACCATTGACTACCTGATGGCGGTAAGGCTGCACCCTTTTATGAAGGAGAAAAACGCCGATGATGTACTATACCACAACACCGGGGTAATTACAGAATGCCCCCGGGCCAATTTTTTTGTGGTGATAGATAAAGAAATCATCACACCCAGGAACAATATTTTGCGGGGAATTACCCGCAGTAAGGTTTTAAATTTTAAAGTAAGCGGCTATACCATTGCCGAAGAAGATTTTAGCGTTGATGACCTGCCCAACGTAAAAGAAGCTTTTATAACCAGCACCACCCAATACGCTTACCCTGTTACAATGATAGACGGGAAAATGATAGGCGACGGCAAGACGGGACCAGCCACCAAACAGATCAGGGAGCAGTTGTTTAAGCTTACCTACGCCCAATAATATCGATTGCAATGCTATTTGATAGCCCCAGGATAATGAAGCCGGTAATCGCCTATAAATACATCGTCGCAATTGGCTTGCTGCTATTATCTGCCAGCCTGGTATTGAAACACTATTTTGTATTGCCTGATTTTGCAGACGGCTTTTTAAAAGGCACGGGCATAGGGGTTCTTTTATTAGCGCTGGTAAAAAAGCAGCGTGTGAAGCAGTCAAATAATTAAAAAAACATATTACAATCTTCTTTTCAATCAGCCGGTTAATCATGGCTAAAACCCTGTTTGCTCTATCCTTTTTTACCATTGGGTGAAGCCGACTTTACAGACAGCTGAGGTTATAACGCTCCGTCAGCTTTACTTCTTATTGGCATGCAACGCGTTACTTATATTATTGCCTATCTGGCCGGCAGCAAATCCTTAAACATCATGTGGAAAGTTTTGTAAAACGTAAGCGGTAAACATCTGTTAACTGTTTTAAAACGTATATAATTAAAAATATTTATGGAAAAGTTTGCATTGTTAGCCCGCGTAGAAGCGAAAGCCGGAAAAGAAAAAGAAGTACTTGAATTTTTAAAAAGCGCATTGCCGCTTGCCGAAGCAGAGCCCGACACCGTAAGATGGTACGCCCTGCAATTAGGTCCGTCAACATTTGGCATCTTCGATACTTTTGAAACAGAAGCCGGAAGAGCGGCCCATTTAAATGGAAAAATTGCCGAAGCCCTCATGGCAAACGCAGCTGAGTTACTAGCTACAGCCCCGGTAATTGAGCAGGTGGAGCTGCTAGCAATAAAGTAAAATAAATGCTGAGCCCGTACCTACTTTCTATCAATTGAAAGTATTGCCGTGGTGGTTTTTAAGAATCTTCAGGCGAATAAACGCGCCTGAAGACCTGACGACAGGTGAATAATCACATGGGATCCCGGACTCAGTCGACGGGATGACACTCCAATTTCAAGTTAAAATGCTCATCAACAGTCATTTTAAAAAAGATCAGCTCATTTTTAAAAATTTAAAAAAAACTGAAACCTTAGAAAATGAATGTCGTATAAGAACACTCATTGAGCGCCCTGCTCATCAATAATTTATCAAATCAAGAAGACTCCTGGCGCGAGGCCGGGAGCCTTTTATTGGATTAAATATAAAAATTAATTTTTATATAAACAATAGCGTATAAATTACAGGGCTTAAGTTTAAATTTAGGTAGTTTATTATAGGTATGGAGTTTTATAGCCGGAAAGTAATTTTCGGCTATTTTTTTGTCGCTTTTAACCGGCGAGCAATATTTAAAAAAATAAGATAATAATCTTTTGGCCTTGTTTCTTAGACTTTTACCATGAGAAATATATTTGAAAAAAGCCTAACATGAGCTCACCTTGGCTTATTTTATCGGCTCCATTCGCAAATTTACGCAGCCGGATCAGTTGAGGGCTTCGGCGATTTCGTTAAAGCCTTTTTCGCGGGCCAGGTCAGCAGCCAGTTTACCACCTTCCATACGGACGGTTACATCGGCGCCGTGTTCCAGCAGCGTAATCAGCAGATCGATATTGCCGTTTTGAGCGGCAGAGTGCAGCGCAGTTACACCGGCCTTTTGTTTTACGTTTACAAGCGCATTGTTTTCAATCAGCATGCGGGCTATCTGGGTAAAATTACCTGCAGCAGCAGAATGCAGCGGATAAACGCTGAATCCATTATTTGACGGCATATTAACATCAGCTCCCTTTAATACCAGGTATTGCGCAATTTCGTAATGGCCAAAATAACAGGCCAGGCCCAACGGCGTAAATCCATCTTCAGCATAAAAATTAACGGCATCGGGGTGTGCGTAAACAAGGTTGGCCACTACATCAAACCTCCCTGCCGCCGAGGCTTCGAAAAGATTGATCTCGTCCAGGTATTTTAAGATTAATGTGGTAACCTCAGGCTTTTTATAATAACAGGAAAGCATCAGCGGCGAAACCTGGTGACTGGTACGGGCCTTTGCCAACGCCGGGTTTTGCGCCAGCAGGCTATCAAGACTTTCCAGGTCGGCCGTGGTAATGTACAGTTCCAGTTTTTCGATGCTCATTCTTTTTACTTTAACAATAGGTAAGGTGTATATTAAGGGTAAATATAATAAATACCTGCTTTTTTTATATTAAGTAAAAAATTCAATAGCGCGGGGCTTTATTACCGTCACAAAAAACATTTACAGCAAATCAATTTGAATAACTTCCTGCCTGTTTTGTTGCGGAACAAGTTAAATTTACTTGACGACGCTCCGAAACAGCTGCTTAAGCCAGGTGTTTAACGCTACAGGTTTGCTTTAATATGTTGTGCTACAATTGCAGAAAACTCTTCTGATCCGCGCTTGTTAAGGTGAAATACGTCGTTAAATTTTTCGGGGTGATAATTAAACCGCGGATCAGTAGAAAAATCCAGGAGGGTAACATTAGGATATTCGCTTGTGATTTTTCCTATGAGGTCTCGCTCGATAGTTTGATTATCCAGGTAAAATGAGTTGTTCAATATGGTAGGCGAGATAATTACCATTGTTTTAATTTTATATTTAGCAGCGTCACTTAAAAACCGTTTAAAATAGTTGACAGCCTTAGTTTCGGGAATCTCAATTTTTTTACGAATTTTCTTTGCTCTATTATTCATTCTCTTAATGTAGTCATCCATCTCGGGCTTTGTCATAAAACCATGCAGTGGCAAATATCCATTATCATCCTTTTCAATAGATTTTGAGAATAAACTATTATTAGCCAAAATAAAGGCAGATGAGTTATAAGGGTACGTTTTGGAAAAAAGTTTTTCCGTTTCAAACTCACTAACCTCTTTAATATATTTTAAAAACTGCGGGTGTTCTTCGCAATAAGGCAATAAAATATCAAGTTTTTCATATTTAGATTTGTCAATACCCAATTCTCTCGGGGTTATATCCAGTATTATAAATTTAGGAAGATGCCTCGCCAACGACACCTCTTCAATAGCCGCTGAATACGGGATCATCAGCCCATCCCTGCCTGAATCATAACAACTTATCCCTGTACCTTTGGAGATGATGGTTGGTGAATAGTGACGGACAGCCCTTGAGCTGCCGAAGATCATAAGATCCTGGCAGGCACTATCAATAGCATAAGTAGTTTGACTAAACTGCCCCACATGCTGATTAAAATATATTTTTTTTAATGCGAAACCTGCTAAGCGGTCCGCTGCAATTAACACAACAGAAAATGCAGCTAACCTCACAAAAAATCTAATTATTACTTTGCTTTTCATCAAAATTGAAAGTATATGAACTGACTGCCATTAAACACACCGAAAACAATTATCCATAATATGGTAAAAACCAGCGCCCCCCATCTTACTACAATATTGGGCGAGCTAAAAAAATTAAATTGATCAGGGTGGTATTCAATTTTATACTCAAGGACAAACAAAAGCAGGATGCCCAGTACAGATTGTGCAAAGTTGCTAATCCCATCTCCTATAAACGGCGCAGCCCCAAAACTCTTCAAATTATGGATCAGCGTAAAAGCATCGTGAATAGTGGCGGCCCTGAAAAAAATCCAGGCAAAAGTTACAAATGAAAGCGTTAATGCAATATTACCCATGCGCATTAAGGTTGCAGCCACTTTATTTGAAGGCGTTTTACGTAAATAAGGCTTAATAACGATATAGATTACTGAGTATAAACCGTGCAGCATGCCCCAAATAACATAGGTGTAGTTAGCACCATGCCAAATGCCGCTCAGTAAAAAAATGACGAATAGATTGAAGCACGTGCGACTGCGGGATCCTTTACTACCTCCCAAAGGAAAATAAACATAATCACGAAACCAGGTTGACAGCGAGATATGCCATCTCCGCCAGAAATCCTGGATATTGGAGGCAAAATACGGTCGGTCGAAGTTTTTCATTAAATCAAAACCCATAGTTCTGGCACAACCTATGGCTATATCTGTATATCCTGAAAAATCACAATATATTTGGATAGCAAAAAAAAACGATGCAATAACAATGGTAGTTCCGTTATGCATATCAGGGTTGTTATAAACGGAGTTTACAAAAATGGAAAGCCTATCGGCAATTACCAGTTTTTTGAAAAAGCCCCATAACATCATTTTCAAGCCCGATTGCATTAAATCATAGTTAAACTCATGTTTTTTGTGCAATTGCGGTAAAATATTTTGCGGCCTTTCAATTGGCCCCGCAACCAGTTGCGGATAAAACATTACATATAAACTGTAGATCCCAAAGTGCTTCTCAGCTTTTTGCTTACCCCGGTACACCTCAATGGTATAACTCATTGCCTGGAAAGTATGAAAAGACAAGCCGATAGGTAACAGTATGCTTAAATAAGGGATTGGGTTATGATAGTTAAACTTATTGCAAAGGATATTAACATTAAGATTTAGGAAATTAAAGTATTTAAAAAAAATAAGAATTCCGACGTTGGCAGCCAGACTTGCCGCAAGCAGCATTTTGCGGCGACGGGGGTTGTGCTCATTCTCTATATAGATGCCGGCAAAATAATCAATAACAATAGTGAAACCCAGTATAAGAATATAAATGGGCACAAACGCCATGTAAAAATAGCAGCTTGCTGCCAGCAAAATTACCCATTTGAGTTTATGGGGAACTACAAAGTACAAGGTAGTTACTATGATGTAAAAAAATACAAAATCAATAGAATTGAATAGCATACTATCTTAAACGGGGTAAAAACAATCCCTAATACGAAAAAGCCTAACGAAAGTTAAACACTGTTCCCTATCATTTTCGTTACATAACTGTTAAAATAATTAGTATGGAAATGCCCCCGGCTATGATTTTAATTAAAAAATCCACCCAAATAAGTTGTTTAATCTATTAACTTTATATTTGCACAATAACAGGGTTACATCAGGATGCCGGTAAAAGGAAATCAGTTTAGGTCAAATAGTTTCAAGCAGGAAAATCAGCCCCGCCAGCCCAATCAAAAGATTGAGAAAGAAAGGCCCGTAAAACAAAGGGAAGAAAGGCTGCGTCCGTCGGACCTGCTCAACAGCAAAGTGATAAAAATATCGGGCTTATTTTTACTGCTTTTATCGGTGTATTTTTTGATAGCATTTACGGCCTACCTGTTTACCTGGCAGGAAGATCAGAGCTATGTATCGGCGGCTAATGGCGGCTGGCACAACCTGTTCCGCACCACGCAGGAACTGATGGAAAACGGCGTTAAAAACCCAATGGTTGATAACTGGGCCGGCAAATTAGGTGCCTTGCTCTCTAACCAGTTCATATTTGAATGGTTCGGCCTCGCATCTTTTGTATTTGTATTTGTATTTTTTATTGCCGGCTACCGCATGCTTTTCAAGGTTCGCCTGGTGCCTTTAAGCAAAACCCTTGCCTATAGTTTTTTCCTGCTGGTATTTATTTCCGTAGCCATGGGTTTTTTCCATGCATTTATAACGGAAACACCTAACTACCTGGAAGGGGGTTTCGGCTACTGGACCAACCGACTGCTGGATGCGCAGATAGGCCAGGCAGGCACTGCCGGGATCCTGGTGTTCCTGGCGTTAGCAATATTGGTGATTGCTTACAATATCGACTTCAAAATTCCTTCACGCAGCGCTAAAACGGTTCCCTCTGCCCCCGTTGACCATATTGTACCTGAACCTGTTGAACTGGAAGAAGAAGAGATCTCACTACCGGTTGAATGGCCGGGCCGCGCTAACCGGCAAAAAGAGAATACAGAAAAAATGGTTAACCCGGAGCCCGTTAAGCAACAGGCATTTGTACAAAACCCGGTGTTTCATGAGCCCGTAGTGTTAATGCCCGATCCGCCAAAAACCGATGAGGCTGAAGAAGAAAACGATATCCCGCTCACCGTTGGCGTTACCCGCCCTACCCCGGTTTTGAATATTGAAAAAACTGACGACGATAAAAAAGCGGAGAGCCTGCTGGAGCAGTTTGGCAAGTATGACCATACACTGGAGCTTTCAAGCTACAAATACCCAACACTGGACCTGCTGGAAAACTACGGATCGAACAAGATAAGCGTAAACTCTGATGAGCTGGAAGCCAACAAGAATAAGATTGTTGAAACGCTGAACCATTATAACATTGAGATTGATAAAATAAAGGCGACTATTGGCCCCACTGTTACCTTATATGAAATTATACCGGCACCTGGTGTGCGCATCTCCAAGATCAAAAACCTGGAGGATGATATTGCGCTGAGCCTGGCAGCATTGGGTATCCGTATTATTGCACCTATGCCGGGTAAAGGAACCATAGGTATAGAGGTGCCCAACCAGCATCCCGAAATGGTATCCATGCGGTCGGTACTGTCAACAGAAAAATACCAGAACACTACCATGGACCTGCCGATTGCGCTGGGCAAAACCATTAGCAACGAGGTATTTATTGCCGACCTTGCCAAAATGCCCCACCTGCTGGTGGCGGGTGCTACCGGGCAGGGTAAATCCGTTGGTATTAACGCCATATTGGTTTCGCTGCTGTTTAAAAAGCACCCCGCCGAGCTTAAGTTTGTGCTGGTTGACCCTAAAAAGGTGGAGTTAACTTTATTCCGTAAGATTGAAAGGCACTTTTTAGCCAAACTGCCGGATGAAGCCGATGCCATTATTACCGATACAAAAAAGGTGGTAAATACGCTTAACTCGCTTTGTATTGAAATGGATCAGCGTTACGACCTGTTGAAAGATGCCCAGGTGCGCAACCTGAAGGAGTACAATGAAAAATTTGTGCACCGCAAGATAGCCGACCCGGAGAAGCACCGCTACCTGCCGTTTATTGTGCTGGTTATTGATGAGTTTGCCGATTTGATGATGACTGCGGGCAAAGAAGTTGAAGTGCCTATTGCGCGGATTGCGCAGCTGGCCCGTGCGGTGGGTATCCACCTGGTAATTGCCACGCAGCGGCCTTCGGTAAATATTATAACAGGAACTATAAAAGCCAACTTCCCGTCGAGGCTGGCCTTCAGGGTGCTGTCAAAAATAGATTCGCGTACCATATTGGACAGCGGCGGCGCCGACCAGCTGATTGGCCGCGGGGATATGCTGCTGTCAACCGGCAGCGACCTGATCCGTTTACAGTGCGCATTTGTGGATACACACGAAGTAGAACGCATTTCGGATTTTATTGGGAACCAGCGCGGCTACGCATCGGCCATGTTACTGCCAGAGTATGTTGGCGAAGGCGAAACCAGCACCAGCAAGGAATATGACCCGGATAACCGCGACCCTATGTTTGAAGATGCGGCCCGCCTGATAGTTTTACACCAGCAGGGATCAACCTCGCTGATACAGCGTAAAATGAAGCTTGGCTATAACCGCGCAGGGAGGATAATTGACCAGCTGGAAGCAGCCGGCATAGTTGGCCCGTTTGAAGGCAGCAAGGCCCGCGACGTTTTATACCCCGACGAGTACAGCCTTGAACGCCACCTGGAAAGCCTTCAGAAAAATAGCAATTAAACCTTTGCCCAAACGTTTATTCTATAGTTTACCCAACACGGTAAACAATAGTTGGATGACTACGTTTATGGTGAAACAATTTTAAAAAAACGATCTACTAAAAACGGATTTATCCGGATAAACAACAAATGAAGAAACTACTTATATTATCCCTGCTAGGCATATTCAGCACCGGTTACACTTTTGCACAAAAGGATGCAGATGCCAAAGCTATTTTAAGCAAGGTAAGCGCCAAATACAAAATGTACGATGGCATTAAAACCGACTTTACCTTTACCCTTGATAACCCGCAGGCGGGCATAAAAGAAACGCAAACCGGCACGCTTGTAGCACGTTCAAAAGCCAATAAGTTCAGGGTTACGTTATACACTCCGCAGTCGGCAGGTAAGCAGGACGTGGCACAGGAGATCATCAGCGATGGCAAAACCCAGTGGACCTTTCTGAAAAAGGATAACGAAGTGCAGGTAAGCAACGTTGACAACAGCGGCGACGGACTTAACCCGGCCAAAATATTCACCATTTATGAACATGGCTATAAATACCTTTATACCGGTGAAAAAAAGATAAGCGGAAATATTTACCAGGAAATTGACCTGACCCCGGAAGACGATAAAAAAGGCTTTTTTAAAGTGCGCCTGGAGATTGACAAGGCAAAAAAACAGATCTACAGCGCATTGATATTTGACAAGAACGGTAACAGGTACACCTATACGATAAAACGCTTTGCACCTAATACTGCAGTAGCCGATAACACTTTCTCTTTTGATACCAAAGCACATAAGGGTGTTGAAGTGGTGGACTTGAGGTAGGGATTAGTGGTTAGCGGTTAGTTAAGTTGGGGGACTTTGCTGGATTGGAAGACAATTTCACGAACTACTGCTGGCGACGCTTATATAGCCCGGCGTTGTTTGATAAACTGAGGGGTTAATTGTTGCGTTCCACATTTACAAAATGTATTCAAAGCGGTAAGTGGAAGTCTTTATATTGATGATTTACCGACAGGCACGTTTCAGCATAGCCAATAACCTCATCCTTTTCCATTTGATCAAGCATGCGTTTAACCGGGATGTAATCAACATTAGCAGGGATTTCCAGGGCTAAATAGCGCTCATTAAAGCCTTCTGACGGGCAATCCATTTCTTCAAATAAGTTAATAAGCCGTTCCATTTCAAGCTCTTCATCCATTATAATGATATGAATGGTTGAATTGCCGGAATATTCAATGGTTTCCAGATAGGTAAGCATAGATTGAGCTTCGTCGTACTCAGCCAGAACAATATCGCCTGATGCTAACCGCGGTACATAAAATGGAATATTATCAATCTTATAAAGCCCTTTTTCTCCATCAATCACTTCGGCCCACATCGTTTCGTTGGTTTGCTCCTCCAAAATATCGCTGTAAAAGTTAAACAGAATCTTTACTAAATTATCGTTTGGCATAAAAAGAAAAATATGTACAAAGATAATTATTCCGCATTCCCAGCCTTCAACCTCCGCTCCATTACTTCGCGCCAGGTGGTTAAAATAAAGCCCTTATCCCTTAAAAACTTGCGCAGGCGCGGATCGGTCATAGCCAGCAGATCGCCTTTGCGTTTTTGGCCGGTATCTGAAATATATTTAAAGGCAGGCGATGGATTGGTGCAGTGCATAATTACCATGGTTAAACCGGGGCTCAGCCTCCCAATACTTTCGATGTAGTGATCGGTGTACCATTTTTGGATCTCGGCATCCGTTTTCTTATTGATACCGGGCATGTTCCAGTCATAGCTGGAGTTGTGGAGATCGTCCAGTACTGGCAGTCCGTTTTTCCAGAGCATCTCTCCTATTTCTTTTGCTTTACCCAATGCGGCAGCCTCAGGGATCGCCATTCCTGCCTGGTATTTTCCCTGCTTTTTTAATTCGGCAATTGCCGCAGCTTTTGCTTCGGAACGGTAAAAAATATCATCCCCGCCGGGAAACATCACCGGGATCTGTTTTTCAATACCCAGCTTTAAATATTTCTCCATGAACGATTCCTTTGCAAACAGGGTCCCCATGTGCGAATCGAGGTGCGTGGGCTTAAAACCCATGGTTAACGCTCGGTCAAGCTGTGCACGGATCTCTTTGTCAACTTCATCGGCCTTAGCTGCAAAGTAAACCGCTTCAACAGAAGGATATAAACACCCTTGTTTATCCGTTAAACCCGGCACTTCCGTTTTACCGGCGAGCGGGCCCCATCGATAGTTTTCCCACTCGGAAGTCAGCGTTAAATGCAGGCCGGCATCGGTATTTGGATTTTTGTCGAGGTATTTTTTAAAGTCGGACACCCAGGCGCAGGGCATCATCACACTGGTTGAGGTGGACACCCCTTTGCTTAAGGCAGTTTCCACGCCTTCGTTGGAGTCGTGCGACATCCCGGCATCGTCCACATGCAGGATAAGTACCCGGGCGCCTTTTGGCCAGCCGAGCCGCTCGGCAAAGGTTTTGGTTTGCTGGGCTGATGCGCCACAGGCAAACCCAATGAACAGGGAGAAGATGGTTAGTTTTTTCATCGCTAAACAGGTGATACCCTTTATAAAAACTATGTTAACGTATAAAATCGATCGCACAATCACACCCGGCGCAGGGTGCTCTGCTGGCACCCCTCAATGCTATTAAGTTGAGGTTACCCTCGTAATTTCGCCTCACCTAATCCTCTCCAAAGGAGAGGACTTGAACTTCGCGCTTTTTTTGCACCCTCTCCTTTGGAGAGGGCAGGGTGAGGCAACTAATATGTCCTTAATTGAATTGGAAAGCCCCTGCGGGGACAGGAACAATTAACAGGCCGATGCCCATATTTATCCTGCCTAAACGTCCCGCGAAGATTCTCCACTCTTTTCATAAGGACAAAGGGACTTACACCCTCAAATAGATCTTGTTCTTATCCAGGATCTTACCGAATGTCCAGCAGATGAGCATGTAAAAAATAGCGAACAGCAACGACCCTACAGCGCCGGGGGCAACAACCTGGAAAAATACCTGGTTGATCCAGCCTGCCGGATTGCCGCCTGGCGTTACCTTTATCATCCAAAGGGTAACTAAAAAAAGTTCTGAAAAAAGATAAACCGGCAGCGGGTTTTTACCCACGGTGGTAAAGAATGCGGTCCAGTTGGCTTTGTTCCATTCACGGATCTCAATGATATAGATCAGCGCTGAAATGATGAGCAGATCCAGGCCAACGGTTAAAAGCGTGAAAGGGCTCGACCATAATTTTTTAGAGATCGGGAACGCCATATTCCAGCAAAGTGCTATAAAGATGAACAGCCCGCCCCAAAGCATTAATTTTGCAATAGTTTCGTATCGCTTCCCTTTTTCCTGTACATACCGCCCTGCAAAATAACCGCAAATAACGTTTACTATGGCCGGCAGGGTACTCAAAATCCCCTCGGGATCAAAAGCCACGCCCTCGCCATGGTACAGGTGGTCGTCGCCCATTACAAATTTATCAAGATAAGTACCCGCGTTGGTCAGCATCCCGTATGGGTTAGCCGGATCGCCAAAGATGAGCAGCAGGAACCAGTAACCAAAAAGCAGCAATACGCTGATCACCACAATAGTTTTTACCGATTTTATAAAGTGCACCATCAGCGAAGCAAACATATAACATAAAGCTATGCGCTGTAAAACACCAAGGATGCGGGTATGGCTTATAGGCGTCAGCTGAAAATGCCAGCCATTTGCATCATGCAAAAAGAAAGGGAACCACGACATCAGGTACCCGAACAAAAAGATCAGCGCTGTACGCTTTACTATCTTCCATACCACGGTACCGTTACTTTGCCCCGCAAATTTTTTCATGGCAAAGCTCATGGCGTTGCCTACTGCAAATAAAAAGGAAGGGAAAACAAGGTCTGTTGGGGTAAAACCAAACCAGGCAGCGTGTTCAAGGGGGGCAAACGGCACTGCTCCGCTTCCGGGCGTGTTTACAATTATCATGAAACAAATTGTCATTCCGCGAAATACATCGAGCGAAAGAAAGCGATTAGGGCTTTGATCCATAGTTTAAATTAAATTGTTTTAGATTTATTGAGGTACAATATAGTTGGAAAGTAGGAAAAGTCAGTAAAGTCATGAAGATTTTTTTTGCCGGCAATGCTTCGTGTTTTTTATGTCTGCGCATTTTTCCGTCTTTCGGACTTTTCCAAGTTTCGGACTTCCCGACTTTTCTTCCTATTTTTGAGCCTCATGTTAACGGTAACCAACCATACGCTCGAAAAACTGGAAATGCTGCTGAAAACCAGCGGCTACCGTGTTAGGTATGAAAAAGGTAATTTTAAAACAGGTGCCTGTTTACTGCTCAACAGCAAAGTGATAGTGGTAAACAAATTTTCGGGGCTCGAAAGTAAAATACTGGCCATAAGCGAGCTGGCCCGCGATTTAGAAATGGACTATAACCTGCTTGATGAAAAACAAATTGCTTTTCACCAGCAGCTTAAACAAACTACACTGGAACTGTGACCATAACTTTTTTAGGAACCGGAACTTCGCAGGGCGTACCTGTTATTGCCTGCAACTGTGAGGTTTGTACATCGGCAGATTCGCGCGATTCGCGCTTGCGCACCTCTATTTTAATTGAAGACAAAGGCAAAGTTATTGTTGTTGATTCGGGGCCCGATTTCAGGTACCAGATGCTGAGGGCAAAGGTGCAACGACTGGATGCTATTGTTTTTACCCACGAACACAAGGACCATATTGCCGGGCTTGATGATATCCGCGCGTTTAACTACCGGCAAAATGCAGCTGTTGAGGTGTATGCCGACCTGCGGGTACAGGCGGCTTTAAAGCGCGAGTTCTATTATATTTTTGATGAATTTAAATACCCGGGCATTCCCCAGCTTAACCTGCATACCATTAACGGGGACCCGTTTGATATAGGCCACATTACCTTTACCCCAATTGAGGTACTGCATTATAAACTACCGGTAATGGGTTTCAGGGTGAATGATTTTACCTATATCACCGATGCCAAAACGGTTTCAGAACAGGAGATAGAAAAAATTAAAGGCAGCAAGGTACTGGTGATCAACGCGCTGCAGAAACAGGACCACATCAGCCATTTTACGCTTGAGGAAGCCCTTGCCTTTGCCGACCTGGTAGGCGCAGAAAAAACTTATTTAACCCACATCAGCCATCGCCTGGGGAGGCATCACGACATCAGCAAAGAGCTGCCCCGCGGCATTGAAATGGCGTATGATGGTTTACAATTACAGCTGCCCGGTTAGGCGATACATCCCCAAACACAAAACTTATTCCGCCAGTGTTTAACAATTTAGTTTAAAATAGCGCTATTTAGTTTTACTTTGCAGTAATATTTTTGCCTGGAATGAAACAAATAGTTTATATCAGCTCTGCTGTCCGATTGATGCAGGATAATGAATTGCTGGCGATCCTTAAATCCGCACAAAAAAACAACAAAGCTTACAACATTACCGGCGTATTGCTTTACAGCGGCGGAACATTTATACAGGCGATTGAGGGCGAGGCTAAAGATGTTGATAAACTATATGACATTGTGGACCTGGACCCGAGGCACAAAAGCCTGATTAAACTGCTGGACAAGTCCCTTACTGAAAGAAACTTCCCCGATTGGTCAATGGGCTTTGCTGCTGTGGACGAAGATAATACCAAAGAAATTGCAGGATTTTTAGGATCGACAGACGAGATCCTGAACAGTGAAAATAACAATGCCGCGGTAAACATTTTAAAAACCTTTATTACCACCAACAACCTGGTAATTACGCATTAATAAAATGTCCCGGAAATTTTACAGTTCAATAAAGCTAACCCTGTCAATTGAACCTTTGTACAAGCCATGGTAGCCGGTGTTGTGCAGGTCTATTTTGCCGCGGATCAGTACTTTTTTATTATTAATGGGCGTAAATCCGTCGTCATTAGCTTCAAAAAGACCGGTGCGGGTCCCTTTTAAATATAGCGGGCAATCCTGGCTAAAGTTGATCCAAAGGGCATGTTTATTGGAGTGGTCAACAAAAAGACTGTCGTTGTATAATGCAGATTGTTCTTTTGCCTCCTTATAGGTTCCCGATACCTCTACATATTGCTGATCGTAACTTTTAATGCTATCCAGCAGGTGGGTAAACGTTACTTTTTTAAAGGCAACATTCACGTCGCAATCGCTTTTGTAAATATTTTTATTGCTGTTGCACGATTGTAAGATGAGTGGGAGAAGGCATAAAAACGTTAAACGGTGAAAAAGTATAACAGAAGTTTTATTTGCATGGGTAGCTGCCATAGCCGGGGATAGTTACACTGTTTGTCAATAGCTTAAAGGCGTTTGACCATAGCCCCCGCAAATGGTTTAATTTTTTTATTATTATTTCCAATTCCGGCTTTATATATTGCAATGCCTTAGCATTTCGCTCAACAGGCAAAACTTTTACTTTTTGATTAATTAATACCAGCTATGAACAAACTACTTTTTATTGCTTTTGTACTTTTTTTTGCCGTTGATGCCCACGCACAGGACTGGGCCAACATTAAACGATATGAGGATGATAACAGCAAAGTACCCGCACCGGCCAAAGGCGAAAAACGGGTGGTTTATATGGGAGATTCCATCACCGACTTCTGGATAAAAAGCGACTCTGAATTTTTTGCCGGGAAACCTTATTATAACCGCGGCATAAGCGGGCAAACTACCGGGCAAATGCTGGTGCGCTTTCGCGAAGATGTGATTAGCCTTAAACCCAAAGTAGTGGTGATACTTGCCGGTATAAATGATGTGGCGCAAAACAATGGCCCCTCAAAGCTCGAAGATGTTTTTGGTAACATTGCTTCTATGGCTGAACTGGCCCGTGCAAACCATATTAAGGTGGTAATCTCCAGCATACTGCCCGCCAACGCCTTCCCGTGGCGGCCTGCCATTAACCCCGTAGCCGGTATAAAGGCAATTAACGATATGCTGAAAGCTTATGCAGCTAAAAACGGTTTTACCTACCTGGATTATTTTACCGCTATGGCCAATGATAAAAGCGGCCTGTCGCCAAACCTGGCCAAAGATGGTGTGCACCCTACCCTTGAGGGTTACCGCATCATGGAGCCGATGGTTGAAAAGGCCATTGCAGAAGCTTTGGTTAGCAGGAATTAGGGGTGGTGATGCCGTGGCTTAGGCGCCGGGCCTGAGTTATTTAAAAAATCCCCGCAGGGTGCCACCAAATTACAGCGGCTATTAAGTTAAGCGGAAATACATAATTAATTCTCCCCACAAACCTGGTTGCCTCACCCTGCCCTCTCCAAAGGAGAGGGTTCTAAAAAAGCGCGAAGTTCAAGTCCTCTCCTTTGGAGAGGATTTGGTGAGGCGAGATTCTGTCCCCGCAGGGTCTCTCGCAGAGGACCCTGCGCTGCAATGAGCTAAATGGCATGAAATATGCCGCTTAACCCCGCCAAATTACAAAATCTTATTATAAGGCACCTCAATCCCATTATTTCCCCCGCCCCATTATTTTATTCCGATTATTCCGCCGAAGTTTGTATTACAAACATTTAGCTGAAAAACTATGGAAAATTCAAAAGCGGCACCTGTTGCAATTGGGGCGAGCGAGGGGCAGAGCCTGTCGGTTGCCGGTGGTAATTACCGCATATTGGTATCGGGTAAAGAAACCGGTGGCGCATTTGCTACTATTGATATGCTGATTCCGCCGGGAGGTGGTCCGGGGCCACATGCACATCCTGATTTCCAGGAATCGTTTTACGTGGTTGATGGCGAGGTTGAAGTTAAAAGTGAAGCCGGTACGTACATAGCCCAAAAGGGCGCTTTTATCAGCATCCCCAAAGGCGGCATAGTACATTGCTTTAAAAACAAAACAGACAGTCTTGCGCATTTGCTTTGCATGGTTGTACCATCAGGCCTGGAAGAAATGTTTTTAGCAATTGGCAAGCCCGTGGAAACCGGCACCTTCCTGCCGCCACCGGTGATGGATGCCGAAGCCCTGCAGAAGGTACAGGCGCTAGCGGCAAAGTACGGACAAACGCTTTATCCGCCAGACTTTTTGGGTTAACCCTTCATTGGCTTTTTTGTGTTGCGTTTGATGTGCCTGCCATTGTGCTATTTTATTTTTAGGTGAACAGAACATTGAAATAGAAAAACTGTTATCAACAACAATTTTCTTATTGCTGCAATCATATACCCCTGTTCCATGAAAATAGTATTTATGCTGCTCTTAATGTTGTCCGCCGCTTTTGTATGGGGACAGGCAACACCGCCGAGGGTGCCGGCAGTTTCAAAAGCGGTGATTGCTGCCGGCCATCGCAGCAAGGCCGGCAAAGACACGGTAATTGAATCGGATACTTCCAAAGAAAACAAGGAGCCGAGGTATTATTACGTAACCGCAAGCGCCAATATTTTTGTGAACACCAAAGGAGGGGCGGCCAAACGGTTTTCGCCATCAGTTGAGTTTGGGAAAACATTTGGCATATTTGATATCGGACTGGCTACGGGCAGGGTAAACTCGCTGAGTTCCGGTGCCGATACTACCCGGTTCGTGGAGTTCAGGCCCACCATCAATATCTTCTCCAAAGGCAGGTTTGCCGAATCGTTGTGCCTGGGCGGGGGCTATATATTTAAAGCTAAACAGGGTTTAATGACCGAGATCTGCAACAGCATCAACTTCAATATCTCCGAAAAACTGGCTGTTGCCGTAGTGCAGGGCTATTATTTTTTTGATGGCACCAACAACAGCCGGAGCACCCAGTTTATGGGTTTTAATTTCACCTACAACCTGCTCAAGAACCACAGCGTAAATAAACAGCGAAAGAAAGCGGCGATCGTGAGCGACAATTAAGAAAATCCTGTTCCACTTGTTCCGTTTGTTCACACTTGTTCCGCGGAACAAGCATCGTTTTAGCTTCAAAAGCGTAAATCTATAGCCGGATTAGAGCACTGAATCTTTGTTCCACCTGTTCCACTTGTTCACACTGTTCCGCGGAACAGGAATCGTTTTAGCTTCAAAAGCGTAAATCCATTGCCGGATTAGGGAGTTGAATCTTGTTCCACCTGTTCCGCTTGTTCACACTGTTCCGCGGAACAATCATCATTTTACCTTCAAAAGCGTAAATCTATAGCCGGATTAGAGCACTGAACCTTTGTTCCACCTGTTCCACTTGTTCACACTGTTCCGCGGAACAGGAATCGTTTTACCTTCAAAAGCGTAAATCCATAGCCGGATTAGGGAGTTGAATCTTGTTCCACCTGTTCCACTTGTTCACACTGTTCCGCGGAACAAGCGTCTTTACGGCTTCGGGCCTTCCCCGGTTCCGATCTTTTTCTTCCTTCTTTACATTCTCCCTCCTATTCCTTATCTTGCCTCAATAAACTTGCCCCGCAATGAAGTTTGTTAAAGCTTTCCTTTCCATCATCATTACCGCATTACTCATCGTAGTACTCGAAATCAAGATCGGGCCTGTTCCGGCTATCGGCGTGTTCCTGAACCCTTCTACCGGTTTCTGGCAAAATGCGGAAAGCAAGAACATCCTGCCTGCGGAAAAGCTGAAGCTTACCGGCTTGCTGGATGAGGTGATCATCCGTTATGATGAGAACCGGATCCCGCATATCTTCGCCAAAAACGATCACGACCTTTACTATGCCCAGGGCTTTGTAACCGCCCGCGACCGACTGTGGCAAATGGATATTCAAACCCGCAGTGCCGCCGGCAGGCTGGCCGAAGTGGTTGGCCCCAAAGCACTTGATATTGACCGTTACCATCGCCGCATGGGCATGGTGTATGGCGCCGAAAACGGCCTTAAAGGCATCATGGCCAACCCGCAAACCCGCACCATGGTAACCGCTTACACCGACGGAGTGAACAACTACATCCACTCGCTGAGCCCCAAAAGCTACCCGCTGGAGTTTAAGCTGCTGAACTACGCCCCCGAGGAATGGAAGCCAATTAACTGTATCTTCTTACTGAAGCTGATGTCTGAAACACTGGCAGGCGGCTCGGACCAGTTCGCCATGACCAACAACCTGCGCCGCTTTGGCCCGCAGGCGGTAAACGACCTTTTCCCTGATTATCCTTTTCATGAATCGCCCATTATCCCCGTGGGTACCAAATGGAACTTTAAGCCGCTGCCTATCCCCAAACCATCAGCAGGGTACCTCGCGCAGATGACCGAAGGGATCAAAACCCGTGAAAAAGTAGATGGCATTGGCAGTAATAACTGGGCGATATCTGGCAGTAAGTCGGCCACCGGCTACCCTATTTTGGCTAACGACCCGCACCTCAACTTAACGTTCCCCGCTATCTGGTATCAAATACAGCTGTCGTCGCCCACGGGCAACGTGAACGGTGTATCGCTGCCGGGTGCTCCTTGTGTGATTATCGGCTACAACCAGAAGGTGAGCTGGGGTGTTACCAACGTTGATGCCGATGTGCTGGACTGGTACCAGGTAAAATTCAGGGATAAAACCAAAAGCGAGTACTGGTACAACAACAAGTGGAACCCTGTTAAAAAGCGGCTGGAGGTGATCAGCATCCTGGGGCAGCAAGCTGAAACAGATACCGTGCTGTACACGCACCATGGCCCCGTGGTTTATGAAACTACAGCCCAAAAACCGAAGGATGAGTTTGAGCATATCCCCGTTGGAGATGCTTTGCGGTGGATAGCACACGATGAGTCGAACGAGTTTTTGTGCTTTTATAACCTTAATCGCGCTAAAAACTACGCAGATTACCGCGAGGCCATCTCTCACTTTACCGCCCCGGCGCAGAACTTCATCTTCGCCAGTAATGATAACGATATTGCTATAACTCCCAACGGGAAATTCCCCCTCAAATACAAAGAGCAGGGTAAATACATAATGGATGGCAGCGACCCCGCCAATGACTGGCACGGCTGGATCCCAGCAGACCAAAACCCGACGGTGAAGAACCCGCCGAGGGGCTTTGTAAGCTCGGCTAATCAATCGTCAACTGACCCTACTTATCCGTATTACATCAACTGGCGCTATGAGCAATACTATCGCGGCAAACGCATAAACGACCGCCTTACCGCCATGCAAAAAGCCACCGTTGACAGCATGAGGCTGATGCAAAGCGACAATTACAGCATCCTGGCACAGGACGTATTGCCTGCCCTGATCAAATACATTGACCCCACAAAGCTCAGCGATGACCAGGCCAAAGCCTTCGGCATGATAAAACAATGGGATAAACACTACGCCGCCAATTCGGTTGGTGCAAGTATCTTTAACAGGTGGTGGGCTAACTTCTATAACCTGGTTTGGTCGGATGAGTTTGGCGCAAAAGGAACCTACCTTAAATTCCCCTCGTACGATCGTACTGAAAAGTTGTTGCTAACCGAGCCAAATTCCAAATGGTTTGATAATGTGCATACTCCGTTAAAAGAAAGTTGCGCCGATATGGTAAGTCATGCTTTTTACAATACCGTTGACGACCTGGTGCGCGGGCATGGCAAACCTGGTGATAAGTGGCAATGGGGAATGGTAAAAGAAACATTCATCAACCACATGGCCAACTTACCAGGCTTCGGCACAGGACTGTTCCCGGCAGGGGGCACAGGTGGGGTTATCAATGCCTTGCGCGGCAATAACGGGCCGTCATGGCGAATGGTAGTGCAAATGGGGCCAACAGTAAAAGGCTATGGGGTGTTCCCAGGAGGTGAGTCCGGCAACCCGGGCAGCTTCTTTTTCCGCAACATGTTTAACACCTGGAAAGATGGCGAGCTGAATGAACTGCTGTTCTTAAAGTCGGCCGATGAAAGTTCAGCCAGGATCAAGTCAACCTTAACGCTTAATAAAAAGTAATTATGCTATTTTTCATCATACTGATATTAACCTTTGGCAGCGGCTACTTTTTACCATGGTGGGTAATAGCCATAGCGTCATTCTTGCCGGCTTTATTTATAGGCAAAACAGCGGCAAAGTCATTTTGGTCTGGCTTTGCCGCTGTGTTTATAGTTTGGACGATACTGGCACTTTTTAAAACCATTCCTAACGATAACATCCTTGCCAAACATGTTGCCACCCTGTTTCAGCTGCCGAACTGGATCCTGCTGTTGCTGATAACCGCGTTAATTGGCGGCATCGTAGGCGGCATGTCGGCATTATCGGGCGTATTACTGAAGAAGGCTTTTAACAGGGAACAATAATGGGTAAGGCTAAAAAGCAGCGCAGTACGTCCGGATTAAAACATCCCGTTGCCGTGTGCCATGGTTTCCGGAACCTGCTGTTCAACGCTCCAGTGTTCCGCAACTTTTCCGCCGGCTACCCTGAACAGGTGCATTTGCGCAAACGATTGCCCTGAGGCCAAGCGTTCAACATGGGCAGCAACAAAATCGCCTTCACCAATAATTCTGTGTACTTTAAATTCACCATTTGTGCTATTCACCAGGCCGTTCGCAACATTGTGTTCTACATAATCATGCGCAAGGAATTTAGCAACTGCATCGTCCCGTTCTGATCTAAATAATTCCCCATAAAAATCCCTGATCATTGTTTTAGAGACTTGCTTATCGGCTGTTTCGTCAATTGCTGTGCGCCCGTTGGTCATTGTAATTGGTTCGTCACCGATTGGGGCAAGGGGTTGTCCTGCGTCCCAATGCTCGGCTATCTTTCCATTGCGCAGGCGAAAAAGGTCAATTACAGCTACATGTTGCGCCATAAATTCAATATCCAGGTGCACAGCTACCAGGTCGCCGTCAGCAATCACCCTTATTATTGGCGAAGGCCCCGGCACTGCCGGCTTTGGAAGCGTTTTAAGAAAGGCCAACATTTCGAGCAAACCGGCCCGGCCGTCTTTCACAGTTGGGCTGTGCTGAATGTAATCCTCATGCACATAGCTATCAACGAGAGAAAGGTCAAGATCGCGGATTATTTTTCGATAACACTCCAGTACTATTGTTTTATTGGATTTTGGTTCCATAAATATATATTTTGATAACGGGATACGGCATAAATTGGCCATAACCCAGATAATTGATCGGTTATTTAAATTAATTTGAAATATGTTTGTTGAAAAAACGGTAATAACAACTCCGTTGCTGCCTAATGAAGCAGCGGTTGACAACCGTTTAAAGGGCCGGATTTTTAACTATCCGTAATTGATATGGAGTGAAAGTAACTATGCCGTAAATGTAATAAAATTATTCGTTCACATCTGCTAAACAAAAGGGGCGTAATCATATTATTGCAATAGCTAAAAAATCAGGTTAATCTTTATAAATTTGTTTCAATTATAAACCTCTTAATAACTGAATGAACACGGCAGCTGAAAGATCAACCATTCCCGGCCTCATCCGCTATATCGTAAAAAACATCCATCCAGACACGCATACTTTTATGACCCATAAAGTAGGTGACGACTGGGTTGAGATCACCTATCGTAAGGCATTGGAAAACATTGATGCCATATCGTCGTGGTTGCTGGAAATCGGTATAAAAAAGGGAGACCGGCTGGCGCTGATCATTGAGAACGGGCCGGATTACGTTTATTACGACCAGGCGCTGCAGCAAATCGGGGCAATAAACACCTCCATTTATCCTACCTTGTCAGAAACCGAGATTGAATATATTTTGAATGATTCAGGCGCGAAAACCATTTTGGTAGGTAGCCCGTTCCTGTTACGCAAAATCGTAAAAATAGCCAATAACTGCCCGGCATTGGTTAGGATAATTCCGGCATTTGATGATTTTGAGAAATCCATAGCTAAATTAAGCCTGAATGCAGGCGTTGTAAGCCTTAAACAGGTGATAGACGAAGGCTTAAAAATGGATGATAAATACACGTCCGCCATTAAAAGTGCACGTGAAGCTATCTTGCCTTCTGATCTTTCCTGCTTGATTTATACTTCGGGCACTACAGGTACACCAAAAGGAGTTATGCTTACGCATTTCAATTTAACCGAAAATGCGCGGGTGAGTCTTATTCAAATCCCCATTATTGAAGCTACAGATATCTTCCTTTCGTTTTTGCCGCTGTCGCACGTATTTGAGCGCACGGCTACCTATCACATTTGCCTGTTCACGGGTGCCAAAATAGCTTTTGCACAAAGCCTGGACCTGCTGGCAAAAAACATGGCCGAAGTTAGGCCGACCGTTATGAACTGCGTACCCCGCCTTTTGGAGCGGATTCATGACCGGGCCATGAAAAATGGCACCAGCGCGGGTGGTATAAAATCAAACATATTTTTGTGGTCGCTTAAAATTGGCAAGGAAGTAAGGCTAGCGCATGAAGCGGGCAAAAAACCGGGCATCATACTTAGCCAGCAACATAAAATTGCCGAAAAGCTGGTATTTAGTAAAATAAAGGAAAAAACCGGCGGCAGGCTAAAGATCATGCTTTCCGGTGGGGGTGCGCTGCCCAAAAATATCGGTGAGTTTTTTGGCGACCTGGGCATAAAGATCCTGGAAGGATTTGGACTTACGGAAACGTCGCCCGTGATGGCCGTTACTGAAACCGACCGGATTATTTACGGAACCGTTGGCCGCATTATCCCGGGCATCGAGGTTGCCATACAAAATATTGATAACCAACACATTTATACCATACAAACCCACGATACTTTCAAAGAGGATTTTCAGTCGGAAGAAGGAGAGATCATCGTTCGCGGGCATTGTGTAATGAAAGGCTACTGGAACAAGCCCGAAGAAACAGCTTCAGTAATTGATGCCGAAGGATGGTTTCATACCGGCGATATCGGCAGATACTTTAAAGGTAACCTGCAAATAACCGACAGGCTAAAAAACATGCTGGTTAACGCTTATGGTAAAAACATCTATCCAACACCTGTTGAAAATACTTACCTCAAAAGCCCTAAAATTGAACAGATCTTTTTAATCGGCGATAAAAGGGAATACATAACAGCAATTGTCGTCCCGGCAAAAGAAACCCTGCAGGAGGCTTTTAATTTAAGCCAGGAGTTTTTCGAAAAACCTGATGTATTTATTGATGAGAAGGAAATTGCTGACTGGATAGGCCAGGATGTAAAGAAATATTCCAGTGAGCTTGCCAAGTTTGAGCGCGTGAAAAATTTCAGGGTAAAACGTAACCCATTCAGCATTGAAGACGGCGAAATAACACCCACCATGAAAGCTAAGCGAAAGGTGATTGAAAAAAAATACGCCAAAATTATTGATGAATTATATTTACAGGAAACCGAAGCAGATTAAATTAAATCGTGTTTAAAGAACTGCTGGCCGTAAACGAATATCCAAACCTTTTGCAGCAACCAAATGCCGCTTTTACAGCAAAGTTGTGGTTGCTGCTCAAAATTTACGGCGTGCTTTTTTTGGCCATTCTGTTTATAGCGCCGCTTATAATCGCTGCCGACAATTTTGTGGTGCATGTGCTGCACTTTAAAACTATAAATAAAGTCCAGCATGACAGTATGCGGCATTTCTTTCAAAAACTGGGCTATTGGAAGGCGTTTTTCTATGTGGGCCTGCTAGGCCCGTTACTGGAGGAAACTATTTTCAGGCTGCCATTGTCATTAAAAAAACGGGACATTGCTTTCGCATTTTCAGCAGCTGCGTTTTTGTTTGATAGTTTTCTATTTAAGCACATTAGCTCGCCGATGTTAAATATTGGCATACGCCTTTCCATATCAGCCATTATTTACCTGGCTTGTATATTTAACATTCCCAACGGACTTTCAATTGTTGACTATCGTTTCCGCAATCAGCTCATTATCCTGTCAATGTGCTTGTTTGGTTTAATGCATATAGCAAACTATTCTCCTATCCAATGGCCAGTCATCTGGATCTATCCGGTATATGTGCTGCCACAGCTTTTAATGGGCTGGGCAATTACCTTTGTCCGCTTTAAAAACGGCTTTTTCTGGGGATTTGCCCTTCACTGTATCATCAACATGGTTTCCGTGATGCTTTCAGCAGGGCGAATTTAACCTGGCTCGTCTGCTATAAAAATCCCAGCAGCTCTCTTATTTCAACCACACTTTTAAATTTTTCACTTTCAATGCTATGCTCAATTTGCTCATGGGCCCACGTGATATGGTAAGGCACATGTACCGCATTGCCGCCGATATTAAGCACAGGCATGATATCACTCTTCAAAGAGTTACCCACCATCAGCAGTTCCTGGGGTGCAATATCAAGGTGCCTGATCAGCTTCAGGTAATTGGCATCGTCTTTTTCAGACATGATCTCGATATGATGAAAATAATGACTGATGCCCGATTTCTTTAACTTGCGTTCCTGGTCAAGCAAATCACCTTTAGTAGCAACCACAAGGCGGTATTTACTTTTTAATGTCCCCAGCACGTCCTCAACGCCATCAAGCAGCTCAATCGGCTGGTTCAGCATTTGTTTTCCCAGGTCCAGTATCGCCCCAACCACTTCTGCGCTTATTGTATTATTTGAGATCCGCAAAGCAGTTTCAATCATCGAAAGCACAAAACCTTTTATGCCATAGCCGTAAAAAGTAAGGTTACCAATCTCCGTTTTCAGTAACTCTCGCTCCAGTTCATGTTGAGTTGAATACCCGCCCAGCAAATTATAAAATTGCTCCTCTGTTTGCCGGTAATAGGGCTCATTTACCCAAAGCGTATCATCGGCATCAAACGCAATTACTTTTAAATTCATATTCAAAGATATATGCTGCGTTCGAAGATTTGTAAACTTTTAAAAAGTTGGCAAATCTGTAACTCAACCTTTCTGCTTTTACCTTTCTCCTTTCACCTCAAAAACGCTATTTTTGCACCTTTATTAAAAATATGAGTACTGCACTATCTGAACAGGAAATTTTACGCCGCGAATCGTTACAACAACTGCGCGCTTTAGGTATTAACCCATATCCCGCCGAGGAATATAAGGTTACTGCTTTTGCACAGGACATTACTGACAATTTCAACCGATTTCCTGATCACTATAAACAGGTTACCCTTGCAGGCCGTATCATGACCCGCCGCATTATGGGCAGCGCATCTTTTGCTGAACTGCAGGATTCAACCGGTCGCATGCAGATCTACCTGAAACGCGATGATATTTGCCCGTGTGAAGACAAAACGCTTTACAATACCGTATTTAAGAAACTGCTTGATATTGGCGACTATATCGGGGTTAAAGGATTTGTATTTTTAACGCAAACCGGTGAAATTTCTGTGCATGTGCAGGAACTGGTTTTACTGGCAAAAGCGTTAAAACCGCTGCCCGTTGTAAAACGCGATGAAGAAGGAAATACGCACGATGCCTTCACTGATCCTGAACTTCGCTATCGCCAGCGTTATGTTGACCTTACCGTTAACCCGGAATTTAAACAGATTTTCCTGAAACGTTCAAAAGTAATCAGCAGCATGCGCGAATACTTTAACAAGCAGGGCTGGCTGGAAGTGGAAACCCCAATATTACAACCCGTGCATGGTGGTGCGGCTGCACGCCCTTTCGGCACACACCACAACACACTGGATATGCCGCTATTTTTACGCATAGCCAACGAGTTGTATTTAAAACGATTGATTGTAGCAGGTTTTGATGGCGTTTATGAGTTTGGTAAGATGTTCCGTAACGAGGGCATGGACCGTACCCACAACCCTGAATTTACCAGCATGGAAATCTACGTGGCCTACAAAGATTATAACTGGATGATGGCCATGGTGGAGGAGTGTTTGGAAATTGTTGCCCGCACCGTTCATGGTATTCCAGTGGTGCAGGTTGGCGCTAATGAAATTAATTTCGCAGGTCCATACGAGAAACTTTCTATGTATGATTCAATCTTGAAATATACCAACATTGATGTTTCAGCAATGGATGAAGCTGCCTTGCGCCAAACCTGCAAAGAACTTGGTATTGAAGTAAACCCTTCAATGGGTAAAGGCAAATTAATTGACGAGATCTTTGGTGCAAAAGTTGAAGCTAACCTGATCCAGCCAACCTATATTACAGACTACCCGATTGAGATGACACCGCTTGCTAAAAAGCACCGCACTAAAGAGGGGCTGGTTGAGCGTTTTGAGTTGTTTGTAAATGGAAAAGAGATCGCTAACGCCTACTCTGAGCTAAATGATGCTATCGACCAGCGCGAACGCCTGGAAGAGCAGCTGATACTGGCTGGCCGAGGTGATGATGAAGCAATGGCTATGGATGATGACTTTTTACGTGCTTTGGAATACGGGATGCCGCCAACATCAGGCTTAGGTATAGGTATTGACCGTTTGGTAATGCTGATGACCAATCAGAGTACCATCCAGGAAGTATTGTTCTTCCCGCAAATGCGCCCCGAGAAAAAAGCAAAAACGGTAACTGCAGACGATTTTATTCATGTGGGTGTACCTGCGGAGTGGGTGCCTGTATTAAATAAAATGGGTATTAACACGCTTGAGGATCTAAAAGCTGCAAACCCTAACAAGGTATTTAACGACCTGGGTGGGATGCGCAAAAAATTGAAACTTGATATCACCATGCCTGCAAAAGAAGTGGTAATGGCCTGGTTTGCCTGATCTGGCAATAAGCTCATGAACTTAAGTCTTCGCTATAACACAGAAGCCGCTTTGTAACTCGTTACAAAGCGGCTTCTTAATTCAATAACCCCGTTTAATTTTACAATGCGTTAAGCGAGGCTTTTAGTGTTTTAACAGCTTCCTTATCGCTTTTTGCAGTATCAAAAATCTCTTTAGAAGTCAGGTCATTCCCGTAAAAACGGGCGTTTGCTGTTTTATCAATTGCCAGGTTTGAACCGTTTATACTGATGCCGGCAAATAAACCGCGACTGCGCGAATAAGAATAAATTTCGGCATCCAGCTTATAATCAGTATTAGCCGAAGTACTTCTGCCAACCGGGCCTGCAGCTGCCGAAGCATCGCCACCAACAGTAAAATCTCCGTTTTTAACTTTGGCAAGCACCCCTTTATGACGGAACATCAAAACCAGGTCAACAGACTGTACGCCAATTTGCGCTCCTATGCTGCCACCTGTTAAGGTAACAAAAACAGGATCGCTCCATTTGCCATCATCCATTTTTACCATAGCCACGCCCCTGCCGCGTTTGCCACCAACAACAAAGCCTGCATTTATTAATTTAGGTATAATAACCACACCCTGGCATTCAGAAATCAGATCATGCGGGATAGATTCCTTCATTTTTCCGAAATCCTTTAACACGTTCGAAGCGGCATGCACACGTTCGGTTTCTTTGCTTCCATCTGTAGTGGCCGAAATCAGCACAAAAAAGATGCTTAACATAACCGGTAGCATCAATAATCTTAACTTTTTCATGAGTTGTTTTTTTAATAGATAGTAATAAAAATTACAAATATGTTAACCTTATAACCTTTAAAAAATTGCGTTGTTTCATAATTTCCGCATTTTTTATTGAGGCCGGTAAAGGTATCTTTTGTGCAACATTTTCAAATCTTCAAATTGTCAAATCTTCAATTCACTATCTTTGTACCAATGGATAAGCAGCAGGTATTTTCAATTAGCAATGAGGAGCAATTCAACGATGTTGCTTTGCAGATCTTCAGGCACCAGGCTAAAAACTGCAGGGTTTATCACGATTTTATATCGGGCTTAAATATCGATGCCGAAAATGTAGGTACTGTACAGCAGATCCCATTTTTGCCAATTGAATTTTTCAAATCGCATTTAGTGCTAAGCGCCGATGTCCCCGCAGAGGTAACTTTTACCAGTTCCGGCACTACAGGAATGATCACCAGTCGCCACCTGGTTACTGATGTCAGCTGGTACACGGAAAGCTTCCGGGCCGCTTTTCGCTTATTTTACGGCGATATTGAGGACTATACCATTTTAGCCCTGCTACCCTCCTACCTGGAGCGCGAAGGCTCGTCACTTATTTATATGGCCGATGACCTAATCAAACAATCAAACAATGCCGGCAGCGGCTTTTACCTGTATAACCATGCTGACCTTTACCTGCAATTAAAAAAAGAGCAGGCCGCGCAAAAACCGACCCTACTGATAGGGGTAACTTTTGCCCTGCTTGATTTTGTGGAGCAATACCCCATAAATTTCCCGGAGTTAATTGTAATGGAAACAGGTGGCATGAAGGGCCGCAGAAAAGAGATGATCCGCGAGGAATTGCATCAGCAGCTATGCGCCGGGTTTGGTGTTAGCGCCATCCATTCAGAATACGGGATGACCGAACTGCTGTCGCAAGCTTATTCAAAGGGCGAAGGTATTTTTGCCTGCCCGCCCTGGATGAAGGTCATTACCCGTGACACCAACGATCCGCTGGAGCTTTTGCAAAATAATAGAGCCGGTGGCATCAACGTTATTGACCTCTCAAACATCAACTCCTGCTCATTTATCGCCACGCAGGACCTGGGAAAGGTTTACCCGGATAACTCATTCGAAGTTTTAGGCCGTTTTGATAATTCTGATATCAGGGGTTGTAATTTGCTGATAGCTTAAAACTTAACTTACTACTAACATAATATTATTATTTTTGCACCTTATTAATAGCGTATTGCCATGATTGAGAAATTTTTGAACGAAGAACAAGACCCGAAAGCGGTTGAAAAAATATATTTCCGCCTTGCCGACCTGCTGACTACCGGCGAAGAGATATTATACATTGCGGTTCAAAAAAAACCAATAGTGAACCTTTTTCCTGATTGCGTTGCTTTAACCAATAAAAGGATCCTGTTTTTTACACCGGCTAACCTTGGTTTAACTATAAAGTTTGTTGATTTTGTTTGGAAAGACATTGTTGATGTTTACACCAAAGAAGAGATCATTGGTGCTATTTTTAGCGTAAAAACCACCAACGGCGCCGAGATGGGTGTTGATTACCTGCCCAAAGTACAGGCCCGTAAGCTTTATCAATACGCGCAGGAACGTAAAGAGTCTGAACGCGAAGCCCGCCGCCTGCGCGACCTGGAAGAAAAACGCGCAGAATCAGGTGCAATCCAGTTCGAAAATGCATCGCGTTTAGCATCGCAACAGCCGGTTACCCCGGTTGAGCTGATGCCTGTATCGGCTCCTGAGCCTGTTCGTACACCTGAGCCAGCCCCTGCTCCTGTTGTGCAGGAAGCTCCGAAACCAGATGAACTAACCGAAAAGTTAAAAAAATTAAGAATGCTGTTTGACAACGGATTGATTTCGCAGGAAGAATATAACCACAAGAAATTAGATTTACTGAGCGACTTGTAATTATTATTAGTCATTTTTTACAAACGGTTTTAATGACTAATGACACAATAACCAATGATTATACCAACCGGCTGTCAAAATCAAAAGGTTCTTTCTTTAATAGCTTAACTTTTTTCATGCCGGGATGTAAGGGGTTTAAAAGGTAATTAAATTCCATCGGCACTATAGATGAAGGCACCTTTAACAGCAAATGTTCACCCGTCTTCAGGAATTGATCACCAATTTGTTTTAATGCAGCCGGAGCAAAAACATCCTGCCAGTGGGGCGGCAGTTCATTAACAGCTACCTGAGTAATGCTGTTATCGGGCACTTCAATTCCAACCAGGCAAAAATCATCGGGAATCATTAACGGAGGCAGGTGTACCAGTACCTCTAATACCGCAAGTGACCTTGAAGAGGCCAGGTAGGTTACCGGCTTGCCTTTGCTGTTCCACCGGCCGCCGTATAATCGGGCCCCGGTGCCGCTCAGGTCGCCTGCGTATTCACACTTTGCGATGCGATATAATACCATCAGGCAAAAATTCCATGTTCAATACGGCCTAATTCGGTAAAAACCATATTAAAACCAGCAGAAGTATCAAGCATTGATACCGGTGCTTCACCGTTAAAAACAATGCTCGGCGCTTTTATCCAAACCTTAAATTTATCAACGGAGCCGAACACCTCCTCGCCGCGGGTGTACAAGCGTGCAAGCTCAACAGCTTTTTCAGCGTATTCAGTTTTTATAATAACATCATCATCATAACGCTGCAGGGTGCGCTCGCTAATGTGAAGTATATTAGCTAACTCCTGGATGTTTAACGAAACCTTTTTTGCCAATGCCAGCAAAGTACGTTTAGAGAACCCCTTACGTGCTATATGAATGAGATCAAAATCATTAGATGCCCTTAATGACTTTGTGGCTCCTAATAAATTATAAAATGAGTTGCCCATGCCTTGTACAGCATAGGCCACCATCGGCTCACTTACGATGTTCGGAGTGTCTTCATGTTTTGATTTATGCGACATACATACAAATATATGTACCATTTGTCGCATTTTAAAATTTATCCGGCAATTATTAAAAAATAATTCTTCTTTCCTTTTTGTGCTACTAAATATTTGCCGCTAATTAAGGTGTCTGTGTTGTAAACATCCTCAATAGAATTGATTTTCACTTTATTAATGGCGGCCCCGCCACCCTGGATCATTTTTTTTGCTTCTCCTTTAGAAGAGAAAACAGCAGTATGAGCGGCTAAAAGATCAACCACATTTATTCCCTGCTGCAATTCACTCTGGCTGATGTTAAAATTAGGCACGCCTTCAAACAAGGCCAACACTTCATCATCATTCAGTTCACTTAAAAACTCAATCCCAATATTGCCAAATAAAAATTCCGACGATTTAATTGCCTTTTCATAAGCCGCTTCACCATGTACCCTAATGGTAATATCTTTTGCCAAAGCTTTTTGTAATACCCTTAAATGCGGGGCGGCATCCTGTTCGGCTTCCAGCGCTTCTATTGTTTCCCTGTCAAATAAGGTAAAAATCCTGATATAAGTTTTAGCATCGGCATCGCTGGTATTTAACCAAAACTGGTAAAATTTATAAGGTGATGTTTTTTCAGCATCAAGCCAGATGTTGCCACCTTCGGTTTTGCCAAACTTGGTTCCGTCAGATTTTTTTATCAGTTGGGTAGTTAAGGCAAAGGCCTCTCCTACCCCTTTCCGGCGTACCAGTTCGGTACCAGTTACAATGTTGCCCCATTGGTCTGACCCGCCCATTTGTAAAGCACAGTTATGGTTTTTCCACAAATAGTAAAAATCATAGCCCTGTACCAATTGGTATGTAAATTCAGTAAATGACATGCCTGTTTCGCCTTCCAGTCGTTTTTTCACTGAATCTTTGGCCATCATATAATTAACGGTGATGTGTTTACCCACTTCGCGGATAAAATCAAGGAAGGTAAAATCCTTAAACCAATCGTAATTATTTACCATCTGAGCGCTGTTGGCTCCACAATCAAAATCCAGGAATTTCTCCAGCTGGCTTTTTATGCCAGCTAAGTTCAGCTGCAACACATCTTCCGAAAGCAAATTACGCTCCTGCGATTTGCCCGACGGATCGCCAACCATACCAGTAGCGCCGCCAACCAGCGCAAAAGGCTTATGCCCCGCGCGCTGAAAATGGATCATGGTCATGATCTGTGCCAGGCTGCCAACATGCAGCGAATCGGCAGTTGGGTCAAAACCTATATATCCTGATACCATACCTTTATTTAACAGGTCTTCCGTTCCGGGCATAATATCGTGCAGCATACCCCGCCAGCGTAGTTCTTCAACAAAATTCATTATATGTTCAATTCAAAAGTGGCAAATATAATAATTGATTTCGCCGATGGAGGAGGATTTTACCGATTATTAGTTTGCGACTACTCATACTATATAGATAATACAGCTATTGGATCTGGTGATTTATTAATATCTACACTGATAAAAACCTTTTCAATAATCAAAGTAACCCTTTTATAAAATCAGTGTAATCAAATTTATAAAATCATCTAAATCATAAAAAAATTGTATTTTGGGTTTAACACGACTTTTGAAAGGGCATTTTATGAATTTTCTCTCGCATTTTTATTTCGACCGGCGTTCTGATAGCTGTTACCATATATTAGGTACGGTGTTGCCCGATCTTTTAAAAAATGCTGATAAAACCATTATCCTCCACCCCGAAAAACTACACCATACCAATGATGCAGTTAATGCTATAATAACGGGCTGGAACAAACACCTGCTGGTTGACCGCTATTTTCATTCTTCTGAATTTTTTCTTCATCATTCGCACCAACTTAAAAAGGTGCTGCTGCCCGCCATGGCAGGCTCCCCTGTAAAGCCCTTCTTTTTGGGCCATATAGCTATTGAGTTGCTTTTAGATAACCTGCTGCTTACCACTAACAAAATTACTGTAGAAGGTTTTTATGATCACCTTAACGGCTGTGAAACCCAAGTAATAAATGAATTTTTAACCTTCGCCGGGTTAAATGACACGGCCAGGTTTTTTAAATTCTACGAAGAGTTCAAAAAAAGCCGTTATTTATCTACCTATACCGAAACGCATCAAATAGCCTATGCGCTTAAAAGAATTTGCATGCGCGTTTGGAAAGATCCTTTTACACCCGGGCACGAGGCTGCAATAAACCAGGTATTGGTGCGCTATCGCGAAAGTTTGTCAGATAATTTCATGTCAGTTTTTAATGAGATAGAGGATAAAATAAAAGCAGCTTAACGGCTGCCGACCTCAAAAACACAACCGCATTTCAACCTAAAACAGGTAGCAGGTCGCGGTATTTACCTGCACAAATTCCAAAAAACTATTGTTTTAGCTGCAAAAACACTTAAAAATCAGCATTTAACATTAAAATATTCTTTTCTAAATAAAATTAATATACCTACCTTTGCAGTCCCAATTAACAAATTGGGAAAAGGAGATAATTTATTTAATGGCAAAAAAACAGGAAGCAGAAAAAGAATTAAAAGCTAAAGAAGCTGAGCTGGACACAATTACATCGTCTGGCGAGAAAGAAACTATTGAATCAGAAGCTGATTCAAATTTCATCAATGAAATCAAATCAAAGATCACAGTAACCCCCGAAGATTTCGATTGGGATGCTGATGAGAAGAAATTTGGCAATTACAGCGACAGCGATCGTGAGAAATTCGAGAAAATGTATGATGGAACATTCAGTTCAATCACCAAAGGCGAAATCATCACCGGTACCGTTGTTAATGTAAACAACAAAGATGTGGTATTAAACATCGGATTTAAATCTGACGGTTTGGTATCAGTATCTGAATTCCGTGATACACCTGATCTGAAGATCGGTGACACAGTTGAAGTATTTGTTGAGTCGCAGGAAGATGCTAACGGTCAGTTAGTATTATCACGCAAGCGTGCAAAAACTCAAAAATCATGGGAACGTATTAATTCTGCATTAGACAATGATGAAATCATCACTGGTTTTGTTAAGAGCAGAACTAAAGGTGGTTTGATTGTAGATATTATGGGCGTTGAAGCCTTTTTACCTGGTTCACAAATTGACATAAAACCTATCAGGGATTATGACATTTATGTGGGTAAAACAATGGAATTCAAAGTTGTTAAGATCAACCACGAGTTTAAAAACGTAGTGGTATCGCACAAAGTGCTGATCGAAGACGATTTAGAAAACCAAAAAACTGAAATTGTTGCCCGCCTTGAAAAAGGACAGGTACTTGAAGGAACCGTTAAAAACATTACCGACTTTGGTGTATTCATTGACCTTGGTGGCGTTGACGGTTTACTGCACATTACCGACATTTCATGGGGCCGCATAGAGCATCCGCGCGAAATCCTTGCATTAGATCAGAAAATCAACGTTGTTGTTCTTGATTTTGATGACGAGAAAAAACGTATTGCTTTAGGCTTAAAACAACTTACACCACACCCTTGGCAGTCATTGGATGAAAACATTCAGATCGGTTCAAAGGTTAAAGGTAAAATTGTTACCGTTGCTGATTACGGCGCATTCCTTGAAATCATCCCTGGTGTTGAAGGTTTGATCCACGTATCAGAAATGTCATGGTCACAAAACTTACGTAACCCTCAGGAATTCCTGAAAGTTGGTGACGAAGTTGAAGCACAAGTGTTAACACTTGACCGCGACGAGCGCAAAATGAGCTTAGGTATTAAGCAATTAACTCCTGATCCATGGCAAAATGCTGCTGACCGTTACGCGGTTGGTACACAGCACATCGCTACAGTTAAAAACATGACCAACTTTGGTGTGTTTGTTGAACTGGAAGATGGAATTGACGGCTTGATCCACATCAGCGACCTTTCCTGGTCTAAAAAAGTAAATCACCCTAACGAGTTCACTAAAGTTGGTGAAAAATTAGACGTGGTTGTTTTAGAACTTGATGTTGAGAACCGTAAATTAAGCTTAGGCCACAAACAACTTGAAGAAAACCCTTGGGATACTTTTGAAACCATCTTCACTATTGACTCAATACATGAAGGTACCGTATTAAAAGTAACTGAAAAAGGCGCTATTGTTGCTTTACCTTATGGTGTTGAAGGCTTTGCGCCTACCAAACACCTGGTTAAAGAAGATGGCAAGAGCTTAAAAGCTGAAGAAGCTGCTGAGTTCAAGATCATTGAATTTAACAAGGAAAACAAACGTATCGTTATCTCTCACTCACGCATTTGGGAAGAAGCCCGTGCCGAGCAACGTGTTCAGGAATTTGAAAGCCGTAAAAAGGAAGCAAAATCTGCAAGCAACGCTGTGAAAAAAGTGAAAGAATCAGTTGAAAAATCAACTTTAGGCGATTTGAGCGTATTAGCACAATTGAAAGAGCAGATGGAAGGTGCTGAAAACAAAGCACGTAAAGCTACAACAACAACAAAGAAAACTTCTGAAGAAGAAGCTGCTGAATAAGCTTTAAATAAATTTAAATCCTTTAAGCCCTCCTGATTAGTCAGGAGGGCTTTTTTATTGCCGATATTTAAATTATGAAAAAAGCATTCAATATACCTCGAAATTATGCGCTGAGCATTATCTTTTGCTTACTGTTTACTATGGTAATGTTGGGCGTAAATTTTAATGAATTTAATATACCTTATCCTGTTTTCATATTCCTGCTGATTGTTTGCGCGATGATCAGTGTATTGAGTTACGCCGGCTATATTTATTGGAAAATACGCGATTGGAACAAATACATTTACAATGTTATTTATAATCTCATGGCGTTCTTTCTTTTAGGTTTGCTGGTGTCCGTTATAGTTGGATTTACTTTTTTGGTTATATTAAATAAAGATTAATTTATGTTTGGCGAAACAAATCTTGCAGCACTATTAGAAACCATGAGCCCAAAGCTTAACGAGGGCGACTATGTTTTTTGCACAGTAAGTACCTTAGATAATATTGACCCAAAAGAAATAATTGGCTTATTTAAAGAAGATGAAGGCTGGACAGTCATCATCAACAAAGAGCAGGCAGATGAGATTAATCTTAACTACACCTACGTAGCATCCTGGATCACGTTAACAGTTCATTCGGCTTTAGAAGCAGTGGGGCTTACCGCCGCATTTTCAAACGCCTTGGCTAAAGAAGGTATCAGTTGTAACGTGTTAGCTGCTTTTTATCACGATCATATTTTTGTAGCGAAACAGGATGCCGAAAAGGCAATGAACGCTTTGAGAAAGCTATCATCTCCTTAATTGACGAACAAACCAAATTACCAGATCTCCATATCACCCTCAAACACCTTTACCGCAGGGCCTTCTAAAAATATGCTGCTGAATTTTTGTCCGTTATAATCAAAGCGAATATTCAGGTTCCCGCCTAAAACTTTTATGGGGGTATTGAGATGGCCGGTTTGGTGGTTATGTTTGGCCATGGCCAACGCTACCGCTGTTACGCCGGTGCCACAGGCATAGGTTTCATCTTCAACGCCGCGTTCGAAGGTCCTAACAAAATAACCGTCGCCGGCGGGTTCAACAAAGTTAATATTGATGCCTTCCTTGCGGTAAGTATCATTATTACGGATGGCGGAGCCTTCGGCATAAACATCTTTATCTTTTAAATCTGCTGCCAGCGTTACATAATGTGGCGAGCCTGTGTTTAACACGTAGGCTTCAGCATCCCGGTTTACCGTTTCAACATCTGTCATTTGCAGGCTCACCCAATCGCCACTTTCTGAAATTTTGGCATAATGAGGCCCATCGACTGCCAAAAAGTTTGTCTCGGTGTCAATTACACCTATATGCTTGGCAAAAGCCACTATACAGCGGCCGCCGTTACCACACATACTGCTGGGCTGCCCGTCTGAATTATAGTAAACCATTTCAAAATCATAACCTTCCACGGCCTGCAAAAACATCATGCCATCCCCGCCAATCCCGAAGCGGCGGTCGCATAAACGGGCAATAAGCTGCGGATTATGATGATTTACAATGCCTTCACGGTTATCAACCAAAATAAAATCGTTCCCTGCTCCCTGGTATTTATAAAAATGGATCATCGCAATAGCTGAATAATATTTAGCAACTTTGTTAGTAATAACATCAGGATGAAATATTTACAAAGCTGCCGTGGTGTTATATTTAACAAATTTTAACAAAAATACATATAACTTACTGTAGGTAATAACGTCTATATGGTATTAAATTTGTTTTACAAGAAAATAACATAAACAGAAAAGTGAGAGATAAAATGAAAAAGTTTGGATTAACATTATTAACCGCCTTTGTTGGCGGGGCCATGGCGTTAGGGACTTATAAAGTGATTGAAAATAAGTACGCCAATAACATGAGTTTTGAAGACAAGCAAAAGGTGTATTATGCGACAAGCAATCATTTAACCCCTGCAACGTCTGCCATCGTATCGTCTGCCGGTGCAGTTGATTTCACGCAGGCCGCAGCTGCCGTTACCCCTGCTGTTGTTTATATCCGTACTACCTATTCAAATCAGTCGGACAACGACAAGCAAAGCCAGCTACAGCAAATGTTTGGTGATATGTTTGGCCAGCGCATGCGCCCTTCGGGCCCGCAAATGGCTTCAGGTTCGGGCGTTATCATTTCGCCCGACGGCTATATAGTAACAAATAACCACGTGGTTGAAAAAGCCGATAAAATAGAAATTGTTACCAACGACCACCGTAACTACAGCGCAAAAGTGGTAGGTACCGATCCCAGCACAGACCTGGCCCTCATAAAAATTGATGGACATGATTTGCCTATCGTAAAATTAGGTAACTCAGATGCTGTAAAAGTTGGCGAGTGGGTGCTTGCAGTGGGTAACCCGTTTAAATTAACCTCTACCGTTACGGCGGGGATTGTTAGTGCAAAGGGCCGCGGAATCGGCATAATTGGCAGTGAAGATCGGCAGGATGAAAACCCATTTGGCCGCACACAATACCAAAGCCAGCAGCCAAAATTGAACAAGGCGATTGAGTCCTTCATTCAAACAGATGCTGCTATTAACCCTGGTAACAGCGGTGGTGCTCTGGTAAACACCAATGGCGAACTGATTGGTATCAACTCTGCCATCGCATCGCATACCGGATCGTACGAAGGTTATGGTTTTGCCATACCTATTAACCTGGCAAAAAAGGTGCTTGATGACATTGAAAAATACGGCGCTGTAAAACGCGGGTATGTTGGGATCAGCTTTGCTGAACTTGACCAGGATAAAGCCAAAGAGCTTAAAGTTGACAGGACATACGGTTTATATGTAAGCAGTGTACTGCCGGGCGGTGGCGCTGAACAAGCCGGTTTAAAAGAGGGTGACATTATTACCAAGGTTGAAGGAAATACCGTTTATGAATCTTCAGACCTGCAAGAACGTGTAGGCCGGTTACGCCCCGGCGATAAAATAAACATAACTGCTTTACGCGGTAGCGACGAGAAAAATTTCGCTATTACCCTTAAAGCAGATGCACCAACACCAAAAATGGCCGTTTCAAAATCAGCTGAAGAAATGTTTAACAGGATAGGCGCTAGTTTTGTACCGCTTAATGCCGCGCAGAAGGCTAAGTTCCATGTTAACGGTGGTGTGCTGGTAACCCAGGTAAGGGAAGATGGCTTATTTGATAATACCGAAATCCCGGTTGGATCCGTTATTACTGAAGTAAACAGGCAGCCAATTTCAAGTGTTGGTGCCCTTGATAAAGCCTTAAGCAATCCACGTAACGGCGTATTGGTAATAGGCGGCCTTTACCCCGACGGATCAAGATTAAGAGTTGCTTTACAGGTTCAGTAATTGAAACTGTTATTAACAGATTAAATAGTTTAACCCGGCCATGTGCCGGGTTTTTTGTTAACCGGCAATTGCAATATTTGTCAGTACACTGTTCCTGATCTGCCGTTCACCAATCCGCCTAAATGTATCTGTTTTACCTACTTTTGTATAAATCTGTTTCCCTGCCCTGCTATAACTTTGTCGTATAAATTTTAACAATTAAAACAATGGCAAAAATAATTTTCATAACAGGCGCTTCACGCGGATTTGGAAAGATCTGGGCAGAAGCATTTTTAAAACGCGGCGACAAAGTAGTTGCTACCGCCCGTAATACAGATACCCTTAACGATTTGGTTACCGATTACGGTGATTCCATTCTTCCCCTGCAGCTGGACGTAAACAACCGCGATGCAGTTTTTGCGGCGGTTGAAAAAGCCAAACAGCATTTCGGTGCTATTGATGTATTGATAAATAATGCAGGTTTTGGTTTGTTTGGCACCATAGAAGAAACTACAGAAGAACAGGCGCGTGCGCAAATTGAAACCAACGTGTTTGGTTTGCTATGGGCAACACAGGCCGTATTGCCCGTGATGAGGGCACAGGGCCATGGGCATATCATCCAGGTATCGAGCGTTTTGGGAATTACCACCCTGCCGGTTTTAGGTCTTTACAACGCAAGTAAATTTGCGGTTGAAGGATTGAGTGAAACTTTGGCTGCCGAGGTTAAAGGCTTTGGAATAAACGTATCATTAATTGAACCAAACGGTTTCTCTACAGATTGGGCAGGCGCTTCGGCAACCAGCACTACACCGATGGAGGTTTATGAGCCAGTTCGTGCTGCATTCCAGGCAGGCTTAACAGATGAAAGCTTTGGCATTCCGGAAGCTACTACTGAAGCAGTTTTAAAACTGGTGGACAGTGAAAACCCACCTTTGAGGCTGTTTCTCGGTAAGGTTGCATTACCCTGGGTAAAACAGGTTTATGCAGGCAAACTGGCTGAATGGGAGCAATGGGCAGATGTTGCCGCTAAAGCACATGGAAAGTAATTAAATTCAATCCCATAAAAACCGCCATTGCCCAAAATACTTGCCCGCAGGTAGTGACCAGGCGGTGGCGGTTTTATTGATTTGAAACACATTCCCTTGTAACTATTACATCCAGATTACCATCTGCATTAACGCAACCCGTAATTTTGAATTAGAAAACTTCTTAAAATGAAACACTTTAAAACCCTGGCCGAAATGCACCGCGCGAATGGTTTTCCGCCACCGGAACATCCGATGCTCAGTTTGTTTATGTGTAAGAACAGCTGCTCGATAGGTGAAACCGAATTTACAGGCGATTTTTATGCCATCGGTTTTAAGAAGTTAAAGGCCGGGTTATTTTTGTATGGACGAACTACGTATGATCATGATTCCGGGTCAATGTCGTTTGTGAAGCCACGCCAGGTAATCCAGTTTAAAAACCTGGAGTTCGAGGAAAACGGTTTTATCATCTTCATTCACGAAGATTTTTTGAACGGGCATGTATTGCACAACGATATCAAAAAATATGGTTTTTTTGAATATGAATTAAGCGAGGCGCTGCATTTGTCTCCAAGAGAGGAAGAAATAGTTTGGGAGCTTTACCGGAAAATTGAAACAGAATATTACAATAACCAGGACGAGTATAGCCGCGAAATCATCCTTGGGCACATCGACTCGATTTTGAAATATTCGCAACGCTTTTATAAGCGCCAGTTTATGAACAGGATGGACCTGTCGGGCAAATTAGTCTCCAAATTTAACGATGCGCTCAACCTGTATTTTGGGTCGGGTTTGCTGGAGCAAAAAGGATTGCCTACCGTAAAAATGATGGCTGATCAATTGAACCTTTCAACCCGTTATTTAAGTGATCTGCTGAAACAGGAAACCGGCAAAACAGCTATTGAACTGATCCACATATTTTTAATTTCAGAAGCCAAGAACATTTTGAAAGGGTCAGACAGCAATATTGCCGAAACTGCTTATACCTTAGGCTTTGATAACCTGCCTTATTTTTCAAGGTTGTTCAAAAAAGAAGTAGGTATCAGCCCCAATCAATACCGCAAACAGGTGGTCAACTGATCTCTAATTCTTAATTTTTATTCCAAGTCGTTTACCGTAGCTTAGCTGCCGCCAAAGCCACTCAACCGGGCCATAGTAATTGTATTTCAGCCACCATTTGCTTAAATATACCTGCAACACATAAACAAGCAAGGCTATCAGGTAATACCAAACCGCAGCTATCCTCTGCGTTAGCGCCAACCCGAAACCAAAGCCCGAAAAAAGAAAAATGCTGATAACATTTTGCATAATATAATTGGTAAGTGTCATTTTACCGATGCTTTGCATAGCGGCAAAAAACGTTTTAAGCGCACCAGCGACATATAACCAGCATAGCGATGCAGTGGTAAACGTCATAGTGACCAGTACCACCCAATAGTCAGGGTTATAATATTTGGCAATTAAAGCCGGCTTGCGCAAGCTGAGGTTGAGTATGATGATTACAATTAACAATGCAAGGCTTACTGCCCATATTTTAATGACTGCCCTTTTGTTAACCATTATATTTTCAAAAAAAGCTGCTTTTTTTGCTGCAAGGCCCATCATAAAACAGCAAAACATTACCGTGTGCACGGTGCCGGTACAATTTAAATTAATAACCTGCCCCTTCCAGGTGCCCAGCAGGCCAAACCAAAATATTTGGAGCAGCGAATGGCTTTTGTACAACGGAAAGTATGGCGCAAGAATCCCGAAGCTTGCCGGCCCGGTAAAATTAATAACCAGCGATGTAACCAGTGGGATAAGCAAAAACAGGAGAGCTGCAATGTAAAGCGAAGTTTTTACTGAACATTTTTGAAACATCAGCAGGATGATACCCAAAAAAGCATAGTCCTTTAAAATATCACCAAAGAAAAACATGCTGTTAAAAAATGCAATTACAAAAAGCCAAAACATCCTTTTTAAAAAAAAACTATTGGTGTCAATCCCCTTGTTGGCCGTGTTCTGCATCAGTACAGCAAAACCATAACCAAATAAAAAGCTTAAAAGCGTCCATGATTTAGATGCAAACAAGATGCTGCCACCTGTAAGTAAAATATTGTTAAAAACATCCGGTTTATAATTATCCGGCGCGCCCATACTGAAAAAATCAGAATAGTTCATTAACACAACGCCCAACAATGCCCATCCGCGCAGCATATCAACTATAGGTACGCGCTTGTTGAATGACACGGGCGCAAAGTCAGTTAAAGTCATCAGGGGATTAATTACCTACGCTAAAATACCATATTAACGTATTAAATTATAGCTTTGGAAGGCGTTTTTTTTACTGATTTACCTTTATTACTTTTGCGCCATGACTACGGGCGGGGGTGTTTCTTTCAATTTATTAAACCAGGATTTATTATTGCTGCCGCAAAAGGCAATTTACTGGCAGCAAAAAAAAACATTGATTGCTGCTGATGTGCATTTGGGCAAGGTTGGTCATTTTCGAAAGGCTGGCATTGCCGTGCCGCGGGATATGGAGCAGAATGATTTGTCCGTTTTATCTGACCTGATTTTTGAGCACAAACCTGAAAAGATCATATTTCTGGGTGATTTTTTCCATAGCGACATGAATGCCGACTGGGATTGGTTTATCCTTTGGCGCAGCCAGTTCCCAAACCTGGAGATTATTTTAGTTAAAGGAAATCACGATATTATTGACGATAGCTACTATCAAAACCTTAACATCCAGCTACACGAGCATTTGCTGGTGGGGCCGTTTCTGATGCTGCATCATCCGCTGCCCGAAAGCAATTTGGCACTGGCCGAAGGTTACGTATTTTGCGGGCATATTCATCCTGGCATCAGGTTAACGGGCAAAGGGCGGCAAAGCCTTACCCTGCCCTGCTTTGCGTTTGGTGCCCGGCAGCTAGTATTGCCATCGTTTGGGCAGTTTACCGGCAGGGTGGCTATCCGCAGCAGCAAAGCCGACCGCATTTTTGCGATAACTAAAGATAAAGTGCTGGCTATAGATTAGGCGACCAGTCGCAGCTTTTATTAGCGGTGTTTTTTTAAATACTGCGACACCTCAAATTCAATACCTTTTGCCTCTACTTTTGGCGCTATAATGTTCCATTGACCATCCAGGATATAATAGGACGGAATTTCGGTGATGTTATAGTTTGCAGCGTTTGGCGAATCGTTTCCTTTAAGATCCGAGATCTGAGTCCAGTTCAGTTTGTCATCCTTCAGTGCACCAGTCCACCAGTCAGATTTTGAATCGAGCGATACGCTGATGAATGCAACGTTCTTTTGCACTTCTTCCTGCACCACCAGCGATTTGATCTGATCGTGATTTTTACGGCTCAATTCGTTGCCTGCTTTCCAAAAATCAACCACAATTACTTTTTTATTAATACTCTTAAGGTCAAATGGTTTACCATCAGGGGTATTGCCCTGTAAAGCTGGTGCCTTTTTGCCGGCTACCAAATTGATCAGGTGCGTTAATTTATCGTCGATATCTTTGCCTTCGTCGCTATTTTGAGCAGCCGGGGTAAGCGTTTTAAAAATAGCATAATAAGTAACCGGGTCGCCCTCATAATCTAATTTCGACATGATGTGTGCACTGATCTCGCTCTGTGGATATTGTTTTAAAAACTGTTTAAAGGCAATTGCATCAACATCGCGCATTTTGGCTTGGTTTTCCTGCAGTTTTGCCAGCAGGTTATTGTAAGCATCGGGCGATAGCTGTGCGTATTTATCGTTTAACTCCTTATTTATTTTTAAAACCTGTTGCCTGGCATCGGCGCTCATGTTACCGGCCAGCACATAAAACGCCGACAGTTGATCCTGGATTTTTGACGGTGAGGTTATCCTGGGGTATTTATCAAGTTTACCGGCCTCCGTTTCAATGTTGTACTTGCCATCGGCAAGGTAAACTTCAAAGGGGTTGTGTTCGTCTTTGTTATCAGCATCGGTAACGTCCAAAGTATAATACCCCGGGTGGTTCAATGTTTTTTGGGCAATGGAAAACTTTCCATCTTTTATGTTTTCGCCAAAAATGGCGCTGTCGCCGGTAGTTTTCACAATAAAAACACCATTTTTAACACCTGTTGCGGTTCCGGTAAATTCAATATGGGCCTTTTTATTGCAGCCGGTCAATAATATAGCAAGCAATACGGGATAAGGGAATTTCATATGATAAGTGTTTTTTTAGTATCGGGAGGCAAAACCGGTATATCAGCGCAAAATAAGTCGAGCGTAAAAAATTCCGGCAACAATTTCATCCTGGCTACCGGATCTTACAACCACGGTTCTGTGTTTTCATCGCTAATATAACAGAAGGATATTTATCTGCAAAAATAAAAGAAATACACTCTATTTTAGATTGTTTCTAAATAGTTAATTGATGCTTATTAAGCTGTTTACCTTTATATCTTTTGGTATATAATAAATACTTTTGCCAAATAAATCAGAATTATAATGAGCGAATTTAAGCAAACCTTTAACTCATCGTTGGGCAAAAAGCTAATCATGGCTTTAACGGGCTTGTTTCTGTGTACGTTTTTAATTGTACACCTGGGCGGTAACCTGTTATTGTTTAAAAATGATGAGGGTTACGGATTTAATTTGTATGCCAATTTCCTGACGCATTTTCCGCCGATAGAAGTAATTGCTTACCTGTTGTATCTTTCAATTTTGGTGCATGCCGTGTATGCATTGGTTTTAACTGTTAAAAACCGCAAAGCAAGGCCTGTGTCATACGCAACGATAAACAAATCACCGGCTACATGGTCATCAAAAAACATGGGCCTGCTGGGTTCAATTTTATTTTTGTTCATTGTTATTCACATGAGCGACTTTTGGTTTGCTTATAAATACAGCAACAAAGTAACTTATAAAGAGTACCGTACTGATCTATCAACCGGCAAAACTACCTCGGTTGATTACCAGCCGGTAACGCCCGAATTTGAAAAAAGCGTATCTGTTGAAAATAATACCGAAGTTATACGGGTGAAAGACCTGCATGCACGCGTGGCAAGCAGTTTTAGCAATTTGCTTTACGTAGCGTTTTACGTTATAGCCATGTTTGCTGTGTCGTTCCACTTGCTGCATGGTTTTCAGAGTGCATTCCGCACGCTGGGCTGGGTACACCGCAAGTACACCCCTATTGTTTATTTTATAGGTACATGGCTGTTTGCTGTAATTATCCCGATAGGCTTTGCAGCTATGCCGGTGGTATATTATTTACAAAGCATAAGCAAGTAGTTAATTAGGTTAGATTAAGTTAGAAGGAGTTGATTAAGTTCACTCAGTCACTCAAAATAAATACAACAAAACATGGGTTTAGATGCTAAAATTCCTGAGGGTCCATTAGCCGAAAAATGGAGCAAGCATAAATTTAACTTAAAGCTGGTTAACCCGGCCAATAAGCGTAAATACGACGTTATAGTTGTAGGTACCGGTTTGGCAGGCGCATCGGCAGCGGCGTCACTTGCTGAGCTGGGTTACAATGTGAAAGCATTTTGTTTCCAGGACAGCCCGCGCCGTGCGCACTCTATTGCTGCGCAGGGTGGTATAAATGCTGCAAAAAATTACCAGAACGACGGCGACAGCGTTTACCGCCTGTTTTATGATACCATTAAAGGTGGTGATTACCGGGCCCGCGAAGGAAACGTTTACCGCCTTGCCGAAGTATCTGTAAATATTATTGACCAGTGCGTTGCACAGGGTGTACCGTTTGCCCGCGAGTACGGCGGCTTGCTTGATAACCGCTCGTTCGGTGGCTCACAGGTATCGCGTACATTTTATGCAAGAGGCCAAACAGGACAGCAGCTATTATTAGGGGCTTACTCGGCGCTTAACCGCCAGATTCATTTAGGTAAGGTAAAAATGTACACCCGCACCGAAATGCTGGATGTAGTTACTATTGACGGACATGCTAAAGGTATTATTACCCGTAACCTGATCAATGGCGCTATTGAAGCCCACAGCGGCCATGCCGTATTGCTGGCAACAGGAGGGTACGGTAACGTATTTTACCTTTCAACCAATGCTATGGGTTCAAATGTTACTGCTGCATGGCGAGCACATAAACGCGGTGCATTTTTTGCTAACCCATGTTACACGCAGATCCACCCGACCTGCATCCCGGTAACCGGAGACCATCAGTCTAAATTAACGCTGATGTCTGAGTCGTTACGTAACGATGGCAGGGTTTGGGCACCAAAAACAAAAGAAATAGCTGAGAAGCTTCGTAAAAAGGAAATAACCGCTGCCCAGGTAAAAGAGGACGATCGCGACTACTTCCTGGAAAGAAAATACCCATCATTCGGTAACCTGGTTCCGCGTGACGTGGCTTCACGAAACGCTAAGGAAATGGTTGATGACGGCCGTGGTGTAGGCGGATCAGGCATTGCAGTATTCCTTGACTTTGCTGATGCAATAAACCGTTTGGGTAAAGATGCAGTGGCTGCCAAATATGGTAACCTGTTTGATATGTACTATCAAATTACTGATGAAGATCCTTACAAACAACCTATGCGTATTTACCCTGCTGTACACTACACTATGGGTGGCCTTTGGGTTGATTATAACCTAAGCACAAACGTACCGGGCCTTTATGCTTTGGGCGAATGTAACTTTAGCGATCACGGTGCCAACCGCCTCGGTGCTTCCGCATTAATGCAGGGGCTGGCCGACGGTTACTTTGTAATTCCATACACCCTTGGCGATTATCTGGCTACCATAGGCCCAAAACCGGTTGATGTTAAACACCCGGCCTTTGAAAAAACAAAACAGGATGTGCTGGCCTATATCAATAAACTACTAGCCTTAAAAGGCACTAAAACTGTAGATGAGTACCACCGTGAGCTTGGCCTTATTATGTGGGAATATTGCGGCATGGCGCGCACCGAAGCCGGCTTAACCAAAGCAAAAGGACTGATCAGCGCTTTAAAGGCTGACTTTTGGAAGAATGCAATAGTTTTAGGCGATAATGAAGAAGTAAACTCATCGCTTGAAAAAGCTGGTCGTGTGGCTGACTTTTTAGAACTTGGCGAGCTGATGGTTGATGATGCCCTGGCACGCAGAGAATCATGCGGCGGACACTTCCGTTTGGAATCGCAAACACCGGAAGGTGAGGCGTTGCGCGATGACGAGCATTTTGCTTACGTTGCTGCCTGGGAGTATAAAGGCGATAACCAGCCCGAAGTATTGAATAAAGAGGATTTGAATTTCGAATTTGTTCACCTTACACAAAGATCTTATAAATAAGTCCTGGGTTTGAAGTTTGAAGCCGCTGACCGGTTTTGAACTTTAAACTTAAGACTCCAGACTTAATAATATGAGTAACGGAAATATGAACCTGACGCTGAAAGTATGGCGTCAAAAGAATGCAAATACAAAGGGCGCGTTTGTAACCTATAAGGCCGAAGGTATTTCGCCTGATATGTCGTTCCTTGAAATGCTGGATGTGGTTAACGAAAGCCTGATCCACAAGGGTGAGGAGCCTATTAATTTTGACCATGATTGCCGCGAAGGCATTTGCGGTATGTGCTCGTTGTACATCAACGGCCAACCGCACGGGCCAAAGAACGCTATTACCACCTGCCAGCTACACATGCGTACTTTTCATGATGGCGAGATCATTGTGATTGAGCCATGGCGCGCCGCCGCTTTCCCGGTTGTTAAAGACCTGGCGGTTGATCGCTCAGCGTTCGACAGGATCCAGCAGGCCGGTGGTTTCGTTTCGGTTAATACCGGCGTTACCGTTGATGCCAACGAGATCCCTATTCCGAAGGTAATTGCCGATGAGGCGTTTAACTCAGCAACCTGTATTGGCTGTGGTGCCTGCGTTGCTGCCTGTAAAAATGCTTCGGCCATGCTGTTTGTGTCTGCTAAAGTTACCCAGCTGGGTATGTTACCGCAGGGGCAGCCTGAGCGTTACAGCCGCGTACAGGCCATGGTAGCTCAAATGGATGCCGAGGGCTTTGGTAACTGTACCAACACCGGCGCCTGCGAAGCAGAATGTCCTAAGGAAATTAAGATGACCAACATCAGCCACATGAATAACGATTATTTCAGCGCTAAACTTTTCCGCGAGGAAATGACGCATGATCACGCATCCGGCGAATAAGATTTAACATTGTTTAATCTGTAAAGGCTTAAGAATTAATTTTCTTGAGCTTTTTTTTTTGAATAAAATTTCGAGTCATATTGCCTCTATTAAGCACCGATGAATTTTAACCAATAATTTGAAGCCATTTTCTTTAAACGCAACCTAACTTATACGTAAAACGTATACCTTTTTAGCCATTTATCTTTTGCAGCTAAACCTGCTGTAAAGACTTTAGGATAGTTAAATTTTACAAATTTGAGAGAGATCCCTAAACCACCTGTATCCCGAATTAAGCTTTTGTTTAAAAAGACTTCCCTTACGCTATTGCTTATTGTGTTTATAGCATCAGCCATAATGATAGTGTTGAATTTTTATACCATCCGCACTTTATCTGCTGCCAGGGCTTACATCAATGGAGAATCGCAATATTCAAAGGGGCAAAAAGACGCTTCGGCCCACTTAATCAATTACATCACGCTGGAAAACAATGAGGATTATGCTGCTTTTGAGCGCGATATCAGTGTTCCTGCCGGCGATCACACAGCCAGGGTAGCTCTATCATCAAACCCCAATAAAGAACTGGCAAAAAAAGGGTTCTTACAGGGTAAAAACCACCCCGCAGATATTGACGACCTGGTTTGGCTTTTCAGTAACTTTCAGCATTTACCCATGTTTCAAAAGGTAATTGGTATCTGGACCGAAGGCGATGTAATGGTAAATAAATTACACCTGATAGGCAAACAGGCGCGCGAACAAATTACCGGTGGCAAAATGTCTGCTGCTGAAAAAAAACAACTCGTACTTGCTATTAATAACATCTCGGCCGATTTGACTATTAAGGAGCAGGCATTTTCTGACACCCTTGGTGTTATTTGCCGGAGTATTAATTTGTATGTATTTATCGGGAACGTTTTCATTACACTGGTGATTCTGGGCAGTTCGCTCTCTTATGCGGGCATAATGCTAAATAATCTGGTCCGGTCGCAGCAGAAGGTAGTGGAACAAAACGACAGCCTCCAGCTAATAAACTCTGGGCTGGATAAATTTGTATTTAATGTAACACATGACCTTAGGTCGCCATTGATTGCACTTATGGGGTTAATATCGCTGATAGATGATGAGTCGGACCCGGTGCAGGTTAAAGCGTATATCAACATGATGAAAGACAGCCTTGAAAAGCAGGATCGTTTTATTAATGAAATGCTGCTGTTTATTCAAAGTAAAAACTCCGGGCTAGTAAAAAAAGAATGCTACTTACTGTCAATTATTGATAACGTGATAGCACAGAATCATTACGGCGTAGGCGGAAAGAAAATTCAGATCTACAAAGAAGTGGAGAAGAACAGAATCGACAGCGATGCACTAAAGCTGCAGGTTATATTGAACAACCTGGTATCGAATGCTATAAAATACAGTGATCCGGATAAGGAACGGCAATGGGTAAAAGTAAAAACTTACGAGATGAACGGGAGCGCCGTAATAGAGGTAGAGGACAACGGTTTAGGGATCCGTAAAAATGACCAGGAACGCATTTTTGATAAATTTTATATGTCTGGCAGCAATAAAAAGAGCTCGGGAATCGGGTTGTACCTGGTTAAAGACGCAGTTACACAAATGGAGGGGAAGATAACAGTTCAATCAGAACCGGGGTTGTATAGTAAATTTATTATCAGTATTCCATTATAAAAGAGGAACAAGTAACTTCCAAAAGCAATGTCCATCCCCCACTGTTAACAACTATTTAACACAAAACATTTCCACTTCAAACAAATTCTGTTTAGGTTTGAATTTTTTGTTGATGTAGCTTCTATTAATTTTTTAATCATATAGAACTATGTTACGTGTCGACAGCAGTAAGCCTTGCCAGATAATTTATGCTATTGCAAAGCATGAATACCTGTCGTACGTTATTGAGCCACATATAGTACAGCTTAACCCAAACGGCGAATTTTCACTTACCTACCAGCGTTTATTTTCAAATACCGCAAAAGAATTTGCCGCATATATTGATGATGTTGATGTTAAGCTGATCAGGATGCTGGAAGAAATGGAGCAGGGCAACCTGATAAAAAAATTCTATAAAAAGCCAATTCGTCCCTTCGAGTTCTTTACCAAAATTTTTAACGAGCAGCTTTTCGATACGCTTCGCCCCAAAATAGAAAAACGGATGGCCGATGCTTTGGGCTTACTGAAAGATAAGCCGCTGTACCAGATGAGCAAAGAGGGCTACCCTGCAGAACGTAAGGTGCAAATAGCAGCCGAGGCGGCAACGGTATTGTTCCATTTCAGGCGCAACGAGGAAGAGATCAGGTACTTTCCCACCATCAAATACCAGGGGATGCGTATTGAGTTTATGTTTAAAAATGCCGAGGTTATTTGCAACCATCCGGCGTGGATGCTGCTTGATGATACCCTTTATCATTTTGAAAAAGAGATAGAAGGTAAAAAACTGGTACCGTTTTTAAATAAGCGATATATCGCTATCCCAAAATCGTCCGAACAATCCTACTTCGAAAGGTTTGTGGCGCCGCTTATTGAAAAGCACCACGTGTATGCCGAAGGCTTTACCATTAATACGGAGAAATATGATGCCCGGCCGGTTATAAAACCCATTTATGTGGAGGGTGGCACATCACAGCTGCAACTGTATTTTAAATATGCCGGTTATGTATTCCCTTATGGTGATGAACGGCTGATTTCGGTGCGGATGGAGCGCAGCGGCGATGATTACACTTTCCACCGCATTAAAAGATCGGTTACATGGGAAAAGAACAAGTTTAGCTACCTGGAAACATTGGGCCTTAAAACAGCATCGTCGCTGTTCAAAAACCTGGAAGTGGCTATAAATGATGAAGATGCCGACCAATCCTTCTCGGTATTTGAGTGGATCAACCAGCATTATGACCAATTGATTGAGCAGGGCTTTGAAATTGAACAGCCAGATTCCGGCAGCCAGAAACGCTATGTTTTTGGCACCAGCAAAATAGACCTCGCCGTAAAAGAAAATAATGACTGGTTTGATATCCACGCCATCGTATATTTCGGTTCCTACAGCATTCCGTTTATCCAGCTAAAAAATCATATCCTGAACCGTAAAAAGGAGTTTCTGCTGCCATCGGGCGAGATTGCCATTATTCCCGAAAAATGGTTCTCGCAATATGGCAACCTGCTGCACTTTACCGAGGGCGGCAACGAGCTGAAACTGCGACGCCACCACATTGGGCTGGTGAATGAACTTGCCGAAGGCGAAATGGCCAGCGTAACCATGACGCGCAAACTGCAAAAGCTTTTGGATTTTGAGGAACTGGAAGATATTGACCTGCCGCAAAATTTTGCCGGTAACTTAAGGCCTTATCAAAAAGCCGGTTATAACTGGTTCCACTTTTTAAAGAACTACCATTTTGGCGGCTGCCTGGCTGATGATATGGGTTTGGGTAAAACCATCCAGACACTGGCGCTGCTTCAAAAACATAAGGAAGATACCGAAGCCGCTGGCGGCAAGGCCACTTCGTTGGTTATTATGCCAACTTCCCTCATCTATAACTGGCTTGCGGAAGCTAAAAAGTTTACCCCGCAACTAAGGTTGATGGTGCATACCGGTACTTTCCGCTATAAATCGCCGGAGGTGTTTGCCAATTATGATGTAGTGATCACTACCTATGGCATCAGCCGCATTGATATTGAACTAATGAAGGCTTACTTTTTTGACTACGTGATATTAGACGAGAGCCAGAATATTAAAAACCCCTCTTCAAAGTCATTTCAGGCGGTAAAGCAGTTAAAATCGCGTTTTAAGCTGATATTGAGCGGTACCCCGGTAGAAAACTCTGTTAACGACCTGTGGACGCAGATGTCGTTCATCAACCCTGGCCTACTGGGCATTCAGCAGTTTTTCCAGAATGAGTTTGTTACGCCGATAGAAAAGAAAAAAGATGAAGACAAGGCGCGCAAACTGCAGGCCCTTATAAAACCCTTCGTGTTGCGCCGTACCAAAGAGCAGGTGGCCACCGAACTGCCACCAAAAATAGAGAACCTGTTCTATTGCCAGATGAGCGAAGAGCAATCGGCGGTTTATGAAAAGGTGAAATCCGAATACCGCAACGAACTGCTGAAAAGCCTGGAAGATGGCACCTATGCCAAAACGCAGATCCAGGTGTTGCAGGGGCTCATTAAGCTGCGCCAGATTGCCAACCACCCGGTAATGATAGACCAGGATTACGAGGGTGACTCAGGCAAATTTGAGAACGTGATCCATACCCTTGCCACCGTTTTGGAAGGAAACCACAAAGTATTGATCTTCTCGCAGTTTGTAAAGCAGCTGAATATTTATCGCGAATATTTCGACAGGGAAATGATTCCCTACGCCTACCTTGATGGCAGCACCCAAAACCGCGGCGACGTGGTAAAACAGTTTCAGGAGGATGAAAAAACAAGGGTATTTTTAATTTCGATAAAAGCCGGTGGTGTGGGACTAAATCTTACAGAAGCGGATTACGTTTTCATCCTCGATCCATGGTGGAACCCTGCCGTTGAACAACAGGCTATAGACCGTACCCACCGCATTGGCCAAACCAAAAATGTGTTCATCTATAAATTCATCACAAAAGATACTGTTGAAGAAAAGATCCTGGCACTTCAGCAACGCAAGCTCAGCCTTTCGCGCGCATTGATCACTACTGAAGAAAGCTTTATAAAGTCGCTTTCAGTAGATGATATTAGGGAGATATTGAAATAGTCCGAAAGTCGGTAAAGACTCGAAGAAAGTTGAATAAGTTTCTTTATTATTTGTCAGATGGCCTATTTGCCTTAGAACTATCTTTTTTTGCATTATTCCAAAAACCATATAACTCATCATTCATTACAAGTGTCAGCCGTAGTCTTTCCTGCAGTGGTTTCGAAAGCCAGATTTCTAACTGCTTTTGCTTTACATGTTCCGGCGTATCATTCATAGCTCAATCAGATTAAAAGTATTCAAATTTAGCTTTTTTATCCAATGGAGTATATATTCAAATTGTAAATCGGGAATTGCCGTCAGGTTTTTAATATCTTCCATTTGTACAGCTGATTCCCATTCCTGTATCCAAATTAATTTCGAAATCAGTAAATCTTCAGGCGAAACTATAGAAATTTCAATCCCATAAAAGTCTGCCGTTTGCTTGCGTTCAAATTCAGCAAGCCTATATTCGTTATTTTTCAGGACTACAAAATCTGCCTTAAAACCAGATGCATGATCTATTACATTAAATATACTTTGGCGATTTACAGCGTCTATAACGGCATCCTTGCTGCAATAATATGCTCCCTCAAAATGAGATACGAAACTATCAATATCCTTCATCTGTAGATGCACCACAAAGTCAATATCCTTAGTGGAACGCGGTTCAATATACACCCCCATTGCAATACTACCCGATAGCATATAAGGAATATGACGCGTGTTAAAATAGTCTATTATTTTTTTGAAAAAATCAAACATCGTTTAAATATATAAATTTACTTAGATACTTTTAATCGCTGATTTTCCTTGAATACGCTTTAATTAGCGTTGTTTTTTTAGATACCAACAACAATGTATTAAAAAGAATAAACCTATTTAAATCCTTCCCGAGTATCTTTTTTTACAGCCGTTTGATAATGACTTCCAAGTGGATTGATAACGAAGTTTTTCAATCATTTAACATTACAAAAGAGTTTAGCATTCAAGTAAAAATTAATGGCAATGTTTCAATTTTCTATACTCCCGCGGACAGGGACATTGATGGTATAAAAGAAGAAATCAGGTACCTAACTCAGGAAATATATTTTAAAATTTGACCCATATTTCAACCTCAGGCTTTAGCAAACTCCACCATGCCCGGTCTCCATTTAATTAATTTCCCAGGTCATTCGGTATATCAAACTAATGGTCAAAACTACTATTGAAATATAAAATATAACGGCACCATGCCACCTGTCCCGTTCCGAATACTCATAAATCCGTTCGCCATTAGGCAGCGTTTTTTTGGATGATTTTAAATACCAGCCAATAAACACGCCCAAAATCCCACCCAGAAGTGAAAATATATAGCCTATAACTATCCAGCCGGTTTGAGGGGGCTCTGCAACTTTCAGCTCCTCAATTCTTTTTTCCTCCAGGTTTTCCAGTTCCGCATCAGTTATTGCTTTGCCCTTATCTGCAAGCAACTTGCGGGCCATTTGCACATCAAAAGCACTCCATTCATCGGCTTTTGCAACAACATCCCGCAGTTCATCCGTACTAAAATCAAAAAGGTAGTAATCCTTTTCAACATCGCCAAGGTGTTCGCCGGCATCCTGCTTCAACAGCTCATTTACCCTGTCAAAATCGCCGGCGCTAATTTTTACCGCATACTGCTTTGAAAGCTCATCATTTAAGTTAAACGACGGATTAAACGTTAGTGCTTCCTCCTCAAACTGGTAATCAACCTTGTGTAGTTGCAGTAAATCAGTAAGTTGATAGGCTAAGGCGATATCATTAAATTTTTGATAAGTTATAAAATCGGCTTCCATTGGTTAATGTTCAGGATTTGAATTCATGACGAATTTACCTTTTATTCCTAAGGTTTCTCCCTCATCGGCAAAGTAAACCAAAAAGTACTGCCTTTTCCAATTTTACTTTACTGTTGGCCTTATTTATAATTTCGCCGGTAAAAATATAGATGCGTACCTGTATCTGCCGCAGCGAAATTTAATGACAGTTTTAAAACAAAACTATCCCGATATTGGTTGCCTGAAAATCTGTTTAGCAAAAATTAAACTAAATAATAACCATGAAAAAATTATTACTCTTAACCGCATTGCTTTTTTTTGGGGTCCTGGCTTTTAGCCAAACTAAAAACAGGGTGGTTTGCCATGGCCCGGCAACTGCCACACAACAATTTGCGATGCTGGCAACCAGCAAAAAATTTGTGTTGTCGCACAAAAGCCCCTTGCCTTTACACTTTCAAAGCAGTATTGGCAAAACTATCACCTACAAAACTGCTGATGGTAAAACTGCAACGGCCTACGAGCTGAAAGCTAAAAAAAACACCAACAATTACCTGCTGGTAATACATGAGTGGTGGGGATTAAATGACTGGGTTAAAAAAGAATCAGAAAAGATCTACAATGACCTGGGCGATGTAACAGTGATAGACCTTGACCTTTACGACGGCAAAATGGCAACAACACCTGCTGATGCAGGTAAACTAATGCAGGGGGTAAACGAATCAAGAGCAAAAGCTATTATAAACGGGGCATTAGCTTATGCCGGCCCAAAGGCACATATTGCTACTATAGGATGGTGCTTTGGCGGTGGCTGGAGCCTGCAAACCAGCCTGCTTGCGGGCAAACAGGCAGCAGGATGTGTAATGTACTACGGGATGCCTGAGCAGGATGTTAACAAACTTAAAACCCTTCATTGCGATGTAATAGGCAATTTTGCCAATAAAGACCAGTGGATAAATGCCAAAGTGGTGGACAAATTTGAGGCTGACATGAAAACTGCCGGCAAAAAGCTAACGGTCAACCGTTACGACGCTGACCATGGTTTTGCCAACCCAAGTAACCCGGCTTATAGCAGTGATGCTACCAAAGATGCTTATGATAAAACCATTACATTTTTAAAAGGAAAACTGAAGTAGTTCAGCGTTCATGGTTGCTGGTTGATAGTAAGAAATTGCAACTTTATACAATAAAGCTGTTATTATTGAATGGTTTACAGCCTTCTGATAAAATTCCCTTAAAGCTGCTATCAACTAAGAACCATCAACCATGAACTTTTTCGTAACATTGCACAAATTATCCTGCTTTTGACTGCCCGCGCTAAAAAATTATTTTCCTACCTGCTCAAACTTGGCATTTTAGTCCTCGCGTTCTGGTTTATTTATCACCGTATCATTAAAAATAATGATAACCTGCATAAATTCCGGGGCCTGGTAGCGCATGTTACCTACAACAAAGTGGTTTTCACCATGGTTTGCGTAGTGTTGCTGATGGCGCTTAACTGGGTGCTCGAGTCGTTAAAATGGTGGCACTTAACGCGCAGGTTATCCCCCATGTCTGTTTGGAAGGCTATTGAATCCGTATTTTGCGGTTTAACCTGGGCGGTATTTACCCCAAACCGAATTGGCGAGTATGGCGGCCGCGTAATGTTTTTGCCAAACCGCAAACGCATTCATGGCGTATTTGCTATGGCCGTGGGCTCTTTCGGGCAAAATGTGATCACCAACGTGTTAGGGGCAGCAGCTTCGGTGTGGTTCCTGTATATGTTTATTCATCCCGCCGACTGGATCATGCTGTGTGTAGTGGTGGTTGCCGCAGTATTTATGGCAACAATGCTTACCTTTTATTTCAATATTAAATGGATGGTGTCGCTGCTTAACAGGATCAGGTTCCTTCACAAGTATCATCGGTTTTTTGATATCATGGGCACCTATAAAACCAGCCAGCTGTTAAATATTATGTGGTTTTGCCTGGCCCGGTTTTGCACATTTACTTTTCAGTATTACCTAATCATACATTTGCTTATCCCGCAGATCCCGCTTTATGAGCTGTCGCTGGTGATGTTTGTCTTTTTCTTTATACAATCAGCAATTCCGTCCCTCGATGTGGTTGACATCGGCGTAAGAAGCATTACTGCCGACAAACTGTTTGGTTATATAACTGATCAGCAAATAGCCATAGTAGTAGCAGTATCGCTTATCTATATTATTAATTTGATTATTCCCGCCATTTTAGGGTCTATATTTGTCTTTAAATTGAAATTCTTTGATCGTAATTCTTAGTACCATATCCTTCCTGCTTACAGGCTTGTTCCTGTGCGTGGTGGCCTTCCTTATTATCGGGTGGAATAATATCAAACGCCCAACAATAAAACCTTCGGGCTTTACCACAAAAGTTACCGTGATGATAGCTGCACGTAACGAGGCAGAAAGTATCCACCTAACCATAAATGATATTTTAGCACAAGATTATCCCAAACACCTTTTAGAAATTATCATAGCAGATGATCACTCCACCGACAATACTTCGCAGATCATCAGCAGTTACGCCGGCAGCGGTGTAAAGCTACTACAGATGAACGAGGATCAGCCGCTCAACTCCTACAAAAAAAAGGCTATAGCCGAAGCCATCAAATTATCAACCGGCGAACTGATGGTGGCTACCGATGCCGATTGCCGCATGGGCAGCAAATGGCTTTCATCAATAGTAGGTTATTATGAAGCCGAACAGCCTTACATGATCTCCTCGCCGGTGAGCTATTTTGAAGAGCAGTCGTTATTTGAGCGCATGCAGGCGCTGGAGTTTTATTCACTTATTGCCACAGGCGGGGCCTTTATAGGCAATGGCCATGCATCTACCTGCAACGGTGCCAACCTGGCTTACCGCAAGGATATATTTTACGAAGTTGGCGGCTTTAAGGGCATTGATGACCTGGCCTCAGGCGATGATGAGTTATTGCTGCAAAAAGTAGCTGCACGCTATCCCGGTAAAATAGGCTTTTTAAAATGGTATGATGCTGTTGTATTTACCCACGCCAAACACAACCTGTCCAGCTTCTTACAGCAAAGGCGCCGCTGGGCCTCAAAATCTGTAAAATATAAAGACAAAAAAGTGGTAGCCCTGGTGGTAGGTTTATGGCTGTTCAATTTATCAGTACTGGCAAACCTGTGCTATGGCCTTTATGATAGTAATTACCTGGTTGTTTCAGCTATCCAGTATCTTATTGTGTTTTTAGCGGAGCTTGCGCTACTGGTACCCGTAACCCTATTTTTTAAGCGGCTCAAATTGATAATGGTGCTGCCTGTCTCTATTCCACTCTATTTTGTGTACTTTGTTTATATCGGAATGCTGGGCAATAAGGGCAAATATCACTGGAAGGGGAGGATGGTGCGTTAGGTATGGTTTGGGGTAATTAAGCTGGATTGGGTTGATTGAGTTAAGTGTGGAGTACACTTATTAATTATCATTTCTAAGTCAGATCTCATCATAAACCACCCAACACCTGCAATAAATTAACTTAATCAACCACTCACCTAATCAACTTAGTCAACTACTCACTATCTTTAGCCAAAGCAATATTAACTTTAATTGACTGATCTTAGCCCCTCACAGCGCACCTGGAAAATATTTAAACGCAATAAAATTGCCGTTGCAGGGCTCGCACTAATTATAATTACCCTGCTTGTTGCCATACTGGGCTATCTTATTATGCCCGATTCAACACCGAAAGCCAATAACATGATCATTCAGCTGAGCATCAAAAAGCCGGGCTCGGAGTTTATGATCCTGCGCCTGCGTAAAGATGAGCCTGTGGACACGGTTAATATTTTTACAAAAATGCTTTTCGGGCAGCCATCGTTTTACCGCGAGATCCCGATTACGGGTTACCGCTTTACTAAAGACTCGGTATTTGTAAATGAATATATTGGCGCCGAAGATAAACCGGAAAAAAAGGCCTATAAATTACCTCACGCCAAACATGGGCCCTCCGCTGCAATTATCCGCAAGAAATTTATTTTAGGTACAGATATTTACGGACGCGACCTGTTAAGCAGGCTTATTTTAGGCACCCGGGTATCGTTGGCGGTAGGTTTAATGTCGGTTATTATCAGTATGCTGCTTGGGGTAACGATTGGGGCCATAGCGGGCTATTTTGGCGGATGGATTGATGCCGCCTTAAGCTGGTTGATGAACATTCTGTGGGCGTTACCCGCCCTGTTGCTGGTAATAGCCATATCATTTGCCCTGGGTAAAGGCCTCTGGCAAATCTTCATAGCTGTGGGCCTCTCTATGTGGGTTGAGGTAGCCCGGCTGGTACGCGGACAGGTACTAAGTTTAAAACAGGTTGAATACATTGAGGCCGCCCGAGCCTTGGGTTTCAACAATACCCGAATTATCACCCGGCATATTTTACCAAACATAATTGGCCCGATATTGGTACTGGCTTCATCGAACTTTGCATCGGCTATCCTGCTCGAGGCAGGGTTAAGCTTCCTTGGTTTTGGAGCGCAGCCGCCAATGCCAACCTGGGGCAGCATGATCAAAGAGCACTATGGCTACATTGTGATGGACTCGGCGTATCTCGCGGTAATCCCGGGCCTGGCAATTATGTTTTTGGTTTATGCGTTCAACCTGGTAACTGTTGGTTTAAGAGACGCTTTTGATATAAAATCACAAAGTACCCGGTTTTAAAAAAAATATCTTTATTTTAGGCAGCCTTTCTAATTTAACTAATGCATAATATTGACGAAATTTCAGCTGAAGACGAATTAATACGATTATTGCTTAAAAGGCAAACGGAATTAAATGCCTTGCTTGAAGTAACCCAGGCTATCAATAAAGATACCGCTACCCCTACCCTAATTCAAATGTTGCAGGTAATTTTAAAAAGCTACCTGCAGGTTGGTAAACTCCGTTTTCTTATTGAAAGAGACGGAAGTTATATTTTAATTTCCAAATATGGGGGTGATATTGAGCCTGTTGGCACCCTGCATACAGCCTGTTTTAAATTAAAAAAATTCAAATGGCCCACTCCAATATCCAATCATGATGACGAGGTGCTGCGTAAGTACGACTACTTTATCCCCATTTACCATAAAAAGAAAGCACTTGCGTTTGCCCTTATAGGCGATTTTAATCCGTCAAGCGAATTGCTTAACAACGATCTCAACTTTATTCAAACGGTAATAAATGTTATTGTTGTTGCGCTTGAAAACAAAAGGCTTTTTAAAGAACGGCTACTATCAGAACGGTTTCAGCGCGAAATGGAATTGGCTGTGGAGGTGCAAAATATGCTGATCCCTATCAAAGCATATAAAGATACCAGCGTAGAAGTTAGCGCACGCTACATCCCTCATCAAAATATAGGTGGCGATTACTTTGATTTTATCCGCCTTAACGAACATGAGTTTTTATGGTGTATTGCCGATGTATCAGGTAAAGGAATTTCTGCTGCCCTGTTAATGGCCAACTTCCAGGCGAGTTTGCGCGCGTGGTCGGTTGTGGAAGATGATTTAACCACCATTGTGGACAGGCTAAACAAAGTTGTGATCAATAACACCAAAGGCGAGCGGTTTATTACCTTGTTCCTTGCTAAATACAATGAAAAAACCCGCAAACTTACTTACATTAACGCCGGCCATAACGCCACCGTATTATTCTCGCAAAACGAGGCCATAACACTAAAGCTGGGCAGCACCATGATAGGTGTTTTTGATGACCTTCCATTCATCAACCAGGGAGAGGTTGACATTGAGCCGGGCACCATGATAGTTAACTATACAGATGGCCTGATGGACCACCAGCAAAGCAACAAAAACTGGAAAGAAGAAAACCTGATCGAATTTATAAAGGCTCATGGCCACCAAACACCCAATGATTTTAATGAGCTGCTGATGGACCACATCAACAGGGTCATCAAAGGGAAACCCATTGATGACGTAACTCTGCTGAGTCTCAGGATTTTTTAGGCAAATGAAAATTAACTTTATAGCTAAAGTTGAGGTAATGCCCCGGTTCAGTTAAAAAAACGACCTCGCAAAGTTGGGCCAAACTTATATTTACATCGGATAATACTTTTATCAACACCCGCAACAACTACCACTAGTACAACGTTTTTAACACTAAATGCTTTTACCCCGCTATCAATTTGAATACCTGGAAGCCGGCTGTGATGAAGCCGGACGCGGTTGCCTTGCAGGGCCGGTTTTTGCTGCTGCTGTAATCCTGCCTGACGACTTTGAACACCACCTGCTCAACGACTCCAAACAGCTAACCGAAGAAATTAGGTACCAGCTCCGGATTGAAATTGAACAAAATGCCATTGCACATGCAGTAGGTATTGTTGATAATGTAGAAATTGATGCCATAAACATCCTGAATGCTTCTTTTTTAGCCATGCACCGGGCAATAGAAAAATTACATTTAAGCCCTCAGTTTTTAATTATTGACGGAAACCGGTTTAATAAATATCAGAATATTCCACATCAATGCATTGTGGAGGGCGACGCCAAATATTTCAGCATTGCCGCCGCATCCATCCTGGCTAAAACCTACCGCGACGACTACATGAAACAAATAGCTGCCGAGCACCCGGAATACGACTGGCATAAAAACAAAGGCTATCCCACTATAAAACACCGCGAAACAGTAATGAAGATTGGCTATACCCCCTACCACCGCCGTACCTTCAGGGTAACTGACCCGCAATTGCAGATATTTTAGCATATTGCATAACACTACACGTTAGTGCAACATACTTTTTGCGTTGGCCCGCTGTGAACCTGCCCCATGGCTCGCAAACACATTAAAATTCATTTATCGTAATTTTCTTCAAAAAAAGAACGCGCACGCTTTTTTCACCCTTTCCAATCCCTCAATTTTTATATTTTTGTTAAAAACCCGGTAAACCATTGAGAATCCTTATTTTAACATATCGCGTCCCGTTTCCTCAAAACGGTGGTTACTCCATTGTGGTGTGTAATACCATCCGCGGGTTGGTTAACCTTGGGCACGAGGTTTCATTGGTGGCGCTTAATGCAAAAAAATATCACCACGAAACTACCGATGATGATAAAGATCTGCTCTCAAAAATAAAGTACAGGGTATTTGACATTGATACCACCGTATCGGTATTTGATGTTGCCGTGAACCTTTTCAGCAAAACCTCTTTTAATATCGATAAATATTTTGACCAGGAATTTGAACGCCTGCTCATCCGCGAGTTGCTTATAAAGGATTATGACATTATCCAGTTCGAGGGGCTCATGGTTTCCCTTTACCTGTCTGCAGTACGCAAGGTTTCAAAGGCCAAACTGATCTACCGCTCGCACAATGTCGAAAACCAGATCTGGCAGCGGCTTTCTGAACAGAAATCTGATCCGTTTAAAAAATCTTACCTTAAGATGCACGCCAAACGGATTAAAAACTATGAGCTGCAGCAGCTTAATAACTTTGACGGCATTGCGGTATTTACCCAACAGGATAAAAGCACCTTGCTTGAATATGGAACCAAAATCCCAATTGAAATACTGCCTGTCGGGATAAACCTTGATCATTACAGCCCTGATTTTAACAAAACGGAATTTCCCAGCTTATTCTTTTTAGGATCACTGGACTGGCTGCCAAATCGCGAAGGGATTGAGTGGTTCCTCGACAATTTCAGTAAAGACCTTACTGACGGCGAACTGCGGGTTAAATTTTACGTAGCGGGTAACGATATTCCGGACCGATTTGATGACTACGATGTAATGGGTAAGATCTTTATCCAGGGCGAAGTTGACGATGCACTGGAATTTGTAAACAGCAAATCAATTATGATTGTGCCGCTGCTATCAAGCGGGGGCATGCGCGTAAAAATTGTTGAAGGTATGGCTATGCAAAAATGCATCATTTCAACTTCGCTGGGTGCCGAAGGCATCAACTATGAAGATGGCGTAAACATACTGATAGCCAACAACTACGATGAATTTTACGATGCCATTAAGCTTTGTATTACTGACGAAGATTATTGCAAAAATGTAGGTATTAATGCCCGAAAACTGATGGAAGAGCAGCACAATGTAAATCACGTCACTAAAAAACTGGTTGAATTTTACGAAAGCGTGGTTTGAATTTTACGTCCTTTACTTCTGCAATTCAGCAATAATATTCTTTGCATTGTCATTTGCCGGGTCCAGTTCTAATGAGCGTTTATAACTAAAAAGCGACCTTTGCTTGTCTCCCTGTTTATAATAGGCCTCACCCAAACTATCAAAAACGTTGCCCGAACCCGGAAACAAAAGGGTATTAAATTCAAAAACAGTTATAGCATCGTTCACCTTGTTTTTGTGCATTAAAAAATAGCCTATTTCGTTTAATGCCGATTCATTATCAAAGCCGTATTCATGTGCATGCCTGGTTTTAAATTGTTATAGAAAGAAATTATCTGCCCGCCGTTCAGTGTATCCAGTGCCTGCTGATAGTATTTCAAAATTGATTTTCTAAGCTGACAATATGGCTTTCCATCCAAAATAGCCTGTATCGCACGGTTTATGTCATATACATTACCTTGCTTGTTATTGGTCATCACTATAACCACCCTGCCTTTTAGCGCATTATCAGTTAGCAAAGCCTGATAATTACGGCTTGAGCCATCGTGTATATGGGTTGCCAGCTTATCACCATCCATACTCCCTCCGCCAAGCCCGGCCTGTTTGTTTGGCCCCACGGGATAAAGAATTTGCCTGGTAGATGCAGGTGTAATTAGTTTAAAGGTTGAGATACAATTGGCCCACTTGTAAAAGTCGGCAAGGGTAAGGCAGGTCCACCCGGATATTGGCACTGTTAAAGAATCCTGCTGGTAGGCATCGTTATATCCTTTAGCTATTAGAACGTCGGCATCCGTCGGATCGATTATAGCCGTGTCCATGCCGCATGGCTTTAGAATTTTTTGCTGCACAAACTGGTTAAATGTTAATCCGCTTACTTTCTCAATTATCCTCCGCTGCAAAAAAACATTGTTATTGTTATAATTATAATCGGTGCCCGGCTCAAAATTAAGCTTGTCCAGCTTTTTAAGATCGGCCATGTTATCCGCATCATTCTTAACGGTGGCCCATTTAACATCAGGTAGTCCACTTGTGTATTGCATCAGGTTTTTAATGCTGATCTTTCCGGCCCATTCCGGCAAGCCAGGCAGGTATTTTGATATCCTATCATCCAGGCTTAGCTTTCCTTGCTCTTGTAATATCATTATTCCGACAGCGTTAAATTCCTTAGCTATTGAGCCAATATGAAAACGATAACTTTCAGTCAGTCCTGTTTTTTTTGAAGCATCTGCAAAACCAATTGCTGTTTTATAAATAATATGATTGTTATCGGCTACTAAAACATTCCCGTTAAAAAGTCCCAGCCGGTTTGCACTTTTGATAAGGGAATCAATTTCAGCAACTTTATTTTCCTGAGCTTTAAGGTTATCTATGGTCGAAATAAGTATTGTACTTAATAAAAAGAATGTTTTAAAAGCCTGTTTCATATAGACTATGACGCATCATAACCATTTTGGTTACGTGCTCTGCAAATATTTCACTATGCATATTTGACTCCGAATAGAGGAAAGGGAATAAAAATCTCTAAAGTCCATAAATCGTGTTATTTTTGCCGCTTATTAATTGAGGAATGAAACCATCGCGAGCTACATACCGACACAGGCTTACATTAGCTTCATTGCCCTTTAAAAACAAATTGCTTTAATGAAAAATACCGCTTTAACCGAGATCCATATAAAAGAAGGCGCTAAAATGGTGCCGTTCGCTGGTTACAATATGCCTGTGCAATATGCCGGCATCAATGCTGAACACGAAACCGTGCGTAACGGAGTTGGCGTTTTTGATGTTAGCCACATGGGCGAATTTATTATTAAGGGCGACCACGCGCTGGCGCTGATCCAGCAGGTAACCAGTAATGATGCTTCAAAATTATACGATGGTAAAGTGCAGTACTCGTGCCTGCCTAACATGGATGGTGGTATAGTTGACGATCTTTTGGTTTACCGGATCGACGAAAAAACTTACATGCTGGTAGTTAACGCATCAAATATTGATAAAGACTGGGATTGGATCTCCAAGTTCAACACCATGGGTGCCGATATGAAAAACATTTCGGACCGCACCTCCCTGCTTGCTATCCAGGGTCCCAAAGCCTCGGCAGCATTGCAAAGCCTAACCGATATTGACCTGGCTTCAATGGAGTACTATACTTTTAAAAAGGGGACCTTCGCGGGTGTTCCCAATGTATTGATATCGGCAACCGGTTATACCGGTGCGGGTGGTTTCGAGATCTATTTTGAAAATGCTAACGCCGAACAAATCTGGAACGCAATTTTTGAAGCAGGCAAGCCGTTCGGCATCAAACCAATTGGGTTGGGTGCACGTGATACATTACGCCTGGAAATGGGCTTTTGCCTTTACGGGAATGACATTGACGATACCACTTCGCCATTGGAAGCGGGCTTAGGCTGGGTAACCAAATTCAGTAAAGAATTCAATAATTCGGCAGCATTACAACAGCAAAAGCAGGACGGCATAAAACGCAGGCTGGTTGGTTTTGAAATGATAGACCGCGGTATTCCCCGCCATGACTATGAAATTGTTGACGCCGATGGCAATAACATAGGCAAAGTAACTTCGGGCACGCAATCGCCGTCATTGCAAAAAGCAATTGGTATGGGTTATGTAAAAAACGAATTTGCTAAAGAAGGCACCGAGATCTTTATCAGCATCCGCGATAATAAAATAAAAGCAAAAATTGTAAAGCCGCCTTTTACAAAATAGTCATTGGGTATTTGTCATTAGTCATTTATGGCTAATGACAAACCCGTTATCCAATTACCTTATGACGCAAAATGACCAGTGATTTAAACGTTTGCCTTTCTCCATCTCTTATTCCCCTCTATAATGTAGCGGATCATATCGTTGTGATCATAGATATTTTCAGGGCAACATCGTCCATTTGCTTCGGTATTGAAAACGGCGCAGCTGCTATTATCCCCGTATCTGAAGTGGAAGAATGCGCTGCGTACCGCGAAATGGGATTTGATTATTTACTCGCTGCGGAACGTGATGGTAAAGTAGTTGACGGATTTGATTTTGGCAATTCGCCTTTTTCGTACACAAAGGAAAAAGTTAAGGGCAAAACCGTTGTACTAACAACAACAAACGGTACCCATGCATTACATTTATCGCGCAGTGCTAAAAAAATAGTTATCGGCTCATTTTTAAACCTTACGGCTTTATGTAACTGGCTAAAAACACAAGACGAAAACATCCTGCTGGTATGCGCCGGCTGGAAAAACAATTTCAACCTGGAAGATACCCTGTTTGCCGGTGCCGTGGTGGATCAGCTCAAAGAAACGGGCCTTAAACTCGATGACGCGGCCATTGCTGCCAACGATCTTTTCCAGGTTGGCAAAAACGACATTAATCAATATCTCAAAAAAACGTCCCACAGCGAACGGCTAAAAGCACTCGGCATTGAAAAAGATATTGAATTTTGTTTGCAGGTTGACATAACAACTGCCATCCCTGTACTTGATGGGGAGAGGTTGGTGAAATTGGTTGGTTAGCGGCAGGACTTAGTATCAGCGGCGGCTAAAACGCTTACTAAAACCGCCACTACTACTTTAGTTTCTCATTATTCCTGTGCCTGTCTTTATCTCTGATACTCTTCTTCTCCATATTCTTTTCCAGCGCATCAGTAAGGTCAATCCCGGTTTGGTTAGCCAGGCAGATCAGCACAAAAAGCACATCGGCCATTTCATCAGCCAGGTTAACTTCTGTATCCGATTTTTTGAACGATTGCTCGCCGTATTGTCTCGCCATAATACGGGCAACTTCCCCAACTTCTTCCATTAAAATGGCGGTATTGGTCAGTTCGTTAAAGTACCTGATCCCGGTTGTTTTTATCCAGTTATCTACCGTTTTTTGTGCCTCTTCAATAGTCATATCTCTTTGTTAAAAACTTACTGCCACTGCTATTATTTCTACCACTAATGATTGTCCTTATCCTTAGTATCCATAATAATAGTTACCGGTCCGTCATTCAGTAAGCTGATCTTCATATCCGCTCCAAAAATCCCGGTTTCAACTTTTTTACCTGTTAAATTTTCAAGTAATTTGATCATTTGCTCATACATGGGGATCGCTTTATCGGGCCGGGCCGCTTTTATAAACGACGGCCGGTTGCCCTTTTTGGTTTGGGCAAACAACGTAAATTGCGAGATCAGCAAAACACCGCCGTCAATATCCGCCAACGCCTTGTTCATCAGGCCGTTTTCATCCCCAAATACCCTTAGTCCGGAAATCTTTTGCGAAAGCCATTGCAGGTCATCATCCGTATCAGCATCCTCAATCCCGAGTAAAACCAGGAAACCCAATCCAATTGACCCGGTTACTTTATCTTCAACTTTGCAGGAAGCTTCCGAAACACGTTGTATTACAGCTCTCATTGAATAATTAGTTTATTATGTTGGATTTAGTGAGTTTTTGATTAAGTTGAATTCAAACATAATCAACTTAATGTAAATCTATCAAGCATTTAAACTGTTAATTTGAGATTTAATTAAAACTCCCTTTCAATTTTGTTAGTTTCGCAATCTGTTTGTTAATACTATTTTCTATACAACATGGCTTCCAGAGGATTTACAACCACTATTTTACATTCCGACCGTTTAGGCAAACCAGAACACGGCGCATTGCATAAACCTATCCATACTTCGGTAACGTACGGTTATGACGATGTGCAGGACCTGGTTGACATTTTCCAGAATAAGAAAAAAGGCTACGCTTACTCGCGCCAGGGCAACCCAACCGTTACAGCGCTCGAGCATAAAGTAACCAATATGGAAAATGGAATGTCCTCTATTGCCTTTTCTACCGGTATGGCAGCTATCTCTGCTACCATATTGGCGCTCATTAAACACGGCGACCACGTACTGGCAAGCTCTTTTTTGTTTGGCAATACCCGGAGTATCTTTCAGTCGTATATAGATATGGGCCTGGATATTACTTTTACCGATGCCACATCAATTGATAACATTAAGGCCGAAATAAAAGATAACACCCGTTTAATTTTTGTTGAAACCATTGCCAACCCGGCAACACAAATAGCAGATCTTAAAGCTATTGGCGAACTGTGCGGGCAAAAAGGCATCATCTATATGGTTGATAATACCATGACCTCACCCTACATTTTCAAACCTGTTAATGTAAGGGCAAGCCTGGTGATCAATTCATTAACTAAATATATTGGCGGCCACGGCAATGCGCTGGGAGGCAGCGTTACAGATACCGGCTTGTTTGATTGGAGCAATTTTCCCAACATCTTTCCGACATTTAAAACCCAGGTTAAACCCGAAGTTTTGGGAATGACGCAGATCCGCAAAAAAGGCCTTCGCGATGCCGGGGGCACGTTATCGCCCGAGGCAGCACACTCCATTTCTGTAGGCTCCGAAACGCTGGCACTGCGCCTTGATCGTGCGTGCAGTAATGCGATGGCTTTGGCCACGTTTTTTGAAGCACACCCGTTAATTAAAAAAGTTTATTACCCAGGCCTGGAATCGCATCCGCAGCATAAACTTGCCGGTGAGCTCTTTTACAAATTTGGCGGACTGATGAGTATTGAACTGGATAACAGCATTGATTGCTTTGCCTTTTTAAATAAACTGAAACTGGTGGTTAAATCCAGCAACCTGGGCGATACCCGCACACTGGCCATCCCGGTTGCACATACCATATTTAACGAATTAGGCGCTGCAAAAAGAGCCGAAATGGGGATCTCGGATTCAATGATAAGACTCTCAGTTGGAATTGAGGATTTAGAGGATTTGCTGGAGGATTTTAAGACTGCGTTAGCATAGAGATCAAAGACCGGAGATCAGAAATTACTTTCTTGCTTTTCTAACTAATTTCCGGTTTCTAACCGCTAATAGCTAAGCACGGGTATCATTTCCATTATAAATGCTCAAATAGCTTTCATAACGCGATAGCTCAATTTCTCCTTCCTGTACTGCTTCTAAAACGGCACAACCCGGCTCGTTGATATGGCGGCAATTGTTAAAGCGGCATTGGTTCATGCGCTGGCGCATTTCGGGGAAGAAATGACTTAGCTCCTGTTTCTCTATGTCGATAACGCCCAGCTCGCGGATGCCGGGAGTATCAATGATGAACCCGCCCTGCGGCAGCTCAAACATTTCGGCAAAGGTGGTGGTGTGCATGCCCTTATCGCTCCAGTCAGATACCTGGTTGGTACGCAGGTCGAGGTCGGGCAGCAAAGCGTTGATCAGGCTTGATTTACCCACGCCTGAATGGCCGGAGAACAAGGTAACTTTATCTTTTAAGATGTCCTGCACCTGGGTGATGTTAGTTCCTTCCAAAGCCGAAACCTCGTAGCATGGGTAGCCTATCTTTTCGTACACCGCTTTATAATCAGCGAGGATCTCTAAACCTTCATCGCTGAACAGATCAAGCTTGTTAAAAACAAGTTTTGCAGGGATATCATAAGCTTCGGCGGTTACTAAAAACCGGTCGATAAACCCTAATGAGGTTCGGGGTGATGCTAAAGTAACCACCAGTATGGCCTGGTCAAGGTTAGCAGCAATGATCTGCCCCTGTTTTGACAGGTTAATTGATTTGCGGATGATATAATTTTTACGCTGCTGTAAGTTGGTGATCACGCCGGTTTCCTGGTCGGGCTCCATTTCAAAGTCAACGATATCACCCACCGCCAGTGGATTGGTTGTAGTTATTCCTTTGATGCGGAACTTCCCCTTTATCCGGCAATCTATTCGTTGTCGGTCGGGCAGTTGCACCTGGTACCAGCTTCCTGTTGATTTTGTAATTAATCCCTGCATATTAACAAGCTTCAAAAGTAATAAATTACTTAGCTTATTAATTTTTCATCGCTTGATTTAATGATGCAATACAATTAATTATCGCTGTATTTACTGCGGACAAGTAGTATCTTATCGTGCTGCCATCAAAGTTGTGCATCAAGCCATAGTCTTTCTTTTTATAAATATCTATTAACCAATCAGCGCTGGTTGGGTGAACGACTACTTTATTAAAAAACCCGCTTTTAGGTCTGAAGTATGCTTCATAAATTTTATAGGTATAATAATCATCCTCACAACTAATTTTAATAGTTATCCGCATGTAATAATTATAGTATACCACTCTCATTGAATTTGGAGGTGCGCGAAATTCAAGAATAGCCCAGCTCAAAACACTACTCCTGACATCCTTATCTTTCGATAAGGTGTCGTTCCAATGATATTTGAAATTATTACTTATCCATTTTTTTGCAGCACTATCCAACACGGATTTATTATGGCCCTTTACCTGTATGCTATCGGCGTACATTAACTTCCCATTAACTACAGGCAATTTATATACAATGGTATCTTTTCCTTTTTGCGCAAGTCCGGTTTTTGCTATAATTAAAAACAAGATTAATATTACAGTTCTGCTCATATAATGAGTAATGATATTAAAAATCGTTGTAGTTACTGCCTGTTTTTATAAAAAATAAAATAACCCTCGTTTATTAAAAAAATATCTACTTACCTTTACGACATTATAATATGATTAACAACAACATCATCACAACATCTCAACAATCACTGGTTTCATTACCGGGGGACTGTGATCGTATGGTGTAAAAAACATAAAAAGCCAAATGAAAGCCTTCCTCCAAAACGGGGAAGGCTTTTTGTTTTAGCGATAATTAAAAAAATCCAAACAGTATAAAATCATGAAAAAAATATCAACCTTATTTAAAAAGGATCCGAATAATTTGGCGGGGGTTATCAATGAAGTTGACCCCGAGAACAATTGGGCTTTACACAGCGGAATCGCAACTAGGAAATTTGATGGTACAGCTTGCGCCGTAATAGAAGGTGAATTGTATAAACGATATGATGTTAAGAAAGGCCGGGAAATCCCAGCTAATGCAATACCCTGCCAAGAACCTGATGGGATAACCGGACATTGGCCACATTGGGTTAAATGTGACAGCAATGATAAGTCGGACAAATACCATTTCGAAGCTTTTGATAAATGCACTGAAAAAATTGATGGGACTTACGAATTAGTGGGGCCAAAAATACAAAGCAATCCCGAAGGATATAATGAACACCGTTTAATAGTTCATGGCGGCCACGAGATTAAATTGGAAGATAGGTCATTCGAAAGCATCCGGGACTTCTTAAGCGCATCACATAACGACATTGAAGGCATTGTGTTTCATGCCAATGATGGAACCGGCAGAATGTGTAAAATACGTAAAAGTGATTTTGATATAAAACGAAAAAAATAAAATAAACCTTGTTTATTAAAAAAATATCTACTTACTTTACAGGCATTAAAGAACATGACAATTAACAACACCACATCAATAACCATTACAACCACCGGCACAAATTCCGGAGGAAAGTAATCGTATGGTGTAAAAAATATAAAAACCAAATGAACGCCTTCCTCCGAAAAAGAGGAAGGCGTTTTTTGTTAATAGCGACCCAATAAATGAAAATTTTAAAATTTGGCGGTACTTCTGTAGGATCAGTTCAAAGTATCCAAACCCTTTTAAATATTTTAAGAGGCGAAGTTGAAAATGGTGAAAAGCCGGTGGTGGTGCTCTCAGCAATGAGCGGGGTAACCAACCTGCTGGTAGCAATGGCCGAAGGCGCAGCAAACGGCATTGAATTTACCGCGCAGCTGGCAGAACTTGAAAAACGCCACTTTGATGTGGTTAAAAGCCTGCTTACCGTTCAAAATCAAAACCCGGCCTTTACCCGCTTAAAGATTTTTTTTAATAACCTGGAAGACTTGTTACAGGGGGTACTTACCCTGCGCGAGCTTACACCTAAAACCCGCGACCAGGTATTAAGCTTCGGCGAACGCTGCTCAACCTTAATGATCTGTAAAATTGCGGCACAACATTTCCCTGAGGCACATTGCGTTGATGCATCGGACCTGATCAGAACCGACAGTTCTTTCGGGCAGGCAAAGGTTAACAGCGAACTGACGGAACAGCTCATCCGCGGTTTTCACAGCGAGCATAGGGATAAAATTTTGTTTGTTACCGGCTTTATAGCCGCAAATGATGCCGGGCAGCTTACTACGCTTGGCCGCGGTGGCAGCGATTACACTGCTGCAATATTTGGCTCGGCATTAAATGCACAGGAAATCCAGATCTGGACAGATGTTAACGGCATGATGACCGCCGATCCGCGTATGGTAAAGAAAGCATTCTCACTACCTGAGCTTACTTATACCGAAGCGATGGAACTTTCCTACTTCGGCGCAAAAGTCATCTATCCGCCAACCATGATCCCCGCATTTTTAAAGAAGATCCCCATCGTAATAAAGAACACCTTCGAGCCGGAATTTGAAGGAACCGTGATCCGTCATGACTGCAAGCCGTCAAACCTGCCCATAAAAGGAATTTCATCCATCAATAATATCAGCATCCTTAACCTGGAAGGCAGCGGCATGGTAGGCAAATCGGGCTTTAGCGGCCGGTTATTCTCTCTGCTGGCGCGCGAGCAGATCAACGTAATCCTGATCACCCAGTCATCCTCAGAACACAGCATTACTTTTGCCGTGCAGCCCGATGATACCGAGCGTGCGCGCGAGGTAATAGAACAGGAATTTGAGCTTGAGCTGCTGGCCAAAAAACTGGAACATGTTGTTATTGAAAAAAACCTCGCCATTATAGCCATAGTGGGCGAAAATATGAAACAAACCCCCGGCGTATCAGGCAAGCTGTTTCATGCACTGGGGCGTAACGGTATAAACGTAAGGGCGATAGCGCAGGGATCGTCAGAGTACAACATCTCGGTCATTATTTCGGCGCACGACCTGGCAAAGGCCCTTAACGCGGTACACGATGGCTTTTTTACCCAGCTTACCAAAACGCTGCATGCCTTTTGCCTGGGCACCGGCAACATCGGACAAACCCTGTTTAAGCAATTAAATGCCCACAGCTCATATTTACAGGAGCACAACGGCATCCAGGTAAAAATTGCAGGTATTGCCAACACCCGTAAAATGATGTTTAACAGCGATGGCATTTCACTGGATAGCTGGCAGGATGAATTACAGGCATCGCACCATACCGCCGACCTGCAGGAATTTGTTGCCCGTATGAAAAGCATGAACCTGCCCAACTGCGTGTTTATTGACAACACTGCCAGCCCCAAGCCGGTTGCATTTTATGAGGAAGTATTTAAATCGAACATTTCGGTTATCACCTGCAATAAAATAGGAAACTCGGCATCATATCAGCAATACAAAACCTTTCATGATGCCGCTCAACAGCATGGTGTGGACTTTTTTTACGAAACCAACGTGGGTGCCGGTCTGCCAATCATCCGTACCCTAAAGGACCTGATGAACAGCGGCGACCGGGTAGCAAAGATCGAGGCTATTTTATCGGGTACTATTTCTTTTATATTTAATAATTTTAAGGGCGACGCCAGCTTTCACGACGTAGTAAAAGAAGCACAGGAAAAAGGCTATACCGAGCCCGATCCGCGCGATGACTTAAGCGGAAAGGATTTTATGCGGAAGATTCTGATCCTGGCCCGCGATGCCGGGTATGCAATGGAAGAAGCAGATGTTAAGATAGAAAGCATGTTACCTCAGAGCTGCCTGGATGCCCAAACTGTTGATGATTTTTACGCGGCGCTTAAAGCCGAAGACGCATTTTTCAGCAACCTGAAAGCAAAAGCTGAAGCAGGTGGCAAAGTGTTGCGCTACATTGGCAAGCTTGATAATGGCAAAGCTGAGATCACGCTGCAAATGGTTGATGAAAGCCACCCGTTCTTCACCCTGTCCGGGAGCGATAACATCATATCCTTTACAACAGACAGGTACAAAGAACGGCCATTGGTAGTAAAAGGCCCCGGCGCAGGCGCCGAAGTAACCGCAGCAGGCGTATTTGCTGATTTAATAAATGTGGGAGCATAAGCCCCGCCCCATAACCCCGTAAAGGGCGAACAAAACTTAATAAAAATGGAAAACAATATCCAGGAAGAAAAAATCCCTTCAGCTATTTCTCCCCTTTCAGGAAATCAGGGAGCTTCGGGAACCATCCACGTCTTCGCCCCGGCAACCGTCGCCAACGTGGTATGCGGTTTTGACGTACTTGGCTTCGCCGTAAACGAACCCGGCGACGAGGTAATTATGCGGGTGACCAACAAACCCGGCATCACCATCAGTAAAATTACCGGCGATGATGGCCGTTTACCCCTCGATCCGGCTAAAAATACTGTAAGCGTAAGCGTTCAGCATTATTTACAAAGCGTTGGGCGTACCGATATCGGGCTGGATATTGAACTGCACAAAAAAATGCCTATCGGCAGCGGGTTGGGCTCAAGCTCGGCAAGCACCGTAGCGGGGTTGTTTGCCATTAAAACACTTTTGGGCGATGACGCCGATCCGGTTAACCTGCTCCCTTTTGCTATGAAGGGTGAGGAAATGGCATGCGGGCATGGCCATGCAGATAACGTGGCCCCTGCCCTGTTTGGCGGCTTTGTACTGGTAAGGAGCTATGAGCCTTTGGATATCATCAGGCTGCCGCATCCTAAAGATTTGTATTGCGCTATTATATTCCCGGATGTAGATGTGCCCACCCGCGAGGCCCGGCAGATCATCCGCAAAAATATCCAGATGAAAGATGCCGTAACCCAGTGGGGCAACATTGCGGGCCTGGTAAGCGGATTGTTTATGAACGATATTGACCTGATAGGCCGCAGCATGAAAGATATATTGGTTGAGCCCGTGCGCTCCATGCTGATCCCCGATTTTTATAAGATGCGAGAAATGGCGATGGAGTTAGGGGCAGTAAGCTTTGGCATCAGCGGCTCGGGCCCCTCCGTTTTCGCGTTTGCCCGCGATGAAGGCACCGCCCACCGCATCACCCAAAAGCTACAGCAGCATTTAACCGCCATCAATATTGGCAGTAATACCTACGTATCAACTATAAATGATAAAGGGCCGAAAGTAATAGGGTGAGTTGAAAGGTAAAAGCTGAAAGGCGAAAGGTAAAACAGCCAAAGCCACGCGCTATTGCGGGAGCAGCGCGTTTTTAAATAAATTAAAAAATCTAAAATCCGAAATGCAACTATACAGCACCAATAATCTATCCAGCCGCGTATCATTTAAAGACGCGGTTTTTAACAGTATGCCGCAGGACAAAGGCCTTTATATGCCTGTAACTATCCCGCGACTGGATGATAAATTCTTAAATAATCTGGACCAGTACACGCTGCCCGAAATTGCTTTTCATGTTGCCAAACACTTAATCGGCGATGACATCCCCGATGCTGATCTGAAAGCAATTGTGTATGATGCCATAAGTTTCCTGGCACCCGTAGTAAAACTGGAGGAAAACATTTATGTGTTGGAGTTGTGGCACGGCCCTTCGCTGGCTTTTAAAGATTTCGGCGCCCGCTTTATGAGCCGCGTGATGAGTTATTTTTTAGAAAAAGGCGAAAAACAACTTAATGTGCTGGTTGCCACTTCGGGCGATACGGGCGGCGCTGTTGCACTGGGGTTCTTAGGGGTGCCCGATACCCGGGTTACTATTCTTTATCCAAAAGATAAAGTGAGCGAGGTGCAGGAGTTACAGCTTACTACCAACGGCCAAAATATCCGTGCCGTTGAAATTGACGGCACTTTTGATGACTGCCAGGCGTTGGTGAAACAGGCTTTCACCGATAACGAACTGAACGAAAAGTTCAGGCTTACATCTGCCAACTCTATCAACATTGCAAGGCTTATCCCGCAAACTTTTTATTACTTTAACGCTTACGCACAGCTATTAAAACAGGGCGTAAGCAAGATCATATTCTCTGTGCCCAGCGGTAACTTCGGCAACATTGGTGCAGGGTTGCTGGCCTGGAAAATGGGCCTGCCCGTTGAACATTTTATAGCCGCAACCAACGTTAATGATACCGTACCGGAATATTTAAAATCGGGCGTGTACCAGCCTAAACCATCCATCGCTACCCTGAGCAATGCTATGGACGTTGGCGACCCGAGCAATTGGGTTCGCATTGCGGACTTGTTTAAAGATGACATGGGCGATTTAAAAGACCTGGTTACCGGCTATCGCTATGATGATGAAGAAACTTTGGCTGCAATAAAGTTTATTAATGATGACTATAACTATGTGGCTTGTCCGCATACGGCAATAGCATGGCAGGCACTGCGCGACTGGCAGCAGGATAACTATAAACCCGATAAAGCAGGTGTATTTTTATCAACCGCCCATCCCTGCAAATTCCCGGATGTATTCCCCAAAAACATCGCGGTAAAAATTGACGTGCCTGAACAGGTGGAAGAATTGGAGAAGAAGAAAAAACAGGCTACCGCATTGGGTAAAGATTTTGAAGGGTTTAAAAGGTATTTGTTAGAAAAAGGCTAAATACAGCCGTCATGAAAATAATAATCACCCCCACCCTTTCAGACCAACAAAAAGAACGCGTTTTACGCATCTGGAACGCAGAATACCCGGTGCGCTTGCAAATGCCGGGCATGGATGAGTTTGATACCTTTTTAAACACGCTGATTAACCCAAAACATTATTTAATGGTTAGTAATGACGATGTGATAATTGGCTGGGGTAATAAGTATTATATTGGTGATGTTACCTGCTTTTTTATTATGCTATCGGGCGAGATACATGGCAAAGGTTACGGAACAACTTTATTAAATGAATTAAAAAAAGGCGAAAACCAACTGTTTGGCTGGGCTATTGACCATGATACTGATGTAAAAGTAAATGGTGAGCCATATCCATCGCCCATACACTTTTACCGCAAAAACGGTTTTACAATAAATATTGATCTGCGTTTGGAAAACGAACAATTATCTGCTGTCAATATTTTGTGGAATGCGAAAACCGGTCAATAGCATTTTTATTATTTTTACCTCATGATCAAGACCATCATCTTCGACCTTGGCGCAGTTTTAATTGACTGGAACCCGCATTACATGTACCGCACCATCTTTTACGATGAAGATGAAATGAAGCACTTCCTGTCCACTGTCACCACTTCTGACTGGAACGAGGAACAAGATGCCGGCCGGTCGTTAGCTGAAGGCACTGAGATCCTGGTCAAACAGTACCCGGAACATGAGGAAAATATCCGCGCCTTTTATTCCCGCTGGGACGAAATGCTGGGTGATGCCTTACACGATACCGTGGAGATCTTTAAAAAGCTTAAACAAAGCGGTAAATACAAAATCTATGCGCTCACCAATTGGTCGGCAGAGACCTTCCCGGTTGCTTTGGAGCGCTTTGAGTTTTTAAACTGGTTTGACGGCATTGTAGTATCGGGTGCCGAAAAAATGCGCAAACCTGAACCGGCGTTCTACCAAATTCTTTTAGACCGCCACGAAGTAAACACAGAAGAGGCTCTGTTTATTGACGATAATTACCGTAACGTTTTAGCTGCTGAAAAAATGGGAATAACTTCCATCCATTTTACTTCGGCGCCGGCTTTAAAGGAAAAATTATTTGAACTAAACGTTCTTTAACTATCCGTTTTGCCGGCAGCATTAAAACGACATCTGAGTTTCTGCAAAATTGCACAGGCCGCCAAGCAGTGTACTTAATTCATCGCCTTTTTTGGTAAGTGAATATTCTGTACGCGGCGGGTTGCCGGGTAAATACAATTTATTGATCAGTTCCTGCTGCTCCAGCAATTTCAGCCGGTCGGCCAAAATATGGTCGCTAATATGTTCCAGGTCTTCTTTTAAAGCAGTAAAACGGGTGTTGCCTTCTTCAATACTGAACAATACTTCCGTCATCCATCTTTTGCTTAACAGGTTGATCAATTCAGTAAGCGCACATTTTTCTTCCAAAAACGATTGATTGTAATAATTAGTGGAACTAAGTTTTCTTTCCGGCATGACTAATTTTTTAATGAGCTACTAATAAAGCGATGAGTTATTGATCCAAAACACCATTAGCTGTTTATTTGTTACCCTAACAACGCGTTTTTTTTAACACGAGCATAACAATATAGGATTGCAGTAAAATTACATTAACAAAAACACAAAATGAAATACAGGAAAATAGCAAATACCGACTTATTATTATCAGAAGTTACCTTTGGTGCGTGGGCAGCCGGTGGCTGGATGTGGGGCGGAACAGAACGCAGCGAGGCAATTGCCGCCATCAGAAACTCTTATGACCTTGGCGTTACCTCAATTGATACCGCACCCATTTACGGGCAGGGCACCAGCGAAGAGATTGTGGGCGAGGCCATAAAAGATATTCCCCGGCAACAAGTTCAAATCCTCACCAAGTACGGCATGCGCTGGGATCTTAAAAAAGGAGATTTTGGTTTCAGCAGTAAACAGAACGATGGCAAGGCTATAGATATTTACAAGTATGCCGGTAAAGAAAGCATTATTAAAGAATGTGAAGACAGCCTGAAAAGATTAGGTACCGACTATATTGACCTGTACCAGATTCACTGGCCCGATTCAACAACCCCCATCTCCGAAAGCATGGAGGCAGTTGGCCGGCTTATTGATCAGGGGAAAGTACGGTATGCCGGCGTTTGTAATTACGATGCCGGGCAGCTGGCAGAAGCATCAAAATACGTAAACGTGGTAACAGACCAGGTGCCATACAGTATGGTAAAACGCGGTATTGAGGCTGAACTTATCCCGTACTGCCTTGAAAATAACAAATCAATTTTAGCTTACAGCCCGCTTGAGCGCGGCTTGCTGACCGGAAAAATGAAACCGGGACACCAGTTTGCGGATGGTGACCATCGTGCCTCCGTATCATTTTTTAAAGATGAGAACTTAAAACGCACCAACAATTTTCTTGATTTAATTAAACCCATTGCTGACGACAAAGGACTAACTATTGGTCAGCTGGTTATTTTATGGACGCTGCAACAGCCCGGGATCACTATTGCTTTGGTAGGTGCCAGGAATAGTGAACAAGCCTTAGCGAATGCAAAGGCTATCGACAGCAATTTAACCCCCGGAGAGGTACAAACAATTTCGGCGCACCTTGCAGCGCTTCAATTGATTTCCTAAGGTAAATTACCTTTCGCTTTTAACTTCTGCTAACCTGCGCCAGGTTACCCCTGGCGCAGGTATTTTTTATTTCTTCAGTGCAAGAATTGAAAAATCGCTGTGCGCCTTTTCTATAATATTTCCCAGCATACCCAGGGCCGTTACTTCCATTTCAACAAGGTCGCCGGGCTGAAGCCATTGGACTTTGTAATTGGGGTCGTTCAATAAGCCGGTTCCATTCAGCTCCAAAAAACAGCCGGTGCCTACCGTTCCTGATCCTATTACATCTCCCGGCAATACATCACAACCATAGGCACAGCGTTCAATAATTTCCGCAAACGTCCATTCCATATCGCTCATATTACCGGCCGAAACCTGCTTTCCATTCACTACGCACTTCATCTCCAGGTTATAAGCATTGCCGGTATGCCCGGGTTTAGGTGCGGTTTTATACTGTTCCAGCTCATCGGGCGTCACCAGCCATGGGCCTATCACTGTGCAAAAGTCTTTTCCCTTTGCCGGCCCAAGGTTCAATAGCATTTCTTCCATTTGCAGGGTACGGGCACTCATATCGTTCATGATCATAAAACCGGCAATTAAGCTATCCGCATCCGCGGCTTTAATGTTGCGGGCCTTTTTGTTAAGCACTACCGCAACTTCCAGCTCAAAATCAAGTTTTTCGAAATGATCAGGCATACACGCTATTTCACCTATTCCCTGTATAGCGTTGTGGTTGGTAAAATAAAACACCGGGTACTGGTCAAACTCCGCTATCATGGCTGCGCCGCGGTTGCGCCTTGCGGTCTCTACATGCTGCCTGAACGCATAGGCGTCTCTGCACGATGTTGGGTGCGGCACGGGCGCCATCATCTCAAAAAATAATTCTTCCTTAGCCTCCGTCTTCCCCGAAATAATATCGGCATTTATGCGCTGCGCACGTTCCATCAGCTCATCGCCGCCCCATAAAAATTCATTCATATTATCGGGGATCAGCTTATCGCACGAATTAAGGTTATAGATATGCCCCTTTATAAAAACGCCTAAATGCTCGTTGTCTTCGGTTTTATAGGATACTAATTTCATACGTTATAATGGTTGGTTATTTCAAAGCTACGTGTTTTTTCAGTTGATTGAGTTAGATCAGGCTGATTAAGTTGGATTAGATTTTCCGGCGTGCAAAGCGTTCCATTTTTAACACGGAACACCCGGAACAGAGTGAAACATACTCATTATCAGCGTATTAAATATTTAACACCAGGTAAGTAACTGATTATCAATTGTTACGCAGTTCGCTTTCGTTAACTCAACAGCCAATCACCCCGTCAGCTTAATTAACCAAACCCTCTCCCCACTTGCAAATCCCACATATTACCTCTAATTTTGAAGAACCAAATGATGAGCATACAAAAGCATTTTCTATTTTCCCTGGGCCTCACTTCAATGAGTGATGCTTCTTCTTTCAGGGATGCTGTGCTCGCTAAGATTGTACTGGCGCAATACTAATTTCAGTTGCAGTTCTTATAACTTTTATAGCAATTATCACGCTTAACAGATAATATCTACAAGGTTTATAACAACGCCCCTATAACTTCTTTAAAACTATTACAACCCCTGCAACGTTTTTAAATTATTAAAACCAATTAAAAATGCCTGTTTATCATTCACTAGGAGCTATCCCGCCTAAGCGGCATACGCAATTCCGTAAACCCGATGGTACACTTTATGCCGAAGAACTGGTATCAACCGAAGGTTTTAGCAGCCTGTATTCGCTGGTTTACCACTGCTATCCGCCCACGCTTGTAAAGGAGTTGGGCGAGCCGTATTCAGTTGAGCCAAAAATTGCACGTGAAAAACACTTGAAACATACCAGTCTTATTGGTTTTAAAATTGAGCCGGAGGACGACTATCTGCAAAGCCGTAAACCTGTGCTGGTAAACAGCGATTTGCATATTTCGCTGGCAGCTCCGCGCAAATCAATGACTGATTATTTTTACAAGAACAGCCAGGCCGATGAAGTGGTTTTTATCCATGAAGGATCAGGGACCTTAAAAACAGGATATGGCAATATTAAGTTTGTTTATGGCGATTACCTGGTGATTCCGCGAGGTACCATTTACCAGATGGAGTTTGATACACCAGACAACCGTTTGTTTATTGTAGAGAGCTTTAGCCCTATCAGGATCCCTAAACGCTACACCAATGGCTACGGACAGCTTACGGAGCAATCACCCTATTGCGAACGGGATATTAAACGGCCGGCCAACCTGGAAACCCATGATGAGAAAGGCGATTTTAAAATCCTCATTAAAAAGCAGGGACTCATTTATCCCTATATATACGGAACTCACCCTTTTGATTTTATCGGCTGGGATGGCTTCCATTATCCATGGGCCTTTTCTATTCATGATTTTGAGCCAATAACAGGCCGCCTGCATCAGCCGCCGCCGGTACATCAAACCTTTGAGGGCCATAACTTCGTGATCTGCTCTTTTGTGCCACGCAAGTTCGACTATCATCCGCTTGCGATACCCGCGCCATACAACCATAGCAACGTTGACAGCGACGAATTGCTTTATTATGTAGATGGCGACTTCATGAGCCGTAAAAGCGTGGTAAAAGGGCAGATTACCCTGCATCCCGGCGGCATCCCGCATGGACCGCACCCAGGCTCGGTAGAAAAATCAATAGGCAAGGAATCAACCGACGAACTAGCCGTTATGATAGACCCGTTTCGCCCGTTAATGTTAACAGATTACGCTATCCAGATAGAAGACGAAAATTATTACAAGAGTTGGGTGAGTTAAAGCTAAAAGCTGATTTTCAAACAGCTAATTCACTTCATCATAAATTTATTAATTGAAAAAAATGGAAACACTAACCATAGATAGAAAACAAAAGACTGCTGATTTTTTACCGCTTAACGGTACCGATCACGTTGAATTTTATGTAGGCAATGCCAAGCAGGCCGCCTTTTATTATAAAACAGCTTTCGGGTTCCAGGACCTGGCGTATGCGGGACCTGAAACTGGTATGCGCGACCGCGCATCGTATGTTTTACAGCAGGGCAAAATCCGCCTGGTTTTAACAACCCCGCTGCATTCAGATCATCCCATGGCAGAGCATATTAAAAAGCACGGCGATGGCGTAAAAATTCTTGCCCTTTCGGTTGATGATGCGTATGATGCTTTTTACCAGACCACCAGTCGCGGTGCCGAGCCGTACCAGGAGCCCAAAACAATAAAAGATGCGCATGGTGAAGTACGCACCAGCGGTATAAAGTTGTATGGGGAAACCGTTCACCTTTTTGTGGAGCGAAAAAACTATACCGGGGCATTTTTACCATGTTACGAACCATTGGATTCGCACTACCACCCAACTGATACAGGATTGTTACATATTGACCATTGTGTAGGCAATGTGGGCTGGCATAAAATGAACGAGTGGGTTAATTTTTATGAAGAGATCATGGGTTTTAAGAACATTTTGACTTTTGATGACAAAATGATCTCTACCGAATACTCTGCGCTGATGAGCAAGGTGATGAGCAACGGGAACGGGTACGTTAAGTTCCCCATCAATGAGCCGGCCGAGGGTAAAAAGAAATCGCAGATAGAGGAGTATCTGGAATTTTATGAGGGCGAGGGCGTACAGCACCTGGCACTGGCTACTGATGATATTGTTAAAACAGTTACCACGCTGCAAAGCCGCGGCATTGACTTTTTAACCGTGCCAACCACGTATTACGATGACCTTATAGACCGCGTTGGCCATATTGATGAAGACCTGGAACCACTGAAAAAGCTTGGCATCCTGGTTGACCGCGATGATGAGGGTTACCTGCTGCAGATCTTTACCAAACCGGTTGAAGACAGGCCTACCCTGTTTTTCGAGATCATCCAGCGCAAGGGTGCAAAATCCTTCGGTGCCGGTAATTTCAAGGCGCTTTTTGAGGCCATTGAAAGAGAACAGGAACTGAGAGGAAATTTGTAAAATTCAGGGAGCCGGATATTCGATAAAGGCTTTCCTAACACACAACTTTAACTACCTTTAAGCCGGGCATACGCCCGGCTTATTTATTATGACAACCGCCGAAGTTATCGACCTTCTTAAGCAAAAATCCAACCCTGCCAACCTTGCAGGAATGAAGCGTTTCGGAATTAATGATGACTTTGCGCTGGGTATCCGCATCCCCGATTTGAGGAAGATTGCGAGGACAATAAAAATTGATCATACGCTTGCACTGGCCCTGTGGAAAACTAAAATTCACGAGGCCCGCATCCTTGCTTCAATGATTGCCGACCCTTTGCAGTTTACCGAAGCACAAGCTGATGAATGGGTGCTGGGGCTTAACTCATGGGACGTTTGTGACCAGCTTTGCGGCAACCTGTTGGTTCGCAGTCCTTTCGTCATCAGAAAAGCATTTGAATACGCCAGCCGGGACGAAGAGTTTGTAAAGCGGGCAGGATTTGTACTGATGGCAGAATATGCCGTACACGGTAAAAAAGCCGCTAATGAGGTATTTTTGGCCTTTTTCCCTGTGATAGAACGCGAAGCCGTTGACGACCGCAACTTTGTAAAGAAGGCCGTTAACTGGGCCTTGCGGCAAATTGGTAAAAGAAACCCCGATTTAAGAATACATGCAATTGATAGTGCCAGACATATCTCACTGCAAATCAGCAGGTCAGCTAAATGGATTGCCGCTAATGCGCTACTTGAACTATCAGGCAAATAAGCTATAACTAATAATTAAGTTTTAGCGATTTTCTGCCCTTGATTTCTTACTGTATTAACATTTTGCATATAATTGCCAACCTATTCAAAGCCAATTTCGTAATAAGCAGGCTTACCGGTTTTAGACCACATCTGTTTTTGGCATAGAATTTTCTATTATAAACTCGTAGCTACTGATTAAATAAAAAAATGAGTCGGATAATAATATGAGCATTGTGGACGGGAACAATTTTTATTCTGATGATGCATCCCATCTTGCTCAAATAATTGATCAATTAAATGCGGGTATCTGGGAGTACAACGTTAACACGAAAGAGGTTAAGTGGTCTGCCGGATTTTATGCCATCCTGGGTTATAAACCCGGCGAAATAGAGTGTTCCTATAATTCCTTCCTGGAAGAGCTGCTTTACCACTACGATAAGCCTGTTTTTTTAAAGTCGCTTCATACCCGCAGTCCCAATCAAACCAATACCGTAGAGGTTAGGTTGCTCACAAAAAACACGGGCTACCAGTGGTTTGAAAGCACTACCAAAAAATGGGAAGATAACGGCGTACCCAAATTTACCGGATCGCTGGTTAATATCAATAAAGCAAAGATCCTGAGTTTACGCTCGGCCCAAAACGATTTTATATTTAACGAAACCGGCAACATAGCCAAAATAAGCGGCTTCGAAATCAATGTACCTACGATGAGCCTTTGGCTCTCAAAAGAGGCTTTCGATATTTATGAGCTGAACGATCAGCTTAAATTAAGCATTGAAGAAGCGGTTAGTTTTTTTGAGCCGCAGCACCGTCCACTGATGAGCCAGGCCATTGACAATGCCATTAAGTTTTGCAAGCCTTATGATCTTGAACTGCTGTTCAGGACGGCCAAAAACAATGTGATCTGGGTAAGGGCAAAAGGGCTCCCTATTATTGATGATTTTGGCAAATGCGTTACCATCAGGGGGATACTACAAGATATCGACAGCAATAAAAAGAAGGGCCTGGTACTACAAGAATCCATCAATTCATTGAACGACCAGAACAAGCGGCTGCAAAATTTCGCCTACATCGTATCGCATAACCTGCGCTCACATTCCGGTAACCTGCAGTTTATGGTAAACCTGCACCAGGAGAGTGATTCTGCCGAAGACAGGGCCGAATTGTTTGCACATATCAAATCAATAAGCCAGAGTTTAAGCACTACGGTTGAGCATTTGAACGAAATCGTAATGATCCACACAGATATAGATAAGGAACGTAAAACCTTATCATTCGAGGACGTATTTAAAAATGTGGTATCTGCGCTGCAAAGCAATGTGGCGGCCACCGATGCAAAAATTGACTATGATTTTACGGCTTGCCCTGTAATAGATTATATCCCGGCCTACCTGGAAAGCATTTTTCAGAACCTGCTTACCAACTCGCTTAAATACCGCCACATGGACAGGCAGCCTGTTATTACCTGCCGCACCATCAAAGATGACAACCATATCTACCTGTTGTTTGAAGATAATGGCATCGGCATTGATATGGATCGCTATGGCGATAAGGTATTCGGCATGTACAAAACCTTCCACCAAAATACAGATGCAAAAGGCATTGGCCTGTTCATTACCCGCAACCAGGTAGAATCAATGGGTGGAAGCATAAAATTAGACAGCACTGTAAATGTGGGTACTAAGTTTACGATCAAGTTGGTGTAGTTAAGTTTAGAGATCAGAGGCTGAAGACCAGAGATCAGTTATACTACTCGATATAGCTTTCCAAAATTTTGAAACCTGTTGTGGTTTCTAACTGAACGTTACTGACTGTCTTCGGTAACAAAATACAATCCCCCATTTTAACAGGATATTCCTCACCATTAGTTTTAACCGTAAACTCTCCTTCAACGCACACATAAATCACAAACGAATCAAGGTTATTATAATCCTTTGTCGTTCCGGTTGTAAAATCAAGCAGGTTGGTGGTAAAATAGGGGCAGCTTACCAAATGGACCGTTTCGTCCTTTTTAGGCTCATATTGAGTTTTATATTCAGGGTAATGTTTATAGTCGATAGCCGCAAGTGCTTCTTCGGTATGCAGTTCGCGTTTGTTGCCTTTGTCGTCAACACGGTCAAAGTCGTAAATCCGGTAGGTAATATCCGAGGTCTGCTGAATTTCGGCAATCAGCAATCCTTTACCTATGGTGTGTACCCGGCCTGCAGGCAAAAAGAAAACATCACCGGCTTTCACATCTTCTTTGTTTAAAATATCGGTTAAATGGCCGCTGTTAAACTTATCAAGGTATTCCTGCTGGGTAAGCTCCTTATTAAAGCCTGCAATTAATGTCGAACCGGGATCGGCCTCAATTACATACCACATTTCTGTTTTGCCAAATGAGTTATGGCGTTTTTTTGCCAGCTCATCATCAGGATGCACCTGGATAGAAAGATCCTCATTGGCATCTATAAATTTGATCAGCAACGGGAAAATATTACCAAAATGCGCATACACCTTCTCGCCTACCAACTCTCCCTTATACTGCTCCAACAGCCCAGCCAATGACTCACCCGCCAATTCTCCATTTTCAACTACCGAAACATCCGACTTTACACCCGAAATCTCCCAGGTTTCGCCGCAGTTCGGCAATGAGCCGAAATCTTTGTGCAGGTAAGTTTTTATTTTATTACCGCCCCAAATTTTGTCTTTATAAATGGTTTTGAATTTTAAAGGATATAATGCTGACATAAGAAAATTTTGAGGTGCTAAGTTAGCGCTTTACATAAGTATAAAAAAAGCACGAATGCACTTTTAGAAAAGAAATGGGATTTCGAGTTGTTTGCAAACCTTTTTACAAAGCATATTATCAAGTTCCTGATGTCTGCCTACTGCCGTTTGTTTTTGATTTACAGGATTGATATAGATAGCATGATTGCCGCCCTCGCGTAACAAGTAGCATCCGTGTTTCTCAAGGTGCTTGACTAAAGCAGAACGCTTCATCAGGTTAGTTCAAGTTCTTCAATAATAACATCTTTCCCGAAATACTCTTTTTCGGTAATTTCCTTATTGGTATCTAATATCAATCTTAGGGCATCCAATAAATTCGATTTCAATTCGTCGATAGTTTCACCTTGTGAAATGGCAGCCGGAACCTCTTCTATCTGCCCCACAAACCAACCGCTTTCTCCTTGTTCAATAATTGCCGTAAACTTCATATTCAAATATAATTAAAATTCTAAAACATCATTGTATGATTGAGTTATCAAATCTGATATGGAACTTATATTTGATTCTGAATTTACATCCACCAATTTATTTAAAGTCCATTTATGTGTTTCCGGCGCCTCTTTTATTATGATGTTGGTAATGTTTTTATACGCTATATTCCTTAGGTGAAGTTCTATTTTTATATTTTGAGGATGAACTTCGACGAATAGTCTTGGTCTCTTATTATCGATTTTATACTTATATCCTATGTAAGGATTAGTAACTTTTTCTTCGACTTTTCTAATTTTGATATTTTTGTTTCTGTTTTTTTAAAAAGATCAACTATCCATAAAGGTTTGTTAAACAGGTGATCCTCAACAGTTTTTTTCTTTATCATATTGTTATATAGGTCTTATTATAAATCTAACAAAAAAAGTCCACATATCTCTATGCAGACTTTCCTATTTTATAAGACGCGAAGCATCGCGTCTCTACGTCAGATTGAAATTACTTACATAATTTCACTTTTAAATTCTCGTCAATCGCTGCTAAAAACTCTTCAGTGTAAAGGTAATCTTTGCCGTGCTCCACTTTTGGTTTTATGGTAATGGCTAAGTCCTTTGTCATTTTACCGCTTTCAACAGTTTCAATACAAACCTCTTCAAGCGCTTTACAGAAGTTGATCAGTTCCTGGTTGTTATCCAGCAACCCACGGAACTCTAAGCCACGGGTCCATGCAAAAATTGATGCAATTGGGTTGGTAGAGGTTGGTTTGCCGGCCTGGTGCTCGCGGTAGTGGCGGGTTACGGTACCGTGTGCAGCTTCAGCTTCCATAACGGTACCATCAGGAGTAACCAGGGTTGAGGTCATTAAGCCTAATGATCCAAAGCCTTGTGCAACGGTGTCTGATTGTACGTCACCGTCATAGTTTTTACAGGCCCATACAAAGTTACCATGCCATTTTAATGCAGATGCAACCATGTCATCAATCAGGCGGTGCTCATAGGTTAACTGGTTAGCTTCAAATTCGGTTTTAAATTCGTTTTCGTAGATCTCCTGGAAAATATCCTTAAACCTGCCATCGTATTTTTTCAGGATGGTATTTTTGGTAGAAAGGTACAGCGGCCATTTTTTAAGCAAAGCCTGGTTAAAGCACGCACGCGCAAATCCTTTTATTGACTCATCCGTATTGTACATTGCCATTGCAACGCCGTCGCCCTGGAAATTGTAAACTTCGAATGATTGCTCTGCGCCGCCATCTTCAGGTGTAAACTTAATGGTTAATTTACCTTTTCCTTTGGTTACAAAGTCGGTTGCGCGGTACTGGTCGCCAAAGGCATGGCGGCCAATGCATATAGGGGCTGTCCAGTTTGGCACCAAACGCGGAACGTTAGCCATAACAATGGGCTCGCGAAAAACAGTACCATCCAATATATTACGGATAGTGCCGTTCGGCGATTTCCACATTTGTTTTAAATTAAATTCTTTTACACGCTCTTCATCAGGCGTAATGGTGGCACATTTAATACCAACACCATATTGTTTTATGGCATTTGCAGCATCAATGGTAACCTGGTCATTGGTTTCATCGCGGTATTCAATACCAAGGTCATAGTATTTGATATCCAGATCCAGGTAAGGAATTATCAACTTATCTTTAATAAATTTCCATATAATACGGGTCATTTCATCCCCGTCCAGTTCAACAACCGGGTTTTCTACTTTAATTTTCGACATCTTTGATACTATTATTTTTTTAATGGCTTCAAATATATAAAATAGTTGATTAAGTGGGTGATTGATTAAACGGGTAGTTAATTATCTTCGGATAATCTGAATGTCAAAATAACAATCCGGCTTTAAATAACGTATTAAAGACTACCGGGTAAAACAGCATTCAATTTTATTCATTGTGCATGCTGTTTTTATAAACTTAGATGCTATTTTTATAGCATCTATAAATCACCCACTGGTTAAACTTGTTTTAAAAGTGCCGCTGTTTACATTATGATAAAACCAATACTCAAAACAACACTGCTAACGTTTTTTATTTGTTGTACTGTGTTTTTGGCGAAAGCCCAGCTGGGTTACAATTATGCCCCTTATGATATAGGTACATCCATTGGAATTGCCAGGGTTTATGGCGACGCGGAAACGGTTAATGCAATGCCGTCTGTTAACTTCAATTTCACTTATAACGCTACACCTTTTACCAACTTTGTTTTCGAAGCACAGCTGGGGAAACTGCGGGGCGGCGACTCTGTGTTAACCAAATCGGGCAGATATTTTAATAATGACTTTGCAGCTTTTATATTTCGCGGGCAGTTGCAGCTTGGCGAGATCATTGATTATTCAAGAAGCCCTTTTAATAATGCTTTAAAGAACCTCTACGTTTCTATAGGGATGGGATTTATAAAAAATAACATCACGCAAATAAGCCGTTACTCTAAAAAAGTACCCGGATACTATACCGGTGGCGATGATAAAAGCAAAGAACCATTTATTCCCCTTCGTATTGGGTATGAATTTAAGTTATATAACACCTACTCGCAGCCGAGTGTTAAAATTGATGTTGGGTACGGGTACAATTATGTATTGGGCGATGGATTGGACGGCTTTACGGCAGGAAGCCAAAAGGATGTTTATTCACAATTTACACTCGGTGTAAAATTTGCCATCGGCTCATCAGATATATCTTACCGAAAACAAATTACATACTAGTTGGGTTGTAGTTGTAAGGAATAAATACGATTACAACCCGTACAATAATTACAACTTTTAAACTATTACAACTATGATTAATGAACCACTTGATCCTGTTTTTGACAGCGAAGGCGAAGACAGGGACCGCACATTGAAAGATGAACTGGGCGAAACCATTGATAAGGAAGACCTTAATTATAATGCCGAAGATAACAGCTTTGAATATGATGTAAAAAGCGACGATCCGGATTACCAGCATGCAGATCCCTACAACACATCGGTAAAGAACGGCGAGGATATGAACTCAACTTATGACGAGGCAAACCCTTACGATGCAGGCGAAGAATATATCCCCAATGAATCACTGGAGACAGACGTGGATAAATTAGCCATGCATATTGACGATGGCCATATTGTTGAGCTTGATGCCGCCGATAAAGCATTAAGCCACACCCCCGAAGATGACCGTACGGACCTGGACGAGGAAGGCTATCCAAAAAACGACAGGCCCAGATAATCACATTATCCCACACTAGAATATAAAGAAGGCCCGGTAACTGATTACCGGGCCTTCCTTTTATCAATAAATTCTAACAACCAGCTATTTGGTTGCTGCCTTTACTACTTCGCTGTTCAAACGAATATACTCATCGCTTTTTGCATCAGTAGCTAATTTTACGCCTTCTTTGGCAGTAGCAGCTGCGGCAGCCTTATCTCCCTTTTTTAACAATACGCGGGCTTTCCAAAGCTTGGCAACCATAGGTGGCATCCCAGGCGTTTTTTCCAGCTCGCCGGCCCACTCCAGGGCTTTGTTCATGTCCTTATTATTGTTCCAGTAGTATATTACCGCGTCATAATACGGCTTTTTAGCAGTATTCATAGCGGAATCTATCCTGGCCATTATTTTGGCGTCGATATCACAGGTCAGCTTTACGGTAACTAAGGTATTTTGCCACATCAATTGCATTTCTGCGCTGGTGGGGTACACGTTTGCAAACTGGATAGTAAAAGTTTCCGCAGCCTGCGCGGTAGTGGAAGGAGTTACGGTAAAACGTAAAAAATCTTCCGACTCTTTGTAGCTGTAGGCACCCCATTGTTTAGCGTTCTTACTTAAAATAATGGTCCATTGTTTTTCGCCTGGGATAGTAAACAAGCCGTACTCGCCGGCTGGCACTTTATGCCCTTCCATCATCACATCATCACTAAATTTCAATATAGTTGCCGCATTCGCGCCGGTACGCCAAACCTTATCAAAGGGTTCAATACCGCCAAGCATTTTGCGTCCTTTGGCATTAGGCCGCGAATAAGTAAGATTGATCCTGCCCAATCCAAAATCCTGGGTTACAGTTTGTGTAGAGCTAGGCTGCGGAGTAATCTGCGCATAGCTGTTAAGGGTAAAGAAAAAAATCCCGATAGTTAAAAGTCTTGATAGCTTCATGTGGTTAAATTTATAATAGTGTGCTAAAATAATAATTTAATCCGCACCTTTTTCCCCATCTGTCAACGTTATGCAATCTGCCTGCCCGCACATCAAAAATCTCCGCATCGTTTCTTATATTTGCCATGTAGTAACTGACAAATTATGCTAAAAGGATTTTTTAACGTTCCGCCACCGCAGAACGAACCCGTATTAAATTACGGTCCGCGCAGTGTGGAACGCGCAGCGCTTAAAGCGGCTTTAGATGAAGCACGCGCACAACAAATTGATATCCCAATGTACATTGGCGGCAAAGAAGTACGTACCGGCAAAAAGCTGGAGATCCGCCCGCCACATGATCATAAACATTTACTCGCCACATTTTCTGAAGGCGATGCCAGCCACGTAACGGCCGCCATTGATGCGGCCCTGGCTGCAAAGCCCCAATGGGAGGAACTGCCATGGGAACAGCGTGCGGCTATATTTTTAAAAGCTGCCGACTTAATTGCTGGCCCGTACCGATCAAAGGTGAACGCGGCAACCATGCTTGGCCAGTCGAAAAACGCCTACCAAGCCGAGATTGATGCTGCCTGCGAGCTGATCGACTTCCTGCGTTTTAACGTGGAATACATGACCGAGATCTACAAACAGCAACCACCGGTATCAGGCAAAGGCGTTTGGAATCGTGTTGAACAACGCCCGCTGGAAGGTTTTATATTTGCTTTAACGCCCTTTAACTTTACCGCAATTGCAGGTAATCTGCCTGCCTCTGCAGCCATGATGGGTAACGTTGTGGTTTGGAAGCCGGCCTACCCGCAAATTTTTGCTGCAAACGTATTGATGCAAATATTTAAAGAGGCCGGGGTTCCTGATGGCGTGATCAACCTTATTTATGTTGACGGGCCTGTTGCCGGCGAGGTGATCTTTAACCACCCCGATTTCGCAGGTATCCACTTTACCGGATCTACTAAAGTATTCCAGAACATCTGGCAAACCATAGGTACCAATATCCACAAATACAAAACTTACCCGCGTATTGTGGGCGAAACAGGCGGTAAAGACTTTGTACTGGCGCATCCCAGCGCTGATGCCGACGTAGTTAGCACGGCGCTTGTTCGCGGCGCGTTTGAATACCAGGGGCAAAAATGCTCTGCTGCATCAAGGGCATATATTCCCGCTTCATTATGGCCTGCGGTACAGGCAAATATGCAGCGCGACATTACTTCGTTTAAAATTGGGCCTGTTGAGGATTTTGAGAACTTTATAAACGCAGTAATTACCGAAGTATCTTTTGATAAGCTTGCCAAATATATTGATGCCGCTAAAGCCGATAAAGGCGTTGAAGTTGTTGCTGGCGGCAGCTACGATAAATCAAAAGGCTGGTTTATTGAACCAACCGTATTAAAGGTTGATGACCCTTATTACGTAACCATGTGCGAAGAGCTGTTTGGCCCGGTGCTAACTGTTTATGTTTATGAAGACGATAAATTTGATGAAGTGCTTGATATTGTTGATAAAACGTCCATATATGCGTTAACGGGTTCTATCATTTCGCAAGATCGTTACGCCATTGCCAAAGCAACTTATCACCTACGCAATGCAGCCGGTAATTTTTATATCAATGATAAACCTACCGGTGCGGTAGTTGGTCAGCAGCCATTTGGTGGCGCCAGAGGCTCCGGCACCAATGATAAAGCAGGTTCGATGATCAATTTACTGCGCTGGGTATCTCCGCGCACGATAAAAGAAACATTCGATCCGCCAAAAGATTACCGGTACCCATTTTTGGCTAAAGAGGTTTAAAAAGAAAGTTTATAGTCGATAGTCCATTGTTCATGGATTATCGACTATAATAATTTTAGGGTACCGCAGCTACCATGGACTATAGACCATGGACTATAGACTCCTCTTTCCCTATTTAAACCTAAATACGTTCTGCATATTGGCATTATCATAGGTACTCACCTTCATATCGGTAATGATACCCGTTTTAAGGCTGTACACCCAGCCGTGAACACCCACAGGCTGTCCGCTTTTCCAGGCGTTTTGCACAATAGATGTTTTGCAAAGGTTGTAAACGTTTTCAATTACATTGTATTCAACCAGTTTATCGCAGCGTTCATTAATGTCCGTTATGGTTTCCAACTTGCTGGCATGCAGGCGATAGACATCCTTTATATGCCTCAGCCAGTTATCAATTAAGCCGTACTGCTGGTTGGTTATAGCAGCCATAACGCCACCACAGCCATAATGCCCAGTTACAATTACGTGTTTCACTTTCAATACGTTAACTGCATAATCCAGTACCGAAAGCATGTTCATATCCGAGTGGATTACCATATTGGCAATGTTACGGTGCACAAAAATCTCCCCCGGCGGCATATTGGTGATCTGGTTGGCCGGAACCCGGCTGTCAGCACAACCTATCCACAACACCGGCGGCGACTGCCCGGCAGCAAGTTTTTTGAAATACTCAGGATCTAATTTTAAACTGTCGGAAACAAATTGTTTGTTGCCCACAAGCAGGCTATTGTACAATTCATCAACAAGAGGTTGGTTGTTTTCGTTGTTAGCGTCCATGTTTTTTATGAGGATGATTAGTTGTTACGGCAAAAATATAAAGATATAGATTAAATATACTACACAGATGTAAACGTAGCGTTAACCCATCGTAGTTTTTTGGTAATCAGCCACGCGCAGACTTTGAAAATATTTTAGCCAGTTTATGCAATGCCAATGGCGACAAGTCATAATATAAAATGGTTACCAATATCACCGGCACAAAATAAAATAAAGCAAAATCAAAAATATTAAACAGGAAACCGCCCAGCACCGCGCCCATTAAATAAAAACTTAGAATGGTAAGCCTGATATAAATCTTGTTTTTAACCGTTTCGGTTTTTTTTGCATTGGGATGGATCCATTCTGCGATGTCGCCGCCCAGGTCAGTAAACAAACCAGTTAGGTGCGATGATTTGATCAGCCCGCCCGAGATGGTAGATACCAGGCTGTTCTGCAGTCCCATTGAAAACAGGATGGCTCCTATCACTATTTCACGTTCAAATTGGGTTTCTTTATAAAAGTTATGCCCGTAAACCGCAACAAATAATAAAATAACAATTTCGATGATTACCGGAAGCGAATGCGCACGGTAATAGCTGGTATGATTATAGGAGCGTACAATAAAACTGGAGATAAAGGCACCCGCAAAAAACATCAGTAGCCAGACCACAAAAACGATTATCTCTCTGAAATTCTGATCAACAATGTGTTTCGCAAGATTAGCAACATGCCCGGTAATGTTGGATGTAAAAGCTAAAAATGCAACCATCCCCGCAATATTCGTCATACCCGAAACCATTGCGGTAGAGGATGCAAGCATTGCATTTTCCTTAAATGTCCTGTCGTCTTTTGATTGTCTTAACATATCCCTATAATTTTGCCTAAAGCATAATATGGGATAAAAATAGTGCAAAAATATCAGGTATAAAATCTTGAGTCCGAAGTCAGCGCTTACTTCAATCAAAAATATCAGCTCAAAAGTTAATATTCTTGAGCTGATAATATGAAGCCGGCGGCAACAAAAAGAAACTAAAAACTAAAAACCCGTCCGCCGGCTTCAAACTCAAAACTTAAAATTAACGAACAGAAACAGCTTCCACACTGTCAAGCTCATAAACATAGCCCAGGTTTGCAGGGCCGCTGCTGCTTACTTTAAGGTCCTTTACTAAACCGGTACCCAGGTCAATTACCCATCCGTGCACCTGCAGGTCAGTACGTTCTTTCCAGGCATTTTGAATAATGCTGGTTTTGCACAGGTTATAAACCTGCTCAATTGCATTCAGCTCAACCAGCCTGTTCAGTTTGGTTTTTTCGTCGGTTATGCGGTCAAGTTCATGACTGTGCAGGCGATATACATCTTTTATATTTCGCAGCCAGTTATCAATCAGCCCAAATTGCTTGTTGCTCATGGCTGCAGCCACGCCTCCGCAACCATAGTGCCCGGCAACAATAACATGTTTTACCTTTAAAACATTCACAGCATAATCAAGCACGCTCAGCATATTCATATCCGAGTGTACACAAACGTTGGCAATATTCCGGTGTACAAATATTTCGCCGGGTTGTGTGCCGGTAACATCATTTGCCGGTACCCGGCTGTCCGAGCATCCTATCCAAAGCACTTCAGGACTTTGTCCTGCAGCAAGCTTATTAAAATACTCGGGATCATCTTTCAGTTTATTGCTCACCCAGTCTGAGTTGCCTTTAAGCAGGGAGGCATAATTATCCCTGTCATTATCCGGCTGAACGGGTTTCAACTGTTTCATATCAATGGCCGGTTTTACAGCGTTACCGTTATTATTTATATGGCCGTTATTATTGGTGTTATTTTCTTTAACTAACATGATCTTAAAATTTAATTGGGGTTATACATTAATTGTTTCAGGGAAGGTACATCGTACTTTTCGCGCACCTCGTGCAGTTGTACAATTATGCCTTTGGTGTAAGCATTATGCTTAAAATTGTGGATTATCTCCAGTACATCCTGGTCAATATATCTCGAATTGGAGCCATCAATAATTACATCAGTGCCCTTTGGCAGGCTGGTAAGTGTAATTTGTATGGCGGCTTTATTTAAAAAAGAAACTTCCTCGGCAAGTTTAATCCTGATAGTTTTCTTATCGCCGTTTTTGTCGATATGATAAAAGTATGGGTTACGCATATTGGTGCGCAGGATGTAAAATACACCAACCAGCATACCAATACCTACGCCTATCAGCAGGTCGGTAAGCACAACAGCAACAATGGTAACTACGAAAGGGATAAACTGATCAAGCCCTTTGTGCCACATGTGTTTGAACAGGCTGATGCGTGCCAGTTTATAACCGGTTATCAGCAGGATTGCAGCCAGGCACGATAGCGGGATGTAATTAATAACCGTCGGAATTAACAGTAACGCCACCAGCAAAAGGCAACCATGAATAATGGTACTCATTTTTGTGCGGGCGCCTGCATTAACATTTGCCGATGAACGCACAATAACGGCCGTCATGGGCAATCCGCCTAACAATCCACTGATCAGGTTACCTGCACCCTGTGCTACCAGCTCGCGGTTAGTGGGCGAGATCCGTTTAATCGGGTCTATCTTATCGCAGGCTTCCAGGCTAAGCAGGGTTTCCAAACTTGCTACAACAGCAATGGTAAAGGCAGTTATCCAAATCTGCTTGTTACCTATAGCGCTAAAATTGGGGCTTTTAAATAAGCCCATAAACTCAGCGGTGCTATTTACAACAGGAATATGTACATACTGTTTTTCAAGCAGCGCTATACCACTATTGGCAAAAAGCAGGCTCAAACCTATTCCTGATAATACGACCATCAGCGGGGCAGGAATGGCAGCCACTTTTTTAATTTTAGGCCAGTAGAGCATTAGCCCGATGGATACCATGGTGATGATAACTGCACCGTAATTTATTTTTGCCAGCGCACCCAAAATTCCCGAAAAGGTATTGCTTTCATCTGCCTGGCTAAATCTTTCGTCGCCTTCATAGTCAGCATCATAGCCTACTGCATGCGGAAATTGTTTTAAAATAAGGATAATGCCAATAGCCGCCAGCATCCCCTCAATTACCGACGAGGGGAAATAATTGGCTATGGTACCGGCCTTTATCAGTCCAAAAATCATCTGCAATACACCGGCAATAACCAGGCTGAGCAAAAATGCTTCGTACGATCCAAGCGTTGTTATGGCAGTTAAAACTATCACTGTTAAACCTGCTGCGGGCCCTGCAACACTTAGCTGCGAGCCGCTTAACGTACCCACCACTATACCGCCGATGATACCGGTAAGTAAACCGGCAAATAACGGGGCACCGGAGGCTAAAGCGATACCTAAACAAAGTGGCAGCGCCACCAAAAAAACTACAATACTTGAAGGGATATCCTTTTTTAAATTTTTGGACAGAAAATATTTACGAAGGTTAAGACCGCCAATAGCGGGTCCACCATGCTCATTTTGCATAAAAGAAGAATTTGATTAAAATATAAATGAATTAAAAAAACTACCGCGTAGCCGCGGTTAAATCATTTATGCGTTTGGAGGGGGAGTGGGTACCACAGGGTGATACAACTGCGTGAATAACGAACTTTCTGAATTATGTAACACTTTTGTTTCTACAACAAAAGTTATGTATTCCACCGAATGCTGGTAATTTTCGTCGAAAAACTTTTTGTCTTTTACAGCGTCCTTTTCGGGATCATCTTTTTCAGTTTTCGACTCATGCTCCAGTTGCATGATCACAGCATTAACAACCTTGTTATCAAGACTCAGGAATATAGGTGCAACTGATATGGCCATCTTTATACAAAAGATGAACATAAAAAAAGCGCCTGTTAATACCCTGTATTTCCTGATCGTCATTGCTGCAAATATACAAAATCAACTATAAGCCGATTGTAAAATTATGTTAAAAAATCAACGTACTGTTTTACAACACAGCTTTTGAACGCCTTATCAGCGCATTTGTTTCACAAAATCACTTTAATAGTTTCCGGTATATCCCAGGTCAGTCAATCAAGCTTAAGCAATAATTCTCGTTATCAGCTGCAAACAAGCACGACTATTATGGTAAGGGCATTTCCACAGCCCTGCCTTATCTTCGCTCTGCATTATACGCCCGTTCTTGTTGATACCCCAAGACCATTCGCCGTTTTGTTTATCCAATATTTTCTCTTTTATAAATTCCCAGTTTTTTAGTGCAATATCCAGGTACTTGCTGTCGCCGCAAATCTGCCATGCGTTAAAAAAACCTACCATTGCCTCCGCCTGCACCCACCAGTGCTTTTCTTTTACCAAATGGCCTTCCTCATATTCATACCATAGTCCGCCGTCGGCATCAATGCCGGTAACAGTTGCGTCGGCCATAGCGATGGTTAATGCTTTAACCCGCTTAATACTATTTTTATCGCCGATGGCTTCGGCTGCTTCCAGCAAAAGCCAGCTTGCTTCAATATCATGCCCGTATGATACCAGGTCGCCCTTTGGGTTCCAGTCCCCGTCAAAAAAAAGTAACAAGTGATGGGTATGCGGATCAATAAAATGGTCAAAAAAATTATTTAACAGGCTGCTGATGTGTTCACCAAGCGCCTTATCCGGCCAAATGCTAAACAGGTTTGTATACCCTTCTAAAACATGCAGGTGCGTGTTCATCGTTTTCTTTTCATTAGCGTCTTTGGCGCTAAGGCGTAAGTCTTCAATCGGCTGCCAGTCTTTGGTAAAAGCTTCAAAGTAACCGGTTTTAACAGGATCATAGGCCCGTTCAGCCAGCACGTAAAAAAGATCTATTGCTGTTTGTTTAGCTGCTTCTATTTTGCTTGCACGATAATATTCACTTAACGCGTATATGGCAAACGACAGGGCATATACCTGTTTTTTGGTATCCAGCGGATTTCCCTTATTATCAACCGACCAGTAAACACCGCCCTGCTCATCATCCACAAATCGAGCTATAATATACCGATATGCCCGATCAGCCATTTCCAGGTATTCAGGCAAAGACTCATGGTTGTAAGCCGCAGAGAACGACCATAAGATCCGTGCATTTAATACCGAGCCTTTAGGCGCTTCTGCAATTACTTGATTGTCGTTATCTATTTTTCCATAAAAACCACCATCCGCAATGTCTGGAGCGTGTATTTCCCACCAGGTGAGGATATTTTTCAACTCAGCCGCCAGTTCTTTTTTATAGCCGAAAAGCTGTTCTTTTATCGTTTTCTCCATTAGTCCCTTTTTGTCATCCCGAATATGACGCGGGATTTTGTACCGTTGCCAGATCACTGTTATACCTCCCCGGGGTTAAGTTCGCCGTCCCTTAATACTAAATATTTTATGCGTTACGCAACGCATTATTAGCGGCAATTATCTTGTAGATTGTTTTTACCGATAATGCAGAACGCAAACCATCAGCAGGGGTGTTTATTACATAATCCAGCAGTTTATCAACTGTGCTGGTGGCAACGTGCATCCGTGTGTCTGACGATGCATAGTAGATAAACACCCTCCCGTCATCGTCCTTTATCCATCCATTACAAAATACAACGTTTGATACATCCCCTGTCCGCTCATCATCCTCAGGGGCCAGGAAATACCCCGCGGGTTTGTATATAACTTTGGTTAAGTCGCGCAGGTCTGTCATAAACATATATAACACATAGCGTAAACCTGCAGCGGTGTTGCGTACGCCGTGAGCCAGGTGCAGCCAGCCCTTTTCTGTTCTTAACGGTGCCGGCCCCTGCCCGTTCTTAGCTTCGTAAACCGTATGGTAATTTTTATTATCGACAATAGTTTCTTCGTCAACCCTGGCGTTCCCCATGCTGTTGCTTAAGCCAAAACCGATGCCACCTCCCTTTCCGGCACTTATAAAACCATCCTGTGGTCGGGTATATAAGGCATATTTGCCATGTACAAATTCAGGGTGCAGCACAACATTACGTTGCTGCGGCGAGTTGGTCACAAGGTCGGCCAGGCGTTCCCATTTCACCATGTCCCTGGTGCGGGCAATACCACAGGCGGCAACCGCCATACTTTGATCATGCGCGGGTGCTTCCAGGTCGCGCCGTTCTGTGCAGAATAAGCCATAGATCCAGCCATCTTCGTGTGCGGTTAATCGCATATCGTACACATTAACATCAGGTTCATCGGTTTCAGGCAGGTCAACAGGGTAATCCCAAAAAGTAAAATTGCTGATCCCGTCCTCACTTTCGGCCACCGCAAAAAACGATTTACGGTCCGCTCCCTCCACCCTTACTACCAGTAAGTATTTACCATTAAATTTAATGGCACCCGCATTAAATGCCGCATTAATACCAAAGCGCTCCATCAGGTACGGGTTGGTTATGTGGTTAAGGTCGTACCGCCAAAATAATGGCGCATGTGCCGCAGTTAAAACCGGGTTTTTATACCGGTTAAAAACGCCGTTCCCCAGGCCCAATATCTCATTAGGTTTATTAATCAGCTGCAGGTGTGCTATCTCCAGCAGGTTAAGGCGTTTTTCAAAATCTTTATTCATCTTCTTTAATAATATCCTGTTAATAGCTTTTCGCCTCTCAATACTCCTTCAATTTATCCCACCAGGTCTTTTTTAATATCACAACAATAACCGCCAGGACGCCAACCGTAACCAACAGCGGCATTTTTTGCCGCAGCACCAGGTACATAGGTAAAATAGTAAGGCAACATTGCGCCGCAGTTCCAATTACCACATTAAACATATTGATCTTAAAGTTTTTGTTTGATTGAAAAGAAGGGTCGTCCTCCAAAACCGCTTGTTTAACGGGCTCCCAGAAACCCCAGGGCCGAATGGTGGAATAAAACGATTTTAAAACCGCCATTTCTGTCGGCGGCACCGCATACGATCCAATGACAGAACCGGTCAGCGATAACCCAAACAGTACCGGGAACCAATATAAGAGCTCGCCATCCGGGATTAGTACCGAAAACACCATTGAAGTTACTATCCCGGTAAGCATTCCCCAGAAAAACCCATTGGCATTAAACCGCCACCAATGCCATTTCAGCACATTAGAGGCTACATAACCGCCGTATAGTGCTGATACGATCCACTGCAGCACACTATTTACGTCCTTTACAAAAAAACCAAGAAAAACGCCTACTGAAACAACGATTATCCCCACTAAATAATTCATAGTGATGATTTTTTTGGTAGAGGCCTGCGGGTTTACATATTTTATATAAATATCATTAACAATATATGCCTGTGCCGCATTCATCGTGCCGCTAAAGGTGCTCATAAAAGCGCCCAACAAACCCGCCAGCAGCAAGCCAACCAATCCGGCCGGTAAAAAATTATTTATAACCGCGGGCAATATCCGCTCAAAGTCAATGGCACCTGTTCCATCTTTTAAGTTCATTTGGTGATAAAATAAAAGGCCAAGAATAGTAAGGCTGATAATCAGCATATAACGAATGGGCAGCAATATAATATTTACAAAGCCGCTCATTTTGCTGGCCTCTTCGGGTGAACGGGTAGAAAGGATCTTTTGCATATCATAATTTGGCGCCGGACCGGCCAGTGCTGCAAAAAAGCCCTTGAAGGTCATCATCATAAAAAATAGCCCGAACAGCGAATAGCCGTCGCTCTTTATTTTGGTGTTCACTTCTGTGATAATGCCTGTCCAACTCAAGCCCAGGTGCTTCCCGAAAAACGGGCTATACCAGCCGTTGGGCACATGGAGCGGATTACCCTGCATGTGCATGGTGGCAATAATCCCGATCCAGATACAGGCTACGGTCATAATGCCGTATTTCACCATATCGCCAACCACAATGCTGTGCATACCGCCTAATATGGAATAAAACATGGCAAACAGCGTGAATATGATGCCATAAATATGCGGTACATACCGCGGCGAAACATCAAATGGTATATACCCTTTAACCAGGTCCCACGGTACAAAAATTTCGATAAACTTACCCAAACCGATAAAGCCGTAGGCTAAAAAGCCTAAACAGCTTAACAGTGCAAAAGCTATTACCACTAAGTTTGAACTGACTACTCCAGGCCCCGTTTTCCCAAACCGCGTAGCCAGCCATTCGGCCCCGGTAGCGGCATTTGAGCGACGTAGCCATCGCGAAAGGTACATCATCAAAAACACCTGGTTAAACACAGGCCACAGCCAGGGGATCCAAATGCTTTTCATACCATAAACAAAGCACAGGCTCACCATCCACATGGTACCGCTTATGTCGAACATATCCGACGCATCACTCAGCCCCAGTTTATACCACGGCAGCGATTTCCCCCCCAGCATATAGCTTTCCTTATTTTCCTTCGCTTTTTTGCGGTACCATAATCCTATAAATACGGTGCTTAATAGGTAAAGCACTATTATGACGATATCTATAAGATGAAGCTTCATTTTTTATTTGAAATTTTGACGACCGGCAATTTGAAAAACTGCACCATCTGCGTGTAAATAATTGGCTGTCCTAAATTAGTTTTATAAACAGCTTTTATATAATACTTTTTTAACCATAAGTTTGCTATATCTAATCCAATGGCATCCTTAAATCACCTTAGCGTCAAATAAAAATGCGATTGCCTGTGTAGGTTTCCCTAAATTCCTTCGGGATGCAAAGTTTCTTCCGTTTAAAAATCCTGTTGAAGTTTGAAATATTGTTAAACCCGCATTTGTAGGCTATTTCTGCCACCGTAGTGGTAGAGTCTATAAGCATCCTGGAAGCATGGCCAAGGCGAATCTCGTTTAAGCTATCAATAAAGGTTTTACCTGTACGTTTCTTTATAAAGCGACTGAATGAAGCCTCAGGCATATTAGCTATACGGGCAACCTCAGCAAGGGTAACCTGTTTATTGTAATTGGTATTCATGTGTTCAAACACTTTTTCAATCCGCCTGCTGTTGTAATTAAACTTTTCGTTAGTAAAACTCGGATCTGATAAAGTCTTCATATTCCTTGAGACAGAAAGGTCATGCAGGATAGATAACAACTCCAGCACCGAGTCGAACCCGCTTTTATTGGCAAGGGCCAACAACCGGTCTTTTAGCGCTACTATGGTTTCCGGCGGAAATACAATTCCTCTCTGCGAGCGCTCCAGCATGCTTTTTAAAAAGCTCAGCTGATTACGCTTTAGCAACTTATCATCAAATAAATCTTTATGAAACTGGATAGTGATCTCGGTAATGGATTCGCTTTGGCACTGGTTGGTAAACCAGGCATGGTAAAGATTTGGACCGATAAGCGCCAGTTCCAGATCTTCAATTACTTCAATATGGCCGCCTACCACCCGCTTTGCGCCTTTTGCATTTAAAATCAGGTTCAATTCATACTCGTCATGGTAATGAAGCGGAAAGTCGAACTTTTTCTTAACCCTCGAAAAAATAGTAAAGCAATCGCTGGGTGTCAGCGGGGTAATCTCGCGCATTACGTTGCTCGTCATCTCATAAAAATTTAGTGTACAAATAAGTCAAATTGGTGATACGAATTTAACAAATTAGTTGATATTATTAAATTATCTGTCTAAGAATTATAGCATCAACACTTGGAGTTTCTCCCAAAAAGCCCCAGTCCCGGGTTTTTCCTACCCCTGGTAAGCCTTTATAAAAACGCGCAAAAACGCTCAATAAGAAAATTTTACAATTAAAGGATGTAATTTTAATAGCCAAATCCATTTTTTGAAGCAATAAAACTTAGGTTTGCACCTGCAAAAGTTTTGGATATGCTTTACTGATAAAGCAGCACACTATACGTTATATTGAGCAGAACATTAAAAGCAGTTGCGATTAAATGAATGGTGGTATAATATTTCACATTTAGCAGTTGAAATTAACCCTCGTATTTTACTGAGTTTAGCACTTTTATTACAATTTAAAACGGCGATTTGTAAATATTAAGAAGGTTATATTCCCTGCTGATTTAAACAACAGGCGAGGCCCGCCAAACATCTGGCAAGGTTGTTTGTAGTTAAACAGGACAATTTGCATATATTTTTATCACAGTTAATGGATCCGGTAAACAGTACATCACCAGTTAAACGTAAAAAACGTTCGAAGTTTAGCCAAACGTTGCTGGATTTTTTCTCCAGCATATACAATATTCACCTTTTTATAATTCGTTTTTTCCGCGAGGCCTTCGTCCCCCCTTTTGAATTCAAGGAGATTATAAGGCAATGTTGGGAAGTTGGCGTACGGTCATTCACGCTGATTACCGTAACCGGATTTATAGTTGGTTTGATATTTACCAAGCAATCGCGCCCTTCGCTGCTTGAGTTTGGGGCCACATCATGGCTGCCTTCGCTGGTGTCAATAGCCATAATGCGGGCACTTGCGCCATTGGTTACTGCTTTAATAGCATCCGGAAAAGTGGGTTCCAGTATCGGGGCAGAACTGAGTTCCATGCGCGTAACAGAGCAAATCGACGCTATGGAAGTATCAGGCACTAAACCATTTAAGTTTTTGGTTTGCACCCGGGTTATTGCCACTACACTTACCATTCCCATATTGGCTACTTATACCGGTTTTATTGCCCTATTGGGCGGATATTTAAATGTAGCGCAAAACGAAGGTACCAGCTACAGCACTTTTATGCAGCAGGTGTTTCAGCCGTTACAGTTTCTTGATTTTACCGCATCGTTAATAAAATCAATTGTGTTTGGTTTTACCATAGGTATTGTGGGTTGTTACCAGGGTTATTATTCAAACTCCGGCACCGAAGGTGTGGGTAAAGCCGCAAACGGGGCAGTTGTAACAGCTATGTTCCTGGTGTTTATTGAAGAGATTATTATTGTGCAGATAACCAGTAACTTCCGCTAAGCTATGGAAAAGCCAAAAGCACAAATTGATTATAAAAACCCGGTTATCAGTATCCGTGGCGTGTCAAAAGCATTTGAAGACTATGCCGTGCTTAAAGGCATCGACCTTGATCTATACCAGGGCGAAAACCTGGTGGTGCTGGGCCGCTCAGGCACCGGCAAGTCGGTGTTAATCAAGTTGATCTCTGGTTTATTAAAACCCGATACCGGCACAATTCAAGTGTTGGGCCAGGAAATAACCACCATCAGCGAAAAGGAATTGCAGGAATTGCGAATCAGGATCGGCTTTTCTTTCCAGGCCAGTGCGTTGTATGATAGTATGACCGTTCGCAAAAACCTGGAGTTTCCGCTGGTTCGTAACCGCAAGGGCATTACCCGCGCTGAAATAGACAAAGCGGTTGAAGAAGTGCTTGATTCGGTGGGCCTTTCACAGGCCATTAACCAGATGCCTTCCGAGCTTTCTGGCGGTCAGCGAAAACGGATCGGCATCGCCCGCACGCTGATCCTCAATCCTGAGATCATGCTGTATGATGAACCGACGGCGGGTCTTGATCCCATTACCTGTACCGAGATCAACGAACTGATAAACCAGGTTCAGCAACAATACAATACATCATCAATAATCATAACGCATGACCTTACCTGTGCCAAAGAAACCGGCGACCGCATTGCTATGTTGCTGGAAGGGCAGTTTCAGCGGGTTGGAACATTTAACGAAGTTTTTGACACAGATGATAAAAGGGTAAAACCATTTTTTGACTACAACTTTATACAATAGATATTTAGAGCATATATTATGGCTACAATAGAAAATAGAAAAGCAATAACGGTGGGGGTATTTTTAACCCTCGGCCTTATCATATTTGTGCTTGGTGTTTTTACGCTGGGCGGCCAGCAAAAAAGTTTTGCAAAAACCATCCAGGTAAGTTCCGTTTTTGACGATGTTGCAGGGTTAAAAAAAGGCAATGATGTTTGGTTCTCCGGCGTAAAAGTTGGAAATATACTTAGCATCCGCTTTATCGGCACATCGCAGGTTGACGTGGTGATGAAGGTTGACCAAAGCGTACAACAATTTATTCACCGTAACGCCGGGGTGCGTATAAGTTCAGACGGACTTATCGGCAACAAAATTATTGTTATTGATGGCGGCAGCCCGCAGGCACCCGAAGTACAAAGCGGCGATGTATTGCAGGCCGAAAAATTAACATCCACCGACGACATGCTGAAAACATTGCAGCAAAACAACCAGAACCTGCTTTCTATAACTACTGATTTTAAACTTTTAAGCCATAAAATTTTACAGGGAAAAGGCACGGTTGGAACACTATTGGCCGACAGCCTGATGGGCGAGCAGTTACGCAGATCAATGGCTAACCTGCAGACTGCCACTACAAGTGCTGCAAAATTAGCCGGCCAGCTTGACCACTTTAGCGCTAAAATGAACACCAAAGGCGGCTTTGCCGATAAAGTGCTTACCGACACAGTTGCCTTTAGCCGGATAAAAGCGGCGGTTGCACAGTTGCAGCAGGCAGCGGCCAATGCGTCAACCTTAACCGATAACCTGAACAAAGCCAGCAATAAGCTGAACACTACAGACAATGCCCTGGGTGTGTTACTAAATGACCCTAAAGGCGCGGAACAGGTGCGCACTTCATTAAATAACCTGCAACAAAGCTCTGTGAAACTTAATGATGATCTGGAAGCCGTGCAACATAACTTTTTGCTGAAAGGATTTTTTAAAGACCGTGCTAAGGCAAAAGCGGATAGTTTGAAGAAAAAGAAGTAGCCCAGGTAACAGAGGTTAGAGATTAGTTAAAAGACAAAAACTAATCTCTGGTCTCTGGTTAACTAATCTGTAATCACTACTTCCCGAATATATCGCCGGCTTTACGCTGCTCAGGGGTAAGAGTTTGCCAGTTTACGTAACATGCGTTTAGGTAGGGCACCAATTCAAAGCGCTTATCGGTATATTCTTTTACGTCGGGCGTATATAACAGCAAAAAGTTATCCAGGTCCTCCCCTTTCAAAGGCACATAATTACCGATATTCATCGCGGTGAACACGCTGCTGATTTGTTCGCTTATTTCCCGCTCTTTCGCACTTTGAGCAGCTTTGCACTTTTTATGATCGTCCTTTGTCCAATAGTGCAGTCGAATGGCTATGCCCCCTTTGTAATAACCTTTAGCATCGCGCTGGTAAACAACCGTTTGCCCGTGAAAATCCGGATCGTAATGCTGTACTGCATTGGCGTTTGCCTTTGCGCGGCCGCTGGTGTCAGTAATGGTAACCTGGTTCAGCATAGTACTTTTAGGCTCCATAAATATTTCCCTGGCGTGCATATCGGTTATCAGCACGGTATCGGGCTGATATGAAAATGTATTAAAAACGATAAGGTCGCCTGTTTTGGCGGCTATGGCAAACTGGCCATCCTTTAGTGAAATTGTCTTTAACCCGTTACTTAGGTTTTGAATCCGGACAGATACCAGGGGAATCCTGGTTTTATGTTCCAGCACCCTTCCGCTAAAAACAGACTGGCCGCTCGCCGTTACGATCGCGAAAAAACAAAAGCAAATGACAAGTAAATTTCTAATCATGCGTAAATATAGTTTAAACGGCTTTTCCTTTTATGGCAATAACAATATTTAACATTTAGGGTTAGAGATTAATGAGTTGTTCATTAGCGTTTAGTGATGCAGTTGCAGAGTTTTTGGCGGCTTGTATAAAACAAAAAAGCCCTCCGGATTAAACTCCGGAGGGCGATGATTATTCAGTAAAAACTATTTATCATCTTCCGCTTTTATTGACGGCTTTCCACCGCTCACTTTCTCTTCATTGGCAACCTGGAGTTTTTTAAGCATTTCAGATCCAATTAAAGCATCAATCATTCCATTGCCACCACCATCTTTACCGCTCACCAGTATATCAGGTACTAATTTAATACCATGGCTCGCTAAAGCTTCGGCTACACGTACAATTGCGTATTGCTCAGTACCCATGGCCTCGGTTTTTTGTTTGGTCACTTCAGCTTCTGATAAACCTATCGCCTTAATTTTGGCGGCTTCGGCAATACCGTTTACTTCGGTAGCATTGGCATCAGCCTTGGCGTTAACCGTTTTGGCTTCAGCATCGGCTTTGGCTATGGTGATCCTTACCTCGGCATCGGCTTTGGCATTAATGGTTTTGGCTTCAGCCTCACCGCGTGAAGCGGCAACTTTTGAAGCGGCCATCTGGGTGTTGATTTCCACCTGGCGGGTTGATTTTACAACCTCGGGCTGCATATCTGCACCGGCTTTGGCGCTTTCAAATTCCTTACGCTCAATTTGCGCATGGCGCTGAATCTCGTAGGTTACTTTTTCCTGTTCAGCCAGCTTACGGTCAGTTAGTGTTTTCATTAGCGCTGGTGGAGGTACAATGTCACCTATCAGCGTATCAACGCCCACAACGTTATAGTCATTCAACACCTTACTGATGTGCATTTTTGCATCATCCTGCCTTTGGATCCTGTTGGCCAAAAACTCTATCACGTCGCTCTTTTGTGCCGAGTTACGGAAGTAGTTGGCAATAGTGGGCTCCAATACCTGCGATACCAGGTTCTTCATGTTACCGAAACGCGCAATAACTTTTGGCGCCTCGTTTCTTGGAATATGAATGATCTGCGACACATCAAGGTTAAACGTAAAACCATCAGACGAACGCACCGTGATAGTACATAGGTTCTTGTCCAGTTCATGCGCTTCGGTACGGCTATCGGCCCAGTTTAGCACGATGTTAGTGGTTGGTACTACTTCAACAGCATGGGTATAAATATTTACCGGGTGCTTACCTGGGTCAAGCGGTTGATCCCACACACCTTTTTCATTGCGTTTAACAATATTACCATGTTTAAATGCGTCGCCACTGGTATCTTTGCCCTCAGGACCCACGAAGGAGTTTACCACACCCACATAACCAATCGGGATGTAGATCATATCTACCTGTTCAACCACTACAAACCACGGGTTAAGGTAATAGGTACCTGCAAGTATCACGTCTTCCTGCAAACCTTTCATACCGCCCGCATTGATAAATGCCATAGGGTCCTGGAAGTTTTTATGGCCGGATACAGATACACCGGCAATCTCGCCCTTATCTAATGGTTCGCCATCCAGTGTGGTAACAATACCCACTTTATTTTCATGGATCTGGGTAATTGGCACCATCACTATCTCGAACAAAAAGGTATTGATACGATAGCTGCCGGGTGTTAAAAACGCGGCCTGCGGGCCTTTTTGTCCCTTATTATCCAAAAACGCCACAGCGTCCTGGAACTTATCGCAATCTACCGGGCGGCCCAACACGCGGCCCATATCCATTGGCGCACCGTCTTTGGCTTTAACCAGGCCTAGTTTGCCCTGTTCAATTATGGTAAAGTTCTCCATGGTAATGGTGTATTGCCATGGCCACATGCGCCAGTACAAGCCCGGTGCCAGCGCCCTGGCCTGCATACCGGCCTCGCCGTTTATGGCTATAATACGACCATCGGGCAGGCGCTTGCTGCCCGAAAGGGCATATTTTTTAACAACCAGGCCAATACGGTCATCGGGCACAATTACCATCCCGAAGAAAACACTCAAAACAAATTTGTACATAACAAGGATGACTACAACGGGCACTACCCACCATAGCGAAACAATTAATTGTTGGTTCATTTTTTTAGATTGAAAAATTTTTAGATGATTAAAAAAAACATGGCCCTGGAGGTGCGGGCTTTTACGAAAACTTAACGCATTAATTTTTTACACCTTAGCAGTTAAGCACTATTAAGATGACGCCATTTTCTGAATGTTACAGAAATTTCAATAATTTTTTAAAGCCGGATTTTTTCTTTTTGAAGTTTGACGTGAGAATTAAATCTTATAGGTAAACAATTCTTGTTTAAAACGGTTGAAACAATAGTCCCACTCTTATCACTAACATTTAAAACATACGTACCATGAAGAAGGCAGCAAACGAACCCAAATTGAAAGAAGGTGCAAAAATGAACACGCCTGTAAAAAGCCAGGAACTAAAAACTGATTCTCCGATCAGCGAAAAAGACGAGGTAAAACAGGCTGAAACCAATATGCGGGAAAGAAGAAAACATATTCTGTAATAATGTTATACAAACGCTTTGTGTTTAACATCATTCATTACTTACCCTCATCCATCAATTCCTGAAAACTATCAATGTATTGTCCGATATTTAAACCATCAACCAATGCATGGTGTACATGAACGGACATTGGCATTGATCGCTTCCCATCCTTTTCTGTCATTTTTCCAAACGAAATACTTGGGGCACTATCTTCGAACGAAAACATCCGCGCATGTGAAAGGGAGGTAAAATCTATCCATGGGAGGGACGAGAAACGGATCAGGTCCCAGCAAGTAGCTTTATCCAGCGTATTTGAGTTTTGAACCCGCTCCACTTCTTTGTTTGCCCGGGTTATAAATTCATTAAACTCCGGGCAGTAATCTATATAGCCAAATCCAAAGGTACCGTTGCTGCGTGCTATGGTTGAAGCTGCATGAATACGGTCATAAATAAAAACCTCATTATTCTCTATCCGCAACTTAAATGGCGTTATCATTTGCGCGGCAGCTAACGCCTTATGCAAAGTGTAAAGATAAAATGAACACTTATTTTGTTTGGCCAGCCGGTAAGCTAGAGTACAATCAACATTTACGCAAACCCCATAAAAAGGCTCATCAAATGTTTTAAAAAAGTTAAAGTGTTCCTTTCGCTCCCAGGTTTCTATATCAAGCCGCTGTTTCATGCGGCAAAATTAAAATAACTTTTCAGCATAGGTGTTACCCTAAGGCAAGTTCAACAACTGCTATAAAAAAACCGCAGGCCGCTCCTAAAGCAACCTGCGGTGATATAAATCCAAAAACAACCCGGCTTCCCGAATTAAAAAAGCTCCAGGGTAACAACAGATTTAGCCGGCAACACAACCACTAAATTATCACCATCTTTTTTAGCACCTTTAAAACTTTGTAAGCTTATTTTGTTTGGCTGATCAAAAGTGTTGATGTCAGTAATGTTTTTTGATGTAAGGATTTGCCCTGTTACGGTTTTCCATTTAATATCCTTAAGGCCGGTGCTGATACTGATATTTTTTGTAGGATCAAGGTTTACCAGTGAGATATGCACCTTACCTGCTGCATCCTGCGATGCTGAAACATTTACCGCCGGAATCTTTCTATCACCCGATACATAGTCAGGGGCAGTTAATTGCATCGGTAAGTATTTTGCATCCTGGTGCACTTTGTACATATCAAATATGTGGTAAGTTGGCGTGAGCAGCATTTTTTCCTTGTCGGTAAGGATTAATGATTGCAGCACGTTTATAGTTTGCGCCAAAGCAGCTCCCCTAACGCGGTCGCAATGGTTATTGAAAATATTAAGGTTAGTTGCGGCAATTAATGCATCGCGCATGCTGTTTTGCTGGTATAAAAAGCCCGGGTTGGTGCCTGGTTCCACATCTGTCCATACGCCCCATTCGTCAACCACTAAAGCAACATGTTTCTTTGGGTCATACTTGTCCATAATGGCAGCATGTTTAGTTACCAGCTCTTCCATTTTTAAACATTTCACCATGGTTTCAAAATACTCGGCCTCGGTAAACTTAGTGGCCGAACCTTTATGCCCCCAGTCGCCGGTAGGTACAGTATAATAGTGTAATGAGATTCCCCACATATCCCATTCAGGGATGTTCTTCATGATCACTTCTGTCCAGTTATAATCGTCAGAGTTCGGTCCGCTGGCTATCTTTTTTAGCGGTGCGCCCGGATAATTCTTTGCAAATGAAGCATAACGTTTAAACTCATCCGAATAAAATTCAGGCGTCATATTACCGCCGCAGCCCCAGCTCTCGTTGCCGATACCCCAAAAAGTAACTTTGTAAGGATCAGGATGCCCGTTTTGCTTGCGCAATTCGGCTATGGTGCTGGTACTGTTTGAGTTTACATATTCTATCCATTTTGACATTTCCTCAACCGTACCGCTGCCAACGTTTGCAGCAAAATAAGGCTCAGTGCCCAACAGGGTGCAAAGTTCAAGAAACTCATGGGTACCGAAGCTGTTATCCTCTGTTGTACCACCCCAGTTGGTATTTACCATTTTTGGTCTTTGCTCACGCGGACCAATACCGTCGCGCCAATGGTATTCATCGGCAAAACAACCGCCGGGCCAGCGCAGGCTGGGGATCTTTATTTTTTTTAGCGCATTTACAACATCCAAACGAATCCTGTCCTGCTTTTCTACCGGCAGCGATTTATCAACCCAAAATCCGCCATAAATACCATGGCCCAAATGTTCGGCAAACTGGCCGTAAATGTATTTGCTGATAGTGAGCTTTGAATCGTTGCTGATGGCAAGGCTCGCTGTTTCCTGCTGACTAAACGCTGCAAGCGTAAAGCAGGTAAAAAGTAGAGTAAGAAATTTCTTCACGATGAATTGGTTTATAATTGTAAAAATAACACTTAAAACAAATAAATGAAATTTTATTTAAATTAGATGAAATATGATGAAAATAAAATTTGTCGCCATTGCATTATTTACCTGCTTGTTAATAGGCTGCAAGCCTTCGTTAAATTCCGGTTGGCTGTATGGTAAATGGAATTACACCAACATTGAACACCCAAAAGGCGATTCGCCGGATATACCTGCAAATGAGCTTAAAAAACAAGGTGCATCCATTGAATTTTTAAAAGACAACACCTATGTAATTATGTGGGGAGGAAAGCCATTGTCGCACGGAAAGTTCATTGCCGGGGGCGACAAAATAATGATCAATGAAGAATTGCCGGACGGGACAACACGAAGCTTTCCGTTTTATATAACTAAAGCAAGTGAAAAAGAACTCGTATTTGAAACAAAATCGGGGAGCAATGCGGTGGTGACAGCAATAAAAGAGTAGTTGGCAATGAAAAAGTTGGCAGTGCTTCCATCTTATTGTGTTCTACCACCAACAGAAAATTTTTTTAATAAATAGTGATAGTTGGTTAAAAAAATGCACTTACCATTAAACAATAAAACTATGCCGGAGATGGACGTTTTAATCAGCACAGCGAAACAAAGGGAACAGCTTTTTATTGCACTATATAAAAGCGCGTTTCCGTCGGTTGCCAGGTATATCAGCAAAATGGGCGGCTCATTTGATGAAGCGAAGGACGTTTTCCAGGATGCTTTGGTTATTTATTACGAAAAGGAATTGGCTGCTGCACTGGCGATTAACACTAATGATAGCGCTTACCTGCTGGGCATAAGCAAATATTTATGGCTTCGGAAATTCAGGGAAAATAACGTTCATGTTCCGCTTGATGGGATTGAGGTTACCCTTGATATAAAAGCAGAAGCGCTGTCTGAATCAAAGTTGATGCACTTTTTAGAAACCACCGGTAAAAAATGCATGCAGCTGCTCCGCTCCTTTTATTACGATCAGCTGCCCCTTGCCGATGCAGCTAAATTGTTCGGGTTTTCAGGGGTGCGTTCAGCAACGGTTCAAAAGTATAAGTGCCTGGAAAAAGTAAGAGAAACCATTAAAGAAAGATCATTGACCTATGAGGACTTCCTTAACTGAAACCGAACAGATAGAGGCACACCTGCTAAAGCTTTCAGCACCGGGTGATTCATTGCTATATGAGGCAACGCTGATTTTAGATGATGAGCTGCGTGATAAGCTGCAATGGCAACAATCTGCCTATGATATGATTAAGCTATACGGCCGCAAACAGCTTAAACAGGAGATCGAAGCAGCGCACCAAAGCCTGTTCAGCGAGGTACGCCATAAAGGTTTCAGGGAAACAATAAGACAGATCTTTAAAAAAAGATAACCCAATAATTTATGAATATCGATAAAAATGAATTCCGCAAATTTGCGGCGGGGCATTGCTATGTCAAAACTCAGCCACTCGACAATTACATTTCTGCCGTTGAAAAAAGCGGCACGGTAATGTCGCTCACCCCTTACATTACAGAAGAGCGCGAACTGCGCGTTGCGCAAATGGATGTTTTTTCGCGCCTGATGATGGACAGGATCGTCTTCCTGGGCAGCGCCGTTGACGACAACGTTGCGAATATCATCCAGGCGCAGTTACTCTTTCTGCAATCCACCGATCCTAAAAAAGATATCCAGATGTATATCAATTCCCCCGGCGGATCAGTTTATGCAGGTTACGGAGTTTATGATACCATGCAGCTCATTAGTCCGGATGTAGCCACTATTTGTACCGGGCTGGCAGCCTCAATGGCATCGGTACTTTTATGTGCGGGTGCCGCGGGTAAGCGGGCGGCCTTAACCCATTCAAGGGTAATGCTCCACCAGCCACTGGGCGGGGTGCAGGGCCAGGCATCGGATATTGAAATAACCGCCCGCGAAGTATTAAAAGTTAAAAAGGAACTCTATACCATCCTGGCCAAACACAGCGGCCAGGATTACGAAAAGATCCATCAAGTATCAGACCGCGATTTTTGGATGGACGGTGGTGAAGCCAAAGAGTTTGGAATTATTGATGAGGTGTTGGGGGGGGTAATTAGTCAATAGTCCATGGACCATAGGTTAATTACATACACCCCAGCTTACATCTATGGACCATAGACTAAAAAACTCAATGTGCACCCACTCCAACCTGATCCGTAGCTTCAACCGGTTGAACTATATTTCTTCTGCCTATTATTAATATCAATAAGGCCAGCAATGCCGCAGTTGCCATTAAACCCGCCATCGGGATGGTGCTGCGGCTTTTAAACATACTAACCACTATTGATACCAGGGTACCAAATGCCATTTGTAAAGCGCCCATTAATGCTGCGGCCGTACCTGCATTTTTAGAGAATGGTGCAAGCGAAAGCGCCGAGGTATTGGGGTAAGTGATACCTACACAGCATAGTATCAAAAATATCATTAGAATGGTTCCGTAAATACCAAATACATTGAGGGCCGAGCCGGCAATAAATACTAAAGTTAACAATACCATTGCGGGCAGGGTTACGTTCACAATCTGCTCGCTTTTATAGCTGCGGGTAAGCATTCCGTTTACTTGGCTGGAGCCGATAAATCCCACGGAAAGCAGCGCAAAGATCCAACCATAAACCTTGCTGCTAACCCCGTAAACATCCATAAAAACAAATGGGGATGCAGCGAGGTAGGCGAACAATCCTGAGAAGCCTATTGCCCCGCAAATTGCATAAGTATAAAATTGCGGGTGTTTTATCACTGTCCAAAAGCTATTGATAATGGGCCTTGGCTTTAACGAATGTGAGGGATCGGGCTGGTGGCTTTCGGGCAGGAGAAATATCACCGCCATCAATACGATTACTGCAATGCCCGCCAGTATTACAAATATATATTGCCACTCAAAAGCCGCGGTTACATAACCGCCAACGGTTGGCGCTATCATGGGTGATACCCCCAATATCAATATCAGCAATGCAAATACCTTTGCGTTGTCTTTTACCGGGAAAATATCGCGTACCATGGCCATTGAAGCTACACCCGCCGCACAGCTCCCTACCGCCTGTATAAACCGTAACACAATTAGCTGCTCTATGGTGTTTACAAAAAAACAGCCTACCGATGCCGCTATGTAAAGAATTAATCCAACATACAACGGATTTTTTCGCCCAAACCTATCCAGCAAAGGCCCGTAAAGCAATTGCCCTGCAGAAATTCCTATAAAGAAACCGGACAGTGAAAGTGATACCCGCGCGGTGGTGGTATGCAGCGACTTTGCAATAGCCGGAAATCCCGGCAGGTACATGTCAATTGAAAAAGGGCCTATCGCCGTAAGTGCACCTAAAATAAGCACCAATAAAATATATCTTTTTCGCGTCATAGCAAATTGAGTTCATGGTCGCCCATGATATTTCGGGGAATGTTTTTATAACCGGTATTTTTAGCGGGAATTGAGACCCCTATGATCCATGAATCATACACTATGAACTAAACTACAGTTCGCAATTTATCATCCAGCTTACCCCATAACGGTCTGTAACCTGGCCGAATGAGGCACCCCAAAATTGCTTTTCCATCGGCATTGTAACATTGCCGCCTTCGGCAAGCTGATCAAAAACCGACCGGGCCTGCACTTCATCGGTAAGGCCAATACTCAGGTAAATGCCATTGCCATGGTCAACCGGTTGGCCCGGCATCCCATCGGAGAACATTAACATATTGTCATCAAAAGACAGGCGGGCATGCATAATTTTATCACTGTAATTAGCCTCTGCCGGCAAGCTCTCGCCAAAGCGGTTTAAATCGCTGATGGTGCCATTAAATACTTTCTGGTAATGGTTTAATACCTCTTCAGTATTGCCCGGAAAGTTTAAGTAAGGTATTACTTTCATGGTGATTTTAATTTCCACTAAAGTACAAAGATTTTTATTCCCGGGATTTCAATTCCGAATAATGTTACTATTTTAGACCTTTACAGGGTACGCACCGGTAAACATACCTGGCCGTTTATTACCCGACAACATATAAACCGATCATTGATAATGACATTATTAACCATCTTTTTTAGCATTATCCTGCTTATTTTATTGGTGAGCTGGGCCAAAGTAAACCCCTTTGTCGCATTCCTGCTGGTATCAATAACAGCAGGGCTATTATTGGGCATTCCGCTCGAAAAAGTAACAAAATCGGTGCAACACGGCCTCGGTGATACGCTTGGCGCCATATCCATAATTATTTGCCTGGGCGCTATGATAGGTAAGCTTGTGGCCACCAGTGGTGCCGCTCAAAAAATTGCCGAAGTACTGGTTAATGCCTTCGGTGTAAAATATATTCAATGGGCGCTGGTACTTGCCGGATTTATCATCGGGATCCCATTGTTTTATGAAACCGGCTTTGTATTAATGGTACCGCTGATATTTTCGGTGGTTTATAAGTACAAGCTACACGCTGTTTATATAGGCTTGCCTATGCTGGCAGCATTATCAGTAACCCATGGCTTTTTACCGCCACACCCCTCCCCTTCCGCACTTGTTTTAACATTCCATGCCGATATGGGCAAAACGTTAAAATACGGCCTGATCCTGGCCATCCCGGCAATTATATTGGCAGGACCGGTGTTTGCACGTACCCTAAAAAACATCCCGTCGAACCCATTGAAAACTTTTATGGCCGACGAGATTCCTGCTAACCAGCTGCCCAGTGCTTTTACCAGCTTTTTTACCGCTTTGTTACCGGTTGTACTCATCATGTCAACTACCTTATATTTAAACACCGACCACAGCGAAACTACGCTGCATAAGCTGATAGCCTTCATCGGCGAAACACCTATAGTAATGCTGATATCGCTGATTATGGCCACCTTTACTTTAGGATTAAAGCAGGGAAAAGACATGAAGTTCCTGGGAAGCATTTATACGCATGCTGTAAAAGATGTTTCTATGATCCTGCTTATTGTTGCAGGCTCAGGTGCCTTCAAAGCTGTGCTTACTGATAGTGGAGCCAACAAGGATATCGCAAATATTTTGCAAAGCTTCCACCTGCAGCCGCTTGTTTTAGGGTGGTTAATTGCAGCTATCATCCGCATTAGCCTGGGTTCGGCAACGGTTGCCGGATTAACGGCGGCGGGCATTATCTCAACGCTGGTTTTGCATGATCCTACTATAAACCCCAACCTCATGGTGCTGGCCATAGGCGCCGGGAGCCTCGCTTTTTCTCATTTAAACGATGGCGGGTTCTGGCTCTTTAAAGAATATTTTAATTTATCCATTAAAGACACCCTCCGCTCATGGACGGTTATGGAAACAATGGTTTCCTTTATCGGACTGGTGGGCGTTTTGATATTGAACCAGGTAGTATAGTGAAGTTCATGGCCGAATTTGCATGAACGCTATGCCTCAATAAATTGAGATCCGGCTTTTGATTGACTGTCCTTTTTTTCCTTCTCCAACTCTTCAAAGTATTGCTTACGCACTATGCTTGACATTTTGTGATCGCCGGTATGGCTCCATCCGGGTGGCATAAATATATAAAGGATCTTATTTTTAAGGCCGGGTGCTTTAGCTACATCTTTACCAAGCGCTACTATCTCGCCAAAATACGCATCCAGGAAACTATTCGGCTTCATTGGCCGCGATATGCCATAAGCTATAGGTATTGCCCTGTCCTCTTCTACATAGGTACCAAATACCTTATCCCAAATATTCAGCAGGTTACAAAAATTGGTATCCATATATAAGGGGTTTTTAGCATGATGAACGCGATGATGTGAAGGAGTAAGCACGATCTTGTTTAAAAACCCAAACCTGGCATCCTCAGCAATATTTTCGCCTATATGAATGAAAGCGCCCCAGGTACCGTCAATAAACATAATTACAAAAAGCATAGCGGGGTTAACGCCCAATAAAATACAAATGGTCGTACGGATCACATCCGCATAAGGCCCCTCTAAAAAGAAGTGTGCATACGTCACCGATAAATTCATATTGGACGGCGCATGATGTGTGGAATGCAGGCACCACAAGATCCGTACTTTGTGCGCCAAAAAGTGATAAATAAAATGCGAAAACTCCCAAATGATATAGGCATAAATAAACCAATACCAGGTGAAAGTAAGTTTTAAAATAGCGTATTTAGCAAAAAAGCCGATACATAACCCCACCATGGCAAAGGAAATTACCCTGCCGACGAATGCGTTTAACACGTAGGTAAAAAACGAAATTTTATAATCAATAACCTTAAAACGTTTGTAAAATGCAGCCCTTATAATTTCAACAACTAATATAAAAGGGATCAGCGGCCCTAACACCGAGGTAATGCCATGATAGGTAAGCAGCTCCTTATAATCGCCTGCTTTTATAATGTCAATTAAATTACCAAAGCCAAAAAAGCCGGTAATTTCAGCCCATATTGATTTTAAAAAGTCCATTTAAACAGTTATTACGCATTAGTTAACCGCAATGTACAAATAACCTCGTTTTAAAAAAATGGGGTTTTTAATCAAAATCAAGGTTAAACTTAGCTTTCAGGTCGGCAAGCGCGGGGTTTTTTGCGGCCATATACTGAAATTTCTCAGATGCTGTGTAAGGGCGCTTTACTACCGCGACTTCATCAATCCGCACGTTAACTTCAATGTTAAAGTTTTTTAAAGTGGTGCGTAAATAATTCAGCAGGTTTGGCCGTTCATCCCTGAACAGGTTTTCCTGCACCTTATTTTCCACCAGCACTTCGTATGTATCCGGGCCGGTTGGCTTTGGCGGGTTTGACGCGAAAATAGTAAGCAAATTCTTTTTTCCTTCCGATTTCATCCGGGCCGCATAATCGCTCCAGCATTTAAAAAGCTGATCGGTAGTATAGTCGTTTTTGGCGTCACCTTTTATATAGGGGTCGTCCTCTTCCGCCATAGTTTCCATGGTTTTTCCCACGTCTTTTAACGATGGTATTTTAACCGAACTGGCTGATGATTGTAAATTTGGAATAAAGATTTTCGGCTTTTCGGCGGGTGGTTCATTCGCCGGAATTTGCTTTGCCGCAGTCGGCGCAACCGGCTCCTCACGTAGCTGTGCAGGTTGCGGATTGCCCGCAGCCTGGGGTATTACAGCCGGCTTTTGTTCATTTTGGGGCGCTATTGCTGCGGAATCAGGTTTTTTTTTTAATTGCCCCTCTGCTGCGGGCATTGCACTTAGCGGGGTAACCGCCAAATTAAAAACGGAGGGCAGGTTACACATTTTTAGCAGCGCCAGTTCAACCTGCAGTCGCTGGTTTTTGCTCAGCTTATACCCTATATCGCACTGGTTGGCAATATTCATGGCTGATAGCAGGAATGACACTGTCGATGCCTGCGATTGCTGCAGGTATTTATTCCTGATGCCATCACTAACCTCCAGCAGTTTCACGGTAGCAGAGTCTTTGCTTACCAGCAGGTTCCTGAAGTGTTCAGACAAACCCGATATAAAATGTGCACCGTCAAATCCGCGCGACAAAATCTCATCAAACAATAACAATGTTTGGGCGTTGTCCTCGTTCAGCAGCCTGTCGGTTATATTAAAGTAATAATCGTAATCAAGAATATTCAGGTTATCAATTACCGAGCGGTAGGTTACGTTTCCGCCCGAAAAGCTAACAATCTGGTCAAACATCGAAAGCGCATCCCTTAAACCACCATCAGCCTTTTGGGCGATGATGTGAAGGCCGTCGGGCTCGTAGCTGATGTTTTCTTTTATTGCAATGGATGCCAGGTGGGCGGCCATATCCTCCACACGAATGCGGTTAAAATCAAAGATCTGGCAGCGCGAAAGTATCGTGGGCAGGATCTTGTGTTTTTCGGTAGTGGCAAGGATAAAAATGGCGTAGTGAGGCGGCTCTTCCAGCGTTTTTAAAAAAGCGTTAAAAGCTGCCTGCGACAGCATGTGCACCTCATCAATAATATAGATCTTGTAACGCACCGCTTGCGGCGGGATGCGAACCTGTTCAATCAGGCTGCGGATATCATCAACCGAGTTGTTGGATGCGGCATCGAGCTCATGGACATTAAAAGAGTTTCCGTTTTGAAACGACTGGCAGGATGCACAAACACCGCAGGCCTCGCCGTTTGGCTGTAAATTTTCGCAGTTTATCGTTTTTGCAAGGATACGCGCGCAGGTAGTTTTGCCCACGCCACGCGGACCGCAGAACAAAAATGCCTGTGCCAGCTGATTATTTTTAATGGCGTTTTTTAACGTATTGGTGATATGTTGCTGACCAACAACGCTTTCAAAAGTAACCGGGCGATATTTGCGTGCCGAAACAATAAAATTATCCACAGCTACTAAGGTAGCAACAATAAATTTATGTGCTATAAGATTTACGAAGTTTTTGAAACTTCATAAATCTGGAGGGCGGAAATCTTTATTTTGCAGACGGTACAGGATGGTCATCTATATTAATTCCATATTTTTGAACGATAAAGACAACTTCTGTCCTCTTATATACCTTATTGATTTAATACTATTTTTACTAACAGCTATTGATGACCACTTTACTGCCAAAACACTCGCCTTTCAACAGAATCCTGGTTTGTATCTTATTTATCCTGAATACTGCCTTTGCCAGCGCAGGAGCAAGAATTACAGGCCTAAAGTGTGAATATTTGGCTAACCCGATGGGCATGGATTCGCCCCACCCCCGTTTAATGTGGGTGATGGATGATGCGCGCCAGGGTGCAAAACAAACCGCTTACCAGCTTTCTGTAGGTACAGATTCCGTTGAATTGAACAAAGGCATTGCTAATACATGGCAAACCTTAAAAGTGGCGTCAGCTGTAACGCGGCTAAATTACAATGGTAAAGCCTTGCAGCCCTACACCAAATATTATTGGCGGGTTTCGGTTTGGGACAAAGATGGAAAAAGTAACACATCGGCCATAGCCAGCTTTGAAACCGGGCTAATGGATAAAAGCAAATGGAAGGGCACCTGGATCAGTGATAACAATGATATGAACGCCAAACCGGCACCCTATTTCCGCCACTCTTTTGATCTTACAAAAAAAATCAAATCGGCGCGTGCATACATTGCCGTTGCCGGTTTATATGAACTTTATATCAACGGCGAAAAGATTGGCAATCACCGGCTGGACCCGATGTACACCCGGTTTGACAGGCGCACACTATACGTTACTTATGATGTTACCTCACAACTTCAAAGTGGTGAAAATGCAATCGGTGTATTGTTAGGGAACGGCTGGTACAACCACCAGAGCACAGCAGTTTGGTTTTTTGATAAGTCGCCGTGGCGTAACAGGCCTGCCTTTTGCCTGGATGTACGGGTAACCTACGAAGATGGCACAACAGAAACTATATCCTCCGGCAAAAAATGGAAAACAGCTTTAAGCCCTATCGTTTTTAACAGCATTTACACCGCCGAGCATTACGATGCCCGCCTGGAACAACCGGGATGGAACAGACCTGGCTTTATTGATACCACCTGGAAAGGTGTCATCAACCGCCAGGCACCTTCTCTTAATATTGTTGCCCAAACCATGCAGCCCATCCGCGCTATTGAAAAAATCCCGGCAGAAAGCATTAAGAAACTGGATGCTAAGACTTACCTGTTTGATTTGGGCCGGAATATCTCCGGTGTGAGCAGCATTACCGTAAAAGGCGAAGCAGGTACCGCTATCCGTCTTAAACATGCTGAAAAGCTGGGCAAAAATGGCTACGCAGACCAATCAAACATCGATATTCACTACCGCCCTACAGATGATAAGGATCCTTTTCAAACGGACATATTTATTTTAAGCGGCAAAGGCGAAGAAACATTTATGCCCCGTTTTAATTACAAAGGGTTTCAATATGTTGAGGTAAGCAGCGACAAGCCTATTGAACTTAAAAAAGAAAACTTAAACGGTTATTTTATGCACAGCGATGTGGAGCCTGTTGGCAGCATAAATTCGTCCAGTAATACGCTGAACAAGATTTGGCAGGCCACCAACAACTCCTATCTGTCTAACTTTTTTGGTTACCCTACCGACTGCCCGCAGCGCGAAAAGAACGGCTGGACCGGCGACGCCCATATTGCCAGTGAAACCGGTTTGTTCAACTTTGATGGGATAACGATTTACGAAAAATGGATGGCTGATCACCGCGACGAGCAGCAGCCCAACGGTGTTTTGCCGTCAATTATCCCCTCAAACGGTTGGGGCTACGAATGGGGTAACGGGCCAGACTGGACCAGCACCGTTGCCATCATTCCATGGAACCTTTATATGTTTTATGGTGACAGCAAAACACTTGGTGATAATTACGAAGCAATAAAACGTTACGTAAACCACATCAACGACCTTTATCCTTCCGGCCTTACCACCTGGGGCCTGGGCGACTGGGTGCCGGTTAAAGCAGTGTCGCCTGTTGAATTCACTTCATCTGCCTATTACTTTACCGATGTTAATATATTAGCAAAAGCAGCAAAGTTATTTGGCAAAGCCGATGATCAGAAAACCTACGAAGCACTGGCCCTAAAGATCAAAAACGCCATTAACGCCAAATACCTAAACACTGCAACCGGCATATATGATAAAGGCTATCAAACAGAATTGAGTGTTCCGCTATATTGGGGCATAGTTCCGGATAGTTTAAAGCATAAGGTAGCTACCAGGCTTGCCGAACGGGTTAAACAGGATAACAACCATTTGGATGCAGGCATTTTGGGAGCCAAAGCCATATTAAGCGCATTAAGTGATAACGGCTACGCGGATGTTGCTTATTCAATTGCATCGCAGGAAACCTTTCCTTCATGGGGCTGGTGGATTGTTAACGGCGCTACCACACTGTATGAAAACTGGAACATCCAGGCAGACGACGCCCTGTCATTAAACCACATTATGTTTGGCGAAATAGGCGCATGGTATTATAAGGGTATTGGCGGCATTAACGTTGATCAGCAATCGCCCGGCTTCAAAAATATACTGTTAACGCCAAATTTTATTGAAAAACTGGACCATTTTGAATCAGAACATACCGGCCCTTACGGCACTATTAAATCTTCATGGAAAAGAAAAGGCAATACTGTTGAATTTGCCGTAACTGTTCCTGCTAATTCTACGGCTACACTTTCTTTCCCATCCGGTAAAAAGGTTTTCCAGGGTTCGAGACAGATAGTTACCACAAGCGGGTTAAAAGTCGCATCAGGAAGTTACGTTTATTTGGTGAAGTAAAACGTTCTTCGTTATTGGCAGCGAAGAATCTTGTGAAATTTATGGGGTGCTGCTCCGTTTGTACGGCTTCTCTGTTCTTTATACAAAATTCTTCGCTCTTGCCAATAAAAACAAATAATTTAACCGCTAAACCAAACACCCAATTGCCAAAAACGTCCCATTTTCAAGCACTTTCTTTGCCACAATAACATTACACATACACACAAATTTGTGAAAGCTGTTAATTTGCTGTAGCTTGGTTTCCTGTAACGTAACTGACTTATAGCAATGAATAAATTTTTACTCGCGGTGATACCCTGTGCATTCGTATTTTCCGCACATGCCCAGCAGGGCACTCCCTTAACTGCCAAAGATTATGAACGCGCAGAAAGCTTTTTAAGCTATGGCACCGAACCGCTTATTGACAACAACAACGTACGCCCCGAATGGCTGGACGGCGATCGTTTCTGGTACCGCAGCCTCACGGCGCAAGGCAGCGAATTTATCCTGGTCGATCCTGCAAAACATAGCCGCGTGGCGGCGTTTGACCAGCAAAAACTGGCGGCAGGACTATCAACCGCTACCGGCAAACAATATTCGGCAGCAATGCTGCCATTTACCAGCTTCACCTTTTCGGGTGATGGCAAATCAATAGTTTTCGAGGCAGCCGGCAAGCAGTGGGCCGCCGACCTTGCCAGCTACAAAGTTGCCGAAGATAATTCAGCAGCGGCAAATTCAGGCCGGAACCGTGCCGGACGACGCGGCAGGGGCAGCATTTATAACGTTTCGCCCGATGGAAAAAGAGAAGCCTTTATAAAGGATTGGAACCTTTGGGTACGCGATGTGGACACTAAAAAAGAAACTCAGCTCACTACAGATGGTGTAAAAGACTATGGCTATGCAACCGATAACGCCGGCTGGAAACATAGCGACAACGCTATCCTGATCTGGTCGTCAGATTCCAAAAAAATTGCCACCTTTAAACAGGACCAGCGCAATGTAAGCGACATGTACCTGGTTACCACCAATGTAGGCAAACCTAATCTTAAAGCATGGAAATATCCGTTGCCCGGCGACAAAGATGTAGCTATGATCCAACGTGTAATTATTGATGTTGATAACGCCAAAGTTGTAGTTACCAAAGTTGCTCCAGACCCGCACCGCGCTACCCTGAGCGACGATATCTCCAGCAGCGGAACTTTGGATGATGTTTACTTCAGCTCCGACAATTCAAAAGTTGCGTTCGTGTCAACTTCACGCGATCACAAAAACGAAAAAGTGCGCATAGCTGATGCAACAACGGGTGCGGTACGCGAAGTTTTTGAAGAAACTGTCCCTACGCAGTTTGAATCGGGCCAGGGCGCTATCAACTGGAAATATCTTGACAAAACCAACGAGATCATCTGGTACTCGGAACGCGATAACTGGGGCCATCTTTATCTGTACGATACCAATACTGGCAAGCTAAAAAACCAAATAACTAAGGGCGACTTTGTAGTTACCCGTCTGCTAAAGGTTGACGAAAAAAACCGGATGCTTTATTTTATTGCAGATGGCCGCCAAGCCGAAAATCCTTATTTTAGCCAGCTTTGCAAAATAGGTTTTGACGGCAAACACTTTGCAAACCTTACGCCTGAAGCAGGTAATCACCAGGTTACCTTATCACCTTCAGGCGCTTACTTTATCGACAGCTATTCAAAACCGGATGTTCCCGCAGTTACCGTGCTGCGCGACCTTAACGGTAAGATGATCAGCACACTGGAAAAAACAGATATCTCAAGATTGCAGTCTACCGGCTGGAAACCCGTTATTCCATTCTCTGTGAAGGCGCATGACGGCAAAACCGACATCTACGGCTTAATGATTACACCAACCAGGCTCGATCCTAATAAAAAGTACCCGGTGATTGATTATATCTACCCCGGCCCCCAGGGGGGAAGTGTTGGCAGTTGGTCGTTTGTTGCCTCAAGGGGCGACGGCCAGGCACTTGCTGAACTGGGCTTTATTGTGGTAGAAATTGAAGGCACCAGCAATCCGCTGCGTTCAAAAAGCTTCCATGATATGAGCTACGGCAACATGGCTGAAAACACCCTGCCCGACCAAATCACCGGCATCCGCCAGCTTGCCGCCAAATACGGTTATTTAGATACTGCACGGGTGGGTATCTGGGGCCATTCAGGCGGTGGTTTTGCTACAGCCGGGGCTATGTTCCGCTATCCTGATTTCTTTAAAGTTGGAATTTCTGAGTCAGGAAACCATGAGAATCTGAACTATGAGGACGACTGGGGCGAGCGCTACAACGGTTTAGTTGCCAATGCAGATTATGCCGCACAGGCTAATCAAAACCTGGCTAAAAATCTTAAAGGTAAACTGATGCTTGCGCATGGTTTACTTGATGATAACGTTCCGCCGTACAATACCCTGCTGGTTATTGAAGCATTGGAAAAAGCCAATAAAGATTATGACCTGGTGGTATTTCCTAACAGCCCGCATGGCTATGGCCCGTATTCGCCATACATGATGCGTCGCCGCTGGGATTATTTTGTAAAAAACCTGCTTGGTGTTGAGCCTCCGCACGAATACGTGCTTAAAGCTAAAACCGACCCAAGGAATGGTGGCGGAAGATAACATCAGATAAAATTGACCCATTTAAAAAGCCTGTTCCCTTCCTGAGGGCAGGCTTTTTAATTTAGAAAATCAGTATAAACTCAAGGAGTTCGGGAAGGATAACATTGCAAGATTGGCGTAAAACAGGGTTTCACGGGTAATATCGCTAAGGCAACCTCAACTGTTTAATATTTTGAATGGAGTGGTAGCCCAGCTTCCGGTAGCTTTCAAACTGCGCCTCGTCAAAAAACTGGTCGCCTGTTGATTGCTGTGGAAATTCAGGGTTATTTATGAAATACTCCCTGATATCTACTGACTCATTCCCTGTAAGCGAGGTTTTGATATAAATTATAGTGCCGGTTGCCTGTTTTTTGCCGGGGTATTTAATGGTTCCCTGCACAACGTGCGATTTGCTGTATCTTGTATCTTTATCCTTATTGGTTATCCTTGAAACATCCAGTTCAATTTCGGCGCCAAAATCTATCCGGCAGCGCCTTATAGCATTGGCAAGCCCTTCGCAGGTAGATTTTTCATCCTCTTCAGCATCACCCAGTAAAATATAATTACACTTGCGCCTCACCAGTTCGTAAAGGCCCATGTTATCAAAATGCCCCCCGTCTGAAAGACAAACGTAATTGGTGTTAATATCCGAATTACCGATCAGATCTTTTATCAGGTAGCCTAAACCCGCTACCGGGTCAGAACGCTTCCAGCAATCCAGCCTGGGGTTGCCTATCCAGCGACCCAGCCTTACGTTAAATACCGTCAGCAAAAAAGCGGTAGCCGGCGAAGAGTGGTAACCCATATTAGGGCTTACCGCGGCGCCGGATATGGCCATAGTGGTGCCTATCAGTGGCCCGGCGTCCCGCGAATATTGTAGCGTGGGCCGGTAACCATATTCATAAACCTGGTTTCGGCTATAAGCTGCAGAACGCGTAGGGCTAAAATCAAACCCGCAGTAAAGCGGCGAAAAAACAAATGACTCAGCTTTACGGTCCTGCCGGTCAAGCTCCGAAACGGTGGTGGCATTCAGCGCCGTGTTAATAATAGGATAAGGTCCGTAATACTGCTCCTTAGTAGTTAGTAGTGAAAGCGGAAAATCATCATCCTTATCAAAGCCGGTAAAGCTGTTGGCAGTGTTCATTCGGTCGGTACGCCGGCGCGTTGCACCAAGATATGCCCGTACCAGCCTGTTCCTGTAAAAATCATGTAGAGAGAATTCATTTACCCCAACACGCCAACTCAGTAAAAAGGTTAAAACGGCCAGCGCTAAAGTTAACGTGGCGCAGCACCAGATCCTGTTTTGCTGCGGAAAGTACCCCTGCACCGCTGAACGCAAAAAATCAATCATATAGGCGCCGATAAGCAAAAACCCGAGCATAAATAAATAAGGCGCAAAACGCACAAATATTTCCTGCGCCTGTTGTACGCCACCAACAGCCTTATCACCGGCTGTTTTTGATTGAAAAGCCAGCTTTACAGCATAGGCAATAATGGCCATCCATCCGCCAAAAACGGCAGGCAGCTTTTCAACATAGGTATAGGGAATTTTTTTAAAAAGATCAGGCAGCAATAACGACGAAAAAGTAACCAGCATCCAGATAATCATAAAACGATGCACCAATGCCCCCATTCTTCCCCACCACTCCCTGCGTTCATCCGGAAAAAAGTTGCCCATTAAAGCCATGCGAACAACAACACTGATGCTGATTGCCTCCAAAATAAATGGCACTCCAATAATGAGGATCAATTTAGATTGAAAATAAGAATTCTTAAAGGTACTAAGTGAAATGTATTCTATTAAGTGCCAGGCCGCAGCAAGCAGCGCCAGCCCGCAAGCCGATGCAATTACAGAAGTAAGCAGGATAGCCGACGCAAGCCTTACCCGGTAGAGCGGCTTCTCTCCAAACTTCTCTTCCTCAAACCTATGGTATCTTCCCATAGCAGCTATCATTATCATCCCCAAAAAAGCAAATATCACACCCGGCGCCAGCATCTGTAGCTTCATGATATAGGTATGCGAAGCAAGCGTTACTGTTGAAAACCAAATGGTAAGTAAAAAAGCGGCAGCAGTTGCCCATACAATAAGCAAATGGGCAAGCCAGGCGCTGCGCCCTAACACAAACCTGCGCTGCGGCGGATGGTTATTATTGTATGACCTCATCCCGCTGCCAGCAAGAAAGGAACCAGGCAAAAGGATTACCGCGCTCCACGCCAGAACTTTACCCGTTGTCATTTTTACCGAAAGGTTGCTGATATAATCCCAGCCACTAAACAAAGCGCCGATGGCAGATAGCGCAGTGAGCAGGATAAGCAGCAGTACAGTTTGATTTATAAGCGTATTCCTTAGCCATGTAATACCCATTGTCCAGGCATCGGTTGACATGATGCTGGCGTTGGGCGATAAAAAATTGCTGAACATCCGCAGCCACTTGATCGGCCGTACCTCGTCAGCCAACGGATCTGGCGAACTTTTGGTATCCAATCTTTCTACAACTTTGGATAATGATCCCGAACGTTTGATCCATGAACTGAACCATGTGCCAATGTACCCGCCGCCCGATACCGTGGAAAGGTAATCAAACCGTGCCAGCACGCCTAACTCCGCCAGCTTTTGCAGTACCCCCAGGTTAAAGGTGGCCGACCTGATGCCTCCGCCCGAGAATGCGAGCCCGGCCAAATGCAATTGTTCCGCTATCCGAACAGGGTCTTTTGAATTAATACTTTCCGGCGGCGGGAAGTGAAAAGATGCCGCCGGTTCCATGTCATCAAAACGCCTTCCTCTTGATTGACTGACTTCCAGCAGTTCCTGGTAAAAAAGGCTTTCAAAGGGTAAAGGCACCTCCTTTTTATTTAAGCTCTGTACCAGCGCAGTATCATCGGTTAATAAAAAAAATGCCCGTTCAGCAAATGCACCATCACCGTCCTTACTCTGCCAGAATTGATTTAACACCTTATGATCACGCCTGCTCAACAGTGATTCAAGCCTGGGATTGTAAACCTGGTAAAGCCGCTGCTTATAAGTTCCGGTTCTTTTTGAAGCCAGTGCGAGAATAATTTGCACAGGCATATATTGTAAAATAACAACCAATTGTTTACGCTCGGCGGGATAGGTATACAAAATATCCCTGATTAATTGGCGCCAAAAAAAGGGGCTGGAATACAAATTGCCGGTGGCGAGTTTTTCAGCTTCATCGCTGGCAGAAGCCCCCGGATCAACCTGAGATAAACGCTTCAACCAATTTAGCAGATCAGATGCTGTTAGCAGGAAACAATGAATCAAGTCATCACCAACTTCCAGTCCGGCGCTGGACCAAACAATTTCAGCTATTCTTCTTCTATGAATTTCGTGACAATGACCGGGTGTGTTACTTTCTCTAAACGCATCCCAAAGCGGGTAGTTTTTTGAACTTTCCCTTGACTCGCCGGGTATATTGGCTTTACAAATATCCTGGATAACGGTGAGGTAGGAAGCAGCCTCTGCAGTAAGGTCAGTAACAATGTCCATCTGATTTTAGTTAAATATGTTAACAATCGGTAGGGATAGTCACAGCAAATCAAGGCTAACTTGATTGCAATCTGGCTCACTTAGGGATGAATAAATTTATATATAACTATTTTAATTTCAAAGCATTAGTTAAATAATAGTTTATCACATATTTCATTTTATGCAAATAATCAACCTTAAAAGGTCATCATACAAGTTTTTAGCAGAAATAATACAAATAATTATATAACAAAAAACCCCGGCATTTTTACGGCCGGGGTTGTAATTGATAGCTGATAATAACTAGTGAATGTCAAAAAATAGCTTCGTGGTCACCAGGTCGCCACCTATTGCAGATGAAGCTGCATCATAATTTGGCTTGTTAATGTTTTGCTCGCTTATAGGATAGGTAAAACGTACCGGGAAATCACTGAATGCATTTGGCGGCGGAACCAGCTTTGGATAATCCAGTTTCCTGTTTACAATCCATGCATCCCAACCCCTGTTGTATAGGGCAATGTATTCCTGGCCGGCAATTTTTTCAAGCGGGGTAGTACCCGGAGCAGTTGCGTAGGCTACATTCGCCTGCGCTAAATAAGCCGGTGTTGGGTTGGCACCCGTCCAATAAGATACCGAAGCGCTAATTGCAGCAACGTAATGTGATTCAACAGTGCCACCAACAGCAAAGCCTCTTGCTACTGCCTCTGCAAGGTTAAATTCTGTTTCAGAATAATCCAGCAATAAAGCAGGGAAGTCAGGATTGGTTAATGTCCCTGTAGCATTCGGCGTTAACAAGGGGCCTCCCGGCAATGAATAATCTGAAAACGCAAGTGAACCGTCGCCTGTACCATTGTCAGCACCTTCATAAATACTGTTTGAAGCGCTTTTTGCGAAAAAGTACGGCAATCTTGGGTCCTGTGTAGCTTTGTTAGGATTCAGCAGATCAATGAACTGGCTTGTGCCAACAAAATCATGCCTGCCGCTTTGCACCAGGTTAACCCAGATAGGGTTGGTGTTTGGAGGGCTTGCTACGTACTGAAACGAAGCATTATCATCATTCGATTTAAAAACACCGGCAGCTACGGCTGCTTCAACTGTTGTTTTTGCAGTTGCGGGGTCTGAATCGGCAATGGTTATCCCCATTTTCAGCTTAAATGTATTTGCAAATAATTTCCATTTGGTAACATCGCCGCCATAAATGATATCAGCGCCGCCTATACTGCCGGCTCCCGGGTCCAAAGCTGCAATATCTGCATCAAGACGCGTTAAAAGAGCAGAATAAACAGTTTTTGCATCATCATACTTAGGGAAAGGTTTAGTTATGTCCAAAGCCTGTGTATATGGAATGTTTCCAAAGGTAGTAACCAGGTAGTAATAACTATAAACCTGCAGGATATCGGCAATAGCCGTTTCGTTTTTTAAAGTTCCTGCATCTTTTACATCAACTTTCATCGCCTGTTTCGACTTCTCGAAGTTTTGCAAAGTATTGGTATAAAATGCGGTCCAGATCCCGTCAGGTTGCTTACGGTAGCTTATCTGGTATTGGGTTTCATTTAAGTACTGCGTTTCTGTCCACTGCTGTTCAATTAAACGGAATATGTTCAGGTTCACGCTTGGCGAAGTTACAGTGTTGGTCAATAACCTTTCAGCCTCGGTAAATAACGAGTATGACGGCACTGAGGAAGGGTTTTTCGGATCGACATTTAAACTTGTCAGATCCTTTTTGCAAGCCGCCAGGGTTAGCAGGGATGCAAAAATTAATATTCTTTTTTTCATATCTATATATTGATTAGAAACGTAGTTTTAAGTTAAATGAAATGGTACGTACAGTTGGGTAAGCACCTTCCTGGATCCCCTGCAGGTTACCTGCTGATAAACCTTCTTCAGGGTCGGCATAAGGAAGGTTTTTGTGGATGATCCATAAGTTACGCCCAATAAGCTGGAAAGTAACTTCTTTTACAGGGCCAAGTTTTCCTAATGCACTTCCGGGTAACGTATAGCCCAAAATTGCTTCACGCAGTTTTATAAAGCTGGCGTCGTACACAAATGCTTTTAACGGTAACAAACCGGCACCGTCACCAAATGATCCGTAAGGGCCGCCAGGTACACGAACGGTATTAGGTTGTCCGTCGGCTGTAACGCCCGGGCGAATAAAACCACCGCTGTTTGAACCTGTTGTAAGCGGGCTGCGAACAGGGTTACCTAAATCATTGGTATATGCGGTTAACGGATAAATACCGTCGGCTAAGCCATAAGCAAGGTCATTTGAGAATACTGAACCGCCTTTACGGATGTCGATCAGGAAGCTCAGGTTGAAACCTTTGTAAGTAAAGTTGTTATTGATACCCCCCGTCCAATCAGGATTGGTATTTCCAATATCGTGGTTAGCAGTAGCTGTTAACACATATTGTCCGTCGGCGCCTACAATTGGCTGTCCGTTTTTATAATAAGTATAATCTGTTCCCCTGATTGTGCCCAACGATCCGTGAAGCGGAGCGTTTAAGGTTTCTCCGTTCTGGAAGCTTCCTAACTGAAGATTTTGTGCCTCGTTACCGGTTGCATCTTTAAACAGGGAAGTAACCTCGTTGCGGTTGCGGGTAAAATTCACATTAATTTTCCAGTTAAAATCTTTTGTTCTTACCGGGGTACCATTTACTGAAAGTTCAAAGCCTTTGTTACGAACATTACCTGCGTTTAAATACTCAGCAGTGTAGCCGGTAGCGCCTGATATGTTTACAGGTAAAATTTCATTAAATGTATTGGTTACGTAGTAACTGCCGTCAAAACCTAAACGGTTGTTGAAGAACGACAACTCCAGACCAATTTCCTTACTTTTGGTTTGCTCAGGTTTTAAGTTATTATTGTTTTTGGTAGCATTTGCAACCGTTTGCGGGTTTGAACCAAAAGGCGGAATGATGGTGTAGGTATCGTTAACGCTGTATATAGGCGCGTCAGCACCCACCTGAGCGTAGCTGGCCCTTAATTTTCCGTATGACAACCAGGTGTATTGTTTAAGCAGTTCCGAGAAAATAAAGCCTGCAGATACTGACGGATAGTAATATTTATTGTTAGCTGATGGCAAAGTTGATGACTCATCTCTTCTTATGGTTCCATCTATGGTTAATAAATTTTTCCAGGTAAGGGTAGCACCTCCAAAAACACCGTCAACTTCTCTTCTTTGGTAAATCTCAGTTGGCGACAGTGGTGAATTCAGCGTGTTTGAAAGGGAATACAAACCAGGGATAATTAAACCACCGTTGGTGCTGGCAAAAATGCTGTTAAAATTATTTTTCCTGATGTTAGTACCCAATACCGCCTTCAAATTAAAGTCGTTCCCTAAATTTTTGTCCACATTAGCCAACAAATCAAAATTTGTTTCGGAGTAGTTTTGATTGGTACGTGAATAATAAGGTAGTCCTATACTACCAACATCATAACGCTCTTCCTGCAATGCTGAATAAGTGTCTAATGACACCCTGCCGGTAAAGGTTAACCATGATGTAGCCTTGTAAGCAGCATTCACATTTCCTAAGTACCGGTTGCGCGAATCAGTTTCATAGTTATGATCAGTTACCCAATATGGGTTGTTCCAATAAGCCGGGGCAGTATTTCCATGCCTCGCGTCGGCCATATTCCAGGTAATATTTGATTTGGTACGCTCGTAAGCGGCTTTCAGTTCCTGAACGTCAACATTGGTTTCCCACCATTGCCTGAAACCCGATACTACGTTACGGTTATCAGAGTTAGTACCATCATAGCCGGTTCCGCCTCTGCCTGTACCGTTGGTGTTATAATAATTGATACTTGCACCTACGGTTAACTTTGGTGTGATATTGTAAGTAGCAGCAAAGTCAACCAGGTTTTTCTTTAAATTACTATTTGGCAATACGCCGTTTTCATCGCTGTTGGTATAACCCAATTTAAACGAACCATTTTCGCCACCATTAGTGATCATGATACTGTTATTGGTTGATACCGGTTTTTCAAAAAATGTGGTTGGGTCATTTTTTGCTGCAACCCATGGTGTAGCTTTTCCATAGTTTGCTGACGTTGGATCAAACGCATTCCATTGGTAAACCATTAAATTAGGGTCAAAAGCCGAACCATTAGATGCATCAGCATCTGTTTGTGCCACTTTAACCCCTGTTTGCCCAAAAATGTTACCGGTGTAAAATCCCGGGCCGTAACCGGCACCGTATTGTTTTTGATATTGTGCAAAAGTCGATTTATCTATCGAACCAAAGCTAACAGTAGAGTTAACAATAACTCCCAGTCCTTTTTTTGCTTTCTTGGTAGTGATCAGGATAACACCGTTGCTGCCACGAGACCCATACAGTGCTGTTGCACCTGCGCCTTTTAAAACAGTCACGTTTTCAATATCGTCAGGGTTAATATCTGACGCAGGGCTGCCGTAGTCATAACCACCACCACCTTGTTGCTGATTGCTTCCGTTTGAATTAGTGTTGTCAACCGGTACACCATCAATAACAAAAAGCGCCTGATTGTTGCCAAAAATTGATTTGGTACCACGAAGTACAACATTTGTTGAACCGCCCAATGCATTGTTTTGACGAATCTCCAAGCCTGATACTTTGCCTGACAAGCCGCTTATAAAGTTAGTTGAACGCTGTTTGCTTACTTCCTCACCATTAACCTGCTGCGCTGCGTAACTCTGCTGGTTGCGGGTGCGGGATATTCCTAATGCTCCGGTAACTACAACTTCACCCAACTGCTGGCTGGAAGCTACCAGCACAACATTAAGTGAATTGCCTGATATGGGTAACGTTTGTGACGAGTACCCTAAAAAGCTAAAAGTTAGTTGCGCACCCGAAGGGACCGCAAGCGAATATTTACCGTTTACGTCGGTTTGTGTACCGTTTGTTGTTCCTTTAATGCTTACCGACACCCCGGGTAGTGGCAAGCCGTCTTCCTTAGCCGTAACCTTCCCGGTTACGGTTTGAGTTTGCGCAAATAGCTGGGTAGTAGCTATAAGGAGTAAGCACAAATTCAGTAGTAGAATTTTTTTCATGAATAAATCAGATAAGTTAAATAGTTAAAAATGTACGTTTTTTTGACAACGTAAATAAGGCGATAAACCTACGGCAAGTTTTCGTTTTACTAAAATATATTTCTGTAACTTTTGCATTACAGATTATTAATTAACCGTAACGAATTATTTACAATGATTTTGTGAAACATAAGCGTTTCTTTGCCGTTTCAAGATCACTACTACCTGAATTATCGAGCTAACCAATATTGATAATAATAAGGCAGTTAATAAGTTAATTGTGGCCGGAAAATACGCGAGGTATTTTCCGGCTTCTTTTTTATAAGACCGTAATTATCACTGCTTATATGTGTGGGTATTTGCAGGTATTATAAAATATTGGGCGGAAGTAGCCACATTATTTATCGGGGATTTTAATTATTATTTGGGCCCAACAGGTATCACTAACGACTGTTTTCATGCCCTTAAAATTGCTTTTGAGTTACGGCCTTTTAAACAACAATTATTGAGGGATAAAATTATAAATTCATATACTCCCATGCACTTTTGTAACCTCCTGCAGCTTCGGCATAAGCAATAAAGTCTTTGTAGAAAGGAAAATTCCCCAGCGTTGAACTATCACCAATTACCACCAGCTTTTTCTTAGCACGCGTCATCGCAACGTTCATCCGGCGAATGTCTGCAAGAAAGCCAATATCACCGCTGGTATTGCTGCGCACCATACTAATGTAAACCACATCCCGTTCCTGTCCCTGAAAACTATCTATCGTATTAACAGTGATATTGTCACCGTAATACTGTAATTCTTCTGAGTTTGCGACCAACTCTTTTAACATCCGGATCTGTTCTTTATAGGGCGATATAACAGCTATCGTAGGGCTTATAGCAAAAAAAGATCCTAGCTCAACAGCAAGTAACTGCGTTAAATGTTTAACTAAAAACACCGCCTCTTCTGGATTAGTTGAGCTGGTACCTTCCTGCTTTTCATCAAAACCGCAACCAGCCGTATCAACAAAGGTTAAGGGCAAATCGGCCGGGAACAACAATTGATTTGCAACCGATTGATGCGCTTTTAAACGGTTACCATAAAATTCCTTTGACGAAAAACCCATAATGGTTTTGTTCATCCGGTATTGCACATCCAGTAAGGTAACCGCTTCGGGGTGCAGGCCCACAGATTTTTCAAGCAGGGTAGTACTTAACCCCTCCCTGGCAGCTTCGTTTGATTTTATGGTAGGTGCCAACTGGAAGTGATCACCGGCCATAACAACTTTTTGCGCTTTCAGGATCGGTATCCAGATGGCGGGTTCAAGCGCCTGCCCGGCTTCATCAATCACTACTGTGCCAAACTTCACATTGCGAACTGTGTAATGATTCGAGCCAACCAGGGTAGCAGTTACAACCTGCGCTTTTGCAACAAGATCGTCAATAATAAACTGTTCAATTTTGTCAACTTCGCGCATTATTTTGTGCGCCTCGTCAAACAAAGCTTTTCGCTGGTCGCGTTCTGCTTTGCCAAAGCTGCGCTTATATTTATGCGCCATATTTTTATATTCCGACGCTTGCTTCTTTAGTTTTTTAACATCCTTTACATAGCTATGTTCCGCCATTTTGCTGTCTAAAGTAAGCGACGTTAGTTTGGCCGATACCCTCGCCGGGTTGCCTATACGCAATACATTTAACCCTTCGTTGCTTAGCTTCTCACTCAACAGGTCAACGGCAGTATTACTTGGCGCTACAACTAATATTTGTTCTTTATTTTGAGCTATCAGCGCTTTGATTGCCTGCACCAGCGTAGTGGTTTTTCCCGTTCCCGGCGGGCCGTGAACCACCGCCAAATCCTGTGCACACAAAATTTTTCGCACTGCCGATTGTTGCGAGTCATTTAATCCGGTTAAACCCGGATATTCTTTATCATCGGTAAATAGTGGCGGGTTATCGCCTGTCAAAATGTTAATCAGTCGTCCTTCAGGCTTTTCTCTTAATAACGTAGCCTGTTTAAGGGCATTCTGCATCTCATCATAACTATTGTTATCAAAAAGCAGTTCTACACCCAATTTACCGGCATGCGCCCATTCAGGCAACTCGTCAGTAAACAAAGTTATTTTAAGACGATTTCCGCCCTGATAGGAAATGGTACCTTCCAGCCTGTCCTTTTTAGGATCATGGTTCGAGAACAATACTGCGGGTACGCCAAATCTAAACTGGTGAACAACATCCTGGTGCGTGGTACGCTCCACTTCAACACTTAAATAATCCCCGCGGCTGGGCTCCGTTCCACGTATAGCGATTGGATACCAGGTAATGCCGTTGGCCCGCCTGTCGGCAACAGATGATGTTTCAGTAAGCTTTAAATAGGAGTTGCGATCTTCATCCCGCTCAATTTTTAAAAGATCAAGCAGTTTTTTAAAATAGGACATCTGCAAAGATGAGGAATAGCCCAAATAAAAAAAACGCGATGCCGAAATAAAATCGAGATCGCGTTTTTAAGATTCGGGGTGGGGTTATACGCCCAAGTCCTTCATTATAGCGCTGATTTTTTCATCCAATTGCTTATCCGTTTCGTGGTAAGCCTCTTTACCGGCGAGCTTACCGTTTACGCTGCAATAGAACTTAATTTTAGGCTCCGTGCCTGATGGCCTGGCTGAGATAATACTGCCATCTTCAGTAATAAACTGCAATACATCGCTTGTTGGCAACTCCAGTTTTTTTGTAGTATTGGTAAGCAGATCAGTTTCAATGCCTTTTTCGTAGTCTTTAAGTGTTGTAACTTTTGAGCCGCCCAGCGTAACCGGCGGATTGGTGCGAAATTTCTCCATCATCTCCTTAATCTCCTCGGCACCTGTTTTACCTTTTTTGGTAAGCGAGATCAATTTCTCTTTGTAGAAACCATATTTTATGTAAGTATCAATCAACGCCTCAAATAAGCTGCTGCCTTTATCTTTGTAATAGGCTGTCATTTCTGCAATAAACGCGCTGCTCACCACCGCGTCTTTATCACGCACCAGTTCGCCAATTAAATAGCCATAGCTTTCTTCGCCGCCGCCAATAAAGGTCTGTTTCCCTTCAAATTTGGTCATCAGCTCGCCAATGTATTTAAAACCTGTTAAAGTATTATAAAACGTAACGTTTTTAGCTTTTGCTATTTGCTCAATCAGGTTAGTGGTAACAATGGTTTTAACAATGTACTCTTTACCCGTAAGCTTGCCTTTTTCTTCCCATGCGGTAAGCAGGTAGTTGATCAGCATGGCCCCTGTTTGATTGCCATTCAGCAATATAAATTCATTTTCGGTATTCTTAACCGCAATACCTACGCGGTCGGCATCGGGGTCAGTAGCCAGCACCAGGTCTGCATCAGTTTCCTGTGCCTTTTTAAGGGCAAGGGTCAGTGCTTCTTTTTCTTCCGGGTTTGGATAAACCACGGTAGGAAAATTACCGTCCGGGGTAGTTTGCTCATCAACCAAAATCACATTCTCAAAACCAAAAAGCTTCAAGGCCTGCGGCACTAAAGTTATCCCTGTTCCGTGAATAGGCGAATAAACAATTTTAAGATCCTTCTGCCGCTTAATAGCCTCCGGCGAAACCGAAAGTTTGGTTATTGCAGCCAAGTATTGCTCATCAATCTCCTCGCCTATCTCCTCGATATTGGCATCAACGCGGTTAAACTTTATCTCGTCCACGCTGCTGATTGCGGCAACCTCATCCATTACAGCCTTATCCTCTGGCGATACAAATTGCCCTCCATCCGCGCCATAGGCCTTGTAACCATTATATTCTTTAGGGTTATGTGATGCGGTGAGCATTACGCCACTTTTGCAACCCAATACCCGTACCGCGTATGAGAGTTCAGGCGTAGGGCGAAGCGCCTTAAAAAAGTATACGTAAATATCATTAGCTGAAAACACTTCCGCAGTAATGCGCGAAAAAAGATCAGCATTGTTACGGCTGTCGTGCGCTATGGCAACTTTAATTTTTTCGCCGGGATAACTCTTTTTAAGGTGATTGGCCAAACCCTGCGTTGCCGCCCCTATGGTATATTTGTTGATACGGTTGCTACCGGGGCCCATCGTTCCGCGCAACCCACCTGTACCAAATTCCAGGTCGCGGTAAAACGAATCGGTTAATTCTGTGTATGCTTTATTATCCAATAAAGTCTGAATTTGTTGCTTAACATCAGCGTCATAACTTCCCTGAAGCCATGCGTTGGCCTTCTGTAAAATAACTGGGTCTAACTCTTGCATATCAATATTTATAATCTCGGTTAATCGTTGGTTGTTGTACTTCAAATATGATAATAAAAAAGTATTTTAAACAGCTATTTGTTTACCCAAAGTTGAATTAATTATATCATGCAATTTACTGCCTGAAGCTAAAAACCCATAAAAAAAAGCGGGCAGCCATTATGCCGCCCGCTGTAATATAATCCCGGAAAAGGATTTAACTCTGAAAGTCGCGCAGGTTTTTAATTTTATCATGCGATACTTTTAAATCTTCCTTTTGCTTGCTGATCATCGTGCGGATGTAAGCAGGTAATTCTTCTTCGCGTAAAGCTGTGGTGTAGGCTTTTTGAGCCGCATCTTCACCAGCTTCACAATTCTCAAGTACAGTTTTACGGTCGTGCCCGGTAAAAACTGCTTTTACATCCATCCAGGCGCGGTAAATCTTTCCGCTGGTAGTGGTGCCTTGTTCAATATCGCCCCCGTTTGCAGCAACCTCGTTTGCCAGTTCCATCTTACATTGATGGCTCTCGGCTACCATGTCAGTAAAAAGCGCTCTCAGGTCGGCATCTTCTTCTTTTAATTCGCCGGCAGCTCTCTCGTAACCGGTTATACGGTCATTATTAATGGCTATCAGGTCGTTCAAAATTTCGGTTGTCATTTCTGTTGTAGTTTCCATAGTTTTATAGTTTTGCTATGAATTATACAATTACCGTTCCAGTATTTTGTTAAGCGAAATAAAATTAATTAAAATTACAAAATTATTTACACCCAGCTATTAATTCAGATTGACCGGTTGTTGTAATTGGTTTTATTATAAACAAACCTCATACAAATTACCATACAACCCTGCGCGTAGTTTAAGGCTAAGCAATTTACTAATATCCGCCCGGCCTTGTGTAGTATCGCCTTCATCAAAACATTCGGTTATAAAATTCAGCAATTCTGCAAATGTTCTTCCGATACGCATAAGGTCAATTAAAATTCCATCCAACTGATCTGCCTCAACCTGCTTAAATTCCATTCTGTAGCTTAACGGCACATGGTAACTAACAATACCGCTATCACTGTTAGCTATCTTTAAAAACTTATTTCTTTTAAATTTTGCATACTGCAACCTGTTGTTCCTAAACAAGTACTCAACATTTGCATACTGTTTTTTTTCATGCTCATATAAACGTAACCACGCCGCAGAATTTCCATTTATTTCATTATTATAACATGTTAAATACAAAGTGAACCCGGCTTTTTTACATTCATCAATAACGCGGTAATAATAACCCGGATAATCATGCCTTAAGCGACTGGCCAGCATAAAACAGCAATCGACATTTCTTTTAAATTCACCCATCAGGTGGATGTACTTTATATCACCTGCAACATTCATAAAATCGGCAAAGCCGGGATATGTCATATCAGTTACTTCATCCGGCAAATAACATGTTACCGCTATTTTGTTCTGTTCAGCAAGGCAATGAAACAGTACCTGCTCATAAATCATATTGATCTCCGGGATCTTTAACAGCTGCAACTTTTCATAGTTGGCAGTTACAAAACCAAAGGCCTCTTCTGCGTATTTTTTAAAAAAATCAATGTCATTACCGCCAATTATCCCGGCATTGTATGCGGCAAGTTTTTTACCATTATTTAAGCTATCGGTGATAGCCGCGGGAAAAACCAGTCCTAAATTTAAAAGGTGCTTTAAAATTGATTGATAGTAGGAATCGTTAGTCTCCATATTCTGTGCAATAAGCGGGCGCTGTAAGGTGGTATCATCCAACTTTTCCCAAAAAAAGGCATCGCCGTCCACATGTAAAAACGGCCCGTTTTGCAGACTGTATGTGTACAACTTTGGATAAGCCCACAGGTGGGCAGGGAAATCAAGATCGTTTAATACCAGGTGCACTGCGTCATAAGGAAGTTTAAGCCGGTTTATCAACACATCATACCCGGCACTATTGGTGTATAACTCAACCTGCGGGTAGTATTGTTTTAATTGTAGACAGCTTAACGCCCAACCCATCCAGTTAAACTCGGGCGAAAGAAACCCTAAGCTATTCTTCAACGGATCTGCGCCATTACCAGGCAGGTATAATGTTTGGATAATTTTTATGGTACTGTCCATTTAACGATAAATGGTTTATTATTGCTCAAAGGTTTATTTAAATAAATATACAATAAATAATTCTTTCTATATTTAGGTTCTGTTAAAAAGGAGAAAATTTAATATCCGGCATAAATTGCGCCGGGTTAATTTACTAAACAATCTCCCGCATAAAATTTCCAAAATGCCTGAACCTGTGAACAAGTATAAAATTGCATTGATCACCTGCTATTTCGGGCAGGCTCCCTGGTATTTTAAACTTTTTTTAAAATCATGTGCCTACAACCCCGGTGTTCATTTTTATGTCATTGGAGATCTCGAAATATCACACCCGCTCCCCGAAAATGTGTATCATGTGTCCATGAACATCAGCGAGTTTGAAACACTTGCATCCCAAAAACTGGCAATGCCTGTAAATGTTGCCAACCCATACAAATTATGCGATTTGAAGCCCGCCTACGGGGTCATATTTGATGATTTTTTAATGAATTATGATTTTTGGGGACATGGTGACCTGGATGTGATTTTTGGCGACATAAGGGGATTTATCACAAATAAAATCCTGGATAGCTATGAGGTGATATGTGTAAGAGAGGAATATATAACCGGCTTTTTTTCACTTTTCAAAAACATCCCGTTCGTTAACGAACTTTTTAAATTAAGTAAAGATCACCGCAAGGTTTTTACCAGCGCCGATCATTATTGTTTTGATGAATGTAATTTTGCCTGGATCCCGCTAATGGAGGGACTATCTATTTTTGACATTAAAACCCCCATTGAGAGTATGACGCATATTGTAAAAAAGCTTGCAGCCGAAGGAAAGATAAAGGCACATTTCAACTTTATGGTTATTGAAGGCCTTTGTGGCCAAATGGAATGGAACACCGGCAGCCTTTATTATGCCAACAAAGCCGAAGCAATATTATACCACCTTATTAAGTTCAAAAAACAGCCCGACCTTATTAAACCCCAATGGGATGTAATACCCGACATTTTTTTTATCGAAAGGAATTACTTCTTAAAAAACGATCCTGCATCCGCAGACGGGCTGCTGGAAACACAAAACTTATTAAAATAACAAGGAGCCCGAAGGCTCCTCGTTATTTTAGCTGCACTGTCCCCAGTGGTTACACAAACTGCTTGAATCCCATTGTGCACCAGTTGCACCATACCCTGCGCAATAAGAAGAGCAGTTGGTTTGCCCAATGCCCCCAGACCAGCTGTGGGTACAATCAAGGTTACCATACGTACCGCCAACGCAGCAACATACATTGTAACCACCGGCAATTTTTTTCATTTCTTCTTTAGTCAGCATTTCTTTTACGCTGCCTAATTTTAAACTTACTTTTTTCATAGTTTAAAAATTTATTTATTGGTTGTGCCTCTATTTTCGGGGTCGGCTTTCCTTATCCTGTTTTATGTTAAGACAGGCAACTTAATTGTTGGCCAAACAATATTTTAAACAGTACCGAAAAAAGCCCTTTGTGAAGGACTCCTTTTTATTAGCAATGCCCCCAATGGTTGCACAAGCTGCTCGAATCCCACAAAGCACCACCAGTACCCGGATTTTGAGAATTTGGATCTGTACATGTGTGGTAACAACTGCCTGTTGAATCAAGTGACCGCGACCAGCTATGGGTGCAGTCAAGGTTACCATACACGCCGCCTATACAGCAACACATAGCATAACCACCTGCAATTTTTTTCATTTCTTCTTTAGTCAGCATTTCCTTTACGCTGCCTAATTTTAAACTCACTTTTTTCATAATTATAAATTTAATATTGGTGTTACCTCTGTTTTCGGGTTGGGCATTTCCCTATCCTGTTTTACCAAGGCAGGCAACTTAATTGTTGGCCAAAACAATATTTTTCGCGCAAATAATTTCAATAGGTGAGTGCAATAGCTGAAGGGGAGATTTTCAACTCCCCTTTTTTAAATCAGCAAGGTTTATTCCAGTAGTTACATAAGCTGCTTGAATCCCATTGCGCACCACTTGCCCCATAGCCAGCGCAGTAAGAAGAGCAATTGGTGGACCCGCCAGACCAGCTGTGGTTACACTCAAGGTAACCGTAAGTGCCGCCAACGCAGCAGCATACGTTATAACCTCCAGAGATTTTTTTCATCTCTTCCTTAGTCAGCATTTCCTTTACGCTGCCTAATTTTAAGCCTACTTTCTTCATAATTGAAAATTTGTTATTGTGTTGCCTCTGTTTTCAGGGTCGGCTTTCCTTATCCTGTTTTACTAAGGCAGGCAACTTAATTATTGGCCAAAACAATACCATACAGGCTATTTTAAGCCCGTTCAAATACCATTAACTATTTTTAATTTTTAATTATAGCGTTAAAGTTTAGGAATTATCTCAGCAAAATCCCACCGGCAAAAAGGGCTTGCCAGCTGCTGTCATACCGGGCTACCCGGATCTTAACTTAACTTCTCCCATAATTTATTAATTCTATATTGGTTTTAATTTTTTTAAGGCCAGGCTTGCATTTATCCTGCGTAATACGGAATACAATCAGCCAGAAAAATATATTGATCGGTTAAAATCAGTAAAACTTATAATAGGGGGTTAACATCGAAACTGAGGAATCAGATCAGGTACTTCAGATCTTCTATAACATAACTCTCAGGCAATTGGTGCCCATTTAAAATCACCAGTGGTGTAAACCGTACATCGACAGATTCGCACCACTCGTTTTGCTTCCTCAATACGTTATCGCAGGCTACCGAATCTAAATCGGCGGGATATTTTTTTGCCCATGACGGATAGTCTTTTTTACTTTGCTTATACCAGTCGTGTAATGCCTGCTTAACAAGTTCGGCATCGCCGGTATTGTTCAAAGCCACAAGGTGCCGCGCAGCTTCGCTGCTTTGGGGGGTATTGGTCAACACAACCCTTACCTGCAGATCGTCAGAAACTGCAAGCCATTCATCAAGCGCTTTATGCGCTGTTGAACAAGGCCCGCAGTAGGGATTGGATACTATAGTTACGATGTTTTTCGAAGCGGGATTTCCCAGAACAATTGAAAAGTCCTGGTTTGGCTGGTTATAGGAAGGTTGCTCCGATAAAACCTTTTTAAATAATTCATCGTTATGTTTAAACTTAGCCAGCGTTTTCCTGGCTGCATTTAACTCTCCCGATCGTTTAAACAGCGGCTTCACAACTATCCAGGCCAACACCGGCATTAGCATACTGATGGTTATCCGGTAAAACCCCACTGTAGTAAGGTGGTTTAAAGGATTTGAAAAGTTTGAAAGATTTGCAAAAAACTCTGCTAAAAGCACGGCTTGTACCGTGGTACAAAGTACACACCACTTTTTTGCAATAAACGCCTGGTAGCTTAACGAATAAACAATATAGGGCAAACAGGCTGCGCTTAAAACGGCAAGTGTTTCGGGTACGCCGGGTGTTGTGTATGAGAACAGCAGCAGTAAAAATGTACCGCCAAAATAAAACCCCCCAATCTCTGACCATGATAACCACGACACCAGCTTTGCGGCCCTTGAGGTAAGAATCTCGTCGCAATCGGCATGTTTGCCCTTAAAGCAAAGTGTTTTTACATAAGGGTTATCTGACTGAATACTTTGTACCAGCAGCAAAACAGCTGTGGTAAGTCCTCCACTTTTTAATAAAAGCAATAAACAATTATACCAGCTAAAAGCGCGGTTTTGGATAAAAAAGCCCGAGAGCAACAAAACGGCACCTAATATAAAAAGCGGCACCTTTAAACTTTCTGCTATTTCTTTTTGCCGGTTGGCTTTGTAATTAATCTCACCCGCATTTTCCTCGGGTTCAACAACCAGCGCCGTATTGTTGTACAGCTTATTAAACTCACCTCGTTCAATTACTTTGTTTTTATAATTTTCATTACAAATGGTTACCTCTTTATCATCAATGGTTTTAACTACCACAAACTCATACTCCTTAATACCTTTACTGATATAGGCTATAAAGGGGCAAAAATCGTTATCCAGTTCGGCAGGACTTAAATGATATGCGGCGTTTGTAATGTTCCATTTGGATAATACCTCACTTATCCCAAATAAATTTTCATTATTAGGGTTTTCATTTACCTCGTTAATAATACTTGTTTTTGTAACCGGAATGTTTAAAATTGCGATAAGGCTGCGAATAGTTTCGACAACATTTTTTTCCATAAGATGATCAGGTTTAGTAATTGGTTATTTAAAATTATAATATTTAATTTGATAAACCAAGCAATTCCTGAAAGAAATTTTTTCGCCTGAAGAAAGCTATCGAAAGGAAATCATTGAGCCTGAACAGCTTTCTTTAAGCTATTAATTAATCTATTAATTAATGAAACATCTTTGGTAATAATATCTGATTCTGCTGATAAGCCGCTTTTTAAAATAATATTTCTATTAACAGGGTTTTTAAATATCACTTTTGACACGTAAACGCTGTCATTAAATGGCAATGCTCCAATAGTATCAATGGTACCTGTTATCACTCCAAAGTCCTCAAAACGGTAGCTTAATAGTTTTATCAATACCTTTTGCCCCTTCTTTACCTTACCAATATCATACTGCGAAATAGCCATCTCCCCATAAAACCCGGATCGACCATCACTTACATAAAATAAAGGCTGTCCAGCTTTTACTGGCTGCCCTTCAGTTATTAACCCAATGACTGATAGTTTCCCGGCACTTGAAGCGCTAACTATAAATTGGTTTTTCCACTTATCTACGTAAGTTATTATGGTATTTAGCTGGTTAATGAACGGTGCCCTGCAATTACTGCACATTGCTGTGTTTCCCGGCTCGGTTAATGGTGGTTCATGCCTGAAAATAACCCGAAAATGTTCCTTGATTCGCTTCATATCCCCCAACTGTTTTTCTGTAGGACCTGCCAGATCTGCAGTAATATTGGTTTTAAGCATTTTTAATTCATCAGAAAGCTGCAAAACATCATCGTGGCTTTGAGGCGATTCAACAAAGGCAAGCGGCTCGCCCTTAGTTACAGCCTGACTGTTTTTTACAAGCAACCTTATTAACCGCCCATCGGCATTAGCTGTTATTGGCCTGGAAGACCCCGATGCGTAAATTACCATCCGCGTTTTTACCAGGTCGGGATAATGGATCATAAACGAAAGCGCTCCCAGTATAAAAAGACAAATAACAAACAGCGTTATCCCCCATTTAATTATCCATGAGGGCGGTTTGGTAATAATTTCCTGTGTTTCGTCGCTGTGCAGCTGCTGATTATTTTCGTCCATGGCTATAGTCCAAATTCCAGTTGATTCTTAATCAAATTATAATACTCGCCTTTTTTCAGGGTTAACTCCTGGTGTGTGCCCTGCTCTATAATACTACCCTTATGCAGCACTACAATATTGTCTGCATTTTTCACAGTGCTTAACCTGTGCGCTACAATCACAACTGTCTTTCCTTTTAAAAATTCGCCCAGGTTCTCAACAATCACTTTCTCGTTATTGGCATCCAGCGCATTAGTGGCTTCATCAAAAAAAATATACGCCGGATTCTTATACACGGCCCGCGCAATCAGTATTCGTTGTTTTTGCCCCTGGCTTAATCCGCCGCCGCCGGCGCCTATCCTAGAATTTAATCCATAGGGCAATGATTCAATCACATCCTGGATGTTGGCTATCCTTATGGCATTATTTAATTTCTCCGGATCGGGTTCTTCATCGCTTATAGCAATATTATTTGCTATTGTGTCGGTAAACAAGTAGCCATCCTGCATTACAATACTGCACTGATCGCGCCACAGGCGATGCCTTATATCATTTAAACGCTCTGTTCCAACCCTTATATCACCTGCTTCTGGAAGGTAAAACCGCAGCAGTAATTTTAAGATAGTGGTTTTTCCGCTGCCGCTCATTCCCACTATCGCAGTAGTTTTACCTGCCGGGATATAAAGATTAATGCTATTTAACACCGGCTCATTACCCGCCCCCGGATACCTGAAAGTTACGTTGTGCAAGGCAATGCTCTTATTGTCCGGCATACGGTTGATATAGGTCTTCCCTTCAGGCTCCTCGTCATCTAACCTGTGGATCTCATTTAAACGTTCAACACTTATCCTGGCATCCTGGTAACTTTTAACAAAATTCAGAAACTGTTCCACCGGGCCGTTAAGCTGCCCTATTATGTATTGAATAGCCACCATGGCACCCAGGGTTAAATTACCGTCTATAACTGCTTTGGCGCTTAAATAGGTTATAAAAATGTTTTTACCCTGGTTAATAAAGGCGGCACCCGCCTGCTGGTACTGGTTTAATGCCAGCGACTTAATATTGAAGCGAAAAAGCCGCGCCTGAATATGTTCCCACGACCAGCGTTTCCTGATCTCGGAGTTATTCAGTTTGATCTCCTGCATCCCAAAAACAAGTTCTATTATGTTATCCTGATTTTTTGAGTTGTTTGAAAACTGTTTATAATCAAGCTCGCGCCTTTTCTTTAAAAAGATAAGTATCCAGGTAACATACAATATGGTGGACACTGCAAAAACAAAAAATATTACCGAATTATAAATAGCGATAACCACCGCGAAAACCACAAAATTGAATACCGAGAATACAATACTTAAGGTGGAACCAGTTAAAAACGATTCAATCCTTTTTTCATCAGTGATCCGCTGCATAATGTCGCCCGGCGTTTTGGTATCAAAAAAGCTCATGGGCAGCTTCATAAGTTTTATCAGCAAATCGGTAAGGATAGAGATATTTACGCGGGTACTTATGTGCAGCAGGATCCATGATTTAATAAAATCCATACTGGTGCTACCTATAAATATCATCACCTGTGCAATTAAGATCAGTTGGATAAAGCTCAGGTTATGGCTGTAGATCCCCAGGTCTACTATAGATTGGGTTAAAAACGGGGCGATCAACTGTAGCACGGTACCCATGGCCAGCGCCAAAACCATTTGCATCAATAGCTGCCTGTATTGGAAAAGATACCTCACAATGAATGCCCAGCTTAACTCTCCCGTCTTTTCATCTTCCTGCTCATAAAAGCGGGGGGTAGAATTGATAAACAAAGCAACTCCGTCATTATATTCAGCCGATGCTATCCAGTTGGTTGTAAACTCAGTTTCGGTAAGTCTCATTGGGCCGGCTGCCGGGTCGGCTATATAAAAAATCCCCTTCTTTATTTTATAAAGTATTACAAAGTGGTTTTGGCGCCAATGCAAAATACAGGGTAACTCCAGCTCCTTTAACTGCGCCACATCTACTTTAACCCCAACAGAATGCAATCCCAATTTTTCTGCTGCTTCGCTCATGTCCAAAAATGTAACCCCGCCGTGCGTGATTTGGCAAAGAGCCCTCAATTTTTGAATACTAAAGGTGCGGCCAAAATATTTGGTGATCATTTTCAGGCAGGTTGGACCACAGTCCATCGCATCCTGCTGTTTATAAATGGGGAATGTTTTCAAATTAGCAACGGTTTATTAAATTACTATTTGGCTTTCAGCAATCACTCAGTGTTATTGCTATTGATGATACAGGTTTATTTGATTCCCAATATAGTAAAGAAAAGCATTTAATCAGTAAACAATAATTGCATTAAAGTTAATTTTTGTAAAAACCGCCCTTCAACCGGATTGGCCGTTAAGCCCAAAGGCTATCTGTAACTTATACTTTATTACCTGCAGTTTATATTTGATGTACGACTGATGCTGCCATTTGTACCTGTAGTAAAACTCAGGCAGTTTAGTTAGTTTGTTGCTCTCTTTTTTATCAAGCGTTTTGGTTGATACACTGCCCAGGTGGGTTACAAATGAAGACGAAACGAGGCAATTTTTGATACCATGCTTTATCAGCGACCGGCAATAGTCTGCATCGCAGTACCAAAAAGTCAGGTTTTCATCCAGAGGACCTATCACATCAAAAATTGCTCTTTTTGTAAAAATACACCAGCCGCTGAGCACTCCCATATAACCCTCAAGGGGCGGCTGAAATTTGGAAAAACCTTCATCTTGATGAAACCTGTCGTCGTAAGGCGACGCGCTTAACAGCGCAGGATCTTTATCCATCTCCATTAAAATATTGGTGGCCCAGTGTTTATGGAAAACTAAATCGTTATTACAAAGACACACATAAGTACTGGCGCATGCTTTTAAGCCGATGTTCATGAACTTGTGATAACCGAAAACGGTATTCGGATAAATTGTTATGGCGCCCGGGTATTGGTAAGGCGAAAGTGATTGATCAGATTCAACAACAATAACATTCAACTTTATTTTTTCAGGTTCTTCTGAAGCCAATAAAGTTTCAATACCGTTTCGGGTAATACTTTGCAAAGCCGTTGTTTTACCATAGCTCAGTATAATAACATCAATATTAACTAACATTTCTGGTAACAGGTAAAGTGCTTTGTTGGCGTAGTAATTCAGGCTAAGCGCAATTTATTAAAAATTAATCAAAAACGAAATTTAATAAAAATGCCTTTACCAACTCCAACTTCCCTTATGGTAACAACTTAAAAACGCACCCAAAAACAAAAAGGTAGCCGACTCCTCAGCTACCTTAAAATCAACCAACTGTATATACTCAAATCAATTATAATTCTCTTATCCAAATGTTGCGGTAACTGATAGGTTCACTTTTATCGCCGTGTGCCTGTAACTTTAACGGTGCGGGGCCGTGCTTTTCATAAACAGGTTTACCTATGTAGCGGGTTGGTCCCAACAATTCCACGTTGTTTTCAACCAGTACACCGTTAAAAAATACGGTTGCTTTTGCAGGAGTTTTTACGCTGCCATCTTCTTTAAAGATAGGCGCCGTCCATACCACATCATAACACTGCCATTCGCCAGGTGGCCTCGCCGCATTTGCCAGTGGTACAAATTGCTTGTAAATACTGCCTGCCATGCCATTAACATAGGTTTTGTTTTTGTACGAGTCAAGCACCTGCAGTTCATACCCGGCATCGCCTTTACCTATCGAAGCTAAAAAGACACCGCTATTGCCACGGGCCTGGCCTTCGCCGGTTATAGTTGAAGGGATGCGCCATTCAATATGAAGCTGATAGTTTGTGAAAGACTGTTTAGTTTCAATATTTCCCGAGGTTTTATTCACGGTGAGGATATTGTCTTTAACTATCCAGTCGGCCGCTTTATCCCGATTATTGGTTATTACCCATTTATCAAGATTCTCGCCGTTAAACAATACGATAGCGTCTGACGGGGCATCGCTAAGTGTTTTTCCCGGTGTAACCACTTTGGGTACGGGTTCGTATATTTCGGTATCTTCAGGTTTTTGTGCTTTGGCCATTATAAAGCTGCCGGCTAATAACAAAGTCAATAATAGTCTGTTCATCGCGTGGATTTGGTTATAATTTATAGTTTTATAAACGGTTGTATTAATTGGTTTCGGCACGCACGCCAACTGCCAATTAAGTTGCGCACATACATAATTTAGATTGGTAGACAAATTAAAGTACCAGTTAATTTAAAACCTATTTATATAGTAAAAATTTCACAAAAAATAACAAATAAAAATATCAAGTTTCTATTTATCAACAAATTACGAAATTACACACGCTAAAAAATTTAACTATAATTTAAGCATTAGGGCCTTTTCATTACTAATTTCTCAACCACCGCATCTCCCACTTTTTGTCCGTACCCGCTTGATACGATACAGGAGTTATGAAAATGGATACCGCCGTAAAAACGGGACATCGCAGTTTCTGCCGCAGCCTGGTTAAATGACTTAAAGTTTCTGCTTTTAATCCCGAATTCAAGCTCTGTAGTATCTGTATAGGCAACATTTTCACCAAAAACACTGGTGAGCGCTTTTGCTGCCGATGCAGATATAGTGCAATGCCCGCAAGTATATTCCGGAAACGGCGGGGTTTGCAAATGCGGCCGCCAGGCGGCATCAAAATATTTATCAATTATGGTTTCGGGTCGTGCCGTATTGTAAACATACTTAGCGGCCCAACACTCAATAAAAGCGTCAAACAAGGCAATCCCGGTTTTTGCATAAGCGCAAACTGTAGTATTAAAATCAGCATTTGTTTTTTTTGCCGCAATCCCTGCTATGCTCATCCAGTGCCCAGCCGGCGAAAATTTCTTTTTAATGAACATCAAGTGCCCGTTAATGTTCAGTTTACCGGGGTTATCGTCCCAAAAATCAGCAATATGGGCTTCCTCGGCCGTTAAGTTGTCTCCCTTATTTTTTATGGCTATTACCTCCTGGTAGTACTTACTGTTCTTATCCTTCACATTAAAAACAGGCGGGGGTACTACGCTATATTGTTTCCCGTCCTTCATTACCATGGTCCTGATCTCGCTCCAGTGTGGTTCAACAGCTTCAGCATACATTGGCGGGGTGGGTACCCAGCGGCCTTCCTGGTCGGTCAGGGCATATTTTGATGCACTGCGTGTTTTTAAGTAATTATCAGTTTTGCTCCATTTCATGATGGATTTAAACATGTCTTCGGCAAATTTTTCCGACCCCTGTAAAACGTCGCCGGGCATGCCGGCACCGGCTGCTTTGGCCCGCAAATCGTCCACATACTGTTTCATGCTGCCGGCAGGAAAAGTAACCGCTTCACCTACTTTGCAAAACGCAAGGATGCTGGCATAATGAAAATCAATTTTTGCATCCTTTCCCGGCTTTGCCACTGCTGTTAATCCGTTTAGCTGGCCCGATAGCGATCGGTAGTGCGCCGGATCACCGGCTGCTATCACCTCATAAGCCGCAACAGTTGCATAAGCGTAATTTCTTGAGGCCACCACCGGCGAAAAGTTATTTCCCATTACCACCCGGTTCAGTTCGTGCACGGTATTGCTGAACAACGCAGGGTCGCTCATTACTTTTTGGTAATCAGGTTTTTTACAGGACAAGATGAGCAGGGCGATCCCGAAAACAAAAAGATGCTTCATAATAATTTATATAATTTAAGAGCTAAAAACCAACTATCAAGGCGCAACGATCAGATTGCTCCTTATAGCTCATTACCTTTTATCCTACTTAACAACATAAGTCTTTTTCCCGGGCCCAACGCCGGTTATCGTAACAGATTTCCAGTTGCCGGGCAGCTTGCTTTTTATTTGAACAATACCGTTCGGCGTAATATCCAGTCCGCCAAAACCCATTAACATAGCCTGGATGATCCCTCCGGCGCCTGTTGCAAAATAAGGATTGGTACCGCCCTTTGTTTCGGCAATTACCCTAAACGGCGGATTAAGATTTGGTTCATAAGCGTCTTTAAAAAAATGATATGCTTTATCGCCATTGCCCAACCGCGCATACAACAAGGCAATCACAGCCTGTGTCATAGCCGGTGTACCCTCGTTGGGGATGCGTGTTTCATAATATTCAAGGTCTTTTTTCACCTGGGCGGGATCCGCTATTGTTTTTAAGGGATAGGCCAACAGGTTTACATCAGCTTGCTTTATCCCTTCTCCGTTATAGGTGGCAAACTCCCGCGTTACCCCATCCGGAAATTTAAGCACAGGAATATTCTGTGCCACATTTTCCCAATCAGGATCAGCTTTAACACCCAGCAACTTAGCAGCTGCCGTTGCGGCTCGCAAATTAGCGCTTGCAGCAGCATTGGTAAAGGCATTGTTATCTACGTTTTCGGCCCATTCGTCAGCAGCAACCACATCCTTTATATCGTAATGGCCCGAGCCGTTGCGCTCAACCCTGCTTGCCCAAAAATCAGCCGTGGCCGAAAGGATAGGCCAGCCTTTTTCTTTAAGCCAGTCTTTGTCTTGCGTTACACAGTAATAGTTCCATGCAGCGAGGGCTACGTCGGCGGTAATATGGTGCTCAAACGGACCGCTCAAAGCCCAAACCGGCGTCTCTTCTACCCCGGTATCAGCACTTTCCCATGGGAACATCGCCCCTTTGTAGCCGTGGGCAAAGGCATTTCGTTTTGCCTCGGTTAACCTTTCAAAGCGGTATTCAACCAGCGAGTGTGCTATTTCCGGGTGTAACACCAGTAATGCCGGAAACATCCAAAGGTCGGCGTCCCAAAACACGTGCCCGTTATAACCTAAGCCCGAAAGCCCCATAGGCGAAGGTGAGTAGCTTGTTCCCGCACGCGAAAACGAATACAGGTGATACAACATGCTGTGCACATCCTGCTGTGCCTGTTCATCGCCCTCAATTTTTATGTCACTTTTCCAGAGTTCGTCCCATGCGTTGTTATGGTATTGTTTCAAGCGTGCAACCCCTTCCAGCTTGGCAAACATGGTAAGGCGCTCGGCTTCGTTTAACGGGTCGGCATTATGGGCCGATGTAATAGACGAGCCCGCCAACGCATAAGTATAGGATTGCCCCGCGGCTATGCTTTTGCTGAATTTCATCAGGTGCATATTGTTGTCCCACATCTCGTGGATCACCCTCGGCTCCTGCCCATGCATTTCATTAAACAAAAAGGTATTCGAGGCGCATAACTGCAATTTACCGGTAGGGCTTTTAGCGGTTGAGGTAAGCAGGCTTATGGTTACATGCGGCCTGTCAATTTCGTTATAGTAATTCTGAACATCTTTCAGCGCGTCAGGCGCTTCCATCACGCTTGCAGCCGTAATGGTGATTTGTTTTTTGGCGATGACAGCAACATCCATCAGCACGGTAAACGGAAGCTGTCGCAGCGAGTAATAGGTGTATTTTATCGAAGCTTCATCGCCGTAATCAAACGTGGTGGTAAAAGCGGCATGCTGCATATCAAGCTCCTGTTTAAAGTTACTAATGTTTTTTGCATCAATGCGCTTACCGTTAATTTCCAGGTACATATTAAGCAGGTTAAAGCTATTTAAAAAATTGCTTACCCTACCCCTTCCATACAGATCATAAGCGCCTGCCAGCACCACATTTTTTACCTTAAAAGGCTCGGGCGAAGACACAATACCTATCATCCCGTTGGCTACTGTAATGCCGTAATAATTAGCCGGGTCAATTTTATCAGCCTTAATAATCCATTTATCCTGCGCTGCCAATTGCCGGGTAAACAATAGGCACCCCGCCAATAAAACTATCATTATCCTTTTCATCGTTAATTAATTGTTCTGTTTAAAAAACCTTATTCCTTTGTTATTAATGGCTACCGCATAAATTTTGCCAGCTGCAGTTTTTATGGTTTTGATGTCCCGCACTTCGCCTCGCAGTAAGAAACCGCCCGATACCGAAGAGATGCTCCTGAGTACCTGCTGCTTGTCAACGGTTAAAATATCGCCGTAATCCGCATCGTAATTACCTTCATAAGGCAATACGCCGCTAAAGTTGCCCCCAGCAAGTATCCCGGTTAAATCCGGAGTACTAAATATACCAAAAGCAAACAGCGGCGCACACTGTGCACTTGCCGGAAATGCTTTAAACTGAAACACTCCATTCCCCTTATTGAAAAACACACCTGATTTAAATGATGTTGCTTTCAAAAACTTGTCTGTGTTTAGAGAGTCGCCAAAAATCTCCTTCACGGTTTTGCCGGCGTAATCATGGTAATAAAGAAATTTCTTTTTAATAAGCGGTACTTGTCTTTCAATCTCACCCTTTCCTAAAAAGGTATAGTCCTGCCCGGCTATGCTGTAAGTAAGCAAAGGATCCACCGTTCCATTCTTGTCCAGGTCAGAAAGAAAAAGCTTCACCGGATTTTCAGCGTTCGGTTTTAGTTTGGAGTTAGTGCCGTAATTACCCGCCAGAATATCCATCCGGCCATCGCCGTCCACATCGGCAATAACAACTTTTTGCCACCACCCGCTTAATTTATCCATTTCGGGCTGATGGCTTTGTTCCAGTTTGCCTTTTTTATTCATAAATATCTTCACCGGCATCCATTCGCCGGCAACCACCAGATCGGGCCAGCCGTCATTATCCAGGTCAGCAAACATGGCCGACCGGATCATCCCTGCATGTTTCAGGTTGTCGGGAATAGTGGTCTGTTTATAATAGCCTTTGCCGTCGTTCATCAGCAAATACGATTCAGGGATTGCACCAAACTTCCCGGCTTCAGGCGCTCCTGCAACAAAAAAATCAGGATAACCGTCATGGTTTATATCGGCAACCGCTACAGCCGCTTTATTAAACCGAAGGTCCGGGATGTTTGCCGAACGGGTAAAATGCCCCGTTCCATCGTTCATGTACAACCTGTCTGCCAGTTCTGGTGCGCCATTTGCACCTTCGTTACCGCCGCTTACTACGTACAGGTCAGGCGCTCCATCATTATTCACATCTGCAAATACGGCATCAACGTCTTCGCTTAAACTATCAGCAACAAAAGCCGGCTGCAAGGATGCTTTAAATCCCCCAGTTTTTGTTTGAATAAATAATGCGCCGGGCTGACCTTTTGCCCCGCAAACATAAAAATCATCCAGCCCGTCGTGATCCACATCGGCAACTGCTATCCGTGGCCCTTCAGCCGAAAGCATGTGCGGGATCAGCGGCTGCTGGTTAAAGTCGACAAAGTAGTCTTCCCTATGCTGCCAGTTAACCCGTACATCTTTAGTGATTTCCTTAAATGCCGGTTTTACCGGCGGAAAAAATACCTGGTATGAAAACTTGCCCCCGGCGTTAGCCTGCTCAAGTTTTAAAGCCTGGTTAATTTTCACATCCTTTAAAACCTGGTAAGTTTGGTTGGGCCAAACAACCAAAATACTATCTATTTTTTTACGCGTACCCAAACCAAAATGCAGCCGCGCATCAACTGATGATTGAAAGCCGCGGGTAAGCATCAGTTGTTCATATTGCATTTGCCCGCCACAAAATACGTATGCTTTAGCGCCAATGCCAAAATGGTTGTCCTGTTTCCCTGTAAAACTAAAAGTGATGTAATTACTGTTTTTTCCTGTGTTTTTATAGATGCCCGCTTCATGGTTAACATTGTTAACTACAAGGTCAAGCTTCCCATCGTTGTTGAGGTCGGCATAGGCGGCACCGTTTGCAAGGCCGGGCTCAACAAATCCCCATTCGGCGCTTTTGTCTTCAAATTTTTCGGCTTTTGTGCCTTTGTAAATATAGCTATGCACACTGCCGGTCGGCATCTTATCCAGCACGGCGCTGTCCGCTCCATTGTTGCTGTTTAATAAACCCTGGATCTGGTCGTTTGAAACAAAGCTCACGTAATCCATATCCAGCGCGCGGCGTTTAATGCCGTTGGCAATAAAAAGGTCCTTTATCCCGTCGTTATCAAAGTCAGCCAGCAAGGGGCTCCAGCTCCAGTCTGTTGCGGCAATGCCGCTCATTAACCCCAGCTCGCTAAACGCCTCGCCGTTCCCGGTATTTTTTTGCAGGCTGTTGCGCGAGTATTGGTTCTGGAATCCGTTTTTTACAATTTTATAGCGGTATTGATCGTATGATTCGTCGGCGCCATAGCTTTTCAGCGTCTTTTCATCCGCCGGCAGCATGTCAACCGTTACCAGGTCAAGCTGTCCGTCGTTATTAAAGTCGGCCAGGTCATTCCCCATACTAAACCGGCTGTAATGGTTAAAATGCTTTGCACCCGATTCTGTAAAAGTGCCGTTGTGGTTATTGATGTAGTAATAATCGTTTTCATGAAAATCGTTCCCTACATAAATATCGTCCCAGCCGTCATTATTAACATCGCCTATGGCAAGCCCAAGCCCGTAACCCAATGCACTGCTGTAGATGCCTGATTGGGTAGTAACATCAACAAATTTGCCTTTTTGGTTTAAAAAAAGTTTGTTTCCAGCCTGTTTATTAACTGTATGCCGCAATGAAGTATCGCCATACATGGATACGGAGTGGTCCGACTGGTTGAGCAGGAAACAATCCAGCAAACCGTCGTGATTGTAATCAAAAAATGCCGCCTGGGTAGAGAATCCTGAAAAATCCAGTCCATACGCAGCAGCACTTTCCGTAAAAGTGCCGTCATGGTTGTTAATGTACAACATATTGTGCCCTTTAAGCCCAAGCTTACCTGCAACAGCGCATACATAAATATCCAGATAGCCATCATTATTAACGTCGGCCATAGTTACCCCCGTGCTCCAGTCGGCAGTGCCGGCAACGCCCGCTTTCCGGGTAATGTCTTCAAACTGGTAATTTCCTTTATTGAGGTACAGTCTATTACCCCCCTTCTGATTGGCTGTAAAGAAAATATCGGGCAATCCGTCATTATTAATGTCACCAATGGCAACACCACCGCCATTGTAATAATAGAGGTAATCTAAAATGCCGGGCTTATCATTATCGCTGATCCGGTTTACAAAATGGATATTGGTTTGAGACGAAGGCAGCGACTGAAATAAAGGTGGAGGGATCGGTTTATTTTTTTTGCATGATGAAAACACTGCCAATAGCATGCAAAGCTTGATAAATAACTTACTCAAATGCCTAAACATCAATTTATATGAATTTATAGATATGGAACCACCAGTTGCATGTCAACTTTGTCATCATCATTTACGGGTAACTTGTTATGGGTGAATTTTTCAAGCGGCAAAGTTTGGGTATGCATAAAATGATCTGCCAGGTATAATTGCATGGCGCGGTATAGTTTTTTCCTATCGCTGTACTTACCTTTAAAATGGCCCACCAGCACTTTACCGCCTGGCATACCCATATTTTCCGCGTCGCCCTTTGTTGAAATTTTCTTATTCACCGGCAGTCCCATTATCATTGTAACAGAGTCACCAACGGCAGAAATATATTGCAGCTGCATAGCATCGGTAACCACTGCGCCGTTTTTTTTTGCAATTGAATCAAGTGATTTTAAGAACGCCTGGTTATTTTTATAAACGAGGTCCTTTAAAATGGTTCTCCGTTTAATAATCAATATTTTTTCGTGCGCAATTTGTTCTGTTATCTCGTAACCATAGTACAACCGTGGGTCTTCCATATATACCTTCAAATCATTTACAGGTGTACCTTTGTATGAATCACCAACCAGGAATGATTTGAGATAGCCCAACAGATTGGTTTTTTGCATTACGAAAACATCGGTCTTTAGCGTCGAAGAATCTGCAATCAGTATGTAATTATATTCACTATTGCCGGACCCGGACCTTGTTTTGAGGATATCAAAATCCGTCAAGCCGTTTTTCTTTACTTTAAATTTTATTCCTTTCCCGGTTATTTCAAACTGCGCATTTGCGCTTTCATTTTTAAAAGCGGTATTCCCGGCATGGTCCTTTAAATCAGGTTGCCATTTTACCCAGTTCTGGGGGTTATTTAAGCTTTGATAGACGTTTGAAAAATTAGCATTTATTACAAGTACCGAATGTTTTGTTACCGGCGCAAAGGCCATTAGTACTAAAAAAAACAATATTAAAAAAATGGCCCACCGCATCATTATTAGTTTCGCTGCTATTTAAAAATAAACGTGCTGCAATTTAAGTTTAAAACTTTTTGCAGCACGTTTAAATTATTACAAATGCGGTTTATTTACCTGTATATCCGGTATTTTGAACCAATTTCGGGTTAGTGATCAACTGTTGTTGCGGGATAGGGAAAATAAACGTGTGCTTATCCGCATCCTGTGGTTTTCCCGGAAGCCTTGCAGCGGTGAAATAAGGGATCCCATCCGCAGTTTCAAATCTGATCAGGTCATTCCGGCGCCAGCCTTCCCAGGCCATTTCCCTGCCGCGTTCGGCAAGTAAATTTGGAAGCGTAAGGTCGGCAGAGGTCCATGCAGGTACGCCTGCACGGGCTCTGATCGCGTTCACTAATGACAGTGCATCACCCGGAGCACCAGCTCTTATTTCAGCTTCCGCCTTCATTAAGTAAGCATCTGCCAAACGGAATATAACACCATCATTGCTGGTATTGCCGTTAGTACCCGGTTGTGGTGCATATTTAATACTTCTGGCACCTGCAAATTTAAACGTATCGGCAGGATTACTTAGTTCCTTAACATAAGGGCTTAACACTACATTCAGGTGCGTGGCAACGTCAACCAATGGTGCGCCGGCCGAGCTTAATTGCTGACCAATAGCCCACATCTTTTTCCTGGAATCGGCATCTGTAAAAGTGCGGAAAAATGCTGTTGGCGAGCAAAAACCGTTGTAGGGTGTATTGGTAAGGTTGTAAGTGTAGATATTGTTGTAATTTAAAGTAAACAACTCAATACTATTTCCAGCTATGTAAGTATTATCGTAAGGCACAACGAAGATATTTTCTGTCGAAGTTTCATTCAATACCGCGAAATTTGCAAAAAAATCACTCATCAGTGTATATTGTCCTGACTTGATCACCTGGTCTGCTGCGTCAGCTGCCTTTTGCCATTGTGCCGTACCTGTGTAAACCTGTGCGTTAAGGTATAACTTTGCTAAGAGCATGTACCCGCCTGCTTTGGTCATGTGCCCGTAAGTAGCGGCAGATTTATCAGCAAGTAAGGGTACATTGGTTGTAAGTTCTGTTTCCAAAAAAGCGTATAGATCCTTGCGGGCAGATTGTGTGATCTTGGTTGGATCAGTGTTGAAGTCTGTTACCAAAGGAACATTACCAAACATGTCCATAAACTCAAAATAGTAGTATGCGCGCAACACCTTTATCTCTGCAATAACCTGGTCAGAGTTCGCTGGCTTATTTGAGGCTGGCAACGTTGCCAAAGTGCTTAACACAAGGTTACACTTTCCTATACCGTTACTCAAATCACCCCAGGCACCATTTATGTTATCAATGTCGTACAGGAATGTGTGTGTCCATATCGATTGCCATTTGCCACCGTCATACCAGTCATTTCCCCTTGTAGGTACTACCATCTCGTCAGACGATACCTCGTTGTTCTGAAAAACGTTTCCTGTAGGAATAGCAGTCATCGGCGTATAAGCCTGTGCCAAAAATGCATTGGTTTGTTGTGGCGTTTTAAAGAAATTGCTTGGTAATACCTGGTTATAAACCTTGCTATCCAGTTTGGTACAACCCGGCAAGATCATTCCTGCCGCAAGTAATACCGGGATTATATTTGATAATTTTCTTTTCATCTTTATGATAATTAAAATCTCTTATTATTTAAATGACACATTAGCTCCTAACACGAATCCTCTTGATTTAGGGTATGACTGCAAGGAACCATTACCGTCTGTATAATGTGAATTCGGTGCAAATTCAGGATCAAGGCCTTTGTATTTAGTGATAACGAATAAGTTATTACCGGCTACGTAAATCCTCATATTTGATATTCCTTTGATGTTTTTAAAGGTATAACCCAATGAGGCATTGTCTAAACGCAGGTACGAAGCATTTTCAAGCCACAAATCTGAAACATGCAGACCATCTTTTATGCCATTGGTAAGCGCTGCCTTTGTAACATTGTTACTTGGCAGGCGGGTAATGGTTTCGTAGTCAAGCAAGGTATTGTTAAATATTTTTTGGCCATACACCCCTCTTAAGAAGAAACTAAGGTTCCAGTTTTTGTAGCCAAAGCTATTACTGATCCCGTAGTTGAATTTAGGGTTCGGATCAATGTAATATTTGTTCGGATTAGGATTTTGATCCAATGTTTTTCCGTCAAATAATTCGTTTCCATTGGCATCAACACCGGTGTAATGGGTAAGGTAAAAAACATCGGCAGGCTGACCTGGTTTCAGGTAGGTTATTGGCGACGAACTTAACCCGCGGCCGGATGCAGAGCCCGTAACGATTTGGTCAGATGCTACCGGAAATCCCTGGTAAGTACCTGAAAGATTTACAACTTTTGTCTTGTTGAAAGTTATCTGGCCGTTTGCAGTCCAGGTTAACCCACTTCCTCTTAATATTTGGCCGGTAAGTGCTACTTCTAAACCTTTGTTGGTTAATGCGCCAATGTTAGCATATATGGTATTAACAAAGAACGGAGGTGTAGGTACACCATACTGATAAATCATTTTGGAAGTTTTATCATTATAGTAGTTGATATCACCTGACAATCTGTTGTTAAACAAGGAGAAGTCTAAACCGATATTCTTACCCTGACGCTCTTCCCATTGCAAATCAGGATTGGCATTTTGGAGGTAAGTATAACTTACAGGGTATTGGTTAGATGCTGCGGAACCATCAAAATACCTTGTGCCTGTTCCGTAAAGGGTAACATTCTGGTAAACATTCAATGCGCTTGAGTTACCTACCACGCCGTAGCCTAAGCGTAACTTAAGATCGTCTACCCAATCAACATTTTGTAACAAGTCTCTTTTTAAACGGTAAGCTAAGTCAACCGCAGGGAATGTACCCCATTGATGGTTAGCGCCGAACTTGTCTGAACCGTCACGACGAATAGACGCGGTAACATAAAACCGGTTGTCATAATTGTAATTTACCCTGGCCAGGAATGAAATGATCTTATAATCATCCTTGCTTGAATTAATTACGTTTTTTGACTGGTCACCACTACCCAGGTTATTATCCAACAATTCAGGTGTGGTATAATTTTGCCCGGACGCTGAAAAAGACTCAGTATAAAAATCATTATACTCGTAAACAGCAGTAGCCGAAATGTTATGCTTCCCAAACGACTTATTGAAATCAATATGTGCATTTGCCTCGTAAGTGTTATTATTATAACTATTTTGAGCAGCATTGTTGATATTTCCCTCACCCGGGAAAGAAGGCTGGAAATAGTGGGTCAGTGTATTATCATGAATTAAAATACCTGTAACCCCAACTTTTAAACTTGGCAGCAAATTATAATTTACGGTAGTGTTAGCTAAAGTTTGGTAGCTGGTCTCCCTGCTGTATGTTTCAAGCAAGTGCTCCAGCGGGTTAGCCAGGTTAAAATCCACAAAAGTATTATATGATCCATCGGGGTTGTAAATAGGGTAAGTAGGCGGCGCATTAAAAATGTAATTTGCAATTACACCACCATCAGTAAGCTGATCACGATATACGGTTGTATTTGAAAAATTCAGGGTAATATCCAGTTTATCATCCAGTGCTTTCTGTTCCGCGTTAAAACGCAGGCCCAGCTGTTTTTTCTGGTTGTTAATGATGGTACCTTCCTGTAGCTGATAATTGACAGAACCGCGATAATTGAAACCATTTGAACCTCCCGAAATAGCGATATTATTGCTATGGGTGACAGCCGAGCGGCTTATTGCGCGCTGCCAGTCAACATTGCCGCCTTTTTCATAAGTAGAAGGCGTTACACCGGGGATAGCTTCAATAGCTTTTGAATAATCAGCAGCGTTAAGCAGGTCGTAATATTTGGCTTGGTTTGAAATGCCTACGTAACCACTGTAGTCAACCGTGGTGCGGCCTGTACGTCCTTTTTTTGTCGTTACAATGATTACACCGTTTGCACCGCGTGAACCGTAAATTGATGTTGCAGACGCGTCTTTCAGCACATCATACGATTCAATATCATCGGGCGACAGGTTTTGAAACTGTGAATTACCTGATGTGGCTACACCGTCAATTACAAAAAGTGGTGATTGATTACCGGTAATTGAAGTTTGCCCGCGGATAGAGATACCGGCATCCTGGCTGTTTGGATTGCCGCCCTGCTGGGTAATATTCAAACCGGCAACCTTGCCCTGGATCTGGCTCAAAGGGTTAATAACAATGCCCTGGTTAAAATCTTTTGAGCTAATGCTTTCAACAGCACCGGTAACGTCTTTTTTCCGCTGGCTTCCGTAACCTACGCCGACTACCACAACCTCGTTAAGCGAAGTAGAGGAAGATACCAGTTTAATATTTAATGGCGAACCTGTTATGGTAACCTCCTGTTTGGTATAACCCAGGAAAGCAGCCTCTAACGTAGTAGCTGATGCGGGAACAGAAAGACTGAATGCCCCGGCAGCGTCAGTATTGGTGCCGGTGGTTGTGCCTTTTAACGAAACAGTAACGCCCGGCAAAGGCGAACCATCTTTAGCGTCGGTTACTTTACCTGTTACAGTTTTGTTTTGAGCCATGGCCGGCAAAACAACAAAACATAACAGCACCAAACAGCTTAATTTAAGTAAATTTTTCAGCTTCATAAATGTTAGGTTTGAATAGATTATTGGTTGGTTAAATATAACTATTAATTAAATAAATAATAGCGTAAGATTTTATTTTCGTTTGTTATAATCGGATTAACAAACAAGTAAATATTTAAGGCGGGGCTATCAACGGTATGTAAGTTTTTATCATAGGTTAAGGATGTTGTCGTTATCGTCCGCTACAGAATTTTTTATGCATTATAATTGAGCCATCAACAACACATCATGCTAAAAAAATTAACATCTGCACTTCACGCTGATCGCAACATTTAAAAAAAACTGTTCGCCCGAAAAATATATATAATTGGTTTATTGTCTTAAAACTGGTAACACCAACGCCCAATGGATGCTAGCTATTTTAACGACTATGTAACAAAGTAATAGGTTGAAAAGTGCAAAACCAATTTTTTTACTTAAAATTTAAAATAATTTAAATTTATTTTTTTGTAACAAATTGATTATTAATATTTTAAAAATAAAAAACAACGAAATAACACAAATAAATTTAAACGTTTTTTAACCTTTAGCTATAAAAATCAACATTTTGTAATGCCCCTTAGTAGCCATTTAAGCTTAGTGGGGCATGGGTGGCGCAGCATCAAAAGCCTTGGAAGCCATTAGCCGCTGCTCAAACTGATCAGAAGGATAAATTGATTTTGCCTTGATCCTCATTTTATAAACATAGATTGTTTTAACAGAATATTCTAAAATACTAGCTATGGTTTCATTATCGCTAATGCCCATACGGTTCAATGCAAATATCCTGAGATCGGTATTTAAAACCTCGTTATCTTTTGGCCAGATCTGGTCTTCCTTTTTAAACAATGAATTAAATGTGGTAATAAAATTTGGGAATATTTTGAGGAAAGTATGGTCGAACGTATAAAACAGCGTTTCACGTTCCTTCTTTATATTGATCTCATCAATAACCAACTGAATATCGTCGTACTTTTTGGTAACAAGCTTCCTGTCTATGCTTCGCTTCAATTTTTCAAGCTTTAAAACATATCCGGATATTACGTTGAAAAAATAGCCGATGTATTCTTCTTTTATCCGCGCATCCTCGCCAAGCTTTTCGTTAATCAGTTCCAGCTGTACATTTTTTTCTTCGATGATCTTCTCCTTTGCTTTTAACCGCTTCAACTGGATGAAGATGATAAAAAATACCAGCAGCACCAACGCGGAAACCGCAGTAATTGACAGCAAATACACCAATACCTTATTCTTTTCCTTTTCCATCAAAATCAGCTTTTGCGCAGCAACAGTAGGTAAAACAGATCCGATTTTAATTTTACGCAGCCGTGCCCCATAGTATTCAGCATCATCCATCGCCTGCTGTATAAAGGTGTAAGCATCAACCATGTTGCCGTTTTTATAAAGCAGTTCACCCAACTTAAAAGCGGCCAGGGTTTCTTTGGTTGATGAGCGGATATCATTAATAGCCCCAATAGCTAAAAATTGTATCCGTTGGTCGCTTTGCGTGTTCACATTGTAGAAAAAGCTAATGCTGGTAGCAACCCTGGCACGTTGATGGTAAGTAAGCCTGAAGCTATAAAATAGCCGGTTAAGATATTTCGAAGGATTTTTTGTATCGCCCGTTCTTAACTGCTTGCTGCCGAGCTGCATGAGCTGATCAAACGAGTCCGGCTTACAAAGCATGATTGCTGAATCTAAATATTTAAGTGATTCAGCATTTTCAAAGGGGGTATAGTAGCTATCGTTATCGTAGTCAGCAAGGTCTGAATAAGCCCTTGCTTTTAATGAATAATATTCAGTTTTTGAATTATTATCCAATGCAGCTGCATTAATTTTATTTAAACAGTCAAATGTTTGCTTAAACATGCCCGCAGAGCATAAAATAAAACCAAGCTTTATTTTACTGTCGTACTCTTTCGACTGGTCTTTAAGGCGATGGCTGAGATCAAGCAATTTATTAGTGTACACGTAGGCCGAATCAAACTGGTAAACCTTATATTCCTCATAAAGGCCGCTGCATACTGTATAAAGCCTCTTATAATCTGTTTGTGGGGTGTTTAACAATGAGTTTCTGAGCTTTTCTATCCGCGCTTCCTTTTGGTCGTCATATACTTTTTTCTTATTCAGCTCGCTTTTCAATACCGTAAGCAAACTGTCAGTTTTTGAAGATGCAAAAACAGAACTACCGAAAAGCACGATGAATATAAATGATAAAAGAAATCTCATAATTAATTATTGGGCTTAAAAAGAAAATATAAATCACAAAAATGAAACTATTTTCAACTGGCATTATTACTTTTTAATAATACGGTTTTTAATTAAATATGAGGCTAATTTGATGAATTTTCCTCGGTTTTCGGGCATTTACGACAAGGTAATAGGAACATTACAAACTTGTGTACAGCTAAGCATACGTGTAGGTAATGCACCACGGCAAATTTTTTTATAAGCTTAACATTATAACTACCTGAACTGCAAAGCCGCTTAAGATGACTTATTACTCCAATGATGAAGGGAAGACCATTATGGGGATTTTTTGATTTAGAAGTGCCCGTTTGGTGGTGCTTTCATGAAGCAGCCTTACAAAAAAGGAATGCTGATGATGTACCATGGCCAATAGTTCAGAATTGGTGGTAGTGCACAGGCTGTTTAGTTTTTCAACTACATCCGTTCCGCTAATTTCTTTGTAAGTAATGTAGGGATATTCTAACTGCGAAAGCCAATGTGTAAAAGTTGATTTTTTTTCGTCTTTATTATCATCGCCGGGAGGTGTTATGTGGATAATCTCAAGTTTAAAGTGAAAAATTTCACCCAGGCCCTCAAGATACTGTAAAGCTTTTTTGTCAGCATCTTCAAAATCTGTAGCAAATACAACTTTAGTAATGTTTTGAATATCGGTTTTTGCAGGTACCACCAAAACCGGGCGGGTTGAATGCTGAATAACCGTGGCCGTATCGCTGCCCCAGAAAACATGTTCAATTGCGGTGCCGGTTCTGGCGCCCATTACAATCAGGTCTATATTTTTTTCCTTGATAATGTCCACAAGGTTATCCCCAAGGTTTCCCTCTGCCGAATGACAATGGATCATTGGTTTTTCTGTTGCAGCGGCATGCAGGGCTACCAGCTGTTCAAGGCTTTCGGCTAATTGATTTACATGGAGTTTGCTTTCTTCCCGCCAGCGTAATACATCATCGGCTACCCACGACCCGCCAGCGTACGAAAGCGCTTCCGAAAATTTTAGATAAGAGTTGAATATTACAATATTGGCATGTAGTTTACTCCCAAGGTAGGCACCAAACGTTGCAGCACCCGCCGCATTTTCAGAAAAATCGGTAAGGATCAGTATGTTTTTCATATTTATCTATTTAAAATGCCTAACAAATATTAAAGTTATCCTATCCAATTCAAATGATCTTAATCAGTTATTCAATTGATGTCAGGCGCTTTTAAATTTTTCACGTAAATCTTTAAGGAAACCAGATCTGCCCCACTCACTTCGCGGCTTTTTTTCGTTTGATGTATTTTACCAGCTCGTACCAAATTACGGACGAAAATCCGACAGCAGTGCAGGTTAGCAGTTCAACCGGTTTTAATGCCACAAACCCAAAGAATTTTGACAATAGCGGCACATATAATAACAAACCCAGCAGCGCAACTGTAATAGCAATCATTATTACAACCAAATTGTTCTTGTAATGCAGGGTTGTTAATACCGGATAGTAAAACGACCGGTTGACCAGTGTAAGAAATATATTACCGGCTATTAAGACAGTGAAAACCATTGTACGTGTATTGGCCTCATCAAAGCCCCGGTAAACGGCGTACTGATAAATAAACAAAGTGCTTGCAGTAATTACCAATCCCTGTATAATACTTGTAGTAAGTTCCCTTCGGTTAAAAAAAGTGGTGGTAAACGGCCTTGGCTTTTGCAGCATCGTGTTTTTTTCCATCGGTTCATTCTCATAAATAATAGAGCAAGTTGGCCCCATTATCAGTTCTAAAAAAATGATATGCACCGGCGAAAATATATTTGGGTAAATCCACCCGAGCGCCAGCGGAATAAACACTGTTAACACGATGGGGATATGAATAGAAATGATGTATTGGATAGCCTTCTTTAAATTGGTGTAAATGCGCCTGCCCATTGCAATGGCATCCACCATTTTCGAGAGATCATCCTCCAGCAGGATCAATGAGCCTGCCTGCCGGGCTACCTCGCTGCCTTTTTTACCCATGGCTATCCCTATATGGGCAGCTTTTAAGGCGGGCCCGTCGTTAACCCCGTCACCTGTCATAGCAACAATCTGGTGGTTTGCTTTTAAGGCATTAATGATTTTCAGTTTTGCCTCGGGGAACATCCGGGTGAATACATTTGTGGCTGCTACCTTTTTCTCCAGGTCGGCGTCTTTTAACGCCATCAATTCATCTCCGGTCAGGCTTTTATCGTAACCAGCAAAACCAATTTGCCTTGCAATGGCCATTGTAGTGGCAGCATTATCGCCGGTGATGATTTTTACAGCTATACCTGCTTTATAAAAATCCTGTAATACCTGCTGAATATTTTTCTTCGGCGGGTCGTAAAAGGCAACAATGCCCTTAAACTTAAATTTAAATTCCTGTTGTTTAGCCGGGAAGTTATTGCCCGTAAAATCTGTTTCGCCAACACCTAACAAGCGATAGCCATCGGTTGCCAATGTTTTTATTGCCGTCTCCACCTCTTCTTTTTCCGTTAAGCTAAGATTGCACAACGCCATCAGGGCTTCGGGGGCTCCTTTCGCAGCAATAATGCGCTGCCCCTTGCTGTTCTCAAAAAGATGCGTCATCATAGGGGGCTTCCCCCCTATAGGGTATTCATGGATCATTTTGTATTGAGGCCTTTCGTCATCAGCGGTTTGCTGTGTGTAGGCATTGTGAAGAGCTATCTCCATCGGGTCAAACGGAATAGGTTCGCTGGCCCACATGGCTGTTCTTATCAGGTCTTTTTCTTCGTCTGTTAATACATCATCAGCGCCAGCAATTTTTTGTGACGAAAGCACATACAATTTTGCCAGGCTCATTTTATTTTCGGTAATCGTCCCGGTTTTATCTGTACAGATCACTGTAGCACCGCCCAGCGTTTCAACGGTTTTCATCTGTTTTACCACAATGCCCATTTGCATTAACCGCCATGCACCAAGTGCCATAAAAGTAGTAAAAGCCACCGGAATCTCTTCTGGTAAAATACTCATCGCCAGGGTTAATGCCTTTAACAGACTATCCAGCACGTTGCCGGAATGGAAATAATTAATAACCCAAACTATAACAAAAACAATGGCACCCACAAAAACCATGTATTTTACAAAACTTCCTATCTGAAGTTCCAGTGGCGTCTTCTCTTCGTCTATTTCCTCCAGGCTTTTACCAATTTTGCCCAGTTTAGTTTCGTTGCCAATTGCGGTAACGGTAGCTATTGCAAGTCCGCTTGCCACGGTTGTGCCCCGATAAATATTGCGTCCATCATTTTCCTGTTGTTCGTCCTTGTAAACCGGCAATGATTCGCCTGTAAGAATAGACTCGTTTGCCGAAAAATCATTGGAATGCACAATCATACCATCGGCAGCAATCGAGATCCCCTCTTCTACCACCAGGCTATCACCTATAACAAGGTCGTCACTGCTTATTTCTACTATCCCGCCGTTGCGGACCACCTTACATTTGGGCTGCGTTAAGGTTTTTAATTTTTCGAGCGCATTCCTGCTCCTTGAATCCTGGTATAAAGAGATCCCAGCCACCAGTACAATTGCCGAAGCGAGAAAAATACCATCGCCGCTTTTTCCGCTGATAAAATAAATGGCCGAAGCAGCCAGCAGCAGCACAACCATGGGTTCTTTTGCCAGGCTTTTTACAGCATCAAAAAATCCGTTTTCTTTTTTGTAGCTGAGGCTATTGCTGCCATATTGATTACGGGCGTCTGTTACTTGCCGGTCTGTTAAACCGCTGATCCCAAAATTTTCTTGAGGCATAATTAACTGATTTTTTAGCTATGAAAAACTTATACTAAATTACCCAATTAAGGACAGCCACTGAGACCCAAAGTCATTTCAAAATATGATAAAGATCACATTTAAACGACTGGTTTTCAAACTTAAAAACAGGATTTGGATTTAATTATAACAATTGGGCAGTTTAAAGCAGCTGCTTAATGAGGGTATCCAGTTCGGTAAAATTAAAAGGCTTTTTTATCATAGCATCACTGCCGAATTTATTGGACATTTGCTCCGCTGAAAACTCCGACAAAATAATAACCGGCAAACTACGCCACCTGCTATCACTTTTTATTTGATGTACCGTTCCGCCACCATTAAGGTCATCAAGCATAAAATCAATGATAACCAAATCGGGGTTTAGCCTGTTCAATTGTGCGAAAAGCTGATCAGGGTGTTCGAAGGCTTCGGCGCAGGTAAAATTATAAGGTAATGCGCCGGTTAAGGTTTCTGCAAGGTTTGAGTCGGTACTAATCACAATTATGTTTTTCATAGAAATTATGCCGTTATTTATCAGCATAACGGGCTGCGCGGGCATTTGTTTAACGATTATAATAAAGCGCTATTTTTCTTAGCTTTTTTTCTATGCTTTTAGTAAGCGCGCCCTGTTTAAGCCGCCAGGTCCAGTTTCCTTCCGTCAACGATGGCGTGTTTATCCGGGAGCCTGCGCCAAGGCCCAGTACATCCTGCACCGGAACAATCACCGTCCTGGCTACCGACGCGTAAATTAGCTTTATCAGTTGTGCAGCTATCGTTTCGGAATTACTTTTAGTGTCAAGGTATTTATCAATCCGTTTCCTTTCTTTATCAGTGATATCATGTTCATACCAACCGGTTACTGTATTATTGTCATGCGTTCCGGTATAAGCGAAACAGTTTATGGTGTAATTATGCGGAATATGGCTTGAATAGGGGAGATTCTCATCAAACGCAAACTGTACTACACGCATACCGGGTAAATCGAAATGGTCCCTAAGCTCATAAACGCTTTTGGTGATATCGCCCAGGTCTTCTGCCACAAATGGAAGACAGCCAAGCTCTTTTTTAACAGCATTAAAAAAATCAATACCAGGTACCTTTTTCCACTCGCCGTTCACAGCAGTTTCTTCACCGGCAGGCACCTCCCAATATTCATCAAAGGCCCGAAAATGATCCAACCTGATCAAATCAAAATATTCCAGGTTCTTTTTTATTCGTTTTAACCACCATTCATAACCTGTTTTCTTTAACTCGCCCCACCTGTAAACAGGCATTCCCCAAAGCTGCCCCTCAACAGAAAAATAATCAGGCGGTACGCCTGCTATCCCGTCGGCATTAAAAATATGCGGATTTGCCCACACATCCACTGCACCGTAACCCACATAAAAGGGCATATCCCCAAAAAGGGTAATTCCCTTCAGCTTGCTGTAATCTCTTAAACCGGCCCATTGCTGTGCAAAAACAAACTGCAGCCATTTTATTTTATCAATTGCTTTGTTTTCCTGTTGTTGCCACTGTTTAATGGTTTTTTTATCCCGGTCCCTTAATGTTGCAGGCCATTGGTGCCAGGGTTTGTTTTCATGGCTTTCCTTTAGCACATCATACAAGGCAAAATCATCCAGCCAGCTGGCTTCCTTATTTTTAAAGTCTACAAAACGCTGCACCTCTTCCGCGCGATCCAAAAAATTTTGGTAAGCCAAGTCAAAAAGGTGGGATTTTAGTTGAATAACGGCCTTAAAATCTACCGCTGAACCTGTTTCACTGCTGTAGCTTTCCATAACGTGTTTTTCTAACAATCCACTTGCCGCTAAACGTTCCGGACTTATCAATAATATATTACCGGCCATACCCGAGCTGGAGCTGTACGGCGAAAAACCAGATAGTTTGTCAACCGGGTTAACCGGGAGCATTTGCCAATACTTTTGACGGCTTGCCGACAGAAAATCAATAAATTTAAACGCTTCAGGTCCCATGTCACCTATGCCGAAAGCCGATGGCAAAGAGGTTATATGCATCAATATGCCCGCCCTTCTGTCGCCATTTGCTGCGTCGAGTTTTAAAAACACCACCGGCAGCTGCCCAAATAACTCCTTTAAGCCAATCCCTTTATAACCAAATCCGGATGACCCGTTCAGCAGATCCGTCCATCCCATTGGTGCATCAGGCGGTAAAATAATACGCGTGTTGTCCCAATCAAAATCGAGCGGCTCCCCTCCGTTATGGAGTGCCGCCCAATGTAACGGAACCGCCATTACACGCCACTGAGTTTCAAACCTGCGGGCAAAAGCCAGCACGTTATTTTTGCATTTTCCTTTAACTTTTAAGGGAATATATGTACCGTTTAAAAATAATTCAGGATTACTGCTGCGTTCAATAAGCAGGCTTTGTATTAGTTTTTGCTTTATTTGCGCGTTGTACCGGTTGGCCCAAAGCTCTTTTGTGCTCCCGGCTGGCAACTGTTGCCTTAAGGCGTAATCAACCGGCCTGCGGTTATCAGGGTCAACCAGGCTCAGGTCCCATAGTTCCGTGCCCTGGTAAATGTCTGGCATACCCGGACTGGTATATTTCAGCAATACCTGCGCCATCGAATTCATTATTCCATAGTCTGCTATCTTCCTGTGAAAAGGTAAAAAGCTTTGCATAAACAAGCTTTCGGCCCTTAATATGTTCGCAATAAAATCTTTAACGTCAGTTTCGTAGGCGTTGTAAGGTTCGGCCCATCCAGAATTTTCTTTTCCCTCCCGCAATGCTTTTACCAGGTATTCCTGTACCCTGCTTACAAAATCGTCCATATCCTGCCCCGGCATAGGCAACGCACCGGTTATGGTTTGGTAAATAAAGTATTCATCGTTAGCATCGGGCATATTGTTATTGATGAGCGAAGCATTAATCTCCCGCCATTCTGCCACCATAGTCACCCATTCGCCGGCAAGGTCGGTCAGCACGTTTAGCCTTGCGCGAACGTCTTCGCCGCGCTTGGTGTCATGGGTTGAGGTGGCGTTCACAGAAAGCGGCCAATGGATTTGGCGTTCAGTCATCTGCCGGTGATAGCCATCTGTGCTTATGCCAAATGCCTGCGGAGAATCTCCAACTTCGTTATGGTCAATAAAGCGGTTATAAGTGTACATTAGGGTATCTTCCACACCTTTCGCCATTAACGGGCCTGTAAATTGCATGCACCGCTGGTAAAACTTCAGTACCCTTTGATTATGGGTATCGTCATTTTGGGTTGGTTGTTCAAGGATAACTTCTTTCAACAATTTAACTGCGGGCTTTAAATCGCTCTCATCTGCTTCCAACTGTTCCAGTATTTTCCTCACCGCATCTGATTCATCGGCCGGTAATGGCATAACATTCCCGTAATAGCGATAGACAGGAAACCTAATCAGCAACTCCGCAATGCAGGCTTTAATAAGCTCCGGTGGTGCGGCGTCCACCTGTTTTGATCCAGCAAGCTCCAGGCTAACAAATAAGCTGTACAGGTTATCGAGTTCCCCTGCCATTTGCTCGTGCAGGATCATGGATTTTTTTTGGCGGATCATCTTTTTGACCGACAATCCATCTCCGGTTAGTGATTTGTAAAATGCGGCAAAAACCGATTTGCTGCCCTGCTCCGTAAACAAGTTGTTCACCGTAGCTAAAAAATCATAACCGGTATTGCCCTGCACCGGCCAGTTTGCGGGAAAATCCTCGCCCGCCTCTAATATTTTTTCTACAATAATGTAGGTATCTTCCCCGGCAAGCGTCCTCAAACGGTCAAGGTATTGTTCCGGATCAAATAAACCATCGACGTGGTCAACGCGCAAACCCTGGAATACCCCTTTATCCAGCAATTGCTTTATCAGGCGGTGATAATCGTCAAATACTTCCTGGCGCTGCATGTTAAGGCAGATAAGGCCATTTACTGTAAAAAAACGCCGAAAGTTGATCTGCCTGTCGGTTTCCTGCCAATAACATAATTGGTAATATTGCTCACCGGCAATTTGATGCAAAAGGCGGCCATCTTTATTTATCTTTTTCAGTAACGTACCTGGAAATTTCTTTTGCTCTTCTTTTGTTTCACCGGCTATTTGCAGCAAAATTTGGTGCGCCGCCTGGTTTAGCGGGTAGTGATGTTCGCCGTATGAAAAGTGTAGCTTATTGTTTTTCAGGATAATTTGCAGCGCGCCGTCATTAATTACGTCTTCCAAAGGCGCGCCCAGGAACGGTACCATGATCTTGCCGTCACAAACCGGGCTATCCCATAAAATATCAAAATACTCACTGTAAGCCGAGTGCCGTCCATGCTCAAGCACATCCATAAGCCACCCGTTTCCGGGATGAAAAGCCATGTGGTTGGGAACAATATCCTGCAACCAGCCCATTCCAAACGCTTTTAGTTTCTTGCTAATCGCTATCAATTGTTTAAGGGTACCTATTTCAGGATTTACCTGGTTGGCATCAGTAATGTCATATCCATGCGTACTTCCCGGAGTGGCTTTAAATATGGGTGATGCGTAAATGGTTTTTATGCCCAATTGATGCAGGTAAGGTATAATGGCCTCAAAATCACTAAAGTTAAAATCCTTGTGAAACTGGATGCGGTATGTGCTAACAGGGTTATACATGTGATCGACAATAAATAATTACAGATTCGGGGCTGATCATCCCATTTGACGACACGCCGGGCCCGCTCCACTTAACATCCGCAGAATCCATGATCTTGTTCCATTCATGAACGATCCCCGGAAACACAACCTGTTTTTCTTCATTTGAAAAGTTCATCAGGCAAATGATTTCCTGCCCGTCACTCTGCCTTTGAAGAATAAGTGTATTATTCTCAATATCAGCAGTTGCTTTTACGTTGCTGCGGTCAGGCGTTTTCAAAGCGGGTTGCTTTTTTCTTAAATTGAGCAGATTTTTATAATAGGCCAGCATGGTTGTGTGTGGCTCCCGCTGCAACAGATCCCAATTAATTTTTGAGCTTTCAAAAGTCTGTTCCGATTGCGGATCAGGAGCTTCCCCCGCTGTATGAAAATCTTTAAACTCTTCGCGTCTGCCTTTGCGCACTGCCTCAATAAGCCCCGGCTCACCATGACTGACAAAATATAGAAAGGGATTAGGTTGGCTAAATTCCTCGCCCATAAACAGCATCGGCAAATATGGGCTCACCACTACGGCGGCGGCCATTAACTTTTGCATTTCGAAGCTAACCAGCTTACTTGTTCGCTTGCCCAACATGCGGTTTCCAACCTGGTCGTGGTTTTGGGAGAAAACAACAAATTGCCGTCCGGGGTTGTTTATGGCTCTGGCACCAAATTTTTTAAACCGCTGCTCAGCGTATTGCCCGTCGTACACATAAGCATCTGCATATGATTTGGCAAGGTCGGCTATTCCATTAAAATCAGTGTAATATCCTTCCCGTTTTTGCCCTCCACTCACTCTTAGGGCATGGTGAAACTCATCAACCCATTGTGCGTCCATCCCAAATCCTTCCTCGCTTAATGGATTGATAAAACGCGGATCATTAAGATCACATTCAACTACCAGGTGATGCAGCTTTCCTGTTGATTCGGAAAGGTCATCCACACGTTCCCTGATCTCCTGCAGGATATGTTTAGGGCTAAAATCTTTAATCGCGTGTACCGCATCCAACCGCAAGGCATCTATATGAAAATCCCTGAACCACATTAATACGTTTTGGATAAAAAATTCTCTTACGGCATCGCACCTGGCATCATCAAAGTTGATGGCACTGCCCCAGGGCGTTTTATATTTATCGGTAAAATATGGCCCGAATTCACCTAAATAGTTTCCTTCCGGCCCCACGTGATTATAAACTACATCAAGCACCACGGCTAAACCTTTGTTGTGGCAGGCATTCACCAGGTGTTGCAATGCTTCGGCACCGCCATAGCTATTTTGTACCGCGAATGGGAAAACGCCGTCGTAACCCCAATTTCTATCACCCGGAAACTGTGAAACGGGCATTATTTCAATAGCGGTAATACCTAAAGCCAAAAGGTAATCCAGCTTTCGCTCCATGGCATCAAAGGTTCCTTCGGGTGTAAATGTGCCGGTGTGCAGCTCATAAAAAATATATTCATGCATCGCAGGATTGCTCCAGGCATGATCGTCCCATTTAAAAGCAGCAAGGTCAACAAACTGCGAAGGTCCGTGCACCCCCTGCGGCTGGGCCAATGCAGCCGGATCAGCAAGCTCACGGTCATCATCCAACGCAAACTTATAACAATCACCCGGTTTAAGATTATGCGTGTTTGCCGTCCAATAGCCCCTGCTTTGTTTATTTAGCGCTATGGATTTTCCATTATCGATCTTTAAGCCAACTTTTTTAGCGAATGGCGCCCACAAACAAACCCGGGCTTCATCCTTATCAATAAAATAAACGCCAACCCGTTGATCACTGTTTTTTGTTGCCATTTTGGATGAGCTGATGCTGTAACAAGATAACCGACCTGCCATCTACAATTAATGACTCGCCGCTTTTTAATACCATTTGATCAACTTCCCCGGCTTTGGAGGTGTCAAAAACAAGCTCCCATTCCTTAGCGTAAGCTACATCCGGCAGTTTATAGGTAACCGGCTCGTGGTGTGCATTGAATACGATATAAAAACTATCGTCAACCACTTTTTCGCCCTCTGAATTTACGGCATGCAAGCCTTGGCCGTTTAAAAAAACAGCAACTGATTTTGCAAAATCCTGTTCCCAGTGTTCCTGCTCCATTTGCGAGCCATCCGGCAGAAACCAAGCTATATCTTCAATGCCGTTACCTTTAACAGATTCACCTTTAAACCAGTTCTTTCTTGAAAATGCAGCATGTTCACGCCTTAAGTGGATCAGTTTTTTGGTAAAATCCTGTAATTCCTTATCCGCAGCCTCCCAATTGATCCATGAAATTTCGTTATCCTGGCAGTACCCGTTATTGTTACCCTGCTGGGTTCTGCCCAATTCATCGCCTGCTACCAGCATAGGCACCCCTTGCGAAAGGAAAAGCGTGGCTAAAAAATTTCGTTTTTGGCGCGTTCTCAGTTCATTTACCAGCGGGTCGTCGGTTGGCCCCTCCGCTCCGCAATTCCATGAGCGGTTATTGCTTTCACCATCATTATTGCCTTCGCCGTTGGCGTCATTATGCTTGTCGTTGTATGAAACAAGGTCATGCAGGGTAAAACCGTCATGAGCGGTAACAAAGTTAATGCTCGAAGTAGGCCTGCGGTAGTCTTTATAAAGGTCAGAGCTGCCTGTTATCCGGTCTGCAAATTCAGCCAGCGTACTCTCTGTCCCGTTCCAGTATTCCCTTATATTATCACGGTATTTCCCGTTCCATTCGGCCCATCCCTGGGGGAACTTTCCTACCTGGTAACCTCCTTCACCCACATCCCATGGCTCTGCAATTAACTTAACCTGCGAGATCAGCGGGTCCTGGTGAATGATATCAAAAAAGGCGCTCAGCCGGTTCACCTCATGCAGTTCGCGGGCCAGTGTGGCTGCAAGGTCAAACCTGAAGCCATCCACATGCATTTCCATTATCCAGTAACGCAGGCTATCCATCATCAGCCGCAAAACATTGGGCAGATTGGCATTCAGCGTGTTGCCGGTACCGGTGTAGTCCATATAATATCTCTTATCTTCCGTAAGGCGATAATAAGATGCATTATCAATACCTTTAAAAGATAATGTCGGCCCCATTTGGTTGCCTTCGCCGGTATGGTTATATACAACATCAAGAATAACTTCAATGCCTGCTTTGTGAAGCTCCTTCACCATGGTTTTAAACTCAACTACCTGGTCGCCCGATTTGTCTTTGGCAGCGTAACGTTCATCAGGCGCAAAAAAACCGATGGTATTATATCCCCAGTAATTGGTTAATCCCTTTTCCTCCAGGTGCCTGTCCGTTAAAAAATAATGTACCGGCATCAGTTCAATGGCAGTAATGCCAAGTTCTTTTAAATAAGCTATACTGGCCGGATGAGCTATCCCTGCGTAAGTGCCTCTTAATTCCTCCGGAATGGCGGGATTCAATTTGGTGAAGCCTTTTACATGGGTTTCGTAAATAACCGTATTGTAATAAGCGGTATTGGGCGACTTGTCATCTTCCCAATCAAACGCGGAATCAATGACCACAGATTTTGGAACATAAGGTGCACTGTCAGTTTCGCTGAAGCTCAGGTCTTCCGCCGGGCTGCCAACTTCATATCCAAACAGCGAATTATCCCATTCTGTTTCGCCACAGATGGCCTTAGCGTAAGGGTCTATCAATAATTTATTGGGATTGAAACGATGGCCATTTTCCGGCTCAAACGGTCCGTGTACGCGGTAACCGTAATGCTGCCCCGGCTTAACATCGGGCAGGTAAACGTGCCATATAAAATTGGTTTGTTCGGTTACATTTATTTTAGTCGATTCAACTTCGTCTGCAGCAGTATTGAACAGGCAAAGTTCAACGGCTGTGGCGTTTTCCGAATATAGCGCGAAGTTAGTTCCCTCCCCGTCCCAGGTTGCGCCCAGCGGAAAAGCATTTCCTGGAAATGTAGTAATTTTCATAGATAGCTACAATCAATTTTTTAAACTCGGCTGACTGTAAATGGCTAATCAAAAAAAGCCGTAAATGTTTCAGGAATTTAAAAATTGATAAAAACACGTGGTTTAGATCTACATCAAACTTTAAAAAACGCCAGACTGTATTTATAAACAAAAATCCCGGCTGCTTTAAAACCGGGATTAGTTCAAATCTTTTTAGCTGTTTAAGAATTCTTAAAAATATGCTTCGAACCAGCGACAAAAGCAATTTATTCAAACTTAAGTATCGGTCTGGCGGTACACCATATTAATGTCCAGATCAAATTCGTTTTTGATAGCGTAGCTTCCCAAGTCCTGAAAATAAGACTTGGAGTTGTACTTGATGTTAAACTTGGTGCGGTCTATTTTAAGTGTTGCTTTTAAGATGATGTAATCGCCAGCTTTGGTGATGGTTATTGGCGTTGCGATCTTTTGACTGATGCCCTTTATCGTCAGGGTTCCGGCCACCGTATTACCGTTAGCCGCTGAAAGTGTAAAGGTAGCCTCCGGATAAGCGGCAACATCAAAAAAATCTTTGCCTTTTAAATGCGTTTCCATTTCGGAATTGGATTGGCTGAGTGTAGGCATATCGATGATCACCTTACCTGCAACCAGCAGTTCGCCATCAAGTGTCAGCGTTCCGGATTTTACTTTAACTGTGCCTGATGGCGAATAGCCCCCAGCCTCAGCGTGGCCGGTCCACTTAACCATACTTTTATTGGCATCAGCCGAATAGGTAAGCGGTGCGGCATAACGGAATGAAAACACTAACAGCAGTAAAGGCAGTATGAGTAGTTTTAGGTATTTCATGATCAATTGGCTTTAAGGTTTAAATCGTTTCGGGTGAACCAGACGGTACTGCCTGCATAACAAACCTCTTTTTTACGGGAGTAGCTGGATGTGCCGATTACGTAAGTGAACCTAAAGGACGCCTTTTTATTATTGTCGCTACCCTCTTTGGTGGTCACAAACCTGAGCGTTCCATCCTTCTGCAAAATTCTTTCTTTTAGGGTTTCTCCATCTATTTGAGTTCCGTCCCTGCTGATAACGATCTCGTCTGTACTGTTATGCGAAGCCTCTTTTGGGTACTCGGTAAGGAAGTTGTAAATTCCGGCACCTTTAACAGAACGAGTCACGGCAAGCCTGGTTTCTATCGGTTCAATCTTATTTGTCGAATAGTCCAGGTAAGTTAAAGTTCCGAACCATTTTTTACCGGTAAGTCTGTCCAGATCATTAGATTTCAGCATAGCTGTTGTTTGAAACAGCGCCAGCAGCACGCAAAAAGTAAAAAGTAGTGTTTTCATAATCCTAATTTTTATCAGCTGTTTTTAATTGTCCTTCAGTTTCAACAAGTGCGATGCCTTTGTATATTCGCCCGTTTTTATCTTTTGCCAAAACAAACCAGAGCGCATCCCCGGGATATAGGGCATCCCCATACCTGTAATTTTTCAGGAATGTATATGCCTTCCCCGTTTTCAGGATTCCGCCGGGGCAGTTAAAGAACTTGGCGAAGTCTTCCCTGTTAAGATCGATATTAGGCGTCCAGCCCTTATCTTTCCACCAGATATAACTTCCGGCGGCAATTACTTCTAGCTCGCCGGCTTCAGTAGCTATGCGGGTGGAATGTTTCCAGATATATTTACCGGGAAAGTCTACCGTATCGCTATTGAATTCCGGCCATACGGGAGTCGGACTGTGATAGATGTTGATACCTGCCGGGATGTTTCTGAGCCGGTCGGGCAAAAGCCTGGCATGGTCGGTCCAGGTCTGCTGTGCCACCAGGCGTGTGGCGCTGCATAGCAGCAGGAGTAGGATAAAACGTGTTCTCATTTGTGTTTCATTTAATGACAGCACAAAGATGAGCGCGCCATTTCAAAACAAAGTGCCGGGTCATGTTTTGGCACGTCCCGATTCCGGATTTGGGACTAATCAGCAATAAAATCAGATGGTGCCTTGCCTGTAAACGTTTTAAAAATACGATTGAACGTGGTTTTAGAATTGAAGCCTGACTCCATGGCCAACCCCATGATGGTTAGTTTGGCCAGGTCGCCCGACTTGAGGCGGCGCTTTACCTCCTCAACGCGGTAGGTGTTTACATAATCATTAAAGGATTTCTCAAAGCCGACATTGATATGGCGCGAAACCACTTTACTGTTGAGTTTGAGTGCATCCGCCAGTTCATCCAATGTAAGCGTTGGGTTAAGATAAAGCCGGTCGCTTTCCATGGCTGCACTAATTTGCTGCAGGATAACCGGGTCTGCCGAATACGTGGTTTTCAACTGACCAATGCCCCCAGGCTGTTCCCGTTGATAGTTAACCGCCGAAAGATTGGACTGCCGCCAGCCCGCTACACCTAATACCAACGCCACTACGCCAAGTATTTCTACAGAGTAATCATAGTTAAAATAAATACCGTAATAATCCCGCAGGATAATCTCAACAAACCATTGAAGGCACAACAGCAGCAACACACCTAAAATAGCCTTGAGCCAGTTCAGCCGGATCCTGGAAAGTTCTGAAAAATTATTAGCTACCCAAGCCTGGTAATTCCGGAGCAGCCGGAAGGACAGCAACAGGTAAACGGTCATAGAGATCCACGTACCGTCAAACTCAATGCGATAAGTGTATTGCCGGTGCACATTTTCCCAATACCATGACTTGACCGGATACGAACAGCAGGTGAGGAAAAGATACAGGCTTGCCTGCACCGCTACCGGTATAAAATGAAGCAGATCCACCCGCCGGAAGCGGAATTCTTGACTGATGAGGGACCTAACGTAAAACCAGATGAGCGGACCGAAACTGAAGGAATAAAAAATAGGCAAAAAATACAGGTTGGGCCGTTGCCGGTAAATACGTGCAATCCGCATAAAATCATCGGTTAACCATAATGCGATGACTATGATCAGAATCGCCAGGATGCGTCCTGAGCGTTTGTTATTGGGCGCAAACCATAATAAACCTGCCGCAAAAAGCGACTGGGAAATGACCACAGCGAGCAAAACAACGACAATGTTGAATGAGATTTGCACAGTACCAATATAATCAGATTATTTTTATGTACCGGTTACAAAACTGGAAATTGAAATCTGAATTGAGAAGTTACACAACTTCACTAAAGAAACAAATCTCCTGTTTCTTTAAATTACTTTGATTAATAAAACTAAATCGCGTAAGAATAATCCATGAATAGTTGAGTTTAAGCATAAAAAATCCCCTTAATTAACACTAAAGGGCTTTGTTGTGGTGGCGACTATGCAAATTCCGAACCATTTCCTGTCTGATTTACGTCTAATAGCGGATTTAGGCTTACAAATTTGCGGGTTCAGATCGGGTTTTAATCTTAGTTGAACGAATTCCGGTATTCCAATCCGTGTCGGATTTTATAAAAAAGGCCACAACGCCGTGATCAAATAGCAGCGTCCGGCTGTAATATTGCGCTGTCCATTTGCTTTGTTAAGGCTTTAATGGATCTATTAGCCGTTTGTAAACGTTTCTAACACCTCGTACATGCCAGGCTCAAAACTGGCAATTTCCATGGCTTGTTGTAAAATGGAGAGACATCCGGGTTACTTCGCATCACGTTGTAATTGCCCATGCTCCCCCATTGCGCATACATGGTCACCTTTTTGCCGACCAGGCTACGGTAATGACTTGATGAAATAAAGCCAGGCTGCTTTTTACCAGTTTGTGTAGCCTGTGTTAGCAGGCTAATCAGTTTTTGCTAATCAGCAGGATCAACTGTAAAAACATTGATGAATGTAAGGCAATTACTTCCTTTTGCTATGATTGCCATGTAAACTACTGATAATAAATGGTATAAGCAACTGATATACGTAAATTCGGATGATTTATTATGAAGATTTTCAATTTAGCGACGCTGTGGCCGTCTGAATATTAAATCATTATAACTTAAACCAACGCAGCCCCACCATCGGTAATAAGCGACTGCCCTGTAGTGTATGGTTGTTTCATCAGGTAAACAAAGGCCTGCGCTATGTCTTCTGCCTCGCCTACACGTTTTAATAGCAATGTACTTTGCAGATAATTGTAAAATCCCTCGCGGTCTGCTTCGGGCAAGTTATTCCATAGGTTTGTTTTTATAACACCCGCAGCAATGTTATTAACCCTGATGGGTGCAAGCTCAATTGCCATTGCGCGTGTAAAAGCATCCATCGCACCGCAAATGGTGGCGCCAAGACTATAGCCTTTACTTGGCCGCTGGCCAAAACTGCCGCTCATCAGCGTGATAGAGCCGCCTTCATTAATATGTGGCGCGCCATATTTAATGGCCGCAAACGCGCCCCAAAAGCGTATGGTAAAAAAGTCTTTTGCTTTTTCAATGTCAGTGTCGTGAACTATATCACTGGTAATGTTTTCTCCTGCGGTGTACACCATATGGTCAAAGTTGCCAACTTTTTCAAAAAAAGCACAAATATGCTGCACATTGCTAAAGTCAACAGCGTAACCTTCGCTCGCCGGCGGTAATTCAGTTAATGCCTTATCTATTCTGGCCCGATTGCTTGAAACTATCACCACGTTTGCTCCTTCATCGCCAGCTGCCTTTGCTGTAGCCAACCCTAAACCCGAACTGCCACCTAAAATTATCACCTTTTTTCCGGCCAATTGGTTTCTTTTACTTTGATTTTCCATGATCTTGATCTTTTTGTTTTTATTTTTGGAGCTACAAATGTCCTTGAAATTGAAATGATGGCAATTACCATATGGTAAAAACTTCACCCATTACAAATCGGGTATTTTTTAATTAGTTCCTTTACAAATACAATGGTACCCATGGAACCTCTTTTGGCTTTTCTTCGTTCGTTCAGGCCAATCAGCGCCGAAGAAGCGGCGATCATCATTGCGCATTTTGAGGCAAAACATTTTGAAGAAGGAGAATACCTGTTCAGGGCAGGCAGGGTATGTAAAGACTTTTTCTTCATAACTTCTGGGATCTTGCGAATTGTGACCACTAACGATAAAGGAGTGGATGTAACTCATTATTTTATTGGAGAAAATCAACTATGTACCATATTGAAAAGTTTTAACGAAGAAACGATAGCAAGAGACAGTATCCAGGCTTGCTGTGCTGTTCGTGTTTTATCCATAAATAAAAGAAGCTTGTCCGGATTATATCAGAAACTGCCTTTTATGGCCGATCTGGTCAATCAGGTGAACCAGGAGCGGATGCTGGAGAAAATACGAATCAAAAACGCCTATTCGGGGGAAGACGCTGCCCAAAGATATAAGGTTTTTATTGCCGAACAAGCGGATATAGCTTATCGTGTTCCGCTCAATTATATTGCCTCTTACTTAAACATAACACCGCAATCCTTAAGCAGGATCAGGAGAAACCGGGGATAGTTTAATAGTGATATTATAAATTTAATGTATAGGCTTTTACGCCAAATTGATTAAAAAAAGCCCTAAGAAATTAATCTGAGGGCTTTTTTTGTGGTATCAGCTGGGATCGAACCAGCGACACAGGGTTTTCAGCCACGATATTTCAAGCTTGTGATCGTCATGCAGCCCCCCATTAGCAACAGACAAAACGATTACAAAAAATATTATAACGCACTCTGATTCTGATAGGTAAGGGCCCCTTTTTGTTCTGAATTGCGGACCATTGAGTAGTCCAATTTCCGGAATGAGCGTCAGGCTTTTTTAACGAATTCTGATTTGAGCGCCATCGCGCCAAAACCCTCTATCTTACAATCGATATTGTGATCGCTGTCCACCAAACGGATGTTTTTGACCTTGGTGCCAGCTTTGACAGTTTGGGAGGTTCCCTTTACCGGCAGGTTTTTGATCGTCACTACCGTATCGCCGTCCACCAGGATATTGCCGTTGCTGTCCTTTACGACAAAACCTTCCTCAACTGTCGTCTCTTCCGCAGCTTTCCATTCATGCCCGCATTCCGGACAAACCAGCAAGTCTTCAAGTTCATAAGTATAAGGCGATTGGCAAATCGGGCATGGTGCAAGTTCAGTCATGGCAATAATTTATTGAGGCGCAAAGGTAATAAATCTTAATCCCTGAAAAAATTGAATAAGCACGGCGGGCTATTTTAATACAACAAAAACTTACGACCATGGAAACGACCGATCCCCAAGATTCAAAAGTGGTAAGTAATGAACAAACCAGCCCGGGTGTTTTTGAGCCTGGAAAGGATGCCGCTGACCAGGAGGATTATCCCGAAACCGGCGCGAAAACCTTGAGCAGTGCGGAAACTAACAGCAGCGATTTGGAAACCGAACCGCTGGACGATGAAGATAAAACACCTGTAAACTATTTGACCATGGCAAAAAATGAGATTGTGAGCCGTATAGACCGCAAGGGCAAGCCTCCGGGCAACGACCAAGGGAACGAGACGCTGCAGGAAGCAGCAGGCAAAACGGATGATATCGAAAACCTGAACACCCTCGCCATCCGAAGTTTCCAAACTTCGGATCAATATGCCCGTAGTCTCAAATTACCGTAAACAAAAAAGCCCTCAGAAATTAATCTGAAGGCTTTTATTGTGGTATCAGCTGGGATCGAACCAGCGACACAAGGATTTTCAGTCCTTTGCTCTACCGACTGAGCTATGATACCGACCGTTTAAGGACTGCAAATGTAGCGTTTTTTTTGTCTTTTGATATTTTTTTTTGAAAAAACTTATAACCCACTGGTTTCTTGGCAGATTAAGTTTAAAGCCACCCCTCCTTATTTAAAAAACTGGCTGCCTACAGCTAAATGATGACCTTATTCGCCGCAAACCACCAAAATCATTTGTCTGTTTCAACTTAAAAACTAACTTTGAAAAAATTACTATGCACGCATAATGATTACACAAATCCTGTTTATCATCATCCTGGCTGCCGCAGTTTACCTTTTCAGTAAAAACGCAGCTAAAGTAAGGCGTAACATTTTGCTGGGCCGCCCTGCCGACCGCTCGGACAACCCCGCCCTGCGCTGGAAGACTATGGCGAAGATTGCGCTGGGACAAACAAAAATGGTAAAACGCCCGTTTGCCGCGGTAATGCACTTTTTTATCTACGTTGGCTTTATCATCATTAACCTTGAGGTAATGGAGATCATGATCGACGGGATCTTCGGCTCGCACCGCATTTTCGCAAAACCTTTGGGCAGCCTGTATGGCCTGCTGATTGGTGGTTTCGAAATTCTTGCGCTTTTGGTGCTTACCGCCTGCGTAGTTTTCTTGTGCCGGCGTAACATCGCGCATTTAAAGCGGTTTAGCGGTGCAGAGATGACCAAATGGCCAAAATCCGATGCTAACTATATCCTTATTATTGAAATCCTGTTGATGACCGCATTTTTAACCATGAACGCGGCAGATCATAAATTACAGCTGTTAAACTTTGGGCATTATGTAAAAGCGGGCAGTTTCCCGGTAAGTTCTTTTCTTGATCCGCTATTGCCCAACAGTGCAGCTGCGCTCGAAATGATTGAACGCGGTTGCTGGTGGTTCCATATTATCGGCATCCTGGCGTTTTTAAATTACCTGCCCTATTCCAAGCATTTTCATATCCTGCTGGCTTTCCCAAACACTTATTATTCAAACCTGCACCTTAAAGGCGAATTTACCAATATGGCATCGGTAACCGGCGAGGTAAAGGCAATGCTTGACCCTTCGTTTGTACCGGAAATTACCGCGGAGCCTCAGCGTTTTGGGGCCAAAGACGTAACTGACCTTACCTGGAAAAACCTAATGGAGGCTTATACCTGTACAGAATGCGGCAGGTGTACGTCGGTTTGTCCGGCCAATATAACCGGCAAGCTGCTCTCGCCGCGTAAAATAATGATGGATACCCGCGACCGCATTACCGAGGTGGGTAACAACATTGACAAGCATGGCAAGGATTACAGCGATGATAAAACATTGCTGGATAATTATATCACCCGCGAGGAACTTTGGGCCTGTACCACCTGCAACGCTTGCGTGGATGCCTGCCCGGTAAACATTAACCCGCTTGAAATTATTACCGAAATGCGCCGATACGTAGTGATGGAAGAATCACAGGCTCCTGCAAGCCTCAACAACATGTTTGGCAACATGGAAAACAACGGCGCACCATGGAAATACAGCCCGGCGGATAGATTGAACTGGGTGAAAGAGTCTTGAGTTAATAGTCCATGGTCGATAGTCCATGGATTTGAAATTATAAAAAATACGTCCATGGTCTGTCGACCATGGACTAAATAATAAATCCGAAATGGAAAATTCAAACGGCGAAGCCCTCTTGAACACACTTGAAAAACAAGCAATAGTGAAAAAATCCGAAATCATCATCCCTACCATGGCCGAAATGGCTGCTGAAGGTAAACAACCTGAAATATTGTTTTGGGTGGGATGCGCAGGCAGCTTTGATGAACGGGCACAAAGGATAACACGTGCTATTTGTAAAATTCTGAACCATGTAGGCATCAGTTTTGCCGTTTTGGGCACCGAAGAAAGCTGCACCGGCGACCCGGCCAAACGGGCCGGTAACGAGTTTTTGTTCCAGATGCAGGCCATGGCCAACATACAGGTATTGGATGCTTATCAAATTAAGAAAATAGTAACCGGCTGCCCGCATTGTTTTAATACCATAAAAAATGAATACCCAGGCCTTGGGGGCAATTACGAGGTGATCCACCATTCGCAGCTCATCCAGCAATTAATTGACGAGGGCAAGTTAAAAGCCGAAGGTGGTGAAAGCTTTAAGGGTAAAAAGATAACCTACCACGACCCTTGTTACCTGGGCCGCGGCAACAACGTTTACGAAGCGCCGCGCAAAGCGCTGGAAATACTTGATGCTGATTTGGTTGAAATGAAACGCTGCAAAAGCAACGGACTGTGCTGTGGTGCGGGCGGTGCTCAAATGTTTAAAGAACCCGAAAAAGGCATTAAAGACATTAACCTGGAGCGAATGACCGACATATTGGAAAGCCAGGCAACTGTTGTAGCGGCTGCCTGCCCTTTTTGTATGACCATGCTGCGCGATGGCGTTAAACACGAGAACAAAGAGCAGGAGATAGAGGTATTGGATATAGCCGAAATTACGGTTAGGGCTAACGGGTTATGATGGGTTAAATTACCCCTGGCACACTTCACGTGCGAATGGTGAAGAAATCCGGCGCAGTAATAGCGTAATTACAATCCTTTCGACTTAAAATAATTCAAAGCTTCCTTTAAGCTGTCCAGTCTTTCCGGTTCCATGTTTTTAACAGGAATGTTGAGTACGGTAGTCATTGAATCTACATCGCCTTTCCGGTCGTTGCGGGTTTGCACTATTATATCGTCGGCTATAGTTCTTAATTGCAGCGTGCCTACAGCGGTATTGCCCACATAGTCAAGGTCATTAAGCTGGTGCAGGTTAAATGAGTAATATTCTTCCTTGCCTTTTGCATAGGTTTTGCGCAGGCGGATAAAAGCGTCAGTCGTGACAGAAAATTCAAACTTTTTAAGCTTGGGATCGGCAGAAGAATCGTACGACTGCATCAGGCATTTATTGGTCCATAGTTGCCAATCCGGGCCGGTCATCGCGCTTTTGAAGCAATAACTTGTACCCACCGCAAAAAAAATGGCTGCCAGCAATATTTTTTTCTTTATTCCGCACATATCTGATCTTAACATGACAACAAAATTAAACCCGAAGTTAATAAATTGCATAGCTTTGTACATGCAATTTTCAGAAAATTCAAGAGTTTGGGTTTACCAGGCCAACAGGAAACTAACTGATAACGAAGTTGAACAAATAAAAGTATTATTAAACAACTTTACTACCGGCTGGACCGCACATAACAACCAGTTGAAAGCTACTGCCGACGTAAAGTATAACCGCTTTTTAATATTGATTGTGGACGAAAGCCAGGCAGGCGCCAGCGGTTGCTCTATCGACAAATCTGTACATTTTATGCAGCAGATTGAGGCACAGTTCAACATCAACCTTTTCGACCGCTTTAACCTGGCTTACCGCGAAGAAAATGAGATACTTTCAGCCCCCCGCCACGATTTTGAAGAAAAGCTAAAACAGGGCAGCATAAATACCAATACCATTGTGTTTAACAACATGGTACAAAACCTTGCCGAACTGAACACCAAATGGGAAGTACCGTTTAAAGACAGCTGGCATATCCAGTTGTTCAGAGATTTGGTAACGGTATAGTTGTTCATAGTTTATGGTTCATAAATCATAGTAAATCCTGCGCCAGAGCTAATCTCCGGCCCCTAATAACTAACAAGAATGTTCATTATCAACCTTACCTACATCGTCCCACTAGAAGAGCTTGATCAGCACATGGCTGAGCATGTTTCCTATTTAGATAAATACTATGAAGAGGGCATTTTTGTGGCATCCGGTCGTAAAGTACCGCGGAACGGCGGCATAATACTGGCTTTGGCAGACAGCAAAGATACCATTGAACAAATAATTAAGGAAGATCCTTTCTACATACACGAACTTGCTGAATTTGACATCACCGAATTCCTGACTTCAAAATATCACCCTCATCTAAAAAATTTGCTGAGTTAATTTTTGTAGTTAACTTTAGGTATGGAACAATATGATGCCCGGGTTGACGCCTACATTGAAAAGGCTGCCCCATTTGCAAAACCAATTCTTGAACAGATCCGTGAAATAGTCCATAAAACGTCGCCGCTGATAACCGAAACCGTTAAATGGGGGATGCCGTTTTTTGAATACAAAGGCCCGGTTTGCATGATGGCGTCATTTAAACAGCACCTGGGTTTCGGATTTTGGAAGGCCTCGCGACTGAACGATCCTAAACGCCTGATAAGGGGAAGTGACGAAGAAGCTGCTGCCGGTAGTTTTGGCCGGATTGAAAAAATGGAGGACCTCCCGCCTGCCGAAGCCCTTGCCGATTTTATACGGCAGATAATGGCTATAAATGAAAGCGGCGTTAAGGAACCTAAAAAAACTGTGGCACCTAAGCCTGAAATAGCCATGCCCGCAGATTTCAATGACCTGCTAAGCGGCAACCCAAAAGCTCTGGAACACTTCTTTAATTTCAGTCCGTCAAAAAAGAAGGAATACCTGGAATGGATTGTAGAATCAAAAAGTGATGCAACCCGGCAAAAGCGTATGGAGCAAGCGCTGGAATGGATCAGTGAGGGTAAATCGAGGCATTGGAAGTACCAGAAGTAGTGAGTGATTGATTGGGTTAGATTAGGTTGATTAAGTTTAATAATTAGCTAAATTTTATTAAAAGCCATTTTATTTAAACTTTTTTTATGATTATATTAGACCTATTAACCTTAACCAATAAAAAATATGAAAAAACTCATTTTACTATGCAGTATGATGTTAATGTATTGCATTGCCGTTAAAGCACAAACCCTTACAGCGGATGCCAGAGCCAAAAATGTAACAACCGATGTGAAAACACCTGTTAATACGTCCACTCCTGCTATCTCAACCGTATCTGTAGCTTTACAAAACAACACCGGTTGTTGTACTTATCAAATACAGTTTATTCCATTAGATCCCGGTGGAACTGCTGCTTCTTATAACTTCTCCTCACCACAAAATGTAAACATAGTAACCGGCCATTATAATGTAGGTATGCGTGGCCCGGGTGGAACGCTACACTTTTCTTATTCAACATGTGCAACGTCAGGAAGTGCTACCGGGGCAAATGCACTGTTTTCTAACGTGTACATTTGTGCGAACGGCACTTTTTCAGTAAACCCATGATACTGCCGTGTCATTTTGGGAATCAATAAGCATGAGCTATCACTGTACTATGCTTCTTTTAATAAATGGCACCGGTGTTTAAACCAAATAATATTAATTACGCCTCCGCAAGATCTTTTAAAAGATCTGCGGGGCGTATTGTTAAACCAAGTTTTGTAATGTGTCCAGCAATAATTAACCTATATCCAAAAGCATAACCGCTCAAATTAAAACTCCAGCGGCCCCAACCTCCGCATATTCTTCATGATCAAATACTGCCTGTGCCTTAAATACCTGGTAGGGTGCGTTGCCGACCATTTTAGCGGGCTTGGAAATATTACTGCTATTGCCGCTGCTTCATGATTGCTCAGCTGCGACGCCGGTTTATGAAAGTAAGCCTGTGACGCCGCTTCAACCCCGTAAATACCGTCGCCCATTTCAATTACATTCAGGTAAACTTCCATAATGCGTTTTTTATTCCAAAAAACCTCCATCAGCAGGGTAAACCAGGCTTCAAACCCTTTGCGGATGATAGACCTGCCCGGCCAAAGGAAAACGTTCTTGGCTGTTTGCTGCGAAATGGTGCTCCCTCCTATCAGTTTTTTACTGTTTGCATTTTTTTTGATGGCTTTTTCAATAGCGTGGAAATCAAAGCCATGATTCTCTAAAAACGACTGGTCTTCAGCAGCTACGGCGGCGCGTTTCATAGATGGGGCAATCTCATCAAAGCTCTTCCATTGCTTATCTATCTTCCAATCTTTACCGGCTGCCTTGCGTTCAAATCCTCGCTGGATCATGAGCCAGGTTACCGGCGGGTTCACAACGCGGAACAGGATAACGAAAAACAAACTCCCGGCAACGAAAACTATAAATACAAGTTTTACAACACGAAAGATAAGCCGCCAAAGGCCGCCATTAAAAAAACCCTTTGATCTTCCACTAGCTGATTTATTGTTTGAAACGGGCTTTTTGCCGCGAGTAGTTTTCATTGTTTAAAAGTAGAAAATTTAGCTTGTTTAAAGGTATTTTTTGTCATTCTGGCCGAGAGCGAAGAATCTTATCGAATTGTTAGGTAACCATCACTCCTGTCCGCCCTCTTGTCCCGCGCAGAAGATCCTTCGCTCTCGCTCAGAATGACAACAGGCCAAAAAAAAGGTGTCAAGCTTTCGCTCAACACCTTTAGTTATATGCTTTTAAATCCAAAATCGAAATTCCGGAACCTGAAATTACTCAGCTACTACTTCAAAAGGCACCTGAACTTTAACCTCTTTGTGCAGGTTAACGTTAGCAATGTATTCGCCAACAAATTTAGGTTCAGTTTCAAAAGTGATCCTGCGACGGTCAACTTCAAAACCTTCTTTTTTCAATGCATCAGCAACCTGGATGGTATTGATAGCACCAAATATTTTACCGCTTTCGCCGGCTTTAGCACCGATAGTAAGTTTAACACCTTCTAAACGTGCGGCAATAGCATCAGCATCCTTACGGATCTTGTCTTGTTTAAACTGCGCCTGTTTAAGGTTTTCAGCTAACACTTTGCGGGCGCTTACTGTAGCTTGTATAGCATAACCTTTAGGGATAAGGTAGTTACGGCCATAACCTGGCTTTACTTTCACTACATCATCTTTATCACCTAAGTGTTTTACGTCTTGTTTTAAAATAACTTCCATTTCTTTTACCTCCTGATTATTTTAATGAGTCTGTAACATAAGGTAATAAACCGATGTGGCGTGCACGCTTAACAGCCTGGGCCACTTTACGCTGAAACTTTAATGAAGTTCCGGTTAAACGGCGAGGTAATACTTTACCCTGATCGTTAACAAACTTTAATAAAAAGTTAGCGTCTTTGTAATCAATATACTTGATCCCGTTCTTTTTAAAACGGCAGTATTTTTTACGTGTATCCTCTACTTTAGGGGCCGTTACGTATTTGATCTGATCATTTGCCATTAGTGTGCTGCCTCCTCTGTTTTAGGTTTTTTGTTAAAAGCACCACTGCGTTTCTTGTCGTTATAAGCAATAGCATGCTTATCTAAGGCAATGGTAAGGAAACGTAATACGCGCTCGTCACGACGTAGTTCAACTTCCAATTTGTTAATTAATTCACCTGGAGCCTTAAATTCAGTTAAGTGATAGTACCCTGTAGTCTTCTTTTGAATAGGGTACGCTAATTTTCTCAAACCCCAATTATCCTCCTGGACAATTTCGGCTCCGTTATCAGTAAGAATTTTGCTGTATTTGGCGATAGCCTCTGCAGCAACTTCTACTGTTAACAACGGGGTTAGAACGATCACAATTTCGTACTGTTGCATTGTTATACTTTGATTTTAAATAATTTACCCGCTATTACGGGGCTGCAAATGTACAAATTATTTTATAAAATACCCACAATACCTTTTCATATAATCTAATCTTTTAAAAGAATCACTGTGGCAAGCTATTTCTGCTTATAAATACCCGTAGCAGGCGAGTTCATTACCTTATATAATCTTAAGCATCACACCATATAGATTAATTATTAATTATTATTTATTGCGACTGTTGGTTAGTATTTTACCGAAAAAATTAATTTATGATAAATATTATTCATAATAATTAATTACCAAACGCGTTATTAGGCCAATATCATTTTGTTCTTTATTACAGCAATTCTCAATTAACAGTAAGTTATTCGATGGTTTGGATAAGTTATTTTATCTCTCATTTAAACTTTTAATATGCAGAAAACACTGACTCTTGTAGCCGCATTTGTGCTGCTCTTTTCCGGAATTGCCAAAGCGCAGGACAAAGATATTCATGTGAGCCTTGAGGCCCAGGGCGGATACACTTCCGGCAATACGGTACCTTTTTGGCTAAGGGCAAACCGGTTTGGTAATATTCCGCTTTCCGGCGGTTCCGGCAGTTTCCTCGCTAAATTCCGGAAAGACTATGATTCGACTAAAACTTTTGATTGGGGGGCTTCATTTGAAGGGCGCGGAAACTTTGGAAAAAGCAGCCAGTTTATCCTTATCGAAGGATTAATTAAGGCGCGGGCCGGCATTTTTGAGATCAAAGCGGGCCGCTCAAAAGATGTTGTTGGTATTGCTGATACTACTTTATCATCCGGTTCATTTTCGGTATCAGGTAATGCATTAGGTGTTCCCAAAATAAAGATCAGCATCCCAAATTACTACAGCATTCCGGCATTTGGAAAACTATTTGCCATTAAGGCGGGCATGGCCAATGGCTATATTGGCACCACCAATACAAATTTATGGGGCGAACGCAGAAGCTTTAAAAGTTATTACCTGGAAGAATACCTTTACGCCCGGATAGGCAAACCAGACTGGCGGTTTAAATTACAGGCAGGCTTTAATCACGAAGCAGTATGGGGAGATGAGAAACAGGTATTTGGTTCGTTTTATAAACTTAACGGCTTGCAAACTTATTGGTATGTACTTAGTGGAAAAGTGTATAACTCCTCGAAAGTAGGCAATCATCTCGGCTCAGCCGATATCGCTGCCGAATATAAATTTGATGCCCTCACCCTCTCTGTGTACCGTCAAAACTTTTACGATATCGGGGCTTTGATCCATTTTGCCAATATTGCGGATGGCTTAAACGGCATTAGCCTGGTTAACAATATGCCTAAGTCTGGTAGTTTTTATTGGAAGAAGCTGGTGTTCGAGTTTCTATATACCAAAAACCAAGCTGGGTACCCAAGTTCAAAGGCTACCAAATCAGGCGAGGAAGACTATTATAACAATTACGAGTATGTGCAGGGCTGGTCGTACAAAGGACTGGGGCTGGGAACTCCTTTTATTACTCCGGCTTATTATGCAAGGCAAAAATTCGCCCCTATTGACAGGCAGTTTTTTACCAACAACCGCGTATCTGCAGTACATTTAGCAGCTGAAGTATCTGCTTTTAACTGGTCTTATACCGGTAAAGTGTCTTATTCGCAAAATTATGGCACCTATGCCAACGGTTCAGAGGTTTATAGGGTACCGGGCGGGCAGCTGGCATTCCCATCAGCACCGGTGCCGTTTGTAACGGTACACCAAACATCATTGTACCTGGAAAGCAGCAGACCATTAAAGAATAACTATACAATAGGCTATGAAATTGGCTATGACCGCGGGGGCTTATTGTACAACTCATTTGGACTGATATTAAAAGTATCAAAATCGTTTTTATAAATATGACAATGAGTTTGCATAATTTAATATACTTTAGGCTTCCGTTTTACTGAAACGTTTTTAGTTATGATAATGCCATTAACAGAAAAAGAAGATAAAACCCGCACCATTGATATAGATGACACGTTTTCAGCATTTTCGCCGGCTGATGAAGACGATGATGATAACTGGGACGATGATGACGATGAGGTATTTGACGATCTTGCCGACGATCAAAATAACTTGCACGATATTATAGTTGAAGAAGATATCGATGATCCTGCTGATGATGACCACCTGCCGGACGACGACTTTTAATCATATTTAACGATTATTAAGAAATAAACATGTGTTTTTAAGCTTTGTTCCATGTGAACAGTGTGAACCGGTGGAACAACTAAAATACAGCAGGCAACCTGTTCATTTTGGCTGGGTACACTAGCTTAAATCATATTTCGGGTTATTGGATAGCCCTAAATATAGTCGTTATAAAAACACATCCTGCCTTTCGGCAGGATGCGCTCACAGGCAGGAGAATATACCCTAAATAATTCATTGCCTTTGGTATCAAATTTATAGATGCTTTTTTACGCCACAAATGACCGCCGTCAAGTATTTAAATATTTTTAATAATTAAATGACTGATAATACATACAATAATAAATTATATCCAGGGATTGCAACCTCGCCTTTATAAGCCATACTTTTACTTTTACGCTAAATCAGTTTCTCTTTAAGGCTTTTAAATGAATGGGGTTATTTTATCATATATATTTAATACTGAAAGAATATTTTACAACTCACCACGGGGTATAGATAGCGTAGCCCGCAACGGTAAACGGCATTGCAGCATTCCCTAATTAAAACCCAATAGTTAATTGCGCCTAAAAAAAACCGGGGCGCTATTTACTTCGTTTATACTGTTTTATAAATACTTTCGTATGGGATCAGTAAGCGAATTAAAAACCAAACAAATAGTTTCCAATATCAGGAAAATTAGGGAATTTAGAAATTACACACAAGATTACCTGGCGGCCAAACTACGGATCTCTCAAAATGCTTATAGCAAAATTGAGTTGGGTTACAGCAGTATTACATTAAACCGCCTGATTGAAATTGCAGGTATTCTTGAATTTGAGCTGGAAGACCTGATCCGCGCAGACCAGGGGAATATTGTTGAATTAAAACAGACCGAAAACAGGCTAAGACAAAGCGGCAGCTCTTTATAATTTATTCAGTTCCTCTATCAGTATTTTACTTAATCCGTTAAAATACCGCCTCACTCCAAAACCAATAACACTCTGTATGCCACGGCCGGCGTTTGTAATAAACACCTCATCGGCTTCGTATAAAATATCCGGACTGATCTGTGCTTCAGTAACCAGGATGTTATTGTTTTTAGCAATATTTATCACAACCTGGCGCATCACTCCTTCTACACAGCCCTCGCTTAATGCCGGGGTATAAAGGTGCTTTTGGTACCAGATAAATATATTACTGCTGCTTGCCTCGCATAAATTGCCCGTTTGGTTCAGCAAAAAAACATCATCAAGCTTATTATGCATCTTATAAAGGCCTGCCATTACATATATCAGGGAATTGCAGGTTTTAATGTTCGACAGGTAATTGGTAGGTTTGGGCAGTTCGGTATATAGATCAACTATCAGGCCCTTATCATTCAAAAAATAGCGGGGCTCATCCATAGGCTGCAGCTCAAGGCAGTAGCCCATTTTATTTTGCGATGGGGTATATAAACCATCAGAATCACGATAAACCGTTAACCGCAGGCGGCCATGTTTGGCTTTATTTCTGCGGGCCAGGTCGGCAGCTTTTTCTTTTAAAAACCAGGCGTCCATTTGCGAATACCCGTCAATTTTAAGCGCTTTCATTCCACGCTGCAAGCGGTCGGCATGCTGCTCGGCGAATTTAAGCTGGCCCTTCATTAAACGCATGCTTTCAAACAAGCCATCGCCATATTTAAAAGCGCGGTTGTTTAACCCTACCAGTTTGGTATCTGCCGGAAGTATTTCGCCATTAAAATTGATGAATGTTGGAACCATGTTTTATAGGTTAGAGAATAGAGATCAGCGATTAGTTGCTTTTCTTCACACCAATCAGTCGCTTCTATCCCTTATTATGTTTTTATTGACAGATCTATTGTTTTATTTTTACTTGTTGGCTCTCTTAAATAAGCTCTTATCTATAGCCTCCAACCACTATTCTTTAGCCTCTGCCCCCACATACTTTCTCCATTTTTGCAAAACCGAGCTAAAGTCTTCAGGTAACGGCGCTTCAAAGTACAGCTGCTTTTTTATGGTGGGGTGTAAAAACCCAAGCGATTGCGCATGAAGCGCCTGCCTCGGCATTAACTCAAAGCAATTTTCAACAAATTGTTTGTATTTACTGAAAACAGTTCCCTTTAATATTTTATCACCTCCATAGGTGGCATCGCTAAACAGCGGGTGGCCAATATGTTTCATGTGCGCACGGATCTGGTGCGTACGGCCGGTTTCCAGCTGGCACTCAATCAGCGTTACATAATCCATCCGCTCCAATACGCGGTAATGCGTAACCGACCATTTTCCCTTTTCCGGGTCGTCATAAATCGACATCACCCTCCTGTCATTCACACTGCGGCCTATGTAGCCAGTCACTGTGCCATCTTCGGGCAGGTCGCCCCAAACCAGGGCAATATATTTACGGGCAATGGTATGATCAAAAAACTGTTTTGCCAGCCAGGTCATGGAGCGTTCGTTTTTGCTGATCAGCAACAGGCCCGATGTATCTTTATCTATCCGGTGCACCAAGCCGGGGCGTCCATCATTACCCGGCAAAGTAGGCAACTGCTGAAAATGATATACCAGCCCGTTTACCAGCGTGCCAGTATAATTATTATACCCTGGATGCACCACAAGGCCCGCAGGCTTGTTAACCACCAGTACATCATCATCCTCATAAATAATATTAAGCGGGATATTCTCCGGGTAAACCTCCGTATCACGCGGTGGATGCGGCAATACTACCGAGATCACATCAAGCGGTTTTACCCTGTAGCTTGATTTAATGGCTTTATCGTTAACCAGTACATTGCCCAGTTCAATTGCGTTTTGAATACGGTTGCGCGATGCGTTTTCAACGCGGTACATTAAAAACTTATCAATCCGCAGCAAAGATTGCCCCTTATCAACAACTATGCGAAGGTGTTCATAAAGGTCCTGTTCTTCCTGCTCAATAAAACCGCTATCTTCAGTCATTGGGGCAAAAGTAGTCGTTTTTTCAGATATTGATTACTTGTAAAACATGTTACCTTATAATAGCGTTCAAATACTATGAGAAAACTTTACAGTCTTTTAATTGCCGTTGCTTTAATTGGTTTGGTTTCAGCAGCAAACGCGCAGGATGGTTTATCGGGGCTTATCAAATCAAGCCCGGCAGATGCCACAAAATTATTAAATGCCTATGCCATCCCATTGTTTAAAGGACTGGGGGTTGATCAGAACAGCGGCTGGAACAATACCGCCGAAACAAAAAAGACCCTGCATTTTGACGTGCGGGTTACCGCATCGGTGGCCTTTATTTCATCGGCCGATAAAACCTTTGATGTAACCAAAATAGGCCTGTCAAACCACGTAAGGCCCGCCGATGCCAGCCAAACCATAGCCCCAACATTTGGCGGACAAAAAAACGATGGGCCCCTGCTAAATATTTATGATGATAACGGGCAAAAAGTGAGCAGATTTAACATGCCCGCCGGCGTTATTTCGGTTATCCCGGCGCCACAGGTGCAGGTTACCGTAGGGCTACCCCAAAATACCGATGTAACCCTGCGCGTGCTGCCAAAAGTTACCGTAAGCAACGATGTGGGTAGCGTATCCATGATAGGCTTTGGCTTAAAACATGATATTATGCAGGATATTGCAGGCAAAACCGCCGGCAAACTCATCCCGTTTGACCTGGCCGTTGCTATTGGCTACAGCCATTTAAACCTGCGCAAGCCCTTAACCGTAACCCCCGACGCCGGTGCCCAGCCTAAAGACAGCCAGCAAAGTACCGATTTTAGCAACCAACACCTGGAAGGCAACTTTAACAGTTTTATGGGCCAGGTTATCATCTCAAAAAAACTATTGGTATTTACCCCGTTTTTAGCCGTTGGATACAACACCACCAGCGCCAGTGTTACCGCTGTTGGCAACTACCCGGTAACCACCGGCGGCACATTGCTCACCAGTACCTATACTTCGTTTAGCAACCCTGTTTCCATTAGTGAAAATGTGCTTAGCGGGGTACGTGCAGATATCGGCTTCCAGTTAAATGTTGGTTTTTTTCGCTTTTATACCTCTTATACCCAGGCGCAATACAAATCTGTTAACGCAGGCATTGGGTTTGGGATGTAGCCTTTTAACCATAGCCCTATGTTAAGCTTTTATTTACATTTGCTTAATGGATCTTAGCCTCGAAATTTTCAGCCCTGTTCATCAAATCAAAAGCCAGCTATTTGATGAACGCGGGATAATGGTTTTTTTAAAGCGGGATGACCTGATCCACCCCATCATTTCGGGTAATAAATGGCGCAAATTAAAATACATTTTAAAGCGGGCACAAGCCGTAAACAAAACCCACCTGGTAACCTTTGGCGGTGCCTACTCCAACCATTTACTTGCAACAGCAGCCGCAGCGGCTAAATTTGGTTTTAAGGCCACTGGGATAGTACGGGGCGAAGAGGTAAGCAATGACACGCTTTTTCTGTGTCGCCTGCACGGGATGAACCTGGTATTTACCGACCGTGAAAGCTATCGCGATAAGCCCGCGCTGTTTAATAAACATTTCAGTACTGATGACACTGCATTTTTTATTGACGAAGGCGGCTCATCTGCCGAAGGCGCAAAAGGATGCAGCGAACTGATTGATGAATTAACCGAAACCTACGATGATATTTTTTGTGCCTGCGGAACAGGTACTACCGCAGCCGGTATAATCAATGGCCTCCGTCAGCATCAGCTTAACACCCGGTTTAACGCGGTGCCGGTATTTAAAAATGGTGGTTTTATCAGGGATGAGATCGATAAGTTTTTAACAGGCGATGCCGGTTATCAGCTGCATACAGATTACCACTTTGGCGGATATGGTAAAACAGATGAGCGGCTGATTCAATTCATTAAAAAATTTGTAGCCGAAACCGGCATCCTGATAGAGCCCGTTTACACCGGCAAAATGCTGTACGCCATTTATGATCTTGCGGCAAAAAATTACTTTAGCCCCGGCAGTAAGGTGCTGGCTATCCATAGCGGTGGCATCTGGGGTTTGCTGGGCATGAAGGATAAGTTTGACCGGGATTAATGGATTTCAATGATTATCACGATACCTGCCGCGTTAAAAAATCGGAGCATCTGCCTGCAGAAAAGGGTTGAGGATGTGCGGATGTTTTGTCACATGTCACAGAGTTATAGGGTGTGACAAGTGTGACAGCAATAGCTTAACGGATGTATTCGGCAATTGCAAATCTGAATTCTATAATAGGTTTGTCACACCTGTCACAGTATTGTGGTGTGTGATAGTGTGACAGTTTAGCTTAACCGATATATTCAGGCAATTACAAATCTGAATTCTATAATAGGTTTGTCACACCTGTCACAGTATTGTGGTGTGTGATAGTGTGACAGTTTAGCTTAACGGATATATTCAGGCAATTACAAATCTGAAATCTATAATAGGTTTGTCACACCTGTCACAGTGTTATAGGGTGTGATAGTGTGACAAGCTGTAAATAGGTTAGTCTAATATTTATTTCAGTAAAGCATTGTTATACTGAGATCTTATATTATTTTTTTTATAGATTAATATATATTATACAACCAATTAAACCTTCAATTATATTTTCAACTGAGATATTAATGATCATTCAAATCTGAATTCTCCAGTTAATTGAGTTTATCGCTGAGGATGGTTTATCACGCTGTCACACATCACAACCCGTAACACCGTGACAGGTGTGACAAACAAAGGATGTGACAGTGGCTTTGGATGCGTCGGGCGATTAAATCCGGCAGATTTGAAATTTTGTTTAGTCCTAAAATAGGGTTCCCCGGCTTTGTCACACGTTATCACACTGTCACACAATTACGGGGTGTGATGGTGTGACAGTGTGATAACAAAGCGACAATTTGTATTATTAATTTCACTCAAAATCAATACCTTTAAACATCACAATATTCAATTCACTTGCCATGAAAAAAAGCCTCCTGATCCTTAGCTTTTCAATTATACTTTTCGCTGCAAACGCACAAACAAAACCTGATAGTGTTACCTTCCTGCTGCATAAGTTTGAGCAGCATATTGGTAAAGAGGTTTATCGCGTTAGCAAAACAGCACAGGAAATTACTTATACCAGTGATTTTAAGTTTGTTGACCGTGGCTCGCCGGTGCCGTTAAAGGCCGAGCTGAAATTAACAGCCGCCGGGGAACCCTTAAGCTTAAAGATAAAAGGCAACACCGCCCGCTCATCTACCATAAACGATACCATTACTATAACCGGTAAACAGGCACACATAAAGGTTAACGATTCCAGCTACACCCAAAACCTTAGCGGGATCACGTTCCCAATCGCCAGCTACGCACCCGGTATAGTACAACAGGTTTTATTGCAATACTGGAAAAGCCACAAGCAGCCAGCCAGCATCAATACCCTGCCCTACGGATCGGTACAGGTGCGTAAAGATGGCGAAGACGCGCTTACCTTTAATGGCAAACCCTTATTGCTTGACCGTTACACGGTAGGCGGGTTAATTTGGGGCAATGAAATTGTGTGGACCAACAAGGCGGGGCAACTGATCTGCCTGATCACCAACGATGCCGAGGCCGACAAGCTGGAAATGATGCTGGAGCCCTATGAGGCCCTGCTGCCTGATTTTATAGCCAAAGCCGCTGCCTATGGGATGCAGCTGTTCACCAAAAACGCCCCTAAAGCAGGCGCCGCTGATAAAATAATTGCCATAACAGGTGGCACTGTTGTGGATGTAGTGAACTTAAAACCAATCCCCAACGCAGTAGTAATTATTGAAAACGGCAAAATTAAAAGCGTGGGCAAAGCCGGTGAGGTGACCATTCCGGCAGGTGCTAAAGTTATTGATGCCAAAGGGAAAACCATATTGCCGGGCTTATGGGACATGCACGCCCACTTTGAGCAGGTAGAATGGGGACCGGCGTACCTGGCAGCGGGTGCCACCACCGTGCGCGACTGCGGCAATGAGTTTAGCTTTATAAATGCCGTGCAAAGCGCTATTGATAACGGCAAAGGCATTGGCCCTAAAATATTAAAGGCCGGCATTATTGACGGCAAGGGCCCCATGGCGCTCGGAATTATCCAGGCCGATACCAAAGAGGAAGCGATTAAAGAAGTTGACCGCTATAAGGAAAATGGTTTTGTGCAGATCAAGATCTATAGTTCGGTAAAACCGGCCATTGTAAAAGCCATTTGTGAGGAGGCGCACCGGCTGGGGCTTACCGTTACGGGCCATATCCCAAATGGAATGACCTTACAAGCCGGAGTAGATTCAGGTATGAATATGGTTAACCATGTGCAGTACGTTTACACCATCATGAAACGAAATAAGGACCGCTCCATAAACTTTGAGGATTCAACCAGCATTGCCGCCATAAAATTCATCAAACAGCACAACGTGGTTATTGACCCTACCGTGGGCGTATTCGAAATGTTTTTCAGGTCGACTAAAGATGATATCACCATAATGGAACCGGCTTTTTATTCCCTACCATTGCCTTTACAGGCCATATTTAAGAACACCGGTACCGAACCGGCAACCGCCCAAAAGCTAAAACCTATTTGGGACAGCTTTCAGAAAATAGTAAAAGTGCTTTATGACAACGGCGTAACCATTGTTGCCGGCACCGACCAGGGCTTCCCCGGTTACAGCCTTGACCGCGAACTGGAGTTGTACGTACAAGCCGGGCTAACCCCTATACAGGCCATTGGCACAGCAACCATTACCCCTGCCACCGTGATGAAAATGGATAAGCAAAGCGGATCAATTGAACCGGGTAAAGATGCTGACCTGGTAATTATTGATGGCGACCCGCTTACCAATATCCGCGACATCCGCAAGGTAACTACGGTGATTAAAGCCGGGAAAATCTATGATCCCGCAGCGTTGCACAAATTGGTTGGGTTTGGGAAGTAGGATCCTATTTGCATCTGGAAATAATAAAAATGAATAATTGATCAAATATTTACCCTAAATAACTCATTTAGCCACCCAAATATTAATGCAATTTAATGACATTGTTAATTCCGGGTTTTAACATTAAAATTATAACTTTGCCGCTCATTAACAATCATGAGTGATTCGATAAAACATGAATGCGGCGTTGCATTCATTCGACTGTTAAAGCCACTTTCTTTTTACCAGGAAAAATACGGCACGGCCCTTTACGGCCTAAACAAACTTTACCTCCTAATGGAAAAACAACATAACCGCGGCCAGGATGGCGCCGGTGTTGCTACCATTAAGCTGGATATTGAACCGGGCAAACGCTACATAAGCCGCCACCGGTCAATGGCCTCAAATGCTGTTGCTGATATTTTTGAGTACATCCAAAAGAAGTTTGCCGACATCCAAAAGGAAATGCCCGAAAAAATGTCTGACGCCGCATGGCTCAAAGAACACGTAAGCTTTACCGGCGAAGTGTTGCTGGGGCACCTGCGCTACGGCACCCACGGCAAAAACAGTATTGAAAACTGCCACCCCTTTTTAAGGCAAAACAACTGGATGACCCGTAACCTGGTTATTGCCGGCAACTTTAACATGACCAATGTTGATGAACTGCTGCAACAGTTGTATGACCTGGGCCAGCATCCAAAGGAAAAAGCCGATACCATTACTGTTCTTGAAAAAATAGGTCACTTTATTGACACGGAGAACCAGGGATTGTTTGACCAGTACAAACGCGAAGGATTGGATGATAACATCGAGATCAGCAAGCTGATTGCAAATGATATGGATGTTGCCAAAATTCTGCGTAAATCTGCAAAAAACTGGGATGGCGGTTATACCATAGCAGGCATACTGGGCCACGGCGATGCATTTGTAATGCGCGACCCGGCCGGCATTCGCCCTGCCTTTTATTATTATAATGATGAAATTGTGGTGGCAGCATCCGAAAGGCCTGCACTGCAAACCGCCTTTAACATCCCTATGGAGGATATTAAAGAGATAAAACCAGGCCATGCCCTGATTGTAAAGAAGAACGGCAAAATCACCGAGGATATGGTGAGTGAGCCTGCTGAGAAAAAAGCCTGCTCATTTGAGCGCATCTATTTCTCGCGCGGCAGCGATGCTTCCATTTACCGCGAGCGCAAGCAGCTGGGCCGTTTACTTTGCGACCAGATTTTGGATTATGTGGATCACGATGTGAAGAACACTGTTTTCTCCTACATCCCCAACACGGCTGAAGTCGCTTTTTACGGCATGGTTGAAGGTGTTCACAAATACATAAAAAAATACCAGCGCGATAAATTACTGAACCGTGCAGATAAGATCAGCGAGAAAGAATTAACCGAAGTGCTTTCAATGGCGCCAAGGGTTGAAAAAATTGCCATTAAGGACGTTAAGCTGCGTACTTTTATTACGCAGGACGCCGACCGCAGTGAAATGGTGGCACACGTTTATGATACCACTTACGGGTTAATAAACAGGGATAAAGACACGCTGGTAGTACTTGATGATTCAATTGTACGCGGAACAACGCTTAAACAAAGTATCCTCAAGATCCTCGACAGGCTGGGCCCTAAAAAAATTGTAGTGGTTTCATCGGCACCGCAGATCCGTTTCCCTGATTGTTATGGCATTGATATGTCGCGCATGGGCGAGTTTGTTGCTTTTGAAGCGGCTATAAGCTTATTGAAAGATGCAGGCAAGGATGATGTGATCCTGAAAGTATATAAGCAGTGTAAAGACAGTGCACAACTGCCTAAAGAAGAAGTTGAAAATTACGTAAAGGCCATTTATGAGCCATTTACCGATCAGCAGATCTCTGACCGCATTGCGCAGATCATTACACCTAAAGGGATAAAAGCCGAAGTGAAAGTATTGTATCAAACCCTTGATAACCTGCACAAGGCCATCCCTGATCATAAAGGCGACTGGTATTTCTCTGGCAATTACCCAACCCCGGGCGGCAACAAGGTGGTTAACAAAGCCTTTGCAAACTGGATGGAAGGTAAAAATGCCCGTGGTTATAATTGATTACCCGTAAAACCGAAAGTAAAATACAAAGCCCGATAGAAGTTAATTCTGTCGGGCTTTAATATTGCACGCCTGCGGGATTTTTGTCACCCTTAGGCGTTTTGAAAAACTATCCCCTGGGACGTTTTAAATTAACGGCAACCAGGTAATTGATGTTTTCGGTTAAAATACTTTTCGCATCAGGCAAATTATTTTCATTTGAAAATGACTGCTTTAAGCCTGTTTTAGCAGAATGAAAAACCTGTAAAAGCATCTCAGGAAGGATCTTTACCGAAACAACCGGGTAATAATCTTTTTGCAGTTTTGATCTGCCGCTGTCGGTAACCATGTTTAGTTCCCAGCTGTCTTCCGCCTTAAAGCCATGCTCTTTGGCCGCATTCATCAAATCGTACAGGTACATCCTGGTTTGGAGCTCTATCGTTTTTTCGTTCATGATTTTATTTTACTTTTTGCCTGTGGTAGATTCAGACTTTGAACCTTTTTCAGACTGGTAAGATGATACCTTTTTATTTGCGTTTACGGTAGCTACTTTTTTAACTTCTTTAACCGTTTTTCTGTCTTTGCTCATGTGTTAATGATTTAGTGAGTGATTTATTTTTTTAAATGTATAAAAACAGCAAATTGACCTAAGGCATAGTTGCCGTATAATTCCATTTTTACGGGAGTAACTGAGATTGATTACTACTATAACGTATTTACCGGGGTATTATTAGCTTGAGCAAAAAATATTGCCGGTAAAAAGCGGCAATGCTTAAGCGCAGCCAGCGCAGGTAAAACCAGAATTTCTTAAAGATAGCTTTAATTAAATTAAAAACCGGTGGAAATCATCAGGCGGATTAACAAAATAGCTTTATGATCCGGGGGCCGGGAAAATAAAGTGGGTAACCAATTTATCAAGCAAAACAAATGAAGCGATAATAAGGGCCGCGCCTGCAACCTCATTAAGGCGGTGAACAAACTTTACCGAAATCCGGTCGCGCAGTTTATCGGCGTAAAACGCTTTTGTAGTATCAAGGCCAAATTGCACCACAAGTATGGTTAAAAACATAATACCGATTTTTAACGACCTGTTGGGCACCCCTTCATGGTAAACGGTACTTGCAGCACCTATAACAAGCGTCCAGTGGAATAATATGGTGGGGTTAAAAATGCACATCACAAAGCCCTTTAAAAAGTAGCCGGCGCGGTGCAGCGTGGTAGGTACGGTATTGGTGTAATTTATCTCGGCCTTTTTAAACAGGTAATACAGGCCTATTGCAAACAGGATGGCGCTGCCAAAAATGCCCGCGTAGGTTTTATCATGCGCTGTAATATCAAAGTACTGCGAACCAAACAAAATGGCCCCTACAAAAACCATATCACTGCATACCACCCCCAGCGCAAGGGCAACGCCTGCATGAAAGCCTTTTTCAATACTGGTCTTTATCAATGCAAAAAAAACCGGGCCGGTCAAAAACGTCAACACTAATCCAAACCCTATACCCGAAATAACAGCTTCTATCATTAATTAAGGCTTACGTGCCGGTTAAAATAAAAAAATGCAGCACGAATATGCAATTTTATATGGTAAACAACCAAACTTAAATTTGTGATTTAATTAATTTAAAATATAGCAGAATTATAAAAAATAGTTATGTTTAGTGTTTTAAAATATACCTTTTGTATCAACCCAATTAAATAATGGAACAAAATAACGCAAAAAGTTACGGTACAGCATTGTACACTATCATTACTGTATTTTTCTTTTGGGGCTTTTTAGCTGCCTCCAATGGTATTTTCATACCCTTCTGTAAAACTCACTTTAGTTTAACTCAGTTCGAATCACAATTAATTGATTTTACCTTTTATGGCGGTTACTTTATTGGTTCTTTGATATTATACTTTGCATCTTCAGCATCAGGTGTAGATATCTTAAATAAGCTCGGTTATAAAAATGGCATCATATTAGGCCTTGTTTTATCGGCGTTCGGCGCTCTTTTAATGATTCCCGCTGTAAATTCGGGTTCGTTTGGTTTTATCCTGGGTTCCTTTTTTGTAATTGCCCTGGGCTTTTCATTACAGCAAACCGCTGCAAACCCTTTTGTAATTGTGCTGGGGCCGCCTGAAACCGGCTCAAACCGTTTAAACTTTGCCGGCAGTATCAATAATATAGGTGCCTTATTGGGTCCTGTTGTGGTAAGTGTTGTACTATTTGGTTCAGCCGGTGCACATACGGCAGCAGCTGATGTAAAAATATCCTCTATTAATAACCTGTATTACTTACTGGCTGGCTTATTTTTAGCTGTGGCCTTATTCTTTTGGGTATCAAAACTCCCTAAAGTTACCAGCGATGAGAAAATAGAATCGAGCAAAAAGGCAAACACACCGCTTTTGGTAATATTTGTGGCTTTCTTAATGATATTAGCAGCCGATCCTTTAAGCAAGGCAACAAGTGTTCCCAGCCAATATTTTGTTTATGCATCGTTAGCCATAATTTTGGTAACGCTTGTGAGTACAATTTTTGCAGCGCAAAAGAACAAAGAAGGTTGGGGTGCAATGCAATACCCTCAGTTAATCCTGGGCATGATCGCAATTTTCACCTATGTAGGTACCGAGGTTACTATCCAAAGTAACATGGGTTCATTATTAAAAACACCTGAATTTGGCTCATTCAATGAATCACAGATTGCGCCATACATTTCATTGTATTGGGGCAGCTTAATGATAGGCAGGTTTGCAGGCTCAATAGGTGCCTTTAACCTTTCAAAAACAACTAAATACGTCTTGTACGTTATTATACCGTTCTTGGCGTTTGGCGTTGTTTTAATGGTAAATTCACTGTCGGGTGTTGATGTAAGCAACCTTTATGTTTACGGTATTTGTGTTGCTGTATTGGTTGTTGCATTCTTTATCGGTCAGCAAAAGCCAACCCGTACCGTTTCTGTACTGGGCATATTAGGCGTTATTTTTATGCTGATTGGTTTATTCACCACAGGCAGGGTTGCAACATTTTCATTTATAAGCGGTGGCTTGTGCTGTTCAATTATGTGGCCTTCCATTTTCGCTTTATCAATTACCGGTCTTGGCAAATACACCAGCCAGGGTTCTGCTTTCCTGATTATGATGATCTTAGGCGGATCGATCATCCCGCCACTACAAGGTAAAATTGCAGATGGCAGTAATAATATAATTGCAGGCATGAGCGGGATCCATTTCTCTTACATCGTACCTGTATTGGGCTTTGCTTATCTGGCTTATTTCGCCTGGAAAGTTAGCAGGGAATTACTTAAACAAGGCATCGACCTTGATCATGTGCAAGCCTCTGGCGGCCATTAATATTTAGAGACCAGAGGTTAGAAATCAAAGATTAGTCGAGATTTCCAACCTCTGATCTCTTACCACTAATCACTATGACCAAATTAAGTTTCGACCATATTTTTATGAACCTGGCAACCGACCTGGCTAAGCGCTCACACTGCGTTAAAGCACAGGTCGGTGCTGTTTTAGCCAAAGACACCCGGATCATTTCTATTGGATACAACGGCCCTCCTGCGCACACCCACAACTGCGACGAGGAATGGCCAGGCACCGGCTGCCCGCGCGATTCAAAAGGAAGCTGCTCGCTGGCGCTGCACGCCGAAGAGAACGCCATCCTTTACGCCGTAAAAAATGGTGCAAACCTTGAAGGTGCCACGCTATACACCACCCTGTCGCCATGCCTTCCCTGTGCAAGGCTTATTTATTCAGCCGGTGTTAAGAAAGTGTTTTTCGATAAATCATACGCCGCCTATAAAGGCCTGGCAAGCGATGAAGGGGTTGATTTCCTGAACAGGTTTGGCGTAAGCGCCGAGAAGTTTAATGCAGAATAATTTCAGCAATAAACTGAAGAGATAACAATTTTTGAAAAAAATCGTATATTTATATATGAACTCACAAGAGGAATATTTAACCAAGAGGGTTGTTGTTCGTGCAACCAAAAAAGGCATGAAAATAGCCGCTAAGGAAACAATGGATATTATGGGGTACAATGTTATTGCGCTGAACGGATGGGTGGTTAAAAAATTTAAAGACGGAACAATTGAGCGCATTAAAGAGATCAAATCATCTTCCAATTTAGGGCCTTTGGCTCTTGATTAAAATAGATGGATACCGGACAACCGAAACTAAGGGTATTTGCAGGTCCAAACGGTTCAGGAAAAAGCACTGTAATTGACTTTATTAGAAAGTATAAAGTTAATGAGAAAAATGTCGAATTTGGATATTACATTAATGCTGATGACATCGCTAAAACTCTAGAAACAAGAAGCTATTCTTTTAACCAATTTGATCTCCAGGCAACATCCGAAGAATTCAATCAAATAGTTTCGGAATCGGGTTTACTAAACAAAGAATTTACCTTAGCTAATTTAATTGCAATCTATAGGATAAATAATAACTCCATTTATTGCCTCAAAAGGCCTCAAATTGAACGCCTGGCGCAAATCATTGCTGATTACCTCCGAAAAAAATTACTCAAAGAGCGAAAGAGATTTTCATTTGAAACTGTTTTTTCGCACAGATCAAAACTTAACATTATGCGCGAGGCAGTTGATGCAGGATATAAAGTTTATTTATATTTTGTTTGCACAGAATCTCCGGAGATAAATATTTTCCGCGTGGAAGCCCGTACTAAAAAAGGAGGACACGCTGTCCCAATAAATAAGATTGAAACCAGGTATTATCGCGCCCTGGATTTATTGCATGAAGCATCACAATTAGCTTATCAGGCATTCTTTTTTGATAATTCGGAAGAAGGAGGGGACTTCAAAATGTTTGCGCATTTCAAAATAATTGCCGGGAAAAAATCATGGGATGATATCAACGAAAAGGATATTCCTAACTGGTTCAAGATGTATTACTCCAGTAAAATAAGCTAATGTGTATCCTGCTTACAAAAACGGCTCAACCCGGCTTAATGCAAACAGCAGTTGCTCATCGGGGGTTAAATCGGTATTATCCAGTATGATGGCATCTTCGGCACGTACCAGCGGGCTCTCAGCGCGCGTGGTATCCTGGTAATCACGGTGGGCCAGGTTCTCAAAAATATCTTCCAGGGTTATATCCGGATTTTTAGGTGCAAGTTCCTTAAAACGTCTTTCGGCCCTTACTTTAGGGTCGGCCGTCATGAAAATTTTAACAGGCGCATCGGGGAATACCGCGGTTCCGATATCGCGGCCATCCATCACTATATTTTTTGATCTGCCCATGCGTTGCTGCTGCTTCACCATTTCCTTACGCACTGCGCGGATGGCCGACACGGCACTTACGGTTTCAGATACCGGCATCAGCCTGATCTCGTCAGATACCTCCTCGTCATTTAAAGTGATATGGGTCTGATAGTCGCGCGAGTGAAAGTTAAGGTGGATATTTTTCAGCGCTTCAGCAATTTGCTCAGGATCCTTAAGGTCTATATTATTTCTTAAAAAATACAATGCCACAGCCCGGTACATTGCACCACTGTCAACATATATAAAATGAAGTTTTTTGGCTAACGCCTTTGCTAAAGTGCTTTTTCCGCACGATGAATAGCCATCAATGGCAACTATGATGTTATTACCCATGGGTGGCTAAAATAGGAAAAAGTTGGCAGTTTGGCATCGGGCAACCGGCAGATTTATCAAGTCAACAGCAAATTGCTCGCCACCGGCAATAAACTTTCGCTAAATTCGGCCATGAATTTTTCTAAAGCCGACCTGCAAAAAGAAACCACTTATAAGGCCTCCCGCAGCGGCGGCAAAGGGGGCCAAAATGTAAATAAGGTATCCAGCAAGGTCGAACTATTGTTTTCAATCAGCAACTCCCTGCTGTTTACTGATGAGGAGAAGGAACTATTAAACCAAAAACTGCAATCGCGTTTTAATAAAGACGGGCTTGTACAGGTAATTTGCGATGAAGAGCGCAGCCAATACCTTAATAAGGAGAAAGCTATTGAAAGGCTAACCGTATTATTGACCAAAGCACTCCATAAACCTAAGGTACGCAAGGCAACCAAAGTAAGCAAAGCTGCAAAAGCAGCCCGCCTGCAGTCAAAAAAAATCCAGTCAACCAAAAAAGACAGCAGGAAGAAGGGGTTTGGCGAAGGTGATTGATGGTTAGCAACAGGAGATTTTAAGAACTAAATAACTAATCGCTAACCTTCAATCACTAATCTCTTTACTTAAATCTGTAAGCTGCCGTTACGCTCCCCCATTGTTCTGACCGTACCATCTCTTTAACCTCTTTGGTATGGAATATTGCTGCGGCATCAATTACAAAACGCCCGGTTGTAAAAGCTACGCCCAATTGATTGCTAAAGATAAATGGCTCCTTGTTACGGGTTATTTCAAGGCTGTTAGGATCATTATGTTTATTTAATAAACCGCCCTGTATAGTTGCATCATAAGCTACATAGTTAAAAAGTGGCTTATAGTAAAAAAATATCTCGTGTGCATGCAGGGGTGCAACCGTTGAGTTTGCAATTGCAGTACTTTGTGTACTCACTGAATTAAACAACTGGTTAAATGCGCCCATCCTTAGCATAGGCCCGACACCTGCGCCTGTAAAGCCGTTACCCAAATGCGCATAACTTGTTAATGAAACATCAATCCAGCTACCTCTCGCCAGCAGCATGTTGTATTCGGCACTGAGGTTTAGCTGCGCTTCGTTTTTAATCTGGTATTCCCAGCCGCTGGGATGGTAAAAGCCAAAGTTATCATGTACATACTCCTGCACCTGCTTTCCATATGCCCCCGGGCCAATAATACCTATCTGTGCCCCTATTTTTATGTTGCTTTCATCCTTGTATAAAAAGTTAAGGGTTGCACCTGCATAAAGGTAACCGGCAAACGGGCGGTCAACCAGTTCGGGTTGGTCTGCCTCTTTATAAAATACACTTCCGCTTTGAGGGTTATAGATCTTCTGTCCAATTTCCAACCCCAGTACTTTGTTAAGCAGCCGGGTGCTATCGCCGCTTTTTACGGTCAGGGCGCGTCTGAACTGAATAAAGATCCCGTCGGTATAATACCTGTCCGATCCCTGGCCCAGGTAGGAGTCATTATCGGTTTGAATTCCTATTTCATTGCGATGTGACTGTGCAAAAACGGTAACAGCGCAAAAAAGGCTGATCAGGAGGGTAACTAGTTTAATTTTCATCCGGGCTTTATAGCATTAACCGTCTAAAATAGCAAAAGCCCCGATAATTCAGGGCTTTTTAAATTATTTTATCAGCAGCTAAAAAGTATAACCGATACTAAAGCCACCTTCGGCAATAAAGCCGTCATCATAAAGGATAGGCACAAATGCCAGCCTGAAATTTATACCGCCGTTATCCTGTTGAAAACGATAGCCAATAGTGCCTGTGGCAATAAAGCCTGTAATGTTGTCAAATTGAAATGTAGTACCTCTTGAACTTCCCTGCGAGCGTACAAAGGTTGTGCCTGCACCAAGTTCTACAAAGCTGTTGCCTGCCCCTTTACCTATGCCATATAAATAATTTAACTGCAGCGGAACTGATGCAACCCAGTTGGCGCCAGTATTGTAGTACCCTGCCCCTACACGGTATCCCCATTTGTCTCTCTTGTCGCCAAAACGGGTATCGTAGTTTACGGTAAGTGCCAGCCCGGGGCCGCCCACTTCCAGGAATACGGTTCTCGGTTTTTTAACTTCAACAATAGTTGAGTCTCTTTTAATAGGGTTCTCTTCAAGGTTTTGAGCCTTCAGATAATGCGATGATGCGATAAGTAGTAATAAAAAAACAGCTTTCAGTGTAAAAGTTTTCTTCACTTTTTTAGATTTTGGGTTGTTAACTAATATCATAATTACTTTATAATTATGATAATCGGTAATACGCTACAGCGCCTAAAAAGGTTTCAGTTAGGGCCGTCAGAAAGCTATGGACGGCATAAAAATTCTTATTTAATGCAAAAAGCCGGTTTGAATAGCAAAACGGCTTTTTACGATATTGATTAAGCTGCGGGCTTTCCGGCCTCGGGCTTAATCGTAAGGTCGAGGGGATTTTTGACTTTTTCGTTCAACAATGCGAGATCGATTACTTCGCGCATTTGGGTTACATAGTTGAACTTAAGGTCTTTTATATAATCTTCCTTAATTTCCATGATATCCTTTTTATTTGATGCGCACAGGATGATCTCTGTTATATTGGCGCGCTTGGCCGCCAGTATTTTTTCTTTTATGCCACCAACGGGCAATACGCGCCCGCGCAGGGTAATCTCTCCGGTCATAGCCAGGTTAGGTTTAACCTTGCGCTGGGTAAATGCAGATGTTAAAGCAGTAAGCATGGTAATACCTGCCGACGGACCATCTTTTGGTGTAGCCCCTGCGGGTACGTGTACGTGAATATCCCAAAGGTCAAACAATCTCGGATCAATGTCAAAGTACGAAGCGTGCGCGCGTAAATAAGCCAATGCTATGGTTACTGACTCTTTCATTACATCGCCCAAACTTCCGGTTAGCGTTAGCTTACCCTTGCCGGGGCTTAAACTTGCTTCAATAAATAATATATCTCCGCCTACCGAGGTCCATGCCAAACCTGTAACCACACCGGCCTCATCATTGCCCTCATACAAATCTTTGTCAAATATTGGCGCACCCAATATCCGCTCTACATCCTTTTTATTTACTGCCGGATTATAAGGTTCTTCCAGGGCAATATTTTTTGCTACGCCACGTACCAGCGAACCTATTTTTTTCTCCAATGACCGCACACCGGATTCACGGGTATAGTCAACTATCAGTTTTTCTATAATTTCAGGCTTTAAAACAACATCCTTGGCTTTTAGACCGTGCGCATCCCTTTGTTTGGGGATCAGGTGTTGTTTAGCTATTTCAACCTTTTCTTCAATGGTATAGCCGTTCACCTCAATAATCTCCATACGGTCAAGCAAAGCTGGCTGTATGGAACTCAGTGAATTTGCTGTCGCGATAAACATTACGTTTGACAGGTCGAAGTCCATCTCTACATAATGATCATAAAAAGTGCTGTTTTGCTCCGGGTCAAGTACCTCCAGTAAAGCTGATGAAGGATCTCCGCGGAAATCATTGCCCACCTTATCAATCTCATCCAATATAAAAACCGGGTTTGCAGCGCCCGCTTTTTTAACAGACTGGATGATCCGGCCGGGCATTGCGCCAATGTAGGTTTTGCGGTGCCCGCGTATTTCGGCTTCATCCCTTATGCCCCCCAAAGCCATGCGCACATATTTACGGCCTAACGCTTTTGCAATTGACTTACCTAATGATGTTTTACCAACTCCCGGAGGGCCAACCAAACAAAGTATAGGGGCTTTCATATCGTGCTTTAACTTAAGCACCGCCAAATATTCAATAATGCGTTGCTTTACCTTGTCCAAACCAAAATGATCCTTATCCAGCACCTTTTGGGCACGTTTTAAATCAAAGTTGTCTTTGGTAAACTCGTTCCATGGCAAATCAAGCAACAGTTCAAGATAATTTATCTGTACCGAATAATCGGCGGCGGCCGGGTTAGTGCGAACCAGCTTTTCAAGCTCTTTGTTAAAATGATCTTTTACTTCTTTAGCCCACTTCTTTTTTGCCGCCCGCAGCTTTAAGCTATCAATCTCGAGGTCGGGAGATGACCCCCCAAGTTCTTCCTGGATAGTTTTTAACTGCTGATTTAAAAAGTAATCGCGCTGCTGCTTATCCAAATCAACCCTTACTTTACTCTGGATCTGGTTTTTAAGCTCCAGCATCTGCAAGTCAAGCGTTAAATGCTCCAGCACCAGGTTTGCCCTGTTTCGCAGGTTTGGCTCTTCAAGCAGTTGTTGCTTGGCAAGCATATCAGCATTCATGTTTGATGATATAAAATTGATCAAAAATGATGTGCTTTCAATATTGCGAATGGCAATTCCGGCCTCGCTCGGGATATTTGGCGACAACTGGATTATGCTCATGGCCATATCCTTTATAGACGATACCATCGCCTTAAACTCTTTGTCCTCTTTATGTTTTACCTCTTTAAAAGCTTCGATGGTAGCCTTTATGTAAGGTACACTCTGTACTTCGTCTTTTAAAATAAAGCGCTTTTTACCCTGCAATATAACCGTAGTATTACCGTCGGGCATTTGCAGCATTTTTACAATAAGCGCAATGGTTCCAATTTTGTTTAACTGCGAAAATGTAGGGTCTTCAATCCCCACATCCTGTTGAGAAACTACCCCAATCATCCGGTTTCCCTTGTTTGCATCACGAATCAGTTTAATAGATTTATCGCGGCCAACGGTGATAGGAATTACAACACCCGGAAAAAGCACTGTATTTCTAAGGGGTAATATAGATAACACTTCCGGCAACGCTTCGTTATTCATTTCCTCCTCGTCTTCTGTGGACATCAGTGGAAAAAATTCGGAATCTTCGTTTATAACCGGTAAAGCGCTTTTAAAATCAAATGGATCAAAATTCATTAACTACCTTTTATGTTTTTATAAAAAAACGTCATATTGTCAGCCTGCAAATTTACAGGCATTATTGAACAGGGCAAATACTAATTATGCCCGGGTAAATACTATGTTTCAAGACATGTGCCAAGATAGGATAATAATCAGCAACAATTACAGTTACCACATAACGCATTGATTATATGTAAATTATAAATTATCAGGGTTTTGAACAAAAAAACATAAAACCTTGATAAAGATGAAAAAAAGTCATATCATCGCATCCTGTTTGATAAATTATTTAAAATAGCCGGACAAAAAAAAGCCGGTTGGCATAATATTTTCTTATTATATAAGTTACTTATTATACTGTTGGTAAAACATTAGTATCCATTGATGAAGATTTCGGTAATAATATCTTTCCTGATAATTTCTTCTTTTGAAAACTCGTCTGCCCAAAACTCATACGTGAAGTTGGGTCAGCAGGCTTTAATGAATGGAGACTTTAAAGCAGCGGTAGCACAGCTTGAAAAAGCCTGCCTTATTGATTCAACCAACTCTACCGCCTTGCTAATGCTGGGTTATTCCTATTACCACAGCGAAAATTATAAAAAATCAATAGCTGCTTACACCAAAGAGATAGCCATTAACCCTACCGACGCAACAGCGTATTACTACAGGGCCAGGGCAAAAGGCTACATGGGCAAAGACAACGCACTGTCTGCCGCCGATAAAGAAAAATATCTGTTGGGGTCAATATTTGATCTCACAAAAGCCATAGCCATTGATCCGGACGATACCAAAAACAAATATTACCAGGTTAGAGGGATTGCCTACCGTGAGTACGGTATATTTAAAATGCAGGCCACGGGCCGATCATATGATAAACCCAGGGCTATAAATTCGTTAAAAGCATCTATAGCTGATTTGGAAAAAGTTTTAACAGATAACCCCGGCAGAACAGATATCTCCACCCTTATTGATCTTTCAAAGCAAAAGCTTGACGAGGCATTTGCGCATAAATAGAATCTGCTTAGCGCTCAATTACACCCTTTATCATATACCTGTTCCGGCCCATCAGCCTAACACGCTGGTCTTTTTCAATTAAATAAAGTGAGTCAGGATAATAGCTTAATTTTTCGGTAGTTTGGTATAGAATATTTTTGGTACGCGTGTAGATCACTATCCACTTCACTTTGCCGCTTTCACTTTTAATAATAATCTCTCGTACTTTAAGGTCGTCCTCTTTGGCCTTGTATAGTATCAAACTGTCGCCGGTCGCCACCGTGTAGCTATTTTTCCAGGCGGGGCGATTTATATCAGCAGCAGCAAACAGGTCCAGCTCACGTCCCCAGTTGTCTATTTTTACTTTTTGGGTTTCGGTAACACCGTTATGTGTTACCGTTTTAATTACCGGCTTATTCAGCTTATTTAGCCGGACAGTGTCAGCGTTAAAATATCCTTTGATATCAAAATATTTTAACGCTGCGCCGGTTTCCTTTATTTCCGGCTTGCAGCCCAAACCGCAAGCCATTATAACTGCGCATATAGCAATAATTGTAAATTGTTTTAATTTACACCAATACATTCCCGCCCATTTGTTCCGGAATTGCAACACCCATCATTTTCAATATAGTTGGCGCAATATCACCTAATTTACCATCCTTAACCTGCTTAACATCATCATCAATAACAATGCACGGAACCAGGTTAGTGGTATGTGCCGTATTTGGCGATCCGTCATCGTTTATCATGTAATCGGCATTGCCGTGGTCAGCAATTATAATAAACGAATAGCCGTTGGCAAGCCCGGCTTCCACAACGTCTCTGGTGCAGGCATCAGCTGTTTCAGCAGCTTTAACCACTGCGCTAAATACGCCGGTATGCCCAACCATATCGGTATTGGCAAAGTTTAAAACAATAAAATCAGGCCAGCCGCTTTTAAGCTCCGGAATAATCGCATCGCGGATTCCGGCGGCGCTCATCTCGGGCTGCAGGTCGTAAGTTGCAACTTTAGGCGACGGGACTAATAAACGTTTCTCATTAATAAATTCTTTTTCCCTGCCTCCTGAAAAGAAGAAGGTAACGTGCGGATATTTCTCCGTTTCGGCAATGCGAATCTGGTTTTTCCCGGCATCCTGTAAAACCTCGCCAAGTGTTTTTGTTAAATCCTCCTTATTAAACACAACCTTTACATTTTTAAAGGTTTCATCATAAGGCACCATAGTAATATAGTCCAGGTTTAACGGATGCATATTATATTCAGGGAAAGCCTTTTGCGTTAGCGCAACCGTAATTTCGCGCCCCCTGTCGGTTCTGAAATTGAAGCAAATTACCACATCACCTTCTTTAATAACCGCCAGCGGATTCCCGTTGCCATCAACCTTTACTATAGGTTTAATAAACTCATCTGTAACATCCTGCAGGTATGATTCTTTTATGGATTGCACAACATCGTTTGAAGCTGTGCCGGTACCGTTAACCATAAGGTCATAAGCCAGTTTAACGCGTTCCCAGCGGTTGTCCCTGTCCATGGCATAATACCTGCCAATTGCAGAAGCAATTTTTGCGCTGGTATTTTTAATATGATCTTCCAGATCGGTTATAAAGCCCGCACCCGATTTTGGGTCCGTATCGCGGCCATCTAAAAAAGCATGGATAAATACATTTTCAAGCGCAAAAGCAGCAGCGGCATCACATAAACCTTTTAAATGCCTAATGTGTGAGTGTACGCCGCCGTCGGATACCAGCCCGATAAAATGTACATCTTTATTATTTGCCTTAGCATATTCAAATGCCTCTTTTAATACAGCATTGGCAGGAAACTCATTATCTTCCACAGCCTTATGGATGCGGCCCAGTTCCTGGTAAACAACCCGGCCAGCGCCCAAATTCATGTGCCCCACTTCTGAGTTGCCCATTTGCCCCGAAGGCAAACCAACGGCGGTACCTGAAGCTTCCAGTTTAGAATTTGGATACTGTTTTAACATCGAATCAAAAAATGGCGTATTGGCTGCAACTATAGCGTTCGATGCATCATTACGGCCATATCCCCAGCCGTCAAGAATAATTAATGCAATTTTTTTTTGTCTTTCCACAATGCAAATATAAAGGCAACGTTGTTAAGTTATAAATTAAATGTTGATTAAGTTAATTAAGTGACTAATGCCGTTATTCGCCGGTACAGTTAATATCCGCCCAAAAAAATCAATCAACTAAGCTAACAAAATCAACGGCTAACTGTTAAGTTTTTGTAACGTTCATTTCCATCAATTGTCTGTTAGTTATTATGAAGCTACTGTACCTTCCATTCTTCATTATTTTTTATCTGCTACCTGCGCCCCCGGTTATTGATCCTATTGACAAGGTTGCCGAGCTGATTCGTCAGGGAAACATCCAGGAACTGTCAAAAATATTTGCGCCAAACGTCCAGATAACCATGGAGAATGAGGAAAACATCTATTCTAAAGTCCAGGCGACCCTCATATTGGATAAATTTTTCAGTCAGAATAAACCTGTGTCAGTCAAAATGCTGCACAAAGTAAATTCAAATCCTAATTACCTGTTTGGGGTACTTATAGCTAACACCCCAAAAGGACCTTTCCGTATAACTTATACTTTAAAAGATACCGGTGGAAATATGTCACTGATAGAATTGCGGATTGAGACAGAGAAGGTGAAATAGGTTTTAGTGTATAGTAAAAAACAACCCGGCTAGTTATTTTTTCCCAAATTTACCAAAACACCATTGGGCTATCGTTTATAAACTTTGCTATACATTCATTTTTTTCATGAACTATGAACCATCAATCATTGAAGTTCCTGTCAACTTTTTCCGGGAATCATGAACCACGAACCATGAACTATTATTACTTTTGGGTTCAAAAAACAGAATAGGTTTTGGACAAACAACTCGTTGATCAATTTATTTTAAATTCACTTACCGAAGATGTAGGCGATGGTGACCACACATCACTGGCGACAATTCCTGCCGGCACAAAAGGCAAAGCAAAACTTTTAGTAAAAGACGAAGGCATTTTAGCCGGGATTGAACTTGCTTTGGAAATATTTCGTATGGTTGATTCCTCACTTAAGGTAACCACCTTTTTGAACGACGGTGCGAAAGTAAAACCAAAGGATATTGCTTTTGAGGTTGAGGGTGATGCACAAAATATTTTAAAGGCAGAACGCCTTGTACTAAATTGCATGCAGCGGATGAGTGGAATTGCTACAAAAACCCGCGAGATAGTTGACATACTGCAAGGTACAAATACAAAAGTTCTGGACACCCGCAAAACAACGCCCGGCATGCGCTATCTCGAAAAATGGGCAGTGAGGATAGGCGGCGGCGTAAACCATCGTTTTGGCCTTTATGATATGATATTAATCAAAGACAACCATGTCGACTATTCAGGCGGAATAAGGCAGTCAATAGAAAATACACACCAGTATCTTAAAGATCAAAACAAAAAGCTTGCAATTGAAATTGAAGTAAGAAACCTGGAAGAACTGCAACAAGTTTTGCAAACAGGGGGCATAAACCGTATATTGCTGGATAACTTTAATTTTGATGATTTGCGTGAAGCAGTTAAGATCATTAACGGAAGGTTTATCACGGAAGCATCAGGCGGTATAACTATCGACAACATCAGGGATTATGCAGCCTGCGGGGTTGATTATATCTCAGTAGGTGCTTTAACACATTCAGTAAAAAGCTTAGATTTGAGCTTAAAGGCGATAAGTTAGCGGTTAAAGGCTGGTGATCAGAGATTAGTTGAACAACCCATTGGCTTAGAAAAATATGCTAAAAAACAATAACGGATTGTATTTTCTTTTGGACTTCCGGACGTTCCCGACTTTCGGACTTAATTTATTAATATTGCGGTGAAATGATAACTGCCTACTCAATTTCAGCGCTTATTTTGGCTTATTTCTGCGGCTCAATCCCCACTGCGGTTTGGATTGGCCAGGCATTTTACGGCGTCGACGTAAGGGAATATGGCAGCGGCAACGCGGGGGCTACCAATACATTCAGGGTATTGGGCAAAAAAGCGGGGATACCAGTTATGTTAATTGATATTCTAAAAGGCTGGACTGCTACTAACCTTGCCTATTTCATCGGTGTTTCAACCACCGGCGGCCTGCATTCAAATTACATCAGTTACCAGTTGGCTTTAGGTATAGCCGCTGTTATGGGCCATTTGTTCCCTGTATTTGCAGGTTTTAGGGGCGGCAAAGGAATTGCAACACTGTTTGGAATGGTTTTAGCTGTTAACCTCAATGCAGCTTTACTGTGCGTATCCGTATTCATCATTGTTCTGTTAATTACCAGGTACGTATCGCTAAGTTCAATTACTGCAGGCTTTACTTACCTTATTGGTGTAACTTTTTTTTACAACAAGTACACCAATAACCTTGTAGTTATTTTTGGAATGCTGATCTGTTTATTGATACTGGTTACGCACCAAAAAAATATTGAAAGGTTATTAAAAGGTAAAGAGTCGAGAATAAATTTATTCAAGAAAAAAACCGCAACATGAAAAAAATCTTTTCCCTGCTTACCGTATCCCTGGTTACCATTTACTCCTGTTCTACCGTTCCTTTAACCGGCCGTAAACAACTGTCATTGGTAGACGATACGCAGATTAACCAGTCGGCAGCGCAAAGTTACAGCCAGCTGCTTTCTGACCCAAAAACTGTTGTTGTAAGTTCCGGCACTGACGCACAGCGCGTAAAAAGAGTTGGCGCACAGCTTGCAGCCGCTATTGAAGGATATTTAAAAGCAAATGGTTTTAGTGATCAGTATAACTTTAAATGGGAATTTAACCTAATAAAAAGCAACGAGGTAAATGCCTGGTGTATGCCAGGCGGCAAAGTTGCCGTTTACAGCGGCATTATGCCACTTGCCAAAACTGATGCTATGCTGGCAACAGTTATGGGGCACGAAATTGGCCATGCTATAGCCCGACATTCTGCCGAAAGAGTTTCACAACAAATGGCAGTTCAGGGTATAGGCGGCGCTGTTGGTGCAGCGTCATCAACCAGCAGCAGCGCTACGCAAACCATTATTAACCAGCTATACGGCGTTGGTGGTAATTTGGTATTATTAAAATATTCACGCAGCCAGGAATCAGAGGCCGACAGGTTAGGCCTTACGTTTATGGCATTGGCCGGCTATGATCCGCATGCCGCTATCGCGTTCTGGCAGGTTATGGCAGCCCAAAATAAAGGCGGTGCACCGCCCGAACTGTTAAGCACCCACCCTGCCGATGCAACCCGTATTGCAGATATCCAGAACCGGATACCCGAAGCAATGAAATATTACAAGCACTAAAACTTAAATATATCCCGCTCCGGCGGGATTTCTTTATTATGGGCAAACACAAATTCCTGGAGGCACAATGGAACGATCTGCTGATGCTGAATTACGAAGTTGATCCGGAAATTCTCATACCTTATCTTCCGCCTGCAACCGTACTTGACTTATGGCAGGGAAAAGCTTTGGTAAGTATAGTTGGCTTTATGTTTAACCAAACCAGGGTATTGGGGGTAAAATGGCCATTTCATGTGAATTTTGAAGAGGTTAACCTGCGCTTTTATGTAAAACACTTTGATGGCGAAAAATGGAAGCGGGGCGCCGTTTTTGTTAGCGAAATTGTGCCCAAAAGCATAATCGCATTTATCGCCAACAATTTATATAAGGAACATTACCGCGCTATGCTGATGCGTCATTCAAAAACTAATGCTCCTGATAACCACACTAACTTTTTATACGAGTGGAAATGGAAGGGTAAATGGAACAAGCTTGGTGCCACCGTTAGCAATGCCTATACAAGCATCCCGCCCAACAGCCCGGAGGAATTTATTTTTGAACATTACTGGGGATACAATAAGTTAACCGATACCAAAACCATGCAATACCAGGTAGAACATGTTTCCTGGCAAATTGCTAAGGTTAAAGATTATGTCTTTGATGCCGATATAGCCACCCTTTACGGAAAAGAATTTGTTCCTTTTTTAAGTCAAAAACCTCATTCCGCTTTCTTTGCCAAAGGGTCTGATATCAGCGTGCGGATTGGTGAGAAACTGGTTATTGACCCAGAGCTTCCCGTATCGCCTGTGCTTTAAGTAAGCATTCCTCGTATTCTCTAGCTGCATCAGCGTGGTATGTTATTGCGCTGCCTGCATGGAATGACAGGTATTTGTTTTCAGCATTATATAACAGCGTACGGATTACCACATTGAAATCAAAATCTCCATCAGGGGCAAAATAGCCTATTGCACCGGAGTAAACACCCCTCCTGCTTTGCTCATAGGTTTCCATTAGCTGCATGGCGCTTATCTTAGGGGCGCCTGTCATGCTGCCCATAGGGAAGGTATTTTTAATCGCCTGCACGGAGTTTATTCCTTCTTCCAGCTCACAAACCACCGTCGAGATCATTTGATGAACTTGCCTGAAGCTATAGATCCCATATAATTCCTCTGTCTTAACCGTCCCCGGTTTGGCCGACCGGGTAAGGTCATTACGCACCAGGTCCACTATCATTACATTTTCCTGCAGCTCTTTCGTATGGCTTCTTAATGCCTGAATATTCTGCTCGTCCTCCGCTAAGGTATCACCCCGGCCGGCAGTCCCTTTTATAGGCTGCGAGATTAGTTTATTGCCGCGCCTGGCTAAGAAGCGCTCGGGTGTAGCACAAAGCACATACTTATCCTTTAGTTTAAAAAAAGCCGAAAATGGGTTAGGTGATATTTCATTCAGTTTCAGATAAACCTCCAGCGGATCGATGGCTGCATTTTCAGCAAAAAATTCCTGGCAAAAATTGGTCACATAAATATCGCCGCGATTAATATGATCTTTTATTTTTTCAATGGCTGCCAAATAAGCATTCTTACTTAAGCGCGACCGAATGTTTACTGCATGCATACCATTGCTTGCACGGTGCCCCTGCTGCTCAATAGCGTCAAAAACTACTTGCGGTTCATCAGCGTGGATCTCCACCCGGCTGCCCCTAATAACAATTAAAAACTGCGGAACAAAAAAATACAGGTCGGGAAATTGCAGTTGGTCACGGTTTCCGGAAGTTACGTTCTCTATTTCGTTCTTCAGGTCATAGCTAAAAAACCCGGTCATCCAACCCGGGTGCCGAACGCGAAATTCTTCCAGCTCATTAAAAGCGGTACCAGTTCCGGCTGTTATATCTGCCTTAACACCGGCGGCAATCAGCGCATCAAATTTGGTGTAAGGATCGGTAAAGTTGTTTGAATCGAGGTAACAGCAAACATCAAAGGCTGATGCCCATTGCAGGGCTTTAGCTTTAAATTTTTGCGGATCTTCCACTTGTATAATCACTGTACAAAAATAGTTATCTAAAAATCAAAAGGCCCCTTTAGATGGGGCCTTTGGTAATTTATTAAGTAAACCTGGTTATGCTTAGTGCAAAACCAAAGTTTGCTTCCTGTCAGGCCCTACTGATAAATATTTAATAGGTACGCCAAGTTCCTTTTCTAAATAATCAATATACCATTGCAGTTTAGCCGGGATCTGTGACAATTCGGTTATTCCTGTTAAATCCTCATTCCAGCCTTCAATTTCTTTTAAAACAGGTTTTGCCTCCACGCAGCAAATATCGTAAGGCATATAATCTATCTGCTGGCCCAGATAGGTGTAATGGGTACAAGCATAAATTTTGTCAAAACCGCTCAATACATCAGCTTTGGTCATCACCATTTGGGTAACGCCGTTGAGCATAATGGCATATTTTAATGCAGGCAGGTCAATCCAGCCTGTGCGGCGTGGCCTGCCGGTAGTTGCACCAAATTCATGGCCAATCCTGCGTAGTTCCTCGCCTGTTTCATTATCAAGTTCAGTTGGGAACGGACCGCTGCCAACCCGTGTACAATAGGCTTTAAAAATGCCTATAACTTCTCCTATCTTGTTTGGGGCAACCCCCAACCCGGTACAGGCACCTGCAGTAGTAGTATTTGATGAGGTTACAAAAGGATATGATCCAAAGTCAATGTCAAGCATGGTGCCTTGCGCACCTTCTGCCAATACCTTTTTACCCTGCTTTAAATAGTCGTTCACAAAATGTTCCGAGTCAACCAACTGGAATTTATTGATCAGTTCAACCGCTTCAAAAAACGCCTGTTCACGTTCAGAAAAATCAGCAACCTCTCCGTACAATGCAGTAAGCATGGATACATGCTTGTCCACAAGTTTTTGGTAACGCTCTTTAAAATCAGGCATAGCGGTGTCCCCAACACGCAGTCCGTTGCGGCCTGTTTTATCCATATAGGTCGGCCCGATACCTTTCAGGGTCGACCCAATTTTGCCATCGCCCATTTTCTTTTCAGAAGCAGCATCAAGCAATTGGTGCGTAGGTAAAATAAGGTGCGCCTTTTTTGCAATCACCAGGTTCTTTTTAGCTAAAAGATCATGCCCGGCATCTTTTAATTTATCTATCTCCTTTTTAAGGGTTATAGGGTCAATTACAACACCATTACCGATAAGGTTCATGGTATTTTCAAAAAATATGCCTGAAGGTATGGTGTTGAGTACAAACTTTTTACCGTCAAACTCAAGTGTGTGGCCGGCATTTGGCCCACCCTGGAAACGTGCAATCAGGTCGTAACCCGCGCTTAGTACATCAACTATTTTTCCTTTACCTTCATCGCCCCACTGGAGGCCTAATAATACGTCAACAGCCATTAATTTTTTATTTCTTTTTTATAATAATCGTCAAATGCTCAGCGAAATAAATGACCCCGCAAAGGTATCATCATAAGTATATTATCATGATAAAATCTTAAAACATTTTTTACTGGGCTTTTCTATCGCAAAAACCTGCACGCAGTTTCTCGCAGTTACCATACAGGTTTAATGAGTGGTGTTTTATCTCGAACTTTAGTAATGTACCCATCATGCTTTGGATTTGCTGAATTCGCGGATCGCAAAACTCAACCACTTTACCGCAGTCTATACAAATAATATGGTCGTGCTGTTTATACCCGTATGATTTTTCAAACTGCGCCATGTTCTTACCAAACTGGTGCTTGGTAACCAGGTCGCACGATACCAGCAGCTCAAGCGTGTTGTAAACAGTGGCACGGCTAACACGATACTTTTTATTTTTCATGTGGATATATAACGATTCCACATCGAAGTGATCACTCCGGGAGTATATTTCCTCAAGTATGGCAAAACGCTCGGGGGTTTTCCTAAGGTTCTTATTTTCAAGGTAGGCCTCGAAGATCTTTTTAACCATTGCTATGGTTTCCTGTTGAGACATGTTTTTTTATTAAAGGGCAAAGTTAAGAATTTAGTTTCGGAGTTGATTAAGTTTATTAGGTTGATTAAGTTAAAATATCAACCATTAACCCAGGCAACCCATCAACTAATCAACCCATTAAGATGCTTTTTCAATCACGGAATCAAACCTGCTGACGTCTGTTATACCCTTTACGGTTTTCAGCTTCCTGATTAGGTTTTCAAGGTGATCGGTGTCATTTACATACACCATTATTGATCCTTCAAATATCCCGTTATCACTGTCAACAGTAATTGAGCGGATGTTAACCTTAAAATCTTTTGATATTACCGTGGTTAGCTGGTTTATCAATCCAACTTCATCAATGCCTGTAATTCTTAACCCTGTTAAAAATGCCAGCTCCTGTTGGTTTGTCCACCTGGCTTTCACAATCCGGTAGCCATAATTAGCCATTAGTTTGGCGGCGTTAGGGCAGTTGGTACGGTGAATTTTTATGCCGTCGCTAACGGTTACAAAGCCAAATACATCATCACCGGGAATAGGGTTACAGCAATTTGCCAGCTTATAATCTATCTTCTGCATATCCTCGCCAATCAACAGCATGTCTGTATCTTTGGCCTTTATGCTCCGCAGCAGGCTTTGCACCTGTTCGGTTTCTATCTTATCCTGCGGCTTATTTTCAATTACTTTTTCTGATGCCTGGTATTCCTTCAGGTCTTTCATATCAATAGTGCCTTTGGCAATATTGTAAAACAGGTCCTGTGTTGAGGCCAGTTTAAAAAAGTAGCTCAGTTTATGTATATTTTCCGAATTGTAAGTGATCTTTAACGATTTCATCTTACGTTCCAGAATCTCTTTACCATCTTCCGCTATTTTGCGTTTTTCCTCTTTCAGCGCCGACTTGATCTTGGCCTTGGCTTTGGCGGTAACAACAATGTTCAGCCAGTCTTCTTTTGGCGATTGTTTGCTCGAGGTAATTATCTCTACCTGATCGCCGTTTTGAAGTTTATGGCTCAGCGGCACCAGTTTATGGTTAACCTTTGCGCCGATACAACTTGCGCCAACGTCAGTGTGAATTTCAAAAGCAAAGTCGAGCGCTGTTGCACCCAACGGGAGCTGGATCAGGGCACCTTTTGGCGTAAAAATAAAAATTTCGTCCGAGAACAGGTTCATTTTAAAATCATCCAAAAAGTCGAGTGCGTTGGAATCGGGATTTTTGAGCATATCCCGTACCTTTTGTACCCATTGGTCAAGCCCGCTGTCGGTTGATGACTCTTTATATTTCCAGTGCGCGGCAAAACCCTTTTCAGCAATTTCATTCATCCGTTTGGTGCGGATCTGCACCTCAACCCACTGCCCGCGGGGGCCCATAACCGTAGTATGTAATGACTCGTACCCGTTTGCTTTAGGCGACGAGATCCAGTCGCGCAGCCTGTCCGGATTGGGCCGGTAAAGATCTGTGACTATTGAGTATGCCTTCCAGCAATCTGATTTTTCAGTTTCCGGCGTACTGTCTAATATTATCCTGATGGCAAAAAGGTCATATACCTCTTCAAAAGGTATGGCCTTTTTCTTCATCTTATTCCAGATAGAATGGATGGATTTCGGCCGGCCAAATAAATCGGCATGTAAGCCCTGCCCTTCCAACACTTTTTTTACCGGTTCAATAAAGTCCCTGATAAACTTTTCCCTTTCAGCCTTCTTCTCGTTCAGCTTATTTTTAATAAACTGGTAAGTTTCACGCTCCATGTATTTCATGGAAAGATCTTCCAGTTCTGATTTTATAGCATATAAACCCAGGCGGTGTGCCAGCGGGGCATACAGGTAAATAGTTTCTGACGAAAGTTTAAGCTGCTTATCGCGCGGCATAAACTCCATTGTGCGCATGTTATGCAGGCGGTCGGCAAGTTTTATCAGGATCACCCTCACATCATCTGCTAGGGTCAGCAGCATTTTCCGGAAGTTTTCGGCCTGTAATGAACTGTTGGTATCAAACACGCCCGAAATTTTGGTTAAACCATCAATTATCATGGCCACCTTTTTACCAAACTCCCTTTCAATATCGTCAAGGGTCATATCGGTATCTTCCACCACATCGTGCAGCAGTGCGCAAACAATTGACGTTGTACCTAATCCAATTTCTTCAGCGGCTATCTGGGCAACGGCAATAGGATGATAAATATAAGGTTCGCCCGATTTTCGGCGCATATCTTTGTGGCTTTCCAGCGCCATTTCAAACGCCTTGCGAATCATCCGCTTATCTCCTTTTTGCAGGGTTGATTTTGACGCACGCAATAAAGCACGGTACCTTTTTAAGATCTCATTCTTTTCAGCTTCCAGGTCAATCACTAAGTCTTTCATTATCTTGCTTTATTCGTTAGTATGCTAAATATCATAAACTTGCAATAAAAATTATAATTGCATGTTATAATAATTACCCAAAAAAATTGCACTATTTTTGTATTAGGTAAAATTATGAAATTTATTGGCTTGTCGTTACTGTTTTGTTGCTTAATGGGTGCTGTTGAGGCCCAGACAAAAGCAGTTGCACCAATAATTTTAGGCAAAAATGATACCATCAAAACTTACCTTACTGTTGACAGTGGTAAAATGATCCCCTGGATAGTTTTAGCCGACATTAAAATTACCGATACCCGTATATTTAAAAGCCAGGCCGACCTGGATAATTACAGGCGATTGCGCTACAATGTAATGAAAGTATTGCCTTATGCCCGCTTTGCAAGCCAAAGATACAAACAGCTGCAGCGGGATCTTGCCCTGACAGGCGACAGGCACAAACAGAAACAATTAATAAACACCTGCGAATCTGAAATAAAGGGCTTATTCAATAAAGAGATCAAAGACCTGACAATTAGTCAGGGCGAAGTTTTAATTAAACTGATTGACCGCGAAACCGGGAATACCAGTTATGCTATGGTGAAGGAATTAAAGGGAGGCTTTAAAGCATTCCTGTTCCAGTCTGCAGCACGCATTTTTGGTCACGATCTGAAGGAAACCTATGACCCGGACGAGCAAAAAGATATCGAAGCAATCCTCAATCAGTCAGGGTATGTTTCATCTAACAATTAATAATGGTTGATAACAGCATTTACCAGTTTAATATCAAGCAGTTAAACGGCGAGGAATTAAACTTATCCGAATATAAAGATAAAGTACTTTTAATAGTTAACACCGCTTCCCAATGTGGTTTTACGCCACAATTGAGCGAGTTGGCCGCCCTTAAAAGCGAATTTGCAGGAAAAGACTTTGAAATACTGGCATTCCCTTCAAATGATTTTGGCGGACAGGAACCCCTTGATGGAAAAGAACTGGTTACCTTTTGCGAAAGGCAGAATGTGAATTACCCGGTCTTTGAAAAAATAAGGGTAAGAGGTCCGTATGCCGATCCACTTTACAAGTTTTTTGCTGACAAAAAGCAAAACGGCAAACTCAGCTCCGTACCGCGCTGGAACTTTCACAAATTTTTAATTAATAAATCAGGACAGGTTACTGATTTCTTTTACCCGTTTACCAAACCAAACGCTTCAAAAATAAAGAAGCAGATTGCCCGCTTGCTGGCACCCGGTAAATAATCCAATAGTATTATGCTTAAATTAGATATTTTAGTTTTATCTGTTCACCCGGACGATGCTGAGCTTGGCTGCGCCGGCACCCTTTTAAAACACCATGCGATGGGTAAAAAAACCGGTATTGTTGACCTTACCCGTGGCGAACTGGGCACCAGGGGGTCTGCCGAAATAAGAGACCAAGAAGCCGCCGAATCGGGCCGGATCCTTGGTCTTGCAGTTAGGGAAAATATTGGTATCCCCGATGGTTTTTTTGAAAATACGAAAGAATACCAGCTAAAAATAATTGAGGTTATCCGCAAATACCAACCCGAAATTTTAATTACAAATGCTTATCACGACCGCCACCCCGACCATGGCCGGGCAAACAAACTTGTTGAAGAATCTGCATTTTTAGCCGGGCTGCGAAAAATTGAGACCAGCTTTAACGGCGAGTTGCAGCACGCATGGCGCCCTAAACAAACCTTGCATTTTATACAGGACAACTATATAAGGCCCGACATATTGATTGATATCACCAATTTCTGGGATACCAAAGTGGAAAGTATCAAGGCGTTTGGTTCACAATTTTTCAACCCGGACTGGTCTGCCGACGAGCCGCAAACCTATATTTCATCACCAGATTTTATCCAGATAGTAGAAGCGCGTGCAAGGGAATTCGGCAAAAGTATTGGCGTTAAATACGCTGAGGGTTTTACTTCCCGCAAAATTTTAGGTGTAGATACTTTGTTTGATTTAAGGTAGCCCTTAAAATCATAAAAGCCCGAAGGACGGTATTAATTAAATACACATCTTTCGGGCTTTTTTAATTGCCTGTTTTTCATTCCCGGCTCTTTCGCATTTTTCGGACTTTAAACTACGCCTTTACGTACTCAAAACGGTTGTTCTCCTCACTTCTTTCTCTTCTCAGTTTATTTTCGTTGGCAAGCTTCAATAGAATACCCGATAATTCAGAAGTTTTAAATTCAGACTCGAAATTCTCTCTGCAATACTCAGCTATTGACGAAATAGAATGGCGCGTATCAAAAAAATCCGTTGATAATAATTGATTTAAAACCTTGGTGGCACCGGGCTTCTTCCCGCCTTTTACGTGTGTATAGCTCTCACCATTCTCTCCCCTTGACTTATAGTTCCGCTTAATAAAAATATCCGATGGGTCCGCCTCACCGCGTTCCATTTCTATCATAACGTCCAGTAAACGGTCAACAACCCTTACCTGAACGGCTTCCGATTGGAAGGAATTAACAACTTCAGAAATTTCTACGAGTTGCTTTTTTAATTTTTCAATGTGTTTACTCATGATGCAGTAGCCTGTTACTTTATTGCCGACGATCTAAAATTTTACCCGGCATAATAATGTTGAATATTGCCAATATTGGTAAAAAAATAGTAAATTTTACTGTTTTAATATTTAACTAACGTAAGTAAAATTATTTATTGCAGTAATAAGTGGAAATATGGCTAATTTCCATTATAAACAGGTTTCTGTATCAATTGTTTTACAAAGAATTTACAATTCAGCGCATATTTTTTTAAGTATTTCTAATCCGCTATCAATATGTTTTTTCTCAATAATAAGTGCAGGCCTAAAACGGATGCTTTGTTCGCCGCAACCCAGAAACATCACATCCATGTTCATTCCGCGGTTAACAAACTCATCTCTAATGTGTTTGTCCGGAAAATCAAAGGCAGTTAGCAAGCCCTTGCCGCGCACATTGGTAATAATGGAATGCTCTTCGGCAATGCTGATCAAACTATTTTGCAAATAATCACCCATTTCGGCCGCATTTTCGCAAAGGTTGTCCTCGGCAATAATTTCCATAATTTTTGACGAACGCACCATATCAACCAAACTGCCGCCCCAGGTAGAATTTATCCGCGACGAAACGTTAAATACATTATTTTCAATTTCATCAACTTTCCGGCCGGCCAGTATGCCGCACACCTGCATTTTTTTTCCAAAGGCCAGTATATCCGGGCGCGCATTTTCGCCAAAATGTTCATGGCACCAAAATTTGCCCGTAAGCCCCACGCCTGTTTGCACCTCATCATATATCAACATAGCTTCATTCTCATCGGCCAGCACCCTTAGTTTTTCCAAAAACTCTTTGCGCACGTGGTTATCGCCGCCTTCTGATTGTACCGGCTCAATAATTATTGCGCATACATCATCTTTGTTTTCTTCAAAGGCCTTTTTTATTTGTGCTATAGATAACTCCTCGCGCCTCAGCAGGTCCTCGTGACCGGCATCGGTGAAAGGGAAATTCATTTTAGGGAACGAAACCCGCGGCCAGTCGAATTTTGCGAACCATTTTGTTTTTACCGGTTGGGTATTGGTAAGGCTTAGCGTATAGCCGGAGCGGCCATGAAAAGCATTTTCAAAATGGATTACTTTAAAACCTATCTCTTTGGTATAGCCTTTGGCAAAGTTTTTTTGAACCTTCCAGTCCATAGCAACTTTAAGCGCGTTCTCAATTGCAAGAGAGCCACCTGCGATAAAAAAAGCATGGGGAAGGTATTCCGGAATACCCACTCTGTCAAAAGTCTCTACAAACTGCGCATATTGCGTTGTGTAAATATCAGAGTTTGACGGGTTGGTTAACGCCGCCAGCATCAGGTTTTTCTTAAAAGTTTCATCATTCACCATTTTAGGGTGATTATACCCTAACGGCACAGACGCAAAGCAGGTAAAAAAATCCAGCAGGGTGCGGTCATACTTAGCATCGTAAATATAAACCCCCTTACTTTTTTCCATGTCAAAAGTCAAATCGAAGCCATCGGCTAATACATGCTTCTGTAACGAAGCCTGTACATTCTGGGGTGAAACTAGCAGGTTGTACATATAATCGGGTTTGTAACAAATCTACTAAAAACCGCTCAAAAACAAAAATTAAGCGGTTTTTGAACCGATCGGGCAAAAAGTAACTTTAAATTGTTTAAAGTTACTTTTTGTACCAAACTCCATTTTGGTTTTACCATTTTATATTTATAAACCGCTGGGTAAGGCTCATAAAACGGCGCATAGCAGCTTATATATCACAATTCATTTAAGACAAGCCAGCCTCAATCCTATTTTTTATTTAGTTGAAAATCCGTTCCTTTATTAAAGTTTTTCTTTAGAAATGTCTCCATAATTTTAAAAAAGGTAAATGACAGCAATACAATTTTCATCAGTGTCAGAAGATCTGGTTGAGGCTTTCATTAAAGCCGCAACCTGGCATGGATCACTTGAAGAAGCAGAGGCCATGCTGGCCTCGCATCCTGAATTAGCAGTAAGCAATATCCACATCGCTGCTATACTAGGCAATGATGAGCTGGTGAAAAGCTTTCTTGACTTTGATAGCAGCAATGCCACGGCCACGGCCCCCCCTTACTCCTGCGATGCATTGGTTTATCTCTGCCTCTCAAAATATCTCAGGCTTGATAAAACAAGGACGGATGGTTTTTTAAAAGCTGCAACTGCCTTACTTGAAGCAGGTGCCGACCCCAATACCGGATTTTGGACCACGGGCGATTACCCCGAATTTGAAACAGCCCTATACGGTGCCGCCGGGGTCGCCCACAATGCGGTGGTAACCGGGCTGCTTCTTGACCATGGTGCTAACCCAAACGATGATGAAGCCGTTTACCATTCGCCCGAGAACCGGGATAACGACGCTATGAAATTACTGGTAGAGACCGGCAAGCTTACCAACGAAAACCTTTTGATGATGCTGATCCGTAAGCACGACTGGCATGACTATGAGGGTGCCAGGTATTTGCTGCAGCATGGCGCAAACCCCAATGGCGAAAAGACCAGGCAATGGTACCCTGTTCATCACGCGCTTGCCCGTTGCAATAGTATTGAAATGATTGGTTTACTGCTGGATTATGGAGCCGATCCGGCGGTGAAAAGCCAGGGTATTACGGCGGTTGCGTGCGCAGCGCGCGAAGGCCGCGGCGATGTACTTAAATTATTTCAACAACGGGGCTTTCCTGTCCAGCTAACCGGAATAGATGAACTTACAGCGGCATGTGCAATGGGAAATAACGACGCCGTCCAGGCAATACTGGTACAACAACCTCAACTCGCAGCAGAAGTTATTGCTATTGGCGGCACATTGCTCGCTAAGTTTACAGGAGCGGGTAACCTCCGGGGCGTAAAGCAATTGCTTGACCTGGGCGTAAGCGTAACAGCACCCTTCACAGAAGGTGACGGCTATTTTGCAATTCCAAAGAATAGCCTGCCAATTCATATAGCAGCGTGGCGCGCCAGGCACGATGTTGTAAAACTACTCATCGAACGTGGCTCGCCGGTTGACCTGCCCGATAGTAACGGACAAACGCCGCTGGCACTCGCCATTAAAGCTTGCGTAGATTCTTACTGGACAGACACGCGATCACCTGCCTCTGTTGCTTCCCTGCTTAACGCGGGCGCTTCAGCGACGGCAATACCCTTTCCTACTGGATACGCGGCTATTGATGAGCTATTGGAAAAACACCGTTAGTGAAAGTGTCACAACTTTTCGCCATGCTGGCTAATATCAAGCCCTATCTCTTCCTCTTCGGCTGATACACGCAGCGGCGAAATCATGTCGGTGATCTTCAGCAACAGTAACGATCCAAAGAATGCGAAAACAGAAACACCCACCAGGGCGATCAACTGCACAAAAAACAAGTGAGTTTGGCCAAAAAATAAACCATCGCCGGTAGTATTTGCCGCGTTTACTTTCTGGCTGGCAAATACGCCGGTAAGCAGCATCCCTACCATTCCGCCAACACCATGACAAGGGAATACATCAAGGGTGTCGTCAATTTGGGTACGCGTACGCCATTCAACCACCAGGTTACTGATCACCGCCGATATGATGCCTATGGCCAGTGAATGCGGGATGGTTACGTAACCTGCCGCAGGTGTTATGGCTACCAGGCCTACTACAGCACCAATGCAGGTACCCATTGCCGATGGTTTTTTACCGCGCAGCATATCAAAAAATATCCAGGTTAAACCACCTGCTGCTGATGCCGTGGTACTTGTAGCGAGCGCAATAACCGCTAAATGATTTGCACCAAATGCCGAGCCTGCGTTAAAACCAAACCAGCCGAACCACAACAGACCAGTACCGATCATTACATAAGTAATGCGCGCGGGTGCATGGTTTGCTTCATTTCGGCCTTTTAAATACAATGCGGAGGCTAACGCCGCCCATCCTGCCGACATGTGCACCACAGTACCGCCGGCAAAATCAAGAACGCCCAATTTGGCAAGGATACCGTCAGGGTGCCAGGTGATATGCGCCAGGGGCGAAAAGATAAAAATAGTAAACAGCACCACAAAGATGATATATGAATTAAAGCGGATGCGCTCTGCAAATGCCCCGGTAATCAGTGCCGGCGTTATAATAGCAAATTTAAGCTGGTACATGGCAAAAAGCAATAAAGGGATTGATGGCGCCAGTTTCCAGGTTGCATTGCCCAGCATGCCTTTCATCATAAAAAAAGTAGATGGATTACCGATAACTCCGCCAATGCTATCGCCAAAGGCAAGGCTAAACCCAAATATTCCCCACATAACGGTTATAATAACCATACAAACAATGCTTTGCAGCATGGTTGAGATCACATTCTTTTTATTAACCATGCCGCCGTAAAAAAAGGCAAGACCGGGTGTCATGATCAATACCAGTGCCGTTGACATCAGCATCCAGGCAATATCACCGGTATTAAAATGGGGATCGGGCCCTTTTTTGAATTCCTCAGAAGGGAAAATAAAAGTTAAAGCCAGAATAAACAGAATTAGTCCAAATGGAAAATATCTTTTCATGTAATTTAAAAAATCAATAAATATAATTAGCCGAAAACAGGTTTATATAGTTGTAAAGTTGGCAAAAAAGTCAATTAGATAAATAAAGCGAATAAAATTTAACATTATTTTATATTTATATGATTTAAATTATAAAATTGATACATTAATATTCAAAAAACATTTAATTAATAACAGATTGATAATTTAAATCTGAAAAATTCAGTAATATTGATCATCTATTGAGTTCTAATAGTACGTTTTTATTAAGATTTGCAGCAAATCAGTAAAAATTACGGAATTTTTTAAACAAAGAGAGCCCGGTTTTGGGAACCGGGCTCATCACAATATAGGTTTGGAAATGGTTGTGTTTTACAAGATCGCTTTTTATACCGCCGCAAGCATCCGGTTAAAAAGTTGCTGAAATTAGGATATTAATTATACAAAAACAAATAAAAATATAGTTTTATTTGGAAAATATCCCGAAAATCAACTTTTAAAGGATTTTGAACAGCAGATCAGGCCATACGCCCAGCAAAATCACCAAAACCGATATAATTACGCACAAAATCACAATATTTTGAGATTTTACGGCTGAATTTTTAACAATTTCTGTTCTTTTTAGGAACAAATTTAAAGGGATCTTTATGTAGTAAAACAGGGATACAACCGTGGTTAAAGCGCCGGTTATCATCAGCAACAGCATCCAGATGTTATGATCTTGCTGGTACACGCTGTAAACCGCCGAGAACACCAATACCTTACCATTAAACCCGGCACTCACCGGCAGACCCGTTAAAGATATCAGCACAATTACAAAACAAATGGATGCCACAGGGTATTTATGACCCAGTCCCTTATAACTATCCAGGTCATCGGCATCCAGCGCATTTGCAAAATAAGTGGCCAGCGCCAGTGCACCTATATTTGCCAGCCCATACACAGCGAGGTAATAAGTTAAAGCAGAAATACCCGCAGAACTGTAAGTAACAATAGCCATTAGCGCAAAGCCTGTGTGCCCTATGCTGGAGTAAGCCAGCATTCTTTTTACATTGCGCTGTAATACGGCAGCAAAATTACCGGCTATCATGGTAACAATACCTGCAATGCTTAAAATCAGCTTAAAATCAAAAGCGTGCCATTTTTCAAAATAAATAAAGGGCCGTAAAAAGTTAATAAGTAAAGCAAATGCCGCTATTTTCGGTAAGGTAGATAACCAGGCTGTCACCGGGGTAGGCGCTCCTTCGTACACATCGGGCACCCAAAAATGAACGGGCACAAATGACAGCTTAAAACCTATCCCTATAAGTACCAACACCAGCGCAAACGACACTGCTACCGGGTTGGCCTGCATTAAACCCGGCAGCAAGTTACCACTGAATAAATTAAGCGACCCGCTGAAGCCATATAACAGCGAAATACCATATAACATAATAGCTGATGACGCAGCGCCGAACAATACATATTTTAAGCCTGCTTCGGTACCAAAGGCGTTTTCAGACCTGTAAGCCACCATCAGGTATGATGCGATGGAAACCATTTCAATAGCCAGGTAAACAGACAGGAGGTTTACTGCCATTGCCATTAAATGCAGGCCGAGTAAGGAGCCCGTAACTATCGTATAAAGGTCAGACAGCCCTTTCCGGTGCGCCTTTAACCGGTTATCCCACTCAAAGTAAAGCAGCAGCACAATGGCCAGCGCATCAATAACAAATTTAAAATTGATAGCAATACGGTTAAGCAGCAGCATCTCGCCAAACAAAAACATTCCATTGCCCCTACCTGCGGCAAACAACAATTGAATTTGCTGGTAATCTTTATTGATCACCAGCAAAATTCCGGCACAGGCAACTATCCTGCACAATTTTTCGGAGTTACGGCCAAACAGCAGATCGGTAACCATCACCAGGATAAACAACACCGTTAAATAAATTTCAGGCAAAAAATAAGGGATACTGCCTAAAACAGTAGAAACAGCGCCTGGTATAAATGGGATCAGATCGTGCATTATGTTATTGAACTATTACTGACTGGCTTTTTGGATATTTAACCATGTATCTTAATTGCGTCTTTTTATCTTCCTGCGAATTTAGCAGGAAATTCCATGAAACCTTGCCTGTAAGCGCATCAGGTTTTACCCCGCCTGATTCCTGTACCTCAACCTCGATTGCTGAGTTTTGCGATATAGGCACCTGGTCTTCAACCAGCAGGTTTATTTTTTGGTTTTTACGGTTCTTCACCTCTATCAGCCAGCTTTTGGTTTCCTTTTTATTTGAGCCTAAAATTTGGTTTTGGGTTAGATTTTTTTCAAGAGTCCGCTTCACTAAAATACCCTTGTCATTCCCAAGCGAAAGATTCAAAGTATCGCTCATAGCCCGCATATCTATCCGCGATTTACCAATATAGGTTCCCTCAAAAAACACATTGGCATCGCCCGATAAAAGGTTGTATTTGTTTAAATCGGTTACCTGGGCGGTTAAAAACACATCGGTGCTAATTTTAGGAGCAGTGTAATATTGGTAAGTGGCATTTATATTTACCTGGTTAATTTCAACCTGGCAAGGTTTGCCATCATCTGTTACCGAGTATGGGTTATCAATATTAAATTCAACGCTGGTTTGCGCTTCTACCATGTTAACTGCAACAGGCATGGTTTCCCTACGCGTACCGTAACCTTCTGTTACTACAACTTCCGCTAAACTGGCGTTACTATATGATGCTGTTTTAAGGTCGTTATTCTCTCTTTTAAAAATATTAAGATAATAAGGATTAAGTTCTGGCTTTATACCGTTTCCTGTTGGGCTCCCTGTTGATAGGGTTAACTTTACATTTTTCCAATCTTCGCCGCTTCTCTGCAACACGTTGGCTTTATAAACAATAGTTAGCGGGCTATTTACATTTTTTGCCCTGATATCATAGCTTGGATACCAGCTTGCATTTCCTATAACATAAGTTACCGCAAATGTTGATTGTAATACCGCCTTTGATGAAACCGTTACGATGATATTACTTGTGACCGTGTTTTGAGAATTATTTACCTCCGCTATCTGGCTATCGTATTTTTGCAGTTCAGTGTTTAATGCGTTAACCTGGTTATTGGCGGCCTGTTCCTTTTGTTTCAAAGAGGTAAGTCTTTCGGTTTGAAAATCGAGCGCCTGTTTCAGCTTTAAAACATCAAGTGTAGTGTTTTCAGCCTTTACAAATTGATTTTTGGCGATAACAGTTTCCTCAGACTGGTAAATAGAAAGCATATTGTTTTGCATATCTATCCTATCCCGGATCAGCTTTGCCTGGGTCCGCAATTCCTGCAACTGCTTGCTTTTAGCATCACCATTACTTAAATAATTCATCTCGTGCTTAACAGAAAGTATAGTAAACTCACCATTGGCATGTACCTGAATACTCTGCGGATCGATATTCTGAGAAATATTGTCAAATACCAGGTCTGTTGTTCCTGCGCTTACATTTACCATTGCTGTACGTGTTACCTGTGCACCTTTTAAAAACACCACAACTTTTTGAACTTTTGATGTTACCTTTTGTCCTTCATCGGCTTTTGCTGCTATCGCTATAAAAAATACCGCTGCAGCCATTACTAATTTCTTAAACATGATCCTGTTAGGTTAAATAAATATTCCCTGTTAATTCAATTCCCTTTTTGAGATTGTATTTAAAGGATGCAAGTATGTGTATGTTTCCATAACACCTGCGCAATTATTTATTTATCTGCAGGAACTGTATTAATGTAACTACCGAATCGTTTATCTTATCAAACACCAGCGATGGCATTAAGCCCAGCGCTAGCACCACCAGCGCCAATGGCAGTAAAGTAATTTTCTCGCGAAGATTAAGGTCGGTTAGCGCTGTTTTCCATACGGTACCACCTTTTAAATTAACAGGACCAAAAAACATCCGCTGCAGTGTCCATAAAAAATAGGCTGCACTTAATAAGATCCCAACCGAGCCGCACACCGCCATCCAGTAAGGCAACATACCATTTACCGCTTGTGATTTAAAGGCCCCCGTCAATGAAAATGCCTCACCTATAAAAGCCGAAAAGCCGGGCAGCCCCAGTGAAGCAAAAAAAGCTACCACTACGAAAGCCGTATACTTAGGCATAATAGTAGCTAAGCCCCTGAAATGGGTAATGCCCCTGTCATGTACCCGGTTGTAAATAACACCCGCCAAAAAGAACAGCATGGTTGACAAAAACCCATGGCTTACCATTTGCATTACCGCACCGCTTAATCCTTCGGTAGTAAGCGAGGCAATCCCCAGCAAAACAAAACCCATGTGCGACACCGAGGAATAAGCGATCATCCGTTTCAGGTCCTGCTGGGCAAGGGCGTTTAACGCGCCGTATATGATGGATATAATCCCCAGCAAGCCCAGCCAGTAAGCATCGGCGTGCGCAATTTCCGGGAAAATCCCCACGCAGATCCGGATAATACCGTAGCCCCCAACCTTTAGTAAAATACCGGCCAGGATGATAGAAACCGGGGTAGGCGCCTCTACGTGCGCATCCGGCAGCCAGGTATGCAGCGGCACCACCGGTACCTTTATGGCAAACGCTATAAACAAGATCACAAAACCCACCGCACGCGCCGAAAGTCCAAAAATGGTTTGGTGGCTTAAAACCGCAAATATTGACCCCTGCTGATAGTTGGCCGGGTTCATCATCTGGATAATGTTAAAAGTATGGTTGCCTGTTGCAGGGTCGGTAACCGACAGGTAAAGCCCAATCATAACCAGCAGCATAAATACTGAACCAAACAAGGTGTACAGAAAAAACTTTATGGCCGCATATTCGCGCCGTGCACCACCCCACATGCCGATCAGGAAATACAGTGGCAGCAGCATCAGCTCATAAAAAATATAGAACAGGAAGAAATCCAGCGAGCAGAACACGCCGATAACAGCCATATCCAAAATAAGGAACAATACAAAAAAGCCTTTTAAATTGCTTTTGATCTCCCATGATGCCAGCGCCGCGATAACCAGCACCGCTGCGCTCATCACCAGCAGCGTAACCGATAACCCGTCAATCCCTACCAAATAATCTATCTGCATTTTACCTAAAGTACCCAGGTCCAGGTTGATCCATGGTACTTTTTGTAAAAACTGAAACTGCCCTTCGTGGTTAACGCCTGCAAATGATGCCCCGGTTTTAAAATGGCAATACACCCAAATACTCATCCCCAGCTGCACAAGGGTAGCCAGCAGCGTTATGTACTTAAAACTGCTGCGCCATGCCGACGGCAGCAGCGCAATAACAAGTGCAAATACAATGGGTGTAAATATGAGCAGGGTTAAAACATTCATTGCTTTAGATGTGAGATATGAGATTTAAGGGAGCCGGAGAAGCAAACAATACAAACGGGTAAACAGATGCAACAAAAAAATTAAAACAACCGGCGCTAGTAAAAAGCCTTAACCCTTTACCAACCAGCTTTAAACTTTTACCTAATACCACTTGCCTCATAGTTTAAACCTCGCTTTTTAATAAAAAAAATGCAAATATTGCCAAAATAACCACCAGCATGCTGTATAAGTAATACTGCACCTTACCGCCCTGAAAACGACGTGCAAAGTTACCTATGACCTTAACTATATCCGTCACCAAATATAAAAAGCCGTCAATAATATAATGGTCTATCCATACCGCCAGCCTGGCCAGTGCCATTACGCTGTAGGCAATAGCATGAATAAAGGTATCAATTACCCGCCTGTCGAACCTGAAGGTGGCACGCCCCACGGCAAGCACCGGTTTAACAATATAATTAGTGTATAACTTGTCAAAATACCACTCGTTAAATGACAGCCGCCAAAAGAGACCGGTTTGTAAAAACGGGCTTACCTTCCGTTTGGCATAAATAACATAAGCCCCGCAGATTACCAGCAGGCTAAAAATATTTACCCCTACCGGCACTATAACATGAAACAGGCTCTCCCCGTTACCGCCGCCTGCCGCCGAAAAAGCCTTAAATAACCACGACTGCCCATAGCTGAGCGGGTTTAACGAGAAAAAGGGGAACAAGCTACCCGCAGCCAGTATCACCAGCGGTAAAGTATATTGCCAGCCGCCGTCAGTTATGTGCAGCTTTAATTCCGGGTGCGCAGCAAGTAAACGCATGTCTCCAAAAAATACCTTCACTATCAAACGGATCACATAAAAAGCGGTGAGCCAGGTAGTAAGTACCGCAAAAACAGGGATCAGCATGTGGATAGCACTTTTCCCTGCCGACCATTGAAAAGCCTGGATCAGGATCCCGTCTTTTGACAAATAGCCCGAGGTGAAAGGCAAACCGATAAGCGCCAGTCCACCTATCAACGCGGTGATAAACGTGAGCGGCATTTTTTTGCGCAGGCCGCCCATGTTTAAAATATTTTGTGCGTCTATATTAAGCTTGTTATCATCCCTGATATGCGCCATCTGGTGGATCACTACACCGGCCACCAAAAATAACAGGCATTTAAAAAAGGCATGTGTAACCAGGTGAAACAATGATGATGAATAGGCACCTATCCCCATAGCCATTATCATATAGCCGAGCTGTGATATGGTAGAGTAGGCCAGGATACGTTTCAGATCGTTTTGGGTGAGTGCTATGGTAGCGGCCATAAACGCGGTAAAGCAGCCGGTAACCGCCAATATGGTTAATTCTGTACCGTTAAACATAGGGTAAACCCTGCCCAGCAAAAACACGCCGGCAGCAACCATGGTAGCTGCATGAATGAGCGCTGAAACGGATGTAGGCCCCTCCATGGCATCAGGCAGCCAGGTATGCAACGGGAACTGCGCCGATTTTGCAGCTACGGCCAAGAGAATACCCCCGAAAGCTACGTATTGCCATACAACCGGTAGTTGAATTACGTTACCCATAATCCACACGGATCCGAATTGATTAGTCAGGTTGGTGTTGAATGACCAGAGCCCCTCGTGCACGCTGGTAAACTTTCCAATATTTACAGAACCGAAAAGGGTGTCCAGGTCAAAAGTACGGAACTGGGTAAAGATGATGATGATAGCCGTCAACAAGCCAATATCACCTATCCGGTTCATAATAAAAGCTTTTTTATTGGCCTGCACCGCTTTATCACGGGTGAACCAAAATCCGATAAGCAGGTATGACGAAAAACCAACCAGCTCCCAGAAGATATAGAACAGCACCAGGTTATCTGCCACAACCAACGCTAGCATACTGAAGCAAAAAAGGCTCAGGTAAGCGAAATAGCGGTTGTAGCCTTCATCATCTTTCATGTATGCGGTAGAATAGATGTGCACCGGCAGGGCAATCAGGTTCACCAGCAGTAACATTAATACCGACAGGTTATTCAGCAAAATGCCCGCAAATACTTTGGTATTCCCTATAGTGAACCAGGTGATAGATTGGTGCACAAGATGACCATTCCAAACCTTTGAAAACACAAACACGGATAAAACCGAACTGGCCAATATGGCCCCGGTTGAGATAAGGCCTGTAATTTTATTTTTTTTACCGGGGATAGCCAGGTTAATTATAAAGGCAAGCAGGGGCAACAACACCGCTGCGAGCGTGAATTTAATGGTAAGGGTGTCTATCGCTTGTAAAAAGTTATCCAATGTTGTCTTCTTTTCCGCAGGAACACAAAGTATTGTGTCTCTGTTTTATGCATGTGTTTATAGGTTCATTACCTTTCAAATTACAATCCTTTCGGATACGCAAAGCATTGCGTCTATATGTATTGCATGTACTTGCAAATACAATATTAATTCATCGTTAATCCCCCAATTTATCAATCTTACCCGGATCAATTGTTTTATATTGCTTGTAAACGTTTAAAATAATGGCCAGTGCTACAGCAGTTGTTGCAGCAGCAAGCACAATAGCAAAAAGGGCAAGCATTTGCCCGCCATTATTAAAGCGGTCGTACTTGCTAAAGGCTACCAGGTTAAGTATGGCGGCATTCAGCATCAGCTCAATCCCTATCAGGATCTGGATAGCGTTCTGTTTGGATACTATCATATACAGCCCCACGCAAAACAAAACGGCGCTTACCAAAAGGAAATCGGTTAATGAGATCATACTCCCCTCCCCTTTCGCGACAGGTGCGCAGCACCTACCAGCGCCACCATCAATAAAATAGAGATCGCTTCAAACGGCAGCAGGTACTTTGTCATCAGGTTTATGCCGATATTTTCTGTCATTGATGAATTGGGCAGGATAATGTTCCTCGTGATGGCTGATTTTTTTATCCAGACAAGGTTATCCGCATCAACCTTAAATATCATGTTCGCCAGCACCACCAAAAAAAGCGCAGCCAGGAACATGGCGGGTACCTTGTTTATATTAATAAATTTATTTTTTTGTTCTTCTATTGCATTCAGGGTTTCTTTACCAGAAAGCATAAAGGCGAAAAGTATCAGTACTAAAATGCCGCCAACATATATCACAATTTGAGTAATGGCTACAAAGTCGGCCAGGGCCAGCACGTAAAGGCCGGCTAAAGCAAACAGCGTGATAAAAAACATAAAAACCGACCGTACCAGGTTTTTAGTAGCAGCAACAAACAACGCCGAAGCGATTGCAATAAAAGCCATCATATAAAACAAAAACTGCGCAAGGCTCATGCCCCCTCCTCCTTCTTCTGCAGGGCAGCTAATTTTGCGGCTTGCCTTTCGGCTTGCTGCAGGTCAAATTCCGCTCTCTTTTCGGCGGCCATTTCAGGCGACATGTCCGAGAACTGGTAAGTAAGGTCACTCAGCTGAAAAACACTTTTATCGTACTGGTTGGTCATTACTATACATTCTGTAGGGCAAACTATGGTGCACAGGCCGCAGTACATGCACTTGGCCATATCGATATCAAACTTAGCAGCATAAAGCCTTTTTGTTGTACCGTCTGATGTTTGGCCTATTGCTTCCGTTGCTTTGATGGATTCAATATCAATACAATTAACCGGGCAAACCTTGGCGCATAAATCGCAAACGATACAATCGTCCATCTCCACATCCAACTGGTACCGGCCAACCTCGGGGATAGGCAGTTTTTGATGCGGATATTGTATGGTGTTGGTACCCTCCAGTTGTTTAAAGTAGTTATTATCACTGGCAGGTAGCAGCTCCCGCTTTTTATGCGAAGCAAAAAGGTGCCTGAAGGTGATCGATAGTCCCTTTAGTGTTGTTGTAATACCTTTTATTATATTGTTCATTTGCTATTAATCATTGGGTCATCGGTCGCTTTATTAAATGACTAATGGCCAACCTTACATCAGCCACAATCTCCATATTCCCGAAATCAGCATACAGGCAAAAGCCAGCGGAGTTAACACTTTCCAGCATAACGTCATCAGCTGATCTACCCTAAAACGTGGCAGCGTCCACCTGATCCACATTTGCACGGCAACCAGGGCAAGCGTTTTCATAACGATCCATAGTATACCCCAGCCCGCACCTGTTGTCCACGTAGCCAGGTGTACCGGGCCAACATTTGGCAGCGGTGTGTTCCAGGCTCCTAAAAACAAAATAACACCCACCATTGATACCAAAAACATCATGGAATATTCTGCCAAAAAAACCAGCGCAAAACGCAGGCCGGTATATTCCGTATGAAAGCCCGCTACTAGCTCTGATTCTGCCTCAGGGATATCAAACGGTGCCCGGTTGCTTTCCGCAAGCGAAGCAATAAAATAAATTACAAAAGCTATCAATAAATGCGGTGCGCGGAAAACGTTCCAGGCAAAAAAGCCGCCTGTTGAAGTTACATCCCAAAAGCCCGAGAATTTTATGGTTTCAGTCGATAGGATTCCCTGCTGTGCCGAAATTTGCTGCAGGTTGAGTGTTTGCGCTATCATCACCACCGATATTATGGCGAACCCGGCCGGAATCTCATAAGATATGATCTGCGCAGCCGACCGCATGGCTCCCAAAATAGAATATTTGTTATTTGATCCCCAGCCGGCCATCAAAATACCCAGCGTTTCAATAGATATGATGGCGAAAACGTAATATAAACCCAGATTCAGGTTGGCAGGTACCAATCCCGGCCCCCATGGCAGTGCGGCAAACCCCATATAAACCGCAATAAAAATAATAGCAGGGGCCAGCATAAAAAGCAGCTTATCGGCAGCGGCAGGTGTTATCAGCTCTTTTTGCAGCATTTTTAATATGTCGGCAAAGGTTTGCAGCGAGCCGTATTTCCCAGTTTCGGTAGGCCCAAGCCTGTCCTGGATAAAAGCGGAAACCTTGCGCTCTGCGTAAACACCAAACAACGCAAACAAAGCCGAAAAACCGAACAGTCCTATCGCAATAATGAAATATGTGAGATAAAAATTCAACCTTTTTGCTTTAGCTGCAAACTTAATAAATTTTAGTTGATTGAGTTAGCATGTGTTTGATAGTTGATAAAACTGATAGGCTTAGTTGATAATTAAATTACCCGGTATTAACAGCCCATAACTCCTTTAAACAATTTACTTTTTGGCCAACGGTACAAATTGCCAAAAACGGGTTAAATTTATCCCATTATAATAATGGGCAGCGCAAACACACATTTTAGTTATGAGGGGATAAATAACCTGCTGCTTAAAATTACTTGTTTGTTTTGGCTGGCGGCCAAGTTAATCAGCTGGCGAATATGGACCACTTACAGGATATTGCCAACAGCTCCAATTTTTCAGTGGCTTGACCGCGTTCCGCCCCTAGCGCATACCCTGTTATTTGGCCTGTCGATTTTTTTGCTGTGCTGGCAGTTGTTTAATAAAAATAGGGGTGCTTTGCTTTGCCTGCTCGCGACCGAAATATTTTCATGCCTGCTCGATCAAAACCGCTGGCAACCCTGGGAATATCAGTGCCTTTTCATCGTGTTTATTTTCATCAGCAATAACAAAAGGCCAGCACTAATTATGAGCTGCTTCGTCTTCGTTTTAGCTTCAACATATATTTACAGCGGGCTTCATAAACTGAACTATGATTTTTTGCAGATAACATGGCGCCAAATGATCCTTCACTCGTTTTTTAAAGTCCCTTTTTATGTTTCGGCTCACCGTTTAATTTATTTCAGCGGGTATTTGTTGGGCCTGGCAGAACTACTGGCCGGGGTGGGTTTACTTTTTCATAAAACTAAAAAAGCGGCTTCCGCAGCATTGATACTAATGCACCTGTTTATCCTGATACTAATAGGCCCCGGCGGTTTGAATTATAACGCAGTGGTTTGGCCGTGGAACATCGCCATGATCTTTTACCTCTACTTTCTCTTTTTTAAGAATATTGAAGGCAAAGCTATTTTTACCGGAGTTTTCCACGGATGGAATAAATTGATCTTTATTTTTTGGGGGATGCTGCCTGCGCTTAGTTTCGCGGGAGCCTGGGACAGCTATCTTTCTTCAGGCCTCTATTCGGGTAAATCACCAAAAATGATAATCAGCGTTCGCGACACCAGTAAATGCCTGCCTTTACAACCGTTTTGCAAAACCGGTGGTGCAAAGCTTAGCTATGGCCAGGCAACTATCAATTTAAAGGATTGGTCAATTACCGAAACCAACGTAGTTGCTTATCCCGAAGTAAGGGTTTACAAAATAATGCAGCAGAAACTGGAAAAGCAATATGCTGAGGCCGGGTTAAAATGCACCATTTTTATAAGAGGTGCACAACCGTAGGCTTTAACACTTAATTTCTGCGTAGGCAGATTTTACCGGTTCTCCAAAAAACAGTTCAGCATAATGGTCAAAGTCTGCGGTATCATCTGTTGTGGTAAAAAAACGCTGTGTTTTATTTTTGCTGATAGCCGCCTCCATTTCAGGATGGCGCTGCAGGTAATGGGCAAGGCTTTTGGCAACAATGTCGCCCTGCGCCACCACCTTTATGCCTTCGGGCAGGTAAGCTTCTATTTTTTGCTGTATCAGGGGATAATGGGTGCAGGCTAACAGCAGCGTATCAATATTTGCCGACTGCGCCAAAACTTCGCCAATATATTTTTTTACAAAATAATCGGCGCCCGGTTTGTCGTATTCACCGTTCTCAATCAGCGGCACCCAAAGCGGGCAGGCCTGCTGGTGAACTTTCACATCCGGAAAGAAATTACCGATCTCTATCTGGTACGAGCCCGACTGCACTGTCCCTTTGGTGCCCAGTACACCGATCTCTTTGGTATGGGTGTAATCGCCTATCACTTCGGCAGTGGGCCGTATAACGCCTAATACACGCTTTGCCGGGCCTTCATTCTTCAGGTCTATCTGTTGAATATTGCGGAGCGCCTTGGCCGACGCCGTATTACAGGCTAATATAACCAATGGGCAACCTTGTTTAAACAACCATTGCACACACTCCCAGGTATATTGATGAATCGTTTGGAACGACCTGTTACCGTAAGGCGCGCGGGCAGTATCGCCTATATAAATGTAATCGTAATCCGGTAACTGCTTAAATATAGAACGGAATACGGTAAGGCCACCATAGCCTGAGTCAAAAATTCCGATCGGTTTGTTATTTACCATTAGTACAAAAATAAAAAAAGCGCCCCGTATCATGGAGGCGCTTTGTTAATGTTTACGTATAACTTACTATTTGATTCCTAATTTAGCTTTAACAGCTTCCATCAGGTCATCAGTAACAGGTGCAACAATAAATTGCGTTTGTGCCGAATTAACAACATAAGTATAACCTTTTTCTTTAGCTACGGCTTCAACTGCTGTGTGCGCTTTATCAGATAAAGGCTTGATCAGTTCATTTGATTTTTCTTCAAACTTCTGCTGAGCGTTGGTATTGTAATCCTGCATGCGTTTTTGGATATCCTGTAATTCAGCTTGTTTAGCAGAACGTACTGCATCAGTCATGCTGGCTTGTGTTTTTTGAAACTCCTGTCCTTTATTCTGAAGCTCAGTTTGCATAGCAGCAAGCTGATCGGTAAACTGCTTTGAGTAAATATCAAGCTGTGATTTTACAGTTTTTGCCTCTGGCATTTGTCCAATTAATCCGTCGAAATTAATATAACCAATTTTTGATTGTGCTTTGGCAAAGTTGCCTACCGATAAAAAGCATAACGCCACTAAAGCAACTTTAAGTAGTTTTTTCATTTTTTTTGTTCTGTGTTTAAAATTTAATGGGATTAATATATTAAAAATTTATTTTGCGGGTGTTGATCCTGACTTTAAGCCAAGCTTTGCTAAAACATCAGCGCTCTTATCATAACGCGGACTGGCGTATAACATAATTACTTCACTGTTTTTATCAAATATCATATCCAGGTTATCATTTTCGGCAACTGCCTGTATAGCTTTAGCCATTTTATCCTGTACTGGTTTTATTATTGAATTACTTTTTTGCGCAAGCTCTCCATCCGGTCCAAATTTTTGACGCTGAAAGTCTTTCGCTGTTTTTTCCTTATCGGCAATTTCCGCCTCGCGTCGCTTCTTCATGTCGGCAGTCATTAAAACCTGGTCTGCCTGGTATGCTTTGTACAAACGGTCAATTTCCTGGAAACGTGCATCAACTTCTTTTTGCCATTGTACAGACAACGCTTCTATCTGCTTTTGCGCCGATGCATATTCAGGCATACGTTTTAATATGTATTCCGAATCTACATAAGCAAACCGCTGCGCGAACGCACCGGTAACTGTTATTAACGTAAAAAGCAGTACTAAAATTGTCTTCTTCATTACAATTGCATTGCAAATTAATTAAATCCCCCGTTCAGGCTCTGTGAAATCGAGAAATGGAACTGACCTTTGTTTGCCGCCGGAATTCCAGGGATGGCGTCAAATCCATAACCATAATCCAGCCCAAGCAAGCCAAAAATAGGTAAAAATATCCTGGCTCCAACTCCCACTGAACGCTTAACGTTGAAAGGATCAAATTTATTAAAAGAATTCCAAACATTTCCACCTTCGGCAAAAGCTAATAAAAATATTGTTGCCGATTGCCCCTGGATAACCGGGTGGCGAAGCTCCATAGTGTATTTGTTATAAATGGTACTACCCGGATTGGTGTTTTCAGTGTAGTTTGTTCCTTCAGGAACAATCGAGAAGTTCTGATAACCTCTTAAACCAATAATCTCACTACCCTGTAAAAACTGGTAGCTCTGCATACCATCACCACCCAATTTAAACCGTTCGAAAGGCGAAGGGCCAACTTCCGTGTTATACTGTCCCAAAAATCCGAACCTTACCTGCGACATCAATACCAGCTTGCCTGTTATCCGGGTAAACCACTGTGCGTCATATTTAAACTTATAGTATTCTACAAAATGGTAGCGTTGCTCAGGCGTCGCAATTTTATAATTGATGTTATTGAACAATGAGTATGGCGGCGTAGCCTGTACCGTAAATTTAATGTTCGATCCCGACGTAGGATAAATTGGCGCATCAACCGAGTTTCGGCTTAACTCCTGTGTTAGCTTAATATTGTATGATGTTCCGTTCGAGAACAAGTAACCGGTATAGTTATCCAGGTTATAGTGGTCAAAGTTTAGGGAGTAATTTAACTGGAAGTAGTTATCAGGCCAGTTTAATTTTTTACCCAACGTTACGCCTATACCGTTTATGCGCAGTTTATTATAAAGCGGATTACTCTTTGCATAATAATCGCCGGTTGAGCTTAACTGGGTATAAGCCGACAATGCAAAGTAGATTGGCTTTTTACCGCCCAGCCATGGCTCAGAGAACGTGAACGAGAAGTTTTGATAGGTATGCCCGCTTGACTGTCCCCTTAAGCTTAGTTTCTGCCCATCACCCTTTGGCAATGGTTTGTAGGCTTTAAGGTTGAATATGTTCCTTAACGAGAAGTTATTAAAGGTAAGTCCTAAGGTACCAACTAACTGGCCGCCACCAAAACCACCTGACAGCTCTATCTGGTCTGACGGTTTTTCAACCACGTTATAAACAATATCTACCGTACCATCCTGCGGATTAATGTTGGTTGGTTTTGGTTCTGTTTTTTGCTCGTCAAAGTTACCCAACTGGCCAATTTCACGTGTGCTTCGTATTAAAAGCTCCTTATTAAATTTCTGGCCCGGTTTAGTCCTTATCTCACGCATCACCACCTTATCGTTGGTTACATCGTTACCCTTTAAAATAACCCTGTTAATGGTATATTGGGGCCCTTCATAAACCCGCAGGTCCATGTCAACCGTATCATTGTAAATTTTAGTTTGTACAGGGTCGGCATTGTAGGTAAGGTAACCATCATTTAAATAAAATGATGAAATATCATCATTAGCCGGGGTTGGCCCGGTTAACCTTTTATTTAATTCCTCCTCGCTGAAAACATCTCCCTTTTTAATTTTCAGGATCTTATTCAATATGTCTGACGAGTATTTAGCATTTCCCGACCATTTGATGTTACCAAAGTAATACTTGTGGCCTTCAAATACTTTTATTTTAACACCTACTGTATTTGGGCCGGTTTTATAAACCGTATCCTTTACAATCTCAGCATCTCTGTAACCTTTGCCCTGCATTTTTGTTACCAGGTTCAGTTTATCCTCGTCGTATTTATCCTGTTTAAACTTCTTTGATCCAAAGATATTGTAGAATTTCCTGGTGCGGGTTTTGCTCAGGTACCCCTTAAGCTTCTTTTGTGAAAAATCTTTATTCCCCTCAAATACAACCTCAGATATCATCACTTTTGAGTGCTTATCAATAGCTACGTCAAGTATAACGCTATTGGCATCACCCGGATCTTTACGTTGTTTAATGGTAACTGTAGTATTTAAAAACCCTTTTTCATTAAAATGCTTTTTTATGATAGCTGTAGTAGTGCTGATCAGGTTGGAGTTAACAATTTTGTAGGTTTTATCCGAAAGCTTTTTCTGAACGTCGTCAATCTCGCCTTTGCGGATACCCGTTAAGTGCAGACGCGACAAACGCGGAAGCTCTGTAACGGCAATTTCAAGATAGATGGTATCCAGAACAATTTTTGTAATATTCAATTGTACGTCCTCAAACAAACCCTGCGAATACATGTTTTTAATAACATTAGCATTCGCTTCGCCCGGCAGGTTGATATGGTCGCCCTTATTTAACTTTGATATGGTTAGCAATACATCTTTGTCAAGTGATTTTGTACCGGTGATGGTTATACCTCCAATAATAAAGTCTTTCGGTTCCAGGTAGCTCAAACTGTCAGCAGGCAATGTTGATTTTGGAAGCGAATATTTGGGTTGACTCCCCGGGATCTGGGCCAGGGCAGCGGTACTTATTACAGTAAAAAGAATAGCAAAAATATATTTATTCATTCGAATATTTTAGTGGGCTAAAAATAATTTATACAGTTGTTAAAAAGTGTTAAAGTTAAAAATTTAGTTGACCTGCTCGCTGGTCATACCAAAACGGCGTTCCCGTTTTTGATAATCAAGTATAGCTTCATACAGATCTTCTTTGCGGAAGTCGGGCCACAACTTTGTGGTGAAGTACAATTCGGCATACGCAATTTGCCACAGCAGGTAATTGCTGATGCGGTGTTCGCCGCTGGTTCTTATCAGCAGTTCGGGGTTAGGCATACCATTGGTATATAAGTTGTTTTCAAAAGTCTCCTCATCAATCTCGTCAATATTTAACTCCCCACTTTGCACTTTGGCGGCTAGATTCTTAGCCGCCTGCACAATTTCGCGGCGCGAACTGTAGCTTAAAGCAAGCGTTAGCACCAGCCCGGTATTACCGCTGGTTTTTTCAATTGCATTATTTAACTCCCTGTGGGCCTTATCCGGCAGCATATTTAAATCGCCAATGGCCTGCAAGCGCACATTTTTTTCCATAAAGTTTCTGATTTCTTTATGAATGGTGCTTACCATTAACTCCATAATGGCCATAACCTCCAGCTTCGGCCTGTTCCAGTTTTCAGATGAAAAGGTGTAAAGCGTTAAATATCCTATATTAAGTAACGTAGCGCCCTCCACTACATCCCTAACAGAAAGCACCCCGTTATGATGGCCGAATATTCTTAATTTGCCTTTTTCTTTTGCCCAACGGCCATTGCCATCCATAATAATAGCTATGTGCTTTGGCAATTTTAACAAATCAATCTGATCCTTATATCCCATTATACCGTTTATTAAAGGCGGCAGCCGACATCATCATGCATTTTATATTCAAAAAAACGCATTGCAATACCCATCCCCCGGCTAATAAATCATACTTATTCACCGGGGTTTAGCCCCATTTTCAACAACTTGTGCTGTTTTTTTCAGGGGACAAAGGTAAAAACTTAATTGTAGTTTTTTTATTATGAGGCAGGAAAAGAATAATTAAGGAAATTGATTAGGTGAATGGTTGATGATGTGAGTAGGTTTTGGGCATAAATTCTCTGAAAAATTGATTGAGCAGATTATTAACGGGGTCGTTATTTATTCTGGCCCGGTCAACTTAATCTAACTCAATCAACTAAGTACACCGATCAATAGATTCCCTTTTGCTTTAAAAGATCAACATCTTTCGGTGAAATGGCAGCAATGGAGTAGGATGGTACCCTGGTAATGTTCAACTCGTCAAGCGCGTCAACCAGGTTTTCATAGGCTGAATGTTCCGCCGGCTTAATTATTACCGTCATACTTTTACCGGTGCTGGTTAATACCTGCTTGCTCATTTCAACAATGGCCGTACGAATACCTAATCCATACCCGGTTAACTTGGGAGCGGATAACGGTTTATCTGCCATCCCCAGGTAATACATCGCCTGGTTTTTTGTGCCCAGACAAATGGTAAGGGTTGTTTTGTCAGATACTCCCGCTGAAGGCCCTTTAGCAGGCATAACGACACTCATTTCGCGCGGCTTTTGCAGCGATGTGGTCAGCATAAAAAATGTGATTAGTAAAAATGCGAGATCAACCATTGCAGTGAGATCTACGCGAAGAGGCATCCGCTTAACGTGTTTGCTGCCCGATTTTCCGGAGGATGGTGCTAATTCAGCCATGATGTTAAAGGATTAAGGTTAAATAATTGGTTACCAACAGCAAACAGATGCAGCTGATTTATCATTTAACGCTCCTGGTTTTACTTTATTGCAACAATGATGCATTTAAATTGCCAGTATAAGCTGTAGTGATCCTGTGACTATGGTTAGGGAAAATACATACCGTTACCGCGGGATAGGCTGTAAAAGTCAGTCCTTTATCTTAAAATCAAAATCGGTGGTTGGTTTATTGAAAATAACACTTTTGGGTAACAAAAGTGTATGAGATAGTAATTTGTGAGAAGAAATAGGTATCGTGGGGCCTCAAATCGCCGCGCTGTGTGCCCTGGCTGCCAATATAAACGCCGGTTTTTTCGCCGGAACGATCACCCAGCAATGCCGCCGTTAACGATTGCCTGCTTTTATCAGCATAGTTTCCGCTAACGTCGTCAAGGTAATCGGTATTGGTATTGCGGTAACCCAGTTCAGCGCCCAGTGTAAATTTGCCGGTAATGTTGTATTTAAAGCCCGCACCGTATAAGATAGAAATGGTAGAAGTTGGATAAATGGACTCTCCTTCAGTCTGCAGGCTTCGCAAATCATAAGTTTTACCTCTATATACCGTGCGCGGAACATAATGCGTATCGGCTATGCCCAAAAAAATGTAAGGGGAGTATTTATTTTTTCCGGCATCGGGAATGTAGTTCATAAAATTAAATTCAGCTACCAGGCTTACTTCTCTGAGGTCAGTAGTAAAGCTTAAATTCCTGTTCCTGAATTGCTGGCTGCCTGAGGTGCTGTCGGCTGCGCTTACCTGCCCAAAGTTAGCATTTAGCCTTGCTGACAAATAACCGTTAAAGTTCCGTTTTACAAATCCCCCAAAAACATAACCACTAATTTTAATTGGGTTGTTAGTGTTCAGGTCGCCCATATAGCCCGCACCACCGGCAGCCGCCCCAATTTCCCAGGTTTGCGCCCTTAAGGTAACAGTAGTGAAAACTAAAAATATCAGCAGTAAAAACTTCGGCATCCGGTAATCTTAATAGTTGCGAACGTCAAGCCCCCATAACAACTTGTTTCTTAACGTTGATAAATAACTTTCATTATTTAAGCGGATCAAATTTAAACTGAACCCAGCCTTGCTTACCTGGAAACGCATGGTTTTATCAATAATTGCCGTCCGCGAATCGCACGATACCAGGTAATTATTACTGCGGCACTCCACATCAAAGGCCAGGATGCTGGTGTCTGGCAGCACTATGGGCCTAACGTTTAAATTATGGGGTGCATTAGGGGTAAGTACAATACTGTTTGACTGGGGGAAGAGAATGGGGCCGCCGCAGCTTAATGAATAAGCCGTTGATCCGGTGGCTGTTGAAATAATAATCCCATCGCCCCAGTATGAATTCAGAAATTCCTGGTCTAAAAAAACGTGGGTGGTTATCATAGCCGCATCATCGCGCTTATGAATAGTAATATCATTAAGGGCAAAATTATCTTTCCCGAATATTTCCTGTTCCGAATCTATCCGGAGCAATTCCCTGCTGTCTAAAGTGAATTGTTTGTTTACTACAGCATAAATTGCTGCATCAATATCATTTTTATTAATGCTGGCTAAAAAGCCCAGTCTGCCAAAGTTTATTCCAATTACGGGGATGCCGGTATCACGGATCACGGTCACCATATCCAACAGCGTACCGTCGCCGCCTAGCGTTAAAAAAAGGTCTATAGGGGCTTTAAGCGTTTCTGTATTTTCCAGCAGCTGGTATTCGGTAGTTTTAATATTCTCCTGCAGAAAGTCGTGCAGCAAAGGATGGACAAAAATTTCCACGTTATGCTGAACCAAATTATTAAAAACCTGCTGGATAAAGGGGATAACTACCGGATCATTAAATTGCCTTCCGTAAACTGCGATCTTCATTTAGTTGGTGGTTTGTTGTCCATGGACCATGGTCGATAGTTTTTTTAATTCCCTTTAAAGATAAGAAATCAAAAAGCAGTGTGGCCTATCGACTATGGACCATCGACTATAAATTTAAGTAATTCATCAAAGAATTATACCTGTCCCTCGAGTTGTCGTTGTCGTCGCTATGATTAAAAGTAGCCTTTACATCGTACTCGTAACGCAAAAACGTAGCAATTATAGCTGATATGTCCTGCTTATTTACCTTAAGGGTAACTTCCATGCGTGTTGAATCGGGAAAGGTGCGCACGTATGAGCTCAGGATCTGGGCATTGTCAGACTCAACTATCTGCGCCATATGCGCCAGCGAATTGTTTTTATTATTGATCTCCAGCACAATTATCCCGCCCGGCTGCGAAACGGATGTAAGCCCGGCAAAATATTCAGTAAGCGCGTTAATAGTAATCAGTCCCGAATAGTTTTTAGCCGCGTCCAATACCGGAACTACGGTTAACTGGCGTTCATAAAACAGGCGGATAACATCATAAATATGCTGATCTTCCAGTACGTAAGGATTAACCAGCGAGAGCGCCAAAGCACCTACCGGGGTCTCCGGATCGGTTTCTGCAGCTATATCATTCTCTGAAAGCAGGCCTAAAAACTGTTCTTCGTTTACAATTGGCAAATGGCGGATGCGAAACTCAACCATACGGTCAACAGCTTTCTGAATGGTATCAGAAGTATGCACCGGCGGTATGGCATCAGCTATCATTTCAACTGCAAGCATGCGTAATTTATTTAGCTTTTATTTTATCTAAAAACAGCCTCAAATATTTATTAAACTCATCGGGCTGCTCCATCATAGGTGCGTGCCCGCATTTTTCTATCCAGTGCAGCTCCGAATCTGGCAACTGCTGGTTAAATTCAATAGCCACTTCCGGCGGCGTAATTTTATCATCCCTGCCCCATATTAACGATACAGGAATATGGATCTTATGCAGGTCCTTGTTCATATTATGACGAATAGCCGATTTAGCCATCGCAAGGATCCTGATCACCTTATGCCTGTCGTTTATAGTTTGATATACGTCATCAACCAGCTCTTTGGTTGCCGTAGCCGGGTCATAAAATGTATATTCTACTTTTTCCTTAACAAAATCGTAACTCTCGCGCCTCGGGAACGATCCGCCAAAAGCATTTTCGTATAAGCCTGAACTACCGGTGAGCACCAAAGCTTTAACCAGCGTTGGGTGCGAGAGTACATATATTAAACCCACATGCCCGCCTAATGAATTACCAAGCAGCGTTATATCAGTCAGCTTTTTATATTTTACAAATTTGTGTACATACTTAGCCATACTTTTTACCCCTGTAGTTAATAGCGGCAAATCATATATCGGCAAAATGGGGATTATTACCCGGTACTGCCCTCTAAATTCTTCAATTACTTTATCCCAGTTACTTAAAGCACCCATTAAGCCGTGCAACAATAACAAAACCTCGCCTTCGCCCTCATCGATATAACTAAAACCGTGTTCCTCTTTAAGCACGAAATCCATATAAATTTATATAATTAAAATTTCAAAAAGCCGGCGTCAAATAGCCGGAATGTAACATCAAATATTTTCGCTATAAAAATAGCTTATTGCTTGTTAGCTGCAAGTTTTATTGTTTATTTAGTTGATTAAGTTTAACTGGGTTGATTGAGTTAGATTAAGTTGTTTAATATTAAAACCTAATCAACCACTCACTTAATCAACCTAATCAACCCAAAAGTTGCTTCACCACTTCTGATATCGTGCGGCCATCGGCCTGGCCTGCCAGTTCCTTATTGGCTATGCCCATCACCCTGCCCATATCACTTACTGATGTTGCACCAATACGGCTTATTACCTCCTGTAGATATCCCTCTATTTCAAACCGGGACATTTGCGCCGGCAGGTAAGGTTCAATTACCTGCATCTCATCCATCTCTATCTGGTACAAATCCTCACGGTTTTGTGTTTTGTAGATCTCCGCCGATTCCTTGCGCTGCTTAACCAATTTTTGCAAAACTTTAATTTCAGCTTCAGGTGTTAATTCCTCCGCAGCACCCTTTTCGGTACGGGCCAAAAGCAAGGCAGACTTAATTGCACGCAGGCCTCTTAATCGGTCTGCTTGTTTAGCCAGCATTGCTTGTTTTATATCCTGGTCAATTTGAATAATGAGTGACATATATTTTTTATTTCGAATTTCTGATGGTTGAATTATTAAGTCTTTTTTTATTTCGGCTGTCCGGTCTCCTATTTCAGAAGCAAAGCTTCCTAATCTCTGATCACCGTTCTCTAACCTCTAAATATCGTTCCCGCGTTTGCCTGTGCGGTAGGCATTACAATCATATCGTTAATGTTAACATGTTTGGGGCGCGATACCACAAACCAGATAGTCTCCGCAATATCATCGGCAACCAAAGGTTCAAAACCATCATAAACCTTCTTTGCCCTTTCCTTATCACCCTTAAACCTAACTTCTGAAAACTCTGTTTCAACTGCTCCGGGGTGTATTGCCGTAACCTTTATGCCATACGGCAGCAAATCAATACGCATCCCTTTATTAAGGGCATCAACCGCATGTTTGGTTGCACAATATACGTTACCATTTGCATAAACCTCCTTACCCGCAATTGATCCGATATTAACAATGTGCCCCTTTTTGTTATCAATCATCCAGTTGGCAACTATTTTACTTACATACAGCAAGCCTTTAATATTGGTATCAATCATGGTATCCCAGTCGTCCAGGTCACCTTTTTGAATAGGATCAAGCCCCTGGCTCAGGCCGGCATTGTTTACCAGCACATCCACGTGTTTCCATTTGGCGGGCAGGTTTTCAAGGTTTTCAGCAACGTCTCCCCGATTCCTAACATCAAATTGCGAAACAGCAACTTCAACATTATACTTATCATTAAGCTTCTTTGCCAGTTTTTCAAGCCGATCAATTCTTCTGCCGGTGAGCACCAGGTTGTAGTTTTCCCGGGCAAACAAATGGGCGCAGGCCTCGCCTATCCCCGAGGTAGCTCCTGTTATTAATGCAATTTTAGTCATGTGTAGATTAACTATTGCAGCGAAATTATGTTTTTAACACCAATAAGTTGTCATTTATTGGCAATCAATTGGCATTTAAGCAATAGCCAATGCGTTATGACAAGGTACCGGCATTAATATGGCACACAGGATTGGGTGCATAAAACTCAGAAACGTGGTCATTCAAAATACAGGCTAAACATTAGGGTATGCACCCCCAACTTATTAATGGGGCTGGAATATGGGTGATTTTCCGGAACAAGCACATTACCCAGGGAGTTGGCAATCTTTATTTCGGGCGAAAGTTTAAAAAATTCAAAATAGATATCGCAGCCCAGCCCGGCTTCGTACGATCCGTAGCCGCCAACGTTTTTAACCAGCTTATCCAGCGGGTCTAGCCCGGCATCAGCATTTTTTTTTGAGCCTATGGCCAGCGAATATTTAGCCCCTCCCATTATATAAGCCCTGAAATTACCTATCCGGTCTGATTTTAGCTTAAACTCTAAAGGGAAATCTACCGTTGTGGTTTGTACCTGCTTGGTAACATTATCCTGCGCATTGGGATAGGTATAAGTTAATGATTTGTCGGCAAAAATCAGCGATGGGGTTATCCGGGCCTCAATATGATCTGTAAGCCTGTACCGGGTTATAAAACCAACTGCAAAACCAGGTGAGCTTTTTGAACCGATGCTTTTTAACGAATCTGTTATGTTGCGGTTTACGCCCGGGTCAAAAAAAGGACTGCGCCAGCCGGGCTTTTTATCAATTTTATAATAGCTGTTTACGTATGAAAAGGTGAAACCAAAACTAAGGTCGGTTAAATCTGCCCCGCCACCCCATGCCGGTACCTGCGCCAGTAACGTATTACTGCAAAATACCAACAAAAATATAATGAGGTAACGGTTTTTACTCATTTAATACCCGTGTAAATTGAACAAATACCAAACGCCAAAGGCCTGTGTTTGGTATGTTTAAAGCCTACTTTATCCATTAAGGCAGTAAAAGTTTTCCCATCAGGAAAAGCCGCTACCGATTCAGGCAAATAAGTGTAAGCCCTTGCATCTTTTGAAAATAATTTACCAATTCCGGGTGTAATATAGTTAAAATAGAAATTATAAAGCTGTTTTACAGGGAATGCTTTGGGTTTTGAAAACTCAAGCACTACCGCTTTACCGCCCGGTTTTAATACCCGGTGAATATCGGCCAGGCCGGTTTCAAGGTTCTCAAAATTACGTACGCCATACGCCACGGTAACGGCATCAAACCCGTCTGCATCAAAAGGAAGTTTTTCTGAGTCGCCCAGCTTTACTTCAAATTTATCGCCCAATTTACGTTTATCTATTTTTTGCTGCGCGATGCTGAGCATGCCCTTTGAAATATCAACCCCTATTATTTTTTCGGGCTTTAATATGGTTAGCGCCTCAAAAGCAAAATCGCCGGTACCGGTGGCTACATCCAGTATTAATTTAGGCTGATCCTTTTTCAATTCGTTTATCGCCTTTTTGCGCCAGATGATATCTATGCCCAGCGATAAAAAATGATTCAGGAAATCATAGGTTTTTGAAATGTTATTAAACATATCGGCTACCTGCTCTTTTTTGGTGCCTTGCTGATCGGTGTACGGAGTTATTATTTTGCTCATCGGGCAGCAAAGATAATTATTATTGGCTGATTGAATTAAGCGGGGTTATACAGATGATGGGGTCATAGTTAAATAATGACCGCTAAAAGACAGAAAACACTACCTAACACCATAATAAACTCAGGACGAGGTATTTATTTTAATATTTAAAAATATTGGACTAAATTGTACAGCAAACCTAAAGCAGCATGAAAACCAAAATTTACAATATGATGCACCCGTTGATCAACGACGGCAGTGGAACGTATGAGATGGCCGATTTAAACGCCTATATTGATAAAATAACTGACAAGGGATGCATTATAACCATTACCGAAAAGGGCGAATTGCAGGCTTTCCTGGCTGGCTATGCTAATGATTATGAAAGCAAAACCGGTTTCCTGTCAATGACAGTAGTCTCGCCATTGGTACGAAGAATGGGATACGGCCGAAGGCTGATGGAGTTTTTTTTAACTGATTTGGTGCATAAAGGGTTTGAAAGGTGCCTTACCGAGGTAAAAGAAAATAACACACCGGCAATAAATACATGCAGAAGAGCAGGTTTTCATGAACTGGACAGAAAGGGCAGTTATATTATTTTAGAAAAACGCCTGAAATAAAACAAGCTATATCACAAAAACCTAACGCAACTACCGGCTAATCAACTCTTCCATTTTAACAGATAGCCGGGGCTTTATTAAAACCTGTTAATGCTGCCTATTATAATTATTTTCAAATCTCCCATATAAATTATACCTTTCGCTATTGATGCATTTCCCCTTTAAAATGCACCAAAACCTATTATCATTACTTACTAACAAACCCTGTTACTTTTATTATGAAAGAAAAAGAAGAACCGTCCCGCAGAAGTTTTCTTAGAAAATTAGGCACGGCCACTGCGGCAGTTGCTGTAGGCCAAAGTGTATTTGCTGCTGAGAAAAAAAACGATGTATTTGCTTATTTAAAAAGACCGGCAGGTATCAGCGTCAACGATCAGATCAATATTGCCCTGATAGGTGCGGGCGGGCAAGGCAGTGAAGACACCAACGTAGCGCTGCAGATTCCCGGTGTTAAACTGATTGCCGTTTGCGATTTATACGACGGCAGGCTGGCCGACGCCAAAAAACGATGGGGCGCCGATATTTTCACAACTAAAATTTATAAAGAAGTACTTAACAGGAAAGATATTGATGCAGTAATAATAGGCACACCTGACCATTGGCACGAGCAGATCTCTGTTGATGCTATGCATGCAGGCAAACACGTATATTGTGAAAAACCAATGGTACACGCAATTACCGAAGGCCCTGCCGTTATCCAGGCACAAAAGGAAACCGGGAAAATTTTCCAGGTAGGCAGCCAGGGTGTATCATCATTAGGTAACGAAAAAGCCCGCGAGTTGCTGGCAGCCGGCGCAATTGGCCAGCTTAATTACGCCGAAGGTTTTTGGGCAAGGCGAGGCCCGGTTGAAGTATGGCAATATCCCATCCCTGCGGATGCATCGCCGCGAACGGTTGACTGGGATACTTACGTAAGCAATACCCACAAACGCCCGTTTGATGAAAAGCGTTTTTTTAGATGGAGAAATTACACCGATTACGGCACTGGTATGGCCGGCGATCTTTTTGTTCACCTGTTCAGCAGCCTGCATTTTGTAACCGGCTCACACGGGCCCGAGAAGATCTATGCCTCGGGAGGTTTGCGTTTCTGGAACGATGGCCGTGAAGTGCCTGACGTTTTGCTGGGAACTTTTGATTATGCCAAAAACGCTATGCACCCTGCATTTAACCTTTCATTGCGCTGCAACTTTGTTGATGGCACCAGCGGCACAACTTACCTGCGCCTGGTAGGCAGCGAAGGCGCTATGGACGTTACCTGGGATAAGGTAGTGCTGAAAAGAAATAAGGTTTTCGCTTCTGATGATCCCTTTTATCTTGAAAAATTAAGGCAAAGCGGCGACCGTAACCCTGAACGAAAAAAAATGATGCCGCCCGAAGAAATTGCATACGAAGCCGATAAAGGCTATTTAGGCGGTTCTTACGACCACATGAACAACTTTATTACCGCTATTCGCACCAATGGCAAAGTAACTGAGGATGCAACATTTGGCTACCGTGCCGCTGCGCCTGCGTTGTTGTGTAACGATAGCTATTTTAAAAACCAGCCCATGTTTTGGGATCCGGAAAAGATGATCAAAAAGGTTTAATGACCGGCTGCCAGGATATAGTTAGCTAAGCAAAAACAGCTATAACGCTTCGGCCTTACAACAACTTAAATAACAAAATGAAGAAATTAAGTATATTAATGATAGCTGCGGGCCTCATCGGCTCGCATGCTTTTGCTCAAACAAAAACCAGCTTGTTTGATGGCAAAAGCCTTAAAGGCTGGCACGGCTTTAACAAAACAGGCGAAGTAAAAAACTGGACCATTGTTGATGGCGCCTTGGTTTGCCAGGGCGCCGCCAATGGCGATACCGGCGGCGATATTGTTACCGATAAACAATACACCAATTTTGAACTGTCGTGGGATTGGAAAATTGATAAAGGCAGCAACAGCGGGGTTATTTACCATGTGGTTGAAGACCCGAAATACCATGCGACTTATGAAACCGGCCCCGAGTACCAACTGATAGACGATACCGGCTGGCCTGATAAACTGGAAGAATGGCAAAAAACCGGCTGCGACTACGCGATGCACCTGCCAAACGATCAGAAAATGTTAAAACCTGTGGGCGAATGGAACACCAGCAAAATTATTTTTAACAAAGGCCGTGTTGAACATTGGCTTAACGGCAAAAAGATTTTATACTTCCAGGCATGGGATGCCGACTGGAACAAGAAAAAAGCCGAAGGCAAATGGAAAGACTATCCCGACTACGGCGCCGCTAAAACCGGCCACATAGCTTTGCAGGATCATGGGCACAAAGCCTATTTTAAGAATATAACAATAAAAGAGCTGTAAAGGAATCATTCAACGTCATGCTGAAACATTAAGGCATGACGTTTTTTATTTCATAAATCCTAATTTACTTCTCTGCTTACTTCTCTGCCAGCAAACCTTCCATATCCAGCCGCCTCGTAAACATCGTTAAATCACCATTTTCATCAACCGGCCATTGTTCGCGGGGGCGGTCCCAGTACAGTTCAACACCATTGCCATCCGGATCATCCAAATAAATAGCTTCAGATACTCCATGATCAGACGCGCCGGTGATAGGGTATTTGGCGTCTATTAATCGTTGTAATATAACAGCCAGGTCTTTACGTTCAGGATACAAAATTGCGGTATGATATAAACCGGGTGCATATTCAGGCGCATGCGGAGCCCCTTTACTGTGCCAGGTGTTTAAGCCAATATGGTGATGGTATCCACCGGCGGAAATAAAAGCGGCCTGGTCGCCATAAAGCATCATCTTATCGAAACCCAGCAGTCCGCTGTAAAAATCAAGCGACTTTTGCAGATCGCTTACTTTTAAATGCACATGCCCTATGCGGGTTTGTGCCGGTATTTTATATGCTTCCATGTAATTATATGTTTAAACATCAAATTTACAAAATAGATGCGGCTGTTTTGTTTGATGATTGTAAAATGAACATTTACAGCTATAAATTGTTCTTGTGTTAAATCTCAATCCAAAATCTCTCAAACAAAAATCCCTACCTTTGCGCCTATGATCGTTAAATCAGCCGAGTTTATTTGCAGCAACACCCAGATCTCCAAGCTACCGCCGCCTGTAAAGGCTGAGTATGCTTTTATAGGCAGGTCAAACGTGGGTAAATCATCCCTCATTAATATGCTTGCCGGTAAAAAAGGCCTGGCTAAAACTTCGCAAACCCCTGGTAAAACGCAGCTCATTAACCATTTTTTAATAAATGACAACTGGTATATTGTGGATTTGCCGGGCTACGGTTATGCCCGTGCCTCAAAAAGCAAAAAAGCCGACTGGAGCAAATTCATTCATACCTATCTTGATAAGCGCGAAAGCCTGCAATGTGTAATGGTGCTGATTGACAGCCGCCTTGAGCCGCAAAAAATAGACATAGAGTTTTGTAACTGGCTTGGTGAAAAAGGCTTATCGTTTGTACTGGTATTTACCAAAGCAGATAAGCAATCGTCTATAAAAACAGATCAGAACATCGCCAAATTCCGCAAAGCGCTTTTAGAGACTTTTGAAGAAGTACCAAAGCATTTTTTAACATCTGCCGAAACGCAGCTTGGGCATGATGAAGTATTGGCTTTTATAAGCCAGATAAACCAGCAATTTACAATACCTGAAATAAACTTTTAAAAAACAAACACTATGAAACGTACAGCACATGCCCATTGGAATGGCACTTTAACCGAAGGTAAAGGTGAAATCACCACCCAAAGCACTACCCTTAACAACACCCAGTATTCATTTAAGACCCGTTTCCAGGACGGTATAGGTACCAACCCGGAAGAGCTGATTGCAGCCGCCCATGCAGGTTGCTTTACCATGGCAGTAGGTGCAGCGCTTAGCCAGGCTGGTTTTACCCCGGGTGACTTAACCACCGATGCAATTTTAGATCTGGATATGCAGGCACTCAGCATTACCGGCATTCACCTTGAATTAAAAGGCTCGCCAATTGAAGGTGTAAGCGAAGATAAATTCAAAGAAATTGCTGAAGGTGCAAAAGCAAATTGCATTATATCAAAAGCGTTAAGCGTTCCAATTACCTTAAATGTGGTTTACGCCTAATTAAATTGAGCTGTTTTAGTTGTTGTAAGGGTAATAATTTTGCCACTACAACAACTAAAACATTTATAACCTTCACAATTATTTCCACCGCCGCAGCTACCTTAAAAACCAGTTTGTCATATCAATACCGTCTGCTGCAATAAATGGTGAAATAGTTATCTTTACATGAACGATAATTGTGGGGAGCCATTATCTTTCCCAATGCATCGCCCGTCAAAATTTTATTGATTAACGAGCTTCTAAAATTTAGCACTTTGAGCATTACAGCGCGCAATAGGCAGATCACCATTTACGGCATTGCACTCGCTGCGCTTATAATATTGCTTAAATGGGCCGAGCTGCGTTACATATTGGTTGACCGGCAACTGGAGACATACGCAGGGATTATTGCAGTAATATTTACCTTACTTGGTGTTTGGCTTGCTTTAAAGCTCCGTAAGCCTAAAGTAGAAACCTTGATTGTTGAACGGCAAATTTTTGCGCCTGATGGCAGTGCTTTTGTTTTAAATGAGCGTGAACTGAAACGCATCAACATGAGTAAACGCGAACTGGAGGTACTTAAGCTGATGGCCGAAGGTTTAAGTAACCGGGAAATTGCTGAAAGTTTGTTCGTATCGCTTAATACCATTAAAACGCATACTGCTCAAATATTTGAAAAATTGGAAGTTAAAAGGCGAACGCAGGCGGTTGACATGGGTAAAAAACTGAGCCTTATCCCTTAAAATGCTTGTTATAAACTATTAAATGCGGGATTTTTATTTAAAAATCACCCTAAAGTATGACTAATAATATTTCCCGGTTCAGCAATTTTGAGGAAACTAAAACCAAAAAAATGAAAAGGACCATCATCGTCACCGGGTTTATTGCGGGCTTTATTGTAGCGGCGTTTATGCTGGCCTCAATGGCCAAAATTTTCAACCTTAATAATTACGAGGGAAGTATGTTGCTGGGCTACACCACTATGCTGGTAGCTTTCTCCCTCATATTTGTGGCCGTTAAAAACAACCGCGATAAATACGGCAACGGCGTTATAACATTTGGTAAAGCTTTTACAACAGGCCTCATGATCACGCTCATTGCGTCTACCATATATGTAATAGTGTGGATGATAGATTACTTTTACTTTATCCCCGACTTTTATGAAAAATACTCAGCACACGAGCTACTTCAATTGAAAGCTGCTGGTGGCACCCAGGCACAGCTGAGCGCCAAAGCGGCCGAGATACAACAATTTAGTAAGCTTTACAGAAATCCGTTTTTTAACGCGCTGGTTACCTATGCCGAAATATTACCAGTTGGATTAATCGTTTCATTACTGGCAGCAGTTATATTAAAACGGAAAGCCAATCACGACAAAGCCATAGTTAGCCAGTAACGTAAAAAATAATTTTACCATGATTTTTGAAAACACATATCCTTATTTTTAATTGTTTTTTTGATAGCCTGTTTAAATAAAATCATCATGACAGTATCTGAAATTATGGCCGAACTAAAATCGTTCGGAAACGAAAAAATCAAAAATATTTTATTGAAGCATGGGGTAAAAGAACCTTTTTTTGGGGTGAAGGTGGAGCATTTAAAAACTATCCAAAAAAAGATAAAAACTGACTATCAACTGGCGTTAGACCTTTATGCCACCGGTAATGCGGATGCAATGTACCTGGCCGGCTTAATTGCAGCAGATGATAAAATGACCAAAGCCGATTTACAAACCTGGGTAAAGCAGGCCGTGTCAACCAATATTTCCGAATATACGGTCCCCTGGGTGGCCGCAGGCAGCAACTACGGCTTTGAGCTGGCCCGCGAATGGATCAGTGCCGATGAAGACAATATTGCGGCCGCAGGGTGGGCAACACTAGGCAACCTTGTAGCCCTTAAGCCCGACGATGAGTTGGATTTGCCCGCATTAAAATTATTGCTGGACCGGGCTGAAAAAAACATTCGCCAGGCTGGCATCCGCACACAACGAAACATGAATACTTTTGTAGTAGCTGTAGCCACTTATGTAAGCCCATTGGCAAGCGCCGCCGCGGCAACCGCAGCTCAAATTGGCGCAGTTATAAAAAAACCTGGCAACAATGCTCCCGCAAAAAAGAAAAAGACGGTGAAGTGTTAAAGTGGATTGTTAACCAATTAACTTTAATTATAATTAAATGCAAGCCAACATCTGCTCTTTTTATTTGTTTACATCAGTGGTAAGAGATTAGTTGAAGATTGATTTTCTTTCTTATTTACTTATCCTATGCCCAAACAATTAATCTCTGGTCACTAATCTCTAATCACTATCCCGCAATGGCAAACCGCTTTGGCAACCGAATCCTGTTCATCCTTATCAGTTCAATAGTTATAACCTGTTTCCTTGTTTTTCTGTTCTTTTATATCAAACACCAGTTTACAGCAACGCGCACTGAAATTACTGAAACCGGCATGGTTCAAAAAATAACCAGCATGGGCAAACTGGAACTGGTTAAATACACCATGAAAGATATTGTTGAGCAAAAAGAGATCCACCCGATTTTGCCGGACAGTAAAGTTTTGTTTTTAGCAGTTGGCGAGGTTACCGCGTGTATTGATCTTACAAAAGTTAAAAAAACGGACATTATCCAGGGTGCGGATTCTGTAACAGTTTTTTTGCCGCAGCCCGAGATCTGTTACGCAGCCATTGACCATCAGAAATCAAGGATTTATGACATTAGTGGCACCTGGTTTAGGGATGATACAAAAAACATGGTGGAATCTGTTTACAAGATTGCCGAAAAAAAGATCTTCGACAACGCAAAACAAATGGATGTTTTGGGAACGGCCAGGCAAAATGCGCAGCTAATTTTCAAACCCCTGCTGGAAAGCATTTCGGGCAAAAAGGTAGTTTTGAGTTTTAGATGAAGATAAATCCTCCTGTAAAAGCTCTTCGGCAGGCGGCCTGGCTACGTTAACAATTTCGTTACAAACAGGTTATGAAATTATTCACATTATCTTTGCCGGCATAACAAAACCGCGTCCATTTTCGTATAAACGAATAAATGCACTGAGGCTTACTGCCCGCATACTTAAACAGTCACAAATGAAAAAAATCTTACTCTCATTAATTATTTCCGGTATTACAGCTGTTTCAGCTTTGGCACAAACAAAATCAGATGGAGGCAAATTTAGCGCCGGTTTCGAATCCGGCATCCTGTTTGGTTCAATTTCAGACATTTCTACAGTGGCCATAGGCGGATCAGTTAAATATGATTATCCTATTGCTGACAAAACTTTTTTAACCCTTACTGCAGGCTATACCAACTTAATTTACAAAAGCGATTATAAAGAAATACTAAAAGAACTGGGCGTTGATAAATCGGGCGAAGGCTATGTTCCGGTAAAACTGGGTATCAAATATTACCTTTCCGGTGGCTTTTTCGGCGAGGCACAGGGCGGCGTAGTATTTTCTACTGAAAGCGGGGGCGGCACAGCCATTGCTTACTCACCAGGCTTTGGCTATACATGGGATGACCGTGTAGAGTTAGGTGCGCGTTATGAAGCCTGGTCAAATAACGGTACAGTAAGCCAGGCGGCTTTGCGCATTGCATACAAGTTTTAATTAAAATACTTGGATTCGATATTCATATTAATGAAACATATTCATTATCAGTAACTTACATTTATTTACCCCTCAATATAAGTCGAAAGCACTGATAATCAGCATGTTTCATATTGTTCCGGGTGTTCCGTGTGCAAAAATGGAACACTTTGCCGGCGGCGCGGGCGCCGAAACTTGCCTCATCTAAAACTACCGTTGCATGCGGTTGCAGAGCGCTGCAAGTGTCAGGTTATGCCGAAAGCACGTTACTGCTGATTTTTATACCAGCCGGGAGAAATCCCGGCTTTCTTGTTTCCGTTTAATCCTTAATAAATGCCAGCGCGGCATTCTGGTAAACAGGTTTCTTTAATTGTAATTTTAACCCTTCGAAACTTTTTAAGGGACCCTCTCCTGCCAGCATATTAACCAGCCAGGCCGGCACGTCTCCACCCGGATCCACCTGCAGCGTGTACACCACTTTTACAACATTAGGGCCGGCGGGCGTTATGATCCATAAACTTTTTGACGAGTGAACCCTAACAACACCCTGCTTTACCGGTACCAGGCCTGAAACCGCCGGACCATCAACAGTAACCACCCGCGTGTCGGGGTTTTGACGTACCATCAGGTGTGCCACAAAATCACGGTTCTGCACCGGCCATGGAATATTCACTTCCGAATAATAGTATAGTTCTGAGGGCGACACTTGCTTAATCAGCCTGCATGATTTGGTATGATCAAGCCACTCGGGCCCGTTACTTACATCAAGTATCACCTTTATCATTTGCGACGCCGTAGTATTCAGCTCGCATTCTACTTTTATAGCCTTAAATTTTGACGTTGATACCGTGCTGGTATAAACCTTAATTCCGTCTTTTTCAGTCTTGAATTTCCAGTCGTTTTGGGCCGTTGCCCCTGTTATTTTAAAAAGAAGCAGTAAAACTGCAATTAGCCTGTACATTATTAAATGGTTATATTAATATCAAATTTAGGGTTCTGCATGCTACACAAGGCAACTATGATGCTTTATGACAGTAAACACGCAAAAAACAGGGAAACAAACCTGTGCGTGACAACTTGCGTGTGCCGACAGCTAAAAATGTTTAAATAAGTGCTTATATTTTTTTAGTTTTATAGCCTTACAGTGTTGTTTTTACTAAAAATGAAAAAAATTATACTACCACTGGTGGTGTTTATTATTTGGGGGATAAATGGTTTTGCCCAGGTGAGCATGAAACCCCACATTAGCATTGGCGGCGAATACGGTTTAACAACCGGCAATCTTTCTAATTATTACGGTTCGGTGGCAGGCGGCTCTGTCAAGGTTGAACTTCCTGTATCGTCCCCCTTATTTAACTTAACAGCTACGGTAGGTTTTACCGGTTATTTGGTACGGTTGGACTATGATGGCCCTTTAAGCCTTAACACTCAAAAATTCATCCCGATAGAATTGGGTGCCAGGTATTATTTTTCCAGAATATCCTATTTTGAAGCAGACGCCGGCATCTCCCAAAACATTAATAGTAATTATACCGGCTCGTCATCGGCATTTATTTACTCGCCTGTAATAGGTTTTTCGGCACCCACCAATAAACACAATGGTACAATTGATTTGGGCTTGAGGTTTGAAAGCCGGGTTCAAAGCGCAGGCAATAATAACCAGTTGGCTTTAAGACTTGCCTATCGTTTCGGACCTACATTCGCGGCCGATAATAAGAAAAAAGACGCCAAATAAATTTTCAATCTTTTAATTTACCGGCATATAACAAAACTGCATATAACCGTTTTGCTTTAGCGCATTATTGTGTAATTTCGGCGTTTATCACCACATATAAAAGTGCTTAGCATCCTCAAAAAAGAAATAACTTCTTACCTCAGCTCACTGGTGGCGTATGTTACCATAGGGGTATTTTTAATAGTATTGGGCTTGTTTTTATGGGTGTTCCCTGAGTCTGGTATTTTAGACTATGGTTACGCCACCCTCGACAGCCTTTTCAGCACCGCGCCATACTTGTTTATGTTCCTGGTTCCGGCAATAACCATGCGTTCATTAGCCGAGGAACGCAAGGAAGGCACCTTTGAACTGTTGCTTACCCGTCCCCTTGCCGACTGGCAAATTGTGCTGGGTAAATACTTTGCATGCGTGGTACTGGTATTGTTTGCATTGCTGCCAACCCTGGTTTATTATTACTCGGTTTACCAGCTCGGCTCGCCGCAGGGCAACATTGATACCGGCGGCGTTACAGGTTCATATATAGGGCTATTTTTATTGGGTGCCAGCTTTGCTGCGATAGGTTTATTTGCTTCTTCAGTAAGTAAAAACCAGATCATCGCTTTTACTATTGCTGTGTTTCTGTGTTTCTTTTTTTATAGCGGGTTTGATTCATTGAGCCAGTTGCTCTCGCTGCAAAGCCTCGATCTTCAAAACCTCGGGATCACCCAGCACTATCAGTCTGTAAGCCGCGGAGTTTTAGATACGCGGGACCTCGCTTATTTCATAATTTTAACCGGCTTATTTATTTGCCTAACGCTTTTTGTGCTTAACAGGCAAAGGCAAAAACCGTTAAAAGACCGGATATTGATAACATCGGCGGTTGTATTGATTGCTCTGGGCATCCTCTCAGGCGCTACCTTTACCCGTTTTGACTTTACCAAAGAAAAACGTTTTACCATATCGCCGGTAACCCGGAATATTATGAAACGGCTTAAAGGCCCGGTTAAGGTTACCGTTTATTTACAGGGCGATAATTTCCCTGCCGACCTAAAAAGGCTGCAACGCGCAACCCGCGATATGCTGATTGACCTTAGGGCCTACAGTAATGACCGCGTACAGTTTGAGTTTATTGACCCGCTAGCACAAATAAAAGGGCTGCCGGATGAGCAGCAAAAAAAGATGTACGACTCGCTGGAAGCGAAAGGGATAGTGGGCGAAAACAGGGCTGCAAAAACAGATAATGGTGTTTCGCAATTGCTGATATTTCCGGAAGCGCTGGTAAAATTTGGCGACCGGGAGATTGCCGTTAATTTACTGCAAACCCGCATCGGGCTATCTGACGAAGAGATCGCCAACAATTCTATCCAAAACCTTGAATACAGCTTTTCATCAGCTATAAAAAAAGTTAGCACCAATGGTAAGCCTATTATTGGCTTTACCGAGGGGCACCATGAACTTACAGACCTGCAACTGAACGACGCCATGAAATCCCTGTCAGACGGATATAATGTGGGCCGGATCAACCTGAAAACTATTCCGCTTACGGTTTTACTAAAGATGCAGCTTTTGGTGATCCCAAAACCGGATACAAAGTTCAGCGAAGTTGAAAAATTCAAAATAGATCAATATTTAATGCGTGGCGGCAGGGTGTTGTGGGCCATTGACCAGGTAAGCGCGGAGCTGGACAGCCTGCGCGGGCATGGCGGCGAACAAATGTCGTTCCCAAAACAGCTGGACCTTGATGACCAGCTGTTCACTTACGGCGTACGGATCAATTACGACCTGATTGCGGATATGAGCTGTGCACAGATTCCCCTGAGTACCGGGATGGTTGGCGGGCAGGCACAAATCCAGATGCTGCCATGGCTTTACTACCCGCTGTTCATTTCTGTATCAAAAAACCCGGTGGTGAAAAACCTGGATGCCATCCGCAGCGAGTTTGCAAGCACCATTGATACCCTGGCTACTAAAAACGTTAAAAAAACTATCCTGCTTACCTCATCGCCGTACAGCAAAAAGCTAAGCGCACCGCACCTATTATCGTTACAGGCCGTTGAGCAGGAACCCAATCCTAAAGATTTTTTAAGCACTCCAAAAACCGTTGCTGTGCTGCTGGAAGGGAAATTTAAATCTGATTTTCAAAACAGGCCATTGCCTGAAGGCTTAAACGAGAACGTACCCATATTACCGCAAAGCGTACCAACAAAAATGATTGTAATAAGTGATGGCGATGTTTTTAAAAGCCAGGTTGGTTCTGACGGTTCACCCTACCCGCTTGGTTACGACCACTACATGCAGCGTAACTTTGGCAACAAAACCCTTTTACTGAATATAGCCGATTATATGACCGACGATTCGGGGCTGATTGAACTGCGCGCCAGGGAAATCAAGATCCGCCTGCTTAACCGCGCCCGCATTCGCAGCGAAAAGCTGTACTGGCAGGTTGTTAATACCATTTCCCCATTGGGTTTGTTGGTAATATTCGCTATTTTTCAACATTATCTGCGTAAAAGAAAGTATGCACATTAAATTTTTTACTTTTGACAGATTAATTCCAATTATATGAGATTTATTGTTTCTACATCAACATTACTCAAGCAATTACAGTCCGTAAGCGGGGCTTTGAGCAATAGTACCGTATTGCCCATACTTGAAAACTTTTTGTTCGAGATAAAAGATGGAAACTTAACTATTTCGGCAACCGATCTGCAAACCAGCATGACAACTTCGTTATCGGTTGAAGCTAAAGAGAACGGGCGGATTGCTATACCATCGCGCATATTACTTGAAACACTGAAATCATTGCCTGAGCAACCTGTTAACTTTTCGGTTGATGACGCTACTTTTGCTATCGAAATAAATGCCGGCGACGGAAAATATAAGCTTAACGGCGAAAATGGCGAAGATTTCCCTAAGATTCCGGTTGTTGAAAATGCATCGTCAGTAAATCTGCCGGCATCAGTTTTAGCTGAAGCAATAAACAAAACAATTTTTGCCGTAAGTAACGATGAACTGCGCCCCGCAATGACAGGCGTTTACTGCCAGTTGTCAACTCAGTACTTAACTTTTGTGGCTACTGACGCACATAAATTGGTGCGTTACCGCCGCAAAGATGCAAAGGCTGCAAGTACCACATCATTTATATTACCTAAAAAGGCATTAACGCTTTTAAAATCGTCGTTACCGTCTGATGATGTGAACGTAGCTGTTGAATACAACAGCACCAGCGCTTTCTTTAAGTTTGGCAACATTAACCTGGTTTGCCGTTTAATTGATGAGCGTTACCCTGATTATGAAGCGGTTATACCGTTAAACAATCCAAATAAATTAAGTATCGACCGCCAGTCGTTCTTAGGTTCATTAAGCCGTGTGGCTATTTATGCTAATAAAACTACGCACCAGGTAAGGCTTAAAATAAACGGCAGCGAGCTGAATATCTCATCAGAGGATATTGATTTTGCTAACGAAGCTCATGAACGTTTAAGCTGCCAGTATGAAGGCGAAGATATGGAGATTGGCTTTAACGCCCGTTTCCTGATCGAGATGCTTAAAAATTTATCATGCGAAGAAGTTACCCTTGAAATGTCAACCCCGAACCGGGCCGGCATTTTGTTGCCCCAGGGCGGCGATGAAAACGAGGACGTACTGATGCTGGTAATGCCGGTAATGCTTAATAGTTATGCATAGTGCTTAAAAAGCACTAATTTTGAAGTGAATTTATTTTATTCTTGAATATCTTAAATTATAAATCCAAATTGGAGTCCGGTGTAAGAACCGGACTTTTTTATTCGCCCCAATAACAAAACTTACTATAAGTAGTTATAATAGCATTTACTGTATGAATACCAGGTTTATTATTTTACTATTAGTAGTTGCTGTTGCAGGATGGGCGTCGTGCAAAAACAATGACAACGTTTTTCCCAAGACAGCAACTGTAGGCTTGAATATCATTAACGCCTCAAACGATACCTTGAACTTGTTTATAAACGGAACGCGGCAAACTAATTTCAGCCTTACCAGCGGCGGGCAATCCTTTTATTTACCGGTAGCTGCGGGGTTGCAAAACTACCAGTTTAAAAAAAATGGCGGGGTTGACATCCTGTTCAGTGTGCCATTAAATTTAAAGGCAGACAGCATAAATAATTCCCTTTATATTACTGATGAAACAACTGCCAGTTCATTCAGTAAGTTTGATTTTCTGGATACAACAGGCATTAACACCACACCTAAAGCAAAAATAAGGTTTGTAAATGCATCGTCGGATGCCGGCAGTTTAAATGTCACTGTTGGCAGCAAGGTTAGCTTTAGTTCAATTGCGTTTAAACAAATAGGTGCGTTTACCATAATTGACACCGGCCTTATGGCAATGAAAGTAAAGGTAGCTGGTTCAGATATTGTTAAGGTTGATACCAGTATGACTTTGGCGGCCGGGCACATGTACACCCTGTTTTCAAAGGGATCGTTAACCGGGAAAGGAACCGCAAAGCTCAGTGTGGCGCTTGCGCGTAATTTTTAATACTACAGGTTATTTAAATTATGATTGTTAAAAATAAATGGAAAATAACAGGCTGGCTGTTCGCAGCTATTACCTGCCTGTGGCTTTGCTCATTCCTGTCGTCTTGTGGTAAAGCACCTATTTCAAACCCCAACGGGCTTAATGTTAAATATCAGATCTTAAACTTAAGCCCTGATGCTTTCCCTGTAGACCTGTATATCCGTTTCCTTAAAATAAATACCACTTCATATACCTTTAATGTTAACCAGGGGTATTTTTATTTACCCTATTTAGATACACCTTTTTTGATCAGGTCATCGCTAACCGTTGGTGGCGGGCCGGTACTGGTTTCAAGGCACGATGTATTAAAAACAGCAGCGGTTTACAGCCTTTTTATTACGGGTAACGTGGCGGATAATTCGCTTACTTCAATTTTTACGGTTGACACGTCAAGCGTACCGGCATTGGGGCGCGGTAAAGTGCGCTTTGTTAACGCCTCGCCAACCGGCACAGGCGGTATTGATGTTTACGCCAACGGGGTTAAAGCATTCAGCAAAGTAATTTATCCCAAATATTCTGACTTTATTGAATTACCAAACGGGTATTATGATTTCCAGATCAACACCACCGGCTCATCAACTATATTGCAAACGCTCCCCAAGGTGCAAATCCAGGACGGAAGGCTATATACATTATATTCCTATGGCTATACCAACCGCACCGATTCAGCCGCCTTTAACACAGGGCTAATAACAAACAGGTAAGTTGATTATACCGATATTGGCGGGTAACTAGGTTAATAAACCATGGCCGATTACCCGCTTCAAAAAATAAACTTAGTCAACAACGCCCTCCTTAACACTGGCAATCAAGTAATTTTTTTTTAAATTCGCTCAAAATTTAAAGCATTGGAAATAGTTAAAGGCCTGATTGATTTTATTTTACATATTGACAAGCACCTGGCTGATATTACAAGCCAGTACCATGCTTTAACTTATTTAATATTATTTGCCATAATATTTGCCGAAACCGGCTTTGTAGTTACCCCTTTTTTACCTGGTGATTCGCTTTTATTTGCCGCAGGTGCGCTAATTGCAGGTGGCGCTACAGGCTTAAATATTTTTCTTTTAGCTCTTATATTAATAGCGGCGGCATTTATCGGCAATACCGTTAACTATATGCTGGGCAGTTATCTAGGCCCCAGAGTTTTTAAAGAGGATAATAAGATCCTGAAGCTGGATTATTACCTGCAGACCAAGGCCTTTTTTGACAAGCATGGCGGCAAAGCAGTCATATTCAGCCGCTTTATGCCTATTATCCGAACCATTGCCCCATTTGTGGCCGGTGTGGGTAAAATGCCTTTTTTACGTTATAGCCTGTACAACATTATTGGCGGCGCAGCATGGATCATCCTTTTCCTTTTCGCTGGTTACGAACTTGGGACCGTTCCGTTTTTCAAGAAGAACTTTGCGCTTATAGGCGTTGCCATCATTTTAATTTCAATTATCCCGCCAATTTATGCAGCCATAAGGAGCAGAACCACTAAAAGATCATGAAGTTTTTTTAGCTAAAACTAATACTTCCCCGTTTTTAAACAAAGTTTCTTCTTTTTCAATCTGAAGCACTTCCTGTCGGCTCATCGTCTTTTTAATCAGTTTGTTTAGGTCAGGCTGCCCGGCATCCACCCAGGCCGAGTACCAGTAACTGCCAATTTCGAGTATAGACGAACGCATCCGGCGTTCAACCATACCCTTTAGCATTTTATGATAGGCCGCCGCGTAGGCTACAGAATAATCCTTTATTTCCTTTTGCCCGTGCACCACCATTTCATATTTTTTATCAGCAGGAAACCGTTTGTTCAATAGCCGCTCAAACATAAGGACAGTATCTGCGCTGTTGAATGCGCTGCGGCATATTTTGAAAGCCTCCGTCAACGGATTTTGGATGTAACGGGCTTTGCCCCCATAATAATTGTAACGATCACTAAATAATTCAGGCAGCCTGCTTTCCCATAGTGCGTGAATACCTGTTTGATTGGTTAGCTGCCCGTTATAGTTTTGTGTTAAATGCAACGGTACATGTGCATCGGCAATATAATGGCCCAAATTGGCAGAGGTGTTTAATATGGCGATGGTATCATGCGCCTTAAAAGCTTTTACCAGCCGGTAATAATTGTACTGAATAGTCCAGGGAACGGTGCCATATTTGTCGAGCGTATCTGCGGTATATTTGGCAGCTGCGTCATACCAGTTATGCGGGATCCGCTTAAACGGATCTTTTCCGTAATGGTCAGCATTTAAAAAATGATGCGGTGCCTCGGTGGAATCAACATACCGCCGCTTATCAGCGCTGATTGCGTGCTCTGTGAGGTATTCAATATTGCTTTTATAAAAACCTGCCATCGCCTTTGGCAAAGTAAAAACAGCCAGCCGCCCAATGCGATAATGTGCGTAAAACCCCCATGAGGTGCAGGTGAATGTAAGGCTTAAGCAGACAATAATTCTAAAAGCAGGTTTCACACCCAAATATAGTTTTAATGTTGATTGATATTTTACCCGCATATAAATTAAGAACAAACTCAAACGCCAGCCAGCCCTGTTTTAATTAATAAAAACCACTGCTTTACGCGCTTACAACAATCCAACTTACCCCCTATCACAAAAAAATAAAAAAGGTATTTGATTTTATAAATATTCATCCTATATTTGCAGTCCTTAAAATAAAAGAAAAAGAATAACAAAGCTATACAATGGCAAATCATAAATCATCATTAAAAAGGATCCGTTCAAACGCTGCGAAGCGCTTACGTAACAGGTATCAGGCTAAAACCACCAGGAACGCCATAAAAAAATTAAGAGGCTCAACTACTAAAGCTGATGCAAGTCAACTTTTAGTTAAAGTGATTTCAATGCTTGACCGTTTGGCTAAAAAGAATGTTATTCACAAAAATAAAGCTTCAAATAATAAGTCGAAACTTACAAAGTTTGTTAACGGCTTAAAATAATATATAAGGCATTTTTACAAAAAGCCTGTTTCCAATGCGGAGACAGGCTTTTTTGTTACCCGCTGTATTTGAGTTATACCTCTTGAAAATAATTTTAATTAATTAGAAAAAAGCATAACAAAGTATCTCGCTTTCTGCGTATAAGTGATTGTAAAACAGTTATTGACGGTAAATTATTACATCAACTAAAATACGTTCACATTGAAGATACACTTAACCTTATCTTTTTTATTTATATCAATTTCTGCATTTGCTTCAATAGACCGGGGCAGAGTTGACAGCTTAAAAATATTAATTGCAGGAGCAAATAAACAGACGCTACCTGATACTACCACCATAAAAAGGTTAAACAACCTTGCCGAAAACTATTTCGATTCCAACCCCGACAGCACCCTGTTTTACGGACGCAAAAGCATTGAACAGTCACGCAAAATTAATTACAGGCAGGGCCTGGCAAACGGCCTGGTATTAACCGGCCATGCAAACTTTTTTAAGGGCCGGTTTGCACAAGGCCAGCAAAATTTTGATGAAGCGCTTGATATCTATAAAAGTATAAACGATTTAAAGGGCCTTAGCAATTGCTACAAGCTTTACGGCCGCATGGATAATTTACTTGCCAAATACCAAACTGCTTTATACTACCTTAATTTAGCTTTGGATTTAAATACACAATTAAAGGACGATACCGAAATTGCCGATTGTTATAAAAACATAGGCATCGTATATTTTAGCGAAGGGCAAAATTCAACTGCGCTTGACTACTATTACAAAGCCTTGTATTTAACTATTAAAAATAACGACCACAACGCATCAGCATCTATATACAATGATATTGGCGTGGTGTTACAGGGCATGGAGGTTTATCCAAAAGCACTTGAACATTACCATAAAGCACTTAATCTTTTTAAGGGCACCAACAACCTTACCGGGGTTGGTACCATTAATGAAAACATAGGAGAAGTGTTGATAGCACATAAGGAGTATGACAGGGCAATTGTTCATTTATCAAAGGCAATTAAAATTGCCAAAAAGCAGGACGATAAGGACGGCATGAGTTCCGTATTCACCGACCTTGGCTTGTGTTATGCACATAAAGGACAATTTGCCTTAGCAAAAAGATACCTGGATACCTCCCTGCAAATTGCAAGCAAATTTAAAATTGTTTACAACCAGGCTTATGCATTAATTGGCATGGCTACCATGTACAACCTGCAAAAAGATTATAAAAACGCATATATCTATGCCACGCAGGGCCAGCACCTGGCGGCTACACTGCGTAATTTAACGGTACGATCAAGCGCTGCGCTGCAATTAAACAAAACCCTTGCAGGCCTGGGCAGGTATGACGATGCCTACAATATGCTAAAACGTTACAATGAGCTAAAGGACAGCCTGAACAACAACGAGAGCATTCAAAAGCTTACTTCCTATAACCTCGAACTTAATTTTGCATCAAAAGAGCGGCAACTTGCCCAGCAGCATAAAGAAAAAGATGATTCGTATAACCAGCGCATCAAACAGCAGCGCCTGATAAACCTGATCTTTTTAACCATCATTATCGGCATGCTTGCAGTGTCAATTGTTTACTACAGGCAAAAGCGCAAGCAGCAACAAATAAACGCAATGCTTGAAGACAAAAACAGGGAAGTATTACAGCAAAAGACCGACCTTGATGACCAGGCCAAAAAGTTAAACGACCTGAATGTTTTAAAAGACAGGCTAATATCCGTACTTGCGCATGATCTTAGGGCACCATTGAGCACGCTAAGGGGCTTGTTCAGTCTTTTAGAGGATGAAACTATTTCGCACGAACAAATGCTTGCGATGATTCCGGGGGTGCTTAAAAAGCTCGAATACACCTCTGATTTCCTCGACACCCTTTTATTTTGGATTAACAGCCAAATGGATAATTTCGACAGTTCTACCAAAAGCTTTTTTATAAAGGATATTGTTGCTTACGAAACTGAAAGCTACCTGGAACAGGCAAAATTAAAAGGTATTAACATTATTGACAGTGTTTCGCAGGACGCGGTAGCGTCTGCCGATCCTAATTCTATCCGCATCGTTATTCGTAATTTAATTACAAACGCTATAAAATTCTCGAGCGAAAACGACACCATCGAAATTACTTCTATTCAGCAGGACGATCACAACTATGTTATTTCTGTAAAAGATACAGGAATGGGTATGAGCGAAGAACAATTGGGTAAGCTATTTAAAAGCAAGGTTAACAGCAATACCGGCACCAACAACGAATCAGGAACAGGCATGGGAATGCTGTTTTGTAAGGACCTTGTTGAAAAGTGCAGCGGAAAAATCTGGGTTACCAGCAAGCAGGGCCAGGGAACCAAATTTTCGTTTACCGTGCCAATGGGTAAACTTACAGAAAGCCATCTTGAAGTAGCCTGATGTTAGCAGCGAAACCTTTAAACTTATTTCAGGCTCATTTACGGCCTTTTGTGGTATTAAACTTAATACGCACTAAACGTTGGTCAGTTCAATAAAGATATGCTCCAGTGTTTTGCGCTTATTTTTGTTCCTTAAGCCTTCAAGCGAATCATTAGCTACAATTTTGCCTTTGTTAATAATAATCACCTGGCTGCAAACCGCTTCCACCTCCTGCATAATATGTGTCGATAGAATCACCGTTTTTGTTTTACCAAGATCGAGGATAAGCTGGCGGATACCGATCAATTGGTTAGGATCAAGGCCCGAAGTCGGCTCATCCAATATAAGTACAGCCGGGTCATGAATAATGGCCTGTGCAAGGCCTACCCGTTGCCGGTAGCCCTTTGATAACTGTCCTACCTTTTTGTGTTGCTCAGGCCCTAATCCTGTCTGTTCAATTATATCCGCTATCCGCTTTTGGGGCGATTTCATTTGATGGATGCCCGCAATAAACGCCATCGATTCCTTAACATACATATCAAGGTAAAGCGGGTTACTTTCGGGCAGGTAGCCTATATTGCGTTTTACCTCAATAGCCTGGGTTTCCACATCAAACCCACAAACCGATGCCGTACCTGTAGTTTGCGGGATAAACCCAGTGAGTATCTTCATAGTGGTTGATTTGCCTGCACCGTTGGGGCCTAAAAAGCCAAGTACGCCCGGCTGCGCCGTAAAACTTATACCATCAAGCGCCCTTTGTGCCCCATAAACTTTGGTCAGTGCTTCAACAACAATACTCATGCTTCAAATGTAGGAGATAGATATGAGATATAACGAATTTCGGAATGTGGAATTTCGATTTCGGATTATTGCAGATCTTTTGTAGGATCTATTACCTTGTTGCTCATCCAGGTGATAATTCGCGGCAACGGACAAAAAAGCAGTTCATTATCATCCAAATGCAACCAAAAACTCATACTATTGTCAACCGAAAATCAAACAATACATTTAGGCATGCCGGCGATAATTTAATTGTCATATTGTCATATACACAATTGCGGCAAGCTATTTGAATAGTATATATTTGTAACACGAAAAATAAAATTTAGAAATCATGGCTTTAGAAATAACTGATGCAAACTTTGACGAACTTGTCCTTAAATCTGACAAACCCGTATTAATTGATTTTTGGGCAGAATGGTGCGGCCCTTGTCGCATGGTTGGACCGGTAGTTGAAGAAATTGCAAAAGAATATGAAGGCAAAGCGGTAGTAGGTAAAGTTAATGTTGACCATAACCCAGGCATATCAGTAAAATTTGGTATCCGTAATATCCCCGCTCTTTTATTCTTTAAAAACGGCGAAATTGTTGACAAACAAATTGGCGCTGTTCCAAAATCTGTATTAACTGAAAAATTAGCTAAGCAATTAGTATAAATTGATTTAACGATTACGAATAATTGCACCGATTGGGAAACCGACCGGTGCAATTGTTTTATAAATCAATCCATTTTTATACGCAGCAAGTCTTTTTTCACAATCGGCCAAATCAAGAAAGGATGTTAAATGATGATCAGCATATAAGGCAATTAGCTAACCTCGAGCTGCTGGCCCGCCAGGTAGTTGAAGGCTTTATAACCGGCTTGCATCAAAGTCCTTTCCACGGTTTTTCAGTTGAATTTGCCGAGCACCGCCTGTACAACAATGGCGAATCCGTAAAAAATATAGACTGGAAGCTGCTGGCCCGTACCGATAAGCTGTTTGTAAAACAGTTTGAAGAAGAAACCAACCTAAGGTGTTACCTCCTGTTGGATACCTCTTCATCCATGAATTTCCCGGATAAGGGGATCAATAAGCTGCAATTCTCCATTTATGCAATAGCATCGCTCATGTACCTGTTCAAAAAACAGCGCGATGCCTTTGGCTTATGCCTGTTTAGCGACAAGGTCCAAATAATAACGCAGGTAAAATCAACTACTTCGCACCTGTTTTATCTGTATGCCGAGTTGGAAAAAGCATACAATAATCCTAAAATAAATACAACAACCAATATTACGCAGGTGCTGCACCAGGTGGCAGGGCAAATTCATCAGCGCTCCATGATCATCCTGTTCAGCGACATGCTGGAAAATAGCCTTAACCCTGATAAAATGCAGGCGCTGTTTGCGGCTATCCAGCATTTAAAATACAACAAGCACGAGGTGATTATTTTTAATGTTAATGATAAACACAAGGAGCTTGATTTTAACTTCGCTAACCGCCCTCATCAATTTATTGATATCGAGAGCGGTGAGCAAGTGCGGGTGCATCCGAATAAAATTCGCGACTCCTACATCACATCATTGGCACACTATCGCCACCAGCTTGAATTAAAGTGCGCGCAGTACCATATTGATATGGTTGACGCCTACATTGAGGATGGTTATAACAATGTGCTTAAATCGTACCTCATCAAGCGGAATAAGATGATATAAAAAAAGCTGTCCTTTTTTCAAAGAACAGCTTTATAGGGGTAACAAGAAACTAAAACTCCACAGTCCAAAGAAACATAGTTAGTATGAAGATTATGTGAAGTTGTTAATTAAACATCAGTTTTATAGAAGTTCCTTCATTTGTCGCTGATATTATTTGAATTTTTATATCATGAAACGTAGCGATACTTTTCACGATAGCCAGTCCCAGGCCATAGCTCTCCTTCTCGTCGGTATCCAGCTTTTCAAAACGGTTAAACGCCTTTTCTACTTCCTGGCTGCTCATCCCTTTTCCTGTGTCTGCAATTTCAAGTTCGTACCCATTTGCGGTTAAATGGTCGTTAATATCAATACTACCGCCCTCTGGCCGGTTGTACTTTATCGAGTTATTAATAATGTTAAAAAGCACGGTATGCATGAGCGTGTGGTTACCCCGTATGGAGTAGTTATGCTTTATATTATTATTAAAGGTAATCTGTTTATCTTCCATGCGGTCTTCCAGTTCGCCGTAAACCTCATCAACTACATCGGCAATCCTAATCTTATCATTTTTGTTGAACTGCTTGTTTTCCACTTTTGATATCAAAAGCAGGCTGTTGATAATTGATTTTAACCTGTTTAAGGTTTTAAGCGATGCAAATATTTTATTTTCGCTATCTTCTTTTAAGTCCTCGTGCGACAGTACATTTTCCAGCCTTGAGCTGATGATGGAGATCGGCGTAAGCAGTTCATGCGATACATTGGCTATAAATTGTTTCTCAAGGCTAAACAGGTCGGCAATTTTTTTCATTAAGGTGCTGATACTCTCGTCAAGCAACCTAAAATCCTGTGTGCTGGTTTCAACCTTTGCATAGTCAAAGTTCATCGGATCGTTGACTTTGATCAACTTCCGGTCTATTATATGATAGAAAGGGGCCAGCAGGTATTTGGTAAAAATAAGGTCAATGATGAGGGTAAGCAGCAAAGCCACAACCAGCAACAGCAAGGTAAATTGTTTTATGGTTTGCTTCAGCTGTATAATGGTGTCAAGGGTGTCCCCTATCTCCAGCAGGTAACTGTGATTTTCGAAATTAAAACGGTAAGTAAGTACCAAATAATTGTCCGTATTTTTTTCGATGGTGCGCCGCTGGGTGCTAAAACTTTCCGTGGGTTTCCGCCCGGCCTCGTAAGGAATTGACTTAAGAAAAATGTATTCTTCCTTTAAAATATTGTAATTGGTAAAACTTTGCTGCTGGCTAAGGATCTGACTGATCTCTTTTGATGAAAGGTTATTGATGAATACATCTCTTTTATTGGTAAGCCGGGTTGATAAATGCGCATAGGTGATCTTCTCCAGCGAAAAAAACATCAGCACGCCGGTAAACACAATAATAGCCAGCTTGGTTAGGGTATTATATAAAGCCAGTTTTATTTGTAGTTTCATGTAAGGTAAGTTGATTAAGTTAAATTGGGTTGATTAAGTTGACTAAGTTATTTTCCAATTCTTTATAAACCAATCAACTACTTTCTTAATCAGCTCAATCAACCGTTCCTTAAATATTAACCCTGTATCCGATACTCCTCACCGTTTCAAACCATTCTATTGGTTCAAATTGCGAGAGCTTTTTCCTCAGGTTCTTAACATGCACATCAACAAAGTTCGAATCGGAGTTAATCTCCAGCACATCGCCCCAAACATGTTCCGTCAGGTTGGTGCGCGATATTACCCGGTTTTTATTCAACACCAGATAGTTAAGTATCTCAAATTCCTTTTTGGTTAAGTTTATCCGCTCTGTATTGTAATATATGGTGCGGTTCTGTATGTTCATTTTAAACTCCTTAATCACTATATCATTACTCTCCAGCTTATGCTTGCGCCGGGTAATGGCATGTATGCGCGCTAAAAGCTCATTTAACGAAAATGGTTTTGCCAGGTAATCATCAGCCCCCTGCTCAAGCCCATGTACCTTATCATCCACAGCACCGCGGGCAGTTAAAATAATTATGGCATCATCCCGGTCTTTTAAATCTTTAATCAATTGCAGCAAGCCAAAGCCATCGCCATCGGGCAGGTTGAGGTCAAGCAGTATAAAATCATAACTATTTACACATATTTTTTCTTCGGCCTTGCTTTTGGTATGGGCGTGTTCTATCGTAAAACCCTCATGGCTTAAAAACTCGCCTATCTCAAGGGCCAGCCCTTTTTCATCTTCTACAATCAATACGTTCATAAGCAGGCAAGATACTAATTTGGTTGATGAGAGATTGTTGTACACATTGAAATTATTGTAATGCTTGTAAACATTAATGAAGTTAGTTCAACAATACTAAAAACCTCATAACGTTTCAACAACTACAACGTTTAAAACCTTTAAATTATGGGCAGCCACTAAATTAATCGTAAAATTGCTGCAATCAATTTCAGCGCAATGCTGTTAAACAATAAATTCATTTTTTTATATGAGACTTTCCATTGAACGCAAGCCAATAAGAATAAATCCTGATCCCAAACGCGTAATTGCCAGATTCTTTTTTAATGGAAATGACCGGGCCAAAGAGGTAATTCAAAGGGTTATGGATATTAGCGAAGACAATGCATTTGGTATTGTATCGCCCTTATTGCAGGAATACTCCAAAAGACACCGTAATATTACCCGGGCGCTTAACCGCCATTGCAGCAAATTAAAGCCTCTTTTTGCCGAGCTTGATATTGATTATGATACGTTAACCGTTTATCGTAAGCTGCTGATAGGCTCGTATTTTACACATGAATACTCTATTGAATCGGCCGCTTTCTTTAACCCCTCAATTATTGAAGATCCGGATCAAACAGAACTGCAGGAAGGGCAGCGGAGGGTAATTATTAGTTTCCGGGCTGTGGGCGAAGGACATATCTCGTCCATAACATTCAGAAGGGCTTTAATTGACCAGGCAAATAATATTACCGTTTTACCGGCCGGCAGCTATATTGACGAAGCCGAAATTGTAAGGAACGCGGTTTATAACAAGAAACTCTTCTTTGAAAAAGCAGCCGTAACTCAAATAGATATTAATGTACTGAACGAACTGGAGTCAAAGCTGGATCATCATTTTGAATACGCAAACCTGCGCCGCATCATTATCGATTCGCAGAAAATGCAGGAAACCGATATCAAAAAGCTGGAGTATGACAAGATCCTTTGGCTGGCAGACTCCTATTACGAAATCGTTTTTTCGCTGGATACTGATATATCTGACCGGGTTATTTTTCCTATTTCGGAATATGAACGCAAAGGAATTGAGGATGCAAGGTTTGTACATTTTAAAAACGACGACGACAGCACCGTTTATTACGCCACTTATACGGCGTATGATGGCTCGCTGATTATGCCAAAGCTTTTGCAAACCAACGATTTTTACAACTTTAAAATAATGCCTTTGTACGGTGCAGGTGCGCAAAACAAAAACCTGGCCCTGTTTCCGCGAAAGATAAATGGCAAGTTTGCAATGATCTCCAGGATAGATGGTTGTAATAACTACATCATGTATTCTGATAAGATCAACATCTGGGAAAAGCCTATTATGTTGCAGCAGCCCAAATTCAGCTGGGAATTTATCCAGATCGGCAATTGCGGCTCGCCAATTGAAACCGAGCATGGATGGGTGGTTATTACGCACGGTGTAGGACCTATGCGCAGGTATGTGCTGGGTGCAAGCTTACTAAAGCTGGACGATCCCGAGGTTGAGATCGGTCGCTTAAAAGAACCGCTGCTGATCCCTAACAGCGATGAACGCGAGGGGTATGTACCCAATGTATTATACTCATGCGGCGCATTGGTGCACAATGGCAAACTTATTATTCCTTATGGCGTATCAGATTCTTCAACCGCCTTTGCCGAGGTTGACCTGAACGAATTGATCACTAAGCTTATTGACGATAAAAAAGAAACCAACAAAGTAGAAAAAGCTGCAAAGGTTAAAGATAAAGTAGAACATTGAGGCCGAACAAACGCCTGCTTACAGCCTTTGTTAAAGCAAGGGCTGTAAGCAAGCACCCTTTATTTAGCTAAGATCTGCTTGTATAATTTTAAGTAATCTTCCGCCATTTTATCGGCCGAGAATTGCGATTCGGCCCAGGTGCGGCAATCTTCGCGGCTTATATTTCCAACTTTGCCAACCGCATCAACAGCTTCATGAACATTGTCAACTAAGAAACCTGTCTTTGCGTCCTTAATCAATTCCGGCATCGAGCCTTTATTAAACGCTATTACCGGTGTACCGCAAAGCATTGCTTCAGCCACACTCATTCCAAAAGGTTCGTTAAAATTTATAGGATGCAAAAGCGCAAAAGCGTTTCGTAAAAGCTCGCTCCTTTTTGCCGGCTCAGCATTACCTACATATATGATATCAGCGCCAAGAAAGGGTTCTACTTTTTCTTTGAAATAATTGCTATCCTGTATCAACCCCGCAATTAGCAGCTTCCTTTTACATTTTTGCGCAATTGCTATCGCTTCGGCAGTACCCTTATCATGATGAATGCGGCCAAAATACAGCAGGTAATCACCGGGGGTATCATTAAACTCAAACTCCGCAACGTTTAAGCCGTTGTAAACAGTTGAAAGATAATTGAGTTCCGGACTACGGTCCGCATTGCTGATGGATACATAATGCCCCAAAGCATTGTACTTCTTATATACTGGGATTATCCGTGGCGACGAAAAACCATGAATGGTGGTAATAACCGGTGTTTTTACCAGGCCTGAATAGGTAAGCGGCAAAAAATCAAAGTTATTATGAATGATGTCAAACTCGCCGGCCCGCTCCATCAGGTTACTGATGTGCAGGCATTCCAGCACCTTTGCATCCTGGGTACGGTCTTCCTCATAGCCTGTGGCGCAAATGGAATATAATTTCCCGGCGGTAATGGAATCGCCTGTTGCAAACAATGAAACATCAACCCCAAGCTTCACCAGCCCTTCGGCAATGTTTGATGCCACCTGTTCCCACGGGCCATAGTGCCTGGGCGGTGTACGCCAGGCAACAGGTGCTAATATGGCTGCTTTCATTTAATAGGAGAATGAAGCATGTTCATCTAACTTGTTATACTCATACTCCAGCTCAAATGCCTTTAATACCGTAAGATGCGATATCAGGTAAGCCAGCGTACTTTCAGCGCCCTGGTTCCGGTTTATACCCGTTGGCAGCAAGCCATCACAACAGCCTTTCGTTTCGTGGTCATAGAGCGGCGCCCTTAGCGTATTTTCCCCTAGGAACCATTTATAACACAAAAACATCTTTTCAATATATTGTGGCTTGCGAAAAATGGTATAGGCCTGAAAATGCATCAGCACCATGGCCATGGTTTCAATAGCCTGCTGGTCATAAACAGGGCATGTACCGCCTTTGTGGTACCAGCCTTCGTTTCCAACAGGGCTTAAATAGCCGTTTGCCAGCGTTACCTCATCCAAAAATGCCATCGTTTTTAGCGCTACTTGTTTAACCGCTTCGTCACCTGTAATCTCGCACGAGTGTAAGAGCGCCAGCGGAAGTATCGCATTATCATAAGTCATTTTTTCTTCAAACCATTGCCAGCCGTCTGACTGGTGGCGCTCATAGGCAGCCATCAGCGGCGTGGTTAAGTTTACCATCTCAGCAATCATTCCATCATCACCGGGGAACACTTTCAAGTAAAGGCTGATACCGATGATTGTATTGGCCATTCCCCGCAAATGTTTCAGGGTTTTAAAATGGGGGAACGAACGGTGAAAAATCTCGGTAGCAAATTCCCGGTATGAGTTACTGGACGAACAGCCTATAAGGTAGCCAAGCGACCAGATGGTGCGCCCGAATGAATCTTCCGAGCCAACCTCATCCAGGTAACGGCGGTCGAAACTTAAAAAATTGCGGAAGTTACCATCCTCCGTTTGCATATAGTGAATATAGCTCAGGTAAATGGGCAGCAACTCAAACGCTTCCTTGCTTTTGCTGCGCTGGTAAGACATTAATGCCATAATGAGCGCACGCGCATTATCATCCAGGCAATAACCCTCCTTTAAATTAGGAATGCCATATTTGGCGTGTTGAACTATCCCGGTGTCATCAGTTAAGCGCAGCACATGTGTAAGGCTAAACTTAGGCATTATCTCGGGGTCAACAATACTGTTCTTTAATATCTTGTCACTAAAATCGTGGTCGGCACACGCTTCCTGCGCCACCCGTATAAACTCCGACCCTATCACCGGCCAGCGTAAATGCAGGCCATAATTATAGGCGTTTTGCTTCAATTCGTTCAGTACCCGTTCCTGGTCTAATAGCTCAATTACGTTTTCGGCCAGCGCGTCAGCATTTTTAAAATCGAACAAGCGGCCGCGGTTGTTGGCTAACAGCTCGGTTGCGTGCCAGTATGGTGTTGACACCACTGCTGCACCCGCGCCAACGGCGTATGACAAAGTTCCGCTGGTTATTTGAGCCTCGTTTAAGTATGGGGTAACGTATATATCGGTTGCTGCCAAATAATCCACCAGTTCTTCTTCTGATACGAACTTATTAATGAAACTTAAGTGCTTTGAAACGCCCAGTTGTGCAGCAAGGGTTTTCAGGTGGTCGCGGTACTCTTCGCCCGAACTTTTTATTACGCCGGGGTGGGTATTTCCTAAAACCACGTACATTACTTCAGGATGGTTCTCAACAATTTTAGGCAATGCCCTTACCACGGTTTCCAGCCCCTTGCCCCGGCTTATTAAGCCAAAGGTTAACAATACTTTATGATTTTTAAATTGGGTTAAACCTTTAACCGGGTTCGGCTGCGATGCTTCGACATCAGGCACCCCATGCTCTATGATCTGGATTTTCTCCGCGGGGATATCGTAAATGGTGGTTAAAAATTCAACCGCCCGTTTGCTCATTACAATTATTTTTGATGATTGATCGGCAATTTCGCGAATGATGATGCGCTGCACATAACTGGGATCTTTCAAAATAGTATGTAAAATGGAGATCAGTGGCTTCTCCAGCCTGTTCAATAGCGGAAGGATATAAATGCCGCTTTCGCCGCCGTAAATTCCAAACTCATGCTCCATAATACAAACATCGGCGCTGCTGGTATTAATGTAATTGGCCGCACGGATATAGTCCTTTTGATGATTTTGCCTGATCACATACTTAACCTCCTCCGGGTATTCATATTCCTGCATGCTTTCAGAATCATTCAGGGCAACAACAAAACCACCGTTCAATAATGATTTCCTGTCGGGGAAATTGGCATTCACTGCGCGCATCAAATTTTGGTTAAATGTTGCTATTCCGCATTCGCGGGGAGGATAGGTTGAGATGTATGCTATTTTCATTCTTTCATTTAATTTAAATGGCAACAAAGCCATCACAAGCTTACTTGTATATTTCGGCCGCTTGTTATGGCCTGGTTTTCTGTAAATAGATGTAACTTAATAACCCCGGTGTTAATTAATTGTTTAATGCGGTGACCAAAAAACGCTGCATTTTTATGCAACAATCAATCAATATGACCTTAAAATGGCCAATAACGAGGTATTCTGTATAGTTGTCACAAACCATACCAAGTTTAACTTGGAGGATAATTCAGGGATTGTAATAATATTGATAAGACATTATTACTGGTAATTATAAAAAAGGAAGGATCTTTAAATCTGGGCTGCGAGAACCCGATTAAAGATTTTAAAGACTATTTACCAATGTACGCTTTATTTGCGCCTTATATTCATCGGTCGAAATTAAAGCAAATATTAACTGTAATAAGTTATCGCCTCCATGATCACCCCGCAGGCCTTCTCAATTTCGTTAAGGGTTATAACCAGCGGCGGCGCTATGCGCATGGAGTTGCTGCAATGTAAAAACCAATCTGTTATTACACCGTTTTCAATACAGCGGTCAATAATTTTTTTGTTCAGCTCAAAGCTTTCAAACTCGGCAGCCAGCATTAGCCCCTTTCCGCGCACCTGCTTAATAGCCGGGTGAACAAGCAGCTTTTTAAACAGCGCCTCTTTTTCGGCAACTCCGGCAATAAGGTTCTCCTTCAGTAAAACTTCTAAAGCTGCAAGTCCGGCGGCGCAGCATACCGGGTGGCCGCCAAAGGTGGTAATATGCCCGAGGATTGGATTTTCCTTCAGCGCTTCCATTATTTTGTTCGATGAAACAAAGGCACCCACAGGCATTCCCCCGCCTAAAGCCTTTGCCAGCAATAAAATATCAGGCTCGATGCCAAAATGCTCAAATGCAAATAGCTTACCTGTGCGCCCAAACGCAGCCTGGATCTCATCCAGTATCAGCAATGTGCCAGTTTCATTACACCTGTTGCGCAAAGCCTGCATATAAGCGAAATCGGGCACTCTTATACCTGCCTCACCCTGCACGGTTTCAACGATTACACAGGCTGTTTTATCGGTTATTTTTTTAAGGCCGGCGGTATGGTTAAAGTTTATAAAGCTTATTCCCGGCAATAAGGGGCGGTAGGCCTGCTTAAAATCCTCGTTACCCATAACGCTCAGTGCGCCGTGTGTACTGCCGTGATATGAGTTTTTAAAGGCGACCACTTCATACCTGCCGGTATAACGCTTGGCCAGCTTTAAAGCTCCTTCCAGCGCTTCAGAACCTGAATTGGTGAAATAAACAGATTGCAGATGCGTGGGCAGCAGCGAAACTAATTTTTCGGCGAAGCGTACCTGCGGGGTTTGCACATATTCGCCGTACACCATCAGGTGCATATATTTGTCAACCTGATCTTTTATCGCTTTTACCACCGCGGGGTTGCTGTGGCCAAGGTTACTTACCCCAATGCCCGAGATCAGGTCAATGTACCCTTTCCCTTCCTTGTTGTACATATAGATACCTTCGGCACGCTCAAACTCCAGCAATAAAGGAAAATCAGTGGTTTGCGCGTTGTTGGCTAAAAAAAGTTGTCGGAGGGTGGGCATGCTGCAAAAATAAGGGAAAAGTCCGAAACTCTGGGAAGCTCATCATCATCCAAAAGACAAATTGTACTTTACGCAGTAATTGCGCATGCCGATTGCTGTAGGCTGTAGGGGTTCAACCCGGTTGAACTAAAAAGACTAGTCCCCTGCCCTAACGCTGCGTTCGGTAAGTTGTTTCAGCACTTCGTCATTAAACTCGCGTTCGCTTTTGTAAAGCACACTCACTTTTTCGGGTGGCAGTATTTTGTAGAACTCATCCTTATAGTGCTTTTTAATATCCACTATCTGCGATTCGTATTTCAAATCAAGATCAACCTGCTTTGGACCATCAGCCGTTGAGCTGGAGTTGTTTATTCTTTTCAAAATGCGCACAGCAGTAAGCTCCTCGTTATATTTACGGTAAACCGGCCAAAATGCTTTGGCTTCCTGCTGGGTAAGATCTAATTGCTTGCTTAAAAACCCTTCTTTAACGGCCTGCATTTTCCTTACAGCTTTAGGCTTTGCATTTCGTGCAGCGGGACGCGTTACCGGGTTAAAACGCTGCACAAGTATACGATGCTGCCCATAACCCTGGTATCCCAAAGCAGTTATAATTAATACCCCAAAAACAATTCTTACCAGCTTACCCATTTAAATTAATTACTGTGCGTTACTTATATCCTTTTGTAAAGCATTTTCCAAACTCACATCGTCAATTGATACGTCATCAGCGGCAACTTTTTGCTGAGTATCTGACGGGTCAAGATTCAATTCCAGGTAGCTCTTTATATCATCTACCGGCACACCTGATAACTCCTGGTGCAAAAAAGTACCCTTATGCTCAACAACAGAACCAGTAAGCTCGCTTAACAATATACCACCGCCCAAAGCCAGTGCAAAACAAGCTGCAGTAGCATATTTAAACGCGGTTGAAGTATATAACCTCCTGATGATCCCGCGGTTTTTAACAACTGGCTGGTTTTGCCCTTCGTTAACCGTTTTGTCTAAAATATTTGCAGTTAATTTATTAAAATAACCCTCCGGAACAGTAAACTGTTCGGCGGGTTCGCCTAACGCTTCTTCCACAAATATGCGGCTCTGAATCTGCTGCTGCAGGCCCTCAAAATATCCCTCGGGCACAGCAAAGCCAGGCTCATCTAAATTTACGGTACTTTCAACCGCTATCCTGCTTTGTATGTTACCGGTAAGTTCCTCAAAATAATTTTCCGGAACCGTAAAACCGTCTGAAAATCCCTTGTCTTTTAATTCATCTAAATTTCTGAATGCTACAATTCGATCTCCGAGGTCGTCAAAATAACCGGCCGGCACTGTAAACGGATTATCAGGATTAATCTGTTTAAGTGACATATATTCGTCTAGCCAATCTTTATTTTCCATATCACTCTTCATATCGTACTTATAGATAGAACTAATAGCAAAAGGTTTAAAATTTATTTAAAATTAATCTCTACCCAATAGATGTGCTTCAATTTTTTTTACCGCAAGGTGAAAAGAAGCCTTTAACGCGCCCACGCTGGTACCCAGCACCTGCGATATTTCTTCGTACTTCATATCTTCATAATACTTCATATTAAATACCAGCTTTTGCTTTTCGGGCAGCGTCAACAATGCTTCCTGTAACTTACGCTGGGCTGCGTCGCCATTAAAATAAGTCGAATCAGCCAGTGTGTCTGCCAGGTCGTAGGGCATATCGTCAATTGATACATTGTTTTTTTGCTTTTTCTTATTCAAAAAGGTAATGCATTCATTGGTTGCTATGCGGTACATCCAGGTGTACAACTGTGCATCGCTCCTGAAACCGGCTAAATTCTTCCAGATCTTTATAAAAACATCCTGCACCAGGTCATCCGCGTCATCATGGTCAATTACCATGCGGCGCACGTGCCAGTATATTTTTTGCTGATATTTTTTAAGCAGCATGTTAAATGCCTCGTTCCGGGTTTTCTCATCCTGAAACTTGCTTAATATCTCTGCGTCGTCAACCTCTTTAGGCATGTAACAATAATTAAACTTATATTTTATTTGTTATTTATTATTATCAAACAATAATAATATTTTTCTTATGCAATTCGCGTACCTGTTTCTGCTCTTTAGCAACAAATAACGCTATTGCAAAAGGTCAAGCACCTGCTGCGATGAATTTTTGGTATCAACCTTATCAATTATCTTTTTAATGGTGCCATCGGCGCTTATTAAAAAGGTTTTACGTGCGGTACCCATGTACTTTTTGCCGTACATGTTTTTTTCAACCCAAACCCCATAGGCTTCGTTAATGGTTTTATCGGTATCTGCAATCAAAGGAAATGGCAGGCTATACTTGGTTTCGAACTTTTTGTGCGATTTTTCATCATCGGTGCTTACACCAATAACTTCAAATCCCTGGCCCAGCATTGACTGGTAATTATCCCTGAAACTGCAGGCTTCGGCCGTGCAGCCCGGGGTATCGTCTTTCGGATAAAAATAAAGGATCACATTTTTTCCTTTAAAATCTGTTAAGGAAACTGTTTTGCCATTTTGATCTTTAGCGGTAAAATCAGGGGCTTTATCGCCTTCTTTAAGTGTTGCCATTGTTATCTGTTAAAAGCTGCTGTAAAGTATTTACTATTATTTTTATTATCGCTAACAGTTAATTCAAATATATGTTTACCCGGTGCAATATCGGTATTAAAGCTATAACCCAGAACTTTACTTTTAAAATCCCATTCCATAAGCACCCATTTGCCGTCAATTTTACCTGTATATGATCTTATGCCCGATAGGTTATCACTCATCCTGAAAAATATCCCTTTAGCCGCAGCCATGTTAGCATTGGGTTTAATATTTAACGGAATAATAACCGGCGCAACGGTATCCAGCTTAATAAAAAAATCACCAAAGGTATGCGGCTGCGCTTTAATATAGCCATCCTGGTAAGTGCCACCCGCCATGGCCCCGTCGGTACTAACTATCACAGCCTTATCGGCATATTTACCAATATTGCTGTCGGGCTTTATCCAGAGTTCATAACTGTCATGTACGGGGGTAAACTTGTTATGGATGCTGTGCGTTGCCGAAAAAGCTCCCTGCCTTTTGGGCAATATTTTGTAGGTAAACAGCAAATCATCGTAAAGGTTGCCGGGCATAATCACCACCTTAACTTTATCGTTGCCAAACTCGTTTTTCTGATCGTAGTGAAATAAGTTTCCACCAGTTTTAATAATGGAAAGCGTATTATCTGCACTCCCGGCCTTAACTTTTAAATTTAAGGTTGATGTATTGCCGGCTACGTCCTTAACCACATACTGTACATCATGCGTCCCGCCATCATTAAAATCAATTAGTCCCCTGTTTACCGATTGCGGGTAAAGCGAGATTTTACTGCCCGGTAACAGGAAGCACTTCTGAATCCACCGGTGGGTTTTCATCAGCTCGGGATAGTCGATATAAGCGTTTATGGCATGGGTTTGATCAAATGCGAAGCGTTCAACTGCAAAAGTATAAACGGTTTTACCGTCAAGCTTTAACTCGCACGAATAAATGCCATTATGGTTTGGCGATACGCTGGTCATATCATTGGTACTGATGCCGAAACCAATTTGCCCGGTTAAATTAACTACCTGCGGACTGATTAAATGATAATTGCCATTGCTGCCGGTAACCCCAAAAAACTGCCGCCGGGTATTTTCGCTAAACGGATTCCCGTCAAGGTGGTATATGCCGATAGCCGTAATTGACGGCGGCACCCTGTCAGGAATAGTTAAGCCAAACAACTGCGGGTTAATTGTTTCTTCCGTTTGCGTGTCCCTGATCTCAAAATGCAGGTGCGGACCAGCTGAGGCCCCCTCATTGCCCGACATGGCAATAACTTCGCCCTGGCAAACCATTAGCTGTAATGGGTCAAGTTTTATATCAACCTCAAAGCTGTGCTGTCTGTATTGTTCATCCCTGATGATTTTAGCCATGGCCGGGGTAAACGTTTTAACATGCCCGTAAACAGTGGTAAAGCCGTTAGGATGGGTGATATAAATAGCATGACCGAAACCGCCAAACTGGATGCGCAAACGGGATACGTACCCATCATAAGCAGCATGTACCGGGTAGCCGGTTTGCTGGTTGGTTTTAAAATCGAGCCCCGAGTGAAAGTGTGCCCCCCTTAGCTCACCAAAAGAGCCGGCAGTTGACGGCGGCAGATCAAGCGGGTATCGGAAAAAGTTTTGCGGGTATTGCCTGCTTTGAATGGGCCCCTGTGCAAACAGGTTAAAACAACAGCAGGATATAATAAAAAAAGCACTAAAATATTTTTTACTCATACTTATCTTCAACGCTATTTTGTTGAAAGGTGGTAAGATTGCAAAGTTTAAACGTTTTGATTAATGATAGTCCCTGTTACTTCACCAGGAAATCGAGCATTTTTACATCCTCAAGATATCCTTCCAGTCTGTCGCCAACATTTACCTTAGCTACCCCTTGAGGTGTACCTGTAAAAATGAGGTCTCCCTTTTTAAGGGTGATGTATTTGGAAACAAATGCAATAATGTACTGGAACGAAAAAAGCATGTTCGAAGTATTGCCCGTCTGTCGTTCCCCGCCATTAACATCCAGTTTAAAGTTGATGTTCTTCAGGTCGGCAAATTGTGCCTTAGGCACAAAAGCACTTATCGGGGCCGAGTTATCAAAGGCTTTGGCAAGCTCCCAGGGCAATCCTTTTTCTTTATGCCGCGATTGGATGTCGCGGGCGGTAAAGTCAACTCCCAGGGCAATTTCTTCAAAATAGTTATTGGCAAATTGCTCGCTGATGTGCTTCCCCTCTTTGCTGATCTTTATTACGATCTCAATCTCATGGTGAATATCTTCCGAAAAATCAGGATGATAAAAAGGCTTGTTATCTTTCAGCAAGGCCGTATCGGGCTTCATAAAAATAACCGGAACGCCCGGAACGGGGTTATTCAGCTCTTTAGCATGCTCTGCGTAATTGCGGCCAATGGCTATTATCTTCATAAAGCCGAAATTAAACTAAGATTTATAGGATTAAAAGATTTCAGGATATTTTTTTTGAAATTAAAGCTCAAAAAGTTTGAGCCGGCTTGATGGGTAACTATGCGTACAGATCAGGCCTAAAGTACCGAGATCCGTTTAATTACCGATTCTGTACCGGCAACAACCCTTAAAAAATAAAAGCCCCGGGCAAGTTTGCTGTTAAGCGGATAGGTAAAATTTTTCTCACCGGGTTCAACGCGTTGGTTGTAAAGTGTTATGATCTCATTGCCCAAAACATCCACTACCTTTATGGTAACGTTTGATGAACGCGATATTTCGTATTTTAAATTAATTTGATCGGTAACCGGGTTGGGATATACCGATACGTTGCTCAACAGCTTGTCGTCAGGTTTTGCAACGCTAACCTTGGTAGTTGATATAACAGCCGGCCTTATAGGAGGCAACACTAAGTGCAAACTATTTTTAAATGCAGAACCTTTGGTAGCTTTTGGCTTCAGGTAGCGAAGGATACTGGTATCAGTCCGCTGGTAACTCATAGCACTGGAAAAGGCGAAATTCATAAATATCGCTATCGCAATTATTATGAACCATGATTTATTATAAGTAGAATTTCGCCTCATGCTGTATATTATTTACAAAAGTATAAATAAACCCGTCATCCGTTTCAATATACATGACATTTATCATTCTTTTTAACAAAATTTAACAGTAAAAGGTTTAATACTGCCATAAATTTAGTTTTTCTTTCGTTAATATTTATTATTTAATCACTTAATTGTAATTTTTAATACTTTTGGGCTTTTGAAAGTATATAGTGTCGAATCATAAAGATCTGCAGAAACTAACCGCCGCCGGGCTGTTAATAAGCTTAGGAATAATTTACGGAGATATCGGTACCTCTCCGCTGTATGTGTTCAAAGCCATTGTAGGTGAACGAACTATAACAGAAACATTAATTTTAGGCGGCGTTTCGCTCATTTTCTGGACGCTTACCCTGCAAACCACACTAAAATATGTAGTTATAACTCTTCGCGCTGATAACAAAGGCGAAGGTGGTATATTCTCGCTGTTCTCGCTGGTGCGGCGCCGTGCTAAATGGCTCATTATACCGGCTGTTATTGGCGGCTGTGCGCTGCTGGCCGATGGCATTATAACCCCTCCCATCACCATATCATCAGCAATTGAAGGTTTGCAAAGCAAGTTTCCGCACCTGGAAACCATGCCCATAGTTATAGCCATTATCATTTCACTTTTCATTATACAGCAATTTGGCACCTCGCTGGTGGGTAAGGCTTTTGGGCCGATGATGTTCATCTGGTTTACGATGATGGGGGTTTTAGGCGTCAGTTTTATTATCCAGTCGCCTGCTATTTTTAAGGCTTTAAACCCTTATTACGCTTTTAAATTACTTACCAGCCATGAACCGGGCGCGCACCCGCTGATAATTATTGGCGCTGTGTTTTTGTGTACCACAGGTGCCGAAGCTTTGTATTCAGACCTTGGGCATTGCGGACGTAAAAATATCCAGATCAGCTGGATTTACGTAAAAACCTGCCTCATCCTTAATTATCTGGGCCAGGCAGTTTGGCTGTTACAGCATGAAGGCACCAAAATGGATCTTAATTTAAGTAATCCATTTTATAAAATTATGCCCCAATGGTTCCTGATCTATGGCATTGGGATAGCCACCGTTGCTGCGGTAATTGCAAGCCAGGCCTTGATATCAGGTTCATTTACGCTGATTGCCGAAGCCGTGAGGTTAAACTTGTGGCCAAAGGTGCGCATCAATTATCCATCTGAACAAAAAGGGCAACTGTATGTACCCAGTGTGAACTGGCTATTGTGTGCAGGCTGCGTAGGTGTGGTACTGTTATTCCAGGAGTCGGCCAATATGGAAGCGGCCTACGGTTTAAGTATCACTGTGGCTATGTTAATGACTACCCTGCTGGTAGCAAACTTTTTAAGGCGAAAGAAACTGCCAACCTATATAGTGGGCATATTTTTAACCGTCTATTTACTTATCGAAGGCACGTTCCTAGCCGGTAACCTGGTTAAGTTTGTTCACGGCGGCTGGTTTACGCTTTCAGTTGGCTTGTTTCTTTTCACCATCATGTGGTCATGGCATACGGCCCGTAAAATACGGAACCGCTACGTTAAATTCATTGAGATTGAGGATTACTTCAGCATTCTTAAAGAGTTAAGTGATGATGAAACGGTGCCTAAATACGCCTCGCAGCTGGTTTATTTAACCAGTGCCAACTTCAATTCAGAGGTAGAATCAAAGATCATTTATTCCATATTGCAGAAACAGCCAAAGCGGGCAGATGTTTATTGGCTGGTGCACGTTGACGTAGTGGATGAACCTTATAAAAGAGAATACGAGGTGGATTTTTTGGTACCCAACAAATTGATCAGGATTGATTTTAAACTGGGTTTTAGGGTTGAACAGCAGATAAACCTGTTGTTTAGAAAAGTGGTAGAGGATCTTGTAAAAAAAGGCGAGGTTGATATTACCAGTACTTACAAATCATTACACCGCCATAAAATTGTCGGCGATTTCAGGTTTGTTGTGATTGAGAAAGTACTTTCACGTTCACATAACCTCTCTTTTTATGAAAGCTTTATTATGGGTTACTATAAGATCCTGAAAAAGATTAGCTTATCAGAAGAGCGCGGCTTTGGGCTCGACCTGAGCTTTGTTACGGTTGAGAAAGTGCCGCTAATGCTTGCCGCGCCGGAGAACGTGGAAATCCACCGGATCATTTAAATTAAAATCAACATTGAAGAATCATTACGCCAGCCGGTTGTAAGACTTTAACGGTTATTTTATTGTGATAATTTTACTTTTATTAACCTAAACTTCATAATGGGTTAACTCCACCCAATTCAGAATTACTACAGAATTAAACAATATTTTTATTTTTTTTAGGTTTTAGTGAAATCTATTTTAATATTATTGGTGTATATATTTTAAAAAACATACCCATCAATAAATTGTTAAGTACTAAAAAATATAGCCATTGAGAAAGATATTATTTGCGTTATTGTGTATTATTTCATTTAATGCCACAGCCCAGGATACCGATACAGCCAAAAAGAAACTTGCCGATACATTAAAAAAAGATCTTTTAACGGCTCCGGATACTGTAAAAAAGCTGCATAGCAAAACAGCTGCTTTAATCCCTCCTGCTATTTTTGTTGTTTATGGAATTTCCAGTTTCATTATTCACCCGGTGCGGCGGTTTGATTATTACGTTAACAATAACTTCAACAAATATTATCCGCGCTACAGCGGAAGCCTTGAAAATTACTTTCAGTTTGCGCCTGTTGCGCTGGTTTACGGTCTAAACCTGGTTGGCGTATCAGGCAAAAACACATTTATTGACAGAACGGCATTGCTTGGCCTTTCTGCAGGCATAGCCGGTATTTCTGTTTACGGCTTAAAAAACACAACCCATCGTTTACGTCCCAACAGGGGAGATTATTTGTCCTTCCCTTCAGGGCATACGGCCAATGCGTTTATGGGGGCGGAGTTTTTAGCGCAAGAGTATTCAGGGAAATCACCGGTATATGGAATAGTGGGCTATGCTTTTGCAGTTACAACTGGTGTTTTCAGAATGTATCATCGCGACCATTGGTTCAGCGACGTTATTGCAGGTGCCGGCTTCGGCATCCTTTCTACAAAAGCTGCTTATTTGGTATATCCTTACCTTCGTAATAAACTAACTCATACGGACAAGACCGGGAAACATACCATGGTTATGCCAATGTATCAGGACGGTGTAAAAGGGCTGTCCTTTGCAATGGAGTTGTAGAGAGTTCTGCTAAAGAGTACCATTATTGTAAGTTTTGCAGATGTTAATACACTTACGACCAATTATAACATCTTACTTATAAATCATTTTGTATATCAGTATAATACTGGCAAAAATAAAGGTGATGGCATTGGCAATGGTAACAGGGAGGCTTCCGCTCATTAATCCATAGATGAGCCATAACAAGGTACCTGTAGTAAAAAGCCCGTACATTGCCAGTGATATACCAGAGGTGTTTTTTGTTTGGATAGTTTTAACAGCCTGTGGTAAAAAGGATACTGTGGTACCGAACGCTGCCAGCAGGCCAATTATGGTAGTTATATTCATAATATCCTTTTTAGCATTAAGCAAACAATCAATCAGATAGCAAAACAACTATGCCGCCTTTTCTTTACCGAGCAAACTGTGTTTGTATCCGTAAGTAAAATATATCACCAGGCCAATAACCAGCCAGATCAAAAACCGCAGCCAGTTGGTATATCCCAATTCCGTCATTAAGTAAAAGCAGCTTAACAAACCTAGTACAGGTATTAGTGAAAGATTCTTAACAAATGACATTACCGCAAGCACCGCCGACAGAATAATGAACAGGAAGAATGGGAAATTTTGATGTGCATCTTTACCGGTAAACATGTTTACTACATGATCCTTTAAAAAATAGGCTCCAACTATAAATACCACCGGGATAATCCATTTTGAATTGATATACGGCAAGTGGAAACGGCCCTTCCGCGAAGCTTCGCGAGGTAACAGCAATACACCGCCGCAAACTAAAACAAAAGCAAAAAGGGTGCCTATACTGGTTAAATCTGTAACCTCGGTAAGGTTCATGAACAAAGCCGGTATGGCAACCACAAAACCGGTTACTATGGTGGCAAATGATGGGGTGTGATATTTTGGATGGATCCGTGAAAATGCTTTTGGCAATAAACCATCACGGCTCATACTCATCCAGATGCGGGGCTGCCCCAACTGAAATATCAGTAACACACTGGCCGTTGCAATAACGGCACTGAAAGATATAATACCACTCAGTGCGTTTAAATGTAGTTTGGTAAATACATAAGCTAAAGGATCGCCAACTGCAAGTTCCTTATAACTTACCATACCGGTAAGCACCAGGGCAATCAATATGTAAAGTACAGTACAAATAATAAGGGAATAGATCATCCCGCGCGGCAGATCGCGTTGTGGATTCTGGCATTCTTCGGCCGTGGTTGAGATGGCATCAAACCCGATATAAGCAAAAAACACACCCGATACCCCCTTCATTACCCCACCAAAACCATTTGGCATAAAAGGATGCCAGTTTGCAGGGGTAACGTAAAAAAAGCCAACAGCAATTACTACAATCACAATGGCTATCTTTAAAAACACCATCGCGTTGGTAGCTTTCTTGGTTTCGCGAATACCGATGTAAACCAGGTAAGTAATAATAACTACAATTAGCAGCGCGGGAACATTGGCAATTAATTTAACGCCGCCAAAACCCGGTGCCCGGCTCCAGGCCAAAGCTCCCTGCTTTATAGTATCGGTAATTTCAGCGGTGTGATTTTGAATAGCCTGATGTGCCTTAAATGCGGTAAAATAGTCCATGGTCAGGTATTCCGGGATATGAATATGAAAACCTTCCATCAGGTTCACAAAATAGGTACTCCAGGAAATGGCCACTGCAATATTACCTATAGCGTACTCCATCAGCAGGTCCCAACCTATTATCCAGGCTATCAGCTCGCCAAATGATGCGTATGCATAAGTGTAGGCGCTGCCCGCAACCGGGATACGCGATGCAAATTCCGCATAGCATAAGGCCGAAAAGCCACAGGTAATAGCTGTTAGTACAAACAAGATGGTTACGCCGGGGCCGCCGTTAAATGAGGCCAGGCCTATGGTCGAAAAGATCCCTGCCCCTACTACAGCGGCAATCCCCATCAGGGTAAGGTCCTTTACGTTTAGTTCTTTTTTAAGATGTGAGCCTGAATGTTCGGCATCACTGAAGCCGCTGGCAACGTCAGCTAATATTTTATGAATATTTTTTTTTCGGAATATACTCTTAGACATTCGTTTGAATAATTTGATCAGCAATTGTAAACATAACCATTTTTTTGGATTCAGTAAGTATATGCTTATTTTGCACGATGAATATAGGAATAAATGATGTTTTAAAACAAATAAGGCTATTTTTTATCATTTATCTTATCCTGCTTTGCGGCTGTTTGCTGGTTAAAGTACTGTTTACCAAAGAGGCGATTTACTTTGCAGTAAATGCCTGCTACTCCCCCTTTCTGGACTATATTGCCCCCTACGTAACTGATATTGGTGACGGTATTACTATTATCATTTTATCGGCTATCTTATCGCTTTTCAATTACCGCGCCTCGTTTTTAATGATCACCAGCTATGCGCTAACATCGTTAACGGCGCAGGCAGTAAAGTATATTTTTGATGCCCCAAGGCCCATACTGCTTTACAAAGATAAAGCAAGCCTGATGCACCTGGTAAAAGGCGTTTACATGATCCAGTATCACAGTTTTCCGTCGGGCCATACGGTAACCGCGTTTTCCGCAGCGGTAGTAACCGTATATCTGGCAAAAAATAAAAATTGGAGCATCCTGTTATTACTGGTTGCCATAGCGGTAGGTTACTCACGCATGTACCTGAGCGAACACTTTTTTGAAGATGTTGTAGCGGGATCAGTTATCGGCGTATTGGTTACGGGTTGCTGGCTAAGTTTTATTGACCGCAAGCAATTTTTAAATAAACCTTCATGGAACAGGGGCTTGTTGAAAAGGTATTAAAATAAATAGTCCCCGGCAAAAAGAATTTACCCGGGACTATTTTCAGGAAACTTTAACAAATATTAGCTCAAAGCCAATCTCTTCTTTCTTCTGATCATCGCAATCACGATGAACACGATAACAAGGGCGCTGCCGCCAATTAAGGCTACCTTGGCAACAGGGAAGCTCTTTGCGTTTGACAGGTACTGGTCATTACGCTGCAATTGCGGCGAAAGGCGGATAGATGAAGCAAATGCCATGTACTCCGGCTTTATAAAATCCTTTCTTTCGCCCGGATACACATATTCAAAAGTGTAAGTTACATCTTTGGTGTAAAGCAGTGTAAAGTTAATTAACTGGATAGCGCCATTTCCGTCATCATTTCTTAAAGTAAATACTTTTGCCTTTAATGCGCCAATGGTAGTATCCCTAACATGTTGTGCGCTGCTGCTGGCACCCGATTGATTTTCAATACTGGTGATATACTTCTTTAACACATTGTTAAGGTCGTTCTCCTTTTTTAACGGCGTATTGTTTTTTTCGTTAGGAGCCACTATCACGGTCATAAAACCATATAATGCATTAGCAGAATATATGTGCTGACCCAGTGTGTCTTTCTTTTGAAAGCCCTGTGGTAAAGAAACTGTTACTAAGCTATCTATCTTCACGGGCTTAAGTGCTGTTTGGCTGAACGCCGTTATAACGTATAGTATAAGGGCGAAACTTAATAATATCTTTTTCATACTTTATTAAACTGTTAAAACAGCAATTGGTTTTAATTTAAAGCGTTTTAACTGCTATGAAATGATATTTTTATGACATATTTGGTTATTTTACAACTAATTACGAAAATAAACCACCCTTATCACTCCTATTAATTTTGTTCATAAGAACATTAATATACAGCAGGCATCATTGTAGTTTGCATAAATTTTATATATTGGATGTGTAATTAATTAACTTAAAATAATTACCTGCTACCTGGTTTAAATTTATTTTATAACACCCTAATACCTCATTCGTGACTAATAACCTATCACCTTTTCGTACAGTTATTGCCGTGCTTGCAATTTCCCTTTTTGCGTTAAATGTTAACGCGCAGCAAAAAAACGCGATAAAGCAAAAACCAAACTACAGCCTGCTCTGGAAAATAACCGGCAAAGGCCTTACCCAGCCGTCATACCTTTTTGGCACCATGCATGTTAAGGACAGGCGCGTGTTTAATTTCAGCGACTCTGTTATGCTGGCTCTGCAAAGCAGCTCCAGGTTCGCTATGGAGGTGCACCCTGATACCCTGCTGATAAAAATGTTCGCTGTAATGCAAAACGGCGACAGCACCCGTAACGTTGATAAACTTTTGAGCAAGGAGCAGTATGCCATGCTTACCAAAAAGTTCAAGACAAAAAACGGTTACGAAATGGATAAAACTGACCCTATGGTGCTGGAATCAATGATGGAACCGGATGACCATAAGGCCGACGACCAGGTTTCATTTATTGATGCTTACCTGTATGGCATTGCCCGCACGCTGAATAAAAACATATCGGGCCTGGAAGATGCAGCTGCCCAGTTTGATGAATATTACGGCTCAAAAGATGCAATTAAGGAACGGATTCTTGAACTGCTTGACGATGATGTTACTGAAGCGAAGGACGAAAGCAAGGAGGAAATGATAAATATTTACAGCACCGGAAACCTTGACGAGATCTATAACTATGCACTACGCGTGGGGATGATTGATTCATCCATAATAGCCCGCAACAAGGTTATGGCAGGCAGTATGATCAAATTTATGGCCGATGGAACATTGTTTACCGCAGTGGGTGCCGCCCATTTGCCCGGGCCCGACGGTGTAATTGCATTGCTGAGGAAGGCAGGTTACATGGTAACCAAAGTGAAAGCTTCATTTACAGGCGTTTCAGATAGTTATCATATTGACTATATGAAAATGAACTGGCCGGCACACCGCGATGAAAATGCCGGCTATGCAATCAATTTCCCCGGTACGCCTATCAAATACAATACTGGGGGAGTAACTACACTTATTTATCCCGACATGGCGAATGATGTTTATTACGGCATCTATGCCGTTCAACGCGGAACACAGGATAAAGCCGCGAACAGGGAGCAGGTAGTCAATAAGTTTGTAAGCAATATAACAGCTGGTAACAAAACCCAGGTAATAAGCCGCAAAAGCTTTGACTTTAACAAATTACCTTGTACCGAAATATCGCTGAAAACCGCCACTGGTTATTCGCGGATGCGCCTGATATTGATTGAAAACCGGTTTTATGTTTTTTATGCCGGTGCAAAAATTAACCGCTTAAACCTGCCTTATATAAACCGGTTCCTGAACTCGTTTATAAGCTTTCCGGTTGTACCCAAGGCGCCTGCATCATGGATAACTTTCACCAACCCGGCTGCGGCATTTTCTGTTAAATTACCCGGACAGCCACAGGTAATAACCAAAGAACTACCTACCCAGATACAAACGCATAAATACACGATGTCACTTAATATGTATGTAAGCACAGACAGCCTTAATTCAAAATCGTACCTGGTTAGGTATAACGACTATCCGGCGGGCACTTATCTTAAAGACAAGACTGCTTTATTCAACAGCATTTTTACGGATTTTAAAAACAAAGGAAAAGTTATCAGCGGCCCTGTTGATATCTCCAAAGGCGATTACGACGGACGGGAATACCGGGTTATATTGACAGGAGGGTTTTATACTACTATAAGGCTTTATGCAAGGGGGAACCGGATTTACCTGCTGCTGAAAGAAATTACCCAGCCCGATCAAAAAGACTTCGGCAAGGATGCATTTTTTGATTCGTTTAAGTACCTGCCCTATGCTGACCCTTCCTATTATAGCTTTAAGGACGACAGCAACAAGTACCAGTTGCAGATGCTGGCCAACCCAAGGATTTTGATAGATACCGCCAGTATTACAAAATACACCAGCTATCTGACCAACATCGTTACTTATTATTCTACCGATGCAAACTCAGGCGGCCTGTATGGTTTTGAGCATTCAACAATCCGCCCCTACTTCCGCATCAGCAGCACTGATTCTTTATACACCAGCATGATCAAGAGCCTGATAGGTTACCAGGATACTCTGCTAAAGGTTGATACCATTACGGTTGATGGTGTAAAAGGCCGCGAACTGCTTACCCAAATAAAGGGAAGCAATGATAAAAGCCGCGTAAGGATGCTGGTTAATGGCAGCGATGTTTATTATTTTGTGTGCCATTTGGACAACTCAGAATTGTTTAGCAAAACCAGCAACACTTTCTACAATTCCTTAAAGATTACCAATCCAAACCGCTCCAATAATTACCTTGCTACTTCAAAAGCCACACAAATATTTAAAGCGCTTCAATCAAGCGATACTAGCGTTTATGCAACCGCATTGGGGGCGCTTTCCTATTATGATTTTAAGCCGGATGAGTATCCCGCTGTTTATGAAGCGCTGCAAAAAAGCTATCCCGATGATTCATCAGCAACCGGCGTAAGGGCAAAACTCATCAAAATATTCAGGGACGTGAGCAATGATACAACGGCAACTTTCCTGGTAAACTTATACCCTAAGCTAAAAGGGAAAGACATCCTGAAAGGCGCTGTTTTAAGTATAATAACCACCGTTGATAAAAAGAACGGCTATGACAATTACTTAAGGCTGCTCACAACCGATCCGCCGGTAACTGTTAAAGAGGGATATCAAATTTTTAGTCCTTTGAATGATTCGCTGGAATTTGCGGCAGCCCATTTTGACCAATTACTGCCGCTTACCAAGTACGACAACCTGCGCAGTTACGTTTTGCGTACTGCACAGCAAATGGCAAACAAAAAGGACGCGCCGTATGCAAACCAGTTAAAAGCCAGCTACAACGCCATTATGACCTACGCACAGGCAGATTTTGACAATTATATCAGCCATCGCGATAGCAGCAATAATTTGTACAATACCGAAATGTATAATTATATGCAGCTGATAGGGCAAATAAAAACCGGCGAGTTTAACGACAAATTAACCGCCAGCTATTTAAAACGGGACCCGAACGGCATATATGCACCCGACGCCATAATTGCACGCATCAAAAACCGCTTGCCAAACAACCAGCAGCTGGTTAACAAATACCTGGATAGCATTGGCACCCGTTATGATGTGATGGAAGCCTTCAGCAAGCAAAATCAGCTCACAATGATCCCGCTAAAATACAGGAGCCAATCTGAATATGCCAGGCTGTGCCTTTACCAGTATGTTTCGCAGGATGATTATGGCAGCCCCAAAAAAATGGTTTTATTGGGCAGCGTTATAAAAAATGGCTCGGTTTATTATGCGTTTAAATTTTCATTGCCAGATAGGGACGATAAAAATGCGCTCATCGCCTTAACCGGGCCTTATAAACCGGGCGCAACAAAATTGAATTTTGAAAAATACTATGTCTATACCGATTATGAAGCTGTGAATACCAACTGGCGCTTACAGGCTATAAAATTGATAGCGCCGCTGATAGATGCCTATAAAGAAATCGCTAAGTAAGTTCATAAAAAAGCGGGCAGTGTTTTAATACTCCCGCTTTTAAATTCTTATTTAAATTCTTATTACAACTTATCCATCTCCGTCTTCACAAAGGCAGCAAGTTCCTTTACATAAGCAGCACTAAAATCAAACTTGATCCCGGCTGTTTCGTAAATCTCTTTAATGGTTTTGGTATAGCCAAGCTTTAAAGCCTCAAGATATTGCTTTAAACCTTTCTCCGGGTTTTCCTTATAGTTTTTCCAAACGGCTATTGCACCAAGCTGGGCCATTCCATATTCAATATAGTAAAAAGGCACCTCAAAAATGTGCAGCTGTTTTTGCCAAAGGTTTTCTTCAGCTTCTTTGTGATCGCTCCAGTCAACAAAGCCGGCGCCAAAGGGCTCGTAGATCTCTATCCAGGCCTCCGTACGCTGCGCATCGGTATGGCCAGGATTGGTATAGATCCAGTGCTGAAACTGATCAACCACGGCTACCCATGGCAGGGTTTTCAATACATCAAAAAGCTGGTCGCGTTTGGCGCGTTTCAAATCTTCCTCGTTATCAAAATAAACATCCCAGTTATCCATCGAGATCAGCTCCATACTCATGGAAGCCAGCTCAGCAACTTCGCTTGGGCAATGTTTAAAATCGTTCAGCTCCAGGTCGGCAGTTAAAAAGGTATGTACCGCATGGCCGCCCTCGTGAACCATGGTAGTCAAATCGCGGAAGGTATTGGCCGAGTTCATGAAGATGAACGGCGCACCTGTTTCTGACAGCGGATAATTATAACCGCCCGGTGCTTTGCCTTTACGGCTTTCCACATCAAACAAGTTGTTATCCTTCATTATCTCCAAACGCTCACCTAAATAGCGGTTGATATTGCTAAAGCACTGGATAGACTTCTCTATCAGCTCATCACCACCGTTAAAGGGCTTTAATGCCGGCTTGCCTGATACATCTACGTCCATATCCCATGGCTTCAGCGCGTCGAGCTTTAAGGCCGCTTTGCGTTTTTCGGCCTGCTCACGCAATATAGGTACAATCTCCTTTTCAATAGCTTCGTGAAAAGCGTAACAGTCCTGTGGCGTATAATCAAAACGGCCCAGCGCCTGGAACATATAGTCCCTAAAGTTTTCAAACTCGGCATTCAATGCTACCTTGTGTCTTAATTCCCGCAGGTGATCAAACAATTTATCCAGCTGGCCTTTGTCCTGCAGGCGGCGCGCGGTTATTTTCTCCCAAACTTCCTGTCTTTTGGCGCGGTCAGTATCCTTTAAAAATACAGATGCCTGCTCCAAAGTAAATTCCTTATCGCCAATATGAACCGACATAGCACCTGTTATAGACTGGTATTTTTGCTGCTCAACCTGGATCTCGGTTTGCAGCGGAATATTCTCATCCCTGAACAACTCCAGTGATTTTTTTATCCCGCGCAGGTAGATGAAATATTTTTGATGATCCAGTTGATCAACCCAGGGGCTGTCAACCAGCTTTTTATTTAAATCGTTGCTAAAAGGGGCAATTTTGGGTTCAATTTCAGTAGCAAAATATTGAAAATTTTGCAGCAACTCTTCGCTGGCGGTATCGCAGGTCATGCGGATATAGCGCCAGGCAAAATCCTCTTCCAAAGCGGCTTCAACCTCGCTGCGATCGTGCAGCCATTTTTCAAGTTCGGCAACGGAGTTGATGCTGCGGTCGCGTAATTCTACATAAAGCGGTTCCAGGCTTTCCCATTTAATTTCGAACCCGGCAGGTATATATGTTCTTGTTTTTTTGTGGATCATTTTTATGATGTCTTATATGCAAATATGCAGAATTAGTCCGAAAGACCGGGAGCCGGAAAGTGTGAATGATTTTAAGTATTACTTCAAAATGAAAAATCTGATGCTGTTTTAATAAAACTCTTTTCTTTCGGTCTTTACTAACTCTCCCGACTTTCGGACTTCCTCACTACTTCTTCGCATACAACGTTTCCGACATCAGTTTCAACCCGTCTTCATAACTTGTAGGTTTAAAATTAAAAGCCTTCTCAAATTTCGACGAATCAAAAATATAATCGTGGTTGTACTGGTAATACATCTCTACCGCTCCCATCACTACTTTGTTAAATAAGCCGTAGGCCCACAGCATAAACTTATTCACCGCAAAATAGCCAGGTTTTACACCATAAACCCGGGAGGCAATTTCCATAAACTTTTTGCCGGTAATGGCGGGCGCAGTAGGCATGTGCCAAATTTGGTTATCACTTTCGGGGTGTTGCCCCAGCAGAAACATTCCCTTCCCCATATCCGGGATATAGCTAAAGTTGTGGAGTTTGTTGGGGTTGCCTATCCATTGCGCCTTTTGTTTTTTGGCATAGTTGGTTAAAACCATCATATCAACAAAACTATTATTGTTGTCGGTTCCGTAAAAATCAGCTCCGCGGGCTATGCTGGCACGGATAGTTCCTGCCTTTGCCTCATCCATCAGCATGTTTGCAATTTTAGCGCGGATGCCGCCCTTTACACTTGACGGTTTGTAAGGCGTATCTTCTTTCATGGGGCCATCAACCAGGCCATACATATAAACGTTATCAAAAAATATAAGCCGGGCGCCCGTTGCTTTGCCCAAGTTAATAAAGTTTTGCATAATAACGGGCCATTGCGCTGCCCAGATATTTTTATCATAAACCAGCCCTGCGGTAAGATAAATTACAGTTGAGCCCTGTACGGCTTCCAGCACCTCTGCATAGTTTAGCAGATCGGCCTTTTTCCAGCTTACATTTTTGTTGGCGCTTACAATGGGTTTACGGCTAACCAGGCGGATGGTTTCATTGTTGTTTTCAAGTTCGCGGGTTAGTGCATTTGCTACTGCGCCGCCGGCTCCTAATATAGTGTGCATAATGTTTCGTTTTTGATTTAATCAAAGGTACAGGCATCCTCACATTCAAAACGTTAACAAAAGATAAGAATTTGGGGGTTAGCGGCTGGAGATTAGAGACTAGGCCTGCATTGCTTGGATAGGCGGCCAATTAGGCAAAACCACCCTGCTCTAAAACTTAAATTTTGTAATCAGATATTGATATGTAACTCTAATACAATTCTAATACCTGTTATGTTTTTTTAATAAGATTTGGGGGTAACTTTATAACATCAAACTTAAATCATGAACAAGCATCTCTTCCTTTTAACGGTAATGTTTTTCACTTCAGGTTACTTTGCATTTGCCCAAAACAAAGTTGACAAATATTGCAGAGTTTCAGTTTCCAAAAAAGCTAAGATTTCCTTTGGCTTAAAAAAGGAGCTCTTTGCACCGAAAGATACCACAGTTATTCAAAAATTAAATTATGTAAATCAGTTAACTACAGAAACCGATGTATTAAATTACATGACAGGCTTAGGATGGAAGCTGGTTGATATTCACGCGGGAGGGTTGTACACCGCAACAGAAGTAATTTATTTCAAAAAAGAATTTGACATTTCAGAACTGGATCAGCAGGTTTCAAAGTAAATTTACCTATTTCGTTTCAACCAGTATCCTCCTCCGGATCCGCGAGAGTGACACCGGGGTTATTCCTAAAAAATGGGCAATGTAATGCTGGGGCATGCGCTGCAATATTTCGCGGCCGGTACTCAGCAAATCAACATAGCGTTCTTCGGGTGTTTTGGTTACAAAGGATGCTACCCTGTCTTCGTAGCAGATCAGGTAATGTTCAGCTACTAACCTGCCAAACCGTTCCATCTTGTAGGCAAGCATCGGGTTGGCCAGCATTAACTGCATGTTTTTATGGGTGATGGTAATCAGGTCGGTATCCTCCAGCGCCTGGATGAAGCTTAAAGCCGGTGTTTGGGTAAGATAGCTTTTATAGGAGCTTACATATTCATTTTCAAAGCTGAAATATCCGGTAATTTCCTCGCCATCCTTAATATGATAATAACGGACCGCCCCTTTAGCAATAAAGCCGATATCCTTACAAACAACGCCAGGCTCTGCAAAGTGTTTCTTCTTTTTCAGCGTGCGAAAGTCAAGATGCTGTGCAAAAACTATCCATTCCGCCTCGTTAAACTCAACGTACTTTTTAAGCTGCTCCCTGAAAATGCCCTGCACTTTTAATTGGTCCATTTTATTGATGTGCGACTGTTTTAATAAGTAAATATACAAAATCCCACCTTCTGTACTTTACTAACTTTGGGATTTCCTTACCTGATCCAAAGCCTGTCCAGCAAGAAGAAAACGGCAAACACTACGCTGGCAATGCCATTGGTGGTCATAAAAGCAAAGTTTACCCGGCTCAGGTCGTTTGGTTTTACCAGCAGGTGCTGGTAAATCAGCATCCCGCAAAAAAACAGGATCCCAACATAATAAAGCACACCCACCTGTGTAAAAAACACCGGCATTACCACAAATGCTGCCGACAGCACATGTAAAAAGGTAGATAACCTTAACGCATTTACTTTACCTAACCACGCAGGGATAGAATGCAGGTTTTCGCCGCGGTCAAAGTCCTCATCCTGCAGGGCGTATATAATATCAAAACCACTCACCCAGCACAGTACCGCCAACGAGAAAAACAGCGGGGTTAAGGCAAACTGACCGGTTACCGCAAGGTATGCTCCTATTGGCGCCAGCGAAAGGCCAAGACCCAGCACCATGTGACAAAGAGCCGTAAATCTTTTAGTTGCGCTGTAACCCAGCACCACCAGCAATGCCACCGGCGAAAGGTAAAAGCAAAGATTATTTAAACACCATGCCGTTGCAACAAACAGCAGGCAGTTAGCGATAGTAAATGTAAGGGCCGACGCAGGGCTGATCCTGCCTGATGGAATGTCGCGCTGTTTGGTACGCGGATTTTTTGAATCGATGTGCCTGTCAAGGTACCTGTTAAATGCCATAGCGGCGTTACGTGCAAACACCATGCACAGCACCATTAGCACCAGCTTTACCCAGTCGAAACGGTAATCGGTAGTAGTAACTGCCAGGAAGAAGCCTATAAAGGCAAACGGCATGGCGAAAATGGTATGCGCAAAGGTTACTAACGAAAGGTACTTTTTCATTTACAATTTATATAAAACCCAATTTGTGATTGTGAGATATGAAGCAATCGCAAATTAACAGTGTAAAATTAATAATTATTTACTCCACTTTGCCCGTTCATATTGCACCGGCCATTTTACTTCATGCCCTAATTCAAATGCAGCACGCAACGGGAAATGCGGATCGCGTAAAAACTCGCGGGCCATAATTACCAGGTCGGCCTGGCCGGTTTGGATGATCTCGTCGGCCTGCTTCGGCTCGGTGATCAAACCTACGGCTCCGGTTAACATTCCGGTTTCCTTCTTCACCTTTTCGGCAAACTCAACCTGGTAGCCCGGCTTCAATGGAATTCGGGCCAGCACGTTACCGCCAGAAGAGCAATCAACCAGGTCGATGCCTTTGTTAAGCAGCACTTTTGCAAGGGCTGATGAGTCATCTGCTGTCCAGCCGCCTTCGGTCCAGTCGCTCGCCGAGATGCGCACAAACAAAGGGTGCTGCGCCGGCCATACTTCTTTCACCGTTTCAATTATTTCCAGTAAAAACCGGATGCGGTTTTCAAACGACCCTCCATATTCATCGGTACGGTGGTTACTTAACGGCGATAAAAACTCATGGATCAGATAGCCGTGTGCGCCATGCAGCTCAATTACCTTAAAACCGGCAGCCAATGCACGTGCCGCAGCATCTTTAAAATCTGCTTTTATCTTTTCAATCCCGGCTTTATCCAGTTCAACGGGTGCTTCTTCTTCCGGGACAAATGGAATTGCACTTGGCGCAAATGATTTCCATCCGTTTGGGTGGTCAGACGCGATCTGTGCGTTGCCCTTCCACGGCAGCTCATGGCTGGCCTTGCGCCCGGCGTGTGCCAGCTGCATGCCCGCAACAGAACCGTTCGCATGGATAAAATCAGTTATTTCTTTCAGCTTTTCAATGTGTTCGTCTTTGTAAATGCCGAGGTCACCATACGAAATCCTTCCTTCGGGAGATACCGCTGTAGCTTCGGTAATGATCAGCGCAGCACCGCCAACGGCACGGCTGCCCAAATGTACCAGGTGCCAGTTATTGGCAAAACCATCTTCGGCGCTGTATTCGCACATCGGCGATACTACCAAACGGTTCTTAAACTCAATGTCTTTTATTTTTATAGGAGAAAAAAGATGTGGCATAACAAATTTGTTTTCGCAAAGATGCGGAGGAACAGATTAGCTTTTATAGTTTATGGTGATTTTTACCGGGGGATGATGAGCCGCACGCTACTCCACAAAATACCTTTTGTAACAGACGGGGTTATTGTTTTCATCAATCCTCCCGCTTGTTCCGCGGAACAACGTGCACACTGGAAACAAATGGAACAAAAAAAACAGTTTGAAACAACATGGAACAAGTGGAACAGGTGGAACAAATGAAACAAGATTTTAAGTCCCTTTATTCAAAATGTAAATATTGTTGCAACAGCCAGACCACAAGTATGGGACGTATGCGGCAGCATAAGCAGTTGGTTATGGTCAAATAAATTATCAATCCAAAATCGGATAAATAAATATTCTGATGGCTTTCATCGGTTCAAAAAGAAAAATCAATTAGCAGGTTACGTCCTGGTATCCAATGTTTACTAAATAATATTAAAACATATTTATTAAACTTAAAATAACAAAAAAATGAAACCAGGACTTAAACTTGCATTATTAACAGTGCTATCATCAACATTCTTCTTCGCTTGCCAAAAGGATCTCAACTTAAAACCGACAGCGTCATCCAATCCGTTGTCAGGGAGTGTAAATTCTAAATCAGGCGGCGGTTCATCAAGTTCACCTACTAACCCGGTTACCAGCATTCCACCTACCGATACCGTTACCTCTCATCTGGCAATTGGCCAGATCATTTCGGTAGGTACATGGAAAGTTACTTCTTATCTGGAAGGCACCTCAAGCGCAACAGATAAATTTTCTACCTATACATTTGTTTTTGACCAGTCAGGTAAAGTAACGGCCAATCAAAATGGGAAATTAACAGTTGGCTCATGGCTGTATCAAAATGCCATATTTTATTATGGAATCCCAATTTATGGATCAAGCCCTGATGGCTTTGACATTAGTTTTGGCGTAACAAAGCCATTAGGCTTATTAAGCAAAAAATTATTTATCAGTAAAAAAACCACAACTAATTTTTTCTTGTCGAGCATTAACCCTGCGGAAAATGCGCATGTTACGTTTACCAAAATAGCTAACTAACAAAAACCAGTGATGACGCAAGTACAATCATTGCGATTTATCAAATGGCTTTGATCCGACACTGTTATTTATGTCGCAACGCTTCTCGTGAAAATGAGAAGCGTTTTCAGTTTAGGCTGGTGCCTAATACACTGGCCAAAGTTTAATAGCCATAGACGGCGTTAATTTAGTGGTAATGGAGCTCATTTTTGCATATTCCAGATCATTTGGCTTCCATAATTCGACATTAATGCCCCTCCGCTGCCGCAAGCATCACCGGCTTATTGCCGCGTGCTATGTAGCCAATTGACGAGTAACCGATGGAAAAGCTTTTTGTAAGGTTCACTTTTAAAAAGTACAAAAACCGAGCGTACTGAAAATAGAACATCCAAATTCCGAAATCCCCCTATATCCCCAGCACCTGCTTCAGCTTCACATAACCCGTTTTACTAACCGGCACTTTAGCGCCTGATTTAAGGATAGCGAGGTGGGCATCTTTTTCGTAAGGGTCAATCCGGGTTATTTGCTGGATAGCTATGATGTATGAGCGGTGTACCCTTACAAACTGCCTTGGGTCCAGCATTTGCTCAAAAAAGTTCATGGTCTTATTTTTCAGGAACGATCCCTCGGCGGTATAAACGCTAACGTAGTCGTCATCTGCGGCAAGGTACTGCACATCCTGCACAGGGATTATTTTCACTTTAGTTCCTGTTTTCACCACAATCCGCTCATGCTGGGCAGGCGAATGTGAGGCGGTTTCCAACAGATCTTCCGTATGCTTTTTAGCAGCCGGGGCTTCGGGCGCCTGGGCCAGGTATTTTTCAATAGCCTTGTTAAACCTGTCTTTATTAAAAGGTTTTAACAGGTAATCAACCGCATGGGCCTCAAAAGCTTTAATGGCATATTCGTCAAAGGCGGTGGTAAAGATAACCGCAGGCGGGCTTTCAACCAGCTCCAGCATTTCAAAACCGTTGATTTTGGGCATCTGCACATCCAAAAAAAGAAGGTCGGGCTGGTACTGCTGAATAGCCTTGAGGCCTTCAAAACCATCATTGCATTCCTGCATTACTTCTATCTGCGGAAAAGCCTGCAGATACTCCAATACAACCATCCGGGCCAAAGGCTCATCGTCAATAATTAAGGCACGTTTCATATTTATAACTGCGGTACTTTAATAATAGTTGTAAATATATTATCATTTGCATGAGTTTCCATCAAATCATTACGTGCAAAAAGTAAATATAATCTGCGTTGTACCCCTCTAAGCCCAAAACCAGTACCCTTTTTAGGCCTTGATGTTTGCGGATCGTAGGGGTTTTGCACCATTATTATCAGGTAGTTACCCTCCATTTCGGCGCGAATGCTTACCACTACATCGCCTATGGTATCGTACAAACCAAATTTTATAGCATTTTCAACAAGGGGCTGCAATAACATGGATGGCAGCACCGCCTGTCCAGATCTTTCATCGCAACTGATCTCCGTTTGCAAGCGGTGCCCGAAGCGTACCTTTTCAATATCAAGGTAAAGGTTAAGGTGTGCCAGCTCTTCAGTTAACGGCACCTGCTGCTGGTCATCCTTCTTTAAGGTACCGCGTAAAAAGTCCGACAGCTGGTGGATCATCCGCCGGGCCTCATCGGGCTTAAAGCCTATCAGGGCGTTTATAGAGTTAAGGCTATTGAATAAAAAGTGCGGCTGCAGCTGTTGCCTTAAGTTGTAAAGCTCGGCATCGCGGGCCAGCTGCTCGGCTTCGGCCTTGCGTTTTTCGTTATCTTTCTGGTCCAGCTGCGAGTAGTAGATCATACTGATCATAGCCATCCACCCTATCGCCAAAAAGCTGGTAAAAAACCTAATGGTTAATGAGTTCACCAGGAACCTGGTATAGGTGGGGCCGGTAGCCAAAAAAGGAAGGATCCACCTGCTGCCGAAAGTACAAATGGCAGCCAGCGCACCTATCCAGATCAGGATATTCAGGTAATTGCCTTTTTCGGGCTGGTAATAACGTAAATTATTGTTGATGAGCCAGCATGCCGAAGCCAGCAAAATTGAACAAATCAACCCATCAGTAAAGGCAATGTACCAATTAAAGTCAAAACTATGCACTACATAGCTTTGCAAGCCGGTCCAGGCCAGCCCGCATGCTATAAAAGCTGCGTACAGTTTTGATGAGGTGTGGTTTAATGGTAAGGCCATTTCTTTAAGTCCGGAAAGTCGGGAAAGGCCGAAAGTCCGGAAGATGTTTTTAGTGTTGTTGAGTTTTGAATGTAGTGCAGGGTAATCTTCGTATAGCTAAAATCCCCTGGCGTTGTTTATACAGATCAATCTTAGAAACTCCGTACGTCCACTCCTGCAAAAATTGAAACTCCTTTTAAAACCAGGATCTTTTCACTTCCCACAGCAGCGGTGCTTTTCATTCTTTTATCTTCAATACCCGCAAATACTGCGGCGATGTCGGGCACTACCTGCCAGTGCGGCGGAACAATCATTTTCACCCCGCCGAAGATCTGGGTAATATCAATAATCACTTTCCCCTGGATGTCGGCCTGGGTAAAATCCAGCTCGGCACCACCAAAAATATTTACAATTTCGCCGCCCTTAAAGTGTTTGGAAAGCACGGTTTTCTTTACCGAGCCAAAAACCGAAACAGTATCAAGGTAATCATCACCGGTTGGTTTGTACGATGCCGAAGGATTTACCGGCTCTTTCATATTGGTATAATCCTGGGTAATAGTGTAATCAACTACCGGCTCTTCAGTTACCGGCGGCGTATAAGCGGCGCTGCCCCATTTGTTATCTTTATTCCACTGGGTTTTGTCAAAATGACTGTGACGCCTTAATATCAACCACAAACCAAGGCCTATAATCGCTATTGGCCATACTATCCTGTCGGCGCGGTCAAAGTTTTCATTTATTAAAAACACAATACCTAACAGGATCAGCAAAAATGAGGAAGGTTTATGAAAATTGGTTTTGGCTCCTATAAAAAGCCCCCAACCAACAAGCCACATTGGCCAGCTGAACAACCATCCCGGCACAAAAAAGAAATCAAACTGCTTCACCAGCAGTATGGCGCCTATCGCCAGCAAAACTATCCCGGCCAGGGCCTTACCATTGCGGGGATTATTAGGGTGTACTATATCGTTGTTCATTATATTATCAGCATTTTAATCTTATCCAAAACTAAGGTAACATTATAAGTGTGCCAAACAAAAACTGGCAGTATATTTAAAGAAGTCGGTAAGATAATATAAAGTGTCGGTGAAAAAGTTGGATGCCTGATCTAAGTTTTTCTTTTTTCACAGTTTGGTCGGGGCTGAGTTAGTGACAAGTGCAGAATAGCCATGCAATATCGCTAGCAGAGTTTACTCACCCGGTCTTTGCTTCGCCCGACCTGCCCTCTCTTCCGCAAGCGGGAAAGAGGGCTCAAGAAATTCATTTAATCTTTTTTCCCTCACCTCTTTCCGCCGCAGGCGAAGAAAGGTCGACCAGCGAAGCGTAGTCGGGTGAGTTAACTGTACGCCATGCAACCACCGGTAATATCGCTTGCAGAGTTTACTCACCCCGTCTTCGCTGCGCCCGACCTGCCCTCTCTTCCGCAAGCGGTAAAGAGGGCGTGGAAAATGTTTTTATGATAAACTTTCCCTGATCTTTTCTAATACTGCTGGCATATTATTAAGTATTCCTGAATTATCAAACCGGAGTATTTTTAAGCCTAAAGAAATTAATACATCCTCCCTGTTTTTATCATATTCTTTTTTAAAATCATGAATAGGACCGTCAGCCTCAATGACCAATTTCCCTTTATGACAATAAAAATCGGGAATATAATATAGTCTCTTGCCAAACCCAGACTCAACACAAATTGGATATTGCCTCAAGAATTTATGCTCAAATAATTTTCTATTCCTGAGATGATACCATAAGGCCTTTTCAGCGGCTGTTTCACGTTGCCGTAATTCGCGACATAATTCAATTATAGAAGGCATGACTAAAGATAAAAATAAAACCTTTCCCCAACCTCTTTCCGCCGCAGGCGAAGAAGGTCGACCAGCGTAGCGTAGTCGGGTGAGTTAATTATACGTCATGCAACGCCGCCGGTAATATCGCTAGCAGAGTTTACTCACCCCGTCTTCGCTGCGCCCGACCTGCCCTCTCTTCCGCAAGCGGTAAAGAGGGCTCAAGAAATTCATTTAATCTTTTATTTGTTTCCCTCACCTCTTTCCGCCGCAGGCGAAGAGAGGTCGACCAGCGTAGCGTAGTCGGGTGAGTTAATTATACGCCATGCAACCACCGGTGATATCGCTCGCAGAGTTTACTCACCCGGTCTTCGCTTCGCCAAACCTGCCCTATCTTCCGCAAGCGGGAAAGAGGGCCCAAGAAATCCCATTTATCTTTCCCCCTCACCTCTTTCCGCCGCAGGCGAAGAGAGGGTCGGCGAGCGAAGCGATATCGGGGTGAGTTAACTGTACGCCATGCAATCGTTGAAAGCCAATTGCAGCTTTCCTAATTAACACTTACTTCCACGCTCCATTCGCCACCACTAGCCACGTCGTACGTTTTGGCAAAGTCACCCATATTCAGGGCAAATGAAACCTGTAAAAGGCTGTTCAAATAGGCCAGTGGCTTCCCTTCCGCAACAGCGCCAAAAGTTTGGGTGTAGGGCATATCGCCTTTGTAAACCTGTTTATTTTTATGAAAAATGCTAACGTGAACAACATCTCCATATTTGGGGCCAAGCTGCTTAAATAAAGTATCGGGTATGTTTGTCCACACGTTGCCGTATTGCACATCAAGCACGGGGATGTTGCCCTTTAGTATCTTGCCGTCCATCACTGCTTGCTGGTAGGGAATGCTTACCACCTGCTTGGGCAGCAGCGGCCCTACCTGCTCAAAGGTAATGGCCCCGGCAGCCAGGCGTGCGGCCGTATAGGCATACACGTCCCTGCCATGAAAGGTGTAAGATTTTTGCGAATCCTTACGGCGGTTCACCGCCTCGTTAATTTCCCTGATCTCATCAATACCTAATGATTGCGCCACCAGCGTTAAGGTGCCGTTATTGGGTGTCACAATGTATTGGCCCGATTTTGTTTTAAGCACCACCGATTTGCGCGTGGTACCCACACCCGGGTCAACTACCGAAACAAACACGGTGCCGGCGGGCCAATACCTCACAGTTTGCTCCAGGCGATAAGAGGCCTCCCAAATATTGTAAGCCGGAATTTCATGTGTAAGGTCGTAAAGCTTTAAATCGGTCGATACGCCCATGGCTACACCTTTCATTGCTGAAACAGCCCCATCTTTCAACCCAAAATCCGACTGGAAGACAACTATTTTATTTTGTGCCGATGAGAGTTTTGCTGATAACAACAGCAAGAACAGAAATGTAAGTGTTCGTAAAGTCTTGTTCATAAGGGGATAAATTTAATAACTGCTGTAAATTAATGCATTTTTATATATTTAATGCATCACAATTATATAAATGGAGACAGAGTATACAATATCAACGGGCTCAAAAATATTTAATTCAATTTTAGGAACTTTAATGATTTTCTTTTCATTATTTCTTTTTAAAATTTCTAATCTGCAGGCCGGGGCTCAACAACTAATATTCATACTTCCTATTTTATTGCTGGTTGGTGGAATATTAATTCTTATCAATCAGTTTAAAGCTAAAATAGTTATTTACGATGACCGTATTAGAAAAGTGAACGTCTTTACAAACAAGGAGTTGCTATTCAGTGATGTAAAAGGCATTAGAGTCGGAAGCAAATTGATCTTAATTGAATCCTTTACAGAATATAAACTCAGTATAAAAAACTATAGCGAGTTTGCAGGTTCTGAACAAGTAGTTGACTGGCTAATAGAAAATTTTACGAATTTAGATAAGGCAGATCTCGCGGAAGAAAAGTTGCTATTCCTGAAAGACCCTGATTTTGGATCAACAGAGAATGAACACGATGAGAAATTGAAAAGAGCTCGGCAAGTAGCTATAATTTACAATGTGGCAGGTGCTGTAATTGGCCTTCCAATGATTATTTTTGAAAGCCCTGTGTTAACAGCTTTATCGTTGATATATCCACTGCTGGGTATTGTTGTTATGAAGTTCAGCGGCGGACTGATAAAATTCATCTCTAACAAGAAAAGAAGCGTATATCCTTGGGTAATGTTTGGCTTTTATATTCCTGCGTTAACATTGTTTATTAAAGGGTTATTAGAGTTCGATATTTTAAGATATGGGCATGTTTGGATAATTGCTGTTCCAATTGGAGTGATTGTTTTTTTTCTGTTGTATGCAACCGGTTTCAACAAAAATACGGATGCGGTAAAAGGTCAGGTAATTTTTATGATAGTATTATCCTGCTTTTATGGTTATGGCAGCACCATACAAGTAAATTGCGAAATGGATAAAGCGCCGCCAACCTTAATTCATACCAAAGTTTATAATAAGTACACTGAATACAATAAACGTACCCATTATCATTTCAAACTGGTGTCATGGGATGATGATCCCGCACCAAAAGATATTGAAGTTTCACAAGCCAGATTTAACAGGTATTTGGAAGGCGATGGAATAGAGGTTTATTTAAGAAAAGGATTCCTAAATATTCCATGGTACACCCTTTCACGCTAAACAAAGAAAGCCACCCCGGATAACCAGGGCAGCTCTCAACCGCTATGAAAAATGTATTGAATTAGATCTCTTTATAAGAGGCGTCCTGTGCATGGGCTTCGTCATGTTTGGTATGTTTCATTACCATCCAGGCGCCTGTTCCAATAATGGCTATCGGCCAAACCATGCGGTCGGCATTGTCAATATTATCGGTTAGCAAAAAGGCTGTTCCAATAACCAGTAACCAGATATAAACCGGTTTTTTGAAATTATATTTGGCACCCATATAAAGGCCATACGCTATAATTGCCATTGGCCAGCTCAATAACCAATTTGGAACAAAGAACAGGTCGAGTTGATCGATAAGTAACAAACCACCTATAATGACAATGATGATTCCGGCCATTGTTTTGCCGCTGATTTTGCCGGGGGTATTTATGATAGTTTCCATTGTTTTTAGTTTTAAATCTTACCTAAAAGTACGGCAGTATTTAAGGCCCGGCAATGGAATATTGGCAAGGTGTTTACAGATGTCGGTAAGGAGGGAAAAAGTGTCGGTGAAAAAGTGGGGCAGAAAAGAAAAAGATGGAAGCGTAGAGGATGTTATAGCGAAATTTGGGTCGGCCTGTCATGGTGAGCTGGTCGAACCATGACAGGCCCGTTTTTCTTACATCCTTCTTCCTACACCTCCGGTTCCTGCTGACTTAAGCAGTGAAAGCTGCCCAGCCCCCATATAATATCGGTTGAATCAATACCCACAACCTTTCTGTCGGGGAAACAATTCTGTAAAATATCAAGTGCCTTATCGTCACTGGCACAGCGGTAAGTAGGCACAACAACAGCGGCATTGGCAACATAAAAATTAGCGTACGACGCCGGCAAACGCTGATCCTCATATACCACAGCATCAGGCATTGGCAGCTCAACAACGTTAAGCTGTTTGCCATTCAGCAGGCGCATGGTTTTTAACTCGTTAAGATTTTCCTGCAACAGGCGATAGTTTTCGTCGTTCTTGTTTTCTTCAACTACAGTAACTACAGTGTCCTCATTCACAAAGCGGGTAATATCATCAATATGTCCATCGGTATCGTCACCCACAATGCCATCGCCCAACCATAAAACCTGCTCAACCCCATAGTAGTTTTGCAGGTATTCTTCTATTTGCTGCTGGTTTAAATGCGGGTTGCGGTTTTTGTTCAGCAGGCAGGCAGTAGTGGTTATTAAAGTACCCTTACCGTTAAAATCAACCGATCCGCCTTCCATCACAATACCGGGATGGTACACCTGCAAGCCAAAATGCGCTCCTATTTTTGTGGGGATCACATCGTCCAGGTCAAACGGCGGATATTTGCCGCCCCAGGCATTATAACCCCAGTCAACAATGGCCTTCTGCTTAGCATCAGGGTTTATCAAAAACGCCGGACCATGATCCCGGCACCAGGCATCATTAGTTTCAAACTCAAAAAACTCAATACGCTTCAGATCAACACCGGCAACCATTAGCTGTTGTTTGGCAAAGGCGGCCATTTCCTCGTCCTTTACATTAATGCGCACCAGCTCGCCCGTGCTCACCACTTTAATAAACTCGCAGTACTTAGGGTATATCAGGTCTATCTTACCGGGCCATGAAGCCTCCTTATGCGGCCAGCTTAACCAGGTAGCAGTATGTCTTGCCCATTCGGCGGGGAAGTAAAAATTGTCCATAGTCGATGGTCGATGGTCCATAGTAGTTTTTGGGGCTATAGTGTATTTCTTAATGCAGTAATCATTTTCGTTAGGGATTGATATTCATCATATAGCTTTTGAAAATCATCATTGTTGATTATGTCTCTTCTTTTAGCAATAAATAAGCAAGCAACTACCTCAATTGCAGATCTTAATGCATAACTAAGAAAATTTTTGAAAACCAAATTGGTTTGACCAGTACATCCCTCGGCTATATTAAGCACCACTGAATCTGCAGCTCTTTTTATTTGAGCTGTTAAAATGAATAGCTCATCCTTCGGGAAATTATTTTTGGTTAACAGGTTAATTTCATCCGTTAGGTCCAATGCTTTTTGCCACACCTGAAGGTTTTCAAATTTAAAAGCCATTATTCGGTTTTCTTTCTATTGACTATCAACATGGACTCATTTTTGCTTTTTCCTGTCATGGTCTATGGACCATCGACCATGGACTAAAATTATTCCTCGTCCAAAAATCTCTTGGTAATCGGCTGGTATGAATCTATTCTCCTGTCGCGCATAAACGGCCAGTGGCTGCGGTAATAATCTGATTTTGCCAAATCCAATTCCTGCACCACCACTTCTTCATCATCAGTTGAAGTTTGGTGGATCAATGCCCCGAACGGATTGGCAAAGAACGATCCGCCCCAAAACTTAACGCCGGCTTCTTCGCCTACCCTGTTCACACTTACCACGTGCACACCATTAGCTACCGCGTGGGAACGCTGGATAGTTTGCCAGGCGTTATATTGTTCAACATTAGTTGCTTCATCCTGCGTGGTAGCCCAGCCAATAGCAGTTGGGTAAAACAAGATCTCGGCACCCATTAGCGCAGTAATGCGCGATGCTTCGGGATACCACTGATCCCAGCAGATGAGTACACCTATGGTAGCAAATTTGGTTTTAAATACCTTATAGCCAAGATCGCCGGGGGTAAAATAAAATTTTTCGTAAAAACCCGGATCGTCAGGAATGTGCATTTTGCGATACTTACCTAAATAAGCACCATCAGCATCCAGTACAGCGGTTGTATTATGGTAAAGGCCCTGGGCACGTTTTTCAAAAAGGGATGCTATGATCACTACGCCCAACTCTTTTGCCACTGCAGACAGCGCATCGGTTGACGGCCCGGGAATAGCCTCGGCCAGCTTAAAGTTGTCGTAATCTTCAACATCGCAAAAATAAAGCGAGGTAAATAGTTCCTGTAAGCAAACTATCTGCGCACCCCTTTTGGCTGCTTCCCTAACTTTAACAATTGCCTTATCTAAATTTTCCTGTTTGTTGGCCGTACAGGTCATTTGTACAATACCTACGTTTACTTTACTCATCCCGCTAAAAATTTGCGCAAAAATACGGTTTTAGTCCGAAATTGAGGAGACACCGCAACAGTGAAAACCGAATATTACAATAAACAAATGTTAGGATGATAAAAAAGCAGTCAACACTAGTCGCACTTTTGCCTTGTTATTGGCAGTACACCAGCCCTTTCACTGTGTCCACCAATTCGTCTAAACCAAAGGGCTTGGTAATAATGGCATCGCAGCCGCAGGCTAGCAAATCATCTTTATTTAAGTAAGCAGAGCAAATAATTACCGGGATGTTATTGAGCTGGGGGTGGGCTTTAATGCGGCGGCAGATCTCATCGCCCCGCGTGCCTGCCATTTTATAGTCAAGCATTACCAGGTCGGCCTTGTAAGCCTGTATGGCCTCAATAATATTTTCAGTTTCCGAGGTTATGGTAACCTCAAACCGCTCATATAAAAGGGCCTCTTTAACAACATCCAGTATATCCTGGTTATCGTCAAGCATTAAGATCCGCTTAAGCATAGTTAAATCAGTTAGGTTTTGTAAAAATACTATTCAAAATTGGATTGATTTTATTGATGAAAAAACTGACCCTCGACGTTTTTAAAACGCCGGGTATTGCTTTTTATTTGATTTAAAAGCCATTATTTAGCATTTTGCCGCTTTTGGTAAAAAAGCCATGTTGATAAATAATCCGAAAAAAAACTCGCTTTATTTACCTGAAACATAGTTGGCCAGGCAGCAAAAAAAGGGACGCCCATTAAAGGCGCCCCATTAATAACATTATTATCTAATCCTGTGCGCGTGGCGGGCTACACCATCGCGGCGTGCAGCGCGGATATCCTTTTTCAAGTCTTTCCGGTCCGCTTTCAAATCTTTGTTATCGGCTTTAACCGCTGCAATATCACCGGCTTTAACCGCATTTTCTTTTGCAACCTTGTCTGCCTTAATATCCTTCACATCTGTTTTCACCGCTTCAACATCAAGTTTTTTCACTTGTTTATCGGCCAGTTTAACAGGATGATCAACGCCTTCTGATTTTAATACTTTAGCATCGGCTTTAATATCCTGTTTATCGGTTTTGGCAACAGCCAGCTCAGTCTTTGCCGCAGCTATATCGCCTTTGTTAATATCGTGTTTGGCTTCGGCTTTGCTTTTGTCGTAAGCGCGAATATCCTTACGCAGGTCCTTCATTTGTGTTTTAACTTCAGGCGCGGGTGCGGTTGCGGCGGCAGGAGTGGCAGTTTGCGCAAATGTTACTGCTGCAAAGAGCATTAAAAATGGGGTAATTGCTAATTTCTTCATGTTTTTTTGATTGTTTTTTTTGATAGACTTACTTTTCAATAAATGGTTTAACAGTAATTATTATTTTAACAGATTAAATTATAATATTGCCTTTTAAATATTATAATTTATCACACCCCCTTAAATGATAAAAAACATACTTCAGCACGGCTTAGCATTGCTGCTAATCCTTGCATCTTACGCGGCTTTTGCGCAATCGGGTACAATGCCCGGCGCCACAGACAAAACCAAGCCCGACAATAAAACCAACGACGGAACATCATCATTTAAGTTTGGCGTAAACTATTCCAGCAACAATGTTTTTATGGGCCGCTCAGATACGGTGCGCACGCCGGCTATTATCCCTCAAATAAAATATACGTTAAAATCAGGCATCTACTTTTCAGGCAGCCTGGATCTCATCCCCGGCAAAAAGAAGAAAAAGCTGGACGGTGGCGATCTGTCTGCCGGTTATGATATGGACATAACGGACGACCTTTCTGCAGGTGCGTCGTACTCCAAACTGTTTTATAATTCAAACAGTACACAAATTGCATCGTCAGTAACCAGCACTTTTAACGTGAACCTGAACTACGATCTTGGTGATATCATCAGCGCTTTACTAAATGCAGATTATAACCTTAACAAAAAAGGGATTAATAACGATGTTTTTTTGAATGCAGGCATTACCCATGATTTTTCTATAACCGGGGTATTTGGCGACGATGACATTTTTCTTATTTCGCCAACGGTAGCGGGCAATGCCGGAAGTCAGAATTTTTACGACGGCTATTTAATAAAGAAAAACTTTAAAAGCGCGAAGCGTACAGCCGCACAAAATGCCCTGGTGGCGCAATACAGTGCAACGCTTGGGCGGTTCAGTTTACTGGACTATGAGCTATCCGCACCGCTGGAGTATAAAACCGGGCACTTTATATTCCAGTTTACCCCAACTTACGCCATTGTTGAAAACCAGCTACCTAAACAAATAGCTGCCGCCCTATCAACGCACACGTCCGTATTCTACTTTGAAACAGGGGTATTTTTGAAGTTTTGATTAAAGAAGGAAAAGATAAAAACACACTAACTAACCCGTCGCCGCGGAATGGTTGTAGCATTCTGACGCTGCCTCCGAAATTAAAAATCGTGGTAAAGGCTTCTGAATGTGCTGCGCAGGCCAAACGTAACTAATGCCGTTTCCCGGTTACCCAGGTTGCTAACCTTTTCATTGCGGTACACCGCCCCAAGTTCAAACCTAAGGTTGTATTTCGGGTTTATGAGGTAGGCTACTGTTCCTTCTACATAATGCAAACTGGTTGTAATGCCCTGCCCTATACTTGTTGTTGATGCGGATGCTGAGCTGGTAGCCTTAAACGGATCGTGGCCAAAATTCATAAAATCAGGATCAGAACCATATTTGGAATAACTGGCCTGCCCCATAAAATCAAAATTACCGATTGAATAATTCAGGATGCCCATAAACTCCCTGAAGTTTGCCCCCAGCGGGTGGGCCAGCGGCAGGCTGTAATCGGTATAGCTGGTAATGGCTTGCGGGCTTGCATAAGTGTATGGCTTAACGCTGTTATATTCAAACAGGTAGTTAAAACCGGTAACCTTAAAAAGGTCGGCACCGCGGATCCCCAGTTGAACCCCATTGGTATTGTCTGTATTGTTACTGCCCGAAAAGAAATCGCTGGCTTTAAAATCATCCAGCACCAACTGTCCGTAAACCGCTGTTTTATCAAATATTTTGTACTTACCGGTAAAGCCCACCAGCACATTATCTGGCTGCCCTTTTGGCCCCAGCGCACTCGAAAAGAATAACGGGTTTACATAATTTACATCAAAGCCATGATAATTTCCGTTATCGTCAGCCTCCTGCGCTATTAGGGCGTTAAAAAAGCCTAATGACAGCCGGTTATTTATGTTCCAGTCCAGGTAATGAAAAGCCGCCCACTTGCGGCGGTTGTTAACAAACGTGTCAAACTTGTGCTGGTTAATATCTTCCAGGTAAGCCCACATCATCATATACTGCACTTTTCCCAAATTAGCGGTTAGGCGCAGCAAGGGATAGTTTGCAGAAAAATCTGACAGCAGCAATGAACGGTAACCATCGCCTATAAATGTTTTATCGGTACCCAGGGTTATGTTTAGCTGTTTAATAGGTGTGTATGATATAATTGCCGTTGCGTACGACCAATCTTGTGTGCCTGTAGGCTGCCCGTGGTAACTGCGGTTATAAGCCTGGCCAGGTATAAAAGCATACCTGTTCACAATATCATTGTAATAGCCTGGAAACCTGGCCGAATTTTCAAAACCGCTGCTGTAAAACGAAAACTTGCTGCCAATGGTACCGCCCAGCTGGTAACCGCGGGTATTAAGGTTGGTAGTTATTTTATCGTTAAAATCACGGCCTATCTGCAAATCGGGTAAATAATCAGCATAAAATGTGTACTCTTTGGTTTTAACGTCAAACACATGCTCATTAAATATTTTGCGCACTATCCAGGTATGGCGGCTGCTGTCAACGCCGCGGTTCATCACGGCGTTATAAGTGGGCATTAAGCTGCTATCCAGCAAAAATGGCTTGAGCGAAGTATGGATATTGTTTTGTATGGAGTAAACGCTTGAGTTAAACTTTTGATCAAGCTGGTAAGAATATGGGATGTAAACAGACTGTGCTTTGCTTAAACCGACCGAAAACGTTATGAATGTAATAAGAAGTATTAGTTTCCTCATAGGTAAACGGTCAATATTTTTTGTGCCAACAAATTAACCATTATTTGCGATGAAATAAAAATTTGATTTTTGCGAACATATTTTTCGTGAGCGCCATCTCCCGTCGTTCTTCTTTAGCACTTTACAGTATTGCGCACCATACGTACTTTCCCGACTTTTTTACCATATTTGCACCTTTTAAGGCAACACCGTTTATTATTATGTTAAAAGATGTTAAGCTGAACTTGTTTTAGTAAAAAAAGTGTTAAAAAACCTGATATTTACCCTGCAATAAACCATTATTTGTAATCCATGCAATACAAAAAAATAAATAATCTTTTAGGCTGGCTTTGTTTTGCCATAGCATCACTTACCTACATACTAACGTTAGAGCCTTCTGTAAGCTTTTGGGACTGCGGCGAGTTCATTTCATGCGCCTACCGGTTACAGGTTGCACACCAGCCGGGCTATCCTATGTTTGCAATGCTGGGTAAAATGTTTTCACTTTTATCATTCGGCGATAATACCAAGGTGCCTTACTTTACCAACATGGGTTCGGCAATTGCCAGCGGCGCAACCATTATGTTCCTGTTTTGGAGCATTACTGCCATTGCTAAAAAAATGCTGGCAGGCAAACCCGGCGAGCCCGAAGATCAAAACCGTACCATACTGATTATGGGTGCAGGTTTGGTTGGCGCGCTTGCGTTTACTTATACTGATACCTTCTGGTTTTCGGCTGTTGAAACCATTGTATTCGCATTATCAATGCTTTGCACCGCCATAGTTTTTTGGGCAATATTAAAATGGGACGCCCATGCTGATGAGCCCGGCGCAGATAAATGGATTGTATTTATAGCGTATGTAATAGGCCTGTCCATCGGCATCCACCTGTTAAACCTGTTAACTATCCCTGCCATTGCCATGGTTTATTATTTCCGCCGTGGCAAAAACATCAGCGTTAGTGGCGCCATTGGTACATTTTTAATAGGTGTGCTTATATTGGTGTTTGTACAATACGGAATTAGGGGCTACACTATAAAAATTGCAGCTTATTTTGACCTTTTCTTTGTAAACTCACTGGGTACAGGTTTCTGGAGCGGCGCTTTTGTTTGGTTCCTTATTATAGCAGCAGTATTGGTTGGTGGCATTATCTACAGCATCCGCAATAGAAAGCCTTTAATGAACCTGGCGTTCCTTTGTATCTCTTTTATTTATTTAGGTTACAGCTCATTTGCTTATATCCCTATCAGGGCAACAGCTAATCCCGATCTCAATAACTCGCACCCTGATAATGCATTTACCCTTTACGGCTATTTAAACCGGATTCAGTATGGCGAAAACCCGCTGCTGTTTGGCCAGTACTTTGATGCCAAGGTGATTGATCAAACCGAAGGCAACACCCTTTACCGCAAAGGCAAAAACAGCTATGAAAATGCCGGTAAAAAAACAAACTATGTGTATGACCATACTACCTTTTTGCCGCGTATGTACAGCGCAGAGGGGCAGGACCCGCAATTTTACCGCCAATGGCTGCAAATGAGCGATGGCGCCGCACCAACATTTTCCGATAACCTTAAATGGCTGGGCAGCTGGCAGATTTACCAGATGTATGTGCGTTACTTTTTATGGAACTTTGTTGGCCGCTACAATGATGCCGACGGACAACAGAGCACTGCCTCTATTGATGGTAACTGGACCAGCGGTATTTTAGATGGCGGTAAACACCTCCCTAAATCTGTTGTTGACGGTACTACTTATACCCCATTATATGCGCTGCCGTTAATCATCGGTTTATTGGGCGCCATTTACCATTTTCAGCGTAAAAAACGCGATGCCCTGGTTGTATTGCTGCTATTCTTTTTTACCGGTATAGCCATTGTATTATACGTTAACCAGCCAAGCATTCAACCGCGCGAGCGTGATTACTCGTACGTTGGTTCCTTTTATGCCTTTGCCATTTGGATAGGACTGGGGGTTATTGCCCTGGCTGAACTTATCCGCGTTAAGCTGAGCCCTAAAGTTGCCGCTATTTTGGCAACCGGCGTTTGCCTGTTGGCCGCCCCGGTAATTATGGCGAAACAAGAGTGGAAAGCACATGACCGCTCAACTAAAATGACGCCGCATGATATGGCTTATAATTACCTGATCTCGTGCCCGCCCAATGCTATTTTGTTCACTTACGGCGATAATGATACTTATTCTTTGTGGTATGACCAGGAAGTTGAAGGCATCCGCCCTGATGTGCGTATTGTTAACCTGAGCTTGTTTACAGGTGATTGGTACATCCGCCAGATGCAGGGTAAAATGAATGCTTCTGAACCATTGCCCATTACTATGCCTTATGATAAATATAAAGAAGGCGTGCGCGACGTGATCTATTTTGATGATAAAAAGATCCCCGGATCAGTAGATATTAAAGAAGTTTTTGATTTCATTTCATCTGACGATAAAGCTGCACAAGTGCAATACCAGAGCGGTGATTTCGGAAATTATTTGCCTACTAAAAACTTTAAGATCACCATTAATGCTGATGATGTATTAAAGAACCACGTAATAACCCCTGATCAGAAAGATAGACTGGCATCTGTTATGGAGTGGAAATACACCTCGAATTATGTGACCAAGGAAAACCTTGCACTGTTTGATATATTGGCCCACAATAACTGGAAAAGGCCTATTTGCTTTACCACCACCATTGGTAACGAAAACCTTGTGGGCTTGCAGCCTTACCTTTATAAAGAAGGGTTTACTTACCACCTGATTCCGTTTAAACCTGACACCGCCACCCACGATCAGTTAGGCAAAATTAACAGCCTGGTGATGTATGATAACATGATGAACAAGTTTAAATACGGCAACTTTAAAACTGCCAAATTTTTAGATCATGAATCAACCACTATGTTTTACCCGGTAATGGTTACTACTTTCCTTGATTTAGCTGATGGTTTAGTAAAAGACGGTCATCCTGACCTGGCTATAAAAGCCCTGCATAAATTTGATGATGTAATGCCTGATATTAACCCGGGCCTTGAGGTTGCCGACCGTAAAATCTTTATGGCGCAAACTGCCTACGGCCTGCACGATAATGTTTTGGCAAACAAGTTTATTAACAGCGTAAACAATTATATTGTTGATCAGCTTGATTACAATTACTATTTACTGAAAGACAACAATAGTGCGCTCGATCTGCGGAATGTACAGTACGGTGTATCGTTCATTAACGCAATGGTTGGTATCACTGCCGATAATCATCAAACAGCCTTAAGCGCCAAGCTTAGCGCCGAGTTAAAGGATTACAGCAATAAGTTTGCTCCTGTTTTACAACGGCAGCAGCAATAAGCCGAAAACTGAAAAGCTGTTAAATATTATAAAACCAATCCTTAGGGGTTGGTTTTTTTGTTTTATGATAATGTCCTTTTAAAATTAGCGCTAATTATAAGTAACTTAACGCCGCTGATGTAAAGGTAGTTACCGGCTAAAAAAAGCAACCATGCGAATTTTAATATTAGGCGCAACAGGCAGAACCGGGAGGCTTTTAGTGGAAGAAGCTATCAAGCGCGGGTATGACATTAATGTATTGCTGCGCGATGAGGGTAAGCTAATGGTTAGGTCTGCCGCAATTAAAATATTCAACGGCAACCCCGCTGATGCTGGCGATTTAACCAAAGCCATGCAGGGCTGCGGGGCCGTGCTTAGCGCTTTAAATATTTCCCGCACGTCTGATTTTCCATGGGCACCATTGCGCACGCCCCGGAATTTTCTTTCCCTGGTGATGGGGCATATAATTAATGTTGCAGAACAGCTTAAAATAAAACGCGTTATTATTACCAGCGCCTGGGGCGTAAACGAAACTAAAAAGGATCTGCCCTGGTGGTTTAGCTGGATCATTGATCACAGCAATATCAGTTACGCCTACAAAGATCACCAAATACAGGAGGACCAACTCAAAAACTCAGCCTTGAACTGGACGGCAGTACGGCCCGTCGGCCTAACAAATGCTTTAAACCACAAAGCAGTAGCGGTGAGCTTTAATAACATACCCAAACCCCGCCTAACCATCAGCAGGCAAAATACAGCAAGGTTTATGCTGGATATATTGAAAAACGACTTGTACGTTAAACAAACCCCCACTATTTTTGAGAAATAACAAAGCGATTTAAATTGTAATAAACACCGGTAATATATGGCGAAAGAAATTCAGCTGCAGTCAACAATTACCTGCCCTTTATGTGGCTATCAGAAAGCCGAAACAATGCCGGTTGATGCCTGCTCGTATTTTTATGTTTGTGAAAGCTGCCAGGCGCATTTAAAACCGTTGGCCGGTCACTGTTGTGTGTTTTGCAGTTACGGCACGGTTAAATGCCCACCGATACAAGCCGGCACCTCATGTTGCGGATAATAGTAATTAATCGCTGTCAGGCTTGTAGCCTATTCGTTTTCTGGGTGGTTCAGGTTGGTCTTTTTTCTCGAGCAGCTCATCAAGGTAATGGAAAACCAATTCAATATTTTTATCGTGATTATCTACTTTCTTTTTAATGTATTCTATTTCTAAACGGAGTTCGGTGTTATTTAAAAGCATTTGCCGAAGAGCTATAAAAGCACGCATAATTGCAATATTCATTTCCTTTGCTCTTTTACTTTTCAATACGCTGGAGAGCATAGCTACGCCCGCTTCGGTAAATGCAAAAGGTGCAGAGCCCCCTAAGTATTGTTTCGAAGGTATCACATTTTGTGACACCACCGTTTCTATTTCCATGGCGTTTAATTCAAACATAAAATCATCCGGAAATAAGTCGATGTTCCTACGCACAGCTTGCTTTAGTGCCCGCGTTTCTACTCCATAAATTTCCGCAAGGTGAAGATCAAGCATTACTTTTTCCCGGCGTAATATCACTATTTTGTGGATGATGCTTTCCTGGGGTATTAGCGTGTTTATTTCCTTTTTAGCCATATATGTGTATTATGTTGTAACGATAGGTCTTGCAGCAATATTTAAAGGTATCACAAATTGTGATACCTAACTCCACCAAATAAAATCGTCAGAAATCGGATATCCCAAATTGTGATCTTAAAAATTAAAGCGGTCGCAATTTGCGACTACCTAAAAGTATAAAACAGTAAATTATTTACTATGTGACAAAAATTAGCTACAATCCATCATTTCCACTGGTACAAGCAGAGAACCCCTGCTTCGGCTTGGTTAATACCTCTTTGTTTTGCAGAAGCTATACATAATTTATACATCGGCTTTGTTGTGATATCCCGCCGTTGCCTTTTATATATTATTGGCGGGTATCACAAATTATGACACCTCAATTCATTTCGTTAAGCTTATAATATTAAAAAACAAATTTTAATTAACACTATAGACTTAAAACTACCATAATAAATCCAGTAATTATTTATCACTGAACGCTTGCTAATCTCAGCAATCCATCGTAATATTGCAATATAATATGGGCTTAACTAAAACAGAAATATTTACCGACGAGCAAAACAGGCTGGCCATTATGCTAAAGGCCCTGGCGCACCCGGCCCGCATTGCTATTTTACAGCAAATAATGGCTGCTAATGCCTGTATCTGCGGTGATCTTTCTATTGAACTTGGACTGGCACAGGCCACTATATCACAGCATTTAAAAGAGTTAAAGTCTGCAGGGCTCATCCAGGGAACTATTGAAGGGGTAAGTGTTTGTTATTGTATTGAACCCAAAGCATGGGGCCTGCTAAAAACACAGTTGAACAACTTTTTAAATTTAGCTGATACCAAACCTAACTGCTGTTAAAAAAATTTGAAACCATTCATCGTAATATTACAATTAAACAGTAAATATCATGAACAATACATCATCACTAACCTGGGGAACTTTCAAAGCAGCCCTGGTACAAAATCCCGGACTGGAGCTGCAATTTCAGTATGCCGAAAATAAATGGGTTGATGCCTCCTACCATATCACCGAAATTAAACTAGCCCCCATTACTTCAGTTGATTGCGGCGGCGTTATGAATAAATGGACCGAAGTAATTGTGCAGCTTTGGGAACCGGCCGGCGGCCAGCAGGACCGGGCAATGCAGGTTGATAAAGCATTGTCTATAATTAACGTGGTTGAAAAAATGTTGCCGCTGGATACAAACGCCACTGTAAAAATTGAATTCGGCAACTCAGAATTTGATACCCGCCAAATGTATCCTAATGAAATTACCGTTAGTGGCAATAACCTGCTGGTTGATCTTCGCCCGGATACGGTACAATGCAAAGCCATTGAGCGCGGTGGCAGCTGCGGCACAACCGCCAGCGGAGACGAATGCTGTACCCCCGCTGTTGAGAAACCTAAAGTTCAGTTAAAGAACCTTGCCTCGGCGGCAGAAAGTTGCTGCACGCCAGGTGGTGGCTGCTGCTAATAATAAAATAATGAAAACAGAACAAGCTGAAAACTACCGCGGGCATATCATTGCATTATTAACTGCAGAAAAGCTACCGGTTGCGGATCTGCCCCACTCATTGGAGAACTTTGTCGTTTCCACGCAGAACGGTAACCTGACAGGCGTGGCCGGACTTGAAATTTATGGCGATTATGGCTTGCTGCGCTCGCTTGCTGTAGATAAGGCATTCCGAAACCGTGGTATTGCAGATGATTTGCTGAAACAGGCAGAAGCCCTTGCGGCTTCAAAAAACATAAAGGCCATTTACCTGCTTACAGAAACCGCTCCCGCATACTTTGCCCGTAAAGGTTATGAGGCCATTACCCGTGCAGGTGTGCCGGCAGCAATACAACAATCATCAGAGTTTAGCCATGTATGCCCGCAGTCGGCTATCGTGATGCAGAAATTAGTTAACAAACAATAATGAGTGCAAACAACTGTGCCCCCGTGGCCGAACGTAAAAAGTTAGGGTTTCTGGATCGATATTTAACCCTTTGGATCTTTCTGGCCATGGCCATTGGCGTAGCCGTGGGGTACTTTATCCCGGCTTCATCGGCCTTTATAAATTCTTATTCAAGTGGCACTACCAATATCCCGCTGGCAATAGGCCTCATCCTGATGATGTACCCGCCACTGGCCAAAGTTAAGTACGAAAATATGCACGAAGTATTTAAAGACACCAAAGTATTAAGTGCATCACTGGTATTAAACTGGGTGGTCGGTCCCATCCTGATGTTCTTTTTAGCGCTTATTTTCCTGCATGCCTATCCCGCTTACATGGTGGGGCTTATTTTAATTGGGCTGGCAAGGTGTATTGCAATGGTAGTGGTTTGGAATGAGCTTGCCGAAGGAAACCGGGAGTATGCGGCAGGCTTAATTGCACTGAACAGCATTTTCCAGGTACTGCTATACAGCGTTTATGCTTACGTATTTATCACCGTATTGCCGCCGTTCTTCGGGTTTAAGGGCCTGGTGGTAAATATTACCATATTGGAAATAGCAAAAAGCGTAGGCATTTATTTAGGCATTCCGTTTGCAGCGGGAATCATCAGCCGTTATACGCTGATAAAACTTAAAGGCGAAGAATGGTTCCAAAATAAATATGTTCCGTTCATTTCCCCAATTACCCTTGTCGCCCTGTTGTTTACTATTGTGGTAATGTTTAGCCTTAAGGGAAACCTGATCGTTCACATTCCTTTGGATGTGGTACGAATTGCAATTCCGTTAGTGGTGTACTTTACCATTATGTTCCTGCTCAGCTTTTTCATCGGTAAATCATTCGGTGCCGACTATTCGCGCAGCACTTCCATTGCATTTACAGCCACAGGTAATAATTTTGAACTGGCCATCGCGGTCGCCATCGGGGTATTCGGCATTAACTCTGGTGAGGCTTTTGCGGGGGTGATAGGCCCGCTGGTAGAAGTGCCCGCACTAATAGCATTGGTGAATGTGGCTTTTTGGCTGCGTAAAAAATATTATCCAACAAAAACAAAAACAGCTATTTCATGAAAAACGTACTGGTATTATGCACCGGCAACAGTTGCCGCAGCCAGATTGCAGAAGGATATTTGAGACATTTTGCAGCCAATAAAGCAAACATTTACAGCGCCGGTATTGAAACACACGGCGTAAACCCCAAAGCTATACAGGTAATGGCCGAAGACGGGATAGATATTAGCCTGCATACCTCAAACCATGTTGACGAATACATCGATATTCCCTTTGATTATGTAATAACTGTGTGCGATAATGCGAATGAAGCCTGCCCGTTTTTCCCAGGCAATGTTAAGCGGTTTCACCACAACTTTCCAGATCCGGCAAAGGCAACTGGCAGCGCCGAACAGGTTTTAGACGAATTCAGGTGGGTACGCGAGCTGATAAAAACCTATGCCCATGCTTTTGTAATCGCTAATTTATAAAGTATCAACTAATGCCTTGTGATTACGGTGCTTTGTTATTGCTAACGCGTTAAATTCACCTCCCTGCCGAACTGCCCGCCGGGAGTAAGAAAACTGGGAGCAATAATACTTGCAGTATGCGCCGTAAGCAAAAAACTACTCACTGGGGGTACACCGTTGGACACAATACCAAATTTACTGATGATAATTTGGCCCGGCGTTTTAACAGTGTAGCTTAAAGTATCTAAAACCGCGCCTTCTTTGGTATAAACATTCCCATTGGTTCTAAAATCAAAGTAGTCGCCTGGTTGCCCGTTGTAAACAACCAGTTGGTTTGAAGTACCGACACCAACATAAGTTGAATCTTTTACAATGTTCCATTTACCGGTAATTTGATTATTGCCGCCATTATTATCCTTTTTACAGGCATTTAAAAAAGCAATAAAGCTGCCTATTATGATGATGCGGATTAGGGTTTTCATTTGATGATAATTTAGATCCGGTTGTGTTTATTATCAATACGGAAGCACTAAACATTTCGCTACAGTGCTTTATCATTCAGCCAGATAATCATTACCCCCTATTTAATGGCGCCTTATTCGCTTACTTAACTTTAAATTCCTGGTTGTTAAAAGGTGGGGTATCGGGCACCCTGATCACATTAAACTGGTGATGTGTAGTTTGGTGGCAGGCATTACAGGCTTTGGTTAAAAGCAGGAAAGTATCATTGAAACGCGGAAGTTTATTTAAACTATATCCCCGCAGGGCGTTCCCGCAACGCAACTGGTATTATCCCATAGCAGGTAAATTTAATACGATGGCAGCCCTGTTCTATCCTGCTGCGTCCGCCTCATCCGACTCATCCGCCGGCTCCCAAAGCTCAATAACGTTTCCTTCCGGATCAAGCACATGCACAAATTTGCCATAATCATATTCCGCAATCTCGTCAACAATGGTCACGTTTTCTTTTTTTAGTTCTTCCAGCAACTCAACAATGTTTTCTACCCGGTAATTAATCATAAACGGCTTGGCCGATGGATCAAAATATTTGGTATCCTTCGGAAACGTGCACCACGATGTAGATCCTTTTTTTGACGGATCATCATCCTGCCGCCACTCAAACGTTGTTCCGTATTCGCTGGTTCCCAATCCCAGGTTTTTGGCATACCATTCGTTCATGCCTTTAGGGTCATCGCATTTAAAAAATACGCCGCCAAGGCCGGTTACTTTTTTCATATTTAAAGGTATAGCTTGATAAAAAAATCGACTTAAAAATAGATAAAAAATTACGTATTATACTTATAATCAATACAATATTAATACGGGTTAAACACATCATTGTGCAGCGCGTTTTCAGTAATTTCCTATCATGGGGGGGGGCGCTTATCAAACCTGTAAAACGTCTCCGCTTTGCAGTATTACACAGGCAGGCTAAAATAGAATGTTGAACCTTTATCCGGCTCGCTCTCCAGCCAGATGTTACCGTTATGCCGGTTTATTATTTCGGCACATACATACAAACCAATGCCAAATCCTGAAATAGTTGCCGGCTGGTCTTTCACCCGGTAATAACGCTCAAACAGTTTTTGCTGATCTTCAGGCGAAATCCCTCTTCCTTCGTCCTGTACCGATACCTGTACCGAACCGTCACCAGATAGGCAGGCAATATGGATGGTAGAGCCCATCGGTGAATATTTTACTGCATTACTTATGAAATTATTGATAACCTGTCCAATCTTATCACGATCCGCGTAAACCGGGGTTTCTTCAACCGGCGCAAATATTACATTGTGGCTGGTGATGGTAACAGCAGATTCTTCCTCAATCTCTTTCACCAGCCCGGCCATGTCAAAACGCTGGCTGTCGATATGGATCTTCCCGGATTCGAGCCTTGACACATTCAGAAATCCGTTGATCATCGTCGTCATTTTTTTCACCTGCTTATTGGCCATATCTAAAGCGCCCGAGGCAAAATTGTCGCTATTTTTCCTGGCTTTCGCCTGCAGTATCTGCATATATGCGGTTAACGAGGTTAATGGGGTTTTCAACTCATGGCTCACCATCCCAATAAAATCATTTTTGCGTTGTTCATCTGCCTTGGCCTCTGTTATATCTGAAATGATACCCACCATTTTTATCGCATTACCATTGTTATCGTAGCGGGCCCTGCCATGCGCGCTGATCCAATGGATAGATCCGTCCGGCCACGCAACTTCGTATTGAGATTCGTAAAGGCTATTTTTTTCGATAGCAGTGGCAACCAGCGCTTTTACCTTTTTTCGATATTGCGGCAGCATGGCTTCAAAAAGGTCGGTATATGTAAACGGCTGATCACTGGTACGGCCAAAGTATTTTTTAAATTGTTCGTTGCATTCCATTTTACCGGTAGCCAGATCTACTTCTGTTGATCCGAGCCCCCCTGCTTCAATGGCTATATTAAGCCGGGTATTTACTTCGGCAATTTCCCGTTTGGAATTAACCTGGTCGGTAACCTCGGTAACTACCTGTAAAACACTGCCAACGCTGCCGTCTTTTTCAGCTATCGGCTGATAAATGAAATTAAAATAACGGTCTTCGGGTATGCCGTCTTTAATAATAACGGCTTTATTTTCCAATCCGTAATAAGGTTCACCTGTTTCAAATACTGCTCTTAAAATTTCAATAAAGGGCTGGTTAGCAATTTCGGGTAAAGCTTCGGTAAAGGTCTTGCCCTCCACCCCGTCCGTTTTTCCCCATATTTCCAGCATTTTGTCATTAACGCTTTCTATAATCAGTTCCCGGGTGCGGAACACATTAATGGCCACAGGGGCCTTTTTGATCAGGGTACGGAATTTTCGCTCGCTTGCTGACAGCTCATTGATGAGTTCATGTTGTTCGTCCTGGCTTATTTTTAGCTTTTCATAAAGTAATTTCAGTTCAAGATTAACCGCCACCTGTTCTTCATTGGATGCGGTCAGTTCCTCATTTAAACTTGCCAGTTCATAAGCATACTTTTCCAGCTGCTGTTTAGCTACTACCACATCTGTTACATCCGCGGCTGTATTCATCACCCCATAAACCTCTCCAGCCTCGTTGCGCAGGGCGGTAAAATTGTAATTGAAATAAAAAGTTTTTAATTCGCCTTCTACTGCCAGATCAATACGCTGGTTGCGCGCCTCGAAAGAAATCCCGCTTGTATATACGTCATCCAGCTGTTTAAAAACTTCCTGGTTATCAAGTTCAGGCAACACTTCCGCATATAGCCGGCCCGTCAGGTTATCTCCCTTTCCCCAAACATCGGTAATAGCCTTGTTGACAAAAGTAATCCGCATTTCCCTGCCGGTATAAACACCAATAGGGAACGGTGCAGCCTCTATAATGCTCCTTGTTCTATTTTCGCTGCCCGCCAGTTCAACCACCAGTTTTTCCAGGCTTTCCCTGCTCACAGATAATTCTTCGTTGGCGTTCACGAGTTCCTCGTTTGAGGCACGGAGTTCCTTGTTAAGGGTTTCCAATTCCTGGTATAGATCTTCAACTTTTTTTGTTCGTTCTGCTACCCTGCGTTCCAATTCGTCATTCAATGCCTGAAGACTGTCCTTTGTTAGCTGAAGCTCGTCATTGGTTGCGCTTAATTCCTCCATAGCGGCTGCCAGTTCTTCGTTGGCGGCGCTCAATTCTTCGTTTGATGTGCCCAACTCTTGATTTAGTACCTGCTCGCGCTCCAAAGCCTCCTGCTGCTCCTTAGCATGGGCAACCAGGTTGCGCCCCAGGTTTAATTCTGTAACATCCGTTGCCGTATGTAAAATACAATCAATTTCGCCTGCCTCATTATTGATCGCCCGGTAAACAAAATCAAAGTAAAAAGTTTGAAGCTTTCCATCAACCAGCAATAAAGCTTCAGCGTCTTTGGCTTCGTAAGTAATGCCGGTGCGCCATACCTCTCTCAGTATGTCCAGGAAAGGCTGGCCAACCAGTTCAGGTACCGCCTCTGCCAGGGGTTTGCCAATCACGCTGCGGTCCTTGCCCCAAAAACCTATCATCACATTGTTGGCGGCTTGTATAGTGATTTCTTCACCGGTATAAATAGCGGTCGCATTTTGAGATAGGGCGAGTATTTCTAATAGCTTTTCGTTGCTGAAACGATGCGATTGCGTATTCATTAAATAAATATATTTATAATTAGTAAAGATAAACACACCTAAACTAATTACAAACTTATGCGGTGAAAGATGGTATCTTGTTAGCGTCAAAAACTGGGCTCAAACCCAAAAAAACAAGACGTTTGTTTCTCATTATTTTTTTTAATTTCTATTATAAATATATGCTACACCATTCACTATTAAATGGTAATTCACTATTTTAGAGGCGGATAATCACAAGTCAACCGCCTTAACAACCCATATGACAACCTTAACCGCCGAATCACCGTATTGGTCTGCCCTGCAAAAAATTGCTTTTCGCTTTTTCTTTTTATTCTTTATCCTTTTCATATTTTTCAATCCCAACGGGGTCATTCCTTTTTACGATGGCATTTATAATTTATATATCGAGCCGTTTCACAAGCTTATCCCCTGGCTTGGCGCACATGTGCTGCACCTGGCTAAGCCTATAACAGAATTTACCGGCGGCAGCGGCGATACCACTTATGATTATGTGATCATCCTTTTTATGACGGTAATATCAGTTGTGGTAACTGTTATATGGTCAATAACCGGCCGCAACACCCGCAATTATAACAAACTGCTTTATTGGCTCACCGTGGTAATAAGGTATTATGTGGCAATTACCATGGTATTGTACGGCAGTATCAAAATAATTAAGTTGCAGTTTCCGGCGCCGGGCCCGGGCAGGCTCATCCAGCCGCTGGGCACCATGTCGCCAATGGGTTTAGCGTGGACGTATATGGGTTACTCCACCGGGTTTAATATATTTACGGGCATGGCCGAACTTACCTGCGGCCTGTTGCTGTTTTTCCGTAAAACAACCACGCTGGGCGCCATAGTGGGGCTGGTGGTTGCCGGCAATATTATGGCCATAAATTATTGCTTTGATGTACCGGTAAAGCTGCTTTCAACCTTTTTGGTTTTAATGAGTCTTTTTATCCTGGTGCGTGATTTTAGGCGACTGGTCAACTTTTTCTTTTTGAACAGGGATGCACAGCCATCAAACCTGTCGCCGCACAGGTTTAAGGCCAGGTGGAAAAATATTTCCCTCATCACCGTAAAATACCTTATAGTAGCCTACGTGGTTATTGGGTACATGATCAGCGCGGTGCAGGCCGGTGCGCAATATGGCGATAACGCCAAAAAACCACCTTTATATGGCCTTTATAATGTAGAAAGCTTTGTAAAAAACAATGATACCCTGCCACCGCTTACCACCGATACCACCCGCTGGAACAAACTGGTGATCGGCAATCGCTATTCGCAGGTTAAATACATGAACGATACTATGAAGAATTACAACTTCGCCCTTGACACCATCAAGCATAAAATCACCTTGAATACCTTTAAAGATACACTGCATAAATTTGTGTTTGACTACACACTGCAAAAACCAGACGTTATGCTGCTTAAGGGCAATTGGAAAAAAGATTCTGTACAGATCCGCCTGCACAAGGTGGATCTTGGCAACTTCCTGCTTTTAAAACGTGGTTTTCATTTTATTAACGAGGAGCCGTTTAACAGGTAATGTTTGATTTTAGCTTAAAACAACAAAGGCGGATATCACTATCCGCCTTGCCCTCAATTTATTAATCAATCAACCTAATTAATCTCTTTAAATTTCGAAATCGACATCTAAATTCCCTAATCCTCTTCTTCGCCTTCAAATCTCTTTTGGCTGCTTTCCAGGTGCTTCATAATTTTAGCCTCCACATAAAATATAATCTCTTCGGCTATATTTTTTGACTGATCGCCCACGCGCTCCAGCTTGCGGATAACCGACAGCATGTAAAGTGCTTCAGGTATGGTGTTCGGGTTGGCACGAATCACTTCGCCTATAACAATCGGTGCATTTTCGTTAATAGCATCAAGCACATCATCTCTTTTAAAGATACTGCGGGCCAGTACGGTGTCTTCTTTTTCAAAAGCGGTGCGGGCATCAATTAATATATTTATTGCCTCTTCGTACATGCGCAGCAGCGAAGTGCTTTCCATTACGCTTACTTCAAAATTTACTGACGACTCTACAATGTACAGTGCAATACCAGCAGCAATATCGCCAATCCGCTCCAGGTTGGTATTTATTTTAAGTGCGGCAAGCAAAAAACGCAGGTCTACCGCCACGGGGCAGTATAATGCAAAAATATTCTCGCAGTCCCTGTCAATTTTAAGCTCAAAGGAGTTTACCCTTTTTTCTTTGATCAAAACCTCGCGGGCAAGGTCCTTATCAAAGCGGACCATCGCGTCCTTAGCTTTGTTCAGCTGCGACTGAACCAATATCCACATGCTAACAAGCTCTTTCTTTAGCGCGGTAATTTCGTTTTCTAATGGTGTCATTTCTGTTTTAGTTTAAAATGTTGTAATTGTTGTAACAGTTGTAGGTGTTGCAGGAGTTGGAAAGCTTTTAACTTTTACAACAACCACAACTTTTTTAAACCGCTTCAACCTAACCTTAACTGAACCTTCCAGTAATATAATTTTGTGTCCTTACATCGCTTGGTGCGGTAAACATTTGCTTGGTTTCGTCAAACTCCACCAGCTCGCCCATGTAAAAAAAGGCTGTTTTATCGCTTACGCGGGCCGCCTGCTGCATATTGTGTGTTACAATAATAAGCGTGTAATTTTCCTTAAGCTCATGAAACAGCTGCTCAACGCTCGAAGTAGAGATCGGGTCAAGCGCCGAGGTAGGCTCATCAAACAAAATCACTTCAGGCTCCATGGCAATGGCACGTGCAATACACAAGCGCTGCTGCTGGCCACCAGAAAGGAAGGTCCCTTTTTTGTGCAGTGAATCTTTAACCTCTTTCCACAACGCGGCTGATGTTAATGATTTTTCTACAATGTTATCCATATCCGCTTTGGCCATTTTAAGCCCGTTAAGCTTGTAGCCGGCTACCACGTTATCATAGATACTAAGGTTTGGGAAAGGGTTTGGCCTTTGAAAAACCATCCCGATCTTATACCTTACATAAATAGGGTTCATGGTGTAAACCTCATCGTCATACAACTTTAAACTTCCTTTGGCTGTAGCACCGGGTATTAACTCGTGCATGCGGTTTATGCAGCGCAAAAAGGTTGTTTTACCGCAGCCCGACGGACCCATCACTGCGATAACCTGGTTTTTTTCAATCCCTATGGTTACATCTTTTACCACATGATTATCGCCAAACCAGGCATTAAATTTATTAGCGCTTACAACTGTATGTTCCATTTTCTTGTAATCAGTTTTGTAACTATGTTTAAAATTAATACAAACATTAATAATATAAATGATGCGCCCCAGGCCAGGTTGTGCCATTCGTCATACGGGCTGGTAGCATAAGTAAATATCAGGTGCGGCAAGCTTTCCATCGGCTTGGTAACTGACACCGATAAATAAGGGTTACCAAAGGCGGTGAACAATAAAGGCGCAGTTTCGCCAATAATACGCGCTATTGAAAGCATGATACCTGATAAGATCCCTGCAAAGCCGCAGGGCACAATAACTTTTAAAATTACCCGGTGATAAGGCACACCTAATGAAAGCGCAGCTTCTTTTAACGATGCCGGCAGCAACCGCAGCGTTTGTTCTGTTGACCGGATCACGATGGGCAGCATCATAATTGCAAGGGCCACACTACCCGATAGGGCACTGAAGGTACCCAGCGGTTTTACCAGCCAGAAGTATATTACTATACCTACTACAATTGATGGCACCCCCTGCAAAATATCAACACACAAACCGCTGTAATAAGCAAGCTTGGTAGTTGGGTTCTCGCTCAGGTAAATCCCTGCAAACATACCAACCGGGATAGCCAGTACAGAAGACATCAGCACCATTAAAAAGCTGCCTATCAGCGCATTGCTGATACCGCCACCGCTCTCGCCCACGGGCGCAGGCACATGGGTTAAAAAATGCCAGTTTACCTGTGTAACCCCTTGTTTTATTATATAAAGTAAAACTATAATAAGCGGGATAGTAATTAAGAAAGCAAAAAAGACGATAACACCTTTAAATAAAATACTCTTGGTATTTCTAATTCCTATACGTACGTCCATATCGTTAATTGTTAGTGAATTTTGTAATTATCCTTTTACCTATCAGGTTAATGATCACGGTAACAAAAAACAGCACCAGGCCCAGCTCAATCAATGCCGAAAGGTAAACAGTATGGTCGGCCTCGGTAAACTCATTGGCTATAACGCTGGCCATGGTATTGCTCGGGCCAAAAATTGCATCCTTAAAGGTATGGGCAAGCGAGCTGGTATTACCTATCAGCATGGTTACAGCCATGGTTTCGCCCAGGGCGCGGCCCAGCGACAAAAGTACGCCTGCAAATAAACCTGACCGTGTAAATGGCATAATTACACTGCGGATAACCTCATAACGGGTAGCGCCTAAAGCATAGGCTCCTTCTTTTAAGGGCGAAGGCACCATGCGGATAAGTGTGATACCCAGTGATGCAGCATAAGGAATTATCATTACAGCCAGTACCAATGATGCCGTGAAAACACCAATGCCGTAAGGGGCAACCCCAATTTTTGCTTCAAACGTGCGGATAACCGGCACTAAAACAAATAGCCCCCAAAAACCATAAATAATTGAAGGAACGGCAGCAATAAGCTCAATAGCGTTTTTCAGCAGGTTTGAAAGCCAGCCTTTAGGATTATACTCGCCCAGGTAAATAGAGATGGCGTATGAAAAAGGTACTGAAAGGATAAGCGCAATAAATGAGGTAAGCAGGGTACCTATTAAAAACGGATACGCTCCGTAAATATTTGATACCGGGTCCCATACCTTGCCCCATAAATATCCTATCCCTAATGATTTGATGGAAGGCATTGATTCTTTTATAAGCGTTATTAGTATGCCGATAACTATCAGCACCAAAATAACACTCATACAGATCAGGATCCGCCTGAAAATGGTTTCCCATTTCATTTGGCTGTAAGAAAGGTCTAATCTTTTATTTTTCACAAAATTCGGGTTTTGTTATTCTTTATTCATGAGTAAAGAGCCAGCATGCAAGATAAAGATTTAGCTCTCCTTTTCTTGCATCCTGACTCTTATATCGTGATTCTTAAATCTATAACTTATAAAATGGCTTTACCATCATAAGTAGCTGATTTTAATATCTTTTCAGCAACCTTTACGGCTGATTTTGAAAGCGGCGCATAATTTAACGGCGCACAATTTTTCTGTCCGTCGTGAATATTGAACCATAATAACTTCAAAAGCTCTTTAGCTCTTGCAGCGCTGCGGTCGCTATATTTTTGCTCTTTGTAAATTAAAGCCCAGGTAAAGCTGGTAATAGGGTAACCTTTAGGGTTATCAGTATTGGTTAATGACACTTCTGCATTTGCAGGCAGCTCAACGTTGCTTGACAATGTAGTTGATTCAAGCGTTGGGGTAATAAATTTACCTGTCTTGTTAGCGATATCAGCATAAGCCATTTTGTTTTGGATAGCGTAAGCTAACTCATTGTAGCCAATAGCACCCGGAGTTTGTTTAACCAAACCGGCAACACCTTCGTTACCTTTACCGCCTAAACCGGCAGGCCAGTTAACTGCTGATGCTTTACCAACTTTTGCAGCCCAGTCAGCATTTACTTTTGTTAAATAATCAGTAAAGATGAAAGAGGTACCGCTACCGTCTGAACGGTGGATAACTACTATCGGTGTTTCAGGCAATTTGGTGCCTTTGTTCAGTGCAGCAATTTTAGGATCGTTCCAGCTGGTGATTTTACCTAAGTAGATATCACCCAAAACAGCACCATTTAAATTTAAACCTGTAGTAAGGCCCGGTACGTTATAAGTAACTACAACTGCGCCTGAAGCCATTGGAATATGCAAAACCGGTGCACCTATCTTTTTAGCCTGGTCAGCGTTTAAAGGAGCATCTGATCCGCCAAAGTCAACAGTTTTATTGGTTAGCTGTAAAATACCACCGCCTGAACCAATTGACTGGTAATTAACTTTAACATTGGTTTTTGTAGCATACTCGGCAAATATTTTTGAGAACAGCGGGTACACAAATGTACTGCCTGCGCCCAGCAGGGTGTTATCCTGCGCCGATGCTGATAATGATAGTGCGCTTGCAGCAATGGCTACTGCGGCTACCTTTAAACTTTTAATTACTTTCATTTTTTTGTTTTGTGTGAGTTTTTAGCTTGTTTCCTGTTAACGTTTATTACCTGTTTTGCTATGCTTACCTGCCCCTATCAGCAAATGAGCATAGCAATTCAGGATATATTATTATTTACCAAAAGTAAAGTAGAAGGTAGCACGATAAACCACGTCATGGTCTTTCAATGCAGTACCGGTTAAAGTTGTATTTTGTGATTTGTATGAGTTATACCAGATGTTTGGCATAAAGTGGATGTTTTTAGTTGGCTGGTAATCTAAACCTGCAGTAATAAACTGCTCTTTTGTGTTTGGATCATAGTTGCCAACCTGTCCTTTATAAGTACCGTTGTTCAGGTTAAATTTGGTATCAGGATTGTAAGTATCAAAACGGGCGAAGAAACCTAACAGGTCGCCTTTTGAGTTTGGATCTTTAATTAAACGGCCGTGTGCATAAAGAGAGATCGCCTGTGCGGTTTGATCTTCAAAATGTACTACAGATGCGTTGGTTACAGCAGCGCCATTTTTAAGTTTGTTTGTAAATGCCTCAACACCAAAAGTAAACTCAGGAGTGGTGTAAGCAATGTAACCTTTTAACATGTTACGTGATACCATTGGTGTAGCGCCAACATTAGGGCTTAATTGCTCATAATCAGCATACAGGTCAAATACTAACTTCTTGTCGAAGAATTTTGCCCAGATATCGCCATAAAACCATTTGTAAATATCGGTTTCAGGTTTTGCGCTGGTACCGTTACCAACCATAACATCATAACCAAAGTTTTTGGTAGCCGGGTCAAATGAACCTTGTAATGTAGCACCCAAATCAAATGAAGGCGTACGACGGATATCAGCTACAGTTCTTTCGATTGAGCGGTAACCCCAAACTTTTTCTGATAATAAAGGGAACGCAGGTGTAGATACCTGACCAATTACCAGGTCAGTACCTTTCCAAAGGTCATGGATCCTTAAGTTCATTAACTTAATGTAGAAAGTTAACTTGTTATCAGCCAAAAGATCGCCTGTTGTAGTTGAAGTTGATCCGTTGATGATGCTTGAAGTTTCATTGTCTTCAGCAGCTAACAATACTTCGGCCGAGAATTTTTTGTTGATATCATAATCATAGCCTAAGTAAATACGGCGCATTTGAAAACCGTTACGGTTTTGAGCAATGCCGGTGTACTGGTTTGATCCGCCGCGGTTTAACGCATCGCCATGGCTTTTGTAATATAAGTCGCCAAAAGCGTAACCCCATAACCTTCTAACAGGTTTAAATGAAGTATCTTCTGCAGCTTTTACCGGGGCTTTTGCTTCGGCTTTAGTATCGGCAGCCGCTTTTGTTTCAGCTTTCGCTTCAGCCTGGGTTGTAGCTGCCTGGGTAGTATTAGTTTTTGCAACCGGTGCATTGGCATCAACTAATGAAGTTGTTTGCGCATTTACCGCCAAACCAGTCAGCGTTATTGCTATTAATAAAGCAGTACTGAAAAGTTTTGTAATGGTTTTTTTCATGTTGTTAAAGATTAATAAATTTTGGTTCAAAGGTGCGTTGCCATCATTATCTTAACATTAAGAAATAATTAATTTTTAATAATAAATACGCTATATATGGTTATAAAAAATAACTATCCGGAATAATCAGGAGCCTTGTTTCGACGCCAAAAAAGGCACATTTAGCTATAAAAACAGTTTTTTTAATAAAAACCCGGACATGCGAAATTGATAACATAAACTTAACATTACTCAAAACATGATTAATGTTGGCTTAACATGCCGACGCTATTTTTGGGCGTCCCCTATTAAAAACCGAATATGAAGGCGTTATTCCAGGATTTCTTTACCAACAAAGCATTATTCTTCAATCAGTTTGACCATGCGGCCCGAAATATGACTGATATGGCAGGTTTACTTACCCGGATTACGGGCGATGGTATTACCGCCGAAAGCGGTGAGCTGTTTAAACAAATTGATAAAATGGAACATACGGGCGACGGAATTACCCACAAAATATACCTGGCGCTTGACAAGATTATGTTTACCCCCTTAAACCGCAATGATATCCACTCATTGGCAGGCGCTATTGATGATGTTGCCGACATGATTAAAGAAGCAGCCAGCCGGATTAACCTTTATAATATAAGCATCTTCATAAGCCCGCTTATAGAACTTGCCCTATTAATAAAAAAGGCTTGTGCCGAAATACAAACAGCCGTTGGCCTGCTAAAGGTACACCGCCAGGAAGATGCCATACTAATAGCCTGCCGCAAGATAAAGGAATATGAGCGCCATGCAGACCGCCTTTACTATAACGCCTTAGCCGATCTTTTTTTAACCGATAAGGACCCTATAAACCTGATCAAGTACCGCGAGATCCTGCAATCGTTAGAAAGTACGTTAAATAAATGCAAAAGCACTGCAGATGTGCTGGAAGTTATCCTGATTAACAGGTAGCCGGCCGCGGGTGCTCAACATTACAGCGCTGCCTTAAAATATCAACCTGTTTTTCGCTCGCCCAGCAGTAATTGGTCTTTCAATTCCTTAATTTCCATTTCATAGGCTCGCATACGGGCGTGCAGAATGTCCATTTCGGTACGCATCATCTGGATTTCGGTAATCAGCTTGGCCGATTCAGGCTTGTTGATCTTTTTGTCGCCGGTGCCCAGTATCAGCCACTCTGGCGAGTATTTGAGTTGAAAACACAGCTTGCGGATAAGGTAATAGCTAACGTCCTGCTTCTTGTTAATTACCTTGCTGATGAACCCCTGGTCTACACCAATGGCACCTGCAAGTGCAAGCTGGCCGCCATGCTCCTTAACAATTACTTTTAACCGTTTTACTAATGCTTCGTCTGACATTTTCGATTGCAATATTAAGCAAAGTAGCGGGATTGTCAATAGTTAGTTTTTAAGAGCATGGCAAAGGCAGTCGTCTGCATAAAATGCAAAAAAAAAGGTTATAAAAGTTATGCCCAACCTTTACAACCCATTACAACCAACTATAAACTAACTAAAAAAACTTAACTGGCCAGCACAAATTCATTGCTGTGCTGCTGTACCTGATCCATCAGTTCATCAAGCCTTACATTGTAAGCCTCGATAGACATCTGGCCATTATTATATTTTGACGAAAGTAATTTAAGCTCCTGCACTTTTGAAAGCCTTAAATTTTCGCTTTTATTATTGTAAAGTCCCGCCATGGTTGCTGCAGCTGCCATATTTTGCGGCGCATCATCAAAGCGCAGCATACTTTTAAGCGTGGCTATTTTTTGCTCTGTTGATTTCAATAAAAACATCGGAGGCGTTTGCCTGCTTTCTTTTAAAACTGAATTAACCTTTACCGTCTGCTTTTTATCAAACTTTAATATCAATACTATGATGGTTACCCCGGCTACCAAAAAGAAAAAGAAAACATCCATCGTTTTAAAGATTACCAATACCTAAATCAAACATTTATGATTATTGATATACTTTTACGTTAGTGGTTGCTAAGTAGTTACGTTATTTTTAGATTTTTTTTGCCGGTGAAGCATTTAAGATCCCGGCCATCAACCGGTTAACTACAAAACCTTCTGATAGCACAAAAACCGCATCCCGGGCCTGAAACCGAGGCCAATCTCGCCCGAATATTGGTAACCCAGCTTAGGGAAAAGCTTTTGTGTGGCCTGGTTATTGGTATTGGTATCAACCCTTAATATTTTAATGCCGCGGTTAATGGCTACCACCTCTGCCTGCACCAGCAACGCTGCGGCAACTCCCCTGCCCTGGCATTTGGGGCTAACGGCCAGCCGGTGGGTAACAATTGCAGGTTCGGTAATATCCCAGCCAACTTCGGCGTATTCCGGTTCCTGATCTGTAGTAATGGCGGTGATACCCGCAACGCTGCCTTCCAGTTCGGCAACCCAAAGCTGTTTAAGGGCAATATCTTTTTCAAAAACTTCGGCATTGGGGTAGGTATCGTCCCATTGCATATTACCGGCAGCATTCATAACAGGCACTACGCCGGCAATAAGTTTCAGGATCTGGGGAATATCGGCAAGTTGAGCCAGGCGGATGATCATAGCGCCAAAAATAGTTACTTATTTTAAAATTAAACCCAATTACGTTTGATAAGAAGCCGGGTATTGCCGCCTTACTTTACCGCTACTTCTGGAAAATCTACTTTAGTAATGTCCTTTGTAATATTATGCCGTTCGTTATTCAAATTTTTTAAAAACGGCATTACATCATCCCCGTAAGCCCTTCTGCTTAACGCAAACAACAGCACACCCTTATGCCCGGCTTTGTCTGTATAGTTTTTATAACGATAAGCATTCAACTCCACTACAGACACTTTATCACCGCTGCCGGCGCTTAATATAAAGTCAAGTAAATACTCACCTGTTTCAGGTTTCTGCCGCAACATAAAGTTAGCCACCGCGTCGGTTTTCTTTCGTGTAACTATTTCAATGGCTTTTAAATTCACTATATTTTTTGCAGGCGTATCTATCAATAAAAATTCAACCAGCACCATGTTCTTATATTGATCCGGCTTCTCGCTAACGGGAATATACTCTTGCTTATAATAATTATCCACCGGGTGCGCGCTCCATGATAACTTATACTCCAGCTTATTAATGGTTATTATTTCACCTGTGCCAAGGTAATTTACTACTGTATCAGCAGTTTTTTGCCCGAAGCCCGTAGTTAATGTCAGCATAAATGGCAATAGGCAAAACATCCACTTTTTTATCCAATTCATTTTGTGTAATTAATATTTAATAACCCTTTTCTTAATGCGGAATCAATTTAGCGCACCACAATTTTCGCCTTGCCATCTTCGTGCAATGCCCTGGTAATTCTCGAAGGGCTTTTCCACTCAAACAGGTGGATCACCCAAACAGTAAAGCGCATAAAACCCTGCATGTGGATCAGTCCGTCGGCAAGTTTTCTTATGGTTTGGTCGCGCTGGCCAATACAGGCTGCGTAAGCTGCACCTTGCCTGGTGATCAGGTCTTCGGCAAAGCACCAGGCGCCGTCGCGTGCGTTATCAATACTGAATTGGATCAGGATAGAAGTTTGGTTGTTGTAGTGCAGCCCCAGTAATGATAGCAGGGGCGACATCCGGTCAATGTCATTCATCACCTGGTAAGTTAAGGCCGAGATGATGGTATTTATGGCGTCGAAATCTTTTTTTACGCCGTCCATCTGCCCGCCCGAAACCTCTGCCGCGGCAATGCCCAGGTCAAGGTTAATGTGCGCATTCATACCCAGCAGCAGTTGCTGCAACAACAGCGCCGACGAACTTTCAGTAGCCTGGAACGCCACCTGCCACGACAGCGACAGCGGCTGCTTGTTTTTCCAGGCGCTTAAAGCATCCAGGTAACGGCTGGCAAACACCACATCAAACTGCTCCATGCGGGCGCCGTCTTCAAACTGCCCCTTTGCAATCCCATCCTTTACGCTGGCGGTTACCTTATAATACAGGGCCGCAAAATACCCCATCCGGCTGTTGGTTTTTATGCTTTCGGCAATAACGCTTTCCAGTTGGGTAAGTACATCATCAATTGTGCTGGCTGCCATAACAGGTGTTTTAAGGTACAGGTAACTATTGAGCTGCAGCAAATTACCGTCGCCCAACCAAAAATAATATTATAAAACGATATCGCCAGCTGCCCTGTTAAAATAAGCGTTTACGGTATTATAAATATCGTTATCGTTCCCTTTAACAAAGCGTAGTGGAATGGTTATTTCGCTGCCATGATCCGACACCCATTTCAGGCTGACCCTGATCTGTGCCGAGCTTCTGCCATGCACCATACTGATCTGGCTGATATCTTTCCAGTCGATAGTGATGTTGCGGATGTAGTCAATAATGCAGGTTTCGTTCAGCTCCAGCGCCGTGTTGCCTTTAATGGCCGGTACAATGCGTTTTACAATCAGCAAAGCGCCCACCAAAATAAAAACTATTACAAACAGGCCGTAAACCAGCCAGCCGGCCTTACTGCTACTGCCTAACACGTTGGTAAGCAACAATAGCATTAATGCCAGCATCACCAAAAAACTGGCGAGGCTAAAACTCAGGCTGTATGGGTATTTGGTCGGGATCATATCCTGGCGGGTAAAGTCAGCAAGTCCGAAAGATAAGTAATTAGCGGCTGAAAGCCTATATTTCCCATTTTTCTTCCGGACTTCTACCTACATACTAATAAGCTTCCCTATAATGTCCTGCGGACTGGCCGGGTCACCTTTCAGGTTTTGCTGTTCAAAATAATTGTGCCAGCCGGCGGCGCCAACCATCGCTTCAAAGCCTTTGGCCACCTCGTCAGACGGGAACTTCCAGATGGCAAAAAAATCATAGTTCAGCCGCTTATCTGTATCGGCATCATTGGCACCCCAGCTTATTATTTCCACTCCTTGGTCAATGAGTTGTTGTATTGCCGGGGCAAGCTGCGCCATGTAAGCGCCTCTTTCTTCCTGTGCCAGATCCAGCCACAACTGCCGGGCGCTCCATGCCTCAATGTAGTATTTCATAACAAACGTGATTTAGATAATTGGTTTACCAATACTACTGATAATTAACGAAATAAGTGGAGCGGGAGCTGGAAAAGTTGGGAAGATTATTTTTGCTGTTAAGGTTGGGGTTGACAAATAAATTTAACCAGTTTCGAAAGCTCATTTGGCTCAATGTTAAAGAATTCGTTTATGGAATTTAAATCAAAAAGAGTATTTTATATTATTTCTCCCCCTAATCTCAAGGCAAATTAAAAATACCGGATTATCCCCCAAAAGCCTGCGTTCCGCCAAAAAAACATTTAAAAACGCATCCACTGTGCTTTTATTACATAGGGTCATTTTTATAAGTGACAAGTGTCATATTTATGTCAAAAATACAGTTGTAGCTTGCGGCAGTTAACGGACTATCTAAGTCACCTAATAAAAAGCAATTATGAAATTTCTACAAAGCAGAAAATTTTGGGTAGTAGCTACACTAACCTGTGTAATGGGCTACTTGGTAAGCTGTACCAAAAAGGACCAGGTAATTATACCTACCTCCGGAGCCAGCACAACTACCCTTGTATCAGTTAAAACCTCAACAGCGCCTAATATCGACGGCAGTATTGAGTCGGCGTGGAACAGTGCGCCTAAATTGAATTTCACGCCCGCGGTTCCGTACCCGGGTAATGGATTGTTCACGGGTTATAACGGGCAGCAATACCCGGCAACCTTACGGTCAATGTACGATGATAAATATGTTTACTTTTTAGCAGAATGGGCCGATGCCGACAAAAGCGTTTTTGTTGCTACCTGGTATTTTGACCCCGCAACACAGCTTTGGGCACAGGAACCTACCAGCAAAAAATTCGACTCGAACGGTAACGTTACCAGAGACGGTTTTGGCGAAGATAAATTTGCCATGTTATGGAACATTGACAATTCAACACCATTGTTTTTAACGCAAACCTGCTATGCAAGCTGCCACATATTTACCCCTTATACCAATTATTCTGTTAACCCCGCTGTTCAAGTATCAAATGCAGGCGAGGGCAACCACTATACCAATGGCGCAAGCGAAAAAATTGATATGTGGTGGGGGCATTTATCCCGCGACATTGTTTTTAAACAAATTGATGATGATTATCAGGATTGGGCCGGCGGACCAGGCGTAACCGGTTTGGTGGGTGGTTCAGGAAATGGCCGCCATGTTGACGGGCTTGTGGTAACAGGTACCTCAGCAAATTTCCCTTATGCCCCAACCTATACAGTGGCCCCGGCACAAGGCGCTTTAAATAACAAACAAACTTTAAAATTAGACGGTACCGGCAGTAAAGTAAGCGTACCTATGTGGATACTGCCCAATGGCGATAACTATTATTATGTATTGGCTACTGATACCCTTGCAGGCGGCAAAGCTGTAAAAATTACCGGCGTAAGTTCAACCGGGGTATTAACTTATAACGGTGGTTCAATTGACCCTAACTCAGGTACTGATTACCAGCGTACCGGCGACGCCGTTTTAGGTGGCGATGGCCCTAAATGTTTCCCAAGTTATATTGCCTCACCACTTTTGGGCGCCAGGGCTGATATTACAGGCGCCGCAATTTACACCGGCACGGGCTGGATTGTAGAATACAAACGCCTGTTAAAAACAAGTGATGGCCTGAAACAAGACGTTGACATGTCTGGCTTAAAAGATCAGCAATTTGGGTTTGCTATATGGAACAAATCAAACAATCAACACGGTATTCAACCAAATCTTACTTTAACCTTTAAGAAGTAATACCTGGCAGTTCTTTTCATAAGCTAAAAAATAAAGATCATGTCAAAAAAAATAAAAATAATAGGGTTTATAGTGGCTGCGCAATTAACGTTCACCATATATAGCTGTACTAAAACTACAACTGTACTTGAAGACAATTCGCCCGCAATAACCACGCCCGTAAGTTTTTCAAAAGACATTCAGCCTATACTAACCAGCAGCTGTGCAATAAGCGGATGCCATAGCGGTCCGGTGGCCCCTAATTTATCTGCGGCAACAGCTTACACTGTTTTAACCGGCGGCAGCCTGATCAATACCAGCACGCCCGAAAAAAGTGATGTGTATTTATGGATCACGGGTAAAAAGGCAGTTTCCATGCCACTTGGCAGTGCAAATAATCCATCAAATTTAAACGCCAAAATGCTTGCATGGATCAAACAGGGCGCTAAAAACAATTAAAAACCCAACTCATGAAAAAACAATATATATGTCCTTCATCAATTACCCGTTTGGCAACGATATGCCTGGTGATTGTGCTTTGCGGCAGTTTTGGCCGCTTAATGGCGCAGGATTCAACAGCCGTATCAACTGCTGTTAAAAAGAAATCATACGTAAAAAACACTTTTGAAGGTAACTTACTGATAGATAACCAAAGTGTAATGGTGCCCATAAAAGGAACGTTTGAGTTTGATATTCAGCACAGGTTCGGTACCATAAAAAAGGGGATTTCAAACCTGTACGGTTTGTTTGGAGGCGCTACCATGCGGCTTGGATTTAGTTACACGCCAATAAATAACCTGCAGGTAGGTTTCGGCGTTACTAATGAAAACATGATAGTTGACGGGAACCTTAAATACGCCATCATAAAGCAAACAAAAGATGGTGCCATACCCGTTAGTATTACCTATTACGGCAATGCAGCCATGGATACCCGCGCAAAAGATGCTACCACGCTGTTTGTAAACGCGTCGGACAGGTTTAGCTTTTTCAACCAGATCATTATTGCCCGAAAGGTTAATGAAAAGTTTTCGGTACAGGTAAGCCCGAGCATGTCGCACTTCAACAACCTGGAAGGGTACCTGGACGATGCCGGAAAAGTGCAGCCGAAATGGAAAAATGACCACTTTGCTGTTTCGGTGGCAGGCCGGTATAAAATATCTGACGGCAGCGCAATTATTGTAAACTACGACCAGCCCCTTACCCAACACCCCGCCGACAACCCGCACCCGGGTATCAGCTTCGGGATTGAGATGAAGACCAGCGGTCACGATTTTGAAATATTCTTTGGCAACTACAGCTCATTAATACCGCAAAACAACAACCTGTATAACCAGAACGATTACAAAAGAGGGCAGTTTTTAATTGGCTTTAATATTTCAAGGCTATGGAATTTTTAGGTCTGCAATAATGGATTAATAATTCGCCTATTTTGGCGTTTTAACTAATTGCAGAGCAAATAAAAACTCCACTTACAAATTAAAAATACTGCCCGGCAGGTTATCTGCCGGGCAGTATTTTTTTTTAATTATATGGGGATATTGCTTTTGAGTAGTTGAACTTTAGGTGTTGTAGCTTTGGGGCAGGGCTGCTCTACTGTCCTCCGCTGCCGCAAGTGTCCCTGGCTTGTGGCCCATGTGCTTATTGAATTTATAAATGAGGCTAATGATTAAAATGTAATGTTTTAGGTTGTAATTATCCCCAGCCGCTAATCCTTTCCTAATGATTATGTTTCTTGTGAATGTCCTTCACCAGGCACAGCTTTTTAATTTCTTCAATTTTAATAACGAAGGGCGCGTATTTAAGGCGGCTGCCTACCATTTCGGTAACATTGTCTGAATGGGCAATCACCTCGTCGTCATTATCGCCAACCAGCAGGCGCTTGTACATGCGGTAGTCGCCCCATTCAATATAATACACCTCGCCGGGCAGGATCTTTTTATCATGAATTATTTTGAGCGCCACCCAGCAGCCATTCTCCAGGTAAGGGTACATAGAGTGGCCCCACACCGGCAGCGCAAAGTCGCATTCCTCAATACCCGGAAAGTTCATGTGCCCAACCGGCCGCGTGTCATTAATATCGTTATAAACCTCAACACCCGATGCGGTAGCAATTATTTCATACATCGGGATGCCCTCAAATACCCGTTTTGCTACCGAAGTCTCAGAATAAGCTGTATTTTTCTTAGCGAGCAAGAAATCACTGTATTTTTCTTTAAATATCTTTAATTTTTCTGGATCAATGTTTTGCCGGCTCTTTATTATCTCCGTAATTGAACTCGGCGAGTTAAACCCCAGCGCCTCGGCAAGTTCCGCATTGCCATTGAACGCCTTACCACGAAGCTGGTTATAAAGTATAATAAACTCCAGCGTTTCGGGCCTTATGGTTTTAATTTTATTGGGTTTTGCCTGCTCATCCATAACAATAAAAAATATTTTTATTTTTTCTTTATTTAAATACAGATATTTCTTTATATTTGTATCACAATATTTCACTAAGATATTTTAAATTTATTAAAAATCCAAACAATGCATAAAGAATATACAGAATATAAACCAAGGCCGCCGGCGGTATAACCCGGCACAAAAAAAATTACGCTTTTAAATATTTTAATTTAACAGGTGCTCCCGGGCATCGCAAACTACTTCAGCTTATGCACCTCGCCTACTCCGCTATCGCTAAAACCCATACCAACCCTCAGCAAAGCCGCTCGCACCAGCAGGAACCCGAAAACGAGGCGCTGCTGCGCTACCGGGCCTACCAGCAAGTGTGCATTAATTTTAGCCATGAAATTGAAGCCATTCAAAAGTACCTGCCCGGCTGGATGCCGAAGTTTCGTTGAAGAGACGATAGTCGACGGACCATAGTCCATAGCTTAAATATGCATAACTAAATTCAATAACATACCATGGTCTATTGACCATCGACCATGGACTAACCCAACAACAATGATAAAGATCTCTCAAAAACTGAAAGACAAACTGTGGTGGCTCATCATCTCGGTTGATTACGATTACAACCGCATCACCATTGCCGACCACGACCTTACTGAAGAAACACTAACCCTTTGGCTGGAAGACAAGCACGATTTTAAGAACACGCTTGACGAATGCCTGCAGGTGGACATCCCGGCAAAACAATTCGCTAAAATTATAAAAGAGGAACAGCTAAACAGCTACGAGGGCTCACAAATGCACCCAACAAAAAACTATGTGTATAAAGACAGGATAGAGATCAATTCCCCTATCCGCTGGTACCAGGACGATGCCTCGCTATACGAACAGCAGCATACCCGCGATACCGTGCTCAGGCTGTTGCTTACCCAGTTAATTGAAAGCCAAACCCTGGGCGATGATATGGTTTTACATTGATCCATATATGCCAATTAGCATAAAAAACATAATACATAAATCCGAATTAGAAAATCTGACATCCCAAATCAAATGAACTACATTGCACAAATAAAAGGCTTTTGGCTGCTGCACAATAAGCACGCCTTAAACAGTACCGATACAGCCCTGTACTTTTACCTGCTGGAAGTTTGTAACAGCACCAACTGGATAAACCCCTTTAAACGGAATAACGCCAAAGTAATGGCTGATCTGCACCTTTCGAGGGCTACTTTTTTCAGATCGCGCAGCAAACTTAAAAAGGCCGGAATCCTTAATTTCAGGTCGGTAAACGGCACACCAAACGTAACCTATAACCTAACCGATCTTGAGCTTATCTATCGCGATAGAAATCAACCGGTTACAGGCAACAACAGTACAGGTTGCGAGCCGGGTGGTGATCCGGGTTTTGTTACAGGTAATGATACACTAAATAAAAACAGTAAACCAAAACCAAAACAAGCAGTAGTAATAAGCTGCGCCCAGGCTTTTGTTTTTTACGTGGAGACAAAGAATAATCGCCTGCTTAAAGACAGGTTTGGCCTTGATAACAATGCCATGCGCCTTTTTTTTGAAACTTTTTATAATTCAAAAATTGATCTTGGCGACCTTAACAACAAAACCATTGAAGAAATAGCGCGCAACTTTTACTATTGGTTGCCTAAACACCTGGCTGCGGTACAAAAAGAAAAAAGTTGCGCCAAAAAAGAAAGCTACAGTCGCCCGGCCGGTGTGCAGCCGTTACGCGGTGTTGCTGCAGCCCTTAAATTTGCTAACGTTGAAATGAGGGAGGAGTAATGGAGGGGGGAAAGAGATTAGAGATTAGTGATCAGCGGTTAGGGAAAAGCAATAAGAACACTGCCGGCTGGGCTATTTTAAAGCGGGACATGATTAAAAACCTGCCTAAACGCGACTTGTTCGATACCGTACGAATTAACGTTGCCAAAGCATTTGCCGATACCAACACCAAAGAAATAAGCGATGAGGACCGCAACTACCTGGTGAATGAGCTTACCGACAATATTTTAAAGTATCATCCGGCTATCCGCTTAAATGAGATTCCGGAAGCTATAGCGCAGGGGGTGAGGGGCAGGTTTGGCGAGTTTTACGGCCTTAGCGTGGTAACCTTCCTGAAATTTATTGAGCAATACCTGTTTTCGGAAAAGCGGACCAACATTGTTAAAGAAAGTGTAATTGACGATGTACCCAGGCCGGTGCCCGATCTTCAAACGCAATTTGAAACAGCTAAACAAAACGCCCTTTATGCCCTGCAACGCAAAAAAGACAAAAAGGACAATTCGGCCATAGCAACGGTAGTTTATGATTTTTTAGACCGGATAAAACTCATCCAATTCACGATTGCCGAAAAGCAGGACATGATGGCCGACGCCGTCCGCGAGCTGATAGCAGAATTGAAGTACAAGCTAATGATCTCGCCCTATATAGAGCGTGCAGCTATTAAAATGGATATTGAAGCCTATACAGCTGTGATGACTGCGCATGCCGGTATTAACGACCGCCTGTTTACCCTCGCCAAAATGCGCGCAAAAAAACTGGCGCTGGATGCTTTTTTGAATGGCGTTATTTTGGACGAGGCTGATTTAGATAAAATGATAGAGAAAAAGCGGGAATGTTTTTAGCTGGCAAAAGCCTTTGTCATCCTGAACGCAGCGGAGGAACTTATACGATTGATAAGCAGTCACTGTCCTTGTCTGGCGTTCATGTCCGGCGCTGAAGATTCTTCGCTCCCGCTCAGAATGACAAAGCCCCCATAACAAATCTCTTATCAGTATTTCGCAATATCAACATCAATAAAACTCACCAACATGAACTTAATTAAACAACCCAACCCTTGGCTTGCAATGGCCTTACTTGCATCGCTGCTTGTAGCGATGCTTATCATAATAAAACATTACGATGCCGTAAACTAAACAATCTTCAACTGGTACTTGCTCAACAACCCATGGATCCCCTGTGCCGAAAAGCTGGCTTTTTTAACGGAGTTTATTTCGGGGTCGATGTCGTAGTTGTAGGCAGTGATGAAGTTGGCGCTGCTGATGTCGGTTCGGTTAAATACGGCGCCGTTCAAATCGCAATCGCTAAATACCGAGCCGGCCAGATTGGCCTGGGTAAAGGTTACCTCCTTTAAAGTGCATTTGCTAAATTTGGTCTTCAGCATCTTTTTAAGCATAAACGACGAGTAATCCAATATGCAACCATCAAACCCAACGCTGAACAAAAAGTCAGCACAGTCGGTAAAGTTTACACCGAGGATCTTACAGTTTTTAAACTCAACGCTGCTTAAGGTGCATTTGGCCAGCTTCATTAGCGACAGGTTACAGCCATCAAATACACAATCGATAAACTTATTGCCGGAAAAATTACCGCTGCTGAAATCGCACTTTTTAAAGGTGCAGTTATTAAACTCCCTGCCGCTTACAGTGGTGCCGGCATAGCTTTCATCTTCAAAGGTTTTATCGTCTTGTACAAGGGCATTCATTGTGATTGGTTATTTGTTGTCCATAGTGGATGGACCATGGTAAAAAGATTGGATATTGTTGTCCATAGCCCATAGGAAAAGTTAAGATTATTGCTTTAAATTAAGGATAAGGAATATATAAACAAGTCCCTGATTTCCCTCTATGGTCTATGGACTATCGACCATGGTCTATGCACTATCGTCTTTGGTCTATGCACTATTGACCATGCACTTCCCCTACCCCTCTACTTCATCAATAAAAAGCAGCAGGTCCTGGTGAAAAGTTTCGCGTTTAAATTCCGAGCCATCGTAGTAAACCACATTAACCAGTTCATCGCTTTCGGTAAGTGTGCCGGTTTTGGTGTCTTCGTTTAAAAAGTAGCCTTCAACAGCCATTTTGGGGCCGTCGGCAATCATTACCACTACGTCGCCTAAAACAAATTTCTTTTCCATGGGGGATGTTTCTAATTGTTTATCGTTCAATTTTAATAAGCTCTTCTGCCTGTTTAACCAGCTCTTCCACTTCACTTTCAGCTTCGGCAGGGCTGCTGGCATATTGCAGCTTACGGAAACGCCATATAGCAAAGGCAGGCTCCTGGTAACGGTTAATCAGCTTAAAAAACTTGGGGAAGTTATGCACCTCGTCCAGCAGTACGCCGGTAACTATGCCACCGTTGTCAAGAATCTCGCGGATAGTATATTCTTTATCCCGCGTTATCCAGATCTCAAAATCCTGGCGGATCTCCGCACTTTTATCAGGATCTATCTTATCGTTTATACAAATTACCTTATCTCCGGGTTTCATAGTACAAATTTAAGCACATAAACCCGGAATTGTTTCAGTTGGGGGTTATTTTATTGGCAGGTGATAATGCATGGCAAGCCGAAAGACCAGAAAAGAAACCAGATCTACACAGGCATGGGTGAATATTAAAACCCTGATATTACGGTACCATTGGTAATGGATAGCAAACACCACACCGAACAAAGTGGCAAATATTACCTCGATATAACTTTGATACCTGAAATGAATAAGCCCAAACATTAACGACGAGATAATTACCGGCATGTACTTGTTTTTGAAAAGCAATTCGAGCCTCGGCAGCAGATACCCCCTAAAGATCATTTCTTCGGTAAACCCGGCGGTTACGGCACTAAAAATAAGCAGCGGCCAGCTTTTATTAACCACCGACAGCATGTAGAGCATTATTTGCCGGTTGTCATGCAGCCCAAATAACATGGGTATTTTTGAAATAATGCCTGCACCAATCGTTAACAGGTAAAGCGCGCCAAACGAAGCCGGGTAGAACCAGAAAGCTTGCTTAGTATCCGGCCAAAGCAAAAAGTTTTCCTTTTCGACCAGCCGGGCATAAAAATAAAGCAGTGCAACTTCCAGCCAGATAAATAACCTGGAGATAAAAAGCGTATTTACAGTGTAGCCGGCCCCTTTAAAGGTTACAAAACCAACCGATGGATAGTACAAAAACGCAATGAGTACGCCGATTATTAAAATTGTGTTACTGCGTTTAAGGCTGATGGTTTCCATTTATAATGGTGGAGGTTTGGATTGTTTAGGCTAAATGTATGCATAAATTTTGCAGAAAAGATGTACCCTTAAACCACAAAAATCATTCTATCTCCGGGGGGCCAGCGGATAATATCATTAAGGAAGAAATCCAGTTCTCCCTCTTTCTGCGAAGCAAACAGAGGGTCAGCGGGCGAAGCAATGCCGGGGTGAGTCCATGCAGCGCAAAAAAAAAGCTCTCCGATCCATCGGGGAGCCTTTTCCAATAAAAAAGAATATTGTTATGGGCAATTAATTGCGCCTAAAACCACCTTTATTACCACCGCCACCGCCGGTAAAACCAGGACCTTTGTCCTCGGCAACGTTAACCGTGATACGGCGGCCATAATAACTCGCTCCATTCATGCACCTAATCGCTTCCTTCGCCTCGTCATCATTAGCCATTTCTACAAAACCAAAACCTTTACTCTCTTTTGTTTCGCGGTCTTTAATAATCCTGAGCGATCTAACCGGCCCAAAATCACCAAATACAGCAGTTAATTCGGCCTCATCCACCTCAAGTGGCAAGCCTGCAATAAATACTTTCATCAATGTTTTTAAATTTGAACAAATGTACGCATAAAACGCCGCATTTCGGGTACGCATTTGCCGAAAGGTTAAAGCCCGGAGGTTTTATTACGTTGGGATGATGCTAATAGAAGCCTCAAAAGTGAGCCGTGCATGAAACACGGTAAGGCCGCAGGTAAAAAAGCAGTTGCAGCAGGTAAGGGTAAAAAAATAAATCAAAAGGGAATATGATATGATAAAATACCGGTCAGTTCTACGCACCACCTTTCACACGCTGATGACTACCCTACTTTACCGACTACCCAACTTACTTCAGCTTCAGATCAAAGCTGCCTTCAACTTTGTAAACGGGAGCGCTTGCTTTATCGCCTGCCGCTAAAAAGGCGTGAAAAGTACCTTTGGCAAGCACACTATCCTGGTTATATTTATCAACATGAATATTTCCAAAATCCTTTTGCCCTGCATATTTACTTAGTGAGTACTGAAAGCCAGGCTCCTTATACCCCGGACTCAGCAAAAATTGGCTGCCGGCTATGTCGCCATTTTTATTATCATGTACCAGGCCTGACGAGCTGATGCCAAAACTCATGTTATGATCTTTATTAATGGCGGTAATGCCAAAGTAACGTTTGCTGTCATCGATCTCATCGCGCACGTTAATAAAGGCAATTGAGTCTTTCGATGCATCAAATACGTAGGTGGAATCCTGGATCTTTAAGGTTAATGTGCCGGCCGCGGCCAAAAAATTACCGGGCGACGAGGTAGCTATGCTATCCGCTGCTATACTTGCTTTTAGTGCGCTGTTATCTTTTACGTCACTATCCTTCTGGCATGACGAAAGCATGGCCAAAAGCACAATGGTGACAGAAAAAATAAAGTGAGTGAAACTCCTTTGGCGCATATTTAAATTATTAATTAAATCTACTAAATAATTAACGAATATAAAACATAAATGGTTGCCGGTATACCAAATTAATTAACTTTTTAACATTTTTTAACGATAAAATATCCGCACCGGCAAAATATTATTTGTTAACCCCGGCATCCGGGTTTTCCTTAAAAGAAAAATTGAAAATATCACCAATAAATTGCTAAAAATATTTGCATTTTAAATTTAAATTACCTACCTTTATATCTGTATTATGCCGATAGGCATTTTAATCATAAATATGTTATTTCAACCTTATTTTACTGACGAGGCAGCATTGCTGTCCAAAGTCGACGCTTATTTTAATTTTATTGAAGGCGAGTATCACCTGGAGTGTAAACCCGGAAAAGAAAAGGAACATAAAGAGCTGCACTCCCCTTCCATAAAGGTTTGGGACCGCGACCCCGAACCGGCCACCTTTGCCGGCCTGGCGCTATTTTTGGGATTTAGCAGCATAAACGCGCTGGATGATTATACCGACACAGGTGAATATCCCGAAGCGCTAAAATGGGGACGCCTGCGCGTAGAGGCATCGTACGAAAAAAAGCTGCACGCACAATCGGCAACGGGCGCCATATTTGCACTGAAAGCTATGGGCTGGAGTGACCGCGGCGAAGGTAAGTCCGGTGCACAGGGGCCTAAAACTATCAAAGTAGAAGTGCTGGAATCAGGCCCCGAACCTGCCGAAAGTGAAAAGGAAGTGGTATTATAACGCCTGCCTTATAAATTCATAATCGTCAACCTCGGTGGCCGGCTGGCCTGGGTTGTTCGGGTCAGCTATCTCTGTTTCGTAATGTACGGCAAACTCGGTAGCGGTTAGTTTGGTAACCTTTTCAACAACGGCCGGGCTGGCATTAATATAAATAGTTAAGGTGCTGTCTTTAAATGTATAATGAAAGGTGTTTAAGCTGGGCGAATTATTGTTACCCCGCGCCGACTGGTAGCCTGTGCCATCATCAAAAAACTGGTCAAAATCGTCGCTGGTATAGTCGGTTCTTATGGTTTGGCCCACCTGCACGCCACCTTTTAGTAATTTAAGATCGTGTTTGGTGATAAACCAGCGGCCGGTAAGCGTTATAGCTTTAGACTGGGCAGCTTTTTTACATGCATATAAACACAGCAACAATGCAGGCAAAATAAGCAACAGGTATTTGTGTTTCATAAACATATAATTGGTAAGTTAAATGTAGCAATAGTTTTGCCACATTTACAACGCAGGTAACCAATTTAACGCGCGTAATAATAGTCTATAGCCACTTTATAGTTTTTGGTAGCCGCATTTACGGTTTGTGTGGTGGCGTATTCCAAATGCAGTGTTAGTGCCGTTTTAGTTAACTGCGTTATTTGCGCAGATTGCGATACCAAATGAATAACGGCCACAGACCCGGTACTGAAAATTGCGGTGCCAACATCAAAACCACCCAGGCTGGCCGCCGAAAGTTTAAATTCAGGCCCGGCAAAACTAAACGTACCGCGTACGGTATCAGCTGCTATAACAACATTTGGCGAGGTGCTGCCTATCCCGCCCGAGTTATAATAACTTATGGATGAAAAGGTATTATCAGCATCAAACTGGGCATAGCTCAAGGTTTTGTTTGATGCCTGCATAGCGGTATCTGTTTTTATAGTCCCGTCAACAAGTACGGTATAACCCTCTGTTTGCAGGGTCCATTTACCCACTAACAGCGCTTGCTGTGCATTTGAATGTGTGCTGTCGCTTTTACTGCAGGCGTAAAGCAGGCAGGTAAGGGCGGTAAACAATAAAAAGTAAATACGTTGCATAGGCAGGGTTTATAAACGCTTAACAAATATAAATAATCTGATATTAAAAATGATCCCTCAAAAAGCTTCAGTACTGTTCAGTAAAAATTATTATACGGATAAACACGTAGCCGTAAACCAGGGCGGAACCAGCTCGGGCAAAACCGTAGCCATCCTGCAGGTTTTGTTCAGCCTGGCTTGCCAAACCGAAGGCCTGGTAATTACCGTGGTTGGGCAGGATATCCCGAACCTTAAATCAGGCGCACTGCGAGATGCGCTGAATATATTTTACGGCTGGCCCGAGTTGCAGCTGATGGTGAAAAGTTATAACCGCACCGACAGGATCTTTGAGTTTTATAACGGAACAATTGTAGAATTCAAGAGTTACGAAAATGCGCAGGATGCGAAATCAGGCAAAAGGGATTACCTTTTTGTAAACGAAGCCAATGGCATTTCATTTGATGTTTACACCGAGCTTGCCCTGCGTACCCGGCTAAAGATCTTTATTGACTATAACCCCAACAGCGCGTTTTGGGTGCATGACAGGCTGATAGGCAACCCGGGCATACAGCTCATTATCTCCGACCACCGCCACAACCCTTTTTTATCCTCCCAAACAAAAGAAAAAATTGAAGCCCTGCAACAACAGGACCCTGAACAATGGCGGGTGTATGCCCGCGGGCTCACCGGCAAAATAACGGGGCTGATTTTTAATAACTGGTTTATTTGTGAAGAGATTCCCGCCGAAGCAAAGCTGGTAGCCGCCGGGTTGGATTTTGGCTTTACAAATGATGAAACCGGCTTTTTAATGGTTTATAAGCAAAATGGCCAGCTTTGGGTGGATGAAGTTATATACGAAACCGGCCTCACCAATACCGACATTTCGGCCCGTTTAAACGCCGCGGGTATAAGCAGGCATGTTGATATTATAGCTGACAGTGCCGAGCCAAAATCAATTGAAGAGCTGCGCCGCCTGGGCTGGAAAATTACCGGGGCAAAAAAAGGGGCCGACAGTGTAAACAACTCCATTGATATCTTAAAGCGGTACCCTATAAATGTCACCCGCCAAAGCGTAAACCTGCGTAATGAGCTTGGCCGCTACAAATGGCGAACCGACCGCACTGGCCGTACCCTGAATGAACCGGTGGACTCCTGGAACCATTTGATTGATCCTTTACGTTACGTTGCGCTCAATAAATTACGATCGCCGGGCCGCGTAAAAAGAAACAGCTGGCTGGCCCCAGTGCCCGCCAAAGGGGGAGTTATAACGGGTATGAACTTACTGGTTTAACGCCTTTGTCATCCTGAACATAAAGTCGGCATTATACCTATCCCGCGTTTAGGTCTCGCTCAGCGTGACAAATTATCTTAAATCTGAACTTAAACCCTATATCTCAAATCCGAAATCGAACATCTGAAATCCACCATTAAAACATCCATGATACAAAAAACACTAAAAACCACCACCGGCAAGCTAAAGGTGCAAATCCCCGATAAGCTGGATGAAATTACGCTGGGGCAACTGATAGCCCTGCAGCAAAGCCCCGACCTAAACGACCTGGAAGCCATCAGCATCCTCTCGGCCATTCCGGTAAAAGAATTACAAAACGTACAAAGCCCGGCTGATTTTGCCCTGTTGGGCGGGGGGATGTTATCCTTATCGCACCAGATAGAACATTTGTATAACAGCGACGCCATCCCCAAACGGGTAACCTTCACCACAGGCAAAACGGTTAATATAACGGGCAACCTGGCCGTTGAGCCCGTTGGCGCATTCATGGCGGCCCGTGAAATTATCAGCGATGAAATAAGTGTACATGTTGCCCGCTATGGCGATGAAGGCTGGCAGCAAACCTTCAAACCGTCGTTGAATGCTTGCTGCCAGGTGCTTGCCCACTACTTTTACTGCAAAGCCACCGGCAAACCTTATAACGAATATGAGGCCGAAGAATTTACCAGCGAAATAAAACAACTGAGGGTAACGGAGGCGCTGCCCATAGCCAAACATTTTTTTACCTATTATCCCGGCTCATCGAGGATGAAAACCGGCTCCTTTCGTCGGCTGTTACAGCACTTGAGCGCCGCGCTGGTATCCAAACGTTCCAAAAGTTTAAATACATCAACACTGTAAACTCCCTTGCCGGCGGCGACATTACCAAATGGGCGTTAATTTTAAACATGCCCTATGAACGCGTGCTAACCAAGCTGCTATTGAATAAAACGGAAGCGGAGTATCAGAAAAAGTATTCGGAACTCTTGCAGGCGCAATAACTGATAAAATTTACGAGGAATCTGATACAAGCTGCTTCGTCTTTCGGACTAACAAAACTGATCTCTAATCAACTAATCTCTACCCCAAAATGCCCATCCGTAACCAAATTGAAGCCGTGGTACAAACACTCACGGGTTCACCAACTTTTATTTATGGCACTGCCAACGAGCTTAACCAGCTGGCAGATGATGCCGCCTTCCCTTGCGTATTTATGTACCCTTTGCAGCCCATTGATATATCGCCGCAGGTGAATGGCTCGGTTAATAATACCTTCTCCATTTATTTGGAGTTTCTGTTCAAAACAGATTTTGACGAATACACATCAGCCAACGAGACTTATGTGAATCAGGCCCTGGCACTTGCTAACGAATTCATAGTTAAAGCATCGAAATACCGCGAAGGCCAGGGCCGTTACTTCCGCATAAAAGCCGGCGATAAAGCCAAATGCCTGCCTGTGTATAATAAGTTTAGCCCGGAGAGAGGAGGCAGATAACAACGGCCCCAATAGTGATGACCTGGCTTACAGCAATACACCCTCGCAATTGGAAAAAGATCTTGGTTCATTTCAGGGAGCAAAAAGCGCGCAAAAGATCATTGTTATTGAATATGAGGATGAGAGTTCCAAACCGGAGTTTAAGCCATATTCGATCCAAAATAACGACAAGCTTTTTGAAGCCACCGAAAAATCAGTTGAGGCCAGGATCATCAAAGGCTTCTCAATTCCAAAAGAACTGATCAACGCCGAGAAATCATCAGGCTTGAGCAATGGCGGCGAAAAGAAACAGGCCATCTGCGAGTTTAACGATAACACTGCGCCTGACAGGCTGGAGTTATCCGAAGCTTTTGAAGAGATCTTCAGTCACTTTTATACCAACATCAACCCAAAAAATAACTGGAAAATATTACCCGTGCCCGCTAATGTTGCCGACGATACCGCCGGCATAAAGGCAGGCAACAGCATCAACCAATTGCTGCTGTCAAATCTCCCGCCCGAAAATAAAACAGCCGTCCTGGTTTATGCCTATGGCTTTAAACAGGCGGAGGCCCAGGCGATGGCGGGGGTTGAGTTGAATGGTTGATTAGGTTAAACTACTGACAACGCGCACGCTAACTTATCACTCAACTTATCCAACTCAATTAACCTAAACTAACTTAATCAACCAAATGCAACTAATCAACCAAACAACATTCCAGCGATACGAGGATATCTCTGTAAACATAAAACCGGAACGCTTAAACGTTTTCATCAAAAAAGCGCAGGACCTTGACCTGAAACCATTTTTAGGCCATGCGTTGTATTACGATTTTATTCAGCATTTTAACGATGACGGCTCCCTGAAAGATGATGCCCCACAGGCTTACAAAGACTTGCTTAATGGCAGCGAATACCTGGATAAATACGGACACATTGTTTTGTACGAAGGTATGGCGCCTACCCTGGTTTACTTCACCTTTGCCCGCTTTATTGAGGCCGATGCCATACACTATACCCCAACGGGCCCGGTAATAAAACATCATGACAACGGCGATGCCGTGGCACCAAAAGACATTGTAAAGCTGGTGCAACAGCAACGCAGCGTAGCCAATGCCCATGCCAATGAGATTGAAAAATTTCTTTGGGACCACCGTGATGACTTCCCGCTTTGGCGCTATGACGGCAAAAATAAAAGCGCCAGGCAGGCAGGTCCGCGAATAAGAAGCGTTGATAGAACTGACTTTTGCAAAGCCTACGGCGTTGAAACTACCGATGGCATTGTGCCGCTTTACAATTTCATGAACTAGACACGGTTTAGGGATTTAAGAGATTTACAGAATAATTATGACTAGATAATCCTGTAAATGCTACCTAAATCCTGTAATCGCGTTAAAAATTAATACTTATGCCAACAGATAAAAAAATAACCGAATTACCTATTGCCACGTCCGTAAATGCCTCCGACGCTTCGGTACTGGTTAACGGGGATATCGACTACCAGTACAACTTCACGCTGCTGCTACAATTTTTGCAGGCGAACCTGACCACTGGCGCCAAAGTTTCCTTCGGTACAGTTATCCCTCAAAATACTAATGGCAGTAATGGCGACGTATTTGTAAATACCGCAGCCGGCTCATTTGCGCAGAAGGTTTCCGGCAGCTGGACCGTTGTTTACACATTGCCAGCCGCTAGTGCTGCTGATGGTGCTTTGCTTTACGGCCCTGGCTTACCGGGTTCCGGAACAGGTAAAAACCTCGATAGCTACATCAATACTTTAACCGGCGTCTTTTATAAAAAATCAACTGGTACCTGGTCGCAGGTATTCTCGATGGCGACAGGGCCACAGGGCCCACAGGGAATTCCAGGAACAAACGGAACGCCGGGATCTGACGGCAATACCATACTTTTCGGATCAATCAACCCGTCCAATAGTACCATTGGGATTAACGGGAACTTTTATATTAACACATCCAACTATACCCTGTTTGGCCCTAAGACTGCCGGAATTTGGGGCGAGGGTGTATCGCTGTTAGGTGCAGGTTTAACAAATGGTGGTACAGCCGGGCAGATATTGGTAAAGGTTGATGGCACCGACTTCAATACTGATTGGCAGGATAACTCATTCGCAAACCTTTCCGGCAACCCCGCAGACAATGCTAACCTGTCAACCGCTTTATCAGCCAAACAAAACAACTTAGGCTACACCCCGGAGAACGCAGCAATTAAAAACCAGCCAAACGGCTACGCAGGCCTCGACGGCTCCGGCAAAGTGGCCGCAGCACAACTACCAGGCTATGTTGACGATGTTTTAGAATTTACCAATTACGCTACGCTGCCATCTACAGGAGAAACCGGCAAGATCTATGTAACATTGGATAATAATGCCGAGTACCGTTGGAGCGGATCAACTTATATTCAGTTGGTGGCCTCACCCGGCAGTACCGATGCGGTGCCGGAAGGCACCATCAATCTTTATTATACTGCGGCGAGAGCTTTATCGGCAGTTTTAACCGGTATTGGCTTTAGCAGCGCAACAGCCATTACCGCCGCTGATACTATTTTAGGCGCATTGGGAAAACTGCAGGCACAGGTTACTGCTTTAATAACCAAAGCTCTTCCACCGGGAGGAGCAACCGGACAAGTGTTAGCCAAAAACTCCGGCACAAACTTCGATGCCGCGTGGATAGATCCACCTGCGGGAGGCGGTAGTGGTAGCAGCACATCAAACTTCTCTTATAATTTTTTTCAATCCATATTATGAATAGCAGTTCAAATACCACATCTTTTGCAACATTAACCGGAACATATCCGGCTGTAAAACTGGCTTCCGGCCTGGCAGCAAATACCGACACATTAATAGTTAGCGGTGCTACAAATGCCAGTATAGTGCTGGATGTTTTATTCAGAAACCTGGATGGAAGCAATGCCAGGAATTTTGACATAATAATTTGTCCTACAAGCTCCAATGCTACCGATTATTATAATCGGGCGCAAATTTCGGTACCGGCAAATTCAGGAAACAACGGCAGTGCAGCACTAGCTTCACTGGCTTCATTAATGCCAACCTTTTTTGATCTCGATTTGGCTGGAAATCGCGTTTTAACACTTGAAGGAGGTATTTCTATATACGTTAGAAACAAAGCCGCATTAACTGCCGATATTTATGTAATGGTAAAGTTAAGGAGTTTTTAATAATGATAGCAGTTTCAACTTCGCCACCTAATTTATCAATGTTAAGGAAGTTTAACGTATGGTATTCTGTAGCCGATGGCAATTTTAATGATCCCAGCATTTGGATCAGCAACGGCAAAAAAAAACATAATTATCCACAGGCTGGGGATGATGTATATATTAATTTTAATCACAAAGTAACGATCGATACCAATACATACAGTGTAAAAAACATCTATGTATATGGGTATTTAATATTTAGCTACTCAGTTAACTCTGCTTTAAGTGTAATGGGAAACATCTACGCTCCAGGTGTCGTAGATATGGGGGGTACAACGCAAGCAACACTAAAACTATATGGCTTTTCTAATTATATTAATAAATATAACTTTATTAATCCTGGGATTTCAACGATTATCGAATACAGCGGTTTAAATGACCAAGATATACTGGACTTGCCATACGTCGGATTGACAGTAAGTGGAGCTGGATATAAAAATGTAAATTACAGTTTAACAGTTTCCGGCCCATTTCAGCTAGAAGGATCAGTCAATTTTTTTAATAAATATATATCAAATACACTGATTTTTAATGGTAACATTAGTTTAAACGGCTCAGACGCTAAATTCGCATCTTTTGATAACACAGTAAATGCGACGATTGAAATTAGAGGTAATATAGAAAGCGACCTTAGGCACAATAAAATACTATTTGGAACTGGTATTTTATATTGGACTGGTAATAACTATTGCCATATTGGTGGCGGAACGCCTTACTACAACTATAATACTATGATAATTAAATCGGGTAAAACATTTACTATATACCCGGATCCATCACCTTTCGTTTGTTATGGCAGTATAAATGGAGAGGATCCAACAAGCACGTTTAACGTTAGTGGGGGGTTTTATCAAGCAACAAATATCGAACCAATGGCTACTGCTGGAGTATATAATTATAATTACGGAGGGACATCCAATTTGGGCTATATATTCAATGGAGATTATACTTTGCCTCATACAAATTATCACAGATTGGAGATACAAGGTACAGGAACAAAAAGTTTATCTGGAGATACTATTATAGGAGAAATACTCAATCTAAATGGCGATTCTTTAGATTTAGGAAACTACGCTATAACTGTCACATCTACAGCAAATATAAGTGGCATTATCAAAAAGGAAACAAGCTCAACTGGTTTGATACTATTCAAAGGTCAACTTGTTGGTAATGCTGGAAGTGCTCGATTTACGGTTCCTGGTACATTGATAGAATTTCAGAATGGCGCAACTTGGGATATTCGCAATTTTAGTCTTATTGCCGTAGGAGGAACTACTTTTAAATTTACAACGAGAAGCCAGACATTAGAGGTAGGCGGTGGTACGGGTCTGAGAATTGGAGCTGACATATTAATTAGTGGGCCTATAACTATTACAAACCAGAATCAAGGTTTTGGGATATTAGGGGTATTAAATGGTGATAACATTTTATCGAAATTCCTGAATACAAAATTTTTTGATTATCAAAACCTACAAGCCCCTATGTTGACAGGAATATTGGATAGTGGCAGCACAGACACAACCAGTTGTTTATTTCAATATAGTTTAAATGGTAATCAAAATATCACTGCGGGCATTTATTCTAATTTAACGTTATCAAATGGCGGATCGAAAAAGCTATTAGGCGACGTCAGTGTCCTAAATACCTATAACCTTAATTCGCCTGCAACATTAGATACAAATGGTTATAGCATAACCAACCCTTGATTTTACAAAAAAACATTATTGATGAAAAGCGCATCTCCTTGAACTATTTCTCCATTTTTTAATTTATAAGCTGTCGAAATATTAACCATCCTGAAATTGTTGTCGGCTAATATATTAAAAACATCAAAGAATGTTGATGAGCTATCATACATTGGCTTGTAAGAAAACTCCGTATATACCATTTTCGTCGACTTCAATATATTCAACCCAGAGTTTAATACTAAATGCTCCGCACCTTGTACGTCAATTTTTATCAAATCCACGATATCTAACATGCTATTTTTTGCAATATTATCAAGTGTTTCAGTATTGACAATTATTTTAATGGGCGCCGAAATTGCAAATGGACTTAGGTGATCATCCTTTATTTTAAACAAAGAGCTTAGTACATCAAAATCTTCAGATAAAAAAAATTCTGATTGCCCTGTTTTGTCAGATACCGCCACGTTAATGATGTCAAATTTACTGGTATCGTTGAACTTTTCTTTTAATTTATCAATGTTATGAATGATTGGTTCAATTAAAACCCCTTTCTTTACATCATAGAATTTGCATAGCGCAGTTGAAAACTCACCTTTAGATGCCCCGATGTCAATAAAAGTAATGGGGCTATTTACACCCAACCATTGCGCTATATCAATTGGTAAACCAACTCTATTATAGGGTATTTTTAGAATAGAGTATAGTAAATATTTCCCTTCTTGCTTGATATTATTTGGAATTATCCGCTTAAGTATGCTCATCGATTTTTTACGTATAACATATTTAAAGAACATTTACTAATGTGTAGTAATATCCTGTTCTAACATAATCAAAAGTATAATTTTTAATCTTAATTGTTTACTATTCTCAGCAATCGCTTACCAACCCGTTGCATAGGCTCTTCAACGGTATAATACAAAACAGTTGACACTGCAACACTTAAACTTAAAACTATTATATAGTTCAGCATGTAATTTAAAGGTGCCGTTGCTGGATTATCAATTCGTATAAAATTGGCCAAATTAAACCTGGTTAAAAGGAATACAACAGCAAAATGAGTTAAATAAAGCGTGTAACTTACTTTACCAACGTACAAAAAAAACCTGTTAAACAACACTACAGGATGATACCTGTGCAAGGCATAGGCAAGCAATAAAAACCCGGCACCGAAGTAAAAAGCCTCGAAAACAAACAGATCCGGTTTAACTGCCAGTGCTGTAATTGTGCATACAGCTATGACAAACAAGAACTTAAATGAGAATTTTATTTTTTGGTTATCATAAATAATGAAATACAAGATAATCCCTAAACCGAATATTGGCAGCTGATTAGGAAGAAACAAAAACAAATAATTGCTCCACAAGTCTTTGTCGGCAATAAGCGGGTAGTGAAATAAAAAACGCACCATCACTATCCGCAAAACCAGCGCAATTATTGTGAAAATACACGCCTGCTGAATGTTTTTTATCCTGGTGAAAAGAAAAGGCAATAAGCTATAAAATAGAACTTCAACAGCAACAGACCAACCACCCGGCACCACACTATTGATCCAGTACGGGCTAAATCCGTGGACGAACAAAAAATTGCTTGCAATATTGGCTGTCGAAATCCCTTTGGCATCGCCCAACCAGTACCGCGGTCCCGTTCCATCCTGCCACAGGTAATATAATATCGCAACATAATACAATGGTGCTATCCTGAAAAAACGTCTTATAAAATAGTTTCTAATTGGCTTTTTCTCGGTAGCGCTTCTATTATTGAACGACAGGAACAGGGTAAAAGCACTTAACAGATAAAACAGCTGTACCCCACGGGCACCATTACTGATCAACAATTCAAAAGTTGGGCCAAGACTTTGTCCTCTCGGGGTAAGTAGGTTTACGTGTACAGTTAAAACAGCAAGTATTGCAATTGCTCTTAAAACCGTAATGTATTCCAATTTTCTCATTTAAAACAAATTAAGCGCTTTAAACTCGCATTTCTAAAAAATAAAATTCACTAAATCCAATAAAATCATGCAAACATCTCCCCTATTCTCTCTCAATTTCAAAGACGCTGTAAAAGGCCTTTTAGTGGCCGCAGGCAGCGCAGTAATTGCCGCCATTGAAGCCACAGCACAGGCTGGTTCATTTACTTTTAACTATAAAAGCATTGGCGGCGTTGCCCTGGCTGCAGGCTTATCTTATCTGGGTAAAAACTTCTTTACTCCGGCAAAAACCTTCACCTCCCTGCACTAGCATATTCCTTTTCCTACAGTTCTTAACATCTTTATTTAACAACTAAAAAACTACATGCAACTAAGTGAACAAGGATTAAAGCTTATTAAAAGCTTTGAAGGGATGCGGCTTAACGCTTACAGGGATACCGCCGGTGTGTGGACCATTGGCTATGGTTCTACCCGCTACAATGATGCCAAGCGGGTAAAACCCGGTGATAAACTGGCCAATGAATCAGTTGCCGACACCCTTTTCAGAAAAACATTGGGCGACTACCAAAATGCCGTTAACAAATTTGTAACGGTGCCTTTAACTCAGAATCAATTTGATGCACTGGTATCATTTGCCTATAATACAGGCACCGGCGCCTTAAAAGCCTCTACATTGCTGACTAAGCTCAACGAAACAGATTACGCAGGCGCGGCCGCGCAGTTTTTAATCTGGAATAAGATCACAGACCCCAAAAGCAAAAAAAAAATAGTAAGCGATGCGCTGGTAACACGTAGAAAAAAAGAAAGTCAATTATTCCTATCAACTACAAAAACATAAATATGACAGCTTTAGAACAACGGCAAATAAAAGGCATTACCGTTAAGAATATTGTATTAACCGTATTAAGCACCGCCAGTATTGTTACATCAGTGGTAACCACCTATTTCGGCCTAAAATCAGAGATCCAATCCATTAAATCATCGGGCGAGACCGAAGTCAGGATTAATAACATCCGAATAAAAATACTCGAAGACCAAACCGCATTACTTCAAAAAGAAATCAATGATATCCAATTGGCCGGCAAAGCAAGCCACGGGGCTCCGGAGAGGGCAAAAACAACCGATCCGGCTATGCTGAGCGCCATTGAAAAATAATAGCCCGGCTAATGAACCGGCAGCGTAAATAAATTATCAATTTTTAGGGTGTGCCCAGGAGCGGATTCGAACCGCCACATCCTTACGAATGCCACCCCCTCAAGATGGTGCGTCTACCAATTTCGCCACCTGGGCTTTTACAAGTACAAAGTCTTAAATCGATCGCTCTCAGCCGTGTAAATCTGACCTTAAACTCCCGACTTAAGACGTTCGACTTAATGGATGTGCCCGAAGAGAGACTCGAACTCTCAAGAGACAATTCTCAACGGCTTCTGAGACCGCAACGTTTACCAATTTCGCCATCCGGGCAGGGCTGCAAATATAATTGTTTAAAGCAAAAACCATCTAATAAATATAAAAAACAATAATTGGTTGTAACTTAACGATGTAAAAATTAATTTCGGGTGAACTATTCAATTCTTATCCCGCTAAAAATGAAAATTACACGCCTGTTGCCATATGTCTTTTTATTGCTTCTTATGCTTTTTACCCTCCTTGTAAAAGCGCAAAAAATTGAACAGCTGCAACAGGGCAAACCAACCAGCATCAGGGGGGCTTTCTGTTGTTGATGACAGTGTTGCGTGGGTGAGCGGCAGCCGCGGCTATATTGCCATCACCCGGGATGGCGGCAAGAACTGGGCGTGGCAACAGGTGAAAGGTTTTGAAAAAGCCGACTTTAGGGATATAGAAGCCTTTTCAGATAAAAGCGCCGTGATCATGAGTTCGGGAACACCTGCCCTGGTTTTAAAAACAACCGATGGCGGAGCAAACTGGAAGGTAAAATATAAAAATACAGACACCACCTACTTTTTAGATGCCATGGATTTTGATAAGCCAAAGCACGGTTTAATCCTGGGCGATCCGATCGGTAACAAATTCCTGCTGCTGGAAACAAACGATAGCGGCGAAACCTGGAACCCATTTAAAAGTCAGCCAACTGCCCTTAAAGGGGAAGCTGCCTTTGCGGCCAGCGGCACCTGCCTGCGGGTTATCGACGGAAAGATCTTAATAGCCTCTGGCGGAACCAATTCGCGGTTGTTATCCTGGTCGGATAAAAAAGGGTGGAATTACATAAACTTTCCGATTACACATGGCAAGCCCAGCCAGGGATCATTTTCTGTTGCACAGGGCAGAAAAAGCGGTATTTTAATTGGTGGAGACTATGCCAATGATAAAAAAACAGACTCAATTGCGGTTAGGTACTTATCCAAGCCTCTTAAATTATTAACACCACCAGCCAAACAACCCGCTGGTTTTCAATCATGTGTAGAGTTTATTATGGAAGATACTTTCCTTTCTACAGGCACACCAGGCAGCAATATTACAACCGATGGCGGTAAAACATGGTCAAAAATTGATGATACCAGTTTCAATGTTTGCCGCAAGGCGAAGCGTGGGAAATTAGTTATTCTGGCGGGAAACAGTGGCAAAATAGGTGTTTTAAAAATGTAGCAAGCTGGCAATGAAGCGCTTAAAATTATTAAAAAATAAATTAAAATAACACTTGCACACATAGCCTAATACTCCTATATTTGCACCACTTTAAAACTAAGGGCTTAAAGTTTGATTCCGTAGCTCAGCTGGTAGAGCATAACACTTTTAATGTTGGGGTCCTGGGTTCGAATCCCAGCGGGATCACAAGGGAGTAACTAAGGTTACTCCCTTTTTTTTGTTTCTACATATTTCCTTCATAAGGATAAAAAGGGGCTCAAGCAGAATACTTATTGGGAAAGAATTTGCTGTTAGTCCGCGTTTGCGCGAGGGTCGTAGAATCAGGAAACAGCCCCACGCCGGCGGCTTATCTCTGATTCTTCCCACCCGAAAGACGTTTGGCTGCGCATTCCATCTATTTAGCCGTGGACTATTTCGCCATATTAATTGGCTTTTATTGGGCGGATATTTGAACCAGCACCATGGATGGCGAACGATATTTTCTGGCCCACATATCTGATTATGGGATTTTAAGAAATTAAAAGTAGCAGTAAATTGTCATACATAACCTTGCCGCCATAAATAATACAAAGCACAGATGTGGCAATAATAAGCAAGGTTTGCAAAACAGGCGCCTGGATCAGTTTTTTTGAGAATGGCACACTAAACAGTCCCGCAGCAACCAGCATCCCGCCAATACAACCGGCGCTGAATATCAAAAGATAACTCAACCCGTCAAAGGGATTTTTGATTTGTGCCATCACCAGAACAACCAAAGCGCCACTGCCGGCCAAGCCATGTACCAAGCCTACACCGAAGGCCAGTTTGTGCGAATGATCGTGGGTGTGTACTTGCAATTGGGTATGATTGAAGTTCTGTTTGGGTGCAAAATGCACGTGCAAGTGTTTGTGTCCCTCATCTGCGGTGCGGTGCGGGTGGCTGTGTGTATGCCCATGTGTATGAATGACAAGCTTTTTGCAGCGAAAGAATTTTTGCAGCCTGTAAACGGCGAGGGCGATCAGCATTAACCCTACGCCTGCTTCGAAATAGTGAAAGCTATGTTCGGAAATACCAACTTTAAACAATATCATCAGTACTCCAATCAATAAGATGGTGGAAGAATGGCCCAATCCCCAAAAAATACCATCCTTCACCGATAGCCAGATGTGGTCACGTCGCGATACAATATTGGTTACCGCCAATAAATGGTCGGCTTCAAAAGCATGGGTGAACCCGGCGTAAATGGTAAGCAAAAGCGGAAAGGTGAACATATTTAGCTGGTTAGTTTAATTTGGTTATGAATTTAATTTATCAGCAGATCCTTGGCAATTGTTCGCCCGGCAGCATATTTACTACCCTTCGGCCGCCGATTAAACTTTTCATGATCACCTGGCGGGGATGATCGGTTGTTATTTCACCCACAATACTTGCCATTTTGCCATACTCCCATTCTTTCAACCTGCTTAACACCGCATCGGCAACCGTGGGATCAACCACGGTAACAAATAAGCCCTCGTTGGCAACGTACAACGGGTCAAGGCCCAGCATTTCGCAGGCACCGATGACTTCTTCTTCAACGCTCACATTTTTCTGGATGATATCGATACCGAATCGGGCATCTGTAGCAATTTCGTTCAAAACAGTTGCCAGGCCACCCCTCGTCGGGTCGCGCAAAAAGTGGATCTTTTCACCAAATTCATCTAACAAGGACAGGACTATTTTATTCAATGGCCGGGTATCGCTGCTAATGGTACTTTCAAACTGCAAGCCCTGCCGGTGGCTCATGATGGTGATACCGTGCCTGGCCAACGGGCCGCTTAAAATCACTTTATCGCCCGTTTTGATATTTTCAGCATCAATATTTGCTTTCGGGTGCATTATACCGATGCCGGTGGTATTAATAAAAATCTTGTCGCCTTTGCCCCTTTCAACAACTTTGGTATCGCCGGTAACAATATTTACCCCGGCTACATCACAGGCTGCTTTTATGCTGAGCAAAACCTCCCAAAACTCGGTCATTTTAAGGCCCTCCTCCAGCACAAAACCAAGTGTAAGGTACTTTGCAGAAGCACCACACATGGCCAGGTCGTTTACTGTGCCGTTAATGGAAAGGTCGCCAATATTGCCGCCCTCGAAAAATATGGGAGACACCACATAGGTATCAGTGCTTAAAGCTACCTTCCCGCTGAGGTTAAAAATGGCACCGTCGTGTTTTTTGTTAAGCAAATCGTTTTCAAGCAATTTGAATACGCCAGCATCCAGCAACTGGCTGGTTAAGGTGCCCCCGCTGCCATGCCCAAGGTTAATGGTATCAAAATCAAGTTTAGGTAAGGGACAAGAGAGTTTCATATTGGCAAATAATGGATAAGAATTAAAACTATTAAATGACATCCTCAACGGTTACCATGTTAAAATAATAGTAAGCCGCACAAGCCCCCTCACTGCTCACCATTGGCGCGCCTAAAGGTTGTACAGGTGTACACCTGGTGCCAAAGTTAGGGCATTGATTAGGCTTGATCTTTCCTTTCATGATATCGCCTGACCTACAGGTTGGGTCTTCGTGCGATTCTTCCATATCAAACGTAAACTTTTTAATGGCATCATAAGCGCTGTAGGCATCGTTAACGCCATAGCCACTAGCGGCTATTTCGCCAATGCCGCGCCATTCGCGATTAGTAACTTCAAATACCCGGCCAATGGCGTCCTTTGCGCTGGCATTACCTGCGGCCTCTACAACGCGGGTGTATTGGTTCTCCAGTTTGTATTCGCCTTTTTCAAGTTGTTTTACGGCAGCTAAGATACCTTTCAATAAATCAACCGGCTCAAAGCCGGTGATGACGATGGGGATCTTATATTTTTCAACTATCGGATAATATTCGCTCATGCCCATGATGGCACATACATGACCGGCACCTAAAAATGCATCAACCTCACATTCCTGATCGCTCATTACCGCTTCTATTGCCGGTGGTACCAGCACATGCGAAGTTAGGATAGCATAATTTTTAACGCCTGATTGAAAGGCCTGGATAACCGAGAGCGCGTTGGCCGGCGCGGTAGTTTCAAACCCAACTGCAAAAAAAACCACTTCCCTGCCAGGGTTTTCTTTAGCAATGTTGACTGCTTCGAGCGGCGAATATAAAATTCGTACATCCGCGCCTTTTGATTTCGCTTCCAGCAGGCTCATTCCGCTTCCGGGAACACGGATCATATCGCCATAGGAACAGAGGATAACCTCATGCTGCACCGCCAGGTAAACTGCCTTATCAATCAGGTTTACTGGTGTAACGCAAACCGGGCAGCCGGGACCGTGTAACATTTGGATATTGGAGGGCAGCATATTCAAAATGCCATTTTTAACCAGCGAGTGGGTTTGCCCGCCACAAACTTCCATAATATTCCAGTTTCCTTTTACGGTCCCTCTGATCTCTTTCAACAGGGCCGCCACAATTTCGGGTGAGCGGAATTCTGATAAATATTTCATAGCGCTAAGTCTTACAAATTGTTAATAACTTCATTATTTATTTTCACCCTGCTTAACGTATTCTGCGAAGCTGGTTTACTTTTCATACCGCTTTCGTGATATACTAATTGGCCAAAAGAAATATTTTCATCGCCGGGCGACAAGTTGATATGAAAATACAACTGGTACTTGTTAGCATACTTAGTTTTGATCCAATCAACCAGCAGGGCATTCTGGAATACACCGCCGCTAAAGCAAATATGATTTATGCTGAGCCTTTCGGCAATGCCGCCTATCAAACAAACCATGGAATAATGGAATTTGGCAGCTATATAATAAGTGGACTTCCCACTGGCAACATCCGCCAGTATATTACGGATCATTATCGCGGTGGGTACCGGGCCATCTGCTTCCCATTCTTTGATATAGGACCCGTCCATATTGAAGGCATTTTCATCAACGTATAAGGCAGCAGCTCTTTGCAGGTACATGGCAGCCTCGCCTTCATAGCTTTGCTTATCGCAAAGCCCCAACAGGGAGGCTACAGCATCGAAGATCCTGCCTGCAGATGACGTAAAAAGGTTAGCGTTCTTGATTAAGGCGTGGTAATTATTAAATTCAGCAATGGTAAATTTTTCTTTCAGTCCTGACGGTTGATGCTCCGATTCAGCTAATATGCATAAAGCCGCGATGCGTGGCTCAAGCGCCGTTTTATCACCGGCAATGGTTGGGAAATAATTAAAATGATTAACCCGATCCATTTGGTTATTTTCGTATTTAAAAAACTCGCCGCCCCATATATTCCGGTCTGTGCCTAAACCTGTACCGTCCCAAATTATTCCTAAAACGGGCTCCTCTTTTTTAATGAGTTTATTTTCGGCTAATACCGCGGCGAAATGCGCCTCGTGATGCTGTATCAGTTTTACTTTTGCGTCAAATTTTTCAGCAAATTCAAACGCGTATTTGTGCGAAAAATAGCCCGGGTGCATATCAGTAACAATAATTTTCGGCTTAGCCTCATACATATCAAGCCAGTATTTAAGTGTCTGCCTGTACATTTGCTGCGACTCAAAGCTTTCGGCACTGCCCAAAAACTGACTTACAAATACATTTCCGTTTACGGACAGTGTAAAACTGCTTTTTAAAAAGGCGCCCGTTGACAGGATACACTGGTTTGTTTTAGGCCGATAATCCAAAAATGAAGGAGCATATCCCCTCGATCGCCGGAAAATTAGTTGCTGATGTGTATATTTTGAAACCTGCACCACGCTGTCATCCTGCGGAATAATTACCTCACGGTTGTTGCTTACAACGAAATCAGCGATATCAAATAAGTAGTTTAGGGCGTCGTCATCATCATAAACAATTGGCGAACCAGAAATATTTGCGCTGGTGGCGATCAACGGCTTGCCGAAATCATTACCTATCAGCTCCAAAAGCGGATTATTGGGGACCATCACCCCAAGTTGTTGCAAACCCGGTGCAATCTCTTTTACAGCGAGTTCATTCAATGCCCAAGGTTTAGGTACTAATAAAACAATTGGCGCGGCCGGGCTTTTCAACAATTCCTTTTCCTGATCATTTAATTCAAAACTACGCTGAACACTTTTAATGCCCGGATATAAAATAGCAAAAGGTTTTGTGGCCCTGTATTTTCGAGCGCGAAGGGTGCGAATGGCTTGGGCGTTATTGGCATCGCAAAACAGCAAATATCCGCCTATACCCTTTACAGCAATAATTTCACCCTGCTGCAGGTTATTTTTTATGCGGGATAAAATCGTTTCGGTATCGGTTGAAATTATTGTGGTGGCATCATTGTAAAGCATAAGCTTCATGCCGCAATCGGTACACGAATTTGTTTGCGAAAAAAACCTGCGGCTATTAATATCTTTATATTCATCGCGGCAGCTTTTGCACATGGTAAAAGCCTGCATGGCGGTATTATGCCTTTCATAGGGCAGGCTATTCATGATGGAATAACGCGGGCCGCACTCGGTACAGGTAATAAATGGATAACGATACCTTCGGTTTTTTGCGTCGTTCAGTTCGGCCAGGCAATTAGGGCAAGTAGCCGTATCCGGTGACAATAGTACCTGTTTTCCACTGGCCTTATTGTCTTCAACCCGAATTGTAAAATCAAAATAAATTTGGTCTGGTACTCTAAAAAGCTCGGCTGCAATGATCTTCGATTTTGCCGGAGCCGCCAGTTTTATTCTCTTTAAAAATCCAATTGCTTCGCTTGCTGAGGCATTGAAAAAAATATTAACACCATTACTATCGTTTTTAACATATCCTTTAAGGTTCAGTTTTTTTGCCAAATGATAAATCATTGGCCTGAAACCAACTCCCTGCACTATTCCGTTGACATGGATATGAAAGGTTTCCATACTAAGGTGTATCTATCAGGTTGTGGACTGGAGGCTTTGTCAATAGCACATCATTTCGCTTAAGCAGGCATTTGATCTCATTAATTATGTCAGGCACTATGCCTGCAATTTTTGAAGTAAGCGTAATGCCCTGTTGCTGTATTGAATCAATGCTTACCACGAACAGATCAATTTCGGGCATTTTATCCAATACCTGCAATGCGCTTACCAGATCCTTTAAGCCAATATCATGCGTACTCATCGCCGGTGGAAAATCAGCGGCAAACCTGGGTTTTATTAAGCGGATAGTGCCAGGAGTATTGCCATCCAGCGTGGCATCAACCAAAATAACATGTTTGTAAATTTCGAAATACTCCAACAGGTAAAACCCGCCGGTGCCACCATCCAGCACATCAACATCATCGGGTAATTGTTCCTTTTCAAGCATGTTGGCAGTATGCACCCCGATTCCCTCATCACCCATCAGGTAATTACCTACTCCCAATATCAATGTGCCCTTATTCCTTTTCATTTCTCTTTTCAGGATTTGGCGTAGCAGGCGCATTCTTTTCAAACATTTCTTCCTCAATAAACTTAAAACCGCCCACAATACTGCTTGTTTCACCACGTCCTTCTACATAATCATGATAGAAAACAAGATAAACATGGATCACAGCAAAAAGGATAAAAAACCACATAGACCAATGATGGATCTGCCGGGTAAGGATATCGCCGCCAAACATGGCCGGAACCCATGCAAATAATTTAGGGAGCCACCATGATGACATACCTGCATATAAGCCAAAGCCCGTTAAACACTGCACCAAAAAGGCAATGAAGGTTAAAAAATAAATAAACCCCGCCATAGCGTTATGGCCGATACTTAAATGATCCTGCTCTTTGCCACCTTTTTTGAGCATCAGGATATCGATTTTAAATACTGTCCACATTTCCTTAAAAAACCTTCTCGAGGTAGGGATAAATTGCTTCCAGTTGGCAAATTTGTTGCCCACAAAACCCCAGTACAGGCGGAATAAAAAGTTAAAAAAGAAAATGTAGGCTGCCGCAAAATGCAGACCTGAACCAGCCCATTATATATTGGTGCGAAGCATCGTTGTGACTTAATAAACCAAGCGGGTTAGATATATAAAACCCCGTTATGATTAAAACAATGATTACCAGCGCATTCAACCAGTGATAGAACCTTACTGGCAGTTCCCACACATAAACCCTCCTCAGGCGGGGGATATGTAAATATTTATTTGCCATAATATCGTTTTTAAATCAATCGCCTAACACACTCACCCTATTGATTGTATTTCCATTTTCGTCATATAAATGCACTGCGCACGCCATACAAGGATCAAAACTGTGAATAGTCCTTAATATTTCCAGCGGCTGAGACTCGTCAGCAACGGGGGTACCTATAAGCGCAGCCTCATAAGCCGATAAACCTCCTTTACTGTCTCGTGGTGACGCATTCCAGGTAGTTGGAACAACCAGCTGGTAATTTGCTATCTTTTGGTCCTGTATATTGATCCAGTGCGCCAGAGCACCGCGTGGCGCTTCTGTATGCCCAACGCCAAAAGCCGATTTTGGCCATGTTGCCGGGTCAAACTTGCTCATTTCGGCCATGCGGGTATCCCCAGCCTTGATATTAGCCAATAACTTGTTGAAAAAATCGAGGCCCCACTGTGCTGTTAAACCGGTTTCCAGACCACGGGCGGCAGTTCTGCCCAGAGTAGAGAATAATGCGGTGATTGGAACATCCAAATCCTTCAGTGCTTTGTCCACCACTTCTTTAAATTCCGGTCTTCCGCGTCCGTAACCAACCAATATCCTCGCCAAAGGCCCCACTTCCATTGCATTGCCTTTCCATCTTGGTGTTTTCAGATAGCTGTATTTATGGTCAGTATCGAGGTGATCAAAAGGAGGTTTCGGGCCGCTGTATTTTACCTTGCTTTCGCCCTTCCATGGGTGCAAACCGTCATCATTCCCGCCGGTATATTCATACCATGAGTGACTGATAAATTCCTGCACTTCATCATCTTTTCTTAAATCAACGTCATAAATCTTGCTTAAATCCTTGTTCAGGATAGCGCCCCCCGGGAATTTATAGGCTGATGTATCGCGATAGCCATTGGTTGGCAAATCGCCATAAACCATATAATTGCCCAAACCACCCCCAATAGCGCCCCAATCTTTATAAAACGAAGCGATAGTCATCAGGTCCGGAATGTAAACCTGTTCTATGAAATCTTTGCCATCCTGCAATAACTGGCCAACATAGGCAAGGCGTTCTGCGTTGATCATGCTCACATCATCCAGATTTATTGCACAGGCCATGCCACCAACCAAATAGTTAGGGTGCGGGTTTTTTCCGCCGAATATGGCATGAACTTTAACTATTTCTTTTTGCCATTCAAGCGCCTCAAGATAGTGCGCCAGGCCAATCAGGTTGACTTCGGCAGGCAGTTTATAGGCTTTATGGCCCCAGTATCCATTAGAGAAAATTCCCAGCTGCCCGCTTGCAACAAATTTTTTTATACGGGTTTGAATGTCGCTGAAATATCCAGCCGAGCTTTTGGGCCAGTGCGAAATGCTTTGTGCCAGTTCCGAGGTTTTTTTCGGGTCAGCCTTCAGCGCGTTTACTACATCAACCCAATCCATGGCGTGCAGATGATAAAAATGCACCACATGATCGTGCATATATTGTGTACAAAACATAATGTTGCGCACCAGTTCGGCGTTAGGCGGGATAGTGATATCCAGCGCGTCTTCCACGCACCGCACAGATGTTAGGGAGTGGATAGAGGTACACACGCCGCAAACCCTTCCTACAAATGCCCAGGCATCGCGCGGATCGCGGCCCTGTAATATTTCTTCAAGCAGGCGCACCATCGTGCCGCTGCTATAAGCGTCTTTTATTTTCCCGTTCTCAATATCAGCTTCTATACGTAAGTGACCTTCAATCCTGGTGATAGGGTCAACAACAATTCTCTTACTCATGATTAAATTTTATTACGATGTGAGTTGATTAAGATTCCAGTTCATGTTCGCTCTCATTTCCTTCGGCCTGATGTTCATGGATGGTTTTGCCCTTGCCAAAATTGGTAGCTACTGCATGCACAGCGATTGCACTAATGGTCAGACCCAGGGCAACTTCGCCCAGCTTGTCGGCGTCAGCTTCAATACCAAAACCGGCAAATGAAGATCCCCGTTCATATAGTCTTCCATTATCCCAGAAATTCTCTTCGCTGCAGCCAATGCATGGGTGCCCTGCCTGGATGGGAAAGCTAGTTCCGCCGTTCCATTTAGTAACCGCACAGGCATTATAGGTAGTGGGCCCCTTACAGCCCACTTTATATAAGCAATAGCCTTTTTTGGCGTTTTCATCGTCAAAGCTTTCCACAAATAAACCGGCATCATAAAACGGACGGCGATAACACGTATCGTGAACCCGTTTGTTATAAAATGCCTTTGGCCTGCCGAGCCTGTCTAACTCAGGGATAACGCCGAAGGTTAAATAATGAACGATAACCCCGGCCATTACTTCACCAATCGGCGGGCAGCCCGGCACTTTAATAATTGGTTTGTTAGTAATGATTTTATGAATGGGAGTTGCTCCGGTTGGGTTTGGTTTGGCCGCTTGCACACAGCCATTGCTGGCGCAACTGCCCCATGCAATGATTGCTGCGGCTCCCTCTGATACTTCATTTAAAATCTGTAACGATGTTTTACCGCCTATCATACAATAAACGCCGTCTGCGCCCATCGGTACGCTGCCTTCAACACACAAAATGTACTGGCCCTTGTATTTGGTCATTGTATTTTTTAGTGCGGCCTCGGCCTGTGTGCCAGATGCAGCCATCAGTGTTTCACTATAATCCAGAGATATTTTATCGAGCAGGATATCCGCGACAATAGGATGAGATGAACGGATGAAACTCTCACTACAGCAGGTACATTCCTGAAAATGCAGCCAAATCACCGGCATTCTTGGTTTGGCCTCTAAGGCTTTCGCGACCTGCCCTATCGCGGATTGATCAAGGCCGATAAAGGCGGTCATTAAACTTACAAACTTCACAAAATCGCGGCGGGAATATCCTTTTCGCTGCACCTCCTCGTAGTAAGTAGGCTGAATTGGTATAGTCTCATTATTCATGATGGCAATGATTTTAATAATTAGTTAAATTCAGAACGAGTAGCAAAATCATACCAAACCTACCCCGATGGTTTTTAGATACTTATAACCAAAGTCATTTTTAAAGATGATCCTTATCACATAGTTATCGGTTGCATCCGGATAAATTTGAACTAAAGGCTTAACAATGATTTGCTCAAAAATCAAAGCAGAAAAGGCAGGGAGGGTAGTTGAAGTTAACAAATAAATTATGCACGAGCTTTCAATTGTAATGGGGATCATCAAGATCGCTGAAGATCATGCAAAAGCTGCGGGTGCGCATAGTGTCGACGAAATTGAATTGGACATTGGTACACTAAGCGGAGTTGATATGGAAAGCATGGAGTTTGCCTGGACACAGGCTAAAAAAGGCACCATGTTAAATAATAGTTTAAAAAAGGTAAACAGTATTTCGGCAAAAGCGAAATGCCTGGATTGTGACACCGAATTTGATATAAAAAATTACTACGACGCTTGCCCGGTATGCGGCGAGCATTTGATAAGTATACTGCGGGGGAAAGAATTAAAAGTAAAATCCCTCCTGGTTTCGTGAAATAAATATTGAACTTAACTTTTAAAATCTAAAACAATGTGCGCTACATGCGGCTGCGGCTCCGACGGTAAAACTACTTTTTTCCTGATTGATAAAGATCAACAGCATAACCATTCGCATGATCATGTTCACACCCATAACCACGGGTACGTACATGATCACGGGCATACGCATGACCATCAGCACATCAATGAAAAAAAGATCATTGATGTGGAGCAGGACGTATTGCACCAAAACAACCTGCTGGCAGAGCGTAACCGCGGTTATTTTGACGCGAAGCATATATTGGCCTTGAACCTGGTAAGCTCGCCCGGCTCGGGAAAGACATCGTTACTGGAAAGATCACTAAGAGACCTGAAAGGTGAACTGGAGTTTGCTGTAATTGAAGGCGACCAACAAACCAATAACGATGCCGATCGCATTTTTGCCACAGGCACCAAAGTTACACAGATAAACACCGGTAAAGGCTGTCACCTGGACGCGCACATGATAACGCATGCCATTCAAGATTTAAAGCCCGCAGACTATTCTGTTCTGTTTATTGAAAACGTAGGCAATTTGGTTTGCCCGGCGATGTTTGATCTGGGCGAAAAAGAAAGAGTAGTGATCATGAGTGTTACTGAAGGCGATGATAAGCCGCTTAAATACCCGGATATGTTCCACTCTTCTACGCTTTGTATCATCAATAAAACCGACCTGCTGCCCTATGTCCCTTTTGATATTGAAAAAGCAAAAGCTAATGCCAAAAAAGTTAACCATTACTTGGAGATTATAGAGGTAAGTTGTACCTCGGGCGATGGATTACCACTTTGGTATAATTGGTTACGATCAAAGGTGTTGCAAGCGGAAACAATTTGAAAAACACTACCAATTTAAAACCAGCTAAAAAAATTAAGATATGTGCCTTGCAATACCCGGTAAAATATTAGAAATAGACGCCGAACTGGATGCCCTGTTCCGGACTGCCAAAGTATCCTTCGGCGGCATTCAAAAATCAATAAACCTGTGTATGGTGCCAACTGCGCAAGTGGGCGACTATGTGCTTGTGCATGTAGGTGTAGCTATCAGTAAAATTGACGAAGAAGAAGCTACTAGGGTGTTTAACTATTTGAAAGCAATGGGAGAAGTTGAGGAACTTGAGATCAATAACCCTTAGGTTGCCCATGCCCAAAATAAGGTTGGTTTTATTTAACTACGACAATACTATTTTATAATATTTTACTTTATTATACCGCGATTAATTTTTGGCCCAAAATATATAATCCCAGCGGGGCACAGAGTAATCACAAAATATCAGAATTTCATTTGTTTTTGAACTAAAAAGCCGTCTCATAAGTAAAATTATGAAACGGCCTTTTGTTTCGTCCTATCCCGATTTTGCACGGAAAATTAAACGGTGACCTATTTAGGACTGGATAAAAGCCAAAAGATCTTTATTAATGGTCGCAGCTTCAGTAGCCGGCATGCCATGAGGGAAACCCGGATAGGAAATTAATGTCCCATTTTTCAATAGCTTGATGGCTTTTGCTCCCGAAATAGGAAATGGAACGATCTGGTCATCTTCGCCATGCAAAACCAGCACCGGGATATCCACACTTTTAAGATCTTCGGTAAAATCCGTTTCGGAAAATGCCTTAATACCGTCATGGTGCGCTTTCACGCTGCCCATCATTCCCTGGCGCCACCAATTATCCCTGATGCCCTGGGATATTTTAGCACCCTCACGGTTATAACCGTAAAAAGGAATGGTAAAATCCTCAAAATATTGCGCCCTGTTAAATGCCGTGCCCTGACGTATTTCGTCAAATATGGCCATCGGAACACCGTCCGGATTGTTTTCAGTTTGGACCATCAATGGGGTTACCGCGCTAATAAGCACAACTTTGGCCACACGGCCTTTTCCAAGATTGGCAGCGTAATGAATGGCTTCGCCGCCACCGGTGGAGTGACCAATATGAATCGCATCTTTCAGGTCAAGCGCCTCGGTAAGGGCCGCCACGTCGGCTGCATAGGTATCCATATTATGTCCGCCGGAAACCTGGCTTGATCTTCCATGACCTCTCCTGTCATGGGCGATAACCCTATAGCCTTTTTCAAGGAAAAACATCATCTGCGCGTCCCAATCATCGCCAGATAATGGCCAGCCGTGATGAAAAACCAATGGTTGTCCTGTTCCCCAATCTTTGTAATAAATTTCGGTTCCGTCTTTTGTGGTGATAGTGCTCATGATTTTAATTTTTTAAGTTAAGAAATTCGTATGGTGTTTATGTTTTTGTTGTTGATACAAAGCTCTGATTTTTTTCTGCAGGTGAACTTGATTTAGGTTAAGAAATCAACGCTTTGTTTTTTATTATAGGTACTAACCACAGATACGTAGCAAAGTTGACGACAAGTTAACAATTAAGGACTACCTTCGCCATTGCCAATAATTTATCTTTAAAGAGGGAAGAATTTTTCTAATTACTGCCGATTATTTAAATTTATGGATACCCCTGACAACAAAAAAACAACTCAAGCCTGCCCTTGCCGAAGTGGCACTACAACAACTTTGAAAAGAATACGCAGAACCATTCTGATGCGGACACTACTTTTTTGGCTACCCTTAAAACGCTACCGCTGTATGCGTTGCATGAAAATAAAATGGGTGATCGGTGCTTATTAACAATGAGGAGTATGTTTTACAGACCGATTTTAGCGGGTGCAATCAGAGTAGTTTTTAAAAAAAATGAATTATAAATTTAAGGGCCGCTTTAAAAGGGGCCCTTAAATTACTGTTTTATTTTCCCGCACATGTTCAGTCAATTGATATAACGAAACGCTAACCTGTCCGGAAAGTGTAGCTTGATCAGTTAGCGTTTTTTCTTTCTGTAACTTCCTTACGGATATCAGTAGCTACAGTTTTCAATTGTTGCATAGCGTTGCGCAAGCGGGTTCCAGCCGCTTTGTTACCTTTTTCGTAAAACGCAGATGCGTCATTTTCAGCTGTCGCGATCAATTCTTTTAGTGCTGTGAATTTTTCCATTTTTTTTGTTTTAAATTAAGGCGGCGAAAATAAAAAAATATCCTTAGCTGGTAACCCTTGAATGTTACTTTTAATAAAAGGCCTTATCTGTTTATTCCCGGCATGTTAATTAAAATATATTACCGGGATGCGGGAAGCTTTTTTAACGGTGACCTAAAAGATATCCGGCAATTAGGGCAACTATGATAAGCACAAACCAGATATATTGACGGGTTTGCAAGTTATTAACCGCTTTACGAAGATCACGAACCTGCGATTCTCCAGAAAGTTTTTCATTTTGCAGCCGCATATTCTGTTGCTGCAATTTGGCAAGTGTTCCGCCTGCCACAACGGGCTTTTGCTGCTCCTGCCGGTAGCGGCCAACAAAACCACCTTCCTTCAGGAATTTTTCTCCTTTGGGCTTTAAAATAAGTTTCTCCGGCAACTCATAATCGCCGTGTTTGCCTGATTCAGCAACCAGCCCCTCCCTGTGCAATGCCTGTACCATGGCAAAAGCCATAGCTTCATCCTGGTCAAAAAGCTCAAGTAACTGCCGCCGCGTTAAACTATCCGGAATACCAAATGCTTCCAGCACAGCGTCCAGCATTTCACATTCATACTCATTCAGGTCCGTCATGTGCGCAAATTTCGTTATAATTCAAGAACGAGGCAAGCTATAGCACATTATACCGGCAACTACTTTTTTAACTTCAGTCTGTTAAAGTGATGAACAAAGAGTTCCGGGCGGCCTTCTTCAAATTGCGGCTTCGGTGGCCTTTGCCTGTTACATCTTCCATTAACAGGATCTCTCCTGCGGCAAACATCCGTTTTTCGCCCAGGGAGTTTTCTATTTCTACTCCCCCATCCAATAAAACCACATATTGTCTTTCAGGGGCGTTATGAAAATCGTCGTAAGCTGGCGAGACCCTCCGGAATATCAGTTCTTTTACTTTAACGCCGCCAGACAAATAGCCAATCGGGCCGCCATTAATCAAGGGATAAATAATATCCTCAAACTGACTGTCGCCATTTTTGTCTGCAAATACACGGGTAACCTTAAATGTTTCCATATCAATGATTTAAACCACCATACTTTATGATCATAAAACCGGCGGCTGTGCGCCGAAAACCCACTCATCGGCCAGTTTCAATTCGTCGCGCAATATAGTGTGCGGGCGGCCTTTATAAACCTGCAGTTTAACATTGGCATTCTGCTCTTGCAACTGCTGAACGCTGGCCTCCACACGGGCAAGCGGCACATGCGGATCAGGATCGCCGGTTGTGATGAGCACTGGCGTACCCGCAAAGCTACCCCGGTAATTACTTTTATTTAATTCTTCTCCAATAAGCCCACCTGTAAATGCAACTGCGCCACCGTACCGCATTGCGTTGCGCGCAATGTATTCCAGCGTTAAGCAGGCTCCCTGTGAAAACCCCAGGAAAAAGATCCTTTCGGCCGGAATGCCAGCCGCAAGGATCTCTTCTACTACCTTCCCGATAACTTCCAGCGCACTGTTAAGCGCCGGTTGATTACTTGCATCCGGGGCCATAAAGCTGTGGGGATACCAGCTGTTTTTGCTGGCCTGTGGGGCGTAAACAGCAAATTCGTTCACATTTTTCAGTTCACCTGCCAGGCCTAGGATATCTGCTGCGCTTCCACCACGGCCATGCAGCATAATCAACGCGCCTGTGGCTTTACCGGCAGGCGCACCTGCCGATATATAATTTTTTTGATGAGTGTACATACTTAAACTAATTTAGGCAATGAAGATTCCAGTTTCGCGCGGTACTGTTCATACTGTGGTGGCAGCATCAAATGGGTACCCAACTGATCTGCCGGTTCATCTACTGCAAACCCCGGATTATCTGTAGCCAGTTCAAACAATACACCACCCGGTTCGCGAAAATAAAGCGAATAGAAATAGTTACGGTCTATTTTATCGGTAATATGTAATCCCAAAGCGGCTATCTTATCCCTGTATTGCATTAATACTTCTTCATTCTTAACCCTGAAGGCCACGTGGTGAACAGAGCCCCCGGCAACATGCCCTGCAACTTCTCCGGCTACTTCAACCAGGTCAACAATAGCGGCATTTTCAACAGTATCGGTTATAAAACGGTATCGGTTAACGTGTTGCTCCAACAGGCGATAGCCGAACACCCCAGTCAGGATATCAGCTGTAGGCTGCATCTTGTTGGTGGTAATGGTAATATTATGAAAGCCTTTGGTAGCATTTATCGCTTTCACCTCATCTGTTTCCCAGGGAAGGCGGTTATCTGCCGTTTTTGAAGCGGTTAGTTCAAGTTTCAACCCATCCGGATCAAGCACCGTAAGATAAGGTTCACCAAATTTTTCAGAAACTTTGTTATAGATCACATTGTTGGCCTCAAAACGTTTCAGCCAAAAATCAAAGCTGCCTTCAGGAACTGAATAACCGATCTCTGTGGCCTGCCGGGCACCTCTTCTGCCTGCGGCAATCTCGCCCCATGGAAAAAAAGTAAGAATGGTACCGGGTGTACCCTGTTTATCACCGTAATATAAGTGATAGGTATCCGGATCATCAAAGTTTACCGTTTTTTTAACCAGGTGTAAACCTAATACCCGGGTGTAAAAATCATAATTCTTTTTGGCATTGCCGGCAATGGCTGTGATGTGATGGATGCCGTTAATTGTATTTTCCATGATGCTTGTATTTATTCCTCGTTTTAAATTTATAGTACAAAATTAGCATACCAAATGCCTGAAAAACTTGATGTAGAACAAGAAATAAAACGGGAAAGATCCCTTATCATGGTAAACTTAAATGGAACTATATATTTATGAGGTTAAAATAAACGCAAATTATTCAAATCCGATTTTTAAGGATTTGAGTAGCAATAATACCTGCAACTACGCCAGGCAGGGATTAGAATCTGACGAACTTTAAAATAAAATACTAAGGGCTATATTTAAACACCGATAAGGCTGACCACTTTATTAACAAGTGTATCCATTTCAAATGGTTTTTCTAAAAAATCGTCAGCCCCGCTATCCAGGGCAGATTGCCTGACATCGCGACTGGCTGAGATCATCAATACGGGAATATCTTTTGTTAACGGGTCGCTTTTCATCTGCCTGCAAATATCACGGCCGTCTATGCCTGACATCCAGATATCCAGCAGCAGCAGATCGGGCCTGTTTTGTATGGCATCGGGTACCTGTTTACCGTCCCGCGTTTTGCTTACTTCATAGCCCATCACTTCCAGCATAAGTGAGGTGGCATCTACAATGGCTTCGTCGTCGTCGGCTATTAATATTTTCTTTAGGGTATCTGGCATAACGGCTTATTGTACAATTATCGGAACTTTTTTTTGATGAATTTAAATACTTAATTGTTTTACCGGCAAAGAAAAACAGAAAGTGGAGCCCTTTCCCTCTACAGAGGTTACCCAAATCTTACCGCCCAACCGGTTGATGATCTCGGAAGAAATGTACAGACCCAACCCCAATCCCGGAAAGGTGTATTCCTGCGTACCGCTTACCCGGTAAAATTGTTCAAACACTTTATCCTTTTTTTCGCTGCTTATCCCAATACCAAAATCCTGCACGCAAAGCTTAGCTTCGCCATTATAGTCTTCAGTGTAAATTATAATCTCATTAGCTTCAGGCGAGTATTTAATGGCATTGGTGAGCAGGTTAGTGATTACCTGGCTGATACGGTCACGATCACCGGTTAATTCTTTTTTAAAACTTAATGCCTTTTTTATCAGGTGCTTGGTGGTGGTTGGTTGTACATCCTCTATCACTTCTTCAACCAACTGGTTAAAATCAAAGGTCTCGTAGTTAAACTGAAGCCGGCCGGCGCTGATCTTGGTTACATCCAGCAGGTCACCAACAAGGCTGTTCAGGCGATTTATTTGCCGGTTCATCTTGCCCACCAAGTCGGCATTCCTGTTATCGCCCGAGCGGAGAAACAATTTTTGCATTACCTGGGCATAAGCTTTTATGCTGGTTATGGGCGTCTTCAATTCATGGCTGGCTATTCCAAGAAAATCATCTTTCTGTCTCTGCAGTTCCTTTTGCTCGGTAATATCTGTGTTTGTTCCGTACCATTTAACAATTTCGCCTGCTTCATTTCTAAGCGGCAAGGCCCTTACCAGCCACCAGCGGTACTCTCCTTTTTTATCTTTTATCCTAAATTCTATCTGGTAAGGATTACCTGTTTGCAACGATTCGCTCCATGCAGCCAGTGCCGCAGGCAGATCATCCGGGTGCAATCCGTTCGCCCAGCCCGTCCCCAGGCTATCTTCAAGGGCTGTTCCGCCACGCTCATTCCAGCGCTGGTTAATATAGTCCAGGTTGCCGTCGGGCTTACTGGTCCAAACAACAGAAGGTACCGAATCAGCCAGGAAATTGAGTTCCTGCACTGTATTTTGCAATTCGGAATTCCGTTCATCCAGTGCTTTGCGAAACGTCAGCTCCGGTCGCAAGTCACGGGCTATCCCTGCAAAAGCCACAGGTTTCCCGGTAAATTCATCACAAATAATAAAAAGTTGCTTATGAATCGGGATAATCTCGCCCGTTTGTTGATGAACCAATTCCAACGGTCCGGACCATCGGCCATCCGTTAGCAGTTGCGGCAAAATCACTTCGTGGATCACGCGGCTTGAATCGGCTGAATGGTAGGCAAACATATTGCTTCCTTTTATATCCTGCTCCTTAAGGCCAATCAATTGCCTGCCGGCGGCGTTCATATATAACGTTCCGCCATCCAGGTCGCAGTAGTTACAGAAATCTTCGCTTATGTCAACAATGGTAGCCAATAACTTTAATTCTGCCTTTGCTTTAATTTCCGGGCGCAAATCGCGGGCATTGGCGCCCCTCCCTATTACTTCACCAGTTTCCGGGTCGCGAATCAGCATATAGCTCACTTCGCAGGGAATAGGTTCCTTTGTTATCTTGTTTCTTAACGTGATGAGGCCTTTCCAGCCATCTTCTTCCGTTATTTGTTTAAGAATGGTATTTTGAACACGCGCTAACTCTTCAGCGTCGTAAAAGTCTTTGGCAGACAACAGCGTAATATCCTCGGTTTCCAAAACGCCAACCAGGTGTTTTGCCGCATGATTCATATAGATCAGCTGGCCGGACATATCTGCTATCGTCATATGATTGGCGTTATCATCCACCAGTCTTAATAACTGCCTTTCCCGCTGCCTGGCATGCACTTCTTCTGTAATATCATATACCGTACCTGCAAAGCGGTACGCTAAGCCTTCCCCGTTAAAGTAGGCTTTGCCCTTACAATGCACCCAGCGTAAGCGGCCATCTTTTTGACCTATGGTGCGGTAACGGATATCATATTGATCATCAGCTTTTGGGTTAAGTGCATTTATGACCGCCTGGCGTACCGCCGGTTCATCAGCAGGGTGAATGCAGCTCAGCGCAGCATCATAAGGTATGTGTTCATCCCCGGCAAAGCCGAACAACTCCCGGCATCGGGCGTCCCAGCGAACGGTATTATTTAACGTATCCAAGTCCCATGTACCTGTTCCGGCCGAGGATAACGACAGGGTTAACCATTCTTTCGTATCCGCAAGTTGGTTTCTTGCTTCCACCATTTGTGTTATATCAACCGCAGTATGAAAAATATAAGCTATTTTCCCGTCTGGCCCGGGAATTGGCTTGTAAGTAAAATCGAAATAAAATGTACGAAGTTGTCCGTCGCGCAATAACTCAGCCTTAGACTCCCGGGTTTCGTAGGTTTCACCAGTTTGAAATACATTTTTCAGCAGGCCGATAAAAGGCTGCCCCTCAAGTTCCGGCAATGCCTTTTCAAGCGGCTTACCAATTACGGCCGCATCCCTGTCCCAAAGGTTAAGCATTAGCTGGTTAACCATACAGATAGTAACATCAGGGCCTGTATAAATGGCGGTTGCCACCGGCGATGCCTGTATCAGGGCGTTAAACTGCTGCGCTTCCGCAAAAGGGTTTGTCATTAAACTAATATTTTTGCTAAAAATATGCAAAAAATAAACTACCCCGGAACCTTTTAACAGGGCAATATTTTAAATTAAATTTCTTACAGTAACATCAATACGCTGAAAACCCATACATTTTCGGGGCCGGGCTTAATGGTTTGTGCGCTTAATAAAAACGGGGTAAAAGCAATTAAAGCAGTTATAAGAAAACGGTTGAACATTGCTGCTGGTTTTATAATCGATAAAAGAAGGAAGACTAAAGTAACTCCTTTTTTGCATAATTGGTAATGATGATTATGTGCGGGATGTTGACTCCAGTTTTATATTTTTGCAGAATGACGGACCAGGAGTTAATCACATTTTTTGAATCGGCAGCATTACCCGAAACACTTAGGATAGACCGGGCAACAACCCAACTGGATGTTAAGGGAGCAGTGGAGAGAAACATAGGAATGATGCAAAGCAGCCCAAAAGACGGAAATGCAAAACACCGGCTAATGCAAATCAGGCATGCGCTTGAAAACCCTTACAGCGGGCCGGCCATACCAAAGCTTTGATCAGTAGATCTTAAGAATCAGGCAGGTCTCACTGCTTCCAGGCCGTGCCTAAATTAAGTTCGAGGTTACCAATGCGGATGATTTCTTTGAAATATGGAAACATAGAAGGTTTTTAAGTTTGTATGCTATGAACGTACAAAACAATAAGCAGCTTGCCAGTGCTTAATTTAAAGTGTTACCGCCTTTTAAAGGTACTGCCTATGCTGTGCGTATTGCCGGGCACAACGGTGTATTTTATGCTGACTGTATTGCCTACATCAACGCCGCCCAAAAAACCAACAAAAGCGGTTACCTGGAGTATGATATGCCCGGGCTGCAGTGTTACCGATAAGCGATCGTCAAATGTGCCGTTTTCGATAGTGATGCTGATAAATGCCGGAAATGCAGTTACTTTTCCCGCAGGCCAATTGGTAGTTAATCCAATCTTTGCCACAAATTTCTCAAAATTGGTTCCATATACCAACACCAGGCCTTTGTCTATAACATCCTGGGTAATAGCAGGTGCAGGAACATCCCATTGGTACCAACTTATAAGGTAATTAGGATCAAAATCAGAAGTGGAGGTTGCAGGGGTTATCCAGTCTGAGTAGTATGCGTTTGTTGCGCCCTGGGCTCCGGTAGCACCTGCGGAGCCTGTTGAACCCTGGGAACCAGCTGCTCCGGTAGCGCCTGCAGGGCCCGTATTCCCCTGCGGCCCCACCTGCCCGGTTCCTCCTGCCGGGCCGGCAGGCCCCACATTCCCGCCTTTTATACATGAAGCAAGCAGCATTACAGCGGTAAACAGATAGCGGATCTTTTTCATGATATATAAGTTTTACTTTTAAAAAGATGACTGGATTAAGTGACCCATATCAATAAAAATCACTGTATAAGGGTCCATTAGTCAGGTAAATGCAGTGCCTCTTTTACTTGTGTATAGTTTTTAATATTAATGCTGCCCATGCTATGAACAATATTTCCGGGTATTATTAAATACCTGTACGTAATTGAGATATGTGTATTATCCCTGTCAAACTCATATAAGTTGGTGTACGTCATGGTAAGCACAATATTTCCGGGTGTGGCATCCGCTGTCCATTCCATGAATACCAGCGCCCCGGTAACGCCGTAATGGGTTTCAAAGGGGAAAGTATTAATGGTTGTGCCGTCGCTTTTGCAGTATACTACTACCAGCCCGCCGCTCAGCACACTGGCCGTAATTTCCGGGACCGGAACATGCCATATATCTACGCCGGGTTGGGAAACATTATCAAAAAAATCATTGGTTGCAACCTTCCAGTCAGAATAAATTGCGGTTACCGTACCCGGAACACCGGTAGCACCTTTCGGGCCGGCGGGGCCAGTTGGCCCCCTGGGGCCGGTTGGGCCGGGTACACCTGCAGGCCCGTTAACTCCAGCTATCCCTTGTGGTCCGTTAGGCCCCGCAGGGCCAATGCCGCCGTCTTTGGCACAACCGGCGAAAATAGTCAGGAAGACGAGAGCGAAAACGTAATATTTTCTCTTCATGATAAAAAAAATTATGATGAATACATCCCCGTTGCAGAAAGGCATCAATATTACAGTCCCTTTTTATTTGCTTACAATTTGCTTAACATGCTTATTTTTATTGGTACTGCCGGTAATATGTGTATTGCCGTATGCTACAATATACTTTATGCTAATTGTGTTGCCGGCATTATAGTTACCGTCAAAAAAACCTGCTGCTTCTGACACCTCTACCAGAATATGCCCCGGCTGGATATATGATGACCAGGAAGAGGTTAACGAGGAGGAGCCGTCAATTACAAAGCCGATATCAACAGGGAATGTGGTTATTTTGCCCGCAGGCCAATCGGTGCTCATGAAATCTGGTCTTGTTAAAAATTTCTCAAAACCGGTTCCGTACACAAACACTAATCCTTTATCCAAAGCATCCTGGGTAATTTCAGGGGCAGGAATATCCCATGCAGGTCCGGAGGAGGTTGCCGGGGTTATCCATGCTGAATAAAAAACATTGGTTGTTGCCCCTCTGGCACCGGTGGGCCCCGCCGGGCCAGTTGGTCCAGCGGCACCTGCAGGGCCGGTAGCTCCTGCAGGGCCTGTATCGCCCGGTTGGCCCGCCGGGCCTTGTGCTCCCTGCGGGCCAGCAGGGCCAACAGCGCCGTCCTTTACACAGGAAGTAAGCAATATTGCAACAATAAAAGCGAACAGGTAATGAATTCTTTCCATGATAGATGAATTATATTGATCAAAAACATTTTACTAATTGGGCAGGTGCAACGTGTGTTTTAAATGATCATAGTTGTTCATATCAGCGCTGGCCGATAACCGGCTATTTCCAGGTATGGCGATATATCTAAGGCTAAATAAATCAGGCATGGTAACGGTATTATTGCTATAAGTTACCATGGCAATATGAATGACACCCTGTTTTACGGCTGCGGTCCAGGTGTCTCCATTAACCGCAATAGGAAATAAACCCACCCTTCCTGCTGACCATACTTGCTCACTGTAAAAGTTATTTAACCCGGCACCATAAACTGCAACCTTGCCTGTTTTTAAAACAGCTTCCGTAAGCTGCGGTGCCGGAATGTCCCAGGTACGTTCAGTTAATCCATTAGTTGATTTAGTGATACCCGGCCCGGAAGGTGACATCCATGCAGAATAGATGATAAGCACACCACCCGAAGGACCGGTTGGACCAGCGGGACCGGCCGGACCCGCTGGTCCCTGGGGGCCAGTGGCACCTGGAGGGCCCTGGGCACCCGGCGAGCCCTGCGGGCCTTGCGGACCAGCCGGACCCTGGGGGCCTGTAACGCCATCCTTTGCACATGAGGCAAGCATTAAAACCACAAAAGCTAATAGGTAATGGATCTTTTTCATAATAACGTATTTATTAATCTTCAGATTTAAAGCAAAAAATAAAAACAGGCGTTCCTCGACTTCAGTTTGGCAAATGCAGCACCTGCTTTACCCGGCTATAATTATTAATATTAATACTGCCCATGCTATGAACAACATTATCAGGTACCACCACATACCGGTAAGTAATAGTGATGTGTATATCTCCCGCCTGGACATCGGGAAGTATAATTGGATACGCCATTGTAAGCGTAATGTGTCCGGGGACAATATCTGCGTTCCATGTTTGTGTAATTGATGAGCCGCCAGCCGGGTAGGAAGTTACAAAAGGAAAGGCATGGGGGTAATCGGTAGCTACCTTGGCATACACCACAATCAAACCATTACTGATCGCGCTGGCGGTTACAGCCGGTGCCGTTATGTGCCAGGTATCCAGGCCCGATTGATCCTGAACCAGGTAAGTATCATTTGCGGCGGTTACCCAATCAGAATACATAACAGTAAGTGTACCTGTGGCGCCGGTCGGTCCAGTCGGGCCGGCCGGACCTGTTGGTCCTGTTGCCCCTATGCCACCGGGAACGCCGGCCGGCCCGTCAACTCCCTGAGCACCCTGCGCGCCGTTGGGACCTGTTGGCCCAACACCACCATCTTTAGCGCAGCCGGCAACCATCATCACACCAATTAAGGCAAGTAAACAATGAATTTTTTTCATGCGAAACAGGTTTTATAGGTAAATATTTAGCAGGGGCACTAAATCGGCAATAGTTCGGGAGAACATCGTACATTTTCACTTATCAATTTAAAAATCAACAAGCAAAAAATTATTATGCAATGTAAGCAATATATAACTGATTGTCAATCCGTTAAATCACCTTTTTTTAAACAGGTAGTTAACCTTTACCGGATCGGCAGGTTTGTTTGCTGTATAGTGGGGTGAATATCGGATGATGAACTTTTTATCCGGCTCAAAAAACAGCGTCCGGTTTTTTATCACCCATAACAAATACGAGGATACCGCCATTCATTAGGGTCTTGTGCGGGATATAATTCATTTTATATTTTACCCCGTTAAGGCTGATACTTTGGACATACTTATTTGCTGCCGACAGGTTTTTAGCTTTGACAGTAAAGGTTTTTTTTCCAGGTAAACTGATAGTTACACTTTTTAGCAACGGTGCCCCGAAAATGTATCTGCCATCAGCAGGGTTAACGGGATAAAAACCCATCGCTGTGAAAACATACCATGCCGACATTTGTCCGCAATCGTCATTGCCAGACAGGCCATCAGGCTTATTTACATAAAATTCATCTGCTATCTGCCTCACCAGCTGCTGCGTTTTTGCCGGGTTACCGGCCATTGTATATAAATAAGCAATATGGTGATTCGGTTCGTTGCCATGTGCATACTGGCCAATAAGGCCGGTAACATCAAGGGTTGATCCCTTTCCAAAAACCTTCGAATCCATGGTAAACAATGAATCTAATTTTTCACTAAAGCGCTTTTTTCCACCCATCAGGGTAATCAAACCGGGAACGTCCTGCTGTACCTGCCAGGTATATTGCCAGGCATTACCCTCGGTATAGTCGCCGCCAATAGCCAGTTGCCCGCTATCCAGGTTGGCAAAAGGCCGTACCCAGTTGCCATTTGAAAGCCGCCCGCGCATCAGGTTGGTCGATTTATCAAAAAGGTTGACATAAAATTTTGACCTTTTTATAAAATATGCATAATCGGCCTGCTTATGCAGTACAGCCGCTAATTGAGCGGCGCACCAGTCATCGTAGGCAGCTTCCAGCGTTCGTGACACCGCTTCGCGTTTTACGGTGTCTGACGGCAGGTAACCATAACGCAGGTAAAGGCCCCAGTTATATTTTGGGTTTTTATTTTGGGTAAGCGTTGCCTTTATCGCCGCATATACCTTCTCCTTATCAAAACCCCTGATCCCTTTCATACTGGCATCCACCATAACCGGAATAGCGTGATTACCGATCATTGCATAACTCTCTTTGCCCCAAAGCGTCCATACCGGCAGCAGGTGCACCGCGTTAAAATGCTGCAGCATGCTTTCAACCATCTGCCCATCTTTATCCGGGCAAATAATGGTGTAAAGCGGATGGGCGGCACGGTAGGTATCCCATAATGAAAAAGTAGAATAAAAAACCTTATCGACCGATTGATGGACCAGGCCATCGGCTCCGCGATATTTACCATCCACGTCAGCAATATTATTTGGCTGGATCAGGGTATGGTAAAGGCTGGTATAAAAAGTGATCTTCTCCTGTTTTGTACCTTCTGCTTTAAGCTTGCCCAGATATTGCTCCCACGTCTTTACAGCATCCGTCCTGACAGCATCAAAGCTTTTACTAAGCGTTTCATTAAGGTTTGCGAGGGCTCCTTCAACGCTTACCCCCGAAATTGCCACCCGTGCTTCAACCGTTTCGCCGGGTTTGCTATCAAAATCAATAACAAGGCGGCGGTGCGTATCGCCATCAATAAAATGCGAACCAGTGATAGCTTTACTAAACCTTGCCACAAAAAACACTTTCTTATCTACCCATTGGCTGGTGTAAGCATAACCGCTGATATTATTTTTATTGATAGTAATAGCACCTTCAGATACATGGTTTTCCAATTCCTCCTTACTTTCAACCAGCCCGCTTTGCAGATCGATCAGCATATGAGCCGCCCCCCCTGCTAAATAAGTATAACGGTGCACGCCGGTGTGTGCCGAGGCGGTAAGCTCTGCCCTGATGTTATTATTACTTAATACAACTGTGTAATAACCGGGTGATGCTTTTTCTGTTGATTTTAAAAACCGGCTGGTGAATTGCGCCGGCTGGTTGCCCTGGTATGGAAAAAACAACACGTCGCCAAGGTCAACGCCGCCGGTGCCACTGAGATGCGTATGCGCAAAACCTGTTATTGTAGTATCTTCATACCGGTAACCTGAGCAATAGTTCCAGCCGAAATTACCAGTTTCGGGGCTCAGCTGCACCATACCAAAAGGAACAGTGGCCCCCGGGAAGGTGTGCCCATTGGCCGAGGTCCCGATAAAAGGATCAACATATTGGTTTACCGATTGCGCTTTAATACCGCTGGCTAAAATTACCAGCAGCAGAGCTATAATTATTCTTTTCATTGTACTAAACTTTAAGCCCATATTATGCCGGACAAAACGCGGCGTCATGCTTTGGGTGTTTTTATTATTTAACATGAATTCGATATACACATCTATGGAACACTCTTATTATCAGTTACTTATATGTGTTTTTTTATTCGAAAAAAGCAAACTAACTGATAATCAATATGTTTCACTTTGTCCCGGCTGTTCCGCATGCAAAAATGGAACGCTTTACGGCGTGAATACACAAACTTACCTCATCTAAAACTACGGCTGCACGCGGTTACAGAGAAGTTTAGGTCGAAATCACATTATTTATACGCCAACGTCTTTTTTAAAACCACATCCTCTGCTGACCGGGCTATCATTACATCAAAAATACCCGGTTCTGTTACTTCCTTCATGTCCAAATTCCAAATGGCTACATCCCCGGGCTTTATAATAAATTTTACATTTTTGGTCTCGCCCGGTTCCAGGCTGATCTTCTCAAAGCCTTTCAATAAAATTACAGGAGTAGTAACAGAATTCACCTTGTTACCCAAATACATTTGTACTACTTCCTTCCCTGCTATTTTACCCGAATTGGTTACATCCACAGAAACCGTTACCCGCTCATCTTTACTAAAAACAGGCGCTGAAACCTGCATATTGCTGTAAGCAAACGTGGTATAGCTTAAGCCAAAACCAAAAGGGTAAAGTACCCCTGTTGATGAAAAAACATAATCCTGTCCGGGTTTTTCAGGGGTGCCGGGGTTATGATAAAAACCTTTGTTTGAATTTACATGGTTATAAAAAACAGGTATATGCCCAACCGACTGGGGGATAGATACATTTAGCCTGCCTGAAGGGTTTACCTTGCCAAAAAGAATATTCGCGATAGCGCTCCCGCCTTTTTCGCCGGGGTACCAGGCCTCAATAATGGCCGGGATATTTTCCTTTTCCCAGCCAATGCTCCAGGGGCGGCCATGTACCAAAACCAGTATCACCGGTTTGCCGGTTTTATAAACGGCCCGTAATAACTCGCGCTGTACGCCGTCCGGATTAATATCGGTAACGTCATAGCCTTCGCCGCAGGTAAAAGGATCCTTTGGTTCGCCTTCGGGGGTATGCCCGTTCCATCCAATACCTGAAAAAACCACGCTGGTAGTACCCAATACCACTACAATTGCATCGCTGTTTTGAGCAGCTTTAACAGCTTCGGCAAAGCCGCTTTTATCATTGCCAGATAATGCGCAACCTTTGGCATAACTGATCTTTATCCTGTCGCCTGCCAGCTGTTTAATTCCGTTAAGCACCGTGGTGCCCGAACGGCTATCGCGGGTTGAGCTGTAATCGCCATATTGTACCTGGTTGGCATTGGGGCCAATAACAGCAAGCGATTTTAAACGCCCGATATTTAACGGCAACAATTGCTTTTCGTTTTTTAACAGGATGACAGATTCCTCTGCAATAGTTTGTGCAAGGGCAATATGCTGGGGGGTATGTACCCGATCTTTTAATCTGGCGGTATCCGGCAGCAGTTTTTCAAACAAACCGGCTTTAAATTTCACTGTAAGGATACGTGCAACGGCGCTATCAATGTCCGCTTCTTTTACCCGGCCGGCTTTAACCAGGTCCGCGAGCTTATCGTAAGTATCAGGGCTGGGAGCCTCCAGGTCAACCCCGGCCTGCAGGCCTCTTATAGCTGCATCGCCGGGGCCTGCAGCTATGTGGTGAAAAGTGTATAACATTTTCAGGCCCTCGTAATCTGAAAAAACATAACCTTTAAAACCCCATTCCCTGCGCAAAACCTGCTTCAATAAAAAGTTACTGGCATGGGCAGGCACTCCGTCAATTTCGTTGTAAGCCGGCATTACCGAATAGATATTTGCCTGTTGAACGGCATCCCTGAAGGGTGGTAGAAACATCGATCTTAGTTCCCTTTCACCCACCGAAGCCGGTGCCAGGTTAATGCCCGCCACCGGGATGCTGTAAGCCGCAAAATGCTTTGCCGTACACATCAGCTTATCTTTTGCAATACCATTTATACTTTGTGCTGCATCGCCCTGCATCCCGGTTACAAAAGCGGTTCCCAGGCGGCTCACTAAATACGGGTCCTCCGCATAACACTCCTCTACCCTGCCAAAGCGCGGATCGCGGATGAGATCAAACAGAGGTGACAGCGCCTGGTCAACTCCGGATGAAGATGCCTCATAGGCCACAACCGACGCCATTTGTTTAACTATAGCTGGGTTCCAGGTGCTTCCCAAAGCTATAGCCTGCGGAAAAATGGTTGCCCCTGATGCCAGCTGCCCATGCAGGCACTCCCCTATTTGAATGGGCGGGATACCCAGCCTGGTTTTTTCGCGAGCATATTTTTTGGCGGCAATTGATTGCGCAGCAATTTCATTTATGGTTACAAACGGACTTTCGCAAACGCCGTAACCCAGCGGATTGTTCAGCGAACCTTTAAGTGAGCTCATACTCATTTGCGCCACCTTTTCTTCCAGCGTCATGCGGCTTAGTAAGTCTTTTACGCGTGCATCTATACTTGCACCGGCATCTTTATATACCTGCGCCCCGGCAGTTACCGTACAGCACAGTGCCGTAAGAAATAAGGCCCATTTTTTTATCATAAAGGTTACATGTGGTATAAATAGGCACCCGGATCAAGCACCTTGCCCCCGACCGTTTGCAGTTGTAAAAGGTTTTGGGTACTGTTGGTATCATCTGCCAAATAATAGCCCCGAATAGCGTAGTACCCTTTTTTAAGGTGCAGCAATGCTTTTTGCGGTTCAACATACCGATTTCTTTCGCGGTCCATTACTTTGGCATTACCCAAAAATAGCAGCGGGCTTTCCTCAAAACCGGTAGTTAACTGGTAATCATCCTCCGTATCAATTTTAATAAATCCGTTTACCTTAACCCAATTAAAAAGAGGGCTGCCCGCAGGCGCGGCAACTAAGGGCTGCGGAAAGCTGAGTATGCCTGCTGCTGCCGGTGCTATGGTATCCAGCTTTCTATAGCTTACCTCTTTGGTTTTATAAAGGGAAAAATTTAACCCCGGCTGAAGGTTGCCTATGCTGTCATCAGCATCAACTACTACGTGTTTTACCATTTCCCTTTGCAAAATATGCTGATGGCCAAGCAACCAGGTGGTGTATGCCGAAAGCTTTAGGGTATCGGTAAGCGCCTCGTCTATTTTTAGGGGGAAACCGGCAGCTGCTGCTGTACTATCGGGCATTTTTCCGTTGATGGAGTAGCGAACCTGCGCGCCCTTTAGCGGATAATTTAGTACGAATGAATAATGGTCATGGTTGGTATAAACATCGGCCATATTTTCAATATTGGGCAGTCTGGCGTTAAGTCCCCACAATTTAAAAAGGCCGTATTGCATGTTCAGCTTATCGGCAAACCTGCCAATGTCCTTGTTTTCTTTGGCCGTCCAGCCCAGCTCGGCGACTGCCAGCGCGCGTGGGTAAACCATGTATTCCAAATGTTTAAGATTGGGCACTTTTTCGGCCCAGATATTGCCTTGCACGCCCATTATATATTTGGCGTCGCCGGTACTCAGTTGTTTTGACTGCGGCTCGTAATTATAAACCATTTGCCAGGGCACCGGGGGATTCCAGCCAATCGGCTCCAGACTCTCATTAGCCTGGGGTGCATCAAAATACATGTAAGGGAGCGGTGTCATCACTACGGGATGGTGCATTTTGGCTGCGGCTATTCCGCCGGCTTCTCCTTCCCAGCTCATTACCGTTGCCGACTCGGCAAGGCCGCCCTGCAGGATCTCGTCCCAACCGACCAACTTTTTATTTTTCGAAAGCAAGAATTTTTCTATCCTTTTTATAAAATAGCTCTGTACCTGCTCCGGCCTGGTAAGGCCCTCCTTTTTCATCAGGGCAACGGCTACCGGACTTTTCAGCCAATCCACAACTTCCGCCTCATCGCCACCGATATGGATGTACTGGTTTGGAAAAAGATCAATTACCTCGGTAAGCACATTTTGCATAAATGTAAAGGTACTATCGCCCGGGTCAAGCATGCGCACCCGGTGTTTAGCGCCGGTTGAGTCTTTACAACCCAGCCATGGGTAAGCAAATATGGCAGCTTCGCTATGCCCCGGCATTTCAATCTCGGGCAGCACCGTAACAAAGCGCTCTTTTGCATATTTTAAAACCTCCCGAATATCGGCTTTTGTATAAAACCCATCCCGGCCCCCATCAATCAAATTATCCAGCTTGCGAAACTTCCCCTGTTTTTCGTAAAAGCTGATCTTTGAACCAACATCGGTTAAAAGCGGGTATTTATCAATCTGAATTCGCCAGCCTTCATCGTCTGTTAAATGCCAGTGAAACACATTGAGCTTATAATGCGCCATCACATCAATATATTTCTTCACCTCATCTACCGTAAAAAAATGACGGCTTACATCAAGGCTCAGGCCGCGCCACTGAAACCGCGGCTCATCGACTATTTCACATGCTGCCAAACGGAAAGGCGCGGCACCATCCTGGGGCAAAAGCTGGATAAGCGATTGAATGCCGTAAAATATGCCATTACTATTGCCTGTTATTTTTATCGATGATCTACTAATATTTAAAAAGTAATCGCCTTTTGTACGGTTTGAATCCAGCAGCAGGTAGATGGCAGCAGCCGTTGGTTTTATCCGCACTTTTAAATGCAGGTTGTAGTTTTTTGCAAGATAGCTTTGGAGGTAAATAGCGGTAGCTTTATTATCCGCATCAATGCCTATCACCATATTGTTCTTTAAAGTAAAGGTGCCGGGTTTAGGGGTAAGTCTAAGCGGCTGCGGGATGATATGGAATTGAGCATTAACCGTAAAACATAAACACATCAACAGCAAAGCTGTGATTGCAGCGGCAAAATTTTTAGGGGAGCTATTTTTATTCCGGACCATGGCTTTATGGTTAGTTTATTTTTTTACTGTTTGAGCACCGCATACCCAATACCTGCGCAATGTTAGCTTAGGCTTTTTTAGGTTTCACTATTTTAAGTTTATATACAAAGTGATAATTGCCTGAGCCTGCGGTTAACTGCTCATCATTCCCCACATTTTTAATATTGCTTAACTCTTTCACTGTGTTTATGGCTGTGCCGCTTTCGGTAACATCGCCATCAACCAGTGGCAAAATAATTTGTGCGGTTGTGTTTGGCGGCACGGTTATATCAATTGTAATATTCCCGCTATCAACGCTCCACGCCGACCTTATTTTACCATACTCTGTTTCCAGTTCACCATCGGCATATTTTAGTTTGCCGCCAGGATATGGGCTGATGATCATTTTTTTAAAGCCTGGTGCTGTTTCATCGGTATTTATGCCGGCTATAACGCTGTACATCCAATCGCCAATGGCACCGTAAGCGTAGTGGTTAAAAGAATTCATTCCGGGATCCTCAAAACTGCCGTCAGGTTTTATGCCGTCCCAGCGTTCCCAAATGGTTGTGGCGCCGTGTTTAACGGGGTATAGCCATGACGGGTATGATTCATTCATCAGCAGGTCATACGCCCTGTCAGTAAAACCAAAGCGGCTTAGCACATGGCAGATGTAAGGTGTGCCTAAAAAACCTGTGGTAATATGGCCGTCATAACTATCAATATTTTGTACTAGCCTTTTAGCAGCCGACTCGCGCAGGTTTTCAGGCAACAGATCGAAATTAAGCGCCAGCACATAGGAGGTTTGGGTACCCGAGATCATGCGGCCATTAGGGGTTACATACTCACTCATAAATGCTTTTTTTATATTGATGAGCAGCTGAATGTATTTTTTAACATCGTCATCCTTATCCAGTATGCGGGCGGCATTAATGAGCAGTTGGGTTGAGTAGGCGTAAAATGCCTGTGCTATCAAATTTTTATCGGTATGCGCTGCGCCGTCCTCATAGTCCGTTCCGGCATAAAAAAGCCAGTCGCCAAAGTGGTTCCCGGTATCCCAAAGGTTGTTGCGCGTATGCTGCTGAATATAGGTTACCCAGGCTTTCATACTTTCATACTGCTGCCGCAATACCTGCTTATCGCCATAGGCTAAGTAAATATTCCATGGCGCTATGGTTGCCACATCGCTCCAGCCCGACGCCGCCGAATACGTTGAATCCAGCACGTTTGGTATTACGTAAGGCACCGCACCATTTTTAACCTGGTCTGCCGCCAGGTCCTTTAGCCATTTGGTAAAAAAGGCGGCTACGTCCATATTAAAGGTGGCTGTTCGGCAAAACGCCTGTGCATCTCCAGTCCAGCCCATGCGTTCATCCCGCTGCGGGCAGTCGGTAGGTATTTCAATAAAATTACCCTTTTGTCCCCATAAAATATTATGCTGCAGCTGGTTAATCAGCGGGTTTGATGTACTGAACTTGCCCGTTTGATCCATGTCTGAATACAATGCATAGGCTACTAAATTGGTTGAGTCAATGGGGCCGGTATAACCTTTAATTTTCAAGTACCTGAACCCCTGGAAAGTAAAATGAGGTTCATAGGTCTCCGCCGAATCACTTTTGAAAATATAAGTAATCTCCTGCTTTGCAGTCCGCAGGTTTTTAGTGTAAAAGTTTCCTTTCTGATCAAGCACTTCAGCATGGTATAGCTTTAAGGTATCGCGGGGTTTACCTTTCAATTTAAACTGTACCCAGCCCACCAGATTTTGTCCAAAATCAACTACGCGGTCTCCTTCGGGTGTTGTTAACACTTTAAGTGGTACAAACTTTTCCTGTTTACGTACCGGCGGTCCAACAGCTGCAATCAAATGATCTTTGATCAGGTCGTTTTGTTTAACGGGTTCCCAACTGTCGTCCTTGTAGGCAGCGGTTGCCCAGCCATTTTTCTCTTTGGTAGCATCGTACACCTCGCCATTAAAAAACGAAGACGACCTGACAGGGCCATAGGCTACTTTCCAGCTTTTATCTGAAACAAAAACCTGGCGTTTGCCATCGGTATAAAGTACTTCAAGCTGAAACAGGAGCGCAAGTTTTTTTCCATACACATTTTTCTTACGGTCATAGGTATAGCCACGGTACCAGCCGTCGCCAATGGTTACTCCAAACGCATTTGCCCCCCTTTGCAGCTGGCTGGTAATATCATAAACCTGGTATTGCAGGCGTTTGTTGTAGCTGGTGAACCCTGGTGCAAAATAATCGTCGCCAATACGTTTGCCGTTCAGCTGCGCTTCATAAAGGCCGTGAGCCGACAAGTATAAATGTGCTGATTTTACTTTGTGTGCCAGCAAAAAGACCTTGCGAAACATAGGGCTCGGCCCTCCGGTGGTATCCTGTTCATCGTTGCTCTGAATCCAGTGTGCGGCCCAGTCATCAGGTTTAAGAAGCCCCATTTTCCATGAGTTCACCTGGCTCCAGGGCGATGCCTGGTTTTTATTGTTCCAAACCCGAACCTGCCAGTAAACTTTTTGACGGGATGGCAACGGGCGACCTCCGTAATAAATGTGAACAGACTGATCAGAAAGCACCCTGCCTGATGTCCAAACAAGGCTGCGGCCTTTTGTTAGTGATGCAGCGTTAATGCCCACCCTGATCTCGTATGCAGTTTGGTGTACATTCCTGTCAACGGTAATCAGTTTCCAGCTTAAGCGCGGGTTTGTTACATCAATTGACATGGGGTTTATTTTATACTCGCAACTCAGGTTATCGGCCCTGAAAGCTATAGGAATAGCTTTTTTTGCCCATACTACGCAGGGTATAAACATCCAGATCAATAAGACAGTGCCCAGACACGACTTTTTTCGATCACCCTTCACTAATAAAATCATACTATGAAACGGTATTGTGCTAATTATCCGGATTAATATACGAAATTATTGCAGCCCCCTGACAAGGAGGTTGAAAGGGAGGCTGCAAAATATTTTAATGCTCCAGGTTTTGCTCATTTAAAGGGTACTGGAACAGCAAGCGGATATTGGTATATGCTGCTGAATTTATGTTCCAGTAATCAGCTTTCGACGCCCTTTCGCTGGCGGCATGCGCCGTCATAACCTGCACCGCTTTACCTGTACGCAACAGGTCAAACCAGCGGTGATTTTCAAACGCAAGCTCCACCTGCCTTTCGTGCGCAATGGCCGCGCGGAATGCTTCCTGGTTTGGTACACTTAATGATGCATCCTCGTTTGAAACCGTTTTATCGGCAAGGCCGGCACGTTCACGTACCAGGTTTAAGTATTTAAAAGCTTCGCCTCCGCCTGCAAAGCCCTGCTCGTTAAGGCACTCGGCAAGCATCAGGTAAACATCGGCATAACGGTAAACCGGGAAATCATTGGCAGTTATGTTTTGCACTGCACCCTGGCTCACATATTTTTTTATAAAAGGCAGATCATTACCATATTCGTCTGAAGTAAAATCAACCAATGATGCATCTCTCCGGTTATCGCCATCTTCATAAGCGTTTACCATGTCCTGCGTAGGGATGTTCCAGCCGTTCAGCGCGCCGTTCTGGATCTCAAAGCCGGTAATGTCGGTATCGTAATAATCCCATGGAATAAACTGGTCAACAAAATCGCTGCCCAGCCCGTTTGAACCTTCCTGGTATTGGATCTCAAAGATAGATTCAGGGCTGTTTTTTGTGTGGATGTCAAAGTTATCGGCATAATTGGCGTTCAGGCTGTAAGCATTTGATGCAATAACAGACCGCAGCAAAGGGACAGCAAGATCATATTGATGCAAAGTCATGTAAACTTCTGCAAGCATAGTCTCTGCGGTGCCTTTGGTTACCCTGCCCTTGTCAGCATCAGCGGCATATTTTACCGGAAGCTTTGCAATGGCATCCTGGGCATCAGCAATTATAGCTTTGTAAACATCGGCAGCCGGAGCTCTTTTTGCAACTTTATAAGCATCAGCAACTGATTGTACTTCGGTAAGCACCAGCGGCACATCGCCAAACATGCGTACCAGGTTAAAATAGTTAAATGCACGCAAAAAGCTGGCCTGCCCTTCAAACTCGGCAGCAGTTGCAGCGTCCAACTTTGCTGCGGGCAGCCTGCCTAAAATAGCATTACAGCGGCCTATTCCTGTGTAAGATGCGTCAAAAAAGCCCTGTACATACTCATTATTTGCAATCTCCCTAAATTCATCAATCTCTTCTTTTGGTGTTCCGGAGCGGTCATTAGGGTCGTATTCGTACGAAGTGTTATCAGACCTCATTTCACCCATCGCCCAAAATGGACCATTATACAAACCCTGCAACGGCTGGTAAGCCCCGTTTACAGCCTGTTTAAACTGATCAGGCGTTTTAAAAAAATTACCCGCATTTTGCGTATCTGTAGGCTGAAGGGCCAGGTAATCTTTTTTACAGCCTGCTATGCTTATCGCAATAAAAAAGAGAAACAGATATATATATTTTTTCATGTGTTTTGCTATTAAAATTTTAACCTACCGAACCATTTTAAATTAGAAGGTAACGTTGCAGCCTATTGAATAAACAGCCGAAACAGGGTAACCTGTAAAATTTACATTTGGTGAAAGTGACCTGTTACCCTGTTGCCCATCAATACCAACCTCGGGGTTGCCGCCTTTATATCCGGTTATTAGTATGGCGTTTTGTGCGCTTAAATAAACCCTGAAATTTTTACTGAACTTTGTTTTAAAGCTATATCCTAAACCAATATCCTTAAACATTAAATAAGAGTTGCTCTCTACCCAATACGAAGGATAATAGTCTCTTGCCAGGTTTGTGTTTGACGTTGTGGTTGGCAACAGCCCCGCACCGGGCTGGCTTTCAGAACGCCAGCGCTGCGCCACCGATTTCTCTACGTTAAACACGCCATCCAGGTTGGTGGTAAACTGTTTGTACATATCAAATACGTGCCCCCCAACTGAACCTGCTGTAACCACGTTTAAATCAAAGTTTTTATAACTGAAATGGTTATTAAAGCCAAACGTGAATTGCGGCCAGGGGTTGCCGATGATTGTTTGGTCGTTACCATCAATCACATGGTCGCCGTTGATGTCTTTGTATTTAATATTACCGATGGTTTCGCCGTCAAAGTGAGGGCTTTTATCAAGGTCGGCCTGGTTTTGGATGATCCCGGCAAAAATGTAACCGTAAAACTGTCCCAGCGGCGAACCTACTTTGGTTATACTGGTTGGGTTATCATTGGCTGGCGCATCTAAAATAAACGGTGTAGGCCCCAGGCTGATCACCTTGTTGCGGTTAAAGGAAACGTTAAAGTCCGATGACCAGTTAAAGCCACTGCTTACAATGTTTTTTGTGGTTAAAGTAAACTCCCACCCCCTGTTGCGCACATTACCAACATTTGAAAGGGCGCCGCCGTAACCCGAAACCGTAGGTACAGGAATAAATTGCAGCATATCCTGTGTATAGCGGTTATAATACTCTGCAATTAGATAAATACGGCCCTTTAAAAGCGATAGGTCTGCCCCAATATCAAGCTGGCGGGTGGTTTCCCAACCCAGGGCAGTGTTACCCAATTCGGTTAATGATTTACCGGGAGCAATCACGCCGCCAAAAGTATAATTGGTTTGGCTAACGGATGGCACATAATCATAGTTGCCTACATTATTGTTGCCTGCAAGGCCATAGCTGGCGGTAAACTTCAGTTGGTCTATCAGGTTTATTTTCGGGAAGAAAGATTCGTCAGAAATGCGCCAGCCACCGGATACGGACGGAAAGGTGCCCCAGTTATGACCAGGGGCAAACCTTGATGAACCGTCGCGGCGGATAGATGCGCTGATTAAATATTTGTCCTTAAATGAATATTGTGCTCTGGCTATTAATGATTGCAGGCGCCATTCTTCGTCGCCCGCACTCGCCGTTACTATAGTTGCGTTACCAACAGAGTGGATGGCATCATCAGCATAACCAGTACCATAAGTTAAACGGTTGTGCGAGGTTTCCTGCTGTATAGAATAATCGCCCAGGAGGGTTAAGGTATGATCGCCCCAGGTTTTTTTATAGTTAACACTGTTTTCATTGAGCCAGTTAAATGAGTTTGATGAGTTGAATGATCCGATAGCTTTTGCCTGTGTACCATCGTGATTGGGCACGTTAAATGCCCCAAGGAACGATGGCCGGAAATAATCACCGGTGCTATTCTGGTAGTCAACCCCGAAAGTTGATTTAATATCGAGACCTTTTATTACCTGCCAGTCTGCGTAAAAATTGGCAAGGGTTCTAAATTGGGTGTATTTGTTCGTAGTATTTACGAGTTCGCTCACCGGGTTGGCATTTTGAAAAGTACCGGGTGAACCCACAATATTTGTATATGACCCATCGGGTTGTTTTACGGGTGTGAGCGGGCTTTCCAGGTAAGCCTGGCTTAACACCGCCTGGTCAAAATGCCCATCAGTTTGCTGCAGATTGCGCAGGCTGTAGGTCGGCGCTATACTTAGCCCCATGGTAATATTTTTTGCCACATTGGCATCCATGTTTCCTTTTATGGAGTAACGCTGAAAACCGGTATTCAGAACGGTCCCCTGCTGATCAAAGTAACCAACAGAAAACAAGGACCGTACTTTTTCGGTCCCGTTGGAAACGGTTACATCGTAATTTTGCATAGGTGCTTTACGGGTAACCGCGTTAAACCAGTCTGTACCTTTGCCGTACTGTGAGGGATTGCGGTACTCAACCGGAACATTGTTGATGTCAAAAGTTTCGCCAGCTGCGGCTGCGGCGTCCTGGTACGACTCTAAACGCCACTGTGCAAATTCTCGGGCATCCATTACCTGCAACTTGCTCGACGGCAAAATACGCTGCATCCCTGTAGAAGTATTTACGGTGATATTTGACTCGCCTTTTTTTGCCCGTTTGGTAGTGATTAAAATAACACCGTTTGAACCGCGCGAACCATAGATTGCGGTTGAAGCGGCATCTTTTAAAACGCTGATATTTTCAATATCATCCGGATTAATGGTACTCAAAGGGTTTGAATACTGGTCAAAGCCTGGAGAGATTGGAAAGCCGTCAATTACATATAACGGGTCATCGCCTGCACCTACTGAACCTGCACCGCGAATGTTTATAGAAACACCGCCGCCGGGAGTTCCCGTCACCTGGTTTACGGTAACACCGGCCAGCTGCCCGGCTAATTTCAAATCTATACTTGCGGCCTTAATTTCTTTAATATTGGCCATTTTAACCGTGCCTACTGCACCGGTAACGTCTTTACGCTCCTGGTTGCCGTAACCTATCACCACCACTTCGTTCATCTGGCGACTGTCTTCTTCAAGCGTTATGTTTATTTCTGTGCGCTTATTAACCGGTTCTTCTTTAGTTTTTAAGCCTATAAAGGAGAACACCAGTGTTGCTTCGTCATCAGTGGTTATAGAATATTTTCCGTTACTGTCGCTAATGGTGCCTGAGGTAGTACCTTTAACTTTGATGTTAACACCGGGCAGCGGTAAATGCCCGCTATCGTAAACAACGCCTGTTACCGTAATTTTTGCAGCTGCGATATTTGTACGCATCTCTCCTTTTTTACTGATTACGATGGTTTTGTTTTCAATAACATAAGTAAACGATTGGTTTTTAAAACACTGCGCCAGCGCTTCTGCAAGTGGAGCGTTGGTTAACTGCACCGTGACCGGGGCTGCCTGCTCCACATCCTTATACCGGTAAAAAAAGCCGTAACCACTCTGTTTTTCAATTGCCGAGAAAACTTTCCGGATGGGCGTTTCCTTTACATTAAGGGTAATGGTTTGTGAAAAGCTCTTAGCACTAAGCTGCAAACAGCCAACGATAATTAGTAGTACTGTTATCCTCATAATCAAAAACAGGTTTTGAATTGCTTTTTTTGCGGTAAGAAAAATTTTACCACATAAGTTAAATGTCATAACTTTGAATGTTTTGGTTTATAGTTCAGTTGATGATGTTGTAAACCCATCCATTTGTAACCGGGGAGTGTTGCCGCACTCACCGGTTTTTCATTTATTGGATAAGGGAACTTAGGATAAGTATTTTTAGTGGAGACGTCGAAGTTTATTCATACTCGAAATTTAATAGTGTTTAATTAGTTAATATATTGTTAAGGGGTAACGGTTAAATTCTTATTTTCAAGTTTAAAGTGAACATGGCTCAATTCTAGTATATGCAACACCTGCGATAGTTTTACATTGCGTTCAATTTTCCCTACATACTCATCGTCGGGAATTTTACCTTCATAAGTAACTTTGATATCGTACCACCTTGCCAGCTGATTCATGATTTCCCTGATGCTTGACCTGTCAAATTCAAAATAGCCATTCTTCCAGGCTACCGCTTGTTCCGCATCAACGTCAACAATATTAATGTCGCCGCTTTTAGTTACCCGGCCCTGCTGACCCGGTTTTAACACACTGGCGTGGTTGCCAACAGTTAGCTTTACTGCCCCTTCAAGTAAGGTGGTTTTTATGGCATTCTCATTATCGTAGGCCATTATGTTAAAGTGTGTACCCAAAACCCTAACCTGCATATTATTTACCTTTACCATAAATGGCATGGCTGCATTTTTAGCTACTTCAAAATAAGCCTCGCCGGTTAGTTCAACCGTACGTTCCCTACCTTTAAACGCTGTTGGATATTTTATTGAAGATTCAGAGTTGAGCCAAACTTTGGTGCCGTCGGCTAGTAAAAGCTGATACTGCCCGCCTGCTTTGGTGCTCATGGTATTAAGGGCGCTTACATTTTCGTTTGCAGGTTCATTGGTCTCAGCTGCGTAAGTTACCTGTCCGTCTTTTTCTTTTTTTATGCTGACATTACCTTTTTTTGCCAAAACACCATTTTTTGCCGAATCAAGCACATAAGTCGAGCCATCGGCCAGTGTAAGCGTGGCCCTGTTGCCGCCCGGATTGGCATCATGCTTTACTTGCGATTTGTTAACGACTAATTGTTTATCGGCAGTTTTTTTGCTCACAACATAAAACATACCGCCGGCTGCCAGTAAAAATATGGCTGCGGCTGCCACGCGTTTGAAGGAGAACATGCTGAAAACTTGGTTGTTGCTGCCTTCAGCCGATTGGCGGACAGAATTTTGCAACCTGGCCAGCATCTTGTCTTCCAGCTGTTGTTTGTTACCCAACTTCGTTTCATCCCACTCGCCAGCCGACTGAAAACTATTAAAGTAATTTAACAGCAGTTGTTCCTCTTCTGCAGAGGCCCTGCCATCAAGATACTTTTCAATAAGCCGGTGAAATTCCTGTTGATCCACAAATTTGGGTTTTATGTAGAGAGTAAAAAAAGGACGCTATCCCCTATGCTTATGTAAAAAAATTCAGGGTATTTGTAAATGATCATTTTAGATGAAACTGTCAGTATTATGAAAAGTGTCATTATTCATAGTTCATTATACACTTTATTCAAAGCTTACCATATGAACGCTATCCTGAGATTAAGTTCTCCCGTACCTTAAGACCGGCTGTATTGCTTTGGTTTCATTCCAATATGTTCCATAAAAACCCGTGAAAAATGGCTGAGGTTGATAAAGCCCAGCCTGTAGCCAACGTCCGAAACAGACAGCTTTTCCTCTTTTAGCAGACGGGAGGCCTCTTTCATCCTAAATTCCTGATAATAACTGAAAATACTATTACCAAAAATTTGTTTGAATAAACGTTTCAGTTTAGACGGGCTCATACCTGCGCAAAAGGCCAATTCTTTAATAACCGGAGGATTTTCCAGGTTTAGAAGCATCTGCTCTTTTACTTTGTATATCGCTTGTATGTCGTGATTATTTAAAGCATACAGCTTTTTTTCATCCCGCTTTTCCAGTTCCATCAAGAGCCGGCAAACCATTTCCTCTGCCTTTATCCTCAGAAAAAATAGTTCAAAAATTCCACCAGCGGGTTCAGTTAGCATGTCGTCCACAATTTTTTGAAGGGAGGGATAAATGATTTGTTCAAACAGCAGGGGCTGCGTATTTGCTAACAGGCTTTGCAAAACAGGCGATCTTAAAGCTACATCAAAAAGCCCGTTTAGATAATCGGCATTCACTTCTATATTAATCGTCGCGGTATTGGTGTGGATGGCAATTACATCATCTGTATTGACACGGCTGGTGGCAATCAAAACGGATGGCGTTTCTAATGTTCGGGAAAAAACATGTTGGAACTTAAAAAAAATCATCCGGCCTCCTGCATTCCTGTCGGGATTTTTAATTACCAAATCTTCGTTGAGTTCGTAATTGCTGATCAGTAGCCGGATATATTCATTAAAAACGTATCCGGTACAATAGCCCTTGCCAAACGTTTCAGGGATCTCTAACCTATGGTTTTTTACCTCCGTCCCCAGTGATTGCGCAAAAGCAGAGAGAATATTTGGCACGGTATCTTTTTTCATAAAAATCCTTTACGACTATTTATTAGTCAATAATAGCTATTTTACCCATATAATACCAGTTAATTTTGAATTCCATTAAAACGATAGGAAATATGCGACAAGAAAACTTGGCTCGTTCAATAAAAATCCTGGTAACAGGTGCTACAGGTAAAGTAGGTAGCAAACTTGTTCCAAGGCTCATTCAATGGGGATACGAAGTCAGGGCCTTAGTAAGACAAACGGGTCGAGCATCATTCCTGAAAACTGCCGGTGCAGAATTGGCTGTCGGAGACCTGCTTAATCCCGGCTCATTTAAGGCTGCGCTTAAGAATGTTGATGTGGTGATTCACCTGGCCACATTTTACAAAGGCGCTAACGAAGAGCAGTCCAGAAAGGCAAACATTGACGGTACTGAAATTCTTGCCAAAGCTTCGCTCGAAGCCGGAGTGCAGCATTTTATTTTTGCCAGTTCAAACCGTGTTTACGGTTCCAACCGTACAAAAATGGTTACGGAAACCGATGCCACCCATTCATCAGATAATCAATTTGCGATAGCAAAGGTGGAAGTGGAAAATTTACTGCTAACGGTATTCGAAAAAAGTAACCCTGTCCTTTGCATCCTGAGATTTCCACTCGTTTACGGCGACGGAGACCGCCATTTAAAGGAAACAATTCCGGCACTTAATGATTGGCCTCCTGCAAAAAGAGTTCAGATGGTACATCATGCCGATCTTGCACAGGCAGTAAAACTATCCATTTCCCAAAAAGCAAACGGAATATACAACGTTACCGATGATGCCCCATTAACTATTTCCGAACTCCGGTGTATATATCACGTGCCCGATACTGAGGATGGGCAGATTTCCGATCCATGGGAGATGATTGTTAGTAACAGGAAAATAAGAGATACGCTTGGCTTCAGACCAATTTACCCAACTTTTTATGCTGCACATGATGCAGGAGCACTCTAAATAGCGCGAGATCATGAAGTCGAAAAAATATACCTTATGGATCATCATGTTGATCGTGGCACTGAACTCCATTGGATTTTCCATCGTGCTGCCGTTGCTGCCTTTTTTAGTAGGCAAATATCTTCCTTCCCGGCAAGTTGTTGTGGGCATGAGTGCACTCCTGTCTGTATTTGCTGCCTGCACGTTTTTTGCGGCACCTGTGCTCGGCGCATTAAGTGACCGATACGGACGAAAAAAAATCCTTATGGTAAGTTTATTTGGGTCTGTCATTGGCTATATCCTCTTTGGTATAGGAGGTGCGTTATGGGTACTCTTCCTGGGACGCATCATCGACGGACTTACAGCCGGAAATATCAGTACGCTGTTCGCCTACCTTTCCGATACGATAGCACCCAAAGAACGTATCAAATGGTTTGGCTATATCGGTGCGGTTATGGGAACAGGAAAAATAGGCGGCCCTGCGTTAGGTGGATTATTGGGGAACATCTCTATTGGCTTACCTTTTTACGTAACTGCCGCATTAATATTTCTTTCCGGTTTGGCCGTGTATTTTCTGTTGCCTGAATCTTTGCCTCCCGAAAAGAGGACTAAACAGCTGACATTAGCCAGTATGAATACGTTTTATCTTTTTAAAGAGATATTCAGCCTGAAAGCAGTCAAATTATTGCTCCTGCTGGGTGCGCTGTTTTATGCGGGCCTGGGTATATTCCAGTTTAACTTTACTGTTTTTCTAAAGGACGTTTATCATTGGGGGCCTCAACTTATTGGTATTCTGCTTACTGTTGTGGGAGTTTTCGATATTGTTACGCGTGCAGTATTGTTACCCCGTTTGTTGAAACATTATAGCGAAAAAAGTATAGCGATTGCCGGTTTGATCGGTCTTGGCATTGGGTTAGGATTGATTTTGGCAAGCATATACCTGCATTCGTTAATTATCATTTCCCTTGCCGTGATATTCATCATCTCCGGCGAGGGTTTATTTGAGAGTACCTATAACGGAAAGCTGTCACAATCAGTCAGTGAAAGCCAGCAGGGAAAATTGCAAGGCGTCAGTCAAAGCTTGCAGTCCGCAAATAACATGTTTGTTCCACTGGCTGCAGCCGCCATCTATTTTTACAATCCGGGGGCATTGTATGCAGTAGCTACATTGATTATACTTGCGGCAGTTGGTATGTGCGCAAAATATATACCCCGAACTAAACCAACCTAAGGCACAGAATTGTTTATTTCAAACAATAATGAATGATTAACTATGACCAGCCTGTATGATGTACTTTGAATAATGACAAAAAACGCCATCAGTTAACCAGCAAATAAGTTATAGCCGCTATAACGGTAGTAGTTAGCGATGTACGCAAATACCGCAACGCCTTGGTGATCTGGTTCTCTACTGTTTTTGTAGAGATATTCAACTGCTCTGCAATTTGCTTGTGCGACAGGTGTTCCTCACGGCTCAGTTTGTAAACTTCGCGGCATTTTTCGGGTAGTTTGTTTACCACCGAACTTACCTGCCCTATCAGTTCCTTATATTCAATATCATTATATGTTCCAGGAGTTTCCAGGCGCTCCAAAAGATTATCATAGATTTCACCGCGAACTGCCCCTGTGCGCACCTGCCGGTAAACCTCATACCGGATGGAGGCATACAGGTATGCTTTCAACGATACTGTTATTTCAAGCGTATGCCGGTTATTCCACAATTTTATAAAAAGTTCCTGGATAATATCTTCGCAGGCTTGCTGGTCTTTTAAGATGTTATGTGCCGAAATGTAGAGTGATTGCCAATATTTTTTGTAGATAATTGACAAAGCAATAGCCTCATCACCCTTTAGGCGATCAATCAATTGTTTATCAACTAAATACTCATCGTGCATCTTAAACGAAAATAAAAAATTAGCGCTATATTCCGTATAGTTTTGTATTAATACACTACATTGTTACGAAAAGGTAAATTTAAGTTAAATATTTAACTTGCAGTAAACTATAGATTGCATTTTGAATGCGCTTTTTCACGGAACATAAACTTAAGTCGTATATTATTCAAAAGGGGGCTCTTACCATCAAAAAGTAATAAGCATCATTTTTCAAACTGCTCACCGTCATGATTTTAGGTGCATATTATCTCTTTCTTTGATAAAGAAAAAGCACCACTATCATGAAAAAATTAAACCTGTTGCCTGTTTTACTCATAATACTTCTTACAGCGTTTGCTGCCAACGCTTTTGCGCAGGCCGGCCACGATACCAGCAAAGCCAACAATATTGTTATTGATGCCAAAGGTGGCATTTATAACCATGATGGCACTAAACTGGGGTATATCACCAAAGATGATATCGTCAAAAATAATAAAGGCGAAAAGCTTTATTTTATTGACCGCGATGGAAATGTTATTGACGCCAAAGGCAATAAACTAGGCATGGCCAAAAAGAACGGCAATTATTACAACAACAAGGGTCAAACTGTATTGCAATTGAAAAATATAAACGACGAAACCTGCGCAATTTTAGATCCCCAGGGTCACAATTTGGGTACCGTGCATAAAAACTACAAGCTGCATGCCTGCGCAGCACATTGTTATTTTTTAGAGCAAAAAAAGCTTAAGGACGCCAAAACAAAAGAATAAAGGCGGAGGAAGGGGTTAAACGAACTATGCTATTTCCGGCAGTTTTAAGCTACCCGGCGCAAAGCTTAGCGTAAAGGCCCCTTCCGCCATCTCTTAATCTGCTGTTTCAATTTTTTTTTAGTGTTTTATATTGTAACTTCATCTCAAAGCTACACCTATGAAACGCAAACAACGCAACAGCGGGGCGCACCCCGCTAATGGCTGTTTTACGGCAATAATTATACTGCTGGCTCTAATTCTGAATCTTTCATTACCCGGAAATACTTATGCGCAGGGCCGCTGCCTCATTGTTTCAGACATTCATTTAAATCCATTTTTTACTACCGATGGCAATTACGGGATCAATAATGAACTGGTACAAAAGTTATCGGCCGCAAAGGCTGACGAATGGGGTGAGATCCTGGATAATTATGCAGCAAAAACTATCGATTCGAACCTGCGCGGACATGATTCAAATTACCCGCTTTTAATAAGCGCTTTGGATAACATGTATCTGGCTGTTAAAAGGCCCGATTTTATAATTATTGCCGGCGATTTTATCTGGCACAATAACCCCGCTGATACCGCTTTAAAACAAAAATCCATTCAATTTATAGCCGGTTTGTTTCATAAAAAATTTCCGGGCGTACCCATAATCCCTACGCTTGGGAATAATGACAGTAACAACGATTATGAAAAACAAAGTCCGCAGTTTTTACAAAACTTTGCCAGTGCCTGGCAGCTGGAAAAACAAAATGCGGACACCGCTTTGTTTAAATCCCGTGGCTATTATACCGCCACTATTGGCAAATTAAGATTTGTTGTTTTAAACACTTCCCTAGTGAGTAAAAACAGTGTTGCCATGGGCTATAATTATTATAATGATGGTTACGCCATGGTGAACGACTGGCTGAAAAAAGAGCTGACGGATACAATAAACAAGGTATGGATCATCTCGCATATCCCACCCGGAACCAACGGCTTTGACGGAAAGCCCATGTGGATGACAGGCGGCCCAAAAGGCGATCTTTCCGCTATGTTTACGGGTACAGTGGTTAACAACAGCAGGCAGGTTGAGTTTATGATAGCAAGCCACACCCACTTTAATGATTTCAGGGTATTTTATCCCGGCACCAGTACCATTGCCGATTCGGCAGCGGCTTATATGAGGATAGTTCCATCTATAGGCATGGACCATCGCAATAACCCCTCATTTGAAATAGCTGATTTTGACGGAGCTTACCATGTTACAAAGGAAACCAATTACTACCTTGACCTTTCTAAACTTACCGGTAAAGAAGAGCCCACAAAACTAAAATGGAGCGACATGGTTAGCTTAAATAACTTTACTGCCAAAAGGAAAATAGATGCTAAAACCTTATCCAACCTGGTTGATAAGATGCTTTCGCAAAGTAAGATCCGGACTTATTATGACCAGTTTTATGGTGCGGGCCACCCTACAGGTGCTTTCACCAACCCGGTTAAATACCCCGCTTACCTTAAAGCAGAAAAGCAAAACCGGGCATCACAATAATTATTTAAGCAATTATATTGTTGATTGTTGCAAAGGTCCAAAGCACTATTTTCGCAAAAACGCGAAAAAAAATGACTTACAGGCAACAATTTATGTGTAACAAACGTATTACAATAAACAACAAATAACCAACCATGAAAAAACAACTAATAACCAAAGGATTTTGCGCCATTGCATTAGCCTTTATGTTTAGTGCCTGCCAAAAAAACGGCTCATCCCCTTCAACAACCGGAACGCAGCTTTCGTTTGCCATGAGTGCTGACAATTCATCAACTGCATTACCTTCTTCTGTTGGCGGGCTAACCACCAATGCAACCACCGGCACCGCCAGTATTGCATGGACATCGGGAATCGCTAATATTGCTTACTTTAAACTGGAGGCAAAAAAAGGAAACACATCCGTTGAGATCAAATCAAAAGCGTTAACCAACGTTGATATTTTTGCTCCTATCCCTGCAAAAATTGCCGCTGCCATTGACACCGGCACCTATAGAGAAATTGAGATAAAAATTGTACTGGCAAAAACTACAACTGCCAATATCCCGCTTACCCTTAAAGGTAACTTTACAACCGCAGGCGGCGCAGTTGTGCCTATTGAGTTTGACTTTAACGATGATGCCATTATTAAGGCCGAATTAGAAAATATTACTGTTGATGGTAAAACCGACCTGGCTACCACTATCAAATTCCATTTAAACAAATTGCTTACCAATACAGCTGCTGCCATTTTAGATAAAGCCGACCGCGTAAACGGCACCATAGTGATTAGCAGCACGGTTAACGTAGCACTTTACAATGCCATTAAAGCACATTTTGAATTGTGCGGCGAGGGCAAAGGTTTTGAACACCACGATAAGAGTGAAAGAGGAAAGTAACTGATCTTATAAGCATTATTTAACAAAAGCAAAAGCCCCTTCCGGGGCTTTTGTTATATCCGGAAAGTTCGGCTTACATTAGCGGCTTTAAATAATACCATGCAAAACAACCTGCAGCAACTTTACGGAAACATTGACATTTATTTATTTGACCAACTGTTAAAGGGCCGGTTTGATGGTTGCCAAAAAGTGCTTGACGCCGGCTGCGGCGGCGGCCGCAACCTTGTATATTTTTTGAGAAATGGTTTTGACGTTTACGGGATAGATCCAAACCCGGAAGCCATTGACGCTGTCGCTGAGCTTGCAGGTATGCTGGCACCGGATATTCCGGCAAGCAATTTCCAGATAGGCGCTGCAGAAGATTTGCCTTTTAATGATGCGACGTTTGACCTGGTGATCAGCAGCGCGGTACTTCACTTCGCCGCAGATACCTCTCATTTTGAAAACATGCTGCGTTCTATGTGGCGGGTACTTAAACCAGGTGGTTATTTGTTCGCCAGGCTTGCATCTGATATAGGAATTGAAACCCTGGTGAACCAGCTCGGCAATGGCCGCTACCTGCTTCCCGACGGTTCGGAACGCTTTTTAGTGAATGAAGAAATGCTGCTTGCATACACCAGCGATTTAAACGGACAATTGTTTGAACCCATAAAAACAACCAACGTGCAAAACTTAAGGTGCATGACCACCTGGTGCATCTTCAAAATGTGAAGAAGTTTATAAGTTGCAATATGCTATTTTGTATTGCGTTTCTATATTTACATCCATACATAGTCAATTTATGAAAATTATAAAAGCTCAGTTCCTGTTATTCGCCATTTTATTTGCCGTAGCCGCGTTACCGGCATGCAAAGCTAAAAAGCCGCTTGTTACCAAGCCTGCCGTTAGTTATCCGCCTGATCCGGCACCGGCACCAAAAGAAACGCCAGCACCTGCACCGGCACCTGTGCAAAAGGAAACGCCACCGCCACCCGTTGCAAAGCCCGACTACAATTTCAGCAACATCCAATTTGAATTTAACTCTGGAATATTAAAAACCGAATCATATCCTATTTTGGACAAGGCGGCAGCAGAAATGAAAAAAGACCCGACAGTTAAATTTGTCCTGAATGGCAATTCATCTGCTGAGGGGAGCTATGACCATAACATGGCACTATCGGTTGAGCGCGCCAATTCAGTTAAACTCTATTTGGTTAATACCGGTATCGCTGGTGATAACCTTAGCATTAAAGGTTATGGCGAAAGCAAACCTATTGCAGATAACACTACCGAAGACGGAAGAAAATTAAATCGTAGGGTAGAGATCAAGAAACAATAAAGGAATTGTCACCCTGCCAAGCAAAACTGCTCCGGGGTGACATTCATATTTTCTCTGTCAAATGTTTCCAATATCTTTTGGGAATATGCCTTAAATGCAGCTTTGTATTTTTTCGCGATGCGATATTTACACTCCTGAAATAATTCTTCCAAAGGTGCTGGTAGGTCTCCTCGTGTTCGCTAAAAACAGCGATGGCGTTACCAGCCGGAGCGGACGCCGAAAATTCCATAGCAACAAACTCCGTATCGTGCAGGTCGTAGTAAATGCCATAGTTTCTTTTTACGTCATATATCATCCATTTCTGATCAGCATAGCGATTTTTAAAGTGCCTTATTAACAACGGCAACACGTTAAAATCGGGTTCAACTGCTGCGTAATACGTATCGTCCTGCAGCTTTTGAAAGCGTACAAACGCCTCCATTCGGTGTTTCTCCCGACGCATCATTTGCACTATTTGCGAAATTCGCTGCACGTATTTGTTGCCGTAGTCATCTTCAATATTTTGTTGGGTATCAAACGCATATCTGATATAGCCTGCGATATTATTTTCTTCGTGCTCCATCCCTGCGAAATGGGCAATATAAACGCGCTGTACGCCATTTGCTGAAAGCCTGGTTTTCAGGCCTTTCAAAACCCGGTTTGCGCGGGCATCATCTGTAATAATCTGCAATTCATCTTCAAATAAAGCACTACTGCCTGTTCCGTCTTTTTGTAAATTAACAACTGTAAGCCTGCGATCATAAATTTCGAAAATCGCGGTCAGCAAGCCCTCAAAAGTTCCATCGTAGATCAGCCTGGTCATTTTTAAAAAAGATTAAGCTGGGATTGCACGTTCTTAAGGTACTTACTTTGCGACTCGGCTAAAATAAACTGCTTTATTTTGGTGCCTGTAAGGTCGCGCTTTTCGTAATCGCCGCTTTTGCACGTAATAAAATATTTAGCCCGGTTCAGGGCAACCCCTATCTTTTTCAGCTGATCCCAGTTTAAGAAAGCAAATTTACGGGCGCTCACAATTTTCTGCGCCGAATGCAGCCCAATGCCTGGTACGCGAAGGATCATGTGCAGATCAGCTTTGTTAATATCTATGGGAAAAGCCTGCATATTGCGGATGGCCCAGCCCAGTTTAGGGTCAATATCCAGATCCAGCAGCGGCTGTTGGCTGTTTACAATCTCGTTTACATTAAAGCCATAAAACCGCATTAGCCAATCAGCCTGGTAAAGCCGGTTTTCGCGCACCATTGGCACAGCGGTATTTAACCCGGGCAGGCGTTTATCAGCCAGCACAGGTACGTAGCCAGAGTAATAAACCCGCTTTAAATTAAAGTTCTTGTAAAAATGGTTAGCGGTATGCAAAATCTGCTGATCATTCTCAGGCGTGGCCCCAATAATAACCTGGGTGCTTTGACCCGCTGGTGCAAACATTGGTGCTTTTTTAAACAACTTCTTTTCTTCCTTTCGCTGAATGATCTCTTTATTTAAAAATGCCATGGGGTCAATCATGTCCTGCCGGTTCTTATCAGGGGCCAGCAGTTTTAAGCCGGCTTCGGTCGGCATTTCAAGGTTAACACTCAGCCGGTCAGCATATAAGCCGGCTTCGCGCATAAGTTCGTCACTGGCACCCGGAATGGATTTTAAGTGGATATAACCATTAAAGTTATTTTCTGTACGAAGTTTTTTGGCGATTGTTACCAACCGCTCCATTGTATAATCGGCATCTTTAAAAATTCCGGAACTCAGGAATAGCCCTTCGATATAATTACGGCGGTAAAAATTGATGGTCAAATCTACCACCTCCTGCACGGTAAATGCAGCGCGTTTAATGTCATTACTTTTTCGGGATACACAATAGGCGCAATCAAAGATGCAGTGGTTGGTAAGCAGAATTTTTAATAGCGACACACAGCGCCCATCTTCCGTATAGCTGTGACAAATGCCGTTGCTGGCATTACCGAGGCCTTTGTTCTCATTTTTTCGCTTGCTCCCGCTTGATGCACACGACACATCATACTTGGCTGCATCAGCCAGGATATTTAATTTTTCCGTTACCCTATCCACGTTCATATCTATCAAAATTACTAATATTTTTAGTAATTTTGAGAAGGAATAGGTAAACATTTGGGGAATAAAATAGGCAGAGTGATTATCTAAAAATGGGGGGAAACGTTTTAAATAGAATTGTTTACGCGCTGACTCCGTATTAATTTTTTAACCAATCAGCCGGAATTTCCTTTGGCTCCGAACCGTTTATGCTGTATTTCAACAACAGCTTAAAACCGCCGCCACCTTCAATAAAGTCAAGTGCGAATGGATGCGCTCCCATTTTCAAGGCAATTTGGCCGCTCCGTTCCTGCGCCGAATGGTTACCATCGTTGTTCACAGTGATGTTATCGCCAATCCGTAAAACGCCGCCGTCATCGCAGGTGAGGAAAAAAGTATAAATACCATCCGAAGGGACATCCAAATAGCCCTTGTAAGTTATTCCGAATGAGGGCGCTTTTACCGTAGGCGGTACAGCAATCTTATCGCTGGTAAAGGTGCTGTCAGCCTTTGCATTGTGCATTAACGCCGTTTCCTTGAAAAAAGCTTTGTAATAGCTGCAAACCAGGCCAGGTTTTGGTGACCCAATTTTTACCGGCCCAAGCATATTTTGCTGTGTATAATTCAGGCTGTAAACATCGCCCCGGGTGCCCGATGGCGTAAATGCCGCCACTTTAACCATTTCGGGTTGCTTAATTACCAATGGCGCGGGCAGTTCGGGAGAGCTTACTGCAGGTATGGAGCCATCTGTTGTGTACCGGATGACAAGGCCCGGCAAGGGTTTGCTGATGCTTAGCTTTCCTTCGTCAGTAAACACATATTCGTTCAATAAACCGGGAAGATCAGGCAACCTGTAATGGATCTTCAGCGCATCCATTCGCGGGTATTGCTCTACCAGCCGTTTTAAATAGGAATTGTACTTGCTTTGATCATTTGTCCAGAGCATTTCTGCAAGCGCTGTCATGCGGGGCATATACATGTAATCGGCGCGATTTTCTGATGGGATCATTTCCGTCCAGATGTTTGCCTGAGCGCCAATAATAGCGCTGGCTTCCTTTCTATTTAACCCTTTCGGAATCGGATTAAAGTGATATACCTTGTAAATTGAGTACTGGTCGGGCTGGGCGTCAAAGTATAAAGGTTCGCCGGGCGTCATAATAACGGTGTTGCCGTTTTGTGCAGCCTTTACGGGCGCGCCGGGTACCCACGTACGCCAGTACATTATAATGGCGGTTTTAGTTACGCCGCCTTCAATAATCTCGTCCCAGCCAATCATTTTCCGCTCCCGGGCATTAAAAAATTTCTCCATCCGGTTAATAAAGTAGCTTTGCAGCGCGGGCAGGTCTTTAATTCCTTCCTTCTGCATCAATGCTTTACAGGCATCTGATTTTGCCCAGTCGGACCGGTCGACCTCATCGCCCCCGATATGAATATATTTTGAGGGGAAAATTTCCATGATCTCCTTAAACACATTTTCGGCAAACTCAAAAGTATTTTCGTTGCAGGGGCAAACAGGCTTCGAAAAAAGTTCGCCAAATTTATTCTCGCCGTTGCAAGTTAAAAACGGATATGCGTTTATAGCCGCCATCATGTGGCCGGGCATATCAATCTCCGGAATAATATCAATGTGGCGGGCGGCAGCATAAGCTACCACACTTTTCATTTCATCCTGCGTATAAAATCCGCCGTATAACGTTTTACCATCGCGCTGAATGATGTGTTCTTTATCAATGGTAAAATCCGGATTATCCACAGCTCTCTTCATACAGGCCGAATCCTGGTTATTGAATGTACGCCACGCTCCTTCTTCGGTCAGTTTCGGATATTTTTTTATTTCAATACGCCAGCCCTGGTCGTCGGTTAAATGCAGGTGCAGTTTGTTCATTTTATATAAAGCCATCCTGTCGATAAACTTTTTAAGGTAGCTTATAGCGAAAAAATGACGCGATACGTCCAGATGCATGCCCCGCCATTCATAAGCGGGTTCATCTGTAATAGACATCACAGGCAATGCTAATTGGTTATTAACAATACCGCTTTCAACAGCAACAGGCAACAGCTGCCGGATAGTTTCAACCGCGTGAAATACGCCTGCCGGATCTTTTGCCGCTATAATTACCTGTTGCGGCGTAATAGTTAACTTATATGCTTCAGGGGCGGTAATGGATGCATCATATACCAATTTTATAGCATGGGGATTGGAGTTCTTAGTTATGCTTAATTTTTTGCCAAGGCCCTTGCTTAGCAAATCATTTAATTCATTTGCCTCATTCCAAAACCGCTCGGCAAGTGTAATACTTGTTTTTGAAGTTATAATAAAAGAACCTTTACCTGCGGTTAATTTAGCCGGATAAGGAATCAGGGGGAACCTGCTTTCCTGGGCTGATACAGGGACAATGCTTATAGACCATAATAGCATTAAAAACGTAACGATGCCGCGCCTTTGAATAAAGAGTTTCATGAACAGGACTAATAAATGAGCCTGAAAGGTAGTAATTTCAGTTTAATATCATGCTGACGCCCGTAAGTTTGCCGCCGTTTGGGTATGGTATGGCGCCTTTATCTGTCAAATTATCTATACCTGGTAAACAATTATTCGCCGCTCCCACTCATTTGCCTGAGCTTTTTAGTGGCCGTTAACATTATACTGAAGGTGATTTTTGGTGTGCCTGTACAATACCTTTAAGTATTTCGTTTTCTTGAATGGTTTTCAAAGTTTCTTCATAGCCTATGTTATAAATTTCATCGGCTGCATCGGTATCAAATATTCCGTAACCACCCAGATCATGCGGCTCAATAACTATATCGCATAAAATTTTACGCGTATTAAGGCTCGAACTTATAGCAATCATCGCGGCCCTGTCAACCAGGCTGCGGAATGATTTAATCTCAGTAACTACCGGCAAATGGTTACATGAAGAACCAATAATCACATCACAATTGCCTACCAGCGGTTCAACCGGAAAATTATTGAGAATTCCGCCGTCCACATACATGTGGCCGTTAATAATAATGGGTTTAAATATTCCGGGCAAACAACATGAAGCTAAAATTGCCATATCCAGCTCACCTTCGGTAAAATAAACCAGTTTGCCATCACCCAGATTAACAGATGAGACCGTTACGTGGATATTAAGTTTTTGAAAGGAATTATGAGGAATAAATTTTGTAAACAGAAACCGGGTCTTCAGTATTGAAATCAATCCCGCGCTGCCAATTGATGGCCTCAACAGCTTAAGCAGCTTTGTTTCCTTAATAATCTGTAAAATCTCTTTAGGGGCATATCCTGCCGCGAAAAAGGCAGCAGCCACTGCCCCGGCACTGGTACCTGAGATATGCGAAAATTCAATACCATGATCGGTTAGCGCCTGCATTACACCTAAATGCGCTACCCCCCTTACACCACCGCCTGAAAGCGCAAGCCCTATTTTCTTTGTTTTATTGAGATCGATAGCGGGATTCATTTGTTGCTTATTTTGGTTAATTAGTTGCCATTAACCGTGCCAAAGCTAACATACCATTTATCCGCCAGTTAAACGGAATTAAAAAAAACGGGACAACAGACCAGCTTATTGGTGTTGTCCCGTTGAGGATTATCAGTTACCTGAAAGGGTCAGTATAATAATTATTACTTCAGTACATTGATCAATACTTCAACCAATAATACAATCCCCCAAAATACAAGGGTAACGTTCCATTCTTTTATCGAACAAAAAAGCATTTTGCTTCTTAATGTTAAAAAGTCTTTCATAGTTATTAAATTATTATCTCCAACCACCACCCAGTGACCTGTATAATTCAGATACTGCGCTTAATTCATCTCTTTTAATTGATGCAAGTTCTAATTCGCTTTGCAAAACATTACCCTGCGCTGTTATCACTTCAAGGTAAGTAGCTAAACCATTTCTAAATAAAAGGTTGGCATTTTTAGTAGCCTGCTGTAAGGTATTTACCCTGTTTGCGGCTATATCCTGCTGTGCTTTTAGCTTATCAATTTTTACCAGCGCATCTGAAACCTCGCCAACTGCATTTAACACCGACTGGCGGAACTGCAACACTGTTTTTTCGCGGTTAACCTTTGCAACCTCATAATCAGTTTTCAATCGTTTATGATCCAGCAGCGGCTGCACAACACTGCCCGCAACCACACCAAACAGTGATGCAGGAATATTGAACCAGTTACTTGCCTTAAATGAGTTTACACCCCCTTGCGCAGTAATGCGCAAAGCGGGGTACATTTCGGCTTTGCTAATACCTACGTTGCTGTTTGCAATTTGCAGGGCCAGTTCTGCACTTTTAACATCAGGCCGGCGACTCACAATAGCTGATGGCAAGCCGGCAGACACACTTACCGGGATAACCATAGCATCCAAATTTGAGTTACGGGCAATTTTATCAGGTAGCTGGCCGGTTAAAATACGAAGAGCATTTTCCTGGATAGCAATATTCTGCTCAAACTGCGGCACCAGTTGTTCGGCTGCCTGTTTTTGTGCATCGGCTTGCTGTACCGCTAATGATGTAACCTGCCCGGCATCATATTGCAGCTTAATTATCCGCAAAGTGCTGTCATTAAGTTTTACATTTTTTTGCGCAATATCCAGCTGTGCATCCAACATCAGCAGGTTATAATAACCTTGCGATACCGTAGCCACCAAATTGGTTTGTACAGCTTTTTTAGCTTCTGTGGTTTGCAGGTAAGCAGCCAGCGCACTGCGTTGCTGGTTGTGGATCTTACCCCAAATATCAGCCTCCCATGAAAGGGCAAGGTTAGCGGAGTAATCTTCCACGTGCTTTGTGCCGATGTTGTATTGTGCAATGCTCAGGCCTGTTAAACTATTGTCTGACGGGCGCTGTGAATTGGCTGTAACATTCAGGTCAACCTGCGGAACATAGTTCCACTTTACCTGCTTAAATAACAACTGCGACGCTTCTATATTTTTTACGGCAATCTGCATGTCGTAGTTTTTTTCGATAGCGCTGTCAATCAGTTTTTGCAGGGTTGCGTCGGTAAAGAAGTTTTTCCACTGCATATCAGCAATACTGGTTGTATCGCCGGTTGTGGCGGCACTCCTGAAAGTTTCAGGCAACTCGGGTTTGGGTGTTTGTACATCCTTTGATACTTTACAAGCGCTCAGCACTGCCAGCACCAATATCAAAACAGACCCTTTAATATAATTTTTCATTGAAGTATTTTTTTTATGCCGATGGAGCTATCATGAGCTAACAGCTTCTGATCTTTCCATTTTCATGTATGATTAATAAGAATATGACTTGCAACCTCCTCCTCTAATCCTCCCATATCATTCCGTGGGAAAGAAATCGCAAGCCGCTCTTTGTATTTATACCGATAGTTCGCTTTGTAATTCAGCTGCGGGCTTGCCGCCATGTCCATGATGCTTATCTTCAGCATTTAATACAGCCAACGGGATCCCTGTTATTCTTTCCTGCAAACCCTGGAATATTACAAACAGTACCGGGATAATAAATAGCCCAAGCAATACACCTGAAACCATCCCGCCTGCGGCACCTATACTGATAGAGTGGTTACCTTGTGCAGATGGGCCTGTTGCAATACTCATCGGGAACAAACCGAACACGAATGCCAGCGATGTCATGATGATCGGACGGATCCTCAGCCTTGCAGCTTCAATTGCCGCTGCCACTAACGGCTGGCCGGCTTTACGCCGCTGTACGGCAAACTCCACGATCAGGATGGCGTTTTTAGCCAGCAAACCGATGAGCATGATGAGCGCTACCTGTACATAGATGTTGTTTTCGATACCTGTTAAACCTAATACCACAAACACACCTAAAATACCTGTCGGGATTGAAAGTATTACAGCCAATGGCAAAATATAACTTTCATACTGTGCTGATAATAAGAAATATACAAACAGCAAACACAACATAAATATTACGGCTGATTGTCCGCCCGAAGAAATCTCCTCACGTGTTTGACCAGCAAACTCATAAGCAAAGCCCGTTGGCAATTGCTCTTTTGCTGTTTCCTCTATAGCCTTAATCGCATCACCTGAGCTATATCCCGGTTTAGGGATAGCATTAACCTCAATAGAGTTGAACAGGTTGAAACGCGAGGCGGTTTCTGAACCATAAACACGGGTTAGTTTAACCAGCGTATTTATTGGCACCTGTTCGCCTGTTTTGTTTTTTACAAATACACGATCAATAGCTGTAGGGTCGGTCCTATCGGCAATATCAGCCTGAACCACTACGCGGTAGTATTTACCAAAGCGGTTAAAATCCGATGCCTGGGCAGTACCAAAATATGCTTGCATAGTTGCAAGGATATCTTTAACACTAACGCCCAACTGATCAGCTTTTTCGTCGTCAACTTCTAATTGTAATTGAGGATAATCTGCTTTGTAGGAAGTAAAGGCATAAGCGATTGCCGGTTTAGCCATCAGCTTGCCTATAAAGTTATTGGCAACGCCGCTGAATTTATCCAGCCTGCCGTTGGTTTTATCCTGCAGCACCACATCCATGGCTTCCACGTTACTAAATCCCGGCACAGTTGGAAAGCTGAACACGAAGAACGTGCCGCCTGGTATGCCGGCTAACTTCCCTCTTACTATATTTTGTATATCATCGATATTCTTTACCGCGCCCCTTTCTTCGTTAGGCTTTAACAATAAGAAAATTACACCGGCAGATGGACTGCTGGATTGTGTTAAAAAGTTAAAACCAGATAACGCTGTAACAAACCTTTGTGATGGTAAAGTCTTAAGCTGATCTTCGGCTTGTTTGAAGATCTTGTTGGTACCACTTAGGGAGGTTCCGGATGGCGTACTAACAGCTACGGCCACAAAGCCCTGATCCTCGGTAGGGATAAATCCAGTTTTTGTTCTGTTTACCAGGAAAACGGTAATTAAAACTACCAGCGCCAAACCGCCTATACTAAGCCATTTTTTACGCATAAGGAATTTTAAGCCACCTACATACCTGGTGGTTATATAATTAAACCCACCATTAAAGCCTGCATAAAATTTCTCTACAAACCCTTTTTTAGGTGCATCATGACCATCAGCAGTATGTTTATTCTTTAAAAACAAGGCAGCCAAAGCAGGACTCAAAGTTAAAGCGTTAACAGCCGATATAATGATGGCTATGGCCATGGTTAATGCAAACTGCCGGTAAAAGATCCCTGTTGAACCCGTCATGAAACTAACCGGTAAAAACACAGCTGCCATAACCAATGTAATAGATATAATGGCACCCGTAATTTCATGCATTGCCTCGGTAGTTGCCACTTTCGGGCTCATTCCCGGGTTATGCTCCATTTTGGCGTGAACCGCCTCGACGACCACAATTGCATCATCCACCACAATACCTATGGCCAGCACCAGTGCAAACAGAGTTAACAAGTTAACAGAGAAGCCAAACAGGTTCATGAAGAAGAACGTGCCGATAATAGCTACCGGAACCGCTATAGCAGGGATCAGCGTAGACCTGAAATCCTGCAGGAATATAAATACCACTATAAATACAAGCACAAAAGCTTCTATCAATGTATGCTCAACCTGGTTGATTGATTCATCAAGGTCGGTTTTGGTACGATAGAACTGGTTGTATTTAATGCCGGCTGGAAAATCCTTTGACAATTTTACCATCAGCTTATCAACGTCGATCTGAATTTGATTGGCGTTTGATCCCGCCAGTTGTACCAACCCTATAATGATACCATCGTGCCCGTTCAGGTTACTCACACTATTGTATGAATAAGCGCCAAGTTCAACACGTGCTACATCTTTTAAACGCAGCACAGAACCATCGGCATTTGCACGGATAGCAATATTCTGGTATTCTTCCGGTTTGGTAAGCTTACCTTTATATTTAATTACGTATTCAAAAGCCTCGTCACTTCGTTCACCAAATTTACCGGGAGCGGCTTCAAGGTTTTTGTCCTGTATAGCTGCCATCACTTCGGCAGGCGTTACTTTGTAGGTAGCCATTTGACCCGGATTAAGCCAAACACGCATAGAATAATCCTTAACACCACCAAATATGGCGGCAGAACCTATACCCGGGATACGTTTAATTTCGGGCACAATGTTGATTTGCGCATAGTTGGCTACGAAAGTCTGATCGTATTTTTTTGGATCTTCTGAATAAATCGCCATCGCGCCAATGAAGCTACTTTGCTGCTTGGTTGTGGTTATACCAAATTGAACAACCTCGGCAGGTAACTGACTGGTTGCCTGCGACACGCGATTTTGAACATTCACAGCCGCCTGGTCTGGATCGGTACCTTGTTTAAAATAAACAGTAATGCCCAGTGAACCGTCATTACTGGCAGTAGAGGTCATATAGGTCATATTTTCCACACCGTTAATAGCTTCTTCTAACGAAGGCGTTACGGAACGTAAAATGGTCTCGGCATTAGCGCCGGGGTAAACGGCAGACACCAATACTGCCGGAGGGGCAATATTCGGGAACCGTTCTAAGGGCAATTTTGTTAAACCAAGTATACCAACTATCACCAATAATATGGAGATAACAGTTGAAAGTACCGGTCTTTGTATGAATTTTTGAAACATGATTTTGTTTTTTATTTGTTTTCAAAATACTTGCAGCCTCACCTAAATCCTCTCCAAAGGAGAGGGCTTTAACTTCGCTCTTTTTTAGAACCCTCTCCTTTGGAGAGAGCAGGGTGAGGCCCTTAGTTTTTAGTTTTTTGCTATCGCAGCCGTTTTTTCCGGTGCCTTTTCCGGATGGATAACTGTGCCTTCCTGCAAGTGATCAATACCGCTTAACACAATCTGGTCGCCGGCTTTTACACCGCTTTTAACCAGGTAATTGCTTCCGCTTTTTCCAACTATATCAATAGCTTGCTTTTTAACTTTGCTGCTATCTCCAACGGTAAATACAAACACTTTATCCTGCATTTCAATAGTTGCACTTTCAGGTATAATTAGCGCATCTTTATGGGTAAGGCTTAAACGGATTTTCCCGGTATTGCCTGAGCGTAATAAACCCTGCGGATTTGAAAAACTCGCCCTTAAAGTAATGGCACCTGTTGTTTTATCAAACTGACCGTCTATCATATCAACTTTACCTTGTTTGGCATAAGCGCTGTTATCAGCAAGCAATAGTGAAACGGTTGGCAATTTTGATAATTTATCTTTAAGTGTCTCGCCAGGATATTGCTCTTTAAAGCTTACAAAATCCTTTTCACTCAGCGAAAAATAAACATGCACATCATGCACATCTGATAACTGTGTAAGTGCTTCGGCATCAGCAGGAGCTACAAGGCTTCCCTGTTTTTTTATCAGGCGGCCTATATAACCGCTTACCGGTGCTTTTATCAGGGTGTATCCTAAATTGATCTGCGCGGTTGAAACATTTGCTTTAGCCTGTTCAATATTTGCTTTGGCAATGTCATAAGCTGATTTTGCTGTTTTCATCTGGTATTCTGATACTACTTTATTTTGAACCAGTGGGGTTAATTTGTCAATTTCCAGTTGTGCGTTAGCTGCTGCACCTTCGGCGGCATGCTGGCTGGCAACGGCATTGTTTAAAGCAGCGCGGTAAGGCTGATCGTTGATTTTGAATAAAGGCTGACCGGCGTTTACAAAAGCACCTTCGTCAACAAATACTTTATCTAACGTTCCGCCTACCTGCGGGCGAACTTCTACATTAACAGTACCTTCTATTGATGCAGGGTACTCCTGGAAAGTAGTATCGGTGCCTGTAGTTATTGTGGCTACCGGTAGTGACGGTGCCGGCGGTGCTCCTGCCGTCTGGGGCTTTGTTGAGCAACTGTATAATGATATTGCCAGGATCGCTAAAATTAAATTTTTCATGATTATGTTATATGGAGTTGTTGTGTGTATGTATTTGTGTTTGAATTCAAGGAAACCCTGATTGCTACCTGCAACACCGGTCTGAACTTGAAATAGATATTATAACACTATTAAACAATTTAACAGTGTTAGGTATTTGAGATTGAGTTTGGTTCAGTGTTTTCATAGTTGTATTTATTTAATGTTGATAATTCGATTATATATTTAACAGTGTTAAATAGCTTAACACTGTTCTTAATTCGTTAAAAAAATTAATCCTGCATAGACTTTATAATGCTTCCTATTGCATCTTTCAGTACATGGCGGTTAATTTCGTCAGACGATCCCCGGCTTAACAGGTTAATGGAAACCAACCCGTGTACAACCGACCAAAGGGTGTAATATTTGGTACAGATCACGTCACCCTCCAGATCGTTGTTGTTCATTAACTCGCCTATTACCCCGCTGAAAAGATCGTAAGGGATATCTGCCTCAGGCAAGCCATTTACAAGTTCGCAGCTGCAATTGGTAGTTATGCCAAACATTCCCTGGTAAAGCTCTTTATTTGCAAAAGCAAAGTTCCAATAGGTAAGCCACATATCTTCCAGTTGTTTAGCCGGTAAACGGTGCCTATCTCGGGCTTCTGTTAATTCCCTCGCCAATTTTAAATAACCCTGGCGGTTGAGTTCTAATAGTATGGCTTCTTTATTTGAAAAGTATTCATATATAATAGGAGCGGTATATTCAATCACGTCGGCAATTTTGCGCATGCTCAAGGCTTGCCATCCTTCTTCCTTAACAATCTGCAGGGCAGCTTCCAGTATGTTACACCTGGTCTCTTCCTTCAATCGTAATATTCTATCTTTACTAGCCATTTTGAATAGGCATTAAATAATTTAACACCGTTAAGCAAATGTACAGCGATAAATTATTAAGTGTGTTCATTGTATTGTCATTTAATTATCGGTGAATTGTCATTAGAAGCAAAGCCCGCGTTGATTATGGGCAACCTGTCGCGGATATAATTAAATATCGCCGCTGCAGCGCCTACCCGGCACTTAAATACCTTTACCAATATATTTCCAACAAAAAGCCCTAAATTTCGTTCCTCTATATTTATATCCATTAAATGAATCACTCAATCAAAAGGATCCGCTATAACCCCCGAAGAAAAGCAGGAAACATTGGTGACAGCCCCGGGGCTATTATTATACCTGAAGATGCTGTAAAACCGCTGATCTGCGTATTTTCATACAATGCGAAAGAACTGGTTACCAACGAAGGAAAAAGTATAAAAGTTGTGCTCGACCAGTTTAAAAAATGCCCGGACCATACCCATTGGGTACAGATCAGGGGCCTGGGCGATGCCGGGCTGATTGAAGATATTGGCGCCATTTTAACCATTAACCCGCTGGTGCTCGAAGACATTACCAATATTCACCAACGGCCAAAATTTGATGAGTACGACGACTATTTGTTTGCAGTAAGCCGCATGATAAATTTCACAAAAGACTATGAGCTTGTTAACAATCAGTTTTCTGCCCTGGTAAAAGATAACGTCATCATCACTTTTGAAGAAACACATGAGGAATATTTTGAAGCGGTAAAAAACCGCCTTGCCTCCGGTAAAGGTGCCATTCGCACTGCCGGGGCCGGCTATATGTGCTACGCCCTTACAGACACCATACTGGACCGCTATTTTGCCTTGCTGGCCAAGCTGGGCGACCAACTGGACACGGTTGAAGACCGACTTTACGGGAATGTGGACAAAAGTATTATGTTTGAAACGCAGCAGCTTAAACGCACCCTGATTGTATTAAGGCGATCATGCTGGCCTGAAAGGGACAAAATTAATGATATGCTGCGGACCGAGAACTCCCTGATAAACCCCGAAGTAAAACTATTTTTAAAGGATGCCTACGACCATTGCATCCAGATCATGGATCTGATTGAGAGTTACAAGGAAATTACCTCCAGTATAATGGATATCTACCTTTCAATGGTGAGCAACCGAATGAACGAGATTATGAAGGTGCTCACTATAATATCTGTTATATTTATTCCCCTAACCTTTATTGCAGGTGTTTATGGGATGAACTTTTCCAGGGTAGATCCTGTAACGAATAAAGTAATGCCAGACAACCTACCCGAGCTTTACAACCCTCACGGTTATTTTTATGCGCTTGGCGGCATGTTTGTGATCGGCATTATTCAGGTTATTATATTTTGGAGAAAAGGGTGGTTTAGCAAACTATAGCTTTAATTTGGCGAGGAGCGGTTTAATAACAGATAAGTAAAAAAAAAGACCAGCCTTTCAGCCGGTCCTCTTAATATTTATTCCCTTTGCGATTTTTATTCAAGCTGCCCGCCTATTTTTCTAATCTTAAACAGGTTAAATACCAGGAAGATTAAAATTATCCAAACGCCGGCCAAAATAGAGTAGGCTATCAATTGCAGCCAAACCGGCGCTTTATCCCGGGTGGCATAAAGCGTTCTTTCATTAAAAGTGTTAACGGGGATAAACTTGGCACCCCAAGGCACCGTTTTTTCAACGGTGAGGTTTCCGTACTGGTCATTATCTTCAACTTTAGCAATCAGGGTAATATTTCCTGATTTGCCGGCGTGAAGGCTGTCCCTTTTAAAATCTGCCGAGGCCTGACCTAAAGAATCGGTGGTAAAAGTGGGCGTTTCATTCACGGGGAGATCGCCGGTAAGGCGTTTTACAGCTATTTTAAGCTCCACGCCTTTTACAGGCACCCAAGCAGTATCCTTCATTTCCAAAACAGTAGCCGTAATGCTTTTATCGGCGGTAGTCAGCAATATTTTGGCTCGTGACACGGTTAAGTCGGCCTTGGCTTCCTCAAACTTTTTATCCCCTTTAAACGTTGCTAAAAAAGTGTGTTTTACCGAGCTGGCCCATTCTTTTTTTACCGATACCGGGATAAAAATACTGGCCTCGCCCTTCCTGTTAGTGGTAACACTACCAATAGCTGTGCCCGCAGAATCCTTATCAAGGAACAGATTAAGCGTAATGCCGGCAACCGGTTGAAACCGTCCGTCAACCTTGGTCTTTACCCTCACCAGCAACGATGGAACGGTATTGTTATTAACAAAATAGCTAATGGCTACGCTCAGGTCTCCTTTGGGTGCAGCTTGTGCAAAGGCATTGTAGCTGGTAAATGCTAAAGCAAATGCAGCCAGCGTAATGAAATATTTATATAGCCTTTTCATGTTCTTCTGTTAAAGTTTCTTGGATTGGAATGATTGGGAAAACCCTTGCGAGTATGGTGATAATTAACAACGCGCCGGCTAATGAACCCATAGTGATGGCCCACTCTTCCCAGCTCGGAAAGTAATGGTGGTAGCTTGCAGGGGCATCATGCATAGGCAGGAAGGGATGAAGCAGGGTTGGTGTTACAATTAAGTAACGTTTAAACCAGGCACCAACAATAACCATTACCCCTACAATAAACATCGGCAGTGGCTTCCTACCGGATTTGAATAACAAAATAATTATCGGGATGATCATGCCTATTAAAATGGCGAACCAGAACACCGTTGCAAAGTCGCCGCTGAACAGACCGTTTAAATACCCTTCTTCTGACTTTTTCATTTTAAAGAAAGGAGTTAAGAACTCGTTCATATTGAAATAGAGGTAAAGCAGTGATAACAATACCACCACCCGGCCCATTTTTTCAAAATGATTTTCGGTAATGTATTTTTCAAGATGATAGGCTTTTCTGAAAACATACATGGCCACTACTACCGCTCCTGAACCAACCAAAAAAGCACCAGCAATAAAGTACGCGCCAAAGTTGGTACTGTCCCATCCGGGTCTGTAAGTTGTTGCAAACAACCATGAAGTAACCGTGTGTATGGTGAAGGCCACCGGGATAATCGTTACGCAAAGGATATTGATAGCCTTTTCGCTTAATTTAAATTGTTCAGGCGTACCTTTCCAAAACGAACCGATGTAGCTGTAAAATTTATGCATCCGGTTTCCTGACTTTTCTTTATAGCGCAACAATATTTTAATATCGGGCAGCAGGGGGTAATATAACAGCAGCAGGCTGATAAAAAAGTAAGTAGTAATTACTATTACATCCCAGATAATAGGCGATTGAATGCGGCCATGTGTAAACAGGTTGTAGAACCTTTCGGGGCTACCCATATCCACAATAATAATAAGGGATGCAAAAATGATTGCCGCCACCGCTATGATCTCAGCGATACGGGTAAGCGGCGATCCCCATTTAACACCCGCTAACCTAAATATGGCTGTTATTAAAGACCCCACCAGGCTTATGGCAACAAAAAATACAAAGTTTGAAATGTAAATACCCCACGAAACATAATCGCGCATTGCAGTAACTACCAAACCGTATCGTATCTGGCGGTAATAGGCAAACAGGCCTATCAAACAAACCACCGTTAATAATGCAACCCATATTTTGCCGGCCTTACCAAATTTTTGGGGCAACAGGTCGTTTATTATTTTTTCATCTATTATTGAATTTTCCACGTTTAGCTATTTAATGTTATTTATTCTGCACCTTGTCATTTTCAAGGCCTGATTCAAAAGGAAAATTACGGCTTACAGGCGGCAGGTAATAAACACTTGGTTTAGTTCCCAAATCTTCCATTAAGCGGTAGCCGCCTTTGTCTTTAATCAGGTCACTGAACCTGAAAGTTTCTGCGCCATTGCTTACTGAATCCTCGTTAAGATCACCAAAAGCAAAAACGCCGTTCGGACATGCCGAAACACAATGCGGTAACTCGCCCATCCTGGTCATATCTGCACAAAAATCACATTTGCCTACCGTTCCCTTTTTTTGAGGAACGCTGGTTTCGCATGAGTATGGCAGAGCGGCAATGGCAGGCGCAATTTCCGGCTCGCCCCAGTTAAATACCCTTGTTGAATACGGGCAGGCAGCCATACAGAAGCGGCAGCCTATACAACGGTCGCTGTCAATCAAAACAATTCCATCCTGCCTTTTAAAGGTTGCATCAACCGGGCAAACCTTAACACAGGGTGGCTCATCGCAATGCATACAAGTGGTTGGTTCCCAATAAGGAGCAGTATGCTCGGCATCCTGCATCGGGTCCACTTTAATCCAGTTTTCGCCGGGGTTCAATTCATGGGCATGGTTACATGCCGATTGGCATTTTTTTAGGTTTTTACACCTGGAAAGGTCAATAACCATTACAAACTTTTTCCCGGGGATGCCTATCCTGGCTTCGGTATTGCTAACAGGGGGCATGTGGGGAACAGGCTTTAAAAATGCCTCATCCACCTCTATCTCTTCTCCGTCAACAGATAGCAGCTTTACTTTTTTTCCTGATGGTACGGCTATGTCACTGGCCCCGGCCTCAAAAGGATCAGTTTTTGGTGTACATCCTGATACTAAGCCGGCGGTAATTAAGCCGGTTAATAAAAAGTCTCTTCTTGAATTATTTTCCATTTTAGTTTTCCTTTGAGGAATCTCCTTTTATTTCTTTATCCAGTTTTTGAGTTCACTGTCTGATACCTTTTTGCGGTTTGCGGTTAACAGGGATGCGTCAACATCTACCAGCCTGCCATCTTGTGTGAGCATCCTTACTGTTCCGCATTTAACTTCGGGACTGGGTGAAATTTTATTTTTTTTTGTAAAAAAAGGCAACCCTAATGAAGCTGAAACAGCTGCAACTACAGTTAAAGCACCTGCTTTCCAAACAAACCTTCTTCGGGATGCTGAATTTTCCGGTGTTATTTCTTCCTGGTTATTCATAATATTTATGCTTTAGACGGGTGTCATTATATGGCATAAGTTAGGCCATCCGGCGGTTTAAAGTGATTATCCCGCCGAACAGTTAACTTTATGATTATTGATTTTTAATAGTCATAACCGGCAAGCCGGTTATGACTGGATATTATTACTTCTTCAGTGTACGGATATAGTTCACTACATTCCAGATATCTTCAGCTTCAGGGATCTTTTTCTTAAAGCTTGGCATATCGTCGCGTCCTTCTGAGATCTTGTAGAAAAGAGATCCGTCTGACTGCGACTGTGCAGCTCCTTTAGTCATATCCTCCGGCTGAGTTTTAAGCTGGGCCGCTTTACTGCCGTCACCTAAACCTGTTTTGCCATGGCATGATGCACAATGCAGGTTCCAAAGTGATTTTCCTTCAGCAATTGATTCCTTGCTTGATTTAACCGGGTTGGCTGTTTTTGCATTCTTGTCAGGAACGGGCCATGGCTTGGTTTTTTGTATTGTGGTAAATGCAATGCTCATCATGCTTAAAGCAAATACCGAGGTTGTTAACATTAATTTCATTTTCATGGGTTTTTTATTTAATTATTAATTGATAAAAGAACATTACGTATTGACATAACATCAATTACTAATTCCATAAGCGGGTAATATTAAAGCCAATGACGAATTTGCCGCCTTTAACTTTCGTACCATCTGCCTGCGTATAGTTAAAAGCACTATTGGTATTATACAGGTTGTTTTTACCCTGGTTCAGCATGGAATAGTTACCCATAAACAGTTGAAAAGTATGGCCGCTTGTAGCAAACTCAAATCCAAAAGATAAATTAGGGCTTGGGTTATCGGTAGCATGCTTTGTTAGCGGTTGATCATAATTAACTATCACAGCGGTTGCGTCGCCTAACTTATACCGGCCTGAAATAGCAACAGCAAAGTGGTCGTGTTTCATTTCCTGGAAAATAGTTTGGCCGGTACTGTCATTTTTTGTGTAGTACCCCTTTACCGCATTTTGATGCGTTATGCTTGGGGCTACCTGTAAAGACAGTTTATCATTAATCTTACGGGCAATAATCAACTGGTTAAAAGAAATTATGCGGTCTGAATTATGGGTGAAAAGTGTGTTACCTACATCTTTCCGGGTATCAATTGCCAAATCGCCATAGTAGGTGACGCTTACGGGGTAGGTACCTTTGGTTTGTTTAATGATAGCGTATTTTGCGCTTCCGTCCCAAAGCATATCAAACTTATCAAGTCCGATACCCAGGTTAAGATTATTGATGGGAGCATAGCTAACACCGATGCGGATGTTTGATGAAGCGAACAGGCCCCAAAAATCCTCGTAGCCTTTGTCAACGGTTCCAAACCTGTGCTGAATATCCATTTCAAATGTACCTTTTACCGGTACCATTACAGTTTGATTGTCAATTATCCACACGCTTTGAAAAGTGTTTTTTACCGGTTTGGGCTTTGATGGAGTAATTGCTTCTTTCGCTACAGCAGCACTATCCTGCGCTTGTAAGTTGGTCTGTATTAATAACAGGCAACTACCCATGCATGCGATTGCTGTGAACAAACGGGTTGGTAATTTTATTTTTAGTTTCACGTCGTTATTTTTTAAGTCACTTAATTATTAAGAGCACCGGTTCTGATCCAGTCATAAATTTTTTGCCTGTCAGCAGCATTTGGGATATGCACCTGCATATTCCCGTTAATCTGGATATACAAATCGCTTTGGGCCGGAATAAGGGTATTAACAAATCCGCCGTTTACCAGGCTATTGTATGAAACCGCTGTTTCCATGTCAGGTGCCTGTGCGCCGGCAACGTGACAGCCTGATAGGGCACAATTGGTATTAAGTATCGGAGCTATGTCTTTTTTATAGCTATACTCTATCGGAGCAGCATTTGGATCGGTTCCGGGAGTTGGCAGGATAACATCTTTATAGCATCCTGTGGCGCCAACTATCATTACCAAAAGGACCCCGGCAATTATTATAAATCGTTTCATCGTAATTCGTTTTTAACTATTTATTGTTGAAGTTGGCATTAACTACTATGCTTACTTTGTCGGCAACTTCGGTGTTTATAATACCGAAATCAGCTTTATTGATCTGGAACTCCAATTTTAGCCCAAACTCACTATTAGTGGCTCCCGGTACAAGTGTTTCAGGGATATAGGTTAATTTACCGGTGATTGATTGTGTAACCGGCGCGGCACCGCCTCCCTGCCAGGTAAAATCAAAGGTTGCTATGTAACCATTGCTTGCTGAATCAAAAGCCACTGAAGTTGTTTTGATGTGGGCAACATTAGACACAGTAAGGTTTTGTGTGCCGGTTACAATTTTGGTAGTACCAAAAGTAGTGATCAAACAGCCCCCATCACGGCCAGGCTCGCCTGTATTAACCTGGTTGGTTTGTATGTACCCGGCAAAATGTGTCTTGGCAGGTTCGTTTTCATAAAATGCCCATGAAGTATCAGGCAATGGTTGCTTGGTTGTAATATAATTCTGCATTAATGCATCCTTCAGATCAGCAACCCCAAATTGATTAAATTTACCAGTAAGGTCAGCACCTACTTCTAAAAATGGGCTGGACCAGTTAACGGCACTGTGCACCTTATCGAATTTCCATTGAGTGGTATCGCCAACCGTTACACCCGGAAGGTGAATATGCTTGCCGTGAGAAATTTTTATCCCGGTTGATACAGCAGCGGGCAAAGGTTCATTTTTATGCGTGCAACTTGCAACTAATCCGTAGCCGCTAATAAGCACCAGAACAATCATCATTATTTTGTTAAATCGTTTCATAATAGTTTTGTTAAATTTTTGATTGTGTATTTATACTGTCAAAAGTATGGTGCCGAATTTTACAATTTAATGACGGGTATACGTTAATAAAGTGACCTTTATCATATAAATCAAAAACCCTTTAAATGCGCCTTAGCTTGTACTTTTTATAGAGAATATCCAGTGTAAATAATAGGATTATAAGGGCCAAGACACCAATGTTAAGGATCACGCTGGCAGCCAATACTTTCATATCATTTTTTACCATGTCGTTGTCTGCCGATTTGGCGATGAGGAGGCCAAAGAGGTCCGCAGCTATGAAATAGAAAAATGTACAACTATGGAGTAAACTTATAACGGGTTGTTTTTTTAGCGCAGGAATCAAAAAAGCAATGGAAAGGATTCCCCATCCTATCAGGTAGGGCTGTTGAATGGTGAGCCGGACGTGCTCCCACGAATAGTCGGGATAAAGTCTTTTTAACTGGAACCCCAGGAATAAAACACCTATAAATGCATAAGAAACAGGCAAGAGCGAAATGATCCGGCTTGTAAACTTCCCTTTTTGCTGTTCATTTCCCCAAAAGAAAAGCATTACTGTATAAACCAATGCATAGCCGGAGAAAAAAGCCATCGCTTCCAATTTCTGTATGGATGCTAAAAAACTGTTATCCATAAAAATAATTTCGGACGGTGTTTAATATTAAAAACTATAGGCTATTAAACTAATACCAGGTTAGCCGATATCATTTTAAATAACCGCCGCAAGTTACATCCGGATGAAAGGCTGAAATGTGACCCCTGTCATTTTAAAAGATGACCCTTCAACATCTTCAGATGAGTGTAAATTTGAGGGGTATTAACCGGTGAAGCCACATTGCCGATAAATTGACAAAATGCCGCCCAATGTTGCAGGGCGGCAATAAATTGTATTAAATTTTAAAAAACTGATTATTAAATTATTAGCCCCGCGCTGTCTGTTTTAGGTTAAAAGCCGATTCCGCTTTTAAATCCCACAAAAAAGCGCTACCTTTGCGCAAAATTTAGAGGCGCATTTTCATGCAAAAAATAAGAAATATAGCGATCATCGCTCACGTTGACCACGGCAAGACTACCCTGGTTGATAAAATATTACACGCTTGTTCAATCTTCCGGGATAATGAATCAACCGGTGAACTGATACTTGACAACAACGACCTGGAGCGCGAGCGCGGGATTACCATCGTTTCAAAAAACGTTTCGGTAATGTATAAAGATGTTAAGATCAATATTATTGATACTCCTGGTCACGCCGACTTTGGCGGTGAGGTTGAGCGCGTACTTAAAATGGCCGATGGCGTTTTATTACTTTGCGATGCTTTTGAAGGTGCTATGCCTCAAACGCGCTTTGTAACGCAAAAGGCCTTGGCCCTTGGCTTAAAACCTATTGTTGTTGTAAACAAGGTTGACAAAGAAAACTGCCGTCCCGAAGAAGTTTACGAACAAATTTTTGAATTGTTCTTTAACCTTGAGGCTACCGAAGACCAATTGGATTTCCCGGTTATCTACGGTTCGTCAAAACAAGGCTGGATGAGCACCGACTGGAAAGTTCCTACGGATAATATCTTTCCTTTAATGGATGCTATTTTAGCAAATATCCCTCCTGCTCCAATTGCTGAAGGTACTTTACAAATGCAGATCACATCTTTGGATTACTCTTCATTTGTGGGCCGTATAGCTATAGGACGTGTGGCACGTGGTACTATTAAAGAAAATATGCCGGTATCATTGGTTAAACGCGATGGTACTATCCAAAAATCAAGAATAAAAGAATTATACACCTTTGAAGGCCTTGGTAAGGTAAAAACTACTGAAGTAAGCTCGGGTGATATTTGTGCCGTTGTAGGTATTGAAGGTTTTGATATTGGTGATACCATTGCCGATTTTGAAAAACCGGAGCAACTGGAAGTTATCCATATTGACGAGCCTACCATGAACATGCTGTTCACCATTAACACTTCACCGTTTTTTGGTAAAGAAGGCAAGTTTGTAACCTCACGCCACCTGCGCGATCGTTTATACAAAGAAATGGAAAAAAACCTGGCGCTTAAGGTTGTTGAAACCGAATCGCCTGATTCATATTTAGTGTATGGCCGTGGTATTCTCCATTTATCAGTACTGATCGAAACCATGCGTCGCGAAGGTTACGAATTACAGGTTGGTCAGCCACAGGTTATCGTTAAAGAAATTGATGGCGTTAAATGTGAGCCGGTTGAAACCCTGATAGTTGACGTACCGGGTGAAGTTGCAGGTAAAGTGATTGAACTGGTAACACAGCGCAAAGGCGACTTGTTGGTAATGGAGCCTAAAGGCGATTTACAGCACCTTGAATTTGATATTCCTGCACGCGGTATTATTGGTTTACGTAACAACGTGTTAACTGCTACCGGCGGCGAGGCTATTATGGCACACCGGTTTAAAGCATACGAACCATGGAAAGGTCAGATCCCAGGCCGTTTAAATGGTGTATTGGTGTCAATGGATACTGGTAAAACTACTGCTTTCGCAATTGATAAATTACAGGATCGTGGTCGTTTCCACATTGATCCGGGAGTTGATGTTTACGAAGGACAGGTTTTAGGCGAGCATATCCGCGATAACGATTTGGTTATTAACTTAACTAAAGGCAAGCAGTTAACCAACATGCGTGCATCAGGAAGTGATACCAACGTGCGCATTGCACCTGCTATCAAATTCTCTTTAGAAGAATCAATGGAGTATATCCAGGCCGACGAATACATTGAGGTTACCCCGCAAAGCATCCGTCTGCGTAAGATCTTCTTAAACGAAAACGAAAGAAGGATTAACGCTAAGAAATTTGTAAATCAATAATTGAGTTACAATACTTGTAAAAAAGGCTGGCAGTTTAAATACTACCAGCCTTTTTCTGTTTTCAATAAAACTATATCGCGTTAATTGTTTAAATAATAATGGTATTTACCGGCTGTTTGATAAGCTTTTTGTGGCGTCAAAAAACAGGTGAAACCTGTTAGACATTTGATTGAACAAGTTTTGGTCAATGCAATAAATAATGCCGGTTTTAACTGTATTGGTTTTAATGATTCCCAATGATTTTAATTCAAGAATATGCTTGTCAATAGTTCTTGAATTATAACTATTGTCGTAAAAAGCTTTTTTGCTGATTGAATTTCCACTTTCAATTATCATCCGCAAAATAAAAACTCTTACAGGCAAAGCCATTGCCCTGGCAAATTTTGACAACTGCACATCATTATCAGTAAAATCCTCGGATAAAAAACTCATTGATAAACAACCGGATTAATTTGGTCAAAATTCAAAAAAGCCACTGCAGGTAATGCAGCAGCTTTTTCACACACTAATGATAATTATTTTACAGCACCAGGTGTAGTGTAAGGTGTTGTTTGCGGGTCAAAATTAGCCCAGCCTGCAGTCCAGTCGGTAGCACCAAATGCACCACGGTAAGTAACTTTATCAAAAAATGAATCAGTTACTTTTGCATTGGTAAACAATGCGCCTGTTTCTGCTAATGAACCGGTTTTAACCGTAAAAACAGGAGTTCCTGGACGGGCAAAGTCCGATGAAAATTTAAACGGATCATTAATCAGCGCATCAGCGTATAAAGTTGCATCGAAAGTATTTTTGGCTCTTAAGTTTGCCTCGAAAATTGCTTTTTGAACAGCGTTATCGCCCTTTACTTCGTTGCCTTTTTTGTTGCTTCCGTAAATGATGTTATTTTCAAATACCAAACGGCCTGCTGTATAGTTGGTTGATGTTGAACCTGCAGTGGTAACTTTTGAATCGTCAATGTAAATACCTTCAACAAAGCCGGCAAATACTGAGTTTAAAATACTCTCGGCAGAGTTACGGCGAATTTGAGCGCCGTGCTGATAGTTTGCATTTACATTGCTTGGAACAGTAAGGCTTGAAATTGGGCCTAACAAAGTCATGTTTGAAAATACAGCCGAAGTTTGCGGGGTTTTATCAGAACCTGAACCGTCATTGTCTGATTCAAAACCATTTGAACCCGAAACGTCAGCAATTGTTGGATAGCGTTGACCCAAACCAAACTGAACTTTGCCCGAGAAGCCAAAATCAGTATCAAAATCATCATCCAAACCACCTATAGCCATAAGGTGTTTTGCGTTTACAGTACCACCGAACCACTCAAAGCTATCATCGCCAGAGCGGTAAACTTCAATATAATCCAGCGTGGTACCTGCACCTACACCACCCATTGTTAAACCGTTGATCTCATTATCAGGTGAAAAGGGGATCCCGGCGTATTCAATACGGACATATTTTAATGTACCTGAATTATCGTTAGCATCAGTACCGCCATATTGAATGTACTTGGCGGCATCGCCTTTGGCATCAAGGCCACCTTCAATAGCAACGTTGCCACCCTGGTTAACCGGCGCTTTTCCTAAAAGGATAATTCCGCCCCAATCGCCTGCATTACGGGTTCCGGCGGCAAATGATGATGTAAATACAATCGGTTTATCAGCTGTACCCACAGCCATAACTTTGGCACCACGGGTTACAATCAGGGTACCTTTACTTGCTTTATCGCCTTTAATTATGGTGCCGGGCTCAATAGTAAGCGTAGCACCGTTGGTAACATAAACAAATCCCTTTAAAGTATAGATCTTGTCTGCTGTCCAGGTGGTGTTGGTTGCAATATCGCCTTTTACTTCTACGCCTGATGACGCAGGGTTAGTAACCGGGGGATCAATAGATGAGTCTTTCTTACTACACGACGTAGCAAAAATAGATGCGCTTAACGCTAATAGTAATAATGATTTTTTCATGTTGTTTTATTGGTTATTTAAAATGTATAATTAAATGATAATGAATAATTTGAACCCGTATTATAACTTCTGAAAGTATTACCAGTGCCCGATGGGATGTAAGGCTTTCCGTTTAGCTGGTAGGTAAAGTTGTATTTCTGATTCAGAATATCGCTGCCGCTAAGTTTTACTTCACCTTTGCTTTTAAGCACTTTGTAGCCAACCTGCATATCAAGCACTGTACGCGGGCTTTCATATATACTTGAGAACCTTTGTCCGCCTGCATAAAAAATCCTTTTCCCAAGGCGGTTTAGCAACACATTTATGGAAAGCGCATTATTAAACTCCGTATGCAATAAGCCAGCGTTGAATACATAAGGTGACTGCCCTACCAACTGGCGCGACTTTTCAAGCCTGGTTATACCATCATCAGGGTTAGTGATCTTTGATTTATTGATAGAAAGGTTAGCGTAAGCTGTTGTATTTTTAAAAAACTGCTGACCGCTTATAAAATCGAGTGTTTTTCGTGCCTCCATTTCAAAGCCATACACGTATGCTGATTTTGAATTAAAGTAGCTGATAGTGGTTGATGAGTTTACATCGTCAATAACCGGTTCAATGGCATCTGTGAATTTTTTATAAAAAGCTGATACAGAAAACACCTGCCCTGCCGACGGATAAAATTCATAGCGCAGGTCCGCGTTGTCAATAATAGTACGTTTTAAGTTAGGGTTACCCTGCAACGTCGCCAGCAGTTCATAGTCATAATAGGCAAACGGAGCAAGTTCCCTGAATTCCGGGCGGGCAACAGTACGGTAGTAAGATGCCCTGAAGTTTGCCTTTGGTGTTAGGGAATAAGTAAAGTTTACCGATGGCAACAAATCAGTATTATCCAATTGCGTACGCGGCTGGCTAACACCAGTTTCTTCCGTATTTAATTTCAGGTTGAACTTCTCAACCCTTAAACCATAAACTACCCGTATGTTGCTGCCTATTTTGCTGTCCAGCATTAAATAGCCGGAGTTGGTAAAGCTGTTTGCTGTGTACCTGTCCGTTGGGTTTGAGAGCTCTTCTAAACCGAACAGGCCTGTGTTAGTAACGTTGCGGCTGAATAATGATTGAACAGGCCTTTGCAGGATACTGTTAATATCATAATCCTGGTTGTTTTGGTCAAGTACAAGGCCGATGAACCGGGCATTAAATTTCCTGTCGCGGTACTGGGAATAAACACCAGCCTTTAAAGTACTTTGCTCAAATACCTTTATAGGAACACTATAATCTACCTTACCAGAGTAGATATTCTCATTCAGTGTTGAAAATACGCGTGCATTTTCTTTACCAAGTGAGGTAACCGTTGCATAGTAGGGTTCGCCGGGGTTGCTTTGTTTGTAGTTAACTTTTTTCTGATCGGGCTGATCGTTCTTTACATTGCTGTAGCCCAGGTTCCATTTAATTTTTGAGCTTTTGTTACCCAGGGCGTGCTCACCCTCTATGGTTGATTTAAGTAACGATTTCTCTAACAGATCATAAGCATAAAAATGATTGTCTGAACTGGTAGTGCTTGTATTTGCGCCAGTACGATAAGTAAACTGATCGTCAAAAACACGATTATAAAGATTTTTAAATGTGATTTTGTTTTTGCCGAAGCTGTAAGCAAAATTTGCCAGAGCGCCTACGTTAGTCGAAAATTTATTCTGCTGATTATGGTAATCAAAGTTATCAAACTGCTGAACCAGGTTTGGGATAACGGTTTGGGTGTTGCGGTAAGTAAGCGAAACTGTTGTTCCAAAACGATTTTTGTTTTGGCCAATCTCCTTTACATTACCTACCGTAAGCTGGTAGTTTTGACCCGGAAAGGCTTTGCTGTTATAGATATTAAAATTATTGTTTAAACTGTTGATGGACTGTATATTTTGCTTGCTGCTAAGTTGCTTGTTAACAATCTGGCTGGTTGAGGGAAAATTACTGCTCAGCTTGCGGCTGCCGTCATCAAATCCAAAATAGTCGCTGGCAGACCGGAAACCGGTATTGAAGCTTTTAAATGTACTTTGTGTGTTATAAGAATAGCCTATTCCGAAATTTATGAAGTTCCTGTCCGGAATATCTTTAGTAGAGATCTGTACGCTGCCACCGGCAAAGTCGCCTGCGATATCCGGACTGGCCGTTTTGCTGATAATAATGTTATCAATAAGGTTAGAAGGCACAATATCAAACGAAAATGCTTTACGATTGGGCTCAGTGCTTGGCAAAGGTGAACCATCTAACGATGCACTGTTATAACGATCACTTAAGCCGCGCACAACAACAAACTTATTGTCCTGTATAGTAGCGCCGCTCACCCTTTTCAAAACGTCACTCGTGTTCCTATCCGGCGACCGCCTGATCAGCTCGGATGAAATACCATCAGAAATAGAAATACTGTTTTTTTGGATAGCATATAAGGCTCCTGTAGATTCCTGCTTGTAGGTAGCCTTTACCACAACCTCATTAAGCGTTGCCGATTTAGCCTGCATTAGGGTTACATCCAATTGTGTGGCAACGCCGGCCTTTACTTCGATATCAGATACAGCTTTACTTTCGTAACCGATATACCTTATTAATACGGTGTATTTACCCGGCGCTATACCACTGATTACGTAATGGCCTTCCACATCGGTGGCTGTACCACTTGTGGTTCCCTGGATTCCGGCGGTTGCGCCTATTAATGTTTCACTGGTTTTACCATCAAGTATCTTACCGACAATTTTCCCGGTTCCCTGGGCAAAACCTCTTGTATTAACAACCCCTATTAAAAGGAATACCAATGCTGAATATATAGCTCTTTTCACTTAAATTATTTTGATGCAAAGCTATTTCTATCAAAATTTATTAAAGATTTTCTGCCATTATCAAACCATTATATGTTTCAGTTCAGTACGTTACCAATGGTTCAATTTCATAACCATTTACATTATTACAGGCCTATGTCTTTGTAATTACGCTAAAACCTGATCGTTATTTAGCAGCGCAATTTGCTTCATCATTTTATCAAAACCGGCGTCCATCAGCGCTATATTTTTAAGCTTGTCATTAACCTTACCTAAAACGCGCAGGCAGTTGTACATCTCCTGCCAGGTCAAGTCATCCGCCATATTCTCCTCAAATACGCTGAATAGATTACTCATAATACCAATCAGATAATTTGCTTTTGGTGTAAGTGAAATAAGTTTACCCCGCCTGTCTTTAAAGTTTACTTCTTTGGTAACATATTGTTTGCTTTCGAGCAGGGTAATAATGGGCACCATGTTTGATTTCTCTATCTTCAGCGTTTCACAAATAGCCTTTTGGGTAGTTCTGCCTCCCGCCCTGCTGATCAGTAATATAATTTGATAATGCTGGTAGATATCTATTTCCTTTAACGCCCTGGATAAATATTGCTGGTATGATTTATTAACCTGCATAACCTGCAGGCTTAAGTCTTCTCCAAAATTCATGATCAATAAACCTTAACCCTGTGCCAGTGAAATGACAACAGGGTAATTAATAATTAAGTTAATTAAACTGAGGTGGCTAAAAAGCCGGAGAAGTTAAATAAGGAATGTTTGGAGTACGAGAAATAGTTGCGGTGCCTGGAATGGCGTTTTGCCAAACGAAAAATTAAACCGAAAAAACTTTATGGCTAAAAGACCTGAACTTATGCAGAATAAGCTAAACAGCAAACAGATTACCGCAACAGCCCCTATCTTTAGTAGTACAGGCGGTGTTGAAAGGTGTCTTTTAATGATGAAATCAAAGCTGATATCATGCAGCCCATGCTCAAAATATTGTTGATGAGAAACGCCAATTGCACTAACGGCATGGTTGTAATGATGGTGGCTTGTATTTCCTGTAAAAATGCCCGACAACGGCAACCCAACAATAACCAATACCGCAAAAAAGAGTAAAAATATTGTTAAAGCTTTCAGTATCCCGCGCATTCCACTTTGTAATTTGCAATACAAATATTTGATTATTAAACCCGCTAACCAACTGTAATTAATTTGTTAATGAAAAGGTAACAACAAATTAAACTTGAAATCTTCGAACTGACAAAGCGTACAGTAATGAAAGGATGCTTCCTGTTTTTTAATACATTTGTGGAAATATGCGTTTCCCAAGTATCCCAGGTTTTGAACAGCAGGCATTTGAAAAGTATTTTAAAAATACAGGCTGGTTAATGATGGCGCGTGTAGGCGGACTGGTAATAAAAGTAATAATCACAAATTTTGCTTTATCAAACTACCTGGGGCCTGCACAATTTGGCGTATTAAATTACCCAATGGCTATTGTTACCTTTTTTATGGCGATAGCTTCCCTTGGTCTTGATGGTTTTGTAACCCGTGAATTACTACATGATCCTGAAAAAAAAGATGTCATATTAGGTACCTCCTTTTGGATGCGTTTAATAGCCGGCATTGCTACATTACCACTGGTATGGTTAGTTTACGTTATAATAAACAACCATAAGCACCTCGATACTCCATTTAGTTATGTTTTCATAGTTGCTTTTGTTTCAGTTATTCAGTCGGTAAACATTATCGACAGTTTTTTTCAGTCAAGGGTGCAAGGAAAGTATATAATGTACGTGCAAGTTGCTGGTAACATTGCATCAGCTTTAATTAAACTGGCATTCATTATCTTAAAGCTCACATTAATATGGTTTGTTTATTCTTTGGTATTTGATGCAGTTCTGATAGCTACCGGCTATGTGCTTATCTACAGGCAAACAAACAATCATTTATCCAGCTGGAACTATAACGGCAAAGTAGCGGCTTATTTATTTAAACATTCGTGGCCGTTGGCTTTTTCTGCTGTGTTGGTATCTATCTACATGAAAATAGACCAGGCCATGATAGCCAGCTATCTTGACAGCAAACAATTAGGCATTTATACCACTGTTGCGCAGTTAAGTGAAAGCTGGTATTTTATCCCAGTTGCAATAGTTACCTCCGTTTTCCCTGCAATTATGCATGCAAAAAAAACAGATCAGTCCCGTTATAAGCTACGGTTGCAAAACATGTACGACATAATGGTTGTAATAAGTTTAAGTATTGCCATTATCATGAGTTTTGGTTCATCCGTAATTTACCATGTAGTTTATAAAAATCCTGAATTTTGGCCAGGTGCCAAGGTATTAGCGGTACATGTTTGGGCAGGAATTTTTGTGTTTTTAGGAAGTGCCAGCGGCCAATATTTAATTGCCGAAGGCTACACCAAATTATCAATGCTAAGAACCGGCGTAGGCGCTATAGTAAATATTGTACTCAATATTTTTCTTCTGCCTGCTTATGGGATTCTTGGTGCTGCGTACGCAACCCTTGTCGCCTATTTCGTGGCAACATTTTTAATAGTACTTATCCCAAAAACAAGAGAGCAGGGTTTATTAATGTTTAAATCATTATTCTTAATTTCACTCGCTCAAAAAATCATTAAAAAATGAGTAAACTAAAATTACTTTATAAAGTGTTTGCCAGTCCTAAGAGACTTAAAACGCTTTTATCATTTAACGATAAAGGCTATTTAGACGAAATTGGTTGGTTTAATGCTTATGACGCTAAATCTCCGGTTGATAAGGAGAATAATCCTATCCCTTGGGTTACTTATTCCTTTATTGATTTTATTAAGACGCACCTGAAAAGCCAGCACTCAGTTTTTGAGTTTGGCTCGGGTAACTCCACCTTTTTTTATGCTAAATATGCGGGCCTCGTAGTTTCAGTAGAGCATGATAAGGAATGGTTTGATAAAATAGTAAGCACCAAGCCCAACAATGCCGAAATGATATTCTGTGAACTGGTACGCGATGGCGACTATTGCCGTATGCCAGTAAAACTGGAAGAAAAATTTGATATTATAATTGTGGATGGTCGCGACAGGGTAAACTGCTGCAAACAAGCAATAAATGCACTATCTGAAAACGGCGTAATCGTATTAGATGATTCAGAGCGCGACTTCTATTTTGAAGGTATCAGCTTTTTAAAAGACAAGGGGTTTAAAGAGCTATCTTTCAGCGGCATTTCGCCTGGTTTGTTTTATCGCAAGTCAACTTCTGTTTTTTATAAAGCAGCTAATTGCCTGGATATTTAATTTATCCTTGAGCTACCACATAAAAAAAACAACACCCCTAATTAACAGAAGCCTGGTTGTTATTGCTATTTTTTATATATTTTCACTTAAAAAAGTATCGAGGCGCGAAAATTTCATCAACAGGCTATTTAATAATAGTTTTGTTAATTTTTTGAAGCGAACATTTAATTGATTAATTATTAAACACAATTACCCGGCAGCGTTTTATTTAAATATGATAAACAGAAGCACCCATTATTTAGTATTGCTGGTACTTCTCTTATCCGTAAATTTTTGTGGCGGTGCTGCGCTCATTAAACCTTTACGCACCGACAAGAACAATAATAGAGAACGCTTAATAAAAAAGCGGGCTGCGGGCCACATAACCGCTTTTAAAGTTCCGGGACAACTTGCACCTGAAATAATTGATGAGGCTAATCATTCCATTTCACTGGTAGTGCACGCAAGCACCAACAGGTCTGCATTAACCCCAACCATAACCCTTGATCAGGGAGGCTCTACCGTAACACCAAATTCAGGTGCCCCTAACGACTTTACAATTGCACAGGGGTACGTTGTCGACGGTTCAACATTTTATTCGGTTAACGTATTGCCGACCAGGGCTCTTGCCCCAATTTGTGCCGGAACATCAACCACCGTCCCCGGCGACCCGCCTCCCGGAATCCCGGTTATCAGCTACGCGTGGGAAATACTTGATGCAACCAATAACTGGGTGCCTGCACCCGGCCCAAATTCAATTACCAGCTCTGATTATCAAACCCCTGTACTTGCCGGAAATCCAAACTCGCCGATGCTCTACACCTACAGGCGGGGCATAATAACTGCATTTGGTACTGCATATGATTCATATACTGATGTTACAGTAAACCCATCAACACCCATTTCAAATAATAATATTACAGCGCCCGGCACCTCAACTTTTTGCGCCTCAGGACAGGCAACAACTATTACCGGCAGTGCGCCTTTAGGTGGCTTGAGTACCTATACTTATCAATGGCAGTCATCCACAGACGGCAGCACTTTTACGGACATCGCCGGCGCAACAATTGCAACATTCGATCCGCCGCTATTAAACACTACTACCTGGTACAGACGTATGGTAACTTCCGGCACCTGTACCGCACCGTCAACCAGTAATTTAGTTAAAATCACTATACAACCTGCGCTGTCAAATAATACGATAACCCCTCCGGCAACGGTGCTATTTTGCGCTACCGGCAGCCCTGCTGTTATTGCAGGAACATTGCCCACCGGCGGCGATGGCATTAATTACACTTACCAATGGCAAAGTTCGTTAGACGGTGGCAGTACTTTCAACAACATAATTAATAGTGATGTAAAAGATTACAATCCCGGCACGATAGCGGCTACAACGCTTTACCGGCGGACAGTAATTTCAGGCACCTGCAGCACACCATCGGTTAGTAATAGTATTACCATAACTGTACAAACGGCATTATCAAACAATACCGTAACACCACCTGCCAATATAACGTTTTGCGCCACCGGCAGCCCGGGCGTTATTACAGGAACGCTACCTGCCGGTGGCGATGGCATTAATTATACCTACCAATGGCAAAGTTCATTAAATGGTGGCAGCACTTTTAACAACATTTTAAACAGCAATGTGAAGGATTATAATCCGGGCGTAGTAACCACCACCACGCTTTACCGGCGCACGGTAATATCTGGTTCCTGTACTACGCCATCCGTAAGCAACAGTGTTAAAATCAGCGTGCAACCTGCGCTGTCAAATAATACCATTACCCCACCAGCTACAGTATTATTTTGCGCTACGGGCAGTCCGGGTGCTATTGCCGGAACATTACCCACCGGCGGCGATGCTATAAACTATACTTACCAATGGCAAAGTTCATTAGATGGCGGAAGCACTTTCAACAACATCTTAAACAGTAATGTGAAAGATTATAATCCAGGTGTGGTTACCGCAACAACTGCTTACCGGCGCACGGTAATTTCAGGCAACTGCACTATACCATCCATCAGTAACAGTGTTACAATCACGGTGCAGTCTGCGCCATCCAACAACACAATAACCCCACCGCCGACAGTGTTATTTTGCGCCACAGGCAGTCCAGGTCTTATCACCGGATCGTTACCAACAGGCGGCGATGGCATAGCTTATATTTACCAATGGCAAAGTTCGTTAGATGGCGGTAATACGTTTAACAATATCTTAAACAGCAATGGGAAGGATTATGATCCCGGTGTGGTTACCGCAACAACTGCTTACCGGCGCACAGTAATTTCTGGGGCGTGTGCTGCACCATCCATCAGTAACAGCGTTACCATTACTGTTTATAAAGTTCTTTCAAACAACCTTCTCACCGCACCAGCCACCGCTGCCTTTTGCGGGCCCGGCGACCCGGCGGCTATTACCGGTAGCCTACCTACAGGTGGCGACGGCGCATATACCTACAAATGGCAGCAATCAACAGATAACACAAGTTTTACAGACATTGCCGGTGCCGTTGCTAAAGATTATGACCCGGCATTATTAACAGTAACTACTTATTACAGGCGGCTTGTTATATCCGGCACTTGTATAACACCTGTTATAAGCAATGTAATTGAGATACACATCACCAATCCGTTAACAGTAAATACCATTGGCTCTCCGCTTACCACAACATTTTGTACAAGTGTTGATCCGGCAGTTATTCCCGGCGGCTTCCCTGCTGTTGGAGATGGCCCAAATACTTTTATTTACCAGTGGCAACGCTCATTGGATGGCACTACATGGACAGATATCCCCGGCGCAAACTCAATTGATTATGATTCGCCCCCAATTATGGTTACTACTTCACTTCGCCGCAATGTAACTTCGGGTGCCTGTATGGTACCCCTATCTAGTAATGTGGTGAAATTCACTATAATTGACAGCCCGCCAAACATAACAACAAACCCGGTTGCGCCAATATGCGCAGGCAATAAGGCGGTTATTTCGGTAACCTCACCCAGTGCTGCCTTAACCTACTTTTGGTACAATTCACCGACAAAAGACTTTATATTATTTACGGGACCGGTTTACACAACCGATCCTTTAACAGCCAGTCAAACCTTTTACGTGGAGGCTTCCAACGGCACCTGCAACAGTCCTATACTGGCGAGCGCTGCAGTAACAGTTATCCAGTTGCCTTCAGTGCCTGCCATAGTTACCAGCCCGGTTACTACCTGTATGGGTTCAGTAGCGGCTATTGATATCGCAAACCCGCAGGCAGGCCAAACCTATAACTGGTACACCACGGCAACCGGCGTAACACCAATATTTACGGGCTCCAGCTTTACCACTCCGCCCGTTACCGCTAACATTACTTATTACGCCGAAGCGGTAAATAGTTCGGGCTGCGCATCCTCAAGCCGCACACCCGTGCCGGTTTCAGCAATCGCGTTGCCAGTAATCACGGCACATGGGGCAAGCGTTTGTCCCGGCGAAACGGCAACTTTAACAATAGACCGCCCGGACCCTGATGTAATTATAAACTGGTATACAACAGCCACCGGGGGCATCCCGATATTCACAGGGAGCAGTTTTCCCGCCCCGCCCGCTAACGCAAACATAACATACTTTGCAGAGGCTGTGAGTGGTGGCTGTATTTCAGCTTCACGCGCTGCGGCAATGGTACAAATAATTAAACCGCTGCCTGCGCCTATTGTCAGTGTTGAATCAGCCCTTGCGCCAACAATAACATTTAAATGGAATGCTGTAACAGGCGCCGCAGGATATGAGGTTAGCCTGAACGGCGGCCAATCGTTTACAGACCCTAGTTCCGGAAGCGGGGGAACAACGCATACGGTACAGGGCTTATCAATAGGGCAAACCGTTACCATTGTAGTACGGGCCACCGGCGACTATCCTTGTCAGCTTAGTAATAATTCAATACAGGTATCAGCCACAGCCATTAATCCGCTTATTGACCAAATTTTTGTTGCCAATGCATTTACGCCTAATGGAGACGGCAAAAACGACATTATTTATGTGCACAATGAAAATATTAAAACCCTGAAATTTTACGTATACGACCAATGGGGCGAATTGTTATATGTTTCCCAAAGTCAGCAAAATGGCTGGGATGGGACTTTTAAAGGTAAAACTGAACCGGCAGGCGTTTATGTTTACTACCTTGAAGCGATAATGAACGACGGACAACTGGTGAAGAAAAAAGGCACCATCACATTATTAAGGTGAAGAAATTAATTGTAATTATATCCGTTTTACTCCATTTGGGGGCAATCAGCACTTTAAAGGCGCAGATAGACCCGCATTTTTCGCAATATTACGCTAACCCGTTGTGGCTCAATCCGGCATTAACCGGGGTTATTGATGGCGACACCCGCATAAATGCAAACGCCAAAAATCAATGGACCGGTATCCCTAACGGCTATAAAACAAGCGGGCTTTCGGTGGATTTCCGCTCGGGCGAGAAAGCAGGACTTGGGTTCAACGTAATTAATCAAAGTGCAGGTACTGCCGGATACAATTATTTTGCGGCTTATGGCTCATACGGCTATGGCGTGCCCATCTCTGCCGACGGTACGCAGAAACTGCACTTTGGCATCCAGGCAGGCATCATTAACCGCAGTTTTGACCCCAGCAAACTTCAGTTTGATAATCAGTACACCTCAATCATTGGCTTTGATCCCACAGCGCCAAGTTTCGAAGGCTTTTCAACCACCAGCGCAACGGTATTTGATGCCAGCGCAGGTGTTTTTTATTACGATGGCGACCCAATCCATACCGCGAATATGTTTGCAGGCTTAAGTGTTGCGCATCTTACCTCACCAAAAGACCCCTTTACTAACGGGAGCATTCAAAGCAGGTTGCCGGTGCGTTTCACGGCCCACGCAGGTGTAAAGATCAAAGCTTCTGATGAGTTTGACATCACTCCTCATGCCATTTACATCAGCCAGCAAAACAGCAGTATTAAAGCGCTTGGGGTTTACTCTGAACTAAAATTTGAAGACAATAACGGGTTAATATTGGGTGGCATGTACCGTATTGGCGATGCGGCCGTTGCCGATGTGGGCTATCACCTCAAAAACCTGGTAATAGGATTAAGCTACGATGTTAATACATCAGCGCTTAAAAGTGCAACTAACGGACAAGGCGGCTTTGAACTTTCACTGGTTTATATTTTCCGAAAAGGGCCAATTAACCCCGCTGCGGTTTGTCCTAAGTTTTAAGCCCCAGGCGGTGGCCTGCTTTGGAGAGGATTTAGGCAAAGCGATAAATAAATAAAACTTTACCCGTTTTAAATATTGAATACCATAAATTTGAACCCTGTATAATTAAGCGACATCATGCAACCATCTGCCCTTAGCGATAACGTTAAAACCGCCTACGACGAATTCTATGAAAAGCACGACGAAGCCTGGCGGATGCTTGGTGCCAAATACAAGGCACAGCATATTATTGATGTTTGCCGCGGGCGCGTCTTTAAAAAAGTACTTGAAGTGGGCGCCGGCGATGGCAGCATTTTAAAGTTGTTGGCCGACCGGGATTTTGCCCCCGAATATCACGCAGTGGAGATCTCGGAAAGCGGTGTTGAGCACATCAAAACCCGCAATATAAAAGATCTGAAATCAGTACAGCTGTTTGATGGTTATAAACTGCCTTTTAATGATAACAGCTTCGACCTTATCATTTTATCGCACGTTTTAGAACATGTTGAGCACGAGCGCATCCTGTTGCGCGAACTAAAGCGGGTGGCCCGCCACTTTGTAATAGAAGTACCGCTTGATTACCGGACAGGAGTTGATAAAAAAATTAAACATTTTCTGGCTTATGGCCACATTAACGTGTACACCCCAACATCCCTGCGTTACCTGTTGAGTACCGAAGGTTTTGTTGTGGAGGATGACCTTACATCAATGATTGAGCCCGAGGTTACCCGCTTTAATACCTATATCAACCGAAAAAAATCAAAGAGTCTCCTTACCGATCTGAAGATCACTGCCGAATATGCAGTTAAAAACAGCCTTGGAAAAATCTTCGGTAAAAAAATGGACGAACAATTAGCCAGCGCTTATACCGTTCTATGTAACAAAGCCGAACAACACCTCGAAATATTCTGATCTGCCATATACAATGCAAAACCTTGCCCCGATAGCCCTTTTTGTTTACAACCGGCCCGAGCATACGCGCCGTACCATTAGCTATTTACAAAAAAATTTACTGGCAGATGAATCGCGGTTGTTCATATTTTCTGACGCGCCAAAAACCGCTGATGATAAGGCTAAGGTTGATCAGGTGAGGCAGCTGATAAAAGAAGTATCAGGCTTTAAGTCGGTTAAGATCGTACTCCGGAAAGAGAATCTCGGCCTGGCCAATTCCATTATAAGCGGGGTTACCCAACTGGTTAATGAGTACGGCAAGATCATTGTTTTTGAGGATGACCTGCTATCGTCGCCTTATACCCTGCAATACTTTAACGAAGCGCTAACCCGGTATGCAACCGAAGAGGGAGTGATGCATATTGGCGGATATATGTACGAACTGGCGGATAAAACCCTCCCGCAAACCTTCTTTTTCCGCGCCGCTACCAGTTGGGGCTGGGCCACCTGGGCAAGGGCGTGGGTAAATTTTGAAGACGATGTGGATATACTGCTCAACCAGTTCGACAAACATAAAACCGACCAGTTTTCCATTAACGGCACCATGAACTTCTGGAAACAGCTAACAGGGTTCAAAGCCGGCAAAAACAATTCGTGGGCCATCCGCTGGTATGCTTCTATATTTTTAAAAGGAGGCTTAACCCTCAATCCATCCACCTCGCTGATCCAAAACATAGGCAATGATGGCAGCGGTGTACATTCAAATAAAGAAAATATGTACCAGGTGCGGATAGCCAAAACCGCCATCAAACAGTTCCCTACCGAAATTAAGGAGGACCTGCAAGCATATGCTGCAATAAGGCATTTCCTAAAAAACCGTAAAGGCAGCTTTATCAAACGCGGATTAAGGTTTGTGAAGCAGTTACAGGTAAAGTATTTGGTGAAGAAATAAAATAGAAACACCTTCTAAACTTCGTTATTGCTTCAAGCTTGTCTGCAAGCAGCAATCCCGCAACGAAGTGACTTTTGAGTTTCTACCCCTTCAATCCTTCTATCTCCTCCAACGTCTTTGGCAAATATTTACCAAGCAGCTTACTGCCGGTATCCGTTATTAAAAAATTATCCTCAATCCTTATCCCGCCAAAATCACGGTAGGTGTTCAGCACATCGTAATTAATAAAATCGGCGTATTTGTTTTCGGCCTGCCAGCGGTCAATCAGCTCAGGGATGATGTAGATACCCGGCTCAACGGTAAGCACAAAACCAGCTTCCAGCTCACGGCCCAGGCGTAACGATTTGAGTCCGAAAATGGAAGTTTCTTTTTTAAGGGCATCGGTGTAGCCAACATATTGCTCACCAAGGTCTTCCATATCATGCGTATCCATACCCAGCATGTGGCCCAGTCCGCATTGAAAAAACATAGTATGCGCACCCGCTTCAACAGCGTCGGCGGCATCGCCCTTCATAATACCGGCATCGGTTAACCCTTCCACCAGTTTCTGACAGGCGGCCAGGTGAATCTCTTTATACCTTACCCCCGGCTTAAGCATACTGATTGCATGATCCATGGAGTCCAGCACCACATTGTATAACTCTTTTTGCCTGCTGGTAAAGCTTTTGCCAACAGGAAAAGTACGGGTAAGGTCGCCGCCGTAATGCATGGCGTTTTCAGCTCCTATATCACTCAAAACCATCCGGCCTTCCTGTAAAGTATTGCCGTAATAATGGGTATGGAGCGTCTGTCCGTAAGTGGTGATAATAGCAGGGTAGCCCAGACGCGCATTATTGGCAATAGCCACTTCGTGTGCCTTAGCAACCAACTCGTACTCCTTAATACCTGCGCGGGTATGTTTAATAACCGCCAGTTCCATATCTACGCTAACGTTCACTGCCTTTTCCAGTTCAGCAACTTCAAGCGATGTTTTTATAACACGTTGCCCAACAACAGCTTTTATCAGTTTTACAGAAACATATTTAGCCAGATCAGCCAGACTGGTGTTTAACCATGCTGCCAGTTTTATTTTATTTTCGGGGCGATAAGGCGGCAAAATATGTACCGGCCTGCCCGATGTTATTGCTTTATGGATAAAATGAATTACCTGGTCATAAGGTTTCGTTTCGCCAACGCCAACCATCGAGGCCATTTCACTTATGGTTGGCAGGGTGCCTGTCCAAACAATATCATCAATAGTCAATTCATTACCAAAGATCACTTCCTCGCCGGTATCGGTATCAATAATGGCGGCCAGCCCATGGGTATCCAGGCCGAAGTAATAAAGGAAGCTGCTATCCTGCCTGAACAGGTAGGTATTGTCCTTGTAATTCATACTGCTATCCTCGTTACCCATTAACAGGATAATGCCGTCATGACCAATGTTTTGTTTTAAGACCTGCCTGCGGTCGGCGTAAACCTGTTTGTCAAAAAGGTGAAGTTCCATGCTGCAAATATAACCGGGATTTGGGGATTTGAGGGGATGTCACGATAATTTGAACTATAATTAAAGGATTTTTGGAATGTTATAATAAAAAAAACTTGTCATTGCAAGCAATCGCGGCAACCGCCTACCTTACAAACTATACGCCATTCCGTTCGCCTTGTAAAGTATGCGGTTGCTTCTTCCCACGCAATAAACCTGGTGGAAAAAATGTGCGCCTATTTCAACTCTTTCATTATCTCCTCAATAGCGCGATCCAGTTGCGGATCTTTATTTTCAAGCCTGTCAGTAAAGCCATTTTTTACATAAATATCCGGGCTCACACCATTTTTTTCAATGTCCTTCCCGTCCAGTGTAAAGCAACCCCAGGCCGGGATGCGGTAAAACGATCCGTCAACAAGGCCTTTACCACTGGTAAAAATTATCCAGCGATAGGTTTCCGTCCCAATTATCTTACCCAGTTTCAGTTCTTTAAAACCCTGTGCTGTCATTTCACCATCGCTCAGGGTTTGCTCATTAACCAAAAGGATTATCGGCTTTGCTGCAGGTGCGAAATTGGGCTGCGGGCTTTTCTTTCCGCCGCGGTATTGCCATTGCAGGTAAGGCCGCTGCGATAAAAATCTTAAAACGGCGTCGTGCACGTTGCCACCCGTGTTATAACGGAGGTCAAGTATCAACGCATCTTTTTTGTAAGCATCATCAACCATATCCTCCAAAAACTTCTCGAGTGACGATCCGCCCATATCTTTCATGTACGAGTAAGCTATTCGGCCCTTACTTTTATCAGTTACCGCCGTCCTGTTTTGATCAATCCAGGTATCATAAAGGTCTTCAACCAGCGCGCGTCGTCCCTCCGGGTGAATTTTGGCGACGGTTTCTTTACCATCTCTCAAAAATGTCAACTCTATTTCCTTATCTTCTGATGGCTTTGTGAAATAAATATTCCGGTCCTGCTTTTCATCAACTGTTCGCCCATTTACCGCCTTTAAGCGGTCGCCCGCCTTCACGTCAATTCCCGCTTTGTCAGCATTACTGTTTTTCAACACCGATACTACTTTATATGGATCGTCGTTATCAAATATTATCCCGGTTTCCATTGTGGCGTAGTTCAGGTTTTTACGCTCCTCGCTGCCATTAGAGTAAAACCCCTGGTGCGATGAATTGAGTTCGCCCAGCATATCGTTCAGCAAAATCCGAAGATCGTTCCTGTTGTTCACAAAGGGCAGATAGACGCTGTAACGGTCATGCATTTTTTTCCAGTCGGTACCATGGAAGTCGCCGTCATAATAGTTCTCTTCCAGCCCGGCCCAAGCCTCGTCAAACATCTGCCTGAATTCGCCATCCAGGTTGCGGTCAAACTTGTAGCCTATGTCTATTTTATCCAGTTTATTATTGTCAATATTAAGTGTATAAATATTACCGCCGGCAAGGGCGTAGAACTTATCACCTGCGATAGCTATGTCGTACCCACTGATATCATCCCCAACTTTCTCCGTTTTATTTTCTTCAAATGGCTGGATAGTTGTGCGGTAAAGCGCCCATTTACCTTCTGCATGATTAGATACGAAATATACCAGGGTCTTCTCCCCTTTTTGAATTACGTACGGGGCATGCTGGTTCCCGAAATCAGGACTGATCTGCTCCAGCCGCTTCATCACATCTTCGGTATCTATAACGATATCGGCAGGCGGTTTTGGTATTGGCTGTTCAGATAATGGCTTCTTTTTAGTACTCGCCTTTTTGTCTTTATCCTTTTTATTGGCAGTGCTGTCCTTTTTATCTTCCTTAAACAGTTCCCTCAGCTTATCCAAACGAAACGCCTCATTAAATTTTTGAAGCGGCATGCGGTAAACATGCATATCACCCGAACCTGTTGGATAGAGCGGTTGGGTGCGCACAGATGAAAAATAAATGTACTTTCCATCGGGCGACCAAAAGGGTTCTGTTTCTGTAACCCCGCTGTTGGTAAGATTAACCGTTTTTCCAGATTTGATACCATAAATAAATATATCCTGCTCAAAATTGCGGTAAGCAGTGTAAACAACGTATTCGCCGTTTGACGAGATAAATGGCTGCGAATTTTCAAATCCCCAGATCTCATCGTTGGCAACCGGTTTGCTTTCAAGCGTTTTAAGGTCTATCAGGCGCACTTCGTTCCTTCCGCTTAGATAAACACCTTTTGTATGTTCCTTATTTACCGTTATTTGCCTGTTATTTGCCTTGTCACTTGTAATTACTTTCGCTTTCGATGGCTTGTCAACCGCGACAGTATACCAATTACTGTATCCGCCTGAAGTTTGGCTGAACAGCAGCGATTTATTATCCGGCAACCATTTCACATCGGTAACGCGTTCGGCATTCCCGCGTTCAACTTTTGTAACAAATTTGCCTTCAACATCACTCACAAACACCTCGCCGCGCGATACGAACGCCATTTTCTTGCCATCAACCGATACATCCATGGCTTCAATTTTCCCCTTAACATCAAACTCCTGCTCTTTGGTCAGCACATCGTTACGGGAAATAGTAAGGTTCAGTTTCTGTGCCTGCTTTGATGTCACATCGTAAACAAACAACTGGTAATCTTTTTCAAAAACAACCTTTTCGCCATTAGCGCTTACAAATGGATTTTTAATTGATGAGTTAAATTGTGTTAGTGCCGTTTTTTTTTCGTCAATAAAGGTGTACAGGTTGTATTCCCCATTTCCTTCGTCTGATGCAAAATAAACGTTCCCCTTTTGATCTATGGTTGTCCAAAAGTCTTTGCCGATCCAGTTGGTGTATTGCTTATAGGCTTTTGTTTTGGGGTTGTACGATTGGATATCAGGATTAAAGGCCCCTTTATAATGCTTGCGCTGTGGAAAAATATAACTTTCCCAACTATCGCTAAAAAATAGCTCGCCTGTTTGCGGGTGTTCAACCACATCATGTATGGTGTTAAAAAAATTCCCAAAAACGCGGGTTGGCGTACCTCCGTTAAGGCCTATCCGGTAATCGCTGATATCGTTGTACCTGTTTGAAGTAAAGTATAGGGTCTTCGAGTCCCAGCTCCATGAGTCAACCTGGTCATTGGCGCTGTGAAAGGTAAGTTGTTTGATCTCACCGCCCGACAACGGCATTACATATACATCGTTATTGCCAAACTGGTTTGATGAAAATGCCAGCCATTTACCGTCGGGCGATACATGCGGCCGGGTTTCTTCCCCGCTCATAGCCGTGATCCTGCTGGCTACCGGGTTGTTCAGATCTGCTTTCCACAGGTCGCCCTCATAGCTAAAAATAACCGTCTTACCATCGGGTGTAAGTGTAGGGTTCGACGTAAAATAAGCTTCATTGGTTTGCGCTTTGGAAAAGCTTTGGAAAAGCATTGCTGATAAAAAGACAAGGTAGATTTTCTTCATATTTTTACATTGAATGATGTAAAGACGCAAGCCCGGCTGCATCTGTGTCAGGAAAAATAAATTTTTTGTTAAAATACTACTTTACAGAATTTAAAACAAGCTGAGAAAACACTCTTTTGTAGTCGCGCTTTTCGTATAAGTGCCCTGCAAAAAAGATTTTTGAATTAATTAAAATTGCAGTAACACCGGGGTGTGTCATGGCAACCTTATTTTTACCTTTGGTAAGCCAAGGGAACCAATTTCATGCACATCTTTGTTAACAAAAGAAACAACATGGCCTGCGTAATCATTACTCATAGCCGGGGTGAGTTTTAGCCAGGTACCGGATATTAATTTAATTTCGAATCAACAAACCGCAATCAAATGAGCACAACTAAAATTGGCTGGATAGGCCTTGGTAAAATGGGTATCCCAATGTCACAACAGTTGATAAAGGCAGGCTATTCGCTTACCGCTTATAACCGCAGCAAGGTTAAAGAGGCTACTTTATTAACGGCCGGCGCAACCACGGCGGCCACACCCGCCCTGCTTTTGCAACAGGTGGATATAGTAATCATCATGGTATCTGATGACAACGCCATTCAAGATATTTTTAACGGCCGGGATGGTTTGCTTGGCGTCAATACAACCGATAAGATAATTATCAATATGAGCACCGTTTCACCTGCAATTAGCAGGCAAATGGCGCAGCTTTGTAACCAACAGGGTAATCATTACCTTGATGCACCGGTATCCGGCAGCGTAAAACAGGCAGAAGACGGCACATTGGTAATAATGGTTGGCGGCGAAGAAGCTATTTTTGAAAAGGCCAAACCTGTATTAGAAAAAATTGGCAAGCTGGTCATGAGGGTTGGCGATACCGGCGCAGGCAATACCGCCAAACTGGTAATTAACACCCTACTTGGCATCCACGCACAGGGTCTTGCTGAGGCGGTATTATTCGCACAGCAAAACGGTATTGAAGCGCTCCCTTTATTAACCCTCTTAAACAACGGGGCACTCAGCAGCCCATTCCTGAAAATTAAAGGTGATGCTATTGTTAACGACAGTTACAGCGCAGCGTTTGCCCTTAAACACATTGCAAAGGACCTTCGCCTAGCAAAAGACCTGGGACTTTCAACCCCACTTGGCGAAGCCGCTTACGAAACTTTCCAACAGGCAGAGCCAGCTTTAGGTGATGAAGATATTATTGCAGTAATAAAAGCGCTGAGAAAATAAAACTATGAGAAAGTCGATAGCTATTGACATGGATGGTGTGATTGCCGATGAGGTAGTACAGTTGTTAACCTGGTATGAAAGACATTACGGATTAAAGATCCATCCCAATGAACTTAGCGGCCGCAGCGAGGATGAGGTGGTGCCTGAAAAAGATGCTTACACCAAATTTACAAAAATGGCCGGCTTCTTTCGTACCATGCCGCTTATGCCGGGTGCTGTTGAATCCGTAAAAAAACTGTCAGCGCAGTACGACATCTATATCGTTTCTGCAGCTATGCAATACCCGCACTCCCTTTCCGAAAAACGGGAATGGTTGGGGGCAAATTTTCCTTTTATAAGCTGGCGGAACATTATTTTCTGCGGGGATAAAAGTATTATCGGCACGGATTATATGATTGATGACCATATCAAAAACCTTGATTATTTTAAAGGCAAAACTATTATGTTCCATGCGTTTCATAACGTGAACCATAACCATCACACAAGGGTAAATAATTGGGATGAAGTTTTAACACTGATGGATAGCGGGTTTTAAAATGTTTTTTACCTTTAAACCATGAAAAAGTCTATAGCTGTTGATATGGATGGCGTTATTGCCGACACCGAAACCCATTTTTTAAACTGGTACGAAAGGGAATACGGCGTAAGGATAGGTGTACATGAAATACAGGGCCGTGAAGAAAACGAAATGTTTCCTGACAAAACAGTCGCCCGCAAGTTTGCATTTACTCCCGGCTTTTTCCGCTCTTTACCGGTAATGACCGGTGCTGTTGAAGCACTGAAGACCCTAATGAAAAGCTACGATGTTTATATCGTTTCGGCTGCTATGGAATTCCCGCAGTCGCTGCCTGAAAAGCTGGAATGGCTGAAAGAACATTTCCCTTTTATCAGCTGGCGCAATATCATTTTTTGTGGCGATAAAAGCATCATCGGCACCGATTATATGATTGATGACCACATCAAAAACCTCGACTTTTTTAAAGGAACCACCATTATGTTCCACGCCTTTCATAATGTTAACCACAACCATCACCAAAGGGCAAACAATTGGGATGAGGTGCTGAAGTTGCTGGTAAAATAACCAGGGCGCCAAAGGCTGCTCAAATTATCGGCTAAGTTAATGTCAGTTTATGGGCTTGTATGCATACATGTAAAAATCCTTTAAAGCTTACATTTTGAAAGTGAGGTAAGCTCTTCGAGTAATGCGGATAATTGTACACAGGCGCAGGCTATCAGCTCATCTGCTGCGCCGTAATAAATATACAGCACATCGCCAAATAAAGCTGTTCCTGTAGGGAAGCATACATCGTCCACATCGCCCATTAACTCGTATTCCAGCTCGGGCTTAAATAAGGGGTATGAAAGCCGGGCAATTTCCTTTTGGGGGGCATTCAAATCAAAAAGTGCGGCGCAGCAGGAGTATTGATATCCCTTCACCGTGTCTTTTACACCATGGTAAAGTACAAGCCAGCCGTTTGGCGTTTCAACAGGGGGGCAACCGGCCCCTACATAGCTAACCTCGTGCGCAAATTTGGGGCTGAGAAAAATATGCTCTTCAAAATGGCTAAAATAATCTTTCCAGAACTCGTCCGTCAATTCATTTAAACTACTAACCGAAACAATTTGAATATCGGGTTTAATCCGGTGCAAAAAGGTCAATTTCCCGTTAATCCTTCGTGGAAAGAAAACAAAATCCTTATCAGCCAGGATCTTTGCCCCGCGGTTATAGCGCAGGTATTTTTCATTTAATGTGGTATTATTTTTTGTAAGAAGGTCAAAATCATCATAGCTAATTTGAGGCACAATTATTCCCTTCCTGTCAAAATGCTGTAGGTTTGTTGAAGTAGCCAGCGCACCCAGTGCATTCTCATCATCAAAAGCTACGTATGAGAGATAGTATAGATCATCGATCTTTACAATCCGCGGGTCTTCCATCCCGTGTTTTTCATAATCAAACTGCGGCGATAAAAACGGCGTATTCATCCGCTCCGCGATTTTCAGAGGGCCATTGAGCTTGCAATAACCTATACTTGAATAATTACCCTTGCGTACGGCCCGGTAAAAAAGATGCACTGTATTCCCTTCCTGCCATACCGCCGGGTTAAGTACGCCGTCATTTTCAAAATCCAGATCCGTTTGCCTGAGTATTACACCTTCTTTTTTAACTTCTGCCATAAACTTCGCAGGTTCTTAAAACCCTTTTTTAAAATGCCCATTATCCAGACTGCCTATAATACCTTCGACAACACGCTTTGTTTCGTCAGGATCTTTCACACAAATAGAAAATGCACCCGATTGCCTGGCAGGGTAATCATTGCCACCCGGGAAAATAGCATCCCCAATAAATATCATTTCGCTGATCTTAATATCCAGTACATCCCGCAGCTTATGCATCCCATATTTTTTGTCTATCCCCTTTTTGGTGACGTCAATGGAAGTAGCGCCGCCCAAATTCACGGCAAACCCCGGGATCAGTTTATCCAGCTGTTTTTTTATTTTATCGCGTTTCTTAAAATCGGGATCGTATTTTTTCTTTTCATCTAATGGAGCAGCCTGCCCCAATGCCGAATAAGTTACCTGGCTCCCGCGATCCTCAATAGTTTCACCCCAGGTTTTGGCGGCTTTATAGCCCGAGGCATCCACCGCTTCATTCAGCGAAGTAATGATCTTCTTTTTCTGCGCATCGGTAAAGTTTTCGGCATACAACTGCTTCCAACTGGTTTTGTATTGATAAAACTTGGTTCCGCAGGTTGGCAAAATATAAAGGTTTTGCAATTTCTTACCTTTAGGCAGATGTGCAAGCACCTGTTTCTCAAACTGAGGCCAGTCACCACCCGATATAATGGCAACCTTCGCCACCGTCAACAGGGCTGCAAGCCGCCCGGCCATTTCATTATCAATAGCGGCCTTGCTTTCAGCAAGTGTGCCGTCCAGGTCAAAAACAATCAATTTCTTCATAAATATCAGTAGAGTTTTTCTAACCATGGTCTACAGGTCACGGTCAATCTTCACACTTCCGGCAAACATAGCTCCAGTAGTGTCACGTTGCCGTCCGGCACAAAGGGACAGGCACCACTTATAGCGGGCAGCAGCATTACCTCGCCTTTGGCAAGGTGGTAAAATTCATTACCGCTTTCTACTTCGCCGCCACCCTCCAAACATACCAGTACGCGCGGCGCGGCTTCGTTTCCCACCATAAAAGGATATTCTCCGGTAATCCGGCTCATGCTAAAATGTTTGTTATCAATAACCAATTCGCGCAATACAGGTTCATTGGCTTTCACGGTGGTAATAACCGGCTTTAATTCCACCTTACTAAAGTCAATACAGGCCAGCGCTTGTTGCACCTGTAGCTCACGTAGTTTTCCGGTTTTTGCGTCAACGCGGTCCCAATCATAAAGGCGATAGGTTACATCGCTGTTTTGCTGCACTTCAAAAACCACCACATCACCAAGCGTATGTACCGTGCCAGCCTCAATCAATATACTGTCGCCAACTTTGGGCTTAAAGCTGGCCAGGTCATCAGCAACCTGGTGTTTCTCCAGGTCGGCCTTAATTTTGGTGTTAGTTGTGCCGCTTTTTAAGCCGGCATAAATGCTTGCGCCTTTTCCTGTTTCCAACACTACCCAGGCTTCCGTTTTGCCGCTTTCCCCTTCTGGAATATAGTCTTTCAGCGCGTCCGAAGGATGCACCTGTACCGACAGCACATCCTGGCAATCTAAAAACTTCAGCAGCAGCGGGAACCGGTTGAAGCCGCCCTGTAGTTTTCCCAGCAACTGTTTGGGTGTATGTTCAAAAAGCCAGTTGATAGATTTTCCTTTTAACTTGCCGTTGGTTATTTTGCTGGAATGATCAGCGCGGTCACTTAATATCCAGGCCTCGCCTACCGGTTCATTTTTTGGTAAAGGTTTTTCCAGTAAACTATTGAGCCGTCTGCCTCCCCAAACGCGGTATTGGTAAATGGGTTCAAATTTCAGCGGATAAAGTTGTTCCTGCTCCATATCTGGCAATGCTTATTTTACAGTCAGGATCAAAGGCTTATCAACCAGTTCCATATCAGGCGTGTATTCGCCCCTGCGTGCCGCATTATCAAGGCTGGCCCTTTTATAAAGTAGTTTTTGCGCCACTTTTACATTTTTATCCAACCCTTTCCAGGCATTCATAGCAGGTTCCTGTATGGCCCTGGCAAACGAGAAAGTTAACGCCCATGGCAATTTACCTTTATATTTTACGTGCATAGCATTTAAGTGGGCACTGGCCAGCTCAGGTGACTGTCCACCTGATAAAAAAGCGATGCCGGGTACGGACGGCGGCACGCATTTTAACAATGTACCCACTGTGGCTTTTGCTACCTTATCGACACTTGCCTGCTTTTCGCTTTTTGTGCCCGGCAATATCATATTGGGCTTAAGAATTAGTCCGCGCAGATCAACGCGTTGCTTTTCCAGCTGTTTGAAAAGCATCTTTAATGCCTTTTCGGTAACCTTCTGACATTTTTTAAGGTTATGATCGCCATCCATCAATACTTCGGGCTCAACAATAGGCACAATGCCATTTTCCTGGCAAAGAGCGGCATAGCGGGCGAGCAAATGCATATTGGCTTCGATATTTGCTTTTGTGGGTGTATCTTCACCAATGGTAATTACAGCGCGCCATTTGGCAAAGCGCGCGCCAAGATCATAATATTTTTCAAGGCGCTGCCGCAGGCCATCCAGCCCTTCGGTTATCTTTTCGCCGGGGAAGTTGGCCATATTTACGGTACCCTCGTCAACCTTAATGCCGGGTATGATACCCGCTTTTTTTAAGGCGTCAATAAACAGCACGCCCTTTTTGGTTGATTGGTAAATTGTTTCGTCGTAAAGAATAGCTCCGCTAATACAATCGCCAAAATTGGGGGTAGTAACAATAAGTTCACGATAAGCGCGCCGGTATTCAATTGTTGTTGGAATTCCCGCTTCTTCAAAACGTTTGTTGCAAGTGCCCGTGCTTTCGTCCATGGCCAGCAAACCTTTGTCACCGGCCATCAGGGCGGTTGCTGTATTGATCAATTCATCTGTTTTCATTTTGTGTGATGTTTAATGCTTCGGCTATCCTGCAATTTAAACACCTTTAAAGCGTATTTGTTAGACCGAAAACAGATTGTTACATTTAAATGGAATTTTTCGCACAAAAGCCCCGCTTATACAGCTACCGCACTCGTCATTTTAAATGCACCAGTAAACTAATCCACCAGCCCCGATGCTGCGTCTTCATCCATCATCGCATAGCCATTGCCAAGCGTTTGAAAAATTGAGGCTGGCACTTTATTGGTTACTTCGCCCTGCAACGCTTTTGCAACTATAGTTGCCTTTTTTTTACCCGAAGCCAGCAGCATCGGAATTTGCGCTTCCTGCAGGTGTTTCAGTCCAAGGGTTATGCCTTCAGTAAGCTTGGTTTCCTGCTGAAAATATTTTTGTCCTACTTCTATTGTGATTGGTGCCAGCGGCGAGTGGTGCGCGTATGAGTTAAAATCGGCTCCCGGTTCGTTGAGGCCCAAATGGCCGTTCATGCCAATCCCCACCAGCATTATAGCCAGCGGACCCTTTTCATTTATAAAAGCATCCATGGTCCGGCATGAAGCATCCAGGTCTGCTGCTTTGGCGTCAAATACCATCATTCGTGACGATGCTATTTTTGCAGGGGTGAAAAAACTTTCGTACAAAAAGTTGGTGCAGCTGCCCGCATCATTTTTATCCATCCCTACCCACTCATCAAGCCCGACAAAATAACACTGGCTAAAATCAACCTTTTTTTCCTTTTGATATTGCACCAAGAGTTTATAAATACCGGCAGGCGTATCGCCCGAGGTAAGGCAGATCAATGAATCGGGTTTCAGTTTTACCTGGTTTAAAATGATCTCTGCGGTGGCGCGGCACATTTCATTATAACCGGCATAAGTACGTAATTTCATATTGGAGGTGTAAAAATTTTAGTTGGCAAGTATAAAGCTATCCTGCAGTCTTATATCGTCAGATGCGCTGCCTATCATTACCCTGAATTCGCCAGGCTGCGTTATCCACTGCAATTGATCGTTATAAAAAGCAAGTTTATCTTTATTTATAGTAAATGTAATAGTCTTTTTCCCGCCTGGTTGCAGCAGTAGTTTCTTGAAATCCTTTAATTCTTTCACAGGGCGCAACGGTTGTGAAACTATATCGCGCAGGTAAAGCTGAACCACTTCCTCACCGGGGTATTTCCCGGTATTTTGCAGGTCGAACGAAACGGTTATGGCTCCATCCTTTAGCATATTCTTTTTGCTCAGTTTAAGGTTATCGTACTTAAAAGTGGTATAACTTAAGCCGTGCCCAAACGCAAATTTGGGACTGTTCAGCAGATCTATATAAGCCGAAGTATAGTTCACATCGCTATCTGTTTTAGCAGGGCGACCCGTGTTGTAATGGTTATAATATATTGGAATCTGGCCCTCGGTACGCGGAAAAGTAATAGGCAGCTTAGCCGATGGATTATAATTGCCGTAAAGCACATCGGCAATGGCGTTGCCTGCCTGGTTCCCCAGCCACCAGGTATATAAAATTGCCGGGGCATGGTCGGCTGTCCAGTCAAAAACCATAGGCCTTCCTGCATAAAGCAGCACAACTACTGGCTTGCCGGTTGCCACAATTGCTTTGATCAACTCTTCCTGCACACCTGGTAAATGAATGTTAGCGCGGCTTTTAGCCTCGCCGGTCATGTCAAACCTTTCGCCCATAGCCATTACCACCACGTCGGCCTGCATGGCTGTTAAATAGGCCTCCTTAAATGCGGCGCGGCTGGTATCCGTCACATCACAGCCTTTTGCATACAGCAATTTAGTTTTGCTGGCCTGTTGCTGCATGCCTTCGTACAATGATACCACCTGGCTTTCGTCCCCAACGTCCAGCGACCAAAATCCTTTGTTCTCTTTTTTTAGCTTTACCATCGGCCCTATCAATGCTATTGAGCCTGTATTTTTTGATAAGGGCAGCAACTGATTGTCGTTTTTCATCAGCACGATGCTTTTACGGGCGGCATCCCTTGCAGCAGCTATATGCTCGCCTGTATTTAACATGCTCTTTTCTCGTTCGGCATTGCTAAACCTGTAGGGATCATCAAATAACCCCAGTTCATACTTTTTGGTCAGGATGCGGCTCACCGCTTCGTCAATTGTTTTTACAGATACCTTTTTTGCAGCCACCAGTTTTGCCAGGTTATTAATATAGCTGCGGCTTTCCATATCCATATCATTCCCTGCGTTTATGGCGGCTTCTGCAGCGTCGTAATTATCTTTCACGTACCCATGATTGATCATTTCGCCTATTGATCCCCAGTCGCTTACCACAAAACCTTTAAAGCCCCATTTGTCTTTTAAAATATCACGCTGTAAATAGTGGCTGGCAGATGCCGGGGTGCCATTCAAATCGTTGAATGAATTCATAAATGTACCCACACCGGCGTCAACCGCCGCTTTAAAAGGCGGAAGGTACACTTCCCAAAGCGTACGTAAACTCATGTCAACGCTGTTATAGTCGCGGCCGCCAATGGCAGCGCCGTAAGCTGTAAAATGTTTGGCGCAGGCCATAACTGCATCCAGGTTTCCAAGCCCTTTACCCTGGAAACCCTTAACACGCGCGGTTGCTATTAATGAACCTAAATATGGATCTTCTCCGGCGCCTTCCATCACGCGGCCCCAGCGCGGGTCGCGGGCAATGTCAACCATGGGGGCAAACGTCCAGTGTACTCCGCCCGCAGCAGCTTCGGTTCCGGCAATCCGTGCCGACCGTTCTATAACAGCCAGATCCCAGCTTGCAGCTTCAGCAAGCGGAATTGGGAACGTAACACTGTATCCGTGGATCACGTCCTGCCCAAACAACAATGGTATTTTTAACCGCGATTGCATCGCGGCCTCCTGGAAAACCCGCGTATGCTGTACGCCTACAATATTAAGTATGGAACCAACCTCGCCGCGTTTTATTGCGTCCAGCTTATTGCCTACATCGGTAGTTACAGGGCCGGTTGCCGCCCAGTCGCCATTATATTGGTTTAACTGGCCAATTTTCTCGGCCAAAGTCATTTTCCTTACTAATGCTTCAACTTTCTGCGGAATGCTGCCGGGTTGCGCAAACGCAAAACCAAATGCAGTAAAAAACAATACGAAGGTGATGATGATTGATTTTATGCGGTTCATTTTGGTAAAGGAATTACCCGGGTAAATAAAATCAAGAATAGTCAAATAAATTTTAAAGATGAAATATAATTAAAAACGGCAATTTCCGGTTGGAGGAGAGCTTTCATCATAATAAGGCATGCAATCCAATGGAAACCATATATCCCATGTAATTCGTATAGTATATTAAAGTAAAAAGCCCCTGACCTTAGCGGCAGAGGCTTTACTAAAACAGGTTAGTTTGCATGACTTTTCACTTTATCATGCTGGATCTTTTCTAAAAAACCATGCTCATTAATGGCGTAGTTAGCTTCAGAAGTATCGTTGTAATCTGCAGGAATTTTAACGGCCCCGGTTTTCTTTTTATATGGAAAGAAAAAAGGGAGGATAAGTACGGCAAGTAAAGCGCCGATCTCGAATAACTCAATAAACATATATTTTATTACTAAAGTAAACAAATAGCAAAAACACCTACAATTGATTTATGCTCAGGAATTTATCCCAGGCTAAATTTTAGGCCCAGTGCTTATTGCTTTGACAAAGCTAAATCAATGCCAAATATTTTCATAGTGGTTTATAATTACTTTCAAATTATCAAAAAAGCATAATTTTGATCATATTATTTATTTCTTTAGGCACCCGTCTCTATCAGATTGATAACAATTTATCAGTTTGATAGAATTTTTCATTATTTAATCCAGGTGTTTTTTTAGCAGTTTTTTTTCGATGTGTATATTTTTCTGCCCTATATCATACATTTATGGAGCTATTTGCCAAACAAAACTAAAGCTGTGTTAATTATTCATACAGGCACTTTACAATTTGTTAACAATAAGATAACTCAGGAGACAACACTAAGTCGTCTCTTTGTTGTTGAATAAATAAAAACATTACGATGAAAATTTTCAAAATAAGTCAGTTCGCCTTTGCAGCAATGCTGCTGGCTGAAACAGCTTTGATAAGCTGCGGCGGAAACAACACAAAATCAGGTAGCGACAGCTCTTCAAAACCTGCTGAGGCCGCTGCTTCAACAACAGATGCTAACACCCTGCTTGGCGCAGGCAGCACCTTTGTTTATCCGCTTTTTTCAAAGATGTTTGCTGAATACAACAAGGAAACCGGCATAAAAGTAAATTATCAGTCTATCGGATCAGGCGGCGGTATCTTACAACTTACCAATAAAACAATTGACTTTGGCGATTCAGACGCTCCTTTAAATGACGATCAAACCAAAAAAATTGGTGCAGAAGTGCTGCACATCCCTATGTGCGCAGGCGCGGTAGTGATCAGCTATAACCTGCCCGACTTAAAAAGCACGTTAAAACTAGACCCTGAAGTTTTAGCCAATATATTTTTAGGCAAAATAACTAAATGGGATGATGCAGCAATTGCAAAAATAAATCCGGGTGTTAAGTTACCTTCAACCGGCATCTTCATTGCCCACAGAAGCGATGGCAGCGGAACAACTAATATTTTTACCACCTACCTTTCAAAAGTTAGCGCCGACTGGAATACCAAGCCCGGTAAAGGCTCGGCAATTAACTGGCCTGTTGGTTTGGGTGGCAAGGGTAATGAAGGTGTTGCAGGCTTAATTAAACAAACTCCTGGTGCCATTGGTTACATTGAACTTGCTTACGCTATTCAAAACAAAATGACCTTTGCCGATCTGAAAAACAAAAGCGGAAACTACATTACCCCAACTGTTGCCTCAACAAGCGCGGCAGGTAATATAGCAATCCCTGCTGATGCAAAAGTTTCATTAAGTAATACCGATGCTAAAGACGGTTACCCGATTAGCGGTTTTACATGGGCAATGATCTACAAAGAACAAAACTATAGTGGCCGCACTAAAGACCGTGCAGAAAAAGTGATAAAACTACTTTGGTGGAACACCCATGAAGGACAGAAGTTGTGCAACGATCTGAACTATGCACCGCTATCGCCAGCAGCTGTTGCGGTTGCCGAAAAGATTTTGAAATCAGCGACTTTCGACGGAAAAGCAATACAGCAATAAGATCAATTTGATATTTTTAGCGCCCCGGCAAGTTTTGCCGGGGCTTTTTTTATTTGTTTTTTTTTGCGTAAAACAGGGTAATAAACGGATTTATGGGGTTAATTTTATCGAATAAATTTCGAACTCCATTATGACCTTCGCTGAAAAAGTAATCCAATACAATAAGCATCTGGAATTTAAAGGAACCCTGCCGCACGGCGTCAATATCATGAACCCGTTTAAGGAAAACCCGCAGGCCAATAGCTTAATGGAGCAATTTTATACCAAATATTACAACGACGGTAACCAGCGGCACATGATATTGGGCATTAACCCGGGCAGGTTTGGCGGTGGCGTTACCGGCATCCCCTTTACCGATTCAAAACGGTTAAAAGCAGTATGCGGGATCAATTACGAAGGCAAGGAGACGCATGAACCCTCTTCAGTATTTGTTTACGAAGTAATTGAGGCTTTTGGCGGGCTTGAAGCGTTTTACAATCACATTTATATAAATTCCGTTTGTCCGCTGGGATTTACGGCAACCACTAAAACCGGAAAGGAAGTTAACTACAACTACTACGACAGTAAAGAGCTTACCAATGCCGTTTATGATTTCATTGTCGAAAATATCAGAAAACAAATAGATCTCGGTAATAATACCGATACCTGCTTTTGCTTCGGCACAGGCAAAAACGAGACATTTTTGCGCAGGTTAAATGATGAACATGGCTTTTTTAAAAACATCGTTGCCCTGGAGCATCCCCGGTTTATAATGCAGTATAAATCAAAAACAAAACAGCAATACATTGAAAAATATATTGCTGCTTTCAAGCGTGTTATTTAAGGGCTATTGTTTATAATCAACCAGCACCTGCCTGGCCTCGCCTAATCCGTCAATTCCTAATTCAATTACGTCGCCTGGTTTAAGATAAACGGGGGGGGTCATGCCCAGCCCTACACCGGCAGGCGTACCTGTAGAAATAATATCGCCTGGCAGCAGGGTCATAAACTGGCTGGTATAGGATACTACCTGCTGTATGTTAAATATAAAATTTGAGGTATTGCCATCCTGCATTGTTTTACCATTAACTTTTAGCCACAGGCGCAGGTTATGCGGATCGGCAATTTCGTCTTTGGTGGCAAAAAACGGGCCGATTGGAGCGAAAGTATCGCAACCTTTACCTTTATCCCATGTGCCGCCCCGTTCTATCTGGAACTCGCGTTCAGACACATCATTGTGCAGCACATAGCCCGCTACATAATCCATCGCATCCGCTTCGCTCACGTAGCTTGCTTTTTTACCTATCACTACTGCAAGCTCAACTTCCCAATCGGTTTTAACAGAATTTTTCGGAATGATGATAGGATCAAACGGACCAGTAATGGCAGTGGTCGATTTCATAAATATAACCGGCTCGGTTGGCGGCGTTGCGTTGGTTTCTTTGGCATGGTCGATATAGTTTAACCCTATGCAAACAATTTTAGATGGCCTGCCCAGCGGGCTGCCGAGGCGCACCTCTCCGGTAATTTCGGGAAGCAGGCTATCTTCCAGGAAATAGCTTAACCGGGTTAAGCCATCGTTTTCAAAAAACGCCTCGCCATAGTCCTCACCAAAGGCAGAGGTATCGTATTTTTTATCGTTAATGATCACGCCGGTCTTTTCTTTCCCGGCTTCACCAAATCTTATCAGCTTCATAGTATTTTTAGTTGGTAGTTAGTAGTATAAATTGGTTGCCCCGTGGTTATTCAAACTCAATTATTGAGGGTAATAAACCCGCCGTCAATAGGGTAATCGGTGCCGGTTATAAATCCAGCCTCGTCCGAACACAGGTATAGCGCAAGGGCAGCAATCTCTGCCGGCTGGCCCATCCGGCCGATCGGTTGCGATTTGGAAAGCTTTTCGAACATCTCCGCTTCCTTACCGGCATAATTTTTGGCTATAAAGCCATCTACAAAGGGCGTATGTACCCTTGCCGGCGAAATACTGTTACAGCGGATATTATCGGCCATATAATCCCGCGCTACCGATAACGTCATGGCGTGGATAGCGCCTTTGCTGGTGGAGTAGGCAAACCTGTCGGTAATGCCCACGTGCGCCGCAACCGAGGCAGTGTTTAATATTACTCCGCCATTATGGGCCTTCATTATGGGTAAGGCTGCAAAAAGACAATTGTACACCCCTTTAACATTTACATTATAGATTCTGTCAAAATCCGCCTCGCTGGTATTATCAGCCCTGCCAATATGGGCAATTCCGGCGTTATTTATAAGAATATCAATTTTACCTATCGAATTAAAAACAGCTACCACCTGCTGCTGGCTACTCACATCGCATTTATGCACTTCGGCATTTCCGCCACCGGTTTTAATTTCAGCAACGGTATCATTTGCTGCTGCTTCGTTCAACTCAATAATGTGAACGGTAGCGCCCTGCTTAGCAAACAGTATGGACATTGCCTTACCTATTCCGCTGCCGCCACCGGTTATTACTACTTGTTTGTTGGTTAGTTTAAACATGTTTTAATTGTTTTTTCTCATTGTAAGCGGAAGCAAAAAATCCTATTCAAACGATAAATCTCCCCGATATTAGTCCTGCTTGACTGAGGTATGTAGAAGATCTTTCCCTGCGTTCAGAATAACAAAGGTTATTACAACGAAATCCCCCGCTTCCATGGGATCCAGTCATCCTGGCCCAATCTGACCGATGCCGGTTCTGCCTCGCCGCTTGCTACTTTAATTACGTAGTCCAGGATCCGCTCGCCCGCCTGTTGAATAGTTTCCTCCCCTTCTATTATTGTTCCGCAATTAATGTCGATGATATCCGGCATTTTAGATGCAAGTACAGTATTTGTTGACAGTTTAATAACCGGCGTAACAGGGTTACCGGTGGGCGTTCCCAGGCCTGTGGTAAACAGCACAATAGTGGCCCCCGCTGCTACTTCGGCAGTGGTACTTTCCACATCGCTGCCGGGCGTACATAATAAATTCAGACCGGGCTTTGATACTTTTGCAGGGTAATCCAGCACATCGGTAACCGGCGATGTGCCACCTTTTTTGGCTGCACCGGCTGATTTTATTGCATCCGTAATTAACCCGTCCCGGATATTACCGGGCGATGGGTTAGCATAAAATCCCGACCCATCCGCCTCAGCGCGTTTATTGTAGGTGGTCATCAACTGCATAAAATAGTTGGCTTTATCTTCGTCCACGCACCGGTCGCTCAGTTCCTGCTCCACCCCGCAAAGCTCCGGGAACTCTGATAAAATAACGGATCCGCCCATACTCACCAGCAGATCGCTCACATAACCCAAAGCCGGGTTTGCCGAGATCCCGGAAAATCCATCCGAGCCGCCGCACTCCAGCCCGATGCACAATTTAGACAAGGGCGCAGGCGTACGTTCCGTTTGGTTGGCCTGCATCAATCCGGCAAAGGTTTGCTTAAGCGCCTGTTTCAGCAGGTCGCTTTCAGTACCTACCTTTTGCTGCTCCAGTATCACCAGTGGCTTGCTGAAATTAGCATCGCGTACTTTTATTTCCTGTTCCAAAATGCTTACCTGCGCATTCTGGCAGCCCAGGCTCAATATGGTAGCGCCCGCTACGTTAGGATGGGTAACATAACCAGCTATCAAACCGCAAAGCGTTTGTGCATCGCTGCGATTGCAGCCGCAGCCCATATCGTGGGTAAGAAATTTTATGCCGTCAATATTTTTAAAGAAACGGTTCGATTTGGCTTTATCAGCGGTGTCCCGGATATCCGCATTTAAGATCTCTTCAACAGATTTTCCCGCCTGGTAAAGACTCATCAGCTGGTCAACATCACCCTCATAACTTTTAGCCTTTTTATAGCCCAGCTTATCTACCAATGCCTCTTTCAACACATCAATGTTACGGTTCTCGCAAAAAACCATCGGTATAACCAGCCAGTAATTGCCGGTGCCTACTGAACCATCGGCGCGATGGTAGCCCATAAATGTTTTGTTGGCATATTTGCCGGTATCCGGCCGGTGCCAGTCCAGCTTGCGTTTACCCAGGTGAAATTCGCCGGAAGCATGGTGGACCGTCTGTGTGCTGATGGGGCCGCCCTGCGGAATGGCTACGGTTGCCTTACCTACCAATACACCATACATAAAAATTTCATCTCCGGGGTTCAGCGCACTGATACTAAATTTATGTTTGGCATCAACATTTTGGGTAAGCTTAAAGGTTTGCCCTTCAAAATTAATTTCCGTGCCCTGGGCCAGGTTTTGCAAAGCCACCAAAACATTATCTTTCGGGTGGATGCGGATGTAACTATATTTTTGTGTTGACATTATCTGTTTCAATTATTGCAGGGTAAGTTCCACTACCGGAATCTCAAAATCAGGCTTTTTAGCCGGCAGTGTTAACACAAGGTCATCCGGGTTTGTTGCCGATGGTTTGTATAATAACTCCGAAGCATCATTTAAAAAAGCCGCATACTTTATTTTACCGGCGTAGCCCGATAAAGTTATAGTACCACCTGCGGGGTAATCATACAAATGTACATATAGCCGTTTGGTTTTTGCGTTGTAGGTCAGTTTATCATTTTCGGGAATTTTGTAGGAGTCAGGTGCGAAGGTGCAATTGTAAATTGCTTTGCTGTTGGCATGCATCCAGGAGGCAAGGCTATCAAGCGCGCGGGTGGCGCGGTAGTCAAACTCGCCCCGGGCGGTTGGCCCAACATTCAAGATCAGGTTGCCGCCGTTACTTACCGAAGTAATCAGCAGATCCAGCAGCTGGCGATGGGTTTTCCATGTATTTTCATCGCGATAGTAACCCCATGAACCGGAGAACGTTTGGCAAGTTTCCCAGGTTTTACCGCGGTATTTAGCCAGTTCGGCGGTGCTCACTTGTTCGGGGGTTTCAAAATCTGCTCCGTCCTTATATTCTTCCAGGTTAAGCCGGTTGTCAACAATAATCCCCGGCTGCAGTTTACGGATCAGTTTCAGCAATTCAACCGATCCCCAGTCGTCTTTTCCTTTACCATGCCCGTTTTTCTGCGGGAAGGAAAAATCCAGCCATAAAATATCAATCTTACCGTAATTGGTTAAAAGCTCGGTGATCTGGTTGCGCATATATTGCCTGTATTTAGCCATATCGCGGCCCTTATTCAGTGCAGCATAGCTAGCATCGCTTTTATCTTTTGGCGACTGTGGATGGATGTCGTCAATAGTATAATCGGGGTGGTGCCAGTCTAGCAGCGAGTAGTAGAAACCCACCTTTAGTCCCTCGGCGCGGTAAGCATTCACATATTCACGCACCAGGTCGCGTTTGGCACCCGTATTTGGTGCTTTGTAATCGGTATATTTAGAGTCGAACAGGCAAAACCCTTCATGATGTTTGGTGGTAAGCACCGCGTATTTCATCCCGGCTGCTTTGGCGGCATGCGCCCATTTTTTTGGCTCAAACAGGTCGGGGTTAAACTGGTCAAAATACTTTTGATAGCCGGCATTGTCAATCTTCTCGTTATGTTTCACCCACTCGTGACGGGCAGCACCACTATACAGTCCCCAGTGGATAAACATCCCAAAACGGCTGTCGGCCCACCATTCCATCCGTTTTTGTTTTTGTGCATCCGTTTCGTTTCCGATCTGTTTTTGCGCAAAAGTTGCCTGGCTAAGGATAATCAGCAACAGCGCGAGTTGTAGTTTTTTTAGCATGATAGATCTATTTATTAGGTTAATGGCTCTATTAAATTTCTAAATCGTTCTCAGCAACAGACAATCTTTCAATCCCAAACCTCCCGTGTCTGTAAGATTCATCTCCCTGAAATACTGAAAAAGTTTATCTATATTTTCCTGGGTCTTGATGTTTTCTCTACAATGAAAAAATTTGTTTCATCAATACCCATTTTTCTCCTTTCAGCGCATTTTTTAACGGCTGCTGGTAATTCCACATCAGGGTTTCCCACTCCTGCACTTCTGCGTTGCCTGCATCCATTTTGCCTTTACGATCAAAGCTGAAACTATTGTCGGTTTCCATGATCATAAACAGTCGGTTATCAAAGCGGTAGATCTCCATAGCTGTAATTCCCGCATTCAGAATGCTTTTCCTGATCCCGGGCCACACCGCTTCATGATGCCTTTCATATTCAGCAATTAAAGCAGGGTCATCCTTTAGGTCGAGCGTTAAACAATACCTGGGCATCACAGATTTCTTTAGGTGTAGTACGGTTTGTAATTGTCAATTGTACAATATTAGTTAATTGAGATGAAAGGTAAAAGGAAAAAACGGAGAAAGAGATGGACGGTTAGAATGTCGGGAAAGTCAGAAAGGTAAAAAAGACAATCGGTTGGTGAATTTCGGTAATAGCGCGCTATGCTATCGCGCGTCATCCAGATATTTTTCAAAAAAGGCTTATGTGTTGATCAAGTAGAGCTGAGGTTCACAAAGATAATCAGCCCGGAGACATCAGCTCTTCAATTTAGCTGTACAATACCCTCATCTTATCTCAACTTCCCGAAAATCCTTGCCGCCGAATCACGCGCTGGCCTTTGGCATTGGTGTCAATTTTATGGGTGGTGTGTAATTGCTGTTCGCCGGGCATACCGCTAAGTTGCTTATTGTCTATCAGCATTTTCACAAACTGTTTGGCGTCCCGGGCTGCGTCCTTGTCGGGACTATCGTTTTCAATACTTTTTACATCATGTTCGCCGTTAGGCGAGATCGTTAACGACACCGGCAGCGGCACATACAACGGCCCGTGGTCGTCAGTTAATGCAGGGTAAAGCTTGTTAGCCTCAACGTCCATGGTCCCGTCATCATTCCGCGTGTAACTTACCAACTCCAGGTTTTTTTTTTCCAGGGCCTGCTTCAAAGCAGTTTCGGTTATTGCCGGTTCTTTAGATGCCATAGTGACAGACTTAATTTAAGCCTAAAATTACCAATTTAATCTGGGTAAAAAGAAAGCTATCATTTGCACCCAAAACCCCGCTCCTTTTGAGCGGGGTTTAAAAATTGTTATTTCCAGACACAAAGTTCAAAATCCTCTTCTATTAAGAATCTCTAGTTGAGGTTATGAAAAATCCTCAATGCCCGCACCAGGGCCCGCAGTCTATCCGCACGCGCTTCAACACATACTCGCTGCCTTCCTGCTGCAATTCGTGGGTGTGCGACTCGTGATGCGTTTCGGACAAGCCTGGCCTCACCACCGGCGACATGGCCACGTTATTTTTCACGACCCGGAGGCGTCCGCGGCGCAGCAAATCTTCAAAAAATGATTTGGCTGCTTCATCATCTGTTTGCGGGGTAACCATGCCTACATTTAGCGTAGCGCCGGCAATAGCAAAGCTTTTGGGCTCTGATACCCCATGCACCAGGATGCTGTCCATACCAAGGTCGTATTCTGCAACATGTAAACGCATCCTGTCCACATCCTTTGATTTGTCTTTTGCAGCGGTCATAGTTTTTGCCGCAGCAGCCGTCATCTTTAACTTCGCAAGCGCAGCGCTGGAAGCAACCGAGATGATCCCGTGGCGGATGAATGAGCTCTTTAATGCCTGCCCATAAGCAATATTGGGGAACAGTGCATTGGCGGCCGATACCATGTGTGCTGCTACCTGGCTGTAAAAAGCCGAAACAACTTTTGCTGCAGTAATGCCTGCCACCAGGATCTTACCCATATCAACGCTCACCTGCAGCAGGTCAGCCTCGTCTTTATTTGTGGTGATATGAAACATATTGGCCATACCTTCAAAAAATGCCGAAGTAAATACCCTTGAGAAAGAATGCGGTTCGGATGATAACGCCGATGCGGGGGCATAAGTTGGCAATGTGTGGGGTGGCCTGTAAAAGAATGAGTTCACCGCATTGCGTAAACAGTCGGCATCAACGTCTGAAGGATCGCTCTGGCGGATCGCCCAGCCGAGCTGTTCAGCCAGCCGCGAAAGGCGTGACGATTTGTATAGTGAGCCACCGGTTTCAGCGAGAACCCCGTGGCGCAGGCTGGGTACTTGCATGGCACATAATATAGCGCTCATATCGCCAAATGATTCATGAAAAGCCGGAACCTCCAGGTTTGCGGCGTTCCATAACTGGGGTTTTAAAGCATCAAGCACTGCATGCCCCTGTTCGTGGTTAATTACATCCGGGCTCTCGCCTGAATAAAATGTGCGTGTGCCAACAATTCCATGAAAAAAACGCAGCCCTACCCTGTCATAATAAGCATTCAGGTCCGACCCGTGATCCAGATCAACCGGCAGTGTCTTACCTACTTCCCACGAAATGCCGGGCAGCTGCACACTCCAAAATGCAGACCCGCGACTTAACGACGCCGCTGCCGCCCAATACCTGAATTCTGCTGTACCGGGTGTATAAACACCGGCCGCCGGCGCCTTTGCCGGGTTTTTAATGGCTGTTGGTAACGATGTTGCGCTCATATCCGGTGCCGGTTCCTGGATCAGCTGCCCGCCATCAGGCTGGTTGCCTGAACCCGGGTCCTGTTCCCATGCGTTGATTGTACCGGCAGGTTGTTTTGGGTGTTTGGTTTTGCCGCCTTTCTTTTTCCTGGTGATTGCTGTTGTTTCCATCTTATTATTTATTTGGGGTGAATAAAAATGTATCGCCGTTATTAAATCAAAGTTGTAGATGTATAAAAGTTGTGGTATTATTTTTGGCTAAATAAAATTACATACTTATTAAATAATAAATACCGTATAAATACGGTATTTATTAGGGTGTATTTACGCGTTTACCGGGATTGCATTGGTGAAAATTGCGCGTGATGCGCTAAAAACAGATTTATTTATCCGCTGTTAATTTTATTGTGCGACTTATAATAACGTAAATTTGATATAATAATGGAACATGTTTATTATCAGCAACTTACCTCTTTTTAGCACTTAATAAAAAGCAAACATACTGATAATCAATATGTTTCACTTTGTTCCGGGTGTTCCGTATGCAAAAATGGAACGCGCTGCCGGCAGAACACACAAACTTGCCTTTTCTAAAACAACAATTGCACGTGGTGGTAGAGCGGTTTAGGTATTGGACTAACTTTTGCTTATGCCGAACTCAAGTTATAATATTTAAAATATCTCATTAGCGATAACTACAGCTGCCACTATCTGAGCATTTGAGACTGTTTAGGCAAGAATGGTTCTTTCAGTCCTTTTTTATGATATAGATAGAAATTTCTTTCCTGGTAACAAACCCCAGCGAGCGGTAAAGTTTTATCGCCCGTTCATTAGATGATAACACATGCAGAAAAGGGATTTCGCCTGCTGCCTTAATCCGCTGTACCTGGTTAAGGATCAACTGCGCCGAATAACCGCGGCCCAAATAATCCGGATGGGTACAAACTGCGCTGATCTCGGCATAAGGCGTAGGGTTCATCCGTTGACCAGCCATTGATACCAGCTGGTCGCCATCAAAAACACCGCGGTAATGTCCAAAATCAATTGTGCGTTGTGCAAAAGGACCGGGATTAGTTAATTTGGTTAACGCCAGCATTGCGGGAATATGCTCATCGCCAAGGGCAATAACGGGCTCTGTGGCGGCAGCGTCCCTTGCGGGCGTTTCGCACACCATCTGTAAAACGTCCATCCGCTGCAAAACGTTCCAGGGCGCTGGTACGGCAATCAGTTCAGCGCTTACAAAGCCAAATACGGTATTTTCTGGCGCAACCTCGTAAAGGGTATTAAAGTTTTCAGAGGTATTTTCAGCAAGCCCCGAAAATGGAGAGATCTCCGCAGGGAAATATTTAGCCTTTTCAGTGCCTTTAGAAAGTGTTTTATTACCGGTATTAAGGGCGTTAAAAGCGGGATTGTCAAGTATATGATTCATATGGTTGTATGTTGCGGCACTGTTACCGGCTGGCAGTGTACCCGGTTTCAAAGCTATTAATATTTTATAAATACACCTGTGCTGTTTGCTGCGTACTGTCAATATCAGGTACTGCGGTAAGTAATAAAAATAGCGCCCAGCATCCTTAAAGGCGCATTTTCATCTTCATTTTTCCTAAAAAACATAACTGTTTGCATCCTAAACTATATTACTTTTGCAATAAATTACTACCTTACGGCAACACACCTTTTACGATGGAAAAACCAATAATATTTTCGATAGATGACGATTTGCAGGTGTTACGTGCCATCACCCGCGATTTGAAATCGATGTACGGCAAAGATTACAGGATCATCAATACTACCTCTGCAAACGAAGCGCTTGAAAGCCTCATCGATCTGAAAAACAGTTCGGATGTGGTTGCCATGTTTGTTTGCGACCAGCGGATGCCCGAAATGGAGGGTGTTGCCTTTTTAGAAAAAGCCATAAAAATATTTCCAAAGGCCAAGCGCGTTTTGCTTACCGCCTATTCAGATACCGAAGCCGCCATAAAAGCCATCAACGATGTTCAGCTTGATTATTACCTGATGAAGCCCTGGGACCCGCCATCAGAAAGGCTTTACCCCGTTATTGACGACTTGCTGGATGACTGGCAAAGTGATTATATCCCCGATTTTAAAGGCATAAAGGTTGTTGGCTACCAATTTTCGCCGCAGTCACACACTGTTAAAGATTACCTTGCCAGCAACCTGATTCCCTACAAATGGCTGGACATTGAGAAAAATCCGGATGCAAAAGCCGTACTGGAACTCAACAATGTCGGGCTGGATGAATTGCCTGTTGTAGTTTTTGACGATGGCAGTTATTCGTGCAAACCCACCATCAGATCCATCTCTGATAAGATTGGCACTAACCCGCAGATCACCAATGATATTTATGATGTGGTGATCATCGGGGCAGGCCCGGCGGGTTTGGCGGCAGCAGTTTACGGTGCCTCCGAAGGGTTAAAAACACTGCTTATTGAGCGCAAAGCACCGGGCGGGCAGGCGGGCACCAGTTCCCGGATTGAAAATTACCTGGGTTTTCCGGCAGGCTTAAGCGGCGCTGATCTTACCCGGCGTGCCATAACCCAGGCCATGCGCTTAGGTGCCGAATTCCTGTCGCCGCAGGCGGTAAATGATATTAAACAAAAGGACGGCTATAAAACTATTATCCTGGATGACGGCCCCGAGATAGTTAGCCGCACAGTAGTTATCACTACAGGTGTAGACTATCGCAAGCTGGATGTAAAAGGCGTTGAAAACTACACCGGAGCCGGTATTTATTACGGTGCAGCCACCACCGAAGCTTCGGCATGCAAGGGTAAAGAAGTTTACGTAATAGGTGGCGGCAACTCGGCCGGGCAAGCTGCAGTTTACCTGTCAAAATTTGCTGAAAACGTTTATATCATTATCAGGAGAGATAGCTTAAGCTATACCATGTCCGCTTATTTGATACAACAGATTGCAAACATCCCCAACATTCATGTATTAGCCGATACCGAAATTACCGAAGCAACGGGTCATAATTGCCTTGAAAAGCTAACCATCTATAACGTTAAAACCAAAGAGAGCGTTACAAAACAGGCAGCAGCGCTTTATATTTTCATCGGGGCAAAACCATATACCGACTGGCTGAAACTGGATATTTTAAAAGATGAAAAAGGCTTTATTGAAACCGGCCGGGAACTAAGGCGTTACGACGAGTTTAGCAAGATCTGGAAGCAAAAGCGTGACCCTTTCCTACTCGAAACCAGCTGTAACGGTATTTTTGCTGCCGGCGATGTTCGTGCGGGTGCCATGAACCGTGTAGCATCGGCTGTTGGCGAAGGCTCAATGGCCATCAGTTTTGTGCATAAATACCTGGCGGAGGTGTAGTCGAATCAGTTGAAGTGTTGCCAGATTAAAAGGTTCAATATCTTAGTATAATAAAAAAATAATCCACATGGAAGACGAAGTATGCAAACACCTGGCGGCTATTAAAACTCTTAAGCAGCCTAAAGATTATGTGTGTGAAGAATGCATAAAAACGCACAGCAGCTGGATGCACCTGCGTACCTGCCAAACCTGCGGGGTAACGCTTTGCTGCGACAGTTCACCAAACCAGCATGCCAGCAAACACGCTGCAGAAGCCGGTCACCCGGTAGTGATCTCTGCCGAACCGGGCGAACGCTGGCTCTGGTGCTATGTTGACGAAGAAATGGCGGAGTATTAAGCGGACAGTTAAAACACGTTGCCCATTAAATGAGGGCATTTTCCGACTCAACTGGTGAAAATATGACACGGGATTTTGCGGGCTTAAAAAATAAAGTCAGAAAAGTAAAGTTTGAGTACATTGCTTTTCTGACTTTCAGACTACCGAACTCTGCGACTTCCTCCCTTACCTCAACCCCTTGCTTTTCAAATACTTTATCAAAGCAGGCGGGTTATCGGTTTGTACGCCTTTTAAACCAAGAGCTATCGCCTTATCCCAAACCAGCGGGCCTTCCTGCGGGCCCTGGGCATCGGGCCAAACCGGGATTTTAAGCGTCGCTGCCAACTCAAGCATTTGGCTGTTATAGGTATCATAGTTACCATCCAACACATCAGGATGCCAGGTATCAATAAATTTTTTCATCCCGGCTGCATCTTTCACACTATCAGGCGTGCTCAGCATCAGCGGCATGGCGGGGTCGGTTTTCCGCCAGTCTGTAATTTGTGATGCTTTGTTGATATAAATTAGCACTTGCCTTTCCATGTGGTATTGTTTTAAGAGGGCCAGCGTAGCCGCAGCATCGGCTTCTTTAAAATCTATGTAGATGTAAATTTTATTCCTGCAAAGTTTCAGGATCTGTTCAAACGTTGGAATTCGGTAAGTTGCCGTATCGGGTTTGCTCTTCACCCTTACCTTCAGTTCTTCCAATTGCTGTAGAGTAAAGTCTTTAATTAGCCCTTTACTTTCCGTCATCCGGTTTATACTGGCATCGTGCATACTAACCAGTTTACCATCGCTGGTGGTTCGCAGGTCAATCTCTATATAATCAGCACCGTCTTTAATAGTTGCGGCATAACCCTTCAGGCTATTTTCAGGGTAAATAGTATGGTCGCCCCGGTGTGCAATAACAATATATTTATGCCTGGCCGCCGGCACAGGGTTTTGGGCATACGTTTCAGTTAACAGCAGCAACAAAGCTGCCGCCAGGTATATCTTCTTCATTTAATTTTCGTGGTTAATCTTTGTCGCCTTTATCCAGGCGTTTACGTTCATTGCGTTCGTGTTCTTCATCATCCATATCGGGGCCTTTTTCAATTTTACGCCAGTCAACTGTTTTGTTGTACTTTTTCATAGCCTGTTGCGCATCAAATACCCTGGTATCATTTTTCTCCAGCGTGTAGGGTGTAAAATCAGGTTTTGCAGTAAAAAAATCCTGTAACAGGGTGCCTGTGGCATCATATTGATTTACATAAGATACGCCAAGTATATTGTAGATGGTTTTTAACACTGCGCCAAAGTTTGCATGTTTGTGGCTTACATATCTCTTTTTAACATACGGTCCGGCGAGCATCAATATAGAACGATGAGCATCAATATGGTCAACCCCGCCCTGAGGATCATCTTCGGTAATAATTACCAGCATATTTTTCCAATATTTAGTGCGGGAAAGGAAGTGTAATATGCGACCGACAGCAAGATCGTTGTCCGCTACAAACGACTGTTTCATAGGATACCCATCTTCCGGCCTTACGTCTGCCGTATGGTCATTAGGCACCTGCATGGTAATTAAAGCTGGCATTTTTTTCTTCCCTTTGATCCACATTTTGGTAAACTCGCCTTCAAACTGGTCCATCCTGTACTGGTCAGGAATATTGGTATTAAAACCAGCATAATTGTAGCTTGTATGTTTAAACAATGCTTTTTGCATTGGTACCATTACCACGTGGCCTGAGCCAGTAGCTGTGTCCTGCCATTGTTCGCGGTTATGTGCCGTTTCGTTCGCTTCACCAAAATTGTAAAACGCAACGCCCTTGCGTTCCAAGGCTTCCCAAAGTCCGCCACGTTCTGCATAGTCCTCGGGGTCCATACTACCGGTTGATCCCGGGAAACGCCTTCCCGGAGCGCTTGAAAATATTTTGGCCGTTTTACTTACGTTTGAATTTGCTTCCACCCATTCATTTGGGATTACACCAAGCATCCAATGATGCCCGTGGATAGAGGCATCACTGTCACAATAATAATTATCCGAAAAAGCAAACTGCTGTGCAGCCTTTGCATGGTTGGGAGTTACTTTAAAATTTGGCAGTTGCCTTTTTAATGCGTCAGGCAAAGTATATTCACAGTTTACACCAAAGCGGGCCAGTGTGCTGTCGCCATTGGCGTGTTTCAGTTGCCCCAAAACCTCGTCGTACGTACGGTTCTCTTTAGTTATGTAAACAATGTATTTAATTGGGGTTGGCGTTGCACCCGGTAACACCGGCAAAGGGTTAGCCGGGTCTATCTCAACTTCCTTGCTTAAAAAGGTATTGTTAATAACCTGTTTGGTGTACGCTTTTAGTTTCTCGTCGTCGGGCACCGGCAGTTTCTGGAACAGACCCAGTTGAATATCGCCGATGTAAGTTCCCTGCGGCGGCGCCACAAAGCCATTGCCACCATTTGGCCCCGCACCCAGGCCACGGCACGAGGTTATGTAAAGCTCCTGCTCGTCGGCAGAGAGTTTAACCCGCGAGGGCCCCCAGCCTGTAGGGATAAGCCCTTTGGTGGTTTTTGTAGGTACGTCAATAACAGCTACAGCGTTAAAGCCGAGTAATGCCACGTACAATGTTTTTTCATCCTTGCTTAGGCAAATACCAAAAGGCAGCAGCCCGCGGTAGTGATCCAGCCTTTTGTCCGTAGTAATGGGGATAGTTCCCGCTAAGCGGTGGTTCTTATAATCTATAATAGAGATGTTGTCGTTAGTGGCATTGGTAACATAAGCCAACTGCCCGCCCACCGCAATAGAGTTCGGGCTGGCACCGCCAACTACTTCGGCCCCCTCAATCATTTGTCCTACCTGGTAACCCGTTTTAAATTTGTTAATAATTTTATTAGATGCCAGGTCTATGGTAAAAACGCTCATGGCCTCGGGCGATGATGGGCTTCCCACGCCGGGAATATGGCGCCCTTCAACCACTGTTCCTTCAATCGCTTCTTTTGTATCGTTACCATAAGGATGGTGGCTGATCATAATAGAATCAACATTTTTCGGTGTTGCACCCTTTATCAGCGGGTATGAGTACATACCCACATTGGCTACAAACGCCGTTTTTTTATCCGGACTCAGCGCCAGGCCGAAAGGCTGCCTTCCTGATGGTATAGATGCGGTTATTGCCCTTGTTTTCAGATCGATCCTCACCATTCTGAAATTTCCGCGGTCAAGCACCAGCAATTCATTATTCGCATTATTCAGCAGCAGGTCTGATGTGAAGCTATCTTCATATTGTTTGCCGTTTACTTTGCCGTTAAGGGATAGTGAATCTGTCATCTTCAACTTCTCAGTATCATAAATAATAACAGATCCATTATCGCCGCCGCTCAGGTAAACGGTTTTTGAATCGGGAGCAAAAGCAACGCCCAAAAATGATCCATCCTTAACCGGCGAGATAATGGTTTTATCGTACGACGGCACCCGCAATGCATCCATTGTTTTCAGGTTAATTAAGGTAATTACGCCATTATGAATGGTAATTGCCTTTTTTCCGTCGGGCGATAATGAAAGGCCAAAAGGGTCATGAGTAATCCGAATCAGTTCTCCCGCAGGTGTCACAAAACGTCCGCTCGGCAATATGGATATCCCACCCTGGTTAATTTTACAATACTGATCAACACCGGGCACCTCCAGTATGGTTGCCTGTTTTTGCGCATAGGTAAATGAAACAACAATAAGCAATAGTGTTGCGACAGACAAAATTTTGTTTCTCATAGTATCAAATATATTAACAGAAAAAAACTTTTGTTTATACCGGGCTAAAATGCGCTGGTATAACCTTTAAATAATTTATAAAACAAAGAAGCCACCCGGTTTCGGCGGATGGCTTCCTTTAGGAAATGGTACTATTTTATTAACCACATCGCCTGGTAAATATCGTCAGAACCACCGTATTGGCTGGTCACAGCTGCATTATAGTTTTTCGAATTTGCAGATCTTTCATTTATCGGGTATTGGTATCGCAAAGGTATTTTACCATTTACAGTGTTACCAGGACCAATATCAAACGCAGGTACACCGGTACGGCGCCACTGATAATAAGCCTCCAAACCTGAATTACGGGCAAAAGCAAGATATTTTTGTGTTAATATTTGATTTAACCCGGCTGTGTTGTTTCCCGCGTATTTAACGGTTGGCTGGTTGTAATATCCGTTATAGCTAAAATGTACTGTGTAGGTGATATCATCATATAGAATTCCAAAATAGCTTTTTTGGAAAGTAATGGAATTGGCACCATCTTTAACACCATAGAAACCTAAATCGGCATTAATCCCATTCTTATACCATCCTTCGGCGTCGCCGGTTGCCCAGCCCCGGTTTATGCCTTCAGCAATGTTGAAACACATTTCAGGGTAACTTATGATGAATGTATTTTCACCGGTTAAGGTTTCATAATAGCGATGGCGGCCTATTAATGAAATTTTTTGCTGCTGTACCAACTGCGCCATTGCACTTAATGCCTGGCCTGATGCGCCGCCAACAAATGAACTGTAAGATGTATCGGCAAAACCCAAACCCCTTGCAGGTTCAGCTACTTCCAGCGCACGTAAGTCTTTAAGTGAGGCTAAAGTGTTAAGGTAAGTTGCAGCCATGTTATCACGCGTTGCATCGTTACCATAATTTCTTGGGCTATTCGGGTATATTGAGAAAACCCCATCATAAACATGCTGTAAATTATCACTCATTGATGTCATCAACGGATATTTAGTGGGATTAGACAATATCGCTGCAAACTGCCCGGCTATATTCAAATCAGTTTCGCTTGTTTTCTTACTCAAAGCGATAAGCATTCTTAACCTGAATGCATTTACAACTTTCTGCCATTTGGTTAGGTCTCCCGCAAAATACGTATCATAAATAGCAGGGATTGAATAGGTACCGCTTGTTAACGCATTAACTGAATTCATTTGGCCTAAATCGGTATTTGCTGATTCAAGCAAAGCTAATGAGTTAATGAATATTTGTTTTTGAGAATCATACGCAGGTGTAGGATTTTTTAAACCTTGTAACGCATCGGTCATTGGCACATCACCAACTTTAAGGCTCATATTTATAAAATAATAGGCCCTGAAAAATTTAGCTAAAGCCAGGTACGGTTTTGACAGCGTAGCACTTAATTTTCCGGCTTCAGTTTCCATTGCAACAACATTATTCAATGTTGTGTAATTGAAGCCCGCACTGCCTGTCCAATACTGGTTACTTCCGTAATAAGTATAGTTAATAGCGGTAAACTGGCCTGCTTTTTCTTCATCTCCAAAGGGCGACACAAACATATCTGCTTCAATGTTTGGCAATAATAATGATGGAGAAATGCCGGTAATAGGAAGGTTCCTGTTAACAACATCCTTATCAAATTCCTTTTTACAGCCTGATATTGACACCAGGAGCACTAAGGAAGTTATGGTTAATTTTAATAATTTCATTTTCAATTTTTTTTAGTTGTTAAAAAATATCTAAACAGCTTAATAAACAACGTTTATGTTAAACCCAAAACTCCTGGTAGTAGGTGTTTGCAGGTTGTATTCACGATTTGGCGTTCCGTTCTGGTCACGGCCAGGGTACTGATCAACATCAATATCCTTATAGCCGGGATGGAAGAAATAAAGCAGGTTACGACCTACCAAAGAGAAGTCAACTTTTGAAAGGTGTAGTTTTTGCACCACATTTTTAGAAAGCGAATAACCGATTACCACTTCCCGCAGTTTAGCATAAGTTTTGCTGATCACCGTATGTTCAGGGTCGTTATAGAAACTGCTTACATAATCCTGCACATATTTTACAGGCGTTGTATTGGCAACAAATTTTAGCTGGCTTAAGTTAGTAATAACACCAGTTTTGGGATCATATTGAATAGCGGGGCTGCCTGCAGCAAGTGCCGCTCCATCATGGCCTAACATAGGTGTACCATCGGCGTAAACAGCACCTTTAAATCCTGGGTCGCCCCAATGCTGCGACTCGTATAAACGTGCGGCACCAATTATTCCTTCAGCTGTAACTGCTCCGCGGCCACCTTCAATTAATTTACGGTAAACACGGTCCTGGATTTTACCACCAAACATACCGTCAAACTGAAATGACAAGGTAAATTGCTTGTACCTGAACTTGTTATTAATACCCCAGCTAAAATCAGGGTCGGCATTACCTAGATATTGGGCAACAGGTAAATACATTGGCAAACCGGAAGCATCATGTATCACCCTGCCATCAGGGGCTTTTGCTTCGGCAGCACCATACAATTTGTCCACACGGTCGCCAATATGGAAAAACTGGTTAAAAGTACCATTCAACTGGCTTGGAAACTTATCATAAACTTCTTTGTAACTGCCTACGTTTACTAACACATCCCACCTTAAATCAGGCGTAACTATAGGACTGCCATTCAATGAAAATTCAAACCCGGTCCGTTTTGTAGCAAAACCGTTGGTTACAAAGCTTTGTGCACTACCGTTGGTTTCTGAACTTGAGGCTGTAAATATCTGAGGACCATCTTTGTAAATGAAATACGTACCTGATAAACCTAAACGATCTTTAAGGAAACGAAGATCAGCACCAGCTTCGTAATTTGATCTTGTTGACGGCTTCAAGCTTGGGTCAATTGCATAGGTAGGAGCAGAAGCTACAGTTACGTTATCACTTGATTTGCCTAAAGTGTAAGCAGGAGGAGACGAGATGTAGCCAGGGCCCCCGTAATTGGTTTGGTAAGTAGATCCATAACCGGCTGCATTACCGGCAGGGCCTATATAAGGAGAAGTTCCGCCTTCTTTTACGTTAGCATAACTTGCTCTAACTTTAAAGAAAGATATAAAATCAGGAAGTTTTACGTAATCAGATATTGGTGTGCTAGCACTTACTGATGGATAAAAATAAGATTGATTTTGCAGTGCAGACGACTTTTCGTTACGTGCAGTGGCGGTAACTGTAAAGTACTTCTTGAAAGTCACGTCAGCCGATGCAAATTCACTTAGTGTAATCAAATCCGAAGCAAAATTATAAACCTTCAACGGATTTATAGAGTTTTGGAAAGTATAAACATCATGAATCAATAACTGGTCGGTTGATGTGTACAATGAAGTATATTTCATGGTACGTAAAGTTGAACCAGCTAAAGCGTTAACCGTAAACCCGCTTTTTAAGATATTATCAAAATTATATTTCAACAATAAATCAGTATTGTTATCAAATTGGTCACGACGGTCTTCACGATAGTTACCATGGTTATGCTCATCGCCGTAAGGGTGGGCAGAAAACGGTTCTTTTTCAGTCCTTAAAACATCATAAGTACTAACATTGGAACGTAGGGTTATGTCAAAATCTTTATTTGGGCTATAGGTAAAAGCTGCCCAGCCGTAGATATCATTTTTGTAATGCCCTCTTAACCATTCATAGCTCTGGAACCATGGGTTATGATAACGCTTGTATTCAACAAATACAGATTGAATACCTTCTTTTCCTGGCTGCCAATAGTTACGCACATCGTTAATATTCCAGTCGGCACCTGTCCAGATATCAATATTATAGATGATACTATTAGGACCGTAAGAAACATCGGGGATGTTATCAGTAAATTGACGGTTGTAATTTAGGTTACCTTCAACTTTAAACTTTTTATTAAAGTTATAGCTGGCAAGAATGTTAAAGTTGACAGTATTTAATTTTGTATTTGGTGTAATACCTGTTTGATGACCATCAGTAATTGACATACGAACGTTTGATTTCTCAGATGTAGAAGAAAAACTTACGTTGTTGCTGGTCAAAACACCAGTCTGTAAAAATCCCTGCAGGTTGTTAACGCCACGGGCAACCCATGGTGTAGGTTTGATATGCCCCTGAAATTTTGAACCATCAGCAAATGTAGTAGTATAAGTTTGGGTCGGGTCATATGCGCCGTCATACTGAGGAAGCAGTAAACCAGCATTTAAACGCGGGCCCCAAACGTCATAGTCACCATCATTAACACCACCGCCGGCTCCATCGCCGAAAGCATATTTGTCATAATCACCACCACCGTATGAATTTTGAACTTTTGGTATTGCTATAAAACCTTTATTAAACTGGGTGCTTGAATTAAACTCAATAGTAAAGCCTTTACTATCTTTTTTTGCCCTCTTTGTAGTTATTAAAATTGCACCATTAATACCACGGCTACCATAAATAGCGGCTGCTGTTGGCCCTTTCAAAACGGTATAAGTATCAATATCGTCAGGACTGATATTCTGTGTATCGGTATTTATTGGAATACCATCAACTACATAGAAATTTAAAGGAGATCCTCTGAGTAATACAGTTGGGGCTGCTAAAATCTCCTGGTTGATACCGACGTTTAAACCAGAAATTTTACCGGTTAAACCATTAACAGCGTTAGGCTCACGCGCTTTGGTCAACTCCGATCCACTAATTTCCTGAACTGAATAACCTAGTCGCTTGGTTTCTCTTTTTACGCCTAACGCGGTTACTACAACTTCATTTAGGGTTTTGAAGTCTTCTACCAAGGTTACATCATAGTTAGTCTCCTCGCTTATTGTAATGTCCTTTGTTACAAAACCAAGGAATTTAAAAGTAAACACCTGGCCTTTTTCAGCTGTAAGCGAATAATGTCCGTTAATGTCTGTTACTGTACCTCTTGAGGTACCCTTTAGCACCACACTTACGCCTGGCAATGGTTGTTTTTTGCTGTCGGTAACTGTACCGCCTATTCTTGATTGCCCGAATAAAAGCACCGGCGCAAGACAGAATAACAATACCGTTATTACGGTCTTTAGTTGCATGTAAATCTGTTTCATCTGTTAATTTTTAATAGTGAAGGAAAGGAAGTTTTCATGCAGCAATACTAAACTTTGTTTATTATTAGTAAACTAAATTAATATTAAGCAATGCTTAATTATAGATGTACAGAATGTTAAGCAGGTGGATTTATGTAACGGGAAAATTACATCGAGCTTACAAATATTTAATATTGGGAAAGGGATTAGCGGTTAGTGATTAGAGACTGACATTCCGGGAGCCGGAAAGGATTGGAAAGAAAAAATGGCATTATCGCGCGTTCACCTGGGCAGGGATGCTCCAGGCTTCTATTAATTACAAAACACTAACCCCTGCTTTTGCCACTAAACTTTATTCTCCAGTCACAAGCCCTATTCGTTAACGGAGAGATGAGCTAACGCAAGTTCTTTTAAATGAGAGATGTTATCAACCGGGATATTCATTTCCTTTGCTTTATCGTCCCAATAACGCAACCTTATAACCAGGTCCATGTCAGGGTTAAGCTCAAATTCAGCAGCCTCATCGCTGCTCATCCGCCCGCCCTGGAACTCTAGCGTAGCTTTGCTGGCTTCGGAAAGCTTGTTATAATATTCGGGATATTTGTAGGTGAGGTATCGTTTTGCCAATACATGGCCCTCAACTAAATTTGCAACCCTTTCAGAAAATCCCTTTTCCAGCAAATAATCAGCGCCGAGCTTTTCGTGGTCAACATTGCCCATGCCGTCCATGCTTTCGGCTTCACCTTCTTCTGCACATAAATGGCCGATGTCATGAAAAAATGCAGCAAGGATCACTTCAGCATCGTACCCCTCTTCTTCGGCAAGTGCCGCCGCCTGCGACATGTGCTCCAGCTGCGAAACGGGCTCGCCAATATAATCCTCATCACCATATTTTTCATACAGCGAAAAAACTTCGTTAACTATTATTTGGTGGCTACTTGCAGACGATCTCATCCGGATAATTTTTAGCGCTAAATTAAATTATTCCATATTATCATATCGTTAAGTATTTGTTAAAATCCAGTTTTAGTGCATTGTTTACCTATTTTGCACCGTGTGAAATATCATGCTTAATATCGTACAATTTAATTAGTGATATTTGTACTATCTTTAATTAAAACCCAACCCGAAACCATGGTCAGATCTATTCAGGCGTTAATTGTTTTGTTCATAATTCCTGTCGCGCTGTGGGCACAAACAGAACCTATAGTTATCCCGCTTTGGGATAATGGCGCGCCTGGTTTTGAGAGTCGGCGCAATGAGCCGGAGCAGGCTAAAGATTACTGGGTAAAAAATATTCACAACCCGTCACTTACGGCTTATTTACCCCCAAAAGATAAGGCTAACGGAGCCGCTGTGGTAATTTGCCCCGGCGGAGGACATCGGCTGCTGGTTTACACTGCCGAAGGGGTTGATCCCGCTAAATTTTTAAATAATCTTGGCGTCACTGTTTTTGTACTTAAATACCGTTTAGGGCGGGATACACTTTCGCCTTATAAAATTGACGTGCATGCCAAACAGGATGGTTTCAGGGCAATGCGACTGGTGCGAAGCCGGGCTGCCGAATTTGGGATAGATACCAACAGGATTGGCTTAATGGGGTTTTCGGCAGGTGGCGAAGTAGTAGATATGGTAGCCTTTGATAAAGGCACCGGTAATCCAAAAGCGCCTGATCTAATTGATCGTCAGTCTTCAAAGCCCGCATTTATCATCCAGATCTACCCCGGCCCACTCTACATTCCGGCTGTGATTCCGGCAGATGCACCGCCAGCATTTTTGCTGGCCGCTAATGATGACCCCTGCTGTTCTATACCGGTAATGCAACTTTTACAGCGCTATCGTGATGCTAAAGTGTCTGTTGAGGCGCACTTGTTTACACAGGGGGCACATGGTTTTAACATGGGGCAACGGTCAAAACTTAAATCCATCAATACCTGGCCTCAACGACTGGCCGACTGGCTATCGGATAATAACATCTTACAGCCAACCGGCAACGTGCGACCGAAGGTGATGCATTAAAATTTCATGAAGTAGTAAAAAATCGGGAAGCCGAAAGCAAGCTATAAGTAGCTAATCTGCCTTTGTTACCCCACAGTAATTTTCAGCAATAAATAAATCTTATTCCCTGTAAAAGTGTTAACTTGTTATAAATACAACATATCATGGCAAATTTCCAGGAGATAATAGCATCAGATAAACCCGTATTGGTTGATTTTTCGGCAGAGTGGTGCGGACCGTGTAAAATGATGCCGCCCATACTAAAGCAGGTAAAAGACGCCTTGGGCGATAAGGTTACCATTATTAAAATAGATATTGATAAAAACCCCGCGGCGGCAAGCGCCTATAAAGTGCAGAGCGTGCCCACACTTATGATATTTAAAAACAGCCAAACCAAATGGCGTCAAAGCGGCGTTGTACAAGCCGGGCAATTGCAGCAGGTTATTCAGCAGTTTGTTTAACCATTATGTTAACGGCCAGTACTTAAAAAAGGTTGTTATACGAAGCCCGGGTTTCTGCATAACAACCTTTTCATTTACAAAACTTATACGTTCCCCATCTGAGGGTCGCTAAACCCAGGATTACCGGTTTCAACACGACCAGCATAACGCTTTTCAAAGCTTTGTATCCCGTTTATCTTCACGCTAAAATCATACCAGCCATGGCTATCGGCCAGGTTAAGGGCCAATGCCGATTTACTGCCCCCCTTAACAGCTAACTTATGATTGTTAGTTTTATAACCGTGATCTGTTATTTCAACCGATTGAGAGGTATTACCTAAATTATGCAAGCTTAACACAATATCACCAGTAAGCTTTTTGCTATCGGTGAGGCCAGACTGGTACTCGCAGGCTATGTCAAGATCCGGATCATTGGCATTACCTTTAAATTCCCGGTAAAAACCGTTCGGTCCATAAACCCTCAGGTGATAGTGGCTATTATCAAAATCGCTTAATGGCCACTCGTCAGCAACGGTATCACCTGCCTTTGCGGCATAAGCCCAGGTGCGCAGGTTTTCATTAATATATTTGCCAGGGGCATATACATTAAATGGCGAACCGGCTGCGCCGCTGCCAAACACTTTATTGCTGGCCGTAAATTTTAATGCGAACGATTTTTTATCCGCACTTAATTTACCATCGGCATATAACTGGTAAGGCAAAGCACATGAAGGTTTTATGCCTTTCTCCTGCTTCGGCATATAGGGCGAAGTGTACGGCGCTTTATTGAGGTGGGCAATTTCATCAGCAGTAAGCAGTTTATAAGTGTCGGGCAATTTCTTAAACTGCGCTTTATGAATACTTTCAACAAAAGCATCCTTTGGTAAAAACTGCGGATTAGGGATTACCTCGCCATTATAAGGGCGAAATACCGAGGTTAGGTCGCCGCAAACCGTGCGGCGCCAATCGCTGATATTTGGTTCTGCTATTTTTTTACCGGTTTTTTTACTCAGGAAAGTTTCTAAAAATTGCAGGGTGGAGGTATGGTCAAATACTTCTGAATTTACCCAGCCGCCCTTGCTCCATGGCGATGCTATCACCAGCGGCACCCTAAAGCCAAGGCCTATAGCGTTTTCCTTATCATACTTCTCAGGGAAATTATTGCGGGCCTGTTCCTGCTCAAGCGTTACAAACTCAACACGGGTGTCAATCCCGTCAGACACCTTGCCGGTACCCTCTTTGTGCGAATGCGGTGCCGTAAACGGTGGTACGTGGTCAAAGTAGCCATCATTTTCATCATACGCCAATATAAAGATGGTCTTCTTCCAAACCTCGGGGTTTTGGGTAAGTATATCCATCACTTCTGATACGTACCAGGCACCAAACCAGGCCGCACTGGGGTGATCTGAGAAATTTTCAGGTGCAGTTACCCACGATACCGTTGGCAGGTTACCTGTTTTCACATCTTCCCTAAATTGGTGCAGCACATCGCCCTTTGGCACCTTCAGCTCGCGCATGGTACCGTCATCATTATATTTTAAATCTTCGAGGGTGCGGTAGTGCGGGTCGTTCTTATTATTGCTGAATGCCTTGGTATGCAGGCTTTTTTCTTTATCAGTAAGCTTGTCAAACATACCCGGTTTGTAAACTTCGCGTTCTTTTTTTATTGCTTCAAGGTAACCAGTCAGCTCCCTTAATTGCTTTTTAAGGTGGCTGATGTGCGCATCGCCGGCGGGCAAAGCAGCAATCTTTGTTTTCAGCTCATCTATCTTCGCAGGCAACTCGGCAACCCTTTTTTCCATGGCCTCAATATGGGGCTCATGCAAATGGATGTTATACTGCGCAAAAAACTCCAGCGGGTTATCCTGGAAGTTTGAAAGCCATGGATCTTCCTCGCCTTCAAAGCCTGTATCTATGGCTACCTCATTCTGGTAGCATTTCCACGAGATGCCATTATCTTCCAGCCTTTCAGGGAAAGTGGCCCATTTCAGGGTGCCATAATCCATATCCTCGTTCCAAACACAGGCCCGTGCGTTTTCGTTTTGTTCCTCGCGAATAGTCCCGCTCCAAAAATACAATCGGTTAGGGTTGGTACCTGTTAATGCGGAGCAAAAATTCTGATCGCAAACAGTAAAAGCATCTGCTAAAGCATAATAAAACGGGATATCCTCGCGGGTGTGGTAACCCAGGGTAAGCGGCATATCGGCGTATTCTTTATTACCATTGCGTTTGTTATCAAGCCATTTATCAAACTTTCCGTCGTTACGTGCATTAACCTGGTTGCGCCATGAATGCGGCAGAGAACTCATCCAGGTTGATTTGGTATTCTTTATATCAAGGCGAAAAGGGGCATAGGTTTCACCTTTTTTGTTAGACTGCAACCACACTTTATTTTTATTCGGCAGGTCAATGGCACGCGGGTCATTATATCCCCTTACCCCTTTCAGCGTCCCGAATACGTGATCGAACGAACGGTTTTCCTGCATTAGGATAACAATATGTTCCGCATCCATATAAGTACTTCCCGGGGCGGGGTTAATAGCCATTGCCTTTTGTATAGAAGCGGGTATAAACCCTGATAAACCGGCCGCACCTGTTAACATTGCTGCCTTTTTTAAGAAATCTCTCCTGGTATCCATTTATCTGATATAGGTATTATTATAATATTCTTTAGTCTGCAGTTCCCTGCCGCAGCCAGCAGTACTAATTGGTTCAATCCAAAAGTAACATCTCTTTTAACGATATCTATATCGTCCGATATAAATTGTGCCAGCTAGCTATTGCAAACCGCCAAACCGCTTGCCGATATACTCCTCGCACAACCCAAAAGACAGCGTCATCCCGTTACCACCTACGCCGTTTATTACCGTTACACCGGGTGCAACGTCAACTACCAGTTCGGTTGCGCCGTTAGTCATTTTAGGGTAAATGCCGTGCCATGACTGTAGCATCTTCCAATCCTTAAAAGTGGCAAAAGTTTGTAAGTAAGAAGTTATCATATCATTAATAAATGCTTTGTCGAAAGGGTCATGCACCAGGCCATATTCATGCGAATCACCAATAGTTAATTCACCGCTGCCATTTTGTGATACCATTACATGGATGCCCCATTTCAAATATTCAGCATATTGCTCCTCATAACGTTTCCGCAGGGCGGGCAATGAAGCTGCTGCCTGGAAACCGGGATAATGGATCATAGATAAGCCGCCACATAACGAGGGGCCAATGCGCCATTCGTCAGGCTGTGTAACCAGCCGCATCATTTGCAGTTTACACTTGGTTATCTGCGTTTCTAAAAACAGTTTAGGGTAAAGCGTTTCAAAATCGGCACCGCTGCAAACAAAGATCTCGTCGGCTTCCCAAACGCGATTGCCCGAAGTTACTTTTGGGTGGTCTATTGTAGTGATTGCAGTGTTCCAGTGAAACTCCACATCGTATTTTTCAGCAAGGTATTTAGCTACCTGCCCCACTGCAACCCGAGATTCAACGATCATTTCTTCGCCGCTCCATAAAGCGCCTTTTAAACCATCGGGATTTATCGCCGGCGATTTTTCCAATGCCTGCTGCGGCGACAGCAAACCGCAGTCGCGGAATTGCCGGTTAACTTCAACGTATTCAGTAATTACCTGTAGTTCGTCCTCATGATATGCAAGGTGCAGTGACCCAACTTCATTATGCCAAATGCTAGCTTCATTGCAAATTTCTTTCCAGATACTGCGCGACAACATGGCACGATCGAATAATGGCCCGGTTGCCTGCCCAATGGGCCACACCATTCCAAAATTACGGATGGACGCACCTACAGCGCGCTCATTACGCTCAAATATGGTTACTTTATAACCGCGCAAAGCCAGTGCCCTTGCCGTGGCTAAACCAACAATACCGGCACCTATTATAATGGCGGATTTGTTTGAAGAAATTAATTTCATACCGTTTGTATATTTAATTCGCCTTGCGACTCTTCATTGCTGTTATGTTTTCGCGCACTTTTTAAAAAGTAAAACAGAGATAATACTGCGCAAATACCACCCACAATTCCAACCACTAAAACGCCCTCTTTAAAAAACGTTGCCCAGCTTATACTGGGCCGCCCCAGCTCTTTAACAAGCAATATGGTAACACTGCCAAGGTACCCCATAGAGTCTGAAACGTAAATCAGGAACCCTACATTACTGCGGTAATGAAAAGTGGCTATCATTCGCTCAAAAAAAATGGCATTATAAGGCACATAACCAAGATAAAGGCCAAGACCTGCTACTGTCATCCACTCCATAGGGCCAATAAGCTTTAGCTCAAAAAGTATGGTTCCGGCTGCTATCAGTACGCAGCCGCCTATAATCATCAAATGAATAATACTAAAAGCCTTCAGGTTCTTTTTAACCAGGATCAGCAAGCTCATCGCTACCAATACAATCACAGAAATTATAGTATCTATTTTGGCAAAAATGGTATTATCCTTATTGCCCAGACTTGCCCAGATCTCCACCTCAAAATTATCGCGGATATCGCGCATTATGGTAAGCAGCACATAAATGATGAGGGTAAGTATTATCCCCGGCAAAAATCTTTTTAGAAATTGCTGGCGCTCAGCCGCATTCATGGGTGTGCGTTTTGTGCGCAGCGCTATGTCTTCCGCAGTTGGCGGCGGCATCAGCTCCAGGCAAAAAACAAAAAACAACAGCGGCAGCACAAACAGCGCGCCTGTTATAAATGGCATGGAGTACTCGCTGATGTGCAAGGTGTCGCGCATGGTACGCGCTATGGTTTTTACAAAGCCGGATGCAAATATTAGACTGATAGACAAAACCGCAGCCATAAATTCCGTAGATCGCCTGCCCTCCAGGTAACTAAAAACCAGCCCCCAGATCATCCCCAGCGGAAAGCCGTTTATAAAAAGACAAATGATATTATAGGGTGCCGGAATAACAGCAAAAAGCAATAATGCAACCCAGGAGGCTCCTATTAGCGCGAAAATGCTTTTCGCACGCTGGCCGGGTTTTAATTCGGCAATAAATTTAATGCCGTAAAATTTGCTGAGGGTATATCCAATAACCTGTGCTATAACCAGCCAAACTTTATAGTCAACGTGAAAGTATTGCTCGCCTGTAAAAGTTCCCGCAGCAAAACCTTTGCGAAAAGCATACATAGCTGTATAGGTACCAAAAGCAGAAACAGCCGCCATTATTGAAATGACTGGGTAAGGCCACGTGGCAACCTTAGCCCGCAGGCGCTCCATTACTTTCATAGCTATTTGCTGATAATGGTTAATACCTCCGCTATATCATCAATTATATGGGTAGGGTTATAAGTTTCAAGTTCCTGGCGGGTAAAAATGCCGGTAGTAACACCAATTACATATTTACAACCCGCGCTTTGTCCTTCGCGAACATCAACCTCGGTATCACCAACTTTGGCAACTTCCCGTGCGCGGTTAATTTTACCGTCTATCATCAGCTTCTGGATCATGTACGGGTGCGGGCGGCCAAGTTCAACCTCGTCCGAACCGATTACATGGTCAATCAACCCTTTTTCAAACCATTGCAAACGGGTAACAATAGTATCGGCAATATCCCGTGAGAACCCTGTATTGATACCAACCTGAATGCCTTTTGCACGCAAGGCAGCAAACGTTTCTTCCACGTTCGGCAAAGGCTCAATTCCCGGTGCCGATTTGTAATGTTCTATCATTTGCTGCACAAACTCCTTATGGATCTTGCTTACCAGCTCAGGTGTAATTTTCGCATCGTTATGCTCATGCAGGCGAAGGATCTGCTTAATGGCGAGATTTTTCTCATAACCCATTAACGGATTAATTAGTTCCAAAGGAACCTCATAGCCTGATTTTAATAAAGCGGCCTGGAATGCCTTGCTTACATCATGGTCATCTTTAACCGTTGTACCGGCTATATCAAATACTACTAATTTTATGGACATAACTATTCAATGATTGTTGAGCAATACTAAACATAGTTTATTAAAACTAAACTAACTCAATGTTAAGATTTGATTAAGAGATTGGGATTGAAGAGTGAACAAAAGGGTAAGAGATTAACCTTAAGTGATTTTAATTCGATCAATAATAAACAAAATGGGATTTAGAACAGTAAAAAGCTTTCTCAATATTAGAGATCCTTACCTAAAATTTCAATCACTTTCCTCCTACTTTTTCCTCAAAAAAATAAATCACCAGCATAATAGCAGTAGTGATCCCCAGGTTTTTGGGCGTATGGGGGATGCGGCCATCAAACAACATAGAGTCGCCTTGTTTCAGGGTAATCCTTTCGTCGTTAAACTGGTATTCTACTTCGCCGGCCAATACGTATTTGTATTCAAAAGCATCAGTTTCTACCAGGGGCCTGTTGGCGTCGGGCTCCAGTTCAAGAATTACAATATCTATGGTACCGGGGTTGATGGATTTTGTGAAGATGCGTTGATAGTGAAACCCCAAAGCATGTTCTTTTTCAAAATGGTCATACTCCGCCTTCCTTTTTACAAGTACAGGAAGTTCGTCACTTTTTGAGCGGATATCCTTAAAAAATTCATTCAGGTCTATTTCAAGGGCCTTTATTATCTCTATCAACACCATTAACGATGGTATGGTGCGGCTATTTTCTATTTGGGATATCAACCCTTTACTAACATTAGCCCTTACCGCAAGCTCCTGTACCGTTATGTTCTTTTCGCGCCTCCGGTCTTTTATCCGGTTACTGATCTGGATCAGGATATTTTCTTCCATTAATCTTCTAAAAGGTTTATCGGCGCAAAGTAACTAATAAAGCAAGTGGCAGGAAATAATATTTATGTTAAGAAAAGTTAAATTAATAATTTATTGTTTAAAGAAAATCGAAGATCTTCAATTTAGGGTTATTTCAGGCTGAACACTTCCAGGGCAACATCGCCGCGGTCGCCACTATTTCCGCCCGGTGGAGGCCCATTTGGCAGACCGGCATTTGCCGGCGGATTAGCGCCCTGCTGTGCACCATTAGGAGGCGGGCCCGGCATGCCCGGTTTGCCAATTGGTGGTGGCGGACCGGCCGGCCCACCTCCTGCCCCGCCGGCAATGTAAATTTTATGATCAAGCACTGCACCACCAACGCCGTTGCGTGCCCGGTTCAAATCAGCAACCTTTTCCCAGTGTGTATCTTTTAAAGGATCGAGTCGATAAACATCCTTTTGCGGCCCGTTGGGCCTGTTTGCCGTTGCCCGTTCGCCGCCGATGTAGTAGATCTTATCGTCCAGGTTTACTGCCGTACCACCGCCGGTGCCCATAGGCAACTTAGCATCAAGCGTAGTCCATTTCCCCGTTTTAAAGTCATAACAATCCACATCCAGCACCACCTTGTCAAAAAACGACATAAAATTATCTGCATCGTGTAAACTGGTGTTACGGCCACCAAGGGCGTATAACTTATCGCCAACAACCACAGCCATGCTATGATCGCGAATGTGCGGTGCATCGGGCAACTTTGTCCATTTATCAGTTGCCGGGTCATATTCATCAAACATACTATTTGTGCCGCTGCGGTGCCCACGGGTTATACCGCAAACGATATATATCTTGCCGTTATAAACAGCCTCCCCGGCAGCACCGCGCCTCCTGTTTTCAGGCACTTCGGCAAGCTTTTGCCAGCTATCTTTTTTTATATCATAGCTATAAACATTGGGTAGCGGAACCTGGTCAGGATACCCGCCTTCATAAAAAGCATCCAGCACATAAATTTTATCGTGCAGCGCCGTTGCCTGTAAATGGTGCATGGTGAACGGGGCTACCGCCTTCTTGGTCCAGGTAGCTGTTTTGGAGTCGTATGACTCAACTGCCTGTGCCGGGCCATCGCCGCCAATTAAATACAGCTTACCGTCCGCAGCAACCAGGCTGCATTCGCTGCGGGCCGCAACTTTACTTCCGGTTTCTAACAGTTGCCATTTCCCCTGCGCATTACCCGCAACTACCGCTGCAGCAACTAAAAAAAGCGTTGCAAATGTCTTTTTCATTGTTGGTTATTTTTGTGCCCAATTTGTTATCAATTAAAATTTACTCCCCTGCCTTAAACTCAGCCATGCTGCTGTTATCAACGCCATAAACCTTAGCTATTGCTTTTATTGTTGAACCTTTAGCTGCTTTAAATGGTTTTGAATATTCGTTTTCCTTAACAAATGCAGGAGTGGTTCCATTAGTGGTATAATAAACTTTGGCCCCGGCTGTAGTGCTGGCAATGGCAACGGTGCCACCTTTTATGCTGATGACTGGTTTGGCAACGCGGTTTACATACCTGGCAGTTCGGCTATCATTAATAACTCCCTTCCAGTTCATCCCGAAACCAAAATCGTAAGTATGGCCATCGGCATCGGTATAGCAGAGCATATCGTGCGGAATATCTTCAGCCTGCAGTTCAACGGTTTGCATATTGGCCGGCATCTGGAATGGCAAAAGCCCCGATGGCTCTGCCGCCCCCGATAATATATCCAGTATGGCCTGGTTCTGTACGCCAAAGCTGGCAACAATGCCATTAGCATCTCTTTCAAATTCAGCAGGCACCAATGGCTTTGAAACAGCTATAGTAACGATCACAGGTTTACCTTTCATAGCCATCCGGGTATCCTCGATTATTTTAAGGTCCATCGCATTGGCGGCCATAAAGCTTTTATTTTTGTATGATCGGTTTGTGATTCCCGGTTCAGTGGGGTCGCCGGCAGCTATACTGTGTTCACGTGCTTCGGTAGCGGTATACTTACCATACTGCAAACTTATTGGAAAATAGCCGTTGCCTCCTTTTTTTGTATCTTCAAAATCATACCCGGCGCCACCGTTGGGGCTGTTAACAAATACAATGGCATAATCTGCCTTTGCCGGGTCATCCGTTACATTAAAATACTTCTTTAACAACTCCGGTTTTACAGCGTCTTCCCATTTCTCGGGTGTTACATCTCCAAAAATACTTTTGTTGGGTGCAACATATTTTTTGGGGATATAGACTGTTTTACCTTTTTGTATAGGCAACACATTACCTTGATTCTTCAACATAACCACTGATTTTAGTTGGGCGTTATACCCGGCTGTCATAAACTCCGGTTTCCCAACGGTTTCCTTTGAATTTTCAACATCCAGGTAGGGGTTTTCAAATAGGCCAACCCTGAAAATATTCCGAAGCAAGCGCACGGCCGACTGTACAAACCTTACGTGCATAAATGGCTCCCCATGCTCCTTTATGCCCATATTGTAGGCCTCTATTACCGGGCCAGCGTCGTTATTGCCCCCAAACTGATCAACACCGGCCATCAAAATTTTATAATGCCGCTCAGCAACGGTTTTATTTTCCATCCCCCATGATTTACCTGCCAGGAAAACGTCAGGTGTTTTAGCCTCGTCGGCGGTTACCAGCCAATCAGTACACACAACCCCGTCATATCCATATTTTTCACGCAGTAAATCAGTTATCAGGTATTTACTGTAGCTATTACCGTCGTTCTCTTTGTTTTTTACGTCACGCCCATATGATATGGTATAATACGGCATCACAGCTGCAGCCATTTTGGTTTTGCCCTTCAGCTTTAACGCGCCATCAATAAATGATACCAGGTGCTCGTCAAAGTTGTTGCCGGGATAAACCGCGTATTTGCCGTAAGCATAATGTGCGTCCCTGCCGCCTTCTTCAGGGCCTCCGCCCGGCCAGTGTTTCATCATTGCGTTAACGCTGTTGAAACCCCATCCGTCTTTAATTTCGTTACTGCCGGTTGATGTTTGAAAACCGTCAACATAGGCGCGCGCCATGTCGGCCGCCAACTGTGGGTCTTCGCCAAACGTGCCGTTTATCCGCACCCAACGCGGCTCGGAACCGAGGTCAATTTGCGGCGACAGCGCGGTTGAGATCCCCAGCGCCCTGTATTCTTTTGCAGCTATCGACCCAAATTGTTCTGTAACCGCCGGATCAAATGTTGCCGCAAGGCCAAGCTGATCGGGCCATTGCGAAATCTTACCGCCTGCACCGGCAGTATATTCAACCCCGGAAAAAGCGCTGTGCCGTGGATCAGAACTGTTATTTGCAGGGATTCCCAGTCCGGTTCCTTCAACTAACGCCTGCACGTTATTGTTCCATTTTGCCGCTACTTCAGGGCTTTGTACGGTAGTTACCAATACATGCCTCAGGTTATCCTTTATTAAAAACTCCTTTTGCTGGTCGGTAACCCAAGCGGGGTCAATACCCCCGTCTTTAAAAAGCTTCCCGTTATAGGTACCGCGCCCAAAGGGGCCGGCTAGCGCAGGAATAGCCTGGTGGACACTATACAGCATTAAACCGGCTATTTGCCCTACAGACATTTGCGCTGCCAGATCTTTCGCTCTGTCATCCACAGGCAAACGCCAGTCTTCATATTTATCAAGCTTACCGTTTTTATTCAGATCCTTAAATGACAACCCGTCAACCGTTAAAATTTTAATACCCGACGACGTGGAGTACCCAAGCGTTGGCCCGTTGGCATTCTTTACCAGCACAATACCCGAGCTATCTGCAGCTGGCTGCTTTTTCAATAGAGTGACAGCTGAACCGGCGGTCATAGCGCCTAACACAATCAAACAAGATGCGCCTAAAAGGCAAAGCGCCACGGGTAAATTAAGATTCTTCTTCATACTTAAGTATAACAATTGGTTTTAAATAAACCGGGCATTTAACCGGTTTGTAAATGAGGGCTTTACAATTGTGTTGATTTGACACAACTAAAAGTAAATATAAAATAATTTGGCTAACTAAATAATAGATGGGAGAACATTAAATATAGATAAACACCGGATTTTGGAAGACGAAAAGCGCTTCACGCAAATGCTATAATTTCCGGGCCGCTAAAGATAACGACACAAAGCAACCTATTTGGCCAATTTGTCAGTACCATGACATGACAAACTTTAACGTTTTTAATAAAAAAACAGCGCTTGTCATGTTATCTGACAAATTGTCAAAAAAATATTATAAATACTTAGCGGTCAATTTTTCAGCAATAGTTAAGTTAATTATTATAAAATAATGGCAAAAAACGAAAGTCAAAAAATCAGCAGGCAGCTGCCAATAATGAGTTCAATTAATTTTTTACCCGGAAGTTAATATCGGTGGCTATGAAGCCTATTTTTTGCACTTATTTTCAATAAACGCCAAAAATCGCGGCTAATATTTCACGTAACTACTTTTTTTTCAAAAAAAAGGATCAAATTATCGGCTAAAATTGAAAATGCACCCAATTTTTAACTGATTTTATTTTTTTTATAATTTTCATTTTTCGCATTTTGAACACTAAAAAAAAATAAAAAAAGATGGCATGTTTTGTGTCGCATTCGTGGTGCAGAAAGATTTCTGACTTTTCTAAAACCCTCATCATCAACTGGAAAGGAACTATAGAAAAAGAATTATTTCTGATAACTATTAATCATTTTATAATAAATATTTAAAATCCAAAGTCATGCTAGTTGTATTAGAAGTTGTTGCCCTGTTAGCTGTTATCATTGTACCATTGTTCCCTGCTAAAAAAGCTCTGAAATAATAGGGTATAACAACCGCTTAAGAAATTGAAGGACTGCCACTGGCTGTCCTTTTTTATTTTATACAATCCTGTACTATTTTTACAAGACAACGCTAATTTCATATATTTGGCTAAGCGTAATTGAATGAGCCAGGTTAGAGAAATAAAGTGCCCCCATTGCGGCGAATGGACGCTGTGGGCCGGCGGGATTGACGACAGGTGCCTGTATTGCGACGGATTTCTTGAAACAAGAAGATTTTCGCGAGAGGTAGAGAAAAAAGTGAGAGCGGAAGTGATTAAAGAGAATGATTACTTTTTTATCAATCCAAATGATTCTGCCCTAAAAAAAAATGCAAAAAAAATTCTGAATAGCCTGCGCTGGTGGACGTTTTACCTGCAAATAGCCTTTTTTGTCTTTGTTACTTTAATCCTGGTAATCATAAGCTTTTTACCTGCTTAAATGAAAACACTGCTCAATAAGTGGTTTATTGCCGGCTGCTTTGTTTGGTTAGTGGTATTCAGTATGCGAAAACTGCACCACCCGCTCCCTTATCTTAACGGCTATCTGGATGATGCTGTTGCGCTGCCAGTAATTGCCAACCTGGGGCTTTGGTTTCAACGATCAGTTATTATCAAAAGTGAATATTACGTATTGTCTGTGTGGCAAGTGGCTTTTATCACCGGCTATGTTATCATCGTTTTTGAAGGGATGCTGCCATTTTTGTCTAAAACCTATACTGCCGACTGGGTTGACGCACTGCTTTATATCTTAGGCGGGGCGTTTTTCTATTGGGTAATAAATAAGCCTATAGTTGAGGTGAGAGACCTGTAAGAACACAGGCAAATAGTAACGTGTTTTATCGTCTAAACCTTTATTGCTGATGCCTTTTTACCGTAAATAAAATTTATACATCAATTTCCTTAGTCAGGTATTTTTTAATACTTTCGCCGCCCTTCAAATTTTTACTGTTTTATCCCCGCTGGTATGAAGAAGTTTTTATATGGAATTGATTTTGGAACAACCAACTCGGCACTTGCTATTTACGACGAAGAAAAAAAAGAAATACACAGCACCATTATTATTCCTTCGCTCATTTATTTCTACCACCAGTTTGATGTGGGAAGTGACCGGAACTATGTTGTAGGCGAAGAAGCGATTACGGCCTACATTAATGATGACATGAAAGGCCGTTTCATAAAGTCAGTTAAACAAATATTAGCAAGGAGCAGTTTCACAGAAACCCGCATCCACAACAAAAGATATAATGCTTCGGACCTTGTAGCTATCATTTTAAAGGAGCTAAAAGATCGGGCAGATCAATTGATTGGGCACGATTGCCAAAAAGCCGTAATTGGCAGACCGGTTTTTTTTGACGATGACGATGTGCAAAAAGATACTTTAGCACAGTCGCGGCTCAATAAAGCAGCGGCAATTGCCGGCTTTACCGACGTCCGGTTTCAATTTGAACCCATTGGTGCGGCCTTCGCCTATGAAAAAAATCTTGCAAAAAAAGAGCATGTGCTGGTTGCCGACCTTGGCGGCGGCACTACTGATTTTACCTATTTAATACTTGACCCTAAAAAGGTGGGCAGTAAAGACCGAAAGAACGACATGATGGCCAATGGAGGGATCTATGTGGGCGGAGATAGTTTCGATTCAGCTTTTATGTGGGAGAAAGGTACACCGTACTTTGGTAAAAACACGCAATATGAAGCTACACCCGGCAAAATTTTAACGGTACCTAAATCACTTTTTGCTAACATTTGTTCGTGGGAACAAATGAATTTCTTTAATGGCCTGCGTATCCAGAAAGACATTGAGGACTATTATTATTTTTCAGGTAACAATCCTCAGTTTAAAAACCTGATCACACTTATTGAAAATAATTTGGGTTATTCCGTATTTCAATCTATCGAAAAAACAAAAATAACGCTTACAAGCGCGGATACCGCTACGTTTGACTACGACAAGATGGGGATTCATATCGAAGAGGAAATAACTTTGCCTGATTATGAACAGATCATCGCAAAAGATGTGGACCGGATTGCAAACTACCTGGACGGGTTTATGTTAAAAAACGGCATTAACGCCCAAAAAATTGATAGTCTTTTTTTAACCGGGGGTACCTCAATGGTGGTGAGTATTCAAAAGTTATTTAAAAACCGGTTTCCCCACGTTAACTTAAACTCTGGCGATAACTTTAAAAGTGTGGCCAAAGGCTTAGCTTATAGTGGCTACCTTTTTGAAGACGATTATTAAATCACGATATCAAAAGAACCGTTCTTTCAATTGGATTAGTGTTGCTGAGATGCGTCCGGCAAGCGCTTATCATAATTTATTCCGTTTCTTATTGCTTCTTCTCCGCCATACTTAACGCACCTGTGGGGCACCTGCCCACCTGGTCGCTAATTTCTTTACTGGTGGCACCTTCCATATTTACCCAGGGCTTCGCAGCCGGGTTAAATACCTGCGGCAACTGCGTGGCACAACGCGCGGCATGTTTGCAAAGTTCGGGGCGCCACTGTACGGTAACCTCGCCATTAGTATAAGTATGTTTATCTTCAACGGTGGTTTCGGTATAAGCAAAAGCGCGCACCTGGATCTCGCCCTCCAGTATTTTTGATACCGGGCAAACTTTGGCAATTTGCACCAGCCGATCGCGCTGCTCATCCGTTACAGGCGATAAAAAATTCAAATCCCGGTCAATAACCGTGATCTTTTTCTCGCCTTCCAGCTTAAAATACATATTCAGGGCAATGGCAATCTGCGGAATATCCCACCCTTTACGGTCAATATACATCCGCAGCGTTGTAATGGTGCAGGCACCCAGTGAAGATAAAAGCAAAGTATATGGATCGGGGCCCGCATCTTTCCCGCCGGCAAATTCGGGTTCGTCGGTTATAAACTTACCGTGGTGCCATTCAATTGTGCACTTATATTTTTCAGCGCCTATGCTGGCTACTACAGGTTGTTGTAAAATATATTCCATTTGTTAGGTAATAAATTCTTTAATGAACATTAACGACAGTCTTATTAAAAAAGCACATCCGCATACTCCGGCGTCATTTCAAAAATCTTTTTTGCGAAAGGACAGTAAGGTAATATCTTCATCTCATGCTCCCTTGCATATGTTACGCCTGCTTTTACCAACTGGCGGCCCAGCCCTTTTCCCTCGTAGGCTTCGTCAACAACCGTATGGTCTATTATAAACCTGTTTTCGCCAGAAAAAACGTAATGCATAAAAGCAACCTCCTTACCTGCATCCTCTATAAAAAATGCACCGCGTTTGCCGTCGTTCTTATTTTGTACTTCCATATCAATAACCAGGGACTCATTTTGCTTCTGTGTCATAAAATTACAATATTAAGGCAACAAATTTAAGGCGGAGGGTGCAGATTAGTTTTTTTATGAAGAATGAATTACATTCGGGTCTTCAGAATGACTTCTGATCTTTTAACCCTACTGCTGATATGGAACCTGTTACCGTTGCCACCCTAAAAAACTTCGACGCGTTAAAGAGCGTGCCCGACGAACAGCTGCAATGGCTGATAGACGCCTGTGAAGACCGCATCCTGCCCGAAGATTCAGTATTTATAAAACCCGACCTGCCGATAACCGGCCCGCATTTTATAATTGAGGGTGAGTTGATCGCATTTATTTCATTAAATGGCAGCAAGCGGGAGCTCGGCACCTTTGGTCCGGGCAATATAACTGGATATTTACCTTTTTCGAGGGGGAAATCGTCAACCGTTTATATGAAAGCCAAAGGCGACCTGCGAATTCTCACCTACCCTACCGAAAGAATAAGGGAAATGATACGGGACCAGTTTGAACTTACCCAGGCGTTGGTGCATGTAATGAGCAATCGCGTAAGAGAGTTTACTGCTTTTCAGCAGCAAAATGAAAAAATGATGGCGCTTGGAAAACTCTCTGCCGGACTAACCCACGAACTTAATAACCCGGCATCCGCCATTGTGCGCGATTCTGTTTCCCTGCGCGAACACCTGCGCCTTGAGCCTAAAAGCTTTAAAAAAATGATCGCTATCCAAATGGATAGTAACCATGTTGATATAGTTAATGACGAACTGTTCCGAATATTGGGCGAAACCGAAAGGCCGAGGTTATCGCTGAAAGAAAAGACAAAACGTGAAGAAGAACTGGCCGACTGGCTGGATAATGAGGGGATTGAAGATGCCTACGACATGGCCGAAAACCTTGTTGATTTTAACTTTAAAGTTGCCGATCTTGATAATTTTAAAAAACACATTCCGGATGCTTTCATGTCGGCAATTTTTGGCTGGATCAATACGTTGCTGGTGACAGAAAAAATGGTGGAAGATATCCAGGAATCATCGCGCCGCATAGCCGAGCTGGTGAAATCCGTAAAAACATTTACGCACATGGACCGCGGGGCCGATAAGCAGTACGCTGACATCCATATCGGCATCCGCAACACGCTTACTATGTTGGGCTATCGCAAGAAAAAGGGAAACATAACCGTGGTGGAAGATTACGACTTTACCCTTCCCCCGGTAAAAGCACTGATAGGTGAATTGAACCAGGTTTGGACCAACCTGATTGATAATGCCTTTGATGCGATGGAAAGCAACGGAAAGGGCACCCTAACCATAAAAACCGAAAAAGACAAAGAATTTGTACAGGTGTCAATAATTGACGACGGGCCGGGCATTCCTGAGGATATCAGGTCGCGGGTATTTGACCCGTTTTTTACCACTAAGGAGATGGGTAAAGGTACCGGCATGGGGCTTGAGGTAGTACAACGTATTGTTAAACAGCATAAAGGTTCCATTAAAATAAAATCAGAGTCAGGGCATACAGCGTTCGTGGTATGTTTTCCCATAAACGGCTAGCTTAATTTCAAATAAAAAAGCGTCCCGTATCTGATCCCGGGACGCTTTGCTACCAATAAAAATCAATAACAATCAACTAAATCCAGGCAGGGTATCTCAGGCCCTTACCTTTTCTCATGATCATTTAAGATCTATAAGTTCTTCTTTCTCTACAGGTTTATTTGTTTTTAATTTTCAGTATTAATTGACATAGCAAACGCAACTATGTTACCTATTAAAGCGCCAAAATCATATTTTAAATGCTTTTAATAGTTGTGTTACTCCTGGCCAAATTCACCGTTAGCCCTTAACTCAATTTTAGTGCTAACCATTGCAGCCGGCGCGGTACCTACGCCAAAGTCTGTCCGGTCAATTGTTCCTGAAACTTTAAAGCCGGCAACCGGTTTTTGCGTTCTCATGTTTTTTCCCATCCCTTTTAAGGTTAAGTCTAACACAATTGATTTGGTAACGCCATGCATGGTTAAATTGCCTGTTAGCTTAAAGGTTTTATCGTCAACTTTACTTATTGAAGTGCTTTTAAAGGTGATCTTCGGATATTTTGCAACATCAAAGTAATGCTCGCCTTTAAGGTCTCCGTCGCGCATATCGTTATCCGTGCTTATAGAAGCCGCATCAATGCTCAGGTCAAAAACAGCATCGCTAAAATCCGCTTTCGAGGCAGTAATACTTGCATCAAAACTTTTAAAATTGCCGTCAACGTCTGATATCATCATGTGCGTTACCGTAAACCCTACTTTCGCGTGGGCCTTGTCAACGTTCCATTTGGTTTGTGCAAACAGCGTACTGCTTGTTAATAATACAGCTAATAGTAAATTAATCTTTTTCATTTCTTTTTGATTTAATGGTTTATAATATTCCAGTTGGTTACAGTAAACAAATATATTCATTATCAGGCCATTAAACCTAATCAGCTGATGGGCCACCCGGTCCGCCAGGGCCGCCGCCACCCGGAGGCGGGCCGCCAAAGCCTCCTCTGCCAGGGCCACCCGGTCCCATGTTAGGGGCCTTGCCTGACATTTTGGTAAACCTGTATGTGAAAGTTAAAAGGTAATACCTGCCCAGCTTGTTGCTGTTGGTTTGGGTAACAAAGTTTCCGTTCTGTGTGCTGGTGTAGCCCGTATTTTCATTAAACACATCGTAAACACCTGCACGTACCGTGGCCATATTACCTTTCAGGAACCGGCGTTCAATGTAAGTGTTAAATATATTAGGGTTAGTAGCGCCTTTGTAACCATAATAAAATGTCTTTTGGTAATCATAGCTGTAGGTCCAGTCTTTCCAAACATAGTTTTTACCGGTTACACCCAATACCCATGCCCTGAAGTTGTTATTAATATCTGTTTGGGTGATGGAGTTTTTTGATGAATTAATAGTGTACTGCGTACTAACCTGCGCATCAATTACATCCGCTATATCAACCCTGAAACGGATGGAAGGTGATAGCGCCAGCGTTTTGGCTACGTTTTTTTCGGTTGCAAACTCAAAAGTATTCGGATCAACATTGGTGATGTAGGAGATATTGTTGGAGTACGTTACATTACCTATTAAAAACAGGTTATACTTTCTTTTCTCCCATGGTTTATTGAAAACAAAAAAGCCCTGTGCCTGTGAATAACCATCAGCATTCTTGTATTGTGTTTCAATGGTACCGGCCAGTTTAGGGTTAGTTGTGTAGTTGGTTGGGTATGTTATGGTATTTGATACAATTTTATCACTGGTTTTGGTGAACGAGAAATTGCTGAAAAATACGTTGCCCGATTCGAAATTGAAATTATTATACCTGAAATCTATCTTGTTGTTGTATTCCGGTTTAAGCTCAGGATTACCGGTGATAGGATACGACGCATTAGAGAAATCAGTTACGGGTTGTAACTCTGAATAGGTAGGCTGGCTGCTATACCCGGTATAATTAGCGCTGAATGATTGTGAACGCGAGAAATTATAAATAAAGTGTGCGTTTGGCGATACATTAAATGCCGTTGAATTGGTTGGCAGCCCGGTAGTTTGCGAATACCCCTTTAAAACTGAAGGTTGCGCAGTTACACCCAGTACATAATTATACTTCTTTTCAACAAAGCGATAGTTTAAACCAAATCGGTTGGTTATAAAAGTAAAGTTGTAGGTATTGCTCAGCAGCGGGTAGTTATTGATTGTGGTACCATCATTTGCCAGCGTATCCGTTTGTTTATCGGCAGCGGTGTAGCTGCGGCGGTAGTTATAATTAACCTCAAAGTACGATTTACGGCTTAGCGGTTCAATATATGACAGCCAAGTCCCAATAGTATCGGTATGGCTGGCGGTATTTATAAACTGATCAAGCGGTGCATTGGCAGCCCCCTCAATGTATGTATAAACCGGGTTTTGATATTGATTGCTTGATGACCTGCCGACACCTACGTTTAAGCTAAAATTACGGCCATGGCTGTTAAACCGGTGGTTATACAAAGCATTGACGCCATAGTTTGGCGCCGATGAGTTGCTTAACGATTTAAAGTTATAGTTTGATACCGTAGCCGTTTGATTTTCTAAAAGGTTTGAACCGTTTTGCGTTGTATTTACACCTGAATAAGAGTACGAAGGGCTCACTTTTAAATAGTTAACCGTATCGGGCTTATACTCCATATTGAAGTTAAGCCGGTGGTTCTTTTTCTCGTCCTGCTGCGTACTGCTCTGCGAATTGGTACTTGGGTTGATAAGCGAGATGTTGTTCTGTATAGTTGAACTAATGGTGTTTACTGAATTATCGGAAAAGCTATAACTCCCGTAAACGGTTATCTTTTTGCCCCAGCTGTCGCGATAGTTAAAACCTAATGAACGGGCCGTAGTGATACCCGCAGCATTGTTATTGCTTCCCGGAGGGCCGCCACCGCCGCCCTGCCTGCCGCCAGGGCCGCCAAAGTTAAATAAGCTGGTGTTGGTATTATTAAGATTACCCAATATTGCAATTTGCTGGCCATCGCTAAAATTAAAGAGGTTGGCCTGGGCAATGTAGCGGGTTCCGTTTGTAATGCTGCCTTTTTCAGGTATCGCGTCGCGGCCTGCGCCGGCACTTGCCTGGCCAAAATAACCGTGGTTACGGCTTGGTTTTATATTAATATTTAAAACTGTTTCGGGATCGCCGGTTTTTATACCGGTAAGGTTGGCCTGGTCGCCGTAGTCATTTACCATCTGTACGTTTTGTACCGCATCGGCAGGCAGGTTTTGCGTGGCTGTTTTTAAATCGCCGCCAAAAAAGTCTTTCCCATTTACCCTTACCTTGGTAACGCTCTTGCCGCGAAAGGTCATATTACCATCCTTGTCCACATCGGCGCCGGGAATCTTTTTTATCAGATCCTCAACCGGGGCTCCGTCTCTAACCTTATAAGCTGCTGCATTAAATTCAACCGTATCTTCTTTTATTTTAACCGGAACCACATCGGTAATGGTAACGCCCGTTAACATAGTGGTTGATGGTTTTAAAATAATGGGCTTTAAAAACACGGTATTGTTGGTATTATCAAGGGTTATGCGGCGACGGATGGGGTCATACCCTATTGATTGTACAACAAGACTAAACTGGGTTGCTTTTATTCCATTAAAAATAAAGGCGCCTTTTGAGTCAGTAATTGTTGTCATGCTGTCTTTGTCTGTAATCAGCTTAATGCTCGACCCGGGAAGGGTTGCTTTTGTGGAGTCGATGATCGTCCCCCGTACGTCCCGGCCTGTTTGGGCAAAGCCGGTTATACTTGTTAAAAGCAGCGCAGCAATAAAAAAGTATCTTAATTTCATATTTTGCTTTTATTTAGATACTGCAAATAAATATCAAAGCAATGCAACCAAAAAATAGAATAGACAGGCACTGTGCTAAAGTAGACAAAACCCAATTTTTAGCCTATAAAAGCCTATTAATTGAGGCATCTGCTTAAATGCGCTTTTTATAGATATTTTTTGCCTGCCCGTCGGTAAATTTGGACTACTCATAGATTTTAGCAACGTTTATGCAGATTTGCTTTGTAATATTGTTGTTATAAAGCAGCACCTTAACCGGCTGATTATAAAACTTTTGAAGAAATGATTATACAAAAATCAAAAAGTAAACTAATAACCGTAATCATCCATATTTTAATTTGGGGGGTATTCGGGTTGATGTATTTTTTTCAGCCTTTGTCGTGGAGTATTACGGTACCATACCAATTGTGGATAAAGCAAAGCATTATTTTAGGTGTAATGGTAATGGCCTTTTATCTAAACTCGTTTGTGCTGGTACCGCGATTTTTACTAAAAAACCGCAGCAGCATTTATTTCCTGGTTGTGGTGGGTATTGTTGCCGCTATTGTACTATTGAATATTTATGCAGATGACTGGCTTAATATCCGCCAGCTAATGGATGCGGCATTCCATAAAAAAGGCCCGCCGAGACATCGCGGCGGCCGCGATCACAGCTGGGACTTTGCCATTATTGCCACCAGCGCATTGGTTTTGGGAATAAGCACCAGCATCACTACTATTCAGAAATGGCAAAAGGACAGGCAGGTACACCAGGAATTAGAGCAGGACAGGATAAGTTCCGAACTATCATTCCTTAAAGCGCAGATCAACCCGCACTTCTTTTTTAATACCCTGAATAATATTTATGCGTTAACCCACGTAAATGCTGATATATCGCGCAAGGCTATCCATCAACTATCGCGAATGATGCGTTATGTGTTGTATGACACCCAGAACAGCACCACCCTGCTGAGCCAGGAAATTGCCTTTATAAAAGATTATATCAGCCTGATGGAACTGCGCCTGACGGATGTGGTTAAGATTGAATTTTCGGCACCTGCGGCACTTAAAGATACGGCCATTGCCCCCATGATATTTTTACCATTTATTGAAAATGCCTTTAAACATGGCGTTAGCGCTACCCAGCCCAGCCATATCAGTATTACGGTAAGCCAAAACGATTCGTCGGTTGAATTAACCGTAGTAAATACTGTAATTAAGGAACAAAATAATAACTTAGAGGAAGGCAGCGGCATTGGCCTTAACAATACCAGGAGACGCCTGGACCTGCTATATCCCGGTAAACATACCCTGGTTATAAACGAAAGTAAAGCTGAAAATATTTATTTTGTACACTTAACGCTCGATCTGTCATGATTATTAACTGCATAGCTGTTGACGACGAACCACTGGCACTTGGCCTGGTATGTTCATTTATTGAGCAAACACCATTTTTAAACCTGGTTGGCCGTTATTCCAGCGCAGTAGAAGCGTTAAGAGCTATCCATGCGCAAAAAGTGGATGTGCTGTTCTTAGATATCCAGATGCCCGACCTAAATGGAATTGAACTGGCCAGGGTACTTGATAACAGCAAAACCAACAAACCCCGCATAATTTTCACCACGGCATATAACCAGTTTGCACTTGAAGGTTACCGCGTGGATGCACTAGACTACCTGCTTAAGCCATTTAATTATGAAGAATTTTTGCATGCCGCCCACAAGGCTTTAGCCTATGCACAACTGGTTGAAAAATCAAACGCCGCCCCGGTTGCAACAGTTGCTGCCAGTGCCGCGCCCGAGGAACGGATAGAAGATGAGTACCTGTTTTTAAAAGTGGAGTACCAGCTGGTGCGCCTTGCACTTAATGACATTCTATATATTGAAGGATTAAAAGACTATGTAAAAGTATGGCTCCAAAGCGCAGAAAAACCTATCTTATCACTCACCAGCCTTAAATCGCTGGAAGAAAAACTACCTGCCAAACGCTTTATGCGCGTACACCGCTCATTCATCGTTTCGCTGGATAAGATCAATTCCATTACCCGTAATGCACTCCAGATCGGCAAGATCAACATTACCGTTGGCGATCAGTATAAGGAAGCATTCGGCCAGTTCCTGAGCAAATGGGTTTAAAGGACTATATATCCCTGCTTGTTTGATTTCTCCTGAATCAATTGATTACAAAAAATACAAAAAATCTGTAACAAATCGCCTTTTCGCGCGTCATTAAGGTTCGGGTTGTTTAACAAACAAGGCAAACTGTTTAAAATAAACCCATTTAAATTGAAATATTTTTTTCTCCCCCCTAATAACAACAATGTTTACAGCTTATTATGGCTCAACGGATTGACAACAGTGTTAAAATAAAGTTAAGAAAGCTGTCAACCGGTAACTAATACAATAATGCTATTATATTTGCGGCCTTAAGGCCCCCCCTTATTTTTCTGTCTCAAAAATGAATACTATTAAAAGTTTACACAATTCTTCAAAAAGCCCTTCTTTTAATCAATTGCTAAAAACAGCTTTATTGGCTTTGCCCGCCTTGCTGATGTTATTTTCATGTGGCAATAAGGATAAACAGATTGGCGACCAGGGCGCGGCACAAATAGCAAGCTACAAGGTGCTCACGCTAAAACACCGGCAGGCCACTATTCATTCTGATTACCCGGCCAGCATACAGGGACTTCAAGATATTGAGATCCGCCCTAAGGTTGACGGCTTTGTGGAAGCCATTTATGTTGATGAAGGCTCAATCGTAAAAAAAGGTCAGCTGCTGTTTAAAATAAAGGCCCCGCAATATGAGCAGGATGTGCGCACTGCCGAAGCCGGTATTAAAACTGCCCAGGCCGACGTGAATACTGCCAATCTGCAAGTTAATAAAGTTAAGCCGCTGGTTGAAAAAGACATCATCAGCCACTATGAACTTGAATCGGCGCAATATGCTTTGCAAACCAAACAGGCGGCGCTGGCCCAGGCAAAAGCTGCACTGGTTAATGCCAAAGTAAACCTTGGATATACATCCATTACCAGCCCCGTTAATGGCGTTATAGGCTCATTACCCTACAAATTGGGCAGCCTGGTAAGCAGCACTACTACCGATCCGCTCACAACTGTTTACAACACTTCAACCGTATATGCTTATTTCGCTATGAACGAAAAAAAACTGCTTGATTTCAGCAGGGACAGCACTGGTGGCAAATCCATCAAGTCTAAATTAAGTGCATTGCCGGAGGTTTCGCTTATCCTGTCTGACGGTACAACTTATGGACATGCGGGAAAAGTAGAAACAGTTAACGGACTTATAAATACAAATACCGGTTCTGCAAATTTCAGGGCAGCATTTGATAACCCAAGGGGATTGCTTCGCAGCGGCGGTAGCGCTACTATCAGAATACCCAACGTGGTTAAATCAGCACTTTTGGTTCCTCAAAGCATCACCTATGAGTTACAGGACAAACGCTTTGTTTACGTAGTTGACGCACAAAACAAGATCAAGAACGTAGCGATAACAATCATGGAAAATACCCCCGGTCAGTTTTACATAGTTACAGGCGGTATTAAAAGCGGCGACAGGGTTATTGCCGAAAGCGCAAATAACTTAAAGGATGGCACAGAAATTAAGCCTGTAGAAGTTAATGACGATATTGTTTACAAGGATTTAAAATAAGCCTTGTGATAAACGAGCGATATGTACTGGTAGTGGCTGCTGTTAACTAAGACCCCGAAATAAAAATACATCCATAAGACGTGAAGTATTGCGTCTCTACATAAAAATAATATGTTAAAAAAATTCATAGAACGCCCTGTACTCTCAACGGTTATTTCGGTATTGCTGGTTATACTGGGGGTGATAGGATTAATAAACCTACCGATTTCGCAATACCCGGATATAGCGCCGCCAACAGTAGTGGTATCTGCAAATTATAGCGGCGCCAATGCCGATGTGGTACTTAAAAGCGTAATTGTGCCGCTTGAAGAACAGATCAACGGTGTGGAGAACATGACCTACATGACCTCAAGTGCGGGCAACGATGGGTCAGCACAAATAACCATATTCTTTAAAGTAGGTACCAACCCCGACCTTGCAGCTGTAAACGTTCAAAACCGGGTATCGCGGGCTGTAAGCCTTTTGCCGCAGGTGGTTACACAGGCAGGGGTTACAGTTGCCAAAAGCCAGAACAGCAACCTGCTCATCTTCTCGTTATACAGCGAGAACAAAGATTATGACGATACTTTTTTGCAGAATTATTGCCAGATTAACCTGGTGCCTGCAATACAGCGGGTTAACGGCGTAGGTAACACGCAAATTTTTACACAGAAAGATTATTCTATGCGCATTTGGCTGAAGCCTGATGTGATGGCCAGCTACAGCCTGGTACCGGATGATATTACCAATGCGTTAAACGAGCAGAATATTGAGGCAGCCCCGGGTAAATTTGGTGAAAACAGCAATGAATCTTTTCAATATGTAATTAAATATACCGGCCGCCTTAAAACCGCCGAAGAATTTGGAAACATCATTATCAAATCACAGGGCAAAGGTCAACTGCTGCACTTAAAGGATGTTGCCCGAATTGAGCTGGGTGCACTGGATTATTCTGCTGATCTAAAGACAAACGGACTACCTTCAATAGGTGTTGGTATTACCCAGGCATCAGGCTCAAATGCCCGCGATGTGATCAACAATACAAAAAAGATCCTTGAAACAGCAGCAGAGTCGTTCCCTAAAGGTATCAAGCTTACTTACCTGGTTGACGCCAATGAGTACCTTAACGCCTCTATCGAGAAAGTGATCAGCACACTTATTGAGGCGTTTATCCTGGTATTTATCGTTGTGTTTGTTTTCCTGCAGGATTTCCGGTCCACACTAATCCCGGCCATTGCCGTTCCGGTTGCTATTGTAGGTACGTTCTTCTTCTTAAACCTGTTCGGCTTTACCATTAACCTGCTTACCTTATTTGCCATGGTTTTGGCTATCGGCATTGTGGTGGATGATGCCATTGTGGTGGTGGAGGCCGTGCATGCCAAGCTGGACAAAGGCTATAAATCGGCCCGCAAAGCATCGGTTGACGCGATGAAGGAGATTTCGGGCGCTATCATCTCTATTACGCTGGTAATGTCGGCAGTATTTTTACCGGTAACTTTTATCTCCGGTTCAACGGGTGTATTTTACAAACAATTTGGCATTACGCTGGCTGTGGCCATTTTACTTTCGGCAGTAAACGCGTTAACACTGAGCCCGGCCTTGTGCGCAATTTTCCTGAAGCCGCATAACGAGCAACATCAAAAAAAGCGGTTCTTTAACTGGTTCTATACCCGGTTTGATAAAGCTTTTGACACGGTAACAAAAAAATATGAACGCTCGGTACGTTGGCTGGCAGCAAAAAAATGGATAGTGGTAGCCGCCATTGTAATATTTGCCGTATCGCTTACCTTTCTTATAAAAACAACGCCTTCCAGCTTTGTACCCAGCGAGGACCAGGGGACCATTTTTGTAAGTGTAAGCCTTCCGCCGGCATCCGGTATGCAGCGTACCAGCGCCATAACCAAACATATTGACAGTGTTGCGCACACATTTCCATCGGTAATCAACACCTTACAGATCATCGGCTTTAGCTTTACTGCCGGAAGCGGAAGCGCCTACAGTATGGATATCATCAAGCTAAAACCATGGGGCCAACGCAAAAATGATAACATTCAAAACGTGATCAAACAGCTTTATGCTAAAATTGGCGGCATTCATGGGGCCAGCATCTTTATCTTCTCACCGCCAACCATCCAGGGTTTCGGATCGGGTAACGGCTTTTCGTTCGAGTTGCAGGATAAAGGCGGCCACTCCTCTGCCGAAATATACAAGGTTAGCACCGACTTTTTGGATGCACTGAACAAACGCAAGGAAATTCAAAATGCCAATACGCCGTTTAACCCCAACTTCCCGCAATACCAGGTTGATGTTAACGTGGCAAAGTGTAAAGACGCGGGTATTGAAGTAACCTCCATTATCAATACTTTACAAGGTTACTATGGCGGTTTGTATGCTTCAAACTTTAACCAGTTTGGTAAACAGTACCGGGTAATGGTGCAGGCAGACTATTCCTACCGCAACAACCCCGAAGGCCTTAACAAAATATTTGTGCGCAACAGCGCCGGCACTATGGCGCCTATAACGGAGTTTATAACGCTGACCAAGGTATTCGGCCCCGAATCTATTTCCCGCTTTAATTTGTTTACCGCCATAGCCATACAGGGACAACCCGGTGCAGGTTACAGTTCGGGCGATGCCATTGCGGCCATTAAAGCGGTAGCAGTGGAGAAACTGCCTGCCGGTTATGGTTATGAATTTTCGGGCCTTACAAGGGAGGAGATTTCAAGCGGTACCCAATCGGTTTACATCTTCCTGCTTTGCCTGGTGTTTGTTTACTTTTTATTAAGTGCACAATATGAAAGTTATATTTTACCGTTTGCGGTATTGCTTTCGCTGCCGATAGGTTTAACAGGTACCTACCTGTTTGCACGGATAGCAGGGATCGACAGTAATATTTACGTGCAGATCTCCCTCATTATGCTCATTGGCTTGTTGTCAAAAAATGCCATCCTGATAGTAGAGTTTGCGCTTGAACGCAGGCGAGGTGGCATGCCAATTTTGCAAGCCGCAATTGAGGGTGCCGAAGCGCGTTTAAGGCCGATATTGATGACGTCGTTTGCATTCATCTTCGGCATCATGCCTTTAATGTTCTCAACCGGCGCCGGCGCCATCGGTAACCGTTCAATTGGTACAGGTGCTGTAGGCGGTATGTTTATAGGCACTTTACTTGGTGTGTTTGCCATCCCTGTATTGTTTATGATTTTCCAGCAGCTGCAGGAAAAGTTAAGCGGACCGCGCCATTTGCGGAATTTGGAAGATGAAGAGGACGATGATGCTGTAATACCGGCTAAATAATTTGAATTACAAATGAAAAGGACCTATTTAAAATATACTTTTTTAACGTTCGCTTTGTTAAGCACAGCGCTTTCCTGTAAGATAACCAAAACTTACCGGCAGCCTGATTTAAACACAACGGACCTTTATCGCAACCAGCAAACAACTGATACCACAAGTATTGCAGCCCTGCCATGGGAAAAAATGTTTGCCGATACAGTTTTAAAATCCCTGATTCACGAAGGGCTTTACAATAACCTGAACTTAAAGATAGCGGTACAAAAAATTTACGAAGCACAGGCCGCATTGGGCCAAAGCAAAGCAGCGCTATTGCCCAGCCTTAGTGCCAACGCCAATGCTACCCGCTCAAAGCAATCCGCAGCCAGCTTAAATTACCCGGCGGGCATCGCCATTAACACGCTTACCACATCGTACCAATTGGGCCTGAGTTCCTCATGGGAGGCTGACATCTGGGGGAAACTGACCAGCGCAAAACGAGCGGCATTTAACACCCTGCTGCAAACTGATGCTGCTAAAAGAGCGGTACAAACGCAGCTGATCGCTGATATTGCCAACAATTACTACACCCTGCTGGCCCTTGATAAGCAACTTGAAATAACCAGCCTTACCCTGAAGAACAGGATAAAGGATGTTGAGACCATGAAATCGCTTAAAGAAGGTGCGGTAGTTAACGGTGCCGCTGTAGTACAAAGCGAGGCAAACCGCTATGCTGCCGAAGTAGCCATCCCCGATATTAAAAGAAGCATCCGCGAAACAGAGAATGCTATTGATATTTTAGTTGGCCGCCCGCCGGGCCCGTTAAACAGGCTGAAACTGGATGCACAAAAGCAAACCGACAGCCTGCAAACCGGCATCCCGTCGCAATTATTAAAAAACAGGCCCGATGTACAGCAGGCGGAATACGCTTTCAGGAGCGCCTTTGAAAATACCAATGCAGCGCACACGTATTTTTATCCTTCGTTAACCATTACTGCCAGCGGAGGCTGGTCAAACCTGCAGCTGAAAGACTTTTTTGTTGGTTCGATATTTTATAACCTGGCAGCGGGTTTAACCCAGCCCATTTTTAACCAGGGCATTAATAAGGCACGTTTAAAAACAGCGCAGGCACAGCAAATGGAAGCCCTTTACAATTTTCAGCAAAGTTTATTGGTTGCTGGCCAGGAGGTTTCAAACGCGCTGTATGCCTACCAAACCGCTGCTGAAAAAGGCGATGCCCGCAGCAAACAAATTGCAGCTTTAACAAAGGCTGTTGATTATACCCAGGAACTATTGCGCTACAGCTCTGCCACAAATTATACTGATGTATTAACCTCTGAACAAAACCTGCTGTCGGCCCAATTAGATGGTGTTAATGACAGGTTACAGCAGTTACAGGCTGTGGTAAATTTGTACAGGGCGCTGGGAGGCGGCTGGAAATAGTTTACTGCGGATTACACGCCCGGTATTGTAAGGAAGGTTGATGTATTCAAACCGTTTTACCGACTCCATCGATATCAACATAAAAACAAAAGCATCGCCCCGAAAAGAAGCGATGCTTTATAATTATAAGGGGTTTAATCAATTATTGCTGTAAAATGAAGGTTTTGGTTTTGCCTTCGTTATAAACATGGATATTCTTTTTAACGGTTTGCTTGTTTGCAGTAACTTCCATAGTATAGTCACCGTTTTCAAGGGTGTTCAATATGTAGCCTTTTGAGCTGTTGCCTGCCAATACATCTTTACGCAAAACGTTTTTGTCCTGGTCGTATATCATTACAATTGATTTTGCATCGGCAGCGCTTACAGTTATCCCTTTGTTTGCTGACAGTGAAGTAATGGTAACCGGAGGTACATCGGCCTTTAAAGTTTTAGCGGGGGTTGCTGCGAATAAACCTGCTGATGCCAGTAAAAATAGTGCTGTTAATTTGATTGAATTTTTCATGATCTTAATTTTTTAATGTTATGTGAATGTTTTTGTTATCGTTTTACAATTCAAAGAAACAACAACTTTAAACGCCAAAAAAATAGAGTAGATCAGCAACTTTTACAAATAGACCAACGTGCTAATTGGCTCTATAAAACACCATAAAGCCTTAATAATGTGTGAAATATACTCTTAATCGACTAATTAACAGCCTTCGTCGGTGTATTCAGGCTGCCTGTAGAACATTGCCTGCATAATTTATAAAAACCGTTCTTCCGACACCCCTTTTTACCGCAGGCCGCCAGCGCTGGCAAAACTTTCACTTTATCTCTTAATTAAATAACATCCTGTTAATATTTACATTTGTTTCAGCTCTTAATTTAGCCGCATTAAACTTTGTATAGTATGAATAAAGTAAAATGGTTCTTAATGCCATTATTAGTGATCAGCATTAGCGGGTTTTCGCAGAGCAGGGTAAAAAAAGCCTTGTTTATAATAGCCGACGGCATCCCTGCGGATGTGATTGAAAAATTAAACACCCCAAATTTGAAAGCCATAGCAGCACAAGGGCAATATCTTCGTGCTTACGTGGGTGGCGAAAAAGGCGGTTACTCGCAAACGCCCACGATATCAGCCAACGGCTATAACAGTTTGCTGACCAGCACCTGGGTTAACAAGCACAACGTTTGGGGTAACGATATAAAAGCACCGAACTATAATTACTGGACCATATTCCGCATGGTAAAAAATGCTGATCCGGCTAAAAAGACCGCCCTGTTTTCCAGCTGGACCGATAACCGCACCAAACTGGTTGGCGAGGGGCCTGTAACAGGAAGCTATAAAATTGATTATGCCTATGATGGTTATGAACTGGACACGGTGAAATTTCCGCATGACAAAGCCGATAATTACATGCACCTGATAGATGAGCAGGTGGTTAACGCTGCTGCTGCCTGTGTAAAAGCCAATGGGCCTGATCTGAGCTGGGTTTACCTGGAATATACCGATGACATGGGCCACAGGTATGGCGACAGTCCGCAATACTACGATGCCGTTGAGAAAATGGATAACCAGGTGGGCCGCATTTGGAAGGCCATTCAATACCGCCAAAAACACTTTAACGAGGACTGGGTAATATTTATAACCACCGATCATGGCCGCAGCGAGCTAAACGGGAAAGACCACGGCGGGCAATCTGCCAGGCAGCGCAATACCTGGATGGTGACCAGCTATCATCCGCTTAACAACTACGCGCAGTACTACACCCCGGGCGTTATTGACATTACGCCTTCCATCGCAAAATTTATGAACATTAAAGTTCCGGCTGAGCAATTGCGCGAGGCAGATGGTATCTCGCTTATCGGCACAGTTTCGGTAGCCGTTCCGCAGGCAACTTACGTACAGGGCAATATAGATGTATCATGGAAGGCCCTGGATCAAAAAGGGAATGCGAAGATTTGGGTAGCTGCCACCAATAATTACAAAGACGGTAAGCCTGATGACTATAAGTTGATGGCGGAGGTGCCTGTAAGTGCCGGGCACGCTTTAGTTTCTGTTAAAGATTTGCCTTCAGGCTTTTATAAGGTTTGTATTGAAGCACCCGGAAATACCGTAAACCGGTGGGTTATTGTTGAAGGTAAAACCAAATAATCTTTGCCTGACACCACTATTGTTATTGCTGTAAGGGTAAAGAAATCATCAAACCCTTACAGCAATACTATTAGTTAATTAGCCCTGCAATTCTTCATACGCCGCCTGGATACCGCGCTGAATGCCATCGCCCTGCCATTCGGTTACGCCGGGGATAGAAGTAGCCTGCAAGATCTCGTCCTTTGTTTTACCGGCTTTAATAGCGCCTGCAACATAGGCTTCCAGTTTTTCCAGGAAATCCTGCATCAGTTTCACATCTTCCATAGTACCTGTTACTTTTTGCGGGTCAAACGCATGGCCGAATACAAACAGGGTATTCTTATCAAACTTTTTTGTTGCCTGCTCCAAAGCCATTGGCCAGTGCTTTACAGATGCCCCTGCGCTGTTGTCAACAAACGGGTAGCGGCGGTTAAACACCAGGTCGCCGGTATGTACAATATTGGCGTGCTCAAAATGGATCATGGCATCGCCGTTGGTATGGCCGGTGCCAAAGTAATGTGCCGTAATTTGCTCATCCCCTACCGTAACTTTCCAGGTATCGGTAAAGGTGGTATCGGGGTACAGCTGCTGATCTTCCTTATTGTTTTTTATAGCCACCGCTTTTTGATTAGCCAGTGAATTGGCATGTGCCGCTACATTTTTCACGATGCCCTTAAATGAGATATTACCACCGGTATGGTCGCCGTGGTGATGGGTATTTATCAGCCACTCAAAGGGCAGGTCAGACTGTTTTTTAAGTTCGGCTATCAGGTGCTTTGCGGGATCAGGAAATTCCGCATCCACCACTACAATACCTTCTTTGTTCATTAGCCAGGCAATGGTACCGCCCTGTTCGGCAAACATACCTACGTTATTGCGCAGCGGTTTAAACTGGTAAGCGGGGTCGGCCAGCATGGTTGCAAAGCTTCTTCCGGATAATGCAAGCGAGCCTGCTGTTAATGCGGTGTTTCTTAAAAATTGACGGCGTTCCATGGGTATTAGAGATTAGAGGTTAGTTAATCAGGAATTAGTTAAAATTAGAGATAAATAAGTATAAATAACAACGGCGTTTGTAGCATTACCGTTGCCTTAACGTTAATTAATACTGATGAAAGGCCTGCGATACAAACTCCAGCACGTTTGGTAAGGATGCGCGCCAGTACGTCCAGGTGTGTGCGCCATCACGGATGCGAAACTCATGCGGGATCTCTTTTTTGCGCATAGCGATGTGCACCAGGCAGTTCCCCTCGTACAAAAAGTCGTCGTCGCCATCGTCAATATACCAGCGAACGGCTTTTTTCTGGCTGTCGGGCATATTGTTTATCAACGCAATGGCGCTATGCCGGTTGTAATAATTCACAATCAGCGAATCGGCAATACCGGGATTGTTTTTAGTGATGGAGGTTCTTGCATCGTCCAAAGTAAGCGGCCCCACTGATGCGCTGAGCGGGCAGGCCGAAGAAAACATTTCGGGGTGATGCAGGGCATACATAAAGCTGCCGCCGCCGCCCATTGATAAACCGGCGATAGCCCGGAAACGTTTATCACTTTTTACACGGTATTTCTTTTCAACAAAGGGCACCAGTTCCTTAAAAAAGAAATCCTCGTAGTTCCAGTCGCCTTTAATATCGTTAAAATAGCCGCGGCGGCCGGTATTGGCATCGGGCATAACAATTATCATCGGGGTGGCGGTACCATCGGCAATGGCTTTATCGGTAATATTCAGCACTTCGCCAAACTGTACCCAGCCGGTTTGATCGTCGCCACTGCCGTGCAGCAGGTAAAGGATGGGGTAACTGCGATCAGAGGTTTCATAGCCCGGTGGCAGGTAAACAGCATATTTACGGTCGCTTTTTAATATTTTACTGGATACCAAAAGGTTATCATACACCTTGCCTGTTTGCGCCTGTAACAGGAACGGGCAAAGCAGCAATACCAGCATGAGCAGGTTGTGGGATCTTGTCATAACAGTTTAATTGGTTTGTGTGATCAATATCGGGGATATATTGCGTAACCCTATAAATTTACTGTAAAAATATGGATAGGCGGATAACAATAATTGAAGTTTGACTCGGCGGGCCTAACCACGTCGCATTTATCCAAAATCTAACTACCTTTACCCGGCTTTAACAATGACAGACGAAAACCCGACATCTGCCCAAAATAAACTGCTTTACCTTTTTACCGGGTTGGCTATTTTAATAAATTTCAGTGGTTTGCTCATCCCCATTCAAAGCCCTGATGCCGCTATTTATGCGCTTATTTCAAAAACAATGGTGCAGCGCAATGATTTTGTGCAGCTTATTTACCACGGCGCCGACTGGCTGGATAAGCCCCATTTTCCGTTTTGGATAACCGCGCTTTCGTTTAAGGTATTCGGTTTTACCACATGGGCCTACAAGCTGCCGGGGATCCTGTTTTTAATGATGGGGGCTTATTATACCTACCTGTTTGCCAAAGCACTGTACACCCGGCAAATAGCTTTATGGAGCGTATTGATATTGCTTACTGCCCAGCATATTGTACTGTCAAACAATGATGTACGCGCCGAGCCTTACCTAACCGGGCTTATCATAGCTGCGGTTTATCATTTTTACAGGGCCCATACCAGCAACAGTTTTTGGCAATTGCTGGCGGGCTGTGCCTTTACTGCCTGTGCTATAATGACCAAAGGAATGTTTGCGCTGGTGCCCATAGGCGGTGCCATTGTAGGGCAACTGACCATCACCCGGCAATGGAAAGCGTTATTTAATGTAAGATGGCTGGTTGCCGTTATATTGATCCTGGTGCTTATACTGCCTGAACTTTGGTGCCTTTACCGGCAATTTGACCTGCACCCCGAGAAGGTTATTTTCGGCAAAACCGGGGTATCGGGCATCCGGTTTTTCTTTTGGGACAGCCAGTTTGGCCGTTTCTTTAACACCGGGCCAATAAAGGGCCATGGCGATCCTTTCTTTTTTTTGCATACTGCACTGTGGGCATTTTTGCCATGGTCGTTCATTATGTTTGCCGCCGTTTTCCAGCTGATAAAAAAAGGCATCAAATACCCGCAGGGCATCGAGTGGTACTGTATCAGCGGGGCATTGCTTACCTTCCTGTTGTTTTCGGCATCGGCATTCCAGCTGCCGCATTATTTAAATATTGTGTTCCCGTTTTTTGCTATTATTACCGCGCAGTACCTTAATTACGCCGCAGGTAAAAATACCCTTAAAGCCATTACCATAACCCAAACCATAGTGATTGCGTTGATGCTGCTGCTGATTGCTGCCCTCCACTATTTTTTCAGGCCCGTGGTATTCAGCGTATTCACTGCTTTAACGCTACTCCTGCTGCTGGCTCTGCTTTTATTTCAAACCAGGCTTATCAGCATTGGCGGGTATCAAAAAATAGCTGTTCGTACGTTACTGGTGTCGTTTGTGGTTAACCTGTATTTGAACCTGTCGTTTTATCCCTCATTAATGCGTTACCAAACCAGCAGCAAGGCCGCCGTATGGATCAATAAGCATAACCCGCAAAGCCTGCCTGTTGCTGCCGAAATTGATGATGCTGCTGCACCGTTTGAGTTTTACAGCGACAAGCCCGTAGCAGCCTTTAACGCCGCCAATATAAAACCGGGTGTACCGGGAAAGCCTTTTTTGCTGTATACCACAGCGGCCCAGCTGCAAAGTTTAAACACCAAAGGCTTACATACCAAAACGGTTGCAACTTTTGAGCGCTATTTTGTAACACGGCTTAAGCTTTCGTTTATCAATAAAAAAACACGGGCGCAGGAACTGGAGCAAATGGTGGTTGCCGAAGTAGAATAACAGCTTATTTTTTTCAAAGGTTTGCGGAACGTACATCGCTCGCAGAATTTTAATCACCGGGTCTTCCGCAAGCGGTAAAGAGGGCCCAAGAAATTCATTTTATCTTTTCCCCCACCTCTTTCCACGGCAGGTGAAGAGCGGTCGACCAGCGGAGCGTAGTCGGGTGAGTTAACCGTACAACTTGCAACCATCCCACCAATTATTTTGAACCCTTTGTATCATTCAAATCTTTACCCCCGTAATAGGAAATAACCAGGTGAAAATATAAGTGGTTACTTCTCATTGTTTTTTAGGGTAAAACACCATGCTTCGCCGTAATTATCAAGCTTTTTGCTTATTGTTCTTACTCGCTAAGAAAAATAATATCAAACTCCAACCGAGGTAAAGAGCCTGGTACTTTAGCCCTTGGAGGAACAAAAAGCTGCAGCGAAACATGTGTTTTCCTTTTTTTAAGATCCCATATCCCGGCTACCTATTCCGTTCTTAAACTTTTAACAGGGTTGCTGATGGCGGCTTTAATGGTTTGCAGCGTTATCAGCACCACCGTAAGCAGGCTGATTGTTGCTATGGCGATAATAAAAGGATAGCCGGTAATTGAAATGCGATACGCATAACCATTGAGCCAGCTGTGCATAATTAAGTAAGCCAGCGGGCATGATATTATCCCCGCAATAATAACTATCGCCAAAAAATCCTTTAAAAACAGGTTGATAATACCGACCACAGATGCTCCCAGCACTTTACGGATCCCGATCTCGCGGGTGCGCTTCTGAATGCTTAATGATACCAGCCCCAATACGCCCAGCAGCACAATAACTATGGCCAGCAACCCGGCTATGTACGATGCTTTTTTCAGCTGGATCTCGGTTTGGTAAATATGGGTTAGCGCCTCATCCAAAAAATGATATTCAAAAGGGGCATCAGGCATTAAGCTGCTCCATTTTTGCTGTAAGGCTGCTATGCTTTTTTGCGCGTCGCCGGGCTTTAGTTTAACAGAAAAGAAACGGTAATAGGCCGTAAAATTTACGTTTAAAAATGTAACTGGTTTAATACTTTCCTGCATTGAGCCAAAATGAAAATCTTTTGTAACCCCGCTAATAATAAACGGCGTAGTAATACCTGCAACATTTACCTGTTTACCAACAGCATCGCCTGCATCTTTATAGCCAAGCGCCTTTGAAGCAGTTTCATTGATAACAACTTTTGCCGAATCAATAGCGCTGTAAACCGGGCTAAAAAACGAGCCTGCCAGCATCGGGATGTTATAAGTTAAGGCGTATTGGTTATCGGCACTCAGGCCCTGGGTGGTTAAGGCTTGTTTAGGATCAGTGCCCTGCCTGTAAATTTGTGTGGGGCCGCCATTGCCGCCATCAGGAATCTCCCATGAAAGTGCCACGCTGCTAACCGAAGGCGTTTGCGCCAGCTGGTAACGGATAGCTTCCATTTTTTGTACCCCTTTCTTACTCCAGTCGCGGGGTACCTGGGCATACACAATATAATCTTTTTTAAAACCGAGGTCTTTACCAAAAAACAGATCTACCTGCTGCGAGATAATTATGGCGCCGATAAATACCAATGCAGCTGTACCGAACTGAAAGGCCACCAGTGCCTTGCGGAACAGCACACTGTCTTTAACAGTGGTTAACTTGCCTTTTAATGAATCTACCGATTTTAAGGCGGATAACACCAACGCCGGATAAATGCCCGCCAGCAACCCAACAAATACCGCAAATACAAACGGAAGTAAATAAAAATACCAGGGGAATGCAAACAGTCCGGTGATTGGTTTCCCTAAAACATCGCTTAAATATGGCCGGGCTAATAGGTACAATGCCATTGCAATAAAGGTGGCCATGAGCACCAAAAGGGTAGATTCTATTAAAAACTGCCAGATCAGCTGCTTCCTTAATCCGCCTAAAACCTTGCGGATGCCCATCTCCTTCATCCTGGATGACGACCGGCCGATACAGATGTTCACAAAGTTGATAACCGCCATCAGCAAAATAAAGAAGGCAATAAATGAAAGCGTATAGATCATTTTATTTACCGTACCGCCGTTAGCCTGCCGGTAATAACTTTTTAAGGGCACCAGATAAGGTGTAAGGTTATCACTGATTTGCTGCGGGGCGTTTTCTTTTATCAGGTGCCGCATAGGTGCTTCAAGCTGCGCCGGGGTAACACCCTTTTGCAGTTCAATATAGCCTACCAGGCTGGTATTGTTCCAGCCGGTAAGGTTACGGCCTAAAAACACCGATGCTTTTTCGGGCAGGAAGATGTTGCTATGGTTATTGTCGTTAACGCTGGTTACGGAATTGCGTGCAGGCTCGTCCAGCACTCCCGATATGGTAAAATCATGCTTCGAGCCCGAAAAGTTTTCAATGGTGAGCGTTTGCCCCACAACATCCGTACTGCCGAAATATTTTATAGCCAGCGAGGGGGTTATAACTGCCGAAAAAGGATCATTAAAAGCAGTTTCGGCGTTGCCGCGCTGTAGGGCAAAACCGTACATCTTTAACAGCGTGCTGTCGCCCACCTGGATACTTTCGCGAAAATGCTTATCGCCCTTTGATACATTGCTGGTAACCCCATCCCAATGGTAATAGTTGGCCACCAGTGTTGGGTAAACTTCTTTTAAGGTTTTGGGCAGCTGCGCTATGGTGCCCAGCTCAAAGCCCAGGTTTGGGTCTTTCCACCGGCTTTGCAAAATATACTGGTTATCGGCATTTTTAAGGGACTGGTTTACCCGCAGCTCGCCCCAAACATAAGCGCCGATAAGCAGGGTGAACGCTATGCCTACCGAAAGGCCAAAAATATTGATAACGGCAAATCCTTTGTTTTTCAAAAGACTGCGCCATGCCATAGTGAAGTAGTTTTGCAGCATATTTGTGATTTTTGGTAATGATGAATTAAAAATAGGGATATAACTGCTTTGCTTTTATAACATTAACATATTTTAACAGGGATGGCAACCGCCGGTAACATCGCACGCAGAATTTACTCACCCGGTCTTCGCTTCGCCCAACCAGCCCTCTCTTCCGCAAGCGGTAAAGAGGGCTCAAGAAATCGCTTGTATCCTTTCCCCAACCTCTTTCCGCCGCAGGCGAAGAGAGGTCGACCAGCGAAGCGTAGTCGGGTGAGTTAACTGTACGCTTGGCAACCGCAGAATTTTACTCACCCGGTCTTCGCTGCGCCCGACCTGCCCTCTCTTCCGCAAGCGGTAAAGAGGGCTCAAGAAATCGCTTGTATCCTTTCCCCAACCTCTTTCCGCCGCAGGCGAAGAGAGGTCGACCAGCGAAGCGTAGTCGGGTGAGTTAACTGTACGCTTGGCAACCGCAGAATTTTACTCACCCGGTCTTCGCTGCGCCCGACCTGCCCTCTCTTCCGCAAGCGGCAAAGAGGGCGTAAGAAAATCCCTTGATCTGTTCCCCTCACCTCTTTCCGCCGCAGGCGAAGAGAGGTCGACCAGCGAAGCGTAGTCGGGTGAGTTAACTGTACGCCTGGCAACCGCAGAATTTACTCACCCGGTCTTCGCTTCGCCCAACCTGTAGTAAATATTACATCCCGTTAACTTACCTGTTGTTATCTTGCAGCGTAAAACCAATTAAAAACCAACCCCCATGGAAAATTACATTGCCGAACTTTTTGAACGCGACCTTTTAAAACTGCGCGATGAGGTAAAAAACTTTAAAGACGAAGATAACCTGTGGCGCAAAGAAGATGGCATCAGCAATTCGGCGGGTACGCTGGTGCTGCATTTAACCGGCAGCCTTAATTTTTGTATCGGCACCACCATTGCCCATAACGGCTATGTACGCAACCGCGAGCTGGAGTTTTCGGCAACGGATATACCCCGCGAACAACTGATTGCAGGCATTGAACATTTAATTGAGGTGATAAAAACCACGTTAGGCAACATTACCCGCCAACAGCTGGATGAAACCTACCCGCTGGAAATTCAGGGACAAAAAAGCACCGGCTTTTACCTGGTTTATTTTCACGGCCACCTCAATTACCACTTAGGGCAGATCAATTATTTAAGGCGGATACTGGAAGGATAATAAGAAGGGGCGAGACCAGATCCAAGGTATTAGATATTAGGAATAAATTCTTTAACCTGAATCAATACTCCAGCTCCCGGCAATGGTAACCTGCCGTTTGCAGCAGCAATTCAATATACCGCGGCGATACGTTGCTGGCTTCTACACGCAAAATATTATCACAATCTTCCAGGTCAAAGTTCCAGCCGGTAATTGCCGGCACAGCAGTTAGCAGGGGTTTTACCTGGTTAATGTGCTCGGGTTTTTCAATGTTTGTTGTAAATACTAATATATCCATGGTGTTTTTCATTTGGTAAATAAGTAAATAGTCTGGATCAATAACTATTAAGAATGCTAAAACCGGACAAACCGCCGCAGTTTTATTTTAGGTGATAGTTTAAAAGCAGCAGCCCGGTGCCGGGTAGTCCCCGGCTCCGGCTTGCTGCGTGCAGCGTTATAATTCTTTTTCTGCGCTTTTAGGCTCGTCCCAATATTTATCATACGGGTTGCCGGCATGCCTGCCCCAACGGCCATGGCCGCAGTTTTGCCATTTCTCTTTAAATTTTTCGCGTTCTTCGGGTGTCATGGCTTTAAACTTTTCTTCCATGCGCCTGCGCATCCATGGTGCACCGCCCCCCCATTTGCCGGGGCCGCCGCCTTTGCCAAAGCCGAAAAGTATTTTGCATAAAACAAATATGCCCATGGCCTGCCAGAAAGTAATAGCTGCTACATGCAGAATGTCGGGCAGCAGGCAGTTCCATAAACTCATCACCACAAAGCTGATGAGCGACAGGAAGGCGGCCCCTGCCAGCGGAATAAAAATAAATCGCCCTTTATAAAAAAATGATTTCATGTTAATGTCTTTTAATATTGTGTAATTTCCTCGTACAATTGTTTTAACCTTTTGCGCAGGTGCACCACCGCATACCGCTTGCGCGATACCAGGGTTTGCACGTTTACGCCGGTGTTTTGGGCAATCTCGCTAAAGGGGATGTCGTCCAGCTCATGCCAGATAAACACCTGCCTTTGCTCGGTCGGCAGCTCATCAAGCGCTATAAAAAGCTGCTCCCAAAAAAGATTGCGTACATACTCCGTTTCGGGGGTGTTAGCTTCCGTCATCAGGATGGATTTAAAGTCAAACGCATTGTCTTCATCCTCTTCGGGCAGCATATCATCCAGCAAAGTTTCGGTATGCTTTTTATGCTTATCCAGTATTTTATTGCGTGCCACCTTGTAAAGCCAGGCCCCGGTTTGCTCAATGGGTTCTGAATTTATTACCGAGCTGAACTGGTACCAAACATCCTGCAGAATGTCTTCGGCATCGGCATCGTTCTTTACCCTGCGCCTGATAAAGCCCAGCAAGTTTTTACCATACGCGCCAATAGCTTGTATAATAGTCTTGTGGTTTTCTTCGGGCATTACGGCGGTGATCAATTTATTTACTGTTATTTAATAGAGCAGACGACTGTATTTCAGAAACATTTTAAAATTTGTGAAAAAAAGTGAAGACGTTAGCCCGTTTTAACAATTTGGAGTATTCAAAGATAAAATGTTTCAGCTTAACTTGCTTTTTTAGCATTTGTTGGTGTTGTCACCACCTCCGATCGGAACAATCAGGTAGCGGCGCTCATTTTATTTGTGGCGCCTTAACGCGACTAAATTTTATGCTTTTTACTTCCAGTTCATTAGTGATTGTTCCAAGTCCGTTGTCCAAACGATGAAATACAGTCTCTACAATCACATAGTGGTGATTGAACCGCCTGACAGTTTTTCGAGTATTTTCTTCTATTCTCAGCGGTATCGCCTTCTTAAAGTTGTGCGTGTTATACTCCTCCTCACTTAGCCACAAAGCATCGATTTCAAACCCAAGATTGAGGTAACCAATCACAGCCAACGGCTGACCGTCGTAGTATGCAGCATTGAGCTGTAGATCGGCAAAGCCAATTCTATATGGGGAGTTGTGTCCATTGGGAGGATGCTCCACCGTTGCTGAATCGGTTTGTGCATAAGAACAGTGCCAGGCGAGGATAGTGGAAATCATCACGATAGTTGAGCAAAATAGTTTCATTGCATCGGTTTAGCTATTGCCAAGATAAGAAAGTTTAGCAAATATGTGAACGAGCAACCTTTGTAACCATTCCTGTTTTTTTAGTTACCTACCGCCTTTGCTGGTGTTGTCAGGAGAGTATAAACATGTTAGACCACTGTTTTTTTTCTTTTAGCCAAAACAACGATAAAATACACAAATCCTCCTATTATTAACGGGCTCGAACAGCAAAACAAAATCGTGTTAGTAGGATTCCCAAAATCATAAACACCGCCCCAAGATATATATCCAAAAACGTAACCTAACGCAATGCAAAAAAGTGAAATGATTATCTTTACAAATTTAGTCATTGCTTTTTAGTCTTTGGTTTATCGGGCTTGTTGGCATGGATTACGTGTAGTTGGTTACGGCTGAGTCACATACACCAAAGGCCGCATCCAGCTTGTTGGTGACAACATCAACAAGGGCGTACAATGCAGTAAATTACCGGCGGTTTTCCCTGCCTACTCTATCCCCAAATATTCTTTCTGTTTGATCTCTACCAGGCCTGAAGTTTGATCGCGGCGCAGGTAAATGCTTACCCGGTAAAAGCTGTTATCCAACAGGTAAATGTTGTTGGCCTCATCAGCACCATGAAATTTCATCTCGAGGCCGAAGCGTTTAGCCTGCGCAATCATATTTAAAATATGCTGCGGATCGGTTGAGGTATAATTAACGGTATGCAGCACTGCACCATCAGATAGCTTGGTAAAGTTGCCCACCACAATTTTTTCGGTAGCAGGTTTGCCAGTTATGCTTTTAAAATATTCAATCTCGTGCCCGTTAACATCGGTACTGTAATCCTGCCGAAAAGAGTTTCCCTGTAACAAATTGTCGTACACTTCGCTATTGGTTAAGCTGGTAAAGTAAACCAGATCGCTAAACTTTGTACTTTGGCCGTACATGCTTAGGCTTGTCAAAAGCATCACCGGTAAAAAGAACAGGTATTTTTTCATAACAGCAGTAATTGTTTTTTCAATACTTTAATTTTAAAATGACGTTTTGCGCTTACCAAATATACCTGATTAGCGCCGGAATTAGAATAACAAGATTAAGCAGTAAAAATTTACTTCTAAAATCCTGCACCGCTTCACTGCCCCGGATGATAGGTTTTTTCGGCGTGTTTCAGCACATCAGCCTTATAAAACAAAACATCCTTAAACTTACCTTCAATATACATGCCAGCCTGATCAGTATAGTGTTTGGATGCCGGATTAAACGATTGACCGCCGGTGATAACGCTTTTTGCCTTAATACGGGCACCAAATTCCACAGCGGCAATAAAGCTGTTGCCCGAATAACCGTAGCGCTTTTTGGTATTCATGGTGCGGCTCTGGAACGATGGCAGCTGCCCAAACGCCGAAGATACGGCAGCAACCGGCATGCTTGGCGCATCGTCACTAAACGTTACACCGTCGGCAGGGCGCTGGTACCTGTTGATCTCACCCCATTTAATCGCCCAGGTGCCGTAACGCTTTTCCAGGCTTTTTACCGCTGCTGTAAAAATTTCCAGTTGTTGTTTGGCAGTAAGGGTTTGCATAAATGCATTTACCCTTTCCGTTTGATAGGTGCCTTCCTCGTCCGTTTTTACAGGTGGCAGGCGGCTGATGATGAACGTTCCCCATTCAACAGCCAGCGTGGTGGCAACGGAGTTTACCGCCGAATATTTATCCCAGGTACGCATAGCTTCAACCGGGCCGGCAAGTTGTTGTTTAACAGAATCGGACCCTGCATCATAAGCTTTAAGCAGCGGTGGCAGCAATACGTCAAAAGCAGCCAGGTAATGGTCATATCCTTTAGCTATCAGTTCATCCAAACTCAGTTTATTTATTCCGCTCAATAGCTTTATGGCGTTAACTGCCCTGAAGTTTTGCCCGTCGGGCGCCATGTATGCCGGATATTGTGCCTTATCAGGACTGTATTTGCCTGCTGATGCAAATGGCGTTGAGTTACAGTTCTGGATCCATCCGTTGGCCGGGTTATACACGTGCACACTTTCGTCAACCGGATGCAGCCCCTGCCATTCCGTTGCCGATGTACTTCCGTCAACAGGTAAGCGCCAGTCAAATGCAGGGTTTCGTTTCGGCATAAAATTGCCGTACCAAAAAGCAATATTGCCCTGGTCATCGGCATAAACGGTATTGTTGGTACCGTTGGAGAGCAAGGCCATCGCCTTTTTATATTCGGCAAAGGTGTTGGCCTTAGTGATCAGCCACGATTCGAGCAGCGCGTTGTATGACCGGTTATTGGCCTTTAGCGCAAGCCATTTGCCACCACGACTACCGAGCACCGGCCCGTGCTGCGTGTAATACCCTGTAATAACCTTATGTTCAGTAACGCTGCCGTTTTTAATGCCGAGGTCCAGCTTGCGGGTAATCACGGGCTTTAATTTCCCATCATACTCGTAATACCATTGCCCGTCTTTTTTAGTCATTTTTTCAGCGTACAGGTCGCCTACATCGGCACTGCTGCTGGTGTGCATCCAGCCGCAGTGCGGGTTAAATCCCTGGTAAACAAAAAACTGCCCCCAGGTAACTGCACCATAAACATTTAAGCCCTGCTGGCTTACCAGCTGCACCTCGCTTCGGAAGTAGAACGGCACATGCGGGTTAATGTAAAGCATGGCATGCCCCGATGCCGATTTAGCAGGGGCAATAGCAAACCCGTTAGATCCGGTTTCCCTGTCGCTAACGGCAGCAGGCCGGTAAACTGCACCCAGCTTTTCAGGGTCGCCGCCATAAAAAGCTTTTGTTTCCCCCAGGTTAATGCCACCGGTAACCGTGGCTGCCACGCTGCCGTCCGTAAACATCAGCGCATACCAGGGTTCAAAATGCTGAAAAACAGCAGGTTTAACCTCAGGGTGTTTGTATAAATAATAGTTCATACCGTCGGCAAAAGCATCCATTAATTTCCTGAACCATGGCGCCGCCGCTTTATAGTCTTTTATCGCATCGGCTGTATCTGCAATTAATTGCAGCTGTACATCCGTGTAAAGGCTTTTCTCCCCATCCACTTCGCTTTGCCTGCCCAGCTGGTACAAATAATTTTGTTCAATGCCTTTAAAGTTATCTTCGCATTGGGTGTACATCAGCCCAAAAACAACGTCAGCATCGGTTTTTCCATAAATATGCGGTACCCCCCAGTTATCGCGGATAATGGTAACGGCATTGGCCTGTTCATTAAAACGCCTTATTTGCGCAGGCGAATACTTTTGTGCAACCGCGAATACCGGCAGCAGCAGTATTGCAATAAACAATGGGCATTTAGCGAAATCAGCAAGTTTTACTGCATATTTTGTAATAAATATGTCTTTTTTGTACAAGATCATAAATTAGTGTTATTTTTACAGTTATTAATGTAATAATTCCTTACTGTTGTGCGTTGGCATATTGTAATTAGCTAATATAGCCCGAAATTTTATAAACAGGTATAGGATTTGTGTTGTTACACAATAGTTTGATTTTGTTTTATTGATTTTATAATCAGTTAAATATAAAGGGCTTGGATTTTCATAAACATGTTATCTGAGATTTAGTTGATCAACATTATTGAGAAAAATGTTGTGTGCGTTCCGGGGTGAGATACGGAACGCATTTTTTTTGCGGCAGATTTTAAAGATCTAATCACCCGCCTGGTTTCCCTGATGCCCGTAAACCAAACAACTGGCCTGTCTTTTATCTTCAACATGTCGCCTTTCAAAAAATAAAAGAAACATTTTTATGCAATATGCTATTACTGTATTATTAACCAACACAGTCATGAAATACGCATTTATAATAGGCACAAGTGCTTTTATTGTTCCGGGCAAAACTATCAGTTACGGTAGTGATGGAAACTGGAATCACTTTTTGAGGATCAACGCCATTTATCACGACACTTCGGCTCCGGCAGAAAATTCTTTCTTTGATGTAGATATTGATATAAAGGATATAGATGGCACCCCGGTTACCATAATTTCAAACAAAGCAGTAACCGGTGCGCCTTATACGATTAAAGTAGAACGGGATACCATCCGCGTATTAAGGATTGACGGCACCACTTTAATTGAGGTTCACCAGCTTGATGACGAATCGGCAATGAGCCTTGAACATAACATTACCGCCGAGCTGGATGTACAAGCCCCGGTTGTGGTGATCCGTGTGCGCGGTGAGTTCCTTGTTGACGGCATGCACATCAGGGCTGAAAACGAAAAGCTGCTGATTAACGATATTGGATACGCAACCGCAGCCTTGGTTGGCCACAACGACCTTAAATTTACACCGGCAGGAGTAGTACTTTAGCAGTTATAGTTTAAAAGCGGACGGCTTAACCTAATGTCCGGGTAACGGATCAGGGTAAGCTGCACGCTTTCCATACTTTGCCATTACCAACAGCACCATCCTGTTATAAGTGGCAAGGCCCTGCGGCTGGTTATTAACCTTTAAAAAACGATCGTAAAAAATACTGGTGATAACTTCTGCTTTGTTTTGGTAGGACACCCAGTAAGCGCGCTCCTTAACAAAATCCTGGTGAACTGCCTTTGACACCCGCGGCTTAAGCTGTTTATTGGCCAGGCTATCCCGGTAAAACAACGCGTGCATAAATTCATCAACGGCAAGGTGATAGGCTGAGTAGCGCAACAACCTGTCATGCGAACCTATCCCGGCCAGGAATCCTCCAAAATCAGCCTCATCCTCAAGCCCGTACCCCATCTGGTGCGACATTTCGTGGCAGGCAACTACCGGCCTGTTAAAAACCGGCATCTGGTAATTTACCTGCGCCTCACCGGTAAAAGGGTTAAAATACCCCGAAGTGCCGATATAATTGAGCAACGGCGTTAATATAGACGGCTTAACAGCCGGATGATAAGCCCAGAAACTGGCAGAATCGTTTGAGAGTTTACTAACGGCCATTACGGCTGTTTTAAAAATGGTACTGTTGTCCTGCGCCAGGTCGGCCGGTGTTAAGCGTGCACGCGTGGCATTGGCACTGTCAATAAGCATAGCGGTAACCGCTTTAAGGCTGGCCGTAGTATAGCTGGTGTCTCTGAGGTTTAATCTTTCACCAGCCAAGGGACGAAAGTAGTTCATTCCCCAAAACAAATAAAAGATCAAAATAGCCACCTGTACCTTAATAACCATGCCCGCCGCTAACAAGGCTCCGCTGAAAAACTCCTTTTTAAAAAGCAGTTTTAAGAACTTAACGAGCGTATAAATAAGATACAAAACAGTAGCGATATAAAATACATCGCCCATGCTAAACGGAAAAAGACTTAATACGGGATGCAGCAGCCAGCAAATAACCGGGTAAAAGCCGGTTGAAAAATATCGCTCCACAGCATGGGGGTGGTTCGCAAAAACCATCAGCAAATAAATAGCAACGGCAAGTGCAGCTATTGCAATACCCCTGGTTTTTAGTGCTTTTTTATCCACAGCGTTTAACATTGGCGGTAAATATAGCAATAGCAGGGTATTTGAAAATATAAAAGCCTCCCGCTAATGCGAAAGGCTTTTATTTTAAGGTGTTACTACGTCGGCTATTACTTAACAGATACCGGGACGCTTATTTTATCCCAATTCATACTAAAGCCGCTTTTTGTGATCACGTAAGTAAGTGACTCGGTCATTGCGTGTGCTTTTGGCGTTACCATAACACGTAATGCATCCTGGGCCTGGTCATATTTAAATGCACCCCACTGCTCTGCAGTTTTGTTAAAAATAACGGTCCATTTTCCCTTTTCAACCGGGATTACAAAAAATGAATATTTACCTGCCGGTAATGCTTTACCTCCAACGGTAATAGCTTTATCTGTAGTAAATGTGGTTGCTGAGTCAGCTCCTGCCCGGTAAACCTTACCATAAGGCTCTAAGCCGCCCCAAATTTTACGTCCTTTTACATAAGGGCTTCCATAACGGATGCTGATGTTGGCACCAGCTACTTTACCTTTTACACTAACGTGAGGGCTTGCAGGTTTTTTATCCTGCGCCATTACCATTGTTGACATAAAAAGGGCACACATTAAAACAGATAGTGTTTTTAATTGAAATAATGCTTTCATAATAAATATTTTATTGGTTATAATATCAGATAAAGATAGACTGAAATTTGGATTTAATCACTTTAAGCCGTTTAAATCTTCCGCCTTTACATTGCTGTGATAATTCAAACAAAACGGCTTTTGTTATTAAATAATTAACTGTTAAAAAAAATAAATATTACAGTGTACTTATAAAACAAAAATAATATTGCAACGTTCTAAATATCAGAATCATATTGCAGTTAGGAATTGACCGAAAGGTTAAACAATTGTTGTGATTTTTGGCCTCATGCCGCAAGGTGTGGGGTTTTTTTATTAAAAGCTGCTAACAATTGCCCGTTTGTAAGTTTATTTAATACCTTAACCTATATTTGCGCTTGCATTTGCACCTGTTTTAAATACTAAATGAAGGATACAAATAGAATATTTTACCTTTTGTTATTTGTATTAGCGCTGGCAGTTAACCTGGCAGGTATAAACGTTAAATTTTTTACCGACGATCCCGGCCTGTATGCTTCACTGGCTAAAAACCTGCTCTACAAAAAAGACTTTTTTGAGCTTTTTACCTATACCAATGTTGACTGGCTTGATAAACCGCATTTTCCTTTTTGGGCTGTATTATTAAGCTTTAAAATATTTGGCATCAGCACCTGGGCGTATCGTTTGCCTGCGTTGCTTTTCTTTTGCATCAGTCTTTTATACACTTTCCTGTTCACCCGCAAGTTCTATAACCGCGACATCGCTTTTGTTGCTGTACTGATAATTATGACGGCGCAACACGTGCTGCTGTCCAATACCGACCTGAGGGCCGAACCTTATTTAATGGGCTTAATCATCGGCGCCATCTATCATATTTCAAAACTGCAGGAACGTTATACTATTGCTGACCTTTTACTTGCGGCGCTGCTTACCGCGTGCGCCATTATGACAAAGGGACTGTTTGTGTTGGTTGCCATTGGCGGCGCACTGCTGGGCCAGCTCATTTTTCAAAAAAAACTGGCTGGTTTAGTTAAATTCAAATGGCTGGCACTGGCCGTACTTACGTTTATATTCACCCTGCCCGAGCTTTATGCTTTATACATCCAGTTTGACCTCCATCCTGAAAAAACAATTTTCGGTATGCAGCACGTTTCGGGCATTAAATGGTTTTTATGGGATAGCCAGTTTGGCCGTTTTTTAAACAGCGGCCCTATCAACCGTAAAGCCGTATCAGGCAGTGTGTTTTTTTACCTGCATACCTTGCTATGGGCTTTTGCACCATGGTGCCTGTTATTTTATTACGCCATATTTAAAAATATAAAGAAACTTTTTAGAGGCGATAAGTTAAACGAATACTATACTTTTAGCGGCGGACTGCTGCTGTTGGTGCTATTTTCACTTTCAGGCTTTCAGCTCCCTTTTTACACCAACGCCATTTTTCCGTTGTTTGCTATAATTACCGCCCCGGTTTGTGTTGAAAAACTCAGCGCATTTGGTACAAAGCTGCGACTAATAGGGTGGTGGATTTTTGTGGTGACACTTCCCGCCATTATATTGTTACTTCATTATTTTTTAAAGCCAGCCAACAGCTGGTTACTTTTGGTGGATATTGCCTTGTTTGGGGGGATGGTGTTACTGGCAGTAATAAATGTTAAAGAGCTACAAAAAAGAGTTTTTATTTTTAGCTGTTTGGCAGCCCTGTTTACCGGGTTTTATCTTAACACTGTTTTTTTTAAAGAGATTGCCGCTTACAGGGGAGAGATTGCTGCTGCTGAATACGTAAACCAAAAACCGTTTAACGGCTTCCCGGTCTATTCCTTAAAAACGGAGAACAACGGGTTCCAGTTTTATTGCAGGCGGCCGGTTAACTATTTACCAATAGCGCAGTTTGATAAATTCAATTCTACCAAAGCCGCTATATTTTATATAAACCAGCTATCAATGGATTACCTGGTGCAAACCCACGCAAGGTTTACAGTACTACACTCCTTTATAACTTATCCACAAGAAAACATCATGCCCAAATTCATCAATAAAACTACCAGGCACGAAGTTTTAGGCCATGTTTATTTAATTACAAAACCCGTTCCCGGCGGTTTTTAAAGCTATTCAACTTTATATTTATAAACCTGCCTGCCGATATTTCCTTTGCTGTCAATCCCTTCCACCACAACCCGGTAGGTGCCTGTACCATCAGCGTTAAAGAAATTAAACGTGGCGTTTCCATCCGTACCGGTAACCACATCCGGTTTCCAGAATATCGTGGTGCGTGCATCCGGCATTTTACCCGCAGGCTGCGCAACTTCATAATTTGGCGAATAAAACTCCTTTGCTTTATAAAAGCCCGTTGGCGTAAAAGAGAAAACACCCGGTGCCATTTCTTTGCTTGCTGCCGCACCGGGGGCAGCCCCCATCCTGGTGGTAATTACTATGGCCCCTGCACCGCCCTCTAAACCATAAATAGACGCATTAGTACCCTTCAAAATTTCAACCGTTTCAACTGCCCTTGGCTCAATGGCATTAATGCCACCGGTACCGGCACCTTTAACACCGTTAATCACTATCAGCATGGGCTCGGCACCACTGCCGGTGGCCGACGCTATTTGCGCAGTTTTTAAATATGGAACACCGTTAATAAAATCAACGCCTCGCGCAATACCGTTCAAGGCAGTTAAAAGCGTGGATGCGTCTGCAATATCATCACCGTGGATCACCTGGTCGGCATGGCCTGATCCGCCTAAATTAGAAGACCTGTAGTTGTCATTTCGCCTGGCACCCGTAACCTTATCGCCTTTAAGGTACACCTTTGACTCGTTACTGGCGGTCATGTCCCCGGATTTTAAGCTGCTCTGAAGGGAAGAAAGTATGTCTGCATTTGAATTATAACCGGCGTACATCCCATTTCCGGCATCTATACCGGCCGCCGATGCCGCTGCATCAAGTGTTATAACGGCAGCATTTTTTCCGGATGATGATTGTGTTTTTAAAACGAATCTTTCGCCGCTATTAAAAACCATATCGGCAAATTTAAAACTCCCCGTTGCGTCTGTAGCAGCAGTTTTAACTGCGCCACCGGCACCCGGCAATAAAGTAACGGTAACGTTAGGCATAGGCACACCCGCTTTGCTTTTCACTTTGCCGGTAATATCAATAGTGCGTTCTGGTTGATAAGCAGCCGCTGCTGCGGTAGAATTATCGCTCAGCAACTGTTTCCAGGCAAAGCGGCGATAACCCTGTGTAAGCATCAGCACATCCAGATTGGCCCGAGTCTCTTTTGTAATATTTGCAAAATAGTAGTTGGGCTTTTCAACGTACCCCTTTAAGTCGGTGGTTAACAAAAGGTTGCTTAATATCGTACTTTCCGCATTTTCATCAACCAGGATCTTACTCTCGTCTATAACCGATACCGAGAACGACCCGGTTGCCGGACTGCCCGTGTTATCTTTTGCATTAAAGTTCAGCTTAACATTTTCGCGTTTTGCAAATGAGGGTTTGCCGGTATTAAGCGACAGGTTTAACAGGTCCGGGTTTTGGATAAATGCCAGTCGCTCGTTCAGTGGCTCACCGGTTTGCGAAAACAGGGTCACCTGTAATATCCCTGTTCGCAGTGTACCCGTTGGCACGTCAAGGCCCAATACTGAGTTATCAAGCTTCGTATTTATTTTCTTTACCGAACCAGCCCAATAAATCAGCAAGTTAAGCTCTTTATTCATATTCTCTTTGTAATATGCCCGGTTAGCTTTAATTTCCATTGATATTTTCGCCGGGTCGTCGCTATTTACGGCTAACGTAATTCCCTTTGCTTCAACATCCGGCAAATTGACCGTGCTTTGCGAACCATCGCTATAAGTTATTTTGGCTTTGTATTTTTTACCCTCTTCGGGGGTTAAATTAAATACGCCCATCCCCAGGTGGGTGGCGGCAATTTTTGCAACTTCTTTATTTTCGTTATCTAAAATCACACCCTTCACATTTATACCCAATCCATCGGTACCTACCGCCTTAAAAGCGACTTTAGACTGGAGATCTGTAACCAGGTTCCCGGCCTCCGGAAAAAACTGGATCGCCGGCTGCGTGAACATTTTTGCAACGGCAGTAACCCTGTCCACATTATTAATTGAGCTTACAGAAATATGCTGGTCAAAGTAATAGGCATGGTCGCCGTTGCGCATCCAGTTGGTATAAGCCCTTATACGGTAGCTGCCTTTTTGTAAAGTATCCGGTAATACAAAATCGCCCCATCCCACGCCATTGGTGAGTTGGATATTTTCTGATTGCAATATAACATCTCCCTTGCCTAAAAGGTCGGCATGTAAAATCCCGCTGATGCGCGAAGGTTCGTGCAGTTCGCCCATGGTAACATAGGCCTTAAAGTAAACTACCTCGCCGGCCACGTAATAAGGGTAAGGCCTGTCCAAATGTAAATAGGCCTTTTCAATAATATGGCCGGTAATTGTGCTTTGTATTTTTGATACTGCGTTTTCCAGCACCGGGCTGCTGCCCTGGCAAAAGGCGGTTGCATGAAGAGCAACAAACAGGATAACGGTAAAAAATGATTTTTTCATCAGTTTGGTTTTTTATAGACAGTACTTGCGGTTCCGTTTTTGGTTGGTTGTGATTAAGATTTAAAACACGGCCCAATTGAATTTTTCGCTGATAATACCTATAAATAACTACCTGGTATTTGCTTTAAAAACAAAAGTTAACTTATTAAAAAGCAGCACATTAAAAACAAAGCGTATTGGCGATTTATATTGGGTGCTTAAAGATACTTATCTTTTTAAAAAGAAAGAATATTTTTTTGGAGCGGGAAAAAAAAGCGGAAAATACAGAACCAAAAATGGGCCCTGGACTACTATTTGATAATATCTGTTGAATATGATAGTCTTTTAATACCAAACGTTACTATAGCCGTTCGCCCTTACTTCGTCCCCATAATTTTAAAGAAGCTGCGGGTAAGGCGCTGCAAAATGGTAGCATCCTGGGTAATGATCTCGGCATCCGCCAGCATCCCCTGCTTCAGGCGGATCGGTTTTTTGAGGTCTGATGTATTCCTGATCTTAAAATCAACTTTTGAAACGTACACGCTGTCTTTATACGGCACGTCCGAGATATATTTTATTTTGCCCCTTATCATGCCATACTCTTCAAAAGGGTAGCTTTTTAGCTTTATCAGCACCTGCTGCCCCTCCCTAACTTTACCCATGTTATTTTGGGTGATGGTCATGGTGCCAAAAAAAGCTTCGTTGCCGGGGTTAATATAAAAAACGTCCTGCCCAGGCGTTAACACCTGGTTTTCCTGGATCACACCTGCATATTGCAGCCTGCCAGCTTGCGATGCGCTTAATACGTATTTAGCCTGCCAGTCTTCCGCACCGCTCACCAGGCTGTTAATTGCCTGCAAAAATTTTGATTTTTCTTCCTGTACCTGGTTTTCCAGTTCAAGTATATCCTTTTGCTTAGCCGCATAATTATTTTCGCCCGTTATAATAGCCGATTCCGTTTGCACTATTGACGATTGCTTGCCCAGGTATTTACTTTCGGCATCGGTAAACTCTCTTTTGGTTTCTACCCTTTGCTCAGCAAGTTTCTTGTGCATTTCGTATTCATCAACGGCAATTTTAAGGTCTTTTTGTTCCAGCAACTTTTGGGCTTTCAATTGCTCCTGCTGTTTGGTCAGCGATTGAAGGTCCTGTTGCAGGTAGCCTTTCTTTTTAACCAAAAAACCATTATTTACCGATGATTTATAGGCCAGGTATTCCTGGAAAAAAGTTTGATAGGCTGATTGCAGTTCGCCGAGCTGAATATTATCCTGCTGATTAAAAAGCACATTATCAATCGGTTTATTTTGCAATACCTGCTGCTGTAACTGTTTTAAATTATTTAACATTAAAAGCACTTTAGCATGGTTTGCTGTACTTTCAAGGTAGGCTAAGGGCTGGTTTGCTTTTACCTCTTCATTTTCTTTTACCAGCAGGGTAACCAGTTTACCCGCTATTTTTGAAACCACGGGTTTGGGTGAGTTCGGCGAATCTATTTTTAACTGCGCGTTTACAATGTCAGGGTATTTGATCAATGCGCCCAACACGCCTATTAAGAGCAGGATCCCAAAAAACATAGATGTACCCCAGCTCAGCAACCAACCCGGTACTGCGGTAATAATATCCTGCATATCGTCTGTGTGACGGGCTTGCTGTGTATTTTTTTCTGCGTAAATTGAAGGCATATTATGATAGATTACACTAATTATTTAAATGGTTTCCCAGGTTATTTCTGAACTGGTTTTGTTTAAAGTGGCCACCCGTTACTAAGTACCCAACTCCAGCTGATTTTTTACCAACTTGTAATAGTCGCCCTTTAGCGCCGTTAACTGCTGGTGCGTGCCTTGCTCCACAATATGGCCCTTGTCAAGCAAAATAATATTATCGGCATTGCTAACTGTACTTAAGCGGTGTGCTACTATCACTACTGTTCGCCCTTTAAAAAACCCGGCAAGGTTATCCATAATTACCCGCTCGTTGTTAGCATCAAGCGCATTGGTAGCCTCATCAAAAAATATATATTGCGGGTTTTTGTAAACGGCGCGCGCTATCAGCATCCGCTGGCGCTGGCCCTGGCTTATGCCATTGCCTTCTGCTCCAATTTTGGTATTGAGGCCTAAAGGCAGCCCGTCAATAAAATCCTGGATGTTAGCTACCTTTATGGCGTGGCGCAGTTTTTCCTTATCCGGGTAATCGTCGCCAACTGCTATGTTTCGTTCTATCGAGTCAGAAAAAATAAAGCCGTCCTGCATAACCACGCCGCACTGCCCGCGCCAGGTTTTAAAACCAATGTTGTGAATGGAATGGTCGCCTACCCTGATCTCCCCTTTTTGCGGCTCGTAAAAGCGCAGCAGCAGTTTCAATATGGTGGTTTTTCCGCTGCCGCTCATCCCAACAATAGCGGTGGTTTTACCCTGCGGAATTTGCAGGTCTATATTTTCCAGAACAGGCTCATTGCCTGCACCCGGATAGCGAAAGGTAAGTTTGTTAAGGCTAAGGCTTTTATTTTCCGGAAGCTCGTGGCTCCATTCTTTATTTACCGGCTCCTCGTCTTCCATCTGGTGAATTTCGTTTAGCCTTTCCAAACTGATCTTGGCATCCTGGAAACCCTGCATAAACCCTAACAATTGTTCAATAGGGCTGCTTAGCTGGCCAACAATATATTGCACCGCAACCATGGCACCCAGGGTTAAATTACCGTTTATTACCGCCTGTGCACTTAAAAAGGTGATCAGGATATTTTTACCCTCGTTAATAAAGGTTGCACCGCCCTGCTGGTACTGGCTTAGTGCAAGGCTTTTTACGTTAAACTTAAACAGGCGCGCCTGAATGTGCTCCCATTCCCAGCGCTTTTGCTGCTCGCAGTTATTCAGTTTTATTTCCTGCATGCCGCCAATAAGCTGCACTATGCTACTTTGGTTTTTGGCCGATACCTCAAAGCTTTTATAGTTTAGTACCCTGCGCTGTTTTAAAAAGATCACTATCCAGGCTATGTACAGGGCGCTGCTAACGGCAAATACAAAAAACACACCGATGTTATAGTAAGCCAGCACTACCGAAAACACCACCAGGTTAAACACGGAGAATACCGTACTCAGCGTTGAGCCTGTTAAAAATGTCTGGATGTTTCGCTGATCGTTCATGCGCTGCATAATATCGCCCGTCATTTTGGTATCGAAAAAGCTCATGGGCAGCTTCATCAGCTTAATCAAAAAGTCGGTAAGGATAGAGATATTGATGCGCGTACTGATGTGCAGCAAGATCCATGAGCGGATAAACTCCACACTTACCCGCCCTATTATCAGCGCTGTTTGTGCAATTAAAATAATATATACAAAGTTAAGGTTGCGCGTATTAATGCCTATATCCACTACCGACTGGGTTAAAAACGGCGTGATCAGCTGCAGCAAACTGCCTATGCCCAAGCCGAAAAGCAGCTGAACAACCAGCTTGCGGTAAGCTATCAGGTACCGGAACAAAAACGACCAGCTAACTTCCGTGCCTTTTTCATCATCCTGCTCATAAAATTGCGGCGTTGGCGATATCAGCAGGGCAATGCCTTCGCCTGTATCCAGGTCGCTCACCCAGCTGCGGGTAAAATCAGCTTCGCTGAGGGTAACCAACCCCGCGGCCGGATCAGAAAGGTAATACCTGTTATTCTTTATTTTATAAAGCACCACAAAATGATTTTGCCGCCAATGTAAAATGCAGGGCAATTCGGCTTCCTTTAACTGCTGCGGACTGAGTTTAACCCCCAATGAGCGAAAGCCAATTTTTTCGGAAGCGTCGCTGATGCCTAATAGGGATACCCCCTCCCTGTTGATCTCGCAAATGGTGCGCAAGGTTTGGATAGTAAAATTACGGCCATAATGCTTAGCCACCATGCGCAGGCAGGTGGGTCCGCAGTCCATTTGATCAGGTTGTTTGTAGTGGGGAAAAGGCATAGGTTATCGAATGCTTTAAATTATGTTCAATGGAAAATTACAAATATTTTTCTAATTCGCTCTTAAATTCTTCCTTTTGCGATGGGTATGGTAACTCCACATTCAAGATCTTCCCCGATTTTGAAATTAATAGGTAACGCGGAATTGCATTGATCATCAACCGTCCGAAAAATGCGTTTTGAAATCCTTTTGCTAAAGAACAGAAATCTAACAAAGCAATTCTGCAGCTTCCGTTTCGGCAGACCAGGTAATTTCAAAGTGGAGCACCTCGTGCCCTAAAAGATCGGTTAAATAATAAATTCCGCTTTTACCTATTTTATAGCGAATAATTACTATTTCCTGATCAGGCGTAATAGAAATAATCTTTCGTTCTCCCGGCGCTTTCACCCTGCTGTTTAAGTCAATTGCATCCTTCCCATTTTTAATAAGGTCCAGCACATAATCGCTTACACTATTTACAGCATGTTGTGTAGCGTCTTTTTCAATAATATACTTTATTAAAATATCAGCACTAAAAGCATTTGAAAAATTTACTATTATTAAGATTACCGTTATTAAGCACCTTGTTTTATACATGGAAATGAAATTTTAAATACTACAAAACTGGTTGAACGGAAACCCATTCGTATATTTTCTTTTATCTTTTTAATACGCTATTCAACCGTATACCGGTAAACCTGCCTGCCCAAATTACCATCTGCGTCAATTCCTTCAACAACTACCCGGTAAGTACCCTTACTGTCAGCATTGAAATAAGAGAATGAAGCTTTGCCATCTTTATCGGTTATAATATTGGGGTTCCAGTAAATGGTGCTGCGCAGATCGGGAATCTTTGTGTTGGTCTTCGGGTTATCATATTGTGGGGAATAAAACTCGCGGGCTTTATAAAAGCCTTTAGGCATGTAGGTAACTACGCCCGGGGCGTAGCGGTAATAATTATTTATTTTTTTAGCTTTTTTGGTGGTAATAATTAATCCACCGTTAGCCATCCGGTCTCCATATATAGCAGCATAATGAGGCCCAAGTACAACCTCAATACCCTCAATATCTTCTGTATGCAGGTAATCAAAAATATCATACTCACTCTTATCTAAAAAAACCCCATCAAGTACAACAGCCATAACTGCTTGGTGAGCCCGCGAATTAAGCGGCACCCCCGCTCTGAAAATCACGCCCGATAATACTCCCGACAGACAATCTACTATTTTTCCACAATTCATTTTCTCCAATTGTTTAGCGTTCAAAACCTGATCGGCATTCCCGCTGCCGTTAAGATTTTCTGAATGCGGAATGGCCGACTCTTTCTTAGCAGCTATATGCACCTCGTTCAACAACACAGGGTGCTGGTTCACACCATATTTCTTTTGCTCTTCATAAAATTGCATCTGGTTGACGGCGTAGGTATTCAGATCAATTTGCCCATTGTCCTTTTTCGAATTAAAGGGACTGACATACCTATTGCGATTGGACACGGGTAACGTATCCATTTCGACGATAACATTGTCCTGCCCTTTGGCTACTTTAGATTGTATCAAAAACTTGGTACTATCTGAAAATATCAAATGTTCAAACGCAAATCTACCGCTGCTATCAGCAACTGTATCGATCATAAAAAAGCCATTTGTCTTACTAATTAAACTTACCTTAGCTCCGTTTGCAGGTTTGCCATTTCTCTTTACTATACCTGATATTCTAAAATCTTTTTCCGGCTGATATTTCGGCTCTGACTGCTTTTTACTATCTATTTCTTTCCACTCAAAATGGCGGTAACCCTGGGTCAGTAGCAGGTTGTCAAGATCACTTTGAGTTTGCTCATTATTATTACTAAAATAATAGGCCGGGGCATCTATATAACCTTTCAGATTCGAGGTCAGTAATAAGCTGGTCAGTATATTGTTTTCATTTACCGTATCTACAGGCACCTTAGTTTCATCTACAACTGAAATTGAAAAACTGCCCATTGTAGGCTTGCTTGCTTTGCTCTGTGTATTTAGGGCAATATTTACCTTTTCTCTGATTTTGTATTTTCGTTTTTCAGTTGTAAGTCCCATCTTTAATTCGTCGTGGTTATTGATGAATACTAATCGTTCGTTTAACGGCTCTTTATCCGCTGAGTATAGCGTGAACTGCACGATGCCAGTTGGAAATATGTTTTTAGGGATAGCTACGGAAAAAAATTTTACTCCTGTTTGCTGTTTATCTGCTGCATAATATATGGTACCACCTGCCCGTGCAACAAGGCTTAGCTTATCAGTTGTACTATTTGCTGCTGCTGTTATCCTCATACGCAGCGTATCTGCATTATTGTTGTTGACATTTATGGTGTACCCTGTTTCTGTTGCTTTAGGTAAAACAACCACATCGTGCGTTCCGTCATCATACACAATGTTCGCGTTATAAGTCTTGCCGGCTTCCGGCACAAACGTAAACGAACCCATCCCGGCATGGGTAGCCGAAAAACTTGCCAGTTCGTTGCCGGTTTCATCGGTTATCGTTCCTTTTATATTTGGATAATTTCCATTAGCACCTATTGCCTTAAAGGCAATTTTAGAATAATTACCTGCTACCAGCGACCCGCCTTCAGGCATAAATTGCACATCGTGCTTAGGTTGCTCCTGCATTGTTGCTATCTTTCTTTGTGGTTTCCCGCCTTTGAAATTTGAGACGCTTGTCAAACTGCACACCGTAATAGCCTTCTCAAAAAAGCTATTCTCGCCCTCGTTACGCATCCAGTTGGTGTAAGCCCTAATAAGGTAACCGCCGCCTTTCAGCGTATCGGTAAGCACAAAATCTCCCCAGCACGTGCCTGCTGTTACCTGTAGTTTGATATTACGCAGAATTTGGTTTTTGGGACCAATCAGATCCACATGCAGAATGCCGCTCAATGCCGACAATTTGTGCTCCGCGCCTATCGTGACGTAAGCTTTAAAATATATCGTGTCGCCAACAGCGTAGTAAGGCTTATCAAATTGCAGATAAGCTTTCTCACAAGTATGGGTTTCATTGTAAATATCCAATTTGTTTTTTAAAGACTTTAATGGCGCCGTACCAGTTTGCGCCTGGGCCGATAAATGAACCGTGACGATGAAAACGACATACATTCGTAAAAAAGATGTGATTTTTTTCATTTTTTGAAACTATCGAATTTGCCCGGTACAACCCCAAAAAATACATTTAACGTGAGCCATATAAAGTTTAAAACAACCATCCCTGAACAAGTTTATTTTGGCAGGCAACGCATAAGCTCATCACTTACGGCAGCACCTGACGAAGCGTCGTGTACACCCGCGTAACGCCCTATAATTTTTCCTTCTTTATCAATCAATATCAGTTGCGGAATCTCTAAAACTCCATAGGTTTCCCTTGCAAAGTTTTTAGGAGTACTGAGGTCTCCTGCATAGGTATGGGGCCATATGGTTAGTTTCTCTTTTTCCATAACTTTTAGCCACCGGCTACGGTCGTAATCCAATGAAATAACAATTACTTCAAATCCTTTTTGCTGGTATTTTTTGTATAATTCTTTAATCTCCGGCGTATTTTCCCGGCAAGGGCCGCACCAACTGGCCCAAAAGTCTAACAGCACATATTTCTTCCTCTTAAAGCTGCTTAGTTTTACCAATTTACCGTGAGTACCCGTTAGCAAAAAATCCGGCGCCTGGCTGCCCACTCCGGCAATGCCACCCTTTTCAGCGGCGTGCCTGGCTTTTAAGTTGGATGTTATTTTTATTAAGGCCTGTTGCCCCTGCAAGCTGTTCCTGATCCTTTTGGTAGTCATGCTATAATACATCATAGCCGAATCGCCTTTAAGGCTTTCAGAAGCTATCCAGCTATTCAGGATATCTGCACTTACGTATGAATCCGGGTGATTTGCCAAAAAGTTATTCTGTATGCCATTGATCTCTTTTTTTAAAGGACCAACTTGCCTGATAATTTCATCCATCCTTAATTGCAGGGCTGCAGAGGTATCTTTTTTACTATTGTATAACCTGGCGAGTTTTGAATATTCGTTATCCAGCGGGACCAAAACGCGCAATGCCGGTGCCAATTGCCTTTGCAAAATTTCATTCTCCTGTTGCGTAACCGAGCCCGTTATCACTGCATGTGCATAATCATTTTCTTTAAGCACCATCGTCATTTTTGAGCATTCAAGAAAAAACACGACAAAATTTGGATCGTAAATATTATAATGCCCCGGCGATTGCAAATTACCTTCCATGGTTGCCGCGGTAGGTTCTGTTAAAGCTCCGGTGAACGAAAAATACCCATTGTTAAGCATCGCGGTATCCCTAACCTGTTTGCCGCCTTCGGAAATATAGGATAAAATAAGGCGCCCGGTATCCCTTCCAACTACCTTTCCCGTTAATACAAACCGGCTCTCCTTTTGCCGGGAAAAACAATTCGGATTATTACCCAATGCAATAATTATAAAACAAACCAGCGTTCGCAGCAGCATTTTTTTTTCATAAAAAGATTAAACAGCATCAGCCATGCGCCAATGCTGTAAAAATTCAAAATAGCATAAAGCTACATCACTGTTGAACAGCCTTTGCTGGCACCCAGGCAACTGCAACCTTTTGAACAGTCAGAGTCTGATTTACAATCACCTCCGCAACGGGGAAGTTCAACACCGCCCAAAACCTTTTTCATTTCAGCCCTGCTGAGTTTTTTCATTTTTTCCATGGTAATTATTTAGTTAGTATTTGTGATATTATGCTTCGTAATGCGCGGGGTAATTAAAAGTTGTACACCGCTTTATTAAATGACCGTAAGTTTTGACACTATCTGCGTAAATTGGCAGTTGGTTAATACCAACCGCCAATAATCATCGAAACATAAGCTTATAACAGGCAAGGGCAACGGTCTGCATCACCTGCATATGCATATGAAACCCAACCTCCATTATCAGGGCAATGAGGACATGGAGCGCAAGGGCTTAACACTTGTTGGTTGGTGCCATTTATGTTACAAATAACCCAAACCTGGTCCTGCCTGATGCCGCCGGTAACATTTTTCATTTCATTTCTGCTTAACTTTTGTTGCTTTTTCATATAAGGTATTTTTAGTTTTTTACCGGTAACACCCCGGCTGGTGGTATGCATTTTTAAAGTACATACGCCTTTACTTTTGTGCACAAAGTATCATTATACGCTTGCTCAAGCGCGTACTCCTTCATTTAGTGGTACCCGGTTTTAAATTATAAAAGGCAATAAGATCTTTCAGGCCTTCCTTTCCTATGCCCCTGTAAACTACTTTGCCATTGGGGTCAATTAAAATGCTCGTAGGGAATTCATTGACTTTGTATTTGTCGGCTATTCCATTTTTAACATTTCTGTCATCCAGCAACTGCACCCAGTTCATGTTATTATCAGTTATTAATTTTTGAACTTTAGCTATATCACCTGATTTATCGTATGCTACGCTTACAAATTGGATCTCCTGCTGATATTTGTAATGTAATTCCGTTACTTCCGGAATAAGTTTAATACAGGGCACACACCATGAGCCCCAAAAGTCTATTAATACATATTTGCCCTTTTGGGCCCGCAACGAAAACTGAGCTTTTGATTTAAGATCATCGCCGGCAAAAGCAGGGGCCGGCGTACCGGTTTCAGCGTGATAATCCGTAGTTTTACCAAGATCATTCATTACCAGTTTATTATCCTGTAATGATGCTATTGTGTACCTGTTACCTGCTATTTCAAGAGTATCCGAGCTTTTGTATTCATAATTATTATTGTTCCCTTTATTAAAAGGCATTTTCTGAATATTAATTATAAAATGTGATTTAGGGTGAAGCTCATCATAGTTAGAAATATTAAACTTAAACAATTGATTATTCAGTTTAATATCCCCGGTTTTTTTTACTAATAAAACATTAATCATCACGTCTAATTTTTTTTCAACGTCTGATTTGTAATGATCATCCGGGAAAATATTATCGAATGCATCTATTTGTAATGGAACAGTAGCTTTGAGAATACGCTGTCCGTCGAAATATTTAATGTCTGCATAAAATACAGGCTTTAACTCTTTTTTGCTGTTAAAAATATATTCCCGGTCATCCTTAAAATCGTGGTTATTATTTGCGTCAATAATTACATGTTTATTGCCGCTGCTATCTATCGCTGTAAACAAGTACACATAATTTTCAGGGATTTTTTGCTTAATGAGATAGCTTGTATCCAACTGATAACGCTCTACAAACTCCTTAAATAATTTTTTGCGCACAGGGTTATCCGGCAAGTTTTCATACCTGGCCTGTAAGCTATAATAAGCCATGCGCCGTAAGCTCCAATGAGGATATTTTATGTATGGAGCATGAGCGACCATTGAAGTATCATTATATTGATTGGAGACGTTTTGTACAAGCAAAGTATCCGAGGCTTTAAGATCAATTTCGATTTTCTGGGCATTTACCTTTGTAGTAATGCCAAGTATCAATAACAAAAACGCAGATATCTTAAAAATCATAAACTTGGTTTTTATTTTCATCTTACTGATAATTAACCGGCCTAACACTGGTTAAGAGTCCCTGCTACGCTTATTCAAGCATGTATTTTAAATCGGGGAGGCGGTACACATCAGGCAGGCGGTAACCATTCAACAACATAGTTGGCGTTGAGGTTACCTCTGCTATTTTACACCAGTCGTTTTGCTTATCAAGCTTATAAAAATTGGCTTCGTTTAACTGCACCGGGTAAACCTTTGCCCATTCTTTATAATCTTTTTGTTTTTGTTCGTACCAGTCGTGCAGCGCGTTTTTCACAATGGATTTATCAGGCAGTTCGTTCAGCGCCATCAGGTGGCGGCTTACCGGTGTTTTTATATCCTCGTCGGTATTATTTGCGGTAAACACTATGCGTGCCTGTACATTTCCATTTTGCTCAAGCAGTTCATCCAGCGCCTTGTGCATGGTTGCGCAGGGCGGGCAGTACGGATTGCTCACCATGGTAATTATACTGTTGGCTTCCACGTTCCCTAAAACTATGCTCCAGCTATCATCAGGCTGCGCATACCTGGGTTGCGCCGTCAGTGTGTTGGTAAACAGATCGGTATTGTATTTAAACTTACGCAGTTGTTGTTTCAATGGCTGCAGCTGCTGCAGCTTTAAAAGCATGGGCTTTAAAACCATCCATAATATTATGGGTGCCAGCATGCACATTAAAACTGTTGCCGCCCCCTTAGCATCAATAGCCGAAAAATCAAGGCTTTTGTAAAGGGTGGCAAGCGGGATAAATTCAAGCCATAACAAGGCCTGCACCGTGCAGCACAATACGCACCATTGCTTGGCCACGCGCGCCTGGTAGTAAATGGAATAAAAAGTGTAAGGTAAGCTTACCACGTTTAAAACCGCCAGGGCCGCCCAAATAGTTGCGGAGCCGCCGCCAAACAATATTAACAGCCAGGTGCCAGTAAAATAAAAAAAGCCTACCTCGCTCCAGGTAAGCCATTCAAATACTTTTGCAGCTTTTGACGACAGGATAGCCTTACAATCCGTTTTGCTGCCCCCCTGGCAAAGCTTTTGGATTAGTGGGTTATTGCTGTCAATAGATTGCACCAGCAGCAACACAGAAGTAATCACGCCCGCGGTTTTAAAAACGGACAGCAATGCCGCCTGCCAGCCCAGATTTGTAAAATAGCCATTCAGAAAAAGCGCCGCTGCCAGTATGAACAGGCTGCCCGCTAAAATTACCGGTATTTTTATAGCCGCCAATGTTGCTGCAACGCTTGCAGCACTTGTTTGCCCCTCCGCTGCTTCCGCTGTTAAAACAACCCCCTGGAAAATCTTCTTAAACTCCTCAATGCTGAGCTTGTGCCTGTTCCATTTTTCGCTTGAAACCGTTACACTATTTCCGTTGTTCTTTTCTACCAGCAAAAAATCGCCATTGTTGATATTGGTGTGAGCTATAAAAGGCGTTGGCACGGCTTCAAGGTTATCATTTGCAACCCGGTAGGCAGAATTTTCAATATTGAGCGCGCTCAGCACATCGCTAATGGCCAGCAGGCTTGGATAATCGGGATGTTTTTCTAATTCTTCAATTACGGTTTCAGGCGCTATGCTAATAGATAGTCCCTTTAATAATTTGTTAACAACAGCGTCGGGGTTTTGATACCTTGTGAATGAAAGCATAATGTTCAGGTTAATTTTTTTGTGTGTTGCGCAATAAAGTCAGGTTAATTTCTTCTTAAAGTTATCTTCTTTAAGATATTTAAGAAAGGCAGGAGGCTGGAAATATTGTATTATTTTTGTTACATTTATAAGAAACTCATAATAAGGCGGTTAAATATCAAGCCTATTATTTGCAGTTAAGTATTTACGATAATTAACACCTCTTCCCCTTCAATACCCCACACGTATATACCCTAATTCTTCCAAATCCTTAACAGTATTGGTTAGGTGCGTTCGGCCATCTTTTAACAGGTAAACGGTATCGCTAATGTCCAGCAGGTGCGTGTACATATGGTCGGTTATTAAAAAACCCTTATTTGCTTTTTCTTCCAGCAAAAACTGTTTGATATTTTCTATCTGGATAGGATTTAAATGGGTGAAGGGCTCATCCAGCATAGCGAACCGCGAGGGCGCTTTAACTACAATATACAATTCGAGTGTCCGCCATTGCCCGCCCGAAAGCTGGTTTACTTTCAAATCAAATCTTGAGTTAAATTCAGGAAAACGCTGCTCCAGGTCGGCAGCGGGTAATTCAAAGTCTTCCAGCACTTTTTTAACGCTCAGATTTTTGGGGATAAAGTTAAACTGGGGCAGGTACAGCAACAGGTCGGGCCGGTTTTTCACCTTGCGGGTCACTTTGCCATCAAACCGGATAGAATTGCTCGACGAATTAAGTGTACCTAGTATCACATTCATTAAGCAGGTTTTCCCCTGCCCGTTACGGCCCAGCAAACCCATTATCTTACCTGTTTCGCATTTCATGTAAACGTCGCTCAGGATACGCCTAACGCCAAAATCAAGCTGAATGCCATCTGCTTCAAGGGTGTGGATCATTGTTTTTTTTAATTTAATATCAACGCTTTATAAAACTCACACACTTCACTATCCCGTGTTCGTAATTATTGTCCTCACAATCGTATTACCGGTAAGCAATTATCACTACTACCAGCCACAACATAAAATCAAAAAGGGACGTGGCGATCAGTAATTTAATTTTGGAAACACCCAGGTTTTGGTAATAGTACATTTCGCGCTTTTTATAATAAACAGCGGTCGAAAATATCATCCCTATGCTTATTATCTTATACCAAAACAATATGCCCATTAATTTATGGGCCAGCACACCATAAAAACCTATAATGCCAATGCAGCTAAGGGTAACTAAAAAATTAGCTAAAAATATTCCGCTGTAAAACCTTGTGATAAGTTTAAGGGTTCGCATAAGTTCTGATAACGAAATAATTATCGATAACTTATGTTTTAGTTGAACTAATTTTCGGGAGATGAGACCGATGCAATTTCAGTCCCGCTGCCATCAGCCTTTATTTGTGATACCAGGATAACGATCATAGCACCAAACATAGCAATAATACCAAAAGACCACCTGATGCTTGAGGCATGAGCTATATAACCCACAAACGGCGGCACCAGCAAAAAGCCGATATAACCAATGGTAGAGATTGATGCTAAAGCAGCCGAACTGCTCATAGTAGTTGATTTGCCCGCCAAGCTAAAAATCATTGGCACCACGCATGATACTCCTAAACCTACCAATATAAAACCTGCCATGGCGGTAACGGTGTACGGTAATATTACAGCCAGCAGCAATCCGCAAAAAATAAAAATGCCGCTAAACCTTAAAACCGTTTTTATCCCCAGGCTGGTAACCATACGGTCCCCTAAAAATCTTCCGGTGGTCATGGCCACCATGTATACAACAAAAGCAGCGGTAGCCGTTGCCTTTTCGGCGTGAACGGCTTTCTGAAAGTAAATAGCACTCCAGTCGTACATTGCGTTTTCACAAGCCATACTGGCAAAGCAGATGAGCGAAAATTTGATCAGGTAGCTGTCAGGCAATGAAAATACCGGCTTACGGCTTTGCGCGACAGGCTTTTGATCGATGGTATCCCTGATAAAATACAACGTGACAATAAAAAGGGCGATGCTCACAAACAGGAAGTGCCAGGTTACCCCTATGTTAAAGTAAACCATTAAATATCCTACCGCAGCGCCTGCAAACCCTGCCAAACTCCAGATGCCATGGAAAGTTGCCATTATTGATTTGCTGTATAACTGCTGCACAGCTACGCCCTGTGTGTTTATTGACAGGGTTAAGAGGTTTCGCGCCGAACCAAAGAAAAACAATACGATTATCAACTGCAGCATGCTGTTGGTTATTCCTATTAAGGCAAGCAGTACACTTAAAAATACCGAGCCAAAGAGCATTACCCTCCTGCTGCTGTACTTGCTTAAAAGCAGGTTAGTTACCGGCATCGTTAACATTAGCCCAACCGGTAGGGCAAACAATACAGTGCCCAGTTGCGCCTCATTCAAATTCAGGGCGTGTTTTATGGTAGGGATGCGTGATGCCCAGCTTGAATAGCCAAACCCGGAAATAAAATAAAATATGGCGCAGCCAATACGGTATTTTGCAGCTGTTTTGATGTTGATAGCCAGTTCGTCCACTTAAATATTTAGCGGTGCTAAAGTACAAGTTTGGTTTGGATAGATAGCAACAAACCCTGTAATTACACTCGCAATTAAGCGCAATTACAGGGTTTAATTTATGATGGATGGTTACTGTTTACTTCCCCACTACTACAATATGAAAAGTACCCGCAATTGGCTCCGGCCGGGGGTGTGCATTTTCGGCAGTTGGTGCAACCGGCTTCGTTTGTGCTGTGGGTAAATATAGTTTGTGCGTAAGCAGGTCAATACCTATTGTCCTGGCTCCCTTTTCGCTTTTAATATTTTCAACAAACTCAAATTTACCAGCGCTTAACTCCCGTATAACAGAGATCGTACCTTCACCATTTGAGGCATAAGCTTGTTTCAGCTCAGGATCAAAGGCCACACCATCGCAGCCACCAATCGGGTATTTTCCAAAAATCTTACCATTGGCGGCATCCATTACTACCATAGTTTTACTGCCGCCGCAGCCTATAAAAAGGCGGTTTGTTGCCCGATCAATAGCTAAACCCGAAGGTTCTTCACCGCCATCAAGTTTCCAGCGGTTTAATATTTTAAAGGTTGCAGCATCAATTTCAACCTCTTCGTTGGTATCTTCAATGTTAACAAAAACTTTGCCTTTACCATCTGAAACCCCTGTTTCGGGCTTTCCCCCCAAAGGGATGGTTGCCACCACCATATCACTGGCTGCGTCAATAACTGTAGCATCCTTGCTGCGCCCGTTAAAAGCGTAAATCTTCCTCGAAAACTCGTCGTAAAAAATAGCATCGGGATTAGTCCCGGCGGCAATTTGCTTCAAAACCTGGTTGGTTTTTAAATCAAAAACGGTAACCGTATTCGCCCTGCCATTGCTGGTATATCCTTTATTTAAATCGGGAGCCAGCGCTATTCCGTGCACACCTTTGGTATCAGGGATCACGCCGACAGAATCGCCGGTTGCCACATCCAAAATATTAACCTGCATTCCATGGGATACATAAATTCGTTTACTGGCGCCATCAACGGTAATATAATCCCATCCTCCGGCACTTTTGATTGGGAAACTAGTTAAAACTTTAAACCCCGTTTTTTTCTGAGCCGTTAAATGCAGCGGCGCGTTACAAATAGTACCAAGCAGTACCACACAAAATAATTTCAAAATAGGTTTCATGGCTAATAATTTTTTTATAGTTACCGATAAATTCTGGAGATATTTTGTATAAAATTAACCCGACTTATCCGCCGTTCTCTCCCGGTACCGGTGCATTATTATCGTCCCTTTCCTTATCCTTCTTAAATTCAAGCTTGCCAAATTTGTAGCTTAAACTAATTCCGAACGAGCGAAACGGCACCTGCCTGGTGTTGCTTTGGTCAAAATTACCTCCAAAAGTTGTTGAACGCATGGTTACATACTGGCTGAAAGGATTGGCTGCCGTTAAGCCTATACTGGCTTTTTTGTTCAAAAATTGCTTACGTACCGCCAGGTTATAAAATGCAAACGCCGGGTTGGTACCCTGGATACCTTTTTGCGATGAACGATAATTGACAAAAAACTCTGCTGCCAGATCATCGGCAAACTGATAGCTGGCATTTAAATTAATGCGATAAGTGAAACCGCTTACCTGCGGACTGCCGGGGTTATTGGTGATCCTGTCGGCAAAGAACATGTTCGACCTAATACTCAATTTGCCGGTGATAGGCAACGAACCGTAAAGATTTATCCCGGTGGTAGCCTCGCGCCCAATATTGTAACGCTGGTTCAACGAAACGTTGTTATAGGTTGAATCCCCGATTTTTAGGGTTGGATAGAAAGTAGTGAACGATTGCAGGTCATCTGTATTGTACCTGTAAAACGCAGCTATGTAAATATTGGCACCTTTATTAAATGATTTATTGTACCCAAGTTCAAAGTTGTGCCCCAACTCCGGTTTTAAATTGGGGTTCCCGGTGCTGATGTTATGCGGATCGCTGATGTTGTAAAATGGATTAAGATCGCGGTATTCCGGGCGCTCAAGCCTGTAGGTGTAACTAAACTTAATGGTTTCAGTTTTATCCAGTTTATGCGACAGCACAAATGAGGGAGCAAAAATTCCATATGATGGAATTGTAGTATTAGGAAAATCAGTTGATGAACTGGTATGCTCGTACCTTAAACCAGCTTTACCATCAATAAAGTTATTAAATAATGAAAACGAGGTTGACAGGTAATAGGCAAATATATTACGCTTATAGTTAAAAGAATAGGTTTGGAAAGGGTTTGGAACATACACCCCGTTTAATAATGCCTGGGTAACAACCGAGTTGTTCAGGTTTTCAATAACCGCTTTTGCACCGGTTTCAATCGTAAAATTTTTGGTTACCGGTTGCGAATAATCAACAGCAATATCGGTTTCATTATCCCTGCCCGGGTTATTGCTGATAGAACCGGTTGCCGGTGTATTTGCGTTTAAATAATCCTGTTCAAGCGAATAATTATTGGTATTGCTGCCGTAGGTGGCGCTATACAGAACGTTTAGCTCCTGCCCCTCCTTATTAAAAGTTTTTTTATAGGCCAGGCTCCATTCCTTTGAGTTAAACCCAAAACGACTGTTTGAATGGCTCAGGCTCATGGTATCGGCTAAGGGATTATTTAATGGCGAAAAAATGGCTTGGTCAATATTGGTTGTGCCGTTGCTGTGGTTACCAAAATGGTTAAAAGACAGTGCCGCAGTAAGCTGATCTTTCGGGGTGATATCCCAGTTGATACTAAAGCCAGACTGATAGCCGGTGCGTTTAAAGTTGCTGCTCCCTTTTTGAAACAAATGTGTAACGGTGTCTCTCGCGGTATTATATGAAGTTCGGTCTGATGTGTTGATAGCCGTACTGTTCAGTTGTTCGTTCCCGCTAAAGAAAGCATTTACTCCAAAGTTGCCTTTGCGCGCATTAATATTAAACGCCCCGTTCTGGAGCCGGGTGCCGGCCGAAAGGTTTACGCTGCCATTTATACCCTGCACTTTACTGTCCTTCAAAACTATATTAACAATTCCGCCGGTACCGGCTGCGTCATACTTTGCACCCGGACTGGTTATTACCTCAATGTTTTTTATCTGGCTGGCCGGAATAGACTGCAGCGCATCTGAAAGGCTGGCGCCAAATATGCCCGATGGTTTGCCGTTTATCAAAAACCTGATATTAGCGTTGCCCATCAGTTCAACATTTCCGTCAATATCAACCGTTATCATGGGGACTTTTTTCAACACATCAAGCGCAACGCCCCCCTGGGCGGTAAGGTCATTTGCTGGGTTATACACCAGCTTGTCGATTTTATTTTCAACCGTTGGCGCATTGGCTGTTATAACTACCCCCTTAAGCTGGCTCTGCACCGATGATAACAGCAAGTTGCCTAATGATAGGCTGGTAGCGGCGTCACTTATCACCAGGTGTTCGAGGGTTAACCTTTTGTAACCCAAAAAATCTACTGTAATCGTATATTCGCCCGGCGCAATATTATCAATTTTAAAATTCCCTTTCGGGTCGGTACTGGCACCATTAAATGGCGACGCGCTACCCTGTTTGTAAATACCCACAGTAGCATAATCAACCGGTGCCTTTGTTGCTGCATCGGTTACCTTGCCTGTAATTTTACCTTTATTTGGTGTGCTATTTTGAGCAAAAACATTTAGTCCGCATATTATTGCTGCCAGTATAAGAACAATTCTTTTCATTAATATTCGGTTAACCCTGCAAAACTGCAAGTTAACATTGGATTAATACTGAATTTTTAAGGTGATGATTGTATTTATTACAATAATAAATAACAGAAGATAGCTTATTTTTTAAGTTACCTGCTTGCCAGCATGGTATCATTTTGTTTAAGCACGCGCACTACCTGCACAAAACGGCGCTTGTAGGTATCATCCATAGTAGTAATAGTAACACCATGCTCTTTACCCGAAGTGGAATGGATAAATTTAAAATCATCGCCATTGTTGCTATATACAATGCCAACGTGGCCTATCCGGTGCCTGTTGGTAGGGCTGGTGAATATAATGATATCGCCGGGGCGGGCGTCTTCATAACTTACCTTTTCACCAACGTTTATAAATTCGCCCGATGAGCGCGGAACATTCAAGTTGAAGTTTTTAAATACATAGCTTACAAATCCCGAGCAGTCAAACCCGCGGTCAGGGTCAGATGTGGCGGAGCGGTAGCGGGTTCCCAGTAAACTTTGAGCAAAATTTAAAAGCGTGTCGGCAGATACACTGTCAGTTGTAAAAGAAGTTTCGTAAAATGGTTTGTCGTATTCTTTATGCGCCGTTTTATAGTGGCTTAGTTTGTGCCGCCGGGTTGATTTCCTGGCATGCGCGGTGCATGGCAATACAGCTGCCATACATAAAAGAGTAATTAGGGTAATTAATTTTGTCCTCATTTTACAGCGGCAAGATATTAGATTTTATCTAACCCGCCTAATTTTTTGTCAGTAAAATGTAATCCAAAATTTTCAGCTAATCATAGATCGCTGGAAATCAATATATTAAAAAAATTAAAAAATCAAAACTAAACTACCGCCAATTATCAGCGCAGCACCCGCAGCTTGTTTTAACGAAAGTGGCTCCTTTAAAAACACTACGGCTAAAACTATAGCTATCGCTACGCTTAATTTATCAACCGGCGCAACCTGCGATACCTTGCCCAACTGCAACGCCTTGAAATAACAGATCCATGATAAACCGGTTGCGCAGCCGGAAAGGATAAGGAAGATCCAGTTTGTTTTGGTTAAGCCCCCGATGGTTTCGGTGCTGCCTTTAAAAATGGCTATTGCCCAGGCCAGTAACAATATTACCACCGTACGAATGGCGGTTGCCAGGTCGGTATCAACGCCTTTAATACCTATTTTTGCAAATATTGCAGTTAAGGCTGCAAAAAGTGCGGAGAGTAATGCATAGATCCACCACATATACCAGAATTTAAAAAAATTGAATAATCAGGATTAAAGCTAGCGGATAAACCTGTATTAAAACTGGTTTCAAAATAAAAATTCGGTAAAATCCAATAATCATCCAAAATCAGCGGGTATCTTTAACAAAAAAACGAATTGAAAATACTGATCATTGAAGATGAAGAAGGCCTGCGGGAGAGTATTGAAGAATATTTCACCGAAGCGGGCAATATTTGTGAAACTGCGGGCAGTTATCAAAACGCATTAAGCAAGATAAGCCTTTACCGTTATGATTGTATCCTGCTTGATATAACCCTGCCCGGGGGTAACGGCCTTGATATTTTAAAGAGTTTAAAAGACAACAATCATCCCGACGGCGTGCTTATCATATCAGCAAAAAACTCATTGGATGACCGCCTGGAAGGCCTGAATATAGGGGCTGATGATTACCTTGTTAAACCTTTTCACCTGTCAGAATTAAAGGCCAGGGTATCGGCCATTATCCGGCGCAAAAGTTATAATGGCAGTAACCTGCTTGTGTTTAACGAGATCACTATTGATTTGCTGGCTAAAGAGGTGAAGGTTGATAAAACTCCGGTAAAGTTTACCCGCAAAGAATTTGCCCTGCTGCTTTACTTTATTGCCAATAAAGGCAAAGTGGTTTCAAAAAACGCTATTGCCGAGCATTTATGGGGCGATGGTATTGATATGGCTAACAACTTCGATTTTATCTATTCGCACATAAAAAATATCCGCAAAAAATTAATGGAGGCCGGTTGCACCGACTATATACAGGCTGCTTACGGAATGGGATATAAGTTTACTGCCCAATGAAGCTGCTCTCAAAATACAACCGGGTAAACCTTATTACCACTATAATAGTGATGCTGATTACCGGCATTATTTATTACCAGGCCATCAGCTGGATCTTGACCGGGCAAAAAGACAAAAACCTGGTTGTTGAAGAAACAGAGATTTTTGATTACGTGAAACTTAACGGGCACTTACCCCAAACTTTTGAATCAAACGATCAGCAAATAACGTTTACGCCGGCAGCACCCGGATCGGTTAAAAGAGAGTTTATCAATACAGAATATTTTGAACGATGGAATAAAGAGAACGGGCATAAAAAACACAGAAACAGAGCTGCAGGCAGATATGAATCAGGCAGGGGATTAGTGAGTTCGGTTACTGCAGGCGGTAACTATTACAAAATATTGATCATTGAATCAAAAGTAGAAACTGAAGATCTTATCCGGCTGATATTTCTAATCACAATTGGGGTGATCCTTCTGTTATTGCTGGTTTTACTGATTACCAACCGCTTAATTTTGAACCGGCTTTGGCAGCCATTTTATGCCATTATGAGCGAACTGCGCTTGTTTAATGTTGCTGATACACAGGAAATAGCTAAAGTTGATACTTCTATTGATGAATTTAAAGAGTTGAACAATGCTGTGGTCGATATGGCCTCAAGGGCTAAACTGGATTATAAGGACCTGAAAGTATTTACAGAAAATGCGTCGCACGAACTCCTTACTCCTATTGCAGTTATCAACTCAAAGCTTGATACACTCATCCAAACAGAAAATTTCAGCGACAGGCAGAGCAAGCTACTCAATGACCTTTACAGCGCCGTATCCCGGTTAAACCGCCTAAATCAATCATTACTGCTGCTGGTTAAAATTGAAAATAAATTACTGCACAACCGCGAGCAAGTTAACTTGCGGGAAATGGTTGAAGAGATGCTGATGCAGTTTGAAGAGATCTTTAATGGTAAGGGGCTAAATTTAACGCATACACTTGACGACAAAGAGATTTATGCCAGCAGGTACCTGGTCGAAATACTGTTGAGCAACCTTATCAGTAATGCCATCAGGCATAATAATATCGGAGGGCAAGTGAGCATCACTTTAACCAATAAAAGCTTTATTATTAAAAACACCTGCGATGATGAGCCATTACAGGACAAAAAGATCTTTACCCGGTTTCATAAATCGTCAAACTCAGAGGGCAGTGGGCTGGGATTAACCATTTCCAGGCAGATCTGCGAGAATTTTGGGGCCTCGCTTGAGTATGTGTTCCAGCAACATTTTCATGTTTTTATTGTTACTTTTAATTGATGGCGTAAATGCTTTATCCGCCTATATTATCCTAAATTAATTCAGAATTACAGGATAGTTTAGCTAACTAAATACCCTTTTTTAACATCATTAATGAAGTTACTTTTTAGTCTTTTTTTATGTCTGTTTGCTTGTTCGGTTACCATGGGGCAAACCAACACGCTCAATCATTTTTTGGAAACCGCCAAAAGTAACAGTCCACTGTTAAAAGATCTGCGTAACCAGGTAGCATCTAATCAAATTGACAGCTTGCGTCTTCGCGCCGGTTTAAAGCCACAGATTAACTTAAACAGTGGAGGTCTGTATTCCCCGGTTATTGCCGGATATGGTTACGCAGGGGCTATAACCAACGAACATACCCTGAACGCGTTGGTTGGTGTAAACCAGGCTATCGTCGGTAAAAAAAATATAGATGCGCAACTACAGGCAATTACGCTACTGTCACAGTCTGTAGGCAATACTGCTAAAATATCCGAACAGGACTTGAAAAAGGCTATAACCGCGCAATACATTACCGCTTATGGCAGCCTGCAGCAATTAAAATTTAACCAGGAAGTTATTGACCTGCTTAATAAAGAGGAGGACCTGCTCAAAAAGCTCACCCGCAATAACGTGTACCGCCAAAGTGATTATCTTACTTTTTTGGTTACCCTGAAACAGCAACAGTTAACACTTGCGCAATCGCGACTGCAATATAAGACTGATTACACCACGCTGAACTACCTGGCGGGTATTGCTGATACCAGCCTGATAGAATTACAAGAGCCTGTTATTGAAAGGGCTATTTTACCTGACGCAGGCAACAGCATTTTTTTCAGGCAGTACAAGCTCGACAGTCTTAAACTGGTGAACAGCCGTCAGCTGGTTGATTTTAGCTACAAGCCCAAAGCTAATATTCTGGCCGACGGGGGTTACAACTCTGATTTTATGGGACAGGCTTACAAAAATTTTGGCGTTAGCGCCGGTTTTAGTTTTACCCTGCCGCTTTATGACGGCGGCCAGCGTAAAATGCAGTACCATAAATTATCACTAGAGGAAGAAACCCGGCAAAACTACAAGGCATTTTTTGATGTGCAGTACCGCCAGCAAATTGCGCAGCTTAAGCAACAGATTATTGAAAATGAAAACTTGCTGAAACAGATAGATGACCAGCTAAAGTATTCAGAAAGCCTGATAAAGGTTGATACCCAACTGCTGCAAACCGGCGATTTACGCGTTGCCGACCTGGTACTGGCCGTAAACAACTATCTTACCGTGAAAAATCTGCGGGCTACTACCAATATCACCCGGCTGCAACTCATCAATCAGTTAAATTACTGGAACCGATAACATGAAAACATTCACTTTCAAATATCCCCTGCTAAAACAAATAGGTTTCTTGCTGAGCCTTTCCGTATTGCTTTTTTCCTGCCATAGCAAAGATGCAGCCGATGAAGACGCCAAGGTGGTATCAAAAACACCTGTTACGGTAACCGCTGTATATGATAGTACTTTAACGGACTATATTGAATTGAATGCCACGTCAACCATCCTCCAAAAAAACTTTGTAAAATCAAATGCCAACGGGTACGTGGTACTGGCAAACACACAACTTGGCCAAAATGTAAGCAAAGGTCAATTGCTTTTTACAGTTAAAACCAAAGAAGCCCAGGCTATTGGCAACAGTATTAACGTATTGGATACCACCTTCAAATTTTCGGGCGTTAACAAAATTAAAGCTGCTGCCCCTGGCTACATATCGCAGCTGAGCCATCAAAAAGGTGATTATGTAGCCGATGGAGAGCCTTTGGCTGTAATAAGCGATCGCAGTAGTTTTGTGTTTTTGATGCAGTTGCCCTACGAGTTAAGGCAATTCGTAAAAATGGGGCAAAATGTTGACCTTACCTTGCCCGGAGGGACAAAAATTGGCGCTACCGTAAGCTCGTTTATGCCAACTGTTGATACAGTTGCGCAAACCCAGGGCGTGGTATTAAGGATAAATAGCAACCAGCAGATTCCGGAGAACCTGGTAGCCAGGGCCCGGATAATAAAATCAACCAAAACAAATACGGTATCGCTGCCAAAATCGGCCATACTGGCTAATGAAACGCAAACGGAATTTTGGATTATGAAGCTGCTGAACGATTCAACCGCTGTGAAGATTCCTGTTAAAGAAGGCATCAAATCGGGCGACAGGATTGAGATCGTTTCGCCGGCCTTTACAAAACAGGACCGGATAGTGGTTACCGGCAATTATGGTTTACCTGATACGGCCAAAGTTAAAATCATTAAGCCATGACCCCGATTAAAGATACATTTATATCGCAGCGGAAACCTATAAGCCTGGTTTTGGCCATTATTATTTTAGGCGGCTTATTTGCCTATACCAAGCTGCAGACCTCGCTGTTTCCTGAAATTACCTTTCCTAAAATAAAAGTAATTGCCGATGAGGGCCTGCAACCGGTAAACAAAATGATGGTTACGGTAACCAAGCCATTGGAGAATGCAATTAAGCAGGTACCCGATCTTAAAACCGTACGAAGCACCACCAGCCGTGGCAGCTGCGAGATTTCGGCTTACATGGCATGGGATGCTGATATAGATCTGAGCATGCAGAAGATTCAAACCAGCATTGACCAGATTAAAAACGATTTACCCGCAGATGTAAACATAACGGTTCAGAAAATGAACCCTTCTATATTGCCTGTGAGCGGTTACACGCTCGAAAGCAACAGCCGCTCACCGATTGAACTGCGCCAAATTGCCACCTACACCGTTAAACCTTTTTTATCGCAGGTTGACGGGGTTTCAGAGATCAGGGTAATTGGCGGCAAGGCAAAGGAATACTGGCTAACGCTTAACAAGCAAAAAATGAGTTCGCTGGGCTTAACGCCGGATATTATCAGCACTACGCTGAGTACCACAAACTTTGTTAAATCTGAGGGTTACCTGTCTGACTACAAACGAATGTACCTGACCGTAACCGATGCTACCATTAACGCAAAGGATCAACTGGAAAACCTGGTGATCAGCAATAACCGCAAACGGGTAGTAAGGCTAAAAGATTTTGCTGAGATAGCTATCCAGGAAGGAATTGAATATACCCGTGTTAATGCCAATGGGCGCAACGGCGTTTTAATAGCAGTTATTAAACAGCCAAATGCAAACCTGGTGTCATTATCTGCCGATATGGAAAGCAAGGTAGCCGAACTGCAAAAACTGCTGCCAAAAGATGTAGCGATAAAACCATACTACGTGCAGGCTGACTTTGTAAAGGATTCCATCAAAAGCGTAACTGATAGTTTATGGATCGGCTTGCTGCTGGCCATAATTGTAGCAGTAATATTTTTACGGTCGATAAAGGCAAGTGCGGTGATCCTGATCACTATCCCGGTAACGCTTTGCCTTAGCCTCGCTGTAATTTATGGTGTTGGATATACCCTTAATATCATGACATTGGGCGCTATTGCTGCTGCACTGGGCTTAATAATTGATGATGCCATTGTAGTAGTAGAACAGATCCACCGTACGCACGAGGAGCATCCACGAGAGCACCCGCTAAAACTTATAAAAACAGCCATTGATTATTTGTTCCCTGCTATGCTGGGCTCATCTATCAGCACCATTGTAATATTTATACCCTTTTTACTGATGACAGGCGTTGCCGGAGCCTATTTCCATGTGCTTACCAACACCATGATCATTACCCTGATCTGTTCTTTTTTTGTTACCTGGATAGGTCTGCCGGTTATCTACATACTCTTGAGCAAGCATAAACATAACGAAGCGGCACAACAGAAGCAGGAAGAAGTCCATCACGTAAAAAAACAAGCCTGGGTTAAATGGTTTATCTTAAGGCCTTATGTAAGCCTGCTGATAATTGCAGGGGCCGTAGCGGCGTTGGTATTTGTTCCGCCCCTTTTGGAGACCGGATTTTTGCCCGAGATGGATGAAGGGAGTATTGTATTTGATTATCGCTCACCACCGGGAACTTCGCTGGATGAAACAGACAGGATGCTGCGCGAAGTGGAAAAAATCATCACCAAACAACCTGAAGTGGCCGCCTATTCGCGCCGCACAGGTACCGAAATGGGCTTTTTTATCACCGAGCCTAACAAGGGCGACTACCTGATACAACTCAAAAAGAAAAGAGATAAAAGCACAGAAGAGGTTATAAGTGATCTGCGGCAAAAAGTTGCCGCTAACCAGCCGGCTTTACAAATTGACTTTGGACAGGTAATTGGCGATATGCTTGGCGACCTGATGACATCAGTACAGCCAATTGAAATAAAAGTATTTGGCGACGACCCGATAAAACTACAAAGCCTCTCCAAACAAATTGCAGGCGCAGTTGCTGATGTAAAAGGCACAGCCGATGTTAACGATGGTGTGATCATAGCAGGGCCATCGGTAAGCATAGATCCTTATTATGGCAAACTGGCGCAGTACAACATTACCCCTGCCAGCCTGCAGTTTCAGTTGCAAACCGCATTGGAAGGCAACATTATTGGGAACATGCTGGAGCGCGAACAGCTTTCGCCCATAAGGATGGTTTACCCCGGCAACCGGGGGCTGAATGTTACGGGCATCCAGGATCAAACCATATTTGTACCCAGCGGCAAACTGATCAATATCAGCGAGCTGGCATCGGTCAAGCTGAATCCAGGTGATGCCGAAATAAACCGGGAAAACCTGCAGTCCATGGGGGTTATCAGCGCCCGGCTGGAAGGAAGCGACCTGGGCAGCGTGGTCCCCGCAATTCAAAAGCAGGTAGCCGCAATAAGCCTGCCTGCCGGGTACCACGTGGAGTATGGCGGTGCCTATGCGGAGCAGCAACAATCGTTTAAAGAATTGCTGATCATCCTTATCACTTCAAGCTTACTGGTTTTTGCAGTCATCCTCTTCCTGTTTAAACAATTCAGGATAGCTATTTTAATACTGATAGTAGCTGTTTTAGGTATTGCAGGCAGTATGCTGGCATTATTTATTACAAAAACACCGCTTAATGTGGGCAGCTACACCGGATTGATCATGATAGTGGGTATTATAGGTGAAAATGCCATATTTACGTTTTTACAGTTTAAACAACGCGCGCTTGAAAATCTGGATAAAGGGGTTGAAAATGGCATTGACGAGGCTGTGGTCTATTCAATTTCCACCAGGTTAAGGCCTAAATTGATGACGGCCATAGGGGCAATTATTGCACTTATGCCGCTTGCTTTGGGCATTGGGGCAGGCGCACAGCTGCACCAGCCATTGGCTATTGCAGTAATAGGCGGTTTTGTAGTGGCCCTGCCTTTATTACTGATCGTATTGCCGAGTGCTATGCGGATTCTTTACAAGCATGGCCAGTTTCATGAAAACACAAAGGATTTAAACGGACAGTAATTCAATAATCTAAGTTTTCTACAGAATCGGGCATCATATTTATGTTTTAACTAAGTAACCCTAAAAATGAAGAAGACCTTTTATACGCTGCTGGTAAGCTGTTTGGCTTGCGTTTCGCTGCAAGCGCAAACCTATGTTTTAGATAAAACCATCTCACTTCCGGGCAGTGGTGGCTATGACTATCTTTCTATTGATAAGATCAACCATCGCTTGTATGTTTCGCATGGAACAACTGTAAACGTAATCGATCTGCAAACGGAAAAACCTGTTGGAGTTATTGAAGGAATGAAAGGCGTGCACGGCATTGCTATAGACAACAAGGCAAACCGGGGCTTTATTAGCGACGGCCAGGCGAACGCTGTTATTGCGTTTGATCTTAAAACGTTAAAAACAATTGCAACCATCCCGGTTAATGCAAAAGGACCTGACGCCATTATATATGATCCGTTTTCTGACCGGGTTTTCAGTTTCAATGGTGAGAGTAATAACTCATCGGTTGTTGATCCCAATACCCTGAAACAAGTAGGAACAGTAGAATTGGGCGGCGGCCCCGAATTTGCTGTGGCCGACGGTAAAGGATTAATTTACAACAATCTTGAAGATAAAAGCAGCCTGAATATTATTGACAGTAAAATGCTGAAGGTTATTAAAAACTATCCGTTAGCGCCTTGCGGAGGGCCTACGGGCCTGGCACTTGACCCGGCTAACCACCGCTTGTTTACCGTTTGCCGCGAAAACAAGGGAATGAGTGTGGTGGACGCTAACAGCGGCAAGGTTATTACCACACTGCCCATTGGTGCCGGTGTTGATGCCGTTGCTTACGACGCTGAAACTAAATTAATATTTTGCTCATGCGGCGATGGGACTACCACAATTATCAAACAAAAATCGGCTAACGAATATAGCGTGGTACAAACCCTTAAAACGCCTGTTCGTGCCCGTACATTAATATTGGATGAGAGAACCCACAAAATATATTTGAGTGTTGCTGAATTTGAACCAGGTACCCGCAAAGCACTGCCAAATACGTTCAAAGTTGTAATATATAAACAACCATAATTTTACTTTTAGGATAATAATTTGCCAAAAAGGAGCGTTCTAAATGCTCTAATTCCGATATTTTTTACACTTATCTGAATTAATTTTTACAATAAAATTATATTTAAGCATCATATTATTATCTTTACCCCTGATGCCCTCTAAAAATACCAAATGATTAAAAGAACCGATTTTGTTTATTCGCAAGAGTCTGAACCACACCGGATAAGGACTAAAAAAATTTTAAAAGAGTTCCCTCACCTCAGAAAGTTAATCGGAAAAAATCCCTCGACCATATTTGCCATTATTGGCCTTGTTGGTTTCCAGGTGGTTTTGGCATGGTTGCTGCGCGACCAATCCTGGTGGCTGGTATTTGGCGGAGCTTATTTATTAGGCGCGTTTGCTGACCACGCTTTGTTTGTAATGATTCATGAATGTACGCATAAGTTGTTGTTTAAAAACAGCAATGCAAATCGCTGGGCATCCATGTTTGCCAACTTACCGCAGATTTTGCCAAGTGCAATTTCGTTTGAAAAATATCACATTAAGCACCACTCTTTCCAGGGGGTGCATGAACTTGATGCCGATTTACCAAATCGTTGGGAAGCAAAGCTGATCAGTAATTCATTTTTCGGCAAGGCTTTATGGTTGCTGTTTTTCCCTATTTTCCAGATCTTTCGTTTATCAAGGCTACGCGAAATCCACCCGATTGATGGCTGGATAGTTACCAACTTTGTTTTACAGGCTATATTTACTACCGCAATATGGTACTTTATGGGATGGCATGCATTAGCTTTTTTATTGCTGAGCTTCTCCTTCTCTGTTGGCTTACACCCGCTTGGTGCCCGCTGGATTCAGGAACATTATTTAACACATACCATTGAGCAGGAAACTTATAGCTATTACGGACCATTGAACACAGTGGCCTTTAATGTGGGTTTCCATAATGAACACCATGATTTTCCTTCTATTCCATGGAACAAACTTCCTGAGATCAGGAAAACCGCTCCGGAATATTATGATACTTTATATTATCACACTTCGTGGACCAAGTTATTTTTCACTTTTTTGTTTGACAGGGAGATCTCTCTTTTCAACAGGATCCTGAGAAAAGACCGCGGTCGCGTTGCGCTTACCGATGTATCAAAACCTGATGCTGAAATGGCAATAAAGACGGAAGAACCGGCCGCTGTTTTATAGAACAATTAATAGAGAACGATTTTTTTTAAAAATGACCCGTCAATTAGCGGGTCATTTTTAATTTAAGCCGTTTTTAATTACCTGCCGTCTACATTGCCGCACGAGCCTATTGCTTCTTACCGTTCTCGACACTTTTTATCTCTTCCTTCCGATCTTTCCTGAAATCAAAATTATTAAAGTCTGGCGTTTGAGGCAGTTCCATGGTATAACTACTCAAAGTATCCACTTCAATGGTAATATCATTAGCTATGAGATCAATGATATGCCCGCCTGCCGCTTTGTCGTCCGACAAAAAATGAAAATGGTAACCGCTGATATGCGCGCCCTCCATAAACACCGGCAGTTTGTAGCCAACCAAATCACCTTTTATTGTGTTGAATTCAAAAAAATGCTGCCGGTCAAGCATAGCAGCTAACGGCAAATAGGGCTTCTGCACTACCGGCGGAAATGCCCTGGTTTTTATATATTTAAAATCACCGTTGATGTGGACGGCATAAATACCATTCTGATTGATTAACACGCTATCCAGGTATTTATAAAGTTCAGCCTTACTTAGTTGGCGGTTTGGTTTATACACTCTATTGGCTTTAAAAAAGCAAACAATTGCATAGGGCGTCTTTTCAGTATCGCTTAATCGGCTGGTTTTACCGGTATATTGTGTTTTATAAAGCTTACCGTTCAGCATTATTAATTCGCCGTCGAGCATGGCCGGAGCACCCAGCCCAAAATCGCCGTGCAGGTGCAGGCTTTTGTAGGGGTACCACGCATCATACAAGCCCCCTATAAAGGCAGAAGCATACCCCGCACTGAACAGGTTATGCGTGTTCTTTTGAGCAGTAGCACTCAAGTTTGTAATAAAGCTGAACAGGATGCTTAGCAGGAAATATTTAATTAGTGATCTCATTATTGGGATTGATGGCGGTGATAAAGTTTTACGTTGCACTTACTTTGATGTTAAGATAGTGAATTAACTTTGCTTTATTAAACGCAAAGCTATGAAAGTTGAAATATGGAGTGACGTAATGTGCCCATTTTGTTATATAGGTAAACGCAGGTTTGAAGATGCTTTACAGGATTTTGAGCATAAAGACGAGGTGGAAATAGAGTGGAAAAGTTTCCAGCTTAATCCGGACCTGGAAACTGATCCATCAATTAACATTAATCAATATCTCTCTGACAAAAAAGGCTGGACCTTAGATCATGCTGAACAAATGAATACGCGCGTAACCCAGATGGCAGCAGAAGCCGGTTTAACTTACCACCTGGATAAAGCTGTGGTAGCTAACAGCTTTAAAGCACACCGGTTTAGTCACCTGGCAAAAAAGCATGGACTAGGCATTGAAGCAGAAGAACAATTGTTTAAGGCCTATTTTACCGACAGCAAAAACATTGACAATAATGAAACACTGATTGCGTTAGGGGAACAAATAGGCCTTGATAAGGCAGAAGTAAAGCAGGTGTTGGAAAGTGAAGAATTTGCAGAAGACGTTAACCACGATATTGATAAGGCGCAATACCTGGGCATACAAGGCGTGCCATTTTTTGTGCTGAATAATAAATATGCGGTATCAGGCGCACAGGCAGTTCCTGTTTTTGAGCAAACTTTACAAAAAGCATTCGAGGACTGGCAATTGGAATCCGCCAAACCTAAACTTGAAGTTATTGATGGAGATGCCTGCGGCCCGGATGGTAATTGCTGATAATTAAAAACCCTTTAAAATTTTAAGCACCTCACCGGGTGCTTTTTTTATGAATATTAATGATGGATAAACTATTTTTATATTCTTAAACTACCCGCTATGTATCTTTCTGCCAGGTCTGCGTCCTCTTATCTTTTTTCTTTCATAATAGCCCTTTTTATTACAAAAGGAGTGAAGGCCCAAAGCCCGGTAACTATCACCATTGACCTAACTAAAAAAGCACAAACCATTCAAAATTTCGGTGCTTCAGGCTGCTGGTTTTCAGACCCGGTGGGCAAATACTGGGCCGACAGCACAAAAGAACGCATGGCCGAACTGCTGTTCAGCAGAGCAACAGATAAAAAAGGTAACCCCAAAGGTATTGGCTTATCGGCCTGGCGCTTTAACATTGGCGCCGGCACTGCAGAACAAGGTGATAGCAGCGGTATTAAAGACGTTAACCGGCGTGTAGAATGTTTCCTGAATGCAGACGGTACCTATAGCTGGAACAAGGAACAAGGATACGTTTGGTTTTTAAAAAAGGCAAAAGCCTACGGCGTTGAAAATTTAATCGCATTTGTGAATAGTCCGCCGGTTTACTATACCCAAAACGGACTCGGTTTTAAAACAACAAAAGACCATTATGCCAATCTTAAAGCTGATAAGTATAAAGCTTATGCCGACTTTACGGCAACCGTATTAGCGCATTTTAATAAAGAGGGTCTTAGCTTTAATTACATCAGCCCGGTAAACGAGCCGCAGTGGGACTGGTATAACAAATATGGCGAAGGCAGCCAGGAGGGCAGCCCTTATACCAATAAAGAGATTTTTGAAGTGGTTAAAACTTTGAATGTCGCCCTGGATAACCAAAAGCTATCCACCAAAATTCTGATCCCGGAAGCCGGAATGCTTACGTACTTATACAATACCCCAAAAGGCAGTGAAACCGGCAGCCAGGTACAAGCATTTTGGCAAGGCGGCAGCCCGTTATATTTAGGCGATACCAAACACATGAGCAGGTTTGTTGCAGGGCATGGTTATTTTACCGAAGCTGGCTTAAAAAACACGGTTGACGTAAGGCAACAAGTGGCAGATACCGCAAAAAAATATGGCGTAGAGTACTGGCAATCGGAGTACTCCATGCTGGCCGACGGATTTAAAGAAGGCAACAAAACAGACCGCAGCGCCATTGACTGCGCTATATTCCTGGCAAAACTTATTCATTACGACCTTACTGTGGGCAACGCCTCTGCGTGGCAGTTTTGGAATTCATACGAACCCGGAAAAGCGGATTTTAATACCAGGTATTACCTGCTGGCCCTTGACCCATCGGCCAATTTTAAATCAGGTAATTTCCGGATCACAAAAAACCTATGGGCCCTGGGCCATTATAGCCGGTTTATCCGCCCGGGCATGGTACGGCTGGCGCTTAACACCGAAACCGAAAGCGATTTGCTGACAAGCGCTTTTTACGGGGACAAAAAGCTGGTACTGGTTATGGTAAACAACAGCCAGGCTGCCAAACAGGTTAAGCTTGACCTGCCTGCAGGAATGTTCAGCAAACGGATTCAGGCCTATTTAACAACGGCAGCAAGCAGCGACAATATGAAGGCCTGCCCTTCAATAAACACCAGTGGAGCTATAACCATACAGCCGCGCGCTATTTACACCCTGGTTATCAATAAAAAATAACAGATTGTGCTATAAGTGCACCGTCAAAAAAATAAATCGTATTATCAGAAAAATACGCAACAATTTAAGGCGATATTTCGTATTGCGTGAGGGGAAATACCGAGGAGTAGTGAAATAAATATTATTGGGTATCCAGCTGCATTTATCCTATCTTTAAACTTTATCAATAAAAAAATGAAAACATTATACCTTAAACTTTTCACTTTAATATTCATAATCGCAAGTGCAACCAGCTGTAAACTAGATGCACCCGTTTATCCTTCCGGAAATATTGAAACCGGCACCGGGACCGGAACTGGAACTGGGACTGGCACTGGCACCGGGACCGGGACGGGAACAGGAACAGGAACCGGGACAGGAACAGGAACAGGAACAGGAACTAATGATGGAAACGGCTTACCTATTTCGGCAGCAAATTCTATAAAGATTCAAATTAACAATACAATTTATAACTATTCTCAAAATGCTTCTTTTGCCAGTTATTTACCAGGTTCGAACGAAGCACAAATGGCAGGGGCTGCCAACGGAATTACCTCTATACTAGGCACGGGGTCAAGCTTTACCGATTTTTTTACATTATCCTATCTTGATTCAAAAACAGGCACTTTTGATATTTTTGTGGTTTCAGCGGGCAATTATGTAAATGACGCGTCGGCTGCCGCTAAAGTAAAAGTTACTGTACTCACTGCACACAATATCCAGGGTACCTTTAGCGTGGATATGGTTGATGGTAATGATAATACTAAAGTTTACACACATTGCCTCGGATCATTCAACATAAACAAGTAAGCTAACATACTACCATAAAAAAGTAACATTAATTACTTTATGCATCTTTTTAAAACCTTTACCCTAACCGCGTTAATAAGCGCCGCAGTGTTCACGTTGATCATGAAATACATTTTTGGTGAAACCTGCTTTCGTCTTGTTTTAACGGGCCTGATGAGCGGCATTGGCGCAGGGTCAGCGTTGTTGATTTCAACCCAAAAAAAGCAGGCCAAAAATCAATAAATAAAAGCAGCAGCAATTAATCTTTACGCAAAGATTAGAATCAGCGTTTCTGTTTCAGCATAAATTAACTTACTTTTGTAACAGCTTACCTAAGTGTACTTTACACACTAAGATAATGCTAAATAATGACAGACACACTTACTATACAACCAACTGTAACTAAAAAGGCGCTCCGCATAGCGGTTGGCGTTCTGTTTTTTATGGCGGGGTTGTGTTTCTCCAGCTGGGCGTCGCGCATTGCCACCATCCAGCAAACTATGGGTTTAACAGATGCTGCACTGGGTGCTGTATTGTTTTCATTACCGGTTGGCCTAATGCTTTCCTTACCGTTTTCCGGCTGGATGATTACAAAAATAGGCAGCAAAAAATTGCTGCTGGCTGCCATTATTGTTTATGCCATTTGCCTTACCAGCCTTGGCCTGGCCCAAAATACTTTTCAACTCATCATTTGCCTGGTTTGCTTTGGCTTTTCGAGCAATGCAGTTAACATTTCTGTTAATACGCAGGCCGTTACCGCCGAAGGCCTTTATAAAAAGCCTATTATGGCGTCGTTCCATGGCTTATGGAGCCTGGCAGGATTTACCGGTGCAGGTATTGGCACTGTAATGATTGCTAACCAGGTTGATCCTTTTCACCATTTCATCATTGTTTTAGCGGTTCTTACTGTAGGTGTGGTCATCGTATCCCGCTACCTTTATGATGATGCGGGCGCTCCAAAAAAAGTCAACGAAGAATCGGTCTCCATCCGTCAAAAATTAAAGCTTATTGTGCCATTGTTAACATTGGGCACTATTGCCTTTTGCTCCATGATCTGCGAGGGCGCTATGTTCGACTGGAGCGTTGTTTACTTTAAAAAAGTGGTGGAGGCCCCTATTGCTTTACAGGGCGCCGGCTTTACCGCATTTATGGCTACCATGGCAGGTGGCAGGTTTATAGCCGACTGGTTCGCCGGTCGATATGGCTTAAAAAGGACGTTACAGGTAAGCGGCTCATTAACCGTAACGGGTTTACTTATTGCGGTAATATTCCCTTATTTTTATACTGCTATGGCAGGTTTCCTTTTTGTGGGTGCAGGTGTTTCATCAGTAGTACCAATGGTTTACAGCGCAGCCGGGCGGTCAAAAACCATGTCGGCCGGGGTGGCTTTAGCCGCAGTATCCACCATCGGGTTCACCGGCTTCCTGGTCGGCCCACCCATGATTGGTTTTATAGCAGGTCTTGCTACTTTACGCGCTTCGTTTATATTCATTGCAATTATGGGGATGAGCGTAGTAGTACTCTCTACCAGGGCAAAATTGTAATTTCACGAATTTTCTCTCAAACGCTGCCGACTTATCCCAACTCACTTTTCATCCAGATCGTGCTCGTTAGGGTTCAACAGGTATTCAAAATTCTCATAGCCGTTATGAAAAATAAATTTTAGGCGTTCTTTGGGTTCCCGGATATCCAATGACATGAGCGCGAGGGTTTCAGGCAGGTTATCCCTGATCAATTTCAGATCGGTAACATGCGGCATTTCTACATAAATATCTTCACCCTGTGCTTCAATTTTCCAATCAGGGATGTGAGCATTGGTTAATACTTCAATCCACTTTTGCTGGTATTGGTTCATATTATTTTGGTTTAATACGCCTTAGTATAACGAGAATTCGATAGAAGTATTAGTGAAACATGTTTATTATCAGGTACTTACACACTTCCAGTCCTCAATAAAAAGCAAATGAACTGATAATCAGCATGTTTCACTGTGTTCCGGGTGTTCCGCATGCAAAAATGGAACGCGCTGGCGACGTGAATACACAATTTGCCTCATCTAAAACTACGTCTGCACGCGGTGGTAGCGAGGTTTAGTTGTGACGCCTTCTTTTGCTTATGTCGAACTCACGTTATTATAAGCATCCAACTAAATATTGGTTTTAAATTTATGCGGTTTTTTGTGCCAGCTTACCAATGGTAAGCCCTTGTACAATAATAGAGAATACAACAATAATGTAGGTAATTAAAACAAACTCATCCCTATGCATCGCTTCGGGGATAGAAAGTGCCATAGCAACGGACAGGCCGCCCCTCAGGCCGCCCCAGGTAAGCATAATAACTGCATTTTTTTCAAACCTGATCCAGTTCTTTAAAAACAAAACAGGCAGCGCCACGCATGCCCAGCGCGCCAGCAATACCACAACAATCATTATCCCCCCTACTATCATAATGGTTGGGTTAATTTTTATCACCAGCATCTCAAGGCCGATCAGCAAAAAAAGAATGGCATTAAAAATCTCGTCTGTAAGGTCCCAAAATTTACCAAGATAATCGCGCGAGATCTCTGACAAACCTTCTTTTTTCCCTTTGGTACCCATGATTATGCCTGCAACAATAATTGCCAGGGGACCTGATAAATGAAAATGATCGGCTAACGAATAACCGCACATTACCACCGCAAGCGTTATTAAAACCTCAACCCGGTAATTATCTATTGATTTGATCAGTAAGTGCGCTGTGTAGCCCAAAACCGCTCCGAACAACAATCCGCCGCCCGCTTCTTTCAAAAAAAGCAGGGCGGTATTACCTACCGAAAACTTATCGGTACCATTTATAGCGACTTCAAGTATGGTTAAAAAAACAACAACACCCACACCATCATTAAACAGCGACTCGCCGGTTATTTTTATTTCCAGGGACTTTGGGATCCCGGCCTGCTTCAAAATACCCATAACTGCAATTGGGTCGGTGGGCGAAATCAGCGCACCAAATAACAGGCAGTAGATGTATGATATGTTTAGATGAAGGAAAAGAAAAAGGTAGTAAGCCATTATACTTACCAAAAAAGTGGAAATAAACGTGCCCGCAGTAGCCATTAACATAACAGGCCATTTTTCCTTTTTAAGCTCCCCTGCATCAACGTGCAGCGCGCCTGCAAAAAGCAGGAAACTCAGCATTATTTTCATCAGAACCTGCTCAAAATTAATGTTTGAAACCAGCAGCAACGCCCTTGATGATATTACGGGTATTAAATTTCCAAGTATGGCTAACAGGATGGAAGAGAAAAGCGCAATGACCATGATACCTATGGTTGGCGGCCATTTGATCAAACGATCATTTATATAGGCAAAAACCGCCGTCAAAAATATTAGAATAGAAATAATGTAATAAACAGTCATTAGCAACGAATTTACTGTTTATTGTTTAATGCTGCTGTTATTTCAATTGCTGCCGGGCTGTTATTTGTCCCTTTTTTTTGCCTTTCGTCTTTTACCTTTCAGCTTTCACCTAAAATTACCATCTTGCATTTTTATAAACCGATACTGTGGATAATAAGATTAAGCTATTAGGTAAAAAGCGTGAAGAGGCCCTGCTGGGCGGTGGAAAGGCACGTATTGAAAGTCAGCATAAAAAAGGCAAACTTACAGCACGTGAGCGCCTACATTTTTTAATGGATGAAGGCTCTTTCCAGGAAATAGGCATGTTGGTCTCCCATCGCTCTACCGATTTTGGGATGGAGAAGGAAAAGTACCCGGGCGACGGTGTAATAACCGGCTACGGAACGGTTAACGGCAGGCTGGTGTATGTTTTCTCGCAGGATTTTACCGTGTTTGGCGGTTCGCTTTCGGAGACTCATGCTGAAAAGATCTGCAAGATAATGGACCTCGCCATGAAAAATGGCGCGCCGGTTGTAGGACTAAACGACTCAGGCGGGGCGCGGATCCAGGAAGGCGTAGTGTCATTAGGCGGCTATGCCGATATCTTTTACCGCAATACCATGGCATCGGGTGTTGTGCCACAAATCTCGGCTATCCTTGGCCCTTGCGCGGGCGGTGCGGTATATTCACCGGCCATAACAGATTTCATACTGATGGTTGAAAATACCAGCTACATGTTTGTTACCGGCCCCAACGTGGTAAAAACAGTAACACACGAAGAAGTATCGTCCGAAGAACTGGGCGGGGCTAATACCCATGCCACCAAATCAGGCGTTACACATTTTGCCTGTGCCAACGAAATTGAGGCCATTGAAAATGTAAAAAAGCTTTTAAGCTACATGCCGCAGAACTGCGAGGACCGGGCTCCTGCCCTCCCTTACGAAATAAAGAACGAACTCAGGGAAGAACTTAACACCATAATGCCTGAAAATGCTTCGCAGCCCTATGATATAAGAGAAGTTATTGGCCACGTTATTGACGAGAGGTCATTTTTAGAGGTACACAAGGATTTTGCAGAAAATATTGTGGTGGGCTTTGCCCGCCTTGCCGGCCGCAGCATTGGTATTGTAGCTAACCAGCCGGCATTTTTGGCTGGTGTACTTGATATCAACTCATCAACCAAAGGCGCCAGGTTTGTGCGTTTTTGCGATAGTTTTAATATCCCACTGCTGGTTTTTGAAGATGTACCGGGATTTTTACCCGGTACCGACCAGGAGTGGAATGCAATTATCACCAATGGAGCCAAGCTGCTTTATGCTTTTTGCGAAGCGACGGTGCCACGCATTACTGTGATAACCCGTAAAGCTTATGGTGGTGCTTATGATGTAATGAATTCCAAACATATTGGCGCTGATATGAACTATGCCTGGCCTACGGCAGAGATTGCTGTTATGGGGGCCAAGGGCGCGGCAGAGATCATCTTCAAAAGAGAGATCAACGCGGCTGAAGATAAAGACGCCAAATGGAAAGAAATGGAGCTGCAATATTCGGAAATATTTACCAACCCATACCGCGCTGCCGAGCGCGGCTTTATTGATGAAGTAATTGAACCGGCCGAAACACGGGTAAAACTGATCCATGCCTTTAAAATGCTGGAAAATAAAGTAGTGAATAACCCGAGGAAAAAGCACGGGAATATTCCGTTGTAAGTTTGCTTGAATGCTACTTTAGTTGAACATCAAATGCCAATAGCTAACTCCGAAATTGAACGCCCGAAACCCGTAATCGAGCAGATTCGCCCTGAGCATACCTGGCAGCTACGCCGGGATGTTTTGTATCCCGGTATGACGAAGCATGAAATGGAAATGGAGGAAGATGCAGACGGTATGCATTTTGGCGCCTTTACAGATAATAAGCTGGCGGGGGTGATTTCACTTTTTCAGCATGGTGATGAGTACCAGTTTCGCAAGCTGGCTGTTAACACGGCGATGCAAAATAACGGGATAGGGAGTATTTTATTAAAGTACGTTATAAAGCATGTTGAAGATGATGGTGGCAAACGCATCTGGTGCAATGCACGCACAAATGCTATTGGATTTTATTTAAAGCTTGGATTTACCAAAACCGGCGAGCCATTTACCAAAAACGGGATAAGCTACGTGATCATGCAAAAATGGCTTACTCCTCTTTCAGATCAGCAAGAATCAGTGTAGCAAATTCATTTTTATATTTATCTGATGATTGCTGTGCCAGGTCGAGTGCGGAATCAATGTCTCCTTCCGATTCATATACTACGGCCAGGTTATAGGCGGCCTTGCTTGCTATCTGCGGGTTTTTATCCTGCAAAAAAGGCTGAAGTAAGCTATCGGCCTTTTTCAGGTTACCTGACTGGATTTCTTTTATAGCGGGCAGAAAAATAGCATCGTTGTAAAGTGGCCTGTTATGGGTAATGGTATAGGGAAAATAATCCTGCAGGGCATTTTCCGTGGCATGCTCCGCCGACGTTTTAATAGATTGTTTGTTTCCCTTTATAGTTGGATGAATCAACAACGTTGGTATAAGGCCCATATAAGGCTGCTCCGACTGCGGATCTACAGACTTGCCATCAAGCTTGCGGTAATAAATACCGTTATTCTCATACAAAACAAAATTTACGGTAGTATTGGTGTTATAATAACTGGTATTGTTTGATATTTCTGACAAACCTATATCAGCAGAAAACCCTTTCAGGGCCATTACATAATTTGCTTTATTTTTTGCTGCGATCAGTTTAACCGAATCGGTATTTACAGGTAGATTGAGGGAGTCAACCAGGTTAATCACCTTAACATGCGGCAGCGAGCCCAGTTCCAATCCGGCATAATTAATAGCTGCAGCCGCTCCTGATTTAATTACATCCAGCTTCTTTTTGTTATTGACCTTTGCCTGCGTTACATCAAACTGATTAATGAGCACGATGATGGTTGAATCAGGCCTGAAATTCAGTTTTGCGGTATAATCCACAGGCACTGCAACATATAATGGCGCGGAACATGAACTAAGGAAAAGTAACACGATAATGCAGGCAGATTGAATTAGTTTCATAATGCAGATGAGGAAGCCAAAATTACCCTTTTTAGATGAAACAGAGATGAAAAAAAATCAGCCTGTTACTAGCAGGCTGATCTAACTAACTAAACTGATCTTATTCTAAAAAATTTACTCGCCGCAAAGAAACAGTTGTTATGTAAAGCTGGTGTTAAGGCATTGATAAATATTAGTTGTGTAATTAACACTGCATTGTTACTGTTTTAATTGCACTAATCGGTCAAAACCCTTTAATACTTTATTGGTTATATTTATTAATCAAATCTATTGGCTATGAGATCTATATGGAAGGGCTCGCTCGGTTTTGGACTGGTAAGCATCCCGGTAAAATTATATTCGGCCGTTGAAGCCAGTAAACTTGATCTGGATATGCTGGACAGCCGCGATCATTCACGAATCCGCTACCAGCGGGTAAACGAGCATACGCATAAAGAAGTTCCGTATGATAAAATTGTAAAAGGCTATAAAATAAATGACGATTACATTATAGTGGAGGACGAAGACTTTGAAGCAGCCGCGCCCGAAAAAAGCAAGGTTATTGAAATTGAAAGCTTTGTAAATATCGGCGACGTAAATCCTATGTTTTATGAAACCTCCTATTACACCGAACCCGACACAAAAAACAACAAGGCCTATGCACTGCTCGTGCAGGCGCTCATCAAATCAAAAAAAGCTGGGCTAGCCCGTTTTGTACTGCGCAGTACGGAATCGCTTTGTATAGTTTACCCGGTTAACAATGTATTGGTGGTAACCCGGATCCGTTTTGGGCAGGAAATCCGCAGCACCGAAGATCTTAAAATTGCCGGGGATGTAAACATCAGCAAAAAAGAGCTGGATGTTGGCCTCGCCCTGATTAACCAATATGCAGAAAAGTTTGATGTATCAAAATTCAAAGATGAATATAATGAGGAGCTATTGAAGATCATCCGCGCAAAAGCTAAAGGCAAACACGCAACGGTTAAAAAACTAAAACCAAAAAAAGCAACAGGCGATGATTTATATGAGCAGCTGATGCAAAGTTTGAGTGCTAAGAAAGGCGCATGATAACATAAAAAAGGTCCGGCTAAAACAACCGGACCTTTATAATTATTGTACCTGACTAAGACGTCAAATTGCCGTTGGCCTGCGGATAATTCCAAGCAAAAATGCTATAACAGCAATAACTAATAATACGTGTATTAAACCGCCTACAGCAGTAAAAAAGAAACCAATTGCCCAGCCTATAACAAGTATAACGGCAATGATGTATAATAATGAATTCATGGTCGTGTGGTTTTAGTTAATAATTTTCATAGATATAATATAAAATACCAAAACCCACAAAAATGTTTTATGGAGATGAAATAAAATTCATTTAGGGTTCAAAAGACATAATATGAACCGAAATGATCATCCCACGCAATTCAACATTTACAACCTACTCAACCAACCCCAGCCACTTTTTCCTTACTGCCATTTGCTCAGCAGTAACATCAGGCAACGACCCCACCTTGTATTTAAACCTGTTGTTTCTAAGCAATGTAACATTCAGGGTTAACGGCAAGCCATCGCGTACAACTGCTACTGAAATTTTATCCCCAACTTTCTTACCGTTCAAAATCGTAGTTATATCGGTTACAGGCGTCCCGTCAACAGCGGTCAGCTCGTCATTAACATTTATACCATCTACCCAGGCGGCGCTTCCGCGTACTACACCGGTAACAATTCTTTTCCCGTTAATCTCGCTGGTGATAACCCCCAGACTTGGGTCATTGGTCGTGGCGGCTTCGTCAACAGCATTATAGCCCGCATAAGCCAGGTATTTATTATAGTTAAGCGGTGTTAAGCCGTAGATGTAGTTTTTATAAAAGGCGTCGAGGTTTTTACCGGCAAATTTTTCAAGTCCCTGTTTAAACTCTTTGTCGGTATAGCCACGTTTTTTCTCTTTGTAATAAGTATTGTACATATACTTCATTACATCATCAAGCGAGTTTCTCCCCTTAGTGTCGTTAATTATCTCCAGGTCAAGCAGCATCCCAACCGCGGCCCCTTTATCATAGTAAGAGATCCCCGTGTTGGCAGAGTTTTCATTAGGGCGATATGACTTTATCCAGGCATCAAAGCTGGCCTCTGCAAGCGGCTGCACTTTAGCCCCCGGCTGATTTTCAATGGTATTAATTTCGCCGGTAATAGCTCCCAAATAGGTTTCAGGGTCAATAAGCTGCGCGTGCCGCAAAATAATATTTTGATAATAAGCAGTAAATCCTTCGGCTATCCAAAGGTCGGTAGTGTAATTTTCATTATCGTAATCAAACGGACCAAGCACAATCGGGCGTAAACGTTTCACATTCCACAAGTGAAAATGCTCGTGGGCAACCAACCCTAAAAAGTTACGATACCCGCTGGCATTGCTATAATTATCACGTGACGCCCCTAAAACAGTGGAACTTAAATGCTCCAGGCCACCGCCGCCGCGCTGGTGATTATGTACTATGAAAACATAGTGTTTATTGGGATTTTCGCCAAAAACAGCTGTTTCCTGTTCGGCTATTTTGGCCATATCTACCTTCAGCTTCTCTTTATCATAATTACCGCCGCCCACCATGCACACTTCATATTTAACGCCGGCTGCTGTAAAGCCAAAAACATCCTGGTTCCCCACTTCAATCGGCGAATCAAAAAGGATATCAAAATTTGGCGAGAAGCGGGTAAACTGATTGCCGTTAACAGCCTCCAGACTGGTTGAAACGGTTGTCCACCCTTTGTAAGGAATAATTTTTATAGTGGATGGGTTATTTAGCATTTTATCAGGATAGATAAAAATGCCGGTGGTTGATAGAAATCCGTGTGATGCGTCAACAAAGCTGGTGCGAACAGAGATCTCAAAGCAATACACGCGATATTTTACGGTTATTGCTGATAAACCTGCTGTGTTTATATGCCAGGTATTTTTGTTTATCTTAGGCGATGGAATGGCTTTACTATTGGCTTCGGCGCTAAATGATTCTATGTTTTTTGCAAACTCCCTCACCAGGTACGATCCCGGTGTCCAAACCGGCATTTTAAGATCAATACTATTTTGCTTTAGTCCCGAAATCTTCATTTCTATATCAGCATAATGTGCCTGGGCTTCGGGAAAAGTAACCTCGTACGAAATTTTTACAGCTGCGGCTGCATCAGTAAACGTGGAATTCATAAAAAACAATGTTAGAAAAATAAATGCAGTAAGCTTAATAGTTTTCATTAAGAAGTGGGTTTTAAAGGGCCTGATTTATAAATGTTGTTACGCCTTTAGTTACTATGTGTTTTTGAAAGGCGCAATTTATAATTTTTTAAAACATGTTACAGATTTGTTACTTGTAAAATGGTTGATACACACAACTATTAAGGGTTGTAACTAATTACTTTTGCAACTGAATATGGATGTAAAATTGATTGAACCTATATCCCGTAAGTTGAATCACCTGGGGAGGGCTTATTTAAACCTGGTAGCTAAGAAAGTGGAGAACCTGGGCATAAGCAGGTATTACTATGCTTTAACTTACATCTGCTACCATGATGGCAAGTTAACCCAAAAGGCGCTGGCAAATGAACTGGGTAAAGACAAATCAATAATTGTAAATATTATTGATACCCTAAGCAGCGAAGGATTTGTTTACCGAGAGGTAAATCCGGCCGACAGGCGCGAACATTTATTGAAAGTAACCGAAAAAGCAAAAAAAGCGGTACCTAAAATAATTGAAGCCTTTGAAGAACTTAATAACAGTATATCAGCACACGTCAGCGACGAAGAAATGAAAATATTTAACAGCGTATTATTAAAAATGGGCGATAATATTAAACCATTAACAGTATCTGAAACTAATAACGAAACAAAACCCTAACAGATTTTCATAACATGAGAACAAGGTATATTATATACATAGCGCTGGCGCTGCTTATTGGCTTTTTAATTTACAATAAGTTTTTCAGTACAAAAGGCAAAGAGGCCATGGCCCAAAATGCAAGTAAAAGTACCAAGCGGCAAAATGGCCCGGTAGCTGTCAATGTAATGATTGTGAAAGATACCGCGGTTGACAACACCATTGACGTAACCGGAACTATTGATGCTAATGAGAAGGTAAACCTGATCAGCGAAACGGCAGGCAACATTACCGGTATATTTTTTAATGAAGGCAGTTATGTAAAAAAGGGACAGCTTTTGGTTAAGGTTTATAACCAGGATATTGTAGCCTCGCTAAAACAGAATGATTACCAGGTTGCGCTGGCAAAACAAAATGAATACCGTAATGGCATTCTATTGCAAAAAGAAGCCATCAGCCAGCAGGAGTACGACACCTCATTAACATCATTAAACACGTTAAAGGCTCAAAGCGATGTTTTAAAGGCACAAATAGCCAAAACAGAAATAAGGGCACCATTTTCGGGCACCATCGGTTTAAGAAACATCAGTCCCGGCGGTTACCTGTCCCCGTCAACATCCATTGCCACGTTGGTGAATATCGACCCGGCAAAAGTTACTTTTTCGGTACCTGAAAGGTACCAGCAGCTAATAAAACCCGGCACTAAAGTCAACTTTACGATTGAAAGCGCCAGGAATAAATTTTCTGCCGAGGTATATGCCATTGAACCGGCAATTGACCTGAGCTCACGTACCATAACAGTTCGTGCCAGGTCAGCCAACCCTGGCAATCTGTTAAAAGCCGGGGCATTTGCAAAAATAAACTTAACGCTCGATCAGATCCCCAAAACTATTATGGTTCCTACTCAATGTGTAATTCCAGACTTGAAGGACAGCAAAGTATTTGTGTACCATAACGGTACTGCTTTATCCAAAACCGTAAAAACAGATTTGCGCACTGACACCAAGATTGAGATAATAAGTGGCTTAAAAGCCGGCGACAGCCTTATTGTCTCCGGGCTCATCCAAATTCGCAACAAGGTTCCTTTAAAAATTTTAAAAGTTATTAAGTAAACCATTTCTATGAGTTTATCGTCAGTAAGTATAAAGAGGCCGGTATTGGCAACGGTAATGTCTGTTGTTATCGTGGTATTCGGTGTTATAGGTTACAAGTTTCTGGGTGTGCGGGATTTCCCTTCCGTGGATCCGCCCATCATCACTGTTACTACCAGCTATTCCGGCGCTAACGCCGATGTAATTGAGTCGCAGATAACTGAGCCCCTTGAAAAAAACATAAATGGTGTTCCCGGAATCCGAAACATCTCATCAACCAGCTCAGTAGGTTCAAGCCAGATCACAGTGGAGTTTGACCTTGATGCTGACCTTGAAACGGCTGCTAATGATGTTCGTGACAAGGTTGGCCAGGCGCAAAGACAGCTGCCGCAGGACATTGATGCCCCGCCGGTAGTAACAAAAGCCGATGCCAGCGCTGATAATATTATTACGCTTACCGTAAGCAGCAATACCAGAAACATTACACAGGTTGATGATTACGCAGAAAACGTATTACAGGAGGGCCTGCAAACCATTCCGGGGGTAAGTGCCATTAACATCCAGGGGCAACGTCAATATGCCATGCGTCTTTGGATAGATCCTAACAAACTTGCCTCTTACGGCTTAACAGCTTCCGATATCAGCAACGCACTTAATATTGAGAACGTAGAGTTGCCTGCCGGTAAAATTGAGGGCAACAATACCGAGGTGGTGATAAGAGCTGTAGGAAAACTATCGACCGAGAAAGATTTTAACAACCTAATTATCCGCGCCGACAGCAATCGCGTTGTACATTTGAGCGATGTGGGCTATGCTGTATTGGGCTCTGCCAATGAAGAGACCTCGTTAAAGGAAGCCGGGATCCCCATGATAGGACTGGCTATTGTGCCGCAGCCAGGTGCCAATTATGTGCAAATTGCAAAAGATTTTTATGTAAGGCTTAAACAGATTCAAAAAGACCTGCCGCCTGATATTACTCTTAAAGTTGCGTTGGACAATACCAAATTTATTAATCAATCCATCAGCGAAGTACAGGAAACACTCCTTATTTCCTTCGTGCTGGTAGTTATTATTATTTACCTCTTCTTCCGCGACTGGCTTATAGCCTTCCGCCCGCTCATTGATATTCCGGTTTCATTGATAGGTGCTTTCTTTATTATGTACGTGTTTGGGTTCTCCATAAACATCCTGACACTGCTGGGAATAGTACTGGCGACCGGGCTTGTAGTTGATGACGGCATAGTTGTAACGGAAAATATTTATAAAAAGGTAGAATCGGGCATGCCCATCCGAAAGGCAGCATTTGAAGGATCGGCCGAGATCTTTTTCGCGGTTATCTCCACATCAGTTACGCTGGCCGCAGTATTTTTACCCATCATATTTTTACAGGGATTTACCGGGCGCTTATTCCGCGAGTTTGCCGTAGTGGTTGCTGGAGCGGTCCTGATCTCTGCATTTGTTTCGCTTTCATTAACACCGATGCTTAATGTGAAGTTGATCCGCAAAAACTCAAAAAAATCAAAATTCTACGAAAGAACTGAGCCTTTCTTTGAGAACATGACCAGCAGCTATAAAGATACGCTGGTGAAGTTTATGAAAGTTAAATGGGTTTCGTTTGCCATCCTGGCAGCCTCATTGGTGATCACCTTTGTGTTGGTCAAGGTTACCCCTACTGAACTTGCCCCGTTAGATGACCGCAGTTTGCTAAGGTATTCGGTTACCGGATCAGAAGGCGCCAGTTATGAATTTATGACGAGATATATGGACAAAGTAGCAGACCTTGTTGCCGACTCCATTCCTGAGCAAAACGTAAATCTTGAAGTGATCTCACCCGGCAGCGGCGGCGGCGGCTCAGCCAACTCGGGCTTTGGCCGAATAGGGCTGGTGGCGCCCGACGAGCGTACACGTACGCAACAGCAAATTGCAGATTACTTAAGTAAAAAATTAAGTAAATTCCCTGATGCACGTGCGCTGGTGATCCAGGAGCAAACCATCAGCGGTGGTGGTAGCGGGTCAAAAACATCGTTGCCCGTCCAGTTCGTGATCCAGAACCAGGATTTTGAGAAGATCCGAAAGGTACTGCCGGAATTTTTTGCAGCGGTATCCAAAAGCCCGGTTTTCCAGGGAACAGACGTCAACTTAAAGTTCACCAAACCCGAATTACGGGTAACAACAGACCGTGACAGGGCAAGAGACCTTGGTGTTTCGGTGTCAGACATTGCCACCGCGTTACAGCTTTACTATAGTAATGGCCGTTTAGCGTACTTCCTTATCAATGGTAAACAATACCAGGTTATTGCGCAGGTTAACCGTGCCAACCGCGATCAACCGCTAGACCTTAAGACCGTGTACGTACGCAATGCAAAGGGCACACTCATCCAGTTGGATAATGTTGTAAAAACCAGCGAAGATGCAACCCCTCCAGCTATTTATCACTTTAACAGGTACAAGTCTGCCACCATATCCTGCGGGTTAGCCCCTGGACGCACCGTAGGTGACGGGATTGTAGAAATGAACAGAATAGCGAAGGAAATGCTTGACGATTCTTTTAGCACCGCCTTAAGCGGACCATCCCGTGATGCTGCCGAAAGCGGATCAAACATTCTTTTTGCATTTGCATTTGCGCTGTTGTTGATTTACCTGGTACTTGCTGCCCAGTTTGAAAGCTTTGTTGATCCCTTTGTGGTTATGCTTACTGTGCCGCTGGCCATCGCCGGTGCATTCCTCTCGCTATGGCTGTTTAACCAAACGCTCAATATCTTCAGCGAAATTGGGATGATCACCCTTGTGGGGCTGGTAACCAAAAACGGGATTTTAATTGTGGAGTTTGCTAACCAGCAAATGGAACACGGCCTGGCTAAATACGAGGCGGTGGTTGAAGCTGCAACCGCACGTTTACGCCCCATATTAATGACCAGCTTAGCCGTTGTACTTGGTTCGGTACCAATTGCTTTTGCACTGGGTGCTGGCGCTAAAAGCCGCGTATCACTGGGAATTGTTATTATGGGGGGGGTATTGTTCTCGCTGGTGTTAACGCTGTACATTATCCCGATGATGTATTTAATATTTGCTTCAAAAACACGTAAGGACCCGGATGCAGAAGATCCCGATGACGTGAAAAAGGTAAAGAAGACAAGAACTCAAAAACTGATAGATAAATTAGATAAGGAATAAGCGATTATGACTATTAAAAAATTAAGCTGCCTTGTTTTTTGCATCATAGCATTTACTGCGGGTGTTAAGGCGCAGGCCGATACAGTGCTTACCTTAAAAGATGCTGTTGAAATAGCGTTGAAAAACAATTATCATATTTTGCTCTCAAAAAACAACTCGGTTATATCTCAAAATAATGTAACCATTGGGAATGCGGGCTTTTTGCCCCAGGTAACCGGCGATTTTACGACAACTCGGAGTATTCAGAACACAAAACAGACCCGCAGTGACGGCTCGGTAAATAATATCAGCGGTGCCCACAATGCATCAACATCCTATGGCCCGAACCTTAATTGGACCATCTTTAACGGTTTCGCCATGTTTGCCAATTATGACGAATTGAAACAGCTGAATCAATTGGGCGAACTGCAAACCCGTGACACCATACAAAACACCCTTGCCAATGTAATAGGCACCTACTATAACCTGATTAACCTTAATGAAGGTTTAAAGGCGTTAAAGGGTGCGATTGCTATTTCAAGAACCCAATTGAGGTATGCCAATGACAAATTCCAGGTTGGCCGGGCATCTAAACTGGATGTGCTGAATGCCCAGGTAAATTTGAATACCGATACCGCAAACTATTTGAACCAGGTGCAGCAATTTAAATCGGCCAAGATCCAGCTTAACCAGTTATTGGTGCGAAACCTGCAAACCGATTTTGCCGTTGGCGACACCATTATTGTTGACGATAAACTGGTGTTAGGTGAAATTCTATCAAAAGCGGAAAATCAAAATCCGGCTATTCTATCTGCACAAATCAATAAGCGCCTTTCCGAAATCAACCTAAAGCTGGTTAGGGCAGCCCGTTATCCGCAGGTTGCTTTAACATCAGGATATACAATAAGCAATAGTCAAACACCTGCCGGTTTTACTTTGGCACAAAACACCAGGGGTTTTAACTATGGCCTCACCGCTTCAATAAACATTTTCAACGGCTTTAACCAGAACAGGCTGGAGCGCAATGCCCGTATCGGGATTGACAATGCTAACATCAATTACAAGCAGCGGGTGCTTGATGTGCAGGCGCAGATCAGTAATTTATATGTAAGCTATTTATCAGGCCTCGATTTGATGAAACTGGGTGAGTCAAATGTAGAAGTGGCGAGGCGCAACCTGGAAATTTCACTGGAGAAATATAAATTGGGAAACATTACCCCCCTTGAAATAAGGGAGGCACAGCGAAATTATCTTGATGCGCAATCCAAGTTCTTTACCGCGCAATACCAGTCAAAAAGCGCTGAAATAATGTTGAAAGAAATTACCGCAAGTATAAATATTCAGTAAAAAGATCCGGTTTAAATTCAATTAAATCAAACCAGTTAAACTAAGCTGGGTTAACGAATTCTACGATCATACGTATCTTATCGTCTAACTCCTGCACGGCTACTTCCAGTAATTGCCACTCCTCTATATCATCGGTCCGGCCATCCATCTTCAGGAGCTTCATCAAGCCCATTATAGATGCCACCGGACGCCGCAATTCATGAGATTGAATAAAGGCTATTTCATTAAGTTGTGCGTTTTGGCTGATTACGGTCTGTTGGTGCTCAACCTTTTTTGTGATATCAGAAGAATTGAAAGATACACCAATAATTTTCCCGTCAGCATCAAATGCAGGCTCAAACTTCACCATCTGCCAGCAGTCTTTACCATCTTGTTTAAGGTTCCTTTCGTCGTAAACAGCAGTACCTTTTAATGCCCTGCGATAATCTCTGTAAAACAAGCTCAAATTTTCGGCGTCCAGATAATCTATCATAGACTTACCTTTAGCAGGATGCGATCGGCAGGCCTTTCTAACTTGGCTCTCCCATGCCTTATTAAAAGCCATGATCTCAAAATTTTCGCCCAAGAGTAAATGGCAATCTATGGAACTTTCAAAAAAAGACCGCAGTTCAATTGCTAATCGTTTGGCTTCAACAAATTGTTCTTTAAGTATTGTTAAGCTGGCATCAAACTCCATTAGCTGTATTACCTGCCTGGCAAGCGCCTGCAACATATGTTGTTGATTTTCACTAAGCTGCCCCGGCACCTGGTTAATGACACATAAACTACCCAATTTGTGACCATCTTGCGTAATTAACGGAGCACCGGCATAAAACCTGATAAAGGGTGCTTCATTTACAAGGGGGTTATGCTCAAACCTTCTGTCCAGCAGCGCATCAGGAACTACCATAACACAATCCTGCCCGATTACATGGTTGCAAAAGGCATCCTTTCTTTGTGTTGATTCATAATTAAAAGTCTGGCTGAACCTGATGTATTGGGTAGCCTCATCAATAAGCGTAATTAATGCAGTAGGGGTGCCGCAGATCTTAGCAGCCAACATTACAATTTCCTGCAATTCCCGTTCTTTTACGAAATCCAGTTTTAAAAACCGGTTCACCGCTTGCAGTCTTTCGAGTTCCTTTTGAGGCATCCGGTTATAAATCAATACGCATAATCATTGCACAAACAACTTCTGTAACTAATACGAAAAAAATATTGCAAAGGTTGATAAATACAGTGTAAAATTTAATTATGTTAATATATGAAGATAAGATATAAGCAATTAATTATGAAAGTATTCTATTTATAAAAACCAAAATCTTCTTACTGTTAATTAAGCATTTGATTCTAATATTTTTTTACAACTATATTTTTTAATTGGTTTAAAAAGCTATTTTTGAACTCAATGGCTATTTGCTTTAAAACCTGTTTGCTTATTGACGATAATTACATTGATAATTTCGTTACGCGTAAAATTATAGAGGGCAGTAACTTTGCTGAAAATATTATCGTTGTCCGCTCGGCAACAGAAGCTATTGACTCTTTGAGGGATGGCCTGGTAAAACCTGATGTTATTTTCCTTGATGTCAGAATGCCACAAATGAGCGGCTTTGAATTTTTGGAAGAATATGATAAGATAAACATCAGCAAAGATGATATAAAAATATTCATGCTATCATCTTCCCTTGATCCCATGGATATGAGAAAATCAAGTGATAATAAATATATTACGCAGTTTATTCACAAACCACTCACCCAAAAAGCACTCGAAGAACTTTGTCCATGATTTTGGTGGCTGATAGCGGGTCGACTAAGACGGATTGGTTACTTCACGTTAAAGACGGCGAAGTAAAGCAATTTAGAACGGCCGGACTTAATCCTTACTTTTTATCTGAAAAAGAGATCGTAAAGATATTACAGGAGCAAGGTGCAGATATGATAGCCTTTGCTGCGGATATCGAAGAGATCTACTTTTTTGGCGCAGGCTGTTCGAGCCCCGACCGGCATGAGATTGTGACTAATGCAATAAGCCAGCTGTTCCCAAAATCGTACATCAGTGTTGACAGCGACCTGTTAGGTTGTGCCTATGCCACTTGCGGGCGCGAAAAAGGCCTTTGCTGTGTATTGGGTACGGGTTCAAACATTTCGTTTTTTGACGGCGAGGACATTCATGCCGGCAAGCACGGTCTGGGCTTTGTTTTAGGCGACGAGGGTGCCGGTACATGGTTTGGTAAAGCATTAGTAACTGATTTTTTATATGGCAAAATGCCCGCTGAAATCAGTCAAAAGTTTGATGAAGCCTATCATATTACCAAAGAGAAAGTAATAAAATTTGTATACCAAACGCCCAGCGCCAATTCATATCTGGCCTCATTTACAAAGTTCATTAGCGAAATAAGGGAAACTGATTATGCCCAAAATTTACTGCATAAGGGCTTGCTTGAGTTTATTGAGACCAACGTAAAATCATATCCGCAGTACCATCGCTATAAGTGCCACTTTGTGGGCTCCATTGCTTATGTGTTTACCAACGAGCTTACTGAAGTTTGCACTGCAAATGGCATTCAGATTGGAAAAATCATCAAACAACCCATCCATGACCTGATGGGATTTATTCTGAGCCGCGAAAATTAAAATTTATACGGCTTTGGACTAACGGCACCCTACTGCCTGATAGCTGCAGAAGCTTTATTTCCTGAACTTCCTTACTACAATAAACACAATTCCCAACACTGCTAAAATACTACCTGCCTGCGCGAGGTAATCACCATATAATACGTAAAAGGTAAGATCTGAATTCAGGTTAATATCTTGTTTTAAAGCTGTTTTAACCCACCATTTACTTTGCTGCACAATATCGCCCCGCTGGTTAATGAATGCAGAGATCCCGGTATTGGCTGAACGGCATACCCATCTGCGGGTTTCCACAGCGCGGAGCTTCGCATAATCCACATGCTGATCCTTGCCACTTGTGTTTTCCCACCAACCGTCATTGGTAATAATAGCAATGAACTGCGCACCCTTATGTACTGACTCTGCTATCCACCCTCCCCAGATAGATTCGTAGCAAATAACCGGGTCAACCCCGATACCGCTTTGTGAATAAAAAACACTTGGGTCAGTCTGGCCGCCATAGCTGCCTGTTGCCCCGCCCAGGTGAGCAAACACGGGTTTAAGGAACGATAATGCGCCTGCAAATGGCAAGGATTCGGCACCGGGAACTAACTTTGATTTGTGATAAAATTGCACTTCCGCCGAGTTCTCAATATTTAAGGCTGCGTTGAAATTATCATAATAGAGCCTTCCCTGCGGATCATACGTTTCGGTTTGGGTAGTGTGCTTATTATAAAGTTTAAAAGTTTCGGCGCCCGTAATAAGGTTGCCATTTTTATATTTACTTAAAAAGCGCTGCGCCTGCAAAAAGTGAGCATTGGTGCGTACACTTTCTTCATTGATCTGTTCGGGAATAGCCGTTTCGGGCCACAAGAAAAACTCTGTATTAGGCTGGCCGATAGAGTCAGAAAGATGCGTTAAAATGCTCAGTTGCTGAAAGGCAGGGATAGAACTTTCTTTGGCGTAAGGATCAATATTGGGTTGCACCACTACTACATTTGACGGGTTGGGCTGCTCGTGATAGCTATGGTACTTATATAACGAAAAGCTTAACGGACCTATCAGCACAATTACAAATGCTGAGATCAGCCTTAATCTTAATTTTCTATCCGCTGCTTCGCGCAACCCAACGTAGATCAAAAACGATAAAACATTAACCACCCAAATCCAGATCGTCCCGCCGTAAACACCGGTGTACTCATACCATTGTATCCATTGATGCGCTACCGCAAAGCCATTCCCGAGCGTCATCCATGGAAAAGCAAGGTCCCAGCTTTGGTGCAGGTACTCATAACCAATCCAGAAACAAACCAAACCTGCCAAACTCCAGCCCCGGTTTGTTACCAGCCGTAACCGGTAATATAACCAGCACGCCGCGGCCATTAACAATGGGCCTAAAGAGTAAGGAATAAATGAAATTGGCAGTGCTACAAACTCGCCAACCATTTTCAGGGCATTATAAACCCAGTAAATGGACAGTGTGTTCCAAACAAAGAAGCCCAGGAAAGCTGTGCCGAAGATCTTTTTCCCCTTTCTAGTATAATTTGACCGGATGATATTTTCTATAGCAACCAGCATTGGAACAAAACCGATAAATAAAAAGAAGGTGGTGTAGGGCATTGGCGGCCATGCTATCCAAAGCATTAAACCTGAGAGAATGGCGAGCAGGATGTTTTTTTTCATTTATATACTGTAAAAATCAAGTCGTAATTGCGGAGAAAGACGCATTCTTTATTCGTTTTTCAAGTCTTTTTCTTTTGATGAGGATTTGGTTGCGGCACCAGCCACGCAAATCACAAACTCTCCTTTAACCGGGTGTGTTTCAAAATAGGTTTTCACCTCTTCAACTGTACCGCGAACGGTTTCTTCAAACATTTTTGTTAGCTCGCGCGATACGGAGATCTGTCTGTCAGCACCAAAATAAGTAGCCAATTCGTCCAGGGTCTTCACAAAACGATGCGGCGATTCATATAATATAATGGTGCGTTCCTCTGTTGCCAGGGTCTTGTACCTGGTCTGTCGCCCTTTTTTTAATGGTAGAAATCCTTCAAAGCAGAAACGATCTGTAGGAAAGCCCGAATTTACCAGGGCCGGCACAAAAGCTGTAGCACCGGGCAGGCACTCCACTTCGATATCGTTTTTCAGCGCCTCGCGCACCAGGAAAAAACCCGGATCGGAAATGGCGGGCGTACCTGCATCAGAGATCAGGGCAATATTTTTGCCTTCTTTTAAAAACCTGATAATCTCGTTTGACGACTGGTGCTCGTTATGCTGGTGATGCGAAAAAACCTTTTGGTTGATCTCAAAATGCTTTAACAACGGCGCCGAGGTACGGGTATCCTCCGCCAACACCAGGTCAACCTCTTTTAAAATACGGATAGCTCTGAAGGTTATATCCTCAAGATTACCTATCGGGGTGGGGACTAAATATAGTTTTCCTTGTTGGCTCATAGTTCTTTGGTCCATAGTAGATGGACGACAGACCATAGTCGCTAATACATTTGATGTCGTTCTACTTAAACTCAAATTACTATGGACTATCGACTATGGACTATCGACTTATTTATATCTTTGCCTAAAAAATAAAATAATGCTGCAAGTTAGTTATATCCGCGATAACAGGGAACAGGTTTTAGAACGTTTGGCTGTAAAAAATTTCAAACAGCCTGAATTAGTCAATGAAGTTATTGAACTGGACGATCAGCGCCGTTCAACTCAAACCAGTTTGGATAATACCTCGGCCGAAGCCAACGCTGCAGCAAAACAAATCGGCGAGCTGATGCGTGCCGGTAAAAAAGATGAAGCCGAAGGCCTTAAGGCAAAAACGGGCACATGGAAAGAGGATATAAAAAAATTAGGCGATCAGCTGGCTGTTGTTGAGGATGAGTTGTACCAGAAACTTGTGTTACTGCCCAACCTTCCGCACAATTCAGTACCTAAAGGATTAACACCCGAAGAAAACGAAGTAGTTCTTGAAAATGGTGCTAAGCCTCAATTGCCTGACAACGCGCTACCGCATTGGGAGCTTGCTGCCAAATACAACCTGATTGATTTTGAGCTGGGGGTTAAAATTACCGGTGCGGGTTTTCCGGTATATAAAAATAAAGGCGCTAAACTACAGCGTGCACTTATCAATTATTTTATTGACGAGGCTGAGAAAGCGGGCTACAGCGAGGTTAGTGTTCCGTTAATGGTTAATGAAGCATCCGGTTTTGGCACAGGGCAGCTCCCTGATAAAGAAGGACAGATGTATTTTGTAGGCGAAGACAAGTTATATCTTATCCCTACTGCCGAGGTACCCATTACCAACATGTACCGCGATGTTATTTTAAAAGGCGAAGACCTCCCGATGAAAAATTGTGGTCACACGCCATGTTTTCGCAGGGAGGCCGGCTCTTATGGCGCCCATGTGCGTGGCTTAAACCGTTTGCACCAGTTTGATAAGATTGAAATTGTACAGGTGGTACATCCTGATAAATCATACGAAACACTTGAACAAATGAGCCTTCATGTGCAGGGACTTTTACAGAATTTAGGCCTCCCCTATCGTGTCCTTCGTTTATGTGGTGGTGATATGGGTTTTGCTTCTGCGCTAACATACGATATGGAAACATGGAGCGCGGCTCAGCAGCGCTGGCTGGAGGTTTCATCTGTATCAAATTTTGAAAGCTTTCAAAGCAACCGCTTAAAATTACGCTTCCGTAATGCCGAGGGCAAAACCCAGCTGGCACACACCCTTAACGGCAGCGCACTTGCTTTACCCCGAATTGTGGCAACGCTGCTTGAAAATAACCAAACAGAAAAAGGCATCAAAATCCCTGAAGTTTTGGTTCCTTATACAAAGTTTGAGTGGATTGATTAGACTTAGGCAATCATTAAATCAAACAAATATGCCGCAGGCACCTACCATTTTAAGGTTTGCGTTTGCGGTATTTTTTTTAATAAATATTGTAGATCCTATACATTGTGCCCGGACGCCCGGCAGCAAGGGTAGCTTACTGCGTAACATTGATCACCCATTTCACAATGGAAGCATCAATTACGGAATTAAACGTATTTAATAATGATTTGCTTTTGGTACTGGCTGTAAGCTCGTCGCGATAAATAAGGTGGTCAACACCAAGCACTTTCAGAAAGCTATCGGTATTTTCATTTACTGAATTTTTGAAACAACAAATTTTTACCTTATTATAAAATTTATTAACCTGTATACGACGCAGCGTCCGTTCAAGGTCCTTTCCCATAAACTCATAGTCAAAAACGATTACATCTGGGGTTATATCATAAATAGCCGGGAACACACCTATTTTTGAAGAAACATGCTTTACATTGGTAAAATCAGCTAATAGCTGATTTGGAAAGATTTCAGGGGCAACCAATAGTACCTTCTTAAAGCGCGTACGGATCATGCTCAGTTAAATATTAGGGAGCCTAAATATAATTTGTAAAATTCACATTGTCAAGTGATTATTAATGAGTTAAAACTAAAAAAACGGCTCATTTATTTAGAGATCATAAATTCTTTAACGTCAAAGTATCCGAAATTTAATAAACATTTCCCAAGGGTTAATTTTTTAAAGACCAGTGTTTTGTTTTGGGGAATTAAAACCCCAAAGAAATTAAAATGTAACATTTACATTACAAATACTGAAAGCACAATATTTAGAAAAATAATTACAAAAACAGGGCTGTTTTTATAATTATCGTAACAAGGCAGGCAGTAAACCAGGAGAATATTAATATTATCCTCCTGGTGTTTTATAATTATTTTACAATTTCAAAAACGGCGTTGATCTGAAAACTTAGTTTAATTGTTTTAAAAGTAATATCAGATTCAGCAGGACCGCCATTCGCATCTGCAGCCATTGACTTAAACATCATTGGGCGGGGTGCAGTGTAATTGCCATTATCAACTTCGGTAATGCTGATAGCATCGCCAACCTTATCACTAATTGCAGCCAGTAAGTAAGTTGCTTTTTCCTTTGCTGCCAACAGCGCCTTTATTTTAAGTTCGCTCTTAAGGGCTTCTATTTTTGAATAATCATAACTGTCAATATTGGTAGACTGGATTCCCTTTGGATCAATTTTATTAAGGATCTGGTTATATTTATTCAGATCGTGAAACTTAATGTTGTATTGTTTACTGGCTAAAAAGTCAGGTGTCTTTTTCTTGTTGTAAGTATTGTTCCAGCCGGATACATTATTAACGGTAAAATCTTCCTTTGCTATTCCTGCCTCTTTCACAGCACTTTCCAGTTGGTTCTCCAGCTGATCAATAGTGATCTTTTTCTTTCCATCCAGGTATTCCTGCAAAGAAATAGAAACATTAATAATATCAGGCGTCACCTCTTTTTCAGCGGTTCCACTAACTTCAATTCTGCGTCTCAAGTCAACGCTTTGCGCAAATACCCGCCCTGTAATTACAACAAGGGCTATTAAAATGGCTAATTTTTTCATGGTTGTTATTTTATAAATAGACTGTGCAGGCAAAGGTAAGTTTAATTGATAAAGACGGAAAGTCTAAAAGTTGGGGAAGTCAGTAAAGTCAGGAAGCGTGATCTTTAAATCACACTACAAACGCACCGTTTTTTATTACGGCAATTTGCGAAGTAAAAATGCGACCCATGACAGCCTTCAGCCAGTTTGTAAAACTTTGCCGTGGGACTGTTTTTACTATATCTTGTTCGGGCTCGTTCCGGGGCGTGTTATTGTCGTCAATGCGCTGGATGAAGTTATTTTCTATCAAAACAATTTCGCGGATAGCAGGATCGCGGTTTACAATTTCATCCAGTTCGGTTAGCTCGTTAAATGTAGCTTTGCCGCTTCTCTGCCTTTTTATTAAAATTTCGTAACGGTCCTGCGTAAACGTACGCCTTTCCAATGGTTTGCGATGTCCCATCTAACTTACTATTAATCAGATAAAAAGGATCAAACTACGTGCCGATGTTACAATCAATTGATTAACAGTTATTTAAAATAATAAAGTCAAGGACTTGTACCGTTTTGATACAGCACTGTGTACGGTTCCGGTCGGCTTACCGCTGTCAAATTTTTACAACAGGCTATTTAAACTCAACAATAACCGGACAGTGATCGCTGTGCATCGCCCAATCATCATAACTGCCCACCGCTACCGATACCAGGTCCTTTATAAAATCGGCTGAAGCAAAGCAGTAATCCAAATGGTACGGCTTGTCTTTATGCCGGTATAATGAAAAAGTGGCGTGAGCCTCTTCTCCCTGCGAAAACCCAAAATAATGGTGGTAAGTACTTTCTATCCCTTTTGCTAAAAGCTTTTCAACCACGGTAGAATGATTGCCCTGCCTGCGTGGCTTATCCCAAATTGTGTTGCTGTTAAAATCGCCGGCTAATATAACCGGGTTATTATTTAACAGTTGCTCATAACAATGCAGCGCCTTCCAAACCTGGCCAATGTACTGGTTAGCTTTATCAGCAGGGTTATTTGCCCAAACCCCAAAAAGCGTAAATTCCTTAGCTCCACTCACTGTTATTGGCAGGATGGTGCGAAGGTCTGCATCGTGTTCATCCATCAGCGTTAGCTTGTAATCGCCAAATGAGATTATAGCCAGCCCTTTATTCGTATTATTGCCATGCCATATAATATCAGCCGGCATAATTTCTCCGGATCTGAACTTCAGCTTTTCGGGATTTTCACATTCCGGAATGACAAGTATATCAGGCTCGTAGCACATTAACAGGTGTGCCTTATTCCTGAAAGCCATATTTGCATTCCACGTAATTATTTTCATAAACTTAAATGTAACATGTACGCAGCCACAAAACAAACAATTGCCTTTTTCATTACATTTGATTTAAACAACCCCCTGATATGAATATAAATTACAAACTCATTTTATGCATTATTTCTGTTGCTTTTTTAGCTGGATGCAAACAGAATAAAGAAGCCACAAGTGTTATTAACGCCGACGAAATAAAAAACCATATTGCCGTGCTGGCGAATGACTCACTCACCGGCCGCAGGCCTTTTACTGATGGCGAAGCAAAAGCAATAGCCTACATATCGTCACAATTTAAAAAAGAAGGACTTGAACCAGGTAACAAAGGCAGTTATTTTCAGGATGTACCGATGGTCGAGGTGACCAGTACCCCGGTTGCACAAATGGCAATAACCGGAACAAAAGGAAAAACCAGCCTGAATTACCCCATCGACTTTGTGGCTTCTACCCGCCAGGAAGTGCCTGAAGTTCAGTTAACAAACTCGCCTTTGGTGTTTGCGGGCTACGGCATAGTGGCCCCGGAATACCACTGGAATGATTATGCCGGACTTGATGTTAAAGGAAAAACTGTAGTGGTGCTGGTTAATGATCCGGGATTTAAATCGGGCAGCAGTACACTATTTAAAGGTGATACCATGACCTATTATGGCCGCTGGACCTATAAATACGAAGAGGCCGCACGCCAGGGAGCAGCAGGTATCCTTATAGTGCACCAAACAGAGCCGGCAAGCTATGGCTGGAGCGTAGTAGCCAACAGTTTTACCGGCGCCAAGTTGTACCTGCAGCAAGCGGATAAACACCTATCGCGATGCAAGGTTGAGGGTTGGATTACCGAAGATGCTGCCACAAAATTATTTACCGCCGCAGGCATCACCGGCGACTTCAGGGCGCTTGCACGCAAAAAAGATTTTAAGGCCATTCCGTTAAATCAAACTATCAATTTATCCGTTAAAACCAGGCTTAAATATTCAACATCTCATAATGTTATCGCTGTACTGAAAGGCAGTACAACCCCTGGCGAATGCGTAATTTACACCGCGCATTGGGACCACCTGGGCATTGGAAAACCAGATGCAAAAGGCGACAGCATTTATAACGGCGCAGTTGATAACGCCAGCGGCGTGGCGGCTGTATTGAATGTAGCTAAAGCGTTTGCGCATCTTAAAGACAAACCCAAACGCACCATCGTATTTTTAGCAGTAACCGGCGAAGAGCAGGGTTTGCTTGGGTCCGAATATTATGCAACACACCCCATTTATCCGCTGAATAAAACCGTTGCAGACCTGAATATGGATGCATTGGGGAGTTATGGCGAAACAAATGATTTTTCCATAACCGGTAAAGGCCAAAATGACCTGGAAGATTATGTAGCAGCATTTGCTAAGGCCGACGGCAAAAAGCTGACAGGCGATAAAAAACCCGGCGCCGGCGGGTACTACCGGTCTGACCATTTCAACTTTGCCAAGGTTGGTGTACCCGCATTGGATATGAATAATGGTGCAGAAAGCACTGCACATGGTGAGGCTTACGGCAAGCAAAAACAAAAGGAATATAACGATCAGCATTACCACCAGCCATCTGATAGTTATTCAGCTGATATGGATGCCAGCGGCATGGCGCAGGTAGCCAACCTGCTGTTTAAAGTGGGCGATAAACTAGCTAACGAAAGCACATTCCCCGGCTGGAAAAACGGATCTGAATTTAAAGTTGTGAGAGAAAAATCAATGGGAAAGTGATGATAAATTAGTTATCGGATAAAACCGCGGATACATCAAAGCAAAAGCTCCATCCGTTTTACACGCATGGAGCTTTTGCTTTACATATATGATAGAGTAAGGGAGTTTTTCAGTTTTTATGCATTACGCTCCCCCGTTGAGTCCTAGTTATTCATTTTTGCTATCTGGTAGCAATCATACGCCAGGTGCCTGTTATAATCATTCGCGATGCTTTTGTAGCTAAAAGCGTCTATCAGGGTGCCTATCCCAAGAAAACCGCCGGATAGTAAAAAAAGCACGCCTAATAAAATTTGATTGGTCATAAATCTTTGCACACCAGCCAGGCCTAAAAAACCGAATAAAGTGGCTACCAGTATGTCGGTTGGATTTTTTCGGCGACTGCTATAAACGGCCATAAAAGTGGTCATTTGATTTTGGCTGAGGCCTGCAGATGCATGATGAAGAAAGCTATATTCATCCATAGTCATGCCTGGAAATGCTGCGTATGAGGTTTGATAGGTGTCCATTTCTTTATCAGATTTAGTGTTCATTTCTTTATCTGATGTAAAACTATATCCTCAACCCAAAATTGGCAATCCAAAATAGGTTAGCAGGTAAAAGTAGTCGGTAAAAGAAGGTTTTAGAGCGGTGAAAATTCTTACCTCAATACTTAAAATCCAAAAAACAGCCCATCCTTACATTTTAAAACGCTATTTCTATTATCTGGGTATCATTATTAAAAACTAATACACTGCCCGCTGGGACTTTTATTGTGCCATTTATTTTAAATCCGTGTTCACCAATAGAGAACCCATGTAGCACCAGTTTTATCCTATCATATTTTGAAGTAAATGATCCTTCAGTCTCAGCGAAACTAATTAGTCGCTTGCCGGGATCATAGGTAATTCGTCGCTTAAAATAACCACCTTTTTCATAATCGTAACTTACGCCATCATCTTCGTAATAAACAAAACTATTGGCTGCTGTTCCATGCCAAACGTTAACTTCCAAAATCCCGTCTCCCTTTTCATTGGTGCTTTGAACTAAACTTTGCATAGGAATAATTGCGCTTGCTTTAACAAAAACAGGCAAATCAGTTAATGGCGCATCAGCTATTACCGCCCTGCCGCCTGCAAACTTTTCGCCGGTACTGAACCTGAACCAGGTGCCTGCGGGTAAATAAACTTCCTCGGTAAATTTTGTGCTTTCAACGGGTGCAACCATCAGGGCATCTCCAAACAGAAATTGGTTTTGATATTTTACATCAAATACATTGTTATCGGTAGTGTAATTTATGGCAAGCGTGCGGCTTGTTGGTAAACCTGTTTGGTGCGATTGATAAAATGACGAATAAATATAAGGCAGCAAACGGTACCGCAATTCAATATCCTTTTTTATGACGGCTTCATTTTCCTTACCCCAGCACCAAGGTTCGCGCATTTTCGTCCCCTGCATGGCATGGTTACGGAACATAGGCGTATATACACCAAGTGAATTCCATCGCACCATCAGCGCCGGCGTTGGGTCGCCGGTAAAGCCACCAATATCCACACCTGTTAATGACATCCCTGTAATGCCTAAACTGTTTACCAGGCGCTGACCCAGCAACATGTGCGCATCATAAGCAGAATTATCGCCCGTCCATATTGCCGAGTAACGCTGCGTGCCTGAATATGCCGCACGGGTAAGTACAAAAGGGCGTTTGTTACCCAGTAGTTTTCGGGTGCCCTCATAAGTTGCCTTTGCCATTTGCATTCCGTAGGCATTGCGTATTTGGGGCATGTATTTATCGCCAAACTTTACCAGCCATGGCATATTTTGTCCCCATGCCGCCGGTTCGTTCATGTCATTCCAAAAACCCTCTACCCCGGGTTCGGTTAAAGCACTAAATGCCGCACCCCACCATTCGCGTACATCTTCCCTAAAAAAATCAGGAAAGTGGCAACTGCCGGGCCATACATCTGCCGTGTAGTTTTCGCCATTAGGGTACGTGGCAAAATAATTATTGGCCAGGCCTTCATCATATTGCTGATATCCCGGTTCCACTTTAATGCCGGGATCAACTATGGTAACTAGGCGGAAGTTCATCGCTTTCAGCTTAGCTATAAAACTTTCTGGCTCGGCAAAGGTCTCTTTGTTCCAGGTAAAAATTTTAAAGCCCTCCATGTAATCAATGTCGCAATACAACACATCTGCCGGGATCTTTTCTTTGCGGAAATTTTCCGCAATATTCAACACTTCGGCAGCGCTCATGTAACTCCACCGGCACTGCTGGTACCCCAGGCTCCATAAAGGCGGCATTTCCATCCGGCCGGTAAGCCAGGTATAATCTTCTATAATTTCCCCGACGCTCTGTGCTCCAAAAAAATAATAATTCATGTCGCCGCCATCGGCGCCAAACCAACTCATTTGTTCGTTAGTGGTGGCGCCGAAATCGAAATAACTTTTATAGGTATTATCAAAAAACAACCCATAAGTTAGCCCGCTGTGCAGGCCAATAAAAAAGGGAAAAGTTTTGTAAAGCGGATCTGTCCTGGTATCGTGTAAGGGAGCATCCGTATTCCAGTTTACGTAATGACTGCCACGGCGATCAAGATTCCCGGTCTTTTCGCCAAGGCCGATAAACCTTTCATCCGGAAATAATTTTCGGTAGTTAATTACCCTGTCGCCCTGCCAGTTGATGCCGAAGCGCGGATCGTCCCCGCTTAATACCTTCCCACCGGCTGTATAAAAATTAAAGCGCAACGGTGATTTATTGATCAGGAGCTTTACTTCGGACGTAATAACAGCAATCTCACCGGCCGATTCAGTGTAATTTATTGTTTCCGAAGGGGTTTGAATTACCGCGAAGGACGGATCGTGTTCGTTAAACGAACGGCTTACATTAATCCTGATAACAGCTGGACTGTAAACCCAGATGCGGGCAATGGCTTGGTCTGTTTTGATGATGAGAACATTGCCTTGCTTATCGACGCTTTTGGCATTCCCTAATATTTCAGTTTGCATATTGTTTCCTCTAATCACTATTTAGCGAACGGATAAAACAGGATAACGTTTTCGTAATAACAAAAAATCCCGCCGTTAAGCAGGATTTCAATATCAAAAATGCATATAAACTTATGGCCAAAGGTTTGCAGGATAGGTTCCATTTTCCACCAGTTCTGAAATACATTTTTGTACAATAGGTTTATCCTCTTTATAAGTAACACCAAACCATTTTGATGCCGTTGGGATCACTTTAAATGAAGCCTGCCCGGTTTTTATCAATTTATCGGCAACAATAGGAATAAAAAATTCAGATTTCGGGTTGCCGGCATTCTCCTCAACAAATGTCTTAAACATCGGTTCGCTTTGTTTAAATACAGCCGGGGTAAATCCCCAAAAGTTCATTGATACACGGGTATCGCTGCTCAGTGCATGTTCGCCGCTTGCATCCCGGTAAGCAACGCTGCCATCTTCTTTAAAGTAAACCTCCGTGCGCTCGTTAATCTCAACCATGTTGCCGTTTTCATCTACCTTACAAACACCGCGAGATACCGTTCCGTAGTCAGATAAGGTCCTGTCAACCTGGTAACCAATCAGCGAGTAGGTATCATCGGTTACTTCGGTGGTTAAAAACCTGGCCATTTTCTCAAATGAGTCATATCCGTAAAAGTCATCCGCATTAATAACGCAAAAAGGCTCGTTTATCTGGTTCCTGGCCGCCAACACCGCATGTGCCGTTCCCCATGGTTTAGCGCGTTCTATTTCTTTGTTAATCCCAAATTGTTTCAGATCGAAGCTTTGAAAAACATAATCTGTTTCAATGCGTCCTTTTAGCTTGGGTTCAAAAATTGCTTTAAAAGGTTCAGCAAATTCTTCACGGATGATGAAGCTGATTTTTCCGAAGCCTGCTTTTATGGCGTCATATATAGAATAGTCAATAATAGTTTCGCCGTTAGGGCCAAAACCATCAATTTGTTTCATGCTGCCATAACGGCTGGCCATTCCTGCAGCGAGGATCAGTAATGTAGGTTTCATATATTTTCCAGAAGTGTCACATTAACTGTAAATATGACATTTTTATTTTAATTATTATTGTTTAATAATACTTATACGGTTAAAATGTTTTAATGGCCGTGCCTTATTTAATATATCTGAAATCCTGCCCGTCTTTAATATTTAACAGGGTTTCGTAGATCAAACGGATCACATTGTCAACATCTTCTTTATGGATCATCTCCACCGTGGTATGCATATAACGCAGCGGCAACGAGATCAATACAGACGGCACACCGTCATTTGAATACGCAAAAGCATCTGTATCAGTGCCTGTTGAACGCGATGAGGCCTGGCGCTGAAAAGGAATCTTCGCTTTCTCGGCCGTTTCTATCAGCAGTTTATTCAGGTTGTTTTGTATAGCAGGTGCATAGGAAACTACTGGACCACGACCGCAGGCAAGGTCGCCCTGGGTTATCTTGTTAATCATTGGCGTTTGCGTATCGTGCGTAACATCAGTAACAATGGCTACGTTTGGCTTAATGTGATGCGCTATCATTTCGGCACCGCGCAGCCCTATTTCTTCCTGCACTGCATTTACAATATACAAGCCGAAAGGTAATTTAACCTTATTCTCTTTTAGTAAACGGGCAACTTCGGCAATCATAAATCCACCGGCGCGGTTATCCAGTGCCCGGCCAACGTAATAACGGTCGTTCAGCACCATAAACTCGTCTTCATAGGTAATAACGCAACCTACATGAATGCCTAGCTTTTCAACTTCCTCTTTTGAAGTGCAGCCGCAATCTAAAAATATATTTTTCAGCGTTGGGGCCTCTTCCTTTTCGCCCGCACTGCGGGTATGAATAGCCGGCCATCCAAAAACAGCTTTTACTATTCCTTTATCCGTGTGAATGTCAACTCTTTTTGATGGCGCTATCTGGTGGTCAGAACCGCCGTTACGGATAACATATATTAAACCATCGCTGGTAATGTAATTAACAAACCACGAGATCTCATCGGCATGGGCCTCAATAACAACCTTGTAGGCTGCGTCTTTATTGATAATCCCAACCGCTGTTCCGTAATTATCCACATAATAATCATCAATGTAAGGTTTCAAATAATCAAGCCATATTTCCTGGCCCTTCCACTCAAAACCGGTTGGTGAAGGGTTGTTGATATACTTTTCAAAAAATGATAACGACTTATCATTTACAACAGCAATATGCTTAGGGGTATCAGGAGTTTCAGATGTTTTCTTAGCCATATTTTTAAATTTCTATACTTAGAAGCAGAGGCAAATATAAAGATATTGTCGAAAGGCGGAAATACAATTTAGCTAAGCCTCTCAGCACTAAGGGGCTGAACTTCAGCTAAAATATCCGGCAAAAGGGGCAGGTAAAAGGGATGGTTCCTTTCCCCTGCTACGTAACAAAGTTTCAATTAAAGCATTATTGAGGCGTCATCTACCTCAATAAAAATCGCAATAAATGGCTGCAATGTTGCTTACAACTCGTCATTATTGCACAAAAAAAGAGCCTGCCAACGGCAAGCTCTTTAAAAGAATTTAAAAAACGGTTATTTAAAATCGTCAGGAGTTACCCCGGTATTTATTTTTACATCCGTTACTGTCATTTCAAAGGTTTGATCCTGCCCACCGGCAGACTGTGTTATGGTTTGCTTGTACGGCTGCAATATATTACCCGTTTTGCGGTAGTCGCCAAACTCAAGGGTTACATTTATACTTACATTATTGGTTACCGTGGTGCTTTCATTTTTTACCAGCAGCTTGCTTTTAACGTCATAATACTCTGTTGATGTTTTGCCTGTTGGGTCGGTAACACTCACCTGGTAAGCATCGGCTCCGTTTACTTTTTGAATACCCTTTACCGCCAGCTTAAATGCAGAGTTGGTTAAGTAGTCAAGCTGTTCGGTTAATGAAGTGAACACTTTCTTTTGCGCTACTTCTTCAGCAGTCATATCCTTTTTATTTGGGCCTTGCTGCTGGTAACCTTTTTCGCCGTCAAATGCCTCTTTCATTACGGTGTTGCCACCCATTGTAATGGCCATAGCCTCTTTGTTAGGCGCCATTTTTTTCTGCACAACGCTAAGCTTCATGCCCTGCATGCTCATATCCAAAGTGGTAACGGTTGAGGTTACCTTCTTCAGTTCAGTAGCGCCGCCAACGGCATCAATGTATCCTTTAATAATATCAGTTGCCTTTACAGCGGGTACCGTAGCAGCCGAAGCGCCTTCAGTTACCGGGCTGGCGTAGTTATCATAAAGCTTAACAGGATATCCGCTTTTCTTAAGCCCCTCAAGCATCTGGGCAGCACCGCCCACTACCACCACGCGGGTATTATCATAGTTAAAATACTTTTGGGCCACGCGTTGTATATCATCAGCGGTTACTGCATTTACCTTTTGCAGGTAAGTTTTATAAAAATCAGCAGGTAAATCATTGATCAGGATGTTGCTTGCAAATGTTGCCGTACGCGCAGGATCTTCCAAACCAAGCGCAAAGGAGCCATTATATAAAGCCTTTGCAGTGTTGAGTTCTTCGTCAGTTACTTTTGTTGTCCGAATCCTTTTTACCTCGTTAAGCATTTCAGTAACCGCACTGTCCACCTTTGCATTCCGTACAGAAGCCGAGGCATCAAATGTTTCCTGGAACCTGCCGGTACCCAATGATGAGTATGAACCGTAAGTAAAACCATGCTTTTCGCGCAGGTTCATAAATAAACGGCTTTCTGCGCCACCCCCTAAAATGTAGCTGGCCAATATTGCAGGGAAATAATCAGGATTGTTTTTTTTGAGGTCAACCAGGTTAATCACATTGATCTCTGATTGTACTGCACTTGGCACATCAACCACATCAATTTCGGTTTTGGTTGGGTTAGCTACTTCTGCAAGCTTAGGTAAAGTAAGTGTGGCGCCTTTCCAGCTGCCCAGTACCTGGGTAGCTAAAGCTTTAGCATCAGCAGGTTTAATATCACCAATTATGGTTAAATATCCGCGTGATGGGGTAACATACTTAGCATAAGCATCTTTAATATCCTGTAAAGTTAACGCCTGAACGCCTTCTTCAGTTTCAAATTCGCCGTTGGGATGCGTTTTACCATAAGTTAGGGCATTATTTACCCTGGCTGCAATGGCAGCAGCGCTTTTTGCTGAAGACTTTAAATTGGTTATTTCCTGGGTTTTCAGTTTATCGAATGATTCCTGTGTAAAAGCAGGCTCTTTAAGCGCGGTACCCATCAGGGTAAAGGCCTCTTTGAAATAACGGGTAAGTGCTGATGCATAACCACCGGCCGAGTTCAGGCTCACATTTGCGCCCATTTTTTCAACCGATTCATCAAACACCGCTTTGGGCATGGTTTTAGTACCCTCGTTCAGCATAGAGCCCATTAGGTTTACCACACCGGCTTTGCTTCCTTCGGTAACAGGGCCAACGTCAATTAAATAATTGGCTGTTACCTTTGGCAGCGTATGGTTTTCAACCACCAAAACTGTAATGCCGTTGGGTAAAATAAACTTAACCGGGTCTTTTATAGTTAAAACGGGGGCAGGCCCGGGTTTAGGCTGTTTGGTGCGGTCAATTGTTTGCGCCTGTGCATATTGCATAAATAATGCGCCGGCAGCTATAATTATATATTTCTTCATGATGTTTTCGTGCTATAAATTAATTATTGAGCTTTTCCTTTTCCGGGCAAATAATACAATACCAGGCGCTGGTTTGGGTTAAGGTACTTTCTTGCTGCTTCCCTTATTTCTTCCCTGGTTATAGAGCGGATCTCTGTCAACTCCTCGTTAACGTGGCCGGTATCTTTGTGGTAAAAAGTATAACCGTTGGCCAGGTTTTCGGCCAGCCCAACCATACGGGTATTTGCGCTCACAAAATTGTTTTCAAACTGGTTTTGCAACTTCTGATACTCTTCAGGGCTTATCAGGTCGGTTTGCAGCTTTTTAATTTCCTCATCCATATCAGGCAACAGGCTCGCAGGTGCAGCGCCGCCGTTTGGAAGGGCTCCTACTATATACATGCCGTAGTCTTCAAGGGCATAGTTAAATGCAACTACCTGCAGCGCGTTCTTCTTCTCATCAACCATTTTTTTGTACATCCTTGAACTGGCACCGCCCGAAAGCACAGACGAGATCATTTGCATTACCTTTGAATCATGACTGTCGCGGCCGGGCACCCGGTATGCTTCAATCATAAAAGGGATTTGGATATTGGCATCGTAAGCGGTATCTGTAACCTGTTTGGTTATTGGGGCCTCCTCAACTTTTTTGTAAACAATATCGGCACCACGCGGTACATCGGCAAAATAGGCTTTAACCAGTTCTTTTGTTTTTTCGATATTAATATCGCCGGCAATGGTTAATACTGCATTGTTAGGAACATAGTATTTTTTAAAGAAACCTTTAAACTCATCCAGTTTGGCTGCGTCCAGATCCTTCATTGAGCCAATTACCCCATTATGATAAGGGTGGGTTGGAAACAAGCCTTCGCTGATATAGGTAATTAAATTACCATAAGGACGATTATCAAGGCTCTGGCGCTTTTCTTCTTTCACCACTTCATTCTGTGTTTTTACGCCAATTTCATTTATCACCGGGTGCATCATGCGTTCGCTTTCCAGCCACATACCGGTTTCCAGCTGATTTGACGGGAACACTTCGTAATAAAAGGTCCTGTCCTGGGTGGTGTTGGCGTTGTTTTGGCCGCCATTGGCTGATACCACCTTCATAAACTCGCCGCGCTTTATGTTTTCGCTGCCTTCAAACAACAGGTGCTCAAAAAAGTGGGCGAAGCCTGTACGGCCCACCGACTCATTTTTCGATCCTACATGATACATTACAGTAACGGCCACAACAGGTGCCTTACTGTCGTTGTGCAGAACTACGTGCAAGCCATTTGGCAAATCGTATTCTGTAAATTCTACTTTTTGCGCTTTGGCCTGTACGCCCAAAAGGCAGACCGCTGCGAGTGCGCAAAAAACGTTTTTCTTTATTTGCATATTGTGAATTTGATTTATTGATAAAAGTATTAAATTGTTTTTACATCGCACCTATACAAACTATCTTGTTAGTTAATTTTTTTGAACTTTATAATTAAACAATTCAATTAATGTTTAGCGTGTATAATTATTTGCCCATTCGCTTTTAATTAATTTAGAACCTGTCCAAATAACAATTGTACATTCGCCTGACTTCCTTTTACCTGCATTTTTTGTAAATTCGCCGGATTGACAAGCCGTTAACCGGTTAATGTCTATTCTTTTACTTTCACCTAAAGATCAAATAAAATGGCTTTTGATTTAGATATGATCAAAAAGGTTTACGACCGCTATAGCACCCGCGTGGCTGCTGCCCGTAAAGCGACCGGTAAACACCTTACTTTAACCGAAAAAATATTATACGCCCACCTTAGCGAAGGTGATGCCCATAAAGCATTTGGCCGTGGTGTTGACTATGTTGACTTTGCACCAGACCGCGTTGCCATGCAGGATGCTACTGCGCAAATGGCTTTACTGCAGTTTATGCAGGCTGGCCGTCCGCAGGTTGCCGTGCCTTCAACTGTACATTGCGATCACCTGATCCAGGCTAAAATTGGCGCTGATGAGGATTTGAGCACCGCTAAAGATGTTAATAAAGAAGTTTATGATTTCCTGGCTTCGGTATCTGATAAATACGGACTGGGCTTCTGGAAACCGGGTGCAGGTATTATTCACCAGGTTGTTTTAGAGAACTACGCATTTCCAGGTGGAATGATGATAGGTACAGATTCGCACACCCCTAATGCAGGTGGCTTGGGTATGATAGCTATTGGTGTTGGCGGTGCCGATGCCTGTGATGTAATGGCAGGCTTGCCATGGGAGCTAAAATTCCCTAAACTGATAGGTGTTAAATTAACCGGTAAACTATCAGGCTGGACCTCAGCAAAAGATGTTATTTTAAAAGTAGCCGGAATCCTGACCGTAAAAGGCGGAACGGGTGCTATTGTTGAATATTTTGGCGAGGGTGCGCGTTCACTTTCTGCAACAGGTAAAGGCACCATCTGTAACATGGGTGCCGAAATTGGTGCAACCACCTCTATCTTCGGGTATGATGAAAAGTCTGCAACTTACCTTAGCGGCACCAAACGTGCCGATATTGCTGAACTTGCAAACGCTGTTGCCGAACACTTGACCGGCGACCCTGAAGTTTACGCCAATCCGGAGCAATATTTTGACCAGGTTATTGAAATTGATCTGAACGAGCTTGAACCGCATGTAAATGGTCCGTTTACGCCTGATTTGGCATGGCCGATCTCTAAATTTGCTGCGGCGGTTAAAGAAAACGGCTGGCCTGCTAAGCTGGAAGTTGGCTTAATTGGCTCATGTACAAATTCATCATACGAGGATATTACCCGTTCGGCTTCTATCGCTAAACAGGCTATTGATAAACATTTAAAAACAAACGCCGAATTTACCATTACCCCGGGATCTGAACTGGTACGTTATACCGTTGAACGGGATGGTTATTTAGGTACGTTTGAAAGCATGGGCGGCGTTGTGCTGGCAAATGCCTGCGGCCCTTGTATTGGTCAATGGGCACGTCATACCAACGACCCTACCCGCAAAAACTCTATCATCACATCGTTTAACCGCAACTTTGCCAAACGCCAGGATGGTAACCCCAATACCCACGCTTTTGTGGCATCGCCGGAGATTGTTACCGCGTTTGCTATAGCTGGCGATCTTACTTTTAACCCGTTAACCGATACTTTAACTAATGCCAAAGGCGAGCAGGTTAAGTTTGACGAGCCGGAAGGCCTCGAGATGCCGTCAAAAGGTTATGCAGTTGAAGATGCCGGCTACCAGGCACCTGCCGAAGATGGCAGCAGCGTTGAGGTTAAGGTTGACCCAAGATCATCGCGCCTGCAATTGCTTGATCCGTTTACTGCATGGGAAGGTACTGACATTACCGGCTTAAAACTGTTAATTAAAGCAAAAGGTAAGTGTACTACCGATCATATCTCTATGGCCGGCCCTTGGTTAAAGTTCCGTGGTCACCTGGATAATATTTCAAATAACATGCTGATTGGCGCCATCAACTATTTTAACAATACTGCCGACAGTGTTAAAAATGAGCTGACAGGCGAATACGGACCGGTACCTGCCACCCAACGCGACTATAAAGCGCATGGCATAGGTTCAATTGTTGTAGGCGATGAAAACTATGGCGAAGGCTCATCACGCGAGCATGCTGCTATGGAGCCCCGTCACCTGGGTGTACGTGCCATACTGGTAAAATCATTTGCCAGGATCCACGAAACCAACCTGAAAAAACAAGGTATGCTGGGCATCACCTTTGCCGACAGCAATGATTATGATAAAATCCAGGAGGACGACATCATCGATATCACCGGTTTAACAACATTTTCACCTGATAAACAATTAACCGTGGTATTGCACCATAAAGATGGTTCAACAGAATCATTCCAGGTAAACCATACTTATAATGCGCAGCAAATAGAATGGTTTAAAGCCGGCGGTGCATTAAACATCATCAGGAAGCAAATGGCTTCGTAATTAATTCGTACTTAGAATATTTAAGCCTTCTCATTTATGGGGAGGCTTTTTTGTTGGCATTTACCTGTAATAAAATTATTACTTCACCACGCTAAACCGGTAGGTGTTTTCCCGGTCTTAAGGTTATAATCAAAACCTTAAACTTATGAAACGTTACCAGTTTATCATTTTAGGATTCGCCTTCCTGCTCTCGTCCTGTGCATCCGTATCTTATTTTGGCGACAGGTACACCCCCGTAAAGTCAGATGTGGAAATTTATTATTCGGTGCACGATGTTAAAAAACTGTACAAAGTTATTGGCCGTTTAACCAGCCCTAATTATAACCAGGAACGGTTGAAGGCAGAACTAAAAAACTATGCCCGAACCGTAGGCGGCAATGCCGTTGTAATTAATAAGCCGGATGTTACCAACGACGGGCAGTCAGTAACTGTAACTGCTGATGTGTTGCGGTATGCGGATGAATAAGGCTTGTGGTTTCGCATTGCTAAGCGTCTTACTGAATGATTAAATGATGTTGCATTCGATAAACATGCCCTAACTAACCTCTAATCACTAACCTCTAAACGCTAACCTCTAATCTCTTTTAACCACCCTTTTTAGCACCAGCAAATTTTGCCCGTTAAGGCCATAGCCCGAGATGTTGTTCTGGTACAGGTTTACCCGCTTATCGTAATACAAAATAACCACCGGCGATTGCTGCATTACCAGGTTATCCATTTCGCGGTAAAGTACATAGCGTTTTTCGTCGTCAACTTCGTGGTACGCCTGCTCAAAAAGGGCATCAAACTGTTTGTTGTTAAAGCCGGTATAGTTGGGGCCGAAAGGAATCTTATTTTTGGAGTAAAACACCGACAGGTAGTTCTCAGCATCCGGGTAATCGGCAATCCAGGTACCGTAAAAAAAGTTGACGCCATTTTTTGATACCAGCTCGCGCAAACTTGCACCCTGGGTTATTTCAACACTTGTTTTAATCCCTACCCTGTCCAGCTGGCCCTGTACGTATTCTATCAATCCGCGGTAGCCTACGGTGGTATGCAGCACAATTTCGGGCATGTTTTTACCATCAGGGTATCCTGCTTCCTTCAGCAGCTGCCTTGCTTTTTCGGGGTTGTAACTGTATCCTTTAACCTTTGCCGCATCAAACCCCGGCATCCCCATCGGGATAAAACCTGCAGTGCCGGCCGTGCCCATGCTGTTGCGCAGGTATTTAATCATCTTTTCTTTATCAATAGCATAATTAATGGCCTGTCTTATCTTTAGTTTACGCAACGGCGACGACTTTACAATAGCCAGGCTGCTGTCAACCAGCATCCCCAGGTAAATGGTGTTGGTATAGGGGCCGGTGTTAAGGGTAAATTTTCCTTTATATTTTTGGGTGATGGCCCCCGCTTTGGTCAGGATATCATCGCGATAGCTGCCATCAATATCATTTAAAAAATCAAGCTTTTTGCTGATGAACTCCATAAAGGCGGTTTGCTTATCGCCAATAAATGTTGCGCGAATGGCATCAAGGTGCGGCAGGGCTGAGCCGTCTTTATCTTTCTCCCAGTACTTTTCGTTCTTCAGCAGTACCATAATCTCGCCCTCTTTCCAGTATTTAAACTTAAAGGGGCCGGTACCAACAGGGTGCTGCCTGAAATCCTTCCCATAATGATCAACCACCTCATGCGGCACAACAGAGCAATACTGCGCGGTGATCATGCTTAACAGCGGCGGGAAAGGCTGCCTGAGGGTAATACGAAAAGTGCTGTCATTTACCGCGATAAACGGATTATCACAAACCTTATCGCTAAAGATCCATGAGCCGGACGATGCCACTTTCGGATCAATAAGCCGGTGGAAACTGTACACAAAATCACCGGCTACAACTTTACGCCCCTGGCCGTTTGCAAACAGCGGATCATCATGAAAATGCACATCGCTGCGTAAATGGAAGGTATAAGAAAGTCCGTTTGCCGAGATTTCCCAGCTTTTGGCAATACAGGGCCGGGTTTTAAGGCTGTCGTCAATTTGCAGCAGGCCGTTATAAACCTGGTTGGTCATCCAGATGGTGTTTTGGTTGCGCGCAAAAGCGGGATCGAGCGAACTCAGGCCTTCATCCAGGTTAATATTGAAGATTGTCTTTTTTGTGGTGGATTTATCCGGGTTGCAGGAAATGAATAGCAGAAGGAATAGTAATTTGAAAATGTGGTGATTTGAAAATTTGAAAATTTGCTGCGTCATTATCCTTATAAAGCTAGCTATTTTCAGATCATCTAATTGTCAAATCATCAAATTAAACAATCTTCCCGTTAACCAGTTCAATTATCTCCCCCTCCAGCGCTATAGCTTTCCGCTCCAGTTCGCCGCCATCGGAAATAACTTTAATAACGTAGTCTTTATCCTTATAACCGGATGCATTTATCTTCACGTTCATAAAGGCGCCTATTACCGCACTGCGGGCACAAAGGGCTGCTACTCCGGCATCAGTTACCGAGTTTGGGTTACCGGTTTCGGCCATTGCTTTGATCACCGTCAGGCTGCCGTATGCCGCATGCATTACTCTTAAAGGAATTTCAATAGCATAACGGGTAGCATCCTGAATGGCCTTATCCCTCGCGGCTTTTTCCTCATCTGTAACTTTTGGCAGGCTGAACGCTTCCATTATTTTGTTAAAAGCTGCCGTATCCAAATCAACCAATCTCACCAGTTCATCTTTATATTGCTGGCCTTTCTCTGCCCAGTTGCTGAACTCTTCCCAACGGTTGTCCCAGCCTTTTTTGTGCGATGAAAGGTTAGCTACCATGGTTGCCAGTGCTGCGCCTAAAGCACCCATGTAAGCTGATATGGAACCCCCACCCGGTGCCGGGCTTTCACTCGCTGTTTCATCAGCAAACTCAATCAGGGTCATTGAAGCCAGTTTGGTGGATGCATTGTCTTTCAGTAAATATTCAATGATCCTTTCCTCCGGAACGAATGGAGACAGCTCCGACAAGCCCATTGATTTTATGGCGATCTTAACCAGTTCTTTCTCACTTACCCCAACCGAACGCTGTTGTTTCAGCAGGAAATATTTGCCGGCATCCAGCATGGCTTTTAAGGGGACCAATCCCACCAGTTCGCTGCCGGTTACCCGCATCCCGCGCTCTGCCGCTTTGGTGCAAACCTCGTCAAAAGCGATGTGTAAAGGGGTAACTTCAATATTGGTGAGGTTCATAGAGATCTGCGCTATGCCATACTCCTCAATGTACCAGCCGATAGCCTTTACCGATTTTAAGGAACCGGGGATAGATTTTGGCTTGCCGTTTTCATCGTTAATTATTTTGCCATTAATCGGGTCGCCTTCGCGCATTACGCGGCCTGCCTCGCGTATATCAAACGCAATGGAGTTTGCCCTGCGGGTACTGGTGGTATTTAAATTTACATTGTAGGCAATCAGGAAATCCCGTGCACCAATCACGGTGGCACCACGCCTGGCATCATACTCCGCCGGGCCGAAATCAGGTTTCCACTCCGGGAGTTTTATCTTCTTAAAAAAGCCTTCATACTCGCCCGCCCGGATCACCGAAAGGTTATTGCGCTTTTTATCAGCCTGGGCATACTCATATAAATACGCCGGGATGCCTAATTCCTCACCCACCCGTTTGGCAAGTTGCCTGGCATATTCTGCAGTTTCTTCCATGCTGATGTTGGCAATAGGGATCAGCGGACAAACATCTGTAGCGCCCATCCGTGGGTGTTCGCCTTTGTGTTTGCTCATATCTATCAGCTCACCGGCCTTTTTTATCGCCAAAAAAGCAGCTTCAATAACCTTTGCCGGTTCGCCTACAAAAGTTACTACGGTACGGTTGGTTGCCTTGCCGGGATCAACATTCAGCAATCTTACACCCTCAATTGATTCAACCTCATTGGTGATCTGTTTAATAATATCAAGGTTTACACCTTCAGAAAAATTTGGAACGCATTCGATGAGTTGTGTCATGGGGGTTAGAGATTAGAGGCTGGAGATCAGAGATTAGTTGTTTGAATTAGATATAGTAATTAGTTTTTTGGTTTTAGCTTTCCCTGCTGATATAGAATTTCTCTATAATCATTAGCAGGATATATTTGCAGGTCTGCCCGCATACCTGCTGCCAATATGCCCCGGTCAGTTAAGTTCAACGCCTTTGCAGCGCGGAAGGTTAATCCGGCAAACACCTCGGCAGTGCTTAGCTTTTCGGCAGCGCTCATTACGGCAGCCTGCATCAGCAGGTCGCCCATTGGTGCCGAACCGGGATTCCAGTCGCTTGCAATGGCCAGGCAGGCGCCGGCATCCAGCAGCTTCCGTGCAGGTGCATAAGGCATGCCCAAACCCAGCGATGCACCGGGTAAAGTTACGGCTACTGTATTTGAATTGGCTAATAATTTTATTTCTGCATCTCCGCTGGCTTCCAGGTGATCGGCAGAAACAGCGCCCAAATTTACAGCTACCTTACTGCCGCCTGTGGTAAACTGGTCGGCATGTACGGTTATATCAAAGCCCATTTGTTTGGCTTTGGTTAAATAAATGGTTGCATTCTCTGCATTAAAAGCGCTTTCTTCAATAAATATATCAACCCTGCTGGCCAGGTTTTCTTTTTTGATAACAGGCAGCAAACCGGTTAAAATGTGTTCCAAATAATCATTTTGGCTGCCGTTAAAATCTTTCGGAGCCATGTGCGCCGCCAAACAGGTAGTTAAAATACTGGCTTTTGTTTGGGTTGATGCCACTTTAATGGCCCTTAACTGTTTTAACTCCTGCTCAACAGATAGTCCATAACCGCTTTTAACTTCAATGGTGGTTACCCCTTCGGCTAAATGGCGCTCAATTCTTTTTAATAACAGTTCGGTAAGTAAAGCTTCGTCAGCCGCCCGGGTTTGCGTTACGGAATCCCAGATGCCGCCGCCAGCTTTGGCAATCTCCAAATAGGTTTTCCCCTGGATACGCATGGCGTAATCCTTTGCCCTGCTGCCTGCAAAGCAAATATGGGTATGGCAGTCAACAAAGCCTGGTAGCAACACGCCGTCGCCTTCAATTAAATTTATTTGTGCCGATGGATTTTCTTTGCGTAAAGTTTCAAAATCGCCAACAATCAGGATCAGCCCATTTTCAACCATAATCCCGCCGTCAGGAATAACCTGCAGCTGATCATCTGTCAATGCTCCTTTTAAAGGCATCCCCGTTAGGGGCAGGATCTGGGTAAACGGACCGTGGAGTGTTTTCATTATTTATTTATTTAATATCTTCCTTTTCTCCGCGCATCATTTCGAAGCAACCGCTGCTAAGGACAATCAACGAACGTATGTTTCGTTGGGACCTTAAAGCCGCTTGGCTGGTGCCCACATCGCTTTTTATTCCGGTGCGTGTATGGTTCAGAGATTGCTTCGAAGCTGGTTGCAAGCAACCAGGCTCGCAATGACGTTCTATGGGCAAATTCTATTTCCTCGCCCTTCGCCTTTCAGCTTTCACCTCTCCCTACCACACTTTCAAATCAAACTTTTTGGCCCATTCTTCGGCCTTATCGTATCCCGCATCTGCATGGCGGAAGATGCCCATTGCTGGGTCATTGTAAAGCACACGGCTTAAACAGGTTGTTGCCCGGTCTGTTCCATCCGCCAAAACAACCATCCCGGCGTGCTGCGAATAACCCATGCCCACGCCACCACCGTGATGGAACGATACCCATGTGGCTCCGCCTGCCGTGTTCGCCATCAGGTTTAATAAAGGCCAGTCAGAAACCGCGTCCGAGCCATCTTTCATCGCTTCCGTTTCGCGGTTGGGTGATGCTACCGAGCCGCAGTCCAAATGATCGCGGCCTATTACTATGGGGCCTTTCACTTTGCCGGTTTTCACCAGTTCGTTAAACATAAGCCCTGCCTTTTCCCTGTCGCCCATGCCCAGCCAGCAGATACGGGCAGGCAAGCCCTGGAACGAGATCTTTTCCTGCGCGTTTTTAAGCCATTTAATCAGTGGTTTATCTTCCGGGAACAATTCCATCAAAGCACGGTCGGTAGTAAAAATATCTTCCGGATCACCTGATAAGGCTACCCACCTGAACGGCCCCTTGCCCTCACAAAACAGCGGACGGATATAGGCCGGGGTAAAGCCCGGGAAATTAAAGGCATCGGGTTCACCTCCCTGCCTGGCAAACTCGCGCAGGTTATTGCCATAGTCAAAGGTAATGGCACCGCGCTTTTGCAATTGCAGCATCAGGCTTACATGCCTTGCCATGCTGGCTAACGATAATCTTTTATATTCTAACGGGTCTGTTTTTCTTAATACCGACGCCAGGGTTATAGAAAGGCCGTTGGGGACATAACCATTCAGCGGGTCGTGCGCCGATGTTTGGTCGGTTAACAGGTCGGGGATAAAGTTATCCTTCAGCAACCTTTGCAGCAGGTCGCCGGCATCACTCACCAAACCAACCGACAGCGTTTCGCCTTTTTGCATGGCGTCCTTTACCCAGGCAATGGCCTCGGCATAACTATGGGTCATTTTGTCGATATACTGGCTGTCCAGGCGTTTTTGGATGCGTGTTTCATCCACATCGGCACCTAAAAACACGGCACCGGCCATAGTTGCAGCCAATGGCTGTGCGCCACCCATACCACCCAAACCTGCGCTCACAATCAGCTTACCGGTTAGGTCGCCGTTAAAATGCTGGTTCCCGGCCTCAACAAAAGTTTCGTAGGTACCCTGTAAAATACCCTGTGTACCTATGTAGATCCAACTGCCGGCGGTCATTTGCCCGTACATCATCAGGCCTTTTGCCCTCAGCTCGTTAAAGTGTTCCCAGTTTGCCCATGCCGGCACCAGGTTACTGTTGGCGATGAGTACCCGCGGCGCTTCCGGGTGTGTGCGTACAATACCCACGGCTTTACCCGACTGTACCAGTAAGGAATGGTGCTCATCCAGCTCCAGCAGCAGCTCAATTATTTTGCGCAGTGCCTCCGGGTTGCGGGCAGCCTGGCCTATGCCGCCATAAACCACCAGCTCGTCGGGGTTTTCGGCCACCTGCCCGTCAAGGTTATTGAGCAGCATGCGAAGCGGCGCTTCTGTTTGCCAGCTTTTGGCATGCAGCTGCATACCCCTCGGTGCCTTATACACCGGGTGCGTGGCGTAGGTTTTAATAAATTCCGAATTCGTCATCTTTCAGGTTAATTTGGTGAGCGGTTGCTGTATGGTTGGCTGTTGCAAGTAATGAGCCGTCAGTAATTATTTTATGTAAGGCATTAATATCATCGGCAAAAATACGGTCGTCATCAATGTGTGGTACATGCTCACGCACCAGCGCATGACAGGCCTCCACAACGGGGGTTGATTTTAACGGCCGCCTGAAATCAATAGCCTGTGCCGCGTAAAGCAGCTCAATGGCCTGAATATATTCCAGGTTATCAATTACCTGGTTAAGCTTGCGCCCGCTGATGGAACCCATGGATACATGATCTTCCTGCCCTAAAGACGTGGGTACGCTATCGGCACTTGCCGGAAAACAAAGGGTTTTATTTTCGGTAACCAATGCCGCTGTAGTGTATTGTGGGATCATTAAGCCCGAGTGCAGGCCGGCATTACTGGTTAACAGTTTGGGCAAACCGTACCTGCCTTCGCTCATTAAATAACACCTTCTGTCAGCTATATTACCTAATTCTGCTGCCGCGATAGTTGCATAGTCAAGTACCATAGCCAACGGCTGCCCGTGAAAATTGCCCCCGCTAATGGTATCATCGGCATTAAAAACGATGGGGTTATCGGTAACAGAGTTCAGTTCAATTTCGGTAAGTTCTTTTAAATGCAGCCAGGCATTGCGCGATGCACCATGCACCTGCGGCATACACCGCAGCGAATAAGGGTCCTGCACGCGGTCGCAGTTTACGTGCGAATTACAGATGCCGGAATCTTTTAATAAGGTATGCAGGCGTTTGGCAACCAGCTTTGTGCCTTTATAAGGGCGCAACCGGTGCAGCCGCTCATCAAAAGGCCTTGCAGAACCCATTAATCCTTCTAACGATAATGCGCCTATCAGATCGGCACGGTTAAGGGCATCGTCCAGCCGCTGTACCGCCTTTAAAGCAAATGCCAGTATAAATTGTGTACCGTTAATTAAGGCCAAACCCTCTTTGGGGCCTAAAACCAATGGCTGCAGGCCGTGCGCCGCCAAAACTTTGGCAGCCGGTAAGCGCTCACCATTTTCATATACCTCGCCTAAGCCCAGCAGGGGTAAAAACAAATGGGCAAGCGGAGCCAGATCGCCGGAGGCCCCTACCGAACCTTTTTCAGGAACTATGGGGATGATATCTTTATCAATATGCCAGATGATGCGTTGCAATGTTGCTAACGCGATGCCTGAGAAACCCTGCGCCAGTGCCTGCACTTTGCAGATCATCATCAGCTTGGCTATCTCCTGCGGGATAGGATTGCCCACGCCAACGCTATGGCTTTTGAGCAGGTTGCTTTGCAGCAGCGAGGTATCGGCTTCAGAGATCCGGGTATCGCACAGCGGACCAAAACCTGTATTGATGCCGTAAACCGGGTGTTGCGCATGCACTATCTTTTCCACCTCGCGCCATGATGCAGTGATCATTCCGGCGGCCGCAGCGTCAATTACGCCTTTAACCTTTCCGCCTGCAATGTCTAAACAAAGGCCGATGGTAAGGTGGCTGCTGCCGTAGTTAAAAGTATTAGTCATGGGTTTCGGCTTTTAGTTCCATATTCAGTTTATTGCTGATGCGTTCAGAAAGGCTTGTGCTTTTAAAAGCGTTTTCAAGGGCGGTAATACCGGGCAGCAGGTTTTGGCAGGCCGCATCATTCGCCATTACGTCGTCCATTGCTAAAAGTATGGCATCCCAAACCGGCAATATCTGCGCCAGCAATTCACGGCCACTGTCGGTTAACTGCACCATTTGCCTGCGGCCATCGTCGGCACAGGTTGCACTGGTTACCAGCTTTCTGTTTTTTAAATTGGTGATGAGCTGACTTGCCGCCGGGTGCGAAACCTCGGTATGTGCGCTCAGCTCCTTTATAGAAAGTGATTCGTTTTTTGACAGTAAATAAAACACCGGGAACCAGCTGGCATCAAAATCAATCCCTTCAATTTGGTAAGCCCGGTTAATTTCGGCCAGGAAACCCTCGCTCAGCCGCCTTAAACGGCTGCCTAAAACAAGGTATCCCAAACTTTGATATAAATTCATGGCGCAATTTATATAAGTGCTTATACAAATGCAAATAATAAAACCATTATCGGACACTTGATCTGCTTTTTCAGGATGATTGTCAATCTTTTATAAACCAGGTGGTCATTTAGCACGAGGAATCTGCACCAATAACCTGATGATGCGCCGCTATTGGCCGCCATGGTAAAGGGCAGTTGATCTCCGCTTAAGAATTTTCCAATTTGCTGTAACAGAAATTCTTTTTTATCCATATTAATTCCCTAATTTTATAAATAACAACCTTAAAACCTTACTGGTATGGAAAGTACAACCCCATCTGCCCAGCCTGCTGCACTTACATTGCAGGTTAATTGCATTAGCCCTTTTGAAAATATTGCGCTCGCCTTTTCGGGCGGTGGTTTCCGCGCGGCTTCGTTTGCGCTGGGGGTACTCTCCTATCTTGATCATGCAAAGTTTGGCGATGCCGCCGATCCGCTTAACGGCACCTCGCTGCTGCAGCAGGTAACCTACCTGTCATCGGCATCGGGCGGCACCATTGCCACTGCGCTGTACGCTTTGTATAACACCGGCGGCAAAACCTTTGGCGAGTTTTACGTTAAGTTGTACGAAACCCTGCAGGGCGAACAAATCCTAAAAAATGCGCTCGAAATACTGTCAGACAAAAACAGGTGGAAGAACCGGCCCGACAAAAGCCGCAACATTATCAATGCGTTTGCCATGGCTTATGATGAATATATTTTTGAGGGTAACACGCTTAAAGCACTCAATAAAGATGGCGCCGGCAGGCACCTGCAGGAGGTTTGCTTTAACACTACTGAATTTTATACGGGGCAGTCGTTCAGGCAGGATAAGAAGTTGGTTTACGATAATAAGCCTGACAGCTACTTTAAATTTGGGAACCACATTATTTTCCTGGATCCCGCAGTTGCTGACGACCTGAAGCTGAGCGACCTGCTGGCGGCATCGTCCTGCTTCCCGGCCGGGTTTGAGCCCATTATTTTCCCGGACGATTTTACGCACCAGGGACTGAGCGCCGATACCCTGAAAAAAGCCCTTACCATGCAGCCGCAAACCGGCGATAAGCAGGAACGGGAGTTTATTGATAAAAAACGCGTTGGCTTTATGGATGGCGGCATAACAGATAACCAGGGCCTGCAAAGCATGATGTACGCCGACCGGCGCAGGATAGAGAATGAAACTGATTATAAGCCCTTTAACTTAATGCTGGTTAATGATGTCGGCAGCCACTTTATAAAGCCCTACGTAATGCCCGCCGCACCAAAAAAAGGTGGGTTGAGCCTTTGGGCCTTAAACTTTTTTGTTGTTGCCTTTTTTATACTGGCCATTGCCGCTACCGTTACAGGCGTATGGAAACACTGCACCCCGTTAATTATTGCAGGAAGCTTGCTGATCCCACTACCGGTGGTGTTTATGAGCGTTGTTTTATGGCTGAGGGGCAAGGTTTTTGGCGCTTCGGAATCGCCCTCAAGATCGGGTTTGTTAAAAAGCTTTACCGAGCGGATTGTGGTGTTGCTGGTGAAATACTTTACCCGCACGCCGTTGCCAGTGCTTAAACAAATGCTGCAGGCCAGGGCCGAATCAGTACTGCTGCTGAATATGAGTGTTTTTTTAAAGCGGATAAGGCAGCTGCTTTACAACACCTTTTATGGGTCGCCGGAGTGGAAGAACCGTGGTAAAGGCAACCACATTTATGACCTTTCGTTCTCCAATAATATTAACCGCAACCGTAGCCCTGTACCGCCGCCAATGGTACCAAGCCGCGATTTGCAGATTGTGGCCCAGGTAGCCTTTAACATGGGCACTACCCTGTGGTTTGACCAGGCTGACGGCCTGCAGCTGCACGACGAAGCCTGCATTATTGCCTGCGGACAGTTTACCACGTGCTATAACCTGCTGGAATATGTTAACAGGCTGATAAAAAACCCGTCTGCTTATGATGCCGCTTATAAAAACAGGCTGCTGAACCTGCAGCAACAACTAACCGGCGACTATGAGCATTTTAAAACCGATCCGTTTTTTATGTATAACGATGCCGGTAAAACGTATCAGATTCGGGGCTTTAAACCGCTATCTGTAAAAGACATCCCTTTCCCTACCAATTGGGAGTAAAGTTTGAGAACGATGGTGTTCGGTTTGTTTCACCCTGTTTCGGACAAAAAACGAACGGAACAAGACCCATCGCAATTGTTCTTTAGCTATCCGTAAACACATCCGGCTGCCAGCCAATTGGCAGTGGGTTTAAGAACGATGGTGTTCGGTTTGTTTCACCCTGTTTCGGACAAAAAACGAACGGAACAAGACCCATCGCAATTGTTCTTTAGCTATCCGTAAACACATCCGGCTGCCAGCCAATTGGCAGTGGGTTTAAGAACGATGGTGTTCGGCTTGTTTCACCCTGTTTCGAACAAAAAACGAACGGAACAAACACCTCAGTTATTCGTTATTTTTTTAAGCTGATGTTTAAGTAAGGGGATATTACTATTGATATATATAATAATATAAATAAGCATGGCTGATTACCACCATGCAGACTGATAAGCGGTGCTATATTATTATAGTGAGTTATAATAAACCTGTAAGATCAGTAAAAAAGAGAGCCGCTGTCACTAAATGAGACATCCCCGCCAATGTTGTTCCGTTCGTTTTTTGTTCGGAACAACCCGAAACAGGAGTGAAACAGGAAACTACTTCAGCCGGGCGGTAGTTTAAGATAATTCCACTTTACTCCTCGCCCAATATCCTGAACACCATTCCGTCCATATCCTCGCTGATGCGGAGCTGGCAGGCCAGTCGGCTGTCATGTGCGGCATCGGGAAGGGTATCCAGCAGGTCAAGTTCCTGATCTGTGGCGTGGAAATACTTTTCGGGGCCCTCAACAACCTGTACATGGCAGGTGGCGCAAAGGGCCATACCACCGCAGGTAGCCAGTATGTGGTGGTCGGTTGCTTTTAAAACCTCCATCAGGCTCAAACTTATATCTTCGGGAATCTCAACAGGCCTGCGGCTGCCGTCCCTGTCTTCAATAGTTAAATTGATCATGTTATATTTTAAATAATCACCGCCATTAAAATAACGGCATCCAAAAACCTTTTCCCCTTCGCCTTTCAGCTTTTACCTTCTTCAAAACGCGCTCACACCATACACGGTAGTGTATTTAAAGCTTAGTTTCTGGTCGGGATAAACCTGCTTAAAAGCGCTTTGTGCCATCAGGGCCGCTTCGTGAAACCCGCAAAGGATCAGCTTTAGCTTACCGGGATAGATATTGATATCGCCAATGGCATAAACCCCTTTTACATTGGTGCTGTAATCAACGGTATCAACCATAATAGCCGATTTATCTACATTTAACCCCCATTCGGCAATGGGCCCCAGTTTTGGGGTAAGGCCAAACAGCGGGATCAAATTATCGGCAGCTATAACAGATATGGCGTTATCCCGGTCAACAATCTCCACTTCCTGCAAATGGCCGTTACCGTTTATAGCTTTAATATGTGCCTGTAAAACAAGGTTAATGCGGCCCTGCTTGGCCAGCTCAAACACCTTTTCGGCACTGTCCGGCGCACCGCGGAAGGTATCACCACGGTGAATCAGCGTAACTTCTTCGGCTATATCGGCTAAAAAAATAGTCCAGTCGAGGGCCGAGTCGCCACCACCTGCCAGCACTACTTTGCGGCCACGGTACGCCTCGGGATTTTTAACCATGTAGGCTACGCCCTTGCCTTCAAATTCTTCCAGGTTATCAATAGCCGGTTTGCGGGGCTCAAAGCAGCCCAGTCCGCCTGCTATCACCACTACCTTGCTGTGCACTTCGGTACCGTCGCTGGTGGTGGTTATGAACGAGCCGTCGTCCAGCTTTTGCAGTTCATTAACCCGTTCGCCCAGGCTAAAAGTGGGCTTAAAGGGTTCTATCTGTTCCATCAGCCCATCAACCAGCTGCTGTGCGTTAACAGTAGGGAAGCCGGGAATATCATAAATAGGTTTTTGTGGGTAGATCTCGGAAAGTTGCCCACCCACCTGTGGCAAAACATCAATAAGGTGGCAGCGCATTTTTAACAAACCGGCTTCAAAAACAGCAAATAAACCAACCGGGCCTGCGCCTATAATGCAAATATCAGTAGTTATGGGTTCCATGAAAGTACTATTAAATAATGCTTAAAGGTCGTGCTAATTATAACCTTAAACCAATGATAAATAGTAATTACTGATTACTTTAAGTTATAGCTTGAAAGGCAGAATCTTTTAAAAAGATCTATCAGTTTGGAGTTTTTTCCATGAAGCTGGATGAACTGGAAAGTTCGGAAGATTTCGAGCCCTTTAATTTCGATAATGCTCAGCTCATTGTATTTTAATTCGCTTATTACCGATTGAATAGAAAGAAAGGTAGCGGTTTCTGAATACAGCAGGTATTGTTTTATGGCGATGCTGCTTTCGAGCTGAATTTCAATCTGCAGGTCCTTCGGGTTTACACCGGCGCTGTTCAGGGCGTTAAAAATCACATCCAGCGTACCGGAACCTGCCTCGCGTAAAATAAGGGGGATATTTAACAACTGTTTTGGGGTGATCTCCGCTTTTTTTGAAAGCTGGTTATTGGCGCGGGTTACCAGCACAATCTCGTCCTTGGCGAAGGGAGCATACGCTATCTGCGGATAATGGGCGGCCCCTTCAACTATGGCAATATCAATCTTTTCGGCCAGTACCAACTGCGTTATAACATCTGTATTGCCCTGTATAAAGGTAAAGTTTACGGCCGGGTAGGTTTTTTTAAACAAAGCCAGGATCTTGGGCAAAATGGTTTGGGCAACAGTGGTGCTGGCGCCAATGTGTACCGTTCCGGCTTCCAGGTTATTTAACTGGGCAAGCTCGGTTTCCAGATCGGTATAAGTTTGAAAGATCCTTTCGGCATATTGCTGCATGATCTTACCCGCCCCGGTGAGCACGATGCTATTGCCATTGCGCCTAAACAGCTGAACGTTAAGCTGGTGCTCCAGTTCCTTAATATGCTTGGTAACCGCAGGCTGGGTAATAAACAACTCTGCGGCAGCTTTGGTAAAGCTTAGCCTTTGCGCAACCGTGTAAAATACCTTAAGCCTAAAATCGAAGATCATTGTGGCGAAGATAGCTAAAAGCTTAAAGCAGAAAGCTAAAAGTTTATGGTTTGCTTAAGCTTTCTTTGCTGTTGCTACAACTACTATCCCACCAATAACCAGGATGCCGCCAAGGTACGGTGGCCAGTTAACAGATTTTTGCTTATCAACGGAAATCTGCAGCGGCCCGGCATCAACAACTTTTTCTTTTTTGGTGTAAGTAAAGCCTGTCCATATCAGCATAGCGGCTCCAATTACGATCAACACAATTCCTATAGTTCGGTTCATGCAATAAATATTAAATATTTAATACACAATAATAAATTGGCAGAATTGTTTTAACTGATTCAGAATAGCGGGCTGCGGCATGTGCGTGCAAATATCGAATGGGGATGATCGTTATTGTTTCAGGAATTCCCCGGCAAAATTCTTAGCACCGAAATCACTATCCGGAAGCCGTCAGGATCGGTAAAAGTAATACCGTTACCTGCCCAATAAGGGTTTTTAGGTGGCACCGGCCTTATCTTATTATCAATAAATTTTTGTTTAATGGCGTTAAACTCCTCAACAGACTCGGCATAAAATATCAGCAGGTCGTCATGATCGGGGTAGTGTACAGGCGCTATGCCGGAGGTAGTAAATTCCAGGTGCCAGTCGGCGCCGGGAATGCCTAGGAAGATCCCGTTGTAATCGTGATGATCCCTAAATTCACCTAAAACTTTTAACCCCAAAACTCTCCCGTAAAAGTCAATTATGCGGTTTAAATCTTTTGTGTGCCTGGCTGTCCTGAACTTCATAAATTATAATGGCCAAAACTAAACATATCTTTTTACAGAAAAGAATGAAGATGTAATGAGTAATATTTTGACTGAGCGATCCCATGAAATTCCTTTAAGGAATGCTTTATAAAATTAACCTTTCAGATATTATGGTTTGTTTTCTTATCTTCAACCCAATATATTTTAACAAATTAATGAAGAGGCGTGTTCGGCAAAAGACGCTTCAAATTTGCAGGAGTGCCCAGATATTGTGGATAAAAACTATACTTCCCAGCCCGCTTTAGTTGAATTACTTTTACGCCGCGACCCAAAAGGTTGCCAACATTTGTGCGAGAGTTATTCGGGCAGGCTTTACGGCTTCATCGTCCGCATAGTTAAGGATGCAAAGGCTGCCGACAGGGTGCTTGAAAAAACTTTTACCGCTATCTGCAATAACATTCATCAATATACACACAGCCAGCTTACATTTTTAACGTGGGCGCTGCAGCTTGCTCGTTCAGAAAGTATTGATTACCTTTGCATTAGCAAACAAAAAGCATCATTTAAAGAGGATAAAAATAAAGATAACACCGACGATACCACAGCTGTAGCTGAAATTGCCGTTTTTAACATGATACACCAGGGCTACAAAGTTTATGAAGTGGCCGAGTTACTGGGTATGACCGTGGAAGACGTGAAACTGAATATTCGCAAAGCGATGAAACAAAAGAAAAACGCTAACTAACTGATGGATATACAACAGTATATTGAAAGCGGTATTTTGGAAGAATATTGCATGGGCAATTTAGGTGAAGAAGATCAGGCCTACTTGATCCAGCTAACCATGCTTTATCCGGAAATTAAGGCGGAACTAACTGCTGTTGAACTTGCTTTTGAAAAACTTGCCTTGTCAGCGGCTGTTGAACCTGTGGCTGCACTAAAAGATAAAATATTCGCGTCGCTTGGTTTTGCTGAAATAGACATTAATAAACCGCCTGTTATTACCAATTCAACCGATCCGGAACCCTGGTTAAAAGCATTTGCACATTTAATACCCCAAGAACCCACCGAAGATTTTGTGATGCACATTATCAGGCAGGACGAAACAGTGCAACAAATGCTGGTTACCGGCAATACCGATGTGCCTGAAGAAGAACACGGCGAATTTTTTGAAGGCTTGTTTGTTTTAAAGGGCCTTTGTGAATGCACCATTGGCGATGAACTTTTTGCGCTTGGCGCCGGTGATTTTATTGAGATCCCGCTGCATGTTAAACACGATATAAAACTGGTAACCCCCTTTGTTACCGCTGTTTTACAATACAGATTTGTTTAGGTAAGCTCACCTTATACTCTTTTCCAGTCCATTATTTAAACTTTTTGAAGTGATAAGTGTAGGTTAGCAATACGTACCGCCTCAATACCTGGTTTTGAATATCATTAATACTATTGGCCACCACATAATGGCTTGAACTTACGTTTTGGTTTAAAATATCATAACACAACAGTCCAATTTCGCCTTTTCCATCCTTCTGGATCCTGCGGGTAACCGAAAAATTGAGCAGATTCGCGCTGCGCTGAAAACCCGGTTCAACAATAGGATTGTATTTATACGTATAATCGGCCCTCCATCTAAAATTTTGCGGCAGGCTTAAATCTACCGCCATACCTGCGCTTTGAGTGGCATAATTTGTTTTTGGATAATTAACAAGCTGGTATTGCGTAGTGGCATAGTTAATCTTATAGTTGGGTTCAAACGTTATCAGGTCATTCCATTCTGCGTAAAAAGCAGGTTCAAAGGAGACGCTTTGCGTGTTTTGATAGCCGTTTTGGCCGTTAACAATAAAAAAATTATGCCCGGCACTTGCGTTGCCATTTCCTATCACCATAAAGTCCCATTTACCCTGTTTTTTAAAATGCTTACTAATGCTGGTATTTAAATAAGCTGTAAAACGTCCGTTACGGTTTATGGGGGTAGTTACCACGGCACCTTCTGAACTAATGGTTTGCTCGTTCACAATGGTATTTTTCTCGATAACAATGTGTGCGCTTGCGTTAAAGTTTAAACCTGCCGCGCGGTTGTACTTACGGTAGTTGAAATTAATATTGTGGAAATAGGTGGGTTTTAGCAATGGGTTACCTGTAAAGGTGTAAAGCGGACTATAAACAATGGTAATAGGCTGCAAATTGTTAATAGAAGGCTGCTGTACGGTTTCGCCATAGCTTAAAGTAAAATCCTTTACGTGTATCTCCGCTGATGGCAGCAGGTAAAAGAAATCCTGGTTAAGATCATTGGTGTAGCTGTTAAAATGATTGCCTATTTGCTGGCCCAGGGCGGTTACTCCCGCTTTTAATGAAATGTCATCGGTAAAGTTATAGGTGAACTGCGGGTTAAAACCCTCGCCCCACAGGTTGCGGATGAGGTTGCTGCTTTGGTTCTGCAAAAAAATGGTGTACAGTCCGGTCTTAAAGTCTTCATCATAGGTAAGTAATTCGCCTTTGTTGCGATCATGTAGGGTAACCAATAGTATATCTGCTGCTAATTTTTTTGTGATAGGGTAATGATAAGCAACATTTAAACCTTCGGATATATCGCTGTTTGTGTTTTTTGATGAGCGCCTTAATGTGTCAGACGGGAAACCCGCAACATACGATATTAAGTCGTTGCTGTTGAAATTAAGGCTGTTTTCCGGGTGGATGCTGATGGAATTGCTTAGGGTTAGCGAAGCGCCCTTTTTGTTTAATTTACGGTAATAACTCAAATTATGCTGGTATTGAAAAGCGTTACTGCTGCCATTATCGCTGCTGATGGTGGTATTAAGTAACGGAACGTAGGTGTTTGACCGGCTGCTGGTGCTTTTATCCTGGCTGTTATTATAATTATATTCAACATCAGGGTTATACTTTATTATAGTAAGCGAGTCCGGTTTCCATTCCGTTTCTGCATGCAGGATCTGGTTATTGGCTTTTTGATGCCTTATATTGCTGGTTAGTGAATTGATAACGGTGTCGTTAATATTTTGCTGCACCTTTGAAACGGAGTTGTTATCAACAATGCTGTTATCAAACCGGTATTCAATATGCAGCTTCAGTTTTTTGCTGACATCTTTTGTAAAATCAAAGTTTCCGTTCGTTGATTTCCTTAAGCCGGCGCTGCCAAAATTCAAGGTGCTGAACCCGCCATAATTTCCGGAGAAAAACCCCGAACCGCTCAGGTTATCAATGCCAACCTTTGCACTCAGTTGCAGATCGTCCTGGAACTTGGCCATAAATCCCGAGCCAACGTACCTGTCCTGTGTTCCGGCTCCAGCGCCTACTGTGCTCAAGATCCCTTTGGTAAATGATTTTTTAAATTTCAGGTTAATGATCTTCTTAACCTGATAGTCCGGTACCAGGTGATCGGGGTCGTTCTCACGGTCGTCATAAACCTGTACTTTCGAAATCATGTTGGCCTCCAGGTTTCGCGTGGCAATTTTGGGGTCGTTCACAAAAAAATCCTTGCCATTTACCTTTATTTTTGAAATATCTTTACCATTTACAGTAATGCCCCCTTCGCGGTCAACCTGTACGCCGGGTAATTTCTTCAACAGGTCTTCAACCAGGGCATTGGGGCGGGTTTTAAAAGCAGTTGCGTCAAATTCAATGGTATCTTTTTTAATCATAACCGGGATCCGTTCTCCCTTTACCGTTACTTCCCCCAGCATTTTTGCAGACAGGTAGATTTTTCCGAGGTCAACCGGTTCGCCGTTTTTGAATTTAATATTGATACGTATGCCCTGGTAACCAACATGGGTTATCAGCAGACGCGACGGCTCTTCGCGCAAATTATGCAGCGCAAAGGCACCATTTTTATCAGTAACCGTGTACGATATAAGGGATGAATCCTGAACCTTTAACACAGAAACAGTAGCAAGCTGAATGGGTTGTTTGTTTAATGAATCAAGAATGATGGCTTTAACTATACCGTGGTTTTGTGCCTTCGCAGCAATCGAAATAATAATAAGCAGGGGGACTAATAATATTTTTCGCATATATTAAGATAAGGTACAGGCACAACAACTTTTTAAGATGCGTTACCTGACGCTAACTTAAACAATAATATTTTTTCAAACTAAACTTTCAGTTATTGAAATAAAAAAGTTACAAAGCTATCATTCCCATCCCCTTGCCGGTCATCCTAACAAAGCCTTCTGCGGCGCGCACACCTGCTTCCCGGCCCCTGAAATCCTCCATTGAAGTATGGCCACAGGCATAAATACCGGGCGGGTCCTGGCTGGTGTGGCAATACACGGCGTTCTTTTTTTGCTCCTGCGTTTCGCTTATATCAACATAATCAGTTGGATTAAATATCATGGTTTGTTCCCCGGCGCACACTTCAAAAAAGTAAAGTGCAAATTTAGAAGTTGAACGTACCCAACATTGTATGGTAAGCAGGGAGGCAACCTGGTGATCTTTATGCGAATCTACCGGCCAATGGGTGAAAACAACGTCCGGCTTTTCGGCAGTTATTAAACTTTGAAGGTGCTGCAGGGTGGAATTGTCCGCTATAGTGGCGCCATCAATTTGCCCGGCGAAAACTGGTTTGGCGTTTAATATTTTACAGGCGCCAATGGCCTCCTGTTTTCGTGTTTTTGCAGCTTCATCGTGGCTAACCCCGGGAATGCCGGCTTCGCCTGTAGTTAAATAAATTATGGTAACCCCGTGCCCCTGTGCAGACAGTTTAGCCAGCGTACCGCCGCACCCGCTTTCCGGATCATCCGGGTGTGCACCTACACAAACAATTTTCTTTTTAGCAAAAGGTTGAATGTTTTCGGCATTTAATAATGATGGTAACGTTAACATGCCTAAACCTGCTGCGGTAGTTTTTACAAATTGACGGCGGGTATTACTGTTCATTGTTTGTTGAGTTGGGTGTTGATTATGCTTATGGGGTTGGCTATTCAAAAACTACCGTTTTATTCTTGTACACAAACACACGGTCTTCAAAAACCAGCTTAAGCGCCCTGGCTAAAACCGATGTTTCAATTTCTTTGCCGGCTTTAACCATATCGGCAGCGGTAAAAGAGTGGCTTACCGGGATGATCTGTTGGGCAATGATAGGGCCTTCGTCCAGGTCGTTGGATACAAAATGCGCTGTAGCACCAATCAGTTTTACACCACGTTCAAAAGCTTGCCTGTAAGGGCTTGCACCAATAAAAGCCGGTAAAAAGGAGTGGTGAATATTTATTATCCGCGTCGGAAACTTTGCCACCAGCATCGGCGACAGGATCCGCATAAATTTAGCCAGAACAATATAGTCGGGCTGGTACTGATCTATTGTCGCAGCAATTTTCTCTTCAAACGCTTCTTTGCTGATCTGCTCGTGCGATATCGCATAAAACGGCATATTAAACCGTTTGCAAATATCTTCAAGCACGCTGTAGTTACCAATAACACATTGAATAGTAGCCCCGAGTGTGCCAAAATAATTACGGATCAGGATATCCGCCAGGCAATGGTATTCTTTAGTTACCATTACGATTATCTTTTTATCCGGGATGGGATTGATTAAAACAGTAGCATCATCAGGTAACACTTTACGAAGTTGCTTTTCCAGCGTCGTTTCATCGCCGCCAACGGTAACTTCAAGACGCATAAAAAATTGATTTTCGGCCTGATCAACATGCTCACGCAGCGAAACTATATTAAAAAGATTTTTTGCCAATATGGCCGATACCGATGCAACCAGCCCTGCACGGTCAATACACTGAATTACGATGATCATACTAAGGGTAAATATAGCTGATTAGGTTGTAAAAGCTACCATTGTTAAAAATGAGGCTGCGATCAAAATAGCCACAATCTGTAACAAATTAACACCGTTAACGTCATAATTAAAAGCGGTTGCTAATAACTACACGCTTCAACTTATTTTACCCTTTACTAAAAATGATTATGCGGTACTTTTTATGTTTTTTATGCCCGCCGATAGCCATATTAACTACCGGAAAAATAGGCGCATTTATTTTAAACATCCTGCTCACACTATTTTTTTGGGTGCCGGGCATTATACACGCCGTTTTGGTTACCTCAAAGTATTATGATGATAAGCGCCACCGCCAATTAATGCGTGCCACCCGCAGAAGCTATTAATTGGGCTTTTAGTTTAAAATATCCTGTAATAAATTAAAAAATGCGGCATACTTGCCTGCAAATTCCTATTTTTACGGATAATTACCTCTACCGGTTTAATATAGGATGCTTTCCAGGAAACTTTCGCTCCAGTGTGTTTTCATGCTGCTTTTCTCCATTTGTTACATTACTTGTTTTGCCCAACCGGTAAACGCAAACCTTGTAAAGCAATGGCAGCAGGCCCGGTTATCTAAAAATTACAGTGCTGACACGGCTAACGTAAAGTTGCTTAACCAACTATCCAGACAATATTTATACAACAATGCTGATAGCGCGCTATATTTTGCCAAACAGGCTTTGGAAATGGCCGAAGCCCAAAAGAATAAGAGCGGACAGGCACTATCGCTGCTAAACATCAGCAGGAGCTATTATGTTGCCGGCGATTTTATTTCATCGTTAAATGCTGCTACAAAGTCTATCGCCATCAGCAACCAGTTCAGTAACCTACACAGTACAGGCGAAGTATACCAGGTTATTGGGCTTATTTACCAGGCCGAAGCCAAAAATGATGATGCTATAAGCAACCTAAAAAAAGCGCTGGAAATTTTCATCAAACAAAACGACCATTTAGGTGCCAGCAAGGCCTATTTTAACATTGGCCTTTGCTACGATGAAATGGGGCAACCTGGCAAGTCATTCCCATACCTGGACAAGGCCATTGAATCGGCCAATATTGCAGGTGATCGTAGCATGATTTTAATGGCATGGAACCGCCTGGGCGAAGCAAACTCTCATTTAAAAAACTATAAACAGGCGTTAAACTACTATCAGCGGGTTATTGATGCAAAATCCAGCAGCAACTGGGAACTTGATTTTGCGCTATCTGGTATGGCTAATGCTTATTACAACCTTGGCGATTATAATAAGGCGATAACAAACGCACATAAAAGTTTAGCCCTTGCTAACAAGGTAAATTCAGCCCAGGATAAAATCAGGGCTTTAACCATACTGGCTAAATGTTACGCGGCAATAAACGATTATAAGCAGGCTTACAATTATCAAACGTTATTTAAGAATACCAGCGACAGCTTGTTTAACAACGAGAAAAGCAGGGAAATAAATAGCCTTCACCTAAAGCAGCAACGGGCCGAAAATGCAAAACTGATAAACGAAATAAAAATTAAGGAACAGTCCATTACCTTTAGTCAAAGGCTGTTGTTTTTCAGGAACCTGATAGCGGCCTGCGTTATTATTTTTGTGATTGCAATTGTGCGCAGCAACCGCCAGAAAACAGCCTTAAACAAAGTGTTGCAAAAGCAAAATGAAGATATTGCTTTTCAAAAAGCTGAGATTATGCAGCAAAGGGAGACCCTGCACCACCTTAACAGCACCAAGGATAAGCTTTTCTCCGTTATCAGTCACGACCTAAGAGCTCCTTTTTCCGCTATTTTGCAAACAATGGAGAGTATCAGAACAGGTGACTTATCAGCCATTGAGCAAAAAGAAATCCTCGATAGCTTTTATCAGCAGGTAGGTTTGGTTAATATAATGGTAAATAACCTGCTTACCTGGGCAGGCAGCCAGCAGTCGGGTATTAAAACTGATCGGGAGACTGTTAATGTCACTGCCACAATAAATGAAGTACTACAGGTGTCAAAATTCCTCGCAAAAAACAAGCGGATCAGCCTGGTAAATATTTATGATACTGATAAATGGGTAGTTGCCGACCTTAACCATGTGAAAATTATTTTTCACAATCTGATAGGCAATGCTATAAAATTCACCCCCCATGGTGGTACTATTGAGGTATATTATACTGCCGACGAAGAATACGTGGCTGTACATGTTAAGGATAACGGCATCGGAATTCTGCCGCAAAAAATGGAAAAGCTTTTTAAAGTAACAGGTAAAGATATATCAGGTGCAGGTACAAATAACGAAGCCGGTGCAGGCATAGGGCTGGGCTTAATTAAGCAATTTGTTGACGCAAACAATGGCAAACTAGAGGTAAACAGCATACCGGGTGAAGGTTCTGAGTTTATTGTCTATCTTGAAAAAAGCGACATCACAACCGGGATTTAAACATTATTCAGCCAGGTTAAAAGCGTTTAGCAATTTTGAAGTTTTGCCATTGATATCGCTGGCTACAGATTAATTGTTATTTATACAATTGTAAATCATAAAAATAAACCTAAATTTATTGCAACCAATTATTTGATATTATGAGCTCCCGTAGAGATTTTTTACAGAAATCAGCCATCGTAGCCGGTGGCACTTTATTAACATCGGCCTTAAATAACCAGGCTTTTGCCATTTTTAAAAGTGGCCTTCCCCCAAGTGACCAACTGAATATTGGTGCCATCGGCATCAACGGAATGGGCTGGGCAGACGTAACATCAGCCTTAAAAATACCGGGCGTAAACCTGGTTGCGGTATGCGATGTAGATAAAAATGTGATGGATAAAAGGCTGGCTGATTTAGCCAAAACAGGTTACGATACTTCGAAAATTAAAAAATTTGGTGATTACCGTCAGTTGCTCGATCAAAAAGATATTGATGCCGTTGTAATAGGCACACCAGACCATTGGCACGCCCTGATTATGATGCATGCTGTTGAAGCCGGTAAAGATGTGTATGTTGAAAAGCCGGTAGGTAATTCCATTATGGAATGCCGGGCTATGGTTAGCGCGCAACAGCGCTACAACAAGGTAGTTCAGGCCGGGCAGTGGCAGCGCAGTCAGCAGCATTTTAAAGATGCCGTTGATTTTGTGCAAAGCGGGCAGTTGGGAAACATAAGAACGGTAAAAGTATGGTGTTACCAGGGCTGGATGAAGCCCGGTGCGATGGTTCCGGATAGCGCGCCACCTGCCGGTGTTAATTATGCATCATGGCTGGGCCCTGCCAAAACGGTACCTTTTAATGCCAGCCGGTTTCATTTTAACTTCCGTTGGTTTTGGGATTATGCAGGGGGCCTTATGACCGACTGGGGCGTGCATTTATTGGATTATGGCCTGCTGGGCATGAAATCGCCTGTCCCGAAATCGGTTTCGGCTTTAGGGGGGCGATTTGCTTATCCTGAATTAGCTGAAGAAACCCCCGATACCCTCACCACGTTATATGAATTTGATGGTTTCAATATGGTTTGGGATTCGGCCATGGGTATCGATAACGGCTCTTATAACCGTGACCACGGCATTGCCTATATAGGCAACAACGGCACGCTCATTTTAAACCGGGGCGGCTGGGAAGTAATAGAGGAACGCCAGAGCGGCAACAAAGTGAGCAAGCCTTTTGTGGCAAAGTCTGACGATGGACTGGATAAGCATTGGGAAAATTTTGTAAGTGTTGTAAAATCGCGCAAAATGGATAACCTGAATTGCCCTATCCAGGCGGGTGCCCATGTGGCAACCGTAGCACAAATGGGCAACATCGCTTTCCGTAGCGGCAAAAAGCTGGAGTGGAACAACACTGCTCATGAATTTACCGATAAAGCCATTAACAGCGAATACCTGATGAAGGAATATCATAACGGCTATAAGTTGCCGAAAGTTTAATGCTGGAATCACCCAACATCAAATTAAATTTATTTCGGAATTCTATAAGAGGTGTTTTACGTTTTCAATTCGCTTCTTTATAATTCCGAAATAATATTCCACATTTGCATCAAATCATGCAAAAAGACAAGCTTTTAATAATTGATGATGAAGAGCGGCTGCGCAACCTGCTTGCCCGAATCCTTCAGCTGGAAGGATACGATGTATTGGTTGCTTCAACCGGGAAAGAAGCCTTAAAGAAACTACAGCAGGAGCCAATCCCCGTGGTGATCAGTGATGTGAAATTGCCCGATGCCAATGGCATAGAATTAACTGCACAAATAAAGGCTAGCTGGCCAGCTACCGAAATTATTGTTTTAACAGCATTTGGTACTATAAACGATGGCGTTAAAGCCATTAAAGGCGGCGCATTTGATTATATAACCAAAGGCGACGATAACGAAAAAATAATACCGCTGGTAAGCAAGGCCATGGATAAGGCACTGTTGCAGCAAAAGATTTTGGAGCTGGAGAAAAAGCTGAATAGCAAATTTGGGTTCGAAAGGCTTATCGGTAAGTCGGCTGCTATAACCGAAGTTATAAAACTGGCGCAAAAAGTAGCGCTGACAGATACCACGGTTTTGCTGCTGGGCGAAACAGGCACCGGCAAAGAGATTTTCGCAGAGGCCATCCACCAGGCCAGCCCGCGCAATGCCAAGTCATTTGTAGCAGTAAACTGCAGCGCGTTTACCAAAGAACTTTTGGAAAGCGAGCTCTTTGGCCACAAAGCAGGTTCATTTACCGGAGCGGTAAAAGACAAAAAAGGACTTTTTGAAGAAGCTAACGGTGGCACCATATTTTTGGACGAGATAGGCGAGCTGGACCACGACTTACAGGCTAAGTTGCTAAGAGTGCTAGAATCGCAGTCGTTTATAAAGGTTGGCGATACTAAGCCCACCCAGGTTAACGTGCGCATATTAGCTGCTACCAACCGTAACTTACAAACCGAGGTTAACAAAGAAGGCTTCCGCTCTGACCTGTATTACCGGCTATCAGTTTTCCAGATAACATTGCCCGCCCTTCGTGATCGCAAAAAAGACATTAAGTTGCTGGCCGAATACTTTACGCAATATTTTGGTGCAAAGGTTAAAAAGCAAATTACCGGCATGAGCGATACGTTTGTTGAAAAGCTTGAAGCTTACAACTGGCCAGGTAATATTCGCGAATTGAAAAACATTATTGAGCGCGCTGTTATTTTAGCTGATGAAAATACATTGGACGAAACCCTGTTACCTTACGAAATGCAGGGCCCGCAAACCGTTCAGCCCGGCAGTTCACTTTCGGCGTTTGATCTGGCATCTGTTGAAAAACTGCACATCCGGCGCGTGCTTAATCACACCCACGGCAACCGTGCCGAAGCAGCCCGCCTGCTTAGTATAGGCATTGCGACGCTTTATCGTAAGCTAAAAGATTATGGCCTCGAATAGCAAAAAAAAGACCCTGCCGGTTTTGGCAAGGTCTTTTTAACAAACTTATAGTCCGGTTATTTGGCACGTTTAAGTGTAGCGTGCATCTTCATCCCATTATAATCAATATCCATCCCTACTGAATCAGCTTCCGGATAAAACTTGCAGGTATTTTTGATATCCACTCCATTAACAGGAATGCTGAAAGAAAAATCGTTGCCGCTTATTTTACCATCGGCAATAGCTACTGAACCAGCCGGCGAATCGCCTGTACCAGTTAATTTATCACCATCTACCTTGAAATTGTAGCTCAGCGGATATTCATTGCCATCAGGAGCTAAAAGACTGCCGGTCCATTTCCCGGTTAAATCTGCCACAAAGGCAAAGCAAACTGCAAAGCAGCAAAGCAACGCTGTGGTTATAAAGACTTTTTTCATGCTGGTTCGGGTTTTAAATCGATTACTATTTATCTTTCTTAACAATAAAATGAACTTTTTGTCCACCAAAATCAAGATCCATCGCTAATGAATCAGCATAAACTTTACCCGTGTGTGGGTAGTCGTTGCCTGACACCGAAACTTTGAATGAAAACTGGTCGCCGGTAATTTTTCCGTCATCAATAGAAACAGATCCCTGAGGTGAGTCTGCTGTTCCGGTTAGTTTTTCGCCATCCACCTTAAAGTTGTAAGATACCGGGATATCCTGCCCATCAGGAGTAACAATCGTGCCCGACCATTTGCCGGCAATGTCTGCCATTACAGCAAAGCAAACCATAAAGCAGCATAACAATGCTGTGGTTGTAAAAAATTTCTTCATGACAATTTAGTTTTTAGTTTTTAGTTTTTAGTTTTTAGTTTTTAGTTTTTTGTAAGACGCTTTAGTAATACAAGTGTTACAGTAAAGATATAAATTACCACCGTAAAAGTCAGCGGCCGTTATCTGCTTAAAAATAAATAATTTAAGGATAAGAGAAAAATATTTTGAGCGAACAATGTTAGTTGCCAAGAAACGCTATTTGCTCCCTAAAAAACATTTTTATTAAAGCCCCGGTGTTATTTTCTTATTAATGTAGCGTGCGACCGTGCATCGCCCAGGCTAATATCCACACCAACCGAATCTCCGTAAAATTTGCCGGTGTGATCAATTTCCATGTTATTTACAATTACATTAAAAGTAAAGGTGTCTCCCTTTATGCTGCCGTCATTTATCGGCATGTCACCTTTTGGAGTTTTGGCAGTACCTGTCAACTGGTCGCCGTCTATTTTAAAATTGTACAACAAGGGGTATTCGTCTCCCTGGTCGGTTTTTAGAAGGCCGGTCCAGCTGCCGTTTAAGCTTTCAATGGTGGCAAAGCCTGTAAAAAAGCAGCACATTAACAATGCAGTAAAAATGATCTTTGGAGTTTTCATAGATTTTGATTTTTGATTAATCGCTTTTATATTTTCCTTTTTCTGATCGTTTAAAACGTACCCGGATAGGGTTGGTTTTCAATAGCTAAAGGTAGAGCCGGGATTAAATCAAATCATAAACACTGTGTTAAGTTTATAGCAGGTTTTAACATTATATTTAAGCATTAATTAACATTCGCTGCCCATTTCTTCCATTATCCTAACCTTATAAATTACACAAAACGGAATAATAAGATAAAATACGGGAAGAACCTGCTAAAAATCCTTTGATTTTAAACTTTTACAGTATGTACCTTTGAATGTAGAAGTTGTGGTGGCCCACGATACCTGGTTAAGAGTTAGCCCTCGCGCCAGTCACCGCTCAACTTAATCAACTAACGTACAAAAGGATATGATGAAAAAGATCTGTTTACTGGTTATAACTTGTAGCTGGCTTTCAGTAAATGCCCAAAAGCAGGATTACCCAATTCAGCCGGTGCCCTTTACCAGCGTTAAGCTTACTGACCATTTCTGGACATCGCGCATAGAAACAAATCGCACGGTTACAATCCCGGCTTCATTTGCCCGTTGTGACAGTACTGGCAGGATCAAAAACTTTGTTATGGCTGCAGAACATAAAGGTAAGTTCTGCACCACCTATCCTTTTGACGACACCGATATTTACAAAACTATTGAAGGAGCTTCCTATTCATTGGCTGTTCACCCTGATGCTAAATTATCTGCCTATATTGATTCATTGATAACTATTGTAGGCAAAGCGCAGGAACCGGATGGTTATTTATATACCGCCCGCAGTATTGACCCGGTTCACCCGCAATCATGGGCAGGGCCTGAACGCTGGATCAACGAATCGAAGATGAGCCATGAGCTGTACAATTGCGGCCACATGTATGAGGCTGCAGCAGCCCACTTTATGGCTACAGGCAAACGCAACTTTCTAAATATAGCGCTAAAAAATGCCGATCTATTGGTGCGTACTTTCGGACCTTCTAAAAAACACGTTGCACCAGGTCATGAAATTGTGGAGATGGGCCTGGTGAGGCTTTATCGCATAACAGGCAAAGCCGATTATCTGAACCTCGCCAAATTCTTTATTGATCAGCGTGGGATTAAAAAATATAACGACAAGAGTAAAAATGTTTACGAAAACGGAACCTATTTCCAGGATAACGAGCCGGTAATTGCACAGGATGAAGCTGAAGGCCACGCTGTACGCGCTATGTACCTGTATTCAGGCATGACAGATGTTGCCGCCCTAACCGGCGATACTGCTTACCTAAAAGCGATTGACAGGATCTGGAACAATATGGTAACCAAAAAAATGTACGTACAGGGCAGCATTGGCGCTGTTGGCGATGGCGAACGGTTTGGTGAAAACTACGAGCTGCCAAACACCTCCGCTTATAATGAAACCTGCGCGGCTATCGGCAGCGTTTTCTGGAACCAGCGGATGTTCCTGTTGCACGGCGATTCCAAGTACATTGATGTAATGGAAAAAACACTGTATAACGGACTGATCTCCGGCGTGGGTCTTGACGGAAAATCCTTTTTTTATACCAATGCCATGCAGGTAAGCGACAGCTTTAACCATCCTGATTTGGAGCGCGGCCGTTCAGGCTGGTTTATTTGTTCCTGCTGCCCCACCAACGTGGCAAGGCTCATCCCCTCTATCCCCGGCTATGTTTATGCACAAAACGGCAGCGATGTATATGTCAACCTTTTTATAAGCGGCACCGGCAATTTGAAGGTGAACAATAAAGATTTAAAGATTACCCAGCAAAACAATTATCCCTGGGATGGCGGCCTTGCGTTTATCATTAACCCGTCATCAGCAATGGACCTGAACCTGAGGATCCGCATCCCGGGTTGGGCACAAAACCAGGCAATTCCGTCAACGCTTTATTCATATGAGCAGTCGTCGGCACAAAAAATTGAGATCAAGGTAAATGGCAAGGCCATTGATTACCAAATAAAAAATGGTTATGCAGTAATCAGCAAAAAATGGAAAAAGAATGATAAGGTTGAACTAACCCTGCCAATGGATGTGCAGCGCGTTGTTGCCAATACCAGCCTGGCAGATGACATTGGCAAGGTTGCCCTGCAACGGGGACCTGTTATGTATTGCGCCGAATGGAAGGACAACGACGGCAAAGCAAGTAACATAATTGTTCCCAAAAACACTGTTTTTACAACTGCTTATGAACCGGCATTGTTAAACGGAGTAACAGTTTTAAAAGCAAACGTTAAAAGTGTTAATGTTGATGAAGGCGCGCAGACCGTCAGCACTGAAAATAAAACAATGACTGCAATACCTTATTACTCATGGGCTAACCGTGGTAAAGGCGAAATGACAGTATGGTTCCCTGAGCAGGTAAAATATGTTGAATTGATAACAAAATAATTTTCTAAACCGTAGTTTTGACAGTATTAAACCCAAAACCACCGTTGCTACGGTTAAACCAATTATCAAATCAATATTAAAATGATGAGAAAAGTATTTTTACTGACATGTATGGCTGCAATGCTTACAATCAGGCTTACAGCACAGGAAATTTCTATCAAAAATGGGTGGAAGTTTGCTATCGGCGATTCGGCCCAATGGGCATCGCCAAACTATAACGATCAAAACTGGAAACCCATCAACTTGGCGCATAGCTGGGAGCAACAGGGCTACAAAGGTATTGATGGCTTTGGCTGGTACAGGCTGCACTTAGTTATTCCATCATCATTAAAAGAAAAATCATATTTAAAAGACAGCATCCGCATTATTCTTAATGATGTTGATGACAATGACGAGGTTTACCTTAACGGTAAGCTGGTGGCAAAATATGGAGGCAAAAGCGGCGACATAAAAACCGGCAACTATGGCCAGCGAAGTTATGCCTTTGCAGCAAATAACCCTGCTATTTTATGGGATAAGGAAAATGTATTAGCCATTCGCGTATTTGATACCGGTGGTGACGGGGGAATATATGGAGATAAATTCGCTATAGGCATGGCGGACCTGATGGATCCGGTAAGCATTAACACCGATGCCGATTTTACCTATGGCGACAACAATAGCTTAAACAAGTACATTAAACTGGTTACTACAAGTAAATACCTTTATAAAGGGAAATTAGCTTTCAAAGTAACCGATCCGGAAACCAACAGTATTATCTACGACAAAACAAACGAGGCCACGTTTACAGCTGGAAAACCGTTTACTTATACCTTTAGTATAGCCCGTCTTGAAAAAAGATCGTACCGGGTAAGCTACACGTTTACCGAAGAAAAATCAGGTAAATCAATCACCAAAACAGATGGAACACCTTACGTGCTTACGCCGTATCCAAGCCCGAAGCCTAAGATAAACGGGCCCGATGTTTACGGGGCAAAGCCGGGCAGTCCATTTTTATACCTGGTGCCGGCCAGCGGCAAAAAGCCCTTTACCTATGCAGCTGAAGGTTTACCGGAGGGATTAAAACTGGATGCAGCTACCGGTATTATAACCGGCGTTGTGAACAAAAAAGGAGATTACCCTGTAACCCTTACCGTAAAAAATAACCTGGGTGCCAATACCAGGAAGTTTACTATAAAAATAGGCGATGTAATAGGCCTTACCCCGGCGCTTGGATGGAACAGCTGGAACGCTTTCGGACTAAGCGTTAACGATGAAAAAGTACGTATTGCCGCCAAAACCATGATTGAAAAACTAAGTGCCCACGGCTGGAACTTTGTAAATATTGATGATGGATGGGAAGCAGAAAAACGCGCAGCAAGCGGCGAGATAGTTACCAACCAAAAGTTTCCGGATATGAAAGCCACAGCTGATTTTGTGCATAGCCTTGGCTTAAAAGTGGGCATCTACTCTTCTCCCGGCCCGCGTACCTGCGGCGGTTATTTAGGCAGCTGGCAGCATGAAGAACAGGATGCCAGGACTTATGGCGACTGGGGTATAGATTATTTAAAATACGACTGGTGTTCCTACAGCGAGGTAACGGCGCAAATTCCAAACCTTGACGATATGAAGAAACCATACCAGGTAATGCGTGCGGCATTAGATAAAATCCCGCGTGATATTATGTTCAGTTTTTGCCAGTATGGTATGGGCGATGTTTGGAAATGGGGTGCAGAAGTGGGCGGCAATAGCTGGCGTTCTACAGGTGATATTACTGATACCTGGAAAAGCATGAGCGATATTGGATTTAACCAAACTGCAGACGGCCCTTATGCACAGCCCGGTCATTTTAATGATCCTGACATGCTGGTAGTGGGAAAAGTAGGCTGGGGCGATAACCAGCATAATACCCATTTAACGCCGGATGAGCAATACACCCACATTAGTTTGTGGAGCCTGCTTGCATCGCCTTTACTAATTGGTTGTGATATGGGCAAAATGGACAGGTTTACGCTCGGGCTGCTTACCAACGATGAAGTGCTGGCCATTGACCAGGATGCTTTGGGCAAAGCGGCCAGCCAGGCCATTAAAAATGATGATTACCAGGTTTGGATAAAGGACTTGGAAAATGGTAGTAAAGCTGTAGGCATTTTCAATACATCAGATAAGTATCAAACCATTACACTTAACCGCGACGAAAACGGGCTGAAAGGACTGAACAAAATTCGCGACGTATGGCAACAAAAATATTTAATAACCAGCGGCAATACTTATACAGCTAAAGTAGCGCCACACGGGGTGATGCTGGTAAAGCTGAGCAAGTAAAAAGATTAAACAAAAAAACAATAATATGAGCGTAATTTGGAAAGGGGTATTCCCGGCGGTAACCACAAAATTCAATGATAACGATGAAATGGATTTTGCGGCATTTGATAAAAATATCGAGGCACAGTTAGAGGCAGGTGCTAAAGGGATCATCATAGGTGGTTCACTGGGCGAAGCCAGCGTGTTGAGCGACACAGAAAAGATAGAGTTGCTTAAGCAAACTGTAAAAACAGTAAACAAACGCGCTTATGTAATATTAAACATTGCAGAGCAAACTACCAAAGCAGCACTTTTATGTGCCGAAAATGCCTTAAAATATGGCGCCGATGGTTTAATGATGCTGCCGCCGTTAAGGTATCTTGCTGACAAGCATGAAACGCTGGAGTACTTTGCAGCTGTTGCCAAAAGCACGCCGCTGCCAATTATGATCTATAACAATCCTTATGATTATAAGATTGAGGTTACTTTGGATATGTTTGAAGAGCTTTCAAAATATGAAAACATCCAGGCGGTTAAAGAATCGACCCGTGATGTAAGTAATGTTACGCGGATGATCAACAAGTTTGGCGACAGGTTTAAACTAATGACCGGTGTTGATACCCTGGCCCTGGAAAGTATCTTTATGGGAGCTCACGGTTGGGTTGCCGGTTTGGTTGACGCTTTCCCGAGAGAAACTGTTGCTATCTTTAACCTGGCAAAGCAAGGCCGTCACGAAGAGGCTTTAAAAATATACCGGTGGTTCTTACCTGTGCTTGAATTGGATATTCACCCTAAATTGGTACAGTACATTAAACTTGCCGAAACACAAACCGGCCTGGGTACTGAAAATGTAAGGGCACCACGCCTGCCACTTGTCGGCGAAGAACGCACAAGGATATTAGCAATAATTGATAATGCCATTGCCAATCGCCCTGAATTGCCTGCCGGCAGCTGGGGTGTTGAAGCATAAGCAGGTGCTGACCGGATAAGTTGCAAAACTTTTCCCGATATTATCATTGCAGGCGATAGACTTGCGAAGCGCTGAAAGCTTCGCAAGTCTTTGCCCGTTTAATAAATATACTATGGAAACAAGAAATTTAATAGGGTACAATTACCAACCCGAACAAGGCAAAAAATTTAAAGCTGTCGATCCCGCTTCAGGGACAGGCCTGCCCGGTGAGTTTTATGCTGCGAGTATGTCTGAAGCTGATGCCGCTATGAAACTAGCCGACAAAGCTTTCTCATTATACCGCAACATTGGCGGGGCAAAGAAAGCTGCGTTTTTGCGCAGTATAGCTGACGAGATAGTAGCCATTGGCGCACCGCTGATAGAACGCGCTATGGCCGAAAGCGGTTTGCCCGAAGCCCGCCTTATTGGTGAGCGCGCGCGCACTACCAACCAGCTTAAAATGTTTGCCGACCTGTTGGAAGAAGGCTCGTGGGTTGAAGCAATTATAGATACCGCTATTCCTGACCGTCAACCGCTACCAAGAATTGACATTCGAAAAATGATGGTACCGCTTGGCCCCTGTGTGGTATTTGGAGCAAGCAATTTCCCTATGGCATTTTCTGTTGCAGGTGGCGATACCGCCGCCGCTTTAGCAGCAGGTTGCCCGGTAATTGTTAAGGCACACCCGGCGCACCCGGGCACCAGTGCATTAGTTGCAGAGGCTATTAAAAAAGCAGCTGAAAAAACAGAGATGCCAGAAGGTGTTTTCTCAATTCTGTTTGATGATGGCTATGCTATTGGCGAAGTTCTGGTGAAACATCCTAAAACTAAGATAGTAACTTTTACCGGCTCGCTTAAAGGTGGTATGGCATTGGTTAAAATGGCACGTGAACGTGACGAACCGATCCCGGTATTTGCCGAAATGGGCAGCGTTAACCCGATCATCTTGTTACCAAAAGCATTAGAGATCCGGGCAGCAGAACTTGCAAAATTATCAGCCGCTATAACTGCCAATGCTGGCCAGTTTTGCACACAACCTGGTTTGCTGATCGCCGTAAAATCAGCAGCATTAAATACGTTTAAAGAAGCACTTGCTGTAGCTATTGCTGAAGTTAGTTCAGCTACGATGCTTACGCCGGGGATTTGCGCAAACTTTAGTAAACTATCCGCCGGAGTATTGCTGGATGATGCCGTTTCTGTTATAGCCAAGTCAGACAAGCTGGACCAGGAAAAAGCAAACCAGGGAGCAGCTGTGGTTACTGAAATAACTGCTGCTGCGTTTTTGGCAGACGAAAAATTTAAGGAAGAAATTTTTGGGCCCTATTCTATGCTGGTTGTTGCTGATGATATGGCGCAGCTTGAACAGGTAGTAGATTCATTACACGGCCAGTTAACAGCATCCATAATGGCCGAAACAGAAGAATTGCCGAACTACACCGGCATAACCGATAAGCTGGCAAACCTTGCAGGCAGAGTGATACTTAACGGCCCGCCAACGGGTGTTGAAGTAGGTAATGCTATCCATCACGGGGGGCCCTTCCCGGCAACATCTGACAGCCGGTTTACCTCAGTAGGCACATCATCCATCAAACGTTTTGTGCGCCCCGTGTGCTGGCAAAACTGGAGTGAGGATTTGCTGCCTGATGAATTAAAATCAAATAACCCGCTAAAGATCTGGCGGTTGTTTAATAATGAATGGACTAAATAAATCATTAAGTCATTGGGTCATTACTTCCTTGTAAAATTTAGTAAGGCGACCCTGGCGACTCAATGACAAAATGACTAATAAACAAATGACTAAAACATTTTTCTGTATAGATGCACATACCTGCGGCAACCCGGTAAGACTGGTGGCCGGTGGCGGGCCAAACCTGCAGGGTGACAACATGAGCGAAAAGCGCCAGCACTTTTTAAAAGAGTATGATTGGATTCGTAAAGGTTTGATGTATGAGCCAAGGGGGCATGATATGATGTCGGGCAGTATTCTTTACCCGCCTCATGATCCTGCAAACGATGTAGCCGTGCTGTTTATTGAAACCAGCGGTTGCCTGCCCATGTGCGGGCATGGCACTATAGGCACCATTACCATTGCCATTGAGGAAGGATTGATCATACCCAAAATCCCCGGTTTGGTACGCATGGAAGCACCGGCCGGTTTGGTGCTGATTGAATACAAACAGGAAGGAAGCAAGGTTAAATCAGTAAAATTGACCAATGTGGCCTCATACCTGGCCGCTGAAAACCTGGAAGTGGAATGCCCAGATTTGGGTATACTTACGGTTGATGTGAGTTACGGTGGTAATTACTATGCCATTGTTGATCCTCAGCCCAATTTTAAAGGCCTTGAAGACTATACCGCTGATCAACTCATCTCATGGAGCAGGGTTTTACGGCAGCGGATAAACGAAAAATACACTTTTGTACATCCGCAAAACCCAACTATAAACGGCTGCTCACATATCCTCTGGACAGGTAAAACCATATCGCCGGAAGCAACCGCCCGCAATGCCGTTTTCTACGGGGACAAGGCGATAGACCGCTCACCCTGCGGAACAGGCACATCTGCGCGTATGGCCCAGTGGCACGCAAAAGGCAAATTAAAAAAAGGCGATAAGTTTATTCACGAAAGTATTATCGGCAGCCAGTTCATCGGCACTGTTGAGGACGAAGTAATGATAGGCGATAAACCCGCCATTATACCGGGCATTGAAGGCTGGGCAAGGGTATATGGCTACAACACAATTAAAATAGATGACGAGGACCCTTATGCATTTGGTTTCCAGGTGATTTAAGGCTGATTGAATTAAGATTAAATATGAGCAAAGCAATTATAATTGGCGGTGGCGTGATAGGTTTATTTTCGGCTTATTACCTGCACAAATCGGGATGGGAAGTTGACGTTTTAGAGCAGGGCGACCTGTCGGATAATTGCTCGTATGGCAATGCCGGGATGGTTACGCCAAGCCATTTTGTTCCGCTGGCCTCGCCCGGGATGATTGAGCAGGGAATCCGCTGGATGTTTGACAGTAAAAGCCCGTTCTATGTAAAGCCATCCTTAAGTAAGGAGCTGATAGGCTGGGGCTTAAAGTTTATGAAAAGTGCAACCAAAAAACATGTGGAGCGTTCCGCAGGTGGTTTGAGGGATATTTCTTTGCTAAGCAGGAACTTGTACCACGAATTTGAAAAAGAATCGGGTATTGATTTTGGGCTGGAAGACAGAGGTATCCTGATGCTGTTTAAATCGGCAAAGGTAGAGGAAGAGGAACTTCATTTAATTGAAAAGGCAACTAACCTTGGCCTGGACGCCCGGTACCTTACCCCGGCTGAAACCCGCAAACTACAGCCGGATGTTGAGCTGGACATATTAGGCTCGGTACATTATCATTGTGATTCGCACATGTCGCCCAATAAGCTGATGAAGGGGCTGATCAAATATCTTGAAGCAGAAGGCGTCCGCATCCACCGAAACACTGAAGTTTTAGGCATTAATCATGATGGTGGCAAAATAACATCAGTAAGTACCAAAGACAAAACTTTTACCGGCGATAAATATTTAATAGCAGGGGGCTCATGGTCGCCGGCGATAGCTAAAATGGCCGGTTTAAACGTGCCTTTGATGCCCGGAAAAGGCTATTCGTTTATGGTGAATAACCCGGTTAAGCCCATGACAATTCCGTCGATTCTTTGCGAGGCGAGAGTTGCCATAACCCCTATGAACGATGGGATTCGTTTTGGTGGCACCATGGAGATAGGCAAAATAAACAAGCAGGTGAACATGAACCGCGTTAAGGGGATTGTGGAGTCGGTTCCGAAATATTTCCCTGATTTTAAACTTGCGGTACCTGATCAAAAAGATGTTTGGTTTGGTTTCAGGCCATGTTCGCCGGACGGGTTGCCGTATATCGGGATGACCAGCAAATATAAGAACATGGCCATTGCAACCGGGCATGCTATGATTGGCCTGGGCCTTGCCCCGGCCACAGGCAAGTTAATTGCAGATGCTTTTAACGATAAAAAGCCTGTTATAGAAGCGGGATTATTTGACGCTAACCGTTATCAGTAGTATAAGACTTAAAGCATTAGAAGATCTCGGAATTCGTTAGTTAACAACAATTCATATCGAGATCTTCTATCACTTCAAGTCCAGATTTAAAAGTGCTTCGTAAAGCCCACTATTTTCATCGTCAAAACATACAAATGTTACCTTTTCAATCTCGTTTGTTTTTGAAAGGAAGTCACTAACTGTTTCAACAGCAATTTTCGCTGCGATATCTTTCGGGAACCGGTAAACCCCGGTACTAATGTTTGGGAAAGCAATGGTTTTGCAATTGTTGTCAATGGCTAATTGAAGGGCGTTTGTGTAGCAGCGTGCCAGCTTTTCGGCTTCATGATATTTGCCCTCGTTCCATACGGGACCAACGGTATGAATAACGTATTTAGCCGGCAACCGGCCGGCAGTAGTTATCACAGCTTCGCCTGTTTTACAGCCACCCTGCCTGGCAACTATTTTACGGCATTGTTCGAGAATTTCAGGCCCACCGGCCCGGTGAATGGCGCCGTCAACGCCACCGCCGCCCAAAAGTGAGGTGTTAGCTGCATTTACAATAGCATCTGCTATTATTTTGGTGATATCGGCTTTAAGGATCTCTATTGTATAACTAGCAGAGGACATAGCTGGTAATTTATAAAACATAAACAATAAATGTTCCATAATTATTAAAGGAAAAGTAAAAATTATGATTCTCCGATTCCGGAACTTACTGCCTTTTGAACGCATTCAAGTTAATTAACTAAATTTACACCTATGAAAGTGCTGCCCTTTACTATTCCCGTCCCGCATGATCATTCCATCATTGTGCAGGATGAAATATTGCCGCATTTTTATACTTACCTCCATCGCCATGCAGAGATCCAGATCACGTGGATCAGGAAAGGCGAAGGCACGCTTTTAGCAGGGAACAGCATGCATGTTTTTCGGGAAGGAGAAATTTATGTGATTGGCGCCAACCTTCCTCATTTATTCAAAAGCGACCCGGCGTATTTTCAGGGAGACAGCGAAAGGGAGGTGCACACCGTTACTATTTTCTTTAATCCATCGGGGAAATTGTCGGCATTGTTTAGCCTGCCCGAAATGAAAACCGTTAAAACATTTATAACACAAAATCAAAGCGGGTTTAAAGTGCCCGATAGCATGTACACGGCTATGGCTGCAAGGATAGCGGCAATTCAAAAAGCCAGTGGCGTTGAGCAGCTTTACAGTTTTATTGAACTGCTGAATGTTTTGAGTGCAACCAATAATCTCCAGCCGTTGTCGTCGGGCAGCTACTCATTCTCAATGACTGACCCTGAAGGCATGCGGATAGCTTCTGTATATAATTATATTATGCAAAATTACAGCAGCCCGCTAACCCTTGAAGATGTTGCTATGCAGGCGCATTTAACTCCTACAGCTTTTTGCCGCTACTTTAAAAAACACACCCGGCATACCCTGGTTAACTTTGTAAATAAGGTGAGGGTAAACGAGGCTTGTAAAATGCTGGTTAACGGCTCCGCAAAAAGCATTGCCACTATTGCGTATAGCTGCGGCTTTAACAGCATTACCAATTTTAACTACGTGTTTAAGACCATTACCGGTGTATCTCCGCGAGATTATGTAAACAGCTATTCTAATACCATAGAATAAAATTTTCAGGTGATCCTGCTGCTACGGTGTTTTATAAAAATATATGGGCGAATAAACACCCTCGCTTGTTGTAAAATAGCCCTTGCCGTCCGGAGTGAAGCCTATTGCTTCGCCCTGTTTTTCGGGTACATAAAAAGGCTCTTCCGGCTTGGTTTGTAAGGTTTTCCAAATGGGCTCACTACCTTTGCGTTTCCAGTAATAAACCTTTTCGTAGCTTTTTAGTACAACCTGCGCGCCATCCTTTGATATATCCCCCGCAGTTATCCATTTAAACACCTTCAACCCTTTAAAATATAATTTACAGCGTTTGGTTAAGATAACCGTATCATTAGGTTTATAATTTAGCGGCGTTGTATATACCGAAACGGAATCCTGTCGTTTTGAAACAATGTACAGCAGTTTTTCTATCGGATCAACCATCAATGTTTCCGCATCTCTCGGACCATCGGGATATCTTAAATGTAACGGAACGGTGTTAGTGGTTGTATTTTCGGTATCCAGCCATGCTGCTTTTTCCTCAATCCGGTAAACAGTTAAAAAGGACCGGCTTGCATTGTTATCACCTATATCACCCAAATAAATGTAACTTTTATTTTTTGCCGGTCCGGGCCCTACAGCAATATCTTCGCAATCTTTAACGCCTTTTTGTTCTTTTGGCTCGCCTTTAAAATATATGGTTGATTTTAATGTCCCGGTGGGTAATATAGCAAAAAAACGGCTGGTATCGCCGCTATCATTGTGAACGTAGTAAACGTTGGGGTTTAAACCGGATGCGGCAATACCCGAGATCTCATTCATCTCCCTCGCCTCCAGCTTACCGGCAATATCAATTTCGCGGCTAAGTTGCCTGTGCCGGCCATACGCACTTAAAAAAAGTATGATGACCAGCGGAACCAGGATCTTTAATTTATTAGAACGCTTCATTTAATATATTAACCTGTGTATTAAAACATATTATAACGCAAATAAACACTTTTAGTGTGAAGATTTGGTTAAGGCGGCGCATAGATTACAAGCTGCCGACAAGAAATAGCTTATCAAGAAAAATAATATTTCATAATTATTTTTCAAAACAGACGCCGCACTACTTGGTACCGTGGGCACGATGAACATTATTATACCAAAGAACGTTAAATTTTACTGATTACTTAAAGAGCAATGGGTTTAAAGCTATACCCTTCCCTGCTCCAAACTTCAAGCGCCCTTGGCAACGCATACTCCATCCGATCTCTGGCCTTTAAACTATCGTGAAATAGAACGATGTCGCCGCTTTGGGTATGCTTCAAAACATTATCCAAACATTTTTCGGGAGTTATATTTACATCATAGTCGGCAGACAACACATTCCACATAATAAACTCCAGGCCGGGTTTAGCTTGTTTAAGCAGTTTTACCTGCGATCTTTTTGCCCTTCCGTAAGGTGGACGAAACAATTTGGAATCCATTAATTTATCGGCCTCTAAAAAATTATCGAGATATACTTTATCAACTGTATCCCAACCTTTTAGATGATTATAAGTATGATTACCTATGGCGTGGCCTTCACTTTTTAGCTGTTCAAAGATATCGGGATGTTTGCAAATATTTTCGCCTATGCAAAAAAACGTGGCCAGGGCATTATACTGTTTTAAAATATTTAAAACAAATGGTGTAACAATCGGTATAGGTCCATCGTCAAAAGTCAGATAAATGGCCCGGGAGGTTTTATCTGTGTCCCATATTAAATTGGGATATAGCTTTTTAAGCAGCCAGGGGGTTTTTACCAGGTACATTTTAATTGTTAATGGTTGATGGCTCACAGTTAGTGATAACTTTCACGCCGTTAGCTGTTAGACAATTTATTTAGGTGCTAAATGTATCAATAATTAAAATAAAAGATCAGGATTGCGGCGACAATTAAAGCATCAGCCATGATCTACGAAGAAATATAACCTTATGACACAACGTATATTCAAACTAAAAAGGGTAAGTATTTTAAGCATAGCATGCCTAACCTTACTGAGTTTTACAGTAAATGCGCAGCGGGTGATAAGCCTGCAGCAGGCGGTTGATCTTACTTTAGCCAACAACTTGACTATTAAACAGGCTGTGGTAAATGAGAGCCTTGCTAATGAAGATTACAAACAGTCGAAATACAATATGCTGCCGTCTGTAACTGCTAACCCGCAGGCTTCTTATAACTTTGGCCGCAGCCCTAACTTAACCACTTACACCTATAGCAGCCAGTCCTTTTTATACATCAATGGCCAGGCATCAGTTTCTGTTACGCTTTTCCAGGGCGGGCAGTTAAGGAACCAGATCCTGCAAAATAAATTGCAGCTGGATGTTAATAAAACCAGCACGGCCAAAGTAAAAAACGACCTGCTTTTAAATGTAGTTACCGATTACCTTACCATACTTACCGATCAGGACCTTGTTGTTGCGGCAAAACAGCAAATTGAACTGGCCAAAATCACATTAGACCGCGCCCAGAAAAACTACGATCAGCAAAACGCTACCATTGCCGATCTTGCGCAGGCAAAAGCACAGGTTTCAACTGCCGAGCTGAATTTAACAAACGCGCAAAACCAGGTCGACCTGGCTATCCTGATCCTGAAACAATACATGGAAATGGATCCTTCAACACAGATCGCGGTTGAAAAGCCGGATATCAGTAAACTGACCAATATCCGTACCATATATGATGCCACAGAGGTGATAAAAACAGCATTCACTATTAATCCCGATATCCGCCTTGCCGAACTGCAACAGCAAACATCAGCACAGGCCATAAAAGTTGCCAGGGGGGCGTACTATCCTACGGTTTCGTTATTTGGTGGCGCGGGATCAAATTATTCAAACCAAAACAAACAGAAAATAATAGGTACCACCCCTTTTACCCAGCAAGTTGGAACGGTTGCCGCAACCGGACAATCTGTTGTTACCAGCGGGATTCAGCCTATATACGGCCCATATTCATTTACAAATCAGTTTGGAGACAACTTTAACCAATCAGTTGGTTTAAGTGTTCAAATACCCATTTTTAACAAGTTTACCACGCGTACTTCCGTACATAAGGCTAAGCTCAACTATCAAAATGCAGAGCTTACTACGCAGATAGCAAAAAACAACTTAAGTAAAACAATAATCCAGGCAGTGCTTGACCTTGAGGCTGCAGAGAAGAGTTATCAATCGGCATTGCAAACATTCAACTCAAACAAGGAAGCGCTGAACGTAACCAAGCAACGCTACGATGCAGGCTTTGTAAACACGCTGGACTACAATACAGCAGTGACGAATTTCAATAAATCGCAAAATGATATGATTGCGGCGCAATACCAGATGATATTCAGAAGCAAAGTAATTGATTATTACATAGGTAATCCGATAACACTGTAAGAAAAAGTCTGAAAATCAGGAAAAGCCAAAAGAAAAAATAAAGAAATCTCAAATAAAAATAATAAATCCGAAATCGAAATTCCGAAATCTGAAATCATAAAACAATCATGGGAAAAACTACAAAATATATTCTGATCTCATTAGGCGCACTAATCGTTTTGCTTATTGTGCTTAAGGTTGCAGGCGTTATTGGTAAGCCTCAAAAAACACAGGTTGCAACCGAAAAAGCCACAAACCGTGACATAAATGAGTCAGTATCGGCCAGCGGAAAAATCAAACCGCACGTTGAGGTAAAAATAAGCCCCGAAGTTTCGGGTGAGGTTGTTGAGTTACCGATAAAAGAAGGCGACGTGGTAAAAAAAGGGCAGTTGCTTTGTAAGATTCGCCCTGACATTTTAAAATCGGGCTATGATCGCGCTGTGGCCTCGTATAATACTCAAAAAGCAAGTGTAGGTAATTCAAGCCAGATGCTTAAACAAGCAGAAGCCACTTTTGCAAACCAGGCATCAATTTACAAACGCGACCAGGCTTTGTATAACAACAAAGTATTAACTGCTGCGGAGTTTGACGCTGCCAAAGCAAATTACGAAGGCGCAAAAGCTTCATTAGAAGCTGCAAAACAAAATGTTATAGGTTCAACCTATGGCCTTGCCCAGTCACAGGCATCGGTTAAAGAAGCGCAGGATAACCTTGCTAAAACAACCATTTACGCACCTGTTGACGGTGTAGTTTCAAAATTATCCATCCAGATTGGCGAACGTGTTTTAGGTACCCAGCAATTTGCAGGCACCGAGATCATGACCATATCAGACTTGAGCCAACTTGACGTAAATGTTGATGTAAACGAAAATGATATTAACCGCATTAAACTTGGCGATTCGTCAAAAATTGAAGTAGATGCGTTTTATGGTAAAACATTTGGCGGTAAGGTAATTGAAATAGGCAGTTCGGCCAACGTGGTTGGCACCAATGCCGACCAGGTGACTAACTTTACTGTTAAAGTAAGAATCAGCCCGGAATCATACAAAGCGTTGCTGGTTAAAACCGCAACTAACCAGGTACCTTTTCGCCCGGGATTAACCGCTACTGTTGACATTAATACCAATCATACCAATTCATTATCAGTACCTATTCAATCAGTTACTACCCGCCAGGAGAAAAAGGATAGCACAGGCGTTAAAAAAGATGATGACAAGTCAAAACCAGCCATTAGCGAACCTGTAAAAGAATACGTATTTGTTTACAAGGCAGGCAAAGTAAAACAGGTGCTGGTAACAACCGGGATCCAGGATGATACCAACATCCAGATATTATCAGGCCTTAAAAACGGCGACGAAGTTGTTTCGGCTCCATTTGCCACCATATCAAAACTTTTAAAAGACAATATGGACGTTGAAAAAGTAGATAAGAGCAAGTTGTTTGTACCAACGGGAAATTAGCAGCCGATTGGCAGTTTTGAAAAGTTTGTTTAAGCACTACTTACTGCAAACTGCATACCGGAAACTGCAAACTACTTAACAATATTTCACTAAATTTGTCCTGTCAATTAAACCTGGCAGGACATTTTTGTTGACAATTATCAGTGAGCCGGTATGAATATTGTAAATGATACCCTGGTCGCCGCTAACTGCTTACTAAAATTGCCAACTGAACCATGAATAACAAAAAGAAAACGATAGCAGTTGTGGGCGGAGGAAGCTGGGCTACAGCTAATGTTAAAATACTTACCGATAACCATACCGACAAGGAAATTTTTTGGTGGATGAGGAGCGAAAGCGCTGTTCAGCACCTGCAAAAATTTAAACATAATCCCAATTACCTCAGTTCGGTTGAAATTGGCGTTCCAGCCCAAAATATCTCTACTGACCTGAAGCGCATCATCAGCGAAGCCGAATTTGTGTTGCTTAACGTACCCGCTGCTTTTTTAAAAGAGGCATTAAAAGGCATTAGCCCTGCTGACCTTGCCGACAAAAAAATAGTTTCGGCAATTAAAGGGATCGTACCGGACGAAAACCTGATCATTGGCGAATTTCTAAACCAGCATTATGATGTCCCTTTTGATCATTTTATAGTGATCAGCGGTCCGTGCCATGCGGAAGAAGTAGCGCTTGAGAAACTTTCTTATCTAACTATTGCATCGCGCGACCATGAGCTTGCCGCTGAGTTTGCCGGCATGTTTAATACCCGGTATATTAAAACTATCGTATCTGACGATATTTACGGCACCGAATACGGCGCCGTATTAAAAAATATATTTGCCATAGCAAGCGGTATTTGCCATGGCATTGGCTATGGCGACAATTTCCAGGCGGTGCTTATTGCAAATGCCATTCGTGAACTGAAACGATTTGTAGATGCCGTTCATCCGATCAACCGAGACATAATGGAATCGGCTTATCTGGGTGATTTGCTGGTTACTGCTTATTCGCAGTTTAGCCGTAACCGGACTTTTGGCAATATGATAGGCAAAGGGTACACGGTAACATCGGCGCAACTGGAAATGAATATGATTGCCGAGGGGTATTATGCAGTAAATTGCCTACAACAGGTTAACAAACAGTACAAAGTGAGTATGCCCATTTGTGATGCTGTTTATGCTATTTTATACCAAAAAAGGGCTCCGGCACAGGAAATGAAACATTTGGCAGAACATTTGAGTTAGTTTATTTAAATTAACTTAAATATCTATGAAAAACGCAGTTAAAGTAGCAATGATTGCTGCAGGCATTTTTGCATTTACACAAAGTAATGCGCAAACTCACAAAGATTCGACACTTGGCCACAAAATAGGCAAAACAGCTACAAAGGTTGGCCATAAAACATCGCAGATTGCTGCTAGCGGTGCTGCGGCAGTAGTTGATAAAAAATATGAAGGCAAATGCGGCCCCAATGGCCAAACTGTTTACATAAACGAACATTCGCATTACTATTACATCAACAAAAAAGGCCACAGGGTATATCTTAAAAAATCGCAATTGATGGATAAACCTGAAGCCAAATAATTGTAAAAATCAATTCATCAGCACCCTTTTTAAGGGTGCTGATATTACTGCTATGAAAAAGTACGCTTTAATCTTAATTCACCTTTCGTGTGCCTTTGCATTGTTTTGGGCTGCTTGCACTTCAAACGCTTCAAACAATAAGCTTCAGGGTAAGTGGCAATCAAAAGATGGCAGTACTAAATTAAAAATAACCGATAAGTCATTCACAATGGATGATGGCGAAGCTATAGCTGAGGACTACTTTATTAAGGGGGATACCATTTTCACCTCGTTTGAAGGAAATAAACCATATACCGCCTTTTTAATCCAGAAGTTGGATGATCACTACCTTAAACTGATGGGGCCTGATTCCGTTGCTATAGAGTTTAACAAGTAGGTAGTTAAGATACTAATCTTTAAAATCCTAAGCTTCTTAACTAACCTATAATCTCCATTCTCTAACCACTAACTCCAAAATGCAAAAACCCCCAATCTTACGAATGAGGGTTTGCAAACAAACTAACTAAACTAAACTTGTGCCCGAACCACCAGGCACTTATGAAAAACTAAACTTAAAATCTTCTTTTGCGTTCGCCACGGTCTTCACGGCGTTTGCCGGAGAAGTCACGGAAACCGCCAGCAGAGGCATTTCTTTCGCCGCCTTTGTAACCGCCTTCGCGTCTTTCGCCACCGCCGCTTCTTTCGCGGTTGTAGCCGCCTTCTCTGCGTTGGTAACCACCGCCGCCGCCTTCACGACGCTCGCTGCTGCCTTCGCCGGATATTTCTATCCGTACCGGCCGACCTTTAAATTCGGCCTCTTTAAAGCCACCCATTACCTTCTCAACGTCGGCATTCGGTACTTCAAAAAACGAATAAACACCCTTAACATCGATCTTACCTACAGTACGGCCACTTATTTTCGACTGGTTGCAGATGTAACCCAACAAGTCGCCGCGGTTAAACTCATCAACCGAGCCCAGATTTATAAACAAACGTGTATATTCAGATTTGCCAGCGCCTTCACCACGTGGTGCACGCTCACCATCTCTTTCAAAACGACGGCCTTCTTCAAGCGGCGCGTTAAGATCAGGTGCATTTTTATAATAATCAAGGAAACGGTTAAACTCAATTGATGCAAAGCGTTTAATAAAATCCTCTTTGGTTAAGTCTTTAAACTCCTCCATTATCCGTGGCAGGTATTGCTCAATCTGCTGCTCGTTAACCTGTACATCATGTATTTTGTGTACAATGCTGAACAATTGTTTTTCGCAAACATCAAAACCGGTCGGTATTTCAGCTTTAACAAATTTCTTTCCTAAACCGCGCTCAATCTGGCGGATCTTACCTAATTCTTTTGCATTAATGATAGAGATTGATACCCCTGTTTTACCGGCACGAGCTGTACGTCCGCTACGGTGGGTGTAATTCTCAACTTCATCAGGCAAGCTGTAGTTAATAACGTGTGTAACGTCATTAACGTCAATACCACGTGCAGCCACGTCAGTAGCAATTAATAATTGCAGGCTGCGGTCGCGGTAGCGTTTCATTACCTTATCGCGTTGTTGTTGCGAAAGGTCACCGTGTAAAGAATCGGCATTGTAACCGTCTTTTAGCAACGCTTCTGCAATATCCTGGGTTTCTATTTTGGTACGGCAAAATACGATACCAAAAATATCAGGGTTAAAATCAACAATACGTTTAAAAGCAGCATATTTATCACGGGCACGTACTATGTAGTACTCATGCTCGATATTGGCATTACCTGTATTTTTTGTGCCCATGGTAAGCTCAAAGGGCTCGTTCATGTACTTTTTCGCGATGCGGCGAACTTCGGTAGGCATGGTGGCTGAAAACAGCCATGTTTTTTTCTCGTCAGGAGTAGTAGATAAAATACTGTCAATGTCTTCCTGGAAGCCCATGTTTAGCATCTCATCAGCCTCGTCCAATACAACAAATCTAACCTGCGAAAAATCAATCGCTTTACGGTTAATAATGTCAAGCATACGGCCAGGTGTGGCAACAACAATTTGCACACCGCGTTTTATCTGGCGCAATTGGTCAGAAATGCTTGCTCCGCCATAAACTGCAACAACGTTAACGTTGTTCATTTTTTTGGAGTAATTTTTAATGTCATTCGTGATCTGTAAACAGAGTTCACGTGTTGGGCACAATACAAGTGCTTGCGGATAATTTACTTCGAAGTCCAGCAGTTCTAATAGTGGCAGTCCGAAGGCAGCAGTTTTACCGGTCCCGGTTTGGGCTAATCCGACAAAATCGTTGCTGCCTGTTAACAATACCGGAATTGACTGTTCCTGGATTGGCGTAGGATTTTCAAATCCTAACTCAGAGATGGCATTAACAATATCATGACGGATTCCCAGATTAATAAATGGGTTCATGAATTTAAATAACGTATTTGGCTTCATCGCCAAATCGGGCGCAAAGGTATACATTATTATTTATAATTCAAATACCATTTTTCAAATTTATGATTATGGTATTTTATCACTCAAAAACACCGCTTTAAACATAAAAATGTTATTTTTATTGACACTATTAAGCCCCCGTATCATGAAAGTAAAAATCACACTCGTTTTATTGTTCACATTAATTGCCTGGCGCAGCTTCGCCCAGGAGGGTAAATCGCCATTTGATACCACTAAGTATGGTAAAAATACTGCGGTTGGCAAGTATGCCGAAATCCGCGGGTTTAAGATGTATTACGAAACATACGGCAAAGGCGAACCCCTGCTTATCATTCATGGCAACGGCGGCTCTATCAATAACTTTTTGTACCAGATACCCTACTTTGCTAAAAACTACCAGGTAATTATTGCTGATAGCCGGTCGCAGGGAAAGTCTGTCGATCATACCGATTCTTTAAGCTATGAAATGATGACCGATGACCTGAACGCCTTGCTTGATAAATTAAACTTAAAGCAATGCAATGTAATTGGCTGGAGCGACGGCGGCATTGAAGGGTTAATGCTTGCTATGCGCCATCCCGAAAAAGTAAAAAAACTGGCGGTAACAGGCGCCAACCTTTGGCCGGACACCAGTGCGGTTGATCCGTTTGTTTATAACTACGCGTTAAAGATGAATCTTAAGGGACAGGATACCATTAAAAAAATAAAGAATGTTACGCCCGAAATGAAAGATCAGCTTAAGCTGCTTCATCTTTTAACTTACGCGCCGCACATTAAAATTGCCGATGTAAAAAAGATCAGTTGCCCGACGCTTGTTATCGGCGGCGACCACGATGTGATAGTAACAAAACATACCATGCTAATAGCAGACCTGATCCCGAATTCTTATTTATGGATCCTGCCAAATTCAGGACATTCAACACCTATTTATTATAAAGATATGTTTAACCAGGTGGTCGGCGACTTTTTTGCCAAGCCATACCGCAAGATTGAGGGATACGGCAGGTTTAATTAAGCAGCGATGCAACGTTAATTGGGTTGGTTAGGTTGAAGTTTAACACCTTACCATACTTAACCAACCCAATATAACTCACTAAGCTACTCTCCCCTACCTCAACCTATCGGCCGATTTTACCAGCTTTTCATCTGATTTTATAGCGCGGATTGCCAGCAAGATTAACAACATACTTATGGAAGACAGGAAAAGCCCAATGCCCCAGTTATGCGTATCTATCTGAACGCTGCCCATAACTTTCTTTGCCGCCTGTGACAGCCAGAAACTGTAACCAACAATTGCTACCAAAGCAATATAGCATAGCGTTATTTGCTGTTTACGATTTTTATACAAAAATATGAGCACCAATGGCAATAAAGCAACTATAGCAGTTGCAATGGTGAGTCCTAAAAAAAACTCCGTATGCGTATTTTGCCCGTTAATATCCTGGTAAACGCCGGTAACCATTAAGGTAATGGGCTTGGCATCAACATATACGTTATGTACCAATGGGAAAAGGAATAGTGCGAACAGTGCAAGGCTGGCAAGCAACAGGTAAATGCTTTGTATTCGTTGTAACATATAATTAATTTATAAACAAAGATATATTGTTTTAGTGATTGTTATATGTGTTATGTATTCAATTAAATATTGTAATTTTAATCCCTGATTAACCCCTCAATTAAAAGTGTTATGGCCGATCCAGCATCTTCTTCGTTACAGCCGAAAGATGTTCACATGGAAGATTCCCTTTTAAAAAAGATATTCCTTGAACATTTAAACTACATCTACTATGGCAAACAGCACCTTACAGACTTTTTTATAGAGGTGAAGGGAATTGCTACTTTAGAAGTTTTAAAACAAGCTATAGAAGAAGCGATTGAAGACACCAAAAGCCAGATAGGGCAAATGGACGAGATTTACACAGCGATAAAGGAGAAACCATCAAAAACCAACACACTTGGTATAAAAGCTTTAACGCTGGAGGCTTATTTAGCAACCATAAAGGAAGGCAAAACACCTATGGAACGCGATGTATTCATCCTTTTTTACCTGCAGCAAATAGAGGGGGTGGAGATCTCATACTTTAAGGTTTTGAAAAACCTGGCTAAAGCCATAGGCTACAACAACTCGTTTTTAGATCAGCCCTTTGATATTGCTGTTGAGAACAAGATCTTGTTTGAACAGATCTACAAGGAATATATCTCGTAGATTGAAGTTATTATCCAGGTTGCAGAAGTTATAGTTGTTAAAAGCAGCTTATCACGTTTATAACGCGTACAACTTTTCATAACTTTGTTTCGTGACCACACAACGCTATTTCATTGAACTTTCATACGACGGCACTAACTATCACGGCTGGCAAACGCAGCCAAACGCAGTTGCCGTTCAGGAAGTTTTAAACAAGGCACTATCCACAGTTTTACGGCAGCCAACCGAGACATTAGGCTGTGGCCGCACAGATGCCGGCGTACATGCTAAAGTGTTTTTTGCGCATTTTGATTTCGAGGCTATGAATCACGTACCATGGACCTTGAGAGAAACAAACACAATAATTAGGAGTTTAAATTCCATTCTCCCGAAAGATATCGCCATAAAAAGTATCTTCCCGGTTGCTCCGGAAGCTCATGCAAGATTTGATGCCACCTTGCGTAGTTATGAATACCTGATCCATTTTCATAAAGATCCCTTTAAAAATGGATACTCGTGGGAATTACGGGATGAGCCTGACCTGGATTTAATGAATGAAGCTGCCGCCATAATGATGGAATACAAAGATTTTAGTTGCTTCAGCAAATCAAACACGCAGGTAAAAACTAATAACTGCAAAATAACAAATGCCGAATGGATACTTAAAGATGGTGGAATAGCCTTCCACATTTCAGCCGACCGCTTTTTACGCAACATGGTTCGCGCCGTAGTAGGCACATTGCTAATGGTTGGCCGTAATGAAATTGAACCAGAGGCAGTACGTACCATCATTGAGAGCAAAAACCGCAGCAATGCAGGCATGTCAGTACCGGCAGGGGGACTTTATTTAACTGAGGTACGATATCCTTTTGTTGGTGAAAGGTAAAAGGATAAAGCAGAAAGGTAATTTTCAATATATAAATTTAAATTTGTCATTGTCCCAATCACTAATTCAATAAATCACTAATTCAATAAATGGCTGAAGTTACCGGGAAGGCACTTGATTGGAAACTGCTAAGGCGGGTAATGCATTATGTTAAGCCATATAATGTCACTTTTGTTATAGCTGCATTTTTAACTATCTTTTTGGCAGCCAGTGCGCTGATCCAACCCATTCTGATCCAAAAGACGCTGGATAATTATATATTAAAGGACAATTACAGCGGCTTAATTTTTATGGTGGAGCTGATGATAGGGCAGCTTGTTATCCAAACCGCAGCCCAATATTATCAAACTTACTTAACCAATTCGCTGGGCCAGTCTGTTATCCGCGATCTGCGGATCGACATTTTCAACCACATCACAAGTCTGCGGTTAAAATATTTCGACCGTACCCCAATTGGGATGCTGATTACCCGAACCGTTTCTGACCTGGAAACTATTGCTGATATCTTCTCTGAAGGGCTCATATCTATTATGGGCGACCTCCTGCTGGTGGTTGCAGTTATCGGCTTTATGATCTTTAAAGACTGGAAGCTGGCACTTATCACGCTGATCCCGATGCCTTTTTTATTCCTCTCTACTTACGTTTTTAAGGAAGCTATAAAATCATCTTTCCAGGAAGTACGTACTCAGGTAGCGCAATTGAATACGTTTCTGGCGGAACATATCTCAGGCATGAGCGTGATCCAGCTATTCGCCCGGGAAGACCAGGAGATGCGCAAATTTAAAGCCGTTAATATAAAATACAGGGATGCAAACATCCGCTCAAACTGGTACTACTCCATATTTTTTCCGGTAGTTGAAATCCTTTTTGCGTGCTGTATGGGCCTTATGGTTTGGTATGGTTGTAAAAGAATCCTGAGTGACCAGGAACTAAAAGCGCTTTCAGCCTCTCCGACTGGGGTAAGCCCAGGGACAATCCTTGAATTTATAGTTTATTTAAATATACTTTTCAGGCCCATCAGGCAGCTTGCTGATAAATTTAACACCCTGCAAATGGGGATGGTTGGTGCCGACAGGATCTTTAAAGTGTTGGACACCGACGAAGTAGCCGTTAACACCGGAACGCTGCGCCCTCCAGTATTAAAAGGTGAAATTGAATTTAAAAATGTTTGGTTTGCTTACAATGATGAAAACTGGGTTTTAAAAGACATCAGCTTTCATTTGCAACCGGGCAAAACGTTGGCATTGGTTGGTGCAACCGGCGCCGGTAAATCATCAACCATCAATATTCTGAACCGTTTTTATGAAATTGGCAAAGGAGAAGTTAAGGTTGATGGCACAGATATAAGGGAATATGATGTCGACTACCTGCGTTCGCACATTGCAACGGTAATACAGGACGTATTTTTATTTACAGATACCATTTCCAATAATATCAGTTTAAATAACCCGGCGATAACCCGCGAGCAGATTATCGCGGCAGCCAAAGACGTTGGCGCACATGAATTTATTGAACGCCTGCCGGGTGGTTATGATTATAACGTGATGGAACGGGGTGCTACCCTTTCTGCAGGGCAATCGCAATTAATTTCGTTCATCAGGGCTTTGGTGTATAACCCTACCATCCTCGTGCTGGATGAAGCGACCTCATCTGTTGACACAGAGACAGAGATCCTGATCCAAAACGCCATCAGCAAGCTTATGCAGGGCCGCACAGCCATTGTAATTGCTCACCGCTTGTCGACTATTCAAAATGCCGATAAGATTATTGTGCTTGACCATGGTGAGATTAAAGAAAGCGGAACGCACCAGGAACTACTACGCATAGAAAATGGCTACTACCGCAAACTATATGATTTGCAGTTCAATTCAGCGGGAATTGTTAAGTCTGCCGAGTAAACAGTTAGATACCTTTGGTCGGGGCTTTTTTTACAGACTCAACAGGCTGTTCATCCCTTTCGTGTTTTTTTGCAATCTCTCCGCTATGGGGTTCATCAGCGTTGTATTTTTTATCTTCTTTTCTCACTTTGCTTTTTCCACCTTTATCAACAGGCTTATCAGTTGATGAAGGTTTGTCTATTGCGTTTACTGGCTTTGTCATGAAGGAATAACAAGCGAATGGAGAACTTTGTTTAACTATTTATGTCATTGCGGGCGCAGCATGGCAACAGCAATGTACAGAGCGAATAGAAAGGTATGCCACTGGTATGTTCACACGTTTTCACTATACTGGTTAATTTTGTGTATCCGAGCCGTTGGCGCGTTCCATTTTTGCACACGGAACACCCGGAACAAAATGGAACATGCTGATTATCAGCACTTTTAATTTTATAAGCTAATAAATAAATGCAAGTAACTGATAATGAATATGTTTAATACTTATATCAAATTCGGGTTAACTGATAAAGCAAATACTGTATTTTACGTTGGCGTAACAAATAATATTCAAAGCTGCGCTGCCAATTACAAGGGAAAACAAAAAAGGCCTCTCTTTGCAGAGAAGCCCTTGAATATAAAGTCTTTATAAATTATTCAGCTGATAACGCTGCCGCGCCACTCACAATTTCCGTTAACTCGGTAGTGATGGCAGCCTGGCGAGCCTGGTTATAGGCCAGTTTAAGTGCCTTCAACAAATCACCGGCATTTTCGGTTGCTTTGTCCATTGCGGTCATACGTGCGCCGTGTTCAGAGGCGTTTGAGTCAAGCACCGCTTTATATACCTGTATTTTGATATTTTTAGGAATCAGCTCTTCAACAATAGCTTCCTGCGAAGGTTCAAATATGTAATCAACCTGTTCCTGGCTCAAATCCTTTTTGGCTTCTTCTTTTTTAGGCTCAGGCTTGGGAACCGGCAGCAACTGCTCAACAGTTAATATCTGCATGGCAGCATTTTTAAATTGGTTGTAAACCAACTCAACCCGGTCGTACTCACCTTTTAAAAATCCGTCCATAATACTTTGGGTAATTACAGATGTATTTTCAAAGTTCAGATCAAGGTACAAATCGTTATTGTTACCTATAACGTTGTATTTGCGCCTTTGATAAAACTCCTGGCTTTTTTTACCGATAGATACGATTGATACATTGCCGGCTCTTAACTGCTCACTGTATTTTTCGGCTATCAGGTTATTAGCTGTTTTTATAACGTTGGCGTTAAAAGCACCAGCCAAACCACGGTTTGATGAAACCACAACTATCAATACCTTATTTGGCTCGCGCTGCTGTAAAAATGGCGATGAACCATCTTCTATACTCGCAGACAAGTTTGCCAGCAGCTCTTTAAGCTTATTGGCATAAGGGCGTAACTGTACAATAGCGTTGGTAGCCCGTTTCAACTTAGCCGCCGAAACCATTTTCATGGCTTTGGTGATCTGCTGTGTTGAACTTACAGACTTAATCCTGTTTCTTACTTCTTTTAAATTAGCCATTCTTTTTGTGAGTGGTTATCAGTGGGTGGTGAGTTGTGAATGGTGAGTGGTAAATTTTTATATTTATTCACTGCTAACTATTCACCGCTCTCCACTCTCTATTCACTAAATTAATATTTTCCGCTCAGTTCCTTAGCAACTGTTTCAAGCACTCCTGTAATGGTATCATCAAACTTACCTGCTTTTAACGCAGCCAATGTTTCAGGATGACGCACTTCCAATTGGCTTGTAAATTCAGCCTCAAACTCACGGATCTTGTTAACCGGTACGTTACGCATCAGGTTTTTAGTACCCAGGTAAATTACAGCAACCTGTTTTTCAACAGTAACCGGAGAATACTGGCCTTGTTTAAGGATCTCAACGTTACGTGCACCTTTATCAAGTACTGTTTTAGTTGAAGCATCAAGGTCTGAACCGAATTTTGAGAAAGCCTCAAGTTCGCGGTATTGTGCCTGGTCAAGTTTCAAAGTACCGGCAACCTTCTTCATTGATTTGATCTGCGCGTTACCACCTACACGTGATACCGAGATACCTACGTTAATAGCCGGGCGAACACCTGCGTTGAATAAGTTAGATTCAAGGAAGATCTGACCATCAGTAATTGAGATTACGTTGGTTGGAATGTACGCTGATACGTCACCAGCCTGTGTTTCGATGATAGGCAATGCGGTTAATGAACCACCACCTTTTACGATACCGCGGATAGATTCAGGCAAATCATTCATCGCCTGGGCAATTGAATCATTTGAGTTGATCTTAGCGGCACGCTCTAATAAACGACTGTGCAGGTAAAATACGTCACCTGGATAAGCCTCACGGCCCGGTGGGCGACGCAATAATAACGATACTTCACGGTAAGCAACTGCTTGCTTCGACAAATCATCATAAATGATCAAAGCCGGGCGACCTGTATCGCGGAAGTATTCACCAATAGCGGCACCTGCAAACGGAGCAAAGAACTGCATGGTAGCAGAGTCTGATGCGTTAGCTGCAACAACTATTGAATAAGGCATAGCGCCTTTTTCTTCCAGGGTGCGTACAATGTTTGCAACCGTTGAAGCCTTTTGGCCGCAGGCAACATAAATACATATTACCGGTTTGCCGGCATCGTAAAATTCTTTTTGGTTGATGATGGTATCGATACAAACAGCAGTTTTACCTGTCTGGCGGTCACCGATTACCAGCTCACGTTGTCCGCGGCCGATAGGGATCATTGCGTCAATAGCTTTAATACCTGTTTGCAAAGGCTCAGTAACCGGCTGGCGATAAATAACACCAGGCGCTTTACGCTCCAAAGGCATTTCATAGGTTTCGCCTAAAATAGGTCCTTTACCATCAATAGGTGTACCCAATGTATCAACAACACGGCCAAGCATGCCTTCGCCTACATTGATAGAGGCGATCCTGTTAGTACGTTTAACGGTATCCCCTTCTTTGATATCGTCAGATTTACCTAACAATACCACACCCACGTTGTCTTCTTCAAGATTAAGTACGATACCCTGTAAACCAGTACCAAACTCAACCAGCTCACCCGATTGTACTTTTGTTAATCCATAAACGCGTGCAATACCATCACCCACCTGGAGTACGGTACCCACTTCTTCTAACTCAGATTCTGACTTGAAGCCTGCCAATTGCTGACGCAAAATTGCTGATACTTCGTCCGGTCTTACCTCTACCATTTTTAAATTTATTTTAGAGTTTTAGTTTTTAATTACTTACTGCCCTTGTGGCAAATTCTTTCTTTAATTTATGCAGATCGCTTGCTATACTGGTATCAATCTGCCTGTCGCCAACGGTTAATACAAATCCCCCTATCAGGTTAGCGTCAACCTTTGTTTCCAGTTTTACAGTTCCACCTGTTGCCGCTATTATATCGGCTATCATGGTTTGTTTATTGGCTTCAGACAATGCTGTTGCCGATACCACTGAAGCGTGAATGATATTGTTTTTGATATCATAAAGGTTCACATATTCTCCCGCTGTGGTATATAAAACCTCGCCGCGGCCTTTATTAACCATCAGCTTAAAAAACGCAAGCGTTACCTTGTTCACTTTCGAAGCAAAAATCTCTTCGAGTATTTTTACTTTTTTTGAATGTGATACGATTGGGTTAGCCAAAACCGCTCTTAATTCAGGATTTGCTTTCAGGGTGCGCAGGAAAAGTTCCATATCGCCCTTTACCGGCTCAACCAAATTTTGTTCCCGGGCAAGATCAATGATTGATTTTGCGTACCTGGCTGCTACTGTTAATTCTGACATATTTTCTTTCGGATTTCGGAAGTTTTCTTATTTCGGATGTCGGATGTTCGATTTCGGATTTATCTGAAATTTTGAACGCCCGGTTCTTGGTTTCTAAATTGTTTCGGAGGTTCAAATTTTCGTGTTCGAAATTTGAATTCCGGAATCAATTAACTAAGCTTTACGTCCCTTAAAAGATCCTTAACCAATTCGTCTTGTTTTTTCTGATCTTCAAATTGCTTGCGCAATACTTTTTCAGCAATCTCCAGTGAAAGTGATGCTACCTGATTTTTAATATCAGCCATAGCAATTGACTTCTGGTTGTTGATCTCGATGCGGGCAATTTCTATCTGGCGTGCGCCTTCTTTCTGTGCCGCTTCTTTAGCAGTATTGATGATCTGGTTCTTTACCTTGTTTGCGTCTGACAAAATAGCATCGCGCTCGGCACGTGCCTGCTTCAGCAGGTTTTCATTTTCGCTTGTTAAGCGGGCCATTTCTTCCTTTGCTGCTTCAGCCTGCAAAAGTGCTTTGGTTATAGTGTTTTCGCGTTCAGCCACAGCGCCCAAAATTGGCTTCCAGGCAAACTTGCGCAATAAGAACAATAATATAAGGAATGATATTGTTGTCCAGAAAACTAAACCTATCTCAGGTGTAACTAACTCCATATAAATACTTAATGTAATGTTAGACTATTCGTTCTAATAATTTCTTGAAAATATTCCCGGAGCCAACCGCTCCGGGATATTTTTGTTTTTTAGCCAATCATGGCAACAACCACCGCAAAAAGAGCAACACCTTCTACAAGTGCCGCAGCGATGATCATGTTTGTTTGAATTTTGGAAGCAGCTTCTGGCTGGCGGGCAATACCCTCAACAGCTTTACCACCGATTTGGCCAATACCGATACCTGCACCGATAACAGCTAAACCTGCACCAAGCGTTCCAATTTTACCTACTACTCCTGCTGCAACTACAGCTTGAGCAATGGTTCCGATCATTCCAATCATTGTTTGATAATTTATGTATATATAAATAATTAATTATTTGAACTATTAATGATGCTCCTGCACCGCCATACCTATAAACAGCGCCGAAAGCATGGTAAAAATGTATGCCTGTAAAAATGCCACCAACAACTCAATACAATCCATAAACACTACGAATACTACTGAAGCCGGCGATACTGCAAGCGTTTTGAAAATAAATATCAATGATATTAGGCTGAGTACAATAATGTGCCCCGCTGTAATGTTTGCAAACAAACGGATCATTAATGCGAAAGGCTTTGATATAATGCCAATCAACTCAACCGGCACCATGATGATATATAACCAAAGCGGAATATCGGGTGCAAAAATGTGTTTCCAGTAATATTTGTTACCGCTAAAATTAATAACCAGTAAGATGATAAATGAAAGCGTTAGCGTTACTGCTATATTACCGGTAAGGTTATAGGCGCCGGGGAAGAATGGCACCAAACCAAGCAGGTTGTTAATTAATATAAAAAAGAAAACGGTAAGCAGTAACGACATGTAGCGTACATACTTAATACCAATATTCGGGATAGCAACATCGTCGCGGATAAACAATATCAGCGGCTCCATAAAAGATTGCAATCCTTTTGGCGCTTTGCCCGACCGCTTTTTATATGAACCTGCTACCGTAAAGAAAATAATAAGTAATAATATCATTCCAAACCACATACTTGCTACGTTACGGGTTATTGAAAAATCATATACTTTTTTCGATTCGTCAACCTTACCGGCAGCGTCCGCAACCTTTACCTTGTCTTTTTCAAGCAGGTAGGTATAATTTTTACCTGTATAAGGCACTTCCTCGTGCTTTTCGTTAAAAAATTTACCTGACATAAAAACCTCAAGCCCTTTATCAGTATAAACTATTACCGGCAGCTGAATAGTTGCTTTACCAAAGGTATGCCATGAATGAGAATCACCAATGTGCTCAAAAATTGCCTCCTTCGGATCAAATGCTTTTCCGTTATCGGGTTCGGCCTTTTCCTGCCCAAAAACAAGGGCGGGAATTGCCCAGAAGGCTATAAAAACCGCGTAAATGCGTATTTGCTTGAAAATTTTTGAGTTCAAAATCGACCTTTTTTCCATTTAGAATGAACTTTTTTACTTTGAATTTTGGTTGCGCAAGGTACGTAACAAACCGTAAATTTCAAAGACAGTATTTAAGAAATATAAATACATGAAATCTGCCACAAAAAATAGCTTTTCAGGACGGCCTTTTTTAATGAATATTAATACGAAAATAAGGCACGCCAGCAATTTAAAAGTAGTGGCCCCTAAAAAGGCCTGGGCATACATTTCATTGTTTTTTTGTTGTACCGTTAAAACCACCACAAAAACAATTAACGTTAATGCTGAAATGAAAAAGAAGATCGTCCAAAAGCCGGGAACGAGCAGATATCCATCCTCAAAATATTTCAAATAAAGCGGCGGCAAGGCCAGCAGCATGGTGAATATCAAAAATGATATTATGGGTTTATAAATTCTCAATCTTTTAATGATTTAATAACAATATATATGGATAATAATACGCCAAGCAGGGATAATGCTGCGGTAAGCCATTTGGTGGTATGTTGTGCAGACTCGTCAAGCCTATAACCTGCATAGGTAAACACGCCGATTATGGCAATCATCTGGAAGGCAATGCCGGTAAACTTAGCATAATTGCTCATCCCCTTGTTACCATTTTGTTCATCTTTAGCCATGTGCAAATTTATTAAACCTATTGCATAATAGTTAGTAAATTAGCAAGGCTTTTATAACCATGTTTTACATTGAATCGATTTTATAAATTACAAGTATTAAAACAAGTTAACTTCCTGCTTTTTACGGTGGCAATCATTATAGCAGGATGTTCCCTTGAAAAAAAAAGCGGTTTTAACCGCACCATGCAAAACCTAACCGCTCACTACAATATTCTTTTTAACGCTAAAGAGATATTAAGGCAAAAGCAGGTTGGTTATGCTGCTTCATTTGTTGACAATTATAACGAGTTGTTAAGTGTATATCCGGATACCATTGCCCAGTCAGGAACCCCTGATAAAGATTTGGAAGAAGCCATTGTTAAAGCAAACAAAATAATAAACATAAAAGAGCAGAGCAATTACCAGGGCGATGCGTACCTGGTTTTGGGAAAAGCAAATTACCTGGAGGGGAATTATTTTAATGCTACGGAGTTTCTTAACTACGTGATCAAATCGTACCCAAAGCGGCCAGATCTTGTACAGGATGCGCTTACCTGGAAAGCCCGGGCACTGATGCACCTGAACGAACTACCGCAGGCTAAAATTGCAATTGACAGTGCCATTCAAAATATCGACCCTAAAAAAAATAAACAGCTTATTGCCGATATATATGCAACCAAGCTACAATATGACATCAGTGTGCAGGAATATACTGATGGCGAGGAAATGGCCAAAGATGCGATAAGCCATTGCAGCGATAAAATGCAGCGCCTGCGCCTTAATTATATTTTAGGCCAGTTGCAGGAACTTAACCAAAAGCCCGCCGACGCGATTAACAGCTACAGTAAAATTGCAAGCAGCAATGTTTCGTTTGAGATGGCCTTTAATGCCAGTTTGAACAGGATAAGGATTGAGGATGCCCGCGACGGAATTAAAACCGACCGGACGCAACGCCTGATGGCGCTTTTAAAAGAGCCAAATAACAAAGAATTTAAGGACCAGATCTATTTCCAGGCGGCTGAACTTCAGATGCGGGACAAAAACATTGACGGAGCTATAAAAAACTACAAGTTATCGGTTAGAAACAGTTTATCGAACCAAAACCAAAAAGGACTCTCCTATCTGCGGCTGGCCAATATCTACTTTAAAAACAAAGCTGACTACCTGACCTCGAAAAAATATTATGACAGCACACTAACCACGCTGCCCTTAAACTATCCCGGTTATCAAGCCATAAAAAAGACAAATGCTAACTTGCAATTGCTTGCAGATGGCTACCAAACCATTGCCCGCGAGGATACTTTGCAGGCCCTTGCCAAAATGGATGAGAAAGCCAGGAATGCCGTGATTGATAAAATGGTTAGCGACAAGATTCTGGAACAAGAGGCAGAAACTAAAGCCGCAACTGCAGCAGCTTCAGTTAACGAAAGCAATAACATATTGGATAATGGTGCCGACCTGCTTGATAACAACAGTGCGGGAAGCAATGCAGGCGCAAAAACGGGCAGGGTTGGCGCTAAATCTCTTTCATCATCGGGCAATTCTGGCGGCAGTTCATTTTATTTTTATAATACCAGCGCCATTAGCCAGGGCTACAGCGACTTTAAACGTAAATGGGGCAACCGGAAGCTGGAAGATGACTGGCGCCGCAGCAGCCGGTCAAACAGCGACATCACTGCCAATGCTGTAAATATCGCCAATACTGACCCTGACGCCCTAATTACCGGGCAGCCTGGTGCTAATCCTAAAACGCCAACAGCCGGTGGCTATCGTGCGGAACTAATAAAAGGATTACCCCTAACTCCTGAGTTGCTTTCAGCATCGAACATTAAGGTGTATCACGCTTACATAGATATTGCAAACTTTTACCGCGATATTTTGGGTGATAAAAAAGAGGCGGCCTCGATATATGAAACTATTCTGAGCCGTTTCCCTAATGACGCTAATAAGGCTTCCATTTATTATAACCTGTACAGGCTGTATGCCGACATCGACAAGGCGAAGTCTGATAATTATAAAAATATCCTCCTGAGAGACTATGCCAGTACGCCATTTGCTAAAATAATTTCAGATCCGGATTATGCCAAAAAGCTGGAGGATGAAAATGCAGAGTTTACACAAGCTTATAACAAGGTATTTGATCTTTACGCACAAAAAAAATACAGTGAGGTAATTGCAGGCGTACCACAGCTAATTAAGCAATACCCGGGTAATAAACTGTCGGCGCAGCTGTACTATCTTAAAACAATTGCAGAAGGGCATAATGAAAAGGTCGCTCCTTTTACTGATAGCCTGCAGCTGATAGCAAAGAACTTTCCTGATGATAAGCTGGTTACCCCATTGGTTAACCAGCAACTGGCGTACATAACCGCTAACCTTGCTGATTTGCAGGCCAGGCCGGCCATCCTGATAGATGACAACCCGCAGGAAATTCCTTTTACCCTTGACCGGGCTTTAAGGAAAGAAACGGCGTACCGTCCACAGGTAGATCCAAACACGATCAATCAGCCACAGGTTAGGATTGACAGGCCACAGCAAATAGCCATAGAAAAACCGAGGCAAACGCCTCAAATTACACCTGCCATATTACCGCCGGTTAAACAACCACAGGTAATTATAAAACAGGTCCCGCAACTGCCTGCCCCGGTGCAGCCTCCTGCCAGTCAGCCTGAAGTTATTGCGAAGCAGCCTGAACAGGCCAAACAGCCCGAAGTAATTGCGCAACAGCCCGCACCTGTTACACCTGTAACTACACCTCCGGTAAAGCAGGATACTTTACCGCCGCCAGTTAAACGCGATACTATTGCACAAACTGTACAACAAAATGTAGTTATAAAGGCAACTGCTGATGGCAGCGAGATAAAACCGGATGTTGTACTTTCTGTTTTCACTATGCATGATAGCACCAATTACTATTTTGCAGTAAATGTTAAAAGCGGAACAACTAATTTGGCATCGTCACGTTTTGGTTTTGGGCAATTTATAAGGGCTAACTATCCAGGCAAAGGGATTAAACACCAGCTGTTACCGGTGGGAGCTGATAACCAGGTAATATATGTTGGCAGATTTCCGTCATTGGCCGACGTAAAAAAATATGCCCGCGAGGTTGTGCCATTGCTGCCCGATATTATGAAGGTACCAAAGGATAAATACAGCTTTTTTATCATTTCGCAGGAAAATCTGAATAAATTAGCCGACGCAAAACTATTGGATAGTTATTTGGATTATTATCAAAAAAACTTCTAACTTATTATGATCATTAAACTGGCACAACAGGATATACGAAGGTATAACTGGTATATATGGAAAACCGTTATCGCTTTTTTAGCACTTTTTGTTTTGATGCTGGTAGTAACTTATTTTGGTTTATTTGGCCAGCTGCCTTCATTCCGCGCTATTGAAAATCCCAAGAGCGCCCAGGCGTCGGAAGTGCTTGCCGCTGATAAAACAGTTTTAGGCACCTACTATGTACAAAACCGGTCAAGTGTAAATTACTCACAGCTGTCGCCAAACGTGGTAAATGCTTTGGTAGCCACCGAGGACGTTCGTTTTTACGAGCACTCCGGCATTGATTTTCAGCGTTTGCCGGGCATTGTATTCTTTACGCTGATAGGCAAAAAACAGGGAGCCAGCACCATTACCCAGCAATTGGCAAAAAACCTTTTTTCGGGCCAGATCTCGCATAACCCCTTTGTTCGTTTTACTCAAAAATTGAAAGAATGGATAATTGCCATACAGCTGGAGCGCAGGTACACTAAACAGGAAATAGTTACCATGTACCTAAATACGGTTGATTTTGGTGCTTACAATACATTCGGGATAAAATCCGCCGCACGTACTTATTTTAATGTTACGCCTGATAAACTTACACCTGATCAGGCTGCAATGCTGGTGGGAATGCTCAAGGGAACGGCCGTTTATTCACCTATCCGACATCCGGACAGGGCCTTAAATCGCCGGAACCTTATTTTGGGACTAATGGAAGGCCAGGGATTTTTAAGCAGCGGGCAATTAGCCGAACTGAAAGAAAAACCTTTAGGCCTTAACTTTACCCAAATTACCCATAATGACGGGCCTGCTCCTTATTTCAGGGCGGTATTAAAACAGGAGATCCAAAAAATATTTAAAGATCAAAATATTACCAAATCTGATGGCACCCCTTACGATCTTGACCGCGAAGGGTTAAAAATATATACGACCATTGATGCGACCATGCAACAATACGCCGAGCAGGCACAGCGTGATTACATGCCCACCCTGCAAAAAGAGTTTAATGCACAGTGGAAAGGTGTTAACAGGGCAAAGAGCATTAAAAATTACAAATTAATACTTGACCAGGGGATGTTCAGGTCTGACCGGTACAAGGAGTTACAGCTGCAGGGGAAATCTGAAGAAGAGATCAGGCAAAATTTTGATACACCTGACAGTTTAGAGCTTTTTACATGGAAGGGCAATATTGATACGGTAATGAAACCCATTGATTCTATTGTGTACAGTAAAATGATGCTCCGCAACTCCTTAATGAGCATGGACCCTACCACAGGCTATGTAAAAGCATGGGTAGGCGGCACCAACTTTGAGCATTTTAAATATGACCAGGTAAAATACGGAACCAGGCAGGTTGGTTCAACTGCCAAGCCATTTACTTATTCGGTGGCTATTGAAAACGGATTTTCGCCTTGTCAGGAGGTAGATAACGTACCTGTTACTATAACCGGATATGGCTCTGCTCCATGGACACCTAAGCAATCGGCATCAGATTGGCTACAAGGTTCTATAACACTTAAAAAGGCGCTGGGCTGGTCGCAGAACTATGTTGCAGCGTATGTAATGAATGAGGTTAAGCCCATCCCGGTAATGGAACTGATAAAAAAAATGGGGATAACCAGCGACGTACCGCCATATCCGTCAATCTGCCTTGGAACTTTCAATGCATCAGTTTTTGATATGACGGGAGCTTACTCGGTATTCGCCAACCACGGCACATGGACGGAACCTACTTATATATTACGTATTGAAGATAGAAACGGTAACGTGATATATACCCATACCCCGAAGGTTGTACAGGCTATGGACGCCCAAACCGCGTATGTAATGACTTATATGTTAAAAGGTGTAATTGAGGATGGTACAGGTTCAAGATTAATCCGCACGTACGGCTTTCATAATCCTGTTGGGGGCAAAACAGGCACCACACAGGATAACTCCGACGGCTGGTTCATGGGCATTACCCCTCAATTGGTTACCGGTGTATGGACAGGTTGTGAAGACCGCGATATCCATTTCCGCTCCACAAGGTTGGGCGAAGGCGCTAATTCGGCCCTGCCAATTTTTGCCGGCTTTATGAAACGCGTTTACGATAACCCTGCCCTGGGCATAAAAAGAAATGTTGACTTTGATGCACCAAAAGGCGGAGTGAGTATTGTAATGGATTGTAATGCCTACAAACAGCAGCAACAAGGAACCGCTGAGGTAGATAAGAAATTAGGATTCTGATTTTATAGGTTGCATATTGTTGACCATGAGCTTTAGAAGCGTTTAAAGCGTTGTAAGTATTTCCTATCAATAACTAATGACTAAAGAGTTTGATTACAGGGCTATATTAAAAAACATCCCCCACAAGCCGGGCATTTACCAATTTTGGGATGATGAAAAGGAACTGATATATATCGGTAAAGCCAAAGACCTGCGCAACCGGGTTACCAGCTATTTTAATAAGGATAGCCATGTAAACGCAAAAACAAGGGTACTGGTATCAAAAATAAGGAATATAACTTTCACCATTGTTGATACCGAAGTTGATGCCTGGCTGCTGGAAAACAGCCTGATCAAAAAGCACCAGCCGCGTTATAATGTGATGCTGAAGGATGATAAAACCTACCCCTGGATCATTATTAAAAACGAGCATTTTCCACGTATTTTTTATACCCGTCGCATTGTTCGTGATGGCTCAAAATATCTTGGGCCTTATGCCTCGGTAAGTATGATGCATAACATCCTCGGGCTGATAAAGGAAACCTTCTCTTTGCGCACGTGCAACCTGCCGCTCACCAAAGAGAACATCGCTAAAGGAAAGTTCAAAGTTTGCCTGGAGTACCAATTGGGCAATTGCAAAGGCCCTTGCCAGGATTACCAGACTGAAGAGGATTATGACCACAGCATTGAAGAGATTACTGATATTTTGAATGGCAAAATCGGCGCTGTGCTTCGCAACCTCAGGGCTGACATGGAAAAGGCTGTAAGCGACATGAATTATGAACAGGCCCATCGCCTGAAAAGAAAATTCGAGTTGCTGGATAACTACCAAAGTAAATCAACGGTTGTAAATTCATCCATCACAGATGTGGATGTTTTCAGCATTGCATCCGAAGAAAAATATGCCTTTGTTAATTATTTAAAGGTGATGAACGGCACCATCATCCAAACACAAACCATTGAGCTTAAAAAACGGCTGGATGAAAGTGATGAAGAGCTGTTAACATTGGCCATATCAGAATTCAGGACCCGGTATGAAAGCCACTCAAAAGAAATCATTGTACCTTTTGATATTGACCTGGATGATGATAAGATAAAATTCACGGTACCCAAACTGGGCGAAAAAAGGAAATTACTTGATCTTTCGCAGAAGAACGTTCATTTCTTTAAAAGGGACAAGATGGATCAGTATGAAAAACTGAACCCGGAGATAAGAACCGAAAGGCTGCTTACCCAAATGATGAAGGACCTGCGAATGAACCAGCTGCCCAGACATATCGAATGCTTTGACAACTCCAATTTCCAGGGTAAGTACCCGGTATCGGCAATTGTGGTGTTTAAGGATGCCAAACCGTCAAAGAAAGATTACCGCCACTTTAATGTTAAAACGGTTGAGGGCCCCGATGATTTTGCCACGATGGAAGAAGCCGTTCACCGCCGCTACCGCCGCATGCTTGATGAAGGCACAGAGCTTCCACAGCTAATCGTTATTGACGGTGGCAAAGGGCAGCTTTCATCCGCACTAAAAAGCCTTAAACTGCTTGGTATTGATAAGCAGGTAACGATTATAGGCATTGCCAAACGATTGGAGGAGCTTTATTACCCCGGTGACCAATACCCATTGTATCTCGACAAAAAATCAGAGACCCTTAAGGTAATTCAGCAGCTAAGGGATGAGGCACACCGTTTCGGTATCACCTTTCACCGTAAAAAACGCGATAAAGGCACACTGGTAACCGAACTTGAGCTGATTGATGGTATTGGCAAAACAACTGCCGAAAAACTGCTTAAGTACTTTAAGTCGGTAAAGAAAATACGCATCGCAACCGAAGTTGAGTTACAGGAGGTGGTCAATATGAAACTGGCTAAGGCAATAATTTCTTATTTTTCAGTTAGCGATCAGAAGTTAGAGACCGGAGATTAGATTAAAAAACTTTGCTTCGTTCAATGCCTCTGGTTTCGGGCAGCGTAAAACAAAAGAGGCCATGCAAATTTGCATGGCCCTTCATATATTTTACAGAACTAATCTCTGTTCTCTAATTACTAACATTAATACTGCCACAAAGTAAGTTCCCAGTCCATTAGGGTTTTCTTCATTCGTTCCGCCTCGTACAATCGGTCTATACCGCTGGCATAATCCTTTATCCGTTCATCCTTGTCGTTTGATTCTTTGACGATGTAACTGGTGAAGATCCTTTTTACAAAAGCGTCATCAAAACTCAAGCCCGTAGCGTCGCTGTTGCGGCTTACCACTTCTTTGGTGGCTAATATATGCCTTGCTTCAGGAAAATAAACCCAAAATGCCGGTTGATAGTCTTCGTTATTAGCGATTTTCACTTTAATCATTGGGGCAATACCAACAATACGCGGTTCAAAAATAGAACGCTGGCGGTCAAACACCCAATCTTCTTTAATGCGGAATTTGATTACACTGTCCGGATTAAACTCACCTGCCTGTACAGTAGATCCTACCTTGTTACCATTGGCATCAAACTTATCAACCACACTGCTGTCGGCCATTTTACTGCGGGCTTTTCCCTGTGCCAAAGGCACACTAAAGCTATCGCCTCCCGGGTCATCTTTTGTTGAGATCGGATCATACGCGGTTAGTTCGCCGGCATCAATCGCATTCAGCAAAACATCTATTAAACGTTGCTTTGGCGATACCAGGTAGGCATTCATTTTTTCGCGAAGGTCAATTTCACGCCACACCCTTTTTGCAAAAGCTACGTCAGATTCTCTTAAATTAGGATATGGGGTTACTTTTGCGCTTAAAATGTTGGTCTTTTTAAAATAGCCATCAAGGGGTCTTTCAAAAGGCTTTACCGGCCCTGCCTTTTTAGTAGTATCAATACCCGTTGGTTTTGCACTTGTAGCAGCGTTAGGGCTAAATGTTGCGGGTTGTTGCTGCTGCGCTGTTTGCGCAGGTGCTGTAGCTTTTTTCTTGCGCTTTCTCTGTGCATAAGATGAGATGCAAGCTAAACAAAGTAAAACAACTAAAATCCTTGTTTTCATAATTCTTTTAATTAGCGGTTAATACAATCGGGTCAAGACCACGTTGTGTACCATCCGGGCCAACGGCAATAATCTCTTTAAATACAACAGTTGTGCCTGGTGTAACACTGTTCATTGCAGAACGCATAGCGCCTGATAGTTCGCCACCATTTGCTGTATATGATACAACATCCTGGCGAGGTTTAGCAATCATTAAAGTAAAACGGGTTACGTTAAATTTAGCATCAAAATCAAAGCCCTCAAGTTTAGCAAAAAGCCTGTCCTGCGCCCTTATGTTAGCAGCACTTGTGTTTCCACCGCTTTTTCCGGCAAACATAGGTTTTGGATCAGGGATCCGTTTAACACGGAATAAAGAACTGCCTAAAACTGATGATTTACCCGGTGCTAATTCGCCCGAAACAGTAATGGTGGCCTCGCCTATTGAGCTTACAGTAGCCACATAGTGTCCGTTTGAACCGCTTAAGCTTCCGCCCGAAATACTAACTTTAAGTTTTTCCTTTGGAATGCCTGGTGCAGAAACCGAAACTGGGTTTGGAACACCAATATACAATACATTCATCTTATCAGGCGATACCACCGCCGAAGGGCGGGCTACCATGTAAGTTTGTGCCGGTGTTGTGTATGTTTTAACGGTTCCGTCAGTTTGCTTCACGTTGATGGTCGCCGTCCAGGTATGCTGGCCCTCACTGCTTGTGCTGCCAATGTATTTACCTTTACCTGATTCAGTTGGTAATGAAGATCCACCAACTGTAATGCTTGGAGATAGTTTCGAATCATAAGCGGTAAGAAATACTTCGGCAGTGTAAGGCTGCCCTACCAGCACATAGCTTGTTGGCGCTACAGCTACGGCGGCAAACTGATCAAGATTTACCTGGGCCTGATCGACTTCACCTAAAATCTTCTTAACTACTTCGTTTTCTGCGTTTTTATTGTCGGTTTGTATTTTCGCAAGCGTTGTCATGGCCGCGCCTAAGGGAATTCCTTCCCCAAAGTAAGCGTCTTCCCAGGTCTTTGCGGGCCCTTGTCCTGCGGTTGCAGGAGGATCTTCAGCGGCAAGAGAAAAATTCACACCGGCTCTTTCTTTCTCATCTTTTAGTAAAGCAAGTAAGCCCGCACGTGTTTCATTAATTTTTTGACGCAATTCTTCGCCTTTTTTTCCGGCTATCATGGTATGTGGTGAAACATCCAGGTTATCCCGTGCATCAACATCATTCGTAGTAGTATTTATACCACCGCCTGCTGTAGTTAATTCATCTCTTAACGCTTGTATATAATCATTTAAGCTTTTTGACAATGCTGACGCCTTTTTCGCCCGGTCATATATAGGCTGAGCGCGGTCATGCTGTTCCTTAAGCTTACTTTGAAAAGCGTTATATGTATCGTTGATTCCTTTGTCTACGTTTGATGTCGACGTATCTAAGCTATTCTTTATATTTTTGAATGCGTCCAATAAACTATCCGGTACACTAAGAGCCACAAGGCCCAAAAGTACCAGGTAAAGTATTCCCATCATTCGTTGTCTTGGGGTTTGCTTACCTCCAGCCATTTGTCGTAAATGTTATGTTTTAATTAAATAAAAATAGTACCCTTAATTAACACGTGGCTGATTCATTGCTGAAAGCATATTGCCGTATATTGAATTTAATGTTGACAGGTTTTTAGCTAATTTATTAACCTCATCCTTAAACTGTTTCGAATCGCTTGCCGATGCATTAAAATCCTGGATAGTTGAAGACATCTCCTGGTAAAACTTATTCATCGATTTTAAATGATTGCTTGAGTCCTGTAATTCCAACTCGTAAACAGCATTTAAGGCGGTTAAATTTTTAGCCATTTTGTTGATCTGCTCATGGTATGATTTTGAATCAACATTTGAGTTCGCCATCTCAGCCAAATTTGCAGAGGCTTTTTCAAACGAAGCACTTAAATTATCATAACTTGAGGTGGCCTGCTTAATTTTATTGGTGAAAGCAATAGTTGCATCACCAGCGTCAGTAACTCGTGATATAGAGTTTACCTTATCGCCAAATGTTCTTAAGCCGCTTGCAAGGCTGTTGATCAACTCAGGGCCAATTTTTGCTTCGCTTAACATCGCATCTAAAGCAGCAGTGTTTGAAAAGCTGTCCCCCTGTGGTATGGCCTTTTTAACGGCGGCTTTTGGCAATTCGCCATCATAATCCTCGTCAAGTTCCGGATAGGCACGCCTCCAGTCAATTTCCTTCTCTTCTCTTTGGAATCCTAAAAGGAAGAATAAAATGGCCTCAGCCGATAATCCTCCTGCAATAAACCAGGTAGCCCCGGGCCAGTGCAATATTTTAAACATCAGGCCCACAATAACCACTGTTGCGCCCCATGATACGATATTATTAATTCCGTAAGGTTGTTTCTTCCCAGCCATAGTAATTTGAAAAAGATTAAATGTTATTTTTTATTTGGTTTTTGTGTGTATTATCGTTTGTCCCTGATGTCACGACCAAGGTAAGAGGTTACGCAGCGGAAACCGATGTATGATTTTGCGGTGTCCTGGTATTCATAAGTGCGTGTTGAGTTTTGAAGAAAATAACCGATGTCTTTCCATGACCCACCCCGAACAACTTTGCGTTTCAGTACTTCAGGATCGCTGGCCTTAGCTTCATAATTAAATGTTGGTGCTAAATCATGTACGAATGTTGATGCAGATTCGTCAAAGGCTGACATGGTCCACTCCGCTACGTTGCCGGCCATGTTATACAGTCCATAATCATTGGGAAAGTACGATTTAACATTTACGGTGTAAGCTCCGCCATCATCTGTATAATTACCCCTGCCCGGCTTGAAGTTAGCCAGCAAACAACCTTTTGCATTTTTGGCATAGGGGCCGCCCCAAGGATAATCTGTGCCTATTCTTCCGCCGCGTGATGCGTATTCAAACTGCGCTTCATTAGGAAGTTCATAACGGGCACGGTGAGCAAGTTTTCTTGAATCTTTATACGCTTCGTTGTAGCGTGTGCGCCATACTGTAAATGCACGTGCCTGGCGCCAGGTAACACCTACCACCGGGTAATTACGGAATGCAGGATGCGAAAAATACGCTTCGGTCATTGGCTCGTTGGCAGCATAGGAAAAATCGCTTAGCCAAACAAGCGTGTCAGGGTAAACCGGCACGGTGTCACGCAAGATGAAATCTGAACGTTTTTTTGATTTATCGTGATGATATTCTGCAGCATTACGCAAAACCATCAAAGCATAATTATATTTAAGCAAGCGCACATCTAACTCGTCCCGGTCAAAAACCCGGTCATCACCCTGGTAGTACATACCCTGAAGCTTGGCAGCGTTGGCTGCGCTTGCCTTACCCTTTTTATTGCTCATAACCGGGTATTTTTTCACATAGTCCCAGTTAATATATTTTTTACCGCTTGGGTTTACAGAAGCACCTTTACCCGGCTTAAGATAGTATTTATCGTCGTTAATATAATTGGTGATAGCTATCGAGTCACGTACCCAGTTAACAAACTGGTGATATTGACTGTTTGAAATTTCGGTTTGATCCATAAAGAATGGAGCCAGTGTAACCTGTTTGGTTTGAGCGATTTGAGAAAAAGTAACATCCTGATCTGTTTGCCCCATCAGGAACGAACCACCCGGAATGTAAACCATGCCGTAGGGAACCTCTGCACGGAAAGAGCGTTGAGGAACCCCCGTCAACTCGCCCCTGTCACCCCCTTTGCCGCAGCCGCTTAAAACCCCAACTGCCAGAATCCCTAGTAAAAAGTATAATTGTTTCATCTTAAAATTTCAATGTTAGCTATATAAATATAACACAATGTAACCCCCGAATATATTAATTTTGACGGATTATATTGCAAAAAACATTTTTTATCAGTCAAACCTATTCTATTTATAGTTCAAATAGCATAAACTAACAGCTAACAAAAGCATTATTATAATTAATTAGTTAAATGCAATTATGCTAATTAGTTTACATTTTTACGTGAATTTCAAGAAAATAGTTGCAGCAAGTTTTAATTTATTGCGCCAAGTTAAACAAATAATAAAACATTTTAACTAAGTAACTGATTAAGTGTAAGCTATACACTCAAATTTACCGGATCAATAATCAATTACCCGACATTGTAAACATTCAATTTTTTTGCACGCTTAATAAATTTGGCCGGTATTTTCCAATAATCAAGCTAATAAACAAAAAACGCCCCAACTTTAGGAGCGTTTTTATCACAGATCAATTTTACCAGTTATTTATTAACTTGTTTAACATATTGTTCAATGGCCATGGTCATGGAAGGAGCACCTGGCGTAGGAGCCGGGATATCCATAATAAGACCTGCCTCCAACACAGCCTTATGTGTGGTAGCGCCAAAGGCAGCTATCCGGGTGTTGTTTTGCTTAAAATCAGGGAAGTTTTTATAGAGCGATTGGATGCTGGATGGACTAAAAAAAGCTATCACATCATAAAACACTTCTGCCAGATCCGAAAGATCGCTGCAGACAGTACGGAACAGCACGGCTGGCGTAAAATTATAGCCATTCTCAAGCAAAAACTTTTGAGTCTCTTCTGCCGCCACATCTGAACATGGGTAAAGAAACTTCTCGCCTGAGTGTTTTTTCAACACCTCTGCCAGATCTGAAGCCGTTTGCTTGCCAAAAAAGATCTTTCTCTTGCGGTACTGAATATATTTTTGAAGATATAAAGCAATAGTTTCCGACAAGCAGAAATATTTCATCTCAACGGGCACATCAAAACGCATCTCCTCACAAATACGGAAGAAGTGATCTGCCGAGTTACGACTCGTGAAAATTACTGCGGTAAAATCTGCCAGGTTAATTTTTTCTTTACGAAAATCTTTTGCCGGCACCCCCTCTACGTGAATAAATGATCGGAAATCAATTTTCAGGTTAAGCTTTTTAGCAAGCTCCGCGTACGGGTTTTTATCGTTTTCTGGCTTAGGCAAAGTAACTAAAATGCTTTTTACCTTTTTCTTTCTCTCTTCCAAATTCAATTAGTATAACTGCAAAAATTATATATTCAGTGCCTTTATTAATATCAAAATCGGGCAAATTTCGAGGGCACAAAGATAGATAAATAAATAAAATTTATGAAATCGAATGTTAGAAATGATATTTACACTATTCCGAAGGTACTGCCAGGCAAATATTATAGCTATTGATACCAGTGTAAAATTTAACAACAGGTGTATGTACCTGTTTGCAATTAAGCTGAAGCAAATTGCCACCGATAGCAAAACAAAAGCAATACTAAAATAAGTAAGGTTTAAAATTGCGATATATTCACTCACCACTTTGTTAGCTTCAAAAACAAAACCGATAAATTTCAAGATCAAAAATTTAAGCGCAAACATGACAGCTATAATTACAGACAGGGCAATAAACAGCTGGAAACCCGTAATTGAATAATAGAAGCCATTAAAAACAGCCAGCTGGTATAAAACCAGGCCGGATGACAGGCTAAACAATAAAAACAGGCCTACAAAAGCCCAAAAGTTAATCATCCCTCCCTCCTTATCCAACTGTGTTTGTTTGCTATAGAATGACCGAAATACCATTTTAAGGTCCTGGCCTAAAAAAAGATTGAGCAAAGCGGTGTAGAGCAACAATGCCATTATGGTTGCAATAAGCCATGCACTGCGGTAAGGGCGAACATCCCCGGTGCGCAACTGCCTGTCAGACTTTAAAGGGACATTTAGAAAGGAATTAAAATCGGCAAACGGATTTTTATCCATTGATTTTAAAAACTGATTTTCCCGCAACGAGTCAGGCTTTAACCAGATCATCGCCAATGAATCGGCTACAAACTGTTCGCGCTTTTCTTTGGCTATAGCGGCCGTATCAGCCAATGGGAGATACGCCAGGTGTTGATGAGCTACTTTTAAATTACTATCTTTTTTTGCAGGCACTGAATCAGTCTGGGCAATCGCGTCCAGGCAACAAACAGAAACTAAAAGAAAGCAAAAAACAATAAACCTCATTTTAACAAACACCCGCTTTGGTAAAGGCGCAAAATTACCTTAATAATTGATTGTTTTGTAGTTGAACAATTAATTTTGTGTTAAATGAATTACCAGCCTTGGATTTATGGTTTTTAAACGCTGCAAATAAACCAGGCACTATTTAGACAGGCTGGTAAGTGCCTGGTTTAAATTTGCCCGCTGAAAGGTTGCCGTTTTTCCTATGAATTTGAGATGCCAGTACCCCGTAAGATATAAAATCCCGTCTTTTGAAAGGCGCAAACATGAATTCCATTCTTTCCCGCTCCTGCAATCATAAACGAGGCCATCTTCCCAGCAACCGGTATTTTTATTGTAAACAAGATCCCTTAAAACGTCCATCCCTATCAACTTTCTCTTTCTTAAAGTTGTGTCGGGGTTTTTATAATCAGTAAACATTTTTTCGGGATAGTTTGGCCTGTCCAAATCGCTGAACCAAACTATCCTACCCTTGTACTCCCGGCCATATTTATATACCTCTACCACCAGGTTCTTCTTTTCCGAGATCCATCTCCCGGTAATTTTATCACCCTCTGAATTCTGTGCCAAAGCCACTGCGCAATAAAAAAACAACATCCCGGCAATTAACAATCCTCTTTTCATCCTACTCTTTTTTGTGCTAATTATCGAATCTTAGTTACTGGGATTACTTGAACCCCAAATTCACGGAAACAACATCCGAAACCAAACCCACATTTTGTTTATAATGCCCGTATCTTATCTCTACCTCATGTAAGCTCTGCCAGCCTAACACTCCTTTTGGGGGTGCAATACGGAAGCCTACACCGTAAAACTGGCTATTAAATTTTGCATATTCATAATTACTGGTAAAATAAGTTTGTGTGGCATTATTCCCCTCATAAGGCGCAAAATACTTTGCCGCTGTTTGGGTATAATACCTGTAAAAAGGAGATATGGAAAAGAATGGCGAAACTTTATAAGCAACCTCAAGGTTTGCTGTGTTTGACTTACTTCCCCAGCTATCAGTGTAGTATCGGTAATAAGAACGCAGGATAATATTATCACCCAGAAAATAATTGGCCCTGAAACCTAATGGCAGCTTAAATCTGGAAGACGGCAACCGCTCAATGGTATCTTTACCGTTTGAAAAATACACCCTGTGAAACGGCAAACTCAAAAAACCCTGCTGTGTAACCACATCGGCAAGAAACATAACCTGTAGCCTTGATGTTACAATTTGTGAGTATGAAAAAGAAGCAGTGAACGTATTTCTGGGGCTTGTAGGAATTTTAGGCTTTGAATAATCGTCGCCTGAGCTTAATACCGAGTTACCGCTGGCTGTGGTGACGTAAGTTGTCCCACCACTTGAAACTGTAGTTTTGGGAACAAACTCTGATGGATAGATTAGTGTAACATGATCAAAGTATCCTTGCAGCTTTACGCCAAATTCCCCCATTTTATTATGGGTTTTAGCTGAGAAATGCAGATCGGCACCTAATGATTTATAGTTGTACTCGCCTGAATAATACGATCCGATACCAAAGCTGGTCCCTTTTTTTTCATTTTCGATGGTCCAGTCAAGTGAAGGGTAAATCCTGCTGCCGCCAGCGTTTGATGCACCGGTTGTTGAAACATAGGCGGCCGAGGCAGAGGTATGGTGATCAATGCCAAGGCCAACTGATAGTGTGTTTTTATGAAGCGCTCCGTTTAACCAAACAAGCTTAAGATCTAACCCATTAGAAAAATCCGTTACTTTTTCGGTGCCGATTCCCCCGGTTACAGCAGAGTGATCACCATTTTGCTTATAGTAACTCGATACCAGGTTTATCTCATCCACCCTTAAGCGGCGCGGCCGGTAATCACTGGTGTCAGGCTCAGTCGGGGCAGCTAAACTAAACCCCGGTTTAAGCTTATGGAAAACGGTATCTTTTGCAGTTTGTGTTTGGGCATACGCATGCATGCGGCATATCAGGGAAAACCCCAACATGGATAAATATATTTTTTTCATTAAGCTAAGGAGTCTGAATGGTGATTAATTACAGCCGCAGCCGCCGCCGGTTTTACCCGCATTTGCGCCCGATGCACTTTCCCGGTACGATTGGAAGTTCAGTTCGTTCTTCTCAACCTTTCGGTTACTTAATGCCATTTCAGAATCGTTGATCCTGTTTTTTTGATATTCTTTTAGTTGAACACATGAGGTAAGGGATGCCGCAAATAGCAGGCATCCCGTTAGTTTAATCAGCCTGTTAGCCATTATTTTATAGGGGTTTTAATTAAGATTTATATTTTTTGAAGTATATAATTTATCATCGTCATCAATAATTACGGCTTCAATATCAGCCATTTGATTAATCAGGTCCAGGCCTGCATACACACCCATAATAGTTACCGGCGTTGCCATTGCGTCAGCAATTTCAGCGTTAGTTGTAATTATGGTTACACTTTTAATGCCGGTAACGGGCATCCCGGTGCGGGGGTTTATGGTATGCGAGTACTTTTTACCGTCAATAACCGCAAACTTTTCGTAGTTTCCTGAGGTGGCCACAGCAAGGTCAGAAATAGCGAGGTAGGAGAAAATCTGGTTGGAAGCATCAGGATTTGCGATGCCGATGGTCCATTTTTTGCCGTCCGGTTGAAGCCCCCAGGCTGTAAGGTCGCCGGATGCATTAACCACACCGCTTGTAACCCCCTCATTTTTCATAATCAGTTTAGCCCTTTCGGCAGCGTATCCCTTACCAATTCCGCCAAATCCAATTCGCATGCCCTTCTCCCGTAAATAAATGGTGCAGTTTTCCTTATCCAGAACAATGTTGCGGTAGTTTATCAGTCTTACCAGCTTTTTTGCAGTAACCTCGTCGGGCAAGGCGGTCATCTGCTGATCAAAGTTCCACAGTTTTTTATCAAGGGAGCCATAACTAATATCAAAAGCCCCACTGGTAACTTTCGAGATCATTACAGAGCGTGCAACCAGGTCAAAGGTTTCCTGGCTTACAGCCACAGGTTTTATGCCGGCGTTGCTGTTAACCTGATTGGTTTCACTATCATCACTAAAGGTAGTCAGCAGGCGCTCTATCCTTTTAGTTTCATTAATCCCGGCATCAATCTTTTCATTTGCCCACGTTTCATTTTGGGCAACTACACTTAGTTCAAAGCGGTTACCCATCAATTTGCAGCTTCTTTTAAAAATTTGATTTGCCGGCATTACCTGTACAATTAGAAATTTTGATTTTCCTCTAACCTTTGTAGCATCAATGTTACAGTTGAAATCTGAAGACAGGATGAAATTCACACAGAAACAAGTCTATTCCTATACGTTTTAACATTTATTAACATATTAAACATCAAACCGTTGTTTTATACCGGTCATATATTGTCAAAACCTCGCAATAGCGGTAACTACCCATAGTTGCCTGTTTTTAATTTTATATTAATAATTACCGTTTTATACTTGTTATTTTGCTTTCAGTAGAAATTTAATGAAAGCTAAAGCGGTATTCATTTATTTTTCTTCAACAGATATTTATTTAGTCCAATATGGCCAGAATAGAATATTCAACTTATTAACAATTAGTTATATTCAAAAAGTAGCAAATAAGTAACACTGCATTTAGAAATTCTGGTGTTAATATTGAAAGAAACTGCAAAGCCTTCCGAATAACAAGTTTACAATCAGGCTGGTAAGGGATCGGTAATAAACTAACCTATAATAGTTTACCCAAAATGTCGTATTCTTAAAATAATTAAAACATTTGTAATTTATTGTGGATATTACAGCAGGCTTGACCAGGCTATTCCGTTCACTTTAGGGCACCGAGTTGTGTTGATAAGAAGAAAAATCGCAATCGACAATCAGAAAGTTGAGGGGCTCAAAGTGTACCGAAAATGCCTGTTTTTAGTTTTCGGAATAAGGTGGTCAATGGCTTCGGAATATCCACTTAAAGGTCTGACGCAAGTTTTAGTAGGATTTTTTTTCACGAGTATTTGTTAGCTGCCTGAGAATTACCGAACCGGGCACCTGATAGATCCCTTGTTTTTTGATGCCAAATTTAGATCGATTCGAGTAGTGGAGTTCGGGTTGCAGGCCGGACGAGAACTAAAATTCATATATAACCTCAATAAAATCATTATATGATGCCGACAAGATATTACAAACCCGAGTTAGACTTACTGCGTCTTTGTGCATTTCTATGGTGACTTCCGCAAAGAATTTGAGAAAGAAATCACCAGACACGAGCTTGACGCAGGTAGTTACAGGACGAGAAACCGAAAGGTTTCGGGTTCAGACAGTAAGTGGATATACCACACCTTATTGACCCCAGTGGGCCAATTCTAAAATGACCACCCTTAGTGCTTAAGTTCAGACCTATAGATAGAACAAGATAAATTAGCAAGAGGGGTCAACACAAACGTTCTTTCCAAGCTGGTAATGGAATTTTTTTTAATGGCCGAAGTACCGAAACCGGATACTGAACAGGCAACAGACAGGCTCAACTGTAGCGTCCGCTGATCAATATATTTTTGATTTATAACGTTGATTGGTCTAACCATTTTTTTAACTGACCCGACTTTTCTCTGCTAATCAGTACGCCATCATCTAAAGCTGGAGCGATTTCAACTTTTAACTGCCCATTAAAGGACTGATGGATCTTATGAATGGATTTTAGTGAAACAATAAACTGGCGGCTTATTCTGAAAAAAGTATCGGGGTCCAGTTCTTTTTCCAGTATTTCCAAAGTTTGATCGATCATATACCGTTGTGAACTATTTGTGATCAGAAACGTAGCTTTATTTTCCGAAGTAAAATACGCGATATCATTTGCCATAACCAGGATATACTTGTCTCTGTAAGCAACTAAAAACCTCGAACGATAAACAGGTTGTTTCGCCTGCATATTTTTGATCAGGCTCAGCACACTCTCGTTACTTCCCAATCCGGCAATAGACGTGGCTTTAGCAATACTTTTCCCCAACTTATCGGCCTCTAAAGGTTTTAACAGATAAGCCACCCCATTTACCTCAAAGGCCTTGAGCGCGTATTCGTCATAAGCCGTGATGAAGATAACAGGGGCCGTGATGTTAACTTGGTTAAATATCTCGAAACTCAAACCATCAGTCAGCCTGATATCCATAAAAATAATATCCGGTTGTTCATGTGATTTCAGCCATTGTATACTAGCCTGGACTGTTTGCAGGGTCGCTGTTATGGTAATATTCCTGTCTAAAGTTTGAAGCATTTTTTCGAGTCTTTGTATGTTAGGGAGCTCGTCTTCTATAATTAAAACATTAGGCATAAGGATTTTTTTTAAAAATTATTCGAATTGATTAATGGAATCTCTACACTGAAAAAATGCTCATCAGCTGTGACAACAGGTGATAAACTGCTCATCAGGCGGTAACGTTCTTCTATGTTTTTAAGCCCCATATTCGCACTAACCACTGGGATAGCTTTGGGCATTTTATTATTCTCAACGACCATTGCTTTCCCTTCAGGAAAGTAAATATGAATATTAAGCGGCGATTCTGTACTGAACACATTATGCTTAATGGCATTTTCTATCAGTAGCTGCAGCGTCAAAGGAGGCAGGCCAGACAGGGCGGCCAATCCAACTTCGTCTATCCTGACATGAATACCGTTCCCATAACGAATCTGATACAAAAACAAATAAGCTTTTATAAATTCCAGTTCCTCGGTTAAAGGTATCACATTTCGTATCCTGTTCGTCAGCATATACCGGTAAATAGACGATAACTTGGCAACATAGGAAACAGCCGTAGCTGGCTGATCTTCTATTAACGCGGTTACTATGCTCAGGTTATTAAAAAGAAAGTGCGGGTCAAGCTGTAATTTCAATGCATCAAGCTGCGCCTGTGTAGTCAGCTGCTCCATTTCCAATGACTTCAATTTGGCATCATTCCAGCGGTAAAAGAAGTACTCTGCTGCAAAAACGGAGGTGATTAATAAAGAAAAAATTACACCAACGATAACAGTTTGTCTGAACATCAGCTCGTCATAACCAAAATAGTGAGGAAACTTGATTTTAAAAAATAAACTGAGCACCAGGTAAACAATAATGACGTGTAAAGAAAACTGGATACCAAACCTGCTTTTGATGCGACCATCCCAGGGATACCATTTATTAAGCAATGAGGTTAGCTGGATACCTGTCTCAAACAGCGCGGTTGCATAAGCTACACTGAATATAAATTCCAGGATAAAATCACCGAAAGCATAATACCGCCAGCTGTTTAAGGTACGGGCAGCAGGATTGATCAATACCAAAACCAGATATAATACCAATCCGAAGCCGGGATAGCCATATATCCTGTATAACCGATAGCTGTGTTTATGCATACGCTAAAATAGAGAGAACTATTTGAAATAATCAATTTACCCTTGTCCAGGTTTCATTAAAGCTCAGGAAGCCCCATTTAACTTTAAGATTCAATTCTGTAACTGCCTCGTTGATTGTAAACCGGCCATGGTAGGTTTTATTATCTTTCGGGTCGATCACAATACCTTCGAAAATTTTGGTGTTTACCGGTTTTAGATCTTTAGCAATAATTTTGTTGTTGTCTTTTTTGTCCTTTTCAGTTTCGGTATTGATCTGTTTGGCCATGAATACCGGGCCTTCCGGATAGAATTCGATAATATCTTTATCCGGGGTTTTCCATTTACCAGCTATAGCAACCTGCTGAGCGCGGGAAGTTAGGCCGAAAAATACGGAGAAGAGGATAGTCATAAAAATAGGTTTGTGCATGATCATAAATTTAAGGGTGAATTATAAAGGCGCTTTGATACCGATCATCGTACTGATTCCGCTCAAATGCGTACTGGATTTATTGGAAAGTTCAGGTATCGTTGATCCCTGGCATTCCAGGAAAAATATAAATGATTTGGATACCTTGAAATTGATACCACCGCCAGCGTTGATATACATATAAGTTCCGGAGCCGGTAGTGTAATTGACGGTATTTGATGTATTAACAAATGATGTGGCAGGAACATCAATAAAGGATGCCCCGGCACCAGCTAGGACAAATGGCTGCCAGCGGCCAAAGTTATGCTGATAACCGAAAGCCAGACCCAGATTTGTGCTGTTGGCCTTGGCATCAATCAGCGAGTTGATGGCTCCAAAGTTATTTTGAGATTTAAAGTCTACTGTGGTTTGACCGAGTTGCAATTTCACAAAATAATTTTGGTAATAGTTAAGCTGTAGCGCAGTCATCGCATTAGATCCAATCAATGTTTTAGTATTTTTGACCTGATCATACGGAATAAACAGGCCCACTGAACCTCCGAAATCCAGATACAATTTTCGGGCTGTAGGATCATCATTGCTCTGGGCACGGACAGTTGACACAAGTGCGCCGACAAACATCAGCGTAATACAGAATTTAATTTTCATAAAGGGGGTTAAATGATCCGGTAGCACTACCGGCGATTGGTGATATTCAAGGTATTCTAAAAGATTTAAAGTATGTTCCCCGTAGCTTTATAGTAACCGGCGACGGCGGTGAGGTATTCAAAAACACTTTGGGTATAGTCGTTATCCGCCTGAACCAATTGTAGTTCGGCGTCAGCCACGTCGCTGTATTTGGCGAAGCCCTTTTCCCATCTTGCCTGGATAAAGGCCAATGCCTGTTGCCTGGCTGACCTGATATTTTGTTGGCATTTTATTTTTTCGGCATTTTCTGCGATTAACAGGCGATTATTACGGACTTGCAGATTCATTTCGTTCTCCATCAAACTACGCTCGGTGAGCACCTGTTCCAATGCAAGCTTACTTTGCGTTACCCTGCCATTTGTACGAAACCCCGTGAAGATGGGGATACTCAGTTGAATCCCCACATAAAAGCTGTTGGGCACATTGTAGCGGCTGAAATCGAAATTATCCGATTGTGCCTGCAAGGAATACTGGCTGACAAAGGCCAGTGAAGGCAAATATTTAGACTGTTCATTTTTGACCTGCTGGCGCGCGATTTGTGTTTTCCAGTCGTTGACCTGGAAATCCGGTCTTTTGTCCCTGATCAATGCTGAGTCATTTACTACATGGGGTGACTCACCTAACACTTCCGTGCCTACGGTATCTGTCAGCTCAATTTCTTTATCCAACGATAGGTTTAAAAGAGATTTAAGGTAATTACCGGACTGCGCTACGGCTGTTGTCGCCTTGCCATAATTGATCTTCGTCAGCTCCATATTACTCCAGGCATTCAGGGTATCGCCTTTATTGGCATAGCCTTTACCGAATAATAGGCGGCTGTCTTTGAGATTACGTAGTGACCTGTTTAAGGCGGCATTGGTCAATACCAGGTTCTGTCGGACAATTAAAATATTGAAATAAGCTTTCCTGATCTCGTCGGCCAGTTCCCAGCGGCTTAATTCTATGTTGGCATCGTTTAATCCCAGGTTCAGTTGTGCCGAATGCACGTTGCCTGTAACTTCCTGGTTAAAGATTGGCATGCTGACATTCAGGTTACCGGTGTAGGCGTTTTTAGAAGAAGCAGGTATAGCCTGCAAATTCCTGCTGTCATAAGTGATCTGCGATGCAGCATTGATACCGAATGTAGGAAGAAAGAATACGGCAGGCTTGATATTCCTCAGGTAATCTACCGTGATCCCAACTTGTGGGTATTGATAGGACTGCGCTTCTTTCAGGCTATATTTTGTTTTCTGAGCATCGATCTCTGCCAGTTTGATCTGCTGATTAGCACTCAGCCCAATGCTTACTGCATGTTTTAAAGAAAGCGGCATTTTTTGTTGCGCATGGGCGGTGCCTGCGCAACTCAAGCTAATTACAAGGCCAATGAAAAGGGTAAGAGTAGTTACGGCCTTATTTTTCAATAACTTTCTTTGCAAAAAGCCGCCTAGGCTGGCTTTTAACCTCATCATGGTGTTGTAGACCACGGGTACCACCACCAGCGTTAAGAACATGCTGCTGCTCAATCCGCCGATCAGTACCCAGGCCAGTCCGCTACTGAACGCAGAGGAACCGCCTTTGGCCATAGCCAGCGGCAACATGCCGATCACCATAGCCAGCGTGGTCATCAATATCGGGCGAAACCTGGCCTTACCTGCCTCTATGAGCGCTTGGTTGACTTTGCCCACTTCCGATTCGCCTTTTAGAATATCGTTTGTTTTGTCTACCAATAAAATACCGTTCTTGACCACCAGCCCCATCATCATGATCAGTCCAAAAATCGAAAATACGTTCATGGACTTGGCGGTGAGCGCAAGTGCCAGCAGGGCACCTGAGATAGCCAGCGGGATAGAAAACAGGATCACAAACGGGAACAGCCAGTTGTTATACAGGGTTACCATGATCAGGTAGATAAGGGCGAAAGATACCAGCAAGGCTAAACCCAAATCGTTGAAGGCATCTCCCTGTTGTTCCAAATCGCCTTCGTATAAAACTTTCACGTTTTTACCCAAGCCAATTTTGTCAATTTCGTGTTTAATATCCTCACCCACATCACCCACCGGGCGGCCCGAAACTTGTGCCAGCAAAGTGATACTGGGTTGCTTGTTCCGCCGTTCAAGGCCCGAGGGGCCGGATTGCTGAACGATCCGGGCAAACTGGCTAAGGTACACCAAATGGTTATCGGCATTGATGAACGTGAGTTTCATCAGCTGGTCAGTTTGATTACGGTCATCAACATCGAGCTGTATCCGGGTATCTGTCTCCTTGTCATGGTCACGAAGCTTCAATTGGTCGTTGCCATAAACAGCCATCCGCGTAGCATTTCCCACCTCTTCGGTATTTAACCCGAGTTTGGCCATTTTATCCCGGTCTGCAACCAGCTTCATTTCCAGCTTACCTAAGTCAGATGATAGCCTCGGGCTAACCAATCCGTTAACGCTGCGAATATGGTTAAGAACAACAGCTGCAGCAACATTCACGCTATCCCTGTTGGCTCCGGTAATCAGTAGTTGTACAGGCGCTTCATTGGCACCAAACAAGCCAATGGGTGAAACCCGGCTTTTAACACCGGTAACCTGCATAGATAAGGCTTTCAGGTCCCTGGATAATTGCGACAGGGTTTTCTTCCTTTCTGTTTCAGGTACCAGCGATACATTGATGGTGGCCAGGTTAGCACTGTATTTTTCATTAAAACCATCATTCTGATACCCGATATTGGAAAATACCTTGGTAATCTCCGGAACTGATTTCAATTTATTTTCGATGACCCTAACGGTAGAATCTGTTTCTTTTAGTTGAGTGCCGGGCTGCATATCCACAAACAGGGACAATTCTCCTTTATCTGCTGCCGGCAGAAATTCAGTACCCACGGTATTGGAAGTGAGTAATAATAAAGAGCTGCCAAAAATGGTAGCTGCAATCAATCCGATAACAATTTTGTGGTTGAGGCCCCATTTTAAAAGCTGGCCGTATCCATCGGTGAGCCCATGTATTCTTGCCTCGAACCAAAGCCCAGCCTTGCCGAAGATCGCTTTTGGGTCCAAATGCTCCAGCTTGGCGAAACGCGATGCGATCATGGGGGTTAGCGTGAAGGAAACAACTAAACTGGACAAGGTAGATACGACGATCACCAGTGAAAATTCCTTGATCAAACTGCCAACCAGGCCCGGTACCAGTGCCATAGGCAAAAATACAACCACATCTACCAAGGTGATAGATAAGGCTGCAAAACCGATCTCGTTACGGCCATCCAATGCGGCATCCCGTTTATCCTTTCCTTTTCCGAGGTGATGGTAGATATTCTCCAACACCACGATGGAGTCATCTACCAGTACACCAATCACGAGGCTCATAGCCAATAAAGTCATCAGGTTAAGCGAATAATCCAGTGCATACATCATGATAAAGGCGCTGAATAACGAGGCTGGTATGGAAACCATAATGATCAGGGAATTGCGAACGCTGTGTAAAAACACCAGCATCACCAGCGCCACCAGCAGAATGGCAATACCCAGGTCGTCATATACCTGGTGTGCCGCCTCCAGCGTAAATTCGGAGCTATCCTGCGCCACATTAAATTTGATCTTTTTACCGGCGTATTCCTGTTCGATCTTTTGCAGTTCTTCTCTTACAACTTTTGTTACTTCCGCGGCGTTGGCTCCGGATTGTTTATTTATAAATAAAGCTATTGATGACTGGCCGTTAAGGCGACTGCTGATCTCTTCTTCCTTATGGCTGATCTGCACAGTAGCGACATCCTTCACACTCAGGCTGCTGCCATCCGGATAATTTTTGATCTTTAAATTTTTTACCTGATTGGTATCCGTCAACTTACCGCCCAATTTAACACCAAACTGCGCATCCTTATCCTTGATCGTTCCAACAGGGTAATCAACATTGGCTTTCCTGATCGTTTCATAAAGATCGGTTATGGATAATCCGGTGCTGATCAGTTTGTCCTGTTTAGCCAGTACTTTGATCTCTTTTGGAGTGCCTCCAAGGATCTTTACCTTACCAACACCTTTTACTTGGGCCAAACGGGGCTTTAGCCGGTTATTAACCAAATCATATAATTCGGGTGGTGAGACGGAGGCGGTTACGGCCAGTTTTAGCACCGGCAGGTCGTTCACATTGAATTTCTCGAGTACTGGTGCTTTAACCCCCTCCGGGAAATCTGCCAGCGTACTGTTTACAGATCGCTGCACTTCCTGCATAGCTTGGTCGGGGCTCGCATCGGCCATAAATTCAATGGAAACGACAGAAAGGTTATCTGCTGACAAAGAATTTACTTTTTTGCTTTTACTTACGCCTGAAACAGCATCTTCAATTTTTTTGGTGACACTATTTTCCACATCCTCGGGCGAAGCACCCGGATATGCTGTAATCACAGTAATAGTTGGTGTAGCCAGGTTGGGCAACAATTCATATTTTAAATTCTGGTAGCTGATGATACTTAGGCCGCCCAGGATCAGAAAGAATACGACAAATAAGATCGGCCTTTTAATGGCCAGTCCGGTGATGCTCATAAAAATAGAATTGGAATGATTTAAAAATTATTTAACCGGCTTACTTTTGGATCGTAAGCCATTGGATCTTTTTGCCGGATTCTACATTCAGCAGGCCTGATGTCATCACAGTATCTCCGGCTTTTAACCCGCGGGAGACGCCCAGGTAAGTATCATATTCTTTTCCAAGAAAGATGGGTGTAAGTACCGGGTGGCGGGACTGGTGGATCAGGTAGACAGCTGCCTGCTTTTTTTCATAGGTTAAGGCGGTACGGGGTATCACTAATGCCTTTGATCGTTTGTCTGCTCCAAAAACAACAGACACATTCATACCGGCCAATAGTTTCTGCGGATTATCATTGATAATTCTGATCATTACCGGGAATGTTTTGGCGGCTGAAGCAACGGGTATGATAGCAGATACCTTACCTGTATATATTGAACCAGGATAGGCATCAGCCCTTACAGTTACTGCAGCTCCCTTTTTAAGACGGGAAACTTCATTCTCCTGTACAAATACATTAACCAATACTTCTTTCAGGCAGGCCAAGGCACCCAGGGCCGTACCTGGAGTAACGTATTCGCCCTGGTTTATTTTTTTATCGACAACCGTTCCGCTTTCCGGTGCCAGTATCAAGGTCTGGCCCACCTGTTTTTTGCTGATATTTAATTGAGAAGCGGCATTCTGCATTTGCAGTTTAGCATTCTCTACTTCTACTCCGGAGGCATTGCCTGAATCCTGAAGGTCCTTCAGGTTGGCATAATCACTTTTGGCTTTGTTATAGGTATCCTCGCTAATCTGATAAGATGAAAAACGCGTCGATCTATCCACCTTAACCAAGGTTGATCCCTTGGATACGGTATTCCCTTTTTCAACGGTAGAATAAACAACTTTACCATCTGTTTCTGCAGTTAACGTAATGATTTCCCCTGCTTCCACTGCTCCCCTATAGGTGTATGCATCTGAGAAATTTATTTCTTTTACTAATGTTGCTCGCGCTGCATAACCAACTGTTTTTAGCTCCTGTTTAATTTCATTTTGAACAACTTCCTGATTACTGCTCAGCTTAGCCATGACACCTGTAAAAACCAGGGCTGAAAGCCCGATGAAGAGCATTGGTTTGTAGTATTTTTTTATAGAATCCTGATACATCTTGCAAAGTTTTGATGCAAAAATGTACCACTTTAAAGGCCTATTTTATTTTAATTGACCGAGTTGACAGAGTTGGTTACTGAACTTTCACTATCGTTGGATGAATATTGTCATCCTCCCTTAATCTGGTATAATCAAATTAAACTACACCCGTTTCGAATTTACAATTCTTTATCGTGAAATATCAAAGTAGATTTTGAACAGATTGCAAACTCCATATTCACATCCCGCAAGCCAATTGAAAGACTGTTTAACCAATTTTTTTTCAAAACTTAAGAAAGTATTGATCAATTAAAATAATCAAGAAGTTGACGGCGGTAAGTACTACCAATTGGCAATAAGGTGCCGACGTCTATTACAAGCTGACCACCTGTAATTTTTTTAATCCGTTTGAGCGCCACTATGTATGATTTATGGATCCGTTTAAAACTATTATTCGGTTTTTGGTCTATTTCTGATGTGGTAATGGAACTTAGGTGAATACCATCCGCGGTATGTACTTTTACATAGTTAAGATTATCTTTGTCTGACTCAGTGATCAGGGTGCCCGGAACAGAATAGTCCTTACCGACATAAATCTTAAGAAACTCATAATTGCGCTTACCTTTGCCCTCTACGGTATTTGAATAAATATCGAGATAAGCACTAAATTTGCCGCTGCTTAACTTTTTATATCTGACCGTTACCATAATTTATTTGTTACTTTTGTTACTCACGATAGCCGAAAAGTCTTATTTTACTTTATCCTCGATTATTTACTCTTAAAAGCATGGCCGGCATCTATATCCATATCCCTTTTTGTAAGCAAGCATGTTATTACTGCGATTTCCATTTCAGTACTTCATTAAAGTATAAGGAGGAGCTTTTAGAGGCACTTATCCGGGAGATCCGGCTACAAAAAAGCTATTTAGACGATGAGACCATTGAAACCATTTACTTTGGCGGTGGCACGCCATCGTTATTAACCGCCGATGAAATCAACCTGATTATTGGTACGATTACCGGCATCCATACAGTAGCTGCAAATGCCGAAGTCACCATAGAAGCCAATCCTGACGACCTTGATAAAGCTAAACTGCAGGCACTACGCCAAACAGCTATCAACAGGTTTAGCATTGGCATCCAATCTTTTTTTGATGACGACCTGCAATGGATGAACCGGGTACATCGTGGGGCGGAAGCGGAGGCGTCTGTAAAAAGGGCTCAGGATACAGGTTTTGAAAACATAACAGTGGACCTTATATACGGGTATCCGTTACTAAGCGATACCAAATGGAAGCATAACCTTGATAAAGTATTTGAGCTCGATGTCCCCCATGTATCATCCTATTCCATGACCGTTGAACCCCAAACTGCACTGGCGGCATTCATCAAAAAGAAAAAACAGGCGGCAATGGATGATCAGCAAAGCGCCGAACAATTTATTTTACTAATGGACGCCATGAAAACCCGCGGCTTTGAACATTATGAAATTTCGAATTTTTGCAAACCGGGGCATTATTCAAGGCACAATGCCAATTACTGGAAAGGGGTGAAATACCTGGGCATAGGACCATCAGCTCACTCTTTTAATGGTGAAACCCGCCAATGGAATGTAGCCAATAATGCTAAATACATCCAGGCCCTTGAAAAATCAGAAATACCTGCGGAAACCGAACTGCTTACTGAAACTGATCGTTTAAACGAATATATTATGACCTCGCTCCGTACCATGTGGGGCCTTGACCTGAAACGGCTGGATGCCATTGCAGGTGCCGCCGCCGGGCAGTTAACTAAGGGCGCGCAGCGCTATTTTGAAAACGGCTGGCTGGAACAAAAAGAAGAGGTGATATACCTTACTGCAACCGGCAAGCTATACGCCGATCATATTGCTTCGCAGCTATTTTTCTAACTATCAGTTTTAGTTCCCCACTAAAAAATCAAATGTTGAGGGCCAGTATTTTCGACGCGCGTTAACTACGCATTTAACAACTGTACGGTTTAAATTTACTTACAACCACCGGCTATGCGAATTACCAGCGCCGGGAAAAACCACGCGCAAGGGGCAGCCGTATCTTCCTTAAAATTGTAAACAATATACTCATGAAAAAATTAATAATCGCGGCCTTTGCAGTAGTAGCTATTGCAATTGCGCCAAAAGCAAACGCACAAACTAAAATGGTTGGCGGTGCAGCAATGTATCCAACAAAAAACATTATTGAAAATGCAGTAAACTCAAAAGATCACAAAACCCTTGTTGCCGCTGTTAAGGCTGCCGGTTTAGTTGAAACCCTGGAAGGAACAGGTCCGTTCACTGTTTTTGCACCAACCGACGAAGCATTCAACAAGCTGCCTGCCGGAACAGTTGACAACCTGGTTAAACCTGAGAACAAAGCTACTTTAACCAAAATTTTAACTTACCACGTAGTTGCCGGACGCTTAAGTGCAAAAGATATTTTGATGCAGGTGAAAGCAGGTAACGGTAAAGCAGAATTAAAAACGGTATCCGGCGGTACTTTAACCGCTATGGCTGATGGCAAAAAACTTTATCTTGTTGACGAAAAAGGTGGCAAATCATGGATTACCATTGCCGACGTATTCCAAAGCAACGGTGTTATACACGTAGTAAATACGGTATTAATGCCTAACTAATTTAGTTAACGCACCGCAACCTAACTGTTGCGTCTCTTATTAAAAAGCTGTTTCGAAAGAAACGGCTTTTTTTGTATGATTAATTTTATCGCGCGCTTAACACTTTGTCAAAACAATATCAAAAACAAGTTGAGTGTTTAAACGTTTTTTGGGTTTATTTAATTTTGCATGTTAAATAATTGTGAACATGAGCTTTATTTTAACCCCGATAGACAGCGTTGACAATATTACAAAACATGATTTTGTTAATAATTATCTAAATCCGCGCAAGCCGCTCATTATTCGAAAAGCTACCGAGAGCTGGCCGGCCCTGCAAAAATGGACTTTTGATTACCTGAAAGAAGTAGTTGGCGACCAGGTTGTCCCCTTATATGACAGTTCAAAAGCCGACCCGTCAAAACCCATAAATGCATCAGCTGCAGAAATGAAGTTCGGTGACTATATAGACCTGATACAAAAAGAACCAACAGACCTGCGAATTTTTTTATTCGACCCGATAAAGCAGGCACCTAAATTACTGGATGACTACCGTTCACCTACCGAATTGATGGGCGGTTTCCTGGATAAATATCCAAATATGTTTTTTGGCGGAGCCGGATCAGTTACTTTCTTACATTATGATATTGACCTTGCTCATATCTTCCACACTCATTTTAACGGCCGCAAGCATGTTATTCTTTTCGACCAAAAATGGAGCGACCGGCTTTATTGCATTCCTTTTGCTACCTACGCCCTGGAGGACTATGACATTGAACAACCCGATTTTAACAAATTCCCCGCGCTGGATGGGGTTGAGGGACAGGAAGCATTTTTAGAGCATGGCGATACCCTGTTTATGCCTACCGGTTACTGGCACTGGATGAAATACCTGGATGGCTCGTTTTCCATCTCGTTACGGGCCTGGGATAAATCATGGGCCATTAAAGCTAAAAGTTTATACAACTTAACCATACAGCGTAAGTTTGACGACCTGATGAAAAAGAACTTTCAGCAAAAGTATATGGATTGGAAAGAGCAACTTGCAGTGAAACGGGCAAATAAAGCGTTGATGGAGGATCTGCCGGCTTAGCTTCAAACTTTTAATAATTTCTTGATACAATTCGGCGATTTATTTCGTTATTTTGTTAACTTTTCCGATACATAAGTTTTTGTTTTAGCTTATATTAATGGAGAATCTGAATAAATATGAGCTTTATCCTCCGCCCGATAGATACTGTAGAAACTATTACCCCCGAAGATTTTACAGCTAACTACTTAAAACCACGTCGTCCGCTGGTAATTAAAGGATTAACCAGCAACTGGGCCGCCCGGGAAAAATGGACTCCCGAATATTTAAAAAGCGTTGTAGGCAGCAAAGTTGTGCCGCTCTATGATAATTCAAAAGCTGACCCTTCAAAGCCGATTAATTCGTCAGCCGCAGAAATGCCGTTTGACAAGTATATCGACCTGATTATGTCGGAGCCAACTGAGCTAAGGATTTTTTTCTTTAATATATTTAAGCAAGCACCGCAGCTGCTGGACGATATAGCTTTCCCGAAAGATCTGATGGGTGGTTTTTTAGAAAGCATGCCTTCTATGTTTTTTGGAGGATCGAACTCGGTTACGTTTTTGCATTACGATATTGACCTTCCGCATATATTCCATACCCATTTCGGCGGTAAAAAACACGTGATCTTATTTGAGAATAAATGGAAACGCCGTTTATACTGCATCCCTAATGCTACCTATGCACTGGAAGATTATGATGTACTAAATCCCGATACCAAAAAATTCCCTGCCCTTGAGGGGGTAGAAGGCATAGAAGTATTTTTAGAACACGGAGATACCCTTTTTATGCCAACAGGGTACTGGCACTGGATGAAATATGTTGAGGGGGGATATTCACTAAGCCTTCGTGCCTGGGATGCTTCCGTTAGCCGAAAGGCGGCAAGTGTTTATAACCTGGCCATCAAAGGCGGCTTAGATAGCTTGCTAAAAATGGCTTTTAAAGCTAATTACGCTCAATATCGCGAAAAACTGGCTGTAAAATGGGCCAACAGGGAATTGGCTGCAGGCAAGCCGTTTTAAAATACTCAGGCACTGCAAAGTATTGAAGATAACGAAAAGGTATCTGAATAAAAAGAGATTACACAGACATAATCAAATTGCCTGCTAAAAATTATTGCTTAAATTTGTGATATGAAAACAAGCTTAAAAACAGCATTTTTCTTAATTGTATTTGGATTGATGGTGATTGGCACCGTTCCGGTAAAAGCGCAGTGTGCACAATGCGCGGCCCAGGTTGAAACCAACTCAAAAAACGGGGGAATGGCAGCAAAGGGATTAAACAATGGTATTATGTTCCTTTTGGCAGCACCTTACCTTGCTGTTGGCGTGATAGGCATTATTTGGTACAAAAAATATCGCCGTAAAAATGTGGATATGAATATCCGCAGCGAAAAACTGAACTTAAATTAACGTTATCAGTTAAGGGCAAGCAGCTTTTCAGCCAATTTGAATTGCCGTAAGGTTTTAGCCTTCAAATTATTCACCACTAATAATTACATTGATGACGCCAACACCAAAATCATGGGCAATGCTGCATACTAAATGCCCGCGTTGCCGCAGGGGTAGCATGTTTAGCGGCGGAATGTATAATTTCGGTTCAAATAAAATTTATGACCGTTGCCCACACTGTAACCTGCACTTTGAAATAGAACCGGGATATTTTTATGCGGCCATGTACGTTAGTTATGCCATGAACGTGGCGGAAGCAACCACAATTGCAGCTTTAACCTATATCATAACGCGTAATAACGATTCGCCCTGGCTTTATTTAAGCACTATTTTGTTGGGATGCCTGGTGCTTTCTCCTATAAATTTCAGGTATTCCAGGGTTTTACTATTATATTGGCTTTCGCCAAAAATAAATTATCAGCCGCATTTAGATACCGATGATACAACACCATACCTTTGATTTTTTAAAAGAACTGGTTGAAAACAATAACCGCGAATGGTTCCAGGCTAACAAGGAACGTTACGATGCAGCCCGCGAAAATGTAATTGAATTTACGGCGGAACTTATAAAGCTGATGCATAAAATCGATCCGGGAATTGATGCCGGCCTCGACAGTAAAAAATGTGTAATGCGCATCTATCGTGATATTCGCTTCAGCAAAAATAAAACACCCTATAAAAACAACTTTGGTGTAAGCATCCCTACCAGGGGCCTCAAGCTTGGTGGTGCAGAATACTACCTGCACATTACGCCCGACAGCTCATTTATTGCCGGTGGCTACTGGATGCCGGAAGCCGGCCATTTAAAATCAATCCGCCAGGAAATTGACTATAACGGGCACGATCTTAAAAAAATAATTGACGAGCCCGAATTTATTAAATTGTTCGGCAAATTCAGGGAGCAGGACCAGTTAAAAAGTGTACCAAGAGACTACAGTACTGACAATGAGAACATTGATTTGCTAAAACTTAAAAGTTTTATTGCGCAACACTACCTTACAAATAAGGAACTGATAAAAGAAAATTCCGCCGAAACGGTTGCTGCAATATGCAGTCGCATCTATCCGTTAAATGTTTTTTTAAATAATGCTATTGCTTAACGTATTTTAATTATCCCAATGAAAACCAGATCTATTTTAGTTGCGGCACTGTTTTGTTTTACTTTACACAGTTGCGTGGTGATGTCGCCCAAAAAGTATAAAGCATTGGTAGCAGAGCGCGATTCACTCTCCATGCGTGCAAATTCACTTTTTGATACTGTTGCCATGTTGCGCGCCGATACCATGCGCCTGCACCGCGAAATAAAAGAAGCGCAGGGAAATTATGATGCGTTAAAAGGTAATTACAGCAATCTGAATGACAAGTATGGGGCATTGAACAACAACCTGAGCGCCAGCTCATCAAAAGTCAATCAATTATCGGCTGATTTGAAAAAGAGGGAAGCCCGCTTAAAAGAGGTGGAAGATGCGCTGCACAAAAGGGATGAAGCAACCAATGCATTAAGGGATAAATTGCAAAAAGCATTATTGGGTTTCCAGCAAAATGGTTTGTCTGTTGATATCAGGAACGGCAAGGTATATGTTTCATTAACCGACAAGTTGCTATTCCCGTCGGGCAGTATAGTTATTGATGCACGCGGAAAACAGGCGCTTCAGCAGCTGGCCGCGGTTCTTAATAAAGAAGCTGATCTAACTATAGCCGTTGAGGGCCATACCGATGACAAAAAGGTAATTAACCTTGGCCAGATAAAAGACAATTGGGACTTGAGCGTTTTACGATCCACTTCTGTTTGCCGTTATCTTACTGAGGTTGAGAAGATTGACCCAAAAAGACTAACCGCTACCGGCAAAAGTGAATATCAGCCGGTTGATACTGGCAATACCACAGAAGCGAGGGCAAAAAACAGAAGGATTGAGATCATTCTTAGCCCTAAGCTTGACGAGTTATATAACTTAATAAAGCAATAGCAATGGCAAAAAATAAGGGGTAATAATGATCGGCCAATCATTATTACCCCTTATTTTTCTATCCGTTCAAAAAATCAGAACGGGCTTACAAAAGATTCAAAAGACGAAAGCAGTTCATCTTTAGGTGACAGTAATGCTTCACCCGGAGCCAGGCCCCAGTCTATCCCTAAGTTAGGATCGTTCCACATTACCCCGATTTCTGAATCCTTATCGTAATAGTTATTTACCTTGTAATTGAATATGGTATTATCTTCCAATACCGAAAATCCATGCAAAAAACCCGCAGGCACCCAAAATTGCAATTTATTTTCGCCGCTTAATTCAATTGAAAAATGCTTGCCGTAAGTAGGTGAACTTTTACGAATGTCAACCGCGACATCCAGTACCCGCCCCGTTACTACACGTACTAACTTTCCCTGCGCAAAAGGATTTGCCTGCCCGTGCAACGCCCTAACAGCCCCTTTATTTGAAAAAGACTGGTTATCCTGCACAAAATCAACCGATATACCAGCTTCTGTATATTTATCTTTATTGTAGCTTTCGTAAAAATAGCCTCTGTCATCTTTAAAGATGCGGGGTTCAATTACCAGCAACCCTTTAATTCCAGTTTCTGTTATTTTCATTTTAGTCAACGGTTTTCATAAGGGTGTTAAAAATCACAAACTGATTTTCAAACTCCTGATTGTGGATATCCTGAAGCCTATGCAGATGTTTACTGTAGAAATGGTTAAAATCCTCAATGGTTTCAGCGCTATACTGCACGCAGTAAGTTACCCCCTCGTTTGGCGAATCAATAACAGTTAACACCTGGTATGATTTAAAATGCCCGGTTTCCATTACTGCAGGAATATATACCTTCTGCATCCAGTTAAGCCATTTTTGGTGGATAGTTTCATCCACAATTACGGTATCGTTAAATATGATCATCGCCGCAAAAATAGTATTTTTAGTTGAAGTAAATTATAACCCGCCCGGTTGTAAAAAAACTCATTATTAAAGTTCAGTCCCACCTATTGATTTAGCAATTAAACTTATGCAGCCATCTTATGAGGCCGCTTCGTTCTTATCTCCTCTTAATAGCCTGAACCTTTTGCGGGCTTCGTTTATGTAAAGGCTGCCCGCATAATCGGTAATTATCTTCTGGTAATACATTTTAGCTTTTTCTTTATCCTGCAATTGGTTTTCATAAATATCGCCCAACATAAATACAGCATCATCTGCCCAAAGATCAAAACTATGCTCTTCGGCAATCTTTTTCAAAAGAGGTATGGCCATTGTGTAGTCCTTTTGCTGGATAAACAGCCGGGCCCTGGCCATTAAAATATCGTCGGCAAGTGAATTTCCGGGGTATTTAGCATCAATACTATCCAATGTAGCTAAAGCTTTTTCAGGCTGTCCGGCAAATATTTGCAGATCTGCCCGTGCATAAACTTTCAATGCCGATCCGCTGCTGTCGGCCGCAATGTTATCAGAAATCAGCAACGATAAATTTAACGCATCATTGGCAATCAATTGTGACGTTGCCGCTTTTAATACATCAAGCTGCCCCCTGGCCCAGGTAAAATCGCCGGTGTAATAAGCAAGTTTAGCATTACGGTATTTTGCGTCCTGGCTTATTGATGTGTTTGGAAAATCTTTTTCAACCTGGCTGTAAAGTAACGTTGCATCCCAGGGCTGATTATTTAACAGCGTAACATCGCCCAGATCAAGCTTACAACTGGCAAGCAAGCCTGGCTGGATACCCGGAATTTTAACCGTCTCTTCCAGTAACTTTTGTGCATCGGCCAGCTTGTGCAGCCTAAACGCCTGCAGGCTGGCTAATTTTTGCATGGCAAACGCCGTGTTTGAATTTTTTCCAAATTCAGTTAACAGGTCATTATAATCTTTTTCAAGGCTTAAAAGATCCTCCTTAACATATTTACCCGATGTTATCCGTGAATTTTTTGTGTTTATTAACTCAATTTTTGAAGGGATATATAAAGGCTGTTCCTTCCCTTTGCTAACCAGGTATTCGTAGCCTCTTATGGCTGCGTCATAAGCCTCATTGGCCGTAAGTGTGCTGCACAGTTCAAAAACATTATTTCCATCGTCATTTTGCCGCCTGCTTAGTGCAAGTGCCTGGTTCAATGCCATATCAAATTGCTTTTGCTGCAAAAATTGCCAGGTAAGCAGTTCCGGATATAGCGTTTGCTGTGGATCTTTCTGAATTTTTTTCAGCAATGCCGTTTTCAGAATATCATAGTCGGCCTGGCCCTCAAATAAATTCGACATGGTATTTTCGGCCTGTGTAATAAATGGAGGATTTGACGGTAAAAAGTTAAGATATTCCTCAACCAAAGCAGCTTTGTCCCTTTTATAACGGTATAGATTTATTAACTCGTAAGAAAATATTTGATTGTTTTGCAACAGCTTACGCCCTTGCAGAAAAATCTTTATTGCATAATCAACATTTGCATTCTGGTAAAATTGCGAGGCAAGTATGGCTATCTTTCCCTGGTCGGCAGGGAGATTTTTGATCAGGTCATCATATATTGCATTTGCCTTTTCAATAGAACCCTGCTGCGTATATGCTGCCCCCAGCACTATATTATATTGATGATCTTCGGGATGCTTCCGGATCATTTTTTTTGTGATGTTAACAGCGTCGTCAAATTTCTTTTCAGCTAATAGGCTGTTCACATACACGGTGAAATAAGCTTCGTTGTTTTGCCTGTATAATTTCTGGTAAATGTCAAGCGCTTTTTGAGGCTCCCCATTGGCAGCATATTGCTTTGCCAGCAGCAAATCATTGTCCTGGGCATATAGCTCCGGGCCAACTAATAACATCAACAAAAAACACAGAAATATTTGCTTCATTAAATCAAAAATAAGTTATTTAATTTGAACACAGCGTATTTGCAAATTTGAAAATACCCCTTTCAATTCCGATATGTTCAATTTTCTAAATTAACTATGGGTAAAATTGTAGTGACAGTTTGAATTGATAAAGTTTATTGTATAATTTAACCAGATTAAATACCACCACGTATAGCTAATGTTAAATAATTTCAGAGTATTACTGTATGTTTTTGTTATAGCTGCATTAAGTGCCTGTGAGCAACAAGTAACGCCTATTCCTGTAATTGATTTCTTCAGAACGCCCGAAAAAATCAATTACAGGATATCGCCCGATGGTAAATATATTTCATATTTAAAGCCGTTTAAGGACAAACAGAACCTTTTTATCCAATCCCTGGAAGGTGGAAAGGAGGAAATGGCTACCAACTTTACCGATTATTCCATAAGAGGCGATTATTTCTGGACCTATAATAATGAGATCGTTTTTTTTCAGGACATTATTGCAAGTGATGAAATACGAATGTTCGCACTTGATGTTTCCACGTTAAAATCACAAATAATTATTTCCCCTAAAAAAGTGCGCATCTCAATGATAGGGCGGAACAAGCTTGAGCCGGACATCATATCTATCAGGATGAATAAACGCGACTCGGCAAATTTTGATGTTTACCGCCTTAATATTAAGACTAAAGAATTAACCCCTTATTTGGTGAATCCGGGTAATATAACACAATGGTACCCCGACGCTGATGGCAAGATCAGGCTGGTGAGGGCGTCAGACGGGGTGGATGAAACTATACTTTACAGGCCAAATGACAGTGCTCCGTTTAAAGGCATTATTGCAAACAATTTTAAAACCTCGGTAAAGCCAATAGCTTTTACGGGTAACGGAAATAACTTCCTGGCGCTTTCTAATGTAAATCGGGATAAAACAGCCCTTGTTGAAATTAACGCTGAAAATGGAAAAGAAGTTAAAGTAATATTTTCCTCCTCCTATGCGGATATCCAGGATTACCAGTATTCAAGAAACAGGCGTAAAATTGAGCTGGTGGCGTGGGATGCCGCAAAACCGCAGAAACATTTTTTAGACCCGGAAATTAAACGCATTTACAATAAGCTGTCAGCTGAGCTCAAAGGCACCCAGATAGACATAACGGACAGGGACAGTGCAGAAAACAAGTTTATTTTTTTCACCTATACCGACCGGAATCCGGGATCGTACTACCTGTACGAAAAAAGCACGGCCAAATTAACTAAGCTGGGCGATATCAATCCGAACATTAAGCCTGATGAACTTTGTGCTATGCAACCTGTATCCTTTAAAGCCGGCGATGGCATGAAGATAAATGGCTACCTAACGCTTCCGCAAGGCTCAACAAAAACCGACCTGCCGGTAGTGGTTATGCCACACGACGGGCCATTTAGCCATAACTGGTGGGGCTATAACCCCGAAGTGCAGTTTTTGGCAAATCGCGGGTACGCGGTTTTCCAGGTTAATTACCGGGGATCAACCGGTTTTGGGAAAGCATTTTACAGTGCCGGATTTAAAGAAGTCGGTGGAAAAATGCAGCAGGATATTACTGACGGCGTAAATTGGCTGATTGAAAATAAAATTGCGAACCCTAAAAGGGTAGCCATTTTCGGCGGTGGTTTTGGCGGCTTCTCGGCTTTATATGGCTTGTCTTTTCATCCGGGCATGTATAACTGCGCTATAGTGCAGCACGGACTGATAAATTTTTTTACGTACATAAAAGATGCACCGCCTTACCTGAAACCTTTGGTACAAATGACGTATGAAAGGGTGGGTAATCCTGAAACTGACGCCAGCCAGCTAAGAACAATATCTCCTGTTTTCAACATTCGCAAGATCAGGGCACCGCTCTTAATATTCCAGGGAGCACGGGATGATCGTGCAAACATCAGCGAACTTAACCGGTTTGTTCGCGAGCTTCAAAAACAAAACGGCAACGATAATGTTAAATACTTTTTAAAGCCAAGGGAACGTACTTTTTTCAGGAGCCAGGCAAACAGGATGGAGATGTATGCTGAAATTGAAAAGTTCCTTGATGAAAATATGCGGGAGAAACCATAATCCCCGTTTATGAAAAAGCAGGATAACACTTACCGGAAAAACTTTTTACTGATCATCATATTCCTGATACTTATATCGGTAACCTTTATAATAGCCCTTTTTGTGTCCTACAGCCTCAATGCTAAATACGTTGAAAATGAGTTTGCTTCAAAAAAGATAGATGTAATGGAGCAAACTATAAAACCATATACCAGCCTTTTTCAAAACAAAATACCTGAGATAACTTCATACCAGGGCTTCCTTGATTCAGCTTCAGCTGCTAAATACGCCGATTCGGTTTTTCACAATTATAACTTCGTAAAACGTATCGTTTTTTATGACCTGCAAATAGGCAACCAAAAAAACACTGCCATCATAAAGAATCAATTAGGTATTTCAATAAAATCTATCTACCACTACTGGCCTAAGAAAGGAAAAGTGGCCGGACTTAAAATTTGGAACACTGCCAACGAGCCTGATTTTGACCAGATGGCCAAAAAACTGGGCAATTATATAAACTCGTCTGACACAGCACACAGTTCAACGCAAGATGAAATATTTCGCTCGTTTTATGATGTTAAGCCCGGCCAGATAAGCTATTCAAATATTTTGCGCCGCGAGGATGTTAAAATTTTACGCGAATTGCAGAAGCACCCAAATTCACCATCATTTTCCAAGCAAAATATGATGACTTTTTTCATCAATCCTTATTTGCTGAAAGTAAAAAACACCCATAAAGAACTTTACCAGGACGTAACTGTTGAACCTGTTGTATATGATCCGCCGGACAACCAGGCAGGAAACCTGATAACAGAATTAGCCCTGCCTGGCGCATTATCCGATTATAAACTGTATTTCAAATCAGCCCCGGATTACCTTACAAATGAAATTAACCGGAGATTTATGCCTATTGGCGCTTCAGTGCTGTTGGTTTATTGTTTTTTGGTACTGATAGGCTGGCTTATTTACCGCAACCTAAACGTAAATATTAAGCTATTTAAACTCCAATACGACTTTATAAATAATTTTACCCACGAGTTTAAAACCCCGGTAAGCGTTATAAAAATTGCCGGCTCAAACCTTAGCGGCGACAGCGAACTTAGTGAAAAACAGCGCAAGCAATATGGCCGGATCCTAAATGAGGAAGCTGACAAGCTTAATGAACTGATGAATAAGTTATTGTCCTTTACACAACTTGAAAACAAATCGATAAATATTAAAATAGAAGAAATTAATGTTGAGCGCTTTGTGAAAAGCTACATTGAAACCTTCAGAATAAAGTATCCTGATTTTAAAATTACCCATAACTTTCATGAAGTTCATCCGTTGTACACTGATCCTGTGCTTTTAGGCAGCATTTTTCAGAACTTGATGGAAAATGCTTACAAGTATTCGCACCCTAAAAATAAAGAGTTGCATATAAATGTGAGTAATACTAAACGGAATATAGTATTCGCTTTTAGGGATAGGGGAATTGGGATAAGGAAAGATGAACTGCCCAATGTATTTAAGAAGTTTTACAGGATAGAGAACCAGTATAATCAAAACGGAAGCGTTGGGCTGGGTTTGGCTTTTTGTAAAGAACTGGTTAATTTTATGCACGGAGAAATAATTGTCAACAGTAAGGTGAACGAAGGTTCGGAGTTTATAGTTACATTACCTTATGAAAATTAAAATATGAATAAAGAAATAAAAATTGCGCTGGTTGAAGATGATGAAAACCTGCGTTTCCTGGTAAGTGAACGTTTACAGTCTGAGGGATATAAAGTTTTAGATGCCGCTAATGGCGACGACGCTGAAAAAATAATTTTAAGCGAACTACCCGATATTGTTTTGTTAGACTGGATGCTTCCCGGCAAACAGGGGTCGGAGGTTTGTACCAATATTCGAGAAAAAGGATTTGATAATTTAGTGATTATGATGACCGCAAAAGGGCAGGACGTTGATAAAATTGCAGCGTATAACTTTGGTGTGTCTGATTACATCATCAAGCCTTTTAATATGGATGTTTTGGTGGCTATGATTGACAATAAGATCAAATTTTCGTTAAACAGCGAAAAAACAGAGTCATACAAATTTGCGGATATGGAACATTTACCCAATACCCATTTGCTGATAAAAGACAGCCGTAAAATTGAGCTCACCATACTTGAAAACCGCATCCTGCTGTATTTTCTTAAAAACAAGAACAAAGTGATTAACCGCGAGGAACTGATGATGGAAGTTTGGGGATACAATGCCGACGTAAACACCAGAACCCTTGACATGCACATTGTAAGGCTGCGTAAAAAGATAGAATCAAATCCTGACTCGCCACAGTACTTACAAACGGTTAGAGGGATTGGATATAAGTTTGTTTATAATGGGTAAGTAAGCAATCAATATATAAAAATAACGAATGTCATGCTGAACCTGTTTCGGCATGACATAATTTTTAAATCAATTGATACACTCTTGATATTATAAAATCCCGATAAAAAGTCTTCTCCTCAACTACGCCATATCCCCTGCGCTCAAATTGCTTTTGTACATCAGGCAATTTCGATGCCTCTATATTGCAAAGTATCCTAAAAAACAAAAACATCAATTTTAATAAAATAGCCTGCCACCATTTTCCGCTGAGTTGAAAATCAGCGTTAAGCCATGATCCGCCAGGCTTGAGCGACCTGTGAATGTGGTTAAATACCTTCCCGGTGGTCTCTTCTGTAAAATTGTCGAACAGGAACGGCGTAATTACTACATCAAATTTTTTATCGAAGCTGATTCGCTCCACGGCATCATTAATAAAAACTACCTCATTGTTGCCGGTATTCCTTTTTTTTGATAGGGTCATCATGTCAGCAGCAATCTCAACATAAGTTATTTGCAAGCCGGACTGCTGTATTTTAGTCAGTTCATCCAATATCCAGCCCGTTCCCCCACCCGCTATCAACACCGCGGCCCTGGCAGGAACATATTGCAGCAGGTAAACCTGTGCATTCACCAGCGCACACCCATAAACCATGCGCGAAAGCCTGTCATAAAACCATGCTGAATTGTTATAATTAGCGGGCATTTTCCTATTTGTTAGCCAATCAGGCAATTATACAACTTAATTAATCAACCACTCACCTAATCAACTTTATAAACCAATTCTTATCTTTAAGCAACCTTTAAGCAGCAAATATGAAAGTATTATTTACAAGGCTAACTCTTTTAACCGTTTTACTTTTAAACGGGCTGGTTTTATTTGCGCAGCAAACCAAACCTGATGATAAATATAACCGGCAGGAAGTAATGATAACGGTTCGGGATGGCGTTAAACTGCATACAATCATTTTCTCGCCAAAGGGGCAAACGGAAAAATTGCCGTTTTTAATTTTACGAACCCCTTATGGCGTTGATGGCTACCCAAGCCCTGAAAAAAGCACTTACATAAAGGATATGGCGGATGATGGTTATATTTTTGTTTTCCAGGACATAAGGGGCCGATACCAGTCTGAAGGAAAATATGCAATGATGCGTTTTAGCCGTGACAAAACGAATGCAAAAGCCATAGATGAAAGCAGCGATACTTATGATACTATTGACTGGCTTTTGAAGAATGTACCCGATAATAACGGCAGAGCGGGCATGTACGGCATCTCGTACGATGGCTGGACAACTATTATTGCCGCCAGCGACCCTCATCCGGCGCTTAAAGCAGTTTCTGAACAGGCCACACCGTCAGACATGTTTATGAATGATGACCTGCACCACAACGGCGCATTTCGCCTCAGTTACGCTTTTGAATATGCATTTATGGAAGAGATCTCCAAAACAGACTCACTTTACCAGTTTAGCAACTACGATACGTACGATTGGTATTTAAAACTGGGGCCTTTGTCAAACATGAACAAAAAGTATGTACATGGCAAACTGCCAAGCTGGAACGACTTTACAAAACATCCTAATTATGACGCTTACTGGAAAGAGGAGGCGCTTCCGTCAAGGCTTGATTATCCGAGACTGGCTATACAGCACGTTAGCGGCTGGTGGGACCAGGAAGACATGGTTGGCCCTCAGGATGCTTATAAGGCGCTGGAGAAAAGGGATACCAGCCACCGGAATTTTATTGTACTGGGGCCATGGCGGCACGGCGGCTGGGCTGGCGGTGAAGGCCGGAACCTTGGCAACATAAAATTTGATGAACCAACCGCTACCTATTTCCGAAAAGAGATCCAGGCCAAATGGTTTGCATGGTATTTAAAAGATAAAGGCGATGGAAAATTTGCCGAAGCCATATCTTTTCAAACCGGCTCAAACAAATGGAAAAACTATTCTTCATGGCCGCCTAAGCAAGCAACGGTAAAAAACATTTATTTCCGCAGCAATGGTAAGCTCTCATTTGACAGGCCATCCGCTGCAGAAGCCAAATCATTTGACAGTTACGTATCTGATCCTTCAAAACCTGTGCCCTACCGTGCCCGCCCAATTGAAGAAACTTATGGACCGGGATCGAGATGGTACACCTGGCTAACCGACGACCAGCGTTTTGTTGACGGCCGCCCTGATGTTTTAAGCTGGCAAACAGATACCCTTACTCAGGATGTTACCATAACAGGCAACGTTGCAGCAAAACTTTATGCGGCTACCTCAGGCAGCGATGCCGACTGGGTGGTAAAATTGATTGACGTATATCCCGAAAATTACCGGAAAGAGCCAAAAATGTCTGGATATGAGCTAATGATAGCCGACGATGTTTTTCGCGGCCGCTTCAGGAACAGTTTCTCAAAGCCGGAACCCATTACACCCAATAAAGTTGAGCTCTACACTATCGGCCTACATGGCGCAGACCACGTGTTTAAGAAAGGACATAAAATAATGGTGCAGGTACAAAGCACCTGGTTCCCGATAATTGACCGGAACCCGCAAAAGTATGTGCCTAATATTTTCGAGGCAAAAGCAAGTGATTATCAAACCGCAATTCAAAAAGTGTTTCACTCTCTGCAATTTTCCAGCAGTATTGAATTGCCCGTGGTGGAGTAAATTTTTAAATTGGGTTAAAATACGAGGCCACTTGTCACACTATCAGTGTTGCGACGGATGTGACAGTTTTGCTTAATGGACATCCCGTTCTATCATATTGCTTAAAGCTAAAGCCGGTTCGCCTTGTCACACCTGTCACAGTCTGACAAGGTGAGATTAAAATCCTGTAGAATCAGTAGGGGGAACGACAACGATTTATAAGAAACTCCAGACCCCGTTCACCAACAGCACCAGCAAATATTGCAGTATCAGCATACCATCCATATAAAAAAAATAGTAATACTCATTCTTTTCCCATTTCGATTTAAAAATGAGCCAGCCGGTTAATGCAACAGAAAGCGTTAGCGCCCAAAAGTCGTGGTTAAACCAGCTGTTTTTGAAAATCAACAATAAAATAACGTATCCTGCCAGCAGGATCTGGCAAAACAGGTATGCATTTTTTTCGCCTAACACTGTAGGTACGGTTTTGAGGCCAGAATTACGGTCGTCAAAAAGGTCGCGAATATCAAACGGGATAGTAAGCGCAGCAATAAAAAGGAAACGCTTTGCAATAAGTATGGTGGTGTCTCTTAATGATATGCCAGTTAAATGAAAATGCTGTGCCTCCAAAACAGGCAGCAGCACAATGCTCATTGTCCACACCAGTGAGATCATAAATTGCTTTAGCCAGGGGATATGCCTTAGCCCAAATTTGTGGTCGCCAATGGTAAAAACAGGGATACTGTAAAAGAAAGATATAAGCGCCAAAAAAATAAGCAGGATTCTTGACTCCATCGAAAGCAGCACAAACAACGGGATCAATGAGAGCAGCGATACAATGGTAAAAGTTACCATTAATCGGTTATGCGAAAAGAACCAGCGCACGCGCTTATGCGGGGAGTTGGCCGGATCTGAAGGCTTTGTAGCCAGGATGCAAAAATTATAAATCCCTAAAGTTGAGGTAAACAGCAAGCCAAGAACAGTAAAAACAGGCTTTGCCCCTATTAAATAAAAAGTAAGGAGGCCCTGCGCAACCGCACAAAGCGACATAAAAATATTACTGAAGAGCAGAAAATCAAAAACAGAATAGAGTGTTTTCTTCATTTTCACAGGTTAACAGCCACCCTAAGCAGTTTTAAACTTTTTCGAAGGGTTTGTTCCGGTTTTTAATTCAAATATCGTAATCTCCGGCAATATTCCAACACGTCCGCTAAATCCTAAAAAACCGTAGCCCACGTTTACGTACAATTGCTGTTTGCCCTGCTGGTAATGCCCTGCCCATTCGTTATAGATATACTGGATGGGGCTCCATTGAAAATTTGCTGTTCGTACCCCCATTTGCATACCATGCGTATGACCCGAAAACATGGCATCAATCTGCGGGTATTCCGGCAGCACCTGTGCGCGCCAGTGTGAAGGATCGTGCGAGAGCAGCAGTTTTACAGGCAGATCGTCGGTATTCTTTACAGCAAGGTCCATGCGGCCATATTTAGGGAAGCGGCTTAGTTCGCCCCAGTTCTCTATGCCAAGAATCCCGATCTCTTCGCCATCAACCTTTAACCGCCTGTTCTCGTTCATCAGTAAGTCCCAGCCCATCCTTTTGTGAACGGCTATTATTTCTTCAAAATTCTTGCGCTTGGCCTTTTCATCTGGCCACCAGGAATAATCGCCATAATCGTGGTTACCTAAACAGGAGTAAACCCCAAGGGGCGCTTTTACTTTGCTGAAAATATCCTGGTAATCCTTAACCTCTTCAGTAACCGCGTTAACAAGATCGCCAGTAAAAAATATAAAGTCGGCTTTTTCCCGCATCAGCATTTCCACTCCCCCCAGCACTGCTTTCTTATCAAAAAAGCTGCCAGAATGGATGTCAGAAATCTGCCCAAGCCTGATCCCGTCAAATGCTTTTGGCAGGTCAGGAAAATACAGTGTTTGATGCCTGATGTGATAATCATACAGCCCGCTCTTCATCTCGAGCTTTAAAGCTGCAAGCGGAATAGCACCGGCAAGTAACCCGGCTTTCATTAAGAATTCAGACCGGGGAATTGGTGGAATAGCACCCGGAATGGCTGCCAGGGGCTGCTGTATAGCAGCATGCTGACTTTTCAGGCGTTTTTTATAGGAGATGATCCACCTTCTTACATCGTCTGTAAACAAAAAAGGGAGGTACGAGATCTTAAATAAGAATACCACAAAGAACGCCATCACAACAGCAAGCCTTACCACAAGGCCCATTTTTACAAAAACCACAAATATCAGGCCTGCTATCAATAAAACTGATACCATCCAGTACCATCTTTTGAATGATACTTTCTGCAGGAATTTCCATTTGCCGGATAAACCACGTAATCCGCTTAAAACATACAGATCAATAAGTAATAGCGCTAGTATGAGGAAAATTACGTGCAGCGTTTGTCCCTTCATCATGCGCTATAAAAATCTGCCGGGCTAGTATCTGTCATCATCAATGTCCAGGTCATCTTCATCGGGCTGCAAATTAAACAAACTGTTGAACATGTCTGAAAAAGCAAAACCGTTATCTAAAAACCCTTTATTTAACTGCGAGAATTCTGATAATCCGTGTAAAACAAACTCCATTAATAGCAGGTCCTGGTTTTCAGTTAACCGCGGATGGAACTTTTTCACCAGTGCCTTTAAACCGGTAACCGAATTTAAATTCTTTTTATATTCCTGCTGCGGCAACTCGTCAACTAACGATAGGTTATTACCATCGCTAAACCAGTTAATGATCTCTGCATAAGGATTGGGTGCTTTGCTCTTTTTTGATTTTTCGGGGTCGGGGAAGAACTGCAGCATCAACGTTTTGATGGCTTTGCCTATTAATATATTGGCAACCTTTCCGGGGCCTTCCAGTTCACCTTCATAAACCAGTTCAATTTTACCGGTTATGGCCGGGATAACCCCCAGAAAATCGGATATACGTACGAAAGCATTTTTTTCATGATTGATGAGCATTCGCCTTTCAGCATTACTGATCAGGTTTTCATAGGCCGATATGGTTAAACGCGCCGAAACTCCTGATTTTTTGTCGATGTATTCTGAGTTACGCGCTTCAAAGGCAATCTGCTCTACTAAGTCCTTTACCAGGCCATCAGCCTCTACGGCAGCACGCTGATCGGCAGAGATAGAAGCTTCCTGTTGTGTTATTTTACGGGAGATCTCAACAGAACGCGGATAATGGGTAAGGATCTGGCTTTCAATCCTGTCTTTCAGCGGTGTCACTATCGATCCGCGGTTGGTGTAATCTTCTGGGTTTGCTGTAAACACAAACTGGATATCCAAAGGTAAGCGCAGTTTAAAACCACGGATCTGGATGTCCCTTTCCTGCAGGATGTTAAATAATGACACCTGGATGCGCGCCTGCAAGTCGGGTAACTCATTAATTACAAAGATGCCCCTGTGTGCACGCGGGATAAGCCCAAAGTGAATAACGCGCTCATCGGAGTAGGTTAGCTTCATGGTAGCCGCCTTGATTGGGTCAACATCGCCAATCAAATCGGCAACAGTAACATCCGGAGTGGCCAGTTTTTCTGTATATCGCTCAGAACGGTGCACCCAGGCTATCGGGGTATCATCCCCCTTTGCCAGTACTTCATGATGCCCAAACCACGAAATAGGTGCCAGCGGATCATCATATAGTTCAGATCCTTCAATATAGGGCATCCACTCATCCAACAAATTAACCAGCAAGCGGGCTATCCGCGTTTTAGCTTGTCCGCGTAAACCCAGCAATAAGATATTGTGACGTGACAGTATCGCAGTTTGCAAATCCGGAATTACCGTATCTTCAAATCCTACAATTCCCTCAAAACCGCCTTCGCCTTTTTGAAGCTGCACTATAAGATTTTCGCGTAATTCATCCTTAACCGACCGACTTTTATAGTCCGTCTTTTTTAATTGGCCCAGGGTTGTTATATCTTTTTTATTAGTCATTTGTCATTATTTGAATTTGAAAATTTGGCGATCTGATGATTTGAAAATATAGAATATTAACATTTTCAAATCAACTCATCTTCAAATCAACGAACTGTCTTTCTTCTATTCTTTATATAATCTTCAAAAATATATTCACCCAAACCGTTCAGCGAGCTGTAAAAAGCCTTGCCGCCGTTGGTTTCGGTGAACTTGCGTACGAATTGCTGCAGATAGGGGTCTTTGGCTATCATAAATGTGGTGATAGGTATCTTGAGCCTTTTGCACTGGGCGGCCATGTTAAGGGTTTTATTTACCACTTTCCTATCCAGCCCGATGCTGTTCTTATAATATTTTGTACCTTCTTTTAAACAGGTTGGCTTACCATCAGTGATCATAAAGATCTGCTTGTTTTGGGTTTTACGCCTGCGCAACAAGTCGGTTGCTAGTTCCAGTCCTGCGTAAGTGTTGGTATGATAAGGTCCTACCTGTAAATAAGGCAGATCTTTCAACGTAATGGGCCAGGCATCATTACCAAATACCACAATGTCCAGGGTATCTTTAGGGTATTTGGTTCGAATGAGTTCAGCAAGCGCCATAGCCACTTTCTTTGCCGGCGTGATCCTGTCTTCGCCGTAAAGGATCATCGAATGCGAGATGTCGATCATCAGCACCGTTGACGTAAGGGTCTTAAAATCCATTTCCTCTACTTCCAGGTCGCGCTCCGTCATCATAAAATCGCCGATGCCGTGGTTTACCTGTGCGTTATGGATAGACTGGGTCATGTTGATCTGGTCGAGGCTATCGCCAAACTCAAACTCCCTGCGCTCGGCATTCTTTTCATCGCCCTGTCCGGATTGCGGCGAACGGTGATTTCCCTTGCCTGACTTCTTCAGCTTCCCAAAGATCTCCTCCAGCGCCGACTCCCTGATGCTTTGTTCTGTTTTTGCAGTGATCTTAAACTCGCCGTTCTGCTCTTCTTCGCTCAGGTAGCCCTTTTGCTTCAGATCGTCGATAAAATTACCCATCCCATACTCATCGTTGGTTAGGTTGTACTGCTTATCCAGCTCATTCATCCAGGCCAAAGCTTCGCCTGCATCGCCTGCTGTATAGTTGAGCAATTCCAAAAACAATTTTAATAATTCCTCAAATCCGCCTTTTTGGATCTGATTGGGTTTAAACTTCGAAAACTCGAATCCACGCATACAATACCCTTTCTGATATAAAATAACGGAATATTTTTCTTAAAAGTTTTACAAAGCTGGTTTTAGGCAGAATTGTTATGAAAGCATGACAAACGGAGGGAAGTGGGAGTTGTGAGTTGCAGCTGGCCGTTCTTTAAATCCCGATGCAGTTTGCCATCAGATTACCAAACTCTCATCATAAACAGGGTTTGCCCCTCTTTTTCCGGCCACAAAAGCACCAACGCGGCATGCTTTTTCAATCAATCCCTGCATGGGTTCATTCTTTAACAAGCCCGAAACAAACGCCGCCAGGAAGGCATCGCCAGCACCAACGGTATCAACTACCGATACAGGGCAGCCCGGGTGTTCATAAAACTCATAGTCGTGCCAGGCGATTGCGCCATGTTCGCCACGTGTAACACAGATGGTTTTAGGGTGATACTTTTTCTGGAACTCAATAATTTTTTCTTTTATATGGCTATTGCTCCCGCCAATTAATAATGCTGCTTCGTCCTCATTCATCTTTATTACGTCGGCTCCGGCAACCAGTGTCTCAATAGTTGATAAAGTATAATGCGGGGCACGCAGGTTTACATCAAATACCTTTAAGGCGGTAGTTTCCTGTAGTAAATTCAACAGGGTGTCCTTTGTTGTTTCTTCGCGACAGGCCAGGCTGCCATATACAATTGCAGCTGCCTGCCCGGCGGCTTTGGTAAGTGATGTTTCCGTTTGGATATTATCCCAAGATACCGGTTCAGGGATAATGTAAGTTGCAACCCCATCCTTGTCCAACTGAACGGTAACTTCGCAAGTCGGTAGCTTTTCGTCCTGCTGAATCAGTTCGCTGAATAAGCCGTTTGCCTTTAAAAACGTTACAAGGCCCTCGCCCGATACATCCTTGCCAACCCGGCTGGCAAACAAAACATCCATGTGCTGCTGCACTAAATGGCGGGCAACATTCATTGGGGCACCACCGGCTATTTTTTCATCGCCAAAGGTATCCCATAATATTTCGCCGAAACAGAGTATATTCTTCATAAAGGTGAACGCTTAATTGTCAAAGCTAAAAGGATTTTTGGTTAAAATTGTTAAATTGCTTTATGAAAAAAATCATCCTCTCCTCCCTCCTGTTCCTGGCATCCTGTATTATTCTCCATGCCCAGGATCAGCAGGGCATTTTAAAAGTGCTGGAAACCCAGCGGATAGCCTGGAACAAAGGTGATATTGATGGTTACATGCAGGGATACTGGAAATCAGATTCTTTACTGTTTGTGGGAAAAAGCGCTCCCGCCTATGGCTGGCAAACCACGCTTGATCATTACAAAAAAGGATACCCTGATAAAGCTGCAATGGGCTTCCTTACCTTTGATATTCTACAGGTTAAGGTGCTTGACCCCGCCAACGCATTTGTATTAGGCGGCTGGCATTTAAAACGCGAAAAAGACGCGCCTGGCGGTTATTTCACACTTTGGTTTAAAAAGATTGATGGTGAATGGAAAATAGTTTGCGACCATACGAGTTAGATTCGAGATGCTTAAACAATAAAAAATTGGCGCTTACTTAACTGGTTAACATTTCCTGTAACTAATTATTTTATCCTCCGTCTTATTCTTAAATGGTCGAGATTTTTAACAATATCCGTAAAGTACACCGGTTTATAGAACCGTGTGATGAGCTTGCCGATCATATTGAATTTTTCTCAGAATCAACCCCTCCCTTTCCTTTGGATAGTTTTGACCAGAAAGAGGTTCCGCAGTTTAAAAGCGTAAAAATGTTTCCCAGCTATACGCCTACCTTCTGGATAAACCTCGGTACTCCCTATTACTTAACGGTAGCCAATAAACAGTATCTGATAAAAGAAACAGATGATATTTTAGTGTTAAGGGACACCAGCGTTGAAAAATTCAAACAACCTACTGATCATATATTCACTGTTAAATTTCTGCCAGGCGGACTTGAAGCGATTTTAGGGATAAACCAGTTGAGCCTTATCGGGCAGGTTATTAACCTGAATACTATATTACCACCTGCGTTCCTCCAAAAAATCAAACAGCCGCTGTGTTTTGAGGAGCGGATGGCCATGATGCAGCATTTTCTTTTAGCCCGCTTTAAAAATAAAAGCAAGGATCATTACCTGCAGTTTGTACACGATTGCATTGAAAATTATGATTCGGCCGATATGCAGCTCAACACTTCTGAAATGGCAGAAAAGATGTTTGTAACCTCAAAAACCATTAACCGTTATTTTAATAAGGTGGTAGGCACGTCTCCCAAAAACTATTTCACCATTTTGCGCACACGTACCGCTTTAACCGCATACGTAAATCAAAAAGGACTTTTTACACCTTTTGACTTTGGGTATTATGATATGAGCCATTTTTATAAAGACGTGGTAAAGTTTACCGGGCAAAAGCTTACCGCTAACAGCATAAAATAAGAGCAGGCTGATCAGGCCTCTGCTAATTCTTTCAGGACATTATCGGCATCCTGTATTGTTTTTTTATACTTTTTAAAAACCCATGTGGTAAACCAGCGAAAGAATGGAAATGCAACAGCATACCATAGCCATAGCCTGGTTATTTTAAACAAATCCACCCCATCAATAAGCTTACACATTACCGGCAGTACGGTAAGCATAAGCACGGCCCCAAGATAAAAACTCAGTTTTTTAACCAGCGCAAATTGTATTTTACCTTTTGAATAGTCTGCTAATGATTGTTTAAAATTATTGTTTAATATATTAATCGAGCTTAATTTATTTGCTGCCTTGAGTGATAGCACAGCTAACAGCAATGAAATTACGGCAGAAGCCACGCCGCAAACTTGCAGATACCAGGTGCCAAGTTGCTGAAAGTTTATAAATATAAATAAAGCCGTTGCCAAACAAACCAACGAACCGATAGTCTCCGGAACTGTTACTTTACCTATTTTGCTCCTGTAATTTACCTGTGTCATTTTTATAATTAGTGAATCTGTTAATTTTTTTTGTTTCTCAATCTCGGCAGACATTTCGCCCCAAACAACTTTCATTTCTTCCAATTCCATAATTTAATTTCCTTAATTAATTTGAGCTATTAGTTTTTGTTTAATCCGCCCTAGCCGGGTACCAATATTGGTGGTGCTAAAGCCGGTTATGCCTGCTATTTCATCATATGTTTTCCCATCCAGATACAGCAGTATAATTCCCTTTTCAATCTTATCCAATCGCCTTATCTGCGTATATAAAATTTCGATCTGCTCCTCTTTTAGCGTATCATTTAAGTCTGGCTTATTAAGGAGTAATTCATCTATCGGCGTATAACTTCCTTTCTTTTTTTCCTTATTTAGATGAGCTATAGCCGTATTTAATGCGATGCGATACATCCATGTACTAACTTTTGATTCACTCCTAAATGATTCGAAGGATTTCCAAAGCTGGTAAACAATCTCCTGGTAAAGGTCCTGCCTATCTTCCCTGCTATCGGTATATACCCTGGTAACCTTATAAATAAGCCCGGCATTTTCTTTTATAATTTTTACAAACTCTTCTTTACGCTGCATCGAAAAATGAACTACTCCTAATTAGTATCTAAAGGGGCTGAAAAATCACAAAAAAAGCAATTAATATTACAAATGAATATAAGGTTTAATGTAAACGCTGTTATTACCCGTTTTTTTAAGATTGTCCGTTTTTTACTAAAAATCATTCCCTCAATACTTTTACTTTGATTAAAAAAGAAACGATCATCATGACCAGGCATATTATACGTATATTACTATTCATAATTTCCTTTCAGCAAGTATCATTTGCACAGGGAAGTTATACACCCAAAATTGAGCCCTGCGCCTGTGCATTTAAGGCGGATAGCAGCTTAAAAACCCGTTGCGCTTACTTAATAGTCCCGGAAAACAGGAGCAAACCAAAAGGCAAAACAATAAAGCTGCCTTTTATTTATGTAGAGAGCGGTAACCCCCATAAACAAAAAGACCCTGTGCTTTACACATCAGGTGGACCCGGGGCAAGCTCTTTAAGTAGTGTGCGTTTTGCACACTACCGCCAGCTTATAAAAAACAGAGATTATATTGCCTTTGAGCAGCGGGGCACCACCTATGCGAAACCATGCCTCTCATGCGACGGGATCAGCGAAGCGGTAAAAAATGCTTATCGCAAAAACCTGCCTTTGGACAGCTCAATTGCCCGGGAAGCGAAAAACTGCCGTAAAAAATTGATTGCGGACGGTAACGATCTTTCTGCCTATAATACCATTGAAAATGCGGCTGATATTGAAGATTTGCGCCGTGCCTTAAAAATTGATTCTATAAATTTAATAGGAATCTCCTACAGTGGTGGGCTGATGCTTACCGTACTGCGTAATTACCCGCAGCATATCCGCTCCGTTATCCTTGATTCGGCGCTGCCGGGTTTTGTGAACTACGAAGAAGATGCCTTGTTCAGCATTAACCAATCTTTTAATAAGGTGTTTGGTAATTGTGAACGGGACTCCACCAATAATCCGTTGTACGCTCATTTAAAACAACGTTTCCAGGATTACTTTTCATCTATAGACAACAAGGCGTTTACTTTAAGATATTTAGAAAAGGGCAGTGCCGATAGCATCAGCATAAAATACAGGCGTAGTGATATGCTCGATTTTTTGGTGGATAAACTAACCAGCAACGCGGAATTAAAAAATGTACCTTACCTGGTTACCCAGCTTATTGCAGGCAATCAGAAAAAGTACATGACGGCTTATTTCGATAATATTTTTAATGCCGGTAAAAGTAATACTCTTGGCATGCGCTATTCCATGTATTGTTCCGAACAAATCTATTTTGCAGATCAACATTTGATAGATAAGCAAAATGAGGTTTTCCCCTATCTTGCAGGATATCGCTTTAATGATGTTAACCACCCGATATGTAATTGCTGGAATGTGAAACCGGTTAGCAGTATTGCCAAAACGCCCGTATATTCAAACACCCCGGCTTTATTGTCGACAGGGGATACCGATCCATACTGCCCTGCTTTTTATAATGATGTTATTCATCATTATATGCCCAACAGTCAACGGGTGTTGTTTACAGATAAAACGCATGGCCCTGCATTAAATTCGAGGGCTGGAGATGTTTTGATAGCCCAATTTCTTGACCATCCCTATCAGCCGGTGCAGGTTGACGGAAAGAAAATAACTACGTGGTAAATATTAAGTTTGAATTAGCAAGTTGGCGAATGAGTGATTTAAAGATTTTTTTATGAAATCATTTATAACGTTTATATTTTTCATCGTTTGTGTACCTACATTTTCCCAAAAAAGAGATAACCGGATAACAATTGGCACCGTTGATACTGTTTATTCAAAAATCCTGGGTGAAAAGCGGACGTTGATGATACATATACCACAGGGTAATAAGGAAGAGCGTTACCCGGTTTTGTATCTGCTGGATGGGGAGGAGCATTTTTATTCCGCTGCGGGTATTGTTCAGCAAATGGCAGGCGTAATGCCTGACATGATAATTGTTGGCATTGTCAATACAGTCCGCAATCGTGACCTTACACCAACGCATGTAACTGATTCAAAAATTTCTGGTGGGGGAGAAAACTTTTTGAAGTTTATTGAAGATGAATTAATTCCTTATGTGAACGCGCATTATCCTGCGGCCCCATACCGGATTTTAAGCGGGCACTCCCTAGGGGGCTTAACAGTTGTAAATACCCTGCTTAATCACACCAAATTGTTTAACGCGTATATAGCGATTGAGCCAAGCCTATGGTGGGATAATAAAAAGCTATTGAAACAGGCGCAACGCCAGTTAGCTGTTATTGACCTTTCAAAAAGAACGTTGTTCGTAGCCGTTGCCAATAATATGCCGCCGGGTGTTGATACCATTAGTGTAATGAAAGATACCCTTAACAGCAATACACAGTTAACCCGCTCGGTATTGCCATTTGTTAAAGCTTTAAAAGATACTAAACCAAAAAGCCTGCGCTGGAGTTACAAGTTTTATCCTAATGAACGCCACGGCACCATTGAACTAAATGCAGAATACGATGCTTTGCGCTACCTGTTTAACTATTACGCTTTCAGGAGCAGTCAATTTGACGGGCATCCCGAATTGAATGCAGACTCAGTACTTATATCTCATTTTAAAATGCTTTCAGATAATCTTGGTTACACACTTATCCCCGCCGAATCATTGGTGAATAGTGTGGCCTATCATTGCTGGGAGCTTAATCAACCCAAAGAAGCCTTATTGCTTTTTAAACGAAATGTAGAAAATCATCCGCAAAGCGCTAATGCATTTGACAGTCTTGGCGATTTTTATAGCGGAACCGGGGACAAACAAAAAGCAATTGAAGCCTATACCCGTTCGTTAAGTTTGCAGGAAACGGTGGATACGCGAAGAAAGCTGGAGGAAGTAAAGGCGAAGAAGTAAAGACGGGAATATCAGACTTGCGAACTTTTAAAAACCTCGCGAGCCTTTGTTCATTTCAACAGCTTAAAAATGATAATAAGGATAAACCATCAAATAAACAATAACTCCCGTAACAGTTACATACAGCCAAATGGGAAATGTCCACCGCACCAGTTTTTTATGTTTTTCCACTTGCATTTGCAGACCGCGATAAAAACTCAGCAAAATCAATGGCAATACGCCGGCAGCAAGTATGATGTGCGAGATTAAGATGGTAAGATAAATTGGGCGAAGTGATCCAACCGCGCTGCGTTCAGCGTCAGATAAAATACCGTCACCATCCAGGTCACCAAATACTGTTTCTTTTTTCATCAGGTAATGGAATGCGATGTACGAAACCAGGAAAAGTGACGACAGGCAAAACGCCAAAATGTTGATGCGTTTATGCATGGTAATATTGCGCTGCCTGATGAAGTATAACGATACAAGCAAAAGTATGCTGCAAGTGCCATTTAAAACAGCATTAAGCATGGGCAGGTACATAGTGAAGGCAGGTGTATCGCCTGGTACTGGCAGAATCTTCCGGTTGAGGATAACGACAACGACAAATACGAATATGGATACAGCTGCTACAAAACGGAATATAAATTTATCTGTCATTTTTATCAGGATCAGAATTAAAAACTATTTTACTATTTGACATAATCCGGCTGCTTGGCTCAATACAATGGCGTATCGTTTTTCCGCAACTCGTCAGCAATCAATACTTTAATTTCATCATTTAAACGCTCAGCCTCCAACGTGGATGCGCCGGTATAATATCCCCTTATTCGCCTGTCACGATCAACCAGGATAAGTTTATCGCTGTAAACAAATTCATCAGGACCGGTTTGAAGCGCATTAACCAAAAGACCCTGGCGCGCCAGGTTATATATAGTGGCGGTGTCGCCGGTTAAAAACAACCGTTTTTTTGAAAGATCTTTAAATCCGTCCGCGTATTTCTTTAAAGCCGTAACGTCGTCATGTTTCGGGTCAACCGTAACCGACAGAAAATAAACCATTTTGTTACGGGTATAAAATGAATCAATCACATTAACGTTCCTGTTCATAAGGCCGCAAACAGACGGACAACCGGTATAAAAAAAGTTTATGACCAGTATTTTATTATTTAATGTTTTAAGCGATACCGCGTTGCCGTTCTGGTCAGTTAAGTTAAAGTCAGTAAGGGTATGGTAGATGGTATCTGCAACATTCTTTCCCTTAACCTGATGAAAGGTTTTGGCGACCTGTTTAGGGCCGAAAACAGCTAATGGTTTGTACCTGTTTTTACCATGAGCGGTTAGTAAATAATATAAAAATCCTGGTACAACTAAAACTAGTACCAGGATCGTAATCTTTTTTAATATGCCGGCTTTCTTCATTACACCCTAAGGTCAATCCAATAATGGCTCTCGTTTGTAAGTACCAATATTAAACCAATTATAAAAAGTATAGGTATAATAATAGCTAATGCTAAACCTACCTTTTCAAACTTCAGGTGCATAAAGTAAGCTACAATGAAATATGCTTTAAATAACGTTAAAATAATGTACGCAGGATTTACCCAATGCGAAGCGATTTGAAAATGAGGTGCCAACCACAACGCTATAAAAAATTCAACGCAAGTTATACCTAATAAAATGAAAAATACATACCATATTTTCCCCTTGGTCATTGATTCATGCTCTTCGTGCTCAGCGCCGGCTGCATGAATATGTGTAGTTTCTGATGACATATATAAATCGGGTTAAATTATCAAACTAAATAGAAGAACGTAAATACAAACACCCACACCAAATCCACAAAGTGCCAGTAAAGGCCAACTTTTTCAACCATTAAATAGCTGCCGCGTCTTTCGTAAGTGCCTAATAACACGTTAATAGTAATTATAATATTGATTACAACTCCTGAAAATACGTGGAAACCGTGGAAACCGGTAATGGTAAAGAACAGGTTTGCAAACTGATGCGATGACATCTGCTGCTGCGCCAGCGGGATCCCCTTAGCAAAAAATTCTTCTAATGTCTCTTTATTAGGAATAGCAGACCACCAAAAGCCTTCACTGTGCAGGTGATTCCACTCCAAAGCCTGACATCCCAGGAACATTAAACCACCAATAATGGTTCCTATCATCCACCAGATCACTTCTTTCTTCGAGTTACGGTGGCCGGCCTCAACGGCTAACACCATTGTAACAGAACTCATGATGAGAATAAAGGTCATTAAACCTACAAATACCAAAGGAGCACCGTGTTCAACAGATGTGCCGGGAATTGACTGGAATACTAAAGATGGTGACGGCCAGGTTGGTGCACTAAAGCGTAAAGCGCCATAAGCGATCAGTAATGACGAAAAGGTAAACGCATCCGAAAGGAGGAAAAACCACATCATCATTTTACCATACTCTACGTTAAAAGGCGATCTGCCTCCTGACCATGGTGTTGATTTTACCTCATCAACTTGTTGTGTTACTGCTGTACTCATTTGTACTTGGATAATAGATTAATTTTGGTTCAAAAGTAAAAAAACATACAGATAAATCCATATAATATCGAGAAAATGCCAAAAAATAGATGCCATCTCCATCTTGAATATATTCTTTACCTGCGGTATGTTACGGTAAGTGGCTATTAAAGCATTAATTAGCACCAACAAACCGGCAAAAACGTGTAGTAAGTGTATCCCGCAAAATACAAAAACAAATGACCTTGAAGCATTCGGATCTGTAAAATAGATCTGCATTTTATAGGTCAACACATAACACGCATAAATTTGTAAGGCAAAAAAAGCCATGCCTAAAAAAACAGTGATCCATAAATAAAGTTGCTGCTTACCAAACTTAAGCTGCTTAGCCGATCTTGATGCTATAAACATTGTTACGCTGCTGAGCATAATAACTAAAGTGCTGTACAAAAATGCCTGTGGCATTTGTACATTCAACCCGTGTCCTTTTCCGCCGCTGTAAACTATAAAGCCGCTGCTAAAAGCCGCAAAAAGCATAAAGGAAACAAACACAAATATCCACATGGAGAACTTTTTAGCTCCCAGGTTTAATTTATCTTCTTGTTGTATCTGAGCCATCATTTCACCTTTCCTATAAAATCAAATAAAAACATTAACTGCACTATCGGCAAGTAAAAAAACGAGCCGTACATTAGCTTTCTTGCAGAATCTATCTGCAGATCCTTCAAAAGCTTAAACGCCAAATATAAAAACACCACACTGCATATTAGCGACACCCCGCCTACGTAATAGCCACCGTAACCATAATAGGTTGGGAGTAAGCTCACAGGCACTAATAACAAGGTAGATGCAAAAGTAAATATTGCACTGGTTAAATTCCTTTTTCCGGACGGTAACAACCTAAACCCTGCAAGCTTATAATCGTCATCAAGCACCCATGCTATTGCCCAAAAATGCGGAAACTGCCAAACAAACTGAATGCCAAACAGTATCAACGCTATTTCATCGATCTTAGGATGTGCCGCCACATAACCGATTAGTGGTGGTAATGCCCCCGGTATAGCGCCTACGAAAACTGCGATTGGCGATTTCCTTTTTAAAGGAGTATAGACAAAGGCATATAACAGTATTGAAAACACCGAAAGGTAACCTGTTGTTAGGTTAAGTTTTCCCAGCAAATAAGTTCCAAATATGGCCATAAACAAACCAAGCACTAATCCTTGCCCCGTTGTCATCCGCCCCGCCGGGATCGGCCTGTCCATCGTACGCTTCATTAGCTTATCAAGGTCCTTTTCAATAATCTCGTTAAAGCAGTTAGCAGCAGCCGTTACCAAAAAACCACCTGTAATCAGGATCAGCCAATTGCCCCAAACAATTTCGCCATTTACCTTGCTGCCTATTAAAAACGATATAGAAGCAGAAAACACCACCAAAAAGGTGAGTCTCAGCTTAATTAATTTTGTGAAATCTTTCCAGATCATGAATTCCCCCCTCCCTTAACCGACCTGTACAAATTCAGCATCAGGTAAAATTGCGCGCTAAACACTAACGTTGCCAACAATACATGCGCGGCCTGTGCAAATGGCGGTAGCGCCCAATAAGATAATAATATTCCTGTCACCATTTGCAGCATCAACATTAAAAATACAAAACTCATGATCTGCTGTTGTAATGAATGGCGGCTAAATGTCCTGCGGATCAAAGCATATAGCGCAACGTTAATAACCAAAACAAGTATAGCAATATCCCTGTGTTGCGTAAAAATAACGCCTGCATTGGTAATCCAGTCGTCGCGGTAACCACCCTGAAAATGCCCCGCCACCGCGTCAATTTTTTCTCTAACCTCACTGCCAAACGCAATTTGTACGGTGCTTATTAACAAAGCAAATAAAGTAACCACATGCGTTACCTGGTTAACATTAAGCTTTGGCCTGCCGTAAACGCGGGCAAGGTGATAAGTTATTATGCTGATGCCTATTATGGCCAAAGCAAGCAGCATGTGCAGTGTAACAACCCATGCGACCAGATTAGTTGATACCACTATTGAACCCAGCCATGCCTGGAAACCTACCAGGATCACATTAAATATACTTAAAACGGGGATCAGTTTACTTTCGCTGCGATAGCTGAACGCTAAAACCGCAGTAGCCAACAAAAAAAGCCCTGAAGCTGCACCAATCAGCCTGTTGATATATTCGGTCCAGGTCTTTGCTGCATTAAATTCTTCAGGCACCAATATCGATTTATCTTCGCGAATTCTGCGGGCAAGATCACTGTAACCAAAAACATCCAATGTTTTGGCAAAGCGTTGATTTTTAGCTAAACGACCAGCAACGTATTTCTGTTTGTAGTCTTTTGGTAATTCTGAACTGCTCGTTGGCGGAATATATCGACCAAAGCATTTAGGCCAGTCAGGACATCCCATACCCGACCCGGTACTACGCACAACTCCACCTGCAAGTATCAGTATAAACAACAGAATAATTGTGGCTAAATTGACTTTTTGAAACCGGATTTTCGACGTGGATGTCTTCATTTTTTAAAGCTGAGAGCCAAAAGCACAACGCAGAAGACTGGGAACAGCCTCCACAACATGCCTGCCCCAGGTGTTGTATCGGTATATTTTTAAAAATTTAGGGTACCTGTTAAGGAATAATTTCCGGTACAGATACCCTAAAAGGTCAGATCGGTAATAAAAATTTATTTTACCGCTTCGTTAGCTTTTTGAGTACTAGTCCATTTAGTGTACTCTTCTAAACCACCCGGATTATCCTCAAAATCATGAGGAAGGTTTGAGCTCATAGTTTGCGAAAACGGAACATTTTGTGGTATAAAGTCTTCGTCATGTCCCGGTTTGCTGTAATCATACGGCCAGCGGTACACTGTTGGAATCTCTCCTATCCAGTTACCATGCACGTGCTCAATTGGCGCAGTCCACTCTAAGGTGTTTGCATTCCATGGATTCTGAACAGTTTTCTTGCCCCAGAAGATAGAATGAACAAAGTTAAATGCAAATGCCAATTGCGCTATACCGGCCATAATAGCCGCCCAGGTAATAAATACGTTTACGGTTAACCAGCGTTTCATTGATTCAAACTCGGTGAAAGCGTAGTAACGGCGAGGAACACCATCTAAGCCCATAAAGTGCATTGGGAAAAACACCAGGTAAGCACCAATAAAGGTTAGCCAAAAGTGCAGGTAACCCAAACGCTCATCCATCATACGGCGGAACATTTTAGGGAACCAGTGATAAACACCGGCAAGCATACCAAATATAGCCGCAGATCCCATAACAAGGTGGAAGTGGGCAATTACGAAATAAGTATCATGGAGGTTAATATCCAACGCAGCGTTTCCAAGGAAAATACCTGTTAAACCGCCGGAGATAAAGAACGAAACCATACCTATGGCAAATAGCATAGCTGGTGTAAAGCGAATGTTACCGCGCCATAACGTAGCCAGCCAGTTAAATGTCTTAACTGCGGAAGGCACCGCTATAATCAGTGTGGTGATCATAAACACCCCACCAAGGAACGGATTCATCCCGGTTACAAACATGTGGTGTCCCCAAACAATAAATGATAATACCGAAATACCTATTAATGAATAAACCATCGCATGGTAACCGAAGATTGGTTTACGTGAGTTTACCGACAATACTTCGGATGAAAGCCCCATTGCAGGCATAATTACAATATATACTTCCGGGTGACCCAGGAACCAGAATAAATGCTGGAACAATATTGGGCTACCACCTTCGTATGGTTGCACCTGACCGGCTAACACGATATCGGATAAATAAAAACTCGTACCGAAACTGCGGTCAAATATCAATAACACCACACCAGCAACCAATACCGGGAATGAAAGCACACCCAATACGGCAGTAAGGAATAAAGCCCATACAGTTAAAGGCATTTTCCAAAGATCCATCCCTTTAGTACGCATGTTTAATACAGTACTGATATAGTTAATACCACCCATTAACTGCGATGCAATAAAAAGGGTCATACTGATTAACCATAACGTCATACCCATTCCCGAACCTGGCATTGCTTTTGGCAGCGCTGATAACGGCGGATAGATTGTCCAGCCACCGCTTGCAGGTCCTTTTTCAACCATAAACGATGAAAGCATGATAATACTTGCAACCAGGAATAACCAGTAAGAAAGCATATTAACAAATGGAGATGCCATATCGCGTGCACCTATTTGAAGTGGTATTAATAAGTTTGCAAACGTTCCGCTCAATCCGGCAGTTAATACAAAGAATACCATGATGGTACCGTGTATAGTAACCAATGACATATAAAAATCGGGACTGATACGGCCGCCTGGCGCAAAATGACCCAACAATGTTTCCAAAATAGGGAATGATTTGTCGGGATAAGCAAGCTGAATCCTGAACAGCAGAGACAAAGTCATAGCAATAAATGCCATGATAATCCCTGTAACAAGGAACTGTTTGGCGATCATTTTATGATCCTGGCTAAATACATAGGTATTCAGGAAAGTTGCCTTATGATGGTGTTCGTGACCTTCTTCGTGATGTACTACCCCGTGATCGTGAACTGCTAATGTTGACATACTCGTTACTCTTATATTAATTATTTAACGCTAATCTGTTTGATGCTGCCTTTACCTGACCTGCCGGTCTTGCATCAGCTAAGTGCAACTCCTTCTTTAACTGGTCAGATAGATATGGCTTTTGTTTTGAAATCCACTCCTGGTATTCAGCTTGTGAAACTACGCGGACTACTTTTTGCATATTGTAATGAGCACCACCGCATATTTTATTGCAATACAGCAGATATTCAAAATTAGGGTTATCGGTCTTTCTCTTCATTTCGGCAGTTGTAATGGTTGGCACAAATTTGAAGAAAGTAGGCAAACCCGGTACCGCATTTTGCTGCAACCGGAAGTGTGGCATATAAACACTGTGGATTACATCCTGTGCATGTATGTTCAAGCGTACGGATTGATGAACCGGTAATACCAAAGTATCAGCTGACAAATCATCAAAACTGCTTCGGTCTTTGAAATCAACACCTAATTTGTTAGCCGGCGTAGTAAGTCTGAAATTCAATGGACCCAGTTTCCCATCGGCACCCGGATAACGAAGTTCCCATGCAAACTGGTGGCCGGTAACATCTATATTTAAATCACCTTTTTGTTCCGTACTGTTCTCAACTTTCTGCCAGGTAAAAAATCCAAACACAACCAAAATAGTTAAAACCACAGCCGGAACAATTGTCCATATTTTTTCAATAGTATTATTGTGGGGTAAAAAGTAAGCTTTGCGTTTGTCCGATCCGCGGTAAACAAATGCAAACCCAAACAATAAGATCTGTGTTACCACAAATACTATCAACGTTAAAATTGTAGTAGTGGTAAACATATTGTCGATAGCACCGCCATGCGCAGATGCAGCTTCAGGTAAACTCATGCTGCCCTGAACAGTAAGTGACCAATAAGCGCCGTACATCCCAACAACAAGGAATATTGCACAGCATACGCCCATAACACTGCTCCAGTTTATCCCTTTTTTACCCTGCATTTTTTGGGTAAGATCAAAAACCCGGAGTATTTTGCCAAGTATGGCAACACAAAATGAAGCCACCAAAAATAGCAATACGTAATAGGCAACCCCTGTCCACATAGCGCTTTTATCAGCCGCGGCAGTATCAGCAGCAGCGGGTGCTGCCTGCGCCATTAGCTGATTTGTGCCCAACAGCACAAACGCCGCCAAGAGCGATAGTGTTTTTTTAGAATTAATTAGATGTTTGAATCCCATTTTAATGGTTTTTTGGTATTCTTTTTATTTAGTGCAAAAATAACAATTATTACAAATGATGATGAAGGCTCTCTTCAAGTAATGGATGCTTTTTAGGAATAAGTGATTTAAAGCTACTCAACGCTGTTGCAAGCATAAAGATGAATAAACCGGCAAATCCTACAAACATGGCCAAATCAATAGGGCTTAGAATAGTGTACCATTCTGAACCTTTTACAGCGCCAATTGTACCAGGCATGATCATTTGCCAGTAATCAAGCCAGTGACCACATATTAGTATTATACATACTACCTTTAAAATACTAACCTTACGTTTTGAATCACGCGACATGAGCGTAAGCAATGGTGCAAGGAAATTAATAACGATGTTTAACCAGAACCATGGTTTAAACTGTGGCTCCCATCTCCTGTAAAAATAAGCGGCTTCCTCAGGAATGTTTGCGTACCAGGTAAGCAGGAATTGTGCAAACCAAAGGTAAGTCCAGAACACAGAGAAACCGAACATTAACTGCCCTAAATTATGCAGGTGATCGTCAGTAACCCATTCCATGTAGCCCGCTTGCCTTAAAAGGATAAGGGTTAATGTAATAACAGATAAACCACCTACCCAAAGTGCAGCAAAATTATACCATCCAAACATTGTTGAAAACCAATGAGCCTCTAATGACATAATGGTATCAAAAGCAAATAACGGAACTGTGAAACCAAATATTAAAAGGAATATTACCGATACTTTAAAGCTCTTGTTATAGTTAAACATACCGCCAAGTTCATCTTCATTATTAGAATATTTTACCAGCAAACGGCCTAACCAACTGTAGCTTGCCAGGTAAATAACTAAGCGGATAAGGAAAAATGGTATATTTAGGTATCCTGATTTCGCTGTGATTACAGCGTCGTAATTTTCGTTACCTTTTATGGTAACCCCTTTAAGGGCCCAAAGTTTATACAGGTAAGGAATTGTGGTCATCTTACCCTCTTCGTTAGGGCCGGTGTGGGTAATAAATAAGCCCGCACAAATAATAGCAAGTAAAATAATGCCTGCGTAAGGTAAAACCTTTGCAAATGCCTGGGGAATCCGGAGAACCGCTGTTGACCAGCCCGCCTGCGCAACATATTGCACCGCGCAAAAGAAAATTCCGCAAATACAAACACAGGTAAGGTAATAACCATTAAGCAATAAGTCAGCAAATGTGCGCTCGCCATTCCCGGTTAAAAAGCCGGCGATCAATCCAATCGCACCAATAGCGATCATGATTAAGCTCCATGTTTTGGCTTTACCTTTAAATTCAAATTGCTCGTCGAAACTATGAGAATTGTTCATTAATAATAAGCTTATAAAGTTTGTAAATGGTGAACGTACATAATTACCTTCCAGCGTTCTTTGGGCTCCAGCTGCGAAGCGTATGAACCCATTGCGTTTACACCATAAGTAATAGTATGATAAATTTTACCGTCTGTCAGATCTTTCATAGCGCCACCGCGTGATGATTGTCCTTTTGAGTATGATGGAGGCGCAGGATAACCATGTGCTACCACTAAACCATCGCCCTGCCCATTCACACCGTGGCACGGAGAGCAAAAGTGCTCGAACAATATTTTTCCGTCAGCATAGTTTGCCTGTGTCTGCGGCAATGTAGTTTTCACCTCAAGGCCCGCCTTTTCATAGCCATCCTTGGTATTTGGATAATCAAATCTTACAAAACCAAGCGGAGTGGTACCTGCAGGCGGAAGCTGTGCAGTTTTACCATCTTTAAAGTTATCGTTTTTCTGATCTGGATCGTATGCGATGTGCTCGTACATATTGGGAGCGTATTCCCATCCGGTACTTCTTTTATCCTTGCACGATGTAACTATAATCGTTGCAACAATAGTAATAACCGTTATGCCCAATATTTTTATTTTATTCATAGCTAACATATTTTCTATCGTTATGCTTTACTTCTACTGCGCCTGCTTCTTTTAATAAATTGGTGATATCATCATGCGGGATATTTCCCTTTGCGTCAATGGCAATTACAAACCTGTCATCAGTTGCTCTGTAATCCATTACCCTTGGCGTACGGCCGGGAAAAAGATGAGTTGCGTAAAAAAAGGTAAGCGTCATACCAAAAGCCGTAAACAATACTGTCCACTCAAATGTAATAGGAATCAAATCCGGTACTGCAAATGCTGGTTTACCGCCAATATTCATAGGCCAGTCATGCACAAGCATAAAATAAGCCATGCTGAATATGGTAGTACCACCCAGGCAGCCAAACATAAAAGCTGCATAACCTAAGCGCGAATCTTTTATTCCAAGCTTCTTTTCAATACCGTGAATAGGCATTGGTGTAAAAACGTCATAAATCGGAACACTGTTCTTTTGTAGCGTATCAATCCCGTGCATCAATTCATCAGGATCTGCAAATAGGCCTAATATATATTTTGTACTGCTCATGTTTATACTTTTTGGTAGTCAGTAATATCAACACTGTCAAACGTCGTCAGCGTTTCTTTATAATAATCCACCTGTTCTTTGTCAAGATGGCCATCCCTTATCAGCTTCAACTTAGCCTGCTCACTCGAGCTCTTCAATATCAGTTTGACCTCAGCCATTGCTATTGAAGGCAACACGCGGATAAATAAAAGGAACATGGTAAAGAACAAACCAATTGATCCAATAAATACACTTACGTCAACCCAGGTAGGGTAGAACATTGCCCAGCTTGAAGGAACAAAATCCCGGTGTAACGATACTACGATGATCACGAAACGCTCAAACCACATACCGATGTTTACTACAATTGACAGTACCCATGAAATAGGAATGTTTGTGCGGATCTTTTTAAACCACATTAACTGGGTCATCAATACGTTACAGCCGTACATCATACAACCAGCCCACCAGTAGGGACCAATAAACCTGTTCAAGAAAGTGTATTGTTCATACTCGCCGCCAGAATAATAAGCGATGAAAAACTCAGTCAAATAAGCAACACCTACAATTGATCCGGTTAAAAGGATAATCTTGTTCATTGCTTCAATGTGGAACATGGTGATGTAGTTCTCTAATCCCAATACCTTGCGCGTCACCAGCAGCAGTGTTTGCACCATTGCAAAACCCGAGAAGATAGCTCCCGCAACGAAGTATGGAGGAAATATAGTAGTATGCCATCCCGGTTCAAGGGAGGTGGCAAAGTCCATTGATACAATAGTGTGTACAGACAATACCAATGGCGTTGAAATACCGGCAAGTATCAAACATACAGTTTCAAAGCGCTGCCATGTTTTTACTGAACCCGTCCAACCAAATGAAAGCACAGAGTAAATTTTTCTGCGGACTCCTGTAGCGCGGTCACGTATGGTTGCAAGGTCAGGTAATAAGCCTGTGTACCAGAACACCAGTGAAACCGAGAAGTAAGTTGAGATCGCGAATACGTCCCAAATCAGCGGTGAGTTAAAGTTAACCCATAATGACCCGTACTGGTTAGGAATCGGTAAAGAAAACAATGCCATCCACGGACGGCCCATGTGTGCCAAAATGTACGTGGCCGCACAAATTACCGCAAAGATTGTCATCGCTTCCGCCGACCTGTTGATAGAGTTACGCCAGTTCTGACGGAACAGCAATAAGATTGCCGAAATAAGTGTTCCTGCGTGACCGATACCAACCCACCACACGAAACCGGTGATATCCCAGGCCCAGCCTACCGTTTTGTTTAGTCCCCAGGCGCCTATACCATTCCAAAATGTATAGCTAATTGCTACTACCCAAAGGCATGCCCCTAACGAGGCTACAGAAAAGCCTATCCACCACGCTTTGCCGGGCATATTTTCAACAGGGCGAAGTACATCATTCGTAATTTGGGCGTAGGTAATATCCTTGCCCGTAATTAACGGTTCCCTGATTATTGATTCACTATGAGATGCCATATTTTAAAATCTCTCTTGTATAATTTAAGCCTCTAATTCAGATATATTTCTAATTTTTGTTTGGTAACCAACCCCTGGCTGTACGTTAAGCTCTTCCAGAACGTAATAAGTTCTTTCGCTCTTTAACGCTTTTGACACTTCAGATTCAGGATCATTAGCATTACCAAACACGATAGCATTAGCCGAGCAGGTTTGCTGGCAAGCCATTTTAATTTCTCCGTCTTTAAGCGGGCGTTTTTCAATCTTAGCCTTTAACTTACCGGCCTGAATCCTTTGGATACACATTGAACATTTTTCCATAACGCCACGGAAACGTGTTACCACATCAGGGTTAAGAACTAATTGGGTATGCTCGTTGTTCAGGTAATTATCAAAGCGCGAATCATTCCAGTAGTTAAACCAGTTGAATCGACGTACTTTGTAAGGGCAGTTATTAGCGCAGTAACGGGTACCAACACAACGGTTGTAAGCCATGTGGTTCAACCCTTCTGACGAGTGAACCGTTGCTAATACCGGGCATACAGTTTCGCATGGTGCATGCTCACAGTGCTGGCAAAGCATTGGCTGATAAACCACTTTTACATGGTCAAGGTTATCTAACTTAGCAATTTCAGTCTCTTTGGTAGTACCACCCTGGCCATTATCGTTAAAGCTATAGTAACGGTCAATACGGATCCAGTGCATTTCACGGCGGCGCATTACCTCATCTTTACCTACAACCGGCACATTATTTTCAGCATTACAAGCCACAACGCAGGCACCGCAACCGGTACAAGCGTTCAGATCTATTGCCATTACCCAATCATAGGTAGGGCGATCATGCTTTTGCCAGAACAGGTTATTCGCATTGTAATCTTTGTGGCCTTCTTCCCTGCCTGTAGCAGATGAAGGGTTTTTCAGATATTCAGTGAAAGTAGCCTCTTTTATAATACTGTTACGTCCCTCGATAGAGTGGTGAGTTTGTGTTTGTGCCAAAGGTGAATTCTCACCGGTTGCAGTTAATGTTACAGCTGTGCTGCTTTGAAAGGTTCCATTGCGCAAGCTATAAAAAGGAAACGCGTTTTTACCAACGTTGATACCAACAGGGCCAACAACTGTACGACCGTAACCAACAGCAACCGAGATTGTTCCCTGCGCCTGGCCTGGCTGTGACAATACCGGTATAGCTACCGAATAGCCGTTACCTTCAATTTTAACAACATCACCGTCCTGCAAGCCTTTCTTCTTCATATCAGAAGGAGACATGGCAGCAAAGTTATCCCAGGTAACTTTTGAAACAGGATCGGGCAATTCCTGTAACCATGGGTTGTTGGCGCGTTTACCATCACGCATTGCCGGTGACTGATAAAGCGATAGCTCTACTTTGTCTCCTCCAAGGCTGTTGCTGTGGTCAACTATTGTTTGTGCTACCGCATTAAGGTCCTTACTAAACGCGTAAGTACCGGCAGTTTTAGCAGCTTCTCTTACAAAACCAGTTTGCAACAACGTCTCCCATCCGCTCTGTCCGGATAACCCGCCTTTAGCTAACAAGTTTTTATCCCAGTTGTTCCTTACGTAAGTATAGTATTCCTTTGCAGGGTTGTCACTCCACTTCATAAGGCTTTGTTCAGCCTGGCGAGTGTCGTAAACCGGATTAATAGTTGGCTGCATTACAGTATAATATCCTACAATCGCGTTGTCATCACCCCATGATTCCAAATAATGATGATTAGGAGCTATAACGTTACAAAGCGCCGAAGTTTCATCAGAATTTGAAGCGAAAGACACTTTCAAACGAACTTTCTTTAATCCATCAATAATATCCTTGCTGTTGTAGTAATCGTACGCAGGGTTAGCATTCAAGAAGAATACCGCACCTACATCGCCGCGCTTCATTTCGTTGGTAAACTCAACAAACTCAGCGTCGTTACCGGCATACTGTAATGAAGGCGTATCCAGGTCGATAGTTGTTCCGTAGCTTCCTAAAAGCGAGTTGATCGCATTAACCAAAACTTGTGTTGCCACATCGTTAGATCCTGCAACAACCAACGCTTTTCCTTTAGCAGCGGTAAGTTCCTTTGCCGCTATAGTAATTGCATTTTCAGCAACTTTATTGTTTAACGCCTTTGTTCCGGCTAATGAAGAACCAGATATAGCGTTGTATAAGGCGATAAGTGCCGGACCTTCTTCTGATGGCTTAATCGGGATCCTTACGTCGGCATTTGAACCAGTAAGGCTCATTCCGCTTTCGAACTGGATGTGACGCGACATTTTCTTAGCCTCAAGCGACTTGTTGTTCCTGTTTGAAACATATTGCCTGGTGAACTCTTCAGCAGAGATCCATGTACCAAGGAAATCAGCGCCAAAACTTACAATCACGTCGGCTTTATCAAAGCTGTAGTGCGGCAATACTGCTTTACCAAAGCTATTTTGATTGGCTTGTATAATCCCGGTGTATGAAACAGCATCGTAATTGATGTGCTTAGCAGCAGGGAATTGGGTAATAAAATCAGCAATAACACCTTTTGTTGAAGGGCTGGTTACGGTTGATGTTACAATACGGATAGCTTTTCCGCTGGCTTTAATAGCCAACAGCTCCCTTACCACAAAATCGTCTATCTGCGCCCAACCTGCGTCGGCACCGTCTTTAATAGGGTTTTTTAAACGGTTAAAGTCATACAAGTCAAGCACCGACGCCTGTGCCTGCGCACTAGCACCGCCTTTGGCTATAATATCATTAGGATGACCTTCAATTTTTATAGGGCGGCCTTCACGGGTTTTAACCAAAATAGCCTGTCCTTCATAAGTAGAAGTATAGTAGTTCGGAATACCCGGTGTTACTTCCTCTGGTTTAATTAAATAAGGTATTGATTTATGAACCGGCACTTTCTGACAAGCGGCCAGGGTTACTGCACCAACGCCAAAGCCAAGCGCTTTCAAAAAATCGCGGCGCGGCGACTTGCCTGACAAGCCACCACCGGTTAAAACTTCTTCGATAGGAATAGGCTCCGCAAATTCGTTTTTATTTAATTCAACAAATTCCGGGGTTTTGTTCAGCTCTTCTAAACCTTTCCAGTATTTTTTATTGCTATCCATTTAAGCTATATAAACTGTAATGCTACGTTTTAATAATATTAATAATGGCACTTACCGCACTCGATACCACCCATTAATGCTGCGGTAACTTTCTTACCTTCTTTTAACAGGTCATGTACCTGCTGAAGGTTTTCATAGTATGCGTTACCTTTCATGTTTACTTCAGTACGCTTGTGGCACTGGATACACCATTTCATAGTAAGCGGTGAGTATTGGTAAACCTCTTTCATTTCCTGTACCGGGCCGTGGCAGGTCTGGCATTTTAAACCGCCAACTTTTGTGTGCTGTGAGTGGTTAAAATAAGCCAAATCAGGCAGGTTGTGGATACGAATCCATTGAACAGGGTGTGCTTTTGTAGTGTCATATTTCTGTGTTGCAGGATCATATCCCAATGCATCATAAATCTTATGTATTTCGCCTGACGGTGTTTTTGAACCATAGGCTGATGAAATTACCTTGTGGCAGTTCATACATATATTCAATGAAGGGATTGTAGCATTTTTTGACTTGTATGCGCCGGAGTGGCAGTACTGGCAATCAATTTTCATGGCACCGGCATGAAGATCATGCGGGAATTTAATTGGCTGTACCGGCTGATAGCCGGTGTGAACGTTGGTTGTCCAAAGTGACATAAATGTCCAGCTTCCTAAAAACAACGTACCGCAGATCAACACAAAGAAAACAAGTTTCTTATTTTTTGCAAGCTTCTTCAAGCCGGCTAAACGGTCAACAGGCTCACCAGCAACTTCAGGCTCCTCCTCTAAGATCAGGGTGCCTTTGTTTTTCAATAACAAGCGCTCAAGTGTAGCAATAACCCTGTTTAATACCAATATGATAATAAACGCAAGTACAATTACACCTAGTAACGAAAGGATAACTACACTGCTAGGGCCGCTTTCCTCAGCTGCCTGGCCGGCAGTACCGGCAGCAGCTTTTGGCGCATCCTGCTGTGCTTTCCAGGTGGTACGCACATAGGTAATTATGTTCATTACATCCGCATCGCTAAGATCAGTGAACAGCGACATGTTTGCCTGGTTGAACTTATTGTACATTGCAACCGCCTTAGGGTCCTTTGCAGCTATAAGTGCCTGGTTGTTCTGAATCCATTTGACAAGAAACTTATCGTCTGTTTCATCGGTAATAACCGGGCCCAGCGCCGGACCAACCAATTGCGATTCAATTTTGTGGCACGATGTACATTTTGCCTTGAAAATGGCCTCACCCTTAGCGGCATCTGCCTGTGCATTGGCCTGGATAGCCAACATCGCAAAACAGGCAATCAGTAGAACCGACCGTGAGAATTGTTTAAAAATCAATGAGAAACTCCTCATAAAGCGTATTTATACTAAATAATTTTATTGTTAATGATTGATATTCACGAAGAAATGTATGTATAACCCGAAATTTTCAGTGACAAAAGTAAAATTTATTACAGTACCAGTGACAAATAAATGACAGCAATATATAATTTATAATTATTCTAAATAAGTATTTATTGCCCTTTAAATCGCTAAAAATGCTTACTTCTGGTGTTATTTTACCCCGGTATCTAATAACTTATTCCTCAAAAGTATAAGCCCTTTTTGTTAAAGTTAAAACCTTTTTGTGATATCTATGAATTTAGATCCGCATCTTCAGATTTATTGATTTCTTCGCTCGTTTTATCCGGAAGCAATAAACTATAATCGAAACGCATTCAACAAAATAAACAGTCGCCCGGCATTGTAACCTTAATTAACTGCCCCTATTATAGTTCGTTTTACCCGTTAAACGCCGGTTTGCAAACAGAAACTCAGCTCCATTTATACGTTACGGCTAACACTGTAAAAATCAATATTAAACAGGGTTACCTTATGGGGCTCTTCAGTATCAATTAGTACCAAAAAACAAACCATTAAATTATATTTTCATGAAACCAAAAATCTTGATCGCGCTGCTGGCAGGCCTTGTTCTGTTAGGCGCATGTAAGGGCCGGAATGGCTCTGAAGAAATTATTAGCAGCAATAGTTTAGATACTATTGCAAAGTCTGATTCTACAACACAATCTGGTGACAAGCTCGTGAAAACTGCAGAAATGCGGTTAAAGGTCAAAAACGTACAACAGACAAGCGAATTTATAACAGCGCTTACCAGCAAATACCGCGGGCTAATAGTCCATCAGCAATTAACATCGTCAGATCAACGAAGTACGGATGTAACTACAGGCAACGACTCCGTTATGAGGGTTACGGCATTTACCACTACCGCCAATATTACAGTAAAGGTCCCGTCTGAAAAGTTAGAGGAATTCATGAATGATATTTCACATACAGGCATCTACCTTAATAATCGCCGGATGGATATTTCAGATAAATCCCTCGAGTATCTTTCAGCAAGGCTTAAGCTCCAAAACCGAAATGAATTGGTGAGCCAACAGAAAAAAGGAAAAGTTATTATAAAAAACCCCGCGAACGTTTTGCTTTTAAAAGATGAGATGGTTGATCAGCAAATTGGCAACCGGCAAATTGATGATGAAGTTAAGAACAGCATAGTTGTTTTAAGTTTCTATCAAAGCAATACCATTTACAAGGAAACCATAGCAAACGATAATCCCGCAGCTTATAATCTGCCATTTCTTAAACGCCTGGCGAACGCACTTGTGAGCGGATGGTTATTATTTGAGGAACTGCTGTTGGGCCTGGCAAATTTATGGGCACTAATACTTATGGGAACTAGCATCTGCATATCTATAAAATATTATAAAAAGAAACGCATTATGACTTTAGCGAAAGCCTAAATAAACAATCTTCACTAACAGCAAAACCATTACGGGCACACCCTTGTTATTACCCTAATCAATTATTACTTAAGATGGACGATAAAAGAATAACCGGGTACCCTGACAGGGACCTCATTAACACGAGTGAATATTATGAGCTGGAATACTGGTCGAACAAATTCGGTGTAACTCCCGAAAGATTAAAATCGGCCATTAGGGCTGTTGGCTCATCTGCTACGGCAGTACAAGCCTACTTACAAAAGTAAAAGCTACCGCTATGAGCCTGGAAAAATATGCAGAAAAACGAGACTTTACTAAAACTGCGGAGCCTCAAGCTGGCAAAAGCAAGGCAAAGGATCAGCTGAGGTTTGTGATTCAAAAGCACGACGCATCACGGTTGCACTATGATTTCAGGCTTGAAATGGATGGTGTATTAAAAAGCTGGGCGGTTCCTAAAGGTCCGTCCACAGATCCTAAAACAAAGCGCCTGGCCATGATGGTTGAAGATCACCCGTATGACTACCGCAGCTTTGAAGGTATTATTCCCGAAGGTGAGTACGGTGGCGGCACCGTTATTGTTTGGGACGAGGGAACTTATGAGCCTGTAGATGAGATTAAAGGAAAAAAGGCTCAGGAAAAAGCGTTGTTAACCCAGCTAAAGTCAGGCTCGTTAAAAATCAAGCTTCACGGCGAAAAACTTAAAGGGGAGTTTGCGCTGGTAAAAACACACGGCATGGGAGATAATGCCTGGCTGCTGATAAAGCATAACGACGAATTTGCTTCTACTGCAGACATCACTAAAAAGGATGAATCCGTGCTGTCGGGAAAGACCATCGAAAGCATGGAAAAAACCGGTGAAAAGATTTGGCAACACGGCCATGAAGAAGATGTAGTGAACATAAAATCAAAAATTAAAAAAAAGAATCCGGCAAAGGCAATTGAGGAGGCTGTGGGTGAAGACACCGATGTATCAGTTTCGGATTTGGCCGGGTCGAATATTGAACAGCTGATAAAATCTGCACCAAAATCAGCTATCCCCAAAAAAATAAAGCCCATGCTGGCTACCCTGGTTGACGAGCCTTTTGATGACCCCGAGTGGCTATATGAAGTAAAATGGGACGGCTATCGCGCAATGGCTTATATTAATAATGGCGAGGTTGAGCTGCTCTCGCGAAATAACAAAACCTTCAGCGAAAAATTTTATCCCATATACGACCTGCTGGCAAAACTGAACGTTAATATGGTTTTGGATGGCGAGATACTGGTGCTTAACGAAAAAGGGATCTCCAATTTCAGCGACCTTCAAAACTGGCGGAGCGAGGCCGATGGCGACCTGGTTTATTATGTATTTGACATGCTTTGGTACCAGGGTAAAAACCTGATGGACTTACCGCTAAACCAGCGCCAGGCCATATTAAAAGAAGTGCTGCCGGAAAATGACGACCGTTTGCGGGTGAGCAAAGTATTTAATGCCAGCGGCATAGATTTTTTTAACGCAGCAGAGCGAATGGGACTGGAGGGGATTATCGCAAAAAAAGCGAACAGCGTTTATACGCCTGATCTCCGCTCCAAAGATTGGTTGAAAATAAAAGTCCATAAAAGGCAGGAAGTAGTTATTGCCGGTTACACCAAAAATGCAGACACCCCAAAGCAATTTAGCTCGTTGTTGCTGGGTGTTTACGAAAATGAGATGTTGCAATATGTTGGTAAAGTCGGCACCGGATTTAATGATAAGGCGCAAAAAGAAATGATGGCACAATTTAAGCCGCTGATAATTGATAAGAGTCCTTTTGAAGCTATTCCGGACGTAAACAAGCCTTCACGATTTCGGCCCGATCCGCCAACAGCAAAGGCCACCTGGCTGAAGCCCGAACTGGTGTGCGAAGTAGCTTACAGCGAAGTAACAAGCGATGGTGTATTTAGACACCCCTCTTTCCAGGGAATGCGGGTAGATAAAAAAGCTGGAGAAGTGATTAGGGAAACTGCAAAAGCTATAGAAGAAATTATAGATTCGACACCAGAGAAACACCCCGACGCCCATTCCGCTGCATTAAAACCGCCGAAGAGCGAAGGACGCAAGACTTTGTTAAACCCTAAAGATGAAACGCAGGTGCGCAAAATTTGTGGGCACGAGCTGAAATTTACGCACCTTGGCAAGGTTTACTGGCCGGAGGACAAGGTAACCAAAAGAGATATGTTTAATTACTATTACCAGGTTGCTGAGTATATGTTGCCTTATTTAAAAGACCGGCCAATGTCGCTTAACAGGTTTCCCAATGGCATTCACGGGCCCAGCTTTTATCAAAAAGACGTAAAAGACAAAGCGCCCGATTGGGCGAAAACATTTCCATACACCAACGGTGAGGGTGAACATAAAGAATACCTGGTTGCCACCGACGAGGCAAGCCTGCTTTGGATGGTATCCTTAGGGTGTATTGAGATAAACCCATGGTTCAGCAGGATCCAATCGCCTGATAACCCCGACTATTGTGTGATAGACCTCGACCCCGATAAAAACACGTTCGACCAAGTGATAGCGGCGGCACAGGAAGTAAAAAAGGTACTTGATGCAATAGATGTTCCCTCTTTCTGTAAAACATCAGGTTCAACAGGTATGCATATTTATATACCCACGGATGCGAAATATGATTATGATCAAACACAAATGTTTGCCCGCATTATAGTGAATATTGTGAATAAACAGTTACCTGATTACACCAGCCTGGAAAGAATGGTTGCTGCACGTAAAGGAAAGATGTACCTCGACTTTTTACAAAACCGCCCCGGCGCTACTATTGCAGGCCCCTATTCCCTACGCCCAAAAGTGGGTGCAACCGTATCAATGCCCCTGCATTGGGACGAAGTAAGGGCAGGCCTTAAAATGACAGATTTTACCATTTTTAACACAATTGATAGACTTAAGGAAACCGGTGACCTTTTTAAAGGGGTGCTGGGTAACGGTATTGATCTGGAGCTGACCATCAAGAAAGCCAAAGCCACATTTGGCTGAAAAAGAAATCAAAAAACAAGACTACTTATAACAGCCCGATAGTTTTAAAGATCTACTAAAACACTGGCGCTATTGACGTTATTCTTAAATCTTATACCTATGCCCTCATCAGTTGTCGCAGCGATGAAATACAATGAATCATCAGCTACATTGCGGATAATTTATACTTCTGGCAGCGTGTACGATTATAAACAAGTGCCCCCGGATGTTTTTGAGCAGATGAATGCCGCAGCTTCAAAAGGCACATTTTTAAACACCATGATAAAAGGCAAATACAGGTATAAAAAGATCAGATGATAATTAAACCGGTACTATCAGGTAAATTAAATTGAAAAATGCGTTTAAACTTTTGGCTAAACATTTATATTTGCGCCAAAATAAATACGAAACAAGATGAATTCAACAGAAAATGCCAACGCAGAAGGTCACTATAAATTGATGGTTTTAGCAATTGCGATAGGTTTAACGGGTGTTTTTCTGCGTTTTGGTGATTTTCATTATGCTTCAATAATTTCGAACATTATCCTGATTATCGGTGTTTTAATAGCGCTAAAATCAGTATTTGCCATATTGAAGTAAGCTGAAAATCGTCACTAATAAGTCTTAAGCCAATTTCATGGCTTAAGACTACCGCCTCAAGACGTTCATCCCCTCCTACTTTCCTTTGTATTTCGACTCATTTAAGATCTTCTGCGCATCGGCATTATCCATTAACTGAGGCAGGGTAACCTCGGGATGTTTATCCATATACTGCTTTACTATTTGCCACCCCGTCCAAATTGCAAGTTTCGGCGCTGACTCATTCTTTTCGCCCAGGCCCGGAGTGAAGGGCGCTTCATTAAAATATTTTTGAATTTTCGGATAATCACTTTCGTAAAGCAGGTTCTCATCCAAAAAATACGCCCAGATCTTTGATTTAAAATCCTCGCACCATTTCAGTTGTGCAGTAGTGTATTCTATTTTCGTACTGTCGGCAACCTCAGGCATTATCCTGTCCATAAAGTACATGATCTTGCCATTATAAATCATTTTTGATAAAAGAGTTTTACTACTGTCACTCTCCGGGTACATTTCTTCGCGCACAATACCTTCAACCACGCGTGGGGTAATATTCTGTTTGTTAAAAAACTGTGACAGGTAGTGCGGGTAGGCATTGGTAAGTGCCGGGTAAAACCTGGAGTCGCCGCCTAAAAAAAGATCGAGCCCTATCCCGAAATATCCATTACCAATTGTTGTTTGTGCTTCGAAACCCGAATAATAAGCATAAACTTTGGGCAGCTGCTTTTTGGGGAAATAATATTTAATGTGCCTAAAGGCATCGGTAAGTTCCTCCTCCTGCTTATCCAGGCCATCTTTGTAAACCGAATCTACATCATGCTTCAAATCGTTGTAGGCCTGATTAGCAAAAACCTGCCTCAATAATTTAAAATATGCCGTATCCCGTATATTAATATTGCGGTCCTGCAGAATCAGCCCTATAAAATCACGATAAAATACACCGTATTTTTTTTGCAGATATGCGCTTTGCCGGGCCATTGGTATTGTACGCATAGCGTCAAATTCCTTATCAAACCGTTCAATCTTAACATCAACAGGTATATTGCTAACGTCAACTCTTTTGTTGTTTGTACAGGCGCTGAATACCACGGCGACTAAAAAGAAAAAATAAAATGGCTTTTTGGGGATTAAAACAGTCATTGTTTGTGCTTTGAGCAAAAATAATTTTTATTTGCATTTAAATATGCAAACCCCTGAATTAAACCGTTTGTTATTTATCCATCCAGAACATTTATAAATGAAGATCGCATTAGCCCAGCTCAATTATCATATCGGAAATTTCGAGTCAAATACCGCTAAAATTATTGAGCACATAAAAAAGGCTCGTAACAGCGGTGCCGACTTAATTGTATTTGCCGAGCTCTGTGTTTGTGGCTATCCATCACGCGATTTTTTAGAGTTTGATGAATTTATTGACCTATGCGAATCATCAGCACAAAAAATAGCTGAAGAATGCCACGGCATCGCCTGTATTATAGGTTTGCCTACACCTAATCACCGCACAGAGGGTAAAGACCTTAATAATTCTGCCTATTTTATTGAAGAAGGTAAAGTGATAGCAGTTGCCAACAAGGCCCTGTTGCCTAATTACGATATCTTCGACGAGTACCGCTATTTCGAGCCATCAAATGAGTTTAGCTGCATAGAATTTAAAGGGCACCGCATAGCTTTAACTATTTGCGAAGATTTATGGAATACATTTGAAAATCCATTGTATGTAACCCGCCCTATGGATATTTTAATCCAGCAGAAGCCCGATGTTATGATCAATATAGCTGCATCGCCTTTTGCTTATAATCATGATGAGGAGCGAATAGAGATTCTGAGTGACAACGCCCGGAGGTACCAGTTGCCTTTATTATATGTTAATCACGTTGGCGCGCAAACCGAGCTGATATTTGACGGCGGATCATTGGTTTTTGATAACACAGGCGCCCTGATTGATGAATTACCTTACTTTGAAGAGAGTGTTGCTTATTATACTTTAGATGATAAAAGTAAGCTGAGTTTTGACCACCCTACCACAATGAAAGCTGAAAAATTGAGCGATATTGAGCAGATTCATAAAGCGATTATTTTAGGTATTAAGGATTATTTTCATAAATCAGGTTTTAAGCAGGCGATATTGGGTTTATCCGGAGGTATAGATTCTGCGGTGGTTTGCGCGCTGGCAGCGGAAGCTTTAGGCCCAAAAAATGTAATGGCGGTATTGTTGCCGTCCCGTTTTTCGAGCGACCACTCTATTAAGGATGCTGAAGACCTTGTGAACAACCTCGGTTGCCTGAGCGAAACCGTTGCAATAAAAAATATAACCGAGGCATTTGAAAATACTTTAAGCCCGCAGTTTAAGGGTTTGCCGTTTAATATAGCTGAAGAAAACATTCAGTCGCGCAGCAGGGCTGTGGTGCTGATGGCGATGTGTAATAAGTTCGGCTACATTTTATTAAATACGTCAAATAAAAGCGAAGCTGCAGTAGGTTATGGCACATTATATGGCGACATGTGCGGTGGAATTTCCGTCATCGGCGATGTTTATAAAACCCAGGTATTTGAGCTGGCAAGGCATATCAATCGCGATAAGGAGATCATTCCCGAAAATTCCATCATTAAGCCACCATCTGCTGAGTTAAGACCCGACCAAAAGGATACCGACTCCCTGCCTGAATATGATATCCTGGATAAAATTTTAAAATTTTATGTGGAAGACAGGCGCTCGTCAGGCGAAATTATAAAAATGGGTTACGACGAAAATACGGTACGCCGCGTTATCCGCCTGGTTAACCTTGCCGAACATAAGCGTTATCAAACCCCGCCCATTTTAAGGGTATCGCCAAAAGCGTTCGGTATGGGCCGCAGGATGCCGATAGTCGGAAAATATTTATCTTAACTTAAAATGCATTTAACAGCGAGCCGGCGTTGCGCGGTAGATTATACTCAAATCAGATAGCAGCAACGGATCAATTCAAAAAAAATTTGGAGGAAAGTCAGCAAATAGCAGCGGTGCACTTTTACTCACGGAACACCCGGAACAAAGTGAAACATTATAATTATCAGCGAATTATAACTTAACCTTATTATCGAATAAACTCAAATAGCGGGATATTAAAAAAATCCATAAAAACAAGAAGCGCTCCTGATGGGCAGGAGCGCGTTCTAACCAATTATAAACCTAAATTATGAGAAGAGTTGCAAACATGGACTCGAACCATTATTACCGCTGCCGTCCAGCGTTTTTGCATTTACTGCTACAAATATACGTGTTTAAACGACAGTTGCAAAGTATTTAATTTAATTGCCTATTTATTGTTATTTATTTAACATTCAGATTACTTTGATGCGCTATTTGCAATTTAACAGCTGATAAGCGTGCCGCCTTACCCGCTCTTATCCTGCGGGTTATATATACAACTATCAAGGTGATCAGCATACTATTATTTTACCAGGCCCGCAAATTTTTGATAAAATACAGTACGGCTTTCAGCATGTTTAGGTTCGAACCTGCCAACTATTATAGGAAGGTAAATAACCCTGCGCCTGCTTGCTTCGCCAATAACTGTTGATTGGGCCACCCGGTGCCATAAACGACCGTCGTGGACGGTAAGATCCCCCGCTTCGGGAATAATGGCTACCTCATGTTTATCTGCATTATTATCAATAAAATATTTTTTTCTGAAAAGCATTTGGTATAGGCTTTGCCTGTGGGTGCCTGGAAGTACACGCAAGCCGCCGTGCTCAGCCTTAAGGTTGCTTAAGTGAATCCCCACATTTAGCATAGGGTTTAACTTTATACCATGGAAAATGTCACGCAGACCATCCGTGTGCCAGCCCATTTTGGTAAAAGCGCTTTGCGCGCCGTTTACATAATGATTAAATACCATGCCGTCTTTTTCGCTGGTGCCGAGTCGTGCTCCGGGCCCAACCAGCTGCAACAGCGCTTCAAGGCGAGGGTCATCTGCCAGGCCGGAGAAAAGGTCATGTTGCTGGTTAATAAATGCGAAACGCTGTACAATATCGCTGCCATCCAGATCTTTACCATATTTAACCGGCACACCGTTAACCTTCGCTGTCCCTTCATTTAACCATTGCCGCTGCACCTGCTCTGATGCATGAATGATATCTTTAACTGTCTCAAAAGTGATGAAGTTTTTAAAATGAATAAATCCGTGCTCCTTAAAAAAATGCAGTTGTTCAACTGTGAGGTTTTCACCGAGCGTAAATTTTTTATAAGTTGACATGTAAATATAATTAGATTAAGAGTTGCCTAAAAACGACACTGGCTAAGCCGGTGCCGTTATGAATTAAAACAAAGGGTCAGTATTAGCAACAACAGCTACAACATAATGCCCTTTTTGGGTTGGGCATTCGCATGGAAAAGATGGCGATATGTTGTTTATTATTCAAAGTATATAACATCTATAGATTTAATAGACAATTCAAAGGTAGGATTAATATTCTAACATCCAAATATTTTCTGAAAAAATTTCAGTTTTACCTTTTGGGGGCTTTATAAACACTTCCAATAATCTTTTCTATGAGCCTCTTAGGCAAAAATAGAACCAGCCGGGCACCAGCCGCATTTAAAAAACCGGGAATTATTTCAATCTTTTTATTAAACATACCATGGATTGCTGCTTTTGCAACAATAGCGGGCAGCATATTAAATTTATCTGCCAGCTCTTTTAATGCGTCGAGGCCTGCCCTACGGGTAAAGTGTGTATCGGTAGGGCCCGGGCTCAGGCAGCTAACTGAAACAACAGTATCTTTCAGTTCAAAATTCAATGCACGGCTAAAAGATAGAATAAACGATTTTGTAGCTGCGTATACCGCCAGCGTTGGTATAGCCTGATAGGCGGCCGTGCTTGCTACGTTTAAAATATAAGCCTGTGGCTCCTTTTTTAATATTGGGAGTAAAAGATGGGTTAAAGCCACCTGCGCATCAATGTTCAGATTAATCATGTTTAGCTGACCTTCCAGACTTAAGTCTTCAAAATTACCCCAAAGGCCATACCCTGCGTTATTGATAAGAATTTCTATTTTGAAAGATCCATATTCGCACCAGTCGGCCACCTGTTGCGGTGCTATAGTGGTTGAAAGATCAGCAGCCAGCCACAGCGCTTTTACCTGGTGCTCCTTTTCGATAAATGCCGCCAATTCAGCAAGCTCAGCATCGTTTCTCGAAACTAATAATAGCGAATAGCCAAGGCGCGCAAGCTGTAACGCTATTTCACGGCCAATCCCACTGCTTGCTCCGGTTACCAATGCATAATTCTTCATATGCAAAAATAGCATATCCAAATTGGAGTTAATAAAAATGACGACTAATTTTATAGATTAAATTTCTATTTGTATTTTGCACCATGAAAATTGTTAAGTGGCATTATCCTTTTTATCAAAGCCGATGTTGTTAAGTAATTGTTAAATAAATAATCCATTTATACTAACTTGCACCAGTTCAGCGTTTTTTTCATTTTTCAAATACCTTAATGCACAGTTTTACCGTTACATCCGCCCAGCTGATAAGATCTTTTACATTTCATCAAAAATTCAACTACAAACATCACTGGCTGCTCACATGTTTGTTTCTGTTTTTGCTTAATATCGGCTATGCCCAATCAGATACATCGGTTTTACGGCAGCCACGGATTCGTGAAAATAGGTTTGCCGATTCTGTATCCGACCGAATAAAGGATAGCCTGAAGATTGAGCTTGAGCACGTAAAACTCAATGACCCGGTTACCGAAAAGCGCTTTTTAACAACACTGTTAAAAGAAGAGCAGGCAACACCAACCGGCACGCATCGCAAAAAACACGGCCAAAAATTTTACTACAAGCTGGCCGTAGCGTTTACCAAACTTAGGCTCTATCCGCTGGCTATGAAATGTTATTTTAAAACACTGGCCATTGAGAATAAGCCAGACACTATAAAATATGCACCGCTGGTAACCGCATCTGTTGATGGCCGCCAGTTAATGGCCGGTAATTTCAATCATCGGCGCGATACGCTGATCTATGAGGATAGTATTGCCGCCCGCATTATGGCTATCCACAATACCGATATTAGCCTCATCACTAAAGACAGCACATCGTACAACGGCGATGCTGAAATTAAATCGCCACCGCTACAGGGGAATCAGATAATTGATCCGTTCGATGATGGAAAAAAGGCGGTGGCCTATGCTTTAATGATCCATGTGCGGCAACCTGTTTCGGGTAAACGTAAAGTTTATGTATTGAACAATGTTGGCCATACCTTTATTACATTAATAAAATATAATGCCGACAGTACCGATGTTACCCGATCATTTGGTTTTTATCCCAAAAAGAGTTTCCCATTGGCAGCCACGCCATTATTCCCTTCGTCTCGCTCAACGTTTAAGGATGACTCCCGCCATAGCTGGGACGAGGTGTCAGGCACATTTATTTCGCGCAAAAGCTTTAACAAGATCCTTACCATCGTAAAAAAATATGACCATAAGAAATACCAGCTCAGCCACACCAACTGCACCGATTTTGGCTTGGAGTTGGCTGCCGAAGCTGGTATTACAATTACGGATACACAAGGCAAATGGCCGCTAGGTAAAGGCAATAACCCCGCCTGCACCGGCCAAAGCATACTGGAGGGAAAAATAACTGCGGTGAATGATACCTATTCGGGTAAATTATTGGTTGTTGATGATTTGATAAACACCAAATCTTTAACGCATTACCATAAATAATTTTGTCATTCGGGGCATGAGCCCTGAATGACAAAATGGTATCGCTACTTTTATTTCGTAGTGTCTCTTTCCACCAGTTCCATTCCGCATTTGGAACAGATACCGGGTTTATCTGATGTGATATCAGTATTCATGGGACAAAAGTATTTGCTCTTATTCTTTTTAACTTCTTTGCTCATCCCGGCTTGTTTTACAGGGTGATCGCAGGATGAAATTGCACCCATCAGCCCGGCTAAAGCAATAAGTGTCGCTATTTTTTTCATGGTTATTTATTTTTTATTAATGATGCAAAGCCAAGCAGCGCTACAGCTAACACGCCTGATGCCGCCAGCATGCTAACAATGTCACGAATATCTTTGCCGGCCCAGCTCATGTAAAAAAATTTATGCAGAAATATAAACGAAAGTCCTTCTGCTCTATCTAACGCATTTACTTTGGTTGCCAATTTGGCTGTCGTTGTCTCGATATACCAATTTCCGTTGCCGGGGTAACTAACTTTTTGTACCGGCAACCGCTTATTGATAAAGCCATATTCGTTATCAAATTGGCGAACCTGACTTATGGTTAGCCTACCTTTAACCCGCTTTATTTCCTTGTCTTCCGGCAGGTAATAATTGCATAAAAAAGCAGCATAAGTTTTATCCCCGTCTGCTAATTCTGTACCTGTTTGGGTATCGAAATACAGGATAGCCTTTTTGTTATCAGTAACCTGGTAATAAGTGTGCCCGTTGAATTTAGCCAGACCAACCCTGCTTACATTACTGTCAGCAACAGGAAGTTTCAAATTAGCCAGTTTTAATTCTTTACGATCGATAAGCTGTTCATAAGCCGGCCTTTCGTGCTCCGTGTTATACAGTTTGGCAAACAGGTGAAAGGCAGCACTGACGACAAAGGTGAACATCAACAAAGAAACATAAAGCCCTACCTGCCGGTGGTACCGTTGAAAAATACGTTTTTCATCCCTGCCATTTTTAGTACGTTTTTGTGCGGCTGTTTTAAATTTTCCCCAAAAAAGCCCATAGATAACCAAGCCACTTAATAGCGAAAAGAACATTACAATTACCAGCGTTAATAAGAAAACCATGCGGAATGTATCTCCTGCCAAAGCTGCGAGGAAATTCCAGGTATGCAATTGCTCAAACAGCCATAACAGCGCTTTACGGCTATTGTTATTAAAAGTACCCATACGGCTTTGGCAGGTTTCAATATACACATCCATGCCATCCGGCCTGGAAAAACTCACCTTCCAAACCGGCAGCAGGTGATTGATGGGCTGATATTGCCCATCAAACGTCTTTTGCAGGTTGATTGATTTTATGGCCGATACGGAATCCTGCGTAAAATATCGCGCAAGCCAAATGGCATACTGCTGATCGCCATTCTTTAATAATTCACCATTATTTGCAGCAAAGTAATTATACACGCTGTCTTTCCCAAAAACCTGGTAATAAACAACATGGTTAAAACTTACTATCCTGAAATTACGCAAACTGGTAATTTGGTTTGTATCTAATACTTGTTGGATAGACAACCGGGGGGTAAGTTTGCTTTGAACGGGAGGATTGTAAACTTCAACCGGGATATGCGGCCTGAACCAGTTTGACATGAGTGGATGCGAAAGGCCGCTCAGCGTCCAGCATATTACCGGTACAAGTGCTATCAAACCCAACACTCTGTGCCATTTATAGAAACTTGATTTTACTGACATGGCATTAATATTTTGAAATTGAATAGCTGATGCCCAAACTAAAAACACGGGGAGGCGCAGCATTATAAGTATCGCCGTATTGGTTGCTGGTTACTGTAGTTGCATACAGCTTATTGGTTAAGTTGAGTACGTTAAACCATATCCCCGCACCCTTTAAAATATCCTGCTTAAAATCATACCCTAAACGCAGGTTATAAATGTCATAGCCGGAATAAGTTTTGGTATTTGCAGGGTTGGTGTAATATTTATCAATATGCTGCCACTCGGCCAAAATGCGAAACCCCGGCAGATAAAACGGCTTATAGGTTAGTTCTGAATTTACTATCCATGAGGGCGCATTGTTCATTCGTTTACCATTATAGTTGATGGAATAACTTTGGCCTGTTGCATAATTGGTGGCAACCTCGCTATAATCAACATAAGTATGCTTTGCATTGGTTCCGCTAAACCTGAATGTAAGCGCCTGCACGGGCGCATAGGTAAGCGAATACTCAATCCCCCTGTGCCGCGTTGCTCCTGCATTTTCATTTTGAGTAGTATTATCCGGTAGCAACTGATTGATAATCTCGTTATGCCCTTCAAGATCATACAGGCTGATCTCCGCATATAGTTTTTTATCGAAGGCAGAGAACCAGCCTCCTATCTCGTAGTTATCAAAAGTGGCTTGCTTTAAAGTAACCTGCTGGCGCGAGCTATAAAGGTCGGTAGTTTCGGGCGGCTGGAACCCTACGCTGTAATTGGCATAGAAGCCGGAGTTTCTGCCAAGGTCATACGTTAAGCCCAATTTAGGTGCAACTATATTAAAATCATTTCTTTCCTGTTGCTTGTATTTGGTTTGGCCAACAGGCAGGCCGTTATCTAAATTATAATGCACACGGTCATACCTTAACCCCATTACTATCCGTAAAGCTTCGGCAGGCTTTATCTCATATTGCGTGTAAGCAGCCGTGTTAAAGAGCCTTATCTTGTACTGATCAATATATTTACCTGTATTGGTAAAATTTGTATAATAGTTATTGGCTAAATCTTTTTTAATATCCAAAAACTGCGCGTAATAGGAACTTGGACTATCATCCAGGTAAGCGCCAACAATCAACCGTGAGTGTAAAAAATCAAAATCTGTGCGGTGCTGGGTAAGCAGGCCGTAGCTTTGAAATTTCAAGTCATTCACCTGCCCGTTCGAACTAAGATATTTACCGCTGGCGTCACGTACGTCAGAAATATAATAGCTTGGCAATTGAGCGGTGGAGTTATTCCTGAAAAATCCGGTAAAGAAAGTGCTGCTTTTGTCATTCCACTTATGATCAAGCCGCGAGCTGGCCCTGAAAGCATTTACTTTGCGATAAGTAAAGCGCTGATTGCTGCCATAGCTTCGGCTGTAAAAATGTGCGCTATCCAGGCTGCCCGGTGTCTGCGTGTCCAGGTTATTGTAGGATGCTTCGGTTGTGAGTTTGGTAGCACTATCAAACTCATAAGTGGTTTTAATGTTACCCGAGTACTTATCAAAATCGGAGTAATCCTGCCAGCTATCTTTCTGATGGGCAATGTATCCGCCGGCATACAAGCCAACTTTGCCCGATGTAAAACCACCACCAGCATCCACTCTTTTGTAGTGATAATTATCGCCCTGTACAGACAGATCTGCTGCATACCCTGTTGGCGGGCCCTGGGTTATAAAATTAACCGCACCCCCAATTGAGTTACTGCCGTATAATGATGACGACGGGCCTTTAATAACCTCGATATCTTTTATGCCAGACATGTTGATCTCGTATAACGAATTATGATTAAAGATTCCGGTGGGCCGAATAGGCAGCCCATCCTCCATGTATAGGTACAGCGCGTTATAGGTAATAGGCTGACGGATGGCCATAGTGTGCTGCTCATTCCCCAGGTTTACCATATAAACTCCGGCAACCTTATTCAGCAACTGATACAGGGCAGCTGCTTTAGTGTCTTTTATCTGGGTGGCGTTTATCTGTGTTATAGCAATAGGCGCTTCCCGACGTGGCTGCTTTTCACGACTCGCGGTTACTATTACCGGTTGCAGGTCAAGTATTGAAGGTTCCATCGCGACGCTTAACCCATTATCGTCTGCACCATTTTTTAAATCGATTATCTTATTGGTATAACCAATAATGACAAATTTTAGCTGGCTGATGCCGGCGGTTGAAATCTCAAACTTACCAGCGTTATTTGTTTTCGCAAAAGCTTTTGACATCGCACTGCTGCTATCAGAATTACAGATGGTTACACCAGCCAAGGCTTCGTGCGTATAGGCATCAGTAACGGTTCCCCTTAGCGTTTGGGCGAATGTAACTGACGCAGATATACATAAAAAAAGAATCAGGATTAAATATCGTTTCATATAAACTTTGTGAGGAGCAGGCTCCCCGTTAATGTATTAGTATGTAATCAGGCTGGTTTTAAAAGCCAGCCAGGTTTATTCACACCATCAACTATACAGCCATACCACCCCATATTAAAGAATTGTATTTTGAGCCATAAAATAATAATGGTTACAGCATTTCATTAAAACAAACACTATCCTGTTTTTTAAACCAGGCAGGGCGTTTTAATAAAATGAATAAAAATGATATTTAATTGAATTGCGGAGGGCGGAACAGCGTTCTGTTAAATTGAGATAACTCACACAAATGGCAGGGGGTATTAATAATACAAAGCAACTGGTTTTGAAATTTAACTGGTGCTGAATTGGTGATGGCAGCTTCCTGGAAAAGATTTCTTTGCGATTGCCGTTCATCACCGCGTTCGTTTTCCCGGGCTTGTTTGATTTTTTTCAAAAAATAGCACTTTCCATTACAATGCAGCCAGGGCTTATCAATATTTTCACAAAGATTTGCGGCAATATAATTCCTGTTCAGCTCAAAACCCGCGAAGATAAAGAACCGCGTGAAGTTAGCTGAGAGTGTAGAAAAAACCAGAAGATATATAACGACCCGCCGTAACATAACAAAAATTAATACAAATGGGTATTCAGGACTAATTACCTGAACTATAGAAAATACAGCATCACCGGTACAAAAAGTTGTATGGTAAATGAATTTGAGAAAAAGAAATTATACCAGCGATTTGGGCGGATGGAAGATAGTATCAATATAATGGCTTTTATATTGATAAGTATATTGAGGAAATGCGCGTTTATTGCCTTCTAAAATAACTGGTTCAATAAATGCAAGTTTGAATGGCTCCTGAAAAAAAGATACTTCAAGGCGGCTAAAATTATCTTTTGCAGTTTCCTTTTTTTCGTTCTCCTGCGCTTGTTTGATTTTTTTCGCGAAGTAACACTTACCATTACAGTGCAGCCAGGGTTTATTCCGGTTTTCGCAAAGTTTTGCGGCAATATAGTTCTTGTTCAGTTCAAATCCCGCAAAAACAAAAAACCGCGAGAAGTTAACTGCAAGTAGTGAAAAGATAAGAAAATAAGCCGAAAACCGTTTTAACATGCCGCTACAAATCTACTGGCTATCGCCTAATTAACCAAGCCATCTATATTATTTATTACCGCAGCCTGCTTTAATTTTAGTTACCAGCATTAACTATTATACCGAACTTTCTATATTTAACAAATAAACCACTCATTATGAAATTTAAACCTTTAGCTTTCTTATCACTATCAGCAATCGCTTTTTTGATAGCTTGTAAGAACCCGGCCGAAAAAAAACAACAAACAGCAGCTAACCCAATTATCGGCACCTGGCAATTGGTATCCGGCGCTACCATTACCAAAGGGCAGAGCCAGGCAAACAGCTACCCAAAAGACCAGCAAATGATAAAGATAATTAATGACACCCACTTTGCCTTTTTAAACCATATCATGAACACCGCTAAAGACTCATCAAACAAATTTGATGCCGGGGGCGGCCGTTATACGCTAAAAGGCGATCAGTACACCGAGCATCTTGATTATTATAAAGACAAAGCCTGGGAGGGTAAACCATTTACTTTCACCCTTACGTTTAGCGGCGATACGCTTATTCAAAAAGGTATTGAAAAAGTTGAAGGTACCGGGATTGACAGGGTTGTTATTGAAAAATATTTGAAGGTGAAGTAGCATAATATTTATACTAAAATTTAACCTTTGGCTATTGTAATATACATCTTACAGAGATAGTATTACTTTTTACGTAACTTCAATCATATTTTAACAGTTATCAAACTGGTAATTAAACCAATTATTTGCTTTTTGTTATTACGGCTGTCTATCCCTTATAGCGGCTCTAACTTCGGAATCATACAACCAAATAACTACAAATACCTATGGAAGAATCACGTCGTAAATTTATAAGGCAGGCCTCGTTGGTAGGGGCCGGGATGTTGCTCGCCAAAAACAGCTGGAGTGCTAAAAGTTATAAACGCATCATTGGCGCTAATGACAGGGTACGCGTGGGTGTTATCGGATTTTCCGACAGGCACAAAAGCTCACATATCCCCAGCTTTATGAACCACTACAAGGAACTTAATTTTGAAGTGGTTGGCGTATCAGATATCTGGAAAAGGCGCAGGGAAGAAGGCGCCGCCATCTGGAAAGAAAAAATGCAAAATGATGTAAAGGCATTTCGCAATAACGAAGAATTATATGACAGCAAAACCGTTGATGCTGTATTTATCAGCACTGCCGATTTTCAGCATGCCCGCCATGCAATTGAAGCCGTAAAAGCCGGTTGTGATGCCTACGTTGAAAAGCCTTTTGCCGAAACCATGGAAGATAACCGTGCAGCCCTTAAAGCTGTTAAGGAGTCGGGTAAAATTGTGCAGATAGGTTCGCAACGCAGAAGTGGCGCCAATTACCATGCCGCCAATGACTTTATCCGCTCAGGCAAGTTTGGCCCCATTACCATGGTTGAGCTTACCTGGAACGTTAACCAGCCTGGGCGCTGGCGCCGACCCGAACTCTTAGGCGTATTAAAAGAAACCGATACCGATTGGAAACGTTTTATTATGAACCGCCCGTACGAGCCATTTGATCCGCGGATCTATTTAGAATACCGGTTATTCTGGCCGTACTCGTCAGGCTTGCCCGGACAATGGATGAGCCACCAAATTGATACCGTGCATTGGTTTACCGGACTTAAACATCCCCGCAGCGTTGTTGCCAACGGCGGTATTTATGTTTGGAAGGATGGGCGCAGGAATTGGGATACCATTTTAGCTGCTTTTGATTATGGCCCGCTGGATGATCTGTCAACCGGTTTCCAGGTTACATTTGGTTCCCGGATGCATAACGGTGATGAGCATCCTGCAGAGATCTACTATTCAAATGGCGGTGAGTTAAACCTTAATACCAATACCGTTTCGCCAACCGGCGGCTTAACCCAAAAAATGGCTTCAGCCATGAATATGCAAGCCAACCTGTTGCCGGAAGTTAGCCTGGCAAATACCGAAAAAGTGGTAGCATCGGCAAATACGGGCGGCGATGTGCTTACTTCAAACCATGTGCGCAACTGGATGGAATGCGTGCGCAGCCGTAAACAACCCAATGCGCCTGTGGAAGCGGGGTACAGCCACTCCATAGCTAACATTATGACCAACGCTGCTGTACATACCGGTTACAAGGCCACCTTTGATGAAAAAACACAGGAAGTGATGGCGAATGGTAAAATATTTAAATATTGATCCCTATGATAACCAGGTTAACCAAATTAGGATTTGCCATGGCAATAGTCACGCTACCTATCGCTGCGACTGCGCAAAAAAGCGAGCCAGTAAAAGTGGCAAAATCAGCAACGGAAAATAAAGTGGATATTTCGATAGGCGGAAAGCCCTTTACCAGCTTCCTTTATCCCGGCAGTTTGGAAAAGCCGGTTCTGTTTCCGCTTCGAGCAGCAAGCGGTACGGTTGTTACCCGTGGATTTCCGCTTACACCCAACCCGGGAGAACCAACCGACCATCCGCACCATATTGGTATCTGGTTTAATTTTGAAAACCTGAACGGCCTTGATTTCTGGAACAATTCATATGCAATACCTGCAAACAAAAAGAGCCAATACGGCTGGATCCGCACCGATAAAATTATTGAAGCAACCGGTGGGAAAACCGGTATACTAGCGTATCACGCTAACTGGACAAACCAGCAAAAGGACGTAATTTTAGAAGAAACCACCCGCTTTGAATTTAGCGGGGACAAAAACCAGCGGATAATTGACCGGGTTACTACTTTGAAAGCAAACGTTGATGCTGTTTTTAAAGATGCTAAAGATGGCTTGCTCGGCTTACGCTTGGCACATGAGTTGCAAATGCCAACTATAGAAGACCAACAATTTACCGATGACAAAGGCAACGTAACCATAGTTAAAGGCGGCACGGACCATATAGCCAATGGCAATTACATAACCAGCGCCGGCAAAACAGGCAACGATGCCTGGAGCAGCCGGGGAGTATGGTGTAAGGTTTATGGCAAAATGGGCACCGACTCGGTAAGCATAGCTATAATTGATCATCCCAAAAATCCAACCTATCCTACATTTTGGCATGCCCGGGGTTACGGCTTATTTGCAGCCAATCCATTGGGTGAGAAAGTGTTTACTAATGGTAAGTCCGAAAGGAATTTAAGTTTGAAAAAAGGGGAGTCGGTGACATTTAGGTATAGGATTGTGATAAGTAATGGTGAAAGGACGATGAGCAGCGCCGAGCTAAATGAAATTGCTGAAGGATTTGGCAGGTAGAATTTATCCGCAAAAAAACTATTAGATGAAGAATACACTTCAAGAGATATCTAAACTTGCTATCCGATTAGATGAATTTGTATTTACGAGCGAACAAAAAAAGTTAGAATGGTTAGGACAGGCTCCTGCTTCATTGGAAGAAATAGAAGTAGCAGAAGATAGATTAGGAATTCAATTTCCGGAGTCTTATAAAGACTTTCTTCTAATAACTAATGGATTTCTCACACCCAGAGATTCTACTGAACCCACATTTCAAAAAGTTGACGAAATAGATCACTTAAAAAGTATTGATACTTTTTTACTTGAAGTTTGGAATGAAGGAACGCTGGCCGAGGTTGGTGAACAATTAAAAAAGGCTATTGTAGTCGCTGGTATTAATGATGAGCAATATTTTTTCCTGATACCACCCAGTCCTTCATACGATAAATGGCAGTACTGGAAATTCGCAAATTGGATTCCCGGCGAACAACGCTACGAAACTCTAGCGAACTACTTTGATTCAGTTTTAGATTTCTTGAAAAGTTAAGACGTATAGGCCAAGGCTATAAAGCAAGAAACCCCTTCATCGAAAGATGAAAGGGTCTTGATAAGATTTGGCACCGACCTACTCTCCCACATTTTACTGCAGTACCATCGGCTCTGGCGGGCTTAACTTCTCTGTTCGGAATGGGAAGAGGTGGACACCGCCGATATAGGCACCTGAATATTTTTAGTTGATTAGAGATTAGTTAATTAGAGATTAGTTGCCTAAACGCCGTTAACTGTCTACTAATAAACAATGACATATTATTGAAAGAAGTAAGTAGATTGAGAAAACAACAATATTTAGCGTTCAGAGATCAAAGGGTAGTCGGTCAGTTCCAAGGACAAGTCCTAATCTCTGATCTTTAGTCTCTGATCTCCATAATTACCTGCTATGAGAAAGCTTCGGGCGATTAGTATTACTTGGCTATGATGTCACCACCTTTATACCTGTAACCTATCAACGTAGTAGTCTGCTACGACCCTCAATGGAAGTCTCATCTTGTGGCTAGTTTCGCACTTAGATGCTTTCAGCGCTTATCTATTCCGAACGTAGCTACTCTGCAATACAGCTGGCGCCATAACAGATTCACCAGTGGTTCGTCCAACCCGGTCCTCTCGTACTAAGGTCAGCCCCACTCAAACTTCCTGCGCCCACAACAGATAGGGACCGAACTGTCTCGCGACGTTCTGAACCCAGCTCGCGTGCCACTTTAATGAGCGAACAGCTCAACCCTTGGGACCTTCTCCAGCCCCAGGATGTGACGAGCCGACATCGAGGTGCCAAACCTCCCCGTCGATATGAGCTCTTGGGGGAGATCAGCCTGTTATCCCCAGCGTACCTTTTATCCTTTGAGCGATGGCCCTTCCATGCAGAACCACCGGATCACTATATCCGTCTTTCGACCCTGCTCGGCTTGTCTGCCTCACAGTCAAGCAAGCTTATGCTATTGCACTCCGCGTACGGTTACCAAGCGTACTGAGCTTACCTTTGAAAGCCTCCGTTACCTTTTTGGAGGCGACCACCCCAGTCAAACTACCCGCCAAACAATGTCCTCCCGTTAGGGAGTTAGACACCAGATACAGAAAGGGTGGTATTTCAACGTTGACTAACTGACTCCTAGCGAAGCCAGATCACAGTCTCCCACCTATCCTACACATCCTGTAGCCGATTTCAATGTTAAGTTGTAGTGAAGGTGCATGGGGTCTTTCCGTCCCGTTGCGGGTAACCGGCGTCTTCACCGATACCACAATTTCACCGAGCTCATGGCTGAGACAGCGCCCAGATCGTTACACCATTCGTGCAGGTCGGAACTTACCCGACAAGGAATTTCGCTACCTTAGGACCGTTATAGTTACGGCCGCCGTTTACCGGGGCTTCGATTCAATGCTTCGGTTTAACCCTAACATCCCCTCTTAACCTTCCGGCACCGGGCAGGTGTCAGGCCATATACGTCATCTTTCGATTTTGCATAGCCATGTGTTTTTGTTAAACAGTCGCCTGGGCCTTTTCACTGCGGCTGATATTGCTACCAGCGCCCCTTCTCCCGAAGTTACAGGGCCATTTTGCCGAGTTCCTTAGCCATGATTCACTCGAGCACCTTAGGATTCTCTCCTCGACTACCTGTGTCGGTTTACGGTACGGGTTTTTATAACCTGAAGCTTAGCGGGTTTTCTTGGAAGTCTGATTACCTGAACTATCACATCCCCCGAAGGTTCTGCGTACTATCTGCTTTCAGCATGGTCTGCGTACTTAACTACAGTCCATATACCTACAGCATTTAACGAACTATTCCGTCAGTTCGCGTCAGTGTCACTACTCCGTCACCGCATCGCAGTTATAAAAAGTACTGGAATATTAACCAGTTGTCCATCGGCTACGCCCTTCGGCTTCACCTTAGGCCCCGACTAACCCTGATCCGATTAGCGTTGATCAGGAAACCTTAGTCTTTCGGTGGGCAGGTTTCTCTCCCGCCTTATCGTTACTTATGCCTACATTTGCTTTTCTATTCCCTCCACAGTCGGTTGTCCCTCCTGCTTCACCGGATAATAGAATGCTCCCCTACCAGATGCATTGCTGCAAATCCATAGCTTCGGTATACCACTTGATGCCCGTTTATTATCCATGCCCGATCGCTCGACTAGTGAGCTGTTACGCACTCTTTAAATGAATGGCTGCTTCCAAGCCAACATCCTAGCTGTCTGTGCAATCGGACCTCGTTAGTTCAACTTAGTGGTAATTTGGGGACCTTAGCTGATGGTCTGGGTTCTTTCCCTCTCGGCCCTGGACCTTAGCACCCAGAGCCTCACTCCAGCGTATATTATTAAGCATTCGGAGTTTATCTGGATTTGGTAGGATTTGACTCCCCCGCACCCAATTAGTAGCTCTACCTCTTAATAACTTCACCGCCAGGCTGTTCCTAAAAACATTTCGGGGAGTACGAGCTATTTCCCAGTTTGATTAGCCTTTCACCCCTACCCACAGATCATCCGGAAACTTTTCAACGTTTATCGGTTCGGTCCTCCAGTACCTGTTACGGCACCTTCAACCTGTCCATGGGTAGATCACAAGGTTCGCGTCTACCTCCCCTGACTATACGCCCTATTCAGACTCGCTTTCGCTTCGGATCCGTGTCTTAAACACTTAACCTTGCCAGGAAAGAGTAACTCGTAGGCTCATTATGCAAAAGGCACGCCGTCACGGAACTTGTCCGCTCCGACCGCTTGTAAGTACACGGTTTCAGGTTCTATTTCACTCCCCTGTTCGGGGTTCTTTTCACCTTTCCCTCACGGTACTGGTTCACTATCGGTCTCTCAGGAGTATTTAGCCTTACCGGATGGTGCCGGCAAATTCCCACAAGGCGTCTCCGACCTCGCGGTACTCAGGATACCACTATCCACTTATCTATTACCCGTACGCAGCTCTCATGCTCTATGGCCGGGTTTCCCACCCCGTTCCGGTTTTATTTAAGTTTCATGTTGTGGTCCTATAACCCCGGTTATGCCGTAACATAGCCGGTTTGGGCTTCTTCCCTTTCGCTCGCCACTACTCAGGAAATCACTGTTGTTTTCTCTTCCTCTGCTTACTTAGATGTTTCAGTTCAGCAGGTTCGCGCATTTATGCAACTATTCTTCAAATAGTTAGGTTTCCCCATTCGGAAATCTGCGGATCAATTCATATTTGCTAATCCCCGCAGCTTATCGCAGCTTATCACGTCCTTCATCGCCTCTGAGAGCCAAGGCATCCCCCGTGTACCCTTTCTTACTTTCTTCTACTATACCGCCTTTTGCTCGGTATGTATGCTTTTTTGATTCTTGTTGCGTTCTTCCATTTACTCCCTGTTCCGCAAAATCGTATTACTACAATCCTGCTTCCATTTTCGTAAACTTCCGAAGCCTCAACAGTCCTCTATACTGTTGTCTTCTCTTTCAATTTACTTCTTCCAATATGTCAAAGAACTTTTACCCCGGTCTTCCTTTGCGGATCGCCTTTGTCATTATCCATGCCTTGTCAGGCAACTGGTGGGTATCGTGGAGAATAACGGATTCGAACCGTTGACCCCCTGCGTGCAAGGCAGGTGCTCTAGCCAGCTGAGCTAATCCCCCTTTGGATGAGTTAATTAGTGATTAGTTAATTAGCGATTTGTTGTTTCCTCCTAATCTCTGTTCTCTAACCTCTAATCGCCTCTGCAGCTGCGCTGCAGTGTAGTCCCGAGCAGATTTGAACTGCTGACCCCTACATTATCAGTGTAGTGCTCTAACCAAGCTGAGCTACAGGACTGTCTATTTAGTTGCAGTTATTCAGTTGCAGTTGCAGGACTTGTCTGCCTACTGCTGCTGCCACTGCTTACTGCCACTGGTCCTATGCTTTCCCTTTTAAGGTCACATACCCCGATGGCTTCATCTTTTGGGTTTTCCTTTTGTTTCGTTTTAATTAGTATTTGATTAATGACTTCGACCTTGATTTGTCTTTCAACTAATCGCTGATCTCTAGTCTCTAATCAACTAATATATAAGAACCTGGTCATGTAGCTAAACAGCTTCCGCTGATACTTAACTTTTTAGAGAGAGTTTGTGGATACTGCTCCAGAAAGGAGGTATTCCAGCCACACCTTCCGGTACGGCTACCTTGTTACGACTTAGCCCCAGTTACCGACTTTACCCTAGGACGCTCCTTGCGGTTACGCACTTCAGGTACTTCCAGCTTCCATGGCTTGACGGGCGGTGTGTACAAGGCCGGGAACGTATTCACCGCAGCATTGCTGATCTGCGATTACTAGCGAATCCAACTTCACGGGGTCGAGTTGCAGACCCCGATCCGAACTGTGAACAGCTTTTTGAGATTGGCATCCTGTTGCCAGGTAGCTGCCCTCTGTACTGCCCATTGTAGCACGTGTGTAGCCCCGGACGTAAGGGCCATGATGACTTGACGTCGTCCCCTCCTTCCTCTCTATTTGCATAGGCAGTCTGTTTAGAGTCCCCACCATTACGTGCTGGCAACTAAACACAGGGGTTGCGCTCGTTGCGGGACTTAACCCAACACCTCACGGCACGAGCTGACGACAGCCATGCAGCACCTAGTTTCGTGTCCCGAAGGACTTGAGCGTCTCTGCTCAATTCACTAACTTTCAAGCCCGGGTAAGGTTCCTCGCGTATCATCGAATTAAACCACATGCTCCTCCGCTTGTGCGGGCCCCCGTCAATTCCTTTGAGTTTCACCCTTGCGGGCGTACTCCCCAGGTGGAATACTTAACGCTTTCGCTTTGACGCTAACTGTATATCGCTAACATCGAGTATTCATCGTTTAGGGCGTGGACTACCAGGGTATCTAATCCTGTTTGATCCCCACGCTTTCGTGCCTCAGCGTCAATCATACCATAGTAAGCTGCCTTCGCAATTGGTGTTCTGTGACATATCTATGCATTTCACCGCTACTTGTCACATTCCGCCTACCTCTAGTACATTCAAGCCCATCAGTATCAAGGGCACTGCGATAGTTGAGCTACCGTCTTTCACCCCTGACTTAACAGGCCGCCTACGCACCCTTTAAACCCAATAAATCCGGATAACGCTTGGATCCTCCGTATTACCGCGGCTGCTGGCACGGAGTTAGCCGATCCTTATTCTTACCGTACATTCAGCTCATTATACATAATGAGGTTTATTCCGGTACAAAAGCAGTTTACAACCCGTAGGGCCGTCTTCCTGCACGCGGCATGGCTGGTTCAGGCTTCCGCCCATTGACCAATATTCCTTACTGCTGCCTCCCGTAGGAGTCTGGTCCGTGTCTCAGTACCAGTGTGGGGGGTCATCCTCTCAGATCCCCTAAACATCGTAGCCTTGGTAAGCCATTACCTTACCAACTAGCTAATGTTCCGCATGCCCATCCTTATCCTATAAATATTTGATTATTCCCTGATGCCAGGGTAAAATGTTATGCGGGCTTAATCTCTCTTTCGAGAGGCTATCCCCCTGATAAGGGTAGGTTACATACGTGTTACGCACCCGTGCGCCACTCTCATGGAAAGCAAGCTCTCCAATCCCGTCCGACTTGCATGTATTAGGCCTGCCGCTAGCGTTCATCCTGAGCCAGGATCAAACTCTCCATTGTAAAATGTTTTGTTTGTTCACTGACCCTATTATTAATAATAGAATCTGTATATAATTATCTTTATACAGTATCCCTCTTTCTCTCTTCGTCTCATAACAGTGTGTTACCGTTACGCTACATGATTATCCAGTATCTTATAAGAACTTGCCGCCTTTCTGTCTCAGTCAGGCTATATGCTTTCGCAGCTTCCGCTGCTTAACTTTTCACTTTTTATCGGTCCGGAAATCGCTTCCTTCCCTGCCTTCCACTCCCGGAATCACTTCCTTCTTTTTTCGGCTCTTTCGCCCCTTTCTTTTGGGACTGCAAAGGTATAAACCTTTTTTATTCTGGCAAACTTTATTTCGTTTTTATTTTGTCGCCCTTTTCTTTCCCCGCTCTCCCCCTTTTTCCTTCCTCGTTTGCGGGCTGCAAAGATGTGACTTTTTTTATTACTTGTCAAGAGATTTCTTGAAGTATTTTACTTAACTTGTTTTCACTCTTTACTATCAAATAACTACCGCCTTTTTTCCAAAGCGGTCACAAATGTACAGAGTTTTTAGCTATCGCTCAAAGCTTTTTTTGAAATAATTAAAACAATTCCCGTAACTACCTGTAAGCTATCCTTTTTTAAATACAAAACGGAGCATTAACTGCATATCCGGATATCGTAATTATGTATTTTGTATCTTTGAAACAGATATGAACGAATACAATTTCCCCGAAAATTTTCTTGATTCATTAAATGAAGAGCCCGGATTTGACCGCGAAAATTTCGTAGCGGCACACGAAAACATTATATCACCTACATCTATCCGTATAAATCCTTTTAAAGAATCAATATTAAAAACCAACGAACAAGTACCCTGGTGCGCCGAAGGTTACTATCTGGATAGCCGCCCATCGTTTACTTTTGATCCACTTTTTCATTCAGGATGTTATTATGTACAGGAAGCATCATCAATGTTTATTGATCATATTCTTAAATATACCAGGACAAATAAAGATGAACCCATAAAGGTACTTGACCTTTGCGCTGCACCTGGCGGTAAGAGCACACTCATCAATTCCGCTATTACCAGCACTGATCTTTTAGTATCAAACGAAATTATAAAAACCCGTGTACCTGTTTTGTGCGATAACCTTAACCGATGGGGCACAGCTAATACGATAGTAAGTAATAATGACCCACGGGATTTTAGCAGGATTACCGGTTTTTTTGACACCATACTGGTTGACGCTCCCTGTTCCGGCTCAGGAATGTTCAGGAAAGATGCTGCAGCTATGAATGAATGGTCTGAAGCAAACGTAAACTTGTGCCGCCAGCGGCAGGAACGGATATTAGCAGATGTTTACCCTGCGTTAAAAGAAGACGGACACCTTATATATAGTACCTGCTCCTATTCATACCAGGAGAACGAGGAAATTGTGGATTGGCTGTGCCGCGAGTTTAATATGGAAAGTGTACGTATACCTATATATAAGGAGTGGGGAATTGTGGAAACAGTATCGCCGGAGCATAAAGCCTGGGGTTACCGTTTTTATCCGGGCAAGGTAAAAGGGGAGGGCTTATTTGCCGCCTGCCTTAAAAAAAAGCAGGAAACAGATGAATTGCCTGTATTTAAAACAAAAGGCCATCAAAAATTAGCGTTGCAGGAAATCGAACTCATTAAGCAATATATCAAGGAACCCGACGCCTACTATTATAATAAGGTGAACGACGACTGGCTGGCGATAGGCCGCGCGCATAAAGAAAGCCTGGATACCTTGCAGCGCCACCTGTATATCAAAAAATCAGGCGTACGCATTGGCAAGCTTATGGGAAACGATCTGATACCTGATCATGAGCTGGCGTTGAGTTTATATATTAATAAGGATAAGGTATTACAAACCGAGCTGAATATAAACCAGGCAATCCAATTCTTGCGTCGTGATAACATCGAAATCAACACGACAGATAAAGGCTGGAGCCTGATGAACTTTGAGGGCCATGCGCTGGGATGGGCCAAGCTACTTCCTAACAGAATCAATAATTATTTCCCGAAGGAACTGCGGATATTGGCGAACGCACCGTCTTCATCTTTGTAAATCATTTCCAAAAAATCGTTTTCAACAATTACACTACTCATCCTATCAACATTATAAACATCTGTAAAAATCAATTTAAATAATTTGCACATTTGCACAATCGCATATTTGCACATCAAAAATGGATCAATACTTTATTATCGACTTCGACAGCACCTTTACACAAGTTGAAGCGTTGGACGAATTAGCCCGTATATCTTTAAAAAATCATCCCGACCGCGAAAATATTTATAAACAAATAGAGGATTTGACCAATGCTTCTATGGAGGGCCGGTTGTCATTTACGCAAAGTTTGGAGAACAGGGTAAAATTGTTACAGGCAAACCGGGAACATTTAAAGCAGCTGGTTACACATCTGAAGAAAAAAGTATCTACCTCTTTTAGCCGTAACACTATATTTTTCAAGAACCATGCCGATGAGGTGCTGATTGTATCCGGCGGATTTAAGGAGTTTATTACCCCCGTGGTAACTGAATATTATATAAAAAAGGAAAATATTTATGCCAACACCTTTGTGTTTGATGAAGATGGTAACATTGTTGGTTACGATCGTGAAAATCCGCTGAGCCAGGAAGGTGGTAAAGTTAAGCTTTTAAAAGAGTTGGACTTACCGGGAGATATTTATGGTATCGGCGATGGCTATTCTGATTTCCAGCTAAAGGAATCAGGCATGATCAAAAAGTTCTTCGCCTTTACCGAGAACATCGAACGTAAATCAGTAGCTGAAAAGGCGGATCATATTACCCCAAGTTTTGATGAGTTTTTGTACCTGAACAAACTGCCAAGGGCTATTTCTTATCCAAAGAACCGCATTAAGTGTTTAGTTGTTGGCAATGTAGATGAAGATGCGCTGGCGCAAATGAAAAAAGAAGGTTACAACATCCGTCAGCAAGAAACAATAACTGACAAATACCTGGAAGAAGCAGGCATCCTTTTTTGTGATGAAGCGCACCAGCCATCGCCAGAGCAATTGCAAAATGCAGGCAGGCTTAAGGTAATAGGAGTTTTTGGCAAGATCAATAGCCGAAAACTGGCAGACGCGGCATGCGAAAACGGGATCATTATTTTTGATGATCCGAAGCATAATCCACGCAATGATGATTTTATCCCCAAAAGAGTGATGGCATTTATGAACGAGGGAAAAACGCACACCAGCTGTAATTTCCCCGATCTGCAGCCGCCACGCATTAACAATGCACATCGTTTAATTCACATTCACAAGAACGTGCCGGGGATACTTGCTAAGATTAACGATGTTTTTGCCCGCCACAATATTAATATAGTGGGCGAGTTTTTGGTAACTAATACACAAATTGGCTATGTAATTACCGATGTAAATACCGGCTACGACGCTGAAGTATTAAATGAACTGAAAGCAATAGCACATACCATTAAGTTTAGATTGTTGTATTAATGGGACAGAAGAGCCGGGCAACTGAAAGCATGAATAGCCCTGCTTAATTTTAGACTTTAATTTCAGCGTTTTATTAACTTTCAGTCCCCTTAAACGGAATCACAAGCACAGGCACCTCCGAGTGGCGCACGACGTGCTCTGCAACGCTGCCCATTAACAGCCTGTCCAAACCGCTGCGTGAATGCGTTCCGATTACGATAAGGTCGGCAGCAAACTCTTTACTGCACTCAATAATACCATCAGCGGTTAAGCCATATTCGGTAAAATGCGTTACTTCCATAGTGCCGGCAAACTCTTTTATAGTTCGCTCCATGATATTTTCAGACTGATTCTTTTGAATATCAAGAATCTCCATATCCTGAAGTGCAGCATTACCGATGGCCGATCCCATTAACGGATCAATACCTACCCCTGCATCTGGAGCTATCATAGGCTCAATAATATTTACCACGCCTACTTTGGCACCAAACTTATGCGCCATTTCAAAACCGTATTCAGCAGCGTGAGCAGCATATTTACTATCGTCAATACCTATAAGAATTCTACTGATTTTCATGATTAAAGGATATATTATAAAAGTAGTAACAAATAGACAGAGTTATGTTTGGAACATGTATAAAATTAAAGGGAGTAAATTATCGCTTTAGCTTATTTAATTGAAAACCTATGCTAAGTTGCACAGTACCATTTCCAGACTTATAACTTCCCAGATCATTGATAACGGTGTAATCTTTTAAGTTTTTTAAATAGGTAGCTTCAAAAATAAAGCGTTTAATTTGAACGCTCACTCCGCCCGAAACTCCCAGGTTAAACTTTTGCTCATACTTACTTGCATTCAATATCGCCATGGTCTTAGAATAGTACGTACTGTCGGACCGTATGCCATACGGCTGCAAAGTACTGTTAATACCGGTTTGTTTTATTGGAATCCCAATAACCGGACCAGCCTTGATGGTTACATTATTTGCTGCTTTGTAAACCAGGTACAACGGAATATTAACCGAATATAATTTTCCGGATGTTGTTATTTTTAATGATTGCGAGGAATCGGCCTTACTTTCATTGGCATGTGTATAGTTAGATGTAATATTTTGCGGACTTAAGATTTGAACCTGCGAGCTTATTGCCCATTTATTATTTAAATTGTAACTTCCAAATAAACCTATATAAATGTCAACCGGTAAACTGCCATAAAAATTAGCATGCTGTTTTGCCGACTTAAAACTACCTGATCCATTGGCCCCCATTAATACCCCCCAATCAACTTTGGAAACGCTTACGTTATTTGGTTTTACTTTTTTATCTTTTATCATCTTTGGATCGCCTGAAGAAGCTTTCAGCAGTAAGCCACTACTCTGTATTTTATTTGAAGCGCTACCAATTAACATGGCACTTAAACCTGATTGAAGTGCTGTTTTATTTAATGAAGGGTAATCCGGGTTCAAATTATTTACTGTGCTCTCATTACTTTTTAATTTTGTAACTTCCCATTCGCTGTAGTGAGATCTGAACATGCTGTCACTTACTACCGCACTTAATAAGCCCTTTTTCTTGCCTGTCCCCAATAAACTATTAGTCAACCCTTTTTTACCTGTTGAAAACCCATTCGTTAATTTATTATTAGACCGCCGATTTGCAACGAACTGGCTTTTACTTAACAATGGCTTTACCAAATTGCCAGTGCTTTTACCCGGGGTTGCCGGCTTATTTTTAAAATCACCATTTGCTGTCGGCGCATTTGCTATTTTATGATATCCGCTCCCATTATTTCGCAAACTATCCGCCACAATATATTTCGCTAAACTCAGGCTATCCGCAATATTATTAGTTAGCTTTTTCTTTATAGTATCTGCAATTAATGAATCGGGTGCGAACTGATTGCCTTTACTAATTTTATGTTTGGCTTGCTGTTTATGCGACCTCAACAAAATCAAATGCGAAACTGTAAAAACCATAGCAGCTGCCGAAAACACAATAAACAACTTGGGGAGTATTTTAAAACCCTTCAAATTGAACTTGCTTTTACCAGCAGACTTACCTACAATTGGCAAATGCTGATTCAAAAGCGAATTCATTTCAATCCAATCGGAGTGAGGGTTATTATTGATCGGTAATTCGTTCCTTTTTTTCTGCCATAGACCGCGGTAGTTTAATTTCTTCATTTTGCTTTACCACTCCTTTCTGCCAACTGATCAGTGCCTTTTGCGGATGTTTCAAGCAAAGCTCTTAATTGTTTTTTTGCTTCAGATAAATGCCAGCGTGAAGTACCCTCGCTTATATATAATTGTTCGCTTATTTCCTTATGAGTAAAACCATCCAATACAGATAAGTTAAAAACCGTTTGGGTTGCAAAAGGCAACGACCTGATATTTTTCAAAATATCCTCAAAAAATAACTTCTCCAAAACTGAGGGCGAAATAAAAAATTCCGTTTCTTCTCTCTCAGAAAGTTGTATTGTGTTAAATTTCAATTCACTACGACAAATATCTATTGACGTATAGATCATTATTTTTCTGATCCATCCACCCAATTCCCCTTTTTTAATATCAAAATCTTTTATGGACTGAAACACCTTCAGAAAGCCCAAATTAAATGCTTCCTTTGCTAGTCTTTTATCCGGCAAATAGTTATAACATACCCTTAACATATCGGCATGAAATAGTTTGTACAGGGCCTCCTGAGCCGTACGATCATTATTTACACAGCCTTTTACAAGCACTTCTACCTGCTTTTTAGATAAATTCATTTAAAAGTTCATTCCTCATTCTCTTGTTCTTCGTAAGCTGTTTATAAAACGTTGGGGCAAAATCAAAATATCATTATCGAAGTTAATTTAATTATTGAAGAAGTCCCGAGGGGCATAATAATCAAACACGTAATACATATGCACTTCCTACTTTTATCATTTTGTCCGTTTCATTACCTGTTGATTTGTTTGGGTGAAATTAAAACGCCGGCAGTATAATTCCAGTTGAATGAAATGGTAGTGGTGGTGGCAACTATACTTCCGGTATAAGTTATTCCATTCAAAGTTACGCTAAGGGGGAAGGTTCCATTGGCTAAAGAAACAGATTGGTTTTTGGTAAAATTAACAATAGCAGTTATGGGCGTAGTACCCAGTGTGCATTGGGTCGGCTGAACTGCATTGAGAAGGTGTACGCCATAAGTATTATTGACTACGCTATCTGTAAATCTGAGCGAACCACTGCTACAATAACTATTATGCGTTTGAACAACAAAAGACAAATAAGCTGAATCAGAAGTTTTACTCTTATAATAGTGGGGTACGAAAGTAATCTCATCGCCTATAAGCGAAACCATAGTGTATTGCTCCGTAGGATAATAAATAGAATCGCTTACAGTTATAGAGGCAGTTGCTGTGGTTGCACCATTGTTAGTCCTAACCTGGTACTTCCCTGATTTTTTAAAAAAAATCAACGATGTATTGTTTTTGGTTATGACGGAATCATATCCCGAAGGGATTACGCTCCAACTGATAGCATCAGTTGCCTTTGCACCAATTAGGATCAGGGAATCTGGTTGATTAATTTTTACTTTATAACTGGAAGCGACCAGTTGTCCGTTCTTGTAATCAGATAAACTACCATATTTATTACAGGCCGATATAACAAATAAAGCAAGGATAAAAGTTAGAGAGCCATAAATAGAGTTTTTCATTTCTTTTGGTTTTAAATAATTAAAAATCTGTTTATTGCATCATCGTAATGAAAATGAAAAACGTTGGGCAAGGATGGAAATAAAGAATCAGAATACTACGGATTAAGCTCCATAAAAATCAGGCTGATCTTATGGAGCTTTCTGAAAAGTATTTTTAAATAGCAAAACTTTCTACCTTTACCCAATGCATTTCTCTCCCGAAATAGAAGAACGCCTGGCGCAATTACAGGAAAAATATGAAGCCATGGGCCAGGATATGGTTTCATACCTGGATGGCTTGCTTTATGCTGATTTTTTAACTTATTGGGATTATATCCATTTGGATACGCTACTGAGCCTTCAAAATCCGAAAACACCATTCCCGGACGAAGAGATCTTTATCATGTATCACCAGATAACTGAGCTTTATTTTAAACTGGTGCTACATGAATGTCAACAGATCACCACGGTAAGTCCGCTGACGGCGGATTTTTTCGCCACTCGCCTGCGCCGGATAAATAAATACTTTGAAGCGCTTACCCACTCGTTTGACATTATGATTGACGGAATGGATAAGGAGCAATTCTTAAAGTTTCGAATGTCATTGTTACCGGCAAGTGGATTTCAGTCGGGCCAGTACCGGATGATCGAGATCCACGCTACCGACTTTATCAACCTCGTAGCCAAAGACAAACGGGACGAGCTAAAAGATTCACCCATAGAAGAGCAATTTGATTATATCTACTGGAAGTTTGGCGCCACCGAATTATCAACCGGTAAAAAAACGTTAACGCTTAAGCAATTCGAGAAAAAATACGCCAAAACTTTTATTGAGCTGGGAAAGGCAAGCGCTAACCATAATTTTCATGCCTTATATAACCAGCTAAAAAATGCGGGAGAATCAAGTGTGGAACTTGAAGACGAATTAAAACAGCTTGATATAAATGTTAACGTAAACTGGCCGCTGGTTCACTACAAATCAGCAGTAAGATATTTAAACCGAGAACCCGAAGAGATTAAGGCCACCGGCGGCACTAACTGGCAGAAATATCTGCCTCCGCGTTTCCAGAAACGAATTTTTTATCCGGCATTGTGGACCGACCAGGAAATTAACGAATGGGGTAAAGGTTGGGTGGAAAAGATTTTGAAGAGTGGAAAAGCTTAATAGCTTAAATTAAGGCAATTGTAAAAAAGCCTTTAAATCATTAAGAATGAACATTGCCTCGCTAACAATAGCTAAAAATTTCCTACCTTGCCATTTTCTGACTTATAAATACTAAGGCCATGACAGAGACGCTGGACATCAAGATCACCAAGACTACTCATTCCCGTTTACAGGAAACGGATTTTAACAACTTACCCTTCGGTAAAATATTTTCTGACCACATGTTTGTGGCTGATTATGCCGATGGAGAATGGAAGAATTTTCAGATAGTCCCGTATGGCGATATTAGCTTGAGCCCTGCCATTTCATCGCTGCATTATGGCCAATCATTTTTTGAAGGAATAAAAGCCTATAAGCATGATGATGGACAGGTAACTGTTTTTCGTCCTGAAAAAAATGCCGCCCGCTTTAATAAATCAGCAGAACGCTTATGCATGCCAACCTTGCCGGAGGATATTTTTCTTCAAAGCATTGCTGCAGTAGTTGATATTGACCGCGACTGGGTGCCGGCAAAAGCTAATCATGCCTTATATATAAGGCCGTTTATGTTTGCTACCGATCCTTTTTTAGGTGTAGCCCCATCAGGCACCTATAAATTTATGGTGTTGTTGTGCCCGGTTGGCCCTTATTTCTCAAAAACACTACGCGTTAAAATTGAAACCTATTACACACGTTCTGCCGAAGGCGGCATGGGCTTTGCAAAATCGTCCGGAAACTATGGCGGCAGCATGCTTCCGGCCAAAAAAGCAACGGAAGAGGGCTTTGACCAATTAATTTGGACAGACGCGAAGAACCACGAATATGTTGAAGAAATGGGAGCTGCAAACGTAATGTTTGTACTTGATGGCAAGTTAATCACGCCCTCAACCCGCGATACTATTTTGGATGGGGTTACACGCGATACGGTACTAACCCTTGCCCGTGAATGGGGGATGCCTGTTGAGGAACGCCGCGTTTCAGTAGCTGAGATTATTGAAGGTGCCAAAACCGGTAAATTACAGGACGCATTTGGCGCAGGCACCGCCGCTACCATTGCAGCGGTTGGTTCAATAAGCCACAATGGCGAAGAGTATTTTTTAGCAGATCCTAAAACACGTGAGTTTTCGCAGAAAGTATTAGTTGAGCTTGACAATATTAAGTATGGCAGGGTTACCGATACCCACAACTGGAATTACCCGGTTTTATAAGTACAACTTTTCTATAAAAAGCCTCAATTTAACCGGCTTAACGGTTCAGATTGAGGCTTTTCTATTAAATTACCCTGGTACTTACTGTTCCCATTACACATATTTACCTTACTCTGCCCTCAAACTTTTTATCGGATTTGCCATTGCTGCCCTGATGGTTTTAAATGCTATGGTGGAAAGCCCTGTAAGTAAGCCTGCCGAAAGAGAAATCACGAACATCCACCAACTTATAGTTATCCGGTAAGGAAAATCCTGCAACCAGCTATGCATAAAATACCAGCATATTGGCCACGCAATAACGTTGGCTATCAGTAATAGTTTAAAATATTGGGTTAAAAACAGTGACACTACATTTAAAACACTTGCTCCTATAACTTTACGGATCCCAATTTCCTTCGCCTTCTGCGCAACAGAGTACGTTATCAGGCCCAACAAGCCCAGGCATGAAATAAATATGGCAATAACGGCAAATGTGGTAATCATTTTCTGCTGCCGCTGGTCCTGTTCATAATCGCCCTGGAAAATATTATTTAAAAAACCATAGGAAAATGGTGTGTCAGGATTTAAAAGTTTCCAGTTTTTTGCGGCGTACTGAATGGCGGCAGTAACATGGCGACCTTCAATTTTCGCCATAATGGTATTGCACCTCAAGGGGTTTACATTCATAATTGCGCACGGCCCTATTGTTGCATGTAATGAAAAGTAATGGTAGTTTTTTACAATACCCACTATTTTATATTTGTAAACTAAACCATTATGCAGGTGTGACACATATTTTCCGGGTGCCTTGTTTGGATCAAACCCTAAAAGTTTCGCTGCTTCTTCATTTAAAACAATCTCTTTACCAAAATCGTGCAGCTCCATATCTTCCTGCATGTTGGTATTGGTAAAAATTTCCGGTTTAAAATTGCTGCCCGCAACCAATTCAAGACCCAGCGTTTTTAAATAATGCTCATTGGCAAAATCAAGAAAAACAATCTGTTTTTCATTTATGGTTTTTTCTGCCGGGTATAAGTTCATATCACCTGAAATCAGGGGTGCACTTGCAAGGGTTATGGATTTAAAATTTGGATTATTGGCTAATTCCTGCATGAGTAACGAACTGTTTTTTTGAGACTGTTCGCTGTTAAGATTTAAAACTAACTGCTGATCAAGGTCAAACCCTGTTTTTGCATTTATCATAAAATGAAGCTGGTTCCAGATCACGATGGTAGCAAATACCAGGCATGTAGAAATAATGAACTGCGATACGATAAGTACTTTACGTACACTAAACATGCCGGAAGAATCGGTTATTTTTCCTTTTAATACTTTAACAGGCTTAAATGCCGACAAATAAAATGCGGGATATAAACCAGCCAAAAGCCCGGTCAGCGTGGCCGCCACAATCATCCATAAAACCAGATTGCTGTTCTCTTTGGCAAAAAATGATAGTGATTGCCCTGTGAAACTGTTAAATAAAGGCAGAAACGTAAACGCCAGCCCTATAGAAACCACTAACGCGCAAAACCTAATAATCATGGTTTCTATCAAAAACTGGTACCTGATAGCTGCTTTACCTGCACCCATTACCCTTCGTACACCTACTTCGCGCGCACGGCTTATGGCCTGGGCTGTGGTTAGGTTCATGTAATTTATACAACCCAGCAACAATATTACCAGTGCTATAGACCCTAAAAGATATAAATATTTCAAATTACCCTGTTTATACGCCAAGTAATCCTGAAATTCTGATGAGTTAAGATGAATATCTTTAAGTGCCTGTACCGAATTAGTAATATAATCGCTATGGGATTTCATTTCTTCGCCGGCATGCCTTTTTAGATAGGCGTTAAGTTCTACAATTAAATGCTGCGGATCACTGCCATGCTTTACCTTTATATAGGTGTAAAAATTATCATTTACAACCCAGCTGTTGTTATTAGCCATTAGCTCCCGGATACGGTCGCTGTTGTTTGAAGCGAAAAAACCGGCTTGAATATGGTTTAAAAAATCCTCCTTAAAAACGCCTGTAATGGCATAGGTAGTACTGCCCGCCTTTACGGTTTTACCAACAGGATTTGTTTGCCGAAAAAGTTTTTGTGCCAGTGATTGTGAAAGCACAATAGTATTTGGAGCAGCAAGAGCGGTTTTACGATCACCTTGCAAAAAATGAAAAGAAAGCACCTCAAAAAAATTCGGATCTACCCAGTAACCTGAATCTTCCGCAAAAGGGGTTGAATTGCCGATGCCCTGCGCCTGCACTATGGTGACACCGTTTGTTGGGTCAAGACGGGTAGCCTGTTCTATTTCGGGAATCTCACTTTTTAAGTACTTTGCATAGGGCAGGCCAACCGTAGGCGCTTTGCTGCCGTCTTTAAAAGTAGAAGTCACACGATAAATATCATCGCCGTTATCAAAGCCGTTATCAAAACTAAGTTCGTGCTGGCAAAACAGAAACACCAGCGCACAACAGGCTAAGCCTGCGGATAAGCTTAAAACATTAATAAAAGTGGTTGCTTTACGTTTCCAAAGATTACGGATGGCAAGTTTTAAGTAACTTTTGAACATAGGCCTTTAAGGTTATATTCAAAAATAGTTTGATAAGATTAAAGTATTGATATACAGTTAATTTATTTAACAAAATTTAACAAAGCAACACGCATCAATATCTCCACGACTTCAAGTCAACCCCTTTCGGTGACCTTGTTTTCACTTCTTCCACCCATTTTTTTATGAACATCTGGTGATAGCAGTAGTAAACGGCCATCTAAAAGCTGTTCTTGAGCGGCCGGATAAAGAGATAAGCAGAAGAAAAGTAGCTCTATGATCTAGCAGGGTTTTAAATCGAATTTTAAGAATTGGCAGGTAGAAATGAAAAACACGAACCAGGCATCTTTTTAAAATAGCCGGATTCGTGTTATTCAAAAAATCCTGTTTTCGCGCTTATTGCTTATGCTGTTGCTGCCAGTTTACTGGTACTGCGGTAAACGTAGTTGTTAAAAATATGCCTGCGGGCAAATCTGCCGGGAGAGTCTGCATTTATAAATTTCCGGTAGACTTCTTTGGGAACATCAAAATACTCATACGTGTTACCATCTAAAAAGCTCACGGTTAACACTTGTGATTTATACTCAAAATCAGAAATGTTAGAAGTGGTTGTGGTAATGGTATATTCCGCGAAAGACTGATTACGGGTTTCGGGTGCTATGCTCACCAGGAAATGATATGCTTCAATTATAGTTTTGCTTTTTTCCTCGGCTTCTAACCTGCTTTCGGCGCTATCCTGAAATTTATCAGGGTGCCAGGTTTTCATCAGGCCCCGGTAAATGGTTTTTAATTCTTGCAATTCTGCTGCTTCACCTACATTTAACAGCTTCCTGTAATCGACAATTTTTTTCATAACATTTTAATCTTTGCTTATTGTCGTTGATTGAAAAGCTATGCGGTTAAAAGCCCCCATTCAGGAAAATAATTTTGCAAAGGTACGCTTTATCGGCCAGAATATTTGACGGAGTTTGTTAATAGAAGGTAAAGAATTAAACTTTAACCAGTTACGAAACATAGACCCCAACTTAAGGGCACAAAGTGGGTAGCCTGTTAAACTTTTATAATTACGATACCGTTATCTCACCTCTGATATCCGTTTCCAAATACTGTTTAACATCCTGTGGGTTTTCGAACTGGCCCAGCAGGTACATCATTTTGGTGACGGCGGACTCATAGGTCATATCATAACCGTTGGCTACACCTACATCTTTCAGATGTTTGCTGGTTTCATAACGGCCAAGTTCAACAGTACCTACTTTGCATTGAGAGATATCCAGGATCACTTTACCGCTATCGATAGCGTTCTTTAACAGGTCAATAAACCATTGGTCGGTTGTGGTATTGCCTGCACCAAAGGTTTCCATTACTATGCCCCTTACATCTGCTGTCAAGATAGTTTCCACAACTTTAGGGCTAATGCCCGGATATAGTTTCAACACAGCTACATCACTCACCAGGTTTTTATGAACCTTCAGGCCTTCGCCTTCTTGGGGATGCCTGATATCATTTACGCTAAAGCGAAGGTGCACGCCTGATTCGGCCAGGATAGGATAGTTTGGCGAACGGAATGCCTCGAACTTTGACGAATTATATTTGAACGAGCGGTTACCCCTGAATAGCTTGTAATCAAAATAGATACAAACCTCGGGAACACGCGCACGATCGTGCTTTTTGGCTTTGGCTATTTCAATAGAGGTCATTAAATTTTCTTTGGCGTCTGTCCGAATAGCGCTGATAGGAAGCTGCGAGCCTGTAAATATTACCGGCTTGCCCAAGTCCTCCAGCATAAAGCTTAGTGCCGAAGCAGTGAATGCCATTGTATCAGAACCGTGCAGGATTACAAATCCATCAACATCGTCATAATTTGACTGGATAAGGCTTGCTAATTCGCTCCAAATGGCCGGATTCATATTTGACGAATCAATTATTTGCTCAAATGAGTGTACTTTAATTTTGCAATTAAGTTTCTCTAATTCAGGCACATTATCCATTATCTGCTCAAAATTGATCGGTTTGAGCACCTTAGTTAACGGGTCGCTCATCATACCAATTGTCCCTCCGGTATAAATGATCAATATCTGGCTCATGCGTATTCAGGTTGTGTAAAAAATAAAGCTATCAAAAAAATTGGTTCATACACCAAATACCTTTTTTGAATTTTCAGTGGTAATAGCGGCCACCGTTTCAAGATCTGTTTGATGCAGTTCAGCAACTTTTTGGGCAACATAAATCAAATAAGAGCTTTCATTAGGTTTGCCCCGGTACGGAACGGGTGCAAGGTACGGAGAATCTGTTTCTAAAACTATATGATTTAAATCAACTTTCGCTACAACCTGATCAAGTCCCGAATTTTTATAAGTTACCACTCCGCCTATTCCCAGGTAAAAATCCAGCTCAATTAATTTATTGGCCTGCTCAAGTGTGCCGCCAAAACAATGGAAGATTCCTCTCAAATCATCATCCTTTTCCTGTAGCAATATCTCATAAACTTCATTAAATGCGTCGCGGCAATGGATATTGATTGGAAGTTTTAATGACTTGGCCCAGCCTATTTGTTTCCTGAATGCCAGTATTTGCTCCGGCAGTGTGGTTTTGTCCCAGTAAAGGTCGATACCTATTTCGCCTATGGCGTATATTTTATGCTGATGAATGGCCTGTTCAATTATTGCTAGTTCCTCCTCCCAGTTTTCTTTAACGGAGCAGGGGTGCATTCCAAGCATGGGAAAACACAGATCGGGGAAAGCGGACTCAAGCGCGTAAGCCATCGGGATGGATGCCACGTCAACATTGGGTAAAAATAAACGGCCTACGCCAGTTTCTTTACACCGCCGTACCAACTCATTCCTTTTGGCATCATCTGTTTCATAATACAAATGGGTATGCGTATCGGTAAGTAACATAGTGCAAAAATAAAAAAGCCTCCCGATGTATGAGGAGGCTTTTGATTAATTTTTCTTTATCGTGGTTTTCTTTTTATAACCAGCTTTTTTAACCGGTGTTTTGGCTCCGGGCGTTGCTGTATGTTTGGCGGGTATAATTTTTACCAGTTCCACATCAAACACCAAAGTACTAAATGGTGCTATTCCCTGGTATCCGGTTTCACCGTAAGCAAGTTTAGACGGAATGACAAAGGTTGCTTTTGAACCTTCGTTCAATAAAAGTAAACCTTCTTCCCAGCCAGCAATAATTCCGCCGGCTCCAATTGCTAGCTGCAAAGGCTCGTAGTGACGGCCCTCCTGCTGCAAACCCGCAGCCTTCGCGTTAGCTTCTATACTGGTATCAAAAACTTTATCATCAAGGCCTTTGCCGGTATAATTTACCAGCAAAGTATCACCATTAACAGGTTTCCGCTTTGTTGATGGCTGGGTAATTACATATTTTAACCCGCTTGCCGTTGTTTGTAAGTTAAGCTTATGATCCGCAATATATTTATCGGCGCCTGCAATTTCAGCGCTCTTCATTTCGCCCATAAAGGCATCCATTGATTGCGCTTTTAAAATTTTGATAGTAAAATCCAGGTTGCTGCCTTTAGGAAAAAAAGGCGGACGTTTGTCCTCATGTCCCATAAATAAGGAATCCGTAGGTACTTTAACCAACACGCTGTCATTAACAGCTAGCAGCGGGAACACTTCCATCAAATCAGCCACATTTTGCGAAGGCTGGATCCTGGCCTGACCAACGCGGCCACTGGCGTACGTACTGTATAGTACCGAGTCCTTATCCGTCTTTTGGATGTACTGGAATGTAATGATATCACCTTCCTTAATTTTATCGCCCGTATTATGGGTATAAATCTGGTACAATGCGCCTTTTGGTGTGCGTTGCATAGCACTCTGCGCATTAACATTAACTGCTAATATTGAAGCAAAAATAAATAGGATATATTTCATTATAAATAAAAAAGCCTCCCTGGTAAAACAGGAAGGCGGTGTTATATTAAATTATTTCTTTACTGGCTGTTCTGATTGTACAACCGGCGGCGGCAATTGAACCGGCTTTGGCGCATTTGGATTTGGATGAACAATATCAACCAATTCAATCTCAAATACAAGCGGGGTATATGGGCCAATTATCTGGCTTCCCTGTTCGCCATAAGCAAGGCTTGAAGGCAACACCATTTTAGCTTTTGTACCTTTGTTAAACAATAAAAATGCTTCGTTCCAACCCTGGATCATTCCTTGTACACCAAGCGGGAAACGAATAGGTTTATAAGGATTCATCGGACTGACAGGTAATTTTAATTTAACCGCTTCAGATTTTATATTGGTATCAAAACCTTTGCCATTTACAAATGTACCAACGTAATTTACAACTACAGTATCGCCGGCAGCAGCAACAGGCCCGCTTCCAGGTGTTGTAATCACGTAGTTTAAACCTGATGGAGTTGTGGTAACTTTAAGGTTATTGTCGGCAATATATTTTTTTATGGCTGCAGGCTCTTTTGCTTTCGCTGCATCAGCTATTGTTTTTTGGTAAGCCTGTATCCGCCCCTGGAAAACTTCAGGGCTAAGGTTACCCTTAGCTATCACCTTTTCCATTTTTATTACATATACTATGTATTTACCTTTTAATTCTTTAGGCCTTGGGTGGCCTTTAGTCATCGTATCAATATTTATTTTGATGATAGCACTGTCCCCTTCGCTAAGCAACGAAAATACCGACATGATATTTCCTGCCGGCTGGCCTTTAAGGCTTGGCATAGTTAATGGCTGCGGCTGGCCTTTTTCAAATGTGCTTTGCATTACGGAGTCGGCATCATTTTTTACTGTATAATTAAACACCATAAAATCGCCTTCTTTAATGCTTGGGCCAGATTTATCGTCAACTATTTTATATAGTAAACCTCCTTCGCCCTTGTTAAAGCCACCATTACAACTTGCTAAACCAATTGCTGCAAGCGCTAAAAACATCAGTTGTTTTTTCATTTTCTCTTATTGTATTAATAGTTTTTTATATTCAGGTAATATTAATTTAAATTGGTTGACAACCTCTTCAAGGCTACCCGATGACACGCCGCCGGCGGCATTACGATGACCGCCGCCTTCAAAGTATTTTTTGCAGATCTCATTAGCCGGAAACTCTCCTTTTGAACGTAATGAAAGCTTCACCCTGTCATTCCGTTCAACAATAAATGCAGCCAGTTTAACCCCGGCTATTGACAATGCATAGTTAACTATTCCTTCTGTATCTCCGGTTATAACATCATATTTTTCCAGATCGGCCTTAGGCACTGCTATTATTGCGGTATTAAATTCATGCAAAACTTCCAGCCGCTCCGAAAGGCAGATGCCTAAAAAGCGTAAACGGTTTTCAGACGAGTTTTTGTATATCTGTTCGTGGATTTGCCAGTTAACAGCCCCCTCATCAATCAAATCTGCAATAATGCGGTGTACCGCAGAAGTTGTTTTAGGTAATGAGAATGAAGCCGAATCCGTCATTATACCAGTATATAAACAGGTGGCTACGTCCTTGTTAATTAACTTCTTGTTATTAAGCTCGTCAGTAATGAAGGTGTATATTAATTGTGCTGTAGCACATGCGTTGATATCCCAGTAACGGTAATCATCAAAATCCTGCGGTTCCAGGTGGTGGTCGATCATTATTTTAATTGCACTGCTCTCACCAACAAGGGCACCCATTTCATTAATCCGGTTAAGCGCATTAAAATCCAGACAAAATATCATATCAGCGCCGGCAATAAGTTCCGCAGCCTCTGAAGTTTGCTCTGTATAAATTATAACTTCGCCGTTGCCAGGCAGCCAGCTTAAAAAATCGGGATAATCAGTAGGTGTAATAACCTTAGTATGATGGCCCTGCTGTATAAGATAATTATATAAACCAAGCGACGAGCCCATAGCATCACCATCAGGCTTGTGATGAGTAGTAATTACTATTTTTTGGGGCTGCGCTAAAAGTTTTATAAGCGAGGCTGTATCTAACATCAATTTTCAAAAAAGAGTTGCAAAGCTAAATAAATAAATCAAATACAACCATCTTATTTAATGTAAAAGGCTTTATGTTTTAATTGTAAAAAGCTACTTTTGCGGGAAATTAGAAACAGTAGATTGTTGATGGTTCAATATTCACCGCGGAAACAAAATAATTCCATCATAAACCATCAACTTCAAAACAAAAAGTAAATTATTAAGATGAGTAACAATAAAACATTTACCATGATTAAGCCTGATGCTGTTGCAAACGGGCATATCGGTGCAATTTTAGATCAAATAATAAAGGCTGGTTTTAAAATCAATGCTATGAAATACATCGCATTAACAGAGCAAACTGCCGGAAAATTTTACGAAGTTCATAAAGAACGCCCATTTTACGGCGAACTTGTAGGCTTTATGTCATCAGGCCCTATTGTAGCCGCTATTTTAGAAAAAGACAACGCAGTTGAAGACTTCCGTAAACTGATTGGTGCTACTGATCCTGCAAAGGCTGAAGCCGGAACTATCCGCCAGTTATTTGCTGAGTCAATCGGAGCAAATGCCATTCACGGATCTGACTCTTCTGAAAATGCAAAAATTGAAGGCGACTTCTTTTTCTCCGCACTTGAAAAGTTCTAAAGCATTAGTTAACAGGATGTTTTATTAATAAAAAACATCCTGTTATTTTGTTATTCTAAAAAGAAGTGTCTATTTTTATAACGTTTTGAAAAACTGTGTTTTGCAAAGCCCTTATTTATTATAACCCAGAACAAAATCATGAGGCTTCTTCTTAAATATATTTTATACCTGTTACTTATAATCGTGTTGGTTTCGGGCACTATATTGCTTTACAGAACGCATCCTGAGGCACAACTCGCCTTTATACTTCCGGGTTTATTTATTCTTGCTTTTTCAAGAATGAGCGACGATCTAAACTTTAAGTCGTTTTTCCCAAGGTGGACTAAAGGAAAATAATTTCTTCAACTAAATTCGTTTTAGCTTCATCATTTATTTTTTCAATTATTTGCTCACGCATCATCATCAGTTCATTTTTTATTACTGACGACTCCACCCGCAGGAAAAGTTTTTTGTCGTGAATAAACAATTCTTTTGTGCGGTTAGCTACAGGCTTGCCAACCAGTTCGGGCCAATGCGCTATTATAGATGTTTCGTCAAACTTGCGCTTAATTTTGTAAACATTAAGCATTTGCTCAATAGCTTCTTTTAATGATTTATCGTTAGCCTTACGCATCAATCTCCCCTTCCTTTACCTTAAACAATGTTATTTCCACCCCTATTTTCTTAAATATATTTATCACCCGCTCTTCGCTGGTATCTGTAATAAATACCTGTCCAAAATCGTGGTTGGAAATCATCTGCATCAATTTAGTAATCCTTCGATCATCAAGCTTATCAAAAATATCATCGAGTAGTAATATTGGCTTAAACTTATTCTGCTGATCCAAAAAACTGTATTGTGCTAATTTTAAAGCTATTAAAAAAGATTTTTGCTGCCCCTGTGAACCAAACTTTTTCATGGGCATGCCATGAATAGCAAAAACCAGGTCATCTTTATGAATGCCGGCATTGGTACGCTCAAGTATCCTGTCTTTTTCAATATTCTTTTTCAACAGCGTTGACAGGTCATTTTGTAACAGTTGCGATTCGTAAACCATTTCAACCTGCTCCGCATCCTCACTTAAAAAACTGTAGTGCTTATTGAAAATTTCAGTAAAGCTTTCCATAAAAAGCTTGCGTTTCTCAAATATCCGGCTCCCCGAAATGGACAATTGTTCGTCAAAAACCTCCATCAATCCCGGATCGTACCGACCGCTGTCAGCAATTTGCTTTAGCAGTGCATTTCGGTTAGCCAACACCTTATTATATACCAGTAATTCATCAAGATAGGCATTGTCGGTTTGCGAGATTACATTATCAATAAATTTCCTCCGTTCATCACTGCCTTCTATAATAATGCTGATGTCGTAAGGCGACACCATTACCAGCGGAAGTAACCCTATGTGATCCGCCAGGCGCTGATAATCTTTTTTATTGCGCTTAAATTGCTTCTTTTGATTGCGCTTTACAGAGCAGGCAATATGCTCGGCTTTACCATTCCTGTTAAAATTACCGGTTACGATAAAAAAATCAGCCCCCTGCTTTATTTGCTGGCTATCAATTGGGTTAAAATAACTTTTGCACAGAGACATGTAGTATATAGCATCCAGCAAATTGGTTTTTCCGGCACCATTATTACCGGTAAAAACGTTAACTCCCTCGCTAAATGTTAGCCCGGCTTCCGCGTAGTTCTTAAAATTTATGACCGATAATTGCTGTAGATACATAAGGCGTTCAAAGGTAGTGATTAGCGGTTAGAGATTGGAGGATTTTAGTCCGAAAGTGAGGACGACAGAAAGCAGGGAACAAATTAAAGGCTGCAGATCAGGATGATACTTTTAATAATCTGCTATTCCAGCCTTACAACAACTAATCTCCGGCGGTTAACCTCTAATCTCAAGCCCCCATAAATATTTAATTTAAAAGGTATTGCTAAAAATTTTGAAAACTGTATTTTTGCACACTTAATTTTAGAAGAGAAATGTCAAAAACCCAGGCCAATACCAAGGTAGTAGTAGAAGAAAAGCGTTTAAAACCATCAGGTAACTTTATCCAGGAGAACCAAAAAAGCCTGATATTTATAGTTGGCGCTATTTTAGTAATGGTTGTTGCTTATGTTGCATATCAAAAATTCTATATAGCTCCACAAGAGATCAAAGCATCAAACCAAATGCACGTTGCACAAGATTTTTGGGCAAAAAAAGAATGGGACAAAGCTATTAAAGGAGATGCCGGCTATCCTGGCTTCCAAAAAATAATTGACGATTACGGCAATACCAAAGCTGCTAATTTGGCCTACTTCTATTTAGGTACGGCTTATTTAAATAAAGGCGAATTTCAAAAAGCTATTGATAATTTAACAAATTATCGCGGCAATGATAGCATGGTGGCTGCCGAAGCATACGGAAGCACTGCTGATGCATATGTTGAATTGAAGGATTATGATAAAGCATCAACCTACTTCAAAAAAGCGGCTGACAAAGCGAACAATAAATTTTTAACCCCTCTATACTTAAAAAAACTTGGGTTAGTTTACGAAACACAGAACGACAATAAATCGGCTGATGAAACGTATAAAAAAATAAAAAGCGATTATCCTGAAAGTACAGAAGCGCAAAATATTGACGAATATATAGCGCGTACCGAAGCAAAGCTTTAATTGATTTAGAAAGTCGGAACGTCGATTTCGGGTTTATTTATTGGAATTTCCAAGTTCTGATTTATCGCCCCGAAACCGTTGCTCCGACTTTCGCATTTAAATAGATCCTCCATGGCAACACATCTTAAAAACTTGTCTGATTTTTCTGAAACAGAAGTTCCATCTGCGGCTCCCTACAAATTCGGGATTGTTGTTGCCGAATGGAATGCCGGTATCACCAACGCGTTGTACCAGGGTGCTTATGAGAGCCTGCTTGAACACGGCGCTGCGGAGCAAAACATTGTTACACACCAGGTTCCGGGCAGTTTTGAATTAACATCAGGTGCCGATTTCTTGTTAAAAACCGGTAAATTTGATGCTATAATATGCCTTGGCTGTGTTATACAGGGCGAAACAAGGCATTTTGATTTTATTTGCAATGCAGTAGCAAACGGTTTAACCAATGTTGCCTTAAAATATTCAAAACCTGTTATATTTGGGGTATTAACTACTGATACACAGCAACAGGCTGTTGACCGTGCAGGCGGCAAACATGGAAATAAAGGTATTGAAGGTGCCGTAACTGCCATAAAAATGGCTTATCTTGCTGAAACTTTAAAAAGTTAATTCCGTATAAAACCTAATCGGACTTTAAAATGAAAAAAATACTTTACATCGCATTTATAGCTTTAGCATTGGGAACCCTCGCTTCATGCTCAAACAAATTGTGCCCTGCTTACGGATCATATCCAAAAAGCGGACGTTAACAGTTAAATGTCATTTTTTCATCAACTGCCTAAAACCACAGCCGTTTTTGTGTTGTTTTGCGTTTAATTAGGTATTCATCGTTATATATTTTTTTATGAACTGGACATCGCTGGAGTCGGCTGAGCAAATTAATGCTATAAAAAAACAAGAAGGCTATAGTTTAATTTTTAAACATAGCACCCGTTGCTCCATCAGTATGATGGTAAAGAAACGTTTCGAGCTGGATTGGGATCAGTTACCGGCAAATTTACCGCTATTTTTTTTAGACCTGATTAAATACAGGGACCTTTCAAACCAGGTTGCAGCTGATTTTTCAGTTCATCACGAATCGCCACAATTGCTAATGATAAAAGACGGCGAATGCGTGCTTGATCTTTCGCACGGAGAAGTTTCCGTTGAAGAGGCGATGTCAGTAATGGCGTAGTTTTGGAAAAATCAGCGACTGAAGATTAGTTAAAGCAAAAGTATTATACCGTGTATTTATTAAATGTAAAAACTAATCGGCAAGCCGTGATGTCTAATCACTAATCACAACTTTTTACATACTTTTGTAACATGATTGATTTGCCTGTTGTCCCTGCAAACCAAATGCAACGCAAGCCTGACTGGCTTAGGGTAAGATTGCCTGTTGGCAAAGAATATGCCCATGTGCGTGGCCTGGTTGATGAGCATAAATTACATACCATATGCGAAAGCGGAAACTGCCCCAATATGGGAGAGTGCTGGGGTGCCGGTACTGCCACATTTATGATATTGGGAAACATTTGTACCCGCTCTTGTTCGTTTTGTGCTGTTGCCACAGGCCGCCCTTTAGCGGTTGATACAGATGAGCCAAACCGGGTTGCTAATTCGGTTAAACTAATGCAGGTAAAGCATTGCGTAATAACCTCTGTGGATCGTGATGACCTTAAAGATGGCGGATCAATTATCTGGGCCGAAACCATTAATGCCATCCGCAGAGAAAGCCCTGATACTACTTTAGAAACCTTATTGCCTGATTTCAGGGGTATTTGGGATAATCTTAACCGCGTGCTTGAAACCAGGCCGGAAGTGGTTTCGCACAACTTGGAAACCGTAAGGCGCTTAACTAAAGAAGTACGCATCCAGGCCAAATATGACCGCAGCCTAGAATGTTTAAAATATATCTCGCAAGCGGGGTTGCGTACCAAATCCGGAATTATGCTGGGCCTCAGTGAAACGGAAGATGACGTACTGGAGGCTATGGATGATTTACTGGAAGCCGGTGTACAAATACTTACTTTAGGGCAATATTTACAGCCTACACGCAGCCATCACCCGGTAATTGACTGGATCCATCCGGATCAGTTTGAACGATACAAACAATTTGGGTTAAATAAAGGTTTTAGATATGTAGAAAGCGGCCCTTTGGTTCGTTCTTCTTACCACGCAGAAAAACATTTATTTGAAATCTGACAATACATTTATATCTTGAACCCACTTTGAGTAAGAAACGAAAAATATCGCTATCAGAAGAGGAATTGGTGCTTGCGCTGAGGAATCGCGAAAAGATTGCTATTGAAGCTCTTTACGATATGTATTCGTCATCGTTGTACGGCGTTATCTCGCGTATAATAATTGATACGGCAACCGCAGAAGATGTACTGCAGGAAACGTTTGTAAAAATCTGGCATTCCTTTTCGAGCTACAGTACCGAAAAAGGCCGTTTATTTACCTGGATGGTGAATATTGCGCGCAATCTCTCCATTGATAAAATCAGATCGAAAGATTTTAAAAACCAGAATAAAAACCAGGAACTGGAAAATAACGTAACTTCCATAGACGAACAGAGAAGCACGGTTTACAAACCTGAACTGTTGGGTATTAAAGAGTTAGTGGAAACGCTAAAGCCGGACCAAAAGGCTATTCTAGACCTGGTATACTTTAAGGGATACACCCATGTAGAGGCTGCCGAAGAATTGGCGGTTCCGCTTGGAACTGTTAAAACAAGGTTAAGGATGGCTATTCAGCAACTCAGGAAACATTTTAATTGAAAAGGCGGAAAGTGGAAGATATTAAAGCATATATAGAATCAGGCATTTTGGAACTTTATGTTCTGGGAGATGTATCTCCGGAAGAAAAGTTACAGGTGGAAACCATGGCCTCAAAACATCCTTCAATTAAAGCTGAACTGGATGAAATTGAGCTGTCAATGGAGATGTATGCAGAACATAACGCTGTTGAACCTGCTGAAAATTTAAAGAGCAGGGTTCTAAACAGCATACTTACAAATTTTAGCGACGACTATAATTTTGATACAAAGGCAGCACCTGCTATAGATAATGTAGTTGCATTTACAGCTCCCAAAACAAATAATTTTTATAAATATGCGTTTGCTGCATGCCTTGCTTTATTAATTGCAAGTGGTATAGCTTTAATGAATTTATACAATAAATTACAGGAATCAACCACCCAGCTTGCTGCATTACAAGTTGACAAGCAACATTTTGCTAACCGTGTAAACCTGGTAGAAGGAGAACTAAGTGTCCTTCGAGACCCTTCATTTAAATTTCTGAAATTAAACCCAACGGTGCATGCCCCTGCAACTGCTGCAGTAACTATTGCCTGGAGCCCGGTTAAGAAAAAAGTGATGATTGATATGGCTAATGTAAAAATGCCGGCGAACGACAAGGATCACCAGTATCAGCTATGGGCTATTGTTGCCGGCAAGCCTGTTGATTTAGGCGTATTTGACGCCAATCCGGACTCTACCGATATGAAAGAGATGAAAACCATTGCTGCTGTAAAAACCGATGCTTTTGCAGTTACCCTTGAGCCACGTGGCGGCAGCGTAAACCCTACGATGGATCAGATGATGGTGTTGGGTAAGTTTTAATCGCCTAACACATTTAGTAACCTGCGAATTATAGCGTCTTTAGATATCTGCAATATCATAACTACTTATTAATCATTTCAAAAAAATTATTTTTCTTAAAACAATCAGTAAAACAGCTTGTTGTTTTGCTAAGTTTTATACCTGATAACAGGGAGCTAATAATTTTTTAGCATCTTTTTGTAACTAAACAAATAGTCAGCACGTCTTATAGGTATAAAGCTTGAACTTGGATTTTGCTATAGTTATATATCAAAACAAAGCTCACCAATACCCCATTGAGTATTTTGTTCTTTATAAGATCAGTTAATAGTTAAAAAAGGTTGTACGATACTTACAGCCTTTTTTTTATGCCATTAATTTTGCCATTGTTGTTGGCAAACGAACTAAAACCTGCCCGGGCATCACCACATTCAGTTTGTTAGTTAAGGCAAGCTCATCCCCGGCTTTTCCATGAATATAAGCGCCGATGATACAAGCTTTTTCCGGCGAATATTTTTGCGCCAGTAAAGAAGTAATTACGCCTGTAAGCACGTCGCCCATTCCCCCGGTAGCCATCGCAGCATTCCCTGTTGTGTTGAAATATACTGCCCCCCCGGGTGTTATAACTATAGTATAATCGTTTTTGAGTAAAATGTACAGCTTTAGCTCCTTCGCCTTTTGCAGCCCGGTTTGAATGCGTTGCCACCAGCTGGTGTGCTCGCCAAAAAGCCGGTCAAACTCCTTCATGTGCGGGGTCAGGATGCTATTTTCAGGAATGCCGCTCCAAAGTTCCCGGTACTGAGCAAGTAAGTTAAGTGCATCAGCGTCAATTACCATCGGCCTTTTGCAATTAGATAAAATATCAGCAAATAAAGCCATTGATTCTTCCGTTTTGCCCAGCCCCGGACCAATCCCTATCGAACTAAATTTACCCCATTCAATAAGGGGAATCTCTGCGCCATTTCTTACTATTGCCATAAGCTCGGGCATGTAGCTATTTAAAGCGTTCAACCCACTTTTAGGCACACAGGCTGTAGTTAGTCCGGCACCCGCATAAGAACAAGCTGCAGCGCTCAGTAAAGCCGCCCCCATTGTTTCTTCCTGGCCAGCTACCAAAAGTGCGTGCCCGTAAGTCCCTTTATTGGTAAACTTATGCCTTGGCCTTAACAGCCGGCGAATATCTTTCTCCTCAACAGCCTGGTAAGGTGATTTTAATGAATGCACAAATTTCTCATCTATACCGATATTAACTGCTTCCCAGCATTCGATCCATTCGGCTGACTCAGGTAATAAAAAGTTAATTTTAGGCTGCTGGAAAGTAATAACAAGATCTGTCCTTAAAGCTAAGGTATTTGCAGGAATCTCGCCTTCTGAAAAAAATCCGGTCGGCACATCAACTGCAACCACGGTTTTTCCCAGGCTGTTTATATGGCTTACCAGTTTTTTATAGTCGCCTTCAAGTGGCTTATTTAAGCCGGTACCTAATAACGCATCTATAATAACGCCACTTTCATCGCTTGTGAAACTATCTCCCGGCCTAATCTCTGTAATTGGGATGCCCGTTTGGCGGAGTCGTTTTAAATTGGCGTTAAAATCATCAGAAGCTTTGTCTGAAAACCGGGCTACTTTTACCTTCAGTTTTTTATATTGGTGGTCATCCAGCATCCGTGCTATCGCAAGCCCATCGCCTCCGTTATTGCCAGTACCGCAATAAACCGTGATAGTTTTCTTTTTATCAGGAAAATGATTCAGAAACCAACCCACAAACGCTTTTGCGGCCCGCTCCATTAAATCGATTGAACTTATGGGTTCATTGGCAATTGTGTAAGCATCAGCTTCGCGAATTTGGGGTGCGGTTAACAATGGTAACATATAAGCTAAAGTTACAATTGTTTAGTTTTGTTTGAGGAATTAATAATGATATCTGCATTGCAGTATCACAATAGCCTTATCATCAATTTTATATACCAGCCTATGTTCGAGATTTATCCGTCGTGACCACCAGCCAGCAAAATTGTGTTTTAGGGGTTCTCTTCCATTCCCTTCAAATGGCATTTGCTCGATTTCTTTTAATAATGAATTTACCTTTTTTAAAGTCGCCTTATCCGTATTTTGCCAGTATAGATAGTCTTCCCAGGCCTGATCAAGAAAAACCACCTTCATTCTTCGATAAGCTTTCTTTCCTCAACTAGCCCATTTTCGTAATCCTCAAGGCTTTTTAGCAATCTAGCTGCATTCTTCGGACTTTTAAGCAAATAAAAGGTCTCTTCCATACTTTCATAATCGGATTTTGAAAGCACAACCACATCTTCCCCATTAGCACTAGTAACAAAAAGAGGTGTGTGACTATTTCTTACCTTATCCAGATATGACTTTAATTGTTGGCGAAAATTTGTATAAGTCGTAACCTGCATTATTATCAATTTTAATAAAGGTAAAAAACGAATTTAATATGTACAACTTTCTGTACATATTATTTTAATCCCATTTCCTTTTTCAAAAACTGCCCGGTAAAGCTTTCTTTAACTTTACACAAACCTTCAGGCGTTCCGCTGAAAAGGATTTTTCCGCCACCTGAACCGCCCTCAGGACCAAGGTCAATTACATGATCCACAACCTTTATCACATCCAGGTTATGCTCAATTACCAGCACAGTATTGCCTTTATCAACCAATTGCTGCAATACCCCCAGCAAAACGTTAATATCCTCAAAATGCAGACCAGTAGTAGGCTCGTCCAATATATAAAACGTATTCCCTGTGTCTTTTTTGGAGAGTTCAGTAGCCAGTTTAACACGTTGTGCCTCACCTCCTGACAGGGTTGTTGATGATTGCCCTAACGTTATATAACCCAAGCCTACATCAAACAGTGTTTTAACCTTTCTGTAAATAGCCGGGATATGTTCAAAAAACGGGGTGGCATCCTCAATGCTCATATCCAGCACATCGCTGATGGACTTACCGCGATACCTTACTTCCAGCGTTTCGCGGTTGTACCTCCTGCCGCCGCACTCTTCGCAGGGCACCTGCACATCGGGCAAAAAGTTCATTTCTATAACTTTCAAACCTGCACCCTGGCAAGTTTCGCAACGGCCGCCCTTTACGTTAAAGGAAAAACGACCGGGCTTGTAGCCCCTGATCCTTGATTCGGGTAACTGTACATACAGGTTCCTGATGTCAGAAAACACGCCGGTATAAGTTGCAGGATTTGAACGCGGCGTACGTCCGATTGGTGTTTGATCAATTTCAATCACCTTATCAATATGCTCCAGGCCTTCAATTTTTTCGTAAGGAAGGGGATGTTTTTTGGCCCTGAAAAAGTGGTGATTTAAAACAGGATATAAAGTTTCCGTTATCAGGCTTGACTTGCCGCTGCCCGATACACCTGTGATGCCTATTAACTTACCCAAAGGAAAATCAACAGACACTTTTTTTAAATTGTGGCCGGTTGCCTTTTTAAGGCTCAGCACTTTCCCATTGCCTTCGCGCCTTGTTTTAGGTATCGCAATTTCGCGTTCCCCGTTTATGTATGATGTGGTAAGCGTGTGGGCCTTCATTAACTCTTCGGGGGTTCCCTGCGCTACTATTTGACCGCCATGCACACCGGCGGCGGGCCCCATATCTATCACATGGTCGGCATGCAGTATCATATCCTTATCATGCTCAACAACCAATACCGTATTACCCAGGTCGCGCAGATTTTTCAGCGCATTTATTAAGCGTTCGTTATCACGCTGGTGCAAGCCAATACTTGGTTCATCTAAAATGTACATGACATTCATGAGCTGCGACCCAATTTGCGTTGCCAGCCTAATGCGCTGTGCCTCGCCGCCCGACAGTGTTTTGGCGGTCCTGTCAAGCGTTAAATAATTTAAGCCAACATCCAGCAGAAACACAATCCTCGCCCGTATTTCCTTTAAGATCTCTTTGGCAATAACATTCTGGCGTTCACTCAGGCGATCTTCTAAATTGGCAAACCATTCCTGCAGGGTACGGATATCCATACAAGCCAGCTCGAAAATATTTTTACCGTCAATCTTAAAATGAAGCGATTCCTTTTTTAGCCTAGCACCATCGCAAACCGGGCAGGTTCTTAAAACCCGGTAGTTTTCCATATCATCCATCCCTTCTTCACTCCGGCGCTCCTGCTGCTCTTCAAGCATGCGGATAATGCCATCAAAAGCAACCTGGTAACTTTGTACGTTCCACTTGTTGTATTCAACGGCAACGGTAATCATTTCAGTTGATCCGTTCAGGATGATATCCAGGTGATCTTTTGAAAGTTTCTCTATCGGTACCGATAAAGAAAATTCATACTTTTTGGCAAGCGCTTTTAACACCTGGAAAATCCATGTTTCGCGGTACTCGCCAAGTGGCGCAAGGCCGCCGTTAAGAATACTAAGCTTAGGGTTGGGAATAACAGAAGCTTCATCAACCTCAAAAATATATCCCAGCCCATTACACTTCTCGCAGGCACCATAAGGTGAGTTAAACGAAAAAGTATTCGGCTGTGGCTCATCATATGAGATGCCCGAAATAGGGTCCATTAAATATTTACTGTAATAAGCTACATTGTTGTCCTTATCGCCTATGCGGATAATTCCTTTTGCTATTTTTAAAGCTGCCTGTATAGAGGTGTAGAGGCGCTTGGTATCATTTTCGCTAACCACCAGCCTGTCAACAACAATGTCTATGTCGTGGATTTTGTACCTATCCACCTGCATTTTTGGTTCAACGTCGGCAATTGCACCGTCGATCCAAACTTTAAGATACCCTTGTTTGCGAATCTGCTCAAAAAGTTCGCGGTAATGTCCTTTCCTGGCCTTTACTACCGGGGCAAGGATATTCACCGGTTCACCATTAAATTTTTCGGAAATGGTTTTCAGGATCTGATCTTCAGACATGCGTTCCATCTTCTCGCCGCTTACGTAGGAATAAGCCTCGCCGGTGCGGGCAAAAAGCAAACGCATAAAATCATAGATCTCAGTTATTGTACCAACAGTTGACCGTGGATTTTTACTGGTTGTTTTTTGTTCAATCGCAATAACGGGGCTAAGGCCCGAAACCTTATCAACATCCGGCCGCTCCATCCCACCCATAAACTGGCGCGAGTAGGCCGAAAACGTTTCCATGTAACGGCGTTGTCCCTCGGCGTAAATCGTATCAAATGCCAGGGATGATTTTCCGCTGCCACTTAAACCGGTAATTACCACCAGTTGATTGCGCGGAAAAGAAACATCAATATTTTTTAAATTATGTACCCTGGCCCCATACACTTCAACTTCATTTTGCTCGCCCAGGTCGATGGATGTTTTATTCATATATTGAGATTGGTTGATCAGGTTGATTGGGATGGATTAAGTTAATTAAGTTAAAACGCAACAGCTTTTCCATAACTCAATTAACCACTCACCAGTCAATTCAATCAACTTTTTTCAGGCTGCAAATATACGCAAAAAAAGGCCGATCTTCCAGCTTGGAAGGTCGGCCTCAAAGTGCTCCGTAATATAATTTTACTTTCTGCGGATTAAATCCGGTTGTTAGTTAATTGCCAGCAGTTCAATTGTTCCGCTGTTAGCATTAACCGTTTTATAATATTTGTAGCCGTACTTGTTAGGCTGGGTAATAATTGCTTTCATAGCAATCAGGTTATAAACATAAGCCCCGGTTTCGCGGTTTAAATGCATGCGGAAATAATTATCCTCATTCTGTTTATTAATAACCTTTTCTAATTTAATAGATCCGTTGTTGTAGGCGGCAGCGGCAAGCGTCCAGCTGTTGAACTCTGCGTATAACTCTTTGATGTATTTACATGCTGCCACAGTTGATTTGTGCACATTTAAACGCTCATCAATTCCGTGCCCTACTTTAAGTCCGTAGGTACGCGCAGTCCCTGGCATAAATTGCCATAAACCCCTCGCACCCTTTGGCGACGTTCCTTCGCATAAACCCGACTCGACTAAGGGAATGTATTTAAAATCGTCCGGAATTCCGTACGCTTTTAAAATGGGTTCGATAATCGGGAACAGTTTTTCTGCTTTGCTTTGCAGAACGTTAGATTGAACGCATTTAAAACTATGCTTTTGAAGCGAACGATTCAACTTGCGGGTTACACTGGCATTTCTGATTGGTATAGCTTCATTAGCGAAGGTATAATCATTCACAGCTTCTGCTGCTTTGAAAATGAATGATGAAATGCGCGGGCTAAATTTTTCCGATTTATCAACGGGTAACGTAGCCTTTACGTTGTGAATATCGGTGGTTGGCACAGCCTTTATACCACAAATATTGAACGCTGAAATGATAACCAGCAGCACTATTACGGAGCACGTAATTAGGTGTCTCTTTGTCATTTCTTTTTTATCCATAAATTACACATTTGGTAGAATGCGCTGCAAAGGTAAGTTATACAAGTCAGATTATCAAATACTTAGCTTTTTTACGCTTTTTTGAAGTCCGGTTTTCGGTTCAAAAACTTGGTTTAAAACGTTTAAACGCCGATTTTGTTGATGATAAAAAAATTATAAAAATCACCCAAAAAACCGTAACTTTGACCCTCACGCTGCGAAAGCGCAAACAAAAAAAATATGGCATTCAACAGACCAGGGAACAGTCGCGACGACAAATCCGGCAGATCATCAAACAAGGCTTCAAAGGCCGGTGACAGGCCAAAAAGATCAACCTCATCAAGAGGAAATTCTACACCAGGTTCTGATCAACCCAAAAGTTCCCGACCATCAAAAAAATATAACAGCGAAGCACCCGGCGAAAAAAGATCTTTTTCATCATCGGGCAGCAAAAGCAGTTTCGACAAACCGGCAAGCAGTTTTAGCGGCGGCCCGGGCGAGAAGAAAGCATTTACCGGAAAAAGCAGGCCATACAGCGGACGGCCATCAGATGGTGAGTCATCCGGCGAAAAAAGAGCGTTTGCACCAAAAAGCAGGCCATATACCGGCAGAGTGGCTGACAATGATCCACGACCAGGAAAAAGCTTTGGCGGCGAAAGAACAGGTGATAAAAAACCTTTTGCATCGCGCAGCAAATCGTCACCAGGTTCATTTAACGCCGATGACCGGCCTAAAAGAAGCTTCGGTGGCGAAAGAACAGGAGACAAAAAACCTTTTGCACCGCGCGCAAAATCATCAGGCGGTTCATTTAACGCTGATGATAAACCGAAAAGAAGCTTTGGCGGAGACAGCAAGTTTGCGGGCAGGCCTTCTTCAGGAACCGGGTTTAAAAGACCAGCGAGCGACAGGCCAAATGATACCGACAGGCCGCAACGCTCAAAACCCACATACGATAAAATAACAAAAGACCGCGACGCTCCGGAAAGAACTATGCGCGGCCGCAAAAAGGGCCCTGAAAGTAAAGATACCGGCTTGATAAGACTGAACCGTTACATTTCAAATGCAGGTATCTGCTCACGCCGCAAGGCTGACGAACTGATAGCCGCAGGCGTGGTTTCTGTTAACGGAACAGTAATAAATGAACTTGGGCATAAGGTTGATCCGATGAAGGATGAGATCCGCTATAACGGCGAATTGCTTAAGCGCGAGAAAATGGTTTATGTATTGTTAAATAAGCCGAAAGATTATATAACTACTACTGAAGATCCGCAGGAGCGCCGTACCGTAATGCACCTGGTTGAAAAAGCCAGCAAAGAACGCATCTACCCGGTTGGCCGCCTTGACAGGAACACTACAGGTTTGCTTTTAATGACCAACGACGGTGATCTTGCCGACAAACTTTCACACCCGCGTAACAGCATCACCAAGTTGTACCAGGTTGAGCTGAACAAAAGCTTAACACAAGGCGATATGAATAAAATTGGCTTCGGGCTTGAACTTGAAGATGGGGCGATAAAACCTGATTCTATATCATACGTCGCAGGTGGTTCAAAAAGAGAGATCGGCATCCAGATTCACAGCGGCAAAAATCGTATTGTACGCCGTATATTTGAACATTTAGGCTACGAAGTGGTAAAACTGGATAGAGCCGTATATGCCAACCTTACCAAAAAGGATCTTCCGCGCGGACGCTGGAGATTTTTAGAGGAAAAGGAAGTTATCCAGTTGAAGCACTTAATTCAGTGAATTAGAGATTAGAGACCGGAGATTAGTTCCTGTCTATATTATAAAGGAAAGCCTTTGCAGATTTTGCAGGGGCTTTTCGTCTTCCGGGACTTTTCAGATCTCCAGACTAAAAAAACTAATCTCTAATCTCCAACCTCTTATCACTAATTACTATCTTGCAGGCTGATAACCAAATTTATCCTGCAATGAGAAAATTCCTGATATTAATTTCACTGTTATTTCCGGTGCTTATTTATGCGCAAAAAAAGAAGGCCGGACCTCCCTCAACTTATGACCTGCTGATAGGCACTTACACCAAAGGCAAAAGCAAAGGTATTTACGTATACCGCTTTTATGCAGAAAAAGGCAAACTGGAATATTTAAATCAAATTGATGGCGTTAGTAACCCTTCGTACCTAACCGTGTCTGACAATAATAAATTTGTATATGCAGTTAATGAGGATGGAAAAAAGGGTGAAGTAAGTGCATTTAAATTTAATGCAAAATTAGGTAAGCTTGAGTTTATCAACAAACAATCGTCATTAGGTGCCGATCCCTGCTATATTTCTGTAGATAAGGATCAGAAAAATGCATTCGTAGCTAACTACAGCAGCGGCTCAATTGCAGTGCTGCCCATCAACAAAGACGGATCATTGGCAAACGGCATCCAAACCTTGCATGATGACGGGCATAGTGTTAATAAAGACAGGCAGGAAGCCGCTCACGTACACACCGCGGTGCTATCGCCTGATGAAAAATATGTTTTATACACTGACCTTGGAACCGATAAGCTGCACATAACCCGCTATAAGCCCGGAAAAGCAAACCCGCTTACCGACGCTAAGCCGGCTTATGTTACGGTAACGCCCGGAGATGGACCGCGCCACCTGGTATTTTCAAACGATAAAAAACATGTTTACCTGATCACTGAGATGGGATCAAACGTGTATGTTTATGACTATGATAACGGGAAACTAAAACAAAAGCAAAAGGTCTCGTTTTTAATTCCCGGCTTTAAGGGACAAACCGCTGGCGCTGCCGTACACCTTACGCCCGACGGAAAGTTTCTTTATGCATCAAACCGCTTAGAAACCAATACCATTACCGGATTTGCTGTAAATGAAGAAACCGGCGAACTGACACAGGTTGACCAGGTATCTACCTTTGGGAAAAATCCCCGCGACTTTGCGATAGACCCTAACGGTAATTTCCTGTTGGTGGCAAACCAGGACAGCGACAGCATTTTCATTTACAAATTAAACAAAGAGACCGGTAAATTGGCGCTTATACAGGGGATGACTGAAATAGGAAACCCCGTTTGTTTGAAATTTACTTCCGCCGAATAAATTTTACTGTTACAAAACAAGACCGGTTGTAAGTAATTATTCATGAATAAGCGCCGGGGAAGAAATCCTGTAATTACATTTATGCCGCTTGCACATAAAAAAGCGTTACGAAGTTTTTTGTCTTCGTAACGCTCTCCTAACTACCCCTTTCATCTGTATTTACCAGACTCAGTACTTCATTTTATATAATAGTTCCGTTTGGAATTACGGCCCTTTTCTTAACTATTACGATGCCATCCTGAACAACGTATGCGCCGTAGTCGCCATTTTCAAGCGGCTCACCGCAGTTGATCTGCACATCATCGCCGATACTGGCGTTTTTGTCAATAATCGCATTTTTTATGTGGCACCTGTCACCAATACCCATCACCGGCGACTGGCTTTCATGCAATTCCGCTATCTGCTCAAGGGTTTGGTAATTATCGCTACCCATCATATAACAGTTTTCAATAATGGTTTCAAATCCAATTCGCGAACGGATACCAATTAAAGCGCGGGTTAGCTGGCTGGCATTGATAATACAACCATCGGCAATAATAACTTTGTCAACGTGCGTGCCCGACATTTTAGACGGCGGCAACATGCGTGCCCGGGTATAGATCGGGTGCTTGTCGAACAGGTTAAACTTCGGAATATCATCAGTTAAACCAATGTTTGCCTCAAAAAATGATGGGATGGTACCAATATCAGTCCAGTAACCTTCATACTGGTAGCTTAACACCTTATGGTTTATTATGGATTGCGGGATGATCTCCTTACCGAAATCAGTATGGTCATTACCTTCCAGCAACTCATATAAAAGTTTTTTATTGAAAATATAGATCCCCATTGATGCCAGGTAAACCCTGCCTTCAGCCGCCATCTGCGGGCTCACATCTGATGCCCAGCTTTCAAAATTGGTTTTTGGTTTTTCTATAAATGATGTGATCAGGCTCTCGGCATCGGTCTTTAAAATTCCAAAGCCCGGTACATCATTTGCATGCACGGGTATGGTTGCTATAGAAATATCGGCATTGGCCGCAATGTGCTGCTCAATCATGTGCGCAAAATCCATTTGGTACAACTGGTCGCCCGACAGGATGAGCACATATTCAAAATCATGTACAGCCAGGTGGTGTAAGCTTTGCCGTACTGCATCAGCAGTGCCCTGATACCAGCCAACATTGGTTGGGGTTTGTTCTGCAGCCAGGATATCAACAAATGCCTCGCTAAAGTTGCTGAAGTGGTACGTGTTTTTGATGTGCTTGTTTAACGATGCCGAGTTAAACTGCGTTAACACATAAATTCTGTGAATACCTGAGTGCAGGCAGTTTGAGATGGGAATATCAACCAACCGGTATTTGCCGGCAATTGGTACTGCGGGTTTTGAACGTGTTGTGGTTAAGGGTGCCAACCGGCTGCCCTGGCCACCGCCCAGAACAATGGAAATTACTTTAGAGGTCATATAGTTGGTTTTAAACTTTCATAAAGGGTAATATATTCTTTGGACGAGCGGTCCCACGAGAAATCAAGCGCCATCATCAACTTGCGTAAGGCCAGCAACTGCTTTTCGTCATTATAGAGCACCAGCGCACGGCTCACAGCATTGCAAATATCTTCGATACTGGCATTATTGTAACGGATGCCATAACCGCCTTCATCGCCAAAATCAATCACGGTATCTTTTAAACCGCCGGTTGTACGCACCATTGGCATCGTTCCGTATCTTAAGGAATATAGCTGGTTAAGCCCGCAAGGTTCAACCCGCGATGGCATCAGTAAAAAATCAGCACCGGCATACACCAAATGTGCAAGGCTTTCATCATATCCTATAAATGCAGCACATTGCTCCGGGTAAAAATCCCTGAGTTGTATCAGTTCCCTTTCTGTTTCCTTATCACCGGCACCTAACAATAAAAAATTAAACTGCCCGGGATGCTCGTTAAAGCTTTCCTCCATGGCGGTAGCCAACAGGTCGGCACCTTTTTCAATCACCAAACGGCCAATAAAGGCTATCAGCGGCTTTGTTGGGTCAAGGTTAAAGCGAGTGCACAAGGCCTCTTTATTTCCCTGTTTGCCTTTTGGTAATAGTTTTATGGAGAACTTTTCAGCAATCATCGGGTCTGTTTTAGGGTCCCAAATGGCTGTATCTATCCCGTTAATTATGCCAACCCCTTTTGCCTTTTCCAAATAAAACAAATATTCCAGCCCGTTTGAGTTGATAGTGAGCTCCTCCAGGTAGGTTGGTGAAACAGTGGTATATCGCCAGCAGCATTTAACTGCACATGCCAGCGGATTAATGCCGCCCGCCCAATCAAGCAAGCCTGTTTTTGACAGGTCTATTTCCGGCAGGTACGACAGTTTATCCCAGCCAAAAGCGCCGTGATATTGCCCGTTGTGTATGGTAAATACCGTTGGTGTTGCTGCAAGCCGGGTATATAGTTTGGAGTGCTGCAGCAAAAACGGTACCAGCCCTGAATGGTGATCATGGCAATGGATCAGGTCCGGCGATTGCTGCGAATAGCTGATCCAGTCTAAGAACGCTAACTGGAAGGCAATAAACTGCTCCGTTTCGTCCGGGTAACTGTAAATTTCTACGCGGTCTATCAGCCCAGGAATCTTAACTAAAAACAATTCGAAGCCAAGCTTGTCCGTTTTTTCTTTTAATATTTCAAAATATAAACGGCGGGTACCTAATAAGGTTGAGCTTTGAAAAACGGTGTCAAACTCGTTCTCCTGCACAAATTTCCGGTCGTAATAAGGCATTACCACAGCCGCCTTCAAGCCGGCCTGGTTTTGGTATTTAGGTAATGCGCCTACAACATCAGCCAGGCCGCCAACTTTGGCAACCGGGTAGCACTCGGCACTTAGGTGAAAAACTCGCATAAGGGATTTATTGGCTCAATTTAAGCAAACAATTGTTTAAATATAGAACCGCCGGAGCCATAATCTGTTTAAAAAAATAATTTTTATTATTTGTTTACCCGATGTGGCTATTCATTTATAAAATACAAGGCATATTGCGTGTTTTTTATCAGAATGATATTTTTTTAACACTTTCCCGGGTGGATTTTAAGGAAATGACAATAAGCATTAAGGATTGCAGGCAGATTAAGATAGCCGGGCGGCGCGATGTGTTTGCGTTAAGAACCCCTTTAACATTTAACCCAGCCTAAACGCACTCGCGGGAGGCGGACTTTAGGATGGTTATTCTTTAGTTGATTTGCTTAGTTATTGTTGATCAGGATATCTTTGGCCATTATCATAGGCACGCTGATATATTTTTTCTCCATGTAGTTGATCACCTTTTCCAAAATCTCGCGGCTTTGCTGATCCATGCCCTGCACTTCTTCGGCAAAAACACTGTTAATGGCTGTGTTACGGATCTCCTTTATTTTTTCGGGAACCTGGCGCATGGCAACCTCTATGCGGCGTTGCTTAAGCTCCAGTAAAAAGTCGGCTATGTTTTTATTTATAATTTCTTCGGCGTAGGTAAGTTCTTCGTAACGTTCCTGCAGGTTCTTCTTGGCAACTTCGTTTAATGAATACACTTCAATAAAGTTTACCGGGAACTGCTCAAGCACGTCTGAATGGGTATCGTTTGGAACGGCCAGATCAACAATGGTTTTGCGCCCGGTTTCGCCGTTTAACAAGCCTGCATATATTTCCGGCGTAATAATAGGCTCGGTTGATGACGTGCAGGTTATAATGGCATCAAAGCCTTTGTTAAAAGTTTTTAAAGCTTCAAGGTTAAATGCCTCTCCGCCCAAATCGGCAGCCAGCTTAGCGGCATTTTCAACGGTGCGGTTAAATACCGAGAAATTTGAAAACTTATGCTTTTGCAGGTATTTTGAAATATTACGGTTGGTTTCGCCTGCGCCAATGATCAGGATGCGTGCGTTGGTGCAAAGCTTAAGGTCGCGCAGTTTACGGTAAGCCAGCGATACTACCGAAATAGGATTTTTTGAAATATTGGTATTGGTATAAACTTCTTTTGCCGTTTTTACAATGCAGTTCATGAACATGCGCAAACCGTCGCCGGTAAGGCCGGCATCTTTGCAATTTTCATAAGCCTTGCGGAGCTGGGCCAGGATCTCTTTTTCGCCCACAATCATACTTTCCAGCGAGCATGAGGTGCGCAACAGGTGTTCAAGCGCTTCCCGGTCTTCATAAATAGCTGCCGAATCTAAAAAAGTACCGGTTGATACCGGGCATAGCCCCATATCAATGGCATCCATAAACTGTTTGGCGAAAGTCTTGTCAACAGTATGTGCAGTAAGCATAACAAATTCAACCCTGTTACAGGTTGACAGGTAAAAGATTTCGTTAATCCCAAATTCTGTTTTTACCTTTTGCAGCTTATCGGTCAGATTTTCCTGGCAAATCACCAATTTACCCAACTCCTTCAACTCGATCTGTTTATGCGTAAAAGCGATTACCTTTAGATACTTCAAAGCTATATTAAATTTGAACCCAACAAAAGTAACAGGATTAACAGGATGCAGTGTCAATCCTTTGTCATACAGTTGCATTTAGAATGTTTATAAATAAAGGGTGTTCTTTTGACATTTAAATCGATTTTACCTATAAAAACGTACATAATCTATGACATCACTAAAAAAAATCAGCCTGGTTATCCTGGTAACAGGGTATTTGGCCGCGGGAGCCAACCATTTCAGGGCGCCTGACAGCTATATACACATCATTCCGCCCTACATCCCGCTACCGAAACTAATGAACATTCTTGCCGGTTTTTTTGAAATATTATTTGGCATAATGCTCATATTTAAAGTAACCCGGTTTTGGGCCGCCTGGGGCATAATTTTAATGCTGGTTGCCTTTTTGCCGGTGCATATTGATATGGTTTTACATGCGCCTTTCCAGTTGGGCAGCCTGTATGTAACACCGCTGATTGCCTGGATCAGGTTGCTGGTTTTTCAGCCTTTATTAATATTATGGGCCTGGTGGTATGCGAAGGAATGATGTGCAAAATGTTACCTTTCCCCTCTTTCTGCGAAGCAAAGAGAGGGTCAGCGAGCGAAGCAATGCTGGGGTGAGTCAGCCCGTCATGCATTTGCGTTAATATCGCTCGCAGGTTTTACTCACCCGGTCGACGCTTCGCTGGACCTCCCTCTCTTCGCTGCGCGTAAAGAGGGAAGGGGAAATAGATGATAAACATTAATCATCCAATATCATATCTTTGATATCACTATGATCAAAAAACAAAACTTCAACATTCCCGGTGCCAAAGGCCGCGGTATGCTGATGGATCTAACTTATAAAACATCGGCCACAAATGCGCCGCTGGTAATTTTTGCCCATGGTTTTAAAGGGTTTAAAGACTGGGGCACACACAACCTGGTTGCCAATCACTTTGCCGAACATGGTTTCAGGTTTCTAAAATTCAACTTTTCGCACAATGGCACCACTGCCGATCAGCCTAACGATTTTGCAGACCTGATAGCCTTTGCTGATAATACCTTTTCAATTGAGCTGGAAGATTTGAAGGCGGTGGTTGATTTTGCCTGCGGCGGATCAGGAATTGCCGCGGCTAATGGCGTTTACCTGATAGGGCACAGCATGGGCGGCGGCATAAGTATTATAAAAACGGCTGAAGACCCCCGCATAAAAAAGCTGGTTACCATGGCCTCTATTTCGGGCTTTAGCGATCTGTGGCCCAAAAACATTGAGGAGCAATGGCGTTTAACCGGCATCACTTACATGTTAAACAAACGTACCGGCCAGCAAATGCCGTTAAAAGTAGGGTTGCTTGATGACCTTGCTAAAAACCCGGCGCGGCTGGATATTCTTGCCCACGCTGCAAAAATTAAGCAGCCCTGGCTTATTGTTCATGGCGATGCCGATACCTCTGTACCGCTAAGCCATGCCGAAGAATTAAGTAAAGCACAAGCTCATGCCGGGTATTCGGTGATCACAGGAGCCGATCATGTATTTGGGGCTACACACCCTTATATGGAGCAAACCTTGCCGGCACATCTGCTGGAGTTTTGCCGGCAAACAATTGCCTTTTTTAATAAGTAACTACTTTACTTAGCCGGGCGATGCGATAATTAACGTTGCGAAACTTAACGTGAAAACACTTGTTATCCCCATCAGCGGAATGTAACAATTCAGCATAACTAATAGTTACAAATTGCCCTTTAGTATATTTAAGGCATAATTTCACACCGATTTATGAGTTTATCAGGCGCGAGCAAAAAGGGGAGAAAGTTTTTAAATCCGATACCTACCGACGAGGCTGGGTTTGGCAAAATGATCCCCATATTAAAAGAATATTATACCAACAAAGCCGAAAACACGCCCAAACAGCAATTGGGCCCTTTTAAAACTGATCTGTCCATATTAGTTGCCCCGCCTGCCACCGGTTTAAGGATCACACTGATAGGGCATTCCAGCTTACTGATTGAAATTGACGGCAAACGCATCCTTACCGACCCGGTGTGGAGCGACAGGGTATCTTTTAGTTCATTTTTCGGGCCCAAAAGGTTTTTTCAGCCGCCCATAACCCTTGATGAGCTGCCGCCATTGGATGCTATCATCCTGTCTCATGACCATTATGATCACCTGGACAAAAACACCATAAAGTATTTTTCTAACCAAACCATTCCTTTTATTTGCTCGCTGGGTGTTGGCCAGCACATTGAAAAATGGGGGATCGAAAGAAATTTTATTAACGAGGTGGATTGGGGCGACAGTGTAATGATTGGCGACTGCAATATTATCGCTACACCATCCCGGCATTTTAGCGGGCGCGGCATCGTTGGCCGCAACGAAACCTTATGGTCGTCATTTGTAATTAAAGGCCCTAAGCATAATATATTTTTCGGTGCCGATTCAGGCTGGTTCCCAGGCTTTAAAGAAATTGGCGATGCTTTTGGCCCGTTCGATTTAACGATGCTGGAGATTGGCGCCTATGGAAAAAACTGGGCCGACATTCACATGGGTCCGGATAATGCATCTAACGCGCACCTGGCTTTAAAAGGCAAATTAATGATGCCGATCCATTGGGGAACGTTTAACCTGGCACCACATGCCTGGTACGAACCCATTGAGCGCCTGCTTAACTACGCCAAAGAAAAACAGATCCAACTGTTTGTTCCTGAACCGGGCACACCTACCGAAGTAAAGCCGTATGTTTCGGGCTGGTGGCAAAAGTATTTGTGAAATAATATGCCATTACCGGAATAACCAGATCTTCCTATTTTTTCAGTATAAGACACTGTATCGCCTGTATTGTCTGTATCGTTGTATCGGACATTACAACGATACAGTACAGTTTTTTATGCCTTTGTTGGTGTTAGGAAGATATTAATTTGTCATCCTGAGCGAGAGCAAAGGATCTTCTACACAAGACATGAGCGCAGGACAAGTATAGCGGCGACTTATCAGTTGGATAAGATCCTTCACTGCGTTCAGAATGACAAAGGGTTAATTTATCATATTTTGATTCTTACTGATACCTATAGTGACGACACCATCAAGGGAGGAATAGTATAATATAAATACTTAATATATAAATAGTTATATAATTTATATAGAATAGTATAGGTTATAATAGTATAAAAACCATCGTTAAATTATACTGACATTATCAATTCTTATATTGCTTTAAATGTTTGCTGTATCAGTGTATCCTTACTAAGGTTATGATACAGGCAATACATCGGGAATGGAGAACAGTCTTTGTATCGCTGTATCATTGTATCGTTTCACCGCGACAATACACGTGATACAGGCGATACACTTACACTAAAAACTCAAACAAAGTTTGGTCTTTGTTAAGCTCTACTACTTCAAAACGGTTTTCTTCCATCCGCTTAAGCAGCGCGGGATAATCAGCCGCATCTTTAAGTTCGATACCTACCAGTGCAGGACCGCTTTCTTTAGATGTTTTTTTGATAAATTCAAAGCGTGTAATATCATCGCCAGGGCCAAGCACATGGTTTACAAATAGCTTAAGGGCACCCGGCCTTTGCGGAAATTTAACAATAAAGTAGTGCTTCAAGCCCTCGTACAGCAGCGATTTCTCCTTGATCTCCTGCATGCGTTCAATGTCGTTATTACCGCCGCTCACCACACACACCACCGTTTTGCCCTTTATTTTATCCCTGCAGGCATCCAGCACCGCTACAGATAAGGCACCTGCCGGCTCCACAACAATAGCATCCTCGTTGTATAGTTTTAATATGGTGGTACATACCTTGCCTTCGGGCACGGTCAGCATGTCGTCCAGCACCCCGCGGCAAAGCTCAAAAGTGAGCTTACCAACTGTTTTTACAGCTGCCCCGTCAACAAAACGGTTAATATCCGGCAAACTCACCGGGCCGCCGTGTTCAAACGCTTTGAGCATGCTTGGTGCGCCTTCCGGCTCAACACCTATCAATAAAATACCGGGGTTTTGTTGCTTTAAATAACTTCCTGCTCCGGCAGCCAGTCCGCCGCCGCCAATAGGCATAATCACTACTTCGGTACCGGGCAGGTCTTCCATGATCTCTACACCAACCGTGCCCTGGCCTTCAATAACGCTGTAATTATCAAACGGCGGGATAAATGTCATCTGGTGCGCCCGGGTGTATGCCAAAGCTTCTACCAGGCAATCATCAAAAGTATCGCCAACCAAAACTATTTTTATTTTGCCATTACCAAACATCTCTGTTTGCCTGACTTTTTGTTTGGGGGTTATTTCGGGCATAAAAATTACGCCCCTGGTATTCAGTTTATCACACGAAAAAGCTACGCCCTGGGCATGGTTACCCGCACTGGCGCAAACTACACCGCGACCAAGTTCCTCAGCGGTAAGCTGGCTGATCATGTTGTAAGCGCCCCGCAGTTTGTACGAGCGTACAATTTGCAGGTCTTCGCGTTTCAGGTACAATTTACAGTCGTAGGCTTCTGATAAACCCGCATTATATTCAAGCGGCGTATGTTTCACCACCTGCTTTAAGCGCTGCGCGGCAGCAACAAAATCTAATTTAACATCGGCCATATTATTCCGGGCAGTTTCCTTTTCCTTTTATCAATTCCTGTTATTATCCCTTAAATGATGTTCAGCATTTTTTGTGTTGCCTTTATAGCGCAAACCGTCTGGTCGGAGTCGAGCCCCCGGGTTATAAATTTCTTTTGATCAGTTTGCCAGGTTATAATGGTTTCGCACAATGCATCAGAGCTGCTGCCCGGCGCAATGCGCACGGCATAGTCTATCAGTTTCGGCAAGCTTCTTTTCTTTTTATCGTAAACCCTTGCCAAAGCATTCATAAATGCATCGAACTGGCCGTCGCCCTGTGCATTCTCCTCAAATTTCTCGCCGTCGATTTTTACCGAGATAGTAGCCGATGGCCTTAACCCCATAGCGTGCATTAACACGTACGATTCCACCACTACCTTTTCTTCATAAAGGCTGCTGTCCAGCACATCCGAAATAATGTACGGCAAATCTTCTTTGGTAACAGTTTCTTTTTTGTCGCCCAGCTCAATAACCCGCTGGGTAACTTTTTTCAGGTCGGCGTCATTTAGTTTTAACCCTAACTCCTGCAGGTTCTTTTCAATATTGGCTTTGCCCGATGTTTTTCCGAGGGCATATTCCCTTTTGCGGCCGAAGCGCTCAGGCAACAGATCGTTAAAATATAAATTGTTCTTATTATCCCCGTCAGCATGGATGCCGGCGGTTTGCGTAAACACGTTATCGCCAACAATTGGCTTGTTAGATGGGATCCTTACGCCCGAGAATGTTTCAACCAGCTTACTTACCGTATATATCGACGATTCTTTTATCGCTATTTCAACCTCAGGTGCAAAATCATTAATTACAGCAACAGCGCTGGCCATGGCAGCATTCCCTGCTCTTTCGCCCATGCCGTTTACAGTTAAATGCAAGCCGCTTACGCCTGCTTTTACAGCCTCCAGTACGTTGGCTGTGCCCAGGTCATAATCATTATGGGCGTGAAAATCAAAATGCACACCGGGGTAACGTCCTACCAGTTCTGTTAAAAACTTAGCGGTTTCCGAAGGCGTTAAAATCCCCAGCGTGTCTGGCAATAAGATCCTTTTGACAGGCTGCTTGGTAATAAAATCCAGGTACTGGTAAACATACTCCGGCGAATTGCGCATGCCGTTGCTCCAGTCTTCCAGGTAAACATTGGTGGCTATCCCTTTGCTTTGCGCCAGTTCAATAACATGCTTTATTTCGGCAAAGTGCTGTTCGGGTGTTTTTTTAAGCTGATGGGTTAAATGGTTTAACGAGCCTTTGGTTAACAGGTTTTGAACCTTAACGCCCGAATTTGCCATCCAATCTATTGAAATGCCATTGTCAACAAACGACAACACCTCAATGCGGTCGGCATAGCCGTTTTCTTCGGCCCAAACCAAAATACTTTTAACGGCATTGAACTCGCCGTCTGATACGCGGGCCGAGGCAATCTCAACCCGGTCAACATGGAGTTCCTCTAACAATAATTGTGTTATGGTCAGTTTCTCTGAAATGGAAAATGACACACCAGAAGTTTGCTCGCCATCGCGAAGCGTGGTGTCCATAATCTCTATTTTCCTTCGTTCCATTTTCCGGGTTATATTGGGGTGGTGGTTGTAGCCTCACCTAAATCCCCTCCAAAGGAGAGGACTTAAGCTTTGCTTTTTGTAAATCCCTCTCCGCTGGAGAAGGGTTGGGGTGAGATAAAAATTAAAGCGGCAGATTTGCAGCAAACTCTTCTATTTCGCCTTTAATGCTTTGCAGGTAATCAATATCGTCAAAGCCGTTCAGCATATTGTCTTTTTTGTATGGACTAATATCAAACGCTTCCTTTTCGCCGGTTTTAAGCAGCGTAATGGTTTGCGCAGACAGGTTAACCTCCAGCTCTGTTTCAGGATCAGCATGAATTGCAGCAAAGATCTTTTCAGCAAACTCCGGGCTAACCTGCACCGGCAATACGCCAACATTAAGGCAGTTGTTCCTGAAGATATCTGCAAAAAAGCTGGATACCACGCACCTGAAACCATAATCATACACGGCCCATGCGGCGTGCTCCCTTGATGAGCCTGAACCAAAGTTTTTACCGCCAACCAATATTTTACCACTGTAAACAGGGTTGTTCAGTACAAAATCCGCTTTCGGGGTATTGTCAGCATTATACCGCCAATCGCGGAAAAGGTTATCACCAAATCCAACCCTTTCCGTAGCTTTTAAAAAGCGGGCCGGGATGATCTGGTCAGTATCTATATTTTCTATCGGAAGCGGAACCGCAGTGCTTCTTAATATCTCAAATTTATCGTAAGCCATTGTTTTTGTTTTTTGATGTCAGCGATTTGAATGATTTCGCCGATGACTATTTTTTCCTAATCTCTGATCTCCAGCCTCTGATCACTAACACTAAACCAATTCTTCAATTAATGTTCTCGGGTCAGTAACCACACCGGTAACAGCGGCGGCGGCAGCAACCAGCGGACTTGCCAGCATGGTACGCGCACCCGGTCCCTGGCGGCCTTCAAAGTTCCTGTTTGAGGTGCTTACCGCATATTTACCAGCCGGAACTTTATCGTCATTCATAGCCAAACAAGCTGAACAGCCCGGCTGGCGTAATGAGAAACCTGCTTCGGTTAAAATATCCAGCAAGCCTTCTTCCTTTATCTGCGACTCTACAATATGCGAGCCGGGTACCAGCCATGCGGTAACATTATCAGCTTTGTGCCTGCCTTTTACAAGCGAGGTAAATGCGCGGAAATCTTCAATCCGTCCATTGGTACAGCTGCCCACAAACACGAAATCAACTGGTTTGCCAATCATTGAGTCGCCTTCATGAAAGCCCATGTAGTTTAATGATTTCTCATAGGTTGCGGCACCGCCTTCCACCTGTGCAGCATCAGGGATATCATGCGAAATCCCCATGCCCATTCCCGGGTTGGTACCGTAAGTTATCATGGGTTCAATAGCCGAGCCATCAAACGTTAATTCTTTATCAAAAACAGCATCGGCGTCTGTTTTCAGTGTTTTGTAATAAGCCAATGCTTTGTCCCAGGCTTCGCCTTTTGGGCTAAACTCGCGGCCTTTAACATAGTTGATGGTGGTTTCATCCGGAGCGATCATACCGCCGCGGGCACCCATCTCAATACTTAAGTTACAAACCGTCATGCGACCCTCCATGCTCATGTTTTCAAACACATCGCCGGCGTACTCTACAAAGTAACCTGTAGCGCCTGATGTGGTCAGTTTTGAAATAATGAACAAGGCAACATCCTTAGGCGTTACACCAACTCCCAGTTTGCCATTAACGTTAATGCGCATTTTTTTAGGCTTGGGCTGCATAATGCACTGGTTAGCCAACACCATCTCCACTTCCGACGTTCCTATCCCAAAGGCAATGGCACCAAAAGCGCCATGTGTTGAGGTATGTGAATCGCCGCAAACAATGGTTGCACCCGGCTGGGTAATTCCGTATTCCGGGCCAACAACGTGAACAATGCCATTTTTTTGGTGACCTAATCCCCAATAGCTGATGCCATATTCTTTTGAATTTGATTCAAGCGCATCCAGCTGGTTTGCAGAAAGCGGATCGGCTACCGGTAAATGCTGGTTTATAGTAGGCGTGTTATGATCTGCCGTAGCAAATGTACGGTCAGGATATAAAACGCTTATTCCCCTGGTCTTTAATCCTAAAAAGGCTACCGGGCTTGTAACTTCATGGATAAGGTGGCGGTCGATGAATAAAACATCAGGACCTCCTTCAATCTTGCGGACAACATGCGTGTCCCAAACCTTATCAAATAATGTCTTGCTCATTTTTATAATTGCTTATTTGTTATTCACTTTTGAAAAATATTGACCGATATGTTACTCCCGGCAACCAGCATTGTTAAATCTTCATCGGTAATATCCAGTTTATTATCTGCCAGCGTCAGGAAGTTTTTATACGCTTCGGCCAGTTCGTTTTTATCCAGGTTATAACCCAGGCGCTCCAGGTGATGTTTCAGTGCATGCCTGCCGCTGCGGGCAGTAAGCACAATGGTTGCACTTGGGAAACCTACATCTTCAGGCCTGATGATCTCGTAGTTCTCGCGGTTCTTTAAAAAACCGTCCTGGTGAATGCCGCTGCTGTGTGCAAATGCATTGCTGCCTACAATGGCCTTGTTTGGCTGCACCGGCATGCGCATTTGTGTACGAACCAGCTGGCTGATCTCGTAAAAATTGCGGGCGTTAATGTTGGTGTGTAAACCAAGCTGGTGTGTCTTCAGGATCATGACGACCTCCTCGATAGACGTATTGCCTGCTCGTTCACCTATCCCGTTAATGGTACCTTCAATTTGCCTTGCCCCGTTTTGCAGGCCCGCAATGGAGTTAGCGGTTGCCAATCCCAAATCGTTATGGCAATGTACCGAGATGATGGCCTTATCAATATTTTTTACGTTCTCTTTCAGGAAACGGATCTTATCGCCATACTGGTTTGGCAGGCAATAGCCGTTGGTGTCCGGAATGTTTACCACGGTTGCACCGGCAGCAATAACGGCTTCAACCATTTGCGCCAGGTAATGTACATCCGCCCTGCCGGCATCCTCGGCATAAAACTCAATATCCTCAACCGATTTTTTGGCATATTTAACGGCTTCAACAGCGCGTTCCAGGATCTCTTCGCGGGTGCTGTTAAATTTGGTTTTGATGTGCATGTCAGACGAGCCTATCCCTGTATGGATCCTCGGCCTTTTGGCGTATTGAAGCGATTCAACGGCTGCATCAATATCGCCTTTATTTGCGCGGGTTAAGGCACAAACTATGGGATGTGATACCGCTTTGGAGATCTCCACAACACTCTGAAAATCGCCGGGACTCGAGATGGGGAAACCCGCCTCAATAATATCTACGCCCAATGCCTCCAGCTCCCTGGCTATCTCAATTTTTTCGGGGGTAGTTAACTGGCAGCCCGGTACCTGCTCGCCGTCGCGAAGCGTGGTATCAAAAACATAAACGCGGTTTGGATCGTGTAACATATTCTTTAGATGTTTTGACGCCTGGCCCCCGGAGTTGAAATTCCTGCCCGGCATCGGTTAATGCTTATCTATTTATTTTAACGCTTAAACCCGGCTAATCAAATCCGGGCTATGCGGTTTTATTCTTTATTCTTTTACAGCTATAAATCTTAATCTCGTATAGTCAGAAAACCACTGCCCGTCCTTGTTGTAATGCGGTTCAAGCAAATCGGTTATTTCTGACAGAATCTGCTGCTGCTCATCACCCTTAATTCCTTCAAAATAAGTATCGCCGAACATGTTCAGCCATTTGGTTACGCCCAGTCTGCCATCCTGTAACAGGGTTGGCCTGTCAAAATGAATAGCGTAGGTTACCCTGAAACCACGGGCCTCCAGCTTGCTGCTATATTCACTTAACGATGGGAAATACCAAAGCTTGCGTTGCGCCAGCTGGTGGTAACCATACTTTTCAAGCACCTGTTGTGTTGCGGCAATCATATGCGCCATATTCCCCTTGCCGCCCATTTCGGCAACAAAGCGCCCGCCGGTTTCCAGGCTGTCATAAACACACTTTATCACATCGTCAGCCGCGTGCATCCAATGCAGCGCTGCGTTTGAAAAAACAGCATCAAATTTCCGGTTGAAATGAAAATTGGCGCCATCGGCAACCTTAAAATCAACATCCGGAAATTCTTTTGCCGCCTTTTCGATCATTTCGGCCGAAGCATCAATACCGGTAACTTCGGCACCCAACTCTTTTATTTGTTTGGTAAGCGGCCCGGTACCGCAGCCAAGGTCCAGAATTTGTTCGCCCGGTTTTACATCCAATAATTCAAGTACACTTTCTCCGTATTGAAACACAAAGGCGTGTTTATCGTCATATAATTCAGCGTTCCATTTCATCTTTACCTTGTATTACACCGGATTAATCTGCCGGATTAATTTTTTGCGATCCCGCCGGTTTGGTTTCCCTTTATGGGTTTACAACAACTCCAGGATCTTTTGACCCATAGCCGTTGTACCTAATATTTTGCTTTTGTCGGTGCTGCTGTCTGCAATGTCGCCTGTGCGGTAACCTGCTTTCAGCACTTTATCAATGGCGTTTGTTACCCGCTTCGCTTCTTCCTGCAAGCCGAAACTAATTTCAAGCATCAGGGCTACAGAAAGGATAGACGCCATCGGGTTTGCCTTATCCTGCCCGGCAATATCATGTGCCGATCCGTGGATAGGCTCAAAAAAGCCGGTACCATCTCCTATTGATGCCGATGCCAGCATTCCCATTGACCCGGCAATCTGCGATGCCTCGTCGGTTAAAATATCACCAAAAAGGTTAGCGGTTACTACCACATCAAACTTTTTAGGGTTTTTTATCAGCTGCATGGCTGCATTATCAACAAACATGTGCTCGGTTTCAACATCAGGGTAACGTTTGGCTACCTCCTGCACCACCTCGCGCCAAAGCCGTGAAGTTTCAAGTACGTTTGCCTTATCAACCGAACATAACCTTTTGCCGCGAAGCCGCGCAGCTTCATACGCCTTTACGGCAATACGTTCAACTTCATAACGGCTATAAACCATCAGGTCAGACGCGGTATTGTTATCTGCGCTGCGCTTTTTCTCGCCGAAATAAACGTCACCTGTTAACTCACGGAAGAACAAAATATCCGTACCCTTCAATATCTCCGGGCGGATACTAGATGCGTTCAGCAATTCATCAAAAAGCATTATCGGGCGAAGATTGGCATATAATCCCAGTCCTTTACGAATGGCTAACAGTCCCTGCTCCGGCCTCACTTTCGCAGTAGGATCATTATCGTATTTGATATGGCCTATCGCGCCAAATAATATGGCATCACTTGCTTTAGCTTTAGCCAGCGTTTCGTCAGGCAGCGGGCTTCCTGTGGCCTCAATAGCTGCATGACCCATCAAAGCCTCGTCAAACGTAAACTCATGGCCAAAATCCTTTGCAATTTTTTCCAGCACAGCCTTTCCCCAGGTTGTAACTTCTGTACCTATGCCGTCTCCGGGTATTACCAGTATGTGTTTCTTAAGTCCCATATATACTTTTTTGTTGCTACCGAAGATCAGACGACCGCCTGCAACAACAATTCATTTATTTCTTATTTTATTACCTGCCAAACACCAATTATAGCGACAGGCTAAAAACCTATCGCTATAACTGTTTTTTTATTTTATAACCGGGGCCGGGCTTATGCCTCTACCACCTGGTTTTCAGGGCGTAAACTGCGTACAGTTTTGCCAGCCTGCCACATTTCGCTTTCGCGTAGTTCTTTCAGCTCAGCATCCAGTTTTTCACGGTAGTCATCCTTGCTGTTTGAGTCGATTGATTTTTGTGACTCCACGCCTGTTGCAACGCTTTTGTATAATTCCTCAAATACCGGTTTGGTAGCATCGCGGAATTTTTTCCACCAATCCAACGCACCTCGCTGAGCAGTAGTTGAACAATTTGCGTACATCCAGTCCATACCATTTTCTGCAACCAATGGCATTAGTGATTGGGTAAGCTCTTCAACCGTTTCGTTAAATGCTTCAGATGGTGAATGCCCGTTTTTGCGTAAAACATCATATTGTGCAGCAAAAACACCCTGGATACAACCCATTAATGTTCCGCGTTCGCCGGTTAAATCACTGTAAACTTCTTTTTTAAAGTCGGTTTCAAACAAATAACCGCTGCCTACTGCAATACCTAATGCAATAACCCTGTCTTTTGCCTTGCCGGTAGCATCCTGGAAAATAGCATAGCTTGAATTTAAGCCGCGTCCCTGTAAAAACATGCGGCGTAATGAAGTGCCTGATCCTTTTGGCGCTACTAAAAATACGTCAACATCAGCAGGGGGAACTATACCGGTTTGATCTTTGAAAGTGATGCCAAAGCCGTGTGAAAAATATAAAGCTTTGCCGGGGGTTAAATGTTTTTTAACGGTAGGCCATAGTGCAATCTGTGCAGCATCGCTTAATAAATAGCAAATTACCGTACCTTTTTCAAGCGCTTCTTCAATTTCAAAAAGTGTTTCGCCGGGTACAAAGCCATCGCTGATAGCTTTATCCCATGTTTTAGTGCCTTTACGCTGCCCAACAATTACATTAATGCCATTGTCTTTTTGATTAAGCGCCTGGCCAGGACCCTGAACACCATAACCAATTACTGCTACAACTTCATCTTTTAATACTTCCTGTGCCTTTGATAAAGGGAACTCTTCGCGGGTAACTACATTTTCTTCAGTACCGCCGAAATTTAATTTTGCCATCGTTTTTGATTTTTATGATTGCACCGATCTTTTTTTGATTGCACCGGCGCCTTGTTTATTTTATAATTTGGTTTAATTAGTTTGTTCTATTTGTTGCTGCAACGCGTAATGTTTTGCGTCTTCATTTTTTTGTTATGATCACTATCCCTGTGGCCCAACCCATTTTTGTTAAAATAAGATCTTCACGGCTATCCAGGTAACTGATCAGGTCGGTTGCCTTTTCAGCGTGGCCTGTTGGCCAATTTGTCTGCGGCAGCATATCATCTATAATGTAAATACCCCCCTTTTCTACCATATCCAGCACTTCATCCAGCAGTAAATACTTGCCCGGCCAGGTATCCGCAAAAATAAAGCTGTACTTCTGCCCGGCATTTTGCTTAATCCATTCGCCGCCATCGGTACAAACCAGTTTCAGCCTTTTATCAACCCCAAGGTTTTCTTTGGCGATGCTTAGCAGCGTTTCATCATTGTCTATCGAGATCAATGTTGATGCTTCATCCATCCCATCCAATATCCAGGTAGTTGACAAGCCCGTGCCTGTTCCCAGTTCCAAAAAACGCCCACCCGGTTTTGACGCAGCCAGTGTTTTAAGTAATGAACAGGTCAATACTTCTGATGGCATGGTAAAACCGCTTGCTTCTGTAGCTACTTTTATAGCGTTGTAAGCCGATGGATATTTTTGTCTTATTTCTTCTAACATGGATTAGTCGTTGGTCATTGTGTCATTGGCGGATGGTTTTAAAATCTTTCCCCCTACATTGAAAATACTTTTTCCCCTTTGTTTAAGTACTCGTTTTCAATTACATCCTCACCGGGTTCAAGTCTTTCAAAATCACGTAATTTACTGTTAAAGCCTTCACTATCTTTTATAATAGCTACACGTGCGCTGCGCACAAACTCAATCAGTCCGTAAGGCTGCAAAATACTGATCAGGTTATCTGTTTCTTCGCGGTGGCCGGTTGTTTCAAACACGGTATAGTCCTTTCTAAGGGTTACCACACGGGCACCGTTCTCACGCAGCAAGCGCTCAACGCTAACTTTTTCGGCAATCACATCGGTTGATACCTTGTACAATGCCATTTCCTGCCATATTACATCCTCATTGGTGTGATAATATACTTTTAAAACTTCCACCTGCTTCTCAATCTGCCGGCAAAGTTTGCGCACCACATCTTCCGACTCGGTGATCACAATATTAAACCGGTGAATACTCTCAATTTCTGATGGAGAAGTATTCAAACTATCAATATTGATCTTCCTGCGGGTAAATATTATTGCAATCCGGTTCAGCAAACCAATCTGGTTCTCTGTGTAAACCGTGATGTTAAATTCCTGCTTATCTGTTTCCTGGTTACTCATTGTCTTTGTTTTTTAAAGAGGCTCTTCTCGCCTCACCTAAATCCTCTCCAAAGGAGAGGACTTGAACTTCGCTCTTTTTATAGCCCTCTCCTTTGGAGAGCGTTGGGTGAGGCTACGATTATTTAAGCCTGATCTCGCTAACACTGCATCCCTGCGGTACCATCGGGAACACATTATTTTCTTTGGTTACCATTACTTCTAACAGGAACGAACCTTTGTGCTCCATCATTTCTTTCAAAGCAGCCTGTAAATCCTTGCGGTCATCAATCATTTTACCTTTTATACCATAAGCGGCTGCCACAGCAACAAAATCAGGGCTTTGAATATCCACAAATGAGTAACGGCGCTCGTTAAATAACTCCTGCCATTGGCGAACCATGCCCAGGAAACGGTTATTCAGGATGATGATCTTCACTTCAACGCCGGTTTGCATAATGGTGCCCAGTTCCTGCAAGGTCATCTGGAAGCCCCCGTCGCCAATAATGGCAATTACATCGCGCTGCTGTGCGCCAAACTTGGCACCTATAGCAGCAGGCAGTGCAAAGCCCATGGTGCCCAAACCACCGCTGGTAACGTTGCTGCGGCTCTTGTTAAGGTTGGCGTAACGGCAGGCCACCATTTGGTGCTGGCCCACGTCGGTAACTATAACGGCATCCCCTTTGGTAAGCTGATTCAGTTGTTTAATTACCTCGCCCATGGTCATTTCTGCTGTCGATGGATTCAGCTCTTCGTGGATAACCGCATCATATTCCTTTTGGGTATATTCATTAAATAACTTCAGCCAATCGGTATGCTCCTTTTGCTCCACCAAAGCGGTAAGCAACGGCAACGTCTCTTTACAATCGCCCCAAACCGGCACGGTTGATTTTACATTCTTATCTATCTCGGCAGGGTCAATATCCAAATGGATCACTTTTGCCTGTTTTGCATATTTATCAAGGCGGCCGGTTACACGGTCGTCAAAGCGCATGCCTATAGCAATCAGCACATCACACTCATTGGTTAATACGTTGGGGCCGTAGTTGCCGTGCATGCCCAGCATACCCACATTTTGCGGGTGATCTGTAGGGATAGCGCCTGCTCCCAATATGGTCCAGGCTGCAGGGATCCCGCTCTTTTCAACAAAAGTTTTAAACTCCTGCTCGGCACTGCCTAATATTACACCCTGTCCCCAAATAATGAAAGGTTTTTTAGCTGAGTTGATCAGCTCTGCCGCCTCTTTAATGTACTGGGGGCGTACAATAGGTTTCGGCCTGTAGCTGCGGATATGATCGCATTTGGTATAACCTTTATAGTCAAATTTCTGGATCTGCGCGTTTTTGGTGATATCGATCAGCACAGGGCCCGGGCGCCCGCTTTTCGCAATGTAAAATGCTTTTGCAATAACCTCGGGGATCTCGTTTGCATCCGTTACCTGGTAGTTCCATTTGGTAACCGGGGTGGTAATATTAATCACATCCGTTTCCTGGAAAGCATCGGTACCTAAAAGGTGGGCAAACACCTGGCCTGTGATACATACCAGCGGCGTACTGTCTATCTGCGCATCAGCTAAACCGGTAACCAGGTTAGTGGCACCCGGGCCGCTGGTGGCAAACACCACACCCACTTTGCCTGATGTACGGGCATAACCCTGACCAGCGTGAATACCGCCCTGCTCGTGGCGAACCAATATGTGATTTAATTTTTCTTTATAATCATACAAAGCATCATAAATGGGCATAATTGCGCCACCCGGATAACCAAAAATAGTATCCACACCCTCAATGATCAAAGCATCCAGCAATGCCTGCGATCCTGATAATTCAACTGCCTCCTTAGCGGCCGGTGCGGTTAATGTTTCCTGTGCAACTTCCATAATCTTTATTTTTAAAGTGATTTCACTGATTTTTTAGTGATTTCACCGATTGCATTCTGTTTATTTTTAAAAACCTTTCAGCTTTCGCCTCTCTTACGGCATCTCATCGGTAACACAACCATCTGCGGCGGTGCTAACGGTTTTTGCATACCTGTATAGCAGCCCTTTGCTAACCTTTAACGCGGGCTGTACCCAGGCTGCCTTACGTGCAGCAAATTCTTCGTCGCTTATCATTACATTAATGGTGCGGTTTATGGCATCAATAAATATCCTGTCCTCATCTTTTACAAAGGCAATACCCCCGCCGTCATAAGCTTCCGGCGTGATATGACCGACGACGAAACCATGGGTTCCGCCCGAGAACCTGCCATCAGTAATCAATGCTACTGAGCTTCCCAGTCCTGCGCCAAAAATAGCCGATGTAGGTTTCAGCATTTCAGGCATACCCGGTGCGCCTTTAGGGCCCACGTTACGGATAACCACCACATCGCCTTTTTTCACAAAGCCGCTCTGGATTCCGTGGATCAGTTCAAACTCACCGTCAAACACCCGTGCAGGTCCTTCAAAGCTGGTGCCTTCTTTACCGGTTATTTTGGCAACGCTGCCGCCTTCGGCAAGGTTTCCGTATAGGATCTGTAAATGGCCGGTAGCTTTAATAGGGGTTTCAACCGGCAGAATAATTTTTTGAGTATCAAAGTTAATCTCCGGTACATCCGCTAAGTTTTCGGCAATTGTTTTGCCGGTAACGGTAAGACAATCGCCATGCAGCCAGCCTTGCGCCAGGCAATATTTCATTACAGCCGGTACGCCGCCCACCTTGTGCAGGTCTTCCATCATGTATTTACCGCTTGGCTTCATATCGGCCAGCACAGGGATGCGGTTGCTCACCGCCTGGAAATCGTCCTGGGTTAACTTAACGCCAATTGCTTTTGCCATCGCAATTAAATGCAGCACCGCATTGGTGGATCCGCCTAACACCATAATAACCACTATGGCATTCTCAAATGCTTCGGCGGTCATGATGTCGCTTGGTTTAATATCTTTTTCTAACAGGATCTTAATGGCTTTACCGGCCGCTAAGCACTCTGCTTTCTTTTCATCACTTAATGCAGGGTTTGATGACGAGTACGGCAAACTCATTCCCAAAGCCTCAATAGCCGCAGCCATGGTGTTTGCGGTGTAGATACCGCCGCAGGCACCGGCACTCGGACAGGCATTTTTGATCACTCCCATAAAATCGATATCGTCAATTTGCCCGGCTATCTTTTTACCCAAAGCTTCAAATGCCGATACGATATTCAGGTCCTCGCCCTTCCAATGGCCTGGTTTTATGGTACCGCCATACACCATTATTGACGGGCGGTTTAAACGCGCCATTGCCATAACAGAACCCGGCATGTTTTTATCACAGCCAGGCAGAGTAATAACACCATCATAATACTGTGCACCAACAACCGCCTCAATCGAGTCGGCAATAATATCGCGACTAACCAGCGAGTAACGCATTCCGTCAGTACCGTTGCTCATTCCGTCACTTACACCAATGGTGTGAAAGATCAGGCCTACCATATCTTCGCTCCAGATGCCCTGTTTAACCAGCTTGGCCAAATCATTCAGGTGCATGTTACAGGTGTTGCCATCGTAACCCATACTTGCCACGCCGACCTGCGGTTTTTGCATATCGTCGTCAGTAAGTCCTATACCGTAAAGCATTGCTTTTGCGGCAGGCTGGGTTTCATCCTGGGTGAAGGTTTTGCTGTATTTATTTAGCTCGGTAGTTTCGGTTTTTGCACTCATATCTCATTGCTGTTGCCAGCTGTTGGTACTAAAATTTTAATTACAACCAGGGTTTAACCGGGTATTACAATTTGGTATTTGTAAGGTAGAGATAGCCCAAAGGAATACCAAGCGATTAAAAAGAAATGTTCAATTAGTATTTAATTTGGCATCATTTCAATTAATCAATATAAAAAATTGATTAATTGAATTATAAAGATACAATATATTTTACAATTTATACCAAAGTTCAAAACGGTATTCGGTACGTTTTTTATGCATGCATAGCAAGGGTGCTGATTTCTGCCTAAAATGAGTCAGAGGATGTGCAAATGTGCAAATTTCGGATGTGCGGATTAGGAGGTTTTTGAGCCTTGATTCATGATTATTAAGCATGGCTTTGATTAAGGAGAGTGTTTATTGGCCGTCCTAAAATCAAGTAAAGAATTGTTTTCGGAAAAATGAACCAAAGCAATATTCATTTGGCAATTCGCTCGCTAAAAATGGGGATTCTGTTTCTTTCAAAACGATTAAAATATGTTAAGTTCACAACAAATTTCTCACAAATTCATCGTAAATTAGTTTTCCACATGACAGATAACCTAAACCCAAACATTTTTTTGTCCTACTCATGGGCCAACGCTAATATAGCAGATGAAATTGATAAGGATTTTGCAAACATAGGCATTCCCTTCAAAAGAGATATTCGAGATTTAGAATATCGGACGAGCATTAAGGAATTTATGCAACAAATAGGTAAGAGTGATTATGTATTGATGATTATCAGTAATGAATACTTACGGAGTTTAAACTGCATGTATGAAGTAACTGAATTATTGAACACGCACGAATTCGAAAAAAGGATATTACCACTAATCACTGACAACGCCACTTCCATTTTTCACCCTCTCAATCAAGATGTGTATTATGATTATTGGTTAGATGAGAAAAAAAAGGCAGATAAGCTTCAAAGAAAACACACAAATGAGGTTTCAATAGAATATGTCAAGAAATGTCAAAATATAAGAGATAATCTTCCAAAGTTTTTTCAAAAAATTACTGACCTTAACGTTTCTACATATAAGAAATTAAAAAATGAAAATTACCGAGCCCTTTTCAAGATTATTGGCTTTAACGATGAAAAAATAATCGAAGAATTAATCCGAACACTAAAAATTGAAGATGCTGAAGAACGAGATATGGCATTGGAAGAGTTTTTAAAGACATATCCTAATAATAGATATGGATTTTTCCAAAGGGCGTATTTAGCTCATCAAGCGAACCAAAATAAAAAAGCCAAAAAGTACTATGAAGAAGCAATTAGGGTTGATCCTAAATATAAAGAGGCGCATAATAATCTTGGGCTATTATTAAAAGATCACTTTTTAGACTTTGAAAAAGCAAAATTTCATTATGAAGAAGCCATCAGACTAGACCCCAAATATGACAAACCTCACTATAATTTGGCATTATTACTCGGAAATAACCTCGCCAAGTTCAATGAAGCAAAATTCCATTATGAACAAGCATTGAAAATAACCCCTCATCATGCCAAAGCTCGCAATAGTTTAGGTTCACTTTTAAAAACCCACTTTTCAGATTTCGAGGGCGCAAAAATGAACTATGAAAAAGCTATCATAAGCAATCCAAAATATTTCAAAGCCTTTTATAATTTAGCCTTACTTTTAAAGAACGAATTTTCCGATTTCGAAGGTGCAAGAATCAATTATGAGCACGCAATCAACATTGAGCCAGAATACGGGAAGGCCCACAACAATTTAGGGTCGCTTCTTGAAAATCATTTTTTAGACTTCGACGGCGCAAAAAAACACTATGAACAAAGCATAAAAATCGACCCGCGTTACACTAAAGGTCATAACAATCTCGGGGAGCTTTTTGAAAAACATTTTTCGGATTTCAATCGCGCCCGATTCCATTACGAAGAAGCTCTAAGGATAGATCCAAAATTTGGATTAGCCAGCAAAAATTTAAAAAAATTAATTGAAAAACATTTCAATTAATACTCTCCATCGCCCAAAAGCGCCCGCAAACTTTCAATGGTATCGGCTTCTTCTTTGGGCTTATCCTGCCGCCATCTAAGTATGCGCGGGAAGCGCAGGGCTATGCCGGATTTATGCCGGGCAGACCGGTTAATTCCCTCAAAGCCGATCTCAAAAACCAACTCGGGTTTAACGGTACGTACAGGGCCAAATTTTTCCAGCGTGTTGCGCTTCACAAAGTAATCTACCTTATTGATCTCGGCATCTGTAAGGCCGGAATATGCCTTGGCAAAAGGCACCAGCTTGTCGCCATCCCAAACGGCAAAGGTATAATCTGTGTACAGGTCGGCACGGCGGCCGTGGCCCTTTTGGGCATAGATCATCACCGCATCAACCGAAAGCGGGTCTATCTTCCATTTCCACCAGTCGCCGCGCTTGCGGCCCACCTGGTAAGCAGCGCTTTTGCGTTTCAGCATTAAACCTTCGGCAATCATCGCACGCGACTGCTCCCTTACCACAGCCAGTTCCCCCCAGCTCTCAAACGAAATGAGTGCCGAAATGCGGAATATCTCCGGGAAAGGTGTTGCGGCTTGTAATCCTTCCAAAATCTGCCGGCGCTCGGTCTGGGTTTTATTCCTGATATCTTCGCCCGCATATTCCAGGCAGTCGTAAGCTATTACTGCAACCGGGCTTTCTTCCAATATTTTTTTGCTCAGGTTTTTCCGGCCTATGCGGGTTTGCAGCACATTAAAAGGCATGGGCAAGCCATTTTGAAAACTCAACAGCTCGCCATCTATTACCGTACCATCGGGCAGGGCATTTAAAAAAGGGTGCAATTCGGGGAACTTATCTGTAGCCAGGTCCTCGCCCCTGCTCCAGATAAAGATCTCGCCACCTCTTTTGATCAATTGTGAGCGGATCCCGTCCCATTTCCATTCAGCCTGCCATTCAGCCTCATCTCCCAGTGACGCTTTCAGCTCATCCGTTGATTTTTGCCTTTCAGATGTTTCCTGAATGGGGTAAGCCAGAAAGAAGGGGTACGGGCGTGAAATATCATCCGCGGCATTTTGCTCCTGTACCAGCTGCTCAAAACTATAGGTTTCCGGCATCCAGTTCCCCATTATGCGGTGGGTTAAGGCAGGCGCTTCTATTCCGGTGATCTCTGCCAGTGCCTTTACCACGAGGCTTTGTGAAACCCCCACCCTGAAACTTCCGGTAAGCAGTTTATTAAATACAAAGCGTTCGCTGCTATCCAGCATGGCCCATGAGTCAAACAGCCAAAGCTTTTTTTCTTCTTCGCTTTTAGTGCCCAGCCCGTTTATTTCTGCAATCCATTCGGTAAGTGTCTTGTTGCTGCTGCCCCGGTTTTGGGGCATTAGTAAGGCCATGGTCTCGGCAAGGTCGCCAACAACATGGTAGCTTTCTTCAAACAGCCATGCCGGGATGTTGGAAGCCTCAATGGCCCATTTACGTACCAGTGTGGAGTTGATCTGCCGCTTAGGTTTCCGGCCGGAGAACAAAGCCAGCATATGCATTTTATCCGTATCAGGCACACTATTAAAGTACGCCTTCAACACCTTAACCTTTTCATTGGTTTTATTGGTTTCATCAAGCGAAAGAAACAATTGGGCAAAGGCTCTCATGATAAATGCCCTCCCGCCTCACCTAAATCCTCTCCAAAGGAGAGGACTTTGCTTGTACCTTTATTATCTTTTTTAGAACCCTCTCCTTTGGAGAGGGCAGGGTGAGACACAGCATGAACTTCCGGCTCTTCCTCCGGCACACTACCAACTCCTTCATCGTCGCCGTAAAGTGTGTGCACCTCGTGTGCGTCAAAACCTATCCCGTTTAAATACCTGGTAAAAGTTGCGGTGTAACCATGGGTCAGGTAAACACTGTCGCAGCCCGTAGCATCAATGGCACTTACCAAACCATCCCAGTCGGCATGATCCGAAAGCACAAAGCCCCGGTCGGCCGCCCGCCTGCGTTTTGCGCCGCGAATAGCCATCCAACCCGAACAATAACCAAAACTATAGGGGCTAAACTTTCGCATCCATGGCGTACCCACCGATGATGGGGGCGCTATAATTATGCCTTTACGCACTTCCTCCTTTGGGGTATCGGGCGTAATTCTTGAGGTAGGGTTTAGGATGATGCCGTTGCGGCGCAGCGCTTCGTTGGTATTTTCAATGACGCCATGGGTATAAACGGTGCCTATTGAAAGATCAAGATTTTGCAGGATGCGCTGGGCTTTACCCAATGAATACCCTACCACTACCGTAGCCAGGTTATGTTCCGCATTGCTGCGCCACCAGTTATTCATATCGTTAAAGATCTCAACCTGCGGTTTCCACTGGTAAACAGGCATGCCGAAGGTACACTCCGAAATAAAATGATTACAGCGCACCGGTTCAAACGGGGTCGAGATGCCGTCGTCCTCCACTTTGTAATCGCCGGATACCACCCACACCTCGCCGCGGTACTCCACCCTGATCTGCGCCGAACCTATAACGTGGCCGGCAGGAAACAGGGAAATTTCCACACCATTTTTCATTACCTTCTCGCCGTACTCCACCGTTTGTAACTGAATTTCGCCAAGACGATATAACAGCACCTCGCGCGAGTGGTGATGGGCAAGGTAGTGCTTATTCCCCCAGTAGGCATGGTCGGCATGGGCGTGTGTTATCACAGCGTCGTCAACCGGCTTCCATGGGTCTATATAAAACTTCCCGGCAGCACAGTAGATCCCTTTGTCAGTAAATTCAAGCAGTGGCTTTTTAGGCATTTATTAATAACCTGAATTTTTAAATTTGGTTTTAAACAACAAATCCCGGCGTTAACCAGGACTTGCTTATACTATTTTTATAACGCTTAGTTTCTTAAAGCGGGTGTTGTATTGGTAAACTTGTTATCCAGGCTGATGTAGTCTGTAAGGATCTGGCCGGCTTCGCGCTTCAGGAAATCCAGATCTTCATTACGAGGACGGGTTTGGCCTTTTTTCAAAACAGGTAACCCCATAGCAACCCTGCGTAAATTGTTTTCTTCAAACGCTTTCTTCTCGTCCTGATCACGTTGCTCCTTTAATTTTTGCTCATTCAGGGTAACGCTTTTTTCGGTTTGATGCTTTTTAATATCAGCAATATCCTCCAGCATGTATTTGTAGTTAGGGCTGGTCTCCATGCGCTGGTCATGCAGTTTTTTAAGCTGTGGTAATATGGCGTTAAAATCTCCCACCTTGGTATAGGCGCTTTTTTCAATCACATCAAACGGCATTGCTGACGGCTCGGTATCCTCACCATATTTATCCAGAGGAATAACCGAAGGGAAAGCAATGTCAGGTGTAACACCCTTATGCTGGGTTGAATTACCGGTTATGCGATAAAATTTGGCAATTGTTAAGTTCAGCTGGCCAAATACGCTTTGACTGCCGGTTGTTGTTGTCTTAGTTACTTTATCTTTGCCAACAAGTGCGGCAGCACGTTCCAGTATCGACGGCGGGATCACCCTGTCAAGGTCAATAGCATTTTGTACAGATCCCTTACCGTAGGTTTGAGAGCCTAAAATAATACCACGGCCATAATCCTGTATCGCACCTGAAAATATCTCTGTTGCAGATGCGCTGAAACGATCAACCAATATGGCAAGCGGGCCGGCATAGGCTACAGAAGGATCTTCATCTTTATCCACTTCCACCTCGCCGTTAGGGTTTCTTACCTGCACTACAGGACCGGTTTTTATAAATAAGCCGGTTAAATCAACTGCTTCCAGTAATGAGCCGCCACCATTCTGGCGCATATCCATTACTATACCATCCACACCTTCAAGCTTTAATGAATCGATCAGCAGCTTAACATCATGTGTGGTACTTTTATAGTTAGGGTTGCCTGATTTATAATCGTTGAAATCGAGATAAAAAGCAGGAACTGAGATAACCCCGATTTTCACGGTTTTGCCGTTCTCATTATAAGTACGGATCTCTTTTTTGGCTGATTCATCTTTCAGGATGATCTTTTCCCTTACCAATTCAACAACCTTAGGCTTGCTGCCCACGCTTAACCCTTTTGGTAAAAGCTCAAGCCTTACCGTAGTTCCTTTTTTACCGCGAATTAATGCAATGGCATTTTCAACGCGCCAGCCTACCACATTTTGAAACTCGCCATCGGCACCCTGCGCAACGCCCACAATACGGTCGTCCACATTTACCTGTTTGCTTTTTTCAGCGGGCCCGCCTGCGGTTAATGATTTGATGATGATAAACTCATTCTCGGTATTTAAACCAGCGCCTATCCCTTCCAGCTGGCGCGACATTTCAATATTGAAGTTGGCTGCGTTGGCCGGGTTAAAGTAATTGGTGTGGGGGTCAATAGCCTCGGTAAAGGCATCCATAAACAGTTGAAAAACATCCTGGTTATTTAGCTTATTAGCTTGTGCTAATAAACTTTCGTAACGTTTTTTCAGCGTTTGTTTGTTTTTAGCTGCATCAGTACCTGCAAGCTTAAGGTTCAGCATATCATACTTTACCCTTTCGCTCCAGATCTTATTCATCTCAGTTTCTGACGATACAAAAGGAAGGCTCTCCCTGTTGTAAGTAAAGTTGTCGTTTTTTGAAAAGTCAAAATCGTTATCCAGCTGCGTCAGCGAGTATTTGATCCTGTCGATATAACGCTTTTGGTAAACATTAAATATGTAGAAAACATCGCTTAAGTTGCCGTTTTTAACGTCGTCATCTAAAACGGTTTTATACTTATCAAAGTCGGTAATATCAGAAGCCAGGAAGTAATTATGGCTTTCGTCCATCATTTTTAAATAACGGTTATAAACTATGGAAGAGATCGAGTCGTTAAGCTCCACCTTTTTATAGTTGTATTTTGAAATAAGCGTTGCTATAGTTTTACAAACAATAGCCTGCTTTTCATCGGGCTGAATATTGTTTGAGCCGTCAACGTTAACATGTTTGGCTGGTTTGGCGCTGCACGCCAGCGTGGCACCAAGAACCAGCACTAAATATAATTTTTTGAACATATCTTTTACACTCTTTAAATCCGGGGTTATATAAAACATCAATACTTGTGCCTAAATTCGGTTTACTAATTTAAAAAAAAGAGACAGCCCATCGCCGTCTCTTTATTGAATAACAATATTACAATAATGTTTGAATTGTTTTCACAAAACATGCACACATTTTACGATAATGTTACAAATTTATTGTGCGGAAAAAAAAGAAACAAGTTATTGAGTGTCAAGATTCAGCAAAGGCCCTGGCATTATTATTCAGCTTTTGAACTGCTCATAGCTGCCTCGGCATAGCGCACATCGGTTTTGGGGGCGTTATTTTTGTTTTGTTTGATGAGTGCCATTTTTTTGTCAATAGCCGTTAATTCGGTATTAAAACCCCTCATGGTGGCCATGTCATGCGCCTCTGTTAAATCCTGCTGGGCCTGGGCATAGTCGCCAAGTTCCGATTTTATGATTGCCAGTTCCATTAAGTTGGCAATGGTATGTTTATCATCGTTTTGTCGGCGCGATATGATATTGCTTTGCAGCAGGTACCATTTGGCTTCCGAATAGCGGTTTTGCTGGATATAAAGTTTAGCAAGTTCGCTGAAATTATAGCTGGCGTCATTATATACCCTGAAACGCATGTTATGCTGTGCCGTACGCATTACCATATTTTCAACTGCCTGGTAGCTGTACTCGCTGCGGTCTAAAGTAAAGTTATGAATTTTAGCAGGCTTAATAGCTGTATTAACCTTTATCCGGGCTACGGAATGATCGGTTACCTGTTCAACTAAAGGAAAGCGCTGGTGATTTTTAAATATGTTATACCACTGTGCAGAAGCCGTGAGGCTAAACATAGAACAGAGAATAAGAAGGGTAAATTTCATTTAATCTTTTGTCGCCGGTTAAATTAATTATGTAAAAGTAAATATTCTTCCGCGAAATATCGAAACGCAGATTTACTGCCGAAAGTATAAGCGGTTTACAAAAAGCATTTTACGCTGTTCGAAAATAAAAATAAGGAATAAAAAATATATTTATAAATTACAGCCTGACATTAATTTAAACCACGGGTTATACATGGCTGAACCATCCAAAAAAATAGGCATCTGGACAAGTACGTCCTTAGTGGTAGGCAGTATGATTGGTGCCGGCGTGTTTTTAGTTCCCTCTGCAATGGCCTCCTACGGCAGCGTGAGTTTATTGGGATGGGTATTTTCAGCTATCGGCGCCTTTTTCCTGGCACGTGTATTCAGCAGGCTAAGCGCTCTGGTGCCCAAAAGCACCGGCGGCCCCTATGCTTATACCCATCATGGCTTTGGCGATTTTGCCGGCTTTATAGTGGCCTGGGGCTATTATATTTCTGTTATTACTGCTAATGCGGCTATAACTATTTCGTTTGTGAGCGCCATGAGTACTTTTTTTCCGGCGCTTGCTACCAATGCAGCAGCTGCAATTTTAACCGGATTAAGCGCGATATGGTTTTTAGCATGGATCAACACCCGGGGAGTACCGGCATCGGGCCGGGTGCAGCTGGTAACTACCATTTTAAAATTACTGCCCTTACTGGTGATCTCCATCGGTGGGTTATTTTTTATCCGCGCCGAAAACTTCCATCCGTTTAACAGCAGCGGCGGCTCGGTTTATGATGCCATTAACGCTACCGCTACCATTACCATGTTCTCGTTTGTGGGCATTGAGTGCGCCACCATCCCGGCCGACAGTGTTGAAAATCCGGGAAAAATAATTGGCCGTGCTACCATGCTGGGGCTGCTTATTTGTACCATTGTATATATCCTGGGCAGTGTAAGCATCATGGGGATCATCCCCGCTGCACAGCTTAAATATTCTGTAACGCCTTATGCTGACGCTGCCGCCATTATGTTCGGCAACAACGCCCGCTACTGGGCCAGCGCAGGCATGGCTATTGCAGCCTTTGGCGCGCTCAACGGCTGGACACTCATACAGGGAAAATTACCTTACGCCATAGCAAAAGACAAATTATTTCCGCCGGTTTTTGGCAGACAGAATAAAAAGGGGGCGCCTTATGTGGGCATAATCGTCAGCAGTACGTTTGTATCTGTATTTATGATGATGAACTACACCAAAGGCCTGGTTGAGCAGTTCAGGTTCCTGCTGTTGCTATCAACCTTAACTACACTGGTACCTTATCTTTTTTGTGCTGCCGCGTTTGTGATCATCCGGTTAAAAATAAAACAATCAAAGGGGCTGCCCGCAGCCATTATAGTAGGCGCTCTGGCTTTTGCCTACTCAATATGGGCGGTTGCCGGCTCGGGGCAAAACACCGTGTACTGGGGCTTTTTATTGCTGATGGCGGGTATCCCGTTCTATGTTTGGGCCACTTATAAAAAGAACAGCGAGCTGAAGGATGTAAGCGAAGTATAACGTAATTAATTTGTTACCAATATTTTATCAAACCATTGCGGTTGTTTTTAGTCAAAAAGGCTAATAATTATCACGCATGAAAAAGCTTATCCTAATCACAGTTTTATTATTGTCTGCCTCTTTATTTACGCGGGCGCAGGACACCACAAGATCAAAGGCTCAACCCGACAGTATTATTAAGGTCATCCCCTTTGGCGAGGGAACACACACTGCTCATCTTTATACCATTGGCGGCAAACTGCAAACGCCGGAAGATGTTAAGATGAGGTTATTGAGCTACGCACCTTCGGCTGCTGAATACAACCTGGCTAAAAGTAACATTACCTGGGGATATATTTCATTTACTGGATTTGTTGCATCGGGAACCGGGGCAGCAATAGCGTTTGCAAAAACCAGTAAATTTGCCGGCGAAACCACCGCGCTGGTGAACGGACAGCCAACCTTTATTTACCAGCACCACAATAAAACCGCTGCCTATATTTTAACCGGGGTTGCTACTGCGTTTTTAACTACAGCAATTATCAAGCTGGTTCATTCGGGAAGGCATGGCAACAGGGCTTTAAAACTGTATAACCAGCGTTTTGAATAAACACCCTGAAGGAAGGTTTTTTAAGAATTATTTAATTTAATCAATTAAGCAAATACTTCAACGCCTTCGTCATAGCTTGCCCAAACCATATAGGGATGGGTATCGGCATGGTAAATTTCGCCCGTGGCGGAGATACCGATTACGCCGGCAAAGCCATCATAGGGTTTTAGTTCACTTAAAGTTTTTTTGGTGGCCTGCGCCAGCGGCAAGGCATCGGTTACGCGGATCACAATATTTGAGGCAACTGCGCCGCTAACAATATCTTCGCCCACCCCTGTGCATGAGATGCCGGCAAAGGCATTGGCATAGTTACCGGCTGTTGTGGCGGAGTCACTTACGCGGCCCGGCATTTCAAAACCCTTGCCACCGGTTGATGTGGCCGCAGCCAGGTTGCCGTCGCTGTCAAGCGCAACGCAGCCCACTGTTCCCAGCCTGATGGAATCGCTCAGCTTTTTTTCGTACTCCTCGCGGCGCTGCGGTATTTCGGGGTTATGGTAATTAAAGCCGTGTTCACGCGCGAAGTCATGTGCGCCTTTACCGCTTAAAACGCGGTCATCAAAAGCCAGTAGTTTTTCAGCGATGCAAATAGGGTTTTGCACATCCTCAATATTGATCACCCCCGAAAACTTCAGGGTTTTACCATCCATCAATGAAGCGCTGAGCCTTATTTTACCATCACTCTGGATCTGCGACCCCGTGCCGGCGTTAAAAAGTTCGCAGTCTTCCAGCAGCTGTACGGTGTAAACAACCGTTTCAAGCGCAGTATGCTCCTGCAGGTATGTATGCCCAAGCTGTACTATTTCAGCAAGCGCATCCTGCTTGGCTTTTTTTACTTCCTGGTTGGTCAGCGATTCGCTGAAAAAACCGCCGTGGATTATTATTTTCATGTTAGACAGATATAATGAAGTCCGAAAGTATTAGCGTCTGAAAAGTCCGGAAGGAAAATAAGGCACTTCCGCTAACCTCCAATCACTAATCTTCAGACTTAGCTTCCCGGTGCGGTAACCACCACCCCTTCTTCGGCTTTAGTTGCTTTCTTTATCAGCAGCTGGCTTTGTGCCAGGTCATATTTATCAAATATAGACATTACGCTTACGCGCATATTTTTTATGGATACGGGCGAGCCCATTTCAACATCATAAATATTGGTTTCGGCCATTTTGCGCCCGTTAACCAAAATTGTTAATCCCGATCCGATGGCTTCCATCATGGTGCCTTCGGTTATCAGCAGGCCGGCATCTTCACCCAGCCCTATCCCAAGCATGCCCGGGTTACTGGCCACGGCGTACAATAACCTGCCGATGCGGCCACGCTGCACAAAATGGGTATCAATTATTACAGAGTCAATAAAGCCCAGTCCTGCTGTTATCTGCACCTCGCCCTTGATCAGCGCTTTGCTGCTTTGGCCGCGGTAGATCATATTGGTTGATGCTGCCGCTGCGCCTGCCGATGTGCCGGCTATTACAAAATGCTCATGCTCGTAGCGGTTCTTCATGATCTGCAAAAACTCAGTTCCGCCAAAAATGGAGCTCAGCCGTAACTGGTCGCCGCCGCTAAACATCACTACATCGCATTTGCGGATGCGTTCCAGATATTCCGGGTTGGAGGCGTCCTCCCGCGTGCGGATATCCATTACGCCGATGGGATTGGCGAGCAGGTAATTAAAAGCTTCGGTATATTCTTCGCCAACCAGTTCAGGAATTTGCGAAGCCGTGGTAATTACTTCAACCTTTGATGCCGACTGCCTGGCTGATTCGGTGATGATCCGCTTCAGGATCCCCTGTTCAAAAAACTTTAAGTGATCAGGCTTTAAGATCTCTTCCTGGGCACCTAAATTGGTGTTCATATCAACGGCACCGCCAATAATTATCAGTTTACCTTTCGGGACAGTCATTTTTTATTAATTTAAATAAGCACTCACGTATTCAACTAACCAGCTGCAACAATATACAAATTAAAATAAAAACCACCATAAAGGTTAGCTGTTGCAAATAATAATGCCTTTTTTACCCTTAAAATTTTATTACACACTTAAGTTTTTTAGTTTTAGAACAAATTACCCCTTTACGAACGTTTTACCATCACTATGAAGATAGAAAATATACAAGTATTGCGCGGACCCAACATTTGGAGTGTTAGCCGTAAAAAATTGATCCAGATGAGGCTGAACCTCGAAGACCTGGAGAACAGGCCAACAAACACTATTGACGGGTTTTATGAACGACTTGAAAATTTAATGCCATCGTTGTATAGCCACCGTTGCTCACCGGGTGTTCCGGGTGGTTTTTTTCAGCGGATCCAGGCCGGTACATGGATGGGGCACGTTATTGAGCATATTGCCCTGGAGATCCAGACCCTGGCCGGCATGGAGACCGGATTTGGCCGTACCCGCGAGACTAAAACACCGGGTATTTACAACGTGGTTTTTACTTATCTTGAAGAAAAAGTGGGCATTTTTGCTGCCGAAGCATCGGTAAAAATTGCAGAAGCTTTGATAAACGGCGACGAGTATGACCTGGAACACGACATTCAGAAAATGCGCGAAATCCGCGAAAACACCCGCCTGGGGCCAAGCACCGGTTCAATAGTTGAAGAGGCCATTGCAAGGGATATCCCCTGGATCAGGCTAAACAACCAGTCGCTGGTGCAATTGGGTTACGGCAAAAACCAGGTACGCTTTCGCGCTACCATGACCGAGAAAACCAGCAGTATTGCCGTTGATATTGCAAGCAATAAAGATGAAACCAAGCGCTTGCTTATGGAGCAGGCTATTCCGGTTGCCAAAGGCATCACCATATCAACAATTGAAGGTGTGGACGAGGCCATACGCAAGGTGGGCTTCCCGCTGGTATTTAAGCCGCTTGACGGCAACCATGGCCGCGGCATCTCTATCAACATAAAAACACACGAAGAGGCTGTTGAAGCTTATGAACACGCTGCCCGCATCTCGCGCAAGGTAATAGTTGAACGTTTTGTTACCGGGTACGATTTCAGGGTGCTGGTGATTGACAATAAAATGGTTGCTGCCGCACTGCGCGACCCGGCCCATGTGAAGGGCGACGGCGTTTCGACCATACAGCAACTGATTGATAAGGAAAACGAAGATCCGCGCCGCGGTTACGGACACGAGAACGTGCTGACCCTGATCTCGATTGACCGCGACACGCTGGACCTGCTCGAGAAAAAAGGATATACGCTTGATACCGTCCCGAAAAAAGGCGAGAAGGTGTTTGTAAAATCAACCGCCAACCTGAGCACCGGCGGTACTTCTGTTGATGTAACGGACCATGTACACCCGCAAAACATTTTCATCTGCGAAAGGATCTCCAAGATCATCGGCCTTGATATTTGCGGCATTGATATAATGGCCGAAAACCTTACTGAACCGCTTACCGAAAATGGCGGCGTAGTGCTGGAGGTAAACGCAGCGCCGGGTTTCCGCATGCACATTGCACCAAGCGAGGGCCTGCCGCGCAACGTTGCCGGCCATGTAATAGACATGCTGTACCCCCCGGGAAAATCAGCAAGGATCCCTATTATAGCAATAACCGGCACCAACGGCAAAACCACCACCACCCGCCTGATAGCCCATATCGTAAAAAATAACGGCTTCAGGGTTGGCTTCACCACATCTGACGGCATTTACGTGCAAAACCATATGATGCTTAAAGGCGATACCACCGGCCCGGTGAGTTCGGAGTTTATTTTGAAGGACCCAACGGTTGATTTTGCCGTGCTTGAAACTGCAAGGGGCGGCATCTTACGTTCGGGCCTGGGCTTCGGCTTTTGCGATATCGGCGTGGTAACCAATATCCAGGAGGACCACCTGGGCCTGCAGGATATCCATACGCTTGATGATTTAACCCGCGTAAAAAATGTAGTGGTTGATGCTATAAAGAAAGATGGCTGGGCTGTATTAAATGCCGATAATGAATACTGTGTGCGCATGGGTAAAAACGCGCATTGCAAGGTGGCCTATTTCAGCCTGCACGAAAACAATCCGATCGTTAAATCGCACTGCAAAAAAGGCGGGATAGCCTGTATTTATGAAAACGGCTTCATCACCATACAAAAAGGCGACTGGAAGATCCGTGTGCAACGCACCACACTTATCCCGGTTACTTTTGGCGGTACCGTTCCGTTTATGATTGAGAATGTACTGGCCGCCACGCTGGCTACCTTCCTGTACGATTTTAAGACCGAAGACATCAAGATCTCGCTGGAAACCTTTATCCCGTCGGCGGCGCAAACACCGGGCAGAATGAATATCTTTAATTTCAGGGATTTCCGCTTCATGATCGACTTTGCGCACAACCCGGCAGGCTTTAAAGGGATCAAGGCGTTCCTGGATCACATCGACTCTCCGTTAAAAATAGGCATCATTGCGGGCACCGGCGACAGGCGCGACGAAGATATCCGCGAGCTGGGCAAACTATCGGCAGAGATGTTTGATTATATCATCATCCGCCAGGAAAAACACCTGCGCGGCCGCACTGCCGAAAATATTGTTGGTTTACTGGTTGAAGGGATCGACTCGGTTGATAAAGAGAAAAAATATGAAGTGGTGCCCAATGAAATTGACGCGATTAAACATTCCATGAGCCTTGCCCGCCCCGGTACATTTATAGTGGCGCTAAGCGATGTAATTGATAACGCCATTGAAACCGTACAAAATTACCAGGAACAGGAAAGAAATGGCACGTTTAATATGTAGGGATTTGCACATATAATCCCGTCATGCTGAATTTTTTTCGGTACCCCATACGCTAAGTGTACGCTGTGCATGCGGAAATGTCCTGTGGGTTGCCGAAATAAATTCGGCATGACATATGGGGCAATAAATTTGATAAAAACATGAACAAACTAAAATCTATCCTATCCCTAATCGCATTATCTTTTGCTTTATCATCCTGCCTTACCTCAAACAAAGATTACACCCCGGCAGATGCCCATTCGCACAACGATTATAAAAACAGCATCCCGTTTTACAGGGCTTATGATGCGGGTTTTGGATCGATAGAGGCGGATGTGTTTGCTGTTAACGGGCAGTTGCTGGTGGCACATAGTGAAAAGGAAATTACGCCAAGCCGGTCGCTTAAGCGGTTGTATTTAGACCCTTTGATTGCGAAGTTTAAACGCGATACCACCCGGAAGCTCAGGCTGCTCATCGAAATAAAAAAAGACTACACCATTACCCTGCCGCTGGTGATTGAAGAGCTTAAGCCGCTTAGCCAATATTTGGATTATCCGGGCCACACAGGCAGGCTCTCCATCGTGATGACGGGGGCCGTTCCGCCGGGCGAGGTAATGTTGAATTATCCTGCATGGTTAAATTTTGACGTTGGCCACGTTGGTGGTTTTACCCCGCAGCAACTTACAAAAATAGGGTTGATCAGTGTACCGTTCAGTCATTTTTCTACCTGGAATGGCGAAAGGGACATCAGTCAGCCGGATGTTGACCGCCTGAGAAGCATTATAGACAGCGCCCACGCCGTTGGCAAAAAGATCCGTTTTTGGGATACACCCGATAACCCGGCCTGCTGGAAAGAACTGATCCGGCTGCATTCAGACGTTATCGGAACAGACAAGATCAATGAACTGGCCATTTACCTTAATAATAAGGCATACCTGGAATAGCAGTTTGTTTCACCCTGTTTCAGCATGTTCGGCACAAATAGCGAACGGAACAGGATATTGGAATTTAAAATAAATCAGCTGCTGTTTCACATTTGTTTCAGCATGTTCGGCACAAATATCGAACGGAACAGCACCATATCATCACTTATAACAACGTTATTTAATTCAGACTCAAATTGGGTATCAACCTTATTTAATTAAGATCCCGGGAAATAGAAACTTAAAAAGAGTTGGCATATTTTTGATGGCCGTTTCATTAGTATGGGCTTTCTTAATCTTAGTGATATATTCTGATAGCATGATTAGTAGCACCGGTACAATAGCAAATACCGTCTTTTGCTTGGTATTATTTAGTATAAGTATTTGTTTAATTATCAGGTAAAAAAGTAAAGGCATCGTTGTAACCTCCACCGGCTGATCTGCTTATAAGGTCTTCACTCTACTATATAATATATAATAAGTAAAGATACAGAAAGACTAACAACCATGTTCCGTTCGCTATTTGTGCCGAACACCGCGAAACAAGGTGAAACAAGTTTTCTCTAGCGGTCAGCCTCTGCGACATGTGCTTTTCGCAGTCTTTGTAAGTAAACAAGCAAGCCAATTGGTACAACAAGGTATATAATGCTGTCATTTAACCAATGCCCTATAGTTTGATAAGTATGTCCTGGAATAAATGCCGGGGAAAGATAAATATCAAACGGGAAGTACAACAGCAATACAATACTCAGTATGGTGATAAACCTTCTGTATTTAAAAAAATAAACTTCTATTGAGGTGCCGTTTGCTTGTTGGTATTTTGTCATTATTAACTGTAAGGTTCATCCAATATACCTTATTCCAATTACTGCCACAAGCACAGTGAGCCTTTTGTAATTGCTGTTGTTTCGTTCGCTATTTGTACCGAACACCCCGAAACAAGGTGAAACAAGTTTTATTTACCTTTGCCCGATATGCCCTTACTTAAGATCCTGTTTCATGATGAACACCTGGTAGCCATCAACAAGCCGCATGGCCTGCTGGTACACCGTTCGTCCATTGCCAACGATGCCACCGAGTTTGCCCTGCAAATGCTGCGCGACCAACTGAACAGGCACGTGTTCCCGGCACACCGGCTGGACAGGAAAACAGGCGGCGTACTTTTATTTGCCCTTAGTAAAGATGCAGAGAAACTGATGCAGCAGCAGTTTTCTGATAACCGGGTTAATAAAAAATACCTGGCCATAGTGAGGGGACATACCCCAGATACCGAAGAGATAAATTACCCGCTGCGCAAAGAGAACGGCACTTTACAGGAAGCCTTTACCAAATATAAAACCCTTGCCCGTGCCGAGCTGGATGTGCCGCTGGGGAGCCATCCTACTTCGCGCTATTCGCTGGTGGAGGCAAATCCCGAAAGCGGCCGCATGCACCAGCTGCGCAAGCACTTCGCCCATGTATTTCACCCCATAATTGGCGACCGTACCCACGGCTGCAACAAACAAAACAAATTATTTAAAGAGCGCTGGGAACTGGATACCATGCTGCTGCATGCCTCACAGCTGGCATTTACGCACCCGGTTACGCAGCAGCCTGTACATATTGAAGCCCCCTTACAGGATGAGTTTTTAAGGGTGATGAAGATTATGGGCTGGGGTTTAAATGATTTGGCGTCCTGAATTCCGCCGGCTAAAGCGTCTGGCAGATGTTATCAAATCATCGTAATTCGAGTTTAGGCTTTGACGCTGTGTTGTTAAATGGCGGAATATTTAGCGACATTGCAAGCGATTTTGTAAATAAAAATATGAAAAATGCTGATTATCAGAAAGTTAAATATTTATCATTTATTTAAAATAAGTAAATAATTGATAATCAGCATGTTTCACTTTGTTCCGGGTGTTCCGTGTGCAAAAATGGAACACCGGAACGCTTGCGGTACTCTCAAATCGAATGCTTTTAATCCAAAAGTAACGCAAAAGGCACCGAAATAAATCCGGTGCCTCTTCAAATTTTGTTTCCTGGTTGTTAATGCCGGCTGCTAATTAAACCTCACATTTAAATTACCGCTGCCTGCGCTTGCCTCAACAGGGATGCCGCCACCGTTTACACTGCCGTTAATGCGGTTTTTACCCCATTCGCCTGTGAAGCCGCTTATTTTTGATGGCCGCTGACTTACGCTTTCGCCCCGTAAAGAAAGATCCAGCCCTTGTTTTAATGGCAGGCTCAGGTTAACATCGCCTGAGCTGGCCGTAAGCTTAACGTATTTACCGGCCTGTTTCATTTCCACATCCAGGTTGCCTGCACTGGTACTGGCATCCAGGCTGCAGCTCATGCCTTTAAGATCAATGCCGCCGCCGGATGTACCGGTTACCAACTCGCCTTCAACGTTTCTGCCTTCAACCCCGCCGCCGCTGGTGTGCGCAACAATATTGCCCTTTAAATTAGCCAGTTCAATGCCGCCGCCGCTGGTAATCAGCTTCATTTTACCGGTACAGTTTTTTGCTACTATGCCGCCACCGCTGGTGCTCAGGTCAATATCTTCGCTTGAATTAGAAACTTCAATCCCGCCGCCCGATGTTCTGCCCCGGATCACGCCGCTCAATTTATCAATTACCAAACCACCGCCGCTGGTTGAAAAAGTTTCATTCCCTTTTAAATTATCCAGCACAATGCCACCGCCGCTGGTTTTTAAATTGGTAGCAACCTGTTGCGGAACAAATATTTTAAATGAAATACTCAGGGACTGTGTCCAGTTCGAAAAGTTGTGTTTGGTTTTTACGGTAGCGCTCAGTTCGTGCCCGTTCACCGCAATGTTCATGTCGTAGTCTCTCGCAAGGCGTTTTTGAATTTCCTCTTTTGAGAGCTCCCTGCCATTATTACCCCTGATATAAACCTCTACCCTTGGCGCTTCGCCGGGCCGGCCGCTAACATTTATACCGCCTGCCGAGGTGCTAACCATAACGCTGCTGATGGCATCGTTAGCTAATGATTTGGTTGAATAAGGCGCTTTGCCGTCGTTATCTTGCGCCAACGCTACTACACTTTGACAGGCTACAATAAATAAGGTCAAGTATGTTTTCATGATATTTTATACTGGTTTATCTATCAGACTCTATTTCGTGCCCTCACGTTGCATCCCGGCGCGCATTTATTTTAAACACCGGTTAAATTGCTTTTATAACCTTACAAGGGTTGCCGGCAGCAAAAACCCGCGGCGGAACATCTCGCGTCACTACGCTGCCCGCACCAATTACAGCTTCGTCGCCTATGGTAACACCCGGGCAAACAATTACACCTGCACCAATCCAGACCCTGTTGCCAATGGTAATGGGTTTGCCCAGTTCCGTTCCCGAAAAATTACGTTCTTCCGGGTCAAGGCTATGGGTGGCGGCCAGTAACTGCACTTTTGGCCCGCACATAACATTATCTCCTATGGTTACCGGAGCAACATCGAGTATCACACAATCAAAGTTCATGTAAAAGTCTTTACCGGTTTTAATGTTAAAGCCATAGTCGCAATAAAATGGGGGCTCTATCCAGCTTCCTTTACCTGTTTCGCCTAAAATGCCGGCCAACATAGCCGAAATGGTTTCTGTTACGTATCCGGCGCTGTTGTACGCTGCCAGTTTAACCCTCACATCGCGGCGCAGCGCCACCAGTTCAGGGTTGTTGGCGTTATATGGCAAGCCGGCTATCATTTTTTCTTTCTCTGTCATACCTGTTTAACTATTGGATTTTGTTTTTTGGTGCCGATAAGTAGTAGTGCCACAGCAGCATGGCGGCAATGGTTCGGTAGGGCTGCCATTGCATCGTTATTGCCATTATTTGCTCCCTGGTGACAGTTGCCGGCAAATTTTTAATTTTTTTGAGGGCGTTTACTGCTGCAAGGTCGCCAATAGGGAAAATGTCCGGATGCTGCAAAACAAACATCAGGTAAACGTCAGCAGTCCAGTTGCCGATACCTTTAAGGGCCACTAATTTTGCACGTACCTGTTCATCCGGCAGTTCTTCCATTTCGGCTAGCCTGAGCTGCCCGCTCAATAAAGCTTCGGCAAGATATTTAATATACCCGCTCTTTTGGCGGCTTACATAACAGGCCCTCATTTCTTCGCCGGTGAGCAACAAAAGCCGGGCAGGTGTAAGTTCCTGTAAACGTTCTTTCAGTTTCTTTAAGGCTGATAAAGCCGATGCCAGCGAAACCTGCTGTTCCAAAATAATGTGTACCAAAGTTTCAAATGTGTTGGGTCTCCACCAAAACGGCGGATAGCTATGGGCGCGGATAATTGCTGCCAGGTCAGGATCGGCAGCGGCAAGGCCATCGCAAATGGACTGATAATTTTCTTTGGTAAACTTATCGGGCATATTGTTGTTTTAAAATTACTAATTTTCTTAGGATTTAGCATTTACTTTTCTGAATTTTACTACATGAACAATTTGCCCCCATTAGCCGAGCGTATGCGCCCAAAAAACCTGGATGATTATGTGGGGCAAAAACATTTGGTCGGCCATGGTGCCGTGTTACGAAAGGCTATTGCATCAGGCGCTTTGCCATCGATGATCTTCTGGGGCCCCCCAGGTGTAGGGAAAACAACCCTGGCGTATATCATTTCACAAACCCTCGACCGGCCTTTTTTTGCCTTGAGCGCCATTAACTCGGGCGTTAAGGATGTGCGCGAAGTAATTGAAAAAGCATCGTTGTTAAAAGCTGAAGGCTTGGTGCTGCCGGTGTTGTTTATTGATGAGATCCACCGGTTCTCCAAATCGCAGCAAGATTCCCTGCTGGGTGCGGTTGAGCGGGGCATAGTAACCCTTATTGGCGCAACCACAGAAAACCCTTCATTCGAGGTGATCTCGGCTTTGCTGTCGCGCTGCCAGGTTTATATCCTGCAGCCTTTAGACGAGTATGATTTGATGAGCCTGCTTGACAAAGCGATGCGGGAGGACGTGGTGCTGGAAAAGAAAGTCATCATTGTTAAAGAGAACGAAGCACTGCTCCGTCTTTCCGGTGGTGACGCCCGCAAGCTGCTCAATATTTTTGAACTGCTGGTAAATGCTTTCGACAGCAAAAAGATCACCTTAACTAATAAGAATATACTGGAGCATGTGCAGCAAAATATGGCGCTGTACGATAAAACAGGCGAACAGCATTACGACATTATTTCGGCCTTCATTAAATCTATGCGCGGCAGCGATCCTAATGGTGCAGTTTATTGGCTGGCAAGGATGATAGTAGGCGGCGAGGACCCGTTGTTTATTGCCCGGCGCATGCTGATCCTGGCATCAGAAGATATAGGCAATGCCAATCCCAATGCGCTGCTGCTGGCACAAAGCTGTTTTGAGGCGGTAAATAAAATAGGCATGCCCGAATCGCAATTGATCCTGTCGCAAACGGCCATCTACCTGGCAACATCGGCAAAAAGTAATTCGGCTACCACAGCCATAGGTGCCGCAATAGCCATGGTTAAACAAACCGGCGATCTGCCTGTTCCGCTGCACCTGCGCAATGCACCAACCAAACTGATGAAAAATATAGGCTACGGTAAAGACTATAAATACGCCCACAGCTACGAAGGCAACTTTACCGAGCTCGACTTTTTGCCGGACGCCATTAAAGGCACTAAACTTTATAATCCCGGTAACAATGCCCGCGAAAATGAATCAAAAGAGAAGTTAAAAAAACTTTGGGGCGAGCGGTATAAGTATTGAACCTCCCGTACTTAACGAGAAGTAATAACGTGTAAGTAATAGGTTAAAACGCAATTTTTAACTATTATTACCTCTGCAATTATTTTATAAAGCGTAAATGATATCAACTTTCTTCAGGCACGAGCTAAAAGCTTTCTGGCGATCAAAAAATACCGGCAAAAGCATTGCGATACGGGTAGTAATGGGCCTATTAATTTTATACCTGTTTATTAACGTACTGGTGATGGGCTTTTTCCTGGATAAATTCCTGGAAAAAGCATTCCCTCATGATGACCTGGTGATGTCATTTTGCGGCATCCTGCTTTTTTATTTTTTGTTTGATCTTTTTGCACGCTTACAATTTCAGGAACTGCCTACCCTGCGCGTTCAGCCTTATCTACAGCTACCTGTAAAACGGAATTCGCTGGTGCGTTACCTGGCATTTACCTCGCTGCTTTCGGTATTTAATCTTTGGCCGTTTGTGCTTTTTGCACCCTTTATTGTAAAGATCATAGCAACAGATTCGGGTGCGGTGGTTGCGCTGGCCTTTTTTATATCGCTGGCCGGACTCACCATATTTAACAATTACCTGGCTTTATACCTGAAACGTAAAGCCAATTTAAACGGGTGGATCTTTTTAGCCGCCGCAGCAGTAATTATACTCATTGGGTTATCTGATTTTTTATGGCACCTGATCTCGATCCGTAAGTTTTCATTTTTATTCTTTGGCAACGTAATTACACATCCCGCGCTGGCTGTTGCTCCTGTTTTACTTGGCACGGTAATGTATTACCTTAACTTTCTGTATTTAAAGGAGAACCTGTACCTGGAAGAACTGGGCTCGCGCAAAGCTGCAAAATACAAAAGCAGTACAGAGTACCCGCTGCTCAGCCGTTTCGGCAGTGTTGGCGACCTGGCCGCTAATGAATTTAAATTGATATTCCGCAATAAGCGCTCCCGATCGGCCTTTATTATGGGGCTTTTTATTATGTTTTACGGGTTAATATTTTACACTAACCCTAAAATGAACAGCGAAAGCCTCAGCGTATTTGTAAGCATGTTTATGACGGGCATCTTCGTTATCAACTACGGTCAGTTTATGTACAGCTGGCAGGCGTCGCACTTTGATGGGTTGCTGGTTAGCAAGGTTAAGTTTGCTGATTTTGTTAGGGCCAAATATTTAATGTTCACTATTATATCCACATTTTTTTTACTGTTAACTACGCCTTACGCTTATTTTGGCTGGAAGATCCTGGTTATTGAGGTGATTATGTATTTATGGAATATCGGCGTAAACACAACCCTGGTGCTGTTTTTTGCCAACCGCAATTATAAGCGGATCGACCTATCGAAAGGTGCAGCCTTTAACTGGGAAGGCGTAAGCGGTAACCAATGGATCCTGTCGTTTCCGCTGTTGATTGCCCCATATGTTTTTTACGGCCCGTTTGCGCTGCTGCACCACGAAAATGCCGGACTGGCCTTATTAGCCGTAATTAGCCTGGTATTTATATTTACACGCAGCTTTTGGATAAAGAAACTGGAAACCGATTTTTACACCAAACGATACACCATTGCTGAAGGGTTCAGAAATAAATAATATGATTGAAATTAAAAACCTTAAGAAAATATATAACGGCGTAACCGTTGTAAATATCCCAGGCGTTGCAATAGCAACGGGCGAAAGCGTTGGCCTGGTAGGCAATAACGGCGCAGGGAAAACTACCTTGTTCCGCATGATGCTTGATCTTATCCGTCCCGAAACCGGGCAGGTTTTGATGAAGGGGGAACCAGTTGCCGGAAACGAGGACTGGAAAAACTTTACCGCATCGTACCTTGATGAGGGCTTTTTGATAGACTATCTTACCCCCGAAGAATATTTTTATTTTATTGGCGGCCTGCACCAGCAAAGCCGGGCGCATGTTGACGACTTTATGGCAGGCCTTACCGATTTTTTTAACGGCGAGATCCTGAAAAAAGGGAAATACATCCGCGATCTTTCAAAAGGCAACCAGTGTAAAGTTGGTGTCGCGTCGTGCCTGTTGCAAAGCCCCCAATTGCTGATGCTGGATGAGCCTTTTGCCAATATTGACCCCAGCACACAGTTCAGGCTAAAAAGCATTGTGAAGGACCTCAACAAAAACAAAGGTGTAACAACGCTGATTTCCAGTCATGATCTTAATCATATTACCGATGTGTGCGACCGCATCTTATTAATGGAGAAAGGCGTGATCATTAAAGATATTGCAACCAGTTCATCCACCTTAAATGAGCTGCAGGAATATTTCGGGGTTGGGCAAACTGCAGCAACCCATATAAAAGTTGACGAAGAAGAAAATCATTAATACCGTAGAGAGGCGAAGCATTATGTCGCTATTATTGTGAAATATGTACACTATCCGGAAAGCAACATTAAACGATGTTGAAACCATTATAGATATTGCAGAAAAAACCTGGTGGCCCTCTTATTCGCCTATATTAGAAAAAGAGCAGATCAGCTTTATGCTGGGTGAGATCTATTCCGTTGCAAAGATCAAATTGCAAATAGACAATAGCTCGCAAATCTATTTGTTACTGTTGGAAGATGAAAAACCTGTTGCATTTGCGGCATACTCGCCCAGGGAAGAAAATCCTGAAATTTATAAGCTGCACAAGCTTTACTGCCTGCCCGAAACGCAGGGAAAAGGCTACGGCAAGGTGCTGATAAATGCGGTAGCTCATAAAACCATTGAAGCCGGTAAACATATTCTCGATCTGAATGTGAACCGGCACAACAAAGCAAAGAGCTTTTACGAAAAAATGGGCTTTGAAGTGGCTTATGAAGAAGATATTGCCATTGGCCCGTATTGGATGAATGATTATGTGATGCGGAAGGAATTATAATTGTATATTTAACTCATAATGAGCAATCTATGCAAACACTTCGTTCTCCTTTAATTGTTATTGTGATTTTTGCAACTTGCTTTTGCCTCAATGCATCTGCACAGTCATCTGTTGATTGTACAAAATTACTAAAGAAAGAGATCGACCCCGATTCAGCAAGGAATATGGAAAATGATGTTGCTGACCATGCGGATTGCTTTGGTTTGGACAGCATCGGTATTAAGATATTTGCCGACCGCACTACACTGCGCGCGCTCTTGGTAAAAAATGCCTCAGCAAGTACAGGAAAACTTACTTACGCCAATCTTTTATCAGATATTAATAAAGCAAAAAAAGATACCGGCTATTATAACCCTTTGCGTAACCTGGTAATTGCCCAAACTACGCTCGAAGCTACAAAAATATCAGTAGCCTCGTGGGACAGCAGCGTGAAGCTTTTAAAAGTTATCGGAATGCCTGACAGCGAAATGGAAAACTTTCATCAGTTTCTGCTGGAGAAGAAGGATAAAAACTGGAACTACAGACAATTGGTGACCGCCTACCGGATGAAACAAATGGACGCGCCCAAAACTAAAAATTGATATCTTGCCGGTATTAATTGACAGAAGGCAAAGTAAGTAACCATCATTTGATTTTTCGTATGAACGTACAAGAGCAGATCAACGAGTATATTACCAGCCAGCCTGAACCAAAACTTAGCGATATGCAACAGCTGCACCAGCTCATGCTCCAAATTTTACCAGGTTGTAAATTATGGTTCGACAATGGAAAAAACAGCGAAAATAAAACTGTTAGTAACCCTACCATAGGCTATGGATCTTACACCATAAAATATGCTGATGGAAAGACCCGGGATTTTTTTCAAATTGGTTTAAGCGCCAACAAAACCGGGATCTCTGTCTATATCCTGGGTATCAAAGATAAAACTTATTTAGCCCAAACGTTTGGAAAAAAACTGGGAAAGGCTAGCGTGACCGGGTATTGCATCAGGTTCAAAACCCTAAAAGATATCAGCACTGAAATACTTGAAGCGGCAATACGCTATGGGACTCAGGTTACCAACGAAGATTAAGTTTCGAGCTATAAAATCCCCCCCGATATTACAAAGGCAACCCGAAAATCAACCAGGTTGCCTTTATCAATTATCATGATTTTATTCAACATCCGGTTTCTGCCAAAAATATTCCGGGTTATTAGTCGCATACTCGGTCTTGTTCGCCCCGAATTTATTAGTGCTGTTTATGGTGGTAAATTTACCGGGATATAAATTAACATACTGAATAGCCTGTTTGCCCTTCTTTTGGGTTTCCAGGTCCCATTCACTTTTAGCGGCACATCTTATCCAGTATAAGTTTTTCGATATATAATTAAGGTAGGTTTCCTGTGTTTCTTTGTTCTTATGGTTCCAGTTGGCGTCGTCATTCAAAACCAGCGGACTATCATTGATCAATCGCTCCCTCACTTCTTCAATGCTCAAATAGTTTCCCTTGTCGTCTCTCATATATGCGCCAAAAGTAGGGTCCATCCAAATCCATTTATTCACGTTTTTTGACCATACAACGTTAATTACATGGCAGTCAAAATCTGCTGTATCTTTGGGCATACAGGTCACCAGCCTTGCTTTAAAACCTTCGGCCTGGTAAGCATCTTTTAAAATGGTTGCCATCATGCGGCAGTTTAAGCCACGGTCATCCTTTTTACAAACAGCTATCAGGTCAATCGCATTTTTTGATGGCGGGTTATTTGAATTGCCATCATGCCTTACCGCATCATGTACCCAATAAAGCAGGTTTTTAATTTTGCTGATCTCATCACCGTTACCACTTACTGAGTCAAGGTTAAATTTGGTTTTAAAGTTAACCAGCTCAGGAGCGCTGGCAGCTTGATAAGTGAATACGGGCAGATCAGCTTTTTCCTTGTTATAAGGACCGGCTTTTTTTAGCACATAGTTATAGTCTCCTTTTTCTCTTAGCTGATTTAATACTGCCTTAAACTGCTCATCATCGCGCAGGCTGTTCAAATCGCCATCTGTTTTTGCCAGCGTATAATTCGAAAACCCTGTCTTATAAGCCTTTTCAAAACAGGTGATGGCTTTATTTTTTTCACCATTCATTGAAGTGTAACAAGCCAGGTTATAGTACATGCCCGGCAAATAGCCTGGGTTGTTTTGTTTAAAAGCGGGCGACAGCTTATCATACCTGTCAAACCACTCGTTAGCCAGCGAAATAGATTTAGGATAATCTTTTAAAGCATAGGCGGCATGCATACTGCTATCTGTTTTAATATAATAGGCATTAAAATCTGCTGCTTCTTTACTCTCCTGTGCATCAGCGAAAAGGGTCACTAAGCAAATACCGCATATTAATAATAGTTTTTTCATTGTTTTTATTTTTTGTAAGATGAAAAGTTTGGGCAATAGGTTGCTAAGGCTGCGTAATATATTGGTTACGCCGCGGGAGTAATCGGTTAAGAATTAACAGGAGGAATTAGCCGGTGTCGAGCGCTCGCTTTACCTCGTCTTTTTTACTTCGTGATACCGGCACTTCCGTTCCGTTAAACAACAGTAGATGATCGCCGTATTCTTTTTTCCAGCTTTTGACAAACTTTTTGTTGACCAGGTGCGACTGGTGGCAGCGGATAAAACCATAATCTTTCAGTATCTCTTCGTACTCATAAATGGGTTTGCTCACCAAAAGTTCTTCTCCATCCTGCAAAAAGAAAGTACTGTAGTTATTTGACGATTCGCACCGTATTATCCCGCTTGTTTTTACAAACCTTGTTTCTTTAAGCGTAGTAAGCGCAATCCGCTGATCTTCTTTATTCTGCTGACTTTTTAATAAATGGATTAGGTTTTCAAGCTGCTGGTTCTGAACTTTAAGCCGGCACTTTTTAACTGCCCTGTCAACTGCTGCCTGCAGCTCATTAATATCAATGGGCTTTAACAGGTAATCAACCGCGGCAAACCGCATGGCTTGTATGGCGTAATTGTCAAAAGCGGTAACAAATATTACCTCAAAATCATAGTTGCTTAGTCCACGTAATAAGTCAAAGCCTGTTTTATTGGGCATTTGGATGTCTAAAAAAACAAGCTCTGGCTGGTGTTTAAGGATAATACTGACCCCTTCATCGGCACCCAGCGCCGCAGCACAAACTGTTATTTGCGGGCAATAGGCATACAGCAGTTCCTGTAGATTGTCCAGGTTGTGTTTTTCGTCGTCAATTAAAACTGCACTAATGCTCATAAAAACCAGTTTTTAAACTTTAGTTCGATAATAGTACCCGATGGCGAATTGCCTTTCACTTCAAATGATATGGCCTGCCCCCTGCTATACTCGTTTAATAATTTTATCCGGTCCTGTGTAAGCTTCAATCCAAAGCCATTGCTATTGGTATTGGCAAAAAAACCGCTGCCATTGTCTGCTACACTTACTATCATATCATTGGCCTGCCTGGCAAAACTGATGGACACCAAACCTTTTTCCTGCAAGGGAGATACACCGTGCTTAACAGCATTTTCAATCAGCGGCTGCAATAATAACGATGGAATTTCTGTTTCAAATGCATTTATCCCGGCATCAACGTTTACTTGATAGTTAAACCCAAATCGCAATTGCTCCAGCTTTAAGTAAGTTTGTAAAGCTATTATCTCTTTATCCAGCGAGGTTTGATCCTTGTTGCTGTTATTCAATGATTCGCGCATCAGTTTGGCAAAGTCAGACAGGTAGTTGTTAGCTCCTTTAATATCCTGTTTATTAATGAGGCCCTGTATTGAACTTAGCGCATTAAAAATAAAATGCGGGTTAAGCTGTGCATAAATACTTTTTAGTTCCAGTTGCAGCTTTGTTTTTTTAACCAGCTCCCGCTCCGCCCGTTGTTTTTGCCTGATGTTAACAATGATCAAAATAATGGCACCCAAAAAAGCGCATATTAAAATGCCGGCGACCACCTTAAACAGCGTTGATTGATACCAGGGTGTTTTAACTTCAAAAGGATAGCTTGTTATATTTTGGCGCTGTACGTTATATCGTATTTTTAATAAATACTGCCCCGGCGTAAGGTTTTTGAGCCATACAAACTGGTTGTCAAAATCATTTTCTTTCCAGCCGCTAAATACTTCGCCATTTTTTTCAAGTTGATATTCTACTTGTTTTCTGTCGTAAATATCAGCCAGCAAATAAAATATCAGGTTATTATCAGTTGGTTCAAGGATTAACTTTTTAGGCCTCAACGTTTGGGGGTCGAGCTGATCGGCAGTGTAGTGTTTTTTCCACCGTTTTATCTCTTCATCCGTTGCCCGGTATGACCATGGCCTGCTCAGCCTTTTAAAAAACAAATCGAATTCATTAGCAGTATAAATTTCGCCTATTACCGGTTTTATTGCCGGCCACGCCACAACAGAGGTAGCCACTATTTTATCACTCCCCTTTTTCCTTACATCCACTATCACTTTATTCCCAAAATCACCCCTGTAACCACCCAGGTAAGCCATTTGCGGCATTCCGGAAACCGATGTTAACATATCGTCCGTAAATTTTGCAATAGCGCTCCATGGCTCCATTACTTTGCCATTGCCATCTGTTACCCTGAACTCGTACGCCCGGGCGTTGGTTTTATTAACACCGTGTAACAGAAATTGAGCTTTTGCCGTATCGAACGTGGAAATTGCCGTAAAGTTTAATGGTCTCTCCTTTTGAAAAGCCGGCGAATGCGATAATGAGGCAAACAGCGTCTCGTTTGAATTCATTATCCAAAAAGAATTGTTAGTTTCATAAACTGCCGTAATTATGCCGAGGTTGGCGGGCTTATCGGTAGTACCCGTGGGGTAACTTTGCGAATACATTGCATAATTAAACTGCGATTTAACAGGCTTTGCTAACGCGATGAGAAGTAATAAAAGCAGGCTGATCTTTTTCATATTTGTTTATTGATGATCAAATGTCTGCTGTTCATTTTTAATATTTTCCGGCAATGTGAATCCTGCAAATTGTAATGTGAATTTGGAAATAAAGCTAATAAAAAAGGCACCCACAACAGCGGATGCCCTTTACTAAAAAAATTCAGAACAGTACTTTTATAAAGTAGCCATATCAATTACAAACCGGTACCTTACATCGCCTTTTACCATGCGATCATAAGCAGTCTGGATGTCTTTAATATCAATCATCTCAATATCCGAAACGATGTTATTTTCGGCACAGTAGTCCAGCATTTCCTGGGTTTCGGCAAGCCCGCCAATTCCCGACCCGGCTAAGCTTTTACGGCCGCCAAGCAAGCTAAATGCAGCAATCTCGGCTGGTTTTGGCGGAACACCTACGCAAATATGTACGCCATTGGTACGCAGTAATGACAGGTACATATTAAAATCGTGTTCAGCTGAAACAGTATCCAGTATAAAATCAAAAGTTCCTTTTGCTGCTTTCACCTGTTCAGGATCTGTAGTAACAACAAAATGGTGTGCGCCTAGTTTTTTAGCATCGGCTTCCTTTTTAGGAGAAGTACTTAATACGGTAACATCAGCGCCGAAAGCAACGCCAAACTTAACGGCCATGTGGCCAAGACCACCTAAGCCCAGCACGGCCAGTTTGTGTCCTTTACCAACTTTCCAGTGCCTTAAAGGAGAATAAGTGGTGATGCCTGCGCATAACAATGGGGCAACTGCAGCCAGGTTCAATTTATCTGATACATGCAGCACAAAATCCTCGTGAACTACAATGGTATTTGAGTAACCACCGTAGGTTGGCGTTTTACCATCCTGCTCAAGGCCATTGTAAGTTTGCGAGTTGCCGTTTAAACAATATTGCTCCAGGTCCTGCTTGCAGTTTTCACAAACACGGCACGAATCAACAAGGCAACCAGTTCCGGCCAGGTCACCAACTTTAAATTTCTTTACGTGGTCTCCTACCTTAACCACGCGACCAACAATCTCGTGTCCCGGCACCATTGGAAATATCCCGGGGAACCAATCGTTCTTTATCTGGTGCAGATCAGAATGGCAAACACCGCAGAATAAAATATCAAATTGTACATCATGCGGGCCTACTTCCCGGCGCTCAAACGTCCAGGGGGCTAAAGGTGTAGTTTCGCTTTGAGCCGCATAAGCTTTGGTTTCAATCATGGTAATGTTTTTAAATAGTTAGCAAATTTAAGCAACCTGAGCGTTGCATTGTAGCAAAGATACATGCAAGCAGTTTACAATTTAATGGCAAACCACACTAAATTGTAGCTGTAATGTCAGGATTCATATACCGGCTTTTAATGGCACCTTAATTGGTCTCGGTGTATTTCTTAAAATTATCTAAAATAGCCTGCCAGCCGCCTTTTTGCATCTCAACCGGGTTAGTACCTTCCGGATCAAAGGTTTCAATAACTTTGGTTTTGTCACCCTCTTTTATAAAATCTATTTTAACTTTTCTGCTGTCCTCTAGTATGTATTCAAGCAGGTTATATGTTTTCACTTCGATGTAAGTGCCTTCAAAATCGAAACTGAAGCTGCCGTCTTTTGCTGCCATTGTTGTTTTGAACTTGCCACCCGTACGTACATCATTTTCTGCATAGGGTGCATGCCAGTCGTCAGATGCGTGTGTCCATTGGGTAATGTGTTCAGGTTTTGTCCAAAAATCCCAAACTTTCTCAGTAGCTGCATCAATAACAACCTGCACAGTAATTGTTTCCATAAATAGGTAGTTAGTTTTTAAATAAAGGTAGGGCAGAATTTTTTAAAAATAAAAAGCCTTCAGAAATAAATCTGAAGACTTCATAATATGTTTTTAACGGATATTAAATTGCCTGAAATAGCAGCTGTGCCGGTTTACCTAAAAAAGGAATTGGCTTCTCTTCGCCGTTGCTTGCGCCAATTAAACCATAAATCCAGAAACCAGCAAACAAAAGGTTTGTGAAGAGCACCAGATTAAATAATGAAAACACCCCATTTAATGTACCCAGCTTACTTAAAATCACCAACACGCCATATCTTGTTGCAATGTAAGTAAGGTATAAGAGCAGTGTTTGCCGTAAATGAAAACTGCTTAAGCTCGTCTTCTCGGCCTGGTGATATCCAAAGTATGACACCGACCAACCTAAAACAAAAAAGTAACTGCACAAACCAGCAGTTTTCCCGTCGTCCTGAACCCCAAAAATATTATTCCCCCTCATAGTTTTTTTAAATAACTTAAAAAGTAACCTTTATAAAACCCTGTTGCCCACCATTAAATAATTTGTTTACGGTGAACAGTTGTTATACGAAGGGCTTGACTTTTTTGTTATCCTTTTTTTAAGAAAACTAAAGGCCGGGAACCAGGATTATTAAAAACTGCTTACATTGTCATTCCGCCCATTTGATCATTCCCGTTCTTAAATATGGCTTCACTATTCAATAAATAGGCACCATTGGTTACCACCACATCTCCTGCAATCAACCCTGAAATTATCGAATTGTAGCTTTGATTGCCCGGGCCAATTTGTACCATTCTTGCAGAAAAGCTCCCATCATGGTTTCTTAGCCAAACTTTGCTGCCTTTCCCATCTGTTAAAATAGCAGACGCAGGCACCGCCAACGCATGTTTTAAACCGCTGGCAAGGGCGATATTGGCGAGCATCCCGGGCCTGATGATTCCTTGCTGATTCGGAATACTGATGCGCACAAGGTCAATTTTAGATGCATCTGACAGTTCGGGGTTTACAAATTCAACATTCCCTTTAATCACTTGTCCGCCGAGGTCGGGGAACGATACACTTACAGGATCGCCGGCTTTAACAGCTCCCGATTCGGCAGCATAAAGCTGTGCTTCAACCCATAAGCTGCCCAGTGCCTGTATTTTCAAAATGGTCATACCTTCAGTTACGTAATCGCCTTCGTGTACCGCAATTTCACTTACCGTACCACCCGCCCTGCTTTGAATGACGATGGTTGATGATACCTTTCCTGAAGACGCTAAACGCTTTATCTGCGCTTTGGTAATTCCCCATAGCTGTAACTTACTTTCGGCGGCGTTAATTAGTTGAGCGTAATCCACATCGGGATTATTCAAAACCTTTTGCTGTTGCCTGGCTAAAAGATATTCCTTTTCTGCTTCCTGTATTTCTTCGCTATAAATGGAATAAACAGGTTGGCCCGCCGCTATCTTTTCGCCGATGGTCCTGATAAATAATTGCTGAATTCGCCCACCTATCCTGGCGCTTAGCTCCCCTGCTTTGTTTTCATCGGCTGCAACGGTGCCTGTTAATATTTTTTCGGTGCCAACGTTTTCTTCCCTTATGGTGTCTGTTTGGATGCCTGCCAATTGTATTTGCGATGCGGTAAGTTTTATTTTATCATCAACAGTGCCGGCATTGGCCCCGGTTAGCTCTACCCGAATGAGTTTCATACCGCAAATGGGACAATTACCATCATGATCTTCATGTACCTGCGGATGCATAGAACAGGTGTAATAAGCCTTACTTTGTTCCTTCACTACTTTTTGTGGCTTTTGTTTACAAGCGGCAAACAGAGCGGTCAACAGCAAAACGAACCCTACAATTTTGCCTGCTACTATAATCTTTTTTAGAGTACTCCTTTGCTTATTTCTCATTGCGCTGCGTTTTAATAAAACTTTCGCTGTCTGTTAAATATTGGGCATTTTCTGCCACACTGTCCGTTACCGACAGTCCGCGTTTAATCTGAACTTCATTACCTTCTGTCACACCGGTAATTACCTCGCGGGCTCTGTAAAAACTTCCTTCTTTAATCCATACTATTTTACTTTGCCCTAAGTCTTGTACTGCGGCACCTGGCAGCCACAGTCCATTAACCGCCGCTGTTTTTATAGTGGCTACAACCAGGCTGTTTACTTTCAGCAAGTGATCCATATTAGTTATATAAACCCTCACGCTGGTACTTTTATCGCCATCTTTTAAAAATGGCTCTATAAAATTCACTTTCCCTTCAATTGCCTCACCGGGCAGATCAGCTGAGGTGATCTTTACAGGCTGATTTAACCTTAAGCCAGAGACCGCTGTGTGCGAAATTTTTAGGACAGCCCATAAATGATGCGGATCCACAACATTAAAAATGGTTTGCCCTTTTTGCACATACATCCCCTCTTTAATTGCCAGGGGCAAATTGCTGTTAAAGCTTTCTTCAGGCTTTACCGTCGGGGAGCCTGACATTTGGCTGTGCGCAACATCATGCACATGCCCGCTATACGGGCTGTAAACAGGTAAACTATAAAATGCCTTACCGCTTTTTACAACCTGGCTTACCTGTGACCCCGTCATGCCCAATAATAAAAGTTTTTGACGCGCGGCAGTTATCAGGCCAGCTTCTCCGGGTGAGTTTTTAGATAGATAGATGAGGTCCTGTTGCGCGTTAACCATATCAGGACTATAGATATCAAAAATCCGTTGCCCCTTGTGAATCTCCTGGAAAGCAGATTTAATGTAAAGCTTTTCAATCCGCCCGGAAAACCGGGATGCTATATTATTAAATGTACGGGTATCAAAATCAAGGTATCCCTCTGCTGAAATCGCGGCAGACACTTCTTTTTGCTGCGGCGCAATTGCATTAACCGAAGAGATTACGGTACTGTTTACCGGCTGCAACACGGTATTTAAACTAATGCCAGCCCCCTCACTTGCCTGCCCTGATTTTTTTACCAGGGTCATTCCGCAGATAGGGCAGCTACCCGGGTGATCTTCCATTATTTGTGAATGCATCGGGCAGGTGTATTTAACACCGCTGTTAACCTGCGCTGCTGCCGGTGCCGGTTTAGGATTTGAGCAGGAACCAAAACTAAAAGCCGCCGCAAACAATCCGATAATGATGAGCTTAATATTTTTCATATTCCCTTTCATAAGCTACCTGTAATTGTAATATTTCCCGTAGTCGGTCTAAAGCTTCCATCCGGGCCGCCTGCAAGTCTTTAATACCAGCTAATACAGACGGAAGATCGCCGGTATTTTGCTCATAACTCTGCAAGGCTGTTTTGTAGGTATTTTGCAAAGCAGGAATTATGTTTTGCTCATAGTTCTTCAGTTGCTTTTTTTTGCTGCTCAAATCTGTTCTTAAGCCGATAAGTTGCCCCTGCGCCTGGTTAAGCAAATCAAGTTTCTTTTGCTGCAATGCCTGTACTTCATAACGGATCCCTTTTAAGTTGGCTTTATATTCCCTGGACGCCCAGGGCACTATAGGAATTGTTACCGAGCCCATTAAAATATATTGATTAGCATATCCCCCGTAGCTGATCATGTGCGCTGCCTGGATGCCAAAATCCGGCTTGCGTTTACTGTATTCCATTTTGGCATTTAATTGCTGTAATTCAATATTGCGGCTAATGCCCTTTATATCGCTGCGTTGTGCGGCAAGGGCCGCAGTATCCGTAAGGCTTATTTCGTAATCTTTCAAAACAACGGCAGTATCTACGTTAAAAGCGGTAAGCTTATCCCTGTTCATCAGGGTGTTCAGCATAATGTTTCCCTGGCTTATCTCGTTGGTAAGTTGTTCGCGATTGTTGTCCAACTGGTATAACTCAGCTTTAGCTTTGTATATGTTGCTCAGCTTTTCTTTCCCGTAGGTTAACCGGATGTTGGCGTCTTTAAGCATATATTCCAACAAGCTTTGGATATTTTGAAGTAATACCTGCTTCTTCTCCAGCACCACACGCGCATAGTAATATTGTTTCGCCTGGGCAACCAGCTGGTTTCTCAAATAGTTTTTATCTTCCGCCGTCACTTTTGAAATGCCTTTCAAATAGTCCTCCTTCGCTCTTAATTTGGATGAGTTGGTGAACATCTGCTCCGCCTGGATCATAAATGACCCTCCGTTCGGACTGAGCAGGTACGGCGTTTGGTACTGCCCTGCACTAACCTTTGGCGCATCAAGGCTCCTGGCCCCGGTGGCGTAAGCATCCTGCGCGCTGATCTTAAGATCATAAGCCTGCAGCGTTGGGGTAACTGCAATCCGCGCAAGTACGCTGTCCAACCGCAACCTCGGCGCCTGTGCCCTAACCACAGTTACTGCAAAACAGGTGAGTAAACAGTATATTATTTGATATTTCGTTTTCATTTCATTATTCTTTTACGTTCAACACTTCCAGTTTGCCATACTTTTTCAGCTCATATTCCTTCACCATTAAAAAAATAAGCGGGGTAACCAGCAGGATGTGCGTAGAAGAGGTTAAAACCCCGCCAATCATCGGCAATACAATCGGCAACATCACGTCACTGCCGGTACCGGTAGACCACAATATGGGTACCAGTCCAAACAGCGCCACACAAACCGTCATTAGCTTAGGTCTTAGCCGTTTTACTGCGCCGTTCATCACATACTCGTGAAGGTCGGCGCGGGTAATGGTTTCTTTTGAATTTCCTTTCAGAGCCACCAGTTGCTGCATAGCATCATTCAGATAAATCACCATTACGATACCGGTTTCCACTGCTATGCCGAACAGCGCAATAAAGCCTACCGCTACCGCAACCGATAAATGCACACCAAAAAAATACACCATATAAGCGCCGCCAATCAATGCGAATGGGATACTGATGAGGCTAAAAAACGCTTCGCGAACGGAGTGAAAAGCAAAATAAAGACAGGCGAAAATAATTACCAGTACTACTGGTAATACCAGTTTCAAAGTACGTTCCGCACGAATCAGGTTTTCATACTGGCCGCTCCATTCAATAAAATAGCCCTTGGGTAAGGTTTTTACCATATCGTTGAGTTTGGCCTGCGCTTCGTTCACCGTACTTCCCAGATCCCTGTCGCGCACATTAAAAAGCACCGTTCCGCGCAGCAAAGCATTTTCTGACTGGATCATAGCAGGCCCGTCGCTGATAATGATATCCGCTACCGATGATAAAGGGATGGGCCCGTAACCTGTTGTTTGCACCAGCGTGCGTTTTATTGCGTCCAGGTTATTGCGGTAATCCTGCGCCAGGCGAAGGTTTACGCTAAACCTCCTGCGACCTTCAATGGTTGGCGTAAGGCTCATACCGCCTAATGCGCTTTCAACAACTTCGTTAACATCATCTACACTCAATCCGTAACGGCCAATGGCATCTTTATTCACGCGGATGTCTAAATATTTACCCCCGGTTATCGGGTCAACATACAGATCTTTTACGCCGTTAATACCCTGCAACGCCTGTTTCATTTTACCTGACAGGGCGTAAATCGTATCCAGGTTTTGCCCGTAAACTTTTAAGCCCACATCCGTACGGATGCCGGTTGAAAGCATATTGATGCGATTGATAATAGGCTGTGTCCAACCGTTTACCACACCAGGAATCTGTAGTTTGGCGTTGAGTTCGTTAATAATATCCTCCTTCTTTATTCCCTTTCGCCATTCATCCTTTGGTTTTAAAAGTATAATCGTCTCTACCATGTTAATAGGCGAATTGTCGGTGGCTGTATTTGCCCTTCCGGCTTTACCCAGCACATTTTTAACCTCAGGAATGCTTTTAATTATCCTGTCCTGTACCTGCAAAATTTGCTTTGCTTCTGCATTTGAAACATCAGGCAGCGTAACCGGCATAAATAGTATCGTTCCTTCATCCAGTGGCGGCATAAACTCAGTACCCAGCGTAATCAGTAAGGGTACGCTAATGAGTAAAGCGATAATGTTAATCCCGATTGTGGTTTTACGCCAGGTCATGCACCAGTTTAATATGGGATGATAAACTGTTTGCAGAACCCGGTTAAGCGGATTATGATCGTCGGTTCTTAATTTTCCCTTCAGAAAAAATGAGATGAGTACAGGTGCAAGTGTTACCGCCAGGATGGCATCAATGGCCAAAATAAATGATTTGGTCCATGCCAGCGGGCCGAATAATTTACCCTCCTGCCCCTCCAATAAAAATACCGGCAGGAATGAGGCTACGATAATGAGCGTGGAGAAAAACACACCACGCCCCACCTGTTTACAGGAGGCTTCTATGATTTTTATTCTTTCTGCTGTGGTCATAATTTTTCTTTTTCTTGTGCAATTGCCAGGTTGCGGTGCGAGTTTTCTACCATTACTATCCCGTTATCTACAATAACCCCAATGGCTAAAGCAATCCCGGTTAATGACATAATATTGGAGGTTATGCCAAAGGCATTGAGCAGGATAAAACTGGCTGCAATGGTAATGGGGATCTGGATAATAATGCTCAGGGCACTGCGCCAGCTAAACAGGAACAGGATAACAATTACCGACACGGTGATCATCTCTTCTATCAAAGTATGTTTTACCGAACCAATGGCGTTTTCAATCAATTCGCTCCGGTCATAGGCAATCTTAAACTTAACACCCGGCGGAAAGCCTTTTTCAATATCTTTCATCTTATCTTTTACGGAATGGATCACTTTATCGGCATTTTCACCATAACGCATTACTACTATGCCGCCAACAGCTTCCCCTTCGCCATTTTGATCAAATATCCCAAGGCGCAAATCGCCGCCCATTTGTACTGTCGCAATATCCTTCACCTTTACTGCAACGGTATTGATGGTGCCTATAGAAATATTTTCTACATCCTGAAGGCTTTTGATGTAGCCCAGCCCGCGAACAATGTAACCGGTGCCATTCATCTCGAACTTGCGACCGCCCACATCATTGTTATTGCTTTTTACTGCTTTAAGCACCTGTGATAGGGGGATGTTATAATAATTTAGTTTTTGCGGATCAATGGTGACCTGGTACTGCTTTTCAAAGCCGCCGAAGGACGCCACTTCGCTTACCCCCGGAACTGTTTGCAGGCCCAGTTTTACATACCAATCCTGCAATGCCCGTTGCTCGCCGAGGTCAATCCCTTTGGCATCCAGCGTATACCATAAAATATGGCCCACACCCGTTCCGTCCGGACCCAGGGTGGGTGTAATTCCCTGAGGTAATAAACGCTGGGCGTAGTTCAGCCGCTCCAAAACCCTGCTGCGGGCCCAGTAAACATCGGCTTTATCATCAAATACAATGTAAACAAAGCTCATTCCGAACATAGAAGTGGCACGGATAGCTTTTACTTTAGGAATACCCTGTAAATTACTTACCAGCGGATAGGTAACCTGGTCTTCCATAATTTGCGGGCTGCGGCCCTGCCACTCCGTAAATACAATTACCTGGTTTTCGGAAAGGTCTGGTATCGCATCAATTGGGTTTTCCTTAACTGAATAAGCGCCCCAGGCGAATAAGACAATCGCAGAGAGCAGCACCAGGTACCTGTTCTTTAGCGATAGCGAAATAAGTTTATTAATCATCTTTATGGTATAATATCCCCGAAGCTTTAGCCGCGGGGATAAATTAACTTACAAAAGCATTTAGGTAGTTTTCTTTTTGGCAACTTCCTTTTTAACCAGGGTCATCCCGCATTTTGGGCATTTGCCGGGTTTATCGCTCAATACCTCAGGATGCATGGTGCAGGTGTACTGCACTTTTGCAGGTTTTACTTTTTTGGTTTTAGTGGTGTCAGATCCCGTCCTGTTTAGGGGCGCTGCAAAAACGCTTGCAGCAGAGAAAAAGATAGCCACAGCAATCAATGTTACTTTTTTCATGATTAAAAATTTAAAGAATGGACAAATACGAACAGGCGGCAAATGCCCATGCGCGGGTTATTAATTAAGATGATTGATTTAATTATACTTTAGCTTTGTACGGCAGTAAAAACTAAAAAAAGAAGAGACAGGTCAGATCCTGTAAGTGCAATTGCGGGTATAAATGGGGGTATCACAACTCCCCGGTGGGGCATTGCTTTGATATCCTATACTTATAATTTGATCTTTAATTGAAGCGATTGGTTTCCAGCCGGTTAGCGATGGCAAGGTTACCGGCAACAACGGAATAAACACAAAGGAATTGGCACTAACATGATTATCCTTTATTTTAAAACTTTGCTTTTCGTTTTTGCAGCAATTATCTTTTTTAGCTGCATCGCTTCCTGCGTTTTCGTCAACGCCGTAAATCAGCGTTATTGATGCAAGTTTACCACAGCAATAAAACCGGTTAACCCCCAATCCTAAACAGGATAAAAGGTAAATGGCTGTTATTGTAATTAGTGCTGAACGTTTCACAGATCAAAGTTACAGATTTATTTAAATTTTAGTACCGCTGTTTAGTCATAAAAATACCATGTAATTTTTATGACTAAACAGCCTTCGCGGGTAAACCCGGCAGTACAATTTACCGGCTCCTGCTAAAATCATTTAAACATTACATTTTCATGGTGTCTTTTTTCAGGGTATCCATCATCATATGCTTTTTCATCATTCCCGTTTTCAATGGCACCTTCATTATCTTCCCATCCGACATAACGCACTGGTCTTCCTTTAACATCATTCTCTTACCACCCTTTATTTTGCAGGTTCCGTCGGCCATTACCATCGTTCCGTTAGCCATTGTTCTAGTACCGGTCATCGGCATGGTTTTGCCATTCATCATGGTTATCATTTTCCCTTTTTTCATCATCACACAATCAGCCATCCCATGTTTGGATGCATGTGACATTTTATGCATTGCAGAATCGGGCATGCTATTTTGTGCCGCAGCGCTACAACTTAGTACAACTGCTGTTAAAGCGATCATGGTCTTTTTCATGGGTTCCGTGGTTACTATTAATTGGTCCTCATTTAATTCAATTGATTGTTTTACAAAAATGCAATTAAATGGAGCACCATTAAATGACGCCAGTCACATTATTAATTGATAATCAATAGCTTGCCACACATACCCTTTAAATTTCATATTGATGCTATTAAAACCTCGGTATGAATTGCAAAGGCGTTATTCTTTATATTTATTTGGACTTATTCTAAATAAAGATATCTTTGCCAAAAAACATAGTGTGGTCACAAAACCCATGCTGAAATCAACAACTGACCCTTTTGTCAATTATTATTTGAAAAAACCATGACATTTGTATCTACCAGCTCTTACACTTCCACTCCGAATGCGCCAAAGTTCGCACTTTCATTCCTAAAAAAAATAATGCTATTAATCTTGCCAAGCTTGTTATTTTTCACTTTAAGCATAAAGGCACAGGCTATAACCGGCACAATAAAAGGCTCGGTAAGAACCTCCGACGGCAAACCCGCCGAATATGTAAACATCACCCTTAACGAAACCAACCAGGGCACCGCAGCAGCACAGAACGGCCATTATTCAATTAGGAACATAAAACCGGGCAACTACACACTTGTGGTAAGCTTTGTGGGCCTGCAAACCCAAAGCAAACAGGTGACAGTGGTGGCCGGGGAAACCATAACGGAGAATTTTGTTTTATCCGAAGGCGGCAAACAACTCCAGGAGGTATATGTTAAAAGCGCCCGGCATAATAAGTTTCTTAAGAAAGAGACTGAAGACGTTGCCCGACTGCCCATCAAAAACCTCGAAAACCCGCAGGTTTACAGCGTTGTAACCAGCGAACTAATGAAGGAACAAGTGGTAACCAGCTATGTGGATGGCTTTAAAAACATCCCCGGTACAGGTGTTCCTCTCGTTTACAATAACGGGCGAACCACCCTTTTGTCGCGGGGCTTTGTTACCGGCAATTTTATACGAAATAGCGTGGCGGGTTATAATTTCAACAGCATCGATCCGGCAGATATCGAAAAGATAGAAGCCATCAAGGGGCCCACCGGAACGCTGTTCAACAGCAGCCTGGCTTCGTTTGGCGGGCTGTTTAACCGGGTTACCAAACAGCCCTTTGCAACACCCCGCACAGAGATTGCCTACCAAACCGGAAGTTTTGATCTTAACAGGCTTACCGCTGATGTTAACCTACCTTTAAACCAGGATAAAACTGTACTGTTCCGCATCAATACCGCCCTGCACAACGAGCGCAGTTTCCAGGATGCAGGTTTTAACCGCGGCTTTTTTGTGGCCCCAAGCCTCACTTACATTATAAATGACCGCTTGTCAGTTGATATCAATGCCGAAATAGGTAACTCAAATGCCACATCGGCCTACCGGCTTGCACCCGATACCAAAGGAAGTATCCACAATGTAAAAGACCTCGGCATCGACTATAAGCGCTCATTCGGTAACAACAGTGTTGATTACCTAAGCAGGCAAATTGATATTTATGCGTTGGTAAACTACAAGATCTCCAACCACTGGAAATCGCAAACCATGTTCAATAAAACGTACTCAACCACCAACGGCATTGTTACACAACTCAATCTGGTTGATAGTGTAAAGAAAATAAAACAACAAGCCACCAAAGAAGATTATCCCTATTACATCACCAACTTACAGGAAAACTTTATCGGCGATTTCAAGATCGGCCAGTTTCGTAACCGTATTATTGCCGGGGTTGAATATTACAACCAAAAAAGCAACAATACCAATACCACCGTAACAATGCCCGCTATCAGTTACCTTGATCCCGGCGCAGCTTATAATAATTTCACCTACGATAAAGTACAGGCGCTGGTTGCGGCCGCAGCGCCAAAAGCAGGCGGCTACGTTCAAAATAACCAAAGCTCGTACGCAGCCTATGTGTCGGATGTATTTAACATTACTGAACGTTTAAACGCCATGGCCAGCATCAGGATAGACAAGTTTGACAACCAGGGGGCATACACCCCTGCTGATGGCAAAGTTTCCGGTAAATTTAGCCAAACGGCCTGGTCTCCTAAACTGGGCCTGGTTTACCAGCTGGTTAAAGATCAGGTGTCGTTTTTTGGTAACTATATGAACGGTTTTAACAACGTAAGTTCAACCAGTTTTGACAACACACCATTTAAACCGCAATATGCGAACCAATGGGAAGGGGGCATAAAAGCAGATGCCTGGGACCATAAAATCAGTTCCACAGTCAGCTACTACGATATCTCGGTAACCAACACCACCATGGACGACCCGGCGCACCCCGGCTTCTCAACCCAGGCGGGTACCCAGCTAAGCAAGGGGCTGGAAGCTGAGCTAATTGCCAATCCGTTCGGGGGATTTAACATTGTTGCCGGTTTTGCTTATAACGATAGTAAAATCACCCTTGCGGCTCCGGGTAGCGGGCTACAGGGTTTACGCCCCGCCAGCTCAGGTCCGGCACGTTTAGCTAACCTGTGGATGAGTTACCGTATTACTGAAGGCCAACTGCATGGCTTAGGTATTGGCGTAGGCGGCAACTATGGCAGCCAATCGTACCAAAGCAATACGCAGGCATTTAAATTCGTCATTCCGTCATACACCACCGTTGATGCTACTATATTTTATGATCAGCCTAAATACCGCTTAGGTTTCAAGCTGGATAACCTTACTAATGAAAAATACTGGTCGTTCCGCCTGGCACCACAAAACCCAACGCGGGGAACACTGAGCATGAGCATTAAATTTTAATCAACAACAATAAAAACGCCACCGCACTTTATGGCTATGCAAAAGTTAACATTTAAAAAGATCATCAGGCAACTACACCTCATTTTAGGCCTGGCCAGCGGGTTGGTTGTAGTTGTGGTGGCCATAACCGGCGCTATGTATGCATTCGAAGAGGAGGGCCGGGACCTTTTCCAGCACGAATTTTATCATGTAAAACAAGCGGGCGCTACCCGGTTGCCATTTAAGCAACTGACAGACACCCTTAAAGCGCATTATCCAAAATTTAAGGTAACCAGTATCCGCTTTAAAGAAAATACCGATGCCGCCATTATCTTTTACAGTAAAAAGGAGTTTGCGGTAAGTATTGATCCGTACACCGCCGGCATCATCGGCGAACAAAATCTTAAAACTGATTTCTTTTCGGTAGTACTCACCATTCATACCCACCTCATGCTGGGAGAATTAGGCGGGACTATTATTAAAGTCAACGTACTTATATTTTTTATCATGTGTATAAGTGGTTTAATCCTTTGGTGGCCCAGGCAAAGGCGATTTTTTAAACAGGCAACCACCATCAATTTTAAAACCCAAAACTGGAAAAGGCTTAACTGGGACCTGCACAGTGTACTTGGCTTTTACGCGCTGCTTATATTAATGATCATTTCGTTAACGGGAATGTTCTTTATATACGATTCGGTAAAAAATACGGCTGCCTTTTTAACCGGCCATGCACCCGTAAAAAAAGAGAAGAAGCCAAAGGTTGATCCCGGCCTTCAGAAACGATTTAACATAGATAAAGCGTACCTGTACATGGCATTTAACTATCCCGGGGCTATTGAAGTGAACATTACCCCCGCCGCTGCCAAAACCGATGCCATCCGGGTATTGATGCGCTATCCTTACACCATCGCCCGCAGGCAAAATGCGATTTATTTTAATCCGTACAACGGAGCGGTCATTAAAGCTGACCTGTATAAAAACAATACTGCGTATGACAACGTGGCGGCAAGCAATTATACGTTACACACAGGCCGGGTCAATATCATCGGCATTGGCTCAAAAATCATCTATTTTTTATCCGGACTGATAGCCGCCTCACTGCCCATAACCGGCTTTTTAATGTGGTTAGGTAAACAAAAGAAGCAAAGACCTAAGAAATTAGCGTATGCCGAACGCGCCTGACGGTCTTTTATTAAGTCGGCCAATAGCCTGAATACCTAAAATTGATAGCATTTCCGAAAATTATCTGAAGTGCTATCAATTTTATCCAATCCCATATACTTACTTCTGTATATCCAATGTTTACTACCTGCTGCAAACATCTACTCCACCGTAACTGATTTAGCCAAATTACGGGGCTGATCTACGTTACAGCCGCGCATTACAGCTATATGGTAAGCAAGCAATTGCAATGGTATGGTTGCCAGCAGTGGCACAAACGCTTCGCCGGTTTGCGGAATCTCAATCACATAATCAGCCATACTTTTTACCTCGGTATCCCCTTCGGTAACAATAGCTATAACATGGCCTTTCCTCGCTTTAACTTCCTGTATATTGCTGACAACTTTTCCGTACGATGAATCTTTGGTTGCAATAAATACCACCGGCATTTCATCATCTATCAGGGCAATTGGCCCGTGCTTCATCTCAGCAGCCGGATATCCTTCCGCATGGATATATGATATTTCCTTTAGTTTAAGTGCTCCTTCCAGTGCAACCGGAAATGAACTCCCCCGCCCTAAAAACAGGCAATTGGTTGAGTCTTTAAACCGCCATGCTATTTCTTTGATATGGTCGTTAAGTTTTAAGGCCTGCTCTACCAGTTCCGGAATTTCGTTAAGTTCGGTTAATTGTTCAATCAGTTTGCTTTCAGTTATGGTGCCCCGTTGCTGTGCAATGTAAAAGGCCATTAACGTTAAAACCGTTACCTGCGCGGTAAATGCCTTGGTGGATGCTACCCCAATTTCGGGACCGGCATGGGTATAAACACCCGCATGGGTAGTGCGCGGAATAGATGCGCCTACAACATTACAGATGCCGAAAATAGTAGCGCCCTTTTCTTTCGCCAGTTCAATTGCAGCCATGGTATCGGCTGTTTCCCCTGATTGGGAAATGGCGATTACCAGGTCTTTTTCTGTTATGATAGGATTTCTGTACCTGAACTCCGAAGCGTATTCAACTTCAACGGGCACACGCGCATATTCCTCAATCAGGTATTCGCCAACCAGGCCCGCATGCCACGATGTACCGCAGGCTATGATAACGATCCGGTCTATATTCTTGAGCTTACCGGCAAATTCTTTAATACCCCCTAGCTGAACCAATCCCTTTTCTGGATAGATCCTGCCGCGCATACAATCGCGGATGGAACGGGGTTGCTCGTAGATCTCCTTTAACATAAAGTGATCAAACCCGCCTTTTTCCAGCGCGTCAAGCTTTAAATCAAGCTCCTGGATATAAGGCGTTTGTACAATATTGTCAATGTTTTTTATCAGCAGGTCTTCGCGGCTGAGGTAGGCAATTTCGTTATCATTAAGATAGATCACATTTTTTGTGTACTCAACAATCGGCGTAGCGTCCGAAGCTATGAAATATTCACCTTTGCCAACGCCAATTACCATGGGGCTACCTTTGCGGGCCGCTATCAGCAGGTCTGGTTCGTCGGCGCTCATTATCACAATGGCGTATGCGCCAATTACTTTTGTTAAAGCAACCCTAACGGCTTCACGCAGATCCAGGCCTGTTACATCCTGGATATCTTCAACCAGGTGTATTAAAACCTCTGTATCAGTATCGCTTTTAAAAACATGGCCCTTGCTTAAAAGCGCTTCTTTGATAACGCCATAGTTTTCAATTATCCCATTGTGAATAATAGTGAGTTTACGGTTACCTGATGAATGCGGATGCGAGTTCCTATCGCTTGGCACACCGTGTGTTGCCCAACGTGTATGGCCCATTCCAATGGTGCCGCCCAAATCAACATCTTTAACAAAAGCTTCAAGGTCACTAACCTTACCTGCCTTTTTATATACTTTTAATTCTTTGTCAAATAACGAAACACCAGCACTGTCATATCCCCTGTACTCCAACCTGTGTAAGCCCTTAATAACGATGGGGTAAGCGTCTCTAAAGCCAATGTATCCTACAATTCCACACATAAATAGATAGTTAAATGAATAATGTTTTCACCGCAAAAATAACAACATTAGTTATTAAAGGATAAGATTTGGCTGTAATTGGCGATATTAAAATAATTTAAGAAGTTTTGGTAACTTACTAAGATTCAATCAATAAAGCCAAAAAAAGAGAAAGGCCCGGCAGACAAGCTTACTTATCCATCGGGCCTTTAAATATAATTTGGAATTAACTACTTAGCTATTTTTGTGTAGATGATATCTAGTTTTATTCGATAAGGCGATGTTTTATCTGAACCTACCGCTACCGTACGCGCGGCAATCTGGGAGGTAGCAACAATATCAACGCTCGACTTATTAGTGGTGTCAATAGGGGCTATATAAGTGCCGTAATCAATTGTCTTCTTCAGTAAAATATCCTGCAGGTAGGCCGTTAAAATAAACCGGTATTGCTTATTGGCATAATAACCAAAAGCATTAGCGGCTACGTTACGCGGGTCGCTCGAACTAACATCAGCAACACCAATACGCTGATGCGCAATATCAAGCCTGTAAAGGGTGATTTTAGGTATTGGACGATAAGGGATGTTTGATCCCGGATTAGGGGTTACCACCAGTTCTGCACGGTTCAATATAATATCACTATCTTTTTTAAGAAGGTTGCTCCTGATATTAGCCAGTAAGTTAGGGAAGCTTACTTTAGTGCGTAAGCCGCCAAGGCCCTGTAAGTAAAAAACGTTGCCTGATGTTGTTGTATTGTTAAGTTCAGCATTAATGGTAGTTGAATAAGTATGCTTTACTGAAGCCGCCAGTTTGGTAATAGGAAGTTTTATCTGGGTGGTATCAATAACGCCGCTTTTTACAATCTTGCAATACACGGTAAGCGTATCGCCCGCTGCAAACATTAAACTGCCACCGGCGCCAGTAGTTTGTGCTTTATCTAAAGTTAGATATAATCCTTTAACAGAATTTTGAAAGATCTTGTTTGATGAAAGCGTTGCGCTGTTTGCGTTGAAAAAGTTCGAAATAATAAAGCTGTTGCTTATAGGCACCCTTAACTGGGCCGGAACTTTTATTAGCGTATCAGGCTTGCCGGTTATGATATTCGAAATTTTTATCGAATCGTGCGTGCGTGCTTTAAACGTTACCGAGCCAAGTAAATTAGAAGTATTTGCCTGCCATTGTTTGGTGTTATAATAAGAAGTGCTTTCGTTAAAAAGCTCAGATAGCTGGTAAACATTTAATTTGTATGACGATGCAACCGAATCACCGTAAAAGCCGTCAATGTAATGCATCACCAACCGGGTCGAGTCAATCGATATAGTTCCTGAAGGCAGCGTGTATGCCGCTGCACCAGGCAAGCTCAAGCTGGCAGCCAGGTTTGATTCTGTTACCCCAAAAACAGGATCGGTAAAATAAGCCAGCGCATTTTTAGTGGCTCCTGTTGTTATAATAGAATCTTCCTTTACAGTATTCACTATTATGGTTGACGTATCTACCTGTGTACCATTAATTTGGGTTGATGAATCAACACCCAGGCCAACGGTATCCTGGTTTTTACAACTATTCAAAATAAAAAGACTTATTAACAGGGTCAATAAGTCTAAACGGAAAAATTTCATATATGATCTCAAAGCTTATACAACATGTGCCAATTCTTCAGTGGCAATTTCGTCGTAAAAATTGTAATAATTTTCGAAATCTGCGGTGGATTCGAATTCTAAAACCGATTTATTGCTGTTTTTAACATTATTTAACACATCCTCGTCAATATTTTCGCCTGCTAAAACTATTGCATCACTATAATGAATAGCTCCGGCATACAATGCAGAATTACTGCCGGGTTTGTAAACCTCAATGTGTTTTTCGGTCATATCGCCCATAACGGCTTTTTGAGAAAAATCGGCATCCAACTGCTCGGTAAAATCGTTTTGGTAAATAGAATAAACAACTTTTGAGTTTTTGAAAGTAGGATCGTCCTTGTAAGTTGTCTTTAAGTAAGCAGGCACTAAAGCGCTCATCCAGCCGTGGCAATGAATAAGGTCAGGCGCCCATCCTAATTTTTTAACGGTTTCCAACGCGCCTTTGCAAAAGAAGATCATGCGCTCGTCATTGTCTGCATAAAATTTACCGTCTTTATCGGTAAACACATGCTTACGCTGGAAATACTCTTCGTTATCTAAAAAATAAACCTGCATTCGTGCAGCAGGGATAGAAGCAACTTTAATAATTAACGGATTGTCATTATCATTAATGATAATATTCATTCCAGATAAACGGATCACTTCATGTAACCGGTTCCTGCGCTCATTAATATTTCCGAAACGGGGCATCAGGATACGGATCTCGTAACCTTTTTCCTGCATAGCCTGCGGTAGCTGGCGTGTGATTTCAGAAATTTTTGAGAGTTCAAGGAAAGGAGACATTTCGTGAGTTATAAACAAAAGCTTAGATTTACCCATCACTATATCAGTATTAAATTTATATAAAGAAGTCAAAAAAAATTGAGTGTGCAAATATAAGCATTATTATATGAACTGGCAACCAATTATGCAAGTAACTTTTGGTAAATATTAATCATTTACACAACTTTGCCGCAAACCCGTAATTTCATTTGTGTTGAAAACATTTACTACCAGGAAATCTTTACAGGAATATCTGCAACAAATAAAAGCCTTAAACCAAACCATTGGTTTTGTGCCAACTATGGGCGCTCTGCACCGTGGACACCTTTCATTAATTGAGCTCGCACAGCAGCAAAATAATGTAACCCTATGCAGTATCTTTGTTAACCCCAGCCAATTTAACGACCCTAACGACCTGGAGAAATATCCGCGTACCATTGAGGCCGATACGCAATTACTGGAGCAGGTTAACTGCGACATTTTGTTTAGCCCCGGGGTAAATGAAATGTATGATGGTAATGAACAATGGCATTTAAATATTGGCGAAACAGAGCATTTGCTGGAAGGGGAATTCCGCCCGGGCCATTACCAGGGGGTAACGCAGGTAGTAAATAAGTTTTTCAATATCATAACCCCGGATACCGCTTACTTCGGCCAAAAGGATTACCAGCAGTTTTTGATCATCAGCAAAATGGTAACCATTCTCCATATGCCCGTTAAATTGGTGATGTGCCCTATAATGCGCGAAGCCGACGGCCTGGCCATGAGTTCAAGAAATATCCATTTAACAGCTGCCGACAGGCAGCATGGACTGGTCCTTTCAAAAACACTGAACTGGCTTGGTAACAATTTTGATAAAAAAAATATCCCTGCTTTAAAAAAGGAAGCAGCACAAATGATAAACGCCGAACCCGGCGTTGAGCTCGATTATTTTGAGATTGCCGATGCCGATACGCTGCACCAGGCTAATGAAGCCTCTGCTGGCATTGTAGCCCTTGTGGCGGCTAAAGTTGGCCACACCCGGCTGATAGATAACATTGTGATTAGTTAACAGCCGAAGGGCGGCTGCAATAGCGGCTATCGTTCATAACTATTCAATCTTATTTCCTGCTCCCTGACGCTTTCGGCTATAAACTAACAGGCAGCTTGTTCCCCATCACCTCGCTTATTTTCCGGTACGACTCAAAAGTCCACCCGGCTACATGGGGGGTTAATATTACTTTGCCCGATTGCTTCAGCTCATCAAACCATTCCTGCTCCACCAGCGCCGGGAATTTTTCAACCTCAAGTACGTCAAGGCCTGCACCTAAAATTTTACCTTGTTTTATGGCATTTAGCACAGCCCTTACCTGTGCCGTTTTACCGCGCGAAGTGTTTATGAAGAAGATGGGTTTTTTGAAATGAAATAAATACTCTTCGCTAACCAGGCGTTCGGTTTCTGAAGTTAGCGGAACATGCAGGCTTAAAACATCACTATGTTTTACAATCTCTTCCATACTTACCTCGCGGGCATATTTATCGCTAAATCCCGTTTTGTACTTGTCATAAGCAATAACACTTACCTCAAAGCCCGACAGTTTTTTTGCAAAGCTTTTACCCATAAAACCGTAGCCTATTATGCCAACAGTACGGCCTTTAAGCTCGTAGCCGCGGTTTGCTTCCCGGAGCCAGCTCCCGGTCCTAACCTGTTCATCGGCCACGTTAAAATTATTCATCAGCGCCAGCAGCAGGCCAACTGCATGTTCGCCAACTGCATCCATATTGCCCTCGGGGGCATTAATTAACGTTATCCCCTTTTCAGCGGCATAGGCTTCATCAATATTGTCCATACCCGCACCCGCCCGGCAAATAAAGCGAAGGTTTTTACCAGCGTCAAGGTATTGCCGGTTCAACAAAAACTTTGAACGGATCACCAAACCGGCGTATTCTCCCAATAAATGCAGGGCTTCGTCAGGCCTAATATCAGGTCTGTAATCGCATTGGTAACCCTTGGCAGCAGCCATTCCAATAAAAATGGGGTGGATATCGTCAACAATAAGAATATTATTTTTCAAGTGGCTGATAATTTTGATAAAGGTGTAAAATTATAAAATGCTGGGTTTAATTAACATTATTACAGCTATTTATTAACAAAAGATGACATTTTGTGCGTTTTCTAAAACTGGCACGCTTATAGTATGTTGTTAACTGACCGGGGCATATCCCTGGCAAATAAAAGATGAAATTAAAAAAATTTGGCGCCAGTATGAAGATACAGGCCGGCAGGCTTTCGCAGGAAGGCTTTAAGCAAATTTTTGACCATATAGATCAACTTCATATAAAAAAGGGGGTGGATAAAATGGGGGTGGATAAATTTATAGAACAATGTGCATTTCTTGCAGCCGGCTCTGGAGTTATTTCGGGTACGGGCGGTGTACTCACTATGGCAGTAGGTATTCCGCTTGATTTTGTTAACTTATTAACGCAGCAGTTCAGGGTTACCATGGCCATAATGTATCATAGCCGGGGCAGCTGCCAGGTAGGCTTTGAAGAATTTATGTCGTTTATCGCAACATCACTTAAAGTAGAGGCGGGGGTTACCCTAACCAAAACGATGATGGAAGGAGTAGCTGAGAAATTGCTGATGATTCTAGGAACCCGAACTGCCGAAAGGTTAGTGCCGGTAGTTGGGGCAGTTATCGGGGGCACCACCAATTATCTTTTTATAAAGCGAATGGCGGCATCAGTAAAAAGCCAGCAAAGCGAGCCGGTTATTATCAAAGTAGATTGATTTTTTTTAATTCACTTGATTATAGTTGATGGTTCATAGCCGCAAATGCAGGGGATTAAATTAAATAGATTGATCAACCAGCATGCCATGAACCGTCAGCAATGAGCGGCTGTTACCTGTTGGCAATTATCATGTTGGTAAGCTTCACAAAATCATCCACGCTCAAGCGCTCCGCCCGCAGGTCGAGCAGGGGCTCTTCGGTCATTTTTTCTTTGTTAATTAAGGATGACAGCGCATTTCGTAAGGTTTTACGGCGCTGGTTAAAACCTGCTTTCACCACCTGCCAAAATAGCTTTTCATCGCAGTCAAGCTGTGCTGTTTGATTACGGGTTAGCCTGATTACTGCTGATAACACCTTGGGCGGCGGATTAAATACCCCTGCTTTCACCGTAAATAAATATTCAACTTTATAATAAGCCTGCAAAAACACGCTCAATATACCATATTCCTTACTGCCCGGTTTGGAATTACAGCGTTCCGCTACTTCTTTTTGAAACATGCCAACCACCTCAACTACCTGCTGCCTGTTATCGAGTACCTTAAATAATATTTGCGATGATATATTGTAAGGAAAGTTGCCGATAATGCCCAACGGACCGTTAAAGTATGCACCAAAATCCATCTCCAAAAAGTCGGCATTAATGAGCTTTTTGCCTAACGCCGGATATTTTTTTTGCAGGTATTCATACGATTCTGTGTCGATATCAATTAGCGAAACTTCCAGTTTAGGTTTTTCCAATAAAAAATCAGAAAGGATGCCCATGCCGGGGCCAACCTCAAGTACTTGGTTATAAACGCTCCCGGGGCGAAGGCTGTCAACTATTTTAGCAGCGATATTTTTATCAGTAAGAAAATGCTGACCTAAATGTTTTTTTGCTCTTACCAATGTCATTATTAATCAAATATTTGAGCAAATTAAGGCATATTTGTTCTTTAATAAGAAACTAATCTTTTTATTTGCATGGTTAAAGCTGAAAGTTTAAGACAAAAAGCGGAAAGCTAAACCAATAAACTGAGGAACTATGTTGATCCGAATTCTGTGGAATCATCAGCTAATCAGTGTAATCATACTTAAAAATGAGCGAGAAAATCAAAATAGGGATCAGCATAGGCGACGTAAATGGCATTGGGTTGGAAATAATTATAAAAACCCTGGCCGATAGCCGTATTTATGATTATTGCGTACCTATAGTTTACGGGCATACCAAAGTGGCATCGTTTTACCGCCGCACTACACAAATAGAGGACCTTAATTTTTTTGTGATCAATAATCCGGACGAATACAAAAAAGATCAAAGAAAGCCCAATATGATCAACTGCTGGGAAGAAGACGTAAAAATTGAACCCGGCGTTGCCAATAACGATATTGGGAAGTATGGTTTCCTATCGTTAGAGCGGGCAACTAGCGATCTTATAAACGGGCAAATTGACGCGCTGGTTACCGCACCTATTAATAAAGACAGTATCCAGAGCGAACAGTTTAACTTTCCCGGACACACCGAGTATCTACAGGATAAAGACGGCGCCGCTGAATCGTTAATGTTTTTGGTGAGCGATACTTTAAGGGTTGGTGTGGTAACGGGTCATATTCCTATTTCTAAAGTTTCAGAAAGCATTACTACCGGCAAGATCTTGTCAAAACTTAAGTTGATGGACGCCAGCCTGCGGAACGATTTCTGGATCCGCAAACCTAAAATCGCTGTTTTAGGCCTGAATCCACACGCCAGCGACAACGGCCTTATTGGCGATGAAGAACAAAAAGTAATTATCCCGGCGATTGAAGAAGCCAGGAATAATAATATTATGGCTTTCGGCCCTTATTCAGCCGATGGTTTTTTTGCTAACGGCACCTACCTGCAATTTGACGCCGTGCTTGCCATGTACCACGACCAGGGACTGATCCCGTTTAAACAAATTGCATTTGAATCCGGTGTGAATTTTACTGCCGGTTTGAATTTTGTGCGCACTTCGCCCGATCATGGTACCGCTTATGACATTGCCGGAAAAAACCTGGCATCAGAGATCTCATTCCGCGAAGCGCTGTTTACAGCCATACACATAGTAAAACACCGCCGCGAAACGCTTGAGTTGCATGAAAACCCACTGGTTTTTTCTAAACTGAGCCGCGACAGGGATTAAGAGTTACAGGCTATTATTAATTATAAAAGGCTTACTGATTATTTGGTAAGCCTTTACGCTTTCTTTATCGGGTTATTACGCTTTTAAATGCCCGGTGGCTGTAAATTGCCTTATTCCTTTACATTCTAACCATCATGCAATAACCACGCAGTTATTTCTGTCATATTTTTTTAACCCGAGCAGAATTTAGCGATATTTACATAAACAGACAGTTGTTTTACCGGAAGGCAACTTATTGCTTAGTTATTAAATAACAATTAAGCAATACATAAATTATCGATTTAATCTATCATTAATAAAACTTCCGATAAAATCAATAGAAATATAATCTTAGTGTACTTTTTAAAATTATTTAAAAAGTGTGTGCTTTTCTTTGGCTTTTTTTATAAGTTTAGCAATTATTTCTCAACCCATACTTAAATACCTAAAATCAAGATTTATGAAGATTAATTTACCACTAAAATTCTGTTGGTTATCAGCGGCGTTACTAGCCACCTGCTGTGCCAATAGTTTTGCAAGCCCTTTAAAAACTAAAGGATTATCACCAGTTGCCAGGCATGCCCAGGCTCCTGTAAAAGGGATTGTAAAAGACGCTACCGGCGAAACGCTTGTAGGCGTATCTGTATCTATTAAAGGTACTACAACGGGCACTCAAACCGACGTTAACGGCGCATTTACTTTAAATGCAAACCCTGGCGACGTATTGGTGTTTACCTATTTAGGCTATGTGAAACAAGAAATTACTGTAGGGAGTGATGCCAGTATTACAGTAACCATGCAATCTGACTCCAAACAATTATCAGAAGTAGTAGTAACTGCGTTAGGTATTTCAAGGGAGTCAAAAACCCTATCATACGGCGTGCAGACCATCAAAGGAAACCAGGTTACTGACGTTCCTGATGCCAGCCTTGTAAACAGCCTCTCTGGTAAAATTGCAGGCGCACAGATCACCAAAAGTTCATCTGGCGTAGGCGGTTCAACTAAGGTTGTTTTACGTGGTAACAAATCAATCAATGGCGATAACAACGCTTTATACGTAATTGACGGTATCCCAATGCCACGTAACTTAAGCGGTCAGATTGGCGGCGTATTTGGTGGCATGGACCGTGGTGACGGTATCGAAAACCTTAATCCCGATGATGTTGAAAGCATCAGCGTATTACCAGGTTCTTCTTCGGCAGCACTATATGGTAGCCAAGGTTCAAACGGTGTTATCCTAATTACTACTAAAAAAGGCAAAGCAGGTAAACCCCTGATTAGTTTCTCATCAAACACAACTTTTGAAAGCCCTTTTGAAATTCCAAAACTTCAAAACACCTACGGTGAAACAACAGAAGAAGGCGGTCAGCCGGTTACTTTCTCTCCACAAAGCTGGGGAGCAAAAGTTACTCCAAATAATTCTGCTGATCCTAAGGCATTTTTTAACACTGGTAAAACGTTTATTAACGCGCTTTCACTACAAACCGGAACGGAAAAAAATCAAAGCTATTTTTCTTTCGAAAGCACCAATTCAACTGGTATTATCCCAAGCAATAAGTTAGACAAATACAATTTTACAGCAAGGAACACCAGTAAGTTTTTTAATGATAAACTGACGCTTGATGTATCGGCTAACTATGTGTCTCAAACGGTTAATAACAGGCCAAACCAGGGCTACTATTACAACCCGCTTGTTTCCTTATACTTGTTCCCACGTGGAGTAGACTTTAACCAATACAAAAACAACTATGCAGTTTATGATCCTACCCGCGTATTATACAGCCAAAACTGGCCGTATGCTATCAACGACATTGCTACGCAAAACCCATATTGGATCATCAACCGTAACACTAATCAGGATCGCCTGAACCGTATATTAGGTACCGTTAGCTTAAAATATGATATCACCAGCTGGTTAAATATTGCCGGCCGGTTAAAAGTTGACAGAACTGAAGATATTTTTGAGGCACAAGAATTTGCAACCTCAAGCACAGTACTTGTAGGCCCTAAAGGCGCTTATACTTACAATCCAAGCAGCATCAACCAAACTTATGCGGATTTGATTGCCAACTTGAATAAAAAGTTCGGCAAATTTAGCCTTACTGCAAATATTGGCGGCAGCTTTCAAAACTCACAAACCCAGGGTTCAAATACCAGTGGTAACCTGTTGAATATTGCTAATGTTTTCTCAATATCTAATATTGATTACACAAGGGTACACCCAACTCAGTACGCTGACAGGCAACAGATTCAATCTGCATTTGGTACAGCTACCTTAGGCTATAACGATTACCTGTTTTTAGATGTAACCGGCAGAAATGACTGGGATTCAACGTTAGCGTTTACAAGCAAGCAAGACTTTTTCTATCCTTCAGTTGGTTTAAACCTGGTATTAAGCCAGGCTGCTAAACTTCCTGATTTCATCAGCTTTGCTAAGATCCGTGGTAACCTTACCAATGTTGGTAACGGTGCCGGTGCAATTCAATATGCTACCAACCCAAGCTACGCGGTATCAAACGGTGCTGTGAATTCTATTGGCGCTAAAGCGTTGTTAACCCTGAAACCTGAGAAAACCCGCTCTTATGAGTTAGGAACTGACCTGCGTTTCTTTAACGACAAACTGACATTTATCTTTAACGCTTACAAATCATTTACTAAAAACCAAATATACCCTATCACAGTTAGCCCTACTACCGGTTTCAGCACCTACTACTTTAACGGTGGTGATTTAGAGAACAAAGGTTTAGAGTTAACTTTAGGATACAACGCTAAATTCGGGGACTTTACCTGGAAACCAAGCTTTAACTTCTCATTAAACAGGAGCAAAGTTCTTGACGTATTGGAATACAATGACCCTGCAACAGGCAAACTGACCAGCCTTGATTATGTAAACCTTTCAGGCGATGTGTATAACTTAAGGGTACAAAAAGGTGGCGCTTATGGCGATATGTACGCGTTGGCTGCTGAAAAAGATGCCAGCGGTAATTACATTGTTGATGCAAACGGCGTCCCTATCAAATCATCAGAATATACCAAAATCGGTAACGTAAACCCTAATTTTACTGCAGGTTTGCAAAACGAATTTGCTTATAAAAGCTTCAGGTTAAGTTTCCTTATTGACGGAAAATTCGGCGGACAGGTTGTTTCCGGTACACAGGCAATCCTTGATCAGTATGGCGTTTCAGCGGCTTCGGGTGCAGCCAGAGATGCTGGTGGTGTTGTTGTTAACGGTAAAAAAGTTGACGCTAAAACTTACTATCAGACAATTGGTGGCAGAAACCCTACTGCTGACCTATATACTTACAGTGCAACTAACATCCGTTTACGCGAGCTGGTATTTGGTTACACTTTACCAGGAAGCCTGTTAAATAACAAAGTTAAAAACATTGGAATTTCTGTAGTTGCAAGAAACCTTTGGATGATCAAGAACAATGCACCGTTCGATCCGGATGCTAACCTATCTACAGCAAACGGCTTACAGGGACTTGACGTGTTCAACCTTCCAACCATCAGAAGCGTAGGCTTTAAAGTTAGCGCCCAGTTTTAATTGTTAGATTCATAAATGATATTGAAATGAAAACAAAATATTTAAATAAAAAATTCGGTGTCGCTTTAGCCCTGCTTGGGTTAGGCTTTACACTCACCCAGTCATCGTGTACAAAAAACTTCGAAAAATACAACACGAACAAGTACAATGCTACCGACTCACTGTTGAAAATTGATGGTGAAGGTTACGGTTCATTTTTGATCCCGATGCAGTTAGGTGTTGTTAACTCAACCAACTACAACTTCCAGGTACAGCAGAACCTTAACGCGGATATTTACTCAGGCTTCATGATGTCTGGCGATCCTTTTAATGGCGGCGTAAATAATACCAATTATGGTTTGGTTAGCGGCTGGAACACTGCAGCGTTTGATTTGGCCTATCCGTCGATAATGAGTAACTGGCAATCAGTTTACAAAAAAGCAGCTACAGCAGCTCCTGACTTTTTAGCCGTAGCTTACATTTTAAAAGTTGAAGGGATGCACCGTCTTACTGACATCTACGGTCCTATACCTTATGTTCAATTTGGTAAAGGTGGCCTTTCAACTCCGTATGACAGCCAGCAGGCGGTTTATAACGAATTCTTTAAAGAACTTGATATTGCTATCGCATCTTTAAAAACTTACGTTGCTGCTCACCCTGGTGCTACGCCAATGGCCGCATACGATTTAATTTATGGTGGCGATTATACAAAGTGGATAAAATTTGCCAACTCATTAAAATTGCGTTTAGCTATGCGTATTTCAATGGTTGATCCTACCACCGCAAAAACTCAGGCAGAAGCTGCCATGAACGATGCAGGTGGATTAATCACTACCAATGCTGATAACGCCTATGTAAAGGCAGCAAATGGCGTAACGTTTACCAACCCGCTTTGGTCTGTTGATTATGAATATACAGATATCAACCTTGGAGCGCCAATGGAATGTTACCTTAAAGGCTTCAATGACCCAAGGCTTCCTGCTTACTTCCTGGTAAACAAAAATGGTGAGTACCGTGGTATCCGTAATGGTGTGCCAATCAGCTCAACCAGCCAGTATGCCGATGCGAGCAACTTTAATCTTACCAACACTTCTCCTATCCGCTTTATGGCCGCATCAGAAATATATTTCCTGAAGGCTGAAGCTGCTTTACGTGGCTGGAATGCCGGCGGTACAGCGCAAAGCCTTTATGAGCAGGGTATCAATACCTCATTTGATCAAAGTGCTGTATCATCAAGTACCTATTTAAATGATGCTAAAAGCACTGAAGCGCCTTATGTTGACTTATCCAGCGCTACCAACAACGTTCCTGCAGGTTCCCCTTATTTAAGTAAGATAACTGTTAAATGGGATGAAGCGGATACTTACCAGCACAAACTGGAACGTATAATTACCCAGAAATGGTTAGGCTTATGGCCTGACGGTGAAGAAGCATGGGCTGAGTTCAGGAGAACCAACTACCCTGTTTTAATGCCTGTTGTGGTTAACAACAGCCAGGGCACCATCAGCACTACCGGCTTTATCCGAAGGTTGCCATTCTCTGCAAACGAATACAGGGATAATAAAGATGAAGTTACTAAAGCATTAAGTTTACTTAACGGCCCCGACAACGGCGGCACTCGTTTATGGTGGGATTTAGCTACCAAAAACTAATATAAAACTTGATAAACTTTAAAACGAGAAAGGCCCTTAGTAAAGGGCCTTTCTCGTTTTAAGAATTCATGTTGTGGGTTACACTACCTTACTAACGGGTTGAATATTATTGGTCTGTATTATTTTCAATGCTTACATTCATCCATTTTTGCTTTCGTGTAAAACTACACTAAAAGCCGGTGTCCTGTTTGGCATCAACTTTTAGTGCAGCGGTAATTAAAGTTCAGGTATACTTAATACATTATCAGTATTTGATGATTATAAAGCCTGATTTTCGTTTGTATTGTGTGCCGTTATAATATTCCAGCAAGTAAAAATAAGTGCCCCGCGGTTGCAGCCTGCCATTTAAGCTGGAATGTCCATCAAACACTACAGATGAATTATTGTACCCTTTCGCGTTATAAACCAGCGCTCCGCTTTGTGTAGCTATAGAAAGGCTATTATTAGGGTACGCAGCTAATCCGTCAATTAAAAGGAAATCATTTTGGCCATCGCCATTTGGGGAGATCGCCTGGTGTACCAAAATTTCATCCGTGGCTGTCTTTACACTATCTGAACCCTGCGCTGCAAGCGACAAACCCGCCACCGGACCTGCTGCCCTTGTAGCGGTAATGATATAATTTTTAACCGTAGCACCATCCTGTGCTGTTACTGTTGTTGTAATAACATTGGTTCCCACGGCCAGCGGAATGGATGGCGATGCTGCACCTGAAGCCACAGTTGTGCCGTTAACCTTAATGGTTGCGGTAGCATCCTGAACAACAGAAGTAACCGTAAGGCTGGTTTCGCTGTTGGGAACCGAGGTGGTATAGTTTTTATATCCGGGCCCTGTTACGGTTGTAAGCGCGGTACTTGGGCTTATCTTTAAGCTCGATAGCAGGGCATTGGTTGATAAGCCTGCTGCTGACCGTGTTACTGTTAATGTGTATGTTTTAACAGTGGTTCCGTCTGAGGCCGTTACAACGGTATTAATTACATTATCACCAACACTTAACGGAACACTTGCTGATGCTACTCCTGACGCGGTTGTAGTTCCGTTAACTTTTATAGCAGCATCACCGGCAGTAGCTGTTGGGGTTAGTTTAATTGATGTTGTTGCATTGGGTACACGCAAAGTATAAGCCGTTGTTAAAGTTGCAAATACCGGGTTGAGCGCACCTGCATTGGTTATAAGGTTAGCAAGCGTAGCAATGGATGATGTAGCCCTTGTAGCGGTAATGATATAATTTTTAACGGTAGCTCCGTCCTGTGCCGTTACCACAACGGTAATAACATTGGCGCCTGCGGCCAGCGGAATGGATGGCGATGCAGCGCCTGAAGCTACAGTTGTGCCGTTAACCTTAATGGTTGCCGTAGCATCCTGAAGAACTGCAGTAACGGTAAGGCTGGTCTCACTGTTAGGAACCGATGTGGCATAGTTTTTATATCCGGGCCCGGTTACCGTAGTAAGAGCAGTACTTGGGGTTATCTTTAAGCTCGATAAAAGGGCATTGGTTGATAAGCCCGCGGCTGATCGTGTTACTGTTAATGTGTATGTTTTAACGGTAGTGCCATCTGCCGCTGTTACCACCGTATTGATCATATTATCACCTGCATTTAACGGAATACTTGGTGATGCGACTCCTGATGCAACTACCGTTCCGTTAACCGTTATAGTCGCGTCGTTGGCGGTAGCTGTTGGCGTTAGCTTAATAGATGCTGTTGCATTGGGTACGCGCAAAGTGTACGCGGTGGTTAATGTTGCAAATGCCGGGTTAAGCGCGCCTGCATTGGTGGTAAGGTTGGCAAGCGTAGCGATTGACGAAGCCGATTTTCTTGTGGCGGTAATGATGTAATTTTTAACGGTGGTACCATCCTGTGCTGTTACCGCTACAGTAATTACGTTAGCTCCCACTGTAAGCGGAACTGCTGGTGATGCTATGCCCGAGGCTACCGTTGTTCCGTTTACTTTAATGGTTGCCGTAGCATCCTGAACCACTGAAGTAACGGTAAGGCTGGTTTCGCTGTTCGGAACGGTTGTGGTATAATTTTTATATCCGGGCCCGGTTACGGTAGCTAGAGCGGTACTTGGGGTTATCTTAAGGCTTGTTAAAAGGGCATTGTTTGACAGTCGGGTTACGATCACCGCGTAAGTTTTGTTAACCGTTCCATCGGCCGACGTTACAACCGTATTAATTGTGTTTGGGCCAACAGCCAGCGTCAGGTTTGCTGATGCGGTACCAGAGGCAACGGCTGTGTTATTTACTTTTATTGTTGCGCCGGGTGCATTAGCCGTTGGTGTTATACTAATTGATGTTGTTGCATTGGGCACACTTGCCGTATAGCTGGAAGTTGAAGAAGCAAATACCGGTGATAAGGTGCCGTGATTAAGCGCCAGGTTTGAAAGCGTGGCGTCGGTTGCGGCATTTGATATAACAGGCAGCGTGGTGGTAAATAAACCACGCCCATGGGTTGCTGCAGCTAACGTGCGGTCGGAGGCACGGAATTTTAACATGTCAACTTCAACGTTTGCCAGCCCGGAGTTTGTGGGCGACCAAACCGTAGAGCTGCTGTTAAGTTTATCCGTTGTCCATACCCCCAGTTCGGTAGCTATGATAGCCCTCGTCGAGTCTCCGGGATAAAACATCGCCCATCGAACGGGCATATCAGGCAGGTTCCCCTCTACCAATGTCCAAACTGGTGTAACCGCAGTGGCATTTTTTGTTTCGTAAACACTTGGGTATCCATAATTGAAGTAGGATACCAAAAGATGATCTTCTGAAGAAGGGTCAACAGCAACACACGAAACTGAACCTGTGCCGTATCCGCTTGGCGACAAAACAGTGCCAGCAATACTTGTTCCGGTATTTGCATTATCAACTACGGCCACTTTGCCGTTATCCAGCCCGAAATATACCCTGTTAAGTGTTTTTGGGGCAACGGTAACCGATGTTACATTTGCACCGCTAAAAGCAGTAACGGCTACATCCGAAGTACTGGTGCCTGCTGTAATATTGTTCCACCGGAAGTAACTTCCTGATGCATCGCCCGAATACAGATTTTTTGAATTGGAATCATAGTCTGACGGATTTATAAAACCACCCGTATTTCCTAAAAAATGCTGGATGAAATTTACCCCATTATCAGTTGACACCCAAAAGTTGTTATAAACATATGAGGTTAGCTGTATGTTACCATTCGTCTGATCTATAAAAGCGTTCCCGCCGTCACCGCCGGTAGCCTCGGCGGTGGCATTTATCCCCGCAGTGGTGTATTGCTGCGTGCCATTGTCCTGCGCGCCTGCAAGGAAATAATTGGTATTTGTAGGATGCACTGCAACAGAATAAAATTGGGTAACGTTATAGCCGTTATTCCTGTCGGCAAATGAAGGATGCGCGGCAGTGGCGGTTGACGTATAAAAAATACCACCATCGGTTCCCATCAAAAACCTGCCGGCCGAACCTGGTGCATATACATAAGCATGATGGTCGGCATGCACATATTGGTCAGCATTTAAGCCGCTTACTTCACCAACATACCATTGTGTTTGAACCGCCCAGGTAGTGCCGCCATCAATTGATCGCCCACCATCCAAACTGCCGGCGTAAACCACATTGGCGTTGGTGGGGTCAACAGCTGCCGCGATGGAATACCATGCCTGGCCGTTGTTAAATGTGCTGCCTGTAGGAACGGTCTTAACCGCCCAGGTATTAGTAGCTTTATTGTATCGCTGAAAAGAAGTAAGGCTGTAACTATTAGTCCCTTCAAATAAAGCGTAAACGGTATTAGCGTCACCGGGCGCGCAAGCAAGCTTAATACGCCACCAGCTGGTAGTTGAAGGCGTAATGGTACCCGATGTGCCAGGAGTGATATTGGTCCATGTTCCTGAATTTCCTGTGGCTGCGCCATTAACCGCAAAATCAGAAATATAAATATGCCCTGCACTGAAAACCCCGTCACTGGCGTACACATCACCATTGGCAGCCAACTGAACGTCTGCAGCACCGGTTGTTGATATTGCGGTACTCCAGGAAGAACCGCCGTCGCCTGATTTCATTATTCCAAAATCACGAGCCGCCAGGTACACACTGCCGTTTTTATCAACCGCAATTGCATTTATGTTGGTGTAAAACGAAGTACTTGTCAGCCTGGTCCAGCTTGCACCGCCGTCAGTGCTTTTCCAAACCCCCAAACCCTGTATGGCATCACCATTATAATATCCTTCGCCGGTGCCTGCATAAATCACCTGTGGGTTAACAGGATTTTGCGCAATGCAACTGATGGCAATATTCTCAAAAAAGTCATTTATTTTGGTCCATGATACGGGAGATGCAGTAATATCATTTGTAACCCATAAACCACCGCCTACGCCACCAGCAAATACTTTTTTATAGCCATTCGCGGCATCGCCTAAATCAAACATCAGGGCCCTGGTACGGCCGCCTACATTGCTTGGGCCACGTTCACTCCATGTAATTCCGCTTATAGAAGCAATTGGAGCAATAGCGCCTGGTTTATTTGCAGATTTTATAAGGTTAGCACGTTGTGTCACCAATCTATCCTTAATCCTTCGGGCCTGTATCAACCTTTCAGTCGGCACTACATTAATTGACGGGTCCTTTGTCCGGGCCGTTTCCTGGTCCTGGCGGCCGCTTATATCATCATCCACGCCATCTTCAGGATGCTTTTTATCTTTATCAAAGTCCTTATCTTTTATATTAGCTCTATCACGTTCAACAACTACCTTTTTCGCTTTTGAAACCTGCCGTGGGGTATCAGCAACACTTGAATTATCAGTAGTCAGCAAAAAATTTTTCAATAAAACTTCTCGTTTTGCAGCAATAGCATTTTGGATAAACACACCAAAAAGCAAAACCAATAAAGTTTTGCCAAATACTTTTAAGTAAAATGTTTTCATGAGGGGGTGAAGGTTTGTTATTATTCAGTTAATAAAATGCAAAAAAAATTAGCGTAATAAATCAGGAGTTTGTGTTAAAACGGTGGTAATAGGACCTTACGGATTTTCAGTTTAAATATATACATATATATTAATTATTAAAACAAGATATTTTAAATAATTAGCTTTATTAAAAAGGTTTAAAAATCACAGACTAATGTTATCCAGTGGTTTAGCCAGCCGATACAGATAGAGTTGCGTTTTTTTTGCGGGTATTTGCTATAATAATAATTGATAATATCTCCCTGCATTAGGGCGGATTTTAAAATCATAATGTTATATTTACAATGCTGCTTGTACCATTAATCACAATTTTATCAAAACAACGTTTTCCATATTTTTAATCGCATTAATTGGGTATTTCTCATTCGGCGCGTCGTTATTTTATTGGGCAGAAATTCAGCTCTGTAAAATAAACGCGGAGCGGTACCTTGATAATGACTTGGAAACTGCTGGCCAAAAGTTCATTTTATTTTCATCGGATAGCAAAGGGTTTAAGCTGGTTGATGATGACGAAATACTTGCCAACGGCAAAATGTATGATATTGTTAAAACAAGTAAAGCTAATGGAGTAACATCGTATTATACCTGTGCTGACGCCGATGAGGACGCTTTGGTAAATAAGCTTACCCATGTTGAAAAGAGTAATGCCACGGGAAAATTACTGGTTGGTAAGACTATTAAAATATATGCGGCGAAATATTTCGCCTCGGGAAAGAACCATCAACACTTATATTTTTCTTTAAACCTCCCGGCCCGTGCACCATTCCCGGAATCCGCTTTTTTATATGATTTCCTTTTTAAGGACATCTATGCCCCACCACCAGATTGTTTGGTTTCCTGATTCCCTTTAGCGCGTCTAAACACTCATTACTTTTAAAATAGCAATGACGCTCATTTCCTGCAGGTGAGCCTGGTCGTAATTTGATTTTATCAATGTAATTTCTACTAAATTTTTACGAATGAAAATACCTGTTACATTTAAATATATTTTATCTGTTTATCTGTTAGTAATGGTTCATGCAATTGCTGAGGCTCAAAGCTCCATTAGCGGAAAAATAACAGATAGCAAAAGTCATTCCGGTCTGGCCGGCGCCACGGTGCGTATTCCTGATCTTAATATTTCGTCCATTTCCGATTCTCTTGGCAACTATCGCCTAAAAAATATTAGCCATGCTGCTTACCTGGTAGAGGTTAAAATAATAGGATATGCTACCCACATTGAAACGGTTGATATAAAAGGCGATGTAAAGAAAGATTACGCGCTTGCGCCTTCTGCAACGGTACTGAACGAGGTGGTGGTAACCGGAGTTAGTTCTGCAACCGACAAACAGAAGACACCTATACCATTAGCTACAGTAAGCAATTCAGAACTGCTTCAAAATTCATCGAGCAATGTAATTGATGCCATTACCAAAACACCCGGTGTTTCGGGGATGACAAACGGACCCAGCATTTCAAAACCTGTTATCCGCGGTTTGGGCTATAATCGGGTACTTACCATAAATGATGGCGTGCAGCAGGTGGATCAGGCATGGTTTGACGAATTTGGGATCGAGGCTGATGGCAATGCTGTAAATCGTTATGAAATTTTAAAAGGCCCCGGCTCGCTGGCTTATGGTTCTGACGCTATAGCTGGTGTAATAAACCTGATCCCGGAAGCTGCCTTGCCGGAAGGGCAAACAAAAGGTGATGTACTTTTCAATTATCAGACCAACAACGGGCTTATAAATAATATGTTTCACCTGGCGGGCACAAAAAATGGGATTGCCTGGAGTGCGCGGATAGATAATACCATGGCACATGCTTACCGCAATAAGTATGACGGATATGTATTGAACTCTCAATTCAGCAATTTTAATGCAGATGCAACTATTGGCATCCACCGTAAATGGGGATATTCACAACTACATGCAAGTTATTTCGATTTGCGGACCGGTATAGTAGATGGAACGCGGGATTCGCTTAGCGGCAAAATGGTTAGGCCGGTTTCGTACCCCGACCTGAACGGAGGCGAGCCTACCTACGTTTTGCCAACTCACCAGGAACAAACCACTTATACCCCTTTTGTTATCAACCAAAAAATACGGCATACAAAAGTTGTATGGGATAACAATATTGCCGCCGGCAGCGGCCGCATTAAAGGAATATTTTCGTGGCAAAAAAACCAGCGCCAGGAAAATAACGACCCAACTATCCCGGATGTTTCTGATATCTATTACAGTTCAAACGCTGCTACTTATGATGTACGTTATGTGTCATCGCAGGAAGGTACGTTTAATTATACCGGGGGTGTAAACGGGGTTTATCAATCATCGCAAAGCCTGGGTACGCTTTTGCTGATCCCTAATTATAACTTTTTTGAAATTGGCGCCTTTGCTATCGCCAATAAAAAAATCGGTAACCTTAACCTGAGCGGCGGCATTCGCTATGATACCCGTACATTTAACGGGATCGACCATTGGGTTGATTCCACTACGCAGGCGCCGGTAGCCCCGAATGCCGAAAACGCGTTTCACGAGTTCCAGGGATTTAAATCTCATTTTAACGGGATCTCATTTAGCGTTGGCGGTGCCTACAATTTTTCGAAAAATGTGTTTTTAAAAGCAAATTTATCAAGAGGGTGGCGCGCGCCAAATGTTGCCGAGGCAGCCGCAAACGGCGTACACGATGGTACTGTAGTTTATGAAATTGGCGACCATGACATCAAGCCCGAAACCAGTCTTGAAGAAGATATTGCGTTTGGGGTAAATTCGAAGGACGTAGACTTTGAAATTGATCTATTCAATAACCGGATCAGCAATTTTATTTACGCAAGGGGCCTTAAAGATGCTTTGGGCGCCGATTCGATTAATAATTCGTTAAACGCAGTTGGCTTAGGCGCTGCGCCTGTTTATAAATACACTAACGGGACGGCGCAACTGTACGGCGGCGAGGTTGCTTTTAATATCCATCCATCGTCGATATCATGGGTGGAGTTAAACACCACATTCAGTTATGTGTACGGACATTTGGTTAACGCACCCGACTCAACCAAATATTTGCCATTTGTTCCGCCAACACGAATTACCGCCGACTTGAAGTTCCCGGTTACCAAAATAGGCAACTTTATAAAGAACGCTTATTTTAAAGCGGGGATGCTAACCTGTTTCCAGCAAAACGATGTGTATCGCCAGTATGCTATTTACAGCGGGTTAAATACAGCGTTAACACCTTACGAATACGCTGCAAGTACTTCTGCTACTAAAGGTTATGTGTTGTTCAATGCAGGCGCAGGCGGTGATATTGTATCAAAAGGTAAAACTATTTGCAGCTTGTATCTGATCTGCAACAACATTTTTAACACCGCGTATATCGATTATATGAGCCGCTTTAAATACCTGCCGGTAAACTACACCACCGGCAGGGTTGGTGTCTATAATATGGGACGAAATTTGAGCATAAAGCTGTTGATCCCTTTAAATTTTTCAGGTAGCCATATTTAAACCCGTATAATGGGTTTGGGCTCCCGGATAAGCTTATGCCGCTTGTAAGGCCATTTCTACCGATTGGGGAAATGGCCTCCTGCCAATCATTTAACAGGCATTTTTGCCAGGTTGAGTTTTCTTTTTTGACGGCTTTAAATTGGTACCGGTATATGGTTGTTTTTATTAAATTTGGTTGATAAACAAACAGATATATCGTACTAACCTGTCAATTAAATTATAAGCATATGAGGTTTCCAAATCCCCTTAAACGCCTTTTGCTGGCTGCCACGCTTTTATTTTTTCTATGCTCTGTCGATAAAATTAAAGCACAAATAATAAACCCGTCGGCATTCAATATGCTGCAATGGCGCATGATTGGGCCGCACCGTGGTGGAAGAACGGTAGGCGCAACTGGTGTTGTTCAGCAACCTAACGTTTTTTACATTGGAGTAAACAATGGCGGTGTTTGGAAAACAACAGACTTTGGCCGCACCTGGCAACCGGTGTTTGACGAGCAGCCCACCGGCTCCATCGGCGACGTGGCCGTAGCCCCCTCAAATCCCGGCGTGATATACGCGGGCAGCGGCGAAGGTATCCAAAGACCTGACCTTTCAGTAGGCGATGGCATTTATAAGTCGGCCGATTCAGGTAAAACGTGGGTTAATACAGGATTAAAGGACGCGCAGCAAATTGGCGGGCTGGCCATTGATCCCAGGAACGAGAACAAGGTTTTTGTGGCGGCTTTAGGGCATCCTTATGGCCCAAATTCTGAAAGGGGGGTGTACCGGACAACGGATGGCGGTAAAACCTGGGAAAGAGTATTATACAAAGACGAAAATACGGGTGCTATACAGGTGACGATCGACCCCAATAATCCGGATATTATTTACGCCGATATGTGGGCCGGGCGACAGGGTCCATGGGAAAACGGGGAGTGGGAAGGCACAGAAAGCGGTTTGTTCAAATCTACTGATGGCGGCACTACTTGGAAAAAATTAACTGCTGGCCTGCCAACCATTACCGATGGTTTGGGGCGAATTGGTTTTTGCATTGCTACAAGTAATTCAAATCGGATGTATGCCTGCGTTGATGCAGCAAAAGGAGGCGGTTTATACCGCTCGGATGATGGCGGTGAATCATGGAAAGAGCAAAGCACAGATATCCGGTTATGGGAGCGGGGCGATGATTTCGCCGAGTGTAAAGTTGATCCTAAAAATGAAGATATTGTTTATATAGCTAATGTTGTTACCTGGAAATCGCTTGATGGCGGAAAAAACTGGAAAGCCATCAGGGGAGCTCCCGGGGGCGATGATTACCATCGTTTGTGGATCAATCCCCAGCATCCCGAAATAATTTTGCTGGCAAGCGATCAGGGTGCTGAAATTACCGTAAACGGGGGCCAAACGTGGAGCTCATGGTATAACCAGCCTACTGCACAGTTTTATCATGTAAGTACCGATAACGCTTTTCCATATAACGTGTACGGCGGGCAGCAGGAAAGCGGCTCAATAGGCATTGCCAGCAGGGGAAACGACGGCCAGATTACCTTCAGGGAATGGCATACAGTAGGTGCGGAAGAGTATGGTTACGTAGCTGCGGATCCGCTTGATCCGAATATTATTTATGGCGGCAAGCTTACCAGGTTCGACAAGCGTACGGGGCAGGTGCAAAATATAGCGCCCGAGGTTAGCAGAACGGGGAAATACCGGTTTGTACGCACAGCGCCTGTTGTTTTTTCGCCTGTAGATCAGAAGACGCTGTTTTTCGCCGGAAACGTATTGTTTAAAACCTTAACCGGCGGCAACTCATGGCAGGTTATCAGCCCCGACCTAACCCGCACCACCTGGGATGTTCCTGCAAGCGTAGGCATCTATACCAGTGAAAAATTAAAGCAAATGCCGCAGCGTGGGGTAATTTACACCGTAGCCCCGTCCAACAAAAACATAAGCACCATTTGGGCCGGTACCGACGACGGCCTTATACAGCTTACTAATGATGGTGGTAAAACCTGGAAAAACATTACCCCACCCGAAGTTACATCATGGAACAAGGTTTCGTTAATTGACGCAGGACATTTTGATAATCAGACCGCTTATGCGGCTATTAACAAGATCAGGCTGGATGACATGAACCCTTACATCTATAAAACACACGACGGCGGTAAAACCTGGAAAAAGATTGTTACCGGTTTGCCTCCCGATCCGGTTAACGCTGTACGGGAAGACCCAATATGTAAAGGTTTGTTATTTGCTGGCACAGAAAGAATGGTTTATGTTTCGTTTAACGATGGCGAATACTGGCAGCCTTTAAGGTTTAATATGCCTGCCACCTCTATTCGCGACCTCGTAATAAAAGGCAACGACCTGGTTGTAGCAACCCATGGGCGGTCTTTTTGGATATTGGATGATATAGCTGCGCTGCGAAACCTTGCTAAAATAAAGGATGCCAGCCAGACAACGTTATACCAAACCAGTGAATTTTACCGGGTGCGATGGAATATGAATACCGATACGCCGCTACCACAAGAAGAACCAGCCGGGCAAAACCCGCCTGATGGTGCAATTATTGACTATTATTTAAAGGATAATGCAAAGGCTGTAATTAGCCTCGAGATATTGGATGCAACCGGGAAACTAATGCGGGTTTATAAAAGTGATGACAAACCTTATGACGTGCCCCCGGTAAATATCCCCTTGTACTGGATCAGGCCGCAGCAAATACTCGCTACTGAAAAGGGTTCGCATCGGTTTGTATGGGACCTGCATACCCAGCCGCTTGACTTACCACCGGGCTATCCAATTGCCGCAATTTACGGGCAAACAGCGCCGGTGCCAACTTCACCATGGGTAATGCCTGGAAATTATACGATAAAATTAACAGTCGATGGAAAATCATACACACAGCCACTTACCGTTAAAATTGACCCGCGGGTAAAAACACCCCTGGCGCAGTTACAAAGGCAATATGATTTTTCTGATAAATGCTACCGGCATTTAAAAACCGTAATGGTAACAATGGAAAAGTTAAACAGCTTACATGAACAGATTAATAAACTATTGCCAAACGCGAGCGGCGAGTTGGCAGTTGCACTTAAAAAAACAAATGCCGATGCGCTAAAAATTGAAAATGGTACGGTGGGAACTAAAGTTGAAAATTTTAATAGCTTACGCAGCAGCCTTGGCGGACTAATGAATTTATTGCAGGAAAGCGAAATGCCTGTTACTACTCAAGCCGCCGGTGCTGTTAACCAGGCAGATAGTTATTTCAACAACTTAAATTTAAAATATAATGAAATTACCGGCAATAATTTAAAAGCTTTAAATGTGCAATTGGCCCGGGCAGGAGTGAAAGAAATTAGTTTATAGGTATTTTCCGGGAAGAGGGGTCTTAAGCGTGATTTTTATTGCATCAACACCGGGGCCAGCTCAACTGCTGATTCGTTAGAGGTTAGGTGAACCTGTTTTTTGTCAAGAGTGCCCTCCAATATAAAGCCAGCCACTTTCGGGGCTTTGAAATTGCCCTGCTCTGTAAATTCCAATTGGATCAGCTTGGTTTCAATGCCGGGTTTAATTACAACTATATTTTTTGAGTTCTTTGACCTGCCGATAATAACCGAATCCTGGTTTACCTGTAAAACATTCACCGAATATTTTACGCCTTTGTACCAGGCTGTTTGCCATGCCGGCGATGGTTTGTTTTTGCTGACTTCCATGAAACATGATAGGGTTTCAGTATAGCTTTTAAGGGCTTTACCATCTCTGTCAACAGGAGCATTGCCAGCGTACTGTGTCTTAGAAAATAACCAGATTTTCTGAGCCTGGTATTTGAGGATCAAACACGATGAGCAAATTAAAAGCATGAACAAGAGTGGTTTCGCCATGATTAATAAAGGTATGTAATTTTAAATATACCCGAAATTTAGACAAAATTAGTAAACTTTAACAGGAAAGGCCCTCTGTAAAAGGGCCTTTCCTGTTTTAAAAATTCATGTAGCCGATTAAGCTACCTTAGCAAAGTCTTTGAATATTGCCGGACCCTGCCACCCCGACCCTGAACGTTTACTAAGTTTTATTTTGGTTAGCTATTCTAAAGGACGTAAGAAAATTGATATGCTCTTAATATTTGATGATTATAAAGCCTGATTTTCGTTTGTATTGTGTGCCGTTATAATATTCCAGTAAGTAAAAATAAGTGCCCCGCGGCTGTAAGCTGCCATTTACGCTGGAATGTCCGTCAAACACTACAGATGAATTATTGTATCCCTTTGCGTTATAAACCAGCGACCCGCTTTGCGTAGCTATAGAAAGGTTATTGTTGGGATAAGCAGCTAATCCATCAATTAAAAGGAAATCATTTTGACCATCGCCATTTGGGGAGATCGCCTGGTGTACCAAAATTTCATCCGTGGCTGTCTTTACACTATCTGAACCCTGCGCTGCAAGCGACAAACCCGTCACCGGACCTGCTGCCCTTGTAGCGGTAATGATATAATTTTTAACCGTAGCACCATCCTGTGCTGTTACTGTTGTTGTAATAACATTGGTTCCCACGGCCAGCGGAATGGATGGCGATGCTGCACCTGAAGCCACAGTTGTGCCGTTAACCTTAATGGTTGCGGTAGCATCCTGAACAACAGAAGTAACCGTAAGGCTGGTTTCGCTGTTGGGAACCGAGGTGGTATAGTTTTTATATCCGGGCCCTGTTACGGTTGTAAGCGCGGTACTTGGGCTTATCTTTAAGCTCGATAGCAGGGCATTGGTTGATAAGCCTGCTGCTGACCGTGTTACTGTTAATGTGTATGTTTTAACAGTGGTTCCGTCTGAGGCCGTTACAACGGTATTAATTACATTATCACCAACACTTAACGGAACACTTGCTGATGCTACTCCTGACGCGGTTGTAGTTCCGTTAACTTTTATAGCAGCATCACCGGCAGTAGCTGTTGGGGTTAGTTTAATTGATGTTGTTGCATTGGGTACACGCAAAGTATAAGCCGTTGTTAAAGTTGCAAATACCGGGTTGAGCGCACCTGCATTGGTTATAAGGTTAGCAAGCGTAGCAATGGATGATGTAGCCCTTGTAGCGGTAATGATATAATTTTTAACGGTAGCTCCGTCCTGTGCCGTTACCACAACGGTAATAACATTGGCGCCTGCGGCCAGCGGAATGGATGGCGATGCAGCGCCTGAAGCTACAGTTGTGCCGTTAACCTTAATGGTTGCCGTAGCATCCTGAAGAACTGCAGTAACGGTAAGGCTGGTCTCACTGTTAGGAACCGATGTGGCATAGTTTTTATATCCGGGCCCGGTTACCGTAGTAAGCGCGGTGTTAGGGCTTAACTTCAGGCTTGATAGCAGGGCATTGGTTGATAAGCCCGCGGCTGATCGTGTTACTGTTAATGTGTATGTTTTAACAGTGGTTCCGTCTGAGGCCGTTACAACTGTATTAATAACATTATCACCTGCAGTTAATGGAATGCTTGCTGATGCAACTCCTGATGCAACGGCAGTTCCGTTAACCATAATACTCGCATCACCGGCGGTAGCTGTCGGGGTTAGCTTAATAGATGCTGTGGCATTGGGTACGCGCAAGGTATAAGCCGTTGTTAACGTTGCAAATGCCGGGTTGAGCGCGCCTGCATTGGTTATAAGATTAGCAAGCGTAGCGACTGAAGATGATGCCCTTGTAGCGGTAATGATGTAATTTTTAAGGGTAGCACCATCCTGTGCTGTTACCGCTACAGTAATTACGTTGGCGCCAACTTTTAACGGAATAGTTTTTGCCGCGCCTGAAGCTACCGTTCCTCCGTTTACTTGAATGGTTGCTGAAGTATCCTGGGCCACCGAAATAAGATTAAGGCTGGTTTCACCGTTCGGAACCGCTGTGGAGTAATTTTTATATCCGGGTCCGGTTACGGTTGTAAGTGGGGTACTGGGGCTGATCTTTATGCTTGTTAAAAGGGCATTGGTTGATAAGCCAGCTGCTGATCGGGTTACTGTTAGCACATAGGTTTTGGTAGTTGTTCCATCCACCGCCGTTACAACAATATTGATAGCGTTATTGCCGACGTTTAATGGCAAGCTTGCGGAGGCTGCGCCAGATGAGACGGCTGTGCCATTAACTTTTATGGATGAAACACTATCACCGGCGGTAGGTGTTATTTTTATTGACGAGGTCGCATTTGGCACATGCGCGGTATAAGCGGCTGTTGACGGTAAAAAGACCGGCGATAAGGTGCCGCTGTTTATTGTAAGGTTGGCAAGAGTTATAACTTTTAGCACCTTGATATTAATATTAGTTGAGTTAAGACCGTCATTGTTATAAGCCGTAACTGTGTAATCAGTTGCCGGACTCGAAGCAATCGGAGTGCCGCTGATGGTTCCGGTACTGGTATTGAAGTTCAGCCCTACCGGCAGCGCAGGGGATATAGAGAAGCCACCTGTTGGCGTAAACTCTTTAATAGATGTGTTATAAAAATCAGGTATATAAAGATTGTTTTTTGTGTCGATGGCTATGCCTTGCGGGTAATTTAAACCAGATCCAATACTGATTATCGCCCCTCCCGATACAGGGATTTCCTTTATACTTGCGCTGTATAACTCTGCATAATATACATTGCCGCCGCCGTCAACTGCCACTCCGTAGGGGTCATTAACATTGCTGGCCAGTGTAATAGCAGTATTGCTGCCTACAGGGATTTTCTGTATCAGATTGGTGATGTTGTCGCTTACATATATATTTCCCTTTGCATCCAGGGCAACGCCGGTTGGGTGATTAAAGGCCGGCCCAACATTTTTTACTGTTCCGCCGCCTGCAGGTATTTTTTCAAGTAAGCCATTACCAAGGTTTGTTACAAACAAGTTACCGGTAGCATCGATAGCTAAGCCATATGGCTGATTAAATCCTGACGCTATAGTAGTAATTACACCGCCAGCAGCTGCAATTTTTTTAACAACATTGTTCCCGTTATCCGCAACGTAAACGTTCCCCTGTTTATCTACAGCTACTCCAACAGGTCCGTTGAATCCCGTTCCTATAGTAATTGGGGTGCCGCCGCCGGCAGGTATTTTTTTTACAACATTATCAGCAAGCTGTGAAAAGTACACGTTGCCAGCTGTGTCGATCGTCACATTCCGGGGGCTGTTTATACCCGAGGCAGCGACCGTAATGGCAATGCTTCCGGCGGGCCCCACATTACTGCTTGTGGGCACCAGTGGTTGTATAGTCTCATTTATATGGTAAACCTGGGGGCCTTTGTAGCTTAGCTGCGGCGGAGGATATTGCCCATCATTCGTATTAACCACAACCGAACTGCGACGATCTGCATTATAGCCAGAAGTTTTATAGTTCGTCGACGGTGATATTTTTGTTGGAGTGCTACCACCAGCAGGAAACCGCTTAATATTTAAGTCAAAAGTATTCGGGACAAAAATATTGTTCCCTGCCAAACAAATACTATTTGCTGAAATAAGTATAAAAAATAAAATTGTGCGTAAATTTATAATCATGGTTTAAGTATTTTGCCTCTAAATCTAGTCATATATTATAAATATCAAATACCTTAAACAACAAGTTTTTCCGTTTAAAAACTGTGATTCCATAGGCTGATTTCTCTATTTAAAAAAACACTTTTCAATTCTCAATTTAATCCTTACATTTGCGGGCTAATTGTTGCTCATTGAAATCGCTAAGAAATTATTCGATTCCGTTTACCGGCCTGAAACTGGGGAAGCACCAGTTTGAGTATATTGTTGACGATGCTTTTTTCGACGCATTTGAATATTCGCTGGTAAAAAAAGCCGACCTAAATTGCAGGGTAGAATTGGAAAAGCAGGAGACTATGATCATCCTGGATTTTCAGATCACCGGTACAATTGATTCAAACTGCGACAGGTGTTTGGCGCAATATCCGCAACCGGTGGATATACACGAACAACAGGTAGCTAAGTTTAGCGAAGAGGAAATTGGTGACGACGAAGAGATTATCATCCTTACTAAAAATGATCACGAGATCAATATAGCGGGGTTGATTTATGAATACATAAACGTAGCGTTGCCGTTTATAACCGTATGTGATAACGAAGGGAACTATCCCTATTGTGATAAAGAAATGCTTGACAGCTTAAATAAGCTTTCGGCAAATACAGAAAAAGATGAGCAGGCAGACCCACGGTGGGATGCGCTCAAAAAGATTAAATAAATATAAATACCAGGTTTTATGCCACATCCAAAACGTAAAATATCCAAATCAAGGAGAGATAAACGCAGAACGCATGATAATGCAGTAGCGCCAACCCTTACTACCTGCAAAACTACAGGTGCTGTACATTTACCTCACAGAGCTTATACTGTTGACGGTAATGTATATTACAACGGTAAATTACTGATTGAGAAAGCAGCTGTAGCTTAAGTTTAATTTTCTGGTATGAAGATTGGCTTAGATATTATGGGCGGTGATTACGCTCCCAAAGCAACCGTTTTAGGGGCAATTGCAGCTTATAAAGTTTTAACTGCCGACCAGAAACTGGTGCTTATTGGCGATAAAGACCAAGCTGTAAGCATACTTCAGGAAAATAATTTCAGTCCTGATCATTTCGATTTTGTACATACAACAGAAGTGATAGGTATGGGCGAGCACCCTACAAAAGCAATTGTTCAAAAAACCGACTCCAGTATTTCTGTTGGTTTTAAATTACTTAAAGAGGGCGCCATCGACGCATTTTCATCAGCCGGTAATAGCGGTGCTATGCTGGTAGGTGCTATGTTTAGCGTGAAATCCATTCCGGGTATTTTACGCCCGGCAATAGCAAGTTTTGTACCCAAACTGGAAGGCGGTTTGGGTATTTTAATTGATGTGGGTGCCAACGCTGATTGCAAACCTGAATATTTATTACAGTTTGGGGTGTTGGGCAGTTTATTTGTGCAGCATGTGTATGGCCTTGCCAATCCGCGCGTTGCATTAATTAACATCGGCGAGGAGGAGGAAAAGGGAAATCTGCTGAGTATTGCCGCCTGGCAACTGATGAAGGAATCGAAACTTATCAATTTTACCGGTAACGTTGAAGGCCGTGATTTATTTGGCGACCATGCTGACGTTTTTGTTTGCGACGGCTTTACTGGTAATGTGATATTGAAACTTGCCGAGTCGTTTTATGTAGTTACCCTGAAGCGGAAATTAAAGGATGAGTTTTTTGACCGGTTTAATTATGAACAATACGGGGGCAGCCCAATATTAGGGATTAATGCGCCTGTAGTTGTTGGCCATGGCATATCAAATCCGGAGGCTATAAAAAACATGGTACTGCTTTCAAAAAACATGATTGAGAGTGGCCTTACAGATAAAATAAAACTGGCTTTCCAGTAAAGAATATTGAGAATGAACAAAATTCATGCTGCTATTACAGCTGTGAATGGTTACGTGCCCGAATATGTACTAACTAATCACGAACTGGAAACGATGGTGGATACCAATGATGAGTGGATAACCACCCGTACAGGTATCAAGGAACGAAGGATACTGAAGGGCGAAGGATTGGGCACCTCAGACATGGCAGTACCCGCTGTGAATGGCTTGCTAAAAAAACGCGGCATCGGTGCCGATGAAATTGATCTGATCATATTTTGCACGTCCACCCCGGACCGTGTATTCCCTGCCACAGCAAACATATTGGCCGATAAAATTGGGGCTAAAAATGCCTGGGGTTACGACTTGCAGGCTACCTGTTCAGGCTTCTTATTTGGCCTGGCAACAGGTTCGCAGTTTATTGAAAGCGGCAAGCATAAAAAAGTATTGGTAGTTGGCGGCGATAAAATGTCGTCAATGATTGATTATACCGACCGTGCAACCTGCATTATTTTTGGCGATGGCTGCGGTGCGGTTTTATTGGAACCAAATGACGAAGGAAACGGAATTATTGATTCTGTTTTAAAGAGTGATGGGGCCGGGCTTCCCTTTTTGCATCAAAAGGCAGGAGGATCGGCAAGACCAACTTCGCACGAAACAATTGACAACCGAGAACACTACCTGTACCAGGAAGGGCAAACCGTGTTCAAATTTGCGGTAACCAATATGGCCGAAGTTGCTGCTGAAGTTATGGAACGCAATAACCTGAAAGCAGATGATATTGCATGGCTGGTGCCGCACCAGGCCAACAAGCGTATTATTGATGCAACGGCAAGCCGCACCGGTGTCAGCGCCGATAAGGTGATTATAAATATTGAAAAATACGGTAACACAACAAACGGGACATTGCCGTTGTGCTTGTGGGAGTGGGAAGATAAATTCAAGAAAGGCGACAACCTTATAATCGCTGCCTTTGGCGGTGGATTTACCTGGGGATCGATCTATTTAAAATGGGCTTATTAATGTAAAGGTTCAGGGATGTTGAGAATGCCGATGCAGATATAAAATAATTTTATAATTTTAGTCCGCACATTTGAGATTTTCACACCTTACATCAGCAATACTTTAGAGTAAAAAAACAAAAATGAGTAAAATTCATGCTGCTATTACAGCTGTACATGGTTACGTACCCGATTACATACTAACCAACAAGGAGCTGGAAACAATGGTAGATACTAATGACGAGTGGATAACTACGCGTACAGGTATTAAAGAACGAAGAATACTAAAAGGAGAAGGGCTGGGTACATCAGACATGGCCGTTCCGGCTGTTGAGGCATTGTTAAAAAAACGTGGGATAGGTGCTGATGAACTTGACCTGATTATTTTTTGCACAACTACACCCGATAGGGTTTTTCCTGCTACGGCAAACATACTGGCTGATAAAATTGGGGCTAAGAATGCATGGGGTTATGACCTGCAGGCCGCCTGCTCAGGTTTTTTATTTGGCCTTGCAACCGCTTCGCAATTTATTGAAAGCGGCAAGCATAAAAAAGTTTTGGTGGTGGGCGGCGATAAAATGTCGTCAATAACCAATTATAAAGACCGTGCCACCTGTATTATTTTTGGGGATGGCTGCGGCGCGGTGCTGCTGGAGCCCAATGAGGAAGGAAACGGCATTATCGATTCTATCTTAAGGAGCGATGGTTCCGGGGTGGCATACCTGCACCAAAAGGCAGGCGGCTCGGTAAAACCGGCAACGCATGAAACAGTAGACGCGCTTGAGCACTTTGCCTACCAGGAAGGCCAGGCAGTTTTTAAATTTGCGGTAACCAAAATGGCCGATGTAGCTGCCGAGGTGATGGAACGCAATCATCTTAATGCAGACGATATTGCATGGCTGGTGCCACATCAGGCTAACAAACGCATTATTGACGCCACCGCTAACCGTACAGGTGTTACTGCCGATAAGGTTATTATAAACATTGAAAGGTATGGCAATACCACTAACGGAACAATTCCGCTTTGTTTATGGGAGTGGGAAGATAAGTTTAAAAAAGGCGACAATCTGATCCTGGCTGCTTTTGGCGGTGGCTTCACCTGGGGATCAATCTATTTAAAATGGGCCTACTGATGTGTAAATGTGCGAATGATTGGTGTGCGAATGATTTAAATTTTCTTATTTTGCACCGCTAACATTTCAAAACAAAAACATTATTAAATTGGCATCGTTTACCTTTATAAACCAACTATTAATTAACTAATTAAAAAACAATTGCACATTTGCACCTTCGGAATTCACGAATTTGAAGTTTGCACATCTGCACATTATCATATAACTTTATCCAAAACCAATTAACCCCCGAGCATGGATATTAAACAAATTCAGGATCTTATACGCTTTGTTTCCAAATCAGGAGTAAACGAAGTTTCAATAGAGCAGGAAAACTTTAAGATCACAATAAAAACCAACCAGGTTGCAACCATTGTGAACGCAACAGTACCTGATGTTAACGCCGCACCTTTAGCCGCTCACGTTGCAGCGCCTCCCGTGGCTGTACCCGCTGCAGCACCTGTAGCCGATACCTCTCATTACGTCACCGTAAAATCGCCAATGATAGGAACTTTCTATCGCTCGGCAAGTCCGGAGAAACCACTTTTTGTGAATGTTGGCGACGAAATAAAATCAGGGACAGTGCTTTGCATTATTGAAGCAATGAAATTATTTAATGAAATTGAATCGGAAGTTTCAGGCCGTATTGTAAAAATACTGGTTGATAACGCATCTCCGGTTGAATATGACCAGCCGCTATTTTTGGTTGAACCAATGTAATTAGTTGGTTACGTTGAATGGTTGATTAAGTGAGTGGTTCGCTCGTCAACTATTTAAAATAATTTGCTGATAAAACTTAAAGTTGATATTAAGCGGCCGGTAACCTAATCAGCCTCTTAACTTAATCAACCACTTAACTAGAACAACATGTTTAAAAAAATATTAATAGCTAACCGGGGAGAAATAGCCTTGCGAATTATTCGCACCTGTAAGGAAATGGGCATAAAAACCGTAGCTGTATATTCAACTGCCGACAGGGATAGCCTTCATGTACGTTTTGCGGATGAAGCTGTTTGTATTGGGCCTCCGCCAAGCCGTGACTCCTATTTAAACATCCCGAATATTATTTCGGCTGCGGAACTTACCAATGCTGATGCTATTCACCCGGGCTACGGATTTTTATCAGAAAATGCAAAGTTTTCGTCTATTTGCGCAGAATATGGCATAAAATTTATTGGCGCAACTGCGGCACAGATCAATGCCATGGGCGATAAGGCTTCAGCAAAAGAAACCATGAAAAAGGCCGGTGTACCCTGCATTCCCGGTTCGGAAGGCTTGCTGACCGGTGTACAGGAAGGTATCAATATCGCAAAAAAAATAGGATATCCTGTTATATTAAAGGCTACTGCCGGTGGCGGTGGCAGGGGTATGCGTATTGTTTGGAAGGACGAAGAATTTGAAAATGCATGGGATAGTGCACGTGCTGAATCAGGTGCTGCTTTCGGTAACGACGGTATGTATCTTGAAAAATATGTACAGGACCCGCGCCACATAGAGATCCAGGTAGTTGGCGACCAATATGGTAAAGTTTGCCATTTGAGCGAACGTGACTGTTCTATTCAGCGCCGTCACCAAAAGCTGGTTGAAGAATCGCCTTCGCCTTTTATGACAGAAAAGCTGCGTAAAAAAATGGGCGAGGCTGCTATAAAAGGAGCAAAGGCTGTTAAATATGAAGGTGCCGGAACAGTAGAGTTTTTGGTTGATAAGGATCGGAACTTTTATTTTATGGAGATGAATACCCGCATCCAGGTAGAACACCCGGTTACCGAAGAGGTTATTAACTTCGATTTAATAAAAGAGCAAATAAAAGTTGCAGCAGGGATCCCTATTTCAGGCAAAAACTATGAGCCGATACTGCATGCTATTGAGTGCCGTATAAATGCCGAAGACCCTTTCAATAATTTTCGTCCGTCCCCCGGAAAAATTACAAATTTTCATTCGCCGGGCGGTCATGGTGTTCGTATAGACACACATGTTTACTCGGGCTATGTGATCCCTCCAAATTACGATTCAATGATTGCTAAGGTTATTTGTGTGGCGCAAACCCGCGACGAAGCTTTGGCTACCATGGAGCGTGCGTTAAGCGAATTTGTTATTGAAGGCGTTAAAACCACCATACCATTTCATTTAAAACTTTTAAAGGACCCTAACTTCCGTGCAGGAAACTTCACAACCAAGTTTATGGAAACCTTTGAATATTCTGAATAAGCAACCGGGGTTTAAAAATTAAACATACAAAATGCTCCGTGCGCTTTAAGCCGGTTTTTTATTTTCAACATGGCCAACATAGGTAATAAGCTAATCAAAGCGATAAAGGATAAAGGGAATACGTTAGAAAATGAAATGTCATTCTTTGAGCATTTGGAAGCTTTGAGATGGCACCTTATCCGCGCGGCGCTGGCCGTAGTTATATTTGCATCTGTTGCTTTTGCCTGGTATAATGAGATCTTTGAAAATATCATAATGGCACCAACCCATACCACCTTCTGGGCATACCGGATGATGTGTGATATGGGCGAATTGTTCCAAAACTTATTACCGAAACTATTTAGCGCCAAAGATTTTTGTGTGGAGAGCATAAAAGTCCATTTGATTAATACAGAGATGGCAGGACAATTTACCCTGAAGATCAATTCATCGTTAATGATTGGTCTTGTTTTAGGGATTCCCTATCTTTTTTGGGAATTGTGGCGGTTTATAAAGCCTGCCCTACACGAAAAAGAAAGAAAGGCAGCCAGCGGCTTCGTGTTTTACGCCTCTCTGCTCTTTATTGTTGGGGTAATGTTTGGTTACTTTATAATTACCCCGCTATCGATCAGGTTTTTAGCAGGCTACACTGTGAGTGATACCATTCAAAATTTATTTGATATCGACTCTTATATCTCATCAGTAGCAACATTAACGCTTGCCACCGGTGTTGTATTCCAACTGCCAATTTTAGTTTATATAGTTTCAAGCCTTGGCTTTTTAACACCAAAATTGATGCGCAGCAGCAGGCGTTATGCTATTGTAATAATATTAATAATTGCCGCAATAGTTACCCCAACACCTGATGCACTTACCATGACCGTTGTGGCTATACCGCTTTTATTTTTATATGAGCTAAGTATTATAGTTGCCGGTGTGGTTGAAAGAAGACGCAGGGCTAAAGAATTAGCTTCTTAGTAAGACTTCCGATGCTTGATGTGCGGATTTGCAAATGTCCTTTTGATTCACGCAAATCCGCACATTTTCGGTTTATACCTGTTACAATATTTCCGCTATCCGGACATTTGCATATCCGCACATTGTCTTTTATTCCCACAAAAATTTTACCTTAGCCCCCTTCAATAATTATTAAATTTGATGTTATGAATAAAGGGCTAAAGATTGCCATTGGCGCTGACCACGCCGGTTTTGAATATAAAAAACAGCTTATTGAGGGGCTTGATGTAAAAGAAGTGAAAGATTTTGGAACTTACTCCAATGCATCCGCAGACTATCCCGATTTTGCGCACCCCGTAGCTTTAGCTGTTGAAAGCGGCGAATTTGATTTTGGAATATTGGTATGCGGCAGCGGCAACGGTGTTGCTATTACCGCCAATAAACACCAGGGCATTCGCGCAGCCATATGCTGGAACGAAGAGCTTGCCGAAAGGGCCCGCAGCCACAATAACGCAAATATTGTTTGTATTCCCGCCCGGCACATCTCTATTGAAGAAGCAAAAGAAATAGTAGGAGTGTTTTTGAGCACCGAATTTGAAGGCGGCAGGCACGCAACCAGGGTGGATAAAATATCTTGTTGAGTGATTAAAGGCCAGAGATTAGTTGTTAGTAAACTGATCCTATGGCTTAAGTACCCGCCACTTTTGCCATGAACCATGAACTAAAGAAAACAAACTGACCCATTAGATATGAACAAATTATTACTAACATTAGCCTCAATTGGCCTGGTAACTGGGGCTTGCGCGCAGCAAAACCCAACCGCCATGAAATATGCGCCGATTATTAATGCCGATCTGGCCAAACAGCATTTAAGCATCATTGCTTCGGATGCCTTTGAGGGCCGCGAAACCGGCAAACCCGGAGCCGACAAAGCGGCCCATTATATTGCCGATGAGTTTAAATCATTAGGCCTCCAGCCTATTGTGAACGGCAACTCTTATTTTTTAGACATTCCGTTAGTCGAGAATGCATTTAAGGTGAGTAGCTTTACCGTAAACGGAAAATCATTTGCAAGCGGAACAGATTTTTACGCAAACGGATCTGCGCCCGCTAAAAATTTATTTACAGGTGAATTCGTTTTTATCGGCTATGGCATTGAATCTGATAATTACGACGATTTAAAAGGCGTTGACATAACCGGCAAAATTGTACTGTATATTAATGATGGCGAGCCAATGAACAATGGCATATCAAAAATTACAGGCACCGATAAAAAATCAGAGTGGACTACAGTCCGTTCAAAACGCCTTAAATTCTTAAGAAGTAAAAACCCGTTGCTAATACTGGCGGTAGGTCCAAACGTTGCTGATATTTTGAAAAGATTTGGCGGGCAAATAGGTGCCGGGCAATTATCTATTAAAAAAGACGGTCCTGTTGAAACCTCTGCTATTGCCTATAATATAACCCCTGAGGTAGCAAATCAATTACTTAAAAACTCAGGCAAAACGTATACAGAGTTAAAAGCATCCATTGATGCTACCGGCAAGCCGCAGACACAAACTATAAGTGCTAACATTTCAACGTCATACGCTAACGAAAGTAAAAATGTAAAAGCAGTTGACGTTTTAGGTTACCTTCCGGGCAGCGACCCTAAACTTAAAGACGAAGTCCTGGTTATATCTGCTCATTATGATCATATCGGCATGTTACCTGAAGGCGCCAAAGACCGCGTAAATAATGGCGCTGACGATGACGGATCAGGAACAACCAGCATCATGGAAATTGCTCGTGCATTTTCAAAAGCAAAAAAAGACGGACACGGCCCGCGCCGCAGTATCTTGTTTTTAGGGAATGTAGGCGAAGAAAAAGGCTTGCTTGGGTCTGAGTATTATACCGATCATCCGGTTATTCCTTTGGCAAATACCATCGCCGATTTAAATATTGATATGGTTGGCCGTGTTGGGTTTGACTATATAGGCAAGCCTGATTCTGCAAATTACGTTTATGTAATTGGCTCATCAATGTTAAGCACCGATTTGCACAAGGTTGGGGAGAAAGCAAACAACGCCTATACTAAACTAAAATTAGACTATAAATATGACGATCTGAATGACCCTAATCACTTCTACGAGCGTTCAGATCATTACAATTTCGCCAAACATGGTGTTCCTATCATCTTTTACTTTAACGGCGTACATGCTGATTACCACCAGCCCGGCGATGAAGTAAGCAAGATAAATTTTCCCCTGTTAGCCAAACGTGCCCAGTTAGTATTTTATACTGCATGGGACTTGGTGAATGCTGATACCCGCCCCGTGGTTGACGCAAAGAAATAGTAAGTAGTTAATTAGGTTGACCGGGTTGATTAAGTTTAAAGCATGGAAAGTTTAACTTAATCAACCCAATCAGCTACTCACTTAATTAACAATTCCCTACCTTCGTAAATATGGGAAGCACTGCGGAAGAATTTTTGGTTACCTCGGAAGATAAGGCTTTTGATATGGATCACCGTCGTATTATCAATTACAACATTGGTAAGTACGATGCGGCTGTGGACCGGGGGTTAGCGAGGATCATTAACCTGGAGAATACCAAGCGCAAGGCACATGTGGTGAAGTGGAAAGTGATAGAGAACCTGGATAAAATATTACCGGAGTTTGAAGCCAATTTTCAAAAACGCGGCGGTAAAGTGATCTGGGCAAATGATGCCGAAGAAGCCAACCGCGAGATCCTGAACATTATAAAAAAAGCCGGTGCCAAAACTGTTGTAAAATCAAAATCAATGGTTACGGAAGAAATTCAGATGAATGAATTCCTGGAGCAAAACCATATTGAATCATTAGAAACAGACCTGGGCGAGTATATAGTGCAATTGTTAGGGCAAAAGCCGTATCATATTGTTACGCCGGCCATGCACCTGTCCAAAGAAGATATTGCAAAGCTGTTTCATGAAAAATTTGGAACACCGCTTGATTTTACACCCGAGCAGCTTACTCAGAAAGCCCGTGAATTATTGAGAGACAAATACGTGCAGGCTGATATTGGCATAACAGGTGCAAATTTTTTAATTGCGGATACCGGGAGCATTGCCATAACCGAAAATGAAGGCAACGCACGATTAAGTACCTCCTTTCCCAAAATACATATCGCAGTGGTGGGAATAGAAAAGATCATCCCTTCTATCATGGATCTTGACCTGTTTTGGCCGATGCTTGCCACGCATGGAACCGGGCAAAACTTAACGGTTTACAATACCATTTTAAGCGGCCCCCGCCATGGTGAAGAAACCGACGGCCCCGAAGAAATGTACGTGATTTTGCTGGATAACGGGCGTACCAACCTGCTCGCACAAAAAGACCAGCGCCAGGCCCTGTACTGCATTCGCTGTGGTGCCTGCCTGAACGCCTGCCCGGTTTATAAGAATATTGGCGGCCACACTTACGAAACTACCTATAGTGGCCCTATTGGCTCCATTATTACGCCTCATATGGCCGGGATGGATGAATTTAAGCACCTGAGTTATGCATCGAGCTTATGCGGAAAATGCACCGAAGTATGCCCGGTTAAGATAGATATCCATAAAATGCTGTTGCTTAACCGCCGGGATGCGGTAAATGAGCAATTGATAACCACAAAAGAAAAATGGGGCTGGGCGCTTTGGAAAAAAGGGATGCTTAGCCGCAAGCTCACCGATTATTTAAGCGGCAAAACAAAAAATTTGATGCTCCGCATGTTCTTCAAAAAGACCTGGGGACATTTTAAAGAAATGCCGAAAGTAGCTGATAAATCATTTAGCCAGCAGTACCAGGAGAAAAACGGTTTTGGCGATTAAATAAAATGTGAACGGCATTCCTGATCGCTAACCTTAATGCTTGTTTCCAAATCCAAACTCTTTATAAGTATTGGGCAGATCTTCTGAGCTGCTGAAGGGGAATGTGTAAGAAGTCCACCAGCTTTCATAATCGGCATCCTTATCTTTAGTTTGCTCAATTCTTACGCTGCGCAGCAGGTAAACTCCCTCGCGGCTCAGGTTAAAGGTTACTTCGCCATCCGTACTGGTGGTAAGGTTTTGTGTGTACACGTTACCTGTTGTAGTCTTAACATATAAGGTTACAGCAGCCGCGGGTGCGGGCTTTCCTTTAAACTTCAGCAAACCCACCATGTCATCGCCATATTTCTTATTGTAAGGATTCTCCTTTAAAATAATTTCGTAATCCTCATTAAGTACCTTTCCATAGGCGTTGCCATCATGATTATCTACCGATACCAGAGTTTTTAAATAGCGGGTATATTTTTCCCTAACCCTAAACTGGTTGCCGCTTTTTACCTTTTCGGCCATTTTATCCAAACCCTGACTGTTCAAAAATTCGGCATAAGCATCGCGCGAGGTAAAGCTAAACTCGTAGCCCCGTGTCATTTCGATCAAAGACTGCCCGCTGTTTAAGATCTCGTAGTTCAATACCGGTGCTGCGCTGTCTTTTGCCGCCCTGGTTAGATCAATTTTTTTAGAACCGTTATGCAACATAAACCGCGTGGTTTTGGCCGGCTGATAACCAATCTCGGCCTCTTTGGTAAATGCTTCACCGCTTAATAAATGCAGGTTAAGCTTATCGCCCTTATGCATAAAGAACAATTCAGGCAGCAGGAAAAAATCGTGTGTGGTAGTGGCTAATCCAATAGCAGCCGCAAGTATTATAAGCAAAAGTGGTTTACGTTTCATCATAGGGTTGATTTGTTCATTCGTTCATTATTGCACAGTTTAATGCCAGGCACCTGGTTATTGTTTAATCAGCTATGGAACCTGTCAGTTGTTCTGGAATTATAAGGTAAACAATTTTGCGCGGTAATAATAAATAAACCGCCCTTATATGCTTTTCCCTAACCTTTGAAGTATCTAACTAATGAACCATTAAACTAATGAAGCATTCCTCAAACATACAAAGTTTTAAAAACTTCATTAGTTTTACCTCATGATTTTCGACCGAAAAAACTTAAATAGTAACCAATTAATTGAGTTTTATAAAAAGTTGCTGTGGCCGCGCCTTGTTGAGGAGAAAATGCTGATCCTTTTGCGGCAGGGGCGCATCGGCAAGTGGTTTTCAGGAATAGGTCAGGAAGCTATAGCCATTGGCAGCACACTGGCCATGAATAACGATGAGTATATTCTGCCAATGCACCGTAACCTCGGCGTATTTACCGCCCGCGATATTCCACTTTCACGGCTGATGGCGCAATGGCAGGGCAAGGCATCCGGCTTTACAAAGGGGCGCGACCGTTCATTCCACTTCGGCACACAGGAATACAAGATCATCGGCATGATCTCGCACTTAGGTCCACAACTCGCCCTTGCAGACGGGATTGCCCTTGCAGACGTATTGAGCAATCGCAAAAAGGCAACTCTTGTATTTACCGGCGAGGGAGCAACCAGTGAAGGTGATTTTCATGAAGCACTGAACATAGCGGCGGTGTGGAACCTGCCTGTTATTTTTTTGATTGAAAATAACGGTTACGGTCTTTCTACCCCTGTTAGTGAACAATACAACTGCAAATATCTGGTTGATAAAGCGATAGGTTACGGCATGGGAGGCCGCCGTATTGACGGTAATAACATCCTGGAGGTTTACCATACGGTGAGTGAGTTGGCAGCCAGCATGCGCGAAAATCCCAAACCCGTTCTGCTGGAATGTATGACCTTCCGGATGCGCGGGCATGAAGAAGCATCAGGCACCAAGTATGTGCCGCAGCATTTATTCGACACCTGGAAGGAAAAAGATCCAATCCGCAATTTTGAAAATTACTTACTGAGCGAAAATATCCTGCGGCCTGAATGGATCCCGCAGATGAAAAAAGAATTCTTTAGCCAGATAGAGGCCGAAATTGAGCGGGTATTTACTGAGCCCGAAATTATCCCCGATATGGAAACGGAAATAAGGGATATGTTTAAGCCATATAGTTTTCCAACCTATCCATTACCCGCCGCGGCAACCAATATGCGTTATATAGATGCCATCAGCGACGGATTAAAACAAAGTATGCGTAAGTACGATAACCTGGTAATCATGGGGCAGGATATTGCCGAATACGGTGGTGCATTTAAAATTACGCAAGGCTTTGTTGAGGAATTTGGGAGGCAAAGGGTACGGAATACACCTATTTGCGAGTCGGGCGTGGTTGGCGCAGCAATGGGATTAGCTATAAACGGGCATAAGGCCGTTATGGAAATGCAATTTGCTGATTTTGCCACCGTTGGCTTTAACCAGATAGTGAATAACCTGGCGAAAACGCACTACCGTTGGGAGCAGGCGGTTGATGTGGTGATCCGCATGCCGGCTGGTGCCGGAACAGGTGCCGGACCATTTCATTCGCAAACCAATGAAGCCTGGTTCACCAAAACGCCCGGATTAAAAGTTGTTTACCCGGCTTTTCCCGCCGATGCCAAAGGCCTGCTGATGGCCGCTATTGACGACCCTAACCCCGTAATGTATTTTGAGCACAAATACTTATACCGCAGCACCAGCGGTGATGTGCCTGGCGGAGACTACTACGTTGAGATAGGTAAAGCCAAAGTAATAAAAGAGGGCACTGCAGCCAGCATTATTACATATGGGCTTGGCGTTCACTGGGCTATTGAATATGCAGCAAAATACCCGGAATTATCCGTAGAAATTATTGACCTGCGCAGCCTGCAGCCATGGGACAAAGAAGCTGTTGAAGCCAGCGCAAAAAAAACCGGCAGGGCACTGGTACTGCAGGAAGACACCCTTACCAGCGGCTTTGGCGGCGAGATAGCGGCCCACCTGGCCGAGCATTGTTTTAAATACCTGGATGCTCCGGTAATGCGCTGCGCCAGCCTGGATACCGCCATCCCCATGAACAAAGCGCTCGAAGAGCAGTTTTTAGCGAAGGCAAGGTTAGCAGAAACAATGGAAAAGCTGTTGAATTATTAAATAAGATGGATAACAATTGCCGAATGATGATATGCCGCCGTTGGGGAATTTATGCCGGAGCCTTCGTTAAAATTTGTTAAACTTATTGCCTTTTGAGCTTTGTTCCGATAATAATAACAGATAAACTTTTACCTTTAGGCTTAGGTTTCTTATTTTCGCAATTCAGTTAGGTGAAAAGAGTTTAAATTGAGGTAATAAAGCGTAGCTTTTTATCTAAAGTCTCAAATCCTATAGCTAAAATCTAATATCAGTATGGAAGAATTTGAAGCAAGCGCGTCGGCAAAAAAAACTAAAACGATATATATATCTACCGTTTTTGGCATTGCCATGGTGCTTTCAATGATAGGGCTATTGGGTTTGATATTGGTGGAAGCTAACAACCTGTCGCGATATGTTAAAGAAAATATAGTTTTAAATATTTTTGTTGATGATGCGGCACACGAAACCGATGTACTGCAACTGCAGAAACAGATTGAAGGAAACATAATGGTTAAGCAAACCCAGTACGTAAGTAAAGAACTGGCTGCACGGAACCTGCAAAAAGATTTGGGTGAGGATTTCGTAAAATTTCTGGGTTACAACCCGCTTTCACAATCTTTGGATATCTATCTGAAAGCAGAATATGCAAATAACGCTGATATAGAAAAATTAAAGGCCGAGTTGCTAAAAAATCCATTGATTAAGGAAGTAAAGTACCAGAAGTCGTTGGTTGACCAGATGAACGAGAACATTACCACCATTAGTCTTATCATACTTGTATTTGCAGGCATATTCGTTATTTTATCTGTTGCGCTCATCAATAACACTATCAGGCTTGCTATTTACTCACAACGGTTCCTGATCAAGTCAATGCAGCTTGTAGGCGCAACAAAAGGATTTATCCGTAAGCCCTTTATGCTTTATGGAATCTGGCACGGCCTGTTGGGTGGTTTGATAGCGATCTTAATTTTAATAGGAACACTTTCAGTAGCGTATAAAGAAATTCCGGACCTGATCATCCTCAGGAATTATACAGAATTCGGACTAATCTTTGTTGCTATTATCGGGTTAGGAATCTTTATTTCGGGATTCAGCACCTTTTTGGCAGTTAACAAATTTTTACGGTTAAAAATATACAACCTTTACAGGTAACACCTTTCGGATGCCGGATTTCCGGCTTCGGATTTAATAGACATTTATTAATTCAAAAACATTCAAATGGCACAAAAAATAACCAAACCGGCTGCCCCGGTTAAAACCACCACTGCTGCCAAGCCAGCTTACAGATCAACAACAGACGCAAAACCGGTGAGCTTTATATTTGGTAAAGAAAATTATCGCCTGTTAATCATCAGCATTGCAGTGGTTGCGTTTGGTTTTATCCTGATGTCTGGCACAACTGATATTTATAGCACTACCAAAATTGTTATAGCGCCCATGGTTGTGTTAGGAGGTTTTGCCCTTGGCTTTTTTGCAATCTTTAAAAAGTCTGTAAAGGTTGATTAAGCCAAGGAGTGGTTAGTTTGATATAGCTAGAAATCGTCAATCTAACCCGATTTAACCAACTTAATCATCACCGAAAACACTATAATTTTTCCAGCCCCTATGAACATTATCCATGTTATTGTCCTGGCCATTATTGAAGGCCTGACAGAATTTTTACCGGTATCGTCAACCGGCCACATGATCATTGCTTCTTCTGTAATGAACATAGCATCTGATCCGTTTGTAAAGCTTTTTACCATTGCCATTCAATTAGGGGCAATTTTATCAGTAGTGGTACTGTACTATAAAAGGTTTTTAAAATCATTAAATTTTTATTACAAGCTTTTTGTTGCTTTTATACCTGCAGCTGTGTTTGGGGTATTGTTCAGTAAAAAGATAGACAGCCTGCTTGAAAGTGCCCTTACCGTTGGGATTACCATGTTTGTTGGCGGGATTATTTTACTATTTGTTGATGCCTGGTTTAATAAACCAACTGTAAAAGAAGAAAAAGATATTAGTTACCTTACTGCACTTAAGATTGGATTTTTTCAGTGTTTGGCTATGATACCGGGAACCTCGCGCTCTGCCGCTTCAATTGTTGGCGGGATGTCTCAAAAGCTCACCCGTACGGCGGCTGCTGAGTTTTCATTTTTTTTAGCGGTGCCAACCATGTTTGCAGCAACCGGGAAAAAACTTTGGGACTTTCATAAAGAGGGCCATGTTTTTACCGGCGAGGAGATTAAATTTTTGGCAGTGGGTAACGTAATAGCATTTGTAATTGCAATGCTCGCGATAAAATCTTTCATCACCTTTCTGGAGAAAAAAGGCTTTAAAATATTTGGCTGGTACCGGATAGTCTTGGGCGCTGTAATTATCGGCCTGATAATAAGCGGCCACGATCTGAAGACAATATAAATACTACATTCAGGTATCTAAAGGAGACGCGATAGCTCTCGTCTCATCAATCCATCATTTATCAATATAACAATTGATCGTAAGGATATCTTGCGGTATGGATCGCTTTTACCTCTTCGTATAATAAGCTTCTGAATTCCTCGATGTTTTCCTTTTGAGTGGCTGATATAAATATGGCAGGGCTGTTGTTTTTTGCCATCCAGCTGTTTTTAAAATCATGCAGTGTTATTGGCTCTTGCTGCTCCTCCGCCTGGTGTTGCTCCGGTTTAAAAGCATCAATTTTGTTAAAAACGGTAATAACCTTTTTATCTATTGCGCCAATATCCTTTAAAGTTTCATTTACCGTACTAATCTGGTCTTCAAAGTTGTGGTGCGAGATATCCACCACGTGGATCAATATATCTGCTTCACGTACCTCGTCCAGGGTTGATTTAAAGCATTCAACCAATTGGTGTGGCAGCTTGCGGATAAATCCCACCGTATCTGATAAAAGAAAAGGCACATTTTCTATTACTACCTTCCTTACCGTAGTATCCAGCGTTGCAAATAACTTATTTTCCGCAAATACCTCCGATTTGGAGATCATGTTCATTATGGTTGACTTGCCTACGTTAGTATAACCTACCAAAGCAACCCTTACCATCTGCGTGCGGTTTTTGCGCTGTGTTTCGTTTTGCCTGTCTATTTGCTTCAGCTTGTCTTTAAGTAACGAGATCTTGTTCAGGATCAAACGCCTGTCCGTCTCTATTTGCGATTCACCAGGTCCGCGCATACCTATACCGCCCTTTTGGCGCTCAAGGTGGGTCCACAATCTCGTTAGCCTGGGCAACAGGTATTGTAATTGCGCCAGTTCAACCTGCGATTTAGCCTGTGCAGATTGCGCTCTTCCGGCAAAGATGTCCAGGATAAGGTTATTGCGATCCAGGATTTTTACCTGCAATTCATTTTCAATATTCCGCAGTTGCGAGGGTGTTAACTCATCATCAAAAACCACCATATCAATTTCCTCGGCAGTTACGTAAGCCTTAATGTCTTCCAGTCTGCCCGATCCAACAAATGTAGCGCGATCCGGCTTCTGTAGTTTTTGTGTGAAAGTTTTTACCGTTTCAGCGCCGGCTGTAGCCACCAAAAATTCAAGTTCTTCCAAATATTCCTTCGCCTGCTCATCTGTTTCGCCCTGTGTTATTACACCAACCAAAACAGCACGCTCCTGCTTCACAGCAGTATCATAAAATTTTTGCTTCATTAAGTAATGATTTACAATATGGATGCCAATATAATAAAATGGCAGTCATTCAGACTTTTTTGCAGAAGAAATCAGAGATTCATCGCTTTTTGACCGGTTGATGCGCTATTGTTCCCGGTACCGCCTAATTCCCTTCGCTCACTGTAAATGTTGCCAATAAATTCACGTTGGGGTCGGGCTTTAGTTCTTTTGGTTTTGAGGCAACTTTAAACCTGGCGATATTGATTCTTTCATTCACGTTTATGGTGTGCAGGTGCTTACCTGTAGCTACCTCTAATTGCAGCTTAAATAAGCGCTCCTGTTTTTGGGTAACTTTCAGCTCTATTATTCCTTTAGCCGCATTATATTTCCAGGTGATGTCTAAATCCGGATGCCCGGTTTTATAAACCCATTGCTCAAAAAATTGCTTAAGGTCCTGTCCGCCGGCCTGTTCCATTATCTTTTGTAAGCCGCTGGTATAGGCATTTCCGCCATTGTATTTGGCATAATAGTTCCTGATCCCTTTCCAAAAAGCTTCGTCGCCAAGTTTCCTGCGGAGCATGTGCAGTACCCAGCCGCCTTTTTGATAGCTGTTAGCATTTAGCAGCTGCATGTAGTCGTCCTTTACGGCCGTATCAACTATTGGGGTAAGTCGCCTTTTTTCAAAGGAAAGTACCATCTCCCGGTCGGCTGCTTCACGTTTTTTTAAAGTGTCAATTCCGTATTTATTTTCCAGGTACAGGTTGGTCATATAAGTAGCAAAGCCTTCACTCAGCCAAACATGCCCGAAGTTTTTTTCGCTGGCGGCATCGCCAAACCATTGGTGGGCAATTTCATGCGCCATCAGCTCTTCAATACCGGGCGAAGTAGTTGAGTTTTCAAAATAAAAGATAGCGCCGGCATTTTCCATCCCGCCGAAGATGGTTTTTGACTGCACATTGGCAAGTTTTTTATAGGCAAAAGGCCCAACGTTTTTTATGTAAAACGGTAAGATGTTTTTAGCTATAGCATAGCTTTTAAAGCCCTGCTCTTTGTTTTCAGGGAAAACATAGGTGTAAACAGGTATGCTGCCTGCATCGCCGGGATGATCTATGGCAAAATCAGCAACGCCAATTACCATTACCTTTGTGGGAAGCTGCGCGGTTTCTTTCCAGTGGGTCAGTTTCAAATGGTTAGGAAGGACGGTTTCTTCCACCTTTAAGCCGTTTGAGATTACGCCATAATGGTCAGGTGCGGTAACTACAAAATCAACCTGCGCCTTATCCCCGGGATAGTCCGCACAGGGCAGCCAGTTGTGGGCGCGATTAGGCCAGTTATCACCAAAAAAGGTTCGGTGTCCAAATTTGTTGGTCGATATGATCAATCCGTCCGCAGGGATACCCTGGTAAACAATGTTATAGCTGTGCAGGCTGTTTGTTTTGGCCGAAGCATTAATAGTTAACAATTCATCATCCTGAGTAAAAGGAACGTTTTTAGTGTCTTCTGTTACAGCAGACACCAACATGCCTTTCCCCTTGTCGTTTGGCCGTGCCAGGCTGAGCTGAAATGAGTTGACGTCCTTCAGAAACTTGATCCTCACTTCTGCCTGTCCTTTCAGAGTGTCGTTTGCATCAGTTAGCTGTATGGCAAACCGGTAATGCTGCACATCAAAAACAGGGGCCGCAGTCTGTGCTTTGGCCACTAAACAGGTCATCAACCCAAAAAGAACTAATGAAAAGGCTTTATACATGATAATATATTTAAAACGATACGTAAATATTTTCGCTGCTGACTTTACCGGCTTTCAAGAGGCGCTGACAGCCTTACTTCCACCTGAAACTTTTTATCATCAGGTCCACATCTTTTTTTACAAAAGTGAGTACAGGTTGTATAGAATCCAGCCTGGGTTCAGAATTGAAGTAAAGTGCTCCTCGAATATAGTTTTTGGTGCTGTCGGTAAGGTAAAACTGGATGGACGATGCCGCATTGCCGTCAATGGAGTAATAAATTCCATACACTTTTTGCTCCGGATAATTTATAATACCTTCGTCAATGCCGGTTGCTTTAACCGTGTGTTTAAAGCTTAGTTTATGTGCATCTTCTACAAGTTCATTAAATTCCTTTTTCGAACGTATGGGCTCATAGCTAAGGTGCAACGTTCCGTTAAATTGAGGGAACTGCATGTTTAGCCAGCAAGGCTTAGCATCGGGATTTTTATCGGGCTCCATCACCGCATATTTGGGGTATTGAAAAGTGAACGGGCAATTTGATACGTATGGCTGGTATGATTTTTCCGGGAAAATAATACGATAATACCCCCTTGGCTTTGGCGAGTAATCATGGTTGCCGCCACACGCGGCCAAAAGCATTACAGAAAAAATGATGAGTGCGAGTTTTTTCATGGATGCAGTTCTTTTGCGGTCCATATTTCCCAACTTTTTTCAGCCTGTAACACTAACATTTCATACCCGTTTTTAATTGTTGCACCCTGTTCTTCTCCTTTTGTTAAAAATAAAGTTTTTTCAGGATTATATACCAAATCGTACAGTAAATGATCTTCGGTTATAGCATCATAAGGAATAGGGGGGCATTCATCAACTTTCGGCGCTGTACCAAGTGGGGTGGTATTAATAATGAGCTTATGTTTGGCAATGTCGTGCGGTTTAAGATCTTTAAACAAAAGGTTATCGCCAATCGCAGTCCTGGTTACCACTTTATAATTAATACCCAGGTTATCCAGCACGCACTTAACGGCTCTTGCAGCGCCTCCGTCCCCTAAAACAAGTGCTTCGTCATGATGGTCTTTCAGCAAGGGGGTTAGCGACATTTCAAAACCATAAATGTCCGTGTTAAATCCCTCCAGCCTGAAATCATGCCCCTTTACGCCAACTTCCCCCGAAAAGGCAGCCAAAACCGGGCTTTCGGCCATTATCCGGATACAGTTTACCGCACCGGCGTTTTTGGCATCGTGTTCTATCCAGTCGAGGTATTTAAGGATATTTACTTTATGCGGCACGGTCACATTCAGCCCGCACAGTTCAGGATATAAGTCTAACAGGTCCTGCAGGTCTTTTATATGCTCCAGCGGATAAAGCTCGTAAACGGCATCGGTGATGTGCTCTTTTTCGAATTTTTCGGTAAAATATTTCTTTGAAAAAGAATGAGAAAGCGGATAGCCGATAAGCCCGTAATGTTTCATTAAGTTAGATTTGAGATATTAGACTTGATATTTGAGACATAAACCACATGTTCAAATGCCAAATACTTTCAAAACGTAATATTAATAAGAAATAGGGAAATATGATGAGTGATTTGTAAAGAGATGGAAATTTGTATGCCTTTACTTTTATTGGCTATATTGTACCGTTACCTGTATCACATGAAAAGATCATTTATTCTGCTATTGCTGTTATTTACCCTTGCAAAAAGTTACGGACAAGCTCAGCCTGTTACCGCAACTAAACCGCCTGCCGAAATGATTGGCAACTTTGAAGATGATTATGAAATAAGATATACCATCAGCGATACCCTTTGGCTGCAATTGCCGGATACCCGCTTCCACATTATAAAATGGAATAGGGATAAAAAGTACATCATCGCAAAAAATGATAAAAAAAATCCGGGAGATGGAAATCTGTACACCCGCATTGACTATATGAACTTTAATAATATGGATCCCTGGAAATGGGGCTATTGCCTTACCGTTTACAACGCGGCTACCGATGTCATTGCCGAAGCAACAGCAGCTGCCGACAGGGACAACCCGAAGAAAGGCTGTGGTGGTTACCCTTTTTCAAGGATGAAGAAGTTAAAGTAATATTGTCTTTTGTAATTTAATTATAAAACGCTCCCATAGATGTAGCATAAGCATCCTGTTACCCGTAATTTATTTCATCTGTTTGTAAAATCTCACCTTTAAATTCAAATGAAGACGCGGTGTACTCTTATCGTGAACGGATGTAACGAAAACTTTACCAATTTTGAGGCGAAGTTGAAATTGGGGTTGTCTTTTAACAAATAAGGCCCCATTAAATGATTATATAAAATACGTTTTTGAATACATGTTTAAAAAGCTACTTATAAAGCCCAGGTTATACCTGAGTGAGATTACTGGTGTACTATTATTAATTCTTGCTATTTATTTTATCAGAAGCCAGGGTGAGGAGCTTAGAAATGTAGGTACTTATATCCGTTCAGGTAACCCTTTGTGGATTATCATAGGATTTATGTTAACGGCTTTGTATATCTGTTTACAAGCGCTTATGTACCAGGCTAGCTTTCGGTCTCTTCAACTTAAGTTAAGTTTGTGGAAATCAACTATTCTGTTCTTAAAAAGAAATCTTATCAGTATCTTCTTGCCCGGGGGCAGCATAACTTCATTAGCCTTCTTTACAAAAGACATTCAAAAAGAAACCAGTGAAGAAAACAGGGTCCGGATCCATTTTGCAAGTACCATATACGGTTTTACAGGTATTGTTTCCATAATTATTATCTCCATTCCGGTTTTAACGTATTTAACGCTAAGCGGCGATAGCTGGAAAAATGCTAATCAGGCAGTTGCTATTATAATTTTCTTCCTGATATTAATACTTTATGTTCTAACTTCTTTTTTTAGAAAAGGATGGGTTTATCGTTTGCTAAACAGGTATATACCCCAGATAAATACAGCATTTAAAAATCATCCGGATTTCAAGTTATGGTTATCCCTGGTAAATATTTACGCCATTTTAATTGATCTTGCCGGTGTGGCGCACCTTTATATTGCCATGCTGGTAATGGGTGCCGATGCAAGCTGGAAAATAGCCCTCATTGGTTATGTTATAGCAACGTTGATACTTGTTATTTCGCCATTTTTACGAGGACTTGGTGCTATTGAGTTTTCACTTACCGTAATATTAAAACATTATGGATATTCTACCTCCGAGGCATTGGCAATAACCCTCATTTATCGCTTATTTGAGTTTTGGCTACCGGCGGTTGCGGGAATTGTTAGCTTTATTCTCAGAAAAGGAAACATGGTACTTCGGGTAATCCCCGCTCTTTTGCTCTTGGGATTAGGCCTGATCAATATTATTTCAGTACTAACCCCATCATTGGGGTATCGTGTAAAACTATTAAAAACATTTTTGCCTGCCGAGACTATTTCCGTATCTAATTACCTGGTATTTATAACTGGCTTACTTCTCATTATAACGTCTACATTTCTTTTTAAAGGGTTAAAGAACGCCTGGCGGTTTTCCATTTTACTGTGTGCTTTGTCCTTAATCGGAAATATTACTAAAGCAATTGATTACGAAGAGGGAATATTGGCGCTTATCGTGTTGCTGGCGCTGTGGTTTACCAAAAAGCAATATTATATAAAACATAATATCCGCCTGCAAACAATTGGAATAGAGTCAGCTATATTGATATGCGGCGGAATTCTTATTTATGGCGTTACGGGGTTTTATTTTTTGGATAAACGACATTTTGGCATCGATTTTCATTTTATAGATTCAATTAAGCAAACCTTGTATAACTTTGTTTTGCTGGATGTTAAAGATCTGGTTCCCCAAACAAAATTTGCGTCTGTTTTCTTAAATACCATCCGCATTAGCGGGGCTTTATCAATTGGTCTTATTTTTTTTACGCTGCTAAAACCTTACTTTATTAGTATTAAGCATGATGATGAAGACTTTATTAAAGCCGAAGAGCTTATCAAAAAGCTGGGGTCATCGCCTGTGGATTATTTCAAAACATATGAAGATAAGCTGCTGTATTTTGGTAGACGGCGCGAAGGCCTGATCTCTTACCGCATGGCAGGTAGTTTTGCCGTAGTACTGGAACAGCCGGTGTGTGCCAACAGGCAGGACGAGATGGCGCTGCTGGAAGAGTTTGAAGAGTTTTGCATTGAATCGGGTTTACGATCAGCCTACTACCGCGTTGAAGAAGAAAGCTTGCCTCTTTTTCATTCCCTGGGGAAAAAATCGCTTATCATTGGCCAGGAAGCCATAATCGATCTTGAAAAATTCACTTTAGAAGGAAAAAATAAAAAATCTATGCGAAATGGGTTAAACAGTCTTCAAAAGAATGGGTTTAAAACCAATATTTATCATGCTCCTATTAAAGATGGCCTGCTCCAAAAACTGGAATACGTTTCGAACGATTGGCTTAAATGTACTAATAGGGAAGAAATTGTATTTACACAAGGAATGTTTGACTGGGGAAAGCTAAAAAACCAAACCATTATTACAGTAGAGAATGAGGATGAACAAGTTTTCGGCTTTTTAAATATTATCCCTGATTTTTCCCCGAATGAGGCAACTTACGACCTGATTAGAAAAAGTAGCGAAGCCCCGGGCGGCGTAAACGATGCGCTTATTATAGCATTAATAAACTACTGTAAGCTTAAAAATTATAAATACCTTAACCTGGGTTTGGCGCCTTTATCCGGAATTGACCAGGCAAAAGACCTGCCTGAAAAAACATTGAAATTTGCTTATGAAAAGCTTCAACAATTCAGGCACTACAGGGGGCTTAGGGATTTTAAAGAAAAATTTTCGCCTGCATGGCAAAATAAGTATTTGATCTATGAAAATCATTATGACCTCATCAGCCTGCCAAATGTGCTCAATAAAGTAATGAAACCCTGATTTGCAATGAAACGCTTTAAATTCATCATACTGTTATTGTTAGCCGGAACATTGTGTACCGGTAATGTTAATGCAACCATTCCGGAATATTTTGGCTCAACGCTCATTACGGATCTGCCAATAATTATTACTAAGGCTAAAACTGATAAGGAAGATAAACTTGTTCTTTTTATTTCAGGAGATGGCGGATGGAACAAGTTTAGCCAAAAACTTGCTGATAGTTACGCCCTAAATGGATTCCCGGTGATAGGATTAAACAGTTTTAAATATTTCTGGAAAAAGAAAACTCCTCAAGAAACTGCCAATGACATTGCGGAACTATTGAATAAGTATGCCAATGAATGGCACAAAAAGAAGATCATAATATGTGGATTTTCATTTGGTGCAGATGTTGCGCCTTTTATTTACCAGCGGCTGCCGGATAACTTAAAAAATAAAACAGTTTTAGTTCAGCTAATTTCGCCTTCTTCATTTACTGATTTTGAGATTCACGTTATGGACTTATTGAGCTCAAATAATTCTGTACGATCAATGAATATTGCTTCGGAAATTAAATTAATGGATTTACCAGTGGTTTGCTATTATGGCGATTTGGAGAAAGACAAGCCCCTAGGCGACCTTAAAAAAGCTAATTTAAAAGTTGTAATTTTAAAAGGAGACCATCATTATGAAAAAAGTTATCCCGAAATAGCAAAAATAAACCTATTATTATAGATGCTATTTCGTGTTATATTTAAGCTATATAAATATAGGTGGAAAGAAATTTGCATATGCCTGTCTGTCCTGTTTTTTTTCAGCAGTTGCGGCCTTCTGTTAAAGAAAAGGACGGTAGCAAATAGCGGCATTGAAACTGAAGAATTCGGGCTCCCATTAATTATTTATCACCCGGAACACCCAATGGCTTCAAAAATAATCGTGCTGCTTTCAGGCGATGGTGGCTGGCTTGGTTTTAACGACACACTTGCTGTTCAGTTCGCGAAAAGGGGCTATCTGGTTTTAGGCTTTAACTGCAGGACATATTTCTGGCACCAAAAAACTCCGGATCAAACTGCAAATGACTTTATTAAGTTAATTAGAAAATACAACGAGGAGTTAAAGCCTAAAAGAATTGTTCTGAGCGGTTATTCTTTTGGTGCTGATATCGTTCCATTTATATACAACCGGTTGCCTGAAGATTTAAAAGCCAAAGTTAATAAGCTTCAGTTACTTTCTCCATATTTGTCTTCTGATTTTAAAGTCCGTTTAGCAGATTTAATTAGTACCGGTGATGACGACAGGCCCTATAAAGTAAAGGACGAAGTGGAAAAGGTAAATATTCCTGTGTACTGTTTTTATGGACAGGCAGAAAACCCAAAACCGCTGGCTGATATTATCATGAAAAATTTTTTTGTTAAACTGCTTCCCGGAGACCATCACTATCTGAATGGATACACGCAAATTGTGTCGTCAACGCGAAGAAACAGGAACATAAAATACTTAAGCCGTTAAATAACATTAGTGCAAGTTCACCTTCATACCAAACCGGTAAGCTAAACCACGGGGATTTACATCTTCGTTATTAAAAGACATGTGCACCCCTGTAAACCCGGTGCTGGTATATAGCGTTGCTCTATGGCTCAGTTTTAGCAATAAACCAAATCCGCCAAAAGTGTATAAGCCCCTGTCTGTTATATTCCTGGTGCTTTCAATATGCATAGGGTCCTCCTGTTCATATTTTATAAAAGTTGAGTATCCAACATCTGCAACTGCAAACGGAGATACGATCCATTTGGAAAAAGGCACGTAACGAAAATCTGCCAGAACCGGCAATATCTTCATATACCTAAGGTTATAACCGTTATCTACATGTAATGGGCCATAATCGTAAGCAACGCCCAGCCCCATTGAGAAGTTATCTGACGCGTTATACGTCAAGAACGCATATCCGCCATTAAAATGGCTATGATGCACCGTTATGAAATGCTGATATTCGCCAATAACAGCGAGTTTTTTATACCAGGGTGAAGCTATCCTGATAGTATCGGTAAACTGTTCCTTTACCGGGTTTGCCAAACAATTAACAGAGGCCGAAAGAATTATTAATAAAAGTACTATTCTATAGTAAAATCGTAAATGCTTAATCATTGTATATATTTTATTCTTAAATTCTATGGTTTGAAAAGTCTCTTAATAGGCACAGACTATATTTGAACCATCAAAAGACTTCATTTAGCCCTATAAACAAGCCTCTTGCGCCGTAATTACCTGCTCCATAATCCATACAAATATTTGAGCGTGTGTATTTGTTAAATAACAGGCGAAGGCCTACCCCTTCTCCTGAGTTCCACCGTTCAAATAAATGTATTTTTTGCTGGTTGCTGCCGGTTTGGATATTTACAAACGCCACCCCGCTCAATAGCTTATTTCCGGTAATCGGGTATCGGTACTCCAATTCATTAAAATAGAAAGAGGTTCCTTTAAATCTCCCTATGGTATAAGGGCGACCGCTTCTTTCTTCCGCATCAGTACCTGTACCTGGTAATTCCAGATATGGAATAGAGCCTTTTAACAGGTAATTTCCCCATAACCAAAAAGCTAAAACATGTTCAGGATTAGCACTTGATAGCGACCAGTATTTTCTAAATTCTGTTTTCAATTGAGTGGCACTGTGTTCACTCCCAAGCCCCTCTGCATTTAGGCGAAGGACAACATCAGCGTAAATACCCTTATATGGCCTGTTTAGATAATCACGTGAATTATACTGGAAGTTAAACAATACCCCATTTGCCCAATATCCGATTGAAGGATATTTGTTTTCTGTGCTATACCAGGTATTATGGCTGTGTCTTCTTACAGCCCCCTTTTTTGGTTTATCAATATTTTGATACCCATCAACAATGATCCCCATGCCGGCATAAAAATTATCAAACAGCTTGCGATAAACCTTTTCATACAATTTCAAATAGGTAAACTTAATGGGCAGCACACCAGGATTATTATCCACGGGCAATCCATTAAATACAAAATTGTCATCACTTTGGTGTGCATGGCCTGTCCCCACCCCGTAATCTAAAGCAACTGTTCTTCCAACCTGGTAGCCTCCCTGTAAATTCCATATATTATGATTGCTAAAAGTATTGTGTTTAAACTCAGCTGAAGCAAGCCCGTTTGTTGAAACGAAAACATTGGTATTGAAAACAGAAAAAGTTGTATTGGCAGGATCGCCATAATTTTTTCCCCCGGAGACTATAATTCCAAACTCTAACCCATAACTGGGGTTGTAGCCAACAGAAGGTAAAAGTGATAAGTTTGAATGTGATCCGGTTGTGTCATTATAGCTTTTACGCTTAAAAAATGAATTGATAATATCTTGCATATCCCTGGTTTTATACAGTGAATCAACCGAAAGCTTTTTAGCATTCGCAAATAGTATCTGATTAAATAAACAGAACAGCAACAGCAAATTTCTGCGAAGACACATACAAGAATAGGGGTTTAACCATGCGAAGATAAAAACACTAATATTAGCATTATTGAAAACATTGGAGCCTTGTTTACCAAAGGTATTATTGTTGCAACGTGTCTTTCAAGGTTGTAAAATCATAAGTGGTTATAAATCTTTATTTTAAATCAGGAGTCCAAAATTAAAATCCCAATATAGCCTCTGGTTGTAAAAAATGCCAGCATAAAAAATTACCCAGAAATGACGGCCTAAAGTATAAATGGTGGGTTTCTCATTCATCTAAAGCCCCTGTAAGCGCTGCTCCCCTATACATTAATGAGCCTGCCCTGCTTGAAGATGAATAAAATAGTATTGTATCCGATAATAGAATAGTCTAAATTAATATTTCGGCTTCAATCCCTCCAGAAATTGAACAACTCGGATTGATAACGTAGGTGATAGTATTGTTTCTTACAAAAAATGATCAAAAGTATCACTCCTGATACCGAGGCGGAGTGTTTCGAGCGGGATTACATCAGCGGGGGCGATATTGCCCAGGCTTACATTGGCACCAATCAGCTTAATGAACCAAACCTGCTGCGCTTTTTGAGGCGCTTCCCAAATAATGGTTTCCTCGGGGATCTGGGTCAGGATCTCATCAACCAAACCCTGCCTTACTTCTCCCGAATCGCGGTAGATGCCAACATTGCCACTTTCGCGCGCTTCGGCAATTACCTTCCATGAACCGGCTTCAATTTCAGCACGCATCAGGTTGATCCATTTATAGGGGGCAAAGATCTTCTGAACATCCTTTGAACCTACTTCAGAGATCACCGTGGTGATTTTAGAAAGCTTTTGAATGTAATCGCATTTGATATCGTGCTCCAGGGTAATGGAGCCATCAGATACCTCGGCATAGTCCATTTTGAATTTATCCAGCAGGCGGCAATAGTCATCAAACTGATTTCTAACGATCATGGCCTCAAATAACGTTCCCCCGAAATATACCGGGATGCCGGCATCGCGATAGATCTTTAATTTTTCGGTAAGGTTAGGCGTAACGTATGAAGTGGCCCAGCCCAGCTTAACCATGTCAGTATAAGTACCTGCAACTTCGATAAAATCTTCAACCTGGCGCAAGCTTAGCCCTTTGTCCATCACCATGGTAATGCCGCTGTTACGTGGCTTTGCTACTCGTTCCGGAAGATTATTAATTTGGTAATTCATAAAACACTAACAGGTTATAGACTATAACTAAAAGTTTTAATGGCGCAAAGGTCGCAAAAAAAGCCAAAATTTGTATAAATTTTGGCTTTTTTAGAGATCAGGCGGGACTTAAGCATTAGCGCTTAACTATTCTCTGGTCTCTAACCTCTAATTAACTATTTCGTATATCGATTAATAATGTCAACAATCACCTTATTCTCCTGCAACTGTGGCAGGTAGTCAAACAGGATGTAATGTTTCTCCGGATCAGCGGACAGCGCCATTTCCAAATGGCTCAACGCCTCGTTGTATTCGCCTTTTGCAAACAGGTAGGCTACCATTCGGTAATACAGCTCTGCGGCATCCGGGTTGTTTTTTATGGCCTGCGATATTACTTCAATGGCGTCAACCAGGCGGTGCTGCTCATATAATATAGATGAGTAATCCAGCCAGGCGTCCACATCAATGGGGTTCAGCTCCACCACCTTTTCGTACGCATGTTCAGCTTCAGGCATGTGCCCCAGCTTATACTCCGCGTCAGCAATAGCGAACCAGTAGTCGGCGTTGGCAATATCCAGATCAAGCGCTTTTTTATAGAAATGAAGGGCCTCAAAATAACGTTCTTCAAAATCAAGCGTAACACCTATCCCAAACCAGGCATCGGCCAGTTTAGGATCCATCTTTACTGATTTTTTATAGAACGCGCGGGCGTCATCCATCTGCTCCAGCTTTTCGTAACATTCGCCTATAGCGCAATAGGTATCAGCATTAGGTTGTTCGTACTCAAAAGTTTGGCGGTAAACCTCAATAGCCTCGGCATATTTCTCCAGGTTAACCAATGCATTACCCTTATTAAAATAAGCCGATGCAAAACTATCCTTTATCAATATGGCGTAATCATACGCATCAATTGCTTTCTCAAATAAGCTCAGCTTGGTAAACGCGTTGCCCAGGTTATACCATGCTGCATAACTGTAAGGCTCGTTATCAATATACTGCTGGTAAAACGTAACGCTTTCCTGCTGATTATCCAAAACATCATAACAAAAAGCAAGCTCGTATAAAGCATCCTGGTTCTCCATGTTTTGCTTCAGGCAAAGCTTCAGATAGGTTATGGATGTTTCATAGTCGCCCATGTTTTGATATACGTAGGCAATATGCAGTAGCACCTCGTCGGTCTCTTCGGCAAGCTCCAGCGCTTTTTCATAATTTTCAAGCGCCTCGCCATAACGTTCCATGCTTTCGTACATGTTACCGCGAATAAGGTAAATATCAGGGTCTGATGCTTCGAGCATTGCAGCTTTTTCAAGTGCGTCGAAAGCATCGTTAATCTTGTTGGTAATCACTAAAAGCTGCGCCTGTTTTATCAGGAAAACTGCTGCAAACGGGTGTTGGTTGCGGGCATATTCTGCAACCTGTAAAGCTTTCGGCGGATCGTTCTTTTCGATATAGTAGTCGATAATGTTCTCAAACGCCTGAGCATCAAAAAAGTACTGATCATGATTACGGATCATTTCTTCGTACCGCTCTACTGAAAACTTTGGGTCTTCGGTAAAACCAAATTCAAATTCTTCTTCCATTCAATTTTGTTTCAGAACATATTCTCTGTTGAAGTCTTCAAAATCGCTTTTAGGAACTCCCTCCGGATCTTCCCTGCGCGGTTGACCCCGGATTTTAACTGAGATTAAATTACAAGTAATAAACAACCATAAGATAATTTAGTTATCAACATTCAAACATTGTTAACAGGGGCGATTACAAAGCCTTGATAATTAATGTGAATCATTTTGCCGGCAAGGGATGAGTTGATAATAAATTGCCTTAAAGATTTTTACCTTTGGCAAAAGTAACAATTATGAGCCTCAATATTTCAGATATTCTTAATCGTTTACATATAAACGACACAAACGACGCCTTTAGTACAGGCAGCAATTGGCTAAGCAATGCTGATGCCGCGGTAAAAGATATTATATCGCCAACTGACGGAAAAAAAATTGCAGCAGTAAAATTTGCTGCTGCCGATAACTATAACCAGGCGGTTGAACAGGCACAAAAAGCTTTCATTAACTGGCGCACCCTACCCGCACCCAAACGCGGTGAAATTGTGCGCGAGATAGGCAATGCACTGCGCGACAAGAAAGAAGCGCTGGGTGCGCTCGTATCATACGAGATGGGTAAAAGCCTGCAGGAAGGCTATGGCGAAGTACAGGAAATGATTGACATTGCCGACTTTGCCGTGGGGCTTAGCCGCCAGTTGTATGGCCTTACCATGCACAGCGAGCGCCCGCAGCACCGGATGTACGAGCAATATCACCCGCTGGGCATTGTAGGTATCATCTCTGCGTTTAACTTTCCTGTTGCGGTATGGAGCTGGAACGCCATGCTGGCCTGGGTTTGCGGCGACGTATGCATCTGGAAGCCATCAGAAAAAACGCCATTAACAGCTATTGCCTGCCAGCACATTGCGCAGGAGGTGTTTAAAAAACACCATATTGACGAAGGTGTGTCCTGCCTGCTAATTGGCGACCGCGAAATTGGCGAGCTGATGGCCAATGACCCAAGGGTGCCTTTGGTTTCGGCTACCGGTTCAACTCGCATGGGTAAATCTATCGGCGCAGCAGTGGGTGCGCGTTTGGGGCGGAGCCTGCTTGAACTTGGAGGTAACAATGCGATAATTATTACCGAAAATGCCGACCTGGATATGTCATTAATAGGAGCTGTATTTGGAGCAGTAGGTACAGCGGGGCAGCGCTGCACCAGCACCCGCAGGCTTATTATTCATGAAAGTGTGTACGATGCTTTTAAACAAAAGCTGGTAAATGCCTACAAACAGATCCGCATTGGCGATCCGCTGGATGAAAACAACCATATGGGCCCCCTGATTGACCAGGATGCGGTAGCCCTATATTTGGATTCGATTGAAAAATGTAAAGCCGAGGGGGGTAATTTTGTGGTTGAAGGCGGCAAGCTTGAAGGGGACAAATATGCTTCGGGCTGCTATGTGAAACCGTGTATTGCCGAGGTGGAGAACCATTACAAAATTGTACAGCACGAAACTTTTGCGCCAATACTTTACCTCATTAAATATAAAACACTGGAAGAAGCTATTGCCTTGCAAAACGGAGTGCCGCAAGGGCTATCATCCGCTATTATGACTGGTAATTTGCGGGAGGCAGAACAATTTCTAGCATATGCTGGTTCTGATTGCGGAATTGCCAATGTTAACATAGGTACATCAGGGGCAGAAATTGGCGGCGCATTTGGCGGTGAAAAAGAAACCGGTGGTGGCCGCGAGTCGGGCTCTGATGCGTGGAAGGTTTATATGAGGCGGCAAACCAATACTATAAATTATTCAAAAACGTTACCTCTGGCACAAGGAATTAAATTTGATCTCTAAATTTTTAGTGAGTGGTTGATTAAGTTGTATTTGGTTGATTAAGTTAAACTTCAAGGATCAACCACTCACTTACTCAACTATTCAACCTAATCAACTAACTAAATAATGCATAAACTACGTAAATACGCACTAAGTTCCCTGGTATGCGGGGCAATGTTTTTAAGCCTGAACGCCATTGGGCAGCAAATACCAAAACAGGCTCCTGATCCCCCTAAAAACTGGCACACCCTTGATCTTAAGGCAGATGGATTTTATGGAATAAGCCTTAAGCCTGCCTATCTTTTTTTAAAAGGGAAAAAAAGCAAAACGGTTATAGTCACCACAATTGACAGCGGTATTGATACCCTGCAAAATGATCTGAAAAGCATTTTATGGGTAAATCCCAAAGAGATCCCGAATAACGGGATTGATGATGATAAAGACGGCTATGTTGATGACGTACACGGCTGGGACTTTTTAGGCGGCAAAGGCGGTAAAGTTGATTTTACCGAAACTACAGAAGAAGTAAGGCTGTATCACAAACTTAAAGGTAAATATGCTGCGGTTACCACCGCCCCTGCCGGGCAGGAAAAAGAGTTTGCTTTTTGGCAAAGCGTAAAAACAAACTACGACAGCACCATGAGCAAGTCGCAGGCTGAGGTGAAGGATCTGACCATGGAAGTTAACGTGCTTACAGCAACTAATTATTACATAAAAAGAGAGTTGAAGTTAAAATCGGATCAAACCTTTACATTGGGCGATTTAAAAAAGATAAACACCACTAACGATACGATAAATCAAAGTAAAACGGTTTGGGAATCTGTTTTCTCGCAGATTGGGGATGATGCCAACAATGCCAAGGTACTTAAGGACCTGACCGAATATTTTGCCAAACAAAATAATAACATCAGCCCCGATTTGGATGCCCGTGCAAGGATAGTTGGCGACGATCCGGATGTTAACGATGGCAAACCTTACGGTAACAATATCCTAAAAAATGCTGATGCGTCGCACGGAACAGGCGTAGCAGGTTTAATTGGCGCTGTGCGTAATAATGGCTACGGCATTGACGGTGTTGCTGATAATGTACGGATAATGTCAATTAAAGCTGTGCCCAATGGCGATGAGTATGATAAGGATATTGCTAATGCGATCCGTTTTGCGGTTGACCATGGTGCGCAGATCATCAACATGAGTTTCGGTAAAAAGATCTCGCCGCATAAAGATTGGGTTGATGCTGCCTTTAAATATGCGGCCCAAAAAGATGTGCTGCTGGTAATGGCATCAGGTAATGACGGGCAGGATGTGGATGCAAAACCTGAATTTCCGAATGATACCTATCTTGACGGATCAACTACCGATAACGTTATTAATGTAGGCGCATCGGGTCCTAAAGCGGATACCGCTCTTGCGGCTACGTTCAGCAATTATGGTAAAAACAATGTTGATGTTTTTGCACCCGGTGTAAAAGTAACATCAATTGACACCGATGCTGAATTTAATACGGCTGATGGTACCAGCTTTGCCTCGCCCATTGTTGCCGGTGTGGCCGCACTTTGCCTTGAATATTACCCCGGCCTTAGTGCAAAGCAACTGAAGCAGGTAATTATGGAAAGTGCAACCCCTGTAACCGGAAAAAAAGTTAATAAACCCGGCGCCAAAGAAAAAGTTGATTTTACGTCGCTTTCAAAAACCGGTGGCATAGTAAATGCCTATAAAGCGCTGGAGATTGCGTCGAAAATGAAGGGCGAAAGGCAGTTGGCAACTGGCAGTTTTTAGTTGACAGCTAGCAGCGATTTGGGAAGAACAAGGTTAACTTATTCCATCAAAGCGTAAAAAGCTTGTTGTAGTTATAACACTAATTGCAAATAACACATTGTTGTTTATATTTGCGTTCGCAAAAAACATCATTTTAATAATACGATGAGAGAAATACAATTCAGAGAAGCGCTTCGTGAAGCAATGAACGAAGAAATGCGCAAGGATGATAAAATATACCTGATGGGTGAAGAAGTTGCCGAATATAACGGTGCTTACAAGGTTAGCCAGGGTATGCTGGACGAATTTGGTGCTAAACGCGTAATTGATACGCCCATCTCTGAATGCGGTTTTGCCGGTATCGGAATTGGCTCGGCAATGAACGGTTTACGCCCCATTATTGAGTTCATGACCTTTAACTTTTCGCTGGTTGCTATCGATCAGATCATCAACGGAGCAGCAAAGATCATGTCAATGAGCGGTGGCCAGTTTTCGGTACCGATCGTTTTTCGCGGCCCAACCGGTAATGCCGGGATGCTGAGCTCGCAGCACAGCCAGTGCTTTGAAAGCTGGTATGCCAATTGCCCGGGCTTAAAAGTGGTTGTGCCATCAAATCCTTACGACGCAAAAGGCTTGTTAAAGTCAGCTATAATTGATCCTGATCCGGTTATTTTTATGGAGTCGGAATTGATGTATGGCGATAAAGGTGAAGTTCCTGAAGAAACATATTATATCCCGCTGGGAAAAGCCAAAGTTACCAAAGAAGGTACTGACGTTACCTTAGTTGGTTTTGGTAAAATCATGAAAGTGGTTCACGCTGCAGCTGCCGAACTTGATAAAGAAGGAATCCACGCCGAAGTGATTGATTTGCGTACCGTACGCCCGATTGATTATGACACTGTTATTGCCTCTGTTAAAAAAACAAACCGTTTGGTAATAGTTGAAGAGAGCTGGCCATTGGGTTCAATTGCTACCGAAGTTGCATTTAAAGTGCAGAAAGATGCATTTGATTACTTAGATGCGCCGGTACTGCGGATTATGGGCGGAGACGTGCCGTTGCCTTACGCGCCAACCCTGATCCAGGAATACCTGCCAAACCCTGAACGTGTTATTAAAGCCGTTAAGGAAGTAATGTACGTAACCAAATAGGTGACGTGGAAGTTGATAAGGTTTAAATAAATTAACTTAGTCAACATGATCTGTTTAGCCATCTAAAAAATATATTGCCCGCTACATAAGTAGCGGGCTTTTTTATTTACTTTGGTGGTTTAAAATACTTACCATGAAACGCTTAAACACAAAACACAATTTGATAAGGCTATTAGTTACCGGGATACTTTGCTGCTGTGCAGCATTTGCAAATGCACAGGATGCCGCTATAGTGCAAAAACCTGCTGCTACCGCAACAACAAAACCACCTGTAGTAGCTGTTAAGGGCGCAGCCGACCTGGTGAACACCTTTTTTAAAAAATATAAAGAAGAAGGTACCTCCGCAGCTGTTGATTATATTTTTGGCACCAACAAATATTTTACAAATACAGCCGGGATCACTCAGCTGAAAGCTAAGTTAGATTCCTTGCGCCAGGGGGTGGGTAACTATTTGGGCAAGGATTTGATAGTGCAGAAAAACGCATCAAACAGCCTGGTTTTTTATAGTTACCTGGTAAAGCACGAAATTCAGCCAATCAGGTTTACATTTATGTTTTATAAACCGCAGAACGACTGGGTATTGTATCGCTTTAAATACGACGACCAGATGGATGCCGAATTAGAAGACGCCGGAAAAATCAATAATAAACACCCCTAATATATTGGACACACCAAACGTAAAAGACAGTAACGGCAACACACTGATTGACGGCGACTCAGTAACCTTGATTAAAAGTTTAAAAGTGAAAGGCTCGACCACTACTTGAAAACAAGGCATTACTATAAAAAAATCTCCTTACGGATAACGACGAAGAAGTAGATTGAAAGGTTGATGGCATGAGCGTAGTACTAAAAACCTGTTTTTTGAAAAAGAAATAAGTTTTATATTTAGATATGCAAACACTAAAGAACAAAAGGAATTTACTGGTACCAGTTGGATTCTTTTCAATATTTATAATTGAAGGTATTATCAAGCTGTATAAAGGGATTGTTGAGCATGATGCTTTACATATTGTGATGTCGGCTATAGGCACCATGGTAAGCCTTTTTGGCATTATAATGATTGCATCTTATTTTAGAAAAGGAAAACATTTTATAAATTGAGCTTTAATATTATATTAGTTAAATGGAAAAAAAATTAAGTACAAGAAAAAAGCTGATTACACCGAATATCATTTTCTTAGGCTTTATAGCGGTTAGCATTAATAGTTTATTCAAAGGGATTGAACACCATGAGACATGGCGGATTGTGTCATCAGTTGTGGGTGGTTTGATTTTTGTTGGGTTTGTTGGGTTGTCAATTTATACTGCTATAAAACAAGAAAAAACCACACATCTGGCTCAGCAGAATTAAAGCGAATAAACAAGGCCTATCGTATAAGCGCCGTTTGATAGTAGATTTTTTGTGATACTTACTGATTACCTGAACCAAAACAATAAAGCGACAAAATTTCAATCTCTCCAACATGAAGAAAAACTCCAAAATATATTTATACTGCTTGTACATCAGTGTCTTGGTTATTAACTCCACCACGCTTATCAATGGTATCCGGCAACATGAAACCTGGCGGATAGTTGTTGGCGCTATATCGTTAGCACTGATGCTTATTGCGGTTGTGTTAACCTTTATTGGTTACAAAAGGAATAATGGGGAGCAGGTTTCCTGAAAAGATGCTTTTTAACGTTAAAAAATGCACATTCTATTACTTGCTGGGTGTAATTCTTTTGGCGATTTCATCTTGTGACCTAGCTTCAAAAAAAACTTCAGACAAAACGCTTAAACCCAAGCAGTCAATATTAAAAAATATAGCTTATTCAGATAGCGCTATTAAATCAATTCATGTTTTTGTTGCCCTATGTGATAATAAGTACCAGGGCATAATACCCGTTCCTGCTAAACTAGGCAACGGACAAGAATTAGACAATAATTTATATTGGGGCAGTGGTTACGGTGTACGTACCTATTTTAAAAGAAGCAAAGAATGGAAATTGCTCAAAACCCTGAAGGTTGGCAAACCATTTTAGAGCGATTAATTTTTAAAAACACCCTCAAAAACTATTACCTGGTTGCCGATGCATATGATGGTCAATATATTAAGCAAACTACTAAGGATTTTTTATTTAGCTGCTCGGGGCAATTAAAAGATACTTTACACATTGGGAATAAAATTATCGGCATAAATGGGAACGCCGATTTGCTGGCTTATATAGGCCATGATGGGCTGATGGATTTTCATATAACAGATTCAATTAAAAACTTTGACGGCCATGCAAGGGATTGCATCATGCTGGCTTGCGTAAGTAAAACCTATTTTGCCCCGTTTATAAAAGCATCTAAAAGCTACCCCCTGGTTTGGACTACTGGTTTAATGTGCCCGGAAGCGTATACGCTGCATGATGCGATTTCAGGATATGTAAGGCATGAATCACATGAGCAAATAAAATCAAGGGTGGTAGCGGCTTATAATAAGTATCAAAAATTTGGATTTGAAGCAACTAATAAACTGTTGGTATCTGGGTGGTAAGCTATATTGTTCATAATAACAATAATTATTAAAACCTCGAAGAAAACCTGCTTTTGACACTTAGACTGACTTTTCCCAAATTGGGCATCTGTTGAAAACCTCCCCTTGAAAATCCCCGCAATTCTGCTCAACTTCGCATTCCAAATTTGATTATGAGTATTCATTATAAAAAAATAGCTGCCGAACTTTCCATCGCCGAAAAACAGGTTAGCGCCACTATAGCCCTGCTTGATGAAGGCGCCACCGTTCCCTTTATTTCGCGTTACCGCAAGGAAGTTACCGGCACTTTAGATGAGGTACAGGTAGCCGCCATCCGCGACAGGGCACAACAACTGCGCGACCTGGACAAACGCCGCGAAGCCATCCTAAAGTCACTTACCGATATGGGCAAGCTTACGCCCGAACTTGAGGCGAAGATCAACGAGGCTGAAACGATGGTGTTGCTGGAAGATATCTACCTGCCCTATCGTCCAAAAAGAAAAACCCGTGCTACCACCGCCCGCGAAAAAGGTTTGCAGCCGCTGGCCGATTTACTGATGGAGCAAAAACGGATAGACCCGGAAACCGAAGCTGCCAAATTTATTGATGAAGAAAAAGGGGTAAAAACATTTGAAGAAGCATTAGCCGGGGCAAGGGATATTATTGCCGAGTTCATCAGTGAGAACGCCGAAGTGCGCACCCGTATGCGCAGCCTGTTTATAGAAAAAGGCACCTTTCAATCAAAAGTGATTGAGGGTAAAGAACAGGAGGGTATTAAGTATAAAGATTATTTCGACTGGACAGAGCCTGTAAAATCAGCGCCGTCGCACCGCATCCTGGCTATGCGCCGTGGTGAAAAGGAAGAGATTTTATGGCTGGATATAAAACCCGTGGAAGAAGAGGCTATAGCCTTGCTTGAAGACGCTTTTGTTATTGGTAACAACCCGAGTGCCGACCAGGTAAAACAGGCCATTACCGATGGCTATAAACGCCTGCTAAAGCCATCAATGGAAACTGAGGTGCGCCTGTTTACCAAGAAACAAGCCGATGAAGAGGCGATCCGTGTTTTTGCGGAAAATGCCCGGCAGTTGTTGTTAAGCGCCCCGCTTGGCCAAAAGCGTACCATGGCTATTGACCCCGGTTTCCGCACCGGCTGCAAAGTGGTTTGTTTGGATGAGCAGGGGAAGTTGCTGGAATACACGGCTATCTTTCCGCATACAGGAGCAGGACAAGCCAAAGAAGCGGAGAAAACCACAGAATTTCTTTTCAAAAAATATAATATTGAAGCCATTGCAATTGGCAACGGAACTGCCGGGCGCGAAACCGAGGTGTTTGTCCGCAACCTGAACCTGCCCGGTGTAGCCATAGTAATGGTTAACGAGAGCGGTGCTTCTATTTACTCGGCATCTGATGTTGCACGGGAGGAGTTTCCGGATAAGGACGTGACTGTGCGTGGTGCGGTATCCATTGGCCGCAGGTTAATGGATCCGCTGGCCGAACTGGTAAAGATCGACCCAAAATCAATAGGTGTTGGGCAATACCAGCATGACGTGGATCAAACCAAACTGCAAACATCGCTTGATGATACTGTGATGAGCTGCGTAAACGCTGTTGGCGTTGAACTGAATACGGCATCAAAACAAATCCTGGCTTATGTTTCCGGCTTAGGGCCGCAACTGGCGCAGAACATTGTAGCCTACCGCGATGCCAATGGTGCCTTTAAACACCGCAACGAGCTAAAGAAGGTACCACGCCTTGGCGATAAGGCATTTGAGCAGGCAGCAGGCTTCCTGCGCATTCGTGACGCTAAAGATCCGCTGGATACCAGCGGCGTTCACCCGGAAAGATATGCCCTGGTTGAGCAGATGGCAAAAGACCTGAAATGCTCGGTAAAAGATTTAATGGGCGATGATAAATTGCGCAAAAGTATCCCGCTGCAAAAATATGTTTCAGCAGATGCGGGATTGCCAACCCTGAATGATATTATGGCCGAACTTGCCAAGCCGGGCCGCGACCCGCGCGAGCAGTTTGAAGCATTTAGCTTTACCGAGGGCATTAACTCCATTAATGATTTAAAGGTGGGTATGAAGCTGCCGGGCATCGTAACAAATATTACCAACTTCGGGGCTTTCGTTGATATCGGCGTTCACCAGGATGGATTGGTGCATTTGAGCCAGATCACCAATCGCTTTATAAAAGATGCCAACGAAATACTGAAGGTGCAGCAAAAAGTTGAAGTAACGGTTACAGATGTTGACATAAACCGCAAGCGGATTGCGCTTTCAATGAAAGAAAACGAGCCAAAGCCCGCTGAAAGGGAAAGACGCGAACCGGCAAACCAGCAGCGCAATTTTCAAAAACCGGCGTTTAACAAAAAGCCGGTTGAGCAGCCGGAAACTGACATAGCCATTAAGCTGGCTGCGTTAAAGAATAAATTTAAATAAAGCTGGGCTGGAAAGAAAAGTAATAATTGGAACAGGATCGGCTAAAAAGGACTGAATGTGTTACCAGGGATGAGTTTTAAGGACTATCCCTGGTAAAAAGAGCTAAGTGTAAAGTTATTCCAAAGTTATCTGCCTCCTGATACTTTCTTCAAGCGATATAAACGTTTCTGTGCGCTGGATGCCTTTTACACCCTGGATCTGTTCGTTTAGTACTTCGCGCAGATGCGTGGTATCATGGCATACAATTTTGGCAAAAATGCTCCATGCACCGGTGGTGTAATGCAGTTCAACAATCTCTTTAACCGTTTTTAATTGCTTGACCGCCTCATTGTATTGCGAACCTTTTTCGAGGAAAATGCCCAAAAATGCAGTTATATCATAACCTAATTTTTGCGGATCTACTTCTAAACTGGCACCCTTTATAACACCCATCTCCTCCAATTTTTTCATCCTCACGTGTATAGTTCCGCCGGAAACGATCAATTCTTTAGCGATCTCCGTGTAGGGAGTGGTCGCATTTTTCATCAATATTGATAAAATCTGGATATCGAGATTATCAATTTCTAAATTTTGGGCTTTTCTGTGGGACATAAATTTGAAATTCTTTATTAATATACAAGAATAATTAAAATCTGATAAAAATAAAAATATTTCATTGAAATATTTGCAACAAACTGATAGGTCTGTTAGATTTGTAATAAGCAAATGACAATTGCAAACCGTTCTTTAAAAAAATAAAACATTGTTGGGTGGTGAAATTTTAGGCAGACACACCTCCTTGTCCCGGTGGCGGAGATCATGGAAAACCCGAAGCGGGCTAACCACTCTGTGAAGGTTCGAATCCTTCCCCAACAGCTTTTAAGTCCGAAGTTGAAAATTTTCAGTCCAAAGTAGTAAAAAACGAAAAACTGAAAACCCCAACTGAGCGCTTATTACAACCCTGTAGGATGGTGAAATTTTTGGCAGACACACCTCCTTGTCGCGGTGGCGAAGATCATGGGAAACTCTTAGCAATAAGAATAACCACTTCGTGGAGGTTCGACTCCTTCTCCTACAGCTCTTCTCATAATTTAGGTTTATAATTGGTTAGAATGCGCTCCTGCCCATCAGGGGCGCTTCTTGTATATATAGGTTTTTATTGAGCGCTGCAAAGCGACGTTTACACATCCCGCTAAAATGTTTCTGCCCCGCTTTAAATTAATTGGCAATTAAGTTTTAAATTAATGCAGGATGTAATATATTTGCCACCCGATCAGGGGGATTAGCTCAGCTGGCTAGAGCGCTTGCATGGCATGCAAGAGGTCATCGGTTCGACTCCGATATTCTCCACCTGATAAAAAGCCGCTTACATAACAATGTAAGTGGCTTTTTTATTTTAATTGCTGGTATACCTATTTCTCACCAATTTTACTAAATGCCCTGCATTCGTAAATCCAATCGCTAATGATTTATATATTACTATTTATTTACTTCTTTTAGGATGAGACGGATGATATATCGATAGGTGTATTTTTTGTAAATGTTGTTATGGGGTATAACAGGCTTTACAGGAAATACAGCAATTCAATCGTCAATATATAAATGATCTATATATTAAAAACACCAGATACCGCTGGCTGATTTCCATTAGTATAACTGAGAGATGTGAGTTTATTATCCGTGTTTCAATTTCCGATGGCGCCGGAGGCGGTTAGGTTAGACATAATCGCATTACCTGAATATTCGTCAGTGCGGTGAAGCATACTTACTTCTGCTTTCGTAAACCAATAAGCTGACAGTTTGCAGCATAAACCACTACAAACTGTCAACTGCTTAATGCAAACCTTTTATGCGTGTGCAGCCATTGAACTCATTGCTGCGTCCATGTCTAACTGCAGGCCCTTTGCAATGGCCATTCCCAGGCCAATATCTGCCCTAAACCAGTGGCAAAGCTGCCTGTTTACAATTATATCTTTTTTAGGGCCTTCAATGCCGCTCATGGAGCCAACTATATTCGCTACCAGGTCGTGCTTAGCGTGGTCATCCATCAGCCTGTATAGGTCGCCCGGCTGGGTGTAGTGATCATTCTCCCCTTCGGCGTTGCGGTCATACCAATCGGCTACACCGGTACCTAAATCCCATGCCGGTTCTTTATAGCTTTCATCCGCTACTATATCATCAAAGCTGTTTGGAAAATAATTTGGTGCCGAACCCTGGTTGCCATCTACCCGCATCTTTCCGTCGCGTTCGTAGTTGTTTACAGCAAACGGACACCTGTTAACCGGGATCTGCTCATAGTTACCCCCCAAACGGTGGCGGTGCGCATCAGGATACGATAGTAAACGGCCCTGCAGCATTTTATCAGGCGAATATCCTACCCCATCAACCACATGGGCCGGTGCAAAAGCAGACTGCTCAACATGCGCAAAATAGTTATCCGGGTTTTTATTCAGTTCCATTACGCCCACATCTATTAAAGGGAAATCGGCATGGGGCCATACCTTGGTAAGGTCAAACGGGTTCCACCTGTAGGTTTTGGCCTGTTCTTCGGTCATCACCTGGATCTTCATTTTCCATTTCGGGAAATCGCCGTTATCGATATGGGTAAGCAGATCGTGTTGTGCAAAATCAGGATTCTTCCCTTTCATTTCCACGGCGTCATCATTGGTGAAGTTTTTTATACCCTGCTCTGTCTTAAAATGAAATTTCACCCAGTGCCTTTCATTGTTAGCATTGATCATTGAAAAAGTATGGCTTCCAAACCCATCCATGTGCCGGTAGCCATAAGGCGTTCCGCGATCACTCATCAGGATGGTTACCTGGTGCAGGCTTTCCGGGTTTAACGACCAAAAATCCCACATCATGGTTGGGCTTTTACAATTGGTGTATGGGTCGCGTTTTTGTGTATGAATAAAATCACCGAACTTTTTGGGGTCTTTTATAAAAAATACCGGCGTATTGTTGCCTACCAGGTCCCAGTTTCCTTCTTCGGTATAAAATTTCATTGCAAAACCCCGTGGATCGCGCTCGGTATCTGCAGAACCTTTCTCGCCGCCCACGGTTGAAAAGCGCATAAAGATTTTTGTTTCCTTGCCGATGGTGTTAAACAGCCTGGCGCGGGTATATTTTGAAATATCGTGTGTTACGGTAAATGTGCCATACGCGCCTGATCCTTTGGCATGTACCACCCGTTCAGGAATCCGCTCGCGGTTAAAATGGGCCATCTTTTCGTGCAGGATAAAATCCTGCAGCAGGATCGGGCCCCTTGGACCAACGGTCATGGAGTTTTCGTTCTCAGCATAGGGAATACCCGACGCTGTGGTGAGCTTCTTTTTGTTTGTTTCCATAATAGTATAGTTTAATTAACCAAACTTCACCATAATAGTTCAATAGAAAAAATCAATAATTACTATATTTGAATAGAGAAAAGCTATATTGTAGATACCAACAGGCAGCCGCAAATTAAGGATCAGGGTCAAACCAACACGTTAAAATCCTTATTTCCCGGCGCCTGATGCTGTTGACCCAAAATTTAAAAACATGACCATTACCCAGCTTGAATATATTGTTGCAGTTGATACCTACCGGAGCTTTGTGGCTGCAGCCGAAAAATGTTTTGTTACCCAGCCCACCCTGAGCATGCAGGTGCAAAAACTGGAAGATACCCTGGGCGTTAAACTGTTTGACCGCAGCAAACAGCCGGTAACACCAACGGAAATTGGCGTAGAGATTATAACCCAGGCGCGTATCCTGCTGGCCGAAAGCGAAAAGATAAAGGAAATTATTACCGACCGGCAAAAAGAGTTGTCGGGCGAGTTGAAGGTGGGCATCATTCCTACCATAGCGCCCTACATATTGCCCAAAATATTACATGGTTTTATTGAAAAATATCCGCAGGTAAAACTGGTAGTATGGGAACAAACCACCGAGCAGATTATTGAGCAGCTTAAACTAGGGATGATAGATTGCGGCATATTATCAACCCCGCTGCATGAAAGCACCCTTACCGAACTGCCCGTTTTTTATGAAAACTTTGTTGCCTATGTATCAAAAAACAGCAAGCTTTCAAAAAAGAAGAGCATTGTGCCCGATGATATTGATATGGAAGAGATCTGGATATTGAACGAGGGCCATTGCATGCGCGAGCAGGTGTTAAACATTTGCCAGCGCCGTAAAGCAACGCAGGGTTTTAAACATTTTGAATACAATACCGGCAGCGTTGAAACACTGAAACGTATGGTTGACCAAAACAACGGCGCCACGATATTGCCCGAGCTGGCCCTGTCTGACCTTACGGATAAGCAGCTGGATAAGGTTAGGTATTTTAAATCGCCTGAACCTGCGCGCGAGGTAAGCATCGTTATCCAGCGTAACTTTTTAAAACGCCGGATGATTGAAGCGTTAAAGAATGAGATCCTGGAGTTTTTGCCTAAACGCATGAAAACCAAAAAGAAAAAGGAAGTGATGGAGATTTGAGGGGAGTTGGGAAACTTCCGAAAGATGGGAAATGATGCTTTTAACTATCCCCGTTAGCTGCGACCTCAAGATCAGCTGTTAAAAATCCAGAAAATTTCTTCCGGACCTTACTGACCTTCCGGACTTTCGGACTACAAACCTTATCTTTGCACCATGGCAAACGTTCAATCTTTTGTAAATAACCCGTACCAGGAAAATACCTATATCGTGTATGATGAAACCGGCGAATGCGCTATCATTGATCCGGGCATGGATACCGCTTCCGAACAAAATGTGGTGGTGGATTTTATCCGCAAAAATAACTTAAAACCTGTTTTGCTGCTCAACACGCATTGTCATATCGACCATGTGCTTGGCAATAAGTTTATTTTCGACCAATACGGCCTGAAGCCGCAATTCCATGAAGGTGAGTTGCCTGTGCTGGATGCCATCCCGGCTTATGCCCCTGCAATGGGCATCAGGTATGAGCTGTCGCCCCTGCCGGATAATTACCTCCCGGAAACAGGTACCGTTACCTTTGGGAACACCAGACTGCATTTAATATTTGCACCGGGCCATTCGCCTGCGCACTTATGTTTTTACGATAAGGAATCTAATATTTTAATGGGTGGCGATGTATTGTTCAGGGGCAGTATTGGCCGCAGTGATTTACCCGGCGGGAACTTTACCCAGCTGATAGATAACATCGAACAAAAATTACTGATCCTTCCCGATGACTGTGTAGTTTACCCCGGGCATGGGCCTGATACCACTATTGGTTACGAGAAAATGACCAATCCGTTTTTGAACTAAACAACTGTATCGCCTGTATCGGCTGTATTGTCCTGTTACAAACGATACAGCGATACAGAGCGGCTTTTATACAGCAAGGGAATTAGATTAATATAGTATATTAATGGTTTAACTACTGTATTTCCTGTAAAACCTGTTATCCCCTGCAACAACGTTTACAAAAAATACAGTTATTGATATACTACTCATCGCATCTTTAAAAAAGGTAAATTAAATATTAATATATAAATCACTTATATGATATTGATGATAGGGTTACTGTATTTTCTGTAATACCTGTCCCCCCCCCTGTACAACATTTACAAAAAATACAGTTATTGAAATACCCATCGCATCTTAAAAAAAGGTAATCATTTATATATAAATACTTAAATGATATTGATGACAGCGTACTGTATTTCCTGTAATACCTGTTATCCCCCTTTACACCATTTACAAAAAACACAGTTCCAGATATACTACTCATCGCATCCTTAAAAACAATCATTTATATATAAATCAATTATATGATATTGATGATGGAATTACTGTATTTGCTGTAACGGCTGTAATCCCCCTATACAGCATTTACAAAAAATACAGTTATTGCTATGCTACCTTTTTACTTTTCACTGTTGAGCGCTGTATTGCTGTATCGCTGTATCGTTCACCAGGAACAATACAAACAATACAGGCGATACAAACTCGTTAAACCCCGTGTATAAATATTGCCAAAAAGCCATTACCTTTAAGGCGTTATTGACGCAGGTGTAAATGCACTGATTCACTAACTCACGCATTCGACAATTGAACACATCCATCTATATAGCCAAACGGTATTTATTTTCGCGTAAGAAGATGCATGCCATCAATATTATTTCGGGCATTTCTATGATCGGGGTATTGATAGGTAGTGCGGCGCTAATTATTATTTTATCGGTTTTTAATGGCTTTGAGGAAGTTATTCTGTCGCTTTACAGCAATTTTACCGCCGAAATAAAGATAGAACCACGGCTCGGAAAAACGTTTAATCCCAACACGGTTTACTTTCAATCCCTGCAAAAAAACGAGAAGGTATTTTCATTTATAGAGGTGCTGCAGGAAAAAGTGCTGGTAAAGTACGATGGGCGGCCCTTTATCGGTTCAATAAAAGGGGTAAGCGCCCAGTTTATGAAAAAGGGCGGCTTGGACAGTATTATCCAGATAGGCTCATTTACCTTAAAACGCGATGGAACCAATTTCGCTGTTATCGGCTCGGCGGTGCAAAGCAGCCTGGGCATCAGCGTACGTGACCAGTTTACCCCTATCGAGATCTACTCGCCCAACCGCACAGCAGGCAGCGGGGCAAGCGCACTAAATGCTTTTACAGTTCGCCCTATCAACACCTCGGGCGTTTTTGCCCTCGGGCCCGAGTTTGACGACCTGGTAATTACCCCTATTGATTTTGCCCGCGATCTGCTCAATCAGCCGGTAAACGTTTCATCGCTGGAGTTAAATTTTAAAAAAGGGACCAACATTGATGCCGAACAAAACGCTATAAAAGATAAGATAGGGCATGATTTTACGGTAAAAAACCGCGCACAGCAAAACACCGAACTGTATAAAACATTAAACTATGAGCGCTGGTTCATTTTTATGATCCTGGTGTTTGTGCTGATTATTGCAATATTTAATATTATAGGCTCGTTAACCATGCTGGTTATGGATAAGCGAAAAGATATAGCTATATTAACCAGCCTTGGCGCCAATAAGCAGCTGATACAGGGCATCTTCTTTTTTGAAGGGATGATGATATCAATAATAGGGTGTATTGCAGGTATATTTTTAGGGCTGGTATTTTGTATATTGCAGCAGCGTTTTGGTTTGGTGAAAATGGGCACAGATAAATCGATAATTGATGCTTACCCAATTGCACTGCTGTTGAGAGACTTTATATTGGTATTTTTAACGGTTAGTGTTATTTCGGTAATTGCATCAGGCATAAGCGCCCGTTTAAGCATTAAAGGACTAAACGATATTAAACAGGATTTGTAAATTTATTGAATGCAGGTGAGGCTGATAAAGTATTTAATGTACGCAATGGTTATTGCTGCATACTCATGTAATAGCGGCAGCGGCGATAAAACCCAGCCTGTTGTTTACAAGGGGGTGTATAGCTTTGGCCCGGAGGTAAAATCATTTAAGGATTGTGATAATGGCCGCGAATTTTGGGTTACGGATAACTCTGCCCAGCTGGAGCTGAAATATTCGCAGCTTAATTTTGAAAAACCTTATGAGCCCGTTTATGTTGAAGTAGAAGGAATCAAGATCCCGTCGGACAAAGAAGGGCTGGGGTCTGAATATGACAGTACGCTGGTAGTTAAGAAATTAATAAAAATAACAAAAGAGATCCCGGCAGATATGTGCAAATGAGCACCTGGCTAACTACGGGAATACAGAATAATTTCACAAGGATAGTTGTTGGCTTTTAGCTTGCTGCTTTTACCTTTAAGGCTTAAATAAACATGGAATCAAAACGTCAGCAAAAATTTGCAGGAGTAATACAAGAGGATCTTGCGGCTATATTTCAGCGCGAGGGGATAAATTATTTGCCAAATACGCTTATCACCATAACTAAAGTAAGGGTAACACCCGACCTTGCCATAGCGCGTGTTTTTTTAAGTTTTTTTAATAACACCAATACCCAGCTGGCTTTACAAACCATAAAGCTGCACGCCTCTGAAATAAGATATAAGCTTGGTGCCCGGATAAAAGACCAGGTAAGGATAATACCGCAACTGGAATTTTTTGTGGATGATACCAGCGAATACGTGGAACGGATGGACAAGATTTTTGATAAGATCAGCAAGGAAGACAGGCAGCCTGAAACGGAATAGTAATGGATGCCGCTGCACGCCTGGCCGCTTATTTTAAAACACACCCCGCCAACATCGGTAAAGTAGTTGATTTTGATGCCGGAGCCCACCGCCTTTATCATTTTGATTTTACTGCTGCCAATCATGATCTTGATGCGGATACCTTTTCTGATACCGTAAAGTTTAGCCGTTGGGTAAACAAAAAGCTAAGCGAACACGATTGCAAATACGGTGTGGGGGGTTACCTGGAGCACCGCACCATTTACGCCCGCAGCGCACATTTTGATACGGATGATGAACCGCGCCGCCTGCATTTAGGTGTCGATATCTGGGCGAACGTAGGCACACTGGTATATTCGCCTTTGGATGGCATTGTACACAGCTATCAGGATAACAATAATTTTGGCGATTACGGCCCTACCATTATTCTTCAACACCAGCTGGATGACTTAACACTCTATACCCTGTACGGGCATTTGAGCCGTGAAAGCCTTGATGGGCTATATGTTGGCAAATCCGTAAGCAAAAATGAACGAATAGCCACATTCGGTGTAATAGAAGAGAACGGCCATTGGCCACCGCATTTACACTTTCAGCTAATATTTGATATGCAGGGCAAGCTAGGCGACTATCCCGGTGTATGCCGTTATTCTGAGAAAGAGCGCTATCAGCAAAACATCCCCGATCCGCAGCTGATCTTGAAGTTCCCCAAAGCGGTGAATGGTTAACTGATGCCCGGTGTTCAGCGTTGATATCGCCGCTGTAAAAATTGTCAATCTTACATTAATAATTCACCCATTTTATTTAGCTTCGGGTAATTATAAACTGTAACCGTTAATCCAATGAAATTTAAAGCATTACTACTGCTGTGCCTAACTTTGCCGTTAGGTGCTGTGCTGGCGCAATCCGCTAAAACTTACCAGGTAAAATCGCCTGACGGTAAAATCAGTATCAACATCAGCGCGGGCGCTACTGTAAGCTGGTCTGTTAAGCATGAGGACACGGAAGTGATAACACCCTCCTCAATTTCAATAACGCTGGACGATGGCCAGGTGCTGGGCAGCAATACCGTTGTAAAAAAAGCAGTTCCGGTTTCAAACAACTCGGTAATTAATACACCGGTTTATAAAAAGACAAGCGTGCAGGACAACTACAACCAGCTCACCTTAAACTTTAAAGGCGATTACGGCCTTGTTTTCAGGGCGTATAATGACGGTGCCGCCTATCGTTTTGTTACGCAGAAAAAAGGAATGATCACTATTGTGAACGAAGAAGCAAACTTTAATTTTAAAGATGATAACAAGGCGTTTTTACCCTTCGTGAGCGATTACCGCAATAAGGATAAATTCACCACTTCGTTCGAGGGCCATTATGACCAGATCAATCTATCGGCTGTAAAAAAGGATACGCTTGCATTTTTACCCATATTGGTTGATGTAGGCAGCGCTAAAAAAGCAGTGATAATGGAGGCAGATCTGCAGGATTATCCCGGAATGTACCTTACCACCTCCGAAGGGCATAACCTGCATGGCGTATTTGCAAAATATCCAACAGAGGAAGCTGTTTTGCGCATTAACTATGTGGTAAATAAGCGCGCCAATTATATTGCAAAAACAGATGGCACCCGCAGTTTCCCGTGGCGGGTAGTAGTTATCAGTACCGAAGATAAGCAACTGGCTGATAACGACATGATGCAAAAGCTTGCCGCACCGTCGCAAATAACCGATTACTCGTGGATTAAACCCGGTAAGGTGGCCTGGGACTGGTGGAACGACTGGAACGTTACCCACGTTGACTTTAAAGCCGGCATAAATGTGCCCACTTATAAATACTATACAGACTTTGCCGCAGCAAACAAACTGGAGTATATTATTATAGACGAGGGCTGGTCTGACGATTACGACCTCAACAAAACCAAGCTTGATGTACAGCAGATAGTTGATTACGCCAAACAAAAAAATGTGGGCGTTATTTTATGGTCAACCTGGTATGCATTTTCAAAAGACACCGAGGCAGTGATGGAAAAGTTTGAAAAGATGGGTATTAAGGGATTTAAGGTTGATTTTATTGACCGCGATGACCAAAAGATGGTAAGCTCGTTATACGACATTGCCAAAAAGGCAGCAGCCCACCATTTATTGATTGATTATCACGGGATGTATAAACCCAGCGGGATGCAGCGCACCTGGCCCAATATTATCAATTGTGAAGGTGTAAAAGGCCTGGAGAACATGAAATGGGGAACAGACAACCAACCGGGTTATGATGTAAGTATCCCATTTATCCGCATGATGTCAGGATCAATGGATTATACCCCCGGCGGCATGCGCAATGCTACTAAGGAAGCCTTCAGGCCGGTAAATTCAAACCCGATGACGCAGGGCACCCGTTGCCATCAGCTGGCTATGTACACTGTATTTGAGGCGCCGCTGCAAATGCTGAGCGATAACCCCAGCATATACCAGCGCGAGCAGGAAAGCACCAATTTTATTGCCGCCATCCCAACTACATTTGATGCTACCGTTTCGCTCGACGGTAAAGTGGGCGACTTTGTGAGCATTGCCCGCAAAAAAGGAACCACCTGGTACGCCGGTGCCATGACCAACTGGAACGCCCGCGATTTAACCATAGACCTTTCTTTTTTGGGCGATGGAACCTATAAAGCTACCGTGTTTGAAGATGGTATAAATGCCGGACGTGATGCAACGGACTATAGCACAAAAACCATTAACGTAACCGCAAAAGATAAACTGAGCATAAAAATGGCGTCAGGCGGTGGCTGGGCAGCACGTTTTGAACGGCAATAAATAGCCTGCAAGGTCGGAAATTAGGAAAATCGATAAATTAAAGCCTATCATTATGATAATCACACTATCATAATGATAGGCTTTATTATTTTCAAGGTTTTTATTAATCAACTGATTATAAGTAAAATACGTTCAATCAGCGTAATTTACCTTGTCATGGTACGCCTATTGATGAAGCATTTTCGATATAAAATTATACTATCAAAATGATAATGTTCTTTTCAGCATGCTTTATTACCCTATTGCAAACAAGCATGCCTTGTATTTCCATAAAACCCCTGTTAATTTTTCAAACTAATTCATGCATTCACACTTAACAAAACTTTCATTTGCGGGCGCCCTGGTTACCCTCGGAATAATTTTCGGCGATATCGGCACGTCGCCGCTTTACGTTTTTCAAACTTTGCTTGTTGAGGGCGGTAAAGTTGATCCTGCTTTGGTACTGGGTTCTATATCCTGCATATTCTGGACACTTACCCTGCAAACCACTTTTAAATACATCGTTATTACACTACAGGCTGACAACCATGGTGAAGGCGGTATATTTTCGCTGTATGCCCTTGTAAGGCGTTACGGAAAATGGCTGGCCATCCCTGCAATAATCGGAGCCGGTACTTTACTTGCAGACGGCATCATCACGCCACCAATATCGGTAACATCAGCTATTGAAGGCTTAAGTAACGTACCCTCGCTGGCAGCATCTTTTGTGCCTGGCAACAGGCTGATCTTAGGGATAGTGATCGGCATTATGTTGTTGCTATTCTTTTTCCAGCAATTTGGCACCAAGGTGGTGGGTTCGGCATTCGGGCCGGTTATGCTGCTGTGGTTTTTAATGATCGGAGTTTTAGGAGCCATGCAGTTTGCACATAACCCTGCCATTATTAAGGCTCTAAACCCCTATTATGGCATCCACTTATTGATGACGCACCCAAGGGCTATTTACCTTTTAGGAGCCGTTTTTTTATGTACAACAGGAGCCGAGGCTTTATATTCAGACCTTGGGCATTGCGGCCGGAAAAACATCCAGGTGAGCTGGATCTTCGTTAAGATTGCCCTTATTTTAAGTTACCTGGGCCAGGGTGCATGGGTATTAATGCAGCCCGCCGGGAAGAATTTTACGGGTGTAAATCCTTTTTACCAAATAGTGCCCAACCCGCATGTGTTTATGATTCCATGCGTTGCGCTGGCAACTATGGCAACTATTATTGCCAGCCAGGCTTTAATCAGCGGTTCATTTACCCTCATCAGCGAAGCCGTAAGTATGAACTTCTGGCCGCGGATCACCATCAAATATCCGTCGAACATTCGCGGGCAAATATATATTCCAAGCATTAACTGGATCCTTTGCTTTGGTTGTGTGGCAGTGTCTTTATACTTCCAAACCTCTGAAGCCATGACAGCCGCTTACGGGTTTTCCATCACCGTAGCTATGCTGATGACCACCATACTGATGTATTATTTTATGCGCTATGTTAAGCACTGGCCAATATGGCTGGTTACTATTATCCTTTGCGTATTCTTAACCGTCGAATTCTCGTTCTTCGTGGCAAATGCCATAAAACTACTGAAAAGGCTCTTCTTCCTGGTGTTTGAATTTGGCCTGATATTTACCATGTATATCTGGTTTAAGGCACGTAAAATTAACAACCGCTTTTTACATTTTATCGATCTGAAGGAACAGATCCCATTATTGAAGGCTTTGAGTGCCGACAAATCCATCAGCAAATACTCTACCCACCTTATCTATCTTACAAAAGCAAACAACGCTAAACAGATAGAAGAAAAGATCATGTATTCTATTATGAGCCGCAAACCCAAGCGTGCCGATATTTACTGGTTCATCCACATTGAAACCACTAATGAGCCCTATACTATGGAATATAGTGTTGATCAGCTGGAGCCCGGCAAGGTAATCAGGGTTGAGTTCAGGTTAGGGTTCAGGATTCAGCCGAGGGTAAACGTGCTGTTCCGCAAGGTTATTGAAGACATGGTAGCCCGCGGGGAAGTTGATATCACCAGCCACTACGATTCGCTGAGTAAATTTAAGATCAACGCCGATTTCAGGTTTGTAATTATGGAAAAATTCCTGTCTTACAACAATTCGTTCAGCGTTAAGGAAGGTTTTATACTGAACAGTTATTTTGCCATTAAAAAACTGGCGCAATCCGAAGCTAAAGCTTTTGGGCTTGATACCAGTGAAACTTATGTAGAAAAGATCCCGCTGGTGGTAAAGCCGGTAGGCAATATAATTTTGAAAAGGGTACCCGCGGCTTAAGGCTACCCGTTAATTACAGCGGGCACACGAACAATAAAACCCGCTGTAATTAATAAAAAAGCGCCACCGATCAAAGATCAAATGACGCTTTATGTTATATATAGGCCCTTCGCAGGGCAAGTTAGGGCTCGCTTAATTTACGTAGATATCGCCGCTGCCGTTTTTTGATTTGGAAACATTTTTAGGGTTTCCTGAGCAATGGATATCACCCGATCCGTGCAACGCAGCATCAATTTTCTCACTGGCATTTACATAAGCATCGCCTGAGCCTGTAAGGCGGATCATAGTAGTAGCTGTTTCAAGGTTCCTTGCAGTGTAATCACCCGAGCCTACCAGGCTTACGGTAGAGGTGTTAGCACGACCGGCAAGCCGCATGTCGCCCGATCCTGAGATGCTGCTTTCCAGGCTTTTAACATCTATCTTTCCGCTCATATCGCCTGATCCGCTGATTTTTAGCCTTAATGAATTAGTGGTAAGGCCTTCTTTAAAAGAAACATCGCCCGATCCTGTGATGCTCACCGCATTCAGATCTTTCGCAACAACATATACCGCAATTTTTTTATGATTACCAAACCAATTTCCCCAATTCCAGTTGTCGTGTTTGCTATAAACCTTTAAAACGCCGTTATTTACTTCAGTAATAATCCGGTCAATCACATCAGAGGGCGCTTCAACCTTCACCGATTCTGTTGATCCCTGGATAATAAATACGTCAAACGGCCCTGCTACGTTTACCCCGTTAAAGCCTGATAAATGACGGTCCACAATTTCAGCAGAAAGAACTTTTACGTTTGGGTTGGGCTTTGCATAAGTATAACCGGCGCCGGTTAATAGCAAAGCAGCCAGCATGATTTTAGCTATTGATTTCATGATTATTAGTTTTGTTGATTAGACGCAGTTTGCATCACAAGGTTGCATTAAAATTAAATAAAATATCGAACACCTGTAGTGCTTAATAAACAACAAATGTCCGATATTCAATGCCTTTGACGAAAAGGTTAATCAACCAGTACCCCGATATAATAATTAAAGGTATCCACCTCAATATTATCCTTCTTAGCGCCGCTGATTTCAACAGGCTTAAAACGGGTTGAAGGCGTAATAAACTGGTATTCGCCGCCTTTTAGCTTTACCCGCACCGACATATCGAAACCTTTTACATCAGAGATCCAGCGTACATACAGTTTCCCGCCGGTTTCCATAAAGTTTAATATCGGGATGCCCCTGTATTTTAAATACTGGTCAAACACGGGCGAGAGATTTTTACCCGATTGTTCATTGATGTAATTTACCACATCATCGTAAGTAACGGTTTTATGATAAAAGGTTTTGTTGAGCCCGCGTAAAATACTGCGCCACTTTTCATCGTCGTTAATAACGGTGCGGATCATGTTCAGCATGTTGCCGCCTTTATAATACATATCGCCCGACCCCTCTTTGTTCACGTTATAAACGCCAAGGATAGGCGCATCGTTCTGGATGGCGAACCGTGTGCCATGCACATACTCCTGCCCTGCTTGCTTGCCGTAGCGCTGCTCAATAAATAACGATTCAGAATAATTGGTAAAGCTCTCATGGATCCACATGTCGGCAAGGTCTTTTGAGGTAATGTTATTGCCAAACCACTCATGCCCGCTTTCGTGAACTACAATAAAATCCCATTTTAAACCCCAGCCTGTTCCGGAAAGGTCGCGGCCCAGGTAGCCGTTCTGGTAATGATTGCCATACGCGGTCCCGCTTTGGTGTTCCATACCCAGGTGCGGCGCTTCTATCAGTTTATAGCCATCTTCGTAAAAAGGATAAGGGCCAAACCAATGCTCAAAAGCCTTTATCATATCTTTTACATTTTCGCCGAACTGCTTTTTGGCTTTTTCAACATTATAGCTCAATACCCAATAATCTAAACTTAGCTTGCCTTTTTCGCCGGCGTAGCTGTCGCTGATGTGGGAGTATTTGCCGATGTTGGCCTCAATATCATAGTTATTGATAGGATTTGACACAAACCAATCGAACCGGGTATAACCGTTTTTAAGGTCGGTAACCTTGCGCAGGCGGCCGTTTGATGCATCCGTTAATCCTTTAGGCACACTTATGCTGATCAGGGCGCTGTCAACTTCGTCTTCCTGCTGATCTTTATTAGGCCACCAGATGCTGGCACCTATACCCTGGCAGGCTGTTGCTACCCAGGGGTTACCCAATGAATCTTTTGAGAATACAATCCCTCCATCCCATGGTGCGCGTTTGGCAATAGTAGGGTTGCCGGAATAAAATACTGTAAATTCATCTTTACTTCCTTTATTAATAGTAGCGGGGAAAGTTACAAACACCGCATTAAATTCACGGGTAAAAGGCAATTCTTTACCCTTGTAAACTACTTTTTCAACCTTTAAATTAGCAAACAGGTCAAACTGTAGTTCAGTAAAGTCTTCTGTTGCTGTAAATTTAAACAGGTTACTGCCGCTGATGAATTTATTTTCGATGTCAAACTTAACATCCAGGTGGTAATAGTTGATATCATAACAGGTGCGCAGCGGGCTCATGTAGCCGCGCAGGGAGTCGGCCCGGGTAAAGGTTTCTTTCTTTACGCCCAGCTGTGCTTTTGCGCCAAATGAGATTAACCCAAGGACGCAGATAATTAATGATTTGTTCAGTTTCATTTATGTTTAATCAATTTTCAAGTCTTTATAAATCGGCAAAATCGTTTAATAAGCGATGCTGTTTTTACTGTAGTACAGTAATCTTAACGCTTGATTTATTCTGTGTATCATGATAGATCCGGATGGTTGATTTCTGAAAATCCGAATCTTTTGCCTGGTTAATGTCCACAAACTTTTGCGGATTACGGTCGGCCAACGGGAACCATGAGCTTTGCACCTGGATCATAATTCGGTGCCCTTTTCTGAAAGTATGACCAACATCAGGCAGGTTATATTTAACTTCGGTTACCTTACCGGGGGTAAAGGGTTCCGGTTTTTCAAATGAGTTACGGAATTTACCCCTGAAGATCTCGCCGCGAACCAGCATTTCATAGCCGGCCATGGTTACGTTTTTGGGATTAGGGCTTGGATTAGGGTAATTATCCGGAAAAACATCTATCAGCTTAACCACATAATCAGCATCGGTAGTACTTATGGACGAGAACAAATCGGCTACAACCGGGCCCGTTAATGTCATATCGCTGGTTAAAGTATCGGTTTGATAACCCTTAACGTCAGGCCGCCGCTCTGCAAAACGCTGGTCATCCAGCATATATTCTCTTGTACGGCCTCTTTGTACACCATCCTGGTAAGGCACCGGATTATTCGGATCGCTCACATACTCATCAAAGCTTTCAGTTCCTGTTGGCGCCTCGAAAGACAGTTTGCCATCAGCATGAAAGTATAACGTTTTTTCAGTCGAGTTTTCCGGTGGCCATTTGCTGAATTTTTTCCATTCGTTGCTCCCTGTTAAAAATATGGTAGCTTCCGGCAGGTCCATTTCGCCCTCTCCCTTCAGGTAATACTTAAAGAAAGGCAGTTCAACATTTTCACGGAACCACAAGCTGGCTTTTGAGCCAAAATCCTGGTCGCCGAAAAACTGGCCGCCATCGGCTCGCTCCCAGCCACCGTGATACCATGGCCCCATTACCAGCATGTTTTTGTGGCTTTGCGGATTTTGTTTTTCCAGTGCCTCGTACACATGTAAAGCGCCAAAGCAATCTTCAGCATCAAAAAAGCCTCCAACGGTCATGGTTGCCGGGGCGATATTTTTTAAATGCGGGCGAATGTTCATGTCCTGCCAAAAGCTGTCGTAATTTGAATGCGCCATCATATCGTTCCAAAACTTAACCGAATCGCCAAAATAGTATTTCTTATAATTCGGTAATGCACCCAGCTTTAAGTAGAACTTATAATTATCTGTGTATTTATATTTAATAGCCGTTTTAAACTGTGCCGGAGTAATGGGCACAGGGCGGGGTACGCCAAAGCTGGTGATAAATGAAAAAGCATCCATAACGAACAGGGCACCGTTGTGGTGAAAATCATCCCCGATGAACCAATCCGTAACCGGGGCCTGCGGCGAGACGGCTTTAAGTGCAGGATGGGCGTTAGGCAACGAAGCAGTTGAGTAAAACCCCGGATATGAGATGCCTTCAATCCCAACTTTACCATTGTTATTGGGCAAATTTTTTACCAGCCAGTCTATCGTATCATAAGTGTCTGAACTTTCGTCAACCTGCTGTTTGCCTTTTTTGTTGTCAATATTTGGCCGCACATCAATAAAATCACCTTCGCTCATCCACTTTCCGCGAACGTCCTGGTAAACAAAAATAAATCCGTCCTTTTCAAGCAGTGCATTTTGACCTAGCGACTTCCGGTAATTATTTGCACCGTAGGGCGATACCGTATAAGGGGTACGCGTCATTAAAATAGGATATTTTTTTGTTTGGTCCTTAGGCAGATAGATGGATGTAAACAGCTTTTTACCATCACGCATGGTAATATACTTTTCCATTTTGGTATAGTGATCCCTGATGTAGGCGGTGTCGGGAGTTGACTGTGCAAAGGTAACGGTGCACCACAACATAACCCCGGTTAAGAGTAGCAGTTTTTTCATCTTAGTTCGGTCAGTTTAATTAGCTAATTTAAAAAGATAATCAATAATATACCATACATGTTAACAGTGTTACAAAAACAAGGTAAACTATTGTTACAGCAGGATAATATATGGTGACCGATAACAGTACAAAAGACACTTATTAAATTATTTTAATAAGTGTTGTTATTATAAAAAATAATTTATTAAGTTTGTTTTGAATAATGCTTTACACATTTAAAAACGGACTTTACATCAACCTTATGTCGGTAAGGGGAATTATAGTTAAATTGGTTTGAATAAATCCTCGCCCCGGCGGGGATTTTCTTTGTAATGCTTTTTTTAACCTTTACTAACCAAAAAACAAATAAATGGCGCGATTAAATTTACTGGAAGAGACGCGGTACGAGAAGCTGCCGGTAACGGTGTATGCTAACCAGCAGGAAGGCTCGCTGGCGGTAGCGCAGCGGATAGCCGGGCTGATAAAAGACAAGACAGCGAAAGGAGAGCACACGGTGCTGGGCCTGGCAACCGGCGTAACGCCGATACAGGTGTATGCCGAACTGGTGCGGCAGCACCGGGAAGAAGGGCTGAGCTTTAAAAACGTGATCACCTTTAACCTGGACGAATACTACCCCATGCAGCCGGATGCGGCACAGAGCTATGTAACGTTCATGAACGAGAACCTCTTCGCCCACGTAGATATTGATCCGGCCAATGTACATATCCCTGACGGGACGCTGGACCAGGAAGCGGTAGCCGCCTTTTGTTTGGCGTATGAGAAAAAGATCACCGAACTGGGCGGGCTCGACCTGCAGATCCTGGGGATCGGCCGTACGGGACACATCGGTTTTAACGAGCCCGGCTCGGCCCCCAACTCCGGCACCCGGCTGGTAACGCTGGATGACCTGACGCGCAACGATGCCTCCAGGGACTTTGGCGGCAAGCAGAATGTACCCACCAAGGCCATCACCATGGGCATCGGAACGATCTTCAAGGCCCGGGAGATCATCCTGATGGCCTGGAGCCAGAAGAAAGCATCCATCATTAAGAAAGCCGTGGAAGGGGAAATGTCTGGCGATGTGCCGGCTACTTACCTGCAGTTATCGGATAATGTGGAGTTTGTGCTGGATGCCCCGGCAGCAAGCTCGCTTACCCGGTTTGATACCCCATGGCTGGTAAAAGACTGCGTTTGGGAAAACGGGCTGAAAAAGAAAGCCGTGATCTGGCTGGCCGACACGCTGGACAAGCCGATCCTGAAACTGACAGAAGAAGATTATAACAACCATGGCATGGCCCAGCTGGCCGTAGAACAGGGGCCGGTATATAACATCAATATAGACATTTTTAACCAGCTGCAGCACACCATTACCGGCTGGCCGGGCGGCAAGCCTGACTCGGACGACAGCCAGCGCCCCGAACGGGCACAGCCGGCACGCAAACGTTCCATCATCTTCTCGCCCCACCCCGATGATGATGTGATCTCCATGGGCGGCACCTTCATCAGGCTGGTGGACCAGGGGCATGATGTGCATGTGGCCTATCAAACCTCCGGCAATACAGCCGTATGGGATGATGATGTGCTGCGCTTTGTGGAGTTTGCCATTGACTTTAATGAAAGCATTGGCGATGATAGCAGCAAACTAAAAAAAGTGTATGAAGACATGCGTGCCTTTATCCCGACCAAACAACCCAACCAGGTAGATACCAAAGAGATCAGGGATGTAAAAGGCTTTATCCGCAAAACGGAAGCGATCTCGGGGGCAAGATATGCAGGGCTGGAAGATGACCATATCCACTTTATGGCGCTGCCATTCTACGAAACCGGCAAGATCAAGAAGAACACCGCAGGCGAGGCCGATATCCTGCTGACTATGGAACTGTTGCAAAAGGTAAAACCGCAGCAGGTATTTGCAGCAGGCGACTTTGCCGACCCGAACGGCACACACCTGGTGTGCTTTAACATTATTATAGCCGCCCTGAAAAGATTAAGGGAAACCGAGGACTGGGTAAAGGACTGCTGGCTGTGGATGTACCGCGGTGCATGGCTGGAGTTTGAGATCCATGAGATAGAGATGGCTGTACCCTTATCGCCACAGGAGGTGATCCGCAAGCGCAATGCCATCTTTAAGCACCAGAGCCAGAAAGACAGGCCGGTGTTCCCCGGTGATGATGCCAGGGAGTTCTGGGTGAGGGCGGAAGACCGTACCCGTGAAACCGCACATGCTTATGACAAGCTCGGAATGGCTGAATATGAAGCCATGGAAGCTTTTGTAAGATATATGTACTAAATTAAAGCTTGCAAGTGTAAGTTTAAATATTACCTTTGCATCCCTTTCGGGATGTAGCGTAGCCCGGTATCGCGCCACATTTGGGATGTGGAGGCCGCAGGTTCGAATCCTGCCATCCCGACAAAAGCGGTACCACGAAATATTAAAAACCTCTGAATCAAAAGTTCAGAGGTTTTTGTTTTCAGATCCTGCATCATTATTGCGCAACTCACAATCGCGGATAGCTTCACTCAAACAACAATTTAAACTTAAAAATGAAATCGAAATTTTTAACAACAGCCTTTATCGCACTTTATTCAATTACATTAGTCTATGGACAGCAAACTGTAAAGAAAATATTAAAAGACAGCGCGCAAGCTGCTCAACAACAAACTGAGATTTACAAAGCGATATTTAAAGCCGATAGCCAATTGTTTAACGCTTTTAATAATTGCGACAGCACTACCTATAAAAGAGCACTAACAGCCGATTTTGAGTTTTATCATGACCAGGGAGGGTTGCATTACCTGAACGAAGAGCTGCTGTCTTTTAAAGAAATGTGTAACCGCAATTCTCACATTAGAAGGGAATTATTAAAAGAGACTTTAGAAGTTTATAAAATTGGAGAAAACGATGCCCTTGAGATAGGGGTTCATCGCTTTTTTCATACAAACAAAGGTGAAACCGAACATTTAAGCGGCATATATAAATTCATTCAAATTTGGCAAAAGGAAGAAGGAACATGGAAGCTTAAACGGGTTATAAGTTATGGACATGACAAAATGAACAATAATTAGCAGAAACTTGATCTCCGGTGAGAGTATCCCTGCTTTTCAACGCTATTAGCCTTCGTTTTCGTCAAAAATAATCAACCCTAACTATTTGTAACTAAGGCATTCGTTTTGCATCTTAGCAGAATATACCCTGAATTAAAAAATGAAATTAAACTATAAGATTTCTGTTGCGGCGCTGGCTTTGCTTGTTGCTTCGGGCGGGGCATTTGCCCAGGTAAAAAGAAAGCCTGTTCCCTCACCCAAAAACAAACCCGGCACACTTGAACAAAAGCATTTGGTTAACCCTAATGCGGGTGCGTTACCTGTTGATCCGGATGTAATTATTGGCAAATTACCCAACGGCCTAACTTATTATGTCCGCAAAAACACCGAACCTAAAAACCGTGCGGAACTATACCTTGTAAATAAGGTTGGGTCGGTACTGGAAACAGACGACCAGCAGGGACTGGCACACTTTACCGAACACATGGCCTTTAACGGCACCCGTGATTTTCCGAAAAATGACATGGTAAGCTTCCTGCAAAAGTCGGGCATTAAATTTGGCGCCGACCTGAATGCTTATACTTCGTTTGATGAAACCGTTTATCAGTTACCGCTGCCCACCGATAGCGTGGCGGTATTTGAAAAGGGATTTAATATCCTGGCCAACTGGGCTTCGTATGTTACTTTTGACCCCAAGGAGATTGATGCAGAACGCGGAGTGGTACTTGGCGAAAAACTGGCCAACGGAAAGAATGCCCAAGAACGTTTAAGCAACCAAACTTACCCCGTGCTGCTAAATAATTCACGCTACGCGCAGCGCATTCCAATAGGTAAAGAAGAGATCCTGAAGACCTTTAAACCGGAAACCATAAAAAGCTTTTACCATGACTGGTACCGGCCTGACTTGCAGGCTGTAATTGCCGTGGGCGATTTTGACCCGGCACGCGTGGTGGAGCTCATCAAAAGAAATTTCTCTTCATTGCAAAACCCTGCTAACGAAAAGCCACGGACCGTTTATTCGGTGCCACCTACCGCCGGAACTGTAGTTAAAATAGCTACTGACAAGGAGTTTCCGTACACCCTGGCTGAAATTATTGTAAAGCATCCGCAGGCAATAGTGAAAACAGTTGCTGATTTTATGCAGGGGATCCGCGTTCAGTTATTTAACCAGATGTTAAACGACAGGATTAGCGAACTTACCCAAAAACCAACCCCACCGTTTGTTTACGGTCAAAGCAGTTATGCGCCCTTTATTGGCAGGCTTGACGCTTTTACCACCATTGCGGTGGCGAAACCCGGCGGCCTTGAAACGGCCATAAAAGCAGCAGTTGCCGAAACAGAGCGTGTACGTCGCTTTGGTTTTACCTTAACCGAACTGGAAAGAGCAAAACAAAGTGCTTTAATAGGGATTGATAACGCTTACCGCGAAAGAGATAAAACCCGGTCAGTAAATTTTGTTGGCGAATACCAGCAAAACTTTATTACGGGCGATGCTATTCCCGGTCTGTCGTACTCGTACAATTTTTACGTAAATAACATCAACAAGATCAGCCTGGAGCAAATGAATTCTTTGGCCGGAAAATTTGTGAGCGACCAAAACAGAGTGATTATTATTGAGGCCCCGGAGAATGAAAAAGACAAATTACCAAATGAGAAAACCATTTTAGAATGGATTGGATCTGCCGGCAAAAATATAACGCCTTATGTTGACAATACAACCGACAAGCCATTGCTTGCCAAATTGCCAACGCCAGGCAAAATAAGTGATACAAAGGTGGATAGCCTGATAGGCACTACTACCCTAACGCTCAGCAACGGTTTAAAAGTAATATTAAAACCAACTAAGTTTAAAAACGACCAGGTATTGATAAACGGCTATAGTTTTGGTGGCACTTCGCTGGTAAGCGATGATGATTATACTTCGGCAGAACTTGCCGGTGGCATTATAGGAAGCAGCGGCATTGCTGATTTCACACAGATCCAGCTGAACAAGCTTTTAAGCGGTAAAAACGTAAGCGTTTCGCCTTACATCAGTAACATTGCCGAAGGGATAACCGCCGGTACAACGCCAAAGGATTTTGAAACCGCGATGCAACTTATTTACCTGTACTTTACGCAGCCCCGTAAAGATAATGATGTATGGCAGGCAAATATCAGCCAAACCAATGCTTTACTGGCCAATCGTGGTCTTAACCCAGGCAGTGTATTCCAGGATACTGTTACCGCTACGCTGAACAATCATAATTTCAGAGAGATGGTTGTTACGCCGGAAAGGCTTAACAAAGCCACCCTTGATAAAGCATACTCCTTTTACAAAGAGCGTTTTGCTGATGCAAGTTCATTTGTATTTACTTTTGTAGGGAATTTTGATGTGGAGGTACTAAAGCCTTACATAGAAGCGTATCTCGGCAGCTTGCCGTCAACAAACAGCAAAACCACCTACAAAAATTTAAACATCTATCCGCCTGCAGGCCAGATAACCAAAACAGTAAACAAAGGCATAGGCGAAAAAGCCAGTGTTCAGCTGGTTTTCAACGGTGCTTATGAATATAACGCCGCCAACAACATCCAGATAGACGCCCTTGAAGAAATTTTGCAGATCAGGCTGTTAGACAGGCTGCGCGAAAAAGACGGCGGCACTTATGCCCCCGGTGTAAGGGCTAATTATAAAAAGATTCCTAACAGCAGGTATAGCTTTACAGTATCATTTGAGTGTGCCCCTGCTGACGTTGATAAGCTGACCAGCGACGCGCTTGATGAAGTGAATAAATTAAAACAGACGGGGGCTTTACAGGCTGATATTGACAAATTTGTTGCTGAAGAGGCGCGTTCAACACAGGTGCAATTAAAGGAAAATGTATTTTGGGCGGGCTATTTGGGAGCAGCATCGCAAAATGATGACAATCCGGATGAGATATTGCGCCATGTTAGCAGTTTAAGCGACATAACACCGCAAAGCACCAAAGATGCCGCTAACAAATATCTTAATGGCAATAACCTGATAAAATTTATTTTATTGCCTGAAAAAAAGTAAGCCAAAGCAACCAAAAAAGTCATGAATCGTTATTGATGCATGGCTTTTTTTTTAATGCCGACCGTGCCGAAACAGCAAACTCAACAAATTATAACAGCTATATCGCCACATGGTAAACCCTTCCCGAACCGGAAGCAGGGGTATCAGCAAGCTGGCCGAGGTATTTTTTTGATACTGATTTTGGTGCGAAACCTTTATCTATAATAGTTAAAGCAGTTTCGCCTTCGGGCGATTTGCCTGCATTCATCAACTGAAAGGTGTCGCCACCATAGCTAAAATGATTGTCGGCAACCTGAATGCCGGCAAAGTTAAAGGTGGCTTTAAGGTTATTCACAAAAAACCCTGCATCCCGTACCTTTTTACTGATCTGGTCAAAGTTTACCTGCTCGCCGGGCTTAAAGGTTAGCAGGTAAGTATTGCGGATCAGGTCGGTTTTTATCTCACCGATAAAAGGAAGTGATTTCAACGACTTTTCGGCAGCTTTGGCGCATAAGGCGCAGGTAAGGCCGCTCACCTGCAGCTCAGCTTTGGTAAATTGAGCTTTGGCAATTCCTGTGGTAAGTACCAGCAGGATGATAAATATTTTCAGAGTTTTCATATCGATCAAAAACTAAAGATAAAAATTATAAATCATATTGAACAAATCCGAAACGATCCGGGCTTTTGCAAAATAACAAACCCCGCCGGTAAGGGCAGGGCTTGTTACTATTGAATCTTTTATATTCCCGGATTATTGACCGGTTGTTTTAGCCTGGGTTTTCATTTGATCATTGGCAACAATCACAATTTCTACACGACGGTTCTGTGCACGTCCGTCAACTGTATTGTTATCGCCGATAGGCTCAGTTTCGCCTTTACCCTGTACAGTTAATCGTGAACCATTAATGTTATCAGCCGTGATCACTGATTTTACAGCTTCCGCTCTTCTGATAGACAGGTCCATATTATGAGCTGCTGTACCGGTATTATCTGTATGTCCAACAATCAGGATATTTGTTTCAGGATTGTTTTGTAAAGAAGCGGCCAGTTTTTGAAGGTTAGTTTGTGCAACAGCCTTAACGTCTGCTTTGTCTGTATCAAACAAAATTCCGGAACTGAAATTTACAATGATCCCTTCACCTGCCCTGGTAACGGTTGCTCCAGGAACGGTTTGTTTAATTTCAGCAGCTTGTTTATCCATTTTATGACCGATAAGCGCTCCGGCAGTACCGCCTACGGCACCACCAATTATAGCGCCTAATGCGGTATTTCCCGCCGCCTTACCAATAAGCGCACCTACAACACCGCCGCCGCCGGCTCCTATAGCTGCGCCTTTTTGAGTTTTTGTTAATGAATTACAGCCCGCGCCTAACATGCCGGCCATTGCTAAAGCTATACTATAAGTAGCTAATTTAGTTTTTAAAGTTTTCATGGTTTAAATATATACATGGCGTTTTACAAAGCAAATGCCAAAAAGAGAAAGTGAGCTAAATTATACATTTATTTCTCCAGGATATATTTTTATCACAATTGAGAAATATTTTTAATCAAAATAGCATTATGCATTAGGAAATTAAGCATAACACGCCCGATATTTGCTACAGTTTTAATAAACAAAAATAAATAAAAAGGCCCCGTTTAACAGGGCCTTTCGATTATAATAATATTTTAACAAGCAATTAGATGCCTTTATCGTCATTTGGCAGGCTGGCTATGCGGTAAGCAGTATTACCATCAGGGCCTGTCACTTTTTCGTAATAAATATTGTTAGGAGACACGTAATATTTCTTCCCGTTCAAGGTTACTTTACGGCAGTCATCAGGCAATTGATTCACTACGTCGCCAACCTGCGGTGCGGTAACTGCTGCATTAGGATCGGTAACTTCATCACCGGTATTTAAAACACCATCTTTGCCTGCTACTACATATATCTTTTTGCCTTTATCATCAGCACTTTCTTTGTAGTAAACCCCGTCAAGCTCATAATACTGCACGCCATCAATTTTTATAGGCTGGGCATCATCCGGCAGGCTTGGAACACCCGCACCAACCGGTGGTTCAGTAACCTGGTAACCACCGTTATCATACGGGCTGTAAAATACGCCGCCATAATAGTAATAAAGCGATGAGCCCCAATAAAAAGGATAGTAACCAAAAGGCAAAACACCCAAGTAAAAGCCAAGATGGGGGTACCCGTAATAGCCTAACCCTGTACGGTAAAATGCCCCGCCGTGGTAACCCGTTGAGCCACCCAGGTAATTGCCGGTACGGCCCCTGTAGCCCACAACAGCAGCATTATTGCTTCGTGTGCTTAACATACTGCCACGATCGTTTAAACCGGTTGCCGGGCGTGATATACCAAAACCACTGCTGCGAAAGCCTCCGCCTCCCCCGCCGCTCATCCTTACACCGCCTCCACCCCCGTGGGTTGCACCACGTTGTGCGCTTGCCGAAGCAACCACAACCACAGAAAGCATCCCTGTTAAAAACAAACCGGATGCATATTTATATAAGCTTTTCATATTTTAATTTATTAACAGAATTTTCTTGTTTTAAGTATCTCGCTCTTCTAAAATAAATTGTTCTTTATTTAGACTTAAAAACAGGCAATGGTTTAATCAGCTAATCAAAATTATTTATAAGAAAATCAAATTCCTAATTGACCGGTTTTAATTTTATTTTAAGGCGTGAATGTTATGGCATCAGGCGCAAAAATCAGCTTAAATGTAGTCCCTATGCCCTTTTCAGACTGCACTTCTATCCGAATATGATGGAACCCTGCAATTGATTTAACAATGGGCAGGCCAAGACCGAAACTGTCTTGCTGGAGCGACTGCCGGAATTTTTTAAACCTGTTAAAAATATAAGGAATGTCTTCCGGACTTATACCAATTCCCGTATCAACAACACTCACCGTAAAAGCATTGTTTTCACGGGCGGCAATTACTTTTATTCCCCCATTTGTCTTATTATACTTTATCGCATTGTTAATGAGGTTAAATAACAGGTTAAATAACAGAAATTTATTTACGTTAACCAGGGACCAGTCGGCCGGTATATCTGCTTCGTAGCTGATATTTTTATCCTGCAACCTTATAGAGATTTCGTCATAAACGTCCTGAAGTAATACAGCCAGCGAAATTTTATCTTCCTTCAAAAACTGTTCATTTTCAATTTGAGAGATCAATAACAGTGTTTTGGTGATGCTTTTTAAACGGTTAAGTATTTTTTGCATTTCCAGCAGCCGCGTCTTAAGCTCATCAACAATATCCTCGCGCTCAAACATGTTCTCAATTTTTGATTGCAGGATAGAGATCGGCGTCATCAGTTCATGCGAAGCATTCGAAATAAATTCACGCTCCTTCTGGAAAGTGCTTTCAATGGTTTCTATCATTTTATGGATACTTATATCCAGATATTGAAAATCGGAAGTGGTTGTTTTTACCTCTTTAAAGGAGCCAAAATTTGGAAATTTATGCCCTACCAGCTTTGTTTTAATAATTAAGCCAAGCGGCCTGAGCACATAATTTGAATAAACCTGGTCGGCCAATATGGTCAATAATATCATGGCCACCAAAACCCTGAAAGCAAGGCTTTGCAATGGCCGGGTAGTTTCTTTAATGGCATCAACACTAATAGCAATTTCAAGCAGGTATTTCTTATTGTCGGCTCTGAAATTATGGCTCAGGATGCGGTATTCAATAGTGTCGCCCTGTAGTATCCTCTTTTCGTTTTTTATAGTATCAATATAGCCCGGTAACGAATCTACATCCAAACTAACGTAATCTTCCTTAAGCGGGGTGTAATAGCTGGCATCGCTCTCGCCATTCTGGATGTAGGTTTTTATGCCCTGATTCTCAACTATCTTCAGTAGCTTGTCCTTTTGCTTTCGAAGCTTGCTGTCTGTATATGTTTGGTTAATATTTTTGATCAGGGCAGGTAAAAGCAGCACAAAAATAGTTACAATAACCAGTTTTGATATGGTATTAAAAAGCGTAAGTTTAGTTTGTAGCTTCATTTACCGGTGCAAGATGTAACAAGTCTGGAACAAGCTGTAAGGATTCAAGATGCATGATCTGCTAAATATCAGTTTAAAATCACTGACTCTTTTATCTCGATTCCTGGCTCTGTTCCTTATCAACTGCTTATTTTTATTTTATAACCCAGCCCGCGCACAGTTTCAAGCCAATCGGGCGATGCAAAGGCATTTAATTTTTTTCGGATATTTTTAATGTGCGCGTCAATATAGTTAGAGTCGTAATCATCGTTTATAATACTGCCCCAGATATGCTCGCTAAGCTGCGAACGTGTAAGCGTACGATTTTTGTGCAAAATTAAATACGCAATAAGGTCGAATTCCTTTTTTGTTATTGTATTTACCTCGGCAGCATGGTAAGAAATAATACGGTCAGTTAAATTAATCACAAAGCCGCCCAGGTCAACCAGGTTTTGGTTTAGCCCAAAGCGTCTGCGGGTTATGGCCTGCATGCGGCTGTGGAGTTCTAATAAAGAAAATGGTTTGGGTAGGTAGTCATCAGCGCCCAGATCAAGCCCCTTGATCCGGTCAAAAACTTCGGCCCTTGCGGTTAGTATAATACAGATAGCTTCCGGGTTACTTTTCTTTGCTTCTTTAAGCAAATCCAGGCCGTCGTAGTCAGGTAAACCCAGGTCAATCAAAATAAAATCATAAAGATTAACCCCAATTTTTTCAGAACCGGATCTTCCGTCAAAGCACACCTCGCAGATGTAATTATAATTGGTCAGAAAGATCTCCAATTCATTTGCAAGGGCCTTTTCGTCTTCAATTATCAGAACATTCATACTTGTTTAAAAAAATAGGTAATAAAATGTGAGGTTAAAAAAAACCTCGTGCCGGTTCTTTAATTCGCCTTCCACATTTACGGGGATTGAATATTTCCAGGAAGCCTCTAATGTATAGTGCGGCCTGTTGTATGCAATGGGCAGCTTCACGCTGTAATTTAGGGCATTGAAACGCCCGTTGTTATACGGCTTTTCCGGCGATCCTTCTAACGGCTCGGATACATCATATAATAGAAAACGGTTAGGATGATCTCTCGAGAATTTTTGAACAAAGTTTTGTGTGCCGAAAATGGCACTTATGGTTGGATTGAACGAGAGGTAATCTTTATCGTCAAAAACACTCCAACTGGTTTCAATATATTTTGAAGTGTTAATCGTTAAAAAAAAGTCGCTTGATTTACCAAAGAGGTAATCGGCAGTGACACTTGATTTTGCTATTTTCCAGTCGAAACTATTTTTAAAATTGATATCATTTGATGACGCCGATTTAATTATGTCCGCAGCGGCTTTAGCAAACAGGAATCTTGAATAACTTATGGTACCTGAAACATTTTTACTGTACTTGTAGAAAAATCCGGTACCCAGATCAAGTTCATCAACCAGCGGATTATAACCCAATACCTTTACTGCCGAACCGTAAACGAAAAAACCTGATTTGGCATTGTACACAAAATCGGTACTCATAAACGGGTATTTTATAGGGCCAGTGCGTCCAAAAAACAAAGCGTCGCTGCCGTAATTCACCCCTATAGAAACAGATCGCTTCCTGATTACCGTATCTGTATCCCTGGTAGTAAGGTGTTTGCCCCCTTTGTAAATTAACGGCTTAAGCGCCGCCGCATTTAAGGCAGTACCGGTTACAAGCAGAAGTAATACAAAGTAGTATTTCATTTATAAGTTAGTGTGTAGGTTGAGTTTAATTGCCATTTCTGCGGGGTATTTCCGGCGGTCTTTCCAAGCCTTCAGGCCTCCTTACCCGTTTCGGCTTTACTTTTGATTTTGCAGGGTCGTCGCCCGGTTCAATTTTTTCCGGTTTGGGCTGCTTTTTAGCTTTTGCTACTTCTTTGATTTTCTTTTTATCTTCCAGCTCCTGTTTTCTTTGTTTTGTAGTAGTAGTATCTGTTATTGTAGCTTTATTCAGAGACAAACTTATCTCCAATTTATTACAAACAAAATCAAAATAGCTATTTTTTATTTTAGCAGACGATAAACGGGGCGCAAATAACAATAACAGGACAATATACGCAAACCGCTTTATCATTGAAGAGGAGAAAATGTTAAAATTCTTTTCAAATAGGTATTCAATTAAACTTAACCATTTAACTATTAATGTCCCTTAGGCCACCAAAAAATGGCATTATGCACTGCGAAATCTAAACTGATCGGAATTTATATAATTGAGGTTTATTTCAATAGTATTAAAGGTGTTAAATGTACACCTGCACGAGCTAAATTAAGCTTTTATTTATTCAAATTAAATTAAAGAATAAAAAATCAATTGATGGTTATATTTTTTGAAGTATAAACACGGTTAAGGTCATCAATAATCACGGCAGCCATTTGGTTTAGTTGATTGATAAGATATAAACCGGCATTAATGCCAATTGCCAAAACAGGTGTAGCCATTGCATCGGCCAGTTCGGCTGTGGTACTTAAAATGCTTACGCTTTTTATTTTACTAACAGGGAAACCCTTTTTAGCATTGAAAGTATTTGAAAGCTTTTTGTTGATTACAACTGCATACTTTTCGGCATTTACCGATGTCGCCACAGCCATATTGCTGATAGTTACATTTGCAAAAGGTTGTGTTTCCTGTGAAGGATCAGCTGTTGCTATCGTCCAGGGCTCGTTGTCAGGCTGGTTTCCCCAGGTAAGTAAATCGCCACCGGCATTAATAACGCCGCTGCTAACACCGTGTAACTGCAAAATGTATTTAGCCCTGTCGGCAGCGTAGCCCTTGCTGTTCGATGCAAAGCTCAACCGCATCCCGGTTTCTTGTAAAAAAACAGTTTGAGCCGTTGCATTTAGTTCAACACTCTTGTAGTTCACTTTATTAACTGAGGTTTTAACACCCGCGTTAATTTGACCTGCATCTGATTTTGCTTCTTCTCTGTCAGCGGCATAATAAGTAATGTCGAAAGCGCCGTGGGTAAGCGCCGAGATTTGCAGCGAGCGGTCAATCAGCCTGAAAATTTCCGCGTTTGCTTTTACCGGCTTAACCCCGGCATTGCGGTTTATCTCATTAATACAGCTATCGTCGCCAAAAGCGCTTAACAGCTTTTCAACCCGCATAATTTCGGCTATCGCATCATTAAACCGATTTTCGGCCCACGACGGATTATCGCCAACCACACTGATTTCAAACTGGTTACCCATTAAACGTACGGAACGCCTGAAAACGATTGAGTTATTATTATGAGATAATGTTTTTATTGCCAACATACGCTTACAATTTAAAAGCATTTAAAAATTCATAGCTAAACCCGGTTTTAACTGCTTAATTTAAAGCAGATAGTGCAGAATTTTGCTAATGTTTAAATGCTAAAGTAGCGGGGCTTTATGAAAATAAGATGAAAACGTATTTTTCATAAATGCAAAAGCCGCTTTACGCGGCCTTTTTACAATTCGGTTATAATTTAAAGACGGAGCCTATTTAAGCAATTGTTCCTTCTTTAAGTTTCTCGGCATTCTCTGCAAATTGCAGGGCTTCCATAATGTCCTGTAAATCGCCGTTCATTACGCCAACCAGGTTGTATATGGTTAAGCCTATGCGGTGCTCGGTTAAGCGGCCCTGCGGATAGTTGTAGGTACGCACTTTTGCAGAACGGTCGCCGGTTGATACCATTGTTTTACGTTTTTTGGAAGTGATCTCCAGGTGCTTTTGAAGCTCCATTTCGTAAACACGTGAGCGCAACACCTGTAAGGCTTTATCGTAGTTTTTTAATTGCGATTTCTGATCCTGGCACTGTGCTACAATACCGCTTGGAATATGCGTTAACCTAACGGCAGAGTAAGTGGTATTTACTGATTGCCCGCCCGGTCCTGATGCGCAGAACAGATCCTTACGGATGTCGCTTACCTGCAAATCAATATCAAACTCATCTACTTCGGGCAGTACCACAACGGTTGCTGCTGAAGTATGCACGCGGCCCTGTGTTTCCGTATCGGGCACACGTTGCACGCGGTGAACGCCCGACTCGTATTTTAAATTACCGTAAGCGTCTTCGGCATTAACATTAAATACAATTTCTTTATACCCGCCAGAAGTTCCCTCGGTGTAATCAACCAGTTCAGTTTTCCAGCCACGCTTTTCGCAATAGCGCATATACATACGGTAAAGGTCACCGGCAAATAGAGCGGCTTCGTCGCCACCGGTACCGCCACGGATCTCAACGATCGCATTTTTTGAATCTTCAGGGTCTTTAGGGATCAGCATCAGGCGAATGGCTTCTTCCATTTCGTCCTGTTTAGTCAGCAACTCATCAAGTTCCATTTTAGCCATCTCGCGGAATTCTTCGTCCTTTTCGGTGGCTAAAATCTCTTTGTTGCTGTCAATATTACTCATGATATTGCGATAGATGTTGTATTGATCAACAATCTTGGCAAGATCTTTATACTCTTTATTCAGCTGGGCAAAACGCTTCATATCAGCCATGGCATCAGGGCTGCTCAGTTCTGCTTCTACATCTTTCCAGCGTTGAAATATCGCTTCTAATTTCTCTAACATAATTTTGACCGCTTATTTTATTGACTGCGGTAATTTGCTGTTCTTTACTATAATTGGTTCTAGCAAGCCGCTGATCTTCATCCACGGCTCCTTTATTAACCTCATAAAACTTAGTTTAAAAAGCCCACAAAAGTACGCAATTTTGGGCAATATTAGTTCATCGCCGTGTAAACAAAGAATACGGAGTTTTAGCTTCGTTTTTTGCCCGTTAGGCTTTGATTTAGCTAATATGATTATTGATTACGCTTTATTTACTACGCGCCGTCATGTAATCAAGCGTTAAGTTACACAAGGCTTTTACACCCAGGGTAAAGCCGCTTTCGTCAATAAAAAAGTCGGGCGTATGGTGTGCGGGTGCTTTTACAGGATCGCCGCCTCTTGGCAATCCTCCCAGGTGAATAAAAATTCCAGGGGCCTTTTGCTCATAAAAACTAAAATCCTCGGCACCTGTTTCCGCGTTACGAAGCACAATATTCTCTTTTCCGGCAGTCGCCTGCAAAGTGGGCAGCATTTGTGCTACCAGGGCAGGGTCATTATAAGTTATGGGGTAATGGTGTTCGTAAGGAATGGTTACTTCGGCAGTGGCACCCATAGCCTCAGCAGTTTTAGTGGCTATTGTTCTAACCCTTTCAATAACCATCTTTTCATCATCATCATTTAAAGTGCGGATGGTTCCCAGCATAGTGACAGTTTCCGGGATGATATTTGACCGGTTACCTCCATTAATAGCGCCAATAGTTACTACCGCGCCATTACGCGTTACTTGCAAATTGCGGCTAACAATGGTTTGAAGGGCATTGATGATCTGCGCCGATGTTACAATAGGGTCAACGCTCGACCAGGGATAAGCACCGTGTGCCTGTTTGCCGGTTACTACAATCTTCATTGGGTTTACCGCTGCCATATCCCCGCCGGGGCGGTAAGATATCGTACCTGCAGGCTGGTACGACTGGATGTGCAAACCAAATACCGCATCCACATGCGGGTTTTCCATTACACCTTGCCTCACCATTTCTTCGGCGCCCCCTTTTTCGCCGGCTGGCAATCCTTCTTCGGCAGGCTGAAAAATAAATTTAACCGTTCCATGCAGGTCTTTTTTCATTGAAGTTAAGATCTGCGCAGTTGCCATCAGGATAGACATATGCGAATCGTGCCCGCAGGCGTGCATTACGCCAACTTCCTGCCCGTTATACATGGTTTTTACTTTTGATGCGAAAGGCACTGGCGTACGCTCGGTCACTGGCAGTGCATCCATATCGGCCCGCAGCGCCACCACAGGTCCCGGTTTTCCGCCGCGTAATATGGCCACAACGCCCGTGGTTGCCACTCCCGTTTTAACCTCAAGCCCAAGCGACTGCAGGTATTTGGCTATAATGCCCGAGGTGCGAACCTCGTGATTACCCAATTCAGGGTGTTCGTGAAAATCGCGGCGCCAGGCAATAATCTGGTCTTGAAGGGCATCGGCTTTTTTGCTGACATCTTCCTTAACTGATTTTGTTTGCGCAAATGCGGGTATTGAGGCAACGAGAAGGATAAACAAGTATAATTTTTTCATAGGGCTGATTTTCCCCTAATATAAAAAAAGGATGGCTTATTTAAAAACCATCCTTTTTTGAACCTTGATTTTTACAAATCAAGAAAATCGCTATAATCCATTAATCCCGGTCTATAATACCGTCTTTATCTTCAACTCATTCATCTGCGCGTCGGCAATGGTTGATGGGGTATCTATCATCACGTCGCGTCCTGAGTTATTTTTAGGGAACGCAATCACATCACGGATAGAATCCAATCCGGCAAAAATTGAGCAGAGCCTGTCGAATCCGAATGCAATACCACCATGCGGAGGTGCACCGTATTCAAAGGCATCCATCAAAAAGCCGAATTGTTTTTGTGCTTCTTCCGGTGAAAAGCCTAAATGCTTAAACATTAACGATTGTAGCGCCCGGTCATGGATCCTGATTGAACCGCCACCTATTTCGGTACCGTTAATTACCAAATCATAAGCATTTGCCCTAACATCGCCCGGTGCAGTATCCAGCATGGCAATATCTTCCGGTTTCGGCGATGTGAAAGGGTGGTGCATGGCATGGTAACGGCCACTTTCTTCGTCCCACTCCAATAAAGGAAAGTCGAGCACCCAAAGGGCAGCAAAAGTATTTTTATCGCGCAAACCTAAACGGGTACCCATTTCCAGGCGCAGCTCGTTCAATTGCTTGCGTACTTTATCTGTTTGTCCGGCCAATACTAATATTAAATCACCAGGCTCAGCGCTGAAAGCAGCGGCCCAGTTGGTTAGTTCATCTTCATTATAAAACTTATCAACAGATGATTTTAAAGTACCGTCGGTATTATAACGGCAATAAATCATACCGGTAACGCCAATTTGCGGGCGTTTTAACCATTCGGTCAGTTCATCAATTTGTTTACGGGTATAATCAGCACAACCTTTGGCGTTGATGCCCACAACCAATTCGGCATTATCAAAAATGCTGAACCCTTTGCCTTTAACCACATCATTCAGCTCCACAAACTCCATCCCGAAACGAATATCCGGTTTATCAGAACCGTATAAACGCATGGCATCAGCATACTGCATCCTTGGGATGGCAGGCAGGTTAATACCTTTTACTGTTTTAAACAGGTGATGGGTTAAGCCTTCAAATATGTTTAAGATATCTTCCTGGGTAATGAAAGCCATTTCGCAGTCGATCTGTGTAAACTCAGGCTGACGATCAGCACGTAAATCCTCATCCCTGAAACATTTTACGATCTGGAAATAACGGTCAAAACCGCTTACCATCAGTAATTGCTTAAATGTTTGGGGCGATTGTGGTAAAGCGTAAAACTCACCCGGGTTCATGCGGCTTGGCACCACAAAGTCACGCGCACCTTCAGGGGTTGATTTGATCAATACAGGGGTTTCCACCTCGATAAAATCACGTCCATCCAAATATTTCCGAACTTCCTGTGCCATTTTATGGCGCAGCATCAGGTTATTGCGAATTGGGTTACGGCGCAGATCCAGGTAGCGGTATTTTGCACGCAGCTCTTCGCCACCGTCGGTTTCATCCTCAATCATGAAAGGCGGAATTTTAGCCGGGTTCAGGATCTCTATCTCAGTTACGCCGATTTCAATATCGCCGGTGGCCATTTTTGCGTTTTTGCTGGTACGCTCAAGCACCTTGCCAGTAACCCGGATCACAAACTCACGACCAAGGCTCCTGCTTAATTCGCGCAAAGAATCATCACTATCGGTATTAAAAACCAATTGGGTTAATCCATAACGGTCGCGAACATCAATAAATGTTGTTCCGCCAAGGTCGCGTGATTTTTGGACCCAACCGCATAAAGTTACCGTTTCACCTAAGTGACTGATATTTAATTCGCCGCAAGTATGTGTTCTTAACATGATTGTGTTTTAAAAAGTCTGCAAAAGTACTGTTTTGAGGTGAAAGGTGAAAGGATAAAGGTGAAAGGCGCTGAATTGCCTGAACGATGATTTACTTGATTCTTGGATTGAAGGACTGAAACAGCAGAAAGGCATCATGGGAATCCTTTAATCCTAAAAATCATATTCAGACAACAATTCCTAAACCGAACATCCGAAATTCGAAATCAAAACATATATTTGCCACATAATTCTCAAGGGGTGCCTTGCTTTGGTCGCGAAATATGCTGCAGTGTATTTTACCAAACTGAAAGACAGGCTGAGATCAAACCCGTTGTGAGGAGTTAAAAGTCGTGAGACCAATAACTTCCACATACACCTGATCCGGGTAATGCCGGCGTAGGGAGAGGTAACAAGTTAAGTGTACTGCGTAGTCGCCCTGATACGGAGATGGTTTAACTAATTTTATTTTATCATCATTTTGAAAAATTTATTTGCGGCATTTATTGCCCTACTGCTGCCTGTCCTGGCAGCGGCCCAACTTTCCATTAGCGGAAAAATCACTGATCAGCAAACCGGCGAAGCACTGCCCGGCGCTACTGTCGCCCTTACAAATGTTGCGGCCAACGCCGTATCAGATGCAGCAGGCAATTACCGGATTGAGAACCTTAAGGCCGGCAGCTACACGTTAAAAGTTTCTTTTATTGGCTACCAAAGCGCTTCAAAAAACGTTTTGATAAATGCCAGTGCGGTAAACAACTTTTCGTTAACCCGGGCCACGCTTTTTACTGAAGAGGTAACCGTGAACGCTACCCGGGCGACTGAAAAATCTCCTACCGCTTTTACCAATCTCAATAAAAAAGAGATAGAAAAAAACAATTCGGGTCGCGGGTTTGAGTATTTGCTGGAGCAAACACCTTCAACGGTGGTTACTTCAAATGCCGGTGCGGGCGTTGGCTATACCAGCATCCGCATCCGTGGTTCTGACGCCACCCGCACCAATGTGACCCTTAACGGCATCCCGCTGAATGATGCGGAAGACCAGGGCGTTTATTTTGTCGATCTGCCCGACCTCGCTTCATCGGTTGATAATATACAGGTACAGCGCGGGGTAGGTACGTCAACCAATGGCGCCGGTGCATTTGGTGCCAGCATTAATATACAAACCACTACACGCCGTGATACCGCTTATGCCGAACTGAATAATTCGGCAGGATCATACGGCACACTGAAGAATACCGTAGGTTTCGGAACCGGTTTGGTTGGGAATCACTTTAGTTTCGACGGCCGTTTATCGCGGATGGTATCTGACGGTTATATTGACCGCGCATCGGCTGATCTTAAGTCGTTCTTTTTGAGCGGTGCTTATTATGGCAAAAAAAGTGTGCTTCGGCTAAATGTATTTTCGGGTTACGAAAAAACCTACCAGGCTTGGGATGGTGTGCCTGAAGACAGCCTTAAATTTGGCAACCGGAGATACAACGAGCTGGGCTACATTAACTCCAGCAATTCATTCTATAAAAACCAGACCGATAACTATACCCAAAATTATTATCAGCTGCTTTACAACCAGCAGCTTAGTGATAAGTTATCCTTTAGCGGCGCATTGCACCTTACACGCGGTTATGGCTATTATGAGGAATATAAAAACAATGCAGCAGTTGCCGACTACGGTTTAAAGCCTGTAATAATTGGTAAAGATACCCTGGCCAATACAGACCTGGTGAGACGGCTTTGGCTAAGTAACTACTTTTATGGTGCCACTTATAATTTAACTTATAAGCCAAATAAGGCACTTGATGTAATACTTGGCGGCGCATATAACGAATATAAAGGCGATCACTACAACAACATTGAATGGACGCAGCAAAGCACCAACACCTCGCCCGATTACGAATATTCGCGCAACAATGCTAAAAAAACGGATTTCAATATTTTTAGCAGAGCCGAATATCGCGCAGGCAATGTGCTGTTTTATGGCGATCTGCAATACCGGCATATTTCCTATTCGTTTTTAGGATTCGATCAAAATCTTAATAATGTACAGCAGCAGGTTGGGCTTAATTTTTTTAATCCCAAAGCGGGCATCACTTACCAGCTCAATTCAAACAGCAATGTATATGCATCTGTAGCGGTAGGCAATCATGAGCCAAACCGCAACGACTTTGTAAACTCATCGCCGCAGAGCCGTCCGAAAGCTGAACATTTAACCGATTTTGAGGCCGGGTATCGCATAAATGAAAGCACTTTTAGCGGCAGCATTAACGGCTTTTACATGCTGTACAAAAACCAGCTGGTACTAACAGGCTCGCTTGATGATGTTGGCGAAGCTATCCGCACTAACATAAAAGACAGCTACCGCGCGGGGATTGAGGCCAGCGCAAGGATTAAAGTTGCACAGCCACTAAACTGGTATGTAAACGCTACATTAAGCACCAACAAGGTAAAAAACTTTACACAGTATCTGCAGAACTATGATACTGGCACACTGGATGCAACGGCATACAAGAAATCTGACATCGCTTATTCGCCCAACTTTACCGGTTCAAGCACCATTAGCTATCACCCTATAAAAAATGGTGAAATAGCTTTTATAAGCAAATATGTAAGCAGGCAATACCTTGATAATACATCGACAGAAAGCCGCTCTATCGACGGGTATTTCGTGAATGATTTGCGCCTGAATTACAACTTCGGTATTAAAGGCATTAAAAACGTAGGCGTGGGTTTACTGGTTAATAATGTATTCAGCAAGAAATATGTGTCTGACGGAGCTACCTATCCGGATATTGAAAGCGGGAAAGTGGCTAACTACAATTACTTTTTCCCGCAGGCACCGGTTAATTTTTTAGCATCGCTGAATTTGAAGTTTTAGAATAAGGGTTTTCCCCTCCTCCCGCGCAGCGACGGGAGGGAAATAGAACTTACTAATATGATATTATCGTTTTTTAAAGATTAAAAATACCAAATAATGAACTTGCATCATTGGATCCAACTATTCCTCGACCAGATTCACCAAACTACACTTTGGGAGTGGCTGGCTGTGCTGCTGGGCGTAGCCGAGGTATTACTGGCTAAAGTGAACAACATCTGGCTTTATCCCACGGGTATAGCCGGAACTTTCATCGGCATTTATGTATTGCTTACGGCCGGGCTGTACGGCGAATCGGCATTGAATATTTATTACCTGGTGATGAGTGTTTATGGCTGGTATTACTGGCTAAAAAAACGCAATGAACCTACTGTAAAAATAACATGGGCAACCCGCCGGGAGTGGTTAATTACACTGTTGATTGTATTTGTTGGATGGCCGGTGCTTTACATGATCCTTAAAAATTTTACCACATCAAATGTTCCGGTGTGGGATGCATTGGTGTCATCAACGGCATGGGCCGGGATGTGGCTGCTGGCAAAGCGCAAGCTCGAAAACTGGATCTTGCTCAATGTCTCCAACCTGTTTGCAATGCCCCTGTTATTTTATAAAAACCTCATCATGTTTGCGGCGCTTACCCTGTTCTTATTCATCGTGGCCTTTTTCGGATTTTTTGAATGGCTCGCCATCCTGAGAAAAGAAAAGACGGCTGAAAACTCTTTAATCATCTCCTAAATGGAAAATACAATTTCGCACCCTTCTGCTTTTATTGAAGTGGAGGCTGTAAATACAATCCGCAACAATGCACCCGCGGCTGAACAACTGGGAATGCTTCACCCTGAACAGTTACAGGTAATTTATAAGCAACAATGGTTTAAGCTACTGGTGCCAGAAGTTTACAGCGGCAAACAGGTAACTTTACTACAGTTGCTGCAATTGCAGGAGGCCGTGAGCTGGGCCGATGGCAGCACCGGCTGGGTAGTTACCTTATGCAACGGCGCAGGCTGGTTTGGTGGTTTTATTGATCCTGAACTTTCTACAGGCATCTTTTCCGACATTACGGTTTGCCTTGCGGGCAGCGGTGCTGTTTGCGGCACTGCCGAGATAAACGAAAACGGCTATAAGATAAACGGCACCTGGAAATATGCCAGCGGTGCACACCATGCTACCCATATTACCGCTAACTGCCGCATTACAAAAAATGGCGAAACCGTATTAGCTGATGATGGCGAACCGCTGATATTACCCTTTATATTTGATAAAAAGGACGTTCATATTTTACCAGCCTGGAAATATATGGGCATGGTAGCAACCGGCAGCGATGCTTTTGAAGTTAAAGACCTGGACGTTATGCCTAACAGGCAATTTAAAATTGACTCTAAAGCCGCTGTTGTTAAGGCCCCTTTATATCTATATCCGTTTTTGCAGCTGGCAGAAGCTACTATTGCCGTTAATTTATCAGGCATGGCTATCCATTTTATAGACCTATGCGAAGACATCTTTCATGAAAAAATAAGGCAGCCCCGGATAACCAACGGGCAAAGAACCTTTCTAATAACTGAGCTGAACCGGATAAAAAACGAGCTCGACGTGTTACGCGTGGATTTTTTTGAAACCGCCACGCAGTCGTGGGAGGCCGTTCAATCCGTGGGAAGCATCCCGCAGGAACTATTGGACCAGGTGAGTATGGTTAGCCGCAAGCTGGCGCACTTTAGCCGCGAAGGCATTGATCAACTCTATCCCTTATGTGGTTTAGCCGCTGCTGCGGCTGGTTCAGAAATTAACCGTGCCTGGCGCGATCTGCATACCGCCAGCCAGCATGCTTTGATCACTTTTGGTTTCAGCCAATCTTAAATTTAACTTCCCGTAACGCAAATATCACATTGAAATTTAATTGCATTGCTGATATTTGCGCTACTTAACAATTATTTAAAGATGAAGATCAAACATCTACCCCTATTAATATTTGCTCTTTTTACCGTTTCAGTATCGGCACAAACAAAAAAGAATAAAACAGTTATTGGCACAACCCCTGCCGCTGTTGTTACAACCTCAGCCGAACTTCCGCGCCCCAAATTGGTTGTAGGTATTGTAGTTGACCAAATGCGCTGGGATTACCTGTACCGTTATTACAGCCGCTATTCAAACAACGGCTTCAAGCGCCTGTTAAACGAAGGCTTTACCTGCGAAAACACACAAATAGATTATATCCCTACTTTTACCGCCCCCGGCCACACCTGTATTTACACTGGGTCGGTGCCTGCTATCCATGGTATTGCCGGTAATGATTTTATTATCCAGGCTACCGGAAAATCAATGTACTGCACCGAAGATACTACGGTGCAAACTGTTGGCAGTACTTCAACTGCGGGTAAAATGTCGCCGCGTAATTTACTGGTGACTACGGTTACTGATGAACTGAAACTGGCAACAAACTTCCGCTCGAAAGTTATCGGAATTGCTTTAAAAGATCGCGGAGGCATCCTTCCGGCGGGCCATACGGCCAATGCAGCCTATTGGTTTGACGATAAAACCGGCAACTGGATCACCAGCACCTATTACATGAAAGACCTGCCGCAGTGGGTAAAAGAGTTTAACGATCAGAAAATGCCGGAAACCTATTTAAAACAGGACTGGACCGCTCTTTACCCGTTAAACACCTACCTGCAAAGCTCGCCCGACAGCAATAGCTATGAAGGTAAATTTAAAGGAATGAACGCCCCTACGCTTCCGGTAAAAACATCGGCCATGTATAAAAATAATTTAGGGCTCATCCGTTCAACCCCTTATGGCAATACATTAACACTTGACCTTGCCGTTGCTGCGATTAACGGGGAGCAATTGGGGCAGCATGATGTAACAGATTTTTTAGCTGTGAGCTTCTCATCAACCGATTACATTGGGCACCAATTTGGTGTAAATGCTATTGAAACTGAAGATACCTACCTGCGGTTAGACCGCGATTTTGCCACATTCTTTACTTACCTTGATGCTAAAGTTGGAAAAGGGAATTATACTGTTTTTTTGACTGCCGACCATGGCGCAGCACATAACACCGCATTTTTAAAGGACCATGGCATCCCGGCCGATGTTTGGGATGATGCAGTGGTTTTGAAAAACCTGAATCAGTATTTACAGGATAAATACAAGGCCGAAAAACTGGTATTGAGCCTTACCAATTACCAGGTTAATTTAAATTACAGGGATATAAGATACCTGCACCTGGATGAGAGCGTGTTAAAACAGGATTGCATCAACTTTCTTGAAAAAGACCCAGCAGTTGCATTTGCTGTGGATATGAAAAAAATACAAGCGGCAGATATCCCGGATGCATTGCGCACCCGAATTATAAATGGTTACAACGCGGAGCATAGCGGCGAAGTGCAGATAATTTTAAAACCTGCTTATTTTACCGGTCATGGATCGGGCGATAGCGGCCCTACCGGCACTACGCATGGCACCTGGAACCCTTATGATAACCACATCCCGCTGGTGTTTATGGGCTGGGGCGTTAAGCATGGCAGCCTTATCCGCGAAACACACATGACTGATATTGCAGCTACCGTTGCTGCATTATTACACATACAGGCTCCTAACGGCAGCATAGGGCAACCTATTAGTGAAGTATTGAAAGGGGGCCAGTAAAGTCAGCAAAGCTAGGAAGACTGAAAGATTGAAGGCTATAGCCTGATGAACCTTACGTTTGATATGATAATAAAAAGTATCTTTCGGTCTTTACTAAATTGGAACCCGCAACATGAAAAAATACATCTCCAAATTTCATTACCTGACACAGGATTTGCGCACGAGGAGCCATTTGGAACAGGCCACCATTGCCTGCGAAGCCGGTGCAAACTGGATCCAGTATCGCTGTTTAACCAGGCCTGATGATGAACTGATTGAAGAAATAAATGAAATAGCGGGGCTATGCGATGATTGGGGCACCACCTTAATCCTTACCAACCATTACCACCTGCTTGATAAGGTTGATGCACAGGGCGTTCATATTGAGGATCTGAATGCCGATTTTAAAGCTATCCGTAAAACGATAGGCAATGACAAAACCCTGGGGGCATCGGCAACCAATTTAAGGCAGTTAATGGCGTTGCAAAATACCGGTGTGGTCGACTATTGCGGCTATGGCCCATTTGCGGTTACCAGCACTAAACCCAACAATTACCCGCTGCTTGGTTTTGAAGGCTATCGCCAGCTTGAAAAACATCCCGAAATAACAATCCCGGTAATAGCTGTCGGCGGCATTCAAATGCAGGACGTTGACGCGCTTATAAAAACGGGGGTATATGGCATAGCGGTTTCGGCGGCGGTTAACCTGGCATTTGACGCGGGCAGCGCTTTGAAAAAATTCTATCAAAAAATATATTGACAGGCCGCTGTTGATTGCGTTAATTTAACTTTTTAAACCCGGTTTATTCAAGTCAGCTTAGCCAACCAAAATATGTCATCACACCACATCGTTCGCGAAAAACAGGAACCGGCTTTATTAGCGCTCGGGCTGGATAATTTCGACGATGAATTACTTGGACAATTGCTGGAATGGAGCCCCACGGTGATCACTACCCCGCAAACGGCCGAAAAGCTGAACGCAACGGGGATAAAAATTGACTGGATCATTACCAACGAAAACACCCCGCCTTTTCAATCTGACGTAAAACTGATGCCCTTTGGGGGCGGTAGCCTAGTTAATGTCGCGTTAAAATACCTTGCCGATAATGGCTTCCCTGCGGTAAACATTGTAACCGATGAATTTAACCTGGCGGATTATACGCTTTACGTACCCCAAATAAACATTGTACTATTTAACGGAGGTAAAAAAATATACCCGGTGCATAGCGGGTTCAACAAGTGGACACCGGCTAATGAAACTATTGAAGTGCTAACCCCGGCAAAAAAGCTTGAGGTAACGGGGCTGGAAAAACAGGGCGATGATCTGTACAGAACCACCGGCGATGGCATTTTTAGCCTGCATTTTGGTAACCCGTTTTTATTTATTGCAGAAGAATTGTAAATGATTCCTAAATATTACATGTACCTGTTACTTAGAGTGTATCATTTATGCTTCAGATTACGTATATTTACAATAGATTGCCAATATTAACTTACCTGGTTCAAAGCTGTTTGTAATAATCCTGCTTCAATTAAAACCCGGCTCGTTTTTTGACTATTATTACAAAAAATAATTTAATCCGGATTAAACCGTTAATCAGATTTTTAGTCTATAACTTATACTCCAACTGAAAACCGATTTACATAATTCGCAAATAATTAAATTTCATCATGAAAACTGCATATAAAAATTTATTTAAAACCAGCCTTGCTGTATTACTGGGCTCGTTTTTAGCTACTTCTGTAAGTGCCCAGCACAGGCCGTCAACCAGCGGTGGTGGCGGAGGAGGTGGTGGCGGAGGCTCTTCGTCTCCGGCTCCATCAAGGCCATCAGTAAGCAGCAGCCCTGCACCATCATACAGCGCACCGCGCCAAAGTAACAGTGTTGGCGTTTCAGCAAGGCCGTCAGGCGGGCAACAGCAAAGTGGCGCACGTCCTAATTTTGCGCAGCGCCCTAACGGGGTTTACCAGCCAAGGGTAGGCGTGTCTCAACGCAACAATTACGGATTTAGCCCGCGCCCTTCAACCAGGGGTAATTACGGCTATGCTCCGCGTACCTATGATTTAAGCCACAGGCCTGCTACCGGTGTTTACCGTAACTCTCCACAAGTTGGCTATGGCCGCGGCGGTTACTGGGGTAATCATAATTATTATCATTATTCTCACGGGTATTATAATTCATATTATTCACCACGGATCGGCTTTTCTATTGGGGTATTACCATACGGCTACTATCCGTTTTACTATGGCGATTTTCAATACTATTACAGCGATGGCTTGTTCTATCAGTATGATAACAGCCAGTACACGGTAGTTGAACCACCGGTTGGCGCCGAAGTAAAAGAATTACCTGAAAAAGCGCAATCAATTGTAATCAATGGCCAGCAATATTATGAGCTGAACGGTGTTTATTACCAGCCTGTAACCAAAGACGATGGTACCGTTGTTTACCAGGTTGCCGGCAAAGATGGGCAGCTTAACACCACTGATGTACAGGACGACCAATACCAGGGCCCGCAAATGGGCGACATAGTTGGCCAGTTGCCTCCTGATTGCAGGAAGATTAAAGTTAATGGCGAAAAGCTGTACGTTTCTCCGGATGGTGTTTACTACCAGGAACAGGCAGATGCTAATGGCAATAAAACCTATAAAGTAGTAGGTTTACCATCAGAAGAGCAACAGCCTGATCAAAACTAAAGTATTATAAAATTATCAAAAGGCGACCTGTTAATGCGGGTCGCCTTTTTTGTTGATTCGCTATTTCATTATTACCTTTAAACCATGATAAAAGGCCGAGCCTGTTTTTTGTTGATATTGCTTGCTAATTTTTCGTTTGCATTTTCATCGCCTAAAAAAGCAGGGCTAAAGTTTTTCGGGGCTGATAACAGCAAGATCAGGTACGTGGGCAGGATTGATTTTTCGAACCCGCAAAAGCCACGTATCTGGGCGCCAGGTATTTATATCAAAGCCAAATTCAAAGGCCCGCAATGTGAAATTATTTTAAATGATGAGAACTCAGGCGGCCACAACCTTAATTACCTGGAGATTGTTATTGATGATAACAAGCCCTACCGCATCCAAACTACCGGCAAAACAAATATCATAAAAGTACCCGACGGACTTACCAACACGGCGCATACTATCCTGATCTGCAAAGACACCGAATCAAACATTGGCTATATTGATTTTATTGGCTTCAGGTGCCAACAGCTTTTGTCGCTGCCTCCGCAGCCCACGCGCAAAATTGAATACTTTGGCGATTCTATTACCAGCGGCACTGGTATGGACCTATCGGTAATTGCCTGCGATAAGGGCCAGTGGTACGACCAGCACAATGCTTACATGAGCTATGGCGCACGCACAGCACGCAATTTAAATGCCGACTGGCAGCTAAGCGCGCTGGCAGGCGTTGGCCTGCTGCACAGCTGCTGTAACATGAAAGTGGTTTTACCGCAGATCTATGATAAGGTTTTGCTGGCGGCAGATTCCATCAGCTGGAACTTTAAAAATTACCAGCCCGATGTGGTTACCATTTGTATAGGCCAAAATGACGGCCCCAAGCAGGACTCCACCTTATTTTGCGAAACTTATATTAAGTTCGTTAAATCCTTACGGATGCATTACCCCAAAGCAGAGATCATTTGCTTAACCAGCCCTATGGGCGACAGCACACTGACCTCAGTACTAAAACGGTATCTCACCGGCATCACCGGGTATTTGAACGCCAATGGCGATAAAAAAATTCATCAGTATTTCTTTTCCAAACAATACCATAACGGCTGCGGCGGCCACCCCGACCTTGCTGAACATCAACTTATTGCCGATGAGCTTACCGCTCACATAAAACAGGTAAAAGGCTGGTAAGTTAACGCATCAATGCTTTTTATAAAACTGTTGTTATACAGAAAGTTTCACTTCTGACGGCCTTTAATGCCGGTGATACCCTTATTACCAAACGCCGCTTGCAACTTAACACAACCTTTACAATTTATTATAAGTATCTTTATAAAAATCACAGCTCATGATCTTGTTCTCAAGAAGAAACTTACATTATTCCGATTATAAATGGACTACTTACGTACAGAATGATCCGCGCGTGAACGGCAAACCTGACGATACCCTTTTTAATAAAGAAGAAGGCAACGAAATGGTTTACCTGATTAATAAGCTGATGATATTTTGGGATTACCGCTTTGCCAATACCGGCAACAAAATGGAGAAACTCATCCACGATAAACTGCCGCCAGAACTTACCAAACAGGAAGAAGTACAGGTTTGGTTAAAGGAAAATCTAAAATTTTAACACGCCTATAAAGGTTGGAAGGGTTAAAGGCACTGTAAATACCGATAATGTTTACTATACTTGAGTTAATCAACCTGTAAACCTATGGCCGATAACCTTTATAACAACCTGCATGCCGAAGGCCTGATTAGTGATGAGTCGCTTCAAAAGATCAGGCTGAAGGAACAAAAACCGCTATTGTTTTCTATTCATTGGGAAATAAGGACTTTGCTTTATGCCGGGGTTTTAATGCTTACGGCAGGCCTGGGCTTACTGATATATGAAAATATTGATACCATAGGGCACCAGTTTGTGCTGATGCTGATAGCGGCCATTTGCCTGGGCTGCTTTTACTACTGTTTTAAAAACAAGCTGCCTTTTAGCAAAGAAAAGGTAAGTGCACCCAATTCTTTTTTCGACTACATCCTGCTTTTAGCCAGCGCCAGTATGCTGATCTTTGTGGGCTACCTGCAATTTGAGTACAAAGTATTTGGCACCAATTACGGCATGGCTACCTTTATCCCCATGCTAGCGCTGTTTTTTATAGCCTATTATTTTGATCATATCGGTATCCTTAGCATGGCGATGGCCAACCTGGCCGTTTGGATGGGGGTATCGGTACCCCCCCAACAACTGCTGCTCAACAGTGATTTTGACAGCGAAACCATAATATACACCTACCTGGTATTAGGCATTGTATTAATTGCAGCAGCCTACGCCAGCCGGCAGTTTAAGTTCAAAAAGCACTTTAAATTTAGTTACCAGCATTATGGTATTCATGTGGCTTATATTGCCTTACTGGCCGGGTATTTTCATTATTACAGTTCCATATTGGCTGCGGCCTGGATACTGGGCATTGTATTATTGTCGTTTCCAACGTATACTGATGCTTTTAAAAACAAATCGTTTTATTTTATGCTGCTGGTGGTTTTATACAGCTATATTGCCTTGAGCAGCCTGGTAGTACGGCTATTTTTAAGCGTGGGCGATGTGGGCGGCGTTTACCTGGCGCTGCTTTACTTTATAGGATCGGGTGTCGGGCTCATCTTTGTACTGATCAACCTAAATAAAAAACTCAAAGCGGCATGATAGCATACAATAAAACATGGCTGGCTAACCTGCGTTTACGGGATGAGGTTAAAAAAAATCTGCAGCAAGGCAACATCAGCAAGGCTGAGTTTGATGCCATCACACAAAAATACCCGGTGGGCTTTTATTCGCCAAACATATTTGTACGCATTGGCTTGTTCATACTTACCTGCGTTATTATGTCATTTGGCGATGGCTTGTTAAGCCTGATGGCAGCCAGCGGGAACATAATTACAAGCTTTGGCTGGTTCTTTTTCCTGGGCTTGCTGAGCTATGGTGGGTTGGAGCTTATGGTTAATGGTCAAAATCATTACCGGTCGGGCGTTGATGATGCGCTTTTATTTATATCCGGCTGTTTATTTTCCATTGGGTTCGGAATAATGCTGTCGGATAACAACTATGGCACACACTACCTGCCACTATCCGGACTTATTTTTTTACTAACCCTTGGATTAACCATCCGCTTTGCCGACATGCTTGTCACTGCAGTTTGCTGCATTTCATTTTTCGCATTTTTGTTTTTTGTATGGATAAAAATAGTACCGGCTGGCTTATCAACCGCACCATTTATGATGATGCTGGCCGCTGCCACAGTATATTGGCTGGCCCGCAAATACGATACACATATAGCGTGCATCAATTACGCTAACAGCCTGGTTATTTTACAGGTGGTAGGCCCGGCGGCCCTGTATGCTTCCGGTAATTATTATGTAATACAAACACTAAGCGCCGAAATGATGCACCAGGCAGGGCCCGTTGCTTTTGGAATAGTTTTCTGGATCTGGACAATGGGAATGCCGCTCATTTGCATAGCATTTGGCATTAAAAACAAAAGTGTGATCCTGCTGCGGATGGGCCTCATTATGGTTACGGCAGCGGCTATAACCTTCCGCACCTACTACCACATACTGCCAACTGATGTAATGCTGACCCTTGCCGGGGTAATTCTGATCGCCCTGGTGTATGCAGTAATAAAATATCTAAAAACGCCCAAACACGGCTTTACCTATGCCGAACCGGATGAAGTAATGCTGGCAGATCAGCTAAAAATTGAATCGCTTATTGTGGCTGAAACTTTCTCCCATGCCCCGGCAGCCCCTGCAAATGACAATGTAAAATTTGGCGGAGGTGATTTTGGCGGAGGCGGATCGAGCGGAGCATTTTAACCAGCGCGTCTAAGCGTAAAACACCACCTGTTTCAACTTCTACAACCGTTACAACAACTCCAACCTACGCCAGCAACTTATCCGGAGTAATAGGCAAATCCCGTACCCGTTTACCGGTGGCATTGTAAACGGCATTGGCTATAGCTGCGGCTACTCCTATTGTTGCTATCTCGCCCATTCCTTTTGCACCTATGGGGTTTATCACCGGATCGGGTTTATTTACAAAGTAGGCCTCAACCTGCGGAATATCGGCTTGTACCGGTACGTGGTAGTCGACAAAGTTATTATTTACCAGGCGGCCGTATCTATGATCTATAATGGCTTCTTCCATCAGGGCCATACCTGTACCCATAATGGTGCCGCCAATCATTTGGCTGCGGGCTGTTTTAGCGCTGATAATGGTACCTGCATCGGCAACAGAAATGGCCTTGTCAATTTTTACCACACCGGTAGCGGGATGTACCAGTACCTTCATAAAATGGACGGACCACGAGTACGAAGCATATTTGCTCATATCCGCGTTAGCCTTTGATGCAGTGGTTACCTCCAGCTTTTCCAGATTTTGCTGTTTTAAAATTTGTGTGTAATTGGTAGCGTCACCGGTGCCGGCAAGGGTTTTAAATTTCTCTTTCAGCTCCAGGCAGGCATCGTGTACCGCCGAACCCACCGTTGACGTTACCTGCGAACCGCCCTGTGTTGGCGATGGCGGCAGGGACGAATCGCCGAGGTCAACCCTGATCTTACTGGCGGGGATGCCCATTGCATCAGCAGCAACCGATGTCATTGCAGTACCGGTACCGGGGCCAATATCTGTTACTGCCGTTTGCAATACCAGGGTACCATCGGCCATCATCCTGGCGGTTACCGTCGCCGAACTGCGATAAGCACCAAACATGCCGGCTGCCATACCATACCCGGTAAGCCATCCCTTTTCGGTTAACGAGCCGGGCTGTTGCTTCCGGTTGCTCCAGCCAATCTTTTCGGCACCAATTTTATAGGCCTCACTTAAAAACTTGCTCGAATAAGGCTTACCGCTCAAAGGATCGGTATCTGCATGGTTTTTATTGCGCAGCTCTATCGGGTCTATGTTTAGCGCGTACGAAAGCTCATCAACGGCACACTCCAGCGCAAAGGCGCCGGTAGCTTCACCGGGACCGCGCATAGGGGTAGGCACATTTACATTGAGCGATACGATCCTGTATTTTGTATTTACATTGGGGCAGGCATACATCAGCTGGCTGATATTCACTACGCCTTCGGTAAAATCTTCATAGGTGGATGTTTGCCCGGCGGCCTCATGGGTGATACCTGTAAACTTGCCATCGGCGGTTGCGCCAATACCAACCTTTTGCCAGGTATGGGGGCGGTAACCAACTGCGGTAAACATGTCGGCACGGCTCAGCACCAGTTTAACGGGTTTGCCGACTGCTTTTGAGGCTAATACCGCAGCAATTTCATGCGGCCAGGTGCGTAAGGCAGCACCAAATGCACCACCAACAAACGGCGAGTTAACCTGCACATTTTCGGGGGCTAGTTTAAAAGCCTGTGCTATGGTTCGCTGGGTTGATTTTACCCCCTGCGTTTTATCCCAAACGGTTATTTTATCGTCGGCATCCCAGCGGGCTATAATGGCATGCAGTTCCATTGGGTTGTGTACTTCGGTAGGGATAATGTATTCCTGCTCAACCTTTACAGGGGCCGATTTCCAGGCATCTTCCTGCCCTTTTACATAATCTTTTCCCTTGCCTGGCGCAAAACCATTGGCAATATTTGCCTTCAGGTCAGTTTGGTGCACATCAGTGTTATAGGTTGCGCTTACCAGCGATGCAGCAAATAAGGCCCGCTCAAAGGTATCGGCAATCACCAGCGCAATGGGCTGCCCGTTAAAATAGATCTGATCGTTATAAAAGATCTTTAAAGGCCCCTTTGGCGGCGGCGTATCTGTTTGATAACCCGGAACTTTGGGTGCATTTAAATAGGTAAGCACAGAAAGTACGCCCGGGGCGCCCTCTGCCTTTTTTGTATCGATGGTTTTAAGGCTGCCTTTGGTAACGGTACTGCCTACCAGCACACCATAAATCAGCCCTTTGACACTATACTCTGCAGAATATTTGGCTTTGCCGGTTACCTTTAAACGGCCATCAACACGGCTTAATCCTTCAGTATTGCTTACTATTTGATTTTCCATACCTATATTAACTATAAGGGGTAGAACAATTAAACTTTTAATATTGCCGGCAGGTTAAGTACTGTAAAACCTGTAATAGTTGTTACACCCCTTTACAGTCGTTACAGGCATAACAGCAACCGCCATCACCTTAGCTAACTCAGCTCCAGATCCATTCCTATCAGCTTATCGGGGGTAATAGGCAGTTCCCTTACCCGCTTGCCTGTGGCGTTATACACCGCGTTTGCCACTGCCGCCGCCATTCCTATCAACGCAATCTCACCCATTCCTTTTGCACCCATAGGGTTAATATAGGGATCGGGTTTGTTCACAAAAATTGCTTCAATCTGCGGGATATCCGCGTTAACCGGAACGTGGTAATCGGCAAAGTTGCTGTTCACTATTTTTCCATAGCGGTCATCTATCACCATTTCTTCCATCAATGCCATGCCTATGCCGCCTATGGCGCCGCCTACTATCTGGCTGCGTGCGGTTTTAGGGCTCACAATATGGCCCGAATCAGCTACACAAACCGCTTTATCAATTTTAACCACCCCTGTTGAAGGGTGTACCAGCACTTTTATGTAATGAACGGACCAGGAATACATGGCATATTTATCACGTTCTGTTCCACCGCTTGAAGCTGCTGTTGCCTCAAGTTTTGGCAGGTTATGTTTTTTTAATACTGCGGCGTAATCAGGATGATCCGTTCCGCCGTTGCCTATTAATTTTTGAAAGCTTTCTTTCAGGTCGGTACAAGCCTGGAAAACAGCCGAGCCAACCGTAGCTGTAGTTGCCGAACCACCCTGGCTGGGTGCCTGCGGCAGGGAGGAGTCGCCCATTTCAAACCTGATCCGCTCTGCCGGGATGCCCATTACCTCTGCGGCTATAGCTACCATGGCGGTACCTGTACCGGGGCCAATATCGCTAACTGCAGTTTGCAGGGTAAGGATGCCGTTATCGGTAACAATTGCACGGGCAGCCGCTTTATCGCGATAAGCGCCAAACATCCCGCCACCCATTCCATAGCCCACCAGCCAGCCATCTTTTATGGCGGATGCAGGTTTTGACTTGCGGTTGTTCCAGCCAATCCCTTCTGCACCTAATTTATAGGCCTCGTTTAAATATTTACTGGAGTATGGTTTGCCGCTTTCCGGTTCTGTTTCAGCATAGTTCTTCAGACGAAGCTCAACCGGGTCCATTTCCAGCTGGTACGACAGCTCATCCAGTGCCGACTCCAGCGCAAAAGCGCCCGTTGCCTCACCGGGGCCACGCATCCATGTTGGCGAACCAATGTCAAGCGCAGCTATTTTATAATTGGTATTTACGTTGGGGCAGGCGTAGGTAGTGCGGCTAACCCCTATCGGCCCCTCGTTAAAATCCTCATAAGTTGATGTTTGCCCAATAGCATGGTGAGTAATGCCTACCAGCTTGCCATCTTTTGTAGCCCCGATGCCTATTTTTTGCCAGGTATATGGACGATAACCCACCGAAGTAAACATATCCGCCCTTGCCAGCAACAACTTTACGGGGCGCTTAACCACCTTTGCTGCTAAAATTGCGGCAACTTCGTGTGGCCAAACCTGCAGCGCGCTGCCAAATGCACCACCCACAAATTTTGAATTTACCTGGATATTTTCTTTAGGGAGTTTAAATATGGTGGCAATACCATCGCGGGTATCCTGTACGCCCTGGGTTTTTGTCCACACGGTTAACTTGTCCTCTGCGTCCCATTTGGCTATAATGGCATGCAACTCCATCGGGCTGTGCACTTCAGAAGGGATAACGTATTCCTGCTCCAATTTTACAGGAGCCGTTTTCCAGGCGTCTTCCGTTCCGCGTTTGGTGGTGCCGTCACCTTCGGCAGCAAAAGCTTTAGCAGTGTTGTCTATTAAATTGGTATGGTGCCCATCAGCACTATATTGCGCCTTAACTAACGATGCAGCGAATAAAGCACGCTCAAAGGTATCGGCAACAACAACAGCTATGGGCTGCCCGTTAAACAGAATCTTGTTGTTATAAAATAATTTATAGGTTCCCTTAGCAGGCTCGGGCTTTCCGGCCTCAACCTGGTACCCGGCTATTTTTGGCGAATTTAAGTAAGTGATCACCTTTAAAACACCCGGTGCCCGTTCGGCAGTTTTGGTATCTATAGCTCTTATAGTACCCTTTGTTATGGTACTTCCCACCAATACGCCATAAACCATTCCGGCGGGCGTAAACTCTGCAGAATACCTTGCGGCACCGGTAACTTTTAGCCGGCCATCAATCCGGCTCATTCCGGCAGAAGAGGATGGTTTATTTATTTGATCCTTCATTAGTTCATTTGTTCAATGGTTAATTGGGCCTGTAGGGGCCAGGCTGAATTACCTTCCCAACCCTTGCGGCAGCTTCAACTTAAACCAGTCCTGCTGCATGTTTCAGCGCTTCGGTAATGGTGGCCGGGGCCAGCTTTAATTTAAACGAATTATACTGGTAGCCTTTGGCGCCCTGCATGGCTATCTGTGCGGCCTGCTTAAAGCTTTCTTCGGTAGCGGGTTTGCCTATCAGCGATTTCTCGGCATCAAATAAACGCCATGGTTTATGCGCCACGCCGCCCATTGCAAGCCTTGCATTCTTTATCGTTCCGTTACTGATATCTAAAGCTGCTGCGACCGATACCAGCGCAAAAGCGTATGATTGCCTGTCGCGCACCTTCAGGTAGTAGCTGTTCTTCGCAAAATTATTATCCGGAATCTCTATCCCCGTAATCATCTCGCCGGCGGCTAAATGGTTGTCCAGCTCCGGATGTTCACCTGGCAGGCGGTGAAATTCTGTAAAAGGAATTCTTCGTTCGCCTTTTTTACCGGCTATAATGGCTACGGCATCCAGCGCAGCCAAACCTACGCTCATATCGCTTGGGTTTACGGCTATACATTTATCGCTGGCGCCAAAAATAGCATGCATGCGGTTAATTCCTTCCATTGCTCCGCAGCCGCTACCGGGTGCACGCTTGTTGCAGGGCATGGTGGTGTCGTAAAAATAAGTACAGCGGGTGCGCTGCATCATGTTTCCGCCCACCGTGGCCATATTGCGCAGTTGCGGCGATGCACCTGCCTTTAACGCCATACTTAACAGCGGCTGTTTTTCAAGTACCAAACTATTTTCTGATACCGCGCTGTTCAGGGCCAGGGCACCAATATGGATCCCTGTTTTGGTAGTGCTGATATTTTTTAATGGCAGATGAGTAATATCCACCAGCTTATCAGGCGCGGTAACCCCGCGTTTCATCAGGTCGATTAGGTTAGTACCTCCTGCTATTATTTTTGTACCGGGTTTGGCAATGGCCTCTAAAGCGCTTTGCTGTGTTTGTGCCCGGGTGTATTGAAACTGTTTCATACGGCCTGCCCTCCTTCCTTAACTTCCTGTATAGCGTTCACAATGTTTGGATAAGCCCCGCAACGGCAGATGTTACCGCTCATATATTCCCTTATTTCGGTTTCTGAATTGGCATGCCCCTCGCGGATACAAGCCACTGCCGACATAATCTGTCCCGGCGTACAATAACCACACTGGAAACCGTCATGCTTTAAGAACGCCTCCTGCATGGGGTGCAGCTCATCGCCTTTGGCAAGCCCTTCAATAGTAGTTATTTTTTTACCGCTGGCCATTACGCCCAGGGTTAGGCAGCTGTTAACCCTTTGCCCGTCAACATGTACGGTACAGGCACCGCACTGGCCATGGTCGCAGCCTTTTTTGGTACCGGTAAGGTCAAGCTGTTCCCGTAAAATATCAAGCAGGGTAGCACGCGGCTCAACCGAAAGGCTGTGCGTTACCCCGTTTACCTCCATTTTTACGGGCATTTTTTCAAATGCTGCAGCTATAGTTTCATCAACATGTGCGCCGGCGGCTTTAACAGCAGCAGCGGGTGTAAGTGCAATAGCAGTTAGCAAGGTGCTCTGCTTTAAGAAATTACGGCGTGAATTATCCTTCGCCTCCGGTTCAGCTCCGGGCAAAGCGTGCTCTTTTTCGTCTTCCATAAATAACGGCTTTATAGTAGTACAAGTTAGGGATATTTTTTTTTAACCTGCGAGCCGGAAACAAACAAATTACAAAAATATCGTTATATCTTATTTTATATAATGCTTTTATTCAGCGGGTTATAGCTATCTGCATGTACAACAGGCCCATTAGAGCAATGCTTTAGAGCAGACGGGAATACCTTTTGTAAAACTTGTTACGTTTGTTATTCCCCTTTACAAGTATTACAGGTATTACAGCGGGATTGCCTGATCCGGGATGCTGACCGTTTGAATATTAACCGGATTTCAGCAGGGTGATGCTTTTCAGACTTCCTCAAAAAATACTACCTTAGCGTACTAACCCACAATTTTGCAATGAAGACGATTACCTGTTTATCTACAGCTGTTTTATTTTGCAGCTTTGCCTTTGCTCAACAAATGAATACGAAAACTATAACTTACCCCACAACTAAAAAGGTTGATACTGTTGATACATATTTTGGCACAAAGGTGCCCGATCCTTACCGCTGGCTGGAAGACGACCGCGCGGCAGATACCAAGGCATGGGTGGAAGCCGAAAACAAGGTTACCCAGGCCTACCTTGGGCAAATCCCTTACCGCGATGCCATGCACGCCCGGTTAAAGCAATTATGGAACTACGAAAAATACAGCGCCCCGTTTAAAGAAGGTAAATACACTTACTTTTATAAAAATGATGGCTTGCAGGCGCAATCGGTTTTATGGCGGCAGGTGGGCGATGGCGCACCCGAGGTGTTTCTTGATCCCAACAAATTCTCGACCGATGGCACCACCTCTTTGCAGGGGATAGACTTTACCAAAGACGGCAGCATGGCCGCTTACCAATTGTCGGAAGGCGGGAGCGACTGGCGCAAGGTGATTGTTGTAAAAACTGCCGATAAAAGTATAGTGGGCGATACCCTCACCGACATAAAATTTAGCGGGATAGCCTGGCGCGGCAACGAAGGTTTTTATTACAGCAGTTATGACAAACCTAAGGCAGGAAGCCAGCTGGCGGGCATAACGCAGTACCACAAGCTGTTTTACCATAAGCTGGGCACACCGCAAACCGAAGACGTTTTGATTTTTGGGGGCGATAAAACACCACGGCGATATATTGGCGCCGGCTTAACCGAAGACGAACGTTTTTTAATTATCTCGGCAGCTAAAGAAACCACCGGAAACGAACTTTACATCCAGGACCTCAGCAATCCCAACAGTTTGATCATTAACCTGGTGGATAATTTTGATAACCAGCACAGCGTACTGGGCAATGTTGGCAGCAAGCTTTACATTTTGACCAACCTGTACGAACCTAATTTTAAAATAGTGACCGTTGACGCCGCCGACCCGAAACCTGTCAACTGGAAAGACCTGATCCCGGCTACGGCCGATGTACTGAGCGCCACCACCGGCGGCGGAAAGATCTTTGCCGAATACCTTAAAGATGCTACCTCGTTTGTTCAACAGTACAATATGGACGGCAAACTGGAGCGGACCATCAACCTGCCATCAATAGGTACGGCAAGCGGCTTCGGCACCAAACAGGAAGAAAAAGAGACTTATTATACCTTTACAAACTACGTTTACCCTGGCACCATCTTTAAATATGACATTGCCACCGGTACTTCAACCGTTTATAAAAAATCGGGCGTACAGTTTGATCCTGAAAAATACGAGAGCAAGCAGGTATTCTATAAATCGAAAGACGGAACAAAGATCCCGATGCTGATCACTTATAAAAAAGGCACTGTAATGAATGGTAAAAACCCATTGTTACTTTATGCCTATGGCGGGTTTGGTGTTAACCTTACCCCGGCTTTCAGCACCTCTAACATCATATTACTGGAACATGGCGGCATTTATGCGGTACCCAACCTGCGTGGCGGCGGCGAGTATGGCGAAAAATGGCACAAGGCAGGCATAAAAATGAAGAAGCAAAACGTGTTCGACGATTTTATTGCAGCTGCTGAGTACCTCATCAAAAATAAATACACGTCTAAAGATTACCTGGCTATCTCGGGCGGATCAAACGGAGGCTTATTGATTGGCGCAGTGATGGCCCAGCGGCCCGACCTGTGCAAGGTTGCCTTCCCGGCAGTTGGCGTTATGGATATGCTGCGCTACAACCAGTTTACTGCGGGCGCAGGCTGGAGTTATGATTACGGCACAGCAGAAGACAGCAAGGAAATGTTTGAATACCTCTATAATTATTCACCATACCACGCGCTAAAACCAGCCGACTATCCTGCAACCATGGTTACCACCGCCGATCATGATGACCGCGTAGTGCCTGCGCATTCATTTAAATTTGCTGCGCGATTGCAGGAAAGCCAAAAAGGCTCCGCACCAACCATTATCCGCATTGAAACCAAGGCCGGACATGGTGCCGGACAGAGCACCGAGCAGGTAATAAGCGGACAGGTAGATAAATGGGCATTTATGTTCTGGAACATGGGGGTAAAATTTTAGTACGCAATGCTACAGATCTATTGCTTAACTAACCATTTTAAAACCGACCTGTTATATGATAACCAAGCTTAAGATGTTATTGTTGACCACAGCCACCCTGTTGCTTGCTATTGCCGGTACGGCTGCGCAGGCAAAACGGGATATAAACATTGTATTTATTGGCAACAGCATAACTTATGGCGCAGGGCTAAGCAACCCGACAACCGAGGCACCGCCTGCAATAGCCGTAAACTACCTGGAACAACAAAGCAGTGCCGGCAAGGTGGCGTTTGCCAACCAGGGGCACGGCGGTTTTACCACGGTTGACTTTTTACCCTCAACAAACCGGGCCTTTAAAGAGGTGGAACAAGCTGCACGCAGCTTTACCAATAAACAGGCCCTGCTGATATTTTCTATTAAGCTGGGCACTAATGACAGCGCTGTTGAAGGCCCCACCGGCGCACCCGTATTCCCGGAGGTATATTACCAAAACTTAAAAACCATTGCTGATAGTTTATTAAAGGAGTTTCCGGGCAGTATCGTAATTTTTCAGCATCCGGTTTGGTATAGTCCCAACACTTACAATGGCGCCAAATACCTCGCCGAGGGGTTGGATCGCCTGCAAAACTACATTCCCCAGATAGATCAGCTGGTGGCAGATTATGCGGCAACTTTCCCAAAACGTGTTTTTGTGGGTGACACCAAAGCTTTCGACTATTTTAAAAAACATGCCACTACCGATCTTCAGCCCGAGAATGGCCATGCCGGCACATTTTATCTGCATCCCAACAAGCAGGGCGCTGCGGCACTAGGTAACTTTTGGGGTGAAGCAATCAATAAAGTTTTAAAGAAACTGGGGAAATAGCGCATGAACCCGTTAAAAGCAAAAACCCCGGCATTGTATTGCCTGGGTTTTGTTTATTAGTTTTGATTGATATTAATCATCGTGACCATGTCCGTGTCCATGACCTTTGTCGCCATGATCTCTACCCTTGTCGCCACGATCATCATGTCCGCGGCCTCTGTCACCACGATCCTTATTTTGGCCATAATGGTTGCCATTATCATGCCAGTGGTTACGATAGCGATCATCGCGACTATCCCTGATCACTACCTGATCTCTGCGGCCCCTGTATTCGGCATACCTGGTACGGTAAACGGTGTTACGCTCCCATGGGTTACGTTCGTTAACTACCACTTTGTAGCCGCGGTAACGGTCGTAATTGCTGTAGCGGGCAGGCAAATAAGTGCGGTGTACCCAAACGTTATTTTCTAAATACACATAGCGATGGGCGGGCACATCATAATAAGTGTCAATATCCGGCATGTAATAATAGTCGGCATGATCGTATCCAACAGGGCCCCAGTCAGGCTGCACCCCTATGTTTAATCCAAGGCTCACATGAACCTGGGCATCTGCTATTTTAATTGATAAACAGCTAAGTATTATTGCTGCTATAAAAATTGACTTTTTCATAATTAATTTGATGTTGTTTGAGTGATAGACACCAATTATTATAAATAGTTTAGTTTATTTTTAATATTCGTTAACACGCTGGTGAATTAATTGAGGAGTTAAACTGTGCTTCAACAGTTAAATATGACCTGCAAACATAGCCAGGGCTATTTTTTTGGCTTTGCTAAACCTGCAACCCTGTTGGTATTATCCTTAACAAAAGTATCCCAGCCGGAGTAAGATTTCTTGCTTCCGGAGCTTTTACCCGTCGGGATTCGCTGAAAAGAATGACAAACGGCAACGGCAAGCCCGTCAGTAGCGTCCAAAAAATCCGGGGTTTCTGTAAACTTCAGCAACGATTGCAGCATTGCGGCCACCTGTTCTTTAGTGGCATTGCCATTCCCGGTTATGGATTGCTTTATTTTTCGCGGAGCATACTCGGTAATTACCAAACTGCGAGAGAGTGCCGCGGCTATTGCCATACCCTGTGCCCGGCCGAGTTTCAGCATTACCTGAATATTTTTACCATAAAACGGGGCCTCAATTGCCAGGCAGTCGGGGTTATAGTTATCAATCAGCGCAACAGTTTTTTCAAATATGCGCTGCAGCTTTAACATGGGGTCGTCAATCTTCTCCATTTTTACAACGCCCAGGCTAATCAATTCTATTTTGGTGCCCACCTCCTTTACCAGGCCGTAACCCATCACCACCGTCCCAGGGTCAATACCTAATATTATGCGTTCTTTTTGGAGTTCCATTTCGTTTTGTTGGCATTTTACCCGGCCGCGTTTGAATTTGCCGGCCCGGGTTCGCTATTTCATTTTCGCAGCTAAATGCAAACTACGGTATTTTTTAGCATAAAAATTGTTATTTCTTTAGCCGGTCTAAGGCAGCTGCCCATCCTGCAAAGCAGCGGCATAAGCCACCCTGCTGATCATCCTTGCACCCATTGATTCTAAATGAGCGGTATGCACCTGGCAGTCTATCAAGCTGAACAAACCGGTATTGCATAAATAAATAAGTGCTGTTTTCGAGGCATCGCTCACCCGGCTAAACATACTCTCGCCGCAAAAAACTTTTCCTATTTGTACGCCATACAAACCGCCAACCAAATTGTCCTGCTGCCATACTTCTACCGAATGTGCATAACCCAGGCGGTGAAGTTCAATATATGCAGTCTGCATGCCGGCTGTTATCCAGGTGCCGTCCTGCCCTTCGCGTTCCATTACTGAGCAGGCTGTTATTACTTCTGCAAAGCATTTATCGGTAGTAACGTTAAATGTTCCGGAACTTAACACCCGGCGCATGGATTTGGAGACCTTCAACTCATCCGGGTAAAGTACAAACCGTTCATGCGGCGAATACCACAAAATAGGCTCATCATCACTATACCAGGGAAAGATGCCGTTCTGATAAGCCAGCAGCAACCTACCTGCCGACAGATCGCCGCCAACAGCCAGCAAGCCATCTTCCTCGGCAAGCTCCGGATCGGGAAACAAAATACGTTCATCAAGCCTGAATATCATCCGGGCAAATTTATGCCTTATGACGGATCACCAGCTTTTTATTTTGTGCTTTTGCAACTGCATCCATGTATTGCTGAAACTCGGTATATTTTGCAGCCGGGATAACCTGGTTGGTTAGTTTAAAACTGGCCTTGCTGGTAACCTGGTTTTTGGCTGCATCATATAAGTAGCTTATTTCGTAGGTGCCGTAAGCAAATTTTAAGCTTTGATTAGCGGGCAGGGTTTCCACTTCAAAGCCCGCGGGCAGATCAATGGTAGTAACACATGCTTTTTGCACCGGCGATTCAAAGTAGTAATCCGATTTTCGCTTTTCAAGCACCGGCACCGTTACGCCCCAAAGGTCAAATACTTTTGGGCGATAAAATTGCTTGTTGCCGGCGGCTACATCACAAAACTTATCATATTCAAGCTCCATGTTCAACTCTTTTACGCCATCTTTATCGCCCGATGGTTTAATTTCAAAAAAGTTAGGCTGTTTCATATTAAGTACCCGCTGAAAAAACTCCTTTTGTTCATCTGCCTTTAATGATTCCACACCAAAGTATTCCGAGCGGTACTCACCGGTACCCAAAATTTTAACTTTAGCCTTTGCTCCGCCGTCTGCATCGAGTACTATTTGCACTTCGCTGTTAAAGCGGTTATCGTCCATGGTGCTTCGCGGTGTTCTCACCAGTCGGCCGCCATCTTCGGTAATCAGCAGTCCCCTGCGGTTTTCGGTAAAGGAGCCCAGTTTTCCAAATGGCTGGGTGTTGCTGGTACATTCCAGCCAGGTGGTATCGCCCTTAAAAGGCACACATACTATAATATGATTAAAACGGTTACTCGGAAATGCATCTTCTGCAGGCTCCTGGTTAGCGCCGGCATTAATTATCGTGTAATATGCCTTAATATTTACCGACTTTAATAATGCCACCATGTAATTGGAAAGCGCTTTACAATCGCCATATTTTTTTTGATCCACAAAAGTTGCCGCAAACGGCTTTAGCCCGCCTATCCCTAACTGAATGCTTACATACCGCATATTTTGCTGCAGGTAGCTATATAAAAATCTCGCTTTTGCCTTATCCGTTTTGATGGTATCGGTCATTTTTCTAATCTCGGCTTCGCGGGCCGGAGTTAATGAACATACATCCGCGTTTAATGCCTTTATCCAGTTCCCAAAACTTTGCCAGCTGCTAAAATCTCCTTTAACGCCATAAAACTCAAAGGCGTTTGATGTAAATTGAATTTTCGGCAAAACCCGCCATTTCTCTGCGCCTTCTTCCAGTTTATACCCCTTTAGGTTTGAAACTTCCCAGGCATAGTTGTCCATTCCGTTAATGGTTGACTTTTGGGGCTTAATTGTGGTGTTTTTATTGAGGTACCTGAAACCGGCTGTCTGGCTTATAGCAATATGGTAGTATGAATGCTGAACAGCCTGTTCCAACTGCTGAATATGCCACGTGTCAATATCAATTAAACTGCTGTTATCAATTTCGTAGACCATTTCAACCGTGGTGGGATAGCTTGCAATAGTATGCCCTATCAACATTAAGCGGTCGTCAGTTACCAGGGTAACATTATCTTCTGCAGCATGCTCATACATGTCTCCTTTATGGTATTTTTTTAACTGTTTACCGGCAGCATCATAAATTATCATTTCGAATGAGCTGACGGTGCTGAATTTACGATTGTAAGGCAAACTTATTACAGCTTCGCTGTTAGCTTTCTCATTTAAAATAGTAACTATGGTATGAAACTTTTCAACAGAGTGGCCGGGGCCCTTAACCTCCACATCGTCCATGCTGTAGCGCACCACAGCGTTGGCCTCTTCTTTTAATGAATCGGGAATACTTGCCGCCACGTACAGCTCCTTAGGGATATTTTTATCCTGGGCATAAGCTGTCAGCATCGTAAAACAAGATACGGAAGCAGCTAAACCCAAGCCTTTCAAACATTTATAAACGCTCATTTTCCTTATCCTTTCTTCAATACTATCTGTTCGTTCAGCAATTCATGCATCTTCTTAAAGAAAGCAAAAAACTCTGCGTAATTTTCCTTTACGTACTCAGCTACATTATAGCTAACGCTGTAGCGTACTATTATGGATCCGTCCTGCTCAGCAACAATCCGCTTAAAACCAAAACTCTTATCGGGCATGGTCATCGTTACGCTTTTGGGCAGTGCGTCAGCCTTGTAGCCAGCCGGCATTTTATAGATGCCGTTTACAGAATAGTTACGGGCATAACCAAAATCAACATCGGTTAACCGGTTTTCGCTTAAAAAAGGATTTAGCTTTAATTGCGTAAAGATGTTAGGATTGAGGTAGATGTATGTTTCGTCAGAGCCGGCAAGGTCCATTTTAAAATCAACCCGCTGCATTAAAGGAAGCGAGTCAACTTCCATATTTTCGAGCTTAAGCGACGCCACTTTCAGGTTATTATCATCATTACGCAAAAAGTCGATATACTTTTTTTCGCCGTCTTTTTTATACCGTTCAACGGCATTTATCTTATTGTAACTGCTGCTGCTGATCTGTGCGTTGCCTTCCAGCTTACCATCAGCTTTTATATCAGCTGTTACAAAAACCGATTCGCGAACGGGAATCGATTTTTTTAGCAACACAATGTCATAGATATTCTTCGACTTATCAATGTAAAGGCCTGATGAGTTAAGCAGTTCCGCCGGGGTTTCATTATACATATTGTATTTTCCACTGGCATCAAGCACGTAGCTTTTTGAGGTATCAACCGGTACATAAACCACGCCCCTGTTAAATTGCACCAATGAAGTATAAAACGGCTGCACCCTGCCATGTTCGCGCGTGCTCACCACCATCGGGTAGGCCTCTATATCTGATTTTTTAAGCAAATGGTACAAAATAAGATTGATCTCGGTTGAATTGCCTGTTTTATTTTCCCATGCCCGGTAGGTGCCATCGTTGGTGTACCAGTCATCGCTGCCGTTCCATTTCATGGCGTTTTTTACCTCGGCAAACAAATAGGATATTCTTTCATCGGTTGATTTTATTGCTTTGGCTTTGGCTATAATAGCTTCCTCGCCGTTTATTTTCCTTCTAAGCTGTCCGCCAAAGTCCTCGTCATCAATAAGCCTGCCGCCTACTTTAGCCCAGGTATCAGAATATGACTTTGCGAAGCCGCCCATAGGTTTGATAGATACCAGCTGAAACCTAATGGCCTGCACATTATCGCGGTATGACGACATATATGGCTCATCAGGCAATGAGTGAATATTAGCAATTCCCCTTTCTTCGTTTTCAAGGTTATATGAAAATGCCTGCCCGGCATCCATTAAAGTCCTGCTATCACTTGTGGTGGTGCGCTTTGCAAATGGAAGCGAAATATTTGCATTTGCCCTAAAGTAAAAAATATCAGGAATGGAGGTTTTAAGCTCACTGTAGCGTACGGGGATCTTTTCCTGGAAATCCCAATCGGGAAAGTCGGCAAAAGAGTTAGCGTTCAGGTTATATTTATATTCTATTATACAGCCGGGCTTAATATTGGGCAGCGTAAAAGTTATTTCGCTGCGGTATTTGTCGATACTTTTGGTGTAGATGAGCTTTTTGTCGAGTTTGGTGATCTCCTGTTTTCCGTCAACAAGGTTTATGGTTTCAGCCTGGATACTACCCACGTACTCCAGGTGGTTTCCGCTCACATACTTAATATGTACATCGGCTTCTCCTTTACCATTAACATTAAAGATCTTCACGCGTTTGTGAATCTCCTCGGTGATTGACAACAGGTCGGCACCGAAATAAACGTCGCCTTTCTCAAAAAGCACCTCCGCATTGGCATCCTTTTCAAAATCGCAGGCTTTTAGCTCCAGATCGGCGTTGTCAATCTTTCCGAAAGCCTGTACCATTGAAGGGGCCACCGCAGGCTTTTGTGCTCTTACAGAAAAACATAGTGCTAAAAGTGCAAAAACGGGTAAAAGTTTATTCATTGTGATTTAGTTAAATATAATTACAGGTTGGTTGGGTTTATTAAAATTCTGAATAATGGTTTGGATGCCAAAAAGAATTGATGTTACGCTTATGTGATAATTTCCAGGCGGAAATTTCCTTTCTCAAATCGCACGAACTTAACTTCAGACCGGTGGTGCCGATCTGTCCAAATAGTTGGGTTTGCCCTTTAAAATTCATTACCGCAACAACCGGTAACAAGAGCGCAAATAGTCGTTTCAATCAATAGGGTTTGGTAGTCCGAATATAATAATATTTTTAACTATAAAAATAAATAAGCCTCGTTTTAATTGATTAAACCATCGGCAAAAAGAAAAGTCATAATAGGGAAAATACCCTTATTATGGATAATTTACAGCAGATAAAGCACTTATATGCCAGGGCCGGTTTTGGTTTGAGTTTTGACGACAGAAAAAGAGCCGGAAATTCATCAATAAAACATGCAGTTAATGCATTATTCCGCGCGTCAGAAAATGAAGAGCCCATAAACAGTGTTCCAAATAATATTGATTACTCGATGCTGATCAAGGGCGATAAGGATTCAAAAAAACAACTGCTGCAAATGCAAAGGCAGGAGGAAAAAGACCTGAATATAGCATGGGTCAACAGGATGAGCACAACCGATGCCGTACTGTGTGAGAAGATGACCCTGTTTTGGCACAATCACTTTGCCTGCCGCACCAACAATTCTTTTTATGCACAGCAACTGAACAACATACAGCGCGCTAACGCTCTTGGCAACTTCCGCGATATGGTGCTGGAAGTGTCTAAATCGCCGGCTATGCTCCAGTTTTTAAACAACCAGCAAAACCACAAGGGCCATCCAAATGAAAACTTCGCCCGCGAACTGATGGAACTTTTTACCATAGGACGCGGCAACTATACCGAACAGGATGTAAAAGAATCGGCAAGGGCATTTACCGGCTGGGGGTTTAACAAAACCGGCGAGTTTGTAATGCGCCCATTTTTGCATGACGAGGGCGAAAAAACTTTCCTGGGCAAAACCGGCAACTTAACAGGTGAAGACATCATTAACCGCCTGCTGGAGCAAAAACAAACGGCCCATTTTATATGCACCAAACTTTATAAATACCTGGTTAATGAAACACCTGATGAAGTGGCTGTAACCGCGATGACCGATGTGTTTTATAAGAATAATTACAACATAAAACCTTTGCTGGAATTTGTTTTTACAGCCCCCTGGTTTTACGATGGCCGGAATATAGGCAACCTGGTGAAATCGCCGGTTGAATTTTTGGTTAGCTTAAACAGGCAATTTTATATCACCTACCAGCGGCCGGAAGTATTGCTGCAATTTCAAAAAGTACTGGGGCAGGTGCTCTTTTACCCGCCAAACGTGGCGGGATGGCCCGGTGGAAGAAACTGGATAGACAGCTCCTCCTTAATGTACCGGCTGAAGATCCCTTCCACCATATTGAACGGCGGACTGATTGACTTTACCGGCAAGGCCGACCCTGAAGAGGAAGCTTACATTGCCGCTAATCGCAAGCAGCAGCAATTTGTAAACGAAAAGGTACAGTCACAGCCTGATTGGGATAAGTTTTTAAAGACCGTACCAGCAAATGTTTCAAAACAGGAAATAGCACAGTTTATACTGCAACCGCAAATAACTAAAACATTGAGCATTGAGCTGAGCAATGCTGCTGACATTAAAACGGCAGCCATCCAGGCGGTATCAACACCAGAGTATCAATTAAGTTAATACCGGAATAGTTTGTAATTGAGCAGCCGCAACGGCTGCCCTGATCAACCATTAACGCTATAAAACAACCATTATGGACCGCAGAAATTTTTTGAAAAATACGGCACTGGCCTCAGGCGCTTTTATGATCCCCGCTTTTTTAAAGCCACTGGAAGCGCTGGCAACGGGCAGCTTAACCGGTTATAAAAACCTGGTGATCATCCAGCTTTCGGGTGGAAATGATGGCCTGAACACCATTATACCTTATGGCAATGATATTTATTATCAAAAACGGAACACCATTGCCATTAAGAAACCTGATGTAATTACGCTGAGCGATATGCAGGGGTTAAACCCGGCCTTGTCATCATTAAAAGAAATATACGACCAGGGGTGGATGGGCATTATCAATTCAGTTGGGTATCCTAATCCCGACAGATCACATTTCCGGTCAATGGATATCTGGCAAACGGCAAGCGAATCAAACCAGTTTTTAACAACCGGCTGGATAGGCCGCTACCTTGATTCCAATTGCTCCACCTGTAAAAATCCCTACACCGCCATTGAGGTGGATGATACCCTGTCGCTTGCCATGAAAGGCTCAAAAATGAAAGGCATAGCGGTTGAAGATCCCAACAAACTTTACCAAACCACCCGCGAGCCATTTTTTAAGGAGCTGGTGCATGACCATAGCGATGCGAATTTAAGCGAGGATAATCTTGGGTATCTTTATAAAACGATGGCCGAAACTTATTCCTCGGCTAATTATATCCAGCAAACTTCTAAAACATACCAGGTAACAGGCCAATACCCGGCAACAGCAATGGGTAACCAATTAAAAACAGTTTCAAAGTTTATTAATTCCGGTTTGCAAACCAGGGTTTATTATGTTTCATTAAGCGGGTTCGATACACACGTAAATCAGCAAAACCAGCAGGAACGGGTATTGAAAATTTATGGCGATGCTGTTGCGGCTTTTATTAAAGATTTGAAAAATACCGGCAAACTTGATGATACTTTGGTGATGACCTTTTCGGAATTTGGGCGTAGAGTGGAACAAAACGCCAGCAACGGCACCGACCACGGCACTGCCAATAATATCCTGCTATTTGGCGGCAAACTGAAAAAAGCCGGCATTTACAATAATGCGCCAGATTTGTCGCAACTAGATAACGGCGACCTTAAATACACGGTTGATTTTAGAGAGGTATACGCCACATTGCTCGATAAGTGCCTTGATGTGAACAACAACCAGGTATTAAGCGGTGGATTTAAGGGGCTGAATTTTATATAATTTGAAGATTGAAAATAATGGTGAGTTATTTTCAAATCTTCAAACCAGGATTTTATATAATTACTTTGGCATTCTGCGCATCATGTTGGCCATGGCTGCGGGATTGCTCATTTGCTTCATTACCTTACGCATATCTTCAAACTGCTTTATCAGGCGGTTCACCTCGGCAAGGTTAGTGCCCGACCCCAGCGCTATGCGGTTACGGCGGCTTTGGTTAATACTGTCGGGGTTGCTTTTCTCATAAGGCGTCATCGATTGAATGATTGCTTCTATCGCTTTAAACGCATTGTCATCAACCTCCACATCCTTCATCATTTTGCCAACCCCCGGTATCATGCCCATCAGGTCCTTCATGTTACCCATCTTTTTGATCTGCTGGATCTGGCTGAAAAAGTCATTGAAGTCGAACTTGTTTTTGCGGATTTTTTTTTGCAGCTCGGCAGCTTCCTTTTCGTCAAACTGCTGTTGGGCACGCTCAACCAGGGAAATCACGTCGCCCATGCCCAGGATCCTGGATGCCATACGGTCAGGGTGGAAAACGTCAAGCGCTTCCATCTTTTCGCCGGTACCAATAAATTTGATAGGCTTATTAACTACTGATTTGATAGACAGCGCCGCACCACCGCGGGTATCGCCATCCAGCTTTGTTAATACCACGCCGGTAAAGTCCAACCGGTCATTAAATACTTTGGCCGTGTTCACCGCATCCTGCCCGGTCATCGCATCTACCACAAATAGGATCTCGTGCGGTTTAACGGCAGCTTTCACGTTCTCGATCTCCACCATCATGGCTTCGTCTATTGACAAGCGGCCCGCGGTATCAATAATCACTACGTTATTCCCGTTTTGTTTCGCCAGCGCTATGCCTTCGCGGGCAATAGCAATCGGGTCTTTTGATTCCAGATTGGCATATACCGGTACGTCTATCTGCTTACCCAGTACCTGCAGCTGCTCTATAGCCGCCGGGCGGTAAACATCATCAGCAACCAGCAACACTTTTTTGTTTTTGCTGGTTTTTAAGTAATGCGCCAGTTTACCTGTAAACGTGGTTTTACCCGCACCATTTAAGCCCGCAATTAATATAATTGTTGGATTGGTTGATAAGTTAAGATCGGCAGTGCTGCCGCCCATCAGCTCGGTAAGCTCATCATTCATGATCTTGGTGAGCAGCTGTCCGGGCGAAATTGAGGTCAGCACATTCTGACCGATAGCCTTTTGCCTTACTTCATCAGTAAAAGCCTTGGCAGTTTTATAGTTAACGTCGGCATCCAAAAGGGCCTTGCGGATCTCCTTCATGGTTTCGGCCACGTTTATTTCAGTTATAGTTCCCTGTCCTTTTAATACTTTAAAGGCCCTGTCGAGTTTATCCGAAAGATTTTCAAACATTATACTTATGCTTCAAATTAAAGAATGCAAAGGTAAACTAAGATTTCTAAGATTAAAAGATTTTAGGATGAATGTGTTATAACTAAGATCTGCACGAATAAAGATGGCAAATTACTGCCTCCAAAGCCCGGCCACCGGCACCCTTCGTGTTAAAAATTCACCTGTCATTATAACATTATTAACTATATTATAATAAATTTGCCGCTTAACTGTTAAAGCCTGTAAGTAAAAGCTTTTATACCTTTTTGTTACACTTTACCGCTAAAATGCGCTACTATGTTTAAAACCGGTACCCCACTGTTTTTCTTATTTTTATTTGGTATTGCTATTTCGGCCAAAGCACAAAAAACCGATTCGTTAAAAATTGATACTAACCTGCTCAATAAATTCCGGATTGAACCGGGTAAAAACCCATTGCCATTTCGCTTCAGGGAAATCAGAATCCACCAGGAAGAAGTTCCGGTAACCATGATGGATTACCGGGTAAGCTACTGGCACAAGGCTGTGGTTTTCGGGCTTAACTTCAGCCAATCAGCATTTAGCAGCAATTACAGCGCCGGGGGTATCAGCGCCATTGCATTAGGATCAAACTTTGATTATAAGATTGAATACAACAAATCACCATTAGATTTCACCTCCGAGCTGAACCTTATCTACGGCATTTCAAAAAACAAGGGTCAGGGTTCGCGTAAAACCAACGACCGCATATTTTTCGATAATAAAATAGCCTCTAAGCTTTCAAAACACTGGTTCTTTTTCGGATCGTTAACCTTTGAATCGCAGTTTGACAAAGGTTTTAATTATACTACAGACTCATTAGGGCACAATGTTTCACAACTCATCTCCAATTTGTTGTCGCCGGGCTATTTAACCGAATCGGTAGGTTTTGAATTTAAGCCCACCAAGTATTTCGATCTGAGGCTGGGTACCGGTACTGCCCGGCAGACCTTTGTGGTGGATACTACAATTTATCACAACCAGCCCAGCAATTACGGTGTACCTATTGGCAAAAGGCTCTATAACGAGTTGGCGTTCTCTGTGGTTGCCGTGTACGACAAGGACATAACTAAAACCATGCACCTTAACGCCCGTTACGCGCTGTTCATCCCTTACCAGCAGGCGCTGGCCTACACCAGCCATCGTGTTGATGCGGTGTTAACAGCCAAGGTAAGCCGCCTGATTGCCTTTACTGTAAACGGCACCTTCCTGTATGACAAAAATACTTCATCAAGTGTGCAGGGAACGGAAGGGATAGCAATGGGAGTCGTGTATAAGTTTCCCTGATAAATTTGCTTAATGCTATTTATTCAAAATAGCCATTACTGCTTCGGCTGCAGTTTCATATTCAAATTTAAACCCGCTTTTTAACAGCCTGGCTGGCAATACCCAGCGGCTTTTTAAGATCAGCTCAGTTTCCGTACCTATTAGTACAGCACCGGCTTCCAGCATCCATTGAGGTGCCGGCAGGCCAAAGGGCATCCCATAAGCGTTGCGGATAACCTGCATCAGGTCTGCATTTTTTAGCGGGACAGGGGCAGCGCAATTAAATACGCCGTTCATTTCAGGATGATCCAGCAGCCATTCTGTACTGCGGGCAACGTCGTGTTCATGCACCCATGAAACATACTGCCGGCCGTTACCCTGCATACCGCCCATTCCCAGCTTTACCAAATTAAGCAGCCGCGGGAAAGCGCTGTCGTTGCGACCAAGCACTATCGCCATCCGCAAAGCCACTTTTCGCGTTTTCGGGGTTTCATATTTATTAAATGCCGCTTCCCACCGGGTACAAACATCAACAGAAAACCCTGTGCCAATTTCGCCGGTCTCTTCATCCTGGGGCCGGTCATCCGCATGGCGGTAGATGGTTGCTGAAGTAACATTGATCCACAGTTTTGGCGGCTCAAACAAATCGCGGATCACTTCACCCAACAGTTCAGTTGGCTGCAGGCGTGACGCTAAGATCTCCGCTTTATTTTTTTCGGTGTACCGGCAATTAACATTTTTACCGCAAAGGTTTACCAGCAGGTCGGCATTTACCAGCTCGGCGGTCCACTTACCGCGGGTTTTACCATCCCAGGTTACGGTGCGGATATTTTGTTCCACTTGTTTTTCATGGCGGCTTAATATCACTATTTCAGCTGCTTTATCTTTGTAATAATCTGCCAGCACCCTGCCCAGGTAACCATTACCGCCGGCAAGCACTATCTTTTTGTATTTCATTTCAATAAGTTATAAGCATCCATACTAAACAAACAATATTACGGCCAGTAACATTATTCTGTATAAAGCCCAGGTTATGGTCATCGTCCAGCCCAGTTCCATCAGTTTGGTTCTGCGAATGTGCTCTAAAAACATCAACCCGGCAATCATTAAAAAGTACAGCGCAAAAAACAAAGGCGGCATATTAAACCAGCTGTTAAGCCCCAGGGGAAGCAGCAACAACAAACTGCCCGCAAAAGAGATGGTCATCATATTACCCAGGTAGTTCCAAAGCTTATCTGCCGCGAACGCACTGATTATGGCGCCCTGAAACAGGACCTGTCCGCCACAGATCATATACTCGCGCCATGTGCTGCCCAGGGGCACCATTGGCGTTAGCAAATGCGCATAAGCAGTTAGGATATAACCGGTAAAAAACCAGGTGAAGAGCAGGTAAGCTATGCGGTAGTGTATTTTAAATGTGGGCTGGTAACTAAAGCTGTTCCCACTTTCATCAGCGGGAATAATAACCCTGCGGTTATATGAAATAAAAGCATACAGCTTGCTCATTAACCAGGTGAACGGCCTAAAGGCAAATAATGGCCCGAATATAGGGCAGGCATTGCCTAAAATTTTAAAGATGCTTGTTACGCCGTAGGTTACCTCGCCGTTACTTAAGTTAACCAGGGCAATTTCGTTTACGGCGCGTTGCTTATCAATTAGCGGGCAAACGTCGTCTATCCTGTTTTGATAAGGCTCGCGGCCGTTAGCATCCAGCATCCCGGTTTTCACAAAGGCTTTTGTATACACCCTGCACATGGGGCATTCGCCATCGAACAGGATCATGTGGTTTTCTAATGTTTTCATATTTTCAGTAATTAATGAAATATATGCTTAAAAATATATCAGCTTTCCCGGCTGATATATGCATTGTGATTGCACACCACAAATATAGATAATATTTTAAACTTTCAGTAATTATTGAAAATAAAATTATGCGAGTAATTCAACCTATTGTTTAATGTCTTTTCCCGGCTTAAACTTATCCATTAAATTCAACAGCACGCCGTTTGTCCACCCAAAGCCATCCTGCAAGGGGTATTCGCCCCCGCCTGCTTTGGTGTCGGTGTCCACCACATTATATTTCTCCATCAGCTTGCCGGTAGCATTAAAAATATTGAGGTTGGTATTGATCCAGGCTTCGGCAAAAGTGGTTGCCAGCGTGGTTTTATGGTAATTGTTTAAGCCGTTAATGGCCATATACTGTAACGGGGCCCAGGCATTGGGGCTGTCCCATTGCTGCCCCGACCGGTTAAATGTAGTAACCAGCCCACCCGGATGAAAGAATTTGGTTTTTAAGCCTGCAGCGATTTTTGCCGCCTGCAGGTTGTCGGCAATCTTAAACTCCAGCGGAAAGGTTCCGGCCAGGGTTTGCTGCGGCGATTGCCTTTTAAGCTTCCAGTTGTAGTCCATAAACCAACCTTTAACGGCACTCCAGCAGTATTTTTGGATAGCCGTTTTGCGGATATTGGCCTTGCTTAAATACTGCTTATACATTTCCGCGTTTCCCTGTAACTGGTAGGTGCGTGCAATAGAAAGCTCCAAATGGTAAAGGAGGCAGTTCAGATCCACAGGGATGATATTTGTTGTTTGGATGCTCTCTAGTTTACCCGAAGCGTCAAACCAGCGGGTGCTAAAATCCCATCCTGACTCAGCCGCCGCGCGCACATTCCGGTAAAAATCGCCCGGTTTTTGTTTGGTTAGTTTTGCTGCGTTTACATCCTGTTTAAATGATTCCTCGCGGGGCTTGTCTGAATCATCCCAATAGCGGTTGAGGATTTCCCCTCCCTGCATCCGCACCGCCATACGGTGCGCCTGCCCGGGCTTTAACTGTTTGGCGCCTTCCATCCAAAACGCATATTCTTTTAACAGCTCCGGCTGGTATTTCACCCGCAGTTGTTCGCCTTTATCATGTGTAAGCAGGTCAACCATCATAGAGAAGAAAGGTGGCTGCGACCGCGTTAAGTAATAGGTACGGTTACCGTTAGGAATAAACCCGAATTTATTGATGAGGTAGGCAAAATTATCAACCATATTTTGCATGATAATCGTTTGATGGCTTTGCTGCAGGCCAAGCATGGTAAAATAGGAATCCCAGTAATAGATCTCGCGGAAACGTCCACCGGGTACAATAAAATCATTTGGCAGCGGGATGAGTGATGAATAGCTGCTTACCTTGCCATGATGCCGGTAAAGCACCTGCCATAACGTATCAATATGTTTGCGGACACCTAAAGAAACATCGGTTTTGAAACCACCGTTCGGCAAAACAGGCGAAGTGAAATTTTCATCGACAAATTTTTTCAGGTCAAATCCCGGCTTGTTGTGCTGGTCGGCGTAATCCTTCATAATAAGTTCCGGCTCACGCTTTGGCGTAGCATCAACGAAGGTTTTATTATCCGGATACACATCCGAAAGCTGCACCGCCTCAAACAAACCCGGAAACCATTGCCGCGGCGATTTGGTTTGTGCATAAGCCGTTACAAAAACAAACAGCAGGAATAGGGTTAACCGTAATTTTTTCATAGCCACAGGTAAATATCAATATAAAATGGTACCGGTTCAGATATAATTGGTTATCAAATATATTCAAATCATTTTTAAACGCGTACAAACAAAATTGAGCAGGAGGTATGAAGAGGTCAGTTAGGCTTTTGTATGGTATAATCTATTTAAAAAAGGAATCGGTAAATTTTATGGGAGTTTCGCGGGATTTAGGAAAGTGAGACCTTAGACTACAAAACTTGACTTCTTTTATGGTTGATTTGTATAATGCAGCGGGTTTCGAGGATAAATAAAGGCAAAAGTATAGTTAAACAAGCTTATAGAAAAGAACTTTTTGAGATGTCTATTTTAAACTGAACATATAATTTATATGTTCCAACAATCTCAACAAGAAGCCCTTGCCATGAATGTAAAGATGAACTGAAATACGATATGCAGAATTTAATCGGCATCAAAAAAAGAGAAGCTGCCTATTGTTATTATATTTATGACGTCATAATTTTCTTTGCTTAAAATGTTTGCATCTTTCCATCCGTTTATCCACTCGCTCTTCATAGGCATCATTGCACTATTTCCTGTAGTTAACCCTATAGGTTCTGCCTTTATCATTCTTCCATACTTTGCTCATCTTGATCGGGCTGAAAAGCGAAAGGCGGTTAATAAAATTACTGTCTATGCTTTTTTTATATGCACCGTTTCTTTGTTTGCAGGTCATTGGATCCTGGAATTGTTCGGCATTTCCGTCCCGGTCATTCAATTGGCTGGCGGAATAATGATCTGCAAAATGGGTTGGGAGTTCCTTACGTCAGATAAGCAGGACGACAACCCGAAAGGCGACCTTCGTGATAGTGTGAAACCATCGGGATACCGTAACATTGAGGACAAATTATTTTACCCCATCACTTTTCCCATCACAACAGGAGCCGGTACAATTTCGGTTTTATTTACACTTAGTGCACATAGCGCCTCGCCCGATGCGAAAAGCTATTTTATCAATACAGGAGCCATTTTACTTTCAATCATTTTTATGTGCGTGCTCATCTATATTTTTTACATGAATACCAAAGCGCTGGTTGATTACCTGGGTTCAAATGGCGAAAAGATATTCAACAGGATAATCTCATTTTTGATATTCTGCGTTGGGCTTCAGATTGCTATTACCGGTATAAAAGGCCTTTTTAATTTATAATACCATAACTACTTTAAATAATATAGAACGCTTTACGGATAGGAAATTTAAGCCTGTGGGATAAGTTGCGAGCAGTACCCGACTCCGAATACTTACATTTAGGGCAAATCCGGGTATATCAACAGCGAAATTCCAAATCATAAAATACTGTATAAACCAATTCGGGAATATCATTTAAATTTCAGACAGAAATATATGAAAACTCAAAAATCTCCTTTTTTCAGATTTACACAACGCAGCTTTATCGTGGCCGTTGTGCTATCAATCTTTATTTCAACAGCCCAGGCTCAGGATAAGGCACATATTGAGCCGGTGGGTACGCATAAAATATTTGGAAAGCTTCATGGTATTTCGATAGAAGGGATGGTGCAAAGCCCATCTGCCGAGGTTACGCCGTTACAGTTCATTTGCGTTTTTGAATATCAGGAGGGTGATATATTTAACGCACCTGCATTACCCGCCGCTGCTAACGGATTGTATCACATCGATAAGCAACTGAATGGCCTGTTTACAGATCTCAGAAAAAGCGGCAAATTTTCGGGACATGCTCTGGAAACGCTGCTTATCAACCCGCAAAGAGGAATAATAGGTGCCAAACGTTTAATGTTAATAGGCCTGGGCGACCGTTCCAAATTCACACCCGATATAATGATTGAAGTAGGAAAACTGGAGATAAGAGAAGCCTTAAGACTTGGCGTAACCAGCTACGCCCATGCCAGTGATCTTAAAGATGGCGGCCTAGATTCACCCACAGCACTTATCATCAATAATGTACTCAAGGGGACTATGGACGGCTATGAAACAGAGCTTTACCTTGAATCAAAAAAAGCAGCACAACTAAAGCCGGTATTAAAAATAACATTGCTTGCCGGGCAGCAATTTTTTGACGTATCCGGCATCGCAATCACCCAATTCATCCAAAACTATCATCAATAAAGTAAGCTTTACCGGGCACTTTTATCATTTAAAAAAACCATCAAACAAAATATCATAAAACCAAACATTGGAATAGCTGCGGAGAACTTAGCTATAGTAGTACACGTGGAAAAAACATTTACGTTGCATCCTCTTCGCCAATTTATCTTGCGGATATAATACACTGTATTTCAACACTCATTGTGATCAAATCTAAATTCGCAGCTGGGGTCAATCAGGTTCGGCCTATCCACATATCATGGTGTTTTGACCAAAAAACAGAAGCCTGCAATGATTTGATTTACAGATTTTTATCCTGTTTTAATACTAATTTTAGTGACCCTTACTTAACATAATAATTTGGGACAATGGCGAATACAGTTCACCCTAATTACCTCTTTACTATAATTTAGTATTTTTACTTAACATAATGTTAACCTAATCTCAATGCCCGGCTTATTAATATTTATCCATACAGTTTACTGTGTTAATCCAAATGGATACCAACCGCGTCTGTCTTAATGCTGGTACGACCTTTGGTATTTGATACAGTAAAAATGTAAAAGTAAGTTGAGCCCGATGCCACATCTTTATCAGTATAAGTTTGCATACCGGCATCAAGCGTAGCAATTGGCTGTGCAGCTTTGCCCTCAAGCGCACGATAAATTTGAATGCTTTTTATGTTTTGCCCCATGGGATTATTCCAGCTTAACTTTACTGCCTTCTGCATGGGGAATACTTTGATGTTAGCTACGGACAGCGGTATTTCAGCAGGTATGGTAAACGAAGCTTGATTGCTTGGGCTGCCCAATTTTTTACCATCAAACCCAACGGTGCGTACGCTGTATGAATACGTTGCACCATCGCTAATAAGGCTGTCCAGATAAAAATTTATGCCTGCCGATATGATTTTAACGGTTACGGGCACGGCTTCGGTAATCTTTCCGTCAACAGTGTTTACCCGCCTATAAAGCATATAACCACCGAACGGTTGTTTCTCCTTATTCATGTCTGCCCAGGTAACCAGCAATTTATTGCCGTTTGTTTTTTGCACCTTCAAATCGTAGGGAATAGGTAAAGTAGTATTACCTGCACTGTAGGCATAAACCCGCGCTGATTTAGGGCTAATTGCGTAAGATGTATTTTCGTCGGCCACGGCATAAGTGTACACCATTTTGCCATTGCTTGCCGGTAGTTTATCTGTAAAGCTTACATTCACACTGTCGGTAATTATGGGTGCGCCAATTTGTTTCAACTCCCCGTTGCTTGGTGCCCGGTAAATATAATAAGCGCGGGTATCGCCTTCGTTTTTTTGCCACATTAGGGTTACTTTATTGCTATCCTGCTTTATGCGTAAGTTTTGAGGAGGAAACAAATTTCTGTTGCTGGCTCTTAACACGCCCGGCACGCGGGGCGATAAGGGCGACGTTTCGTAAAACCCTACCAGCTTTATGGTATAAAAATATTCGTCAATAGGTTTAAGCTGTTGGTCCAGGTAGGAAGTATCCGCAGGGCGAACAGTGGCTAACTTAAAATATTTGCCATTGTAACTATCGCTTCGGTAAATTTCAATGGCATTTATCACTTTTGCGTCGTTCACTTTCCAGCTTAAACGAATGCCTTTTTTTACTTCGTCTGAGTGAGTCCTGAAATCGTGCACCGACGGCTCTATGCTTTTATCGGGCACGTCAAACGCTTTTAAAAGCGGCGATGCAATACCGCGGTTCCCGGCGGCATCTATCGGTAAAATAGCATACGTATAAGGCACTTTTGCAACTGCGGTATTATCGTAAAAACTAATGTAAGTTTTGCCGCTCCGTTGTACAAACAAAGGAACACTTGCCAGTTCTTCATAACCCGACCGCAGGTAATAGCTCCTTAAAATTTTGCATCTTACCATCGTGCCCTTGTCCACTATCACAAATTCACCGTGAAAGCCCTGGCGCGAAGGATCAAAACCTGCCGGCCTGATATCGGTAACAAACTTTTCCTGCGGGTATTTAACGATATTTGTTTCCGCCTCCGGGATTGCAGTACCGCTGGTTATCATTTTCACTTTGTACCGGTACACGGTGGCACTATCAGCAGTTGCATCATACCATGCGGTGCCGGTTGCCGCCCGCAGGGCTAATTCCTCATACAACTCCGGCGGCGAACTGGTAATAATATCCGGGGTTATCCTATCCCAAATTAATTGCAAGCGCGCGGCATCAAGCGGGGCAATATCAATACCTGCGGCTCTTTCGGTGTTTATCAGATCGGCCTGGATCTCATCTTTCGAGCGCGGCATTTTTACTTCTGCCACGGTTAGCCATTCGCCATTGTTTTTTTGCCGGGATATCTGGTAACTAAAATTCTTCGGCAACGCGTCACCGCAAATTACCCAAATCCCCTTTGGTCCCGCAAGCGCACTTGGCCTGGTGGTTTGTGCCATACTTATAGTGTATCCTAAAACTAAGCCGGCTGCCAATATTATTTTTTTAAAAGTTTGCATTTCTAAAATTTCATTAAGGTGTGGGGGTAATTTCAGCACAAGATACCGTGTTTCCATCGTCGTCGAGAGAGAAGTCCATGTGAGTGGGCTGCCCGCCGCCGTAACCAAAAAGGGCCTTCGCGCCTTTGGTGGTGGTAACGGTTTTTGTGCCCAAAAATGGTATATACTGCCCAATGGTGATTGTTATGGTAACCCCTGCATCACCGTTTATAGCAAAACCATTTGGGGAATAGGTTGCCTCTGCCGTTAAATGCGCTTTAAGCCCTCCCTTTACCGTAGTTCCTGTCATGGAGAGCATGCCGGCATCAACCTGGGCGTGTGCGCCAAGCAATGCCATGTAATTTCCTTTCGAAAAATTTGCGCCGACCGAAGCCTCTACGGCCACCGTGGCTTCAAAATAAACCGAAGCTATAGCAAAGTTGGCGGCATCAGTTTCGTGCAGTACTTCCAGGCCGCCTGTTAAGAAGAAACCCTTGAAGTCGGATTTGTTGTCGTCAAGCCAGCATTTGTTATTTTTTGCGGTGCTGTACTTTAATACTGTGTTCTCAGTAGCAGCGTCAATTGGCCGGTTGCCGAAGATAACACCGATATTGATGATACCAAATCCATCAACAAACAATTTTCCGGTGTTAAGCGAACCGTTACCAAATATCTGCATACCGGGCGGCCCCATATTCATTTGCATGTCGCCGGTAAATTCATAAGTGCCAAATTTCACATTGTTCATCTTCAGGTCACCATGTAGTTCCTTCGTGGCAAAATCGTAAGCCAGGTCAAGATCGCCAAGCGGAGTGCTGATTTTATCCATTTTCATCCCCTTGGTATTTATTTGCAAGGCACCAAGCACCTGGAAATCATAATATGAAGGGGTCGACGACATTGGTGCGCCGCCTTTCGCTACACTATTTGATTTCGGATCGTTCATTTGCCCATAAAACTCAAGCGTTGTCCAATCTTTAGTTACATTGTCAACATGCATGTTGTTTTTATCTTCGTCGCCAATAGTTATCGAAACATTATCGTCAGTGGCGGGCCCATCTCCGTCCATATTTAATTTATAGCCCTGGTTTAATACAATTTTGCCCAAATTCGGGTCGCCCGGGCCATCCGTACCATTGGCGCCGACCGAAGCTCCGAAGGACAGCACGCATGGTATCGGATTAAATTTACCTGGCTCAACAACAGTGCCCGCAATAGTGGTAACATAGTTTTTCTCGGGGCTTGCTATAAATTTTGCTCCCTTATCTGATGTGAACTGTACGTAGCCCAGGCCCTCAAATTTTATAGGGTCAAAACTCCCGGCATCCATTTTTAACGTACCGTCGTTATTTGCGGTATACAATAAGCTCAACGGTGAGGTGCCCAGGCGGGGTACGTCAATATTAGCATCGCCGGTAAGGGAAAACGAGCCATTGGCACTGGTTACAGACTTGGGGTTGAAGGTGAATTTGTTATTATTATATAGCTTCATTCCCGACGAAGGCGACAAGCTAACCAGGTTTTCGTTATTAAAACTCACCAGCTGAAAGTAATCTACATTTAGGTTGGTTGCACCTATCTTACCCGGTATTTCCGGAATAGGTATAGTAGCTGCCGGCGATTTGTCGGGCGTAGCGGCCGATAGACGCCAATGCCCGCTATGGTCGCTGCCGCAGGCTGCGTCCCACAATAAATGAGTGTATTGTTCCTGCACGTTGGTCAAATTCAGAATCCCGCCTAAGGCCAGATTTTTAACCTTGAAACTATCTATCACACAAAGGTCGCCCCGCAGGTTAAACAAACCGACAGGCACATCTATCACGCCGGTTTTTATCATACCTGTATGAGAAATTATACCACCAAAATGCGGATCGACCGACCATTTATTTACAATCAATTGCCAGCTTTGCAGGTTAACCACCAATGGCTCCGTTCCCTGACTAGTCCTTATCGAATCCCCGTCGAGCACTAAGTCTTTAATATGTACCCGTACAAAACCCTGGTCGCTGTGCGGCACCTTGCCCTTAACCGTTACGTCAAGGTGAATTTGTTTGGTTTTCCTGTCAATGTAGGAATTTGCAGGGTCAGCTTTCGTCTTTTCAAAACCAATGAAAGAAAAGCTTAACGAATCCAGTGCTGCATCCGAAAGATAATAGTTGATGTTGGTTGCCGCGGTATTAAAAATTGCAGGTATTTGAGGCATTATCTTCGGCCTGTTTCCAGCGCTTTTATCATATAGGTAAAAAGGTATCGGCAACTTTGTGTCTTTGTCCTCGAAACTTAAATACGATGACGGGAAATTGAAGGAGTTATCGGTTATGCTAACATTGCCTTTTATGGCGCCCCCGGTTCCGGTTGGTACCAGCGCAAGCGAAACAGACTGTCCCTTGTAAGTATTTGCGCTTTCTAATTTAACGTTGTAGCGATCGAGATAGTTTAATTTGAGATTGGCGTAACCATTAAGTGGAACGTTATCTAATTGCGGTTCGTATTTGCCATTTTTTAACCCATACAATACTGCTGTTACCCTTATTTTAGTAGTCCCGCCGATCATCTTAAACGGAGAGTTGTTGTTTGTACCCAGGTCGACGATACCGTCAACCAGGTATTGGTTTACTGCAACGGGTTTAGCCCGCTCTATAGCTATCGGGAAGCCCCATATATCTTTTATGTCCGGGGCATTAGCGAACGTGCTTAAATCAAAATTTGCATCCTTACGTCCTTTATTATCGTAAGTAAAAAATTGAGTTACGCCACTAACCACCTTGTTATCTATTGTGGCGTGCATTTCCACCTGGTTGTAACCCGCCGCTATCGGGACTCCCGATATGGTATAGTATCCATTATTATCCGTCCTTGCTTCTAATGCCGCGTTCGAGACAGTACCGCCTTTTTTGGTTGGGTCGTAATCCGAAACATATTCGCCGTTGTAATCTATATAAACTCTTGCATTACTAACCGCATTACCGTCGAGTTTTACATAACCCGATATGGTTGCACCATAACCTATTTCTACCTCATAAACTACCGGCAGCCTGCTTTCATCGTTGGTTAAATTAAATATTTGGGGGATGTAGCCTTGTTTTGCCTGATCGAGTATTTGTATGGTATAATTATTAACCGAAATATTTTCAAAATCAAAGGAAATGGTCTTGTTGGGCTTATCGTAAACAGGCAGGTATTGTTTGTTATTGATCAGGATTTTAAAAGTAGTTACATCAATATCCGTAAACGGCACATGCAGATGAAATTGCATTCGATGATGCCGTTTGTACATTTTTATTAGCGGCACATTGTCGGCATCGTGCTGCGTATATGTTTCTTCAAAATAAGCGGGATCAACGGGGTAAATGGTTAACAAATGGTCACCTTTGTCGGGAACGGGCACAAAGTAAGCTTGCAAAAAGTTGTTGTTGTTTTTGATAGTACTATCGCCGCCAGTAACATAACCCGGCACATTAGCATTCGTGTACGCATCTTTTGTTTTAAACATCAACACCTTATTGGGTTTCATTTTTATCTCGTAGTAGTAATTGTGCCCAACTGCTTTTAACGTGCCGTTTGCGTAGCTTACCTGTGTATAACCAGGTACATCTGCCAATAGCGTTACATATTGTCCGTCTGTCCAGAAAAAATCGTTCGATTGAAAATCGCTGTATTCAAAATATCCATTCGCATCTGTTACCAGGTCTATTTTCGGTCCGAATAAAACAGACATTTTAACCTTCGCGTTGGGGATCGGGCTAACCCCGTTATTCATTAACCTGCCCGATATCCTGCTGAAGCTGGACACGATACTTACTTCAATTGGTTTACGCATTTCATAGTAAGCGCCGTTTGGTATTTTAGGTAACGGAACACTCACCGGGAAAAAATATCCTTCGTTACCTTCAGGACTTGGCGAAACCTGGATCTGGTATTGGTCAGGATCAATCACCATGCGTTGTTTAGCCAAACTTGCCATTTGGTACTGGTTGAAGGTGAACGTAGTGTCAATTACCCACTCAACCTTCTGCGCGTTCGGATCTTTGGCAAATACCGGGCTTATCAACGGTTTCTTGGGATGTGTAAATGAGCCCTCCCCATCGGGCATAAATTCAAGCTTGGGTGCGTCCGAGCGGCGGTAAATCACCATCTTCGCGTTTTGAACCAGCATTGCAGCATCTGCAACCGCATTATCGTCTTTTGGGTTAACGCCTAATACATTGAGGTGTACGCGGGTGTCTGTAAGTTCAAAAACATCACTTTTTATCACGCCCAAATCGGTTGTCTGAAAGGGCTGAACAACAAAATGATCGCTTATTACGGGCGAGCCATACTTGCTGGTTTTTATTTTGGGGATGTCGATATAAAAAAAGCGTTCAACAGAACTTCCGGGATCGCCCGCTATTATTGCTTCCGGTTGTTCCCCGGTATCGGCCGATGGCCCTTTTGATACCCCCTTAGCCGCAGGTATATCTGCGGCACCAACGCTTTGGCCGGCATCTTTGTCAAGTTGTACCAGGCCCGAATTTACCGGAATGTCTGCTGGTGTTTTGGCAAGTTCGCTAAAACTAACGCCAATTTGCACACCGCCGCCTCCTTGTTCAACAGGACCGCCTTTCCCCAATACGTCAACTTTTTTGTATCCGTCTGTTTGTTTTCTGGCTGGATCGTCGCCGTTGTTATCAACCGGGGTTTTAGTTTGTTTGCATCCATTTTCGCCGGTTGGGGTTGCTTTTACACCGTCAATAACCCCCATTTTATACGGGGTAAATACCTCTATATCAAAGTTGCCGTTTGCATCGGTAACGCCCTGCCCCATAATAATATGTTCCTGTTGTTGCGCCGGCTCCCATGGCAAAGTCATAGGTTTCCCCTTGTAGCCGGTAAATGTTTGAGTCCATTTAACAACACTACAAGGGTCTGTATTGGTGTTGTAATCAACACCCAGCTTAATGTACACCTCCTGGTTGGCGTACGGGTGTAAAACACCGGGTAAGCTTGGCCATTGGTACATAACTTTACCCCTAACATGCGAAACCGGCGGCTTTTGCGAAATGATATTATAAGCAAGATTTGAATTAAAGGAAAGATCAGTGGGTTTTACCTCGGGATTAAACCTATATAATACCTCGGGGCCGGCAAGTTGCTCCTTTATATTCGACCCTGTGTCCGGTATTATTGCTTTTACATAGTATTCATCGCCCTCATAAAAATTACAAAGCATATTGGTGAATACCACATTTGAATTTCCTGCCGCTCCGCCTTGCGTCACTTCATCAGCCACAACTATGTATCCGTTTTTATCTAACGGCCTTCTTTTGGCATCGGTTTCAAAGTATGGGATGTTGTTTGACTTCTTTTTTCGAAATAATATAACATGGGTGCCATCAGGAATGCGCCCCAACGGGTCAACAGTGAAATTATCAACAGGTATATCCAGGTTAAAATCAGACGTGGTACCGAAAACGTTTTTATAGTCGGCCTCACTTATTTTCTTCGGAAAACCTTTTGTTAAATGTACTGTAAGCTTGTTGGTGTACGCCTGGGTATTTACATCACCCAAGCGCAGGGTATCCTGCAAGGGCATTACTTTATTGTTTGATGTAACGTAGCGTAATGAGGGTATTACATACGTCCCGTTATTATCAAGCGGCTTATAATATGGGCTGTTTATGCGTACGAGGACGTTTTTTCGCCCCGTATCTGATGCTGACAGTGTTAGTTTTGCCGTAAAATTTCCTGCGTCGTCCGTAGTAACAGAAACATATTGCTTTGCCTGGTCTATTGTTTTTACGGTACTGCTGTTAACAATTTGTAAAGTAATGCTGGTGTTGTTGGCGCCAAAATACCTGCTTTTATCCAATGTGTAAGCCAGCCGCCCGCTAATGTTTAACTGCGGTGTTCGTTCAGCACCTTCGTCAAGCAGCATCCATTCGCACGAGGTGGTCTTGTCAAGCACGTTCAGATTATTATCGTAGGCTGTTACAGTAACCTGGTATTTTTCGCCGGTGACAAAGCCTTTTGCAACAGCATCGGCTTGTGACAGCGAAAAATTCTGGACCGGTGCATTGGTAGTAAAAGTAATCACCGGGTGCTCCTTCTTTATTTTACCAAAGTCTGTCACCCGCAAAAAGTCAATCTTATAACGTTGTATTTTCACCATTCCATTGGCGGTGGCCATTTGGGTATAATGGTTTACCAGTTGGGCGTCCAGTGTATCAAATTTCTTAATTGATTCTATTTGTTCACGCCATAGCCAGGCCACTTTCAAATCTGAGTGTTGCCCAATGATAACCGTTGGGTTTTTGATGCCGCACGATGGTGATACCACATTTAAATTATTGGCTATTTGTCCATTGTCAGTAGTAGGCGATGGTTTGTTTTCACCATAGGTAAAATATGAAGCAGCGCTTACCCCATTATTTTTAAAGATTGTCTTCCCGCTGGGATCTGACGCGGTAACCCGCCAGGCATAGCGCTTGCCAGGCTTCAGCTGCAGGTTAAGCACGTTATAAAAGTAGCTCAAACCTGAAACATTTTGCGAAAGCAGCGGCAGGGCGGTAGCGTTTAGCACCTGTGTTGGGTTTACCGCAATGTCCGGCATTTCGGCCATGGTGATATTATACACAGTGCCTACTGGTACCAGGTTGGCATTGAACCAATTAAAGATTATTGATTGGGGATTTGTTGCCGATACGGTTGAGGCATTTGCTGGGGCTGCCAGTTGTGGCGCTTCGGGGTAAATAATAGAAATAGGCGAACAGCTTGCCGCATTTGAGGACAGCACATTTTGTGGATTTGCGTAATCAACAGCCTGCAGGCAAAGGTCGTAATCACCTTCCGGCAGACGCGAAGATACTGCCAGTTTTGCCTTGTCAATACCGGTCACACTAATAGCGTTTACATCAAAGATATTCTTAAGGGCGGTACCGTTTAACTGCTTTATTTCGAAAGGGGCTAATATTATAGCCTGTAACGGGACGTAGTTTGTATAGGTGGCTAACCTCACGTTGTTCCCTTTTCCGGTTAGCTGCCCTGCAAGTTTTATCTTCAGTACCCTGCCGGTTAAGTTTTGAACAGTTATTGCAACCTTTGAAGCATTAACGCCATAATAATCGGAATAGTAGGGAGAATATGGCGGAAAGACATTTACGGTAACGTTTACACTCGGTGTCAATAGCGCATATGCACTGGTTGTAGTGCTTATAAGAAGCAACATGGCTACAGTTAAAAAGTACGTTATGCTTTTAACCTGTTTGGTGCATCTCTTAGTTGGGTACTTATTAAATTGCATGTTTTAAAAAGTATGTATTAGGTTAAATGATGATCGTATTTCATTAAATGAGGGTAGGGTAACATCTTTAGAATTGCTTCTTAAATACATTATCATAATACTTGCTGCATTATTTTTCGAAATTCGGTATTGACTGCTTAAGGTTCCATTAATTACATCGCCCGCGTTTAGTCCGTTATTGTGCTGCAATTGATAAGCCAATGAAACATTAAAATCAAGCTTACCGCCATCCAACTGCTTACCCGCCCCAACTGATGGTCCATATAGAATAGTTCTCATTACCACAATATTTGCCACGGTATAGCTAAAGTTGGTATTAATGTTAAATGCATGCTTGTTAAAGCTTACCTGGTAGGACACGTTGGCTGTTTTGCTGTTAGTTTGGTTCTGACCCGATGTGAACCTGTTGAGATCAACAACCGACTGAACACTGCCGATGAGCGCTATATTTTGCGTAATAAGTGTATCACTTATAGTGTACCTTAACAATGCATTAACATTGTAGTTGGTTCGCGCTACCCTGAACGTATCTATAACCGGGTTAAGGCCTCTATCCTGTGTGATGCCGTAGTTGGAATACCGTAAGTCAATGCCATATTGGGGTTTATTGAACGATGCTCCGAATGAGCTGATATCGCGGTGCGAAGTGTAGGGCTTATCATGCAACAGGTTGTCATTCTGAAAACCCAGGCTGCCTGTTAAACGCACCTGATTTTTCATTAAGTTAACGGAGCCCAGCACGGTATAATTGGCTACGTCCGTTTCAAAATAATACGCCCCCATCGATTTATAATCAGGGTCAATCCTGCGGTATTGCAGGCCCACAGTATAGTTTTTGGCCTGGTAATTTAAAGCGGTTTGCGCCGCGGTAAGCAATTGGGTAGATGCGTTGACCGAGATGAGCTTTTTTATAAAATTTAATTTATCGAGCGAGAGGTTCTGGATAGTGTCGTCAAGCTTATTACGGGTATAAACACTCCCGGCTACGTCCATATCCCAGACAAAATGTTTTAGGAACGAAAATTTTGATGTTATTCCCAAAACAACATTTTCAGCAGGGTGCAATCCGGTAGCTGCAGGGATATTTTTTAATGAATTAGGGTCGTCTTTCGCGTTTAAAAATGTAACATCAATATGGTTGCGTTCTGTACCATAGCCAAACTTTGCAGCATAGCCGGTACGCAGGTATGTAGGTGTTTGAAATGATAAAGGTTGTGTTGAATTTTCATCAATAGCCTTGTTAAGCCGCCCATAAACAAAGCCCAGGCGCAGTTTTCCGGGGTTTAGTTCAACACCCGCGCCAAGCAAATTATAACCCGCCATGGAAAACTCCGACCATTGAATGCTCTGCCAGCCCAAATGCAACGTCACCCACTTATAAGCAGGGCTTATTCCGTACTGGTTAAACGGCTGCCTGAAACCGCGTTGCTGATCGCTCACCACTATGCTGAACGGAAAACTCACACCATAAATTGATATCACCGGTGCGCCGCTAAACAGGTACGAGAAGCTGTGTTCGCGCGGGTCAATACCGCTGGACGAATAAGTACCGAGTCCCAGCCCCAAACTTCCGTTGATAACAAAAGGCTTTTGAGCGCCGAGTTGCGAAACGTCCTGCGCTTTAACCGCAAAGTTTAATAGCATTAACTGTATAAAAAACAGGGTACTATAAGCTAATTGTTTCATTTGTTTGGGCAAGGTGAACGGTAAGGCAAGTAAAAAATGTGTGCCGGCGTTTCACCGGCACATCAGGGTTTATTTTATAGATTTAAAACTTTTATCGCTTAAGTGTAATTGCTGCATGGTGTGGGTTAATGGCTGCCTGCGGGTGGTCCCTAAATCTCCCGCCTGGGTGCCTGGCACCACCACCACCCTAACTTTGTCTATATTAAACATTGCTGAAGGGGCCGTGCTTGTATTAGCGATATCGCACTTCACTTCTATAAAAAGTCCATCGGCTGACGTAATAGTCTTAAAGGTATAGTACTGCAGGTTGTTAGGTGCTAATGCGTTAGTGTATGACAGTTGGATCCAACTACTGTTAGCTCCCGTAGGTGTGATATGAAGGTAAACCAAAACAATGCCGTGGTCAACGCTGGTCGCAACCGAATCGGGAAGCTTAAATGAATTAGCTGCAATAAGAGGCCCGCCTGGTTTTTGATAACTTAAAACAAATGTTGTCGGTGGTCCCGATGTAATTGCACCGGATGGAACTGCCCAATTTAACACAGAGCCTGCCAGGGTTTCAAATGCGGTGACGTTTGCGCCGCCGGATGAGGCTGTTTTTAAAGAAACACCTGCTCCCCAGGCGCCTGCAGTTTTCGGTCCATAAAACAAATAGGTGTTTACATCAAGATAAAAGTCACCGTCGTTCCCTAGTGTGTTTGCCGGAGCCCCGGTTCCGTTAAGAATAGTATTGCCGTTGGCCCCTGCAGCCCCGGTATTACCGGTGGCACCCGTTGCCCCAACTAATGAAGTTGGAGTACCCCAGCCAGTGCGGCCTTTTGGCCCGTAAAGTGTTCTATTGGTTTTGTCAAAATAATAATCACCTGTTGCGCCTACCGATGGGTTGGGCACACCGTTACCGCTGTAAATAATGCTGCCATCAGCACCCGCCGGCCCCACCGGACCTTGTGCACCCTGGGCACCCATCAGCAAAACGCTGGTTGACCATGCATTTCCGGATTTTGGACCGTATAACCTGTATGTTGTAATGTCCAGGTAATAATCGCCGTTTTTGCCCACCGTGTTCGATGGTATGCCGCTACCGCTCAAAACTGTATTCCCGTTCGTGCCATTTGCACCTGTAGCGCCTGTAGCACCCATAAGTACGGTGGGCGTACTCCATCCTGTATTTGTTTTAGGCCCGTATAAGGCACCTGCGGTTTTATCAAAATAGTAATCGCCATTGTTGCCAAGCGCTGCTCCCGGTGCGCCATTCCCGCTGTATATGATACTGCCATCAGCGCCTGCGGGGCCAACGGGTCCCTGCGGCCCTTGTGCGCCTTTTAACAACACACGGGTTCCCCATGTATTTCCGGCTTTAGGCCCATAAAACAGGTAAGTGCTTATATCCAGGTAAAAATCGCCGTTTTGACCAACCGTGTTTGAGGGCGCTCCGTTTCCGCTTAATATGGTTGAACCGTTTGTTCCGTTACTTCCATTTGAGCCGTCCGGACCTTTTAACGAAGTAGCCGTGCCCCAGCCGGCAGCAGTTTTCGGCCCGTAGAGGCCGCCTGATGACTTGTCAAAATAATAATCGCCGTTTTGACCAAGCCTGGCCGATGGAACGCCTGTGCCACTATAAATAACACTGCCGTCGGCCCCAGGAGGGCCAACCGGGCCCTGAACGCCCTGCGCACCCATTAATAACAGGCCAGTGCCCCACGAAGTATTTTTTGGGCCATAAAGTAACAGGTTAGTTTTATCAAGATAGTAATCACCAACTGCACCCAGCGCTTGGGAAGGGACACCTGTTCCATCAAATATTTTGCTGCCTGGTGTACCAGCTGCGCCGGTAGCGCCGGTTGCCCCAGTTTGCCCTGTACCGCCTACCAATGGTATGGGATCGCCCCAGGAGGCTCCCGTCTTCGGGCCGTATAATTTCCCGGAAGATTTATCAAGGTAATAGTCGCCAGCCTTACCAACGGTGTTCGCAGGCACTCCATTACCACCATAAATTATCGAGCCATCCGTTCCTGCCGGGCCTGCCGGACCGGGAGATCCCGTATCACCTTTTGCACCTGCCGGCCCTGCAACACCCGCTGGCCCCGCAGCACCTTCAGGACCCTGAAGCCCTTCTTTGCCGCAGGATGCTATTACAATATATATTAATGAGAAATAGATAAATAAAAGTCTGGTTTTCATAAATCGCAGGTTTATAACTATGACAAAGGTGGTTCACGGTAGTAAAACTGCAATTTAACCGGCGTTTGGGCAACGCATAAGTATGTGAAAATTGGTAAAATAATTATAAAGAATAATATTATAATATTATTCTTTATATGAATGTCCTTATTAAATCAGTTTGTCGTTAAGCGCTTTAACGATAGCCTCGGAACGGGAATGCACCTCTAATTTTTCATAAACGCAACGGATGTAGGAGCGTACCGTGTCAACTGAAATGAAATGTTTTGCAGCTATCATTTTATAAGTTAGTCCTTTTACCAGGCCGGCAAGCACCTCGGTTTCACGTGTATTTAAGTGTACTTTTTCTTTTTTATTTGGCTGCTGGTTTTGTACGTTTTGGAATATAATGCGGGCAATAGATGGTGTAAGCGGCGAGCCGCCTTTATATAGTATTCTGATGTTCTCCAGTATATTCTCGGGTATGGCGCTTTTTATCAAATAGCCGGTTGCGCCTGCATAAATAGCCTCCATTATTTTGTCTTCCTGCTCAATAACTGTGAGCATTAAAATATTTATGAAAGGATATTTTTCTTTTATGCGGCGTGTATATGATATGCCGTTTTCGCCCGGTAGGTCTATATCCATCAGTATCACGTCAGGTACCTCATTATCGCTGAAAAAAATTTCGGGTTTGCAGTGGTCGTCATCGCCTACACAAATAAAATCGTCAGACAAGGCTATCAGGCTTTTAAGCGCCTGACGCAGGTTTGTATTATCTTCAACTATCAGCACCTTTATTGGCATAGCCATCTAATTTAACTCAAATAATTATTGGTATTCCTCACATACTTATGTGATTTTGCAAATAATATTTATTTCGGTTCCCTCACCGGGTGCCGTAATAACGGTCAGTTTACCCTTAATCTCGGCGGCCCTTTTATGCATGTTCGCTAACCCGTTGCCCGGCCTTTTGCTTTCATATTTAAACCCGTATCCATTATCAGTTACCTGCATCAGCAGCGTTTTATTATTGTTTAGTTTAAACGTTACATGAATGTTGCCGGCACCGCTGTATTTTACCGCATTGTTAAAAGCTTCTTTAAATATTAAAAATAAGTTTTTGCGCTTAACCATATCGGTTTTAATATTGTACAGGCTCTCATCCATTAAAAAAACAAGTTGTGTTTCTTTTGCCTCGGCAACCGGGTAACTAAACTCTTCCATGCGCTGCATCAGTTTATATAAATTGTCATTCTCTGGTTTAATAGTCCAAACCATATCATTCATTGAGTTTATCATAGCCCGGGCGCGTACGCCGATATCGCCAACTAAAGTTTTTGCCCCGGCCAGGTCCGTATCAGTTTTTTGCACGGCTACTTCGCTAAAAATGGAAATACTGCTCAGCGTGCTACCCAAATCATCATGAAAGTCTGAAGCTATGTTTTGACGTATGGTTTCAATAGCCTTTAAATGCGCTATTTTATACTGGTATAGCAGGTATAAAATTGATGCAATTACTAATACTATAAAGGCCATAAACCACCACGTAGCCCAAAAAGGCGGTGCTATAACAAAACTCAGCGAAGCGATCACCGGATTCCAGTTGTTATTTTTGTCGCCGCTTTGAACGTAAAAAGTATAACTGCCTGAAGACAGTTGTGCGTAATTAGCGCTCCGTTGGTTCTCCGGGTATTGCCAGTCTTTATCGGCGCCTTTAAGCCGATATCTGAATTTGATATTGTCGGGACTACTGTATTGGAACGCGGTAAAAGGTATATTTATAGAGTTATCGGTATAACTAAAACGTAGTTTTTTATTTGAATAGCCATTTAAAACCGGCTGGTTGTTTACTGACAATCCTTCGATTATTGGCTCAGAAACTTTTAGCCGTTCCTGAGCGCCTGATTGGTAATAGGCATAGCCGCCCATAAAACCAACTGCCATGTCATGTCCAATAGCGCTGAAAGATGACTTTGGCACTACTCTCATCAACTCGTTATCCGTTTCAACCTGCGCAGCTTTAAGCGTATTAAAATCAAATTTCATGAGGCCAACCTCAGTGCCTAACAAAATGTCCCTGCCGCTGACACCTGCTGCTATGCAAGTTGGTTTAACTAAGCCCGCCAGCTTGTTAATTATTCTGAAACTTTTACTCTGCCGGTCAAAAATAGCCAAACCACTAAGCACCGAGCATAAAATATTATTCCCATCTTTGGCAATTTCAAATGTGTAATAATCTTTATAAGGCTTTCCGTTATAACGCCTAACTGTTTTTGTTGATGTGTTAAAATTGATCAATCCGTTCCGGGAGCCTATCCAAAGTTCCCCGTTATCATAGAATCCGTTAACAAGGTCTGTTGCATGCACGTGGAGCCCCCCTTCATCTTTGTCGCTGGCTATTTCAACAGTAATTTTTTTTTCTGCTAAATCATACCTGAATAATCCCTTATTGGTAGTTATATAACAATCCCCTCTATCAGTTAAAATAATTTTTCGGATGTAGCAACCGAGGGAAAGTGAATCAGGAAGCGGCAAGGCTTTCATACTAATAATGCCCTTTTCGGGCGACCACTCCATTATTTTTTTGGATGTAACCAGCAGCCACCTATGTTTCGAGATAGGAGCAAAGTCATTAATCTGACGCATTTCGGGGGTGGTGCAATATGATTTTTCAATTGTTTTGGTACCCCAGTCAATGCGCACCATTCCCCGGTTATTACAGGACAGCCAAACTTTTGAGCTATCTCCCGGGTCTTGTGCTATTTTGGTCACACTTTGCTCTTCTACTTCTTTTTTATCAAGATAACGTATTTTCCATTGCTGGTTATGTTTACTTAACAGGCTGATCCCCGTTTGCATAGCCATCCATAATCTGCCTGCGTTGTCGGTAAACATGCCGAGAATTATGTTGGTGGGAAGCGAGTAAGGGTTGTTTTCGTCGTGCAGATAAGTTGCCTCTATTCTTTTTTCCGCCGTATTATAAACCATAAGCCCCTTGCCATCGGTTGCCATGTAAAGGTGCCGCTTGTCCTTGTCATCCGACAAAAAATGTAAATCATCCACCTCAATATCTTTAGTTTCGGGACTTATAAGGGTGATTTCTTTTAGGTTTTTCAACTTAAACAAGCCCAGGGTGGTGCCCAGAAGCACTTCGCTGCCAGTGCCGATGGCTGTATATACTTTTACCAGCGAATTATTATAAGTGAGTATCATTTCACTATACGTATCCTTAACTGTATTGTATAAATATACTTTTTGCCTGCTTGAAACCAGCAATGTGTGTTTATTAACCATGTACGAGCAGAGCGGATCGATAACACTAACGAGGGATGTATAGGTTATTTTAAGCGTGCGGACATTGATTTTTGCGAGTCCGTAGTCACAAACAAACCATAAATAATCGCCGTTAACGGATAATGCATGGGCAAATATAAAAGGCGCCTTTTTGCCGCCCGGTTGAATGTAGACGAAGCTATCGCTATCATCGTCATAATAGCTCAATCCTCCTGAACTGGCCCAAATGCGCCCGTCATTATCGGCTATAATATGGGCATAACTATCCTTAATGGTGTGCACAGTGGTATTAAAGCTGCTGAATTGCACCGTTTTATAGCCATCAAAACGCTGAACGCCTGCGCCGCTAGTCCAAACATAGCCGCGCTTATCTACCGCAATGCTTAATATTTGGCGGCTTGTAAAATGATTTTGACTATTAAAATTTTCAAAGCGGACGTCTGGGGCAGGCGTAAGTGATTGACTTCTTACAATCAATGGCAAAACAAGCAATAAAATACATCGGTAAAATTTATACACAGTTTTAAAACGGATAGTATTGCTTTATTAGATATAAGGTTCTTTCTGTTTATCAACAATATACCTAAATTAAAATCTTATAAACAATTATCATTAAAATAATAAAAGTTTTTACAACACATCGTATTAAATATTTTGTGCTGCGCCAATGCTTTTTTAAATCGGAAATAGATTTGCCAAGCAAAATCTGGACGGATATCATAACTTTATCGATATAGCCTTAGTAAACTACACGCAATAAATAGCTCATTCGCTAACTTATATCCTTACGCTTTTGGCTGCCGGTATTGGACTGATTATTTTGCTGACCACAAAATATACTACCCCGGCATTTTTTAAATTATTTTTTGCGTGTTTGGTTGTGGGCTTGGGTATAGGGTAAGAGTTCTAAAGATGTAGAAATTCAACCTATTGAGGAATAAGCATCCCGGTAAGAATCAAGCTCTAAAATCGTCGTTTAAACGAAGATAAAACACTCTTTGAAATAAAACGTCCTTAAACGATAGGAGTTTTGAAAAATATCGAACTCTATTTTTCGAACAAGAAAAACGCTGAAATACATTATAAATCAATTAATTTAAATAACAAAAAAAGGAAACATTCTGTTAAGAACATTTCCTTCAGTGGTCCCGACGAGAATCGAACTCATATCTAGAGTTTAGGAAACTCCTATTCTATCCGTTGAACTACGGGACCTTTATTTCGGCTTGCGGGTATTCGTTTTCGGATTTACCGGTTACTATACCCATAATTTGTGCAAATGTGCGAATTATAGATGATTTGTCAAAAACATTTGTGCTTCATCTGTATATCTGCATGATAGCCGTCCGTTTATCTCACCACCGAACCGTTGTGCATTTCATCCGCCGGCATTACAAAGCTGAGCTTGCCGTCGGCATTTTCTGCCATCAGGATCATCCCCTGCGAAAGGATGCCTTTTATTTCACGGGGCTCCAGGTTTACCAGCACGCTAACTTTTTGGCCTATTATGGCTTCCGGTTCAAAATACTCGGCAATGCCGGATACGATGGTGCGGGTGTCAATACCTGTATCAATGCTCAATTTCAGCAGCTTTTTGGTTTTGGCTACCTTTTCGGCAGCAACAATTGTTCCCGTGCGGATGTCCATCGTGGCGAACGACTCATAGCTGATATTCTCTTTTGCAGGCACTATCGCCGGCACTGGCGGCGCGGTGGCGGCCTTTTTATCAGCCAATTTTTGAATCTGTGCTGCGATCACCTCATCTTCCACTTTCTCAAACAGCAATGCCGGCGCATTTAGCTGATGCCCGCTTTCAAAGGCCATCTCCCTATCAAAAGCTATCGCGCTGAATGGCAGGTTAAGCATGTCCAGCACCTTTTTCACTGTGGCAGGCAAAAACGGCTGCAGGCAAGCCGCTAAATGCCCTATCAATATCAAGCTATTCTGCAGGGTTTCTTTGGCTTGCTCTGGGTTAGTCTTAATGGTTTTCCAAGGCTCGTTCTCGGTAAGGTAGCGGTTGCCTAAACGGGCTATATCCATTACGCTTTGCAGTGCCTGCCTGAAACGGTAGGCCTCAAGGTTAACCTCTATCTCATCGTAAAACCGGCTAAGTTCCGCGTTAATGTGTTTATCCGTAAGTACAATTTTACCGGTTTCACTTTCAATTTTACCGTCGTAAAACTTGTGCATCAGTATCATTACGCGGTTAACGTAATTGCCCAAAATAGCAACCAATTCGTTATTTACACGGGCCTGGTAATCTTTCCAGGTAAACTCGCTGTCGCTTGTTTCGGGTAATATCGATGTCAGCACATAGCGCAGTTCATCCTGTTTGCCCGGAAACTCTTCCAGGTACTCGTGCAGCCACACGGCATGGTTGCGCGATGTTGAAAGCTTATCACCCTCCAAGTTCAGGAACTCATTGGCAGGCACATTCTGCGGCAGGATGTATTCGCCGTGGGCATGCAATATTGATGGGAAGATGATACAATGAAACACAATATTATCTTTCCCAATAAAATGCAGCAGGCATGATTCATCTGCTTCATTCTCCTGCTTTTTCCAATACAGCTTCCAGTCCTTACCATTGTCAATGGCCCATTGTTTAGTGGCCGAGATGTAACCTATCGGCGCATCCATCCAAACGTATAGCTTCTTGCCTTTGGCTTCTTCCAGTGGCACGTCAATGCCCCAGTCAAGGTCGCGGGTCATGGAGCGGGGCTGCAGGCCCGATTTAAGCCACGACTTGCACTGCCCGAACACGTTCACCTTCCAGTCGCCCTCCTTGGTATCAATCCACTTCTCCAGCCAGGGCTGGTACTTGTCAAGCGGCAAAAACCAATGCTTGGTAAGCTTTAAAACCGGGGTTTTGCCGCTCAGGGTTGATATCGGGTTAATCAGGTCTGTTGGATTTAATGATGTACCGCAATTTTCGCACTGGTCGCCGTAGGCATTTGGGTTGCTGCAGTTAGGGCAGGTGCCGATGATATACCGGTCGGCCAGGAACTGCTGGTAATCTTCATCAAAATATTGCTCTGAAAACTTCTCCACAAACTCGTCCTTTTCATACAAGTTCAGAAAAAACTCCTGCGACAGGTCATGATGAATGGGCGATGACGTGCGGTGATAGATATCAAAAGAGATCCCAAACTCTTCAAAGCTGGTTTTTATCTGGTTGTGGTATTTGTCAATGATGGCCTGTGGGGTGGTATTCTCCTTTTTGGCTTTGATGGTTATGGCCGCGCCATGCTCGTCTGATCCGCAAATGTAAACTACATCTTTATGTTTGAGGCGCAGGTAGCGCACAAAAATATCGGCGGGCAGGTATGCCCCTGCGAGGTGCCCGATATGCAGTGGGCCATTAGCATAAGGCAAGGCAGACGTAACCGTGAACCGTTTGAATTTATTAAGCTTCGACATTATGTGGCAAAGATACTTTTTTAGTCGCGAAAGTCCGAAAGCCTGTGCATACTGATGGCGGGTTGCCGATGCCAAAAGCACCCTGGAACAGGCTTGTTCCGCGGAACAAGTGTGCACAAGTGGAACAGGTGGAACAAAGTGGAACAGTAACAATAGTTAATAAAATTTCATTTATAGAAATTTTGGCCATGTTTTACCAAAAATCCACAGATTCAGCCTGTTCCAGCTGCTGATTGCACAAAGGTGGAACAAGCGAAACAACACCCGCGAAAAGTCCAAAAGTTTTTTTTAATATTGATCATGCAAAACGCTGCCGCATCTCCTTTATTTCCGCCTTACTTAAAAGCGGGCGACAAAATTGCCATCACCTGCCCTGCAAAAAAATTACCCAACCCTATGACGGATGCCATAAAACTGCTGCAATCCTGGGGACTGGAAGTGGTTTTGGGTGATACGCTAACTGCTTCCTGTCACCAGTTTGCCGGCGACGATGCCTTCAGGGCCAAAGACATGCAGCGCTTTATTGATGACGACAGCGTTAAGGCTATCATTGCGGCACGCGGCGGCTACGGAACCGTCAGGATGATCGACCTGGTGAATTTCGACCGGTTCGCGCAAAACCCCAAGTGGGTGGTAGGCTTCAGCGATATTACCCTGCTTCACAGTCATCTATTTGCCAATTTTAATGCCCCCGGCATTCACGGGCAAATGCCCATGACCATCCCCGATGCATCCGCGCGTTCACTGGATACTTTACGTAAAGCATTATTTGGCGAAGAGATCAGCTACCGCCTGGCGCCCAATGCTTTAAACCGGCAGGGGGAAGCAGAGGGCGTGCTGATAGGCGGCAACCTCTCCATGCTGCTATCAGCCTCAGGCTCCGTTTCGGAACCGGATTACGCAGGGAAGATCTTATTTATTGAAGATATAGGCGAGTACCTGTATGCTGTTGACCGCATGCTCCGCACCCTGAAACGGGCGGGTAAACTACAACACCTTAAAGGCTTGATTGTAGGCGGCTTTACCGACCTGAAGGATAACGACATCCCCTTTGGCCAAACCGTTCCCGAAATGGTGATGGAGGTGGTAAAGGCTTACCAGTACCCGGTTTGCTTTGATTTCCCCGCCGGGCACGTGGCCGATAATTGCAGCCTGGTGTTAGGTAAAAAATTAAATTTATCAGTAACCGGTACGGGGGTAAATATTACTTATCCCTAAATTTGTTGCAACCCCTATCCAAAACCATACATTATCTAAATAAAAAAGAATGGCGCTTTTAAACAAATTAGGAAATTACAGAAATTTTGGCCTCCTCATTATCAGGGTTGGCCTGGGGCTCATGTTTATTTTTCATGGCTATCCTAAACTCCTGGGCGGGCAAAAGGAATGGGAACAAACCGGCAGTGCTATGGGCTACGTGGGCATCCATTTTTTACCAACGGTATGGGGCTTACTTGCAGCACTTACAGAAACCGTTGGTGGTGTTTTGTTAATCCTGGGACTTGGCTTTAGGCTGGTATGTTTACTTATGGTAATCAACCTGTTGGTAGCAATTGAGTTCCACCTTCACCAAAGCGGCGAAATGGGCGGCCTGATGGGAGCATCCCATGCTATTGAAGATTGCATTATGTTTGCAGGTCTGCTTTTTGTTGGCCCCGGCAAGTACAGTGTGGATAAGAAATAATTTTAAACTAAGGGGACCCTGCGTTAAACAGGGTCCGTTTTTACGCTAACATACACAAACTGTTATCGTATTGCACTTAGTACCTGTCATTGAGCAATTGCTGTAACCGCAGCCCGAGCAATGCGCCGTCGGGTCCACATCCGAACAAGTTAAATAATAATCGCCGGCGCTGCCACTGTAGCAATTCCATTGGTACTTTTGCGCCCCGCCCGAAATTCTTTTCATTTCATCCCTCGATAATTTTTCCCTGATAACTGATGCATTTTTCATACTTGTTGTGGTTAAGGTTAATATTAATCTAAAGTTAACTATTTTACATCCCCCCGCTATATCATTTCAAAACTAACTTATTCACAAAGGTTTACAACTATTGTTAGTTTTACCTCTAAGCAAATTAGCCCACTGTTATCAGGTAATACACCCTGGATAAAAAATCATATTTCTCCGTTAATATTTATGAAAGATTGGAATGGATTTTGTAATTTTAGGTTAATATCCTAACTGACCTGATTCGCAACTATGAATACAATTCTTCATTATTCACCCACCTTTTGGCCGCCTGGTAATCGTACACTTTATTCAGTTCACCATTATATTTTATGTATTTATGAATAAGAATAATTTCGTCCTTTACCTTTCAGGAATAGCCCCGTTATCCGGGCCGCTGAAGCAGGAGTTGTTTGAATTACTGCACGAGGAAAATTACAAGCCCCGGCAAATTCTATTTTCGCCGGGGCAGCAGGAGAACCGCTTGTGCTTTATCCAAAACGGCTTTGCCCGAAATTACTATTACGACGCATTTGGCAACGATCAAACCGTGAGGTTTTGGCACACCGGTGACATCCTCCTGTCTTACCAGGGCTACTGGGGCCAGCCGGCATACTTTTACACCGAAATAATGGAAGCCACCAAATTGGTGTCGTTAAAATATGACGACCTGCGCATGCTGCTTATCAAATTCCCCGAAACAGCCGTACTGGTTAAAACCATAGTCAGCAGGTATCACCAGGAGGAGAACCAGAAACAACGGTTAATTTCTTTAAGTGCAGAACAGCGCTTCCGCGAGATGAGAAAAAACAACCGGCTGGTATTTCAGAAAGCACCGTTAAAAATTATTGCATCCTACCTCAACATGAGCAGGGAAACATTAAGCAGGATGATTTCAAAAGGCTAATGCCTTCCGTTTAATCAATAATTAAGTTTGTGATAATTGCCTAATCTGGTTGTGACTTTTATCACACCTAAGGTTGCTCGCTTAGCTTAACTTTATTAAAAGTAAGCCATCTGTCCACAATGGCTTATAAACAGTCTTACTTATTCACAAAAATTAAATATTATGAAAAAATCGATTATTTTGACTTTTGTATTAGCGACAACAATTGCTTTTTGCGGAAACCAAAGCGCAAATGCTTCTAAAAAAAGCACGTGTTCCAGCGGCGTGGAGGTTACGATTAATAAAATTAACCTTCCATTAGTTAAACCAAAGCCACTTTTGCAATTTGTAGGCGGAGTGCCTGACCCCCTTAATTCAGCTATTATTTATGATTTGTATGGGTCGAGCTCCAGTGTCACATCCGTTACTGTTTTCAATAACGGAACACAGCAATTTGGCACAGGTGCCACAGCCACGGGCTCCTACAGACAAGAAGGAACAACTACATTTTTTATTTTAAATGTTACAATTTACAGAGGTAATGGAACTTCATTTACATTCTTTGGAACTGTTGATATATCGTAATTCAACTGCAAAAATTCCATTGTATTATTAAGCGCTTTATAAAATAACAAAGCCGGAGTTTCAATTTCCGGCTTTGTTATTTTATCGATAATCTATGCTACTTAATCAGGCTGTTCCCCAAATCCCTCACATAATCCTCATCAACATCCCTTGATCCCTGTGAGGCTATAAAAGCATCTGCTTCGCCTCCCAAAAGTTTCTTCAACGCACTCTTTTTAAGCGAGATGGCTTGTGGTTTCCCATCGGCGCCAACAAAATAATAGCGTTCCACATCTACATACTCATCATACCGATGGCCCATCTCCAGCACGCCATCGGTATGAAAATCAGCCCGCTGTAATTTGGTGTCAATTTTTTTGTAGATCTTGTATTTAGGGGTGCTTACCAACACTTCAACAAACGGTTTTCCGTTTATTGCCGGTGCGTTTTCATAAACATGGGCATGCCCTTTTCTGTCAAATAAACTAAAGCTTTTAATCTGGTCGGGAGATACCTGCGCCATTGACTTGCCGTCGTTGGTATAAATGATGCTTCCGTTCAATTTATCATAGTTGTAAAAATTGGTATTCTCAAATATGATCGTCTCATTTTTTCCAATACCAAAGGCGGGTACCCAATCGCTGTAAAGGTAGCGGCTGCCCCTTGTGGCTTCCTGTTGAAAACCCTCCCTTACCGTTTGAACACCCACACCCTCTGCAACCAACTGCTGCCTGGCCTGTAAAAACCCGCTGTTTGCATTTTGTTTGATTGAATTAAGTGAACTTACCCCATCGGTAACCGCATCGGCGGGCAATACCACGTTCACGTTGGTTTTATTTTCAATCCGTACATGGGTCTCCTTATAATTAACTGCCGAAACCTGCAGTGCCGAAGCGGGGTCTGCCTTTAATACAAATGAGCCTGTCGAATCGGCAAAAGTGGCGTAATTATGCTGGGCGTCGCGTACAAAAGCATAGGGAACCGGTTGCCCTTTTTGATTGTTAACCGTGCCGCTTACGGCAACAGTTTGCCCTAAAGCAAATGTGCCTGACAGCACAACTATTGAAATAGTAGTAATAATTTTCATATTTATTGAATAAAGTTCAAGGCTTAAATATACCAACAATTACAAAACAAAAACCTGTAATCAATGGTATTAGCGCCCATTTTTAAATTATCAGGTAAAAAATTTGTTACAACACAAGGAATTAAAAATCCTCTCGCAGCTAGCGCTAAGCCATTCCGTAATTGCCAGGCCCGCTGCCAGCAGCGGCTTTAAAGCAAACGCTACCCTATGCAGATTGAGGAGTAAAAAAGCCATGGTTATCCGTCAGGAATCTCTGGGTCCCAATGAGACGAAGTTACTTGCGAGTTCTTATTGGCAGTTCTTTATAAACTGAAAGCAAGGTCCCTCACATAATCCTCATCAACGTCTCTGTCGCCCTGGGCGCTTATAAATTTGTCCGCGTCGCCAGCCATTAATTCCTTCAGCGTTTTCTTTTTTAATGAAATTTGCTTCGGTTTATCTCCCGGGAGCCTTACAAAGTAATAATGCACTGCGTCGTCATACTCGTCATACCGATGGCCGGATTCTATAACCCCGTCGGTATGAAAGTCTGCCCTTATCAGTTTGGTATCCGTTTGTTTGTATATTTTATACCTTGAGGTGCTTAATAATACCTCGGTAAATGGCTTGCTGCTTACCGCAGGTGCGCTTTCAAAAATCTGCGGGTATAATTTCCCATTAAATAAACAAAAATATTTTATTGCCTGTTTGTTCACCTGCATAATCCGCTTCAGATCCTGTGTATAGAGCAGGTCGCCGCTAGTTTTATCGTAATTGTATAAATTGTTAATATCATACAGCAGGGAGTCACCGGCGCCAACGGCAAAGCCATGCACCCAATTGGCAAAAAGATAAGGGCTGCCTTTGGTAGGTTCCTGGTTAAAACCGGCCTTAACCGCCGTACTTGATCCGCTTTGGTTAACCAGCGGTTCTTTATTTGAAAAAGCAGCAGCAGCCCCCGCATTGGTTGCTCCGGCAGTAGAAGATGCGCCGTTTGCTGACGATGAGTTCCCTTTAGCCATCACTATATTAATTGTGCTTTTACCATCAATTTTTACCTTCGTATCAGCATAACCGGCAGCAATAGCGATCAATGTGGATGATGGATCAGCTTTAATCCGGAAGGCTCCGCTGGAGTCTGCATAAGTAGCATAAAAGTGCTGTGCGTCCCTAATAAACACCAGGGGAACATGTTGCCCCTGGTCATCTTTAACGGCCCCGGTTATAGCAATAGTTTGGCTAAAAGCGTTGACGCCGCTAACAATTATAATAAATGACAGCAAGAAATTTTTCATAGTATTATAAATTTAAAACCTGGAATACAGCTAAATACGTAAAACGAAAAATCAGCTCAAATATTCTTTAAGCTATTAAGTACGCTGATGTTTTATTCTGTTTGTAATTTGCGCAAACATCACGGCTTAACAAATATAATTCATAAAAAAGCCGCCCACAACTTAAATGGGGCGGCTTGGTAGTATCAATCAATACAATAGTTACTATCTTGAACCGTTGTAAGTAAGCGTTACGTGCGCTTGTCTGCTTGATCCGGTCGGTGGCGGCGCACCTCCATACCAGGCAAAATTCAATACAAATGTCTTGGTAGCAGGGTCATAATAATTATCCTGATCAGCTATATTTTTCAAATTTGGGTTACCTGATGCAGTCACTGTAACTTTATTAGTTGCAGGATCTACAGCAAGTTGTAAGCCGGCAATACCGCCTACACCCGAACCATCTGCCCAATAAATTGAGAAGAAATTGCTGGTAGGGCCATTAGTTATAACATCGCTGGTCTTGCCGGCTACAATAGTGCCATTCAAAGAACCAACTTCAGCATCCCCGCCTGCTACATACCGCTGAACGGTTCCGGAAATATTATAATTCCCATCATACGCATTTTTAACAGCGATGGCTGCTGCCACCACACTATAACCAACCTTTTGGCTGAGGCTGCTAAGACTGGTTATTTTATAAACAGCACCGTAGGTTTTTGAAAGATCCAGCTTGCTGCCATCAACTTTGTAAATTACATTTTTAGCAAACTGACCGGGTGCAAACTTTACAGTTAATTGGGTACCATCGCTGTTAACAGATATGCCGTCAGCGCCTGCATAAACGCCACCCGATGCTATATCAGCAGCAGTTGGAAAAGTATATAAATCACTGGTAAAAGCTGTTAGCCCAGAGCTGGCACTAGAGTCAGCATCAGCCGTAAGTGTAACAGTTACTGCCTTTTGTAAATCAGCACTATTGGCTGCATCGCGCCTGATCGTGAAAAGCACAACAGTCTTAATGTCATTAAATACATCAAAATATTGAGTGTAAGGACTACCATTGGCTTCGGTAATGTACACATATGACTTCCCTGACGAAAGGGTTTCGGTTCCTTTAAACGGATCTTTCCGGCAAGCGCTAAAAAGAACCATCAGCGAGCAGCTAAGGAACGTATATTGTAAAAATTTATTTTTCATTTCAATAATTTTTAAATGTTAATGAGCTATCATGAGCATTACCTCTTTTAACTGAGCCGCCGCTCATGATAGTTTCAACTATTTTGTTAAAGCCTGCAAATACTTATTTTGATTGACCTATTACATCCCACCATACAGCATTGTCCTGCGAGTCGGTACCTGCAGTAGGTACTTCTCTTGCAATGGCCGCGTTAACGCTTACACCATTGGTTGTCTGCTCAGATGAAGCATAAATATAACGCCTAACAATTTTCTTTGACGAATTGGAAGCTGCTACTGCAGGGGTAAGCACAGGATAACCTGTTTTACGCCAGATGTTCCAGCCCATGTGTCCGTCAGGGTAAGATGATACCCATTGCTGAACGGCAATGTTCTTTTCGTTAGCAACACCCGGAGTTGCGCTTACAGCAACGTTAGCACTGGTAAGATAAGTATTGGTAGGCGCATCAACACCCCATTGCTCAAATGATAATTTAACCCCGCTTTGGTAAGTAGCAACCAGGTCACCGGTTACCCAGCCAATGTTAATGGCTTCAGCCACAGCCAGTGTAGTTTCAGCAGCAGTAATAACGTTTACAGCAGATGCATCTTTACGTTTGTCTGCACGCATAATAAGCGCCCAGTCTGAATTTGCACTGATGTAATTATTTGCTGTAGTACGGTCAACACCGTAAGGTACACCATCGCTTGAAGTTACGGTACCACCTGTTGTTAAGTTAGGATCGCTGAATGAACCACCGAATACCAGTTGCCTGCCATCGTTGGTAGCTGCAGTGTAATCAGTAAGGGTTTTACTTTCAGCCCAGTCAGTTCTGCCATTGTAAAGGCCCCACCATGGTGATTTATATGATCCACCTGGATAAGTTACAGCAAAATTCTGTGCATTTGTAGTAATGTATCCACCAGCCATTGCTGCTTTAAACGCAGTAGCGTAAAAATCGCCTGCTCCAGGTACTTTTTTTGAAGCCTGCATAGAAACCAGCATAATTAATGAATTACCGGCCCTTTTCCATGCAGCAGCGTCGCCTCCGTAAAAAAGGTCTCCCGGTACAGTACCACCGTCCATTGAAGCTACAGCAGCTGCAATTTTGGTAACTATTCCTTTGTAAATATCCTCCTGCTTGTCATAAGCCGGGGTAATAGCCTTTAAGCCCTGTAAAGCCTGGCTGTAAGGAATATCACCAAACTCATCCGTTAACACCCAGTAAATATACTGCTGCATAATTTGAGCAACAGCAACCGAGTTTTTGCTTTGGTTAAGGTTAATAACGTTTTGCAAGTCGTACAGCGAGCCATTGTAGTTTCCGGTGAAGCCGTTTACCGGGGCGGTATATAATGATGTGCCCGGGTATTGTGTTTCAGAGAAATACTGTGCGTAAGCACCGCCGGCCATTGAGCCGGTTGAAGCATAGCCCGGTAGCCCGGCCTCAACATTTGCTAATAATGCTGATACTATTGGTGTTGTTACCGCAGTAGGATCCTGGTTTGTTGTACCAAAATCATTTGGTTTTTTACAGCTCGAGGCCCCCCATAACAGTAAGGCAGAAAGCGTGCATATATATATCTTTTTCATCGTGTTTTAAATATTTAAATTAAGTTTTCGTTCAAGTACACTGATCAGAATCCTACTTTAAGGTTAAATCCGAAACCTCTTGTTCCTGGCAACTGTCCTGACTCACCCTGAACTGCACTGATTTGTGACGGATCAAAGTCTCTTGATTTAGCATAAATTAACCAAAGGTCATGTGCCTGTATCTGGAAGCTAGCATTCTTAATAACATTACCAATTCCTAATTTTTTAACCGGGATGCGGTAAGAGATACCAGCCTCACGTAATTTTATGAAGGTAAGGTCATAAACAAACTCATCTAAAGTACCGTTGTTAAAATTGTTATGATAGTAATCATAAGCGCTAACATACATGCTAACCGGCTTGCCGTTTGCATCAACACCAACCTGGTGAACACCACCGCCATCAGCAACATTATCACGAACAGGGTTACCCTTGTCGTTCAAAGCTGCCGTACGGTAAGTGGTACCGCTGAATGCACCGAATGCGTTAGATAATGAAGCAAATTTACCGCCAAACTGGTAATCTATGTTAAAGTTAACAGAGAAGTCTTTGTAGATGTTAAATGTATTCTGGATACCACCTGTGTGCTTAGGTAATACGCTTCCAAAATAAACACTTGGATTTCTTTGGTAAAAACCGCTAGCATCAAGAATAGGAACACCTGCAGAATTGCGAAGGATACCTGAACCAAAGATCTGTCCCCAGGCCATGCCTGCTTTTTGAACCAGGTATGGAAGTTGTGAGAATGTGTTGTAAGCAACAATAATTTGCTGAACGTTGTATTTATTGCTGATCTCAACTACTTTATCCTGTAACAGGTTTGAGTAAGTTAAAGATACGTTCCATGCAAAATTTGGTACTCTTACCGGGTAAGCGTTAAAGGTTATATCAAAACCTTTTTTGGTAACATTACCAAAGTTGGTAAGGATAGATGAGAAACCTGAAGCACCGTTCACGTTAATTGATGAAGGGATACCTGTTTCAGCACCATCCCAGTAAGTACCTGAAATTCCGATCCTGTCATTCAGGAATCTTAAATCGAGACCAAGCTCTTTTTGGGTTACTGTAGAACCGTGGATCAGCGGATCAACGTTTTGGTCAGGAGTTGACATCAACAGCTGGCCATTGAATTTTTGAGCAGCTACGCCATAAGACGCACCCGGGTAACGGTAAGCGCCAAAAGTTTCGTTGCTGGTACCAAGCGCTTTAGGGATCTGGCCGTAGGTTGCACGTACTTTACCATAACTTAACCATTTATCCTGGCTTTTCAGCAAATCGCTAAACACGAATGATAAACCTGCTGATTTTGACAATACGTCATTTTTAGCCTGTGGCAGCGTTGAGAACCAGTCATTACGTAATGATCCGTCAAGGAAGATCAGGTCTTTCCAGCCTAAAGCAAGGTGGCCTAACACAGCATTGTATCTTTCCTGTAACCTTGTGTTGTATATGGATGCAGGGTCAACACTGTTTGAAATGGTATAAAGATAAGGGATGGTTAAGCCGTTGTTGGTTTGAGCACCATTTTCTTTATCGGTCCAGTTAAATTTATCTGTACCAAAGTTTGCGTCAATCTTAAAGTCTTTTATCTTTTTGCTGTAGGTAGCTAAAAACTCTAAGTTTTCGCGGTTCGAGTAGCTGTTGTAAGTAAAGTAGCTGCCTTTCAAGCCTGTTTGAACCTGGCTTTGCGCTAACTCGGTAGATTCGATATTCTCGGTCCACGTAGTATTTTGCTGTTTACGGTAAGTTAACCTGAAGCTTAAGTCGTTATTAACTTTATAGGTTAAGGCTATGTTTCCGTAAAAACGATCGCGGTTATAGTGGTCTTTTTCAAGGTCCTGGTAGGTATAATAGTTATACCAGTAGTTACCACCATAAAAGTTGGTAGGGTTGGCAGGGTTCCATGCAGCAGGGTCATTGTGGTTCCAGCTGGCATATTGGCCCGGGCCATATTGTAAGCCTCTTAATTCTTTCATGATTCCCATGTCAAGGTCACGGTGGAACCATTGGGTAAATGAACCTGAGGTTTGGTTAGCGTAACCATCCTGAACAGTACCTGTTTGTTTCTGGTTAACATAGTTAATGTTTGCAGATAATGAAAGGTGTTTGTTCAAATCATAGTTGTAGTTCAGGTTCAGGGTATTTCTTTTCAAATCCTGGTTAGGAATGATACCTTTTTGGTAAACGTTACCGTAGCTTAATTTAACGCTGTAATCATCACCTGCCTTGTTAAAGGTTATGCTGTTATCAAGCAAAGGCGCTGTTTGATAGAAATCAATAGCGTTATTAGGCTGTGCAGTCCATGAAGCAGTTTTACCGGTATATTTTGTTCCGGCATACCATGCGTACCATGGAATATACTCCTGTCCCGATAATTTAGGTCCCCAGCTGCTGTCATCAGAATAATCAGGGTAGTATTTACCGCTTAATGATTTCCAATGATCAGGGTCACCGGCTTTCCAAGTATACTGCTCAAATACAGGGTTGTTACCGCCACCATAAGTGTTCTGGTAGTTAGGCAAAATGTAAGCCTTGTCAAAAGTAGCACCTAACCTAAGGTCGATACCAAGGCCACCGTTCTTTTTAGCTTTAGAGGTTGTGATAACGATTGCACCGTTAGCACCCTGTGAGCCCAATAGTGCTGCGGCTGCCGCACCTTGTAATACAGTAACACTTTCAACGTCATCAAGGTTGATGTCGTCAGCATTTGGAAGGATAGTACCATCCACAACATACAAAGCGCCCTGGCCAGATCCGAAACCTGAAGCACCACGAAGCCTTACCTCTGTGTTACGGCCCAATGCTGCAGCCGACTGGCTACGAACCTGGATACCTGCAACCTTACCGGCCAAAGCGTTGTTGATGTTAGGCTGGCGAACTGTGTTCAGTTCAGTAGCTGTAACCACTTGCGCAGAGTTTGAGTTTGAACGCGCTGTTTGCTTGATGCCGTAACCACCGGTTACCACAACTTCTTTCAACTCATTTGCGTTTGTTTCAAGCGTGGCATTAATAACATCAGTAGCGCCAATAGTTGCAGTTACTCTTTTGTAACCAACAAATCCGAATGCTAATGATTTTGCTGATGCCGGCACTTTGATGGTAAATTTACCATAGTCGTTGGTTTGGGTACCAACCTGAGTTCCGGGTACTGTAACACTTACCCCAGGAAGCGGCAAGCCGTCCTCCTTTGAAGTAACTGTACCAGTAATTGTTCGATTTTGTGCAAATGCCTGTGTTATGCATAACACCAGGAAACACAAACTTACTAGTAAAAGTTTTTTCATTTCGTTAATAATAAGATCAGTTAATAGTTAATTAATCATAAAAGTAGTGTTACATTATCAATTTGTCAAGATAAATCTTAAAAAACATTGTTTTTTTTAAAAAAAAGCAGTTATTAAGCTATAAAACTTTCAATTTAATAACAATTTATTACATGGTACCTTGCATTGCACTTAACCTTGCATATAACAGCGAAACAGATTGACCGCTGGTTAAACCCCGGCTAAAATGTTGTACATTAAAACGTTACGAATCCCGATGCGGTGTCCCGGCAGATGAAAGGATAAGAAATGATAGTTTTCGACGGATTAGCGCCCTGAGGTGGAATATCGGCTATATTTTACTGTAATTCGGCTTAGCCTTAAAAAAAAATGAAAAATGGGCCCTTTAGCATCGCTAAAAGGGCCCATTAACTAAACTATTAACTGAACTGATTACGGATTTTGAGTAATATTTGGGTTTGCATTGATTTCGTACTGCGGAATAGGCATCTGAAACAGGTTACTGCCTGCCGAAATAAGTTTAACAGGGGCCTGCGGACCGGCACCGCCTGCCTGGTCGCCAAAATCCGACCGCTGTATGGCAGCATTAAGCCTTTTTAAATCAAAGAACCTTGATCCTTCAAACGCCAGCTCTAACCGCCTCTGCAATAAAATAGCATTGTAAAGATTAGCGCCCGTTTCGGCACCGGCAGCAAAACCAGTGTAACGGCCTGCTCTCAGCGTATTCAAATCGGCCAGCGCATTTGCCGGCTGCGACAGGTTATAGTATGCTTCGGCCCGGTTCAAATACACCTCGCCCAGCCTTAATGCTTTAAAATCTACCGTATTTGCTGCACCAGTTGCCCTGCCGAAGTATTTTTTTATGTAAACAAAGTTTTCGGAGTTAAAAACCGTGGTACCGGTATAAGCTGCTTTACGCACATCATTGGCAGCAAAAAGGTTATAAAACGCATTGTCAACCACGTACTCCGGCTTAACGCCCTGCGGGCTTGATTGCTCATAGCCAACCCCGATCGGAATTCCGTCCGCATCAATAATTTTTACCCTGAACAAAACTTCGGATGTAGCCGGGTCATCGCCGTCAAGCCATATCGATCCAAAGTTATCCGTGTTTGCAAGCACGTGCCCGTTAGCGCCGGCTTCATTAATACAGGCGGTTGCCGCATCTGCACTTTTTTGCCACTCGCCGCGGTATAAATAAACCCTCGAAAGTAATCCTTCTACAGCCGACTTGTTTAAACGTCCCTCACCATTATCAGCAGCTATTAATGACTGCGCCTGCACCAGGTCTGCAACTACCATATCATAGGCAGCCTTGTCCGGCGTTCTTGATGGCAGCAGCGTTGGGTCGGTTGAGGTTACATAAGGCACCCCCGGATCCTGCGCACCTGCTGATGCGTACGACTTGGCATACAGGCGCAACAGGTCAAAGTGCGACAGCGCCCTTAAGGCCAGCGCCTCACCCTGAACGTTATCCTTAAAAGTACCCGCCGAGAGGTGGCCCAGGTTGGTTAGGATATAGTTTGCCCGCAACACCGTGGTATAAGCATCGGGCCACATGTTCCAAACACTGTTTGAGTTAAAAGTAAAATTAAAAAACACCTGCTCAGACTTACGTCCCTGCGAACAAATGATCAGGTTGTCTGACAGTACATCAGGCGTGGTGGCCATTGAGCCGCCATCCTGGCCGCCATAATAATTGCCGCCCTTAAGTCCTGAATAGGTACCCAGTATGGCATTGGTAAAGTTAGCGGGGGATACAAACGCATTGCCCGCCGGGATAGCATTTGTAGGGCTTTGTATCAATTCCTTTTTACATCCGGCTAATGATAACAACATTAGCGATGCGTATATATATGTTCTCTTCATTTTTTTATCCTTTAGCGTTCGATTAAAAGGTTATGTTGGCACCAAATGTAAACTGGCGGGTACTTGGGTAGCTGTATAAAGTGTTCTGACCGGGAATCAATAAGCCCGATTCAACACTTCCTATCCCAACTTCCGGATCGCCGAAAAAATGGTGCGGATTAATGGTCAGCAGGTTCTGGCCCTGTAAAAACACCCTTAAAGAATACACTTTAAATTTCTGGGTGATAGCTTTAGGAAGGGTATAAGCCAGCTGCAATGTTCTAAACCTTATATAATCATCCTTTTGCAGGTATTGATCAGTTACGTAGGTTTGGTCGGCACCCGCGGCATCAGGTTTTGGAAGCACATTAACATCCCCTGGTTTTTTCCAATAGTTTAAAGCCAGGGTTGATTGCGCCTGGTAATAATTTGACCCCCACGCATCTAAATTCTGGTACACGTTATTATAAGTGTATCCGCCATAAGAATAAGTAAAGTCGGCGGTAAGTTCAAACCCCTTGTAGGATACGCTGGTGCCGAAGCCCCCATAAAATTTAGGGTTAGGGCTTTTGCCCGATTCAACCACCGCATTGTCGAAATTATAAGTTTCGGTTATGTTACCGTTTTTATCCAAAAACTGCGCAGCGCCGGTTTGTGAATTAACCCCGGCATACCTAACTACTTTATAGGTGTAAATAGCCTCGCCCGGTTTAACAACACCAACGCCGTTGCTGGCAATTTCATTTGCCCCGCTATATAAAGACGTAACTTTGTTTTTGTTATAGTTGATGTTTCCGTAAACACTCCATTTAACATCCTTATTTCTAACAATGTCGCCGTTTAGCGAAAGGTCGATACCTTTATTATATAAACCGCCTACGTTTTTGTACACTGCTGAAAAACCGGTGGTTTGCGATACCGGCAGCTGGAACAGCAAACCGCTGGTAGTTTCGTTATAATATTCAAACGAACCTGTAATGCGGCTGTTAAATAATTCAAAATCTATACCCACATCGCGCTTAAGCTTTTTTTCCCAGGTTAAGTTAGGGTTAGGGATTTGAGTAGGTATAGCAGTTGATTTACCGCCATAGTTCCCAAAGCCGTATAATCCCAGGGCCTGGTAATTGCTGATCCCGCTAAAATTACCGGTATTACCTATTGAAGCACGCAGTTTCAATACATTTAACCAGGTAATGTTTTTAGCAAAATCTTCAGAAGTGATCAGCCAGCCGATACTGCCTGCGCCAAAGGTGCCATAACGGTTGTTGGCTCCAAATCGCGATGAACCGTCATTACGGATACTTCCTGTAACAAAATATTTGCCTTTATAGTTGTAATCTACCTCACCTAACAATGATGCAATGGTATAAGCAGAATAAGAAGTACTATTTTTCCCTGAATTTGCCGAAGCGTTATCCTGCGTAGGCAGGTCGGGGCTTGGAAAGCCTTTACTTTCCAGGGTGTATGATGTAAACACATCCTTCTGAAACTCCTGAACACCCAATATGGTGAAATGGTGGTCGCTGTTGACATCAAATCTGTAGATAGCCTTATTGATCCAGTCGTAATTAAAATCACGCGATCCATTATCCGTTTTATCGCCGGGCGCCGCAGGGTCGCCAACATAGTTGTCCAGGATCGATCCGGGTTTGATAAAATACTCGCGGGTATAATCATTAAGCGTTAAACCAATCTGGCTCGAGATGCTCAGCCCCTTGATAGGATGAAAATCAACAGTGGTAGTATTATACCCGTTTAAATACTTCTGATTTTCGGGGTTATTCTTTAAAGCCTCCAAAATAGGGAAGCCCTGACTGGTTAAGTTATAAGAGCCATCCGCGTTATAAACCTTTTCATAGGGATTATAAGCATAGATTGCATAAAATGGGTTCTGTGCATTATACCTGTCTCTGGTTTCGTTTGTTGACCTTTCGCCCAAACTCAGGTTATTGCTCAGCGTTAAATAAGGCTTAACTTCTGTGCTCAGGTTAAGTTTGCCATTGTATTTATTCAGGTTTGATCCAACAACAATACCATCTTCATCATATTTCTGAAATGAAGCATAGTAGTTGGTCTTGTTCTCGTGCCCGCTGATCACCAACTGGTGCTGCATAATTTTACCGCTGCGCAAAATATCATCCTGCCAGTTATGTGATTGTGCAATCAGCGCATTAAATGCGGTTTGCCGCTGGGCGTCGGTAATCTGGGTAACATCAGTTGGCAGGTTATTGGCTGATAAATAATTAGCCAAATCGCCGTTGGTGTAACCAAGATCATACTCATACTGCAGCTTTTGTGCAGCACTCATCATCTGAAAATTATCAGGAATCTTGCGGTTGGTACCATATTGAAAGGTGTAAGAAATATGGTTTGACGATTCCGATCCATTTTTAGTGGTAATTACCACCACGCCGTTTGAGCCACGTGCACCATACAGGGAAGAAGCTGATGCATCCTTTAATACAGAGATATTGGCAACATCGTTAGCGTTAAGGGTGTTGTAAAACTCAGGCGCAGCTGCATCTGGAATCTGCACTCCGTCAACCACTAAAAGCGGCTGCTGGCTGGCATTAACCGAGCCTGTGCCCCGGATGCGGATAAACGCATTTGCGCCCGGGCGGCCATTTTCAGTGGTGATCTGCACACCGGCGGCCTTGCCTTGCAGCAGGTTATCAATACCGGGGATGGGTTTGTCGGCGATTTCTTTGGGCGATATGGTTGAGATCGCCGCAGTGTTATTTGCCCGGGTTTTGGTTTGGTAACCCGTAACCACCACTTCATCAAGCTCGCGATTGGAGGGTACTAGCACAACCGTTAGTGATGATTTACCGGCTACGCTAACATCTTGTGTTAAATAGCCTAAAAAAGAGAAAGATAAGGTGGCATTATCCGGCACCGTTAATGAAAACTTACCGTTAACATCGGTTTGCGAGCCACTGTTTTGCCCTTTTACCCGCAAAGTTGCCCCGGGGATAGGCTTTCCATCGTCTTTGCCCGTAACCACACCGGTTACTGAATGGCTTTGTGCAAATACCTGTGTTATACACAACATACTGAAGCACAAAAATGCAAGTACAAGTTTTTTCATAAAGAGTTTGTTTAATTACGTACTAAAAATACAAATAAAGAATATAATCGTATTATATAATCGGGTAAAATCCTACTCCCTGTGCGTGTGTAATTAAATTATTACAAGAGGAACAAAAATTTAAAACAAGCTGTGGTCTGGTTATCAGTTATTTAAAGTTACAAATAAACATTATCACAACATCAATAAATTGTAAAGGAAGCACCGACCTCCTGTGTGCGTAATCAAATTTTTACAAAAAACAATTATTTCAGTACTATGTATTGCATAATACAATTTAAAACATATATCTTTGTTGTATGATTGTTGAAAACACACAAACCCAAATGCGGAAAGGAATACTGGAGTATTGCATTCTTTCCATCATAGCAAAGGGCGAAACATACGCATCAGATATTATTGCTGAGCTGAAGAAAGCCCAATTGCTGGTAGTTGAGGGTACGCTTTATCCTTTGCTCACCCGTTTAAAAAACAATGGCCTGCTTACCTACAATTGGGTTGAATCAACATCAGGGCCGCCAAGAAAGTATTACATCCTGTCTGACGAAGGCAGAAAAGTACTGGAGCAGCTGGATAAGACCTGGGAGGAACTATCATTTGCGGTACAAACGGCTATTGGCAACAGAAAATAAACCCTGAAATCACTATTATCATGAACAAAACAATTATTATAAATATAAACGGCATCGTATTCCATATAGAAGAGGATGCTTACGAGATCCTCAAGAACTACATGACGGAGGTAAAACGTCATTTCTCCAATTCGGCAGACAGCCTGGAGATCACCACGGATATTGAAAATCGCATTGCCGAAATGTTTAGCGAAGCGCTGGAGAAAGAAAACAAGCAGGTTATTGTAGAGCAGGATGTTAACCGCATTGTGGAACAAATGGGCTCCGTTGCTGATTTTGAACATGCCGAAGGCGAAAGCAACGCTTCTGCACCATTCACCCCTTACAACACTGAGGGTCGCAGGCTGTTCCGTGATCCTGATGACCATCTGGTAGCCGGCGTTTGCTCAGGCATTGCCAACTATTTTGATATTGATGCGGTTTGGATCAGGATTTTATTTGCCATATTCATCGCTGTAGGCGGCACCGGCTTCCTGCTTTATATTATCTTATGGATAGTGGTGCCCAAAGCAATTAGCCGCGCCGACAAAATGGCCATGAAGGGCGAAAAGCAGAATCTGCAGGGTTTTAAAAAGAATTTTGAAGAAGAAATGAGCTCCATGCGTCAAAATCTATCCAATTTCGGCCATGAAGCCCGCCCGTTCGTTTATAAGGCCCGAGATTTTGTCGGCGATTTTTTTCATCACCTCGGTATATTTTTTAACGGCGCCGGCAAAGTGCTCATCAAGCTCATTGGCGTACTGGTGCTGCTGGCTTGTTTTGGCTTCGCCATTTTCCTGATCGTCGTATTTGTGGCCAGCATAGGTTTTGGTGCCGATATGGTCAACCACATGTTTCCGTTCAGGGTAATCCGGAATGAATTTGCCAACAATATTTTTGTTTCCGCCTTTTTAGTAGCCATTATCCCGCTGCTTACCATTATCATGATCATTATAAAAGGGATCTTTAATACCGGGCATGTGGGTAAATCAACCGGTACTGTATTCCTGGTGATCTGGCTTTGCGCCCTGGGGATGCTGGTATTTTATGCCGCTAAAATAACTTCCGGTTTCCGTGATTCGGCCAGCTTTACCGAAACCGTAAACTTAAAGGCTACAAAAGGCAATACCTATTACCTGAAACTGAACGATATCAAATATTTTTCGCACGAGGACAGCGTAAGGCTCGATATTAAAAATCATTTCCGCAATATGATCGTAACGGATGATGAATATAACGGCTTTCAAAACGAGCCGCGCAGCGTTACCATACATATAGAGAAAAGCAACGTTAGTCACCCGGTCCTCGAGGAATCGTTCAGGGCAAGCGGGCCTAATTACGAAGCAGCATTATTTAATGCACGCAGTACAACGTATATTTTTGCCCAGGAAGATACGCTGATAAAGTTTGACCATACCGTGCGCTACAAGCCAAACAGATCATGGCATGCTGAAGAAGTTGTGCTTACTTTAAAGGTCCCTTTAAACGCAAAGGTTATCATTGATCAAAAACTCGACAATTATGTTCAGGATATTAATTTATACGATTGCCGCAATTTGAACAAAACCGATAACAAAGCCAATTTTGCGGTATTTACCATGACTGATAATGGGCTGCAATGCAAAGTTGATACGCTGGTTATCAAAAAGGATAGCCTTAAAAAGGACAGCCTCAAAATTGACAGCGTTCGCTAAACTGCTTCCCCGGGTGTAATATGCTTGCACCCGGGGAAAGTTTTTTAAATTGCTTGCAATTAATATAAAGTGCTTGTATATTGCTTAATAATTAACAACAAACACTAAACTTTAATTACAGGCATGGAAAACTTAAAAAAATTAACAAAAGACGAAATGAAACAGGTTAAGGGTGGGTTAAATCACGCTTCGGTTGTGTATTGTAACGATGGTATGCAATTTGGGGAGACAGGTTTATGCGGCGATTATTCGGTAGACCATATTTGTGATTTTGACCAGGGCTTTAACCGTTGCATTAATGTAACCAACTAATTGCAAAAGAACTACCTAAAAAGGCCCGTATCTACGGGCCTTTTTAGGTTAAATTATTTTGGATTAACCACCAGGGATAATTCCGCGAATTTACTTTGGATCATTCCTGAATTTTATTTACTTCGATCAAAACATCAGTTTTATTTAAAACCGGTTCAAACCGGCCATAGGGAGGATAGTCCCCGAAATCACCTAATTCAAATTAAGGCGTACCAGATTCAAACCAGCATATCCTAACAAGGGTTTAAAACCTTTACTTTGATAGATATAATTATAAGGAGCGGATGCGCGGTATTGTCATATTCTTGTTTTTCTGTTTTTTTCAGCTGTGTTGCCAGGCGCAGAAGCCGGAAATGTACCTGGATGGTATCAACCCGGTTATTCAGCACGATAGCCATGGCGATTCCATACGCAAGTACTTTTCCTATACATTTTTTAATTATGAAAACTCCCGCTCTAAAAATAAAAAGGTATTAATTGCTGCCTTTTATTCCAACAAACTGGCGGTAAACTATCGCCAGGCTTTACAAAAGATCCCCCGGTTAAAACAATACGGCAACCCCGGATCGCAATCGTATATACAACTTTTTAACGGCTACGCAGGAAAATATGCGATCCCGATTTTTGATTCGTCCGGAATAATTATAACCGTTAATGGCATCAATCCACAAAACGTTAACCAATATCAATTCAGGGTTATTGAGGATAAGCAAAAAGTGGTATTGCCGTGGACGAGGCCAACGTTGTTTTGCAAAGCCTATTTAATGACTAAAATTGCCGATCCTGATAAAACAGATGAATTCTCGGCTTATCTGGGCCAGTTTAAAACAGCCTATGGGAAAGCCCTCACCTTCCAGGTACGCAAGCTCAGTACGCCCGATAGTATTGAAGCTTCGGTAACGGCCTATTGGGTAAAATGGCAGCCCCGGGTGATCGGGGTGTTCACGTTTGCGCAGCTGCCCGATTTTTTAAGCCTTTTTAAAAAACAGTGGACAAGCCCCTTGGAAAACCCCGATCAGCCCGATTGGAGTAAGGATGCTGCTTTGAAATTAAAAAAAGACTTTAGCTATAATGAAAATAACCTGATCTTTTATTTGGATGACATTATTAAATCAAAAAGCATCATTGAATATAACCTGGTAAACGGGAAAGACAGTACCGGCTGGACCGTCAATGATTTTGATTTTAATTTGGTTTGGCTCAAAAACCTGTCGCCTGGAAATTACCGGCTAAAAATACGTTACAGCGTACAGCGCAATAATATCTTCACCTATGCATTCGCCCTTCAAGCCGCCTGGTATCAAACTGTATGGGCTAAGGCTGCTTTAAGTTTGCTTGGCATACTGGCCGCCGGTTTTTTGTTATTACTATGGCGATCAGGAAAGCAGGCGGAAAAACTGAAAGAAGAAAGCACTTTAAAGCAGTTGGTGCAAACGGAACTCCGTTCTATCCGGTCGCAGTTTAACCCGCATTTTGTGTTTAACGCCCTCAGCTCCATTCAAGGGTTAATCACCAAAAACGATTCGCAAAAGGCGTCGAAATATCTGATCGAGTTCAGCAATTTAATGCGCGATTCGTTAAAAGCCAGCGACAAGGAGTTTGTAAGCATTTTTACCGAAATCAAGATCCTGGAAAACTACCTGGCGCTCGAAAAGCTGCGTTTTGGGTTCAGTTATCAAATTAAAGTAAGCGATGAGATAGACGCCAGCGCCCTCGAAATACCCGCTTTGTTTTTACAACCCCCGGTAGAGAATGCGGTAAAGCATGGCATATCGGCCCTACAGGAGAACGGGCAACTGGTTGTACTGTTTGAGAAATTGAATAACGACATGATGGTGAGCGTAAACGATAACGGCAAAGGGTTTAACCAAAATGATAATACCGGCGGATTTGGCCTTCAGTTAACTAAGGAGCGGATAAAATTATTGAACCAAACGCTTAACGGACAGCAAATAGAATTTTCAGTAACAAGGACGGATAATTTAACCCATGTTATTTTCCACTTTAAAAATTGGCTAATATGATACGAGCGGTAATTATTGACGACGAAAAAAACAATATCGAAAATATTGTGCGCTTACTAAAAAAGCATGAACTGCCGGTAAGTGTTGTGGGCTCGGCCACTAATGCCGACGATGGTGTAGATTTAATTACGGCAAGCAATCCTGATTTGTTGTTTTTAGATATCCAAATGCCGGATAAGGATGGCTTTGAAGTGCTTAAAGCTTTGCCGCATTACCAGTTTGAAGTCGTTTTTGTGACCGCGTTTGACATATATGGCATACAAGCAGTTAAGTTTTCGGCTATTGATTATTTGTTGAAACCGATAGACCCGGAAGAGTTAAAAGCCTCTGTGAGTAAGGTTGAGGCAAAGCTTAATAAAAGGAAAGCAAACCTTCAGCTTGAAAATTTAATGGAATTTATCAAAGATAAAGACGCAAAAAAAGACCACAAATTAGCCCTGGCATCTACTAAAGAGATTAGGTTTGTACATACCGGGGATATCATCCGTTGCGAATCATCAAATGCTTACACCGAGTTCTTTTTATCCGATGGAAAAAATATCGTCGTATCAAAACCCATTTTCGAATATGAAGAATTATTAACCAGCTATGATTTTATCCGGTGCCATCAATCGCATTTGGTCAATATAAAGTTTATCAAAAGTTTACTCAAGGAAGATTCGGGCTACCTGTTAATGGATGACAATACCAGGGTACCCATCTCCAGGAACAAAAAGGAAAACGTAATAAAAGCCTTACATACTATTAAAAAATAAAAAAACTCATCATGAAAAATCTTTTACTGGCAGCACTAATGTGCTGCAGCAGCTATTTAAGTGCCCAAAATTTATCGCCTGTTGCCATTGATGATAAAAAAATGGATGCCTATCTCGGCGGTCGAAAGCCTGCAACACTAATAATCGAGATAAAAAACCTCCCCGATTATGGCTGGGCCATTAAAAATGAAACCTTGTCAGAATTTTACGGACTAATTTCTGTTGCTTATTGGAATAATGACATGCCCCGCCAGGTTTTTAATGAAATAAACGCTCATCATCCTTTTTTTACAAGCAACGGTAGCGCTATGTATTACAATTACCTGGATATCTACGTCGTGAGCAAAAAACGCTTTAAAAAAGAAGAAGCACTGGTTGGCACCATAAAACTATTTGACAGCTTATTTACCCAGCAGCGAGCTGACGTGTTAAAACTATTTCTTTTAGAATCAGAGAAGGATAGTTATGCCCGGAGTTACCCCATAATAATCAATAGTATTAAAACAAGTTGGTGCAAGGAAATCGCAGCAACTGAATTAACTAAAGTTGATGCCAACCAAAAAAGAATAGATAGCCTTTTCGCCTTATCAAAAAAATTAGAAAAGGCAGATATTGGTACACCGTTAATTCGCTTACCTTTCGATGCCAGCTTGTATCAATTAGATACGGTAGCAAACATTGATGACTTCATAGTAAGCCTTAAATCAAAATTCCCCAACAAGGCCCTCATTATCGACTTTTGGGCCACCTGGTGTGTCCCCTGTATAGCTGATCTTCCCTACAGCAAAACTCTGCACGAGAAAAATAAAGACTTGCCTATAGAATATATTTATTTGTGTACCTCGAGTGGTTCAAGCGCCCAAATATGGAAAAACAGAATAGGAGATTTGCAAATTCCGGGTATCCATATTTATGTGAATGATAAAATTATCTCGAGGCTAAAAACCGCGTTGAATGCAGAAGGGGGATTTCCAACTTATGTGGTTATAGATATCAATGGCAAAGTAAATCAAACAAAAATCACACGAATGTCGGCTTTGGACAGGGCTAGTGTAAAAAAAACAGTGGGGCTATAGCCTATATGGTATTACCGACTTGTAGAGAACCTCAATTGCGCGATTAATTAATTGGAATTCCTTCCCGCCCCGGAATGTAATTAACAAAGTGGGTATAACTTAATTAAATTGAAGACACGCTTCGGTACAGTAAAAAACCGCAGCAGCCTGAATTTTGTTGGATTATTAATTTTAGATACCTTGGGCAAAGGCAAACCAGGCGCTATCATCATTAAAATTCAACCTGACAGCATATATATAAATGGATCTGAATAAAACCGCCCCGGCAATTCTGCAAACAAAACAGCATTTTGATATCCTTGACGGGTTAAGGGGCGTTGCCGCACTTTCTGTTGTAACGTTTCATTTTATGGAATGGGTGTACACCGATTCCAGCAAAAACTCTATCGGGCACGGTTTTTTGGCTGTCGATTTCTTCTTCTGCCTTTCTGGGTTTGTTATCGGCTACGCTTATGATGACCGTATTGCAAAAATAGGGATCCTGGAGTTTTTCAAATCAAGGATCATCCGGCTGCACCCTATGGTTATAGCAGGCTCGGTGTTAGGCCTGCTGGCATTTTTATTCGACCCCTTTGGCGGTCATCCCGAATTGTACAGCACCGGTAAGATCGTACTGGCATTTATATGCTCAATACTGCTTATCCCATTTCCCGTAATAACCGACCGTGGGTTTAACCTGTTCAGCTTTAATGCACCGTCATGGTCTTTGTTTTGGGAGTATATAGCCAATATTGTTTACGCCTTTGTGCTTTACCGCATCAGCCGCGGCTACCTGCTGCTGTTAATCCTGCTCTCGGCGGTGGCCATTTGTTTTGTATGTTACCGTTCGGGCAATTTATTGGGTGGCTGGAGCGGCCCCACCTTTTGGGACGGCAGCGCCCGCATCTCGTACTCTTTTTTAGCAGGATTGCTTATTTACCGTTCTAACCTGATCATCAAAAACAAGCTGGGGTTCATCGGCGTAGCTGTATTATTGTTCCTGGCCTTTATTGTGCCCTCGTCAAAATGGAACTGGCTATCCGAACCTTTAATCGTGTTGCTTTACTTTCCCTTACTGCTGGCGCTGGGGGCAGGGGCCACTTTATCACCTGGCTTAAAAAAGTTCTGCGTATTTTCAGGAAAGCTTTCCTATCCCCTATACATGACGCATTACGCCGCGTTATGGATGTTCGGCAACTACTACACCAGCCATAAGCCGGGTACTATGCAACTGGCTTTCATCATCACAGCAGGGGTAATATTATTGGTTGGGGCATCGTATTTAGTAATGGTGATTTACGATATCCCCGTAAGGAAATATTTAAGCAACAAACGGAATGAGCGGCTTGCCAAACAGAAAAATGGTGGTGTTTAAACACGTGTGTTATTAGTATAAATGTTCGATTAAGCGTTTCTACATAATTCGGTTACTTAAACCCAGCCCGGATCAGGATTAAAACCACCCTAATTTATTCAACATCAGCAGTTGATCTAAAAACTGGTTTATTCTCACTGTGGGATCTTCATTTTACCAGTGATCAAATGCGCACACTTGTTGTAACGTTTCCGAACGGCATCGCAAACAAATTTCAATTAAATTATTGCTTATCAGATAGTTGAATTAATGGCACGGGTTTTAAACACCTATCAATGAACTAAGTTGGTAACTTTCAATTTAGATACTCATTCAAAGAAATAAAGCTATGTTCAAAACGTATTTTAAACTTGCCTACAGGAATATCATAAAGGATAAAGCATATTCTATTATTAATATTACAGGACTAGCGATAGGCATAGCATCAAGTATCCTGATCTTTCTTTGGGTGCAAAATGAATTAAGCTATGACAAATTTCATAAAAATGCCAACCAAATATACCGCATCACCAACGATTTTGGCAATTCAAAAAGCGCAGCAAACTCGGCAGGTATGCCTGCCGGATTGAAAGCAGAAATGCCAACTATCAGGAACACGGTTCGTTTGGGCTTAAGTACTGCTACCCTGCTGCAAACAGGCGCCAAAAAATTTGAAGAGAAACGTGTTTTTTATGCCGATCCGAGTTTCATGGATGTGTTCTCCTATCCGTTGGTGAAGGGTGATCGCACCACCGCACTAAAGCAGCAAGATGCCGTTTTAATAACACAAGAAATGGCAACAAAATATTTCGGAAACGAAGACCCCATTGGTAAGGTAATAAGGAAAGACAATCAGGAAAACGTAGTAGTAACAGGGGTTTTAGCCAACATACCTGCGAATTCTGATCTTCAATTTGACTTCATTCTTCCGATGGCCTCCCTGGCCAAAACCTTTGACGATTTGAAAAATAACACCTGGGATAACTTCAATCTTTACGACTATGTTCAATTGGATAGGAGTTTTGACCCTTCCACCCCCAATTTATTACGGCTGGAAAAACAAATTGACCAGATTTTCCAGAAGCACAGCCCCGGAACAAAGGCATCGTTCCAATTGCAGCCCTTAACCAAAATCCACCTGGCCCCCGAAAGACTGGGAGACTTGCCCGGGCACGGAAATGCGCAATACGTAAATATCTTTTTTATCATCGCTATTTTGATTCTTGTAGTAGCCTGTATCAACTTCATGAACCTGGCTACCGCGCGTTCAGCCCGGAGGGCAAAAGAAATTGGCTTGCGCAAAGTGGCAGGCGCTGTACGGGGACAGTTGATCCTGCAATTTTTAAGCGAATCTGTATTTATTTCTTTTCTCTCCCTGTTACTTGCGCTCGTGATCGTTCATCTATTCCTGCCTGGATTTAATGAACTGGCCAACAGAAAACTCACCATAGATGTTTCAGATGCGAAGCTTTGGCTAAGTCTTATAGGGATTGCCTTGCTAACCGGACTCATCTCCGGAAGCTATCCTGCCTTATTTCTTTCCGGCTTTAACCCGGTTAAAGTACTCAAAGGGAATGTAAAGTCAATGGGTGGCAATTTATTGTTCCGCAACGCGTTGGTTGTAATCCAATTCATGGTCTCTATCGTCTTGTTGGTGGGCACAGGTGTTATCTATAATCAACTTAAGTATATCAAAGATAGAAGTCCCGGCTTCGAGAAGGCTAACCTATTGTATATACCAATGACGGGGGATATCTGGAACAAGCAACAGGCTTTTAAAGATGCGTTAACCCAAAACCCGCTAACAAGCGATTTTGCTATCACTTCTGATTTGCCCACCAACCTGGGGGGCTGGACAATTAGCGTAGGATGGGATGGGAAAGATCCCCACTCACAGATCTCCATCCCGGTAATGGCAGTAAATGAAGATTTCGTACACGCATTCAGAATGAAGTTATTGAATGGCCGAAGTTTTTCAAGGGCATTTAAGACCGATTCAAATAACTACATGATTAACGAAAAAATGGCGGGTATTATGGGTTTAAACGCTAATACTGCTGTGGGTAAACCTTTAACGCTGTGGGGTAACAAGGGCACTATTGTCGGCGTGGTAAAAGACTTTAATTTTAAGCCAATACAGCAGGCCATCGAACCATTGGTTATGCCTTTTAATAAGATGGGCGGTTTTGCAGTGGTGCGGACACAACCCGGAAAAACCAATGCTACCATAAAGGCTTTAACAACAATCAGCAGGGATCTCAACCCGGCCTACCCTTTCAAATTTAATTTTCTTGACCAGGACCTTGCCAATCTTTATAAAGGCGAACAACAAATGGGTAATATATTTAACCTGTTCGCTATTTTGGGCATTTTTATCTCCTGCCTGGGCTTATACGGCTTATCTGCCTTTATGGCCGAACAGCGCACCAAAGAGGTTGGTGTACGCAAAGTATTAGGCGCATCTGTATTAAACCTGGTTTATTTATTATCGTCCGGCATCACCAGGTTAATCCTGATTGCTATAGCTATAGCTGTACCACTTTCCCGGTACCTGGTGAACAGTTGGCTGGCGGGCTTTGCCTACCATATTGATGTCAGCTGGCTGGTATTTTTCACGGCATCGCTGGCAGCATTGAGCATTGCCTTGCTTACGGTTAGTTATGAATCTGTTAAAGCAGCAATTGTTAACCCTATAAAGAGTTTAAGAACAGAATAAGGCATATCCGTTTTTACGATGCTCCTATTTCTGGAACTTACGTAGCTGCACCAAAATAATTTATCCCCATCACCAGCAGCTTACCTAACAATGATCTGTTTTTTTACCTTATTCGTATATATTTAGGGAGCGTTGGTGATTTAAGACCGCCTGTAATAAACGCTTCTATTAATAGGACGAAAATATGGCTGCAAAAAGAGTCGCTTTGGTATGGTTTAAAACTAACCTCCGTTTACGTGATAATGAATGTTTGTTTAAAGTAATAGCGGAAAATGATGAAGTGATCCCATTTTATTGCCTTGACAATTCGCTTTTCCAAACAACAAAGTTTGGGTTTAAAAAAGCCGGAGATTTTCGGATGAAATTTCTGAAAGAAAGTTTGCAGCAACTGGATGAAGATTTACGGGCAGCCGGCTCCGGGTTATTGTTACTCAGCGGCGAGCCGGGAAAGGAGATTTCCCGGCTTGCAAAAGAAACTGGCGCAAAAAGCCTTTATGCGGAAAAAGAAGTTGCGCCGGAAGAGCTGGAAACGGCAGAAAAAGTAGCCGGTGAACTGCTTAAATTGAACTGTACTTTTTTAACTTTTGAATGCCGGAACCTCTTCCACTCATCCGATCTCCCTTTTCCGGTCGGGCAATTGCCGGAGATCTTTACAGAATTCAGAAAAAGAACGGAAAAAGCCGTAGCCGTCAGGGCGGTATTCCCTCCACCATCCCGAATTACCTCACCCCAAATAGCGCCATTAAATTTAGATCGGCTCAATAAATTAATTCCGGGTGATGTAACGGCTGATCCGCGTGCTGCGATTCAATTTAGAGGCGGGGCGGAAGCAGCCTATCAGCGTTTACAATATTACTTTTACCAAACGCAAGCCTTGTCAACCTATAAAAACACACGTAATGGAATGGTCGGCGAAAGGTACTCGTCAAAATTCTCTGCGTGGCTGGCTTTGGGCTGCATCTCCCCAAAAGAGATTTATCAAGAGGTAAAATCGTACGAAGCCCTGTACGGCGCTAACGACTCTACTTACTGGTTGATTTTTGAATTGCTGTGGCGGGATTATTTTGGGTTTTGTATGGAAAAGAACGCGCAACATTATTTCTTAAGGTCGGGTAACCAGCAGTCAAAAGCAGCTGATCCGGCACTGTTTAATACTGCGTTGAATAACTGGATAACCGGTAAAACCGGGGTCCCGTTTATAGATGCAAATATGACCGAGCTAAACCTCACCGGTTTTATGAGCAACAGGGGCAGGCAAAATGTAGCCAGCTATTTGTGCAACGATCTGCATTTAGACTGGCGCTACGGTGCAGCCTATTTTGAGCAGCAATTGATTGATTACGATGTGTGCAATAACTGGGGTAACTGGGCCTATCTGGCAGGTGTAGGGAACGACCCCAGAACCAACCGATATTTTAATATTGCCAAACAAGCAGCTACCTACGATTCCAACGGGACTTTTCAGCAACTTTGGCTTCATGAAAAGTCTTAATGGCAATAAATCACGTAAATATTAAAGCTTAGCATCAATTTCGCGTGGCTTTACAGGGCAATACAGCCTTTGAAGCCATTTTTAATATATAACACAGCTTAGCGTTTAACAGGCCATGGTAAATTCAGTCACAATTATTTTTCCTCACCAATTATTTCAAAACCACCCTGCATTACAGGAAGGACGGGTGGTTTATCTGGTGGAAGAATGGCTGTTTTTCCGGCAATATAATTTTCATCAACAAAAACTGGTGCTGCACAGGGCAAGCATGAAATTTTATGAAAACTGGCTGCAACAAAGTAATTACGTTGTTAATTACATTGAAACGGGGGTAAAAGAAAATGATTGCAGGCAGCTGGTGGCAAACCTAGCTGAAAAAAATATAACCCAAATACACATTGCCGCAGTGGCAGATGACTGGTTACTAAAAAGGATGCAGGGTGCCTGCACTAAAAATAAAATAACGCTCCATATTTACGAAAGCCCAAATTTCTTAAACACGCCCGAAAGCACGGAATTCTATTTCAGCAAAAAGAAAGCCTATTTTCAAACCGATTTTTACAACTGGCAGCGGCGGCAAAAAAATATACTGATGGAAGCGGATGGTAAACCAATTGGCGGCCAATGGACATTTGATGCGGATAACCGGCAGAAATTCCCTAAAAAAGAAAAAGTACCTGCGCTTGAATTCCCCGGCGAAAATAAGTTTGTAACCGAGGCCAAACAGTATGTAAAGACACATTTTCCTAATAATTACGGCTCGGTAGCCGGTCCGTGTTTATTTGTAGTAACATTTAACGATGCTGAAAACTGGCTGGATGATTTCTTAAAAACCCGCTTTGAAAAATTTGGTGTTTACGAGGATGTAATTGTGGCAAAAGAATCAGTACTCCATCATTCTGTGTTAACACCCATGCTTAATATTGGGCTGCTGCAACCCCAGCAAATTATTGACGGGGCCCTGGCAGCGGCAAAGCAATATAACATCCCGCTAAATTCTGTGGAAGGATTTATAAGGCAGATAATGGGCTGGCGCGAATTCATCCATCTTGTATATGAACGCGAAGGTGGGAAGCAGCGTACAACCAACTATTGGAAATTTAAAAGAAAAATTCCGCACAGCTTTTGGACAGGCGAAACGGGCGTAGCGCCTATTGATATCACCATTAAAAAGATTTTACAGACCGGCTATTGCCACCACATAGAAAGGCTGATGGTACTCGGCAATTTTATGCAGCTGTGTGAATTTGATCCGGATGAGGTGTACCGTTGGTTCATGGAAATGTTTATTGATGCCTACGATTGGGTAATGGTGCCCAACGTTTATGGTATGACACAGTTTGCCGATGGCGGCCTGATGACCACAAAACCCTATATAAGCGGCAGTAATTATTTAATGAAAATGAGTGATTATGAAAAAGGGGGGTGGCAACCGTTGTGGGATGGATTGTTTTGGCGGTTTATGCACAGCCACCGCAGTTTCTTTCTTAAAAATCCCCGGTTGGGGATGCTGGTAAATACCTTTGATAAAATGGTAACTGAAAAGCAGCAAACTCATTTAAGCAACGCCGAAAAGTTTTTAGCACAGCTGGACAGCCAACTACAGGAAAGCCCCGATTAAAGGCAGCATGAGCAGTATTATAATAAACCGGTCAGGCATCAACTTCATACATTTCGGAGTTTCAAAAACGCTAAATTTGCAATGATATAAATCAGCAATGTTCGAAGTCTTCTTTTCTCATATACTACAAAAAGTATCCCTTACCGATGCGGAGAAGGAAGTTGTAAAAACTTTTTTCACCTTTAAAAAGCTTCGGAAGCGGCAGTATTTACTCCAGGCTGGTGATGTTTGCAAATACATGGCCTTTGTTGAAAAAGGGCTGTTACGGTCATACAACGTGGATGACAAGGGAGATGAGCATATGAACATGTTTGCCCTGGAAGGCTGGTGGACCTCGGATATGCACAGTTTTTTTACGGGCGAAAAGGCGGTAATTAATATTGATGCCATAGAAGATGCTGAAGTTTTAATGATCTCGCCTGAGGCGTTTGAAGAAATGACCCTGAAGGTCCCCAAAATGGATCGCTACTTTCGGATACTTTTTCAAAACAGCCTTTTTACCAAAGAACGGAGGTTAATCAGTTCGGTTACCCACACAGCCGAGGAAAAATACACATCGCTTATAGAAAGCAACCCGGCGCTGGTGCAAAGGGTGCCTCAAAATTTAATCGCATCATACCTTGGGCTCGCCCCGGAAACCCTGAGCCGGATCAGGAAAAACATTGCGCTTAGAAAGTCAGCCGGTTGACATGGATCAAGGCTATTTCCTGACCTGGATCAACGGCCGCCGCTTGGCTAAAGGGTAACTTTGCGTCATGTCAGTCACCAAAATTCCAAGAATCCTCATCACCGGGGCAACCGGCCAGGTAGGCAGCAAAACAATAAGTTTCCTGCTTTCAAATAAGGAAATTGAAATTATAGCTTCGGTGCGCTCGCCGGAAAAAGCAGCTGCTTTTAATAAAATGGGGATCGCCACCGTTATCCTTGATTTTGATGATGAAAGTACGCACCTGCCTGCTTTAAAAAACATCGACAGGGTTTTGATCGTAACCGGTTACACCGTTGATATGCTGCGGCAGAGCAAAACATTTTTGGATAACGCAAAAAAAGCAGGCGTTCAGCATGTGGTTCATTTGGGTGCTTGCGGTGGCGATGACACCAGCGTAGCACATTGGGCATGGCACCAGCTGGTAGAAAGATATATAGAATGGCACGGGTTTTCCTACACCCATTTACGCCCTGAAACGTTTATGCAAAACCTGTTGAGTTATGGCGGTAAAAAAGCAATTGAAAATGGGATCTTACATGCTTATGTTGAAGGTGCACGCCTGAGCTGGGTAGATGTGGACGACGTTGCGCGGGTAGCTGCCTTAGCATTAACACACCCTGAAATACATGCGGGCCAAACGTATAGGTTAGGCTACGATGCCGCAACGTTTTACGAAATTGCAGCTATCATGACTGCTATAACGGGCAAGCCGTTTCGCTACGAACCGCTTTCGCCCGAAGTTTTTTTACAATCGATGATCAGTTCCGGTGCCGAGATGGCCTATATGGGTTGCGTATATGAGCACTGGAAACGCTATGCAGCAGGAACCATCCCCGGTGCGGATGAAACTTTCGACAATTTTCCTAAAATTACCGGGAAACAACCGGTAACGCTGGCCCGTTTTGTTGAAAAGCATAAAGCGGAGTTTGACTATTAAACAAGCCTGGTCTAGTTGTTAAATTTGCATTACCATCCCTTGTTTCATTAAAATGTTCCTATGTTTATTTTAGAACCATTTGAGTTAAAAGTATTTTGGATGATCTGCTATTTGCACAGCACGTTTTATCCTAAGTGGAGCGGACGTTTAATAATTTTTATTTTGCAATCCTAAATAAACTCTATAATAAACTGATATTTGAAATAGTTTGACCAATATGAATTGAGAGTTGCCAAATGAAACACCACTTTGGAGATTTTTTAGACAGGACCGACGGTTATTGGACTATTGTGCCAAACAGAGAACGATATGCCTATGCCACTGACAGCGATATTCCCGACAAGGAAGCCGTAAAAATTCTGACAATTAGTAAGACGGATGCGAATTGGAAACAAGTTTTTGACTGCCCCAACATTGAAGAGCTTACTTTGCATGAGCCGAGCACCGAACAAGTTGAAAAGATACAAACCTTGAAATCACTTAAAAGGTTGAGAGTGACTTTTTTTAGAGCAAAAGATATAGAATTTATTGGGAGGTTATATAATTTGGAAGAAGTCATCCTTGAATATGTATCAGGATTTTCTGATCTGTCACCACTGCAAAATTTGACAAAATTAACTTCCCTACATCTTGAAAATCTGCGGAGAGTCTCAAATTTTGATGGCCTTAAAGGCATTAATAGTTTAAAGTATTTACATATTGATGGCACATTAGATTGGAATCAGCCAATAGAGAACTTTGACTTTTTAACCGGACTGCCAAATATCGAGGTGTTTTCATTAGGTTTTATTACATGTAGAACTGAATTTCCTTCATTTTTATCAATATTAAACTTAAAAAAACTAAGAAAAATAAAAATAGGACGATCTACATTTGAAACGATTGAATATGCATTTCTACAAGTCGCCTTGCCTCAAGTTGAAGGGTGTTCCTGGGATTTATGTTGGGACTATCACGACAATTTTGAATTTTTAGGTAAACGAGCAGGGTTTGTAAAAAAAAGTTCCGCATATGCAAAATCGAAATGTGAAAGGTTTATTGAAATTTATGAAAAAATGAAAGAAGAATCAGCAGAAATTATAAAAAGCGTCCTCGGCTAACAAGCCACTCTTAACCAAAACCTTTATTTAATCTAGGTTTCTCTAGTTACCCAACAGTGTTAGTATTATGCTGTAGATTTCTAGAAGATTTGACGAGAATCTTTTCAAATCCTTTAACTTTCCAATAAATTGATTCCACTTTCGCTTAAGTAGCACCTTGAGCTATATTTCTTAAGTTTTCCACAAGGCTGTCGGAATTTCGCCCGGCATGGCAACAGATCTCCTGTATGCCGGGCCAACTTTTAACTGCTTCTTTAATTTTACTTCTTGCCAATTGTCGTTCAAACGTTAGTTTAAGCCATTTATAAAGCACCCCAATCCGTTGACCGATAAAAACGGGCCGCTTACCGATGAAAATGCGCCACTGACCAAAAACCAGCGTTTTGCTGTAACCTTAGCCCCCGTTTTCGCATCTTATAGATAATAAAAAACAAATTTAAAGTGCTAACCGGTGGCCAAAAAAGGCAGCCAGCTAAAAGCAGGGCGAAATCTCTTACATGAAATTATTGCCTGAATACACCCGAAACAAAAACATATGAAGCAAATAAGTTATACATTCTAATACATCAGCCACCGCCCGGTAAATAGCCGGAAAATTCACCAATCAACTAACAAATTTTAAAAAGAACGAAATTCTTTAATGGGCTTGCTATTGCCCGAAAAATTGACAAACCATGAAATCCTTTACCATAAAAATATTAGCCATTATCATGTTTGCCGCTGTATGCGTTTCAACCGCATTTGCACAGCCCGCAAAACCATCAGCCAAAATTACCGGCGCACTGCTTGATGAAAAAGGCAAACCAATGGACTACGCCACCGTTAGCTTACTTAATGCAAAAGACTCGTCAGTAGTTAAGGGCACGTTGAGCAACGATGCCGGCGCTTATTCCTTCGACCATATTAATGCCGGCACTTACATTATTAAAGCCAGCGTGGTAGGTTATGAAAAAACAGCCAGCAAGGCCTTCGCGGTAACAGAGGGCGCTACGGTTGCTGTTCCCGGATTACAAATGCTGCAGGTAAGCCATGCTTTAAATACGGTTACCATTACCGCCGCCAAACCTTTAATTGAACATAAAATTGACCGCACCGTAATGAATGTGGAAAACAGCGTAATTGCCGCCGGCAATACCGCGCTCGAAATACTGGAACGCGCACCCGGAGTAACCGTTGATAAAGACGACAACATCAGCATTAAAGGCAAACAGGGCGTTACCGTTATGATCAACGATAAGCTTACCTACCTTACCTCAACCCAGCTGGCTACCTTGCTGCGTTCAACCGACGGAACTACTATCCAGTCTATCGAAATCATTACCAACCCTTCGGCAAAATACGATGCGGCAGGGAACTCCGGCATTATCAATATCAAGCTTAAAAAGAACAAGCAATCAGGCACCAACGGCAGCGTAACACTGGGCGCGGCTTATGGAGCAACGTTTAAAGACAATAGCACCATAACCCTTAACCATAAAGAAGGCAACCTGAATGTGTTTGGTTCATTTAGTCATGACGACCGCCAACGCGAGCATACACTTAATATAAAAAGGATTGTTACGGACAGCACCGGGGCTAAAACCTACTTTAACCAGTTTTCATCATTACCCAACAAGAATCACAATAACAGCTACAGGTTAGGTGCCGACTATGACATCAGCAGCAAAAACACGTTAGGTTTTGTGATGAATGGTTACTTTAATAAGGAACAAGATAACAGTGCCAACAAAACTTACATCGGCACGCAGCCAAACAGCATCAATTCCTACCAGACCACTGCGGCACTCATTAATCAAACCTATAAAAACTTTGCGTTTAACCTTAACGACAGGTATAAAATTGATACCGCCGGCCAGGAAATTGGCGTTGATCTTGACTATTCAAAATTTAACAACAGCTCAAATTCTCAGTACAACACCTATTTTTATTTACCGGATGGCAGCGCAATGATGCCGCCGCTATTTTTAAGGAACCAGGCCCCTTCGGAAATTACCATTAAAACAGCAAAGGTTGACTATACTTATCCTATCAACAAGATCCTGAAGCTGGAAACAGGGTTTAAGCTGAGCGATGTAAAAACAGATAACAACTTACAGGCCCAGAAACAGGTTAACGGCAGTTACCTAAATGATACCACCCTTACCAACCATTTTGTTTATACCGAAAAGGTAGACGCCGTGTACGCCAACCTGAGCCAGAATTATAAAAACTTTTCTATCCAAACCGGCTTAAGGGCAGAGTACACCAGCTCAACCGGCAACCTGGTTACCACAAACAAAATTGTAAAGCGCCACTACCTCGACTTTTTTCCAAGTGTTTTTATTAACCAAACCATTAATGATAAAAACGAGATTGGCTTATCCTACAGCCGCAGGATTGACAGACCCGGATATGACGACTTAAATCCTTTTGTGTTTTATCTTGATCAGTACACCTACCAGCAGGGTAACCCATTTTTAAACCCGCAATACACCAATAACTTCGAGTTTAACTATACTTATAATAAATCCATTACCTTAACCCTGGGTTACAGCCATACCATGGATGCTATTACGCAGATCTTATTAACAAACCCGGTAAGCAAGGCTACCTACCAAACCAATTTAAACCTGCAAAGCCAAAATAGCTACAACGTAAACCTGTATGCACCCTATACCATAGCCAAATGGTGGACTGGCAATGTTAATGCAACTGCATTTTACCTGAAGTTTAAATCCGATTCGCTGTTGGGCAGCACCTTAAACAATGGCAAAGCAGCTTTCCAGTTGCGTACCACACAAACCTTTATTATAGCCAAGGGCTACAAAGCCGAGTTGAGCAACTATTACAACTCCGCTATGACCTACGGCATCTTTAATATTAAGCCGCAATATGCTACCGATGCCGGCATCAGCCATTCATTTGCCGATAAAAAAGCGAACATAAAGCTGTCTGTGAGCGATATATTTAACACCCGCACAAACGACGTTACCAGCTATTACGGCACCAATAACCTTGACATTAAACAAAAGAACGAAAGCAGGGTAACCCGCTTAACCTTCACTTACAACTTTGGCAACAATAAAATAAAGGTACGCCAGCACCAAAGCGGCGCCGATGACGAAAAAGGAAGAGTAAAAGGGAATTAATTGTTAAGTAGTAAACAGGGAGTGGTGAGTGGTTAACAGGCGTTTATGATCGGCTGCTTTCCATTCACCGCTCCTTTTTCATTACCCGCATTTTATGCCCAAAGCGTTCCATTTTTTCCACGGAACAAAGCGGAACACCATGAAACATGCTGACCATCAGTGACTTTTGATTTATTAGAAATACAAGTATCTGATAATCAATCATTAACCAATTTGCCTTTTTTGACTGAATTATTGTAATTTATTCATAATCAGCGTGTTTCACCTTTTAAGTTTATAAAAATTACTGGGTTTGCCTGGGTTTAACCGGGCGTTGTAGCGGCATTTTATAAACCTGCACGTCTTTTCAGGCATCCCGCCCGTTCAGGCATTTTGCCTGAATGCTACTAATTTAAGCGTCCCGCTTAAGTTAATTAATGACTTTTTGTTATGTTGATTAGTGTTAAGCACTGATATTCATGCACATCTTTTAATTTAAGCGGGACGCTTAAATTGTTGTGTATCCAAGCGGCACGCTTGGACAGGCGGGGCGGCACGCTTGGACAAGCGGGTTTTGTCGGGGCATGAAATTTAGTCGATAGCCAATTTGGATTTACTTTTGTCTTATCTTTATAATAGCCAAGTTAGCTTGGGTTTGTAAGTCAATCAAATCATTATGAGCATAAATTATTGTATGCCAGTGATTCCAAGCGGAGATCTGGAGAAAAGCCTGCGTTTTTGGATAACAGGTTTGGGATTGATTGCTGATCGCGAAATGCGACAGGATGGCCTGCTGGTGGGCTGCATGGTACACAACGATACAATGTTCTTTTGGCTGAATCAACGTGCGGGTGAGCAAATACCATCGGCATATGAAGGTATTCGTTTTTACTGGACCCCAGACGACTTGTTTGCGATGCGTCAGCACTTGCAGCAATTGGGTTACGAAGTATCACCTATTGAAAACCGGGATTATGGTCAAACCGAATTTTTCCTGACGGATGATGATGGTTATTCGCATTGTTTTGGCATAGCCACTAATGAACTGCCATTTAAATGACAACGGTGACGTCAATTGTATAGTAGATTGGCAGAAATCAATTCTCGCAGGCCACACGGAATGCTTTATTTTTAGAGGAAACCCTTTATTGCCGCAATATGGTCTATCTTTTGACCTACTTCATCACTACTGTAAAGGTGTTTATGTATTTGCTTTTCAATTTCATTCAGCTGCTTATCAATCCCATTAACCAGCTTCTTAAGTTGTTTAATTACGGTTTTACTGCTGTAGATGCTGTTGATTAGCATGAAGCTGATTGTTTCCCCGCCGGTTCAGGCATTTTGCCTGAATGCCACTAATTTAAGCGTCCCGCTTAAAGTGTTGTGTGTCCAAGCGGCAGGTTTGGACAGGATGGAGAATACTCATCGCACGTCATTGCGAGGAACGAAGCAAACGCTACACAGGACAATCAAGAACCTCAATGTTTTGGGAAGGATACTGCCGCATACATGTTTGCCACTTAGCAAGCGAAGCACTAGCACGCCTCTTTGCCCGGCGGCGATACTCACTCTGAATGAGCACAAAGTCTAATTTCAGCTAAAAAGATTATTGTTAAATAGTCTTATGCAATATGCAAAAGTCTCTTTTGCCCCTTTTGAATAATTCGGATTGTAGTATTTGGGCTGTGTATAATAAACAGGAGAGTCATTATTAATCGCAAACAAGCACATTGCTAAAGATATCGGCTTAGGACCATATGGGGCGAATAGACACTTTTTTTCTCCAGTATCCGTGACGCTTTTTATGTAATTGTAAGTTCCATTTATATCAAGCGCATCAACCCTAGCAATACGATCATGGTCTTTAAAATTATAATGCTTTTCAATTTTTCTTATAAACTCCCATGATCTCTGGTAGTTCGGAGGTCCTGGAGGAAATGGAAAGAATAAACGAAGTGATATTTCACTGTGATTATCTTTTAATAGCTTAGGTAAAGAGAATGGCATAAATCCTGTGCCAACAAATGCTAAATCAAATTTTGGCTCCGGAAACTCTGTAGACATAAATAGTGGTAGAGGATACCAGGGTTCTGGGTCATCAGATAAGTCTTCATTTGCATATTTCTCTGGCTGAGTATAAGTTATAACAATGTTTTCAATGCCCACGTCTCGTGACACTAATTTTATTAGTGGGAAAAAGTAACGTTTTGGGAAAGATGTAATATCTATAATTACGTTTTGCGGTTTTGTTTTAAGAATATCTTGCGACAAATCAAAAATTTCATAATCGTCACAAAGCAAATTCATTTGCTCAACAACAATTGGTAGACCAAGACCTGCCAGCTTGTTTTTATTGTCTGTAATTTTCTTTTTAATTTCTCGGTCAGAATGGCTAGGAGGGTCAACAATTTCTATAAATGTAGCTTTGGCGACGGCATCGTTTTTAAGCAGAATCTCATAAGCGCTTACACACCTATCCTCTGTTGATACACACCCTATAAAATGCCATTTAGGTATACCTACTTTCTCCAGAATCCAATTTAATTGACCCCACGGTCTGAATTTTGATGATAACATTTTTGGCTAGCTAAAAGTTAAATAGAAGATTGCTATTATCCTGATCGGTATTACGGCTTCTCCTCCGTTTAATTTGATTATCTGGTCTGACGCTATTAGAACCTAAAAAGACATTGGCCTCTTCAAACCATTCCACAAGCCGAGTTATTGTAACATAAATTGGTTCCTTGGTATGTGAGTAAGGAATCTTAAAATATGGTGATAGAACCGGATTTAAATAATATTTCCACCTTTTTCGCTTGTCTTTTAATTTACTAGTATGTGGCCCGTCGTAAAGATCTCCATAATCCACACATTCACGAAGAAAAGATGCTAATTTTGGATTGTTCTCTATTTGTTCCAAATCAATCGAAAACCCATTGTGCCCGGGATTTGACATAGGTTTATCTTCAATTAATGTTTTGAAGAACTGTACCCCCAGATGTGAAATTAATTTTTTTCTATTTTTCCCCCCTCGCTCATCAATCGCCAGTTCGTGATACCAATCCGTGCTTGCCTCAATAATGCCTACACTCTGTACTATCCCATCAAAAACAGGGACCTTATTTGACTTTCTTTCTAAATGTCGAGAATCCCTTAGCCAAACATCCCAAATGTGTTGAAAAATGCTTAGATAGGTAAGAATATTCCCGCCGCTTAAAGCCAAAACGTCATCACGGCCGCACCAATTAAGTTGTTGATTGCTTCTAGATGCTAGCTGCATCAAAGCCTGTTCGACACGCTCTTTTTTCCAATAAATTTTATCCCAGGGGTAAGGTGGTGAATCTGGAATATTATTCATCACAACTTCTTTCCCTTTTTGCCTTGCCCAAGCCTCGCCAAATCGGGCGCTCAGTGGATCGTTTTCAGCAAGTTGAAAAAGAAAGTCCTTCCACTTTTTCGGCCACCATTCTTCTACCTCTACCGCTCTTTTTCGGTTTTGATTAGGAAAATAACCGGCTGCAGCATCTTTAGGGTTAGTGTTTGGTCCTAAAACCCTTTTTAATAAGCTCTTAGTATTAGTTGGAATCTGAAAGCCATTGCAGAAAAGCCTTCTTCTGAAAATATCCTCTGCGAGATCCGGAAAAATCCACGACCGAGAGTTTTCTTTTCTACGCATTTCATTGTCAAGGTGAAATTCCAGATAATTTCTTTTCTTTTCCAACGGCGCCGTAGTACCGAACATCGTTTTTTCTTCCAACCAGGCAAAACGTCGTGTGCCAATTCTATATGAAACGGAAGAGTTTCTCGAGCCTAAAAGTGTATGGATCATCTCTTGATATTTTGATCCTAGGCCATTCTTAGCACCTAACCAAGCAAGTTCTTCAAATTGATCTATTTTTATAAAGAACTGTACGTCGTTATTTACAATTCTAACTTTTTTTAGAAGGTTTGCTGTTATAGAAATAGGTTCCCCTATAATTGTCTTTGTACTCTTTACTTTGGCGGGAATTTCATCCAGATTAAAATTCAAATAAGTCTTATATATTACTATTCTTTGCTGTAGAGCCTTACAAAGGGACTGAAAATTAGTCACTTCACTTATCCCTCCAAACCAACAATCATCCTTAGAAAGCTCCACCGCAAATTTATCCAGCTGTTCCTGAGTAGCCTGAATACCAATTTGTGAGGAGACCTCGCTACATTTCAATATGTCTTGTAGATTGAGAAGAATATCCGCAACTACGTAAAAATTTAGATAATCCCCGAAATAGAAAGGAGCAGTTGCATAATCCATATCAATTGGCCTGTTACCAAAACGTCCGACTCCGCTTGTTTGAAGATTTATACCGGCTCCTATAAATTTACTAAACTCTTGGGGTATCGGAAAAGGCACATTTAATCTGTTATAAGCAATTCTTATTGTCGGTTCAAGCAAATTCAACAACATACTTTTTCCGGCTCCTGTAAATCCTTTGATAACTAAATTCCCAGACTGAAAGAGCGCCAATGAATATTTAACGAGGATAGGACTAAACAGTCTCACAAAATCTTCGGGGCCTACCGACTCACCTACATATAACTGGCGAAAAGGGTTATTATTGGGGCTAAATGATTTTTTGGGTTTTTCCGCCATGCCCCCCCCCTTGTTATCTGATTGGTTCAATGTATTTTCGTCCATGTTATTCATTTCAAACTCTTGTGATTCTTTTAAATAATGGAGCCCATGTATTTGATGTGTGATGTATTAATGGTAAACTGTTGTCAGGGACATTGGTATTCAAAATAATTAAGCCTCCAGTTTCTTTATATCCAAGTGGATAATATGGTTTTTTCGGTCCCGGCGATATCCCATTAGTAACAGTTAAATAACTGCGATCAGCGAGTTCTCTTATTTTTGTGTAAATTATTGGTTCATCAATTGATATTGCTTTGTTAATTAAATATTCTGCTGGAATTTCGACAATATGCTTTACTGTTAAATTTCCAAATTTGTTTACAAGAGCATTCAGGGTAGTAACTCCTACGGGGCAGGTAATTAACGAAATACACAATATTTCAACTTTAGGCAGGCAGCTACAAGCAAATGTAACTCTACTTGCCACCTGACTTCCACTACCCACAAAATCTTCCAACATAACGATACGTTTAATATTATTATTGGTAACGTATTTACTTATTGCGCCGGGGTCGGCCAATTCCGTTAAAGAATGCCAATCAGGCCGTAAGTCAAATCTGGAGGGAATATTGTTTATTTTGAAAAAGTCATTTATTGAGAAGCTGTCGGTGATAGGACAAAACCAAGTGTCAATTACCGCCTGATTTAAAATGGCCTCGTTGTTTGTGTCGCGAAAATTAATCGGAACAACGTTTATGAGCCATCTTGCAATTTCAATATTATAAGCGGACCGATAAAGTGAATTTATTTCTTCATCTCCTACATAAAAAAAATTCGGGATTATTTCAAAAAGCGCTTTTTGGTCATTTGTGTCGGTAATATTGCCCAGCCAATTTTTTAATCGGATAAAAAAATCGGAGTCATTGTACTTACACGGTACATAGCCATTAAACAATCGTTTTTCCAAATGGATTATACGGAAATTAACTTCCCTTATGTCCGAATCCGATAACGCCCATTCGGTAACTCTTTTTTCTATAAAATCATTCATTTGCGGCATTTAGTATTTTGTTTAGTTGAGCCGCTAACCAATGTGACATCTTGGGGGGTACAGCGTTGCCAATCATTCTATATTGTTCGGCTTTATTTCCTTTAAAAATGAAGCTGTCGGGAAAACCCTGAATTCGCGCTGCTTCTCTGACCGTAATAGCTCTATGCTCTTCCGGATGTAAAAAATATTTTGGATTGCCGAACCTAGTATCTACTGTTGGCGAAACTTTTGTGTAACATAATCTTCTATACTTGCCATTAAAAGTATGAGCAAGGTCTATTGTATTGCCACCAGTATCTCTTAAATAGCCTTTTGCAATGAGCACCTTTAAATTTTCGGAAATGTCATGATCGTACCTTGATTTAAGAGTAGTAATATCGACCGGGTCGGCATCCCCAAAATCCCGATTTCTAATTTTCCTTCTCAAGCCCATTATTTCTAATAAAATCTGCTCCTCAATCTGACTTATTGAACCGAAAACACTTGGTATATTCCATGTATGAACAGCCCGTTCTCCGCCACGTACATTACTTAATTTTTGGCCGGGTTTTATCTTTAAAGCTATTTTATATTCTGAGGAATTTACAGACAAGTATTCTTTGTCATGATTAGGGGCACTATCAATGTTATTAAATACATCTTTTAATGAGACTGGTTCAAATAGCGGCATTTCGATATCTATTTTTTTTGCGCCTCTAGCTGCTATCATAATAATCCTTTTCCTTGATTGTGGAAGTCCGATTTTTGTGGCGTCGCATTTATGGAATTCGACATGGTAACCGTTGTCTATCATATACTTTTCAAGCTCATTCCAATAAAGCTTATGTTCACCCGACACAGAACCCATCACATTCTCAGCAATAAAATATTTTGCATTTAGTCTAACAGCAATTTGGCCTCCAACTAAAAGTAATTTATTCCTTGGATCTTCAACTCGGCGTTTTCCCGCAGTAGAAAAGCCTTGACAAGGGGATCCTGATAACACAATGTCAATAGACCCTTTAATATTTTCAGGCAGCTCAGCAGTCGAAAGGTCGTAAACTTTTGCGTACTCTCCTATGTTTTGATTGTACACCTCAACTGCTATTGGATCAATATCGTAAGCTCCTAGACATTTGAATCCTTGGTCAATAAAACCTTTATCAAATCCACCGCAACCTGAAAATAAACTAACAAATGAATACATCGTAAACAATAAAATATGTGATATAGTTCAAAGGTAGTGCAATCTACTCAATATTAGTCAGACTACAGCATATACATCCCCTGTCAAATGCGTTAAATGAAACAGCCCACTTAGTTTGTTAGCGGGCTATCTAAATGCACGGAACTAGATAGTGAGGGGTGAATAGTGAGTGGTGAGCGGGTTGATAACGCGCATAGTTAAACTGCCCACCACTCTCATGCACTACTAACCCCTCACTATTCACCGCTCACTATTCACCGCTCACTATTCACCCCTCACCACTAAACCCTAATATAAATCTTCCGCTTATCAAGCACCCAGGCCGCCAGCCAGCAAATAAACATATAGGTTAGTGCAAATAAAAGCGAGCCAACGGCCCCGGGAGCTATTACCTGGTAAACGGCCGTATTTGACCAGGCCGCAATATCCAAACCAGGCCTGATGATGATAAACCCCAAAAAGAAGCCCAATATTTCTGAAAGTACATATATGGGCAAAGGGTTTTTACCGAAGATTGTGAAAAAACGGGTCCAGTTCCATTTGTTCCAGTGGTTGATTTCCAGGGAATATACCAGGAACGACAGGATCACCAGATCAAGCCCGGTGGTTATCAGCACAAAGGAACTTGTCCATAGTTTTTTATTGATGGGGAATACCATGTTCCAGCAAAGGGCCAGGAAGATGAAAAGGCAGCCGGTAAGCAGCAGTTTACTAATAGCCTCGTACCCTTTACCTTTTTGTTGAATATACTTGCCCGCGTAATAACCCACCACTACATTTACTATTGCAGGCAGGGTGCTCAAAATCCCTTCCGGGTCAAAAGCGATGTGTTCGCCGTGGTACATGTGGCTTTCCCCAAGTACAAATTTATCTAAAAACAGGCCCACATTCCCTGTTATACTGAGCGGATCGGCAGGATCGCCGTACACCAGCAGAATGAGCCAATAACCTGTTAAAAATAGTCCTGATAAAATAAATACGGTTTGCTTTGACAGAAAATGGATCATAAGCGAGGCAAAGCAATAACACAGGGCTATGCGCTGTAAAACCCCCATAATCCGGGTATCAGCAATTGGCGACAATGAAAAATGCCCCCCTTTGTTAACAAAGAACGGGAACCAGTACATTAAGTAGCCTATTAAAAAAATAAGGACAGTGCGTTTAAATATTTTGCTTAAAACGGCAGCGTTGCCCAACTCAGCATAGCGTTTCATTGAAAAGCTCATGGCGTTGCCAACCGCAAATAAAAACGACGGAAACACTAAATCGGTAGGGGTAAAGCCGTGCCATACGGCATGCTCAAGGGGCGAAAAAGAAACGCTGCCGCCGGGATTGTTTACTATGATCATGAAACACAAGGTCATACCACGAAACACATCAAGCGATAAAAACCGTGACGGTAGATGGGTCATAAAATATAATAAAAAGGTTTTTTGGATCGGTTCAAACTAACTTAAAAACAAACCCGTAATCCAGGGTAACCTTACCTGCGCGCAAATCAGGCTCCCCGGATTACAGGCGTTTTTATTAATGATATCCCGGATTTTGTTTAAGTACAGCAGTACCGCTGGTTGCACTTAAATCAATCTCGCGTTGCGGAATCGGGAAATATTCGTTTTTACCCTTTAAAAACTTACCGCCTCTAACATCATTGGTTTGTGTGCCCTGAAAAGTGATATAAGCATTTAGTTCGGTATCGGCAATTCCCCAGCGTACCAAGTCAAAAAACCGGTGACCTTCCATGGCAAGTTCAATTTTACGTTCAAAATAAATGGCTTTCAACGCATAATCTTTACCGCCCCCGGCAAAGTTTCCGGCAGGATAAGGACTTACTTTGTAGTTTGCGGCGGGCTCTTCGCTAAATCCCCCGGTTGGGTCGCCGTCGTCGGTATATTTATGTACCCATCCAACAGGGTTAGCAGCCCTGTTGCGCACCATGTTTACATATTGCTCGGCTTTGTCAAGCGTACCCGCCTGTACTTCAGCTTCTGCTGCCATCAGCAGCACATCAGCAAAGCGGATAATGTTAACATTAATACCCGAACCAGGTGCCCAGCTTGAATTATCGCCGTTAACACTCTGCTCCGCCTGCCCGTAAACATTTTTTATGGGCGAGTAAGGGCCTGCGTATGATTGATCTCTTATCCAGTCGCTGCCGGGGTGTAACCCCCAGTCAAGGTAAGGAATGCCACGGCGGCCGGCGGTCCAGTCAAGCCTTGGGTCAATGGTTCCTGCATCGGGGGTAAAATCAGCTGCCGACGATAAATTCATATCCGTTTTTAACGCATGGCTGTTATAGTCATCAAGGTAAGGTAAACCTGTAGCCGGATTGGTGCGAAAATGGTTGGCCAGGTCAATTGACGGCTGGTAAAAACCACAGCAACTAAACGGGCTGCTGTTGCCGTAGGGAAAATTCAGCATATCGCCGTCATTGGCATTTGAGGGGCCTGCCGGATCTGAATTTGCTGCGGCCTGCACGGCAAATACTGATTCGGCGCTGTTATTGGTTGAGGTATTGAAGTTATCGTGAAAGTGAAGGTTCAGCGCATATTTCTTACCGTTTGCGGTTACACCCTGGGCTATCACCGCATCAAAAACAGCTTTGGCCTCGGCATATTTGTGTTCGTACAAATAGGTTTTAGCAAGGTACGCCCCTGCGGCCCATTTATTGGCGCGGCCTGCCGCTGTTTGGGTGTTGGGCAGGTTTGCATAGGCATACTGAAAATCGGCTTCAATTTTTGGCCATATATCGGTGTTATTGGGCAAATTAACATTGGTGGTGGTTTCATCAAGATAAGGCACGTTATTAAACATCTTTTTAAGATCAAAATAATAGTGCGCCCGCAAAAATTTGGCCTGGCCGGTAAGATTTTTCTTCACATCGTCAGCAAGGTCAGGTATTTTCGCTATGTCCTTCAGGGTATTATTGGTACGCGAAATGCCTTCATAATCGGCCCGCCATTTGCTGTCAAAAAATCCATTGCTGGCATCTGAAATATATTTCATGATCCCTTCAATAGGGGTTTGGTCGCCGGCAACACTGCCTTTATTGGCATCCCCGCCCGCTACGCCGCCATAGATCCAGTTATCGGGCGATGCTTCCCACGAGCCGCCGCCGCCAAAAGATGCGTCGCCGCCCTGTTGCCCGTCTAATGCAGCATACGCACCTACAAGCAATTCATTGGCACCGTCAACTGTTTCCAGAAACTGGGGTTCCAGTGCACCGGTTATCGGCTTTTCAAGATATGATTTTTTACATGCCGCCAGCGATAATACGCATAGCAGCGTTAGGGTAAAATATTTTTTTGCTTTCATTGTAATCAGTTTTATAGGGTTGTTATAATGAAACATTTATTCCGAATAATAATGTCTTTGGGCTGGCGTAGGTACCCTCGTCAATGCCAAAGTTGGTGGCACCGCCGCTAAGTTCAGGATCAATACCGCTGTACCCGGTTATGGTGAACAGGTTAGTGGCTGATACATAAGCCCTCAATTTTTGAATCCCTGCTTTTTTCAGACCCGGCAACGCAAAAGTGTAACCTATCTGCGCGTTGCGTAAACGCAGGTATGAACCATTTTCAACGAAGTAGGAACTTGGCTCAGAACCACTGCTGAACGATGCATCAAGCTCCTGGATCGGGGCCTTTGCGTTCATGTGGGTTGGGGTCCATGAATCATATAGTGCAGTATGGCTTTTCGCGGTTTCAAACGACGAGTAAAAATCTGTCCAGTACTTAACGTTGTTCCATACTTTATTTCCTAATGATGCATACAGGAACACACTTACGTCAAAGTTTTTATAAGTGGTGCCCAGGTTTAGGCCCATGGTAACCTTAGGGTTCGGGTTACCTATAAATGTGCGGTCGGCATCGGTAATCATCCCATCGCCGTTCACATCTTTAAAGCGGAAGCGGCCCACCTTGGTATCTGTTTGATACACCGCGTTAGCATCGCCGGTTACTTTTTTTGCCCCTGCATCCGCTGCGTCAATTTCACTTTGAGTGTTCCAGAAACCCTCAACCTGGTAACCGTAAAACTCACCTAACGAGTGGCCAACCTGGTTTCGGTTTATATTAGTATCAAACCGCCTGCCTATGTCGCCGTCAAAATAGGTGGCCCCGTCTGAAACTCTTAAAATCTTATTGCTATAGGTAGTTAGCGTAAAGGTTGAATTAAAGCTCAAATCTTTATTCGCCTTAAAGTTTCCTGCTATTGACATATCCAGCCCATCGGTTTTCATTTTACCAACGTTTGCAGCCGGTACAGATCCGTTGCCGGCGGTGCCCAGTTGCGGAGCGTTAAACAGCAGGTCGTTAATATCTTTACGGTAATAATCGGCAGTAATAGATATTTTGCCGTCAAACAAGGTGGCGTCTATACCCACATTACTGTTAACATCTTTTTCCCATACGGCATCAGGGTTAGCAATTTGCGCCTGATAAAAACCGGGTACCAGTTCGTGCCCGCCGTTTAACGGGTAGTACGACTGGCCAACATCGGTACTAAAAGTAGTGTAAGCATTGGATGCGCTCAGGTTCCTTGAGTTACCCATAATGCCCCAGCCGCCCCTCAGCTTTAAATCAGTAAGCCACTTTATATCTTTCATAAAGTTCTCCTGCGAGATGCGCCAGCCTGCGCTTACTGCCGGAAAATACCCGTATTTGTGGGCCTCTGAAAAATTAGAGTCGCCATCGCGGCGGATAGTTGCGTTAAACAGGTATTTATCGTCAAAGGCATAATCAGCGCGGGCAAATTCCGAAAACAGTGTGTGCGCCGCACCCCGGTAGCTGTAGTTATCTTTTGCGGTTGACCCGGTTGAAAGGTTTACATAGTTGGGGTCAAAAGTGTAATAACCCTGCCTGCTGCCGCCCAATCCGTTGCCGTTGTCCTGTACCGATTCTGTACCTGCAACAATCTTCAGATTGTGCTTCCCGAAATTTTTCTGAAAGGTTAACGTATTGGTCCAGTTAAAGCTGTAGTTACTGTATGAATCTTCGCCGTAGCTGTTTATCTGCGAGTTTTCAACGTTTTCATAGGTGGGATAGTTAAAGTAATGATCGTTACCATTACCCAGGGTACCGCCAAAGCTGGTGCGCAGGGTAAGCCCTTTAATAATATCCGCCTCGGCAAACATATTTCCCAGCAAACGATAATCTACAGACCCATTTACAGCCGAGCGCTGCTGAATAGCTACCGGGTTGTTGGCATCACCCAAACCCGAGCCGTAGCTGCCTGCATAGTTTCCCTTAATATCATAAACCGGTATAATCGGTTGCTCCCTTATAGCCATAGCAATAACCCCGTCAGGATTATTTTTTGACACTTTCGGATTTTGAGTTATTGAATACGCCAGGTTTTCGCCCACCCTTATATGCTTGGTTACGTTAAAACTGGTGTTTGAGCGCAGCGTGTATCTTTTCTGGTAAGTGTCTATCAGGGTTCCGCGCTGGTTAAAATAATTAAGCGAAAACAAGTAGCTGGCTTGGTCAGTGCTGCCGCTTAATGTTAAGTTATGGCTGGTGATAGGCGCATTTTTAAACAATTCGTGATACCAGTCTGTACCGGTTTTATTGGCCCTGGTTATCCGGTAAAAGTTGTTAAAATCATCAGGCGATGTATAGTTTGGGTTTACGTAATATAACGAGGGATCAACAGCCGGGTCGCCATCTTTTGCCCCGGCCGGTGTTATATAATCAGGCAGTGTATAGGTTGATCCTGTTCCATCCGGGTTGTACTGATCGTCCTGAAAGTTGGTGATCCCTGAATTGGTTTGTGCTATCTTTTTAAGGTTTGCCATTTCCTGCGGGCTAAGGGTATGCCATACATTCCCGCCTTTCGGTATTTGAGTGCCGTAATAGGCATCGTACTGGATGCTTACTTTGCCCTTGCCTTTTTTGGTGGTAATAATAACAACACCATTGGCAGCCCTGGCCCCGTATATGGATGCCGAGCTGGCATCCTTTAAAACCTGGAACGACTCAACATCATTGGGGTTTAAGGTGCTCACATCAAATGTTTCCACCCCATCTACAATATATAATGGTGTGTTGTCGCCAAAAGTGTTAAACCCGCGAATGTGTACCTGCGGCTCTTCGCCGGGCTGGCCCGATCCGGTAACCGTAACCCCTGATGCCTGCCCCTGCAGCTGGCTGTTTACAGATGACGACGCCGTTTTGTTAAGATCCTTAACATTAACAACAGATACCGCACCGGTAAGGTCCTTTTTCTTTTGTGTAGTATAGCCTACAACAACAACCTCGCTCAGCGCCTTCGCCTCTTCTGTCATTTTTACATTGATAGTAGTTTGCCCGTTAATTTGCACCTCCTGGGTAGTAAAGCCCAAAAAAGAAAATTCAAGCACCCCGCTTGCTTCGGGCAGGGTAAGGCTATATTTACCATCAATACCGGTTATGGTACCCAATGAACTGCCTCTTAACCTAACATTTACCCCCGGCAGCGGGCCACCGGTTGCATCGGTAACTGTCCCGGTTACGGTGGCGGCAACAATGGCCTTACCATCAGCCGGTTTAATAATAATGATGTCATCAACCACCTGAAAAGTAAGCGGCTGTTTTTGGAGCACTTGTTTCATTACGGACTCAATTGGCGCGTCCTGTACCTCCACATTGATTTTCTGATCAAGATTAACCTGGTCAAGCCGGTAAAAAACCGTGTACTTGCTACTCTTTTCTATCTGCTTAAACATCTGTTTAACAGATATGTTATTTACATTAAAGTTGTAAACATTTTGCGAATAAGCGGCAGCATGTATTTGCATTATACCCGTTAAGAGCAGAACAGTTACAAGCTTCATAATTTTGATCGTTTTTTGCCACATAGGAGTGGCCGTTGCAGACTTCCTGTAAAAATTTATCATAAATTTGTTTAGTTAATTAGTTAATACTATGCTTCCCCAAGCCTAGGGTATTAGCTATTAATTGGTATTATACCCGGTATGTTAGCGCATACCGGGTTTTTTATTTCAGAAGAGCGTTATTGTTTAATCATATATCACTTTGGTTTTTTAGTTAGCTGATCAGTTATTTTTAGTTTTTAGTTATGTTTACAGTATTGCCGTTTATTGAATAATCAATTGCGGTATTGGCCTTAATAATATCAAGCACCTTGTTTATGCCAGCCACGTTTTTAAAGCTGCCTGAGTAGCGGATGCTTTTCAGACTCTCATCATCCAGCCGGATCCTCACATCGTAGCGGCGCTCCAATATTTTCGAAATTTCTTCCAGCGTGTTGCCATCAAAAACCAGCAGGTTTTCTTTCCAGCCATCATACAGGCTCAGCTTCGCCGAATCAACCTGTAAAACCTGGATCTCATTATAAATTTTTGAATTTTGTACGTCGGGTTTATAATTGTCAGTTTCGGGCCGGTAATAAATGCGCAGCACCTGGCGTGGTTTAACATATATCCTGTTATTTTCGCGGGCGTTCCCATTTATGTTTCCTTCAACAGCCACCTCGCCTTTTACTACAGTAGTTTCAAAAAACGGGTCATTAGGATAAGCTTTCAGGTTAAACTTTGTGCCGATATCCCTTATAGTGTAATTTTGGGTATTCACTATAAAGGGGATAGTTTTTTTGCCGGGTGCAATATCAAAAAATGCTTCGCCCTCCAGGAAAACCGTACGGGTCATTTTGCCAAAATCGGCGTTATAATTAAGCTTGCTGCCCGCATTCAGCCAAACCAGCGTCCCGTCGCTTAAAACAACTTTTTTTACGGCACCTTTGCTAACCGCTATTTGTTTTATTTTGCCGGTATTGCTGGTGTACCGGTTAAACAGCGCGGCAGATAGCGCAACAAATAAAGCTGCAACAGCGGCAACCTTGCCCCATTTAACAAGCTGCACGTATCTTTTTGCCGGGGCCGGCAAAAATTGTTGAAAAGCATTATCCTTATTAACCTGTGGCTGCACGTAAAGCATATTATGCCAGGTTTCATAAAGCTGGGCAAAATACTGTTCGTTCTCCGGGTGTGCATTTATCCATTCCTTAACCTGTACAATATCCGCCGGGTCAGCTTCGCCGGTAATATATTTTACTAGTAAAGGTTTTATTTCTTCGTTGTCCATTATTCCAATTATCAGCAAGACAATTTGAAAAGCCTTTACCCCCAAAAGGAAAGAGAAAATATTTTTTGGAGATAAAAATCAACCTGTCTTGTTACTCCCCCCATTCATTTTCATGCGCACAATTGCTATGCATCTTAAAAATTACACAATGCGATATTAAATTACCGTCAATTCCATATAATATTTGAAACTTTATGCCTTTTTTACCTAACTTGTTAAAAAATTTTCAAAAGTATTGCTATTTGATTGAAAACTAACAAAAATGCCGGACAGCAACATAGTAATTACAAGGCTTAACCAGGGGGATGCAAAAGCATTTGAAGTTTTATTTAAACTTTATTATGAAAGACTTACCCTTTTTGCCAACCGCTTTGTAAATGACCGGCAGGCTGCTGAAGAAATTACCGCCGGCGTATTTGCTCACTTATGGGAAAAAGGCCACGAAGTAGCCTTTTCAACATCGGTAAGTTCTTATCTTTTTAAAATGGTACAAAACCGCAGCCTTAACTACCTGAAGCGCCGCAAAATTGAAAACCTGTATGTTAATTACCTGGAGAAGAATAACCTTTTGGATGAGTTTTACCGCACGGTTGAAACCAACTACGAAGAAAAGGAACTTGCCGGCCAGATAAACGACGCCATAAACAGCCTGCCTGAAAAATGCCGTGAAATTTTTATACTGAGCCGTTTCAGCGATATGAAATACAGGGAAATTGCCGACAAGCTCAGCATCTCCCCAAAAACTGTTGAACGCCAAATGAGCATTGCCCTCGAAAAACTAAGACAGATACTCATCATTAAATATTAGCGGCAAAAGTTGAGTTGTCAGTTGGCAGTAATTAGGTAGTCCGAAAACCACTGCCAACTGCTAACTACAAACTTCCTTTATTGCCCTACCATAAACACAGCGTTGCTGAATAACAGCTTTCCGTTCTCCCAAAACGTGCGGAAGATAGGGTCATCAACCATGTATATTACCGAACCCCGGCCCATTGACTGTACACCCAGCAGCAGGCCGTCCTTAATCTTTTCTTTACTTTTTTGCCCAACAAAGCCCGACACCAGCCCGTCTTTTTTAACGGTGCCAACATTCCAGCCATCATCACCCAAAAAATCATAAATATCGTCGCTCAGTTTTATCGCATAGTAGCTGGTGGAGAGGCCAAACCCAAGCGGATGTGTGTTATCGAGGTTGATTTTATAAATGGCACCCGGCACACTTGATCGCAGCGCATCCCTGTCGCGGCTGTCGTATAACAATATCGGTAATTCTTTATTTTTGGTATCGGCCTTATCATCCTTCTTCTCTTCCTTTTTCTTTAACAAAAAGCCTTTTTTATCAACCAGTTGCGCTACCGCATTCTGGATAGCGATCAGCTTACCGCCATCCTGGATCCAGCTGGTCAGTTTATCAGACGGAAATCCATCATAATCCCCGTCAGTAAATATGGCAACATCAAAGTCGGCAAGCCTTGCCCGGCTTAAATCCCGGTAGCGCACCAGCGTAATGGGATAACCTATCTGCTGCTCAAAAAAGTAGCGCACTTCGCCCATGGCCTCTGCATTTACATCATCGCCGGCGGCAAGCATTACGCGCGGCTGGCGGATATACCTGATATGATCTGACCCAAGGTCGTACCCTTTTTCAACAAAGCCCGATGCAAGGGGCGTAAGGTCCTGGTTCAGTTCAGTAGCTATCCGCGAAACTGTCCCGTCAAAATCATCCCGGTCGTTCCCCGCCCTGGTAATCAGCAAGGATCCTGCTGCAAATTGTTTGCCGCCTGCCTGGAAAGGCTTTTCTGAGTAGCGCACCTTGATGCCGCTTTTCAGCAACGCAGCTAAAAACTTCACATCGTTAACAGATTGCCAGTTTGATACATAAGCATAAGCATGTGTGTTAACCAGCACCTGTGGTTTTGCCGTACTAAAGGTTGCGGTGGCCGGTTTTAACGATTCTTTTACGGCCAGCGCTTTTAATCCGTAAACGTAAGGTAACGACCATGCGGTAATATCATACGTGTTTGAATCGGCCACAAAGGTTTTGGGCTCCAGCAACACATTCAGCAACACTGATTTTGACTGGTAAGCATTTATTACCATGTCATTAGGGTTAATGGTATATTGCTCTGTTTTATTGCTGGTATAGTTATACCCCGTTACATTGCTTTTTAACCCGAACCCGTATTTAATGCCATTTCTGTCCAGCAGTTTGGCCAATGCATTTACTTTATCAATGTTATCATTTTCAATAATATACGTTTTGTACTCGCCCGGAGGGTTGGCACGGCTGTTATCATAAAACTTTTTAAACTCATCCAGTAGTTTTTGTGAATAAGCCGAAGCTGTTTCAACCGTGCTTAAGCTGGTAGAGTGGTGGTGGGCAACACGCTGAACCAGGGTAAGGGTATCGCCGCTGCGGGTAAGCACCGCCAAGCCGGCACTAATGCCGCCCTGCTCGTACGTCATGCCGATAGAGCCGTTATAAATAGGGTAAGTATCGCCGTATGAGGGGTAAAGCAGGTCAAACTCCTGCTTGGTAAAATACAGCCAACCGTTTTGATCAAAATATTTGGCATTGTTTTTACCAATGGTAATTTGCATTTCGCGCTGCCATGGGGTAATCACCTTGTGGAAAGGTTCTGCCGCAGGGGCAAAGTAATAGGGTGAATTATAGCCTTGCTCATGGTAATCAACATGCACTTCGGGCAACCATTGGTTAAATAAAGCTACCCGGGCCTGCGTTTCTTTTTGCGTTTGCCACGCCCAGTCGCGGTTTAAGTCGAAGTAATAGTGGTTGATCCTGCCGCCCGGCCATGGCTCGGCATGTTCGCGCGAAAAGGGGTTGGCGTCGGGCTTTTCGCCTTTAACCGAATTGTAAAAGTTCACATAGCGGTCGCGCCCGTCGGGGTTTAAGCAGGGGTCAATAACCACTACTGTATTTTTTAGCCAGGGCTGCGTGCGCGTGTTTGCCGGGTCTACCATGTCGTACAATGTCCACATGGCCGCTTCGGAAGAGGCTGGCTCGTTGCCATGCACATTGTAACTCAGCCAGCATATTACCGGCTGGCTGGCTGCGGCTGATGCCCCTTTGTCAAGGCCTGCAAGTTTTAAGTTATTTTGGCGGATCTCTTCCAGCCGGCCGATGTTCTCGTCAGACGCGATAAACATGGCCAAAAGCGGCCTGCCCTCGTTAGTCGAGCCGTACTGCACCAGCTTTGTATTTTTTGATGCCCCGGCTATATATTTAAAGTATTCAACAATTTTATAATGCGGGGTAAACTGCTCGCCCGGCTTGTAACCTAAAAATTTTTCGGGAGATTGGATTGCCTGCGAAAAGGCTGAACAGCAAATGCCAAGTAATATTAACGGCAGAAGTAGCTTTTTTATCATGGATGAAGATTAAGTACAGGCTAATATAAAATTAAAAACTGAATAATGGGAAATTGCAGCTTTGCAGGGAATAACTTCGCTGCTAACTTAAAAGCAACGGCAATTAATTTCAGCTTTTTAGTGCCCGCCGCGTTTTTTAATGCCAAAAAAATTAGCATATTTGCAACCATACACATCCGCATATTTAAAATCTAAACAGCACAATGACCCCCATACAGGCACTGCAAAAATATTTTGGATACAGTGCCTTCAGGCACCGGCAGGAGGAGATCATACAACATATTTTAGATAAAAAGGATGTACTTACGCTGATGCCCACCGGCGGCGGCAAATCCTTATGTTACCAGTTGCCCGCCGTGCTGCTTAACGGCCTCACCATTGTGATTTCGCCGCTTATTGCGCTGATGAAAGACCAGGTTGATGCGCTTAATGTTAACGGCATTCCGGCAGCGTTTATTAATTCAAGCCAATCCACACAGGAGCAAATAGACATCAGCACCCGCCTTAAAAACAACCAGCTAAAGCTGCTGTACCTTGCCCCCGAGCGTTTGTTCGGTAAAGAGAGCAAGCTGATGGATTTTTTGAAGACCCTGCCTGTTGCATTGATCGCTATTGACGAGGCACATTGCATCTCGCATTGGGGGCATGATTTCAGGCCGGAATACCTGATGCTGGCCGGTTTAAAAACCGAATTCCCGAAGGTGCCGGTTATTGCGCTTACCGCTACAGCCGATAAGCTTACCAAAAAGGATATTCTCGAAAAATTAAATCTTAAAAACCCCGAAGTATTCATCTCGTCGTTTAACCGCGAGAATATAACGTATAGGGTTACCCCTAAAAGAAACAGCTTTAATCAGCTGCTTGCTTTTTTGAATGACCGCCGCGACGAATCAGGCATTATTTATTGTTTGTCGCGTAAATCAACCGAAAGCCTGGCCGCCGACTTAAAAGAGGAGGGCTTTTTAGCAGATGCTTATCATGCAGGTTTACCAAATGAAGTTAAGGCCCGCACCCAGGAAGCTTTTTTGCGCGATGACGTGCGGATTATTGTGGCTACCATTGCCTTTGGCATGGGTATTAACAAATCAAATGTGCGCTATGTAGTGCACATGGACCTGCCCAAAAACATTGAGGGCTATTATCAGGAAACTGGCCGCGCCGGCAGGGATGGCTTACCCTCAGATGCACTGCTGCTTTTTTCGCCGGGCGATGCTGTTAAGCTGAAGCAGTTTGCCATGGTGGAAGATAACCCCGACCAAAGCCGCATTATGTTGAAAAAGCTGGATGATATGGTGACCTATTGCCAGTTGCATGCCTGCCGCCGGCAATTTTTACTGAAATATTTTGACGAAGATTTTCCGCCCAACTGCGGGTCATGCGATTTTTGTTTGACTGAATTTATCCGGTTTGACGCGACCCTGATTGCCCAAAAAGCACTTTCGGCAGTGGTGCGGCTAAAAGAACGCTTTGGAGCGGCTTATGTAGTTGATTTTTTAAGGGGGTCAAAAAATCAGAACATCCGCGAAGAGCATAAACAGCTAAAAACCTATGGAATTGGCGCCGATATCAGCAAACCCGATTGGCAACGCTACCTGCGTGAGCTAACGGCGATGGGCTATTTGCAGGTCACCGATGATATGTACCCGGTTTTAAAGCTCACCCAAAAAAGCGAAGCCGTGCTGAAGGGCCTGGAAAAAGTGGAACTGGTAGCAACTGAAACCGTTGAAGAGCAGCATCCTGCAACCGAAGCACTGCCTTTTGAAGCCGTACTGATAACTGAGCTGAAAGCCATCAGGCGCGATATTGCACTGCATGAAAACGTGCCGCCGTATGTGATCCTTTCAGACGCCAGCCTGCAGGAAATGGCTACCTACTTACCCCAGAGTTTGGATGAGCTGAGGCTGATCTCGGGCTTTGGCGATATTAAACTAGCCCGCTATGGCCGCGAGTTCCTGCTGCCGGTAAAAAGTTATTGCGAAAAAAATGGACTCTCGTCAAAAATAAAAAGCAAGGCAACCAACCGCGGGCGCAAAACTAAAACGGGTGCTAAAACAACCGGAACCCGGTCATCAGACACCGCCAGGGAAAGCTTTACCTTATACAAGGCAGGTAAGCCCATTAGCGAGATTGCAGCCTTGCGCGGGCTTGCTCCAACCACCATTGAAGGGCATTTAAGCTTTTATATTTACAAAGGCGAAATGGACGTTACTGAATTGGTGAGCACCCAAAAGATGCCCGCCATTAAAGACGTTGTTGAAAGTTATGGCGCCGGAAAGCTGGCACCCATAAAAGAGGTTTTGGGAGATGAATATTCCTACGGCGAGATCAAAGCGGTGATAGCCTGGATGCGGAAGAACGGCGATATTAGTTAGCGCCTCCCGAATATAATACTGCTTTTATTTAGTGATCTGACCTGTAATTTTGGCGCTCCAGTACCAGGCCATTTTGGGATCTTCGCGCAATATGCTATCCAATAATTTATGGTGATTATCCGGCCCATCCTTAAAAAACGAAGTGTCGTGATGCGTTTTCAACAGGTCGGTTTTTAGTTGTGTCGCAAATTGTTTGTAGAGGTCGGCAAGGATCTCATTTTTGGAGGCCTCGGCAAGGGCAACATAAAAACTCACATGCGCATCTACACAGTCCTCAATTAAATTATCATTTGCTGCTTTCGTACGCTTTTTTAAAAAATGCTCCAGTTTTGAAATATCATTACCGGTTCGGTTCATGGCAGCCTTTTCAGCCATTTTCATCTCCAGGATCTCGCGTACTTCGTCAATGTGTTTGGAAGACGCCCTTTTAAGCCGCTGGCCCAGCGGCTCATTGATGCCTGAACTATCTTCAACAAAAGTGCCTATCCCCTGCTGTACCCTTACAAAGCCGGAATTCGCCAGGATCTTTATGGCTTCCCTGATGCTTGAACGGCCTACACCGAAGGCTTTCATCAATTCTGATTCAACGGGCAATTTCTGATTTAATTGATAGTGGCCCGTAAGGATGCGTTCCTGTAACTGGCGCGCCACCTCATCGGCTAATGACTTTCGGGAGATAAGGGTTGGGTTCATCGTGTCATCTGGTAGCTGTAAATATACAGCAAGTTTTAAATAAAGCCACCGGATTTGGGATTATGGATTTGTTAAATTTCAAAAAATACGCCTTTGTTTGCCACGCTTTTCATTAATTCATCTTAATCTCACGCTGATTTTACTTTGTATGGCTAATTTTGCATTCCTACAAGCGCACCTGTTATGCAAAGACGATTACTCCTAAAAAATCTTGGCGGCCTGTTACTGATCCCCGCCCTGCCGTTTAAAAGCAGCCCCGCCGACCGTAAGCCGGTTTTGCGCGTTGCTCATCTTACCGATATTCACTTAAAGGATAAGTGGAGTGCGCCCGCCCGGTTTGCAAAATGCCTGCACCATGTACAAAAACAAAAGGGTGTTGATTTTATATTAAATGGCGGCGATGTGGTGTTCGACATGAACAAAGAGAACCTGGATACCATAAATACCCAATGGCGGTTATGGCACTCAACGCTTAAATCGGAGTGCAGCCTGCCAATGCACTATGTACTGGGGAACCATGATATCTGGTGGAACGAAGACGATAAAGGACAGGCCATCTATGGCAAAAAATATGCGATGGACCAGCTGCAGCTTGCCTCACGCTATTACAGCTTTACCGCGAATGGATGGAAGTTTATTATGCTGGACAGTGTGCACCTTGACCTTGATAACACATGGTACATAGGTAAGCTCGGCGACGAACAGTTTAACTGGCTGGAGCAGGAACTGAGCGCAACACCCCAAACAATGCCGGTTTGCGTGCTGTCACACATCCCTGTTCTTTCGGCTACGCTAATGGTTGATGATATTGAAGCGGGCAGTAACAAATGGGAAATCCTTGGTGGCGATATGCATACCGATACCAACAGGATCATCAGTTTATTTTACAGACACTCCAACGTAAAGCTCTGCCTTAGCGGCCACATTCACCTGCGCGATAAGGTGGTTTACAACAACGTAACCTATATCTGCAACGGCGCAGTAAGCGGGGCCTGGTGGGAAGGTAATAAACGCGAAACCGCGCCCGGCTATGGTTTGATTGACTTTTACGATGATGGCACCTTTAAAGAGGAATATATTAATTACTGATTTAAACAGCGGTTGAAATTTTGCTTTTAAAAATGAAAAGAATGTTATAGCTTTATGGTGATTTTACTACTAACCTATAACCCTTATCATAATGGCCAATCAAAACCTGCGGTTTCATGAAAGCCCTGTCAACGCCAAAGTTTCCAATAAAAAACAATCGCAGCCATTTACCGTTGCCGATTATCTTTTAACCCGCCTTAAACAGTTAAATGTTACGGAAGTATTCCAGATTCCCGGCGACTATGTTAAACATTTTACCCAAGCCCTTGAATATTTCGATGGGATAACAACCATTGGAGCTATTAATGAGCTGGATGCGGCTTACGCCGCCGATGCTTACGGACGCACCCGCGGCCTCGCCGCCGTATCCCTTCAGTATGGTGTGAGCACATTTAGCGCGCTTAATGCAATTGCCGGAGCGTATGTAGAGCTGAGCCCTGTTGTGGTGATCAGCGCCTGCCCGGGGGCAGACGCCCGCAATATAGGCAGCATGTACAATGTACTTTACCACCACTCAACCGGCAACCTGGCTGCAGACCAGGAAGTTTATGCGCACGTTACCGTTGCCGCCGAAACGCTCAGCTCATCGGTTGGTGCCGCCGAAAAAATAGACAATTTACTAATTGCCGCTATTACCCATCAAAAACCGGTTTATATTGCCTGTTACAAAGAGGTTTGGGGCGAACCTTGCCCCAAACCGTCAAAAACGCCATTAAAGCCGCTGGTTATAAAAAGCGATCCGCTGGCGCTTGAAAATGCAGTTGCACAGGCCTGGGCACAAATTACTGCGGCAAAAAACCCAATGATATTTGCCGGGGTAGAGGTGCTGCGGCATGGCCTGTCGGGCTTGTTACAGCAACTTATTGATGCAAGCGGCTTTCTTTACACCACCACCAGCCTGGGCAAAACCGTGCTGGACGAAAAGGGCGATAAATTTGTTGGCACCTATAGCGATGCCGCTTCCATCCAAAGCGTTACCGAACTGGTAATCGCAGCCGATTGTTTCCTTACCCTTGGCACCATTATTACCGATGATTACCTGATTTTTATTGAAAGCAAATATGCCGATATGGTGCTGGCCACCACACAACAGATCAGGGCTGGCTATTTTATTTATGAGAATGTTACCATGAAGGATTTTATGGAAGCATTGCTGCATTTGTTTAAAATCACCAAAGGCTATCCGCTAAAAACCGTGGCCCCCGCCCAACCCATTTATCCCGAACCCTGGCTCTCCAATTCTGATCCCCAATGGAATGACCAGCCGGATGTTATTACTTACAACCGGTTCTTTCAGCACGCTATGAAGTTTTTAACCGATAACCACATGCTGAAGGATATTGTGATGACCTACGGCGTAAGCTCGTCCCTTTATGTCGCTACCAACGCTTATGGCTTGTCGCAAAACAGCTTTATCTCGTCGGCAGCGTGGCAGTGTATCGGCTATGAAACAGGGGCCGCATCGGGAGCACAGCTAGGCAGCGGCAAACGCGCCTGGACCGTAGCCGGCGACGGTGGTTTTATGATGGTTTGCCAGTCGCTCTCCACCCTTGCCCGCAACAACCTTAATGCGGTAATATTTGTAATGAGCAACGGCGTATATGCCATTGAGCAGGTGTATGTGGACATTACCGCGTTCGAGCCGGGGCCGCAGCATAAGTTTGATGCTTTTGATATCCTGCCGCAATGGGACTACCTGGCGCTGGCCAAAGCATTCGGTGCCGAAGGCTACACCGTAAAAACAGTAAAAGAGCTTGAGGCGGTACTTCAAAAACTAAAAACAAAAACCAATAAACCCACGCTGGTTCAGGTGGTTATCCCTGAAAAAGACCTGCCCGGGCAAATGCAGCGGCTCGGATTGGAATAACCCTTAATTCAGCTTAATTATCTCGCTAACTCAAATTAATCAATAAAATCACCCTGCATAAAACCTAAATCAACATGAAAAATAAAACGTATTCCATTTTTGGTGCCGGGGCCTCAGGCCTTTATACCGCATGGCGCCTGCTTAACGGTGAAACCAGCGGCGAAGCACACCAATCAAAACAGCTTCACGAAGGTGACACGCTGGAGCTGTACGACTGGGGCCAGTATGATTTCTCAAAAGAGCATAAAGGAACCCGGGCAGCAGGAGCCCGCGTTTGTACCTGGCATTACCAGGACGAAAAATCAAATTCATACCTGGAGCTGGGCGGTATGCGCTACTCGGAATGGGATGGTAAAAATGATGCTATGAGCGGTGGGCACCGCCTGGTTACCACCGTAATTAAACAGCTGGGCCTGGATAAATATTCCATCCCGTTTAATGAGTCTACCAACCCGCTTTATTATTTGCGGACAAAAAATATGTACTATAACGACATCAGCAAGGACAACCCGGCACCGTATAATGTTAAGAACGATGGTGCCAGCCAGCCGCCTGATAATGGATTTAATATTGTTGAAGAGCTTGCCGTTACAAAAGATACCGGGCCTCAAACCCGCGCCGAGTGGTGCAAATTTTACCAGGAAGGGCGCATTACGGCCGAAACTTCTGAATCATCTGTTTTTCAGAAAGGCGACCTGCTAAAAAATATCGGTTACTGGAACCTCATGTTTGATCAACTGGGATCAGAGGGGTATAACTACACCAACGATGGCAATGGCTATACCTCCAACGTAATTAACTGGAACTCGGCAGTTGCGTTCCAGGCCAATAACGAGTTTACGCCAGGCACAGAGTATAAAACCCTTACCCACGGGTATTCCAGCATGTTTAATGCTTTGTTTGATGCCATTGTGAAACTGGCTAAAGAAAAAGGGGTTAATTTTGAGTACCACCCGAACACCCGCCTGCACTCTATTTTAGAAATTGACAATGTTATCCATTATACCATTGCCCGGCGCGAGGACCCGAATAAAAAATCGGCTTCAAAAACAACCGCTGCCGCATGGCTGGCTATGCCGCGCGGATCGCTGGACCTTGTTGCCCAGGCCACCCGTTATGAAAACCATAAAGGGCTTGACGTGCTGAACCACCGCAAAGTGCAGCTGTACCTGGAATCGGCAGTGTTGCAGCCATCGTATAAGGTTGGGATGTTTTTTGATTCGCCGTGGTGGATGGCTAATGCCCCGTTCCCGCCACCTTATCCGGCACCCATCATTAGTTATGAGGTAACCACCGACGTATTGCATGCACTGGCAAAAGAGGGCTATCCAAAACAATACCTGGTTGAAATTGAAAAGAGCAAGAACCCGGTAGTTATTGAAACGCCGTTCGCTTCGGCGGCAGATTTGGTAAGCACCGTTGAAAAAATCATTGGTGCATCGCTTTCGCTGGCGCAAAAAGCACAGTTGCTTGATGCGTCTGAACGTAATACTATTGGCCCAAGTGTTACCGATACCCCTATTCGCCAGGTGGTATATTTCGGTAATAATGCGCTGGATCAGAATGCGAAACCAGTTTACGGCATCCTGGCCAGCTATGATGACGAGCAGTTTACCAGTTTTTGGGAAGAACTGGAATATTCCACCGACTCGGTTGAAAAAACTGCCTTTTCAGAAAACTACCAGCCCCTTATTGGCCCGCGTAAGGCTCCTGATGTGATGGTAAAAATGCTGCGCCAGCAACTGGCAGCGGTACATTTTGGCCCTTATGCTGATTATAGCGCTGTGCCCGAACCGCTGGAAACACGTTATATGGATTGGTCGCTGCCGCCTTTCAATGCGGGTTACCATGCTTATGCGGCACACTATGATATTTGCGATGTGCAACAAAAGATCCGCAAACCATCGCAACTGATAAAAGGTGCCGACGCCAATATTTTTATAGTTGGCGAAGCATACTCAAATGACCAGGCCTGGGTTGAAGGTGCTTTTTGCACAGCAGAATCAGTATTGAACGATTTTTTTGGAATAAAGCCCATCATCAGTAATAAAGAATACCCCTTCATTTGCCCCTGCAGCTAACAGAGCTGGTAACTGATTATAAAAGCGGGGGATATTGGTTAAGCCCGCTTTTTTTATGCCCCCAAAACAGCCCAGCTATTATTTTGTATTTATAAAAACCTCACCCTGAGAAAAAAACCACTTTCAAAAATCCTTAACACCTTAAATCCGGCAAAATACCTACTTTTGCACAAAATTTATATACCTGCAATATGAGCACTACAAAAGGCCCTATATCCCAGTTTATTGAAAGAAATTACCTGCACTTTAATGCAGCAGCGCTGGTTGATGCCGCAAAAGGTTATGAAACACACCTGCTTGAAGGCGGTAAAATGATGGTAACCCTTGCAGGGGCCATGAGCACAGCCGAACTCGGCATTTCGCTGGCAGAGATGATCCGCGAAGGTAAGATCGACATCATATCATGCACAGGCGCTAACCTGGAAGAAGATATTATGAACCTGGTGGCGCATTCGCATTACAAACGCGTACCGCATTACCGTGACCTTAGTCCGCAGGATGAATGGGACCTGCTCGAGAATCATTATAACCGTGTTACCGATACCTGTATCCCCGAGGAGGAGGCCTTCCGCCGTTTACAAAAACATATCCACAAGATCTGGAAAGATGCCGACACTAATGGCGAGCGCTTTTTTCCGCATGAATTTATGTACAAGATCTTAAACAGTGGCGAACTGGAACAGTATTACGAAATAGATCCTAAAAACTCATGGATGCTTGCTGCTGCAGAGCGCAACCTGCCGATTGTGGTACCCGGATGGGAAGACAGCACAATGGGCAACATCTTTGCATCATACGTTATAAAAGGCGAAATAAAGCCTACCACCATGAAGAGCGGCATTGAGTATATGGCCTGGCTTGCAGACTGGTACGTTAAAAACTCAGCAGGTAAAGGAATTGGCTTTTTCCAAATTGGCGGCGGTATTGCCGGCGATTTCCCGATATGCGTGGTGCCAATGCTTTACCAGGATATGGAAATGCCTGAAATCCCTTTCTGGAGCTATTTCTGCCAGATCTCTGACTCAACAACCTCTTACGGCTCCTATTCAGGTGCTGTACCAAACGAAAAAATAACCTGGGGCAAGCTGGATATCCACACCCCTAAATTTATTGTAGAAAGCGATGCTACCATTGTCGCACCGTTGATTTTTGCCTGGATATTGGGGCAATAGACTAAAATTATTTGTCTTTATAAAAGCCAGGTGTTGTCTGTTGACAAGCACCTGGCTTTTTTGTTTGATGATATTACAGAGCCCGCAAAATACCAATTTTTTTAGTATTTTGTTTGATTCCTTATTTACATTAAGTTATATTGCATTTTTATCACAATAATGAAAAAGGAAGTAATAGTTGAATTATTTAGTCAGTTTGAGCAGGCTTGTTATAATTACAGCGGCGTTGAATTTTGGAGTGCCAGAGAGCTTCAGTCAATATTGGGTTACTCCCGTTGGGAAAACTTTGTGAATGCAATAAACAAAGCTAAAATTGCTTGCGAAAATGCTGATTCAAATGTATCTGACCATTTTCGTGATATCACGAAAATGGTTTCGATTGGAAGTGGCGGCCAAAGAGAGGTTGAAGATATTGCATTAACCCGTTATGCCTGCTAAATAAGCCATCACGCTGGTAAAACAATAATTGGGTTATTTGCTTAAATTAGCTACATTGTTTTCTCTTTATGAAAAATTACTACCTGTATTTATTACTGATTTGTATGGCAGCCATATCTGCCTGCTCGCCAAAAGGCCCTTACGCACTTACCAATAAAGTTTATAAAGATAAAACCAAAGATTTTGCTGAAACCATAAAAAAGGAGCAGCCCGCCATGCTTACCGACAGTATGGGGATGGCTATCCCGTCGGAGTTTGTGGGAACTGTTAACTTCGGTATCCGGAAACCAAACTACGTGATCATTCACTTTACCGCGCAGGACTCTGTACAGCAAACCCTGAAAACATTCACCGTTACCCAAACGCAAACCAGCGCGCATTATGTGATTGCCAAAAATGGCAAAGTGTTCCACATGGTGAATGATTACCTGCGGGCCAACCACGCCGGCCTGGGTAAATGGGGCAGCGTTACGGATATGAACAGCTGCTCTATAGGCATTGAAATTGACAACAACAGTAAAGAGCCTTTTACTGATCCGCAGATCAGCAGCCTGCTGATACTGCTGGCGCAGCTTAAAAAAACGTATAACATTCCGCAGGCAAACTTTATAGGGCACCAGGATTTTGCGCCAAAAAGAAAGCCCGATCCGGGCCCGCTTTTTCCGTGGAAGACCCTTGCCGCGCACGGTTTCGGCTACTGGAGCGATGACCTGCTGGAACTTCCGCCGGATAATTTTGACTATACCATTGCGCTTAGGCTTATCGGTTATGATACATCTGACATAAATGCTGCCTTAGTGGCTTTTAAACGGCATTTTATCCAAACAGATGTCAGCCCGCAACTAACGCAGTTGGATTTAAATGTGCTGTACAACGTTTACGCAAAATACAGCCTGCAATAAGCACTTAAAGAGGAAAAAAACGGCAACTGCACACTATTAATAGATGCAGGTTACTTTTTTGCTGTAAACTCACCATTCGTGATGGTATAAACCATCGACTGTCCCTCAAGATCATCTTCGGCAAATAACTTACCCGAAAATGTCCCCTTAACTGTAGCCGAAGTAACTTCCGTAACAGTTACCGTTCCCTCTGTATTGCCGGGTTGGGTGTTAAAAACGTTAGTTGCGGTGGTAAAATAAAACAATGTGGCGGCATCAACCTGGCTAATTGACCTGCCGATTGGATAGGTTTGCCCTGACTTTAAAGTATTGAAATCGTGTGTTAACGCTACCTCGAAACTGGTGGTTCCGTGTTTGGAATTGGTGATATTGACACCCGTAATCATCACTTCACTGGTGTTTCCAACGGTGGTGGCTTCCGCATAGCAGGAGTTAAAACTTATAGCTTTCCCGTTGCAATTAAATTTCATGGCCATTCCTGGTGATGAACCAGAGTCGTTCTTTTTACAGGAGTTAAATAGCAGACCAATTAAAAGTGCAGGCAGGATTAGTTTAGGTATTATTTTCATTAAAGGTTAATAGGTTTATTGCAAAAAACGGTTTAGAAACGGAAAGCGTTTTTTTTAACTTCCCTTAAAATAATTGATCTGCAGCCGGTGCCTGAGCAGCCGGCTGCAGATCAGTAGCTGCCTGTTATTTTTTAACCCAGCCATCTTTAAGTGTAACGGTACGGTTAAACACCAATTTATCAGCTGCCGGGTTTTTATCGACGGTAAAATACCCCTTACGCATAAACTGGTAACCTTTGCCCGGTATAGCATTGGCCAGATCTGGCTCAATATATACGTTATTTAATACCTGCAGGCTATTAGGGTTTATGTAGTCTTTAAAATCGCCATCCTCATTTGATGGATCTTCAACCTTAAACAAACGATCATACAAACGCACTTCCGCAGTTTTAGCATGAGGCACGCTAACCCAGTGGATGGTTCCCTTAACATGGATGCCGCTGGTATCATTCTGCGATTTTGATTCGGGTATGTAAGTACAATGAATTTCGGTTACATGGCCATCAGCATCTTTAACAAAGCTTTCGCACTTTACAATGTAAGCGCTTTTCAGCCTAACCATAAGGCCAACGCCCAGGCGGAAAAATTTCTTCGGCGGCTCCTCCATAAAATCCTCACGCTCAATCCAAAGCTCATTACTGAAAGGGAGTTCGCGGCCGCCTTCACCACCTTCAACTTCGGGATTATTTTCGCTGAAAAGCATTTCGGTTTGTCCTTCGGGGTAATTGGTGATCACCATTTTTATCGGGTCAAGCACCGCCATGCGGCGCCATGCTGTTTTATTAAGATCCTCTCGAATGCAGAACTCCAGCAGGCTCACATCAATCATATTCTCTCGTTTGGCAACACCAATCCGTTCGCAAAACTCGCGGATAGATGCCGGTGTATAACCACGGCGGCGTAAACCGCTAATGGTAGGCATCCTTGGATCGTCCCAGCCCTCAACCTGTTTTTCCTCAACCAGCTGCAGCAGTTTGCGCTTGCTCATTACGGTATAGTTAAGGTTAAGCCTCGCAAATTCGTATTGCTTTGACGGGAAGATGTCCAGCTTTTCAATAAACCAGTTATATAGCTCGCGGTGCGAAACAAATTCAAGCGTACAAACGGAGTGGGTTATTTCTTCAATTGCGTCAGATTCGCCATGCGCAAAATCATACATCGGGTATATGCACCATTTATCACCGGTACGGTGGTGATGGGTATGTTTAATACGGTACATCAGCGGATCGCGCATCAGCATATTAGGTGATGCAAGGTCAATTTTGGCGCGAAGTACTTTTGCACCGTCGGGATATTTGCCATCCTTCATTTCGGCAAATAACTGAAGGTTTTCTTCCACGCTGCGGCTGCGGTACTGGTTTGGGGTACCAGGCTCGGTGGGCGTACCTTTTTGCGAGGCTATCTCTTCGGCAGTGCTGTCATCAACATAGGCCAGTCCCTTTTTTATCAGCCCAACAGCAAATTCATACAGATTATCAAAATAATCTGATGCATAAAACTCATTGGCCCAGTTAAAGCCAAGCCACTTTACATCTTCCTTAATGCTGTCAACGTATTCGGTTTCTTCTTTACTTGGGTTGGTATCATCAAAGCGAAGGTTAGTTTGGCCACCGTAACGCTGCGCCAGGCCAAAGTTTAAGCATATAGATTTGGCGTGGCCAATATGCAGGTAACCATTAGGCTCGGGCGGGAAACGGGTAAGCACGCGGCCATTGTTTTTGCCGGCAGCTAAATCCTCTTCAACTATCTCCTCTAAAAAATTTAATGATCTTTCTTCGCTCATGATGTAATTAAGAATTGGCAAAGGTAATAAATTGGAATTTGATAGGCTAACGTTAATGTGAAGCGCAGGGTGCGAAAAACAGGACTGGAGCCCAGCTGTGCAAATGATGCCCTATAAAACGCGCTATAAATTTCTTCCCGTTTTCTTCTTACTTTTACCGCAAACCAATCCGCCTTTGAATGAGCAAACCATTTAACCGCCCCATACGTGTTTTAGTTGCCAAAGTTGGGCTTGACGGGCACGATCGCGGCGCACGTATTATAGCTACTTCCCTGCGTGATGCGGGTATGGAAGTAATTTACACCGGCTTGCGCCAAACGCCCGAAATGGTTGTAAACACCGCTTTGCAAGAGGATGTGGACGCCATTGGTATTTCGATACTTTCGGGTGCGCATATGACTGTTTTCCCGAAGGTGATGAACCTGATTAAGCAAAAAGGAATGGACGATGTGCTGGTAACCGGTGGCGGTATTATTCCGCAGGATGATATGGATGCACTTAAGCAAATTGGGGTAGGCGAGCTTTTTCCGCCGGGCACAAGTACGCACGATATTGTGAAATATATAACCGATTGGGTGCACCTGCACCGTAATTTTTAATTGCTGATAACATGTTATTCCAAAATTTACTGATAGACGATAAAGAGCGGATAAGGTATATTATTATCAGTCGCGAAAGCAAACTGAATGCGCTTAACAAGGCTACCCTTGCCGAATTACATAATGCAATTACTGATGCCTTTAGCAGCCCCGCCGTGGGCGGTATCATTATTACCGGCGCTGGCCAAAAAGCTTTTGTTGCCGGGGCTGATATAGCAGAGTTTGTTGAACTTGATGCCGGGGGAGGCCGAATGCTGGCACAGCAAGGACAAACAACTGTTTTTGATTTGATAGAAAATGGCAATAAGCCTGTTATAGCCGCAGTTAATGGTTTTGCTTTAGGCGGAGGTCTGGAACTGGCCATGGCCTGCCACATCCGCATAGCTTCAGATAATGCTAAAATGGGCCTGCCCGAAGTTACATTGGGTCTCATTCCGGGCTATGGCGGCACCCAGCGGTTAACCAGCCTGGTAGGTAAGGGGAAGGCACTTGAAATGATCCTTACTGCCGATATGATAACCGCTGCCGAAGCACATCAATACGGATTGGTTAACCATGTTGTGAGCCAGGAAGAATTGCTAACTAAAGCAGAGGAAATTTTAAATAAAATGCTTTTGCGCGCGCCATTGGCACTTGCCGCAGCTATAAAAGCGGTTAACGCCGGCACCCGTAATGGTGTTAACGGCTTCGAAACCGAAGTTGAAGAATTTGGAAAATGTTTCGGAACTGCTGATTTTAAGGAAGGCGTCTCGGCGTTTTTAGCCAAACGAAAAGCTGATTTTAAAGGAAATTAATCCGATTTTGACACTGTTCTGACTATTATACCCTATTGGTCAAAAATTAATTTGCTGTTAATCAAACGATTGAATAATCGTGACAATAGGATGAAACATTATCCTAAATTGTGCTGTTACTTTGTACTGTGTTAACAAAAACACAATAATTAAATAACACATATAGTCATGAAAAGTACATTTAAAATTTCAGCTTTAATTTTAGCTTTTGCCGGAATCACATTAGGCGCAAAAGCACAAACATCAACTTCTACTACTAAAACCTCAACTTCATCAAACGGAGTAATTTTAAGCGTAGGCGTTGACGCTGGTATCCCTACAGGCAATTTATCAACCTATTACAATTTTAGCATTGGTGGTTCAGTTCAGGCTGATATCCCTGTTGCTCAAAACTTATTTGTTACATTAAACGCTGGTTACAACAGCATTCAGGGTAAAAATAACATTGCAAGCCCGAATGGTGCAACAACTTTTGACGCTACTAACATTCAGTTATTACCGGTAAAAGCAGGTTTAAAATACTTTGTAGTTCCAAACTTTTATGTTCAGGGCGAAGCAGGTGCTGCATTTTCTTTAAGCAAAGCCGACAACAACTATGACAAATCTGCTGCATTTATTTATGCACCGCAAATTGGTTACCAGTTCCCGCTGGGTGGCAAAAGCTATATTGATGCAGGTGTAAGGTACGAAGCCTCAACTAAGTTTAACAGCACTATCGATGCCAGTAAAGTAAACTTCTTTGGCTTACGTGTTGCTTATGCATTTGGTTTATAATTATACCAAATAATAAGCCGCGGTGCAGCTGCCCGTTAACTTAAAAACCAGTTGAAAATAAAATAAATTATTTTCATTGCTGATGCCTGACGGACAGTGCATTAATACTTTTAGCACTTACATTTACCTATAAAAAAGGAAGCTTTCGGGCTTCCTTTTTTTATAGGTATAACTTTTTGTCCTCCAAAAACGTATGATGGGATTAAATTTATAAATTAGCGGACGATCACGTTTAATTCACAGTAAAGTCCCTTTTTGCTAACGAAAATTCCTTTATGAAGAAAATACTCATCATTGATGATGAAGTTAATGTTGCTTTATTACTATCGAAGTTCTTAACACGTAACGGCTTTGATGTAACTACTGCTTCCACTGGGAGTATTGGTATGGAATACCTGAAAAACGGCGACTTTAACCTGGTGCTTTGTGATTTCAGGCTGGAAGATACCGATGGGCGAGAAATGCTGAAAAACATAAAAACGCAATATCCAAAAACCGGCGTAATTATTATAACAGGGTACTCTGATATTAAAATGGCGGTGGAGCTGATCAAGATGGGGGCGTATGATTACATTACCAAACCATTATATCCCGACGAAATTTTAAATACCATTACCAAAGCCATAGAAACACACCATGCGTTGGTGGAAGATAAGGCAGAACCGCTCAGCCATGACAAATCAAGCCGGGAAATTAAAAAACAGGTTTTTGCCAACGACTTTGTTACCGGCACCAGCAAGGTGTCAAAAGAATTAACCCGGCAGATAGAGCTGGTTGCCCCAACTAACTACAGTGTGATTATATTGGGCGAAAGCGGTACGGGTAAAGAATCTGTCGCAAAGAGTATTCACCTGAATAGCCCGCGTCATAACCAGCCATTTATCGCGATGGACTGTGGTTCGCTTACCAAAGAACTTGCGGCCAGCGAATTTTTTGGCCACGAAAAAGGGTCATTTACCGGCGCTTTATATACCAAGATCGGGCATTTTGAAATGGCCAACGGCGGTACTTTGTTTTTAGATGAAGTAGGCAATCTTTCGTACGAGATCCAGGCGGCGTTACTAAGAACCGTACAGGAAAGAAAGGTGAAAAGGATAGGCAGCACGAGAGAGATAAACCTGGACGTGCGCATTATTATTGCTACAAATGAAAACCTGCAGGAAGGGATCCAAAAAGGCAGGTTTAGGGAAGACCTTTACCACCGTTTTAACGAGTTCAGCATATTTATACCCCCGCTGCGGGAACGCGGTAACGACATTATGCTGCTGGCGCATCATTTTTTAAAGATAGCCAACCAGGAGCTTGGGCGTAACGTAACTTCGTTTTCGCAGGAAGTTATTGACAGCTTTATGAGTTACCGCTGGCAGGGAAACATCCGCGAGATGAAGAATGTTGTTCGCCGGGCTACCCTGCTTACCGAAGGTAATGAGATAACCATGAAGGCGCTGCCGCTTGAAATTTCGAACTTTAAGATCCCGGTTTATGATTACACACCACAGCAGGCAGAAGTTCATGACATTAAAGAAAACAGGCACGATTTAAAGAATGCGGCCCTTGAAGCGGAATATGAAACTATATTAAAAGTACTTAGAGAAGTTAATTTTAATAAAACAAGGGCTGCAGAAATATTAAACATTGACCGTAAAACTTTGTATAATAAAATGAAGGCCATTAATATTAAGTAACATGGATGGAACGGCAAATGCCGGGCAAGTGCAACCGGCCGATGATAATAACCAGCAATTACGGGCGTTGAAGCATGATGTTAAAAATCAGCTCTCAAACATTCTGCTGGCTATTGAACAGCTGCGTTACGAGATTCCTGAGCCCTCTGCCGATTGTTTATTCTACCTTGATTCCATTTCAATGAGTTCCGCTACAATTGACAAATTGCTCAATGAAGCCGGCTGATTTTCGTCGATAGTTTTTTTCTGCTCTTCCAAAACTTTTTTCCTTCCCTGCGTTTAATAATTATAATTTAGGCCTTAATGTCAATTTTTAATTACAAGCAGCGCAACAACATCATCCTGACGAGTATTATCATACTGGGCTGTTTTTTAATTTATGCATTAAGCAGTCTGTTCAGCTCTATACTGGGTGCCATTGTGCTCTTCACCATATTCCGCCCAATTTACCTGCACCTTGTTGAAAAAAAAGGATGGAATAAGACCCTGGTTACCATGATGATCATTCTAACATCGCTTATTGTGATCGTTATCCCCATGATGTCATTAAGTATCATGGTAGTGAGCAAGATAGGTAGCATTGGTAAAGAATCTTTTAACCTGCAGGAGTGGGTTTCAAAAATTGACGATTACGCAGGCTATCATTTTAACCAGCCGCATATAGCCGAAAATACGCTTCAAAAATTAGGGTCTTATGCAACCGAGCTCTTTCCGTCAATTCTGGGCAGCGCGGCTCAAATTATCATAACCCTGCTGGTGATGTATTTCCTGTTGTATTTTATGTTCACCCAGGTGCGTGAATTTGAAAACGGGCTTTTAAAATATGCGCCTTTCCGCGAACAACATGCCATTAAGTTTGCCGATGCATTACGTAACTCTACTTATTCAAATGTTTTGGGCCAGGGAATTATTGCAGTAACACAGGGAACATTGCTGGCCATGAGTTTTTTCGCCTTCGGGCTGCCCGACGCCGTATTCTGGGGCGTTATCGGCACATTTATATCCTTTTTACCCGTGGTTGGCGCGCCAACGCTAACCATTCCGGCGGGCATTATACTTATTGCCCAGGGGCATGAGTTAAAAGGGATAATGTTAATGGCAGTGGGCCTGCTGGTAATTGGCAACATTGACAATGTGCTGAGGATGATGATCAACAAAAGGGTGGGCAACACACACCCTATCATATCTATAATAGGGGTATTTATTGGCGTTCCGCTGTTTGGCATTTTAGGTTTGGTATATGGCCCGCTGTTACTGTCGTACTTTTTACTGCTATTGGAGATCTATGAAACCAACCGCATGGCTGCCGACAGGCTTGAACGGATAAAAACCGGGCCCGAAGGGTAAGTGCTAAACACCGGTGTTTGAAAACGCCGTAGAAAAGCAACATTTAAGGAATATTATAAAACCTGCAGTTGTGGAGTATGGGTAATACCTAATATGACAACTAACTGTCTATATTTGTAAATATGGACAATTCAACAATGAAAAGTCCGTTTTGGTAACATTTAACAACATATTTCATCAAAATCAAAACAATTAGTCAACTTAAAAATTTATAGTAGTATGAACGATAACTCAAAAGTATTTGTCGCTTTGCTTGTAGGGCTGGCGGCAGGAGCAGCACTAGGCATATTATTTGCGCCTGACAAGGGAAACGAAACCCGCGATAAGCTGGCCGATTCATTAAAAAATCTTGGCGACTCAATAAAGGAAACAGCTTCAGCCGAAATAGAAAATCTTATTAATTTAAAAGATAAGGTAGTTGATAATATTAAATCAAAGATCAGCAGCGCTGAAGAAGAATACCAGGACGATTTGGAACACGCATAAATTAAGTGATAAGCCTTAAGCCCGGAGTAACAATATAAACAATACTGACTCCGGGCTTAGGGCTTACTACTCCAGACTAAAAAATATGGACGCCGAAAAAGAAACACATCCACCCATTATTGATCAACTTAGAGATTACGCTGAAACCCGGATTAAACTGGCAAAATACCAGGCTATTGAGGGAGGCACCTCCATTGCAGCCAGCCTTATTGCTGATGTTGTTACCGTAGTGGCTATGGTGCTGGCATTCATCTTTGCCAGTTTTACACTAGCTTTTTACCTGGGCAGTGTGTTCGGTGCCGACTGGATAGGCTTTGGTTGTGTGGCCATTGTTTATTTAATAATAGCGCTCTTCATTAAATACAACAAGCAGGCCATTGAAAAACCGATCGTTAATGCATTTATCCAAAAGATCTTTAAATCCTAATAACCAATGGACATACCTATTAAAAATATAAGCGATTTAAGGAAAGAGATTTTACGCCTTAAAGATGAAGAACGGGAACAAGGTGTAGCCATCGGCCTTCGGTTTAAAAACTTTTCATCAACAATTTCAACCATCGGGACCTTGTTTCCAAGGTCGGTTGGGGCGGACGGAAAATCCACCAGTTTTTTTGACCAGGATATTGTTGGCTTAATATCCCGGTTTGTTTTACCTTTTACACTTAACAAAACCATCTTCCGCAATTCGGGATTTCTGGTAAAAACCCTGGTTGGACTGGTTTCTCAAAAAGCTTCACACTTTATATCTGAAGACTCCGTGCTGGGTGTATGGGATAAGGTGAAGTCGATGTTCGATAAAAAGGAAAAAAAAGCTAAAAATCCTGAGCGGAACGTAATCCCGCCTTTAAGCGAGGCTTCCTGATTACATCTTGAACATTTACAGCCTACTGAAAATATATTCCCCTTGTTACTTATTAATGCTTGCTTAATACTAAAATAGTATATTCGAATAAATTTTTATTCGAACTATATGTACAGCATTATTCAACACCTTCATTCCGGTTTCAGGTATATCGTATTTTTACTGCTATTGGTGGCCATAATTCAATCCTTATTGGGCTGGCTGGGTCAAAAAGCCTATACCGAAACCAACCGCAAGATCAATTTATTTGCTTTAATATCAGCACACACACAACTGCTTATAGGTATAGTGCTTGCATTTTTAAGTCCGCTGGTTCAGTTTAGCAGTGATACCATGAAAAACGAGGTTACCCGGTATTTCACTGTAGAACACTGGGTTGGCATGGTAATCGCCATTGTTTTAATCACCATCGGCCACAGTAAAGCCAAAAAGATCATCCTTCCGGAAAGCAAGCACCGCACTATTGCAATATTCTATATCATAGCCTTTTTGATAATCATCGCCACAATTATGGCGGGCCATTTGCCTGTTTTGGGTTCAAGGGCATAAAAAAGTACAGAAAAAATTTGCCAATTCAATTTTCTTTATAAATTTGTGACCGTAATGATAAAGATCAATCATAAAAACAGCTGGTGGCACCAATTAATTTTGGCAGCCGGTTAAATTTTTGATCTGAACAACTAATCAATTATAAACCTAAATAGGAAACCCGGCGACCCTCATTCGCCGGGTTTTTTTGTTTTACTATCCTGTTAAAAAGAATATGAAGAAATATAAGATTATAACCACTCATAAAAAGTTACTTGCCGATACCACCACGCCGGTAAGCATATACCTGAGGCTGCGTGACGTTTTCCCAAATTCATTGCTGCTGGAAAGCTCAGATTACCATAGCCGCGAAAACAGTGTAAGTTATGTTTGCTGCGAGCCGATCAGCGGCTTTGTTTTGAATGACGGAGCGCTTAAAATTACCGCACCTGATAACAGCGAAGAGAACTATGCCCCCGGCACCTTCGACCTGATCAGCAAGATAAATGATTTTATAGGCAGTTTTGATACCAGCCCTTACCCTGGTAAAATTATCTCAAACGGCATTTTTGGCTACTTTACTCACGAAGCAGTTGAACACTTTGAAACCATCGTACTTAAAGAAAGTGCAGATACGTCGCGCAAGGTGCCGGTTATGCAATACCATATTTACAGGTATATCATCGCAATTGATCACTTTAAAAACGAGCTCTATATTTTTCAAAACCAGCCGGAAGGTGAAACGGATAATAACGGCCTCGGAAAACTGTCCGACCTGATCCGCAACAAAAACTTCCCCGAATATGGCTTTGAAAGCAAGGATCAAGAGCAATCAAACCTTACCAATGAAGAGTTTATGGCTGTGGTTGAAAAAATGAAACAGCATATTTACCGTGGCGACGTGTTCCAGATCGTCCCATCGCGTGGCTTTTCAAGAAAGTTTTCGGGCGATGAATTTAATGTTTACCGGGCCTTGCGTTCAATAAATCCGTCGCCTTATTTGTTTTATTTTGATTATGGCGATTTCCGGATCTTTGGCTCTTCGCCTGAAGCACAAATTACCGTAAAGAACCAAGTGGCCAGCATATTTCCTATTGCCGGCACATTTAAGCGCAGTGGCGACGATGAAAAGGATGCGGAAATAGCGCGGCAGCTGGAAAACGATCCAAAAGAGTCGGCAGAGCACGTAATGCTGGTTGACCTTGCCCGTAACGATCTGAGCCGCCATTGCGGCGATGTACAGGTAAAGGCATTTAAAGAGGTACAATACTATTCGCACCTCATTCACCTGGTATCGCATGTAAGCGGCAAGCTGCTGCCCGGGGTTTCGTCATTTAAAGTGGTAGCAGATACTTATCCTGCCGGTACCTTAAGCGGCGCGCCAAAATACCGTGCAATGGAGATTATTGATGAGAACGAAAAAACCAAACGCAGCTTTTACAGCGGCGCCATTGGCTTCCTTGGTTTTAACGGCGACTTTAACCACGCCATTATGATTCGCTCGTTTCTAAGCAAAAACAACACGTTGCATTACCAGGCAGGTGCCGGGATAGTAGCTGGCTCAATAGCTGAAAGTGAACTAAAAGAAGTGGATAATAAAATAGCCGCGTTAAGAAAAGCAATAGAATTGGCGGAGGAACTGTAGCGAAAGTTAGGAGTTACAGGTCGGCAGTTGGCACAGCCGGTAGAAAAAAGGAACAATAAATAACCGTGCCTTAGTTACGGAACGCGGCGGATGCAGGGCAGGGAGTTTTCAAAAAATAAAACAATGAACGACAAAATTTTAATAATAGACAATTACGATTCATTCACCTACAACCTGGTGCACCTGGTTAATGAAATTGGGATGCAATGCGAAGTGTGGAGAAACGATAAATTTAATATTGATGATGTGGCCGCTTATGATCGCATTATCCTTTCGCCGGGCCCGGGAATACCATCAGAAGCAGGCTTACTGCTAGAAGTGATAGAAAAATACGCGCCTATAAAAAGTATCTTTGGGGTTTGCCTTGGTCAGCAGGCCATAGCCGAAGTGTTCGGTGGCCGGCTATACAACCTCTCTCAGCCCATGCACGGCATTGCTACTCCCATAAAGGTAACTGATAAACAAGAGAAACTATTTACCGGCCTGCCTGAAAGCTTTAAAGTTGGGCGGTACCACTCCTGGGTTGTGGATGGCGACGCTTTACCGGCTTCGTTGAAAATTACCGCTATTGACGAAGTAGACAACTCGCTGATGGCTTTAAGCCACAAGGAATATGATGTACGCGGCGTACAGTTTCACCCGGAGTCAATCCTTACTGAATTTGGGAAAGAAATGATGCAGAACTGGTTGAGTTAAATGATGGTTTTAAGTTTGGCGGCTAGCATGATAACTACGGAAAACAGGCTAAAGGCCAAATGACTAATTATTTTATAAAATGAACATCTTAGATAAAATTGTAATCAATAAAAAGCGTGAAGTGCTGAGTGCAAAAAAACGCACTTCATACACCCAACTGGAAGAATCGGATCTTTTTCAACGAGATTGTTATTCTTTTAAAGATTTCCTGCTGGACCCTGTCCGCACCGGAATTATTGCCGAATTTAAGCGCAAATCTCCGTCAAAAGGCATCATTAACGACCGCGTTAGCGTAAAGGCAGTTACCAACGGCTACGCCGCCGCCGGGGCTTCGGCGCTATCGGTTTTAACAGACCGTAATTTCTTTATGGGCAAAAAGGCCGATCTTGTGGCCGCCCGCCAGGCAAATACTATCCCGGTACTGCGCAAAGATTTTATGATAGATGAGTACCAGGTAATTGAAGCAAAATCATTGGGGGCAGATATTATTCTGCTTATTGCCGCTATACTTACGCCTGCAGAAATAGATAAACTGGCTTCGCTGGCAAAAAGCCTGGGCTTAAATGTGCTGTTAGAAGTGCACAACCTGGAAGAACTGGAACGGAGTATTAACCCTAAGCTGGACGCCATTGGCGTGAATAACCGCAACCTGGCCGATTTCACCGTTTCGGTTGAAACATCATATCAACTGGCACCTCATATCCCGCAGGAATTTTTAAAGATCTCGGAAAGCGCCATCAGTAATCCCGAAACCATTAAACAGTTAAAAACTGCAGGTTTTAACGGCTTTTTAATTGGAGAAAACTTTATGAAACAGGCGGATCCGGGCCTGGCCATGGTGGAGTTTGTAAAGGAACTTTAAGGCATAATTAGCCTGGTTTTCGGCGCTGAAAACCGGCTAAATTTTCATTTATTTAAAAATTACTACTTTTGCATCATGGAAATTCTACCCCATGATCTCCAAACGTACCTTGATGAGCACTGCGAACCGGAGCCGGAAGCATTGCAAAGCATCAACAGGGAAACCTACCTGAAGGTATTGCGGCCGCACATGTTATCGGGCCATTACCAGGGCAGGGTGCTTAGTTTCCTCAGTAAAATGATTGGGCCAAAACGTATTTTGGAGGTAGGTACCTTTACCGGTTATGCTACCATTTGCCTTGCGGAAGGCCTTACCGATGATGGCGAGATCCATACCATTGAAGTGAACCGCGAGCTGGAGGAAATGCTGAATTCACATTTTAAACTAACAAATGTTGGCAAAAAAATAAAGCTGCATTTTGGCGATGCTACCGCGATAATTCCGGATTTACCCGTTAATTATTGGGATTTGGTATTTATTGATGCTGACAAAAAGAATAATTATACCTATTTTCAACTTGTCTTAGACAAAGTAAGGTCCGGCGGATTAATAATAATTGATAATGTTTTGTGGAAAGGAAAGGTATATGGCGAAGCAAATGATGCCGATACACAACTTATTCGCGAACTAAATGACCAAATTTCCGTAAACAGCCAGGTAGAGAAAATGATTCTGCCCGTGCGCGACGGATTGTTGGTCATCAGAAAAAAGTAAATTATGAAAAAACTCGTACTGGTTGCACTATTGCTGGCCTCAACCCTTTTGGTTTCAGCGCAAAAAAACACTGCAAAATCATACATTGAGCAATTTAAAGACGATGCCATTAAAATAATGCATGAAACCGGCGTACCGGCAAGTATTGTACTCGGCGTTGCCATGCATGAGTCGGGATGCGGAAACAGCACCCTGGCACAAAATTTAAACAACCAGTTTGGTGTTAAAGGCGGCGGCGGCGCTGTTTTTTACAAACATAAAAAGTTAGTAAAAACCAAATACAAACGCTACGATTCGGTATTTGATTCGTTCCAGGATTTTGCCCGTATCATGACAGAACGCAGGGAATTTAGCGGCCTTGCCGACAAATTTACCCATTTTGATTATACAGGCTGGGCAAAGGGCATTCAGAGCCGGGGTTATTGCAGCAGCCATAAATGGGCGGCACAGGTAATGGGCCTCATTAAAAAATACCAGCTCTATGACCTGGACGAAAACCCGGCAAACAAACAAAACACTGCCAATCAGGATCAAATAGCTCAAAACAATTAAGAAAAATCACAAATACGCCCCGATAACGAAACTTACAGGTTAAAACCTGCGTTATAAGTCTAAACCGCTGAAAGTGTTGCTTTCCAGCGTGATTGATTTATTATTGAAATGAGAAAATTCGTATATTTATTCATAAGCGTTCTTTTTGTTACCTCATGCTCGGCCCGCAAAGGAAGCGTGTCTGACAGGGTGGCGCGCAAAAACAATAAAAGCGTTCAAAAATCCAACAGTAACTATACCGCTGATTATACCCCGCTTACCTCGTTACAGTATATTGAAAAATACAAGGCCATAGCAATCAAGGAAATGAACTTGTACGGCATCCCGGCCAGTATAACATTGGCCCAGGGGCTCTTTGAATCAGGCAGCGGTAATGGGACCCTTGCACGCGTTGCCAATAATCACTTCGGCATAAAAACCAATCCATCATGGCAGGGGAAAGTTTATTATAAGGATGATGATAATGCTAATGATGCATTCAGGGTTTATGACAATCCGGAAGATTCATTCAGGGACCACTCGGTCTTTTTGCAAAAGAAAAATTATACCCACTTATTTGAATTAGATAAAAACGACTATCGTGGCTGGGCCTACGGCTTAAAGAAAGCAGGTTATGCAACCAATCCAAAATATCCCCAACTGCTGATCGGTATTATAGAAAAATACAATCTTAACCAGTATGATGCGCCTGAAGGCACTGAGATAGCCAAAATAAAACGGGTTGACCGCGTGTTTACACAGATAGATAAAAAAGAAGACAAAGCAGTTAAAGATTCTCTGCAAAGCATTCCCGCTAATAAAACCTACACCATAAAACAAGGCGATACCCTATATAATATTTCCAAGCGTTTCGGAATAGCTGTTGACAGCCTTAAAGCGATGAACAACATGTCTGATAGCAGTATTAGAATTGGCCAAAAAATAGTGGTTACCCGGTAAAATCTATCCTATTTCCTGTAATAAATGTGGTTGGTTTCTTTATGATCAACTACCTACCCGTTTTGATTTTTTTTGTCCTTCTTACCTCAGGGTTCCTATCATACAACTTTTTGTTTTTTCTGCGATGGTGCCCCTCCAATAAGACGTTAGGCCTTTTTTTGCGCTGTTTGTCTTAAAAAATAAAACATTATAGCCAAAATGCCCTTATCTTCGCAACATCTGCGTTACATGAAAAAACTTTTTATCGTATTTATATTCCTTTTTAGCGTCCAGGGGGTTTTTGCACAACTGAATTTTCTGCCAAAGTTTATCCGTCAAATGTATTTTAAAAAAGATAGCAGCCGTAAGCCCAGCTTCGTACTGCTGCCTGCATTAAGCTCTGCCCCGGAAACAGGGCTTGAATTCGGTGGAGCTGCTTTATTATCATTTTATACCGATACTACGGGGCATGACACGCGTGTATCAAGCCTTTTTGGCTACTCAACCCTTACCACAAAAGGACAGGCGAAACTTAGCCTCAACGCCAACTACTGGACACCGCAAAACAAGTATCATTTTACCGGGGTGATCAGCTACTACAACTTTCCATTTAACTTTTACGGCGTGGGTAACAATACCAAACTATCGGCATTGGATCATGTGGCCGAAAAACGTTATAAACTCGGCATGGCGGCAGAAAAACGCATTGGCGACAATTTTTATGTGGGCCTGGTGGGCGGCGTTATCAAATATTTTTACAAATACGACCCCAACGTTTATAGTACCATAAACTCCGACCCCCAGGTTGAAGATGGTCATGGCGGTGCAAGTGCCTACATTGGCCCAAGCTTTACCTTTGATACCCGCAACAATAATACCTACACCACAAAGGGAATGGTGATTAGCAGTTATTATAACCTGATGCATGGCACCTATGCCAATAACAGCTATAAAGGTGGGTTTTTCAATATTGAGTATGCCCAATTTTTTCAGCTTGCCCGCAAGCTTGTTTTAGGGGTGGACATTCAGGAACAAAGCTTAACCGGCAGCCGGTCGCCATTTTACCTGTTACCCCAGATGGGCAGCGACGAGATGATGCGCGGCTATTACCAGGGCCGCTATCGCGACCGCAATTATATTGCCGGGCAAACCGAACTGCGCTACCGCGTTGATAACCGTTTTGGAATAGTGGGTTTTGTGGGTACGGGCGAAGTATTCCATTCTACCTTCAGTACGGCGCAACTAAAGCCCAATTATGGCGGCGGCGTACGTTACTTTTTTGATGTGGAAAAAGGATTAGCCATTCGCCTTGATTATGGCGTAGGCCAAAAACCGGCAGGCGAGAAACGCGAAGGCGGGTTTTATATAGCGCTGGGACAGAGTTTTTAATGTGCGGACAAAAAAACAGCGTTACCTGTTAAGGTGAATAAGATAAAGCTGGGCGCAGGCCATGGCGTCAGATAACGCATCATGATGGTTGAGCGCAATTCTATGCGCCGAACAACAGGCAGCCAGCCCTTTTCCAAATATTTTATAGGTACACTGCTTAACGTACCCGGGTTGCCGGATTTGATAATAATCGAGCGTTTGTGAAAGGCAGCTAAAATCAAAGGCTCCGTTGTGGGCAACTACCGTTTCATTTTCTATGTAAGGGCTAATTAACGGCCAAACTTCGGCAAACCTGGGTGAGTTAAAGGTGTGCCTTGCACTTATCCCATGAATTTGCGTGTTAATGCCCGAGTATATATTACCCGGCGGGCAAACAAGCAGGTTAAGCCGGTTAACTAATTTCCCTTCCTCTACCCTCACCAGCCCCACCTGGCAAATACTCCAGCGTTTGCCCTGTGCCGTTTCAAAATCAATCGCGGTGAATGTATTACTCATGTTATAAAATCGGGATTTAGATTGGGAGTTCCTACTAATTTCCGGCAGTTGGCCATCAGATCTTTATTAAAAAATCTTCCTTCGCCTGTCCCGGTTTAAAAAACACCAGGCCAATCCAAAACAGATCAATCGTTACCGTAACCCGTGGGTGCGCTTTAATTTGTTCCCACGCTTCTTTCATGCCGGTGCTCCAGTAAATATCATCAAAAATAAGCATCGTATTTTCGTGCACTTTGGGCAGGCACCATTCAAAGTATTTAAGCGTAGCATCTTTTTGGTGATTGCCATCTACAAAAACAAAGTCAAGCTGCGCCACACTGCTGATCACACCGGGAAGCGTATCATCAAAATTGCCGACAACGGGTTCGGCTTTTATATCGCCTTTGGCAAAAGTCTCCTGAGCTATTTTAGCCGTTTCAGGGCAGCCTTCCAATGTGTAAACCCTGGCCTTAGGCGCAGCCTTTTGCAGGTACAGGGTAGTTGTGCCTAAACAGGTGCCTAACTCAATAATATTGTTTGGTTTTAGATCGGCCACAAAGCGAAACAGCAACTGCGCAAGTTTGGGTGGTTTTAACGCGTTATGCGCAATATCGCTGATCTTTTTTTGGCGATTATTGTTTACATGCGATCCCGCGCCGAGGTCGGTTATGGTTATAATCCTGGTGTCATTAAATAACCCTTCCCGGATGTTCTCCACATCTGTATATACTTTTTTGGCATCAAAATCGTAAATTACATTATCAATCAGCCTGTAAACAAATGGAGAGTGCACACCATGCCTGTTTTTTGCTTTAAGCCGATGAAACAGGTAGTCTTTCGCGAACCTTAAATTAAACATGGCTGTAAAAATATACAAACGTTTAGTATTTTAGCAGTATAGCATGATAAATCCAACAGAAGTAAATTCATTGATACGTTTACTGGACGATCCGGATGGGGAGATATTTGAACACGTTCATCAGAAATTACTCTCTTATGGCCCGGAAGCCATTGAATATTTAGAACAGGCCTGGGAGCAGGCATTTGACGCGGTACAGCAGGAGCGCATTGCCAACCTGGTACACGAGATCCAGTTTGGGATAGTTAAGAAAGATCTGCAGCTATGGCACCAGGGCGGCGCATTTGACCTGCTGCAGGGCATCCTGATAGTTAACCGGTATCAGTACCCGGATTTAGATGAGCAGAAGGTTATAAACCAGATAGAGGCCATTAAGCGCGACATCTGGATCCAGATGATGAACGAGGCCAGTCCGGCTGAGCAAATCAAGCTGATTAACCACGTGTTTTACAGCATTTATGGTTTCGTAGGGAACACCACCAATCACCAGGACCCGCAAAACAGCTATATCAGCCAGGTACTCGAAACCAAAAAGGGAAACCAGATCTCGCTGGCTATTATTTATTCCATCATTGCTCAAAAACTGGACATCCCGGTTTATGGTGTAAACCTGCCGCAGCATTTTATTTTAGCCTATATGGACGAGACCCTGCAAAGCGATTTTGAAGGAGGTATTTTGTTTTATATCAATGCCTTTAACAAGGGCTTTATTTTTGGCCGCCGTGATGTGGATATGTTTTTAAAGCAGCTGAACCTGAAATTTGATAAGCAGTTTTATGAGCCATGCTCCAATACAGATATTATTAAAAGGGTATTACGCAACCTTATCAGCGCTTACGAACATTTGGGATCAGCAGATAAGGTTGATGAGCTGAATGAGTTGCTGGAGATAATAGAAGGGCCCTAAAGAGGAAAAGAAAATACAAGGCTGTTTGTAATTCAAAACTTTCGCTTTAAGGAGCCGTAGGGCAAAACCCATTTTCTATCATCCAGTTCTTTGCCCAGTCCATCCATTTGCTCTTGCTTTTGGAATTGTTCAATCCAAACCCATGTCCGCCTTCCTGGTACAGGTGCATTTCTGTCTTTACCCTGGCGTTCAGCAGTGCTTCGTAAAACATCAGGCTGTTCTGTACCGGCACTACGTCGTCATCTTCGGCGTGTACCAATAGTGTGGGCGGCGTATTGGCAGTTACCTGTTTTTCATTGCTGTATAAATTCACCAAACCTTCGGCCGGTGTTTTACCGATCAGGTTCTCGCGCGAACCAACATGTGCCTGCGGTCCGAATGAAATTACCGGGTAAAGCAGCAGCATAAAATCAGGTCGTGCGCTAATGTTATCTTTATTGTCAACCAGCACTTTTTCAAAATGCGTACCCAGTGTTGATGCCAGGTGCCCGCCGGCCGAGAAGCCTATGATGCCTACTTTATCTGTTTTTAATCCCCACTTAACGGCGTTTTTACGCACCATTAAAACAGCCTGCTGTGCATCCTGCAGCGGCCCTATGGTTTTATCAGGCATAATCTCATCACTTGGCAGCCGGTATTTTACTATAAAGGCCGTCACGCCCAACTGGTTAAATGCTTTAGCAATACTTGAGCCTTCATTCTCCATTGAAAGTCCTGAATACCCTCCGCCGGGGAATATCACAATTGAGGTACCGTTTGCCGTTCCTTTTGCGGGCAGATAAGGGATTATAGTAGGCACGCTCACAAACGATGCCCATCCGTTTTCATCTTTTTCAATATATTTTGCCGGGGTGGCCTTGCTGTTCGGCACACCATTGGGATAAAGGGGCAGGGGTCTCTCTTGCGCTTTTATTAAAGAAAAGGTGCTTAAGAGCATTAACGTGCACAAAATTGTCTTCATCATATTAGCTTTAGGTATAAGCGTATTACAGCATAGCGGTGGGTAAACCCACCGCTATGAAAAAATCATTATTTAACCCTTCGGACCGCCAAATTCCATTAAATAGGACTTTAAAAATTCGTCGAGGTCACCGTCCAGTACGGCGGCAGCGTTTGATGTTTCATGATCGGTACGCAGATCTTTAACCAGCTTGTACGGGTGCAATACATAATTACGGATCTGCGACCCCCATTCAATCTTTTTCTTATTCCCTTCCACCGCGTTGCTAAGTTCCATGCGCTTGCGCATTTCGGCCTCATACAATTGCGATTTAAGCAACCTGATGGCATTTTCCTTATTCTGCAACTGCGAGCGCGATTCCTGGTTCTTGATGATGATGCCTGATGGTTTGTGGTATAAACGCACGGCAGTTTCCACCTTGTTCACGTTCTGGCCGCCGGCACCGCCCGAGCGGAAGGTTTCAAACTCTATATCAGCGTCTTTAACTTCAATTTCAATGGTATCGTCAACCAGCGGGTAAACATACACCGATGCGAATGAGGTATGGCGCTTGGCGTTTGAATCAAACGGCGAGATCCGCACCAGGCGATGCACGCCATTTTCGCCCTTCAGGTACCCGTAAGTAAAATCGCCTTCTATTTGCAGGGTTACAGTTTTAACACCGGCAACGTCACCTTCCTGAAAATCCTGTTCGGTTACTTTATAGCCATGCTTTTCGCCCCACATAATGTACATACGCATCAGCATACCTGCCCAGTCACAGCTTTCGGTACCGCCTGCACCTGCAGTAATTTGCAGCACCGCGTTAAACTGGTCTTCTTCCGCCGAAAGCATGTTTTTAAATTCAAGCTCTTCAACTTCTTTTATGGCCGCGTTGTATTGCTCCTGCATTTCTGCTTCGGTAGCATCGCCTGCCTGGAAAAATTCAAAAAGCACACCTGTATCTTCAACCGTAGCCACTACCTTCTGGAAGGCATCGGTCCATACTTTTTTTGTTTTTATAGAAGCCAGCACCTTTTCGGCTTCTTTAGGATGGTCCCAAAAATGGGGGCCAACAGTTATTTCCTGTTCAATCTGCAATGCATCGAGTTTCTTGTCGATGTCAAAGATGCCTCCTCAGGGAAGTTATTCTATCCCTTAAATCCTGGATCTGTTCTTTAGTCATGTGGCAAATATAGTTTTTTGGTTGGAAAAGGTTGTAGTAGTTGTAATGGTTTAAAGATAAAAGAAAGGGCTGTAAAAGCATGACCTTTACAACCCTTAAAACATTTTTAAACTTTTATAACCTTACTTAAGCAACCATCATCTGGTTAACCAGGCCGCTCATGTCAGTGCGGTTACCACTTAATTTTGAGATAAAGTTACTTAAGCCAAAATCTGTATTTTTAGCATCTTTTGATTCCTTCACCAACTCTTCCATAACAGGAGTTATTAAAGAATTAGCTGCCAACATTGCTGAAGCCGGTTCAATGCCGTAAAAATTGTTCAGCTTGTTGGCAAACTTGTTAATGATACTTGTTACCAATGAATTGTTGTAGATGCCCGAGAACTGGAAGAATTTGATCAAATCTTTTACCTTACCCGTCTCCAGCTGGTTCTTCAAAACCTCGATAATAGAACTTGATGCCTCATTGATCACTGCTTCATGGTATTTAACCGGAATAGCAGGGTTGTCAATAACAGCCGTCCCGGCGTTATTTTTGACAAGCATAAACAGTTTTTCAAACATCGTTTTATGTGTTTTAAGCAGATTAATAAATTGATAAAAAAATCCGATTTATTTGTTATCAACGCAAATATATCAAATATTTATTTTGAATTTTCAAGCAGTATCTAAAATCTGTTGAAAATATGACAATTGACTTATTGTAAATTCCACACTATGTACGGGGTGTTAAAACAACACTATCCGATGGATTTTTTCCGGAATTAAATAACACTATCGTGTCAAAGTTTTCGGTTTTATTTATGGTGTAAGTTTTAACTTGTTACTTTTGTTTAAAATCAATTCAATTATGTTGCCAAACACCGATTTCACCACCACCCAGTCATACAAATACCTGGCTGATCATTACATCGACATTGTTTCCAAAAGTCTGAAAGAACTATTTGAAATTGACAATCAGCGTTTTAATAAGTTCTCGCTGCAATTTGAAGACATCCTGCTTGATTACTCAAAGAACAGGATTGATGAGCAAACTGTAGCATTGCTGATGCAACTGGCGCGCGAGTGTTCACTAAATAAGGCAATAGATGCCATGTTCAGCGGCGAAATTATTAACGTTACCGAAGGCCGCCCTGTGCTGCACGTGGCGTTGCGCAACCGCAGCAATACCCCTGTTTATGTTGATGGAAAAGATGTAATGCCTGATGTTAACCGGGTACTGGACCACATGAAGGAATTTAGCGAAGCTATTATCTCCGGCACATGGAAGGGCTTTACCGGCAAGTCCATTACCGATGTGGTAAATATCGGGATCGGCGGATCAGACCTTGGCCCGGTGATGGTTACTGAAGCTTTGAAGGCTTATAAAAACCACCTGAACATGCACTTTGTATCCAACGTGGATGGTACACATATAGTTGAAACACTAAAAGGCTTAAACCCTGAAACCACGTTATTCCTGATTGCCTCAAAAACTTTCACCACACAGGAAACCATGGGCAATGCACACAGCGCCCGCGACTGGTTTATTGCAGGCGGCGGTAAAGATGCTGATGTAGCCAAACACTTCGCAGCATTATCAACCAATAGCGAAGGGGTTGCCAAATTTGGGATCGACACCAAAAATATGTTCGAATTTTGGGATTGGGTTGGCGGTCGTTATTCATTGTGGAGCGCCATCGGCTTGTCAATTGCTTTAAGTATAGGTTTTGAGAACTTTGCCGAGCTATTAGGCGGGGCCCATGCCATGGATAATCACTTTAAAAACGCCGAACTTGAACAAAATCTTCCTGTAGCGCTGGCCCTGGTAGGCATTTGGTATAACAATTTTTTTGAAGCTGAAACCAATGCCATTTTACCTTACGACCAGTACATGCACCGTTTTGCTGCCTATTTTCAGCAAGGCGATATGGAAAGCAATGGCAAACATGTTGACCGTAACGGAAAACCCATTGATTACCAGACCGGACCAATTATATGGGGCGAGCCTGGCACCAATGGCCAGCATGCCTTTTACCAGCTGATTCACCAGGGCACCAAACTGATCCCGTGCGATTTTATAGCGCCGGCACAATCACACAACCCCCTTGGCGAACATCACAACATGCTGCTTTCAAACTTTTTTGCCCAAACCGAGGCCCTGATGAATGGCAAAACCCGCGAGGTTGTTGTGGATGAACTAAAGAAAGCCGGTAAAACCGACGAAGAAATTGAAAAGATAGCACCGTTTAAAGAGTTTGAAGGCAACAGGCCAACTAATTCTATCCTGCTTAAAAAAATCACACCGCACAGTCTGGGTTCATTAATCGCCATGTATGAGCATAAAATATTTGTACAGGGTATTATCTGGAACATTTACAGCTTTGACCAATGGGGCGTGGAACTTGGTAAGCAATTGGCAGGCAAGATTTTGCCTGAGCTGAAAGATAATAACGAAGTAAACACACATGATTCATCAACCAATGGATTGATCAACCAGTATAAAGCCTGGCGGTAAACTTAAAGGCAGTTTTCAGTTTTAATTACAATTGAAAACTGCCTTCTTTAACTTTATGTTGATTATTCCGCCTGCTTCTCCAAATCTGGAAGTTGTAGGTCATTTGTATTTCCCAAAAACGGTTCCTGATAATCATCGGCCTCAAATCCTCTTTTTAGTTTTGGATTGTCCCCGTATCCGTTATCGTCAGGGTTGCCTTCCTGAAACATTAACCAGAAAAAATAAAATGGAATTAATTGCCACCACCCGCTTTTGTCCAGGTCATGACATCGTTTAGCGGCCTGCGCCCAAATAAACCAAAGCAGGGGAATATATTATAATACTAAAAGTTTTATCCCTTCCTGCCCTTCGGTTAAAGCGTAAACAGTAAGGTACAGCACCAAATAAATTATATAACTAATGCAAAGTTCGGTCCTTCTGATTCGACCTTCAAAGGAAAAAATATTTTTAAACATGATTTTAGGGTAAGGTTTGGTAATGTAGCCATTCCCTTTTGAACCAATGTCTCTTAAATCTTTTTATTTCTTCACAAAGCTCACCTGGAATAATTTATCCCATTTTTTACCGGTAATAAAGATCCTTTTTGTTGCGGCATCATAGGCAATTCCGTTCATTACATCTGCACCCTCATTCCGTTTTGTTACGGGGTAAAGGCCGCCAAGGTCTATCCTTTGTAAAACAGTGCCTGTTTTAGGGTCAATGGCAATAATGGTGTCGGTTTTCCATATGTTGGCGTATATCTTACCGTCAATATATTCCAGCTCATTTATCTCATTTACCGCGCCTTTGTTATCAAAAACATCAATAAATCCGGTTTGGCGGTAAGTGTCCTTATCCAGGAACCAGATCCGGTTGGTGCTATCATCCATGTATAATTTTTTGCCATCAAAGCACATGCCCCAGCCTTCAACACCTACATTGTTAGGAAAGGTGCTTAACTGTTTAAATGTTTTTTTATCATATACCAGGCCTATCTTTTCATGGTAGGTTAACTGCAGCAGCTTGTCACCTACTATGGCTATGCCCTCGGCAAAAATTTTAGGGCTTACCATTACTTTTTGCAACGGCTTGCCTGTGGCCAGGTCAACTTTTCTTAAGCTCGACTGCTGATCTTTCGGCGACCCCTGCGGCGGATCGAGGTAGCCGCCCGCGCTCTCATAAAATACACCGTCCTTGAAAACCAGGCCTTCGGTGAATGAGGAGGTATCATGCGGGTACACTTTTTCAACTTTAAAAGTATATTCATCAGGAGCCTTTGCCGGCATCAGTGCAATATTGGTTGATGCATCCTGGCTTTTACCGCCCGTATAAACCTTAGCAGTAATTATGCGCGGGCCCACGGCAAGGCTATCTGTTTTTAATGAGAATACCGAGGTATCTTTTTTTGATCCCAGCCTAACGGAATCAAGCAGGTAAACAACAGAATCAGGCTTTAGATCTGCCGGGAAATGGGCCTGCACAGCAACAACATCGCCGGTTTTGTAACTGGTTCCGGCCTCCGGACTTAAAGTTAAGCCGCTATCCGCTGATTTGGTTTTGCAGCCAAAAGCAAGTATAACTGTGGCTGCCGCTAATAATAGGTTGAATTTCAATTTCATGGTATTGTTTACATGGCTGTTGGCCAAAACGCGTCTTCTATATGTTTTAGTATGTAATTGTTATCCCTGTCAAACAAAACGGATATAATATCAAACCGAACTTCTCCCTGGTGGTTCATCAGGTAAATATATTCTTCTGCTGCCTCCGCCAATAGTTTTTGTTTGCGGGCATCCACAAAATCCTCCGGCTCGCCAAACCAGTTGCCTGTACGGGTTTTTACTTCGGTAAATATAATCACCTTGTTTTTATATGCAATAAGATCAACTTCCAGGCGGCCATGTGTCCAGTTCTCATCCATGATCTCATATCCGGTATTTTCCAAATGTGCTTTTGCCAGGCTTTCGCCCCGGCGACCAAGGTCAAGGTGCTGCGCCATTATTTTAATATTACTGACCCAAGGTAGTCGGAAATAGTTTTCTCCACCTTCTTCATGTGCATATATTGGTTGAGCAGGATCTCCTGGTCAGCTTCGACGCTTGTTTTTTGGAGTTCCTTCCGCAGGCTTTCCAGTATTTTGCCCACCTTTTGTTTTTTAAGGTGAAATATAGCGCCCAATATGGTAGCTTTCATATTTGCCTGCTCATCGTTCACCAGGATCTTGTGCATTTCGTACCAGTTATCGCTCAGTGTGTATTTGGTGGCAATCTGGTTAACAGCCAAGTCAACAATATCTTTTTCCGGGTAATGGATAAAATATTGCTCATCGGGTAATACACCGTTCTCCACCTCTTTGCGATAAATTTCAACAAACGTTTTGCAGGTTTTATGCTCAAATTCAACGTCGTTCAATTCAGCTATCATAAAAGGGCCGATGTAGGTATTGGCGATGCCATCCCAGTCGATAATCCGGTTGCCATATAGCAGAAAAAGGCGGATGATCTCTTTTTCCTGGTTCGATTCATCTTTTTCAACCTTTACTTCGGGCTCGTCAAAAAAGTTAGGTTCATCAAGAGGTGCCGCCCTGGAAATTTGCTGCTGCGAATCTTTTTTGGCTTTCGCCATCCGCATTTTGTTGAGCTCTGATAGCAGCGCGCGCTCATCTATCTGCAGTAAATAGCTGCATTCCTTTATAAATACAGAAGCTTTGATTGAGTCGGGGATCTTGGCTACGCTTTCAACAATCTCCCTTATCACATCGGCCTTTTTAATAGGGTCGTTCCCTACTTCTTTTAGCAGGATGTCGGTTTTGAAAAGGATAAAATCCTTTTTGTTGTCGGCAATATGTTTTTTGAAGCCGTTGGTGCCAAAGTTTCGCACGTAGGAGTCGGGGTCATGACCGTCGGGAAACAGCACAACCTTTACATTCAGGCCTTCCTCCAAAATCATATCAAGCCCCCGCAAAGATGCTTTTATACCCGCCGCGTCACCATCATACAATATGGTAATATTTTTTGTGAAGCGGCCTATCAGCCTTATCTGTTCAACGGTTAGCGAAGTCCCTGACGACGCCACCACATTCTCAATCCCGGCCTGGTGTACTGAAAGCACATCGGCATAACCCTCCACCAAAAAACAATTATCTTCTTCCCGGATTGCCTTTTTTGCAAAGTACAGACCATAAAGCACGTTTGATTTATGGTAGATCTCTGACTCAGGCGAGTTTACATATTTAGGGACATTCTTATCATTTTTAAGTGTCCGCCCACCAAAGGCAATCACCCTGCCGGTAAAGCTGTGGATGGGAAACATCACACGCCCCCGGTACCGGTCATACAGCGTCCCGTTGTCCCGCTTAACAGACAGGCCGCTTTCTACCAAAAACTGCTGCTGGTAGCCCTCTTTAATGGCTTGGCCGGTAAAAGCTTCCCACTGATCGGGCGAGTAACCCAACTCAAATTTTTTGATGGTTTCGCTGGTAAAGCCGCGCTCCTTAAAATAACTCAGGCCAATGCTTTTCCCCTCGTCGGTTTCGAGCAGGCTTTCATGAAAAAATTTGGCGGCGTAACCGCTAACTATCATCAGGCTTTCGCGGTGATTCTCTTCCTCTCGGTTCTCAGCAACTTCAACAGTTTCCTCAACCTCTATACCATATTTTTTTGCCAGCCACTTTAGCGCTTCCGGATAAGTAAACTTCTCCAGTTCCATTAAAAAAGTAACAGCCGAGCCGCCTTTTCCGGATGAAAAGTCTTTAAAGATTCCCTTGGCTGGCGATACCGTGAACGACGGGGTACGCTCATTGGCAAAAGGGGAGAGCCCTACATAGTTGGCTCCGCGTTTTTTTAGCTGTACAAACTCACCTATCACTTCCACAATATCTGTGGCTTCCATAATTCGGTCGATAGTGGGCTTGGTGATCATTTAATAAACACGGTACATTAGTGTAACTGCAAAAATAGCTTTTTTACCGTTTCTTAAGCCGATTAATTTATTGCTGTATCATTTTATTACCTTTACCGTATGGTATTAAAACAAGCAATAAACAGAAAAAAAATATTAATGCTGCTAAGCTGCACAGTGTGCATTGTTATTTATTCGTGCCATAAAGACAGTAAGGTTATCCCTGCTGATTATTATTTTAAAGCAAATAAAAACAACATAGGCTGGGGAACCGTGGGCAGCACTGCTACCCTGCCTGGTGACAGTTTACAGCTAAGCGGGCTATGGGCGGGCGGCGGCGAACATATATTTTTTAAAATTAAATTTAAAGACACCGGCAGCTACCCGGTAACATTAAACCAGGCAGCTTTTTTTACAACTGATGCCAGCGGTAACCAAACCAGCTATTACCGGGTTGACACTACCCGCAACAACATGATCACGATTAAAAGCTATAACACCAAAACCCGCATCATATCGGGTATTTTCCAACTATCTGTTTTAAAAAACAGCAATGACCCCAACGAATACGTACCCATTGATTTTTCCGGCGGCGTTTTCAGAGTTAAACTGCCCGACTAAATTTATTTTTTGCTGGTTGATAATTTGCTGTAGCGTTGCGCATAGGGCTATCGTATAGGTATTTAAACCATACTAAACAATTAAGCCATGACCAGGAAATTATTACTTGCCGTACTCACTTTTTACTGCCTGTTTGTTGTTGCCTGTAAAAAAGAGAACAAAAATGTTGCCCAGGACCTTTTTATGGGTGCCTTTAAAAACGGCGGCAATTGGGTTGCTGCACCTAATGCGGACTATTTTTCAGGGAAAGATTCCTTGCAGATAATCGGCTTTAAGGCCGCCGGGGAAGAAACCTTGCAAATCAATTTAAAATTCAGGGGAAAGGGAAATTACGCCGTAAAACAAGGGCAGGCCCACTACTATACTACTATTGGCCGTGATGTGGTAACCGGTGAGTACAAGCTGGATACTACAAATACCAATAACGTTATGGTACAGAATTTTGACGTTTACAGCAATATTATGAGCGGCACTTTTGAACTAAATTTTGTGAAAACTTATGGAGGCGGCCCCGATAAATTAAGCTTTAGCGGGGGTAAGTTTTATATTTACGTGCCTGATTGATTGAGCGCTATTGCGTCGGATGGTGTTACCTTTCTCTTTAAAAAGGTGATTGCTATTCCGGCCAGCACAATCACACTGCCGAAAATTTCCCTGCTGGCCAGCGTTTCTCTCAGGAACAGGATCGCCAAAAAACCGGCTATCACGGTTTGACTTAAAAGCGCAATGGATACTTTGGTTGACTCCAGGAAACGCAGCGAACGATTGATGGTTAGCCAGCCCGCAAGCTGACAAACCAGGCCCATACCTAAAAAACACAACCAGGTTGCTGTTGAAAATACAACAAGCTCATTGTGCTGAACCAGGTTAATGCCAAACAAAAAAACACTCCCGGCCAGCATGTTATAAAACATAAATGTGAGCGTACTTATTTTTTGCAGGATGCCCCGGGTAATAACGATATAAATGGCGTAAAAAAAGCTGGCCAGCAGCGCCAGCGGGATGCCGATATTAAACTGCAGCGACAAGATGTTTTGATAGCCTACTAAAATAACCATGCCGAAAATGGCAACCCAGGTACCTATCCAAAACATTTTGCCCGACTTGCGTTTTAGGATCAGGTAACTGATCAATCCCACCCAAAGCGGCGCAAGGTTGGCGATAAGCGTTGACACCGTAGCCGGGATCTTTACCAGCGAGAGGTTCCAAACAGCAATATCAGCTCCAAAAATCACACCACCGATAAGCGCGACCATTAATTCCCTGCGGCCTATTTTTAACTGGCCTTTTATAATACAATAAGGCAACAGGCAAAGCCAGGCTATAAAAATGCGGTAAAAGCCCGAAGTTAAAGGAGCGGCAACGGCAAGCCTTACAAAAATGGGTGAAAAGGCAATACACAGGATGCCGATAATCAGGCTTGCTTTGGGGTTCATTACCGCAAACTTACACATTTGCGGGCTGCGGAATTCTCACGAGATGGAATAAATTACATAATTATTTGATTCGGGTAATTCATAATTTACCCGGCAACATCGTATTAATTCAAAAATTTCACGGCATTCAGGTTCCCACAAACCTCAAATAATCGTATTTTTACCCCTCAAAATATTTTATATGAGCCAGCGGATCAAGATCAAAGCATTATTGGAGAGTGAACAAACAGGTATTGACATAACCGTTAAAGGGTGGGTGCGTGCATTCCGTCAAAATCGTTTCATTGCTTTAAATGATGGCTCAACCAATAACAATATCCAAATTGTGGTTGATTTTGAAAATACCGATCCGGCATTGCTTAAACGCATCACCTTTGGCGCTGCAATCAGCGTAACCGGCGAACTGATCCCATCATTGGGCCAGGGGCAAAAAGTAGAAGTTATTGCAAAGGATATTGAAATATTAGGTGATTGCGACCCGGAAGAATACCCGTTGCAGCCAAAAAAACAAACGCTGGAGTTTTTGCGCGAAAAGGCACACCTGCGTTTCCGCACCAATACCTTTGGGGCCATATTCCGTGTGCGCAACAGCCTGTCGTTTGCAGTGCACCAGTTTTTCCAGGAGCGCGGCTTTGTTTACCTGCACACCCCTATCATTACTGCATCTGATGCCGAGGGTGCGGGAGAAACTTTCCACGTAACGAATTTTGATCTGGCCAACCCGCCAAAAACCGAAACGGGGGAGATAGATTTCTCACAAGACTTTTTTGCCAAAGCAACCAACCTAACCGTTTCCGGGCAGCTGGAAGGCGAGCTTGGGGCAATGGCTTTGAGCGATATTTATACTTTCGGACCAACATTCCGTGCCGAAAACTCAAACACTACCCGCCACCTGGCCGAGTTTTGGATGATTGAACCGGAAGTTGCCTTTAACGACCTAAATGACAACATGGACCTTGCCGAGGACATGTTGAAATATGTTATAAAATATGCGCTTGATAAAAATGCCGATGATATCGCGTTTTTATCCCAGCGCTTAACCGAGGAAGAAAAACAAAAGCCACAGAACGAACGGTCAGAGATGACGCTGACAGATAAGCTGCAATTTTGTTTGGATAACGATTTTGAGCGCCTTACCTATACCGAGGCTATCGAGATTTTAAAAGAATCGACCCCGAACAAGAAAAAGAAATTCCAGTACCCTGTTGAAGGCTGGGGAACCGACCTGCAATCAGAACATGAGCGCTATTTGGTTGAGAAGCACTTTAAAAAACCGGTGATCCTTACCGATTACCCAAAAGAGATCAAAGCATTTTATATGCGCCAGAACGAGCCGGATGCCAATGGCCGCGAAACTGTTCGCGCAATGGATATCCTGTTCCCGGGCATTGGCGAAATCGTAGGCGGATCGCAGCGTGAGGAACGTTTGGATAAGCTGGAGCAACGCATGGACGAAATGGGCATCCCTAAAGATGAGCTTTGGTGGTATCTGGATACGCGCAGGTTTGGCGCTTGCCCGCATGCGGGTTTTGGGCTTGGCTTTGAGCGCCTGGTATTATTTGTTACCGGCATGGGTAACATCAGGGATGTGATCCCTTTCCCAAGGTATCCAAGGAATGCCGAGTTTTAATCGCTGATTGTCGTTGTTTTTGGGGTGAAGCTGATGCAAACATGTCATTGTTAGCGCAGTGAAGCAATAATAGGGGCTAAATTGCCTAAAAAAACAATCATGACCCAAATAGAACTGTCAACCCATATTAATGCCCCAATTGAACGCTGTTTTGACATGGCCAGGAGTATTGACCTGCATCTGGAATCTACCAAACAAACCGGGGAACAGGCTATTGCGGGGCGTACCACCGGTTTAATTGAATTGGGCGAAACGGTTACCTGGCGCGCGCGGCATTTCGGCATCCGGCAAAACCTCAGCTCAAAAGTCACAGAGTTTGACTTTCCGAACTCATTTACCGACGAAATGGTTAGCGGCGCTTTCAAAAGCTTCCGGCACGAACATCTTTTTTATACCGTAAACGATCAAACGGTGATGAAAGATATTTTCCTGTTTGAATCCCCCTGTGGCTGGCTTGGGAGGCTCGCTAATTTCCTTTTTTTAGGCTGTTACATGGAAAAGCTTTTGGTAGAGCGGAATAGGGTGATAAAAGAAACTGCGGAAGCTACTTAAGAGAGCCTTACGAAGTTTTTAAAATTCCTAAAGATTATTTTATCTGTAAACTGGGATTTCCATTAATCAGACAGAAGTAACCAGCCGCCTTTACAAATCTCTATCAATCTCTTTTATAGCCGCATCATATTTTTTTATCAGCGCAGGTGCCCTGTCGAACGCCCAGCCGTGGTAATTGTCGCGCATAAGGATCAACGTTTCACGAATGTTCTCCGGCTTTCTCGATTCATAATTTAAAAATACTGCGGCCTCTTTGTCTTCAATTTTGTCAATCCTTGCCTGTTGGTCATAAATATCAGTAAGCATTTCAACCAGCTTAAATTCAAGTTTCGGCGTAATGTCATGGCTTTGCGCCACCTGCCAGGCCACCCTGCTCAGGTCATGCAGCGAGACCCCCTCAGGCGCCAGGTAATCCAAATGGAAAGTGCCATCGGTTAATACCTTTTTTTGCAATCCGGGATCTCTCAAAACCGAATCAATTCGCTTCAAAATACCCTGCTGGTAAACGTACTGTTCCTGCTCTGCCTGTTTGTTTTTTTTCAGTTCCTCTTTAATATTGTTCAGCAATTCTTTTGTTTGTGATTTTTCGTGCTGCTTATTTATAAACTCCGTTAAAACCAGGGCCAGTAAAACACTGAAAATAATTAATAGCGATTCCCCAAGATATTCTTTCAGATCTCGTAAAACATATACTTCCTGCCGGGCTTTGGCTACCGGCTGTACTGTTTTTTTGTGACGGCTATTGGCGTGATCTTCCATAAGGCAATAATTACCTCTAAAATAAAAAAAATGATTCACGCTATATATATTAATAATTTATAGATTAGTGTCGATTTTACAGTTATTAATCAAACACCAGTTATGTCTGTTTTTAAAAGCTTTGTTCCAAAAACTGCGGGACTTTTTGGTTTACTCTTTTTTTTATTTACCAGTTCTGCCGCAATTGCCCAGCAGGGCCGCACCGTTGCCGACTTTGATAAAGGCTGGCACTTTCATTTAGGCGACGTTACAGGCGGCGAAAAGGCAAGTGTAAGTGATGCAAACTGGCGCTTGTTAAACCTGCCGCACGACTGGAGCATTGAAGGCAAATTCAGCAAAGACAACCCCGCAACACCCGAAGGTGGTGCATTGCCAGGTGGCATAGGCTGGTACCGCAAAACATTTACCGTACCCACGGCGTCAAAAGGTAAACTGGTTTATATTGACTTTGATGGCGTTTATCAAAAAAGCGATGTGTGGATAAACGGGCATCACCTTGGTTTCCGCCCTAATGGCTATATCTCGTTCAGGTACGAGCTTACGCCTTATTTAAATTTCGGTGGTAAAAATACCATATCCGTTAAGGTTGATAATTCTGTGCAGCCCAATTCACGCTGGTATTCCGGCTCGGGCATTTACCGCAATGTTTGGCTGGTTACCACCAACAAGGTAGCGATAGATCATTGGGGAACTTATGTTACCACACCTGAAGTAAGCCAACAAGAAGCAAAAATAAACCTGCAGGTAAAGGTAAAGAATAAGGACGGAGCCTCAGCAATTACCATAAAAACTGTGCTTTATGATGCTGCCGGCAAAGCTATTGCAGGCGCCGGTGCTATTGTTGCGAAAGCAAATGAGGGGGATTCTGTGATAAACGCCGGACAGGTATTTATTTTGAAAAAACCGATACTATGGTCTGTAAACAACCCATACCAATATAAACTGGTAACGCAGGTAGTTAAAAATGCTAAGGTGCTGGATGAATATACTACTCCTGTGGGCATCCGCTATTTTAACTTTGATGCAGACAAGGGCTTTTCTTTAAACGGCCAACCCATGAAAATACTGGGCGTTTGTGATCACCACGACCTGGGTTCGCTGGGCGCTGCCGTAAATACCCGGGCGCTTGAACGCCAGTTGCAAATGCTGAAAGCAATGGGCTGTAACGGCATCCGCACATCACACAATCCGCCGGCGCCTGAGCTGCTTGACCTTTGCGACAAAATGGGCTTTATTGTAATGGATGAAGCTTTTGACTGTTGGGAATGGAAAAAAGCCACCTTTGATTACCACTTGTATTTTAAAGAATGGCACAAAAAAGATTTGGAAGACCAGGTACTGCGCGACAGAAATCACCCAAGCGTGATGATTTGGAGTATAGGAAACGAGATTCCGCAGCAAGGTGATACCAGCGCATTGCGCATAGCGCCCGAGCTGGCAGGCATTGTGCACAGCCTTGATAAAACCCGCCCTATAACCACCGCAAACGACCGCCCGGACACTTCAAATAAGATCATTAAGTCGGGCGCTATTGATCTGATCGGGTATAATTACCACGAATTTGATTATGCTAAGTTTCATGACCGTTATCCCGGTAAAAAATTCATAGCTACCGAAACAACTTCTGGATTAGAAACACGCGGGCATTACGATATGCCTTCAGACAGCATCCGTGTTTGGCCATCACGATATGATAAGCCGTTTACCGATGGCAACCCGGACAACAGTGTTTCGGCTTATGACAACGTACGCCCGGCATGGGGTTCAACCCACGAGGCCACCTGGAAGGTAATGAAAAAATATGATTTCCTTTCGGGGATGTTCATCTGGACAGGCTTTGACTACCTGGGAGAGCCTACGCCGTATTCATGGCCATCGCGCAGTTCATATTTCGGAATAATTGACTTGGCCGGGTTCCCTAAGGATGTATTTTACATGTATCAAAGTGAATGGACCAACAAAACCGTATTACACATTTTCCCGCACTGGAACTGGCAGGTGGGCAAAACAGTTGATATATGGGCCTATTATAACCATGCTGATGAGGTGGAACTGTATCTTAACGGTAAATCTGTTGGTATTAAAAAGAAAACCGGCGATGACCTGCATGTTATGTGGCGCTTAAAATATGAGCCGGGCACACTTAAAGCTGTTTCAAGAAAAAATGGAAAGGTTGTTTTAACACAGGTGATCCATACTGCAGGCAAGCCCGCTAAAATTGAGCTGATAGCCGACCGGAAAAACATCAAAGCGAATGGCAGCGACCTTTCATTTATAACCGTTAAAATACTGGACAAAGACGGGAATGTAGTACCGGATGCAAACAACCTGGTAAACTTTAAAATTAACGGCGATGCATTTATTGCAGGCGTGGATAATGGCGACCCGGTTAGCCATGATTCATTTAAAGTTAATTACCGCAAAGCTTTTAACGGCCTTGCGCTTGCTATTGTGCAGGCCAAAGAAAAAGCTGGCATTGTAACATTTTCAGCTACATCAAAAGGTTTGCTGCCGGCTGTTATAACTATTCAAACAAAACATTAACTTTAGGCTTAATTTGCTACAGATTAGATTTTGATTAGAAATATTTTTGTTAGCAATTAAACCTTTTACAAACCGTTTGTCTAATTGAACATAAGGGAGTTAATATCATGAAAAGATCAATTTATTTGGCGCTGACTGCTGTGATAATTTCGGGGCTGTCAGCTTGTACACGTTACAATTATTACACTGCCGCCATAAACAAAACCAACTTAAGTAATTATCACACATTTGCATGGATGCCGCCATCTGATAAAAGCATGGCAAACAGCGAGGCCGATGCTAAAATTAAGGATGCAACCACTACCGCACTGGTGGCCAAAGGCCTGCGTTTGAGCCAGCGAAATCCGGATCTGATAGTTAGCTATACCAGCAAAGTTGGCCGCGGTGCCCGCACAAATTACTATTCTCCTAATTATTATGGCGGATACTATGGTGGTTGGGGCGGATGGGGACTTGGTTTAGGGTATGGATACGGATGGGGTGGCTTTTACAGGCCATACTATTATGCATACGGTGCACCATTTGCCTACGGAGGCCCAACTTATGCAGAAAAGGAACACTTTAAAGAAGGAACACTGATTATAGATCTGATTGACGTTAACACACGTCGCATTGTTTGGCGCGGATTTGGTGTTGGCGAAGTTCACAGTAACCCGCGTAAGGACATTGAAGATTTACCCAAAGTGGTTACCGGGATAATTGATCAGCTGCAGTTAACACCTGTTTACGCAAACAGGTAAAGCCTCAACACTTTTTTTAAAGAAAATATAACGCTTTTTTTAAATCCCTTTTGCTTCCGGCCTAAGGGATTTTTGTTTGAAGTGTAAATGGATTGCAGCCCCGGCAACTGCTATAATTGCTAAAAACAAAACCCAGGTATCAAGCGGGCATAAATTATCAATGTCCGCATCATTACAAGCAGTAGGATCCTGTCCGTACAATAAAACAACATTGAATAAGAGCGCTATTAATGTGCTAAAAAATATCTTTGCCCGCATACAAACTTACCTTAAATTAAACAAAGATACATTTTTAGTAATACCTCCGATGAAATATATTTACAGCTTTAAACCCGCGTTTACAGTTTTATAAAAGTACCCTTACCTATAAGGGTTTTATTATCATTATTTAAAACCTGGATAATATAGTTGCCCGAAACCAGGGTGCTCACATCTGCCTGCCAGTGCTGGCTGGTAGTAGTGGCGGTTTTAACTACATAACCGGTGTTGCTAATTACGGTTATACTGTACACTGTGTTTTTAGATAGGCTACCTGCATCCACCGGGTCGATACTTAAATTAACTATGGTTTTTGCCGGGTTAGGATAAATATTTATCGCATTATTTATTTTGGTGTTACTTAAATTACCGTACATCAATTTAACCACTTTTGAATAAACAATTGAACTGTCCACAAGCTGTATCTTTAACCTGTAATAATCAGCACCATCGGGCGGCGTTTTATCAAGCAGGCTATAGGTGCCCATGCTGTTTGATGAAAAGCCTCCGATTGCCTTAAATGTTATGCCGTTATCGGTGCTGCGTTCTACTGTAAAACCTGTATAATCGTCTTCATTTTCTGTTTTCCAGGCAATTTGTGCTCCCCCTTTCGCCTTCGTCCCGGTAAAATCTAACAAGTGCACACCCAATGCAGGGTCCTGGCGGGTAACTACCATAAAACGCTTACCGCCAAAAGATCCCGCATCATTCAAATCCACGTTAAATACATACTTGTCATTGTGCCGCAGATCCAGCGAATCCTTTTTATATTTATCTATCAGCCAGATCTGGTACAGGGCCGGTATTGCGGTAAGATCGCTGCGATTAATAGTGTACTGCCCGCTTGATGCTGCCCTTACAGATAAAAAAGCGGTATCAGCATGGGTAACTTTTGGAAACGGCATCCATTTGGAAACTAAGGTAATACTATCACTTGATGTGAGCCACATCGCTACAGGCGCACTTTGTCCGGACAAATATCTGTCGTCTTCAATCTGGTTGTATTTCATCCACGAACCCGGGTTAAACCCAATAAGGACCTCGCTTTTGGTGGCACTATCCATAGCCATGTTCAGTATCATATATTTACTGTACGGGCTGTTGTTTGTTGAAGCCCCTGCCAAATAGGTAAACGGTGATGTTTGAGAAACGGCTTTGGCATTCTCTGTAAATTTTAAACCTGGGGTACCCAGGTTATTGGCCTGCACAAAAAAGCCTTGTCCGCTGGCTATAATGTTACTGCCATTATTCAGCAACGCTCCTGTTGTTGCATTATAAGATCCGTAAGTGTTAGTACCTGGCTTAAGTTGATATATTATTGGGTTAATATTGGGGCCGTAAATGGCATTTGACGGGTTAGAACTGCTGAATGTACTCCAGTCTATCGGTGATGCATAAGGATTCCCGATCAGGTTGAGACCGCGGATAGCTGAATTACCGGCGGGCGTACCTGTGGCTCCGGCAACTACGGTGTAGCCCAGCGCGGTTGTTGATGGCGTGTACCAATTTGCCACCTGTACATTTCCCTGGGTTAAGGTACCGCTGGCCGTTACTGTTGCAGCTACAGGGGTTGATGCTGTTACAAAAGCGTTAACCGTGCCCGTTCCACCCCTGAAAAAATACATAACACCATCCCCAACCGGGATGTTAAATGGCCCCCCGTCAATATCAATCAAAAATGATGTTGAACTTGGTATGCTCCTTATACCCCGGTTGTTGCTGTTTAAAAACGAAGTATATAAAGGTGCCATATTTTCGCGGTATAGGTAAAAGCAGGGGTTGCCTGTTTTGCTGGTTGATGTGGCCGTAAAACCGTTACCGGAAACATAGGTACTGTTTACAATATAATCAAGACTGTAAATTTTATTGCCATAGCTGTCCGTTCCGCCACTTACAGGCGATGAAATAAGACGGTAACCACGGTAACCTGCGCCACCTGTTATAAAGCGTTCAACCTTTACTGTTCCTGTTATCGTATAAGGAGATATTATCGGTGCTACCGCTGCTGTTTGGCCAGATGTGCTTTTTAAAGTTAATACGCCACTATTCACATTGTCAACTACTAAATTTCCTTTTGTTATGGTAAGTATATTATATATATCTACCGGCCCGCCCTTAATAGTTACAGTTCCGGCAGCTGAGTTGTTGACCGTCATATTACCGAGCTTCGCGGTGAGTAAAGTGGCGTTACCGGTATAAGTTTGCGCAGCAGATGACCCATTCCAGTTTATAGCCGAAGCGTTGATAGAATTCCAATCAATCACACCACCCGTTGTGCTGTTAACTATATTGCAGCCTACGTTTATGGTATTTCCATTTAAATTAAATTTGGCTGTAGTGCCTGTGATATTTAAGCTATATACGGAAGCACTGGCAGTGAGCGCAGGGTATTTGCCTGATGCAGCGTTCGGCACAGATATAGATGCAGTGCCATCAAGAACGGGTGCAACCCCGCCCGACCAATTTGTACCCACTGTTACATCGGTACTGGTAGTGCCTGTCCAGGTATAAACTCCGCCATTTATGGTAAAGCTTGTGGCGCCGGTTGTGCAAGATCCGCATGTTGCTGTAATGGAATGGATGCCCGGAGCTATATTGGTGAAGGTACCGCTGGCCTGGTTAGTACCGCCATCAAGTGAATAACCGGTTGCGTTGGTACTGCTGGCGGTAACTGAACCGGTTGCAGCACCGCCGCAAGTTACCTGCTGGGTTATGTTAACCGTAGGATTGGCAATACAATTTATAGTAAAATTAATGGTAAACGAGCTGCTACCCCAATAATTGTGCGCAGTTATGGTATAGTTGGTGGCTGGTATTGAAGCTGTTGGCGTACCGGAAATTACACCGGTTGTAGGATCAAAAGTTAAACCTGCAGGTAACGGCTGGCTTATGGTATAGCCGTTGAGGGATACCTTCCTGATATTGTTTCCGTTCTGGTCAACCACATACATATTGCCTTCATCGCTTCCGCTCGAAATAATGGTTTCACCAAATGGCCCGTTAAAGGTTGCAGCGGTTCCGGTTCCGTCCGTTAATCCCGCAGTTTGGCTGGTGCTGCCCGTTAATGTTGATACTACACCCGCCGGGGTAATTAACCTGATGTCGTTATTGGCGTTGTCTGCTATATATAAGTTACCGCCGCCGTCTCTTACAACTGTCTTAGGATTATTAAATTTTGTACTGGTTCCGCTGCCGTCAAGATACCCCGCTGTGCCGTTACCGTAAATTGTAGTAACAGCCGCTGTTGAAATATTTATTTTTCTCACCGTGCTGTTCACGCGGTCAACTTCTATAAAGTTGCCGGCACCGTCATTAACCAAACTATAGGGGTTATTGAACCGCGCCGAAGTACCGGTAGCATCAACATTACCGGCAGTAGTACTGCCGGCGAAAGTGGTTACAACACCTGCCATCGTTACTTTCCGTATTTCGTTGTTAAACCTGTCTGCAACGTATAAATTACCGGCAGCATCAAAAGCAAAGCCGGCAGGGTTATTAAACTGGGCTGCCGACCCTGTTCCATTTGCACTTCCCGTTACTGTACCACCACCTGCCAAAGTGGTTACCACTTGTGTACTGATTACTATCTTCCTGATGCCTGTATTATCACCAACATATAAGATAGTTCCGGTTGGGTCTATGGTAATCGCATTCGGGCCAAAAAAGCTGGCGCCCGTGCCTGTACCATCAGTTGAAGTATTTGCGCCGCTCCCTGCGAAGGTTGTTACTACGCCTCCCGGGGTTATCTTGCGCACAACATTGTTATTAAACTCAACGACATACAGGTTGCCGGCCGGATCGTTTACAATAGCTTCAGGATCGTTAAATAAAGCGCTTGTTCCGGTTGCGTTGGTAAAACCTGAAGCGCCTGTTGTACTACCCGCCAATGTGGTTACCTGGCCATAAATTGCGGCAGGTACAAAACCCGCCGGGGCATTTGCATTTATTGGGGTTAATGTGCCGATAGAAGTACCAACGGTATAAACATAGGTTGACTGGCTGTAAGTTATGCTTGGCGCAGTAGTTTGGGCAAATAACACATTACAGGATAATAATACCCCTGCAAATATGATAACAAAAATTAGTAGCTTTTTCAAATTTTTAACGTCAACTTATATAAATCCTACAGCAGCATTGTTAAATTTTTATAAATTACAAGCGTCGAGCGCATCGGCATTCTTGTAAATAATCATGAAACCTTAACAACTTTATAAGCTTTTTTAGTCCGCAACAGTCATTAGCTAAAACGTTGAATACAACCACCTAAGCAGCAGTTACCAACCCGCAAATAATTAATGCAGGTACTTTTACGAAAAGAATTTAAATAGGTTATGTTTTTTTTTAAATCTTTGATGGTTCAAATAACAAACCGGACAGGAGGTCTAATAGCAAAACACCCTGAATTATTATGGGAATAATTCAGGGTGTTAAATATGCAGGTGATAACAAACTAATTTACATCAGGATTTTAACTTACATTTTCACAAACTTGGTTTTACCTACCACGCTTTTATCTTTGTTATTAATGATTTGTACAACATACGACCCGGGTGTCAGGCTTGCAACATTGTCCTGCCACTCCAATTGCGAGGTTATCGCCTTCTTTACAACCACTCCGTTACTCCCCGTAATTACTATGTTAAACGAGTAATCGCCCGAGGTAGGTAATGATAACGTGTTTGGTGTTATGGAAACATTGAGGTTGCCTTTAGTTGGGTTTGGATAAATGCTTATAGGATTATAAGCTACAATATTGCTTAATGTAGAATACATCAGGGTAACCACCTTTGAATAGGTTACAGTGCCATCCAGGTCTGTTAGCTTTAAACGATACTGGTTAACAGCAATAGGAGGGTTTTCGTCAACGAAACTGTACGTTTGCTGAAAGCTGGATACAACGGTGTTAAGCTGGGTAAAAGTTACGCCGTTATCGGTGCTGCGTTCAACAGCGAAATGGGTATAGTCGGCTTCGTTTTCTGTTTTCCAGCTTACTTTTGCGCCTGCTGTAGCCTTAACTGCGGCAAAGTTTAATAAATGGACACCCAGCGCAGGGTTCTGGCGAATGATAACCTGGAAACGGTGCGCCCCGAAACTGTTGGTATCGGCCAGGTTTACATCAAAAGCGTAGGTTGAATTATGTTTAATGTCCAGCGAATCTTTTTTATAATTGTCCATTAGCCAGATGTCGTACAATGCAGGAACTGGTTTCAGGTCGCTTCGGGCAATGGTGTAGCGCCCGCTGGTGGCTGCTTTTACAGTTAGGAAAGCCGTGTCGGCCAGTTTTGCCTTCGGCATCGGCATCCATTTGGAAACTAAATTGATACTGTCAGCCGAGGTGATCCACATAGACTGTGCTAAATTTTGGCTTGCAAAATATTTATCGTCTTCTATATGGTTATATTTTTTGCCTGAACCCGCGTTAAGCCCTATAAGGATTTCGCTTTTACTGGTGGTGTCTTTTGATATGTTCAGGATCATATACTGATTATACGCCGTGTTTTCTGTTGATGCGCCAGCCAGGTACGTAAAGCCGGACGGTTGAACCAGCGTTTTGGCATTCTCAGTAAATTTTAAAGTTGCCGTACCTGAATTATTAGCCTGTACAAAAAAGCCCTGTCCGCTGGAAACAATCGGGCTTCCATTGTTTAATGCTGCCGTTGTCAACGCGTTGTAGGTACCATAGGCGTTGGTGCCAGGTTTAAGTTCATATATGGTTGGATTGACATTGGGGCCATAAATAGCGTTGGTTGCAACCGTACTGCTAAACTTGCTCCAGTCAATAGGCGATGCATAAGGGTTGCCTATCAGGTTGAGCCCGCGCACTGAAGCGTTTCCCGCCAAAGTGGTAACGCTCAGTGTTGTACTTGTTGGATTGTACCAGTCAACCACCTGTACGTTTCCCTGCGTTAAAGTACCGCTGGCCGTTACTGTAGCGGCTACCGGTGTTGATGAACTGGTATAAGGACTGGTAGTAGTTGTGCTGCCCCTGAAAAAATACATAACGCCGTTACCTACAGGAATACTGTAAGGCCCACCGTCAATATCAATAGTATACGATGGTGAACTGGCAATGCTTTTTATCCCCCGGTTGTTACTGGTTAAAAACGAGCTGTAAGTAGGTGCAAGGTTCTCCCGGTACAGATAAAAACACGGGTTACCTACTTTACTGGTAGCTGTAGCGGGAAAGCTGGTGCCCGACACATAAGTACTGTTTACAATGTAATCAATACTCCAAATTTTATTCCCGCTGCCGTCTGTACCAACACTAACCGGCGATGAAAGGATCCGGTAACCTCGATAACCTGCGCCGCCGGTTATATACCGTTCAACTTTTACCGTTCCGGTTACCGAGCAGGCAGCCGGTATAGCAGCCACTGTAGCAGTACCTGTTGCGTCAGATCTTAAAGTTAAAACACCACCTGCTGCTAAAGAAGCAGTGCCGGCCATGGTGAGCACCCCGATATTTGATACCGCAAAGCCCTTGGTGCCCGACATTGTTTTGGTGCCGCTGTTTTGGAAGTTCACCTTGTTAAATGTTGTTCCGGCAGTGCTGTTATCACTTAAGGCCTGCGCACCGGCAAGGTTAAAATAAACTGTACCCGTACCTGCGGTAAAGGTTCCTGAATTGGAATAGCTGCCATTATAAAATACGCTTCCACCTCCTGCGGTAAACGCACCACCCGAGAAATTTTGATAAGAGCCCGTAAAGGTTAATGACGCCCCGCTGGCTGAGCCTGCGTTTAGGGTTGCCCCTGTATAGATTTGAGTTGACTGTGTTATGCTAACTGCCCCTGTCCCGCAAGTTGTTGTACCTCCGAAAAATTGTGCAGCATTGGCAATAGTTGTGGTGCCGCTTCCCAAATTAACCGTAGCATTTGAAAGATCATTATTTACACGGAAAAAGTTTCCGTCCACAATATTTCCGCTCCCCCCGTTAAGCACCGAAGTGCCATAAATATCGATGCCATTAGTGGATGTAAAAGTGCCGGAACCCAGGTTCATCGTACCTCCGTTTATATAGGAAATATCGCTTACCGTTAATACCGTATTATTGGTGTTAAAATTGGCAGCAGTGGATGTTGTGGTAAAATCGTGCCCTACTGTTAGCGTGCCTGCTGCAGGTGTTTGCGTACCGCCGGAAAGCGTAAGATCATAATAAGTTAGCCCCGATGGCAAACCGGTTATAGCAGTTGATGTAGTGATTGTTTGGCCGGTACCCGCATAGTTTACCTCTGCATAGGTATTGTTCAGGTCGATATAGTTTGATCCGTTAGCAGTAAGTAATGACCATGGCGTTGCGTTATCGAGCTGGAGTGTAGCGCCCGCTGATGTTGTAGGGTTAATCATGAAACCGCTAACCGGGTAGGTGGTGGTACCAGAAACAGTATTTACCAATTTTACCTTACCCGCTATGTCGGTAGTTCCATCAGTTAAATAAAAGCTGGCAACCTGGTTATAGGTGGTGCCGCCGGGCCTGTAATTTTCGGATGTTAGCACCATATTGCCCGAAAGTACAAGATTTGTGATAGAGGAAATCACCGCCTGCTGGGTTGATTGGGCAGCCTGACTATCGTAATTGGCGTTGATATTAAAATTTACCGCAGATAACGTTCCGGCACCCTTTATTAAAAACTGGTTGGTGGGCAGCGAGGTAGTAGGGTATGGCGCAACAACCGGCGTACCCGTATAGGTGTAACTCCCGGGATTGGCATCTACTATAACATTTATATCGCCGCTGACAGCCAGCGTTTTGCCGGTGTTAACACTTACACCCGGGAAATTTACACCACCGCTGGTAAATAAGCCACCAAATGTTAGCGACCCTATGTTGGTCGACGTGCTTACCACCGGAACACTATTGGTGCTGTTAGGCGAATAGTTTACCGCTATCTGAACAGCATCATAAGTTCCGGGCACGCGGCCCGCCTGCCAGTTTCCGGGCGTTGCCCATGCATTGCTGGTATTGCCAACCCAATCACAGGTGGACGCCGACAAAGTGTAATTTATACCCGCCTGTGTGCCCCCTGTATAGGCGGCACTGGATGTTGTGCCGGTAAGGGCAAATTGAAAAGTACTTGAAGTTGAACTGGCTACGGTATAATCCGCAACTAAAAAGAAGTTTGTTGCAGTTGATCCGCTGTTTACAGTTGCAGTAGGAATTGTAATAGATATGGTTGTTGCACCCACAACTATACTTGCACCGGTAACAATAGGGTCCGTTCCGGCGGTGTAAGTAGTGTTTGTAGAACTGTATATTTTAAAGTTTGAAAAATAAGTGCCGATTGTTTGTGTAGCAGAAAATGTAAACCCGGTAAAAGTGGTAGTAGAAGTGGTTCTTACAGAAAAACCGTAAACGGCAATGGCAGTTTGACTTATGTTTAATGGGTTAGCCGCCAACCCGCCGGTTATGCTTGCTATTGTAGTAGCGGCTACCGCGTTGGCAGCGGGGAAAATAAAAATAAAAAAAACTGCACAGCAGTATAACAACCGGTATAATCTTGTCTTCAAAACGAAATAGTTTAAATTAATTAGAAATTAAAATATTTAACAATATTAATTAATAAGCATTTATATAAAATAATACATAAAAGCCGCTGTGGTTAATACCTTTTTTTACTCAATAATTTTCAATCACTCAATAATAATAATTTTACTATTACCAAATGTTGATAATTACTAACATTTAAACATCTTAGCCCATCAATACAACACTATCAAAATCAAAAACTTATAATTTGCTAATATTATAAAAATTATTTATTATTACATAATATATAATAATAAATAACAAGGCTCTCAAATTGACGTTAGCTGACCTACGGGTACTACATACAAACAAATACTATGCTATAGCCAGCTAGGTAATTAACGCTTTCATTTATAATTCGTTCCGCAATACCTGGAAAATCATTATTGTCTGTGAATTACTGCTCATAAACGTGCAACAGGTTTGCTTAATTTACGAGCTCACTCGCCTTTCAGTTTTCATACTTAGGTAATTATCTGATTATCAGCCAAAAATACCTTTTATGACAACTTGTAGATTTACCAACCGGTTACCCGCTTACGACATAGAAATAAAAAGTATTTTTTTTATTTCTATGTCGTAAGCAATATCAAGCCGAATATCCCATTACTCAAAAATTGCCCAATGTGGGTATTAATATCCATACATGTGCTTAAGGATTAAGGCGCGCTTATGAATTATAATTAAATTGCCATATTAATTTTCATCCTGCTTAAATAATTAAATGATATTTACATTTGTTACATAATATGAAAATCGAAAAAATAACATTGGGCAATGGCTGCTTTTGGTGTACAGAAGCTATTTTTGAGACCCTTAAAGGCATAAAAAGCCTTACTTCGGGTTATATGGGCGGGCATACTAAAAACCCTACTTATAAAGAGGTCTGCCAGGGCGATACCGGGTATGCAGAAGTTATTCAGCTGGAATACGATGCCGATATTTTATCATTTGATGAATTACTGTTGGTGTTTTTTAAGACGCATAATCCAACCACGTTAAACAGGCAGGGCAATGATGTCGGCACACAATACCGCTCGGCCATATTTTATCACAACGACCAACAAAAGCAACACGCTTTGGATCTGATAAAAAGATTGACCGATGAAAAAGTTTTTGACCAGCCTATTGTAACAGAAGTTACGCCGGCGAGCGAGTTTTATAAAGCTGAAGATTACCATCAAAATTATTTCACCAATAATCCGGGCAATCCTTATTGTGCAGCCGTGATACAACCCAAACTTTACAAGTTTGCAAAGGAGTTCACTGAAAAAATTAAGCCGGAATTGCTATAAGCCTAAAGGTTTATAATAAAGCCAACTTTCGTATCAAAAGCTTCATCTTTGATACTACTCTGTTACTTCGGTTAACGACTTGTTGAACGGATACAACAGCTATGAGACGTGCCGAAACATAGCTGTTATGCATATAACTTTCTTGTCTTATAACGTAAGCACAATGTTTTCTCCAGGCAGGGGATACCCGAATCATTTTAGATCCCACCTAATAAAAGAGGTGAAGACACCATCTGCCTTCACCTCTTTATGTATTACTCAAACCAATGTTTAGATCTGGAATTTCAATCTAGATATGTATTGCCCTGTTTTCAGTAGCAGCCAGGCAAGCTTCGCGCATGGCTTCAGTATAAGTTGGGTGTGCGTGGCTCATCCGTGAAATATCTTCGGCAGATGCACGGTATTCCATTGCAACAACCGCTTCGGCAATCATATCAGCGGCGCGCGGCCCAATCATGTGTACACCCAGTATTTCATCGGTAGTGGCATCTGCCAGCACTTTTACAAAACCATCCAGATCGCCGCTGGCACGTGCCCGGCCACTGGCTTTGAATGGGAACGAACCTGTTTTGTATTTTATGCCAGCCGTTTTTAACTGCTCCTCGGTTTGGCCAACGGCCGCAACTTCCGGCCAGGTATAAACCACACCGGGGATCAGGTTGTAATCAATATGCGGTTTTTGCCCGGCGATGATTTCGGCAACAAGCGTTCCTTCGTCCTCGGCTTTGTGGGCCAGCATGGCGCCTCTTATAACATCGCCTATAGCATAAACGCCTTTTACACTGGTTTCCAGGTGCTCATCAACTGTAATTTTACGCCCGCGTTCTTCAACGGTTAAGCCAATTTTTTCCAGCCCTAACCCATCGGTGTAAGCAATACGCCCAACAGCCAGCAGGCAATAATCGCCTTTCAGTTCTTTTTTCTCTCCTTTAGGGTCGTCAAATGTTACGGTAACTTCTTTACCCTTTACGGTTGCTCCTGTTACTTTATGGCCAAGATAAAATTCCATGCCCAGCTTTTGAAGTACCTTTTGCAATTCGCGACCCAAGCCTTTATCCATGGTTGGGATAATACCATCCATAAACTCGATTACTGAGACCTTTGAACCTAAACGGGCATATACCGATCCAAGTTCAAGGCCAATAACACCGCCGCCAATCAGCACCAGGTGCTTGGGGATCTCTTTTAGCGTCAAAGCTTCAGTAGATGTTATGATGCGCTTTTTATCTGCTTTAATAAATGGCAAGGCAGATGGTTTTGAACCGGTAGCAATGATCACGTTTTTTCCGGTGATCTCCGCAGCGGTGCCGTCAGCCTTGGTTACTACAATGGTATTTTTATCTTTAAATGATCCTGTCCCTGTGTGCACGTCAATCTTATTCTTCTTCATCAGGTAAGCAATGCCGCTGGTATTAGCAGCAACCACTTCTTCCTTACGTTTTATCATCTGCCCAAAATCAACCTTCAGGTTATCCAGCTGAATGCCATGGGTTGCAAATGCATGCGCAGCATTATGGTAATGCTCAGACGAATCAAGCAGCGCTTTTGAAGGGATACAGCCCACGTTAAGGCAGGTGCCCCCTAAAGTATTATATTTTTCAATTATTGCAGTTTTTAAACCCAGCTGGGCACAACGTATAGCGGCAACGTAGCCACCTGGGCCCGAACCGATAACGATAACATCATATTGCATAAGCTTGTAATTTGTTGGAGCGCAAAGTTAATCATTATCAAATGGGTAAGAAACAGTAAAATAATAAAGTTGACAGACTGTGTAATGTTTTTGTCTGCCTGCTTTACCCTTTTTGTAATAATGTGATTACAGTTAGCTCAAAACAAGTTGCAGTCAAATTGTTATATTATTTTCATTTAAAAATTTTCCGGCTACAAGCCTGGCCATTGGATATATCTGCCTAAAAACAAAAACATGAAGTTTATTTCCACCGCTCTTTTTACGCTTTTTGTAGTCTTGCAGTTAAATACTGCTAACGCCCAGGAAGACCCTTATCTAGGTATTGTGCCGGCACCTGTATCGCTGATCAAATCGCCGGGGCAATTTATATTCAGTAAAACTACCGTTATAAAAGCCGACCGGCCAAAAGAACAGGCAGTAGAGTTGTTTAAAGATTTCCTGTTAAACAATCGCGGGTTAAACAACAGGATAATCAAATATAGCCCAAAGGTAAAAGGCGGAGGTACATCCGTAATATTTACCTCCCGCGGTGCAGCAGGTCTGCCTAATGAGGGATATAAATTAACGATCACCCCGCGTAAAATTACAGTTATCGGCAAAGGTGCCGGGCTGTTTTATGGCATTCAAACCTTGATGCAGCTGTTCGCTGTTGATCACGCAGCGTCCGAAAGCCTGCCCTGCCTTGTTATTAATGATGAGCCGCGCTTTGGTTACCGGGGGATAATGCTGGACGTGTCTCGGCATTTCTTTAACGTGAAGCAGGTAAAGCAGGTAATTGACCTTATGGCAGCCTATAAACTGAATAATTTTCACTGGCACCTGGTTGACGGGCAGGGCTGGCGCGTTGAAATAAAAAAATATCCAAAACTTACACAAATTGGCGGCACCCGCCAGCAAACCATGTTTGGCACCAACCGCGACTGGCCCGACGGGCTGGACTATACCGGCTTTTACACCCAGGATGAAATAAAAGATGTGGTGAAATATGCCGCTCAAAAATATATTAATATTGTACCCGAGATTGAAATGCCCGCACACTCTGACGCTGCATTGCGCGCCTATCCCGAGCTGATGTGCACACCCGATACCGGCATTAAGAACCCCGCCCGTACCACCGGCTTGTATTGCCCAACGGAAGAAACATTTACCTTTCTTGAAAATGTACTTACCGAAGTAATGGAGCTTTTCCCGGGCAAATACATTCACATAGGGGGCGACGAGGCTAACAAACAGCCCTGGAAAGAATCGGCATTTTGTCAGAATCTGATCAGACAGCTTGGCCTTAAAGATGAAAATGCGCTGCAAAGCTATTTTATCCAACGGATAGAAAAATTTCTGAACGCAAAGGGCCGCAGCATTATAGGCTGGGACGAGATTTTAGAGGGGGGCCTGGCACCCAACGCGACGGTTATGAGCTGGACAGGCGAACAGGGCGGCATTGCTGCGGCCCGTCAAAAGCATAACGTGATAATGACACCGCAAACAACCGGCCTGTATTTTGATCATTACCAAAGCAAATCGTCGCTGGAGCCGGTTTCTTTTGGGAGATACGCTGTTTTTTCCGAAACCTACAATTATGAGCCTGTTCCGAACGTATTGACTGCAGATGAAAAGAAATATATCATTGGTGTACAGGGAAACTTATGGACAGAGTATGTGCCAACGGTGGCCAAACTGCAGTACCAGATCCTGCCGCGGTTGTTCGCTCTTTCTGAAATAGCCTGGAGCAAACCTGAAAGGAAAGACTATAAGAATTTTTCCGAAGCGCGCCTCGCCAAACACTTTGCCCGGCTGGATGCTATGCATTATAATTACCGCGTACCAACAGCTTTTGAAGTAATTGACACTATGCTGATTGGCCCTAAATTTACCATGTCGCCAAAATCAGCAGTGCCGGGCGCAAAAATAGTTTACACGCTAAACGGCCGAGACCCGCTGGATACCGACCTTGGTTACGAATCGCCAATTACTTTCAATATTCCTCCCGGAGAAAAACGAACTTTTAAAACTGTTGTTATAACGCCATCAGGCCGGCGCAGCCTCCCAACAAACACCATTATGTATAACCAGGCGCCTGTTGCCGCCGTTAATTACACAGCTAACAACCCCGGACTTAAGTTTACCCTTATTAGAGGTGTCTTCACCTCAACAAATCAATTGGATTATGCGCCTACAGATAGCACAGGGATAGCCAAATCATTAGAGACTACTGAATTTAGAAAAACACGCCCTAGCGCCGGTGTTGTTTTTGAAGGTTACATCTCAGTAATTACCGACGGCATTTATAACTTTTCACTGGCTAACTACGCCGATTGCCAGTTATTTATTGACGACATTAAACTTGGCGAAAATGAAGGAGCAATTTCTTTACTTAAAGGCTTTCACAAAATAAAGATCAGGCATTTTTATAATGCACCACCCGCTGGTCCGCGACGGAGGGCATCGCCTTCGCCCCGTGTTTACATAGTGGCAGCCGGAACAACAGACCGGCGAGTAATTACCCCTGAAATGTTTTTTAATTAAAAGATCAAAGCGGCGACCAGCATTGCGGTAGCCCGGCGAAACCTTTTTATAACAAAGAAAGTCCCGGTAAAATTACCGGGACTTTCTTTGTTATAAATCTAATCCTTTTAAAAATCCTTAATTACACCTCAGCTAAATGATCGCCGGTTACGGTTTCTTTGATTTTAGCCTCCAGCTCTTCCATTAACTCAGGGTTATCCAATATCAGTTGCTTAACGGCATCACGACCCTGGCCAAGGCGGGTTTCGCCATAGCTAAACCATGAACCCGCCTTTTTAATGATGTTATGTTCAACACCAAGATCAATGATCTCGCCGGCTTTTGAAATACCTTCGCCAAACATAATATCAAACTCAGCAATACGGAAAGGCGGAGCAACTTTGTTTTTTACAATTTTTACTTTAACACGGTTACCTGACACTTCATCAGAATCTTTGATCTGTGAAATACGGCGCACATCCAAACGTACCGATGCATAAAATTTAAGTGCGTTACCGCCAGTGGTAGTTTCAGGGTTGCCAAACATCACACCTATCTTATCGCGCAACTGGTTGATGAAGATACAGCAGCATCCGGTTTTGCTGATGGTACCGGTTAACTTGCGCAATGCCTGTGACATTAAACGCGCGTGAAGGCCCATTTTTGAATCGCCCATTTCGCCTTCAATTTCTGCTTTGGGAACCAGTGCAGCAACAGAGTCAATAACCAAAATATCAATTGCACCCGAACGGATCAGGTTATCCGCAATCTCTAATGCCTGTTCACCGTTATCTGGCTGAGAGATCAATAAGTTCTCTACGTCAACACCCAATTTTTTTGCGTAAAAACGATCGAAGGCATGCTCAGCATCAATAAATGCTGCTATACCGCCGTTTTTTTGTGATTCAGCAATAGCATGAATCGCCAGCGTGGTTTTACCGGAAGATTCAGGCCCATATATTTCTATAACACGTCCTTTAGGTAAACCGCCAACACCTAATGCAATATCAAGGCCAAGTGAGCCGGTTGATATAACTTCGGTTGGTTCAATAACAGAATCGCCCAGCTTCATGATGGTGCCTTTTCCGTATGATTTTTCCAGCTTATCCAAGGTCAGCTGTAATGCTTTTAATTTATCTGCGCTACTCATGTTAAAAATTGTATGTACAAATGTAAAATTTATTATTTACAAATACTAATATTTTTAGTATTTTATTTAGAAATATGTTTCCCGCCCGCGTGCGACATAAGATTGGCCGGACAACAGCTAAACTTAGCGAACTAAATCAACTTATTCAACCATTGTTATCAACACTTCGCTTTTGCAGTTCTTTACTGATTTTATTCAAAGCGGCCTTCTTCTTTTGTTCCTTCACTTTTTTCAACTTTAAAGCCTCTGCCTTTAATAAAGCCGACTCGGTATGCGTACGTTCATAATACCTGCAAAACCAGCTGATAGGGCACACCTCGCATTTTGGGCTGCGGGCTACACAAATATACCTGCCATGCAAAATGAGCCAATGATGCGCTATAGCAAGTGTTTCGCGGGGCAAAAACTCCACCAGCTGCTTTTCAACAGCAAGCGGTGTACGCGCCTTATTAGTCAGCCCAATCCTGTCAGACACCCGGAATACATGAGTATCCACCGCAATTGCGGGAGCGTCAAATACTACAGACGAAATAACATTTGCTGTTTTACGCCCAACGCCCGGCATTTTTTGCAGATCATCGATTCCCGAAGGTACCTCCCCCTTAAAAACATCCACCAAAATTTTTGCCATGCCCACCAAATGTTTCGCTTTATTATTAGGGTAGCTCACGCTGCGGATATAAGTAAAGACTTCTTCGGGGGTTGAGGCGGCCAGCGATTCAGGAGTTGGGAAGCGCTCAAATAGAGCGGGGGTAACCTGGTTAATCCGCTTATCCGTACATTGTGCCGAAAGGATAACGGCTATCAACAACTGGAACGGGTTATCATAATGCAGCTCAGTTTCTGCATCGGGCTGGTTTTTTGAGAAATATTCTATAAAATGCCTATAGCGTTCTTTTCTTGTCATTAGCTAGTTCATAGTTAAGGATCACAATCCTTTATCCATAAGGCAAAACTACTAATAAGCTTTCAATATGCTGAACTATCAACTACGCCGCAATAAAAATAGAAAGGTTCACAAACCGCAGACCACTTCATAATGAAACAGCTAAGGTCAGTGAACCAGTTAGGTAAATTGTACTACTAACGCAAACTCTTTGAATGATCGAGAATGTGGTGAATGGTTTGAACTTTCGGGTTCCTTTTCAGAAGATCCAGATCAGCACGAAGTGAATGATAGAACATTAATTCGTCGCCTTCCAAATTCTCCTGCAATTCCTGGTTCACCATGGCTTTGTCAGTGAGTAAATTTAAAGTCGTTGTAAAGGTTTCATCCATAAGCTTACTTAGTTTTTTTTGGTTTACAGATACTAAACGAAAGCTTAAATATAATATTTTATTAAGATGAAAATTAAATGAAATTTTTTTGTTACAGAGCTGTAGGTTGTAATAGTTATAGTTACTATAAAGGTTGCAAGTATTAAAACGGGTAAAAAATCGTTATCCCGGCAAATAAAAAAGGCTGTAAGTATTAAAATTCACACATCTCAACACTTGCAACCTTTTAAATTCTTATAACTTCTAAAACTAATTCTTCAGGCTCATTTCCTTACTCTGCATCATTTTACGTAAATTATTAAGCGCATAGCGCATGCGGCCAAGGGCGGTATTAATGCTAACATCAGTTATATCGGCAATTTCTTTAAAGCTCATGTCACCAAAATGGCGCATAATCAGCACTTCTTTTTGCTCGGCAGGCAGTAAATGAATTAGTGATTTTAAGTCCTTGTAGGTTTGTTCCCTAACCATGCGGTCTTCGGTGCTCTCATCATAATTACCCAAAACTTCAAAAATATCAAAGTCATCGCCATTACTTATCGTTGGTGCGCGCTTTTCGCGGCGAAAATGGTCGATCACCAAATTGTGTGCAATCCGCGTTACCCATGGCAAAAACTTACCTTCTTCGTTATATTTTCCGGCCTTTAAAGTATTAATTACTTTAATAAAAGTATCCTGAAAAATATCCTCAGCAAGGTATTCGTCTTTTACAAGTAAGTAAACAGAAGTGTATATTTTTGATTGATAGCGGCGGATTAATTCCACCAGCCCTGCTTCATCACCAGCAATATAAAGATGGATTAAATCCTGGTCACTTTTCAATTGAAAATCCATAGAAAAAACTACTAAGCTTAATTTATTAAAATATTTTTATTTAAGTAGAGTTTTATCTATAGCGCTATCTTTTAGGGATTAAGAAATTGTTAATCCAAATAAAACGAATTATCACGTAAAAAACAAATATTATTTTTAACTATAAAATATTAAAGCGATTTATATGGTTAATTAATAGACAGTAACTAATTAAAAAGGTTTCATGCTAATTGTCAGTACAGTGCAAACAATTTAATAAAAGGGTAAATAACTCAATACTAATCATAAACCCATTTGGATACTGCTAAATATTTTAGGATTTTTGCGGTTTGGAAGTAAGGCCGTAGTCAATAGTCCATAGACCATGGAAATATTGCTGCTATGGACTATCGACCATGGACCATGGACAACACAAAATGATCAAAGAAGCAGATAAAGATCCTAAAAAACATATTATTATTAAGGGGGCCCGGGTGCACAACCTTAAGAATATGGATGTGGCCATACCTAAAAATAAGCTGGTGGTGGTAACGGGTATGTCAGGCTCGGGGAAATCATCACTTGCCTTTGACACCCTTTATGCCGAAGGCCAACGCCGGTATGTGGAGAGCCTTTCGTCGTACGCGCGCCAATTTTTAGGCCGCATGAACAAGCCGGATGTTGATTATATAAAAGGCATTGCCCCTGCCATTGCCATTGAACAAAAGGTTATTACTTCAAATCCGCGCTCAACGGTAGGTACCTCTACCGAGATCTATGATTATTTAAAACTCCTGTTCTCGCGCATTGGAAAAACCATTTCGCCGGTATCAGGCGGCATCGTAAAAAAAGATTCGGTAACCGATGTGATCAACTTTATTATGGCTTTGCCGGCCGAAACGCAGGTAACTATACTATGCCCGTTATACCCGCATAACAACCGCAGTTTAAAAGAAGAACTGGCGGTATTGATGCAAAAAGGATTTGTACGGGTGGAGTTTCGCGGCAAGCTGTCAAAAATTGAGGACCTGCTGGAGGATATGAGCATTGTTGACGATGGCAGCTGGCTGGTAGAAGAGGTTGAAACCGAGGCAAAAGCTGAAGTATTAAAACCGAAAGGTAAAAGCAAGAAAACTAAAGAAACTGAGCCTGCCGAAACCGGCACTGTTAACCTTTCGGCACAAATATCAACCACGGTACGCATTGTTATCGATAGAATCTCCAAAAATGAGGAAGATGAGACGGTAAGCCGTTTGGGCGATTCTATTCAAACTGCTTTTTTTGAAGGCAAAGGCGATTGTTATGTGCGTTACCGAGAACTGGATGCAGAAGAGGAAACGGAACGCTTTTTTTGCGACAGGTTTGAACTCGACGGCATCCGCTTTGAAGAGCCTTCGCCAAATTTTTTCAGTTTTAATAACCCTTACGGTGCCTGTAAGCGCTGCGAGGGATATGGAAAAGTGATTGGAATTGACGAGGACCTGGTGATTCCCGATAAGAGCAAAAGTATTTATGAAGGCGCCATAGCCCCCTGGCGCGGTGAAAAAATGCGTGAGTGGAATGAGAAGCTGGTAAAAAACGCTTTGAAATTTGATTTTCCCATTCATCGGCAATATAACCAGCTTACCGAACCGCAACAACGTTTACTGTGGACCGGCAACAGTTATTTCCAGGGCCTTGATTCGTTTTTCAAGGAAATGGAAGAACAAACCTACAAGATCCAATACCGGGTTTTACTATCGCGCTATCGCGGTAAAACTACCTGCCCTGAATGCAAGGGCAGCCGGTTAAGGCAAGATGCATCGTATGTTAAAATTAACGGAAAATCAATAACCGATGTGGTGTTGATGCCGCTGGACAGGGCCCTTGATTTTTTTAAAACCATTGAGCTAAACGAAACTGATACAAAAGTGGGCAAGCGCCTGCTGATGGAAATAACCAACCGGCTTTTATTTTTGAATGATGTTGGGTTAAGCTATTTAACACTTAACCGGCTGTCGAACACACTTTCGGGCGGCGAATCACAGCGAATTAACCTGGCTACCTCTTTAGGCAGTAGCCTGGTAGGGTCGGTTTATGTACTGGATGAACCCAGCATTGGCTTGCACCCGCGCGATACCCAACGGTTAATTGGTGTATTAAAATCGCTGCGTGATGTGGGAAACACTGTTTTGGTGGTTGAACACGAAGAAGAAATAATGAAGGCGGCTGATCATATTCTTGATATCGGCCCCGAAGCAGGCACGCATGGCGGCAACCTGATGTTTACCGGCACCTATGATGAGATTATAAAAGATGACAATAGCCTAACCGGCAGGTATTTGAGCGGAAAGGAAGAAATTGCCATCCCGAAAAGCCGCCGTAAATGGAACGACTTTATTGAAATTAAAGGTGCCCGCGAAAATAACCTGCAGCATGTAAATGCTAAATTCCCTTTAGGCGTTTTAACGGTTGTAACAGGTGTATCCGGCTCTGGTAAAACAAGCCTGGTGAAACGCATCCTGGCGCCTGCGCTGCAAAAAACGCTGGGTAATTATAACGGGGAACAAACCGGTGCTTATGACAGTATTGAAGGCGACTACCAAAAAATAGAACAGGTAGAAATGGTTGACCAGAATCCTATCGGCCGTTCGTCGCGTTCAAACCCGGTTACTTACGTAAAGGCCTGGGACGAGATCCGGAACCTGTACGCAGCGTTGCCGGTTTCAAAGGCCGCCGGGTTAAAACCATCGGCATTTTCTTTTAACGTAGAGGGAGGCCGCTGCGATGTGTGCCAGGGTGAAGGCGAGGTTAAAATTGAAATGCAGTTTATGGCTGATATTTTCCTTACCTGCGAAACCTGTGGTGGCAAGCGGTTTAAACAACACATACTTGACGTTACTTATAATGAAAAAAACGTATCTGAGGTGTTGAACCTGACCATTGAGGAAGCCCTGGAGTTTTTTGCCAAAGAGCCAAAGATAATTGGTAAAATAAAACCCCTGATGGATGTTGGTTTGGGTTATGTGCAGTTGGGGCAATCGTCCAATACCTTATCCGGTGGCGAAGCGCAACGGATCAAGCTGGCATCTTTCCTGGTTAAAGGCAATAATACCCATAAAACACTCTTTATTTTTGATGAGCCCACTACCGGCCTGCATTTTGCCGATATTAAAAAGCTGCTGAAATCATTTGATGCCCTGCTTGAACACGGCAACACCATTATTGTAATTGAGCATAATATGGATGTGATAAAATGCGCCGACTGGGTGATTGACATTGGTCCCGAAGGTGGCGACCGCGGCGGAAAGGTCGTGTTTGAAGGCGTTCCTGAAAACCTGACAAAGGAGAAAGATTCTTACACCGGTAAATTTTTAAAGGAAAGATTTTAATTGATCTCTCCGGCGATAGGAAAATAATTACACCGATTAAACATTCAATCGGTGTAATTATCATAAACGCTAATAAATATATCTTACAAAAGCTTCCATGGCTTCATATTCAGCCATTCCGAGCTTGTCATAAGCATGTGCGGTTTCACGGGTACGGTCTTCCGCCCTCACCCAGAACTCCCTGGCATCATCACCGGGGAACACCGGCCTGTCTTTCTGGCTCTGGTGCTTAAAGATGGCATTGCGCTTGCGGATCACCTCCTGTGGCGATAAGGGTACAGCCATCTCTATCTCATGGATCTCAAACTCCAGCCATGCACCGCGGTACATCCACAGCCAGCAGTCCTTTACCCAGTCCTCGGTTTCCCTTAATCTTTTCAGGGCGGCTATAATAATGTTAAAGCACACCAGGTGTGTGCCGTTCGGGTCGGCAAAGTCGCCTGCTGCAAATACCTGCTGCGGTTTTACCTTTTGCAACAGTTCCATAGTCAGCAGGATATCGGCCTCGCCTGCGGTGTTCTTCTTGATCTTGCCGGTTTCGTAGAATGGCAGCGCCATAAAGTGGATATGGTCATCTTCCAGCCCTGCATATCTTGCCCCCGAGATCGCTTCCGTTTTGCGGATAAAGCCTTTTACATCCCTGATCTCTTTGGTATCTACCTGGTTGGGTTGTTTGGTCGGGATAAAGGCACGCATGTCTTCATACACTTTTTTTAGTTTGCTGCTATCATCGCCAATGCTTTCATTAAAGTCAATGGCAAACTCCACAAAGCGCAGCACATCATCATCCCATACGGCTGTATTGCCGGAGGTTTGATAGGCCACATGCACATCATGCCCCTGGTCCACCAGCCTGATGAAGGTGCCGCCCATGGAGATCACATCATCATCGGGGTGGGGCGAGAAGATGATGGAACGTTTGCGTGCCGGCTGTGCCCGTTCGGGGCGCTGGCTGTCGTCCGAGTCAGGCTTGCCGCCCGGCCAGCCGGTAATGGTGTGCTGCAGCTGGTTAAAAATGTCTATATTGATGTTATATACCGGCCCCTGTTCTACGGCCAGCTGGGCCATGCCATGGTTGTTATAATCTTCTTCTGTCAGTTTCAGGATCGGCTTGTCCAGCGTGTCGGCCAGCCAGATCACGGCTTTCTTTTTCAGCCCGTTTTCCCAAACGCAGTCTTTTACCAGCCATGGGGTATCAAACCGGGTAAGCGAGCTTGCTGCCGGGGCATCCAGCACAAACTCCACATTATCCGATAACTGCAGGTAAGTAGCCGGCACATCGCCAGACATTTCCCCTTCCACGGCTTTCTTAATGATGGATGCTTTCTTCTGGCTCCAGGCCATCAGGATGATCTCCCGGGCCTTGAAGATCGTTCCGATGCCCATGGTGATGGCCTTGGTGGGTACATTCTGCTTGCCGCCAAAGTCCCTGGAGGCATCGTTGCGCGTCAGGTCATCCAGCGTTACCAGCCGGGTGCCGGAGTTGGGGGCCGAGCCGGGCTCGTTAAAACCGATGTGTCCCGTACGGCCGATCCCCAGGATCTGCAGGTCGAGCCCGCCCAGTTCGGTGATCTTTTTCTCATACGCCAAACAAAAGGCGGCTACCGCTTCCTGGTCCAGCGTCCCGTCAGGGATATGTACATTGGCCGGATCAATATCTACGTGGGCGAAGAGGTTCTCGTTCATGAACGTTACATAGCTCTGTGCCGCATCCGGCTGCATGGGGTAGTATTCGTCCAGGTTAAAGGTGATCACGTTTTTAAAGCTCAGCCCTTCTTCCCGGTGCTGCCGCACCAGTTCGGCATACACCTGTATCGGCGTTACGCCGGTTGCCAGGCCCAGCACCGTGTGCTCTCCTTTCGCTGTCTTGTCTTTTATCAGCCCGGCTATCCGCTGTGCTACCGCCAGCGAGCCTTCCTGCTGGTTAGCATACACCGTTACCGGCAGCTTCTCGTACCGCGTCTCTTCCAGTAAATTTAATCGCGCCATTTATTTGTTTTTTGGTTTAAGTATGTGGTTTTAAGCCTGTATTACTACGGACGGACACCTAAATGCCTTAAGTTTGGAATTATTGGTTGAAACAAATATATCAGATATGTTGAGATAGTTGCACTATAAATTTAACTTTTGTACTTACCTTAACATTTAGGTAATTTACGCCCAATGTTAGCCCTTAATACCAACCTGCAAAAGCTTATAAGCATAGCCCAAAAACACGAAAAAATGGGAATTGGCCTTATGTCGGGTACCTCGCTTGACGGGCTTGATATTGCGCTGTGCCGCTTTACCGGCAATGGGCTGCAAACCAAATTTTCGCTGGTTAACTTTATCACTATACCTTATGCTGACGCATTTAAAAAAGAAGTGCAGCAGGTTTTTGCCCGTAAAGAAACCAGCCTGGAAAAGGTTTGCCTGCTGAACGAATACATAGGCAGCTTTCATGGTGAACTGGTATTGCAAGCGCTTGCCAAGTGGCATATTAACCCGGGGAAAATTGATTTTATAGCCAGCCATGGCCAAACCATTTATCACGCCCCTAAACGCCTGCATAACCAGGCGGATTATCCAAACGCCACGCTGCAGATTGGCGATGGCGACCACCTTGCTGTTAAAACGGGAATATTTACCATCAGTGATTTCAGGCAAAAACATCTGGCCGCGGGCGGAGAGGGTGCGCCGCTTGCCCTTTATGGCGATGTATTGCTGGGCGGCAAGCCCGGCGAAGACAGAATCTTGTTAAATATTGGCGGAATTGCAAACCTGACCTGGCTACCCGCAGATGGTGACTATGCCGGTATTGTATGCACCGATATTGGACCCGGGAATACCCTAATTGATGCCGCATCCCGAAAATATTTTGATAAACCTTATGACGAAGACTCAAAAATTGCTTTTTCGGGAAGCGTTAATGAAGCGCTGTTAAATACACTGCTCGATCATCCGTTTTTTGCTGAAAGCGCTCCGAAAACTACGGGCCCTGAGTTGTTCGGTTTGAATTATGTTGAGGATGCTCAAAAGCGGTCCGCTACTTTAAGCATCAATAACGCCGACCTGGTGTGTACACTAAGCGCGTTCACAGCCAAAACCATCACTGATTTTATATTACAACACTTTAAGGCCGACGACATCAAAATATTCGCCAGTGGCGGTGGGGCAAAAAATAGTTATATGATTGATCAGCTCAAAAAAGCAATGCCAAAAGCCACTATTGCCGAAACAGGCGAACTGGGTATTGATCCGGATGCCAAGGAAGCTATCCTGTTTGCTTTGCTGGGTAATGAAGCACTTAGCGGAGAACCCTTGGCCATAGGTGGTAACCCCGCTGCGCTGATGGGGAAGTTCAGCTTTCCGTTATAGCGCCTGGTTAATGACACTATATTTTTACAATATGGGATGCCTTTGTGTACTGAACCCGTTGCAAAAACGGCAAGAATAGCTTAGTATTGTAGAGCTTATAGCATTAATGCTTACTGGCTTATTAACTTTTTTAAATCCTTTGTAGCTGACCAAATCATTTATATGAAGAAATATTTATTTTCCATTGCAGCAGTTTGCTGTGTTACCGGGCTAAGCTTTGCACAACCTGAAGCCGCCTCTCCAAAAAACACCAACCCAATTTCAAAATCCCGTATTTTATCTGTCGATTCTGCGGTGGTTACCAAACACCAGGTAACCATAAAAGGTAAGGTTGTACCTTACACTGCAACCGCAGGCAGCATGCCGATATGGGATAACGAGGGGCGCCCTATCGCCGGCGTATTTTATACCTATTACGAGCGGGACGATGTCGCCGACAGGACTTCGCGTCCCTTAGTGATCTCGTTTAACGGAGGCCCGGGCACACCATCGGTATGGATGGAGATAGGCTACACCGGCCCGCGTTTGCTTAATATTGATAATGAAGGCTACCCGATTCAGCCTTATGGCATAGGCGAAAATAAAAACTCAATCCTGGATGTTGCCGACATTGTGTACCTGGACCCTGTAAATACGGGTTATTCCAGAATTGTTGATAAAGGCACTCCCGGCTCTACTTTTTTTGGTGTAAATGAAGACATTAAATACCTCGCCGAGTGGATCAATACCTTTGTTACCCGCAAAAACCGCTGGGCATCCCCTAAATTTTTAATTGGAGAAAGCTATGGCACCACAAGGGCATCAGGCCTGGCGCTTGAATTGCAAAACTCTCAATGGATGTACCTGAACGGCGTTATACTGGTATCTCCTACCGACTTGGGTATAGAGCGCAGCGGCCCGGTACAGGCGGCATTAAAACTACCCTATTTTGCAGCTACGGCCTGGTACCATGGCGCACTTTCCGCCGATCTACAGCAAAAAGACCTTACCGCCTTTTTACCTGAAGTGGAGACCTTTACCATCAATGAGCTAATCCCGGCGCTATCACGCGGTGGTTTTATTGACGATGCACAACGCACAGCAATAGCTGCAAAAATGGCGCGCTACACAGGTATTTCGGAAAAAGTGATCATGCAGAACAACCTCGATGTATCTTATGATTTATTCTGGAAAGAGTTATTACGCGATAAAGGCTTTACCGTAGGCCGCCTCGACTCGAGGTACAAAGGAATTGACAGGCAGGCCGGCGGCGAAAGCCCTGATTATAATGCTGAGCTGGTTGCCTGGCTGCATGCATTTACCCCTGCTATTAATATTTACCTGCGTAACGAGCTAAACTATAAAACCGACCTTAAATATAATATGTTTGGAAACGTTTGGCCATGGGACGACAAGAACAACCATACCGGCGAAAATCTACGGTTGGCAATAGCCCAAAACCCCTACCTTCACCTGCTGATCCAGTCGGGCTATTATGATGGTGCCTGTGATTACTTTAACGCAAAATACAGCCTTTGGCAGCTTGATCCAAGTGGCAAGCTTAAAGACCGTTTAAAATGGGAGGGCTACAAAAGCGGACACATGATGTACCTGCGCAAAGAAGACCTGGCCGCAGCGGCAGAAAGCCTGCGTACCTTTATCCGCGAATCAGTAGCGAAACCCGGAACACCGGCTAAATATTAGCAACCGTTTCGGATACGATATTTAAAAAAACAGCAAAGCCATCTTATTTAGTTTTCAGATGGCTTTGCTATATAATCAAGTACAATTTATTAATTCTTTAACCCAATCCTGTGGTTGGTATAATCCAGTAAAAATTCATTATCGGTAAAAAAATCAATGCTGAAGATCGTACGGGGATCATGGGTATAGGAAGGGTTTAACACCTGGGTAAGATTATAGTCGCTGGTGGTAGTGTACTGGTAGCTAAACCCACTGGTTGTGGTAATAGTAACAGATGAATTTGCCGGCAGGGTAGTTTGATCGGTTGTAGCATTGGGGTCTTCGATATTGGCAAAAGCAGGCGTGCCGGTATCAAACAAAAGGCTACCCTGGATACTTTTACCATTGTAAACTATAGTAGCCGGAATATTTGGTGAATAGCCTGCGGAGGTATGCACCAGGGAGTGCATTATAAACCCGGCGGAATTCAGATCATCAGGCACCAACCCGATGGTAAGTAAATCTTTTACATAGGTACCGTTGGTACTGAACGCGGTTTTGTCGAACTTTGAAAGCTTAAAACCCTGAGTAACATTGGCAGCGGTTGTAAAATAGCTTAATGGGCTTGCAATAGCCAGGTTGCTGAAGCTGGTATTGGGGCCAACACCAAAAACGTCATTTTCGTGTTTACCGAGACTGGTTCCCGACTTTACATCAACTGCTTTATAATATAAAAAGAAAGGGATACGTTTGGTGGTAACAGAGCCATTTACATCGCCTATGGTTATTATCGCGTAGGCAAGGTTGCCATATTCTTTTGTTCCGTTTGTTGCATCCCCGTAAGTAAGGGTGGCTGTTTGCTTCGTAACTGTAATACCGTTTACCACCAGCGAATCGCCGGTAATGGTTATGCCTGTACTGGTAATCATTGAAGCGGGTATCAAGCCGTCAGCATCCATCGTCATGGCGGAAGAACCTGTATCAAATACACTGTAATAAGTATTTTTAATGTCCCCGACCTGCGATATGGGAATAAAAACCCTGCGGTAAATAGTACTTTGCAACTCGTAGAGACCCAGCGTTGCAATGGGCTTGGGTGCCGGTGTGGGTGCGGGCGTATGGTCCTTTTTGCAAGAAGTGATTAAAAGCGAAACGAATAATCCCCCAACAATCAGCAGGAGGTGTTTTTGGTATATTTTCCCCATATATCAATTATATTAACAGCATTAAAATGGATAACGAAATTTTACCGCTTTATGTATAGCAAAACCTAAAAGTAGATATTATTACAAGCATTTGTTGGCAACTCTTAATAAATCAGGGTAACCTATAGATTATACGTATAAAATATCGCTGTGGTTTGCTTTGAGTAAAATTGGTAGGCAGGTATAACTGCACGCAGAAAACCGGCGTATTTTTCCATATTGCAGCTGTTCAATTGGCCTTTTCGCAATTAATCGTAATTATGCCGTTCAAGGTCATAGTCAGATTGCGCCGAGATTATTTTCTTTTCCCTATCCGTATCCTTGTCAAGCCGGTGATCATACACATTATTTATCACCTGGATATGCCTGTCTTTATCCCGTTCGGCATAATAAATGTCGGCTTCGCCAATTTTTGAAACGGCAACATCATAGGCGCCTTTGGGCGACATCAGCTTAACAAACACGGGCAGGCACTCAAACAGGATAAACAGCCAGCTGATGAATGATTCAGCCAGGAAGGTATCAAGGTCGCGCGTCCCGTTTTCGTTATAGGAAAGCTGCCCCAGGGCCCAGTTGCGATCGCTGAAACCAGCCACATTAGAAAGGCTGTCAAGTTGGTGTTCGCTGAACAGCCGGATATCATTTACGCCCTCATAGTTTTTACGTGCACTCAGGTAATTGTCCATTTTAGCCTGGTTATCGGTAACCTGTTTCAACCGATCCTCCTTCTCCTGCAAAACGGCCTGTTTTTGTTTGGCGTAAGTGCCATAACCGGTAATACCCGATGTCTGGTCGTTTTTTTCGCCGAATACTTCCTGGTTCAGCTGCGCACGCGAACGGTTGATATCCCTTTCGAGCGAGTCTTTTTCTTTTTTAAGGTCGGTGTTTTTGCCCAGCTCCATCGCATACTTTTCAGTATAGGTTTTGGTGAGCGTATCAATCTTGCGATGCTGCCCTTTTAAGTAGGCGGTTTTCAATTTCTGGCGGATCTCTTTATCAAAGATCTTTAACTCCAACGGCCTTGAAATAACTATCCCTATCATTATAGCCAGCAGAATACGGGGCGACGCCTGTAAAATTTGCTGGTTGGTTGACCCCGCCTTGTCAATGCTTGATACGATGTATCTGTCCATGTTAAAAATGGCCGTGCCCCAAAGCAGGCCAAATAAAATGGCAAATACGACGGCAAAAGGGTTGCCGGAAAACACAAAATACATTGCATATCCACCTGACAGTGAAGCAAATACTGCCGTAAAAAATATAGTGGCACCTATACCTACATATTTATTATGCTCAAGCGGATATTTTTTTAAAGTACCTATATGGGCTCCGGAACAGAACCAGAAAAAACGTGTAATATTCTTCATTAAAATAATTATCTGTTTGCAAACATATATGAAACGCTGCAAGGCATTGAATGTTACAAATTTCAGACCTAAATATTTGAATGATAACAATTACCTTTGACAATTATTATAGGATCAAAACATGAAAGAAATTAGCGTACAGGACCTGAAAGACAAAAAAGATAAAGGCGAAGATTTTCAATTAATTGATGTAAGGGAAGACTTTGAATATGAGATGTCAAACCTGGGTGGCCTGTCAATTCCATTAGGTGGAATTTTAATTGAAGCTGAAAAAATTGAAAAAGACAAGCCGGTAGTGGTAATGTGCCGCAGCGGCAAACGTAGTGCAGCAGCAATAATGCAGCTGGAACAAAAAGGATACACCAATCTTTTCAACCTTCAGGGTGGAATTTTAGCGTGGGCCGACCAGATTGACCCTACCATTAACGTTTATTAAGCCATGGGCAAAAAGTTATTTTTAAACGTGCTATATAACATAGTTATTTTAGTGTGCCTTATTACCGGTTACGAATACGGCATTGCGCAAAAGAACTATATATACTTGATAGGCGCAGCAGCAATTATTGCTATATTTATCGTGCTTAAGGTTAGGCTTTTAAAAGAAGTAAAAAAGGCCCAAAAAAGCCTGTAGCCCCAAACTATGTTTATCGCAATTTTAGGGGTCATTATGCTCATTGTGGGTATAGTGCTCAAACGCTCACCCGAACCTGCCGGCCGTTTTGCCGGTACCATTAATAAAGTAGCTGTTTTAGTAATTCTTATCGGGGTGCTATTGTCGGCCGTTAAAGTAATTGAGCCCGGTAAAGTCGGCGTGCAAACCCTGTTCGGCAAGGTGCAGGACAATGTGCTGGAAAGCGGCCTCCACATCATTAATCCGCTGGTTGATGTAACCACCTTCAGCATCCAGACGGAAAACTATACCATGAGCGCCAAAACCGGAGAAGGGCAGATCCAGGGAGATGATGCCATTCGTGTTTTATCATCAGACGGATTGGAGGTTACCATTGATCTTTCCGTACTTTATAAGGTCATCCCGCTTAAAGCGCCCTACATCTATCAAAATATTGGGGTTAATTACGAAGATAAGATCGTACGCCCTATTACCCGTACCGCTATCCGCGACAATGCGGTGAACTATGTAGCGGTTGACCTCTACTCTACCAAGCGTGAGGAGTTCCAGTTTAAAATAAATAAATCAATTACCGATAACTTTGCCAAAAATGGCCTTGCGGTGCAGCAGATCTTGGTGCGCAATATTACCTTGCCTGCCACAGTTCGCGCAAGCATTGAATCAAAGATCCAGGCCGAGCAGGAAGCTCAAAAAATGCAGTTTGTTTTGCAAAAAGAGCGCCAGGAAGCTGACCGTAAACGCGTGGAAGCACAGGGTATTGCAGATTACCAAAAGATCCTGTCAACCGGCCTGTCTGATAAGCAACTGATGTACGAGAGCATTAAAGCCCAAAAAGAAATTGCCTTGTCGCCAAACGCCAAAGTTATTATCATAGGGGGTAAAGGCGGGAATCCGATAATGCTGAGTGATAAATAATATATATTAGTGCCTTATCCCCAGCCCGGCATCATTCCCCAACACCCATTTACCATCCGCAAAATCCGGCATTTGGTAGGGATTATTGCTGGTTAAAAACGGCCCGTCAAGGTCGGCCCAATCGCATTGGGGGGCAAGGGCTATGCCGGCAAGGGTGGCGCAGCTGGTTTCGCTCATGCAGCCTATCATCAGTTTTAAGCCCAGCTCTTTTGCTTTTAAGATCATTTGATTTGCCTCATGCATCCCGGCAGATTTCATCAGTTTAATGTTAATGCCATGATAAACACCTCTTGCCTTTTCAACGTCCGCAAGGCGCTGCACCGCTTCGTCGCCAATTAAGGGAATGGGGCTGCGTTCGGTGAGCCACGCATTGCTGTCTATATCGGTTTTCAGCATAGGCTGTTCAATCAGTAATACACCCTGCTCATGCAGCCAGTGGATCAGGTCAAGGCTTTGTTCCAAATCGGTCCAGCCCTGGTTTGCATCAACAAACAGGGGCTTATCCGTTACCGAGCGGATGGTTTTTATCAGCTCACGGTCGCTATCCCGGCCAAGTTTCACTTTGATGATTTTACAATTAGGCGCTTCCTTTACTTTTTTGATGATCACTTCGGGCGTATCTATACCAATGGTATAGCTGGTTGCCGGCATTTTTGAAGGATCGCTTCCGAGCAGCTGCCAGCAGGGTTTATTCTGCAGCTTCCCTTCCAAGTCGTGCAAGGCTATGTCAATTCCGGCTTTAATAGCGGGGTTGCCCGGGGCAATGTTGTCCAAATAAGCTATTATCGACCCAAAATCAAACGGATATTGAAATTGACGGGCATCTACCTTACTTAAAAAGTCGGTTGCCGTTTCAAAGCTTTCGCCCATGTAAGGCACCATTGATGCTTCGCCATAGCCAATTTTACCCTCGTGCGCTATTTGAATGAGCATGACAGGGGTGGATGTACGCGAAAATTTGGCGATGGTGAAAGTGTGCTTCAGCAGCAGTTCGAAGGGTTGGTAAGTCAGTTTCATGTTAAATTCAAAGCTAAAATTTTCCCGTTGGATTTGATGCTTATCTTTGCGCCCATGGCCCAGGAAATTTATCACCCTTTTGAATCTTTCAAATTCGGCAACCGCAATTGTTTTTTAAGCGGCGAAGCTTTAACCTCTGAAGAAGAAAAGATCCAGGTTTTTCCGCAATGGCTGATGAGCCGTTACCAGCTGGAAGATAAGCCCTTTAAAATGCTGGACGAAAGCATGGCTACTTATAAAGATATCAAGATCCCCTGTGCGGCGTATATCAGTGAAGCCTTCCTTGAGCCGCTTGAAAATGAGATAGCGGCCGCCTTTGAAACCGGGTACGATGCGTTAAAAGAAATTGACGAACTGAAGCTTTTTCAATGGGCTGGCAAATTGCTTTACGGAATAATTTTTAACGAGATCCAAAGCGGCATCAAGCTACAGCATTCAAAAGGCGAGGAGTTTAACATATCGCAGTCCATCATTCATAAATTCAGCAACCTGCATTTAATGCTGCAAAGCCTTAACCTGCCTGTTGTTTTTGAAGACTTTAAGCCGTACAGTGTATTCCTTTTTAAAGCAGATAATAACCCTTTGGAGTTTGGCTACCGCGATGAGATCAATACGTTAACCTTTTCGCTGCGCATCCGCGATTTTGGGCTGATCATCTGCCTGCAGGATAATGGCGCTAATCTGTCGTACCATAAAGAGGTGTATGATAAAATTAAGGGCCAGTTGCTTCACCCTATCCAGTTCGAGGAGTTTTGCGGAAGGGTATTTTATTCGGCCTACCTGTTTAACCGCCTGCCTGAGTATAATGTAATGCCTGCCAATGGCGAGATCTATATCGAAGCAATGCCTTTACGCGGCCTGAGCAGCAAGCCGTTGTTTGACGACTGGCTGAACAAAATTTACGGACAGGTGCTGGAAAGCTTCTGGAAAAACTGGGGATTCCTGCTTTTAGAGATCATTAAAAACCCGGAACAGCCCATGAGCTTTTTATTTAACCCGGATGGAAGCCTGATTAGTGAAGCAACGATTGAACTCCCGAGGTAATTTGCTGTATAAAACTGCTCACAATGTGTGGGTTTAAAGCAATAGTGATTAGCAAACCACTTAAAGCACCAAACATGTGCGCATCATGGTTAATATTATCTCTTGAATATTTGGACGCGTAGTTACAGTAAATAAGGTATAAAACACCAAATAAAGCCGACGGTATTCCGAAGGGAATTGGCATAATGTACATTTTAACGGTAGGCGCGAACATAATAAAGCTGAAAATAACGGCACTTACAGCCCCTGATGCACCCAGGCTATGGTACCATTCGTCATTCCTGTGCTTGTAAACCGTAGGCAGGTCACTCAAAATCAAACTAACGAAATAAAGCACCCCAAATTGCCAGTGCCCTAAAGCGGGTTCTAACTGGAAAGCAAAAAAGTAGTAGCTCAACATGTTAAAGAACAGGTGCATCCAGTCGTTATGGATAAAGCCACTGGTAATAACGGTATAAGTGCGCTTCCCCCGTGCCACGCTAAAAGGGTGCAATATCATTTGGGCATAAACATTATCGTTTGAAAACGCCCAAAGAGAAGTAAGTATAGTAAAAACAAAGATGACAGACGCTACCGGTGCTGTCATTAAATATTCCATCATTTCAGGTCGAGTTTAGTATCTGTTAGTAATCTGCCAACAGGATAGCGAAGATATGTTTTTTCAAAATAGATAGAGTTGCGGTAAATAAAGTTTAATTGTGCCCCGGCACTGCCCGCCAGTTTGGGGTCCTTTGCTTTTGCATCATCCAGCTTTTTCTTTAGCGCAGGGTCATTTTTTAGCATTTCGGCAGCCTTGTCTTCAAATACATAATTGCTGAAGTACTCCTTTTCGCCCAGCATCGAATCAAAAAAGTTCCAGGTAAAAAATGAATCAACGCCCTGCGGCTCCAGTGTCTCAACAATATAGCGGTTAAGCGGCTGGTTGGTATATACCAGGTAGTCGCCCTCATAAAACTTTACCTTCATGTCAACCGGATTCAACTTCACATTGCTATGCAGGTAATGTCCCTCAAATGGTTTCTGCGGGGTTTTATAGTCTTCAATGTAATACATCTGCAGGGCAATGGTGGTATCATGTGCTAAACGGTGCATTGCCACGCTATTTAATTTAAACAAGTCTATTATTTTGCCCCAGGCCTGCGGAATAATGTAAGCCGCGGGTTTGTCTACGCTATCGGTTGCTTTATAGCTGTTCCAATACTTTATGGTTTTGGTGTAAGGCTGGCTACGGTCATAATACAAACGTTTTAAACCGCTTATGTCACTGGGCTTATAAAGTGCGGCATATCCTTTAAAGGTAATGGTGTCTACCCTGGCCAGGTCAACATCCCAATCCAGGGCAAAGGTTTTTTGGTGTGCAACCTGCTCATCGGCTTTGTGCTTCAGCTCGCCTACCAATTTGGCATCCCTCTCAAAAATATCAACCAGGTGCTGCTCAAAGTCATACGTCGCATACACCCTTTTATCAAACGACTTCAGCATATGGGTTTCGGTAATGTAGCTGATGATGTTGCGCTGGGCGGTGTAGCCGGTAGCAAACCTCGGCGTTTCTAAAAAGCTTACAATGCCTGAGTCTGGTAATCCGCGTTCACCTGCACCGTAAGGGATCATTTCATACCCGCTTTTCTTCATTCTTTTATAAAGTTCAGGCGTTAGTGTTTCCGAAGTGTATTTTGCCAGTATGGGGTTTTGCTTATCCTTTTGCGTTTCTATCAGCGTCATTACATATTGATAGTCGGCACCGTCGCTGGTGTGGTTATCCAAAAAAACTTCAGGGTTCCAGGTGTTTACTATTTGCTCAAAGGCAAGCGCGTTGCGGCTGTCGGCCTTTATAAAGTCGCGGTTTAAATCCAGGTTGCGGTAATTGCCCCTAAAGCCATAGGCACGCGGCCCGTTCTGACTTACGCGGCTCCAGCCACGGTTCATGCTGCCATCAATATTATAAAGCGCAATCATACAGATCACCAGGTTTTTAGGCAGTGCCTTCTTTTTCAGCAGATCGCTGGCAAACATCATACTGGCATCAATACCTTCCGGTTCGCCGGGATGAATACCGTTGTTGATGAGTAACACCTTTTTGTTTTGTTTTTTTATTAAGGCCGGATCAAAAACCTTATCGCGTGAGAGTACCACCAGGGTAAGCGGTTTGCCAATATCGGTGGTACCGTAGTTAATCAGTTTCATTTGCGGGTTTGCCGCAGCAAGTTTTTTATAATAAGCAATTACCTCGCTATAGGTTGCGGTATAGTTTTTATCCTTGCTTAGTTCAAACGGAGTTAGCTGGGCACTTGCGTTAAAAAAAACAAAACAGACTAGTAATGCTGATAAAAGTATTTTCATGAAAAGGGCTTTTGGCAAATATAATGAGGGCGGCTCAATAAAAATGTATCTTATTGGTTACCTGTAATTATTTCCTGCTGCTGTTTTTTGGGGAGGCCTTTGAATACCAATTCGTAGGAGTGATCAATCATTTGATGCAGCTGTTTGGTGGTTAAGGAGCCATCCATATACACGGTATTCCACATCTTTTTGTTCATGTGGTAACCGGGCTGCACTTCGGGGTGCTGTTCACGCAATTCAACGGCCAGTTCAGGGTCGCACTTAACATTAAAATTAGTGCCGGTAGCAATGCTGGTAAGCAAAAACATTTTACCGCCAACTTTAAAAACAAGCGTATCCTTGCCAAAGGGTAAACCTTCGGTAGTGGCCGGTTTTTGCAGGCAATAATCGCGAAGTTCTTCAATATTCATTTTTAAAATCCGTAATCTCTAACCAGTTTAGTGTAAGATACCGTGTTGCCGAAAAAGTATTTAAACCCAATAGTAAATTGACGGTACTGATTAGTGGCATTATTTTTAAACTTGGAGGAAGGATCGTCATATCCATCCAGCCCTTCACCAAAAACGATGTTGTGAACATACCCGATATCAATGGCCCAGGCGGGCTGCTGGTAGGAATCAAAGATCTTAAATTCATAACCTACTCTTAGGGGTACAGAAATATTGGTACTCTGGTCCGATCCGGGGAAAATGTAGGTTGTGGGGCCGTTGGCCAATATTACATTGGTGCGCTGCACGGTATTGTTGTTTCGCACAAACCCTACGCCTGACCCTACATAAAAACCTTTCACCGCATTTAAAAACCAGTCGTGCTCATAATCAATAAAAGAGCCTAACTGGATATCGGCATGCAGATAAAGCGCCAGGAAGTTATTGGTAAACTTGCGGCCGTACCTGTCCAGGGCAACTGTAAGCCCGCCGCCTGATAATTGGCCCTTTTGGATCTCGAGCTCAATAGGCAGGTATGGGTTGTAATTGTAAGTAAGATTTAAGTTAAACCCTATGTTGTTATCCTGCCGGGGAATATTAGTATATCCGCGTTCATAACTTGCGCCGCCGCCAACACCAAATTCATAATAGTTATACCCCGCCTGTGCTTTTACACCAATGGCTGCAATTACTATAACAAAAAATAATATATATTTTTTCAAATGTTAAATGTTGATCAATATTTACAATTTTGGGGTAGAATTATCGTATCCCCTCAAAATTAAAAATTTTAGTGACATATTGCTTAATATGAATATTAATTCGTTGCTCAACTTTACCGTTACCGACCGTTTTTTACGGTATGTAATCATTGATACACAGTCCGATCCGGCTTCTGACACTGTTCCATCAACAGAAAAACAGAAAGACCTTGGGCGCTTACTGGTAACCGAATTGCTTAAAATGGGCGTAACCGATGCACATTTAGACGAATTTGGCTATGTATACGCTACAATACCCGCAAATGTTGACAAACAGGTGCCGGTGATTGGTTTTTGCTCACACATGGATACCGCGCCCGACTGCAGCGGCACCGGCGTTAGCCCAATTGTTCATAAAAATTACCAGGGGGAAGATCTTATTTTGCCAGATGACCCGGCGCAGATAATAAGGCTTAAAGACCATGCGGATTTAAAAAACCAGCTGGGTAATGACATTATTACTGCCAGCGGCACAACCCTGCTTGGGGCCGACAATAAGGCCGGTGTTGCCGAAATTATGGATGCCTGCTACCAGCTGATCAATCACCCCGAAATAAAACACGGCGATATCAGGATCCTGTTTACGCCCGACGAGGAGATTGGCCGCGGTGTTGACAAGGCTGATATTAAAAAACTGGGCGCCTATGCAGGATATACCATGGATGGTGAAAGCGCCGGCAATATGGAGAATGAAACCTTTTCGGCAGACGGGGCAAAACTGCTGATCAACGGGCTAAGCTCGCATCCCGGTTTTGCAAAAGGAAAAATGGAAAGCGCCATAAAAATTGCCGGTCAAATAATTGCCGCATTGCCCTTTGAACTATCGCCCGAAGGTACCACAGGCAAGCAAGGGTTTGTACACCCCGTATCTGTAGAGGGCCATGTGGAAACCGCCGCCATTGAATTTATTATTCGTGATTTTGATGATGATAAACTGGCTGAACACGCCAATGTGATCCGTAAAATAGCTGGCGACGTGCTGAAACAATTCCCTTCGTCAACCTTTGAGTTGCAGGTAAAGCCGCAATACCGCAATATGAAAAGCGTACTCGATAAGCATCCGCAGATAGTTGAATATGGCATGGAAGCCATGAAACGGGCAGGCCTTAACGCCAAACTTTGCAGCATCCGCGGCGGTACCGATGGTTCGCGGCTTTCATTTATGGGGCTGCCCTGCCCTAATATTTTTGCCGGTGAGCATGCCTTTCACAGCAAGCAGGAGTGGGTATCGGTACAGGATATGCAAAAGGCCGTTGAAACCATTTTGCATTTGTGCATGATTTGGGAAGAAAGGAGTTGATTGATTTCGTAATTATTTAAATGTGGAAGTTAATTTGAGGCGTATAACAAAATCTAAAATTGTAAGCATAATTCGCTAATCAATAGTGTCCTGTCACACATCACAAACCGTAACACTGTGACAGTGCGACGAGCCTATCTTCAAATCAGCTCATCTTCAAATCATCAAATTCATCCTTTCTCTGCCAGCAGGTCTTCCGTCAGCTTATCAAACTCCACAACAAACTCGGTGTAATGTTCGCCTGTGCCCGGGCCGTTAAAGCCGGTATGGATCTTGCGGACGTTGCCCTTTTTGTCAATAATGATGGTGGTAGGGAAGCCCTTAAAGTCAGCCAGTGCAGGCAGACTTTTCATCGGGTCGCCTTTTGACGGGGTGTAGCCCGTTATCAGCAAAGGGTAGGGTACCTTGAAATGGTCTTTCAGCTGCGCCACTGTTTTTTGTGATTTTTTGAAATCGGTGGTCCGCTCATACGCCAGCCCCACAACTTCAACTCCTTTTTGGTGATATTTTTTGTAATAACCGCTGTTGATGATAAAGTTGGTTTCGTCCATACAGTTAGGGCACCATGAGCCCAGGATCTGCACAATAACCACCTTGTTTTTAAAGCGGGGATCACTTAATGATACCTTGCGCCCGTTAATGTTCGGAAAAGAGAAGGCTATTTTTTTGTAACCGGGTTTTAGTGCGGTTAATGAGTATGCATCGGGCAATTTAGCGTTGGCATCTTTAACGGCGGTCCATTTATCAGTGCCGGTAAGGCCGCTGTTCATGGTGCCTTCAGTAAGTGTTTTACCATCTTTTATGTTTGCAATAAACAGGAACGCGTGGCAGCCGTCAAAGCACGAAAGGTATAATTTATCGCCCGATACGGAACCTTCCAGGTAGCGGTAGTCGCCGGTGGTACTCAAAAATGTTCCGGTAAGCCTGGTACCTGTTTGTTTAAACTCGCCAACCAGCTCATCGCGGCCATCAGTGCCCTCGCCAAATACAGCGGCCCATCTCCCTGTTACGTCAAATGCCGGGGTTTGCGGGTCTCTTAAAAACCTCCACGAAGTATTGGGGGTTGCGGCAAACGGCATTTGTGTATCGTGATCGCCCAGGTGGCGGATCCAGTTGCCTGTAAGGTTTTCACCATCAAGCTTAAGCCTGAATTCCGAATCAAACAACGGCATCTTTATAAAAACAGAATCGCCCGTGATTTTTACGTCAGGCACTTTGTAATGCTCGGCACCGTTTATAATGGCTAACTGCGGGTGGCCGGCTACGGTAGTAACCTCAAAATTAAATGGCAGCTGGTTACCCGACTGGGTTTTTAATACGCCGCGCCACACGCCTGTTGTAAGCTTATTTTGGGCTGATGCTATGGTAAATGTTGAAAATATAAATAAAACCGGTAGGATGAGTCGTGATTTTAATGTCATACCCAAACCTATTAAATTTTTATCAATTTATTTAAGCACCTCCCGCGATATGACAATTCTTTGAATTTCAGAAGTTCCCTCGTAAATCTGGGTTATCTTGGCGTCGCGCATCAGGCGCTCCACGTGGTACTCCTTAACAAAGCCATAGCCGCCGTGAATTTGAACGGCTTCAACGGTAGTGCGCATAGCTACTTCGCTTGCATATAGTTTAGCCATTGAACTGGCCTGTGCGTAAGGCAGCCCTTTATCTTTTAGCCAGGCGGCTTTCAGGCACAATAAACGTGCAGCCTCTATTTCGGTGGCCATATCAGCCAGCTTAAACTGGGTAGCCTGTAAATCGGCAATGGTTTTACCAAATGCTTTTCGCTCTTTCGCATAATTGAGCGCCAGCTCATAAGCACCTGCTGCTATGCCCAATGCTTGTGCAGCAATGCCTATGCGGCCTCCTTCTAACGTAGCCATAGCAAACTTAAACCCATAACCGTCTTCTCCTATCCGGTTTTCTTTGGGCACCTTAACATCGGTAAACATTAAAGAATGGGTATCAGACCCACGAATGCCCATCTTATTTTCCTTTGCGCCTACTTCAAAACCCGGCATGCCCCGTTCCACAATTAAAGCATTAATGCCATGGTGCCTTTTTTCGGGATGCGTTTGTGCAATAACCAGGTAGGTTGATGCGGTGCTGCCATTGGTGATCCAGTTTTTCACCCCGTTAAGCAGATAATGATCGCCCATATCAATGGCAGTGGTTTTCTGCGAGGTGGCATCAGAGCCGGCTTCGGGTTCCGAAAGGCAGAAAGCGCCTAACTTCTCTCCTTTGGCCAGTGGTACCAGGTATTTTTCTTTTTGGAAATCGTTGCCGTATTTTTCAAGCCCGTAACATACCAGCGAATTATTTACAGACACCACTACCGAGGCGGAGGCGTCTACTTTTGAAAGCTCTTCCATAGCCAGTACATAGGATATAGCATCCATGCCGCTGCCACCATATTGAGGCGATACCATCATCCCTAAAAAACCAAGCTCGCCCAGCATCTTTACCTGCTCTGCAGGAAATTTCTGGTGTTCATCACGCTCAATTACGCCGGGCTTAAGTTCGTTCTGCGCAAAATCACGTGCAGCCTGGCGAATCATTTTTTGTTCTTCTGTTAGTTCAAAGTACATGTGTTATAGGATCTTGCCAGCAAAAATAATATTATGCATGCATAGTAAAAAATATATACAAAAAAAGAGAGCTCTTTTGAAGCTCCCTTTCCCCTAATTAATTTAAACTATTGATTAAACCCAAAACAAAGAACAAAAACGCTCAGCTTGGGCGCCTGAGAATTCAAAACAAAGATTTTTCATAGGTAGATGATTTATCTTTTTTTCACAGCTGGTATGCAGGGCTGTTCATTCAGACACAAATGTTGCGCCACAAGTTTTGCCGGTTTTAAAGCCCGTGCATGATTAAAGGCTAAAAAGGAGTTAATTTTGGTTTTTGTGTCGATTTGACACAGCAGCGTTGTTACCTGTTGGTTTTTACTTATTTAACAACTAACGCCGTCGGTTTGCCCCCCTTTTGGGTATAAAAAGAGCATAAAATACCGGCTGTCCATTAAATTGCATTTAAACCAACATTGTAATATAAATGTTACAATTATTGCAATAATTAGCTAACTAAATTTTAAGTTTGATCAAATAAAACATACTTTTTTGCCGTTTCTTTGTTCTAAATAGCAAACACACTGTACAAAAGTCAGGAAAAGGGGAATACTATGTCCCATATTTCGAACATTGCTGTATTATATTAGCTACATTAAATAAAATGATAAATAAAAAATTGGCGTTGCGTGCCGTTTTGGCGGGCACCATTGGTATGTTATTTCTATTGTCCTGCAACCGGAAGACGAAAAACTATGCTGATAATGATGTGATATTCAGGGACCTGGATCAAACCATAAAGCCCGGAGACGATTTTTTTAAGTACGCCAACAATGGCTGGCTCAAAAAAAACCCTATCCCGCCTGCCTATTCCTCATGGGGAATTGGTGATGTGGTTGAAGAAGAATTAAGAGACCGGTTAAAGAAGATCAATGTTGAAGCGTTAACAGCTAATGCGCCCAAGGGTAGCAATACGCAGAAGATTGGCGACTTTTATTTTAGCGGCCTGGACACCGTTGATATTGAAAAAGAGGGCTTGGACCCGCTCAAACCCGAACTGGATAAACTTGACCGTGTAAAAGACATTAAAGGCCTGGCCGATGAGTTTGCGCACCTGCAAACCATAGGGGTTGAAACGCCCATAGCTGCCGGAATTGGTCAGGATGCAAAAAACAGCAATAAAAATTTGCTGCAGCTTTACCAGGGCGGTATTGGTTTGCCCAGCCGCGATTATTACTTTAATACCGATGCGCACAGTGTTGATATCCGGACCGATTACCAGCTAAAACACCTGCCGATCATCTTTAAACTTTCGGGCCTGAACTCAGGCGAGGCAATTGCTGCCAGCAAAAAAACGTATGCGCTCGAAACTTTCCTCGCCAGCAGCTCAAGGAAACTGGAGGACCTGCGCGACCCTTACCGCAATTACAACAAAATGCCTTTAGCCGGCCTCAGTAAACTTGCCCCGGCTATTGACTGGAAGGGAACATTTGAAAAAATGGACTACAAAAATGTTGACACTGTTATAGTTGGTCAACCGGAGTATTACCGCGCTTTAAATAAAGCATTGAGTGCCTATAGTATCGTCGATTGGAAAAACTACCTGCGTAAAAACCTGGTGATCTCGTACGCATCATACCTGAGCAAACCTTTTGACAGCGAAAACTTCAGATTTTACGGGACGGTATTGTCGGGCAATAAAGAGCAACTTCCCCGCTGGAAACGTGTATTAGACACAGAAAACGGCCTTATGGGTGAAGTATTGGGACAAATTTTTGTGAAGGAGTATTTTCCGGAAAAAACAAAAGAGCGCTATGTAAACCTGGTTGAAGCCATGCGCGCCAGCTTTAAAGAGCATATTGAAAAACTGGACTGGATGAGCGAACCTACCAAGCAAAAGGCTTATGATAAATTAGCTAAAGTAAACCCCAAAGTAGGATACCCTGACCACTGGAAAAATTTCTCAACGTTGACCATTGACCGGGGGCCTTATGCGCTGAATGTGATGCGGGCCAATACTTTTTGGCATAAGTACGAAGCCAATAAATTAGGCAAACCTGTTGACCGCACCGAATGGGGTATTACACCGCAAACGTATAATGCGTATTATAACCCTTCAAATAACGAGATTGTATTGCCAGCCGCTCAGTTTTTGATCCCTGGAGTAAAGGACGATAATGTTGATGATGCGGTAGTTTACGGATACGCAGCCGCATCAACCATAGGGCACGAAATGACCCATGGCTTTGACGATGAAGGACGCCAGTTTGATGCTGAAGGCAACCTGAAAGAATGGTGGCAGCCACAGGATTCGGTAAAATTTACACAGCGCGCCCAAATGCTTATTAATCAATTTAACGGTTACAGCATTTATGGCCTGCATGTAAACGGCAAAGCAACGCAGGGTGAAAATATTGCCGATTTAGGTGGCATTGTTATTGGGCTGGATGCCTTTAAGAAAACAGATCAGTACAAAGAAGGAAAAGAGATAAATGGATTAACGCCAATTCAACGGTTTTTCCTGGGCTATTCATTAGGATGGCTTGGGCAGCAAAGAAAAGAATTATTATCGAGCCAGATCCTTACCAATGAACATGCCCCCGGTTTTATGCGGGTAAACGGCCCGTTTACTGACGTTCCGGAGTTTTACGAGGCTTTCGATATTAAAAAGGGCGATAAGATGTGGCTTGATCCGGATAAACGCGTTAAGATCTGGTAACAAACAGTAAAGCATAACAGTATTTGTAAGCATGACCGGTATCGTACATTCAATTCAGAATTGGCTGCAACATCAAACGTTACTGGAAACATTGGGTGTAATTACCGGTTTGCTATGCGTTTATCTTGCCGCGCGTAACAACATATGGAACTGGCCATTTGCTATAATAAGTGTAGGCCTCTACATCTTTATTTTTTTTAGCGCCCACCTGTATGCAGATATGGGACTGCAATTTTATTTTATGGCGATGAATATTTATGGCTGGTATTTTTGGAGCCGTAAACATACCGTTGAAATTAAAAGGCCGGTTGTATTGATCACTGCAAGGCAAATTTTATATGCGTCTATCCTGGTGGCCGTGGTCACACCGACGCTTGGTTATACCCTGGTTAAACTGGCTCCCGTACTGCATTATACGCCCGCCTCATTCCCTTACCTGGATAGCTTTTGTACCGCCTGCAGTTTGGTGGCCCAGTTTTACATGGCGAGAAAGGTTTTGGAGAACTGGTTAATATGGGTTTTTGTGGATATAATTTATGTAGCCGTCTACTTGTTTAAGCACCTTGACCTCACAGCAATTATGTACGCTGCTTATGTTGTAATAGCCATAATGGGCTATATTGACTGGAAAAAAGACTATAAAAAACAAACAGCATAAAATGAGCGAATCTCTCAAGCTGCACATCCACCTGCAAAAGCCGCCTGTTAACGTGCATTACGCATTGCAAAAGGGGCACGGACATAAATACGCGATCACCCAGGCACAGGTTTCAGCACTGGATGACCTGCATTTTGAGCTGGATATTGAAATTAAAGGCAACCGGCAAAAAGATGAACTTCCCGAATTTGGCGGCCCTTTTGTTCAGGGTGTTCCTTTAAATAAATTCATTTATATCGGCATTGGCGCATTTGCCGGACAAGACTCCGCCTGGAACCGGAGACTGAAAGTGCCGCTAACAGGAATTACCTGGCACCTGATTGACGGGGCAATAGCAGGACTGGAAACATTTGTGCCTGGCACCGGCAAAGACGGAAGCCCGGCTTGCGCAACGGTTAAGCCTTTTGCGGGCTGGCATGCCAAACGCTAAAAAATGAAAAGCCCCCGAACCGGAGGCCTTTAAACTATTTAGAATTACTGTAGAAGCAGGGCCCTTAAGCCTTCACCCGCTCAACGTATGATCCGGTGGTAGTATCCACTTTTACCTTATCGCCAATATTGATAAACAAGGGCACTTTAATTTCGGCACCGGTTTCAACAGTAGCATTTTTCATGGCGCCGGTAGAGGTATCACCTTTAACCGCAGGCTCTGTATAAGTGATCTCCAATTCAGCTGATCCCGGGATCGAACCCATTATAGGCTCTTCGCTTTCGAAAGCAACAATCACGTTCATTCCTTCTTTTAAAAACTTAACTGCCGACCCAAATAGTGTTTTTGGCACGTTGTGCTGATCGAAAGTAGTGTTATCCATCACTACCAGCGAGTCGCCGTCTTCATATAAATATTGATAGTCGTTTGTCTCTACACGGGCAATGGTCACATCCTCATCCGTACGGAAACGGTATTCAACCAATTTTCCTGATTTAACATTACGCATGCGTGCCTGGTAAAAAGCGCGTAAGTTACCCGGCGTACGATGCAAAAATTCTTCTACCTGCAACAATTCACCGTTAAAACGAATGATATTGCCATTTTTAATTTCGGATGCTTTTGACATAACAATATAATTGAGGCGCAAACTTAGGGAGTTAAAGGCAAAGAAACAAGAGAGTGAAGCTGCAGCCTGTAGTCGTCAGGCAGTTGGCCGCAGGCAGTAACTGATCCATGCATTAAAGCCCGTTATGGAATCATAGCATCTTTCAAATTTTGAATTAAAATCCGCACATTTGCACAGCAATAATTACACATCCTAATACGCACATTAACATGAGTGTTTCTTCATTAGCCCAAAATCTGCATGGGTCAGAAATTATCAAAATAGCAGGCGAAATAAACGAACTTAAACGGCAAGGACAAAATATTGCCAATTTAACCATCGGTGATTTCGACTCCAATATTTACCCCATACCGGCACCGTTAAAACAAGGTATTGTTGACGCTTATGCCGACAATCAAACTAATTATCCGCCTGCCGATGGTATGCTTAACCTGCGTGAAAGTGTTTCGGCATTTTTAAAAAGCAGGTTTAACCTGGATTATGCCCCCAACCAGATCCTGGTATCGGGTGGATCAAGGCCGTTGATCTACTCCATCTTTTTAGCTGTGGTTGATCCGGGCGATAAGGTGGTTTTCCCGGCCCCGTCATGGAACAACAACCATTATTGCGATCTGCTTAAAGCCGAGGCTGTTATTATTCCAACATCGCCCGGCAATAACTTCATGCCTACCGCTAACGAAATAGCCCCTCATTTAAAAGGCGCTACTTTGCTGGCACTTTGCTCGCCGCTTAACCCTACAGGCACCATGTTCACCAAAAAAGACCTGGAAGAGATCTGTGACCTGGTGATTGCCGAAAACAAAACCCGCCAAGCTGGTGAGAAACCGCTTTATTTATTATACGATCAGATTTATTCACAGCTAACCTTCGGAAAGCACGAGCACTTTAACCCGGTTAGCTTACGCCCTGAGTTAAAAGATGTAACCATTTTTGTTGACGGTGCATCAAAATGTTTTGCTGCCACGGGCGTGCGTGTAGGCTGGGGCTTTGGGCCAACAAATGTAATCAGCCACATGAAGGCAATTGTGGGCCACATGGGTGCATGGTCACCAAAGCCTGAGCAAGTTGCTATGGCAAAATTTTTAAAACACGATGATGATGTTAACAGCTACCTTGCTGAGCTAAAAGGCAATATCCAACAGAGTTTAAATACACTTTATACCGGTTTTCAGCAGCTAAAGGCAGATGGCTTTAATGTAGATGCCATTGAGCCGATGGGGGCCATTTACCTCACCATAAAAATTGATTATGCCGGCAAAACTACGCCTGATGGCACGGTGTTAAAATCATCAACAGATATCAATTTTTATTTGATCAAAGAAGCAAAAGTGGCTTTTGTTCCATTCTCGGCTTTTGGTACCGATGACAATACGCCATGGTTCAGGGCATCAGTAGGCGCCAGCACGCTGGAAGATATCCGGCAATTATTGCCGCGCATAAAAGAGGCATTAGCCAAACTAAAATAAAACAGCACTTTGCTGAAAGTAAATGGCGTTGACGACTTTCAAAGTCTTCAGCGCCATTTTTATATCCGCGCTACCCATCTCTTATTCCTAACATTTCGAACAGTAAAAGTTATTCAGGTTTTCATTTCTGGTCAGCCTGCTCCCGGTTATTTATTGATAATTGCTCCGCATGTTTGTAACAACTGAAACTATTTATAATCTGATAGTTATATCTTATTCAGCAACCTTTATCGCTCATGAAAAAAATCTACCTGCTTATACTTCTTGCTTTAATCGGCATAAAAGTTTCGCTTGCCCAGCCGTCGGCACAAACCGACCCGGACATTTATGTATGCGGCCCATGTAACGGCAGCTGTGATAACTTACAGTTTGATAAGCCCGGTAAGTGCCCGCATTGCGGTATGGTATTGGTAAAAACCAAACTGAGTGATTTTAAAAAACAACTGGCGCTAAAACCGGTTACCATTTGCTTTTACCTGCAGGATGGTGTGGAGGTTTTGGATTTTGCCGGGCCTATGGAAGTTTTTATTGCCGCTGGGTTTAATGTTTTCACCGTTTCAAAAAACTATAAACCGCTTCGCGCACAAACTATACTATTTGTAACGCCCGATTATACAGTTGATGATGCGCCTCCCGCAGATATCCTTGCCGTTTTTGGCGGCGATACCGGCCCCGGAGTTATTGACAGTACGGTGATAGCGTGGATAAAAAAACAAAAAGTTCAATCGTACTTTTCCGTTTGCACAGGCGCTTTTATACTCGGCAAAGCGGGTTTATTGGATAATTTAACTGCCACCACGTACCATTTACAAATTGAGAACCTGCAGAAGGCTTATCCAAAAACCAAAGTTTTGGCTAACACCCGTTTTGTTGATAATGGCAGTGTAATTACAACCGCCGGCATCTCAGCAGGAATAGACGGCGCATTACATGTGGTTGAAAAACTCCGCGGCCGGGCTTATGCACGGGGTGTGGCCGAGGCTATAGAGTACGATAAGTGGGTACCAGAGAACGGGTTGGTGATTAATAAGTAAACGCTTTTCAAATTTGCGCGTACTTCATAATCACTGTAAACCGAAAAAAGGATGTTGTATCATGCTATGGTATAATTGGCTGGATTGATTTAATTTGCGGGATATTATTCCGTGATGAAGTATTTAAAAAACTCCCTTCCTCTTCTTTTTTTATTGTGCTGTGTTTCGGCAGCCCGGCTTTCATTTGCACAAACTAAGACGGTTTCCCTGGTTAAGGGTATGGTGATCCGACAATCGGTAACCATAAAAAATAAAACCTATCATTTTGAAGGCGCCGACTCGTTATCGGTGGCTCCCGTTATTATTGAGGGTGATAACATCACCGTCAATTTTAACGGTGCTGTTATAGAAGGGAGCGCTGACTATGAAAATCCTGACAAATTTAAAGGCACAGGCATTATTATAAAAAGCGGCAAAAACATCACCATAAATAATCTTACAATCAAGGGCTTCAAAGTGGGTTTGATGGCCCTGGGTATAAATGCACTCCATATAATAAACAGCGACTTTAGCTACAACTACAAACAGCATCTTAACAGCACGCGGGACCGGGAGGACCTTGCCGACTGGCAGAGTTACCACCACAACGAACACGATGAATGGCTGCGTTATGGTGCGGGTATTTATTTGCGTAATTGCAACAATGCAGACATCCATGGCAATATCATTACGGAAGGCCAGTGTGGGCTAATGGTTACCAGCTGCAACGACGCCAGGATTTACAACAACAATTTCTCCTTTAATTCGGGACTGGGGATAGGCATGTACCGCAGCAGCCGGAACAATGTAATGTACAACAAGCTCGATTGGAACGTGCGGGGCTACAGCGATGGCGTTTACTATCGCGGACAGGACTCGGCGGGCATTTTGGTGTTTGAGCAATGTAACGACAATATCTTTGCATACAACTCCGTAACGCACTCGGGCGATGGTTTCTTTTTGTGGGCCGGCCAAACCAGTATGGATACAGGCGAAGGCGGCTGCAATGACAACCTGCTTTTTTCAAATAATTTTTCATACGCGCCAACCAATGGCATTGAGCTTACTTTTAGTCGAAATAAAATCATCCATAATATTGTTCACGATTGCTGGCATGGGATATGGGGAGGCTTCAGTTACAATACTGTTATTACCAATAATGATTTTGGCGGCAACATGTCAACCATTGCTATTGAGCATGGGCGTGACAATATTATCGCCCAAAATTCCTTTAACGGCGATAAAGTAGGGATTGAGTTATGGTCGAACCCAAAAATGGCCAAGAGCTATAGCTATGTTCAAAAAAAGGATACCCGGAGTATGAATTACGATATCAGCAATAACGCTTTTAGCAATGTTAAAAATGTTTTCAATATCAATAACACCAGCCAAGTAAACATAGCTAACAACAAAATAACCGGCAGCGTTATGCAGCAAAAGCTGGATACCACGGTAAAAGAACTTGTGTTTAATAATGTTGGCGACGGAATAAAGCCGGTGATTGACAGCGGCTATTTTCCGCGGGTAAATGGTATAGCAGGCGGACAAAATGCAATGCTGCCTGCGGGTCATCCTAAAGGCAGAAAATATATTATGATGGATCAATGGGGGCCATACAATTTTAAGTACCCCATGCTGTGGTTAACAAAAACGGATAGCGCCGGCAAAATGTATTTTGACCTGATGGGGCCAAACGGAAAATGGAAGATAGTTAATATCAAAGGAGCTTCAGGCCCGTCTGTTTCGTCAGGAATATTTCCGGCACAGCTTATTGTACAAAAAAATAATTCAGCCCTGGACGATATTGATATTGAAATGGAATATAAAGGAGAAGCTATTGCCTCGCCTTTTGGCGTAAAAAATAAAGCCGGCAGCCCCTACTTTTTTCATTACCGGGAACTTGATATCCCCTATAAATGGCAAATGAAATGGTTTATTTTTGATGAGAAGAACGATCCTGTAAAACACCCTGAACAATTTAAAAGCCTGATCAGCGGCACACCGGTTAAGACTACTGAGGGTAGGGAGATCGGCAACGTCTTCGGGAAGGGGTTTGGCAAAAACATTGCCAGGAAAAGAGTAGCCACTGTTTCAACCAGCGAGGTTGATGTTCCGGATGGTGTTTACCGGATAGGAATAAGTGCCTCGGAAATAGTAAAGCTTTATGTTGATGATAAACTGATTATTGAAAATTGGGACCCAGCCAAATTAAAAAATGATGAAGACAACCATAAAGATGCCTTTATTAAATTAAATGGCAGGCACACCATCAGGATTGAACAGGCGCAGTATGACGATTACGGAATGCTGAATCTGGTTGTTGAGAAGCAATAGTTGTTGTAATGGTGTAGATAATTGAACGCACTAACCTTTTATAATTTTTTCAACCCCTATAACATCCCCAAATCTGTAACTTTTAAAACAACTACAACTTTTACAACTACTTTCAGTAATTTCATCGCTGTTAATTTATATAGATGAAGAAATTATTTTTACTCGCAGGAATTTGTTTTATAACGTCTGCATTAATGGCCCAGCAACCGGTGAGGCCTATATTTTATTCGGTTTCATTTCCTAATGCAGCCCACCACGAAGCAGAAATAGTGATGTTTGTGCCACAGGCACCCGATGGCAATTTTAAAGTGCGCATGAGCCGCTCATCAGCCGGGCGTTATGCCACGCATGAGTTTGGCAAAAACATTTACAATGTAACCGCCACCGACGGCAGGGGGAAACCAGTAGCCATAAAGCAAATTGAAGGCGACGTATATGAAGTTGGCCCGCATTCCGAAACGGTAAAAATAAGCTATACCTTATTTGCCAATCTTACCGACGGCACTTATGCAGGGATAGACCCCAGCCATGCCCACTTAAACATGCCTGCTACATTTATGTGGATCCCGGGGCTTGAAAAACGCCCGATCCAGTTTGAGTTTAATGATCTTGATAAATATGGCTGGCGGGTGGCTTCGCAGCTTAAGCATGAAAGCGGTAAAATTTACAGCGCGCCAGATATGCAATATATGATGGACAGCCCAACTGAGCTTTCTGATTATAAAATAAGCAGTTGGAATGTTGTAAATACCAATGGCAAGACTGAGAAAATAAACCTTACCGTGCACTCGGATGATAGCCAGGCCGTGATTGACAATTTTAGCAGGATGGTACAAAAAATGGCATTAGAGGAGAAATCTGTTTTTGGCGAATTACCCGCTTACGATTATGGAGAATATACTTTTTTGGATGACGTGTATCCAACTGTATCGGGCGATGGAATGGAGCACCGCAACTCAACCTGCATTGTGCAGCCTGCTACTAAAGTGGAGGGTAATGAGGTTGCCCTGCTCGGCACTTTCTCGCACGAATACTTTCACAGCTGGAATGTAAAACGCATTCGTCCAAAATCATTGGAGCCGTTTAACTTTGAGCATGCCAATATGAGCAGTGAGTTGTGGTTTGCCGAAGGCTTTACCCAATATTATGGCGAATTGCTACTGGTTCGCTCCGGGTTCCAGAATATTGATGATTATACTGGCACTATTGCCGGTCTTGTTAATTCTGTATTAAACAAACCCGCCTCAAAAAATTATTCAGCGCCGCAAATGAGCCGCTACTCGGTGTTTGCTGATGCCGGGGTTTCCATCGATCCAAATAACAACAACAATGTATTTACAAGTTATTACGTTTATGGCGGTGCGATAGCCCTGGCGCTTGACCTGCGCCTGCGCAGCGACTTTAACCTTACGCTCGACGACTACATGCGCACCGTTTGGCTTAACCGCGGTAAAGTGATGAAGCCGTACACCATTCCCGATTTGCAGGCCGACCTTGGCCAGGTTACTAAAAACCCCAAATTTGCAGCGGATTTTTTTAGTAAGTTCATTTACGGCCTTGATAAAAACGACTATGAAAGCCTGCTTGCAAAAGCCGGATTAATATTGCAAAAGGGTGCCGCCGGCAAAGCATGGGCCGGGCCGCTATCAGTGGCACAAACGCGCGGGCGTTCAGGCGTGGCCAGAACAGCGGGTGCTGTGGGCTTACCTATACAAACAAGCACCGTACAGGGCACACCTATTTATAAAGCCGGGCTGGATGCGGGCGATATTATATTAAAAGCCGACGGAAAAGATATAACCGATGCAAAATCATTTACCGATATTGTGGCAACAAAAAACATCGGCGATAAGTTGGTAGTGAACTATAAGAACCGCACCGGCGACCACGAAACCACTGTAGTTTTGGAAGAAAACCCGGCACTTGAGGTAATTACTAATGAGAAGGCCGGTAAAACTTTAACAACAGAACAACAAATATTTCGTAACAATTGGCTATCATCAAAAGTCAAATAAAAACATGAAAAAAACCATAATAGCATTAGCCTTACTGGCTGCAACAACTTACAGCTTTGGACAGGATGTAAATAAATTGATAAAACAAGATGAGGTGGGCCAGGTTATTAAAACCTTATCTGCTGATGACATGCAGGGCCGGGCAACATTTACACCTGGCATTGAAAAAGCAGCACAATACATTGAGAGCCAATACAAGCAGGCTGGACTGGTTCCTTTAACCGGCAATAAAGACTTTCGCCAAAACTTTACCATGACGCGTACAACCGCGCTTAAAACGCTGGTAAATATCAATGGCAGGATGATTCCGCAAGACAGCGTATTTGCCAGCACCGGGGCCACTATGCTTAACTGGACCAACAACAGCGATGTGCAGGTGGCTAAGTTAGGCGCAGGCAAAAACTTTCGCACCGAATATATGAGCTATATAAAAAGTGGCAAAAAAATGCTGATCCTGGTTGATCCGCAGTTTACTGCCATTTTTCAAAATTTAAGAGCCCGCTCCTTAAAGGGTTCCATTTCGAATAAGAAGAATGACGACCAGGCGCTGGTTTTTGTATTAGGCAATCATGACGACATTAAATCATTTGATGTTAGCTATACAGGTAAAGCAGAAGAGCTTCCGTTATTCAATATTGTTGGAATGATCCCGGGCAAAACCAAACCGGATGAGTCTGTGATCTTTGGCGGGCACTATGATCACTTAGGGATCATTAAACCGGTAAAGGGCGATAGTATTGCCAACGGTGCCGACGATGATGCATCAGGCACTACAGCGGTAATTACGCTTGCTAAGTACTATAAAAAGCTTAACAACAATGCACGTACCTTAATTTTTGTAGCCTTTACGGCTGAAGAGATTGGTGAGTTTGGCTCACAGCATTTTGCTACCACGGTTGACCCTGATAAAGTTGTTGCTATGTTCAATATAGAAATGATTGGTAAAGCTTCTAAATTCGGCGAAAATTCTGCGTTTATTACGGGCTTTGAACGTTCCGATTTCGGCACTATTCTGCAAAAGAACCTGGAAGGAACCGCCTTTAAATTTTACCCGGATCCGTACCCGGAGCAGAACCTGTTTTATCGCAGCGATAACGCCTCATTGGCAGCCGTAGGCGTTCCCGCGCATACCATATCAACAGACCAGATTGACATTGATAAATTTTACCATACCGTTGGCGATGACTTGAGCACACTTGATGTTGCGAACATCACAGCAACGATCCGGGCGATTGCATTAAGTTCAAGGGGAATTGTTTCGGGCGCAGATACACCCAAAAGAGTCCCTAAACTTGAAAAATAATCATACACAACCTAAACTGGAAAATGAATAACCAACCGCACCTGATACCCGCCGATGCAGTGAAAGGCATTGCATCCGGCTTGCTGATGATGGCTTGTTTTACCCTTATATGGGCGGGTATTGCGTACGGTGGCTTGCATGGTACAGCTTATGCCTGGGGCCTGATCCCGTTTCCTGTGCTGGCCATAGCCTTTGTAATTAATGGAATTTCCTTGTTCAGGATAGCCGGCCATTTTCCAAAAGTTGAATCGGAAGAAGACAAAGCCGAAGAAAAAAAGAGGGGCAAGTGGTTCGGGATTGTTTTTGGTGCAGAGGGGTTGGGAATCTTTATTGCCATAAACGTTGTAATAAACATTGGCCACCCCGAGCTAACTATCCCGGTTATTGCATTGGTTGTAGGACTTCACTTTTACCCTTTGGCCCGGGTATTTAAACGCACCATTGATTACTACCTTGCAACCTGGAGCACTATAATAGCTGTTTTAGGTATCGCGTTTAGCTTAAATCACACATTATCCCAACCCAATGTTTCTGCATTTACAGGAATCGGGATTGCTGTGGCCACATCATGTTATGGTTTATATATGATATATAAGGGGCAGGAACTGCAGGGGCTAATACCTACGAATTAGCGCATTCCACTATTATCATTGTAACAGCGGCGGGGTCATTAGTCTTCACCCCTTCGCCGGATCTTGCGCGAAGATTCTGCTTAACGTATCATAAAGTTCCGGGTGCTTTATCTTAAACTGGTCCGGTTTTTCAAAAAAATATTCAGCTACCACGGCAAAAAATTCAGCCTCATTGGTTGTTGCATAAGGATCAATGTCTGAGTGGCCCATTTCAATTTTATGGATTTCCTGGTGCATCATGTGCACCCAGGGTTTTACATAAGTGTAGGGCAAAAAGTCTTCAGGAACGCCATCGGTAGCACCATCAGCTTTATCAAGCAGGTGCACAAATTCATGAATAGCTGTATTTTCTTTCCCGGAGCTTTTTGAAAATCCTTTCACCAGTGCGCTTCGTGATAAAATCATTTGTCCGTTCATATAACCGGAGCCTACCATCCCCATAATATTCCGGCCATCAGCGGCTTCATATTGGTAATCTTTATCAAAGGTATCAGGGTATAATAAAACGTTGGTAACGTTGCGATAGCGCCAGTCTTTAAAGCCAAAAATGGGGATCACCGCACTTGAGGCTACCATCAACCGGTCCAGATCACTTACCTGCAGGCCTACGCCTTCAATATTTACATCGTCTAAAAACTGCTCCACCTTATCTTCAAAATAAACCTTGTCAGCATCCGAAAGCTGGTCATAAAAATCAACCTCATTTGCCAGCAGCTTCTTTTGCGCATCGGTAAGAATAACCTGGGTGAGCACTCTTTTACGTTTGCGCCGGTAAATGGTAATTATTAAAAGAACTACTAGGATGATGATATAAAGCATGAGAGCGTATTTGCAGTACTATGGACAAGGTCTATTAAACAAAGCCATCACAATTTGGTTTCTTATATCAGTAAGTTTTAAAATTCAACGTCTAAATCCAACCCGCGATTCGATGAATTTTCATCAATCTTTATCCCATATTCAAGCAGGAGGCTAAAATCATTTAAGTTAAAAACCATGCTCCCAACGTTTTTTTTCAGCGGGAAGTTGAAGCTAAATCCATCGCAGGCAAATTCAACATCAACATCTCTACCTTTCTTAAGATTAAAATCTAAATGACTTATTTTACCACTTATGCAATCCTCTATCCTAAATCTGAAACCATGCGGTTTGATTACCTCATATTGGTACTTCATTCGTCCATCTAAATTAGATTCAATAGCCATTAGTAGAGCTTCTGCTTTGCGAAGTGTCATTTCTGAAGTAAATTGTAAGGTAAATATCGTCATTCATAAGAAAAGCGATGAAATTCCTCCCATCGCTTTTCTTTTTCAGTAATTCCAATTCTGAAATTATATCAAAAGCCTTACCGGTTCTTCCAGTAATGATTTTAGTGTTTGCAGGAATGCGGCACCTGTTGCACCGTCAACCACGCGGTGGTCGCAGCTTAGGGTTACCTTCATTACATTACCCGGTACTACTGCACCATTCTTAACAACAGGCACCTGCTGAATGCCGCTAACGGCAAGGATACAGGCATCAGGTGTATTAATAATGGCGGTAAACTCTTCAACTCCAAACATACCAAGGTTTGATATCGTGAAGGTAGAGCCTTCCCAATCTGAGGGTTGCAGTTTTTTTGCTTTTGCTTTTTGTGCAAAGTCTTTTACTTCGGCACTAATACGGCTTAATGATTTACCATCGGCAAAACGCACTACCGGAACTAGCAAGCCTTCGTCAACAGCAACGGCAACACCAATGTGCACATGCTCGTTGGTGCGGATCTTATCGCCCAGGTATGATGAGTTAATAGCGGGGTGTTGTTTTAAGGCCACGGCGCAAGCTTTCAATACAAAATCGTTAAATGAGATTTTGACAGGGGCCACTTCATTAATACGGGTACGGGCGGCTATAGCCTGGTCCATATCAATGCTCATGGTTACGTAGAAGTGCGGAGCAGTAAACAAGCTTTCGCTTAAGCGCTTGCTGATCACCTTCCGCATCTGACTAACCGGCTTCTCGGTATATTTTTCCTCACCGGTGTATGGCGCCAATGGTGCCGGAGCCGGTTTTGCAGCTGGTGCAGGTGTTGCTGAAGGAGCGGCACTTGCCACAGCAGCAGGCGCAGCAGCTTTGGCAGCCGGTACGTATTCTTCAACATCTTTCTTAATAATGCGGCCGCCTTCGGCACTGCCTTTTACATCATTAAGGCTGATGCCCTTTTCTTTTGCTATTTTGCGGGCAAGCGGTGATGCTTTAACCCGACTATCATCTGTTGAAGTAGCATCAGCCGGGCTGTCCGACTCTTCAGCTTTCGCTGCTTCGGCGGCAGGGGCTTCTTCTGCTTTTGCAGCAGGGGCGGCCTCGTCATCCGTTAGCAGGGGCGTAATATCAGTGCCGGCTTTACCAACAATAGCAATAATGCCATTAACCGGTGCAGCCTCGCCTTCTTTGGGGCCTATATATAATAACGTCCCGGCTTCGTAACCAACAACCTCCATGGTGGCTTTGTCAGTTTCTACATCGGCCAGCGCGTCATCACTTTTTACAGTGTCGCCAACTTTAAAGTTCCATTTGTTTATAACGCCTTCCGTCATGGTATCGCTAAGGGCCGGCATACGGATCACCGTTGCAGGGATACTGCTTTTATCAACTTTAGGTTTTGCCTCAACGGGGGCTGCAGGTTTCTTTTCTTCAGCAGCTGCGGGTGCTTTTGCTTCAGCAGGGGCTTCTGCCTTTTCAGCAGTTGGTGCAGCACTGCCCGCCGCATTTATTGCAGCCTGGTAATCTTCACCTTCTTTTCCTATAACAGCGATCAGTGCATCAACCGGAACAGCTTTGCCTTCTTCAACACCTATGTAAAGCAGGGTGCCATCCTGGTACGATTCAAAATCCATGGTGGCTTTATCGGTTTCAATTTCGGCCAATACATCGCCTGATTTTACCTTATCACCAACTTTCTTATGCCACTTTGCCAATACCCCTTCGGTCATGGTATCGCTCATTTTAGGCATTTTAACTACTTCGGCCATATATTATTTGATTCAATAGTTCTTATAAATTCAATTTAAATATAACGATTAGCTCATTATATAAGGGTAATCTTTCTGCACGTAAACATCAGTATATAACTCTGACGCCTCAGGCCATGGAGATTCCTCAGCAAATTTTACCGACTCGTCAACTTCAGCTTTTATTTTCGCATCAATTTCTTCAAACCATTTTTCGTCAGCGTAACCTTCCGAAAGTATGGTGTGCCGGGTTAACTCAATAGGGTCTTTTGCTTTGTATGATTCAAGCTCCTCTTTGGTACGATACTTTTGCGGATCGGACATGGAGTGGCCTTTATAACGGTAGGTACGCATTTCGAGGAAGGTTGGTCCTTCACCGGCACGGGCACGCTGAGCAGCTTCATCCATCGCTTTATGTACAGCCGCCGGATCCATACCATCAACCGGTGATGAAGGGATTCCGTAAGGCAAGCCTAATTTATAAATGTCAGTTTGTGCTGTTGTACGCTCTAACGAGGTACCCATTGCATAACCGTTGTTTTCGCAAACAAATATTACCGGCAGTTTCCAAAGCGCCGCCATGTTGAAAGTTTCGGTAAGTGCACCCTGGCGCACAGCACCGTCGCCCATGTAAGCAACGTTCAAAAATTCGGTCCCTTTATACTTTTCAGCAAAGGCTATACCAGCGCCCAGGGGAACTTGCCCGCCTACAATGCCGTGACCTCCATAAAAATGTTTTTCTTTATCAAACATGTGCATAGAGCCTCCTTTGCCTTTTGAGCATCCGGTAGCTTTTCCATACAGTTCGGCCATTATAGCATTTGAGCTAACGCCTTTGGCAATAGCGTGCGCATGATCGCGATAAGCGGTTATCATGCTGTCCTCTTGTTTAAGTACAGACATTGCTCCGGCCAACACGGCTTCCTGTCCAATATATAAGTGGCAAAAACCCCTTATTTTTTGCTGTCCGTATAATTGCCCTGCTTTTTCTTCGAACTTTCGCATCAAAAGCATTGACTCGTACCACATCAGGTAGGTGTCCTTATTTATTTCGATTGAACTCATGTATTATAAACGATCAATTATTATAAAGCGCAAATCTAATTATATCTATGAAATATAGAAACTGCATTGTGCTGATTAAACGACGATTTTGCGAAAAAGATTTGTAATATTTTTAATATACCGCTCAATGCCGCTCCAAAAAACAAAACCGTGTGTAAAAACAACACTAATTCCCGGAAATTATTCACAATTAAAAATTTAAAAATTTGACATTTTGTGAATAAATTCTTTCGCAATTAACAATCGGACACAAATGTTGAAAAAAAACAGTCATTCTGTTGCAATTTTAAAAAATTTAGATAGTTTTGTAGCCAACAATAGACAGGGTGTCCAATTTAATAAACAAGTTGTTGCCTAACACAACAAACTAATCGATTAAATGAAGAAAATTACTATCGTTATTGCGTTATTTTTCAGCACATTAGTTGCTCAAGCTCAAACAAAAAACAGTCCAGGAACTTCGGACGAAAAAAATCCTGACGAACAGGAATCATTAGCAAAAGATTATTTATCTCAAATAATGGGTGTGGCAATGTCAGCTACATCAAATATGAAATTGTTTCATTTTGTTTACGACTGGATAGGTACACCGTACCGTTTTGGCGGAAGCTCAAGAAGAGGTATTGATTGTTCAGCATTTACAAAAGAGCTGTACAGCGAAGTATTCAACATGGATATTCAACGCAGCTCACGTGATATTTTTAGCATGGTTAGCCCGGTTAGAAAAGACGATTTGAAAGAGGGCGATTTGGTTTTCTTTAAAATCCACAGCCGCCGCATTTCGCATGTGGGCATTTATTTAGGCAACAACAGGTTTGCACATGCCTCTTCAAGGGGTGTTGCGATCAGCAGCCTTGACGACGCATATTACAGCAGGTACTTTTACCGCGGAGGCCGCATGCTGGAATCATTCAAAGCAGAGCTTCAAAAACAGAGTTCGGATAACAACAACAGCACAGCAAACAATAACTAAATTTATAAACCCTAATTAATTTAGAATCCTTTCCTGACCAGAAAGGATTTTTTTGTTGAATAAAACGGAGCCTCCCGGGTAACTATAAAGCCTGTTTAGCGGAAAGTTAACCCACAGCAGCGCAATCCACAATAAAATTATTATGTTAGTTGGCATGTAAGACGGGAGTTAATATCATTGAAGAACAAGTTATATAGGAACAGTTTGTTGAATTTATTAAAAAACTGCATTGTATTTATTGCAGCAATTTTGCTGTTCGCATCCTGCCAATACCGGCAAAAACCACAGCCCGAAGTTTATCATCCACCGGAAAAGAAATCTATAATACAACAGGACACCCTTAAGGTGAAAAGCGATACCATTCAACGCGATTCATTATGTATTGTGGCCGTTGGGGATATAATGCTCGGGACCTCTTACCCCGACGATAAAACGCTGCCGCCCGATAGCGCAAAGGGGAGTTTTAAAAACGTAGTAAAAGAACTGCGAAATGCAGATGTAACTTTTGGCAACCTGGAAGGCACCCTGTTGGATACCGGCGCACCTGCCAATTACAGGCTGCACCAGTTAAGGCCGCCTTACCTGTTCCGAATGCCGGTAAATTTCGCGGGAGTTTTAAAGGATGCAGGGTTTAACGTTCTTAGCCTGGCTAATAACCATATAGGCGATTTTGACAATGCCGGTCGCCTAAGTACCATGAAGGTTTTGGACAGCCTGGGCATAAAACATGGCGGGCAGGTAAGCCGTCCTGCAGCGGTATTTAAAATTAATGGGGTTACCTACGGCTTTTGTGCATTTGCCCCTAACGGTTATACCTTATCCATCCTCGATTTAAAAAACGCGGGCAGGATCATCAGGAAACTTAAACAAAAATGCGATGTGCTTATCGTATCATTTCACGGCGGCGGCGAGGGGCTGGCTTATGAACACGTACCTGACAGTACAGAAGTTTACATAAATGAAAAACGGGGAAATGTAAAAGCATTTGCCCACGCTGCCGTTGATGCCGGTGCCGACCTTGTTTTTGGTAACGGCCCTCATGTTTGCCGCGGCATGGAAAGATACAAGGATAGATTGATTGCCTACAGCCTGGGTAATTTCTGCACATACAAGTGCGTAAGCGTTGCAGGTATTTGCGGCCTGGCGCCCATCCTTAAAGTTTACGTAAATAAAACCGGTGAATTTTTAAGCGGCCGCATTATATCTGCTAAACAAGATCATTTAACAGGATTAGAACCTGATCCGTTAAATAAGGCTGCAATCCGCATTAAACAACTTACCGCCGTTGATTTTCCCGCCTCAGGTTTAAACATCAGCGATGAAGGGCTGGTAACCAAGCTTAATTAAACCGACAAAAAAATGCGCACCGGTAATTCCGGCATGCATCAGTACTTTTAGCTGTATCAATTATAATGGTTTTATTAATATGCTACACCTCATCTTTGGTTGTACGTACCAAACTAATCCCGGTAAAGAAGAAAAGTATGGCTATAATGCCCACCACTATTAATGTGGTGATGTTGCCATTATGGTTAATTACGCCAACGCCTGTGTAAATTAACCCGATAATACCTAATACTGTGAGTATTGCTCCGAAGGTTCGTTTTAAGTTCATAGTTGTGATGCTGTTTTAAAAAGCATTTTGTAAAAAACAAATAGCACACCAATAATTTATCATACATTTAGATTATTAAACTTTATTGACTATGACCCCACAGATAGGCTTTTTTATTGTAGTTTTCATTTTACTGGTTATTGTGCTTTCCTCATTTGTGTCTGTTAAACAAGGCACTATAGTAGTAATTACAGTGTTTGGCAAGTATCGCCGCATATTAACCCCGGGCTTAAACTTCAAGATACCTTTCATTGAAAACATCTATTCCAAGATCTCTATTCAGAACCGCTCTGTTGAATTGGAATTCCAAGCGGTAACTTTTGATCAGGCTAATGTTTATTTTAAGGCAATGTTGCTTTATTCGGTTCTGGACCAGCAAGAGGAAACCATTAAAAACGTAGCGTTCAAATTTGTTGATGACCGCAACCTGATGCAGGCGCTAATCCGCACCGTTGAAGGATCCATCCGTGCATTTGTGGCCACCAAACGCCAGTCGGAGGTGTTGATACTAAGGCGTGATATTGTTGAGCACGTTAAAGAACAACTGGATGTGATACTGGAAGGCTGGGGTTACCACCTACAGGACCTGCAGCTTAATGATATTACATTTGATGACGTTATCATGAAATCAATGAGCCAGGTAGTAGCCTCAAACAACCTTAAAGCCGCTGCCGAAAATGAAGGCCAGGCATTGCTGATCACAAAAACAAAGGCCGCAGAAGCAGAGGGTAATGCCATTAAAATATCAGCAGAAGCAGAACGTCAGGCATCGCAGTTGCGGGGGCAGGGTGTGGCCCTATTCCGCGAAGAGGTGGCCAAGGGGATGTCAGTAGCTGCTAAAGAAATGAAGGATGCCAATATGGACACTTCGGTTATTCTATTTACCATGTGGACGGAGTCCATCAAACATTTTGCAGAGAACTCACAGGGCAACGTTATCTTTCTTGACGGGTCAACCGATGCCATGCAGCAAACTATGAAAGAAATGATGGCGTTAAACCAAATACACGCTACCCAAGTCAAAAAGTAAAATTTTACTTTGACCTGCTGATGAAATTTGGATTTGTGAGATTGACTTGCTTTGTTTTATTATGGTTTGCGCTTGTTAACAGCGCATCCGCCCAGGCCATCCGTCAGCTAACCCTTAACGATTTTAAGGGGGTTCCGCATACTGATTTAAATACCGTTGCCTATACCAATTGCTCTATCAGTTTCCGTTACGAGGCCCGCCGGGAAAAAAATTATTACCTGCTGAACTTTGATATCAACCTGACTTTAAATGATTGTGTATCATGGATAGATAAAAAGCGTATCACCTCTGACGAAATGCTTGCCGAAGTTTTAAAACATGAGGAGGGACATTATCTTATCGCTTACATGGAGCAGCAGGAACTGCTAAGAACCGTAGGGAAAACTGTTTTTTATGCTGACTACCAGTCTGCCGCGCAAAATATTTTTAACCGGATTGATGCCAAATACAAGCAACTAAACGTGGACTACGATACAGATACCCGGCACATGCAGAACCGGGTCCAACAACAAAGTTGGGACGCCTATTTTAGAAAGCGTTTAACCTACATGCCCCCGCAATAATAACAAATGGATAATGATTTGACCGTCGGGTTATACAATTCCTGTTAAAATTATATATTTTCGGTATTGATAATTTACGAATGCAAAATTCCGAAAGCAAAAAAGATACTCCTGTCGTCCTTAAAATAGCCGTTGTGGGTCCGGAATCTACCGGTAAATCAACAATGTCGGCTTACCTGGCTAAACACTATAATACCATTTGGGTGCCTGAATATGCGCGGGGATATTGTGAAAAGCTTACTGCACCACCAACCTGGCAAGACGAAATAAATATGTTTTACGGGCAGATTGCACTGGAAGATGAATTGTTACCCAACGGAAACCACTTACTTATTTGCGATACTACCTTTATTACGGTTAAGATCTGGAGCGATGAAATTTTCGGCAGATCGCCACAAGAGGTTTTGGAAGAGATGCCAAAGCGCACATACGATCTATACCTGTTACTCAACATTGATTTGCCCTGGGAAGATGACCCGCTCCGTGATTTCCCCCACAAGCGTGAACATTTTATGGATGTTTGGTATAGAGAATTAGACGCTTTAAAAGCCAACTATGTTTTAATTTCAGGTACCGGCCCTGAAAGATATCACCTGGCGATTAAAGCGGTGGATGATTTTTTAAAATCAGGTTCAAAAAAAAATTAAATAAAACTTACCCGTTTTATCCTGCAAATCCTTTCCTTCAATAGCAATAGCGAAACATAATACCCGGGGGGATGAAATAATTACAACGCGCATGCAACGTTGTAAAAACCTTTGCGTCATATAACATGCAAGCTGATCAAAATTTGGAAGCCGTATATATTGACAAGCATTATAACCTGGTGGTTGAGTGCAAACAAGGCAGTAAAAAAGCCTGTTATGAGTTGTACAAACTTTATTCTAAAGCGATGTTAAACGTCGCCTTTAGGATAGTGGGGAATATTGCCGAAGCTGAAGATGTATTGCAGGAGGCTTTTGTTGATGCATTCGGTAAGGTGAAAGACTTCAGGCAGGATACCACCTTTGGCTTATGGCTTAAACAAATAGTAGTTAACCGGTCTATCAACCTGCTGCGCAAACGCAAGCTGGATCTGGTTGACCTGGAAGGCGACCAACTGGAAAATATTGCTGACGAAGAATTTGATGATGGAGAAGAAACACAATACCAGGCAGCCCGGGTTAAAGAGGCAATGAAAGAATTACCCGAAGGTTACAGGTTAGTTATATCATTATACCTGCTGGAGGGATACGACCACGAAGAAATAGGACAAATATTGAGTATTTCAGAAAACACTTCAAGAACCCAGTTCTTAAGGGCGAAAAGGAAACTTCTGGAAATTTTAAAAAGAAAGGGAATAACATCATGAGAAAGCGATTAGAGGAATTTATGAAAATAAACAGGGAGGAATTTGATGACCTGGAACCGTCAGCAGACCTGTGGAGCAGGATCGAAAAGCAATTACCCCCACAGCATACGGAACTAAAAAAGAAAGGGGCAAAAACATTTTCGCTTGGCTTTGTGCTGCGGGTAGCAGCATCGGTTATTGTAGTAATGGGCATTGGGTTTGCATTTTACCTGCACGGGCAGGAAAAGAAACCGATTGACCTGGCTTCTATAAACCCGTTATATGCGCAACAACAAATTCAATACACTTCATTAATTGAAACAAAGCGCAGCGAGCTTAAATTAATGTCAAAAGCCGACCCTCAACTGTACAAAGAGTTTAGCGGTGAGATCGCAAAAATGGATTCAACTTACAAAAAACTTAACGGTGAATTAGCCACCAGCCCTAACCAGGAGCGCGTTTTACGGGCAATGATCCGTAATCTGCAGATCCAGACACAGGTGCTTAATCAGCAGTTAACCGTAATTGAGCAGTTGAATCAAACAAAAAAACAACAAAGCAATGAGATCAAAAATATTTAAGCCGTCAATACTTGCGTTAATAGCATTATTTGCAATTAATGCATCAGGCTTTGCGCAAAAGAAAACCAGGGCTAAGCAAAAGCACGTTGTGACCATTACCACAAACTTTGACGAAGCGGATTTCCAGGCTAAAATGGATAACCTGGGTAAAAGCCTCGAAGCGGGGATGAAAGACCTGGGAAAGAATATCTCTTCAACTGTAAACAACCTGGCCTCGAACATTAGCGTCAGTGTAAATAACTCAGATAATGATGACGACGTGAGCGTGGAGCCAAAGGTTGAACTCAACCTGGGCAACCTCCTTAATAAGATTGATATTAACGTTTCTGATAATGAGGACGAAAGCGAAAACGATAATCAAACACTGAAGGTTAAAAACTTTAGCAAAAGCTATCCGCTTGATGCAAACGACAGGATAAGGTTGAGCAACCAGTACGGCAAAATTACGGTTAACACCTGGGACAGGCACGAAGTTAAAGTTGATGTACAGATAAAAGCCGAAGCCCGTAATGATGACGATGCACAGAAATTGATAGATGGCGTGCAGATCAGCGACAGTAAAAACGGTGACCAGGTATCATTCAAAACAAATATTTCCCGTGATGACGATGGGTTTTGGAGCCTTTTTAATTTTGGCGGAAGAAACAAAAAACAAAAGCTGACCATCAATTACGTAGTTTACATGCCTGCCAAAACTGATTTAAATGTTGAAGCAAGTTATGGATCGATTGAATTGCCGGACCTTGACGGGCGCGTTAAAATAAGCACCTCCTATGGCAGTACTTCGGTGCAAAATTTATCAAACCCTTCAAATGAAATTGAAGGCAGTTATGGCAGCATAAAAATTGGCTCGATAAATGGCGGACGGCTTGACTTTTCATATGGCAGTGTTGACATTGAGGAATGTAACAACCTGAAAGCCGACCTAAGTTATGGCTCATTTAAAATAGGCCGGTTAAAGGGCTCCGGTGATTTTGACCTGTCTTACGAAGGTGGTTTCAAAATAGCGGAAGTTGCCAGCTCATTGAGGCGATTAAATATTAATAGTTCTTATTCGGGCGCCTCAATAGGCATTTCTCCAGCCAGTAACTTTGATTTTGACATCACCACCAGCTACGGCGGGTTCAATTATAACGATAATAACGTATTTATCACCAGCAAAAACCCACCGGATGGCAGCAAGCATATCGGTACCACCCGCAATTATAAGGGCCGTGTGGGTAAAGGGAGTTCAGAGGCGCGCGTAACTATAAATACCAGTTACGGTGGTGTACATTTTGATTAAACAGTGACGCGCGGAAATATTTCTGAATTTATCAATAGCTCTCTTTAAAGGTACTTATCAGTATTTTACGCGATAAGTACCTTTAAAGGACAAAAGATGAAAAATAATTTCAAACTTCGGTTTAACTAATCACCGGCTTCCACCCGGTACACTTAAATCAAAACACCCTGCAAAGCAATCCTTTTAAATATTCACCTTCTGGAAACGATGACCTTACCGGATGATCTTCGGGCTGGCAAAACTGGTTAATAAACTGCACCTGCTTGCCGGCATCTAATGCGGCCCAGGCAAGCACCTGCTTAAAGGTTTCCATATTCATGGCACCAGAGCAGGAATAGGTTGCCAGCAGCCCGCCCTTGTTCAGCAGCAGCATCCCTAAACGGTTCAGATCCTTGTACGCGCGTGAAGCCTTATCCAAAGCGGACCGTGACGGAGCATACTTTGGCGGATCGAGCACAACAATATCAAACAACTCGCCGTCTTCCCTGAATTTACGGAGTTGCTTATTTACGTCAGAAGCGATAGTAGTTACCTTGCCGGTATCGAAATTATTTAACAGCACATTTTCCTTCAGTGTATCAATTGCCAGCACAGAACTGTCAACAGAGGTAACTGAAGCTGCACCACTTTTAAGGCTGTTTAACGTGAAGCCACCGGTGTAACTGAAGCAATCCAATACCTTCTTCCCGCTTGCGTAGGAAGCCACTATTTTGCGATTATCGCGCTGATCGCAATAAAAGCCTGATTTTTGCCCTTCGGCTATGTTTATGTTGTACCTGATGCCGTTTTCAATAACCTCCACCCTTTCCGGCGGATGATTGCCGGCTAGTACGATATTTTGCGTTTCAAGGCCCTCGTGGTTGCGGGAGGAGGCATCGCTTTTATCAAAAATGCTTTCAGGGTTTAATAAGCGCTGCAACTCATCTATAATGCAAGGCATCATTTTTTCAATTCCCGACGTGAGTACCTGCACCGCTAAATGCCCTGCATATTTATCCACTATCAGTCCGGGCAGGTAATCTGATTCGCTGAAGATCAACCGGCAGGTATTGGTTACGCCATCCAGCAAAATATCGCCACGACCGGCAACGGCATCCGCAACTTTACCCCTGAACCATTGTTCGTTTATCTCAACCGTTTCGTCCCATTCCAGTAAACGCAATGCAACTCTTGATCGATCGTTATAAAAGCCATAGGCCATAAAAGCGCCTTTGGCATCAATAAGCTTTACTACATCGCCGTTGGCCGGTTTGCCTTTTACGTTTTCAATAGCGCCCGAAAACACCCAGGGGTGGCGGTGTAAAACTGCTTTTTCTTTACCCTTTTTTAAAACAACCTCAATCATAGCTGCAAAGGTAGAAAATCAGTTGGCAGTTTTAAGTTGGCAGCATGCAGTAATTAAATCGACTTAGGCAGAGGTATATTTTATCGGGTTTCCAACCCGTCCAGCTTCCTAATGCTTTTATAACAGATATAAAGCGGGATGATCCCGAAAACACCAAAACAGCAATCTATCAATCGCCAGTAAACGGGAATGTGCCGGATAGGGCCCGCAATAAATGCCAGCGGCAAAACCATAACACAGGCGATCATCCCAAACTGGATGACCCAGATATTTTTTACCGGATCTCTCAACGGACCAATAAATGTTGTAGCAATAACTATATGGCCAAACGCCAGCCAGTCGGTTCCATAGCTTAAATAAGGATAACGTGAATTGGTATCTTTAACAGCCGCATAAATGGTTTCTATCCAATGGGCAATAAATGCCGGGAAAACAGCCGAATGCCTTATCATAAAAGCCAGTTCCGTCTCAATTGGAAATGCGGTGACCCCGCTCAATACCAGGCCTACTATAAAAATCCATACCCAAATCCTGATACGCTTTCTTAGTTGCTGTTTTTCATTCATAAAGTAAAACTACGCAAGTTTCATCGTGTTTAAATAAGCAGCATTAACGGCTGCACTTTGCAATGGCGTTTCGCGAAAAAAGCGTGATTGTTCTACAAAAAAATATTCCATTCCATTATCCAAAGCAGTCGAGAGCAGGTGATTATAGTCGATAATACCTGTTCCCAGGTCACAAGCCGACTCATCTTCACTTCCTTTAGGCAACCGCACTTTCAGCACATCGCGCATATGACACAGGCGGAAACGGGGTTTGTGCTTTCTGATATAAGCTTCGGGATCCTGTCCCTCTGTGACGGTGTAATAAAAATCCATCTGGAAATCAACCAGGTCTTTGTCAGTCCCGGCAAGCAACACGTCAATAGGCAACTGGCCATCTACAGGTTTATAAGGATAATCGTGCGGGTGATAAGCAAAGCGTAGTCCGTTCTTTTTGCAGATGGCACCGTAACCATTAAACTCATCGGCTATCCTTTTAAAATCATCAATACCTTTCTGCGGGCCTTTCCACGGGTAGATCAAATATTTCATCCCGATTTCAGCTGCCTCAGCCGCCAGTTTCTCAAAGCCCCCGCTATTACCTGCATAATGTGTGGATATTAGGGTTAGCCCATTGTCGTTGGTTAGTTTGCTGAACGTTTTATTACCCATTCCCCAAAAAACGCCTTTATTGCCGTCATAGCTTTCAATTTGAGTATAACCCATTTTGCCAAGTTGTTTTAACGTACCTGCCGGATCTTTTTCCATATCCTCTTTCACCATATACAACTGGATCCCTTTTGCCGGCAGCTTACGGGCAAACGGTGCGGCAAACAATTCATTTTTTAATAATGGAATTGAAAGCGCTAATAAGCCTGTGCGTTTTAAGAATGATCTTCTGTCTGTCATGGTTGTATTGCCGTATTAATTGAATTTAGATATCATGATTTTTATCTTGTAATATATTTCTTAATAATTCCCTGGCTTTGCTTTTTAATGTGATAACATGGATGATACCTGTAATTAAAAAAAAGCAGATAAAAAATGGGAGAGGTTCATAATTGCCCTCACAAATGAAGCTAATCATTAATCCTGCTATAAGAAGCAGGGTCAACAAGATGTTATCATAATACTTTAACGTTAGTGTTGTACAATTATTGATTGTATTCATTTCAAAATGCCCTCCGTCTAGTTTTGTTGGACTATGGCGCCATTTTAACTCCCAGGGATCGGTTTTAAACTTTACAACATTATCTGCAACACTAATCATCTCGTACTTTTTATAGTTCAGATGGAGTTGAATATTTTGAATGATGGTACCAGGTTCCAGCATAGTCTTTTCGGAAACTTGATAATTCAGTCTGAATTTCATGCGTTGGGATGTGACCTTACTAATTTGCTTTTAATCTCTATTTTCTCTATGTTATTTTAGCGTTGATGATTATAAACACGGGAGTTAAAAATTTAACTCAAATTCCCTTTTTTCATCTCGTCAACCGCGTGGTGCGCTGCCCTTGCCGCAAATGCCATATATAATATAGATGGACTCTGATTACCGGTGCTGGTCATGCAGGCTCCGTCCGTTACAAAAACATTTTTACACAGGTGCAGCTGGTTAAATTTATTGAGCAGCGATGTTTTAGGATCGTTACCCATCCGGCAACCGCCCATTTCATGGATATCAAGCCCGGGTGCTTGTTTGGTATCTACTTTTTCTATATCGCGTAAGCCCGCTACCTCCAGCATCTCGGCGCTTTGAGTTAAAAAATCAGCAACCATTTTTTCGTCGTTATCATCATACCCAACCGAGGTGATCAGTTGCGGGATCCCCCATGGGTCTTTATGATCGGTGCTTAAGCGTACGTGGTTGCTTTCCTTCGGGATGGTTTCACCCTGCATAAACATGCCCGCCCGCCACGGACCGGGCTCAGTAAGCGAATCTTTATAATTACCACCGATACCCGCATTTAAACTGTTCCTGAACTCCGGGTTCCGGTTTGAATATACAAAGGTTAAGTAGCCGCCTAAAAAGTCGGTGTCCTGTTTATGCAGGTTCCGGTAATTGGCGATGATTGGGTTTGTTGGATTGCGGCCAAAGTAATATTTATCTTCCAGCCCGTCATACGTGCCATGAACGCTTGCCCGATAGTTTTGAAAAGCAAGAAATTTGCCGAGCAAGCCATTATCATTCCCCAGCCCGTTCGGAAACCGGTTTGATTTGGAGTTGAGCAGGATCAAGTTCGTGTTTAAACAGGCCGCATTCAGGAAAATCACTTTTGCATAATAGTCAATCTCCTGGTGGGTAAGGGCATCAATAATTTTTACGCCAACGGCTTTCCCTTTTTGCTCGTCATAAATAATAGAATGCACAACCGAGTGTGGCCTTATGGTTAAGTTCCCTGTCTTTTTTGCCCAGGGTAATGTTGATGATACGGAGCTGAAATAGCCGCCGAAAGGACAACCTCTGGTACAAAGATCACGCGCCTGGCATTGCCCGCGGCCTTGCTCTAAATGAATAGGCTCAGGTTTGGTCAAATGCGCCCAGCGGGTACGCACCATAAAACGGTCTTTGTAATGCGCGCTTATTTTTTTTTGAATCCCCTGCTCTACAGCGCTCATTTCAAAGGGCTCCAGGTATTCGCCATCTGGCAGCGCTTCAAGGCCATCCTTTCCGCCGCAAATACCCGCAAACTTTTCAACGTGGCTGTACCAGGGAGCTATATCCTCGTATCTTATGGGCCAGTCCACAGCATAACCGTAACGCTGGGGTGCAGTAAATTCAAAATTGCTCCATCGCTGGCAGGCGCGCCCCCATGTTATTGATTTGCCTCCTACCTGGTAGCCCCTGATCCAGTCGAAAGGCTTTTCCTGGATATACGGGTGTTCCTTATCCTTTACAAAAAAGTGCTGCGTATCTTCCCCAAAAGCATAACATTTGCTGATCACCGGGTTTTCATCCAGCACGGCCTTTGGCTCCTGCATCCGGTGCGGAAAATCCCATGGGTTTTTAGTAGCTGTGGGGTAATCTTTCAGGTGCTCAATGTTTCGTCCGCGTTCCAGCACCAGGGTTTTAACCCCCAGCTCGCACAGCTCTTTGGCGGCCCATCCGCCACTAATGCCCGAGCCAACCACAATAGCATCGTAAATATTTTTGTTATCCATAAAATTTTATCCACACGTTATCGCGCCTGGCATGTTGGGTTTATAATTCTCCTAATTTACGAATATCTCATCCATAAATACCCATTCAGGCCCCTTTTTTACCGGGTCCCAGGAGGGGAGCTGCTGAATGTTTTTGGCTATTATTTTTATACAGGAAATTGCGCCATCTACCTTCAGCTTGCAATCTATTCCAACAGCCATGTCCGGTTCTCCTTTTTTTGCCTGCGGCGGCACAATGGAACTTAGCCGTTTCAGATGGTTAAGATCTGCACCGCCCCAGATCTCTATCCCAATAGGTAAAAACACCTGGCTTCCCAAATTTCTTAAACAATTAAGGGTAATGGTGTGCAGCTTGACCGGGTTGGCAAACTGCATATAAATTTCGATGTTCTTTTGCGCTGCTATCCATTTTCCATTGCCAAAATTGGTGCCACCAAGCTCCTTATCAATTAATGACTTGGCACCCGACGCTGTATATTTTTCATTGGGAGGCGTTAAAAAACTGATGCTATCCGGTGTAAAGGCGCTTTTAAAAACATTAAACTGAACCACGTCGCTGCTCAACCAGCCGTTTTTATAGGCTTTTACTTTAATACTGCTGGTTTGCGTTAAATCAAGGCCTGGTTTATATATCGGAGATTGCAAGCTGTCGGGGGTAGAACCATCAGCTGTATATCGCAGTTCGACGCCTTTTATCGGATGAACCAGTTGTAATGGGATGGAGTTAGCGAATACCAGCGACGTGTTTTTAACCTGAGGATCGTTCAGCTTAATGGGTTTGCCGTCGTCTTTAAAGCTCTTGATAAATTCAATATTTTTATTGCTGGATTGTAGTTCCTTTAGTACGGCATCACTTAAACCGGTATCCCAAAGAGTAATTTTGGTGAGGCTCCTGATAGCGCTGATCTGTTTAATTGCCCCTGCATTAAGCGGCGTTCCTGCCAGCGAGAGCATTTTTAGCGCTTTAAGTCCGGCGAGATCTTTCAATGTGCTGCCGGTAATATCCGTAAAATTGAGGTTCAGCACATGCAGGTTTTCAAATTGAGCTATGGTTTTGAGTTCCGCATCTTTAACAGGCATTTTGCTTACATCAAGCAATACCACCTGTTTTTTTATAGCGCTTAATTGCTGTAATGTTTTGGGCTGATAGGTACTTTTATTGTAAACATTCACCCCCAGTGCAGGCGATTCACTGGCAAGCGGATAGATAACCCTATAATTATTATTAAGCTTTTTAATCAGTTTTTCATCTGCCGCAGCAAAATCATATTTCTCCCCGGTTTCATCGGCTGGTTTTAAATAAGTAACCGCGATCAGCCGCAATGAATCTTTCTCCGGAAGATCAATCACTTTTTTTTTAAAGTCCGCATTTTCCTTTATCCAAAGATAAAGCAGGTTCATTTCATCCGGTGTGAGCTGCGGCTTGCCAGACGGCGGCATGTGCTTTTTGTCTTCTTCCGGCAGGTGGATGCGTTGTAACAGCATGCTGATCTGCGGTTGACCGGCCAAAAACAGCTTTCCATCCTTGCCGCCTTTTAAAATCGACTTTTCGTCTATCAGCATCAGTCCACCCTTGGTTTTATCCGGATTATGACAGCTGGTGCATTTGCTTAAGAATATCGGCTGAATGACATCACGGTAAACCAGGGCCTTCTCAACCGGCACCAATTCTTTTTCGGGATGCCAAACGGGAGCCAGCACAAAATTTTCACCATGGGTAAGATCAGCGCCAAAATGCCCCGCCAATACCAGCGAGACAACCACAAGCGCCGCGCACGAACGGGCTATTTTAACATTGTACCAGCCTGCACTACGACACCAGTAAATTATTGTCGACACAAAAACGACTCCTGCACCAAGCCATTTGTGCCATTGCAACGTAGCACCTTCGTAGCCAGGTTCTTTCGATAAAAACAACCCCATTATTGCCGTAAAAGCAGCGAAGATGGCGCCGGTAAGCCATAAATAAGTTGTAAAATCATGGTAAAGCGTTTCCGTGCGGAATCTTTCTTTAAAACGAAAAAACTCAAGCATCATCGCCATTATCAGCACCACTATAGGAAAATGGAGGATCAGCGGGTGCAGCCTGCCAACCGGCTGCAGCCATTGTGGAATTATAACTGACGTGCCAAAGACAAGAAGAAAGATGATGAAAATATTAAGGGCAAATAACAAATTCTCCGCAAAACTCCTGTGCCTGCTTTTTATCATCCGGTATAAATAGTTTAAATCTTTAGTATTTATGATTAGCGCCCTACAGCAATTATACGCGCGTAAACTTATAAGGATAAACCTTGCCCGATGCCCATTGCGCCACATACAGGTTTTCGTCATTATCCACCAGCACGTCATGCGGGTTTAAAAATATTTTTTCGGCTTGTGCCATCGGTTGTAAAATACCCTCTTTATACACGGGCTCCGTACCGCCGATGTTGGATACTACTTTGTTGTTTTTATCCAAAATAGTAGTAAAACCGGTGTTTTCGGCATTTAAATTGGGCGAACGCAATACAGCTGCATACAAATAATCGCCTTTTATTACAGGCCGGCATACACAAGCGCCGGGAAGCTTTATTATTTCCATTAGCTTGCCATCCATGCTAAAGCGTTTAAAACAGTTGCGGGTACGATCGGTTACCAGCAGGGTGGGTGTAACGCCCCGCCTGTCAATAACAATTCCGTGTGCATTGTCCAAATGTTCGTCACCATCCCCACGGCCACCAAAAAAACTTTTCAGTTTGCCGTTTTTATCATAGTGCATTACGTATTGCGATCCGTAACCATCTGCAATAAAGAAATCGCCATTGGTATCAACCCAGGTTTCCGTTGGGATAAAGTCTTCCGGCTTTTTGTAAACGCCGGTTTCCAACGGAACATCAATGGTCATCAGGATCTTGCCGTCTATAGTGGTTTTATATACCTGGTGCTTCACGGTATCGGTTATAAATAAAAACTCGGTGCCGTTCTCGTTAACAAGCGTAAGCCCATGTGCTCCGGAAAACTCATGCCCCCAGGTATCCAGCAGCTTGCCTGATTTATTGTAGATAAGTACGTTATTTTTGGTTTCGTTGGTAAGTAGCAGGATCCTGCCTTTTGAGTCCTGTACCATTTCGTGGCAGTCGTTCACCGGGTTCTTTATCGGGTCGGCTTTGCTCCAGCTCTTATCCATGCGGTAACGCATATTTCCATGCCCGTAAATTGGCCCGTCGTTTTTTGCTAACAGGTCCTTTGCTATAAAAAAGCTGCCGGTAAATACGGCTGATTGCTTAATGAAATTTCTTCTTTCCATAGTTATATATTGTCTGAACGGGATTTTAGGCGGATTAAAAGATTTCCTGATAAAATGTGTTAAAACCAAACTATCCTTTAATCTCCACAAATCCCCCGTTTAACTGATTATTCCCTTCACCACCTTACCAGCAACGTCTGTTAACCTGTACCTGCGGCCCTGGCTTTTAAAAGTTAGTTTTGTATGATCAAGCCCCAATTGGTTTAAAATAGTTGCGTGGAAATCGTGCACATGAACGGGGTCTTTTACAATATTATACCCAAACTCGTCCGATTCGCCGTAAACAATACCGGGCTTAATACCGCCACCGGCCATCCAGATGCTGAAACAACGCGGATGATGGTCGCGGCCATAGTTTGCTTTTTCCAGTTTGCCCTGGCTATAATTGGTGCGCCCAAATTCGCCGCCCCAAATCACAAGGGTTTCGTCAAGCAGGCCGCGTTGTTTTAAATCTGTAACCAGTGCTGCTGATGCCTGGTCAACGTCTTTTGCCTGGCCGGCCATTTCCTGCGGCAGGTTGTTGTGCTGATCCCAGCCCTGGTGATACAGCTGCACAAAACGCACACCGCTTTCTGATAGCTTGCGCGCCAGCAGGCAATTGGCAGCGTAAGTACCAGGTACCAGGCAATCGGGGCCGTACATTTTTATAATATCGTCCGATTCTTTTGAAACATCCATTATTTCGGGCACGGCCGACTGCATCCGGTAGGCCATTTCATATTGCTGTACTTTGGCGGAGATCTCCGGGTCTCCAAATTCTTTATAAGAGATCTCATTTAGTTCCGCAAGTTTATCCAGCATTTTGCGGCGCTCGCGGCGGTCAATTCCCGACTGGTCATTTAAATAAAGCACTGGGTTTTCACCGCTACTAAATTGTACTCCCTGGTGAATAGAATCCAAAAAACCATTGCTCCAAAGTTTTGAATAAACACCCTGCCCATTGCCTTTTCCTTTGGAAAGTAAAACGGTGAAAGCGGGAAGGTTTTTATTTTCGCTGCCCAGTCCGTAGCTTACCCACGAGCCCATGCTGGGACGATTGCCCTGCTGTGCCCCGGTTTGGAAAAATGTTAAAGCGGGGTCATGGTTAATAGCCTCGGTGTACATAGAACGGATAATGCAAATATCATCAGCAATTGCACCTATGTGCGGAAACATATCGCTGATCCACGCTCTTGATTCGCCGTACTGCTTAAAATCATAAAAGGAGCCCACTAACGGAAAATGGGCCTGGTTAGCAGTCATCCCGGTAAGAATTTGGGTACCGCGAACAGAGGCAGGAAGATCCTGCCCCATCATTTCTCTCAGCTTTGGCTTGTAATCAAATGATTCCAGTTGTGATGGCGCGCCATCCTGGAAAAGGTAAATAACCCTTTTGGCTTTTGGTGCAAAATTCGGAATGCCCGCTATAAAGTCCGCCTCACTTTCGCCACCACTGCCGCTGAAAAGATCAGGAATAAGCAACGAACCCAAGGCAATACTCCCAATACCCATGCTCAGCCTGGATAAAAACCTGCGCCTGTTTATATTAAGGCGATGCTCTAAAATATCTTTTTCCATGGACATCAGGTTTTTGTTATCGCTTCCTCTAAATTATAAATTGTATCAACTGTTTTCATCATGGCTGCCAGCAATACCTCATCAACCCCAGGCGTAATGGGGTATTCTCCTACGGTTAATACCTTTTGTGCGTCCTTCTTATTCAGGGTTTTTAGCTGGTCATTATAATAAGCCGTTAATATCCCCAGTTCCTGCTCTGCTGGCGTGCGGCCAATAATAAGGCGGAATGCTTTTGTTATTTTGTCTTTTGCCTGCGTATTATCCTTTAGTAACCTTGCGGCTAAAACCCTTGCCGCTTCCAGCACCGTCGGGTCGTTTTCCATTAACAGTGCCTGCAAAGGCGTGTTTGTCCTTAGCCGCTTTACTTCGCATTGGTCGCGGTTGCTGGCATCAAAAATGGCCATTTCAACAGGGGGAACAGTGCGCTTTATGAGGGTGTACATTCCGCGGCGGTAAAGATCGGGTCCATGAACCTGCTTATAGCTGGCCAAAATACCGCGACCGGATGTTGCGTTTTCCCACAGGCCGGGCGGTTGATATGGATTTACACTGGGGCCGCCAATTGTTTTGGTTAGCAGGCCGCTGCTTGCAAGTACCAGGTCCCGTACCAGTTCAGCAGGGAGCCGGTATCGCGGGCCGCGGGATAAGAGTGTATTATCCGGATCAATCTTCATTTTGTCTTTGGTGAGTACTGCCGACTGTCGATAGGTTGCGGACATTACCATCTGTTTTACCAATCGTTTCATATCCCAGCCGTGATTCATAAAATCAACCGCCAGCCAGTCCAGCAGTTCAGGATGTGAGGGCAAGTCGCCCTGCATCCCGAAATCGCCCGAGCTTTTTACAATGCCTTTTCCAAACAGCTCCTGCCAGGTTTGGTTTACAAATACCCTTGCGGTAAGCGGGTTCCTTTTATCAAATAACCATTTGGCCAGCCCCAGCCTGTTTTTAGGCAGGGCGTTGTTAAACGGCATAATGGCGGCTGGGGTTCCGGGCTGCACTTCATCGCCGTGTGCATCATAGTTTCCCCGCTTCAGGATGTATGTTTTGCGGTAAACCTCGCTATCGCCCATCACTGATACTATTAGTTTGCCTGTGTCCTTCTTGTTTACAAACTTCAAAATACTCTTTACGTCGGCATTGGTAATCTGCATCAGCGGCCGCTTGGCATAAGTTTCGGGCCCGCCAACTGTCGCCTGTAAACCTGGCTCTTTCACACTGTTAAAAAAAGAGTAAAGCTGATAATATTCTTTTTGCGAAAAAGGATCGTACTTGTGGTCGTGACAATGGGCACATTCCATCGTCACCCCCAGCAATGCTTTGCCGAAAGTATTCGTACGGTCGGTAACGTAAGCTACACGGTATTCCTCATTTATAACACCTCCCTCTTCCGTTATTTTATGATTTCGGTTAAAGCCCGTTGCCAGCAATTGTTCCTTGGTGGCGTCCGGCATCAGGTCGCCGGCCAGCTGCCACGATATAAATTTATCATAGGGCAGGTTTTCATTATATGCATGAATCACCCAATCGCGCCATGGCCACTGCGTACGGTAGTTGTCGTCCTGGTATCCGTGCGAGTCGGCATAACGGGCAACATCCATCCAATGCAGTGCCATCTTTTCTCCGTATGCCGGGCTTTTCATCAGCTCATCAACCACCTTGCCATATGCATCGGGACTTTTGTCCGCTAAAAACCTATCCTGCATTTCAAGGCTGGGCGGCAAACCTGTTAAATCGAGGCTGACTCTTTTTAGCAAATGCTCCTTATCAGCCTCGGGGTTGGGTTTAATCCCATACTGTTCCTGTTTTTTTAGTATAAAATTATCGATCGGGTTTTTAGGCCACTCCTTGTTGTCAACTTCGGGTACGGGCCATAGCTTTGGCGGAACAAAGGCCCAGTGCTTTTCATATTTTGCGCCCTGTTTTATCCATTTTTTAATCAGGTCAACCTCATGTGGGGTCAAGCGTTTCAGGTTTGAATTGGCCGGCGGCATTATTTCAGCTGTGTCATTGGTAGATATTCTTCTGAATAGTTCAGACATTTCGGGGCTGCCGGGGACCAGTACGTGCGCTGCGGGATTATCCTTTAAAGCTTTAAAAGCGCTCTCGGGTTTATCCAGCCGTAAACCGGCCTGCCTTTTACTGGCATCGGGCCCGTGGCATTTATAACATTTATCAGAAAGAATGGGACGGATGTTAAAATTATAGCTGATGCTATCGGGCACCTGATCCTCGATATTGGACGCAGAATTATTGCAGGCGTTGAGAAACGCGACAATACTACCCGCACAAAAGATTCCCAATAAATATAGTTTCCGCCGCATAGTTCAGGAAGTAATGAGCGTTACGCTGGTTTATAATGAAGTTAAATGTAAGCAAATAAATGTGAATTTAACAGCAATAGTTTTTTACCTAAGTGTAATGAAACAAGTTTTTTACAGAGAGGGAGGGGAGACAGAATTAATTGTTCTGCCGGTATTAGTTGTTGGGTGCCAGTCCCGGTTTTTCGGGAAATTGCCGGGTTTTGCTTAGTTATCGGAGTTATAGCAGGGGGTAATAATGAACCCTTATTTGCCATTCTTTTTCTCCAGCACTTCTCTTAACTTAACAAACGAATTATAAGGACCGATAGCCATGGTTGCGTTTACAAGCCACGATGGGATACTGCCGCCCGGATCTACACTAAAAGTATAATCTACTTTTAGTTTGTTGTTAGGTGCTTCTGTTACCTTCCACTTTGCCAATGAATAGGGAACACGGATGAATTTTTTATTTTGAGGGAGGTATTCAGGAAGACTTTTAGCCTGGATGTCTAAAATTTCCGGCCCCGGGTTAATATCCAGCTGAACAACAAGATCACGATTTTTTATAGGCCACGGCAAACTCGACTCGGTATAATAAATAATTTTATGAGGGCCAACGCTTTTTAAAATTTCCGATTTCTTGTTTGAATATACCCAGTCTGTATAATTGCCGATATCCTGCAGCGTACTTATCAGTTGCGCTTTTGTAGCATCAAGTTCGCAAATAACCCTTAGCTCCTTTAAAGCGCCGTTTACGGGTTTACGGGTGTAAACAGCAATACCATTCTCGTTTTTCTTAAGTTCCCAGTTGCCTTGCGCAATTGCAGCATAAAACATAAACAACAGTATATTTAACAGGATCAGCCTCTTTTTCATAAATATTAGGATGTTAAATACAACCTACTAATAATAAGCATTATTTTACATAACCTTATAACATAAAGAATATAAATTAGTTAACATTTGTTTGCAGGGATTTATAATGTTTGCTTTCGAGTACTATTTCCAAATATGTTTTGTTCAACAAACACCTGTTATCGCAAAAAACTGCTATTAACAGTAGGATCGTCATACTAAGGAGCCAGCGCGTGAATCAATCTTTTTGTGACTTGGGTCATTTATCTTTCGGGGTTAATTCCCAATCTTTATAAAAAAGTCATGGATCAAACACACATACACTTAATAATTACCCACCTGCCCATATTTGGCTCGCTGATAGGCGGCTTAGTTCTAATTCATGGCATCTGGACTAAAAGCAATCAAACGTTAATTGCTGGCTACAACGTACTTATTCTGTCGGCCATTGGCGCGTCAATAGCCTATATTACCGGCGAAGGTGCGGAAGAGACCGTGGAACATTTGCCGGGCTTTACAAAAAATGTAATTGAAGAACACCAGGAATCGGCAGAGGCCGCTATTATTGCCATGGTTATTTTAGGAGTTTTCGCACTTGCAGGAGTATTTTTCACCGTCAATCAATCGCCCCTAACCCGCAACGCAGCAATCATTACAGCGTTTGTTACATTGGTTTGTTTCGGAATCGTATCATGGACGGGTTACCTGGGCGGTAAAATAAGGCACACCGAAATTGCTACCACCCTTACACCAAAAGGAACGCCCCCGAAGTTGAAACATGATGATTAATTAAGGAACAAAAATATGTAACCAGTGCAGCAAATGTATAAACAATCGTTCTATTCAGTAAATGCCATAACGCTCTACAGGTTGATTGCAGCGCCTGCGTTGCTTCTTTTAATATTTATTAAGCAGTTTGAGGTTTTTAAATGGTTGCTGGCCGTTAGTTTTTTAACAGATGTATTAGATGGATACCTGGCCCGCAAATTCAAAGTAACCAGTCCTTTTGGATCTATAATTGATTCCGTTTCAGATGATTTAACGGTTGCAGTGGCTATAACAGGAATAGTTGTCATAAACCCGGCTTTTCTTTCCGAACAAATAGCAATAATAGCCTGTATTGTGGCGCTGTTTTTAATTCAAATTGTTGCCGCATTATTACGTTACCGAAAAATCAGCAGTTTTCATACGTACATGGCTAAAGCAGCTGCGGTTTTCCAGGCGGTATTTCTTACCTCTTTTTATTTCCTACCTAAACCACCGTACACGTTGTTTTACATAACTGCGGCATTAACCATTATTGATTTGGCTGAAGAGATAATGCTTGTTGCTATATTGCCGCAATGGACAACCGATATTAAAGGTGTATATTGGATTTTTAAAAAAGGGGCCCAATAAGGCTATGATGGTGCCAACACAATTAAGCTAATTTAATGAAAGATATACCGGTAACAGTAAAACGTTCAATTGAATTGATGGGCATGTTCCTGATAGGCTCAATTATAGTTGCCTGCGATACAATTATAATGCCATTACTGATGGCCTTTTTTTTTAGCCTGATGCTGATGCCGGTTTTTCGTTTTTTTAGAAAGATCCATATACCGGAAGTGATTGCTATTTTTTTGCCTATATTAATACTCGCCATTATAACCGGATTGGTTATTTGGGTGTTCTCAAGCCAGGTTGGCCTATTGCTGGACGATTTTCCGCAAATAACGCAGAATGTAACCCGGCATCTTGATAATTTAAGCACCTGGATAAGTTCCTCCTTCGGCTTTTCGCCCACAGAACAGCTTAACTTTATTAATGAGCAAAGTAAAAAGCTTTTCAGCTCAGCAGGGAGTGTTTTGCGTGGTGCGGCAGGTTCATTATCCGGCTTTATAATCTTCTTTGGGTTATTACCTATTTATATCTATCTCATTATGATGTACAGGAACCTTTTCCTGAAATTTATTTTGATGTGGTTTGATAAAAAAGACCATGAAAACGTAGAAGAAGGGATAAGGCAAACCGAAACGATGGTTAAAAGTTACCTCATTGGCCTGCTGATCCAAATCACTTACATAATTATTTTATTGGGTGGATGTTTGATGTTATTTGGAATTAAAAATGCGCTGCTGATTGGTATTTTATTTGCCCTGCTTAACCTGATCCCATACCTGGGCGCTTTCATCGGCAATATATTGGGCGTGCTGATTACACTGGCTTCATCAGAAAACATAGTGGATATCCTTATTGTTTTGGGTGCCATTACCGTTGTGCAATTCCTGGATAACAACATACTTATGCCGCGCATTGTAGGGTCGCAGGTAAAAATAAACCCGCTTACCTCAATTGTAGGCATTATTGTGGGTGGTGCCATGGCTGGCATCTCCGGGATGTTCCTGGCTATGCCTATCCTTTCTGTTTTGAAAATTGTGTTTGACCGCTCTGCTGATTATAAACAGTGGGGTATATTACTGGGCGATGACAGACCAACTAAAAGCCCGATGAAAATTTAGCTTTTTTGTAGGTAAGTATTTTATAAAGCTGAACCGATAACAGCGGCAACAAGCCGGCTATTATGGATACCAACCATACCCTTGCCGGTAATACCCGGAGGTTCAATATTAAGCGCGTTTCAGGAATCGAATAAACCAATAACACCAGGCCGCCACAAATAAGCAGGGCCATCCATACAAATTTATTACCTGTTATTTCGTTCACCAACACTTTCGATCCCGATGACCGCATATTAAATACATGAAATAATTGTGTGAATATTAGTGTGATAAAAGCAGCGTTGTTAACCACATTGCTGTCGGTACTGATAAAGGCGTTGCAATACACTACGGCGCAAATAACGGCCACGGTCATAGCGGTTGCGTAGATACCGATAATTACCCATGTTTTGTTAGTTATTATGCCCTTTTTAGGATCTCTGGGTGGTTTTAACATAACCGTTTCATCACCATTACCCAGGCCAAGCGCCAATGCAGGAAAAATATCGGTCACCATGTTTAAAAACAGTATCTGTAGCGGCAGCAGGGTTGACGCCGGGGTAATTATTCCTAATAATGTTACAATAAATATCTCGCCAAGGTTACATGAAACAAGGTAAACCACAAATTTCTGAATGTTCTGAAAAATCTCCCTGCCATGTGATACCGCTTCCGCGATAGAGGTGAATGAATCATCTTTAAGCACAATGCTGGCGGTTTCTTTGGCCACCTGTGTACCCCTCAACCCCATGGCAATACCAACATCTGCCTGTTTTAGTGCCGGAGCATCATTCACGCCGTCGCCGGTCATTGCTACAATATTGCCGGCCGCTTGAAAAACAGCCGCTATTTCCAGCTTTTGTTGGGGTGTCGTCCGTGCAAATACAACGGTAGATAAAATCTTTTTTTTCCAGTCTGCTGATAATGATTCCATTGGCGGCAGTTCTTTTCCAATAATCACCCTGGTTTCATTTTCATCAGTTAGCCCAACTTTTCGGGCTATGTTAAGCGCCGTACGCGGATGGTCACCGGTGATCATAACCACCTTGATTCCGGCATTTCTACAGCTCAATATTGCCCCTTTGATGTCCAGCCGCGGCGGATCTAAAAATCCGATCAGTCCCAAATAGACCAGGTCATCCAGGTAATTCTTTTCATTCAAATCCACATCATTCCGGTATGCAAACGCCAGTACCCTCAAACCCATTACAGCCATTTTTTCAGACTGTTCAATAATATTCTTGCGGTTATCGGCATCAATCGCTTTTATAGTTTCATCATGCTGGATTTTAGTGCAATGTTCCAGCAGGTGCTCAACAGACCCCTTTGCTGCCGAAAAGTACCCGCCCGCACTTTGATGTAAATTAGCCATCATCATGATCTCTGAACTGAAAGGAACTTCAGCTACCCGCGCGTACTCTTTCCTGATGTTTTCCACATTGCCTCCTGATGTGTTTACTAACTGAACAAGAGCAATTTCCACCGCGTCTCCCCTTGTTTTTTTTGTTTCGGAGTTTGTATGAGCCGGAGCATCGTTGCATAGCGCACCTGTAAGCAGCACTTTTCTAAAATTTTCACAACTTTTACTAATATGGTCCGCATTGTATTTTAAAAGACCATTTTCAATCACAACCTTAACTTTATCGTCCGGAAATACAAGGGTATCCGCATGAATCCTGTTTTCTGTCAATGTGCCCGTTTTGTCGGTTAGTATTACGCTGGTGCCTCCAAGTGTTTCCACAGCCGACAGCTTTTTTACAATCGCATTGCGCTTAGCCATAAGTAACATGCCGTATGACAGGGCCACCGTTGCTACCACAGGTAATCCCTCGGGAATAGCCGCTACCGCCAAAGCAATGGAAGTTTCAATTATCAACAATAATGGCTTCCCCTTAATTAATCCGGCTGTGGCGAATATGGCGGTCATAACCAGGGTTACCCATATTAGTTTGCGGCTTAATCCGTTTAGTTTTTTATCAAGAGGGGTAACAGTTTCTGCAGCATTGTCTACAAGCGAGGTAATAATTCCCAGTTGTGTGTTTTCGCCTATTCCTGTAGTTATAATTTGCGCGTTTCCGTTCATTACCGAAGCGCCTTTAAAAACCATGTTTTGCTGGTCGCCGACCATCGTGTCTTCAGGAATATTTTCTGTATGTTTTAACGATGGCTGAGATTCACCGGTAAGTGACGACTCGTCACATTGTAGCTGGTTACTTTCAATTAAGCGGCCATCGGCAGGAATAACGTCACCTGCCTCTAAAACGAACAGGTCGCCCGGAACCAACTGTTCGGCCGAAACCTCTTTGATCTCACCGTTCCGGATTACTTTTGACAAGATGATATCCATTTTTTTCAGCGCGTTCATTGAGTTACTCGCCTGTAATTCCATAAAGAAGCCTATAATGGCATTAATGAGGATTACCGCTACAATGGCTGCGGTTTCCAAATAGTCGCTAAAATAAAAGGAAACAAATGCACCAAAAATCAGCAAATAAACAATGGGACTTTTAAACTGCTGAATAAGTATAAGCACAGTGCTTTTTTGACGGCGCGTTTTATAACTGTTTGATCCGAACAATTTGTTGCGTTTTAATGCCTCGGCTTCAGATAACCCCATTGCAGGATCTGTTTGAAATGAAAGCGCAATATCAGCTGTTGAAAGGGCATAGGGATATTTGAGCGGATATCTTATTTTCATGTTTTTTAACGCAACTAAATGACAGTTCAAACGCAGACCCTATGTATATTGAAGGCCCCATTAATTAATTACCGGCGATTTATTAAAGGTAAGCAGCGGTATGTTTCCATAAAATGAATATTCTTCAGCATTACCAGGGAACAGCAGCCGCTCAAACAGAGGTCTGGCCTGGTGTGTAAAAAGTACCAGCAACGATGGCTTACTTGCTTTAACAGCGGCGCCAATATCGTCCAGCAGCGCATTGGTAACATCTCTTTTCAGGTTATGCACACTTATGCCATAATTGGCCTTTTTCTTCAACGAAGCCTCCGTTAAAGCTTTATCCCCTAAAAACTCATATGGATAAAAAACGTGCAGCAATTCAACCGTAGCCTTAACCGGGCGTGCAAATTCGACGACCTGTAATAGTTCTCTTTCATAATCCGTCATGTCTGAAGCGTACAGGACGTGCTTTATAGGTTTTGTGCGATAGGCGCTTGGGATACATAACACAGGGGTTTCTGATCTGTTGATGAGTTTGCTGGTATTGGTTCCAAATATTTTTTTGAAGGCGCCTGCGCCGCGTGTACTGATGCAAATATATTTGCAGTTATGCGCGGCGGAATATTCAATAATGCCATCGACCGTATCAAAATTATCGTGCAGTGCTATTTGATAGCGCACCGCAGGCTGATCTGCCGTACGGCAAACGTCTTTTACGAAAGCATTTAATTCGGCGGTGGTTTTTTGCTTAAACTCATCTGCATATTTTTCAAAGGCGGCATCACTCCATTTAAATGGTTTTAGCAGATGATATACCTGCAGGATCACTAATTCGGCATGCCGTAGTTTGGCCAGTTTAGCCGCGTACCTGATTGCTGATTTTGAGTTGGATGATTGGTCGGTAGTGACAAGTATTTTTTCCATAATTGGTTTATTTATTATGCGCTACAAATAACGGCATGTCAATTTCTTTCATTAATATATCTGCCAGGCTGGTTTTAAACCACCGGGAGACCTGGCTCCTGTGATAAGCTCCCAAAACTACCAGGAAATCATGGTCAATGGATTTCAGGTAGGTTATAATGGCTTGCTCAGGGTTGCCTTTCAGCAGGGTATATGTGGCTTCGGGGTAGTGGCATTGAATAAACTCTCTAAGCAATGTTTCATCCGGTAGCGGACTCTTATCGTCCGGGTCAGTTACGGATACCACTTCTGTGGCCATGCTTCGCAGCCATGGCATCAGGTAGTTAAACATCTTAATAGCAAATACCGAAGAGGGTTTCCCATCAAACAACAAGATCACTTTTTTAATAGGTTTATATACCCGGGGCACTATTAGCGCCGGGCATTGCGTTTCCGCTAAAAACTGCCGGATAAATGGTGTGGGCCTTGGGGTTGTAATCTGGCTCAAAGTTTCATCCGCGCTAATCAATATTAAATCGCTGTAAATGCTTTCTCTAAGCAGTTCAAGCTCTGCAAAGTTTTTATCATGATGAATGGTATAATTAATGTGCTCCTTTTTGCAGGTATCTTTAAAAAGATCTGCCGATTTAAGCCTCACCTCATTGTCTTTTTCTGCTAAATGTTTCATTTTAACCTCTGATATGCCGTGTTCACCAACCATATCATTTAATTTATAGCCATGATAAAGAAATGATTCGAGAAAAACCCCGGAGAGCAGCGCCTTGCTTGCTTCAGCTATTTTAATAGCATATTGCAGTGTTCCATCAGAGAATCTTAACCCGTCAAAGGCCGCGCTTATTTTTTTCATGAGCTTAACATTTTAGGTCTTGCCGGAGGCCTCTTCAATAAGGAAGGCATTCACAGCTTACAGCAATATTGTAAAGCTATTGAACATAACCAGGTACTTTAGTGACCGGCAGCAGACGGAAAAATGATCTTTGTCATAGTGGACGCGGTTGGGTTTGCGCCGGAGAGGCTCTGTTTTTAGTATCATTTTTTGTTTTAATGGAATACCTCGCCGTTTTAAAATGCGGATTTTATCTTTGATAAATAGTTTTCCAGTTGAATTTTTCGATATATTTATCCACCTGTTTTGACGTTAAATCTCTTATGTCCGGAACAGGTATTTACAGAAAAAGGGGCTTTGTTGATGGGTAAAAATTTAGAGGTGCAGGGGTTAGCTGCAAAAACGTTGCGCAAGCTGTTTATTATTTTCCTGCTGTTTACTTTCATTATTACTGTAGGGTCTTTTGTATTGAAACATACCATTACCCAAAAGCTTGATAAACTTGGTGCCCAGCTAAAAGAACCGTCCAGGGAGCCTGAGATCAGCAATATTTTGCTTGATCTTAGCAGTGCTGAAAATGATTTCCAGGCAGGTTTGCAGGGCCATCCTGAAAAACTGGAGGAATACAAGAGCAAGCTAAAAAATATTTTTGTACGCATTGAAGCAGTACAAAAAAAATTTAATGCAGACAGCGCTCAATATCTTAAGGGAAGCAAGCAGCAGATCGCGCGTTCGTTTGAGCAAAAACTAAAAATATCACAGCAGGTATTTGAACTCAAGCATCATTTTGATTCATTGCTTAACGTTACAACTATAGCAAGCCTTAGTAAACCGGTAAACGGCCTGGGCGTAGGTGGCTTTTTGAAAGCAAAGGCATCCGGCAACAAAGCCGATACCACTGTGAAAATTAGCAACGTGGTAAATAAAAGCGGCTTATTGCGGCGGTTAAAAGATGCGATATCAAATAAAAACCAGGTTGTAGTTAAAACGCTAACTATCAGGAAAGAAAAGCAAATCCGTGATTCAGTTGCAGGCTTTAACGGCAAAAAAGATGGGCGTTCTTTGGCAAAACTACTGCAACAGTTAAACCGGCAAAACAGCTATATGCTCATGTCCGGTGAGCAGTTGATTGGGGCTAATCTGAACCTGCTTGCTGAGCTTCAACAGCTTTTACAACAACTAAAAAATATTAACCAGGCAGCATGGGAAAAAGGCAGGGACAATATTTTACAGCAATACAAAAGCACCACTGATGATATGAATAGCTTCATTGGGGTAGCAATTTCCCTTATATTGATCTTTATTATCTTATTGATCATCTACATCAATAAGGCAGGCGAAGCGGAGCAGGGTTATATAACGGAAAATGAAAGAGCCGTTGCGCTTGCCGGGCAAAAATCAGAGATACTTGCTATTATGAGCCACGAGATTCGCAATAAGCTGATGGCCATTAACGGAGCGGTGTATATGTTAAATAAAACCCCCTTAACTGCCGATCAGGAAAAGAAAACAGCGTCCATCAATCTTTCTTCTTCCATGTTATTGGAAACCGTGAATAATGTTTTAGACGTAAGCAAGCTTGAACAACAGCAAACCGAAGTATTGGTAAAGACTGACTTTGAACCTTTTAAAGAATTGACGGACGCTGTGGAGACGATGCGGTTTATGGCCGAAAAAAAACACATTTATTTGACAACTGAATTTACCGGTGATTTAAAAACTAAAGTTAACGGCGATTCCCTCAGATTAAAACAGGTGTTGATTAACCTGTTGAGCAATGCTATTAAATACACCGATAACGGTGGGGTAAAAGTTATAGCGACCATTGATAGGAGCAACAATCAAAAAGTGTTGCTGAAAATAGCCATAGCCGATACAGGTTACGGAATCCCCAAGGATCAGCAGGCCCAATTATTTACACGCTATTACCAGACCAAAGGCATTAACCGCAAACCAGGTACAGGGTTGGGATTGTATTTGTGCCGGCAATTGATCCAGTTACATGGTGGAAGTATCAGCGTTGAAAGCGAGGCAGGCAAAGGTTGCACGATGAGCTTAGTGATACCCTACTAACTACAGCGAGTGGCGTCGGGTAACCTTAAAGGGGATAGCAACATGTTCCTTGCTGCCATTCAATGCTATTTCAGCCGTTTTTTCACCCATTAATTTAAAATCTGTAGATATAGTTGTGATGCCGTTCAGGATGATTTTTTTCAGTGGCGTCTCATTATAGCTGATCACCCCAATTTCCTCACCGATCTTCAGTCTGTCACCGATGATTTTTTCTATAAGTTCCACCAGGTGATCCTCCATTAAATTTATATATACGGTCCCGGGCTGCAGCTGTTCGTTTTTAAGGTGATGGATAATGTCGTATTCAAAGGCGTACTGGCCGCAAAAGCTTAAAAAACCGGTTAGAATCTCTTTGGAATAATAGCTGTGCTCCGGAAAAATAATTTTTAAGGTATGATATTTACTCAGTTGTTCCAGCAGCTGCTCAAGGGCGTAATAAATGTCTTGCTCAAAGTTTTCGTAAACTGCACCAAAAGATCCTGTAACCCCCTCCGGTAATTTATCCATTAAAATCAGCTTGTCTTTTGGCAATTCATTAATTACGGCAAAAGCATTTTCGGCATTTTCAATAAAATGCGGAATTATAACCAATTTAGAGTAGTGTTCTGTGCTGTTGGCCAGCAGTTTTTTGAAAACATTAAAATCATTATTATAAATATAAAAATCAATGGCCGCATTGCTGCCGAGTGTTTCGGCAAAGGCGTCGTAAATAATTTTCTTATGGCTGCTAAGCTTATTAAACAGCAGCAAAACTTTAACAGGCTGATCAAATGAAATATTGGAGATAAAATACCCTTTGCCTGCAACAGAAGTAATTACATTGTATCTTCTTAACTCTTTATAAGCACGTTCAATGGTGTTACGGGAAACCTCAAGTGCAATGCTCAGGTCGTTGATGGACGGCAGAATGTCATCTTTTTCAATACTCTGGTCCTCCACGCCTCTTAAAATAGAGTTGCTGATCTGCAGATATTTAGGCGTAATGGAATATTCATCTATTTTAATAATTTTTAAATAATTTTTCATTTGCTGTAATCAATTCTGCTTTAAAAAAAGTAAAGCTAAATAAATGACAATACAAAAATAAGGCCTTCCCATTTTTATTCCGTTCCTCTGTCTTATTCAGGGTTAAATAAAACCAGTGCCCGCCAACATTCCTCCCCAAGAATGCGTTTCCCGGCGCCGCGTTAAGACAGTAAAGGATAGTTAACTGAACGCAAATTCATTAACTTGCCTAACCAATTTAAATATTACTATATCCTAATTAATCACATGAGAAAAATAATTTTACTATTTATTGCCGCTCACCTCGCCAGCATTTGTATGGCGCAGGTTAAGGTGCGGTATTTATTAACAGAAAACAAAATTGACCCGATCAGTATAGATGTCTTAAATCCGCGGTTCAGCTGGCAGCTCAATGCAGGTGATAAACGCAATGTAATGCAAACAGCATATGAGCTAAGAGTAAGCAGCATTGGCAAGGGGAAGCATGAGGTTTGGAAAACAGGTAAGATAATGTCTGACGAGTCTATGTACATAACTTACAAAGGCGAGCCGCTGGCAGCCGGTCAAAAATATATGTGGCAAGTTCGGATTTGGGATAATACCGGTAAGGCCTCTGCCTGGAGCGAACCTGCAACCTGGCAAATGGGCATGCTTACCGCTGCCGACTGGAAAGCCAAATGGATAACCCCGGGCTTTAAAGAAGATTCTGTCAACAGACCGAGCCCGCTGTTTCGCAAGGGGTTTTCTTTAACAAAAAAGGTAAAATCGGCCACTGCTTATATTACTTCACATGGCTTATATGAAGCACAGATAAATGGACATCGGGTGGGCGATGCTTATTTAACCCCCGGTTGGACGACTTACAATAAACGCCTGCAATACCAGGCCTATGATGTTACCAATTTGCTTCAGCCCGGAGCAAATGCTGTTGGCACAACCCTGGGTAGCGGCTGGTACCGCGGGCATATCGGTTTTTCGAATCAGCAAAACTATTACGGAAAAGACATAGCCCTGTTATTTCAACTGGAGGTTACCTATACCGATGGCACTACGGCTACCATAATATCCGACGAGAGCTGGAAATCATCTACCGGCCCTGTAAGATTTGCCGAAATTTATAATGGTGCAACCATTGATGACCGCATGCAGCAAAAAAACTGGTCAACAGCCTCATTTGATGACAAAAGCTGGTCGGGCGTAACGGTTAAAGATTATACAAAATCCACGTTGGTTGCCACCGTTAACGAGCCGGTTAAGAAGCATGAAACCTTTAAGCCTGTAAAAATATTTAAAACGCCCAAAGGCGAGGAGGTAATTGACTTTGGCCAAAACCTGGTTGGCTGGGTACAAATTAAAGTAAGGGGCAATGCAGGCGACACCATCCGGCTATCGCATGCCGAGATTTTAGACAAACCCGGGAATTTTTACACAGAAAACCTGCGCGCTGCACGGGCCCAGGATATATACATTTTAAAGGGTGGAGGCGAAGAAGTATTTGAACCGCAATTTACCTGGCAGGGTTTCAGGTATATTAAGGTAGAGGGTTATAAAAAGGATTTGAATGCGGCTGATTTTACAGCAATTTCCCTTTATTCAGATATGAAACCGGCGGGCACGTTCAGTTGCTCCAACGAAATGATTAACAAATTACAGCACAACATACAATGGGGTCAAAAGGGTAATTTTTTGGATGTTCCTACTGATTGCCCGCAACGTGATGAACGGCTGGGCTGGACGGGCGATGCGCAGGTGTTTTCGCGTACGGCAACTTATAACATGAATGTGCACAACTTTTTTACCAAATGGCTTAAGGACGTTGCGGCAGATCAGTACCCCAGCGGCAGTGTTCCGTTTGTTATACCCGACGTGTTGGGCAATAACAAAAACGAGGCCGGGGGCAGTACCGGATGGGCTGATGTATCAACCATAATCCCTTGGAATATGTATGTAGCCTATGGTGACAAACAGATCCTGGAGAATCAATATGCCAGCATGAAAGCATGGGTTAAATATATGCAGGATAAAAGTAAAAACGACCTTTGGAATACCGGTAACCATTTTGGCGACTGGCTTTTTTACAGCGTAAATGACGACACAGATGGCAGTTCGGCTATCACCAGCAAATACCTTATAGCGCAATGTTTTTACGCGAACTCAACACAATTGATGATAAACACGGCAAAGGTGTTAGGTAAAAAAGATGATGAAGCCTATTATACCGACTTGCTGGCAAAAATTAAAAAGGCATTTTTTAATGAATACTTAACTCCAAACGGGCTTATTTCATCAGATACACAAACAGCTTATGTACTGGCCCTGCAATTTGATATGTTGCCTGAAAACTTAAGGCAACAGGCGGCACAGCGCCTTGCCAATAACATTGCCCGTTACGGCAACCACTTAACCACCGGTTTTTTGGGCACGCCTTATTTGTGCAATGTGCTCAGCCGGTTTGGCCATGAAGATGTAGCATATAAACTGTTGCTGCAGGATACCTATCCTTCATGGCTATATCCTGTAAAAATGGGCGCTACCACCATTTGGGAAAGATGGGATGGCATCCGGCCTGACGGTACTTTGGAAACCCCTACCATGAACTCCTACAATCATTACGCCTACGGCGCTATCGGCGACTGGATGTACCGCGTTATAGCCGGTATTGATACCAAAGAAGCAGGCCCCGGTTATAAACAAATCGTTATAAAACCGACCATCGGCGGTAATTTAAATAATGTAGTTGCTGACTATGAAACAAATTATGGAAAAGTAAGCTCGCACTGGAAACTGGATGCCGGCAACCTGTTGCTTGACGTGGAAATTCCCGCAAATACAACAGCTACCGTTTACATTCCCGGGAGCAGCAGCAGTGCTGTTTTAGAAAGCGGCAAAGCAATAAACGCTGTGCCCGGCATAACAGCAGGCGACGCAACAGACGGTTATGTTGCCGTTAATGTAGGTTCGGGCGTTTACCATTTTAGCATAGCGAAACCGTGAAACGTTGACTAAGTTGGATCAGGCTGATTATAACGATCCGCCTGATCTGTAGTTCTGAAAATAAAATGAAAAAACTTAATCAACTAATCAAACAGCAATGGGCATAATATTTGGCGTTTTTTTTCACTTTATCGGGGGCTTTGCTTCCGGTAGTTTTTATATTCCTTACAAAAAGGTTAAAGGCTGGGCATGGGAAAGCTTTTGGATTGTGGGCGGTATCTTCTCGTGGCTTATTGTACCACCCATTGCGGCCTATCTAACCATTCCAGGGTTTGCTGAAATAATAAGCAGCACAGGGTTTGAGGTGCTGAAATGGACCTACCTCATGGGCGTTTTATGGGGTATTGGCGGTCTGACTTACGGATTGGGCGTACGTTACCTGGGGGTATCACTGGGCAGCACTATTATCTTGGGGCTGTGCGCGGTTTTTGGTTCGCTTGTCCCTTCGGTGTATTATAATTTCGTTCCGCAGGCCGGAAAAGACACCTTTACCACGCTGCTTACCACACATTGGGGGCAAATGGTATTGCTGGGAATAGCTATTTGCGTTGTCGGCATTATTATATGCGGCAAAGCGGGAACCATGAAAGAAAAGGACCTGTCCAAAAACAGCGCAGCGAAAGCTGAAAATAAAGACTATCGTTTTGGGCTGGGCATATTTGTGGCTGTAGTATCCGGTATTTTGAGTGCCTGTTTCAATTTTGGCTTAGAAGCCGGCAAATCAATGGCAGATACTGCCAATGCCGTTTGGGTGGCTGCGCATCCGGGCCAGGGTAACTTTTTGTACAGGAACAATGTGATTTACATTGTAGTGCTTTGGGGCGGCCTCACCACTAATTTTATCTGGTGCATGATACTGAACTTTCGGAACAAATCATTTAACAACTATACCGATAGCAAAACACCTCTGCTTAAAAATTATTTATTTTCGGCCCTCGCCGGAACAACATGGTTCCTGCAGTTCTTTTTTTATGGGATGGGCGAAAGTAAGCTGGGCAACGGGGCCAGTTCATGGATCCTTCACATGGCGTTCATTATCCTCATAGCCAACGTGTGGGGCCTTGTATTGAAAGAGTGGAAAGGGGTGAGTAAAAAAGCTTTTAACACAGTTATTCTTGGGATAGCTGTAATTATTTTATCAGTTCTCGTAGTTGGATACGGTAACGCAATTAAGTAAAAATGACGATTGGGAAAGTACGAATCCAGACTTTCCGATCCTCCAAACAAAAACAATATGTCTGTCAAAGAAACAAATTTTAAGCACGTGAGCTATTTATGGGATGATGCCAAAGCCGCGGAGCTTGCCGGCGATGAAGTGGCGCTGCTCATTTACCGCTCAAATTTATTGGGAGCTGATTTACGGCTTACCAACTATGGTGGCGGTAATACATCATGCAAGGTTATTGCAAAAGATCCCTTAACCGGCACCGATACCGAAGTGATGTGGGTAAAAGGGTCAGGCGGTGACCTGGGTACGTTGAAAAAAAGCGGGCTGGCGGCCCTTTATGTTGATCGGTTGCGTAGCCTTACAAATGTTTACAGCGGCATTGCGCATGAGGACGAAATGGTGGAGCTTTTTAACCATTGTATTTTTGACCTGAGCTCAAAAGCACCTTCCATTGATACGCCGTTGCATGGCTTTTTACCATTTAAACACATTGACCACCTCCATCCTGATGCGGCAATTGCTATAGCGGCTGCAAAAGACGGTAAAAAAATAACACAGGAGCTTTTTAATGGAACTATAGGCTGGGTGGAATGGCAAAGGCCCGGGTTTGACCTGGGATTAAAACTGAAACAATGCCTTGACGAAAACCCGGGTATTCGTGGGATTATGTTAGGTTCACACGGGCTGTTTACCTGGGGCGATACAGCTTACGAAAGCTATATAAATACCCTGGAAATAATTGAGCAAAGCGCCGAATACCTTGAACAAAATTATGGCAAAAAAGGACCCGTATTCGGAGGGGTTAAATTAACCAGCCCCGCAGAAGACATTCGCAAAAAACAAGCGATTGCGATAGCTCCTGTCCTTCGTGGATTTTGCTCAGGCCATGTACGCATGATAGGCCATTTTACGGATGACGCCCGTGTGCTGGAGTTCACCAACTCAAATGACCTGGATAGGTTGGCGCCATTGGGTACCAGCTGCCCTGATCACTTTTTAAGGACCAAGATCAGTCCCTTGGTTTTGGCGATTAAAGCGGACGACGACCTTAGCGACACTAAAGCGATAAAGGAAAAACTAGCACCTGCATTTGAGGCATACCGCAAAATGTATGCAGCCTATTATGAAAGCTGCAAACATCCTAATAGCCCCGCCATGCGCGATGCCAACCCGGTTGTAATCCTGTATCCCGGAATCGGTATGTTCACCTTTGCAAAAGATAAGCAAACTGCGCGGGTAGCGTCTGAGTTTTATATCAATGCCATCAATGTGATGAAAGGCGCAGAGGCAATATCTGAATATACTTCACTACCGCGCCAGGAAGCATTTAACATTGAGTATTGGTTACTGGAAGAAGCCAAGCTGCAGCGTATGCCTAAACCAAAATCACTTTCGGGCCGTATCGCGCTGGTTACCGGAAGTGCCGGCGGAATAGGGAAAGCTATCGCCAAAAAATTTGCCAACGAAGGCGCATGTGTTGTTATCAATGACAACGACGCAACCCGTTTAGCTCACGCAAATGAGGAGTTTTTAAGCCAGTATGGTAAAGATGTTTACACCACCGCGTTAATGGATGTAACTGATAAGGAGGCTATAAACAAAGCTTATGAAGCAGCAGTTTTGGCATTTGCAGGGGTTGACCTCGTAGTAAACTGTGCCGGACTTTCGATCTCAAAACCAATTGAAGAGCATACCGAAAAAGACTGGGACCTGCTTTATGATGTTTTGGTAAAGGGCCAGTTTTTGGTTACCCAGGCGGGTGTTGAAATTATGCGCAAACAGGATACAGGTGGTGATGTGATAAATATTGTGAGCAAAAACGCTTTGGTATCAGGGCCTAATAATGCTGGTTATGGGTCAGCAAAAGCTGCACAGCTACATTTAAGCAGACTCAATGCTGCTGAACTTGGTAAAGATAATATCCGCGTAAATGTTGTCAATCCCGATGCCGTAATATCCGACAGTAAGATCTGGGCCGGCGATTGGGCAGCGGGCCGTGCAAAAGCCTATGGCGTAACCGTTGAAGAACTGCCTGCCTATTACGCAAAAAGGACATTACTAAACGAGATCATTCTGCCCGAAGATATTGCGAATGCTTGTTTTGCCTTAGTTGGCGGCTTGCTTAATAAATCAACAGGAAACGTTTTAAATGTAGATGGTGGGGTTGCGATGGCGTTTGTGAGATAATATAAAAGTTAAATAAATAGTGCCGAAGTTGCTGCTACAAACAATTCAGTATTTCACGGGGTTGGGGTACAGCAACTCCGGCATCTTTAAATAAAATGCACCGCATTGAGTTCCTTCCGACAACTGAAAAAGAGCATATCCTATTGATACTAAAATCACTAAAATATGCTCTTAATTAATCTGTTTTAAGTCGGGATGAGAAGATTCGAACTTCCGACCTCCAGCACCCCATGCTGGCGCGATACCGGGCTACGCTACATCCCGAAAATTTTATTGGGGAATGCAAATATAATTTTTGACCGGTAATTTTTAAAAATTATATCAATTTGTATCCGCCTGCGTTTCCAAAAACTCGTTAACCATAGCCACAAAAAGGTCAGGCATCTTGCTATCGGGATTGGGGGACATCACCTCGCCCATGTAACTGCCGTGATTTCCAGGCAGTATGGCCAGCCGCCCATGCGGAAAAAGCCTCGCCATTTTAGCCGCATGTTCAGGTGTCGCCAGGTCGCGGTCGCCAATAACCACCAGTACCGGCGCCTGTACCGAACGCAGCTCCTCGTCCGCCCAGTCTTTAAATACTTTCATTCGCTGGGCATCTTTGTTAAACATATTCACCAACCCCGCCTGGCTCCCAATTTTCAAATATTCGTCTTTATATACCTGCGGCAGGTAACTGAATTGAGGGTCGTCAAAGCCTTTCCAAAATGCAGCAAGCACTCCTTCGCGTTGGTAAAATGCTGATGCTATGATCAGTTTCCCCACCCTGCCGGGATGTCTTAGCGCTATTTCGAGCGAAGTTTGCCCGCCGTTGCTAAAGCCCATGATATTTGCCTGCGGGATGTCAAGCTGTTTCAAAAGCTCTGCAACGTCATCGGCATCCTGTGCAAAAGTTTCGGGAGCATCCCTGTCGCCGGTATGGCCGTGTGCCTGTAGCTCAACGGCAATAACCCGGTGGGTTTTGGAAAGCGCGGGCATTATCCGGCCAAAAGTGGTTTTAATGGTTGAGCCCCCGCCATGCAGCAATACCAGCGGGGTACCGCTGCCCTGCACCTCGTAATACATTTTTATGCCGTTCACGCTGGCATAGCTGCCTGTTGGCTGCGTTGGTCTGCTTTTAGGTTCCATCATCATCAATTTATTTTCTCATTCTTGCTTCTTCAAAATCAAGTTCCTGCTCTTTCGCTCTTAACAAATGGTCAGCATACTCCTTGTTCTTATGCATTTTATTTAACTCCGTTCTGCGTACAGCTATAATTTCAAGCAGCATCTGCCTGTAGGTTTTCAAAAAAGCAGGACTGGATAATTCGCCTGCTGAGAGGCTGTCATCAGCAATTTTTGCCATGCGTTCATACCGCTCTTTTACCCTTTTAAAAACGCTGAGTTCAGCAATTTCTTTTGAGCAGGCTGTTTCCATATAAGCAACTACCGCTGTAGCTAACTTAAAACGGATCTCCAGGTCCTGTTGCTCATCGTTGGTATCCTCCTCTATTTTCAATACCCGCAAAAAAAACGGCAGCGTTAACCCCTGCAATACCAGTGTGAACAGAATAACAATAAAAGTGATAAACAAAATAAGGCTGCGGTGCGGGAAAGCGCTCCCATTTGTAAGCGTTAGCGGAACCGCCAGTGCCGATGCCAGCGATACCACGCCGCGCATACCGCTCCAGGCAATTACGAATACCGATTTCCAGTTTAATTTCACCGTTTTTCGCTTCAGTTTGCGGTTAACGAAATTGGTGAAAAGCCCCCCAGGAAATACCCATAAGATGCGGATGACGATGGTAGCCAAGCTGATGACTACAGCGTACATGATCACCGCCGAAAAAGAATAATTTCCTATTCCTTTTATAATGCCGGGGAGCTGCAGGCCGATAAGGATAAACACCGTACCGTTTAAAAGGAACGTTAAAACCGTCCATACCGTTACGGCTTGCAAACGCGAATCATAAGCAAAGATCTCGGCCGAACGGTAAGAAAGAAACAGGCCGCCGCTAACCACCGCCAGTACACCCGAATAGTGAAAATGTTCAGCCGTAAGGTACATGATGTAGGGCGTAATAAGGGTAAGGGCTGTATCAATACTTGGGGTGGTTGGTAAAAACCGGTGGATAGCATATACAATTACTGCTATAGCTATACCGATAAGAATGCCAATTCCCGCTACCAGAATAAAATCGACTCCCGCCCGCCAAAACACAAACTGGCCGGTAAGCACACTAAGCAGTGCAAACCTGAATACCACCAGGCTGGAGGCATCATTAATAAGGCTTTCGCCTTCTAAAATAGACATCACATTCCTGGGCACCTTAAGGTTTTTCAATACTGAGGATGCCGCAACCGCATCGGGCGGCGAAATGATGCCGCCGAGCAAAAAGCCCATGGCAAGCGTAAAATCAGGGATCATGAAATGGGCAATTAAAGCTACGCCGGTTGCCGTAAATATAACCAGGCCCAGGGCAAGCCTGCTGATGGGACCCTTTAAGTTCCAAAAATCCGCCCACGAAGTATTCCAGGCAGCGGCATACAAAAGCGGGGGTAAAAACACAATGAATACCATGTTAGGATCCATTACAATAAACGGAACACCGGGAATAAAACTGATGATAAGTCCTGAAATTACCAGTAATATCGGGTAAGATATCTTTAATTTTTCGCTTAGCAGACCCAACATTGACACAGCAAACAAAAGAGAAAGAATGAGCAGTAAATTATCCTGGAGCATATCAAATTATTTTTAAAGCAAACTTAGGTCGCTGCGATTTAAAAATAACACAAAAATTTAAGCCCTAATGCCGGCTGCTGCATGTTTTATTGAAATAAGCAGCGCTTTTTGACAATTGCGCAGGCATCCGCCAGCTCTTTTTAATATAGCATTAGCACCAGCAAAAACACCAGGATCCAAAATACCAGGGTAATATGAAGCTCCCGGTCAAGGTGCTCCGCGATCAACTTCCTTAAATCCATAGCCCAATTGTTTAAACCCGCCTATGTTGAAATTCTCAATTTTTCATTTCCTCCAGCCTGTTAAGTTCGATGATCTTAATATGAGATCCCCGCTTTTCAATCAAACCGCCATCTTTAAAATCAGTTAATATCCGACTCACCGTTTCTATAGCTATACCTGCCATTGAAGCCAGTTCGTCGCGCGAAATTTTAACCAATGCTTCGTTTGATTGTTTACCCAGCCTGATCAGTACCTGCGCCAACCGCTTCCTTACCGAATTATATGCCAGTTCAATCATTTGGTCTTCCTTGCCTTTTATATTGCCGCAAAGCATTTTTAAAAAGCGTTGTCGTACATCGGGATGGTAGTTCACAATACTCTCTACCGCCTCTTTGGGCAACAGGCACAGAACACTGTCTTCGATAGCTTCAGCTGTTTCATTAAATAAATTATCAACAAAAAGTGAATCAATACCGAGGTAATCATTTACTTTATAAATCCCGGTTATAAATTCCCGCCCATCTTCGGCCAGCATAAAGGTTTTTATACAACCCTCCATTACCAGGTAAACTGACGATGACCTATCGCCTGTATAATATAAGATCTGCATTTTTCTTACCCGCCTTATCCTGCTTGTTGCAATTAAACCCTTTAAATCGACCGTTCCGTTGGACGACAGGGTTGTCAAGGTTTCAATAGTCCGCAGCGCCTTTTTTAGATAAGCCAGCTTTTTTTCCTTTTTGCTAAATTGGCTCTTAATGGCATCTAGTAACACCCGTGGTTCAAATGGCTTTTCCAGGTAATCATCAGCGCCCATTTCCATCGCCTTTCTGAAATCCTGTCGTGCGGTCTTAGCTGTTAAAAAAATAAAGGGAATATCCGACAGTTGATCATACTTATTTAATAAAGCTAAAACACCGTAACCATCCAGGCCCGGCATCATAATATCACATAGTATCAAATCTGGCTTATGTGATAGCGCCATATCCGCGCCGCGTTTGCCTCCCACCGCCTGCAAAACGGTATAACCGTCCAGTTCCAAAAGGTCGGTTATGCTTTCCAGCGTATCGTAATTGTCTTCAATAACTAATATGCTTTCATTCATGGTTTCATATTTATTTTTAAATATTTAACCGCAGTACAGTTCAATAGTATTTCTTCAATGCTATTAAATATTAGGTCGGCTTATTGGTTGGCAGGCTAAAAGATAGTGCTTATGCTTGTGACAGGAAATACATTTTTTTTTATTTTAAAAGCACATATCAGCGATAAAAAAAACATTATTGAAACTCCAGCAGTTGCGATGGTTTAACATCCAATGCTTTTGCCAGTATAAATATTACCGAAACACTGGTGTTTATAATCCCTCGCTCTATCCTGCTTACCTGGCTGTATTCAATTTCAGCTATAAAAGCCAGCTTTTCCTGGCTTAACTTACATCGCAATCGATGTTGTTTCACATTTATTGCTAAAACTTTAACAGCAAATGCATCTTTAACTTGTGGCACTTAACAAAGCTGGTTGATTTTTTTTTAAGACATGAAGGCACATTTGCCATATTTTTAGCCGTAGAAGGTGTATTTCTGCCTGTTAAGGGTAAAAGGTTAAAATTAACAACGGATGGATTTAAACTTGCCGCCGATTATTAGACATAAGCATTAAAAGATTTCGCTAAAATTTACGCCCGATAATTTATGCCGGATGAGATTGGCGCAAGCAATTGGGAGGGCCGGATATTTAAGGCTTTTGCAAGGAGAAAAATAGCTGAAACGCTGGTGTTTATTAATTCGCGCTCTATCCTACTTACCTGGCTGAATTCCATATCGGCAATATTAGCCAGCGCCTCTTGTGAAAGGTCCCTTCCCTGGCGATAAAGTTTAACGTTATCAGCAAGCAGTTTAATCGCTTCAATACTCCTCAACTGTCCCATATCACTTCAAACTTACCGGCGTTACCCTGCACTTTGGAGTGCAATTAGTTAAAGGTAACATATTAATAAGCACTTATGGTATAAACACCTTAACATATTAATTTGTAAGCCGTTCAGCCAACTAACAACAAGACTTTATTGCCTGATATGGCACTGCCTCCCTGCCGTTGCTCGTAACTTGATGCTTCGTTGCTGAAATTATCGTCACCCTGTGGAGAAACTCCACAGATTTAGAAATGAACCAATTAAATCAAACTACTGATTGTCAGACAAATAAACCACACTTAATGATTTGGCATCATTGTGTGTATATACCTATCACAAAACGAAAAACAAAAAACTATGAAAAAGTTAATAGGCATGATTGCTTTAGCAGCGATCTCATTTGGAAGCGTTTATGCGCACACTACAGTTAGCCCGGTTAAATCAACCATGCAGGTTGATACTACCAAGAAGAAGAAAACCAAACCAATGAAAAAGGACACAACCGTTAAGAAAAAAGATTCAACTCTTGTAAAACAGAGGTAATCTGAATTTCATAATCATAAAAAAAACCGCCTTACTATGTTAGTAAGGCGGTTTTTTTGTAAAAAATAAGGGGAGCTTGCTAAACCTGCCTGGGCCAACAATTCTTAGCTATTGTTTACGTTATACAATTGCTTTCAATTTAGTAACTTTAGTGCTATGAGATCTTTCGCTTTAATTCCTGCCTTACTGGTGATGTTAACCTTTAGCTGTTCGGCGCAAAAAAAGATAGTGGCTAAAGATGCCTCCCAACATATAGGTCAAACCGTAATGGTGTGCGACAAGGTTTATAATACAGAGGTACAGGCGGCATCAAATACAACCCTTTTGTACCTGGGCAGCGAAACAGGAGCCTACCTAACCGTTGTGGTAAAGGGCCCCGAAAATCCAAAGTTTAAATGGCATCCCGAAACTGATTTTAAGGGACGTACGGTTTGTATAACTGGCAAGGTTGCCGACTATAAAGGAAAGCCTGCCGTATATGTTACCGACAATTCACAAATAAAACTGGATGTGCACTGATGATGCCCAAAGTTAAATTAAACCGTTTGCATGGGATGTTCGGTTTCCTTCAAAACCAGCTGCTGCTGATGTTTTAATTTTTCCCGGCGCATGTACCTCCAGTGCAGCAATCCTATTAATAAAGCGGCAATTCCTTCAATCATCAGTGTATCCGCAGCGCCAACCCACTTAGAAAGGAGGCCTACCAGCAAGCCGCCCAAAGGCTGCATTCCGAAGAATGCCATTGCATAAAAGCTAATCACACGACCCCGCATATCAGGTTCTACCGTGGTTTGGATCAGCGTGTTGCTTACCGTAATTTGCGACATCATCCCAAAACCGGCAATCGTTACAAACACAAGCGCCAGCGGGTAGCTATGCTCATGCGAGAATAAAATGAGCCCGGCGCCAAAAACCAGTGTATTAATAAAAAGAATCTTTTTAAGATCGGCCCCGGCTTTCTGCGATGCCAGGAAAATGGCACCTGAAAACGCCCCAAGCCCTATAAAGCTGTCAATAACCCCAAAAGTAGATGCTGTTCCCTTAAAAACATCTTTTGCATAGTAGGGGATCAGCGTGCTAAACGGCAATACCATTAAGCTGATCAGCGCCAGCATAACCAGCACAAAGGCTATAGATGGAGTGCGCCTTATATAGGCCAGCCCCTCTTTAAGTTCACCGAAAACATTTTTAGGATGTTCCTTTTTAACATATTTGGGCAGCTTCATCAGCAGCAACGATCCTATAACCGCCACAAAACTCAAAGCGTTCAATAAAAAACATACGCCGTCGCCCAGGCTTTCCAGAACTATCCCCGCCAGGGCCGGGCCAACAATACGTGATAGGTTAACCATTGATGAATTAAGCGCCAGCGCATTAGGCAGGTCATCTTTTTCCTCCACCATATCGTAAACCAATGATTGCCTTGCCGGAACATCAAAAGCATTGATAATGCCGAGCAACACGCTCAGGCTTATAATTTCCCAAACAGTGTAATGCTTAAGCAATATTAAAATGGCCAGCAGCACCGCCTGGATCAGAGAAGCTACCTGGGTTGCGAGCAGTACGCGGTAGCGGTTATACCTGTCGGAAACTACGCCGCCGATGAGCGAAAACAGGAAGGAGGGGAAAAGGCTGGCAAACAAGGTTAAGCCCAACATAAAGGTTGAATGGGTTAGCGAATAGATTACCCAGCTAACCGCCGTTTTTTGCATCCAGGTACCTATTAGCGATATCGACTGCCCTGCAAAATATAAACTGTAATTACGGCTTTTAAAAGCCCTGAAGGTTCTGAATGTTTTTATAGTTTCTGTAGTCATTAATTATTCTCCCGTGTTGCTGGTGCCAGGATATCCTTTATCCAGCTGTGTACCCTTAAATCTTCAAATCAACTATGGTGCTTAACATTCCGCTGGCCTGCTTAAGTATCGCCTGTTCTTTGGCCGAGCAGGTTGCCGCTATAGCCCTCGCCAGCCATTCATCACGCTCATGTCTGAACTGCAGCAAGGTGCGTTCTCCCAGTTCTGACAGCGAGATATTCACTTTCCGTTTATCTGTTAATGATGCGGTTCGGATAATATATCCCAGTTCTGAGAGGTGGTTGAGCACCTGCGACATAGATTGATTGGTGATCATTTCGCTGGCGGCGAGTTCGCTGGGCAACATAGCCTTGTTTTGGTAAAGCAGCGCCATGGTTGATCGCTCTGTTAATGAAAGCTGCAACCCGGTCTGCGATTCCTTCCGCAGCTTCTTGATGAGCCTAATCATTACATTGCGCAGTTCCGATGCAAATTGGATATCCTGGTTAGCCTCCATAATAGTAAGTTAAACTTATTAGTTTACCTTACAAATATACGGTCAAATACTCTTTTTTGAAACCGGGAATTATCATTTTAAGGTAAAGGTTAGCTCAATAAGCTGGATTTATTTGCCTGCTTATTGAGATTTTGAGGTAGCATATTTATTATGAATCAGTAAAATAAGATACGGCTTGGGTTACTATGCCATATAAGGAACAACAAAGGTTTGCTTTGCCCGGGTTGAAACATTCAAATAGTAGGTCCATAATGCAGCCACTATTATCGCCTTAACAATTTGTGTAACACCATAATCTGAAAAATCGTTTTTCACAAACGCGTTGAAGAAGTAATTTAAAAAGAGAAATATCACCATGAACAAATAATACATTTTTACGTAATGAGCGGTAATATCCCTTTTCTTAAAAACCAGCAATGCACAAAAAGCTGAAAAACAAATTACTGACACGTATCCCAAAACCTCAAAAACCAATAAAGCCTTGTGCATTTTGCTAACTACGCCAGCATTAACCAGGTTCCATTTGCTCATGGAAAAAAAGCCCTCGCTTGCTAAATAATTTATCAGGCCCAGTGGTGTTAAAACCAGCACAATGGCCAGCCAAATCAGCCACCCGCCTAATGCCGGTGGAATACCGGTAATGTATTTTACCGTGGTTGTTTCCGTTTTATACACCCTTAAACCTGCATATGCGAAAGCGCAAGCAACAATAATTGTGATAAGCAGCATTAAATAATTTAACTGAAAAGGGGTCTTCTTTATGTCGGGAATATAATAAAAGCTAAACGAAAGCTTGTCGTCCTTAAGTTCTTTTACATCTTTTTTAAATGTCGGCAAATCGCTTAGTGGTATATAATCTTTAAAATAAGTAAAGCGGTACCGCAAATTTAAATCATTTCCCGAGATGGTTTTGTCCCCGATAAAGCTGTATGTATCCCGCTTTATTTCGTTGTGTTCATTCTCCATATCCCATCCATATGCTAAATTTATCTTTATGGAATAATCCATATTATAAGGATATGACACGGACACAGGGGTTTGCACCTGGCCATTTACATCCGGCAATTGTCTTGAGATATCATTTGCGTAAAAATCGGCAGTGTACTTTCCATTGACGGAATCCCGTTTAAAAAAATTGGTGATCTTATAGCTTTCAATTGTGACGAAAGTATTTTTCTTTGGATCGTCTTTAATCATTATCGAATCTACCGCTTCAATTTTGTTATAAGTTTTTGAGTAATATTCCAGATAGCTTTTTTCTATCTGCGCTATGCCGGTAGTTGCAATATCATCTCTTATGTCGTCTGCGTGAGATAGGGTATAGGTTGTTGTAACCTTAAAATTTACCGGCGAAAATTCGTCCCTAATATCGTATTTTTCTACAACCATTACTTTGCCGGCTTCCGATTGCCTGATATTGGTTAACTCATTATTACCCGGTTTTAAAATCAACGCTTTCAAATAAGGCGGAAAATAAAGAGCAGTACCTTCTCCGCGCTGGTTTGATATGGTTGCATCAACCCAGGCTTCTTTCCCATTTACAATGGCCACAACAACTGCATGGTCAAATATTGACGGGGCGGGGATAAAGGTGTCGATTTTATCAAGCAAGCTGGTATTCAGTAACGCCATGTGTGCCTCAATTCCGCCGGCATTGAGTATGGATGCCAATAAAAGAGATTTGTCCTTACAATCACCATAGCGTTGTTTAAACACCTTTTCAGGCGAATTTGCTTTATGCGAATAGGGCCCGGTTTCAATACCCATATACCTCACCTCATCCTGCACCAACATCACCGCAGCCCTGAAAAATTTGCCTTTATCCTTTCCGTATCTTTTTTTCAGCGCTGAAACGCTGTCGGCAAGTTCACCTGTAAACTTTGTTTGCAGCGGGTTAATCCTCAGTCCCCAATTAACAACCTCGGCCCAGCTATCATATTCACTTACCTGTACGTGCGCGTATTGATTGACCCACTTAGGCTGAAATTTATTAGTTGAGATTCCAGGCACCTCAAAGTCTTCCCATTCATAACGTCTAAGCCCGTTTTTTTCGGTTATTTTGGGTTGCGAGAGCAGGTTAAAAGATTTAAGGTAGATTTTACGGCCGGCAGAAACGAGCAACGTTGTATATTGATGCATAATGAGATCAGAGCCCTGTAAGTACACGCTCCTGCTCCATTTATTATCAAAAATAGGATTACTCCCTGTAATGGTATAAGCGTATTCTATCCGGTCGCCCTTCCGGATATCCGGCAGTACATATTTCGCGGAATACGTTCCATTGTAAATAAATTTATTCAATTCATTTTCTTCGGGCAATAGCTTAAAAGCGTCGATATTAAGCCTGTTCTGCGGCTTGTTATTGCGCCATATGGTTACCTCATGAAAGTCCAGCCGCTCAAACAAGGGGTCAAAGCTCACGGAAATCTCTGAGTTATTTTGCACTCCTGATTCGGAAACTATAGCGGTAATAATATGGTTGTAGGTGGCCTTTTCCTCAACATTAACCTGTTCTTCAACTAATTCATTATAGACACCGTCCCTTACATTTCTTTCGGCAGGCTTTTTATTATTTGGCTTACACGGCAATATCCACCATGGCTTAGGGGCACTATGTATAACAGGCGTTGCCGCCGACAGTTCCCTTGCAGAAATTACACTAACTATAAAAAAGCATAAAAAAGGTTTTATCAGGGCGCTAAGGTTTATTTTCATTTGGAGTTGAAAATAAAAAAAGATAACGAATAAAAAAACGCCTTATTTGGAGATATAAAGTCTTTAAGGGTACTGGGTACAAACAAAATACTTTTAAAACAGACTGGTCTGCTTCCCGTTTTTGGGCACAAACAGGGTATAGTCAAATTCCGGCATATCTCTGTCTGCCATGAACCGGTTACAGGCCATTTTAAACATCTGGTGAATAGATTCAGCTATCTTCCCCTCGCCGCTCATTCGTCGGCCAAAATCACTGTCATTCAGCTTTCCATCGTGGCATGATCTTATCATGTTAAGCACTTTTTCGGCGCGGTCAGGAAAAGCCTTATTAATCCAGTCGGTGAAAATTTCGCTGATGCTGCCGTTCAAACGCACAATGGTAAACCCAGCTGAAACGGCACCCCTGTCTGCTGCTGCTTTTATAATGGCGGGCACTTCGTTGCTGTTTAAGCCGGGAATAATTGGCGCTGCCATTACCCTGCAGGGAATTCCTTTTTCTGTAAGCTTTTGAATAACGGCCAGCCGGCCAGTAGCGGTTACGGTTCGGGGTTCCAGCTTTTGCCGCAATTGTTCATTTAATGAGGTGATAGAAACATTTACATGTACCAAACGCATAGCCGCCAGTTCCTGTAGAATATCCAGATCACGCAGAATGACGTTATTTTTGGTGATGATACTAACTGGATTTTTATATTTGAGAAATAGCTCCAAAAGCGCCCGTGTTATTTTTAACTGCCGTTCAATTGGCTGGTAACAATCCGTATTGCCCGAAAGCATTATACAAACCGGGGTGTAATTTTTTTTATTAAAGTACTGCTCTAAAAGTTCGGGAGCGTTTCGTTTTACTATTATTTTGCGCTCAAAATCAAGGCCGGCGCTAAAACCATAATATTCATGGCTATTTCGCGCATAACAGTAAATACAGCCGTGTTCGCACCCCTGGTACGGGTTTATGGAGTACATGTGGCTAAGGTCAGGGCTGTTCGATTCGCTTACAATTTTTTTTGGCGTTTCCTCAAAAAGCTGTGTTGCGGTATTTTCAAGCAGGGGTTCATCAAGCCCTTCTATATGCTCCAAAACATACTTGCTTTTTAAAAATTTATTGTGAGTATTTACCTGTGCACCCCGCCCTTTAAAAAATGCTTCGTTATCCTCATGCCCCATACAGCAAATTTGCTAATTTTATTAGCAAATTACAACTCTATCATTTTATTTTTTATGGCGTACATAACCAGCCCAATTCGGCTTTTAACACCTAGTTTTTCAAACAACTGGTCGCGGTAGCCATCAACAGTACGTATGCTGATACACATTTGCGTGGCAATTTCTTTGTAGGTAAGTTCGGAGGCTGCCAATTTTAAAAATTCCATTTCGCGCAACTGCAAGGTAACCTGACCCTGCTGCTCGTTAAATGAATTAATTAACAGCCGGGTTACAAATTCCGGGTAGTACACCTCACCTACAGATACTTTTTGCAGTGCCTGCTCAAATTCATGAGGCTCTGAATCTTTAAGCAGATATCCTTTTGCGCCCAATTTGAGCATGGTAAGCACCTTTTCCGGATCTTCCAGCATTGATAAAACTATTATGCGGATCTCAGGATAGTTTTCTTTTAACCACAGCCCTGTTGAAGTACCGTCCATTACGGGCATATGTATATCCAGCAACACAATATCCGGCTTTAACTTTGAAGAAATTTTGCGCACCATTTCTTCCCCGTTGCTCGCTTCAAAAAGTATATTGAATCCTTTAAATTTGTTAATTAATGATGCTATTCCGCTTCTGAAAAGCCGGTGATCATCAACTAAAGCTATCTGGATGTTTTCCATCAGTGTATATTCTTTGTTGTAAAAGGTTTAGGCTAACATTGATACGACAGCCATCGCCTGGTGAACTGGTAATTGTTGCGACAGCACCAATTACATTTGCTCTATTTTCAATATTTATCAAACCAGACCCTGTATTATGGTCTAATGAATTCATTAAAAAGCCAACGCCATCGTCATCGACTCTCAAATTAAACATTTCAGGGCTATATTGCAAACTGATTTTTAAATGCTCTGCGCCGGAGTATTTAATAGCATTGTTCATTGCTTCCTGAAAAATGCGAAAAAGCACCAGCTCGCTTTGCTCCCCAAGTGGGTATATTGTTCCCTGTACTGAAATATCCGCTTCAATAATACCACTTTTATTAAGCTTATTTACTTCGTTTTCAATAGTTTTTACCAGGCCAAGCTTAGTAATATGTTCAAAACTAAGGCTTTTTGAAAGATCACGCAGGTCAGTAATAACCTGCGCGATCAAGTCGCGGTTTTCATTTATTCTGGTCCGCTGTTCGCTGTCCACATCGGTAATCATAGCCAGATTAAGCTTTACAAATGATAAAACCTGGTTAACATTATCATGCAGTTCCCGGCTTACGTGGGCAAATGTTTGTTCCTGCATCTCCAGACGGGCCTTCAAAAACTCCTGCCTGAAGTTGGCCTGCATCACATCCCGCTCTGATCTGTTTTGGTCCTGCCGCCTTTGGTATAATATAACGAAGTAAATGATAAAGCCTGACAGGAACACAAAAAAAACAGTTGCCGAAATAAGCACAACATACAGCTCGCTGCTATTTGGAACACCGTTAACCATTGCTTAGCCGTATCTCTTTTGCATTGTCAATTAACAATGAAATGCCAATCACAACATAAAATATAAGATTAATGGCCACACCAAAATAAACCAGGGGAGCCAGTTCTAACTTGTTTTCTATGAAATAGCTTAGCAACGCAAAATTAAGGAACATAGTAGTTGCGTAAAACAACACGTTGATGTTAAACCAAAACAGGCTTTGTTTAAACAAGCTCTGCTCTGTAGGGAATAACAGCATTTGACGAAATAGCAACAGCGAATAAACCACGTATAGAATATGGGAGGCTTCCAGGATGAGCGAAGGAAATTGTGTTAATTTTTCAAAAAACAACACATTTACTATCTCCAGCATTAACATAACAATAGTTGAAGCAATTATTATATTTTTTACCCGTGTACTTTTCAGCAAATAAAAATACGTTAAAGAAAATAACGCAAATTCGATAACCGCCCAAATATGAGCAATGGGCATATTATTATGATAAATCCTCCCATATACTTTCTTTATACTCTCGCTTATCAAAGTACATAGAATTAATACCGTTAAAGCCTTAAAACCCTTTGAAAGCTTTTTAAAGCGGCTAAAGCCGACAATGGTAATCAGCAATAACAGTATTAAATATACGCCGTATATAATGTCTAAATTCATATCAATCTATCAGATGAGTTCTGTACAAAACGGCGGGCATGGGGTCAGCTGGTCCCAGGTTTCGTACCTGCATACATACGGAGCGGCACCGTTTACTTCCGGATAATCAGGATTGGGCTCGGCGCCTCCAAGGATTAAAGTAAATATATTATCGGTTGAGCCAACATGATCCGGGTGCTTGGCAAAATGTACGCTTACGCCCACGCAGTTTTTATCGCTGAGGATGGCATCCAAACTTCTGCGGCTAATAAAAAATCCATTTAAAAACTGCCCCTCGGGGGTAACCAGTGCCGGTCCGCCCGTTCCTGAGTTTTGAGTTTGATAGTTGTTGATCAAGCTTTGCGCTAATGTTTTGTCGATTACTGATGACATAATTAATCTAGTTAAAGGGTTAAGGTAAATATGGTTTCAAGATAAGGTTTGCCCTAAAAAATCCACCCCGTTAAATAACGGTATTTTTACCGTATTTTAACGTATAAAATACCGTTATTTAACGGGGTAAAAATCGAAATAAATTACATAAGAGCGCATTTTTAATTCCCTGTGTAATAAATTAAAAAAGAGGCATAAACAACGTTCACCTGCTAATGCGTAAATTTTTACAATCAGTTTTTACCAAACCTGTTATCGCCCTTGCCAACCGGCTATCGTCGCGGCCGGATAAAACAAGGGTTGATGCAGCATTAAATCACCTTTATGCTGATATTAAAGCAGGCCGGATTAAAAAAGGGCTGACAATACCCTTTGACGCAGCCACTGACAAATTTGTTATTTTTTCTGACCAGCACAAAGGTGCCAGGGATGGCGCAGATATTTTTAAAAAAGCTGAACCCAACTACCTTGCCGCCCTTGAATATTACAACAGCAACCTGTTTTTTTATATCAGCCTTGGCGACAGTGAGGAGCTTTGGGAAAACCTGATAGTCACCGTAAAACGACATAACAAAGCAACCTTTGGGGCTGAAAAATTATTTATCAACCGCCAGGCTTTTATAAAGATCTACGGCAACCATGACCTTTACTGGGACAACGATCCGCTTGCATCAGTAAACCTCCAAAGCATTTATGGCCGGGAGGTTGATATTTATGAAGGCGTGATACTTAAAACACAGATGGGCGATGTGTCCCTTGAAATATATATGACACATGGCCACCAGGGCGACCTGCAAAGCGATGGTAACTGGTTCAGCAAATGGTTTGTGTCAGATATATGGGGGCCTTTCCAGGCGTACCTCCGGATAAACCCAAACACGCCGGCAAATAATAATACGCTCAAAAGTGATCATAACCGCATCATGTATGAATGGAGCTCGAAAAGAAAAAATACGCTCCTGATAACCGGGCATACCCATCAGCCGGTTTTCAGGTCATTAACTGAGCTGGAGGCATTGTACGACAAACTGGCTGCAGCCAGGGCTGATCATAAAGATTCGGAGGCGATTGAATTACAGGATAAGATTGAAAGGCTGCATTTAAAGATACGCCCACCCGACTTTAAAGGCTATCTGGATACCTATTTTAACAGCGGCTGCTGTTGTTTTGACGATGGAGACATAACCGGGATTGAAATAACCGATGGCTACATTAGGTTGGTTAAATGGGAATATGATGCTGAAAAAAGAAGCGAGAGACTTATTTTGGAAGAGTGCCGGTTAGAAGATTTGAAATTAGCTTTGTAAACACAATTAGCCACTTCATTTCTTACCCATCCAACAAAAACACAAATAGTTCTTTAGGACCATGGGCTCCTAATACCAGTGTTTTTTCAATATCAGCCGTGCGGCTGGGGCCCGTAACATTACTGATCATTGATGGAATATCGCTGCCGTATTTATTTTTTATCAGCTTAAAGCCGTCTTTAAGGTCAAGAACCAGCTGCGAAGTATATGCCAGCACAATGTGTACCGGGGGATAAATGCTTAACCGCCTGCCCGCCATGTTGCCATTTGACAGCAGGACACTGCCATTACGTGCAATCAGGGCTTCGCAAAGGGTAAAACCCACGTCGGCCTGCTCAAAATCTTTATCGGTTTCGTAAAAAGGATATTCAAAACGGGTGAGTACCTCCTGCAGTGCAGGCTCCCAGCAATAGATCTTATGCCACTTACGCTCTTCAGCAAGCTCGAGCAGGTTTTCAATAAACTGCACGTCATCTTCACAAAAAACAAACTGGCCGGATACAGCTGTAAACTGCTCGGCAAAAAGCACCTCCTTTAATTCATCAGTAGGGGGATAATGTGGCAGGTCCTCCAGGTTGGGGTATGGATTATCCCTTTTCTCCAAAAGCGCCTTGCGGATCTTCTTCAGTAGTTTTTCCTTTGATGTAGTTATATCCCTCATTTTTAACCGGAAAGAACTTTAAATTAATTATTACAAGCTTAAAACAAAAAATCCAAAGCTAAAAGATATTTCACTTCTTGCTTTGGACTTTTCACTTTGAGCATTAAACTTATTCTTTAGTATTTGCTTCTTTTTCTTCCGGGTTTCTTTCAAAAGTACCTGAATGATCTGCAACACCTTCCGGTACCAAAGCTTTGGCTACGGGTGTCTGATCTGCTTCCGGTCCGTTCACAAACTCGTCATAAGTAGTACGGTTTTCAAAAGGTCGCTTGCCTAAAATCTCTTCCAGATCACTTTGGAAAAGAATTTCCTTTTCTAAAAGCTTATCTGCTAATTTAATCAGGCCTTCCCTTTTATCAAGCAACAGGTTCTTGGTCATTTGATAAACTTCCGCAATCTGGTTACGTACCTCCACATCAATCAGCTCTGAAGTTTTCTCAGAATATGGTTTATTAAACTGGTACTCGCCCTGGGTATCGTTAAAGGATACATTACCCACCTTGTCATTCATACCATAAATAGTAACCATGGCGTAAGCCAGTTTTGTGATGCGTTCAAGGTCGTTTTGCGCGCCGGTTGAAATCTTACCGAAAGTAATATCTTCGGCCACACGTCCACCAAGTGTCATGCACATGCCGTCAATCAACTGCTCGGTAGTATATAGGAACTGTTCTTTTGGCAGATACTGGGCATAACCCAAAGCAGCCACACCGCGCGGAACAATGGAAACCTTAACCAAAGGATCGGCATGTTCCAAAAACCAGCCTGCAATTGCGTGCCCGGCTTCGTGGTAAGCCACAATGCGTTTTTCTTCGGGAGATATAATTTTGTTCTTTTTTTCCAAACCACCAATAACGCGGTCAATAGCATCCTGGAAATCCTGCATATCAACAGCCTCTTTATTTTTACGGGCGGCTATTAAAGCAGCCTCGTTACATACGTTGGCAATTTCGGCACCGGCAAAGCCCGGAGTTTGTGCCGATAGTTTTTTAGCATCAACTCCTTCAGCCAGTTTAACCGGCTTTAAGTGCACTTTAAAGATCTGCTCGCGGCCAATCAAATCGGGCTTGTCAATGGATACCTGCCTGTCAAAACGTCCGGGGCGCAGCAACGCTGAGTCCAAAACATCCGGGCGGTTAGTTGCAGCAAGAATAATGATGCCTGAATCGGTACCGAAACCATCCATTTCAACCAGCAACTGGTTCAGGGTGTTTTCACGCTCATCATTACCACCTACAATATTGTTTTTGCCACGGGCGCGGCCAATGGCATCAATCTCGTCAATAAATATAATACATGGCGCTTTGTCTTTTGCCTGGCGGAACAAATCACGAACACGTGAAGCACCCACCCCCACAAACATTTCAACAAAGTCTGATCCTGACAGCGAGAAGAAAGGCACCTGTGCTTCCCCGGCAACAGCCTTCGCAAGCAGTGTTTTACCTGTACCCGGTGCTCCTATTAAAAGCGCACCTTTCGGAATTTTACCCCCAAGGTTAGTGTATTTTTTAGGATTTTTAAGAAAATCCACAATTTCCATTACTTCCTGTTTTGCTTCTTCCAACCCGGCCACATCATTAAATGTTACGGATACCTGGGCTTCTTTGTCAAACAGGGTAGCTTTTGATTTACCGATGTTAAAGATCTGACCACCAGGACCGCCGCCTGCGCCACCGCTCATGCGGCGCATAATAAATAGCCAAACAGCTACCAGCAGTACAGCCATTATGATACATTGCACAAACCAGTTTGACAAAAGGCTTTCATGCCCTGGCTCTACACTAACAGGGATCTTTTGTGCATCAGTGAAATCTTTTTCCGCATTGGCAATTGATGTCTTTATGCCTTCGTAGGTAGCGTCTGTAAAAGTGTACTGGGGGCCTTCGGCTGCACCCATATTTAAAGGGCGCTGCTCTTTTTTGGCATCGGCATACTGAGGTTTGCTTAAGCTTTCTTTTTTAATATATACCTCGGCAACAAAAAGGTCACCGCTGCGGTAGGCCACCACTTTTTCAACATCGTGCTGTTTCAGCATTTCCTCGTCAAACCTCTGAAAGGTTATCGGGTTTGATGTGGTAGTATTTAATAAGGTAGCTACAACCAGCAATACCACAACAATAATGGCATAAAACCACATAATGTTTGGTTTTGGCGGCTTGGGCGTATTTTTTTTATTCGGTATTTTCCGGATCGGTTTTGGATTTTCCAATTTATTATCTTTCATTTCTTTACAAGCTCAAACTTACAATCTTTTAATTTAATATTTTATGGTATGATGATGACGCGTGTTTAAACACAATTGTTGCGAACGCTTAGGCGCTTTTATACATTTTAATTTCGGCGTCGCCCCAAAGATCTTCCATTCCATAAAACTCACGTTTATCGGTCCTGAAAACGTGTACAACTACATCTATATAATCCAGCAGTATCCATTCACCGTACTCCAACCCTTCCTTGCGGTAAGGATCCTGTTGAGTGGCTTTGTAAATCTCATCTTCAATGCTATTCGCTATGGCTTTTACCTGTGTGGCTGATTCGGCATGCGTTATTACAAAATAATCGGCCACCGAACTAAATATATTACGAAGGTCTAACCTGATAATATCATTTCCTTTTTTTTCCTGGATGCCATGTATGGCTAACTCAGAAATATAAGCGGATTCACTTAACGCTTTGTTTTTTACCATCAAAAAGAATTAGTTTTGAACGATTTAGTATTTTAAATTATTATACTTTGCAAAATAACATATTTTCGGGATTATTTGTTGGACAAAATTTTATAACAATTAAAGAAGTTGGCTCAACAAATAATTTCCTTAAAGAACTAGCGTCAAATTCCAAGCCAGTGATTGAAGGAACGGTCATTATGGCAGAAAACCAATACGCCGGAAGAGGGCAGCAGCAGAATGGCTGGCACGCTGAACCGGGCAAAAATTTAACTTTCAGCATTTTATTAAAACCTATCTTTTTACCTGTTACGGAACAGTTTGACCTTGTTCGCGCTGTAAGTTTGGGAGTTTTTGATGCTTTAGAACCCTTACTAAGCAATAAATTAAAGATTAAATGGCCCAACGATATTTACTATGGCGACCGGAAACTAGGCGGCATGTTAATTGAAAATATGATACAGGGCGGACAAATTAAAAATGCCATTGTTGGCATCGGGCTAAATATTAACCAGGAAATATTTCCGGACCACCTGCCCGGGGCTATATCGGTAAAACAAATCTTACACCAGGATTATGATTTAAAAGGTTTATTGTCCGAAATTTGCAGCCACATTGAAGCGTGGTATCTTAATTTAAAGGCCGGGAAAAAATCTTTTGTAAGGGAATCTTATTTAAACCGACTATATTGGTTAAACGAAAGGAAATATTTCAGGTCGAAAGGAGAAATGTTTGAAGGTGTTATTGACCGCGTAAAAGACAACGGAATACTTGTTGTTAAAAACAATAACAACCAAGAATTGGAGTTTAGCTTGAAAGAAATTGAATTTTTATATAAATAACCCGCTTATTTATATTATTAACTTCAACATATAATCAAAAACGGGTATTATTTTTACCCCGTTGCCAAAAACCAGGCTGTTGTAAAACAGCTCAACGGCAGTGGCTTATTAACTAATGACTATCAACTAAAAATAGCATATAAAAAATGAAAAAAATCCTATTGGCAGCGGTTGCCCTGGTTTTAAGCTTTGGCGCCAAGGCGCAGATAGAATCGCACGTAAAATGGTCTTACGCCGCAAAAAGGATCAGCGCTACCGAAGCGGTGGTTTTTTTAAAGGCAACTATTGATGATAAATGGCACATTTACGGGCTTGACGTGAAAGATGGCGGTCCTATTAAGACCTCGTTTACTTTCGCTGCTTCAAAAGACTACAGCCCGATTGGCAAACCGGTACAACCGGCTCCGATAAAAAAATATGAGTCCACCTTTAAAATGGACGTTACCTATTTTGAAAAATCGGTAATTTTCCAGCAAAAAATCAAGCTAAAATCGGCCAATGCATCGGTAATTAAGGGCCAGCTGGAATACATGACCTGTAACGATCAGAAATGCCTTCCGCCGGAGGATATTGATTTTTCTATTCCATTAGGTAAATAATTACGGCAGCAAAAATGAGAGCATTTAAAAGCCGTTCTGCAAAAACCGGGTTGTTTTTGTTATTTACCATTGTTGCATTCTTTTTTGCCGGTTTAAGCCCGGCAAATGCTTTGCAAAATAAAAAGGCTGACACCGCAGTATCAGCAAACGATGTTCAGTTTACTGAAATTCCTACGGCAGCCGACAGCGCAGCAGCGTTTCGAAAAAAGCAGGCCCAATTAAAAAAAGCACGGCCAGCCATTGCTCCTGTTGCTGTCGGTGAAAAAAACCAAACACTTTGGGCGATATTTATAGCGGGCTTCCTTGGGGGGTTATTGGCCATTACCATGCCTTGCATCTATCCTTTGCTTCCGTTAACCGTTAGCTTTTTTACCAAAAAATCAGGCTCCCGGTCTAAGGGGATTTTGCATTCCCTTCTATACGGCATCTCCATTATTGTTATTTACGTATCACTTGGTCTTGTCATCACGTTAATTTTTGGCCCTGATGCGCTGAACGCACTGGCAACGAACGGGATATTTAATCTGTTCTTCTTCCTGCTGCTGGTTACATTCGGCGTTTCGTTTTTAGGCGCGTTTGAAATTAACCTCCCCAGTTCACTCGCCAATAAGCTGGATGCGAATTCAGACAAAGGGGGCCTTGTAGGCATCTTCTTCATGGCTGCAACATTGGTTGTGGTATCGTTTTCATGTACCGGACCGCTGGTTGGCAGCCTGTTAGCGGCTGCTGCAACAAAAGGCGACCGCCTTGGCCCGGCTGTAGGGATGTTCGGTTTTTCGCTTGCGCTTGCACTGCCATTTACGCTTTTTGCTTTGTTTCCTTCAGCGTTAAAAAGCTTGCCAAAGTCGGGTGGATGGCTCAACAGCATTAAAGTTGTGTTAGGTTTTCTTGAACTTGCATTTGCGCTTAAATTTCTATCAAACGTTGACCTGGCCTATCACTGGAACTGGTTTGACCGCGAGATATTTTTATCGGCTTGGATCGCTATTGGTTTATTGATGGGCCTATATTTAATAGGCAAGATCAAATTTTCACATGATGACGATCTTCCACACCTTTCAGTGCCTCGTACGTTTATAGCTATAGGCGTTTTTGCTTTTGTTTTTTACATGATTCCCGGATTATGGGGTGCCCCGCTTAAGATAATCAGCGGATTTTTACCGCCGCCCGCCACGCAGGATTTTGATTTATCAAGATCGATGGGGTCAGGATCGGCTGCGCCGGTTCAAAATGTATCTATAAAAGAAAAAAAATATGAGGACTTGTTTAAACGCGGCAAACACGCCGGTTTAAATGAATGGTATGATTACGAGCAGGCACTGCAGGTTTCGAAAGAATTAAAGAAACCTATTTTGATAGATTTTACCGGCTGGAACTGTGCCAATTGCCGCAGAATGGAAAACGAAGTTTGGCCAGACGCGGGTGTACGCAAACGGATGCAGAATGACTTTGTGCTGCTTGAGCTTTATGTTGATGAAAAAGGATCGCTTCCGGCTGCTGAGTTTTATAACTCCTCTTTCAGCGGGAAACAGGTTACTACCATCGGCGGCAAAAACAGCGATTTTGAAACGGTAAAATTCAACACCAATTCGCAGCCGTTTTATGTAATAACAGATAGTGATGGCAAGGTACTCGTTACACCGCAGGGAGCGAATTTTAGTGTTGATAATTATATTAAATACTTAGATAGCGGAATAGCTGCTTATAAACAGTCAAAATAAAAGACAATATAATGAGAAGAGCCCCGGTTACCCGGGGCTCTTCTCATTATATCCCATCTACTTTTAAAAAACACTCCCCCGGCACAAAAAAATAGTGTAAATTCGCGGAAACTTTGAACGACGCCCGGTTTTGCGGGTTTATCAGGTTAAAAGAGCTGTCCGGGTACTTTTCACAGAGCGATACGGCGCCAATTTATAAAAATGACGCAAATAAAAAACATAGGACTTTATACTTCGGGCGGAGATTCGCCGGGGATGAATGCTGCCATAAGGGCGGTTGTACGGTCGGCTATTTATTATGGCATTGAAGTAACCGGCATTCGCCGGGGTTATGAGGGAATGATAAAGGGAGACCTTTTCCCGATGGACCGGAAATCTGTTTCAAATATTATACAGCGGGGGGGTACCATATTAAAAACTGCCCGCAGCGAACAGTTCAGAACACCCGAAGGCCGTAAACAGGCTTACGAACAGTTAAAAAAACATAATGTCGACGCCCTTGTTGCCATCGGCGGCGACGGTACTTTCAGGGGTGCGAAAGCATTCAGCGAAGAGTTTGACATCCCGGTTATCGGCTTGCCCGGCACTATCGATAATGACCTTTGCGGCACTGATTTTACCATTGGTTATGACACTGCAATTAATACAGTAATTGATGCGGTTGATAAGATCAGGGATACGGCAGAATCGCATGACAGGCTTTTTATTGTGGAAGTAATGGGCCGTGATTCAGGCCTGATAGCTTTACGCACTGGAATTGCCGCAGGTGCCGAAACGATATTGATCCCTGAAAGCCCAACCGACATTAATGCCGTATTTGATAAACTGGAAAAGGGCCGTAAAGACAAATCATCAAAAATAATTATGCTTGCCGAAAATGGTGAAGCAGGCGATGCGTTTGAAATAGGGCGCCAGATAAAAGAAAAGTTCCCTAATTATGATACCCGCGTATCGGTATTAGGGCATATTCAGCGTGGCGGAAGGCCGTCGTGTATGGACCGTGTACTTGCGAGCCGTGTTGGTGTTGCTGCTGTTGAAGCTTTAATTGCCGGTCACCGGAACGAAATGATAGGGCTGATCCACAACGAAATTGCCTATACACCGTTTGAACATGCCACTAAGCACATTGCTGAAATTAATCCCGATTTTTTGAAGATTGTGGAGATTTTAGCAATATAAACTTAATAGGATCTTTTAAATATCACGAGGCCGGGTTTTCCGGCCTTTGTTGTTTATTCGAAATGTGGGGCTATCTATAATCGGTGTTGGTACAGGTCAGGGAGACTGGTATTTATCCGGCTGATCAACGTGGATAAAGGCCTTATCAACTATCAGGCGGATCACCTCATCAATTTCATTCCCAACCGTTAGCAAGTGTTCAATAATCTCCTTGTTATCGGGATTAAAGAAGTTCGCTTTGTCCATAATCGCTATCAACCCTAACATACTTGCAACCGGCCGCCTCAATTCGTGCGACGTTAAAGATGCGATGTGGCGCAGGCGCTCATTTTGGTCAATTATGGCTTTTTCAATTTTAAGCCGCTCGGTAATATTACGTGCAAAGCAGCCCACGCCTGTAATTTCTTCCCCGGTGTTATAAATCGGGTTAAAGCTCACCTCGAAAGAGAGAGCCTCCTGCGTTACGGGGTCTGTAAAACCGTCTGTTATGGTATAGATTTCTCCGGAAAGCGCCCGTTGATAATAGTGTTTCCAGCGCTCAATCCGCTCACTATTATACCCCCCGTGTAAGTATGAAAAATCACCTTCTTTTGGTTCTACGCCTGTTAAATGGTCAATTTTTTCACGATAGGCGCGGTTCATGTACACGTAGCGGGTTTCTTTATCAACCGACCAGATTTGATCCTCCGTGTTATTTATAAGTGCTTCCAGGCTGTTTTTTGTCCATACCAGCTCCTGTTCTCTTATTTTTGCCTCTTCCTTATAACGTAATTTTTCACTAACATCGCCTGCAACAACTATCCGGCAATCAAGCCCTTTAAACTTTATGCCGTGGCTGGTAATTTCAGTAAAAATAAATTCGCCGCTTTTACATTTATGCTTCCACGTTCCGGTATGGATAACTTCATTTAAATTGGATTTCGCCAGGTTATTTTCCAACGGGTAACTATCAAACCCTTCAAGGCTATCGGGCCCCAGCAGGTCGCGCAAGGTAAGCGCCAAGAATTCCTTTTCAGCATATCCGTAACGGGAAGTAGCTGCTTTATTAACCTTTAGTATTTTTAAAGATGCTATTTCAAAAACCCACATGGGGTGAGGGTTGTCGTCAAATAAAAACCCAAGTTCCCTAAGAAGAAGATCAGGCATATTTTATTGTAATTGCTTTAGCCATATTTATAAATTTAACTATTATTTTAAATAAATTACATTTAAGAGCCACAGGCTCTTAAAATGTAGTTATTATTTGCGATAGTACTGATATATGCCGGGTTTTGAAAGAATAATTTAAGAAAAAGATGAAAAGGCCTTAAGCCTCAAAGCAACGAAATGTATTGAATTAAAACATGAATTATATAAACCAACCCGTGCCGTCTCCGTAAATTAAAAAGATACTTTCAGGCCTCCGGTCTTTTCTAACCTGCTCATCATAAAATCATTTCCATTTAATAAATATATTTTATACCTTTGCATCCCCGCAGAAAGAACTCCGGGGACAATGTTGAATACATAAAATAAAAAAATGGCAACCAAAATCAGATTGCAAAGACACGGTAAAAAAGGAAAACCTTTTTATTATATCGTAGTAGCCGATGCGCGCGCGCCGCGTGACGGACGTTTTATTGAGCGTTTAGGCTCATACAACCCAAATACAAACCCTGCAACTATCGACATTAACTTCGATAAAACCCTTGATTGGGTTAACAGTGGCGCACAACCAACAGATACTTGCCGTGCGATTTTATCGTACAAAGGTGTTTTATACAAAAAACACTTACAGGGTGGTCTTAAAAAAGGTGCATTAACCGAAGAGCAGGTTGAAGCAAAATTCCAGCAATGGCTTGATACCAAAGATGGAAAAATCACAGGTAAAAAATCAACTTTAGTATCAGCAAAAGACGAAGCACGTAAAACTGCTCTGGCTGCCGAAGCTAAGAAGAAAGAGGCTAAAGCTGCTGCAATTGCTGCAAAAAACACCCCTGAAGTTGAAGAAGTTGAAGCTCCTGCCGAAGAAGAAGGCGAAGTTTCTGCTGAGCCTGAAGCATCTGCTGAAGCTGAAAGCGCTGAGTAATTTCAATTTACAATATTTAACAATGGCGAAGATCCTAACAGGTTCTTCGCCATTGTTGTTTTTTACCTTAGCATAAAGCATTATGACAACCGACGATTGTTTCAGAATAGGCAGCACCATAAAGACAAAAGGATTGAAGGGCGAACTGCACATTTATACCGATTTTGACGGACTGGAAGACATCAGGTTCAATACCCTTTTTATTGAAATAGCCGGCAAGCTGGTTCCTTATTTTGTAAGCTCGATAAAGTACCTTCAAAAAAATGCCGCCTACCTGGTGCTGGAAGATGTGGACACCATTGAAAAGGCAGCATTGCTGGCGAAAAAGGACCTCTACCTCCCCAATAAACTAAAGCCAAAAAAGAAAAAACAGGAATTTACCCTGATGGACCTGAAGGGCTTTACCGCTATTGATGACAATGAAGGCGAACTGGGTGTAATAACCGATATTCATGAATACCCGCAGCAGTTAATAGCCACACTTACGTATAAGAATTGCGAAGTGCTTTTCCCGCTGAACGAAGAAGTGGTTAAAGGCATTGATGTGGTAAAGGAAATAGTCAGGGTTGACCTCCCTGATGGCTTACTGGACATTTACCTGGATTAAAGGTTGGTTGATTGAGTTCAATTGGGTTGAATAAGTTATTTTAATAGCACATATCCAACAATAATAATGGTTTAAGGCCTCATTAAACATACGCATAAGTAGAAATTAAAAATAAGAGATGGAAAACTTTGACAAAGAAATCAGACAAATACAGTTAAACAACCCAAGTGAAATAAACGGAGAGTTGGGTAACTACTTTTCTGTTATTACCCGGGCCAACGGAACCTATAAGGTTATTTGGGGCAAGCCGGTTTCAACGCATATCCGCCATAAAGTTGAGGCATTGGTTAAAAAACATTTTATTCCTGCAGTAAAATAAATGTCAAGTTTATTTGACTTTTGTAAAGTTTGTTTTACATTTGGTAAATCAAACTTTACAAATCATGAAAACGCGCTTTTTATTTCCACATTGGAGCAGGTACGCCGGCTGGTGCCTGATCTTTCTTCATATTCCTGTAATGGTAGTTATGAAGATCTATGCCGGCAATAATTTTAAAGGATATAACCAGGGCATGGATGTGCCGGAATTGTTTACGCCCGACCACCTCTTTTTTATCGCAACTGCGCTGCTTATGGCCGCCGGCCTATTCCTCGTCGCATTCTCGAAGGAAAAAATTGAAGATGAACAGATTTCGCAATTGCGCCTGGATTCATTACAATGGGCGATATATCTCAATTACCTAGTGTTATTTACAACACTGGTGCTTACCAACGATAAGGGCCATATCCTGTATTTAAACTTATGGATTCCGCTGGTGTTCTTTATCGTAAGGTTTCGTTGGATGATCTTCAGGCTTAATCGTTCAATAAAGGAGGGCACCAAATGAAAACGTCATTTTTATTTCCACCTAAACTTAAGTATTTAGGTGCACTGCTGGCCATACCAGGGTTTGTTTTAGGCTACTTTGTTGTTTACAGGAACTACGAGATCCCCGGATTTGAAATTCGCCTGAGAGCAAAAAGCTCGATTTTTTTGAGCGCGATGGAAAACTTTACAAATGAACTTGCACTTACCCTTGTAATTATAGGATTATTGCTGGTTGCATTTTCAAGGGTGAAAAAAGAAGATGAGCTAACGGCCAAAATGCGACTTAATGCCTTATACTGGGCCATCCTGGTAAATTATATTTTATATGCATTTATTATTGTTATCACGCTTCTTGGTTCCTTGCTTAAGGATCCGCCAATTAGCGCAATAATCGACGATTTAACCAAAAACTTCGACTTTTATATTTATAACCTGTTTACACCTTTACTTATTTTTACCGGTCGCTTTTACTTTTTATTATTGCGCAATAAAAACGATTTTGATTTAAAACCGGTACTTTTCCTGCCTAATAAGCCTTACCGCTTTTTGGGTAAATGGATCTCCGCAATCATGGTTGCGGCGGCTATAGCCAGTTTTGCCTTTAAATGGAATGACGTTGGTTATGATGCGGTGTTTATATTGCCGTTTAGTTTATTGTTATGGGTTTATTCGCGCGAAAAGGAAGAGGACGAATTCATCTCATCCACCCGGCTGGAAGCCATGCAGATAGCCGTATATGTAAATTATGCCATCCTGCTGTTGTCAAACTTCTTTGTTTTCGGTGTCGATTTCCTTGGGGTTCAGCTGGTGAACCTGGTAACCATTCCGCTCATTTTTCTTATATGGTTTAACTTTAAGGTGTACCGCATCTCGAGGGAGGCCGAAATTAAAAGCATCTGACATGAAAAACAACATCCGCGTTGAACGCGCTATAAAAAATATAACCCAGGGTGAGCTTGCTGAAGCGGTGGGTGTTTCGCGGCAAACTATAAATACCATCGAAAGCAATAAATACGTACCTTCAACTGTGCTTGCATTAAAAATTGCAAAAGTTTTTAACAAACCGCTCGAAGAAGTGTTTATACTGGAAGAGGGAGACTAAGACGAGCGTTACAGCCGGGGATAAAATCACCAGAAAACCAAAAGAAGGAAAGGTATGGAAACAAAAACAGCCTTTGTACCGCAGTTAATTATCCCCAAGGGGGTAACTGATATCGGCTTTTACGCCAGGGCTTTTAACGCAGTTGAACTCTGGTGCCTCAAAAACGATGATGGCTCGGTACATGTAGCCGCATTCGCCGTAGATGGGGCGTTGTTCCACCTGCACGAGCAGATGCGCCCCGGCGCCTTCAGCCCCGGCACACACAACGGCACAACAGTAACCTTGGGCCTTATGGTTGATGACGTGCGCGCCGTTGTCTCAAAAGCTCTTGAAGCAGGCGCTGCAATCACGTCGCCTGTGCAGGATTATGACTACGGTTACCGCCAGTGCGAATTTACTGATCCCTTTGGGCACCAATGGCTGATAGAAAAAATTCTTGACCCCGACATCTTAACAAAAGGAAATTATGGAAAATAACCCCACAGCAGATTTTGAAACCGCCATCAGGCCTACGCTGTCCGTTAGCAATGGCGCTGCAGCAGTTGAGTTTTACAAGAAAGCCTTTAACGCCGACGAGTTGATGCGGGTTGAAGCCCCGGATGGCGCTATCGTAGCTGAACTATCCATTAACGGCGCACGTTTTTTTGTTGCCGATGGGGCAGGGGCGGAGCATCCCACGCCGGAGAAGGCGGCCAGCATTCCTATCCGGATGGGGCTGATCGTTGCCAATCCCGATGCATTTGCGGCAAGCGCTATTGCGGCCGGCGCCACAGAGGTTTATCCGGTTGCCGACCAGGATTATGGTTACCGGCTGGGTCATGTTATTGACCCCTTCGGCCACCATTGGGAAATTGGCAGGCCGTTGTAACTGATACAGGATTAAAATAAGGAGCATATACTATTATAGTTTTAAAGTTCAAATCCCGCTTTGAAGCTTAATTTCCTGAATAACGGCTCTATTTCCGCTCTTAATTCTATTACCCTATCTTTGCGTTATGCGTTTTGATATCATCTCTGTTTTACCCGGCCTGCTCGAAAGCCCATTTGCACATTCAATATTGCAGCGTGCGCAAAAAAAGGGGGTTGCCGAAATTGTTGTACATAACCTGCGCGACTATTCCACGAGCAAGCAAAAAAGCGTTGATGACTATCCCTACGGCGGCGGCAGCGGCATGGTGATGACCATACAACCCTTTGCTGACTGTATAGAAAAACTAAAGGCCGAGCGGGAATACGACGAGATTATTTTTATGTCGCCCGACGGAGAAACGCTGAACCAGCCGATAGCCAATCAGCTTTCTATCAAGCAGAACATCATCATCCTTTGCGGCCACTATAAAGGCATTGATCAGCGGATCCGCGATATTTTTGTTACCCGCGAAATCTCAATTGGTGATTATGTATTATCAGGAGGGGAATTGCCGGCTGCCGTTTTGGTTGATGCCGTGGTTAGGCTCATCCCGGGTGTGCTTTCAGACGAAACGTCCGCCCTGTCAGATTCTTTCCAGGACGGCTTGCTGGATGCCCCGGTTTATACGCGGCCTGCCGAATGGAATGGATACAAGGTGCCTGATATCCTGCTAAGCGGCAATACGCCCGAAATTGAAAAGTGGCGCTTTGAACAGGCGGTGGAGCGTACCCGGCTCAGGCGCCCAGACCTGCTGGATGAATAACCGGGCGAAAACGATTGCCTTTGCACGAGTGTTTGATTTTAATAAAATCGAATCCGACTTTGTATTAGTTAATCAAACCCATCCAGGCATTACCACCTGTTTATTGAAGGCCGGTCTGATCGATATAAAATAGCAGCGCCTCCCCCGAAATTGTTGACAAAATGATAAATGTGGAAATTTTTAATAAAGGCTTTTTTATATTAAAAAAAATCCCTATAATTGCAATCCGATTTTTACGGGCTAAAAATCGCTTTTAAGAGCTAAAAATCATGGATTTAGTAAAATTTGTTGAAGAACAATCAGTAGTAGTAAGACAACTTCCGAGCTTTAAAGCTGGTGATACGGTAAGTGTGCATTATAAAATCAGAGAAGGAAATAAAGAACGTATCCAGGTTTACCAGGGTGTTGTTATACAACGCAACAGTACCGGGAACACCGAAACTTTTACCGTTCGTAAAGTATCAAACGGAATTGGTGTTGAGCGTATTTTCCCTATCACCTCACCAAACATTGATAAAATAGAAGTAAACAGCCACGGTAAAGTACGTCGTGCTAAACTTTACTACTTACGTGCGCTTACAGGTAAAGCAGCCCGTATCAAATCAAAAAGAGTTTAATTTCCAGCCGTTTTTAAACGCAGGATTTATTTATACCAAAGCCTTTCCGGTTTCCGGAAGGGCTTTTTGCTATTTTACCTTTTCGTATCCTGTTCCTTTCCCCAGTCGCAACATCGCTTGTTAATAATTGTTAAAGTTTTCCGCATTTATAATACGAATCCTATAATTGCAGTTAATTAACAAAAACCGGCATAAGCTGCATGAATAACTTTTTACACCCTTATCTCTTCGTTTGCATGAAAACCCCCTATTTCCGCAAAGTATTTTTGCCTGCATTATTCTTGTCTGTTTTAGTTTTAGCGGTAAGCTGTAAAAAAACCAGCACCACCACCACTACCGACACAGGGACCGCACCAACGGTTACAACGGCCGGGCTCATCATCAACCTTACGTCAACCACGGCGCAAAGTGGCGGAACAATTTCTGATGTGGGCAACAGTTCAATAACGGCGAACGGTGTTTGTTACAGCTCAACCAACAAAACGCCTACCATAACCGATAGCAAAACATCAGAAACAGTAAGCACCAGCGGCACTATACCTATTAATTTTACAAGTAACATTACGGGCTTAACAGCGGGTACCACTTATTATTTACGCGCTTACGCCAGCAACAGCGGCGGCACTGCTTACGGCAGTGTTGTGCAATTTACTACCAGCACGGGCCTGGGCGCAGTGGTTACTGCTGTAACTACGCTGGCAGGAAACGGAACGGTTGGCTATGCGGATGGAACAGGATTAAGCGCAATGTTTAATAATCCCAGCGGGATTGCTGCGGATGCTTCAGGGAAGATTTATGTAGCCGATACCTATAATAACCGCATTCGCGCGGTTACCGCTGCCGGCTTAACCACAACCCTGGCAGGAACAGGGGTAATTGGCTATGCCGACGGCAGTGCACTTGCCGCTGAGTTTTACGGACCTAACGGAATGGCTGTTGACGCACAAGGCAACGTGTATGTGGCTGATTTCGGTAATAACGTTATCCGAAAGATAACAGCAGCAGGCGTGGCCAGTACACTTGCCGGTAATGGCACTGCCGGGTTTGTAAACGGCACAGGTACAGCAGCAACGTTCAACAATCCTGCGGGCATTGCAGTGGATGCATCCGGCAACGTTTACGTGGCCGACCATGGCAACAATGCCATTCGCAAAATAACCGCTGCAGGCGTAGTAACCACCCTTGCGGGCGTTAAAACAGCCGGCTATGTGAATGCAACGGGCACGGCTGCAGCTTTTGATCATCCTAACGGCGTGGCAGCAGACGCCGCCGGAAACGTATATGTGGCCGACCAGGGAAATTCAGCTATTCGTAAAATCACTTCGGCTGGCGTGGTGACAACCATAGCAGGCGGCCCGACACAAACCGACCTGATCAACTATCCCGCTGGTATTGCGCTTGACGCTGCCGGCAATATTTATATTGCTGATGAAGGCGGCCGCATTATGGAATGTACCACAGCCAATGTGCTTTATATCCTTGCAGGTACGTTAAATGTTTCTGGCTTTGTAAACGGTACCGGAACAAGCGCCCTGTTCAATAGCCCGCAGGCTATTACTGTTGATGCTAATAACAACATTTACGTTGCCGACCAGAACAATAACTGCATCCGCAAATTAACAGTAACCCGCACACCATAGCGAGAGGCTAAAGCTAATAGGGCTTTAATCTTTGAGCTTCTGCAGCGCATAAAATAGCCCGGTACAATGTAGTGCCTGGGCTATTTTATTATCTGCCAGCAGTTGCTTAATTTCATCAATAGTGAAAGTTTCAACAATAAGGTCTTCATGATCATCAAATTGTTGTTCCTGCACCTTTTTCCCGTTCCGCGCCAGGAAACACGAGGTTTTATTGTTGGCGGTAGATGGGTTGGCATAAACTTCGCACAATAGCTCAAAGCTATCAAACGCGTAACCGGTTTCTTCCAATAACTCGCGGCGCAAGGCATCTTCAGCAGTTTCACCAGCCTCAATAACGCCCCCGGGAATTTCGAGCGAAACAATACCTGCGGCGTGGCGGTACTGATATACCATCACCACCTTATTATCTTCGGTTAGTGCAACGGCATTTACCCAGTTGGGGTATTCCAAAACATAATAATCTTCAACAACGCGCCCATCGGGCATTTCGCAACGATCGGAGCGAAGTGTGGCCCATGGCCCTTTATGTAGATAATGGGAGGAAAGCTTTTTCCATTTCAGTTCATCGTGCATAGCTAATGGTTCATAGTTGAACGTGGCGAATGTAATAAATAGCTTATTTACTTCATAACAATAAGCTGCTTATGATCCTGTTTACTGACTATGAACCATCAACTATGAAACCTATTGTTTCCGCAGGGTATTCACATTTACATGGGGCCACATAATTAAGCCCGGCGCGTGGAATTTCGGCAGAAAATCAAGATCGGCCTGCTGTGAATATTGCAGCTGTTTAAAATTAACCCCGTTCATGGATACATCCTCTATCCAGAAGGTTGAAAAGAACCTCGATGCATTCACATGCTCATGAATAAAAGGGATGTTCGAAATATTCCCGCCCTGGTTATTGGTATCAACCTGAATGGTGGTTACATTACCTATCTTTTGATTTTGTATCGCTTTTTGCAGCATTAAATTGGGGTTGCGCGCGCTAAACTGCGGAAATTGCTGAATGATCTTATAAGGGTCAAGATATCCCAAATCAGGCCGTCCAAGCTCAACCGGCAGTGCATTGATATCAGGAATAGAAAAGCCGCCGCTCGTGGTTGTTGCATTGCCCAGCGCCATTACAACATCACCATGAGGAATACTCGCCATCCTTGCAATGGTAAACGGCATTGGAGCAGCCGCTTTCACAGGCCCGTCGGGCTGAATTTGCACATCGGCCATATTTAACCACATACCGTTTTCAATATGCAATATACCCTGGGTAGTATTATCAGTAACGGTGAGCTCATACGTGAGCCCCGTGATAAATTGTTCCGTTGCGCCGCCACGGTTAGGTACGGGTGCGCCAATTGCCGTAAAGGTTATTGTTTCTGAATAATTTTGTACCAGTAGTGTAAAACCAGCCGTGCCGTGATTTTGCGAGGGAACGGCGATCATGTTCCAGCCATCGGTGCCGTGCCAGGTTCCTTCCAGGCCTGCAAGCGGACCAAGTTTGTTTGCTACTTCGGCTACGGAGCCGCTTAGGCGTACGAAACCTTTTAATAAAGGGTGTGCATTTTCTGTCATTGTGATAATTTTAGGTGTGATTTAATGCATCTAAATTACACCTAAAAAACAGAAAAGCAATAAGAAAATTTATAGATATTAGCTAATACACAGGGACTGCTTTCAGGCCTTTTTTTGCCAAGACGCCCCTACACTATATGAGAAGACAGGAGGCTGAAAAATCTTAGTGATGTTTTCGGCTAACAATCTATGTTCCATCAACCATTCAATGCTCTCTACCAGCTCCCGCTTGATCCGCCGCCGCCGAAATCGCCGCCGCCAAACCCGCCGAAGCCGCCGCCGCTGTCACTGCCGCTTGATCCGCCGTCGCCGCCCGAGAAGCCTCCCCAGCCGCCGCTACCCCTGCCAAGCATGGTGCCGCCAAGAAACCACCAGAACGGGCTTGCGCCGCCCCTGCCGCCAATAATGTGGCCGCCACCGCCGCCGCGCTTGCGGAACACTATAATCAATATCACAATTACAATAATTACAACAATCCCAGCAGGAAAGCCACCGCCATCATCAACCTTAGCAGATTTTTTACTTGCTTTATATTCGCCCTTCATGTATTTCATGATCTGGGTGGTGCCCTCGTCAAGGCCCGCATAGTAATCTCCCTGTTTAAATCGCGGCAGTATATTATTCTGGATAATTTGATTGGTAACTACATCCGGCACCGCGCCTTCTGCACCGTATCCTGTTGCAATAGCCACCTTACGGTCTGTGAGCGCAACCAATACCAGGACCCCGTTATTTTTGCCTTTTTCGCCTATTCCCCATGCACGACCGAGCCTTTGCCCATAATCATTAATGTCATAGTCGCCAACCGACTTAATGATGACCACCGCTATTTGGGTTGAGGTAGAATCGCTAAACTGTACCAGTTTACGCTCAAGCAGCCCACGCTGCTCGTCGTTAAGCGTGGTTTTAGTAAAATCGGTAACTAACGTGTTTGATTTTGGTGGCAGATCCTGCCCGATGGCTATAAAACCAACCAGCAGCAGGTTAATAAATAAAATGAGTTTTTTTAACATCGGTTTAAGTTTATTCGCCGTCCATAAAGGCTACATCGTTTGATAGTTCATTGCTGCCGCCAGACTGATAAGGAAAAAACTCCCGGAGATGATCGCCCGCAATATTAATACCGGTAACAATTCCTTCAACCAGGTTGCCATACTTAAAGTTCTCCAGCATTTTTTCTTTGGTATCATCCCAAAAATTGGCCGGGACAGCTTTATTTATGCCAGCATCGCCGATAATGGCAAACTTGCGGTCAACCGTAGCCACATAAATAAGCACGCCGTTGCGCAACTTGGTTTTGTGCATATCCAGCTGGTGAAAGTATTTGGCTGCACGATCAAGCACCTCTTCGGTGCATGTTTTCTCGATGCAAACCCGCATCTGCCCCGATGTATGCTTTTCGGCATTTTCAATTGCGGTGCGGATCCGCTGTTGCTCTTCTTCGTTAAATAGGGCCATGCTACGTTTGATTACATTAATTAATTGAAAATGATTTGCACCAGCGCTAAAGTGAATATACTTATTAACTGGCAACCGGTTTAATTACTCCATTCGCCGGTGCAATCAACAAAATTTAAAATGTAACTTTTGGCGCCTTTTGCGATTCCGGATCTGCTGTAAAGCTTCCATTTTCATTAAAGCCAAACATTTTGGCAACTATAACAGCCGGGAACGAGCGGATTGTTGTATTGTATTCCTGTACAGCGGCATTAAAGTCACGGCGGGAAACATTGATCCGGTTTTCGGTCCCCTCAAGCGAGGCCTGCAGACTACTGAAATTACTGTTCGATTTCAGGTCGGGGTAGTTTTCTGATGCAACCAGCAAACGGCCCAGTGCAGTACTTAACTGGCCCTGTGCGGCCTGGTATTTCTGAATGGTTTCAGGTGTTAATTTCGTAGGATCAACTTGTATGGAGGTTGCTTTTGCACGGGCTTTGGTAACTTCAACCAGTGTGCTTTTTTCAAAGTTAGCTGCCCCCTTAACGGTAGCAACCAGATTTGGGATCAGATCTGAACGGCGCTGATAATTCGACTGTACATCGCCCCATTTGGCTTTTACGTTCTCCTGCTTTGTTACCATGCCATTGTAGCTGCATGAGCCAAACAGGCAAATCACAATGATGACGCCTAATACTATTAATAGATTTTTCATGTTTTTTAGGTTTTGTGTTTTGTGAATTTACGCTTATTAGATTACAAATAGCATACCGTTGTTACAAAAGATGTTTGGGGTGCCAATATGGCAAAAGTGTTTTTTTGTAAATGTAATGAAAAGGATCAGGCCGAAGGAGAAAAAGGACATTTAGGTACGTATCTGTTATTTATATCGTATTGGAGGCTTTGTAATTGCACCATCCTGTTGTTTTTTGCCAGCTCTACCTTATCCATTATTTCTGTAATGTTCTCCGCGCTCATCCCTTCTGTCTTGAATATAATTGGCGCACCTCCATCTGACGAGATAACGCAAATATGCTTTCGTGTGATGAAATAAGCTATTGCGAAGACAACGCCTGGTATTATTGACAGGGACATTATTCCCGAACTGTAATTATTGGTTAACCCGGTTACAAATCCCATTATGCTCATAATAATTCCAATTATTAAAAGAAAAGGGTAGGAAATGTACACCACCTGTAAAGAACTTATCTTTTCGAGCATTATAGAAATGAATTTGGATTGGCCCCAGCTTTTACTTTTATACCTTACCCTATGGGTTGTTAGTGTAATTATTTCTTCATCTGAATAGGAGAGCAGTATTTCTCCTTTAAGAAGTTGATCCTGGTGCATATCGTAATTTGGTTAGGTTAATACGAATTTATGCAAATTCTATTTATTTATCAATGACTATTTTTCCTGGTACTTTACCAACTCGTTGCCAGGCAGCAGGAAGGCCGTTAAAAATAAAATCCCGCATCACCCCTACTCAATGTAAGGGTGGTGCGGGACGGGAATTTAATCTGCGGGTCAGCAGGTGTTTAAACTCCGGCTATCGGGGGGCAAATCTTAATTGTTTTACCATTTATTACCCCAGGGGTCTTCTATTTTATATTGTTTCAGCACATCGGCAGGCACACCGTCCCATTTACCGGGCGCGTTGCCTACATAGCCCAGGTCTTCTATTCCCATTTTGGTAGTATAAAAGCCTGAAGCCGTGAGGTCACGCATACGGTTAAAGAAGGATACGCCTTGTGCCATTTCGGGGGTTGCTTTTTTAGGATAGGCAATTTGTTTAACCATGTCTATTTGCTGGGCACTGCCGGCATCAACAAACGTTTTGCCGTAGCGGTTAAGGCACTGCATATCCAGCCAGCGAAGTCCGCCGCGCATGGGGGTCTGGTGCTCGGGCATGTCCTTCACAATAAATTCTATAAAGGCCGGCACCTTTGCATCTGAAGCACTGCCAGAACGCGCATCTTTTGGAATAATGATATCGCCAAGCACGGTAATGGTAGCCATTTCATGGTCGTTAAAAAACTTTTCGGCGTTCAGCTTTTTATCGCGTTCAACCTCAAAGGGCTGGCGTCCCGCCTCTGTCGCAGCCGGGGTGGCATTTTCTGTGCTGTCTTCGGCTAATTTGTTATCTTTCGGTTTGCAGGCATCGAGTAGTAATCCTGTTGAAAGTGTGCCGAAACCTATAGCTTTTAATGAGTCGCGTCTGTTCATGGTTGTATGATTAAACGTTTAATTTTTTACGTTGAGATAAAATGTATTCAGCGGTACGCATGGATAGCGCAAGGATTGTCCAGGTAGCGTTTTTGTCACCCTGCTGAACAAACGGCGCAGCATCGACCACAAAAAGGTTTTTGCAATCATGTGCCTGGCTGTATTTATTTAAAGCTGATTTTTTAGGATCGTCGCCCATCCGCACGGTGCCCACCTCGTGGATGATCATCCCCGGGGCCTCCAGTCCGTAGTTGGTTTCAGGCCCTGCCGGCGGGCCATAAATAGCGCCGCCCATGTTATGCATTATCTCCTGGAATGTATCCTGCATGTGTTTTGCCTGCTTGATCTCGTAATCGCTCCATTTGTAGTGGAAACGCAGTACTGGGATACCGAACTTATCAACCACATCCGGATCAATTTCGCAATAGTTATCGTAACGGGCAATAGCGGTACCGCGTCCGGCCATGCCAAACCCGGTTCCGTAAAAACGGCGGTAGTCGTCTTTCAGGTCGGCTCCAAAGCCACCGGCTTCCTTCGTTTTGCCGTCGCGGCCCGGTACAGCACCATTCATGTTCTGGATACCGCCGCTAAAGCCGTACCCTGGCATATGCAGGCCACCACCAAATTCAATATGGTACCCGCGCGGGAAATTCAGTTTTTTATTGTCTTTAACCCAGGGGCCGTAAATATGCACACTGCCCACGCCATCTTCATTGTAACGTTTACGGTCCATTAGCTCTGGCAGCCAGCCGCCGGCGCTTGATCCGGTTGAGTCATGCAGGTAACGGCCAACCACGCCGCTGCTGTTTGCCAGCCCGGAAGGGTGTTTGGATGATTTGGAGTTGAGCAGCAACCTCGCTGATTCACCGGCACTCGCTCCCAAAATAACCAGCTTTGCTTTTACCTGGTATTCCTGCATATCATCTTTGCTGATATAAGAAACCCCGGTTGCCAGCCCATTGTCGTCGGTAAGCACCTCACGCACCATAGCGTTAGGAATTAACTTGAGGTTTCCGGTTTTTAAGGCCGGGATAACAAGACATGATGAGGCCGAAAAATCGCCGTAAATTTTACAGCTGCGCCCGCATTGCCCGCAAAAAAAGCAGGCACCACGATCTTTGTTGCCGGGCAGCGCCTCGGTTAAAACCGAACCACGGCCCGCAATTACTTTAACCCCTGCCTTTGCTGCGCCCTTTTTTATAAAAAGTTCGTTCAACCTCGGTTTAGGCGGCGGAAGGAAGATGCCGTCCGGTTCGTTCGGTAAGCCTTCAACAGTACCGTAAACACCTATCATGCGGTCAACCTTATCGTAAAAAGGTTTTACATCGTCATAGGTTATCGGCCAGTCGTCTGTTAAGCCATCTATATGGTGGCCTTTAAAATCATCTGGCCCCATTCGTAAAGAAATACGGCCCCAGTGATTGGTGCGTCCGCCCATCATGCGCGAGCGGAACCAGTGAAATTCTGTTTTATCTTTTGTAGTATAAGGCTCGCCGTCAATTTCCCAACCACCATAGGCGGCATCAAAATCGCCAAAATAGCGGGTTGTGCCTGCACCGCGACGGGCTGATTCATAAGGCCATTTCAGTTGCATAGAATCTTTGGCCGGGTCAAAGTATGGCCCCGCCTCCAGCATTAATACTTTTAAACCGGCATGGGCCAATACATACCCTGCCATACCTCCGCCGGCACCTGAGCCAACAACAATGGCATCGTAAACAGTTGACGTTTTTTTTATCTGTATGTCGTTATTCATATTTAGTTTAGTTCTGGATCTGTTATCGTTAATTTAAAATCAATTTTCGTGCGTTGTATGCTAACAACTGATAAATTAAATTTCCTTAATACTGATGTTTTTAAATGAAACTACAGCGCCGTGATCCTGCAATGCGATGCGGCCTTTAGGATATGCCGCAAAACCTTTCCAGGTTTTAAACTTGCTGTTATTTAACATCTCCTGCCATTCGGGGCTACCAATTTTAACATCAATGGTTTTTTTACCATTCATCCAAAAGGTAAGCTGCCCATTATCCTTACGGATCTTTATTTTGTTCCACTCCCCCGCTGGTTTGGCAGCGCTTGATGCGGCTTCGATATCGTATAATGAACCCGCAAGGTGAGTTGCTTTTTTGTTGTCTTCAGCGCCTTTATCGTCCAAAACCTGCATTTCGATGCCTGTTAAATAAGTGGCTCCAAATTGCGGATCCTCATGAACGCCGAAAATAATGCCGCTATTGCCGCCTTCTGCAATTTTCCATTGTAATGAAAGTTCGTAATTTTCATACTCTTTATCTGTAACCAAATCGCCCTGGTCAGGAGCTTTTGGGTCAAGCTGTAAAGCGCCGTCAACAACTTTCCATGCACCAGGCCCGGTTTTTAAATAACTGTGCCAGCCGGTAGTGGTTTTACCGTCAAACAGTTTGGTGGTTTGCGCCATAAGCGAGCAATTTACCGCAGTAAATGCCAGAATACTTAACAGTACTTTTTTCATGTTATAAATTTAGTTTGTTTGTTTGGTGTATTGCTGCATGTAAATGCGTCTATTCTTAAAACAAACGCATCACAAACCCAGCTATTACAATGGGTAGTAAAATTATAATAAATTTCTGTTTGATGAAAAAACAGCAGGAAGATTGTTACACGAGGATAATAGAAGCCCCGAAAGCAGTAAAAGTGCCTGAACAAAAGTAGCAGTGGTTTGCTTTTTCCCTTAAGAGCAAAACAGATAAACCCTTAAACCAGACTTATTTTAGCTAAGTTATACTTTTTGATAGCCTTTGAGCTTTTCCCTGGTTATTAAAACATAGCGGTCTTTTAAACATTTGGCGCAGAAATACCTTCGCAGGGGCAAAAAGAATAACAAATTGCGCCCAAACCAGTTTCGTTGCTTTTCGAAATGGTAAGGGGAATTACATTTAGAACACCTTAATATTTTTTTTGACATTGAATTTTACCAAAGTTTAGTTTAGGGGGGCAGCAAACTTACATTTTTTATTTAATGGTTTTATGTAAAAAAACTCTTACAAACGACTCTCCAATAACCTATTAGCACAAATTGATTTAAACTACATGTAAAGTCGGCAATTAATTCATATTTCTTTAATATGCATTGTTATATTTCATTTGTTATATTTGATAAGCCCAATTTACCATTGATAACCAATTTGTTATGAAAAAAGTATCTAACATTCTCGCCCGCAAGGGCAGTGCTGTGATAGCCATTGATGGCGACACCACCGTTTTAGACGCATTGAAACTTATGGCAGCCAAAAACATAGGCTCTGTTGTTATTACCGAAGATGGTGCCTATGCCGGCTTGCTGACCGAACGTGACTATGCACGCAAAGTGATATTACAGGGAAAATCATCATTAGAAACCCAGGTAAGGGAAATTATGAGTACCGATTTTCCACGGATGATACCTGAAAATTCAGTTGAAACCTGTATGCATGTGATGAGCGAGAACAACCTGCGTTACTTACCTGTTTTCAAAGACAATGTCATGTGCGGGATCATCTCCATCAGCGATGTGGTAACAGAAACCATCCTGTCGCACGAGGAAACTATTGAGCAGTTAAAGAGTTACATTCAATCATAATTGTTTGCCTGGGGCAATGCGGCCAATTTATATGTGGCATTACTTATGGTCCAGGTGAAGCTTTGCTGTTTTTATTTCCGGTGGTTCAGTTTTTGGGGTTAGCCGCGCCGGGAATTAGCCTTTTAATGGTTTATTTGGCGAAGAGCGTTGTTAAAAACGGTAAAATTGCCATTCCCCAACATTTTTTCCTACCTTGCATACCTCATCACCTATAAAAGTATAGTGACATTCAAGGATTTTAATTTTAACGAGCAATTATTCGAAGGCATAGAAAGTATGGGGTTCACCACTCCAACCCCAATACAGGAGATGGCCATCCCGGTTATATTAAACGGACAGGACATTATTGCATGTGCCCAAACAGGCACGGGGAAAACAGGGGCTTATCTTTTGCCGGTACTGGATATTATTGGCAAAACCAATAAGCACCATACCAGCGCGCTTATTTTGGCGCCAACCCGCGAGCTGGCCCAGCAGATAGATCAGCAGGTAGAAGGCCTGGCTTATTTTACGGGCATTAGCTCTATAGCTGTATTTGGTGGCGGCGATGGCAGCGCTTACGAGCAACAGCGCCGGGGCATTCAAAACAATGTAAACATTATTATTGCCACACCAGGCAGGCTGATAGCACACCTTACTTCGGGCGTTTTAAAGCTGAACCATTTAACCCATTTGATTTTAGACGAGGCTGACCGCATGCTAGACATGGGTTTCTCTGACGATATTATGAAGATCATCAGCTACCTGCCTAAAACCAGGCAAACGCTGTTGTTCTCGGCTACCATGCCGGGCCGCATCCGCTCGCTGGCAAAAAAGATCCTGAACGAACCGGAGCAGATCAATATTGCCTTGTCTCAACCAGCAGTTGGAATTGACCAGCAGATCTACCGCGTGCACGATCAGCAAAAAACGCCTCTATTACAAATGCTGCTCAAAAATGGTTCGTACTCCAGTACCATTATTTTTGCATCGCGTAAAGAAATTGTAAAAGCGCTGGCGAAGGAATTAAAGGCGGCTCATTTTAAGGCAAGTGCTTTCCATTCAGACCTGGAACAAAAGGAACGCGAAGAGATCCTGCTCAACTTTAAAAATAAACAACTTCCGGTTATCATTGGTACCGACGCACTTTCGCGCGGGATTGATGTGGAAGGGATTGATCTGGTGATCAATTACGATGTTCCGGGCGACCCCGAAGATTATATTCACCGCATTGGCCGTACTGCGCGGGCCGAAACTACTGGCACAGCTATAACTTTTGTTAACCATCGTGACGAACGCAAGCTGAAAAGCATTGAACAGTTGATAGAAAAACCTATCCGCCTGATAGAAGTGCCCGATGAACTGAAGTCAATCGAAATGGTTAAACAGGAGCACTCCACCAATAAAAGGCCGCCACAACGGCGCTGGGGTAACAAAAGCAGACCAAAAAAATAATACTTTACCACATGATCAAAACCATGTACCTGAAAGCAGCTAAAAACATCTCTATAGTTGCGTTAGTATCGTTGTGTTCCGTTGTATCGGCGCAAAAAAAGGAATATTCAGGCAACCCGATTTTTAAAGGCTGGTATGCCGATCCAGAAGCAAAGGTATTTGATAAAACTTACTGGGTTTACCCAACCTATTCGGCAAAATATGACGAGCAGGTTTTTATGGACGCTTTTTCATCGCCCGACCTGGTGCACTGGACCAAACACGAACATGTAATTGACAGCAGCATGGTTAAATGGGTGAAACGCGCACTGTGGGCGCCAGCCGTAACCAAAAAGGATGGCAAATACTATTTATTCTTCGGAGCCAATGATATTCACGATGACCAGAAAGAGATTGGCGGTATAGGTGTTGGTGTATCAGACAACCCCGCCGGGCCGTTTAAAGACTACCTGGGCAAACCGCTGATCGGGAAGATCTATAACAAGGCACAACCTATTGACCAGTTTGTTTATAAAGACGATAATGGCCAGTACTATATTATTTATGGTGGATGGGGCCAGTGCAACATAGCCAAACTGAATAAAGACTTTACCGGCGTGGTCCCGTTTGATGACGGTGACACATTTAAGCTGATAACGCCAAAAGATTATGTTGAAGGCCCGGTGATGTTTAAACGTAAAGGCAAATATTACCTGATGTGGAGCGAAGGGGGTTGGACCGGCCCTGATTACCGGGTAGCCTACGCTATCGGCAAGACGCCGTTTGGCCCTTTTAAGCGGATAGCAACCATATTAAAGCAGGATATTAAAATAGCAACCGGCGCCGGCCATCATTCAGTTATAAATGTGCCCGGCACCGATGAGTGGTACATTGTGTATCACCGCCGCCCGCTGGGCGAAACAGATGGCAACCACCGTGTAACGTGTATTGATAAAATGTATTTCACCGCCGACGGGCTTATAAAACCCGTTAAAATCACCAATGAAGGGGTGGCTGCAAGGGTTATAAAATAGCATCTTTAAAAACGGGTATATAAAGCAAATTGTGCCACGTGGTTTATGGTATAAGCCTCGGCCTGTTTAATATATTGGTTAAGATACCCCGCTTCCACATCAATCATCTTATTAAGGCGATAGCCAAAAGCTATGTAGGCGCGGTTTTGGTCAAATGTGTGCTTGTTTACCTTTGCTTTATTTTGCACGTTGGCAAATGTCTCATTCTGCAGGGCAAGGAAAGTACCGCGTGTAAATACCGAATCGCGGTTAAGCGGTACAACACCTCTTACAAAATAACGGAAACGCTGCGAAAAGTAATCGTGCTGAGTGGCTGTTTGGCCTAAAAAGCGTTGCTCCAGCCTAAAACGGTGTGTTACCTGTGTATTTAAGCCGGCTTTGTGGGTAACGATAAACTGTTCAAAAATACGGCTCTCGGGCCTGAATGTCTTTGTTTCGCCCGAACGCCCGTTAGTGGCAATATAGGCGTACCCCAATGCTGCATTTTTATTTTTATCAAAATAGTAATTGGCTGATGGCCTTAAAAGTATGTGCTTTGCATAGCGGGCATGATGAGCTGAGCGAACCTGCCCGTCAAACGACGCGCCCCAGTGTTTTGAAATCCTTTGCGTGTGGAACCATGCCCCCCAATACGATTGTTCGTTGGTTTGGGCCGAGGCAATGTTTAATAAAGCGGTTTGGATAATTAAAAGACAAAACAAAAATTTTAATTTCATGCGGTAAGGGTTCAAAAATTAAATAAATACAGCCCCTTTAACGGCACATTTACCAAATAATTATGCCCGAAAATACAAATCTTCATTTATTCTTCATCTAATTCACCCGCGGCAAAGGTGTTTCCCTGGCTGATGTCACCGGTATCGAATCCCTTTTTAAACCAATACGCCCGTTGTTTTGAGGTGCCGTGGGTAAAGCTGTCCGGCTCTACGCGCCCCTGGTATTTTTTCTGCAGGCGGTCATCGCCAATGGCGTTGGCTGCAACCAGCGCGGAGTCGATATCTGACCTGTTAATGACGATGCCGTTTTGGCTGTTCTTTGCTTCATAATGCGCCCAAACGCCCGCGTAAAAATCAGCCTGTAACTCCAGTTTAACTGACAGCTTATTATATTGGGTCTGGCTCAGCCTGCGGCGGGCCTCGTCCATCTTCTGCGAAACACCGAGCAGGTTTTGTACGTGATGGCCAACCTCGTGCGCAATTACATAGGCGGCTGCAAACTCGCCCGGTGCCTGGAAACGCTGCTGCATTTCGGCAAAGAATGAAGTATCCAGGTAAACTTTTCTATCGGCGGGGCAATAAAAGGGTCCGGTTGCTGAGCTGGCAAATCCGCAGCCCGCTGCGTCAACGCCTTCACTGTAAAGGTGCAGAGTGGGTTTGGTATAAGTACGGTTCATGCTGCTGAATATATTATCCCAAACATCTTCGGTACCGGCTAGTATAACGCGTGCAAATTTTTTCTGATTGCCTTCCGGCCCATTGGTTACCCGGGTATTTTGTTGCTGCGAGCTGTCGCCGCCGCCGCCGTTTAACAATTGGGCCGGGTTAACGCCCGTAAATAAATAAATAAGCAGCCCGATAAAGCCAATAATACCGCCGCCAAAAATAAACCCGCGGCCGCCGCCACTGCTGCTGCCTTCTTCAACATTGTCGCTTTCGCGTCCGCCAAACCATTGCATAATTTTGTGTTTTGTTGTTGAGGGATAACAGCTATTTTGCCGGATTGTTTAGTCCCGCCATGCTGAAAAAAACTTTGAGTTCTGTTTTTATCCGGGCAAATAAAAAGGCAAAAATCAGGAAGGCGGTTATCCAAACAAAGCGCTGCTTAAATACCTGTCGCCCCTGTCGCAGCAAATGAATACAATGGTGCCTTCAGTTAACTCCTGTGCTACTTTTATGGCCGCAGCCATTGCGCCGCCGCTGCTCATCCCTGCAAAAACACCTTCTTCCCGGGCCAGCCTGCGGGCCATTTGAACCGACTCTGCTTCTGAAATATCTATCACCCGGTCCACGCGTTCCGGTTCAAATATTTTGGGAAGGTACTCTACCGGCCAGCGGCGGATGCCAGGAATAGATGACCCCTCTGTAGGCTGGCAACCCACAATTTGAATCCCTGCATTTTGATCTTTAAAATATCGTGAGTTGCCCATGATAGTACCGGTTGTCCCCATTGCACTTACAAAATGTGTAATCTGTCCATGGGTATCGCGCCAGATTTCGGGGCCGGTAGTTTTGTAATGGGCCATATAGTTGTCTGGATTGGCAAACTGGTTCAGCAAAAAGTAACCGCCGCCTGCTCCTTTTTCTTCGGCATAATCGCGGCAAAGCTCAATTCCCTCAAGCAGGGTTACCTTTGCACCAAAAGCTTCCATGGTAAGGGTGCGCTCGCGTGTAGAATTTGAGGGCATCACCAGCTCAATTTCCAGGCCGTATAAACTGGCTATCATGGCCAGGGCGATACCTGTATTACCGCTGGTAGCCTCAACAAGTTTAGTGCCTTTTTTTATTTCGCCACGCTCCACGGCGCTCCTGATCATATTCAATGCTGCCCTATCCTTCACGCTTCCGCCTGGATTGTTTCCTTCCAGTTTGGCAAAAATCCGCACGTTAGGATTAGGATTCAGTCTTTTTATTTCAGCCATCGGCGTATTGCCAATGAGGTCAATTATTCCAGCCATTCCGTTAATCTTTAGCTTTTTTATTTAAAACAATCAGCGCCGGTTTGTGATAAACTGTTGAGTTGGGCTTAACGCTTTTGGTGATCCAAACATTCCCGCCTATGGTGCTATGGTGGCCGATAACGGTTTCGCCGCCTAAAATAGTAGCTCCGGAGTAAATCACCACGTGATCTTCAACAGTAGGGTGCCGTTTGGTAAATGCCATATCTTTAGATACACTTAAGGCGCCCAGGGTAACTCCCTGGTAAAGCTTTACGTGTTTGCCTATAATGCAGCTCTCGCCTATAACAATACCTGTACCATGGTCTATATGAAAATATTCATCTATTTGTGCCGCCGGGTGAATATCAATTCCTGTTTTGGAATGTGCGTATTCTGTAAGGATACGCGGAAGCAGCGGCACATCCTGCTTATATAAAATATGTGCCAGCCGGTAAAACGAGATGGCAAAAAATCCCGGATAGGTACGGATCACCTCAAACTCCGTGCGGGCAGCGGGGTCGCCTTCAAAAATCTCCCTGATGTCAGTGTTCAGCAACTGGTATAAATTGGGTAGTTGCTCAAAAACGGCTGTCGCCAGCTCTTCCTTATTACAGCCCTCGCAGGCTTTGGTGGCCTGCATTATCAGGCAAAGTTCATTCGTAAGCTTTTTAAACTCGGCTTTCAGCTCGGCAACTGAATGAAAATCCTGTTTGGAATGTTCAGGGAACAACAGGCGAATAACCTGCAGCGCCCAGTCCGTAATTTGACCGTTAGAAGGCACGGCCTCAACATGTTTGTGCTTATCAAAAATTTGCGTGTAAAAATGTTCGTCCATGTTAAAGTTTATTGTACCGGCTAATATTACTAAGCCACTATGGTAACCTAACGGGTAAATAATGGTTTGTATATGCGTTAACGCTCATCTCTACCGACTTAATATACATTGCAAGTTTATGCAAAAAAATGTTGTTGATTTGTAAAAAGGTGCGCAGGATTATAAAACAAATTTTTCGACGACGAATACAGCGCTGGCTGACCTGGGCTAAAGCCAAGAGTGATGAATCAAATAAGTTCATCGTTAATGGACTAAGCAAAAAAAACCTCCGGATCCTTTCGGATTGGAGGGTTAAATATTGTTCTGGCGCCCTTAAGCAAAAAATTTAGCCTGAATTACCCGGCAGGCGGTGTAAACGCGTTCCAGCCCTGCGCAGTTAAGGCGTGAACTACGCCGCCCTTTGTTACCAGGTTGCAACCGGCGGATGGCTCGGTGATGTAGCCGATTATCGTAATGTCCATTTTAAATTTTATCTTGTCATAGTCGGTCTGTTTAACGGTAAACAGCAGCTCATAATCCTCCCCGCCGCTTAGGGCACAAACTGTTGGGTCAAGGTTAAACTCGCGGGCTGTATCAAAGGTCATCGGGTCAAGGGGAATTTTTTCTTCGTATAAATTACAGCCTTTGTCGCTTTGCTTACAAATATGCAGTAATTCAGATGCCAAACCGTCCGAGATATCGATCATCGCCGTTGGCTTTACTTCTATTTCCTTTAAAAGATCGACAATATCCCTGCGGGCTTCCGGTTTCAACTGGCGCTCAATTATGTAATCTTTTCCTTCAAGGTCTGGCTGAATGTTTGGGTTTTCCAGGTAGATCAGCTTCTCCCTCTCCAGCAGCTGCAAGCCGGTGTACGCACCGCCTAAATCGCCGGATACACAGATCAGATCACCCTCTTCGGCACCATTGCGGTAAACAATATCTTTTTCATCGGCATAACCAATTGATGTAACGCTTATTACTAGGCCTTGTTTTGATGATGATGTATCACCGCCCACCAAATCAACATTGTACTTGTCGCAAGCCAGGTAGATCCCTTCGTATAATTCCTCAACGGCTTCCAGCGGAAACTTACTGCTGATGCCGATAGAAACAGTAACCTGCGATGCGGTACCATTCATTGCGTAAATATCGCTCAGGTTTACCTGTATAGCTTTATAACCCAAATGCTTTAGCGGTGTGTAGGCCAAATCAAAGTGAATACCCTCCAGCAGCATATCCGTTGAAACCAGGGTTTTCTTTCCCCCGAAATCAAGCACAGCCGCATCATCGCCAACCCCTTTGATGGTGCTTTTTTGCACCAACTTTATGTTTTTTGTAAGGTAATTGATCAGGCCAAATTCGCCCAGCTCTTCAATATTCGTTCTTTCTTTGTTATCAAACATGTTATTTTTTGATTTTACCGGCCCTTTTTTACTCCGGCTGTTGCTTGCCATTGCAAACTTGTTCATACCATCCGCAACGCACAATGCCCTGTATTTTTACGATCTGCAAAAATACAAAAGCAAACGCAAATAACCTGTTTTAGTGCAATTGCTTTATTTATGTGCCAGGGGCACCAAAAACCTCATTCTTGCCAAAACAACTATGCGGTACAAAATAACGCCAACTGCCGGGATTCCCAGCCAGTGTGCATGCAGCGAATTTTTGATGTCGCCGTGAAATAAAAAGGAAATAGAATGCCCCAGGCCGCAGCCGGGGCACCATGTAACGCCCAATAATTTAAACGGGCACAATGAGAAATGGGATTGGTTGTTCGGGTTGGTAAGTGCTAATGACACCAGCGCCGACACCCAAAAACAAAGTTCAAAATATTTGCTGAATGCTGTTTTAATCAACCTTATTGGGTTTGGTGGTTAGTAATACGGATACACCCAATGAAAATAGGATGCCTACCAGCAGGGCTCCAAAGATACGACCTGAAAAATCCATAAGGGTATTTTCCCTGGCAAATTCATCAATAAAAATAATAGCTGCAGCAACGGTTATGATACCGCCCATAATTAATATTTTAAAGCATTGCATTAACGCCTCTAAAAAGCCCATGTGGCCGCGGCACTCATTAGACCGGAAACTCCGCACGCCAAAATATAAAACTACTAATGGAATAATTACAGATATATATTCAACTGGTTCAAGGCCACTGCTTTGGGGCGAAAAGCCCATTGCGTGCATAATAAACATCCAGGCTCCGCTTAAAATGCCTATAAACAAGCCGGAAATAATAGCATTTTTCATATTATGGTTTATGTTTTAGGGTGATGATCGGTTAAGATCGGAGGCCCGCCCTAAATAAGAGCATATTTGCTAACAACGCATCGGGTCCCTTTTCTAATTAAATTTACTATTTAAAGTAATTATAGTGCAATATTGTTTGCATTAATTTTCGCGGTTCAACGCCATCGTGTTAAAAAACCTTTTTTGCGTATATTTGGCACAGTTTGAACATTCGCGATATTTTAGATAGATATAAAGATGATGAACGGGTAAAAGCATTGGCTCAGGGCCTTAATGCTTCCAAAAACCCGAGGATTCAACTTAGAGGTTTAGTCGGATCAAGTGATGCGGCCATTGCGGTAGCTTTGTATTTTTTGCAGCACAAGCACATGATATTTGTGTTGCCGGAGCGTGAAGAAGCCGGCTATTTCCAGGCCGACCTGGAAAACCTTACCGGCAAAGAAGTGCTGCTTTTCCCCTCGTCATACCGCAAACCATTTGAATTTACCCAGCCGGATAGCAGCAACGTACTGGCCCGGGCCGAAGTGCTGAATGAGCTTAACCATTCCTCGTCATTTGGCCAGTTAATAGTTACTTATCCTGAGGCGCTTGCCGAAAAGGTGATAGACCGCGCATCGCTCGAAAAAAACACCCTTGAAATTGCTGTCAACAACAAACTGAGCATTGATTTCATCAACGAGTTTTTGGTAGAGTATGATTTTGACCGGGTTGATTTTGTGTATGAGCCGGGCCAGTTCTCTGTTCGCGGCGGCATCGTTGATATTTTTTCTTTCTCGCACGAACTGCCTTACCGGGTTGAGTTTTTTGGGGATATGATAGAATCTATCCGGACATTTGAAATAGAAAGCCAGCTCTCTGTTGAACAGGTTAAAACCATTACCATTGTACCTAATGTGCAATCAAAATTCCTGACGGAAAGCAACATCTCCCTGCTGGAATATGTGGATGCGGACACCCAGGTTTGGATAAAAGATTTACAGTTTACGCTGGATATAATTCAAAGCGGGTTTAAAAAAGCCACCGCGCTTTGGAAAGCCCTGTCTGCCGATGAAAAAAACCAGAACCCGGATTGGATAGATCCCAAATTTGGTTTTACCGATGAAAAACTGATTGCTGACCAGCTGCATGATTTTGCGTTGATAGAGTTTGGCAAACAGTTTTTTTATCAGCCCGACCTGCAGCTTAACTTTGATATGCGGCCGCAGCCTTCGTTTAACAAAGATTTTACCCTGCTAATCCATAATTTTAAAACCAACGAGGCTGACAAAATAGAGAATTTTATACTTACCGACTCTGCGCGGCAGGTAGAACGCCTGTACGCGATATTGGACGACTTGGATAAAACCGTAAAGTTTACGCCGATAAGTATCTCCATTCGCGAGGGGTTTGTTGACCGGGAGCAAAAACTTGCCTGTTACACCGATCACCAGATTTTTGACCGGTATTATAAATACAAGTTAAAAAAGGGATACCAGCGGTCGCAGGCCATTACCCTTAAGGAACTTCGTGAATTAAAGGCCGGCGATTATGTAACCCATATTGATCACGGCATTGGTAAATATGCCGGGCTTGAAAAGGTTGAGGTAAACGGCAAAATGCAGGAGATGATCCGGCTGGTGTATGCTGATAATGATTTGCTGTATGTAAACATTAACTCGCTTAACCGCATCAGCAAATACAGCGGCAAGGAAGGCACCGTTCCAAAAATGAACAAGCTGGGTACCGATACCTGGGAAAAGCTGAAGAAAACCACAAAAAAAAAAGTTAAGGACATTGCCCGCGACCTGATCAAGCTGTATGCCATCAGGAAAACGCAGGTGGGTAATGCGTTTAGCCGCGATAGCTATCTGCAAACCGAATTGGAGGCTTCCTTTATTTATGAGGACACCCCAGACCAGGAAAAGGCCACCAGCGACTTAAAAAAAGACATGGAGTCGCCGCACCCGATGGACCGCCTGATTTGCGGCGACGTAGGTTTCGGCAAAACCGAGGTTGCTATCCGCGCTGCGTTTAAAGCGGTGGCCGACAGCAAACAGGTTGCCATATTGGTTCCGACCACTATTTTAGCCGCACAACATTACAAGACCTTCTCCGACAGGTTAAAAGGGTTCCCCGCAAATATTGATTATGTGAACCGCTTTAAGAGCAGCAAGCAGATCAAGGATACCTTAGAGAAGCTGAAAGAAGGCAAAATTGATATTATTATAGGCACCCACCGCCTGGTAAGTAAGGACGTTAAGTTTAAGGACCTCGGCCTGATGATCATTGATGAGGAGCAAAAATTCGGCGTATCTACCAAAGAGAAGTTGAAGCAAATGCGCGCCAATGTGGATACGCTTACATTAACGGCAACGCCAATTCCGCGTACCCTGCACTTTTCGCTGATGGGCGCAAGGGATTTGTCCATTATATCAACCCCGCCGCCAAACAGGCAGCCGGTGGTTACCGAGTTGCATGTATTTAATGATACACTGATAAAAGAAGCTGTTGAGCACGAGATAGATCGTGGCGGGCAGGTATTCTTTATTCATAACCGGGTTGCCGACCTGCCGCAGCTTGGCGGGATGATCCACAAGTTGGTGCCCAAAGCCCGGATTGGCATTGCCCACGGACAACTGGAGGGTGATGCGCTGGAAGATGTGATGCTTAAATTTGTGAACCACGAGTATGATGTGCTGGTGGCCACAACCATTATTGAGGCTGGCCTGGATATTCCGAATGCCAATACCATTATTATCAATTACGCCCATATGTTTGGCCTGAGCGATCTGCACCAGATGCGCGGCCGGGTTGGGCGGAGCAATAAAAAGGCTTATTGTTATTTGTTGAGCCCCCCTTTGTCAACCCTAACTAACGAAGCCCGGAAGCGGTTAAGCGCTATAGAAGAGTTCAGCGACCTCGGCAGCGGCTTTAACGTGGCCATGCGCGACCTGGACATCCGCGGCAGCGGAAACCTGCTTGGTGCTGAGCAAAGCGGATTTATTGCCGAGATCGGTTTCGAAATGTATCACAAGATCCTGGATGAAGCTATCCAGGAATTGAAAGAGGATGAGTTTAAAGGCGTGTTCCCTGATGATAAGCCCCGCCCGTTTATTTCCTTTACCCAAATAGATACCGACCAGGAGATCCTGATCCCGGATGAATATGTGACCAGTATTGCCGAACGTTATAACCTGTACACCGAGCTTTCCAAACTGGAAAATGAGGCCACGCTACAAGCTTTTCAGCAGCAACTGCATGACAGGTTTGGCCCAATCCCGCCACAGGTTAATGACCTGCTAAATACCATGCGCCTGCAATGGCTGGGCAAAACCATTGGCTTTGAAAAGATCTCGCTTAAAAAGAATGTGCTGCGCGGCTATTTCCTTACCAACCAGCAATCGCCCTATTTTGAAACTGAAGCATTCAGGAGCGTTTTAAACTTTGTGCAGGCAAACCCACGCCGAACCAATTTAAAAGAGGTTAAAAACACGTTGCGACTGAGCATTGAAGGGGTGCATAGCATTGACCAGGCGGTGGTTTTGTTGAGCGATATTGGGGAAGTGGTTGGGGTTAGTTAAATTTCCAATACCATGATTGATAGAAGAGTTATTTTTGATTTCGATATCGCTTTCACCAATGGCGGCGGCATCCAGGGCCAGGATTTTCGTTTAGATATTGATGGCGATACTATTGATGACAAAGCGCTTGCCGATTACCTTGTAAAGGACATGCAGCTATTGATGGTTGGCGAAGTAGAAATTCTGAATAAGCACTACATAGAAGAAAAGCACAAGCGTGCGGCTATAAACCTTGCGGCTGACGAGCTGCTTATTGATCTTAGTCATTCCATTTTTGATGGCCTGGTAACCTACAAAGGATTGCCCGCCCCAATAATATGCGATTACCTGAGCCGTGAAAGGTCAAAAGAATTTTACGAAGCCGGAACGGAGTTCCAGATAGGGAAGATTGAATTGGTTACCAATACCGGCACCTACCTGGACTGCCCTTTCCACAGGTTTGAACACGGTAAAGACCTTTCGCAGATAGCCCTGGAGCAATGTGCAGAACTGGATGCCATCACCATTAACGCAAAAGATGCTACAGCAATAGGCCGGGAATATTTTGTTGGAAAAGAGATCAGTAATAAAGCGGTGCTGGTTTACACCGGCTGGGCGCAGCACTGGAATACCGCCGATTATTTTGAAGGCCATCCCTATCTTACCGAAGACGCCGCCGTATATTTAAGAGATTGCGGCGTTAAGCTGGTAGGGATTGACAGCCATAATATTGACAATACCACAGGCAAAAAAAGGCCCGTGCATTCTATATTACTTGGTGCAGAAATATTAATAGTTGAGCACTTATGCAACCTTCAGCTTTTACCCGAAAACAGTTTCCTGTTTAGCGCCGTTCCGCCTAAAATTGAAGGCGCCGGCACTTTCCCGGTAAGGGCGTACGCAAATTTAAAAAGCTAATTTTAGCCGGGAAAGGCAGTAAGAAGCGCTTTTAAAAACTCGTAAATCACTAAACCTTCTTATAAATATCCTTCAAATTGCGGCCCATCTCTTTGTAGTCAAGTCCGTAGCCAACTACAAATTCGTTTTCAATTTCAAAGCCAACGTATTTCAGTTCTTCTATTGGTTTTAGCAGCGACGCTGGTTTTAGCAGCAGAGAGCAAACCTTTATAGATGCTGGCTGCTTCGCACGCAGTTTTTCGAGCAGGTAATTCGCGGTGTTCCCGGTGTCAACAATATCTTCAATCACCAAAACATCGCGGCCTTTTATATCCACGCTGAAATCAATGTCATCACGGATCTTTAAAGAGCTTTTAGTACCGCCGTAATAAGAGGCCAGCTTGGTAAAAGTAACTTCGCAAGGAATATCTATTTGCTTAATAATATCGGCAATAAACAAAAAGCTGCCATTCAAAACTCCCACAAATACGGGCACGGTGTGCTGGTAATCGGCATTTAATTGTTTGCCAATTGCTTTGATGCGCGCATCAATGGCGGCAGATTTTATAAGGGGCTCAAACTTAAGGTCGGCTATGCTTATTTCCATGAGGCCAAGATAAAAAAATACACGGATAATGACCGTAAAATTATCGTCACAAGAATAACCAATAAAATTTGATTTTATTTTGTAATGTATTCAAATTTAATGGATTGCCCGTAAGACGTCCTGGCACCGGACGGTAGCCCGTTGTCTAAATATTGATAAACATACGGGGTGGTCATCCAGTTTGTTTTTGTGCGGTTATTTGCTCCTCCCAGCGTAGCATCGCTTATCATAAATAATACATGCAGGTTAGCGAGGCCAATATCTGCAAAAGGCGACTTTTTATCGTCGTACTGAAGTGTCTCTGTGCTGGTTATTCCCGCGCTGTGGCCGGTAATGGTGGTTACGTTACCGTTGCTGTCGCGGGTATAGTCAATCGTATAATTATTCTCGCCAATATATCTCACCACCTGTTTCCCGTTCAGCACAAAAGCATAGTTAAGGTAAGGCGTTATCCCATCTGCGGCATATTGCTGTACCAGCACGGAATCGGCCGTGTACCTGAACTTATCTATAAACTCAAGCGCACCATTCGCCATTATAGATACCGATGCAAGCGTATTATCATTGTTGTAGGCATAAGTGTAAGTTGCCAATGAGTTACTTGAGCGCTCACCCGAGATCCTGTTCTGGTCATCATAAGTGAAGTTATCGGTCCATGATCCGCGGCTGTCTGTATAAGTAATTGTGCTTACCAAATAAAGCCCTTTATTTTGCGTTTTATCTTTTTTGCAGCCGCTAAACAGCACCGCCAACAGCAGGGGAATGGCTAAAGCTTTCATGGTTTTGAAAATTGGTATAATAAATTTACAGGTTTCGCCTTAATTAGCAACTATTTAATTAAACACTATCTTTGCCCCGCAACATGACGGATTACCAGGTTCACACTTTACCAAACGGCATCAGGATACTTTTCAAACATGCAGCCTCAACAATAACCCATTGCTGTTTTATTGTTAATGCCGGCTCGCGCGATGAAACAGAACAGCAAACCGGGCTGGCACATTTTATTGAGCACCTGCTTTTTAAGGAAACCGAACGCCGGAGCACCAACCAGATCCTGAACCGCCTTGAACTTGTGGGCGCCGATCTTAACGCATACACTACCAAAGAATATACCTGCATCCATGCTTCCCTGTTAAGCCAGCACCTGGAACGCACGGTTGATCTTTTCGAGGATATTTTATTCCACTCTACTTTCCCTGCGGATGAACAGGAAAAGGAGCGGGGCGTGATCCTTGACGAGATCGCATCGTACCTTGACCAACCCGAGGAAGCCATACAGGATGATTTTGAGGAACTGCTTTTTAAAGGGCACCCGATAGGAAACAATATTTTGGGGACTCCTGAAACCGTTGCCAAACTCAGCAGCGCAGATATCAATCAATTTATTGACGCTAATTATAACACCTCCGAAATGATCTTTGCTGTTTTTGGCGATTATGATTTCAGGAAGCTGGTGAAGCTGTCTGAAAAATATTTTGGCGCAGTTAAAACCAATCAAAACACCAAGCACAGACTAGTGCCGGGGCCCATCAGTTCAAGCCGGAGTATTATTACCAAGCCCATTTCGCAAACCCATTGTATTATTGGCAGCAGGGCTTACCCGTCGGCACACCGGCATAAAAACGGGTTGCTGCTGTTGAACAACCTGCTGGGCGGTATGGGTATGAGCAGCCGGTTAAACCTGGAGATCAGGGAAAAACATGGCATTGCTTATACGGTTGAGTCGAACTATACCTCGCTAACAGATACCGGCATCTTCTCGATTTACTTTGGTACAGATAGCGAAAAAGCCGAAAAAGCCACCAAACTGATCCTTAAGGAACTTAAAAAGCTGCGCGATCAGAAGTTGGGCACCCTGCAGCTGCACCAGGCCAAGGAGAAATTTATCGGGCAGATAGCATTAGCCGAAGAAAACCGCATGAGCCTGATCATATCCATGGCAAAAAGCCTGCTCGATTTTAATTATATAGATACGCTGCAGGAGGTATTTGACAAAATTAATGCGGTAACATCCGAACAATTGTTAGAAATAAGTAATGAAATTTTTGATAATGACAGGATGATTACCTTACTATTTGAGCCTAAGCAATAATCCCTTATTTTTGCACAATGAAGTTTCCTATAATAGCATATGGCGATCCCGTTTTAAGAAGAAAAGCAACGGCCATTGAACCGGATGAATATCCGCATATAAAAGAGTTGGTTGCAAATATGTACGAAACCATGTACGGAGCACATGGCGTAGGCCTTGCCGCTCCGCAGGTGGGCCTTTCTATGCGTTTGTTTGTTATTGATGCTTCAACTTTTACCGATGAGGATCCTAAGCTAAAGGATTTTAAAAAGGCTTTTATAAACGCAACCATTTTAGAGGAAACCGGTGAAGAATGGGGCTTTAATGAAGGCTGCCTGAGTATCCCCGATATCAGGGAAGATGTTTACCGCAAACCCACTATAACCATTTCTTACTACGACGAAGAGTGGAAACACCATGAAGAAACATTTTCAGGCATGGCCGCCAGGATCATCCAGCACGAATATGATCATATTGAGGGCAAGCTATTTACCGATAAGTTAAGCCCACTGCGTAAGCGTCTTATAGAGAAAAAGCTCAACGACATTTCAAAAGGGTTTGTTGACGTTGATTATAAAATGAAGTTTCCTGCCGCAAAAAAGGGAAGGTAGGAAAATATACAGGAATTATAGCACCGTGAATCAGCAAAATTAAGCAGCCTGATTCGCGGCTTTTTTTTGAAAAGCTTGTCGTTTGCGAATCTTGATCCTTTCCTTTTAACCCTTAATTGGTTCCCGGTGTCCGACTTTTATCGCCGTCAGATATTTCTTTAATAAGGCTGCCCCAGTTAAACGGATTTAGTAGCGGATTAGTGATGGAGTGTGAGTTTAACACGCTGTTATGAAAATCCTGGAAGCCGTTCATTTCTGAACCATCACGCGGTAAAGTGCGGCGAAGGCTAAGGATAGACGAGCGGCTTAGGTTTTTTTCTGCAATGGCCAGGTCATCGTCAGCAACCTTCATCGTGATAAAATCTTTCCTGAACTCCTCGGTAGTTGCCCACGGGAAAACGTGGAAAACCGGCAGATTGATAATCTGCGGCTTAAGCATTATCTGCGCAGTATAGCTTTTGGTAGTAACGTTTGCGGGTATAACAATAATTTCCGGCGCATAGCCCACACATGAAAAGCGAATAGTATCACGCTCATGGGCCGGGAATGAAAAGTATCCTTTATAATTTGAAATATTAACCAGGTTTTGATTTGAACTGTTTATAATGCTTACATAGGGTACAATAACAGTTGCACTATCGGCATTATGTACAATCCCGCTAAACTGTACGATCGGCCGCTCCTGCTTTTGTGCAAAAGCGGTTGCTGCAATTAATATAAAGAATAAAAGACCTGTTAACTTCTTCATCAGGGGTATTGGCGGTATTATATATTACGTTTCTTCTTGATCAATTGTTTAAAACGTTCAACAAAAATAGATTATTGCACTTAGGTACGCAGCTATTTAACAAAACTTAACACTACCTGAGGTTTTCAGGAAGTACCGCGTTAGGGTCGTCAATATCTGTTAAATTTACGGCTTCAACACCTGTAATTTCCGGAACGGCCTTTTTTATCGCTTCCTCAATGCCCGCTTTTAGCGTCATAATGCTCATTGGGCATGACCCGCAGGCACCAAGTAATTTAAGCTTAACAACATTCTCCGGAGTTATTTCTTCAACTGAAACGTTCCCCCCATCCGTCAGCAGGTACGGCCTTATGGTATCCAACGCTGCTTCCACCTGATCTAATAAACTCATTTGTACTATTTTATAAAGTAAAGTTATTAAATATTTTTCATTTGTATTGCAAAGGCGCAAATCGCAACCGTTGCATATTAGCTGGATTTAGGCCTGAAAGCTTTAATTTTAACCCGCTACCTAACTATACCAGCTACCAAACTAGCTATTCAACGGTCCTTCATTAACCTTTTCAAAGGCTTTTGCATTGCTAATAGCAACCTGTTGCGCCACACTTTTAGCCATCTCAATAAAGGCTTTTGCCATTACGCTATCTTCGTTCAACACAATCGGCATGCCCGAATCGCCACTGTCGCTAATGCCTTTTATCAGCGGGATCTCTCCCAAAAACGGCACGTTCAACTGTGTGGCCAGCTTTTTGCCCCCACCTTGTCCAAAAATATAATATTTGTTTTCGGGCAGCTCGGCAGGTGTAAAATAGGCCATGTTTTCAACCACCCCAAGTATGGGCACGTTAATTGCCGGCATCATAAACATACCAATTCCTTTTTTAGCATCAGCCAGTGCTACGTTTTGCGGCGTGGTAACAATAACCGCTCCTGTTACCGGGAAAGTTTGTGTTACCGTGATATGAATGTCGCCGGTGCCGGGTGGCAGATCTATCACCAGGTAGTCCAGCTCGCCCCAATCAGCATCGTTAAACAATTGCTTAACCGCTGTTGAAACCATTGGCCCGCGCCATGGCACAGGCTGGTTAGGGTCGGTAAAAAAGCCAATAGAGAGCAGTTTAATGCCATATTTTTCAATTGGTTCAATGCGCGTTTTGCCGTTAACTTCGGTTGACATTGGCCGGGTATTTTCCAGCCCGAACATGATAGGGATAGACGGACCATAAATATCCGCATCTATCAGCCCCACCTTAGCCCCTGTTTTTGACAGCCCAAGTGCCAGGTTTACCGCAACGGTTGATTTACCTACGCCGCCTTTTCCTGATGCTACCGCAATAATATTTTTAACGCCAGGCACACCCGTATTTTTTTGCGAAGTAACCCGTGATGTCATGTTGATATGCACATCGGCATCTTTACTCACAAAGTAAAGGATGGCATTGCGGCAGGCATTCTCAATCATTGCCTTTAGCGGGCAGGCCGGGGTGGTTAATATTACCGAAAAACTAACACGGTTGCCCTCAATGTTAATATCCTGGATCATGTTCAGGGTTACCAGATCCTTTTTCAGATCGGGTTCCTCAACATTTCCCAGTGCCTGTAAAACTTGTTCGCGGGTTATGCTCATAATATAAAGCAAACTTACTTAAAAGGGGGTACATTACTGTCATGTAAATGATAGTTTTGGGGTTTGAGATCTGCGATCAATGATTAGACCCTGGTAAATATCAATTTAACTGATAATCTCTGTTTCCATAACCTGTTCTGTTATGGCACCGTTTTCAACGGTTACTTTGTAAACTTTGCTTTTGCTGTCGCCGGCAAGCACTTTAGCTATTTTTTCATTCTCAAAATACAACCCTGCATTTTCATCCAATCCATACCCGGGTTTCATTTCTCCTTTTAATACCATTTCCTGGTAAACGGAGGCCCTTGTTTTTGAAGAATGATAATGCGGGCTGATACTGCCCTTTAAAAATCCGAGGCATTCAACCTTGCTCAGGGCTATCGGCCTTGAATCGGACAACCCTTCGTGAAACCAGCAGATGGTTCCGGCGCTTGAGCCGGTTAGCACAATGCCTTTTTCCCATGCCTTTTTCAAAACCTTGTCAATTCCGTGCGCCTTCCAAAGCGCCATCATATCCAGGGTGTTGCCACCCGGCACCAAAATAGCATCCATTCCTAAAAGTGATTCTTCAAAAGAAACCTTTTGCGACGCCGACTCAATGAACACCCGTTGCACAAAAGGTTCTATGGACAATTTTTTTGCGGATTCCATCCAATAATTGATATATGCCTGGCTATCGCCGGAGGCTGTTGGCAAAAAGCACACTTTCGGCTTATCCTTGCCCGTCAGCTTTATCAGGTAATTCATCCAAACCGGGCCATAAGCGCCGCCGGTGAGCAAAATCTTTTTGGTTGTTTTTGGCGGCGATGGTGCCAAAGCGAAAATTTGGTTTGAAAATGCTGCTCCCGTAGCTGCTATAAGCGATTGCCTGATGAATTTTCTGCGAATCATAGCCCTAATATAACCGTAATTTCACAAAGTAGCGCCCGGGGAAATCATATCCGGGTTTCGTCATTAAAATATTACTCAAAATCCGCACATTTGCACAACGCACATTTACACAGCTGCAAATGATTTTAGTTACCGGGGCAACAGGTTTTTTAGGTTCAGAAGTGGCGCTGCAGCTGGTTCAGCAAGGCAAAAACATTCGCTGTACCAAGCGGTCATCCTCTATTATTCCGGAAATCCTTAAACCCTTAGGTGACGGCATTGAATGGGTAGAGGCGGATTTGATGGATATTTTCGCCCTGGAAAACGCCCTTAACGGCGGTATTACACAGGTTTACAATTGCGCAGCTTGGGTATCATTAAAACAAGCCGATAAAAAGGAGATGATAAATACCAATGTTACCGGTACAGCAAACCTGGTTAATTTGTGCCTGTTACAAAACATCCGGCTGGTGCATGTAAGCTCGGTAGCGGCAATAGGCCTGGCCAAGCCCGGCGACCTGATCACCGAGATCCATCACCTGGACCGCGATACGGAAACCGACGGCTACGCGATATCAAAGCTGGAAAGCGAAATGGAAGTATGGCGCGGCATTGCCGAAGAGCTGGATGCTGTAATAGTTAACCCTTCCATAATTTTAGGGGCCAACGCCGGCACAGCAGGCAGCGGTCAATTGTTTGAAACCGTTCGCAAGGGGCTTAAATTTTACACCCTCGGCAGTTCGGGCTTTGTTGATGTGCAGGATGTAGCCAAATGCATGATAGCGCTCATGAATACAACCATTACCGGCGAACGTTACATCATTAATGCGGAGAACCGTACGTATAAACAAATTACAGCAGAAATTGCCAATGGTTTTGGGATAACTCCCCCGGCTACCCTGGCAAAGCCATGGATGATGACCCTGGCCTGGCGGGCAGCGCGAATCATCGGCGTATTAACAGGCAAAGCGCCATCGCTTGATAAGGTTTCGGCGCAGGCTGCCTCCATGACGCGTGATTACGACAACTCCAAAATAAAAAAGGCAACAGGGATTAAATTTAAGCCCTTAAGCAATACCATAAAGGAGGTTTGCGAAAGGTTAACGGTATCAGCATAAGCCTTCTTTATATTTATGCTATTTAAAATCTATCCGCATGACTGCTGCCTGATTAACCGGTGTAAACACTCATCAGAAGTAAATAAAAGGCACAATACCCGGCATACTTAACAATTCTGAAAGCCCCCGGCCATATTGGCCAGCGTTGTTCACCTAATATTGCCCGGTAGATAGCATTACCAGCGTGCAGGCATATTCCGTTTCAATTCCTTTTTCGTTAGCCATACGGCGCAGCTCGGAGTTTTCGGTGCCTGGATTAAAGATGATGCGCTTGGGATGGGTATTTAAAATATAGTCATAAAGCCCCTCCTGGTGGTCGGGGCCAATATAAAGAGTTATGGTATCGATATCCGTATGAATGGCTTCCGGCTTTTCAATGGGCTCGCCCGCAACAAGCCCCTCTTTTATTCCTACATTCACAATACTGTGCCCGCTCCCTACCAGACGGTTGGCAGCAAGATTGGCATAACGCCCTTCGTTGGGGGTTGCGCCTAATATCAGTGTTTTTTTATCAGCCATTTATAATCCTGGTTAATAACGCAATTTGCGCTGAATGGTAAACATTGTGTTGAATTAAACCGTGTACCAACTCTTCATAATTAACACCGGTTCCCAACTCCGGATTCCGTTCGTCAAGTGTTGGTTCGCTCCATTGCTCCTCGGGGAAGTTTTGAATAATTCCCAACAAATTTACGTTAACCAGCTTCAGATCATTGACATATTGCTGCCATTTTTGCTCATCAGGCGCGGCGGGTTCCGGCCAGTCGCCGCTCGAGGGCTGCTGCGCCGACATCCCGTTCATGCGGTCCATTACTTCTTCGGACCATGACAGCATGTGCAGCACAATACCCGCAATGTTATGTGCCGAACCGGCAGGCTTCTCGTAAGCAGTTTCAAAGCTTACTTTTTCAATGATGCTATAAACCGGCAAGCCGTACCAGGGATCGCCCGATAATACCTGCGCTAACTGTTTGCTTAACTTTTCTGAAATGCCCATATTATATTTTTGACGCCGCTATTGCGCAGTTTATTCCATCAATAGCAGCAGAAATTATGCCACCGGCATAACCTGCACCTTCGCCGCATGGAAATAAACCCGCCACCTGCGGGTGCTGTAACGTTTCTTTATCACGCGGAACCTTTACTGGTGATGACGTGCGCGATTCCACACCCACCAAAATAGCCTCGTTGGTGTAATAACCTTTCATTTTTTTTCCAAATGCAGGCAAGGCCTTCCGCAACCGTTCATTAATCCAGCCGGGTAAAATTTCCTTTAGCTCTACAGAGTTTGTACCTGGCAGGTATGAATTGACGGGAAGACTGGCTGAAAGGCGGTTCTCTGCAAAATCTATCATTCTTTGTGCAGGAGCAACCAGCCTGCCGCCGCCCGCTTTAAAAGCGGCACTTTCAATTTGCTGCTGAAAGCGAAGCATCCGCAGCGGATCAGTCATGTCGCCTTTCACATCTTCTGAATTGATTTGCACTACCGTCCCCGAGTTTGCGAAAGGATTGTTCCGTTTAGACGGGCTCCAGCCGTTCACCACTATTTCTTCTGCCGCTGTAGCACAGGGTGCAATAATGCCGCCCGGGCACATGCAAAATGAAAATACGCCGCGGCTATCAACCTGCTCCACCAGGTTATAATAGGATGGCGGCAGATCAGGGCCGCGCAACTCGCAATGGTATTGCGCCTGGTCAATAACTTCCTGCGGATGTTCTATTCTCACACCCAAAGCAAATGGTTTGGCTTCTATAAGGATATTTTGATGATGCAGCATTTCAAAAATGTCACGTGCAGAGTGCCCTGTCGCCAGGATCACCGCATCAGCCATTAATTTATTGCCGCTTTCAAGTGCAATCCCTTTAATTTTTCCAAACTCAACCAGTAAGCCGGTAACTTTGGCATCAAAAAACACTTCGCCCCCTGCATTTAAAATACTGTCTTTTATAGAGGTAATAATCTGCGGTAATTTGTTGGTCCCAATATGCGGCCTGGCATCTATCAAAATATCTTCTGTAGCGCCGTGGGCCACAAATGTTTTTAATACAGCGTTCACATCCCCCCGTTTGGTAGAGCGGGTGTAGAGCTTTCCGTCGGAATAGGTTCCTGCGCCACCCTCGCCAAAGCAATAGTTCGACTCCGGGTTAACCACTCCCTGCTTGTTGATATTTGCCAAATCGCGGCGGCGCTGTTTTACATCTTTCCCCCGTTCAACTATTATTGGCTTCAGGCCCATTTCAATACATTGCAACGCTGCAAACAAACCGGCCGGACCAGCACCAATGATTATCACCGGTTTCCCTGTTTTTACATCGGGATACTTAACCGTGAATGTTTCCGGGACATAAGCTTCGTCCACAAATACCTGTACCTGCATGCGGTAAACTACCTTGCGGCCGCGGGCATCAATAGATCGTTTTAAAATTTTTAGGGCAGATATTTTTTGTGCTGGGATATGTAGCGCTGTGGCGGCTATTTTGATGAGTGCAACTTCATCTTCCTGCTGCCCCGGGGGGCAAACAATTTCAATCTCTTTTATCATACTTTCGCCGGGTTTTTATCCCGGATAAGGCAAAGGTAGGGAATCCTCCTGATATTTATTCTGCTACCGGATAATGCGCTGTTATGATAATCCAAACGCAGAATCACGTTAAAACCTTACTCATACAAATACTGTTCTCCACTCCAATATAATTGCCATACGCTTCGGTAATTTCGTACCCGCATTTCAGGTAAAGGTTTATAGCCTCGGGCTGGTTTGTGCCTGTTTCCAGTATACATTTTTTGAACTGTAGTGTTACAGCCCATGCCTCCAATTCATTTAGCAGCTGTTTGGCAATCCCTTTGCCGCGGTGCTCACTGGCAACAAACATTCTTTTAACTTCCATCTCGGTGTCATTATAAGCCCGGAGTGCGCCGCAGCCAACGGCTACATTGCCCCAATAAGCCACCACCACGTTTTTTATTTTATCCAATTTATTAAACTGGTTAAAAAAGCTTTGTTGTGCGCCGTACCGAAGTTCCAGGTCACAGTCAAGGCTGATTACTAAGGTGCGAAAATCGGGATCATCGGAATCTGTACGTTTTAGGGTGAGGTTTTGCATTTGATATTGTGCTAACAGGCTAAAATTAATAAAAAGCTATATCAAATGTTATCCCTACTATTCAACGCGCCCTCTGATGGCTGTTTTTTTCCGGCGGGCACGTTTTATACCAGCTGCTATCCCCGTTTAACGGACAAATCCGGGAAATGGAAACAGTAAAACATATTTATCATCGCATAATTTTGTATATATCAATATGTTGTAAATTTGGAACAGCCTTTGGGCCATTTGAACTGTTTGAATACTGATATATTCCATATTAACCTTTACCATGTGGCCGCCATGGCAACCCTGTTTTCGGGGTTTACACTTGCTTTGCTTTTAGCATTCGCAAAAAGAGAACGCCAAACAGCCAACCTGTTTTTAAGTGCTGCTTTAACTGTAATGGTATTGAAGACCGGCGGGCTTACGCCGATTTTTTTACCGGCGCTGGGGCCGCTGTTGTATTTTTATGTCCGGCGGATGACGGCACCAAACCTACAGTTTAACCGAAAGGATGTGCTGCATTTTTGCCCTTCGCTGGTTGCATATTGGATGCCGGGCTGGCTGTTGCTAATTTCGGTTGTCATTTATTTATACTTGTCGCACCGGCTGATACAGAGTTTTTATAGCCGCCTGCGGCCAGTGCTGATGGACAGGCCGCGCTTTGCTTTCCGCCGGTTGGATAATACCTTGCACCTGCTGGCTTTGCTTTGCCTGTTATGGCTGTTTAATGATGTCTTTAGTTTTACCGTTGCTTTTATACTGATTGGAATGGCCGCTGAAGTAATGCTGAAATTGGATAGCAGCACACAACTGGCCACGCCGATAACCGATAGATATGATGCAAAGGAAAAAAGCCGCAGACTAATGGAAGCCGTAGCCGCAAACCGTCTTTACGAGGATGCCGAACTGACATTGACCTCCCTTGCAGTAAAGCTGAAGATCCATCCGCATGATTTGTCCCGGATTATTAATACTGGGATGGAAAAGAACTTCAGCGATTTTATTAATGAATTTCGGGTTCGTGCAATTGTCGGAAAAATGCAGGACCCGGCTTACGACCGGCTCACGTTGCTGGGAATTGCCTACGAGTCGGGGTTTAATTCCAAAACAACTTTCAACCGCGTTTTCAAAGAGATGACCGGCAAAACCCCGGTGGAATACAAAAACAGCCTCAACAAAGAGGTACCAATTGATAAGTTGGCACCCCGGTTACGAATACTGCCGGTAATATTGCGTTCAGATAGCCCGCCAAATTGGGCTCCTGGAAAATTAAACCGCAATTATATGTTGACAAATTATTTAAAAATTGCTTTAAGGACGCTTTGGCGGAACAAAGCTTTTTCTGCTATAAACATAATCGGATTAGCACTTGGTTTGGCTATCTGTTTCCTTATTTCACTATTTGTGATAGATGAATTAAGCTATGATAAGTTTAATTTAAAGGCAGACAGGATTTTCCGTGTTAACGCTGACTTCAACGTGAACGGAACTCAATTTAATGCCCGCACTACACCCCCATCTATGGCCTCCATATTGGTTAAGGAGTTTCCACAAATTGAAAATGCTGTTCGTATTAAAAGCAATGGAAAAATTTTAGTAAAAAAGGGGAAAGCTAAGTTAAGCGAAGACAATTGCTTTTATGCTGACAATGCGTTGTTTGAGGTATTTACATTACCTATGATTGCCGGAGATCCTAAAAGTGCTTTATCACAGAGTCATTCGCTGGTAATTTCAGAGAATACCGCGCGAAAATATTTTAACAGTACAGATGTGATAGGTAAAACTATGCATTTGGATAATGCTACTGACTACCAAATTACAGGAGTAATAGAAAATACGCCCGTACAATCGCATTTGCATTTTGATTTTATTAAATCAATAATTGAATTACCAGATAGAAATTTTCCCGATTGGTCTAATGTAAGCTACATTACTTACCTGTTAGCACGGCCTGGTGTTACTCAAAATTCATTAGACAATTACCTCCAGGAAGCTACAAAGAAATACGCGGAACCTGTTTTGTTAAGAGATCTTCATAGCTCATTGCCGGAACTTGAAAAAAATGGCGGTCATTTCAGGTACCTAACAATTCCCCTTACAAAAATTCACCTGCACTCTACATTAACAGATGAGCAAGAGCCATCAGGTAATGCGGAGTACGTGTATATATTTACGGTAATTGCCATTTTAATATTATTGATCGCCTGTATCAATTTCATGAACCTTTCAACAGCCCAGTCTGCGGGTCGCGCAAGAGAAGTAGGCGTTAGAAAGGTTCTGGGATCTAACAGGCCCCAATTAATTCGGCAATTTCTGATGGAATCAATCACAACAAGCTTTTTAGCGGTAGTTGCTGCAGTAATTTTAGCCATTCTTTTGCTCCCATATTTCAATGACCTATCTGGTAAGCAAATCACTTTAGGCTGGCTAACCAACATATGGTTTATGCCGGTACTCATATCAATTACATTGGTAATTGGTGTTATTTCTGGTTTATATCCCGCATTTTTCTTATCCGCCTTTCAACCTATAAAAGTATTAAAGGGTAAACTGGCGGTCGGTTTTAAAGCGAGTATGCTCCGTAACTGTTTGGTTGTTTTTCAGTTTGCAACTGTAATAATTTTAATAATTGGAACGCTTGTGATATACAAACAATTAAAATACATCAGCAATAAAAATTTAGGCTATAACCGCTATCAGGTGCTGATATTAAAGAATACAAGCGCACTATTCCCGAATGCAAAATCTTTTTTAAACGATGTGATAAAAATGCCGGGTATTAAATCTGGTACAATGACATCATGTCTTCCTACAGCTGTTAATAATTACACCCAGGTTTACGGAAAGGAGGCGTCTTTAAACAAAGACCAAACCAGGGCATTGGCTACCTGGTCTGTTGATGAGGATTATATTCCAACACTGGGAATGCAAATGGCTGATGGCAGGAACTTTTCCAAACAGATATTAACAGATTCCTCAGCTGTTGTTATTAATGAAACAGCTGCAAAAATGCTTGGATACCAGAAACCCTTAAATAAGTTTTTATATGGGCCGGGGGGAGTTACTTTCCATATTATAGGCGTGGTAAAAGATTTTAATGCAGGCTCATTACATAGTAAAATATCCCCCCTGGTACTTAGAAATTCATTAGATAATGGGGCTATGGCATTTCGCGTCGAAACTAAAAACCTGCCAACGCTTATTTCTGAAATAAGAACGTTATATCATACAAAATACGCAAATATGGCCGACCAGCCATTTTCTTATTCCTTCATGGATGAAGAATTTAATCACCTCTATCGGTCTGAACAAAATATTGGAAGAATTTTTATTTCATTTTCTTTTTTCTCCATACTTATAGCCTGTCTTGGCCTGCTTGGTTTAGTTATCTATGCTGCTGAACAACGCATAAAGGAAATTGGGATCCGAAAGGTACTGGGTGCCAGTATAACTAATTTAATAATGATGCTTTCAAATGATTTTTTGAAGCTAATCGGTATCTCCTCCCTTATTTCTTTTCCGGTTGCCTGGTGGGGAATGAACCTTTGGCTTCAGGACTTTGCATATCGGACAAGTATTAGCTGGTGGATCTTTGTCGCAGCCGGCTTTTTAGCTGTAACAATAGCAATGATTACCGTAAGTTACCAGGCATTAAAGGCCGCGTTAGCAAATCCCATTAAGAGTTTACGATCAGAATAATCGCTTTCGGTCTTATACGTCTACAGCTATTTCCGGACAAATCCGGAAAATGGAAACTGAACGTCCTATGTTGGCAGCCAATACAGCAAAACATATTTATCATCGCATAATTTTGTATATATCAATATGTTGTAAATTTGGAACAGCCTTTGGGCCATTTGAACTGTTTGAATACTGATATATTCCATATTAACCTTTACCATGTGGCCGCCATGGCAACCCTGTTTTCGGGGTTTACGCTTGCGTTGCTTTTAGCATTCGCAAAAAGAGAACGCCAAACAGCCAACCTGTTTTTAAGTGCTGCTTTAACTATAATGGTATTGAAGACCGGCGGGCTTACGCCGATTTTTTTACCGGCGCTGGGGCCGCTGTTGTATTTTTATGTCCGGCGGATGACGGCACCAAACCTACAGTTTAACCGAAAGGATGTGCTGCATTTTTGCCCTTTGCTGGTTGCATATTGGATGCCGGGCTGGCTGTTGCTAATTTCGGTTGTCATTTATTTATACTTGTCGCACCGGCTGATACAGGGTTTTTATAGCCGCCTGCGGCCAGTGCTGATGGACAGGCCGCGCTTCGCTTTCCGCCGGTTGGATAATACCTTGCACCTGCTGGCTTTGCTTTGCCTGTTATGGCTGTTTAATGATGTCTTTAGTTTTACCGTTGCTTTTATACTGATTGGAATGGCCGCTGAAGTAATGCTGAAATTGGATAGCAGCACACAACTGGCCACGCCGATAACCGATAGATATGATGCAAAGGAAAAAAGCCGCAGACTAATGGAAGCCGTAGCCGCAAACCGTCTTTACGAGGATGCCGAACTGACATTGACCTCCCTTGCAGTAAAGCTGAAGATCCATCCGCATGATTTGTCCCGGATTATTAATACTGGGATGGAAAAGAACTTCAGCGATTTTATTAATGAATTTCGGGTTCGTGCAATTGTCGGAAAAATGCAGGACCCGGCTTACGACCGGCTCACGTTGCTGGGAATTGCCTACGAGTCGGGGTTTAATTCCAAAACAACTTTCAACCGCGTTTTCAAAGAGATGACCGGCAAAACCCCGGTGGAATACAAAAACAGCCTCAACAAAGAGGTACCAATTGATAAGTTGGCACCCCGGTTACGAATACTGCCGGTAATATTGCGTTCAGATAGCCCGCCAAATTGGGCTCCTGGAAAATTAAACCGCAATTATATGCTGACAAATTATTTAAAAATTGCCTGGCGCAACCTTATCAAAAATAAAGTTTTGTCGTTTATTAATATTGGTGGCCTTGCAGTGGGCATGGCAGTGGTAACACTCATCAGTTTGTGGATTTTGGATGAAGTATCATTTAATAAGTATCACAGTAATTACCACCGTATAGCCCAGGTAATGCAAAATGTGACCATTAATGGCGAAGTGAAAACTTCGTTCCATGTACCGTATCCTTTGGCAGCCGAACTACGCAAAAACTATGGCAGCGATTTTAAGTCTGTAGCAATGTCGACACTCCCGAGAGATTATATATTAGCTTTAGGCGACAAAAAACTGACTGAGCAAGGTGCCTTCATGGAAGCCGGCGGGCCAGCCCTGTTTACATTAAATATGCTCGAAGGCAGAGGCGATGCTATAAAGGACCCATCGTCGATATTAATATCGGCGGCTACAGCGAAGGCCTTTTTCGGCAATGAGGACCCCATGGGTAAAGTTTTGAAGTTAAATTTGAGGTGGAACGGTTTAGATAATCTAAAAATAGCCGGCGTTTATGCAGATCTGCCCGAAAACACCACGCTTGGCGGCATGGCTTTTATTGGTTCATGGGGCCACTTCGAGGCAGGCTTGAGCGGAATGAGGGAGCCATGGGGCCCAGGCATTGTTAATTTATATGTTCAACTGGCTCACAATGCCGACCTTGACAAAGTATCTTTAAAGGTCAGAGATGAAATGCTCCGGCATTTAAAACCAGTTGCAGCTTCAGCAAAACCGGCGCTGTTCCTGCAGCCAATGAGTAAATGGCATTTGTACAGCGAGTTTAAGGACGGAAAAAACACCGGCGGCGAAATACAATATGTGAGGCTTTTTGGCATTGTAGGTATATTTGTACTGCTGCTGGCTTGTATTAATTTCATGAACTTAAGCACAGCCCGATCGGAGAAACGCGCACGCGAGGTCGGTATCCGCAAGGCAATAGGTTCATCCCGCAGTCAATTGATATACCAGTTTTATGGTGAATCGGTACTTTGCGTATTGCTGGCATTTTTAGCCGCCTTATTGCTGGCAAGATTAAGTCTCCCTGCATTCAATCAGCTGGCGGGGAAACAGATGAACATTCCATGGAATAGCCCCGCATTTTGGCTTGCAGGCATTGGCCTTAGTTTGGTCACTGCTATTATAACCGGCAGTTATCCGGCACTCTACCTGTCGTCATTTAAGCCTGTAAAGGTATTGAAGGGGGCGTTTAGGGTAGGGCGGCTCGCTTCGGTTCCGCGCAAAGTACTGGTGGTACTCCAGTTTACCGTTTCTATTATACTGATCATCGGCACCATTGTGGTTATCCGGCAGATAATTTTTGCCAAAGACCGTCCTATAGGCTACAGCCAGGACAGATTGGTAGCAATCCCAGTCAGGACAATTGAACTCCACCAACATTTTGATGCGATAAAACAGGCCCTTGCAAACAACGGTACAATAACGGAAATGGCCGAAGCAGATGCCCCGCCTAACAAAGTTCCGGGTACTACCGGCGGCATCGGATGGCCTGGAAAAGAACCCAATCTTGATGTCAATTTCGGCCAGGAGGACATTTCATACGATTATGGTAAAACCATTGGCTGGGAGTTTAGCGCGGGCAGGGATTTCTCACCGTCATTCCTCTCCGATTCGGCAGCGGTGATTATTAACCAGGCAGCGGCTGATTTTATGACCATGAAAAAACCGACAGAAAACTACGTAACGTTTTATGGCCAAAAATTTAAGATCATAGGGGTAACTAAAGACATCATTAACCGTTCGCCTTATGAACAGGTGCAACCTATGGTCTATTTTTTAGCGAAATGGGCGGGAGGCTGTTTACTGCTAAAGATAAGTCCGAAAATGAGCACTAGTAACGCTATTAGCAACATCGCTTCTGTTTTAAAAACCGAGAATCCTGAACAGCCATTTGAGTATCACTTCGTTGATCAGGAATATGCTAAAGAATTCAATAATGAGGAACGCATTGGTAAGCTTGCCTTCGTCTTCGCCGGGCTCGCTATATTTATCAGTTGTCTCGGGCTGTTTGGCATGGCATCATTCATGGCCGAACAGCGCGTTAAGGAAATAGGTATACGTAAAGTGCTTGGCGCGTCCGTGTTCGCTCTGTGGCAATTGTTATCGAAAGACTTTGCCATACTGGTGTTTATTTCAATAATTATAGCCTCGCCTGTGGCTTATTATTTTATGCATAACTGGCTGCGCAATTATCAGTATCACACCGATGTAGCATGGTGGATATTTATAGTTACAGCTATTGGCGCTATACTCATCACATTAATAACGGTAAGCTTCCAGTCCATAAAAGCCGCATTGGCAAACCCTATAAAAAGTTTGAAGACAGAATGACAAACTAATTATTCCGGCTTTTTATTGTTCCTCTTCTTAAGAGCCGTATGCAGGTGAGCATAATAGTAGCGGTGTGTTACGAATTACGTATAATGACTTGTCCGGGAAAAACTATACACTGGGTCTCGTCCGCTTTTGTATCAACGACCGTTCGGAAACGAACAGTTTCGTAGACGCCTCAAATTTCATGTTGTTGAATATCAATGATTTATACAATGGGTATCAATATTGGCATACGGTTACCAAATAACAACAAGATGATGACCGCCGATATAAAATTAGCCGAAATGTGGGAAGGCTGCCTAAAGAACGATCGCAAGCAGCAGGAACTGTTATATAAAACACTGGCCCCCAGGATGCTGGCGGTTTGTATGCGCTATGCCCACGATAAAGACGAAGCCCAGGACATTTTACAGGAAGGCTTTATAAAGATGTTCAAAAATGCCCACAACTACCGTGGCGACGGCAACCTTGAAGGATGGATCCGCCGGATAATGGTTCATTGTGCCATATCCCGATACCGCAAACTTAAACCGATGGTTTTGGTGGAGGACTTTACCGAAGAAAACAGCGGACTCAGCAGCGGCTATAATGCCCATGGGCTGGAAGTAAAGGATTTGATGAAGATGATCCAGAAACTTCCGCAAACCTATCGCTCTGTGTTTAATATGTATGCCATAGAAGGCTACTCGCACCAGGAAATTGGAACAAAACTGGGAATGACCGAGCTTTTATCACGCACCAACCTGCACCGCGCCCGCGCCATTTTAAAAGAGATGGTGAACAAGCTTACCGCGAACGAAATGCATTATATGGCGGGTTAAGCACCAAATACAATAAAAAGGAATAGTTAATTTGATCTCTGCACGTGCCTGTTAAAAACGGGCATTTGTTTTTTGGGGCAATTGCCTCAATTACGCCCCGTCTAATCCGGCGCATCAAAAAGTAACGCAAATTTAACCGGCATTCCTGTTTTTTTAAGTTATTTTGCACGATACCCTTTTTGGGTTAGAGAAACTATTGAGCCCTTATTACCGGTTAAATGAATAAACCCTGGTTTGCTGCCATTGCATTAATATGTAGCTTGTGTGCTTGTAAAAAAGCTGCTTTTGATACAGCCCTGCCGGTGAAACAAACCCAGCAGGCAAGTCCTGTTACGGTAATATTAGGTCAAAATCTTCCGGGTTATACTATTCCTCACATCTTTGAAGGCTTAAGTTATGAAACGGCGCTTTTGACTGAAAGCCCTGACTATCTCAATGAAAACAATGCCGTACTTATCCAGCTTATAAAAAACCTTGGGAAAGGGGTGCTGCGCATTGGGGGAAACAGCAGTGATGAGATTGAATGGGGCGGTGATGATGCAGGTACAGACTCCCTCAAACGAAAACTTACAAAGGCGGATATTGATCGTTTGGCGGCATTTGCAAAAGCTATTAAATGGCCCGTGTTATTTGGCCTTAACCTGGCTGATAATAATGCCGTGAAGGCGGCAGCAGAGGCAGATTACGTGCATACAGCCCTTCAAAACAACCTGTATGCCTTACAGTTTGGTAATGAGCCTGATGTTTTTTTTATGAAGCCCCGACCGCATAACTATAAGTATGCTGACTACCAGCGCGAATGGGATACGTATTATGCCGCAGTAAAAAGCACAGTTCCGGGTGTACGGTTTGCGGGGCCCGACATTGACCCTTTTAACACGAGATGGCTGGCCGAATTTGCCAAAAACGAGGCCCAAAAGGTTATTCTGCTAGATGCGCATTATTATAACTACGGCCCGGCTTCAGATCCTTCCTTAAATATAAACAATGTGTTAAGGCCCAATAAAAACATGGAGGTCTTTTTACAGGGAATGAATAAGATTGCCACTGCGCATAATCTTCCGTTCAGAATATCAGAAGCCAATAGCATTTGGGGACAGGGAAAGCCGGGCCTCAGCAACACTTTTGCATCGGCACTTTGGGCGCTTGACTTTATGTGGCGCATAGCTCAAAACAACGGGCAGGGCGTTAATTTTCATGGTGGAGGCATCCGCTTTGTTTATACCCCCATTAATATAGATAACGGCCTTATTACTGCACGGCCCGTGTATTACGCTATGCTGGCATTTAAATATGGGGCAATTGGCGGAAAGATAATTCCGGTTCAGATTATTAACCGCGATGAAAGTGACAACTATAATGTATATGCCTGCGTTAAGCCAGACAAGTCAACATCGTTAACATTGATAAATAAAGAGATAAAAAAGGATTTTTCGTTTACTGTTCAGCTAAGCAATACCACATCATCCATAAAAATTGTACGCCTGAGCGCCCCTTCCGTTACCGCATTGAACAACATTACTTTTGCCGGATCCACTATAAACGCCGATGGCACTTTTGAGCCAGCAATTACCGAGCAATACCGTACCGATCAGAAAAATATAGTGGTAACCGTACCGGCAGGAAGCGCGGCGGTTGTGGTTATAAAGTAGCCGTTGGTAAGCGGGAGACAAAAGGCCAGGAAAAAAATGGGCGATTTATCACCGCGTATGCTCTCCTGGCCTGCACCTATCTCCTGTTTTTATTTATGTTTACTTCCCATCACGAATGTGATCTCGCCACCGTTCATAATGTCTGAATGGCTTAAAAACATCCCGGGATGCGGCTGTCCGTTAAGGGTTATTTTCTGGATATATACGTTTTTGTCGCTTTGGTTCTTCACGTTTATGGTAAAGGTTTTTCCATCGCCAACCTGTACCACAGCATGCTGAACAGCCGGGCTGCCTATAGCATATTGATCGGTAGCGGGAGCAACCGGGTAAAAGCCAAGCGAACTGAAAATGTACCAGGCACTCATTTGCCCGGTGTCATCGTTACCCCCTAATCCATCAGGCGTTGGCTTATACATACGGGGCAAGATCATCCTGATCTTCTCCTGAGCCTTCCATGGCTTATCGGTCCAGTCATACAAATAAGCAACATGGTGTGATGGCTCATTGCCATGAACATAGTTGCCGATGATGCCATCCTTTGTAATATCCTCAGTTTCGGCAAAATATTTATCGGGCAGGTTATAGCTGAAAAGGCTATCGACATAGGTTATAAAACGTTTGTTGCCGCCCATCATCTTAATTAGTCCTGCCGGGTCATGGGGTACGTACAGGGTATAGTTCCATGCATTACCTTCAATAAAGCCCTGGTTAATAGTTGTAAACGGATCAAAGTTTTTGCGGAAAGTACCGTCGGCCATTTTAGGGTGCATAAACCCGGTTTTAGGGTCATATACATTTTTCCAGTTTTGCGCGCGTTTGTTAAATTCCTCGTAAACATCCATGCGGTTCAGCTTTTTAGCCATCTGCGCAATGCAAAAATCGTCATAAGCATATTCCTGGGTTGATGATACCGAGTTGCCGTTCTTTTCATCCGGAATGTAGCCCAGGTCCATATAGTAACCTATGCCCTCGTAATCACGGTGCCGGGCGGTGGCCACACAGGCATCCAGCGCTTTGTTGGCATCAAAGGGCGCATTGCCTTTAACCACGGCATCAGCAATAACAGATACGCTGTGATAACCGCTCATACACCAGTTTTCGTTGGCCGAGTTGCTCCAGATTGGCAGCATGTGCTCCGGGCTCTGGTCAAAATGGGCCATCATGCTTTGTACCATATCCGAGTTTCTTTTCGGGTCAATGATATTAAACAGTGGGTGCAGGGCGCGGTGGGTATCCCACAAGCTAAATGTAGTATAGTTGGTAAATCCTTCTGCTTTATGAATGTTCTGGTCAAGCCCTTTATACTGGCCATCCACATCCATATAAATAGTAGGGTTGATCATAGCGTGGTACATCGAGGTATAAAAATCTTCCTTTTCATCTTTGCTGCCCTCTATTACAATTTTATGCAACTCAGCTTCCCACTGCGCCTGTCCATCGTTCTTCACTTTGTCAAAGTCCCAGCCCGGAATCTCGGCCTTCATATTGTTCAGCGCGCCGTCAATACTAACCGGCGACAGTGCAAATTTGATCTTGATCTTTTCGCCTTCCTCCGTTTTAAAATCGAAGAACGTTTTTAACTGGCGCCCGGCAAGTTCAGGAAAGTTCTTTACCCTGGCAAATTTGCCCCAAAAGCCCCCGTAAACTTCGCGTTTATCAAACTTCTTATAACCCATCTGGATAAAAGGCTTATTAAAAGTCATGGCGAAATACAGTGTGCGGGTGCGCGCCCAGCCATTGGTTGAGCGGTAGCCCACAACGGTACTGTCATCCACCATGCGCAGGTAGGTCCACACGTTTTTATCAGGATAGTTATAGATCCCGGCCATCAAGTCGAGGATAATATGTGCGTTATCCGATTTAGGGAAAGTATATTGATGGAAGCCAACACGGGTGCTGGTGGTCATTTCGGCAATAATGTTGCTGGCATCCAGCTTTACTTTATAGTAGTTGGCTGCGCTTACCTCATTGGCATGTGAAAAAGCCGAGCGGTAGCCACTGCCCGGTTTATCGGCGGTGCCGGGGTTAAGCTGAACCGGGCCAACTGTAGGCATAATTAAAAAGTCGCCCAAATCGCTGTGGCCGGTGCCGCTAAAGTGGGTATGGCTAAAGCCTACAATGGTTTTATCATCGTACTGGTAACCGGCACAATATTTATAAACATCGGGGTTATATTTGCCGTTAAGCTCATAACTCGGGGTATCGGTTTCGGGGCTCAGCTGCACCATGCCGAAAGGCACGGTGGCACCCGGAAATACGTGGCCCATACGCTGCGTGCCAATTATTGGCTTTACGTATTGCACCAAGTTGCCGGATGGTTTGGGTTGAGCCGCAGCAATGACGGCTGCACAGCTTAAAAAAGCGGTCAGTATTTTCTTCATTTGTTAAGATCAGTTGTTACGCCCAAATATAGTTTTAATGTTTTATTGTTGGATTGCTGTAACGCAGGTTTGACAGAATTTAACTTTTTTACACTAAGATTAACAAAAACAACTCGCCGGTTGTACGATACCGTCAATTGAAAATAAACAAACTAATACCTTTGCAGCTTCAAAGCATACCGCAGAGCAGATGAACGCGCACATACAAAAACTACAACTGGCCATTGAGCCGCTACGGCAGCAGATTATTAACCATAAAGTTTACGGCTTAATAACCAGCATTGACGACCTGGGGGTTTTTATGAACCACCACATTTATGCTGTTTGGGATTTTATGTCGCTGCTGAAAGCGTTGCAGCAAAACCTAACCTGCACCACGGTGCCCTGGTTCCCGGCTGGTTCGGCAAACACCCGGTACCTGATCAACGAGATTGTTACAGGCGAAGAATCAGACGTTGATGGTGAGGGCATCCGCAAAAGCCATTTTGAGATGTATCTTGATGCCATGCAGCAGTGCGGTGCTGAACCTGCCGGCTTTCTTAATTTTATGCAGGCCGTTAAAAATACAGGCAGCGTAACTGCAGCCTTTGATGTAATTGGTGCCCCGGCAACCGTGCACAGCTTTGTTGAGCATACTTTTGATGTAATAAACAGCGGCAAAGCATACCTGCAGGCTGCCGTTTTTACTTTCGGAAGAGAGGATCTGATCCCCAATATGTTCCTTTCTATTGTTAACGACCTGAACAGTAAATTCCCGGGACAAGTATCGCAGTTTAAATATTATTTGGACCGCCATATTGAAGTGGACGGCGACCACCACAGCAACCTCGCGCTGGAAATGACCGCCGAACTGTGCGGAGATGATACCGGTAAATGGGCTGAGATCACCTCGGCGGCTGTCATCGCACTGCAAAAACGGATCGGCCTTTGGGATGGCGTTTACGCGGAAATTATGAGCAGCCGGGTAATTGAGCAGGCCTGATGCCTGTAACCATTTAGTTATCAATCGGGCTTTCGGAAACATTTTGGCATTCCCGGCGTTTGTATCGCATAATATTTAGTTTAGTTTTGAATAAATATTTTGTGCAGATGCAGCTACCTGATCTTAAAAAAATACATATTAATCCAAAATATATCCGCATTGCCGCCATTGTGCTTGCTTCACTTTTTGTATTGCTGGGCATAGGTGGCTACGTTGCCTACTCCAAGCGCGAAGTACTGCTGCAAAAGGCTATAGCCAAAGCAAAAGATAAAGCCCGCAGTAAGTACAATTTAGACCTGCAGATAGGCTCGGCACACTTTACCGGACTTAGCACCGTGGCATTCAGCGATATTACCGTTGTGCCCGAGCATCGCGACAGCCTGTTAAGCATCAAACAGTTCCAGGTAAGTGTTAAACTGTTCCCGCTCATTTTCGGCAACGTTAAGCTGGCTGATGTGGAAATGGAACAGGCGCATTTAAACCTTACCGATATTAAGCATGTGCGCAATTTCGACTTCCTTTTTAAGAAGAAGCGCGATAGCACTATAAAGACCCGGGTTGACCTTGCAGAACTGTCAAGCAACCTGATTAACCAGGTGCTGTACAAGATCCCCGACAACCTTAAGGTGAACAACTTTTTGGTATCGTTTAAAAGCGACAGCAACAGCTTTACCGCGCTGGCACAAACCGCGCTTATAAAAGACGGGCACCTTACCTCAACCATCAATATCAACAACGGGTTGGCGTTATGGCACTTTGACGGCCGGATGCACCCCTCTGATAAAGACATTGATATAAAACTTTATGCCGATGGCAAAAAGGTGGAGATCCCCTTTGTTGAAAAACGATACCACCTTAAAGCGAGCTTTGATACCGCCAGCGTACGCCTTAGCAAAGTGGAGCACAGCAGCGGCGAAACCCGTATTTTTGGCTATTGGGGGGTGCGAAACCTGCTTATTAACCATCCCGGCCTGTCAAGCAATGACATTGTGATCCCCGACGGCGGCATTGATGCCAACCTGTTTGTGGGCCAAAACTATCTGTCGCTGGATAGCTCGTCAACCATCCACCTCAAAAAGATCACAGCGCATCCTTACCTTAAATACACCCTTAACCCGGTAAAAATTTATGAGCTGAAACTGAATACCGGCTGGCAAAATGCGCAGGACATTTTTGATTCGTTCCCTACCGGGATGTTTGAGTCGCTGGAGGGTATCCAGGTAACGGGCAAGCTGAATTACAACCTGAATATCTTTTTAAATACCGCCCATCCTGATGATGTGCAGTTTGATTCGCGGCTGGATAAGCAGGCCTTTAACATTGTAAAATACGGTAAGACCGACTTAAGCCGGCTAAACAAGGTGTTTGTTTACACCCCCTACGAAAAAGGCAAGCCGATGGGGCCGCACATTATCGGGCCCGAAAATTCGTACTATACCCCGCTCGACCAGATCTCGCCCAACCTGCGCAACGCGGTTATGACCGCCGAGGACCCGTCCTTTTATACTAACCATGGTTTTGTGGAAGAATCGATCCGTAAATCACTGGCGACAGACTTTAAGGATAAGAAGTTTAAACGCGGCGGCAGCACCATATCCATGCAGCTGGTGAAGAACACTTTTTTAAGCCGCGAAAAAACCCTTGCCCGCAAAATTGAAGAGATCCTGATTGTATGGATGATTGAGAACAACCGCATCATGAGCAAAAACCGCATGCTGGAGGTTTATTTTAATATTATTGAATGGGGCCGCAATGTTTATGGCATTGGCGAGGCATCCAGGTATTACTTTGGAAAATCACCATCGGAGTTAACCGTAGGAGAGAGCATTTATTTAGCCAGCATTGTTCCGCACCCTAAAACAGGCTTGTATTCCTTTATGCCCGATGGCTCGCTCAGGCCCGGCCTGGCAGGCTACTTTAACCTGATAGGCAACCTGATGGCAGGACATGGCAAACTGCAGCGCGACAGCAGCAATTACGGCTTTTACGACGTGAGGCTTAAAGAAAGCCTGCGCCGCGAAGTTGCACCCGTTAGCACCACAGTAGCCGACAGCCTGATGAAGCAAAACGACGATGACGAAGCAGCACCGGTTGTACTGGTGGAGCCCGAGGTAAAGAAACCCTCGTTTTTACAGCGCCTGTTTGGCAAAAAGGATACCACCACCAAAAAAGAAGAAGCAAAGCAGCAGGATGCAAAGGCAAAGCTGAAAGCGGACATTGAAAAGCTGAAAGAAGAAGAAAAACGGAAGGAAGACCTGATAGATACCGCCGGGAAAACCCGGAAAGAGATCCGCCAGGAAAAGAAACGGCTCCGGAACGAAGAAAAAGAGGCAGAGAAAGCCCTGAAGGCGCTGGTGAAAGACTAGCGCCCTTATTAGCTACACCCCCGAAGACGATTTCCGGATAAACAGCTTTGATTTAAGCACATGCACCTTTTTGGTAATAGGCTGACCCTTGCTTTCCAATTCATCAAACAGCAGGGTAGCGGCTTTAATGCCCATTTCGTAGGCCGGCTGGGTAATGGTTGAAAGTGGCGGACAAAGCAGCGGGGCAATCCCCAGGCTGGAGAAACTGATCACTTTCAGGTCGCGGGGGATGTTGAGGTTTATATCGTTACACACATAGTAGGTAGCAAAGGCCAAACGCTCCACCGAACTGAAGATCCCGTCGGGCTTGATGTCTTCCAGCACCTTCTTAATAATCACAAAGTTTTCCTTTTCATCGTTACTGCAATCAATCACCAGCTCATCCACAAATGAGATGTTGTGCTTTTGCAGCGCATCAACATACCCCTGCATCCGCACCTTACCAATAGAGATGCTTTTGTTTACCACCAGGTAGGCTATCTTTTTGCAGCCCGTTTCAATCAGGTGTTCGGTAGCGGCAAAGCTGCTGTCATAGTCATTGGTGGTAACTTTGGCGGCATCAATATCTTCATAAACACGGTCAAAAAACACTACGGGGATATTCTTTTGTTCCAGCTTGCGCAGGTAGTTGTGGTCGTTAGCCTCGCCGGAAACCGACATGATAATGCCATCCACCTTGCCGTTGTTCAGGTAGCTTACAAAAGACACCTCTTTTTCAAAAACATCGTCCGTGCGGTACAGCAGGATGTAGAAACCCTTTTTACGGGCCACTTCCTCAATGCCGTTAATGGCCTGCGAAAAAAATTCGTTGGTAATTTCGGGGATAATCACGGCCAGTGTGCGGCTCTTTTTATCGCGCAGGTTACTGGCGTAATGGTTGGGCAAAAAGTTATGCTCGCGGGCATACGCCAGGATCTTCTCCTTTGTGTCCTTATTAATATCAGAATTGCCGTTAAATGCCCTGGAAATAGTAGAGGTTGATATGTTAAGCTCCTTTGCCAGTATCTTGATATTAATATTATCCATTTTATTCCTGAGTTGTTTTCTTTTGCCTTTCAAATGTAATAAAAGCAATCAATTGCGCTATAAAAAGCAATTTAATATTTGACTGTAAAATACGTCATTGTTTTGTTAAATCCTTAAAAACAGGCACTTAAAAACACAAAGAGGCATATATGGCATACCCTTTGCATAATTGCTAATAACTGCATAGTAACGCAGCATGGTTATGGCAAAGAAGATCTTAATAGTTGATAATAATATGTTAATGATAGAGGTGATGACCTATATCCTTATCAATAGCGGCTACGAGGTGTTTGCAGCATGCAGCGGCAGCGAAATATTTGAGCAGATTAAAGCGGAACACCCCGATTTGATTATCCTGGATGCGCGGTTGCCCGACATAACCGGCCCCGAGATCTGCCAGCTTATTAAACTGAACAAAACCACCGCCATGCTGCCCGTTATTATGTGCTCAGGCGATGAAGCCGCTAACGCCGGTCTGCACAAACAGGGGGCTCCCGACGACTTACTGATCAAACCCTTTGACATTAAGAGCCTGCTGCAAAAGGTAGCATACCAGCTGGCCGCCTGACCTGATTCCTTCAGTAACAAATAGCTGGTTTGTGTGAAGAGATAATAATGTGTTTCTGCTTAAGCTTTATCCAACATTGCATGGTGGCTACCTAAACGCGGACCACAAGGGTGGACCCTTGCGGGAGCGGGGGTGTCACCCTGAGCCTGTCGAAGGGCGACGTGCACAGTGGCCTGTCCGTGTGCTAAGCATGGTGCAGCGGCCTTTGCCCGCGTAGTGGTTCGACAAGCTCACCATGACAGGGCCCCTCTTGTAATTTACCCTTCATAATTTCGCGAAATTTTATAACTCAGGATGACAAAGGGTTAATTTATCATATTTTGATTCTTCCGAACACCAACAATGGCGCATTACCGGATATTGGTGAAACATACTGATTAACAACTATTTACGCAATTTTAATCCTGCATAAATAGTTAATATGCTGATTATCATGATTTTTTACAGCATTCCGGGTGTTCCGCGTGTAAAATGGAACGCTTTACGGGCATGAGGAGCGCTTAATCCCGGTTTTCGCAAGATTTATTAAATAATAATTAGTGAAACACGCTGATTATCAGGCCATTCAATTATGCAAAATTGTTAAATAGTTAATAATCAACGTGTTTCACTTTGTTCCACCCGTTCCGTTGTGCAAAGTGGAACGCTTTGCCGGATGCCGAAGGAAGACAAAAGAGGCCCTTTACCTGCTCAGCCCGCGCGCCGAGCCGAGGCCAATCATATAGTTTACCGCTGCAATTAAATTACCTGATTTGGTTACCACGTTATCAAAGTTTTTGCCATAGGTAAATGATATGTTCTGGTTTTTGGCCAGCTTGTAGTTCAGTGAGAAATCGTACTTATCTGTGCGTGACGGGGTTGCTATCATATTGCTTTTCAGGGTAGCGTCACTGTAAAAAGGCAGCCGGGTAATGTATTCGGCAGACAGGGTTAGCTTGTCCGTAAAGTCTTTATACACGCGCAGACCCAGGTCAAGGTCGCCAATGTCAATGTCCTTTACCACCAGGTTCAGGTCGTTACGGTAAAAGCGGTTAAAGTTAGCGGCATAACGTACCAAAAACATGGCGTTGTTGCCGTTTTGCCATTCGTACCCAAAGGTAAGCCAGGTAGCAAATTTCGAGAGGTAGCTGCGGTTAAACGAGCTGTCGGGGAAATCTATAACCGTACCCGCCGCCCAGTCCATGGTAAACCCGTACCGCCTGAAAGCGGTTTGTGAAGAAAGCTGGGCCAGTTTAGCCAGCCATACCTTGTTTTTTGAAGTGGTAGTATCCTGTGCCAACACTCTTACCTTTACATCCAGCGCATCATTCATGGCCTGCACCGCTTTTAATATCGCCGCAGCCTTATCCGGGTCGGTAGTTTTATATTGCACGTATAGCTTTAATAAGGGGTCAATAGCCGCCTGGTTAGCCGCAGTGAGGCTATCCCTGATGTGTCCGTAAAACGTACCGTACTCCGCCAGGTATTTACTGGCCTCTTTATCCCATTTGGTAAACTCGTAACCAACTTTTCCCCGCAGGATGGAAAACTTAACAGAAATACCAATCTGCCTGAATTCAGCAGAATCCTTCACTGACCTTGCGGTGGTTGATCCCAGCGAAAAAACCAATGTTTGCTTAATGTTATTGCCGATGTTCTTGTTGTCAATAAACTGCTCAAACGTGCTTTTGCCGCCAAAAACCCAAAAGGGTGACATTTCCAGTGCATAGCTTTTAGGAACTGTTGAAAGGCCATTACTGGCGTTACCTACCGAAAAGGCAAAATCTGTAGGGTTTTTGGGGCGTTCAATGTCATTAGGCGAAATCCCAAGCAAATTAAACGCCGGTGATGATGGCGCCCGAAGCTGATCGAAATTTACCACGGTATCTTTTTGTTGAGCAAATAGCCGACTGCTCCCTGCAATCAGCAGGATGCAGAAAAATAAAGTTTTAATTTTCATTGCGGTAGGTTTAAACCATAAAATAGGTCATAAAATGCGGCACCGCGCTAATACCCGGTGGAAATTGCAACTTGTCGGCGTCAATTTGCTGTGGCCCTGCGCCATCTAATGTAAAATCTACTTCCGTATTATTTGAAGGTGTTACTTTTAACGAAGTGGTAGTAACTGTTACCGTATTGCCCTTAAGGCCGTTGTTGGTTCCAACAATGTGGCTGGCAAAATTATTGTCGATGGTAGCCACCACTAAGTGGTTTACCATAATTACCGTATTTATACGGTGGCCCTGTACTTCCTGTACAGAGAGCATAACCGGGTTGGTTGTGCCGTCGGTGGTAATAATTTGTGTAGGCATCAGGTACTAATTTTGTAAAAGGTTTGGTATCAATAACTAAAGTTACTAAAAACCAATCTATTTCAAAATATTCCTGAAAATATTAACCGGTTCGGTATTGCATAAAAAAGCCCCCGGGGTTACCGGGAGCTTTCAAAAAATTCTTAAACGCTATTGCTTACAGGTATTTTGTAATATCAGCAGATAATGGTGTAGTTGCCGAGCGGAAGCGGTGGATCAGTTTACCATTTTCGTCGATCAGGAATTTCTCGAAGTTCCATTTGATCTCGCCTGTAAAATCGGGGTTTGGCGCCTCTGTTAAGTATTTAAACAAAGGGTCGATGTCATCGCCTTTTACGCTAACTTTTTCGCTAAGCGGGAAGGTAACTCCGTAGTTTTTTTCGCAGAATGATTTGATCTCAGTATTTGCACCGGGCTCCTGCTGGCCAAAGTTATTGGCCGGAAAACCTACCACAACCAGCTTATCTTTGTACTGATCGGCCAGTTTCTGTAATTCTTTGTACTGTGGGGTAAAGCCGCATTTTGAAGCGGTATTAACTACCAGCACCTTTTTACCTTTGTATTTGGCCAGGGAAAAAGCCTCGCCATCAATAGTTTTCAGTTTAAAATCATAAACTGATTTTGCAGCCGGCAAAAATGTTAGGGCTAAAATTAGAGCAAGTATTTTCATGGTATTAAAAAATTGGTTTTAGTGTATTTTAATATACTGTTATTTCTATTGGTGAGTTGCCTTAAAGGCTCTTTTGTATTTCTGAATGGCGGGACACCTATTAACGGTAGCAAAACATCTTGCTTGCTTAAGCCTCCGCACCAAATCACAAAAAGTAAATTTAGCTAATAAAGCTGCGCTTATTCAAATAGAAATCCTCTTTTAATGTCATTTTTTTCTTTTCGGGGATGGATTTGTCGGTATAACCCAGCAGGTGCAGGGCGCCGTGTATAATAACGCGGTGCAGCTCGTCGGCTTCGGAATGGCTGTATTTTACTGCGTTTTCGCGGATGCGGTCAATAGAAATAAAAATATCGCCAACTATGGTGCCGGCGATCTCCGAGTTATCAAAAGTTATAATATCGGTGTAAGTGTCATGGTCAAGATACTGCTGGTTAATCTGCAGCAGGTAACTGTCTGAACAAAACACGTAGGTAAGTTCCTTTAATTTGTATCCTTCGGCGTGAATGGTTTCGGTAATCCAGCCGCGCACGGCTGTTTTGTTTTTTAATTTATAAGTGATGTCTTCTTCAAAAAACTGTATTGCCGGCATTATATCTTAAAGTGAAGTTCAACCTCGTTACCGCTGGTGTTAAATATGCATTGGTCTGCCAGGTGTTTAATAATAAACACGCCGCGCCCGGTAAGGCTCTCCAAGTTTTCGGGAGCAGTAGGGTCAGGCAGCTGGCTGTAATTAAAGCCCTGTCCCTGGTCAGTAACCGTCCAGATAATGCGTTTGCCTTCTACGTCGGCATTCACAATTACTTTTTTACTTTCATCAAGCTTATTGCCGTGCACAATCGCATTGTTGGCCGCCTCGCTAAGACATGTCATCATGTTAGCAAAGGTATCTTCACTTATTTTGTGTTTATCGGCAATTTCTTCTATCAAATTTTCCAGCAGCGTTATGCTTTCCATTTTTGAAGGAAGCTGTAAAGTGTACAGTTCGTTTGCTTGAACATTTGATTGGTCCATGTCATTTAGCGTTGAGTAGATCAAAGTATGATTTTATTTTTAATTTATAATAAAAATTAAGTTCAGGCGGAACGGTCCGTACCTGTTCTATTTGTTTTTCTTTGGTTTGCTGGTATTCCTGCAATGCTTTTATATATCCCGGAGGAACATCTTTACCCGCTTTGCTTTCGCGTTGCTGATCCTGTTCCCGCTCCTGTTCAGCCTTTTCAGCCTCCAGTAACCTGGTTTGAATTTGCTGCTGCCTTTTAATGGCATCCTCCGTAATTCTCCTGTTTACGAGATCGCGCTCCGTTTGTTCCATTTCTTTCGAAATTTTATCCAAATTTCCCAAACCGCCCGTGCCGCCCTTATTATCCTCGCGGTTTATCTGCTGTAACGCCTCTCTTATCTCCTGTTGCTGACGCGCTAATTTAGCTAATTGTTCGCTTATTTTCCCATTGCTGCCCCCTGAACTTTTTCCCTGGTTCCCCTGCTGCTGCATCTGCTCCCGGGCTTTTTGCATGTTTTGGTTCAGCTGCTGCTGCATCTTAGCCAGTTGCGATACCGATTGCTTTTTTCCCTTGCCTTTACCGCTGCCGCCTTTTTTCTTCATGTTCTGCAGCTGGTCAAGCGCCTCGCTTAATAAAAGCGCCAGGTTATTCATGCTGGTCATGGCATATTGCTGGTTGCGCAGGGCTTCGGGAGTGCGCCGGTCGCCCAGGTTTTCGAGCGCGCCATCAATATGGGTATTAATGCTCTCCACCTCTGTGTTCACTGTGCTCTGAATCTGCGGCACCTTCCTGCTCAGTGCATACAAGCTGTCTTCGGCCGTTTTCAGGTTATCCTTTATACTTTTCTGACTTTGCGCCAGTTGGATATAATTAGGATCAGATGGATTGGTGTTCTTTAACGTCTGCATCACTTTTTCCTGCGCGAATGAACTATTAACGAGATTTTTTAATAATTCGCGTAATTGTTGCGCATTAATTGCATTTTCACTTTCTTCTCCCTCCGATTCTTTCTGCTGCATCTTATCTGCCAGCTGCTTCATTTCTTTTGCCGCCTGTTTTTGTGATTGTGCTGCCTTTTTCGAATCGTTCTTTTTAAGCGCATCGCTGCTTTTCTCCATTTGCTGCTCAATGCTTTGCTCTTCCTTCTGCGGGTCGTCAAACGGTTGCTTGTGCTCCGCCTGCTCATTGGTTTTTTTCAGGTCGCCTAATGCTTTTTTAATGTCCTGAAAATTGTTATTCAATTTTTGTTGCTCTTTCTGTAATCCCTCCTGATCTGCATTAGGTTGTTTTGCCTGTTCCGACAGTTTGTCCTGTTCTCCCGATAATTTATTCAACTCATCAACCTGCTGATTCAGTTTTTGTTCAAATTCCAATTTTTTATATAGCTCCAGCATCCTGTCCAGTTCTCTCTTCAGCGATTTGTTGTCGCCCTGCATCTTTTGCAGCTCGTCGCGGGCACCTTCCTTTTGTTCCTGCTCCATCATTTCCTGCAGGCGCTGCAGCATCTCCTGCATTTTAGGGTCAAGCACGCTGTTCAGCAGCTGCTCCATCTGCTTTTGCTTGTCAGCAAGGTCTTTGTCCTGCTTCTGGTTTTCCTGCCGGTTATACAAGTTCTTTTTATTATCGGCCTGCACTTCCTTCACCAGGTCTTCCAGGTCCTTCCGTTTTTGCAGCAGGTCCTGGATCTGTTTTTTCTCATCAAACGAAAGCGTGTTTCTATTTAGCAGCAGCTGGTTGAGTTTCTGCGCATCCTTTTCAATTTGCCCGGCCAGCTTAATAGCCGATTCCATTTTTTGTTTAACCACCTGTGTCCCGGCATTCAGCTGCTCGTTCAGTTCCTTTGCATCAGGCACATTCAGCGTCCGCTCTGCCGACCGCACTTTCTTTGGCCCGGTTACTGCGTCGTTATCTGCAACTTCAAAGTAATAAGTCACCTGGTCGCCGGGTTTTATGCCGGGATCTTTTAGGTTCCAGTAATAAAAAAAGTCTGCCTGTGATGCGCCAAGATCTGCCTTAACCTGTTTGGTGTAACTTTTTAACCCCGCCTTATCCCCGGGTGCCCCCACCGAATAATGAAAAGTAAGTTCTGAAAAGCCATGATCATCCTGGATGCGCCCGTTAAAATAAAGCGTTTTCGTGCTCACCGAGTCCTGCTTCTCCTCCACCAGTATGGAAGGCATTTCATCAGCAATTATATTAACGCGGTAACTTGCAGAATCGATGCGGTTAACTTCTTTATTGACGGGTATTATTTTATAGCTGCTGTTTTTTACAATCCGCTCCCTATACTCAAAAACATCGGGATTGGCGGGTGTTAGCCTGCCGCCTGCTCCATTCATGTTAAATACCAGTGCCGAAGCATTTTGGGTATGCAGTGTCCAGGTAACTATGGTGCCTGCCGGTATGGTAAGGTCGCCCGCATTTTTTAACGTTTCATTTTTTTTATGCAGATAGGCCGGGTAATTCAATGCCACGTCAAAATGCAGCAGTGCCGGACGCAGGTTTACTTTTATTTCGTATGGTGCCGAGGTAAAGCCGTTTGCCGTGAGCCTGAAGCTGGTATTTTGCTGTAAATTGGTAAACAGGTAATGAAATTTGCTGATGTTTTCCTTATCCAGCTTAAAGGAAGTTCCGGCGGTTTCCACGTACACATCAGCGGGCAGCTTATCGCCATCCAGTTTAAGGTCAAGCTGTAAATCCTCACCCTGTACCACCGAAAGGCTTTTGTTTTGCAGCACAAAGTTAAACGGGGCCACGGGCACAAAATATTCGTTATGCCGGATGAGTCTTTTGGTGCTTTCCGTTAATACAGATGGTGCTGCAAAAGCGATGACGCAGATTAACCCTGCGGGAAAAAGCACCCATTTAAGGTATTTGCTGTTCTCCTTCAGGTTTATTGCCGACGGAAAGCTAACGGGTTTTAGGGTTTCTATCTTTTGATTGATGCTCGCTTCAATAAGCGCGCGGTGTTGCACATCTTCGCCGGCTTGCTTTTTTAACTGCAGGGTATTCAGCAACTTGTCGTGCACATCGTTAAAATGCTTGCCGATGATTGCGGCGGCTTCGTCATGCGTTAATGATTTACCTACCTTTAGCCAGGCCAGCAGCGACGGCACAATCAGCCAGGCGATAAGCCCAACATTAAGCACTATAAAAAGGTAAAAAAGCAGTGTGCGAAAAAGAATATTAAAGTTGCCAAAATATTCGCTAAGGGTAATCACTACGTAGGCCGAGAACAAACCCGCACCCAAAAAAATGATCCCCCGTAGTAAATTATTGAAATAGTACTTCCTGATAAAGATGTTGATCTTTTCAATTAAAAGCTCATAATTATCGGTAGTGTTCATATTTCTATGCTATCTGCAAGGCTATTTAACGCAAAAAACCTAAAATATCATACACGGGGAAATTAGGAAAAAAATCCGTGATTTAACCCTTCCATTTTTCACCGCGTTTTAGTAGCTCCCTGCATCATGTCGCTTTGCAAAGGGTTTCACAAATAAAAGATCAACTAAAATGCCAAGAGCAATCCCCGATGCGTAGCAAAGTAAATCGCTCCACAAAAAAGTTTCTCCCAAAACCAGCCGACCAAAAAGGGTGTGGCGCAAATTATCTATCCAGGGGGCCTTATACAACTGGCTAAACTCTATCGCGAAGCAAAACAGCAGGCTTACAACAATAGCGAAGTTTAATGTTTTATGGGTAAACAGCATCCGCAGGATAAAATAAACCATAGTGGCCCACAATATGTCTCCGATAAACACAGGAACTACTTTAAACTCCCGGGATAGCAGCCCGGAGATAATAGCTATGCTAATGAGTATAATATAAAGCAGTTTCCCTTTCATCATGCTAATTTTAGCAAAATATATCACAACAAAAAAGGCACCCATACCTGAGTGCCTTTTAAAATTTTATTTCAACCTCCCTTTAGGAGTAAGGTATTATACTGTTTCAGCTTCTAAAGCCATTTGCTCATCAACCAGGATCCGTCCGCAATGTTCGCAAACGATGATCTTTTTACGCTGGCGGATATCGCTTTGGCGCTGAGGCGGAATCTGGTTAAAGCATCCTGAGCATGAGTCGCGCTGAATGGTTACCACTGCAAGGCCATTCTTTGCATTCTGGCGCAGGCGGTTGTAAGCAATTAATAAACGCTCTTCAATGTTTACAGTAGCTTTATCAGCAAGAGCAGTAAGCTCATTTTCCTCTTTCTGCGTTTCTGCAGTAATGGTGCCTAACTCATCCTTTTTGGCTTCAAGATCGCTCTTGCGTGCCTCAAGGTCAGAAAGTGCTTTTTCGTAGATAGCGGTTTTTGAGGCTATTTCAAACCCATATTCCCTTATCTTTTTTTCACTTACCTGTATGTCTAAACCCTGGATCTCAATTTCTTTCGAAATTGCCTCATACTCGCGGTTGTTTTTAACCTCGTTAAGCTGGGTTTCGTATTTTTTGATATTAGCCTGTGCTTCCTTTATCAGGTTTTTGCGGGTAACTATATCATCTTCCAAATCATCCAGCTCAGCTTTTATCTTTTGTATACGGGTTTCAAGACCAGCAACATCATCTTCAAGGTCAGCAACCTCCATAGGTAATTCACCTCTTACCTGGCGAATTTTATCAATTTTGGTGTGGATGGTTTGTAGTTCGTATAAAGCTTTAAGCTTTTGTTCTACGGTTTGTTCCATTAAATAAAATATTTGACGGGGTTTGTATTTACTTCTGTTAAACGGACGGCAAAGTTAGTAAATTTTTTTGTAATAATTTCATACAATAATTGCTGCGTAAATTGCTCACTTTCAAAATGTCCGATGTCTGCAATCAGCAGCTTTCCTTCGGCATCAAAAAACTCGTGATATTTGTAATCCGCGGTTATAAAAACATCGGCCCCGGCGGCTATGGCATGCTTTAACAAAAAGCCGCCGGCACCCCCGCAAACCGCTACCTTTTTAACGTGCCTGCCGGTGTACGCAGTATGCCTTATTACATGGCAATGCATTTTTTCTTTTATGTGGTACAGGAACGCCTCTTCGTCCGCTGCAGTTTCCAGATCCCCAATCATTCCAGACCCAACCTGTTGGCTTTGGTTGGTTAAATTATACAGATCGTATGCTACTTCTTCATAAGGATGTGCCAGCACCAGCGCCATCAGGACCTTGCTTTCCAATATGGCCGGGTACACCATTTCCATGCGCACTTCACTTTCCAGGTGGCGTTTGCCCGCTTCGCCTACGTAAGGGTTTGCGTGTTCGTTGGCTTTAAAGGTACCATCGCCACCAGCATTAAAGCTTACTTCGCTATAGTTACCAATGTTACCTGCTCCGGCGTTGAACAGGGCATTGCGTACGTCATCTGCATGGCTGTGCGGAACGTAGGTAACCAGTTTTTTAATTATATTGTGTTTAGGGGCCAGGATGCGGCAATTTTTTAGTCCCAGAGTCTGGCAGATCTTGGCGTTAACCCCTTCCATCATGTTATCCAGGTTGGTATGAATAGCATAAATGGCAATATTGTTACGGATGGCTTTTTCAACCACACGCTCTACATAGGTTTTCCCGTTAAATTTTTTCAGTCCGCGGAAAACGATAGGGTGGTGCGACACGATCAGCTGGCAATTGGTAGCAATGGCTTCGTCAACTATTGCCTCCGTACAATCTAACGAGATCAGCGCCTGGTAGATGTCCGCATCCGGGTTGCCAACTATCAGGCCTGAATTATCATACTCCTCCTGGTAGGCCAGTGGGGCCAGGCTTTCGAGGTAAGTGCTAAGCTGGGATAATTTCATATTTGGTACTAATTTCATCAATTGATTCGAATTTCACGAATTGAACTGACGAACGCACAAAAAAAGATCAAAACGGCAGGTAATATTTTCTTTGGCTTTCCCGGGAAGCTAAACTCCCCGCCAATGCTTACGGCCGTTTTAATCTTTAATAAAACCGTCCTTTTTTATTGCTAACTCCTCATTTTCGCCATCTGGTAGCTTTCATAAGCCATTTTCCTGTTAAAATCATTTGCCAGCGTTTTGTTGTTAATCAGGTCAACTATGGTGCCTATCAAACAAAAGCCACCGGTAAACAGGTATAAAAGGCCCATGCCTATCTGCCCCACAACAAACCGCTGCACTCCGGCAACTACTACAAACCCCAAAAGTGTAAATAGCAGCAAATCCTGCGGATTTTTCCTTTTGCTGGTGTAAATCATATAAAAATACTTTTTCTGCTCTTCGTTAAGGTCTGCAGTGCCTTGTTGTAAGAAACCCATTTCTTCGGGAGTTATTCCCGGGAATGCCAAATGGGGGTTTTGATACATGTCCATCGTCGTAATTTTTAGGTGCTCGTTTTTAAATGTGATATAAAACTAAGGTAGAATTAAAATTTTGCCTACACAAAGTTGGCTAATTGAATAAACGCATCGGTGGACGTGGTAAATATGGCGGTGAATACAGTAGTATTTGGTAGCATATATTTTGTCGATTGCCGCGGGTTTTCACCAGCTTTAAAAGGTGATTATTTCTTTTTTTTTGGTTTTTATTCTCACCAGGAATTAAATATCAGCAATTTTTATTGTTTTAATATTAATATAATAATTAATAAACAATATTAATTGCTTAAATATTTATTTTTAGATAATTATTAACCAACAGATTAATTAAAATCTATGAAAATTTTTAACAAATTAAAGTATCCTGTACTGGCTGTGGCTTTTGCCGGATTGTTTTTAGCAAGCTGTAAAAAAGACAACGGTTATTCAGGAACCAGCCAGGCAGCTATTGAAAAGGGAAACATCAAATCCGCATTTAGTGCTGTTGTGGTTTCCGAAGATTTTGAGGTAGGTGCAACCAGCCCAAAAACAGCTTATGACGTTTCGCCCACAGGTTCCTCAAGTGGTGATAATGTTACCCTGCATGGCAATTCATGGAACATGTACGACGCGCTTATAGGCAATTTAAGCGGCGACCTTAAAAATGGTTCGTGGGCCGGCCGCATCCGCAATACCGGAAAAATAACCATGCTGTTTGATGTTGCTACCGGCATCAGTACCGTAACCATTAAGCACGGTACTTACGGCACCGACGGCAGCAGTACCTGGGGCCTGTGGTACTCCACCAATGGCGGCAGCAGCTGGACCCAAACCGGAGGCAGCATAACTTCCAGCACAACCCTGCAAACGCAAAGCTTTACCATCAATGTTTCAGGCAACGCCCGCCTGGAGATCCGCAAACTAACCGGCGGCACCAACAGGGTAGATATTGACGACATTACCATAAATGACAATACTACCGGCGGTGGTGGTGGCGGCGGAACTGTGCTCACCGGCAAAAAATTCCTTTTCGATGCAACTAAATATGAAAATGCAGGCAGTGCTGATTGGCAAATTGATGCCGATGGCACCGAAAATGTTCCCCTTTACACCGGTGGCACTACCGTTGAAACAAAAGCACAACGCATCCCAACCCCTTCATATACCGGCATTACTGCGTCAACTCCTGAAACTTACTGGAAAGGTGCAGCATCTGCATGGGCCGTTTCCCTGGTTAAAGATGGCGAACTTGTTGAAAGCCTGCCCGTTGGTACAGCTATTACTTACGGCAATACAAGCAATCCGCAGGATTTAAGTAATTACGATGTATATGTAGTTATCGAGCCCAATCGTTTATTTACCGCGGCCGAAAAAACTGCTATTATGAATTTTGTTGCTAACGGTGGCGGCTTAATGATGGTTGCCGACCATACCGCAGCTACCACAGCCGGTACCGATGCCAATGGTTATAACCCATCAGACCGTGACGGCGATGGTTATGATTCGCCAAGGGTTTGGAACGATCTGATGACCAACAACGGGATCAACAACAATAAGCCATTCGGTTTTAATGTTGATTATGTTGATATCAGCGACCAGCCTACCACCAATGTTTATACCGGAACTAATGCCAATGCACAAAAAGTACTAAATGGTGCTGCTGGGACAGCTTCAAAGCTGGCTTTCTATAATGGTACCACCGCTACTTTATACCCTGCTCAAAATTCAACTGTACAGGGCCTATTTTGGCGCACCACCAGTACCAATGGCGGTACAACCGGTGTTATGGCTTTACTGGCTACCTACGGCACAGGTCGTGTTGTGTTTATCGGTGATAGTTCTGATGCTGATGACGGTACTGGTGATACCGGAGACAGCTTGTTTAACGGCTGGTCTGGTGATGCGCCCTCAGGCTATACATCACACCCGGCTTTCCATTTAAATGCTTCCCTGTGGCTGGCTAAAGCCCAATAACTACAGTAATACCAGGTCCGTTACAGCAGCCAGGTTATCTAGAAAATAACCTGGCTGCTTTTTTTAATGCGTTAGTTAACGGTAATCTATGTTGATAAGTATCTTTACCTATAGTTGTTATTATTAAAACCCAGCGCAACCTGTCATCATAATATCCGCCGAAGGCGGGAAAATTTTTTTTATTTTTAGGGTTGATATTTACAATCCTAACCTTGCCGAAATTTCCAGCATTCTTTCAATAGGTTTTACAGCTTTTGCAATAATATCCTGTGGTACGGTAACTTCCGGATATCCGTTTTTAAGGCATAAATACAATTTTTCCAGGGTATTCCGTTTCATGTGCGGGCAGTCGTTACAGGCGCAGTTATTGTTTGGCGGCGCCGGGATAAATGTTTTATCCGGGTTTTCCTTCTGCATCTGGTGTAAAATACCGGCTTCAGTAGCTACTATAAATTCGCTTCCGGGGTTCTTTGAGGCATATTTTAAAATCCCTGTTGTTGAGCCAATATAATCAGCCATTTGCAATATAACATCCTCGCATTCAGGATGTGCAAGCAGCTTAGCTCCGGGGTACCTTTCTTTCAAACGGATTATTTTCTCTCTCGAAAAGATCTCATGTACCATACATGCGCCGTTCCATAAAACTAAATCCCTGCCTGTCTTTTTGGCTACATAAGCCCCCAGGTTTTTATCCGGACCGAAAATGATCTTTTGATCTTTCGGCAGGCTTTCCACAATTTGCACCGCGTTGCTCGAGGTACAAACAATATCGCTCATCGCTTTCAACTCGGCAGTGCAGTTTACGTAAGTAATCACCAGGTGATCAGGATACTTTTCCTTAAACTTTTTAAACAAATGCGGAGGGCAGCTGTCGGCAAGTGAGCAGCCGGCCTTTACGTCGGGCAGTAAAACTTTTTTTGTTGGTGAAAGGATCTTTGCTGTTTCGGCCATAAAATGAACCCCGGCAAAAACAATAACATCGGCATCCGTTTTTGCAGCTTGTTGCGATAATCCCAAACTATCGCCAATATAATCGGCAATATCCTGGATATCGGGTTCCTGGTAATAATGGGCAAGGATAACAGCATTTTTTTCCTTTTTTAACTTTTCAATTTCATCGAAAAGATCAAGGGACGGGTCTATCTCTTCGTCCACAAAACCTTTCACATTTATTTCTTCGAAGGTATCCATTTCAACAATTCAATTAATAACAATTACTTTTTATATATAAATAAAACTATTGTTATTGGTGTGTTAGTTATGTTTAAAACTACTTTAAAAAAGGGTAATAAAAGTTTTTTTTAATAATTTATTAACAATTAATGTACTCTTTTAAAGATCTATTTATTTGATTTTTAGATTTCTATGACAATCAAATTAAAATGTCAAAAGTTATATGTTAATACTTTATTGCTTTGTAAAATGTTAGCTTTGGCACTTACAAGGCTCATAAGTCAGTTAAAATTTGTTTTAATTTATGGCAAAAGTAAGGGTTATCCACTAATCAATTACTTATTAGGTTTTTGCTTACACAAAATTAACATCTTTTACCCCGCTTATTAACATCGTATATAATTTTACACCTAGCATATATAAAACATGACCAGAACTGTTGATTTCCTGGTAGTAGGATCAGGCATTGCAGGATTAAGTTTTGCCCTTAAGGCAGCCAAACACGGTAAGGTTCTGATAGTTACCAAATCAAACGAAGACGAATCAAACACGAAGTATGCCCAGGGCGGTGTTGCAGTGGTTGTTGATAAAAAGGAAGATTCGTTCGAAAAACATATAGAAGACACGCTAATAGCCGGAGATGGCCTTTGTGACCGGGAGGTAGTTGAAGCGGTAGTAACTGAAGGTCCTGACAGGATCAATGAAATTATTGGTTACGGAGCCAACTTTGATAAAACAAAGGAAGGAATGTATGACCTCGCTAAAGAAGGCGGGCATTCAGAGTTCCGGGTAATGCATTATAAGGATATAACCGGTTATGAAATTGAAAGGTCATTACTGGAGCAGATCCATAATGAACCTAATATTGAAATTTTAACCCATTATTTTGCGGTTGATCTGATCACTCAACACCATTTGGGTGTTTTTGTGGATAAGTCCACTACCGATATTAAGTGTTACGGGATTTATGCATTCAATAACCAAACAAAGAATGTTGAAAAGATCCTGTCAAAAATAACCGTTATGGCTTCTGGCGGTGCCGGTCATATTTATTCTATAACTACTAATCCTACTATTGCTACCGGTGATGGTGTTGCAATGGTTTATCGTGCTAAAGGAAAGGTAAGGAATATGGAGTTTATCCAGTTTCACCCTACAGCTTTATATAATCCGGGTGAATATCCGTCATTTCTTATTTCTGAGGCTGTACGTGGCATGGGTGGCGTTTTAAAACGCACCAACGGCGAGGAATTTATGCAGGAATATGATGAGCGTAAATCTTTAGCTCCGAGGGATATTGTTGCCAGGGCCATTGATGCGGAAATTAAAAAGTCTGGTGAGGATTTTGTTTATTTAGATATTCGCCACCGAAGTAAAAAAGATATTCTGGCACATTTTCCAAATATCTACGCCAAGTGTTTAGAGATTGGAATAGACATGACCAAGGATATGATCCCGGTGGCGCCTGCCTGTCATTATATGTGCGGTGGCGTAATGGTTGATCATGTGGGAAGATCTTCGCTGATGCGTCTTTATGCCTGCGGCGAATGCTCATCTACCGGTTTGCATGGTGCTAACCGGTTAGCATCTAATTCATTGCTGGAAGCACTGGTTTTTGCGCACCGGATTTATGAAGATGCGATCAGCCAGATAAATGATGTAACTATCCCTGAAAATATCCCGGATTGGGATGAGAAAGGTGTGCAGCTCTCTAACGAAGATATCCTGGTTACCCATAATGTTCGCGAAATGCAAAAGCTGATGAACGATTATGTTGGTATTGTACGTTCTGATTTCAGGCTTGACCGGGCCATGCGCCGGTTAGGTTTACTGCACGAAGAAACAGAAGATTTTTATAAAAAGACAAAACTGTCTGTAAAACTTTGTGAACTACGGAACCTGATCCAGGTTTCGTACCTGGTAGTAAAATCAGCTATGGTGCGTAAAGAGAGCAGGGGCTTACATTATACTACTGACTACCCTAAACATGCAGAGAAGTTGCATGATACGGTGTTTTAATTTTTAACTGGTATGGTATTTTTTGATTTATTTAGAAAAACTGAGAAAGAAGAAGAAAAATCATATTTAACTACTGATGAAGGTGTTGAAATGATAGAATCGACTGGAGATAACTTTGAATTTCTGATAAAGGGTGATATTGACATACCAAATGAAAAGTTTGATAAAATAATGGTTCCGATATCGTTAATATGTCGCAAGGTTGAAAAAGATAACTGGATTTACTACCAAATAGGTAATGATGAATTTAGCTATTCGTTTGAACCTCCTGGAATTCAGATGACCTTTAATAAAGAAATTACTTTTAATAAAGCTAAGCAAATAGCGGATGAAGTGTTGAATAATATTAGATCAACAGGACAAGAGGCAGAGTTGGTTATATTAAGCAGCGGTAATATTTATAAGTTCTAAATAATATAAGAGCGGAAAACGGGATTCGAACCCGCGGCCTTCAGTTTGGGAAACTGATGCTCTACCAGCTGAGCTATTTCCGCATGTTAACAAAAACATAACACATCAAACATAAATAAAATTTGTTATCAAATAAACAGCAATTACCAATTCACTAACTCAGTAATTTAAATAGTAAGATCCATGCCAGTAATACTGCCAGTAAATAATATAAGTCCGTCGTGGGGTAAAGATTGTTTTATAGCTCCAAATGCAACCATTGTCGGCGATGTAGAAATGGGGGATAATTGCTCGGTTTGGTTTAATGCCGTGATCAGGGGCGACGTGCACTACATAAAAATTGGGAACAATACCAATATCCAGGATGGTGCTGTTATTCATGCCACTTACCAATATGCCCCTACAAATATTGGTAATAATGTATCTATCGGCCATAACGCACTTGTACATGGCTGCTCGCTTAAAGACCATGTTTTAATTGGCATGGGCGCTATAGTGATGGATCATTGTATTGTTGAAGAATATGTAATTATAGCTGCGGGCTCCGTTGTGCTTGAGAAAACAATTTGCGAATCAGGATTTATATATGCGGGCACCCCGGCAAAAAAGATCAAACCCATTACACATGAGCAGCGCGAATTGCTGGACCGGCTGCCAAATAACTATATCATGTACTCCGGCTGGTTTAAAGTTTAGGATATCAGATAACCCTGTTAACTAATAAAATGTACTTTGCAGTATTTAGTTAACAGGGTTCAGTACCATTTTATTAAGGTGTTATTTGTTCCTTAGGCACATTTACCGGCGTAACCTGTTCCCAGTTGGCGCGCAATGTTATGGGCGTATCGTCCACCCAGATATTTTCAGGCTGAATTTTCTTTTTAACATTTCCGCTGTCCCATTTGCCATTATTGTTGGTATCGTAAATCACCCTTACATAATATTTGCCGGTAAGGTAATTTTTGTAGGCTAGCGACGTATTTTTACGGATAGGACGGCTGTCCAGTAAATCCTTCTGTTCATTCAATAATTCAACCACGTATGATTTTCCGGTGTCGGGAAACGTTACGGCCAGTGTTAAAAGGCTGTAATTTTCGGCTTTATCAATGGTGAACTTTTTGGGGACCTTTTTATTTTTATCGCCATAAATATCTGTTACAGCTCCGTTTTCCAGGGTAAGGGTATAATTATGCCCCTGTTTCCAGCGGTATTTTAAAACCAAGTATTTGGCGTTTGCACTATCCTTTTGAATGGTAAAGTTGCTCACTTCGGCTGAATCATCTTTTAAAGTGATGGATGATGGCTCAAAGTTTTCAATCGGGTATTGTCCCTTTATAATAAGGTCTGTCCCGGGCTTTAAACGGCCATCACCTGTAACGTTATAAGTAAATCCAAAAAACCTTGTAAACGGCTCTTTTCGGCCTTTATGCCTGGCAATGGTATCCATTGGTTTATTGTTATCAAATATGGCTACCCTGATAGAATCAAAATCCATGTTTTTGATATACAGTAAAGCCGTATCGCGTGTTTTACTGATATCTACAGTTTTATATTTATCAAAGTCTGGCGGATAGATAATTTTGAGGGAAGGGTTGTCCAGCTTTTTATTGAACAGAAAAGTCATTTTTCCATCGCCGTCAAAACTGTTGATCACCCGGAATTTGGTCGGCGTTTGTTTAAACAGGTTCAGTTGAATGTCTGAACTGTCTTTGGTAAGATGAATTACTTTTTTGCTGAAAGCAATAAGCTCATTATCGTTATCGTATATTTTGTTAGGGCTTGTTTCTTTCAAAGCGTAGATACGATAATCATCCGGGTGCAGGTTGTTCAAAGTAAATCTGCCGGCACTATCAGTAGTAGCATATATTGTTGGTTTCTTTTTTCCAAAAAGCAGGGAATCCTGTTTAAGGGTAAAAAGCATAACCGTTGCGTCTTTTTCTTTCAGCTGGGTTTGGGTATTAGTTACGCTACCCGAAAGGCTCAAAGAATCGATATGTTCACCGGTGGAAAAAACGTAAGTGAAATTTTTTAAAATGTTCGACTCATTTACGTCGGCAATAGCTTTACCGAAATTTATTACATAAGTGGTGTTTTTTTCAAGTGTGTCTTTGAGTGTTATTTCAATGCTCTTTTGTTTCACTTTGTATTCCGGCAATTTTGTCGGGGTAGGGCTTATGCTTATTTCACTATAAATATTATTTAGTTTAAAATACTCGTCAAAATCCAGCTTAATAGTTTTGGCATTAAAATGCCGGGTCATATTTGCTGGGGTAGCCTTCAACAATTTTGGCGGATCATGATCACGCGGGCCACCCTGGGGTAACTGGCGACTGGCGCAGCCTAAATTGAGTAAAATGACACCAAAAATGATTGAAAGCGATCCAAAAAAAGTGGCCTTTTTATTTAACATTGTTTTTAAACGCTATAAACGATTTTTATATTTTTATGATACAGGATATTAAAAATTAAAAATAGTGGCTCTAATGTAAAATTATTATAAATAATTGATTATTAGCTATTTATAAGTCTATCTTGATATGTGAACCATTAAAACTGATATATCTGATGGTGTTACGCCCGAAATTCGTGAAGCCTGGCCTAAAGTACGTGGTTTTATCTTCATTAATTTTTCGCGTGCTTCTTTTGAAAGTGAAACAAGTGTTTGATAATTAAATTCGGGATTGATTTCTTTGTCCTCCATTTTTTTCATCTTGTCAACTATTTCCAATTCCTTCTCAAAATAACTCTCATATTTAATTTTTATTTCAGCCTGCTCAATTGTTTCTTTATCATATTTATTCAGGAGGCCGTCTAAAGTTTCATCGGCTTTTCGCAAGTCGTTAAATCCAACCTGTGGGCGGCTCAGTAAATTAAATAATTTAGTATTCTGGTTTAGTGCGCTTGTGCCCAACTCATCCAGCAAATTATTTACCTCGCCCGGATTGATAGATTTTGTTCGGGTGTAAGCAACAATATCGTCCGAGTTTTTAACCTTGTTGTTTACTTTCTGCAGGCGCTCATCATTTACCAAACCGAGTTCATGTGCAATAGGGGTAAGCCTGATGTCGGCATTGTCCTGGCGAAGTAATAACCGGTGTTCAGCCCTGGAAGTAAACATCCGGTAAGGTTCTTCAGTGCCTTTGGTAACAAGATCATCAATCAAAACGCCAATATATGATTCTGATCTTTTCATGATCAGTTCATGTTTGTCGTTTATTTTTTGATGCGCGTTAATGCCGGCGATGAAACCCTGCGATGCCGCTTCTTCATACCCGGTTGTGCCATTAATCTGTCCTGCAAAATATAGGTTGCTGATCAATTTTGTTTCCAGGGTAAGCCCAAGCTGGGTAGGCGGGAAGTAGTCATATTCTATAGCATAACCCGGTCTGAACATTTTCGCTTTTTCAAATCCGGGGATCTGGATCAATGCCTTGTACTGAATATCTTCAGGCAACGAGGTTGAGAAACCGTTTACATAAATCTCTACAGTGTTCCATCCTTCCGGTTCAACAAATATTTGGTGGCGGTCGCGTTCGGCAAACCGGTTTATTTTATCTTCTATTGAAGGGCAATACCGTGGACCCAGTCCTTTGATCCGACCGGTAAACATGGGTGATTTTTCGAAACCTTCTTTCAGGGTTTCATGAACATTTTTATTGGTGTAAGTGATCCAGCAGCAGCGCTGTTCTGTCGCCATCTGCACGTCGGTAAATGAAAACCTGCCGCGCTCTTCGTCGCCCCATTGTTCTTCCATCAGGCTGTAATTTAAACTACGGCCGTCCACCCGGGGTGGGGTACCGGTCTTCATCCTGCCCGATTCAAAACCCAACTCTACCAATTGTTCTGTTAGTCCAGTCGCTGCTTTTTCTGCAGTTCGGCCGCCGCCAAATCGTTTCTCACCTATGTGGATCAAACCATTCAAAAAGGTACCGTTGGTTAATACAACTGCATCTGCTTCTATTTCTATACCAAGCGACGTTTTTACGCCTGCAATGGTGTTGTTTTTTACCAGTAAAGAGGTAACTGTATCCTGCCAGAAATCCACATTTGGAATTCGTTCCAGTGTTAAACGCCATTCTTCAGCAAAACGCATCCGGTCGCTTTGGGCTCTCGGGCTCCACATTGCAGGGCCTTTTGAGCGGTTAAGCATCCTGAATTGGATAGATGTTTTATCAGTAATTATCCCTGAGTAACCACCCATTGCATCTATCTCCCGTACTATTTGTCCTTTGGCTACACCACCCATAGCAGGGTTACAGCTCATCTGTGCTATTACTCCCATATTCATGGTGACTAACAAAACGGATGAACCGAGGTTGGCCGCTGCTGCCGCTGCTTCACAGCCTGCGTGCCCAGCACCAACTACTATTACATTATACTTTTTAAACATGATATTTTATGTTCCACGTGGAACTTTATCTTAATCTTATCCGGATGTTTCACGTGAAACATCCGGCACTATTGCTGAAATATTGTTTTATATACAGTACTTGCTTCTTTATCCGCGAACTTTATATTGTGCTTCTGGTTGTTTCGTTGTTAACCTTTACGCTATTTAAATTGTTCTTCCAGCTTCGGGTATTTAGTGTTTATATAATATAGTTCAATACAAAATTACTTCTTCCCGCCTGATGTTCCACGTGGAACATTGAATAATGATAATAAAGCTACAAATCCCCAAACGCCTTCCAATACAACAAAGGGATAAAAATGGATGAGGTAAGAAGAAAAGCAGCAGATGCCCGCGCCTATAAAATTTAATAGTCCATATACTTTGCTGTCAGCAGGTAGCTTTTTATATAAATTCAATAAAAAAGCTATCAACAGAATAATAACGCCGACAGAAGCCAGTATATCTGAGGTCTTCATATTAAGCTTCCTTTAACTCGGTTAATTCAATCCATCGCATACTTTTTTCATCCAGCTTATTGTTCAAAGCGGCTACCTGGTCAAGAATCTCGTTTAATTTAACGGGCGAGATACCAATTACATTAAGTTCGTTGTTTTTTTCTGCCAATTGTTTTTCAATAACAGCTATTTCCCCTTCAAGTGTGTCCAATTCCTTTTGCTCTTTAAAGCTTAACTTGTTCTTTTTTACTTCAACAGGCTTCGATGCTTCCACAGCAGGAGCTCGTTTGCTTTGTTGCTTAGCTTCTTCCAGTTCAACTCTGTAGGCGGAGTAGTTGCCGTTGTAAATTCTTACATCGCCGCCCGCTTCCATTATAAAAAGCTGATCGGTTAACTTATCCAGCAAATACCTGTCGTGCGATACCATCATCAATACGCCTGAATAGTTGGTTAAAAACTCTTCCAGCACATTTAGAGTATCAATATCAAGGTCGTTTGTTGGCTCATCCAGGATCAGGAAGTTTGGATTCTTCATCAGGATACTCATCAGTTGCAGGCGTTTCTTTTCGCCGCCGCTTAGTTTAGAGATAAACCCATATTGCTTGGCAGGAGGGAAGAGGAATAAAGTAAGTAACGCTGAGGCCGAAATTAGTTTACCATCAGCCATGGTGATAAATTCTGCCACATTCTTTACAATATCAATAACCCGCTCATCATCTTTAAATGTGATGCCCGCCTGGTGAAAGTAACCAATTACAGTAGTTTCCCCTTTATCTATCGTTCCTTTATCCGGCTGCAATGCGCCGGTTATTAAATTCAGCAGGGTTGATTTGCCACTACCGTTTTTGCCGGCTAGCCCAATCCTGTCGCCTTTTTTAAATACGTAGCTAAAGTCTTTGATAAAGGTTTGGTCCCTGAATGATTTATAAAGATGGTTCATCTCCATAATTTTATTTCCCTGCCGTGCTGTTTTAACACTCAGTTCAACCTTCTGCTTGGCGCCGCCGTTTTTGGTTTTTTCTTCCAGGTCATAAAAAGCATCTATGCGCGCCTTTGATTTGGTGCCCCGGGCCTGTGGCTGCCTGCGCATCCATTCCAACTCCTTACGCAATAAATTACTGTTTTTCTGAAACGATGCTTCATCGGCACTTTCGCGTTCCGCTTTCTTTTCAAGGTAATAGCCGTAGTTGCCTACGTATGGTATGATCTTACCTTTGTCTATCTCTAAAATCTCGTTACAAACGTTATCCAGGAAATACCTGTCGTGGGTAACCATCAAAATAGTTTTTGAACCATCGGTAAGCAGTTTCTCCAGCCACTCAATGGTATCAATATCTAGGTGGTTGGTTGGCTCGTCAAGGATATAAATATCCGGATCTTCAATCAAAAGCTTGGCAAGGGCCAAACGTTTCTTTTGCCCTCCGGAAAGCGTATTTATTTTTTGATTCAGGTGGTGGATGTCCAGGCGGCCCAAAATGGTTTTTATCTTATATTCATATTCCCAGGCATCAACATTGCTCATCTCCTCCATTACATTTTCAATGGCTTTGGCATTTTCAGGGTCGTTTTCCAGCAGTTCCTCGTACTTGCGGATCAGCTGTTGCTGGATATCGTCAGCATGGAAAATATAATCGCTTATGGTAACCGCCCCCTTAAAGCCCGGGTCCTGTTCCAGGTAGCCCATGTTTAAGTCGCGCATTTGTGCCACTTTACCTTCTGTAGGTTTTAGGCTTCCGGCCAGTAACTTCAGCAAGGTTGATTTGCCGGCTCCATTAATACCCACAAGCGCAACCCGGCGACCACGGTTAATGCCAATGGCTACGTTTCTGAAAAGCCAGTGGTCATGAAAAGAATGGCCGAGGTTTTCGGCAGAGATGTAATTGCTCACTATAGTTCTTTTATTTTATCAGAAGCATAAATAAATGTTCCTGCTTTGTTTTTTAATGATTGTTTGTACATGACAATTGCCACAGTTTTGGCCGCAATGCTCCTGTATTTTTTTAGGTTACCAATAAGGAACAGGTCTATCACCTTCATTATTGGTGTTAAAAACCGCTCTAATGGACGGTCCTCTGTTCTTTCACCGGTTAACATAGCTGGCCGGTAGATGTATAAACCCGGTAACCCGGTGTTTATTATATCCGCTTCTGTTTCCCCCTTTAACCGCATGTAAAAATTACCCGATTTAACCTCCGCACCCATAGCCGAAACCAGGTGATATTGCCCGATCCCGTTTGCCAATGCAATTTGTGCCAGCTGCAAAGGGTAATCATGATCAACCTTGCGGTAATCTGCCAGGTTAGGCGTTTTCTTTTTGGTTGAGCCCAGGCAGCAAAAAAAAGCCTCCCCGGTAATTTCTGCCTGATAATCACTTATCTTATCAAAATCAACAATAAGCTGTTTTAACTTACCATGTTTTAAAGGCAATTCACGCCTTACCAAAACCAAAACTTCATCGTAGCCCGGATTTGTCAATAAAATATGTAACAGCTCATTCCCAACTAATCCACTTGCACCTGCTATTATCGCTTTTTTAAGCATTTGGCTTCCAATTTTTTGCAAAAATACGAATAATAAAATAGCACACTATTTTCTGTGTTTAAACATGTAATATATAAAGGCGCTTTTTAGTACTACAAGCGCCATTTCTATTTTCCTATAGATTCAAAAACAAATACACTGCATATCTGTTATTGTAAAAGCTCAAATAGTAAACCGAAGCTCAATCCGTTGCCTGTTGCAGATATCTGCGCAATATTCCAGCCGGCCCCCGAATTACAACAAGGTAAATTTATTTGATGGATACAAAACAAATTTGTAACACCATTGCTTTATTATGAAAAAAATATAAATATCTATGGCAGAAGAAGTTATAATACCCGGCTGGAAAAAGTGGTTCGAAGACATTGGCGACCAGGTGGGGTTTTTCTTTAAATTTTTCAAAAACATTTTTGTAGGTGGTTTTGAATGGTCGGAGTTTGTGCGCCAATGCTATGAAATCGGCTACCGTTCCATGATGTTGGTTGGCATTACTTCGTTTATAATGGGGGTGGTGCTTATACTTCAACTGCGGCCAACATTAGTTGCGTTCGGTGCAGCCAGCATGTTGCCCAAAACACTGTCAGTTTCTTTTGTCAGGGAAATTGGCCCTGTTATTATCGCTATTATTTGTGCAGGCAAAATAGCGTCAAGCATCGGCGCCGAACTGGGTAGCATGAAGGTAACCGAGCAACTAGACGCAATGGAAGTGTCCGGGGCTAACCCAACCCAGTACCTTGTAGTTACCCGCATACTGGCAACCACTATAATGGTGCCTATCCTGTCAGTTATAGGAGATGCTATCGGTCTGTTCGGCGGCTTCCTGGCCCTCAACATTCGTGACAGTATCAGTTTCCAGCTGTATTTCACCAAAGTAATAGCTTCACTTGATTTTAGCGATTTTTTACCGGCATTTATCAAAACCATTTTCTTTGGCTTCGCCATCGGTTTTGTGGGCTGTTATAAAGGTTTTCACTCCAACAAAGGTACCGAAAGCGTAGGCATAGCAGCTAACTCGGCTGTGGTGACTGCCTCATTGTGGATCTTTGTTATTGATGCCATTGCGGTTCAAATTACCAGTTTATTGTTTTATAAGTAGGATGGCGATGGAAGCAGAAAAAACAAAAAAAGAACAGAAGCAGCCTTCAGAAAAAAAACAGGAAGTGGTGATTGCTATAAAAGGGCTTAAAAAGTCTTTTGGAGAAAAGCATGTGTTGAAGAATATAAACCTGGAGGTGCACCGTGGCGAAAACGTAGTGATCCTTGGTCGTTCAGGTACAGGGAAATCCGTAACTATTCAATGTATTGTAGGGATGTTGAAGCCCGATGGCGGTTCAGTAAAAGTATTTGGCGACGAGGTGGCTGATATGAGCGAAAAAGAGCTTAAGGCACTGCGGATAAAGATCGGTTTCCTGTTCCAGAGCGGCGCACTTTATGATTCAATGACCGTACGCGAGAACCTGGAGTTCCCGCTAACCCGGGTGTTAAAAATTAAGGACCGCGACGAAATTGACAGGCGCGTAGAAGAAGCGCTGGATAGCGTGGGCTTGCTGGAAGCTATTGATAAAATGCCTTCGGATCTTTCAGGCGGCATGCGTAAACGTGCAGGCCTTGCACGTACAATCATCGTGGAGCCCCAGATCATCCTTTACGATGAGCCAACAACCGGGCTTGACCCGATAACTTCGCGCGAGATCAGCGACCTGATCTTATCTATACAGAAGAAGCAAAAAACCTCATCAATCATCATTACCCATGATATGGAATGCGCACGTATCGCGTCCGACAGGGTTGTTATTATGGACGATGGCGAATATATAGCAGAAGGCACGTTTGACGAACTTCATAAATCAAAAGAAAAAATAGTGGGATCATACTTTAAAGACATATCATGAAAGCAACTTCATCACAGAAAATAAAAATTGGCGTTTTTACCTTTATCGGCATTGCGGTGTTAGTACTGGTTATATTTTTCATTGGCAATCAAAAAAACATGTTCAGCTCAACCTTCCGTATTCATGGAACATTTAAAAATGTGAACGGGCTGCAGGTGGGCAACAATGTTCGTTTTGCGGGTATAAATGTGGGCGTGGTTGAGGCCATAACCATAGTTACCGACAGCGCCGTACGCGTTGACCTTACTTTAAACAACGAGGTTAAAAAATTTATAAAAACCGACTCTAAATTAAGTATCGGCAGCGATGGCCTGATGGGCGACAAATTGGTAGTAATTGCACCGGGGGGTATCACGAGCACACAGTCCATACAGGATGGTGGGCAGCTGGCATCGGTGAATCCGTTTGATGTGGATAAGATGATAGGAAAGCTCACCAAAGTTGCAGATAATGCTGCATCGCTTACCGAAGGCTTATCGGCCATTGTAGCCAAGGTTAACAGTGGTAAGGGCAGCATTGGCAGGTTATTGAATAACGACAAGCTTTCGCGCGATTTGGAAGGAACCGTGCGCCAGGCAAAAACCACCATGCAAAATGTGCATAAAACCACCAGTACTTTAAATGAGGACCTTACAGCGGCTCAGCATAACTTTTTGTTGAAAGGGTTCTTTAAAAACAAAAAGAAAAAGGCACAGCAGGACTCTATTAAAAAAGCCCAGGCAGCACAGGATAAAAAGAATAATCAGTAAAAGCAGGTCATCTTATATGATAAACGGGCCGGCATCTGATGATAGGGTGCCGGCCCGTTTTGCGTTATAACAGGCGCGATAGCTTCAAGCATGGCTGGGACCTGAGCAAGCCTTACGCAGGCGTGAAACTTACGCTATGGCTTTAAAACGATTTTGCCAAACTGCGATGAATGCTCCATTTTTGATATAGCTTCAGCTGCATCAGCTAATGGAAAAACCGCATCAATAACTGGAACTATTTGATGTTCATTAACGAAAGCGACCATCGCTTTAAAATCATCGGGGCTGCCCATCATGGTGCCGATCACCTGCAATTGGCACCAAAAGATTTTTCGGCCATTTAAAGCCGGGATATTGCCCGCAGTTCCGCCAAAAATCACTATCCTGCCGCCGGGATTGCAAAGATCAGGCAATTTGGCGAAACCATCGCCAAGAGCACTGTCTATTATTACGTCAAACCCGCCGGCAAGGTGCAAGAGCTGTTCGGCCCAATCCTGCGATTTATAATTTACAGCGGCTGCCGCACCCAGCTTTTTGGCCCGCTCCATTTTTTCGCCCGAGCCGGTGGTTGCGAATACCTGGCAACCAGCCGCCAATGCAAATTGAAGGGCAAATAGCCCCGTACCACTGCCAACCCCTGTTATTAATACCTTGTCGCCTTTTTTTATTTTGCCTTTTGTAAATAATGCCCTAAAAACGGTTAACCCGGCCAGCGGAACGGCAGCGGCTTGTTCCCATGATAAATGCGCGGGCCTGGTATGAAGTTGCTGCACCTCCACTTTAACATATTCCGCAAAGGTACCATCAGCAGGCAAGCCTAATATTTTAAAATCGTCCGACTGGAAATTTTGATCATCGCCCCAGCCGGAACCTGGGTTAATGATCACTTCAGTACCTATTAAATGCCGGTCGGTGTCGCCGCCCACAGCCTCCACAATACCGGCACCGTCTGAACCTAATATAGTTGGGTATTTAATGCCGGCATATTTGCCAATGGTTATCCAGTAGTCGCGGCGGTTTAAGGCGGCTGCTTTTATTTTTACCAGGGCTTCCCCTGGCGCAAGGCCAGGGTTGTCAACCTCTTTTAAAACAAGCGGCTTATCTGCCGCTTCAAGAACTATCGCTTTCATGGTAATGACTGTTTATTTAATTAAGGTAAGATGAAAATCAGTGCTTCTCAACAACCAAGTACCAACGAAGGCAATGGCCTGTTAATCAGCTATAAGCGTAAAAAAAACGGCAGAAACCATCAGGTCCCTGCCGCTAAATTATTAATTTCGTGAGAGTTAGGGAACTATACCGCTCTTGCGTATAATTCAGCAACGTGGTTCCAATTGATCACGTTCCAGATAGCTGCCAAATAATCAGGGCGGCGATTTTGATATTTTAAATAATAAGCATGTTCCCAAACATCAATACCTAAAATAGGCGTGCCTTTTACTTCAGCAATATCCATTAAAGGGTTATCCTGGTTTGGTGTTGATGTAACGGCTAATTTTTTATCAGCGGTAACAATCAACCATGCCCAGCCAGAACCAAAACGGGTTGCACCGGCTTCCTGCACTTTTGTTTTGAAATCGGCAAATGAACCGAAAGTGCTGGTAATTGCTGCTGCTAAAGCTCCTGTTGGCTCACCGCCGCCGCTTGGCGAAAGCAATGTCCAGAACAAGCTGTGGTTATAGTGGCCACCGCCATTGTTGCGTACCGCAGGCGGGAACTTCGAAATGCTTTTAATAATATCATCAATGCTGCCATCGGCTTCAGGTTTGCCTTCCAACGCTTTGTTTAAGTTGGTAACATAAGCCTGGTGATGTTTCCCATGGTGAATTTCCATAGTTAATTTATCAATGTGCGGTTCAAGGGCATCGGTAGCGTAAGATAACGCCGGTAGTGTAAAAGCCATAATGATTAGTTTAATGTTTAATGATAGTATGTAACAAATATAAAGCGTTAATAGTGATAATTGTTCTTATAAATGTCATTTGTTTTATAGTCCATGGACCATGGTCCATAGTCCATAGTAGTAAAGTAGCGAATAAAGCCACCCCCAGATCACCATGGTCTATGGACCATAGACTATGGGCTTACTTCCCCCTCTTCGTCCTAAAAAAATCCTTCACCAGTTCAGCACACTCGTTTTCGCGAATACCGCCGGTGATGATAGTTTTTGGGTGTGTTACCTTTTGGTTTAAACGGCCAAAACCAAGTTTTACATCGTATGCACCAAATACTATCCGGCTAAGCTGAAACCAGTAGCAGGCTCCGGCGCACATTACACAGGGCTCCATGGTAACATACAGCGTACAGTCTCTTAAATATTTACCGCCCATGGAGTTGGCCGCTGCCGTAAGCGCCTGCATTTCAGCATGCGCCGATACATCGTTCAACCGTTCAGTAAGGTTATGCCCCCTGCCAATAATGCGCCCGTTCCAAACCACCACTGCACCAATAGGGATTTCGTCTTCAGCAAGTGCTTCTTTGGCTTCTTTCAGCGCCTCGTTCATAAAAAAATCGTCGGGCGATATGGTTGGCTCATCGCCAAAACTAATGTATCTCATTATATAAGTTTGCTGCCGTTGGGTACAGGTTTATCTACTGCTGCCAAAACAATGTCGCCATTTTCATCGGCAAAGCCGGTAACCAAAAACTCCGACATAAAATTTGCGATCTGTTTTTTAGGAAAGTTTATAACGCCAATAATTTGCCTTCCGGGCAATTCATCTTTGGTATAATGTTTTGTGATTTGTGCGCTCGACCATTTGATGCCATGCGGGCCAAAGTCGGCTTTTATTTTGTAAGCTGGTTTGCGGGCCTCCGGAAAATCAGCTACTTCCACAATCGTTCCGGCATGCAGTTCTACTTTTTCAAAATCTTGCCAGGTAATCGTTTCCATGCTACAAAGGTATAAACATGGCACAAATGCGCCATTCATACAGCAATTTTTATTTGTCTATCCGCTATATTTTGCACGGCAGTTTTGCGTTTTTAGACATCAAATCCTTTTTTTATATTCGGGGGTATAAATACCGGGTTGAATTAATGATATAAAATTGAGTCCTTTCCATTAAACAATGATAAAAAAATCAGCGCTTATTTTATTCCTTTGCCTGATTGTGGCAAGCAGCGTAGTTAAAGCAAAGGGCAGGCTTAACCCAATCAATAACGCCGCTCTGGTAAGGGCTACGGATACGGTTCCCAATGCCGACGTAATGGAGGTGGTTCGGCTAGCTATTTATGCAGCCAATGATTTCAACATCCAGGCAGTGGCAAATTTATATACCCCCAATGCGGTAGTAGCTGATGACGAGCCTCCGTATTCATGGAACGGGCCAACCGCCGGCATTCAGTGGATAAACGCGGTTGAAAAGGCTGTTAAAGATTATCACATCAGCAAATTCAAAGGAACGATCGAGTCGGTAAAAGTATATCAACAAACTTCAGAAAACGTATATGTGGTTGTGCCTGTAAATTATAGCGGTAACCTGCCAGACCACGCCCATTTTTCGGCACGCGGAGCATTTACGTTTGTGTTAAGGCAGATAAATGATAAATGGCTGATAAAAAGCCAGGTTTGGATGCCTGAAAAAGGGATAGAGTATTAAGAGTTGCCTGTAATTGAAGCGGCTTTGGCAGCAGAAAAACGGGCAACAAAAAAGGCGTATAAACAATGTTTATGCGCCTTTTCTATAGCTGGCATCCAAATGCCGTTGTATTAGTTTGAATCAGTTGAAGCTAAAAAACCAACAGCATGGTTGTGCGGGTTTCTGGTAGTGAAGGGAGATTTATCAGTAAAGATCCCCATCAGGAATAAAAGGCCACCTAATAACAATTCAGGCCAGAAAGCTTTTGACGAAAAGGTATATAACCATGGCGATACCATTAATACAAAGCCCATTAGCACATCAAGTACAAAATGGATGGTTAAAGGGAATTGCTTAATAAACCCAGTTTCGCTTCTGCTAAAAATAGCCATTATCAGCTGCAGCCATCCTATGTACATTGGTAAAAACAACGCGGCGCTCGAAATGTCAACCAGGTTAAATAGCCATGGAGCGGCAATAAGGGTAAGCGCAAGGATATAGTTTAAAACTCCGTATACTTTTGTTGAAATAAAGGGCTTCATATTTTTATATTAAACTTTTGTATGTTATTTACTAATAAATACCTGTGCTATGGTATTTGTTTTCAAAGGTATAAATTTTGAATTTATCTAAAACCTCTTTCTTTATAATTATTCAATCAGGGGGTGTTTTTTTACTTTAATTGCAGCGCGGTTAACCTTTTGAAACGATTTTTGAACCAACAAGCGCAAATATCCCCGCAATTATGGCCGACAAGATGCCAAGTGCCAAACCGGCCAGGGCCATTGCTATACGCGGATGGGTTGAAAAAGAGGCAGGCATATCATTCACCAGGGTATCCATTTGTGGATGGCCAGCTGTGTATTTTTGAAAAAACAGGAAATGCACCGCCGTAATCCATACGCAGTTTACAAGTCCGGTAACAAAGCCATGTAAAAAGTATTTATTTGGGCAGGCCCTTGCAATAACCCATGCGGAAAAAACAAATATCACCAGCCAAAATGCCGGTTCAACATTTTGCGGGATTAAGGACACGGTACCAAAGGCCATTATCAATCCAAAAATTGATAGTTGAAAGATGAGTTTCCAGTTCATGTGTGAAAGGATTTTTAGATAAATGTAAATATTAATCTAAATAAAACGCATAAAAAATGGCGAACACATCAACTGTGCCCGCCACCAGGGTTATAGTTGATTTACGTTAATGCTTTGCTTCAGGCTCTTTTTTAAGCGGAAGGCTGGGCTGCGGCTTTTTCATGGTCAGTAAAACAACACCGTTTTTGCCTCTACTCCCGTAGATGGATGTTGCGCTTACATCTTTAAACACAGCTATTGATTCTATAGCGTTTGGGTCGATAAGGGAAATATCCGAAGCTTCCTTCCCGTCAATTAAATACAAAGGCCTGCCGGCTGCACTTACATTAAATTTAAATGCTTTTTTGCCTGTATCCGTTTTTGATACGATCGAGGTTATTGATGAAAGCGGCACCTTTTGGTTCACGGCACCGTTAGCATCGGTAACAGTCAGTTCCTGGGTTGATTTTGGGCTGTCATCGTCAACTAAAGTAAATGAGATCGGTACCGAATAAGCCACCCTTACCGGTCGGCCATTTTGCACCCCGGGTGTCCATCTAGGCGAAGCGGCCATTACACGCAAAGCTTCTTTATCTAATTCGTCAGCAATGCCACGGGTAACATGGGCGTTGGAGATGGATCCGTCTCCTTCAACTATAAAGCTTATGATCACTCGCCCCTGTACGCCTTTTTCGCGCATATTTGCCGGATACTTTATGTTTTTAGCCAGGTATCGGCTAAAAGCCTCTACGCCGCCCGGAAATTGTGGTACCACTTCAACCGAAGTAAAAACCCTGTCCTCAACAACCGGCGGGTTGTCCTGTGCAGCAGCAGTATTGTTGGGTTCCGGCGCATTTAATTCAATGGTTTGTGGTGGATAAACTTCTGCCGGCTTTTTATTTTCAGCAATGCTGCTTCCCGGTTTCCCAGCGGTGTCGCCGGTTACCATTGTCGTACTGTCGAGTATAATAGATGGCTGCATAGCTGTTGCGGGGGTTAGTAATACCTGCTCTACCTTTTTATTTACAAAGCCAACCGTTTTGCTGTTATTTACCGTCGCCGACGAAAGTACCAGCATCAAAATAAACAACGGTGCCGATAACCCATATTTAATAAGTGCAATCCGGTTGGATTTGCTCTTTTGCAGCATTATTATCCGCAGTTTTAACAGGCTGTGATTATAAAAAGGGTTTACCAGCTGGTGTGGCGTGTTAAATGTTTGGCTCAGCAGTAGTAATGCATAATCGCTTTTATTGGTACCTGCATTCAGGGCTTGCCTGTCGGCTATATATTCATGAATGTGTTTTATAGAGAACCTGTAAAGATAAACCACCGGGTTAAACCAGTTAATAATCATCACGGCTTCAATAAGTAACACATCTGCCGAGTGCCATTGCCGGGCGTGTACACGTTCATGCGCCGCTATTATTCTATTGTCTGCCTGGTGGTCAGCAAGTTTAATTTTATTGAAAAAAGAATAAGCGACGGCAGAGTTCGGCTGGTTAATTAGTTTTTTAAGCACTATCATTTGCCAGATAAAACGGACAACTAAAAAAGAGATCCCGGCAATATAAATGGCCGCCAACACCTGTCCCATCGTTATCTCACTATGCTGGATAGGCTTAAACCGGTACACAATTAGCGGGCTGTTATAAATAGTCAGCTGTACTTCTTTTGTAATAAAGAGATTCTGGACCCAGTTAGACTGGATCATGGGGATAATGAATGACAATAAGGATGATGCTACCAGGTAAACCCGGTTAAGCTGGAAAAAGGTTTCTTTGCGCAGCAGCAAAGCATAGAAACCATAAAACAGCAGCAGGTAAATATTTACCAGCAATAAATAATGCCACCCGGTCATAATTATTTCTCTTTAAGTTTTTCAATCAGTTTCATTATCTCATCGGCTTCTTTAAGGTCGATCTTCTCTTTTTTTACAAAGTATGAGAACATGCGCTTTACCGAATTATCGAAATATCCGTTCATTAATTTGTCGGTAGCAAAATTCTGATATTGTTCTTTGCTTATTACCGGGTGGTATTCGTGGCTTTTGCCAAACGCCGTATGCCCAACAAAACCCTTTGCTTCCAGTATCCTGATTATGGTTGACACCGTGTTATACGCCGGTTTTGGTTCCGGAAGCACATCAATCACATCTTTAACAAATCCTTTTTTTAACTGCCACAGCACCTGCATAATCTGCTCCTCGGCACGTGTTAATTCTTTAATTTCCATACACTAATAACAATGTTTAATACTTAAAATAGGTAGCCTGTATAGGGCTGCCCGGGTTTCAGCAATTATTTTTAATTAATTTAGGTCGTGAGTTTAATGTGGCTTTACTGTGCTTTTTCAGCATTCAGCAGCGCAGGCTGAAAACAATAATGCTGTTAATAATATTACCTTCATAATTTAATGATTATTAAAGTTATAACTAAAATAATAGTTTTGCAATTTTTTTATTTTTTATTTTCAAATCAACAAAAACATACAACCATATAAATGAATATAACTTTTCATGGTGCCGCACGTAATGTAACAGGCAGCAAACATTTGATCCGGTTAAACAGCGGAACAGCAATTTTATTGGATTGTGGCATGTTCCAGGGAATGGGGGAGCAGACCGAAGACCTAAACGAGCATTTTGGCTTTAATCCGAAGGGGGTTGATTACCTCATATTATCGCATGCGCATATTGATCATTGCGGCTTAATCCCCCGGCTGGTTGCTGAAGGCTTTAACGGGCCTGTCTTTTGTACAGCAGCAACCATGGACCTGGCGAAAATCCTGTTGATGGATTCGGCAAAAATACAGGAACAGGATACCGAGTACAGTAATAAGCACCGCAAAAGAAACGGGCTGCCGCTGCTGCAGCCACTTTACAGCGAAGAACAGGCGATGGAATCATTGCGGTTGTTTAAAATTGTTGATTACAATGAAACGTATGAAATAACGCCGCAGGTTAAACTTAAATTTACGGATGCCGGCCACCTGATAGGCAGCGCGGCAGTAAATCTGTCCATTTTGGAGGAAGGTAAACTTACACAGCTAACGTTTAGCGGCGACGTGGGGCGGTATGGTGATATGCTGTTAAAAACGCCGCAACCTTTTCCGCAAGCCGACTATATTATCCTGGAATCAACCTATGGCGACTCATTACATAAAGATGTTGGAGCTATTGAAGACGCGCTGCTTGAAGTGGTTAAGCAAACCTGCCTTATTAAGAAAGGTAAGTTGATTATCCCTGCATTTAGCGTGGGGCGTACGCAGGAGTTGTTATATGCTTTAAATGCACTTGAGCTTAAGGGAATATTACCCGATCTGCGTTATTATGTTGACAGCCCGCTTTCGGAAAAGGCCACCCGTGTTTTAATGGATCATCCGGAGGTTTACAATAAAGAGGTTACCGCTGTTTTGAAAATTGACCCTAACCCTTTTGGATTTAAAGGGCTTCGCTTTATCCAGTCAACCGAAGAATCAAAGGCATTGAACGATGACCCCACACCATGCGTAATAATTTCATCATCTGGCATGGCTGAAGCCGGCCGGGTAAAACATCATATTAAAAACAATATTAACGGGCCCGAAAACACCATTTTAATGGTGGGATATTGTGAGCCTAACTCGCTCGGTGGCCACCTTTTGCGCGGCGATAGCGAAGTGTTTATTTTTGGTGAAAAATACCAGGTAAGGGCCGAAGTACAGGCCATTAAATCAATGAGCGCACATGGCGATTATGAAGACCTGCTGCATTTCATCAGTTGCCAGGACCCCAAAATAGTAAAGAAAATATTCCTGGTACACGGAGAATATGATGTACAGCAGCATTTCAGGCAACGGATTTTAGATAAAGGGTTTGGAGACGTAGAGATTCCATACCAGCATCAAAAAATAGAGATTTAAAACAAACCCTCGGAAAAAATAACGAATGATGAAGTAACAGCTCCTTTATCATTCGTTATTGTACTTTAATTAGTTTCTTGTGGGCTGAGGTTTTGGCAGCTCTTTGCGCGGAATCATATCATCTCGCTGCGAGGTGTTGTAAACAAATGAGGCAACAATTGTGGCCGCCTGTTTTAAATCGTCCTCGCTCAGCTTGTCATAGGTATCCTGGTTGCTGTGGTGTGTACGCGAACCATAGTCAAGCGGATCCTGGATAAACTGGAAGCCGGGTACTCCTACCGCATCAAATGATACATGATCAGTACTGCCTGTATTACTGATGGTAACAGTGGCCGCACCCAGGTCTTTGAATGGCTGCAGCCAGGCTTTAAATATCGGGCCGGCCAAAGAATCGCCCTGCAAATAAATGCCGCGCAATTTACCGCTGCCGTTGTCAAGGTTATAGTAAGCAGAAACTTTGGATTGTTCCGGTTTCAGCTCCATTGTTTTTGGGTCGCCAAAATGATTAAATACATAACCGCGCGAACCAAATAACCCCTGCTCTTCCGAACTCCACAAAGCTATTCTGATGGTACGGCGCGGGTGAAAGTTAACCGCTTTTAAAATGCGCATTACTTCAAGCATTACCGCACTGCCGGCGGCATTATCGGTAGCGCCGGTAGCTGCATGCCACGAATCAAGGTGTCCCCCTATCATTACCACCTGTTCTTTCAGCTTTTTATCAGTCCCTGTAATTTCACCCACCACGTTATACCCCTGCAGGTCATCAGTAAAGAACTGGGTTTTTATATCGGCTTCAATACTTACTTTTTCACCCGCTTTCACCAGGCGCAAAATGCGCTGGAAGTCTTCCCCGCTGGTTTCCAGCTCAGGCGAAACGGCTTTAGCGGTATCTGCATAGGATGCACCGTTAGTTGTGAATACCGTTCCGTCGCTGCCGCGCGCCTGGGTTAAAACAAGGCCAACACTTTCTCCCTGTAAAAATGTATTGATTGCAGCACGCAAGGCACGCGCTTTTTGCATGGCTGTAAATTGCGGTGAGTTAGGGCCACCCCTGCGCTGTGCGCCCGGCGCCTGCGGCTTTGCTTTGGCCATTTCATCCAGTTGCTCATCAGTATAACGGATGCCATCAGCCTTAAATGTTCTTTCAACACCGGGCTTGGTGTCAAATATTATTACTTTCCCTTTTAGCGTGCCTTTATATTTATCAAGATCAGTAAGCGTATCCGCTTTAACCAAAATCACATCGCCTTTTATTGGTCCGTTAGTGCCAGGGGTCCACGCTTTAGGGATGGCAATAAGCGCATGGTAATAAGGCGCGGTCATAGCCACATAGTTTTTCTGAACTTCCCAGCCTTTGCCGAATTTACCCCAGGCCTCGCGTTTGGCGTTAACCATGCCCCAGGTTTTAAGCTCATTTACCGCCCAGTCCTGTGCGCGTTTTAAACCCGGAGAACCAGATAATCGCGGACCTGAAGCATCTGTTAAATGATAGGCAATATCCATCACTTTTGAATGGTTAAGGCCCTCTTCGCGAATTTTTTGAACCATCGCCGGATCCGGCGTGTCCTGGGCAAATGCAGAGCCCGCTGCTGCCAAAAGCAGGCAGGAGTAAAGTAATTTTATTTTCATTCGATCAGTTTTTTGAAGTATTACAGTTTGGGGGCTGGCTGTAATAATTTCACAGTTAATAATGTTGTCAGTTGCTAACAAACTTATTTATTAAAAACTGCAAAACTTAAAAAGGGCTTTAACAAAGTTGTTACAAGGGGTAATTAATTTGGAGTATATTTGGGTTATGAGCGAGTATCGTTTAGACAGGACCGCGTTTAAAGCACAAACCGCAGAAGAAGCCGTTAGGAGACAGGCTGAATATTACCGGTCGTTAACATGGCAGGAAAGATTACGTATAGCTAATTATTTGAACAGTGTAGCCTACAATTATCCGGAAAATAACCCTCCCAGGCTTGACCGGACTGTTTTTAGGGCAAGGGGACGGGATTGATATGGGGAATATTTTTAACGACGATTTTAGAGACTTTATCCGCTCACTAAATAAATGTGAGGTAAAATATATTCTCGTCGGCGGTTATTCAGTTATTCTACACGGATATACAAGAACGACTGGTGATATGGATATCTGGGTGGAACGAACCGTCGAAAACTATGAAAAGTTAAAAGCGGCATTTTATGATTTTGGTATGCCAATGTTTGATATGACAGAAGATTCCTTTTTGAATCACCCGATATGGGATGTTTTCACATTTGGAAATCCTCCATCCTCTATTGATATCATGGTACGCGTAAAGGGTATGGCATTTGAAGCGTGTTATTCAAAGGCTATTTATTTCGAAGAAGACAGTCTGCCAATAAAAACAATTTTTTTACAGGATCTGATAAATGCAAAAAGGGCATCGGGCCGAGCTAAAGATATAAACGATCTTGAAAATTTAGGCGGGGCATAACATGTTCAAACCATCTCTACTGGTCATGACTTTGTTCAACACGGAGAAATTTCACAAGAGCATTGATATGACTTTCAACGATCTTAAAAGCAAAGATCCCTATTACGACCCTGCATTTCCGAAAAACCGGGCTAAGCCGGAAAAGACCAATTAGATGATATTATTTTAAATTATCATTGCAAATGTCCACCATCTTTCATAGATTTTCAGCTAATCAGGTGTCACGATACAGCAATGCTCGATTCTGCTTTTTGACGGCTTTGGCTGGGGAAATGATGAGGTTCGATAAAGCAATTAGCGGTGTCTGCATTAATTAATGAGCAGCTTATACCCACGCCCGTGCACGTTGATGATCTCTACAGAGGGGTCGTCACGCAGGTATTTTCTTATTTTGCTTAAAAAAACGTCCATACTACGGCCATTAAAGTAATTATCATCATGCCAAATGTTAAGCAATGCTTCTTCACGGGTAAGGACCTCGTTTTTGCGGATACAGAGCAAGCGCAGCAATTCAGCTTCTTTGGTAGATAGTTTTTGTTGGGTATCACCAATGGTAACCAGTTGTGCCGTGTAATCAAAGGTGTAGCGGCCCAGCTTAAAGGTGGTTTGCTTTTCCTCCTCGTGCTTTTCCGAATTGCTGGTGCGTTTTAGCAGGGCGTTTATGCGGAGCAGTAACTCCTCGATACGGAAGGGCTTGGTAATGTAGTCATCACCGCCAAGGTTAAAGGCCTGGGTCTTATCCTCTATCATACCTTTTGCTGTGGCAAAAATTATAGGTACATGGGCGTTGATCTTCCTGATGTCCTTTCCCAGGGTAAATCCATCTTTTTTGGGCATCATCACATCAAGGATCAGCAGATCAAAGGTGTGTTTGGTAAATGTCCGTAAACCTTCTTCTCCATCCTTACATAAAACAACATCAAACTTTCCCTTCAGCTGCAGGTAATCCTGTAACAGTAAGCCTAAATTCGGATCATCCTCAACCAATAGTATTTTTTTCATGATGCTTTTCTGGTTCGGAAGGCCGGAAGACCCGAAATTCCGAATGCGTGTATTTTAAGGTTATCAGTAGTATTTTATAAGTATTAGTGTATTCTATTTGAGCTTTTCTGATGCTGAAGTCTAAATTCCGGTTCATGGATCATGTTACGCCAGGTGAAATTTCAGTTCGAACTCCGATCCTTTTTCTTTTTCAGAGCGTACGCTTATTATCCCGTTAAGGCGTTTCACAACCGTATTTACATAGCTTAAGCCCAGCCCGAAGCCCTTAACATCGTGCAGGTTGCCGGTAGGAATCCGGTAAAACTGTTCAAATATTTTTGTTTGCTGATCGCGGCTCATCCCAACGCCTTTATCTGCCACCTTAATAATTACCTGCCCGTTTTTGTTTAAGGTAGTTATAGTTATATCAGGCTTTTCAACGCTGTATTTAATGGCGTTATCAATAAGGTTATAAATAACGTTCGAAAAATGTAGCTCATCAGCGCTGATTATCGCATTTTCGGCATCCAGCTGCATCGCGATAACAGCGTTGTTTTTTTGGAGTTTAAGCGCCATGCTATCAACAACTACAGCTATCATTTCGTTTACATCAATAGGCTTTTTATCCAGCTTAAAGTCGTTTTTTTCAATTCGTGCGATATTTAGTACCCGTTCAATATGACTGCCCAGGCGCTCGTTCTCCTCGTAAATAATATTTGCAAGCCGGGCAACCCGACTTCTATCCTGCGCAATTTCATTGTCTTTCAGTGCTTCGCTGGCAATCATTATGGTTGATACCGGTGTTTTAAACTCATGGGTCATGTTGTTAATGAAATCGGTTTTCATTTCGGCCACCTTTTTTTGTTTAAGGATGGAGAATATGGTGTATCCGAAACAAAATATCAGCACCAGCAGCAACCCGCCTGTAGTAGCTAATGAAGCCATCATCTTGTTTAATAGCAACATACTTCTTTGCGGGAAAGCAAGCCTGATAATACCAGGATCGTTGATCACGTCCTTACTGAATATGGGCGTCTGATAAATGTTCATACCCGTAAATTCAGGTTTAGCGCCGGAAACATCATTGGCTTTTGAAAAAATTACCGAGTCCTTATTTGCCAGGGAAACCTCATAGCTGATTGGTAAATTAATTCCTTTATTTCTTAATTCAAACCTAAGCAGGGTATCAATCCAATATGGGTCAAGGCGTAGTTTTAAAGGTTCGCCATATTTTCCATATTCTTCTGCCAGGTTAGCAATTACTGCTGTTTTGCCATTGCTCTGGGGAGTGTTTTGCAAAGAATCATTTTCAAGTAGTTTTCTTACTTCGTTCAGTTGTCTTTCTTTAAACTTCCTGTCCTGCACCCGGGCCCATTCGGCATTAATATGTGGCACCGAAATTACCTGCTTACCAAACTGGGGGTCGCTGTATAAATATTTTACCGTATCATATTTATGCAGCTTTCGTTTTAATGACGTGTGCGGAATCTTTACCAACTCCGGGGTAATTCGCTGATGAGTGATACCAAGTTCATCAGTAAATTCTTCGAAACGGAATTGCAAATCAAATTTGCCACCCTGTGTTAGCCGGTCAAATTCATCATCCATTTTTTTATTAAGGATAAGCCTGCGCAGGCTGTCGCGCAATATGGCCAGCTTTTTTTGACGGTATGAAAGCTTCTTTTTTGAAAGACTTTTTGTTATGTTATTATCAAGATTGCCGTTATTATCAAGGGTGTTGCTTTTCCATACAGTATTTACTTTATTCCGCATCCGGGTCTTTGCGTTTAAAAAGTTTAAGGCATCGTGCCGAGTTACTTTGGCTACAACATTGTTAAGTGCCTCATTAACAGAACGGTCAAAAAGTTCGCTCTGTAATTGGTACGACTGGCTCAAAAAGTACAATTGCATAGTTATTACGCCCAAAAGCGCAAACCCCATTAACCCGATAATAAGTGCAATACTTCTTTTTCTCATCGTAAAAAACAAAAATATTTTAAATAAGGGCAGCTATTTTGTTTTTAACAATATTTAACAATTTATAACCTGTGTTTAACAACTTGAAATATAGTTGTTTGTTAAATTTGATGGGTAAAATTAGCCAGCCCAAGGTAACTTTTATGTGCGCAAACAATAACAAAAACCCCATTAAAGTTACTTAACTTTAAACAAACATACCCCATTATGAAAAAGCATTTAGTTAAACCCGGATTTGAATTTATTTTTTCGTTTGCACTGGTCATGATACTGGGCGTACCGCCGGTATTACTTGCGCAAATTAAAATAAAAAAGGATATCGACATCAGGATCCAAAATGGAGATACTACGGTGAACGGTAAAAACATTAAGGAGCTTTCAGCCGAAGAAAAGCAGGATGCCTTAGCCGATATTAATAACCTGCGCAGCGGTAAAGCAGGCAGCGCAGATTTGAGGCGGGTTGAGATAGTAAAAAGGAAAAGGGCCGGAAACGGAAATGAAGACCAGGTGATAACTGAAAAATTTATTGTTAACGATAGCGTGGGAAACGTTATGAATACCCGCCCCGGTAAAATGAAACGGATGAACCGTGAAATGACGTTTAATTATCATGGTAATGATGGTGAAGGCGACAGGATGGAAATGAGGGAGAGAAGATTTAACGGGCCAATGGCACCGCGCTTCAACCGCAAAAACAGCCAGAGCTTTGAATATGTAAATATTGATAACGATGGCGTTAGCACTCGTGTTAGTTTTCATGTTTCTGAAGCATCAGACGATGACCTGAAAAGAATGCCCTATGTAGAAGGGCCGAAATTTGAAATTAAGGATCTTAACCTGGTTCCTCAATTTACGAGTGGAAAAGTTTTGCTAATGTTCAGCCTGTTGTCAAAAGCCCCGGCAGAAGTTAAATTGAGTGACAGTGAAGGTAAGTTCCTGTGGAGCGAAAAGGCAGTTAATGGCACATTCAGTAAAAGCTTTGCCTTGGGGCTTAACGGGATTTACTACCTGCAGATCAAGCAGGGTAAAAGCATCTCTTTAAAAAGAATAATGAAAGAGGAATAGTTGAGCGTTGATAAGAATAGTTTGCGGCGAAGGATTTATTTAGAAAGAGCCATTTCGATAAGGGGATGGCTCTTTCTAAATATACGCCGATAGGGTTTTTATAAAAAGCAATTAAACTTTTGCGTAACCTAAATATCTATGTTTTCAAAACGACGGTAAATTGTTTTACTGTTTTGCCTATTACCTAATGTGTTATTAAATGAAAAAACTAAGCCTTTTTATTTTAGGAATTTACCTGTCATTGTCAGCCTTGGGGCAGTCGGCCCGGGAGGTAAAGTTACCCAGGGTTGACCAAAGGGTAGAATTGTTGAGCATTGTATTCAGGTTAGCCGGAAACCCTGAGTATAATACAACAGACAACGTTAATTACGTAAAGCAGATCCATCAGCATTTTGATCAATTTACGGACCATCCGCTCATCAAATTCGCTAAATCATTACGGGATAGCAGCGGGATAGGTTACGACGCTGTGATGAGTATGGCCGTTCATCTTAAACAGCCACCTTCGCTGGATGCAATAGGAGCCTTTTCCGTCGGATTACCGGATAAGCGATGGAATGTTGCTACATCCGAAAAGTTTGTTTCCCTTTTAAAACAGTTTTATAAAGATGCCGGGTGTAAAGCTTTTTTCAAGGCACAAGCCTCAGCGTATGCCACCGCCGAAGATCGGTTCCTGGAGCTGTTTAAAAATTTGGACGTGAACTGGTATTACAAATTTTTCGGGAAATCGCCTGATGAATCTTTCAACATAATCATTGGGCTTGGGAACGGCGGAAGCAATTACGGACCACATTTGAATTTACCCGGACAACAAAAAAAGGTTTACGCTATCATCGGTTCAGGCACATTTGACAGCACTGGGGCACCAGTTTATGGGATTGCATCGTATCTGCCGACGCTTATCCACGAGTTCAACCACTCGTTTATTAACTACCTGGGCGATGATTATGAGCAGCAACTGCGCGGGCCCGGTGAAATTATTTATAAAAAAGAGGCAGCTAAAATGGGGCGGCAGGCTTATGGCGAATGGAAAACCATGATGAACGAAGCATTGGTAAGGGCTGCTGTGATCAGGTACCTTTATGCCCATGAAACCGATACATTGATAGCTGACAAGGAGTTAAAGCAGCAGTTGGCCAGGGGGTTTGTTTGGATGCGGCCATTAGTAAACTTATTGGGGCAATATGAAAAGCAAAGAGCCTCCTACCCAAGCCTTGAAAGTTTTATGCCTCAAATAGTTAAATTTTATGCGGGGGTAGCACAAAATATAAATACTTATGACGACGATTACCTGCGGCATTGTGCACAGCTGCTATCGGTTGAGCCATTTAAAAAAGGAGATTCCTCTGTAAACGCAGGGATTACCGAAATAACCTTCAATTTTGATAAAAGACTGGATGGCGTGCGATATTTTTTTGGCCCGGGTAAAAAGGGGGCGGGGCATTACCCCAAGCCTTTAGGGTTCCGCTTTGCTAATGATAACAAAAGCATAGTTATGAAAGTGGCGCTACAACCCAATACTGAATACCAGGTGAGCATTGCCGGGAGTATGATGCGTACAGACGATGGCTATGCAGTTCAAAATACTATGGTGGAGTTTAAAACAGGCGAGGCTCATTAACCTAAAAAGAGAAAGCCATTTGCTACATGTGCAAATGGCTTTCTCTTTAATTCGTTTTACTGACGTTTTTCTTAAAAAGGAAGGTCATCCTCATCAGGAGTTGAGCTGATGTCGGCCGGTGGCGCGTATTCTGGTGTTGATGCAGCACCTGCTCCGGCTAAAAGATTTATTTTCCAAAGCTGCATCGAGTTGAAATAGCTTTTTTTACCTGTTTTATCTGTCCACGGGCGACCTTTTAAATTGAAGAATACTTCAACATCATCACCCGCCTTAACATTATCCAATAAATTGCAGCGATCCTGTATCGCTTCAAACTTTAAATATTCCGGATACTGAGGATTCTCAATATATTCAAGTATCAATTCTCTCTTTTTAAGCGAATCAGTAACCTGTACGGTTGGAGCAACTTCGTGCACTTTACCCTTAATTTCCATAGTTTCAAAAATTAAAAATGTAAAGTTAATAGATAAGAAGTAAAATCGGGCGTATTTAATTCATAAATTCGCAAAATATCATGCAAGTTTTCCACACTGAAAATAAAATAATAATAACCTGTAATAAAAGGCTCTCCGCTTACCTGCAGCAGGAGGTTGAGGACCTGGGGTTTAAACCAACGCGCGTTTTTCAAACCGGCGTTGAGCTTTTGGGTACCGTTACCGACTGTATTGCGCTTAATTTAAATTTGCGTTGTGCCAGCCAGGTGCTCTATTTAATTAAGAGCTTTAATGCCGAAGACCCCAAACAGCTTTATGATGAGCTGGTACAAATTGAATGGGAAAAACTAATAGATTTTTCAGGCTACTTTTCAGTAACCTCCAACGTAAATAACGAGCACATACTTACCCCGCTTTTTGCTAACGTAAAGGTTAAGGATGCCATTGCCGACCGGATAAAATCAATAAAAGGCTTAAGGCCAAACTCGGGTGCCGAGTCGAATAAAACAGTGGTGCACCTGTACTGGCAGGATAATGAGGCTGACATATTTTTAGATACTTCCGGCGAAACGCTGGCCAAACATAGCTACCGCAAAATTCCCGGAAAAGCGCCTATGCTGGAAGCCCTGGCTACCTCAACTATTATGGCGACGCATTGGGACAGGAAAAGTACATTTATTAACCCCATGTGCGGATCAGGAACACTTGCCATTGAGGCCGCACTGCTGGCCACTGATAAATGCCCCGGCCTGTTCCGCATGAACTATGGCTTTATGCACATAATGGGTTACGACGAAACGGTGTTTTTTACCGAGCGCAGGAAACTGAAGGATAAAGCAAAAAAGGAAACCGGCTTCAGGATCATCGCTACTGACATCTCTGAAGATGCGGTTGACATCGCACAAAAAAATGCAAAAACAGCAGGGGTAGATCATTTAATTGATTTTAGTGTTTGTGACTTTGCGGATACGCCTATCCCGGAAGATCCGGGCATTATAATGTTTAACCCTGAATATGGAGAACGCCTTGGTGTGCATACCAAGCTGGAGGCTACCTATAAGCGCATGGGTGATTTTATGAAAAAGGACTGCCTTGGTTACCGCGGGTACGTTTTTACCGGTAACCCTGATTTGGCTAAGGTTATCGGCCTGCGGGCATCGCGCAAAATTGAGTTTTATAATGGTAAGCTTGACTGCCGCCTACTAGAGTATGAGCTTTATACCGGCAGCAAAAGAGAACCCAAGGAAGTATAATTAAAATACTAAAGCGGGATATGGTAAAACAAGAATTGCTGTTCTGCGTATTAGTTACTACGATGAAAAAATTTACATTAGCAATAATAGCATTATTTATATCTGTTGGTTGTTTTGCACAGGATATTCCATTCCCTTTCCAGGGCGGCAAAGACGCCATGACGGGTTTTTTTAAAGACAGCCTGGTGGTTTCGCAAGACATCATTCAAAAAAAGGCCACAGGAGCGGTTATCTTTAAATTCAGCGCTGACGCGAAGGGTAACATCCAGAAGACGATAGTTTATTATGCCGACGATGCTGTGTTGGTTACGCCGGTAATTGAGGCCCTTAAAAAATCAAACCACAAATGGGTGATCCCGAATCATGAAAAACTGCATGATTTTATTATCCCGTTTTATATCCGTTATAACTTACCCGAAACCCCGGATGCAGCACTGAAAAAGGCCGCATTTGATAACTATCGTAACAAACGGCCTATTTTACCAGGCAACCAGATCCCTTTGGACCTGGCTACGCTGCTGCCGGCAATCACCATCAATTATGATGTTGCGCCGTAAGAAATAATATCGAATCTTAATTAACCACCGGCGGCGTGACCAGGGTCGGCAGGTTATAGCTGCGCTGGTTGCGTAAAAAGCGGCGCAGGTTGGCGCGGATCATGGCCACAAACTCATACTCATTTGCTGTTTTTGTGGTGTAGTATCCCGGCCGGTATCTAAACATAAATGCGGTAAGCTTCTCGTCTTTTAACCCGGTTATTTTACCCACGTAAGTGCGGTTAAAGCGGTAGTCTATGCTATTTTGTTCATAGTCGCGTTCTATTGTGCCCCTTAGTTTTTCTGCGTTCCTTCCGCTTCGGCTGAGCGCATTCCAAAGCGCGTCAATACTTAACCCGGCTCCCCCACTGGACGGGCTGGTAAGGAAATCGTTGTAGGCCAGCGAGCCATAAATTTGCGGATAATCGCGTTTCATCAGTTCAAGGCGCTGTTCAGGGCTAATAGCCGAGTCACGAACGGTAACTTCTTTTAACTGGATGGCCGACCTTTTCATATAAACCGCGAGTTCTGCCCCGCTCCTGATTTTTACCGTATCCGGAAAATACTCAAGCCTGGAAAAAACCAGTGTGTCGCCGGGTTTGGCTACTATCTTAAATTCGCCCTTTAAGTTATCGTATGCCGACGCACCGGTAGTAATGTTATGGATACTTACGGTTGCAATCCGGTCTTTGCTTTCCTTGTCAAATACAATTCCGGCAACCGTTTTATCCTGCGAAAAGCACCTGACGGTTAAAAATAAAAAACAAAAAAATAAACCCCACTTCATTTGCAAGTATAAAACTACAGCTTTCCATTAATGTAACGGATATTATTAACAAAAATTAACACCGCACCAAATTAACCAGGTAAAGCTAAATGAATAATTACACGAACACTAAACAACAACCCGGCCATATTAGTATAATAACAGCGGATAAAAACCGTGAATAGCGAAAAGGCGTGCGACTATTAAACTTAATGGGGTTTTTAACGTCAAAAAAAAGCACTTAAAATAAATGCTTCAATTTAGTTACATATTTGTTTAGTGTTCATAATACACTATATTTACAACCACCAATTTTAAAACCAATGAGTACCAGGAGATCATTTCTTAAAACTTCGGCTGTGCTTTCTGCCGGGTTGTTAGTGGCCCCAAAGTTATTTGCTTACGACAAAAAATACATCGGCCTGCAATTATACACCGTTAGGGATGCTATGGGAGCTGATCCGGTAGCTGCTTTGGCTAAAGTCGCGCAAATTGGCTTTACCTCTGTTGAGGGCGCCACCTATACCGGAAGCGAACAGTTTTACGGCATGGATTCGAAAAAATTTGCAACCCTGCTAAAGAATAACGGCCTGATTATGCCCAGCAGCCACTATCGTTTGGGCGAAGATGGCAAGGATATGAAGGGGACCATATTAAACGACTGGCAAAAAGCGGTTGACGATGCTGCTGCTGTGGGCGTAAAATATATGGTATGTGCATGGCTTTCACCTGCCGAGCGCGGAAACCTTGATCATTACAAAAAAATTGGCGGCGATTTAGATACGGCGGGCGAGATCTGTAAAAAAGCAGGCATCCAGCTTTGCTACCACAACCACGATTTTGAGTTTATACAGGAAGACGGAAAATATCCGTACGAAACCTTGCTGGGCACCACTGATAAAGATCTCGTAAAAATGGAATTGGACCTTTATTGGGTAACAAAGGCTAAACAGGATCCGATTGCTTTATTCAATGAGCACCCGGGCCGTTTCCCGCTATGGCACGTTAAGGATATGGATAACACGCCTAAACAAATGTTTACCGAAGTTGGTAACGGAACCATCAACTTTAAGAACATATTTAAACATGCAAAAAAAGCAGGAATGAAATATTTCTTTGTTGAACAGGATATTTGCCCGGGCAACCCATTTGACAGTATTACCAAGAGCATTACCTACATTAAAGGTAACTTGGTTTAAAAGAACTTAATAATCGATCAACTCAGGCCGGGTCTTCGTTTGAAGGCTCGGTTTTTTTGTGGGTAATGATTGCGGTCTTGTTAAATACGCATAATTATTTGTAAATTGTAAATCGCTAACCAGCCTGTTTATCGTAATTAGATTATGAAAAAGAAATTAATACCCGGTTTTATCCTGGCCATTATATTTACGGTTGCTTCACTGAACAACGCAAAAGCCCAGGCCCAACAAAAAGAACTGATCGTAGGCGATGCCATGCCGGCGTTTTCATTGACAGACCAAAACGGAAAAGCGTTTAACAGTGCCGACTACGTTGGAAAAAACTTCCTGGTAATATATTTTTATCCGAAAGATGAAAGCATGGTTTGTACCAAAGAGGCCTGCCAGTTTAGGGATAGCTTCAACGATTTTACAAAGGCAGGTGCCAAAGTTATTGGAATAAACGGTGGAACGGTTGCCAGCCACAAAAGCTTTGCCGACCATTACAAGCTGCCCTTTACTTTATTGAGCGATCCGGATAATAAGGTTTATCATAAATTTGGTGTGAAAGACAAAATGTTTATGACGGGCCGCGAAACGTTTGTAATTGACCTGCATGGAAAAGTGGTGTTTGCTTACACTGCTATGATGCAGGGAAAGAAACATGCGGACGATGCCCTTGCATTTATAAAAGCACATAATAAATAGGAAAGGAAAAGCCTGGAAGAGGAGTAAAGCAAACACTTCAAAAATCATCAGGTTGATCAACTAAAATCCATGATTACATTTCTAAAAATATTTTTCGGTGCATTATTCTTGTGGATGTGTTTCCAGGTAATTAACACCAGCATTCATAGCAATTTATTTAAGGAGTGGGACTTTTTAGGGTCTATTCCCTGGATGCGCGCAACGCTTTGGGATTTTTATGCCAACGTAACCGTTATATTTTTATGGGTGTGTTATAAAGAAAATAGCGTTGTGTTCAGCATCATCTGGCTTATTTTATTGGTAGCTTTAGGAAGCATAGCCAGCTGTGCTTATGTGCTGATCCAGCTTTTCAGGCTTAAGCCGAACGAGGGGTTAAAGGAATTTTTCAGTAAACAAAATGGATAGTAATTCGATATATAGCTTAATTGTTTATTCCCTTATTGCCTGTTGCGCTATTATGGCGTGTGTATGGTATTGGTCATACAAAATAAAAAATGCGGGGGTGGTTGATATTTTCTGGTCTTACAATTTCCCTGTTATCGCAATTATCCTGCTGTTGCTTGCACCGGGCTTTGAACCGCGAAAATTATTGATTTGTGGTATGGTTATTATTGCAGGCGCGCGCTTGGGGACACATTTGGCAGTGCGAATTGTAAAACACCTGCACGAGGAAGAGCCGCGCTATGCCCAAATCCGTAAAGAATGGGGAGCCGTTGCCGAAAAGAAAATGTTTGGATTTTTCCAGATGCAGGCTGCCTCAAATGTATTGCTGGCTATCCCGTTTTTTATAAGTGCGGTAAACACTGCTCCACAGCTATCGCCATTGGAATATGCAGGCGCCGTTCTATGGGCAATAAGCGTTATTGGAGAAGCTACAGCCGACAGGCAGCTGGCCGCCTTTAAAAAAGACCCGAAAAACAAGGGAAAGGTTTGTGACACCGGCCTTTGGGGGTACTCCAGGCATCCTAACTATTTTTTTGAATGGCTGATGTGGGTGTCCTACTTCGTGTTTGCATTGGCATCGCCGTATGGCTACATCGCAATTATCAGCCCGGCAATAATTTTATACCTGCTGTTAAAAGTAACCGGTATCCCTATGACGGAGCAACAATCGTTACGAACTAAAGGCGAAGCATTTAAAAAATATCAGCAACGTGTTAGCGTTTTTGTGCCCTGGTTCAGAAAGTAAGAACCCGCGAGAAATCACCCACCGGGAAATAAATGTTACCGTGTTTCTGGCGGGCCGCGATTTACGGCCATTCCCCAGGGCTCTAAAAATTTCACATTTAACAATCCAACCGCATTCAAAAAACGTAAACACTCTTAAACGGAATAATCATATTAAAACAACACCGGCAACGGCCAACCCTATCGCATGTGGTATAACAAACTAATAGAACAAAATAACATCCCTGATTTTTTATTGAGGCAGGGAATCCGTAAATTACTAAAACAGCGGCTGGACGACGAGAACAAAGGAGATGTAGAGGCACAGCAGGCACATTTAATGGCTTTGATAGATAAATTGAAAGCTTCGCCAATTGCGGTTAATACCGCCGATGCCAACCAGCAGCACTATGAGGTGCCGACCCAATTTTATCAATATTGCCTGGGGAAGAACTTGAAATATTCAAGCTGTTATTATAAGCCCGGCGTTACGGAACTTGACCAGGCTGAAGATGATATGCTGGCGCTTACCTGCCAGCGCGCGGATCTGCAAAACGGTCAAGCCGTTTTGGAACTTGGCTGCGGCTGGGGTTCATTATCGCTGTTTATGGCGGCTAAATTTCCTAAAAGTACCTTTAAGGTGGTTTCAAACTCATCCACCCAAAAATTACATATTGATGGGCAGGCCCGGCAGCGGGGTATTGCCAACTTAACGGTAATAACAGCCGACATGAATAACTTTAACATTGATGAAAAATTTGACCGCGTTGTATCCGTTGAGATGTTTGAACACATGCGCAACTATACCTTGCTACTGAAAAAGGTAGCTGGTTTCCTAAGTCCGGCCGGTAAGTTGTTCATCCATATTTTTACCCATAAGGAATACGCTTATCTTTTTGAAGTGGTGGATGAAACGGATTGGATGAGCAAATACTTTTTTACCGGCGGCATTATGCCAAGCGATGACCTGATGTTTTATTTTAATGACGACCTGGTTGTTGAAAAACACTGGCACGTAAACGGGACTCATTACGGCCGGACAGCCGAGGCCTGGTTAAAAAATATGGACAGCCATAAAGCGGAGATAATCCCGCTTTTTAAAAATACCTACGGGAAAGGCCAGGCGGTGAAATGGTGGGTTTACTGGCGCATATTTTATATGGCCTGTGCCGAACTTTGGAACTACAACAACGGCAACGAGTGGTTGGTTAGTCATTATTTATTTCATAAAACAAACATATAGTAGCGGCGCATTGCTTTGCTACCTTCAGCACACAAACAAAACAGATGATCCGTTTTTATCTTATCCTGGTTTTATTACTTATCTCCACGCTTTGTTTTTTAAAGGCGCCCGAGTATCACCTTTGGCTGCTGGCCATTGGCGTAACAGAATTTTGGTGGCTGTTTGCCGGCATAGCAATACTGCTAACAGCAAGCGGCTTTTGGGTGCAGAAATATCAGCTTCCGGGCACTATTTTAGGGTTGATAACGCTGGTTATCTTCCTTTCGCCGGTGGTTAGGGCATGTTGGGTTTCCAGGGATGTTGGGCCAGCTTTAGCCGGCTCTTTTAATACTACGGCCCAAAGCCAGGCGAAACCGTTTAATTTTTTAAACCTTTTTAAAAGCGAAAAAAATCTGCCGCCCCGTGCATTCACTTATGTAAAATATGAGGACACCTCACTCACGCTGGATTATTACCAGTCTTCAAAAGGTGAAAAAAAGCCGTGTGTTATTGTAGTTCATGGCGGATCGTGGAGCAGCGGCGACAGCAAGCAATTGCCCGAACTAAACAGCTACCTGGCCGAAAAGGGGTATAACGTTGCGGCTATAAATTACCGGATGGCGCCAAAATATCAAACGCCGGCCCCTGTTGAGGACATTAAAGCCGCTATGATTTACCTTAAAAAAAACGCGGACGCGCTGCACATTGATACGAATAGTTTCTTTTTACTGGGCCGCTCCGCGGGTGCGCAAATAGCCTTGCTTGCAGCTTATACCCTTAAGGAGCCGGCAATAAAAGGCGTAATTGATTTTTATGGCCCGGCAGATATGGTATGGGGCTATTCAATTCCTTCAAACCCATTGATAATGGATTCGCGGAAAGTTATGGATAATTATATTGGCGGCCCTTACAGCAAGGTGCCTCAAAAATACGTTGCCTGTTCGCCATTGGAGTTTGTGGATAAACAATCGCCGCCAACCCTTATTATTCACGGCACAAATGATGTGCTGGTATCGTCTGAACATAGCCGCCGCCTTGATTTAAAACTACAGCAAAACGGCATTGAGCATTACTGGCTTAAGCTGCCATGGGCAACCCATGGCTTTGATTATAATTTGAATGGCCCGGGCGGCCAATTGTCAACCTACGCGGTAGAGACTTTTTTAAATGCCATAAGTTCTCAAGCCCAATTAAAGGAGAACAAAAAAGAAAAAATGATAGTCACTCAATGATGAATACCCATAAAACTGCGATAATAGGCACAGGCATAGCCGGGATGGGATGCGGGCATTTTTTGCATAAAAGTACCGACTTAACCATTTACGAGCAAAATGATTACGTTGGCGGCCATACCAATACCGTAACTGTTGATGAAGAAGGAAAGCCTGTGTATGTTGACACCGGGTTTATGGTTTTTAACTTTGAAACCTACCCGAATTTATGCAAGTTGTTTGATGAAATAAAGGCGCCGATAAAGAAAACGGATATGTCGTTCAGTGTGCAGCACATGCCAAGCGGGCTGGAATATAGCGGATCGAGCGTTAACCACTTATTTGCGCAGCGAAAAAATATATTCAACCTGAAATATATTAAGATGCTGAAACAGATTGGCCGGTTTAATAAGGAAAGCATGAAGATTCTGGATGATCCGAAGTATGCGGATTATTCGATAGGCAGATATATTAAGGAGTTTGGGTTTGGCGAAGAGATGCTTTGGAAATACCTGGTGCCCATGAGCTCGGCGGTATGGTCCACCCCGATGAAACAAATGTTGGATTTCCCTGCGGTGACCCTGATCCGTTTTTTCCTGAACCATGGTTTTTTAGGTTTGGATACCCAGCACCAGTGGTACACCCTTCAAAACGGGAGCCAGTCATACCGCGAGATCCTCATCAAGCCATTTAAAGATAAGATAAAAGTAAACCGCAAGGCCCTGAAAGTGGTACGCGAGAATGGGAAAGTCACGATCCACGCATCGGACGGCTCGCAGAAAACTTTTGACAGGGTGATTATTGCAGCACATGGCGACCAGGCATTGAGGATGCTGGAAACGCCAACCGCCGCTGAACAGCGGCTGCTGGCCAATTTTAAATACCAGTATAATAAAGCCGTTTTACATACCGATAAAAGCATAATGCCAAAAGCTAAACTCGCATGGAGCAGCTGGAACTACAGCATTAAGATGCAGGAAGGGGAACCTACACCCACCACCATTTACTGGATGAACAGACTGCAGGGCGTATCCGAAAAAAAGGATTATTTCGTTTCTATCAACCCGCATGATGGCCTCGACCCAAAAAAAATAATCAGGGAGCTGGATTATGACCACCCCTTGTTTGACGTGCCTGCAATAAATGCCCAGGCCGAACTGCATCAGCTGAATGAAAATGGGCCGGTATATTTTTGCGGCAGCTATTTTAAATATGGCTTTCATGAAGATGCATTTGCCAGCGCGGTTCAGCTCTGTTCGCAACTTTTGGGGAAGAAAATTTATCAGTAATACGTCAGCCACATAGGTAACTACACCTCAAAATATATATTTTTCCGTAAATTACATCATGAATTCCTGTCTCTATAAAGCCCGCGTAATGCATAACCGGTTGGCGCCAAAAGCACACCGGTTTCACTATGACGTGTTTATGTTTTACCTGGATTTGGATGAGATTGATGTATTGAGTAAACGGTTAAAATTTATGAGCCGTAACAGGTTCAATCTTTTTAACTTTAGGGATCAGGATCATCTGCAGTTACCCCGGGAAAACCCGGATAAATCAAAAAATACCAGGCAGCACCTCACAACGTACCTGCAAAGCAATGGGGTTGACATTGGGAATGGCCGAATAATGGTTTTAACCAATCTTTGTACACTGGGCTACCAATTTAACCCGGTATCGTTTTATTTTTGTTATAACGAGCAAAACCAACCGGTGTGCGCTGTTGTTGAGGTTTGCAATACCTTTTTGGAGCTGAAACCGTATTTTTTAGGCGCAGAAGCAAAACAGGATGAGGGTTTCCAATTGAATACGGGAAAGTATTTTTATGTTTCGCCGTTTATTGAAATGGATACTAATTTTGATTTTAACCTTCAGATTCCCGGCGAAAAGCTGCAGGTGAGGATAGATGATTATGATAAAGAGGGAAAACGCTTTTTTATCAGTACGTTAAACGGCGTTCGTAAGCCGCTGACCGATTCAACTTTGCTGCGATACTTTTTAAGCTTCCCGCTTATTACACTAAAAGTGATTGGGCTTATCCATTGGCAGGCGTTGAAACTATGGTTAAAGAAAATTCCATATCATAAAAAAGATGATGACCTGCATCTTCAAAAAGAAGTGTACAGGCCTTATAATTGACATCAAATTTGTACCTTAATAAAACTTTTAACCGATTAGTTTACGTAATTATTACAATAGCAAATTTGCAGACACTTTAAACCATGGCTAATACTATTTCAATCGTTAAAAAAAGCGGCTTTTACCAGGACCTTGTTTTAAAATTCCTGTGTAAAATGGATAAAGGAACTTTATACCTTACCTTGCCCGGTGGCGAAGAAATTATAATTGGCAACGGAGAAGGGAACATCAGCGCAAACATTGTGGTTAATGATGACGCGTTTTATAAACGTATAATTTTATTTGGCGATATAGGTTTCGGCGAAGCTTATGTTGAGGGCCTTTGGGATACTGATAATATTACCCATGTTATAAATTGGGTGTTGCTTAACATTGATAATGCACCCGGCGTTTCCGGCAGTAAGGTACAGGCGCTATCGCTCAACCTGCTCAAACTATATAACAGGCTTTCGCATTTTAAACGGGCCAATACGGTTGAAGGATCGCGCAAAAACATTTCAGAACATTATGATCTGAATAATGATTTTTTTGCCAGCTTTCTTGATCCTACCATGACTTACTCCAGCGCATATTTCTATAAAGATGGGCTAAGCCTTGAAGAGGCCCAATTGGCCAAGTACGACCGTTTATGCCGCCAGCTTCATTTAAAGCCAGCCGACCATGTGCTTGAAATTGGCAGCGGCTGGGGTGGCAATGCCATATATATGGCAAAAACTTACGGGTGCAAAGTAACTTCGTTAACAATTTCTGAAGAGCAGCACAAACTTGCAGTTGAACGTGTTGAGGCCGCCGGATTAAGCCATAAAGTAAACATCCTGCTAAAAGACTACCGGTTGATGGACGGCACTTTTGATAAGATTGTATCTGTTGAAATGCTGGAAGCGGTCGGGTATGATTTTATGGACGTTTACTTCAAGAAATGCCACGAATTGCTGAAGAAGAACGGCATTTTGGCGATCCAGGTGATTACCTCGCCCGATTCAAGGTTCGAGAGCCTTAGAAAAGGGGTGGATTGGATCCAGAAGCATATTTTCCCAGGGTCGTTATTGCCCTCTGTGGGAGCCATCAACAAATCAATCAACCGCACCGGCGATCTTACCCTGGTTGACCTGAAAGATATTGGCCTTGATTATGCAAAAACCCTTAAGTTGTGGTACGAAGCCTTTAACGCTAACCTGGGTAAAGTAAAAGCACTGGGTTTTGATGAAACTTTTATCCGTAAATGGAATTATTACCTGTGCTATTGCGAAGCAGCATTTGCCATGCGTAACATAAATGTAATGCATTTGGTGTACGCAAGGCCTAATAATACAAGCCGGTAAACGTTGCCGTGGGTAAATTAAAACGTGTTGCAGCTTACTTTCCGCCCGCCGGTTCTTTATCCGGCTTCTCCTTAAAGCGTGTAAAAAATAAAAACGCGATCATGCAAAGGGCAAAGCCGCATACGCCGTTAAGGCGCAGGCCATAGTCATGCCCCGGATCTTTTCCATAAACAGTAAGGAAAGCAAATAAGGCAATACCCAGGGTTTGCCCCATTTTTACAAACAGGTATTTAACCGCAAAAAACATCCCCTCGCGGTTCTCGCCTGTTTCAATGGCATCTTTTTCGGCAATTTCGGCAAGTATGGCATTTGGCAAAATCCCCAGTGAAGCCAGCGGAAAAGCAGCTAAAAGCACCAGGGTAAAAACCTGTACTTTTGGTGATAGCGGCAGTTTTCCCAGGAAGTAGATCATCGCAAATATCAGGCTTAACAGGGCAAATGAAAACAACACAATAGGTTTCTTCCCTATTTTTTTCGACAAATAATTAATCAAAGGATAAAAGACCAGCGATACCAGCACCATTACCCCCATTAATAAACCGCCCATTGATTCGGGCAAGGGGAGTAATACCGTAATAAAGAATAACAGCCCGCTTGATATGATGCTTAACGCCATGTAAAACGAAAAGTCAGAAATCAGGTAGTATTTAAAATTGGGCTGGCTAAACGTTTTGCGGATAGCAGGCAGTATAGGCAGGTGCGAGGGCTTGCTTTCAGAGTACTTTTTCTCATCAATAGCAAAAACAGGCACCAGCATTATTAACCCCGCAAAAACACAAAGCCCCCATATGGTATATTGAACAGCCGTGTCGCGGTTGGCTACATGAAATCCGGACTGTACAAGGTCAGCAAAATTATTTACCAGGGCGCTTATAATAATGCCAATAACAAACCCAACCTGTTGGAAAGACGACAGCTTAACCTTTTCGGCGGCTGTGCTGGTAAGTTCGGGTAGCAGCGCATTGTAAGGAATTATGTAAGTGGTTACACTCATGAAAAAAAAGATGAGTGTAAACGTTAACCAAATTGCATTATCAATACTTTCTGTTTTTACCAGCGGGCAAAAGGTAAGGGCACAAAAAAGAATAGCAGGTAAGATGGCCCATTTCATAAATGGAATGCGACGCCCGTTTTTGTTATTGCTTTTATCACTTAAAGAAGCAATAAACGGATCAAAAACAGCATCGACAAGTCGCCCCGAAGCTGCAATAAGCGACATAATATTAAGCACTCCGAATAGCAAAAGCTGTGGTACAAAGGGAGTAAGTCCTGAGCTTGATGGTGGCAGGTAAAAATAGGGCAGCATCACAATAATGATATTGGTCATGATACTCCAGCCAATCATCCCGCAGGCGTAGGCTAGCTGTTTAGAAAAAGGCAGTTTTTCACCCGGCATATATCAATTAAATACAATAATAACATAAATATTGAGTGAATGCCTAAATACTATTTCACACCGCAACACTTTTGTTAACATACATTTATGGATGTAGCCAAAAACACCGCAACCCGGCACCTAATTGATGCCGGGTTACGTAAAGTGGTTTAATTGTATGCTGATCTGTTACCTATTTGTTAGCTGCTAATTATAATCCCGAATAATAATCATATCCTGCTTCGGCCCAGTAATCGCGCGGGCGGGTATTACTGAAGGTCATATTGCCAATGCGTTTAAGATTTTTTATGCCGTATTTAACGGGAATGATGAGGCGTAATGGCGCTCCATGCTCCAGGGGCAATAGTTTATCATTCATCTCGTAGGCCAGCAGGGTTTGCGGGTGCATGGCACTTGGCATATCCAAACCAACGTAGTAGGTTTTATCAGGCGTTTCCATCCCCACGTATTCCATTTTAGCATAATCATCCAGCTGATAGTGCTTTATAAAATCGCTGAATTTTACACCGCCCCAGTGCGAGATCTGGTCCCATCCCTCCACACATTTAAAGTCATAAATAATTTCGGTTTTCGGCAGGGCCATTATCTCCTGTAAACTAAGGTTCAGTACCTCTCCGCCTTTTTTAACCACGTTTAAAGTCCATGTTGCAGGGTCGAATTTTTTGGCGGCTTCAATGCCAATATCGCTGTTAACGCGAATATGCCTGGCCGCCATTGATTTCGGATAGGTTTTAACGAGGTGATTGTTGCTGAACACCCTTCTGAAAATCAGCTCGGTTTTGTTCAATGCCCTGCGCAGCGGTTTGTGCGCACCTGCCGTAATGCCACCTGCTGCTTCCTGGGGCGATTTATACAACCACCGCCAGCCGCCATAAGCGCCACCAGCCAATACGGTAAAACTGGCAAACGAGATAAAGTTGCGCCTGTTAATTTTTTGCTGAACGGTAAGTTCCTTCTTTTTTTGGTTTTTATTTGGATTGCTCATCGTTGTTTGTTTTTTCAATAGCGGGGATTGGTGTTTCATTAACTACTTCAAAGCCGGAGATAACAGACCGGAAATTATTCCATCCTGCCAGCACAACCTGCACAATATGAATCACAAAAAAGAAAACATAACCCAGGGTTAAAGCAAAATGCAGGATTCTGGCAAAATGATAACCTCCGCAAAGCCACGTTAAATAATAAAATTGTACCGGCTTATAGATGGCCAGGCCGGTAACCAGCGAGCCAAGGCCCATAACTATGATTGCGGAATAAGCTATCCGCTGCGCGGCATTGTATTTTTTTTGAGGGGGTGCCATTTTGCGGATATGCAGGTCATGCAATAAAACCTGCCAGGCCTCTTTGAAGGAATTCTTTTTAGGCACCAGCTCCCGCCAGTCGCCGGATATGATGGTATATAAAATATAAAAAACCCCGTTCAGCGTAAAAAACCACATAAACAGGAAATGGAACGCCATCCCTTCTGCCAGGCGGTGCGGGATTTTTAAATAGCTGTAAAACCATTCGGGAAAAAAACGAAAAAAGGTATGGCCAAACAGGGTAAAACTGTATTCGTCATTTCCCCAATAGATGAGCATGCCGCTCCAGATCATAATGGTGAGGATGGGAAAGTTTACCCAATGGCACCACCGCATGGCTAATGAGTGTTTTTCTTTTATGGCTTTCATGATTTCAATTGTGACGGGATGATTTATAAGCACTTTTGGTTAGTTTGCATGCAAACCAACCAAAAGTAAAGATACTTAAATAATACTATTTCATTTCTTTTACCGCTGCCGAAGCAATGGCGTTAGCCGAAAACGAGGCTCTTGCAGCGCCTGTAATGGCACCTGTTGTCCTGTTTTGTAGAAAGCCGATAACTTCCCAGTTTTTTGAATCAAAGCCATGTGGCAATTCTATATTGGCTGTGCCGTTGTTTGCGGCCAGTGCTACCTGCTGTAATTCGCGCACAATTTGAACATGCGATAACGTGCGGCCGTCATTTTCGCCGCGCGTTACTTTTGATGTTGCTGCTTTTTCCAAAACGGCCACCTGTAAAACGGTGTTTTTATCCGCACCTTCAACAGTATAATTAAGGCTTGCCTGTTTTTGATCAATCGCCGAAATGTTCAATTCAACCTGTGCCGATGATAATTTTTCCAGATTGGTACGGATAGCATTACGCAGGGTTCCTTCTTCCGAACCAACAAACTCTGTTTTACCGTTTACAACTATTTGCGGAGTATAAACGCCCTGCAGGTTTAAATACCTTGAATATTCACTTTGGCGTTTTGAAAAATCGGCTGAGCTGAACTGGTCCTTCCAGCCCAAGCGGTTCCAGTAATCAACGTGGAACGATAAAATATAAACAGGCTTGTCTTTACTCTCTTTTTCAATTCTGGCAACCAATGCATCAGCGGGCGGACAGCTGGAACAGCCTTCGGAAGTAAACAGTTCAATAACCGCAAAGCCCTTGTTTGCGGCGGCAGCTTTTTTTAATGGCTTAAAATTTATAAAAGCTGTTGAGGCCAAAGCTGCGGCTATAAGTACGGCAACCAGGCTAAATGTTTTAATCGGTTTCATATATTATAATTTGATTTACGTTTTTGCTGGTTAGTCGGATGACTTTTGTTTTCCTTACAATAAATTTTGTTTTATTTATTTTTTATAAAATGCGGGGAATTAATTGGAATAGGCGCGGCTATGAAATAATAGCTTGGCTAAGTGAGGGAGACGATATTTTCGGCGGGTTTAATTATATCCGGATCGGGCAAGTTGGATATAAGTTGGCTGAGCACAGAATATTTTGCGCAACAGCAGTTTTCAAAACTCTTAGGCGTTTCGCAAGATCTTCTCCATCTTTCTCCCCTTCGCCAGTTCATCCACCAGCTTATCTAAATATCTAACCTGTTGCGTCAACGGATTTTCAATTTCTTCTACACGGTACCCACAGATTACCCCGGTGATGAGGCCTGCATTAGGATTGAGCGATGCCCCTTGAAAGAATGTTTCAAAAGTTGCTTTTTCTTCAATTAGTTCTTCCAGTTTCTCATTATTGAAGCCGGTTAGCCATTCTATCACCTGTTGCAGCTCCTCTTTTGTTCTTCCTTTCCTCTCAACTTTTGCAAGGTACAAGGGATAAACCGAGGCGAAGGTCATTTTTGCAATACGTTCATCATGTGTGTTGGTGTTGTTCATAGCTGATAGTACGACTTGATCCACTTACCAAAAATACCTATAAAAGAGTTGATGATCAAAATATTCACCAAAGAAGAAATAACGAAGGATGGCAGCATCTAACTTCTTTTCCGTCATTTGAATTGTTTGATGGGTTACCGGGTTTAAGACTCAATATCCTGCTTTATTAAGATAGATTATTCAAATACGATACGGTCTCAAATTTTCTTATTTATCTGTAAGGTTTTAGCTACCTTAACGACTAAGTGTAAACAACTATAATACAGTTTTGGTAATAAATAAAATACAGCGAAATTCAATTTGTGAAATCCGGATTAATCCGGGAAAATTACATGCTATTTAATTTTTATGGATCATCAACTTAATCCGCATCACTGGGTGGCGGCACATGCCGATTACCTGTTTGGCTTCGCTATTACCCGTATTAATGATGAAGAGCTCGCAAAGGACCTGGTGCAGGAAACCTTTTTAGCCGCGTTACAGCGTGCAACGCATTTTGAAGGTAAAAGCTCGGAGCGAACCTGGCTTACCGCTATCCTAAAAAATAAAATAATTGATGTGTACCGTAAAAGATCGTCGGGGCTACAAAACAAAACAGTAGCGGAAGCAGAAAAGGAGCAAAGTGATTTTTTTAATGCGGATGACGGGCACTGGACCAGGGAAAGCGGGCCTAAAGAGTTTGGGATAGAGGAGAAGGACAGTTTGGAGAGCAAGGAGTTTGAGCAGATAATGAAAAAATGTCTTCAAAAGCTTCCGGCTTTATGGATGGCCGTATTTACCATGAAGCATATTGATGAAGAAGCGACAGAATTTATTTGTACAGAGTTAAAAGTAACAGCAGCAAACTTTTGGGTGATCATTCATCGCGCCAAAATCAATTTAAGGGCTTGCCTTCAGCGTAACTGGATTTAAAACGTAAAACTATGAGCTATTTTAAAAGGGTTATATATAACTGTAAACAGGCTACTTTACTGATAGAAAAAAAGTCAGCGGGAAGGTTAAGCCTCAGGGAGTCCTTTGAACTGCGTGTTCATTTATTGGGCTGCTCATTTTGCCGCATCTACAAAAAACAAAGCGGGGTTATCAATGAGATGGTGCAGCAACTTTTCCGCAGTTCCATGCAGGCAGACAAAAAGCTTGATGATAATTTTAAAAAAGATCTGCAACTGAAAATTGAAGAGGAATTGAACAAGAATTAATCATTTGTCACTAATTATTACTGTCCCTGATTCATAAAATTCGAATAAATCACTGCAATTAGCATTTCTTTAAAAATACTTTGTAAGGTTAATGAGTTATGCCCGACTAAGGGGGAAATAACACTTAAAAAAACTAAAAAAAACAAAGTATGAAATCAATTATTTCCAGCGCAGTTTTAGCAACTGCCATTGTAGCTTGTCTTGCATTAAACACGCTTGCTACCCCGGTAACGCATTCATCTTCAAGCCATCCTGTTGCTATTAGCGATACCGGCAAAATGGAAAAGAAGATGGATAAAATGGGAAAAATGGACAAAAAGATGGATAAGATGGAGAAAAAGAAGATGGACAAAATGTCAAAGGGTAAGATGAAAATGGACAAGAAGATGGATAAAATGAAGAAAGATACTTCAGGTAAAATGTGAGTTGTTTTTGTTTGATAGGCGCGGGGAATGTTTCCCCCGCCTTACTTTAGTACTAAATAACGTGAATTCTAAATAAATATTGATGAAACGTGTTTATTATCAATAACTTACATCTCCTTATTGCTTAATAAAAAGCAAATGTGCTGATAATCAGCATGTTTCACAGCGTTCCGGGTGTTCCGCATGCGAAAATGGAACGCTCCGGCGGCGGGAACACACAAATTAACCTCATCTAAAACTACAATTGCACGCGGCTGCAGAGAGGTTTAGTTGTCAGAGGACCTTTTGCTTATATCGAACTCCCATTAAATATTAAAACAATGAAAAAATATATACTTATTGCCTTAGTTCTGGGCTTTTGTTTACCGGGAATGGCGCAAACCGCCCTTAAAAGCGGCACTCAGGCGCCTGCATTTACAGCTAAAGATAACACCGGAAAAAATTTGGATCTGAAGGCATTGCTTAAGAGCCACAAATCGGTGGTGTTATTTTTTTACCGTGGCCAGTGGTGCCCCTATTGTAATAAACACATCCAGCAATTGCAGGATTCGTTGCAGCTATTAACCGCAAAGGGAGCTTATGTAATTGGCGTGACCCCCGAAACAGGTGAAAATATTAATAAGACCATCGAAAAAACGCACGCCTCGTTTTCAATCATCCAGGACAAGGATAATTCTATTATGAAAGCGTATAATGTAAACTATACGGTTGATGCCAACTTGTATGCAAAATTAAAGGGTTATGGCGTTGATCTTGAAAAAGGCAACGGCAATACAGACCATGTGCTGCCTGTGCCGGCTACCTATATTATTAACAGCGCCGGAAAAATTATATTTATGCACTTTGACAAGGATTATACGCAAAGGCCATCTGTTAGCCAAATAGCAAAAAATTTATAATAGATATGGATTTTACGGATTGAGTTAAATTAACACTAACTCAATTCGTAAAAGTCCGGCCTCACTACAAACAAAACAGGGATTTACCGCGTCTTTAATTTTAGCGTATCTTCAACTCCCGGGTTGTTAACTCGTCAAGCTCCTGTGGGTTATGGGTTACTATCAGCACGGTTGTACCCAACCCGGCAAAAAGTACTTTCAGATCAGCAATCAGCGCCATTTTATTTTGAGGGTCAAGCGCCGAAAAGGGCTCATCCATCAGCAAGAGTTTTGGCTTATTGGCCAATGCCCTTAAGATAGCCAGGCGCTGCTGTTGTCCGCCTGAGAGGTATTCAGGTTTATGATCAACAAAGGGCTCCAGCTTCCCAAGCAGAAGTAGCCGGTTTATCCAGGTGTCATCGCCGGTGGCATATTCCAGGTGCTGTATAACGGTCATATTCGGGAACAAGGCATAATCCTGGAAAACAAATCCGGGCATTCGTTTTTGCGGCGGCAGGCTTATTTTTTGTTCGGTGTCCAGCCAGGTTGTGCCTTCAACTACAATTTTACCTTTTTCGGGATTGGTGAAGCCGGCAATAGTTTTTAAAAAGGTTGTTTTACCCACACCAGAGGGTCCATATATTTTAATGATACTGCCGGATGGAAAAATTTCTTTTACCTGCAATACCTGCTGCCCTTTATAAGCCTTTAGTTTTTTTTCTATCTCAATACTGATCATTCCAAAGGGCTTTTTAACTGGTATTTATTGAAGATGAATACCGTTATCACCAAAACAAAGGTAATGGCGAACAGAATAAGCGAATAAACGTTGGCGGTGTGGTAATCCATTTGCTCAACAGCATCATATACGGCGATAGAAGCAACCCTTGTAACGCCGGGGATATTGCCTCCTATCATCAATACCACACCAAACTCGCCAAGCGTGTGGGCAAATGTTAGTACAATAGCTGTTAATAATGGTGGTTTTATATTGGGCAAAAGCACCCGAATAAAGGTTTGCCACCGGCTTTTACCCAGGCTATAAGAGGCCTGCGACAGGGAAACAGGCAACTGCTGCAGGGCGGATTTTATAGGCCCTATCATAAAAGGCATACTGTAAATTACGGATGCCAGTACCAACCCCTTAAATGAAAACACAAACTGCACGTTAAAGGTTTCTTCCAGCCACTTACCCAGTCCCTGCTGCGGACTGAACGCCAGCAGCAAATAAAACCCCAGTACGGACGGCGGCAAAACAAGCGGCATGGTTATGATAGCTTCTAACATGATCTTGAAAAACGACCGCCCTCTTGAAAGCCACCAGGCAACCGGCAAACCGATAATCAGCAGTAGCAGGGTTGTTACACCCGCTAATTTTAGGGTAAGGTATATGGGGGTCAGATCCATTCAGAATTACAAAACAGTTATTTGATTAATTTAAATGGTACCCATACTTTTCAAAAATAGTTTTTGCTGCCGGGCTTAAAATGTAATGGTAAAATTTTTCGGCAGCGGGGTTAGCTGCTCCGTGTTTCAATATTACCATGCCCTGTTCAATAGGCGCATATAGTTTTGGGTCGATGATCTTCCAGTACAAGGGTTTTTTATTGGCCGGATCTTTAACCAGTGCCTGCGTTGTAAAGCCAACATCAACCACCCCGGTAATAATGTAAGTGTTTATTTGTGCTATGCTTTCGCCGGTCACAATCTTCTGTTTAATATCGTCTAAAATTCCTTTTTTCTTCAGCGCTTCTTCAGCTGCTTTACCGTAGGGGGCTATAGCCGGGTTGGCTATGGCTATTTTTTTTATCCTTTCGGTCAGCAGTACGCGTTCCCAGTTCTCAAACCCAATATCCTGGCTGCTGCAAATAACAAGGCTGCCTTGTGCGTACACGGCCGGTTTTTTGGCGCTGAACCCTTCCTTGAAAAGTAATTCGGGAAACGACATGTCGGCAGATAAAAACACATCATAGGGTGCTCCGTTTTTTACCTGGTTGGCCAGGTTGCCTGATGAGCCTGAAATTGCATCGATAGTGATACCCGTTTTGCTTTTAAAATCGCTTTGCAATACTTTAATAACAGCCTGCAGGTTGGCCGCAACGGCTACTTTTAAATTCTGCGCAAAAACCGGCGACACCAGGAACAGGCAGGCCGCTAATAAAATTTTCACCCTTTTCATGGTATTGGTATTTAGTTGTTTGCTTTGTGTTTAGCTTAACCGGCGTCAATATTCATTTTTATTAAAAGGCACTCAAAAAATCAGGCGTCAATTTAAATTTAAGAAATATTGGCCAAATGTATGTATTTGATAATAGTTAATAATACTATATTAGCAATATCCCGAATTTCAGGAGACAAAATTACCTGTAAATTACCCGGGCAAAACCAATTTATAACGCAGACTTCTGCTTTCGCATCATGCTCCAAAACATCAAACTAATTGCTTTCGCATTGCTGGCCCTGGCTGCATTTTCGGGCTGCAGTAAAAAGGCTACATTACAAACCGCGACCGTCCCTATAGCGCCGGTAACCCCGCCTTTAAGTGTAAAATCAGACGTAGCCATGTGGTTAACCAGAGCCGACCAAGCGGCGTTGTTAGCAAAGCAAAACGCTGTGCTTGATTTTAACAGCACCATCAACTCTAACCCCACCATTAGCATTGACAGCGCAATAACCTACCAGGGTATTGATGGATTTGGCTTTACTTTAACAGGGGGCAGTGCCGATGTTATAAATACCCTTCCTGCAGATAAAAAAGACGACCTGTTAAAAGAACTGTTTTTAACTGACAGTACGCATATCGGGATCAGCTACCTCCGCATTTCTATAGGTGCGTCAGACATGAGTGCTACAGATTTTACTTATGATGACCTTGCTGCGGGAACGGATGTAAACCTTGCTCAATTTAGTATCGATAAAGAAAAAGGAGCATTGATTCCCTTATTAAAAAGCATTCTTGCTTTAAACCCGAAGATCAGGATCCTGGCCTGCCCGTGGACCGCGCCGGTATGGATGAAAATAAATACGATTGGCAATAATGGATTTACCGGCGGCAGTTTAAACCCGGTTTATTACGATGCATATGCCACTTACTTTGTAAAATATATTCAGGCGATGAAGGCTGAAGGGATTACAATAGATGCCGTAACCCCGCAAAACGAACCCTTAAACCCAAACAATAATCCTGCTATGGTAATGCAGGCTAATGAGGAAGCCGCTTTTATAAAAAACAGCTTAGGCCCACAGTTTAAGGCGGCAAATATAGCAGCTAAAATTATTGTATATGACCATAACACCGACCGTACTGACTACCCGATAGCCGTTCTGGGCGACGCTGCCGCTAGTGCGTATATTGACGGTTCAGCTTTTCACTTATATGCTGGCAGCATCAACGGGCTAACAACGGTGCATACGGCATATCCCGGTAAAAACATTTATTTTACAGAACAATACACCCCTTCGACAGGTGCTTTTGCGGGCGACCTTTCATGGCATGTTACCAATTTAATAATTGGTGCCACAAAAAACTGGAGCCGCAACGTGCTGGAATGGAACCTGGCCACTGACGCCGCTTATGGCCCGCACACCAACGGCGGCTGCTCCACCTGCCTGGGCGCAATAAGCATTAGCGGGGGCAGCGTGTTATCACGCAACGTGTCTTACTATATTATTGCGCATGCTTCCAAATTTGTACGGCCAGGTGCAGTACGCATCGCCTCGTCCGACCTTTCATCGTTACCTAATGTGGCCTTTGAAAACACGGATGGCTCAAAAGTGCTTATCGTATTTAATACCACAGCCGGCAACCAGATTTTTAATATCGCATTTAACCAAAAAAACGTTACCAGCACATTACCGGGCGGCGCTGTCGCAACGTACGTGTTTAAGTAATTCATTATGAAAAAATTAATTTTAATTGCTTTTATCGGGCTGTTCATTACGCCAGCTACGCTTAATGCGCAAATCCGCAAGTTTATTACCGTTAAAGGGAAAGAGGTAATAGGAACCAACAACAAGCCCTTTTTAATGCGCGGTACTAACCTGGGCAACTGGCTTGTGCCTGAGGGCTATATGTTTAAGTTCAAGAATGTAAGTTCGCCAAGGCTTATTAACCAGGCACTTACCGAAATACTGGGGCCTGATGATATAAAGGCCTTCTGGAAAAAATACCAGGATAGCTATATAACTGCTGCTGACATTCATTTTTTAAAGGAAGCAGGCATGAACTCTATTCGCATTCCGTTTAATTACCGCCTGTTTACAGCCGAAAGTTATATGGGACAAAACAACCCTAACCGGGGCTTTGAGCTGCTGGACAGGGTGATAGGCTGGTGCAAAAAAGAAGGGCTATTTGTTATTTTAGATATGCATTGCGCTCCAGGTGGACAAACCGGCGATAATATTGATGATGGCGATGGGTATCCTTTTCTGTTCAAAAGTAAAGCCAGCCAGCTCTTAACTATTAATATTTGGCACCGCATAGCCGCGCATTATGCCGGCGAAACTACCGTAATGGGTTACGATTTGTTGAATGAGCCTATCGCGACCTATTTTAAGGCAGAGGATTTTAACCCGTACCTTGAACCGCTTTATAAGGAAATTACCCGCTCAATCCGGATGGTTGATAAAAACCATATCCTGTTTTTGGGTGGCGCACAGTGGGATAGTAATTTTAAGGTGTTCGGCAAGCCTTTTGATTCAAAACTGGTGTACCAGTTCCATAAATACTGGACAGAGCCAACCCAAAAGGTTATCCAGGATTATATTGATTTCAGGGACAAGTACAATGTGCCCATTTACTGCGGCGAGACCGGTGAGAACAAAGACGAATGGATAAAAACGTTTAAAGATCTGCTTGAAAAAAATAATATTGGCTGGCATTACTGGCCGTACAAAAAGCTGGATAACACCGCTGGTATTATCACCTTTGATGTGCCCGCCGGGTACGATAAAGTAATTGAGTATACCGAAAAACCCCGCTCAACATTCGAGGAAATCCGTAAGGCGGCACCCGAAGAGAGGGAGCAACTGGTAAAGGCGTTATACGCATTTATAAATAACAGCAGGTTTGAAAACTGCCATCCCAATAAAGGATACGTGGAGGCGCTGGGCTTCAAGGTGAAGTAGAAACTGGTTAACCCAAAAGAGTGCGGCTGATGCAAGAGGATCTCGCATCAGGCGGAAATACGCCGGTGCTGCTGTTAATCAGGAAATTGCCCCCTGGTCCAATAATAAGAAGTAATTGTAATGGGCGCTATTGCGCTTTATACACCCGAACATAGTCAACGTACATTTTTGCCGGCAGTTTACCCTGGTCAACTGTTTGTCCGGGGAAGTCGCCCGCAACGGCAAGGTTTAACAGGATAAAAAAAGGAAGGTGGAATGCGCCGGTATTATTAATGTTTGCAGCAATGTTGGCGGTCACAAATTGTTTATCGTCAACATACCACCGGATTTCTTTTTCATTCCATTCTACCGCATACAGGTGGTAGTCGCCCGGCGTTGCGGTAGTGGTTTTATCTCCATACTGTACGTGGCCGCCGCCGCCGTTCCAGTGTATGGTGCCATATATTAAATCATCGGCATTTATATGTTCCATAATATCAATCTCGCCGCAGTTGGGCCATGATAATGCTTTTATATTTGATCCCATCATCCAAAACGCAGGCCACAGACCATTTCCAAGCGGTAGTTTTATCCTGGCTTCTATCCTTCCATATTTAGCCGAAACTTTGTTGAGTGTATTCATCCTGGCCGAGGTGTATGATGCTCCGCCAACAAATTCCTGTTTTGCGGTTATAACCAGGTTCCCGTTTTCAACGGTTGCGTTGGCGGCCTGGTAATATTCTTTTTCGTTATTTACGCCGGTGCCGGTTTCCATGTTCCATTGGGAGGTATCAACGGCCGTTCCGCTAAACTCATCTGACCATACAAGCTTGTAAATTACCGGGGTATCAGGCGTAACGGGTTTTTTATCGGGCGGCATTGCGGTAATAGGGCCCGTTGTGTCACTGTTTTTTTGGCAGGATGATGCAAACAGCACCAGTATAACGCCAGCTAATGCCAGGGCATTACAAAATCTTTTAAGCATAAATAATAATTGGTTCAATAAAGCTAACAAATAAGATCAGGATAAGGAAGATAATGGATCAGAAAAGTATATAAAATACCTGACAGACCCCTAACGCTTAACACCGCGCGCTAATTCTCCTGCTTTTTCTTAACGGTTAATAAAATGATCCCGTCCGAAAGCCTGGCCCCCGGGATGCCGTTAATTGCGTTTTAGCTGGTGACGCACTTCGTTTTAATCCTCGTCTTGCGAAAAGTGTTTTTGATCCAATCGTTTAGTCGCTTTTGCACCAAGGCTTTTTATCTTTTCTGCCGTGCGGGTTAAATTGCCGTTTCCTTCTACAAGCTTATTGAGTGCACTGTCATAAGCAGATTGGCTCAGTTTAATGTTTTTGCCTATTCCTTCCATATCCCCAACAAACCCCACAAACTTATCATACATCACACCGCTTAAGCGGGCAATCTCCAGCACGTTTCGGTTTTGCCGCTCCTGTTTCCAAATGCTGGCTATGGTACGCAAAGTGGCAAGCAGGGTAGAAGGGCTTACAATAACTACGCGTTTATCCCAGGCATCGCTAAAAAGTTCGGCATCTACCTGTACCGCAAAACTGAACGACGATTCTATCGGCACAAAAAGCAGTACAAAATCGGGCGAGTTGATTTGATACAGGGCATGATAATTTTTTGCTGACAACCCATTTACATGCGCCCGGATCGACTCCACATGTGCTCTTGAGTGGATTTTTCGTTCTTCGTCCGTTTCAGCATTTACCAGCCGCTCATAAGCTGTTAGTGACACTTTCGAATCAATAACCAGGTGTTTGTCATCGGGCAGGTCAATAATGGCGTCAGGCTGCAGTCGTGTGCCGTCCGCAGTGGTGATGCTGGCCTGCAGGCGGTATTCCTGCCCTCTCACCAGCCCCGATCGTTCCAGCACTTTTTCCAAAATAACCTCACCCCAGTTGCCCTGCTTTTTGTTATCGCCTTTTAAGGCGCGGGTTAAATTTTGCGCCTCACTGCTGATGAGCTTATTCAGGTCCATTAGTTGGGTGATCACGCCTTTCAGTGTATTGCGCTCGGCCGCCTCCATGTTGTAAACCTTCTCTACCTTATCCTCAAAAGCTTTAATGTTTTCTTTAAGCGGGTTTAAAAGGATATCGAGGTTGCTGCGGTTGGTTTCAATAAATTTTTGTGATTTTTCATCCAGCAGCTTGTTGGCGATGTTTTGAAACTCCAGCTGGAAATCTTTCCTGATCTGGTCCACTTCTATTTTTTGTTCCTGGATCTTTTCCTGCTGCGATTTATAATACGCGCGTGCGCTCTCTAACGATTGATTGGCGGCCGCCAGTTGTGACCGTTCATCTATCAATTCATCCAAAAGGCGGTTCTTTTCTTCTTTTAAGAGGTGTGTGATACTTTCTTTTTCAACAATTAAACCTGCAGCATATTGTTCAGCGCGGGCCAGCTCAATTTGTAGCGATTGGTTGTCGGTTTTTAAGCGCAGTAGCTCCTCCGCCGAGACAAGAGCGGTGGAACCGGGGCGCTTTAAAAATAAAACAACCGCAATTACAAGGATTATAAGAGCAGCAATTAAGATATACACGTCCATTTGATAAAAATATTAGCAAAAATAAACTAAGATCTTTAGGATTAAAAGACTTTAGTTTAATATCGGCTAAATATCTTTTAGTCTTATGGAAGTCCACGTTTGTCCGAATAAATTTGCCTCGCCGGTTTATGGAGTAGCCTTTTCTACACGTAAGCCAACATCGCTTACCTCGCGCAACGGATTATCGCGCATGTTTTGTTCGATAACAAAAGTATAAGTTCCCTTAGCCGGGAATTTGTAATTGATTAGAAAAGGAACCAGGTAGCTGTATAAATTGCCGGATCCTTTGCCCAGCCATTCACCATCCTTGTTCGCCAGCTTCATTTCGTAACGCCTGGGTTCAGTGGTTTTTTTATCAGGCCCGGTTTGCGAAATCAGCACAAAAAGGTTTGAGTATTTATAGTCGCCGGTTACCCTTAGGTTCATATAAACGGTGTACGCCTGCTGCGTGTCTTCAATCTTAACAGCAAAGCCGAAACGGTTAAGGTACGTCCAATTGTGGTCTGGCACCTCGGTGTTTTGGTCAATAATGCGGTTTGGGTCAGTACAGCCTGCAAACATCAGCAGGCTGGTGATAAGTGCGCAATAAAAGAAAATTAACCCCTTTTTCATTACTCTTTACCTGGCTGATTCCCCTGGTTATTGTCAGGGCGGTTTTGATTATTTCTGTTTGGATTTGGGCGGAATTTTTTATGCCTGTTTGGATTACTCCCTTCCGGACGGGCACCTTCCGGGCGATTACCTTCCGGACGGTTTTGAGGCGGACGATTAGCCTCGTTGCGGTTGCCTTCCGGGCGGCCTTCGTGCACACGTGGCGGCCTCTGGCCCTGTGGCTGTCCGGCACCTGCATCCTGGCGCGGTGTATTATTGCCGCCCTCCGTTTGCCCGCCGGGGCGCTGCCCCTTGTTCCGGCTTTTGTTTTTCTTTTTATTCCCCTGATTCTGATTGCGGCGTTCGTCAAGGCGGGTTAAGCTATCCTGGCCCACTACGTTCTCGTAATCTAAAACCTTAACCGGTTTGGTCTCCAGCTCAACAACTTCACCTAAATCAGGCGGGATAACCCCTTCGCGGTTCATTTGCTGGATTTCTTTAACGCGGGCAATTGGCAGCGGGATCCATGATTCTTCTCTCGGGTAGCTAAACCACATCAGTTTTTTAAAGATATCCGTTTTTTGTAAACGGGCATCGCCTCTTTCTGTCTTTAATACGTTCACGTTATCGGGGATGTGTTTTAACGCATCCATGTAAGTGTCCAACTCGTAGTTAAGGCAGCATTTAAGCTTACCGCACTGGCCGGCCAGTTTTAGGGTATTAAGCGAAAGGTTTTGATACCTGGCAGCAGAGGTTGATACCGTTTTAAAATCAGTAAGCCAGGTGGAGCAGCAAAGCTCACGCCCGCATGATCCGATTCCCCCCAGGCGGCTTGCTTCCTGGCGCATTCCTATCTGGCGCATTTCTATACGGATCCGGAAGGTTTCAGCCATTTTTTTGATCAGTTCCCTAAAATCAACGCGTCCTTCGGCGGTATAATAAAAAGTTGCTTTGGTTTTATCGCCCTGGTAATCTACGTCGCTCAGCTTCATGCTCAGGTTTAGCTCCAGCGCCAGCGTACGCGATTTGTGCATGGTTTCCCATTCCAGGTCCTTGGCCGCTTTCCATTTATCAACATCGGTAACAGTAGCCTTGCGATAGATTTTTTTTACTACATCTTCTTCCCTTACGCGGCGCTTCACCATCTGCATCCTTACCAGCTCGCCGGTAATAGAAACGTGGCCCACGTCATAGCCACCGGTAGCAGCTTCAACCACCACCAATTCGCCGGCCTCCAGGTATATGTTGTCAGAATTAAGAAAAAACTCTTTTCTTGAACCTTTAAATTTAACCTCGATAACGCCAAAAGGCTTATAATTTGTCGGCATGTCCATGTGCGACAGCCAATCGTAAACATCTAACTTGCTGCAACCGTTAGTAAGGCATGAGCCATTACTTTTGCAGCCGGCGGGTGAGCATCCGCCCCCCGTTGAACAACTTCCGCATCCCATAATTAATTCGGTATATATTGTGTCCGCTCAGCACGGATCGTTTTAAAGCTAAGTATTTTTATAATCTGTAAAGATACATCTAAAAATAAAATTTTAGGGTTCCCATTTCTTTCCACATGATAATGAGCTTTTTCCAGTTCTGCAACTATCGCCTGCGCCTCTTCAACTATCATCACATTCGTCATTTTTTGTGCAGTTTCCAGCTCGTGGGCGGGTAAATGCACCAGGCTGCCCGCGCCGGATAAAAGCAGGCAGCACTCCCGTAAAAAGTTTACACCGTAGCGTAAAAAATTCTTCTGGTTTTCGCGTCCCATCTTCGCTGCCTGGTCTACAAAGCTCATTACTTCCAGTCCTTTATTGGCAAAACAAAGCCTCAGCCACTGCACAAACTGCACGTGGTAACCCTTGTTATCGTATTGTAACATAGTTAGGGCCTCTGTTAAGCTGCCGTTGCTTAAATAAGCAATTTCAGTAGCTGCATCCCCGGTTTGATTATGATGTTCAATAAGGTATTCTTTTATCTCATCAAATCCTAAAGGCGGAATTTTTATCAGTTGTGTACGGCTTAAAATGGTATTTAAAATCTGGTCCTGGTTTTGTGCAACTAATAAAAATAGTGTATTGGGTTGCGGCTCCTCTATAATTTTAAGCAGGGCATTACCCTCCTTATCCAAGTATTCCGGAAGCCAAAGGATTAGTATTTTATATGGCGATTCAAATGGTTTAAAGCTCAGCTTTTTGATGATCTGGTGGCACTCGGCTATATTGATGTTGGCCTGTTTGTTTTCAGCATCCAAATATCCGCGCCACGTGTCAAGGCTTAAATAGGGGTTAGCTATAAATGCGTCCCTCCATTGTTCAATAAAGGAAATGGCCGTATCGTCTTTATGTTTAGCAAAAAAGGGATAGGAGAAATGCAGGTCGGGATGCATCAGTTTCTGATACTTGCGGCATGATGAGCATTCGCCGCATGAATCTGTCTCCAGCTTATTTTCGCACGATAGATATTGTGCGTAAGCTACCGCCAGTGGCAGGCTGCCCGATCCGCCCGGCCCCAAAAACAGTTGCGCATGACTAACCCGGTTCTCCTTTACCGAGGTGATCAAGCGTTGCTTTATGGCATCCTGTCCAACTATTTGCTTAAATTGCATTGGTGCAAAATAGGGAATAGATACGAGATGTAGGATAAGTGAGGCATAATTTTCTGGATCGGCGCCGGGATTTATACAGGCAACAGGAAGTTGGGCCCCGATTTAAAAAGGTAAATTCAACAAATAATTAAGATCAGATGATATGATGAAAGGCGTTTAAAGCTTCTTTTTTCCAGGTTAAAATATCTGATGAATTCAACTTATCTTTGTCGTATGCACTCCGTAATCCCCAATATCCAACCTCTAATATCTGTACCCCAATGCGGATAATGGCTTTCGATTATGGCACCAAACGCATCGGGATTGCCGTTACCGACCCGATGCAGATCATAGCTACAGGGCTTGACACCATTCACCCCCTGCAGATCATTGACTACCTGAAAAAATATTTTCAAACCGAGCAGGTGGAACGCTTTATTGTTGGCGAACCGAAACAGATGGATAATACCCCTTCCCAATCGGCTATTCACGTTAAGGGCTTTGTAAGTCTCCTTAAAAAAACGTTTCCGGAAATTCCTGTCGAAATGCTGGATGAACGCTTTACCTCTAAAATGGCGTCGGCAACCATAGCCCAAAGCGGCATGAACAAAAAGCACCGGCAAAATAAGGAGCTGGTAGATACCATATCGGCAGTGATCCTGCTGCAATCCTTTATGGAAAAGGACAGCTTTTTTTAGGCTAAGCAGTTTTTCGGGAATCGGCGTTATTTTTCACCGGCAATTTGTGGCCACATTGCTGCATTTTAAGGTAAAAATGCCTATTTTCACAAATCACACTCAATCCTGCAAAATGAAAAAAACTTTTACCCTCGCTTTTCTCGTTCTATCAGCAGCAGCAATTGCACAGCAAAAAACAATTTCAGGTTTTACCGAAGCTTCGGCCGTCAAAGAGCTGCAGGCCGAACAGGCCTTTGACGCTTCTTTAAGCGCACCCCGAATTGGTGCAACCATTAAGGAACTTTCCGCAATTCCGCACAACATTGGGTCGCCGGGCAGTAAGGCTGTCGCCGAAAAGATCCTGCAGAAATACAAAAGTTACGGGCTTGATGCCCATATTGAAACTTATACGGTGCTGTTTCCTACACCAAAAACACGGTTGCTTGAACTTACTGGCCCCACTAAATACAGCGCGCTGTTAAAAGAGCCTGCACTAAATGAAGATGCTACCTCTAACCAGACCGGTCAATTACCAACGTATAACGCCTGGAGTGCTGACGGCGACGTTACAGCGCCGCTGGTGTTTGTAAACTATGGCCTGCCTGATGATTACGAAACACTTGCCAAACTGGGCGTTGATGTTAAAGGCAAAATTGTGATAGCTAAATACGGCCGCTCATGGCGCGGTATAAAGCCCAAGGTAGCCTATGAACATGGTGCGGTTGGCTGTATTATTTATTCAGACCCGAAGGACGATGGCTATACCGCAGGCGATGTGTATCCTAAGGGCGCCTATAAAAACGAATATGGTGTACAGCGTGGATCGGTAATGGATATGGTTATTTATCCCGGCGATCCGCTTACGCCGGGTGTGGGTGCCACAAAGGATGCCAAGCGACTGGACAGGAAAGACGCTCCGACGATATTAAAGATCCCCGTGTTGCCAATAAGCTATCATGATGCACAGCCTTTGCTGGCAGCACTGGACGGCATCGTTGCCCCGCAGCCATGGCAGGGCGGCCTTCCTATCACTTATCATCTGGGTGCAGGAAAGGCCACAGTGCATTTGAAGATGGAATTTAGCTGGGATATGGTTCCTGCCTACGATGTTATTGCAAAAATAAAAGGCACTAAATGGCCTGATGAATGGGTGATGCGCGGTAACCACCATGATGCATGGGTGAACGGAGCGAGCGATCCTATCAGCGGCCAGTCTGCTATGCTGGATGAAGCCAAGGCGCTGGGCGACCTGTTAAAAACCGGCTGGAAACCAAAACGCAGTATTGTTTACTGTTCATGGGACGGGGAAGAACCGGGGTTACTGGGCTCAACAGAATATGTTGAAGGGCATGACAAAGAATTACAGGAAAAAGCGGTTGTTTATATCAACTCTGATGGTAACGGACGTGGTTTCCTTGGCGCAGGCGGTTCGCAGGCATTAGAGCCATTTATGGACGAAATTACCCAAAATGTAAATGATCCGCAAACGAATGTAAGTATCTATGATCGCAAAAAAGCGCATGAACTGGTTAGCGCGGCCTCAGTAAAAGATAAAAAAGAAATACTGGACAGGAAGGGTGGCAAACTGGAATCATTAGGTTCGGGTTCTGATTATTCCTCATTTTTGCAGCACCTTGGCATCCCGACGTTAGACCTGGGCTTTGGCGGCGAAGACGGCGGTGGCGAATATCACTCTATTTATGATTCGTTTGACGACTATCGCCGGTTCAAAGATTCGTCATTTAACTACGGTGTTGCGCTGTCAAAAACAGCTGGTCACGCGGTAATGCGGATGGCCAACGCCGAGTTGCTGCCGTTTGATTTTCGCAACCTGCAAACTACCGTGAGCAAATATGTTACTGAGCTGGGTGAACTGGTTGATAAAACGCGCGAAAACACTGCAATGGATAATCAGCTGATAAAATCAAACGACTTTGCCCTGGCTGCCGATCCAACCCAGCACGAAAAATTACCGGTTGCAAAAGACAGTGTACCCAAACTGGATTTTACCGCCTTAAAAACTGCTGTTGACACGCTAAAGAAGGTGGCTGATAAGCTGGCGGCCAGCTGGACAACAGCATCACAAGCCAAAGGCAATAATGATAAGTTGAACAAATTACTTTACCATGCCGAGCAGCAATTACTGTCTGCCGACGGCTTGCCACGCCGGCCATGGTACAAGCACACTATTTATGCGCCGGGCTTTTATACCGGATATGGCGTTAAAACCCTGCCGGGCATCCGTGAGGCCATAGAGCAGCGCAACTGGAAAGAAGCGCAGGATCAGATAGGTGTAGTGGCCAATAGTATAAACAACCTGGTGGGATATTTGAGCGCCGGCATTTAATGTAAACTATTAAGGGAGCGCTGGTAAATACAGGGCTCCCTTAATTATTAGCTTAAGTCAGAAATCTTCCGTATTAACCGGTGAAGGCTGCCAGTGCTTTTTCAATCCTTTCAACGGTTTCTTCCCTGCCCAGCAGTACCGCAATATCAAATACATGCGGGCCAAATTTACCCCCAACCAGCATAATGCGGAAAGGTAACATTAGTTCACCGGGTTTAATCCCTTTCTCTTCGGCTAAAGCTTTAAATGCAGCTTCCAGTTCAACCGGCTCAAATACCGCAGTAGTAGTTACCGTGGTTATGAAAGTATTAAAGAAATCCGTTTTGGCATCTGTCCATTTGGGTTTTACGGAGTTTATATCATATGCTTTAGGCTGCTCAAAAAAGTATCCGGACTGCTGGTAAAAATCAGGCAGTAAAACACAGCGATCTTTTACTTTATCAATAATTTGCAGCAGGTATTCATCATCAGTAACCACAATTCCCTTTTCTTCTAAAACCTCTTTTACTATCGCCTTTAATCTTTCGCCTTTAACCTTTTTTATCCACTCCGCATTAAACCACTTTGCTTTCTCGAAATCAAACTTCGCCCCGGCTTTGCTTACGCGGTCAATAGAGAATTTTTCTATCAGTTCATCCATCGTAAAGATCTCCTGGTCTGTGCCATCGTTCCAGCCAAGGGTAGCCAGTAAGTTTAAAAAAGCTTCGGGTAAAAAGCCCAACTCGCGAAAGCCTGGAGTAAGCTCACCCGTTTTGGCATCAAACCAATTCATGGCATAAACCGGGAAACCCAGTCGTGCACCATCGCGTTTGCTGAGTTTGCCGTGGCCGTCAGGTTTTAAAATCAGCGGTAAATGTGCCCATTGCGGCATGTCGGCCTTCCATCCCAAATACTCCCACAGCAGCAAATGTACCGGAGCAGAGGGCAGCCATTCCTCTCCGCGTAAAGCATGTGTAATTTTCATCAGGTAATCATCAACCACAACAGCCAAATGATAGGTAGGCATGCCATCGGCCTTTAACAATACCTTGTCATCAACCGTATTGGTTTCAAAACTAACATGGCCGCGAATCATATCATTAAAGCTCACCCGTTCATCAGCGGGCATTTTTATACGGATAACATGGGGGGTATGCGCATTAAGCAATTGATCAACCTCATGTTCCGTTAGTGATAATGAATTGCGCAGCCCACTACGATAGGCCTGCCCGTATTGAAAGTTAGGGATCTCCCTGCGGTTTTGTTCCAGTTCTTCAGTCGTATCAAAAGCATAATAGGCGTGGCCTTCCCGTACCAGTTTTTCAGCATATTCGCGGTATAACGATTTGCGTTCGCTTTGGCGGTAGGGTGCAAAAGGCCCTCCAACAACCGGACTTTCGTCCGGGGTTAGGCCGCACCATTGCAGGCAATCTAAAATATATTGTTCAGCACCTTCCACATACCGGCTTTGGTCGGTGTCTTCAATCCTTAAAACAAAATCGCCGCCATGTTTTTTGGCAAAAAGATAATTAAACAACACGGTGCGTACACCCCCCAGGTGCAGGCCCCCGGTAGGGCTTGGTGCAAACCTAACTCTAACTTTTTTATCAGACATAGTGGGGCAAAGATAGGGTTATAGTCCGAAACACAGAAAATACCGAAGCCGGAAAGTGCTTAACTGCTGAAAGTTGATGGTGGGTGATGGAGGGGGCGTGATTAAACATTGAAATAGGGATACATTTTCTCTTTTTCCGACTATCGTACTAAATACGTATTTTGGGGCCCATATAAGAAAGCTGTTTTCCAAACGTTCCATCTTGCGGACATTCGGATATCTCATCTTTCGGACTTCTTACACCCATGAATCCATATCAACAAAAAAGACGCTGGAAATACTCATTGCTCACCTTTGCAGTAGTTATTGCCAGCGGGTCATTATTATATACCAGCTATCTTGTGCGCAATATCGCCAAATCAGAACGTACACGGGCAGAAGTGTGGGCACTAAGCATGAAACACTTGCTGATAGCGGACGATGACGATTTCTTAGGTTATGTAATGTCAGTTCGGGATAGCCTAAGTGTACCTGCTATTGTTACCAATAACAAAGGCGATGTGCAGTTTACCCGCGGGCTTGACCCTACTAAAACACATCTTAAATTAGAGGCCGAAAATAATAAAGCGAAAACGTACGACCCTGAATATTTTAAGCGTGAGCTGGCCTATATGCAGGATCAGCACAGGCCCATAAAGTATAAAGTTTATGGCGAGCAATGGCTGGTTTATTATAAAGATTCTCCATTGTTAACCCAGCTTAAGTTTTTCCCCTATGTGCAGCTCTCGGTGATAGCCATATTTTTATTGCTGGCTTACACGGCGTTCAGCTCGTCGCGAAAGTCTGAACAAAACCAGGTTTGGGTGGGGCTTGCAAAAGAGACTGCCCACCAGTTGGGCACGCCTATCTCTTCCTTAATGGCATGGATTGAGCTGATGAAAGAAAAATTTAATGCAGAAGACGATTCACTGATTGCCGAAATGGAGAATGATGTGAAGCGGCTTGAAATTGTTGCTGATCGTTTTTCAAAGATAGGATCTACACCCAAGCTGGAAGAACACCGGGTTTATGAAGTGGTAAAGGATTTTGTTGATTATTTTAAGGTTAGGATAAGTAAAAATATAACCATTGAGCTGTTGGGGAACCCGCATTTACAGGCCGGCTTAAATGTGCCGTTATTTGATTGGGTGTTGGAGAACCTGCTTAAAAATGCGGTTAATGCAATTGAGGGCAAAGGGTCAATAATTGTAGAGATATCTGGCAACAAAATTAAAAAGCAGGTTTTTATTGACGTAACCGATACCGGGAAAGGCATCCCCAGGTCAAAGTTTGATACGGTATTTCAACCGGGTTATACCACCCGCAAAAGAGGCTGGGGATTGGGGCTTTCGCTAACCAAGCGAATGATTGAGGTGTACCACAACGGACAGATCTTTGTGCGCGATTCGGAACTGGGCAAAGGCACCACCTTTAGAATTGTATTAAAAAACACACGATATGATAAAGAGACCAAATCCTGATGAGTATTCGGAATTTGCGGCGCGGTATGTAAACCTGGTAGGGGATGGCCCGATACTGGAAATTTTGGAACGCCAAAAAGAAGAAAGCCATAATTTATTTACCAGCTTAAGCGCTGAAAAGGCAGCTTACGCTTATGCCGATGGCAAATGGACCATTAAACAGATTGTGGGCCATATGGCTGATACAGAAAGGGTTTTTGCTTACCGTGCACTTGTTTTCTCGCGCGAATCGATAACTCTGCCGGGGTTTGACCAGGATGTTTATATGGAGCAGGCGACTTTTAACAGCCGCCCGCTTGAAGACCTTGCAAATGAATTGAAAACCGTTCGCGAGTCAAGCCTGTATCTTTTACGCTCATTAACAGAACAGCAATCAACGCAGAAAGGGATTGCCAGCGGCAGTCCGTTTTCTGTAAGAGCGTATGCTTATATGTTAGCAGGGCACGAGCTGCATCATATTAACATTTTGAAAGAGCGGTATTTGTAAAGAATATAAGGCGGTGAAAACCGGAGACGTATATGTTAAACAAGCTTTCCTGGCCCCCTCCCTTTTTTCCCGGTTCTTATTCTTCCAGCTTATTCTTACCATCTTTCTCCGCTTCTTTTTTCTCAATATGATAAGAAAGGAATAAGCCAATGCCGCCAAATATGGCAATTAATGAAAAGTATATCGCAGCGTTATCATCGTTGTCAAATTCGCCGGCCATGTGTTTAAATACCGTATGATCCAACAGGTAAGCTAAAAACAAACCCGCGCCCGCGCCGATAAGTAATAAGCCCCATTTTAAATTTTGAAAAGGTGCTGATTGGGGCTTGTAACGGCGGGGGTCCATGCCGCGTTCAATCATTGCCATTCTTTCCCGTTTGGCAAGGTAAACAATGCCAAAAATCATTGCAAACAGGGCTAGCGGTACTATAATTGCCACCATTACTCCAAGTTCTTTTGCGTGATCTTCCATGATATTTAATTTTTTAAAAGTTAATAAATGTTTTTGTTTTAAGCACCAATGCGGTGTATTTGTGAGCTATGACCACATTGTTTTTGAAGAGGTTACAGTCTTGTGAGAAAAAGTTTGCAGTGGGTAGTAAAAATAAGAGTAACATCGTTAGGGGCAGTGGTACTCTTATCGGATTAGTATTTAAGGCGTTAAGAAATTCACCTCGAACTGCAACAGGAAAAATGGTGCTACCTGAACTCCTGTCGTGTGTATTAATAAAACCATAACCGCTACTGAATACTGCATCTATTAACTAATTTTACGCAAGGGTGTAACCTCCATCAAAAATACATCGTCAGAGAGCTATAATAAATGCAGAGCAAGCTTTCAGATATAGAGTTGATAGACCAGGTACTGGCGGGAAACCAGTCGGCATACGCTGATTTGGTTAAGCGGCACCAGCGCTTTGTGTTTACCCTTGCCTTGCGTTTTGCAAAAGGAAGGGAAGATGCTGAGGAGATTGCGCAGGATTGCTTTATAAAAGCCTACCGTTCCCTGGCCTCTTTTCAGCGGCAATCAAAATTCAGTACATGGCTTTACAGTATAGTATATACAACCGCCATGACGTTTTTACGAAAGAAAAGAGTGGATACCGATTCAATAGATGACGAAAACACTTATATACAGGTAGAAAGCCGATCATCTGCGTACGATGTCAACAATGCAGAAAACAGGTCAAGGTCGTTTTACCTGAACCAGGCCATTGAACAGCTTTTGCCGGACGATGCCGCTATAATTACCCTGTTTTATAAAGGCGAACAATCGCTGGAGGAAATTGGGCAGGCATTGGGGATGGAAACCAATACGGTAAAGGTGAAATTATTCAGGGCGCGCCAGCGTTTAAAAGAGAAACTGGAGCGCAATTTAAAACATGAAGCTAAAGAACTGATATGAATAGCATAGAAGAAACACTTTGGAACTATATTGATGGCTTTTGCACAGCGGATGAGTACGAAGCGGTCACTAAACTTATTGCCGCCGACGAGGCATACCGGCTTAAATACCACGAACTGCTCGCGCTTAATAAAGCGTTTGACGCCATTGAACTTGATGAGCCGCCAATGGCCTTTACTTACAACGTTATAGAGGCCATCCGTACGGAGCAGGCGCAGGTGCCGCTTAAGGCAGCTATTAATAAGCGCATAATTATGGGCATTGCTTTGTTTTTTGTGTTCACACTTACGGGATTTATTATTTATGCAATTACCAGCATGGATTGGTCAGCTCAAAACATACCCGATATTGCTGCTAAAGTGCCGGCCGGGTTTAAGATGCCTGAATTAAGTGCCCATATCTCGAAACCGCTGGTTGAGGGTTTTATGTTTTTTGATGTTGTGCTGGCCCTGTTCCTGTTCGATACTTATCTGCGGCGCAAAAATGTTTCCAAACAGGTAAATTAGTGTACCAAATAGGCAACAGGTTTTTTACAGTTCTGTACACTATGTATAAACAAAGGGAATCAGCGCGATCAAACTTTACGTTTGTTTTTCGTTAAATTGTCATAAACAAATTGGTCGCGCATTATTGGTACAGTAATTGATAAATAGTGTTCAGACTGGCACTCGCCAGTTCAATTGTGATAAGGTTTAGGTTGAAAGTCCCCTGCAGCAAGTGCGGGGGGCTTTTATTTTTTATACACTTTACTTTTTCAATTATTTTCAGTCTGATACTTTATCAGAGTCAACTACAATTAATAACTTAGTACAAAAATTCAAAGATGAAAAAATGTTACATATATGTACTTGCTATACTTTTAGCAGGAATAACTTTTAAAACCAAGGCACAGGCACCCCGCATTCCTGAAGCAAGCCCAACTCAAACCATCATCCAGGATTTCGGCTTAGGGAAAGTTACCATAACTTATTCAAGACCCAGTGTTAAAGGACGAGTGATTTTTGGCGGAATAAATCCGTACGGGGAAGTATGGCGGACAGGTGCGAATGCAGCAACCACCATTACTTTTACCGAAAACGTTATTATAGAAGGCAACCATGTACCAGCCGGGACTTATGCCTTGTTTAGTATTCCAAATAAGGACGAGTGGACAATTATACTTAACAAAACAGCCAAACAATGGGGCGCGTATAGCTATAAAGAAGCGGATGACCTTTTACGGTTTAAAGTAAAACCTATTTACATGGCCGAGAAACGCGAGAGTTTCACCATTCAGTTCGCGAATGAAACCACACACTCTTCAGATCTATACCTGGTTTGGGATCACACGGCTGTTGCCATCAAGTTAAACACAGATGACGATGCCAAAATAACAGCTAATATTGATGAACTGATGAAGGGTAACCGCAAGCCTTACTACTTTAACGCCATACAGTATTATTACGAAAATAATAAGGACATGAATAAGGCACTTGCCTGGGCATTGGAAGCTGAAAAAGTTGAACCAACAGGTCCCTGGTTCAAATTATGGGAAGCCCGGATCCGCCTTAAAATGGGCGACAAAAAGGCAGCAATCCTGGCGGCTCAACAGGGCGTTGACCTCGCAAAAGCAACTAACGATGACGAATATGTAAGGTTAAACCAGGCGGTGATTGAGCAGGCTAAGAAATCAAAACTATAAAGAAATTTCCGGGCAACGGAATTGTTTGATAGTTTAAAAGTGAAAGGTAAAACGCCTTTCACTTTTTTTTTGGCGCATTTGTTAAAAAACAACATGAGCATTATAAGATCATTAGGAATATTTTTACTGGCCGGGATTTGCGAAATTGGCGGCGGATATTTAACCTGGCTTTGGCTAAAATCAGATAAGCCAATATGGTATGGAGTTTTAGGAGGGATAATCCTGGTGCTTTACGGCGTTGGTGCAACGTGGCAAACAGCAAACTTCGGCCGGGTTTACGCAACCTACGGGGGAATATTTATCGTTATGGCACTGCTTTGGGCCTGGAAGGTTGAGGGTTTTAAGCCTGACAAATATGATATTATTGGTACTGCTATAGCTTTAATTGGCGCCTGTATAATTATTTATATGCCAGGAAAGTAGTTCGGCTATAATAATAGCATTATTGCGTTTTTACTGTGAAACTGCCGGGGCTTGTTTATCCGGGAATAGCGGGTTGATTACCAGCGCTATTGCGATCACTAAAATACAGCCGATTGCGTTTAGCCATAAATAGGCCACCTTGTCAAAATATCCCAGCGTACATACCAGCAATTCGGTAATTACTGCAGCTATAAAAACCGCATTGCCTCTTACCTTTTTTAAATAGAAAGCGACAACAAAAACACCCAGGATGGTGCCATAAATATAGGAGCCAAGTTTGTTAACAAATTCAAGTAAATTACCTACTTTACTTGCATACAAAGCCATTAACACGCAAATAACACCCCAAAATATGGTGGCGAGCCTTGATGCAAGTAAATAGTTTTTATCGGTAGCCCCCGGGTTAATGATCCTTTTGTAGATATCAACCACGCTGGTTGACGCCAGGGAATTTAACGCACTGGCCGTTGAGCCCATTGAAGCCAAGAAAACAATGGCTACCAGCAAACCAATCAGGCCCCTTGGCAAAAAATGGGTTACAAAATTCAGGAAAACATAATTTGTGTCGTCCTCATTGGCTTTTGCATTATTTTTCTTCATAACGGCGATGGCCTCCTTTCGGATATCTGCCGATTGCTTATCTGCAATTTTTAAAGCTGCCTGGGCGTTGTTTATTTGCGCGTTGTTTTTACTATCCAGTGCCTTTATCAGATCATCTGCTTTGTTTTTTCGCTGTTCAAATACTGCGGTATATTGGTCCTCCAGCTTATTATACTGCCCGGAATAGCGGCTTTTTTTAACCTGCTCAACTTCGTAGCGATTGAAGAACATTGGTGCGCGGTTAAATTGGTAAAATGCGAAAACCAGGATGCCGATCAGCAAAATCAAAAATTGCATCGGAATTTTCAGCAATCCGTTCATAATTAACCCCATTCGGCTTTGCCCTACTGAACTGCCGGTTAAATACCGGCCAACCTGGCTTTGGTCTGTGCCGAAATAGGAGAGCTGTAAAAAGAAGCCGCCAATAAGGCCACTCCAGATGTTGTATCTGTTATTGACATCAAATTTCCAGTCTATTACATTCATGCGGCCAAGTTTGCCGGCAAGTTTAATAGCCTTTGCAAAACCAACTTCGTGAGGTAATAGATGCACAACCATAGCACCGGCAAAAAACATCCCTAAAAATATAATGCTCATTTGTAGCAGCTGCGTGTATGATACAGCTTTTGTACCCCCATAAACTGTATAAAAAATAACGAGGCTGCCAATAAAAAGGGTGGTGTAAACCGTGTTGATGTTTAATATGGTTGATAGGATAATAGATGGCGCATAGATAGTGATGCCGGTTGAAAGGCCGCGTTGTATTAGAAAAAGAAAAGCAGTAAGTGCCCTTGTTTTAAGGTCGAAGCGGTTTTCTAAAAATTCGTAAGCGGTATAAACCTTAAGCCTGTGAAATATGGGGACAAATGTAACGCATAGCACAATCATTGCCAGCGGTAGCCCAAGGTAAAACTGAACAAAGCGCATCCCGTCTGAATAGGCCTGCCCGGGTGCTGATAAAAAAGTAATAGCGCTGGCTTGTGTAGCCATTACAGAAAGCCCTACATGGTACCATCGCAATGTGCGGCCACCCATAAGGTATTGGTCGATATTTTTGTTAGCTCCGCTTTTCCATATACCATAAATTACGATGGTGAGCAGCGTAACGCAAAGAACGATCCAATCAACTAAGCTCATTCAAAAAGGAAGGTAATGAGCCAGAAAATAAAAATTAGCAGAACCAGCCAGCCGGCGACAATGCCGTAAAACTGGTTCCAGCTACGAATAAATGAGGGCAGTTCCGGATCACGCGTTGCCACGGCCCCTAACGAAAACGTTCAGGAAAAAACCGGCAAATAATAAACCAACAATTCCTAAAATAGGGATCAATATAAAAGTTGTATCAATAACTACTGCAGTAAAAATACCGGTAAGCAAGCCAACAAGGTAATATATGTAGTCGTAGCTTTTTTCTTCTTCTTCGTGGTGTGCCATAATGCTTTGTATGTTATGGGGCAAAAATAGCTGATTAATTGATGGATAACAATAGTGTGATATTATATTTTACTGTTCCCGCAGCCATTTAACCATGTGCGGAAAGCCGGGCGTATTCAACTCAACGGCTTTTTTTTTCTCATAGGCCATGCCGGCGTATTGCAGCAGCGGTAGGCCCACATCATAGCCGTCAGTAAAGTTTTTAATAATATGAGCGCCTCCCCCCTTATAGCCATTTTCGTGAAATACGATTGTTGGGTCTATTTTAAGGTGCACACATGCTGCATATGACCAAGCCTGCGCCATAATTTCGCCTCCCTGGTGCAGGTCGTTTTGAGGCAACGTGTCGTCCATTTCATTGCGGACATCCGGTGTCATAGTCGCAAGGTGTCCGGCCTCATGCAATATATCGCCGGGATATAAAAGTTTCTTTACGTCAACCACCAGGCTGCCTTTTTCTATTTTTAGCCCCGGTAAAAACGTAGGGCCTTCTATCGGCTTAACGATAACAGACAAGCCAATTTCTTTTAGAAAATTAAGAATGATATCAAGGTAATCGGGATCCATTATAAATAATGCTGTTAAGGAATAGCCTGCGCTTTTGGTTTGCTCAGTAAGTTTATAAATAGTCTGTATGCGCCCGGAACCCCCGCCGGCAATTGCCTGAAAAATGCGAGTGAAGTATAAATAAAACGCCCTTCGCCATAAGCTCCTGTTATCAGTGCGCCATTGTTTGGCGCTTCGCCCGGGTCGTTCATTTGTAATACCTGTTTATAGTTGGGGGCAATATCATTTACAAAATACAGTCCACGTTCCTGGATCCAGCCATTAAAATCATCCTGGGTTATTTTATTGGGATAGTTTAAAACCGGATTTTGTTCATCGAGAATTGTGATCTTTGCATTTTCGTCGGTAACACGCTGGTTTACCGGCTTAAAGGGATAAGGGCCAATTTGCTTGGTAACCAGGCCGCTATTGTTATTGTACTGGATCAGTAGGTTTCCGCCATTTTTAACATATTCCAGCAGCTTCGGCTGCTCAACAGCGAGGCGCTCATTTACATTGTAAGCCCGCACTCCGGTAACTATTGCATCGTAACCGGAAAGGTCGCCGTTCATGATCTCTTTTTCAGTCAGCTCATGCACATCATAACCTACCTGCCGCAATGCCTCGGGCACAAGGTCGCCGGCGCCGCTAATGTAGCCTATTTTTTTACCTGCTATTTTTAGGTTTATATCTATCAGTTTGGCTTGCGACGGCGGGAATAAGGTAATATTAGGGATATGATCATATTTTATATGCTGAACGCCCATTGAAAAAGCTTTCCCGTTAACGGTTGCAACTGCTTCCAAAACCGACGTTACAGGGCGGTGCTCTGTTGGGCTAACTGTAAAAGCCACCGTCCACTCATCACCTTTGGTTTTGCCCGAAAAATCAAATTTTTCAGGAACGATTTTCCAGCCCGCCAGCGATTTTAAGCTTATGCTGCCGTTGCTGTTTGTGTAGCTCCTTAGTTTTATGGTTACTGTTTGCGGATAGCTATTATTAAAAATATAATCCTGGCTGGCAATGTTGGCGGTTACCGGAGGAGCTATTTCAACAGGCTGATAGATCTCGCCGTTAACCGGTGTTACATATTTGTACGCCAGCCGGCGCTCAAACCGAATAGCTTTACCTTCAATAATAAATTCAAAAGTAGCGGCAGGCAAGTCTGGATTTTCCGGGTTGCCGACATATAGCTGCCCCGGAATATTATAAGTGCCAATGCTATGTGCAGTTTCAAGCCAGTAAGGCTGTGTAATTTTATCAGCTAATACTGTGCTGTTATAAGTTTGCAACTGGTTTGCCGGGATCACCAGGCTGTTAAATTTAGTTTCGGTTTGGTTTACACTAATGCTGTTTAACTTAACCTTATTGCTGTAACGATCAATTACCTGTGAACGCACATGAATACTATCGCCCAAAGCATAGGCAGGTTCGGCAACATAGCTTTCAAACCATAAGCCGGCACAGGATGCAATAAGGTTATCAAGCTCTTTTGCTTTTTGTGCACGCCAGTACACATCGCCAATTTTCTCTATTTTCCCAAGTAACTTCACCAAAGCAGGCACCGATTGTTCGGGATTATCGGCATCAAAACTTTTACTGATAATGTTTATTGCAGCATCAATGCTTTCGCCATCCTTTACCCTTTTCCAGGTAGTGTTTACGCCGTCCATTAAATCATTTTGCGGCGCATCGCCCAAAATGGTTTTAAAATACTCAAATGATTCGCCGCGCTGCCTTGCCGAACCAAAGCCCTGGGTTTTATGGTTACTGCGGCTCTCGGCAGCCAGCTCGCCATAGCCTTTACCCAGTGAAGGGTTATAAACGCCAACGTCAATCTTAAACTGGTCGGGGCTGGTGGTATTTGTGGTGCCAAAATTAAAGGTGTTCCAAAGTAAACGCCTGGCCTGCCACGGTTGCACATATTGCAATTGTTCAGGAAAACGTTTCGGATCGGCTGCAGCTGTAAAAGCTTCCTGCGCCAGTATCGCCGATGAGGTATGATGCCCGTGGCCTCCCTCGCCTGTAGTTGGGAACCGGCAGATAATTACATCGGGCCTGAACTTGCGGATCACCCAAACCACATCACTTAAAACCTTTTCCTTATTCCAGATCTTTAAAGTTTCTTCCGGCCCTTTCGAAAAGCCGAAATCGTTTGCCCGGGTAAAAAACTGCTCGGCACCGTCAACTTTCCGGGCTGCTAAAAGTTCCTGTGTTCGGATCAGCCCTAGCAACTCGCTTTGCTCGTTGCCTAACAGGTTTTGCCCGCCATCGCCGTGCGTCATAGAAAGATACCCCGTGCGGTAATGTTTTTCCTGCGCCAGGTAAGCCAGCAGCCGTGTATTTTCATCATCAGGGTGAGCTGCTACGTACAACACGCTGCCCAAAACATCCAGCTTTTTAAAATTCTGACGAAGGGTGGCGATATCAGCAGGCGGAGCAGTTTGGGCAAAAGAAAAAGAAGTAACAAACAATAAGGCGGCAATAAGTTTAAAGCGGTTCATATAAACAAATATATTGAAAGAAGTGGAAATACTTCGAAGCAGGAAAAGACCACAAGTCAGAAAAATAAGATTGTTACGAACGTCTGACTATTGCATGCTTAAATCATCGTTTTACCGGCGGCGCTAATTGCCGGATAATACCTTTATTGGTATGCTGAATATTATATCACCAGTAAAACAATATTTATTTGTTTTTTGTTAATCAAACGATTAATTATTTAACATTGATTATCAGTTGTTTACACAAACATTACATAAATATGATACTATCAATCAATCGTTTGATTAATTTTGCTCAACGAAAGAAATGGATAAAGAAAAGATAGATAAGAAAGACCACATTCTCGATGTTGCTGAAAAGGTTTTTTCAGAACACGGTTTTGATGGCGCTTCTACCCGGTTAATATCCGGAGAAGCAAATGTCAATATGGCAATGCTTAACTACTATTTTGGCTCGAAAGAGGGGTTATTTATTGCCGTTGTAGAGCGTAAAATAACTTCTTTTCAGGACATTTTACAAAATATAGGCAATGCCAGTGACATGAGCCCGTGGGATAAAATAGAGCGCTATATTGAAATATATGGAGAGAAAGTTGTTAATAACAACTGCTTCCAAAAGCTATTATACCGCGAAATGGGCATAAACCGACGGACGGACCTTTCTGATAAGCTGCGCAGTATTCTGATGGTAAATGTGGGTGAGCTTACTAAAATACTGGATGAAGGTGTAAGACAGGGTGATTTTAACGCGGATGTTGATGCCGCAATGGTGATTGCCACGCTTTACGGGACAAAAAACTATTTGCTAAATACACCCCTGATGGCAACTACGATGCTTGGTTTTGATATACAAGACGACAAATTAATGGAGGAAAAGCTAAAGCCACGGATAAAAACGTATATGAAACGACTTTTAAAAGCTTACTTAATGACTGACAATGACAACACAAAATAATAACACCGACCTACAACCCTTAAAAAGCACGTTGAAAAACTTCGTGCGGATCCTTATTCCTGCCATACTGCTCACGTTGTTGCTTGGCGCAGCTGCAAAAGCGCAGGACAGGGTGATTACACTTGACGAAGCCATTAAGCTGGGACTTGATAACAGCAAGGTTTTGAAGCTGTCAAAAAGTAAAATAGACCGTGCTGTTTCGCAGTTTAACCAGGCAAAAGACCAGGCGTTGCCCACCGGCAGTGCCAGCTTTGATTATAATAGGGCTCAGATCCCGGCAAATAAACTGGTTTTGGGCGATCAAAGTCTGTCGTTGCCTAAAAGTGCAAATGCCTACCTGGGAATAGTATCGCTTAATGAAACCATTTTTGGCGGTAATAAGCTAAAGTATGCAAGGCAATCAACAACGCTTCTTACCGAAGTTGCGCGTTTAGATGCCGACAATGATAAAGACCAGATCACGTATGATATTATAAATGCGTACTATAACTTATATAAAGTTTTGCAGAGCAAAAAAGTTGTTGAGCAAAATTTGAGTTCAATTGATCAGCAAATCAAGCAATCGCAACGTTTTTTTGACCAGGGTTTGGTTACCAAAAACGATGTGTTGCGTTTTCAATTGCAGCGTTCAAATGTTGAGTTGAACGGGATTGATCTTGAAACCAACCGTAAGATCATAAACTATAACCTCAATGTTCTATTGGGTTTAAATGAGGGTACCCAGTTAACAATAGCGCAAATAAATGAAGCGGACAGACAGGTTGCTCCGCTTGCTAATTACCTTGACACCGCAATGAGTAACCGTGTTGAGTTTAAACAGCTTGATTTGCGTACAAAGGTGGCTGAAACCAGCATCAAGAACATTCAGGCTAATACCCTGCCAACATTAGGTGCATCCGTAAGTGGCTATTATGTGGATGTTTCAGCAAACCCGCTGCCCAAAAGCGGCAGCTATATAACACCTATCACCTTGGGCCTGGGATTGAAATGGAATTTCTCTTCACTATGGACGAACAAAAACAAGGTGGCTGAGGCTAAGATTGACCGCGAGGAAACCATCATCAATAAAAGTATTGAACTTGATAACGTAAAAAAAGAAGTTAACCAGGACTATCAGAACTATACGATGGCTTTGGATAAGGTAAAGCTTTTACAAACCTCAATTGACCAGGCCGGCGAGAATAACAAGATACTGGAATCAAAATATAAAAGCAATATAGCGTCGGCAACAGACCGGGCAGACGCTGAAACACTACTGTACCAGGCACAGATCAATCTGGAATTGGCAAAAGCCGATGCAGGCCTGGCGTACTACACACTTTTAAAATCAACCGGAAAACTAAACAAATAATAATCACAACCAAACAATTCATAAAATGGCAAAGGCACAAGAAACACAAGAAAACGAACCGAAAAAGAAACCAAACAAGGTACTTCCCATTATACTGGGGATAATACTTATTGTGGGTGTTATTTTCGGTATCAAAGAATATATTTATTACGGTAAACACGTAGATACAGACGATGCGCAGATTGACGGCGATATAAGCCCGGTAGTTGCCCGTGTTGGCGGTTATGTTGACAGTATCTATTTCCAGGAAAACACCCATGTTAACAAGGACCAGGTACTGGTAAAAATTGACGATCACGATTACAAAATTAAGTTGGAGCAAGCGCAGGCTGCCGAAACAGGTGCAAGTGCAGGCATTAACGTTGGCCAATCACAAATTTTTGCAAATGCAGCCAATTCTTCAAGTGCAAGGGCCCAGGTAGCCTCTGCAGCAGCAAGACTTGAAAAAGTTAAAAAGGATTATGACCGTTACGCAAACCTGGTAAAGGATGGTTCAATTACGCAACAGCAATTTGACCAGGCAAAAGCGGATTTGCAGGTAGCACAGGCTAACTACAGAGCAGCGCAGGATCAGTATAAAGCAGCGCAGGAACAAGTTGGTACTACCCGCAGCCAGTTGCAGGTTACGCATACAGGTGTAAGCCAGAAACAGGTTGATGTTGATTACGCCAAATTACAACTTAGTTATACCATTATCAAATCACCGGCCGGCGGCATTGCTTCAAAAAAGAATGTACAGGTGGGCCAGTTGGTACAGGCAGGACAAACTTTGTTCTCCATTGTTAATGATAACAGCCTTTACATTACTGCCAACTTTAAAGAAACACAGCTTGATAAGATCCGTAACGGTCAAAAAGTAAATATTGATATTGATGCCTATCCTGATCTGAAACTGCAGGGAACTGTTTACAATTTTGCACCGGCAACCGGCGCTAAATTTTCTTTGCTGCCGCCGGATAATGCTACCGGTAACTTTGTAAAGGTTGTGCAGCGGATTCCGATTAAAATAAAGATCAGCGGATCAAAAGAAGATTTGGACAAACTGCGCCCGGGCATGAGCGTAAATGTATCTGTAGTAGTGAAAGACTGAGTTTAAGTCAGGGGGCTTAAGTTTAAGCGGGCGTCAGATTTTTCTGGCCATGCGTTACGGGCTTAAGCACAAATAAAAAACTAATAAAATGGCTGAAACTGGCTTTAAAAAATGGATCATTACTATTACGGTTATCGTGGCTTCGTTATTGGAGCTAATTGATACCACAATAGTAAATGTGTCGCTGCCTGTCATCCAGGGAAACCTGGGTGCCACACTTGAAGACGTAGCGTGGGTTGTTACCGGCTATGCCGTTGCAAACGTAATTATACTGCCAATGTCTGGCTGGCTGGGAAGCCGGTTTGGGCGCAAGCAATATTTTATTACATCTATCATCGTATTTACCATTGCCTCGTTTTTATGCGGCAATGCGACCAGTCTTGACGAACTGGTTCTTTTCAGGATCATACAGGGTGTTGCAGGCGGAGGGTTAATTTCAACCTCGCAGGCTATTCTGGTTGAAACCTGGCCGCGCGAACAAATAGGTACCGCCACAGCATTATTTGGTTTGGGAGCGGTTGTCGGGCCTACTGTAGGGCCAACAATAGGCGGCTATATAACTGACCATGCCTCATGGAGATGGATATTTTATGTAAATATTCCCGTTGGAGCTGTTGCTGCATTCTGCGCCTATACCTTTGTGCGCGAAACACCAAAGGAAGGAAAAGGGAAACCGGTTGACTGGTGGGGTATTGCCCTGCTGGCAGTAGCCGTTGGGAGTTTACAAACCATCCTTGAAAAGGGAGAGTCGGAAGACTGGTTTGCAAAAACATACATCTTGGTACTTACCGTAACCGCTGTAATAGGAACCATATGCTTTATATGGCGCGAGCTGAGTATAGAACACCCAATAGTTAACTTTGGAATCATGCGGCATCGAAGTTTCTCGGTGGGGATGTTTACGTCCTTTGTGCTGGGCTTTGGGTTATATGGATCGGTGTTTGTGTTCCCGGTATTCTGTCAAAATTTATTGGGATTTACCGCCCAGCAAACAGGCGAATTGTTATTTCCGGGCGGGTTATGTACCATTATCATGATGCCATTTATTGGCAAAATGTTAAATAAAGGAATTCCGGCGCAGTTTATGGCCACCGCGGGTATGTTTTTGTTCTTTGTGTTTACCACAATGCTCAGCAATTCAACCCTTAGTACCGGACAGGGCGACGTGCTGATCCCGCTTTTAATAAGAGGTGTAGGTATGGCATTGTTGTTTGTTCCGCTAACTACACTGGCCATTGCCGACCTGAAAGGACCGGAACTTGGGCAGGGAACCGGGTTAAACAACATGATGCGCCAGTTGGGCGGCTCATTTGGTATCGCCGTTTTAACAACTATTATTCACATTCGTTCGGGAATTCACCGCGACAACCTGATTACAAACGTTAACCCGTATAATCCGGCGTTTACCGAAAGGCTCAACATGCTGACACATGCCTTTATGGCGAAGGGAAAATCGTTGTTAGACGCGACGCACATGGCTTACGCCGCTATTGAAGGTGCTGTAATAAAGCAAACGCTATTGTTAACTTACGATGATGCCTACTGGATTTCCGGACTCGTAATGCTATTCTCAATCCCGCTGCTTTATTTGCAGCCATTTAAGAAAGCAGTAAAGATGCCTGTGGATGCCCATTAACGACAAAAAGCTGTTCATTGTAACATGAACAGCTTTCCCCAAAAAACTACAATTAAAATTTTATTTTCACCCCGGCAACAAATTATAACCTCTGATTCCGGGAGCTTAATCTAAGGTCTAAATGTACAGTTTTTTAGGTGAAATACGCAAATTTTATTGGCGATAGAAATAGGATTTATGAAAAATAAATGAAATTTAAGCCAGATGAAGCAGGGAATAGGTTTGGTTTTATCTATAATTTAAAGGTTAATTTTTTTTTCGAGAGCCTTTTGCCTCATTTTTAACCTGTTAATTAAGCATAACACACATAAAAATTAAAATTTTATAAAAGCACTTGTGTAAAACAAAAAGGTGCGTATATTTGCAATCCCAAACGGAGTGGTAGTTCAGCTGGTTAGAATACATGCCTGTCACGCATGGGGTCGCGGGTTCGAGTCCCGTCCATTCCGCAAAAGAGCCATAAGGCTTATAAAAACGCTTAGATTTCAGGTCTGAGCGTTTTTTTTTGCCTCAAAATTGCACAAAATGTAACACATAATCAGATCACCAATATATTTATTAAGGACGCTTCTGCTCAGATTCAAAGTTTTGTTTAACAAAATTACAGTCCTGAACCAGCAATTCCATCTACCGATGCCGTGACATCGACCGCTGCTAATTTCGGCTGTTGTTGAGAATGTTTACATCAAAACCGTGCGGGATTACTTGGTTTGTCCAGCCTTAAAGAACAGAATGATCGCTACAACCAGCGTAAAAACAGTATACCAATCAAAGACAAGCCACTCTGCATTTTTAGCGAAACCAGATTCGGCAGCAATATTATTAACTAAAATAGGACAATAACATAGTCCGAAATCTTTCGCTATAAATGAAGAGCTCCGTCTCCTAATTAGTTTACGTGGCGGTTTTTATTTGATAGGATTTTATTAATTCCCGATCAGCTTTCCAGGATCGGATGAGGGGCAGGCTTCCTTTCGGAGGTTGTTTAATTATTTAAAGGCAACCTGAAGCAAAAAGCACTTCCCTTGCCCTGCTCGCTTTCAATACTGAAACTGCCTTTGTGTTTTTTAATAATTTCTGCAGAAATGTAAAGCCCCAGGCCAACCCCCTGGAAAAGCAGGGCTGTTTCGCTAACCCGGTAAAAACGCTGAAACAACTGATCAATGTCTTTTTTAGCAATACCTATTCCATAATCCCGCACCTTAACAGCAATATTATTTTCTTCCAGTTCGGCACTCACAAGTACCTGGCTGGCATTTGGAGAGTACTTAATGGCATTGGTGAGCAGGTTAATCAACACCTGTTCTATCCTGAACTGGTCACCGGTATAGAAAATATCAATTGAGTTTTCCAGGCGGATCTCATGTTTAACGGAGCTTAGCTGGATATTAGCGATGCTGTTGGTTAAGGCATCAGGAAAATAAAATGCCGCAACGTTAAGGTCTATTTGCCCGGAATTGATCTTGGTCACGTCCAGCAGGTCTTCTATTAATTTCTCCAGGCGTTTTACGCTGTGGTTGGCATTTAATATAAAGGGATAGTTTTTATCGGTTTTGCTGGTGGTTCTTTCCAGGAGCTGGTATATGGCTTTAATGTTGGTTAGCGGTGTTTTAAACTCATGACTCACGATATTGAAAAACTCATCCTTTTTGGCTTCAGCCGCAGCCCTCCTGTCTTTTTCCAGTTTCTGAACCAACAATTCCCGGTTGGCGACAATAAGTTCAGCCGCGCGCTTCCCTTTTTCTTCATCCTGGAAGCCTAATTCTTTAAGGGCAATGATCAGTTCGGCGGCCCGCTTTTCTTTTTCTTCGTCCTGGAAATCCAGTTCTATATTAGCCAGGATCAATTCGGCTGCGCGTTTCCCCTTTTCCTTGGTCTCAAAAATCAGTTCTTTGTTGGCGATTACCAATTCTGCCGCGCGTTTTTCCTTTTCCTTATTTTGAAAAACAAGTTCTTTGTTGGCAATAATCAACTCTGCAGCGCGGTCTTCTTTTTCCCGGTTTTGAAAGATAAGTTCAGTATTGGCCAATATCAGTTCAGCCGCGCGTTTTTCCCGCTCGCGATTTTGTACCTCCAGCTGGGTGTAAGCTATAACCAGTTCAGCAGCACGTTTTTCCTTTTCAGCATTTTGAAATATAAGCTCCTTGTTGGCGATAATCAGCTCGGCGGCCCGCTTGGCTTTTTCTTCGTTCTGAAAATCCAGCTCCATATTCGCTATCCTCAGCTCTTCAGCACGTTTGGATTTTTCTTCATTTTGAAAATCGAGTTCAATGTTAGCGAGGATCAATTCCGCTTCGAACTTGGCTTTCTGCTGGTTAGCTGCAATTAACTGATCTGAAAGGGTCTTGATATTCATAGGTGGTTAGCAAGGTACCGTTAATATCGCGCTATTACTATTATAATGGAAAATAGTGTAACCAATTGTTAAACAGGCTGTTTTGTTAGCCTTTCATTCCTGCCGAATTGGGGGATTCAGGGTCAAATCATTTTTACCTGATGTTTTTACGAATACGGCTCAGCGAGGTAGGCGTTACACCAATAAACGAGGCAAGGTACTTTTGGGGGATCTTTTGAATATAGGGCGGCTGGGTTAGCAAATTAAGGTAACGCTGCTCTGCCGAGTCGCGCTGTAAGGCGGTAAAGCGGTCGAGCAAGGTTAGCATGGCATCTTCCCAGAAACAGCGCATCATTTCCTGCATCTTTGGATGTGTATGATATAGTTTATTGAGTTCGGTTTTAGGCAGGTATAAAATTTCACTGTCTTCAATGGCTTGCAGAAAATACCCTGAGGGCTTTTCGCTTATAAAACTGTAGATGTCAATAGCAGATGAGTTTTTGAAGGCAAACCAAACAGATACCTCAATCTCATTGGCAACATAATATAAGCGCAGGCAGCCTTCCTGCACAAAAACAAGGTCTTTGCAGGTATCACCTTCACTTAGTAAAAAATCGTTCTTTTTAACTTTGCGGCTTTTAAACCGGCTTACAATGTTATCAAGTTCGGCAGTTTCAAGTTGGGTATATTGGGTAATAAAGTTTTTAAGCCCGGCAGACATAGCGTTTATATAGAATTTTTAAAGATAGCGCTAAGGGTTTATAAATGGAAATCAACGGGGCCCTCTTCTTTAATTAGACGGAAATCTTTGCGAACCCTGCGCCGGTTGCCGGCTCAAGGTTCGCAAAGCGGCTAATTACTTGCCGTGTATATTGTAAAAGTTATAGTCCGTCATCGGCGCATCAGGAAAGCCCAGGTTGCGGCCAATAGTAATGATTTGGCCGCGATGGTAGGTGCCATGGTTCATTACCTGCATAATATATTCAAAATTCTGGAAATCACACTGGAACCAGGGACTGATAACCAAGTTGTTTGCCTCCAGGGCTTCATCGGTCATTGACTCAACATAGTCTGCTAATTCATCCGAACTTTCAACCAGGCCGGCAATTGCTTCTTCAATTGTGCCGTTAAATCTTTCAGCTACTTTTGGTTCGGCCTTTTTTATTACCGAAAGCCAGTATTGCTGAACATCCAGGATATGGGCAATAGTTGCCTTTATAGAGTTAAAGCTGGAGGGCACTTCCTGTTCCAAAATATCAGCAGGTTTGGTCCGCAACCAGTTAACCAGGGTTACATTAGCCCAAAGGTTGTAGCCGGCATAATTTTTCATTAAATAAACAATCGACGATACGTTGGTATCAATAGTTAATTCCTTCTGTTTCATAATAGTGTTGTTTTGATCTTTACAACAAAATAACCATACGCCGTTGACAACCCTATGTCAGCAGGGAAACAGGAAAGGAAATAAAGTTTGATTTTATTTATGTACGGCCTTAAACATTAAGCTAACGGCACCTACATCACTCTTTTCGTACTATCTGGCTGTTCACTTCTATCTCCTTAAGCAAACCGGAGGCATTCGCTGTACTCCCAAATGCCTTGTCAGGGTTGTTTTGCGAAAGCTTATCGAGATCGTTTTCGGTTTGGTCCAGCTGTTTAAACAGCGTATTGATCTCTTTTAAATGAGAGTTAAAGAATTTTGCCTTGTTATTATAGGTGTCAATTTTATAATTATTGGCAGCAGCCACAGATGTATGTGCGGTATCGGCAGCCATGATGGCGTAAGGTGATAAATTGTTCACCGTGGTTTGGATAGGAACAATAGATGGGTTTGCGTCCTTGGCGTCAGGCACCTGCAGCGTAAGTTTAACCGGATCGGGGTTGTAAGCTACCAGGCTTTTATACTCGTCCGTTATAGCGTCTATAATTTTATGTTCGTTTGAACGGGTTTGGGAAATGATCTGGTTCCGGATATTCTTTTTAAAACTGTTGAACAGCAGGGAAGTAAAATCATACGCCTTAGTGCGCAAAACAGCATTTTGCACCGAATAATAATTACTCAGCGTTTTATTCTTGGTGTACATTAAACCAAGGTTAGTGCTAAATACCTGCGACGGCACGCTTAATGTTACATCTGTTTCATTTCCAAAGTTGTAATACTGCTTGCCATAGATCTCCATGTCGTCCAACCGCTCATACGACGAAAGAAAATAAAGCCGGTAACGCTGGTACTCCTGGTCGGGGTTGTCAATTTGTGCATAGCAGTTCTGCAGAAACGTTTCAACGGCTTTGTCATTAAAAACCTGGTAAATATCTGCATTGGGTGATGGCTTCCATCGGATTAGCGAGAGCCTGGCTTTAAATTCAAGCTCAGCAGCATTGTTTACCCTTAACGAGTCGAACATTTTTGCTACAAAGTAAGCCACCTGTGCGTTGGCCATACCTGCTTTCCCTTTGTTTACCATGGCGTAAAGGCTGTCCTGTATGGTAAGGTAGTTCTCGCTGTTGTTCCAGAACGAGGGTTCAAGGGGCGGCAGCAGCAACTTGTTGGTCTTTATATCAACAAAAATAAAAGTGCCCAGCGGGTAAATGTTCTGGAAGTTCTTCTCAAGCATTGATAAACTGCTCATAGAGGCAGAATCCATTTTAAGCAGGAAATTAAGCACTTTGTTGCGCTCCAGTTTTACACTCAGGCCTTCCAGCGACTCAAAGTTAGACGATTGTTTTTCGGGGATGATAATGGGTACGTACGTTACCTTTTTGTCATTCTGCAGCAGCGCGGCATAATCCCTTTTAACGGTGACAGACGTTTGATCTTCCGCATCCTGCCCGTAAAAAGCAATGGAATCGCCCTTATTTACCGAAATTTCCTTTATTTTTTCTTCGCCGGGATTTAGTTTCAGTAAAGTCTTTAATTTAAACTTGCCATCTGCTTTTGTGATCTTATAAAATACAGCAACGTTGGTTTTAGCGGTGTTCTTTATTCTGAATTTAAAGCCGGTAGCATGGCTTAGAAACGGGAGCCCTGTTAATATGACCAGGAATAATTTTGGTAGCAGGGTGAGGTTAGCTTTCGGGGTAAATAAAGCAGAAACGTTCATTTATAGTTATTTTTTCACAAGTATGCTATAATAACGCTTGCCGGCGGGGTTTAGTTTTAAGCCGGCATGTACAGGCAGCTATACCAGCAGAATACTCATATTAAAACACAAAAGCCGCCTGGTACAGCGGCTTTTGTAGTAAAAATATTACAAAGCTTAAAAGTTGGTTTTAAAGTCTTCTGCTGTTTTGCCCACCTTTTCAAGTGTACTATCAGCAAGTTGTTTTACCTTATCCAGCCATTCCGGTGCGTTATCTGTAAGGTCCTCAATAATTGAGCGGCCATCTGCGTTCTTTTTTGTAATGTAGTTAATGCCCAGTCCTACGGCAGCGCCTACTATCATATATTTTAATATGCTCATGATTTTATAATTTTTTAAATAAACGGTGTTTAACCGATAATGTTTTAACCGGAAAGTATTCCATACATCCTTCCGCTAATTTCTTTATAAAACATGTGCGGGTGTCCTGCAAATAGTTAAATCAAGGAGAAAAGCGGGAGCCGTGAGTTAAAAAACAGAATCAGGGCCTCCACTTAAATGATTGTGCATCAATGGCCCGCATGGTGCAAAGTACACCGTTTAAATGGTCGTACTCATGCTGCAAAAGTTCAGACAGCGCGCCATCCATGTTCCATTGCTGCGGCGTCCAATTTTCATCGAGGTAGTGTATGGTTAATGACTGGTGCCGTTTTACCTTTACCAGCAAGTTCGGAAAACTCATGCAGTCGTCCCACAACTCAAACATGCCGGTGCTCAGGTTGCTCAATTCCGGGTTTATAAATACAACCGGTTTATCAATATTCATATAAATAACCCGTTTCATAATACCCAGCTGCGGGGCGGCAATGGCGCGGCCAAAATTATACTTATGCCTGATCTCCTGCATAACATTATGCAGGTCGGCTACCCAGGTTTTTACAAGGGGGAGTTCCGCTTGTAAAACAGGTTCGCAGGTTTCATAAAGGCGGGAATCGCCAAGCAGCAAGAGGTCTTTAAGGGTTTTCATTTACTTTATCAACAGCCTTTATAGTAAAAAGCACTGCATTTAAAATTATGCATTTTACCGTAGTCACGGTTAAAAAAGCACAAAAAAAGGGAACAGGCATTAACCTGTTCCCCGGGAGCAGCGAGTGCTGTTAATATTATTTCATGCTGGCTTTGATCTTGTTGATCGCATCCAGGTGAGTTTGTACTATGGGGGCTGTTTTTGCTGCAAATGCCTTTAGCTCGACATCTTTACAATCTTTAGCGGCCATATTCATCAGGTCAAGCGTTTTTTTATGTCCGTCAACCATAGCGTCAACGTAAGCCTTATCAAAGTCCTTGCCCGATAGTTTTGAAAGGTCTTCTAATTTCTTTTGATGATCAGCGTCTGGAGCAGCCGGCAGGGTAATGTTTTTTGCTTTGGCAATAGCCATCAGTTCATCATTTGCTTTGCCATGGTCAGCAACCATCATATCAGCAAAGCTTTTCACCTGTGCATTTGCTGCTTTGGTTTGTGCCAGTTTGCCCAGCGCAACTTCGGCCATGCCGCCGTTGGCCGCATCGGTAGCAAATTTAGCGTCTTCGGCAGTAACAGCTATGCCACCGGTAGCCGCAACATTGGTAGTGGTGTCTTTAGTTTTGTTTAAACTGTCGGCGTTTTCTTTAGAGTCTTTCGGCCCTTTACAACCCTGGAACGCATAGGCTGCAACAGCGATCATGATCGCATAACTTAACTTCTTCATAGGTATATAGTTTGTGTTTTTATAATTATAATTAACTTAACAAGCTATATATCACAAAAGTTTTAACTTAAAAATAATATTTAATTACAATAGGTTTAACTCAGCTCTTTCATTAGTTTATCAAAAGCTTCCCGCAGTTCTGCAAGTTCAGTTTCCAGTTTAGTTACACGCGCTTCCAGGCCGCTTTTAGTAACCGGGGCATCATCATTAAAATCATCGTCGCTTATATCAGGTATGCCGCTTAATAAATGGGCATAGCGGGCTTCTTTTTGCCCCGGGCGTTTTGGCAGTTCCATTAAAAAGGGCAGTTCCTCGCTGCTAAGCCTTTCCAGTTTTTCCTGTACTTCTTCTATCGATTCAAACTCATACATGCGGCCCGAATTGGTATTTATTTCGCCCGGGGTTTGCGGTCCGCGCAGCATCAGTAAACAAATGATGGCAACTTCGGCAGGCAGTACCGGAAATACGATGGCAAAATTGTGTTTGTATTTTACGCTGCGGATGGACCCGCCGGTTGCTGTTGAAATAAGTCCGCGCCTTTTCAGTGTGTTTAATGCGGTGGCAACGGTATCCTCATCATAATTAACCACAGGCTTGCGCGACGTTTTTTGATTACAGGCAAGCGTAAGGCTGTTAATGGTCATAGGGTAATAGTCGGGTGTGGTTTTGCTTTTCTCCATTAATGAGCCAAGCACCCGCAGTTCAACGGCATCAAGTAAGGGTAGGGTTATTGGTGAATCCATGCAGCTAAGATATATATTTTTGACTGCGGATGCCTGAAATTCAATTCGGGGACTTTTATTAAATCAATTAACGCATCGGTTGATTAAATCACTCCGACTTCCAAAATAATCCCGTTACTTTGCATTGTTATGTCGCTGTTCATTGCATCGTTAAATTCCGGGAGTAACGGTAATTGCTATTACGTGGGTAATGAGCATGAGGCTATATTGGTTGATGCCGGTATCTCCTGCCGTGAAACAGAAAAACGGATGTTGCGGCTGGGTTTATCCATGCAAAAGGTAAAAGCCATTTTTGTATCGCACGAGCATTCTGATCATATCAACGGTATTCCTGGCATCGCAAAAAAATACAAACTGCCGGTTTACATTACACCGCCAACATTGCAAAGAGGCGGGCTGCAGCTTGATGAGCAACTGGTGATCTCATTCGGGCCTTTTGAAACGGTAACTATCGGCGATCTGCAGGTTACTGCTTTCCCCAAACAGCACGATGCCAGCAACCCGCACAGTTTTTTGATTACCTGCCGGGATATTAAAGTGGGGGTTTTTACCGATATCGGCGTGGTTTGCGAAAACCTGGTGCAACATTTCAGCCAATGCCATGCGGCTTTTCTTGAGGCCAATTATGATGATGAAATGCTTGACAAGGGCGGCTACCCCTATCATTTAAAGCGCAGGATCCGCGGGGGGCATGGTCACTTGTCAAACAAGCAGGCGCTTGACCTTTTTATGGCCCATAAGCCGCCGTTTATGACCCATCTGCTGCTGTCGCACCTTTCCAAAAACAATAACGATCCGCACCTTGTGCAGGAGCTGTTTGATGGCTGTGCGGGCGGTACAAATATCATTGTAGCTTCGCGCTATGTGGAAACTGAAGTTTATTATATAAGCAACCCGGCAGAAAATAAGGGGGTGCCTAATGGGCGCAAAGTGGCATTCAAGTCTCAGCAGATCTCGTTGTTCTAAACAATACGTCCGCGACCTGCGGGAGCGGTTTAAAAAACTTAAATCGCGTTCTTTATTTCGTCCATAACCGACTGGTGCGAACTAACACGGCCGCTTTTTATATCAGCAAGGTTTTCCTGGATGGCTTCCTTCAAATCAAAGTCACATTGCAGCTCAAATAATGCGTTTTGCAATAGTGTTCTTTCCCTTTTATCCAGGTTAGGCAGATGGGCAATTATATCTTCAACATTCATATTTTTCTAATATTTATTGATCCGAAAATACGATTAAATTTTTAAAAAAGCACCCCTAACATGATTGTGACTTCCGGGTGGCAAACAGCCTGGTTTGCAGTATGTGATACTGCCGGCTTTTTTGTGACGATGCTAAGTGGTTAACGGATAGCACAGTATGCCGGGGGCAACTGACAGCGGCTACAGGCGTCCCAAAACAAGATCAGCAACTTCTTCACCAACCAGGCTTCCCATTGCTACACCCATTCCGTTGCATCTTACCGCACAAAAAACATGGGGCTCCACCTGCTTTACAATCGGGCGGATGTCTTCGCCGAAACCCATAATTCCGCTCCACCAGTAATCCACCTCAAAATCCTGCCCGGGCAGGATCACCTCGCTTAAATAAGACAACAGTTTGTTTTTGACCTTATCGGTATGCCCAAAATCCCAGGTCTCTTCAGCGGTATAATCAAGGTTGCGCCCGCCGCCAAAAAGCACCCGGCCATCAATATTTCTGAAATAATAGTACCCTTCATTAAAATGATAGGTGCCTTGTAGCTTTAGCCCGGGTATTGGTTTGGTTACTAATACCTGTCCGCGTCCCGGCGTAACATTAAGCCCCGGAAAAAGCTGGTTGGCAAAAGCATTGGTCGCTAATATTACTTTGCCCGCTTTAAAATTTCCCTGCGAAGTAGTAAGCGCCACCCTTTTCCCGTCATTTTCAATGTTTTTTATGTCGCACCCATTTAACACCATTACACCAGCACTATATACCTTATTTAATAAGGCTCGCATCATTTTTCCAGTATGCAACTGGCCTTCAAAAGGGTTGTAGATCATGGCACTAACTCCCCGGAAGCCAAAATCTGCTATTTTGGCATTGGCTACTGAATAAATGTTAGGTTTGCCTATTGCCTGGTGCAGCAGCTTGTTAAAATACGTTAATTGTTCAATACTCTCCGCCGCCTTTTCAGTTTCATTGTCCATAAACAGTTCATAGCCTCCATGCTGCCGGAAGCCGATATTGTCATCGCCTAAATTTTCACGCAACTTTTGCAGCCCCCGCCATTTATAGTCAACCATGCGCAGCACTTCGGCTTCAGATGATTTTTTAAGATAATCCATTTGCTCGGAAACTGTTCCAAAACAGGCAAAACCGGCATTTTTTGTGCTGGCGCCGGTGGGTAAAAAGCCGCGCTCCAATACCAATACATTCAGGGTGGGTTCCTGCTTTTTTAAGCGTAAAGCGGCGCTTAAGCCTACAAGGCCGCTGCCTATGATAATGATATCCGCATTGTCAATAAATGCGGTTCGTTCCCAGTATGAAAATGTATTTGCTTCCACGTCCCTTTTATTTTACGGAATACTTTTTGATTATTCATTTAAGCACAAAGGCTTAAGCTGCGTTATCAAAAATATATAAAATCCGGCGCTTTAATTGAAGCCGTCAGCTAAACAAATTACAATCTAAAAAATGAATGGACTATCAATAATCACAGGGTTTATCGGCTATAATTCAGCCTGGTTTTTAATGATCGTAATTGCAATAGTTAGTTTTATTGTTCAATGGCGGTTTAAAAGCAAATTTAAGCAATATGCAGAGATGCCATTACTGTCTGGTTTGTCTGGCAGAGAGGTAGCGGAGCGGATGCTGCGCGACAACGGCATTTACGACGTGCAGGTTATTTCTGTTGAAGGTGAGTTAACCGATCATTATAATCCCGAAGATAAGACCGTTAACTTGAGCCAGGATGTTTTTTACAGCCGCAGCGTGGCATCAGCAGCGGTGGCAGCACATGAATGTGGGCATGCCGTTCAGCATGCAAAGGCCTACAAATGGCTTAGCCTGCGCACGGCAAAGGTTCCTATTATTAATGTAGCATCAACCTTAACACAGTGGACGCTGTTTATAGGCGTTATGCTGTTGTTTTTTGTGCACAGCCCTTACGTGCTGGCGGTGGGCGTTGCTGCGCTGGCGGTGGTTACCACTTTTAGTTTTGTAACATTGCCGGTTGAGTTTGATGCCAGTAACCGCGCGCTGGCCTGGCTTAACAACAATTACAACGTTATGCAAACCCGCGAAGAACATGAGCAGGCAAAAGATGCGCTGTGGTGGGCCGCCATGACTTATGTAGTTGCGGCCTTAAGTGCGCTGGCTACACTGTTGTATTATGCTTCCCTTTTGTTTAACCGCAGGGATTAAGCCGGCCTATTATTCATTTACCTGAATGAGATTAGAGCCGCATTAAAATTTGACCGGAAATTCTAATTGAAATCTAATGCGCTGGTAATTAACTTAGTTCGATTATTGATGTCTTATTTGTAAAATAAAAAATATGAAAAAGACCATCAAATACTTCATGATCGGTATTGCGGTTATGATAAGTTCTCCAAAACTATTTGCGCAGATAAGCATTGGAATATCTGTACATATTAATCCACCGGCATTGCCGGTTTATTCACAGCCGGCCTGCCCTGTTGAGGGCTACCTTTGGGTGCCGGGCTACTGGGCCTGGTCAGGCGATGCTAATGACTTTTATTGGGTTCCCGGCGTATGGGTAAGCCCACCGCAGCCCGGTTTGCTATGGACACCCGGCTATTGGGGTTATGAGGGCGATCTATACGTATTTCACCGCGGCTACTGGGGCCGTCACATCGGTTTTTATGGCGGGGTAAATTATGGGTACGGTTATAGCGGCAGCGGCTTTTACGGCGGCAGATGGGAGGGTAATTCCTTCAGGTATAACACGGCTGTTGTAAATGTGAACAATACCGTTGTTCATAACACCTATATTGACCGCACGGTCATAGTTAATAATACAACTGTTAACAACGTAAGCTATAATGGCCCCGGCGGCGTTACTGCCAAACCGCGCCCGGAAGAGGTGAGGGCAATGAATGAATCGCATATTCAGCCCACCGTACAGCAGCAATCGCATGAAAAGGTAGCTCAAAATAACCCGGCCCAGTTTGCAAAGGCAAATAATGGCAGGCCCGCTACCACAAGCATGAACAAAGTTAACGGACGCCAGTTTAACGGCGAAGGCAGTAATGCAAGAGCAATGTCCGCCAGCGATAAGGCTGCTGCTGCGCCACACAACGCTCAGGCAGCCGATGCGGCAGGAAATACAAATAATAGGCCGTTAAATGGGCAGGCGCAAAGAACCAGGCAACCAGCCGGTTCGGTTGTTAATAACCGCGCTGCCAGGCCCTTTGGCCAGGTAAAAGCAAATGCTCCGGCAACTCATAACAGGATGCCGGCACAGCGAAAGCCGGTTCAACGGCAGCAAGAAAGGCCTGTTGAAAAGCCCCGCGAGTAGCGCTGCACTCATAAAGAATTACTAAATAATAACAGAAGGCTGTTCCTCATTTTGTATGGAGCAGCCTTTTTGTTATTTTAGTATTCATCCCAAAGACAAACATTTATCAGGGACTATTTGTATGTCTTTTTATTATATCTGCATGAAAAAAATTGCTTTACTGCTTATCCTATTAAGCAATGTGGGCACCATCCCGCAGCTTGCTGTTGCCGCAACGCGCAAAGTCACTCCTTCTGCCGAAGTGTTACAAGACTCCGCAACCGTGGTACATAAAAAAAAGCGTGTTATAAAACGGCAATTCCGGGCCACACGTTCGCAGCGGATGCAAATGCAGTTACGACAGGCGGCTAAACACAATAAGGAAGCGCAAAGGGAGGAGCGTTTGCAGCAGCGAATAAAAAAGGATACCAGCAGGTAAACCCGCCTAAGGCAGCCTCAAATTAATAAAACATTATTTGCTGCGGATTGTAACTTAAGGGCGCTTATAAATTCAGCGCTGTTAAATTAAAATCACCCCTATGAAAAAGAGCATCAAAGTTTTTATTCTTCTTTGTATGGTATGTTTTACCATACCCCCAATATATGCACAGGTAAGTGTGAGTATAACGGTGGGCACGCCGCCACCGCCTTTAAGGGTTTATGAAATGCCGGAATGCCCTGCCGATGGGTATATCTGGCAGCCGGGTTACTGGGCCTACGATAATGATGAAGGCGGGTATTACTGGGTGCCCGGTGTGTGGGTTGCCCCGCCAAACCCCGGCTTGTATTGGACCCCGGCTTACTGGGGTTATACCGGAAGTGTTTACGGGTTCCATAGCGGCTATTGGGGGCCACATGTAGGTTTTTATGGCGGCATCAACTATGGCTACGGCTACAGCGGGCATGGCTACGGCGGCGGACGATGGGATGGCGACAGGTTCCGTTACAACACCGCTGTTGTGCGCGTAAACAGAACAATTATTCATAACACCTACATTGACCGCACGGTGGTACGCAATACTAACGACCGCAGAAGCTTTAACGGGCGTGGCGGCGTAACGGCAAGGCCAAGGCCGCAAGAACGCGTGGCTATGAAAGAGCGCCACGTTCAGCCAACACCAAATCAGATCTCGCACCAGGAAGCAGCACATAAAGAAAGGAATTCATTTGTAAAGGCCAGGCCGGCAGCTAACCGGCCCAATAACGCGGTGAGGCCGGGTAACAACACTAAGGCTGCCAGGCCGCAGGGTAATCAACGCCAGGCACAGCCCGCTGCTAAACAACAGCGTACGGCACAGCCGCGTGTTCAGCAGCAGCGCGCGCAGCAGCAACGTGTGACCCAACCCAAGCGGGCGGCACAGCCACAGCGGGCACCACAACCACAACAACAACAACGTGCACCGCAACAGCAGAGAGCGCCACAGCAGCAACGTGCACCACAGCAACAACGTGCACCGCAACAGCAGAGAGCACCACAACAACAACGTGCACCACAACAACAACGCGCGCCGCAGCAGCAACCGCATAATGCGCCCCGCCCGGAACATCACAGGTAAAAACAGGGGACAAATAAAAACCCCGGCTGTTTATAGCCGGGGTTTTTATTCTATATCTTTTGATTACATTAATTCATTCTGTATGGGGCTATAAGGTAAAATTCAGGGATCTGCACATTAAACAATTGATCATCCATTAAGCGCGACATCTGGTACTCGCCTTTCATGCTGCCCATGTCAGTCTTTAAGTTGCAGCCCGAAACATATTCATGCACCTGGCCGGGTTCAATTACCGGCTGCTGGCCAACCACTCCTTCGCCTTCAACTTCGCGCTTTGCGCCGTTTGAGTCAAAAATATACCAATGCCTGCCTAACAACCTTACTGCATAAGTACCCATGTTCTCTATCTTTACCTTATAAGCGAACATAAAGTGATCATTTGCAGGGTTTGAATATTCGGGCTGATAGATGGTCTCTACTGAAACTTTAACGCCGTCTGTAATAGTGGTAACCATATCCTAAGTTTCTTTGAATTCAAATATATATTATCCGGTCAAATATCAAGCCATATTTGAAACTTTTTTTTTATGTTACATGCTATTGACCAATTGTTTATGAAATATAAGGGATAAATGGAGCACAGGGCGAAATGGCGGGGATAGCCTTTCAGTACCGTACTTCGTCCTCAAACGCGGCGTAGCGCGGGTTTTGGCTAACTTCTTCCAATATCTCCGTCACCTCTTCCAGTGTTCCTGCTGTAACCAGGCGCATGCGGTATTCTTTAAAGTTTTCAATTCCTTTAAAATAATTGCTGTAATGCCTGCGCATTTCAAAGATCCCGGTTTTAGGGCCTTTCCATTCGATGGACTTTTGCAGGTGGGTGCTGCAGGCGTCTATCCGCTCGGCAATGGTGGGCTTATCCAGGTATTCGCCGGTTTTAAAGTAGTGCTTTATCTCGCGGAAGATCCAGGGGTAACCGATTGCCGCGCGGCCAATCATCATTCCATCCACGCCAAATTCCATCCGCCATTCGGCCGCCTTTTCAGGAGAATCAATATCACCATTCCCAAAAATGGGAATTTTTATCCTGGGGTTCTTTTTGATCTCGCGGATCAGGGTCCAGTCGGCAACGCCCTTATACATTTGTGAACGGGTGCGGCCGTGAATAGTTAATGCTTTTATGCCTACATCCTGTAACCGTTCGGCAACTTCGTAAACATTTTTTGTATTGTCATCCCAGCCCAGCCGGGTTTTAACGGTTACCGGCAGGTGCGTTGCTTCAACCACGGCCTTGGTCATGGCCACCATTTTATCAATATCCTGCAGCAGGCTTGCGCCTGCACCGCGGCAGGCCACCTGCTTTACCGGGCAGCCATAGTTGATGTCCATCAGGTCGGGTTTGGCAAGGGTAGCAATCTCGGTAGCCTCGCGCATGTGATCAATATCACTGCCGAAGATCTGGATCCCAATGGGGCGCTCATACTCAAAAATATCGAGTTTTTGCCGGCTTTTTGCCGCATCACGAATTAGTCCCTCTGATGAGATAAATTCGGTGTACATCATATCCGCCCCATTTTGCTTACACACGTACCGGAAGGGAGGGTCGCTCACATCTTCCATCGGCGCCAGCAAAAGCGGAAATTCACCTAAATCAATATTTCCTATTTGTACAGACATCAGTTATCTTCGTGCAAAAATACGTATTTTAAGCCGGATGATAATAATTCCATATAAATGGTTAACTAATAATGACAATGAACTGTATCCTGCAGCGCAGTTTCTGATTTTTATCTTGGTTTTTTTAATCATGTTATTTATCGGAAATGTAATAGGTATTGGAATTGTAACGGCGGTGTATGGTTTAAAAACGTTAATGGCCATCAGTACCTTATCGGTTACGGCTCCGCATTTTGCCCCTGCGTTATGGATATTGCAGATAACAGGCACCACCATCCCCATATTTGCCGCGCCGGTTGTGTTTGCCTGGCTTTTAACCAACCAGCCGCGTTATTATATCAAGACTGATTTTAGTTTTCCGTGGGCACTGATGGTGATCATTTTCGCCCTCATGTTCTTATCCAACCCGTTGATTGAACTGTTGTCAAATATCAACCAAAAAATGGTGCTGCCGCCCTGGTTAAAGTGGATGCGCGAAAGCGAAGACAGTGCCCAAAAGGTGATGGAAGCCATACTGAAGATGAACAACATCTGGGACGTGATTGTAAATGTGCTGATGGTTGGCCTGCTAACCGCAATTGCCGAGGAGTTTATGTTCCGCGGGGTGATCCAAACCATTTTTGTGCGCTGGACACGCAACACACATGCCGCGGTATGGATCACCGCTATTTTGTTCAGCGCTTTTCACATGGAGTTTTTTGGATTTTTACCCCGCCTGCTGCTTGGTGTTTTCTTCGGATATTTTGTAGCCTGGAGCGGCAGCATCTGGACCGGTGTTTGGGCTCATTTTATAAATAACGGCACTATTGTTATTGTTACCTATCTTTTTCAGAAAAAAATAATTAACGGCGACCCAAACGATCAGCACCTTTTTAACAACCTGTGGTACGCCATAAGTTTTGTAATTGTTATAGCTTTGCTTTTTATTTACAGAAAGATAGCCGCCGCAAAAGATCAAATACCAGTTTACTGATGGAGAAGAACTGGGTGAAAATATATACTTCCACAAATTATTATCAATCAGAAATGGTGAAACAGGCACTTGCCGGGCAAGACATAGAAACCGTATTATTAAACAAGCAGGACTCGTCACACCGCACCTTTGGCAATATTGAAGTGTATGTGCACCAAAGCAACTTTAGTGATGCCATTGAAATCCTAATTCTGAATCAAATTATTTTATGAAAACACGCGCTATAACCGGGTTCTTTTTTGTTGTTGTTATGCTGGCTTCGGTTTTGTGCGGCCGTTACGTATTCAGCGCATTTTACCTGCTGGTTAGTATTTTATGCCTGCATGAATTTTATAAGCTGATAGGCCAAAGCGGGGTAAGGCCCAATATGCAAGCCGGGATGCTTAACGGGGTGCTGGTTTTTGTGTTTGTCGCGCTGCAGTATTATACCAGCGAGGCCCGTTTCCTGTTGGTGTTGCTCACCTTTAGCATGGCGCTTATTTTTATACAGGAACTGTACAAGCCATCGCCCGCGCCGTTTACCAATATTGCATTTACCTTTTTAGGCATCATATTCACTGTTGTACCTTTCAGCTTTTTCCATGCGCTGGCATTTGTTAATGGTAGTTTTAATTTTCATTTCCCGCTTGCGTTTTTGCTGATGCTATGGACCAATGATACCGGTGCTTACCTTTCGGGCAGGTTTTTAGGAAAGCATAAACTTTTTGAAAGACATTCGCCTAAAAAAACATGGGAAGGGTTTATTGGCGGCGTGCTGCTTACTGTAGGCACAGCTACTATCCTTTCGCATTATTTTACGGATGTGCACTGGCTGCAGTGGGCTTCCATGGCGCTGTATATCAGCCTGGTGGGCACCTTTGGCGATTTGGTTGAATCCATGCTTAAACGCAGCATCAATATCAAAGATTCCGGCAGCATTTTACCCGGCCACGGCGGACTTTTAGACCGCTTTGACGGACTTTTACTCGCAGCGCCGCTGGTATTTGCCTTTTTATACCTGTTTTTTATCTAATTTTGTAACAAACAACACGTTTACCCCAATGATGACTTTTCATAAAGAAGGATATACTTCCTTAGCCATTTGTATCCTGTTCATATTTGTATTGAATTTCCTGGTATCCTTTTACTTTCCGGAGGCACATGTATTGAAATGGATCGTATATATCCTTTCGTTTTTTCTTTTTGTAACCATCGTGCAGTTTTTTCGCAGTCCGAAGATCACTATTGATGCGCATGACAAATATGTGCTTTGCCCGGCAGACGGCAAGGTTGTAGTAATTGAAGAAACCGAAGAAACCGAGTTTTTGAAAGACAGGCGCATCCAGCTTTCGGTTTTTATGTCGCCGATAAATGTGCATATTAACCGTAACCCTATTGCCGGAGTGGTAAAGTATTTTAAATATAACCCGGGCAAATACCTGGTGGCCTGGCACCCCAAATCATCAACAGAAAACGAGCGTACCACCATTGCCATTGAAAACAAGGCGGGGGTAATTGTATTGTTCCGCCAGATAGCAGGCGCACTTGCACGCCGGATTGTATGGTATGTAAAAGAAGGCGATGTAGTTGAACAGGGCGAGCAGTTCGGCTTTATTAAGTTCGGATCGCGGGTTGACGTATTTTTACCGCTTGGCACCGAGATTAAAGTGGAACTTGGGCAGGTAGTAAAAGGCGGAAAAACCATCCTGGCCGAGTTGGCCGACAAACCCGCTGCCGTTAAAACAACCGCTGCCAAAGAAGCCGCAACAAGCGAAGCTGACGATGCTTTTGAAAAAGTAAAAGCCGCCCGCCCGGTTAAAAACACCATAAAGAAATAAGTATAATCTTATTAAAAAAGGCTTAACAACTTTGTTGCTGTTGAGCCTTTTTTTCTGCAGTTCTGTTTGGTAAGGTAATGGTTGGAGATTACGGCGGATAAATAATAAAACCAGGAGCGGTATTTATTGTTGTGCTGATACACCAACCATCATCTGTTATGAAAGCGTTACCCCTAACTTTCGGCCTATTATTCTCTTTATCGGTATTTGCACAAAAGCACAAAGCATTGCCCCACGGCATGATTTACGGCGCAAAGCCGGATACCACCACCACACAGCAGGCCACTAAACTGGAAGCGTTTATGGGCATAAAAACCCGGATCAGCACCACGGTAAAAGGGCGGGTGCTAAACGTTACCAAACAAAAGGGCGGCTGGTTCACCATTGATGCCGGAAATGGAAAAGTGATAGCGGCGCATTTTAAAAACTATGACGTTACCATCCCCCGGGCATTAAAAGGCAAGTATATTATTGCCGAGGGGGTGGCTGCCAAACAGTTTATAGCCGATGACATGCAGCACCTTGCCGGCGATACCGCTATAGGCAAAAAACAGCACAGCGTTAATGCGGATGCCAAACACAAGCTTACCTTCGAGGTAAAGGGATTGATGGTGCAGTAACAAACCTTCGGCTGATCAATTTTCGTCAACAAGCTTATTAAACCCTGTGAGGCGCTTAATTAAGCCTTGAATGGCGCGTTACTACCGATGGTTCCAAAAAAAAGTCGCGGCTGAAATAGCCTTTTATCTTTTCGGCAACTTCGGCGCGGTTTACCGTTGCGGCATTGCGGCGGCAGTTGCGGTAATGCTCTTTCGAGATTTTTTCGGCCAGGTCGCCCAGGGTTTTTACGGGCATCTCTTTGCCAAACTTACCTGCAAGGATCAATCCGGCCAGCGAAAGCACAATCCCCGCACCGCTAATTGTGGGCCAAAAGAATAAACCGATAACCGCAGCGCCAAGAATCAGCGAAAAAATAAAAACTACCGAACCTTTGGGCTTCAGCAGGTTTATTTTAAAGCCCAGTTCCTTTTCAATTTCGTCAATAACCTGTAAACGCGTATCGCGGGGAAAGATCTCGTCAAGCCGGGTTTGTGGCTTTATCATTCCTTTGTCGGCAGCTATGGTGGTATTTATCGCATTCCGGAGCATGTAAAATGCATGCTGCGTGCTGCAGGCTTCCGTGTTTTTGAGCTTAAGCTTTTTAACAACGGCATCGCAAAGGCCACCAAAGGTTTTAACATGTTCCAGGTCATCGTGTTCAAACCTGATATCAAATGAGCGCTGGATCTTCATCAGCACATCATCAATTTCACCGGCGTCAAAATTATTTAAATTAATAACGGGGTTATTCTTAAAGTTAACTTTCAAAACAAATTCACTAAGTGAAACCATAGCTTACCGGCGCCAAAATAACGCCGGTAAACTTTAACCGGGTAGTACAAACTAATACTACCTGCTCAAGTACATTGATTTTTCTTTATAAAGATGCCTGAAGTAGGGGTCCTGCAGGTTGGGTATAAAGCGGATAGCCTCGCCGGTTGATTTCATTTCGGGGCCAAGCTCCTTATTTACTTCCGGGAATTTATCAAAACTGAACACAGGTTCTTTTATGGCGTAACCCCATAATTTGCGTTCAATGGTAAAGTCTTTTAATTTATTTACGCCCAGCATTACCTTGGCGGCAATGTTGATGTAAGGCACATCGTAAGCTTTGGCTATAAAAGGTACCGTACGTGATGCGCGCGGGTTAGCTTCTATCACATACACCTTGTCGTTTTTAACCGCAAACTGGATGTTCAGCAAGCCTATTACATTAAGCGCTTTTGCTATTTTAACGGTGTATTCTTCTATCTGCGCTATTACATTGTCCGACAGATCGAACGGTGGCAGTACGGCAAATGAATCGCCCGAGTGGATGCCGGCCGGTTCTATATGTTCCATAATGCCCACAATGTGCACATCGTCGCCATCGCTAATCGAGTCAGACTCTGCTTCGGCGGCGCGGTCAAGAAAGTGATCTATCAGTACACGGTTGCCGGGCAGGTTTTTCAACAGGCCAACCACCGCTTTTTCAAGGTCCTCGTCATTAATAACAATACTCATGCCCTGGCCGCCTAACACGTAGCTTGGGCGTACCAACACCGGGTATCCAACTTGGTGCGCCACTTCAAGGGCCTCTTCGGCGCTTTCGGCCACGCCGTATTTTGGATAAGGGATGTCAAGCTCTTTCAGCAGGTCGCTGAAACGGCCGCGGTCTTCGGCAATATCCATATCGTTAAATGAGGTGCCGATGATCCTGATGCCATGCTCGTGCATTTTCTCCGCCATTTTTAAAGCAGTTTGCCCGCCAAGCTGAACAATTACCCCGTAAGGTTTCTCCAGCTCGATGATCTCGCGCACGTGCTCCCAGTAAACCGGCTCAAAGTACAGCTTATCAGCCATGTTAAAGTCGGTTGATACGGTTTCAGGGTTACAGTTGATCATGATGGCCTCAAAGCCCGATTCTTTTGCGGCAAGCAAGCCATGCACGCAGCTGTAATCAAACTCAATACCCTGACCAATGCGGTTAGGGCCCGAGCCTAATACAATGATCTTTTTCTTATCTGATACGATGGATTCGTTCTCGCCCTCGTAGGTAGAGTAGTAGTAAGGGGTTTTTGCGGGGAACTCTGCGGCGCAGGTATCCACCATTTTGTACACCCGGCGAATGTTCAATACCTGCCTGCGCTGGTAAACATCCTCTTCGGTAACGTTACCCAATATGTAGGCAATCTGCGTATCTGAAAATCCTTTTTGTTTCAGCAGGAAGAAGAAATCTTCAGGGATGTTATTCAATGAATATCTCCGGAGTTCGTTCTCCAGGTTCACCACTTCCATTATCTGGTTCAGGAACCAGCGGTCTATTTTGGTAACTTTTCTTACCGATTCAATAGGTACACCCAGGCTCAGCGCATCATAAATGTGGAACAGCCTGTCCCAGCTTGGATGCTCCAGGCTGTGCATAATTTCTTCCAGGTTGCGGCTTTGGCGACCATCAGCCCCTAAACCGGCGCGGCCGATCTCCAAACTCTGGCAAGCCTTCTGTAAGGCTTCAATAAAGCTGCGGCCAATGCCCATTACCTCACCAACAGATTTCATCTGCAGGCCAAGCTCGCGGTTGGCGCCTTTAAATTTATCAAAGTTCCAGCGGGGGATCTTCACGATCACGTAATCCAGCGTTGGCTCAAAATAAGCCGAAGTTGTTTTGGTGATCTGGTTTTCTATTTCGTCGAGGTTGTAACCTATGGCCAGCTTTGCAGCTATTTTGGCGATAGGGTAACCGGTAGCTTTTGATGCCAGGGCCGATGAGCGCGATACCCGCGGGTTAATTTCAATGGCGATGATGGCTTCGTCGGCGGGGTTTACCGAGAACTGCACGTTACAGCCGCCGGCAAAGTTGCCAATGGCGCGCATCATGCGGATAGCCTGGTTGCGCATATCCTGGTAGCAGCGGTCGCTCAGGGTCATTGCCGGGGCAACGGTGATCGAGTCGCCGGTGTGGATGCCCATCGGGTCGAAGTTTTCGATAGAGCAAATGATGATCACGTTATCGTTACTGTCGCGCAGCAACTCCAGCTCGTATTCTTTCCAGCCTATTACCGCCTGTTCCACCAATACCTCGTGGGTTGGCGATGCCTGCAAGCCTTTGCTTAGCGCTGCGTCAAAATCTTCTTTTTTATGTACAAAGCCGGCACCTTTACCCCCCAGCGTATAGCTTGGGCGAATCACCAGCGGGAAGCCGATTTGCTGTGCAGCTTCTTTACCTTCTAAAAACGAGTTGGCAATTTTTGAAGTAGCCACCCCAACGCCAATATCCACCATTAACTGGCGAAAGGCCTCGCGGTTCTCTGTTTTCTCAATGGCAGCTAAATCAACCCCTACAATTTTAACCCCGTATTTTTCCCAGATGCCGCGTTCGGCAACCTCAATACAAAGGTTAAGCGCAGTTTGGCCGCCCATAGTTGGCAATACGGCGTCAATTTGCTGTTCCTTTAAGATCTTTTCAATACTGTCGCTGGTTAGGGGCAGCAGGTACACATGGTCGGCTATAACCTTGTCTGTCATTATGGTAGCAGGGTTGCTGTTAATGATAGATACGGTTATCCCTTCCTCTTTTAAAGAGAGGGCCGCCTGTGAACCGGCGTAATCAAACTCGCAGGCCTGGCCTATAATAATAGGGCCTGAACCAATAATTAAAACGGATTTTATGGAAGTGTCTTTTGGCATGGGCTATTTTGTATTCAGAAGAATATGCCTGGTGCGAAATGCCAACTTAAAACTTCCGAAATTGATGGTGCAGCATTCCGCAATTCGGGTATCTTCTTGTCGGGGTGCAAAGATACGTTTTGTAAGAACATTTTGCTATATTTTTTTGAATTAGTTGGTTTGGGCGAAGGGGTGGGGTTTGGCGGATGGAATTGGGTGGGTTTTGGGAGGGGATTTGGGCGTTTCCCCGCTGGTAGAAGCGGGGCCGCGCTTTCTGCTCATACGGCTGCAGGCCTTAGGCGCGCGAGGCCGGTATCCGCGGCAATCGCTAACGCGGAATCTTCAGAGTGTAGGGCGTATTTATAATAAGGTTGAAACACTACTCGCTACTATATTACCCTTGTTTTCTCAAAACTAACTCCTGTTAATTTTTCTTTTTGTATGGCTTTTTTAAGTACCTCATTAATATATAAACCAGATGTAATTTTCCAGAGATCATGAGATTGTGGTATATGGAATATAGCAAAATGGTTAATCTTTAATAAGGAAAAAAAAGGCCTAATGATAGCGTCGGTATTTTCAACGAACATTGTCTTTTCCATGTCAAGAACGTCCAACATTTTTTCAAACCTTGGTATATAATATTCCTTTTGTTCACCATTACCATTTACTTTCGCGGTAATCCAGTCAATGCCTTCTTTTCCGGTTAATGATTTGTCGACAACATCCTTTAGTTTGTCTGAAAAAAAGGGCCATGCCAAGCTATTTGGCAAATAGTCTAACCAAATTTCGTTTAGCCCAGTCAAATCATCACTCTCTATTAACCCGTTCTTGCCAACAGACAACTTTACCAGATACAGTTCAAATGGCATTTTACTTACCCCATTCAAATCTTGTATTAATTCATGGTTTAGTTTTGTCCTTTGGGGAGCAAAAGCGCTTGCCACTTGCCGCTGTTCTTTACTGCTGATTAAATAATAATGATTCATAATTTGTTTTCCCATTTATGCCCTTGTTGGTGTTGTCACCAACAAATTGGATGAGGCTTTTTTATTTGAGAATCAGCAGCATGAAGTCCATCAGAAGCCACACCACAGCTTAACGTTTTGTTGGTGACAACACCAACAAGGGCGTAAGGTTGAATTATAAAACGCACTCAAATATTCCTACTACTTCTAAGTCAACCAACTCATCATCAGTTAATACTATGTCTTGGTGCGCTTGATCGTTTGATAGCGGTTTCAATACAATTGATTCATGATACCATTGCCCGTCGGTAGCATTTTTTTTACTTGTATATTCCTTTACTGTATATCCTGAACCAAAGTCAGAATCCTGAATATTAGAATGCCGAACCAAAACGATTTTACCATTTCTCGATCCCCCGCCGTCTCGTCTAAACAAACAAAGAGAGCCATTTGGGATAACTTTATTCATTGATTCACCAATTACTGTGCATGCAAATAATTCCCTGGACGGCTTATATTTTGCAGGCAACAGTACCCAGTTATAGCTTTCAGTGTTAACTTGCTGTAAGTCACTAAAATATCCTGCTGCTGCTTTTAAGTTGAAGACCGGTACTGAATTTACAAATGGTATTACCTGGTCATTATCTAAGTAGGTAGCTAAAGGATTGTTTTTGTGGTTGGCTTCAATATGTTTCTCGAAATACTCTCTTAAATTTTTATCACATACATAAAGATAGGTGCCTTTTATTCCCCTTAATAGTATTGTTTTATATATGTTTAGGATAAAACTTTTTAATTCTAAAGAATCCTTAATTGACAATTTTCCGTTTTTATCATGGTAGTTTTCTTTTAAAATTACGATTTCATTTTTTGTTTTATCGTAGGTAATCTCATGTCCAAAAATTACTCCCGCATAGTTTAAATCATAACCTTGAGTTGTATGGATACAGCCTACCTCTTTTAGGGCGTTTGCAGAATTTATGAAATCATCTGAAACGCTGTTCCATTGTAATTTGTAACCATCAATTACAATATCATAAACACTTTTGTCATTTTTCGAAATCCATGGCCAGGAATATCCGGCTATTAGTCTAGACAGTCCACTTTCCGAATCTCGCAGGTTTATTTCGTTGACCATGGCTTCAACTGAATCAAAAAGAACGAATTCATAATCCTGCGATTGGAAAGATGTTTGCGTTTCACCAAGTTTGCAAGTTAAAAGGTCTTTAACATATTTGACGTAGCCATTCCCGCCTTTTACCCTAAATTGAGACTTCAGGGGAACAATCTTTGTGGATAGTGACGATTTAATCTTATCAAAATCAATTTTCTCTACATCCGAGGGTTTAATCGACTGATTTTCATCGTAAAGAAATATTGCCTTGTCTGATTGCTTAACCGCCCAGTCCAATTCGCTGCAATGGTTTTTATCAAGACCAAGTTTTTCGCATACTACATCGAACGCATGAAAATAAGTTCCCAAATTCACCCTCCTTCTCAACCGATGCGACTCATCAACCAAAACAATATCATATCTCCCCTTAGCCAAATCCGCGGGGCCGATTACCATATTTGCGTTTAACCCTTTTATGTTTTTAAATACCTTCTTCAATGTATTCCTAAACGAAGCCATCGGGACGACAAGAGCCATCCTTGGATTAGGATATACTTTTTTTAATTCAAAAACTGTTTGAATAAAATCCAACTCATCATCTCCGAATTCTTTATAATTAAGTTCCTCATAATTCGAATTAAGAAGCTTGAATAAAAATGTTGCAAGTATGGTTTTACCTGTTCCCGCACCGCCTTCTGCTATAATATTTTTAGTATCGTTATCGAGCAGGCCTTTAAGTATAATTAATAACCCCGCCCGCTGGTCAGCAGTAAGGCTTTTATAAGGCGAATATTTAAATAGGTCAGAGTTATTAATGTGAGCAATAGAATGCTTGGTTAAACCTTCCGCCCTTAAATTATTCCAGATCAGGTTAAAAATATCCCAATAGACTTCTTTTTTTTGGTAGTAGTTGTGGTTAGCCAGGCCGACATTGCCATTTATTAATTTATACTGACCATCGCCGGCCATATATTTTATCAAATTTGATTCTATATCAAGAGTGGCCGATTTGTTGAATTTTTCGCTGCTAATTAAATGAACCGTTGACAGAATGTTTTTAGCGTTGCTCTTTAAATGGGCAGCCATTCTTGAATAAGTGTCTGTTGTTTCACCAACGTAAGCTTCTTTAACATTGCCGTCACTTAAAATGTATACAATTGGCCATAGATCTTTTGCATAATGAACATTTTGAAATTCATTAAACATAGTGGCGTTAAACTCATACTTTTTTATTTCAAAGGGCTTATTTAACATTATAGCTCATTATATTTCTTTGCATTGCCCTTTGCCTTATGTACAGGATATTTATCCGCATTCTTTTGAATTTTGCTCATCATTATTTGGTTAATATCAAGATCATATTTATCCGCCAATAATAAAGCGTAGCCCAAAACATCGGCAAGTTCGTCTTTGATTTTTTCTACGTTTGCGTCGTCAGCATTTTTCCAAAGAAATAATTCATTTAACTCAGCAGCTTCTATAGATAATGCTAAGGCTAAATCTTTACCATTATGAAACTGCGCCCAGTCGCGCTCATCCCGGAAATTTTTTAGTTGCTCTTGTATTTTCTTCCAATCATCCATAAAAGGTGGCTTTGCTAACAAAATGGACAGGTTTAACGAAAGGTGAAATTACTATTAATGGCGGGATTTTCAAATGTATTCTGTCGCATCCCGTGGAGCCTGGTATTTCGCCCTAGTGCGGATACTTGTGCCTGCCCCTGCACGGCTTACTTAGTATACCGGCGATCACACTCCACTCCTATATCGCTGCAAACCATCGCAGGGTCCTCTATGAGAGACCCTGCGGAGACGGAACCCAGCCAACTAAAACCTACTCCTTATGCACATCCTTAAACTTCAGCATATCCAGCAGCTGGAGTTCTTTATCCATATCAAAACCGCATGATGTGGTAAATTCTTTTGGGTTGCTGTAGGTGCCAAATAACATATCCCACCAAACAATGTCGCCGTAATTGCTGGTATGCTTTTCATATTCATGGTGGATGCGGTGCATTTCGGGCCTTTGAAAAATATAGCCGATCCATTTGGGGGTTTTAATATTGGTATGATAAAAGAATTCGCCAAGCGCAGTACACAAGGTATAGATTGCGCCGGCTTCCGGATTTAAGCCCAGCAAGGTATAAACCAGCAGACTACCAATGATTGAATTGACGGTCATCTCCAAAGGGTGTTTGTAAAATGAGGTGATTACCTCAATGCGTTGTGCGCTGTGGTGGATCTGGTGAAAATGGCGCCACAGATAATCGCTTTCATGGCGCCACCTGTGCCACCAGTAAAAAATAAAGGTTGCTATAAAGTAGGCCAGTACACCACCCAGCCAGTTGGGCACCTGCTGTGATAGCTTAAAAACAGACCATGCCGACAGCCATTTTTCCCAACTGTAACCGGCGGCAACCACCACCAGTAATTGAACGAAATTTATGGCAAGCACACGGATTGTCCAGGTGGGTACTTCGGGCAGCTTCCAGCCGGGGGTAAGCCTTTCGATAAGGAAGCAAAGCGCAAATGAGGATAAGATAATGATAAGCATGATTTCTCTTTTTTTGTTTCATCAAATCTCGCTGCCAAACAAGGCAATAAGTTTTGACTAAAGTCAAAAAAGTCTTGAGTCAGATAGCCGCAAATGGACTTTCGTCCTCGCAGGGTCTCTTGAAAGGGACCCTGCGCCGCTTGCCAGGTATGCGCGGGATCATACTCCACTCATGTATCGCAGCAAACCATCGCAGGGTCCTCTATGAGAGACCCTGCGGAGACGAACAAGGCAATAAGTTTTGACTAAAGTCAAAAAGTTTATTTACGTCCTCTTATTCTGCTCAGTGTCTCCTGTTTGATGCTTAAGTAAGATGCTATTTGCCCTAAAGACGCCTTTTGAAGAATGCCCGGATAATCTGCAAGCAGTTTTTCATACCGTTGTTTCGCACTATGGGTTTGCAGGTTGATAGCTCTTTCTTCGCTGCGGATATAATATTGTTCGGTAATTATCCTGCCTGTTAGGTTAAATTCCGGATGTTGTTTATAAAGTAATTGCAGCTGGTCCCAATTGATGGACTGCAGGGTGCAATCTTCCAGCACCTCAATATTTTCAAAAGAGGGCTTCCTTGAAAAAAAGCTGTAAACGGAGATGATGAAGTCGCCTTCGCCCATAAACCAGGTAGAAAATTCGTTGTTCCCTTTGTGATAATAGGCCCGGATAAACCCTTTTTTTATGAAATAGATGCGTTGCGATACCTGCCCCTCTTTTAGTAAAAGGCTTTTCCGGGTGAAATGCTCTTCTACTAAACAGGCCCTTATCTCATCCCGGAGATTTTCAGATAATATTGCGATGCTGTTAAGGGTATTTAAAAGACTGGCAGTTTCCATATCAACGTTTAAATTACGGCAATTTCGCGAAATTTTATAACTCAGGAGACAAGTTATATTGAACAGGTAATAGGGCGTCCTACGTAATATAAAGTTCCGGTAAGGGCAGGGTTTGTGAGTTCGGCACATGAATACTGGTATAGCAGTGCTAACCCGGAAAGTCCACTGAAAATCATTTGTTGACGTCAGCGGAAAGCTGACCGGGGATTGGGTTCAATCGGGGCGCTTGAACCGGCGTGAGAATTGGCTCTTCAGGTAATCAAATCACCTTTGGTTGTAAAGATAACGGCTTAACATTAAGTGTATTGCGTTTCAAAAAATATACTTAAAAATCAATATTTTTTTGGAATTTCCCCGGTATTTTTGAGCTAATCAATTGTACAAATGCTATGCACAGTCCATTTTTTCAGACTTATTTTCACGGCACCAAAGCGGATCTTAAAATCGGCGACCAGATCAAAATCGGCCAGAACTCCAATTATGGCCAAAAAAACTATGCCAAATATATTTACCTCACCGCAACACTGGACGCGGCGGTTTGGGGCGCAGAACTGGCACTTGGTGACGGGCCCGAAAGAATCTATTTGGTAGAGGCCACGGGCGCGGTTGAAGATGACCCCAATTTAACTGACAAAAAATTTCCTGGTAACCCAACAAAATCTTACCGTTCCAAACATCCATTCAAGGTGGTTGGCGAGATTACAGTTTGGCAGGGACATCCGCAGGAACAAGTTGATGCTATGAAAAACGGTTTGGCAAAACTGAAAGAACAGGGTATCGAAGCTATAGAGGATTAGTTATTGTCCCCGCGGGGTCTCCTGAAAGGGACCCGGCGCCGCTTGCCTGGTATGGGCGGGATCATACTCCACTCCAGTAACGCCGCAAACCATCGCAGGCTCCTCTATGAGAGCCCCTGCGGAGACGGGAGGCGTAATCTCACCCAATTCTCGCCCCTTCATCGTCATTGCGAGGCTGGTTGCCTGCAACAGCTTCGAAGCAATCGCTACGCCATCCTTGCATGGGCGAAAAAAGCCCCATGGTTACTAATCAAGCCGCCGTTGGTTCACCATCAGCATAAAGGTTGGTTGATTGTCCTTTGTAGAGGTTGCTTCGTTCCTCGCAATGACGTGATGGAGAGGTTTGGTATTAGTGAAATATGTTGATTATCAATTGTTTACGCGAATTTAATCCTGCATAAATAGTTAATACACTGATAATCAGTGTGTTTCACAGCGTTCCGGGTGTTCCATGTGTAAAATGGAACGCTTTGCGGACGTGTGGAGCGATAAATCTGCACTAAATACCGGTTTTCGCACGGTTTACTAAAAAAAACAAATAGTGAAACACGCTGATTATCAGGCTATTCAATTTTGTAAAATAGCTAAGTAGTTAATAATCAACGTGTTTCACTTTGTTCCACCCGTTCCGTTGTGCAAAATGGAACGCTTTGCCGGGAAAATCGGGTTAAAGGTTTTTCAATTCACTTAAATCTCCATTAAAAATATCCAGGTCCAAACTGCCGCCTTCCGCGCCCGGGATAGATGCGTTTTCGGAGTATTGCCAAATGGCGTATTTGGTCCAGCCGGGCTGTGGCAGGCCGGGTTGCTGCTGCTGGTAAGCCGGGATCCAGAGCGGGTTGCCGCTAAACTCGGTAATGCCGTTAAAGTATTCGTTCCAAAAACTTTTAGCGGTATAAATTACAGGGGTGCGGCCGGTTTGTGCGGTAACAATGCTGAGCCAGTCGGCTATTATTTGCACGCAGGTATTTTTGTTGTGTAAAATATAGTTGTTAAGCGAATTGGTTTCTGCGTCGTCGCTGCCCACCTGCCATTCCACATCCAGCGCGGGCGGCAGTGCGCCGGGGGCCGAAAATGAGGGCCAGCAAGCCAGAAAGTTATCTGCCTGTACCTGCGCCGAATCCTGGAAGGTTAAAAAATGGTAGGCCCCGTATAAAAGTCCTTTTTGTTTAATGGCAGCAATATTGGTATTAAACATTGGGTCTTTATAGGTAGCGCCCTGGCTGTATTTATTGTAAACAAACTGGATGTGGGGCGATAAGCTGCTCCACCCAATTGTGCCGTTATGGTGGGAAATGTCCATGCCCTGCGGGGCCAGGTTGTCCAAAGCGCCCCAGGTTGCAGGTCCTGCCACGCCGTCAGCGGTGAGCCCCTGGTCGGTTTGAAATTGTTTAACGGCAGCCTCTGTTCCCGGGCCGAAGCTTCCGTCAACAGTGCAGTTATAGCCCAAAAGTGAAAGTGCGCGCTGCAGCATGGTTACCTCGCCGCCGCGTGATCCGTTTGAAAGTGTGTTCATAATAAGCTGTTTAGGTAAATAGAAATATAGATTAAATATAAAGCAATAAATTACTTGCCGCAACAATTTTTAAAAACATCTTTAAAAAAAATAATCCTTTGGGTTATTCCTAAAGGATGTAGGCCACGGGGATAGCATGAAAGCAAATTAGCGCCACAAAATTTTAATTGCCAAATAGTTGAAAATGCCAAATTTTAACTCAATATTACGTTAAATTTATATGCGGGTTCGCCGCTGCCTAAATAAACCAGGGAGAGATATAATTATGAAAAGGAAAGTTTTATTTATTTCGTTTATTTTACCGGTGTTGCTGAGCAGCTGCGCCATGATGCAGTCTATTGTAAAATCAACTTTCCCTTATACCACCACGATTGTTATTCCTAAAACATCAAAAACCGGCAGCGAGCTTTCGGTAACCAGCATGGCCACCAGTTTTGACCAGGATTTCAGGAAAGACGGCAATAACGGGGCTAAAATAAGCGAGGTGCGCATGATCTCGGCAAAGCTGGAATCGAAAGATCCCTCCGATTTTAATATCGGTAATTTAGCAATGGTAAAAGTTTATATGGCCAAAGCCGATGGCAGCGAAGAAGTTTTGGTAGCCTCGCGCTCTGATATTACCGCCGGCGTGGGCAATACGCTGGTATTGGATATTGACAATTCTGCTTTTTTAGACCAGCGGGCACGTGAGCCGCAGATAAGAATAAAAATGGTTTACAAGCTGCGCAATCGTATTAGCAACGACGTGAGCCTGCACGTAGTACTGGGCCTTGGTGCTTACCCGGCAAATTGATCCGCTAAGGGAGTTATGGGCAATAATTTATTTTATTAACTTATTATCGTTATCCGGGAAAACCAGTATGGGCTCATATTTACGCGCCTCTTCACTCTCCATGTACCCGTACGACATAATGATCACTATATCTCCCACTTGGGCAAGCCTGGCGGTTGCGCCATTAAGGCAGATGGTACCCGTGCCGCGTTCGCCTCTTATTACATAGGTTTCAAAACGGGCGCCGTTATTATTATTTACAATCTGCACCTTTTCATTAGCTATAATATTAGCCGCATCCATCAAATCTTCATCAATGGTAATACTGCCTACATAGTTCAATTCGGCCTGTGTTACCCTTACCCGGTGAAGCTTGGATTTTAATACTTCAATTATCATGGGGCAAAGGTAGAAATAATTGCTGATAGTGATTAGTGGTTAGCGACCAGAGATTAGTCAGTAATGTGCAACCTTTTTGAAACTGATCAACTAACCACTTGCCGCTAATCGCTGGTATCTGCGGCACACCAAAAAATATTTGGATATTAAAACTTAAATCACTTATCTTCGTTTTAGACAAAAGCAAGACTATGTAGGCGCTGCCGATATAGTCTTGTTTGTTTTTTAAAGAATGTCATCGCGTCCTTCTTAAACGGAAGGGCGGTTTTTTTTGGCAACCAATGGAACTTATTATTAACAAAATTTAATTTGTGCGTTATGGCAGAGGTAGCATATTATACCAAAGAAGGATTAGAAAATTTAAAGAAAGAGTTACACGAACTAAAAACTACTGGCCGGACCAATATCAGTAAAGCAATAGCCGAGGCTCGCGACAAAGGCGACCTTTCGGAAAACGCAGAATACGATGCTGCGAAAGAAGCACAGGGACTTCATGAAGCAAAAATTGCAAAAATGGGCGAAATGCTGGCCAACGCGCGCCTGCTGGATGAATCAAAACTGGACACCTCAAAAGTATTGGCGCTATCCATCGTAAAAATCAGGAACGTTAAAAATGGCGGCGTAATGAGCTACCAGCTGGTTTCAGAAAATGAAGCCGACCTTAAATCGGGCAAAATATCGGTAGCATCGCCAATAGCAAAAGGCTTATTAGGTAAAAAAGTAGGCGAAACTATTGAAATAACCGTACCCGCCGGTAAAATGGAATTTGAAATAATGGAGATCTCAAGATAGTTGATTAAGTTAGATTGGGTTGATTAAGTGAGCGGTTTTTTTAGTCCGAAAGTCGGTAAAGACCGGGAGAGGCTACAATAAGGCAGTGAAATTTTTAATTAACTTTATACACTTCAAAACACTCCGGCAAACTTAATCAACTCAGTCAAACCCAATCAACTTAATTAACAAAAAAATGACCATCTTCTCAAAAATAGTATCAGGTGAAATACCTGCTTATGTAGTAGCTGAAACTATTGATTTCTTGGCTTTCCTTGATATCAATCCGCTTGCTGAAGGGCATGTGCTGGTGATCCCCAAAAAAGAAATTGATTATATTTTCGACCTGGACGATGAGCTGTACACCGGGCTACAAATATTTGCTAAAATTATTGCAGGGGGAATTAAAAAAGCCATTCCCTGTATCAAGGTTGGCGTAGCCGTTATCGGGCTCGAAGTGCCTCACGCGCATATCCACCTTATCCCCATGAACCACGTAAGTGATCTGAACTTCTCGAGGCCTAAATTAACTTTTACCCCTGAGCAGCTGGAGGCAACAATGGAGAAAATAAGGGAAGCGCTGAAGATTGAGGAATAATCCGGTTAAAGAACAAACCTACTGCTCATCAGTAGTATCGGCATCGGCTGCTTTTTTAGCGGCCATTGCCAATACGGGTTTGCCAATTACTTTATAATTGCCTTCACCTTTTAGTATGGATGCCATCATCTCTTTATCCTGCATCACCTTCACAGCTTGGGCAAGTTCCTTGTCGTACTTAAAATTAGCTTCGTAGCGCCCTTTTTCGTAATAGTAGCGTGAGGCTATTTCATTCTCCAGCACCTGCTTTATTTCGTCTTTATGCAGCTGAAGGTCGTTCTTTTTGCTGGTGGACATTTTAGCTTTTAAGGCATCGTATTCGGCTTGAATTTCACCAAACTGTTTTTCTTTGGTGGTTTCCGTTTTCAAGGTAGCCAGTACTTTTTCTGAGGCGGTGTTGTAACTGTAATTCTTGCCGTCTAAAAACTTAACAAAGTCTGCATAGTCTGCATCGCTCAGGCTAAATTTTTTGCTGGCGTCAATGCTGGTGTGGGTAGCACGGTAACGGTTGGCAAAATCAAATACAAACAATTTGCCTACCAATGCCTGTGTAACATTGGCAAACCGCTCCTGTTTAACAAAAATATCAGGGTAAATACCACTGCCGTCATAAACAGAGCGGCCGTTTTTGGTTTTAAACTCGTGGATAAGTGAATCCGCAACTTTAACCACACTGCCGTCATCCTTGCGGTGGGTGTAATCAATCTCCTGGATGCAGCGGCCTGATGGTACGTAATACTTGGCGATGGTGATTTTTACCAGGCTGTTGTAGGGCAGGTTAAAAGTTTGCTGAACCAGGCCTTTGCCATAGCTGCGCTGACCTATAATAATTGCACGGTCGAGGTCCTGCAGCGATCCGGCAACAATTTCTGATGCCGAAGCGGAGCGGCTGTTTACCAGCACTACCAGCGGTAGGTTTGGCTCCAGCGGGGCGCTTGCCGTATTGTAGGTGAAGTTTTTCTCTTTAATTTTTCCTTTTTGCGATACAACCTCAACATCTTTTGGTACAAAAAGGTTAACAATTTTTACCGCTTCCTGTAAAATGCCGCCGCCGTTTGAGCGCAGATCAAGGATGATGCCGCTGGGATTGTTCTTTTTAATAGCAGTAAGGGCGTTGGTTACCTCATCGGCAGAGTTTTCAAGAAATTTATCCAGCTTAATGTAACCCATATTGCCGTCAACCATGCCGGAATAGGATACGTTGGGCTGTTTAATTTCGTCGCGCACCAGGTTTTTCTCAACCGGGGCCGGGTCGCTGTCCCGTTTAACAAGCAACTTAATGTTAGCGCCTTTTGCGCCTTTAAGCAGCAGGCTTACCTGGTCGTTGTTTTTACCGTCCAGCACAATGTCATTTATTTTTACCAGCTGGTCGCCGGGGCGGATATCGGCTTTTTGAGCAGGGAAGCCAAAAAACACGTCAGATACAAATACTTTACCGTTGCGCGAAAAGATACCCGCACCTATACCGCCGTATTGTGTACTAACGTAATGCAGTTTATAATCTTCAATTTCTGATTCGGGCACAAATTCAGTATAAGGGTCGAGGCCGTCAAGCATGGCATCCACGCCAGTCTTGATCATTTTAGCCGAATTAATATCATCAACGTAGTTAATATTAACCTCTTTGTACACGGATGCAAACACGTCCAGGTTTTTTGACAGCTGGAAAAGATCGTCCTTAAAACTCCATGTGCACAAAGCCAGCATCACTGTACCGGCAAAAAACAGCTGCCTTTTATACCTGCTCACAATCACTTTACCCTTATTCATCCTTAAACTTATTATTAAAATATAAAGCTACCAAAAAAGTACAACAGTTTTTATATCCGGCTGTTTTACAAACGGTTATTGTCAATATTTACTAACGCCTTTTTTAAGGTAAATAGTACATAAGCCCTGTCGCGGTTAACCAGATCCATTAGCCGGGTAATAAGGCTTTCTTCCTGGCCTTCGGCATATTGTAACTGCTCGTTGGTGAGGTGGTTATATTTACGTTGGATCTTGATTTTAACGCGTTCCCATTCTTTATTGGTAATACTGATCTCAGCCATGATTAATTTATTTTCAACAAAAATATAAAAATAGAACGTGCCCCGCAGTAATTTTTTGGCAAGGCAATTGTTAAGGCATTGTAATTAATTGATAAAATAACCGTTTGGTAGTTTAATTATGAAAAACAACGGAGCCGCTTGCTCTACCTGCAGCGGTTTCAAACGTAAACTTAAATTAAAATTTATGAAAAAGGTTTTATTGAGTGCAGCAATACTGATAGCAGCATGCATCAGCGCGCAGGCACAATTCTCATTGGGAATAAAAGGCGGTGTAAACTTTTCGAAGATCAACACCGATAACTTAAGCTCATCAACCCGCACCGGATACCAGGCCGGTATTTTTACCCGCTTTGGCAGCGCGCTTTACTTACAGCCCGAGCTGTATTTGAGCGGAACCGGAGGCGATTTCCATTCGAACGATAACTCGGTGAGCGGGAATGCGCATTTTACCAATCTGAATGTACCGGTGTTAATCGGTCACTCGTTTGGTGCAAAAAACTTAAATTTCAGGGTAATGGCGGGTCCGGTTTATACATCAATATTAAGTAAAAACCTTTCGCAAAGCCTACAGGATGCCTATGCCGATTTTGGACACTACAAAAGCAGCACGCTTGGCTTCCAAGCCGGCGCTGGTGTTGATATTGGTGCCATTACTGCCGACTTGCGCTATGAGGGCGGCTTAACCAAAATAAACTCTGACTTTGGCCAGCGTCAAAACCTTTTTGCATTAAGTATTGGATTTAAGATCCTGTAATCAGATTGAATCGGGGTTGCAGCTGTTGAAGGTAGCAACCCCATGATATAGAAAACGTCCCGGCTGTAACAACCGGGACGTTTTTTGTTAATGTATTTACCTAGCCGCGGCTACTTCTTCATTTCTTCTTTTATCGCCCTTAAAAATTCATTGGCATGCTGCGAGCCAATGATATACACCAATCCGTCCCTGTCGGTAAGGTGGATGGCATCCCTGCCGGCAGTGTAAAATCGGATAGTGCCCCTGGTATGAAGGTTATAAACCGGGTTATTAAAAAGATACCTGCTGTACTCGCCTTTTTCGGCCTTCACAATGCTGTTCAGATCTATTTTTACAAGCCGGGTTGTCCACAGGCCATTAAGTAAAATGCTTTTGTTCTCTATCCGGGTTCTGAAATGAAGTAAAAACCCCATTATGATAGATATGATAATAATAGCGAAACCAACAATAACCAGCAAGCCGCCGTTGCGCTCGCGCTCATCTGTAAAAAAATAAGCGGCAAAACAAAACATAGCTAACACCAAGCGAATAGTAATTGGAATAAATTCCCTGCCGAGGTATTGTTTTTCAATAAAAGCCGGTTTCTCTGTCATTTTACGCTGATGATTGATAGTGTGTTGATTTGAAGATGAGCTGGTTTTTAACGCTTATTAATGGTTTTCATTTTCATATCATCAAATATTCAAGTTAGCCAATTCGAATATAGTTACTTTTTTAGTGTTTGCGGTAACTTTGTACTGATCGTTAAGCCGGTAACCACCTACCCAAACAATGTCGCCGTTGCCATTTACAATTAACGGGATCTCGTCTTTAAGGTGCAGCGGCACTTTCTGATCAATAAAAAAGTCACTTACTTTTTTCCGGCCTTTCATTCCCAGGGGGGTGAAATGGTCGCCCGTTTTCCACGGCCGCAAAGTTAAAGGATATATCAACAGATCGGCATCCGTTGACACCGCCATGGGGTTGTTTTTTACAATAAGCGGACTTTCATCATGCAAAATGGCCAATTTATAGTGGCCGTAATCAACATGCCTGTCATGCAGCGCAATCAATGTTTCGGGTTGTTTTTCGTTTTTTTTAGGAGTGATGATCAGATGGGTACGGTCTAATATCAGCTTAAACCCTGTTGTTTCGAAAACCCTGCCCGAATGTTTGTTTAATGACGAAATCAGATCATCAATAAGCGTATCGTTAACGCCGAAATCCTGCAAAAGGTTAAAAAGCAGCAGGTGCTGCGGCTTCAGGACCCTTAAGTCCTCCAGTGGTACCCTGATCTCGTTTGCATGGGCTACGAACAGCTGCTGTTTCAATTTGTCGACCCGCTCATTTAATAGTAACTCCAGCTCTCTGAAATGTTTAAGGTTGTTGTCAAAAGTTTTTTCCAGGCCGGGGTTAAGCTGTTTCAACGCAGGGATAACCTCCAGGCGGATTTTATTGCGCGCATATTTAACCGAAGCATTGCTGCTGTCTTCCCGGTAAGGTAATTGCAGCCGGTTAACAAGGGTGAGGATTTCATCACGGGTTAAAAAAAGCAATGGGCGCACCAGCAGACCATTTTTTGGCAAAATGCCGTGCAGGCCCGCAATACCGGTACCGCGTGTAAGGTTTAACAATATTGTTTCAATTGCATCGTTTTGATGGTGCGCAAGCGCAATAATCGAATAATCAGCTTGTTGCCTTACCTGTTCAAACCATTGATAACGCAGGGTGCGGGCCGCCATTTGGGTTGATACCTTTTCGTCGGCGGCGTATGCTAAGGTGTCAAAGCTGATGTTGTGAAACGGTACATCAAGTTGTTGCGCCAGCTGATAACAAAATTGCTCGTCGCCTGTTGATTCGTCATCGCGCAACTGAAAATTACAATGTGCTATGCCAAAGTTAAAGCCTGCTGATTTAAGCAAATGAACCATGATGACAGAATCCATACCACCGCTTACTGCAGCAAGTATTTTACTGCCCTGCGTAAAAAGGTTGTTTTGCTCAATAAAATCAGTGAATTTTTTAACGGGCAGCATCCATCAAAATTATTAATTTAAAACCCCAACAAAAAACTAATTTTGCCGACGTGAGGAAATATGTTTTATTCTTTTTTTTATTGTGTGCAGCCGTGAACGCTATGTGCCAAAAAAAATCAGTAGTTAACCTGATCAAATCAAAGGAAAGCTACGGAATAAAACTTAATGGAAAGGACCTGGTGAAGGTTTACCAGGGAACCTTCAGGCAGGATTTTTCGACCTTAAGTTCAGACAGCGCCTACTTTTACCCGCAGGATAATGCCTTTGATGCCTTTGGACACGTGGTTATTAACCAGGGCGATACGCTTAACATATATTCAGACAAGCTAAATTATAACGGTAACACAAAAATTGCCCTGCTTACTGACAATGTAAAAATGGTAGATAAAGATGCTACCCTTACTACCAATTACCTTACTTATAACACCGCTACGCGGATTGGCACTTATGTTAACGGTGGTAAACTAGTGAATAAGGATAATACGCTGCTCAGTAAAAATGGGTATTACTTTGCCTTTTCGCACGATTCATATTTCAGATACAATGTATCGCTCACCTCGCCGGATGCTTTAATAAAGACCGATACCATGCGGTATAATACCAACAGCAAGATAGCATACTTTTATGGGCCCACCCACATTTACGGCACCAAGGCCGAGAAAGGCAAAAAAGATAAGGACACGCTTTATACCGAAAACGGCACCTATAACACCGTTGTGGAGCAGGCCGCTTTCGGAAAAAACAATTTATATACTTCCGGAACAAAATCGTTAAAGGGAGACAGTTTGTTTTACGATAAAATAAAAGGCTACGGCCGCGCCGTTAAGCATGTTACTTTTACAGACAAGGAACAAAAAACTACCATAAAGGGGAATTTAGGTATATACTTTAAAGCCGAAGAGCGAACGGTAATGACCGAAGACCCTTATATAATTATTGTAACGGAGAAAAAAGACACTGCAAAAACTGATTCGGCAGCCAAAGCCGATTCGATCCGAAAGGTGGATACTTCATTCAAAATAAATCCGGAAAAAAGTAAAAGTGCCATTAATATGGCTAAGCTGATTAAACAAACCCTGCCGGGTAAGGCAGATACCGTTATCAATACCCGGCAATTTAACCCTGATTTGGTAAGGAATAATAAATTAAAGGCAGACTCGATATTGAAAAAGCTGCCCCTGGATACCGGCAAGCTGCATAAGCAAATTGATGCTGCGATAAAGAAAGCACCTGTTGATCTGAAAAATATTAACATGAAAACTTTGCAGTCGAAAGTGATCCCGATGGTCTTCAAGGCAAAAAACATTAATAAGGAAGATATCATCCCCCTTCGTGCAGGGCAACCTCATCTTCAACCGGAGATTAAAGCGCCAAAGGATACCAGCCATATTAAGCGCGATTCGGTTTACATGTCGGCAGATACTATTGAAACGCAGATCCTTACTTATAAGGACCTGAAGATATACCAGGAAAAGCAACGCCTTGCACATATAAGGGACACCACTTCAAAGCCAAAGTCGAAGATCCCGGAGTCGAAATTTTTAACGGGGAAACTGGCCGGTGTGCCGCTTGATACCACATTTCGCCATCCTGAGTTTTTTGGGAAACCGAAGCAGGCTCCCAAAAAGCCACCTGTTGTTTTAACTAAAAAACAGCTGATGGCTGACAGCCTGCGAAAAAAACGCCTGGACGATTCTATTACTACGGCCCGTAAGCTTGAGCCGAGCGATACCGCACGCATCCGCATTGTACTGGCACATCATAATTTTAAACTCTTTAAATCGGACATGCAGGCCAAGTCCGACTCTATGTTTTACAGCAACAGCGATTCAACCATCCGCTGCTTTGTAAACCCGCTGATCTGGACGGAAGGCTCTCAACTCTCCGGCGATACCATTTATTTGCAGATGAAGCATAAAAAAATGGACAACATGGTGATGTTTCCGCATGCCTTTATTGTAAATATTGAAAAGGGCGATTCCGTACACTTTAACCAAATAGCCGGAAAAAAAATGCGCGGTTATTTTAAAGACGATAAGTTGCACCAAATTTTTATTGATGGCAATGCGGAAAGTATTTACTTTAACAGGGATAGCGGAAAAACAGAGGTAAGCGGCATGGAGCGTTCTTTAAGTACAGGTATCCGGGTTAATTTTGAAAAGAACCAGGCAACCAACATCGGGTTTTATTTAAAGCCCGAGCACAAATACACGCCTATAGCCAAAGTGGTTGATGATGATAAAATTTTAAAAGGCTTTATCTGGAAACCGAAGGAAAGGCCGGTATCAAAAGAGTCTATCATCCCGTCATATAACCGGAAAGCGGCAGCAAAGCAAGCCCGGGATAACGCGAAAAAAGGTAAAGTGCCGGATAAAAGCCCGCCGGGTGTAAAAGCCGTGAAGGATAGTGTTAATAATAAGTTGCAAAATCTGCCCGGCGTAAAAGCAGCAAGGGATAGCCTGAATAAATTACCTCAGAAATTACCGGGCATAAAAGCGGTTGGCGATAGCCTGAACAAAGCGCTGTCAAAATCACCTGCGCTAAAAGCCGTAAAAGATAGTTTATTGAAAGCCGCACCTGTTAAGCAGCCGGTAAAAGATAGTGCTATAATAAAGCCACCCGCAGTTAAGAAGCCGGGGAGCAATTGAGTTTAAGTGCTATACGGCCCGCTTGTGAACGATATAGGTTTTGCGGCAAAAAGTGCAATAATATTTCCTGATCTCCAGGAAAAACAAAAAGGTTTTAATAAGCCAGCCCCTGTGTCTTTTGCATGTAAAGTCTTCACCGCACGATGGACAAAAATGGATATGATTTAGTTTTATAACGGTTTTCAAGAAAAGTATTTTCCAGTTTTTACGTTAAAAAGCAGCTTTTGGTTTTACACTGGCTACCATTCAGCGGAATAAAGCCGCGCAGCAGGGTCAAAACAGTTATTTCCCATTCAAAAACGCAATTAGCTTTTCCATTGCTTTAGCGCGATGGCTTATGCGATTCTTCTCTTCCAGGCTCATTTCGGCAAAAGTGACGTTGTAGCCGAGGGGCTCAAATATAGGGTCGTAACCGAAGCCATCGGTCCCTGCGCGTTCTTGTCGGATAGTGCCCTCTGCGGTGCCTTCAAAAAAGTGTTCAGCACCATTCCAGATCAAAGAAATAACGGTGCGGAACCGTGCGCTGCGGTTATTTTGTCCGCTTAGCCTGGTAAGAACTTTGTTGATATTGGCCTGGTGGTTGCCGTGTTCGCCGGCATACCGGGCTGAGTAAACGCCGGGTTCGCCATCCAGCGCATCAATTTCAAGTCCACTGTCATCGGCAAAGCAATCCAGCTTAAATTCTGTATGAATATAATTGCTTTTTATGGAGGCATTTTGGTGGAAGGTAGTGCCGGTTTCAGCAATATCATCCAAACAACCGATATCATCCAGGCTCAATAATTTTATCTGCCCATCAATTTTAGCTGAAACCTCGTGCAGCTTATGGGCGTTATGGGTTGCAAAAACTAACTGGTGCATGGTGTTATAATTGTTTCATTTGTTCCCAAAATGCTTTTTTACTTTCAACGCTGTCCATCATTTCGTCAAAACTGAAGGTTAACAACACCGGATAGCCATTTAATTGCAATAGCTTATTTAGTTCAAAAGCTTCGAGCCCGGCAGGCCGGCTGCTTTTGCCAAGTAAAAGGAGCTTTTGGGGTTTGAAAAAGCCCGCCAATGCAGCAAATTCAGCATCTAAATATTTCGCCCTGTTAAAAATGGCTACGTCATCGCGGCTAAATCCCAACCGGGTAAGCGTACTTTCCAGCGCGGCAAGGTGTTTCTCGTGCATGTAGTCATGCTCCGGATAATGAACAATAACCAGGAAATTCTTTTTGTGCCCGCCCAGGAAATGGAAAGTTGCCGGTTCGGGTTCAGCCACGGGCGGCACCGAAACCGTGCGCTTATATTCGGGCTCCGGTTCAGCAACGGCATTCGCCGGGTTTGAACCAGCGGGCGCAGAATATGCTTCCTTATCTTTATTCAGCAGGTAAATGTCGTCCTGCATAATAAAACTGAAAGCGGTAGGGTTTTCTATGTTCATTGTTCAATTTATCGGAGATATTTAAATCCTGTTTTTAGCCGGTTAATTCCTGATTGTCATTACTGTAAAAATAGCGATACAGCGTACTCAGAAAGTACAAAGATGCCAAAGCCTGATTGTATTTAACAAATTTTAACCAAAAGTAACTAAACAGTTTGAGGCATTATGGGCATATTCGCACAATTATATTCGGTTTCAATTAATTGCCGTTATTTATAACGTGGTAATTCATAAATTTTACCGAAATTCGAAGGTTTTTAACCCCAACAAAATTTGGGGTGTTTAATTAGCATATATAAGGTACATGAGAAAGTTTGGGATAGCCATTTTTAGTATTATTTTATTTATACAGGCAGCAAAGGCGCAGCAAAAACACACGCTCGACAAAATTGCCGGTGTGGTGGGAAGCAGCATTATCCTTCAGTCGGATATAGAATTAAAATATGCAACCTATATTGCCCAGGGTATGCAACCGAATCCGGCCTTTAAATGCCAGATTTTACAGCAGCTGTTAACACAGAAATTATTGGCTGCACAGGCGGTTATTGATAGCGTTGAAGTTAAAGACGACGAAGTGGACGCTGATGTTGATCGCAGGATGCGCGGAATGATACAACGTGCAGGCGGACAGGACAGGCTGGAACAGTTTTTAGGCCGGTCGGTTATTCAATACAAAGACGAGATTCGTCCGGATATTAAAGAAGGATTAATTGCGCAGAGAATGCAGCAAAAAATCACCTCGAACATAAATACTACCCCGCAGGATGTTAAAAAGTTTTACGACGGAATCCCTAAAGACAGCTTGCCTACCTTTAACAAGGAAGTTGAAGTGGGCGAAATTGTATTTAACCCAAAATTGAATGCGGCCGAAAAAGATGCGTATAAAACAAAGGCAGAGGAGCTAAGGAAAAGGATTTTAGCAGGTGAAGATTTTGGAGCGCTGGCCCGCCTTTACTCGCAGGACCCCGTTTCGGCCCCTAATGGCGGCGACCTTGGTTTTAATGACCGTACCGCATTTGTTAAAGAATTTACGGCTATGGCTTTTAAGCTTAAAGCCGGAGATATTTCTCCTGTATTCGAGTCGGATTTTGGTTTTCACTTTTTACAGGTGATTGAACGCCGGGGCGAGCAGGTGCACGTACGCCATATAGTGATAGTGCCAGCTGTTACCCAGGAAAGCTTAAACCGAATAAAGGGAAAGGCCGATACCGTTTATAATTTGCTGATAAAAAGCAAGGCAACCGATTTCTCATCTGCCGCTGCGTTTTATTCGGATAATAAAGACACTAAGTTTAATGGCGGAATGATGTTAAATGCAGATAATGTGGAGGCTCGTTCCACTTACATCCCAACAGATAAGCTGGATCCGCAGGTTGCTCTTGTTATTGATACCATGAAGGTCGGCGGTATTTCAAAACCGTTTTTATTTACCGGCGCCGACGGCAAAAGTGGCTACAAGATCCTTTACCTGAAATCAACCAGTAACGCGCATAAGGCCAATCTTGATCAGGATTATCCTAAATTGAAAGAATATGCCAACAATTCAAAGATCAACCGCACAGTAAGTGAGTGGTTTGAGAAAAAAAGAAAAGAAACGTATATCCGCATAGATTCACAATACCAGGGCTGCCCAACTATAAAAGATTGGAGTACACCGTCATCTGTACCGGCAACTGCTGAAGTTAAACCTTAAAATAAAATATGCAACACCGCTCGGAAGTGGAGGCTGCTGACGCTTTAAGGCAGGCTTACCAGCAAATAAGTGCTGAAATAGGTAAAGTAATCATCGGTCAGCAGGAGGTATTAAAGTTTGTGCTCATTTCTATTTTTAGTAATGGGCACTGTTTGCTGGTTGGCGTACCCGGCCTGGCAAAAACACTGCTGGTTCAAACAGTTGCACAGGTGCTTGATCTTGATTTTAAGCGCATCCAGTTTACCCCCGACCTGATGCCTTCAGACATCATTGGTTCAGAGATCCTCGGTGAGGACCGGAATTTTAAATTTATCCCGGGCCCGGTTTTTGCAAACATCATTCTTGCGGATGAAATTAACCGTACCCCCCCCAAAACGCAGGCGGCTCTTTTAGAGGCTATGCAGGAAAAGGCAGTTACCGCGGCGGGGGTTACCCATCGTCTTTCGCAACCTTTTTTTGTATTGGCTACGCAAAACCCCATTGAGCAGGAAGGCACTTATCCGCTGCCCGAAGCGCAGCTGGACAGGTTCATGTTCAACGTGGCGCTAAACTATCCAAGTTTTAGCGAGGAGCTGCAGGTAGTTAAAAATACCACCAGCACCAACAAAGTTGAAGTGAATAAGCTTTTAAATGCGGAGCAGATCGTTTATTTCCAGCAGCTGGTGAGGAATATTCCCGTTGCCGATAATGTATTGGAGTATGCGGTTAAACTGGTAGCCAAAACGCGCCCGCATGGCGAGTTTGCCAGTGCATCGGTTAAGCGTCTTTTAAACTGGGGCGCTGGCCCAAGGGCATCACAATTTTTAATTTTGGGCGCCAAGTGCCACGCGGTGATCAATGGCAAGTATTCGCCGGATATTGAAGACGTGCAGGCAATAGCAAAACCTATATTAAGGCACCGCATTGTACGCAGTTACCACGCCGAAGCAGAAGGTTTATCTGCCGACGATATCATTGAACAGCTTTTTTAAGGATTATTTCCGGATGTAAGAGGTCTTAAATCAGCAATGCTGACTCAAGACCCGACAGTAAACTTCATTCCTCTTATTTCTTGCCGACAACCATTTCTTCCAGGGCATCAATCCAGGTTGGCGAATCGTTCAGGCTTTCTACCAGCTGGATGTGTTCTCCGCCCAGCGCTTTAAACTCTTCGCCGTATTCTTCGGTAACTTCATAAACGGTTTCAAGGCAATCGGCAACAAAGGCAGGGCAAAATACCAGCAGTCGTTTTTTTCCTTCTTTGGCCAGCTGCTCAATAACTTTGCTGGTGTAGGGCTGTACCCAGGGATCGTTACCCAGGCGCGATTGAAAACAAATAGTATATTTTTCTTTGGGAAGGTTTAATTTCTCAGCTATCAGCCGCGCGGTGTCATGTGACTGTGCCGAGTAGCAAAGCTTGTTGGTATCGTTCAAAGTGTTGCAGCACCCTTCAGATTTTAGGCAATAATTGCCGGTATGGTCGCACTTAATCAACTGTCTTTGCGGCAGGCCGTGAAAGCTAAACAGGATGTGATCGTAAGTTTCCGGATTGTACTTTTTACCGTTGGCAGCAAAGGTTTCTATCATCAACTCGTTGTCATGAAACGAGTTTACAAATGAGATAGACGGGATAGTTTGCCAGTCTTTAACCAGTTCCATCACTTTGTCATAAACCGAGCCGGTGCTGGCTGATGCATATTGAGGGAACAACGCGATTACCTGGATGCTTTCAACCAGTGATGCTTTTAGCCTGTCTAAAGCCGAGGCAATTGAGGGGCTTTGGTAGCGCATGGCTAATTCAACCTGGTATTCGCCGCCCAGCCGCTGCTGAAGCGCCTGGTGCTGTAGTTTGCTATAGTGAAGCAGGGGCGAGCCGGTTTCTTTGTCCCAGATATGCCGGTATAATTTTGCGGATTTAGGCCCTCTGAACGGAACAATTATCCCTTTAACTAAAAGCGCACGGGCTATGGGATTGATATCAATTACCCTTGCATCCATTAAAAACTCATCGAGGTATTTACGAACATCCCCTGTTGAAGGACTATCAGGCGTACCAAGGTTAACAAGCAGAACTCCCTTTTTACTCATATTATTTTGTGACGTAAATTTAATAATTACAGCCCAGAGATTTGAGCTTAGTTGAAAATAGACTTTAAAGGTGTAAGAATTGACAATTGCATGTATTTATCAATAGACAGCGCATATAAAAAGCAAGGTAAGCTGCCGGGTTATAGTTTTTCTAAAGCAGCCTTCACATCCTGCATCAGCCACATTGGGGTTGAGGTTGCGCCGGCAATGCCTACCGTGTCACCAATAGAAAACTCGCAATTTTGCAGTTCGCTTACGGATGAAATGAAATAGGTATTGGGGTTATGCTTGCGGCACACCTCGAATAAGACCTTCCCGTTTGACGATTTTTGCCCTGAAACAAATACCACCTTATCAAACCTTGTCGCAAATTTGGGCAAATCCTTATCCCGGTTTGATACCTGCCGGCAAATGGTATCATTAGCCTTAAGGTTATAGCCGCGTTCCAATAGCTGATCTTTGATGTTATAAAACTTCTCCATGCTTTTGGTAGTTTGGCTGTAAAGGGTAATGTTTTCAGGTAATTCCACGTTATCCAGTTCGGCAATGTCCTGAAAAACCAAGGCTTCATTGTTGGTTTGCCCCTGAAGGCCCACAACTTCAGCATGCCCATGTTTTCCAAATATCAGGATCTTCTCGTTGGCGTCAAATGATGTTTTGATGCGGTTTTGTAATTTAAGCACCACCGGGCACGATGCATCAATAAGCGTAATTTTATTTTCTAAAGCTGTACGGTAGGTATCGGGCGCTTCGCCGTGTGCGCGGATCAGCACCTTTTCGTTACTAAGGCTGGCCAGGTCGGCATGTTCAATAATCCGGAGACCTTTGGCTTTTAGCCGTTCAACCTCTTCGTCATTATGCACAATATCCCCAAGGCAGTAAAGGTACCCGTCTTCGGCTAAGATCTCTTCGGCCATATCAATGGCGTAAACAACACCAAAGCAAAATCCCGAATCCTGGTCAATAGTAACTTTTAACTGGTAATCTCCCATGATACTGCAAAATTAATGAAAAATGTTCATTGGTTCATTAATTTACAGATGCTGGGTGCACCAACGTTCATAGTTATATGATATTTCCTAACCCGCCGTGGCCATTTGCTGTTGTAACGTTAAAACAATAAACTCGCCGGGCCTTACAATGGCTATCTTTATTACAACGTTCATAAAACTGTCGAGTAAATCATCCGCTGTCATGGTGGTGCCTAATCCGCAATTCACAGAAAATGCATTTGAAGCGGTAGCACCCATCAAGCCTCCCTCTTTCCATATCATAGTTAGAAAGTTGCCAATCGCAGCCGTTAGGGCCACCCAGGTATTTTGAGTGTTGGGTTGAAAAACATAAGCCCGCATAGCAGCTTTGCATGACTGTTCAATCATTGTTACTGTTCTTCTTACCGGCAGGTACTTCCAGTCATCGCTGTTTCCGTCAAGCGTTCTGGCACCCCAAACCAGGATGCCGATCCCACTGAAACACCTGATGGCATTAATTGATTTGCCTGAAACTGCATCCATATTTAAACCGGCTTGCTGGCTGTCTGACAGGGTTAAAGGCAATGATACGGCGCCGGTTACTGATGTATTTGCCGGTGCCTGCCAAACACCACCCATAGCATCAACGGTTGTAATTATCCCGGCAATAGCACCCGACGGTGGTAATATATTTGCCAGGTTTAAAATATTGTTGATGATAAGCGCATAAACACTGCTGGCGGTACTAAGGGCACTGCTATACTGTTGTGCAGTTAAAGCGGGGGCTTCTGCTGTTGATATGCTGTTTATGACCGACGCTGCAGCGGGGTTAGGATTGTCAGCAGGATTTAAGAGCAGGGCCAGCTGTTTTATATCGCCGCCGAAAAGGTTGGTATAGTTGATCTCTCCGTCTTGCATAATAGTAGTGCCAACAAAAGGATAATATGCTGTGCCGTAATCCAGCCCGGTTGTGCCGGTATTGGTTCTGAAAGTGTCAATATCATTATTGAACAGTACCGGATCAGGGCTTTTTCCGCCTATTATATCAAAAATGCTGATTGCCGTTTGCATTTCTGAACATTGTAAAAGCATTGCCTGCATCAGTAGGCCATTGTCAGCAACAGGCAGCAATGTTGCATCGGGGCAGATATACATGGTAGGCTCCTGCTCGGCTTTTAACAGGCTGATACCGTTTAGCAAATCATTTAGCTGAACGTTCGGATTTACGATCTGCTCATCCGGTCGCGCGGGATTTCCGGAAGGGGCAGCGTATGCTCCGACCGACACGATATAGGCGTCGCCGCCACCATTCCGGTAAAAAAGCCGGATGCTGTTATACAGGTAATAAATGGTGTTGGGATCGGGTAAAAAGGAATAATAGCAATTATCAATTACCATATAATCATTACCGGCAGGCTTGCTCTTTTGCTGCACAAGATAATACTGGGGGTTATATTGCTTCACCGGCGAGGCGGCAGCAGGGTCCTGGGGCAGGCAATATATGGATTGGAAATCGGCAAAAGATGTTATTTTTTGAGGGATATTTAAATATGAATTTCCCTGGTATGATGCTTGGGGCGTATATCCTACGAAAGCGGGAACAGCAGTAGCAACCGGAACAACCGTGTTTTGGAAAGCACTTACGTTGTTTACATATACCCCGGGCGTTTTTCGATTTGATATAAACATGGGTGAAAGGTTAGGGTTAATCATACAAAAATACCTTTTCCCTTTTAAAACTTATAAATAAAACTTCATACTTTTCTTCCTTTCCACTCATTTTTTCCGGTTAATTGCTTTTGGATAGATAAAAATGCGATAACAGCCATATTTATTATTTGCACAGGGTGTAAAATAATATTTAACAACGCATTTTGCCCGGCCATAAACGAAATCATAATACGGGAGAGTAAGATGAGTCCAGCCATAAACAGTATCAGGTTAAAGTTTAGCGTCATTAGCACAATCATGGGTCCGCCAATAAGCACTGAAATATAAATTAATAAGCCGGGGACGCTATAGCTGAAGGCAGCAAGCGCATTTTTACTGAACCCGTTTATCGCCTCACTGTAACTTCGGTACATACGGCAGCGGATCATGCCGTTTGCCAATAAAACTTCGCCACGGTAGCCGGCCGTCTTAACCAGCCGCATAATTTCGGCGTCTTCAACTACTTTATCTTTAGCAAGTTCGTGCCATTGCCTGTTGCTGTAAGCGGCGGCGTCAAAGAGCATAAACTGACCGCATGCTGTAGCCGCGGACGGGTTCTTTGTTAAGAAGACCAGGCGTATTGGCAATAAGTTAAGTAATAAAAAATGCAGCAGGGGCACGGTCGCTTTTTCCCCGGCGGTTTGCATCAGCTGGTTGGGGAATAAGCTTAGTAAACCTAACCCGTTAATATACATGCGATGTATGCTGCTGTTGATCAAATGATTGCTTATGACAACGTCGGCATCTAAAAACAAAAAAAATTTCCCCTTTGCCTTTTTTGCAAGCTGGTAACAGGCATAGTTTTTACCAAGCCACCCTAAAGGCAAATGATCTCCTTTTATTACGCTGAAATTTGATTTGCCGGCAGCATAAGCAGAACAGATTTCAAAAGTGTCGTCAGATGATCCGTCATCATAAATAATCACCTCGTAATTTTTGTAATCCTGTACGCTGATTGACTGCAGCAGGGTTAAAATATTATGGGCTTCGTTCCGCGTCGGAATCAGGATAGAAACCAGGTCGGTATAGCGCCTGTTTACCCGGGTTAATTTAGGGTTTGAAATAAAATTAAAAAGCGTCACCGTAAAACGCAGTACAATAAATAATAAAGTAACGGATATAATTAGGATCACTTTTATTAATTCTTTTTGTTTTAAAGTTTCTTTTCAGTAACCAGTACATTTTTTGCCTTAAGCAAACTATCGCAGCCTGAATATGATCAGGCCGTCCCTAAAGCTAAATTGATCTGCTAATTCCGGGATGTTTTTGTTCGCCTTCAATGGTGTTAAATAAATACCCCGGGTTTTGTGCGATCTAAAAATTTAACATGTTGATGCACGCGCCAATAAATTGTACTGTTTTTAGGCGCTAACATTTGGTGCAAGTTAAATATATATGAGTGAATTTTTTCACTTCCGGTATTTCAATCAAGAACAGGGCATCTTCTTATCAACAAAAATCAATTAAAAATGACAATTCATGTTGAAAGTGTGCAATTGCAAAGACGTATCATCCACATATTGATAGCGTAGTTATACGCTTGTAAACCAACTGAATATCGTCTTTATTTGACTTGTTGTCCGGCATTATATAAATGTCTCACAAATGCCCGGATCGCATGATTTTCAAAACACACAAATTAAAAAATATGAAAAATTTTAACATTTCACTCTTTACTTTTATGGCTGCTGTCATAATTTTCACATCGTGCGGCAAAGATGGCGCAGTAGGTCCGGTAGGTCCGGCTGGTGCTGCAGGCCCCGTAGGTGCAACCGGTGCTGTGGGTGCCACAGGCGCTGACGGTACAAAAATTTACTCTGGCACTGGGGCGCCCGCAGCCACGCTGGGTGCCACCGGCGATTTCTATCTTAACACTTCAAACAGTGATTTTTATGGGCCTAAAACCAGCGGAGGATGGGGAACAGCCACCAACCTCAAAGGTGCCACCGGCGCAACGGGTGCTACTGGCGCCACCGGAGCAGCAGGAACCCCTGGCTCCCAAATCTATAGCGGCACTGCGGTACCTGCATCATCATTAGGTGCAGACGGCGATTATTATTTAAACACGGCCAATTATTTATTTTACGGACCCAAAGCAAGTGGTGCCTGGCCCGTACCTATTAATCTTAAAGGAGCCAAAGGCGACCCGGGAACAGCTAACGTGATATACTCTGATTGGTACACCCCGGCTACTTATGCAAAGACAACTATTTTTGGCACAATTAACTTCACAACTGACATTGCGGCCTTAAAAATAACACAGGATATTTTGGACAAGGGTACGGTTTTGGTATATGGCAAGCTTAACGGGTATAACCCTGTTATATGGCCTACCGACCAGGTGAGTCAATTACCCATTGCAATTAACTATATGAGTGGCACTACGCCTAACCTTGACACATGGTCAGCGCTTTGCACCTTAGGGAACGTAAGAATAAGCTTAACCAGCAGCACAAATGCTTATGGCAGCATATCAAACGCGCACCAGTTCAGGTATGTGATAATTCCGGGCGGCGTTCATACTTTAAGTGTTGTAAACCTGAAAAACTATAAAGAAGTACAGCAGGCACTGCATATAAAGGACTAATATGTAATTAGTTGTTTGTTAAATTATCATAAAGTACCGGGGGCCTGCGTCTCCGGTATTTTACTTTTTAATAAAATTCATAATAGTCGCCGTAGCCCCGGTAAGCTTCTTTACATAAGTTGTAAGTGCCTTGCCTGCGTTAGCGTAAAATATTGGATCATTAACCAGCTTGTTGGTTACCGTTATTAACTCCGCTTCGGAAGCTATGCTAAATCCCGCCTGCAGACCGATCAAATCATGAGCCTCTTTAAACTTTGAATATTCCGGCCCAAAAATTACCGGTAAGCCAAACGCTGCTGCTTCAAGCGTATTGTGAATACCTGCGCCAAAGCCACCGCCAATATAAGCAATGTCGCCATACTGATATAGCGATGACAGCATTCCAATGTTATCAATGATCAGTGTTTGTTCACCAAGAACGGGAGCATTAGCGATTTGGGAATACCTGATTGCTGAACCCGCGGGTAACAGTTGTGCAAGGCTTTTTATTTTTTCTTCACTGATCTCGTGCGGCGCAATAATAAACTTCCATTCAGGGTATTGCTTTACCAGCGTGGCTATCAGTTTTTCATCGGGTGGCCAGGTGCTGCCGGCTATAAATACTTTGTGCCCATTTTTAAATTCGTGAATAGCGGGGATACTTTTGGGCTGCTGCGCATTGGCCCATACCCTGTCAAACCGGGTATCGCCGCTTACGGTAACATTATTGATGTTAAGCTGCCGCAGCAATGCCATTGACCGCTCATCCTGCACAAAAAACCAGCGAACAAAGCCCAGCATTTGGCGGTGCAGCCCTCCATACCATTTAAAAAATACCTGCCCCGGCCTGAAAATTCCCGAGATAAGGTACAATGGAATTTCACGGTGGTGCAGCTCTTTAAAAAAATGGTACCAGTATTCATACTTGGTAAAAATGGCCATTTTGGGCTGTATGGTGGCTATAAAGTCTTTGGCGTTTTGCGGCGTATCCAGCGGTAAATAGTACACGGCATCGGCGAGAGGGGTGTTTTTTCTAATTTCGTATCCTGATGGTGAAAAAAAAGTGATTACTATTTTATTGCCGGGATATAACGTTCTCATCTGTTCCAAAACCGGCCGGCCCTGCTCAAACTCGCCAAGTGATGCAAAATGAAACCAAATACAACCGGGAAAACGTATAAGTGCTTGATTTTTTCGGCCACTTATCCAAAGTCTGGCCTTTAAGTTGAAAAAGGAAGCTAAGTAAACTGCAACGAAATATAATCTAACCCCGGTGTTATATAGTAAGCGCATTTTAAAATATGAATTATTAACTTCGCGGGGATAAATGTAGTCACAATAAAAATATTTATTTATGAAAATTGCTGTTATAGGAACGGGCTACGTAGGCCTGGTTACCGGAACGTGTTTAGCCGAAACCGGTAATGAGGTGGTGTGCGTGGACATTGTTGAAGAAAAGGTAAACAAGATGCGCGCAGGCGAAATGCCGATTTACGAACCCGGACTTGACCTTTTATTTCACCGGAATATAAAACAGGAACGATTAACATTTACAACTAACCTTGCCGAAGCTATTGCGCCAGCTAAGGTGATATTTTTAGCGCTGCCAACCCCTCCGGGTGCTGATGGCTCTGCAGACTTGAGTTATGTGCTTGGCGCAGCAAAAGATATTGCAAAAATAATTACAGAGTATAAGGTGATCGTAACCAAATCGACAGTGCCGGTTGGTACTGCTGATAAAGTTAATGCCGTAATGAAGGCCAATACCGATGTGCCTTTTGCCGTGGTTTCAAACCCTGAATTTTTGCGCGAAGGTGTTGCTGTTGAGGATTTCATGAAACCTGACAGGGTTGTTATAGGTACTATGGACGAGAAGGCCCGCCAGATAATGGGCGACCTTTATGCGCCATACGTGCGCCAGGGAAACCCTATCCTTTATATGGATGAGCGTTCATCAGAACTTACAAAATATGCTGCAAATTCGTTTTTGGCTACCAAAATTACCTTTATGAACGAGATTGCCAATATGTGCGAACTTGTTGGTGCCGATGTGGATATGGTAAGAAAGGGCGTTGGGGCTGATGCACGTATCGGTAAGCGCTTCCTATTTCCGGGTGTTGGATATGGCGGCAGCTGTTTCCCTAAAGATGTTCAGGCGCTGGCAAAATCGGCAGAAGAAAATAAATATGAGTTTAAGATCCTGAACTCGGTAATGGAAGTGAATGAAACGCAAAAGAAACGCCTGGTGGTAAAAATGCGCGAACATTATGGCCCGGGGGGCTTAAAAGGAAAAACCTTTGCCCTTTGGGGACTGGCCTTTAAACCGGAAACCGACGATATTCGCGAGGCGCCTGCCTTATATATTATTGATGAATTGCTGGCAGAAGGCGCTAAGGTGGTTGCGTATGACCCCGAAGGCATGCCAAATGTTAAAAAATTATTGGGAGATAAGATTACTTATTCGAACGACAGATATACTGCCCTTGAAGGTGCCGACGCTTTACTGATAGTAACGGAATGGCCCGTTTTCAGAACGCCGGATTTTGAGTTTATGAAAGAAAAGTTAAAAGCACCGGTAATATTTGATGGCCGTAACCTTTACGACCTTGACAGAATGAAAGATTGCGGTTTTTATTACAACAGCATCGGGCGTAAAATAGTTGGATAATGGCAGAACGTAAAAGAATATTAATAACCGGGGCAGCGGGATTTTTAGGCTCGCACTTGTGCGACAGGTTTATAGCGGAAGATTATCATGTTATCGGAATGGATAACCTGATCACCGGCGACCTGAGAAATATTGCGCATTTATTTAAACTTGAAAACTTTGAGTTTTATAATCATGATGTTTCCAAGTTTGTGTATGTACCCGGCGATTTGCATTACATCCTTCACTTTGCTTCGCCTGCGAGTCCTATTGATTATTTAAAGATCCCTATCCAGACTTTAAAAGTTGGATCGCTGGGCACACATAACCTGCTTGGGCTGGCCCGCTCAAAGAATGCGCGGATGCTGATAGCCTCAACATCTGAAGTATATGGCGATCCGAGCGTAAACCCGCAGCCTGAAGAATATTGGGGCAACGTTAACCCGGTTGGTCCGCGGGGTGTTTATGACGAGGCAAAGCGGTTCCAGGAAGCCATTACTATGGCTTATCATACCTTTCACGGCCTGGAAACCCGCATTGTGCGCATATTTAATACCTACGGGCCGCGTATGCGGCTTAATGACGGGCGTGTGTTACCTGCTTTTATAGGGCAGGCCCTGCGTGGCGAATCATTAACCATGTTTGGCGACGGTTCACAAACCCGCTCTTTTTGTTATGTTGATGATTTGGTTGAAGGTATTTACCGCTTATTATTCAGTGACTATAGTCAGCCGATGAATATTGGCAACCCGGATGAAATAACGATTCGTCAATTTGGCGAGGAGATCATTAAGCTAACCGGTACCGATCAAAAACTCATTAGCTTGCCATTGCCTACGGACGACCCTAAACAACGCCGCCCGGATATTACCAAAGCTAAAAGCATTTTAGGCTGGGAGCCAAAGGTTTCGAGAAGCGAAGGTTTGAAAATTACTTACGATTATTTTAAGTCGCTGCCTGAAAAGGAAATACAACATAAAGATTTTAAATACTTTAATAAAAACTAATGGCTAAGATATTAGTAACAGGTGGTTTAGGTTACATTGGCTCGCATACAGTGGTTGAACTGGTAAGCGCAGGGTATGAACCCATAATAATTGATGACCTTTCCAACTCAAATATCAAGATCCTTGATCAGCTGAGCAAGATCATAGGGTTTAAGCCCGCCTTTTACCAATTTGATATTTGTGATGATAAAAAGCTGGCGGAGTTTACCGCGGCTGAGCCGGACATTGATGGCATTATTCATTTTGCAGCGTTTAAAGCCGTGGGCGAATCTGTTCATAACCCGTTGAAGTATTACCGTAACAATATTTATTCACTCGTTAACTTATTGGCGGCCTATAATGGCAAACCGGTGAAGTTTGTTTTTTCATCAAGCTGCACCGTATATGGCCAGCCCGATATTTTGCCCGTTACTGAAGATGCACCGGTTAAACCGGCGCAATCGCCTTATGGCAACACCAAGCAAATAGCCGAAGAGATCTTAAAAGATGCCGTAGCTGCCGGCAATGCACAAAAAGTTGTTGCATTAAGATACTTTAACCCGGTTGGGGCGCATGAAACCGCGCTGATTGGCGAACTCCCTAACGGTGTTCCGCAAAACCTGGTGCCTTTTATAACACAAACAGCCATTGGCAAACGCGAAAAAATTACTGTTTTCGGGAATGACTATAATACCAAAGATGGCAGCTGTGTTCGCGACTATATTCATGTGGTTGACCTGGCGAAAGCGCATGTGGCCGCTTTAAAATTAATGGCTGGTGATAATTTTTCCGGTTACGATGTGTTTAACATAGGCACAGGTAATGGCAATACAGTTTTGGAAATAATAGCCGCTTTTGAAAATACTACCGGCGTAAAGCTGAATTACGAAATAGGCCCGCGCCGTAACGGAGATGTTGAAAAAGTTTGGGGCGATGTTACCAAATCGTCAAAAGTGTTGAACTGGACGGCAGCGCTGGATATTGATATTATGATGGCATCTGCCTGGGAGTGGGAGAAATATTTATCGCAAAATCCTTCGTAACTTTATAATAACTACAAACGGTTGTGAGTTGGTATTATAATCAATTGCAGCCGGCAATATATAAACTACCTAATGAAAAAGATAATTATTACGGGAGGAGCAGGGTTCATCGGGTCGCACGTGGTGCGCCGGTTTGTTAAAAATTATCCCGCTTATACCATTATTAATCTTGATAAGTTAACTTATGCCGGTAACCTGGCTAACTTAAGAGATATTGAGAATGAGCCAAACTATCGTTTTATAAAAGGCGATATTGTTGATATTGAGTTTATACAAAAGCTTTTTGCTGATGAACAACCCGATGCCGTCATACACCTGGCTGCCGAATCGCACGTGGACAGGTCAATTACTAACCCGCTTGAGTTTGTGATGACGAACGTTGTTGGTACGGTAAACCTGTTAAATACCGCACGGCAGGCCTGGAAAGGCCGATTTGACCAAACCCGGTTTTACCATGTTTCAACCGATGAAGTTTATGGCTCATTAGGTGAAACAGGGATGTTTACCGAGGCAACCGGATACGACCCGCATTCGCCCTATTCAGCTTCAAAAGCAGGATCAGACCACTTTGTGAGGGCATATCATGATACCTATGGCCTCGATGTGGTGATCTCTAACTGCTCAAATAACTACGGCTCTTTTCATTTTCCCGAAAAACTGATTCCGCTGGCTATTCATAACATTAAGCAAATGAAACCGGTGCCTGTTTACGGCAAAGGCGAGAATATTCGCGACTGGCTATGGGTTGAGGATCATGCAAGGGCGATTGACCTTATATTTCACCAAGCCAAAGCAGGATCAACCTATAATATAGGCGGACATAACGAATGGAAAAACATTGACCTGATAAAACTGTTGTGCCGGATACTTGATGGTAAACTGAACAGGAAAGCAGGAGAATCGGAAAGCCTGATTACTTTTGTGACAGACAGGGCAGGGCACGATCTGCGTTATGCCATTGATGCATCAAAACTTAAAAATGAATTGGGTTGGGTGCCTTCAATTACATTTGAAGAAGGGCTTGAAAAAACGGTGGACTGGTACCTTAATAATGAAGAGTGGCTTAATGACGTTACTTCCGGTCATTACCAGCAATATTATGTAGAGCAATATAACAACCGCTAAAAATGTTTGGCTTATTTAAGAAGAAAGAGGAAAAAAAGGACATCACCTTTGACTATAGTTCAATAATGGTTGACATGCACTCGCATGTGCTGCCTGGCATTGACGATGGCGCTCAAAACCCGCAGGAGTCTGTCTTTTTGATTAAACAAATGATGGCCATGGGGATAAAGAAAATTATTGCCACCCCGCATATAATGATTGATTATTACCGGAATACACCCGAAACCATTAACGGGGCGCTTGAGGTACTTAAGAAAGAACTGGTTAAAGAAAATATAAACATTGAGGTGCAGGCAGCTGCCGAACATTATTTTGATGAAACCTTTGAAGCCAGGGTTAACGATGGTAAGCTAATGATAATTGGTGATAATTACGTGCTTTTTGAATTTTCATTTATTAACAAGCCCAGCAACGCAATTCCTGTAATTCAACGACTTAGAGACCTTGGATTTAAGCCGATTTTGGCCCACCCAGAAAGGTATCCCTACATGGATATTGACCAGTTTAAGCAACTGCATGACTGGGGTGTTGATTTTCAATTGAACACGATATCATTAACAGGGTACTACGGGCGGGAGGCTAAAAAAATAGCCGAAGAAATGATAGACCACCAACTGATCAATTTTATATCGAGCGATATGCACCACCCGCGGCATGCCGAAGCATTAAAGCAGGCTTTAAAAATGCCGTATCTTGAAAAGGTAATGTTTGATTACCCGCTAAAGAATACCTTGTTGATGTAATTTCGGAATCAGGATGTTTGATTTCGGATTTATTTAATTTACAAACCGGGAGTTAACTGCCGGATATTTGAATAACAAATGCAGCGTACGCGCTGTATTCCTCGTACAAACCGAATTTCGGAAATTAACACTACTCGTATCTTAAGGCCTCAACAGGGTCAAGTCTCGACGCTTTTTTAGCGGGATAAAACCCGGATATTAAGCCGATAAAAGTACACAGCGCTATTGCACCGAACAGCCACCGCCAGGGTGTTACAAATGTTCCGCTAATGTTTACGGCTATCAGGTTCCCTATGGCCATCCCTAATATAATACCGCCAACGCCGCCTATTAAACAAATTACAATAGCCTCTATTAAAAACTGCTTGCGGATGATGGAAGGTGTAGCCCCCAGTGCTTTACGCAAACCTATCTCGCGTGTACGCTCCGTTACCGAAACCAGCATAATATTCATTAAACCTATAGCTGCACCAATTAAGGTGATGATACCGATGGTTGCCCCGCCAATAGTCATATAGGAGAGCTGGCCCGATAATTCCTGCTGAATAGAGTCACTTCTTTCTATTTCAAAATTATCAGGGTCGGCTACATTAAGGCTGCGAATATTTCTGAACAGGGAGGTAGCCTCGCCAATGCTGGCATCAAGTATTGCCGCGTTGCCTACCATAATGGTTATGGTAAACGAAGGGTTTGTGGTAGCTACTATCTGCTTGGCTTTTATAACCGGGATAACGCAAAACTTATCGCCTCCAAAACCAGCGCTCGATCCTTTTGATGCGAATACCCCGATTACCTTGAACTGATTGGTGCCAACAAATATCAGTTTGTTTATCGGGTCGCCGTCTTTAAAAAGCTTCTTTTTTATTTCGTTGCCAATAATAACAACGTTGGTTCCATGCTCCAGTTCTGAAGCGGAGAAATTGCGCCCAAACGCCAGTTTCTGACCGCTGGTTAATAAATAGTTTTCGTTTGATCCGCTTACCGAAATATTAGGGTTGGTTTTCTGATTGCCATATTTGGCAACTGCCGTGCCTGAAACATTTAAATTTATGGCAATAACCGCCGGCAATGTGAATTTTTTCTTCAACCTGTCGGCCTGGTCGTAACGGATGGACGGGTAAACCTTCCGGTGGCCGCCGTTTCCAAAGTTTAGGCCCTGGCCCCTGTTTTGAATGGTGAAAGAGTTTGCGCCAAGGCCCGCAAATGCATCATTGGTAAACTGCTTTACCCCTTCAATTGCCGTTAAAATACCCACCAGCGCCATAATGCCAATAGCAATAATTAAAGCGGTTAGCGAGGTGCGCAGCCTGTTGCCCGCTATTGACTGTAAGGCTATAGAAATATTTTCTTTAAAGGTGGTTTTTACGGCCATGGTTTAAAACTAACAAAAAACTTGCTGATAAGACTGTGGTACCCACTTGTTTGTTACAGCTATGCAGCAGTTAATGTTGGCGGGTTAAAAGCCCCGGAAAATTAATTACGGATTAAACCCGGCGGTTATGCCAAAGCCGAAGGTAAGCTGAAGTAAAATGTTGTGCCTTCGCCCATAATGGTTTCAAACCAAACCTTTCCGCCTGCATTTTCAATGGAGTTTTTAACAAAGGCCAGCCCGAGCCCTGTCCCCGAGCTTTTGGTGGTAAAATTGGGCTCAAAAATCTTTTCCCTTAAATTTTCAGGGATCCCGTTGCCGTTATCTTTTAAGGTAAGCAGGATGTTTTTGTTGGTTACCAGGTAGTTTATTTCAATTATTCCCATCCTGTCTGCCGGGGTAGCTTCAATGGCATTTTTTAACAGGTTATTAAAGCAGCGTAACAACTGATCGCGGTCGGCATTAATTATAAAAGGATTTTCGGGGCTTTGATAAACAATTTTAATATTGTCCATTTGTTTAAAAATAGTAACGGCCTGTGTCAATACATCAAAAACATTTATCGGCTCCAGCTTGGTATCCGGCATTTTTGCAAATGCCGAAAACTCGGAGGCGATGTTTGACAAGCTTTCTATCTGCTCAACAAATGATTTGCTGAACCGCTCAAATTTCTGATCAAACTTCGGGTCCTTATCCTTCCATGATTTATCAAGTAACTGCAATCCCAGTTTAAGCGGCGTAAGGGGATTCTTAATTTCGTGCGCTACCTGCTTCGCCATTTCGCGCCATGCGCTTTCCCGCTCGCTCTGCGCCAGTTTTTGCGCGCTCTGCTCCAGCGCAGCAATCATTTTATTATATTCCTTTACCAGCGCGCCAATCTCGTCATTCCGGTCCCAGCGAATCGGCTCGTTCTTTTTGCCATAAGTTGTTTTACTTAAGCTTAACTGGATGAAATTTAACGGCGCAGTGATCTGCCTTGCAATAATCACCGCTAACAGGCCAATGGCTATAAAAATTAAAGCATAAACATTGATCATTATATTCAATAACGATCCGATCCGTTCTTTATAATCGGCCTCATTGCTAAAATAGGGCAATTGCAAATAAGCTATTGTTTCATTTTTCGAGTTTCGCAAAGGCACATAAGCGGCTTTATAATTGAGCCTGCCAATAATTTCATCATTAACAAACTCCGAGCGTTGAAACTTACTCAAATAAATAAATGCCCGGGCATTCATCCGCCTGGATATCAGGCCTACTTCGTAAATTTTCGGCTGCGTATTGATCAGCTCCAGTCCATTGGTATCAAACAAAGTTAGGTCGGCTGAATAGGTGTTGGCAAAATCATTAAAATCAACCTGGCTTTCTTCGCTGATATTTGAAAGGTATTTACTGTAATTACTGCTTTCAAAAGCGCTTGCTATGCGGGTTATTTTTTCACGTATGGTTTTATCCTGCTGGGTTTGGTATTGTGTGCTTATAGAGAAAAAGGTGATAAAACCCACCAGTATTAGGGTGGCAACCACCGTAACAATCATTGAAAACTGGATGCGGGTTTTATATAATATCAGGTCGAAATTCATTCTGAAATTCCACTTGATCCTGTCGTTCTTAATGTTGAAAATTTTTATCCTGATCCATAGCCAGCCGCTTAGCAATATCATACAGCCAAACAGCAAAAACACCACAAAAAAGAAGGTCATTGAGGTAATGCCCAAAAACAGCATGTTTTGTTCGCGGCTAACCACAATTAAATTGCGCTCGCCCGGCTTATAAATTAAATGGTTGTAATTGGTAAAGCGTGAATACCATTCATTATTATTTCCCCTGGTGGTTTTGGTAATGTATTTATTTAACTGGCCCTGCAGGTTATTATTTTCGAGGTTATAAACGTAGGTGCCGCTTTGGGTAACCAGTTTACCATCGTTATAAAAGGCATAGGAATAGTTTTTAAATTCATCTTCCCTGGTTATCTGTCCGTCAATTAAAAGGTCTGGAAAAGAGGCATAGGTTTGCAGTGGTTTTGATTTAAGTTCTACAACTATTGTCCCCAACTTTTTATCATTTTGGGCAATCGGTAAAATGGCAAAGTAATTTTGAAATCCGAAGGATTCATTAACGCGGTAAAAGAAATCGGAAACTTTAAAGGAACTATAGAGTACCAGGTCTTTAAAAACCGCCAGCGAGTAATTTTTATCGTTTGATAACGGGCGGTCTTTTTCATCAAACTCATGTACGTTAAAATCGTACTTGGAGAGGTAGCCGTTAAAGTATAATTTCTGCAGACGGGTTTTAATATAATTTGAGCTGCGTAATGAGTCGGTAAAATATTGAGTAATAGATGGATCAGCTATTAATTGCGGACCAATTTTTTTAAATATCAAATCAGCGTTCCCATCGTCGGGCACTTCCAGTTTCTGGATAAAGGCCTTCCGGGTTTCCTTCTCTTTAACCGACTCGAAATGGTTGAGATTGATAGCGGCGATTAATGAGCAAACTAAAATAATGAATGATAGCGAAATGGCATTTATAGCGCCATTATGATACCTGTAGGCGTATGCCCTTGCTAAAACAAGTACCGCTAAAAATAAATAAAATGAGGTAAAGTCCTGGTGCCAATAAGCAATACCTGTAGCAAGAAAAAACGCTATAATTATTACCAGAGCCTTGCTTATAGCCGGGATAGGGAGCCTGTTGATTATTGTTAAATATATTTCATTTAAAAGGTAAAACAACAGGAAGCTAAAGCAAAGCATTACAACCCCTACGGCGCTATAAAAAGAAAGGTTAAGCACGTTGCTTACATCAAAGCTTATTTTTGAGTTGATAACCAGCCCGTAAAAAAGATCTAATAGTAACGTTGCAACTATAATTAGTATGGTAATGCCGGCTGCTACCAGTAAGTAACTTGCCGCTTTGCTTTTGACGTTTTTAAACAGCGGGCGCCGCTTTTGATATATAAAACTTACAAACCATGTAGTAGCTAATATATTGATGCAAAAGTCGCCGAGGGAACGGAATGCCGGGCTGGACGCATAAAGCGCCGGGTTGAAAATGGTAAGTTTATAAGTAAAATCCGGCCAGTTATACTGTAAGTTGATCCACCTCGCCAAAAAAATAAAGGCTGCTAATACAGCCAGCGCTAATACCAAAAGGCCTTTTGAAGCTATATAGTCACAAATATTATTAATCAGTACACAAAAGCAAAGCAGCGTTAACAGCCATATCGTTACCTCGTAGTAAAAAAAAGAATGGTTAACCTCACCCTGCTTTATTTTAACTGCAAACAAAAAAGAATTATTGGAGCTACGGATTTCATAAACATTTTTGTCCATAAAATCGGCTATTTCAATGTTGCTATCGGTGGTCAGATCAACAGCAAACCGGTTTTGCAGGTATTCATTTTGAAATGCGTAATTAATTTTCACCGGGATAAAAAAGATAGCCGAAAATGCACCTTCGCTCTTTTTTATGACCTCGTAATATCCATTTGATTCTTTGCGGAAAGAATACCCTTCTTTTATGGAAGCGGGGTATTTGGGGACAACTTTTACCCCGCTCCAAAAACTAAGATTATTGTTTTGCAAGGTTACAAACCAGATATTGTTTTTTGTGGTGACTTTGGTGATCAGGTCTATTGACGCCTGGGGAGAGTTTTGGAGGTGTTTTAACTTGTCAAAGCTGGCCTGGTCTTTAATAATGCCGTTAACAAAGGCTTCTTTTTTTTTAAGGTTACTTTCAAGAACCTTAGCTGTTTGGTCGAGATTGGTTACGGGTGTGTAGGTTTTACGAACAATAACTGCCGTTAAAAGTAAGCTGGCGCATAAAATAGCCAGCATTAACCGAATTTGCCCTGATTTAGCCAATGAATATTAAATAATTTCAAATGTAACCAAAATTACAGCCGGAAGTTTTTTGTCTTAAGCTTAAAGTTAAAAATAAATAACTTTAAGCTTAAGACGGGTCATTAAGAGCGCAGCAAGCGCTACTGTATGGCTGCGCTTTCAGTAGGCATGTGGCGGTCAACTTTTTTAACCAGTCCCTGCAGCACACTGCCCGGGCCAACCTCGGTAAATGAAGTTGCGCCGTCTTCCATCATGTGTTTAACGGTCTGTGTCCAGCGGACAGGCCCTGTAAGCTGGGCTATTAAGTTATGTTTTATCATTGCCGGGTCGGTATATGGTTTGGCATCAATGTTTTGATATACCGGGCAAATGGGCTCGTTAACTACGGTATTTACTATAGCGTGTTCCAGTTCAACCCTTGCGGCCTCCATTAAAGGTGAGTGAAATGCGCCGCCAACATTTAACTTAAGTGCCCGTTTTGCACCGGCGGCCGTAAGTTCTTCGCAAGCTTTATCAACTCCGGCTATAGTACCTGAAATTACCAGCTGCCCGGGGCAGTTATAATTTGCAGGCACAACAATATCACTAATGCGGTGGCAAATATCTTCAACGGTAAAGTCATCAAGTCCTATAATAGCGGCCATGGTTGATGGCTGTATCAGGCAGGCTTTTTGCATGGCATTGGCACGTGCCGCTACCAGGCGCAGGCCATCTTCAAAGGATAAAGACTTGCAGGCAACCAGTGCGGAAAATTCGCCGAGCGAGTGACCTGCCGCCATTTCCGGTTTAAAATCATCGCCCAAAACACTGGCTAAAATAACTGAATGTAAAAATATAGCCGGTTGTGTAACGTTGGTTTGCTTAAGGTCCTCATCGGTACCATCAAACATCAGGTCGGTAATGCGGAAACCAAGTATTTCATTAGCCTGTTCAAATAAGGCACGTGCCTGTTCCGATTTTTCGTACAGGTCTTTACCCATACCAACAAACTGGGCACCTTGCCCCGGGAATATGTATGCTTTCATGCTAGAGACTAGAGATTTGTTAATTAGAGATTAGTTGATTTTGACAGATTAGAAATTTGTTAATTAAAGATTAGCTATATCAAATTTAGACATAACCTATAAAAAAACTAATCTCTAATCACTGATTTTTAGTCCTTAGCCCAACTTTGCTGAGATAAGGTTTAAAAATTCCGTTCTTGTTTTTTCTTTTAAAAATTCGCCTGTAAATGCTGATGTGGTGGTAACCGAGTTTTGTTTTTGAACGCCGCGCATGCTCATGCAAAGGTGGCGGCACTCAATAACTATACCTACGCCCCAGGGGTTTAAGGTATCCTGGATACAATCGCGGATCTCGTTGGTGAGCCTTTCCTGTACCTGCAGGCGCCTTGCAAAAACGTCAACCACGCGCGGAATTTTACTTAAGCCCACTACGTGCCCATTAGGAATGTATGCCACGTGCGCTTTTCCGAAGAAAGGCAGCATGTGGTGTTCGCACATGGAATATACTTCAATATCTTTCACTATAACCATCTGGCTGTAATCCTCCTTAAACATTGCTGAATTAAGGATCTGTTTCGCGTCCAGATCGTACCCCTGCGTTAAATACAGCAAGGCTTTGGCCACGCGCTCAGGTGTTTTTAACAAGCCTTCGCGTTCGGGGTTTTCGCCAATTTGCTTTAAAACTTCGAGGTAATTACCAGAGAGGCCGGCAATCAGATCGGGGTTATAACGGTCTATTTTTACATAGCCGTCAATGCCTTCATCCCTGTCGGGGATATGGTTTTCGTTACTCATGTTCCAGGATTAATCACCAAAATATTCCGCAGAATTATTTTCGGTTTCGTAAAGTTTAACTGAATGCAGAAATACGCCTTCGTTTGCTTCTATCGGCGCTTTTAACTGGTTAAAGATCTCGATGCAAAGCAACTCGGTAGATGCCATTTTGCCGGCCATAAAATCAACATCTTTGTTCAGGTTTTTATGATCCAGCTTCTCGATCACATAATCGTTAATGATCACTTTCAGGTCCTTTAAATCAATAAGATAACCGGTTGCATGGGTGATCTCGCCTTTTACGGTAACCAGCAAATTGTAATTATGCCCATGCCAGTTTGGATTGGCGCATTTGCCAAAAACTTCAGCATTTTGTTCGTCGCTCCACTCCTCGCGGTACATCCGGTGCGCCGCATTAAAGTGTTCTTTGCGTGTAATATGTATCATCATAACAAATAATGGTGCAAATATACAAAACAAAATCAGGCGTTATGGTTTATCTTAGCTGTCAAAAAAAAGCAATATGCGAATATTGATTGTTGTGGCTACGGAAGCAGAAGTTGCACCCTTGATCTCGGAATTCCGAATTCCGGCACCGGAGCCGGAAGAGGCCGGGGCCGGATGCCAGCCGCTAACGGCCGATTGCCAGCTCCTCACAACCGGTGTTGGTATGGTCGCTACAGCATTTGCATTGGGTCGGCATTTATCGGCAAACAAATACGACCTGGTACTTAATCTCGGCATTGCAGGCAGCTTTGACCGAAATATTGCTTTGGGCGATGTGGTAGAAGTAACCGAAGATACCTTTGCAGAGTTAGGTGCTGAAGATGATATGAATTTCCTGCCGATTGCTGACATGGGTTTCGGCGAGGCTACCTGGTACCCTTCAAAAAAGCTGGCCGACCTTTACAACCTCTTTAATACATTCAATCTGCCACAGGCAAAAGCGATAACTGTAAATACCGTTCATGGCAATGAGGCATCTATTCAAAACGTGGCCGAAAGGTTAAGCCCACAGATAGAAAGCATGGAAGGCGCTGCTGTGTTTTACGCCTGTAAACAGTTTGATATGCCTTGTATGCAGATCAGGGCTGTGTCAAATTACGTGGAAAAACGCAACCGCGCCAACTGGAACATAGGGCTCGCCATAAAAAATCTGAATACCTTTGCTGTTGAATTTTTAAAGCTGTATGCGTGAGGAGTTGATTGAGTTGGATTGAGTTGATTAGGTGAGTGGTTTTTTGTCTGCTTAATCAACTCAATCCAACTCAATCCAACTCAATCCAACTCAATCTAACTTAATCAACTTAATACATGAAACTATCCCTCGGCTTTTCGCCCTGCCCTAACGATACCTTTATTTTTGATGCCATGATCCATCATAAAATAGACACGGAAGGCCTGGACTTCGAAGTGTTTTATGATGACGTGGAAACCCTGAACCAGAAAGCCATGCGCGGTGAGCTTGACATTACTAAGCTCAGCTACCATGCCTTTGCCTACGTTGCCGATAAATATGTTTTGATGGACGCTGGCAGCGCGCTGGGTTTTGGTGTTGGTCCGCTTTTGATCTGTAAAGATGACCCCGAACAATTAGTCTCTGATCTCCGCTCGCTAACTGCTAATCCTAAAATTGGCATTCCCGGCAAATACACCACCGCCAACTTTCTTTTAGGGACCGCATTTCCCAATGCAATCAATAAGGTTGAGCTGGTGTTTTCGGACATTGAAAATGCAGTGTTGGAAGGCCGGGTTGATATTGGCCTTATCATCCACGAAAATCGTTTTACCTACCAGGACAAGGGCCTCAAAAAAATTATTGACCTTGGCGACTACTGGGAAAAGGAAACCGGCTGCGCTATTCCGCTGGGCGGCATTGTTACCAACCGTAAGTTGCCGGCCGAAGTTCAGCATAAAATAAACCGGGTGATCCGCCGGTCGGTTGAATTTGCTTTTGAAAACCCAAAATCTGGCCTTGAGTTTATCCGTTCGCATGCGCAGGAGATGAGCGAGGAAGTGATGTATAAGCATATTGAGCTGTATGTAAATAAGTATTCCGTAGATTTGGGCAATGAAGGGAGAAAGGCGATCAGGCTGCTTTTTGATAAAGCGCTCGAAAACCACATTATCCCGGAGGTTAAGGAAGACATATTTTTGTCTGAACCGGGATTAAAAGAGAAATAATTAGTGAAATCGACCTATACAAGAATAGAAGAATTTGCCGAAGGCCAGCTACTGCTGGTAAATAAGCCGTATAACTGGACCAGTTTTGATGTGGTAGGAAAGATCCGCAATTCCTTTAAACCATTAAAGCTTAAAGTTGGGCATGCCGGAACGCTTGATCCGCTGGCTACCGGGCTGCTTATTATCTGTACCGGCAAAATGACCAAACAGATTGATACCTTTCAGGCGCAGGAAAAGGAATACACCGGCACCATGATACTGGGTGAAACCACGCCCTCCTACGATATGGAAACCGAAGCGGATCAGAAATTTGACATCAGCCATATTACCGGGCAACAAATTAAAGATACCTGCGCACAATTTTTAGGCGAAATAGGACAATACCCGCCGGCGCATTCGGCTATAAAAATTGACGGCGAGCGCCTTTATGAAAAAGCCCGTCGCGGCGAAGAGGTGGAGTTAAGGCTGCGCACCGTTACCATAACTGAATTTGAGATAACCGGCATCAGCCTGCCCGAAGTAAATTTCAGGGTGGTATGCAGCAAGGGCACGTACATTCGCTCACTGGTAAACGACTTTGGCAAGGCGCTGAATAACGGTGCGTTCCTTTCAACGCTAAGGCGTACGCGCAGCGGCGATTACAAAGTTGACGATGCCTGGGAAGTAATGGAACTGGTAAACACAATAAGAGAATTGAAAGTGATCTCACCCGTTATAGAATAATGATTTCACAAATTGATAAATGAAAATCTACCATAATATTGATGAATTTACGCGGTTAAGCAACGCGGTAGTTACCATTGGTACTTTTGATGGCGTACACACCGGGCACCGGAAGATAATTGCTGATTTAAAAAAGCTTGCCGCCGATACCGGGGGCGAGACGGTGCTGCTTACCTTTTTTCCTCATCCGCGAATGATATTGCATCCCGAGGATGAGAGCATAAAAATGATCAACACCATTGATGAAAAGGCTGCAATGCTGGAAGAGCTGGGGATAGATCACCTGATCATTACGCCCTTCTCGCGCGATTTTTCAAATCAAACTGCCGAAGAATATATCCGCGATGTGCTGGTGAATAAGATCGGTACCAAAACCATTGTGATTGGGTACGATCACCGCTTTGGTAAGGACAGGCAGGGCGGGCTTAACGACCTGTTGCGCCTGGGGCCTGTATATGGCTTTAACGTGGTTGAAATTCCGGAGCAGGATATTTACGAGGTAGCCATCAGCTCCACAAGGGTAAGGGAGGCATTGCTGAATGGCGCAATTGAGCTGGCCAACACTTTTTTAAGTTATCCTTTTTTTATAACCGGGAATGTTGTCCGCGGCGACCAGATCGGAAGGACCATCGGCTATCCGACAGCTAATATTGTAATTGACGAAAAATATAAACTGATCCCGCTCGATGGTATTTTTGCTGTAAAGGTTAAAACAGGCAACGAGGTGCATAAAGGGATGGCTTACATTGGCAGTCGCCCTACCGTTAACGGGCATACCCGCAATATAGAAGTGAATATTTTTGACTTCGATAAGGAAATTTACAATCAGCAGATCCGCATGGAGTTTCACAATTTTGTACGCGATGATATGAAGTTTGATTCACTCGACGCATTAAAAGAGCAGATAAGGAAAGATAAGCTGGATGTGGTGGCATTGTTGGGGGACGAGTAGGCTATACTCCGTAGCGGATTTGGTATTCAGCTCTTTATGTGGTTTAATATTTTGAATATCGCAATAGTTATTTAACTTGCAGGTAATACCATGGTCTATGGACCAATGACTATGGAATAAATATGGCTAAACTTAACTTAGATAAACAGGAAAGCGAATTCTTAAGCCGATCCATTAAATACTGGGAGGATGAGCAGTTAATTGATGCCGGCGTAGCCGAAAGCCTGCGCAGCTCCTACGAAGTTAAGGGGTTCGACTGGATGCGGCTGGCAAAATATTCGTTTTGGATAGCCCTGTTCTGCGGCGTCATAGCGGTTGGCTCCCTGATAATTGATGACAAGGTAATCACCTGGCTTAAAAAACTATATTACACACCCGATATTGCCATTAGCATCCTGGCAGGTATTGTTGCGGTGCCGCTGTTTTATTTTGGCAGGCGCTGGCAAAATAAATATCCCGAAAAGGTTTTCAGTAACGAGGCTATTATCTTCACGGGTGTGTTGTTCACTGCATGCTGTATAGCGTACCTGGGGAAATCGCTTGATAACGGCTCGGGCCATTATTCGCTATTATTCCTGCTTTCGGTATTTGTTTACGGTGCCTTAGGCTGGCAAATGGATTCGCGGCTTATCTGGCTCTTTGCCCTGGTATCATTAGGCAGCTGGTTCGGCACCGAAACAGGTTATCAAACCCGGTGGAGCGATTATTTTTTGGGAATGAACTACCCGTTAAGATTTGTGCTGTTTGGCCTGGTATTATTAAGCAGTATTTACCTGTTAAAAAACCGTAAGTGGTTTGATCGTTTTTGGGAACTTACCTACGTGGTGGGGATGCTTTACCTTTTTATGTCGCTGTGGTTACTAAGTATTTTTGGCAATTTAGGAAGTATTGACAGCTGGTGGCACATCCGGCAGGTGAGCTTGTTTTACTGGGGGATCATTTCCGCAGCCGTAGCCGCAGGGTTTTTATTTTACGGCTTAAAGACCAAGGATGTAATTGCCCGCGAGTTTGGCATCACCTTTCTGCTCATTTTTATCTATACCAAATACTTCGAGTACTTTTGGGACCATACCAACAAAACCTTGTTCTTCGCCATACTGGGCGCATCATTCTGGCTGATTGGGCGGAAAGCCGAAAGGATCTGGAATGTCAAAAAAGTTCATGGCTAATGGTACCTTTAGCTATTCATCACCAATTTTGGCTGCGAACCGCGAACTACCCCCGGTGAACCGACAATAAATATACCTGTTTAATAATGTGATATGCCGCAAAGGCAAAGAAAAGGATGGCGATACTGGTATTCACCAGCCGGGTGCTTAAGGCGAACTTGCTTTGAATATACTGGGCAAACTTTGCATAAAGGAACAGTGCAAGAAATGCACCTGCTGCCGCACCTATACTAAAAATCACTAAAGCTAATTTCCCGTCTTCAATCCATTGATGGGTAATGAGGTACGTTCCGGTGATCATCCAGAATGGAACCTGCATGGGGTTTAAAAAACCAAGCAGGATGCCGTACCTGATACTTTCGCGGTCGGAGTAGTTTGTTTCGGGTGGTTTTTTGCGATTGATCCATGTGATGGCACCCATCACACCAAACAGCACCACCATCACCCAATCAATAATGGTATCCAGCTTTACCTCTGCACTGAGCCATTTGTCAGCGTGCATAATGAAGTAGGTAAAAAAGAATTCAACAGCAGAAAAGGAAATGATAAACATGAGCGCCTGCTTCATGCCCCGGTTTATGGTAATCTGTACCAGGGTAAGGTTAATATTCCCCGGCGGGATATAACCGATAAAGTTTGCTATCAACCCGATAAAAAATGTTAAAAATATCATCGTTTAAAAATAGCGGTGTTTTTATTTGTCGTTTTGAGCAGGAGCGAAGAATCTTATACGGCGATGAACGCAGAACAGGTATGTCGGATAAGATTCTCCACTATGTTCAGAATGACAGAGGCTTTTTACCTAATCTCTCGTATCTATTCTCTGATTAACTACCCTCTAATTAACTAACCACTACTCCTCCACCATCTCGCTGTTCGGGCTGCTTACTTCGGGCACTTCCTGTTTAAAATAGCGCTTCTGAAATATAAGGATAGCAATTACACCTACTGAGATTGATGCATCGGCAAGGTTAAATATAGGCTCAAAAAATTCAAACGACTGCCCGTGCCATACCGGGAACCAATCAGGATAAGTGCCTTTAATTAAAGGGAAATAAAACATATCAACCACGCGCCCTTCAAATAAGTGCCCGTTTTGATACAGCAAGCCGTAAAAAGTAGAGTCGATAATATTGCCCAGCGCGCCGGCAAATATCAGCGCCACGCACATAATAAGGCCGCGGTGATATTTGTTTTTAATAAGGTAAACCAGGCCATAGCCAATGCCGCAAACCGCAACAATACGAAATAAGGTTAATACCAGCTTTCCTATTTTGCCGCCAAGCTCCCATCCAAAGGCCATGCCATTATTTTCAGTATAGCGCAGCATGCCGTGGCTTCCCAAAAAACGAATTTCGGAATCAAACGACATGTGTGTGCGTACCCAGGTTTTTATTACCTGGTCAATCAACACAATAAAAGCAGCAACAAGAAAAGGTTTGGTGTAGGCTGCCTTCATTTATTGCTTTAATTTTGCTTCCATACTTAAAGTAGTATGCGGTACAGCACGTAAACGTTCCTTAGGGATCAGTTTACCGGTTTCGCGGCAAACACCGTAGGTTTTGTTCTCAATTCGTACCAGGGCTGCCTCAAGTTGCTCAATAAACTTTTTCTGACGTGCCGCTAACTGGTTAATCTGTTCTTTTTCAAGTGTTGCTGATCCGTCTTCCAGTGTTTTATAAGTACCGGCAGTATCATCAGTACCATTCGCATTTGGTGAACTTAAAGATGTTGCAAGGTTGTTTAGTTCTTCTTTGGCACTGCTTAGCTTTGCCAATAAAATACCTTTAAATTCCTGCAGGTCTGATTCTGAATACCTGGTTTTTTCGTTTTCTTGTTTCATTTATATTTTACTTATAGCAATCAAAATTTCATTTCCGTCAATCTCAACCAATTCTCCTTCATTAAGCTCATTATCAAGCACAATGCTTTCCGCCAAAATTTCGGCGCAAATATAGGATAAATTATTGTTTACAGCTTTGCTGATAAAAGGGTGGTTACTTAGCTTAACATTTATCCTGTCGGTCACTTCAAATTCTTTCCCTTTTCGCAGGTTCTGGATCCGATTGATAAGCTCGCGTGATATGCCTTCCTGTTTCAACTCGTCGGTTATAGTAACATCTAAAGCCACGGTTAGTTTTCCCAAATTTGCAACCTGCCATCCTGTAACATCTTCGGCTATGATCTCCACGTCCGAAAGGTTGATCAAGTGCCGGGTAGGCAACAGCAAATCACCATTGTTTTCAAGCGCTGCAATATCATCCTGGCTTAAATTCCCGATAGCTTCGGCAACGGCTTTCATATCCTTGCCCACCTTAGCACCAAGGGCCTTAAAGTTTGGTTTGATCTTCTTTTTTATAAAGCCGGCGGTATCTGTAATGTACTCAATGGCTTTAATGTTGGTTTCGGAAAGAATCAAGTCTTTAACCTGCTCAATCTGGCCCTCAAATTTCTTATCCAGTATGGGCAGCAAAATTTTGCTCAGCGGCTGCCTTACGTTGATGCTCACTTTTTTACGGAGCGACAACACCAGCGAGGAGATATCCTGTGCCATCTGCATTCTTTCTTCCAGCTCGGCATTTACCAGGTCGGGATGATATTCGGGGAAGTAAGCCAGGTGAACCGATTCAAATTCCTCTTTTTGGGTGATGCTGTTAAGGTCGGTATATAAACGCTCAGCAAAGAACGGCGCAATGGGCGACATGAGTTTGGCAATGGTAGTTAAGCAGGTGTAAAGCGTTTGATAGGCCGACAACTTATCCTGCGGACTGTCCGAACGCCAGAAACGCCGGCGGCTTAACCTTACATACCAGTTGCTTAAATGCGCATCCACAAAATCCTGGATAGCGCGGGCCGCTTTGGTAGGCTCAAAATCGGCATAAAAAGCATCCACCTCTTTGCTTAAGGTATTCAATAAGCTGATGATCCACTGGTCAATTTCAGGGCGGTCCTTCAATGCTATCTCCGCTTCGCTGTAAGTAAACCCGTCAATATTGGCGTACATTACAAAAAAGGTGTAGGTGTTATAAAGCGTACCAAAAAATTTACGGCGTACCTCGTCAATACCTTCAGGGTTAAACTTCAGGTTATCCCAGGGGGCAGCATTGCTGATCATGTACCAGCGCGGTGCATCGGCACCAAACTTCTCAATGGTCTCAAACGGGTCGACGCCGTTTCCCAGCCGTTTGGACATTTTGTTGCCGTTTTTATCCAGCACCAATCCGTTCGAGATCACATTTTTAAAGGCTACACCCTTGTTGCCAACCTCTTCGTTTATCTTTTTAATCTCGTCGCTGGTTTCGCTCAACATTACCGCTATGGCATGCAGGGTAAAGAACCAGCCGCGTGTTTGGTCAACACCTTCGGCTATAAAATCTGCCGGGTAGGCATTTTTAAATTCCTCTTTATTTTCAAACGGGAAATGCCATTGCGCGTACGGCATGGCGCCGCTGTCAAACCAAACATCAATCAGGTCGGGTTCGCGGTACATTGGCTTGCCGGTTGATGAAGTTAAAATCACATCATCAACGTACGGGCGGTGCAGGTCATCAATAACAAAACCGGCAGGCATTAACCCTGCTGCTATTGATTTTTCAATTTCAGCGGTCAGATCAGCTATCGAGCCGATACATTTTTCTTCACCACCGTTTTCCTCGCGCCAGATGGGCAGTGGGGTACCCCAAAAGCGGGAGCGCGAAAGGTTCCAGTCAACCAAATTTTCCAGCCAGTTACCAAAGCGGCCTGTACCGGTCGATTCAGGTTTCCAGTTAATGGTTTTGTTCAACGCCACCATTTTATCCTTTACCGCAGTAGTTTTGATAAACCAGCTGTCCAACGGATAATATAAGATCGGCTCATCGCTGCGCCACGAGTGCGGGTAGCTGTGTTCGTATTTCTTAACGTCGAACGCTTTGTTCTCTGTTTTTAGCTTGATCGAGATCAGCACATCGGTAGCTTTAAAGCCCGGGGCCTCGCGTTCTTCTTTGCTGTAATATTCTTCTTTTACATAAAGGCCGGCAAAATCAGTAACCTCATCCACAAAGCGGCCCTGCTTGTTTACCAGTGGTACTTCCTTGCCAAATTCGTCATATACCATTACCGATGGCACACCATTTTCCTTACAGGCCCTGAAGTCATCCGCCCCAAAAACGGATGCGGTGTGAACGATCCCGGTACCATCCTCGGTAGTAACAAAGTCGGCAGGAATTACGCGGAACGCATTCTTCTCCAGGTTTTCGTTGGTTACATAAGGCATCAGCTGCCAGTAGTGCAGGCCCAGCAGGTCGGTGCCTTTATAATGGCCTTTCACCTCCCAGGGGATGATCTTATCACCGCCTTTATAATCGTCAAAAAAGGCGTTTTCGCCCTCGGCCTTAAAGTGTTTGCCTACCAGGTCATTAGCCAGTATAACCGTTACCGGCTCATAGGTATAAGGGTTAAAGGTGCTGATTTTTACATAATCAATTTTTTCGCCAACGGCCAGTGCGCAGTTCGCGGGCAAGGTCCACGGGGTGGTAGTCCAAGCCAGGATGTATAAATCAGTATCAACACCCTCAAACAAAAACTCCGAATCCTTATCCCTTTTAACCTTAAACTGGGCAGTGATGGATGTGTCTTTCACCATTTTGTAGGTGCCGGGCTGGTTCAGTTCGTGCGAGCTGAGGCCGGTACCTGATTTAGGCGAATAAGGCTGTACCGTATATCCTTTGTATAATAAGCCTTTGGTATGAAACTCTTTCAGAATCCACCAAAGCGACTCAATGTATTCGTTTTTATAAGTAATGTAGGGGTTCTCCAGGTCAACCCAGTAGCCCATCTTTTCGGTAAGGTCGTTCCAGATGTCGGTATAGCGCATTACCTCCTTGCGGCAGGCGTCGTTATAATCCTTAACCGAGATGGTTTTACCGATATCATCTTTGGTGATGCCCAAAGCCTTTTCAACAGCCAGCTCAATAGGCAGGCCGTGGGTGTCCCAGCCGCCTTTGCGTTTTACCTGGTAACCTTTAAGTGTTTTGTAGCGGCAAAAAATGTCTTTTATGGCACGCGCCATCACATGGTGAATCCCGGGCATCCCGTTTGCACTCGGCGGCCCCTCGTAAAATGTGTACGGGTTGTTCGCCGGGCGACTGCTGATGCTTTTTTCAAAGATGTTGTTCTGTTTCCAGAAATCAAGTACATCTTTGCCTGTCTGCGATAAGTTTAACTGCTTATATTCCTTGTACATCCACCTCAAATTTTAGAGGTTGCAAAAATACGGATTTTTACGATAAATAGTATGATATTAAGCATTATTTGGCGGTTTGAATGGGGAAATGACTGAAAGATTGTTTTGGGGGAAGCCGGTAATTTGTCTGAACCTTGATTTTCGAGATTTAAGGATTAGCTTGATGAGGAGTGTCGCTTTGTTACCTAAACGCGGGGCACGAGAACCCCACCGCTTTGGGCCTGCGCTGCATTCTCGCGCCAGAAGGGAGAGGAGGTCACCTCTTTGTCCTGCGCTGCATTCTCGCGCCAGATGGAGGTTATTGATCAGAAGATCGATTACATTCATGAAAATCCGGAAAGGAGGTTGACGATTATTTATTGATTGGGATTTAAGCATGCCGCTTAAATTGTTGCATTTGAGCAAAAGATTAGACAGGCGACCGTTATTTAGATTATGTATTACTGCATAATTTTTTATCTTTGATAAGACACCTAAACGATGCTCAATGCTTAAATTTAGATTTCGGTTATCAATAGAAATTAATTTTAGATACTTAGTAACAATTCGTTAGGCAATAATTTGCATAAATTGTTAAAATAAAAGTGTCGGCACCGAAATCTATAATCCTATAATTTATGATATTACAAAATTTTGAAGTAAACGATCTATATGGTAATCAATCACTAAAAATGGAAATTAGTGATAATATTTTATTACTTGTTGCCGAAAATGGGTCGGGTAAAACGACACTTCTTAGATTGTTATACTTATTTCTTTCAAAACAATGGTTCAAATTAATTGAATATGAGTTTAGCACAATAAATGCCGTATTAGATGATGTAAAGTATACATTTAGAAAAAACGAATTTCAGAATATTGGTCTAGATTCTGAAAAGATTAAAGCACTTATATTAAAATATCCATTATATGAAAAATTCATAAAAGAGGAGTTAAAAAGGTATGATATTAATCAATTGTTAAAAGATACATATTTGTTAAACGATATTGAAAGCGAGTTTGACATCCCTTTAAGCCTTTTATTTCGAATCGTACAGGACTTAAAAGAACTTTCCTTCGATGAAACTAAATATAATTGGGACGTAAATATAATTTACCTTCCAACCTATAGAAGAATTGAAAGGGATTTTCATTCGTTATTTGGAGACTTAAATAAGAGACTCGAGCAACATATATTAAATTTAGTCCCTGAGATAAATCTCCGGATTGAATCAGAGAAATCAGAAAACGACAATGAGGAAAGCGAAACTGAAGCCGATCTTCAAAAAGTGTTTAGTGAATTGTGGAAGACGAGAGATATTGAAAAGTGGAAAAGAAAGAAAAATGAATCATCGCAATTAGAACTTATTGAGTTCGGAATGAATGACGTCAAGTACAAATTAAGTGAATTATTAAAGAAAAATGAGTTAAATCAAATTGCTGAAAATAATCTGTTGGTTGATCAGTTTTTAGTTAACTGTAATAAGTATTTATCCAATCAAAAGGAAATGCGACTTTCTAAAAATTCCAACTTTTTAGAAATACAGAGAATAAATCTAGAAGATTGCCTTGATTTGGATACCCTATCATCTGGAGAAAAACAAATAGTGTCACTTTTTAGCTATTTGTTGCTAGATAAAAATAAAGTTTTTGTAATATTCGATGAACCGGAAATTTCGTTGTCAATTAGTTGGCAAGAAATGCTTTTAAATGATATTTTGACTTGCAATTGTGAGGGCCTTGTTGTCGCCACACACTCTCCTTTTGTCATTTCGGACTCGTTGAAAAAATACACTCATGGCCTAAACGAATTCATTGTTAAATGATGAATTTCTTAGATAGTTTCTTTTTCAAAGCAGAATCGATACTACCACGTGCAGGTAATATTCGTCTTTTACAACACTATAATTCTCAACACAAAACAATCCATGTTTTCGTAGAAGATGAGGATGATTTTGAATTCTATCGCCCATTTATAACTTTGACTTATATAGATTTTAAGATTATTCCGTATTTTCAAAAGGGGAAGAAATATGTAAAAGAGGCGTATTATGAGATAAATTGGAGTAGGTTTATAAAGTCGAAAGTCCTGTTTTTTACGGATAAAGATTATGATGACATTCTCGGTAGAGAAACAGTAAACGACATAAATTTTTTTGTAACAAAACACTATTCCATAGAAAATTATTTAGCTACTGTTGAATCGTTTGATTTCATATTGTCACGATGTTTTGGATTAAAACATCAAGGACTAAAACAAAACCTTTTAGATAAGTTTAAAAACACATATGAAATATTTCAATCAAATTTATTGCCTATTACAGCATTTATATTGATTTATAGAAAAGATGAAAATCACCTTAAACTCGATTATTTAAAAATGAGTTATTTTTTCCATTTTGATGAACTTGAAATTTTTTATAAAAAATTAGTGCCTCAATTTGAATTTGATAAAACTACTAAAAGTCTAACCATTGCTAAATTGGAAAAGCTTATTATTAGAAACCAATCAATATTAGAATATATCGAAGATAAGTGTTTTGCGGACCGCTCTAATTTTTCTCTAAATAAATTATTGGGTCATAGGAACGCTATAAAACTTATAGATGACCCCAAAAAATATATTCGAGGAAAATATGATATATGGTTTTTATTAGAATCTTTTCGATGTGTAGAAAGAATGACTGGGAAGATTAATCTCAAAATAAAAGAAATGAACAATTCTTTAACAGAACATCAGCAGATTCCGTTAATTCGTAAAAATATAGACCTTAATATAAACAATGTGTTTGACGTACTACCTCCTAAAATAAATATGCCAACGGATATCAGACAATTCTTAACTATCAATCTGGATCATTTAAATGGAAACAATTAAAGAAATTTTCAATCACAAACTCTTTAGAATACCGGATTATCAAAGAGGGTATTCGTGGGAAAAGAATCATTTGGATGATTTTTGGCAAGATATTTCAAACCTCCAAAAGGATAGAATTCACTACACAGGTATGATAAGTGTCGAGGAAGTAGATAAAAGTGAATACTTTAGCTGGGAGGAAGACAAATGGTTGATAGAAGGCAAAGGTGATAAACCATACTTTATAGTAGATGGACAACAAAGAATTACGACAATTATCATTTTAATTTGGGTAATTTCTGATAAAATAACTGATTTGGAACAAATCAGTTACAATAGTAAAAAAGATATTATCAATAAATATATATATACAGAAAATCTCCCTGAACATAAAAAATCCTACATATTTGGCTATCACAAAGACAATCCTAGCTATGAATTTTTAAAACGAGAAATCTTTGAACAGATTGATGGCGTAACTAATTCAGAACTTGAACAAACGGTTTACACAAACAATTTACTATATGCAAAGAAGTATTTTATCGAAAAAGTTGCAAAGCTAAACATTAAGGATTTAGGCGACTTATTTGATAAAATAACCAAACAGCTAAAATTCGACTTCAAAGTCCTGGAAAAAGAATTAGATATATTTATTGTATTTGAAACAATGAATAATCGAGGTAAACCTCTTTCTAATTTAGAAAAACTTAAGAATAGATTAATTTACCTTTCCACTTTATTAAAAGACGACAATCCAGACCTCAGAATTCAGTTAAGAAATAATATTAATGAACATTGGAAGACCATTTACAAATATTTAGGTTTAAATAAAGAAAAAAAATTAGACGACGATTTATTTCTTCAAAGTCACTGGATAATGTTCAAAAGGTATGAGAGAAGAGAACCCGAATTTTACGCAACGGATATATTTGAAAGGTATTATACATCTCAAAATGTTATCTCAGGGGAGGAAAATTATTACACAATAAGTAACTATATTGAAAGTCTTGCTTTGAGTGTAAAACAATGGTTTGTGATGAATAACCCCTCGCATCGTCATGCGCAAGATCTTGCTGCATCAGATAACGTAATTTTTTGGTTAAAAAAATTAAATCGCTTAGGATTTAAATCATTTGCACCCTTAATAATGGGAGCCTTAGTAATTGAAGAAGACAAACAAAAAATTGTACAGCTTTTAAAAGCGACAGAATCATATGTGTTTTTAATTTTTGATGTTTCATTTAGACGATCAAATACCGGTACTTACCATTTTAGTGCTAAAGCTAGTGAACTATATAATAAAGAAAAAGACATTATTGAGCTAATACACGATATAAAATACTGGATTTACGGAGATGATGATTATAATGGATATTTTGATATAAATAGTTTCTACTCATATCTAAAGGATTTGTTTGTTAGAGAAGGATCAAATGGCTTTTATGATTGGAAATATTTAAGGTATTTTCTATTCGAGTATGAACTTTACTTGAATGATAATATTTCTTCAGGTAGAGATTGGAATGAATTGAAATTCGTAGAATATATTTACCCAAATAACCCCGTAAAAGCATGTTGGAAGTCGACTTTTAAGAGATTCAGCGCTAATGAGAGAAAGCGATTAAGTGGGAGCCTGGGTAATTTTACGTTACTTCCCCATGCAGTATTGGAAGAGGACAATTGCTTTGAGGATAAAAAGCTATATTTTTTAAATTCAAAAAATTCGTTGGAAATCGCAAACTTAGAAAGCTGGGGCCCTGACGACATATTAAGCAGAGGGGTAAAAATGTTGGGATTCATGGAAAAAAGATGGAATATTTCAATTCCGGAAGATTTTAAGCAAGAGCTTTTATTTTTGGATTTTGATTTTGAGAAGAGTTAACTAATGACAAAGGGCTCACTATTCTGGAAAGAGAATCTAGCTATTTCATCTCAATCTTTTTCAATGCCACTACCACAAGGCTAACGAAGCGAACTAATTTAACAAATAGAGGAATTTGTACCTTAAGTTATGGCTGACTAAATAGTTTGCGACTTGTTGCCTGGTTATCTGTCAGCGGGCCACAAGGCAGTACCTTGCTGTAGCGATAGATTTAGCGCCAACAGTCACGCCCCGCAGAAAGCGGAGATTGAATTTTCTCTTAAACTTATGCCGGGTTGCCCCTGCGTTCCAGGTACCGGTCGCGGCCATGGCCGGGGCCATATTTGTGGTAGTAAATAGCCATGGTTAGCTTGCTGTAATTATCATACCAGGCTTCATCAAAGGCTACCGACTGGTCCTCTTTAAACTCTATGACCAAACTTTGGGAAAAAGCCGCTCCCCAGCTGCCGTTATTACCCCGCGTTCTGTAAGTGCCAACGTTGGTGATCTCCGTAAAGGGGATAGTTAACTGCTTATTAAAAACAACATCGTACACAATAATTTCGGCAGCAGTTACCGTAACCCTTTTCCATGATCTTGAAAAGAAATGATAATATACCCAAAGCGCACCACACAAAAGCAGCGTAATTGAATAAGCAAGCAAAGGGTTTGCAAGGTTACCCTGCAGGCATGTATAAAGCATTTCCCCGGTCAGCGCTAAAAACACAACCGCGCCGGCTATCGCCCGGTTATAATAGGAGCTATCAAAATTGGAAATTATAGTTTCATCCATAAGGGTTGCTGTTTGCCGGAGTTGAAATGCAAGGTTTTTCAAAAGTATCGAAAATTTTGATGCGATGCCCAGGACTTAATAAGTTGCCTGCTTGGGAGATAGCGTAGTGGCTGACAGGCGGATAAGGATAGCTACAACTTTATCCAACATAGCATGTCGGTTACCTAAACGCGGGCCATAACGTGTAGACTCCCTGCAGTAGCACCGGGAATTTAGCACTCCCGTTTTTGCGTGGTGCTCTGCCGTCGTCATAATCATTAAAAACCGATAAAAAGTAGTGTTTAATGCAAATAATCTCTTTTATTTGTCAATCGTTATATTTATTTTGATATAACGGAATGTATTTAACCTGTTTTTCTCAAACCAGATCATTTATGAAAATAAACTTACCCTTACCTCATTGTAAAACTACGTATTACCGGTTGCTTCAAATTTGTTTAATTACACTGGGGATTGCCGGATCCCTATTACCTAAAAGCGTATCGGCACAAATAAAGGACGTGTCGCCCGATTCGATAAGATATGGCGGGTCGATTTACCAAAAAATTAAGCCAAAACCAGCTTATCCAAAAGTAGTGGGTTATCTGAGTATCATTCTGCCGCTCAAAACCTTGTCTGCCGGAAAATTCACCTCAAACTTTTCACACCATACCAGCAGTATCGGTTTCCCCTTGGGTGTAAATGTATTATACAGTGAACGATTTGGTTTTAGCTATGAAATTACACCTACTATTAAATCATCCGGCGGAAGCAGCAGGGTTAGTAACCTGTTAATTGACCCGGGTACCATGTTTCGTTTCGATCATGGCTTTACTATAATTACCCGGCTGGCTTTTGAAACCTCCGGGCGGTATGGTTTTACACCGGTATTTAACCAGGTTTATGCGCGGTCTAAGGCGGTGAATTATTTTGTGGCCTTGTCGCTTCCAAACCGGTTTGGGAACAGCGAGCCCTATTCTCTGGGTTTAAACCTCCAGTTTGGTTTCACTTTCAATTAGCAGAATAACCAGTACGCTGTATGCCCGGTCATTGTGGCGCAAAGCGGGTCTTATTTTCGGGAGACGGAGTAGTGGCTGCCATAACTTTTATTCAACATGGCACGGCGGCAACCTAAGGGCGGACCACAAGGGTGAACCCTCAATGCTATTAACTTAAGGACGCCTTAAACATTTAGCCCCCTCTAAATCTCCCGGTAGCGGCCGGAATAATAAGAACACCATTTTAACATCACCAAAACTTCCACCATTTATTTCTTAAATTATCGTTGCTTATTTGTTGGGGCGCGCTGCGCGCCATCTCCAGGGATGCTTTCACTTCTTTTTCAGGAAACATAATGTCACTATCATGTATATATTGGAGCGGAACATATCCAAAATTGTTCCCATCCTGGCCAATTATTGTTACATATGCTCTTGTCAATCTAAAAAAGGCAGCCGGATCTTTTGCTATTCTCTCTAAAAAACCATTAAAAGTTTTAGCAATAGGTTTAAGTGTATTAAAGTGGGGCTGGGGTTCTAACAAAAAAATATTACCAGCATTTTCCCCTTCTAAAAAAATTGTCAAACAAGTGGGTCCTCCGTCAATTTCTGCAAATGCTAACCATTTGTGCTCGCTTCGATAAAGTGTTTTGGTCTTGTTTAGATCGATGGTCCATGCCAGCTCTCCTTTTGGCAGATACTGATCCGTAAATTTTATCAAGTCAGCAACTGGTAATTGTCTCATCAAGGGTTTTTTTATTACATTCCCGGGGAGGACAGGCGTTGCCAAGCTAAACCCATTGCATTTGGTATAGAGGTCGGTCAACTCAATATTTGTACAAATTTTTTTGAAGTTTTCTAAGCCTTTCGGATCGATCTTTCTATCAAGCGTATTTTCAATTTCAACGGTTATGGCTTCTTTAGTTGAGTTGACGTCAAATTTAGCTTTAAGTAGCGGGCTTCCAGTTTCAAATAAATCAAAGAAAGCCTTTTTGTTTTTTATTTTATCCATCTATAATTCCAAGGTTTATTGCCCGTCTAAACGATGCTTAAATGAAATAATTTAATTTGTTATTAGTTAGTAATCGACCTAATGGTATTAAGAAACTCAGAAATAAAAACCTAATAGACCTTGCCTTATTTTTGCTCTGTTAATAATGCGCTTACCAGCCAAACCCTTAGTACATATCTCCCGATTTTATATTTCATAATGCTGCTACGACGAATTAAATATAACAATTATTCATTATCGTTTGATGCCCATTTTGGCCTTTCACCAATGGGGAGTAATCTGCATTGTTCAAAAGCCTCTGGCAGTAGCAAAGCCTGGCTGGTTGCTGGTCTGTTTTTTATGAAAGCTGTCACATTTTCCAGTTAAAAAAGGCGAAATCCTCGAAAAATGCCAAATTTTATTAAATCACAAAATATGAAACATGTTGATTATTAATTAATTATGAATACGTGTTCAAAAACATAAATTTATTAATTGCTGATTATCAGTCACTTGCATTTTAGATATTTGTTAAATACATGAAAATCAGCATGTTTCACTTTGTTCCGCCTCGTTCTGCTGAAAAATGGAACGCTTTGCCGGCTATTATACATCCGTAGAAATTTCTTACCTTACGGCATTGGCGAAACATTAAACCATGATCTTTCACAAAGCAATAAACAATAACATTATCAGCATTCTGGGCACGTGGGATCCACTTTTACCGCGCCACAGGGCTATCTTTAAAAAACTACTCACATACAGCAAAAGCAAGGGGTTGAATCCCTATGTAATTATTGTTTACCCGCAGCCAGGCATCTTTATTTACGGCAACGTTTACAAGGATTATTTTGACCTGCCGGCAAGGATTGAGCTTTTTAAATATTTAGGGATCAACAATGTGCTGGTGCTTGACATTGGGCGCGACGATCTTCGGGCGGGAGCCGCAGGGCTTTTTGACGAATTATTTAAAGACAGTACCATGCAATTGAAGGAGCTGTGGGCAGGCGAGAATCAGTATTTTGGCACGGGCGAAAAAGGGCTAACCTGGGCCCTGCAGGACGAATGCAGGGAACGGGGAATCAGGCTGCATACGTTGAAGAATTCGTTCAAAGTGGTGCTGGATAAAGACGAAGTTGCACGCAGTTTCCGCACCGGCAACTTCCGGCAGGCAGCGGCCATAGTGGGCCACTTTCCAACCTATTTTCTGCACCCCGGCCACCACATTAAAATGTACGACGGCACCTACAGTGCCTGCCTGAGAATTACCCCCTTCGATAAAACCAACGAAATACCTGTTACTGTTACAATAGCTGATGAGCAATTAGCTGAATTTAACCACCCTGGCGGTTACAGCTGGCTGGTGCTTAATGGGGTAGCTGGGGTATAGTTGGTACTCAATTATCTATTCCAGCTACCTCCTGCTGATACTACTTTGCTTTATAAACAAACGAAACACTGTCAGTAACGCGCAAACCGCTCATGCTTTGGCTGTTGTAGGTAATGGTATAGCGTGCTGGTTTAATGATGGCAAAAGCCTTAAGCAGGTCCACATTTGCGGAAAGGCTGTCTTTCCCTTTTACCTTAATATAGCTGCTTGCCGGTGGGGGCATTATCCTTTTGGCCATGGCTCCACGGTAATCGGCCTCTTCGCCGCTTTCGCTTTTTACGTCCAGGTATTTACTCATTAAAGGCTCAAACGGCGTGTGCCATTTACAAAACTGCTGTGCGGAATCGGCAGGGTTATAAACAGTAAATTTAAGCAATACAGAATCGCCTGCTTTAATGGTGTCCTTAATTTTCATTTTTGCGAATAACCCTTTTTCAACGAGCGGGGTACCCGCATTTGCCGTCGAATCTGTGGATTGATTATTCCGGGTTTTAACGCTGCATGCCGAAATGGTCAGCATGGTAATAAATAAAATAGATGAGATGTTTTTCATCCGGCAAAAGTAAGGCCTTTTATTCATCCGCATGAAAAAAAAGCCTTACTGTGAACAATACAGGGTATAAAGCGCATTTTGTATTACCTTTTCAACGGATGTCGACGGGCTGTTTTTCGGTTTTGCTACAGCTTTAACTCTCCCCAGCCCTTCCGGTATTCGCGTTTGATATATTGATTTGCCGGTTCAAAGTTGGTAATCTTCATGTTCTCGCCGTCCCACTTAAGCGCGGTGTACCTGCCGCTGAACTTATAGCCCTCCATGTTGCCATAAACGGGGTCGTTGCGTTTAATTTTTTCCTGCAGATCAAACGTGCGCAGCAGCAGGTTGCCCATCAGCACCGTTTCGGTTAACGGACCGGCATACCCTACAAATGGCGAGTCCACCTCCATTTTGCCATACCCGGCAATGCTGGCATCCACCCATTGCCACCAGTGGCCGTCCATGCCACCCTGGATGCGCGGATATTTCTCCGCCACGTGCACATCTTTATTTAATGATAATGGTAGCAACCGGGGGTGACTGCCACCCCAGCCGCAGCTTACCTTCCCTTTACTACCAATGAAAAGGGTGCAGCCCTCAAAATCATTTTCGGCCGGGATGTCGCCCAGCGCTTCATTCATATTTACCGAGGGGTCAAGCTCCGAAAGTCGTTCAGGGGTAATACCGCCATCCATCCAGTACAGGTCAAGCGGTTTGCCGTTTTGCTGGGTAAACTTAAATTTTATGGAGCTGGATACCGGCCCGCTTTCTGGATAAATCCCTTCCTTAAATATGCCTTTATAAACAGTGCTGGCGCTTCCAGAAACCTCGGTTGGATAGCCCAGGCCCAGCAGCTTAAACGGCGGGCCCATAATGTGGCAGCCCATATCGCCCAGGGCGCCGGTGCCAAATTCCCACCAGCCGCGCCAGTTAAAAGGCACCAGGTTGTCAATATAATTAGTTTGTTTGGCGGTACCCAGCCACAGGTCCCATTTCAATTCCTTCGGCACAGGCGGACTCGTTTTTGGCCACGAGATACCCTGCGGCCATACAGGGCGGTCGGTCCAGCAATACACTTTCTCAATGTCTCCTATCAGGCCTGCTTCAAACCATTCGCGCATGGTGCACATGCCGTCGCAGCTGGCACCCTGGTCGCCCATTTGGGTAACCACCTGGTACTTTTTGCTGGCTTCGGTTAATATGCGCGCCTCGTAAATATCATGCGTAAGCGGTTTTTGCAGGTATAAATGCTTTTTAAGCTGCATGGCACTCAGGCCCACCAGCGCATGGTTATGGTCAGGAATGGCGACAGTAACGGCATCAAAGTGTTTACTTTCTTTTTCAAACATTTCGCGCCAGTCGTGGTAAAATTTTGCTTTAGGGAATTCCTTGCGGCGCGGTGCGGCCATGCGGTCATCCACATCGCAAAGAAAAGCCATTTCGGCATTCTTCTTCGGGGCGGTAGCATAATGATGAATATCGTTTTCCGCTTCGCCGCCGCAGCCTACTGCCGCAATGTACAGCTTGTCGCTGGGGGCGGTATAGCCCTTGCCGCCCAGCACATAGCGGGGCACAATATAAAACCCGGCAGTGGCAATAGCCGCTTTCTTTATAAAGTCGCCGCGGGTAATGGCGGTGTTTTTTTTGCTTTCTTCCATTGGATTTTTTTGAATGGTTAGCTTTCGCCCCACCCTGCGCTTTTCAAAGGGTAGGGTTAAGAAACAGCGTTTAAATACTGTTCTTTGAAGTGGCTGCCGGCAATCTTATTTTTTCAGCGGTTTAACAGATACTTCTTTAAAAAAAACGATATCATTATCGCCATGGTTTTGCAGGCCGATGTACCCCTCATTAGGGCGGACGCCGCGCTGCGGTTCAAAATCAAACTTACGGGCCGGGGTTGGCTGGCCTTCAGTATAGTCGGTAACCTTTTGGCCGTTTACGGTAACAATGGTGCGCGGCCCGTCAAGGGTAATCTCCATGGTATTCCACTGCGGCCCGGGCTTGCCCGGTTTAGCCAACGGCTTGGTTAATGAATATAGGGTGCCGGTGATATGGTATTCGTCTTCCTTAGAGGTTTCCGGGTGATTGTCTATCTGCACCTCGTAGCCATAAAATACAGGCATCCATTCCTCGCGCGGCTCAATAGGGATGCGGATAAACACGCCCGAGTTGCTGTTAAACTTTTCCATTTTATACACCACACGAATGGTGCAATTGCCAAATTTTTCTTTGGTCCAGTATTCCAGCCCCATACCGCCATGGCTGCCGGTGAGGCCATCTTTAACGTAGCGGCTGCCGGGGCCCACGTGTTTCCAGCCGTTCAGATCCTTTCCGTTAAACAACTGTCGCCAGCCGTCTTTGGTTTGGGCATTGGCGTGCGTTAAAAAAAAAGAAAAAAAAGCCGCAAATAAGCCGGCAGCAAATAACTTTTTGGTAGTCGTCATAGTGAGGAATGGTAAAAGGGTTTATAATTGGATAAGCTAATGTAATGGTTTTGTTTAATTGTTGCAATAACCAATAAATTAATAAGCAAAACGGGTTGCGCCGCTTGCAAGTTAAAAAGCGCCCCTTATTACTTACTTTGCGCTGCAAACGGAATCCCCGGACATTAAAAACTATCTGCGTTGCCCTTATATTTGTAGGGCCATTATATGGAAAATCAGCCCGCTCAACCTCACCGTAAAATCATCCATATTGATATGGACGCATTTTACGCATCCGTTGAGCAGCGCGACAACCCAGAATACCGCGACAAACCGCTGGTGGTAGGCGGCCTGCCCGAAGGGCGCGGAGGCGTAGTGGCTACGGCCAGCTATGAGGCCCGCAAGTTTGGCATCCGCTCGGCCATGCCGTCAAAACAGGCGCTGCAGCTTTGCCCTCATGCTCTGTTTGTTCGCCCCAGGTTTGATGCCTACAAGGAAGTTTCGCGCTGCATCCGCGAGATCTTTAGCCGCTATACCGACCTCATTGAGCCGCTCTCACTGGATGAAGCCTATTTGGATGTTACCAATGACAAGCTCAATATCGGTTCGGCCATTGAAATCGCGCAGCAAATAAAACAGGCAATAAAGGATGAACTCCAGCTTACCGCTTCGGCGGGTGTGTCTGTTAATAAGTTTGTGGCCAAAATAGCTTCAGATATCAATAAGCCCGACGGCCTTAAGTTTATCGGCCCGGCGGCTATTGAAGGCTTTATGGAGCAGCTGCCGGTAGAGAAGTTTTTTGGTGTGGGGAAGGTAACCGCACAAAAAATGAAGAATATGGGACTGCACACCGGGCATGACCTGAAGCAGCTCACCGAGGCTGAACTTACCAAACGCTTTGGCAAGGCGGGGAGGTTTTATTTTAATATTGTTAGAGGGATTGATAACCGCGAAGTACAGCCTCATCGTGAAACAAAATCATTGGCTGCCGAAGATACTTTTGCGTACGATCTTACCACAACCGAAGAAATGGAGGCCGAACTGGATAAAATTGCAGCCACCGTTTGCAAACGATTGCAGCATTATGAACTGAAGGGCCGAACCGTGACCCTCAAAATAAAATACAGCGATTTTAAGCAGATCACCCGCAACCAGTCATTCCCGGCGGGTTTTAATGATTTAGAAACCATTAGTACAACAGCAAAAAAACTGCTTGCCGCAACAGATCCTGAAGACAAGCGCATTAGACTACTGGGTATTTCCCTTTCCAACTTCGGCGAAATTACCGTAAAAGGAAAAGATGAAAAACCAACTGATCAGCTCAGGCTGTTCCCTTTCTGATCCTTCTACCGGGGCTTTTCGCTAATCACCACCCTGAATTTATTTTTATAAACCACGCGCCCGTTGCTTTGGACATAAGGCTGAATGGATTGTAAAATAACATCCTGTACCCTTTGCAGCCCGCTGTTCGCAATAGCTCTTGCAGCTGGCCCGGATGAACATAATCCTTTTAACGCAGTGGCGGTGTCGGGGTAATCCCAAACGGTATCTACATCTTTTTGGTTGATAATGTTAAATCCGGCTTCTTCCAGCAGTTTTTCCAGCTGGTGGTTCTCGGTAAGGGCGAAAGGACCAGGAGCTCCCGGAGGCGGCGGGGGCAGCAGGCTGCCGATAGCTGCCAGGTTGCTGGCCGCTTCGCAATCCTCCTTGTTACCCCAAATCATAACCACTATTTTACCGCCGGGCTTCAATACCCGCCGGGCGCCCACAAAAGCATTGGGCGTGCTCGCCGCGTATTGAAAGGAATTAAATCCGCAAACCACATCAAAAGTGTCGTCGTCAAAAGGAAGTTCTTCCATTTCGCCGGTGCTAAAATTTGCCGTGGTATGCCGCTGCCGGGCTTGCTCAATGAGCTCTTCGCTGGCATCTATACCGGTTACATAAGCACCGGTAGCGCTGGCAAGGCTGCTAAATAGCCCCGATCCGCAACCCACATCAAGCAGTTGGGTTGTTGGGGTAAGATTTAAAAAGTTAAGTGCGTAAACATAGCCGGCATTACCGGTTTGTTCCTGTACGGTTGCCCAGTCTTTTGGATTTTTACCCCAAAGCGGCCCCTGTGTAACCCCTGACCCCATGATGCTTAGATTTTAAAAGCAAGGTAGGGGATAATTTGGAAATAAATAACAAAAGCGACGATTTAAGACCGTCGCTTTTGTTACCATTAATAAAATTTTGGCAGCGGGTTTAATTTAACGTTTTGTCTTTGGTGCCAATAAGGGTAAATGGGGTCAACTTCGCTGGCAGCATCCAGCTTTTTAACCTGGTCGGTGGTTAAATTCCAGCCTACGGCATCCAGGTTTTGTTTTAGTTGTTCTTCGTTACGGGCACCTATTATAATATTGGCCACGGTTGGTCTTTGCAGCACCCAGTTAAGCGCCACCTGGGCCACCGATTTGCCGGTTTCTTCTGCAACCTCGTCCAAAGCATCCACTATATTAAACAAATGCCCGTAGTTTGTTGCAGGGCCATGGCTGCCGCCCTGTTGTGTACGGTTGTCTTTTGGGATAGGCGCGCTTCGGCGGAACCTGCCGCCTAACTGGCCCGAAGCCAGGGGGCTCCATACTATTGTGCTTACATTTTGGTCAATCCCGGCCGGCATCAGCTCCCATTCAAACTCGCGGTTTAACAGGGAATAGTATGCCTGGTGCGCAATATATTTTGCCCAGTCGTACCGCTCAGACACCGAAAGAGATTTCATTAACGCCCAGCCCGAGAAGTTGGAGCAGGCAATATAGCGCACCTTGCCGGCAGTTATCATATCATCAAGGGCACGCAGGGTTTCTTCAACCGGGGTGTTGCCGTCAAAGCCGTGCATGTGGTAAATGTCAACATGGCCGGTATTTAAACGGCGCAAACTATCCTCCAGCGATTTAACCAAATGAATGCGTGAAGACCCGAAATCATTTGGCCCGTCGCCCATGGTAAAAGTGGCTTTGGTTGAAATGAGTACCTGGTTGCGCAGGCCCTCAAGCGCCTTGCCCAGGATCTCTTCAGAAAGGCCGCGGGAGTAAACGTTGGCCGTATCAAAAAAGTTTACGCCGGCGTCAATACACAGGTTAACCATGCGTTTAGCCTCGTCAAGCTGGGTATCGCCCCAAGCCTTAAAAAATTCATTGCCGCCGCCAAAGGTAGCTGTGCCGAAGCTGAGTACCGGAACCTGCAGTCCCGATGCCCCCAATTGTCTGTATTCCATAATAAGAAGTGTGATCTGGTGTAAAAATTCAAAGGTAACGCCAGTAAGAACAAATCAATGTCAGGGAAGTTTCAGGAAAACCAGCAAGAAGGGAAAAAGCGATTTTAAAAAGCGGGATGGTGTAACAGGGCGATAGGCTACCTGTTGGTCTGGGTGCTAAATTCAAAAAATCATCAGCGCAACATCCAAAAAATCCGCACATTTGCATATCCGCATATTCGCATAGCAACAAAATGTCATTATCCGATTTCTTTAGCCCTATAGATCAAAAAAAGGTGATCCCCGCAAAGGGTTATTACACGAGCCAGTTAGGCAGTAAAATCGAATATTACGCAGTTGATTTTCCATCATTGGAAGAAAAAACTGATATCGCCATTATTGGTGTGATGGAGGACCGCAATGCGCTTGACAATTCGGGCTGCGCCCTTGGCGCTGATTACGTACGCGAAAAATTATACCGGCTAAACGAAGGCAATTACAATACAAAGATCGTGGACCTGGGTAACATTCGCCAGGGTGCATCCATCACTGATACCTATATTGCGCTTAAAACGGTAGTTAGTGAACTGGTAAAAAAAGACATCATCCCGGTTATAATAGGTGGCGGGCAGGACCTTACCTACGCTCAGTACCTTGCCTATGAAGACCTGGAACAAAAGGTTGACCTGGTGATAGTAGATTCACATTTTGATTTGGAGGATGATGATAGCGGTAGTTCTGAAAATATTGAGACCACTTCAGCATCTTATCTCAACAAAATATTTTTACATGAGCCCAATTACCTGTTTAATTACAGCAACCTGGGTTACCAAACCTATTTTGCAAGCCAGGATAGTTTAAGGGTAATGGAAAAGCTTTATTTTGACGTGCACCGCCTGGGTGCGCTCAGCGGCAATGTTGCAGTGGCCGAACCTATTATCCGCAATGCCAGTATGATCAGCTTCGATATCGGCGCCATCCGATCATCAGATGCCATGGGAAATGCCAATGCAACCCCCAATGGGTTTTATGGTGAAGAGGCCTGCCAGATAGCACGTTACGCTGGGTTTAATGATAAATTAAGTTCTATCGGCTTTTATGAGTTTAACCCGGCGTATGATAATAACGGCCAAACCGCTACGCTGCTCGCCCAGATGATTTGGTATTTTATAGACGGCGTTTATAACCGCAAACGCGATTTTCCACTTAACCCAAAATCACAGTACCTGATTTATAAAACCAGTTTGAAGCACGACGACCACGAAGTGGTTTTTGTAAAAAGCAAAAAATCTGATCGTTGGTGGATGCAGGTGCCTTACCCCGCAGGCGGCTCAAAAAACGAACGCTTTCACCTGGTGCCCTGCCAATATGACGATTACAAGACAGCTGTATCGGGCGAAATGCCCGATCTTTGGTGGCGTACGTATCAAAAATTAAACTAAGCTGTATAATTCAAACCCTGTTTTAACGTTAACACAGCTTACACGCTGAACGCAAATGAAGAAAATAGTTCTTTTTATAATAATGCTGCTGCCATTTATAACAATGGCACAAACTCAGGAAACCTTTTTGCTGCGAAGCAAAATAGGTAATTTAAATGCCCCGGCGAGGGCCTACTTAATTTATAAACTTGGCGCTAACCAGGTGATAGATTCCGCAATTATTGCCGATGGTAAATTTGATTTCAGCGGGCAGCTCCTTAACCCATCCGCTGCTGTGCTGGTTGTTGACCATAAGGGCGTCGGTTTTGAAAAGCTGGACAGCACGGCTGATATTTTAAACCTTTACCTGGATAAAGGGGAGTTTGCCTTAAGCAGCGCCGATTCTGTATCAAAAGCGCAAATAACCGGATCGAAAATCAATGAGGATGACAAAAGACTAAAAGCATTACTTGACCCGATAAAGGTGAAGGCGCAAAAATTGGCTGCCGAAAAGAAAACAGTTGCGGCACCGCAACAAAATTCACCTGAATTCAGGAGCGCGCTGCAGGCAAAGTACAAGGCCTTGCAAGCTGAGCAAAAAGTGGTTATCAAAAAATTTATACAAGGTAATCCTGACAGCTACCTTAGCCTTTTAGCGCTTTATTCGGTAGATGGCCCATCGCCTGATCCGTTTGAACTTGATACGCTTTTTAACTCGTTGGCTGATAATATAAAAAACACAGAAGCCGCAAAAATCTTCAAAACATCCCTCGAAACATTGAAGCACACCGCCCCGGGAACTATGGCTCCTGATTTTACGCAAAATGATGTTAACGGCGTGCCGGTAAAATTATCCTCATTCAGGGGTAAATATGTTTTGATTGATTTCTGGGCATCATGGTGTGGGCCCTGCCGCGAGGAAAACCCTAACGTAGTGAGGGTTTATAATAAGTACAAGGAAAAGAACTTTACCATTATTGGTGTATCGCTTGATAAGCAAAGCGGCCGTGCCGACTGGCTGTCCGCAATAAAAAGCGACGGGCTGAACTGGACCCAGGTGTCAGACCTTAAATTCTGGAATAACCAGGCTGCTGCGCTTTACTACGTATCATCTATCCCCGCAAACTTCCTAATAGACCCAAACGGGAAGATCATAGCTAAAGACCTGCGCGGCGATGACCTGGACAATAAACTTAAAGAAGTGCTGCCAAAATAATATTTGGAACAAAATAACGCGGGGCTTTTTCGCGCCGGTAAATATACCTGTGAGGGTAACGGCCCTGCCTAATTCTTCTCATTCCTCCCGTTTTATGACTTTTTATCCGATAGTAGCCGATTTTTGACAATCGGGCTACAGCAATCCCAAATAATATTTTTTAAGTTTACGGTTAAATAATAGTAACTGATGAAAAAAACCTTATTAATGGTGCTGGCAGCCCTGCCAGCGCTCGCTTTTGCACAAACGGGAAAATATACTGTACAAGGCACCATTGGTGCTTTAAATGCGCCTGCTAAAATATACCTGCAGTTCCGCCAGTCAGGAAAAGTGCTCACCGACTCGGTGGTACTTAAGGATGGAAAATTTCAATTTAGCGGCACAGTTGGTGCATCACCGGTAATGGGATACCTGCAGCTAAACCAAAAGGGTACCGGCCCGGGATATAAAGATTACAAAGCTGTTTACCTTGAACAGGGAACCATTACGGTAACCAGCAAAGACACCCTTGCAAGTGCAAAGGTTGACGGCACAAAAACCAACCTGGAAAATACTAAATATGATATTTCCCATAAACCGGTTGACGATGCTTACGCCGCATTGGAGGCAAAAATGTCGGCAGCTTCTGATGAAGTAAAAAAATCAGACGCGTTTGTTAAAGAAAATGCAAAAACCGAAAAGCAGATTGAATGGCAGGACAACCAGATCAATAAGAAATTTATCCAGGATAACCCGGATTCGTTTATCAGCCTGAACCTTATCCAGAGCCTTGCATACAGCACCGACTATGTTGATATAGCACCCCTGTTTAACGATTTAACGCCTGCGGTAAAAGGTTCAGAAAACGGAAAGAAGTTTGCCGAAATGCTGCCCAAAATGAAAGCTGTTGCACTGGGCGCTGTAGCGCCTGAGTTTGCTGAAACTGATACCGCCGGTAAAGTGGTTAGTCTTTCATCGTTCAGGGGTAAATATGTACTTATTGATTTTTGGGCTTCGTGGTGTGGCCCCTGCCGCCAGGAAAATCCAAATGTGGTAAAAGCATATAATCATTATAAGAATCAAAAATTCACAATAGTTGGTGTTTCTTTAGATAGGCCCGGAGCAAAAGAAAAATGGTTAAAAGCTATTCATACTGATGGCCTGGCCTGGACCCAGTTATCGGACCTGAAATTTTGGGACAGCAAGACAGCCGGGCTATATGCAGTGCGCGCCATCCCTCAAAACTTTTTGCTTGATCCCGATGGAAAGATCATTGGTAAAAATTTAAGGGGCGAAGACCTTGAAAATAAATTAGAAGAGATTTTTGGAAAGATATAATTAACGTCCGAAAGTTTGTAAAGGCAGAAAGTCCGAAAGAAAGCGTTGTTGAGATCCTTTCTTCCGGACTTTTTGTTTAATAAATTCTTACAACAGCCACGTTAACCAACGGATAAGCACTAATGAATTAATAAGGCTTTATCCTTACCTAATATAAAAGCGCTTAGCTACAGCTCCGTTCGCATTCCCCTATAACAGATCGAAACCTATATCTTTTCTGAAATACATGCCATCATAATAAATGCGGCTTGCATCGGCTGTGGCTTGTTGCAGGGCGTCGAACATATTATCCTGTAACGAAGTAATGGCAAGCACGCGGCCGCCCGAAGTTTTTATGGTTTCCCCATCCAGATAAGTGCCGGCATGAAACACCTGTGAATCGCGGACGTTTTCAATACCGGTGATGATTTTATCCTTTAAATATTCGCCAGGGTACCCACCTGCTACCATCACTACGGTAGCGGCAACTTTGTCGGAGATCTTTAACTGCTTTTCATCAAGTGTGCCTTCGGCAACTCCCTGCAACAAGTCAGCAAAATCGCTTTCTATGCGCATCATTACGCTCTCTGTTTCCGGGTCGCCCATACGGCAGTTATATTCTATCATATAAGGGTCGCCGCCGCAATTCATCAGGCCTATAAAAATAAAGCCTTTATACGGAATGCCCTCCTGCTTAAGGCCGTCAATGGTTGGGATGATAACCTGCTGCTCTACTTTTTGCAAAAAATCATCGCTGGCAAACGGTACCGGCGAAACGGAGCCCATGCCGCCGGTATTTAAACCGGTATCACCCTCGCCAATGCGCTTATAGTCTTTGGCTGATGGTAAAATCTTATAGTTGTTACCATCGGTAAGCACAAAAACAGACAGCTCAATTCCCTGTAAAAACTGTTCAACCACTACTTTTGAGCTGGCCTCGCCAAACTTGGCTTCGGTAAGCATTTCTTTTAGTTCCTGCTGCGCTTCAGCTACGGTTAGGCAAATCAATACGCCTTTTCCGGCGGCAAGGCCGTCGGCCTTTAAAACAATAGGTAATCCTATGGTTGCAAGGTATTCAAAACCTTGATTAATGGTATCGCTGGTAAAAGTTTTTGATGCTGCGGCAGGGATATTGTTGCGCTCCATAAATTGTTTGGAGAAATCCTTGCTGCCTTCCAGCTGTGCGCCTTCGCGCTGCGGGCCTATAACAGGAATGTTTCGCAGTTGCTCATCGCCCAGGAAAAAATCATGGATCCCTTTAACAAGCGGCTCTTCCGGGCCAACTAACACCATATTGATTTGGTGGTTTAAGACAGCCTGTTTGATCCCCTCAAAGTCGTTTACCTTAACATTAAGGTTGGTGCCGTACTGGCCGGTACCGGCGTTGCCGGGCGCTATAAAAAGCTTTTCGCATTTTGGACTTTGGGATAATTTCCAGGCGAAGGCGCTTTCCCTTCCGCCTGAACCTAAGATCAGGATGTTCATGTGCGCAAAGATAGTTTTTTGAGCCGGAAAAGTTTGAAAAGAGTAAAGGCCTGATAGCACAAATAAATAGATGGCAGGTTAATCTTCCGTTATTTTATTCAGACGAAATAAAATGCCTGTTTGGGCTAAATAAGCACCCTTAGAATATACAATAACACTTTTGCCACTCTCAGACTAAAATATTAATTTTATCCTTAATATAATAAGACCTTTCCACCATGGCGCGCCGACTTGATAAATATGAAAAACTCCCTGTTTATCAAAAAGCGCAGGAGCTATTTGACCTGACCGAAGTAATAGCCGATGCGCTTAAAGAAGACGAGATGAAAGAGCATCTTGCTGCACAAATGTTTAGTAATGCCGCGCTCATCCAGGCTAAAATAGCCGGTGCAGAAGGCGGGGGCTTATACACCCTGCGCATGCAAAATGCCGTATTGATAAAGCTTGCAACGCAGGATATGTTTAACGCTATATCGTTTGCATCAATGGTTGAAATTAATGAAGAGGATTATGTGGACCTGATGCGGGATAAGATTGATGAGTTTAGATTGGTTTTTAACGACTGGGTGCGGGGGTTTGATAAAACCTATGATATTCCGGATAACTGGGCCATCCGTTTTGATACCAGCACCCCCGAACAGGAAAAGCTGGAGGAGCTGATGTTTGACGAGGATCGTTTTTTTGATGATTTTGATGAAGATGATATCAGCGAAGACGATGAAGGGCCGGAAGATAAAGAGTAGTTGGTTGGGGTTAGGCTACGGATCGTTTTACAGTAACTCTCTTTAAAGTAACCCCGTATAAGGGACTAACCCGGAATGGGGAATATTGGTGAACAGTAAATTAAATGAGTATGGTTGCTGAGCAAGTGCAAACAAAGCCTGATTACAGGGAAATCAGATCAATAGACAAACGAACAAATTTGTCGCATGCGGATTTTATTAACGAATATGTTAACAAATCACTCCCCGTGGTGCTTACCGATGCTGCCAAAGGCTGGAAAGCGATGGGCAAATACACGCCGGAGTTCTTTAAAAAAAATTACCCGGACATTACTAAAACCATAAACGGGGTAACTTATAAAATGGACGAATTTATCGACCAGATGTTAGCCTCAACCCCCGAACACAAAGCGCCATATCCCTACAATTTTGATGTGGAAAAGGTATTCCCTGAATTGATGCCTGATTTTTTACCCGAAATTATCTATGGCAATATCGATCGGATTAACCATAAACTAATGCCGCGCAAAATGCTGAAGGGCACTACGCTGTACGAAATATTCTTAGGTGGCAACGGCTGTAGCTTTCCTTTCCTGCATGTTGATGCTTTATATATGCATACCCAAATAACGCAGGTCTATGGATCGAAGATCTTTTACATGTACTCGCCCGATCAAACGCCGTATATGTACCCTTTTGCGGATAATCCAAAATTTTCGCAGGTAAACTTTAACGAACCGGACTATGAAAAATTCCCGCTGTTTAAAGAAGCCACACCGGTAGAAATAAAAGTTGAAGAAGGCGAAACCATCTTATTTCCGTCAGGCTGGTGGCATACTACACGTATCACCGAGCCCTGTATTTCGCTGGGCCGTGCGCAACTTAACGGGCATAATTGGGATGATTTTATAAATGATCGCTACGTAAACTGGAAGAAAAAGATCTCGTACGCCGCAGCGCCCGTATTGGCTTATGGCAAAATAGTGGGCAGTATAATGAATGCACAGGACAGGTAAATAATTTTCAGGGATTGATGGGTTACACCTGTTACGGTGGGCCATTGACTTATTTATAATCCATTGATTTGACCAACAGATTAATGGATTTTTTATTGGCAGATAAGCCATCGTTAAATAACAATCGGTGTAATTATTGCGCTTAAACGGCGCTATTGACCTCAGAAATCGTCCTAAAATCCCCGTAATCCAAATCAAAAATGTAACTTTGCCTGTCATAATGGCTCATAAATTGCTGTGGCGCAATTGTTGAGTTTGTTGCAACAGATAAAAAATAGCATGTTAAATTTTATAAGTAAGCTTTTCGGAAGCAAATCAGATCGGGACGTAAAAAGCATTTTACCTATAGTTGAAAAGGTAAAAGCTGAATTTGCCAAACTTGGCACTTTAACTAACGATGAGCTAAGGGCAAAAACCATTGGTTTTAAAGAAACTATTGCTGAAGGGCTTGCCGCTATTGATGGTGAGATTGGCGCGATAAAAGACCGGATTGAAGAAAATCCCAATCTTGACGTAAACGAAAAGGTTGAGCTTTATACCCAGCTGGATAAGCTTGAGAAAGACCGTAATAAGGAGCTGGAAGTAATTTTAATGCGCATTCTTCCTGAAGGTTTTGCGGTTGTTAAAGAAACAGCCCTTAGGTTTAAAAACAATAAAACCATTGAAGTTACTGCTACACAGTTTGACCGCGACCTGGCTGCACGTAAACAAAACGTAATTATAAAAGGCGATAAAGCCATTCACCATAATACCTGGCTTGCTGCAGGCAATGAAGTTACCTGGGACATGGTACACTATGATGTACAGCTGATAGGTGGTATTGTACTGCATCAGGGTAAGATCTCGGAAATGGCTACCGGTGAAGGTAAAACGTTGGTAGCTACGCTGCCTGCATACCTTAACGCGCTTGCCGGACAGGGTGTTCACATTGTAACCGTGAATGATTACCTGGCCCGTCGTGACTCGGAATGGATGGGGCCGCTTTATGAGTTCCACGGTTTATCGGTTGATTGTATTGATAAGCACGAACCCAATTCAGAAGAAAGACGCACCGCTTACCTGGCCGATATAACATTTGGTACCAATAACGAGTTTGGCTTTGATTACCTGCGTGACAATATGACACGCAGCCCGGAAGAACTGGTACAGAAAAAGCTGCATTATGCCATGGTGGATGAAGTTGACTCCGTGTTAATTGATGATGCCCGTACACCGCTGATTATTTCAGGACCTATCCCACGGGGAGATGAGCATGAGTTTTATGAACTGAAGCCTCGCATTGAGCGTTTGGTAAATGCACAAAAAAACTATGTGAACGGCGTTTTAAATGAAGCTAAAAAATTAATAGCCGAAGGTAAAAGCGGACCTGACGAAGGTGGTCTGGCTTTACTGCGTGCGTTTAGGGGCCTGCCCAAAAGTAAAGCTTTAATTAAATACTTAAGCGAGGGCGGCAACAGGCAGCTTTTACAAAAAACCGAGAACTTTTACATGCAGGATCAAAGCAAGGATATGCATAAGGTTGATGCCGAGCTGTTTTTTGTGATAGATGAAAAAAACAACCAGGTAGAGCTTGCCGAAAAAGGTATTGAGCTGATCACAGCATCGGGTGAAGATGCAGGCTTTTTTGTTATGCCTGACGTGGGTACAGAGATCTCTGAAATTGAAAAATCCGAACTACCTGCTGAAGAAAAAGTTGGCCGTAAAGATGAGCTGATGCGCGATTTCTCTATCAAATCTGAACGTATCCACTCGGTTAACCAGTTGTTGAAAGCCTATACCTTGTTTGAAAAGGATACCGAATATATTTTGGACGAAGGAAAGGTTAAGATAGTTGACGAGCAAACCGGCCGTGTACTTGATGGCCGCCGTTATTCTGATGGTTTGCACCAGGCTATTGAGGCTAAAGAAAATGTTAAGGTTGAGGATGCTACCCAAACCTTTGCAACCATTACCCTGCAAAACTATTTCCGTATGTACCACAAGCTTTGCGGTATGACGGGTACTGCCGTTACGGAAGCGGGTGAGTTCTGGGAAATTTATAAGCTGGATGTGGTTGAAATACCAACCAACACCAATATCAGCCGTGATGACAGGCAGGATTTGGTTTACCGTACCGTACGTGAAAAATACAATGCGGTTGCCGAAGAGATTGTGGCTTTAACAAAAGCCGGTCGCCCGGTATTGGTGGGTACTACTTCAGTTGAGATTTCTGAACTTTTGAGCCGTATGCTTAAGCTGCGCGGTATCAAACATAACGTACTGAATGCCAAGATGCACCAGAAAGAAGCCGATATTGTGGCCGAAGCAGGTCAGTCTGGTACTGTAACCATAGCAACCAACATGGCTGGTCGTGGTACGGATATAAAATTAGGCCCGGGCGTAAAAGATGCCGGTGGTTTAGCTATTGTAGGTACGGAGCGGCACGAGTCGCGCCGCGTTGACCGCCAGCTGCGTGGTCGTGCCGGCAGGCAGGGTGACCCGGGATCGTCACAGTTCTTTGTGTCTCTTGAGGATAACCTGATGCGTTTATTCGGTTCTGAAAGGATCAGTAACCTGATGGTGCGGATGGGTATTGAAGAAGGCGAAGTAATTCAGCACTCCATGATCTCCAACTCGATTGAGCGTGCGCAGAAAAAAGTGGAAGAAAATAACTTCGGGATCCGTAAGCGTTTGCTGGAGTATGATGATGTGATGAACTCACAGCGTACCGTTATTTACGCAAAACGTAAAAATGCGCTGTTTGGCGAGCGTTTGGAAGTGGATATCAACAACACCATTTTTGATGTGGTTGAAGATGTGGTAACTGAATATAAAGAATCAAACAATTACGAAGGGTTTATCCTGGAAATGATCCGTTTATTCTCAGTAGATGTTGAGATTTCGCATGATCAGTTTACTTCAAAAAATATAAACGGATTGGTTGATATAGCCTTCCAGGAAGTAAATGATTTTTACAAACGCAAGCAGGAAGCTATTGCCCAGCAAGCTTACCCTGTTTTAAAGGACGTTTATGATACCCGCGGCGAATACGTGGAAAATATTGTTGTTCCGTTTACCGACGGTATCAACGGCATCCAGGTTTCGGTACCGCTTAAAAAAGCAATCGCTAACCACGGGCAGGAAGTGTTCAAATCGTTTGAGAAGAATGTGACCCTGTACCTGATTGACGATGCATGGAAAGAGCACCTGCGCGAAATGGATGAGCTGAAACAATCAGTACAAAACGCGGTTTATGAACAAAAAGACCCGTTATTGGTTTATAAGTTCGAGGCTTTTGAACTGTTCCGCCAGATGCTGGCCAGCGTAAATAAGGATTTGGTAAGTTTCCTTTTCAGGGGAGGTATCCCGGTTCAGCAGGAAGCCGAAGAAATCCGCGAGGCAAAACCTCAGCCAAAGCTTGATCTGAAGAAAATGCGTACTTCTAAACCCGAAATGGTAAGCGAATCAAACGGCATACCGATGATGGATATGGGCGAGCCGCAAAAAGCTACCCCTGTTAGGGTTGAACAGAAGATTGGCAGAAACGACCCTTGTCCTTGCGGCAGCGGTAAAAAGTATAAAAATTGCCATGGCGTTGGCCAGGTTTAATTAGCAAAATATCACGCCGCAGAAGGCGATGATGAATTTATATATTTATGAAAAATGCAGTGTCTTATTATAAAACTAAATTTAGTAAAATAAGGGACTGCATTTTTTTTATAACCATTCTTTTACCGGGAATTGCTATGGCTCAAACCCGTGGCACGGTACAGGTTATAAAAGATCCGCTGCTGGATACCCTGATAGCACGCCGCAGCACCCTGGGTAGCGGCAGGAGCAGTGCGAATGCCCCCCAAACAGCAAACGGCTATCGTGTACAGATCTTCTTCGGTTCCAGCAGGCAGGCCGCCTATGATGCCCAGGCACGCTTTAATGATGAGTACCCCGAGTTGCGTACCTATATCATTTATACCGAACCTAACTTTAAGGTGAGGGCCGGCGATTTTCGCACCCGGCTGGAGGCGCAAAAGCTGGTGTCTGAAGTGCGGTCAATGTTTACCAGTATTTTTATTATTCCCGAAAAAATTAATCTTCCCAAACCCCTCCTTTCCGATGATTAAAGAGCAAATTCAGCAACTGTCAAAAGATATTTTTAATGATACGGTAGCTACGCGCAGGCACCTGCATGCGCATCCCGAGCTTTCATTTAATGAAGTGGAGACATCCGCTTATGTTGCAGGCAGGCTTGAGGCATTAGGCCTGCAATACCAGCGCATGGCCGATAACGGGCTGGTTGCTTTAATTAAGGGGGATAAACCATCAGATAAAGTGGTGGCTTTGCGTGCCGATATGGACGCGCTGCCCATCACAGAAGCTAACGATGTTCCTTATAAGTCGCAAAACGTTGGTGTGATGCATGCCTGTGGGCACGACGCGCATACCTCGTCGCTGCTGGGAACGGCCAGGATCCTGACTGACCTTAAGAGCCAGTTTGGCGGTACCGTAAAGCTTATTTTTCAGCCGGCAGAAGAGAAATTACCCGGTGGGGCCAGTTTAATGATCAAAGAGGGCGTGCTGGAAAATCCTAAGCCACAGGCTGTTTTGGGGCAGCACGTAATGCCTTTAATTGAGGCCGGTAAGGTGGGATTTAGGGCCGGTAAGTATATGGCATCAACCGACGAGCTTTATGTTACCGTAAGGGGAAAAGGAGGCCACGGTGCGCAGCCGCAGCAAAACATAGACCCGGTGATTATTACGGCGCATATCTTAACCGCATTGCAAACTATCATCAGCCGTTTTGCCGACCCTAAAAGCCCATCCGTGCTTTCTTTCGGCAAAGTAATAGCAAATGGGGCCACCAACGTGATTCCCAATGAGGTTTACCTGGAAGGCACATTCCGCACGATGGATGAGAATTGGCGTAATGATGCCCATATCAAGATGAAGAAAATGGCCGAAGGAATAGCTGAAAGTATGGGCGGCACCTGCGAGTTTAACATCATGCGCGGGTATCCTTTCCTTATAAATGAAGAAAAACTGACAATAGCCACCCGCGGACATGCCGAAGATTACCTGGGAAAGGAAAACGTGCTCGACCTTGACATCTGGATGGCGGCAGAAGACTTTGCCTACTACTCACAAGTAGCGGATTCCTGCTTTTACCGCTTAGGTACCCGTAACGAAAGCCGTGGGATCACCTCCTCCGTGCATACGCCAACCTTTGATGTGGAAGAAGATGCATTTAAAATCTCAACAGGGTTAATGGCATATTTAGCGGTTAAACAGCTGGGGAATTAGGGAAAGGTTCACAGATCATAGTAGCTTTACTTACGTTTCCGCAGGGTCTCTCGCAGAGAGCCCTGCGCTGGATTAGCTGTCTAAGGATAATGCGGCCATTTGAACAAATGAAAAAGATTAAGTAAACCACAAACATTACGCAGGGTTCTCTATTGGAGCCCCTGCGATGACAAGAATGAAAAAACTACTCATCGTTTTCTGCTTTCTCCTTTTCGTTTTCGGCTCACGCGCCCAGCAGATCAAACGTTTCAATCCTGATTCAATCCGCACTATTGTTATTGATTCTGCAATAAATATCCATTCGCACAGATTAAATGCACAGGATTTCATTGATGCCGTGCTGGCCGATACCGGCTTTTACCAGGCGTTTCAGAACATGAAGCATTACGGCTTTACTGCCGAGAACCGCATTTACACCTTTAACAGCAAAAATAAGATAGACGGTAAAAGCTACCGTAAAATAAAACACAGCTACATTGATGGCAAGCCCAAAGCAGCGTACCTGGCTAAAAGTGACAGTGGCTCACTTTATAAAAGTAATGGCAAGCCGCAGCTTTACACGGTTGAAATGTTTGATTATATTTTTACCAATGCCTATAAATCGAACTTTGTGCCCGGGCCTATGACGCAGGGGGAAGCAGGTAAAAATGCGTCATACAAAAGCAAATTGAAGACGCTGATTTTTGCGCCCGGCCACAAAGTAACCGGCCTGCCATTTATCAGCAGTAAGACAGAGATCTTTGGGAAGGATATGAAGGGCTACTATTTTTACCAGTTTGCGCGCGGTAAATACCTTGATTCTATTCCTGTTTATCGCTTCCGCGTGGTAAGGAAACCCAGCATTGCTGATAATGACGTGGTGATAAAAGAACTAACCACCATTTTTGATATGCGCACCTTCCAGATCCTTGGCCGGTACGTGGATTTAAAATACCACAATATGCTGTTCAGCTTTGATGTGCAGATGAATATCGAGCTGAATAAGGTTAACGGCGAATTACTACCCGCAAAGATCACCTATCAGGGTAACTGGGACGTCCCCTTCCACAAAACAGAGCGCGCCAGCTTTTTGATCGTACAAAAAGACTATAAGAAAGAATAATACGCCCCTGGAATTACAAGTAAAGGGGCGTCCTTAAATTTTATTAGAGCTATTTTCTTTTAACTCTTTTTTCATTTTGATGAGCGTCTAAATGCAGTTGGTTACTTCTGTTTGATTAGTTTATATTCCAGTTTATCTACAATTAAGTTTATTGAATCGGCGCTTTCACGGGTGTCAAATATGTTGAGCGTGTCTTTATTGATCTTAAAAGTAAATGATTTTTGCGCTTTACTGTAAAGGTTAAATAAAATTTCATCAAGGTTGTTTTCGGGGCCAGCCACAAAGTCCGTATTCAGGGCATACGTTTTAAAATCTGCCAGGCCGGTAACTTTACCGTCATTAGTGAAGGTGATTGCTCCCCTATTGCCCGGGATATTATTAAGTGTATAATTTCCGGCAATCAGGCCCCTGTTTATTAAAAAATCCATGCCATCGCTTAACCCATTTTGCTTATTTAACGCTTTTGTATACCGGGTAGTGGTGTGCTCATTTTTATCCTTGTCATAACCATATAATACCAGCGTGGTATCGCCATTTTTAATGCTGTAACCTAAGTCAAAATCGCCGAGCAGGATGGTTTGCTCCGTTTTTCCCTGCTGAAATTTCAACGTAAGTTCACTTCCTTCGTGGTTGTTCCAGCCTGCGGCAACTTTAACGCTATCGCCCTTAATACTGTCGGTTTGTATGTTAAAGGTGGTTAAACCCGAGGCCAGGTCCTGCGCAGCCAATGGCGATTTTGTAGCCAGGATCTTCTCTATATAATCACTTTTAACCCATACCCCTTGTATAAACGGCTTAAATTGGCTGATGAGCACTTGCGAAGAACTGTTGATTGAGCCTACCGCAACAGAATCAACGTTGCCATGTTTGGTGTTGCTTTTACAGGCTGCAATAAAAGTGATTATAAGCAGCATTAAACAGGTTGATTTGCGCATGTAAAACGGGTTATGGGTTTAAAGTTATCAAACACATTAACATGCTGAGTGTTTTAGTTTGTTTTTTGGAACGATTTATCTTTATCGCAAAGCCATTACTTTACAACCTTTCAACTTCCCCCGGTATAACAAACCAACAAATTTGTATTTTTGTACTATATTAATTTTATCCCCGCATGGATACTGCCGCTATTAAATTGCTGAAAGGCCGTTACTGTAATTCGTTAACTGAATACTCGCGTTTTGTAACTCGTGAGGTTTTTATTGGCGATGTGCCTATGGGCGGCAATAACCCTATCCGCATTCAAAGTATGACCACCACCGACACCATGGATACCATTGGCACGGTTGAACAATCAATAAGGATGGTTGATGCAGGCTGCGAATATGTGCGCATCACTGCACCCAGCATTAAAGAGGCTAAAAACCTGGCCGAGATAAAAAAGCAGTTGCGCGCACGTGGTTACAACGTGCCCCTGGTGGCCGATATTCATTTTACCCCCAATGCTGCCGAAGTGGCTGCCCGCATTGTTGAAAAGGTGCGTGTTAACCCCGGCAACTATGCCGATAAAAAGAAATTTGATCAGATTGATTATACCGATGCCGAATACCTGGGCGAGCTGGAACGCATTAACCAAAAATTTGCGCCGCTGGTGAAAATATGTAAGGAATACGGTACCGCAATGCGGATTGGCACCAACCACGGATCACTGAGCGACAGGATAATGAGCCGCTATGGCGACACGCCGCAGGGAATGGTGGAAAGTGCAATGGAATTTATCCGCATTTGTGAAACGCTGAATTACTATAATCTGGTGATCTCCATGAAATCAAGCAACCCGCAGGTAATGGTGCAAGCCTATCGCTTGCTGGTTGAAACCATGGTGGCCGAAGGCATGAACTATCCGCTGCACCTTGGTGTAACCGAAGCCGGTGATGGCGAAGATGGCCGGATCAAATCTGCAGTAGGGATAGGCACCCTGCTGGAAGACGGACTTGGCGATACGGTGCGCGTATCCTTAACCGAAGAGCCTGAAGCGGAAGCCCCCGTGGCTATCGCATTGGTAAAGCGCTATGCACTGCGGGAGTCAGCAACTGAAAAGCCGAAAGCAGAAATGGAGCTTGGTCAAATTGCGCTCCCCTCTCAATTCTCGCCCTACGAATATAAGCGTCGACATACTTACGAGGCAAATGCCTTTATCGGCGGCCACATGGTACCACGGGTAGTGATTGATCTTTCGCACAAAAACCTGAAAGATCCTGCTATATTGAGCGATGCCGGTTACCTGTATTCGGCACTGCTGGATAAATACAACATGGCCGAGCAATCGGTTGATTTTGTATATTTTGCTGATGAGCTGCCATCCTTCACTTTGCCGGGCAACTTAAAACAGCTGTACAATTATAACACATGGCAAAAGCTGGCCGATAAAACCATGTGTCATCCTTTATTTACGTTAAACGAATACCTGGACAATGCAGACCATTCGTCGGCCTTAAACCTGGTGAAGGTAAAACCTGCGGATATTGATTCGGAGACTTTTGGTGCTTTGCCATTTGACCGCTCGTTAGTGTTTGTTCTTGAAACTGATTCCTTGCAGGGCATGACAGAGCAGCGCTCATTTTTCTTTAAAATGGAGGAATTGGGGCTGGAGGTGCCCGTGATAATTAAAAGGACGTACCCGGAGGAAGGGCAAAACGACCGCGGCCCCTGGGCTATGGCCGGCGGACAAGAGGAACTGACCACACTGCTTCAGCTTTACGCGGCTACCGATCTCGGCGCCTTACTGGTTGACGGCTTTGGCGATGGCGTATGGATTGATGCACCGGGGATTGATACCAAAGTTATTACCTCAACGGCATTTGGTATTTTACAGGCTACCCGCTCACGCATCTCCAAAACAGAATATATTTCGTGCCCAAGCTGCGGCCGTACGTTGTTCGATCTGATGATCACCACGCAGATGATCCGCAGCCGCACCAGCCACCTTAAAGGCTTAAAGATTGGTATTATGGGTTGTATTGTAAACGGCCCCGGTGAAATGGCCGATGCTGATTATGGTTACGTAGGCTCGGGTACCGATAAGGTTACCCTTTACCGCGGCAAGGAAGCCGTAAAGAAAAACATCAGCTCGGCTAATGCACTTGATGAACTGATTGGCATTATTAAAGAAGACGGCAACTGGGTTGAGCAGGAATAATTCTGCATTTAAACCTTTATATGAGCAACAAAAACACTGTTTTAACCATTTCATCAACCCTAAAAGCGCTCCTTGCAGCACCGGGAGCAGGTTGCCCTGATTTTGGGATTATTGATGAAGACTGGACACAGGAAGATTTTGCTGTATTGGGCAACGCCCATGGCGTAAAACATGGCCTGCCCGTAAAAACCGACTACTACTCGGTAATTTTATGCCTTAACGGCAGCTGTAAAAAAACTATAGGCCATTTTGTGTTCGAAGTTTACCGCAACTCGGTTCACCTGGTTTCTCCTGATTTTATTACCTCATTTGAAGACGCATCGGATGATTTGGTTTTGTACCAGGTGCTTTTTAAAAAGGAGTTTTTAACCGGTAACTTTTTAAAGGAAAATGTGCTGGATAACCTGTTGGAGGTAAACCCCGATTATCCCCCTATTTATGGCCTTTCGGCAAAAGGATTTGCTTCTTTAAAAGCCCTGTATGAAAAAATAAGTGCCGAGAGCAGGGAAAAAGGTGCTTTTCATTTACAGATCCTGCGCTTGCTGGTAACCGACCTGCTTTACGAAATGAACCGCGCCTGCGAAAGCTGCTTATTAAACTCAACCCGGCACCTCAGCAAGCAATACCAGCTGGTTTATAAGTTTAAAAAATTAGTTGAACAGCAGTTTTTAACCCTTAAAACAGTGCAGGAATATGCCGATGAACTGTTTATCTCAGCAAAATACCTGACGGAAATAGTGAAAGCCGAAACCGGGCAAAACGCATTGCACGTGATCCATAACCGCATGTACCTGGAGGCGCAGTACCTGCTGTCGTCATCAGGCCTTAGTATTAAAGAAATAGCCGAACGGCTTAATTTTGATAACAGTTCGCATTTTAGCCGTTTCTTTAAACGTTTTGCAGGCAGTAACCCTTCCGGGTTTAAACAGCTACAGTAAACACTGCCCAATTTATCGTTTAACATACCCCGTTATGACCGTTGCCTGACGGTAAAAACCTCCTTCCGGAAAAATTGGTTGTTAAAACCGATTTATTGAGATTGATGCGCCTCGTGATGCAGGGTACCTTTGACCTGTCAATAAAAAATAACGATCATGAAAAAGCCAGACTTGGATCTATTAAAAAGCAGGTTGCTGCAAATTTATCTTGGGACATATCAAATTTTAACCATCATTTACAGGTAACCATTTCGGTCATCTTAAAATCTATCATATATCATAATACAACTTACATCAAATTAATTAAGGGTTTACTTTAAACAAAACAAACAGCCGGTTCCAGGCTTCGCTATATTATATTGATGATTAGAAAGAGGCATGCTTTTAACAGGGTATGCCTTTTTTGCGTTTATAGCAGGTTGTATCGTTCAATCCACAGCTGCAAACTCGGCAAACAGGTTGCCGGCCTCCGTTAAGCTACTTAAGGGCACATAATCACAAACAGCCGCATACTCCGCCCATAGCTGGTGAACAGCGGCATTAGCATGGGCCTGCTGAATAGCCTGCGCCGAAAGCCATTCAAATACTTCAATAATAATGCCTTCGGCTGTTTCCATAATTACAGCTGGCCTGTCCGTTACCAAACCCTCTTTTTTAAGGCGGGTTGCGTGGGTTTTAGTTAATTCTTTCAGTGCTTCAGCCTTGCCCGGTTTGGGTTTGTAAGCTACTATTACAATGCGTCCCATAAAATAATATTTAAAGCAATTTACAATTTTTAAAACTGTTACCATACTAAATGGTTCCCCTGTAAATACTTTAGTCATGGCAAAAAATGTGGCCGATCAACTGGTTGAAATGCTGGTTAACGCAGGCATAAAAAGAATATACGCAGTTACAGGCGACAGCCTTAATAATGTGAATGATGCGGTGAGGCGCGAGGGGAGTATCCAATGGATCCATGTGCGGCATGAAGAAGCAGGCGCATACGCGGCAGGTGCCGAAGCCCAGCTGAACGGCCTGGCGTGTTGTGCAGGCAGCAGCGGCCCCGGCCATGTGCATTTAATTAACGGTTTGTATGATGCCAACCGCTCAGGCGCGCCGGTTATTGCCATTGCATCAACCATACCAAGTTTTGAGTTTGGCACCGAATACTTCCAGGAAACCAGCACCATTAAGCTTTTTGACGATTGCAGCCTGTACAACCAGATAGCTACCACACCAAAGCAATTGCCCAGAATGCTGCAGGCGGCCATCCAGGCGGCTATTCAGCAAAAAGGGGTAGCCGTGGTGGGCCTTCCCGGCGATTTAACTGAACAGGATGCAGCAGAAATTACCACGGCCACACAGGTTTTTAAGTCAACCGCAGTAGTTACGCCTTCGGCAGATGATTTGCAGCAGCTTGCGGAACTGATTGGTAAGCATCATAAAATAACCATGTTTTGCGGGATAGGCGCCGCAGATGCACATGACGAGGTGGTTGAGCTTGCCGGTAAAATAAACGCGCCGGTGGCTTACTCGTTCCGTGCTAAAATGGAGATCCAGTATGATAACCCGAACGAGATAGGAATGACGGGGTTGCTGGGTTTGCCCGCAGCTTATCACAGCATGCATGAAAGTGATTTGCTGATACTGTTAGGTACGGACTTTCCGTACACCCCATTTATGCCCACCGATTGTAAAATAGTGCAGGTGGAGATTAAACCCGAACGCATTGGCCGCCGGGCAAAGGTTGACATGGGGCTGCATGGATCGGTAAAAGATACACTTGCTGCCCTGCTGCCACTCATCGCCCAAAAAACCGACGACAGCTTTTTAAAGGCGCAGCTAAAGGTTTATGCAGATGTTAAGGAAAAAATGCAGACCTATGTTGATGATACCGGCAAGAAAGACCTGATTCACCCGGAATTTGTTGCAAGCACCATTAACGACCTTGCCACCGCAGATGCCATATTTACCGTTGATACCGGAATGAGCTGTGTATGGGGATCGCGCTATATCCAGGCTACCGGTAAGCGTAAAATGCTGGGCTCATTTAACCACGGCTCAATGGCTAATGCTATGCCGCAGGCTATTGGTGCCGCTTTGGCCTGCCCCGGCCGGCAGGTGATTGCCCTTTGCGGCGACGGCGGCCTCTCTATGCTGCTTGGCGACCTGGCAACCATCACCCAATATAAATTACCCGTAAAAATTATTGTGTTTAATAACCGGTCGTTAGGGATGGTAAAACTGGAAATGGAAGTTGCAGGCCTGCCCGACTGGCAAACCGATATGCTGAACCCTGATTTTGCCATGGTAGCCCAGGCTATGGGCATTAAGGGTTTTACAGTTACCGACCCTGACCATGTAAAACAGGCCCTTCAGGAAGCTTTTATGTATAAGGGCTCTGCGCTGGTTAATATAATGACAGACCCCAACGCCCTGGCAATGCCCCCCAAGGTGGAGTTTGATCAGGTAAAAGGCATGACCCTTTCTATGACAAAACTCATTCTTAGCGGCCGCATGGACGAAGTGATAGATACCGTAAAAGGTAACTATAAACACCTGAAAGATTTATTATGATCGGTTAGCTATAGGTAGGTTGCTGTAAAAAACGCTGGTAATGATAATCTGTAAATTGATTACTGCCGGCTTCATTAATACTCCAGCCACTTGTTCAGCTTCAGGTTAATTTTGGTGCCCTCGGTGTATTTGCCAAACTGATCGTTCAGTACGCGGATGGTTACGCCGTTGTTTTCCATTATCAGGTCCTCGTAACAACCTTTAAACAATACCTGCTTTACTTCCCAGTCGTTATGCGTCCAGGTTTTGGCAGTTTCAATCCATTCGGGGTAGATCACCACATGGTCCGACTTTGTTTTTAAGCCGCAGATGCGGGCTTCGGCATTGGTAAGTACGGTGCAATTGGTAAGCAGCTGCGCAGTGTATAAGAACTTTGGATTTTGATAAAGCATTTTAGGGTGCCCCCATTCCAGGATCTCGCCATCTCTCAGCACAATCAGTTCATCGGCCATGGATAACACTTCGGCAGGGTCGTGCGATACGATGATTACCGTAAGCCCGGTTTCTTTGACTATGCGCCTGATGTCGTGCTGCAAGCCTTCGCGAAAAGAAGTATCCACCTGGTTAAAGGGCTCGTCGAGCAGCAGCACCTGCGGGCTGGTAATAAGCGCCCGGGCAATGGCCACCCGCTGCTTTTCGCCGCCGCTAAGTTCCGATACCTTTTTATCAGCCAGGCGGGTCATTTTTAGCTGGGCCAGCATCTGTTCGGTTTTTTGCTGTTTAGCCTTCAGGTCGGTGCTGGGCAGCATAATGGCAACATTGTCCCACACCTTGGCAAACAGGTTGAGGTCATCGGTTTGCTGGGTAACCATTTTCATGGCATCATGCCCCGGGATCAGCTTTTCTTCCGGTCCCCAAATGCGGGCGCCCTTAAAAAGCACCTCACCGTTATCGGGCGAAAGCAAACCGTACAGCAGGCGTAATAAAGTGCTTTTACCGCTACCGCTTTCACCAATTATAGCGGTTATTTGCCCCGGTGTAATTTTTAAGTTGATCTTCTTAACACCCGAACTTTGTACGCCGGGATAAACCTTGCTCACCGAAATTGCCTGTAAAAAGGGTGTATCTGCCATTGGCGTAAAGATACGTTGTAAAGGTTGTAGTTGTTTGCAGGGTTGTAAAAAGTTGTGTTGCTTAAGGATGCCTGTATTTCTTGTAAATGTTGTTAAAGGGGATAACAGGGTTTACAAGAAATACAGGCATCAAACGTTAAAATCCAAAGGTAAAGCCGAACGAGAGGTTCTTTAAGCCTTTTTGTGCGGGGCTGTTTTCAAACATATCGTTAAAGTAATACTTGGCAAATATGCCCATGTCGCCATAGCCAAAGCGTACAAAGCCGCCGTACCGTACTTTTGCAAAATGGTAATCGTCATCAAATTTTTGCTTGCCATTTTCCTTACTGATCTGTTTAACCCGACCGCCTAAAAGTAACCCTGCATCAGGGCCAAATACAATGTGCGCCCTTTTACCTTCGGAGTTTTCGTTGGTGCGGAAATCAAACGACAGCGGGATGCGCAGGTAGCTGGATGAAAAGCGGTTCTTACTGTAGTCTATATTGTCCCTGCGGTAAGTCAACACCGGCTGATTGGGCAGTATGGTAATATCCTCGCGCAGGCGGATCAGCGTCCAGTCGAAACCGCCGGAAAGGTAGATCTTAAAGTTCGGGTTAAACCGTACCCCCATCTGCACCAGGTCGAACCCAACGTTGCTGGTTTTCCATGAGCGGTAGCGTAAAAATTCATTTTGGGGCGATAGGGTAAAGCTGCCGTTATCAACCAAAGTAGCCAGGCCCAGGTCAAACCGTGAAAAGGTAAGGCCAAAAGAGAACTTAGGATAAGCCCTGTTGCTGGGGGTAGTATCTTTTTGGGAACGATGGTCGTTATCGTCGTCATACCCTACAGAAAGTTTAAAGCTTTTTGATTTGGTGGAGTCATTGCCGGTTTTGGTACTGTCGGCCGGTTTGTTCTGTGCAAAAGCACCGTATAAGGTTATGCTTAATATTGCGGTAAAAATTAATCTTTTCATGTTGTGTGTTGTAAATATAGTTGTTACTGTTGAATTGGGTTAATTTTAATAGCCTTACGGAAGTTCCGCCGGGCAATTAACCCGTCAGCTATTATTTTTCTACTTCTGTTTCTCTTTTTGATTTTAGTATGCCCAGGTTAATTGACATTACATTGGTTTCCTCATCATCGGTATCTTTAAACTCAATTATTTTTTCTTTTCGTTTATCAACCGTTGCAATTACCGCGTTTAAAAAGCCGCCAATGCCGTGTGCCTTCCGTTTGGGTTTTTCAGCTACTGCATATTGAGGGCTGCCCGGCCTGTTAGCCAATACAGGTGTTTCATCAACAGCGGGTTTGGTAACCAGCGGGGTGTTGTTATCAGGCACTACAGGGCTAATTACTTCCTGCTTTTGCTGCACTGCCAGCAATACCGGTTGCTGCTGCTGGGCAACAGGGCTTTGCTGAACTGCAGTTGCAGGGTCGGTAGTTTCTGTAACGGGCTGCACAGCCTGCTGCGGGTGCTTAACAGCAGCCATATTGCTTACGCCGTGTGCAGCTGCCGGTTGTACCGTGCCCTGCTGCGGTGCCGGAGCGCTGTCAGTTACCGGAACGGTTGCCGGCTGGCCGGTTTTAGCAATAACCTTAACGGGTGGCTTTGTTGTAACAGCTTGCTTTTGCTGGTTAAACAATATGCCTGCCGCGATTAAAACAATAATGCTGGCGGCTATGCTCAGGTACGGTACCATGGTTTTTTTACTGCGTTTGCCATCAATGCCTTCAACTACGCCATCCCAAACCTGGCTGGTGGGGGCTGCTTCAAAATCGTGCAGCTTTGACCTGAACAGATCATCAAATTCTTTATCCTGCATTTTCATACCTTTTACCTTCCATTTTTATTACCTTTTCCTTTAATACCGACCGCGCCCTCGAGAGCTGCGATTTTGAAGCGCCTTCCGTTATCCCTGTCATTTCGGCTATCTCGCGGTGGCTGTAACCTTCTATAGCATACAAGTTAAATACAATGCGGTAACCGGGTGCCAGCTGCTGTATCAGCGCCATCAGCTCATTGGCTGCCAGTTTTGATGTTGCAAGGGCATCAACCGAGGTGTGTGCAGCCGCATCCTCTATATCAACCATTTGCACCATTTTATGATATTTCCGGTAGTATTCTATCGAGCTGTGCACCATTATCCGGCGGATCCATCCTTCAAATGAGCCATCGCCACGGTAGTCCTCTATTTTCTGAAAAACCTTAATAAAGCCATTCTGCAGCATGTCTTCGGCTTCCATCCGGTCTGTAGCATAACGCAGGCATACCCCCATCATTTTCGAAGCAAATTGTTTATACAGCAACTCCTGTGCCTTCCTTTCGTTGGCTTTGCATTTTTTTATCAGTTCGTCGATAGTATATTTAGGCTCCAAAAGCATCATTTAAAGGTAAGATGGAAACGCCGGCGAAATGGTTGCATGAGATTAAAAATAAATTTAATAACTTGGTATTCTATCTTTTTATAAAACAGATGAAAATATTTAACCTGGCCTTATTTATTGTAGCAACCTTATTTACGCCTGCTGTTGCAAGGCAATCCCCGGCACCAATTTACACACTTTTAAAACCCGACCGCGTTTTTGACGGCGAGCAAATGCATCCCGGCTGGTGGGTACTGGTCAGGGATAACCGCATTGAGGCCGCAGGCGAGCCGAAAAGCATGTCGGTGCCATCATCAGCAAAGATCATTGACCTGAAAGGCGAAACGCTGATGCCGGGGATGATTGAGGGGCATTCGCACTTATTCCTGCACCCGTATAACGAAACCCCCTGGAACACGCAGGTGCTGTTTGAAAGCCGCGCCGAACGTACCGCCCGAGCCGTAGTGCATGCCCGTGAAACGTTGATGGCAGGCTTTACCACCGTGCGTGATCTGGGCACCGAAGGGGCTGGTTATGATGATGTGGGCCTGAAGGCGGCAATTAATAAAGGCGTTATTCCCGGTCCGCGGATGCTGGTTGCTACCCGGGCAATTGTGGCTACCGGGAGCTACGGCCCCAAAAGTGCGGTTACCGAAATGGTTACTGTTAAAGGTGCTGAAGAAGCCGACGGAATAGACGGTATTACCCATGTAGTGCGTTCGCAGATAGGGTATGGGGCTGATGTGGTTAAAATTTATGTGGATTACCGCTGGGGCATTAACGGTGCTGCCGAACCCACCTTTACCGAGGCCGAATTGAAAACGGCGGTAGAAGTGGCCAAAAGCAGCGGTCGTACCGTTGCCGTGCATGCAGGTACTGCTGAGGGAATGCGCCGCGCCATAGCAGCCGGGGTAACCACCATTGAACACGGCGATGGCGGAACGCCTGAGCTGTTTAAGCAGATGAAAGAAAAAGGGATAGCCCTTTGCCCTACGCTTGCTGCTACGGAGGCCATTGCCGGTTACATGGGCTGGAACAAAGTCACCGGTGCCGAGCCGGAAAGTGTTAAGCAAAAGCATATTGCCTTTACCCAGGCGATGCAGGCCGGTGTTACGATGTGCATGGGCGGCGATGTAGGCGTGTTTCCGCATGGTGACAACGCCCGCGAAATGGTGCTGATGGCCGACTATGGCATGAAGCCGATTGACGTGTTGAGATCTGCTACAAGTGTAAATTCGACAGTTTTTAAATTAAAAGAGCTGGGGAATATAAAATCTGGTTATATTGCAGATATTATTGCCGTTGCCGGTAACCCTGCCGAGGATATTAATTCGGTTAAACAGGTGAAACTGGTGATGAAAGACGGCGTAATTTATACCAATTAATAAAACCAAAACCCAACGCTAAAACATCATGAATAAAATAAACTCAAAAGGTTTGTTAACAGGGGCTATTGCGCTGTTCCTGCTGGTCGCTGCTGCCGTTACAAAAGCACAGGACATTATTATCCCCGTTGAAACAAAGGACAATGCGCTGGTATTGCAGGTAACACCCGAAAAGGCACTTAACATGGTGTATTTTGGCGGTAAGCTAACCGACAGGAACGAATACGCGGCAACAGCCAAGGCGTTTAATTTTGGCGGAACCATTGGCACTTATAACGGCGCATACACCACATCGGGCACGGGCAACCTGGTTGAGCCCGCTATTGCCGTAACCCATGCCGACGGCAACAAATCGCTGGAGTTAAGATACATCAGCCACATTGTAAAAAAAATTGATGATAACGTAAGCCTGCTGAGCATTACCCTTAAAGATGCGGTTTATGATTTTGAAGTTACCCTCAACTATCAAACGTATTATAATGAGAATGTAACCGAGCAATGGAGCGTTATTAAGCACCACGAAAAAAATGATGTGGTACTAAATAAGTACGCCTCGGCAAATTTGTGTATCCATGCAAACAGCTACTGGCTTAAGCATTACCACGGCGACTGGGCCCAGGAAATGCGCCCCGAAGATGAGCAGCTTAACCATGGCATGAAGACCCTCGACTCCAAGCTGGGCAGCAGGGCCGATCTGTTTCAGCCGCCTACCTTTATGGTGTCGTTCAACAAAACAGCTACCGAAGATGAAGGCGAGGTGATGTACGGTAACCTGGAATGGAGCGGTAACTTCCGGATTGATTTTGAAGTGGACCCCGCCAATAACCTGCGCCTGGTTGCCGGGATAAACAATTTTGCTGCCGACTATACACTTAAGCCAGGTCTTGAGTTTGAGACACCAAAATTTGTTTATACCCTTACCAGCAAGGGCAAAGGCGAAGCAAGCCGCAACCTGCAAAGCTGGGCACGCAAGTATAAAATTGTTGATGGCAACGGCCCAAGGTTAACCCTGCTGAATAACTGGGAATCAACTTATTTTGATTTTAATGAGGATAAGCTTGCCGGTTTATTAAAGGATACAAAGAAACTGGGTGTTGATTTATTTTTGCTGGATGACGGCTGGTTTGGTAATAAATACCCGCGTAATGGCGACCATGCCGGCCTGGGCGACTGGCAGGCAAATAAAGCCAAACTGCCTAATGATATCGCTTTTTTAACAAAAGAGGCAAAGGCCGATGGCGTAAAATTCGGGATCTGGATTGAACCGGAAATGGTGAACCCTAAAAGCGAGTTGTATGAAAAACATCCTGATTGGGTGGTGAAGCAGCCGCAACGCCCCGAAATTTACATGCGGAACCAACTGGTGCTTGATTTGACCAACCCAAAAGTGCAGGACTTTGTTTTTGGCATAGTGGATAACCTGTTTACCAAAAACCCCGACTTGGCCTACATTAAATGGGACTGTAACTCCGTGATATTTAATGCCTACTCATCATACGAAAAACACCAGGCAAACTTTTATACAGATTATGTAAGGGGATTATACAACGTACTTGACCGCATCAGGGCTAAATACCCCAGCGTGCCTTTAATGCTTTGCTCCGGCGGCGGCGGGCGTGTTGATTATGGTGCGCTGAAATATTTTACCGAGTACTGGCTGAGCGATAATACCGAGCCGGTTGAAAGGGTGTTTATCCAATGGGAATATTCATACTTCTACCCGGCGTTAACCAGCTCAAACCATGTTACCGACTGGGGCAAACAGCCTATAAAATTCAGGGTTGATGTGGCCATGATGGGTAAGCTTGGGTTTGATATTGTAATAGGCAAGTTAAAACCTGCTGAGCTGGAATTTTGCCAGGGTGCTGTAAATACCTACAAGCAATTTAGTGAAGAGATTTGGCATGGCGACCAGTACCGCCTTCAGGACCCGCGCGAAAATGATGTGGCCGCAATAATGTACGTAAACCCGGAGAAAACTACCGCCATTATGTTTAATTACCTGGTAAACCCACGGTACGGTGCAGGCAGCAATGCGCCCATTCGCCTTAAAGGCTTAAACCCCGATAAAATGTACACCATAAACGAGGTGAATGTATTTCCGGGCACACGGTCAACCATCAAAGAAGGATCGTATTCAGGTAAGTTTTTAATGACGATAGGCCTTAATCCTGATGTGCATCAGCGAAGAACAAGTGTACTGGTTTCGGTAAAGGCCAATTGATAGCAGCTATAAACAAAATATACAGAAGAGCGGATGAAATAAAGTTTTTAAAACCATTCGCTCTTCCTTGTGTTCCTGTTATCCAATCACGCTAAAATGTCAACGATTTCTGAACGGCTAAAGTTATTTAACCAGCATTTATTGCCCGATATGGTGCAGCTGAAATATGAGGCGATGACCGATAATGCTTTCAGGTATTACCGCGGCACCTGTCATTTATTTTATGAGGATCTTGCAGCGGTTAAGAAATTCCCGGACTCGCCTTTAACCTGGATCTGCGGCGACATGCACCTTGAAAACTATGGGAGCTATAAGGCCGATAATAAGCTGGTTTACTTTGACCTTAACGACTTTGACGAAAGCATACTTGCGCCTTGTTTATGGGAAGCCGCACGATTGGTTACAAGTATTTTTATAGCTTTTGACACCCTGGATATAGAACCCGAGAAGGCTGATAAGATGGCGAGGCTATTTATAAAAACCTATGCCGCAACACTTGTAAGGGGGAAAGCCACCAGTATTGACCCACGGACAGCAAAAGGGATAGTTTGCGATTTCCTGAGTTCGGCAGCCGGGAGTAAATATACAGACATCTTAAAAAAACGCACTGATAAAAAGAAGAACAAGGTAGTACTATCATTAAGCGATGAGCGCCAATTTAAAATAAAAAAGCCATTAAGACTAGCTCTGATGGGGCATATCCAGCAGTGGATTGAACAAAGCAGCGACAGCCCTTACAACTATAAAGTAAAGGATGCCGTTTTTCGTTTGGCGGGTACCGGCAGTATAGGGCAAAAACGATACTTGTTTTTATTAAAGAGCACCAACACCAGGAACAAATATCTTTTGGTAGATATGAAGCAATCAAGGCCATCATCGTTAGCACCGTACGTTACCGCTACACAGCCGGCCTGGCCATCAGAAGCTGAGCGGATAATAGCGGTACAGCACCGGATGCAAAATGTTTCGGCATCGTTGTTAAGCAGTACCCTGTTTCATGATGAGCCTTATGTGCTGCAGGAACTGCAGCCGGTAAAGGATACCATAAAATTTAAACTTATCCGTGATCAGTATCGGGATATTTACCAGGTGATTGATGATATGGCCGCACTTACTGCTTCGGCACAGCTACGTAGCGGTGGTATGAATGGGTCGGCCACTATTGACGAGTTGATAGCGTTTGGCAGCAACGCAAACTGGCAGCAGGCCCTGCTTGGTTACTGTTTTAAATATGGAATGAAGATAAAGGCAGATTACCGCCAGTACCTGAGCGATTATAATGACGGCGTATTTAACCAGAGCTCTTCTCAGGTTATAACAAACGATTAAAAAGCTTTGAAAGCAGTTTTTGTGAGGCGGCTATAGCGGCAGCGTGAACCAAAAAGTACTGCCATGCCCCAATTCACTTTCAACCCCTATTTGGCCTCCATGTCGTTTAATGATCTCCGAACAAATGTATAAGCCCAGGCCAAGCCCCGAGTTTTGGTATCCGGAAGATTCAGCACGGTAATACCTGTCAAACAGGAAGGGGAGTTTATCAGCAGGAATTCCAGGTCCGTTATCTTTAACAGCTATCTTAGCCATATCCCCCTCCTTTGAAACGGTTAAATGAATTTCCATAGAATCCGGCGCATATTTTACCGCGTTGTTTACCAGGTTAACTATAACCTGGTCAATGCCGTGTTCATCGGCGTACACCTGCAATTGCCTGTCGCCCCGGGTAACCAGGTGGTGCTTATTGGCTGCCCTGATGTGGTTACAACAGGTATTTAATAATTCGTTTATGTTAAAGGTGGTTTTGTTAAGCCGCAGTTCCGTTTTACTCGCCCTGCTTACATTTAAAAGGTCCTCAACCAACGCGCTTATTTTATGCATGCTCCTGCTTGACTGATCAATAAGCTTGGGCAGCAATTCTGACGACGGATCGTTCTTTACGCGCTCAAGCAATTGCAGAGACGCTTTTAAACTGGTGATGGGCGTTTTTAGCTCGTGGCTGGCAATACTTATAAAATCGTCTTTTTGTTGCTGCAGTCGCCTAAACTCTGTAATATCCAGCAGGGTGCCGAGTATTCTTACCGGCTTTTCATTTTTATAATAGACCTTTCCCTGTACCCTTATCCAATGAATAGTGCCATCATTGTGAATTACCCTGGCCTCATAAAAAAGCTTTCCATTTTCATACGCGGCCTGGTGGGCGGCATTACGGCCTGCCTGGTCATCCGGGTGAATAACCGCAGCATACATTTCCCATGGAACCTGTCTGTCAAAGCCGAAAATGATATTAAACCTGTCAGATGTGAGCATTTTTCCGTTAACCATATCCAGGTCAAAAGTGCCGGTTTCAGCGGCTTCAACAGCCAGCCTGATCCGCTCTTCTACATCTTCTATGCTCCGTCTGGCCATAACCTTAGCCGAAACATCAATGGCTAATACCATTATAGCAGTTACTTTGCCATCGTTTAGCATGGGTTCGTACACAAAGTCAACAAACACCGGCTCAGGAGTTCCTTCCTTTACCAATATCAACTCATGTTCTTTTGCCATAAAAGGGACTCCGCTTTTGATAACTTCGTTCATTATAGGTGCGTACAACTGCGCTGCTTCCGGAATGGCTTCCCAAATAGTCTTGTTTTCCAGTTCATTGCGTTTTCGGCCAACCAGCTCAAGATAATTGTCATTAACGTCCTGTATATACAAGTCGTTAGCGCGGATAATACAAAGACCAACCGGCGCCTGTTTAACCATGCTTCGGAAACGAAGGTCGCTTTCGGCAAGGTCGTCATATAGCTTCCTTAGGCTTTGCTGCGATTCGCTTAATTCTTCATTGGATGCATTTAACTCTTCATTCGCAGCCATTAATTCTTCGTTTGACGCGCGAAGCTCTTCGGTTAAGTTTTGAACCCTTTCAGCACCTAAAACCCGTTCTGTTACATCAGTAGCCGTATGCAAAATGCAATAAGTGTTTCCTGTGTCGTTTTTTACCGCCCTGTATTCAAAATCGAAGTAAAAGGTTTGCAATTCCCCGCCCACTTCAAGTTCGGCAGCCGCATCAGTACCGCTTACGGTGATACCTTCGTTCCAAACTTTTTTAAAAAGATCAATAAACGGCTGCCCTTTTAGTTCGGGTAAGGCATCTTCAAGTGATTTGCCAATAACGCTTTTATCTTTTCCCCATATTTCAATCATGCGGTTACTTGCATATTGTATAACGGCATCTTCTGAAACATGGATAGCAACGGCGCTATTTGACGACGCTAAAACGGCTAACAGTTCATCGTTACTTAAAAAATTTACTGGCTGGTTCATTACTATATCTATAGAACAAAAAATTAAAAATATAAAAAACGCGGTAAATACTGCTAACCCGGTAGTTTAATTTAACCGATGATTGAATTTTACAAACCAATTATTTGGCCAAAAGTTCTGTACAGAAATAAAATAAACTGCCCTGTTTTAAAAAACAATTCTTAAACACGGCTGGCTTATCCGGAATAAAAAGGAGGGAGAATCACTTTGTTTTCCACATTGCATTTAAGATTTAATTAGCGCACGGCGGGAGTTAAAAAGAGAATAAGTTACTGATATTTAACCCAATGCAATAGCGGGCGCTATAACGAGTGGTGTCCGTTTAAAACTTATGGTTAATATTTATGACATAAGTTGGCACACCTGTTGTTTAGGGATTATTTTATTTAATAATTACTTAAAATCAGTACCATGAAAAAGTTTACTTTATTATTTCTGCTGGCAATTTTAGCCGGCGGGTTTTCAGCCGAGGCACAAATTCAAAAAGGCAATGTGTTAGTGGGCAGTAATTTTGCCGATATCAATCTTGGCTTGAATTATCCTCATGTATTTACATTTAATGTTACGCCAAAAGCGGCCTGGTTTGTTGAAGATAATTTGGCATTGGGCGGGTATGTTAACCTGGCTATTGAAACTGCCAACGACTCTAGAACAGCAACCAGCTATGGCTTTGGTGGTTTGGGAAGATATTACGCCGGATCTGACATGACGGTATTAAAGCATGGCCGTTTCTTTGGTGAGGCTACCGTAGGTTTTGGCGGCACCAATATTAGCGATGGCGGCGGTAATACCAATGGCCTTGCATTAAGCGTTGGCCCAGGTTTTGCCTACTTTGTTACCCCCAACATAGGTTTGGAAACATTGCTGAAATTTAACGGCCTTGCTGGCTTTGGAAATCAATCGTTCCGCAGCAATCTTGATCTTTCCTTCGGCCTTCAGGTTTACCTGCCCGGTCAAAGAACGGCAAACAAAATTAAAAGCGATATGAAATAATTGCTTCCTATTTATTAGAACCCGCTTCCAAAAAAGGCGGGTTTCTTTTTGACCGGAAGTTTACCACCCGAATAAAATAAATTTATTGCCATTAAATGAGCAGGTTATCATAAATTGGGTTACATTTAATTTAAATATCACTCAACTTAAAGCTTATGGAACCAGTAAACAATTTCGGATCGCAGGACAATGGAAAAACCGCGGGGATAGTGAGTTATTTTACAATTATAGGCTGGCTGATAGCCTATTTTGCCCTCCACCAAAATAACAAAACAAGTTTAGGCAGTTATCAGCTCAGGCAAACGTTGCTTTTTCACTTGTCCTATATGGTTATCAGGTACGGGCTTAGTTTTGTTTTAGGGATTATCTGGCTGTCAGGTTCAGGCGGTATTTTTTCACTGTATTATTTACTGAAGATAGTTGACCTGGGTTTCTTTATCCTTTGGATCATCGGATTTATCGGCGCGGTTCAGGGCGAGAAAAAAGAGATCCCGGTTTTAGGGGAAAGGGCGCAGGCCATGTTCGCGTCAATATAAGCCTCGTTTTTAAAGCAAAAGCGAATCAACAAAATGCGCGTGTACTATGTTTTCGCAAGGCGACCATGAGAATATAGTGAACCTTCCATCCTGCGAGGACACCAGCGCTATGGCGTCGCGCTGATCAAAAACAAACTGCGCTGCTGACAGGTGCCTTGTGCCGCCCATTTGTGAGGGATGAATGGTTGCGGCCATGCTGCCTACAACGGGTTCAGTAACCAGTGTTTCTTCAACAGGCCGGCCGTTTGATGACATGCCGATTTTTGCGCCGAAGGCAAGCAGTTCAAGCTGGTCATTAATAATAGTGGCACCATCAACTGCGGTTAAACCGGCCACACTATCTACTGATCGGTTTACTTCATCCTGCCAAAGGTTCATGGTATGTTCATTTACCACTTGGCTCATCAATGTTTTAAGTTCATCAAATGCAGGGGTTATAGGGTACGTTATAGGGTGCACTATGGAATCTCGCCAGGCATCGCCGCCATCAGGCACTACCAGCAGCGTTCCGCCGTGTCCGTGCAGCCGCATAGAAGCAGCCAGTTGCACCAGCACATTTACAGAGTCGTTCCACCCGGTTGGCGAATTATAATCCAGCAGGGACGTAAGCATGGCAGGGCAATCGGGCAGGCTTTTGCTGTGCTCATCAATAATTTTAACTTCATCGCCTTTAAGCACCGCTACGTTAATGAATTTGCCAAAGCCCTTTATCCGGCGGTGCTTTATAACCAGCAGCCCTGGTTCAATGGTTTCTAAAACAAAGCTACAGTCGGGGATAGACCGGGTGGTTCCCCAAACGTATAATTCGCCATCCTGGTCCCATATTCCCAAATGAATGCCGGAACGTTCAACGGCAGGCGCCAGTTTGGTTAACACATGCGGCGTTAATAAGATCTTTTCCTCAAAAACAAGGGGTTGCCCGGCCAGTATAGGCGGCAGGTAAGTAAGCGAAACCTTTGGCGATCGCCCTTCCTCGCGGCGCAGGCTTGCCCAAAAGGCTACATCAATTATAGCTTCAATCACGCGTGCAGAAGGCTCGGGCGCCAGGTCTTCTCCTCCCTGTGCAAGGGCAGTTGCCAAAAGCTTTATAAAATGCTCTTCAATAGCCGGGGCCGCGGCTATTGCCGCCTTGTAGGTTGATGTGTAAGCCATGTATGCTAAACGCGTATTTTGAAAAGCTAAAATACCGCAATTATATTTTATGGTAAAACAAATGCCGTAAGTATTACACAAGGATTGCAGGAGCGTTCACTGAACAATGCCTTTACATAGTATAAAATTACCTCTCTGTCTGTATTTTTAATATATCGGTCTGTTAATGTTGTTAATATCAATAATAATATTTACCATTGTGTATTAGTGACACAATGTAATTGTGCGCTGCATAACCAGTGTTAAACCAATTAAATATGATGAAGATAAATTACAAAGCAGTTCCGCTGCTTGCATTGTTCAGCCTGTTTCAATTAACGGCGGGGGCACAGCAAAGCGCAAAAAAAGCCCTTCCGCAATTAGGTAAAAGCACCCTTAAACAAGTAATAAATGCCATGACCCTGCAAGAAAAATCAAAACTGGTAGTGGGTATGGGCTTTAAAATGCCGGGTATGCCGCCGCCTGTTAAAGGTGAAAAACCAAAGGCTATTGACATCGGCGGGTTTAAATTGCCCCCTTCAGATCCTGATGCTTATAATATCCCTGAAAAAGTTCCGGGTGCGGCAGGCAGAACGCATGCAATTGCCCGACTTGGCATCCCGTCTATCACTGTTTCTGACGGCCCCGCGGGGTTAAGGATTGAACCTAAGCGCCCGAATGACTCCAGTACTTACTATGCTACGGCATTTCCTGTTGCAACCTTATTGGCATCAACGTGGGATACGGCGATGGTTAAAAAAGTTGGCGTGGCTTTTGGCAACGAAGTGCGCGAGTATGGTGTTGATATATTACTTGCACCAGCATTAAACATTCACCGCAATCCGCTGGGTGGCCGTAATTTTGAATATTATTCTGAAGATCCGCTGGTAGCAGGCAGCATGACAGCCGCTATAGTAAGAGGCATCCAGAGCAATGGCGTAGGCACATCAATTAAACATTATGCAGCCAATAACCAGGAAACCCAGCGCAACAGTATCAACGCCATTGTGAGCGAACGGGCTATGCGCGAGATCTATTTGCGTGGCTTTGAGCTGGCCGTTAAAGCTTCGCAGCCATGGACGGTTATGTCATCATACAATAAACTGAACGGTACTTATACCTCTGAGCGCCGCGACCTCTTGACCACTATTCTGAAGAACGAATGGGGCTTTAAAGGCTTTGTGATGACAGATTGGTTTGGCGGTAAAGATGCCGTAGCCCAGATGAATGCCGGAAATGATTTACTGATGCCGGGTAATCCTGATCAGTCAGACGCAATTGTTGCTGCTGTAAAAAGCGGCAAGCTGAGCATGGCACAACTGGATGCCAATGTGGAGCGGATGTTAAAGATCATTTTAAAATCACCAACATTTAAAGGCTATAAATATTCTGATAAGCCCGACCTGGCGGCGCATGCAAAAGTGGCCCGTATGGCAGCTGCAGAAGGCATGGTATTGCTGAAAAATGATGACAATGTATTACCGCTTGCAATAAACAAGAGGGTTGCTGTATTTGGTAATACCTCGTACAAATTAATAGCGGGCGGGTCAGGAAGCGGCGACGTAAACAAAGCCTATACTGTGCCTCTGGTACAGGGATTAAGCAATGCCGGTTTTAAGGTACAGGAAGAGCTGGCAAAAACGTATACCGATTATATTGCCGACGCCAAAGCAAAACAACCAAAGCCACGCAACTTTTTTATGTTGCCGCCTCCAATTCCTGAAATGGATGTGAATGGGTTGCTTGCAAAGGAAGCAGATGGTGCTGATGAAGCCATTATCACTATTGGCAGGAATGCCGGCGAAGGAGCCGACCGCAAGGTGGAAGATGATTATTACCTGACTGCGGGCGAAAAGGCGATGATAGCCGCCATAAGCAAAGCTTTTCACGATAAAGGCAAAAAGGTTGTGGTTGTGTTAAACATTGGCGGTGTTATTGAAGTGGCCAGCTGGCGCGATAGTGTTGACGGCATTTTACTGGCCTGGCAGCCCGGCCTTGAAGGTGGTAACGCCATTGCCGATCTGTTGAGCGGTAAAGTTAATCCGTCAGGCAGGCTGGCAACAACTTTTGCTATGGATTATAAAGATGAACCAACGGCTAAAAACTTTCCGGGTACACCGGAGAAAAAGCCGGAGCAGGTTACTTATGATGAAGGCATCTACGTTGGCTATCGCTATTTCGACTCCTATAAAATTAAACCTGCCTATGAATTTGGTTACGGCTTATCCTACACCAAATTTAAACTGAGCGACGTTGCTGTTAGTTCGGCTGATTTTAAAGGAAAAATATCAGTAAAGGTAACGGTAACCAACACCGGCGATGTTGCCGGTAAAGAGGTGGTACAGCTTTACCTGAGCGCTCCGCATAAAAACATTGATAAGCCCGAGCAGGAGTTAAAGGCATTTGCCAAGACGGCATTATTGGCTCCGGGACAGTCACAGTTTATGGTGTTTACTTTAAATGCAGGAGACCTGGCTTCATTTTATACCGCTAAATCGGCGTGGATAGCCGATGCCGGAGAGTATAAGGTTAAGATAGGCACATCATCAGCAAATATTGAAAAGACTGTTTCATTTAAACTTGCTAATGCCCTGGTTACCGAAAAAACAAATACTGCCCTAACCCCCCAGGTTGCTATTAACGAATGGAGGAACAAATAATAAACTAAACTATATAACTGAACGACCCTGCAGCATTTATGCTGCGGGGTTTTTCTTTATTAGGCTCAAAAGTTACCAGATTGCATAAATTATAGCACAAAACCAGGTTTAATTTATATTTTACAGCCTGCAATAAAAATAAACATGGCATCAGGTTTTTTTGCGATTTTAGACGATATCAGCGCTTTGATGGACGATGTCGCGGTGACAACAAAAGTTGCGGCGGGTAAGACTACAGGTATCTTGGGCGACGATTTAGCGGTGAACGCAGAAAAAGCTACCGGTTTTTTATCATCGCGTGAATTGCCTGTCTTGTGGGCCATTACAAAAGGCTCATTACTTAATAAGCTCATTATTGTTCCTGTCGCTTTATTATTAAGCGTATTTTTCCCTTTGGCCGTTAAAATCGCCCTGGTACTAGGAGGCTTCTATCTGGCTTATGAGGGAGTTGAAAAAATAATTGAATACCTTTTTCATCGTTCAAAAGCTGTACACCCGGTAATTAACGAAAGCGAACAAAACGACACGGGTGCCGAAAAAACAAAAATCAGATCGGCTATAACAACCGACTTCATTCTGTCAATAGAGATCGTAATTATTGCGCTGGGGTCCGTAACAGGGAAGAGTCTGCTGATACAGGGAATAACCGTTTCGGTTGTTGCTGTCCTGGCAACAATAGGCGTTTATGGCATCGTTGCATTGATTGTAAGGATGGACGATGCCGGCTACCATTTGATTAAGCGCTCAAACAACAAAGGCTTCTTTTCAGCAGTGGGTGTTTTACTGGTTAAATCATTGCCGGTTATTATTAAGCTATTAAGCGTTGTTGGAACAATCGCTTTGATCCTGGTTTCGGGTGGTATTTTCGCTCATAACATCGAATATTTACATCATTTATTGCCGGGCTTGCCATCAACGGTCAGGGAGCTCATGATAGGGCTGGTTGCCGGTTTAATTACGGTAGCTTTGCTAAAGGGCACCCTAAAAATACTGGCTTTTTTTAAAAAATGATCCGCATCTGCCGCACAATGTGAATCAACCATAAAAGTGTTTGACTTTTGTATCTTAAGGAGTACAAGATGACCCACGGTCTGGAACTCTTTAGTTAAACGTCTAAAAACAATCGATAAACACAGGTTAACGATCCCATTCTCCAAAGCCAAAATTTTTTTAAAAAATATTAAGATGCCTATTGTTTCGTACGAAAATATTCCTAGGTTTGTATAATGAATTCCGAAAAAGATAAAAACGGGCGCAAATTCGATCCTACAAAATCGGAGCTGGAGATATTGCAGGTGCTTTGGGAACACGGCCCCTCAACAGTAAGATTTGTGAACGACCGGCTTAATGAGCAAAAAGATGTTAACTACACTTCCACCCTCAAGCTGATGCAGATTATGGCGGAGAAAGAAATATTGAAACGTGATGAAAGCCAGATGAAACACATTTATCACGTAGCAGAGGAAGAACAAAAGACAAAAAGCCACCTGCTGAACAAATTTGTAGATACCATGTACAGGGGATCTGCCGGCAGCCTGGTAATGCAGTTACTGGGAAATAACCAGGCCTCGAAAGAGGATATAAAAGCAATAAAAGAATTGCTGAATAAATTAGATAAAGATCAATAACCCGGGGTTTTAATTTAACCACTATGGAAACTATAACAAGCAGTTTATTAAGCGATCACCTGGTAAAAGCGCTGGGCAACACGCTAATTCAATCGTTGTGGCAGGGGCTTGTACTTGCCGTAGCCGGTGGCCTCATCATTGTTTTTACCAAAAAGCTCACTTCGGCATTGCGCTACAACCTGCTTATTGCAGCGCTTTTTTTGTTTACCGGTGCCATGCTATTTACTTTTCTACAACAGTTGCAGCCCCTGCAAAGGGGTAATGCGGTTTATAATGGTGGTAATACTATGTTTAATATGCCCGGTAATTTACAAGTAACTGCAGCTGTTAGCATTATAGATAAGCAAAATGTAGCCAACCTGCTTACTGGGTACTTAAATGCCAATTGCAGTACCATTGTTTTAATATGGTTTTTAATTATTTGTGCCAAAAGTGTTAAACTGGCGGTAGGCATCCGCGAGGTGTATTGCCTTAAGCACAGCAAAATTAATGCGGTAAGCAGCTACTGGGAAAACAGGCTGCAGCAGCTGTCGGCTTCTCTTAAAATACGGCAGGTAATCCGGATGCTAGAATCAGGGCTGGCAAAAACGCCAATGGTAATAGGGCATTTAAAGCCGCTTATCCTTATCCCCGTAGGCTTTATCAATGCTTTGAGCACAGATGAAGTGGAGGCAATATTGGTGCATGAACTTGCACACATCCGGCGCAGGGATTACCTGGTAAACCTGTTGCAGAGCCTTTTGGAGATCATATTCTTTTTTAACCCCGCAGTTATGTGGATCTCGCAGCTTATTAAAGCCGAGCGCGAAAACTGCTGCGATGATATAGCGCTGAAACAAGCCGGCAGTAAATCCGGCTATATACAGGCGCTTTTAAGCTGCCAGGAGTACCAACTGGCGGCACCCGGTTTAAGCATGGCTTTGGCGCGCGACAAAAGCAAGTTGCTGAACAGGGTTAAAAGGATGGTAAATAATCACAATCAATCATTAAACATCATGGAAAAAACAGTGCTTACCATAGGCATGGTAACAGCCGGGCTGCTCACGGTAGCCTTTTCGGCAAAAAATAAGATCGAAGTAAATCCGGTTAAAAGAACAACCGTTGTTAACAGCCGGATTAATTATCAAAACACAGCAATATCTCAAATTGATACAACCGTATCTCTCAAGGGCAGGCTCTATAACCCGGCTGATTATGAGGACGGTACTACCCTAAGAACGGTAGACAGCAGGAACGGAAAAACGCAGGCGGTTTACCTTTTCAAAAGAAAAGGCATCCTGTACCAGATTTTTACGGAACAAGGAAAACCGACGTCTCTGTATGTTAACAGGCAGGCAGCATCCTTAGTTGAAAATAAAGATAAAATAAACGGGCTGTTAAAGGAATTCAGGGCAGTTGCTGCTGTAGCCCCCGCCCCCCCTGCACCACCGGCTGCCCATGAACGTGCTGCCGCTGTTACAGCTATGACGCCGCCGGCACCACCTGCCCCACCCGCACATGAAATGGCTGAACGGAGCGAAAACGACATGCCTGTACCCCCCGCCCCACCAGCAAGCCCGGCAAGGCCAGCTCCTGTTGGCGCGCTTAATGCCCTTCCTCCGACGCCCCCTGTTGCTCCTCTGCCGCCGATAAAGCCAGCCTCATTCACGAAAATCACAGATGAGCTTATTAAAGCCGGCGTAATTAAGGATAAGGACAATTTTGATATCAACATCAGCAACGAGACGCTTGAGGTTGATGGTGTAACGCAACCGGAGGCGCTTCACCAGCAGGTATTGAAAAAGTTTGTTAAAAAGCCGGGCGATAAAGTGAACTGGCATTACAGTAATCATAATTAGTAGCCCCGGCATGAAAAGATTTGCGAAGTATGGCGTACTTCGCAAATCTTTTTATTCAGGCTGCACGGCAAAGATCTTTAAACCAATAATTCCGGCCATTATCAGCATCATGAAAAAGACCTCTGCCCATGAGGTGCGCTGATTGAAGAAAGCCAGTTCTGCGATTTTTATAAAGATCAAAGTAATGGCGGTCCATACCGCAAAGGCAGTGGCCGTCTGGATCTGTTTTATAGCCATGGAAAACAGGTAGATATTGGCTATGCCGAATATAATATAACCCATAAAAGGAAGTAATACCGGCAAGCCACCATCCCACCGGTAAAAATTAATAAAGCGCAATGTCTTAAGGTCGCTGAATTTCATGAACTTTAAACAAAATGTCCAGGCGGTTTCGCAGGTTGCTGCTAATAGTAAATAGATCCAGGGCAATAGCATTTGATTTATTTGTTATATGATACCAGGTTTTTACCTGTATTGGTATTTGTTAATTCAGCAGGCTGGTTATTTTTCGTTCGTGTGTTCAACACGCCCCCACTTTTATTTAATTTAAAAAGCCTTTTTAGGCGTTGGACAACGTTCAGCCTCAGCTCATAATAATGCCTGAACCATTTATATTTCAACAGCCGTTGTTCATCAAAGCGCTTTACCGAAAAAGCGTGCTGAAAAAAATAGTCTTTTGGATAATCATAGTATAAGCCCCAATTCTCAGGCGCGTTACCTGGCTTAAAACCGGGATCGTACAAGGTGCCGAAAAGGTGGTCCCAAAGAGCAAATTTGGTTGAAAAGTTAGCGTGAAATACCTCGCGATAATTGGCATGGTGCCATAGATGGAGTTCGGGCGAGTTAAAAATGTATTTTATTTTTCCCAATTTTATGTTGACGTTGGCGTGTATAAACATGCCGAACATGGCATCCAGCATGGCCTTGATAGGAATCACGGCCGGATCAGCACCAAGAATAATAATAGGGGCAAATTCTATAGTTTGGTTTATGATGATTTCAAAAGCGTGTGAACGTGACCCTGCTAAAAAATCAACCTCTTTACCTGAATGATGGGCCTCATGCGTGCGCCAGAGTATTTTGCTGGCATGCTGCAAACGATGAAAAAGATAAATATACAGATCGTGCGTTACCAGGAAAAACAGCACCTGCTCAGTTACTGACCATTCTTTAAAGAATTGAAATCCATGCCAGGAGATATGATGCTGAATGGGATAAATGATGTAATCAAATATCACAATTTTTAGTACGTAGCTCTGGATAATGGTATACCAAACCAGGTCCACCCAAAAACCATCCCTAAAAAACGGTAAGCCTTTTCGGTAGGGCGAAATCCGTTCCCACGCTATGATGAATATTATCCAGCAGATGAGTATGGTTGTTGTGGTTTGTAATAGTGTCATGTTATGAATGCCTTAACCAGGGTAGCAGGTTTAATACACGATGCTGATTCGTGGAGGGTTTTCGTTTAACATATTCATTTCGCTTTGAGTTTAAATAGCTGTCCAGCCGCCGTCAACAATAAGGTTTGCGCCCGTCATATAGGCTGATGCATCACTGGCTAAAAAAACCAGCGCACCCTGGTAGTCGGCAGGGCCTGCCATGCGCCCCAATAAAGTTTTGGCAGAATAATTTTGGATAAAAAATTCGTTCTGGCCATTCTCAACCCCACCCGGTGAAAGGGTGTTTACCCTTATGCCTTTATTGCCCCAATAGGCCGCTAAAAACCGGGTAAAATTTACTACGGCGCCTTTGGTAACCGGGTAAACCGGCGACTTATAGAAAGTTTGTTCGCCGCACTCATTGCGATAAATAGATTGATCAGGCCCCACCAGGCCATAGGTTGAGGCGATGTTGATGATGCTGCCGCTTTCCTGCCCGGCCATTACCGTTCCAAAAACCTGCGAGGCCAGGAAAACGCCGGTAATGTTTACATCAAGCGATTTCTTAAAGGCATCAAGCGGGTAATTTTCAAAAGCCGAAAGCTCTTTTGCCATCCCCGGGTTTTCGAACATATCATTTATAGCGGCATTGTTTACCAATATGTCTATTGATCCGTACCTTGTTACTATTTTATCGCGCGCTATTTTTAATGATCTTTCGCTGGTTACGTCAATTCTTAAGCCACCATGTTTTTCGCCAAGGATTTCGGCAAAACTTTCTGCGCCGCTCTCATCCAGGTCGGCAACTACCACATTTGCGCCGGCACGGGCCAGCGCTTCACAATGTTTTTTTCCCAACAGGCCCAGGGCTCCCGTAACAATTGCCGTTTTATTTTCAAGTGAAAATAGCTTCATAGGTTTTAACTATACTATCTTAGGCTTAATATTGTAATTATCTATTTTTCTAAAAACAGCTTCCAGCACCCCGCCTTTTAAATATTGTTTAACGTTGCCGCTACGTATCGCTGCTTTCATAATTGGCATCACATCCCGGTAAGCCGAAAGGATATAGACTATATCTTCATCGCTATGGCTGTAACACATGTTGTGAAACCCGGCCCACAAAACACCGCGTTTTATCATTTCCTGCTGCATTAGTGTTTTAACCTCCAAGCCGTTGCCTGCTTCGGGCGTAAAGGTTACCATTGAACGGCAGTTGTAGCCAATACAACGGGTGTAAATGTCCATGCCAGTTTCAATAGCTATGCGATTATAGCCATCCTTTATCAAAGCACCTTTTTCATCAAGGTATCGGGGTACATCCTTATCGCGAAGCTCATTGATGGTTGCAATACAGGCGGCCATTGATAGTGCCTCGCCGCCAAACGTGGTGTAACTGAATACGTCCGAATTAAACAGTTCCATCACATCGGCCCGGCCGGTTAGCAAAGCAATAGGCATGCCGTTGGCACAGGCCTTTGAGTAAACAGCAAGATCGGCCTTAACACCAAAATATTCTTGCGCACCGCCTATGGCTATCCTGAACCCGGTCCACATCTCATCAAAAATCAGCAGCGTGCCGTTGGCTTTGCATACTTCGGCAAGCTCATTTAAAAAGCCGGGTTTGGGCGCTTCAAAAATAAATGGCTCCAGTATCAGCGCAGCAACGCTTTCATCAAGTGCAGCTTTTATAGCATCAATATCATTATACTGAAAGGTATAGGTCATGTTCTGGATGGCTTCCGGGATGCCGGCGTTCCTGCTGGTAATGCCGATATACCAGTCGTGCCAGCCGTGGTAACCACAGCAAAACACTTTGTCGCGGCCTGTAAATGCACGGGCAACCCTGATGGCTGCCGAGCAAACGTCGGCTCCTGTTTTGGATATTTTTACCGCTTCGGCGTTGGGAATAACCTGTTGAATCAATTCGGAAAGTTCAACCTCCAATGGGTGCATTAACGAGAAGGTGATCCCGTCAGCTAATTGTTTTTTTATGGCTTCATCAACAGCAGGATAGGCATATCCTAAAGATACGGGGCCTATTGCAGCGTTAAAATCAATATATTCATTCCCGTCAACGTCCCAAACGTGCGAGCCTTGCCCCCTTTGTAAGTATTTAGGGGCAATGCCGTTGGTAAACTGGCCCGGGCCCTTTGCCAGAGTTTGTGTAACCGGTTTCTGCACTTTGAGCGCGCGCTCATACCAATCGTTTGATTTGGATATTTCGGGATAATCGGGGTTGAATTTTATAGTGTTCGGCATGGTGTGTCGTTCTTTTTTATTCAGCAAATTGCTGCATTGTTGTTTCTGGCTGCCGGTGAAATGTTTTGTATCCCAGTATCCTTTCGGCTATCTGTTTACCGGTAAACCCTTCATGTTCCAGGACGTTGGGAAGTAAGGCAGGCTTAAACCATCTTTCGTTTAGAGCAAAGGGCAAAATATTGGCGGTAAGACTGTGTTTCAGTAACACCTCTGCTACTATGCTGTATAGGCCACCGGTTAAAAAATGATCTTCCAGTGTAACTGTTAAACGGCTGTTGCGGGTAACATCAAGTATCGTCCGTTCATCTATCGGTTTCAGGCTGCGCAAATTCACCAGGCCAACGGACAGTCCTTCTTTTTTTAGGATGTCAACAGCTAAAAGCGCCTGCTCAAACAGCAACCCGTAGGTTAACAAGGTAATGTCATGCCCCGTTGAAATTATTTCGGCCTTACCCAATTCAAAAGGAGTATGGATATAATTAGTTTTGCGGGTATTGATGCGGACATACGCTGGATTGGGGTGACTCCAGATCTGTGGCAGCATTTTCACCAGGTCATCTTCGTCTGCAGGGGCAAAAACTGTCATGTTAGGGATTCCCCGCATCAGTGCAATGTCCTCAAGTGCCTGGTGGGTTGGTCCGTTCCCGTCCGATAAAAAGCCCGGGATAAAGCTGCTCAGCTTAACCGGCAGGTTGGGGATGCCTGCGTCTGTACGGATAAACTCAAATGCCCGCATAGATAAAAATGAGGCCAGCGCATGCACCACCGGGATCCGGCCGCGCAGGGCAAGCCCCGCGGCTGCGCCTATCATTGTTTGCTCGGTAATGCCGGTATCAATAAACCGGCTTCCCAATTTAGACGGAATATTTCTTACCAGCGCGCGGTTCTCGGCTGTCATTACTATAAAGCGATCGTCTGATAAAGCTATCTCTGTTAATAATTCTTCGTAGGTCATTTTTACCTTACCATTAATGTTTCTGATATCAGTTGCGTTAAGTGTTCGCCGTGCAGTTCCTTAAGCAGGTCGTCCACTTCGGCAGTGTTGAAATTGCAGAACCACCTGTCGGCCCGGCGTTCAATACTTGGCAGGCCTTTACCGCGGATGGTATCGGCAATTACAACATTAAGTTTGCCTGGTTGAAAGGGGTAGGCCGAGAACGCTTCGTGCAGCGCCTCAAAATCGTGGCCGTTTATCCGTTTCACTGCCGCACCAAAAGCTGTAAATTTATCGTGTAACGGCTCCAGCGGGATCAGGTCCTCGGTAGCCATGTTGGCCTGGAACTGGTTTCGGTCAATCACGAAGATCAGGTTATCTAATTTATAAGCATTTGCTACCAATGCAGCTTCCCAGCAGGTGCCTTCATTTAACTCGCCATCGCCCATAATACAAACTACTTTGTTGGTGCCGCCTTTTATCTTGATGTCTATTGCAACGCCAATTGCTACCGATGGCAAATGCCCCAACGACCCCGAGTGAAATTCAATACCCGGGATGTTGGTATTTGGGTGCCAGTAGATATTGTCATCCAGCGATAGATGATTTTTAAGGCGATCCGGATCCAACAGGCCCAGCTCGGCAAACGTGCCGTATAATGCGGGTACATCATGGCCTTTTGATAAAAACAGGTAGTCGCGGTTAGGGTCATCCAGGTTATGTTTATGGATGTTAAGGAATTCAGAATACAGATAAACGATAAGATCGGCTGCGGATAGCGATGCGCCAACAAAACAGCCGCCGTTTGTTGACATTTTTATAATATGCTCCCTCACTTTCAGAGCGGTTACCTCAAGCCGGGTAACAGGCATGGTTGCAGTTTGCATTTGCTTTAGTTAAAAGTTAGTTAGTGAATGGTTAGTTTGGTTTGTTCAGGCAATATCGTCGTCAATTCATTCAGGTGATTACGGTACCAGTTTACACCGGCATATTGCGCATTGATATGATAGATGCCGGGTTTTTCGGCCAGCAGGTTTAAAATGTCCTCACAAGAAAAAGTTGAGTTTACTGGATACAATTCCTCAAATACCGCTTTGATAAATTGATAGTCAGCTTCATAGTCTATTGTAAACCGGTGCGACATGGACAGATCATCGCCCTTGCGGCAAACGAGATTGCCGATGCTGAACTTTTTGGGATTTTCCCAGATGTAAGGTGTGGTATGTTCCAGTTCCAGTAGCCGGCCTGCTTCCCGCCATGTTTTTTCAAGACAGGCCATGCTCATTATTTCTACATCGTTACCGTCCGGAAATGTTGCCGGGTGTAAATTGCTTACATAATCAAATTGACCGGGGCTGGCAAAATAATGGGTTAGCACATCGTTAATAATACCGGGGTCAATAAGCGGGCAATCGGAGGGGATTTTAACTACGTGGTCCGCATTAAAATACAACGCGGCTTTATAATGGCGGTCCAGCAAATTTTCAAGGCTGCCGCGGAAACACGGTACGCCAATTCTTAATGATTCCTGCGCTATCATATCATCATCTGCGGCTAAGGAAGTGGCAATTACCAGCTGTACTTCATGGCGGATCATTTTTAAACGTTCCACCATCCGGAATAGCAGACTTTCGCCTAAAACAGGCAGCATAACCTTTCCCGGTAGGCGGCTGGACGACATCCTGGCCTGTACAACTATTAATATTTTATTTGCCATTTATGCTATACTTTGCGTTTGTCAGGCATATTGCGATAGAAGTTGTTCTTTAGGTTTCGGGGTCAGCGTAAGTTCAGCCAGGAAATCTTCCTTTCTTCCGTTAAATTCAAGGTAGCTGCTGCATACCTGCGCTATGTTACTTGCTGAACGGCCTTCATTTTGAACAGGTGCCAGGCGTTTTAACTCTTCCACATCAAAGTAGGAGTATACCTTTTTGCCAAGTGCTATGCCTGTGTAAACTACGGTTGAATATTGCGTTATTAATTCGGTACAGTTAGCTATCATGTGGCCGGTGTTTCCACTTTGATATATTAAAGTGCCGGCGGGTGCATATCTGCGGATCTCAGCCGTTGCGCGGTCAAACTTTTCATTGGGATGCAGTTTAAAAAGTAACCGCCTCCCCTTGGCTATCCGGACAGCGTATTTAATAAACTTCGGCCTGTTCTCAAGCCTGTAGGTCTCCCGCATATCTGTAGTTGCCACCATCACATAATCACAAAAGGGAAAATCATTGTTTAAAAATTCCCTGTGGTTGTCATAATTAGGAATCCCGGTAACAATTAATTTTTTGCTATCGGTACCGTGCTGGTTAAAGTATTCTTTGTATCCTTCGGATGCGACGCAATAAATGTCGCAAGCATTGGTCGAACCATTTAATGAGGTATCGCCGGTAAAATAGGGGGGTAAGCCAATTGCTTTTACCACACCTGTTAAAAAGGTCCGCTTATCAATCATGCCCTCCTGCACCCAAATGGTTTTGGTGTGCTTAAACTTATTGGCCATAACCATATCGGTGCAATAAACCACCAGGTCATACTTGTTTTTAATACCGCTGTAGTCAATTTGTAAGCCGTGCAACCGCAGGTATTCTTCAGACTTTGCCCTGAACTGTCCTTTCAACACCGTTCCATCGGCAAAGGGTGTATATTTTATAATAGCTTTCAGAAAAGTACCATCGGAGAACAACTGGCTAAACCAGCAATCATAGCCATTAAGGTGCTTTGATATCTGGTGCATTTGAGAGGTTTGGTTGATAGAGCCGGTGATAAATAATATCTTTCTCCTCATTGCTTTTGCTTAATCAGAAATTAAAACTACTAATTAGGTTTTGGCTTTAACGGGTAGGGGGAAAAAGTAATGTTTTGTTAATTTTCTTTTAATGTTCTTTTTATCAACAGCTTAAAAGCGTTGTTTTTACAATATTGAGATTAACTATTTTTGAAGAAAAACTTAAAACTAATTAAACATTTACCGGCATAAGTGATATTTTTATAGTTTATGCCAACATCCCCGCCCCTTAAAAAAATCAGGATAGTACAGCTTACTGCTGTAATTTTCTTTACAGTATCCGGAGGTCCTTACGGGCTTGAGCCGCTTATAAGTTATGCCGGCGAGCACGGGGCGCTGCTGCTGCTTTTGATAACCCCGTTAATGTGGGACGTGCCTGCAATTTTTACCGTGCTTGAACTTAATAGCATGATGCCGGTTACGGGCGGCTATTACAAATGGGTAAAGTACGCTTTAGGCAATCGGTGGGGTTTTTTTGAAGGCTGGTGGACCTGGCTTTACACCTTTGTTGACCTTGCCATTTACCCGGGTTTGTTCGTGCTTTATGCCTCGTACTTTTTCCCGGTGCTGGCTGCTTATCGTATCCCGATATGCTTATGCGTGGTGTGGGCATCAGCGGGTTTGAATATTTTGGGCATTGTACCTGTAGGTAAAACAGCGTTGTTTTTGGGCGCTATTGTATTCACGCCTTTTATTATTTTATTTACACTATTTTTTATCCACCATACAGGTGGCATCAGTATCCCTTCGCCGTCATTAAAGGGGATTCCTTTTCCATCGCTGGGGATGGCACTATATACGGTAATGTGGAACTGCCTGGGTTGGGATAATGTTACCACCTATGCCGAAGAAGTTGAAAAGCCGGTAAAATCATATCTTGTTTCTGTTTTTTCGGCGTTTGTGCTGGTTATTGTACTTTATTTTCTGGTGATGCTGGTTGCTCAGCAAACCGGCATCGGCAATGGTGTTTTGGCGGATAAAGGGTTCCCGGCGGTAGCTGAAATAATTAGCGGCAAATGGCTTGGCGGGTTAATTGCATTTGGGGGCATGGCAAGCAGTTTAGGCATTTATGCGGCGGTACTGCTTTCGGTGTCGCGCGTGCCAAAAGTTATGGCTGATGATGATCTGCTGCCCGGTCGCCTTAATAAACTGCATCCGAAATTTCAAACGCCCTATATTTCAATTATTGTTTGTTCGCTGATTGTTAGCCTTATGATATTATGGCCTTTTGCTGATCTGCTGATTATTGATGTTACCGTTTACGGGGCGGGCCTTTCGCTCGAATATATTTCGCTCATCAAACTGCGTATGGCAGCTCCGGATACAAACCGGCCGTTTAAAATTCCGTTAGGTATACCGGGACTTTGTTTAATGATATTGTTGCCGGTTACTGTTTATTTTGTAGCCCTGGCCGGCGCATTTTCATCACAGGAGCATGCTGTTTGGGCCGCTGTTTTCGCAATCACGGCACTCGCCAGTGCCGAACTGGTGTGGCGGATAATTGTTTGGAAAAAACCACACCACAAAAAGGGAGGCCTGTATTCTGTATAAGTTCAGATTTTTATCCGCGTAATAAATGTCTTATTATTAGCTATATTACAACTTTGTTGTGAACCCAGGAACTGAGTTTTATAAACCCCGGACATGTTTGAGAAAATAAAATACGCATGGATGTTGATTTTGCTATTGGCGGCACCATTTATCGGTACTGCACAAAGCGCATTTAACAAGCCAGCAGAGATCAGCGTTAACCTGGCTAAAATAAAAGCACCCATGAAGCCAGTTTGGGCATGGTTTGGTTATGATGAGCCAAATTATACCTATATGAAGGATGGTAAAAAGTTACTTTCGGAACTATCGGCTTTGAGCCCGGTTCCGGTTTACGTGCGGACGCATAGCTTACTGGTTTCGGGCGATAGTAAGGCAGCTTTAAAATGGGGATCGACCAATGCTTATACTGAGGATGCTAATGGAAATCCTGTTTATAACTGGGCTATTATTGACAGCATTTTTGATCCGTATATAAAAAGAGGAATGAAGCCTTTTGCACAAATAGGATTTATGCCCGAGGCGTTGTCCACACATCCGCAGCCTTACCGGCATCACTGGAAACCCGGCGATCCGTATTCTGATATTATCACCGGCTGGGCCTACCCACCTAAAGATTATAAAAAATGGGGCGACCTGATCTATAATTGGGTAAAGCATAGCATAGCGCGATACGGAAAACAAGAAGTGGAAAGCTGGTATTGGGAAGTATGGAACGAGCCAAATGGTTATTGGAAAGGCACCCGGCAGGAGTTTTTTAAACTTTATGATTACGCTGCCGACGGGGTAAAGAGAGCATTACCCACAGCTAAAATAGGCGGGATTGATATTGCGGGAACTTCAAGCACCGGCGCACAGCAATGGCTCAACGCTTTTATTAAACACTGCACAACTGATACCAATTATGCAACCGGCAAAATAGGGGCACCTTTAGACCTTTTAAGCTTTCATGCAAAAGGATCGCCCCGGTTAATTAACGGTATGGTACAAATGAACATGTCGCCGCAATTGAATGATATAGCAACAGGTTTCCGCATAGCGGCGGCTTATGCTCAAACCAAAAACATCCCGCTTATTATCGGCGAGTCTGATCCGGAGGGTTGTGCCGCTTGTGGCATGGCTACCAATCCGTCAAATGCCTATCGTAACGGCACCATGTACTCCAGTTACACTGCAGCTACATTTGCACGTAAGTATGAGCTGGAAGATGAGTACGGCATTAATTTTAAGGGGGCAGTTTCCTGGTCGTTTGAGTTTGAGAATCAGCCCTGGTTTTATGGCTTCCGCGACCTGGCCACTAATGGCGTTGATAAACCGGTGCTAAACGTGTTTCGGATGTTTGGCAAAATGAGGGGCAACCGCGTTGAAGCAGTAAGCAATCGCATGTACCCGTTAAAGGCGGTGATAGATTCCAGCATTCGCGGTGCACAAACAGACATTGGCGTTTTGGCATCAGCAGAAAAACATACGGCAGCAATAATGATCTGGAATTACCATGATGATGATCAGCAGGGGCCGGCTGAAGCCATTTCTGTAAGTATTGATAATATTCCTTCAAAAACAGTTACACTGACACATTACCGGATTGATAATGAGCATAGCAATTCCTACGAAGCCTGGAAAAAGATGGGCTCGCCGCAAAACCCAACGGAGGTAGAAATAGCAGCGCTGCAAAAGGCCGGGCAACTACAAACCATGGGCGAACCGCAAAAACTAAATACAAGGGAGAGTACCCTTAAGTTGGATATTTCGATCCCCAGGCAAGGAGTGTCCCTGCTTAAGCTCACCTGGTAGTGCATAAGTAACGCCGGCTTAATGTGCAGATATTTATTACTGTGCTACCCAAATAGCATCTGTAAACCAATGCTTGCTGTCAAAAAAGTGTGCTATTGGTTTAAATGAAGCCTTAATGGCCATTTGGTCAATTTGCTGAACGGTGAATTTTTGCGAGATCTCCATAAAGATGTACTCGTCTTTTACAAAATGAATGGTTTCCATTCCGTTGATCCGTACATCCTGGTCAGCCTTGCTGATGAGATAGCTTTTACAGGCCCCGGTTTCAGGATCATAGGTAGGGTAATGCTCAAACTGGTTAACATCAAAATTGGCATTCAGCTCGCGGTTAATGCGCTCCAGTAAATTAAGGTTAAACCTTTTGGTAATCCCCTCTTTATCATTATACGCTGCTAAAACCGTTTTAGGGTTCTTCTTAAGGTCAACACCTATCAGCAGCATATCGCCCGGCGACAAATGATTTCGTACATCCATGCAAAACTGTTCGGCTGCGTCAACCGGCATATTGCCAATGTTCGAGCCTAAGAACATAATAACCTTACGCCTGCCTGAAATTGATGACGCCTTTTTTAGCATATCAAAATATTCGCCGTTAAGGCCGGTTATATTTAAGCCGGGCAGGGTTACAGGCAGGGTTATATTTAAATACGAGATTACATTTGAGGAAATATCAATGGGCAGATAGTTAAAATCAGCTTTTTGTTCTAAAAGGTATTTCAATAAATAGGTTGATTTGGTGGCGTCACCAGCCCCAAGTTCAATCAGGTCGAAAGGATCGCCTGATCCTATAATGGCGTTGCAGATATCGGCGGTTTTTTCAGAGAAGATCTCCAGTTCGCAATTGGTTGGGTAATACTCTTCGCAGTTCATCAGGTCCTGGAAAAGCTTATCGCCGTTGGCATCATAAAAATACATCGAGCTTAAAAACTTAGGCGATGCATTTAGTCCACATATCACATCGTAATAAAATTTGCCGGTTCTACAGTTTGAAAGTCCCTGCATTTCTGCTTTTGCTAAAGTGGTGTCAATATTCTTCATTGGTATTGGGTATTACTTAGCCAGCCTTATGCCGGTAAATTGCCATCGTAAATTAGTTTGAAAAAAGTTGCGGTAAGTTACACGGCTGTGCCCCGGCGTTGTAACCTCCGATGCCCCGCGCAATACCTTTTGGTTAACCATAAATTTGCCGTTGTACTCGCCAATTGCACCAGGGGCTTTGGAGAAACCCGGGTAAGGGAGGTATGAGCTTTCTGTCCATTCCCATGCTTTGCCCCAGCTAAACAGCGGTGCGGCGGCTTCCCACTCAAATTCCGTCGGCAGCCTTAAGCCCTTCCATGCCGCGTAAGCATATGCCTCAAAATAGCTGATATGGCAAACAGGTTCCTTTAAAATAAGTTGCTCCAGCCCGTGATAGGTGTAATGGTGCCATTCCTCATCAATCAAATGCCAGTACAGGGGAGCCTCTGCTTTATTTGTTTTTACCCAATCCCATCCCTCGGCATGCCAATGGCGGAAATCATGGTACCCGCCGCCGTTTATAAATTCCAGGTATTCGGCATTGGTAACCAGGTTGGGGCTTATTTCAAAAGCATTAAGGTAAACCTTGTGGCGGCTAAGCTCGTTATCAAAACAAAACCCGCTGCCGTTAAAACCAACTTCGTAAATACCCTCATTTAGTTTTATAAACCCGTCGCTCTCAACCGGCTCAATTTTGGGCGATAGGTATTCTTTTGAATAGGCCGGAAAAAGCGGGTTATGGCCCAAAATGTATTTGATATCGGTATATAAAAGTTCCTGGTGCTGTTCTTCATGGTTAAACCCGAGGATCAAAAGCTCCTTAACCTCGGCCGAAGGCGCTTCACATAAAAAGCTTGCCATTGCTTCATCTACATATTCCCTGTAACGGTAAATTTCGGCCACGGTTGGCCTGCTCAAATTGCCCCGGTCTGTACGGATAACGCGGTTGCCCACGGTTTCATAATAGCTGTTGAATACGTAGTTGTAGTCGGGGTTATATTCCTGATAGCCCATAAAATAGGGCTTAAGTATAAAGGTTTCAAAAAACCAGGTAACATGGCCAATGTGCCATTTAGGGGGGCTAACATCAACCACGGGCTGTACCACGTAGTCCTCCGTTTGTAAAGGGCTGCAAATTTCCTCCGTTCGTTTGCGTACTTTTAGGTAACAGTCGGCTAAATCCATTGGTTTACTTATTATCTAAATATCGTTTAAGGTTAGAAATTGTTTTAATATTCAACCCAGTTGCCTGTTTTTTTCTCATCATTAACGCATAGGCATTATTAAAGCCAATTGGCTTCAGCCATTTAATGCTGTATTTTTCTTCGAACTCTTTTTGCACATAATTATAGGTTTCGCTTTTACTGTGCGTTAACGAATCAATTATTTTTGGCGATGGCTGCAATATGGCCAGTAACCCTGTGCCGGTGTATTCCGGGTAAAAATCAATCTGATCATTTGTTAAGGCGTCAAAACAAATTTTGGTGCCTCCCAACCCGGTTTTAGTTGAGGTTTCATAATCGGTATTGCCCTTAATCAGCATACTGTAGATGCTTGCCAAAATGTACTGCTCGCCAAATATTTTCGACCCGATCCTCACCGTTCCGCCTTTTGCGTTCCGGGCATGCTGATATAGATTATTAGCCGTCAAAAAATCTCTGGCTACCCGCTCAGGGCTTTGGTGAAGATAGTCAGTACGGTAATTAAGTGCGGTCATTATGCTGTCATTTATCTTTCCGGAAAGTAAATTGAGCGTTTTTTCAAGATCGGGAAACTTCCTTAAAGCATCGTCGCGAACAATTGGCGCAGCGTAATAGGGCGGGAAGATAAACTTGTCATCGTCCAAAACAACCAGGTTGTAGGCCTTTAGCCTGCCATCGGTAGAGTAGCCACTGATTACATCCAGTTGTTTTTCATAAGCCGCTTTGTACATTACGGCATCGTTTATTACCAGGGTTTGGATCTTTAAGCCATACTTGCTGACGAGGCCAAGATTACCATCCTGCCGGCCCATAAATTCGGGGGTAAAGCCAGCCTTTAGCTTGCTGCCATAAGCAGAGGGGATGAAGTAAAAGGAAGCAAGGAAGATAAGCAGCAGTGGGAGAGTAGCAGCAGCAGTTTTGAGTTTTTTGATATTCAGTTTTTGTAACCGCGACAGCAAAAAATCAAACAAAATAGCCAGCAAAGCGGCAGGTATTGCGCCTGCCAATATCATGTTGGTATTGTTGAGAGAAATGCCGCCAAAAATAAACTCGCCAAGGCCACCCGCTGCGATATACGATGCCAGCGTAGCTACGCCTACTGTAATTACCGTAGCCGTACGGATGCCAGCGAATATAACCGGCATGGAAAGGGGCAGTTCAACTTTAAAAAGCACCTGCCATTTACTCATGCCCATGGCCATAGCCGCCTCTTTAACAGCCGGATCAACGCCCGTAATACCGGTAAACGTATTGCGGATTATGGGCAGCAAAGCATAAAGTAATAAAGCCACGATGGCTGGTTTAACGCCGATGCCCAGCAGGGGGATCATAAAACCCAACAACGCAATGCTTGGTACCGTTTGCAAAATACCTGCAATACCAAGTATAGCTCCCGAAAACTGCTTTTTACGGGTGATGAAAATACCAAGCGGCAAACCAATTATCACCGCAATAAACAGCGACACAAAGGTAAGCCCGATGTGTTGCAGCGTTTGCGTGAGCAGTTTATCACTTTGCTGCTGCATAAACTCCCATAAAGTTTGCTGCTGCTCATTCATGGGCCTGCTGTTTTTTATATTGATAAAAGGCCGCCGTCAAATTTTCAAAAGATACAGTCTTCATTTCCTTGTTTTCCAGATTCATCATGTTCAAGCGTTCAGCATTAAAAAATGTAGCCCTTTCCAAAACCGCCCATAAATCATCTTTGTAGTTAACCAGTATCCCAGGCCCCTGCCCTTTTATTTCTTCATTTGAAAGTAAATGCCAGAGTGATTTAACGGTAATTGTTTTAAATTCCAGCAGCAGCCTTTGCTCTTTCAAAAATTCCTTTACAAAATCGTTTTTGGGCTTAAACAATAGCTCTGCAGGCGTGCCATCCTGGATTATTTTGCCTTGATCCATCAAACAGATATGGTCGCCCAGTTCAAAGGCTTCCTGCACATCATGGGTTACCATAATAATGGTTTTCTGCTTTAACTCGTCCAGGGCCTTAAACTCTGCATGGATCTTTGCGCGGGTAACGTTATCCAGCGCACCGAAGGGCTCATCCATCAGCAATACTGCGGGGTTGGCTACCAATGCCCTTGCCAAGCCAACGCGCTGCTGCTGCCCGCCGCTTAGCTCATTCGGGTAAGCATTAAGATAGTCCTTATTTAAATGTAGTTTTTCCAGCAACTCGGTAATGCGTTTTTCCGTTTGCTTTTTATCCCACTTTAACAACTGGGGTACAATGGCAATATTTTCGGCCACGGTGTAATGCGGAAACAGGCCGTTGTTCTGTAAAACATAGCCAATGCCGCGCCGCAAAATCTCGGGCTGTTGCTCAAAAATATTCTTTCCGTTAATGAAAATGTTCCCGCCCGAGGGGTCAATCAACCGGTTGATCATTTTAAGCGTGGTGGTTTTACCGCAGCCGCTGGTACCCAGTAAAATCAAATTTTCATGTTCTGCTACTTCAAACGAGATCGCGTCTACGGCTTTGGTTTTACCGAAGTGCTTGCTAAGCTTTTCAACCTTGATCATAAATGGCGGTTAGTCTTCCATCCCCAGGAAAAGATTGTTCAATGATTCTGAATAAAGCGGGTGTGCAAATACAAAATAGCGTACCTGGTCATAAGTAATGCCACCTGCCATAGCCATTTGTAATACCGTCATGATCTCGCCGCCTTCCTGCCCTAATACAGCAACACCCAGGATCTTTTTGGTCTCCGGATCAACAATTGCCTTCATAAAGCCGCGGGTGTCGCCGGTTTCAATGGCGCGGGCAACATGTGCCATGGGTAATTTAGCTACTTTATATTTTATCCCCTGTTTTTTTGCTTCGTTCTCGCTCAGCCCTATCCTCCCCAGTTGCGGATCGGTAAACATGCAATAGGGGACAAGCCTGTCTTTTATACTTAATTTTTGCTTTTCTATCAGGTTTCGATAAACGATAGTATAGTCGTTGTAGCTGATGTGGGTAAACGCCGGCCCGGGTTTTACATCGCCCAGTGCATAAATTCCCTGTACATTGGTCTCCAGCTTATCGTTCACCGTAATAAAGCCCTGCTCATCAACCTTAACGCCTGTGGAAGCCAGGTTTAAAGCTGCTGACTGCGGCGTGCGACCCACTGCGATTAACACGTGCGAACATTTTATTTTTTCTTCCTGTCCGCCTTTGTTCACGGTAGCGGTTATCTTGCCGCCGGCTTTCTTTTTAAACTTTGTAACACTGGCATTGGTGTGGATGGTGATTTGCTCCGCTTCCAATATTTTTGTGAGTTCTTCAGAAATGTCATCGTCCTCGCGCGACACGATCCGGCCGGATTTTTCAATTACCGTAACCTTGCTTCCAAACCGGCGGAACATTTGCCCAAACTCCAGGCCTATATAATTACCCCCAATTACCAGTAAATGTTCCGGCACCTGGTTAAGCTCCATAATGGAGGTTGAATCCAGGTAACCAATCTCTGCAATCCCTTCAATTTCGGGTACAAAAGGTTTGGCACCGGTATTAATAAAGAACAGGTCAGCGGTAAGTTCTTTTTGCCGGCCGCTGTTCATTTTTACTGTTATGGTTTTGTCGCCGGTAAATACTGCTTCGCCAAAAATGAGGTCAAGGTTCTGTGTTTTTTCAAGGCCTTTTTGACCGCCCTCTCTTGATTGGTGAACAATCGCGTCCTTCCGCTTTTTAATCTTCGGCATATCAACCGAAAAATTTTTTATTTTGATGCCCAGTGGCCCGCTGTTTGCCGCCAGATATGCCATTTTAGCCGATGCAACCATAGTTTTAGTAGGCGTGCAGCCATCGTTTACGCAGGTGCCGCCCACCCAGCGTTTTTCAATGATGGCCGTTTTTTTACCTGCTGCGGCCAGTTTTTTAGCCAAAGGGCCTCCCGCCTGCCCGGAACCTATAATAATTGCATCGTACTGTTTCATGGTTATGCTGTTACTTTAACGCCTTTCCAAAACGCCACGTAGCCCGTAATGTTTTCGGCTGCCGGTTTTGGATCGGGATAGTACCAGGCGGCGTCAGGGTTGTGCAGGCCGTCAACATCCAGGCTGTAATAGGATGCCACGCCTTTCCAGGGGCAGGTGGTATGTGTTGCCGATGGCTTAAGATAAGCTGCGGTAACGCTGTCTTTGGGGAAATAATGATTGTTTTCTACCACAATGGTGTCATTGCTTTCGGCAATCACCTGGTTGTTCCAAATTGCTTTCATAATTTAAGATGTATTTATGCATAAAGATAAGCGGTAAAATGCCAGATATAAAATCCTGATGGCGGGTATTTGTTTGCCCCGGGTAAAAAAGACTGTTCAGTACCCTGTAATTATAGCGGCAAATGCAAGCTTTTGCGGGCCCAGAAAAGAAAATTAAAAAAATTTAAAAGAATATTTTTAATTTATCATTAAACGTATATCTTTGCAGTCCCAAAATAAGGGTTACCAAATCCAAAATCGTTGGGAAAAAGCCTTAAAAAGGCCCGTTCGTCTAGGGGTTAGGACGTTAGATTTTCATTCTAGAAACAGGGGTTCGATTCCCCTACGGGCTACAAAGCCGCTTTACGAAAGTAAAGCGGCTTTTTTGTTGGCTAGTTTATAGCGAGTGTGGACATTCGGGATAATAGTCAGTCAAGCGCTTAACCCGGCGGGTAAAATTCCTTATAACACACCTGCCTTTCCCATCCCTCAATTGATAAACCCCATTTAACCGCATCCGGCAAATTTACCGACTGGCGAATGAAAAGTAACGGCTATGCAAGCTAAGTAGTTTAATTTGTTTTTTAGCGGTGCTTCGCCTTCACATTTTATCCGCCTTACGCTTTTGGGCCTAAGTGTTGAAAATGGGATAGTGTGCGAATACTTAATTTATTGCTAAAATGTAACAATCAATACTTTAAATGTGTCTGTTTGATTGTACTTTCGTTTTAACGAATAATGGGAGCCTATCATATTTTAACCGATTTGCAGCTGATCGATCTTTTAAAAAAAGGTGATGAGCATGCTTTTGCTGAAATTTATGGCCGTTATGCAGAGCAGTTGGCAGGTTTCGCTTCATCCAAATTATTTAGCCTGGAAGATGCAAGAGATATTATCCACGACTTGTTTGTGAAACTTTGGATGGATAGGAAACAATTGCAGGTTAATAATAATTTAAAAGCATACCTGTTTACTTTAGTACGTTATCGCATCGTTGATAAGATCAGGAAAAATGTTACCCGAGAAGAATACGCCGTAATGGTACACGCATTAAGCATCGTTCATGAAACAACGATTGAGCAGCAAATAGCGGCAAAAGAATTGCAGCAAAATATCGAAAAATCCCTGGATGATTTATCGCCGAGAGTAAAGGAGATCTACTTATTAAGCCGGGAAGAAAATCTTAGCATCCCTGATATTGCTAAGCAATTGCAACTTTCGGAACAAACTGTGAAAAACCAGTTGACCGTTGCATTAAGACATTTACGTCAATCACTGGCGGTAGTTACCACTACCGCTCTAATAATTTGGCTGCTTTCCTGAGCTGTTGTCGTTTTTGAGCTTATCAAGCACCAATTTTTGTAGCTTTTGATGCACCCGATTCCCATCTCAGCAATTTTTCCTATTAAAAGCCAGCAACACGCGATATGTCGAAAACGCGTGCAGCGGGAATGTAAAAGATACCCAAGCGATGATTGTAAAAATTGATCAAGTGGCGAAATTGCTGTAAATTAAGTTGAAATATTAATGCCACCCGGCGTTGTTTATTATTGTAACTAAACCAGAAAACTTAGCGTCTTATACATATGAAAACTAAAAAAAACGCCCTGTTCAGTCTGCTGCTGATATTGATCATGGCTTCGGCATTTCGTACAAAAGCGCAAAATAGCCTGTATCCTGTTTATAAGCCCGTATCAAAGGAACTCTACCAGGAAATCGTTCGGATGGACAGCTTATGGGAAGACAGTTACAATCACTGCAAGATGGATGTGCAGGACAGTCTATTATCGGAGGATATGGAGTTTTTTCATGACCAGGGCGGCCTGGTGACCTCTAAAAAGCAACTTACGGATGCTTATAAAAAAAACATTTGCGGGCAGGTCACCCGCGAGTTGCTGAAAGGGAGTATAGAAGTTTACCCCATCAAAGACTATGGCGCAGTCGAGATGGGTTATCACCGATTCCATAGCATCCATGACACCGGGCCTAACTCCACCTATTCCCGATTCGTGCACATCTGGAAAAAAGAAAACGGGTCCTGGAAAATTACGCGGGTAATCAGCCTGCATTAATTGATAGTGCTCGCGTTATAGATTTTACCGTATTCCAATAATGCCCGCCAATAAAGTCAATATATAGGATCTGAACTAGACACTATCGGCTCGATTTATTCGTCCCGGCCACCACATTATTGGCTATAAAAAGTGGGTGCGGCAATAGCTACAGAAACTGGTGTATCATTACCTCATAAATTACAGCTGTTTTACTAAAAAAATTATTTCATTTTCTTATAGTACCAAACGTGATTTCAAACGACTACTGTCAAATTCTGATAGAAATGAGTCGTAACCAAATCGAAGCCTTACTGGATCGTTATATCAAAGGCGAAACCTCAACCGAAGAAAATGCGCTGGTAGAACGCTGGCTGGAAGAGAACGGCAACTTCAATACGGAATGGGAGGGTCTGGATCAATCAGGTAAAGACAGATGGCTTTCCGGCGTGTTTGGGGACATTAAAAACTCTATTCATGCAAGTGAGGCTAAAGTTATACAATTGCCACAACGGAAGCATTTTTTGTGGCGAAGCGTTGCAGCAGCGGTATTGATAATCTTTTCAATTCTATATATAGAATGGCCAGCCTTACAAAACCGCTTACACCCCGTACAGTTTACAGCACTTCAAGTACCCGCTAACCAAAGAAAGGAAATTACCCTTGCAGATGGTAGTCAGGTGTGGGTAAATGCTGGCTCAGAAATAAAATACCCGAAAGTTTTTAATAGCAAAGTCAGAGAAGTTTATCTTTCCGGGGAGGCTTACTTTGATATTGCGCATGACGCCCATAAGCCTTTTATCATTCACACGGGTAACGTGGTAACAACTGTGTTGGGCACAGCTTTCAATATCAGGGAAGACAAAAGCAAAAATACCATCGAGATTACTGTAACCCGTGGTAAAGTGAGCGTAGCAAACGGCGAAAAATTGTTGGGCGTACTTACACCAAACCAGCAGATCAGCTTTAATACGTTAAAAGAGGAAGCAATTAAGGGAGCGGTAGATGCTAATTTGGTAATTGCATGGCGGCAAAGCGAATTACATTTCGATGATGTAAGTTTTGCCGATGCTGTATCACAATTGCGACAGCGTTTTAATGTAAAGATCAATTTCGCCAATGAAAAATTAAAAAACTGCCGCTTCACCGGCACTTCATTAAACGGCGAGAAACTGGATAATATACTAAAAGTCATCTGCGCATTTAATAACGCTACTTATCAAACTAAATCAGATGGCAGCATCCTTATCGACGGGGCAGGCTGCAAGTAAAATTAACCGGACATCAAAATGAAAAGTATCTAAGCTCATATAAGCTTTTGTCCTCAAGGTGGGATAGAAAGTAAATAACCTGTAAACCGACGGTCATCGGCTTACAGGTATCCCGGAGAACCGGGGTTTTAAATAATCTGTAGTCACTTAAAACATTTAAAAGTATGAATATTTCTGCAAAAATGCGGAAACCTGGGGCATTACATACCTGCCTCGGGTGTCTAATATCAAATAAACAAATTATCCATCAAGTAATGCGTGTCAGCGTTGTAGTCACATTAATTATTCTAGCCACTTTACAGGTATTGTTCGCCACCACAACCAAAGGACAGGATATGCACACGGAGAAGGTTACGGTTGGTCTTAATCACGAGGATCTGGTTAGCGGCCTTAAAAAGATAGAACAACAAACTTCGCTACGATTTTATTATCGCAGATCGGATGTGCAAACGCTGTCTGATTTAAACTTGACCACTGATAGTCGAACTGTTGAAAAAACACTTGAAGAGTTACTAAAAAATACCGGTTTCACTTTCAGGCAGATCGACTGTAATATTCTACTGGAAAAAAAACAGCAAACTGATTATACAATTACAGGCAGGGTAACCGGCGTAGATCATAAGCCCGTTGAATTGGCTACTTTGAGAATTGCCAAAGTCAGTAGCACCAAAATCATTTCAACCACGCTGGCAGACACCGGTGGGAAGTTCAATATAATTGTTTATGAACAAGGTGATTACCTATTGACCGTATCTTCTATCGAAACAGACAGTTTAACGATGAAAATCACAGTAAGTGATTCGAAAATAGTTGAACTAAAGGATATAGTTTTAAAATCGGTACCACATCAATTGGCCACCGTGAACATTTCAGGAACCCGTCCATTAATTAGGCAGGAAGCCGACCGAATCACTTATGACCTTCAGGCAGACCCGCAAAGCAAAGTAAGCAGCGTATTGGATATGATGCGAAAAGTGCCTTACCTCTCTGTAGATGGTGATGACAATATCCTGCTAAAAGGCAGTTCGGGCTACCGTGTTTTTATAAACGGCAAGCCATCGGCAATGGTGGAAAGAAATCCCAAAGATGTGCTACGCAGTATCCCAGCGTCAACCATCAAAAGTATCGAGGTAATTACTACACCTCCATCCAAATATGATGCGGAAGGACTGGCAGGAATCATCAATATTATTACAAATAAAGACGTCGCTAACGGATATCACGGTTCAATTAATATCAACGAAAAATGGCCTGTAGGCGGCCCAGGCGCAGGCGGTGCTTTTACTTTTAAAGAAGGGAAGTTTGGTTTGTCTACACTTGCTGGAATTAGCCGAAATAACAAACCTGAAACCCGTGGAGAACTAATACGAGTAACTACAGGAACCAATCCAACCAATCTGGAACAGCACAGCACCAACCAAAGCAACAGCCATACGGGCTATGCCGGGCTGGAACTTAGTTATGAAATTGATTCCCTTAATCTGATTTCCGGCCAGTTCAACTGGAACAGCAATAAACAGACAGGGCTGGCTTTTCAAACTTCTATCCTAACTGGTTCAGAATTACAACAGTACAACCTGACCAACGATAATAATAGTGAAGGACACGGCCTTGATGCTGCTATTAATTATCAGCTGGGTTTTAAAGCGAATAAGGATCAGCTCCTAACCATTTCCTATCGCTACTTGAAAAATAGCAATTCCTTGTTTAATAATATCGACGTGTCCAATGAAATCAATTACAGTAATCCTGATTATCATCAGACCAACGCCGAGGGCCTGACCGAACATACCGTGCAGGCCGATTATGTGCAGCCTATTGGTAAGATAACAATGGAGGCGGGTCTAAAAGGGATTTTTAGAAAGAATAGAAGTGACTTTCAATATTTAACAAAGAACGAGCTAACTGGTAATTATGACCTGGATCAGACTGGCTCAAATATTTTCAATAACGGTCAGGATGTGCTGGCCGCTTATAATAGTTATTCTTACCAAGCTGCGAACTGGCAACTCAAAGCTGGTCTTAGGGCAGAAGAAACTATTATTAATGGTGATTACAGCCAGGGTAGCGACCAAATACAACAAAGGTATTTAAATGTACTGCCAGCCATCGTTGCCAACAGGAGGTTTAACGATCGCAGCAGTTTGAGTTTTTCCTATTCAATAAGAATACAGCGTCCTGCAATATCGCAGTTAAATCCATTTGTCGACAGATCTAATCCCAATTTTGAAACAAGCGGTAGCCCTAATCTTAAACCCATTACCTCCACCGCATTTCAGTTAAGCTACCTGAAATCAGGTAAGTTAACCTATAATATAGCGTTGGGGTATTTATTCTTTAACCAAGTCATCAACGCCTTCTCTTCGTATGATCCTACCACCAACGTAACGCTTACACGTTTTGAGAACTATGGTAAAGGCCGTGTGCTCAAGTCCAATATTTATATAAATTACCAAATCAATGACCATTGGAACGTTAACCTGAATACGGATATTCGACATGTTACCTTTTATGGGCTTGTAGATAACGTAACACTCAAAAATTCAGGCTATGACGCTTATGCATATGCCTCAAGTGGTTACAGTTTTAATAATGGTTGGCGTGCCAATGCAGATTTTACATACAGGAAGGCTGGTATTTTACTACCGCTGGGAAGAACTAACGGCTTTACGGCATCATCTTTCAGTGTGAATAAGGATATCGTTCAAAATAAGTTAACTCTTTCAGCAGCCGTAAGTAATCCTTTTACCAAATATCGTTATGTGAACGAACAACTCACCGGCCCCGATTATATGCAAACCAGCAATTATCAAGTTTATTATAGAAGATTCACCGTGAGTTTAAACTATCGCTTTGGTAAGCTCAAAGAGGAGATCAAAAAGAATAAGCGTGGCATTAAGAATGATGACTTGTCTCACTAAAGTTTAGTAAAAAGTCTTCTGCTATCTTCGCCAAAAAGTGTTTGATTATACTATATGAACGTGGGATTTAAACTTCAAATTTTAGAATATATCACTTCTTTTTTGTATCTTCCTATTGTAAGATTTGTAATTAATCTGCATCAAAAAGTGGTTAGCAATTCGGTGCGTAGTACATCGACAAGCATATAAAGTATTGTAAGTCAATGAGGTTTAATCGTGTTCGATTCCCCTACGGGCTACAAAGGTATTAAACAGCTCCCCGCTTGATTGTAGATACGATATGTTACTTTAAAAAGCTAGCCAGGTAACCTGATATTGTTTTGGTCTGCGTCATCAGGCTAACATGCCCCTGCGAAGGCACCACGGCCAGTTGCGACTTTGGCATCGGTTGCATATCGGCAGCTACGCCACCTCCCAGTAATTGATAGGTTTTCATCAATTCAACTTTATCCAGGCCGTCATTGTCGCCCGAGATGAGCAAAACCGGCGAAGTAATTTTGGCAATGTTACTGTCGCCCATGTCAAATGACGTAGCTAAAAAAGTGAGCATCTGTTCTATAAACCTTGGCCATTTTGTTTTGTCTGGTGCTGTGGCATCATACGCCGCTTTCATCGGGCTATTTGCAAACATTTCGGGCTTCATGTTTTTAAATGCACCAGCTATTTGGGGCACCCATCCCGTACTTTTATAAGTGGAAGAAATGATCACCAATTTTTTTACCCGTTTAGGGTAATTTACGGTTAGCTGGTAAGCCACTGATCCACCCATGCTGTATCCTGCAACATCGGCGCTGTCAACCTTTAAATAATTCATTACCCCATCTACATCACTTGCCAGGGCAGCCACGTCAAGTTTCCGGTCTGAAAACGGTGTGTGCCCATGTCCCTGGAACTCAAGGGCAATCACTTTCCTGGTTTTTGCCAGCTCAGGGAGCAATTGCCCCCAGTTCTCCTCAATAGTCATAAAAGCGCCATGGAGTAATACAAGCGGCGTACCCTCACCATATACTTCGTAATAAACTTTAATGCCATTAACAGGCGCATAGCCACTGGCGGCAGGTTTAAGCTGTTGCCCGTTAGAATGTAATACTGTAAAGATAAGCAGCGTAATTATTAATACCGTTTTGAGAACATTAGCTCCTTTAAATACTCTTTTCATAAAACGTAATTGAAATTGACATTGATTTTGTTGACCTCACAAAGATCGATGGTCTTTCCGGATTTTAGGCTGTGCAAAAATGACAAAATGAGGTGCGGATTGCGACTAATGGCAAGGATTATAGCAGACCGGGTGATTTGTCCTGATTTGGATTGCGGCCTTAGGCGGTTGTATTTTGTCCGAATTTTCAATATTTATTTCGCCGGATAAGCCACATCAGATTTGACCAAAGTTGCTGACGGTGGTATTACCGGAAGTAATGGATGAACCGTTTAACTATTTAGATTTTGAAAATTCGCCGATATGCCAGAGGATGCCGGATGGGTCATGCAAAAAGCATTCGCTGCCCCAGTGTTCTACGCGAATGGGCGTAAGTTTAACATCTGCATATTTGCTTGTCAGATCCAATGCTAATAGCCTGTTCCAATAACTTTCAACGTCATCTACTTCTAAAAACACCATGGTGTTATCTACCCAATCTTTTACAAAAGCATCCTGCAAATAAAACCCCAATTGATCCGTTTGAAACAAGGACAAAGCTGGGCTCAAAATAGTTTCCCTGAAACCAAGATCACTGTAAAAGCCTCTTGACCGGTTAAAATTCTTCGCCCCTATAAATGGCCTTATTGATATAGCGCTGGGTTCCATGAGTTATTGTAATTGGGTTGCTGTTAATTACCCAAAAGTGGATATTATAAATCCTAAAAACAATTGATTCAAATCAAGAACTGCTTTTGCTTTTAACAAATTTTTCCCTAACCCTGCTTAACGTTTCAGGTGTGATCTTTAGAAAACCGGCAATAAATTTCAGGGGAAACGTTTGTATCAGCTGGGGCTTGTTTTCAAACAGGTATTGATACTTCTGCAGCGGGGTAAGTGAATGGTCAAAAAAGTAAAGTCTTGAAGTTGCCTGTTCTATTATCCTGTTCAATTGGAGAAACGCCGGGGACCGGTTTATAAGATCATGAATGGATTCTATACTTATTTCCAGTACATCGCTTTCGGTAAACGCAACGATTATACTTTCTGATGGTGATTGGGAAATAAAGCTTTTGTGATTTAAAACCCAGTCATTTTCTGTGTGCAGGTCTATAATGTTCTTTTCAGCTCCAGGTTTTGGACCGCATTGATAGATAGCCCCCTTTTTAATAAAGAAAATTGACCTGGCAATCTCTCCTTCCCTGAGTAGTAATTCTCCTTTAGGCACCTTTCTAAGTTTCACTTCCTGCTCGAAAAGTAAAATATCTCCGTCGCTATATTGGCCTGTCCTTTTTAAAACTTCTGAAAACATATACTTAATACAGTAGTTGGCATTTTACTTTATTTGCCGGCTTTTAATACAAAAATAAGGTATTGATTTAGTATGTACAGATATCTTGCTTACCCGATAGCGTTAAGCCAACAGACCTGGAGCGATCAGATTTAGGTTTTGCCGGCTTGAAAACATCCCGCATTAAGGGGGGCAACAGCTTAATTACAACGATCCACCCATTGCGAAAGGTCGCGCTTTTTTAATATTGCCGTGTATTTGAGCTGCCGGGCGGCAGGGCAAACGGTAGCCTGGAATTTGGATTGCGACATCAGGTCGGTGTATTCAACGGCAAAAACCGGTTTGTTTAACGTAATGTATGCGGAAAGCTCATTTTGCCAGCCCTGCGCGAAAGCATCTTCAGTTAAGGCCCAGTCAAATTTAGCCGCAAAATCTGCCGTTAACTCTTTTATATTTTTTTGCCCGATAGATAAGCCGTTGCTGTGTGCAAGCGCGATCAGGTAGTCTGCATATTTTCGGGTATCTGCCAGCTGGATGTTAAAACCGGGGTCATTATCGTACCCGTCCATGTTGTCGGGCTCAATGCCATCGAACCCTTTTTTGATGATCATATTAAACCTGGAATTGAGCCATGGTTTTAGCTTGTCTACCTGGCGGATATCCAGCCATTTTTCCTGCGGCCACTCCGGGTATTGTTTTCCGATAACCTCGGGCGGAAGCAATGAAGCATCACCCCGGTCGTTTTCAAGCGTTCCGACTGAAAGGTAGGCAATTACTTTTTTTCCTTTGGCGTGTAACGCTGCTACAGTTTCGGCACTGGTGGTAAAGGCGTCCACATCTACCACTTCAGCGGCAAAATTGGAGGTGCTGCTGATGTCGTCGAGCTGCCAGTCGAACCCGGCACCCGCCGCAGGTTGCCACCAGGACGTTTTGCCGCCGCCGGGCTGCAAGGGATCAAGAGCATTTGCAGGTACGTCAGCACCATTGTTTTTTTTGCAGGCCACGAGGAAAGCCATGAATGCCCCTAATATGAAGAGTGATTTTTGAAAAGCCATTGGGCAAATTGTACGGTTGAAAGCTTGAAGACGAAAAAATACCTTATTTATTGTAATAGAAATGTTGCAATCGCTCAAAGTATTTTTAGGCTAGGCTACGATGACTTAGCTTGATGGGGTTTTTAAATTAAATTTGCCGTAATGAAAATTAGCGATTTTGAAAGCGCTGAGGGTAAACTTCGATAGTTTACCGAGCATTTTATTGAGTTCCTGTAAAAACGTTGCCCAAGTTCCCGGCGACGTGACGCGCTACTTCGATTAGTTTCCTGACCGGAATATTTCACCTGGGAAATTACTTTAAAAGCCTGTTCCACTTGTTCCGTCTGTTCCACTTGTTCACACGCGTTCCGCGGAACAGAACATGGGTTAGGGCTAGGAGGGCTTTTGCCAATGGGGGAACCCACCGCGATCATATAAGTGTTGCTCCTTTTTAAAACTCCAGCTCAAGCAATACCGGGCAATGGTCTGAATGCCGTGCCTCGGGTAATATGGCGGCTCTTTTAATGTGCTGTTCAAGTGCGCGGGTAGCCATGTTATAATCAATCCGCCAGCCCAGGTTTTTAGCGCGGGCGTTTGCGCGAAAGCTCCACCAGGTATAGTTGTGCGGCTCTTTGTTCATGTGCCTGAAGGTATCAATATAACCCGACTCTAAAAAGTTCTCCATCCACTCGCGTTCCTCGGGTAAAAAGCCTGATGAATTTGCGTTTGATTTGGGGTTGTGAATATCAATGGGCCTGTGGCAAATGTTATAATCGCCGGATACTACCAATTTAGGGCATTGTGATTGCAGCAGCTCCAGGTAGCGGCCAAACTCATCTAAAAAACGATACTTAAAGGCCTGACGTTCCTCCCCGCTTGAACCCGACGGGAAATAAACGCTCATCACTGACACCTCATCAAAATCAACCCTGATGTTGCGGCCTTCGCGGTCAAAATCGCTGATTCCGCAGCCGTATTCAATATGCTTAGGGGTTTGTTTGGTAAAAATAGCCGTGCCGCTATATCCTTTCTTTTCGGCAGGATACCAGTAGTGTTGGTAGCCTAAATCCTCAACAAGTTTTAAATCGGTCAGTACATCAGGTGTCGCCTTAATTTCCTGCAGGCAAACCACATCTGCATCAGTAGCCTGCAGCCAGGCCAGCCAGTTTTTGTTTATTGCCGACCGGATACCGTTAACATTATAGGTGATGATTTTCATTCGGATTTTATTTGTTCCCGGGAAACAGCATTGCATCCAGTTGCTTGCATTCCTTGCTGCTCAGCAGTTCAACCGTCATAGCCACGTTTTCTACCGGGCGATCCCTTTCATCTTTTTTAACCGCAGCAATCCTGTCTACCATGTCAATGCCGGATACCACTTCGCCATAAACGGTGTAACCATGATCAAGATGAGGCGCACCACCAACTGATTTGTAATATTCTCTTTGCCATGCAGGTATTTTAAACCCTTTTAAGCGTGTGTTTTCAAGGGTATCCATTTTGCCATCAGTAAAGCGCTTGCCTTCCACAATATAAAACTGGCAACCGCTTGATGCTTTTGCCGGGTTATCATCCCTTGCCGCCGCCAATACACCGCGTTTATGAAAAAGGCTATCCCTAAATTCAGCCGGAACAGTGTAGCCAACATCGCCATTGCCAAGTTCTGCACCGGGCTTTGCTTTACTGGTATCCCTTGAATCCGGGTCGCCACCCTGGATCATAAAATTCTGGATCACCCTGTGAAACAGCGTTCCATTATAAAACCCTTTTTTTACAAGTTTTATAAAGTTATCGCGGTGTTTTGGGGTTTCGTTATACAAGCGGATGATACAATCGCCATAACTTGTTTTGATGCGCACATACTGATTCTTCGGCCCTTTGGCAAAAGCGATAGTAACAGCCATCAAAAATAGAGCAGTGGTAAAAAGTCTTTTCATATTTAAGTTAACAAATCTTATAGTTGTGGATTATCAGCCTCTTCACCGTCAACCATGCCCAGTTCCTGGAAATAATCAATCATCAATGATTTCAATACCATTTCCTGCTCCAGCAAGGTGTAGTTGGGGATAACGCCCACCCGTTTCCAATGCGGCCAGCCATCCTGGTCCAATCCTTCCAGCTCATAGAACCCCATTTTGCTAAAAAGCTTACAATTGGCTATGTGCATCAGCTCTTCCTTTTGGCGTTTACTGAACTTGCGGGGGCCCTGCCCCAGTTCCTGCACCCCGATAAGAAACAACATCACCTTTAAGTCGGGTTTTTCGTTATCAAACTCGTCTGCAATGCGTTGTTGTAGTGCGCTCCATTTTAAATTGATCTCAGCTGGTTTCACAGTGGCAAATATAGTTTAGTTCATGGTTCATCGTTCATGGTTCATGGTAAAAAGTTCAGGGCGATAGTTCATGGTTAGTGGTTGATGGTTTTTGGAGGCAGCAATTGTCTGGGTTTATGGATAACGGTAAATCAGCCTTCTTTTATTCCGCAAAGAACCATGAACTATCAACGTTGAACCGGAATAGCAATTTTGTTGCATTTAAACAAGAATGTTACCTTCTCTAACCATTTAAATGCTTACTTTTGCGGCTTACTGTAAAAAAGTAACTGATTTGAAAGTAAATAAATACCATATTATCCGCTCATGGGTATTGCTGATCTGCTTTATCACAGGTCAGTATATGGTATATGCCCACCAGCACAAGCTGATACAGGGATCAAAACATACTTATTCGCACCAGCAGTCCAAACAAACTCTTACCGAGAAGTGCCGCGTTTGCGATGCTATGCATCATAACAATATGGCCATAAACGGGCAGGTAAGTTTTACCCCTGTTATTGTAGCTGATTACGTTTATAAATCGCCGGTGTATAGCTTTACAAGCTTATCGCTTATCCTTGCCGGTGGCCGCGCACCGCCTTGTTGTTAATTTCTTCGCTTACGTTAAAAGCGGAATGCTTTTAAATACCAAATAATGATCTGCCTGTTTAAAAGAGCCTGTTCCCATAATCTGAATTAGCCCTCACAGGAACAAAATCAGGATCAATTGTTCAATTTCTATGCTAACAAAATGAAATTTAAGATAAGAATATTAAGCTTACTGGTGTTACTTTTATCGGTCATTGTGACCGCAAATGCCGCAGTACTAACAAAGACAGAAGATGCCGGAACTACCATAACGGGCACCGTAACTGACAAGGCCGACGGAAAACCAATTATAGGCGCTACGGTTAACGTGCCCGATTTACGGCACGGCACAATTACCGATGTAAATGGCCATTATAAACTGGATAATTTACCAAAGGGCGTTTACCTGGTGCAGGTTACTTACCTTGGTTATGCCACTTTTAACCAGCGGGTTGACTTTGGAAAAACAACCACACTTGATATTCAGTTGCAGACCTCTTCGCTGGAAGCCGGCGAGGTAGTTATAACCGGTGTAAGCAAAGCAACTGAGATAAAACGGAACCCCGTACCAATGGTAGCGGTCGGTAAAACGTATCTTGATCAGCGTGCCGGTGCAGGAAATGCCATAGATATGATAGCAAACCTGCCGGGCGTAAGTGCTGTAACTACCGGCCCAAACGTTTCAAAACCATTTATACACGGTTTAGGCTATAACCGTGTCGTTACCCTGCAGGACGGTATTCGCCAGGAAGGCCAGCAATGGGGTGACGAGCACGGTGTGGAGATTGATCAGAACTCGATTGACAGGGTGGAGGTTATCAAAGGCCCGGCCAGCTTATCTTACGGATCAGACGCGATCGGCGGGGTTGTGAACCTTATTACGCCTTCGCCTGTTCCTGATGGAAAGGTACTGGGTTCGATACAGGGAACTTATGGTACCAATGAGGGCTTGCTTAATGGTTCTTTCAGGCTGTATGGTAATAATAATGGCCTGGTTTGGGGTACTATCCTTTCTGCAAAAGAAGCAAAAGATTACCAGAATCAGCACGATGGCCGGGTATATGCTACTAATTTTAAAGAAAAGGATGCCCGCTTTATGATCGGCTTAAACAAATCATGGGGAACATCTTATTTAAATGCCTCGGTGTTTGATGATCAGCAGGCCATTCCTGATGGCAGTCGCGATTCACTTACCCGTAAATTCACCAAACAGGTTACCGAAGACGATCTTTCGCGCCAGGTAGTTTCTCCATCGGAGTTAAATTCATATAACATCCCTGTTTTACATCAGCATGTGCAGCTTTATCGTATCTACAACAATAGTAATTTTAACCTGGGCAGCGGCAACCTGATTGTAAACCTGGGTTACCAGTATAGCCACCGCAGAGAATACACCCACCCGGAAGATGCCGGCGTAGCAGGGCTTAACCTGCATTTAAGCACTTATACCTATGATGTTAAATACAACTTTAATTTGGGTAAGGGTTATGAAACTACCGCCGGCATAAACGGCCAATACCAAAACAACACGATAGGCGACGCTACAGATTTTCCAATCCCGGCTTATCACCAGTTTGATATTGGCCCTTTTCTTATTATGAAGAAGAGTTTCGGCAAACTCGACCTTTCAGCAGGCGGCAGGTTTGACAGTCGTTCATTCCACGGGCAGGCAGCTTACATTGATACTGCGGCAGGTAAATTTCCGCAGTTGTATACCGGGAGCGATCCTAATAATGCTCCAAACGTAGTGCCCCAGTTTGCTGCTTTAAATAAAACATTTACCGGTTTTAACGGAAGCTTTGGCGGTGCCTACAATTTCTCAGATCATTTTTTGCTGAAAGCTAATATTGCCCGCGGCTTTAGGGCGCCAAGCATTGCGGAACTTTCTGCAAACGGCCCCGATCCGGGCTCGCAAATTTACCACGTAGGCAACAATAACTTTAAACCTGAATTTAGCACCCAGGAAGATATCGGCGCGTTCTTAACCCTGCCGAATGTATCCTTCAGTGTAGAATTGTTCAACAACAACATTCAAAACTATATTTTTCAGCAGCAGGAGTTAAATGCAGACGGATCGCCGGTTATTACTCAGGGCTACAATACTTTTACTTATGTACAAAGTAAAGCAAGAATAAATGGCGGCGAAATCAGCCTGGATGTTCACCCCATTAGCTGGCTACATTTTGAAAACTCACTGGCATTAACTTACGGGCAAAACCTGGGTACCGGCGGCCGCGTTGCCGATAGTTTAAAATATTTGCCATTCATCCCGCCGCTGCACAGCCATTCAGAACTAAAGGCCAATTTTAGCAAAGGATTCAGCAATTTAAAAAATATCTATGCATTTTTCGGGTTTGACCACTTCAGCGCACAGGACAGGTTTTTTGCAGCTTATGGTACCGAAACCTACACAGCCGGATATAACCTGTTAAGCGCAGGCATTGGCGCCGAGGTTGTGAATTCAAGCGGCAAACCGGTAATGAAATTATTTATTGAAGGCACCAACCTTGGCAACGTTAACTACCAAAGCAATATGAGCCGGCTTAAGTATTTTGATAACGCAAATGTACCTGCGGGCGTTCAGCCTGGTATATTCAACATGGGCCGCAACGTAAGTTTTAAGGTTGTTGTCCCCTTTGACTTATCACCGCACCCAAAATCATAAGCAGCTACTTGTAAAATAAAGATCCCGCCGTAAAAAAGTGGGATTTTTGTTGCGGACGTTCAGCTTCTGGCAAATGCCGCTTATCCTTTCCAGAAAGAAAAATTAATAACGTTTGATAATTGCGGGCATTGAAGTGCCCGAAGAGTTTTTAAAAGCACCGACCGCTAATTTATAATTAAGATGCGGGCGCTTTTCGCATACCTTTTACAATCCGCTCGCGGTGTTGCATACCCCAGTTCCTCAATTCTTCCAAAACCTTTTCTAACGATTTGCTGTATAGGGTAAGTTCGTACAATACCGAAACCGGAATAGTAGGCGACACTTTACGAATAACAAATTCGTTCATTTCCAGTTCACGCAATTCCTTCGACAATATTTTTGGTGTTATGCCGTCGAGCGAACGCTGGATATCATTAAACCGTTTGGGGCCGCCTGTTAATGTCATTATCAGCGGTAGTTTCCATTTGCCGCTTAAAACGTATAGTGCATCTTTTATAGCAAGGGCGCTGGCATTGCAGGCCTCGGAGCTATGGTCCATATTTTCGAAAGCAGTCGGCATATACTAATGTTTTACTATCCCAAAGCATAGCAATATCCTTTGGGATAGTACTATACTTTTGATACTAAAGGTAGGTATTTTTGACGAAAATAATATAAACAAAAATGAAAGCTTTAAAAATTACTTATTGGGTTACCACATCAATAGTTGCCTTAATGATGACCTATTCCGCCTATGCTTATTTAACGCAACCTGCAATGGCACAGGGATTCGCGCACTTAGGGTTTCCGTCTTATTTTAGGATTGAACTGGCCATAGCCAAGGTGATTGGCGCTATAGCGTTGCTGGCACCGCTTGGTGTAAAGGTAAAAGAATGGGCTTATGCCGGGTTCTTCATCGTATTTGTATCTGCATTTATTGCGCATTCAGCATCCGGTGATCCATTTTCTATCAGGATAATGCCGGTTATATTTTTAGCGTTTTTAGCGGCATCGTATTACACTTACCACAAGTTGCCAAAAGCGGCGTAAAGGGTAGCGTTTGTGCGTCCTGGTCATACCGCATGGTATAACCAGGACGACCTTTTGCTATTTGCCTCTGAACATAGATGCGATCCAGATGATAATGGCTATTACTACAATAACCGATATAATGCCTACGGCGGCACCGGCTTTAAAAATGCCGCCAATTACTGAACAGCTGCTTAAGCAAAGCAATACTAAAATAAGCGAAGGGAAATATAATCTTCTCATGGCAGGTTTTTTTTCCTGATATAATATCGAAAAGACAAATAAGTTTTAACCGGTGGCATTTATTTTCGCTAACTGCCAAACTCTGTTACTGTAGATTTATCCTGTCGCCATGTGCCTTTGGTTCCGAGATCACCAGGAAGTGCAGGTCGGTATCGCCATTATTTAAAATGCGGTGTTTAATGCCCGGCATTATATGAATTGATTGATTAGCCTCTGCAATAATTGCCTCGCCCTTCACTTCAAAGGTAGCCGTACCCGACAGAATGTAAAATAACTGTTGGGCCTTACTATGGTAATGCAATTGCTCTCCTGTTAAGGGCGGCATCTTTTCCTGTATCACGCTCAGCGAGGGCGACTTTAACAAGTGCCAGCCGTCGCATTGATCGCCCCAGGTATAGTGTTCCGCATTGTTGATTGATGTAATCATTGTTAAGTTTTTACCGGATTACTTTAATTTGCCTTTGTTGCCCAAATATACAAACCGCCGGAATTTAAAACCTTGTTTAGCTAACTCGGGTTTTCTGGTTAACTTTACCTCAACATTAATTCTATTACATGAAACAGCAATTTCATTACGCCACGGTAAGTGAAGCCATTGAGCAGCTAAAAAAACAAGGCTATACCCTTGACCTGAATTTAAAAGAAAATCATTTTGTGGCTGGCGAACAACTATACCCGGCAGATGAGTTTGAAATAGTAGATCTGTACCGTTATGAAGGCCCGTCTGACCCGGCCGATGAGGCTACCGTTTATGCACTGGCGTCAGCATCCGGAGTGAAAGGAATTTTAGTTTCCGGCTATGGTATTTCAACCGATGATGATTCGACAGAAACATTAAAGCAGTTACATTATAAATACCAGCAAAAGAATTAATAGCTTTTTAAGGCTGTTAATTCTTTACCGATAAATTATTTTATGCCGTAATGGTCGTTCATTAATTTTTCGAATAATCCGCCAGGTAATATGCTTTTTAGTGTTGATGCAATGGTTTGGGCAAACGCACCTACCAGGTAGCGATGCGCAGGGCTTGACGAATCTACTATCTGGCAAAGTTTTTTACCAATTACTTCAGGATTAGCACCTATGCTTTCATCTTTTTCCATGGCGGCAACAGCGGTATTATACTCCTTCTCCAGCATTTCGTTTTTTATTGGGAAAGGGACTTTAGCGCGGTTTTGCGTAAAATCCGATTTAAAGTCGCCGGGGTTAATAAGGGTAACTTTTATGCCCGTGTTGCGAAGCTCCATCCGCAAGCTTTGCGAGTAACCTTCAATAGCGTATTTTGATGCGCTATACATGCTTTGATAAGGCAAGCCAAACAACCCGGCCAGTGAACTGATGTTTACCACCAACCCGTTTTTTACCGCAATCATGTGCGGCAGCACAGCGCTGCTTACCCGTACCACGCCGAAAAAGTTAACTTCAAACTGTTGTTTGGCACTTTCAACAGGCATGGCGTAGGCAGGGCCGGTAACACCATTGCCTGCATTATTAACCAGCACGTCAATCCTGCCCTCGGCTTTAATGATCTTATCAATGGCTGCGTTTACCGAAGCATCATCAGTAACATCCAATTCAATGGGTTTAAATGGTACTGATTTCATGCGTTTTAAATCGCGCGACGAACCATAAACCGTATGCCCCTTTGCCTGGAGCGCTGTAGCACAGGCCAATCCTATGCCTGATGATGCGCCCGTTACAAGAATTACTTTGCCCATTGTTTTATAATTGCTTAATGTGTTGATTTATAATTAAAATGAGCCGTAAAAATGCGAATAAATCAGGTAGCAGAAAAATTGTTTTAACTATTTATGGTAACATTTTGGAGGTCATCTTTTTAACTTTAAAACTTTTAGGCAAAAGTTCTGTATATTTATTAACCCTTATTTAAACCTTATTTTAAAAGCTTCGTATATAGATTATATCGGGGCGCTTAACCAATTAACATTAAACAATATGCCGATCAGATAGCGTGTATGATAAGCGAAAAACAACTCAACCAAATATTTAAATCATCATCGGTTCCGATGATGGTATTGCTGCCGGAAGTTCCGGACTTTTCAATAGTTGATGTAAATGAAGCTTATCTTGCGTTAAATGGTTATAAACGGGAACAATTAGTGGGCAAAAGTTTCCTGGGTCTTGCTGGTTTTCACGACATCTCCGACTGGGCAACATCACTGGAAAAGGTTGTTGTCCATAAAAAAGCTGACAAGATTCCGGTTAGCGCTTATACAGTTTCTGTAAACAGCGCAGGGGATAAAGAAACCAGGTACTGGGAGATAGATCACGCGCCCATTCTTGATGATGATAATGAAGTAGCTTTCATCCTTTGTTCGATATTGGATCATACCAGCGATATTATTACCAGGAAAAATTCCGAACAGGCACTAACAGAATCGTTAAACCAGTTTTATTCATTGTTGCAAACCATTGAAGGGATAGTTTGGGAAGCAGACGCAGATACGCTAAGGTTTACTTTTGTGAGCGATCACGCAAAACAAATCCTGGGGTTCTCTACAAATGAATGGCTAACCGAACCTCACTTTTGGGAAAACCATATTCATCCGGGCGACAGGGATGAAGTTTTAAACTATGTAAACTTAAAATCGGGCAAAGAAAAAAGTTATTCGTCAGAATACAGAATGATTAAAGCTGATGGCAGTACCATATGGATAAAAGACATTGTTGCTATAACTACTGACAATAATAAAAGGAAATGGTTAAGAGGCCTTATGCTGGATATTACCGTACCCAAAAGGCTTAGCAATCTTGAATACTTGGAAAAAAATGTATTGGAGCTAAACTCCAAAAGTAATGTAACCATACAGGAAATTTTATCTTATTACCTGGAGGGGATCGAAGCGCTTTTTCCACAGATGAAATGTTCTATTATGCAGGTTAAGGGTAACAGGCTGCATAACTGGGCAGCGCCGTCGTTATCGCCGCATTATCTTGCCACAATTGAAAACCTTCCGGTTAATGACAATACAGGATCATGCGGTACAGCCGCGTTTTTAAAAAAGAAAGTAATTGTAAGTGACATTGCAAACGATGCGCGGTGGGCCGATTATAAACAGATCGCATCAAAATACGACTTGCAGGCCTGCTGGTCGCACCCTATCATTAATTCGGAAGGAGAAGTATTGGCTACATTAGGCCTGTATTACAACAAGCCCAAAAAGCCCGATGAAGAAGAGCTTAAGGTTATTGAACGGGTAACCGCTATATTAAAGGTTATTTTAGAGAACAGGCAGCGGGCTGAAATAATAGCAGACGCGAGTGTTTTAATGACGCAAAGCCAGGAACTGGCCCATTTTGGCAACTGGCGCTGGGATGTGCAAAACAACATCGTGAGCTGGTCTGACAGCCTTTATCTAATATATGGCTTAAACAAAAAAGACTTTAAAGCAACGTTTGAAGGGTATCAGGAATTACTGCACCCCGATGACCGGGAAAGAGTTTATAACATCATTTCCAATGTGTTAAATTCCAAACAAGATGTTGAATTTGAGGAGAGAATAATAAGACCTAACGGCGAAATGCGGTATCTAAAATCCTGGGGCAAGCTAAAATCTGACGCGAGCGGTGTGCCGGTAGAAATGATAGGGGCCTGTTTGGATATTACGGAAAGCAAAAAAACACAGCAAGAACTGCAGTCAGGCGAATCGCGCCTCAGAGCACTTGCTGATTCGCAAACCAGCTATGTGATCCGGATTGATTTGGAGGGAAGATATACATACTACAACAAGAAATACCTGGAGGACTTTGGCTGGATATTAAAAGATAAGGATATTCCCAATACACTTGCCACAGTAACGGTCCAGCCATATCACCATCAACTGGTACGGGATATATTGAAAAAGTGCATTGAAAATCCCAATAAGGTTTACCAGGTAGAGTTTGATAAAATACAGCCAAACGGCAGCCCTAAACCAACTTTATGGCATTTTATAGGCCTTGCCAATTCAAACAACCAAACTACCGAAGTTCAATGCATTGGCCTGGATATTACCGACCTGAAGAATGCAGAAACCGCGTTAAAAATAAGTAATGAGCGTTACGAATACGTGAACAAAGCAACCAATGATGCTATTTTTGACTGGAACATAATTGAAGATGCCATAAAATGGGGTAATGGCTTTTTCAGGATGTTTGGATTTGACAGCAAGGCTGAATATACATCTTATAGCTGGGCTTCACAAGTACATCCGGAAGATAAAGAGAGGATACTGGATAGTTTACTGGAGACGTTAAAAGACGAAATGAAGGACAATTGGAGTGTGGAATACCGTTTTAAAAAGGCCGATGGCAGCTATGCGGATGTTGAAGGCACAGGCTACATTGTAAGGAATGAAACGGGGAAGCCTATCAGGATGATTGGCGTGATAAGGGATATAACTGAGCGGTTGAACTATATTAAGGCCATTGAAAAACAAAATGAAAAATTACTCGAGATAGCCTGGATGCAATCGCACGTAGTGCGGGCTCCCCTCACCAAAATTATAGGGCTTGCGGACCTCATCAGGGATTTTCCTAATAATGACGATGAAGAAAACCAGCTGATAGAACACCTGTTAACCTGTGCATACGAGTTGGATGACATTATCAGAAACATTTCTGCAAAAACTGAGCAGATTGATTTAAACACAGGGATAGCGTTAAAGTAAATACATTAAATGCCTGTGCCGGCGGGTTGCTCAGTATCCGGATTATTTAATTTTAGCCGGTTCAATGGCAGGCTTTCGGGGTGATTGTCTTTTATAAACTTCACCAAATTTTCCCGTACATAACAGCGAAGATCAAACGCCTGTGATGAGTTGCGGGCACTCACCAGTACCCTTACTTCAATACAAGTAGTTTTTGTGTCGGTAACCTGGATCACCTTTACACGCTTATCCCATAAAGGCGTGGTGGTAAGCAGCCGCTCAAACTCAGTGCGTAAAGCGTCAATAGGCGTATTATAATCAAGGTATAAAAAAACCGTTCCAAGGATCTCCGAAGTTGAACGGGTCCAGTTTTGAAAGGGCTTTTCAATGAAATAGTTGATGGGCAGTATAAGCCTGCGCTGATCCCAGATGTTAAGCACTACATAGGTAAGGGTTATATCTTCTACTCTGCCCCATTCACCTTCCACCACCAGCACATCATCAATGCGGATAGGTTGAGTAAATGCGATCTGGAAACCGGCAAGCAAATTCCCCAGCGATTTTTGTGCAGCAAAACCGATAATTATCCCGCCAACGCCAACACCTGTAAGTAGCCCTGCACCAATTTTGCGTACGCTGTCAAAACTTAGCAATATAACAGCTATGGTTATAAATATGATGATGGAGGCCAGCAACCGCCTTACAAACTGCATTTGTGTGCGGATCTTGCGTTCCTTCAGGTTGTCCTCTTTATTAAGATCGTAGGTGTGATAAATATAGTCCTCAAAAATATTGATGGCGCTTATTAAAACGATTGAAAAGGATATAATCAGTGCGATTTCTGCAGTACGTGAAAATAAGAGATCAGACCTTTTGTCAAGCACCATCAGCGGCTCCATCAGGTTCAGCATAAACAGCGGCACAAAATGGTTCATGGGCCGGCTGAAATACATTATAATGCTGCGAAAAAGCGAGTAGTCGGTATATTTTTTATTGTAGTTAAGTATAGCTTTTATGGTAAATTTAACTGCCAGGCCAATTATTACAGCAGCTGCCACAATAATCAGGTTCCATACCAGCGGCTGGATCCGGCCAGACCACCCTTCAATTATATCTTTCATAGCGCAAAATACACTTTTGCCTTACAACACAGGGGAGTAACTTTTGTTGTAAACAGATGCAAAAGTAATGTTGGCAACTGCTAATCTTCAAAAAAGCTTACTGGTTCTAGATCTTTTATTTCATTATCAGTAAACAATCTTGAATGGATCATGAAACGGAAGCCGGTGGGAATCTCTATTGAAAAGCTGGAGCCGCGGCCTTTGGTAACACCGATGGTTAGCTGGGTATGCTGCCAGTATTCAAACTGATCTTTGCTCATCCAAAACTCACAGTCATCTATGGTGCCCAGCTTTACATCACTGCCACCCAGCTTAAATTCGCCTTTTTCGAAACACATGGGCGATGAGCCGTCACAACATCCGCCGCTTTGGTGAAACATAAGATCGCCGAAACGGCCTTTTAATTCGGCTATAAGCGCTGATGCTTCGGGGTTTACTAATACTCTTTTAGTCATAATGGTTTTTTAAAGATACTGATAGGAACCTTACACCGGGCTAACTCCGCCCCGCAAAATGCGGAACGGAGCGCAAAGTCAGGGTAAAGCCCTTCTTAAATCAATCAGCTACTAAAAAAAGCCCAGTTTGTTTTTATTGTACGAGATCAGCATGTTTTTTGTCTGCCGGTAATGGCCCAGCATCATCTTGTGGTTCTCGCGGCCAAAACCCGACTTTTTATACCCGCCAAATGGTGCATGTGCAGGGTAAGCATGGTAATTATTTACCCAAACCCTGCCTGCCTGTATGGCGCGCGGAACCTGGTAAATCTCATGTGCATCCCTTGTCCACACACCTGCACCAAGCCCGTAAAGTGTATCATTTGCTATCGCTATAGCTTCCTCCGTAGTTTTAAAGGTGGTAACGCAGGCAACCGGGCCAAAAATCTCTTCCTGGAAAATGCGCATTTTGTTATGGCCCTTAAACAGCGTAGGCTGGATATAATAACCGCCGCCAAGTTCGCCATCCATTTTTTTAATTTCGCCGCCGCAAAGCACTTTTGCACCTTCTTCTTTTCCTATTTTAAGGTACGACTGGATCTTCTCATACTGATCGTTCGAAGCCTGCGCCCCCATCATAGTATCACCATCAAGCGGGTTACCCATTTTTATGGCATTTGTTCTTTCAATTACCCGCGATATAAACTTATCATAAATATTTTCATGTACCAGGATCCGCGACGGACAGGTACAAACTTCGCCTTGGTTAAGTGCAAACATCACCGCCCCTTCTACCGCCTTATCAAAAAACGCATCATCGGCATCGCCAACAGATTCAAGGAAAATATTCGGCGATTTGCCCCCCAGCTCCATGGTAACCGGGATCAGGTTCTCTGAAGCATATTGCATAATTAAACGGCCTGTGGTGGTTTCGCCAGTAAAAGATACTTTGGCAATTCGTGGCGATGAGGCCAGTGGCTTGCCTGCTTCAGGGCCAAAACCGGTAACTATATTTAATACGCCCGGCGGCAAAATATCTTTTATCAACTCCATCAGTATCATTATGGATGTTGGCGTTTGCTCGGCAGGTTTTACCACGCAGCAGTTACCGGCAGCAAGTGCAGGCGCTATTTTCCAGGTAGCCATTAATAACGGAAAATTCCATGGGATGATCTGCCCAACTACCCCTATTGGCTCGTGCAGGCAAATGCTAACGGTATATTCGTCGTGTTCAGAAATTCCGCCTTCTTCGGCACGGATAACGCCGGCAAAATACCTGAAATGGTCAATAACCAAAGGAAGGTCGGCAGCCCTTGTTTCGCGGATAGCCTTGCCATTGTCAATACATTCAACAATTGCAAGGTACTCCAGGTTAGCTTCAATAACATCGGCAATCTTATTCAGGATAGATGCCCGGTAAGCTGCTGACGACTTGCCCCACGTAGCGAACGCGGCATGCGCAGCATCCAAAGCAAGCTCAATATCCTCTTTGCCGGACCGCGCCGCTTTGGTAAATGCCTTGCCATCAATAGGTGATATGTTTTCGAAATATTCACCTTTTACCGGAGGGACAAATTTGCCGCCAATAAAGTTGTCGTACTTTTCTTTAAAAGTAGGTTTTGAAATAGTGGTCATATTTTTACGTTATAATTGGTAGCACTAATTTAAGTTTACAGGGGTGCTGGCATTTGCACAATGGTATCAAATGGTAGCACTATGGTATCATTTTATATAAAGTTGTAAATGAATATAACTATACCTAATTTGTACCTTATTAGGCAGTAGCCATGACCAATAAAAACCTGGTAAACCCATTATCCCTTTCAACCCGGAAAGAGATCAGAACGCTTGTAGAGAACAGGAAGGCTTACACTTTAAACCAATGTGAGCTTAACATATTTGAAACTTACCAGCGAAGCGAACTTGTGCCTTTAACTTTCAGCGACCTGGTAATTACCAGCATGCTTCGTGGCAAAAAGGTGATGCATTTGTTTGACCAGCCCGGGTTTGACTACCTGCCCGGCGAAACGGTGATTGTTCCGCCTAACATCACCATGAAGATTGACTTTCCGGAAGCATCGGCAAACCAGCCCTCGCAGTGCACGGCCTTGGCCATAAACAACCAGGAGATAATGAATACGCTCGACTTTTTGAATGAGAATTACCCGCGCGAAGACAGCAACACCTGGAAACTTAACTATAACCAGTTTCATTTTTTTAACAATTACGAGCTGGCACAACTCATCAATAAGCTCATCCGCATCAGCACAGGCGATACAATTACTAAAGATGTGCTGGCCAACCTTACCTTAAAGGAGTTACTGATCCGCATTATGCAGATGCAAAACCTGCACGAAGTGAGCACCGGCCTGCATGAATTATCTGCCGGCAACAGGTTTGCTTATGTATTGGAATATATCCGCATACACCTTACCGAAAAACTCAATATTGATGCCCTGAGCCAAATGGCCTTTATGAGCAAACCCAGCTTTTTCCGCGCCTTTAAGCATGAACTTGGTATTTCGCCGGTTGATTACATTATAAAGGAGCGGATCCAATTTGCAAAGCAACTGATGCGCAACCCTTATCACAGTATCTCTGAAGCATGCTTTAAAGCTGGCTTTAACAACCTGAACTATTTTAGCCGTGCTTTTAAAAAGATTGAAGGAATAACGCCGAGTGGCTACAGGGCTGGGGTTACCGGAAATAAATAAGCCTTTGGGCAAACCTTATGGCGCCAGCCGATAGTGTTTTCAGGGATTCCTTTTTGCTGGCTTGTTGCCGGTAAAGTGAGCTAAGCGCTTTGTTATTAGTTGCCCGGGAAGGGTTGCACCGGCCTTACTTCGCGGATAGCAAACCCTGCCATTACCATCGGGCAGCTTTGGGCTATAGCAGTGGCTTGTTCAATGTTTTCGGCCCAAATTAAATCATAACCGCTTAAGCCTTCTTTTGCTTCAATAAACGGGCCATCTGCCTGTACCCCGTGTTTGGTTACATAGCGGCCTTTTATCGCCAGCGGCTCGCCACTAATATAATTGCCTGATGCTATCAGCGACTGAACCCAGCCCGTCATGTCCGGGCCTTCTGAAAAGCGATCTTTTACGGTAAGACCACCTATTCTTGCCAGGTCTTCCCTTACAATCAGCATAAATTTTTCCATCACATTTTTAATTAAATTTAAGCAGATAATCTTTAAATCAACAACACCAAATGACATCTTTTTATTAAAGACAATCTCGTCTGCAAATTTCTAACAGGATAGCTTTATTTACCTGATGTTAAATGGCTGCTGTGACACTGTGACAAAGTGTGATAAGGGATGTTTTATAATTTACGAATTGTAATTGCCGTAATGTATCTGCTAAACTTATTATTGTCACAAGTGTCACACCCACTGAGCTGTGACAGTGTGACAAACCTGCACAGAAGCATCAAGGCCATTAATTTGAGTGATATTTATTGTGTACGTCGTTTTTCATCTTCGCTGGCACTGGTCCTTTTGCGGGAATCAGCAATTTTGTTGCGGCCTATTTTGTAGCTAAAACTTAAGGCTATGTTTCGGGTATCATTATATTCATGAAAGCCGTTGTGCTGGTTCAGGTAACTAACATTAATACGGTAGGGGTTGCCATTAAAAATATCATTAACTGCCAGCCTGATGGTCCCCTGCCTGTTTAATAAGGTTTTGCGGATGCCGGCACTTACATCAAATGTGCGGTCGAGCTTATAAATGCCCTGGATAGTTGGCGATGAATACCATGCGCCGATTTCGGCTTTTAATCCGCTGGCCTTATTAAGGGTAAAAGCATTATTGGTATTTACATACAATCCAAGTGTATGATAATCATAATTACCTTGCAGGTAGCCCGATTTTTCCTGCCGGTATGAACCCTGCACAAAATTGTTGATCTCCCACCAGCTAAAAGGTGTTACAGGAACCGAAAGATAAAATCCGGTTTCCAAACTCTTATCAAGGTTGCGCTGGGTGTCATAAAATATCTTATCAGTGTTATCCTGCACGGTTATATTGCTGAAATATCCATTTGTTTGGCGATAAAACAGGGTAAAGTTATATTGCTGTTGGTAAGTATAGCCAACCTCTGCACTTTGGATAAACGCAGGTTGTAAGGATGGGTTTCCCTCCAAATAGGTATATGGACTGGTGTAATATTTAAAAGGGTTAAGCCGCCAATACTCCGGCCGGTTTATGCGGTAACTGTAGTTGAGGTTTAGCTCGTGATCTTTTGAGATGGCATAGGTTAAAAACAGTGTTGGGAACAGGCGGAAATAGCTGTTGCGGTTAAGGGAATCAAGCGTAACGCTGTAGCCTTTGGTTCGGGTATATTCGCCACGCAAACCCGCTTCCACGCTCCATTTGCCGAGGGTGCCATTCACGCTTGCATAAGCGGCGGATGTAGTTTCGTTATATTCAAACTGGTCGCTTTTGTTGCCATCCAGTTGCGGGCTCCCGGTGTTGTTATTAAAAAAATTAAAGCCGTTGTGTGTAACAATGCTGCTGTATTTAACACCGGTTTCCACGCTCCATTTTTTATTGAATGCGTAGGTATAATCAGCCTTGCCCGACCAGATATCTATTTTTTGTTTTGAAAATGTGCTGATACTGTAAGGTGCCGACGCCGGGCTGCCGTTGGATAAAAAAGATAAACTATGAACCACCTGGTTCCCATTGTTGCGATAAGGTGTAAAATCCAGGTCGATGTTAAACGTTTGTCCAACGGTATCCAGTTTGGCTTTATAGTTCAGGTTATAGCTCAGTTGGTCGGTATTGCCGCCGGTATTATTGGCGGTTTTTAAAAGCGAATCAATGTTAAGCTGGTGGTTGTTATAGATATCGGTTTGTACATTATTGATGCGGGTGTTGGTACTGTTGGTTCCGTTTATTAAAAAGCCAACCACCTGTTTGTCGGTTAGGTCGTAATCCAGGCCAAATTTATAGCTGCTTGCCCTGCCCTTGCGTTCGCCAATTTTGTTGTTATCCCAATATGAATAGCTTTGCGGGCTTTCAAAAATAATGTATTCGGTTTCGTTATGCTCCTTATCGCGATAGCTGTAACCATAACTGCCATAAACGTTCAGTTTGTCTTTTCGGTAATTAAAGCTGGCTGCCGAAGTATAGCTACCATGTGCTGATTGTGTAAAAGCACCGTTAACAATAATATTTAAACCTTGTGCCTTTGATTTTTTTGAGATGATATTTATCACTGCGCCACCCTGGGCATCGTAACGGGAAGTTGGGTTAGCTATGATCTCAATCTTCGCAATATTATCCGAAGGTAAATTCCTGAGGTAAGCGCTCAGATCCTCGCCCGAAAGCCTTATCAGTTTATCATCAAGATAAATAACGGCGCCCTTACCGTTAGCTTTTATGGCACCGTCAAAAGTGGTTTGCACCCCAGGGGCTTTATTTAGCGCATCCCATGCCGTACCGCCGCTGGCTGTAATACTGTTTTCCACGTTAAATACAACGCGGTCAATTTTCCGTTCAATTAAAGGTTTGTTGCCGGCAATGGTTACCTCGCTTAACTGTTTGATAAGTGGCGATAAAATGAGCATTAGCGTGTCTTTCGGTAAGATAATATTTCGTACCAATGTTTGGTAACCCACCAGGCTTACGGTTAACTGGTATTGCCCGCTATTCAAGCCGCTATAAAAAAAAATACCTTTATCCGCGATCTTTAAAACAGGCGCTTTACCGTTGTGGCTTAAATAAAGACTAACGCCATCAAGCGAATTACCTTTATTGTCATGAACGGTTCCACTTAAGTTTTGTGCTGATAGAAGGCCCGGCAACAGGATAAAAGGCAGCAGAAAAGTAAAAATGTTTTTCATAAATAATTTTTGTCAAACTTAGTACGCCGCTCCCTAAACCAAAGTTAAACTCGGTTAAATAGAGTTAAATCGTACGTAAGGCTATGCTATTACCTGTTATTATTATCAAATTAGCTTTATGAAATGGTTCAGCTCCCGGTACGCTTATCCGCTTATCATCCTCTCGCTGGTGGTAAGCATTGGTTTGCAGGCGGTATGGTTAAGGCAGTTGTTTATTTCGCAAAAGGCACAGTTAAAAAAAGACCTGGAGCAGGCTGTAAGTACGTCAGCAATCCACGCTATTTACGCTTCTATTTCAGGAGCCGGCAAGCGTGGAGATCGTTTTAAAGAGTTTTTTTTATCGCCTCAATGGCTGCAAATGCGGCAGGCTTTTGATGATCTGAAAATAAATGGCGTGCATAGCATATTTCACTATGGACTTGGATCAGATAGCTCGTTGGTTCAAATAAAGATCATGTTCAATAATCATTCGACAAAAAAGGACGAATCATCAACTGACCGCAGGTGGAACGATGAATCGCCCGACGAGGTAGTAAGAATTGACAATCGCGACATTAAACTAATGGATTCCACTGTAAGCAGGCAACTTGCAAAGTTGGGCATTTATCAAAGCAGGCAATATGCCTTATATGGTTACGGAAGAGACACGCTTACATCAATGACCATTCCAGAATTACTATTTAACGAGGCGGAATATCATTCAGGCAAGTATTCTTATAACTTAAAAAGCATGCACAAATACCAATTGGTTGTAGGCGAGTTAAATAGTATTGTTATTTACCAGATGCGTTATTACCTGTTTTCGTCATTGCTAATGATCTTGCTAACCGGCGTTGCGTTCTATTTTTTATTAAAGCTGATCCGCAACCAGCGCTTATATGCCGACGCTAAAAATACTTTTACCAGCAACATGACGCATGAATTTAAAACACCGGTGGCCACTATAGCTGTAGCGTTAGAGTCTATCACCAAATACCAATTGGTTAATGACCCCGAAAAGCTGCAAAATTATCTGGACATCAGCAGGCACGAGCTGCAGCGCCTGAACCTGATGATAGAAAAAGTGCTGAACTTAAGCCAGGAAGAGGAAACCAGCAATGCCATGCGCCATGAATTGTATGATGTGCAGGCCGGGTTAAAGCAGGTTGTAGCCTCCATGCAGGTGCAGCTGGATAACAGCCGGTCCGTTGTTCATTTGTCGCTGGCTGATGAACCATGTTTTGTAAACAGCGACCCTGTGCACCTTACCAATGTGTTTTATAATTTGATTGATAATGCTATTAAATATGCCGGCCCGCAAATGGAAATGCAGATCAGTTGCCAATGTTCGGGAAGCAATGTTATCCTAAACTTTAAAGATAACGGCCCTGGTATAGCAGATATTTATCATGACAAAGTATTTGACCGTTTCTTCCGGATCCCGGCGATTAACGACAGGCACAACGTAAAAGGATCGGGCCTGGGCTTGCATTACGTAAAGCAAGTGATTGGTAAACACGGGGGCAGCATTGCCATTAAAAGCGAGCCGGGAAAGGGGAGCGATTTTATAATTGTATTACCCGCTGCCGCATGAATTATAAGGTGTTATATGTAGAAGATGAGCCATTTTTGGCCCGAATTGTTAGTGATGGCTTAAAAAGCAGTGGCTATAACGTTAAGCTGGTTTACGATGGGAGTTTGGCTATGGATGAATACCATGCCACACGCCCTGATATTTGCATTCTTGATATTATGCTGCCATCAAAAGACGGGTACGAAATCGCAAATGAGCTTCGGGTTTCTGATCCGCATTTGCCTATCATTTTTTTAAGCGCAAAAGCGCTCACAGAAGATATTGTGAAAGGCTTTAAAAGTGGCGGTAATGATTACCTGAAAAAACCCTTCAGCATGGATGAACTGCTGGTTAGGATGGAAGCCCTGCTTAAAAGACCTGCCGGTTTAAAAGAGGGGGTGCAGAACGAGGCCGCTGCTATTTATAATTTTGGTAACTGTATGCTTGACACGGTGCATCAAAAGCTAAAAACGTCTGCCGGGGAATTTGCCCTGTCATTTAAAGAAATGGCGTTGCTTGAAATGATGATACTGCATAAGAACACTGTGCTGGAGCGCCAAAGCGCATTACTGAAAATTTGGGGGGAGGACAGCTATTACAATACCCGCAGTATGGATGTATTTATGACCCATTTGCGCAAACTGCTAAAAGATGAGCCGGACATACAGATCATCAACATCCGGAGCATTGGGTATAAGTTTATTTGCTGAAAGGGCTATGCTCATTCTTTAGCCAGCGGATAGCCCTTCGAAATCCAGTTTGTTTTTAAATTGGTTGGTAAGTTAAGCAGCTTAACATTAGTAAATCCTGCTTTGATAAGTTCGTTAAATGCCGGGCGGATATTAGGACATTTGGCAAAAGGGCAGCAGCCGCAATAAATAACTATCTCTGTGTTTTTAGGCAGTGCGGCTACCGTTTTCTTCAACTTTTCGAGGGTTTCAGCGTTGCTAACCGCGCCAATATGCTGTGCCCCTTTAATGTCCTCTACCGCGCCAATGTTTAATATCAACGGTGTTTTTGTACCCCCGGCTTTAATGTTGGCAGCTAAGTCAGCCGGTTCCAGCAACTGGCTGTTGCTCCATGGATTATTTAAACCGGGTACCGGTATAGCTACAGGAGATGTTTGTGCCACACTGTTTAATGAGGCCGAAATGACAACTAAAGCAGCTAAAAACGTTTTGAAGATAATTTTTTTCATCAGGTTCATTTTAAATAACAGTAATCAATGGCCCGTTAGTGTGTGATGTTAGCCGGCCAAACGACTCAAACCCCAATTGTAGTTCTTTTAACAGCAGCTCAAATGCTTCACAGCTATCTTCGGCAACAGCTACCAGCAGGCCGCCGCTGGTTTGCGGGTCGGCAAGAATGTATCGCTGTTCATCCGTTACAGGGCCAATTTTATGCCCGTAGCTGTTCCAGTTGCGTTGGGTGCCGCCGGGGAAACACTTTTGGGCCAGGTATGATGGCAAAGAAGCTATTACCGGGATCTTATCAAACTCAATTATCGCTGACAGCCCGCTGCCTTCGCACATTTCAGAAAGATGGCCCAGCAAGCCAAAGCCGGTTACATCGGTCATGGCTTTAACACCTGCTATTTTACCGAATAGTTCGCCGGGCTTGTTTAAGGTGGTCATGCTTTGCAGGGCTATAGCCGCGTCTTCGGGCAATAATACGCCTCTTTTTTGGGCGGTTGATAAAATACCCACGCCCAGCGCTTTGGTAAGATATAACCTGCACCCGGCTGTTGCGGTTGAATTTTGTTTAAGGTGAGCGATGTCAACCAGTCCGTTTACAGCCAGGCCAAAAACAGGTTCAGGGCAATCAATACTATGTCCGCCGGCTAAGGTAATACCCGCTTCGGCACAAATAGCCCTTGCACCTTCCAGTACTTTCTGCGCAGCCTCGGGCGGAAGCTTATCTATAGGCCAGCCCAATATGGCAATAGCCAATACAGGTTTGCCGCCCATTGCATAAACATCACTAATGGCATTAGCCGAAGCAATGCGCCCAAAATCATAGGCATCATCCACAATCGGCATAAAAAAATCAGTTGTAGAGATCAGTGCAGTACCGTTGCCAAGATCTAAAACCGCTGCGTCGTCTCTTTTATCGTTTCCTACCAATAGCCGCGCGTCTGGTGGTGCGCTTATCGGGCTATGCAATATTTTATCAAGTATAGCCGGGCTGATCTTGCAGCCGCAGCCCGCACCATGCGAATATTGGGTAAGTTTAATTGTAGTTGCTTCCATTAATACAAGGTTGCTTTTTCGGCAAGTGTTTTTGTAAATGTTAAAATGGTATGGGCGTTATCAACGATATCGTCGCTGTGAATATCAACCGGGAATACTTTTTCAGCATTTCGTTTGGATAAGCCGGTGCGATAGGTTTTATCATAATAAACCAGCACCAGCCTGATAAAATCAACCATACGGTTTTCGCGGATAGCTTCCAGCGCATGTTTTGTTTGTTCGGGGCCAAGGCGCTTGCGGATCCTTTCGGTACATGCTGCAAGGAAGTCTTTATCCAGGGTGCCATACTCTTGCGCCAGTTTGGCCACACGTTGTTCGGTATTAACCCTCATATCAATCAGCGCCGCCTCCCGCATCTGATACCAGAATGGGTTAGGGATGGAGCGTTTGCCAATGGTAAGGCTTTCATCTTCCACCCAAATTTTAACCGCAGGATCCATCTCTGTAAGCGCTGTTGCCAGGTTATTTTCAAACTGTTCCTGGGTTGGCTGTACCATTATGTTCATGGTGCCGTAGGATGAACCCTGGTGTTGCGCCAGGTCTTCCAGGTCAATCACCTGCTCGCCCATAGCTTTAAGCTGGTGCAGGATCTTCGTTTTACCCGACCCTGTCATGCCGCCCAACACCTTTAAGCTGTAATTTATTGCAAACCGGGTATGTACCCAACGCCGGTAATTTTTATAGCCCCCTTTTATCACCACCACATCAAAGCCGTACAGTGCCAGTGCCCAGGCCATAGCGCCACTGCGCATCCCGCCACGCCAGCAATGTACCGCCACCTTTTTATCCGGCGCTATTTCAAGTGCCTGCTTAATAAAACCCGACCATTTGGGCCCTGTAAGATCAAACCCTAAAAGGATTGCTTCTTCGCGGCCTACCTGTTTGTAGGTTGTGCCTACTTTAACCCTTTCCTCATTGGTAAATAAGGGAATGTTAAATGCTCCGGGAATATGCCCCTGCAAAAACTCGGCTGGCGTACGCACGTCAATTAATGCAACGGGCGTGCCCGAATTAAAAAAATCATCTATGGTTAGCTGGCGGGTCATTTGCTTTGGATACGGCAAAGATACGCGAGATTTCAGTTCTATCTGGTAAAATAATTGTTGCCTGACTAAGCCATATACCCAGCCCGCTTAAGCGCCTTCAGGAACCCTCCTTAACTAATTTTTGATCCAAATAAAGGATGCCCAAAAATGTAGCTGCCCCTAAAAATATAACCCACTTAAATTTATACAGAACGTCCATAAACCGGGCGCCCGCATTTTCGTTAACAACCACCAAAACCTGGTAAAATCCGGCAAACCCTACAATAAGCACAACAAAGGCTATCAGATAAAACCGCATATCCCTTTTCCGGTTAAACTGCTGCTGCACCCTGCGTTTAACATTGGAAGCGAAGTTATAGGGCAAGCCCTCTTTAGGCTCATCCTTCAATTTTTCAAACAAAAAGCGGTATTGATCCAGGCTTTCTTTTTCACCGGCAGATAACAGCTCATCTGCTGATTTTAGTTCACCTTCCAGTAAACGCTGTATTTCCTCGTCATTTAGCTTTTTCATATTGGCTCGTTTTTTAAATCTTTTTCTATTTTTTCTTTAAGCAGTTTCCGTGCCCTGAACAAATTACTTTTTATGGTCCCTTCGGGCGTTCCTGTAATTTGTTCTATCTCCTGGCAACTAAACTCATTTAAATGGTATAAGGTTAGCGCTGTTCTGTACGCCAATGGCATTTGCGCTATCAGGTTATTCAAATATTCCGAAGCATTTTTTCGAGTTAAAACCTGTTCAGGATTATCATCGGTAAAGTGGTAGTTGTCTATATTTTCCGGATAGTCTGATTGCTGGTTAGCCCTGTATTTTTTTAGATAATTAATTGCTGTTAAATAAGCGATCCGTGCAATCCAGGTTGACAGTTTTGATTCAAATTTAAACTTTGGCAGGCTCTTGTGTACCTTAATAAAAACTTCCTGGCAAATATCTTCCTTGTCCTGCACATCGTGTACAAGGCGGTTAATTACAAAGAATACCAGTTTTTCATATTCCTTTACCAGTAACTCAAAAGCGCGGAAATCCTCCTTAATTATCCTGGATACAATTTCCTTTTCATTTAACATACTATATTAGTCAACGGTTACCGGCTAACGGTTGCAAAAAATAATAAAAAATATTTGCAACCGGGCAGCATCTTTTGCTGACTACTGTATCAAATTACTTTAAATAACAACATTATGAAACAGTTACTTCCCTTTATAATAGTGATCGTATTTTTTATAATCATCGCGGTTTTGATAATTGGCTTACTTAATTATCGCTTAAAGAACAGAATTATCAATTCAGGCCCGCTGGACGAAACCTCTTTCAAATTCCTTTCACAGCTTTCAACCATCGGCTCTGAATCATTAAAGTGGGGCCTTATATTATTTTTCGCAGGGCTGGGCCTGGTAATTATGCAGTATATCCCATACAGCGCCGAAGATTCACCTTTGCCGTACGGAATTGAAATGATCTTTGTAGCTGCGGGGTTCCTTTCTTACTATCTGCTTATTCAAAATAAAAGAAAGAGCCAGGATAAGTAAGGCCCGCAACCCCGGCACCATTTAATTTTTTGTAACCCATTTAAAAAGGAGCCATGGCCCCTAAGGGGAAGCTGCATGCCAAATTTTTACCACTTTTTAATTATTATCACAATGAAAACTAAGTTTAAACCAATATTTATAATACTGATTGTCAGTATATTTTCATTAGCTAAAAGCACCATCCAGGCGCAGGTAGCACCCCAGACTTTCCGCGTATCAGGTAAAATTGTTGATTCAGTTACGAGTGAGCCATTATCACTGATTACCATAAGGTTGAAAGATGAAAAAGGAGAGATCGTAAGGGCCATGGTAACCAGGGATAGCGGCTTGTTTGCTTTCCCTGCGCTAAATGCAATCCATTATGGCATAACAATATCAGCTATTGGTTATCAGCAGAAAGCTATTGCCATTAATCTTTCAGGGAACATCGAGCTTGGAGAGATCTACCTGAAAGGTCAATCAACTTCTTTAAAAGAAGTTATCATAACTGCGGACAGGCCTATTGTTAATCAAAAGGCTGATCGTATTGTTTATGACCTGCAGGCCGACCCGGAGAGCAAGGGCAGCAGTGTTTTAGGGATGATGCATAAAATTCCTTTTATCTCGTTAGATGGCAGCGATAATATTTTGGTTAAAGGAAATGCCAGCTATAAGGTACTGATTAATGGAAAGCCATCAAGCGTGGTGAACGGAAATTTAACTGCCATACTCCGCAGCATGCCCGCTTCAACCATCCAAAAAATTGAAGTGATCACCATCCCGCCTGCTAAATATGATGCCGAGGGCCTTGCCGGGATTATTAACATCGTCACCAATAAAAAGCTGCATGATGGTTATAACGGCACATTAAATATTAACGGGAGCTTTCCTGTCGGCGGGCCGGGTGCAGGCGGCTCGTTTACAGCTAAAATGGGCAAGTTCGGCATTTCAGCTTTTGGCGGCGGCAGTATCTATAACTCGCCGCAAACCAGTTTTACAAATAGCAGGATAAGTTCAGGTTTGCCTGCAACAAGCTTACTACAGAACGGACTAAGCAAGTCGAACACCAAAAACGGTTATTTGGGCACCCAATTAAGTTACGAGATTGACTCGCTTAACCTTATTTCCGGGCAGTTTAATATCAATGGCAACCGCTCAAATGGTACCAGTAGTTTGTCTTCTTTTTTAACGGGATCAAATGTTGCTTCACAAGGATATGACCTGCTTAATAACAATTCAAATACCTCCTATGGTATTGATGCTGCGATTAATTACCAGCTGGGTTTCAAATCGGTTAAAAACAGGTTTCTTACTTTCTCCTATATGTACAGCACCAATCCGGGCAATCAAAACGCCGCTATTGATCTGTCAAACCAGGTTAACATGGCAACACCAGACTATCGCCAAAATGCCCGCCAGGGTTTTACTGAACAGACTTTTCAGCTTGATTTTGTAACCCCGGTAAAAACGCTGAATGTGGAAGCCGGTGTAAAAGGGATCGTAAGGAAAAACTCCAGCAACTTTCAATACAGCTCCTTTAACGCAGCAAGCGGACAATTTGAACAGGATGCTTCACTTTCAGATTTATACACCAATACCCAAAATGTGTTTAGTGCCTACAACTCTTACCAGCTGGCATTAAAAAGCTGGAACATAAGTGCAGGCGTAAGGCTTGAACAAACCGTAATCCGCGCTAATTTTGTTTCTTCTGCATCTGTTGCAGATCAAAATTACCTGAATGTTGTTCCATCAATTGCCGTTGGTAAAAACTTTGCCGACCAAAGCAGCATCAATTTCGGATTTTCACAGCGGATAAGAAGGCCGGGCATCAACAGGCTGAATCCATATATAGACCGCTCTAACCCTAATATCGAATCAACCGGAAACCCGGCTCTTCGCCCGGTTTTGTTAAACGATATCCAGGCAGGTTATAGCAGCAATAAAAAGCTATCGGTAAATATTGGCCTGGATTATTCTTTCATGAACAACCTCGACCTGAAGGTTACCAATTTTGACCCTGCGACCCAAATCAGCAGCACTACTTATGCCAACGTTGGTAAAGCTAAAAGCCTCGGCGCTAATGTTAATATTGGCTACCCGGTTAGTAAATGGTACAACGCAGGCTTAAATGGCAATTTGATGTACCTGTGGTTAGCCGGCCCAAGCGATGGTGCAATCATCAACAATAACCGTTACATCTACTTTGTTGCCTTATCCAACGCTTTCCAGGCCGGCAATGGCTGGCGTATCAATGCAGATCTTAATGTGATCAGCCGGAATCCAAACGGTTTACAGGGCACTTCAAACGGAATGATCAGTACTGCATTTGGCGTGAACAAGGAGCTGATTAAAAACAAACTGGGTTTTGCAGCCACCATCAAAAACCCGCTATCCAAATACCGGAATAACCAAAGCCAAACTTTTGGCCCCAACTTTTCACAATTCAGCGCCAGCAGGGATTATTTCAGGTCGTTTAATATTAGCTTAAACTACAATTTTGGCGGGTTAAGGGACGGGATTAATAAAAGCAAGAACGAGATCAGGAATGATGATTTGGCTAATTGATATTTAAGTTCCTAAAGTGGTGTTCCCGCTTTAGCATTATTGAAAAAGCGTTGCCATTTACAAAGCCTTTCTGATAGAGAGGCTTTTGTCGTTAAAAATAATCCGGGTAATTAATAGGGTATTTTATAAATTGTGATGCTGTAAGTGCAGCATCACAATTTAATGTTCAAATCCTGTCACTTCTATATTTTAACATTGCTGATGGCATTGTTCAGCTGCAATCATCCTATCAATAAAACAGCTCTTAAATCAAAAGATAATAAATCTGTTGCTATAGTTGTTGCAGTTGACAAACAGACCGGGATCACGAAGAACGCGGATACAGAACCCTGGTCCGAACCCTTATACATAATCAAGCGTGAAGGTGTGGACGGGATGGAGGAGCCTGACTCAAACACCATGAACCACGGATTACCTGTTAATGATTTTTTTCGTTTTGGTACCCTGATAAAATTAATCAGCGTGAAAAACGGCTGGATGGAAATTCAGAAAGAAGGGTGCGATCATTGTTATTCTTTATTTGTTCCCCAATCCTGTAAATGCGTTGGCAATGAATTGGCGGTTCCGCTAACCAGCTCTGACCTGGATTCCCTGTACCGCGAAGAAAGGCAGCCCTATGATGGCGATGAGAACGATATTGATACATCCCGGCTTACCGAATTTAAACTGGAACGGGTTAGTGAGGCCGAGTTCTATAAGCAGAAAAAACTTGCTGTAAATTTATTTACAGCAGATACCGGCCGGTTTAAAAAGAAAGACAGCGTACTTTCTATAAAGACAGTGAAAAAAACGGTTAAATTAAAGGACTCGGTAAATGGCGAGCATGAGGAGGCATACGATTATTTGGGCCAATACAAATCCATTAATAAACTGGTTATTGCCGGAACGTACAACGAAAGCGCCAATTGTTTTTTTATAGACGGGATCACCGGAAAAGAAATTGGGACAGACTTTGTTGGTTTTCCTTATCTATCTCCCGATAAAAAATATGCGGTTTGTGTTAATACTGATGACGGCGATGAAAGAGCTAGTATTAATTTATATGCTATAAAAAAGGAAACGGCAGTGTATATAGCCGGCAACCATTTTCAATATTGGATGCCAATAGCAAACGGACCCGCGATGTTTTGGGGGCAGGATAGTTGTTTTTATCTCCCGCTTGTTCCTTACGGCGCTTGGAACAAGCCCAACAAAAAGGTTTCGGGGGGATATAGCCCCAACCGTAATTACAGGTATGCTAAAATTATATTTAAACGCTTGAAACGTTAAGCCGATTTATTTCCTGGTAAATCGTGTTAGTGTCCCGCCTGGCCTCGATCAGGTTTTTAATTTTACCATAAGGAATCAATACCTGAGGTGAGCCTTGTACATACGATCCTATTGTCTATAAGAAGATGCTAGCCGCTACACATGTGTGCCTTGTATAAATCGGTTGTAAACGGGGCGGAATTTGCCCTGTAGAATTTTATAAGTTGTGTAAAAAACGTATTTATCTGTATTATCTCCTTCAGCCGACTCCTCTATCCTAATGCTGCCGTTAACCGGCACAGTAAAATTTCTAAAAATATTGCCGTGGGGATTTCCTTCATTAAGCGATCCGTTCGAAATAATCCAATCGTTAAGATTTCCCTGTGGAGAAATGTTCAATAAAAGGCCTCGCGAAAGCCCATAGTCCCCTTTTCGCTGGTACTCCATATGGATCAGCCAATTACTATTGTAGTTGTTTTTTATCACGCAAATTATGGCGATTTTAGCAATTTCTTCTGGCTGTAAACAAATGGTGGTGTCTTCATCGCAATCAAAACTTCCAAAAGCGGTGCCTCCTTGCGGGTTAACAACCTTAGGTAATATGCTTTTAAGCGATTTTATAATGAAAACACTGTCGGTAGAGTGAATTTCCTTTTGATTTTCCCTGTAGTGCCTGTACCTCGCGCCAGCTGTTGAATATGGTAGTTTTGCAACGGTAACATTTTTTATAAGGGAATTAAAGTTTGTCTGTCCAAACGTGCTTGTACAGAGCGATGTTAAAATAAAGGGTAAAAAAATCCTTTTAATGGTCACGGTATTGAATAAAGTGGTTTTAATATCAAATATATAGGAAAGTATTTCAACAAAAAGAGAATAATTGACCTCCCAGTTTATCTCTTTGATATTAAAACATAAAGCCTTCCTATTTTCACAGGAAGGCTTTATATACTGTTAACCTGGGAACATCCCGGCATTTTGTTCCCTTACATGGACTCGAACCACGACAGGCTGAACCAGAATCAGAAGTGCTACCATTACACCATAAGGGAATTTGGTATTTCAAAAAGACCCGTGGGGCTTATCTGCTGCAAAGATATAAATAATGCTAATTATTTCACCCGGACGGCTTGTTGATTTTTGAATAAACAGGAAGTAAGCAAAAAACCTACTTAAAGATCTTTAAAATAGAACCCCAAAACCAGCTTTCATCGGCTTTAAGCATGGTTTCCAATGTTTTATCTACATTTTTAGCCAGCTTGTTGATATCCGTTACCGATTTATTGAAGGTTTTAAAGGCCGGGTCTTTAGCATCGCCTTTAACTTTTGACAGTTCATCCAATATTTTAATTACCGGATCCAGTTCCCTTTTGCGGCGTTCTTTGGCAACCTGCCGGGCAATGTTCCAGGTATCTTTGTCTGCAAAAAAATATTCTTTACGTTCGCCGGGCTTATGCTGTTTTTCAACCAGTCCCCAACTGATCAGGTCGCGCAGGGTCATGTTGGCATTCCCGCGCGAGATACTGAGCGATTCCATCACTTCTTCAGTAGTTAAAGCTTCCGGCGTTACCAGCAAAAGCGCATGCACCTGGGCCATGGTACGGTTAATTCCCCACTCAGACCCCAACTTGCCCCATGCCTCAATAAACTTCTGTTTAGCTTCAGGTAGTTCCATATACAAAGGTACTTATTTTACAAAACTTTCAAAATATTGTGAAAGTTTATTTTCATTGCTTTTTGTAACGTTTGCCGGTTTTAGGCGTCAATGTAACGGGATTGTTTGCTAACACGGTATTGCCTGTATGCAATAAATTGTTAAATTTGATTACCAATTATAAACAACCAATTATTCCTCTTCATTAAATAACCCATCATGAAAGAACACAACGTTTCAAGGCGGCAGTTTCTCGGCACCGGGATACTTGCAGCTGCAGGTATGGCGCTGGCCTCGAAAACAGCATTTGCAAGCTCGATTTTTGCAGATGGCAAACCAAACTCAATGATCAATGGCGTGCAGGTAGGTGTAATTACCTACTCGTTCAGGAGCATGCCCGGCACTGCCGAACAATTATTACAATATTGCAAAGACTGTAACATCAGTGCCATTGAATTAATGGGCGATGCAGCCGAAGCCTATGCCGGTGCACCCAAATGGGACCGGAGTGCAGATTTTGCCGCTAAAATGGCCGAATGGCGTATGAATGCACCTATGGACAAGTTTGTAGAACTGCGCAAAATGTATAATGATGCCGGTGTAAAGATCTATGCCTGGAAACCCAACGCATTGGGAGCGAAAAATACCGACGCTGAAATTAATTATGCTTTTAATGCCGCGAAGGCGCTCGGATGCAGTCATGTAACCGTTGAATTACCTGATGACCAGGAACTAACGCAACGCCTGGGTGATAAGGCCACCGAACATAAAATTTATGTTGGCTACCATGCCCACACACAAGCCACTCCTGAGCTGTGGGATGTTGCCCTCGGCCAGTCAGAATATAATGCCATTAACCTGGATATCGGGCACTACGTAGCCGGTACCAGCACAAGCCCGGTAGATTTTATCCTGAAAAACAGCGACAGGATTGTAAGCATGCACATAAAGGACCGCAAATTCCACGATGGTGTAAATATGCCGTGGGGACAGGGCGATACCCCAATTAAAGAAGTGCTGGCATTAATGAAAAAGAAGAAATACAAATTCCCCGCAACAATTGAACTGGAATATAAAATACCTGAAGGCTCTGATGCTGTTAAAGAGGTAATAAAATGCCGCGATTACGCTAAAAATGCGTTGAGCTAAAATCAAAGCAATACAACTTATGCCACCCAAAGATTTGATGACGCTCCCCGTTGTCGAATCTTTTTCATGTTAAACAAGCCCGCTGTGCTGTTTTTAAGCGGGGCATCGTTTTACATTTTAAAATACACGATGATAAGGATATGAAAGAAATTGCAATATTGGTACACGAAGACGCGGTATTTTCAACAGTATCAGGTGCTATGGATATGCTGATCCATACCAACAGGCTTTTCCATGAATCGGGCAAGCCGCTTCCTTTTAAAATAATGCTGGTTGGTGAAAAATCATCAAATGAATACTTACACCATCCCGAGCCTTATGTGGGTTACAGTAACATAGCCAACATGAAAAAACCGGGTCTGATTATTGTACCTGCATTTTATGGTGACCGGGGAGCTATCCCGCAAAAGCATCAAATGCTAATTAACTGGATAAACCGCATGAACAAAAGCGGTACGGAAGTAGCCAGCCTGTGCTCCGGCAGTTACTTCCTGGCAGAAGCCGGTTTACTAAACGGAAAATCATGCACCGCGCATTGGTTTGATAAAGACGATATAACAAGCCGGTATCCCGCGGTCAACTTCCTTTCAGATCTGGTAATAACTGACGATTGCGGAATTTATACCAGCGGCGGCGCATTCTCTTCGTTAAACCTGGTGCTGTACCTTATTGATAAGTTTTGCGGAAGGGAAGTAGGGATTTGGGCGAGTAAAATGTTCAGTTTGGATATGGACCGCAACAGCCAGGCGCACTTTGCTGTATTCAAGGGCCAGCACCAGCATAATGACGATAACATATTAAAGGCACAGCATTATATAGAACAAAATCATCAGCAACAGTTAAATATTGATCAAATTGCTGAATATGCCAATATGAGCAAGCGCAATTTTATCAGGCGTTTTAAAAAGGCCACTCAAAACACGCCTTTTGAATATGTACAGCGGGTAAAAATTGAAGCTGTTAAAAAGGAACTCGAAAAAGGATCTCCAAATATTAACTTGCTGATGTATGATGCTGGCTATAACGACATCAAAACCTTTCGCGAAGTGTTTAAAAAAATAACCGGGCTTACCCCGCAGGACTATCGTAAAAAATACAGCCGGGGGACGCCTGAACTGGAAGGGATGGATATTTATCAAACGCTAAATTAAAAAAGAAAAGTTCGCGTGCAACAGGAGTCCTTCTAACCAATCAAAAAACATAAAATAGGCTAGCCGGGATACTATTATTCTTAAAATCGCCAAGGATAGCAGAAGATGTTTCAGGAATTTTTTGAACCCCTTTTTAGTGATAATGAGATTTAGTTTTGATTAACGGGTGATACATGAAGCTTATTGAGCTGCCTTTGTACCAGGTCGAGCGCTTTCATTTGCCGGGTGAAATTTGCGATGAAGTACAGACCCAGCCCGTAGGTTATAATGCTGACCGGGGCGGTGAGCTTTAGCATATAACTCACGCCATTTTTGATATCTAAAAAAAAGAACAGGCTGGCTACTGCCAGCAGTAAACCATACTCCAGCAAATAGTAAGAAACCAGCTTTCGCTGACCGGATAACTTTTGGATCTGGTTGCTGAGATAGGCTCTGCTGACGGAATTAAAGTAACTGCTTTTGAAGGTGATGCCTTTCCACACAAAGTAAATCAGCACGCCCATTAGCACATACATTAAAACCAGGCTGCTCACCAGCAGGATAGTGTGATCGCCCTTAAAGCTGGAATATACCCTTGCAATAGCCAGGATGAGGAACATATAGCTCCATACTGCGCAAATGGTGCTCCACAAAAGCATTTGCTGCACCTTGTCATCCAGCTTGTCAATTTTAACTTTTAATTCTTCATCCCCGATGGTATCGTTGTTTAAGCACAACAACACGTTGTTCCTGACATTTTTCAGATTCCGTCCCATAGCCTAAACCGTACTATTTGGGTGCCATGAAACAGGAAAAAGCGTGAAAAGTGCCTTTAGCTTCCGTAAATGGGTATTTTAGTTTCTTATTTAAAAATAACAATGTTTCAGTTTCTCATTTTGACATGCCCAAATTATCAATTTGATGGTACTGCCGCTTCAAATTCTGTTCCGTTTGTTCCACTTGTTCCGCTTGTTCACACTCGTTCCGTGGAACAGAACATCATAACAGCTGTGGGACGTGCAAAATAAAAGCCCCGGAAAAACCGGGACTTCCTGATAGATCAGTTAATAGTTAAAAAGAAGCTTGTGCATTTACCTGCTGGTTTTGTTTAAAATACAGGTACTTAATCTTGTATTGGCCGGAAAGCTTATCGTACGCCACCAGGTCAGCATCCCCGTTGAAGTTGCGCTGCAGGCTGTAACGGAAGCTAACCTGTTTTGGAAAGCTATTCCATAAGTTGGCAACGGTAAGGCCCAGCAGTGGCTCATTGGCGCCGCCACTAAAATAGAACTGCTCCACCGGCTTCGGGCCTTTACCCTGTTGAACGAGTTTTGAACGGCTGTAAAGCAGGAAGCCTGCGGAGTCAATAATTCGGTAAGCTTCGTTTTGATAAAAACGGAAATCCTGCCCCTGCAGCCGGTAGCCAAAAATATCCTGCTTAGCCAGCTTTATCTTCTTTCCCTGGTAAGTGAGGCTTACATTTTTACCGTTCATAAATTCGTTAAGCTGTAATTTGTCGTGGCTTTCTAAAAGGTAGCTTAGTTTATGGTTCTTATAGTCCTGTTCGGTAAGGTAAATCCCTTTTTCTTTATTAGCGGTTTGTGCTCTTAAACCCATTGCGGATATAACCAGGATTATAGCCATAAGCACTTTTGTTGAATTTTTCATTTTGTCAATTATTATGATTTTGTGTATTGTGTGGTCTTTCAAAAAAGCCGGGTGGCAACCCCGGCTTTTGAATCAAGCTAAACATACTTAAACAATGAAAAGTAAGTTATTGCCGATCTGTGTATTTCTTTATTCGTGACGCTTGTTTAGAACCTTACCAGTAATGCACCTATAAAACGGGTTTCCGAAGGTACCAAGTCGGGCGTAAAATTCGACGGCACCGGCGTGGTGTTATACCCGTCGGGTGATGTCACACCGCCATGGCCTGCAAAATAAGGAACGCTTGCATGGCGGTGTACCACCTCCAGGCGGAAGGTTAAATAATCATTTGGCATCCAGTCAATCGAAGTTGAATAGTCGTATCCATGGAACTGGTCACCCGGGTTTGCAGAAAATGGATGCGATCCTGTTGCACCGGTATTGATGGCAGGAATCGGGTTTGCGTCACCTGTGGGATATAATACCAGGTAACGGCCGGGATTGTTGATCACCCCGCCGCCTATTGTCCAGCCCAGGTGCCCTTTTGCCATCACCATACGGTTATAGATCATGCCGCTGGCGAAGTATTGTGCAGGGCCCTTTACCGGGTCGGCGTGGAAGCCGTTTACGCCATCACCTTTTTCAAAGCCGATGTCACCGGTTACAGAAAACGCCATGCTGTTGATAAAAGAATTCTTGTTTTTGTAGTAACGCACCTCGATGCTGTTGTCTGAGTGGAACCGCTTCCTGCCGGGCTTGTCCTGGGTATCGGCGCCGTAGTAAGTATTCGTCAATACCTGGGCCCACTCTACCGGCCGCCAAAGAATTTGTCCGCCAATACCAGGCTGGCTGTTGAACATGCCGTAAGACTGCCAGCCGTTTATTAACCAGGGTTCGATCTTCAACTTATCAGACACAAAGATCTGGATGCGTAACCCGTTGAAAAACCATGGGGTGTTATCCGAGGTGAATGATGGCTGATAGGCCCAGTTCTCGGCGTTGTAGTATGAAAACAGGCCAATGTACGACATAAAGATACCGGCATCTACGTTAATGCCATTTAGTACGTCAAAGTGGTAACCGGCATTGGCCTCGCTCAAATACCGGTAAGCTGTTGCCAGGTCAAATTGCCCGCGTGTAACGCTAAAGTCATTACGGGGCACTACAGTTGCGCGTGTTCCAAATTGGGTTAAAACACTCGCCCTGATGTTGTCATAATGGAAATCGCCCCCGAAAGCTATCGTAGAAATTTCAAATTCATGGTCGCGCGCCAGTGCAGTTGATCCAACTACAGTATGGTCGATGGGATTATTGTTGGATGCCGTATAGTTAAAATCAAGCAGGAAGCGCCCGGTAAAATACTTAGTGTCCAGCAGGGCTTTATGCCGGCGGTCGTTACCGTTTAACCAGGTAAAGTCGCCGAATGCAAATGGTTCTTTTTTTACCACCGTATCTTTTTGCATCACGGTGTCTTTTTTAATAACCTCTAATGCAGATACGTTGTTTTGCGCACGAACATTTAGGGCAATAGTTGCCAGGGCAGCTATTGTTAGTAGTTGTTTTTTCATTTTTTATACGTGTTATTTGAACTTTTATTTGTCCCGGGGCCAGGGGCAATGCTGCCGTAGCCCAGGCATTAATATAGATTAAGGTGTATATGTTTCCTTTCGTGCCAATAGAAACAATTGGCATTCCAGTTCTGTAGTTTTTGGGTTATGTCATTGTATAACAGCTGTTTATAATATTTAATGTGCTCTTGAACTATCTTTCGGTACGAATGGGTTCTCAATTTGGTGAGGCTATTTTCTCATTTTGTTAATTCAGCAAAACCGGGTACTCCTCTATTTTGCGGTAAAGCGTTGCCAGCCCTATGCCAAGGATGCGCGCAGCTTCTGTTTTATTGCCTTTGGTGTATTTTAAGATCCGATGGATATGGTTACGTTCAACGCTTTCCAGGTCGAGCGCAACCAGGTCATAATACACACCATTATGAAATTCGTAAGGGAGCAACTTGGGGGTCAGGAGCGGTTCATCCATCAGGATGATTACTCTTTCAATAACGTTTTTCAATTCTCTGATGTTCCCATTCCATTTATGCTGGTTTAGCAGCTTAAAAAAGTGCTGATCCACATCAGGTACCTTCTTTTTTATTCGGGCGGCATATATTTTAATAAAATGGTTGGCCAGCACTTCAATGTCGCCAATCCGGTCGCGCAATGGGGGCAATAAAATAGAAAACCCTGACAAGCGGTAATAAAGATCGAGCCTAAAGTGGTTTTCTTCGGCTTCTTTTTGAAGATCCCGGTTAGTGGCTGCTATCAGCCGCACATCAACTTTTGTCGTTTTGGTTTCTCCTATTTTCATAAACGAGCCGTTTTCAAGTACACGCAATAATTTTGCCTGCAAATCGAGGCTCATTTCACCCAATTCATCCAAAAAAATAGTTCCGGTATTTGTTTCTTCAAAAAGGCCTTTTTTATCTTTTATTGCGCCGGTAAATGCGCCGGCCTTATAACCGAATAACTCGCTTTCCAGTAATTCAGGGCTGAAGGCGCTGCAATTTACGGCCACAAATGGTTTGTCTTTTCTTAAACTTTCGTAATGTATGGCCTCCGCAAAAACCTCTTTGCCGGTCCCGGTTTCGCCCAGCAGCAGCACCGTGGCATCGGTTTTGGCGACCTTTTTAGCCAGTTTAATAGCCTCCTGGATGGCCGGGGAGTTGCCCAGAACAATAGGGAAACCATGTTGATTCTCTACCTGGTCTTGCAGTTCCTTTAAACGGAATTGCAGGTTGGCTTTATCCATTGCTTTACTCACCATCGGAATAATCTTTTCATTGTCGTCACCTTTTGTCAGGTAATCGAACGCTCCATTCTTAATTGCCAGCACCCCGTCACTTATTGCACCGAAAGCTGTAAGATTAATAACCTCCACGCCTGGCCTTAGTTGTTTTATTTTGCTAACGAGTTCAACGCCATTGGCATCAGGTAATTTCACATCGCTCAGTACCACACGGATATCCTCGCGTTCCAGGATGCGAAGGCCGGCTTTTGCATTAGCAGCCTGCAGAACATGGTAACCTTCAAGCTCCAGTATCCTTGAAAGTAACTCACTGAGCTTTACTTCATCATCAATTATTAATATATTTGATTTCATTTTTATACTTGGTTGGATTGTTTATTAACATCAGCGGCAACATATCCAGTAATTTGATGTACATGCTGATCCCTCTTTTAATTTCTTCTAAAAAAATATATTCATCTGCCGTATGTGACCGCGCGGAATCGCCCGGACCTATTTTTACCGACGGTATGTTCAGCCACGCCTGGTCGGACGATGTGGGGGAACTATAAGTCTTACAGCCGATAGCTATGCCTGTTTTAACTATTGGATGATCCATCGGCACCGATGATGCTCTTAGCGGGCTGGGGCGGACGGTAAATGGCATTTTTATATTGGCTTTAATCACATCCAGGATCTGCTGGTGTGTATGGCTGTCGTCGTTCCTGATATCTACTGTAAAGCTGCACCTGGCCGGTATGATATTATGCTGGGTGCCTGCATTAACGGTGGTAACTGTCATTTTTACGGATGACAGTCCTTTAACCTGTTCGGGGAATTTATAGTTCCTAAACCATTCTATGGCCGCCAGGCTGTTGTAAATCGCGTTTTCTCCTTCCTCTCTTGCAGCATGGCCCGAACGGCCATTCGCCACACAATCAATAACCAGGTTGCCCCGTTCGGCTATAGCCATTTGCAATAAGGTGGGTTCTCCTACAATAGCCAGTTCCAAACCGCCTAACAAAGGCAGGATAGATACAATCCCGTTGCGGCCTGAGTTTTCCTCTTCGGCTGTTGCGGCCAGGCAAAGATTAAAACCCAAGCCTTTATAACTGTAAAAGTGCAGAAAGGCAGCAATAAGCGATACCAGGCATCCACCTGCATCGTTGCTGCCCAGGCCGTATAAGCGGCCGTTGCTTACCTCGGGGCAGAAAGGATCATTTGTATAACCGTCGTTCGGTTTTACAGTATCGAGGTGGGAGTTAAGTAAAATGGTAGGCTTTGCGGGATTAAAGTGTTTATTGAAACACCAGATATTATTTCCTTTTCTTTCAGTTTTAATTGAATAACCGTTGAGGTAATCCTCCACCAGGTCGGCGGCGAGGGTTTCTTCGCCGCTAAAGGAGGGCGTCTTGATCAGATGCTGAAGCAAACCTACCGATTTACTGAACAGCATGGGGTTTACCGGCAGTTTTTCCATAATTACATGGATGCCATCGTTTTGGTTTTTTGCCATCTTCTTTTAATTTACTTGTGGATCAAAAAGCATGGCGGTGCACAGGCAATTACACCGGAGTTTGCTTTGCAAAACATCATAGTTGACACAGCTTTTACAACCGTTCCAAAACATACTGCTTTTTGCTACTTCTGAATAGGTTACCGCTTCAAAACCCAGTCGGCTGTTCAATTTCATAATGGCCAGGCCGGAGGTGATACTGAAGATTTTCGCAGCGGGATATTTGCTGCGCGACAACTCAAAAATTTGGGTTTTTATCCGGGCGGCGATACCTTGGTTACGGTGTTTTGGGGAAACAATTAGCCCGCTGTTGGAGACAAATTCTTCATTGTCCCAGGTTTCGATGTAGGAAAATCCAGCCCATTCTCCGCTTTCTGTTACAGCAACAACACCCTTGCCGTTGTCTATTTTTTCAATGATGGATGCCGCTGATCTTTTTGAGATTCCGGAACCCCTCGCTATAGCAGAACTTTCCATTTCGTTTATGATCTCGTCTGCAAACACCACGTCAGCCGGAATAGCTGACCTCACAATAATTCGTTCTTCGTCCATTTTTGAAGTTTATTTCAGGCGGGCGCTGATTGTGGCCCAACTGTATTACAGGCAATGCCAAAAGGATGCCCATTATGCCGGCAACCGGCTAATTATGCTTTTAGACGTTTTAAACCAATGTTTTAGGTTTTTCAGGTTTTTTCTTCACTAAAAAAAGCCTCTCAAAATGAAAGGCTTTTTTTTTCATAATAAGTGGTTTAGAGAATTAATTAACCGGATGTTGCTTTGCCGGCTCGCCTGTAATTGGCTCTAAAAAGCCTCCGCCATTAACCGCTAACCTGCTTAATCCACCTGTGCTTTTTGTTTTCTTTTTTTTAGGCCCGAACAATGGGAGTATAATAATCGCTAATAAGGCAACTATTTTTAATACAGTATAAAATGCTGTCATAGCTAAATTTAAATTTACTAAGGTTCTTTACCGTTAAACAGCTAAAGGGATGCCACATTACCGGATATCCCTGATATGGTGCATCTGCTGCACAAAATCAACTTAAAATCATCTGCCGGCTTTTTAGCCCGATTAATTATCCTTTCATTTTGAGACGGTAGGGTTCTCAAAATGAGTGTTAAAGGATACTCGGATTTGCAGACAAAGAATAAACCGGGAGGAATCCGGTATCAGAGAGACGACTAACCTTTTGAAACTTTTTATCAGGCTTGCAGTGCGTTTGTGGAAAAAATCAAAGTGTCAAATTGAACGATTCGACACTTTGATTTTTCGGATAGCACCCAATTTGTTAGCGCTAAACTTTGAATAGCGCTGTTAATGCGGAAGAATTTATCTGCCGGTGAGATTTACTTTATTCCATAAAAACGGGCGGCATTGTTATAAAAAATATCCTGTTTCTGTTGTTCATTCAGGAAGGGGGCGGCTTCGACAGTTTTGATGGAAAGTGGTATGGCGTCTTCCCATATCATTTGGTCAGATCCATACATAATCTGTTTTTCGTGACCGGCAGTAATAACTGCTCTAAGATACTGGTAAAACTCTTCTTTCGGCAACGCCCAGTCTATCACTGAAATATCAGCATATACCTGCGGATACATATACAGTATAGCTTTGGTTTCCTCTATGTAAGGATAACCCATGTGCATAATTTGCAACTTTAAACGGGGGTGCTTCTTCAGCACAGGTTCAAGGTAAAATGGGCTTCCAGAGGAAACTGTAAAATTTGGAAAGCCGTGGTACGGGGTTTCCGGTGGTCCCAAACCCATGTGAATGGCTATCGGAACCCCATATCGTTCACAGATGGCGATATAGGGTTCAAATTCTGGCTGGTCGAGTGTTTTGCCGTCATATTGCAGGCCTAACTCTCCGAAAACAGTAAATTTTTTTTCCTGGATTAGTTTTCTAAAAGTAGCTGTATCCGGCAAAGGATTATCCTGGTGGTCGGGATATTCGAGCGAACTTATAAACCGCCCCGGATCTTTTGAAATAAAGTCTGCATTCCTTAAAAGGGTTCCGGAACAGATAGCCTTTACAATATTATATTTCTTTAGTAACGCAAAATTACCGCGAAAGATAGCATCATTAGTGCCTGCATCGGGGGTTTTGCCGGTAACCGGGTTAGGAGGGGGTGGCGTTCCATAATCGCCGGCAGACCGTGTATGAAAATGTACATCAATTATCTTTCTTTGTTGCGCGTCGCAGTTTAGGTATAACAAGGCAAATAGCGCAATTACTAAATAAGGTTTTATCATATTCAAATATAACCGAATTTCAACGTTAATCAAGGGTCAAAGCGTTAGTAAATAGGCTTTTAACTATTAATTCTCTTTGTTTTAACGCCAGCCAAATTGCTAAGACCACATTTAAAGAGTATTTGGCAGACAAATTTTTATTGATAGTTTTACATTCACGCTGAAAGGGGCTAGTCCCAGTGTTGTTAAGAGGAAACCAATTGATACCAATGTGTTGTAATGCCTGCTCCAATGGTTAAAACCAGAAAATTGCAAATGTCTAAAATTATTAAAGCCCTTTTAGTTACAGCCGTCTTTTTCTCGGGTTGTTTTAGCGGGCATGCACAAAAAAATGCGCCTGCTCCGTGCGGACCTATTCCTTCAAAAAATCAACTGAGATGGCAGGATATGGAATACTATGCTTTTGCGCATTTATCGTTAAACACCTACACTGATCAATCCTGGGGCTTTGGCAATGAAGACGTGAAACTCTTTAACCCGACCAGGCTGGATTGCCGCAAATGGGCACGCCTCTGCAAAGAGGCAGGTATGAAAGGAATTATAATCACAGCCAAACACCATTGCGGCTTTTGCCTGTGGCCCTCCAAATACACGGAATATTCCGTAAAAAATGCTCCATGGAAAAATGGCAAAGGGGATGTGGTAGGGGAAATGGCCGACGCCTGCAAAGAATATGGATTAAAGCTCGGAATCTATTTATCGCCCTGGGACAGAAACAGGGCTGATTATGGTAAGCCGGAATACATTAACTATTTCCGTAATCAGTTGACAGAACTGTTAACCAACTACGGTCCTATTTTCGAGATTTGGTTCGACGGCGCTAACGGCGGCTCCGGCTATTATGGAGGAGCGAATGAAACCCGTATGATTGACCGCAAAACGTATTACGATTGGGCCAACACCTACAAACTTGTCCGAAAGCTTCAGCCTAACATCGTCATCTGGAATGACGGCGGGGATCGTGCCGATCTGCGGTGGGTAGGAACAGAAGGTGGATCTGTCGGCGAAACGAACTGGAGCCTGCTGAACGCAAACGGCGATGTGCCATATAATATGTTGCATTACGGCGTCGAAAATGGTAACGCATGGGTGCCGGCAGAAGTAAATACTTCTATCCGGCCTGAATGGTTTTATCACCCCAGCGAGGATAAAAAAGTAAAGTCTGTACCTCAGCTGATGGATATCTACTACAATTCGATTGGTCATAATGGTAGTTTGTTATTGAACTTTCCTATCATGCCTGATGGTCTTATTCACCCCACTGACGAAAAAAACGTATTGGGTTTTGGCAAAGCAGTAAAAGCTGCATTTTCTGTCAACCTGGGTAAAAATAAAACTGCCACAGCGTCCAATGTTCGCTTGGGCAGCAAAGATTTTAGCGCTGGCCACGCTACAGATAATGATAACCATACTTATTGGGCTACGGATGACAGTATTAAAGCAGCATCGCTTACAATTGATTTAGGGAAGATCACCAGGTTTAACCGATTTTTAGTGCAGGAATACATCCAATTAGGGCAACGTGTAAAAGAGTTTACCGTGGAGGCACTCACTAACGGCCGGTGGCAGGAACTGGCGAAAGGAACAACTATTGGCTATAAACGCATCGTTAGCTTCCCTACTGTAAAGGCCAGGAAAGTCCGCCTCCAAATCAGGGATGCCAAAGCATGTCTGCTTATTTCAAATATTGGTGTTTATTATGCACCACAAATACTCACCGCGCCCTCTGTTACCAGGAACCAGGCCGGCACTATAATTATAACACCGGCTGACAAGGAATCGGTAATTTATTATACTACGGATGGGAGCATCCCAACTCGTGGTTCAAAAAAATATCAGGGCCCTTTCGCGGCTGACGGTAAACCTGAAATCCGTGCGATTGTTTACGACCCGTTTACCCGTCAAAGCAGTTCCGCGACGCATGAAAAGTTTGACGTTTCAAGGAAAGACTGGAAAATTGTTGGCATTGCGGATGAAAAGGTCAGCGCAGTATTAGATGGCGATCCATCTACTGCCTGGCACCAAAGCAAGGACAAAAAGATGCCACAAGACCTGGTTGTTGACTTAGGGGAGGAAAAAAAACTTGCAGGCTTCAGGTATCTACCTGATCAAAGTATATGGAATCCCGGAATTATTGCTGGTTATGAGTTTTATGTTTCAAAAGATAATATAGAATGGAAGCTGGTTAGCCATGGTGAGTTCCCTAATATTAAAAACAATCCTTTATGGCAAATAATAAAATTTGCTTCTCAAAAGAGTAGATACATCAGGCTAAGGGCGCTAAAGAACACTGAAAACAACAATGATACAGGCTATGCCGAAATAGACATCATTACGGAATAACGGTAAGTTTTTTTGTGGGGTTTCCAATGTGAAATTCAGGCGGCTTAACGGCGAGTAATTGCCGGCAACGAAAAATAGGATACTAACAGCGAAGATACGGTAGATGCAATCCCTTTTTTTGTTTTAATAAAATGCAGAATGCTTTTTTAGCGAAGCCATAACACGCTTATGTATTACCAACCATGAAAGGTATCACGATATAATATGCTGTAAGCATAATACAAAACAGCCTGTATTGAATTAAAAAATTGCCATACCTTAGTTTATAATTTATTACCTTATCAATCTACACCTTACACATGGACAGAACATTAAAAATCTACACCAAAACAGATCACCTTTTTGCCGAGTTTATATTTCAGTACGACCATCCCGGGCAGGCAACCGCACATTACGTGCAGTACCGCAGGCTTTACAACGATGATGAAGAAGATGAAAATAAATCGGTTTATCCACTTATGGAGATGGACACGTACTTATCATTCAGGCAGTTTGATTCGATAGAGCAAATTAAGGCGCATGATATAGAGGTGGTAAAAAAAGAACTTGGGCGTGACATGACAGATCCCCGGGGGTATAAATATGTATATAACCCCACGCCGGTATTGCTGCGTTATATAGTTACCAATAGAACAGGCGGCATGGTAAATGTGCTGTTTAGCTTTATTGATAACACTAAAGAGGTTAAGTTTCTTTCAGCAGTTCATCCCCGTTTTGACTTTGAACTTTCTGCCGATAGCCTGGAAACAAATATTAGCTGCATATCCAGGATTCCGGTATATACAGACAGGGACGTTTACGAAATAAGGAGTCACGATTTAAAACGATTGGAGCCCTGGTATTAGTAAAAAACGCTAACACCTTAAATGAGTTTACTTTTTGCTTAGATTTTAAATAAACAAGGCTTATTTTTATTGCCACGATATTTAAAGCAGGTAAAAGTTTATCATGAAAATAGCTACCTATAATGTAAACGGTGTTAACGGACGACTGCCGGTATTGCTTCGGTGGCTTGAAGAAACAGCTCCCGATGTTGTTTGTCTGCAGGAATTAAAAGCGCCACAGGAAAAGTTTCCGGAGCAGGCCATTCTTAATGCCGGGTACAACGCCATTTGGCATGGGCAAAAAAGCTGGAACGGGGTAGCTATCCTCGCCCGCAACAACGAAATAAAAGAGGTGCGGCGGGTATTGCCCGGAGACCCGGAAGATGAACACAGTCGCTATATTGAAGCGGAGGTTAACGGCATTACCGTAGGTTGCCTTTACCTTCCGAATGGTAATCCTGCCCCGGGGCCTAAGTTTGATTATAAGCTGAGATGGTTTGAAAGGCTTACGATGCATGCTGCTGAATTACTTGCCTCCGGGATGCCCGTGGTGTTAACCGGCGACTATAATGTAATGCCTACGGAACTTGATGTTTATAAGCCCGAGCGATGGGTAGAGGATGCGCTTTTCAGGCCCGAAACAAGGCTGGCTTTTAAAACATTGGTTGAACAGGGCTGGACGGATGCAATCAGGAAGATTTACCCCAACGAGAAGATCTATACTTTTTACGATTATTTTCGAAATGCGTACGGCCGGGACGCCGGGTTACGGATTGATCATTTCCTGTTGAGCCCGGAGCTTGACAAACGCCTTGTTGCCGCAGCTGTCGACCGAAATGTACGCGGGTGGGAAAAAACAAGCGACCATTGCCCGGTATGGATAGAACTGGCCGATGAATAAGCTTACACTGATTTAAGATGCCGCAGTTGCCTGACAGTTTTAATAAAACCCGGATAGCGCCAACGCCAAGCGGTTATTTGCATTTGGGCAATATTGCTTCGTTTGCGTTAACGGCCTTTTTGGCACGAAAAAGCGGCGCGAAAATTTTATTGCGGATAGATGACCTTGACCAGGCCAGGGCGAACAGATTATACCTGCAGGACATATTTAATACGCTGAATTTTCTGGAGATCCCCTGGGATGAAGGGCCCGAAAATCTGGCTGAATTTGAATCTTCATATTCACAATTACACCGGTTACCACTATACAACCAGGCACTTAAACAACTCGAAGATGAGGAGTTGGTATTTGCGTGCGATTGCTCCCGCAGCAGCTTAGCCGTGGCTGAATGTGTGTGCAGTGCAAGAAGTATTTCATTATCGCTGCCAAACATCAGCTGGCGGCTCCGCACGGATGCCAATACTGAGGTGACAGTTAAGAACTATAACGGTAGTGTGATGAAAGTAGCGCTCCCGCCTGCAATGCAACACTTTGTGGTACGAAAAAAAGACGGCTTCCCAGCCTACCAGCTTACCTCGTTAGTTGACGATCTTTTTTTTGGAATTGATTTAATTGTAAGGGGTGAGGACCTGTGGCCTTCAACACTTGCACAGCATACACTTGCAAAAAAACAGAAAAAAAATACCTTTTTTGAAATCTCGTTTTTCCATCACCCGTTACTGATGAATGGGGGACAAAAGCTATCAAAATCGGCCGGAGATACTTCTGTGCGTTACCTGGCCCAAAATGGTAAAAAACCTGCCGAAATTTATAAAATTATAGGCGGAATGCTGGGTATTAAAGGTGATATCAGCAATTATCAACAGCTTGGTGCCAATGTTATAAAGGCAATGAAACTATAAATGAGGTACCACCGCCTAATAACGATCTGACTGTTATAGTGCCATTCATATCTTCAATAGCCTGCCTGGTAAAATAAAGACCAAGACCCATGCTTTTTTTGTTAGTGCCCGATTTAACAAATTTATTAAAAATGCTGTTGCGCTGCTCTGGCCTTATACCTACTCCGTTGTCTTCTATTTCAATCACGCAATGCTCATTGTCTTTATATGACCGCACTTTCACCCATTGTTCCGGCTTGCTGAAATCAGCATATTTAATAGCGTTTGAAATTAGATTGTTAAATACGGTTTTTAAATTGGTTACATTACATTTTAGCTGCCAAACTTCAAGTTCGCTTAAAAACTTTACCTTTTTTCCTTCGGAAAAGAAAGCGTTTTGGCTTATCACACTGCTTATTATTTCGCCCAAATTACAAAGCTCTGCAGTCATACCACCATCGGTACGAATAGTATGCAATACATCCCGGATGTGTTTGTCCTGCAAATCAATACTTTCGCGCATCATTCCGGTATAATCCGGGACTTTAGCAATATCCTTTTCTTTTTCTAATACCGAAATAAGGCCTGTTAATGAAGATAATGGCGCCCGCAAATCGTGTGTTACTGTGTAAACAAATTTATTTATACGCTTATTCATGTCCGTAAGCGCAAGGTTTTGTTCAACAATAACCTTTTTTGATGTATGTACTTTTCGCAACATCAGGCCGCCAAGTAAAGCAGAACTGATGAGGATTACAATAACGGTAAGAAAATCAGCCATAAAAACATAATGATCAACTATCCGCGAAGTATTTCCAAGCAACGCTGAAAAGTTCTGTTGTTTTATGGTCAGCTCGTCAGATATGGTATTTATTTGCAGTAAAAGGCCTTCTTTGTCAACAGGCTTACCCGATTGAATTTTATGATGGGCAAACGCACCTGTTTGACTCAGCTTTGCTACCAATAGATCTGCCTGATGCCATTGCTGAACTGCCTTGTTAAAGAAACTGGTGTTTTTAAAGTTCTGAAAAAACCAGATCAGTTCAGGAAGATCATCTTTGTTGTTGCCGCCCATTAAAAAACCAATGCGTGCTATTTTAATGTCTTTACCGTTAGTTAGCGCGTCCCTGGCAATGCTATCCCCTTTAAGTATGCTGATGTCATTGTTGAAAAAAAGGTAATCCGTTTCCTCGTGCGAATAGATGTAGCTTAATAAATGCCGGGTAGCATCTTTTTCGGCTTTTGAATATTGCGATTCAAAATAGGTGTACGCCCTGCCGGCCGACAAGATTTTTACCGAATAGTAGTGTGTAATACCGATTGCAGCCGTGGCAATCAATACAATTGTAGTTAAAGCTATAATTACTTTTTTCATAAAAATACCGCCGGGCTAACTTTTACAACTATTCCACTTATACGAAACGCTGATTCATTAGGTTATAACGTGACGGACTATTTTAAACACAAAATTCAAAAAATAGTTGCTGAATTTTCTGTAAGCCCGGCAGACGGTAGCGCCCTGAAAACGCGTTCAGTATAATAAGGAGGATGGAATTTATTAAGGGCATTGCTCAATAACGAAAGCCGGTTTAGAAACTTTGAAAAAGCTAGTTGTGGGTTAATAAATTTTTTAATACGTTAAAGGCTGCTATTCTTACAACTATTTAATTAACTTGTACGTATCAATAGGCGTGATTTTTTGTTTTGGTATAAACTGGGAGATAATGATGGGTAATCAAATCACTTACGTTATTTGGCAGTTTTCTTATTTAATCGAAGCTGAAAACAGGTATTATGACAAATAAGGATGGCGGCTAAAGGGAACAAACAGAATTCAAAAAACACGTTTAATCTTGAGCTCTTTTTCGACATGTCACCTGACCTGCTTTGCATTGCGGGATATGATGGCTATTTTAAACGAATAAATCCCACCGTTTCAAAAGTGTTGGAATACACTAACGAAGAATTGCTGGCTAAACCCATTCACGAGTTTATTTACCATGAGGATAAGCATCTTACAGCAGGTCATCGGGAAAATCTGTTAAATGACGTTCCGCTGTTGAATTTTGAAAACAGGTATGTTACCAAAAGCGGGGGTATTGTTTGGTTGCACTGGACGTCGATGCCTATTGAGAGTGAAAAAGTTGTTTTTGCCATAGCAAGAAACGTTACCCATAAAAAAAGAATTGAAGACGACCGGAACTTACTGCTTACCAATCTAACTGAGCTTAACAATGATTTGAAGCAACTTGCTTACATGACATCGCATGATCTGAGGGCACCCGTAAGCAACCTTATTTCTGTTTTTAGCCTTCTGGATGTTTCAAAGATAGAAGATCAGGAAACACTCGAGTTTATAGAAATGATGAGGACAACTACCGATAGTTTAAAAGTTACCTTAAACAATTTTGTAGATAATTTAATTGAAAAAAACAACCTAGGCGTTACAGTTGCAGAGATAAGTTTCAATGAATGTTTAACTTCCGCATTGCAACCTTTGCAATCATTAGTTAAAAATTCAAGGGCGGTATTACGCGTTGACTTTTCAGCGGCTGAAAAGGTTGAATTTAATAAAGGTTACCTGGAAAGTATCTTTCTTAATTTAATCAGTAACTCAATAAAGTATTCAAAACCAGATAGTTTTCCAAATATCTCCATTTGTACTAAAAGGGTTAACGGGAGAACCCGGTTAATTTTTTCAGATGGCGGGATGGGGTTTGACATGGAGAAGGCTAAAGGCAAGATCTTTGGCTTTAATCAGAAATTTCATGAACATACCGACAGTAAGGGGATTGGCTTGTACCTGGTGTATAACCACGTCACGAGCCTGGGCGGCCAGATTGCTGTTGAAAGCAGGATAAATGAGGGTGCAAAATTTACAATATCTTTTAACGGATAGCCATCTTCGGGAACGTTCCCAGCTACCAGGCTTTCGTAGCTGCTGTTTATATGGAAAACATCGATTTCTTTACGGTCAAAAAGTTATTTCGAAAGAATGGAGGTCATTCAGATATTCATACTTTAAGTCAAAATTACGCTGATTACAAATGTTTTTCATAATGGCCAGGCCTAAACCGGTGCCGTCTGACGATCTCCCTTTATGAAAACGTGTAAAAATAGTTGCTTCCCGAAGGGGAGAAGGATCGCCGGAATTTTGAAACAGCAATTTGTTGCCTGCCAGCGTTATTTTTATTTGTCCATGCAATTTATTATGCCGTATTGCATTACTGAAAAGGTTATTGATCAATACATCAGTTAAATACCTGTTTGCAATAATGTCGACATCATCAAGCATATAGTCCAACTCAATATTTTTATTTTGAATCAGCTCATTAAACTGTTGGATTTTTTCCCGGATAATGGTTTTTACATTTAGCTTTTCTGTTTCATGCAATAAATTATTATCAATTTTTACCAGTAATAAAAGCGACTGGTTTAAACGGGAAAGCTTATTGGTTGCGGAGTAAATATCTGTTATTTGGGCAAATTGGTCTGGCCCCAATGTTTCATCCTGTATCAGTGTATCCAGCTTCGAAGTAATAACAGCCAAAGGCGTCATTATCTCGTGTGAGGCATTTTCTGTAAAGGTTTTTAACCCGTGATAGTCTGAGGTTACCCTTGATGACATGGTTGACACGGCCTCACCCAACTCCCTGAATTCATCTGCCTTTGCTTCGATAATATCCATCTTTTTATTATCAGACACATTGAAGCTTTTTACTTGGTTTAATATGTAATAAAAAGGACGCCAAAGGCCGTTCAAAATATATCGGTTGGTTATTATCAGTACCGTTAATAATACAGTAGTTAATGATAAAGTAATAATGAATATAATTTGAATAAGATATTCTGTGTCTTCGCGTGACACCACAATGGTAACAATAAAGTTTTCGCCTTTGCATTTGATAAGGGTGGAAACAGCACGCCCGGCTTCCACTTTTTTCTCCCGCGGATTTTGGTAAGGGGTATCAAAGTATTTGGTATCAAATTTAGCCAGGTTTGTTTTAGCAAAGGTGGTGAGGTCCTCGTCAAAATCAACAGATTTTGGCAGTCGCTGGTTCTGGTTTACGTAATCAACTACTTCTCCTATTTCTTCAGACAGGTTACTGTCCAGTTGTTCACGGGCAATCCGGTTAATAACAAAATAATATATCAGTCCGGATATGAATAATACAGTAACGCTAATAATGATACTCGCTTTATTATAATGCGCTGCTAATTTCATAGTTAAACAAATTTATAGCCCACACCATAAACGGACGCGAAATAGTCTTTACCAGAAATATCTGACAGTTTTTTTCTGAGGTTTTTAATATGCGTATAAATAAAATCAAAGCTATCCAGCATATCCATTTCGTCCCCCCACAGGTGTTCCGCTATGGCATTTTTCGAGATCACCTTTCCTTTGTTAGCAATAAAATACAGCAGCATTTCGTATTCTTTCCGGGTAAGAACAATGTTTTTTTCATCAATACTCACATTTCGCCCCAAAAGGTCAATGCTTATCTCTTTATAATTGAGTACGTTGGTGCTGCCGAATGCTTTTCTGCGAAAAATAGCTAGTAGCCGTGCTTTTAATTCAGCCAAATGAAAGGGCTTGGTGATGTAATCGTCCGCCCCAATGTTAAGCCCTTTGATTTTATCGTCTAATGAGTTCCGGGCCGAGATGATCAGCACACAGTCCTGCTTGTTGTGTAATTTTAAATAATCAAGTATGGCAAACCCTTCCCCGTCCGGTAAACCAATATCCAGTATAATACAATCGTATTCATAAATAGCGATTTTTTGGAGTGCAGATTCAAGGGTATTGCTTGTTTCGCAGATACTTCCCTCTTCGGTAAAGTATTTCTCTATGCTCTCGCGCAGACCGGGCTCATCTTCAACTATCAGGAGTTTCAACTTTAATTTTTTATTAAAACTATTATATGATTCTGAAGTAAAGCTGAAGACGCCGTCTGGGAATTTTATGTATTTATTTAAATACCGCCTGTCAGGGAACTTCAGTTTTACTCCAGATTTACAATATACTTTTAAAAAGGAAATTTAGCTAATAAACCAGCAATATATAAATGCCGATGCTGAAATATTTTATAACGATATGTATTTGCTTTATGTTAGGTGCAAACCTACAAGCACAGGATAATTATGAGATCCAGGTTTACGGATCAGAAACCGTTGAAAAAGGAAGCACAATGCTGGAACTGCACAGCAATTTTACCTTTGATGGCAGTAAAACTGTTGCTGACGGCGTTTTGCCTACCAACCATGTTTTTCACGAAACCATTGAAATAACCCATGGCTGGACGCCATGGTTCGAAACGGGATTTTATTTTTTTAATACCATAGGTAGCGATGGGCGCACAGGCTATGTCGGGTCGCATATCAGGCCCAGGGTAGCGGTGCCTGAAAGCTGGAAGTGGCCTGTAGGCGTAAGTTTATCATTGGAGTTTGGTTTTCAGAAGGTGCAATATGCTGCCAATACCAGTTCGTTAGAAATAAGGCCAATTGTTGATAAGCGGTGGGGTAAATGGTACGTTTCAGTAAACCCAACTTTAGAACAGAGCTTTAAAGGGCCGGATCAAAACCTCGGACTGATCTTTTCGCCAAACATTAAAGGCAGTTATGATGTTTCGAAAGTGGTTTCCCTTGGATTGGAATATTATGGAAGTACAGGGCCATTTTTTAGTTATTATCCAATACAGGAGGAGCAGCACCAGTTATTCATAGCAACTGATTTAAACTTTAACCCTAACTGGGAGTTTAACGCAGGCTACGGTTTTGGCCTTACCGATAGCGCAGACAAATCAATTTTCAAAATAATATTGGGCCGCCGTTTTTAAATTGCAGCGGAACTGAAGAAACTAACTTTATACAAACTAAAATACTGATTAAAGAAGAAAAATATGGTAACAATTGAGCCTAAGCGCAGGGATATACAACATCCTGGTAAAAACAAAAAATATTCGGCGCCATTGCGTTTCTGGCATTGGTTAAATGCGATAGTAATCACAGGTTCGTTGCTTACAGTACTGCTTAATTCAACGTTATTAAAAACACGCAAAAACGCAGCGTTTATTAAAGGTCAGCTGCATGAGGCAGGCGCTAATGTAACGGATGACCAGGCAAGGTCTGTCGCACATGAACTGAGTGATAAAGTTTGGGCAATACACACCTATTTAGGGTACGGTTTGGCCGCGTTGGTTTTGTTCCGCATCCTGCTTGAATTTTTTCAACTGGCTGATCAAAAGCTGATCCGCAAAATTAAAATAGCTTATAATGATTTTTTTGTAATTAAGAAAAACAGGGAGCTGGCGAAGCACGAGTTTTGGGTTAAAACAATTTATGCCGTTTTTTACCTCTTTATAATAACTATGGCCGTTACCGGTTTATGCCTTGCTTTTGAAGATGATGTGCCTGCGCTTAAGGCCATTCACGCCATTCGCGAAATCCATCAATTTACGATGTATCTGATCCTTGCGTTTATTACAGTGCATCTTGCAGGCATTTTCTTAGCCGAGCGTAAAGACAGTGCCGGCATTACCTCCGATATGATAAACGGCGGCCGATAGGCACAAAAAAAGGCCATACAACGCGGTAGTTAAACGCGAAGTATGGCCACAATATAAACAATCAAGAATTATTTAAATTTAAGGTTCACCGTTGCTATGTTTGAGTTTAACCCGGTTGAACGCACATAATGGCCAAGCCTGAACTCGAGCATATTTAAATGCTGCCAGCCAAATACGCCGTTAGGCGGTGCCAGCCTTACGTTAAGCCCAACAAAATTGCTGTGAAACGTTGAAAGGTCATAATCACTTGTGTAGTACTTCTCGGTAACGCTGTGCTGCCCGTATGGGGCAAAGTACCGGGTACCATGTTGATCGGTGTACCTGTAAAAAGGACTAAGCGACACAAAAGAAGTTAGCTTAACGGGCACCTCAACCTCCGCTGTATTGGCCCTGATTCCCCAGTTATCCATATAATACCGGTAAAACGTACGGATGATGAAGTGATCGTCAAGAAAATAGTTAAACCTTACGCCTATTGGCAGTTTATAGCGGCTTCCCGGAAGGCTCTCTATCCGCTCGTTATAAACGTCGCCATTCGGCCCTGCGCCTGTTGCAAAATCGCCATTAAAATAAACCCGCTGGTAGTCTGTAGCCAATAACCCTTTTTGGTAGGATGGTTCAACAATAAACAAGCCCTGCAGCCTGGTGCTGATTACCTGCGAAAGGGAAAATGCTGTACTGAAAGAGTTTCTTGGTTTACTGTCAACCGGCCGGTTATCATCCCGGTGCGATCCTGATCCGTAACCCGGCGGACGTAATTCAACAGGGAGGATCACTTTCCAGGTATCTAAAAATACATTCGCCTTAAAGTCAAACTGTGTGTTTTTATCGGCAGACACCCTGGTTAAATTAAAACCTGCACCGAACGACTGGTAGTCAAATTCATGTGAGTATGAACCGGTAAACCCAAAGGCATTACCTGTTTTATCGTTTGATTGTGTCCAGTTAAGAGATGGGTAAACCCTGGTGTCCTGGCTTGAAGCAGATGATACACTATACGGATCAATTTTATCCGATGAAGCAGAAGTATAATGATCAACACCCAATTCAAATAAAAACGTGTTTTTGCGGCCTGCTTTATTGTACTTTGATAGCTGCACATCAAGTGTGTTGGCAAAATCGCTTAATTTTTCGGTTCCAATCCCACCGGTTACTGCTGAATTATTGCCATTTTGATGATAAAAAGCAGACACAAAGTTTATTTCATCAACTTTAAGCTTACGCGTCTGATAATTTGAACTGTCTGCAACAGCTGGTGGTGTTGTTGTTGTTGTTTGTGCGTGCGACGACAATATGCCTAAATATAAAGCCAGTACACCTAAATATATTTTTCTCATTTACGGGAATTTAAAATTAATTACAACCGCAGCCACCGCCGCTTTTGCCGCCATTGGCACCTGATGCACCTTCGCGATATAACTGAAAGCTTTGCTCAAATTTTTGTGCTTTGCGTGCAGAGAGCTCCATCTCTGCATCGTTTAGCCTGTTTTTTTGGTACTGTTTTACTGAGCTGCATGAAGCAAGCAGGCAAACAAATCCAAGGCTAAAAAAGGAAAGCACCAGGCTTTTTTTCTTTGTCATATTAATTTTTTAAGTTGATGTTCTTTGAATGATGTACCCTGCTGTAATCATCAATAATTACGCAGGCCATTTGCGGCAGTTGGTTGATCAAATCAAGCCCTACTTTAACGCCCATTACCATTACCGGGGTGGCCATTGCATCGGCCAGCTCTGCGCTTGGGCAAATAATGCTAACACTCTTGATGCCGCCAACAGGAAGACCGGTTTTCGGATCAATAGTATGTGAGTATCGTTTCCCGTTTATAACGGCATATTTTTCATAATTACCTGATGTAGCTATGGCCATATTGCTGATATTTAATGTAGAAAAAGGCGTGCTGCTCTGGTCGGGGTCAGCAATCGCTATCGTCCATGCTTTGCCGCTGGGTTGTGTACCCCAGGTAACAAGGTCACCTGCTGCATTTACTATCCCGCTTGCAACGCCTCGTTGCTGCAGTAAGTTTTTTGCCTTGTCGGCAGCGTATCCCTTGCCTATTCCCCCAAAACCAATCCGCATTCCTTTTTCCTTTAAAAACACCGTGCTGTTTTCGGCATCAAGCAGCACATTTTGATAATTGATCAATCTTACTGATTCCCTTGCCGTTTCGGCATCAGGGAGTGCCTTCATGTTAATATCAAAGTTCCAAAGGCTTTTATCAATGGACCCATAAGTAATATCGAATGAGCCCTGTGTTATGGATGATATTTTTAACGAACGCGCAACCAGGCTGAATACCTCCTCGTCAACTCTTACCGGTTTTATCCCCGCGTTCCGGTTTATTTCATTTGTCTGGCTGTCGTCGCTGAAAGTAGTAAGCAGCTTTTCTATCCGTCTGATCTCATCTATTGCAGCGTCTATGTGCGCTTCGGCCAAAACAACATCATCAACCACAATGCTGATTTCAAAGCGGTTGCCCATTAACTTTAAAACGCGACGGTGTACATTGACCATATCGCAGGTTAGCGGCTGCTGGTTACCAAAGGATTAATTTGCTCAATAAACTGAGTTGCCGACTCATTTGGAAAGCCATCCCATTCTTTTAATATTTTGCCGTTCTCGTCAACCAATACCGTAAAAGGAAATTTGCCGTCAGGGTTATATTTATCTGCTAATGCTTCATTGCGTTTTACCTGTTCTTTATCCAACTGGTTTTTCTTTTGACGCGGGAAATCGGCGCGTACTAAAACAAGATGATCAGAAGCAAAATTGTCAAATTCTGTTGATTCCAAGATCTCTTTACGCAGGCGGATACAGGGCCCGCACCAGTCTGATCCTGAAAAATTGATCAGGATGCGCTTATGTTCTTTTTGCGCCTGTGTTTCAGCCTGGTTAAAATCACCTAGCCAGGGTGTGTTTGCAATAAATGCTATAAAAATAAATGCTAATAATTTCATATAAAATTCCTGTTTGTATTATGAATAAACTTTTAACGAAGTTCCTGTAACTAACGTATTATATACTGTAAGGTTTCTGTTTGCCGGTGAATTTAAAACAACACCTTTTTCTGAAAATGCAGATCCGTGATTATTGCAGAAAAACTGCTGGCTTGATCCCTCATATACCAAAGGGTAGTTTTGATGTGTGCATGATTGCTGCACAGCAATATAGGCGCCGGCGCTGGTCTTCGCCACTAAAACGCCGTTGGCAGCAAGGTAACCACCGTTATTAAGCAGCGCTGCGTTTGCGGCTAAAGTAAGATCTAAGGTAAAATTTACTCCTGTAGGCCCCGTTACTGATGATTTTCCGGAATCAGAACTTTTTGAACACCCAACGCAACTCATTACCAGGGCCGAAGCGGCACCTACACCTACTATTGAAAAAAATTCTTTCCGATCCATAAGGTGAAATTTTTGTTTGGTCAATTGTTAAATACCCAATCGATTGATAATTATAACATTGAGAATAGAGAAACGATGTTATAACAACAATATTACAATCACAATCTGTAGTTAGCATGAAATTCACCGGATTATGACAAAAAACATCATTTTACAGCTAAAAAGATGTTTTTAAATTAGCCTTGAGGGTGCTATACCGTACGCTTTCTTAAACGCGAATGAAAAGTGTGAGAAATCTTTAAAGCCGACTTCCATAAACACGTCTGAAGTTTTCCATCCCTTTTCTTTGATCAGAAAGTAGGCATCGTTGAGGCGTTTTTGCTGCAACCAGCGGTTGGGCGAGGTATGGAATATTTTTTCAAAATCGCGTTTAAAGGTAGCCAGGCTGCGACCGGTTAAATAAGCAAAACGGCGTATGTCAACGTTGAATTTATAATGCTCGTTCATATAGGCCTCCAAGTCAATTTTACCTGGTTCGCTAAAATCAAACAGGGTATTCTTTAGTGCTGGGTTGGTTTGCAGTAATATCATTATAGCTTCTTTCACCTTTAAGGTGGTCAGCATTTTATTATCATTACCAGAGCCATCCATATATGGCGCTAATGAATCGATATAGTTTTTTAAAAGAGGAGCGGGCTGCAACATCATGGCGCTATCACCGGTATATGGTTGTGGCGTTTGCAGGGCCAGTTCTTCGCTTAGGCTGCCCAGGGTTTCTTTATCCATAACAATGGATATCGTTTTAAACTCGCCACCCTTTGGCGGGTGTTTGGAAAACTTGGCCAGCTGGTTTTTACGAAGAAACCTGAAATCGCCCTCGTTAAAAACATAGCTTTTGCCGCCCACATAAAGGTCTGTGCTTCCTGAAATAATGTAGCCTAAAATATGATCACCTATAAATTGCTCTCCCTCTCTGCTGATATTTGAATAGCAGGAGTAAAGGATTTTGGGTGTTGTTTTGGCTTCCTTTTGCGGCATAATATCAAATTTACAGATTAATGTGTGAAAAGCGGGGACGAATATGGACGCATCCCCGCCACTTCCTATTATTTTATATTTAGAATAGCCTTACCTGCAGCGGTATTTAAAAAATCTTCGGCCTCATGGTGATCTGTTGAGAGACTTACTGGCATCCATTTTTCCATTTCGGCGGTGCGATCAGCATCTGCCTTTTTTAGCAAGCCGATGGCTTCACTACCCAACACAAGGTGTACTGGTGGCTCATCGTTATTGGCAAGTTCAACCATTGCTTGTGCAGCTTTACCCGGATCTCCTACTGGTACAAATTTCCCGCTCGCAAAGTAATCAGCACGTTGGTTCACCGTTGTTTCATAACCTTCCAGTTGTTGGGCATACGTCATTGAAGCGCCTGCCCAGTCGGTCTGGAAGCCGCCCGGCTCCACACTGGTAACAAAAATACCTAATGGCCTTACCTCTTTAGCAAGCGCTTCAGTAAATCCGCCGAGCCCAAATTTAGCGGCCTGATACATGGTTAGTCCAGCATTACCGACCCTTCCGCCAACGGAACTAATCTGTAATATGCGACCTGAACGTTGTTTGCGCATATAAGGTAATACCGCGCGGGTAATTTCAATCGGTGCGTAAAGATTAGTTTCCAGCTGGCTGCGAACCTGCTCTGCCGTAAATGCTTCAGCTGCGCCAATAATTCCGAACCCGGCATTGTTTACCAGCACGTCAATCCTGCCAAAATGACTAACGGCATTTGCTACCGCGTCATATACTTCTTTGTAATTAGTGACATCCAGTTTTATGGGATAGATTTGACCGGCATACTTTTCAACCAGGGGAGCCAACTGGTCAATATTTCGTGCTGTTGCAGCAACTTTATCGCCGCTTGCCAGTACAGCTTCTGCAAGGCTGCGCCCTAATCCGCGGGAACTGCCTGTTATAAACCAAATTTTTGTCATCGCTTTAAGTTTTATTTACACAAAAGTAGCCTCATCTAAGGGACGAGGTTTTGTTATAAAGCTCAATTTGCTTTGTTGCAAGGCTCATGTAAATAGCAGGAAAGGGACATAGACTCCAGTTGCTGTAACATCGCACAAAACCGACGTGGCAATTGCAGTTAGCTTTGAGGATTACAAACAAAAAGGGTGGGTTGAGTTGTCGGATTACAAGTAGAGGATGTTAATGTCTTGCCCTTTTCTTTAAAACCCCACCGGCAGCCTCTTTTATGGTGCTGGTAAACACAAATGCTTTGGGGTCAATATCCTGGATCAGGTTCCGCAGCCGCCTTACCTCCAACCGGGTTACCACAGTAAAAATAATATCAACCGGCTGGTGAATGTCAAAGCTGTCCTTTAAATAACCGCGCTCGCCTTTGTAAACAGTTATGCCCCGGCCAAGTGTCATTACCAGTTGCTTTTTAATGGTTTCGCTCTCGCCCGAAATGATAGTTACCCCGGTGTATTCTTCCAATCCTTCAATAACAAAACTGATAGTTTTTGAGGCCGTGTAATAGGTTAAAATGGAATATAGTGAGGTTGGTAACCCCAGTTTAATTGCTGCAATTAAGAATATAATAATGTTAATCCCGAGAATAATTTCACTGATGGTAAAGCTGATTCGTTTACCTGTATATAAAGCCAGCACTTCAATGCCATCCAGCGCGCAGCCACCCCTGATGGCAAGGCCAACGCCAATGCCCATAAACACCCCGCCAAAAATAGACACCAGCAATTTATCAGACGTTATTTGCGGATAGGGAAGGTATAGCAAGCATAAGCCCAATCCAATTACAGCCGCAAAAGTGCGGATAGCAAAGGTTTTATTAACCTGGAAAGCGCCCATAATAATAAAGGGGATATTGGCTATAATGATAACATAAGCTATGTTTAAATGATAAAGCTCATGAACCAGGAGCGATATGCCGGTAACCCCGCCGTCAAAAAAACTGTTTGGAACCAGGAAACTTCGTAAGGCAAATCCGCAAAATAAAATACCGCATATCACATAAATGGTATCCTGAATCCAATGAGGCAATAGTAGTTTTTTCATTTATGATTATACCTGTACTTTAATTCGCCCTAAGTTAGCATCCTTTTTAGCTTGTCGCAAATTAATGGCACTTTTGGTGAAATATCGATGGTTTTCCATAAAATTTATTTGCTGCCCGTTCCATTCATCTTTGGTCGCAGCTTTGCCCAGGTACAAGCTTTCCAGAAACAGCCTTTCACTGATTATAAAAAAATCATCACGCCCCAGGTTATCAAGATCGGCATCTGCTAAAATTTCTTCCAGTAGATTTTGGGGCGATTGTGGCAGGCGTGTAGCCAGTATCATGCCGCATATTTTAGCTATTTCATCCCGCGTATAGCCATAGTAGGGTAATGTTTCGCGCGCTATGCGGCATGATTCTTCTTCGTGTCCTTCAGCTTTTATTAAAAAGCCCGAATCGTGATAGTAAGCTGCGGTAAGCAGCAGGGTTAATTCTTCGCCGGCAATGCCTTGGGCCTCGGCAATATGTTTTGCGGCGTCATAAACATCTTTGGCATGGTCCGCATTGTGGTAAACGAGATGACCGGGAAGTTCAGTTTTTAATCTTTGAATTATAAAGTTTCCGGCATCATCCAGCTGCATAGATTATAAAATTTGGTGGCTAATATATTTAAATGTTTTGTACAAATTTGAAAGATTAGCAAGCTCAGTTTTTAATATTTAACTTTAGTTCGTAATAATCTAACTTTACCATATGGCTTTTTTCTTCTTTCTGGCAGCTTTTTTACTTGTAAGGCGCATCACAAAGCGGCTTAAATATTCCATTATCTATCCCAAGTGGCGTACGCTGTTAAGTACGGCAAACTGGGCTATAATTGCTCTTTATTTTTCTATCGCGTTTACTTTGGAAGACGAGGCTGTTGATATTTTGGGAAGCGCGATATTATTAGGATTGTTGCTTTATGTAGAAAAGGAGCCTGATTTTAGATCGCAAAAAGGATATGTTAAGGCTAATTACCCACTGGTTGTTGTCGGTTTTATAGGCGGGCTAATTATGTTTATTGCTCCGAAGTTTTATAATAAATATGACAACTATTTTCAGCTGGTGACGCTGGCTGCATTTGTTTGGATTTTCGGCAAATGGGCAAATTCTAATAAGCAGGAGGAGGAACTGCGTATAGCCGCCGAGCGTAAAGCCGAATTGGAGGCCCTGGTAAATGAGCGCACAGCGGAACTGGTTAAACAGAAAGAAAATTTACAGGAAATAGTTGAGGAGCTAAAAGCCACCCAGGATCAGCTTATCCAATCAGAAAAAATGGCCTCATTGGGCGAGCTTACCGCAGGCATTGCACACGAGATTCAAAATCCGCTAAATTTTGTAAATAACTTTAGCGAGGTAAGTATGGAGCTTATTGATGAGATGGAGGAAGAGCTAAACAAAGGCGATAAAGAAGAAGCCATTGCCATTGCTGCTGATATTAAACAAAACCTGGAAAAGATCCGTCACCACGGCCGCCGCGCCGACGGTATTGTTAAAGGTATGCTGCAGCATAGCCGGGCAAGCAGCACCACAAAAGAGCCTGCTGATATCAACAAGCTGGCTGACGAATACCTGCGCCTTTCGTACCATGGATTAAGGGCTAAGGATAAATCGTTCAATGCAAACTTGGTAACCCATTTCGGCGACAATTTACCGTTGGTTAATATGGTGCCGCAGGATGTGGGCCGCGTATTATTAAACTTATTTAATAATGCCTTTTATGCGGTACAGCAAAAAGAAAAAACAGCGGGGCCTGATTTTAAGCCAACAGTAGAGATAAATACAGCAATAAAAGGCAAAAGCCTGGAAATAAAAGTTAAAGATAACGGCACCGGTATTCCTGACGAGATCAGGGAAAAAATTATGCAGCCGTTTTTTACAACAAAGCCTACGGGCGAAGGAACCGGCCTGGGCTTATCTTTAAGTTATGACATTATAGTAAAAGGGCACCAGGGCAAAATAGATATTGCTACAAAAGAAGGAGAGTTTACCGAATTTACTATTTTATTACCCCTTTAACTTAAACTTTAATTAATTTTAGCAGCACCTATGAAAATATTGGTAGTAGATGATGAGGCAGATATTCAACCGCTTTTTTTGCAGAGGTTTCGTAAAGAGATCAGGAATAATGAGGTTGAATTTAGCTTTGCCCAATCCGGAGAGGATGCGCTGGGATACCTGAAAGAAAAGCATTCAGAAGTAGTGCTTATCCTTTCAGATATCAACATGCCCGGCATGAGCGGACTGGAATTGCTTACACATATCCGCGAAGATTTTGATACCCCACCCCCGCCCGTGGTTATGATGATAACTGCATACGGCGATGATGAAAATTATAAACAGGCTATGGAAAAAGGCGCTAATGACTTTTTAACCAAACCGCTTGATTTTAATTTATTAAAAGAAAAACTTAAAACCTTTAGTGCATAATGGCTAAGATATTAGTGGTTGATGATGAGGCTGATTTGGAATTATTGGTAAAACAGAAATTCCGCCGCAAGATCCGGGAGAATATATACGAGTTTGTTTTTGCCCAAAATGGCGAAGAAGCACTTGAGCGCATAAAAGAACACCCCGACCTGGATGTTATTTTGAGTGATATCAATATGCCTGTTATGGATGGCCTTACCCTGCTTAGCCGTTTACCCGAGGCTAATCCAATGGTTAAAGCAGTCGTGGTATCGGCCTACGGCGACATGCAGAACATCCGTACTGCTATGAACCGGGGCGCATTTGATTTTGTTTGCAAACCCGTTGACTTTGAAGACCTTGACCTTACCATGGAAAAAACAATTGTGCACGTAAGGCAGTTGCAGGAAACCATGAAGGCCATTAAGGAAAACAACATCCTTAAAATGTATGTGGATGAGAACGTGCTCAACTTTATGAATCATAAGGAGTTTGAAGGCACGCTAATGAAGAATGAACTGATTGACGCAACGGTAATGTTTATTGATGTTTGCGGCTTTACTGCAATTACCGAACAAGTGCCGGCCAATACTGTGGTTACCCTGCTCAACGGTTTGTTTGATACCATTGTTAAGGAGATTTTGGCGCAGGGTGGCCACGTTGACAAGTTTATGGGTGATGCCGTGATGGCGGTTTTTAGGGGAGAGTATCACCTGGATAAAGCGATTGATGTTGCCCTGGTGGTACGTGAGCATTTGAAGAATATGGCAGCAATTAACCTGGGTGATGTTTCCTATAACCCAGCGGTATCCATCGGAATTAACTCCGGCGAAATGGTGTCGGGCAATATCGGGTCTTCGTCGTTAAAGCGCCTTGATTATACGGTGATAGGGGATACGGTAAATTTATCTCAACGCTTGCAATCTGCCGCAAAGGCCGGGCAAATAATTATTACCGAAGAAGTTTACCACAAAGCTAAGGAATCATTTAAATGCGAAAAAATAGGCGAGGTAACTCTCAAAAATAAATCAAAACCTGTTACTATCTACCAGGTTTTGGAATAGCAGCCGTTTCAAAAATCATCAATATGCATTAAACTATTCCTTTATCCATTTACTCTTAAATCCCAATCGCTTCAATCCTTTTTGAATATCGGGGTTGTTCATAAATAGTTTCCAGATCAGCCCGGTGCGGTAATTTTCAATCATCACTACTATTGGCCCCTGGTCAATAGCCAGGTGGGTTTTAGCATACCAGTTATGGGTTTCACTGAAACCGTCGGCAAAACCGTAAGGGCCCCAAATCTTATCGCCCAAATCATAATAAAAATGCCTGAGCGCCTGCATAGAATATTGCGGTGTATATGGAAACGATGATAGTGCAGCAGTGGGCTGGATCACACCACGATCATCCTCGGGGCAATGTGCCACATAGCCTTTAAAGCTATCGCCTGCGGTAAGCCCCCAGCTGTTTTCGCCATAGCCCTTATAGTGCTTTGGATTTGCAACACAATAGGCCCTGTTAATTAGCGTGTGGCTTTTTGTTTGTTCCGCATAGTCTACGCCGTTATCATCTGTCAGCCCGTTCGGGTCAATCCCCATGTAGGTATATTGCTCAAAAAATAGCGGACCGCCCATGTCAAAATTGCCAAGCGGGAGTTTGTATCCGAAATAGGATTTACCGTTTTTCCAGCTGGCGCTTTTCACCCAGCTGTTTTCATAAAGTTCTTTTGAAATGGGGTGCACCGGCGACGAGGCGGCGATAATATAAGTGATCAGCGCTTCGTCGTAACCAAATACCGGGAAATTCATATCAAAATCGTTATCAGGGCTCCAATGCCAATACAGGCTTTTATTGCCATTGTTGCTGTGCCAGTTCCAGTCGGCGGCATCCCACATTTGCTGTACACGCTTTTGAAAGTACCGTTCGGGTAGGCTATTGCCTTTAAAATAGGCCTTTGCCGTAAGCATGCCCATCATCAGGTATGATGTTTCAACAATATCAGCGCCGTCATCCAGCCTGCCAAATGGGATTGTTTTGCCGGTTGCCCCATTCATAAAATGCGGGTAAATACCATGGTAACAATCGGCTTTAATTAAAAAATCAACAATTTTTATCAGGCGGTTTAAAGCCGTATCCCGGCCTATCCAGCCACGATTTACCGCAACTATGGTTGATAGGATTCCCATGCCGGTACCGCCAATAGCACAGGCTTCGGAGCCGAAAGTTGATTTACTCAGGTTCGGTTCATCGTCGGCTTCATTAATGTAATCCCAATAATATTCTCCTTTTACAGTATTATCCCGTTCCCGGGCCAGGCCGCTAACGGGGTGTGCAAAATGCCAGAAATACCTGAACGTTTGCCGCTGGATAATGTCAAGCAAAGCAGAATCTGTGATATTCTTAACAACACCTACCGGGGCGATTGAACTACCAGGTATGGGTTTATGTACAACGGTTTTCTTTTGAGCAAATGCGTTTAAGGTAAATAACAGGCAGATGAGCGTGTATGCTAAGCCTTTTTTCATAAATTGACATTAGGTTTTGTGGAAAAAATTGGTTCACTAAGTTAGGTGTTTTCTTTTAAAATAGATCTTACCGCTTAGATCCCGAACTCAGCAAGCCATCTAATGTACTGTCCAGAACTTTGTCTTTAATGTTTCTCGCCACAATTTTTCCCGATGGATCAATCAATATGTTTGAAGGAATAAGGGTTATGCCATAAAGCTTTGACGCAGCATTTTTGCTGCCGTTAAGATCTGATACCTGGGTCCAGGTAAGGCCATCGTCTTTTATTGCTTTAAGCCAGGCTTTTCTTGTACTCTGGTCGTCCCATGAAACTCCTAATACAGTAAATCCCTTATCCTTATATTTGTTATAAGCAGCTAAAACAAACGGATTTTCAGCCCGGCAGGGTGCGCACCATGACGCCCAAAAATCTATCAATACATACTTACCCCTGAAATCAGAAAGATTAACCGGCCTGCCGTTTATGTCGGGCTGCGTAAAATCTGTTGCCATAATGCCAATGTCTGATTTCATAGAGGCCGCTATATTAAGCCATAGGGCTTTACCAAACGGCGTTTCTCTTATGACTGGCGTTAATTCTTTATAGGCGCTCTCAATTTGCGGAATAAGATTTGCATTGCGTTTTTTCATCAGGTCAAGCGTTACCAGGCTAATGTATGAATCAGGGTGATTTTTAACAAATGCAAACTGCACAGGCTCCATTTCAGCAAATACCGTTTTAAAATTAGCCCTTAACGTGGCCACCGTATTAATATCCTCTTGCTGCGCCGGCGTTAAAGCTTCAAAATCTTTATTGAGTTTTATAAACCTGCTTTGTAAAGGGTTTAGCGCCTTGTTTAACGTTGTAAGATCGTTGTTTGTTGGTGTGCCTGAAATACTGGAATTAAGAAGCGAATCGGGCGAAGTAATCAAAATATTACCGGGCTCTATATAAAAGTTAAAAACGTCATGCAACTCCGCTGCCGTCATCGGGTCATCATTACGGCAAACATAACCATACTCTCTGCCGTTAATTTTTCCCTGAAACGTAAATGTGTGGTTCCTGACAATAGTTGAATCACCTTTTGTTTTGCTGTCAATTTTATAGATAAGCCAGATCTTATCACCATCTTTAAGACCCGGGCCCACCCCTTTTATAGTAAATGGTGATTGTGCCAAAGCGACAAATGGGAATAATGTTATGACTAATAATATTGTTATTTTCATTTTGCGTAATAGCTGGCGCATTGTATCTGATAATTAAATATAATTGATAAAGATGCTAAATCTACTTTTTTTAACGCCCAATTTAAAACAAGATGACAAAGTTGCATTTTACATTTTAACCTTGATGAATTTACAATAGCATTAGTTGTGTCGCATGCAGTGTCCAGTTTTGGGTATCTCTAGCCATGCAAAAGGCTAACAATAGGTAACACCGGGCTACCTGTAAAAAAGGTTTATAAATTCATTAAGTTATTTAACGCGGCATATTGCAGTAGCATTATGGTTTTAGCATCTTTAATTTCACCGGTTTGTATCATTGCCAATGCGCTGTTAAAAGGTATTTCAAGCACTTCAATATTTTCCTGTTCGTCAATCAGTCCACCGCCATCGGTTACCTTCATTTCGTTATTGTATTCAGCAACAAAAAAATGCAGAATCTCGGTTACAGAGCCGGGCGACATATAAGCTTCGAAGATCTTTTCAATGTGCGTTACTTTAAAACCTGTTTCTTCTTCGGTTTCCCGCCTGATGCAGTCTTCCGGATTATCGGCGTCAAGCAAGCCTGCACAAGCTTCAACCAGGTAACCACTGGTGTTGCCGTTGATGTAGGTAGGCATCCGGAATTGCCGTGTAAGCACAACATTGCCGGCGTGCTTGTTGTATAAAAGAATAGTGGCGCCGTTTCCTCTGTCGTATGCCTCCCTGTTTTGTTTATGGGTGATGCCCTTGTGTTCTATTTCAAAAGTTACTTTTTTAAGGATGTACCAATTGTCTGAAAGAATTTCGGTATCCAGTATCTTCACATTGCTCATTTTTGATCTTTTTTGATTATTTTTGATCAAATAACAGCATAGTTAATGATATTTCAAAAAAGAAAGCAAAAAATACTGCAAATACTGGCACAATCTGGAGAGGCTGATATACACCAATTTGCCGATGAATTGCAAACTTCGGAGATTACCATCAGGCGCGACCTGAACCGGATGGCAGCTGATGGCATGCTTTATAGAACCCATGGCGGCGCCACCCGTGTAGACCCATTGATGGGCGCAAAGGCATTCGAGAATAAGGCCGCGGTTAATGTGAAAGCTAAAGATGAGATTTGCCGCCGTGCAGCGAATGAAATAAATGATGGCGATATAATTTTTATGGACTGCGGCAGTACCGTATACCGGTTATGCCAGTTCATAAAAAATAAAAATATCAAAGTAATTACCAATTCGTTACCGGTGGTTTATGAACTGATAAATAGCCAGGTTTCGATAAACTTAATTGGCGGCGAGGTTGACCCGGCGCGACAGGCGGTTCACGGCAAAATTGCCGAAGAGCACATTAACAGGTACCGGGCAACAAAAGCATTTTTAGGGGTTGATGGAATTTCGGCAAAAGGACTGTTTGCCCAAAGCGAAAATGAAGCATCAATTACACTGGCTATTGCTAAAAACAGCAGGCATACTTATCTGCTGTGCGATGCGGGCAAAATAGGTAAGGAAACCTACCTTAAATTTGCTGAGATAAATGTAATAAACACCATAATTACTGACTACGAAGGGTTTGAAAATGTGCTTTTTAGCCAAAGAGGGGTAGAAATTTTAAAGGTTGAATAATTGTTAAAAACATTCAAATAATTAATATATTAGTGAAGCCGATTGCTCCCTGACTATTTGCTTGTAATGTTTAAAAGCTGCTGCCTTAGTTAATAAAGGTAAATGCCGCTTAACGGGTGTTAAATTAATTATTCACTTAAATATTATTATGAAAAAGTTCGTTATTGAAAGAAACCTTCCGGGAGCCGGAAAGCTATCTGCCGAAGATCTGCAAGCCATTTCTCAAACCTCCTGTTCAGTTGTTGACTCACTCGGGAAACCGTACCAGTGGATTGAATCATACGTTACTGACGATAAAATTTTTTGCGTGCACATGGCCGACAGCGAAGAAGTAATTCGCGAACACGCCAATCTTGGTGGCTTTCCGGTTACCAACGTGTTCGAAGTAAAAACAATGATCAGTCCCGCTACAGCAACGGGGGCGTAACAAACTTAGAGGTAAAGTCCCGCGGATTCAGCAAAGGGGCTTTGCTTTTTTCAGCAGCCGTTCATCTTTTATCATGCTAAAAACGTCCAAGCCACTATCCTGCTAACCTTTTGTCCCTGCGACATACTGATGGTTTTAACATCAAGCGCGTTAATCTTTTTCAATATTCTGTAAACTAAAGGCAGCGTTTCCTTTTTTGAAACCAAAGTTGTAAACCATTTACAGCTCTGCGGTATCAATGCACTTTCTTCAATCATCCGGGTAATAAATGCAGCTTCGCCACCAGGATACCACAGCTCTGTTTTTTGTCCGCCAAAATTGAGGGCATTATTTTGTTTGGGGTTAATGCCGAGCTTTTTCCACTTGGTGTCGGTGGCCGACTTTGCCTCCAAAGCAGATGAATGGAAAGGCGGGTTGCAGATACTTGCATCAAACAGTTCGCCAGGCTTAATAATGCTATTAAAAATGTTTGTTTTGCTTGTTTGACGGCGAATTTCTATTTTATCTTTCAGCTGCTTATTTAACGCCACGATGTTTTTTGCAGAAGCTAAGGCAATAAGATCAACCTCGGACCCAACAAATTGCCAGTCATATACACTGGCGCCAATTAACGGGTAAACGCAATTGGCACCCGTTCCAATATCCAGAATTTTTACCTGGCTGCCTTTAGGAACAACACCATTATTGGTTTCGGCCAGCAAATCGGCAAGGTAATGGATATAATCCGCCCGGCCGGGTATCGGCGGGCAGAGATACCCTGCCGGTATATTCCATCCCTCTATCCCATAAAAGTGTTTTAGCAAAGCATTGTTCAGGGCCTTAACTGCTTCAGGATTGGTAAAGTCAATCGACTCGTCGCCGTGTTGATTCAGCAAAACAAATGCCTTTAGCGAAGGGCTGCTTTTATAAAGCTGTTTAAAGTTATATCGTTCCCGGTGCAGGTTGCGCGGGTGCAGGTTTTCTTTTTCTACGGGTGTTACTTCAGGAGGCATCGGGCAAAGTTAACCTAACTATCGCCAAAAACATAAACTGATATTAGGATAACTAAAACATACGGCAATGAAATGGATAGATGCATCACATCAACATAGTAAATCGTTCCATTTTGTGTAAATATCAGGTCTTTAGGTGATTAATGTCATTTTTTAGGTTAAAAAATATGCCAAGCTTTGAGGTAATTACCAACGCTTTTAACTACACTATGAAAACAATCCTTGTTATTAACGACTATTCAGCCGAAGCCGCAAATGCAGCTAAAATGGCATTGAATATCGGCAGAAAAGTAGCTGCCGACATCATAATAGCAAACACAGTTAAAGTTAACGAAAAAACGCAGGTTAAAGGCGGCCTGCAAATGGCGGGCAGCAGTACAATTGTTCCGGACGAACCCGAAGTAAACCTGGTTACGCAATTGGAGTCCATTAATGGATCAGAAGATGATTATAAACCGGTTATTACTGTTATAGATGCTTCCCTTTTTAGCGAAACAAACCTGGCGGAGCTTATTATTAAGAATGATATCTGGCTAATGGTTAAAGGCATCAGGAACAATCCGGGAGCAAACCAATCCGGGTACTCTCTAAATGCCCAGGCTGTATTGAACAGGGTACGATGCCCTTTAATGCTGGTCCCGGAAAGCTTTGTGGCCAAAGACTTTGAACGCATTGTTTATATTAATGACCTGCGTTATTGCCGGTTGCTTATTATAAAATATTTGGTCAGTTTAGCTAAAACCACTAATGCCAGGTTGCAGGTTGCCCATCTTTCGGCAAACGGAATGCCTGATATGGAACAGCATTATTCCGAACACTTTTTTGCTGAAACTGTAAGTCTGAATTGTAATTACGATCAAATGTTTTTTAGTAATATTAAAGAAAGGGATATCAACAAAGCGGTTGACGTGATGATAAACGGGTTACATGCTGATCTGTTAGTGCTGGTTAATCACAGGTTTCACCTGGAAGAGATCCTTGGCATTTACATACCAGTAACGCTGCCTGAAAACATTACTGTTCCGCTACTGATCTTCCCCTGTTAACCAAATTTTGTTTTTGTAATTTAAGTTAAGCATAAAATTGGGTCAAAATAATCAGTCACTGGCTTCTTTCTGGAATTTTAGCGTTAACGAGGTTTTAGCTAAGCTTTCGTGTACGGGTAATGGCCTTAGCAGCAGTAATGCTGCGTTGCGGCTTAAAACTTACGGGCACAATATATTAAAAGACAATAAGAATAAATCGGCTTTGCTTTTATTCTTATTTCAGTTTAAAAGCCCGGTCACCTTGTTGCTAATAATAGCCTCATTATTATCTGCGGGTTTGGGCGATATCCCCGACACGGCTATAATTTTAACCATTGTTCTCGTTAGCAGCATCCTCAGCTTTTTACAAGAACGAGGCGCGGCCAATGCCGTAAGTGGACTTTTAAAAATGGTTCAGCTGCACTGTACTGTTTTGCGCGATGGCAAAAAGGCTGAAATCCCGGTTGACAACGTAGTGCCGGGCGATATTGTATTTTTAACTGCCGGCGATATTATACCAGGCGACAGCCTGATCATCGAATCGGTGGCGTTGTATATAGATGAAGCCGCATTTACAGGCGAAACTTACCCGGTTGAAAAAAGCGCGGCTGTGCTGCCTGCAGATCTGCCGCTCTCAAAAAGAACCAATTCGCTTTTTATGGGGTCGCATGTGGTAAGCGGCACAACAAAAATCCTGGTGGTAAATACGGGGAAAAACACAGCGTTTGGACAAATATCAGCCAGCTTGCAATTAAGGGCTCCTGAAACAGATTTTGAAAGAGGGGTACGCCGTTTTGGCTATATGCTCATGGAGATTACCCTGCTATTGGTAATCATCATATTTGCCATAAATGTTTTGCTGCATAAGCCCGTTTTAGATTCTTTTTTATTTTCCCTTGCCCTGGCGGTTGGGTTAACCCCGCAGCTATTGCCGGCAATTATCAGTGTAAATCTTTCAACCGGCGCACGCCGAATGGCCCAAAAGCAGGTAATTGTAAAGCGCCTTTCGTCTATAGAAAATATCGGCAGCATGAATATCCTCTGCTCTGACAAAACCGGCACCATAACCGAAGGTAAAGTGAAGCTTAAAGGTGCGCTGGACATTGATGGCAATGAAAGTAAAAAGGTGTTGGAATATGCCTGGCTAAATGCATCTATGCAGCAGGGATTTCATAACCCCATTGATGAGGCCATTTGTGCTGTTCAGCACAGCGATACCGGCAAGCAAACGCTGAAGTTTGAAATCCCTTATGATTTTATCAGGAAAAGATTAACCGTGCAGATAAGTGACGGATCCGGCGATGTTGCTATAACCAAGGGTGCATTGACTAATGTACTTGCTATTTGCACCCGCGTTGAGCTGGCAGACGGAAAGGTAGTGAGCCTGGACGGGAAAAAAGCCGGGATACTTAAGCAGTATGAACTACTAAGCAACGCGGGGCTCCGCACGTTAGGTATAGCTTATAAAGCTGCCGGGACCGGCAAGCAGTTTATGAGGGACGACGAAAAGGAAATGATCTTTTTGGGTTTTGTGACGTTTTTTGACCCACCCAAGGCCGATGTAAAGGTAATTATTGATAAACTGCGTGGCCTTGGGGTGGCACTTAAAATTATTACCGGCGATAATGCTTTGGTGGCAAAAAGTCTCGCGCTGCAGATTGGTGTAAAATCGCCGAAGATCCTTACCGGGGCTAAAATGCAGGTAATGAGCAGTGCCGCTTTAATGCATAAGGCGTTAACCACCGATATTTTTGCCGAGGTTGAGCCAAATCAGAAAGAACGCATTATAAATATCCTTAAAAAGGCTGGCAATGTGGTAGGTTTTATGGGCGACGGCATTAATGATGCACCCGCTTTACACACCGCTGATGTAGGCATCTCGGTTGATACAGCCGTGGATGTAGCAAAAGAGGCTGCAGATATTGTTTTATTAAACCGGGGGCTTGATGTGCTGTATGATGGAATTATTGAAGGCCGTAAAACTTTTACCAATACCATGAAATATATATTTATGGCAACTAGCGCTAATTTTGGCAATATGTTCAGTATGGCTGGCGCTTCGCTGTTTTTGCCATTTCTTCCCTTGCTGCCCAAACAGATCCTGTTAACCAACCTGTTGACAGATTTTCCTGAAATGGCTATTGCAACAGACAGGGTTGATGCCATCAATATTCAATCGCCGCAGCGGTGGGACCTTGGGTTTATCCGCCGCTTTATGATAACTTTTGGTTTGTTAAGTTCCGTATTCGATTACCTTACTTTTGGCATCCTGTTGCTGGTGATGCATTCAACCGAAAAAGTTTTTCAAACAGGCTGGTTTATCGAATCTGTGATCTCGGCAACTTTAATTGTGCTTGTTGTGCGTACGCGCCTGCCTTTCTTAAAAAGTCTGCCCGGTAAATACCTGGCAATTGCTACAGTAATAATATTAGTTTCGGTGGTGATATTACCGCTTACGCCAATGGCTGCATGGTTTGGTTTTGTGAGGATCCCCACAGCTTATTACGGGTGGATGCTGTTGGTTATTGCGGCCTACCTGCTTGCGGCCGAAACTATTAAAAGGCGTTTTTACAAAATAATGGATAAATACCTACAGCAAAAGTGGCACAAAGTATTTGTTGATTAATTGGCTACAGCTAAAATAAATTCGTTTATGGCTTCCAGGTAATGACAGCCGCACTCGTTTTTAATCTTCATCTTTCCTGCCATATCATTAACCACCCGCTGTATTTTACCTTCCGCATTATTTAGGGAACATTTACCGGAGTTTACCTGGGTTTCAGCGAAATGCTGAACATAAATGTCACTGAGCCTTGTTTTAACCGCCTTTAAAGCCGGTGCGGTTTGCCGCATTTGGTGCCATGTTAAAAACACGCTAATATGGCTTTCAATAATAGCTTTTGCTTTCGGCATTTCTGCCTGGCGTTTCTGTAAATTATCATCCCTCATTTTTGAAAGCTCGTCAACATTAACCAGCGTAACGTTGGTTAACTCCTCACATCCCGGTTCAACATTGTAGGGGATGGATAGATCAATAATAAGTTTGTCTCCTTTATTTACAAGATGTTCCTTCAATACTATAGGTGCAGAAGCATTAGTAGCCACTAGTATAATTTCTGATGAAGAGATGTAATCGGTTAACTCCTCTACCGGGGCATAATTCATCCCAAGCTCAGCCGCTAACCCAGCTGCCTTTTCTTCCGTTCTGTTTATCAGCGTCACCTGTGATCCGCTCAGGTAATCAACAATATTTTTGCAGGTACTGCTTCCCATTTTTCCAATTCCTATCACCAGTATCTTGTGCGTGTCAGATGGCACCAGTGCCCGTTTTATATATTGAACGGCCGCAAATGACACGGATACCGACCCGCTGCTTAACTCAGTAGAATTTTTAATTGTTTTTGATGCCTGTAAAACGCAGTTAAATAAACGCTCCATAAAGCAATTGATAAAACCGCGGTCCATTGAAAATTTTACCGCCTTTTTAAGTTGCCCGATGATTTCGTAATCGCCCAATATTTGAGAATCGATTCCGGCACCTACATTAAACAAGTGCTCAACCGCACTGACGCCATTTTTGATGTAAGCGAGCTTGTTAAATACTTGCTGTGTGCCTGTAGTTTGGGTGCATAATAAGCTAACCAAATCATCTGCGCTATCAGCAAAGCCATAAATTTCGGTGCGGTTACAGGTGGAAAGAATGAAAAGGCTTTCAATATTCTTGGCTGCTGCCATTTCAAGGATAATATTATACTGATCGTTATTAATTGCAAACTGACCCCTTGTTTCGGCATCTGTTTTTTTATAGTTGATCCCCGCTACAAAAAAATCTGAAATATTTAAGGGTATATTCTCGTCCATCTGGTTTAGCTTTTAGCCTTGTTGTAATGTTGTTCGTCCGGGTGTAAAAGTGCGTAAACCCTTCCGGGTCAATGCTGATGGTTGTCAGAACGTAAAGTGACCTTTATCACCTTTTTACCTCCATAATTAATACGTTGGGATAATGACAAAGGTCATAGCGGGTGATGACTTTTGTCATTTTGTGGTTTATGCTTGAAGGCCATCTTTGTTGAAAGTACTTTTTCCTAGTATAAGATCAATAATGGATAAATCTGAAATCGTTTTTCTTGAAGGCCCGCATTCGCGGATAAAAGAGCTGAAATTTACGTTCAGTACCTTGCTTGAATTTATCAGGGGATTCAGGGCATTGCATTTTATAGGCCCCTGTATCACCATATTCGGATCCGCGCGTTTTAAAGAAGACCATCCTTATTATAAGCTAACGCGTGAGGCGGCAGCTTCATTTGCCAAACTTGGATTTACTATAATGACAGGGGGCGGCCCGGGGTTGATGGAAGCAGCCAACCGTGGGGCCAAAGATGTTAACGGCAGGTCGGTTGGCTGCAATATTGAATTGCCGGTTGAACAACAGCCCAACCAATACCTTGATAAATGGGTATATGTAAAACACTTTTTTCTACGCAAAATATTGCTGGTTAAATACTCGTTTGGGTTTGTGGTTATGCCGGGGGGCTTTGGCACCATGGATGAATATTTTGAGGCGCTGACCCTTATTCAAACCCATAAAATAGCAAATTTCCCGGTTATAATTTTTGGCAAAGAATATCATAAGGAGCTGTTGCAGCATATTGAGCTGATGAAAGAAAATGCCACCATAGGCAGTGATGACACCCGCTTGTTTCTTATTACTGACAGCATAGAAGAAGCCACCAACTTAATTATTGAAAAGAGCATAAAGCAACACGGCCTTAAGCCTAAAGCTGCCGGAAAACCACTAAGATGGCTATTCGAGCGCGATTAAATATATAGCAATTAAAAACCACCTCATATGGAAACTTTAAACAACATGTCTGCCCGTTCACTGCAATACTATGTTATTGGCAGGCAGTGGGCATCAGACCTTGAATTTTTCAGGATCGAAACTGCTTTTTTACACCGCCTGCTGGAAGACTATTTTGTGGGCCTGCTTAACGAAATGCATTTGCAGCAGCTAAAGCATGCAGGTTTAAACCTGTTTTACCTTGAGAAAGATGAAACTGAGTTGAGCAAAATGCTGGATGAACAGATTAAACAGTTGGAACTAATGGCTGAAGATGTAATACCGGAGAATTGTGAGGAGCTGGCCGGCAAGCAGGCTCAACTGGAAAACAGGGTAGCGAACCTTATGCACAAGTACCGTTCAGTAAAAAAGGAAATTTTTGAACTGGTAGAAAATGTTATGAATGTAAAATAAAACGCCAGTTACCATATAGTTATATAATTAATATACCCTCTCAAAGTAAAAGCGCCCTAATTTATAAGCGCTTTTTTTGCTTGAAAGTATTGGTAAACCTGTTTAGCATCAAATCACCAAGTGACGTGCATCATTATTTCAGGAGGCTTAAAGTTTGAACTTTACATAATTAATTAATGAATTATGAAAACCACAGCCAAAGTCGTTCATCCTTTAAAAGCAGGCAAAAAAGCACTTGTATTTTCAGGGGTTGTTTTGCTGCTTTTATTCCCTGGAATTTCATTGGTAAGGGCTGCGGCACTTACCGGGCGTATTGGTGAGGACACTTCTGTAACGGCCAATATTAAGGTTATGCTTAATAACAACAAATTAAAGCCCTCCCTTTATTTCCCCGGTTCAGTAAAAAGGTTTTATAACCAAAGAGATTTTTCACCTAACTGGGTAAACCCGAAAGAAAACACCAAACAAACCTGGGAGGCGATGTTGCTGCTTGATTGCGTATTGCAGTATGGCCTTGCCCATGAAGATTATCACCCCCGGGAAATCTTGTATGATAAGCTGCATACTATTCTTGAAAATCCGGAAAAAGTGAGTAACAGCGAAAAGGCCCGGTATGATATTTTACTTACCGATGCTTTGATCACTTTTATGAACCACCTTCATTTTGGAAAGCTTAATCCTGAATTTACGCCTGCAAGAATCGACCAAAAACAAATTGGCTTTAACGCCGACGTTTCCCTTGCGAATGCTATGCACCAAAAGGATTTTATGAGTGCTTTTTTAGACGCGCAACCGCGGTCAAAGGAATATAACGACCTGCAGCGGCACATGCACTTGCTGGAAGGAATTTACCAGGGCGATTGTTACGAAATACCCGAGGCCGATATCAGGAAAATTGCCATAAATATGGAAAGGCTTCGCTGGATGGAAGTTGAAGGCGATACCTACCTGCATATTAATATTCCATCATACACATTAAAGCTGCACCAGCCTGATACTACTTATGAGTTTAAAATTATTGCCGGGAAACCGGGAACGCCTACTCCAATTTTAAAGAGTTATATAGGCGATTTTACTACTGCGTCTAAAGGGCTGGTGCGCAGGATTTTGGTAAATAAATTACCTAAAACAATAAATGAAAATGTATACCAGGGCAGTAATGCTGTTAATTATTATGGTAGAAAAAAAAATGATGCAGGAAGTATATTTTTCTGGTTCCCTAACAAATTAAACGTTACGCTGCAGGGCTCATCAGATAAACGGTTGTTTAAAAAACAGCAAAGGGCATTTACAGATGGCGGTATTAAAGTAGAGAATGCTGAAAAGCTAGCCAGTCTTTTGTTAAAGCAGGACGATGCTGCCAATAAAGTTAAAGAACTACACAATGCTGTAAGCGCAGCCATGGTAAAGAACTTTATGTTAAATAAAGCGGTGCCAATAAAAATAACTTATGTAACCGGCGAAATGAAAGACGGTATTTTGATAAGCTATCCGGATGTTTATAACCTGGACATGAAACTTGAAATGGCGCTTTACAATACCCATTTGCCGCTTAGCATGAAATAGCGGAATTTTTATACCTGTATTTATTAGATTTAGATGGAACTTCCGAAATTAATGGCCGCCATGGTGCTCAAAAAAAAAGGCGGCCCCCTTGTTTATGAACAGGTGGCAATGCCATCCCCTTCAAGTGAACAGGTGCTTATAAGAGTAATAGCTTGCGGCATTTGCCGTACAGACCTGCATATAATTGACGGCGAACTGGATAAGCCTAAGCTGCCGCTTGTGCCCGGCCATGAGATAGTAGGAAGGGTTGCAGGTATGGGCAAAAACGTTACCGGGTTTAAAATAAATGACATTGTTGGCGTACCCTGGGTGGGGTACACCTGTGGTTATTGCAAATTTTGTAAGCTTGGCAAAGAAAACCTGTGTGATAATGCTTTGTTCACCGGCTACACCATTGACGGTGGCTTTGCGGAATATACAGTAGCCAATGGCCGGTTTTGCTTTTTGCTTGACGCCGGGAAACCCGAAACTGCACCGCTGCTTTGCGCGGGTTTAATCGGTTTCCGGTCATACCGGATGATAAGCAACGCTGCAAAAAATATTGGGATCTATGGCTTTGGTGCTTCGGCGCATATAATTACCCAAATAGCAAAGGCACAGGGTAAAAATATTTACGCTTTTACCCGCCCGGGTGATGTTCAGGCACAGTTGTTTGCAAAAAAAATGGGCGCGTGCTGGGTAGGCGGAAGCGATGAAATACCCCCGTTAAAGCTTGATGCTGCAATTATTTTTGCAGCAGTTGGAGCTTTGATCCCAAAAGCTTTAAATGATGTTGATAAGGGCGGCGAAGTAATTTGCGGCGGCATCCATATGAGTGAAATACCTGCGTTTTCTTATGATATTTTGTGGGAGGAGAGGGTGGTCAAATCGGTGGCTAATTTAACCCGCGCCGACGGTGTGGACTTTTTTAACTTACTGAAGGAGATTTCCGTTCATACCCAAACGAAAATATTTTCTTTGCAACAGGCAAACCAGGCGATTCTGAAATTACGCAAAGGTGAAATAAGCGGTGCCGCAGTTTTAGTAATGGATTAAGAGCTACAGTGATTGTAGGTTGCATCAATTCTCCACCTCAAATTCTTCCTGGTGCGAGAAATCCCGCCCTTCATACTCCCAACTCAACTCCAGCTTCCATTTACCACATTGACAATCATTCACAGGGATTTCAATAGTATTATCTTCTTTACTGTTTATTGCTAATGTGCGGCAGTTGTTTGTTTTAGGTGTAAGCTGCAGCAGCCTGGCTCTGCCACTTACCGGGTGGCTAAAGTTGAACTTTATGCTATTCATAACCCATCTGTTTAATTAATTCTCTATTAATTGGCTCGCATTAACTGCTGTGTAAATTTAAGTAATTATTGAGAAATAAAAATGACTTTCATCAATTTTTGGTTAAAAATACCAGAATTAAATTAACTCAATGCTAATCGCTTTCGTTGCTTTAAAAATGGTGTGAAAATCATCTCATAAACTGACAATAGTCATTATTTGAATCAACAAGAACTATCAACTTTATATAAAATGAAAATTAATTACCATTAAAAAAAATGATCATGAAAACTTTACTTATAGCAACAGATTTTTCGGATAACGCCAAACACGCTGCTGAGTATGGATATGGAATAGCGACCCAGCTAAGGGCTAATTTGCTGCTGTTAAATGCGTTTATGGTGCCGGCCGAGATGCCCGAGGGCGGGTTGGTTACCTGGCCGCTGTATGATTATGATGACCTCGTGAAAAATGCGGCCGACGGATTAGCCGAATTAGAAACAGAGCTCAGGAAAGGAGGGCAGTCACAAATATTCAAACCCGCTGTTAAGTGTATGAGTGAGGTAGGTGAAGCCAGTACGGTTATTAATGACATAGTTGATAAAGAAAAGGTACGGCTTACCATTATGGGTACCCATGGAACCAGCGGGATAAGCCAGTTTATTCTCGGAAACCATTCAAAAAGGATGATAAATGCTACAACAGGCCCTTTATTGCTGGTTCCGTCACCTGCGCCGCTTACACCGGTAAAAAAAGTTGCGTTTGCCACTGATTTTACCCATCCGGATAAGGATCTTAAAATCATTTACGAACTGATTGACCTGATTAAACCGCTAAACGCGGAATTACTGATTACTCACGTTCAGGATAAAAAGGATGAAGGAATCCAATTTAAAAAATGGCTGGATAATTTTTTAGGAGACATCTCCAACAAAGCCGATTATCCAAATATCTATTATAGGTCCATAAAAAGTGAAAAGGCCGACAAAGGGCTTAATTGGCTATGTAAGCACGGCCAGGTAGATATTTTGGCAATGGTACACCGAAAGCACGGTTTTCTTGCTCAGCTTTTAACAGGCAGCCATACGCAAAAGCTGGCTAACCAAATTGATATCCCACTATTGATTTTGCCGGAAAAGGAGTAGTTAAGCTACCTGACTGAACCAAAAATTACTCAAAGAAAGCCCTTCCGAATAAAGGAAGGCTTTTCTTTGAATCCTCATTTTAGCTCCACGTCCAGTTTCGTATCTCCGGCATATCCTCACCATTTATACAGATATATTCTTTGTGTTCAATTAATTTATCCTCTAGGGCTTGCTTCAGATAGGTTCCCTTAGTGCCGGTTTGCGGTAAGCGATCAATGGCATCCATTACCAAATGGAATCGATCCATGTCATTAAGCACCGTCATATCAAAGGCTGTAGTTATGGTGCCTTCTTCTTTATAACCGCGTACATGAATATTGTTGTTGTTAGTGCGGTTATAAGTTAAGCGGTGGATGAGCCATGGGTAGCCATGAAATGCAAATATAATAGGCTTGTTTTTCGTAAACAACGCATCAAAGTCGCTGTCGCTTAAGCCATGCGGATGTTCAGACTGGCGTTCCAGTTTCAAAAGGTCAACCACGTTAACCACCCGTATTTTAAGTTCGGGAAGGTGTTCTCTCAATATTTTTACTGCGGCCAGCGTTTCTAAGGTAGGCACATCACCGCTACAGGCCATCACCAGATCTGGCTCAACATCCTGATCATTACTGGCCCAGTCCCATATTCCTATTCCGCGGCTGCAATGGTCAATTGCCTCGTCCATGTTCAGCCATTGGGGCGATGGATGTTTGCCGGCAACAATGACATTTACATAATGGCGGCTACGCAGGCAGTGGTCCATTATTGATAAAAGGCAGTTTGCATCGGGTGCAAGATAAACGCGTACTATTTCGGCTTTTTTATTAATTACGTGGTCAATAAAGCCAGGATCCTGGTGGGTAAATCCATTGTGGTCCTGTCGCCAAACGGTTGATGTGAGCAGGAGGTTTAATGACGATATTTTCCTTCTCCAGGGAATCTCGTTAGTCATTTTTAACCATTTGGCATGTTGGTTAAACATGGAGTCGATGATATGAATAAAAGCCTCGTAGCAGTTAAAAACGCCGTGCCTGCCGCTCAATAAGTAGCCTTCCAGCCAACCTTCGCACTGGTGCTCGCTGAGCATTTCCATCACCCTGCCGGCGGGAGCGAGAAATTCATCGTTTTGTTGGGTTGCTGCATTCCATTGTCTGTTGGTCACCTCAAACACTTCCTCAAGCCGGTTTGAAACGGTTTCATCGGGTCCGAAGATCCTGAAATTGTCAGGGTTAAGGCTGATAACATCGCGCAGGAATCGTCCTGTAACATGTACATCCCCTTCACCTTCCACCCCATGCGACTGAACATTAACCGCATAGTTTCTGAATTCCGGCATGCGCAGGTCTCGCAATAACAAACCTCCGTTTGTAACGGGGTTGGCACCCATACGGCTGTTGCCTTTCGGAGCCAGTTCGACCAGTTCGGGGATTAAACAACCGTTTTTATCAAAAAGTTCTTCCGGCTTATAACTCTTCATCCAATCTTCCAACTGTTGTAAGTGTTCTTTTGGTGCCGAGGCCGAAACCGATAAAGGAATTTGGTGCGATCTGAAAGTGCCTTCTATTTGCTTGCCATCTACAATTTTTGGTCCTGTCCATCCTTTTGGCGACCTTAAAATTATCATTGGCCAATGCGGGCGAGGGCCATCAGGGTTTTGGCCGGCATCGTATTTGATTTGTTTAATTCTGTCAACAGCATAATCAAGCGCTGCTGCCATTCTTTGATGCATGTAGTCAGGGTCTGATCCTTCTACAAATATTGGGTTATACCCGTACCCTCTGAATAACTGCTCCAATTCTTCATGTGGTATCCTTGCTAAAACGGTTGGATTGGAGATTTTATACCCGTTAAGATGTAAAATAGGCAAAACGGTGCCGTCTGTTAACGGGTTTATAAATTTATTGGAGTGCCAGGCTGTAGCCAATGGCCCGGTTTCGGCTTCACCGTCTCCAACTATGCAGGCGGCTATCAGTGCCGGGTTATCCAGCACCGCGCCAAATGCGTGGCTTAAAGAATACCCAAGTTCACCGCCTTCATGCATTGATCCGGGCGTTTGCGGGGAAGCATGGCTTGATATGCCGCCGGGGTAGGAAAACTGCGTAAAGAGCTTTTTAAGCCCCTCTTCATCCCGTGTAATCGCAGGATATACTTCACTGTAAGTCCCTTCTAAATAGGTGCCCGCAACAACAGCTGGTCCGCCGTGCCCTGGCCCTGAAATATAGATCATGTCCAGGCTATACTGCTTAATTATCCGGTTAAGATGGGTATAGATAAAATTCTGCCCCGGCGTTGTTCCCCAGTGACCAAGCAGCATGTTTTTCACGTGCTGCAATTTAAGCGGTTCTTTAAGTAACGGATTGTCGCGCAAATAAAGCTGCCCAACTGACAAATAATTTGCCGCACGCCAATAAGCATCCAGTTTACCCAGTAGTTCTGTTGAAAGAGGTGTTCCCTCACTCAGCGCAACTTCAACACAATTGTTAGTTTCCATATCCCTTAATATTTACGTGTCAAATTTTTTAAAAAACAGCAAAGCGTAATGTCTATCACAAAAGTGAGTTTTATAAACTGCCGGGTGAATGACAGCAGTCAGTACCAAAAGTGTGTTTGGTCACATTTATGATAAAATTTTAACAGACGGAGGTTTAGGATTTGTAAAGTAGGTTTAAATGAGGGGTTTCATCAGTACAAAGGTAATTGGCTCATAAAACAAGAACACCCGGCACTATCATTTGTTTCGGGTATTCTTGCGCTATGCGTTATCATTATATTAAATTATATGTTGATGAAACTCAACTTTGTTTCTGCAGTTGACAAATCTTCCAATATGTTCATCAGTTTTTGTTTTTGATCCGTTAGCTGCGGAAACAACTCTTTATAATAGGCAATACCATGCTCTAACTCGTTTTTGAATTTTACAAGGTATTTTTGTTTTTTATCATTCAGATTTTTAACATGTACCGAAAGTTCTTTTTGCAAATAATCTATGTAAAGGTTCAGCTCATTAACAAATAAGTTGGGCCGCTTTACATTCTGTAAAAGGTCAACAGAGCCATAAATGTGTTTTACCATTTCATCAAGGCTATATGTTCTTGAAAAATAGGAAAGATTTGGGCCGGGGCATATTGCAACTGCTTTGTTTTCCTTTGGTTTGGTAATGCCATATTTTAAATATGCCGAAGAACACAAGCCTTCGCACAGACAAACTTTTTCAGTAACCGCCTCCATCTTTTGTTCAAACTCTTCGGGCGAAAGATCTAGGCTTTTCAACTGTTTAATTTTTAAATTCTGGTATTCTCTTGAAGCTGTGCAGATGGGCTGTTCAGTAAATTCGGTATTTGATACCAGATATTTTTTTGTACAGGGGCTGCCGGGCCTGTTTTTATTAATCCTGTCCTGGCGTTGCTTTTCACTGCTGCTGCCCTTAAAGCTGTTGAACAAAATTCCCAGCGGCGATGAGTTACTTAAATAAAAGTCATCATCCCCTGCCCGTTCCAATTGTTTCAGTGTATCGGCATCAACATTAGTTGCTTCCGGAACCAGCAGGAACGGGCTGCCCCAGCCGGTTACATCCAACTGGTAATGGTTTAACAAAAAGTTATTTTCGTCGGCAGTGCCAATTCCGCCTTGTACGCTCAAATGCTGAGGAATTGTTGCTGTAAAGCTTGTTCCTTTTACTGCAAGCGCTGCCTGGTATGTGCTGTAAAGCTCAACGTACATTTCTTTGCGTTTTTGCTTAAACTCTTCCAATACGGGCCCCAGCAAATAACCATCGGTCGCAAATGCATGGCCTCCGCAATTTAAACCGGACTCCACCCTGAATTCGGACACCCATAATCCTTTTTTAGCTAAAAATTTAGCCTGTATAAATCCTGAACGAAAATCACTCACTTTCAGGATGATCTTCTTTTTCATTTCCCCTATTTCATTCGGGACAAAATCGGGGAAAGCTTCTAAATAACTATATAGTCTTGGGTTCATCCCTGCAGATAAAATTACTGACGAACTGAGATTGCTTAAGGCAAACCCTCGCAGAGCAGCAAGGGCATCTGTGTTTTCTTCCCCGGTAAATTCGTTACCGGCGTCATAATTCATTTTATCAAGCTTAGCCATTATATTTACATCAATGGATCCCTTCTTCAATTGCTTTCTTAAAATATCCTGGAATATGGTTTTACGCTCACTATCTTCAAACTCCTTCATTAATTCATAACCCTGTTTCTGTACAGATGAATCAGGAAGCAGGTCGAAATACCGGCACAAATCACTTCCTTCGGCGAAGGATTGCTTCGTTAATGCCTCAAATTGCCGGGTAACCAGTTTGTCAAGCAAATTTAAATAAGCGGTAATCCGCCTTTCACGTGCATTGGGCGCTAGTTTGGCAATCTCAACGTATTCTTCATTGTTTTTTTCTGAATGGTATTTGCGCATGCGTTCAATAAGGTCATCATCCACAATAGAAACAACTGATGAAATGCCATATCTGGCAACCTTTAATGGCGTATCAATCGAATAACCCAATCCTAATACCGGAATATGAAATTTATGGCTCATAGTAATTTTTTAAAATTAATAGCAGGCACTGTATGCCAGTTCAATTTTTCAAAACTATAGATATGGAACGTAGTGAAATCTGACGAAAGTCACTTTTTTATAAATTATAGATCATTGTTTGCGAGGAACAGATGGGGGACTTTTGGCTCATCAATATAATTTATGATAACTCAAACCCTGAACATTGAAAAAACTACGTGTTACCATTGTGGCGATGATTGCCTTTCGGCAGACTTTATAGTTGAAGATAAGCATTTTTGCTGCCATGGCTGTAAAAGCGTTTACCAGATTTTAGCTGAAAACAGGCTATGCAGCTATTATAATTACAATAATCATCCCGGCGCTACCCAGGCGCGAACAGATAAGCGTTTTGATTATTTAAATGACCCGACAATAGTAAGCGAGTTAATTGACTACGCCGACCAGCGGGTAACTATTGCAACATTTTATATTCCACATATTCATTGCAGCTCATGCCTCTGGCTGCTCGAGCAGCTGAATAAGATAAATCCCGCCGTACATTATTGCCGGGTTGATTTTTTAAAAAAGCAGTTAAATATCCGCTTTGAACATGATAAATTAAGCCTGCGGCAGCTGGTGGAACTTTTACATGATATTGGCTACGAGCCGATGATAAACCTGCAGGATGTTATCAAAAAGCAAAATTCAGCCACCAAAGACAACCTGGTTTCAAAGATAGCTGTTGCCGGGTTTTGCTTTGGAAATGTAATGCTGTTGAGCTTTCCTGAATATTTAGGTATCTCGGCCTTTGAACAATCGTTCAGGTTCTTTTTTGGATTGGTGAATATCCTGATCTGTATTCCGGTAGTTTTTTATAGCGGCAGGGGTTATTTTATTTCGGCCTGGCAAAATCTTAGGAACAAGGTTTTGAATATTGATTTTCCGCTGGCACTGGGCATAGGTGTTTTATTTGCCCGTACAGTAATAGAAATATTAACAAAAACAGGGGCAGGCTTTGCCGATACGCTCTGCGGGCTGGTGTTCTTTTTGCTGGTAGGAAAGTTTGTTCAGAAAAAAACCTATTACCATATTTCTTTCGAAAGGGATTACCGTTCATTTTTCCCTGTTGCGGTGCATGTTATAGAAAACGAAATTGAAAAACCTGTACCCTTGTCGCAATTACACACACATCACCGGATAATAATACGGCACAACGAGATTATTCCCGCGGACGCTATATTATTAAAGGGGGAAGCGCTGATTGACTTTAGCTTTGTTACCGGCGAGGCGTTGCCTGTAAATAAAACCTTAGGCGAGATTATTTACGCAGGCGGCAGGCAAACCGGCGAGGCTATTGAACTTGAGGTAGTTAAAGCGGTGTCGCAAAGCTACCTTACACAGCTATGGAATAATGAAGCTTTTACCCGGCAGCAGGACAATAAGATGCAAACCTTTAATGAAAAGGTAAGCAAGTACTTTACGGTTGTTTTATTGGTTATTGCTTTCTCTTCATTTTTTTTCTGGCTACCAGGCGACTTTAAAAGAGGACTTGCCGCATTTACAGCTGTGCTGATAGTTGCCTGTCCATGTGCGCTGGCTTTAAGTACGCCATTTACCATGTCGGCGGCGCTTAGCATTTTCGACAGGAACTTATTTTATCTTAAAAACACCGCAGTAGTTGAACACCTGGCCCGGATTGATACCATCGTTTTTGATAAAACCGGCACTATAACCGCCGGTAATAACCAGGATATTAGGACCGCGGCTGTACTAAACGATGAGCAAAAACAATTGATCTATAGCGCCTGCATCAACTCCATTCACCCTTTAAGCAGAATGATCTACCGGTCACTCGGCGGTGCACAGCGGCTACACGTAGCGCAATATTCAGAAATTGCAGGTAAAGGAATATCAGCTACTATTAATGGAAACCAAATTAAGCTGGGCAGCGCGGGCCTGGTGCTTGGCGAGCCGGAAAAAGCAATCCATTCTACCAATGTGCACATCATGATCAATGAAATGTACCTCGGTTATTTTGCTTTTTCGCATCATTACCGCGAAGGGCTGGAAAATATTGCCTGCCTTGACCAGTCTTATAACCTGCAACTGCTTTCGGGCGATAACGACCACGAACGCTTTGAACTGCTTCCCTTTTTTAAGGGTCAGCAAAAAATGCATTTCAGCCAGTCGCCGCAGCAAAAGCTCGACTTCATCCAATCGCTGCAATCAGGCAAACACAAGGTAATGATGATAGGAGACGGGCTGAACGATTCGGGAGCGCTAAAGCAAAGCGACGTGGGTATAGCTATTACCGATGATGTAAACAACTTTTCACCCGGAAGCGATGCCATCCTTGACGGAAGATCATTTGAAAAGCTGCCTGCGTTTTTACGATTTGCAAAAGATACAGTTAAGGTAATTCACATTTCGTTTTTAATCTCCCTTACTTATAACCTTATTGGGTTAAGCTATGCCGTAACCGGAAAGCTATCGCCTCTTACAGCGGCTATATTGATGCCCTTAAGTACAGTAACCATTATTTCATTTACCAGTATAGCCACACACCTGGCGGCTAAAAAAAGAAAGTTATTATGAGCATAATTTATTTCCTTATCGGCTGTAGCCTGCTATTGGCAACCTGTTTTTTGGGTGCCTTTTTTTGGGCGCAACGCACCGGGCAGAATGACGACCTGCACACCCCGGCTATGCGGATTCTGCTTGACGACGATGAAGTAGTTCCGCCTGAAAAGTGATAACCATCATTTTTTTGACCGATGTTCATCATTCTGTAACCTAAAAACTCAATATAGTTTTACAACCACAAAAAAAGAACAATTTATGCAGCCCGAAAATTTTTACTATGACAACAAGATCGTCCGCAACTTTGGTATAGCAACCATCGTGTGGGGGATCATCGGCATGACTGTGGGCCTTATTGTAGCCATCCAATTATATCACCCGGCTATGAATATGGGTAACCAGTATACAACTTTTGGCCGAATCAGGCCACTGCACACCAATGCGGTAATTTTTGCATTTGTGGGCAACGCCATTTTTATGGGAGTTTATTATTCATTGCAACGCCTGCTTAAAGCGCGTATGTTTAGTGATGTGCTCAGCAAAATCCATTTTTGGGGTTGGCAGCTGATCATCATTTCGGCGGTAATTACTTTACCGCTCGGATTAACAACCTCGCATGAATATGCTGAACTTGAGTGGCCCATTGATATTGCAATTACGCTTATTTGGGTAGTGTTTGGTGTAAACATGTTCGGCACCATATTTAAACGCCGCGAAAGGCATTTATACGTGGCCATTTGGTTTTACATTGCAACGTTTGTTACCATAGCAGTATTGCATATAGTTAATTCAATAGAGCTGCCTGTATCAATGTTTAAAAGCTACATGGTTTTTGCCGGTGTGCAGGATGCGTTGGTGCAATGGTGGTACGGGCATAATGCGGTGGCATTTTTTCTTACTACGCCTTATTTGGGAATGATGTATTATTTCCTTCCTAAAATGGCTAACCGGCCCATCTATTCATATAAGCTAAGTATCCTTCACTTTTGGGCGCTGATATTTATTTATATCTGGGCCGGCCCTCACCATTTATTATATACAACATTACCAGGCTGGGCGCAATCATTAGGCGTGGCATTTTCAATTATGCTTATTGCACCAAGCTGGGGCGGTATGATAAACGGGCTATTAACGCTCAGGGGTGCCTGGGATAAGGTAAGGGACGATGTTATCCTTAAATTTATGGTGGTAGGCTTAACCGCTTACGGTATGGCCACATTTGAGGGGCCCATGTTGTCCTTAAAGCAAATTAACGGTTTTGCGCATTTTTCTGACTGGATCATCGCTCACGTACATGTTGGCGCGCTGGGCTGGAACGGATTTTTAACTTTTGCTATACTATACTGGCTCATCCCCCGCATTTACAAAACCGAGTTATATAGCAAAAAACTGGCATCATTCCATTTTTGGATAGGTACACTGGGTATATTATTTTACGCAATACCTATGTATTGGGCAGGCTTTACACAGGGCCTGATGCTTAAAGAATTTACCCCCGAAGGGTTGTTAAAATACCCTAACTTTTTGGAAACGGTATTAAGGATATTACCAATGCATATTATGCGTTCAGTGGGTGGTGGTATGTACCTGCTTGGCGTAATAGTTATGGCCTACAATATCGCCCGCACCATGTTGCAGGGAAGTTTGGTGGCTAATGAAGCAGCACAGGCTATGCCGCTTGAGCCGCTGCCAAAAATTGTAACAGAATCAACCTGGCACAGGGTATTGGAGCGCAGGCCAATCCAGTTTATGATCATCTCATTGCTGGTAATACTGGTTGGAACCTTTGTTGAACTAATGCCAACATTAACCATCTCGTCAAATATTCCAACTATTGCCAGTGTGAAACCTTACACGCCATTGGAATTACAAGGGCGGGACCTTTATATAAGGGAAGGTTGTGTTAACTGCCATTCGCAAACGGTTAGGCCATTCCGCTCAGAAACTGAACGATATGGTGAATACAGCAAAGCCGGTGAGTTTGTGTATGATCATCCATTTTTATGGGGATCAAAACGTACCGGGCCTGATCTGGCACGTGAAGGTGGGAAGTACGGCAACTCCTGGCACTATAATCACCTCATGGACCCGCGGTTAATGTCGCCGGGAAGTATTATGCCAAATTACGACTGGCTGCTTACGCAAACGCTTGATACGTCATTAACGGCTGCTAAAATAAACGCTATGCGTTCACTTGGGGTTCCTTACCCCGCCGGTTATGATAAAATTGCCAACCGCGACCTTGACCTGCAGGCAAAAGCTATAGCAGCAAACCTTGCCAAGGACAATATCAAGGTGAAAAGCAACAAGGAGATTGTAGCTATAATTGCTTACCTGCAACGCCTTGGAACCGATATTAAAGCAAATAAAACAGCAAATAACAATAACTAATACCCGCCATGTTTAAGCAGTTTACAGAAAATTTAACAGGGAACCAGATGTATCTGATCTTCTCGCTCGGGATTTTTCTCGTGTTTTTTATAGTAGTAACCATTCTTTTAATCAGGTTAAGGAAACAGCATGTTGACTACATGAGCGACCTGCCCCTTGACGACAGTACATTAAATAAACCTCAAACTTTAAAGGCATGAAATATTTACGCATCACATTGTTCCTGGCTTTCACAGTTGTTTGCCAGGGTGCCTTTGCAGCAGATACAGTAGATGATCACAGTATGCTAACACCCGGCCAGGAAAATGCAATTGGCTATGGCGTAGTTGTGGGTGCACTGCTTATGTTTATTATAGTAATGCTGGTTTTATTAAGGACTTTTAAAGTGCTTACCCGTATTATAATGAAATACGAGGGGTACACCGATCAGCAAATAACAGCAGAATTTAAACCTGCCAAAATAGAGAAGAAAGCAAAAGAGAAGGGAGCGGTTTGGAATAAACTACTTTCACTGAGGCCGTTATCTGAAGAAAAAGACCTGTTGATTGAGCATGATTATGACGGCATTCAGGAACTGGATAATCCTATCCCAGCATGGTTTATGTATCTTTTTTATGCAACTATAGCTTTTTCAGTTAGCTACCTGCTGATTTACCATGTTTTTGGTGTTGGCCAGCTACAGTACGATGAATATAAAACAGAAGTAGCGCAGGCGGAAACCGCGAAGAAGATCTATTTAAGCAAGCAGGCTAACCAGGTTGACGAAAATACGGTTAAGCTGGTAACAGATCCTGCAGTAATCGGATCGGGCCAAACTGTTTTTAAAACTACCTGTGCACCTTGCCATGGCGATAAGGCCCAGGGAAACGTAGGCCCTAACCTTACCGATGATTACTGGTTGCATGGCGGAAAGATCACCGACATATTTAAAACCATTAAATATGGTGTGCTTGCAAAAGGAATGCCTACCTGGGAAAAGCAGTTGTCTCCAAAACAGATCTCGGATGTGGCCAACTATATAAAATCATTGCACGGAACCAACCCGCCGGGAGCTAAAGCACCACAGGGCGACAAAGAAAAGGACGATGATCACGCTGAAAAAAAAGGCCTGATAAGCGCTGTAGTTAAATAATTTAAAGCATAATGGACGAAGTATTAAAGGGGGCGGAGAGCAATAAGCGCAGGTGGATTTATCCATTAATACGTAAGGGGCAATATTATAAATGGAGGAGCTATATCAGCTATGTGTACTTGATTTTATTTTTTGCCGGCCCGTTTATCCGCATAAACGGGCAGCCGATGCTGCTGCTAAACGTTATTGACCGACAGTTTGTATTAATGGGCCAGGTATTTTGGCCGCAGGATATTTTCCTGTTCGTGCTGGCTACATTGGTTTTTGTAGTTTGTGTAGTGGTGTTTACCATAGCTTTTGGGCGGATATTTTGCGGCTGGATCTGTCCGCAAACCATCTTTATGGAAATGGTTTTCCGCAAAGTAGAGGCGTGGATTGAAGGGGATGCCAATAAGCAAAAAAAGTTAAATGCCGCGGAGTGGAACCGGGAAAAGATTACAAAAAAAACAAGCAAGCACCTGGTGTTCCTGCTGATCTCTTTTTTAATTGCTAATACTTTTTTAGCGTATATAATTGGAAGCGATGCTTTAATAAAAATTATAATTGAGCCGGTAAAAGCGCATTGGGTAGGTTTTATAAGTATCTGGGTATTTACGATTGTGTTCTACTTGATCTACAGTCAGGTGCGTGAGCTGGTTTGTACCGTTATTTGCCCCTATGGCCGTTTGCAGGGTGTAATGCTTGATGAGCATACCCTGGTTGTTGCCTATAACGATGTACGAGGAGAACCAAGGGCCAAATTGTCACGAAACGAAGACCCTTTTAAAGTTAAGGGCGATTGCATTGATTGCGGATTATGTGTTTCCGTTTGCCCCACCGGTATTGATATCCGCAAGGGCACGCAGATGGAATGCATTAACTGTACCGCTTGTATTGACGTTTGCGACGAGGTGATGGATAAGATCCATAAACCGCATAATCTAATCGGTTTTTTCTCTGAAAACATGATCAGGAATAACGAAAAACCCCGGTTTACTGTCCGCATGATGGCTTACAGTGCAGTTATTTTGGTGTTAATGAGCGTACTGAGCTATTTTATTTTTACGCAAAGCGATATGGATATTACGATTATGCGAAGCGCGGGAATGCTTTACCAGCAACAACCTAACAAAAATATCAGTAACATTTATAACGCCGAGATTATTAATAAAACCAATAAAACACAGACAATAACATTAAAGCCTGAAGATGCATCAATTAAGATTAAATACATCCAGGCACCGGGCCCTATTGAAAAGGGAGGGTCTTCAAAAATTGTGTTCTTTATAATTATCCCTGAATCCGGAATACACCAGGCCAAAACTGATGTACGGTTACAACTGGTAGCCGGTAATAAAATTATTAAAATCGTTAGCACCGCTTTTGTTGGACCTATAAATGATTAAGCTATGAACTGGGGAAAAGGAATTATTGCGGGCATGATATTATTTATGCTGTTTATTTTAACAATGTGTGTTTACATGTTTATGGCCCCCGTGGATGATTACGACCACGAGTATTATGAAAAGGGTTTAACATTTAACCAATATTATAATAAAGAAAAACAGGTAATAAAAGATAATGCCCGGCCGGTTGTATCGGTTTCGGGAGGTAATATCCGGGTCGTATTTACCCGGCCGGCAAAGGGTTCATTAAAATTACAGCGTCCATCAGACAATCAGCTTGATAAAGTTTATCAGCTTAGCACCGGTGCTGCCAACGAGTTTGAAGTTCCCGTTGAGGGGATTACAAAAGGGCAGTGGATCTTGATTTTTAACTGGACCAGCAACAATAAAGAGTACCTGTACCAACAGGAAATGTTTATAAAATGAGCAGTAACAGCATCGCATTTTTTATAGGGTTATTTGGTAGCGTGCATTGTATTGGCATGTGCGGCCCGCTGGCTTTCGCTGTTCCATCGTTTCATAGCCGTTGGTTGCTAGTGGTGGCCGATAAGATTATTTATAACCTGGGGCGTATTGTAAGTTATTCATTATTAGGCTTGCTTTTTGGTTTTATTGGCAGGCAACTGTGGATGTTTGGCCTGCAGCAGGGTATAAGTCTTGCCAGTGGAATGCTTATTATTCTCGCCGGTTTATCAAGGCTCTACAAGGTTCGCCTGAAAGATAAGAACATCCTTTCTATCTTTTTATTACCCATTAACAGGTTGTTAAGTTATGCTTTGAAACACAAGGCAGGGCATTTCATAGTGGGTGTATTAAACGGCTTTTTACCATGCGGCTTTGTTTACCTGGCGCTTGTTGGCGCTATTAACACCACCACCCCGCTGGCCGCTACGCAATTTATGTTTTGGTTTGGGATGGGCACATTCCCGTTAATGCTGCTGGCAACGGTAAGCTCAGGTTTTGTTGGTCCGGTGGTACGCCGACGTATAAACAGAACTATGCCCTACCTTATGGTTTGCCTGGGCTTTTGGTTTATCCTTCGCGGGCTAAACTTAAATATTCCTTACCTCAGTCCGCAGAAACAAACTTCGGGAGTAAGCGTGTGTCATTAAGCAGATTGTAACATTAAAAAATGCCTTAAATCACATTTCTGTGTGTGCAAAATCATGGTTTAAAAAGCCTTTATCAGGCAAATTTGTATCATAAACATATCAATCATGGATACAATAAAAATACAGTCTTCAACACAATGGGCAAATGAGGGAGCCGCCCGCAAGTCAACGCTTTGGAATAAATTTAATGCTTTTGCGGACGGACAAAAGCAAAACAAAACGCTGTGGTTCTTCGTGGCATTGATAGGTCAAGGCGTATTGTTTTTGCCTTTACCCGCATTGCTTATGTATTATTTTAATGCGCCTATCATAGTGCTGGTTATTACACTGTCGCTGTATTTTGCAAATATAATTGCGGGCATGGGTGGTTCGGGCATTCGCACAATGATGTTGTTATTAAGCGTAAGTGTCCTTGTGCATGTTATAATGCTGCTTGCGTTTATTATATAATTTTTATGGTGGTTTTTGGTTAGCTGCCGGTGATGAAAATCAACCGGCAGCTTTTTTTTGCAGCACGTTCTTGCATTAAAAAACGCTATTAATTAAACAGCCATGCTGAATAACTGGGTGGTGGGCTTATCAGCCCATAGCCTTGCGTCAAGGGCCATACATATATTACGCAGAAAGTTTTTACCGAGCGGGGTAACTTTCAGGTTCCGTGCGTTAAGTTCAATTAATCCGTCATCAACCAAAGGCGCTAATCGTTCAAAGGCATCCGTTAATGAGATGGATTGTTCCAGATGCTGGTTCCAAACCGTTTCGCCTTTGCACATTATATTTAAAATATGCTTGCGGATGATGAGGTCCTCATGTGTTAAAATATGGCCTTTAACAACAGGCAGCTCGCCCTCATTAACCAGGCGCAGGTAATCTTCAACCACTTTTACATTCTGTGCAAAGGCATACCATGAATCGCTGATGGATGATACCCCCAGGCCAATTAACAGCTGGGTGTGCTGATGGGTGTAACCCATGAAATTGCGGTGCAGGTTGCCTGATTTTTCAGCTTTTAGAAGATCATCTCCGGGCAGTGCAAAATGGTCCATCCCCACTTCAATGTATCCATAGCCCTTAAGCAGGTCGCGGCCAATTTCATATAACTTATTTTTATCATGTACGTTGGGTAAATGCTCCTCTGTAAATCGCCTTTGGCCAGGCTTAATCCAGGGCACATGCGCATAGCTGTAAAAGGCGATGCGATCCGGGCTTAGTTCCGATACCAGGTGCATTGTGTCGGCAAGTCCCTCCATAGTTTGTAAGGGGAGACCATAGATCAGGTCGAAGTTGATAGAGGTATAACCAATGCCGCGGGCAACCTGTGTTATGGTCTGTACCTGCTCAAACGTTTGATGGCGGTTGATAATAAACTGTACCCGCGGATCAAAATCCTGGATGCCGAGGCTAAGGCGCTTAAAGCCAAGATTGTACAAGGTTTGCAGATGATCAACCGTTGTATTGTCCGGATGCGCCTCAAAGCTGAATTCTGCCTGTGGATGCACTACGGATTCTTTCAGAATTCCGTCAATAAGCAAATGCAGGTTAACGGCGCTAAAAAAAGTAGGTGTGCCGCCGCCCAAATGGATCTCCCGGATTACAGGAGGTTCGTCCATCAATTGCAGGTACATTTTCCATTCTTTTAAAACGGCATTAATATAAGGTTCTTCAACCCGATGATTTTTTGTGATCCTTGTGTTGCAGCCACAGTAGGTGCAAAGGCTTTCGCAAAACGGCAAATGAATATAAAGGCTTATTCCGTCAGTTGCATTGCTTTCATCAAATGAAAATTTGACAGCCTTTTGCCATTGCCCGGCATCAAAATTTGCGTTGTCCCAATAAGGAACAGTGGGATAGCTTGTGTATCTCGGCGCTGCTACGTTATATTTTTGTGCAAGGGTGGTGTAGTTTTCTTCTGAGAACATAAATTCTTTATAATATATCTGATTTGATTTTTACTCTGCAGGCAGCTGCGCAAACACACGCATCGCCTACGCATTTGTTGTTTTGCCACTGATCCAGGTTTCGTATGGTCTGGTTAGCTATTTCCTGCAGCGCCTCTTTTGTTAAATAGGCTTGGTGGGGGGTAACAATTACATTTTCATAAGTCATCAGTTTTTCAAGCAGGGGGTCCTTCACTTTATCATTTTCATGGTCTTCGAAAAACAACCCCTTTTCGTGCTCATATACATCAATTCCGAGGTAGCCCACCTGCCCGCTTTCCAATCCAGCTAATATGTCCTCTGTTTTTATCAAAGCCCCCCTGGAAGTATTTATAAGCATTACGCCCGGTTTCATTTTGGCAATCGTATCCTTGTTAATTATATATTTGGTTGCTGGATTTAGCGGCAGGTGAAGCGATATGATATCAGCCTGTTCGTATAATGTTTCCAGCTCTACCGGTTGCACATACGGACTGTTTTCCGGGAAAGCGGAATCATAGCCAATTACATTACAGCCCATGCCGTGAAATATTTGTGCTGCGGCAAGGCCTGTATTTCCTAAACCGATCAATCCGACGGTTTTGCCCGAAAAGTTAAAGCCGATCAACTCGTCGTTTCTAAAGTTGAAATTACGGCTGTTTTGCCCTGCTTTAAGCATGTGCCTGTTAAGCGCAAAAGCAAGGGCAACGGTTTGCTCCGCGATAGCCTGCGGCGAATATGCCGGTACGTTTGAAAGTTTTATATGATGTTTTGCTGCCGCAACTTTATCAATATGATCGGTGCCTGCTGACCGGGTAGCAATAAATTTGATCCCGAGGTCGGCCAAACGATCAATTACCTTTGCAGATACATCATCGTTTGTGAAAACTATAATGGCATCCTTCCCCTCCGCATACATAGTTGTTTCCAGGCTCAGGGAATTGGATATTAACGTAATATCATGCTTCTTTTGATTGGCCTTTGCCAGGAATTCTTTTTCAAATGGTTTAACACTGTAAGCAACCGCTTTCATATTATAGTATTTTATAATGTACAAAACTATCGGCATAAGGCTATCCAAACTATGAGATTAATCAATAAGATAAGTGACCTTAATCAGTAATTGAATCGGCGACAATAATGACCAAGGTCATTTTTTTCAGCACCTCTAATCATTCCCCCGGCGGTGCCGAACTACGACTTTTGAATGTTGGGTAAACAATCCAGCATTTCAAACTTTTTTATATGCTACCAAAAAAAATGAAAGCGGCTGTTGTCAGGGAGTTTGGCAAACCACTGCAAATTGAAGAAATGCCGGTGCGAGAACCCGGCAAAAATGAAATATTGGTAAAAGTAATTGCCAGCGGCGTTTGCCATACTGATTTACACGCGGTTGATGGCGACTGGCCGGTTAAACCCAAAATGCCGCTGATACCGGGGCACGAGGCGATAGGCTATGTTGTTGCCCTGGGCCCTGATGTTAAAGATGTAAAAGAGGGCGATATTGTTGGTGTGCCCTGGTTATACAGCGCCTGTGGCGGTTGCGAATTTTGTATTACCGGCTGGGAAACCTTATGCAAAAGCCAGCAAAACGGCGGCTATAGCGTAGATGGCGGTTATGCAGAATATGTTGTGGCCGATGCCCGCTATGTTGCCCATTTGCCGCCCGGTATTGACTTTACAGCCATAGCGCCCATCATTTGCGCAGGTGTAACCGTTTATAAAGGATTAAAAGAAACTGAAGCGAAACCCGGAGAATGGGTTGCCATTTCGGGGATAGGTGGCCTGGGGCACCTGGCAGTTCAATACGCTAAAGCAATGGGCTTGCACGTAGCAGCCATTGATGTGGATGACGATAAATTAAACCTTGCGAAAAGCCTTGGAGCTGAGTTAACAGTAAACGCCAAAACGCAGGATCCGGGCGAATTTTTACAAAAGGAAACAGGGGGAATGCACGGTGTGCTGGTAACTGCTGTTTCGCCTATAGCGTTTAAGCAGGGGATTTCGGCATTAAGGCGAAAAGGTACAATAGCGCTGAACGGATTGCCGCCCGGTAGCTTTGACCTGCCCATATTTGAAACCGTACTTAACAGGTACACTATAAGAGGATCAATTGTGGGTACAAGAAAAGACTTGCAGGAAGCCGTTGAATTTGCTGTAGAAGGTAAAGTAAAAGCTACGATACATACTGCAAAATTAGAGGACATAAATACGGTACTTGATAACCTTAAAAAAGGAAAAGTAGAGGGCCGGATGGTGTTGGAAATAGCCAAACCGTAATTAGTTAGTCAAATCCTAAGTATTATCATCATAAATATCCGGTAAGGTTGTATTGCACAAAAATGTATCACAATTTTTCCGGGTATTTTTTTAACTATGCTTTGCCCCGGTATAATTTAAAATAGGCCTTTGCATACTAAAACATAGTTAAGCTTTTTACCTTTGCACTATGTATCCAGCGTTAAAATATGTCTAAAACTATTTTTGTAACCTCAGCCGAGCCGCACAGCGGGAAATCACTTGTTGCACTGGGCCTTGTGCACATGTTATTGGGTAAGGCACAAAAAATTGGTTTTTTTAAACCTATAGTAAATACAAACCCGGAAGAAAAAAAGGATGTACATATCCAGGCGATACTTGAACACTTTGGCCTGCCTATAAAGTTTGATGACGCATTTGCCTTTACCCGGCAGGATGCCATGCATTACATAGAAAACGGCAACCAGGGCGAAATGATAGATACCATAATAGCCAAATTCAAAAAAATTGAAGAGAATTATGATTTCACTGTTGTTGAAGGCAGTGATTTTTTGGGCGACGGGACGGCCTTTGAATTTGAATCGAATGCGCTGATTGCAAAAAACCTGGGCAGCCCCGCCATATTGGTGGTTTCGGGCGAGAATAAAACTACGGCACAGGTAATCCATTCTGCCCTTAATTTTCTCCGCAATTTTAAAGACCGGGAGATACAGGTATTGGGTATTATTGCCAACATCATCCAACCCGAACAGGCAGAAGACGTAAAGCAATTGTTGGCAGATCAATTACCGGCTGATATTTTACTGGCTGTTATCCCGGCTGATAAGGGGCTTCAAAACCCTACAGTTAAAGATATATATGAAAGCCTTGATGCAAAGCTGCTTTTTGGTAAAGAGCATCTGTCAAACCAGGTGGACAATTTTGTTACCGGGGCTATGCAGCTGCCTAATTTTTTAAGTTACATAAAAGATAATGTGCTGATTGTGACCCCTGGCGACCGGGGCGATATAATCATAGGTTCGCTACAAGCCAATCTTTCATCCAGCTATCCAAAAGTGGCAGGCATTGTGCTTACGGCAGGCTCACAGCCAGAAGAACCAATCGTTCGCTTAATTGAAGGATTGCAAAATATTGTTCCTATCCTTTCTGTCCAGGAGGGAACTTTTCAGGCTATTACAGCTATTGCTGCAATTAAGGCGCGCATAACGCCCGGCAACACAAAAAAGATACAGTTGGCTATTGATACATTTAATAAGTATGTGGATGTGCTGGCTTTAGAGAAAAGCATAGTTACTTACCAGTCGGCCGCTATTACGCCGCGCATGTTCCAATACCAGCTGAGCAAATGGGCACAACGGCAGATCAAAAACATCGTGCTGCCCGAAGGTAATGATGACAGGGTTTTAAAGGCCGCCGCGCGGTTGGTAGCACAGCAAATTGTACATATTATTTTACTGGGCAACCCGGTTGAAATTGCCGCATCAATGAAACGCCTGGGTTTAAACCTTGATTCAGGCAATGTACAGATCATTGATCCTGCCAATTCAGCCTATTACGATACGTATGTAGAAACCTTATATGAGTTGCGAAAGGATAAAAATGTGAATATGGAAATGGCCCGCGATTTAATGACCGATGTTTCCTATTTTGGCACCATGATGGTATTTAAAGGGCACGCCGACGGTATGGTTTCGGGAGCAAACCACACTACGCAACACACTATAAGGCCTGCTTTGCAATTTATAAAAACCAGGCCCGGCATTTCTACTGTTTCATCGGTGTTTTTTATGTGCCTGGAAGACAGGGTTTCTGTTTTTGGCGATTGTGCCGTTAACCCCAACCCTACTGCCGAACAATTAGCCGAAATTGCTATTTCTTCGGCCGATACCAGCAAACGCTTCGGGATTGAGCCAAGGATAGCAATGCTCTCTTATTCGTCAGGAACGTCAGGCACGGGAGAGGATGTTGAAAAAGTGCGTCAGGCAACAAAGCTGGTAAAAGAAAAACGCCCAGACCTTAAAGTTGAAGGTCCCATACAATATGATGCTGCAGTTGACCCGGGAATAGGGCAGCAAAAAATGCCGGGCTCTGACGTGGCAGGTCAGGCCAGTGTGCTCATATTTCCAGATCTCAACACAGGCAACAATACCTACAAAGCTGTTCAGCGTGAAACCGGGGCATTGGCAATAGGCCCTATTTTGCAGGGCCTTAATAAGCCTGTTAACGATCTTAGCCGGGGTTGTACAGTTGATGATATATTTAATACCGTTATCATAACCGCTATACAAAGCCAGGAAGAGTATCAAACCAATGCTAAAGTAAAATCAGTATCATAACATGAATATACTGGTAATTAACAGTGGAAGCAGCTCCATAAAGTATCAGCTTTTTAAAATGCCCTGCACTGCGCCAATTTGCTCTGGGCTTGTAGAACGGATAGGCCTGCAAAATTCAAGCGTTACCCACAAGGTTTATAGTGGCGACAAGGAAAGGGCGGTTACCCTTACGTTGAACATTCCTGATCATGAGACGGGTATGATTGAAATAGGTAAGGTTTTAACAGAACCCGGGATTGGTGTGATAAAAAACCCGGAAGAAATTGAAGTGGTGGGGCACCGCGTTGTGCATGGCGGAGAAAAGTTTTCACAACCGGCCATTATTACCGCACAGGTAAAGGAAGAAATAAAAAAATTATTTTCATTGGCGCCCCTGCATAACCCTGGGCATTACAAGGGGATAGAAATAGCCGAAAAATTGTTTCCAAAAGCAAGTCATATTGCAGTGTTCGACACGGCTTTTCACCAAACCATGCCTGAGAAAGCGTTCAGATATGCCATCCCCAATAGTTACTATACTGACTACCATATCAGGGCGTACGGGTTTCATGGCACAAGTCACAAGTATGTAACCGCAAAAACGCTAAAATACCTGGATAAACCGGATGCCAAAATAATCACTATTCACTTAGGGAATGGTTGTAGCATGGCAGCCGTTGATGCGGGAAAATGTATTGATACCAGCATGGGACTAACTCCTTTGGATGGCCTGATTATGGGAACCCGTTGCGGCAATATTGATGCATCGGTAATTCTTTACCTGGAGCAGCAGGAGGGTTACACTGCGGAGCGCGTAAATGCGATTTTAAATAAAGAAAGCGGGATGACGGGCCTTACCGGACATGCTGATATGCGTGATATCCAAAAATTAATTGCTGACGGCGATGAGGCTGCCAGGCTGGCTTATGATATGTATGCTTACCGTATAAAGAAATTTATTGGCTCGTACGCCGCCGCGCTGAACGGCCTGGATGCTGTTGTATTTACCGCAGGTGTGGGTGAAAATGATAGCCTGGCAAGGGAATTGGCTTGTCGTAACCTGGACTTTTTCGGCATTGTTTTGGACGGGCAAAAGAATAATCTCCGGAGTCCACTTCTTCGTGAAATAAGTACCACTGAAAGCAGGGTAAAGGTGCTGGTAGTACCCACCAACGAAGAACTTGAAATAGCAACACAATGTGTAGAACTGCTTAGCCACAGTAATAAACAAGGAAAATGAATTGCTTACAAATGCGACGACCTATGAGCCTGAAAAATTAATATCCCATCATTTTAAGCTGCTCGAAATACTGCAGGCCTACAAGGTGTTTGGCAATGCGGCACAGGAAAAAGCGATAAAGGTTATTATAGAACCATAACGTTCACGGTGTTAATAACGAAAAGACCTTTATAAAACGATCCAAAGTCAGTTTATAAGGGTCTTTTAATTACCTGTGTCTAAGTAATTGCAATAAATTAATTCTTCATTTTACTTAAACGCGAAGGATCAAGAATATGAATGGTGCTCCCCTTTTTTTCAATCAAACCTTCATCTTTAAAGTCAGAAAGTGTACGGCTTACGGTTTCTGTAGCCATACCGGACATTGAAGCCAGGTCTTCCCTGGTTATTTTAAAGCCGTCAGCATCGTGGCCGGGTTGCTTATGCAGGCGCAAAATAGCATCTGCCAGCCGTTTCCTAACGGAGTTATAGGCCAGCTGCAGCAACTGCTCTTCCTTTTCGCGAATATCGTTCGATAGAATTTTAATAAACTCTTTGGCAACATCGGGGTACAAGTTTAGCAGTTTCTCAATGCTGTCTTTAGGAATCAGGCAAAGCGAACTATCGTCCAGCGTTGTCGCAGTTTCACTGTAAGGTTCATTAGCCAATAAGGCCTGGATGCCGAGGTAGCTTTCAGGAGTGTACATGCCTGTCATTAACTCGCGCCCGTCTTCAGCCATTTTTACGGTTTTTATCCGCCCGCTTAGTAACAGGTAAAGGCCATTGCCCCTATCTCCTTCATAATATACAACCTGGTCTTTCTTAAACTGCCTTATTTTACGCTCGCTGATTATCTTTTTTAATTCAGCCAGTCCTTCATTTTTAGCTATGAGGTTATCCAGCTGGTCCAACGATTTGCTGTAGAAATTTTGCTGATCTGCTTTTTTTCGCAAGCGGCTTTCAATAGCGCTTAACAACTCAATATCGTCAAAGGGTTTGGTTAAATAGTCGTCGGCACCCATTTCCATGCCTTTTCTTAAGTCAACCTTTTCAGCTTTGGCGGTTAAAAAAATAAAAGGGATCACCGCTGTATCCGGATTTTTTAAGAGGAGGTATAATACCCCGTAACCGTCAAGCTCAGGCATCATAATGTCACATAAAATAATATCGGGCAAGTTTTTAAGTGCCAGATCAACGCCTGTTCTGCCGTTGTCTGCGGCAAGAACTTCATAATTTGCCAGATCCAGGATCTCAACTACATTTTCCCTGATATCGACGTTATCTTCAATTATTAATACTTTTTTTTTCATTATATTGGAAATGAAAGCGTGAACAAGGTTCCCTGGTTAACATTGCTTTTAAAGTTTATTTTCCCATTCATCAGCATCGTATAACGGGCTACAATGTTGAGCCCTAACCCGGTGCCCGGTATGTTGCCAATGTTGTGTGCCCTGAAAAATGCCTCAAACAGGTGTTTCTGATCATTTTCAGGAATCCCGATTCCGTCATCCTTGACAGTCAAAATACAAATATTATCGCCAATTTCAGTATTAAATTCTATGAAAGTATTTTCTCCTGAATATTTAATAGCGTTTGCAACAAGGTTAATTATAATATTCTTTAATAAATTCTGATCAAGATTAATTATGCTTTGGATGCCGGTATGCTGATAGATGATGTTTTGATTTTGCTTTGCCATCATCTGCATTTCTTCGGTAATTTCTTCCGAGAATTTAACGAGGTCAAAACTTGTAAAAGAAGGTTCAACTTTTCCGGCTTCCAGCTTTTCGAGCGAGAGAAAATCATTTAGAATAGTGGTAAGGTTACCTACCGCATTTTTTATTTTTACAACATGTTTGCCAATATGATCGTTTTCAAACGGCTGCGAGTACTTATCAATTAACGATGCCGAAAGTTGTATTGCGCTTAACGGCGTTCTGAATTCATGCGAGGCCATTGATACAAACCTGCTTTTTAACTGGCCAAGCTCTTTTTCTTTTTCCAGCGAAAGGCTAACTTCTTCTTTTGCCTGCTGTAGCGCGTGCACTGTTTCAGTAAGCGATTGCGTGCGCTCCTCCACCTGTTCCTCCAGGTGAGCGGCATATTCTTTTAGCTGTTCTTCTGCTTCCTTTTGCCGGCTGAGGTCGTGGATAAACCCTGTATAAATTTTCCTGCCCGAATACTGTACCTCGCTAACAGCCAGACGAAAAGGAAACTTATCGCCATTTTTTTTTAGCCCGATAACCTCACGGCCTGTTCCTATAATATGAGCTTCTCCTGTGCGTTGGTACCGATCAAGGTAACCATCATGTTCTGCTTTGTAGGGTGCAGGCATCAGAATTGAAATATTTTCGCCGATTACTTCTTCGGGCTGATAACCGAATAAGTTACAGCCTGCCGGGTTTATCGACTCAATAATGCCCCTATCAGATATCGTTATGATACCATCTATTGCATTTTTAATAATCGCATTAAGCAAGGCAGCATTTTCCATAGTTAATAAAACTAACGCAACCTTACCTCAGGTTTTGGTTAATTTAAGAGGGTGCATAATAGTTGTGCAAGTTATTTAATTAATCGTCAATAAAGGAGTTTTTCGTTTAAAAAACTCCTTTTTGATGGCGGATGGAATTTACAGAACAATTTGTTAAAAGTCCTTTGATGCTGGTTCCCGGCTATTGGGCTTTTTACCCTTTTAATTCTTTCGGAAGTAACGATTAAAATATGAGCAATGGGAATTACGTTCCAAATTTAATTGCGGAAAAACCGGGATGGGCGACGTATTTAACTGCTATAAACAGACGTGAAAGAATTTAGTTTAGTGCGCAGATTAACAATGATCAGGGTCATTTCTAAACCTGTTTTTGGTCATTACGAGTGGCAAAGTTCACTTTAGTTTTGTTGTGTAATCAACACAAAATATTATGAAAAATCTAAGACTATTTGTAACATCATTACTATTATTGAGCGTATTTACCACCTTTGCGCAAGAAAAAAAAGAGTGGGATATCAGGTTTAGGGCTATCGCAATTGTACCGCAGGAAAGTGCCACTATCGGAGTTATAGGCGGAGGCGTTAATATATCAAACACGGTTGTGCCCGAAGTTGACTTTACCTATTTTTTCGCTAAGAATTTTTCAGCTGAGCTGATCTTAGCAACTACCAGGCATAAAGTAAATACAACCGGATCTAATTTAACTGCCATTGGTGCAAGTTCATCTGCAGATGTTAACCTGGGTAAAGTTTGGCTTTTGCCGCCAACTTTAACCCTGCAATATCATGTTCCAACAGGCTGTGCGGTTAAGCCATATATTGGCGCAGGCGTTAACTACACTTTTTTTTACAGTGCTGACAAAGGGCCTACAGTACGGGCAATTGATTATCAAAACAAATTCGCTTTTGCCACACAGGCTGGAGTAGACTATAATATCACTAAAAAGGTGTTTTTAAATCTTGATTTGAAAAAAATATTTCTTTCAACCAATGTAACGGTTGATGCTTCAAACCTGACACCTGCTGCTAATCCTGAATTGGCACCAGTTTTGAAAAATATCCCTGCAAACGTAAAAATTAACCCATGGGTAATTGGTGCAGGTGTTGGTTTCAGGTTGTAACATTAACCAGCTAATAACATGCTTTTAAGCATACGGCCCCGGGCATTTAATTCCCGGGACCGTATGTTTGTGAAAATGCCGCCCATTATTGTTTACCACATCGGTACCGGTAAAGTGATTTGGCTCACCGCACCAAATGACGGCAGTCATTTAAACCGGGCAACCGCTTTGTATCTTAGCTTGAAATTGATTATAAACATTTGAGCATGTGGTGGCAGTACCTGTTGGTTTTTATCGGCTCCTTTTTATTCGACGTAGTCCCTATTCCCTTTCCGCCTGCATTTACCATTATGGTTTTTTTGCAGATTGAGTTTAACCTGGATATTTGGCTGGTTATTGTAATAGGGGTTGCGGGCTCCATTCTGGGGCGTTATATTCTCACTTTATATATCCCCCTGCTGGCCGGAAGGATCTTTAAAAAGTCGAAGAATGAAGATGTTCAGTTTTTGGGCGAAAAGATGAAGGAAAACGGCTGGAAAGGCCAGGCGGCGATATTGGCTTATACGTTGCTGCCGCTTCCAACTACGCCCTTGTTTCTGGCCAGTGGCATGGCAAAAATAAATGCTTCCTACATCATCCCGATTTTTCTTGTAGGTAAATTTACAAGCGATGCAATCACCGTACATTTAGGAAAATATGCAGCTAACAATGCAAAAAGCATTATAGAGGGTGGTTTTTCCTGGCAGTCTGTAGGCGGTTCAATATTTGGAATATTACTGCTGTGCACTATTTTGTTTATTGATTGGCGCTCGCTGATCCAAAAGAAAACATTCCTGCTGAACTTCCGGATCTGGAAGAAGAAAACGGTTAATTAAAGGGAGTCCGACATAAGCAAAAGGAGGTGTAACACCTAAACCTCTCTACAACCGCGTGCAGACATACCTTTATATAAGACAAGTTATGTATTCGCGTCGCTAACGCGTTCCATTTTTGCATGCGGAACACCAGGAACAAAGTGAAACATTCTGATTATCAGTGCTTTATGTTTTTATCGGGTGGGAAAGAGGTGTAAGTAGCTGATAATAAACATGTTTCATCAATATTTATATCGAATTTATGTTAATTAATGAAAGTCAACACGTTAAAATTTCGTTATAAATAAGCTTGCCTGCCATTATTCCGCTGCAGCCGTAACCGGGTCAGGCGGTGCTGGTTTTGCAGGGTCGTAAACAGCTACGCCCACCCTTGAGTCGGCACAGCCATAATACAGGTACCATTTGTGTTTAAACCAGGCCATCCCTTCTATAAACACAGTTCCGTTCACATATTGCCCGCTTTTTTCAAAAGGCTGCATTGGCCTCAGGAAAGGTACGTCCAGGCGGGTAACATATTTTTCAGGATCATTTTTGTCAAACAGCATTTGCCCGGCGCAATAGGAGTTGCCGTTAAATCGCTTGTCGCCACCATCGCCGGGGTGGTTTTTGCCGTTATACAAAAGCACAATACCCTGCGCCGTTAATATCGCGGGCGGCCCGCATTCTGTAAGGTCGCTGTCGAAGGATCCTTTACGCGGAGAGGCCAGGATCTTTAAGGCTCCTGTTTCATCAATTAAAGGCGCCCAGTCAACTAAATTATTCGAAGTGGCACCATACACGTGCTCTTCGCCCCAGTATAGAAAATATTTTCCGTTTATTTTAGCAATTACCTGCCTGTCGCCTTTTATCCGGGTTAATATCGATGCCGACTTTGAGGCGATATTAAAGAATTTGCCTTTGTAAGCATCCTGGAAGATCGGGCCGTGCTTGGTCCAGTTAACCAGGTCTTTTGAGGTGGCTACGCCAAGGCGCGGCGTTTTACGGTTCCACTGGGTATAAAAAACAACGTAGGTTCCATTTTCAGTAACTGCCACCCTCGGGTCCTCACAGCCGCCCGGCCATTCATAAGCTTTCTGGCTGTCGTTCCCGGGAAAAAGAACGGGCTGTGTTTTACGGTTAAAGTGTAAACCATCATTGCTTACGGCATACCCCAAACGTGATGTTCTCGTGCCTATCTGCATCCCGGTTTTATCTTCCGAACGATACAATACCACTATTTTACCGTCTCTTACTGTAGCAGCCGGGTTAAAGGTATCGTTCGCCTCCCAACTGATTAAAGCTTTGCTCATCGGGTCGTAAAATTTTGATGCCGGCTTCGGCGAAATAATGGGATTTACCCCTTCCGGCCTCACAAAACCGCCAAATGCCCAGTCAGGCAATATATTTGTTGCCTGGCCCTGCCCAAAACATATTTGCGAAAATAGTAACAGGATAAAAAGCCCGGTTAGCTTGCGAAATTGCTGCTTCATTTATGGTATTTTAGAACAGATGATCTTACTTGCCCGTTTTTAGGAAGATGAGCAACCTTTAACTGGTTTATAACATTACAATAATAGTTAATAAAACTATTGTATTAAAAAAATAGCGATGAGTTATCAAAAACCCATCGCTATTAGCAGGAGAACCTTTCCTTACAAATTAGCTTTTACGCCATATTTATCAGCAAACTTTTTATAAAGTTGTTTGTGCAGGTTATCAAGGTTAATGTTCCTTCCCTGTATAAACGCATTATCAACATTTATGGTGATCATATCCAGCGCATCGCCTTTGGAGATAAACAGGTTGGCATCTTTACCCACTTCCAGCGTGCCGGTTGTTTTGTCGATCCCCAGGATCTTTGCATTATTTATAGTGATCATAGAGATAGCCTGCTCTTTGGTTAAGCCGTAGCCAACAGCTTCGCCGGCCTCAAAAGGCAGGTTACGCTGGCGCCAGAATCCAACGCCTGTTAAACCATATAACACACCTGCATCCTGTAATATCTTCGGCAGCTTGTAGGGCAAATAAACGTCATCCTCGTCTTTATCAGGCAGACGTTGTGTCTCCTTTAATATCACCGGCACATTGTTGTCTTTCAAAACTTCGGTAACCAGGTATGATTCGTTACCGCCAACAATCACAACCTGTACGCCCATTTTTTTACCAAAGTTTATGGCCTGCACTATTTCTTTGGCACCATCGGCATTTACAAACAGTTTTTTAGTGCCGTTAAATAAACCTTTCATGGCGGCAAGGCGCAGGTTATCCACATCAGGTTTGCTGATGTCAGCATATGCTTTGGCCTCATCAAACAACTTTTCGATAGCGTCAATTGCTTTTTGCGCTTTTTCGGCCGGTGACTCTTCCGGAACGCCCGCAGCCGGTCGGCCTCTTCTCCTGCCCTGCGGCTGTGCAACAGGCCAGGTTAAATGAATGCCGATATCCGTTTTATAAGCCGCATCCTGCCAGTTCCAGGCGTCAAGCTGTACTACCGACGACTGGCCCTGTATAGTGCCGCCGTTGGGGGTAGGTTGCGCCAGCAGGATCCCATTTGAGCGTACGGTTGGGATCACCTTTGAGTCGGTGTTGTATGCAACAATAGAGCGAACGTTAGGGTTAAGGTCGCCGGTCTCTTCGTCATCTTCGGTACCGCGGGCACCTTCGGCAATTTCAATAAGGCCCAGGGTAGTTATGGGGCAAATAAAACCCGGATATACCTGTTTGCCCGTTGCGTCAATAACATCAGCATCGGTGGTGCCAGTGGCAATGCCTTCGCCAATGGCGGTTATTTTGCCCTTATCGAAAGTTACATAGCCATTATTGATTACCTGGCCGTTACCTATGTGTATAGTGCCGCCTTTTATAGTTATAGGTTTTGATTGCGCTTTAGCCGGCGAAATAGTTGCCTGGCCGTTTGCGAGGATAGTGCTGAGCAATAATCCTCCAAAAATTAAAAATATCTTGTTCATCTTAGTGTTCTGTTAGGGATTATTTACCGTTTGAGTTGCTTTGTCCAACACCATCGCCTGATACAAACTCATCGTCTTCATCAGCCTCATTATTGCGGGGGCGCTTTGCCACTGGCTTTTGCGTAACGGCGCCTTTGTTTTTAGCCGCTATCATTTTTTGGATGATCCTTGCTTCATCAGCTTTCATGGTTTTTTGGTTAGCTGCATCCTTCTCAATATCCCAGTAAGGAATCCCGTCAACATAGGTTTTCTCGGCAACTGCATAAATAGAAAGCGGATCGGCAGACCATAATACCAAATCAGCATCTTTACCAACTTTTATACTTCCAATTTGCTTGTCAACATGCAGCATGGTAGCCGGGTTAATAGTTACCAGTTTAAGGGCTTCCTCTTCACTCAGGTGTCCGTACGCTACAGATTTTCCGGCTTCCTGGTTTAGGCGGCGCGCCATCTCCTCATCGTCAGAGTTAAATGCGGTTACTACCCCGGCATCGTGCATCAGTGCGCCATTGTACGGAATAGCTTCGGCAACTTCGTTTTTGTAAGCCCACCAGTCTGAAAAGGTTGAGCCTGCTATGTTGTGCGCCTTCATTTTATCAGCCATTTTGTAGCCCTCTAAAATGTGGGTAAAGGTGTTTATTTTAAAGCCCAGTGAATCGGCCACATGCATCAGCATATTAATTTCCGACTGTACGTACGAGTGGCAGGTGATGAAGCGTTTGCCATCAAGTATTTCAACTATAGCATCCAGTTCAATATCGCGGCGCACATTGTTGCCTTTTATGGCACGTGCACCTTTATATTCTTTGGCACGCGTAAATTCGTCAATATAAACCTCCTCAACACCCATCCGGCTTTGCGGGAAACGGGCGGCACCTACTACCGGGCCGTTGTTGCTGCCTTTAACATTTTCGCCGAGCGCGAATTTTATAAAGCCGTCAGAACCTGCAACCTTCATTTCGTCAGGCAGTACACCCCAGCGGTGCTTGATCAGTTGAGTTTGGCCCCCAATCGGGTTAGCCGAACCATGCAGGATGTGTGAGGTTGTTACCCCGCCTGCAAGCTGGCGATAAATGTTTATGTCTTCTGAATTTAAGATGTCGGCTATCCGCACTTCGGCGCTTACAGCCTGGGTACCCTCGTTGATACTGCCGCTGCCCGCTATGTGCGAGTGCTCATCAACAATACCCGGCGAAAGGTGTTTGCCCGTAGCATCAATTACTTTAGCACTGCCGGCAGATAACCCTTTACCAATCGCTTTTATTTTGCCGTTTTCAATCAGCACGTCAGTATTTTGCAGTATGCCAGCCTTATCGCTGGTCCAAACAGTGGCGTTTTTAAACAGTACGCTTTCGGCTTTTGGCAGTTCGGTGTTACCGTAGGCTACAAACGGATAAACTACCGGGCCATCAATTATTGGCGCTTTGGCAGGTTCAGGTTTTTTTTCTGCGGATGCCGGGGCAGCGTAGGTTGCACCCCATTTAAGTTCTGATCCATCGGGCAAAATACCACTTCCATTAAATGTTAGCGGGGCCGTTTTGGTGATATACCCGTTTAACCGTACGTTGCCTGCCGGTTTGTTTTTAAGGTCGAAGTAAATGCTTACCATATCGCCGGTGCGGGTAATAGTGCCTTTGGTGCGCGAGCTGTCTGCCCCGGTGCGCTCAAGGGTTACGTCGTATGCTCCGGGTGTTCCGCCAATTTTAAGCGTTACACCAGGTAAAGCGTCACTGGCAAAGTTATATGTGCCGCGCAGGTCGGTCACATCCTTGCGGCTAACCACGTATTGGCGGCCTTCTATCCAATTCTCATAAATTACGTTGTCTTTTTTAAACAGATCGTCAGATGTGATAATAAAGTTGGCCATTTTGCCCTTTGCAAGGGTGCCCACCTTATCAGCTACGCCCAGCATTTCGGCGGGTATAGCGGTTAATGAGTTTAAAGCCTGTTTTTCACTCAGCCCATTATCAATGGAAATCCGCAGGTTGGTCCAAAAGTCGCGGGCATTGGCTAAGCCGTATGCGGTAATGGCAAATTTTATTCCTGCTTTTTCAAGCACAGCGGGGTTAGTTGGCGCCAGTTCCCAGTCTTTCATTTGGGTATAGCTTATATTACGGGCATCAAGCGGGTCTTCCACATCAAATGCTTCGGGGAAGGTAAGCGGGATAATAAAGCTGCCGCCGGTACCCTTCATGGCATCAATGCGGCGATACTCCTGCCCGTCTGTTTTAAAAATATATTGTTTGCCAAATTCCTTGCCTATTTTGTTAGCGCGCAGCACACTCAGTTGATCGGTGACCTCAAATATCTGCGGCAGGGACTGTGTGCGGTTAAATTCATCAAGCGAAATATTGTATTCCTCTTTTTGGTTTTTGTACCACTGGGCATCATAATAAGTTTGGCGCAACAAAGCAATGGCCCCCATTAATGATGATGGATAGTTGGTTGCGGCAGTGCCCTTGCTAAAAGAGTAATGCGCAGCAGCCTCGCTGCTAATTATCAGCTGGTTGTCGCGTTCATCACCTAATGTAACTATTGCTGATGTACCGCGGGCAATACCGTCATGAATAAGTGATTGTACCGTTCCGAAACCATTTTTTTTGAACTCTTCAGCTTTTGATGCATCAGCGTGGAATACCGCTTTTGCATTCATTTCCGGCTTTATAGATTCGTTCCAGCCGTAAGCACCCGGTTTGGTTGATACCGGTACCGCAGCCCTGCCAAAACCGCCTTGTGCAAACGCCTGTCTTGACGCTTCGGGAATCCCGTAGCTGGTGTAGGCATCAACAAGCGATGGGTAAATGTATTTTCCCTTAAGGTCAATAGTAACATAGCCTTTGGGGATTTTAACAGCGGCACCAACAGATTCTATTTGCCGGTCTTTAATTAGCAGCGTACCGTTGGTGATGGTTTGATCGGCACTTACAACAATGGTGGCGTTGGTGAAGGCATACTGGCCGGGGCGAATATCCCAGGGGCCGTTTACCGGGAAGGTTTGCTGTGCCCGCGTGAGCAGGGCAAAGAGCACAGCACAGCCTAAAAGTAAAAGTTTTTTCATTTGAATAGTTTTGTCAGTTAATACAGTCCCTAATATATTAAAAATTGACGAATGCACTGAAGCTGTGCGGTGTTTCATCATAGATTTGTTACAATTTATCAAAAATTTAAAAGAGCGCATTACAAAATGTAGCTTAGTGCAGCCTAATGCTGTTAAAATGATACAAATTCCCAAAGATCTGCTTGATCAACATACACACATCAGGTTACGGCTTGCTGATATGTACGGTATTCTTATCGACAAAAAACGGCCTTTTCGCTGCGACGATACGCTGCAAACCGCGCATTGCCTGGAAATTGTTTTAACGGGCGCTATTGATGTAAGGTATGGCAGTTTTGTGCAGCACCTTACCGCGGGCGAGATCCAGTTTAGGCGGCGAGGGAACTACCAGTTGTTTCCATCTGATGATTATACCAGCCTGCTCATTTTTATGGAGAATGAATTTGTTGACTATTTCCTGGAAACTCATGTCCCGGAGTTTAAACAGGAAAGGTTTGGTGCCGATTTGCCACCGTTTACATTTAAAACATCAGGGTTTATCAATGCTAACATAGCACAAGCCATTCAGCATATTTTACACCCGCAGGAATACTCCCGCTGCATTGTTAAATTTACTGCTCACCAGGTATTGCTGCAAATTTTGGCAAATGACAGCTCAAAAACCTTTGTTTCGTTTTTAAAACATCTGGTTAGCGAAAGGAAAATTGACCTTGGCTATTTTATGGAGGAAAACTTTAACCGGCAGCTTTCATTACCTGATATGGCAAAACTTACCGGGCGAAGCGTAAGCGCATTTAAAAAGGAGTTTACCGAACGCTTTAACACAACACCTGTAAAGTGGCAGATAAACCGCAGGCTTGAGTATGCTGAATACCAGTTAAAAACCTCAAGCGACCCTATATCGCTAATAGCTTATAGCAGCGGGTTCGAGAACATTTCGCATTTTTCAAAAGTGTATAAACAAAAGTTTGGTGCTTCACCTAAAAGTGCAAGGAGCAGGCAGGTGGTTTATTAACAAACAAATAAAGCCTCACAGCAAAATTTTGACTTCCATAAAGCTGCAATTTTGAGGTATGAAAACAATAACGAATACCCATCCTGCACTGATACTGGTTGATATCCAGCAGGGTTTCGACAACATCACTTACTGGGGCGGCGAACGCAACAATCCCGGTGCGGAAGCAAACGCACGCAGACTGCTCGACTACTGGCGGGCAAACAACCTGCCGCTTTTCCATATTCAGCATTGCTCAACAAACCCCAACTCCCTGCTGGCTGAAAGTAACCCCGGCAACGCACACAAAGAAATTGTGAAGCCTTTACCGGGAGAGCCGGTGATCAAAAAATCAGTGAACAGTTCTTTTATCGGTACCGATCTGCAACAACAACTGGATACCGCAAACATTGACACCGTAGTTATAGTGGGCCTCACCACGGAACATTGCGTATCAACCACAGCCCGGATGGCCGGCAACTTTGGGTATAATACTTTTGTAGTGGCCGATGCAGTTGCCGCTTTTTCAAAAACAGGGATCAACGGTGAGCATTACGATGCAGAGACCATCCATTTAACCGCGCTGGCAATGATAAATAAGGAGTTTGCAACTGTTTTAAATACCGAAGAGGTTATAAATGCTTTAAAAAAAAACGATGGTTTTCTTTAGCAAGTTTATGAAGAGGCTTTTAGCAGCCTATTTACCCGTTTCGCAAATACTTGCGGTAATGAGATAACAGAAACTTTTTCGCGTTGCGTATATTCTCCACAATACAAACATTACTGCGATAAAAGGAGTACCAAATTTGCGGGAAATGCTCAATGCAAATCGGCTTAAAATTAAATCGCTCAAAATCTTATTTTTGCGCAATAATCAATTTAAGTGGGAAAAGATAAAATAAGACGTTTTGCCGAGATAGACACCTTTAGCAACGTTTTGCAGTTAGATGCCGGCAAGCCTTTTAAAGGGCAATGGAATACCGAATTTTTTAAGAACAATAATCCGGTAGTGCTGGAGCTGGCCTGCGGCAAAGGCGAATACACGGTTAACCTGGCTACAATGTTCCCCGGTAAAAATTTTATCGGGATAGATTACAAGGGCAACCGCATCTGGCGGGGTGCAAAAACCGCACTGGAAGATGGTGTTACCAACGTTGGCTTTTTGCGTATCCAGATTGAAACGCTGATAGAATATTTTGCACCCGGAGAAATAGACGAGATCTGGATCACCTTTCCCGATCCGCAGCCGCAGCTCAGCAGGGAGAAGAAGCGCCTAACCTCGCCCCGCTTTTTAAATATGTATAAGGTGATTTTAAAACCGGGTGGTTTTGTGAACCTCAAAACTGACAATGACGACTTGCATGTCTATACCGCTGAAAAAATTGAAGAAACTGGCTTAACCCTGCACGCAAAAACGGAGGACGTGTACCATTCATCATATGCCACCGAGGTGCTGAATATTAAAACGTATTACGAGAAAAAATATCTGAAGGTAAACAAGAATATTAACTATCTTAAGTTTTCGTTTTAAACCCGGCAATGGCGGAACCGAATTTCTATGATAGTGTTTACGAAGTGGCCCGGCTGATTCCGAAGGGCAGGGTAACCAGCTATGGGGCTATCGCGGCGTACCTGGGTACCAAAGGCTCGTCGCGGATGGTGGGTTATGCTATGCAGGCGGCAGGCAGGGTAGATCCGCCGGTACCGGCGCACCGGGTGGTAAACAGGCAGGGGCTTTTAACTGCAAAATTTCATTTTGGTGGTAACCTGATGCAAACACTGCTCGAAAATGAAGGTGTAAAAGTAGCAGATGACCAGGTACAGGATTTTAAAACCGTATTCTGGGACCCATCGATAGAATTAGCTTTGTAAAAAAGAGATCGGGAATTATTAGCTTAAGCTGTGTACACTGTCGCCCCTGTAGTCAGTAACAAGCCAGGTTAGCAGCAAACAGTTTCCGAAGATAACGTAGAATAACTTACCATCGGCATTGTTGTTGAACAGCGTATAAGCCAGCATAATAACAGCTACTGCAACTACAAATTCCACCAACTCATGGATGCTAACCGGTATAAGTTTAACCGCACCCATAGCAAAATCAGTAAATACCGTTAGCAAAAGGTGTGCGGCGCCTAAGGCGTATGTAAACAGTGCAAGCTTGCCTGTAAAGCCAAAAATTACAGGCGATGCCAATAAAAACACACAAACCAGAATGTCAATAATTCCGTGAATCTTAGGAGATATGAATTTCATAACTATATTTTTTAACTGATGCCGTACTATCTATAATTCAACTATTTGAAGCAACTCCATCCGGTTTCCAAAAGGATCGTGAAAAGCGAACCTTTTGCGGCCGGGAATTACGGGCTCCTCTAATATTTCTACGTTATGTGCCTTAATATGTTTCAGTGCATTATCCATATTTTTTATTTCGAAGGCAATGTGCCTTACCGATACTGGCTTAAGCGGTTCAACACCAACATGCAGCTGGATATCACCGATATCAAACCAATAGCCCGGGGTAGTAAACAGGTGGTCGGGCCGGGCAATTTTCCTCAGGCCAACTATTTCAGTATAAAAGATGAGCGCTTCTTCCAGCCTTTCGGGCGGTACGCAAATATTAATATGGTCGGCACGGATAAACTCAATCATTATTCGTCTTCTGCAAAGGTGAGCACGTAGTTGTTATTATCAAGAATGGAGAATTCGGTAGCACCGTAAAAGGTAGTTTCAAGGCCTTTTAATACAGTTACCTTATCTTTTACCAGTTCAAAAAACTCCCTTATTTTTTTTAGTTTGATGTAAAGGAGTAGCGAGGCGCCATTTTGCCTGCTGATTTGCGGCAATTCTTCGCCCAGGCTTTCAAACGTTTGAAACATAAAGGTAACTTCGCCGTTCACCATCATAGCCCAAATAAATTCGGTGCCGGTTTCTGGAACAGTAACTACCAGCTGAAATCCAATCGACCGGTAAAAGGCGATGGTTTCATCCATATTGTTAACAAAAATATTGGGCGACAGGCTTTCCATAGGATTTTTTTATTTAGGGTTTCGGATGTTCAACTTCGGATTTGTTTAATTTTGAAGACCGGATTGCGTGCGAATTGACCGCAATAACCAAGTAATTCAGTAATTCAAATTTATAAAAAATACTTATGCCGCTATGGGGAAATTAATAGAAGATTTTGAGAGCTACCGCACAAAAATGAATGACAGGATAATGGACACGGCCAATACCAATATCAAACGGTTCTTTGCGCTGGACACCACCACCTATGCTGATGGGGCGCTTGATGTTAAAACAAAGGAAATGCTTGGCCTGGTAGCTTCAATGGTGCTGCGCTGTGATGATTGTATAAAGTACCACCTAGGCAAATGCCACGAAGCCGGGGTGAAGCACGATGAAATGAACGAAGTGTTTATGATAGCTAACCTGGTTGGGGGATCAATTGTTATTCCCCACTATCGCAGGGCGGTGGAGTACTGGGATGAATTGAATGGAGTTGGTTTGTAATGTAATTGCATCAAATTTTACAGCACACATTCACAGGGGCGAAAAGGCTTTTAATAAATCCGAACAAAAATGACCAAAGAAATACACCGCTGCCGCTGGGCCGGAACAGACGAAATCTATATAAAATATCATGATGAAGAATGGGGGAAGGAAACCCATGATGAGAAAACTTTATTTGAGTTCCTGATCCTGGAGGCGGCGCAGGCCGGCTTGAGCTGGATCACCATCCTGAAACGCAGGGAAGGTTACCGTAAAGCTTTTGCCAATTTTGATGTGCATAAGGTTGCCGGATTTACCGATGAAGATGCTGCACGCTTATTGCAAGACCCGGGGATTATCCGTAATAAATTAAAGGTTCATTCGGCTATAAACAGTGCCAAGTTATTTTTGGACGTGCAGAAGGAATTCGGTTCATTCAGTATTTATTTATACAGCTTTATGCCGGAAGGTAAACCAATTAATAACACAACAGGTAATACGCCGGCCAGCAGCCCTATATCGGACATTATTAGTAAAGACATGAAAAAGCGCGGGTTCAAATTTTTTGGTACTACCATTTGTTATGCCTACATGCAGGCTGTAGGTATGATGAACGACCATGTGCCGGCTTGTTCATTTAAATAAAGAGGCACTAATTTATAGGGTGGAGACCCCGCAAAAAATTAAAAAAAATGTCAGATTTTATAAGTTAAAGCAGGCGGCGGATTTTGACTAAATAGGTGTGGCTGGATTAACACTATACGGGTAATAATTATATTTTTGCATTATACCGGCGCATTTGAATTATACCAGAATTGGTTTGATTCAAATATATTCGTGCGATTGGTGTAATTCATCATTATTATGAAAAAACTGTTTCTCCTGGATGGGATGGCCCTGATTTACCGGGCACATTTTGCGCTAAGTAAAAACCCGCGTTTTACATCGAACGGGTTCAATACATCAGCCGTAATGGGTTTTACCAATACGCTGCTGGAGGTATTACGTAAAGAAAAGCCAACCCACATGGCGGTGGTATTTGATACTGAAGCACCAACCGAACGCCATACGGAGTTTGAAGCCTATAAAGCTCATCGCGAGGCCATGCCCGAGGATTTGAGCAAAGCATTGCCGTATATATTTAAAGTTGTTTTAGGTTTTAATATCCCACTGATCACGTCTGACGGTTATGAAGCCGATGATATTATAGGCACACTTGCCAAAAAAGCCGAAGCCAAAGGATACCAGGTTTATTGTATGACGCCGGATAAAGATTTCGGACAGTTGGTATCTGAAAATATCTTTGTTTACAAGCCGGCGCGAATGGGCAATGAGATGGAGATATTGGGCGTGAAGGAGATCCTGGAGAAATGGGAAATTGAGCGGGTTGACCAGGTGATTGATATTTTGGGATTATGGGGCGATGCGGTAGATGGGATTCCCGGGATTCCTGGGATTGGCGAGAAAACAGCAAAAGCGCTGATTAAACAATATGGTTCGGTTGAAGAAATTATTGCCCATAGCCATGAGCTAAAGGGAAAGCAGCGCGAAAATGTAGAACAATTTGCAGAACAGGGCTTAATGTCAAAAAGGCTGGCAACCATCAACCTGAATGTGCCTGTTGAACTGGATGAGGCAGGCCTTGAAATGTGCGCGCCAAGTAAAGACCTGCTGGAACCCCTGTTTGCCGAACTTGAATTCAGAACCCTGGGCAGGCGTGTTTTTGGGGACGATTTCAGCATTACCGAAACAAAAGCGGTATCTATCCAAACCGATCTTTTTGGTAACCCGGTAGCAGAAGGCCGCACTACGTTAACCGTTGACGTGGAGGATATTTACGAACCGCCAACCCCGGTAGAAATAAAGAACATAAACACCGTTCCCCACCAATATTATTTGGCTGATACCTTTGAAAAAAGGGCCGGGCTAATAGCAATTTTAAAGCAGCAAAAAAATTTTTGTTTCGATACTGAAACCACCGGTACCGACGCCAACCAATGCGAACTTGTGGGCCTTTCATTCGCAGTAAAACCCGGCGAGGCCTGGTATGTACCTGTGCCTGTTGATGACGCGGAGATAAGAAAGATAGTGCTGGAATTTAAACCGGTGCTGGAAGACGCGGCAATTGGCAAAACAGGGCAAAACTTGAAGTTCGACATCCTGATGCTGAAATGGTACGATGTGGAGGTTAAAGGCGACTTGTTTGATACGATGATGGCGCACTACATCATAGACCCGGATACCCGCCATAACATGGATATTCTTTCAGAAAACTACCTGAGTTATAAACCTGTATCCATTACTGAACTTATTGGTGCCAAGGGTAAAAACCAGGGCAGCATGCGCGATGTGGAGATTGAAAAGATAAAAGAGTATGCCGCAGAAGATGCCGACATTACCCTTCAGTTGCGGAACGTGTTTGAGCCGAAGTTAAAGGAGGTTGAAGGGGAGAAGCTCATCCACGGGATGGAGCATCCACTGATCTACGTATTGGCAGATATTGAGTATGAAGGCGTAAAAATTGATCATGACACGCTGAAAGAATTTTCCAAACAGCTGGAAATAGATATAGCCAGGCTGGAAAAGATAGTTTATGAAAAAGCAGGGGTAAGGTTCAATATTGCATCGCCAAAACAACTGGGCGAAGTGCTTTTTGAAAAGCTGATGCTTGATCCCAAAGCAAAAAAAACCAAGACGGGTCAATACCAAACCGGCGAAGACGTATTGCTGGCCCTGGCTGCAAAAAGCGATATCGTGCGCGATATTTTAGATTACCGCCAGCTGCAAAAGTTAAAATCAACCTATGTTGATGCCTTGCCAACAATGGTAAACGCTAAAACCGGCAGGGTGCATACTTCCTATAACCAGGCAGTAGCAGCAACCGGAAGGCTAAGCTCAACTAACCCCAACCTTCAAAATATCCCCATTAAAACCGAACGTGGCAGAGAAGTGCGGAAAGCTTTTATTCCTAGGGATAGCGGGCACACCATTGTATCTGCCGATTATTCGCAAATAGAGCTGCGCATTATAGCCGAGATCAGCAAGGATGCCAACATGATGGATGCCTTTGTTAAAAACCTCGACATCCATACGGCAACTGCGGCAAATGTTTACGGAATAACCCTTGAAGAAGTAACCAGCGAACAGCGCCGTAATGCCAAGGCGGTAAACTTTGGTATTATTTACGGGCAGTCCGCATTTGGATTGTCGCAAAGCCTGGGTATCCCGCGTAAAGAGGCTGCGGAAATAATAGACAACTACTTTGCCCAATTCCCCGGCATAAAAAATTACATGAGCGATACCATGAACTTTGCACGTGAGAACGGCTATGTGACCACGCTGATGGGCCGCCGCAGGTACCTGCGCGATATTAATTCGGCTAACGCAACGGTACGTGGGTTTGCAGAACGAAATGCCATTAATGCCCCTATCCAGGGCTCGGCGGCAGATATGATCAAGATCGCGATGATTAATATCCACCGTGAATTTAAATCACGCAACCTTGATGCCCGCATGACCATGCAGGTACATGATGAGTTGGTGTTTGATGTGCCGCATCACGAGGTGGAAGTGGTAAAGCCTATTATTATGGAATGTATGAAAAACGCCATAAAAACAACGGTACCTATTATGGTTGAAATTGGCACAGGAGATAACTGGTTGGAGGCCCATTAATAGCGCATAACCTTTGTATATACCTTACTCAACCTAAAGCGGCTACAGTAAGCTGCAACTTTATGTTATAAAATAATTTTCTGAAACTGGTTGAAGGCGCCTCACTGATTACAGCGGGTGCTGCTTACTTGTGTAATTTGCAGGCGGTTATCCTATTAAAAACGGTACGTAAGTCACCCCACTTTCATAACATTAATTATCACTGGGTACATCACTGTAAAATGTTAAATTTGCCATTGCAAACAATTGAGCCCTTTGGACAGAAAACTAATTATAGGAACCCGCGGCAGTGACCTGGCGCTTTGGCAGGCAAACTTTGTAAAAGATAGCCTTGCTGCACTTAACATTCCCGTTGAGCTAAAGATCATCAAAACACAAGGTGACCGGATACTTAACCTCAGCTTTGATAAGCTGGAGGGAAAGGGCTTTTTTACCAAAGAACTTGAAGAAGAATTATTGGCGGGCACCATTGACCTTGCGGTACACTCGCACAAGGACCTGCCGACTGAAAATCCTCCGGGACTCATTATCGCAGCAGTTTCAGAGCGGGAAGACCCGTCTGAACTACTGCTGATACTGAAGGACTGTGTTGATGTACACCAGAAGCTTTCTGTTAAATACGGAGGCATCGTAGGTACCTCATCAAATCGCCGCAAAGCACAATTGCTTGCTTACCGGCCCGACCTGGATATAATTGACCTTAGAGGTAACGTACCTACCCGCGTAAACAAACTGCGCGATGAAAATTACGATGCCATTATGCTGGCTAAAGCAGGTGTAAGCCGGCTCGGTTTAGACCTAAGCGATTTTCACGTAGAAGAATTAACGCCGACGGAATTGATCCCGGCCCCGGCACAGGGAGCGTTGGCTATCCAGATAAGGGAAATTGATAAAGAATTATTTGAAGCACTGCAGCCGCTTAACCACCCTGATGTGGCTGAAGAACTTGCAGTTGAACGTAATGTTTTAAAACTGTTTGGAGGCGGGTGCCATTTGCCATTAGGATGCTATTGCCGCAAGGATGATGGCGTTTATCAGGTGTTTACTTCAAAAGCCGATGAAGGCGAAGGTTTTCCGGACAGGTTGTTTTTAGAGGCACCATCAACCGAAGGACTGGCGCAAAAGGTGGCTTCGTTTTTTAGCGCCGACCGCAAGTTCCCGATGAAGGTATTTATATCACGTGAACTTTCAGCAAACAGCTATTTTCGTAAATCTCTGGAAAAACATGATATAGAGGTGGAGGCGCGCTCGCTGATCCGCACGGTGCCGGTAATTACCAAACTTGATAATTACATTTTAAAACATGCCGAATGGGTATTCTTCAGCAGTAAAAATGCGGTTGAGTACTTTTTTCAGCTGGATCCGCTATTGCCTAAAAATGTAAAATTTGGGGTGATGGGAACAGGGTCAGAAGATATGTTGCGTCGTAAAGGGCATTTTGTTGATTATACCGGTAACGGTGTTGATCCTGCAGATGTGGCAAGGGAATTTGCGGCGTTAGCCAATGGGCAAACCGTGGTATTCCCCTCTGCCGAAAACTCTATGCGGAGTATTCAGCAGGCTTTGTCAGCAGAAACCAAAGTTATCGACTTAACCGTATATGAAACCATACTGGAAGATGATGTAGAGCAAAGCGGCGCCGAGATCCTGGTGTTTACCAGCCCGTCAAATGTTGAGGCTTACTTTGTTGATAATTTACTTGATCCTGATCAGAAAATTATAGCCATCGGCGTATCAACCGGGAAAAAACTGGATGAAATAGGCGTAAAATATACCTTGCCTTATTCGCCTGATGAAACGGGCCTGGCTGAGGCGGTGTTCGGAACAATTTGCCTTAGCCACAGGTGCTGAGACAATAAGTCCATAGTCGATGGTCGATAGTCCAAAGACTTTAAAACTTGAATAACCAGCCATGGACTATCGACCATGGTCCACGGACAAAATATGCTACAACGACCACGAAGGAACAGAAAGAGCGAAGTTATTCGCGATATGGTGCAGGAAACGCATGTGAGTGCTGCTAACCTGATTTTTCCATTATTTATTGTTGATGGTACTTTTCAAAAAAGCGAAGTCGCTTCAATGCCGGGGATTTACCGCTATTCGATAGATAATTTGCTGCGCGAGATCGAAAGCTGCCTTAAACTCGGGCTCAACTCCTTCGACCTTTTTCCCAATATTGAGGAATCAATTAAAGATAAATATGCTACCGAAAGCTACAGGGAGCAAAGCCTGTATTTGCGCGCTATTCGCGAAGTAAAGAAAAATTTCCCCGAAGCTTGCGTGGTTACCGATGTGGCCATGGACCCTTACAGCAGCGACGGACATGATGGTATTGTTGAAAACGGCGAGATCCTGAATGATGAAACGCTGGAGGTGCTTGGTAAAATGGCGCTGGCCCATGCACAATGCGGGGCCGATATTATTGCCCCTAGTGATATGATGGATGGTCGCGTGGGTTATATTCGTAAGGTGCTTGACGATAACAAGTTTACCAACGTGTCTATCATGTCGTACTCGGCGAAATATGCCAGTGCATTTTATGGGCCGTTCAGGGATGCTTTAAATTCAGCCCCAAAGTTTGGCGATAAAAAGACATACCAGATGAATCCGGCAAACCAGCGTGAAGCCTTAATTGAGGCCCGTCTGGATGAATTGGAAGGGGCCGATTTTTTAATGGTAAAACCCGCCCTGCCTTACCTTGATATAATTAAATTAATAAAGGACAATACGGAACTGCCGGTTGCCGCGTATAATGTAAGCGGTGAATATGCCATGATAAAAGCAGCCATACAAAAAGGCTGGCTAAATGAGCAGCGCGCCATTACAGAAGTGCTTACCAGCATAAGGCGTGCCGGTGCAAGTGCGATACTAACGTATCACGCTAAAGAGGTTTTGGAGAATAAGTGGTTGTAATTGGCGACCAGGTTTTAATGTGTCGCTGATAAAGAAGAAAATATGTTTGAGTCGATAAAAAAGAAATTCACCGCAGAGGGAAATGAATCAGCAGGTTCAACAGGAAAACCTGACATCAACCGCGAAAAATCTGCGGAACTATATGCCAAGGCAAAAACGTTTTTTCCGGGTGGGGTAAACTCACCGGTAAGGGCGTTTAAATCTGTTTACGGCACACCGCTTTTTATAAAAAGGGGAGATGGATGCCATTTGTGGGATGCGGACGATAACCAGTTTGTTGATTTTTGCTGCTCATGGGGGCCGCTTATTTTGGGCCATAACAATGCCAAAGTTCGCGAAAAGGTGATTGAGGTGATGCAGAACGGCATGTCGTTCGGTGCGCCTACAGCCCTGGAAAATGAATTGGCTGAGCTGATCATTAAAAACAACAAATTTATTGAAAAAATCCGCTTTGTAAGTTCTGGTACCGAGGCTGTTATGTCAGCCATCAGGTTAGCGAGGGGATACACCAAACGTGATAAGATCCTGAAGTTTGAAGGATGCTATCACGGGCATACCGATTCGCTGCTGGTTAAAGCCGGGTCTGGGCTGGTTACTTTTGGCGAAACTTCCTCCGCAGGCGTACCCAAATCATTTGCTGATGAAACTATTGTGGTTGCTTTAAATGACAGAGAAGCGGTGCAAAAGGCTTTTGAAGAATTTAAAGACCAGATAGCTGCCATAATTATTGAGCCTGTGCCTGCCAATAACGGCCTGATTTTACAGGAAAAAGAATACCTGCAATACCTCCGGGAAATCTGTACCCAAAACGGCACTTTACTCATCTTTGATGAGGTGATCTCTGGCTTCAGGATTGGCTTTGAGGGTGCCGCCGGTTACTATCAAATTAAACCGGATATCCTTACCTATGGTAAAATAATTGGCGGTGGCCTGCCTGTTGGGGCGTATGGTGCATCCGCCGAAATAATGAGTAACGTTTCTCCCGACGGCGGAGTTTACCAGGCCGGAACACTATCAGGCAACCCGGTTGCTATGGCTGCGGGTATTGCGCAATTAAGCGAACTGCTGCGCATGGGTTTCTATCGCGATCTTAATAATAAAACGGAAGAGTTTACCGAAGCTATTCAGCGTTTTGCTACTGCCCGCAATTATAAATTCAAAGTTTTTACCATCGGCTCAATATTTTGGTTTGCTTTTACCGATAAGGAAGCTATCCGTAACGCTGATGATATTGATGCATCCAGCATGGAGAAATTTAAAAAGCTTCACCGGGAACTGCTGAACCGAGGCGTTTACTTAGGCCCAAGCGGTTATGAGGTTGGATTTATATCCTCGGCCCATACTAAAATAGACCTTGAAAAAGCAAAACGTGCTATATTTGATAGCCTGGAAGTGGTATTCAGGGAAAAGTAGGCTGTTAAAAGTATCAGTTGGCAATTTTAAACTATCTTTAATTAATAACTTGCTGCTAACCGCCTACGGAAATTATAAAATAAACTGAAATGAAAAGATCATTTGTAATATTTTATGCGCTTATCATTTATGCACTTGCAGAGCTGATATGGTGGGGCTACCTGCTTACCAAAATGATGCCAAGCAGCTTCGGTATGATAATGGGCGAAGGTTCCATATTCATAGTGGTGTTTTTTGCCGGGGCCTATTCGCTGCATCGTTCCATAAACCGGGAGCGCAAACTGCAGGAACAGAAAAAGAATTTTTTGCTTTCGGTAACACATGAACTTAAATCGCCACTGGCGTCAATCAAGATCCTTTTACAAACCATTCAAAAAAGGGACCTTACCAAAGAACAAACACTCAGTTTTATAGGTAAGTCATTAATGGATATTGAACGGCTTGACGATATGGTTGAGAATATGCTGCTGGCCTCAAAAATTGATAATCGCTCCTATACTTTCCCTAAAGACAGGTTTAGCCTTTCTGTATTGGTGGATAGCATTGTAAACCGGTTGCAGATCACCAAATGCGAAGGTACCCAGCAGATAATTGATGCTGAAATTGAGCCCAAGGTTGAAATAACCGGCGACAAATTTGCACTTACATCTGTTGTTACCAATTTGATTGAAAATGCTATAAAGTATTCAGGGCCCTGTGAAACTGTTGGTGTGAAACTTTTCTCAAAGGACGGTAAAGTGTACCTGGAAGTGGCTGATCATGGTATTGGGATAGCAGATCAGGAAAAAAACCGTATTTTCGATAAGTTCTACCGTGTAGGCAGCGAGGATACCCGTAATACAAAAGGTACCGGTTTAGGTCTGTATATTGTAAAAGAAGTATTGGACAAGCACCAGGCAAGTATAAAGGTGAAGGATAATCGCCCGGCAGGTAGTATATTTGAAGTGGTTTTTGGATAAAAACCGCAAATAAAGGCTGATTTTTATAAATCAACCGGATTAATTCGGATGCCTTAATTCGATATAAGTCGTGAACTACGTGTAAATTAATAATTATCATGTTAAACAAAAAGAGAATTTTATTAGCCGAGGACGAAGAGCATTTGCTTGAGGCCATTAAGCTTAACCTTGAACTTGAGGGTTACAAGGTGTCAACTGCTACTAATGGTAAAAAGGCTTTGCAAATATTTAAGGAAGAGCGTTTTAACCTGGTAATACTGGATGTTATGATGCCCGAAATTGATGGATTTGTAGTTGCTGAAACCATCAGGCTTGAAAATTCCGAAGTGCCTATTATGTTTTTAACCGCTAAAAATACCAACGAAGATAAAATAGCGGGCTTAAAAAAGGGTGCTGACGATTACCTGACTAAACCTTTTAATCTTGAGGAACTGATTCTTAGGGTGAACAACCTTGTAAAACGTAGTTTGAAAGGCGATGATCTTAAAGAATTTAACAGTTATAAAATAGGCGACAAAACTATTCACTTTAACTCGTTTGAATTGGTAAACGGCGATGAGTCAATCACTCCTTTAACCAAAAAGGAAACCATGCTGTTGAAGCTGCTTATTGAGCGCCGTAATGATGCTGTTTCGCGCGAGCAAATATTAGAGACAGTATGGAACTATGACGTTTACCCGTCAACCCGCACTATTGATAACTTTATTTTAACTTTCCGTAAGTATTTTGAACCAGACCCTAAAAACCCGGTTTATTTTCACTCTATCCGTGGTGTAGGTTATAAGTTTACTGATAATCAGCATTAATGTTTGCAAACAGGACACGCTTATTCATTGGCTTCATATTTTTTTTGTCGCTGTTGTTATTAGTTTACCTGCGGCAATACATGTTTGCGTCAGTTGCCCTGATGTTTATTGTGCTGCTTGCCTGGGATTACATCAGGCAGGGAACACTTATTGTTGCGGCAAAGTATTTTCATCATAAAAACTATGATAAGGCTGAGCGTACATTAATGGAGATCTTTAATCCGAAATGGCTGAGCAAAAGCCGCAGGGGTTATTATGAATTTTTAATGGGAGGTGTTTGCCTGCAAAAACAGGATTTCGAAGATGCGGAAAAACATTACGAAATAGCCGCACAATACCCTTTACGCTCGGTAAATGATCATGTGGCGGCGTTGGTGCATGTGGCCAATATAAATGTACGGCAGGGCAACTTTGACAAGGCCGATGCCTACTTAAAGCTTACCGAAAAGCACCAGGAAAATATAAACGCAAAAATGAAGGATGTTATTGAACGCCTTCGCCAGGAATTAAAAAAACACAAACTGTAGAGGCGCAATATTTTGCGTGTTTACATGATATATTATGAGAGATTCGTTATTAATTAAAGCAGCATTTTCTGAAGAAACAGAGCGGCCGCCCGTATGGATGATGCGCCAGGCGGGTCGTTTTATGAAGGAATATTGGGACATAAAGAACAAATATTCCTTTTTAGAGATGTGCAAAACCCCGGAGCTGGCGGCAGATGTTACCATGTTGCCGGTTGACCTTTTGGGCATTGATGCTGCAATATTATTTTCAGACATATTGGTTACTGGTGAAGCCATGGGAGGCGACCTGAGCTTTAACCAGGGTATAGGGCCTAAATTTGCCAACCCGGTACGCACCAAAGCTGACGTTGATAATTTACGAACCGACGTGGGTGACAGGTTACAATATGTAGCTGATGCCATAGAGGTGATTCAACAACGTTTGAACGGCCGCATCCCGCTGATAGGTTTTGCCGGAGCACCTTTTACTGTTATGAGTTACCTGGTTGAAGGCGGGTCGTCAAAAGATTTTAAGCTAACCAAACTGATGCTGCATAATGAGCCTGAACTTGCTCACCTGCTGTTATCAAAAATAGCAACTGTTACCGCTGATTATTTAAACTTGCAAATTGCGGCGGGCGTAAATGCTGTACAGATTTTTGACAGTTGGGCACAAGCCCTGGCATGGGATGATTACAAGGAATTTTCGCACCGTTATATCACCGAGATCATCAGTAAGCTTAACAGAAAAGATATCCCTGTGATCTCATTTTGTAAGGGCAGTTCAGTTTTTGCGCCGTTAATGGCCGAAGCCAAGCCGGATGTGATCTCCATTGACTGGAATGTTGACCTGCTTGACATGAAAAAACGTTTGCCTGCCGGCATTGCTGTTCAGGGGAATCTTGACCCGCATATTTTGTATGCCGATAAAAAAGTAATTAAAGAACGCATCTATCGCTTGTTCGACAGAATGAAAGGTGAAAAAGGGTTTATCTTTAATTTAGGCCATGGTATAATGCCCGATATCCCGTTTGATAATGTTAAATACGCAGTTGATATTATTAAAGAATATAGAAATTAAAGCAGCTTTAGCCCATCAGTTAAAATAGAGAAAAGCAGTGTACAATTACGTCCTTTCCTTACATATCATTTTTGTAGTCTGCTGGATGGCGGGGCTTTTCTATATGGTTCGTTTGTTTATTTACCATACTGAAGCGCAGGAAAAACCTGAACCAGATCGTACCATCCTTTCCAAACAGTTTGAGATAATGGAGCGGAAGCTTTGGTTCATCATCACGGTGCCCTCAATGATGCTGGTTTTAGCAGCTGGGGTAACCATGCTTTTTATAATGCCGGTGTGGCTCCAGCAGCCCTGGATGCACATTAAGCTTGCTTTCGTTGGCGGCTTGCTGGTTTATCATTTCATCTGCGAAAGCAAAATGAAACAGATGGCGAAAGGCCTTTTCAAGTGGACATCCACGCAACTGCGGATCTGGAACGAGGTGGCTACCTTATTACTGTTTGCTATTGTATTCCTGGTGGTATTAAAAAATGCGGTAAACTGGATTTTCGGAATTATTGGCCTGGTGCTTCTATCATTAATACTTATGACCGGTGTTAAGATCTATAAATACTATCGTACTAAAAAATAGGTAATTGCTATTACCTGCTTCTCTTCAAATCGCTTGCGCTTTAATACTTGTGCCTTAACCGGCGTTTTTATGTAGCCTTTTGCACCAAACTGTGGAATAAGTCAGCATTGTTATTTTGCGGAGTTATTCTTAAACTGTTGGCTTTAAGCTGAATGCTGTATTGATGTTGTTATGGCACCATTATGTAGCCTAACACCATATCATACATAAAAAACAAAAAAGTATATTTATGAAAAAGTTCATTTTATCAGCAGCAGTATTAGTTGTAGCAGGTTTAGCTACGGTTAAAGCAAACAACCTAAATACAAACATGCACACTGTTGCAATTGTAGCCCAGGCAGACAGCGTACAGAAAAGCCCAATAAAATTAGAAGCTCTTCCCGATCCTGTTAAAACAGTGCTGTCAAGCGATGTTTTTAAAACATGGGTTCCATCAACTGCTTTTGCAGTAACCGCAGGTACAACTCAGTATTATGAGGTTGACGTTAAAAAAGGTACTGAAACAAAGGCCCTTAAATTTGACAAAGACGGTAAAATAATCCAATAAACTAACAAACATATTGTTTTATCACATGAAAGGCACCGATATATCGGTGCCTTTCGTATTTTTGCCATTCTACCAAAGAAAGATTTATGGCAAAAATATTAATAGTTGATGACGACGTCACATTCTCTCAATTATTGGAGGGTTTTTTGCAAAAGCATGGCCATGACATAACAACGGCTCAAAACATTAAATCGGGTTTAACACAGATAAGCCAAAATAAATTTGACCTGTTACTGCTTGACTATCGGCTGCCCGATGGTATCGGGCTTGATATGTTGGTTAAGGCAAGGGAAAACGGTTTTCATGTTCCGGTCATTATAATGACGAGTTTTAATGACGTGCGAACTGCGGTTAAAGCTATCCGGTCGGGGGCTTTTGACTACATCACAAAACCAGTTAACCCTGACGAATTGCTGATGATTATGAGCAGCGCGCTCGGTGGAAAGAAGGAGCAAAAAGTTGTCGTGCGGGATGAACAGCCTGAATTTATTAAAGGTAACAGCACTGACTCTGATAAACTTCATGAGTATATTGATGTAGTTGCGCCTACTGACCTGGCGGTATTGATACAGGGCGAAAGCGGTACCGGTAAAGAGTATGTAGCCCGGACTATTCACCGGCAAAGTAAACGTTTTGCAAAGCCATTTGTGGCAATTGATTGTGGGGCCTTATCGAAAGACCTGGCAGCAAGCGAACTCTTTGGGCATATTAAAGGCGCCTTTACAGGGGCAATTGCTGATAAAAAAGGTGTTTTTGAATGGGCAGACGGTGGGACGCTGTTTATGGACGAAGTTGGGAACCTAAGCTACGATGTGCAAATAAAACTCCTGAGGGCACTGCAGGAAAAGGTTATCCAGCCCTTAGGTGGCAATAAACTGATCCCGGTTAACGTAAGGATAATTACCGCAACCAATGATGACCTGGTAAACAGCGTAAGCGGCGGCGATTTCAGGCAGGACCTTTATCACCGCATAAATGAGTTCAAGATCCAGCTGTCGCCGTTAAGAACGCGCGGAAGCGACATTGATATTTTCATCCGGCATTTCATAAAGCTTGCAAATGCTGAGCTGGACCGTAAAGTAGGGAGCATATCCCCCGAGGCGAAAGAAATCCTCCACAAGTACGATTGGCCGGGCAATTTGCGCGAGCTAAAGAATGTGATTAAACGCATGGTTTTGTTAAGCAGCGGCGAGATAGCCGGTGCAGATACATTGCCGGAAGAAATGCTATTCTCCGTATCTCACAATATTCACCAGGTGCGTGAATCAGACTTAAAAGCGCAAAACGAAGTTAATGAAAAGCAGTTGATTCAAAAAACGCTGATCCAGGTAAAATATAATAAATCAATGGCGGCCAGGTTGCTTAATATTGATCGTAAAACGCTTTATAGCAAAATTGAACGTTACGGACTGGATAGTTAGCGAATCAGTTTCATTAAACAGTTTCGGTAAAACTATAATCGCGCGTTGCAATAGCGAGAGTATGCAGTTTTTGGGAAATAGTTAAGATTTCTTCTATCCTTTTTGCAGTGAATTTTTTATCCCGGCCAAGTTCTATTTCTGCTAAACGGAAGCTTTCGGCTAACTCCCTTGCTCCGGCCTGTGCAGTACGGCCTGCAATACGGTGGGTAAGCAGCAGTACTTTCTCAACCTCCTGTTTTTCTATTCCCGTTTTTAATTCCTCCAGATCATTAAAACTGTCGGCGGCAAAACGGGCAAGTATTTTTGCTGTCGCTTCCTGGTCGCCCATGGTTAGTTTTTCAATAGCGCTTATATTGATCTCTGGTAAGGTGTTAACTATGGTGTGTTCTCCTTTTACTAATGCTACCAGCTCTGTTTCTTTAAATGGTTTCATTAATAAGCCATTAAAGCCATGCGCTAACACTGATTGGCTCTCGCCGGGTAAAGCTTGTGCGGTAAGCGCATAGATCATTATATCTCCCGGTATTTTTTGGCGCAACAACTGGCAAAGCTCAATGCCGCTCATTCCGGGCATTCTAATATCAAGCAATAAGAACTTTACGCCCGTATCCCATGGGGTATTTAAAATTTCGTTCGGCGATTTAAAACAACGGCAGGCAATGTTATTGTTCTTGAAAATGCGCGAGCATAGTTCAAGGATAAAGGGGTCGTCATCAATTATCCAAACCTTATTGGTAGCTGGGTTTTGAACAATCTTTTTTGAAGGTGCCGGCTTAACGGCAGCTTGTTTTGCTTTTGTAAAATTAAGGTTAAAGCTGAAGCTGCTCCCTTTACCCGGTTTGCTTTTTACGGTAATGCTGCCCCCCTGGCTTTCAATAAGCTCCTTTGTTATAGGGAGTCCCAGGCCGGTGCCGGCGTGGTTTTGCGTATCATCATGTGCCTGCTCAAATTCATTAAATACGCGCTCTATATCGCCTGCGGCAAGCCCTATCCCAGTATCCGTTACATCAAATTGATATTGTAACTGCTCTTCAACCTCCTGCGTGTTAACGGTTAGAATAACGCCACCTTGAAGGGTGAATTTTATAGCATTGCCCAATAAATTAAAGAGAATCTGCTTTAATCGGAAGGGGTCCCCGGTTACAGATGCAGCCACACCGGTACTATAGTTTGTTTTCAGACTGATGCCTTTTTGGTCGGCCTGTAAGCTAATAATAGAAATAACTTCGTCAAGCAGCGGTACCATTTCAAATTCCTGACTCGCGAAAGTAAATTTTCCCGATATGATCCTGTTATAATCAAGCACCTCGTTTACTATCTGCATTAAATGGCCCGAAGAACGGTAAATGGCCTCAATGTCTTTCTGCTGTGGATGCTCCTGGTGTTTAACCATTTCTGCATAACCTATGATGGATTGTAGCGGAGTGCGAATCTCATGGCTCATGTTTGAAAGGAACCGCTGTTTTGCCAATGAATGATATTCGGCTTCATCTTTTGCCAGCTCCAATTCTTTTCGGTATTTATTAATTTTTGAGATATCCCTTAAAATAAAGTACACCAGCAATATGGTGAGCACAACAAAAGCCAGCATAATGAGGCTGATGCGTTCAATGCTGCTGTTAACCATCGTCCTGGCTGACTCATTATTTTCAGCGGTTTGCACTACCACTTCATTTTCTACCTTCTTAAGGATGGAAAAAATTTGGTGGATAATGTTCGAGCTTGATTTTACCAGCACCGCTTCGCGGTTTACAAATAATGAACTTTTGCGCTGCTGAATTTTTTCCAGGTCCCTCATTGTCTGGCCAAGCCCCTTAAGTAGACTGTCCTGTATGGCTTTTGCCAGCGTGTCGTGCTTCACGTTCAGTTCTTCTGCAACTATTTGGAAAGGCTTGTTTGTCGAGTCTGTATCTTTTACTTTTTTCTTGCCAAAGAGTTTGTTGAAAAAACCCCTTGTGTCTTTTTTATCGATCTCTGCTGGGGCCGGGTAAACGGTTGTGGTTGATGTTTTCTTCTCGGTGGTAGTAACCATACTATCGGCCTGTTTGGCACTTTGGTCAACTATATCGTTTAAGCTTTCTACCTGTGCTGAAAATGATTTATTATCAATAAGGCCCTCTCTTACCTTAAGGTAATTTACAAAAAGCCGGTCGCGATCCTGCAATAGTTTTTTTAAGGTATTAAGTCGGTTTACCTGCTGTGATTTTTCAGGGTACAGGCTTTTTAAAGTATCAATTTTTAAAATAAGTTCTTTTGAAGCATTAAACCCGTAATACTTGTCGGGGTTGTTGATTGATCGTGCGCGTTGCACCTGGTCTATGCGGGCCATACCGCGCGAGAGGTCATTCACGAGGCGAAGCTTTTCATTTGGGGCCGAGACTCTTTCAAATGCGTTTAGCATACCCCTGAAAGCACCGGTACTGGTGCTCCATGCCAAAAAAAGCGCAAAACATGCCAGGATAGCTGCAATAATTATTTTGCCCTTTACAGATCCGATGAAACTCCGTTTATGCATTTTGATATCTTATATCTTAACGCAAAAACATAGGTTATGTGTTCTTTTAGATTAAATTGCTGCAAAACCAGCTTTTCAGCGCCAGGCTTTGGTATGATTTTATTACCCTGGAGTGTAAAAATTGGCTGGTTTGCTTAATAATTTTTCAGCGGCTAGGGAACCTTTGTAAAATCATAAGGATCCATCTCTACAAAATCTGCAACTTTAATTCTAATTCCTTTTACTGTGCCGTTTTGCACCATAAAAGGAAAAACAGCTTTTCCTAAAGTCGGGTCAGAAAAAGTGGCGTAAAAACGGTTGCCGCCAAGCGGTTGTAAATGAGTAAACATTTTAGGATGGTGCTCAAAGCGGATCTCGAGGTCATTGTTTTCTCCTTGGGTGATGGTAAGGCTGCCATAAAGGGTATTTTCATACTTGCCTGTATAACTGGATGGCGAAAGGGCCGGTTTGGGGTTCAGGGCAACGGAATCGCGTAGTTTTTTGTCAGCGGCTTGTTCTATTGAAGCATCATTTTTAAAAGCAGCAAGATAAGTTTCGCTGTAATCGCGGTATGTTTTTTTGAAATAAGCATCCATTATTTCCCAACGCAAAGCTTCAAAAAAGTTGTTTTGGTCGGTGTTGGTCAATACAATTATGCCCAAGTGTTCTTCGGGCACCAGTGTTACCGATGACAGATATCCGTTTACGCCGCCGTCATGCATTACCAGGTGATGGCCCGCATAATCCTGGATCATCCACCCCAATGCATAAAGTTCGTAATTGGTTGAACCATCAGGATGACTCACCCGGCCCATAATGTCCTGCGCTTCGCGTGTGGCTTTAATTGCAGCCGCAGGAATTACCTGGCGCGCACCTACCTTACCATCATTAAGCAAGGCAAGTACCCATTTACTCATATCGTTTATTGAGGAGCTTATGCCGCCTGCGGGTGCAAGCCCGTCTATCTGGCAGTAAGGGATAGGGGACAGGCGTCCGTTAATTAAGGTATGGGGTACCGTTCTGTTCAATGATTTTGGAATATCTGCGCTCAGCGCCAGCGTATTGTTCATGCCAAGTGGGGCAAAAATATTTTCTTTAATATAAGTTTCCCATGGTTTGCCTGTTACTACAGGAATAATCTCGCCTGCTGTTAAAAAAGCTGCGTTTGTGTAGCCCCATTTGGTACGGAACGGATACTTCGCTTTTATGGTGCCCAAACGCTGCATTACATCGCTCCGGCTTAAATTTGTATTATAAAAGGTGAAATCGCCCTGAAAGGTCTGAAAACCAAGCCGGTGACAGAGTAGGTCCCGGATTACTGTCATTTCGCCAGCTGGTTTATCAGCCAGTTTAAATTGCGGCAGGTATTTGGTAACCCTGTCATCCAGCGAAAGCTTTTTATCATTTTGCAGCATGGCAAGCGCAGTGGCTGTAAAGGCTTTGGTATTACTGCCAATCATAAATAATGTATTTACATCAACTTGTGCAGGTAGCCCCAGTTCTTTAATTCCATAGGCCTTCATCAGCACAATTTTACCGTCTTTAACAATACAAACAGCGGCGCCCGGGATGCGCCAGTTAGTGAGGGAGCGGTTGATGTAAAAATCAAGGCTGTCTTTTATAAACTTACTTCTGTCAGTATGCTGCGCAAACGTGAACGTTACACAGCTGAAAAGGCCAGCAGCACATAGAAGTATTTTTTTCATTACAGGTATTTATTACAGGCTTTAAAGTACTAATTTAACGGCAAATTTACAGCCGGATTACTTATAATTGAAATAAAGCTAAAAACTGACCAAATGAATATTAAAATTTACCACTTAAAGCTAATTCCCGTCTTTTTATTGTCGCTGGTGTTAACGCAGCCGGCAGCAGCACAACGCGGAAGAACACACTGGGCGGCAGACGGATATCAATATTATCGCCAGACGGATAAAGATGGCATAGTTGAATTGGATACGCGTGATGCATCCAAAAAAATAGTTTTGATAAGCACAGAAATGCTTACCCCTGCCGGCAAAAGCCCCTTGAAGGTTGCCAACTTTTTCCTGTCTGATGATGGTAAAAAGGTGCTGATATTTACAAATACAGCGCGTGTTTGGCGATATAATACACGCGGCGATTACTGGGTTTATGACCTGGCTGCTAAAACATTAAAGCAAATTGGTGCTGCAAGGCCGGTGTCTTCATTAATGTTTGCCAAGCTGTCTCCTGATGGAACAAAGGCCGCTTACGTTAGCGGGCATAACATTTTTACCGAAGATCTTGCATCCGGCGTTGTTAAACAGTTGACCTTTGACGGCAGCCAAACATTAATTAATGGGACCTTTGACTGGGCTTATGAAGAAGAGTTTGATTGCCGCGACGGTTTCCGCTGGTCGCCTGATAGCAGGAGTATAGCTTACTGGCAAATAAATGCAGCCAATACCAAAAAGTATTTGATGCTTAATACTACAGATTCTATTTATCCCTACGTTATTCCCGTTGAATATCCGGTTGCGGGTGAAAACCCTAGCTCATGCAAAATAGGCGTTGTTGATGTTAGCACCGGTAAAATAAGCTGGATGAATATTCCCGGCGATGCCATACAGCATTATATCCCGCGGATGGAGTGGACAACAAACTCCAACGAAATTATCCTGGAACAACTTAACCGCGCACAAACGGAGAGCAAAGTATTTACCGCCAATGTTTCAAACGGCACCGCAAGGGTTATCCATAGCGAAAGTGATAAAGCCTGGATAGATGGTAAATCGCGCTGGAATGGCGGCGACCCAACCGGATGGGAGTGGATAAATAAAGGGAAAGACTTTTTATGGATCAGCGAGAAAGACGGCTGGAGGCATATCTCAAAAATTGACCGTGACGGTAAGGAAACGCTTATTACAAAGGGTAACTATGACGTTGAGTCACTTAACCTTGTTGACGAAGCAAATGGCTATATCTACTTTTTAGCATCGCCTGATAATGCTACGCAAAGATACCTGTACCGCATAAAGCTAACCGGCGGAAAAGCTGAGCGGGTTACCCCAATGGATGAACCGGGAACGCACGGCTATGAAATTTCGCCAAATGGAAAAATAGGGCTGCATAATTTCTCGAACATTTACACCCCTTACCAAAGCGAAGTTATAAGTCTGCCGGATCACAAACACCTGGGCGGAACTGTTATTAAGCTAAACCAGGATGCGAAAAACAAGCCTGAATTTTTTAAAGTGAAAACCGTTGATGGTGTTGAAATGGATGGATGGATGGTGAAACCAACCAACTTTGACCCTGCGAAAAAGTATCCGGTTGTATTTTATGTTTACAGCGAGCCAGCCGGCGCTACGGTTACAGATAGCTACGGATCGGGCATGAACGGCGAGTATGTTGGCAACATGGCCGATGACGGATATATCTATATCTCGCTTGATAACCGCGGAACGCCCGCGCCAAAAGGAGCTGAATGGCGTAAATCTATCTATAAAAAAATAGGGATAGTGAATATTGAAGACCAGGCAATGGGCGCAAAGGAGATCCTGAAATGGCCGTTTGTCGATTCAACCCGCGTAGCAGTTTGGGGATGGAGCGGTGGTGGCTCATGCACACTTAATTTGATGTTCCAGCATCCCGAAATATATAAAACGGGAATAGCGGTTGCAGCTGTGGGCTGGCAGTTAACTTATGATAATATTTACCAGGAGCGCTACATGGGGGTGCCTGTTGATGATGAAAGCCGCGAAGTATTTATCAAAGGCTCACCTATCACTTATGCTAAAAACCTGCGCGGTAATTTATTATATGTACATGGTACCGGCGATGACAATGTTCATTACAAAAACGCAGAAATGCTGATCAATGAGCTGGTTAAATACAACAGGCAGTTCCAGTTGATGTCGTACCCTAACCGTTCTCATGGCATTTATGAGGGGCCGGGCACCAGCCAGCACTTACGCACGTTGTACACGCAGTATTTAAAAGAGCACTGCCCTCCGGGAGGGAGATAGTAAACGGTTTATTATCGCCAAAGGAGGGTTTCTACAACTTCACTTGCTGGTACAATAAGCCGTCTTTCAAAACTTAACAAAAAAGCCACGAGATAAACTTGTGGCTTTTTTAATTAAAGGTTTATAATTGGTTTAAAGTTGCAGGTTGTTTACATCGGCTACCCCGTCTGTTGCTTTTGTCAAAGCTTTTACTGCCGCCATGCCGTCATTTTCAAAATCTGTTTTGCGTCCCAACAACGTAAAGTTTTCAGCAACCACTTCTGTAGTATATTTTTTTATTCCTTCTTTATCTTCAAATGAACGGGTTCGAAGCTTACCTTCAATGTAAACAAGCTTACCTTTTTGTAAAAATTTTGCAGCCACATCGGCAAGCCCTCTCCACATAACAATATTGTGCCACTCAGTTTGTTCAACCTTACGGCCATCCTTATTAAAACTTTCGGAAGTTGCCAGGGGGAAACTTACTACAGAAACCCCTCCTTCCAATGAACGGGCCTCGGGATCTTTACCCAGGTGCCCCACTAATATAACTTTGTTAATGCCAGACATATAATATTGTAAAGCAACAAAAAATATATTACAAATTAAAAATATTTTTTAAAAATATAAATATGATTTTGGGTACAGCTAATTTCTTAAGTTCTTCCACCGGGGTGTAAAACCATTGTTCCTGTAATTTTGACGGCATATTTTGTATTTTTATAAGCCTCACATAAAGCCGCTGATGGGTAAGCACATGTTTTTTTATGGGCGAAATTTCTGTTACTTCGACATTATTACCAAAAAAATCAGTGACCATAGGGAGGCGCAATAATTCACCCGGGTCCATTAATGATGTGGTCTCAACTAAGGGCAAATCATACATGTTTGCCCAAATATCTGATTGGTTTCTCTTATTTACCAGTACTTTATCGCTATCAGTAATTAAAAAGTAATTCAGATACCGTTCGCGCACTTTAACCTTGTTAAGCTTTACCGGGAGACTATTAGTTGCATTATGGGTAAAGGCATAACAGTCGGTGCGTACCGGGCAAATTCCGCAAGCGGGGTTCTTCGGCTTGCAAATTATCGCGCCCAGCTCCATCATAGCCTGATTGTGGATTGCCGGGTTTTTCTTATTAAGCAAATCGTTTGCGGTTTGCTGGAATATCTTTTTGCCTGTTGTGCTGTTGATGGGTTCGGCAATGCCGAGGTAACGGGCTATAACGCGGTAAACATTTCCGTCAACCACGGCCTTCGCCTCGTTAGACGAAAAGGAGGCGATGGCAGCAGCAGTGTATTCACCAATACCTTTAAGCTTTATAAGCTGATCATAGTTTTGCGGGAATTTACTATCATAAACTTCCTTTACCATAATAGCGGTTTTGAGCATATTGCGCCCCCGGGAATAATAGCCCAGCCCCTGCCATAGTTTTAAAATTTCATCTTCGCTGGCAGCGGCGAAGCTGCCAACATCAGGGTAATTCTCCAGGAAGCGATTAAAGTATGGTAGCCCCTGTTCCACACGTGTTTGCTGTAAAATAATTTCCGAAAGCCAAATTGTATAAGCATCGGTGGTGTTGCGCCAGGGCAGATCGCGTTTATTTTGCTGATACCAGTGTACCAGTTCGTTATTGAAATTCATCGGTTGCAAAAGTAATGACGATCAGAGGTCATTTTATAGCATTTTTTTTGCCTTTGAACTGAAATACAGCCTGTAATAAAAAAAAACAGCGAATTATTTCAATCTTTAGTAATAAAAAGATACTTTTGCAACCCCAAATCAGTTAAGTAATAGTATAATAAATAAAAGAAAAAGCAGATATGACTAAGGCAGAAATTATAACTGAAATCTCGTCCAAGACAGGTATTGAGAAAGTTGACGTTCAGGAAACTGTTGAGGCGTTTTTTAAAGTAGTAAAATCCTCAATGGTGGATGGCGAAAACGTTTATGTAAGAGGTTTTGGAAGTTTTGTTGTGAAGAAAAGAGCGAAGAAAACAGCACGTAATATTTCTAAAAATACTGCCATTATTATTCCGGAACATTTTGTTCCAAGCTTTAAGCCAGCAAAAACTTTTGTTGATAAAGTTAGAACTGGTAACAAGATCACCAAATAATTTATTGAGCAATGCATAAAAAACAAATAGTCGTAATTATAATAGTTTTTATCATTATGGGCGTTTTGTTTTTTATGCCTGTTAAAGGGCTAATTAAGCACAAGGAGGATGACGGCCACGCCAATGCGCCGGCTGTCAAAAACCAGGCGGTTAGTAAGGTAGATGTAACCGTAGTATCAGCGGCAGCGAAAGTTTTAATTGGTGCTGCATTATCTTCCCAAGTAAATGATCTTGAAAGTCAGTTACAGAAAGCAACTGCTGAAGGAGATAAGGTTAATTTACAAAAAAAGCTGGCTAAGTTGTGGGACGATGTAAATCAACCGGCACCGGCAGCATTTTATTACCAGGCTGTGGCCCAGCAGGAGAACAAGTTTGAAGAGTGGAAAAATGCAGGCAGCCGATTTAATGATGCCTACAAATTAACACAGGATACCGCTTCGCAGCCCGCTTTTGTAACCAATGCAATTGCAAGTTATAAAAATGCTGTAAAGCTTGATCCGTCCAATCTTGATGCTAAAGCCGGCTTAGGTGTTGCTTATGTAAACCAAACCAGCTTAGGCATTACTGATCCTGACGGAGGTTCGCCAATGCAGGGGATCATGTTGTTGCTTGATGTTGTAAAACAGGACCCGAATAACAGGAACGCGAATTTAAGCCTTGGTTTATTCGCAATGAAATCGGGCCAGTATGAAAAGGCTGTTGCGCGGTTTAAAACCATAATTGCACAAAAAGCCGAAGTTGAACCTTATTTTTACCTTGCAGAAAGCTATAAGCAGTTAGGGCAAAAGAAGGAAGCTATTGAAGCTTATCAGAAATGTAAAGAGATGATGCCCGATCCGGCATTTAACCAGCGCATTGATGAATACATTAAAGAATTAAAGAATTAATCACAAATAAAAATAATTATTATGCCGAGCGGTAAAAAACGTAAAAGACACAAAATGGCTACTCATAAACGTAAAAAACGTTTAAGAAAAAACAGACATAAGAAAAAATAAGCATTTTAACCCCTGCTTATAATTCCTGTTTATGTTTAACGGGCAAATTTGTTTTTTACCCACTTATTAACGTGCGGTTTTATAACCGCTTTAAGAAATGGAGTAGCAATTGATAAAAGAATTAATTATCGATTCATCCCCCAGCGGGACTACTATTGCATTATTACAGGACAAACAGCTTGTAGAACTTCATAAAGAGCAAACCAGCAATAATTATACTGTTGGTGATATTTACCTTGGCCGTATCAAAAAGATAATGCCAGGGTTAAATGCTGCTTTTGTTGATGTAGGATATGAGAAAGATGCCTTTTTGCATTACCTTGATCTTGGCCCGCAGGTACAAAGCCTGCTTAAGCTGACCAAGCAAGTACGTAGCGGGGGATATCAGTCAAAGCTTTTAGATAACTTTAAGCTGGAGAGTGATATTAATAAAGGGGGTAAAATCTCTGAGTTATTATCTAAAAATCAGCTTATACCTGTACAGATAGCCAAGGAGCCTATTTCAACAAAAGGCCCCCGTTTAAGTTCAGATATATCTATAGCCGGGCGATATGTAGTATTGGTGCCGTTTTCGGAAGTTATCTCTATCTCAAAAAAGATAAAGAGTAACACCGAGCGTAACCGGCTGCGTAAAATAGTTGAAAGCATTAAGCCAAAGCACTTTGGTGTAATTATACGTACGGTTTCTGAAGGGAAAGGCGTTGCGGAAATGCAAAAGGACCTGCTTGATCTGGTATCAAAGTGGGAAGCTTTCATTACGCGTCTGCCGTCTATCGAGCCTGCTAAAAAAGCACTGGGTGAAATTGACCGTACTTCAACGTTATTGCGCGATATTCTAAATCCCGATTTTCAGCACATTTATGTGAACGATAACAGCATGTTCGAAGAGGTTCGCTCCTACGTTCATGAAATATCGCCAGACCTGGAGAGTATAGTAAAGTTCCACAAAAATAGTGTTCCTATATTTGAACATTATGGCATTGACAAGCAAATTAAAGGTGCTTTTGGAAAGACTGTAAACCTTGCCGGTGGAGCTTATTTGGTTATTGAACATACGGAAGCGCTGCATGTTATTGACGTAAACAGCGGAAACCGCACTGCCAGCAAAGAGAACCAGGAAGAAAATGCTTTCCAGGTCAACAAAGAAGCGGCCAAAGAAATTGCCCGCCAGCTAAGGCTGCGCGATATGGGCGGCATTGTGGTTATCGATTTTATTGATATGCACAAGCCAAATAACCGTAAAGATCTGTTTGATTATTTACGTGGTGAAATGGCGCACGACAGGGCCAAGCATACTATTTTACCGCCAAGTAAATTTGGACTGGTACAAATAACCCGCCAGCGGGTACGCCCTGAAATGAACATTGTTACCAGCGAAGTTTGCCCTACTTGTAATGGTACCGGTACCATAAGGCCAACAATTTTGTTGCTTGATGATATTGAAACCAACTTTAATTACATATTGGTAGAGCAAAACGAAAAGAACATTACACTTACTGTTCACCCATATATTGAAGCCTACATTAAACAAGGCTTTATAAACCGCCAGATGAAATGGTTTTTAAAGTATAGCCAGTGGATAAAGGTTAAAAGCAACCCTGCTTACCAGATCACTGAGTTCCATTTCTTCTCAGGCAAAGACGAGGAAATAAAGCTTTAACTATCGGGCTTCCGAATTAAAAAGTATTTAGATAAGGAGATGTTTTAATAAAGCATCTCCTTATCTAGTTTTGCAATAGATTGCTAATTATTTTAGTATAATTGTTTATATTTGAGCTAATCCGCAAATCTATATTTTGCGCACCTGAAAATGGCTAAATCAAAAATTGCATACTTCTGTCAAAGCTGTGGGTACGAATCTGCCAAATGGCTGGGAAAATGTCCGTCATGCGCGCAATGGAACACCTTTGTTGAGGAAATACTGGAAAAGCCTAATACATCTGTCCCAAATTGGAAAACTTCGTCCACAACGCTGCAAAAGGCAAATAAGCCTGTACAAGTGGCAGATATTACTTTTACCGAAGAGGACCGGCTGTTAACACCCGATGCAGAATTTAACCGCGTTTTGGGCGGCGGTATTGTAGCGGGATCATTGGTGCTGATTGGTGGCGAACCCGGCATAGGTAAATCAACCTTGATGCTGCAGCTGGCCCTGAATATGCCAAACCTTAAAGTGCTTTATGTATCTGGCGAGGAAAGCGAGCGGCAGATAAAGATGCGGGCGGAGCGACTGGTGGAAGTTGGAGGTCAGAGATCAGAGGTTAGAGATCGGCATTTAGGAGAAAGATTAAACAAATCCGAAATCGAACAGCCGAGATCCGAAATCAATAAAGGATGCTACATATTGACCGAAACATCAACCCAAAACATATTTAAACAAATAGAAGCGTTGGAGCCTGATCTGGTGGTTATTGACTCTATCCAGACCTTGCATTCAGCTCATATCGAATCCACACCAGGCAGTGTTTCGCAGGTGCGCGAATGCACGGCTGAATTGCTGCGCTTTGCAAAAGAAAGCTCCACACCGGTATTTTTGATCGGCCATATAACTAAGGACGGCATGATAGCTGGTCCGAAGATATTGGAGCACATGGTTGATACTGTGTTGCAATTTGAAGGGGACAGGCACCATGTTTACCGCATTTTACGTACGGTAAAAAATAGGTTCGGTTCATCATCTGAACTGGGGATCTATGAAATGCTTGGCGAGGGACTCAGGGAGGTATCAAATCCCTCCGAGATCCTGCTTTCACAACGTGATGAACCATTAAGCGGTATTACTATTAGTGCCACTTTAGAGGGCATGCGCCCCATGCTGATTGAAACCCAGGCGCTGGTGAGTATCTCCGCCTATGGCACGCCGCAACGTACCGCAACGGGCTTTGATACCAAACGCATGAGCATGTTGCTGGCTGTGCTTGAAAAACGCTGCGGCTTTAAGCTTGGTGCCAAGGATGTGTTTTTAAATATAACCGGTGGTATAAGAGTTGAAGACCCAGCTATTGACCTGGGGCTGGCGGTCGCCATTATTTCTTCACACGAGGACATTGCTATTTCTACAAAAACCTGTTTTGCCGGTGAAATTGGTTTATCAGGCGAGATTCGTGCTGTTAACCGCGTGGAACAACGCATTGCAGAAGCACAAAAATTAGGATTTGAACAGATCTTTATCTCTAAATATAATTTGCCCGCCGGTGGGCAGGACAGGAAGAAAATAGACCTTTCGCGTTATAAAATTGAGGTGAGGGTGGTAAGCAATATTGAAGAGGTATTTGGGCTGTTGTTTGGGTGATGCTTACTGATCGCGAACCTATCCAATTTTGTCATTGCGAACGAGGAACGAGTGAAGCGACCTCATCGCCATATACAGCGCCAATACAGTGGCGTAAATGCATAGTGATGTGGTTGCCGCGCTTTCGCTCGAAATGACATTTTTTTTAAAAAATTCTATTTTACCTTAAACGTCAGTTCATTTTCCCAAATAACATTCCTGTCCAATTGTTCTTTAAAATTGGCAAGTGTAAATTGCCTGTCAGGTTGCAGCATTTTTGAAAACACCTTCTTCCCATTTAAATACACATTTACCTTTTGTTTATAATCTATTATTTCCCGGTTTAGTTTAATGGAGAACGAAGCGACATCGCTGGTTTCAATGTAAATACTGTTGCCTTGCCTACTTGCTTTTATAGCACCTGATTTGTGCGGATAGTAAAAAGCCATTTCTTCGCGGTGAACGGTTTTATTGAAATCATTATTATCCAGCCATTCAGTTATCTTAAAATTAGGATCAGGTTGCCATGCTGCTTTATTTGAAAGGGTATCTAAAGTGGTTATGGTTAACCAGTCGGACGTTCCGTATTTAACGTTGTCTGTTTCAAAGTAAATCTCTTTTGGGTAGGGATCGCGAACACGAGTACTCATGTCTTCAAATATTTTAGCCATTGGTACCTGTGATTCCTTCATAGACGGGAACCAATGCGGATAACCTTTATTAAGCTCCGTATGCCACTTTACCCCGAGGGAGTTGGCAAGGCTATCAATAGTTTTAACGGCCTGCGGAGGATAGTAATAGTCCTTATCAGTAGCAAAATTATAAAACTGCCTTGTCATTCCATTTTGCAAGTAGGTGCCGCCAATAAACACTTTGGGCTGGGTATTCATTCCGTAAAAACCCGCATATAACGATGGTGATTTCACCAAATAAGTAAACACCCCGGTAGCGCCGTTTGAATGGCCCAGCAACTCAACCCGGTTATCATCTATATTTAAATATGCTTTAAGGTGCATTACAATTTTATTTACCATATCAAAACCGCTTTCAGTAGTCATCCAGTTAATAAGCTTTGTCCCCATTGGATAAATGGTAATATATTTCTCTGCATAAAGCGGAATATGCTCGCTTGTTGCACGGTAAACCATCGAAAACGTTGCTGCGCCGCCATAGCCAATACTGTGCCTGACTGCACCATGTAAAACAACCATCGCCGGGCAGGGCACAGCCGGATCGTAATCAGCAGGTAAATGCACATAAAACGGAACATCAGTGGTATCAATATGAATAAATAGTGCAATACCGTTATCCTTTAAATAAGCCTTTGGCGATTTATAAGTGAATGCCTTTTTTAAGTCCGGATAAATATCTCTGTCTAATTTTAGCGCATTAAGTTGCAACCGCACATCCATTGCTGCTTCAAAGTTTTTCCAGGTTGCTATTACATCTTCCTGCTCTTTCTTTTCCTGTGCAACAACTTTGGCCTCTCCTTTTTGTACCGATGTTATCATTTCCCTCCATCTGGGATCTTCTTTTATAAAGTCGAACTCTTTTTCTTTGAGTAACTTTTCGCTAAAAAAATAATAATTGTTTAATGCATTGTTTTTTACATACCGGCTTAAAGCTGTAAAAGTTTTTTCCTTATCTCCGGCCATACACCAGGCAATGGCAGCTCGATAGGCGATTATGTTTGACTCGGGATTTTGTTTATCCAGGTAAGCATCGTAATTAGTAGCCGCACCTTCATAGTCTTTAGTCTTAAAACAAGAATCGGCCCTCTCAATGTAATTCACTTGCTGTGCTTTAAGCAAACACGGAAATAACAGGAATAATAAAATTATCTTCTTCATAATGCAGGTTTAGATCAGGCTTTTTTGGGGCATTTATTTTTAATGTACTTTAAAATCTCCGGGAAAAAATCAGCGAAGTTTTTATACTTGTTTGAATTGAGGTAATTATTATAAATAAACGGTGCAAGATCCTCCACATAAATAAAATTGTTTGCTTTTTCGCGGGCCATCTGGCGTTTATAAGCTTCCTCCGTGCTGTATTTTTTATAAAGGGATGCGGTTATTGACCGCACCATATTTTCATCAAAACAATAAGGCCAATTGCTGATCTGGTTTCGTTTCATGCCTTCATCATCCTTGTTAAACAGGTAATCCAATTCGCTTATATCTTTTTCGTATTTCTTAAGCAGGCTATTTATATAAACATGGCTTCCCTCATGCCATACCAGGTTTTCAAAATTTTTGAATTCAAAAATAGGATCGGTGTTTACGGAAGCGTTGTCTTTAAAATATCCGGTATTATACACCAGCCAGGCAGAAAATTGTGGGTTAAGTGTTTTGGTCATTATGGCGTGTGATCCCCAGCTGTTTAGCGGGTCGATGCAAATGTACCAGTGGATCGCCGTATCGTATTTATAAAAATCCTGCAACTTTTTTATCAGCTTTCCCGAATCAACATTGGCCTTCAGCTCATCGCCCCATTTGTTATACCGTGCCTGGTGCTGCTGGAAAAATTGCCAGAAGTGGGTGTCGTTAAAAAAATCTTTGCAGAGCCTGATGTATTCAAGCACGTTTTCTTTACCGTACATTTTATACCAGTTAAGGTCAGCAGGCTCATAAATTTTAATATTGGGGAAGTCGCTCATGCACCAGCCCAGCTCAACCAGGTCGGGATAAACTTTATCAAATGATATTGCCTTTTTTACGGCGGGGTGCTCTTTGTATTTTCCAAAATAATCCATTACCTCTTTACTGTAAGCTGATGGATTGGGCTCTGCATACTTACCTGCCAGAATTTGTACAATAGTAAACAGCTCCACGCCGGGATGAACTGTAACATTAAGTTGATCCTGGCAAAATACCTGTGCGGGCAGTAACGCGATCAGCATGATCAGTATTGATTTTCTCATGTCCGTAAAATTTACTCGTACAAACATGATACGAATGCGCCTTTATTAAAACTACAATTGATGAACCGGTGAATTTTGTTGATGAATCGGGAGACCGGCTTCTTTTATCAAATGATAGAAGGCAAAAGTCGGTTCATCACTAAATATCCGGCTTTTATGTATTTATAGTGCGATAAGCAGTAAACCTGTTTTATATTTAAGCAATGAAACGGAAGTACATTATACTATTGCATATAACATTTTGGGTACTGCTACTGGGTAATAACCTGTGGAACTCAATTGGCAGGGGTATATTGAGTGGACATAAAAATCAGTTGGTTGGGCTGCAGCTGTTTTTTAAATACCTGGTAATGGAAACCGGTTATTTGCTAATCCCGGTATTTTGTTTTTTTAGCGCTTACCTGCTGGTGGCCCCGCAAATAATTGTTAAAAAAAACTATGTAAAGGCATTTTTGCTGTCAATTTTAACGCTGTTGTTTATCGTAGCCTATCGTTATGTAATTGAGTACCATTTATTTTTACCGTTTTTAGGCTTTGATAATTACAACGGGAACAACTATTCAGCAACCCGCTACGTTAGCAACATATTTTTCTATTATTTCCCCAGCTACTTTGTATATGGGTTGATGTATTTTTTTGTTGAAGACTGGTATAAAACCCGCCACCGGCAGCAGGAGCTTGAAAAAGAAAAGGCGGCTGCCGAATTAACTTTTTTGCGGTCGCAGCTAAACCCACATTTTTTGTTTAACAGCATTAATGATATTTATTCGCTTACCTACCAGCAATCAGAACAGGCGCCGGCAGCTTTATTAAAGTTGTCAGATATATTACGCTACATGCTGCGCGAAGGCAGGGAGGATACCATGCCTATTCAAAGCGAGATTAAATATCTTGAAAACGTAATTGAGCTGCAGCGCATAAGTACCAAGGGTGCGGCTCGTATTAATTTTAACATTGAAGGGTATATCGGCAATCAAAAAATAGCGCCGCTGCTTTTAATAGCCTTTGTTGAAAATGCTTTTAAACATGGCGTATTAACCGATCCGGAAAACCCTGTTGAAATTTGCCTTATAGCAACCAAAGAGGAAATTAATTTCAAGGTGCAAAACAAGAAAAATCGTGACCATAAAGATAAAACTTCCGGAATTGGTTTAAACAATGTACGGCGTCGGCTGGATTTGATATACCCTGACAAGCACAACTTGACCATTGATGACCAGACCGGATTTTATACCGTAAATTTAAAGCTGCAATTGACATGAAACTACGCTGCCTTGTAATTGACGATAAACCTTTAGCCATTGATGTACTTGCTGATTATACCTGCAAGGTGCCTTTTCTTGACCTGGTAGCCACTACAACTAACCCCATTGAAGGATTGAATATTGTACGTGAACAAAAGATAGATTTGGTTTTCCTCGATATTCAAATGCCCGAAATAACGGGGATGCAGTTTATTAAAATAGCAGGTAAGCAATGTAAAATAGTACTCACAACAGCATACACCGAATATGCACTGGATGGCTATGAGCATGATGTGGTTGACTACCTGTTAAAGCCCATTGCCTTTGACCGGTTTTACCGCGCGGCCGAAAAAGCGCTGCATTTAACAGCAAATCAACCAGCGGGTGGTTTGCCGGGTATATCCCCAACTCCCGGGGTTGCGCCAGAATACTTATTTGTTAAGACGGAGCACCGGATTCAAAAAGTAAATCTGGTTGATGTTTTATATGTAGAGGCGCTTCAAAATTACGTGTCGATTAATGCCGTGGCGGGAAGGGTAATGAGCCTCCAGCCATTAAAAAAGATTGAAGAACAACTACCTTCCGCGGAATTTGTAAGGGTACATAAATCTTACATCGTTTCCTTACGGCACATCGGCTCGGTTGAGCGCAGCCGGATCTTTATTGGGGATGCTGTTATTCCTGTAGGGGATAGTTACCGGGATGGATTTTACAGGTTGATTGATAATAGTTAAAAACGGCTTTTACTCAATACAATTATCCTTCCTCCTGGTATCAACAATGTAAATTATCTTCCAGCCGTCAGCAGTTTTCATCAGCGAAAAAACATCGACTCCGCAATGGCTGAATTTATCACCAAGGTAAAATTTATAGGGCGCCCAAACGCTGGCCAGGTCGCCGTCAATTTTGATGTCGCCGTAGGTAATGCGCTCATCATAAATGGCAGTATGCGGTGTTCCTATGGCTTTCGCAAAATCGTTGGCGCTATCTGTTGAAATTACTGCTTTGCCTTCCTTATTGGTCGAAACGCTTTGTAACACCATTTCTTTTGAAAAAACAGATTTTAATAAAGTACTATCACCTTTGCGCATGGCGTCAAACATGGTGTTGATGGATTGCTTAACGCCATCTGTTGCAGATTGCTGGGCGAAGGTGCTAATTGAAATTAACAGCAGTAGATTTAGTAATAATAACTTCCTCATGTTTAATTATTTAGGACGATTGATAATTTAAATATGAAATAAATATAATAATATATTTGAACTCCAGGTCGTGCTGCCTGTTTAGGCCGCCGCCTTCTAATTCTATAGCATACATGCGGAAAAGTCCCCTAGGGGTGTCGAAATAGATTCAGCAGGACATTTGAGACTATAAAAAAGCCCTGCATTTTCATGCAAGGCTCATATAAATCATTATAAGATCAGTTAGGACATTTTAAGCTTTTTCTGAATGTCGGCAACATAGCCTTTAAATTTCTTATCCGTGTCAATCAAATCCTCAACTGTCTGGCAGGCATAGATCACGGTTGAGTGGTCACGGCCACCAAAGAAATGTCCGATTGATTTTAATGAACTTTTGGTATGTGCTTTAGCAAGATACATAGAGATCTGGCGGGCCTGGACAATTTCGCGTTTGCGGGTTTGTGATTTAACCATTTCTATTGGCACTTCAAAATACTCGCAAACCAGGTTCTGGATGTATTCCATCGAGATCTCTTTTGAAGAGTTCTTCACAAAGTTTTTCAACATTTGTTTAGCCAGGTTCAAATCGATCTCCTTTCGGTTAAGGGTGGACTGCGCAAGTAATGATACCATTGCACCTTCCAGTTCACGTACATTGTTGTCAATATTATGGGCAACGTACTCAATTACGTCGTTTGATAATTCAATGCCGTCCTGGTAGGTTTTGTTTTTAAGGATAGCCATGCGGGTTTCCAGGTCAGGAATCTGCAGGTCGGCCGAAAGGCCCCATTTGAACCTTGATAACAAACGTTCTTCTAAACCGGCAAGATCTTTTGGTGCCTTATCCGAAGTAATGATAACCTGTTTGCCTGATTGATGCAGGTGGTTAAAGATGTGAAAAAAGAAATCCTGAGTTTTCTCTTTACCGGCAAAGTTGTGCACATCGTCCATTATCAATACATCAATGGCCTGGTAAAAATTCACAAAATCATTTATATTATTGTGTTTTAACGCATCAACAAATTGCTGGGTAAATTTCTCACAAGATACATACAGCACAAGTTTGTCAGGCAATGAGTTTTTAATCTCGTTGCCAATGGCCTGTGCCAGGTGGGTTTTACCCAGGCCAACACCACCATATATCATCAACGGGTTAAATGAAGTTCCTCCAGGTTTTGCGGCCACAGCATAACCTGCCGAACGGGCAAGCCTGTTGCAGTCACCTTCAACAAAGTTATTAAAGGTGTAATTGCGGTTTAACTGCGGATCGACATTCAGTTTTTTTAATCCCGGTATAACAAAAGGATTTTTTATATCCTTATTGATTGAAATAGGTATTGGCATAGACTGATTTTTAGATTCAGCGCCATTTCCGTTTGAGGGCAAATTAGTAGTATATGGCTTGCTGGATGATGATTGTTCTACCACTATGTTGTATTCCAAACGTCCGTCGTCGCCTAATTGTTTTTTAATTGTTTTACGAAGCAGGCCAACGTAGTGCTCTTCAAGCCATTCATAAAAAAACAAACTTGGTACCTGTATCGTTAGCACACTCCCTTCCATCCGCAAAGCTTTGATCGGCTCAAACCAAGTTTTAAAGCTTTGAGCCGGGATGTTGTCTTTTATGATTTGAAGGCAGCTATTCCAAACGGTAGTACAAGTTTTTTCCAT